>NZ_VIGH01000001.1:0-559822 GCF_006704125.1 Rhodococcus spelaei
GACGATGCCGGTGACCCAGCCGGTCGCGCCGTCCATCGCACCGATCGCCATCGCGGTCTCGGCGAACTCCCGCGGATGCACCTCGAGGCCGCCGTACTGCTTCGGCTGCAGCATCCGGATCGCCCCGGACTCCTTCAGCCGCTTGGCGTTCGCATCGGACAGGCGCATCAGCTTGTCGCCCTCGACGCCGCCCGCGCGGATCTCGTCCGCGTACTGTTCGATCCGATCCAGGACCTGACCCATGACTTTCCTCGTCTCTACTGATGATCCGGCGGCGAGCCGCCTCCTGTATGTGAACGTCTCAGCGTCAGCTGGACGCGGCTGGGGTGCTCTCGTTGAGTGGGAGCGTATTCGCGGCGGCCGCCTTGGCTGCGAGATATCCGAAGACCATCGACGGGCCGATGGTGGCGCCCGCGCCCGCGTACTCGTTCCCCATCACCGAGGCGGTGGTGTTGCCGGTCGCGTAGAGTCCCGCGATCGCGGAACCGTCGCCGCGCAGCACCCGGCTGTTCTCGTCGGTGACGAGTCCACCCTTGGTCCCGAGGTCGCCGGCCTCGCACTTGATCGCGTAGAACGGGCCCTTGACGATCTCGTCCATGTTGGGGTTCTTCATGGTCGGGTCGCCGTAGTAGCGGTCGTATGCGCTGTCGCCGCGGCCGAAGTCCTCGTCCTTGCCGGACCGGGCGAAGCCGTTGAACCGGTCGATCGTGGCGAGCAGCTTGTCGGCCGGGACCCCGATCTTCTCGGCGAGCTCGCGCAGCGTGTCAGCCTTGTGGATCACCCCGGAGTCGTAGAACCCCTGCGGGAACGGCATGTTCGGCAGCACCTGCGCGAACGGGTACCGGTTCTTCGCCTTCGTGTCCATCACGAACCACGCCGGGACGTGTCCGCCCTCGAGCTGGTCGTGCACGAAGTTCACGTACGGCGAGGACTCGTTGGTGAACCGCTCGCCCTTGGCGTTGACGATCACCGACGGCGGGATGCACCGCTCGGAGACCAACGGGATCACCGCACCCATCGGGTGGAGCACCGACGGCATCCACCAGGCGTCGTCCATCAGGTCGACCGCGGCGCCGAGTTCCTGGCCGACACGAATGCCGTCGCCCTTGTTCTCCCGGGCACCGGAGCTGACGTCCGCGCGGCCGTGCTCGGGCAGGTACTTGTCGCGCATCTCCTGGTTGTGGTCGAAGCCGCCGGTCGCGAGCAGCACGCCGCGCCGCGCCCCGATCCGGACCGTCTTGCCCTCACGCTCGGCGACCACACCGATCACGGTGCCGTTGGCGTCGGTGACCAGTTCGGTCATCGAGGTGCGCAGCCACAGCGGGACCCCGGCATCCTTGAGCACCATGCGCAGCCGCGCCGCGAGGGCACGGCCACCGGTGGCCATGTGCCGGCGACGGATCACGTTCGACCCCACTCGCCACGCCGCGACCATCGACGCCCGGCGTCCCGCCCAGGTCCGCTTGACCATCGCCAGGTCGTGGTAGTCCTTCGACGTGACCCACAGGCCCAGCGGGCCCTTCATGCTGTTGGGACGCTGGAACTGCTCGTCCTCCTTCAGCTTCCGGGTGTCGAACGGCATGCACTCGATGGTGCGGCCGAGCGGGCTGCCGCCCTCGTTCTCCGGGTGGTAGTCCGAATAGCCCTTCACCCAGTACAGCTTCATGTTCTTGTTGCGGTCGAGCAGCTCCATCAGCTTCGGACCGTTGTCGACGTAGGCGTCGATCCGGGCATCGGAGACACCGGAGCCGTCGGTCAGGTTGCGCAGGTAGCCCTTGATCGCGTTCGGGTCGTCGACCTGCCCCTTGCGGGTGAGGGTGGGTGCGTTGGGGATCCAGATGCCGCCACCGGAGATCGCCGTCGAGCCGCCGAACTTCTTGCCCTTCTCGATGATCAGGGTGTCGAGGCCGAGATCGGCCGCCGTGACGCCGGCGCTCATGCCGCCGCCGCCACTGCCGACGATCAGGAAGTCGACGGTCTTGTCCCAGTTCTGCTCGGTCACTGGTTGTTCGCTTTCTCGTCGCGGGTGAGGAATGCCAGTACTGCAGACACCCACGCCTGCTTGGCTTCGATCATGGTCCAGTGGCCGCAGTTGGGGAACACGTGGAGTTCGGCGTTCGGGATGTCGCGCATCGGCAGCATCGCCATGTCGACGGGGCTGACGCGGTCGTCGCGACCCCAGGTCAGCAGCGTCGGCGCCTGCACCTTGTGCAGCTGCGCCCAGTACGGGGTCGCCCCGGACGCCTTGGCGGCCGCCGCGTTCGCCGCGAACGCCTTCGTGCTGTACATCCGTGCGGCGATCTCGAGGGTGAGCGGCTCGGTGGCGAGCGCCCAGCGCTCCTCGATCAGCTGCTCGGTCACCACCGCCGGGTCGTAGACCATCGAGTGCAGCCACCGGATCAGGCCCTCGCGGGTCGGGTTGTCGGTGAACTCCGACAGCAGCTTGATGCCCTCACCCGGTCCGGGCGCGAAGACGTTCTTGCCGATGCCGCCGATCGTGACGAGCTTGTTCACCCGCTGCGGCGCGTTGATGGCAACGTTGGTGGCGACGATGCCCCCCATCGAATTGCCGATCATGTGCACCGGTTCGGTGATACCGATCGCGTCGAGGAACTTCCCGACCGAGGCGCCGGCCATCATCATCGGGTGTCCGTCGCCCGGGTCGCTGACGCCGAAGCCGGGGAACTCGAGCACGAGGCACCGGAAGTGCTCGGCGAAGTCACCGAGGACGCCGCGGTAGTTGCGCCAACCCGTGACGCCCGGCCCCGAGCCGTGCAGGAGGAGCAGGGGCGGACCGTCGCCGGCTTCGTGGTATCGGAGCACCCCGAGGTCGGTCGCGACCTCCCGCTTGGTGCCCTCGTAGGTGAGTTCACTCGTCATGGCATCGACGCTTTCAGTTTGGGTCGGTCTCAGTCAGGGTCGGTCCCAATCAGCGAGATGATTTCGGGCCACACAGTGCGCTGCGGGACCACCCGAGGGCGGTTCCACTGAACGGGATCCACACCCACCCCCGGGACACCGCATTTCTACGCTCGGACCATGCGTCAAGAGACCATGACCACAGTCACCCACGATCCCGCCGAGCTGCGCCGGATCATGGGTCAGTTCGCGTCCGGCGTCACCGTGGTGACCGGGCTCGACGAGGACGGACCCGTCGGGTTCGCGTGCCAGTCGTTCGCATCGGTGTCGTTGGATCCGGCGCTGGTGCTCTTCTGCGCCGATCACCGCGGCCGTGCATGGCCGCGGATCAGGCGGACGGGACGGTTCACGGTCAACGTCCTGGCCGAGTCCCAGAGCGACGTCTGCGGCCGGTTCGGATCGAGCCGCGGCGCCAAGTTCGACGGACTCGACTGGGAACGGTCCCGCTGGGAGACGCCGTCGTTGCACGAGGTCCTGGTGCGGGTGCACGCCGAGGTCGACGCCGTGCACCTGGCCGGCGACCACGACGTGGTGCTCGGCCGGGTGCTCGAACTCGAGTCGGTCCGGGAGGACCGTCCGATGGTGTTCTTCCGCGGCGGGTTCGGGCTGGACCCGGCTACGGCCGACTCCGTGTGAGGCCCGCCGCGACGAACACCCCTCCGACTCAGATCCAGCCGCTGGTCTGACCCAACGCCGCCAACCGACTGCGCGCCTCCGGCGACCAGGTGTCGAGCACGGGCGTGACGGGCTGCGACGCGCGGCGCGCGTTACCGAGTTCGGGGAACAGTGTCCGGCCGATCTCACGGGCCGCGTCCACCACCAGCGGAGCGACGCGTTCGAGTTGAGCGGTGCGGACGTCACCACACAGCGAGACAGCAGCCACCGGCCCCTCGTGTCCGCGGACGGCGGCACCGACGCAGGCCACCCCGCGGGCCGACTCCTCGCGCTCGAATGCCAGACCCCGGCGCTGCCGGATCCGGTTGAGCTCGAGGTGGAGGGTGCCCAGATCGGTGATGGTCCGCTCCGTACAGCGATTGGGTCGGGTGCCGAAGAGGGCGTCGATGCGTTCCGGGTCGAGCCAGGCGAGCATCGCCTTGCCGGCGGCGGTGGACTGCGCAGGCACACGGCCACCCACCCGGGAAGGAATCGAGCTGGCCAGCCGGCCGCCCACCTTGTCCAGGTAGATCACTTCGTGTCCGTCGAGCACTGACAGGTGCACCACCATGCCGGTCTGCATGTGCAAGTCGTGCAGCAGCGGCGCGGCGGCCTCCCGGACCTCCGCGTGCCCGCCGTCACCGCCGACGCCCAGGGCACGCCTGCCGAGGCGGTACCCGAAGGCCGCATGTTCGACCCAGTTCAGTTTCACCAGTGAGTCGAGGATGCGGTGCACGGTCGATCTCGGCAACCGGGACCGGCCGGCTACCTCTTCGAGGGTCAGTCGCGCGGCGCGACCGTCGAAGGCGTCGAGGATCAGGGTCATGCGCTCGACCATCGAGGGCGGAACCTCACGCTTGTCGCTGCGCGCCGGAGCTTCGGTGATGACCGTCATGGCGACTCCTGTCGATCCGGATCGGATGGGCACCAGATCCGCAAAACTGAAATGAATTCTGAAACTGTACCAAATAATCTGTGATCAGGAACACCTGGGCGAGAATCGGGCGATCTCGGTCAGCGGGAGACCGGCGCCCGAGCGACCGATACTGGGATAGGAACGGTCGGGGCCGACCCTCACCGAACGGAGCGAGAGACACATGCGAATCGGGATCGTCAGCCCGGTGCTGATCCAGCACCCCCTCACCCGCGCGGCCTGGGAAACGAGCGCGGGAATCGCGGAGGTCGCAGAGATCGCGGCCGCCGCGGACCGGCTCGGCTACCACCACGTCACATGCAGCGAGCACATCGCCGTGCCGACCGACATCGCCACCGAGCGCGGTGGCACCTACTGGGACCCGCTCGCCACCCTCGGCTTCCTCGCCGCCCGCACCAGCCGGATCCGGCTGGTCACCCAGGTTCTCGTCCTCGGCTACCACCACCCCCTCGAGATCGCCAAGCGATACGGCACCCTCGACCGGGTCAGCGACGGACGCGTGACCCTCGGTCTCGGCGTCGGCAGCCTCCGCGAGGAGTTCGATCTACTCGGCGCCCCTTTCGAGGGCCGCGGCGCCCGCGCGGACGACGCGCTGCGCGCGCTGCGCGCGGCGCTGGGCAAGCCGACCCCCGAATACCACGGCGAGTTCTACGATTTCGAGGACATTGTGGTCGAGCCGCACGCGATGCAGCAGCACCTGCCGCTGTGGATCGGCGGGCGGACGCCCCGCTCGCTGCGCCGGGCGGTCGAGCTCGGTGACGGCTGGGTGCCGTTCGGCCTCCGCCTCGACGACCTGACGGCCATGCTCGCCAAGCACCCGGTGCCCGCCGGCATGGAGATCGTGCTGAGCGCCGGCCGTGCCCTCGACCCGGCCGGCTCCCCCGACGCCGCGCTGCGTGCCCTGACTCGACTGCGTGACGCCGGCGCCACCGTCGCCAGCGTCACCGTCGACGCGACCAGCTCGACCCACTACTGCGACCAACTCGCTGCGCTCGAGCAGCTCGCACGGCCGCTCGGCATCGAATTCGACTGAGCCACAACCGAAGGGAACACCACATGACCGACTCCACCGAGCTCGTCGGCCGACTCGTCGAGCGCGTCCAGCTGCTCGAGGACAAGCTCGACATCATGCAGATCATCAGCGCCTACGGCCCGGCGGTGGACAGCGGTTCCGCGGAGGCTGTCGCCGGCCTGTGGACCGAGGACGGCGTCTACGACGTCGACACCGGTTCGATGACCGGGCACAGCGAAATCGAGGCGATGGTGCACTCGCGCAACCACCAGTCCTACATCCACGGCGGCTGCGCGCACCTCGTCGGCCCGCCGCACATCGTCCTCGACGGCGACACCGCGGTGGCCACCTGCCACTCGCAGCTGGTCATGCACGACGGCGAGTCCAAGACCAACCGCGTCGCCCGGATCACCGCCAACCGCTGGGAGTTCGCCCGCATCGACGGACAGTGGAAGGTCACCGTGCGGACCAACCGACTGCTGGACGGTCGCGCCGAGGCCCGCGAGATCCTCGCGGCGGGCGTCACCGCCCAACCCTGAACAGGGCCCGCGCGATCAACCTCGCCGGGACGCCCGAGACGGCGTTCCGGCGACCTTGCGCCGATCACGTTCGAGGGTGTCCACCGGCCCCTGCCTCCTCCTGTCGCCCTGCGCGACCGGTCTCATCGGTCGTTCAGTTGAATGTCGAGCAAATCCCGGATCGCATCCCAACCGATGCCGTACCGTGACCTCGATCAGGGCCAACCTGGACGCATGTCCGGCTGACGGCCGGGGCACCCAAGAAGGGTTCGACAGTGTCGAAGAACAAGAACTTACGACGGCTCGCAGCCGGCGCCAGCACCGCAGTCATGGCGGTCGGCTTCGCCGGGATGTTCGGCATCACCGAGGCGTCCGCCGCCCCGGTGAACAAGTCGACCAACTCCGGCGACTGGACGTTCAACCGAACGATCAGCAACGGCACCCCCGCCGTGGGCGAGACGATCACCGTCACCAACGCCATCCACTACAACGGCTGGCTCGCCCCGACGATCACTGCCCTCAAGGACATCCACCCCGCCTGCCTGACCTACGTCACCAACTCCTCGAAAGTCAGCGGGAGCGGTGTCGGCACCACCAGCGACGCCACCTCCGTGAACATGACCGGCTCCTGGATCCGCGGCGCCGGCAATCGCGACATCGACTACTCGGTCCAGTACACCGTCGGCGCCGGCTGCGCCCGCGACATCGCCCTGATCACCGGCGCCGGGATCAGCGCCAACCAGGGCCTGAGCTCCGAAACCGCCAACGCCGGACCCTCCCTCACGGTCGGCAAGTCCGCCACCACGACCACCGTCGCGATCGCACCCGCCCCGCAAGCCGGCAAGGCCTCAACCCTGACCGCGACGGTGACCAACAACGCCGCCGGCACAGTCGAATTCGCCAACAACGGCACCGTCCTCGGCACCGCCGCCGCCAGCAACGGCACCGCCACCTACGCGTGGACCCCCTCCGCCGCCGGCGCCTACTCGGTCACCGCGAAGTACCTCGGCGACGCCACCAACGCGGGCTCCACCTCACCCGCCCAGACCGGAACCGTCACCCCGGCCCCCACCGCACCAGCGGCCCCGGCCAACCTGACCGTCAACCCGGCATCGGTTGTCGCGGGCGGCACGGTCACCGTTTCCGGTACGGCCGAGGCGAACTCGTCCGTCAAGGTCACCGCCGGTGACATGAACTGCACCGCCACCGCCGACGCCTCGGGCGCGTTCCACTGCGACATCGTCACCGGCGCAGCGGGCACGGTCTCGATCACCGCGATCGCCACCAACAACGTCGGCGCCAGCCCGGCGTCGGCTCCGGTCGCCGTCACGGTCACCCCGGCACCCACCGCACCCGCGGCCCCGGCCAACCTGACCGTCAACCCGGCATCGGTTGTCGCGGGCGGCACGGTCACCGTCTCCGGCACCGCCGAGGCCAACTCGTCCGTCAAGGTCACCGCCGGTGACAAGAACTGCACCGCCACCGCCGACAACACGGGTGCGTTCCACTGCGACATCGTCACCGGCGCCGCCGGCACGGTCTCGATCACCGCGGTTGCCACCAACGCCGTTGGTTCGTCCCCCGTGTCGGCTCCGGTCACCGTCACGGTCACCCCGGCACCGACCGCACCCGCGGCACCCACCGCACTCTCGGTGAACCCGGCGTCCGTCGTCGCGGGCGGCACCGTCACCGTTTCCGGCACGGCCGAGGCGAACTCGTCCGTCAAGGTCACCGCCGGTGACAAGAACTGCACCGCCACCGCCGACAACACGGGCGCCTTCCACTGCGACATCACCACCGGCGCCGCCGGCACGGTCTCGATCACCGCGATCGCGACCAACAACGTGGGCGCCAGCCCGGCCTCCGCTCCGGTCACCGTCACGGTCACCCCGGCACCCACCGCACCCGCCGCCCCGGCCAACCTGACCGTCAACCCGGCATCCGTCGTCGCGGGCGGCACCGTCACCGTCTCCGGCACGGCCGAGGCGAACTCGTCCGTCAAGGTCACCGCCGGCGACAAGAACTGCACCGCCACCGCCGACGCCTCGGGCGCATTCCACTGCGACATCACCACCGGCGCCGCCGGCACCCTGACCGTCACCGCCGTCGCGACCAACAACGTCGGCTCCTCCCCGGCCTCCGCTCCGGCAACCGTCACGGTCACCCCGCTCCCCGCCGGCACCGCGGTCATCACCGTCAACCCGGCCGCACCGACCGCCGGTAGCCCGGCAACCATCACGGTCCTCGGCGCCGACGCCAACACCCCGGTCACCGTCAAGAACGGCACCGCGACCGTCTGCGCCACCACCGCAGACGCCAACGGCAAAGCCACCTGCACCTGGACCCCGGCCGCGGGTAGCCAGACCCTGACCGCCGAGGTCACCGTCAACGCCGCCGCGACCACCGTCACCAAGACCGTCACCGTCGAGACCGGCGGCGGCAACCCCGGCACCGGCGGCGGCAACGGCTCACTGAGCGCACTGTTCGGATCCAGCTAGCCACCCACCAGAGCTAGCACCCGCTAGAACACAGGCGAGCCCCCACCGGAGAAATCCGTTGGGGGCTCGCCCCTTTCGTACCTGATACCCGATACTGCGACCGCTCCCACGCCTGGACCGCCTCGCGAACCTTCAGCCAGTAGCGGGCGTGCCCGGAGCCCAGCCCGCTACTGTCGCCCTGCTCCGGCCGGGGGCATCGGTCGTTCAGTTGAATGTCGAGCAAATCCCGGATCGCATCCCAACCGATGCCGTACCGTGACCTCGATCAGGGCCAACCTGGACGCATGTCCGGCTGACGGCCGGGGCACCCAAGAAGGGTTCGACAGTGTCGAAGAACAAGAACTTACGACGGCTCGCAGCCGGCGCCAGCACCGCAGTCATGGCGGTCGGCTTCGCCGGGATGTTCGGCATCACCGAGGCGTCCGCCGCCCCGGTGAACAAGTCGACCAACTCCGGCGACTGGACGTTCAACCGAACGATCAGCAACGGCACCCCCGCCGTGGGCGAGACGATCACCGTCACCAACGCCATCCACTACAACGGCTGGCTCGCCCCGACGATCACTGCCCTCAAGGACATCCGCCCCGCCTGCCTGACCTACGTCACCAACTCCTCGAAAGTCAGCGGGAGCGGTGTCGGCACCACCAGCGACGCCACCTCCGTGAACATGACCGGCTCCTGGATCCGCGGCGCCGGCAATCGCGACATCGACTACTCGGTCCAGTACACCGTCGGCGCCGGCTGCGCCCGCGACATCGCCCTGATCACCGGCGCCGGGATCAGCGCCAACCAGGGCCTGAGCTCCGAAACCGCCAACGCCGGACCCTCCCTCACGGTCGGCAAGTCCGCCACCACGACCACCGTCGCGATCGCGCCGGCCCCGCAGGCCGGCAAGGCCTCGACCCTGACCGCGACGGTGACCAACAACGCCGCCGGCACAGTCGAGTTCGCCAACAACGGCACCGTCCTCGGCACCGCCGCCGCCAGCAACGGCACCGCCACCTACGCGTGGACCCCCTCCGCCGCCGGCGCCTACTCGGTCACCGCGAAGTACCTCGGCGACGCCACCAACGCGGGCTCCACCTCACCCGCCCAGACCGGAACCGTCACCCCGGCCCCCACCGCACCCGCGGCCCCGGCCAACCTGACCGTCAACCCGGCATCGGTTGTCGCGGGTGGCACGGTCACCGTTTCCGGCACGGCCGAGGCGAACTCGTCCGTCAAGGTCACCGCCGGTGACAAGAACTGCACCGCCACCGCCGACGCCTCGGGTGCATTCCACTGCGACATCGTCACCGGCGCCGCCGGCACGGTCTCGATCACCGCGGTTGCCACCAACGCCGTTGGTTCGTCCCCCGTGTCGGCTCCGGTCACCGTCACGGTCACCCCGGCCCCGACCGCACCCGCGGCCCCGGCCAACCTGACCGTCAACCCGGCATCGGTTGTCGCGGGCGGCACGGTCACCGTTTCCGGTACCGCCGAAGCGAACTCGTCGGTCAAGGTCACCGCCGGTGACAAGAACTGCACCGCCACCGCCGACAACACGGGTGCGTTCCACTGCGACATCGTCACCGGCGCCGCCGGCATGGTGACCGTCACCGCGATCGCGACCAACGCCGTCGGCTCCTCCCCGGCCTCGGCTCCGGTCACCGTCACGGTCACCGCGGCACCGACCGCACCAGCGGCCCCGGCCAACCTGACCGTCAACCCGGCATCGGTTGTCGCGGGCGGCACGGTCACCGTTTCCGGTACGGCCGAGGCGAACTCGTCGGTCAAGGTCACCGCCGGTGACAAGAACTGCACCGCCACCGCCGACGCATCGGGCGCGTTCCACTGCGACATCACCACCGGCAACGCGGGCACCCTGACCGTCACCGCCGTCGCGACCAACAACGTGGGCGCCAGCCCGGCCTCCGCTCCGGTCACCGTCACGGTCACCCCGGCACCGACCGCACCCGCCGCCCCGGCCAACCTGACCGTCAACCCGGCATCGGTTGTCGCGGGCGGCACGGTCACCGTTTCCGGCACCGCCGAAGCGAACTCGTCCGTCAAGGTCACCGCCGGTGACAAGAACTGCACCGCCACCGCCGACAACACGGGCGCCTTCCACTGCGACATCGTCACCGGCGCCGCCGGCACGGTGACCGTCACCGCGATCGCCACCAACAACGTTGGTTCGTCCCCCGCCTCCGCTCCGGTCACCGTGACCGTCACCCCGGCACCGACCGCACCCGCGGCCCCGGCCAACCTGACCGTCAACCCGAACTCGGTTGTCGCCGGTGGCACCGTCACCGTCTCCGGTACCGCCGAAGCGAACTCGTCCGTCAAGGTCACCGCCGGTGACAAGAACTGCACCGCCACCGCCGACAACACGGGTGCGTTCCACTGCGACATCGTCACCGGCGCCGCCGGCACGGTGACCGTCACCGCGATCGCCACCAACGCCGTCGGCGCCAGCCCGGCCTCCGCTCCGGTCACCGTCACGGTCACCCCGGCACCGACCGCACCAGCGGCCCCGGCCAACCTGACCGTCAACCCGAACTCGGTTGTCGCGGGCGGCACGGTCACCGTCTCCGGTACGGCCGAGGCGAACTCGTCGGTCAAGGTCACCGCCGGTGACAAGAACTGCACCGCCACCGCCGACGCCTCGGGTGCGTTCCATTGCGACATCACCACCGGCGCAGCGGGCACGGTCTCGATCACCGCGATCGCCACCAACAACGTGGGCTCCTCGCCCGCCTCCGCTCCGGCAACCGTCACGGTCACCCCGCTCCCCGCCGGCACCGCAGTGATCGCGGTCAACCCGACCGCACCGACCGCCGGCACCCCGGCAACCATCACGATCACCGGCGCCGACGCCAACACCCCGGTCACCGTCAAGAACGGCACCGCGACCGTCTGCACCACCACCGCCGACGCCAACGGAAAGGCCACCTGCACCTGGACCCCGACCGCGGGTAGCCAGACCCTGACCGCCGAGGTCACCGTCAACGCCACCGCGACCACCGTCACCAAGACCGTCACCGTCGAGACCGGCGGCGGCAACCCCGGCACCGGCGGCGGCAACGGCTCACTGAGCGCACTGTTCGGATCCAGCTAGCCACCCACCAGAGCTAGCACCCGCTAGAACACAGGCGAGCCCCCACCGGAGAAATCCGGTGGGGGCTCGCCCCTTTCGTGTAACTCCCTCCGGTCCGCTACCCGCGTCCCGCGGACTCACCTTCCAGTGTCGCTCGCGCCCACCGGTAGTCCGCCTTGCCTGCCGGGGACCGTCGGATCTCCCCCACCCCGACCAACACTCGGGGCACCTTGTAGCCGGCGATCTGGGTGCGGCAGTGTTCGAGCAGCTCGTCGAGGTCCGGTACCTCGAACCCTTCCCGGGCCTGGACGACCGCGCCGACCTTCTGCCCGTACCGGGCGTCCTCGACGCCGGCGACCAGTGCGTCCATCACGGCGGGATGACTCTTGATCGCCATCTCCACCTCCTCCGGATAGACCTTCTCGCCGCCGCTGTTGATGCACATCGAGCCGCGACCGAGCAGGACGATCGACCCGTCCGCATCGACCCGGGCCACGTCACCGAGGATCGACATCCGCACCCCGTCGATCACCGGGAACGTCGCCGCGGACTTCTCCGGGTCACCCCAGTAGCCGATCGGAACGTTGCCCGAGCGGGCGATGTACCCGACTTCATCGGACCCCGGCTCGAGGGGACGCATCCGCTCGTCCACGACGCGGACGGTGGGCTTGGCGGCGATCCGCAGCAGGCCGTCGGCACCAATCTCCAGGTTCCCGTCGACGCCGGACTCCGAGGCGCCGAACCCGTCCCGGACGATCAAATTGGGCAGCGCCGCGGTCAGCTGGTCCCGCACACTCTTGGAGAACAATGCGCCACCCGACCCGACCACCAGCAGCGAGCTGAGGTCGTAGTCCCCGCCGTCGGCGTCGATGGCATCGGCGAGCGGCCGGGCCATGGCGTCGCCGACCACCGTCATCGTCATCACCCGCTCCCGCTCGATCAGAGCCAGGCAGTCGGCTGCGTCGAACTTCGGCATCAGGACGTGGGTGGCACCGACCATGAACGCGGTGAACAGGGAGTACAGCGCTGCGCCGTGGATCAGCGGCGCGGTCAGCATCCAGGTCATCGGCGGAATGTGCGGGACGGCGGCGGCCATCTCGGCGGCACTGGAATACGGATCGCCGAACGGGTTGCCGCCGGTGAGAGCGGCGTGGAAGAAGTCCTCCTGCCGCCACATCACGCCCTTCGGCATGCCGGTGGTGCCGCCGGTGTAGATGATGAACAGGTCGTCGTTGCTGCGCTCGGGGAAGTCCCGGACTGCCGAGCCGCTGTCGGCGGCCGACTGGAAGTCCACGGCGGTCACCGAACCCCAGTCGGCCTCGGCGGCCGGGCCGACTGTCACGACCAGACCGACCTTCGGGGCGTCCGGCAGGACGGCGGCGACGGTGGGGACGAACTCGCCGTCCGCGATCACCGCGACCAGTTCGGCGTTGGTGAACAGGTAGGTCAGCTCCGCGTCCACGTACCGGTAGTTGATGTTCACGGGGACCGCCCGAATCTTCAGGCAGGCCAACAGGGCCTCGACGAACTCGGTGCTGTTGCGCATGTACATGCCGACGTGGTCGCCTGGGCCCACGCCGGCGTCCGCGAGGTAGTGCGCGAGCTGGTTGGACCGCTCGTCGAGTTCGGCGAAGGTACGCCGCTGTGTGCCACACACGATTGCGGCGCGGTCGGGGACTGCGTCCGCCGCGGCTTCGAACAGGTCTGCAAGGTTCAACGACATCGATTGCCCTTCGGTTCTGTCGGTAGCAAGGGTGACGGTGGGCCCCGGGGCGCCGGGCGGCGCCGCCGGTCACGGATGTGACCGAGCATCCCGGATCGGGTAAACGTGGCAGAGGTCACTCTCGGTCACCGGGACCGTGGCGCCGGAGTGGGACCGGCCCTTGCCAGAAAATAGAACGAATACTAATTTCCGATAGAACCAACGAACAGCAAGGAGACTCCGATGGGTGAATCAGTGAGCTTGGCGGGCCGTACCGCCGTCATCACCGGCGCAGGCGCAGGGCTCGGACGGTCGGAGGCACTTGCTCTCGCCGCCGCCGGTGCCGCCGTCGTCGTGAACGACATGGGACCGGCCGCGGAGTCCGTGGCCGAGGAGATCCGGGCCGCGGGCGGACAGGCCGTCGCCGTTCTCGGCGACGTCTCCGACTGGACCCTGGGCGAGCGCCTGATCGCCGCCGCCACCTCGAACTTCGGTTCCTTCGACATCCTGGTCAACAACGCGGGCATCCTGCGCGACAAGATGATCTTCAACCTGTCCGAGTCCGACTGGGACGACGTGATCCGCGTGCACCTCAAGGGCCACGCCGCCACCTCGCACGCCGCCGCCGTCTACTGGCGCAACGCCAGCAAGGCCGCCGGCGGACCCGTCTACGGGCGCATCGTCAACACCTCCTCCGAGGCCTTCCTCTTCGGCTCGGCCGGACAGCCGAACTACTCGGCCGCCAAGGCCGGCATCACCGCGCTGACGCTGTCCACCGCGCAGGGCCTCGCACGGTACGGCGTCACCGCCAACGCCATCTGCCCCCGCGCCCGCACCGCCATGACCGCCGAGGCGTTCGGCGAGGCCGAGGAGACCGGCACCCTCGATGCACTCGCCCCTGAGCGCGTCGGCACCCTCGTGAGCTACCTCGCCTCCCCGGCCTCGCACGAGATCACCGGCCAGGTCTTCGTGGTGTACGGCAAGATGGTCGCACTGATGGCCTCGCCGAAGGTCGAGAACCGTTTCGACGCAGCGGGTTCCGCCTTCACCGTCGAGGAGCTCGACGAGCAGCTCTCGTCGTACTTCGTCGGACGCGGACAGTACGAGACCTACGCTGCATACAGCGTGGCCGAGCTGGAGAAGCCCGCACTCGCAGTCGACTGATCCACTCAACTCGAAGGAGCTCGACATGAGGCTTGCAGAGAAGGTCGCGATCGTCACCGGCGGCGCCGGCGGCATCGGACGCGGCATCGTCCGGGCGTTCACCAAGGAGGGCGCCAAGGTCCTGTTCGTCGACATCAACGACGACGCGGGCAAGGCCCTCGAGGACGAACTCGACGGAGCCGGACGTTTCCTGAACGCGGACATCTCCAAGGAGGAGAGCGCGGCGGCGATCGTGGCTGCCGCGGTCGAGGCCTTCGGCAGGGTCGACGTCCTGGTCAACAACGCGCACGCGTCGCGTCAGGCGCCGCTGCTCGAGACCACGCAGGAGATGCTCGACCTGTCGTTCGGCACCGGGTTCTACCCGACGTTCTGGCTGATGAAGGCCGCCCACCCGCAGCTCGCGGCGAATCAGGGGTCGGTGATCAACTTCGCCTCCGGTGCCGGCATCGAGGGCCAGCTGACGCAGGGCTCGTACGCGGCGGCGAAGGAGGCCATCCGCGCCATCAGCCGGGTCGCCGCCAACGAGTGGGCACCCGACAACGTCAACGTCAACATCATCTCGCCGCTCGCCCTGACCGAGGGCGTCGAGGCGTACATCAAGGCGAACCCCGGCGTCGAGGACGTGCTACTCGCCAAGACCCCGCTGCACCGGTTCGGCGATCCCGAATCGGACATCGGACGGGTCGCGGTGTTCCTCGCCAGCGCGGACGCGAGCTACATGACCGGCCAGACCCTGATGGTCGACGGCGGCAGCATCAAGCTGCGGTAGGCACTTCGTGCCCGTGAGTCCTTCCGGCCCGAGTGCGGACCAGAAGGACTCACGGGCGGCGGAGCCGCCTCAGCAGGTGGACTGCACCTTCTCCCCCGCCAGCAGTGCCTTGGTGAACGCGGTGGCGTCCGACAGCGAGGCGGCGACGGAGCCGCGGTGGTCGGCCCCCTCGTAGCTGCGGTACTCGAGATCGGTTCCCTTGGCGCACAACTGCTTCACCAGAACCTGCGATGCGGCGGGCGTCACGAGAGCGTCCGCGGTGCCCTGGGCGAACAGCACCGGCACCTTGGGGTTGGCATTCGAGGGCTCCTGCTTGGCCAGGTAGTCCGTCCACGGCCCGAGGTCCGCGCCCGGCCGGATCACCGAATTGACCTGGATGTCACCGATCGCGGCGCGGATGTCGCCGATGCATCCGGTGCGGGCGGCCCGCATCAACGGTTCCGCGGCGGGGGTCACGATCTGATCCGGCACCACCGCCGGGTCCGCGGCCGCCGCACCGAGCAGCGTGATCGGCAGGAAGGACAGGACCGGGGCCACCGCCTGGTTGCCGGTCGCGATGTACTTCGGGGTCTGGCTCAACCCACTGCCGGGCGCGACCGCGATCGCGCCGAGCAGGGTGAGCTCGGGCGCCCGGTCCACCGCCTGGTCCGACGCGCTGATCGCCGCCGCACCGCCCTGACTGTGCCCGCCGACGAACCACTTGCTGCCGACCGAGGGATCGAGATGTCGTGCGGCCCGGACGATGTCGGTGACGGCGTTCGACTCGGACGTCGCGTTGAGGTAGGTGTGGTCGCCGGGCGTACCCATGCCCTCGTAGTCGGTCTGGACCACGACGTAGCCGTTCTTCACCCACTGGTCCAGGGTGGTGCTGACCTGCCCGACGTAGTCGTGCACCGCACCGTCCACGGTGTCACCCGAGGGTGCGCAGGTGTCCGCGATACCCGTCGTCCCGTGCGCCCAGCTGATCACCGGCCAGCCGCCGTCTGGTGCGGCGCCCGACGGGATCGCAACCGTGCCCGAGACGACGATCGGCTTGCCCTGGCCGTTCTCCGACGCGTACGTGATCAGCTCGCTGCGGCCGGCACTCGGCAACACGGCCGCGTTCGTCAGCGGCGCGGAGGAGAGCACGTCGCCGCCGTTCGGCACCGGTGAGGCGGCGGTGGCGGAATTGCCGTCAGCACTCGAGCAGCCTGTCACGGCGACGGCAGTGACTGCCAGCGCGCCTATTATCTGGACGGAAACGCGGAATGGACGCATGGCGGCCTCTCAGGCGGTGTGCCGGGCGGGTGGCCCTGGCAAGACAGTAAGAAGGGTTTCTTAGTACCGTGACGCAAACTACACTGTCAACTGCGCGTCTCAGTCTCCTCCAGGCCGCCGAGCGCCTCGTGGCCGAGCGGGGCGTGCACGGGGTCCCGGCCAGCGCGGTGGTCCGGGCCGCCGGACACAAGAACAACTCGGCGATCACCTACCACTTCAGGTCCTGGGAGGGCCTGCTCGAGGCCGTCTGGCGGCTGCACACCGAACGGGTGACCGTCGATCGTGCTGCGTTTCTCGCCGCCGCCCACGACCGCGGCGAGTACGACCTCCCGGCCATGGTCGAGGGCTACGTCGGCCCGCTGGTCACCGAGCTACGCAGGCAACAGCCGAGCTACTGGGCGCGCTTCAACGAACAGTGGATGGCCACGATCCGGCTCGACGTCTTCGCGCTCGACGACGACGCACTGGCCCGCCAGCCGCAAGGCGAGGCGGTCGCGGTGGTGCACAACCTGTTCACCGACATGGCCGACGCGTTGACCCATCTGCCCGCGGCCAACCGGACCCGCCGGGTGGCGCTGATGACCCGGTTCGTCATCGGTTCGCTCGCGGCGTGGGAGCGCGACCCGGCCGCCTCCGACCTTGCCGACCTCGAGCCCGAGCTCACCCGACTGGCCCTGGCCCTGCTCGAGGCCCCGTAGGTGCCTGCTATCGAATTACCTTGCCCGGGTTCATGATTCCATGCGGATCGAGGGCCCGCTTGACCGCGTGATGCATGTCCATGACCACCGGGTCCAGCTCCTTGGCCAGTCCGTCCATCTTGAGCAGGCCGATACCGTGCTCGCCAGTCACCGTTCCGCCGTATTCGATTGCAGCGTCGATGATCTCGACAAATGCTGCCTGCGCTCGGATGCGGGCGTCCTCGTCGTCACGCGGGGTGATCAACAGCGGATGCAGGTTGCCGTCGCCCGCGTGCGCGATGCTGGCGATCGTCGTCCGGTGCCGCTCGCCGATCTGCTCGATCCGCTCGAGCATCTCCGGCACGACGGCCTTCGGGACGCAGATGTCCTCGGTCAGCACCGGACCGAGCCGTTCCATCGCCGGGTACGCCAGCCGCCGGGCCAGGAACAGCGCGTCGGCCTCCTGCTGGTCACTGGACTGCGCGCTCCAGGTGGCCGCGGACCCGTCGAAGCAGGCCTGCAACTGCTCGGCCTCCGCGTCACCGACAGCACCGGGGGTGTCGATCCGGCCGAGCAGCAGGACGTTCGCGTCCGCGGACAGTCCCATGTTCTTCCAGGCGTCCACGGCGAGCAGGCACTGCCGGTCGATGAGTTCGAGGGCCGACGGCGTCAGGCCGGTCTCGGCGACGGCTCGGACCGCCCGACCGGCGTCGACGATGGAGTCGAAGTACCCGACGACGGTCCGTTGCGGGTCCTGCAGCGGCCGCAGCTTGACGGTAATCTCGGTGATCACGCCGAGTGTGCCCTCCGAACCGACCATCAGGCCGGCGAGGTCGTACCCGGCAACCCCCTTGGCCGTCCGGCGACCGAGCCGGACCAGTTCGCCGGTCCCGGTGACCACCTGCATGCCGAGCACGTAATCCCTTGTGACGCCGTACTTCACGCAGCACAATCCACCGGCGTTGGTGGCGACGTTGCCGCCGATGGTGGACCAGGCCGCGCTGGACGGGTCCGGCGGGTACCAGAGTCCCTCCACCGCGCAGGCGGCGCGCAGGTCGTCGTTGACGACGCCCGGTTCGACCACCGCGAGCCGCTCGAGCGGGTCGATCTCCTTGACCGCGTTCATCTTGTCGAACGAGATGATCACGCACCCGTCGATCGCGTTGGCCCCACCGGACAGACCCGTGCCCGCGCCGCGGGAGACGATCGGGACGCCCCGCGCGATGCAGCGCTGCACCACCACCTGCACCTCCTCGGCGGTGCGCGGCCGGACGACGAGGAGCGGGGTCCCGTACGGTGCCCACTCGGCTTCGTCGTGCAGGTAGGGCTCGATCACGTCTCGGTCGGTGACCACGCGGTCGGCAGGGATCGCGGACGTCAACTCCTCGGACAACTCGGCGATGCGGGTCGAGGTGGCGTCGACAGTCATGGTCACGACGGTAGTCCCACGTCAGGCCCCATTCCATAGACTGATTCTCCGTGAAACCCCGGATCTGATGGATGATGTCTCCACAGACCCGCCCGGGAAGAGGAGACTCACGATGGACGACGGCTGGCTGCACCTTCTCCTCGACGAGGCCACACCGGAGCAGCTGATCGCGCACCGCGACCGACTGCTCGCCGCGGCCCCCGAGCGGGCCCCCGCCGTCGAACGCGACACCCAGGCGGCCCTCGCGCTGCGGCTGCAGCTCGAGCAGCGCCGGCAACGCGCCACCGAACTCGCCGCCCTCAACGACATCGCCTCGCAGCTGACTACCCTGCACGACCCCGCTGCCCTGCTGACGGAGATCGCGGCGCAGGCGAGGCGGCTGCTCGGCGTCGACCTCGTCTACATCGGCCTGGTGTCCGGCGACAACGTGGTGATCGAGGTCGCGAGCGGCGCGTTCACGTCGCGGCTCGTGGGACTGTCGCTGTCGCGGACCGAGGGACTGATGGGCCGGGTGATGGCCCAGGACGCGCCGCTGTGGACGCCGGACTACCGTGCGGACCCGACCTTCCCGCACACCGGCCCGGCAGACGTCGCGGCCCGGTCGGAGAACATGCGCGGGCTCCTCGCCGTGCCGTTGCGGCACGGCGGCCGGATGCTCGGCGCGGTGTGCGCGTGCAAGCGGCAGGAACGTACGTTCAGCGACGACGAGGTGGTCCTGCTGTCGGCGCTGGCCGCGCACGCCGCCGTCGCGATCGACAACGCCCGCTCGATCGCCCGCTCGAAGGAGACGGTGGCGGCGCTCGAGGACGCGAACACCGAACTCGCGCGCCGCACCGACCTGCTGGAGCGGACCCTGCGTTGGGATCGGGCGTTGACGCAGGTGGTGCTGCGGGGCGGCGGGGTCCGTGAACTCGTCGCGGAGGTGTCGGAGTCGGCGGGATGCCCGGCGTACTTCGTCCTGGGCCCGGACGAGGTGCCCGCCGGGCTGGGTGGACACCGGGACGCGGTGGCGTCGGTGTTCGACGCCCTCGATTCCGGCGCCGACCGGCAGGTCGCGATCGCCACGCGCGAGGGCCGCTCGCTCGTCGGACGCGAGGTGCGCGCGGCCGGCGACCGACTCGGGGTTCTGCTGCTGCTCGCACCTTCCGACCCGGTACCCGTGCTGCCGCTGATCCTCGAACGCGCGACACCGGCGATCGCGTTGGCGCTCGTCGGCGAACGGGCCGCGCACGAGGCCGGCAGGCGGGCTCGCGACGCGCTGGTGGTCGATCTGATCACCCGGCCGGCGCCGACCGCAGACGAATCGCAGCAGCAGTTCCGGTTGGCCGGCCTGAATCCCGACCGCCGCTACACGGTGGCGGTGGCGCGCCCGGAGTCGGATGTGGCGCGCACCCGGTCCCAGATCGAGGACATACCGCTGCCGCAGGGAACCGTTGTCGCCGAACATGGTTCGCGGGTGATCGTGCTGGTGCCCGGCCTGGCCCCGGCTGCGGTCCTCGAGATCTGGACGCAGCCCGACACCGCCCCGACCGTCGGGCTCGCCGATCCGGCCGGGGGCGGAGAGGGACTGGCCCGCGCTTACAGCGAGGCGCAGCAGACGGTGGACGTACTCGAGACGCTGGGGCGAGGCTCGCAGGTCGCGGCCGCATCGAGGCTCGGGATCTACCGAATTCTGTTGAGCCGCACCGGACGTGCGGAGCTCACGGCGGTCACCGAACAGATGCTGGGCCCACTCCTGCGCGAGCAGGAGCAGCGCGGAGTGCCGCTACTGGACACCCTCGCGTCCTACCTGGAGCACAACCGCAGGCACGCGGCGACGGCGGCGGATCTGGCGATCCACGCCAACACCCTCTACCAGCGCCTCGAGTCGATCGACCGGCTCATCGGGAAGCAGTGGCGCGATCCCGATCGAGCGCTGGATCTGCAACTGCTGCTGCGGCTTCGGTCGGGTGCCTGTCGGCTCGACTGAACCGCCCGGCGGCGGTGCGGCCGAGGGCGACCACGAGGATCGCGGCGACGAGAAGCACGACGCCGACCACCCACAGGCCGGCCTTGGCGCTGCCGGTGAGGTCGGTGAGCCAACCGGTGACGTACGGGGCGCCGAACCCGGACAGGTTGCCGATCGAGTTGATCATCGCGATGCCGGCAGCCGCCGCGACGCCGGACAGGAAGGTCGTCGGCAGGTACCAGAACACCGGGATCGCGCAGAGCACGCCGATCGCGGTGAGCGAGACGACGGCCATCACGGCGAAGGGCGAGTTCAGATACAGCGCAACCGGAATGGACACCGCTGCCAGTAGTGCGGGGGCGGCGACGTGCCAGACGCGTTCGCCGGTGCGGTCCGAGTGCCGGCTCCACAGCACCATCGCGACGCCGCCGATGACGAACGGCACAGCGACGATCAGACCGGTCTCGAACACGGTGAAGTCGGTGTCGAAGGTCTCCTTGAACCCGGCCACGATGGTCGGCAGGAAGAAGCTCAGCGCGTAGAGGCCGTAGGTGACACCGAAGTAGACGATGCCGAGGGCGATGACCCGGGGGTTGCGCAACGTGCGCCACACGGGAGTCGTGTGCTCGCCCGCGGCGGAAGCCTTCTCCGCGTCCATGTTTCGCACCAGCCACTCGCGTTCCTCGTCGTCGAGCCACTTCGCCTGGTGCGGCTTGTCGGTGAGGTAGAACCACGTGACGAACGCGAGGAGCACGGCGGGCAGGCCCTCCACGAGGTACATCAGGCGCCACCCGGACAACCCGAACAGTCCGTCACCCCACTGCATGATCGCGGCGGACAGCGGCGCCCCGATCGCCGAGGACGCGGGCAGGGTCAGCAGGAACAGACCCATCAGCCGCACCCGATACTTCGCCGGGAACCAGAACGTCAGGTAGAGCAGGACTCCGGGGAAGAAGCCGGCCTCGGCGACGCCGAGCAGGATCCGCACCACGTACAGGCTCGCGACGTTCGGCACGAACGCGAGTGCGGCGGCGAGGATGCCCCAGGTGAACATGATCCGGGCAATCCACATGCGGGCGCCGAACCGGTGCAGTGCCAGGTTCGACGGCACCTCGAAGATCAGGTAGCCGACGAAGAACAGTCCCGACGCGAGCCCGAACATCGTGGTCGTCATGCCGAGTTCGTCGCTCATGGTCAGCTTCGCGAACCCGATGTTGGTGCGGTCGAGGTAGTTGACGAAGTACAGCACCGCGAGGAACGGGATGAGCCGGCGCGCGACCTTGCGCACCACCCGCTGTTCGAGGGCGGTGTCCTCGAGGTCGGCGTCCGCCGGGGTGCCTGCGGTCGTCATGGGTGTGGCTCCTCCGAACGTGACGGGGGAATCGGACATCACCCGTGACCGTGGGGAACCCTACGAACCGGACGCGGAAGCCACCACGGAGCATCTCTCCACAATTGCCCACAGTTAGTGGAGTAAACCTCCATTTGCTGTCCTTGCTGATCAGCTCCGGATCGAGTGGCGATCACTGCGATGGGGACATACGGCGATCAATGATCGCGATGATCAGTTACCGCCGTCCGGGGTCCGAACTTCGGTTTGACGGCCTGTCCGCTGACCTCGAGCAAGCGGATTGCGCGGTACCGATGCGGCCGCAACGGTTCGAGGTAGGCGACCATGCCGGGGTCGTCGAGGGGTCGACCGAGCAGCGACCACCCGACCATCGCGGCGAGGTGGAAGTCGCCCACCGACAGCGCGTCGGCGTCACCGAGTGCGCGCTGTGCGACCTCGGCCGCGGTCCAGGGGCCGACGCCGGGCACCGCCCGCAGTCGCGCCGCGGCCTCGGCGGGTTCCATCGCGACGGTCTGCTCGAGTCGGTCGGCGACTACGGCAGCGGTGACGATGGTCCGCGACCGTTTCGGGTCCACGCCCGCCCGATGGAACTCCCACGACGGGATGCGACGCCACACCTGCGCCGGCGGCGGCACCCGCATCCCGTCCGGCGCCGGTCCGGGGGCGGGGCTTCCGTACGCGGTGACCAGTCGACGCCACGACGCGCGGGCCGCGATGCCGTGCACCTTCTGCTCGAGGATCGCGGGCACCAACGCCTCGAACACCCGCCCGGTGCGGGGGATCCGCAGCCCCGGCAGCCGCCGGTGCGCCTCGGCCAACACGGGGTGCTCGGGTGCGAAATCCGTTGCCGCGCTGTGCTCGCCGAGCAGATCCGGGAGCGCATCCACGAACTCGACGGCGCCGTCACCCCACGCCCGGCAATGCACCGAGGTCGCGTCCAACTGGGTGAGCCGACAGGTCACCGGCCCGGACGGCATCAGCGAGGTCCGCCACAGGGCGCCGTCGGCGGTGACCCGGTGACTCGGGTCGGCGCGGCCCCGACCGAGCGTCGCGAGGGACGCGGCCAGCAGCAGCGGGCGATCGCTACGGTGCACGGTGTCCACGGGCACGGCCGCCTCACCCGACGCGGCGACAAGGACGGACATGGCATCCACGATAGGCCCGGGTTCGCGACTTCAGTCCTCCGGCCGGTACGCCGCCGCGGACCTGCCGTGCCCCGCTTCGCGGGTGATGTGATCGATCAGCGGCTGGGTCCGGTACTTGACCGGCGTGGTCAGCGCGAGGGTGGTCGACGTGTGCGCGACCCCGTCCACGCTCAGAATCCCCTCGAGCACGTGCAGGAGTTCCTCGTGCGACGGGGCCGCGATGCGGATCAGCAGGTCCTCGCGACCGGTGGTGGTGTGCACCTCGAGGACCTCGGGGATGGCGCGCAGGTCCTCGATCACCGCCTGCAACCGCCCCTGGACGGTCTCGGCCCCGACGAACGCCTGTACCGGCAGCCCGAGCGTCGGCAGGTCCACCTCGGGGCGATACCCGGCGACCACCCCCGACTCCTCGAGCCGCCGCATCCGGGACGCGATGGTGTTGCGGGCGACGCCGAGCCGGTTGGCGAGATCCATGATCTGGGCGCGCGGATCGTCCGTCAGCTCCTGCACCAACGCTGCGTCGAGCTTGTCGATGCTGATCACCATGCTGACCTCCTTGAAGTGATGCGCATCACAACTAGTCATGATGCCATGCTGTTCATCCAACTGTTGACGCTGCGGGCACCCCGGCCAATCATTGCTGAACCGGACGAAGTGAAATTTCGCCGGTGACACTACAGCGACGTGGAACAGGTGGCCGCAGATGACCGAACTCGCCGATCGCCCCGGTACGTCCGTCACCACCGCCACGACCCCGTACGACCTCCACGACCGCTACCGGCCGGGTACCGGGCCGGTGCTGCTGACCGGCGTCCAGGCCATCGCGCGTCTGCTCGTCGAACAGCACATGCGGGACCTGCGCGCCGGCCGCCGGGTCGCGACGTTCGTCTCCGGCTACCAGGGCAGCCCCCTCGGCGGCGTCGACAAGATGCTGCACGGCATGCCGACGGTCCTCGCGGAGCACGACATCACCTTCGTCCCGGGCCTGAACGAGGAACTCGCAGCCACCTCCGTCTGGGGCAGCCAGGCCGATCTGACCGCGTTCGGCGGCACCGCCACCCACGACGGAGTGGTCGGCGTCTGGTACGGCAAGGGTCCCGGTGTCGACCGCGCCACCGACGCCCTGCGGCACGCCAACATGTACGGCGTCAGCGCCCGCGGCGGCATGCTGCTGCTCGTCGGCGACGACCCGGCCTCCAAGTCGTCCACGGTGCCCGCGGTCAGCGAACGGTCCCTCGCCGCGCTCGGCATCCCGGTCCTGTTCCCCCGCAACGCCACCGAGTTGGTCACGATGGGCATGCACGGCGTCGCCCTGTCCCGCGCGTCCGGCTGTATCGTCGCACTCAAGATCGTCGCCGACCTCGCCGACGGCGCCTGGACCGTCGACGGCACGGTCTCGAACCTCGACATCACCGTCCCCGAAGTCGAGTGGGAGGGGCGGACGTTCACGTACCTGCAGCGGCCGATGTCCGTGCCCACGGACAGCGTGATCGCAGAGGCCGACCTGTACGGCCCGCGTGCCGAGATCGTCCGTAGCTACGGTGCCGCCAACAACCTGGACGTGATCGAGGTCGACCCCGGCTCCGCGCGGATCGGACTGGCTGCCACCGGCACCACCTTCGACTCGCTCCGGCAGGCACTGCTCGACCTCGGTGTCGACGAACAGGCGATGCACCGCGCCGGAATCCGGTTGCTGCGCATCGGAATGCCCACACCGCTCGGCCCCGACCGGGTGCGCGAGTTCGCGGCCGGCCTGGAGCGGATCGTCGTGGTCGAGGACAAGACGGCCTTCCTCGAGACGCAGATCCGTGAGATCCTCTACGGCACCATGGCCGCCCCGCAGATCGTCGGGAAGCGCGACGCCGCCGGACGCCCGCTGATGCCCGTCGACGGCGAACTGACCGCCGGACGCTTGCTCGGCCCGCTGCGCCGCGCGCTCCGGGACGTCGTGGAGCTGAAGAAGCCCCTGCCCCCGCAACTCTCGCTGGAGGTTCTTCCCACCAAGAGGACCCCGTACTTCTGCAGCGGCTGCCCCCACAACCGCTCCACCGCACTGCCGGAGGGCTCGATCGGTGGTGGCGGCATCGGCTGCCACACCATGGTCACCATCTCGAACCGGGACGACAGCAAGGTCACCGGGCTGACGCAGATGGGCGGCGAGGGCAGCCAGTGGATCGGCCAGGCACCCTTCACCGACATTCCGCACCTGTTCCAGAACGTCGGTGACGGCACGTTCTTCCACTCCGGCCAGCTCGCGGTGCAGGCATGCGTGGCCGCGGGGGTGAACATCACCTACAAGCTGCTCTACAACGAGGTCGTCGCGATGACCGGCGCGCAGGACGCCGAGGGCATGCTGACCGTCGCGCAACTGACCCACAAGCTCGCCACCGAGGGTGTCAGGCAGATCGTCATCTGCGCCGACGATCCCAAGCGGCACAACAGGAAGGCGCTCGCGAAGGGCACCATGCTCTGGCACCGCGACCGGCTCGACGAGGCACAGAAGCTGCTGCGCGACATCGCGGGCGTCACCGTGCTGATCTACGACCAGCACTGCGCTGCCGACGCGCGCCGGCAGCGCAAGCGCGGCACGCTCCCGGTGCGGACCACCCGCGTGGTGATCAACGAGGCGGTGTGCGAGGGCTGCGGCGACTGCGGCACCAAGTCCAACTGCCTCTCCGTGCAGCCGGTGGACACCGAGTTCGGGCGCAAGACGCGGATCGACCAGACGTCCTGCAACACCGACTACAGCTGCCTCGACGGCGACTGCCCGTCGTTCGTCACCGTCGAGCAGGTGCCGGGAAAGACCGCACTCCCCAGGAAGTCCCGGCCCGCGCCGCCCGCGGTGGCCGCACCGGACCTGCCGGCGCCGGTCGGTACCCGGAACGTCTTCCTGGCCGGCATCGGCGGTACCGGCATCGTCACCGTGAACCAGGTCCTGGCGACCGCCGCCCTACGCGCGGGCTACGAGGTCGAGTCCCTGGACCAGATCGGGTTGAGCCAGAAGGCCGGTCCCGTGGTCTCTCACCTCCGGTTCTCCACCGGGGCGCTGGAACCGTCGAACCGGCTCACTCCCGGTAGCGCGGACGCGATCATCGCGTTCGACCTGCTGACCGCCGCCGACCCGAAGAACCTCGGCTACGGCGACCCCGTGAGCACCGTCGTCGTGGCCTCGACCAGCAGGACCGCGACCGGGGACATGGTGTACGACAAGACCGTTCACCACCCGGAGGAGCAGCTGCTGCTGGACCGGCTGGGCGCGGTGTCCCGATCGCTCACTTCGTTCGACGCTCTCGCGGCCGCGCAGGAACTGTTCGGCAACACGTCCGCGGCGAACTTCCTGCTGATCGGTGCCGCCGTCCAGGCGGGCGGCCTGCAGTTGCCGGCCGAGGCTATCGAGGAAGCCATCGGCATCAACGGGGTGGCCGTGGACGCAAACGTCGCGGCCTTCCGGTGGGGCCGTGCCGCGATCGCCGACCCGGACGCGTTCCGGTCCGCAACGAGACCCGCCGCCCGCGCGCCGAAGCCGGTGCCCGCATACCTGTTGGCGGGCACCACCTTCGACGGTGAAGTGCGGCGACTGGTGGAGTTGCGGACGGCTCAGCTCGTCGACTTCCAGTCGGAGAAGGTCGCCCGCCGGTACGTCGAGACGGTGCAGCGGGCGTGGGCGGCCGAGCGTGCCGTCACCGATAGCACCGAGTTCAGCGAGGCCGTCGCCCGCGGCCTGTACAAGTTCACCGCATACAAGGACGAGTACGAGGTCGCCAGGCTGCTCGTCGATCCCGACTTCGTCGCGAACGTCCAGGAGCAGGTACCCGGCGGCGCCAACCTCACCTACAAGCTGCACCCTCCGGCTCTCCGCGCGTTGGGCCGCACCAAGAAGATCGGGATCGGACCGAAGTCCCATGTGGCGCTGAAGGTCCTGGCGAAGGGCAAGGTACTGCGCGGCACCAGGTTGGACCCGTTCGGTTACGCCCACGTCCGGAAGGTGGAGCGGGAGCTGCTCGCCCACTACACCGCGACCGTGCGCGACCTGGCGGCCGCGCTGACCTCCGGCTCGTACGACCGTGCCACCGAGATCGCCGGCCTCCCCGATCTGGTCCGCGGCTACGAGTCCGTCAAGCTCGCCAACGTCGAGGTGTACCGGAATCGGCTACGGGAGTTGGGCGTCGACCACTGACCGCCCCCCACCATGGTGATGGGAACCATCGTTCGGTCTGACCGGCTGCTGGTTCCCATCACCCGTGGGGTGAGGCACTCGAAACTACGACCGGTCGGCGGTGGCCGGCGGGGACAGGTAGCGCGCTCGCAGCCGGTGCTTGACGAGCTTCCCGGTGGGAGTGCGAGGCAGCTCGTCGGTGAAGTCGATGCTGACCGGCGCCTTGTAGTGGGCGACCCGACTGCGGACGTGGTCGAGCAGTTCACGTTCCAGCTCCGGACCCGGCTCGTACCCCGACTCGAGTTGCACGACTGCCTTGACCTCCTCCCCCATCTCCTCGTTCGGCACCCCGATCACGGCGGCGTCGAACACCTTGGGGTGCATGGTCAGAACGTTCTCCGACTCCTGCGGGTAGATGTTCACGCCACCGGAGATGATCGTGAACGCGGCCCGGTCGGTCAGGTACAGGAAGCGGTCCTCGTCGAGGTGGCCGATGTCGCCACTGGTGGTCCACGTGGGATGAGCGGGATGCGTCGCCGCCTCGGTCTTGGCCGGGGCGTTGTGGTACTCGAACGGCCGCTCCTCCCGCTCCCACCAGACCGTCCCGGTCTGTCCGGTCGGCACCTCGACACCGAGTTCGTCGCAGATGTGGACGATACCCAACACGCCGTCTCGGCCGACGGATCCGGGCCTCTCGACGGCTTGCGCACTGTCTATGAACGTCGCGCCGGATCCCTCGGTGGAGGCGTAGTACTCGTGGATCACCGGACCCCACCACTCGATCATCGCGCGCTTCACGTCGGGCGGGCACGGCGCGGCCGCGTGCACGGCGACCGTCATGCTGGAGACGTCGTAGCGGTCCCGGACTTCCGTGGGCAGCTTGAGCATTCGCACGAACATGGTCGGCACCCACTGACTGTGCGTGACCCGATACCGCTCGATCAGCGCGAGAGATTCCTCCGCGTCGAAACGGTCCATCAGCACCACGGTGCCGCCGACCGAGGTGATGGTGCCGCAGAACCGCAGTGGCGCTGCGTGATACAGCGGCGCCGGACAGAGGTAGACGGTGTCGGCGTCGAATCCGTACATCGGGGCGAACACCGCCGTGTAGGGATCCATGGTGTCGTGCACCTGGCCGCCCGACAGTTTCGGCTTGATGCCCTTGGGACGGCCGGTGGTGCCGGACGAGTACAGCATGTCCTGCCCGCGGGGCTGGTCCGCGAGTGGGGACGCGTCGAACTGCGCGATCGCCTGGTCGTAGTCGTCGAAGCCGTCCAGCGTGCCCCCGAACGCGAGCCGATGGCTGACGCGCGGGAAGGCGCCGGGCGTCAGATCGATCGCGGCGGCGGCATCCGCGGCGACCACCAGCACGGACGCACCGCAGTCGTCGACGACGTACGCCGCCTCGGCCGGCGTCAGGTGCCAGTTCACCACGGTGATGTACAGCCCGGACCGCAGTGCCGCCCAGTACACCTCCATCACCCGCAGGTCGTTCCCCGAGATCAGGGCGAGATGGTCACCGGGCCGGGCACCGACCGCGCGGAGGTACTTCGCCAGGCGGGTCGAGCGCTCGTCGAGCTCCCGGTAGGTCAGCTGCTCACCGGTGGCGGGTCGAATGATTGCCGGTTTGTCCGGCGTGCTGGCTGCGAAGTTCCCCACGTACACGAAGCGACCTCCTGAAGTGAACGTCAATTCACACCGTTCATACCTCAGAAGGCTGTCGCGTGAAGCAGATTCGCCCCATTCGTGACCTTTGCTCACGAGTCAGCGGGATGCCGGCTCAGAAGCAGGCCGGGTCGACTTCCAGCAGCGTCCGGTCCGACCCCGATCTGCTCGCGACGCACTACGCGGAACTCGCGCGGGGATGTTGGGCGGTCGGGCAACCGCATAGTCTGCACAGGGTGACCCTCACCTTCTCCGCCCTCGTCGCCCGTGAAGCCGACGGGGCGATAACGCTGGCCCGGGAATCCCTCGACGAGACCGGACTGCCGCCCGGCGAAGTGCTGATCCGCGTCGACTGGTCGAGCGTGAACTACAAGGACGCCCTCGCCGTCACCCCGCGCGGCGGCGTCGTGCGCGAGTACCCGATCGTGCCGGGCATCGACATCGCCGGCGAGGTCGTTGCCTCGGAGTCACCCGACTTCGCGCCGGGCGACCCGGTCGTCGCGCACGGCTACGACATCGGCACCGCGCGGCACGGCGGTTACGCCGAGTACGCGCGCGTGCCCGCGGACCAGGTGGTGGTCCTGTCGGGCCTGACACCGCGGGAGGCCGCCACGGTCGGGACGGCCGGATTCACCGCCGCGATGAGCGTGCAGGCGCTCGTCGACCGGGGGCTGACGCCCGCAGACGGCCCGGTGCTGGTGACCGGGGCGTCCGGTGGTGTCGGCAGCGTCAGCGTCGATCTGCTCGCCGCCGCCGGGTTCGAGGTGGTCGCGTCCACCGGCAAGCCGGAGGCCCACGCGCTGCTCACGTCGCTCGGCGCAGCTCAGGTGATCGGCCGACTGCCCGTCGACCCGGACGCGAAACCCCGACCGCTGGGCAAGGCGCAGTGGGCGGCCGCGGTCGACTGCGTCGGCGGCGCGACGCTGGCCGACGTGCTCAGCACGGTGCAGTACGGCGGCGCGGTCGCTGCCAGCGGCCTCACCGGCGGTGCCGCCCTACACACGACGGTGATGCCGTTCATCCTGCGTGGCGTCGACCTGCTCGGCATCGACTCCGTCCAATTGCCGATCGACCGCCGCCGCGCACTGTGGCAGCGGATCGCCACCGACCTGCGGCCGCGGCACCTGGACGCCCTCACCACTGAGGTCATGGTCCGGGACGTCGTGTCCGTGCTGGACCGGATCCGCGGCGGCGGCCAGTCCGGCCGCACCGTCGTCCGCGTCGCCGACGGCTTCTGACCCCCCCGGACCGCGTGAACGGACCGTTCGGGTTCGTAGAAGACCTGAACGGTCCGTTCACGCGACAGATGACGGGCCCGTCAGCTGCCGAACGGAAGGGTGCCCGGCGGGATCTGGTAGCCGCTGCTGCCGGCGGCGACGGTTCCGGTCGCTCCGAGAATCGCGTTGATCACGGTGGTGAGCATGGACGTCCTTTCGTCGTGACGGGCGATCCGGAGTGAACGGACCGTCCATCACGGTATTCACGCCAGCCGCGGATGTCGACCGTCCGCCGGACACTGGCAGCCACATGACAGGGTGGACAACATGTGCGAAAACCCCGAAGCGGAAATCCGGGACGACGACCGCCACGCCGACGTCGATGCGGTCACTCGGTTCCGCGCGGACCACCACCTCGACCACATCGTCGACGTGCACACGCATTTCATGCCGAAGCGGGTCATGGACAAGGTGTGGTCGTATTTCGACTCGGCGGGCCCGCTCACCGGGGTCGAGTGGCCGATCCGGTACCGGCACGACGAGGACGTCAGGCTCGACCGGCTGCGCTCCTACGGCGTGCGCGCGTTCACGTCGATGATCTACCCGCACAAGCCGGACATGGCGGCCTGGCTCAACCAGTGGTCGGTCGAGTTCGCCGCGCGCAACCCGGACTGCCTGCACACCTCCACCTTCTACCCCGAACCCGGCGCCACCGAGTACGTCCGGACCTCCCTCGAAGCCGGGACCCGAGTGTTCAAGTCGCACATCCAGGTCGGCGACTACGACCCCAACGATCCACAGCTCGACGGGGTGTGGGGCCTGCTCGAGGACACCGGCACCCCGATCGTCATCCATTGCGGCTCCGGCCCGGCGCCGGGCCGGTTCACCGGGCCCGCACCCATCGCCGCCCTGCTGGCCCGGTTTCCGCGACTGCGCCTGGTCATCGCGCACATGGGCATGCCCGAGTACACCGAATTCCTCGACCTCGCACAGCAATACGACCGCCTGCTGTTGGACACCACGATGGCCTTCACCGACTTCATCGGCGAGGCTGCTCCGCTGCGGCCGGCCGACCTGCCGGCGCTGCGCGACCTCGGGGACCGGATCCTGTTCGGCAGCGACTTCCCGAACATCCCCTATCCGTATGCGCACGCGCTCGAGGCGGTCGCGCGACTCGGGCTCGGCGACGACTGGGTGCGCGGGGTGTGCCGCGACAACGCCGTCCGACTGTTCGACCTCTGACCGTTCGCCTCGAACCGGTGCGGGTCAGAACAGTGCGGGTCAGAACAGGGTCAGCGAATCGTCCGGTGCGGGCAGGTCGAAGAGGGCCGGTTGCGCGGCGGCGGCAGCCCTGGCCGTGGGGCGTTCGACCCTCGTGACGGTCCGCGCGACGCTCTTGGCGCGCGAGACGGTCTTCGCCGGCGTCTCTGCCCCGGTCACCGACGCCACCGGGGCCGGAGCGGGCGCGCCCGCCGCAACCGCGCGGGCCGCCTCGCCGGCGAGCTTGTCCGCTTCCTCGTTGTAATGATTGCCGACATGGCCACGGACCCAACGGAACCGCACCGGGCCGGGTCGCTCGCCGAGCGCCTCGTCGATTCCACGGACGAGGTCGATGTTCTTGACCGGCTCGCCGGACGCCGTCCGCCAGCCCTTGCGCTTCCAGCCGGACACCCATTCGGAGGCACACTTGATCGCGTACTGCGAGTCCGACTCGATCACCATCGGCTCGGATCCGGGGTGCGCCCTGATCGCCTCGAGCACAGCTCGCAACTCGGCAACCTGATTGGTTCCCGACGGTTCACCACCCGACTGGCTGGGGCCGGTGTGATTGACCCACGCCCAGCCGATCGCGCCACCGGGATTGCGCAGGCAGGAGCCGTCTGTGCTGACGATGATCACGTTGGGACACTCTACGGTGAGACGCCGACAAAGGCGTACCTGCGCTACTCGCCGATGAAGCCCGGGACCCGTTTCTCGAGCATCGCGGCGACCGCCTCCTGATGGTCGCGGGTGTGATGCGCGAGGGCCTGCATGGAGGCGGACAGTTCCAGCAGCGATTCGAGGCTCTGATGCTGTCCCTCGCGGAGCAGCTTCTTGGTCATCCGCAACGCCTGCGGAGGGTTCAGTGCGACTCGGCGGGCGAGCTCGTGCGCCGCCTCGAGCAGCTGGTCGGGCTCGACGACCCGGGACACCAGACCCCACTCCAGCGCGGTGGCCGCGTCGATCGAGTCGCCGGTGAACGCCATCTCCGCGGCCCGCGCCAGCCCGACCGCCCGGGGCAGCAACCAGGCGCCGCCGTCACCGGGGATGATGCCGAGCTTGACGAAGCTCTCCGCGAACGTCGCCGCCGTGGATGCGATCCGCATGTCGCACATCAACGCCAGGTCGCAGCCCGCCCCGACCGCGGGCCCGTTCACCGCCGCGATCACCGGCACCTCGCAGTGGTAGAGCGCCCGAGGGATGCGCTGGATGCCCTGCCGGTAGCCGTCGCGCAGCTCCGCGGGCGCGCCGCCGAACATGCCGACGCGATCGCGCATGTGCTTGACGTTGCCGCCCGACGAGAACGCGGGCCCGTTCGCCGTCAGCACCACCACCCGGGCGGTCCGGTCGACGTTCACGTCCGCGATCGCGCGCTCGAATGCCTCGACCATGTCGGGATCGGAGATCACGTTGCGGGTGTCGGGTCGGTTCAGCGTCCAGGTGACGATGTCGCCGTCCCGCCGGACCTCGATCGCGTCGCTCATGCGGGGCTCCTTCCGGTCGCGCCCAGCGTATGCGCATCGCGCAGTGGTGCGGATACGGAGTGCCCACGCTCCCTATCCGCACCACTGCGGCGGAGCCGTCTCAGCCGGCCAGTGCGCTGGCCAGGTAGCCGTGCGCCTCGGCCACCGATCGGGACAGCACCGCCCCGTCATGGGTGCTCAACCCGGCGGCCAGCGACCGGTCCGCGGCGGTGGCCCGACGCCAGCCCAGGTCGGCCAGCTCGAGCACGTACGGCAGGGTCGCGTTGGTGAGCGCGTACGTCGAGGTTCGCGGCACCGCGCCCGGCATGTTCGCCACGCAGTAGAACACCGAATCATGTACTCGGTAAGTCGGTTCCGCGTGCGTGGTCGGCCGCGAGTCCGCGAAGCAGCCACCCTGGTCGATCGCGACGTCCACCAGCACCGAGCCCGGTCGCATCCGGGAGACGAGCTCGTTCGACACCAACTCGGGGGCCCGCGCCCCGGGAATCAGCACCGCACCGATGACGAGGTCCGCACCCAGCACGGCCTGCTCCACCTCGAGGCTGTTCGACGCGATGGTCCGCACCTGCCCGCCGTACCGGGCGTCGATCTCGCGCAACCGGGCCGGGTTCAGGTCGAGCACCGTGACCTCGGCGTGCATCCCGACCGCGACGGCGGCCGCGTTCTGACCGGCGACACCGCCCCCGAGGATCACCACCCCGGCCGGCCGCACCCCGGGGACGCCGCCCATCAGGACGCCGCGCCCCCCACAGTTGCTCATCAGGTGGTAGGCGCCGACCTGCGGGGCGAGTCGCCCCGCGACCTCGCTCATCGGCGCCAGCAGCGGTAGCGACCCGTCCGCGGCCTGGACCGTCTCGTAGGCAATGGCCGTCGTGCCCGAGTCGATCAGCGCGTCGGTGCATGCTCGCGAGGCCGCGAGATGCAGGTACGTGAACAGCACCTGATCGCGGCGCAGGTGCGAATACTCCTCGGCAACCGGCTCTTTCACTTTCAGCAACAGGTCCGCCGCCGCCCACACGTCGGCGGCGTCGGCGAGGATCTGCCCACCCGCCGCGCGGTAGTCCTCGTCACCGAAGGACGAGTCCACGCCGGCCCTCTCCTCGACGAGCACCTCGTGCCCCCGTGCCACGAGCTCGTGCACGCCGGCCGGCGTGACGGCGACGCGGTACTCGTAGGGCTTGACCTCGCGGGGGATTCCGATCCTCATGTCGCGTCCTCGGGTCTCGGCGCGGATCGACGCGGACGTGCCGATCCGCTCTACTGACGATTATGAATTCGCAGCGCAATGACGCCTAGATGGCCGTTGAAAATTCTCTAGACTCGATCCATGACCCGGAAAAGTTCGGAGGATGGGTCCCGTGGTCCCGCTCGATCGAACGATGTTCGGCGGGCGCGTCTGGACGAGACCGATCACGTGCTGCTCGCACAGCTCACCCGCGACGCCCGCACCCCCAACAACGCGCTGGCCGAGATGGCCGGGATCGCGCCGTCGACCTGTCTGGCCCGGGTGCGTTCGCTCGTCGAACGCGGCGTGATCCGCGGATTTCACGCCGACGTCGATCCCGCCGCGCTCGGTCGCGACCTCGAGGCGATGATCTCCGTCCGACTGCGCGCCGACGCCCGGCCACACATGGCTCAGTTCGCCGAGCGGATGTCGATCGTCCCCGAGGTACTCGACGTCTACTTCATCGCCGGCGCCGACGACTACCTCCTGCACGTGGCGATGCGCGACACCGCCGCCCTGCGCGACTTCGTGCTCGACCACCTGTCCGCGCGGCCCGAAGTCGCTGCGACGGAGACCATCCTGGTGTTCGAGCACATCCGGCCGCGCTCCGGCAGCTGAGTCGCCAACCGCCGGAGCACTGCGCCTCGACTACGGAAGCAGCTTGTCCAGCAACGGGTTCGAGAAGATCCGGTGCGGATCGTGGGCGTTGAACGCCGCCCGGGCCGAGTCCCAGTTGTCGCCTGCGGGCACACCGGCCCGGTACGTCTGCGGAATCACCGTCTCGATGGTCTCGTCGTCGACGAAACCCGCCTTGTCGGTGAACGCCCAGCCCTTCGACCACTCGGGCCGGAAGGTCGCGTAGTCGCCGCTGTAGTTGGACCGCATGAACTGTTCGACCTCACGGAAGTAGGCCGCCTGACCCGGTGTGCCCGGCGCGCCGACGACGTTCATCCAGATCGCGGTGTCCCACTCGGGATGGTCGGGCCGCGGACGCAGCGCCGAGATGACCGGCCCACCAGCGGATTCCACCATCACCTCGGACTGGTCGTCCAGCCCGCACAGTCGCACCTCGAACGGACCGTTGATCGGGTACTGCCCCTTCGCCTGCAGTTCCTTCTGCCGCCTGTCGTGCCACGTGGTGAACTCGTTGATCACCCTCGCGATGTTGGAACGCTTGGTGATCACCACCCCGCCCGCGGCGGTCATCCGCGCCGTCGTGGCCCGCAGGTAGAACATCACGTCCTTGGACCAACCCCACAGGTCCGCGCCGTTCGTGGCCGCCAGTCCCGCCTGGAAGACACCCAGCTGGGCCTGACCGAACAGCGGGGTGGCCGCACCGACGCCGCCGAGGATCTGAGCGAGCAGATCGGTGACCGGCTTCGGAATCGAGTCGGCATAGGGGTAGTTGTAGGGTCCGGTCACCTCGCGTGACTTCGGAGGCTTGGTCGGGGTTGGGGTCCACACCTTGAGAAGCGGGGTGTCGGTGAAGGGAAACCAGATCGCCTCGACACGGCCGGACTTCGCGATGTAGCTCTCGAATGTGCGGCCGGGCGAGCCCGGCGGGGCGAACAGTTCCTGCCAGGGGATGTCCACGAACGACTGGCAGCGCATCCGGTAGTTCGCCCCTGCCTGCAGCGTCACAGACGTGACGAACGTGCGGCCGAGATGGGTGAGCAGCGGCCGGATCTCGGGATCCGAGCGCAGGAAGTCCCGCTGCACGTACGCGCCCTCGGCGTCGTCCCACACCACTGCGGACAGAGCGGTGATCAGGTTGCTCAGCGACCCGAACGACGCACCCGGGACGGATGTCTCGTTGTCGGCGGACAGCGTGGCGCCGTGCGCGTTGATTGCCAGGACCCCGGCGATGGTCAACTCGCCGATGGCGGGCGAGTTCGCGAAACCCAGGCCGTGGTCCTGCAGTTCACTCAGCACCGCGCCGAGCATCGCGCCCGGGGCGGCCGTGACGGTGGAGTGGCCGGCTTCCGGCGAGTTGTGCACGGTGATCGAGTTCATCCGGGTGACGGTGTCGACCAGGACGACGCGGTCGATGTTCTGACCCGGCACCAACGTCAACGGGCTCCAGCCGTGCATCGAGCCCCGGGGGCGCAGACGGTAGCCGTTGGCGTGCGCCCAGTTGGCCAGCCTGACCACGTCACCCGCGTCGCGGGGCGTGCACGTCCACACCTCGTCGAAGACGATTTCCCGCACCCAGTTCTCGTATCCCTGCTGGAACAGCGCGATGCCGTCGGGGAAACCCGGCGGAACGGGCAGCGTGGCGCGCGGGTCGGAGGAGGACAGCGCCTGCGCCGGCGTCCACGCCAGTCCGGTCAGCGCGGTCGCGCCCGCTGCGGCGAGAAAGCCCCGCCGGGAGAGATTCTGAGCATTGACATCCTCCCCGCCGTGAACGGCCAGGATTCCTACGCGTCGCAGCATCACACTGCCTCCGTTCGGTGGGTTCCTGCTTCAACGCTGACCGCTCCGGCAAGCCGGAGTCTGACATCTGCTCCACAGGCGTTTAGCGACTCCGCCAGCCCGGCGGCGTCGAGAATGTTCACTGCCGCGTTGTAGTCGCGGTCGAGATGCGCACCGCACCCGCATGTCCAGGCGCGGACGTGCAGCGGCTTCTTGTCCCCGACCACCCCGCATTGAGAGCAGGCGCGGGTCGAGGGGAACCAGCGGTCGATCTTGGTGACCGTCCGACCGCAGCGGTCGGCTTTCTCTTCGAGCAGTCGGACGAGGGTGGCCCATCCGGCATCGTGCACAGACTTCGCCAGCCGGGTTCGTGCGAGCCCGGAGACGGCGAGGTCTTCGACTGCGATCACTTGGTTGTCGTGAACGAGTCGGTGCGCGAGTTTGTGGTGATGGTCGAGACGGGTTTCCCTCACCTTGCGGTGCAGGACCGCCAGCCGGTGGCGGGCCTTACCCCGGTTCTTCGAGCCTTTCTCCTTGCGGGCCAACGCCCTCTGCCCGCGGGCGATACGCCTTTCCGCCGCCCGCAGGTGGCGGGGTGCGGGGATCTTCTCCCGGGTTCCGTCCGATCGGACGATCACCGCCAGATCGGTGAGGCCCAAGTCAATACCGGCGACCGTCGAGCTCGGGGTGAGCGGAGTTTCGAGGACCTCAACGACGAAGGAGACGAAATACCGGCCATCGGCCTCCCGGACGACGGTGGCGGAGGACGGGGCGGACGGCAGGTTCCGGGACCATTCGAGTTTGACGTCACCGATCTTCGCCAACCGCACACCCCGGTCGGTGACCCCGAACCCGTTGCGGGTGAGGCGGATCGACTGCCGATTGTCCTTACGGGACCGGAACCTCGGTTCCCCGACCCGCCGGCCCTTCCGTTTCCCGGCGACTGAATCGAAGAAGTTTCGATAGGCGCGGCGCGCGTCCTGACAGGCCTGCACCAACGCCACCGACGCCACCTCGCCCAACCATGCCCGTTCGGGGGTGGCCTTGGCGAGCGTGACCACGAGGCGTTGCACCTCGGTGTCCGTGATCTTCACCCCGGCCGTGCGAGCGTCCTGCCGGGCCTGGAGCGCGTCGTTGAAAACCACCCGAACGCACCCCAACGTCCGGGCCAGCATCATCTGCTGGTCACCGGTCGGGTAGGCGCGGTAGCGGTAGCGAACGATCACGAACCACACACTCCCATCACGGTCCGACATCCGCGGCACCCCAACACCTGACCGGCTATCCCGACCGTGACAACCGGGCATGCGCCGAGAAATCTCAGTCATGCGGGACAACTTAGAGCATTTCCGAGGCCACTGGCATCGAAATGCGCTCGATTCGGGAAGCCACCACGCCGACCGCGCGCGGCGGGCCGCCGACGCATGGTGTACTGGACCGCATTGGCGTTGCCCGAACCGCGCATTCGGATGGAGACCCGATGACCGACACGGACCTCGACACCGAACCTGCCCCCGCCGGGCCCCCGTCCGTCCGACGGAGTTGGCCGGTGTACGTCGTCATCGCGCTCGCGGCGGTCGCCTTCCTCGCCGGACTCGCCGGTGGCTCGTTCCAGGGCAAGCTGAGCGAGGTCCAGAAGAACGACAACGCCTCGTACCTACCCAGTTCCGCCGAGTCGACGGTCGTCGCCGACGAGTCCGCACGGTTCGTGACCGTGACGACCGTGCCCGGCTTCGTCGTCTATCACCGCGACACCCCCTTGACGGCCGAGGACAAGGCCTCGATCGCCCGGGCCCGCGAGGCCATCGCGGCGGTCGACGGCGTCGACAAGTCCGGCATGACCCCCACCCAGTACTCCGCGGACGGCACCGCGGCCTCGCAGTACGTGCCACTCGTGGCCAAATCGGACGGGACCGACGTCCAGGGCGACGTGCTGGCACAGAACGAACAGAACGTGATGGACGCCGCAAAGTCCGCCGCGACAAGCGAACTCGAGGTTCTGCCTGCCGGACCGGGCGGGCTGCTCGTGGCGTTCATCGATGCCTTCCAGGGACTCGACGGCGCCCTGCTCGGCGCCGCCGTGCTCGTGGTGATCGCGATCCTGCTCGTCGTCTACCGCTCTCCCGTGCTGTGGTTCTTCCCGCTGTTGTCCGCGGTCCTCGCTCTCGGGTTGTCGTCGATGGTCATCTACGCGCTCGCGAAGGCGGACCTGCTGACACTGACCGGACAGAGCCAGGGCATCCTGTCGGTGCTCGTTCTCGGCGCCGGCACCGACTACGCACTGCTCCTGATCTCGCGGTACCGGGAGGAGTTGCACGCCTACCCGAACCGGTTCGACGCGATGATCCGGGCCTGGCGCGAATCCGCACCCGCGATCAGCGCCTCCGCGCTCACCGTGATCCTGGGCCTGCTGTGTCTGAGTTTCTCCGAGCTCAACTCGAACAAGAGCCTGGGACCGGTCGCGGCAATCGGCATCGGCTGCACCTACCTGGTCATGATGACCTTCCTTCCGGTGTTCCTGGCGATCGCCGGCCGCTGGGTGTTCTGGCCGCGCATCCCGCGCGTCGACCACGCCGCGGACCTGGCCACGCACGGGCTCTGGGGCCGGATCGCGGCGGCGGTCGGGCGACGCAATCGCCCGGCCTGGATCGGCGCGACGGCACTGTTGATCGTGTTGTTCGCGGTCGGCATCGGCAGCCTGCAGACCACCGGACTGACCAACACCGAGAACTTCACCAACAACCCCGACGCGGTCCAGGGGCAGCAGATCTACGACGCGAAGTTCAATCCCGGTACCGGCGCACCGGCGGTGATCACCACCAATGCCGATCGGGTGGACGAGGTGATCGCCGTCGCGAGCACGGTGCCCGGGGTGGCGACAGAACCCGGGTCGGTATGCCTGCAGGTGGACTACGCCAAACTGGCAGAGCTCGCCAAACTGGGCACCACACCGGGCACCGGGGGACCCGAGAGTGGCTGCCCACCAGCGATACTGACGGTCCAACCGATCGACGGGCGCACTGTCGTCAATGCCACCCTCGCCGACTCCTACGACTCGCCGCAGGCACTCGACACGGTCACACGCCTGCGCGAGGCCGTGCACGCCGTTCCCGGGGCCGACGCACTGGTCGGTGGCAGCTCGGCCACCACTGTGGACGTACAGGCCGCATCGGTGCGCGACCGGAACCTCATCATCCCGATCGTGCTCGCGGTCATCTTCGTGGTCCTGGCGGTGTTGCTGCGCGCCCTGCTCGCGCCGCTGATCCTGATCGCGACAGTGGTCCTCTCCTTCGCCGCGACGCTCGGCGTGTGCGGGTTCTTCTTCACCCACGTCTTCCATTTCGCGGGCGCCGATCAGGCATTCCCGTTGTTCGCGTTCGTGTTCCTCGTCGCCCTCGGCATCGACTACAACATCTTCCTGATGACCAGGGTCCGCGAGGAGTCGCTCACCCACGGCACCCGTACCGGTGTGCTGCGGGGGCTGGCGGTCACCGGGGGTGTGATCACCTCGGCGGGCGTGGTCCTCGCCGCCACCTTCGCGGTGCTCGGCGTGCTCCCGCTGGTGTTCCTCGCCGAGATCGGCTTCGCGGTGGCGTTCGGCGTCCTGCTCGACACGATCGTGGTGCGCAGCGTGCTGGTCCCCGCGCTCTCGCACGACATCGGTCGCGCGATCTGGTGGCCGTCGGCGCTGGCTCGCGCCGCGGACTGAAGCCGCGCGTCGGACCTTCCGACACGTCGAACAATTCGTAAGCCGAGCGAGATTGCGATCGCTGCGGCACACTCGACTGCGGTTGTCACCATTCCTGGAGGATCGTCCGCTCGAGAAGGAGTGCCATGCCGTTGTATTCGCGATCGCTACGTCCGCGCCGGATCATTGCCGCCGCTCTCCTCGCGGCCGCCGCCGGGGCCGCACTGCCCGCCACGGCGAGCGCCGACGTCACTCCGACCACGCTCGTGAACGGCGTGCTGTCGACCGTCGGCGGGTGCCAGACGCCGTTCCGCGAGGTGATCCTCACCTGCACCCGGTTCGAGACCCTGACCACCCAGTACCCGGTGGTCCTCGACCTGAACCCGTTCGGCACCAACATCGTCGCGCTCGGCGCGGGACTACTCCCCGACGGGACGATGCGGCCGTTGCTCGTGTCCCGCCTGCAGGCGACCCTCCAGGTTGCCAATCGCTACCCGCTCTCCCCGATCATCGTCAGCGGGGGCGTGCCGCAGAACGGGATCACCGAGTCCCGCGCGATGCGGGACTGGCTGATCGCACACGGGATTCCCCCGTTCCGGATCACCGAGGAGTACACCTCACGCTCGACCGTCGAGAACGCGCAGAACACCAACGCGATCCTCGCCCAACGTGGCGCCACCAGCGCGGTGGTCGTGACCTCGCCCGACCATCTGCAGCGCGCCATGGTGGACTTCCGCGTCGCGGTCGGCGGGCGCATCCCGATCGCGGGTGTCGTCGCACCGTTCTGATTTCAGTTCGCGGGATTCCGCACCGGATCGGCTGCCGTGGTGGAAATCTGAAGCCATGACGGCACATGTCGATCGCACGCAGGGTGTTCGCTGATGGCGCGGCCGGTGCGGGTGGTGGTGCTGGGCGCGGGATCGTGGGGAACCACGGTGGCCGGCCTGGCCGCACACAACACCCCGACCCTGTTGTGGTCCAGGAGTTCGGCGGCCGCGGAGGAGATCAACACCGAACGTCGCAATTCGCGCTACCTCGGCGACCGCGAGTTGCCCGCCGGTCTGCGGGCGACCGACGACCTCGTCGAGGCCGCCAGGGAGGCGGATGTCCTCGTCGTCGGTGTGCCGTCACACGCCGTCCGAAGCACACTGACCGAGATCAGCAACGAGGTCCGGGCCTGGGTGCCCGTCCTGTCCCTGGCGAAGGGACTCGAGCCCGGTACGCGGCAGCGACCCACCGAGGTGATCGCCGAATGCCTGCCCGGCCACCCCGTCGGTCTATTGGCCGGCCCCAACATCGCCAAGGAGATCGCCGACGGCATGGCCGCCGCGGCGGTCGTCGCGACACAGGACGATCGGGTGGCCAGCGCCCTGCAACCGTTGTTCGCCTCCAGGGTCTTCCGTGTCTACCGCAACACCGACGTACTCGGCTGCGAGCTCGGCGGGGTGCTCAAGAACATCGTCGCGATCGCGTCGGGCATGGCCGACGGCCTGGGCGTGGGCGACAACACCCGGGCCATGGTGCTCGCGCGCGGGCTCGCCGAGATGACCCGGCTGGGCGAGACGATGGGCGCGGACCCGCGCACGTTCGCCGGGCTCACCGGCGTCGGCGACCTCATCGCCACCTGTATGAGCCCCGCCTCGCGCAATCGTCGGGTCGGTGAGGCCCTGGCCCGAGGATTGACCGTCGACCAGGCGGTCGCCGAACTGGGCCAGGTCGCCGAGGGGGTCAAGACCGCGCCGACGGTGATGGAACTCGCCCGCGACTTCGACGTGGAGATGCCGATCGCGGCCGAGGTCGAGGCCGTCGTCGCCGGTCGACGCACGCCCGCGGACGCCTACCGCGGACTGCGGAAGGTCGCCCCCGGGGACGAGCACGACATGGCGTGAGCGGCACGGGCCGCCCGGGAATGCCCGGGCGGCCCCTGTCGACATGCGTCGACTGTGCCGGGATCAGCTGCTTCCGAAGCTGGGGGTGACAGATCCGACGAGGTTGAACTTGACGCCCATCGCCGGCCACTGCTGCTCGGGCAATCCCGCCACGTCGATGGCGAGGCCGCTGTCGAAGATGCCGGTGCTGACGCCGACGGACTTCACCGAGTAGGTGACGTCGAAGGTGACGGTCTTGTTGCCGATCGCCGAGACCACCCAGCCGGCCGCATTGCTCACTGCGACGCCGGCGTTCGCGGACGCGGTCGCCGTGACGGACTCGGAGGTCATCGCGCCGTTCTGCCAGGACGTCACCTTGGCGGAGCCCTCGACGTAGACGAGGGCGACCGGATTGAGGTCGACGATCTTGGTGATGAGCCGGTCCGGACCGGAGGTGGCCGAGATGGTGGTCCGATAGGTCACCTGGCCGGTGGCCGCAATCTGATTGCTCCCGACGATCGCCTTGGTCACGACGAGGTTGTCGACGGTCACCGTGGCCGAGGCGGGCACATCCGGCGCACTCGCCGTGGAGCCGAGGTCCGACAGAATCGAAGCGGCCGAGGCAGTGGCCGCTCCGGTCGCGAAGCTACCGGCGAGCAGGGCCGTGGCGGCGGCGACGGATGCGGCGCGGCGCATCGTGGTACGGGACATGCAGAATCTCCATTCACTGGGGTGGCCACGCGACGCCCGGTAGCCCCGACTCCCGGACGCGCGTCGCGTCATCGTATGGACGCGCGCGCTGTTCCGTGCGTGAATCGAATAATTCTGCAGTGCTTGACCATTCGTTTGGAAACCACATGGTATCCCGGAGGCAGTGCCTGCGACGAAATCGACGAGGGCCGTCCGGGAGTATCCCGGACGGCCCTCGTTGATTTCCGCGAAACTAGCTGGCGCTCTTGATCACGTTGCCGATGATGCTGCCGATGAAGCCGGCCGGATCGGTGATGATGGACGAGCCGGCCGAGCCGGAGCCACCCTCGGTGTCGGCGGAGCCGAAGCCGAGGTCAGCGGAGCCGGAGGTCGCGCCCTCGACGATGTTCTTACCGCGAATCTTGACGGTGGCCAACTTGTCGCACTTGTTCTCACCGAGCAGACCGCTCTTGAACCCCGCACCGACCGCAACCTCGGACCCGACCTTGGCGTCCTTGGGGGCGAGGTAGCTCGCCTCGAGAGTCACCGTCTTGTTGCCCGTCGTCGAGACCGACCAGCCCGCGCCGTTGCTCACCGAGATGGAGTTGTCGGTGGCGTTCGGGGCCGGGGTCACAGACTCCGTCTTCTGCGCCAGGCCGATGAGATGCCAGGTATCGAGGGTGGCCGAGTCCTTCACGTACGAGAAACCCTCGGGATGGAAGTCGGTGACCTTGTTGATCATGCGGTCAATCCCGGAGCTGACGGAGAAGACGGTGCGGATGCGGACTTCACCACCCGGGGCCACCTCTCCCCCGTTGAGCACCTTCTTGGAGATGAGGACGTTGCTCTTCGTGCACGAACCCTCCGGGGCGGCGACGGCCGTACCGGCACCCAGCGACATGCCGCCGACGACCAGTGCGGTAGCGGCGGCGACGGATGCGGCGCAGCGCAGCGAGAAACGGGACATATGCAGATCTCCATTCGGGATGACGCGGTGAACCATGACGGCCGGGTAAAGATTGCGTCTAACAACCCTAAAACAAGCGCCCGCTTGGTTTGCCACCGGGTCGCTGACCGGTCCGGGGTGCACCCACCCCGGGCCCGCGAAGGGGCCGCCCGGCACGCCGGACGGCCCCTTCGCGGTTGCCGCGGCTAGCTGCCGTTCTTGATGACGCCGCTGATCACGTCGGCCACGAAACCGGCCGGGTCGGTGATGATCGCGGAGCCGGCGGAACCGGTGCCACCCTCGGACGAGCCCAGCCCGAGCTCGGCGGATCCGCCGGTCACGCTCTCGACCAGGTTGGCGTCACGGACGGTGACGAAGACACCCATCGGGTTGAACTTCTGGGTAGCCAGGAAGCCCAGCACGTCGAAGGTCACGCCGCTGTCGAGGGCGGTGCCGGCCTTGGCGCTCGACGGAACCAGGTAGCTCACCTCCAGCGTGACGGTCTTGGCCTCGATCGAGGAGGTCAGCCACCCGACGAAGGGCTCCGTCACCGACACGCTGTTGTCCGCCGCGTTCACCGTGGGCTTGACCGCCGTTTCCTTCTGGCCTCCGATCACGTTCCAGGCATTGATCTTCGCGCTGCCCTCGACGTATTCGAAGCCGGCCGGATGGAAGTCGGTGATCTTGTTGACGAGCCGGTCCACACCACTCGGCACCGAGATGACGGTCCGGTAGGTGACCTTCTGACCCGGCGCCACCGTCCCGTCGCCGACGACCTTCTTGGTCACCGAGATGTTGTCGGTCTTCTTGGTGGCCGAGTGCGGCTTCTGCTCGGCGGGCGGGGTCGCGGTATCCGACGAGCCCGCACTGCCCAGGTCGGCGGAGCCGGCGGCCGCGGCAGTGCCCGCGCCGACGGCGAGGCCACCCGCGAGAAGCGCGGTGGCGGCAACGATGGATGCGGTGCGGCGCATCGCCTTACGTGACATGCAGATCCTCCAGTCGAATGGAACAACGTGCACGAGGGTGTGCTGTCGTAACGCTCGCCCCCCCGTCGCATTCGCGCTCAGTTATATCGGACAAGCGTCCAACTCAATGTCCGATTCGCGAACGACATCCGTGTGGCGCCCGTCACCCGCCGCGGGCGCCGGCCAGTCCGAATTGTTGCGTTCGGTCACGATCGCGCCTAGGGTGGCGGCCATGACGCGCATCCTCGTAGTTCGCCGCCGTAGCGGGGTCTGATTCGGACCGACCCCTCGCTGCGGGTCGTTGAGCTACCAGTTGGTCCTCCCTTCATTCCAGGAAGACCACGTCGATGAACACTCTCCAGGCTTTCACCTCCAGCACTCCCGCCGACCCGTTCACGCTGCGCTACGGCACCCCACTCCCCCGCGAGATGCGCGCCGACTGCGCCGGGATGAACTGGCGCACCTTCCTCGCCACCTACTCGCCGACGAACGGCCCGGTCCGGTTCGGCCGCTGGTCCGTCACCCCGGTCGGCGCCGGGAACAGCGAGTTCAAGGCCACCCTCGGAATCGGCAACACCATCCGCCAGGCCACCACCGTCGCCGGTGGGCCGGTCTCGGCCCTCACCACGATGCTGTACGAGGCCGGATTCCAGCTCGAGATCCTGTCCTTCCACCAGATCCGGGTCGCGGACGGCCGGACCGCCACCTTCCTGCTGTGCGAACACGACGGGCGCAGGCACTGGGCACTCGGGATGGGCTCCACCGCGACCGAGTCGTCGATCGAGGCGATGATCGCGGGCGCGAACCTGCTGCACGGCTGAGCGAGACCGGGGCCTGCCCGACGACGGGAAGCGTTACAGATCAGGGCATCTCGACGGTCTCGGCTCGGGCAACCTCCCCGATCGCGCGGCGTAGGTACCCCGCTGCGGGAGCCTTCGCCGCCGACAGCAGGTCGGCCAGCACGAGCAGTGCGTGCCTGGCCACCGCGAACCGATCCCGCGGGATGTTCTCCTCGTCGGGATCGGTGAGTCCGAGCGCACCGGTCAGCACCGCGACCAGCAACGGAACCTGCAGATCTGACACCCACGCGGTCGTGCCTCGGGCGCACCGCTCGAGCACCGCCTGGACGGACTCGCCGGTCAACCCGTCGGGGTGCAGGTCCTCGAGCAGTTCGCGGACCATCGCCGAATGCACCGCGCGCACCTGCTCGAGGTCGAGGCGACGCAACTTCTCAGCAGCCTCCTCGAAAGCCTCTCGGTCGGGAACACGCGCCGCAGTCACGGCCTCGTCGGTGGCGGACGCGATGTCGCGGGCTGCCCGCGGCCATTCGGCTGGCCACATCGTCTCGATCGTCTCCTCGAATCGTTCGGAACCGAATGTGTCTGACTTTCACTGCAATTCGGCGTGCATCAGAAATACGTTGTAGTCGGACCACGTCGACACCGTGAAGTACAGGTCGGTGGCGGTCGACCACGGATGGATGAAGCCACCGTACAACTCGGGATAACGGTCGATGCCGACGAGCGGTACCGATTCCGACCAGGAACCCTGCGGGGCGTCCGACTCACGCAGGGTGATGGCCGCCTTCGAGGTGTCGAGGTAGGTCATCTGCCACCGCGCCCGCGTCTCGTCGTACCGGACCGACAGTTCGCCCGCGGGCCCGCTGAGGATCGGTGTCGCGGACCCCGCCCCGCCGACCGCGGTCCAGGAGCCGTCGCTCCAGTACTGGTATGCCGACTTGTTGAGCACCTGATCCGCGGGCACCCGCGCCAACCCGACCTCACCGAGCCGGGTGTTGGGCGTTCCGAACATGTAGACGTAACCACCCTGCGGGACCATCGCCGACACCTGGAACCGTGCCAGACCGAAGATGTTGTCCCACTGGGCATACGGGTCCTTCGTCCAGTTCTGACCCCCGTCGTCGGAGTAGGCGATTCCGCCGTGGTTGGTGAACATCGTGCCGGGGATGCTGTTCCAGGTGCGGATCGACATGTAGCTCAGGTACTGACGGGAACCGATCGCGAATCCGGAGGTGGGGATCGTCGTGATCTCCACGTTGTCGAGCTTGCGGCTGCTGAGAATCTCCGCGGCGTGGCATCGACTGTCCTGCACCATCGAGTCGAAAGTCATTCCGTCCGAAAGGTTTCGGTCGGTGCTGAACGCAAGCACATTGCTGCGCCAGTCCTCGCCCTGGCCGCCCGGCGGATGAAACCCGCGACCGACCGTGTCGCCGAAGGCCACCGCGACCTTCCCCGGCTCGCTCTCCCACATGATGCCCAGGTCCGTGCCGTTGACCTGCCACCGCTTGTCGGTCCGGTTCACCGAGCTTGCGCCGGTCTCCTTCGCGACCGTCGTGACCGCGCCGACCCGTGGCGCCGGGCGGGCCGCCGCGAGCGTGGCGCTCTCGGTGGCCGGATGGACCACCGGCGGCCGCTCGGGCAGCGGACCGGCGTCCGGCCCGGGAACCGGGATGCCCAGGTGGAAGGGGGTGAACTTGACCCCGATCTGGGGCACGCCCAGGTCGCTGGACAGCCCGCCGGGAAGCTGGTCCGCCCCGTCGGTGAGGTCCGGGCACGGGTCGGTGCACGGGTTCGCGGGCAGCGCCGGCGCCGCGATCCGGGTGGTCGGGGTGACCGGCGCGGGATACGGCACCTGCGTCACCACCGGGAACGGAATCGGCACTTCGAGGCGTTCGGGCAGCAGCGGCGCAGTGGTCGCAGGCGGGTCGCTCGCGCAGGGTCCGGTACCCGGTGCCCCGCCCGCCCCCGGCCCGGCGACCGCCCCGCCTTCCGCTCCGAACACCCCGAACGCCGTAAGCACCACGAGAACAACGACCCCGACCAGATTCCTGCGCATTGATCCTCCTCGGTATCAGGGTGCACTATCGGATGCCCGCCACCGTGGAGGAGGATCGACGTTTCTCGTCCGCGCCCCTAGGCTGTCGGGCTGGATCAGAAGCGAGGTGTCGTCCGTGCCCGAATCCCTGCCCTGTCAGGTCGGCCCGTATTCGTCGGGACCGCCGCAGGAAGCGCTGTCCGTGCGCATGCCCAGGCTCGACCAGTTCGGCCTGGCCCAACTCTGGCGCGCACTGGTGGTCGGGACGGTGATCCTGGCATGCACACTGTTTGCAGTGGTGACCAAGCCGTTCACCCGCCGGGAGATGAGCTGGGCGGACGCCGCCTCGGAAGGTGTCGTCGACGCGTTCGAGGTCCTCGGCCCCACCTTCGTCAAGCTCGGGCAGCTGGCGGCCTCCTCATCCGGGGTGTTTCCCACGCCGCTGGCCAATGCCTGTCTGCGATGCCTCGACGACGTCCCGCCCGTCCCCGCCGCGCAGGCCCGCGCCGTCATCGAAGCGGATCTCGGGATGCCGGTCGAGGAGTTGTTCACGAGCTTCGACGACGAGCCGCTGGCCGCCGCGTCGGTCGCCCAGGTGCACGCCTGCGTGCTGCCGAACGGGACGGAGGCCGTCATCAAGGTGCAGCGCCCCGGAATCCACCGCCGGATGCTGATCGACCTGCGCACCGCGTACTGGGGTGCCCGACTGTTCGAACGGTTCAGCGAGTTCCTCCGCGTCGCGAATGCGACCGCCATCGTCCGCGATCTGCACAACGCGACGATGACCGAGCTCAACAGCGCCGTCGAGGCCGACCGGCAGACTCGTTTCCGCGACGCCCTGTGGGCGTTCGGCGACAACCGGTGGGTGACGGCACCGGAGGTGTACTGGCCGTACTGCGGACCCCACGTGATCTGCATGGAGCGGATGCACGGCACGCCGCTCGACCGCATCGAACCCGACGGCACCACGGACACCCAGTTGCTCATCCGGCGCGGCGTCAAGGCGTGGATGGAGTCGATCCTGGTGCACGGCCCCTTCCACGGCGACGTGCACGCGGGCAACCTGTGGGTCCTCGACGACGGCCGGATCGCGATGCTCGACTTCGGCATTGTCGGCGAGCTGCCCGAGGTGTGGCGAACGATCCTGCGCGACATGTTCTACGCGACGTTGATCGACGGCGACTACTCCCGGATGGCCCGCGGCATCCGGTCGCTCGGGTACACCGCGGAGGTCGACGCCAGCGACGCGGAGATCGGCAACCAGGTCGGAGCGCTGCTCGCACCGGTCTTCGCCCGCGACCTCGCCGAGCTCCGGCTCAGCGACCTCATCATGAGCCTGGTCCAGATCGGCAAGCAGTGGGGCGTGGCGAGTCCCGAAGAGCTGGTGCTGTTCGGCAAGCAGCTGGGCTACTTCGAGCGGTACGCCACCCGGCTCGCACCCGGCTGGGTGATGGGCCGCGACCTCTACCTGTACAAGAACGTCTTTCCGGAGGCCGTCTCGCAACGCGCGGCCGAACTCGGCGTCGAGTTGCCGGAGGGCTGAACCCCCCCCCGCGAGGCGCGCGGATCCGGGCCGGGTCGGTCACACTGGTGTGGTGGCGGTCTCGGCCCGGCAACGACTCGCAGCTCTCCCACACGAGGTGTGGGTGTACATCCGGCGCGCGCCGGGCACGTTCATATGGCTCGCGATCCTGCTGGTGACCACGATCGTGGTCGCCCGCCTGTCCCCCGGTGCCGAGCGGCACGTGCTCGGCAGCCGCTCGACCAACCTGCACCACCTCGAAGAGGACCCGCTGCGGGTGCTGGTGACCAGTGCGTTCTGGCTCTCCGGCGGCGGCTGGATCACCTATTTCATCATCTTCAACATCTTCCACGTGCCCGCCGAACGCTGGCTCGGGACGCTGCGTTGGGTGCTCGTCTGCGTGATCGCCCACGTCGGCGCCACCTATCTCAGCGAGGGTGTCCTGTACTGGGCCATCAACGACGGCCGCGCCCCGGAGAAGGCGGCCTTCACGCTCGACGTCGGCGTCAGCTACGCGCTCGCCGGTGTGGTGGGCGTGCTGACCTACCGGATCATCAAGCCGTGGCGCTACGTGTACCTGGCCGGTGTACTCGTATTCTTCGCGACTCCGCTCTTCTCCGGGGCGACGTTCACCGATGTCGGGCACCTCTCGGCGGTGGTGATCGGACTCGCCTGCTATCCCCTCACCCGCGCACGGCACGGTGTGTGGGACCCCATCGCCACCGCTCGCTCCTGGCCGACGGCGCTGCAAGCGATGACCCGCATCAGTTAGCGGACAGTTGCGTCAATGAGTACGCCGGAAGGTCCGCCTCCCGCGTGACCTCGGTGCGGGTCTCGGTGACGCGGTCGGTCGGGGTGAACGCGGGATTGGCCAACGGCGGGGCGGTCATCGTGTCGGCAGTCGAGCCACCCGAGAGCTCGGGCGGCAGGCTCACCCGCACGGGCCGATCGGTGAGGTTGACCAGGAAGGCACCGGGCCGGTCCCCGAGGAACTGGGCCCCGAGCACCCCCGGCACCCTCGCGACACCGAGGGGAGACCCCAGCGCCGCCGTGACCTCCGGCGCCGCGTCGGCCCGGAGCCGTCGGACGGACGCTCCCCCGCGGGCGCGGGTGTAGATCGGGGTGAGCGTTGCGTTGACGGCGGTCCGACCGAACTCGGTCGAGTTGCCCGAACCGTCGGCGAGCATCGCGTGAATCTCCTCGTTGCCGTTGGCTGCCCGCGAACGCTCGGACGGCAGCCCGTCGAGGGCGGCGTGGATCACCGACATCTCGATCCGAGGGTCGGTGAGTCCGGCGAGCGCGAATCCGGCGACGCCGAGCCCCACCGCCCAGGTCTGCGGCACCCCCGTCACCAGGTGCTGCGGGAACCCCGGGATCTCGCCGAGCGGAGTGTTGATCTGGTTGTACTCGGTGAGCCAGACCTTCATTGCCGACGGGACCTTCGCGACCACCTTGTCCGCGAACGCATTCCACGCGGCCACGCCACCCGCAGCGGTGGAGCCGACATCCGCCTGCACCGGGTCGGGCACCCAGTACGGATGCAGGGCGACCGCGTCGGCTCCGCGGATGTTCGCGTACAGGCCGGCATTCCAGTCCTGCAGTCGCTCGCCGAGCACGCTGCTCACCATCGAGGAGTCGTCGGCGCCGGACACCGCGATCTCGATGTCCGGGAACGCGGTCCGCAGCTGCGTGATCCAGCCGTTCATCGCCCGCGCATAGTCGGCCCCGGTCGGATACACCTGGCGGTAGTACTTGCCCGGATCCCACAACTCGTTGCCGAGTTCGACGTAGCGCACCTCCATGCCGAGGCGCCTCGCCTCCCGCAGCATGGCGATCTGCTCGTCGACGGTGGAGGTGAGGACGTTCAGATCGAAGATGGGTGTCGCTCCGGCGGTGCGGACGATGTCCGCCCAGTCGGTGAGCAGCAGTGGCCGGCGGCCCTCGTTCTGCCCGACGAACTGTCCGTCCGGACGCTCGTCGAACAGGCCTGTCCGCCAGTCGATCCACTGCGACGTGCTACCGCCCTGGACCCGGACGAGACCCGCACCCAGGCCGGCGAGAGCCTGCCGGAAGACCGGGTCGTGCCACTGCGCGGCGTTCTCGGGAGAGATGATCCGGGCACCGTTGACGCCGAAGAAGTCCGCGGGGACCTCACGCACCTCACCGATCGGCTCGAGCGCCACCGAGCCGGGTTCACCTGTCGGGACGGACGACTGGGCACCCGCGACGCCACTGGCGGCGACCACCGCGACGGCGGTCGCGGCGACCATCAGACTGACCCGGCGGGAAACTGGTCGACTGTCCAACATCCACGCGATACTGCCACGCCTCGGCCCACCGGGCGCGCCGAACGCTCACCGCCGCACGAGGTCGACCGCCGCCGCCACGGTCGACTCCTCGGACAGCAGCACCAGTCTCGCCGCGCCACCGAGCGGCACGAAGCTGTCCTCACTCGCCACCCGCCCCATGACACCACCGAACCCGCCGTCCACCAACGCCGCGAGCACGCCCTCCGCGACACCACCCGATCGACGCGTCTCGTCCGCCACGAGCAGCCGGCCGGTGGCACCCGCCTCGCGCAGCAGGTCCTCGACCGGCAGGGGTACCAACCAGCGCAAGTCCAGGACGCGAACCCCGATACCGCGGCGCCGCAGTGTTCGTGCGGCCCGCAGGCTCAGGTAGAGGCCGTTGCCGAACGTCGCGATCGTCAGGTCGTCGCCGTCGCCGTAGCGGCGCGCCCGACCGATCGGCACGTGCTCGGTCGGATAGGGCGCCAGCCAGCCGGCGTCGCCGGGTTCGTACAGGTCGCGGGTGTGATAGCGGGCGATCGGCTCGAGAAACACGCAGACCGTGCCCGCGGTCCGCGCCGCCTCGACGCAGGTGCGCAGCATCGCGGCCGCGTCGTCGGGGCGGGCCGGCGCGGCCACCACGATGCCCGGCACGTCGCGCAGTACCGCCACCGCGTCGTCGTTGTGGAAGTGCCCGCCGAAGCCCTCCTGGTAGCCGAACCCCGGGACCCGCACGACCATCGGGTTGCGGTACTGCCCGGCCGAGAAGAAGGTGAGTGTCGCTGCCTCGCCACGGATCTGGTCCTCGGCGTTGTGCAGGTAGGCGAGGTACTGGATCTCGGGCACCGGAAGTAGCCCGGCGAGCCCCGCGCCGGCCGCCAGCCCGAGAACGGCCTGCTCGTCGAGGAGGGTGTCGAAGACGCGGGCCTGCCCGAAGGTATGGGCGAGCCCGCGGGTCACCCCGTACACCCCACCCTTGCGGGCGACATCCTCGCCGAACACGAGCGACTCGCGGTGGCGCGTCAGGACATCCACGAGCGCGCGGTTGATCGCGCGGGCGAGCGTCAGCGGCTCCGCCGATTCCCCGGTGTCGGAACGGTTTTCCAGTTCGCGCGCGACAACTGTGGGATCGGGCAGAGCGAGCGGGGCCATCACCTCGGCCGCCGAGCGCAGCGGCGCCCCACCGGACACCTCGCCCGCGACAGCCTCCACCCGCTCGTCCATGTTCCGGTATCGGTCCTGCACCTCCGCGCGTGTCAGGGCGCCGGCCGCGACCAGGAGTCGGGCGGTGGCCACCAGCGGATCGCGCCGCAGGTCGGCCGCCAACTCCGCGGGACTGCGGTAGGCCGACTCGACGTCCGACCCCGCGTGCCCGAACAGTCGCACCGTGCTCAGATGCAGGAACGCCGGGCGACGGTGGGCGCGAACCCAATTGACGGCCCGCTGCGATACGTCGAAGGCCTCGGCGAGGTCGCATCCGTCGGCGGCGAAGTACTCGAGGCCTGCGCGATTCGAGTAGGCCGCGGCGATCCAGCCCGGCGGGGTCGGAACACTGATTCCGAGCCCGTTGTCCTCGCACACGAACAGCAGTGGCAACGGCAGGCCCCGATACGCGATGTTGGCCGCCGTGTTGATCGCCCCCGTCGCGGTGGAGTGGTTGGCGGAGGCGTCCCCGAAGCTGCACACGGTCACCGAATCCACCGGCCAGGCCGGCTCGACCCCCAGCCGGTCGGCCCGAGCGACCGAGAATGCCAGCCCGACCGCCCGCGGCAGGTGCGAGGCGATCGTGGAGGTCTGCGGGATCACGGCGAGGTCATGGCGGCCGAACACCTTGTGCCTGCCGCCGGAGATCGGGTCCTCTGCGGCCGCGACCACCCCCAGCAACACGTCCCGCAGCGGGTCGCTGCCCCCGACCTGCCGGGCCCGCTCCAGGAAGAAGGCACCGGACCGGTAGTGCAGCAACGCCGGATCAGTGGGCCGGAGGGCGGCCGCGAGTGCGGCGTTGCCCTCGTGCCCGGCCGACCCGATCGTGTAGTAGCCCTGTCCGCGCGCGCGGAGCCGACGTGCGGCGAGGTCCAGGTGCCTGCTGCCGAGTTGCGCGTCGAACAGTTCGAGGCAGCGGCGCACGGTCAGCGCCGAACCGTCTCGGATCGGGTCGGACGGACCGCGCGACCGAGCCGGCGCCGTCATCTCACGGACGGCGCCGGCGAAGTACTCGGTGGCCGAGGTCAGCCCGGGATCGCGCTCGGATCCATCCACATGACCTCCCAGACGTGCCCGTCGAGGTCGCGGAATGCGCGGCCGTACATGAAGCCCTGGTCCTGCGGCTCCATCCACGCGCTGCCGCCCGCGTCGACGGCGGCGTCGACCAGCGTGTCGACCTCCGCACGGCTGTCGGCGGACACGCACATCAGCACCTCGCGCGCCCTCGCGGTGTCACAGATCTCGTCGGCGATGAAGTCCCGGAATCGGGGCTCCTCCAGGAACATCACCGTGGTCATGTCGTTGACCACCATGCTCAGGGTGTGCTCGTCGCTGAAGGTCTCGTTGAACTCGAATCCGAGTCCGTCGAAGAACTTCCGGGTGGCAGTCACATCGCTGACCGGCAGATTCGCAAACAGCATTCGGGACATCGTGGGCTCCGCTCGTTCGGTGGGACGCCTGAGTCACATACTCGGCGCGGGGGTGTCGGTTGTACAGACCCGGCTCGCCGCGGAAACTCATCGCGACAGGTCCGCCCCGCAATGTCGAGCCGGTGGGGGCGCCGCGGCTACCCGACTTCCCACATCTTCGGCCAGTCCCGTCCGCGGAACGCGGCGTCGGTACCGCCGTCGGCGAACACCACCGAGCCGACGAAGTAGGTCGACTCGGGTCCGAGCAGGAACGCCACCAACGAGGCAACCTCGTCCGGCCTGCCGCCACGACCGGCGGGAATGGTGGCCAGGAACTGTTCCATGCCGGCGCCGATCAACGGGTCCTTGAGGCCCTCCTGCGTCATCGGGGTGTCGATCAATCCAGGCGCGATCGCGTTGAGACGGATGCCCTGTGCGATGTACTCCGCGGACTTGGTCCGCGCGTAGTAGGCGAGGGCGGCCTTGGTGGCCGGGTACGTCTGGATCGCGGCGAGCTCGCCGAACGACTCGGCGACCGCGTTGGCCTTCGCCTCGTCGCCGTCGAGGCAGGCGTCGGCGAGCGCGACGGGCCAACCCGGCTGGGTGGTGGACGAATTGGAGCTGATCAGCACCACGGACGGCTGCTCCCCCGCGGCCAGCAGCGGCCGCAGGCCCTCGAGGAGTTCGATGGCGCCGAAGTAGTTGACTGCGATCAACGAGCTGGCGGGACGACCGGCGGCGGCCGCGAGCCCGGCGAACGGAACGAAGCCGTCCAGGCTGCCGTCGAGCAGATTGGTGATCGCAGCGATCGCCTCGCTGCGCCCGTCGGCGCTGCCCAGGTCGACGTTGATGTCGGCATTGTGGAGGTCGACACCGATGACACGGTGGCCGTCCGCCTCGAGCCGCGCCTTGGTGGCCGCACCGAGCCCGGAGGCCGCGCCGGTGAGCACGTACGTCGCCATGAAGTTCTCCTCGAATCGAAGTCCTGACAGTGCCACCCACGCTAGGCGCATCGTCGGGCGCCGCGGCGGACTTCCTCCCATCCAGCGGTCAGTCGATCGGGAACGTCAGTCGAAGGCCTGCTCCCCGAGCCAGTCGGCGTCGAACAGGCGGGCAATCGCGGCGAGCGCACCCAGATCGCCGTCGACACCGGCCGACAGCACCATCAGCCGGTCGACCATCGTGACTGCCGCCTGCTCCTCCACCGTGTCCACGGCGTACAGCAGCGACCACGGGCAGACCTGGTAGTCGCGGTGGGCCCGACCGATGGTCTGCCGCGCGGCGATCCCGGAGTAGCGCGGCTGGTGAAAGAACCCGAGTCGCGGGGTGTCGGTCGCGTGGGAACCGTCCGCGAGGTGTTCGGCGGCGTGCAGACTGATCGCCGAGGTGGTGTTGAAGACGACCACCTGGGAGTCGCCGCGCTGGAAGCGCAGGCGCTCGTTCTCGGCGTCGCGGCGACCTCCGAAGATCCGGGACACGCTGATGCCCCGCTCCTCGAGCAGGTCGGCGACCGGCTCGGCACCGGTGCTCACCATCTCCGTCGCGACCAGGCACTGGTATCCGCGCTCGGCGGTTGCCGCGACCAGTGCGGCGGTGTGTGGCGCGCGGATCATGCCCGCCTTCTGGCGGAATCGGATCAGCGCCGCGCGGCCGCGAGCGCCGTCGGATCCCGTTCGCGCGATGCGCATTTCGCGGCGGTACTCACCCCAGTCCATCTCGTACTGTTCGCGTTCGGCGACACTCAGGTCGACCCCCAGTCCGTCGATCGGGGCCTGACCCCACGGGGCCGACCGGTGCATCATGACCGCGGGATCCGCCGAGGTCATCCACTCGCGCACCCGGGCCACCGCATCCGCCTGGCTACGGGCCGACGACTTCGCCTCGGCCGTCCACTGCCAGCGACCGAGCCGGCGCTCGAGCGGCACCCCCGACTCGGAGAGGCGCGCCCCGAGGTCGTCCCAGCGTCCCGGGGGTTCGTCGTGTACCTGCGCGAGAAGCGATGACAGATAACGCCATTCACCCGGATGGTGCCCGAGGGTGGCCGTCATCGAGATCACGAACGGCGCCTTGTCCGGCGGGTCGAGGTGCCGGACGACCCGCCGCTGGTAGTCGGTGCGCTGTGAGTCGTGCCGGAAGAGGTGGGCCTCGTCGTTGATCACCACGTCGAACCGGAACTTCGGCCTGCCGTTGCGGGCGATGAGCTTCTTCAGCTGGTCGGGCGAGATGATCAGCCACCGGAAACCGCCGTCCCCGACCGCCGCGATCGAGGCCCGCCAGTGCGGAATCGTGATGGAGGTCGGCCGATCGACGGTGACGAGGATGGCGGATCCGCCGCGCTGCTCGGCGACTTCCTTGGCCGCCGCGACGGCCGTCAGCGTCTTGCCCAGCCCGGGGTCGTCGGACAGGCAGAATCCACGCGAGCCCGCGGCCGCGGCGGCGACGATCGCGGCGGCGCCCTCCACCTGTTCGGGTCGGAGCCGCTTCGCCGCCGCGGTGGCGGACGGGCCGCGGGTCCCGTTGAGCTCGTCCTCCGTCCACTGCTGGTACGAGTAGGGTTTGGCCGCGTACCGGGTCAACTCGTCGGGCAGACTGTCGCCGACGTAGACGTGCGCCTTGATCGCGCCGTTGTAGTGCGCGCCGGGAGCGGGGGCGCGGAACGGCACGTCGAGCACCCAGATGCGTTCCCCCGCAGCGGCAACGGGAGCTGCCGCCTTCGCGACCGACCGGGTCTTCCTTCGGCGGGACTTGGTCACCACCGCGTCAGCCCACCGTGCCGACGCCGTCCGGCTCCCGCACGCTCGCCAGGAACTCGGCCACCTGCGCCGCCTGGCGCCTGCCCTGACTACGGCCGGCGATCGCCGACGGCCGACGACTCTCGGGGGCAAGGGGATTGGGTCCCATGGCAGCGACCGAGTCGGCGTCGGCGTAGACGGCCAGGTTCGCCGTCGCCACCCGGCCACGGGTCAGGTCGTCGTCGAGACTGCCGCCGAGCAGGTAGGGGCCCGGCTCGGCGACCGGCACGAGGACCACAGCGGCATCGCTGCCCGCGGCGAGTTGGGCGTTGGTCGAGCTGCCGACGCCCCCGTCCATGCACCGGCGGCCACCGATGGTGACGACAGGCCAGACCCCGGGTACCGCGCAACTGGCCGCGACCGCGTCCACCAGGCCGACGCCGGAATCCCTGTCCAGGACAACCAGTTCGCCCGTGTCGGTGTCTGTCACGGTGATCAGCAGCCGGCGGGCGGGCCACTCTGCAGAGGGCAGCCGCGCCTCGATGACCGCGCGGCGGCGGGCCGGTTCCACGGTCGGGGCCCGCCTCGCCGCCTCGCCGATCAGTTGCAGCTGCCGAGCCGGGCCGGAGTCGTCGGCCAGTGCGGCGGCGAACATCTCGCCGATCGACTGGAAGTCGGCCTCCGCGGGGATCTCGTGACTGACGCCGGCCGTCTGGATCTCGAAGAGGTCGGCGAGGGTCAGCCCGCTACTGACCTGCGCCGCGACTGTCGCGCCCGCGGAGGTCCCGATCAGTGCATCCGCCGCGAGCAGTGCACGCGCGACGCCGGGCGACTCGTCCTCGACGCCGAGGAGGAAGCCGGTCTCCCAGGCTATCCCCGCGACTCCCCCGCCTGCCAATACCAGTGCCAGCGTTGCCATCTCACGCCCTTCCTCGTCCCCACGCGGCGCTCGTCGAGCGATGCCTGCTACTGCCGCGTCAACCGCGCCCGCAGGTGATGGGTGAGCGGGGTCTCGGCGTGCGCCATCCACAGGTCGTAGGTGAGCTCGTCGCCCGCAACCTGGAGCCGACGTCGGATCTCGTGAACGGGCTTCGCATCCGGGGAGGCGGCCAGCGTCAGCTGCGACAGCTCCAGCACGCCGTCGCGCAGCTCGCCCCGCTGAATCTCGACGAACCCGGTCGGCTGGCTGACGAACAGTTCGACCCCACCACCCGAGGGGCGGAGGTAGCCGTTCTCGGTGTGCATCGGTCGACCTCGACCCGGCGACCAGGTGCGCGACCGGTACGCGAGGAACGGCTTGCCGGGGGTGGCGGTGAACTCGAGCTCCTCCTCGTAGGAGAAGTCGTCGATCGTCGGGTAGTGGCCGTCGCCGCCGCCGATCCAGTGCCCCACGAACGGCGCCAGCTCGCCGAGCGGATCCTGCATGTCACTCATCCCCGGGACCTCCATGGCATAGCCGTCGACCTGTACAGTCCGGCATTCTGCCCGAGGCTCGCCGCCGCAGTGCGGTGGCCCACATTCTGGACGATTATGTCAACCAGATAACCTGTTGGCCGTGTTGGTGATAGCGAGCGTCCACGGATCGAGTCGACAGTGAACCGAATCCAGAGCTCGCTGTTCCGCCAGAAGGTCACCTCGGCCGCCGAGGCCGCGACGGCCATCCACCCCGGCGACACCGTCGCCATCAGCGGGTTCGCGTCCGCCGGCACGCCGAAGGTCGTGATCCCGGCCCTCGCCGACCGGATCCACGCGGCGCGCGGAGCCGGATCGAACTTCACCGTCAACCTGCTGACCGGCGCCTCCGTCTCCACCGAGACCGAGCGCATCCTGGCCGAGGTCGACGGCATCGCGTTGCGGATGCCGTACCAGTCCGAGGCGACGGCCCGACGCAAGATCAACGACGGCCGGATGGACTACGTCGACATCCACCTCTCGCACGTCGCGCAGCAGGTGTGGGAGGGCTACTACGGCAACGTCGACGTCGCGGTGGTCGAGGTCGCGGGCGTCACCGAGTCGGGCGAGCTGATCCCCTCCGCGTCGATCGGCAACAACAAGACCTGGCTCGACGTCGCCGACCGGATCATCCTCGAGGTCAACTCCTGGGTGCCCGCGGCGATGGAGGGCATGCACGACGTCTACTACGGCACCGCACTGCCGCCGAACCGCAAGCCGCTCGAGATCACCCGGGTGCAGGACCGGATCGGACAGCCGACCTACCGCGTCGACCCGGCCAAGGTGGTCGCGGTGGTCGAGACGAACGTGCCCGACAGCGCCAGCGAACTGACCGAGCCCGACGACGTGAGCCTCGCGATCGCCGGACACGTCCTCGACTTCTTCGCCCACGAGGTGAAGGCGGGCCGGCTCCCCGCGGACACGCTGCTGCCACTGCAGGCCGGCATCGGCAACGTCGCCAACGCGGTCCTCGGTGGCCTCGACCGCGGCGGCTACCGCGCCCTGACGTGCTACTCGGAGGTCATCCAGGACTCGATGCTGCGGCTGATCAAGGACGGCGCCGTCGCGCACGCGTCGGCGACCTCCCTCGCCCTGTCCGCGAAGGGCCTCGCCGAACTGACCGACAACATCGACTTCTACCGTGAGCACATCACGCTGCGCCCGCAGGAGATCAGCAACCACCCCGAGGTGGTGCGGCGCCTGGGCATCATCGCGATGAACGGCATGCTGGAGGCCGACATCTACGGCAACGTGAACTCGACCCACGTGATGGGCACCAAGATCATGAACGGCATCGGCGGCTCCGGCGACTTCGCCCGCAACGGCTACCTGTCGATGTTCCTGAGCCCGTCCACCGCGAAGGGCGGCGCCATCTCGTCGATCGTGCCGATGGTCCCGCACGTCGACCACACCGAGCACGACACCCAGGTGCTGGTCACCGAGCAGGGCCTCGCTGACCTGCGCGGGCTCTCCCCGCGACGACGCTCGCAGGTGGTCATCGACCGCTGCGCGCATCCCGAGTTCCGGCCGCTGCTGCACGACTACGTCGCCCGAGCCCAGGCCACTCCCGGCATCGGGCACACCCCGCACCTTCTCGGCGAGGCGTTCTCGTTCCACGAGCGGTTCCTGGCGACCGGGTCGATGCTGCCGTAGCACCTCCGGAACGCCCCGCGTCCTCTAGCATCCTCATCGTCTCGAGCCTCGGGACGGGAAGTGAGGGCCGGTGTCCGAGAACGCTTTCGACCCCGCACTGCGGTTGGCACGGTTCCTGCCGCGCAGCGTGGTCACGCCACGCACCGCGGGCCCGATCCGGCGATTGACGAGGCTCGCCGGCGCGGTGCCCCCCAAGCACGGTGACGTCGTCCGGGTCGATGCGGACGTCACCGTCCGGGTGTTCCGACCGAGAACGCTACAGCCGCTGATGCCGGGGCTGCTGTTCGTCCACGGCGGCGGCTATCTCATCGGCAGCGCCTCGATGGGCGACTCGATGTGCCGGCGCGTCGCGAACGATCTCGGGGCGGTCGCGGTGTCGGTGGAGTACCGCCTCGCGCCCGAGTACCCGTTCCCGACCCCGTTGGAGGACTGTTACGCCGGACTGCGCTGGCTCGCCGACCAGCCGGACGTCGACGCGTCCCGGATCGCGATCGCGGGCGAGAGCGCCGGAGGTGGCCTGGCTGCGGCGCTCGCGCTGCTTGCCCGCGACCGCGGCGAGATCGAACCGGCGTTCCAGCTGCTGTCGTACCCGATGCTCGACGACCGGACCGCGCAACGCACCGACATCGACGGTCGCCGGCTTCGGGTGTGGAGCGTCGCCAGCAACCGGTACGGGTGGCGCGCGTACCTCGGCGGAGCTGCCGACGTGCCGCCACTGGCAGCACCGGCACGGTACGGGAATCTGGCCGGTCTGCCGCCGGCGTGGATCGGGGTGGGCACCCACGACCTGTTCCACGACGAGGACGTCGCCTACGCCGCGCGTCTGAACGACGCAAGGGTGCCGTGCGCCTTGCACGTGGTGCCCGGCGCGTACCACGGCTTCGATCTGGTGGACCCTCGATCTGCCACCTCCCGCGCCTATCGGCAGGAGCAGATGCGCGCATTGGCCGCCGCTCTGGGCGACGCCTACCGCGCCCGTCCCTGATCGGCGATCAGCCGCCCATGGTGACGAATCGCCCCGCCAGCTCCGGTGCCGCGGTGTCCAGCCGAGTACCCGGGCGCGAGCGCTCGACACCGGACGGCCGGGCCCCGAGGTCGGTTCGGGTCGTGGAGGTCAACCGATCCCGGACAGCAGAAAAGGTCGTCGCCCCCACTCACGAGGAGTGGGGGCGACGACCGTTCCGCGCACCGCTGTCAGCGGGACGTCATGGAGTCACTTGTGTTGCAGCTCAGAGGTACTGGCCGCACACCGGCCACGCGCCGGGACCCTGGCCCGCGAGCACGTTCTCGGCCACCGCGATCTGCTCCGACCGTGACGCGCTCTCCGGCGAGCCGGATCCGCCGTAGGCGGCCCAGGTGCTCGGCGTGAACTGCAGGCCACCGGAGAAGCCGTTTCCGGTGGCGGTGTTCCAGTTGCCGCCGCTCTCGCACTGCGCGACAGCGTCCCAGTTGTGGCCACTGGCGTTGGCAGTGCCCGAGGCGAGTCCCATCGGGACCGCGACGAGGGCTCCGGTCATGACGACCCAGCCGAGGGTCTTCTTCGCCTTGGCGGCCTTGGTCTGAATGCGGTTCGTGGTCATCTAGGAGAATCCTTTCGCACCCGCAGACGAGGTCGATGTCTGTCGTGATTGCCTCGCCGCTGCCCCACTTGCGGTTCTCGGGGCCGGATCCGCGGGGCAGGCTCAGCGGCGGTCCGGCAGCGGCCCTGACTTCCGGGCCGTCACCGACCATACGGACGGTGCACCGCCCTGGAAACCACCCGGCGACAAGGGCACCGATATCGACACGTGTCCAAATACCGGGATTTGTACACCCGATTCCCGCTGGTGACGGCGCATCGTGATCTATCGAGTAGGCGTTCGTTATCGTTACGTTATAGTGAGGCAGATCACATTCATCGGGGGCTTGCGTGGCCCCGACGGCGCGCGAGCACGACCGCAGAACTCTGCCGATGATCGCGCCCAAGGCCTGACAACCTCAGGCAGACAACTGGCCCCGCCCCTCACCGAGAAGCGGGGCCGTTGTCGTCGAGGGCGTCGGTCGTAACGCTCCGCAAGGCAATGGCGAAGTAAACGCTAACCCATGGCCGGATTCGCCCATAGGAACGACAAGGGGTGGAGTTCGGCCGGTTCGACGGGCGCCAGGATCGTCTCGAATCTGTGTCTTCGTAACGAAGGCCGAAAGGTTGTATCCATGTCGGAGCAGTCCATTGCCAGTCAACGCAGAGCCCGCGCAGCCGCGGCCGGAGCGCTTCTCGCGCTCGGCATGGCGGTGAGCGGACCGGGAATTGCGTTGGCCCAACAGACGGACGCGGGGACCGAGACCACCTGTACACCGACGGCAACCCCGGATACCGCGTGCCCCGCAATGCCAGGCACCGACGGCACCGAGGCCGGAAACACGGTCCCCGACAACGCAATCACCGGCGACACCGCCGTCACCGACAAGACCGTGGACCCGAAGGCAGACGCGACTGCCGACCAGAAGACCCAGGCCGGTGCCGACAAGAAGGATCCGGCCGACCCGATCGCCGAGGCCGAGGCACACACCGCCGCTACCGCCGAGGAGGCCAAGAAGGCCGCCGACACGGCTGCGACGGCGGACGCGGAGTCGGTGAAGGCGGGCGAATCGTCCACGCAGGCAACGGAGGCCTCCACCCAGGCCAGCGTGGCTGCCACGAAGGCAGCCGTGGAGGCGACCAGGGCCAAGGACCAGGCCGCGACCGCGGAGCAGGCAGCCAAGAGCGCGGAGGACGACGCCAGGAGCGCGAACGCGCAGGCGGCCGAGGCGAAAGCGGCCGCCGAGACCGCGCAGACCGCGGCGAACGACGCGGCAGCGCACGCGGACGAACTCGAAAAAGCCGCCGCGGCTGCCGGTTCCGGAACCAAGGCGGCCGAGGCCGACAAGGCCCGCGCCGAGGCGACCGCACTGCAGGCCAAGGCGGACCAGGCAAAGGCCGCCGAGGACGCGATGCGGCAGAAGGTTGCGGCCAAGGAGAAGGAGGCGGCCGAGGCCGCGAAGCAGTGGGACTTCGCAAAAGCGGCTGCCGCCGTGAAGGAAGCCGCGCGGGCGGCCTTGGAAGCGAACAAGCTGGCCGTCACGGCCAAGGAGACCCAGAAGGCCGCGGCTGCGGCGGAGAGCACCGCACAGAACGCCCAGAAGGCGGCCGACGCCGAATCCGAGACGGCCACCGCAGCGAAGAAGGCCGCCGACGAGGCGGCCGAGAAGGCCGCGCAGGCCAAGGCCGCAGCCAAGGACGCGGCCGATGCCGCAACCACGGCGCAGACAGCAGCGGACGCCGCCGGGGAGTCGGCGACCGCGAAGCGTTCCGAGGCGGTCGCGAAGGCCGAGGAGGCGACGAAGAAGGCGAAGGACGCCGAGGCCGCGAGCCTCAAGGCGCAGGACCTCTACATCGCGGCGGAGAAGGCGCAGGCGGCGGCCGATGCTGCAGCGACGAAGGCAGCCGAGGCCAAGGCCCAGTCGGAGGCCGCGCAGGCCGAGGCCGACAAGGCGAAGAAGGCCGAGGAGGAGCTGAAGGCGAAGGACATCAAGGAGATCGAGGACGGTTCCGATCTCGACGGATCAATCACCATCGGTGAGGAGACCCACAGCGGCGACGGCGTCACGAAGGTCAACGACGCCACGGCCGTCTCGAACAAGACCGGCGTGAAGCTGGTCGGATTCTCCAACAGCAAGGGGTCCTTCGAGGTGGTCGACTACTACGTCACCGACGCCGACGGCAACCGGGCGCTCGCGGGCGCACTGCCGCCGGTCGACCTCGCCCTCGGCGACTCGTCGTCGACGGGCGCCGGAGTGAGCGTTCCCGCCGTGGTGGCAGGCGTCGGCATACTCGGCGCCATCGCAGCAGGAACCGTAGTTGTCCTGCGCCGCAAGCGCACCGGCGAAGCGGGCGGCGCTGCCTCGTCGTAGGGCGTACCGCCTGTCGGTGGTGGCTGCCCTGGTGCTCCTCGTCTCCGCCTGCTCGGGCACTGTCCACGGATCCGGGACGCCACCACCGGACCGCTCACCGGTGGAGTCGCAGATCATTGCGGCTCCACCGGTCGGCGCGGCCGTGGCCCCCACCGAGCCGGTCCACATCGAGCTGCGGTCGAGCGCGGGGGTCACCTACCTCAGCAGTCCTCTCAATCCGGACGGGCTGACGCGCGGAGGGGCGAGCGGACAGCAGCTGAATCCGGTGGACGAACGTCCGGTGTGGTGGTCCGAAAGCGGTCTCCCCGGCACCGGTACCGACCAGACCGTGGTGGTCGTGGGCCACAACTACACCAGGAGCACGGCACCCTTTCGGTCGCTGCGGGTTGTCGAGGTGGGCGACCGCGTGGCGTTGCGCACGTCCGCCGGCGTGCTGGAGTACCACGTCCAGACGGTGGGGCCGCTGCCGAAGGGCTCGCTGCTCGTCGACCATCAGCTGCGCGCATCCGTTCCCGGACGACTGATCCTGGCCAATTGCGATGTGCGCGAGGGCGAATCGACCGACGACAATTACGTGGTCGTCGCGCAGCTGGTCGGGTCCGCACCGGGGTAGTCAGCCCCATTACCTACCAGGTAATCGACTGGGCCCCATCGGTGGAGTGAGCATGGGTCTCACCAACCCACCGATGAAGGAGACACCATGCCGTACTTCGAGACTCGTGACGACGTCCGACTCGCCTACGAGGACTACGGGACAGGGCGACCGATCGTGTTCGTCGCGAGCTGGGCGCTCGGCGCGGACATGTGGGAGTACCAGGTCCCGTTCTTCGTCGAACAGGGCTACCGCTGCGTGCTCGTCGACCGGCGTGGTCACGGTCGGTCCGACCGGCCCGCGACCGGATACGACCTGGACACCCTCGCCGACGACCTCGCCGACCTGATCGATCTGCTCGACCTGAGGGAGATCACCGTCGTCGGGCACTCCGCTGGTGGCGGCGAGGTGGCGCGCTACCTGCAACGCCACGGCGAGGATCGGATCGCGAAGGTGGCGCTTGTCGCCGCGACCCTGCCGTATCTCGAGCGGACCGAAGACAACCCCGAGGGCGTGCCCGAGGAGGTGTGCGAGGCAACGGTCCAGGCGCTGCGGGACGACCGGCCTGCGTGGTTCGCCAATCGCGCCCAGGGCTTCTTCGCCACCCACCTCGGCAACGAGGTGTCGCCGGCGCTGATCGACATCACCCTGCGGCAGTGCCTGTCCGCCACCCCGATGGGGACGATCGGGCTGTGGCGCTCGGCGTATCACACGGACCACCGGCCGTCGCTGCGGAAGATCACCGTCCCGACGTTGATCGTGCACGGGGCCGCCGACCAGTCGGCGCCCGTCGCACTGACCGGTCGCCGCACCGCCCAGTTGATTCGGCACGCCGTCTACAAGGAATACCCGACCGGTGGTCACGGGCTGTTTGTCACCCACAAGGACGACCTGAACAACGACCTACTCGAGCTGGCCGAGCAGTGAGACGTCGGTCCGGCCCGAACAACGGACACCGACTGGGTCAGGCGTACTGCTTGGCCAACGGCGACGGAAAGCGCGCCAGCACCCGGACACCGCCGAGCCACTCGGACAGTGCCTGCGCCTCGGCGTCGAGTGCCCGGCGGGCCTCCGTACCCACGTCCTCGAGCAGGTGCACCGCCACCCGACCGTCCCCGTCCTGCCACCAGCCTCCGACGATCCGCCCGTCCCACCACGCGGTGGGCCCGGCATTACCGAAGCTGTCGAAGAGCAGCTCCTTGTGCGGACCGAGGTACCACTGGCGGTCCCGCCAGCCCATCGTCGTCGGGTCCAGCGCCGGTAGTAGTGTCGCCCACGGCGGCACCGCGGCGACCGGGTCCTGATCGTCGGCAAGCAGGTAGCCCGTCTGCCCGTCGAGGTCGACGGTGACGATGTCCAAGGCGGACAACGCCTTCCGCACCATCGTCACAGTCGATCCGAGCCACCACTTGATGTCGGCCTCGGTCCCGGGCCCGAACGCGTGCAGCCATTCGGCCACCAACCAGGCCGCGCCGTCCACATCGTCCACGGGCTCGAGCTGCGAGCCCAGCCACGACTCGGTTGTCGCCCACCGGTTCCGGGACACCCGCCACGGACCGTCGTTGGTGGCACGCACGATCCGACCCTCGGCGGAGAGGACGGTGAGCACCCGGGGGCCCACCGACACCCGCCCGCCCCAGCTCCGACCCTCCCCGTGGGCCATCGACCTGTCCAGTAATGGAATCTGCTCGCGCAGTTCGCGATACGACGACGGTTCGCAGTTCGAGAGTACATCGAGAACGGCGGCACCCGCCGCGGTCAGCCACTCCTCCCCGTCGTCGACCAGGCCGGCCTTCTCGACCTCGCGCACGAGGCGCCGGCGCTCGGTGTCGGCGACCCGGTTGCTCGCGCCGGCTTGAGCGAACGGCATCGCGTCACGAGGGAACACGAACAGGGTCCGCCGCATCGCGAGATGCTTGACCAGCGAACGCTCCTCGTAGAGAGCCCGGTCCAGATCGGCGACGGTCATCCCCTCGACCCGTGCCCGCACGGACAGGTAGATCGTCGCGGGGTCGGTGCCGTGCAGGCACACCAGGCTGCGCGCCGCCTCGGTCACGTTTGCGGCGCGGGCCGTCGGCGCCAGGCAGTGCCGCTGGGCCAGGCGGGCTCGGCGTTCGGCAACATCGACACTGCGTACGGGTGCGGTCACGTATTCAGTCTGACCCACGTCGCGGTCGAGCACACAGACCTGTCGGACCGTCGCGCTACGTTCGGCCCCGGACTCAGCGATCACGACAGGGGTGGCCATGACGGAATCGACAGACGCGTCGGAGCTCTCGAAGTGGGTCGACATGGTCGACTGGCTCGTCGACTCGCTCGGCGACAAGCCGGTCGGGTTCACCCTGAACCTGGGCCCGCACAGCCTTCACCTGGTCGGCGACGAGGAGGACGACGTGGTGTGTGCGCAGCTGCAGGTGCTCGCCGACGGCGTTCTGATGCTGCGACGGTCTCGCAAACCTATGGACCAGTTGATGTTCGGCGACTACTCGACCGACTCGCTGGTGCTCGATCACTGGTATTTCGACGACCATTTCGAGGACTGCACCGACGGATATCTCTTCAGCCACGACGTCCCGCTCGTCGCGGATGCCTGCGTGACGTGGTTTCGGGACAACCGGGGCACCCGGTCCGCCGACGAACTGGGCTGCGAGTACCGGTTCCCCGACGAGTTTCCGGATCCTCCTCCCCTGTTGCCGACTGATCGCGGAGTATGAACCGGGCACAGAGGTAGTCGCTCGCTGCGGCGGGTCCACTGGACTGTCGGCACTCACTGGCCTACATCTACGTCATGGACTTCATCCAGCAGCAGTTCATCGACCCGATCAGCAAGGTGCTGTACACGTACGTGCTGATCTATCTGTTGGTCGGCGCAGGGCTGTACTTCACGATCCGCACCCGCGGCATCCAGTTCCGCCGATTCGGGACGATGGTTCGGCAGCTCGCGTCGTCCCGGTCGGGCTCCGCGGAGGGGATTTCGTCGTTCCAGGCGTTTTGCGTCGGGCTGGCGTCCCGGGTCGGTACCGGCAACATCGCCGGCGTGGCGATCGCGCTGACCCTCGGCGGACCCGGCGCGATCTTCTGGATGTGGTGCGTCGCGCTCGTCGGCATGGCGACCGCCGCCGTCGAGGCGACCCTCGCGCAGTTGTTCAAGGTCCGCGGTCCGGACGGGGCGTTTCGCGGCGGGCCCGCCTACTACATCCAGCGCGGGCTGCGTTCCCGTGCGGGCGGGGTGTTGTTTGCGGTGCTGTTGATCGTCACGTTCGGGTTCGCCTTCAACATGGTGCAGGCGAACACCATCGCCGACGTGCTGGCGCAGGCGCACACCGTCGATCAGAAGTGGACCGCCGTGGTCCTGATGCTTCTCGCGGCGCCCGTCCTGTTCGGCGGCATCCGTCGCGTCGCGCGGGTCGCGGAGGTGGTGTTGCCGCTCATGGCCGGGCTGTATGCCCTGCTCGCCGTGGTCATCATCGTCATGAACATCGGACGCGTGCCCGAGGTGATCGGCTGGATCTTGGGTGGCGCCTTCGGAATCGGTGAGGCCGCCGCGGGTGTCGCGGGCGGTGTCGCGGCCGCGATGCTCAACGGTGTCAAGCGCGGCCTGTTCTCCAACGAGGCCGGCATGGGCAGCGCCCCGAACACCGCTGCGACCGCAACCGTGTCGCATCCGGTCAAACAGGGCTTCGTGCAGTCCCTCGGCGTGTTCGTCGACACGATGATCGTGTGCACGGCGACCGCGATGATCATCCTGATGGCAGGCCCCGACGTGTACGACCCTGCGACCCCGGCCTCGAGCACGGGGGCATCCCTGACGCAGGCCGCCGTGCAGCACGAGCTGGGGTCGTGGTCGGGGTGGCTGATGACGGTGCTGGTATTCGTCTTCGCGTTCTCGTCGGTTCTCGGCAACTACTCGTATGCCGAGGTGAACATGACCTTCCTCGGCGCCGGGCCCCGCGCGCTGCGGGTCTTCCGCCTCCTGGTGCTCGCGGCCGTCGGCGTCGGTTCGGTGCTGGCGCTGTCCGCGGTGTGGGCGCTCGCCGACGTTGCGATGGCACTGATGGCACTGGTCAATCTGGTCGCGATCGTGCTGCTCGGCAAGTGGGCGTTCGGCGCGTTCCGCGACTACGACAGGCAGGTGAGCGCCGGACTGGACCCGGTGTTCACCGATGTCGACAACCCGGACCTGCCCGGCGAACTCCCCGATTCGGTGTGGCACACCCCCGGCGCAGTCGCGGTGGCCGGGGACCGACCTCAGGGGAGCCGGTAGTCGCAGCTGCTCGGTCGAGGCCGTGCCGGGCGCTTCGGTGAGCGTGTCGATCGGGCAGTCCAGTCAGGTTTCCGTTGCCGCCCATCGGTTCCGGGACACCCGCCACGGGCGAGCGGTGGGCTTGACACCAGTGCGTAGCGATCGACGAGCCGCGGTGAGTGCTAGTGCGTTTCGCGTTCTCCGGCAGACGTGCGGGCACTTCGTGCCCGCACGCGCAGATCCCGGTCCAGGTGGTCGCGCTGCTCGACCACAAGCCGGCGCAGCGCGGCCGGAGCATCGGGGTGCGCGGCCAGCCAGGCGTCCACCCCGGCCAGGGAGTCGGACGCGGGGAACAGCCCGAGCACGATGCGCCTCGCGATCTCGATGCTCCGCTCGGCCCAGACCGAGCCGATCGCGGCGAAGTACCGCTCCTCGAACGGGGCCGTGAGCTCGTGGTGTTCGCCGGCCCTGAAGCCACCGATGACGGCGTCGAGGTGATCGTTGGTCAGCCCGGTATCGGTCAGCGCTGCCGACCACGCGTCAGCCTTCACCCCGGCGTCCGGCCGGGCGGCGAGTGCCCGCAGATGAGCGGTGCGTCCGGACGCCGTCGCGTCGAAGGAGAGTTCGACGTCGAGGTCGGTCGCAACGGCGTGGCCGGTGGCCGACAGCGCGGTCCACAGCGCCCAGCGCAGGTCGGGGTCGAGCGCCAGTCCCGCGGGTGCCGGCAGCGCACCGTCGAGGATCTCGCGAATCTCGCGAGCGCGACGGTCGTCGACGGTCGCGGCGGTGGCCACTGCACGCGCCCACGCCAGCTGCGTTCCAGATCCCGCGTCCGCGAGGTGCAGTGCCGCCCAGCATGATTCGAGCCACTCGCCTCGCCACCGCTCCCGGTCGACTGGCTTGAGGTAGTGCCCGATCGCGTACGACGCATTGGCGAGCACGGCAGCCGCCAGCGCCGTGTTCGACTCGGCGCGCGTGAAGGCCCGCGCCATGGCGAGGTACCGTCGCGCGTCGAGCTCGCCGTCCCGCGTGGCGTTCCACAGTGCCGACCAGATCAGCCCCCGGGCCAGTGGGTCGCGGACGCGGTCGAGGGAACGCTCCACGGTGGCAAGCGAATCCGCATCCAAACGGATCTTCGCGTAGGTGAGGTCACCGTCGTTGAGCAGGCGCAGCGGAGCAGCGGAAAGCGCGACAGGCGTGCGCTCGCCCACGATGTCCACCTCCACCCGGTCACGGCGGACCAGATCGCCCGCGTCGTCGTAGTCGTAGAGGCCGACGGCCAGCCGGTGCGGACGCGGGTCCGTTTGCGTGATCTCGTGACCGTCGCCGGACGCCTCCAGCGTCAGAGTCGACATCCCGGTGGACTGCAACCAGGCCCGGGCCCAGGCCTGCAGGTCGCGGCCGGACGTCACGGACAGTTCCCCGAGCAGGTCGGCGAGGGTGGTGTTGCCGTACGCGTGTGCGCGGAAGTAGCGACGCGCGCCCTCGAAGAAGGCGTCCCTGCCCACGTAGGCGACGAGCTGCTTGAGCACGCTCGCACCCTTGGCATAGGTGATGCCGTCGAAGTTGAGTTTCGCGGCCTCCAGGTCGACGATGTCCGCGACGATCGGGTGGGTCGTGGGCAGCTGGTCCTGCGAATACGCCCACGCCTTACGGCGATTCGCGAACGCCACCCAGGCGTCGGTCCACTCGGTGGCCTCGGCGCTGGCGAGCGCGCCCATGTAGTCGGCGAACGATTCCTTGAGCCACAGGTCGTCCCACCACACCATGGTGACGAGGTCGCCGAACCACATGTGCGCCATCTCGTGCAGGATCGTGTTTGCCCGACCCTCGTACTGGGCCGGGGTCGCCGCGCCGCGGAAGACGTAGGCCTCGGTGAAGGTGACGCAGCCCGGGTTCTCCATGGCGCCGAGGTTGTACTCGGGCACGAACACCTGGTCGTACTTTCCCCAGGGATAGGGGTAGTCGAAGTTCTCGGCGAAGAAGTCCAGTCCCTGCCTGGTCACCTCGAAGACGGTGTCGGCGTCCAGGTACTTCGCCATCGACGACCGGCACAGGACGCCCAGGGGAACGGTGAGATCGCCTCGGCTCCAGGAGGACTCGACCCGATGATAGGGACCGGCGACCACAGCGGTGAGGTACGTGGAGATGGGCAGGGTGGGGGAGAAGGTCACGGTCTGCGCGGCGGCGTCCCCAGCGCGCTCGGCCGCCCGACGATTGGACACCACCTGCCACCCCGCGGGGGCAGTCACGGCAAAAGCGAACGGCGCCTTCATGTCCGGCTGCTCGAAGCACGCGAACACGCGGCGTGCGTCCGCCGGCTCGTACTGCGTGTACAGGTAGGTCTGGCCGTCGACGGGGTCGAGGAAGCGGTGCAGGCCCTCACCCGACCGGCTGTACGCACCGGTGGCCGCGACGACCACCACGTTGGACGGCTGCAGGTCGCGGACAGTGATACGCGAGCCGTCGTACTCGACCGGGACGTCCTGCCCGTTGACGGTCACCGACCCGATGGCCGGACCGATGAAGTCGAGCCACGTCTCGGGGGTGGTCGCGTCGAACTCGACCGTCGTTGTGGTCGCGAAGCCGGGACTGGCCTGGTCGGGGGCGGACCGCACGTCGAGTTCGACGCGGTAGGCGCGGACGGTGACCGCGGCGGATCGCGCGGCGGTCTCGGCACGGGTCAGGTTCGCGGTGCTCACGCGTCCGATCCTGCCAGGCCCGTCGGCGTGGGGGTCGGCAGCGACCGCCCCGACCTCCCCAATATACCCCCACGGGTATTATCGACACGAACAACGAAAGGAATGCCCCATGTGCCGACCCACCCCCTGCTCCCACTGCGGCAAGACAACCTGGACCGGCTGCGGCAACCACGTCGACGACGTGATGCGCCGTGTCCCCGCCGACAGGCGCTGCACGTGCGAACGCAAGCCCGCGGGCGGCGGCTTCCTGCGCAGCCTGTTCCGCCGCTGATCGTGTGGGATTCCTCCCGGATTGCGGGAGGAATCCCACGGAAACGTCCTCGTCCCCGGCCCCGAACCGTCGTAGCATCGAGACGTATCCGCGACCGGAAGAGGTGCGCCGTGAACGACGCCGTCAGAACCGAATTCGACATCGACACGGGGATCGGCGCCGTCGTCCTGGACCGTCCCGCACAGCGGAACCCGCTGTCCACCAACGTAATGCGCCAGGTCACTGCAGCGCTGCGCAAGCTTTCCGTCGACCCGGCCGTGCGCGTCGTCGTGATCTCCGCCGCCGGGCCGGTGTTCTCCGCCGGGCACGACCTGTCCGAGATGATCGACCGCACCCTCGAAGACGAGCGCGAGATCTTCGACGTGTGCACCGAGATGACGGACACCGTCCAGCAGATCCCGCAGCCGGTGATCGCCGCGGTGCAGGGTCCGGCCATCGCGGCCGGCTGCCAGCTGGCGGCGTCGTGTGACCTGGTGGTCGCGTCCTCGGCGGCGGTATTCGGGACGCCCGGAGTGCGGATCGGACTGTTCTGCTCCACGCCCATGGTCGCGCTGAGCCGGTCCATCGGCCGCAAGCGCGCGCTGCAAATGCTGTTGACCGGCGAGACCATCGACGCCGACACGGCCGCCGACTGGGGCCTGGTCAACCTCGTGGTCGAGCCGGATCAGCTCGACGCACAGACCCGCGCGCTGGCCGCCAAGATCACCGGCGCCAGCCCGCTCACGCTGCAGATCGGGAAGCAGGCGTTCTACCGGCAGATCGACCTACCGCAGGATCAGGCCTACCGGGCGATGGCCGAGACCATGGCCACGAACGCCGTCACCTGCGACGCGCAGGAGGGGATGAGCGCGTTCCTCGACAAGCGCACGCCGGAGTGGCGGGGGAAGTAGAGCGGCGGCGGATCGGCGTCGAAACTGCTACCGGTGTCGCAACGCTGAGTTACGGTTTCCGCTTGTCATTGGCGTCACGGTAGAGGGCCGGTGCGCCGCCGAGTCCGCATGGACATTCGACAGGGGGAGAACACCGTGAGGGTGAAGGCCGGAGTCAGGCGGTTAGTGGCGGTCGTGGGGGCACTGGTCGCCGTCACGGGTATCGCGTCGGGTGCGTCGGCGTCGGCCGATCCGCGACCCGGCCTCGAGTACGTCAATCTCGGCGACAGCTTCAGCGCCGGATCCGGCGTTTCCCCGATCATTCCCTCGCAGCCGCTGCCGTGCTGGCAGTCGGGGGCGAATTTCTCGCACATCGTCGCCGCGGAACTCGGCTACCGACTCACGGACGTGAGCTGCGGGGGCGCGAAGACGGACGACTTCTACCGAGCCCAGTACCCGGGCACGCGGCCGCAGCTCGAGGCACTGACGCCGACGACCGAGTTGGTGACGCTGATGATCGGTGGCAACAACAACGACACCTTCGCCGGAGCGATGGCGTCGTGCATCGGCGCAATGGTGTTGCACCCCGGCGCTTTCGACCCCTGCCGTGCGCAGTACGGCAACAGCTTGACCGCCCCGATCCTGACCAAGACCTACCCCGCGCTGGTCACCGCGCTGCATGACATCCACGCCAAGTCGCCCCGGGCCCGCGTCCTCATCGCCGGCTACCCGCTGCTGTTGCCGGCGAGCGGTAGCTGCGCGCCGCAGATGCCGATCGCCGAGGGCGACGTCGGGTACCTGCGTGACCTGCAGACCACACTGAACGACGCCGTCAAGCGTGCCGCCGAGGCGACCGACTCGACGTACGTCGACATGGCGCAGGCGTCCGAGGGGAGGGACGGCTGCAAGCCGGTCGGGCAGCGCCTGGTCGAGCCGATGATCTTCGCCAATCAGCCGGTTCCGGTGCACCCGAACGCCGACGGCGAGCGTGCCCTCGCGAACCAGGTCATGGCGGCGATCGGGCAGTAACCAGGCTCACCGACGGTCCGCCCTGGCCTCCGGTTCCCTCGGACCGGACGCCAGGGCGGATGCGTGCCGATTATGCACTCCGTCATAATTGGGCACGATCCGTCAGCACCTGCGAGGAGCCCACCGTGACCGACACCGCCGCACCGCGACACCCCTTCGACGACGCCGTCGAACTGACCCCGGCGGGTGACGGCCGTTTCACCGGGCACACGTCCGCGAACTACGCCAACATGGTCGGTCCGTTCGGCGGCATCACCGCAGCGACCCTGTTGCGCGCGGCGGCGCAGCACCCGGACAGCCTCGGCGACCCCCTGTCGTTGACCGTCAACTTCGCGGGTCCGGTCGCCGAGGGCGCGTTCGAGATCTCCGCCCGGCCGGTCCGGACCAACAGGTCCACCCAGCACTGGGCGCTCGAACTCACCCAGGACGGGGTCGTCGCGACCACCGCCACCGCCGTGTTCGGCACCCGCCGCGACACGTGGTCCTCCGACGAGATCACCGCGCCGTCCGTACCCGATGCGGATTCCGTTGCACCCGAATCCTTCCCGGACTTCATCGCGTGGGCGCGCAACTACGAGATGCGATTCGTCGAGGGCGGCATCCCGAAGACCGAGGCCGTCGAGCACCCGACCTCCACGTCGACGCTGTGGATGCGCGACCAGCCGGCCCGACCGCTCGACTTCGCCGCACTGACGGCCATGTGCGACATCTTCTTTCCGCGAGTGTTCCTGCGCCGCGGGCAGTACCTGCCAGCCGGCACGGTCACGCTGACCGTGTACTTCCACGCCGACGCAGCCACGCTCGCTGAGCAGGCCGGCGACGCGTTGCTCGGCTCCGCCCGCGCCCAGCGGTTCGGCAAGGGGTACTTCGACCAGTCCGCGGAGTTGTGGGGGCGCGACGGGGTGTTGCTGGCGACGACGCACCAGCTGGTGTACTTCAAGGGCTGATCGGGCGGCGGGTTGTTCAGCCGCGCAGGTGGTCCCGCACGAGCCGGTTGACGACCTCGGGCTGCTCAAGCTGGAGGAAGTGCCCGGCACCGGGGATCATCGCGAATGTGCTTCCGACGGGCAGGGACGGTTCGGCGAGCGCCGCCAACCTCGGGTCGAGGCAGCCGTCGTTCGCGCCGTGCAGGTAGAGCATCGGCGTGCGCGGCGGTCGCATCTCCGCCCCCTTCTCGTGGTGGTCCACCGCCGGTAAACCGAAGGGGCGCAACAGTGCTCGGTAGTAGCCGATCACCATACTCCGATGGGCCGCGTCCGCCGTCGCGGCCAGCACTGCGGGCAGGTCCTCGGAGGCGTCGTAGCCGGGCGACCAGTCACGCCAGAGCTTGCGTACCAGTCGCTCGAAGTTGCGCTCGGGCACCCACGGCAGCTGGTTGAACGCCATGTACCAGCTGTTGCGGAGCTGCCGCGGGAGGATGGGCAGCACCCGACGGGACCGCAGGGCGGAGAACGGCGGCACCGCCATTGCGACGACCTTCGCGAACGGGGAATCTCCATGCGCAGCAATCGCATTCGTCGCGGTTGCGCCCCAGTCGTGACCGATGATCGCCGCGTCCGGACCACCGCCCAGGTGCCGATAGATCCCGAGGACGTCCGAGACCAGGGCGGCCACGTCCCCGCGCCCGTCGGCCGGCACATCGGAGGGTGCATACCCGCGCAGGAACGGCGCGACCACGTACCAGCCGTCGGCTGCGAGCGCCGGTCCGAGGTGACGCCAGGTGTGGGCGGTGTCCGGAAACCCGTGCAGCAGGATCGCGAGCGGCCCGGTGGGCGATCCCCAGGTCAGTGCCGAGAGGGAGACCTGCGGGAGGTCGATGCGGATCTCTTCCATGACGCCATCCTGGTCGACCGGATTCACACCTGAGCGGCGATTGCCGTTCCCATCCAGCGTCGCAGGTATCGCCGCAGCTCGTCGTCGGTCCGTGGCGGATTGCCGGGAGAGACGAAGAACGACTGCATGGTTCGCAGGACGAACTCGACCAGGCCCTGCAGTGACGCGTCGTCGTACCCGTGGCGTTCCCAGTCGACGTCGAAGCGGCGGATCATCGTCATACCGAAGGCCTGCGCCTCGTCGGACGTCAGGCCGTCCGGGTGGATCGTCGAGTAGGAACTCGACAGCAGGATGCCCAGGTGCGGCGTCCGGCGCACCTCGGTGAGGGTGTAGACGACGCCTTCGGTCATCGCGTCGACCGGGTCGGCGAGGCCGCTCACCTGCCGCGTGAGCCGGTCGAGGAAGCCGTCGACGGACGCGATGGCCGCGGCGCGCATCAGGGCGTCGGCACTGGGGAAGTAGCGGTACACGGTCTGGCGGATGACGCCGAGCGACTCCGCGACGTCGGCGATGCTGATGGCCGCCCCCGTCCGGGCGATCACCTCGACCGCGGCGTCGACGATGCGGTGGGCGGCCTCCTCGTCGTCGACCGGCGGCCGGCCACCCCATCCACGTCTGCGCGCCACCGGGCGGACGGTACCAGGACCGCGCTGGTCGGCGGTTGCTCCGCAGCGAATTCGGCGAAAGTCATCATACACTTCGGCATCTATTCGTATGATCGCGTCAACGCGGCCCCCACCTGCCCTGGGGTGCGCCCGCACCGACGAATCGAGGAAGCGCGCATGACGGATCTGAAACCCCGGAAGATGGACTTCGGGTTCGAGGACCAGGACGTCCCGTTCTGCTGGAACCCGGAGAACCCGGCCTGGTCGAGCATGTCGAATGCGGTCTCGTTCCTGGCGATCGGCTTCGAGAAGATGATCGTGAAGCTGATCCTGCAGGCCAAGCCACTGATCACCGACCCCGAGGTGGCCGCTGAGGCGGCGGCGTTCATGCGCCAGGAGGGCCATCACTCCACCGCGCACCGCCAGCACGTCGCCGGCCTGATCCGCGCCTACCCCGGCTTGCAGAACACCCTCGACGCGGTGAACGGCGAATTCGATCTGCTCACCGAACGCACCTCGATCAACTACCGGCTCGCGTACACCGCCGACCTCGAGGCCACCTTCACTCCGGTGTTCAAGCTGATGCTCGACAACGAGGCGACGCTGTTCGCGCCCGGCGACGACCGGGTCGCATCCCTGTTCCTCTGGCACTTCGTCGAGGAGGTCGAGCACCGCAGTTCGGCGCTGATCATCTACAACTCCGTCGTCGGCAACGAGCTCTACCGGATGCGGATGGCAGCCTCGATCTTCGCGCACGTGATGAAGTCGATCCGGATCGCGTGCGCCGGCTTCAACCAGCACGTGCCGCTCTCCGAGCGGAAGGTCGACTCGATGTCGATGTTCGCCCGCCACCGGGCCAAGCAGCGGGTGCTCACCGCTTTCGCGCCGTACCTGACCAAGGGGCCGATGCCGCGGGCCTTCGACGGACTGAACATCGGTGAGCAGCTGGCTGCACTCAAGGGCGCCGTCCTCAGCCAGATGCCCGGTCACAACCCGGCACACGAGAAGCTGCCCGCCCTCGCCGACGACTGGTTCACCCGCTACGACGCCGGATACGACTGCACACGCTGGTACACCGGCTCCGACGAGACGCGTCCGCTGGCCGCCTCGGCGGAGGCGAACTGATGGCCGACCACTGCTCGGACACCTTCGCCGAACTCGCCACCAGGCTCGGGTTCTCGTGTCAGGAGGCGGGTGGCCTCGTCGAGTTCCGCAACCCCGCGGCCCTGGAGAACTGGACCCTGCCGGTCCTCGAGTTCACCATCGTGCTCGGCGCAGTGCTCGCGCTCGTCTACGCGATCCTGCGGCTGCGGCGGCACGGTGATCCCACCAACCTCGTGCTCTGGTTCGGTGCGACCGCGTTCCTGTTCGTGATCGAGCCGCCGATCTACTTCCCGGCCACGTTCGGCACCGAGGACTACCTCGGAACGATGTTCGCGCACAACGTGTTCACCGTCGACTTCCTGTGGGGCCGGCTCCCGCTGTACATCGTGGCGATCTACCCGCTGATGGCGACCCTGGCGTTCGAGCTGGTCCGCATGCTGGGGATCTTCCGCCGGTACGGGGTGCTCCTCGGCGCGGTGTGTGTCGGCTTCGTCCACCATGCGTTCTACGAGGTGTTCGACCAGCTCGGACCGCAACTGCGCTGGTGGGAGTGGACCCTCGACAACAAGGTCAACCTGCCCTTCTTCGATTCGGTTCCCCTGCCCAGCGTCGTGGTGTTCGCGGCGCTGTGGCCGATGTCGCTGGCGTTGTGTGTGCAGTTCTTCGTCGGCCGCCACGTCGACGCCGGCCGGCGCTTCTCCGGCTTGCAGCTGGTGTGGCGCACGGTCGTGATCGGTCTGACCGCGTCCGTCGGCGTGTTCGTGCTGCCGCTGCCGGCGACCGTCTTCGGCGTGGGCAGCGACACCGTCCGCGGGTTCCTCTACGCCGCCGAACTCGCCGTGCTGTCGGCGGTCGCGGTCGTGGTGATGGTGCGGCGGTGGTCGGCGCTGCGGGCGGGTGCCTCCGACGTGCCGCCGTACAGGAACCGTTTCGTGCAGGTCTACGCCCTCGTGTACCTCGTCGTCATGGGGCTGTTGTGGATCACCGCGTTGCCCGCGTTCTTCGACGCCGTCGACGGGGTCACGCCGAACGGCGATCCGATCGGCAACCTCTGGTACGCGCTCGCGTGCTTCGTGGTCGCGATTCTGGCCGTGGTGGCCACATTCACTGTGCCGCACAAGAAGTCCGACGCGGTCAGCACCGACACCGACGAGGAACTCGCGGCAACCGGCACCGCGTAGCCGACCCGGCGCGCGGCTGGATCCCCGGCCGAGGGATCCAGCCGCGCGTCGACTGCACGATCGAGACCCGAACTCCCGTAGGCTTTTCGAGGCCCGGCGGTGTGGGGCGGCGTGCGAGTGGTGTGAGGAGGGCGCGTGCGGTTCACGCTGGACGATCTGATGACTGAGGTCCCTGCGGATCAGGTCGACGAAGCTCGGAGCTTCTACCGCTCGAGGGTGGCGGGCCGCGGCCCAGGCACTCCCGAGGAGTTGAGGGAAGTTCGGACGAGAAGGACCCCTCCTCCTCCCGCTGATCCACCGGCGATCGAGGAGACGGCCGAAGCCGGGGGAGCGCGTGTCCCGGTGAGGATCTTCACTCCCGCCGAAGGCCGAGCACGGGGCGTCTATCTGGACATCCACGGTGGCGGCTTCTACATGGACTCCGCGGCGCGAGAAGACGTGCGTAACCGTGAGCTCGCAGACGCTCTCCGCATCGCCGTCGTCAGCGTCGACTACCGGCTGGCACCCGAGCACCCGTGGCCGGCCGCACCCGACGACTGTGAAACGGCGGCGCTCTGGCTCGTCGAACACGCTGATACCCGATTCGGATCGTCCCGACTGGCGATCGGGGGGCGATCGGCGGGAGCGACGCTCGCTCTGGCAACGCTGCTCCGGCTGAGGGACAGGGGAGTAGTCGACGGGTTCACCGGCGCCGCACTCCAATTCGGCACCTATGACTTGAGCGCGCAGACTCCGGCCGGGCGTCGGATCGCGGACGAGTACTTTCTCGAGGCCTACGTCGGGCACGTGGAAGACCGCACTGCTCCGGACATCTCGCCGGTCTACGGCAACCTCGGCGGCCTTCCCCCCGCGCTGCTCGTCGTCGGGAGCAAAGACGTGTTGCTGGAGGACAACCTCGCGATGGCAGGTCGGCTTTCCGCCGCCGGCAATGACGTCGAGCTCCGGATCTATCCCGAGTCGCCGCACGGGTTCACGGGCCACCCCACGGGCGTGGCCAGGACGGCGCTCAGCGGTGTCCATTCATGGCTGCTCGAGCGGGTCACCCGACCCGACAGTGTCGAGTTGGAGTGAGAGCCGACCTCACTCGGTGCTCTGCCGGCGTGCGGTGACTGCGCCGTGCGGCCGGTAGCCGCTTCCCGTTCGCGTATGGGTCTCGATCACCTCGAAGCCGGCCACGACCAACTCCTGACTGAGGTCGGCCACCGGCCATCGGTAGGCAGTAGTCGCGGCATGGTCGAAGGGCCCTACGGTTGCTCCTTCGAAGAAACCCACCAACAAGCCGCCGCCCGGCCGAATCACGCGCGCGAACTCGGCGAGCGGAGTCTGGATGTCCTGCGGGCTGTGGTGGATGAGCGAGTACCAGGAAAGCACACCACCCAGTGATTCCGACGGGGCGTCCAACGCCTCGAAGCCGCCGAGTTCGAAGGAGAGGTCCGGATACTGAATCCGAGCTCGTTCAACGAACTCGGGCACCAGATCGATACCGCTGACGGCTATTCCGCGCTCGGCCACGAAGTCTGTCCACTGCCCCGGACCACACCCGGCGTCGATCACGGGGCCCGTCAGGGTGGCGGCCCAGCTGCTCACCAGGGCCCGATCGGACGGGTGAGTGGAGGCGATGCTGCCGAAGAGATCCACCTACTCCCGGGATCGGGCCGAGTACGCGTCTCGGACGGTGTCGCCTGGTTGGACGCTCGTGTTTGCCATGCCGTCCATGATCGCCGACCGGGTGCCCCGTACGCCGAAACCGATGGCCGGCCGTGTTACCCGCGGTAGTCTCGAGCGATGTCCACTGCGGTCATCGTCGAGCAGTCACGCGCGATTCCGGTCACGCTCCAGCGAGCCTTCGACCTGACACTGCCGATCCCGCTGACCGCGATCTTCTCCCGACGTTACGGCCTGCTGCCGCCGATCAAACAGATCCGCGGACAGGACGGGATCTGGGGCAACGTCGGACAGTCACGCACAGTCGTCACCACTGACGGCGGAACGATGCAGGAGGTGCTGACCGAGGTCGATGCCCCGCACTCGTTCAGCTACCGACTGAGCGACATCACCGGTCCGCTGCGGCCGCTGGTCGACACCATCGACGGATGTTGGGAGTTCGCGCCGAGCGGCACCGGAACCCTGATCACCTGGCGATGGGCCCTGCACCCGAAGGGTCTCGGTGCGCCCGTCATGCCCCTGATCACCCCGATGTGGCGCGGCTACGCCAGGCAGGCATTGGAGCAGCTGTCCGGGCAACTCCTCACGTCGGACTCGGCCGAGCGCTCGCCCGGCGCCTAGGTCGGCCGCTGCAACGAAAATGCCTGTGGCCCCGCAGGATGCGGTGCCACAGGCGTTTCGGTTCAGCTCAGGTCAAGCGTTCTGGTTGGCCTTCTCCAGAATCAGGTACTGCGCGGAGATCTGCTGGTCTGCGTCCTTCTTGTTGTCGAGTGCGTGAGCCTCACCGACGTAACGGCCCTTGACGACGAGGCAGTAGTCGGCAGTGCCCTGGACAGTGTCCTGAGTGACGCACGTGGCGTTCGAGAGGCCCTGCGGGGACGGCGCATCCGCGAAGCCCTGGGACTTGAGGTCGTTGATCCACTCGTCGAAGATCCGCTGGGCGCCGGCGTCGTCCTTGGCTCGATAGACGACGGTCTTGGCGACGGCGTTGTGCTGGGATCCGGTTTCGGTGAGTACCCGGTAGGTCAGCGGCGGGTTGATCGAGCGGTGCGCCATACCCCGCGGACCGTAGGCGGCCATGTCGTCGCCGAACTGCGCCTCCATCGCGTCCTGCTCCGGGATCGCGTAGATCAAGACTTTCCCCTGGTCCATCATCGGCCGCTCCGCCGTCTTGCCACCGTTCTGCTCCTTGGTGGGCTGGGCCGGGAACTTGTCGATCAGCGGCGCCTGCAGATCCAACGCCTTCGCCACCGTCTTCGCGGTCCAGTCCTTTTCTGCAGCAGGCGCTTTCGCCCAGGTGTAGATCAGGTAGTCGCCGTGCGGCGTGAAGGCGTTGACGGACACCTCGGGGCCGGCGAGGTAGCGGCTCTCCGAAGTGGACACGAGCGTGTTGGGCAGGATGTCGATGGTTTCGGGTGTCTTGACCCCTGCCCCGGTGTCGACGGTGGTGAGCTGTGTGTGGATCTCTCGCGCGGCCTTGGCGGCGTCCTGCGCGTTGTTGAACCGCAGCACCGCGTGCAGCACCGACTTGGAGGGATCGGTGTTGGTGGCGGTCGGGGTGCTCGCGTTCGTTTGGTAGCCGTAGAGCATCTTGTCGTTGGCGAGGATGTCGGCGGCCTCGGACGAGATGCTCCGAAACTCCTTGCCGCTACGCAGAACCTTCCCCGGAGTTCCCGGCGACGTCAGCTGCGCGTCAATCTCGAAGGGGACGATGGTGAACTCGGCCAGTCGCTGGCCCTCGACCTCGACGATCGTCGCGTCTGTGGCCCGCCCGAACTCGGGGGCCGGACTGGTCGGGTAGCTGCCGGTGTCGAGGGCTGCGGGGTCCACCGCCGCGGCGGAGGCGTCGCCGCCGGACTTGGCGGTCGGCTGATCGTCGGCGGTGTCGCTGCAGCCGGCCAGCAGCACCCCCGCACAGAGCACGGCCGCGGCCCGCGGCATCCATGTCGTCGTTCGCACCTGAGGTGTCCTTTCGTCGTCCCGCACGGCGATCCTTGTTGCTCGTCGCGGCGGGGTGATGTCCTCAGGTTGGATGCGCACTCAGGACCGAAAGGTTCCCACCCCGCGACAAGGTGACCTGCCTCACAGCGCGCCGCAAGGTGGGTGCGCCCTGCACGCGGCAGCGGTTGGCGGGCCGCGTTAGTGTCTGATCCGCACCGGTGGCCACCCGGCGCGCACCCGGGGAGGCGATCGTGGACACCGAAGCACCGCCGAACTCCGTCGCGTCACCGGCCCAACGCGCCGACGCGCTGTTGGGCTCGATCACCGAGAAGATCCTGCGCCGCTTCGGCTACGACGCACTCAGCGACCTGGCCACCCAGCGCGCCTCCGGCGCCGGGCAGACCCGCTCCGTGGTGGTCGTCGGCGAGGTCAAACGCGGCAAGAGTTCCCTGGTCAACGCCCTCGTCGGGTGGCGCGGCGCCTCCCCGGTCGGGGTGGACGTGACCACGTCGACGACGATCGCGCTCGGGAACGCGACCGACGAGCAGCCCGGCGGGACCGCGCAACTGCTGTTCCCCGACCGCACCGAACAGATCCCCCACGCCGAACTGGCCGACTGGGTGTCCTGCGAAGGCGCCCATGTCCTCGACCCCCGCGTCGAGATGTTGCCGACCCGGGCGATCGTCCCGGTCACCGACAGCCGTCTCGGGGAGGTGGCGGTGCTCGACACGCCCGGCGTCGGCGGCTTGGACCCCGCCTATGCGGCGCTGGCGTCGGCGTCCGCGGCGCAGGCGTGCGTGCTGGTGATCGTGTGCGACGCCAGCACCCCGATCACCGCGCCGGAGATGGCGTTCATCCGCGAGACCGGATCCTCTCTCGAGGCGCTGATCGTCGTGGTGACCAAGACCGACAAGAACGTGCGCCGCTGGAAGCCGATCGTCGAGGAGAACCGGGCGCTGCTGCGGGCGCATCTGGGCCGCGACGTGCCCGTGCTGGGGGTGTCCAGTCTGCGGGCGGTCGCCGCCGCGGAGATGCCGCCGGGTCACGGCCGCGACCTGGCCGAGGAACGGTCCGGGATCGTCGAACTGCGCTCGCTGATCCACACCAAACTCGCGGTCGCCGAGGATCTTCCGACGGCCAACGGGCTACGGACCGCCGTCGAGGGGCTGCGCACCCTGGCCGCGGACATGACCACCCAGATCGACGCGGCCACCAATGGTGCACAGGTCATCCCGGACCTGACGAGCCAGCTCGAGGAACTGCAGTCGCTCAAGGACCACTCCCAGCAGTGGGAGTTGCATCTGCAGCGTGATCTGACCCTGATTCGGCAGAACGCCACCGACGAGCTCGACCGCAGCCTCGATCAGGTGCGGGAGAAGTGGACCGCCGCCGTCAACAAGAACGGCATGGCTGTGCTGCGCAAGAACCCGCAGCACTTCACCGCCGAGATGGAACGTGACTTCCAGGCGGCGATGGCCGGGTCGATCACCGTCTTCCTCGAACAGCTCCACGACAGGATCGTCGCGCCCCGGTTCGACTCCGAGGTGGTGTGGAACGAGATCGCGCAGCAGGTCCTCGCGACGCTGGCAGACCGCAAACTCGAAACCCACCAGGTCACGGGCAAACGCCAGGGGCTGCTGGACCCGTCGATGATCACCATGGGGGTGATGGGTTCGTCGATGCTCGGCGGCCTGATCGGCGTGACCGCCCTCGTCGGGGTCGGTGCCGTCGTCGGCGTCGCCTGGGTCGGGTTCAACCTCGGTTTCAAGGCGATGCGTGCCGGCAAGACGAACCTGCTGTCGTGGATGCGTGAGACGATCGGCACCACCAAGACCACCACCGCCCGCAGCCTCGACTCCGCCCTCGCGCTGGCGCGGCCCGAGATCGTCATCCGCTACCGCGACCATCTCAAGACCTCGATCGAGCACCTTCAGAAACAGATCAAGGACGCCGAAGAGATCACCCGGACCGACAAGGCGACCCGCGAGAAGAAGCTCACCCGACTCCAGGGCAACCTGAAGGTGGTCACCGACAACATCACCCGCGCCGAGGCCCTGATCGGCGAACTCACCACGGCCAGTGGGGGGATTCGATGACCGCACCGCCGTTCGATCCGGTTCGCGCCGGCCTCGACCGGGGCCTGCACGCGCTCGCCGCGCTCGGTCCGGACCTGGCCGCCCACGCCAACCGCATCGGCGCGATCTTGTGGTCACCGCCGCGGATCGTGGTCGTCGGCCGCCTGAAGGCAGGCAAGTCCACCCTGGTGAATGCGTTGATCGGGGCGCCGGTCGCAGAGACCGCCGCACTCGAGGCCACCAGCGTCGTGGCCGTCTACCAGGACGGGGCGCCGGCCCGCGCCGAGATGGTCCTTCTCGACGGCAACCGGCGGCCGGTCGAGACGGTCCGCGGTCAGGTCACCGCCCTGCCGGTTCCACCGGAAGATGTTGCGTACCTGCACCGGTGGCTGCCGTCGGCGGCGATCCGCGACTACACCCTCGTCGACACCCCCGGCCTGGCGACGCTGACCACGGAGAACGAGGCCCGCACCCACCGGGTGCTGATCGACGGGTTCGAGCAGACCCGCACCGCGTCCGTCGACGCCGACGCTGCGGTCTTTCTGTTCGATTCGACTCCGCGGGCCGACGAGATGGCGTTCCTGGCCCAGCTCGGGTTCACCCCGCTGACCACGCTCGGCGTGCTCTCCCGGGCGGACGGATTCGGCGAGGGCGCGCTCGGTGTCCGCAATCCTCTCGAGCACGCGGCCGAGCATGCGGCCACGCTCGCCGCCCAGCTGCGCGGCACCGTGATGACGGTGATGCCGATCGCCGGCCTGCTCGCCGAGACCTCCCACACCGGCTCCCTGACCGAGAACGACGCCCGCGCCCTGGCGGCACTGTCCGGGATCGGGGCGTTCGACCTGCTGGACCTGCTCGACTCCGACGATCCGGCACCGGTGCCGTCGGAGGTGCGTGGCCGGCTGGTCGACCTGCTCGGCGAGTACGGGATGATCCACGGCCGCACTGTCGCCGCCAGTGGTGCTGCGGCACTGAACGAGTGGCTCGTCGCGCAGTCCGGGGTGCCGGCACTGCGCAGCGTCCTGACCCACCACCTCGGCGCGTTCGCCGGGGTCCGCCGGGCCCGCCGCATCATCGGCGAACTCGACCAGCTCGCCTACACCCACCCGGCACGCGACCAGATCCGTGCCGTCACCGACCAGGTGCGCTCCGATCCCGCCCTGCACACCGTGGTGCTGTTCGAGCACCTCGAGGCGATGCTCGCCGCCGACCCGGCCTCCCCGGTCACCGAGGAACTGCGACAACTGGTCGAACAGCCCACTGCGACCGGCAAACTCGGACTCCCCCCGGACGCGACCGCCGACCAGGTCCGGGTTCAGGCGCAGCAGAAGCTCGCCTGGGCACACACCCAGGCCCTGTCCACGATGACTGCCGCGGAGGACGCCGCCCTCGTCGTCCTCATCCGCACCTACGGCCTGCTCGCCCGCTGACCGCTACCGACGTGACCGAGGCGGGAACCTTTGTGCCGTCGACGCGCATCCAACTGTTCGACCTGACAGTTCATGCACGAAGCGGAGAATCCGATGACCACCGCAGCGCGTGTGCGATCGTACGCCGACATCGTCGCGGCGCCGTTGATCGGACTGGTGTGGGCGATCGGGTTCGCGCTCGTGGACGAAGTGCTCACCTGACATCCGTGCGGTGTCCGGTCGTGGAATTTCCCCGTGCGATGATGCCGCCTGGCCAACAAGGTTTGTGGGGGGGATTGGCCGGACGCAAACGGCCGGGAACCTTTCGCGCTCCCCCGCGCATCTAACGAGTCGACCGACTGTTGTGGAAGGACCGAACAAAAATGAGCCTGCGCCCCGTGTGCCCGTGCCCGCCCCCGACCTCGCCTCGGGGCATCGCGAAGGGCGGCCTCTGATGTCGTCACGTGAGTGGGTGCTCGGCATCGACTTCGGAACCTCCAACACCGCCGCGGCCCACACCGGCCCGGTGTCCGGGTCGGTCGAGTCGCTGCAGCTGAGCCACAACCGCACCACCATGTCGTCCGCGGTGTTCGTCGAGTCCCCGGACCGCATCGAGGTCGGGGACGTCGCGACCGATCGGGCCGAATCCAACCCGGCCGCGTTCATGCCGTCCCCGAAACGGGTCATCGCCCAGGGCATGGTCAACGTCAACGGCTACGACATGCCGGCGTCGGTGCCGGTCGCGGCGGTGCTCGACTCCGTGATGTCGCGGGCCACCGGCGCGCACGGGGGCAAGGCACCGGCGGAACTGGTCCTCACGCACCCGGAGGCGTGGTCGCCGAGGGAGATCCAGGTCCTTCTCGACGCCGCCGCGCAACTCGGGCTCGACGCCTCGAAGATCACCACCGTCTCCGAGCCGCGCGCTGCGGCGCACTACTACACGCGGGCGAACACCCTCGCCCCCGGCGCGAGGATCGCCGTGTTCGACTTCGGTGGCGGCACCCTCGACATCGCCGTCCTCGAGGCGAACGAGGCGGGGACCTTCGACATCGTCGCCGCCCGCGGCGACAACGGGCTCGGCGGCAAGAATCTCGACGCCTACCTGCGTCGGTGGGTCGACCAGCAACTCGACGTCCGTGACCCGGAGATGCTCGGATTCCTGCGCACCCGGGCGCCGATGGACGTGCGGTACGCGCTCGACGACTCGATCCGCCGGGCGAAGGAACTGCTCTCGGAAGCGCCGTCGGCGACGATCACCGTCACCGGGGAGGGACGCACCGAGAAGTTCCAGATCACCCGCGAGGAGTTCGAGGAACTGATCACCCCGACCCTCGACAAGGCCACCGCCCTCACCCGCGCGACCCTGGCCGACGCCCATATCACCGCCCCCGACCAGCTCGAGGCGCTGTACCTGACCGGCGGCAGCAGCAGGATCCCGCTCGTGCACGAACGGCTCGCCGAGCTCGGCCCGATCGCCACCCTCGACGACCCCAAAACCGTTGTCGCCCAGGGCGCACTCGCGGCCGCTGCGCCGATCGTGCGCGGCCTCGGCGGCACACCCGCCGCGGCGCCGGCCGCACCCGCTCCCGCCACCGCACCGATCCACCCGCCCCAGACCGCCAGTCAGCCCTGGGCTCCGCAGGCCGGTACCCCGAATACCGCGCACGGAGGGTGGCAGCAGCCGACCACGACCGCCGGCGCCGGCGCGGGGAGCAAGAAGAAGTGGGGACTGGTCGCGGCCGCCGCCGTCGTGGTCCTCGCCGTCGGTGGCGGTGTCGCCGCCTTCGCACTCAAGGGCGGCGGCGACAACCCACCCAGGAACGCCGCGGCCACCGAGCTGAACACCGCCGGCGCGCAGGGCACCGACGCGACATCCTCCGGTGACCCGGCATTGTCCGGCGACAGCAGCGCAGGCACCCCGCCGACGACGAAAGAGACTGTCGTCGCGGCACTTCCGCCGGCACTGCGCAGCGAACTCGACGCCTGCAAGACCGTCGGGGAAACGGAGAACGGCGGCATGAAACTGAATTGCCCGATCAAGAAGGGCAGCGCACTGACGGCCGGTGTCTTCACTGGCGACTACGCATCGGTCATCGTGTCGGTCGACACCCGTGCGGCGAAGAAGTCGGTCACGGGTCTGCGGCAGGGCGTCCAGAACGACACCGCCGTCGCCGACAACGTGCTCGTCGAGAACACCGCCCGCACCGCCGCAGCGCACATCGACGGCCCGATCGGCGAGAACAGCTACTCGTTTACGTACGCCAACAGCTCCACCGGCGTGATGGCGTCCTCGACGACCCTCAAGGGCCTCGACGGCGCCAAGACCTTCCTGACCCGAGCCGGACTGATCAACTAGCAGGACCGCTCGACCGAAGGCCGCCGACCCACACCGGGTCGGCGGCCTTCGCCGTCCGTGAGCTGGCGTTTCCGCACGATTCCGTCCGCTCGGAAACTTCTTTCGAACTCGCGGGAACCTTTCCCGTCGCTCGCCGCATCCAACTACCAACAAGCGATCGAGACCCGCCGACGAAGACCAAGTGAGGACAAGACGATGAGCAACACCGACGAGTACACCGAAGCCGACGCCGCCGAGTACGAGGCCAAGCTCAACGACATCGCCACCGACCCCACCCTGAGCCCCGACGAGAAGTTCGACGCCGCCTCCGACGCCCTGTCCGAGGAACTCGAGCAGATCGCCAACTCCACCGGCGCACCCGCCGCCACCGCCACTGCCACTGCCACCGCCCCCGAGGAGACCACCGTGACCGATCCGAACCAGAAGCTCGACGACATCGACGCCACCCTGGAAGACCTCGGCAGCATCGGCGCCGACAGCGCGCCTGCGGACTCCGGCGTCGTCGGCGACCCCGAGACCGCGTCGTACAGCACCACCACAACCACGTCGGCGACCACCTCGGCCACCACTTCGGTGACCACCTCCGCCGAGGGCGCCCCGGCCGAGCCGGCACCCGCGGCCACCGCCACACCCGATCTGAACACCGCGATCGGCGTCGACGGCAACGTCGACTACTACTCGCCCCGCGACGTCGACCGCGACGGCAACGTCGACGTCATCCACTCCCGCGTCGACGGAATCGACACCATCACCCACGTTGACGACGACGGCAACATCACCCTCGTCGAGCAGGACACCGATCACAACGGCACCTACGAGACCGCCGCCGCCCCCCGCGCCGACGGCACCATCCGGGTCGCCGAAGACCTCGACGACGACGGGGCCGTCGACCTGGCCACCTTCCACGACCCGGCCACCGGCCGGCCTGTCCGCGAGGACGAGATCGACGGCGCCCGAATCACCGCCAGCCAGTTCGACACCGACGGCGACGGACAGCCCGACGTGCACCTGGTCGACAGCAACGGCGACGGCCGCTTCGACACGGTCGCCCTGGACACCGACGGCGACGGCATCGTCAACGCCACCCTCGTCGACACCGACGGCGACGGCAAGTTCGATCTGGTCACCTCCGACGACGACAACGACGGCAGCCAGGAGACCTACCTCACCGCAGCCGACAACGGGGTCGGGTCGCTCGGCGACATCAGCACCTTCGAGTCGCTGATCCCCGCCGACGACAGCTACCACACCCAGTCCGGTGCCAACTCCTACGAGCCGCCGGCCGCCCACGAGGTCCCCGGCGACCTCGTCTGACCCGCAGGCGACTTCGCGCTGCACGCACCCTGCCCTCGCACCGGGTGCGTGCAGCGCGGCGTATCTCGCCGCAGGCATCCCGAGCCCGCATCACCCACCGATACCGAAGGGTCCGACCCGATGGACGATCTCGACCCGGACATGGGCGCTGGCGCCTGGTCCACCGCCGCCGACGTCGAGCACACCGCGGTGATCGACGAGACCCCCTCGGTCCTCGAGCCGATCCCAGCCGAGATCGACCTTGCCCCCGGCCTTCCCGACCACCCGGACCTGCCCACCGGGGACGGCACGGGGGAGCCGTCGGCCGACCTCGACGATCCGGGCCTCACAAGTCGCACGAACCTGGACGCTGAAATCTCATCGCCGGCGGCTGCGCTGGGGCTCGACGAGATCGACCTCACCGACGACGAGCCGGAGCCCGAGCCGACACCGGCACCGACCGCGGACGACGGGGTGCACGGCAACCCCGTGGCCTGGACGTTGAACTGGTTCTACCAGCAGGTCGACGGGTACTGCGGGCCGTCCGCCGTCGCCCAGGTCGTCGCCCAGTACACCGGCGAAACCATCACCGACCCACAGCTGCTCGTCGACCGCGCCACCGAACTCGGTCTGATGGGCGATCCCGCGGAGGGGATGTCCCTGCCGAACATCGAAGCCCTGCTCGAGGACCAGGGCGTGTCGGCCACGCTGACCGACGGTTCCCTCGACGATCTGCGCGAGCGCCTCGACAACGGATACGGGGTGATTGCGATGGTCGACTCCGGGGAGATCTGGCATCCCGACCAGGAGAGCGGCGAGGACGACACCGCCGATCACGTCCTCGTGGTCGCCGGCATCGACGACACCCGTGGGGTGGTCATCCTCTCCGACCCCGGTGTGCCGTCGGGCAACCAGCTCGAAGTCCCGATCGAGCAGTTCGAGGACGCGTGGGCCGACTCCGGACACCAGATGCTCGTCACCGACGCCCCCGACGACGGCCTCATCGACCGGCCCCGCCGTGCGGCGGTGCCGGTCGACCGGTCCGCAATAATCCGCCTGGGACCGCCGCGACGATGAGAGCAGGCACAATGGTCATGGCACAGGTTCGTGACCTCGACAATCCACCGAACCACACAGCCGGTGCACCGGTTCACGAGAAGACAACGAGGTGAGTGATGGACCAGGACGACCCGCTGCTGACGACGCTGGGCCTGACGGACGCGCTGCCGCCACTGCCCGACGACGTGTGGGAGCGTGCCCTCACCATCGCGCTCGACCCCACCACCCCGGCCGTCGACGCCGACCTCGTCCCGGAGATGGACGACACCCCCGTCGTTCCCGACGACGATGAGATCGTCCTCGACGACGATACGGACGGCCTCCTGCTCGACGACGACACGGACGGACCCGAGCTCGATGCCGGCGATGCATCCGATGGCAGCGTCCGCCACGACAGCGACAGCGACGACCACGACCTGCCGGTCGATCACGGTGGCAGCATCCAGCACGACAGCGACCATGACGAGCTCCCCGGCTATCACGGCGGCATCGACCACCACGACTCGGACGCGGTCGACCTCGGCGACTTCGGTGGCGACGTGTACTGACAGTGAGGCACCCACCTGCTGCGCAATCCAGGCAAAACAGCCCTCGCGCAACGGTGTCCAGGGCCCTGCCGGGTACGATTCGCTTTCGGTGCAGCACGGGGTCATGCACCGACAGCATCAGGAACTGGGGTGGTCATGGACGACGCGGAACTGCTGGCCGCGTGCCGCACCGGTGACCACGGCGCCTTCGCCGAACTCACCAGCCGCTACCGCACCAACGCCTGGCACGTGTGCCTGCAGATCACCGGCAACCGCCACGACGCCGAGGACGCTCTCCAGGACACCCTCATCGCCGCGTGGCAGAACCTGCACAAGTTCCGCGGCGACGCCCGATTCAACACCTGGCTGCACCGCATCGCCGCCAATGCCGCGCTCGCGCTCGTGCGGCGACGCAAGAACACCGTCACCCTCGACGACACGGACGACGATCAGGGCATCGACCTCGTCGACGACAGCGCCCCCTTCGACGACCACATCGCCCGCGTGGACGCCGTCCACCACGCACTGAACCAGCTCCCCGAGGACTTCCGCGTCGCGATCGTCCTCGCCGAGTTCGCTGACCTGCCGTACGCCGACATCGCCGAACACCAACAGGTCAGCGTCGCCACCGTCAAGACCCGAATCCACCGTGCGCGAAAGCAACTCGCCGAGACACTCGGTCCGATGCGCACCTCACTGTCGTAAGCCCGACGCAGGGACCACCGACGTGACGATGACGTCCCCCGACGGCGCCGCCTTCGGGCTGGGGAGCACGTCCGCGTTGTTCACGTCGGCTAACCTACGCATCTGAAAGACCGATTGAGAGGCGCATTCAGATGTCGGGCGACCCGGAGCCCGGCAGCGAACATCCGCCGCGGTCCGAGCAGGTCGCTCGCCCGTCCGCCGAGCAGCAGGAAACCACCGAAGGCCACGGCATAGGCGCTGACCACCCACTGCAGGTTCTGCGCGGAGAAACCGAGAACGCGTGCGGCACAGTCGGCGGAACGGTGAGGAAGCCGCCCTTGCCCACGGTCACGATCTCGTCGTTCACCAGGAATCGCATCGTGCCCTCCAGGACGTAGAACATCTCGGTCGCCTTGGTGTGGAAGTGCGCGGGAGCCCCCGGCGAACCCTCGCGGAACGTCGCCCTGTTCGCGGTGAGGGCGCCGCCGGTCTCGCCCGCGTCGGCGAGCAGACCGATCAGGCTCAACGCGCCATCCTGAACGACCTCAACATTCTCCGGCCGGACCAGGACTGGTGAAACTGGCTGGCTCGCAACGACGTTCATAGCTACTCCCATGCTGCTCGGCCCGGATCTGGCCAGGCTCTCTTGCTGACATCAATGAACCTACGACAGCAAACGACTGTCGATCAGGTGCATTCAGATGCCTACTTCATGGGTCAATTCGGGGATCGAGGTAGTGCGAGGGACTATCGCGGCCGGTTCCTTCGCAGTCGTGGCCGTTCCCCTGAAGATGGTCGACGACATGCCGGCGGAGGAGCTCGCACGCAATGTCGTGCTCGACACCAACAACTACATGGCTTGGCGCGACGTCGATTTCGCGATCATCCACTCGGGCCACAGGACCGAACACGAACTGCGCCATGACCACCTTCCCACTCCAAAGTGGTCAAGGCCGTCACCCACATCCAAGCTCCCCGCGTCACCACCGCGGGCAGACCGGCCGGTGCTCCCGGCCGCCTGGCGCTGAATGCCTCGAGCAACTAGGGCGCGACGCATCCGGGGATCGGAGCCTGGACCTCTGCCGGCATCCGGACTTGCACAGTGCAGGGAACGCCGACGATCCGAGTCCTACCTGGCCCTGTCGGGCAGCCGCGGCGCGGTCAGAATCCGGTAGCCGAGTTCGTGCAGACGACGATGCTCGGGCCAGCGTTCGCGAGTCCATTCGGCATCCGTGTGAGCCGCGGTGATCGCCGCGGTGGTGGAGGCATGCAACTCGAATTCGAGGTCGCGGCGCAGTTCGGGAAGCTCCCCGGCCCCGGTCGTACGGGTGATCCGGGAGATGGTGTCGGAGACCTGCGCGTCCGCGTCGGACAGGATCCTGCGGTGCGCGCGGGGCAGCACGCCCCACAGCACTGCCAGCGCGACACCGACTCCGACCACGGTTTCGACGAAGCGCTCCGAGGCGGCCGCAACCAGGTCGACCGGGGTGCCGAGTACGCCGAGGAGCATCGCGAGCGGCGTGATGAACACCATCGCGAGACTGTAGTTGCGCACCAGGAACGCTTGGATGCCGGCCATCGCCGATGCCAGCACCACGACCAGCACGACCCCGCGCAGATCGAACCACGACAGGCCCACGAGCAGGACGAGCCCGAGCACGGTACCGACGAACCGGTGCGCGGCCCGGTACGTGCCGAGGATCCGGTCGGGTCCTTGGTGCAGGATCATCGCGGCCGTGATCACCGCCCAGTCGGGCCGGCCGAACCCCAACCCGAGTGCGACGGCCCCGGCCACCGGGCCGGCGACGAGCAGCCGCACGACAACGGTCGCCGATCGGCCCCGCGGGTGCGCTGCGCGGACGAGGCGGTAGCGAATCGACGGCCGGCGCAGCGGGATCTGCTGCTGAAGGTCATCCTCGGGGGTCGCCTCGTCGTGATCCACACCGTCGTGATCCACACCGTGCAGCGCGGTGGCGCAGCGCACGTGAGCCACCTGCAGTGTCCGCACCAGCGAATGACCCGACCCGACGAGTCCGGCATCGTGCAGGCACTGCCATGCCGCATGCAGGTCGCGCACCGCAGCCCGGCGGCGCACCGGCGAGTTGTCCTCCAGCACAGCATCGACCGCGGCAACCGCGGCCGCGACCGCCGTCCGCTCCGGAGTGCGCGGCCGGACCAGGACACCGGACATCGCGACCACCAGTGCGGTACCCGCACCGATCGCCGTCCACGCGACGGTCTCCCCAACCGACACCCCGACGGCAGGAAGCGCGGACGCGATCTCCAGTGCCAACACCATCAGGAAGGCACCGGGCGCGCCCAGTCGCAGCGCGTCGACGACGAACGCGCACGCAGCCACCACCACCGACATCGTCAGTACGAGCGCCATCGGCGACAGCGCAGATCCGGCGGATCCGTGCACCCCCGACCCGACCGCAGCACCGATTCCCGCCAACGCGACGAGCACTGCGCCGACGATCGCGACCGTCCGCCAGCGCACGCGGTACGGCCGGCCCTCGCCGTACACGACAGCGAAGGCACCGAGAGTCGCGATCGTGGACACCGCGCCGGCTCCGAGCGCGACGCCGCTGAGCCCGGGCAGGGCGACCGTCACAGCAGCACGCGCGACGCCCGGCCACTGCCGGCCCTGACGCGGCACTGCCAGCATCGCCGACCACGGAGGGGCGGGGGTGGGAATCGGCAGGTCGACGACACTCGTCTGCTGATCGTCGCTACCTCGGGACACGACCGTTCAGATTAGGACGAAGATGATCCGGTACCCGAATCCGCAACCTGTAATGAGGCGCAACTCACGGGGTCGGCGCGGGATATCGGATCCCGTCATCCGGGGAGGCGGTGATCGCCCGCTGGAGTTTCACCATCCGCATTCGCCTTGGTTGGAGGCGTCCCGTTTGACGATCGCTGGACAGGACGGATTCAACGCCGGGAGCCCGAACTAGCCATCGACAGCACGGCGGCGGCGACCGAAGAACCACGCGGACGCGCCCAGCGCTGGGAGCGCGACGATGAGAGCGGACCACCAGAACTTCGATCCCAGACGATCGAGTTGGGACATGAATACCGAAACGAGAGCAGAGACAGTCAGGACCGCCCACTGGGTCACGATGCCCGTTGTGGCGAGGTCGAACCCGAGCGGGATCGTTGGATTCATCTCGATACCGAAACTCCTACCGCTGGCCCGAAGGCGGGGTTTGGTTGCGCTGCACGGAATCTGGCTGTTTGCCGTCGACTCGCTTGACGGGCAGCCATGTCGCGAGGGTGCGAGCAAGTGATCCCAGGAGGCGTTCGCCGTACACGCACAGGGTTTGTTCCCAGGGGTGCCCGAATGTCCCTTCGCTGAGGTCGTCGCGCAGAAAGATGTAGTAGTCCCCGTTGGGGTAGACAGGAACCCGCCACTCGGTGTCACGGGTTGTGGCATGGACTGCCGCGTCGAGTCGGTAGCTGGTGTGCTGCCAGTCCAGCACCACGAACGTCGGGTCCTCAGCGAACTCGGTGACGAAACAGCGCAATGCCTCGGCATTCACCGCATCGAAACGGCTCGACCAGGCGCCCGCGATGTCCGCAGGCGCGGTGAGATCGAACGTGATCGACGGTGTCGGTTCGGCAATCGCCGGCCAGTCCGATGCGGTGACGCCGGGCCGGAACCCGAACCGGTCGGTGAACCGATCCCAGTACCGATTGTCTTCCAGCGTGGTCCAGCCAGGCGGCAGCGGACTGCCGAAGTCGAGCGTGTGCCTCATCATTGCGGCGACCTCCTTCGGCTGCCCCTCGGTCCGATCTCGCCGGGTACCACCTCCGTGAGGTTCATTGCCCGCGGCTTTGCGATCGTCACGGCTCCAACCGCTTTACCCGGGTCGCCCGGAACGAGTATCCGTCCTGCTCCGCCCGCTCCCAGTCGAGATCGACTGTCGCACCGACGGTCAACGCGCGGAATCCGGTCCCGTCGATGTTGCTGAAGTGCGCCCAGCAGCCGCCAGTGGTGTCCGGGGAGTCCAGCACTCCCCACCCCAGCTCGGCGTGCCACTCCCGCACCGTTCCCCTCGTCTGTCCCACGACCATGACGATCTCACGGCATCGGCAAGGAATGACTGTCCGAAACACCCGACTTCGGTACGAAGTTCGTTCATCCGTGGTCCCTCGACAAGCGTCATTCAAGACGATCCACAAACAGAGCGGGACTCCGGCGAGTGAGGCGATCGGATACCTCAGTCAACCGCCATCAACCAGTCGTGGTTACCCGTCCTGCGCACAGCAGCTGTCTAGTTGCTACGAAAACGACGCGACACGCCGCGCTACCTTGCCGAAATCCGGGCATGTCGGCCGAGCCCGTCAATGTAGCTGCGTCACCGGATCATTCGATTCCTGTCGTTCCTCATCGCCGTGCACCTCCGTCCTTCCGCCGCGCCCGTCACGAGTCCTACGACAGCGGTACGGTCCGAGTGATGAATCTTCAGACATATGACGAACTCGCCTTTGGCAAGCGGCTCGCCGCGCTGGACCGTAGGTCGAAGACCGCGTTCGCTGCTTCCTGCGCGGAACGTCTGCTCCCGCTCTTCGAGCGCTATGCGCGCTCGGTGGAAGCCGTGGAGCTGGGATCCCGGCTGGGAGTGATCGTGGCCGCAGCCTGGGAAGTTGCCTCGGGCGTGGAAGCGGATGTTCGGGCGTATCAGGATGAAGCCGGGGCCATGGTTCCCTCGGACGAGGACAGCTGGATTCTCGAGACCGGCTACGGCCAAAACGCCGCTGCTGCTGCGGCGTACGCGGTCGGGACGTGGCTGACCGATGATCCGCAGGAGGCGGCGTTGGCCGCGTACCAGGTCTACGAGCTCGCCGACTACGCGGTGCAACAGATCAACCCGTCACTCGACCTGAACGCTGCTGGCAGCGAGACGCGGATCTTGGCGTCAGGCATCGTCCAGAGCGCGCTCACTGCGCTTGATCGCGCATTGGCTGCTGCCGAATCGGCTCCATCGACCTGGCAGAAGCTCCGTGCAGACGCTGAAGCTGACGGTCAGGAGTGGGCTGGAACGCTACCCTAAGGCTTAGTTAAACCAGCGTCGCGTTTCGCTAGTCCTCACTGCAAGTCGACAGCAGCAACAACACCTACCCCCGCGCCATATCGACGAACCTCGACAGGTGAAGCTGGTGTGCCACAGTGATTGTCGCGGTCGGGCCACCACGATGCTTGCCAAGGATGATGTCCGCCTCGCCACCACGCGGATCGTCCCGCTCGAAGGCGTCGGGCCGGTGCAGCAGCATCACCATGTCGGCGTCCTGCTCGAGCGATCCGGACTCACGGAGGTCGGAAACCATGGGGCGCTTGTCCGTTCGCTGTTCCGGACCACGGTTGAGCTGACAAATGGCGACCACCGGGACCTCGAGTTCCTTGGCCAGCAGCTTCAGCGAGCGGGAGAACTCCGAGACCTCCTGCTGGCGCGACTCGACCTTCTTGCCGGAGGTCATCAGCTGCAGGTAGTCGAGCACGATCAACTTGATGTCGTGCTTCTGCTTGAGCCGGCGCGCCTTGGCCCGGATCTCCATCATGGTCAGGTTGGGGGAGTCGTCGATGAACAGCGGCGCCTCGCTGATCTCGCTCATCCGCCGCGCCAGCTTCGTCCAGTCCTCATCGTTCATCTTGCCCGACTTCATGTCGGAGAGCTTGATCTTCGCCTCCGCCGACAACAGGCGCATGACGATCTCGGTCTTTCCCATTTCCAGGGAGAAGATGACGCTGGCCATGCCGTGCTTGATCGAGCACGACCGAAGGAAGTCCATCCCGATCGTCGAGTTGTGGGTCGGGACCATCGACCGACCGGCCAGGTACAAGTGCTCGGCATTGTCGACCTCGACGCACCGGACAGGCACGCACTCGATCTTGCGCACGTCGGTGATGTACCGCGATCCCGACCGCGACGTGCTGTGACTCGCGCGTCGTTCCTTGTGCAGCAACGCCTTCCGCGTCAGACCGAAGACCTCGTCGTCGGTCGCGAAGGTCAGTGTGAACGCCGTCGAGGAAGCCTCCGTTCGCCCCTTCACACGCTTGGTGCTCATCTGGCATCGGTAGCCGAGTCCGACGATCAACTCCTCGACATCACGAACGAGCCGCTCGCTCGTGACGGCGAACTGCACCGAGCCGCCGTGCGTGACAGTGCCATCGGTGTCCAGCAGTCCGGCGAGCACCGCGCGCCGCTGCGCTTCCGACCCGCGCAGGTACTGGGTCGGAATGTGCTTGTCGTCCAACACTCCAATGGTCCGCAGGCGCGCCCGGACGGTACCGACCTCGTTGCGGCAGGCCTGGCACATCCGCAATCCGATCGACTTACCGCCGCATCGCGGGCAGGCCGGCGCGGGGACCGGATCCGACAGGAACCGCGCCTTGCCGCCGCAGGACTGTCCGCAGGTTCGGACCTCGCTCGTGAAGGGCACGAAGGACTTTCCGCACACGACACAGTCACGGGGCTCGATCGGCTCAGGCGGCGGCAGCCTCAGGCTGTAGCGCAGCGCCGCGGACTCGGACGGTACCGCCACGAGGCCCTCTGCCTCGATCAGCATGATGATCTCGGGGTCGGCGGAGGTGATCTGCGCGGCGGCAGAGGTACCGTCGCCGAGCCACGCACCGAGGGTGTACGGCGGCACCAGCAGATCCTGCTTCGGCAGCTGCAACGGCTTCGTGTTCGACACCGAATGATTGACCCGTTGGTCCGCGGTCGGGCAGTGCAGCGTCGCCGCGATGTCCGCGGTGGTGCGCACCTCCGCGAAGGTGCGCTGGTTCTTGTACCGGTTGTATCCAGTCGCAGCCTGCTGTGCCGACCGCCGCGACGCCCGGGTCTCCGTCAGCCACTGGTGCTGCTCGTCGGCCACCAGGACGGTTCCGTCCGAGAACTCCAGCTCGTAGCAGGGCCGGTCGACCATCACCTCGGTGGTGGCGACGACGGTCGTGGGCTGGCCCTGCGCATCGATGAGCTGGTCGCCGACCCGGACCTCGCCCATCGTCGTCCACCCGGTCGGTGTCGGCAGGGGAGTGTCGAGCGCGAGCGCCTTACCGACACCAGGCCGCGCCGCCACGATGATCATCTGCCCGGGGTGCAGGCCGTTGGTCACCTCGTCGAGTTCGGTGAACCCGGTGGGCACGCCGAGCGAGAGTCCGCCGCGGCTGGCGATGGAGTCGATCTCGTCCATCGTCGGCTGCAGCAGCTCCTCGAGGGGAACGAAGTCGTCGTTGGTGCGGCGCTCGGTGACGTCGTACACCTCGGCCTGCGCGCGGTCCACCACCTCGGCCACGTCCTGGCCCTCGGAGCCGGCGTAGCCATACTGCACGATCCGCGTCCCGGCCTCGACCAGTCGGCGCAGGATCGACTTCTCCGCGACGATCTCGGCGTAGTAGCCGGCGTTCGCGGCGGTCGGCACGGTCTGCGTGAGCGTCACCAGGTACGGCGCACCACCCACGCGGCGCAGCTCACCGCGACGCTCGAGCTCCGCGGCCACGGTCACCGGGTCGGCGGGCTCGCCGCGCGCGTACAGGTCCAGGATCGCGTCGTAGACGTTCTGGTGGGCGGGGCGGTAGAAGTCGCCGGGGCGCAGCCGCTCGAGCACGTCGGCGATCGCGTCCTTGCTCAGCAGCATGCCGCCGAGCACCGACTGCTCGGCGGCCATGTCCTGCGGGGGCTGGCGTCCGAAGTCCTCCCGGGGGGCCTCGTCCGGCTCCGGGTAGTCCGAATGCCCACGATCGTCGACAACCGCCACGCGATAACCGTCCTTTCCGCCAAGTCCCGGACGCGCCAACCGGAGTCCCGGCCCGCGCGTCCCGTACGCAATAGATACGCGCCCACACCGACAACTCCGCGTCGGGGTCCGATCGAGGCTCCCGCGCGGCCGCCGGTGGGCGCGCCCGCGACGACGTTATGCACAGCAACCGCGCGGTACAACACGGCTTGTGTACACAGCTGTGGATGAATTGTGGAATCCCCAGTAGGCGGTTGTTCACCACCTGGGGACAAGCTGAGGATAACCAGGATCACATCTGCACAATCAGCTGGTAGCAGGCCCTTTTTCTGTTCACACGCCTGTGGATGAAAAGTCTTTCGGCGTGTCTTTCCGCACCACGGTCCTGGCGTGTTGCGCATTTCACGTTTCCACGCAATGTGAAATGGCACACAGTGACAATTAACACCAGATGGACGCTCGTTTAGTTGACCGTCACAACGCGCAGGTCACACCCGTGGGCGCGGATCCGCACCCCCTCACAACGCCGTTGGGCCCCCAGACCGGAGTCTGGGGGCCCAACGGTTGAACGGGTCGGTCGGACTAGCCGGCGACGACGTTCAGGTGGAACTTCGCAACCACGTCGGGGTGCAGGTTCACGATCACCTGGTGCTTGCCGGTCGCCTTGATGTGCGCCTTCGGCAGCTCGAGGCTGCGCTTGTCGACCACGGGGCCACCCGCGGCCTTGATGGCGCCGGCGACGTCGGCCGCAGTGACCGAGCCGAACAGCTTGCCCGAGTCACCGGCGGTCTTCACCGTCAGCGACACACCCTCGAGGCCCTCGATCGCGGCCTTGAGCTCCTTGGCGTGGTCCAGGCCGCGCACCGCGCGGGCCTCCTGGGCACGGCGGATGCCGTCGACCTGCTTCTCGGCGCCACGGGTGGCGACGATCGCGAGACCGCGGGGCAGCAGGTAGTTGCGGCCGTAACCGTCCTTGACCTCAACGATGTCGCCGGGCGCACCGAGGTTGTCCACGTCTGCAGTGAGGATCAGCTTCATGTCTTCCCTTTCCTTAGCGAGCCGTCGAGACGTAAGGAAGCAGTGCGACCTCACGCGAGTTCTTCACGGCAACGGCCACGTCCCGCTGGTGCTGGACGCAGTTGCCGGTGACACGACGCGCGCGGATCTTGCCGCGGTCGCTGACGTACTTACGCAGCAGCGTCGTGTCCTTGTAGTTGATCTGCGTGTTCTTCTCTTTGCAGAAGGTGCAGACCTTCTTCTTCATCACCTTGTCGCGCAGCGGCGGCTTCGGCATTGTCCTTCTCCGTACTTCTCAATGTTCGTTCGCGCTCGATCCCGGCGCAGAGAGCTGGGATCAGAACGGGGGTTCGTCGTTTCCACCACCGCCACCGAAGGAGCCGGCCGCCTGCGGGGCGCTGCCCCACGGGTCGTCGCCGCCACCGGCGTTGGCAGCCGGGCGTCCGCCGCCCGAACCACCCGAGGAACCGAATCCACCGCCGCCGCCGCCACCGCGGTTGGCCTTGTTGACCTTGGCCGTGGCGTACTTGAGCGAGGGGCCGATCTCGTCGACCTCGAGCTCGACGACAGTGCGCTTCTCACCTTCGCGAGTCTCGTAGGACCGCTGCTTGAGCCGTCCGCTGACGATCACCCGAGAACCGCGAGTCAAGGACTCGGCCACGTTCTCCGCCGCCTCGCGCCAGATGTTGCAGCGCAGGAACAGCGCCTCGCCGTCCTTCCATTCGTTGGAATTCCGGTCGAAGGTGCGGGGAGTGGACGCGACCGTGAAGTTCGCGACCGCGGCCCCCGCGGGGGTGAATCGAAGCTCGGGATCAGCCGTCAAGTTTCCGATGACGGTGATCACGGTGTCGCCTGCCATGTGGGTTCCTCCTGCAGTGTGTGGAATCCTGTTTGCGCCGAGACTAGGACCAAGTCCCGACAATTACTCGGCGCAGCCAGAAATCACTTGACGTGGCGCAGAACCTTGGTGCGCAGCACCGACTCGTTCAGGCCGAGCTGGCGATCCAGCTCGTTGACGGTGGCCGGGGTCGCGTTGATGTCGATCACCGCGTAGATGCCTTCGCTGTGCTTGGCGATCTCGTAGGCGAGACGACGCTTGCCCCAGACGTCGACCTTGTCGACGGTGCCGCCTTCCTGGCGAACGACGTTGAGGAACGTATCCAGCGAGGGAGCGACGGTGCGCTCGTCCAGGCTGGGGTCCAGGATGATCATCAATTCGTAACGACGCATAAGACCTCATCACCTCCTATGGACTAGTGAAAACGGTCACGGACGATCCGTGACAGGAGGGTCGTTGCGTCAGCAACCTTTGCAGGTTACACGAGCGGCCCCTGACCTGCGAAATCGCCCCGTTTCCCGAGGGTGGCCCGAAACCGGTTCACGGCGCCGCGATCGACCCCAGCCCCTAGTCTGGACCCATGCGGACGAGGGGCTGGGCGAGCACACCTGCGGTGGTCGCGATGACCCTCGCCTGCGGCCTCACACTGGCCCTGGCCTACCTGAACAAGGCCCGGTGTGCGGGCGCCCCGTTCGACGAACTCGGGCGCAGCCTGATCTTCGACCGGATCAAGGACAGCAGCGTCTGCTACTCCGACATCCAGTACCTGTGGATCGGCCGCGACATCGACAACCACGTCTTCCCCTACCTGGACGGGGCGATCAGCAGCGCCGGGCACCTCACCGGCGGGACCGTCGAATACCCGGTACTCAGCGGCCTGCTGATGTGGCTCGGCGCGATCGGTGCCCACAACGACGCGCAGTTCCTGCTGCACTCGGCCCTGATCCTGGTGCCGTTCGGCGTGGCGACCGCCTGGATGCTGGGCCGGCTCGCGGGTCCGCCGGCGCTGCTGTGGTCGCTCGGACCGCCGCTGGTCCTCTACGCCTTCCACAACTGGGAACTGCCGGTGGTCGCCGCCGCCACCGCCGCCACCTTCGTGGTGGTCTACTACCAGCGGATCCCGCTACGCCTGCGCGCCGTCGGGGCCGCGGTACTGCTCGCGGTCGGACTGTGCCTGAAGATCTACCCGGGCATCTTCCTGCTCCCGCTGATCGCCTACGTGTTCACCGGCGGCCTCCGTGGCCAGGAGCTGCCGCCGGGCGTCACCGGGCGCTTCGACCCGAAGGGTGCACTCGCCGTCGCGGGCGCGGCGGTCGCCACCACGGTCGCGATCAACCTCCCGTTCGCCGTCCTCGGCTTCGACGGGTGGCGCGCCTCGTTCACCTTCCAGAGCGCGCGCGAGGCGGACATCACCACCAATTCCGTCTGGTACTGGGGGATCCGGCCGCTGTTCGGCTCGGCCGACGGCCCTGACAGCGCGTACGCCCAGTTCGTCTCGATCGCGTCGCCGCTGCTGATCGCCGCCACCTTCGCACTGGCACTGTGGCTCGGCTACACGCGTTACCTGCGCGAGGGCACCTATCCATGGGTGGTGGTCAGTGCCGCGATGCTCTGCGGATTCCTGTTGCTGCACAAGGTGCATTCACCGCAGTACACCCTGTGGCTGATCCCGTTCCTGGTCCTGATCCGGGTACCGCGGTGGACGATCGTCGGGTACCTGGTGGCCGACCTCGCGATCGGGGTGGGCGTGTTCCGCTACTTCCACGCCCTGTCCACCGGGTCGAACGTGCCCGCGTGGGAACTCGTCGTCCAGTTCGGGGTGTGGGGTCGGGCCGCGCTGCTCGTCGTGCTGTTCGTCGTGTTCCTGCGCGCCCGACCGCGGTGGGAGGACCGGATCACGGCCGACCCTCGCGGACCCGGCGCGACACCGAATCAGGCGCTCGCCACCACCGCCACCGGCTAACCGAAATCAGGTTCAGCCCACCGGGATTCGTGAGGTCGACCACGCCACCGGCCGCCCCGCCGGACGCAGCCGGCGCGGCAACCACGCGGGCTGCGCGTCGTCGGCCCCGTCCAGCACGCCGCCGACCGGGTCGTCCACCCCGCGCGCCCGCACCAGATCCAGCTCCGGACGGTAGATCTGCCGAATCACCACCGCGCACAGCACCAGGACCGCCAGGTCACGCACCACCACCGTCGCGGTGAACCACTGTTCGGGCAGGCCCTTGTTGCCGACGCCGAGGTAGTAGTACATGCGGGGCACCCAGACGAGCGCGTCGATCGTCATCCACGCCAGCAGCAGTCGCCGGTGCGGCAACGCCAGCACCGCCAGCGGAACCAACCACAGCGAGTACTGCGGGCTCCACACCTTGTTGGTCAACAGGAATCCGGCGACCAGGAGGAAGCACAGCTGCGCCACCCGTGGTCGCCTGGCCGCAGTGAGCGCGACGTACCCGATCCCGACGCACACCGCCGCGAACAGCAACAGCGACACCGTGTTCAGGATCAACGGATTCTCTCCCCGCGCCAGCTGCCCGTCGAACCCGTGCCACCCGGTGAAGGAGCTGATCACGTTGTAGACCGAGTCCGGGTCGGCCCCACGCGAGGAGTTGAGCCGGAAGAACTCGCGCCACCCGGACGGGAAAGCCAGCGCGAGAGGAAGATTCACCGCCAGCCAGGCGGCGGCCGCGGCCGCGGCGAGCCGGAACCAGTCGCGCATCCGACCGGCGCGCAGGCACAACACCAGCAGCGGCCCGAGCAGCATGAGCGGATAGAGCTTCGTGGCGCCACCCAACCCGAGCAGCACGCCGGCCAGGACCGGCCGCTTCCGTGCCCACGCCAGTAGCCCCGCACCCGCGAAAGCCGTTGCCAGCGGGTCGAAGTTGGTGAACGCGTGCACGACCACCAGCGGCGACGCGGCAACCAGCGCGGCGTCCCAGATCCGCCTGCCCGCCAGCACCGCGGTCGACCAGATGGTGACCAGCCAGGCCAGCGCGAGCCCGAAGGCGACGACGTTGAAGTAGAGGACCACCTGCAGCGCCCCCGGCAGCCACGGGGTCGCGTGCCAGGCCTTCGCGACATTCATCGCTGCGTACTGGTACAACCCGGCGAGCACCGGGTACTCCATGTACCGCTGCTGCACCGCGCCGTCGGGAGTGGTCTCCTCCCACGACTTCTTGTAGGGGAACGCGCCTTCGTCGAGTCGTTCGGCGCCGTACAGCGGCACCGTGTCCGAGTAGCACAGCGCCGTGTACTGCCGGCTCCCGCTCCAGTCGAGGCCCAGCACCCCGCCGGGACCGTTCGGTGCCTGCTGGATGCACGCGGCCTTCGTCGACCAGCCGAGCCCCAGGAACACCACCGCCAGCAACAGGACGACCCGCAGCGGCGTGAAGAACCGGGCCCGCCCGACCAGCGCGCGGCGCCCGACCGGACCACCGACCACCTCGCTGAGCTGGGCGGTCAGCGGATCCGTGCGGCCGGGCAGGTCCCGCTCGGTGTCCGAGCGCCGGTCCGTCGCCAGCGGGGCGGGTGACGCCAGGAGCAGGTCGTGCGGGCGCGGGTCGTCCCGCGTACTGCCCTCGTCGTCATCGGCCACCCCGGCGACGTTACCGATCGGCTACTGCCCCTGTGCGCGCGGCGCGCCCTGCCGGTTGCCGGGCACTGCACCGGTCCCGTCGTCCTGACCGACGGTCGGCTGTCCGGGTGCCGGACCGGTGTTCGTCGGCGCCGGCGCCTGGGTCGTCGGGGCGGGCTTGATCCCGGGGATCGGGATGGTCACGCCGGGCAGGATCTCCACCGGTCGCTGCGTCACCACCACGGGCGGAATGGTCAGCGGCGAGCCGGTCGTGGTCGGCGGCGCGGTGGTCTTCGGCGGGGTGTACGGCGCGCTGTACGCGGGCACACCGGCCTGGCCGCCGATGGCCTCCGGGGTCGGGAAGCTCTCGACGGGCGTGCCCTTGAGCGCGCCGTCCATCGTGGCCTTCCAGATGTCGGACGGCAGCCCGGAGCCGTACATCAGTCCGCCCGAGCTGTTCTTCAGCGCCACACCCTGCTCCGTGCCGACCCAGACCGCGGTCGCCAGCGACGGCGTGAAGCCCACCATCCAGGCGTCCTTGTTCTGGCCGGTGTCACCGAGCTGCGCGGTGCCGGTCTTAGCCGCGGACGGGCGACCGCCCGCGAGCCCGTGGCCGCGCGAGTACGCGGCGATCGGCTGCATCGCCGCCGTCACGTTGTCCGCCACGGCGGGCTTGATCCGGGTCTCGCCGGGGGTGCTGGTGGCGCCGCGATCGAGCAACACGGTGCCGTCCCCGGTGACGACCTTCTGGATGAAGTGCGGCGCGCGGTAGACACCCGAGTCGGCGAGGGTCGCGTAGGCCGAGGCCATGTCGATCACCCGGGACTGGTACTGGCCCAGGACGATTCCGTTCTCGGAATGCCCGGTCGACTCCTGCAGGCTGGTGCCGGCGACGCCGGGGATCTGCTCGGGGATGCCCGCCTTGTGGGCCATGGCGGCGATCTTGTCCGGGCCGTTCTCGATGGAGAGCATCTGCCGGTAGAAGCTCGTGTTCAGCGACCGCTTGAGCGCCTCGGCGATGGTGCAGGTGCCGCAGGACTCGCCCTCGGCGTTGGTGATGGTGACGCCGCCGAGGGTGAGCGGACCACTGTCGTACATCTTCGACAGCGGGATGCCCTGGTCGAGCGCCGTCGCGAGGCCGAACACCTTGAACGAGGAACCGGTCTGCAGGCCGGCCTGAGCGAAGTCGTACCCGGCACCGTCGGTTCCGCCGTAGTACGCCTTGACCCCGCCGGTCTTCGGGTCGACGGAGACCACCGCGGTCCGCACCTCGGGCTTCTCGCCCTCCATGTTCTTGGTCACCGCGTCGACCGCCGACTGCTGCGCCTGCGGGTCGATCGTCGTGGTGATCTGCAGGCCCTCGGTGTTGAGCACCTGCTCCTTGATGCCGTTGGCCTCGAGCTCCTTGACCACCTGCGCGCGGATGAGCCCGTTGGTGCCGCTGCCCTGGCTGCCGTTGTCGACCTCCGAGAGCGGGACGACGTGCGGGTACTTCTGCCCCGCACGCTCGTTCGCGTTGAGCGTCTTGGCGCTGACCATGCCGTCGAGGACGTAATTCCAGCGCGACTCGGCACCGGTCGGGTTGGTCGACGGGTCCAGCCCGTAAGGCTGCTGGATGGTCGCCGCGAGGACTGCACCCTCGGCCACCGTCAGCTGCTCCACCGGCTTGTCGAAGTAGGCCTTCGACCCCGCAGCGATACCGAACACGCCACGCCCGAAGGGAATGGTGTTGAGGTACGCGGCGAGGATGTCGTCCTTGGACCACTGCCGCGCCATCTTCGAGGAGATCACCAGCTCGCGCATCTTGCGGGTGATCGAGTGCTCGTTACCGACCAGCGCGTTCTTGACGTACTGCTGGGTGATCGTCGAGCCACCGCCCGCACTGTCCTTGCCGAGCACCTGGTCGCGCGCGGCGCGGGCGAAGCCGGACACCGAGAAGCCGGGATTGGTGTAGAAGTCGCGGTCCTCGGCCGAGAGCACCGCGTTGCGCACGTGCAGCGGGATCTGGTCGACCGTCACGTCGGTGCGGTTGCCCTCCGGCGGCACGATGGTGCTGAGCACGCTGCTGCCGTCGCTGGCGTAGATCGTCGCGACCTGGTTCGTCTTGATGTCGCCCGGCTTGGGCACGTCCTCGGCCATGTAGGCGACCATGAACGCCAACAGCGGGAGCACCAGGCCCAGCGCCACCAGGCTGTACAGGGTCCGGCGCACGATCTTCCACCTGCTCGACTTGGTTTTCTTCGGCTGCTTCGGAGGCTGCCCGCCGGACGATCCGCCCGAACGAGGAGCCGACGGCGGCGGGCCGGCAGGCGGTCGGCCACCGGGACCGGACGGTCCGCCGGGTCCTCGGCTACCGCCCTGCGTCTGCCGGGTTGCCTGATCGCCGCCCTGCGTCTGCCGGGTTGCCTGATCGCCGCCCTGCGCGGGCCGGGGCGCCTGTCCGCCACCCTGCGGCTGGCGGGGCGGTTGCCCGTACTGCGGCTGACGGGGCGCCTGGCCGTACTGGCCGGGCGGAGGTCCACCGGCTCCTGGCCGGGGACCCTGCGGCGGCATGCCCGGACCGGGCCGGGCGCCGGGCGGCGGTCCCTGCATAGGGCGGGGCGGCTGCCCCCCTACGGGCCGACCGGGCTGTGGGTACCCGCCCGGCCGTCCGGACGGCGGCGGACCGCTCGGCCGGGCTGGTCCGGTGGGTCGTCCGCCCGGCTGGTTGTTGTAAGGGGAACTCACGTACGAATCTCCAGTGTTCGCGTAGACACGGCTGTGTCACTTGGTTCAGGCAGGATCGGTGCTGTCGGTCGGGCTCACTCGCTCGCGGTGCGTCGGCTCGGGGAGCGCGGGGACCGGGTCCGGGCCGGCTTGGGTGCCGGCACCGATCCGAGTACGTAGGACTGCACCAGGTGATTCCAACTGCAGGTTCGGCAGACCTCGACGACGTGCACCGAGAACTCCTCCTGGGTGGTCGCGAGGCGGACCAGTTCCTCCGAGGTGCGCGCCGAGCCCGAGATCGCCCCGAGCTTGTCGCCGAACACCCACGAGACAAGGGTGAGCTGTTCCTTCCTGCAGATCGGGCAGGTCACCTCGGACGGCCTGCCGTGGAACTTCGCTGCGCGCAGCAGGTACGGGCCGGCGTCGCACACCTGGGCGACACCCGTCCGGCCGGAGAACACCTCGGCCAGCAGGGATCGCCGCTGAAGCGCGTAGTCCACCACCTGCCGCTGCAATCGCACGTGACCAGAGTACGTGGGCAAGTCCGCGCAGTCTCGGATCGGACGGGGGTTCCGCCGCGACACGCCGCACTCGAACCTGCGGGTTTGCGGTTCGCCGGCGTGACGATCCCCACACGCGCGGTCGGCGATGCGCGCCGCCTTCGTCGAGTCCGGCGCGACACGCCGAGGCCCGGGACCGAAGGGATGTCCGACGACTTCGATCCGCCACACACCGGGCTGTGACACCGTGTCACAGCTAACTCCGATAGAAGTGTCGCCGTATATATCGCTGCGATATAGTTTGGCATCGCATCAATGCGTTAGGTTCGGACGACTCGGGAGGTGGACGCGATGCTCGAACTGGCAATTCTCGGGCTGCTCCTCGAGTCGCCGATGCACGGATACGAGCTGCGCAAGCGGCTGACCGGACTGCTGGGCGCCTTCCGCGCCTTCTCCTACGGCTCGCTCTACCCGACGCTGCGCAGGATGCAGGCCGACGGATTGATCGCCGAGGACGCCGGTCCGACGGGCACCGTCAAGCGACGCGCCCGCCGCGTGTACGAGCTGACCCCAGCGGGACGGCAGCGGTTCGCTGAACTTGTTGCCGACACCGGTCCGCAGAACTACACGGACGACGGTTTCGGTGTCCACCTCGCCTTCTTCAGTCGCACCCCAGCCGAAGCGCGGATGCGAATTCTCGAGGGCAGGCGACGCCAGGTCGAGGAGCGCCGGGAGGGCCTCCGTGACGCGGTGGGGCGGGCGAGCAGTTCGCTCGATCGCTACACCCGTCAGCTCCATCAGCTCGGACTCGAATCGAGTGAGCGCGAGGTGCGCTGGCTCAACGAGCTGATCGCGGCCGAGCAAACATCAACAGCAGCACCCAAGAAAGAAGGAGAACCCGACCATGGGTGAGAACAGCACCGCGGTGCGCGTGGCCATTGTGGGCGTGGGGAACTGTGCCTCGTCCTTGGTCCAGGGCGTTCAGTACTACAAGGACGCGGACGAGACCGCCACCGTCCCCGGCCTCATGCACGTGAAGTTCGGCCGGTACCACGTCCGCGACGTGCAGTTCGTCGCCGCGTTCGACGTGGACGCCAAGAAGGTCGGGTTCGACCTCTCGGAGGCGATCCTCGCCAGCGAGAACAACACCATCAAGATCGCGGACGTGCCGCCGCTCGACGTCCCCGTCCAGCGCGGCCCGACCCTCGACGGCATCGGCAAGTACTACGCGCAGACCATCGAGCTCTCCGACGCGGAGCCGGTCGACGTGGTCGCCGCCCTCAAGGCCGCCGAGGTCGACGTGCTGGTGTCCTACCTGCCGGTGGGCTCCGAAGCCGCGGACAAGTTCTACGCGCAGTGCGCGATCGACGCAGGCGTCGCCTTCGTCAACGCCCTGCCCGTGTTCATCGCCTCCGACCCGGAGTGGGCCGCGAAGTTCAAGGACGCCGGCGTCCCGATCGTCGGCGACGACATCAAGAGCCAGGTCGGCGCGACCATCACCCACCGCGTGATGGCGAAGCTGTTCGAGGACCGCGGCGTCGTGCTGGACCGCACGTACCAGCTCAACGTCGGCGGCAACATGGACTTCAAGAACATGCTCGAGCGTGAGCGCCTGGAGTCCAAGAAGGTCTCCAAGACCCAGGCCGTGACGTCGAACCTCACCGGTTCGCTCGCCGGCAAGGTCCACGACCGCAACGTCCACATCGGTCCCTCGGACTACGTGGAGTGGCTCGACGACCGCAAGTGGGCATACGTGCGCCTCGAGGGCCGTGCCTTCGGTGACGCCCCGCTGAACCTGGAGTACAAGCTCGAGGTCTGGGACTCCCCGAACTCGGCCGGCATCATCATCGATGCCGTCCGCGCCGCGAAGATCGCCAAGGACCGCGGCATCGGCGGACCGGTCTACCCGGCCTCCGCCTACCTGATGAAGTCGCCGCCGATCCAGATGGCCGACGACAAGGCTCGTGCCGACCTCGAGGCCTTCATCATCGAAGCCGAGTAACCACGAACACCACGACTGTGGCGGTGGGTGAGTCCGAGGACTCGCCCACCGCCACAGTCGTTTCCGGTCCACCCTCCCTGGAGGTCGGCGGGTATATCGGTGGACGACACCGGTCCGCCACGCTACCCTGGTCGGCATGGGCACACTGAATTCCTAGATCGGGACGCCGCGTCGAGCACGCTCCGCGGCGAGTCCTGAGCGCACGCAACCACTTTCGTCACCAGTGGGCGTGCGAGGACTCCTTCCTCTCGATCACCCGGACCCGGTCCGGGGCAAAGGACCGCACCATGCCCGTCCCCCAATTCTCCCTTCGTTCTGCCTCCAAGCGATTCGGGGACCGCCTCGTTCTCGACTCGGTGGACCTGTCGATCGCCCCAGGCGAGAAGGTCGGCGTCGTCGGCGACAACGGATCCGGCAAGTCGACTCTGCTCGCACTGCTCGCCGGATGCCTACCTCCCGACAACGGCGAGGTCCGGGTCGTCGCACCCGGTGGCATCGCCCACGCCGCGCAGTCGCTGGACCTGCCCGGCGACCCGACGGTCGCCGCCGCGATCGACCACATCCTCCGCGACGTGCGCGCGATGGAGGCCCGGATCCGTGCCCTCGAAGCGCGGCTGGCCCGCGTCGACGCGGTCCGGCTGGATCCGCTGCTCGCCGAATATGACGATGCGACCACACTTTTCGAGAGCATCGACGGCTACGCGGTCGACGATCGGGTGGAGGTGGGCCTGCACGCACTCGGCCTGCCGCACCTCGACCGGTCACGCCGGCTCGGCACCCTCTCGGGCGGCGAGCGGGCCCGGCTGGCGCTCGCCACGAGCCTGGCGTCGAATGCCGAACTGCTGCTGCTCGACGAGCCCACCAACGACCTCGACGACGCGGCCGTCGCGTGGCTCGAGGAACGTCTGGTCACCCACCGCGGAACAGTGGTGGCGGTGACCCACGATCGCGAGTTCCTGGCTCGCCTGACGCCGGTGATCCTCGAGGTCGCCGACCGGGGGATCCGGCGCTACGGGGACGGATACGACGGCTACCTCACCGCCAAGGCAGCCGAACGTCGTTCGCGGCTACAGGAATACGAGGAATGGCGGCTCGAACTCACCCGCAGCGAGCACCTCGTCTCGGTGAACGCCTCGCGGCTCGAGTCGATCCCGCGTAAGCAGGAGAAGGCGGGCTTCGGACACGGGGCCTTCCGCGCACGCGGACGCGACCACGGGGCTCGAGGACGAATTCGTAACGCCAAGGAGAGAATTCAACGCCTCATCGAGGCACCCGTCGAGCGACCCGCGGATCCGCTGACCTTCACGCCGTCGCTCGCGCGGGAGACCGGCAGTGCCTCCGACGGGCCGATCGTCCGACTGCACGACGTGCGCGTCGGGTCGCGGCTGTCCATCCCCGACCTCGAGCTGCACCCGGGGAGCCGACTGCTGGTGACGGGTCCGAACGGCGCGGGCAAGACCACGCTGCTGCGGGTGATCGCGGGCACGCTCGTGCCCGACAGCGGCGAGGTGCGCGCGCCGGCGCGCGCCGGCTTCCTCCGGCAGTCCGGCGGCGCCTGGCCCGCGGGGGAGACACTCACGCAGGCCTTCGCCGCCCACCGGCCGGGATATCCGGAGGACGCAGCCGCGGAACTGCTCTCGCTGGGCTTGTTCCGGCCCGACGACCTGCACCGGCCGCTGGCGGATCTGTCCTTCGGGCAGCGGCGACGCCTCGAGGTGGCGCTGCTCGTCACCTGCGGCGCCGACCTGCTGTTGGTGGACGAGCCGACCAACCACCTGTCACCGGCGCTGGCCGAGGAACTCGAGGACGCGCTGGACGCGTTCGCGGGCACGGTCGTCCTGGTCACCCACGACCGGCGCATGCGGCAACGGTTCCGCGGTCACCGGCTCGCCCTCCCGCTGTGATGAACGGGGGGTTCATGTGCGAGATCCGCCGACCGGCGGGTCACACGCGAACCCCCGTTCAATGCTCGTGGTGAAAGGGGCGGTCAGGTCAGCCGGGCAGCGGAATGACCACGCCCGGAAGGATTTCCACGCTGCGCGGCGGGGGAGCCGGGGCGGGCGCGACCGGGGCCGGCGGGGGAGCCGGGGCGGGCGCGACCGGGGCCTCGGGCGACGCGGCAGGAGGGACCGGGGCCGCCGGCGTGCCGCCCGTGCCGGCACCGGTGCCCGTGCCCGTGCCCGTGCCGGTGCCCGTGCCGGTGCCCGAAGCCGAAGTGCCGGTGGTGCCGCCGGAGTAGGTCGGAACGCCGGCCTGACCACCGATCGGTTTCGGCCACGGGAAGGACTCCCAGTCGGTGCCCTGGAGCGCGCCGTCCATCGTCTCCTTCCAGATGTCCGACGGCAGACCCGACCCGTAAATCGGTCCACCCCAACTGTTCACGAGCGCCTGCGACTGTTCCGTGCCCACCCACACCGCGGTGGACAGGGAGGGCGTGAACCCGACCATCCACGCGTCCTTGTTCTTGCCGGTGTCGCCGAGCTGTGAGGTGCCCGTCTTGGCGGCGGAGGGGCGGCCACCCGACAGACCGTGCCCGCGCGAGTACGCCGCGATCGGCATCATCGCCTGGGTGACGTTGTCGGCAACCGCCGGATCGATCCGCTGTTGACCCGGATCCGGCGCCCGGTCCAGCAGCACCCGGCCATCGGCGGTGACCACCCGCTGCACGAAGTGCGGCGTCCGGTACACACCCGACGCGGCGAACGTCGCGTACGCGGAGGCCATGTCGATGACCCGGGTCTGGTACTGGCCCAGCACGATTCCGTCCTCCGGCGGGCCGCCGTCCTGACTGAGGCTCTCGCCCGCCACACCTGGTATCTGCGTGGGGACCCCGGCCCGGTGCGCCACGTCGGCGATCTTCTGCGGGCCGTCCTGCAACGACCTCGTCATCCGGTAGAAGCTGGTGTTCAGCGAGCGCTTGAGCGCCTCGGCGATGGTGCAGGTGCCGCAGGACTCGCCCTCGACGTTGGTGATCGTGACCCCGCCGACGGTGAGCGGGGCGCTGTTGAACATCGTCTGCAGGCCCTGGCCGTCCTCGAGCAACGCGGCCAGACCGAACACCTTGAACGACGAGCCGGTCTGCAGCGGCGACTGCGCGTAGTCGAAACCGGCCCCGTCCGCGCCGCCGTAGTAGGCCCGGACACCACCGGTGTGCGGGTCGATGGAGACCACCGCAGTGCGCAACTCCGGCGGTTCACCGTCCAGGGTGGTCCGGACGGCGTCGAGCGCGGCCTCCTGCGCCTTCGGGTCGATGGTCGTGGTGATCTGCAGGCCCTCGGTGTTCAATTCCTGCTCGCTGATGCCCGCGGCGGCCAGTTCCTTGAGTACCTGGGTCCGAATCAGCCCCTCCGGGCCCCGCGCGGCATTGGCGTCGACGAGTTGCGACAGCGGCAGCACCGGCGGGAAGGTCGCCGCGGTCCGGTCCGCGGAGCTCAGTGCGCCCATCGACACCATGCCGTCGAGGACGTAGTTCCACCGCGACTCGGCACCGGCATGGTTTGTCTCGGGGTCGAGCGAGGTGGGGCTCTGGATCACCGCCGCGAGCACCGCCCCCTCCGCGACCGTCAGCTCGCCGACCGGTTTGCCGAAGTACGCCTTCGAGGCGGCCGCGATGCCGTAGGCACCTCGGCCGAAGTAGATGGTGTTGAGGTACGCGGCGAGGATGTCGTCCTTGGACCACTGCCGCGCCATCTTCGAGGAGATCACCAGCTCACGCATCTTGCGGACCACGTTGCGGTCGGCGCCGACCAGGGTGTTCTTCACGTACTGCTGGGTGATGGTCGAGCCGCCGCCGGCGCTGTCCTTGCCGAGCAGGTTGTCGCGGGCCGCTCGGGCGAACCCGGACAGCGAGAAACCGGGGTTGGAGTAGAAGTTGCGGTCCTCGGCGGAGAGCACCGCCTGCTGCACGTGCTGGGGAATCTCCTCCAGCTTCACCTCGGTGCGGTTCCCCTCGGGCGGAACCACTCTGGTGATCGTCGAGCCGTCCGAGGCGAAGATCGTCGCGACCTGGTTGGTCCGCATGTCCGACGGTCGGGGCACCTCCGCGCGCCAGTACCCGACCGCGAACACGGCCGCAGGCACGACGATCAGCAGCAGCACCAGCGCTGCCGCCGCCCACAGCAGCTTCCGTCGCCTGCGTCGGGGCGGCTTGCCCGGCGGCTCCCCGCCCGACGTGACGTCCGGTCCACCTCCCGACGTCGACGGGGGGTCTCCGACCGACCCCGCGGCGGGCGCCCCTCCCGCCAGCGGACCACCACCGCCCGGGTCGTCCGGGGGCGTGGATGGTTCCGAGGTCGCGTCGGAGGGGGAGCTCACATGCAGTCTCCTGATCGGTCAGAAGAAGAAAGGTCTCTCCCGCATCCTCACATCACGCGACACCGAACGTCCATCCGAAACGCCGAACGTTCACCGAGCCCTTCGCCAGGCCCTGACCGCCAGCGCGAGCGCCGCCGCACAGCCGAGCAGGACCAACGACGGCGTCACGCCGGGGTTGCCGCGCACGATGCCCGCCGCGGCGGCGACGAAGACCACGACGGTGAAGAAGCCGAGCAGCCCGATCAGCATCTCGAGCTGCTGTCGCCGCCGAGCCCGGTTCACCGGCCGCCCACGCTCACGACTTGACGCCACCCGCGGTCAGGCCCGACACGATCCGACGCTGGAACAGCAGCACCATGATCACCAGCGGGATCGTCACGATGGTGCCCGCCGCCATGATCGCCGCGTACGGCTGCTCCCACGAATTCGCGCCCGCGAAGCGCGCGATCGCCACCGTCACCGGCTCGGTCCGCTCCGTGGACAGAAGGCTGGCCAGCATGAATTCGTTCCAGGTGGCGATGAACGCCAGGATCGCGGTGGTGAACAGTGCGGGCGCGGCCAACGGCATGATCACCAGCCGGAACGCCTGGCCTCGCGAGGCACCGTCGATCCGGGCCGCCTCCTCGAGTTCCCATGGCAGGTCCGCCAGGAACGAGGTCAGGGTGTAGATGGTCAGCGGCAGCACGAACGAGATGTTCGGGATGATCAGCGCCTGGTACTGCCCGATCCAGCCCAGATTGCCGAACAGCTGGAACAGTGGCGTCACCAGCGCGATGGTCGGGAACATCGACGCACCGAGGATGATGCCGGTGACCACGAACTTGCCGCGGAAGTCGATGCGCGCCAACGCGTACGCGGTGAACACGCCGAGCAGCAGGCCGACGGCGGTGGTGACCGCGCCGATGATCAGGCTGTTCACGATCGCGCCGAGGAAGTCGTTGCCCTTGTCCGTCGACAGTGCCGCGCGGAAGTTGTCGAGGGTCAGGTACGTCGGCCACGGCGTTGTGTCGAAGGTGTGCTCGGAGTTGCGGAACGCGGTGACGACCATCCAGTAGAACGGGGCCAGGCCCCACGCCAGGATGAAGATCACCCCGATGTAGTTGCGAATCGCCGGACCGACGCTGCGGCGGCGGACACGTTCGGTCGCAACTGCCGCCGGGGGCACGGTCTCCTCCATCACGGACACGGTCGGGAACACCACCGTCTCGAGTTGGTCGTTGCGGCGGTACTCGACCACGCTCGGGGCGGAGTCGAGGTGCGTGTCGGCGGCGGTGTCGTGGTGCTCGTCGTCGATATCGTCGGGCTTGCGGTGCCGTCCCATCAGTGATCGCCCCCCTTCCGCTGCGCGTCCTGGGTGCGCACCGCGTTGGCGCCGAGGAATTTCACCATGATGTAGGCCACCGCGAAGATCATCAGGAAGATCAGCGTCGACAGGGCCGACGCGCTCTGGATCTGGTCCTGGCGGATGCCGGCGACCGCCAGGATGGACACCGTCGTGGTCGGCGTGGCACCGCTGGTGCCGGCGAGGATCGCCGGCAGGTCGTACATGCGCAGCACGTCGAGGGTGCGGAACAGCACCGCGACCATCAGCGCCGGCTTGACCAGCGGCAAGGTGATGGACTTGAACCGCTGCCAGGCGGTGGCACCGTCGACGCGCGCCGCCTCGTAGATGTCCTGGGGGATCATCTGCAGGCCCGCGAGGATGAGCAGGGCCATGAACGGCGTCGTCTTCCAGACGTCGGCGATGATGACCGCGAACCGGGAGGCCCACGGATCGGTCGTCCAGCCGATCGAGGTGCCCAGGAGCCGGTTCGCGATGCCGTTCTCGGCGAAGATGAAGAACCACAGCTTGGCGGTGACCGCCGTCGGGATCGCCCACGGGATCAGGACGCTGGCCCGCAGCACCGAGCGGCCGACGAAACTGCGACTCATGACGGTCGCCATCCACAGCCCGAGGAGAACCTCGATGGACACGGTGACGACCGCGAAGAAGAAGGTGATGCCGACCGCGGGCCAGAAGTCCGAGCCGAGGGTTCCGGGCGGGCAGGTGCCGGCGCCGGAACCGCAGTTGCCGGTCAGCCACATCAGGTAGTGGTCGAAGCCGGCGAAGCCGCCTTCGACGAAGCGGCCGGTGACCGGGTCGACGCCCTTGTCGCGCTGGAACGACAGGTACACCGCGCGTAGGACCGGGTACACGATGACGACGGCCAGGATCACCATCGTCGGGGCGATCAGCCACACCGCCCGGAAGTCGCGCTTCCGTTTGGGGGCGCGCGGGCGGTCCGGTGTGGGACCGTCCCCGACGGGGACGTCGCGGCCGGAGTCGATCACTCCGGCCGCGACGGCGCCCTCGTCGGCTGGCCTCGGCTCGGCAGAGTCAGCCATCGTTGTCTACCTGGTCCTCGTCTCGAATGGATCTGCCGAACCGAACGGGCCGGTCGGTGTTACTTGGCTGCCTGCGTGATCGCCGCGGACATGTCGGCCACCGCCTGGTCGACGGTCGCCTTCCCGGTCAGTGCGGCGGTCGCGTTGTCCTGGATGGCCTTCGAGACTGCGCTGTAGTACGGCGTGACCGGACGCGGCTTGGCGTTCTCGAGCGCCGTCTTGAGCACCGGCAGGTAGGGGTACTTCGCGACCAGCGCGGCGTCGTCGTAGACCGACTTCAGCACCGGCGGGAATGAGGCGTTCGCGAAGGAGACCTGGTTCTCCTGGTTCTGGATGAACGCGACGAAGTCCCGCGCGGTGGCCTTGTTCTTGGAGAAGACGTTGATGCCGTCGTTGTAGCCGCCGAGGGTGGACGCACCCGGGCCGGTCGGTCCGACGATCGGCGCGACCGCGAACTTGCCCTTCACCGCGGAACCGTCCTTCTCGGCGTTGGTGAACATGTACGGCCAGTTGTAGGCGTACATCGACTCACCGCCGACGAATGCGAGGTTGGTCTCCTCCTCGGTGAAACCGGTGGAGCGCTTGGCGATCTGGCCGCCGGTGTAGGCGTCGACCATGGCCTGAAGCCCGGCCTTGGACTGCGGGGACTCGACCTCGGGGGTCTTGCCGTCCGGTCCGACGACGGCGCCGCCCCACGAGTTGATGAACTGGGTGGTGTTGGCGGTCAGGCCCTCGTACTGCTTGAGCTGGGTGACCAGGCAGTCCTGGACGCCCTTGGCCTTGGCGACCGAGCAGCTGTCGGTCAGCGCCTTCCAGTTCGCGGGAGCGGCCGGGGCCAGGTCGGTGCGGTAGTACAGCAGCTGGGCGTTGGTGTTCTGCGGCGCGGCGTACAGCTTGTCGCGGTACGTCGCGGTCGCCACGGTCGCGGGAAGCAGACCGGAGGTGTCCAGCGCGAGCGAACCTTCCAGCGGCTGCAGCCAGCCGTTCGCGGCGAACTCCGCGGTCCAGACCACGTCGAGCGCCATCACGTCGTAGTCGTCGTTGCCGGCCTGCAGCGACTGCACCAGCTTGTTGCGCTGGTCGTCGGCCTCACCGGGGAGCTCCTTGAGGGAGACCTTCTCGTCCGGGTGGGCGGCGTTCCACTTCTCGATCACCGGCTGCAACTTGTCGGTGTCGTTCTTGCCCATCGCGAACGAGATCGCGCCGCGACCGTCGAGATTCTTGCCTGCCGCCTCGTCGACGCTGCCGCCGCCGTTGCTGCTGCTCGAGCACCCGGCGAGCGCGAGCAGCGCCACGGCAGAGGCCGCCACCGCTACGCGTGAACGCGTGTTGAAGGAACGCATGGTCCACCTTTCGAAAGAGATATCCGGCCCTCGTCGTGCGCCAGCTCCACCGGACCGAGGCATGTGTCGTCGCCTACTGTGGCACGCGAGCGTGCGGAATCCGGTCATTACCCCCGCACTGGATCGGTCAGGTTCACCCCAGCCGGCACCCGTCCGACACCGAGAACAGATGCACCTCGGCGGGATCGACGTGCAGGTTCACCCGGTCGCCCTTCTGCGGCGGCTTGCGCCAGTCCGCCCGCGCTGTGACGGTCTGCGCGGCGCCCGCGACCGCCATGCGGCCGTAGATGTAGGCGTCCGAGCCGAGCTCCTCGACCACGTCCACCTCCATCTCCATGCCGCTGTCGGCGAGCTCGAGGTGCTCCGGGCGGATCCCGAGGACGACCTCCGCGTTGCCGGCGCGGGCGAGAGTGGCGCGGGGCACCGGGATGAGGGTGTCGCCGAGCAGCACTCCGCCGTCAGCGACGGGCACCGTGAACAGGTTCATCGACGGCGAACCCATGAAGCCGGCGACGAAGACGTTCGCGGGCCGGGAGTACAGCTCACGCGGGGCAGCGCACTGCTGCAGGATGCCGTCCTTGAGCACCGCGACCCGGTCGCCCATCGTCATCGCCTCGACCTGGTCGTGGGTGACGTAGACCGTCGTGGTGCCGAGTCGTCGCTGCAACTGCGCGATCTGGGTGCGGGTCTGCACACGCAGCTTGGCGTCGAGGTTGGACAGCGGCTCGTCCATGAGGAACACCTGAGGGCTGCGGACGATCGCCCGGCCCATCGCGACGCGCTGGCGCTGACCGCCCGAGAGTGCCTTCGGCTTGCGGTCGAGGTACTGCGACAGGTCGAGCATCTTCGCGGTCTCCTCGACCCGCTGGCGGATCTCGGCCTTCGGCGTCTTCGCCAGCTTGAGCGCGAAACCCATGTTCTCGGCGACCGACATGTGCGGGTACAGCGCGTAGTTCTGGAACACCATCGCAATGTCGCGGTCCTTCGGCTCGGACGCGGTCACGTCCCGGTCGCCGATCAGGATGCGGCCCGAGTGCACGTCCTCGAGGCCGGCCAGCATCCGCAGCGAGGTGGACTTGCCGCACCCCGACGGCCCGACCAGGACGAGGAACTCGCCGTCCTCGATGTGCAAGTCGAGCCGGTCCACCGCGGGGGTGTCCGAACCGGGGAACAGGCAGGTGGTGGAGTCGTAGGTGACTGTCGCCATGGGTGTTCGTCGATCCCTTCACCGGCAGGAACGTGCCGGACGATCCGAGTTGAGGGTGGTCCGGCGCAGAGTATCGCAAAGTCCGAGGCGGCCCTGACGAGCGCTTCGCGCGCGGCACACAGGTTCTGTCGCCGGCTCATCCCCGCTCGGCGTGCAGCGCGTGTGAGCCGGCGACGAAAGAGGTGTGCGGGTCGCCGACCGATCAGCCCCCGGTCGGCGACAGCCGCACGAAGGGAATGCGACGGCCCGCCGCGAGGAAGTCGGCCCGGCTGCCGTCCACCTCGAAGCCCATCAGCTTGCACAGCGCCCGGCCCGCCCGCGGATGCCTGCCCGCGTACCGCGCCATCAACTCCGCCCCCTCGTCGACCCCGATGGGCGAGGCGTGCACGGCGAGGACGCGGCGCCCGACCTGGGCGGTCGTGTCCGGTGCGGCGAGCAGGTTCCGGTACCAGTCGGACTTGGTGCCGAATCCGGACGCCAGCACGTAGCTGCGGTCGGGCGAGTGCTCGACCACCTCGAGCACCACCTGACGCGGGCGTCCGGACTTGCGGCCGCGGTGGTGCAACAGCAGGAAACGACCGCCGAGCAGCCACCCGAGGTGGGCCCGGTACAGGCCGATCGGTAGTCGGGCGAGGGTGCGGCGGACCCCCGCCGGCGGTCCGGGTTCACTGACGACCTTCACTGTGGCCCCCTTGTCCAGAGCACTGCGTGACTCGACTGCGATCGGGTCCTTCCCGGACTACCGTTGGCCTTGGCTCACCTCGACGTCAAGGGAGTGGCACATGACTCGCCCGGTTCGCATCGGTTTCCAACTCCAGCCGCAGCAGGCCCCCGACTACGCCCTGATCCGCGATGCGGTGCTGCGCGCGGAGGATCTCGGCGTCGACATCGTCTTCAACTGGGACCACTTCTTTCCCCTCTACGGCGATCCCGACGGCGCGCATTTCGAGTGCTGGACGATGCTCGGCGCGTGGGCGGAGCAGACCGAGCGCGTCGAGATCGGCGCCCTGGTGTCCGGCGGCGGCTACCGCAACCCGGACCTGTTGGCGGACATGGCCCGCACCGTCGACCACATCAGCGGCGGCCGGCTGATCCTCGGCATCGGCGGCGGCTGGTTCGAGAAGGACTACGACCGGTACGGCTACGAATTCGGTACCGCCGGAACGCGTTTGCGCCTGCTCGGCGACAACCTGGCCCGCATTGCGAGCCGACTGCGCGAACTCAACCCGGCCCCTACCCGGCACATCCCAATCCTGATCGGCGGTGGCGGCGAGCGCAAGACGCTGCGCCTGGTGGCCGAGTACGCCGACATCTGGCACAGCTTCGCCGACCTCGACGCGCTCGTGCACAAGTCCGAGGTGCTGGCCTCGCACTGCGCCGACGTCGGACGCGAGCCCGGCCGCATCGAACGATCGGTGGCATGGCCCGGCCGCGACACCGCGCCGGCCTTCCTCCAGGCCGGGGCGACCCTGTTCACGGTCAGCGCGGGCGGCCCCGACTACGACCTGACCGCACTCGCCGACGCGGTCCGCTGGCGCGACGAGCGTTATCCCGAGCCGCTCGCCGGCCTGGCCTGACGAGTCCGGCACCCCACGCTCGGATCCCGGTGCCGGGCGTCGACCGGGACTAGGCTCCACCCATGCTGCGGTCACGTTCGGTGAAGGCATGGGTCCTGGCGGTGCTCGCGATGCTGCTCGCTGTCGCCGCCGCCGGGTGCGGCAGTCAGAACGGCTCGACGACCGACCTGTGCTCGCCGCCCGGCATCGGCAGCGCGGCGGCGGCACCGACGAACCTCGACGCTGCCGCGGCCGCCGCGGGCGAGGACCGCTACACCACCGCGACGACCAAGCCCCTCGACCAGATCGACGTGGGCGCCCTCGGCCTGATCACCCCCGGCAAGATCAGCGTCGGCACGCTGTCCGACGCCCCGCCGAGCATCTGCGTCAACTCCGCTGGCACCTTCACCGGGTTCGACAACGAACTGCTCCGAGCGATCGCAGACAAGCTGGGACTGCGAATCGAGTTCTCGGGCACCGAGTTCGCCGGTCTGCTCTCCCAGGTCGCGAACAAGCGCTTCGACGTCGGCTCGTCCTCCATCACCACCACCGACGAGCGACGCCGGACGGTCGGGTTCACCAACGGCTACGACTTCGGCTACTTCTCGCTGGTTGCGCCGAACGGCGGTAAGGTGCACGGCTTTTCGGACCTCAACGCGGGTACCCGGATCGGTGTCGTGCAGGGCACGGTGCAGGACGACTATGTCGTGAACACCCTCAAGCTGGACCCGGTGAAGTTCCCCGACTACAACACCGCGTACGCGAACCTGAAGTCGGGACAGATCGACGCCTGGGTCGCCCCGTCCCAGCAGGCCGAGGGTGCGATCAAGCCGGGCGACGCGACGTCGATCGTGCAGAACACCTTCAGCCTCAACAACTTCGTGGGCTGGGCGGTGAACAAGGGCAACCAGCCGCTCATCGACGCCCTCAACTCCGGACTGGACGCGGTGATCGCTGACGGCACATGGTCCAGGCTGTACTCGGAGTGGGTGCCGCGACAGCTGCCGACCGGCTGGAAGCCCGGCAGCAAGGCCGAACCTGCACCCCAGCTGCCCGACTTCGCCGCGCTCGCGGCCCAGCACGCGCAGCAGAACCCGACCGGCGAGCAGGCGCAACAGAAGTCGACTCTCGCGCAACTGGGCGACACCTTCTTCGACTGGGACCTGTACCGCAAGGCGATCCCCGACCTGTTCAAGACCGGACTGCCGAACACGGTGATCCTCGCCGTGACTTCCGGTGTGGTCGGCACCGTGCTCGGCATGCTTCTCGCGGTCGCGGGCATCTCTCGCACCCGCTGGTTGCGCTGGCCGGCCCGGGTCTACACGGACGTCTTCCGAGGCCTGCCGGCGGTGGTCATCATCCTCATCGTCGGGCTCGGGGTCGGACCGGTGGTCAAGGGGCTGACCGGCAACAATCCGTACTGGCTAGGTGCCGCGGCACTGTCGCTGCTGGCGGCCGCGTACATCGGCGAGATCTTCCGGTCCGGCATCCAGAGCGTGGAGCCGGGTCAGCTCGAGGCGGCGCGGGCGATCGGCTTCAGCCACCGCCGGGCGATGAACCTGGTGGTCATCCCGCAGGGCGTGCGGCGAGTGCTGCCCGCGCTGATGAACCAGTTCATCTCGCTGATCAAGGACTCGTCGCTGATCTACTTCCTCGGGCTGCTCGCCACCCAACGCGAATTGTTCGCGGTGGGACGGGATCTGAACGCGCAGACGGGCAATCTGTCGCCACTGGTCGCGGCGGGCCTGTTCTACCTGGTGCTGACGATTCCGCTGACCCACCTGGTGAACTACATCGACAAGCGGCTCCGGACCGGCAAGTCCGACACCTCGGGCACCCTCGATCCGCTCGACCAAGCCATCGTCGTGGAGAGGGGATAGCGGTGACCACTGCCGTCACGTCCGGATCGACCGACCCGACACCCGCCGCCTCCGGCTCGCTCAGCGGCACCGACCTGCACCTGTCGTTCGGGAAGAACAAGGTGTTGCGCGGGGTCGACATTCACGTCGACGCCGGTAAGACCACCTCGGTGATCGGGCCGTCCGGGTCCGGCAAGTCGACGCTGCTGCGGGTGCTCAATCGCCTGCACGAACCGGAGCAGGGCGACATCCTGATCGACGGGCGGTCGGTACTCGCCGACAACCCGGACCAGCTGCGGCAGCGAATCGGCATGGTGTTCCAGCACTTCAACCTGTTCCCGCACCGCACCGTGCTCGACAACGTCGCGCTCGGGCCCCGCAAGCTCCGCGGACTGTCCAAGGAACAGGCCCGCGCGGCGGCGCTCGAGCAACTCGAACTGGTCGGACTGCGACAGAAGGCCGAGTCCCGGCCCGCGAACCTGTCCGGCGGCCAGCAGCAGCGGGTCGCAATCGCCCGTGCGCTGGCCATGAAGCCGGAGATCATGTTCTTCGACGAGGCCACCTCGGCGCTGGACCCGGAACTGGTCAAGGGCGTGCTCGCGCTGATGGCGGACCTCGCCTCGACCGGTATGTCGATGATCGTCGTGACCCACGAGATGGGTTTCGCTCGAACGGTTTCCGACACCGTCGTGTTCATGGACCGGGGGGTGGTCGTGGAGACGGGCAAGCCCGAGGCGCTGTTCGACGACCCGCAGACCGACCGGTTGCAGGCGTTCCTCTCGCAGGTGCTGTAGGCGGCTCCGCCGCCCGTGCGCGCGGTTCACCCCGGTTGGGGTACTTTGCGCGCACAGTTCGGAGGTCGCCTACAGCTGTGCGCGGAGCGCGCCCGCCGCGGCGGCGACAGCAGTCAGGTCGGCCGGCTGCACTATCTCGCGCGTCCCGTCCTGTTCGAGCAGGCTCAGCTGGTGCCCGATCGCCGCGCGGCGACCGTCGTCGGCCGTCGCGGCCGTGCAGTCCCGCAGCAGCTGGACGAGTGCGAGCAGGACCGTGGGCTCACGCGCGCCGTACCGCCTGATCTGAGCGCAGGTCAGGTCGAGGTAGTCGGCGAAGCTGTACGCCGGCACACCGACGGTGTCACCGTCCGAACCGGCGGGAAGGACCAGCGGACCGAGCTCGCGGCGGGACAGCGAGACCATGATCCCGCTCAGGTGGTCGACCGCCTGCACCGCCGTGTACGGATCGTTCACGGCCGGGGACAACGCCTTTGACGCGACATCGACCAGCTGACGCAGGCCGAACGCGGCATCCTGCTCCAGGGTCCGCTCGAACCCGATTCGGACAGCCCGTTCGACTGTGCGTCCCACTTCGGACAGGTCCGCGACCGGACCGGACCTGCTCCACACCCAGGCGAGCGGTGTGCTGCCCGCGGTGATGTGGTCGCCGACCCGCGGCGCAATCCGAACGGTGACCGCGTGCCGCGCGGCGAGCGGGACCATCGCGCCGGGGTGCACGGTCTGCACGTAGCCGGTGTGTGCGGACACGATCACGGTCGCCGACTCCGGCACTGCGGGCAACCCCGCGTCCGACACCGCGGGCAACCCGCGTCGCACGACGTCGCGTGTGCCCCGCTCCACGTTCCGCATGATGTCGTCGATCTGCAGCGAGTGCGTCAGGTGGTGTATCTCGTACACCAGCGCGGCCAGGCTCAGGAACAGCAGCACGATCGCCCAACTCACCGCCAGCCGCGGATAGTCGGCAGTGCGGCTCCCGGCGGAGACGCCGACCGTGTACAGGCCCGCGATGCTGTAGGCGAAGGTGGCGACGAAGACGCTGAGCACCAACTGATTCGACCGGTCGCGCAGGAAGTTCCGCAGGATCCGCGGCGAGAACTGCGTCGACGACAACTGCAGGGCCACCACGGTGAGCCCCAAGATGAGGGCGATGACGGTGATCATCGTTCCCGCGATGCCGATCAGCAGGGTGCGGGCGTCGTCCGGTGTGCCCTGGAAGGCGAGCCGGTGCAGCCAGGCGCCCGGCTGCGGATTCAGGGTCGACAGGATCGACCCGAGCACCAACGCGATCACCACCGCGATCGCCGGCAGCACCCACAGTGCGCCGCGCAGGTACTCCCAGGCAGCCTCGCGCCTCAGCACCCTGAAAAGCCTACGCCGGGCGGGCGCCCCGGCCCGGCGGTTCGGTCAGCTACCGAACGGATTCGAGAAGTTGTCGATCGACCCGAGCCGGCCGCTGTAGTAGTTGAGGTCGACGTTGCCGTTCACGCCGGGAATCTGGCCCGTGCTGGTGTACTGCCAGAACGTCCAGTCGCGCCAGCCGCCGGGCAGGGGACCGGGCGCGTTCTGCCCGTTGTAGTCGGCGATCCACAGCGGGTAGTTGGCGAACTCGGTGGTGTTGGCCATCGCGGTGCGCCAGAAGTTCGGGTACGTGTAGATGATCGGCTGTCGGCCGGTGAGCGCCTGCACCGAGTTCAGGTAGCGGTGGGTCCAGTCGATCACCGCCGCTGGCGGCAGACCCTTGGTGTCCTCGAGGTCGAGCACCGGCGGCAGGCCGCCACCGACGATCGGGAATGCGGTACCCGCGAAGAAGGCGGCCTGCGCCTCGGGCGACTGCGAGACGTCGGCGTAGTGGTACGCGCCGCGCGCGACCCCCGCGGCCCGCATGCCGATGCCGTCCTGAATGAAGTACGGGTTGACGTAGCTCAGCCCCTCCGTCGCCTTGACCATCGCGAAGTTGTGGCCCGCCGCCCGCACCGCGAACCAGTTGATGCCCGAGCCGCCCGGGTGCTGCCAGGACGCGACGTCCGGTCCCTTCACCGGTTCCCCGGTCGCCACACCGGGCACGCCGAGGACGAACGCACCCGCCAACAACAGCGGGGCGAGGCGAATCACTTTTCGGGCACGGGCACGGCGCTGCGACGTCATCGCCCGAGACTAAACCGATACCCGTTTCGGGGCAACGAAACTGCGAATGAACACTCAGCCGAGCCAGTCCAGGACCGAGGCGGCGGTCCACGACTGCTGCATGCTGCCGAGGGGTTCTCCGGTGAACGGTTCGTAGTACTCGGCGAAGCTGCCGTCGCTAGCCTGGCGCAGCCCCTCGCTGCGCAGGTGCAGCGACCGCTCCGCCCAACCGCGACGGGCGAACACCCAGGAGAACAGCCACGTCATCACCGGCCACACCGGTCCCCGCCAGTACTCGCGCGGCCGGAAGTCTCCCGACACCGGCGACGTCGACGGCGGCACCGCGTACCTCAGGTCCGGATGCCCGCAGAAGCGCGGCCCCTCGAAGATCCGCAGCAGCGCGCGTTCGGACTCGCGGTCGAGGCCACCGCACAGCAGCGGCGCGAACATCGCGAGCGTCTCGGTGCCGATCCACCGCCCCGTGCGCAGGTCGAAGTCCCGCGCCGCGCCCGAGCGTGGATCGGCGGTCGCGACCACGCCGCCACGGAACCGGGCGGCCCACTCGTGAAGCTCGCGCACGTCCGACCGTGGCGCCGCGTGCTCCTCCCCGATGGTCGCGAGCACCTCGCAGGCCAGCGAGAAGATCGCGCTGACGAAGACGTCCTCGACGGCAAAACTCATGGTGGACACCAGTTCAGCGTCGTCGTAGCGGGCAAGTTTCATTTCCTCGAGCAGCCACAGGTACCGGTCGTACTCGCCGTCGGTGGGCCGCTGCGTGGGGTCGAGGACGACGGCGGTGTCCTCGCGTCGGTAGGCCGGGACGGGGCCCGCGACGACGTTGGCGTAGGAAGCGTCCCATCTGGGCGAGTTGTCCATGCCCGACTCCCAGCCGTGATAGAGCGTCAGCCTCCCCGACTGTTTCGGATCGCGGGCCTCTGCCAGCCACCGGTGCCAGCGGACGAGGTCTGTCCACCGGCGGTCGAGGAACTCCTCGGCGACCGCCCGCGTGCTGCGGCCGTGCCGGCGGGAGTGGTCGAGGATGCGCTGCACCGCGATCGCATGCACGGGCGGCTGGGTGATGCCGGAGGTCCGGGGCGAGGCGGGGGCCGCGGCGGCGAGCGCGGAGCAGGCCCAGCGGTCGGGGCCGGGGAAGTAGCCGTCGACGCCGCCCGCGAACACGATGTGCGGGATCATCCCGTTGCGCCACTGGGCGTCGAGCAGGGTGTCGAGTTCGACCACCGCCCGCTCGACGCTGAGCGGTGCCAGGCCGACCGCCACGAAGGCGGCGTCCCAACTCCACATGTGCGGGTACAGCCGCGGCGCGGCGCTGGTCATCGTGCCCAGGTCGTTACCCCGAAGCAGGTACGCGGCACGGGCCGCGAGCTGCGTCGGGGTGAATCCTGGGTCGGCGGACATTCCCCTAGTCTGCGTCCCCGCCCGGCATTGCGCCCGCCGGGGAGGGTGCGCGTGGCGAGAACGCGACGCGGGTCACCCTGCGGGGCGTTCGACCTCCTCCGACGAGCGGAACACCAGCCGCCCGTCGTCGAGCTTGATCGCCCACCGCCGCGCGTGCGCCCAGTCGCGGCCGTAGTCGGCGTCGTCTGCCAGGCTGCCGGCGAAGTCATCGACGATCACCCCGGGCTGCTCGGAGGGATCCCCGTCCGGCAGGACCGGATCGGCGCTGGTCACCACCTGGTCCCCGACCGCCAGTGGCTTCGTGGCGGGCGTCGAGCTCGATGCCTTCTTGTCCTTGTCCTTGCCAGATCCCATAGCTCGCGACTTCCTTCCTGATCGGTTGCCCGGCCGTGATCGTCGCGACGACCACGACCTGGCACCGAGGTGGCACCAGTCTCGTAACTAGAATGTAGCTGACGTTGTACCTTTCCGCTGACCGTGGACGGGCGGCGCGCGTCGCTCCCACCCCTCCGGATGCCGACCCTCAGCCACGGCCGTGTCTCAGCGTGGTGAGGGTGGTCAGGATCTTGTCCGTCTTCGCGGTGCGGGTGAAGCTCGTGATGGCCATCAGCGCGGGCATCCGACGGCGTGCAACGGATTTCGCGAACGTGAACTCGCGCAGACCGTCCGGTCCGTGGATCCGGCCGAATCCCGACTGCCCGACCCCACCGAACGGCAGCGACGGAATGGCCGCGAACGCGATCACCGAGTTCACCGCCGTCATCCCGGACCTGATCCGCCGGGCGATTTCCATCCCGCGGCGTTTGCTGAACACCGCGGCGCCGAGTCCGTAGCGCGACGCGTTGGTCAGGCGGACGGCCTCGTCCATGTCGCGGACCTTCGCGACGGTGAGGGTCGGGCCGAACGTCTCCTCGGTGACGGCGATCGAGTCCTCCGGCACGTCGACGAGCACGGTCGGCTGAATCAGCTTCTCGCCCACCGAGTCCGGACCACCCACGACCGCGCGGCCGCCGCGGTCGAGGGCATCGAGAACATGCCTGCGCACCACAGCGGACTGGGTCGGCATGGTCATCGGGCCGATCTGCGCATCCGGGTCGGTGCCCGCCCGAATGGTGGCGGCGAGATCCGTCAGCCGGGCGACGAACGCGTCGTACACACCCTCGTGGACGTACACCCGCTCGGTGCCCACACACGTCTGCCCGGCGTTCGACATCCCACCCCACAGCGCCGCGTCGACAGCAGCATCGAGGTCCGCGTCGGCGTCGACCAGCAGCGCGTCCTTGCCGCCCGCCTCGATCACCACCGGGGTGAGGGTGTCGGCACAGGCGGCCATCACCTTCTTACCGGTGGCGGTCGACCCGGTGAAGGCCAGTTTGTCGACGCCCGAACGGCACAGCGCCTCGCCGGTGGCGCCGAGGCCGGTGACCAACTGCAGGACCGGGTGGTCCGGCACGGCCTGGGTGAAGGTGTCGACCAGCCAGGCCCCCACACCGGGTGTGAACTCGCTGGGCTTGAACACCACCGCGTTGCCGGCGGCCAGGGCATAGGCGATCGAACCCATCGGCGTGAACACCGGGTAGTTCCACGGGCCGATGACCCCGACCACCCCGAGCGGCAGGTACTCGACCGTCGCGGCATGGTCGATCATGTCCATTCCCGACGGAACACGCTTGCGGCCCAGCACCTTCGGAGCGTTCTTGGCCGCCCAGGTGAGATGTCCGATGGCCATCACGGCCTCGAGTTGCGCGTCGGAGTGCGGCTTGCCGGTCTCCGCGCGCATGACGTCCGCCAGCTGCGCGATCCGCCGGGTGATCACCCCCGCCCAGGCGTCCAGGTGGGTGCGCCGCTGCGCGAAGGTGAGGCCCGACCACCACTGTGCGGCCTCCCGCGCCCGCGCGACCGCGGCATCGACGGCCGCGGTGTCGGCGATCGGGTGGGTGCCCACGACCTCGCCGGTCGCCGGATCGAGGGAATCGAAAGCATCGGGGGCGGAATGGGTTCCGCCGGTGCCCGGGGTTCCGGTCTCCAGAGTGGTCATCGCATGTCCTTCGATTCGAGGCGGGTGGGTCAGCGGTCGCCGCGAATGAGGTCGGCGGCCTTCTCGGCGATCATGATGGTGGGGGCGTTGGTGTTTCCCCGGGTGACGGTCGGCATCACCGAGGCGTCGACCACCCGCAGCCCGTCCACCCCGCGCACCCGCAGCTGTGGGTCGACGACAGCGTTCTCCCCGTCGCCCATCGCGCACGTACCGACCGGATGGTAGAGCGTCTGCGTCGTGGCCCGGATGTGTGCGGCGAGCTCGGCGTCGGTGAGCCCGTCCGTCTTGGCGGGCAGGTACGGGCGGTCCAGGAACCCCGCGATCGGAGCCTCGCGCGCGATGTCGAGCAACCGCCGGTGCCCGACGACCATCGCGTCCAGGTCGGCCGGGTCCTCGTAGTACCGGGGGTCGATGTCCGGCCGCCACGTCGGGTCCGACGAACGCAGCCGCAGCCGTCCGCGACTGCCGACGCTGACCAGGGTTGCCGCGGACGTGAAGCCCCGGCCGGGGAAGTCGCGCAGGGCGTTGTCATAGAAACCGGTCGGCGCGACGTGCACCTGCAGGTCCGGCGCGGGCAGGCCGTCTCCGCTGGCGAAGAACGCCCCGACCTCGGCGACGTTCGAGGTGAGCGGGCCGCGGTGGGTGAGCTGCCACTGCGCCAGCCGGGCCGGGGTGGTGAAATCCGTCAGCGCGCTGGTACCCCGGGTGAACCAGATCAGCCCCGCGGCCGGGTGGTCGTGCAGGTTCTCGCCAACGCCCGGCAGGCTCACCGCGACGTCGATGCCCACCTCCCGCAGGTGCTCGGCGGGCCCGATGCCGGAGAGGAGGAGCAACTGAGGGCTGTTGACCGCGCCACCGGAAAGGATCACCTCGACCGAGGCGCGCGCGACGACCTCGTCCCCACCGGACAGGTACCGCACCCCCACGGCCCGGGTACCGCGCAGTACCACCCGCGTCGCCTGCGCCCCGGTGCGCACGGTGAGGTTCGGACGGCCGAGTGCCGGCCGCAGGTAACCGTCCGCGGTGGACCAGCGCCGACCGTTGTGGCAGGTCACCTGGTAGCGGCCCACGCCCTCCTGATCGGCGCCGTTGAAGTCGTCGGTCGGCTTCAACCCGGCAGTGACCGCGGCCGCGACCCAGGCGTCGGACAGTTCGTGGGTGTACCGGCGGTCCTCGACATGCTGCGGGCCGTCGGTGCCGTGACACGGGCCGGACAAACGGGAATTGTGTTCCGCGCGAACGAAATAGGGGAGTACATCGTCGTATCCCCAACCCCGGGCGCCGTGCTCGTCGCGCCAGCCGTCGAAGTCCGCTCGATTGCCACGGATGTAGACCATCGCGTTCATCGAGGAGCACCCACCGAGGGCCTTCATCCTCGGCCAGTACGCCGGCCTGGCATCCATGTGCTTCTGTGGAACGGTCTCGTAGTTCCAGTCCCACTTGGTCTTGAACAGGGACGAGAACGCCGCCGGGATCTTGATCTCGTCGGCATCGTCCTCCCCGCCCGCCTCGAGCAGCAGCACGGAGACGTCGGGATCCTCGGTCAGCCTGGCCGCGAGCACGCAGCCCGCGCTGCCCGCCCCGACGATGACGTAGTTGAACACCGCTTGCTCGAAGTCGTCCTGTTCGGCCACGGCACTCCTCGGCGTCGATGGGGGACGCAGTATGTGACGTGCGTCTCACACCAGGTCCAGTCTATGGACACAGAGGCCCCGCCACACGCTTACGACGCACACGAGGCTTGACCCTCACACTGTGACAAGGACTCGAATGGTCGACGAAGGAGGTGGTTGTCGTGAACACAACCAACCACGGTGGGCCGGGTGCCCACCTCATCGACGCTCTGGACACGGCCGACCCGTCGGGCCGGCTGCGGGCGGCACTCGCCGCAGGCACGCGCCGCGATCCGAGCCTGACGGAGACTCTCGTCGCTCGGTGTGCCGTCGAGCCGGACTTCTTCGTCCGCGACATGCTGACCTGGGCGTTGTGCCGCCTGCCCGCCGAGGTCACGGTGCCCATGCTGATCGACGAGCTCGGATCCGACACCCCACAGGCTCGCAGTCAGGCACTGCACACCCTGTCCAAGATCGGAGACCGGATCGCCTGGCCCGCGGTGTCGGCGCTGCTGCACGACGAGGACGACGAGGTCGCGCGCAGCGCGTGGCGGGCAGCGACGGCACTCGTGCCGCCCGGCAGCGAGGCACTGCTGGCCGACAACCTGGTGACCGAGCTCGGACGCGGTGACCACCCCGTGCAGCTCAGCCTGAGCCGTGCGCTGGCGGCCCTCGGGGAACCTTCCCTGGCGGTCCTCGACGCAGCCGAGTCGAGTCCCGATGCGCGGATTCGTGCGCACGCCGAGGCCACAGCGCAGCTCTGCCGCGACCCCGACAGCGGGTTCACCCTGTCGCTCGAGATGGCCAAGCGGGTCGCGGTCGCCGGCCCGGACACGTAGTGGGGGAGACGGGATGTTGATCGGTGAGGTCTCACGGCGGACCGGCGTCAGCACGCGGATGTTGCGTCACTACGACTCGTTGGGACTGGTGAAGCCCACCGGGCGCACGACGGGCGGGTACCGCGAGTACTCCGCCGACGACATCCGCCGGCTCTTCCACGTGGAGAGCCTGAGGACTCTCGGGCTGTCGCTGAACGAGGCCATGCGTGCACTGGACGAACCCGATTTCGCCCCGGCCGATCTGGTGGGAGACCTCATACGACACACGCGCCGGCGCATCGCTGCCGAGGCGGAACTGCTCACGAAGCTCGAACACGTCGACGCCGCGTCACCGGCGGAATGGGACGATGTCCTGCGGATCGTCACGCTGTTGCGAGCGCTCGAATCGAACTCGGCGGCCCGCCGTCAACAGGCGATCCTGGCTCAGGACGGGACGGTGTCGCTGCCCGTCGAAGTGCTCGTCGAGGCGGTGTTGTCGGAGGACGACCCCAATGTGGCGGGAGCGCTGCACTGGTCGTTGGCGAGGGCCGCCGATCCGGGGGTGACAGCGCTGGCGCACGGTCTCGACTCGGAGACGGTGGACGTCCGACGTCGCGCCACCGCCGCGTTGGCGGCAGTGCACACCGCCGAGGCGGCGGTCCACCTGAGACGAGCACTCGACGATTCGGACGCCACGGTCCGCGGACGTGCGGCGCTCGCTCTCGGCTCGCGCGGAGACATCGACTCGATGCCCGCCCTCCTCGAGATGGTTGTCGAGGGGCGACGCGATGTCGAGGCTGCCGAGGTCCTGGGCGGTCTGACCGAGCTGTCACCCTCGGCCGACGACCTCGTCGCAGTCATGCAGGACAGGCTCGACAACACGTCCGACGCGGCGACGCGGTTGCGGATCACGCAGGCCCTCGCGGAGATTCCCGGCACCGCGGCACGAGCGGCCCTCGGCCTGCTGGCCCACGACGGTGACCGGACGATCGCGGCCACTGCGGCCGCGATCGTGAACACGCAGGACCACGGACGCAGACGGCGCCGACGATCGGATACCGGAGCGCAGTGAGGAAGGACCCTCAGTAGACGTCGCGTACGTAACGCTTTTCGGCGGCGAGTGCCTTGACGTAGGCCTCGGCACTGCGTGGCGCCAGCCTGCCGTGCTGGGCGACGATGCCGCAGAGTGCCTGGTCAACGTCCTTGGCCATTCGGTTCGCATCGCCGCACACGTAGAAGTGCGCCCCGTTCTGCAGCCATTCCCACAGCAGCGCGCCCCGTTCACGCATTCGATCCTGGACGTAGATCTTCTCGGACTGATCCCGCGAGAACGCCAGGTCGAGTTCGGTGAGAAATCCGTCCGCACGGAGTTCCTCGATCTCGTCGCGGTAGTAGAAGTCGGTGGCGGCGTGCTGTTCTCCGAAGAACAGCCAGTTCGGTCCGTCGTGACCCAACGCGCGTCGCTCGTGCAGGAAGGCGCGGAACGGGGCGATTCCGGTGCCCGGCCCGACCATGATCATCGGCGTGTCCGAATCGGCTGGGGGCCGGAAGTGACGCGACTTCTGCACGAAGATGTCGATGTCGTCATCCTCGGCGTGGTCGGCGAGGTAGGTCGAACACACTCCCCGCCGCGGGATGCCGTGGAGGTTGTACCGAACGGCGGAGACCGTCAGCTGCACCTCGCGGGGGTTCTCCTTGGGGCTCGACGAGATCGAATACAGCCGCGGCTGAAGCGGTTTGAGGACACCGAGCCACTCGTCGACGGACGCGCGGAAGGGGGAACGGGCGAAAAGGTCGAGGGATTGCCGTCCCCACGACCAGTCGTCGAGGAGCGACTTGTTCTCGGGTTTCATCAATTCGGCGAGCTCGTCGTCGCCGGTGCGCTCGTGCGCGAAGCGGAGCAGGTCGTCGGTGATGCGCGTGATCTCGAGGCGATCGACGAGCGCGGAGCGCAGGGTCATCGCGCCGTGCTCGGCCAGCTCGACCGTCCCGTCACCGTCGAGTCCGGTCGCGGAGAGCCACTCGTCGACGAACGGGCGGCTGTTGCGGGCCCACACCCCGAGTGCGTCACCGGCCTCGTACTCGAGGGTGCCTGCCGGCAGGTGGAAACCGAACTGCCGCACGTCTTTCGTCGACCCGGGAAGAGAGAGGGTGACGTTGCGCTTCAGGATGGTGGTCAGTGGCGTCTTCTTGCTGTACTGCGGGGCCGCCGCCGACGGCGCCGCCGCCTGCGTCGTTGGGGTGATCGTCGTCGACGCGGGGGCGGCACCGCCGCCGGGTCCCGAGCTGACGAAGGCGTGTGTGGACTTGAGAGCGTCTGTCACCGCGCTGAGCCACGCGGATGCCGTGTCCTCGTAGTCGGGTTCGCAGTCGACCCGGTCCAGGATGCGGGTGGCGCCGAGCTCGGCCAGCCGGGTGTCGAGTGTGCGTCCGTGGCCGCAGAAGTCGTCGTAGCTGGAGTCACCGAACGCGAGCACGGCGTAGCGGGTGTCGGGCAGGCGAGGCGCCGTGTCGCCGGACAGTGCGTCCCACAGGCCGGCCCCGTTGTCGGGCGCGTCGCCGTCGCCGTAGGTGCTCGTGATCACCAACAACTCCCGGGTTTCCGCGAGATCGGCAGCGGCGAATTCGTCCATGTCGTGCAGCGCCACCGGCAGTCCGGACTCGGCGAGCGCCGTGGCGCAGGTGGCGGCGACCTCCTCTGCGTTGCCGGTCTGCGACGCCCACAGCACCACGATCGGTGCCCGCTCGGGAGCGGGCTCGGCGTCCAGAACCGGGGGTTCGGTCCTGCCGGGAAGATCGACCGGGCCGCCGTCGGGAACCGTTGTACGGGAGAACAATCCGGCCAGGATGCCGTCCACCCACGCCCGGGTGCCGGGATCGAACGGCGCATCGGCCGGCAACACCGGCACGCCCGCGGCGCCGCCGGCGGCGTCGGTGCGCAGCGCGGCGATCAGCCCGGCGAGGTAGCGGCGCTGCAGTGTGCCCGGCTCGGCCGCGGGTTCGTCGGCGACGCCCAAGAGGCCGGCGAGGGTGTCGAGTCGAGCCACACTGATCTCCTGCGTCGAGGGCTGTCCGGTGGTGGCGAGTGACGTGTCCGCCGGGGCTGCGGGGCTCGCGGCGGGTGCCTCGTCCGCGGCGGGGGTCACCTTCGTGAGGGTGACCGCGCAGGCCTTGAATTCGGGCTGCTGCGAATCCGGGTCGACGGCGTCGTTGGTGACGGCGTTGATCGCCAGGTACTCGCCGAAGACGTCGTTCCAGTGGAACGGGGCGAAGCAGTTCCCGGGCCGGACGCGGTCGGTGACAACCACGGGCAGAACGGCGCGTCCGCGACGGGACGCCACCTCGATCCGATCCTTGTCGGTGATGCCGAGGCGCTGCGCATCCTCCGGATGGATCTCGATGAACGGGCCCGGGTTGAGCTTGTTCAGCTTCGCAACCTTGCCGGTCTTCGTCATCGTGTGCCACTGGTGCGCGAGCCGGCCCGTGTTGAGGAGGAACGGGTAGTCGTCGTCGGGCATCTCGGCGGGCAGCATGTGCGGGCGGGCGAAGAACGACGCCCGTCCGCTGGGGGTCGGGAAGGCCAGGCGCGGCGTCGCACCGTCCTCGCGGACCAGAAGCTGTTGGCTCACACCGTCGTTGAGGTAGCGGATCGGGTGGCGGTCGGTGTCGGAACCCGGCGGGCTCGGCCACTGGATCGGAGTCTCGCGCAGCCGCTCGTAGGTGACTCCGCGGAGGTCGTACCCGGTCCTGGGGTTCCAGAACTGTTTGATCTCCTCGAAGACTTCCTCCGCCGAGGAGTAGGTGAAGGCGTCCGCGTAGCCCATCTCGCAGGCGATCCGGGCGATGATCTGCCAGTCCGGGAGGGACTGCCCGACCGGGTCGAGGGCCTGCTGGAACAGGGTGAGGTTGCGTTCCGAGTTGATCATCACGCCGTCCGACTCAGTCCACAGCGCGGCCGGGAGCAGGACGTCGGCGTAGTCGTTGGTCTCGGTGTCGAGGAAGGCGTCCTGGGTGACGACCAGTTCGGCCTTCTCCAGTCCGGCGAGGACGGTCTTGCGGTTGGCCACCGTGGCAACGGGATTGGTGCAGATGATCCAGCAGGCCTTGATCTCACCGTCCGCCATACGGGAGAACATGTCGATCGTGCCGCCGCCGATCTCGGTGCGCAGGGTGCCGCGAGGGATGCCCCATCGGTCTTCGACGAAGTCACGGTCGGCGGCGGACGTCACCGCACGCTGCCCGGGCAGTCCGGGGCCCATGTAGCCCATCTCCCGGCCGCCCATCGCGTTCGGTTGCCCGGTGAGCGAGAAGGGGCCGCTGCCGGGTGTGCAGATCGCGCCGGTGGCCAGGTGCAGGTTGCAGATCGCGTTGGTGTTCCACGTCCCGTGGGTGCTCTGGTTCAGCCCCATCGTCCAGCAGCTCATCCAATTGCCGGCATCACCGATCCACTGCGCAGCGGTGCGGATGTCGGCCTCGGGAATGCCGGTGACCTCGCTGACCCGCTGCGGTGTGTACTCCGAGAGGAAGTCGGGCATCGCGTCCCAGCCTTCGGTGAACTCGGCGATGAACTCGAGGTCGGTGTGTCCGTTCTCGGCGATGAGGTGCAGCAGCCCGTTGAGGAGCGCGAGGTCGGTGCCAGGTGCGATCTGCATGAACAGGTCCGCCTTGTCGGCCGTCGCGCTGCGCCTCGGGTCGACGACGATCAGCTTCGCGCCGGCCTTGACCCGGTCCATCATCCGCAGGAAGAGGATGGGATGGCAGTCGGCCATGTTGGCGCCGATCACGAAGAAGACGTCGGCGTGGTCGAAGTCCTGGTACGAGCCGGGCGGGCCGTCGGCGCCGAGGGACTGCTTGTATCCCGTGCCGGCGCTGGCCATGCACAACCGCGAGTTCGACTCGATCTGATTGGTCCCGATGAACCCCTTGGCCAGCTTGTTCGACAGATACTGCGCTTCGAGGGACATCTGCCCGGACACGTAGAGCGCGACCGCATCGGGTCCGTGCTCGTCGACGATCGCCCGCAATCGCGACGCGGTCTGGGAGATCACGGCGTCCATGTCGGCGGCCTCGATGGGCGCACCCCGCTCCGGCCGTCGGTACGGCGTCTCCATGCGCCCGGGGCCCGCGAGCATGTCGGCGGTCGTCGCACCCTTCGTGCACAGACGCCCGAAGTTCGTCGGGTGCGTCTTCCGGCCCGACGATTTCGCTGCCCGGCGACGCCCGGTCTCCGGGTCCGTGGTGACCTCGAGGACCACCCCGCACCCCACCCCGCAGTAGGCGCACAGCGTCTCCACACTGGTGGTGTCGGATCCCACGTCCACGGTTCGACTCCCTCCGGTCGGTGACACAACGGCTGAGGAGAGCATGGACTGCGGATGTTTCCGAATCTTGGCTCCATTGTTGCGGGGTGATGACGGCCTCGTCTCCGTACGTACGAGCTACGAGTGCGTGGCCGGAACACGGCAGCGGGAAGAAAATGTCGGTGGGGCGGCTTAGTGTGGCCGACATGAGCACCCCCGCCATGATCAGCGTCACGGGTCTCGCCCGGACCTTCACCACCAAGACCGGGCCGGTCGAGGCGGTCAGGGGCATCGACTTCGAGGTTCGCGAGGGCGAGATCCTGGGTCTGCTGGGCCCCAACGGCGCGGGTAAGACGACCACCCTCCGGATGATCAGCACCCTGATCGAGCCGACCGCGGGCGACGCCGTCGTCTCCGGGGCCGACCTGCTGCGGGACCCGCGGCTGGTGCGGTCCCGGATCGGCTACGTCGCGCAGGGCGGTGCCACGCACGACGAGGAACTGGTCATCGACGAGCTGGTCCTGCAGGCCAGGCTCTTCGGGCTGAGCAAGAGATCGGCGGTGGCGAACGCCGAGTCCCTGCTGCACACGCTCGACCTGGACGGCCTCGGCGGACGTAAGTGCAAGCAGCTCTCCGGCGGCCAACGCAGACGGGTCGACATCGCGCTCGGGCTGGTGCACCAGCCCAACCTCATCTACCTCGACGAGCCGACCACCGGCCTCGACCCGCAGAGCCGGGCGAATCTGTGGGACCACATCCGGTCGCTGCGCGAACGCGGCACCACCATCGTGCTGACCACCCACTACCTCGACGAGGCCGACGCCCTGTGCGACCGGATCCTGGTGATGGACCACGGGGAGATCGTCGCCGAGGGGACCCCGGACGAGCTCAAGCGCCGCATCTCCGGCGACGTGATCAGTCTCGAGATCTCGCCCGAGTTGGCCGCCCGCGCGGTCGAGGTGGCCGACGGCGCCCTCGAGCTGCGCTCGCAACTCACCGAGGGTCACCTGGTGCACCTGACCGTGGAGAAGGGTGACGCAGCGGTGGTCCCGCTGCTACATGCACTGCAGTCGGCCGGCATCGTGCCCGGATCGCTGACCGTCAAACGCCCGAGCCTGGACGACGTGTTCCTCACCGTCACGGGCCGCTCTCTCAGGGATGGAGACCAGGGATGACCCTCACCGACACCTTTCCCGTCACCTCGGCGGCACGCGAGACCGGCCTGATCTTCTGGTCGCACCTGCGCGCGAACCTGCGGAACCCGCTGTGGGTGCTGATCGGGCTGAGCCAGCCGATCCTGTACCTGGTGCTGTTCGGTCCGCTGCTCGAGGGCGTCGGCGGCTCGGTCGGCGCGGGCACCGACCCCTGGCTGGTGTTCACCCCCGGCCTGATCATCCAGATCGGCCTGTTCGGGTCGATGTTCGCCGGCTTCTCGATGGTCTACGAGTTGCGCGCCGGGATCATCGAGCGCCAGCGGGTGACCCCCGCCAGCCGGGCCGCACTGCTGCTCGGGCGGGTGCTCAAGGACATGGTGGTGCTGATGGTGCAGGCCACCATCCTGGTGCTGGTCGCGGTGGCGCTGTTCGACCTGCGTCCCAACATCCTCGGATTCGTGCTCACGCTGATCCTCGTCGCGATCATCGCCGCGGGGATGTCGTCCGCCTCGTACGCGCTGGCGCTGGCAACGCGGTCGGAGGACTCGCTGGCCTCGGTGCTGAACATGGTTTCGGTTCCGCTGCTGCTGCTTTCGGGCATCCTGCTGCCGATGACGCTGGGCCCGGGCTGGCTGCAGACCCTCGCGAGAATCAACCCGCTCTCGCACACCGTCGACGCGGCCCGGGCACTGTTTCGCGGCGACTTCGGTTCGTCGGACGTGTACGTCGGAACGGCCGTCACCGTGATCCTCGCGGTGGTGCTCGCGACGATCGGGGCCCGCACGTTCGCCAAGGAGAACGCGTAGCGGTTCCGCTAACGTCGACGCCATGCGACCGACTGCACTGATCACCGGCGCCAGCCGCGGCCTCGGCGCCGCCATCGCCCGCGAACTGGCCCCCGGCCACGACCTCCTGCTCGGCGCCCGCACTTCCACCGCGCTGCAACCGATTCTGGCCGACCTACCCGGGTCCCGCGGGTGGCCGGTCGACCTCACCGACTACACGGCGGTCGCCGCCGCCTCAGCGGGCATCGACCGGTTGGACGTGCTGGTGCACAACGCCGGGGTGGCCGACCTGGGCACCGTCGCGGAGACCGGGGCGCCGACCTGGCGCCGGGCGTTCGAGGTCAACGTGATCGCGGTCGCGGAGCTGACCCGGCTGCTGCTGCCCGCGCTGCGGGCCGCGAACGGTCATGTGGTGCTGATCAATTCGGGTGCCGGGCTGCGCGCGAACCCGGGTTGGGGGGCGTACGCCGCGAGCAAGTTCGCGCTGCGGGCGTTCGGTGACGCACTGAGGTTGGAGGAACCGGCACTGCGGGTGACCTCGATCCATCCCGGCCGGATCGCCACCGACATGCAGCAGGCCATCGTCGCGACGGAGGGTGGTGCGTACGACCCGGACCGGTTCCTCACCCCCGAGACTGTCGCCCGCGCCGTCCGACAGGCGGTCGAGACGCCGCGGGACGCGCACCCAACCGAGATCGTGCTGCGACCGATCGCGCGTTAGCGCGGCTCGTTCACCGCACCGGGTCCGGGTCGACGAGTACGCAACGTGCTCCGGTGAAGATCGTCGGCATGCACCGGTTGTTGTGGTCGCACAGCGACCGGGTGCCGGGGTCCGCGGCGATCTTGTTGACCAGGTCCGGCTCGCGCAGCAGTGCCCGGGCCATCGCGACGAACTCGAAGCCCTCCGCCATCGCGGTGTCCATGCCGTCCCGGTCGGTGACCCCGCCGAGCAGCACGAGCGGCATCGCCACGGCCGCCCGGATCTGTCGGGCCTGCTCGAGCATGAACAGCGGGGTGTAGGGGTACTCGCGGATGAACTTCTTGCCGACCAGTTGCACGCCGAGCTTGATCGGCTGCGGCATCACTGCGGCGAACTCGCGAATCGGGGCGTCGCCCTTGAACAGGTACATCGGGTTGAGCAGCGAGCTGCCCATGGTCAGCTCGAGCGCGTCGAGGCTGCCGTCGGCCTCGAGCCACTGCGCGACCTGGATCGCCTCGTCCACCCGGAAGCCGCCGGGCACCCCGTCGTCCATGTTCAGCTTGGCCAGGATCGCGACCTTCCCGCCCACCGCGTCGCGGACCGCGCGCGCCGTCTCCAGCACGATCCGGGCCCGGTTCTCCAGCGAGCCTCCGTAGGAATCCTTGCGGCGGTTGAGCTTCGGGCTCAGGAAGGAGCTGGCGAAGTAGTTGTGCCCGAAGTGGATCTCGACGGCGTCGAAGCCTCCCTCCACGGCGAGCTTCGCGGCGCTCCCGTGCGCGGCGGTGATGCGCCGGATGTCGTCGAGCGTCGCGGCCTTGGTGATCTTCATGCTCAGCGGGTTGAACGACATCGACGGCGCCAGCGCGGGAAGGCCGTTCGACTTGGCGTTCGCGACGGGCCCCGCGTGGCCGAGCTGAGCGGACGCCGCAGCGCCCTCCGCGTGGATGGCGTCGGTGAGCCGCCGCAGCCCCGGCACCACGTCGGGTCGCATCCACAGCTGGCCGTACTCGGTGCGGCCCTCGGGCGCGACCGCGCAGTACGCGACGGTCGACATTCCGACCCCGCCCGCGGCCGGTCGCCGGTGGAACTCGATCAGGTCGTCGGTGACCAGTGCGTTCGGCGTCAGGCCCTCGAATGTCGCAGACTTGATGACGCGGTTGCGCAGCGTGATCGGGCCGAGCTTGGCCGGTGCCAGCACATCGGGATGGTTCACGGATCTTCCTTCGGGTCGAGTGTGCCCGACGGTAGGCGTGCAGCCGATCGAGCGCAGCGAAACGGACCGCTCAGTGGGAGGAATTCGCCCTCGGTTCAGAACCCGTCCGGCGCCGGTGTACTGATCGTCGACGGGTCCTGGTTTCGCGCCCACTTCGGCAGGATGAAGATCCCCTCGGCCTCGACACACACACCGTCGGGGCCGGCGAGGTGGCCGACGACGACCGTCTTGACACCCTCGATGCGGTCGATCCGCGCCTCGGCGTGCAGCGCGCCGAGCGGGGTCGGCCTGCGGTAACGAAGGGTCAAGGTCCCGGTCATGCCCGGGGCCCCACCGGCCTCCGCGGCCGAGCCGAGAACCTGGTCGAGGATGAGCGCGGACACCCCGCCGTGTGTCAGTCCCGCCGGACCCTCGTACTGCGCGCCGAGATCGAAGTCGCACCATGCGCGACCGTCCGGATCGTGGCGGAGCACCAGCGGGGGTGCGACCGCGTTGCGGAGCCCGGCGGCGGCGTTACCCCAGGCCCGCTTCTGGCCGGACGCACCCCAGCGAACGCCGTACGGTCCGGGGTTCACGCGCTTGCGCAGGATCTGCTTGGCCGCGTCGAGGTGCTCGTGCGCGGCGCGCAGATCGGCCTCGTCCTCGACCTCGGTCAGCAACGCGACCTCGATCAGCTCGCGGACGCTGTCGGTGAGCGGTTCGTACAGGTCCACCTGCCGTGCGATCTCCTCGTCGGACATCCCGTCCTGGACGTAGAGCTGCTGTTGACGAGCGATCGAATCTGTCACGAGAGCCTCACTGGTGCGGGACGTCGACACCGGGCACGAAGGCAACGGTCCTGGTGCACGACTGGTCATGCATGCGATCTGCACTCTACTGAGGCAGGCACAGCCGACTCTGCACCACACCCGCGCCGAACGGGTGATGGGAACCAACAGCCAGTCAGACCGACTGATGGTTCCCATCACCGTGGGTGGGGAGGAGCAGGAGGGTGCCGCGGGGTCAGTCGAGGGCGGGCGCCAGCGCGGGCTCGACGGTCCGGTCCGCGCCCGGCACGCTGAGCTGCTCGATGCGGCGGGGCAGCGCCAACGCGACCAGCGCACCGAGGACCGCGGCGACGGCGCCGATCAGGAAGGCGATCTGGAATCCCTTGTCGGTGTAGAACACCACGCCCTGCGTCATCTCCAGGGGGATCGGCGCGATGTGGGAGTTGTTCATCACGGTGAACGCGATGACCGGCAGAATCGCCGGGAACACGCTCTGGAACACACCCACGATGCTCGCGGTGCTGGCCTGCAGCTGCGGCGGGACCGCCTCGATCAGCAGGTTCGGGATCGATGCGTAGGCCATGCCCATGCCGGTGCCGAACAGGCCGGCGAAGGCGATCAGCAGACCCTTGTCGTCGTGGGCGAACGCGGTCAGCAGGAAGCCCGCCGCCATCCCCAGCAGACCGATGATCATCAGCGGTCGCGGTCGCACGTTGCGTCCGACCAGCATGCCGACGATGAGCCCGCCGACCACGACCATGCCGCCGATCGGCGCCTGGAAGATCGCGAAACCCTCTGCGCTGACACCGAATCCGTAGCCGAGCCCGAGGACGGCGGGCGTCATCGCCAGCATCGGGAGCAGGATGGTGAACAGGCCGCTCGAGCCGTAGACGAAACCGGCGCCGACGGCGGTGAGCAGCACCGGCCGCTTGCCGAGCACCTTCAGGTCGATCAAGGGTTCACGCACGACCTTCGCCGAGACCGACCAGGCAACCAGGAGGGCAGCGCCGCCGACCAGGTAGGAGAGCGTAGATCCGCTCCGCCAACCCCAGGTGGGGCCGAAGCTCACCGCGACCAGCACACCGGCGATGCCGGCACCGAGCAGCACCGCCCCGACCAGGTCGAGGCTCGACCTCAGCCGCACCGTCGACTCGTCGGTGGAGACGACGATCATCGCGCCGAGCACCACGAGGCCGATGACGAAGAACCAGAAGATGCTGCGGAAACCGTGGTTGTCGATCAGCCAGCCGGTCAGGAACGGCGCCGGGATCGCGATCAGGCCCATGCCGCTGGTCGCGATGCTGACCGCCAGCGCGATCGTCTTCGGCGGGAAGACGTCCCGGATCAGCGAGTAGCTCAGGAACAGGCAGGGAACGAGCAGACCCGACAGGGCTCGGCCCGCGATCAACACCCCGTAGCTCGACGCGATCGCGGAGACGAACGATCCCAGAGCCGCACCGGCGACGCATGCCAGCAGCAGTTTGCGTTTGCCGTACATGTCGGCGAGCTTGCCGATCAGCGGGGCGGTCACGGCGCCCAGGAGCAGGAACGACGTCAACAGCCAGGCGCCCTGGGTGGTCTGGTAGTGCGCCGAGATCGCGGGCAGTGCCATCGAGATCATCATGTAGCTGACCGCGAGCATCTCGAGTAGCAGCACGATCGATGCGAGGGAGAAGACCAGCCGGGGCGTCCACCGCTGGGCGGCGGCCGACGGCGGGCCTGGCAGGTCGGCGGGTTGAGCGTGAGCGACCATCGTGTGGTCCTTTCGGATGCGGCGCGGAACTCGGGCGTCTGAATGCGCGCTGTCGAGCCGGGCGACTTCTGGGTGATCACATTCACTCGGCAGATACCGGAATCGAATGTGTAATCGACATCACAGTTGCTCGCCCCACCGTCGCGCCATGCGTCGTTCCGCCCAGCGGGAGATCGGCCTGGAATTGCGCTCACTCGGAAACGAAAGCCCCAGGCAAGGACGCAAATCGGGCGAGTAGCAGACTCCGAGGTCCGCCGCCACGCGGCGATCCCGGGGGCGCGCGGGGACCACACCCACCCACCCGCGCGGACACCTTCCCGATCAGCGGAATCGGCCGGGTTCACCCGGCCCGGATGCTCGCTACGTTGGGCATACGACTGTGACGCCGACCACCGGAAGGGAAAACATGACAGCCACGCTCGACTTCGACCTCACCAGCAAGACCCTCGAGGGCGACTACACCCTGCACTACCACGAGGCCGGCTCCGGTCCGGTCCTGTTGATGCTGCACGGATCCGGACCGGGGGTCAGCGGCTGGTCCAACTTCGCCGGGAACTTTCCGGTGTTCGCCGAGCACTACCGCACGATCGTCCTGGACATGCCCGGCTTCGGGCGCAGTCCGGCCCTGGAGTGGAACGACGTGTACCCGCGCGTCGCGGCCGACGCGATCCGGTACTTCCTCGACACGCTCGGGATCGACCGGGTCGATATCGTCGGAAACTCGATGGGCGGCAATGTCGGCACCGAATTCGCACTGGCACACCCGGATCGGGTTCGGCGGATGGTGCTGATGGGTCCCGGCGGACTCGCGGTGAACAGTTTCGCACCTGCGGTGAGCGAGGGTTCGCGACGACTGTTCGAGTTCCTCGCGAACCCCACCCGCGAGGGCATGGTCGCCTGGGTGGACACCATGGTCGGAAACCCCGCGGTGGTCTCCGACGAACTCATCGACCAGCGGCTCGCGAACGCGCTGCAACCGGGCGCCATCGCGAACACCTTCGCCATCTTCCAGACCTTCTCCGACCCGCGGTTCGCGGACCGCCCGCAGTTGTGGACCCGGGCCGCGCAGGTGCGGCAGGAGACGCTGCTGATCTGGGGCCGCGACGACCGGATGCTGCCGTACGAGGGCGGGCTGTTCCCGTTCCGTCAGATGCCGAACTCGGAACTGCACGTCTTCTCCCGCTGCGGGCACTGGGCGCAGATCGAGCGCAAGGACGAGTTCGAGCGCCTCACCCTGGAGTTCCTCGGTCGCTGACCCGAGAACGACTGTGACCCGATGTCACACTCGTGCAGTCGAACTGGACGAGTGACATCGGGTCACGGGGTTCGGCGGTCAGCGCAGGCGGCCGGGCACCGGGTAGCTGCGGGGCGCGTCGGTCTCGAGCACACCCTCGCGTGTGGCCTGCTCGATCGAGTCACGCAACGCCGAGCAGGTCGGGATCCAGTTGCTGTGTTCGCCGAGCGCCGCCCGCCGAGCGAACTCGGGACAGGCGGACTCCGCGTCGGCGAGCCACTGGACGCTGGTGTGGGTGGGGCTGTACCTCTCCACCAGTACCCGGTTCCCGCAGCTGGTGCAGCTCAATTCCTGCATGGCAAAGCCTCTTTCCCGCTAGGCCTCGGCCGCGTGCCGGGCGCCGATGTAGCCGAACACCATGGCGGGGCCGATGGTGGCGCCCGCGCCGGCGTAGTCGTTGCCCATGACGGCGGCGGAGGTGTTGCCGGTGGCGTAGAGACCGCCGATCACCGCGCCGTCGGACCGCAGCACCTGGCCGTGCTCGTTGTAGACCACCCCGCCCTTGGTGCCGAGGTCGCCGGCCTGCATGCGCACTGCGTAGTACGGCGCCTTGTCCAGCACGTCCAAGGTCGGAGCGGGCAGGGTCGGGTCGCCGTAGTAGTTGTCGTAGGCGCTGTCGCCGCGGCCGAAGTCCTCGTCCTTGCCGCTGCGCGCGAAGCCGTTGAACCGGTTCACCGTGGCGGCCAACTGTGCGGCCGGAACACCGATCGCCGCGGCCAGTTCCTCGACGGTGTCCGCGCGATGCATCAGACCCGTCGCGAACCACGACTTCGGAAACTTCTGGCCGGGCATGACGCCACCGAACTGGTAGCGGTTCTTGGCTTTTCCGTCGAAGACGAACCAGATCGGGTCGTGCCGACCGGCGATCTGCTCGTGTACGAACGTCACGTACGGCGCCGCCTCGTTGGTGAAGCGCCTGCCCGACTGGTCGACGATGACCGAGCGCGGGATGGAGCGTTCCGACACCAGCACGTGCATGATGCCGTCGGGCCGCTTGAACGAGGGCATCCACCACGCGTCGTCCATCAGATCCAGTGCGGCGCCCACCTTTTCACCTGCCACGATGCCGTCGCCGGTGTTGTCGACCGAACCCGCGCTGTAGTTGTCGGTGCCGCCCTCGCGCAGGTACTGCTTGCGCATCTGCTCGCCCTGCTCGAAACCGCCGCTGGCCAGCAGCACCCCCTTGCGGGCCCGGATCCGGAACTCGGGGCCGCCGCGCCGGACGACCAGACCCGTCACGGCGCCGGCCCCGTCGGTGACCAGCGAGGTCATCGGGGAGTCGAGCCACAGCGGGATGCCGGCCTCCTTGACCGCCAGCCGCAGCCGCGCGATCAGTGCCTGGCCGAGGGTCTCCATGTGCCTGCGCAGCACCAGGGACTTGACCGCGCGCCATCCGGTGCCGAGCGCGGCCCGGCGGCCGGCCCAGGTGCGCATCACCATGTTGAGTTTCGCGAACTCCTTCGAGGTGATGTACAGCCCGGCCGGAGTGGCGAGCGACCCGGGGCGCAGCCCCTTCTCGTCCTCACCGAGCTCCTTGAGGTCGAACGGCAGCGGCTCGATGGTGCGGCCCGCGGCACGGCCGCCCGGCTGTTCGGGGTGGTAGTCCGAGTAGCCGGCGCACCACTGGAAGCGCATGTGCCTGCTGGTCCGCTCCAGGAACTCCATGGTCGCCGGGCCGTGGTCGATGAACGCGTCGAGGTTCTCGGTCGGGACCCGGTCACCGACCACCGCATCGAGGTAGCGCCGGACGTCGGCGCGCGAGTCCTCGAGGCCCTCCCGCTTCAGCGTCGGGTTGTTCGGGATCCAGATGTTGCCCCCGGACAGGGCGGTGGTGCCGCCGTACACGGATGCCTTCTCGACGATCAGGGTGTCCATTCCCCGATCCGCGGCGGCGAGGGCGCCGGTGAGGCCGCCGCAGCCGCTGCCGACGACCACGAAGTCGACCTCGTGGTCCCAGGACTGTTCGCTAGCAGACATTCGATTGCCCTTCGGGGTCAGGCGACGACCATGTCCTCGGGCGACCAGAACGCGCGCATGCTCGTGATGCGGGCCTGGTCGTCGAAGGTCATGACGTCGATGGGTTCGATGGTGACGGTCTGCTCGCCGGTGTCGGTGACCACGCGGAAGTGGAACGCCGCGCTGTTGCCCGCGACCCGCAGCGAGAGCAGCTCGGTGGTGTTCTGCACGGCGTCCAGCGCGCTGTAGAACTTCTCGATCGCCTCGCGCCCGACCTTCGGCTCGGTGCCGACCGGGTCCTCGAGGGTGGCGTCGTCGGCGTACAGGGCGGCGACGTCGGCGGAGGTCCCGCCGCCGACCGCGGCCAGATAGCGGGTGACCGCGGCGCGGATGTCGTCTGGTGAGGCCATTTCGATACTCCAAGCTGTGTGGGCTGACGTGTGACGGTAACCACGCCCCGGCGGGCGCCGCGAGAGGTGTTTCCCGCACAGCGGGAGGTGTGCGGCGTCACAACTGGGTCGGGTAGCGTCCGACGACGATGACTCCGACGCCCGCTCCCGCGACCGTGTGGTCGGTGCTGTCGGAGTCGGCGCGCCGGAACGCCGACTGGGAGGCTGTCGCCGACTGCGGCGAGCGGCTGACCTACGGCGAGCTCGCCGCCGCGGCCTCCCGGGCGGGTCGGGCGATGGCTGCGGCGGGTGTGGTGCACGGCGACCGCGTCTGCCTGTGGGCGCCCAATTCCGCCCGCTGGGCAGTGGTCGCGCTCGGCGCGCACTCCATCGGTGCCGTGGTGGTGCCGATCAACACCCGTGCGAGCGGCGACGAGGCGGCGGTGCATCTGCGCCGGACCCGCAGCCGGATGTTGTTCGTGGACAACGGATTCCTCGGCACTGGCTACGCCTCCCTGCTGTGGACCGTGGCGGGTCCACCGGCCGGGGACCGACCGGCCCGCGACCTGCCGGACCTGCGCCACATCGTCGACCTCCACAACGGGGCCGCCGGACCGGTGACTGGCTGGTCCGAGTTCCTGTCCGGCGCGGACCGACCGCTGCGGCTCGACCTACGGTCGTCGCGGCGTCATTCCCCGGCCACCACAGGCGGCGTCGCCTACGTCATGTCGACCTCCGGCTCGGCGGGCGCGGCCAAGGGTGTGGTGCTGCGGCACGGCCAGGTGGTCCGGGTGTACCGGGCGTTGGCGCAGCGGTTGGGAATAGGGGCGGGGGACCGGATCCTCGGGGTGAACCCACTGTCGCACTCGTTCGGCCTCAACGCCGGACTGCTGGCGGCGCTGGTGGTGGGAGGCTGCTACGTCCCCGTCGACGTCTTCGATCCCGCCGCCGTACTCGACCGGATCGAGGCGGAGCGGATCACGGTCGTCTCGGGACCGCCGACGCTGTTCACCGACCTGATCGCGGCCTCGGCCCGTCGCGGTCGGCTCGACCCGGCGCCGCGGCTCGCGGTGACCGGCGCCGCCACCGTGTCCACGCGGCTGCTCGAGGACATTCGTGCACGGCTCGGAATACCTTTCGTCGCAACGGGATACGGCCTGACCGAGGCGGCGGGCACGGTCACCGCCCAGTATCCCCGTGCCGACGAGGTGCGCACTCTCGCAGCCCCGCCGCTGCCCGGCGTTCGGATCCGGATCGTCGACCGCGCGGGAACCGACCTCGCGCCGGGCGAGGCCGGTGAGGTGTTGATCCACGGGTACAACGTGATGACCGGCTACTTCGAGGACGAGACGGCGACCGGCGCTGCCCTCGACGACGAGGGCTGGCTGCACACCGGGGACATCGGGGTACTCGACGAGACGGGTGCGCTGCGAGTCGTCGACCGGATCGGCGAGATGTTCATCGTCGGCGGTTTCAACGTCTACCCCGCCGAGGTCGAGCAGGCGTTGATCCGGCACCCCGCGGTCGCGGAGGTCGCGGTGGTGGGGGCGCCCGACGAGCGACTCGGGGAGCGGGCGATCGCGTTCGTCGTCGCTGCACCCGGCCGGGCGGTCGACGAGGACGAACTGCGCGAGCACTGCCGCCGGCTGCTGGCCGGCTACAAGGTGCCCGCCCGGGTGGTCACGCTCGGCGAGCTGCCACGGACCCCGTCCGGCAAGTCCGACCGGAATGCGCTCCGCGCAGTGGTGCGGTTACGGAGTGCCCAGACTCCGTAACCGCACCACTGCGCGGGGCCGCATCAGGCGAAGCCGCCGAACCCGCCCTTGAAGAACAGCAGCGGACGACCCTCGTCGTCTGCGGTGAGGTCGGTGATCCGGGCGATGACGATCGTGTGGTCGCCGGCCTCGTGCTCGACCTCGACGGTCGCCTCGATGCGGGCCAACGCCCCGCCGAGCGCGGGGGCGCCGTTGCCCGCCGGGCTCCAGTCCACGTTCGCGAACTTGTCGCCGCCGCTGACCGCGAAGGTCGAGCACACGTCCTTCTGGTCGTGCGCGAGCACGTTGATGCACAGGTGACGAGCCTCCCGCAGCAACGGCCAGCTCGTCGACGTCTTCGTCGGGCAGAACGAGATGTACGGCGGCTCGAGCGACAGCGACACGACCGACTGGCAGGTGAAGCCGAGGGGGCGGTCACCGTCGTGGGCGGTGATCACCGCGACGCCGGTGCAGAAGTGGCTCATCACCTTCCTCAGCGTCGCGGCGTCCGGCGCCGACAGGCGGTCCTGGTCGGCAACGGCCGTGATCTCTGCGCTCATGGGTCTCCTCCTGACGGAACGGGCAGCTACAGCATCGGGCACTCGCACCCCGTGGCGCCATCCGGTGTCCCGGTCAGCGGTTGCTCACCCTGCCTCGGCCGGCGGTCCGATTGTTAGTCTTCCGAGGTGGCACCGACCGAATCGGCCTCCGAGTCCGACCTCCCCGGCCTCCCCGCGACGAGCTGGGCGGTCCTCGGCATGCTCGCGTTCGGCGAGGAGCTCTCCGGCTACGAGCTCAAGAAGTGGGCCGACTGGTCGATCAAGTTCTTCTACTGGAGCCCGTCGTTCAGCCAGGTCTACACCGAGCTGAAGAAACTGGAGAAGCACGGCTTCGTGACCTCCCGGGTGCAGCACGACAACGGGGTCCGCGGCCGCCGTCTCTACAAGATCACCGAGTCGGGTACCGCGGCGGTCGGGCGCTGGTCCAACGAGGCGCCGATCGACCCGCCGATCCTCAAACACGGTGTGATGCTGCGCATCTGGCTCGGTCACCTGAACAAGCCGGAACGGCTCAAGGAGATCCTGCGCAAACACATCGAGTACGTGCAGAAGATGGAGCGCCGCGCCGCGGCCGACGCGCTCGGCGCGGACAAGGAACCCGCCTGGGCGTACTCCCAGATCGTGCTGCGCTGGTCGGAGCGGTACTACGCGGCCGAACGCGAACTCGCCGAGCAGTTGATCGCCGACATCGACAAGGCCGACGCCGTCCTCGCCCAGGTCAAGGACGGGGACGACGCCGGTTTCCCGAAGCCGGCCCCCGGCGTGTGGCGACAGGTGGAGCAGGAGACCGAGGCGGAGAACCCCGACCTCGAGTGAGCTACCGGACCAGCTCGCGCAGATCCGCCCAGGCCTGCTTCTGCGCGAGGCCGGCCACCGTCAGCACGGTCAGCGTCATGAACCCGTGGATCGCGTCGTCGTAGCGCCGATGCGTGACCGGAACACCGTGGGCGGCAAGCGCATCCGCGTACGCATCGCCCTCGGAGCAGAGCGGGTCGCAACCGGCAGTCACCACGACAGCCGGCGCCAGTCCGGCGAGGTCCGCCTGCAGCGGCGACGCGTAGGGATGCCGACGATCGGCAACCGGGGCGTACTGGTCCCAGTACCACTCCATCGCGGCCCGGGTGTTGTAGAAGCCGGTTGCGAACTGCCGGTAGGACGGCGTCCCGAAGTCGGCGGCGATCACCGGATACAGCAGCAACTGAGCGGCGATCGACGGGCCGGAACGGTCCCGGGACATCAGCGCTACGACGGCAGCGAGATTGCCACCGGCGCTGTCACCCGCGACCACCAGGCGCTCCGCGTCCGCGCCGAGCTCCTCGGCGTGTGCGGCCGCCCACTCGACCGCGGCGTACACGTCGTCCGGCGCCGCGGGCCAGGGCGACTCCGGTGCGAGCCGGTAGTCGACCGACACCACCACCGCGCCGACACCGTTCGCCATGGCCCGGCAGATCCCGTCGTGGGTGTCGAGGTCGCAGAACACGAACCCGCCCCCGTGGGCGAACACGATGACGGGACTCGATTCACTGTCGAGTTCCGGTGCAGGCCGGTAGATCCGAACCGGGATCTCGGAGGCGGGACCCGGGATCGTGCGATCCTCGACTCGCGCCACCGGCTCGGGCTCGGCTGGCGCGCGGTACCTGGCGCGGATGGCGTCGCGAGCCTGCGCGCCGGTCATCGCCTCGATCTTCGGGAATCCGGCCTCGAGCACCTCGAGCAGTGCCACCACCTCGGCATCGGCACTCATGCGTACTGCAGGTCCGGCATCGGGGCCGCGATCGGGCGGGGACGCGCCGACCCGCCGGCCAGCGGGCGGGACTGCTGCAGGGTGGGCTGCACCCGGACGGGTCCACCCTCGATGTTGCGCCAGATGCCGAGCGCGGTCATCCGGACCGGGGCGGCGAGCCGATGGTCGAGCTTCATCTGGGAGATCGGTCCACAGACGGAGACGGCGGCGACGGCCTCACCGAGGTTGCCGATCGGCGCTGCGACACAACCGAATCCGGACAGCGATTCCTCGCGCTCGAAGGCGATGCCGTGCGCCCGGACCTTGGCCAGCTCGGTGCGCAGCTGCGCGCCGGTCGAGATCGAGAACTTGGTCTTGCGGCCGAGGACATCCGCCTCGACGGCGGGCAACTGGTCCTCGTCGGCGTAGCCGAGCAGCGCCTTCCCGACGGCGGTGCAGTGCGCCGGGTAGCGGCCACCGACGCGGGTGGGGATGGCCGCGGCGAGACGTCCACCGATCTTCTCCAGGTAGACCACGTCGGGTCCGTCGAGAATCGCCAGGTGCACGACCTGCCCGGTCACCCGATGCAGCTCGTGCAGGAAGGGCAGCGCCGCGCGGTGCAGCCGATCCTGGTGCACGGCAAGCGAACCGAGTTCCACCAGCCGCATGCCCAACTCGTAGTCGCGGCCCTGACGGCGCAGCCAGCGCAGCTGGACGAGCCGCTCGAGCATCCGGTGCGCCGACGAGCGCGGCAGTCCGGTGCGTCGCACGATCTGCGCGAGCGTCAGTCGTCCGGGACCGTCGAACGCGTCCAGGACGAGGGAGACGCGGTCGAGTACCGCGGTCGGGGTGTTGGCGTCGACCAGTGTGGCCATCGGAGCCTCCGGGGGGAGATGGGGCGACGGCCGACTATCTGTTCCCGGCCGCTGTATTCCTATTAGGAATATGCCTATTGATACCACGCCCTGTGTCTGTTGTCACACGACCGCGCGGTACGTTTCTGCCCCGGACAGCGCGAAGGGCCCCGGACCGAGCGACTCGGTCCGGGGCCCAGGGTGCGTGACCTGCGGTTTCTACCTCAGGCCTTGGCTGCGGACCGGCCCGCCCGTCGTCCGAAGAAGCTGCCGTCGCCGAGCGACGCACCGCTCGCGTAACCGCCCGCAGACACACCCGCGGTGCAGCGGCCCGCGGCGAACAGCCCGGGAATCGGGTCGCCGGAGACGTGCAGGACCTCGGAGTCGACGCTGGTGCGCAGCCCGCCGAGGGTGAAGCCCCCGGTGCTGTTCCGCAGGTCGAGTGCGGCGATCGGCGAGCCGATCGGCTTGACCCACTCGGCCTTCTTGCCCAGCAGGGGATCCGCACCCTGCTGGGCGTGCCGGTTGTACACCTCGACGGTGGACTGCAGCGCACCCTCCGGCAGTCCCATCTCCGCCTCGAGTTCCGCAACCGTCTCGCACACCCAGCGCGGCTTCCGCTTGAGCTGCGGACTCGAACTCGGCGCCGCCATGCCGGCCTCGTAGGCCTCCTCGTCGATGATCAGGAACGCCTGGTTCTGGTTCTCGATCAGCGTGGCCTGCCCGACCCGCCCCGGGTAGGTGTCCTCGTTGATGTAGCGCTGGCCGCGACCGTTGACCAGGATGCCGCGGATGAACAGCTGCGGGTCGCAGAAGAACGCGACCTCGGTGGCGTCCATGTGCGCGAGGTCCGCGCCGAGAGCCTGCGACATCTGGATCGCGCGGCCGTCGTGCTCCTCGATCGAGGCGGCGGGACGGTTCAGCAGTCGGGGCGCGTACGCCTCGACCATCGCCTGGTTGTAGGCGAAGCTACCGGTCGCGAGGACCACCCCGCGGCGGGCCCGGACCGTCACCTCCTTGCCGTACTGCTTGGCGACGACACCGACGACACGGCCGTCCTCATCGGTCACCAGCGTCTGCACTCGCATGTCGTACTCGGCCCGCACCCCGAGTGCGGCGGCCTTGTCGGTGAGCGGCTTCATCAGCATGTAGCCGCCGCCCTTCTCGCTGGAGACGTGCTTGTCCTGCATCTGCGGGACGTGGCCGCGCGGGGCCGGCGGTATGGTCGCGGCGAAGGGCGCCGCGTTCTCGCCACCGGTGTACTGCAGGCCGTCGTCACCCGGCGGCTCCCAGCCGGGCTCGCCCCAGAAGCTCGCCTTGAACGGGACGCCGCACTCGTCGGCGAGCCAGTGGTAGTGGTCGACGCTGCCCTCGCAGTAGGCGTCGATCTTGGGCTCGTCGACGCCCGGACCGAGCGCGGCCTTCATGAAGGCCTTCATGTTCAGGGCGGTGTCGTCGAACCCGCACGCCTTCTGCAGCGGAGTCCCGCCGCCGAGGTAGATGAACCCGCCGGCCATCGCGGCCGCGCCACCCCAGCCACCGGTCCGCTCGAGCACCAGCACGTCGGCACCCGCGGTGGCCGCCTCGACGGCTGCGGACGCCCCGGCGACACCGAATCCGGCGACCACGACGTCGGCCTCGTAGTCCCAGTGTTCGATCCCGGCGGCCGGCCTGGGACGCACGTCGCTCGACTTACTCGTCATGGCAATACCTTTCACATCGGTCCGGATACACCTCGCGGGCGGTCCCGGTGCCGGAACCGCCCGCGAGGAACAGTGCTGCCTACATCGCCGCCAGCGGCTCGCTGCCGGACCAGTCGTGGCCCCAGTAGCTGTCGGCGGTGATCTCCTCCGCGGAGTAGTACGTCTCGTCTACCCGCATTCCCTCGGTTCCGAACTCCACATCCCATCCTCCGGGAGCACGGACGTAGAAGGAGACCATCTTGTCGTTGGTGTGCCGGCCCAGGGTCGACGACACCGAGAAGCCGTCCTTGACGACGCGGTCGAGGGCCTGGCCCACCGCGTCGAGGGTGTCCACCTCGACCATGATGTGAACCAGTCCGGGCGCACCACCGTGCGGGGACGGGCACAGCGCGAGGCTGTGGTGCCGCTCGTTGACGCCCATGAAGCGCACCCGCATCGGGCCGAACTCCGGCGGTGCCGGGATACGGAACGCACCGCGGGGCAGGAATCCGAGGACCTCGGAGTAGAAGTCGAAGGTGCCGTTCGGGTCCGTCGTGGGGAGCACGACGTGGCCGAGTCCCTGTGCGCCGGTGACGAACCGGGCACCGAACGGGGTGACGACGGGGCTGTGGTCGAGGACGGCGCCGTGGAAGACCTCGAGGGTGGCCCCGGCCGGGTCCTGGAAGGTGATGACCTCTTCGACGCGGCGGGCGTCAGCCTCTTCGAGCGAGAGGGGCTTGACGGCGATACCGGCCGCCTCGACCCGCTCCTGCACCCGAACGAGGGCAGAGTGGTCACGAACCTCCCAGCCGATGGTGACGATCTCGTCGGTCTCGCCGGGCACCACCACGATGCGAGCGGCCCGCTCGTCCATCCGCAGGTACAGGGCGTCGGCGTCGGGTCCGCTGCCCTTCGCGAAGCCGAGGACGTCGAACGCGAAGGTGCGCCATCGGTCCATGTCGTTGGTCTGGATCTTGACGTAGCCAAGGCCCCGTATGTCGGTCCTGGTCTGCATGTCAGTCATAGCTGTTGTCCCTCTGTGAGATTGGCTCGGACGGTCAGATCATCGACCGGAGAGTGTCGGCGGGCTCGATACCCAGCGAGCTGACTGCCGACGCGTGGTAGACGGTGCTCGGTACGTGGATGGCGTGCGCAAGACCGACGTGCGCGTCACGCCAGTACCGCTGGAGCGGCTTGTCCATCCGCATCGCGTTGCCACCCGAACGCGCGAAGATCTGATCGACGGCGCCCACCGCCCGCCATGCGGCCCGCACCTGGGTGCGACGGACTGCGGCACGGTCCTCGAAGGTGACCTCCTTGCCGGATTCGACGATGTCCCAGATCTTGTCGACGTTGGTGAGCAGTTCCTGGCGGGCGGCGTTGATGTCCGCGGCGGCCTCACCGATCGCGAACAGCACGTACGGGTCGTCCTTGACGGCGGTGCCCTGGGCGCCGACGCGGTCGCGCTGGTAGTCCAGGTGAGCGGCCAGCGCACCCTCGGCGATGCCGACGACCGCCGACGAGATGCCCAGCGGGAACATCGTCGACCACGGCATCTTGTACAGGGTCTCGGTGACGCCGTACTCGCGCTGCGCGGTGCCGTCGATGACGTGGTCGCCGTTCATCACACGGTAGTCGGGCACGAACGCGTCCTTGACGATGATGTCCTTGGACCCGGTTCCCTTCAGGCCCACCACGTTCCACGAATCCTCGACGATCGTGTAGTCCTTGCGCGGCAGGATCATGTGCAGCATGGTCGGCGGCAGCGCCATGTTGCCGTCGGTGTCACCGAGCATGGCGCCGAGGAAGATCCAGTCGCAGTGGTCGGTGCCGGAGGAGAACTGCCAGCGACCGTTGAAGATGTAGCCGCCGTCGACCGGTCGGGCGATGCCGGTGGGGGCATACGGCGACGCCATCCAGGTGTCGTTGTCGGCGCCCCACACCTCCTCCTGCACCTTCGGGTCCGCGAACGCCAGCTGCCACGGGTGCACGCCGACGATGCCGCAGACCCAGCCGGTCGCCGGGTCGAGCGACGCGGCCTTCATCACGGTCTCCGCGAACTCGCGGGGGTGGGCCTCGAATCCGCCGTAGCGTGCGGGCTGAAGCATCTTGATCGGGCCGGCGGCCCGCAGCTTCTTCGCGGTCTCGTCGGGCAGCTTGCCGAGCTCCTCCGCCTCGGGAGCCTGGTCACGCAGCTGATCCGCGATCTCGGCGATGTTGTCGAGAACCTTGTGAGTCATGGTGTTCCTTACTGTTCGTGCAGAGTTCTTGCGGTACAGAATGTTTCGACGGATCAGGCGTCGGCGGCCATAGGCGTTACCCCGTTCGCGACGTTCTCGGCGATCTCCACCGCCCAGCTCTCGAGCGCGCGGGTGGTGTCGATCTCGAACTCGAAGCGGGTGGTCATGTCCTCGGTGATGTCCTCGACATCCACGTAGAACTGCTTGTACCAGCGGCGCAACTGGTACACCGGGCCGTCCTCCTCGGACAGCAGCGGATTGTCGATGGGCGACTTGTTCTTCCAGATCTCGATGTCCTGCTCGAAACCGATCTCCACGCCCGCGGTGAACTGGGCGGCGATGCCGGCGTTCTCCTCGTCCGACATTCCGGGGAGCTTGCGCACCATCGCGCCGTACTGGAGCAGGAAGGAGTCGTCGGAGACCGGGTAGTGCGAGTTGATCAGGACCGTCTCGACGACCATCCCGTTCACCTCGTTCCAGATCCGGTCGATCATGTAGGAGGGCCCGTAGTACGAGGCATCCGAACGCAGGATCGAGTCCGGGTCGTCGAAGCTGGTGCCGTTGTCGATGTCCTCACGCGGCTTGGACGTCATGTACTGGGTGGCGACGTGCCCCTCGAAGACGTTCTTGAAGTACGTCGGCATCGAGTAGTGCACGTAGAAGAAGTGCGCCATGTCGACGACGTTGTCGACGATCTCCCGGCAGTGCGAACCCTGCACGAGCAGGGTATTCCAGCTCCAGTCGGTCCACTCGTCGGTGCCGTAGCCCTCGATCTCCGGGATGGTGACGTCGTCGGTGGGCTTGCTGCCCTGCGGGTCGTGCCAGACGAACAGCTGCCCGTTGCGCTCGAGCGTGGTCCACGAGCGGGTCCGGGCCAGGGGCGGGACGCGGCGGGCGTAGGGGATGTCGGTGCACTTGCCGTTGCCGCCCCAGCGCCAGTCGTGGAAGGGGCAGGCGATCGAGTCGCCCTTGACGGTGCCCTGCGCGAGGTTGCCGCCCATGTGCCGGCAGTACGCGTCGAGCACGTTGATCTTGCCGTCGGACTCGGACGCGAACACCACGAGTGAGGTACCGAACGCGTTGACCTGGTGCGGCTTGCCGTCCTGGAAGGTCTTCAGCAGGCCGAGGCAGTGCCAGCCGCGGGCAAATCGGGTCGGGGCCGCCGCAGCCTCGATGATCCTGACCTCGTCGGCGTCGGACTTGGATTGCAGCGTCATCGCTACCTCTTCTCTCACGCACGTGTCACCGGATGGTGTGATGCACCTCATACTTCGGGGTCGCGACGGGTGATTTCAGGAGGGCCTCCCGATCAGCGGGAGCCTTTCCGTCCGGCCCAGCACGGCGACCTCCCGCACCTCCCGATCAGCGGGAACCGGGGATCCGGCCGGTTCGGCACGGGCATACGTTCGCATCGGAGCAACCGACCGAGAGAGGTGCGGACATGACCGCCACAACCGCAGAGGTACCGGCGTCCACGCCGTGCACCGTCGCGCTCGAGCGCGCGAGCATTCTCGAATTCGCCGAAACCACCGGCTCGACCCACCGCACGTACCGGGACGCCGAACTACCGGTCGTGCCGCCGACCTACCTGTGCCTCGAGCGATTCGCCGACACCGCGCCGTCGCCGGCCGGTGACGGTCCGGTCGAGCGGGACTGTCGGTTCTTCGGGCTTCCGCCGCACGCGGGCGACCGACTGATCATGACCTCGCGCGGGAACGACGCGGATCGACTCACAGAGTTCCGCGACGCCGACGGCCGACTCGTCGCGGACGCGTGGACGCACGGAGACGGCGCGGACTCGACCGCCGCGGACCGGCTGGCCGGCTACGCGACCGACTGGCTCGGACCCGAGTCGGTGCGCCGGTTCCGGACCCGTTCGGTCGGGGCGGTGCCGGAGGGGGAGACGTTGGCCTGCACGGGTGCGGTGGTGCAGGAGTACATCGCGGACGGCGAGCGGCGAGTGGACGTGGCACTCACGGCGATTCGGCCGACCGGACAGGTTGCGGCGAGGGCGTGGGCGACGTTCGCCCGGGCCGACTGAGAGCGTCGAGTGTGCAGTAGTCGGCGTCGCCTCTCGGGCGACGTCCCGCCAACTGCACTCTCGACGCAGGCACCGGCTACTGACCGGCCGAACCCGAACCGATGAGCTGACCCAGCTTCACGATTCCCACGAACGGCGAGTAGATGATCCACCCGGCGAGATCTGAACTCGACATCGAAAACCCTCCTTTCCCCGACTCGCACAACAGCATTGACGAGCACGACAGGGGCCGCGATCTCCGATGAGATCGCGGCCCCTGTCAGCTCACCACGACGGTACCGTCGGACGCGCTATTTCGCCATGCGTACGACGTCGAGGTACTCGAACGCCAGGTCGGTCAGTGGGCGACCATGTCCTCCTGGCCCCAGATGGCCTTCATGCTGGTGATCTTGGCGTCGTCGTCGAAGGTCATCACGTCGATGACGGAAATCTCGACCTTCTGCTCACCCATGTGCGTGACGAGGGTGAAGTTGAACGCGGCGTGGTCCGCAGCGATCTTCACGACGCCGAGCTCGGCCGTCTGCTCGAGCGGCTCGATGATGCCGTAGAACTCACGGATCGCAGCCTCGGTGGTGCGCGGATCGGTGCCGACCGGATCCTCGACCGTCGCGCCCGGCGCGTACAGCGCCAGCACGTCGTCGACGGTGCCCCCCGCAACCGACTTCACGTACGACTCGATGGTGGCCTGAATGCTCTCGCGTGACGGCGCCATGCCGGTACCCCTTCAGTTCTAGAACACGTTGCAGATGATGATGGCGTCGAGAGTAGCCCAAACCGGGCTGCTCTCGACGCCTTCACTCATGCTGCTGTGCCAATCCCGGGAGGCCTCCCGGGGCCGATGTCACTGAGCGGAAACTGGCTCCGTGACCGCGGCGTCCAGCACGGGGTAGATCGGGTACTCCACGCCCGACAGGTACTGCACGGTGCGCACGACCTGGCAGGAGTAGCCGAACTCGTTGTCGTACCAGACATAGAGGATGGCGGTGTCGCCCTCGACGATCGTCGCGTTCGCGTCGACGATGCTCGCCGCGCGCGAGCCGATGAAGTCGCTGGACACGGCATCGGTCGCGGCGGTGTAGTCGAGATTGCGGCTCAGCGCGCCGGTCAGCGACTCCTGCCGGAGGCGCTCGAGCACCTCGTCCTTGGTGGTCTCACGATTCAGCTGCAGGTGCAGGATCGCGATGGACACGTCCGGCGTGGGTACGCGGATAGAGTTCCCGGTGATCTTGGCCTTCAGGTCGGGCAGCGCCTTCGCGACGGCGGACGCGGCACCGGTCTCGGTGAGCACCAGGTTGGTCGGCGCGGAGCGGCCACGACGGTCGGCCTTGTGGTAGTTGTCCAGCAGGTTCTGGTCGTTGGTGAACGAGTGCACCGTCTCCACGTGGCCGCGGGACACACCGAACTCGTCGTCCATCGTCTTCAGCGGCGGGACGATCGCATTGGTGGTGCAGGACGCGCAGGACACGATCGTCTCGTCCAAGTCGACGCTGCGGTGGTTGACGCCGTGCACGATGTTCGGGACGTCACCCTTGCCGGGCGCCGTGAGCACCACCTTCGCGACACCGGGACGCAGGTGCTTCGACAGGCCGTCGCGGTCCCTCCAGATGCCGGTGTTGTCGATCAGGATCGCGTTCTCGATGCCGTACTCGGTGTAGTCGACACTCGTCGGATCGTTGCTGTAGATGAACTTGATGACGTTGCCGTTGGCGATCAGGGTGTTGTTCTCGGCGTCGACCTTGATGGTGCCGTTGAACTGCCCGTGCACGGAGTCGCGGCGCAGCAGCGAGGCGCGCTTGACCAGGTCGTCGTCGCCGCCCTTGCGGACGACCACCGCACGCAGGTTCAGCCCGTTGCCCGAGCCGGCCTTCTCGATGAGCAGGCGGGCGACGAGGCGCCCGATGCGCCCGAAGCCGTAGAGGACCACGTCCTGCGGCTTCGCCGGGCTGGTCTCCGCGCCGCCCACGAGGTCGGCGAGGCTCTGCGCGACGAACTCCGGGATCGACTGCCCAGCGCCGTCGGCGCGGTAGGCCGAGACCAGCAGGCCGAGGTCGATCTTGGACGGCCGCAGGTTCAGCTCGGTCAGCGCCGCGAGGAACGGGAAGGTCTCCTCGACGGACAGCTCGTCACCACGGATCTGCCGGGCGAAGCGGTGGGTGCGCAGGATGCTGATGACCGACTTGTTCACCAGCGAGCGACTGTGGAGCAGAATGGTCACCGAGTGCGTGCGGTGTAGACCGCCGATGATCGGGATCATTGCTTCCGCAAGAGCCTCCTCGGAGTTCCACTGTGTCAATTCCGCTGTGCTCACTGCGCTCCTCTGCCGATCTGGCTCTTGTGACGCGTCCACGGGTCGGGATGGCGACCGGACGACGCATGCCACTCGCCCGCCGCCGCGCTCTGGATCGCTGAGGACCAGCTCGCGACGGGCGCCGAGAAGGCATGCGCAGACCCCAGCATATTGAAACGCTCCGCGGGTCGCCAAGCCGGTCCCAGGCGGCTTCGCCGCCCGTGAGTCCTTCTGGCCCGTCAGGGGACCAGAAGGACTCACGGGCGCGGAGCGCCTACTTGACGATGTTGACCATCTTGCCGGGGACGACGATCACCTTGCGGGGGGCGTTGCCCTCCAGGAAGGCGACGATCTTCTCGTCCGCGAGGGCCGCGGCCTCGATGGTCTTCGGGTCGGCGCCCGCGGCGACGGTGACGCGGCTGCGTACCTTGCCGTTGACCTGGATCGGGTACTCCACCGAATCCTCGACCAGCCACTTCTCGTCCGCGGTCGGGAAGGGACCGTGCGCGAGGGAACGCTCGTGCCCGAGCAGCGCCCACAGCTCCTCGGCGACGTGCGGCGCCACCGGCGCGAGCATGAGCACCAGCGGCTCGACGGCCGCCCGCGGCGCCCCGTCCGGGTACGCCTTCGTGAGGTGGTTGGTCAGCTCGATCAGCTTCGCGATCGCGGTGTTGTCGCGCAGCCCCGTGTAGTCCGCGGCGACCCCGTCGATCGCCTTGTTCAGCGCCCGCAGCGTCTCGTCGGTCGGCGCGGCATCGGTCACGCGCACCGTGCCGGACTCCTCGTCGACGACGGTGCGCCACGCGCGCTGCAGGAATCGCTGCGCGCCGACGACGTCCTTGGTCGCCCACGGCCGTGAGGTGTCCAGCGGACCCATCGACATCTCGTACACCCGCAGCGTGTCGGCGCCGTACTCGTCGCAGATCTCGTCCGGCGCAACGGCATTCTTCAGGGACTTGCCCATCTTGCCGTACTCACGGTTGACCTCGGCGCCCTCGTAGAAGAACTTGCCGTCCTCCTCGACGACGTCGGCGGCCGGCACGTACACACCGCGTGCGTCGGTGAAGGCGTACGCCTGGATGTAGCCCTGGTTGAACAGGCGACGGTACGGCTCCGACGAGCTGACGTGCCCCAGGTCGAAGAGCACCTTGTGCCAGAACCGCGAGTACAGCAGGTGCAGCACCGCGTGCTCCACACCGCCGACGTACAGGTCCAGTCCGCCGGGATCGTTCGGGCCGTGCAGCTCCGGGCGCGGACCCATCCAGTACTGCTCGTTCTCCTTGGCGCAGAACGCATCCTGGTTGGTGGGGTCGATGTATCGGAGCTGGTACCAGGAGCTGCCCGCCCACTGCGGCATCACGTTGGTGTCGCGGTGGTAGCTCTGCATCCCGTCGCCGAGGTCGAGCTCGACGTTCACCCAGTCGGACGCCTTCGCCAGCGGCGGCGACGGCTCGGAGCTCGCGTCGTCCGGGTCGAACGACACCGGCGCGTAGTCCTCGACCTCCGGGAGTTCCACCGGCAGGGCCGAATCCGGCAGCGCGTGCGCGAGACCCTGCTCGTCGTAGACGACCGGGAACGGCTCGCCCCAGTACCGCTGCCGCGCGAACAGCCAGTCCCGCAGCTTGTACTGCACGGTGCCCTCGCCGCGGCCGTCGGCCTCGAGGCGGGCGATGACGGTCTTCTTCGCATCCGCGATGCTCAGCCCGTCCAGGTACTCCGAGTTCACGAGCGGGCCGTCACCGGAGTACGCGGCCTCGGTGACGTCGCCGCCGGCGATGACCTCGACGATCGGCAGGCCCAGCTCGGTCGCGAACTCCCAGTCCCGGTGGTCGTGGCCGGGCACCGCCATCACGGCGCCGGTGCCGTAGCCGGTGAGCACGTAGTCGGCGATGAACACCGGAACCTTGTGTCCGTTCACGGGATTGATCGCGTAGGAGCCGAGGAAGACGCCGGTCTTCTCCTTGCTCTCCTGCCGCTCGAGGTCGGACTTCGCGGCGATCGCGGCGCGGTACGCGGCGACGGCCTCGGTCGGGGTGGCGGCACCGCCGGTCCAGCGCGGGTCGGTGCCGTCGGGGTAGACGTCGGCGACCAGCTCGTCGACGAGGTCGTGCTCGGGCGCGAGCGCGACGTAGGTGGCACCGAACAGGGTGTCGGCGCGAGTGGTGAAGACCTCGACGTCGTAGTCCGGGGTGGCCGCGCCGTTTGCCTGGACGGAACCGCCGCCGTGTTCGCGATGCGCGGCGAACTTCACCCGGGCGCCCTGACTGCGCCCGATCCAGTTGCGCTGCATGGACTTGACCTTCTCCGGCCAGTCCAGGTGCTCGAGGTCGTCGGTCAGCCTGTCGGAGTACGCGGTGATCCGCATCATCCACTGCCGCAGGTGCTTACGGAACACCGGGAAGTTGCCGCGCTCGGAGCGCCCGTCGGCGGTGACCTCCTCGTTGGCCAGCACGGTGCCCAGGCCGGGGCACCAGTTGACCATCGAATCCGACTGGTAGACAAGGCGGTACGAGTCGATCTCGGCGTGCTGCTCGGCGGCCGACAGCTCCGCCCAGGCGCGACCGTCGGCGGTGGCGCGGGCGCCGGAGGTGAACTCGGCCTCCAGCTCGGCGACCGGCCGCGCACGGTTCAGGTCGGCGTCGTACCAGGCGTTGTAGATCTGCAGGAAGATCCACTGCGTCCAGTGGTAGAAGTCGACGTCGGTGGTGGCGACGGAGCGACGCTCGTCGTGCCCGAGACCGAGGCGGCGCAGCTGCCGCTTCATGTTCGCGATGTTCGCCTCGGTGGTGGTCCGCGGGTGCGTACCGGTCTGCACCGCGTACTGCTCGGCGGGCAGGCCGAACGCGTCGTAGCCGAGGGTGTGCAGCACGTTGCGACCGTTCATCCGGTGGAACCGGGCGAACACGTCGGTGGCGATGTAGCCGAGCGGGTGCCCGACGTGCAGGCCCGCGCCGGACGGGTACGGGAACATGTCCTGGACGAACAGCTTGTCCGCGGGGAGCTCACCGGCGAGGTCGCCGACCGGGTTCGGGGCGTTGAAGGTGCCGCGCTCCCGCCACTGGTCCTGCCAGCGCGCCTCGATCTGGCCCGCGAGGTGCGCGGTGTAACGGTGCTGAGGGGTCGCGTCGCCGCCTGGCTGCTGCACTGACTCGGTCACTGGTTCGCTGTCTTCTCTGCGCGGGGGTTGAGGAGCCTGCCGTCCCGGACACCCACCGGCCCGGGCTCAGGATCGCCGTGGGCACACGGGTTGGGGGGTCGCCGCGAGCTCCGCGGTCACGGGCACCCCGCCCGGTTTCGGGCCGGGAGTCCTGCCCACCAGCCTAAAGCGTCACCCTCGGCACCCCGTGGAACGGCCCCCGCCGTACCCTGGTATCCGTGGTCATCGTCGCTAGCGTCCTGTTCGTCCTCGCCATCGTGGTCGGCTCCGTCGCGGTCGCCGGGCTGACCGGTCGACTGCCGCGCAACCGCTGGGCCGGTGTCCGCACCCCCGAGACCCTCGCATCCGAGGAGACCTTCGCCCTCGCCAACCGCATCGCAGGCCCGACCATGGCCGCGGCCGCGTTGCTGCTGGTCATCGGCGGTATCGGCGCGCTGACGCTGGGGACCGTGGGTGGCTTCGGGGTCGCCGCGGTCGCCGTGGTCGCGGCCCTCGTCACCGCCGCATACGGCGGAACCGTCGGAGCGCGCGCCGCCGCGGCTGCCGCCCCCGCCGGGTGCGGTGACGCCTGCGGCTGCGGCAGCGCCCCCAGCCCTGACGCCTCGGAGGCGTCCGCCACCATCTCCGCCATCACCACCGAGTCGCGCGCGGACGCGGCCGCCGCCGCCGACTGCGGCGAGGACTCCTGCGGCTCCTGCTCCCTCAAGGGCGCCTGCCTGCCGCACTGACCCCGAACTGTGCGCGCGGATTACCCCTATTGGGGTGAACGGCGCGCACAGGCGCGGAGCGCAGCGGAGTTCGCCGCTGACACACAGGCGCGGAGCGCAGCCTGGTTGAATCGGCGGCCATGAGCGAATCGAGGGCGTTCGACCCGGCCGGGGTGGCATTCGGCATCGGGCTTCCGCTGCTGTCCGCCGCGACGGTGCTGGTCACGGCACGACTGTGGCGTCCCCGGCTGCCGGACGCCCTCGCGATCCACTGGAACGCGGGCGGCAGTGCCGACAGTTTCACCGCGACCGGGTCGGCGGCGTGGACGTTCGTGCTGATCATCCTCCTGGTCGGGGGCGGCTCCAGCGCGGTCGCCGCCCTCGCGCAGGCGATGCTGATGATGCGGCGCACCATGCTGATCGTGGGGTCCGCCGTCACCGGGCTGACGCTGGCGTTGTGGTTCGGGCTGGTCGCCGCGAATCTGGACCGCGCCGACCCGTCCGACGCGCGGCTGTCGACGACGTCGATCGTGGTCGGAATCCTGGTGGGCGGCGCGGTCGGTGTCGTCGGGGCGGCGCTGCTGCGTGATCACCGCGAACGGCCGTCGGCCGCCGACCGGCCCGACGCCCGGTTGCCGCGCGGTCCGGTGGACCTGCCGATTGTGGCCCGGGTCGGCCTGGGGACCGGCAGCACCGCGGTGTTGGTCGGTGTCGCCGCACTGGTGACGGTCGGGCTGTGTCGGATGGCGGGGTCGTGGTGGCTGATGGCGGTGTTCATGCCGGTGAGCGCGCTGGTGATCGGGCTGCTGCGGTTCCGGGTGGTCGTCGACGAGTCGGGCCTGCGGGTGTTCAACATGGGCATGTGCGCGCTCGGGTACGGCGTCGACGAGCTCGAGGGCGCGCGGGTCACCGAGGTGGCGCCGTTCCGCGACTTCGGTGGTTGGGGGCTGCGAGCCAAGGGGCGCGGCAACTACGGCGTCGTCACCGAGACGGGACCCGCCGTCGTGTTCACCGCCGCGAACGGGCAGCGGCTGACGGTCACCACGGGTCGGGCGGCGGAGATGGCCGGCGCGCTCAACGCGCTCGCCGACCGTCGACACGGGTAGGGCGGTTCGCAGGGAGCTGTCGCGGGGCGCGGGGACCCCAACTTGACAGCTCAAGGGTTCGCGAAGAAGTCTTTAGCGCAGGCTGCCCTGCATATGGGTACCCTCACCTAATTGCCGAGCTTCGCCGACCATCCGAGGAGTGCGCCACCGTGCGACACCGTTCCACGCCGATCGCCGCAGCCCTCGTCTGCCTCGCCGCCCTCGCCGGCGCCACCGCCTGCGGCACCGATGCCCCCGCGTCGACCGCGGCCGCCGCCACCAGCACCGCGAGCGCCGCCGAGGTCACCGCACGCCTCGACGCGGCCCTCGCGCAGTTCCCGTCGACCCCGCCCGCCACGGTGGTCACGGCCTCGGTGCCGCTGGCGGAGGTGCTCACGCTGCTCGGTGTCCCGGTCGCCGGCGTGCCGTCCACGACGACGCAGCAGCTGCCGACGACGCTGGACGCCGTCCCACGCATCGGCACGGTGAAAGCCCTCGACGTGGAGAAGATCGTCAGCCTCGACCCGGACCTGGTGGTCGCGGCCGAGGGGGCGCGGGAGGCGGTCGCGGCCACCCTCACCTCGACCGGCACACCCGGCGCGTACCTCGACACCGAGAGCTTCGGCGACCTCCGGTTCGCGGTGCAGGTTCTGGGTGAGGCCTTCGACCGTCAGGACCGCGCCACCGAGGTCCTGTCCACGATGGACACCCACGCGACGCACCTCGCCGAGTCCGGGACACCGGGCAAGGCCCCGAAGGTGCTGGTCCTGATCGGCGCCGCGGACTCCTTCATGGTGATGAACAACAACACCTTCCTCGGCAGCCTGATCCAGTTGGCGGGCGCCGACAACGTCGCCGACTCGGCGCTCGGCGCGACGGAAACCTTCAGCGCGGTGAACCTGGAGAACATCATCGCCGCGGCGCCGGACGTGGTGCTGGTGCTGCGCTCCGGCGACGTCGCCGCAGGGCAGGCCGCGTTCGACGCGGAGGTCGCGAAGAACCCGGCGTGGACGAACCTGCCCGCGCACGCGAACGACCGCATCCACGTCCTCGACTACGCCACCTTCGGCTACACCTCGGTCGCCGGACTCGACCGGGCCGTGCCGACCCTGGCGGGTGCGCTCGACCTGTGAGCGCCCCGTCGACCGCGAAAACCGCGCCGCCCGAAGGAGACCCGTCGACAGCGAGTTCGGCGGCGACCCCCACCCGCGGGCGGTCCCGGTGGGCGCTGCCCGCCGCCTGGATCCTGCTGGCCGTGGCCACGGTGGTCAGCCTTGGCCTCGGCAGCGTGCACATCTCACCCGGGGAGATCCTCACCATCCTGTCGGGCGCAGGAGAGCCGGGGCCGTCCGACACGATCGTGTGGGACGTGCGGCTGCCGCGGGTCCTGCTGGCCCTGCTGGTGGGGTCGGCGATCGCGGTCTCGGGTGTGCTGCTGCAGACGGTGATGGGCAACCCGCTCGCCGATCCGGGGCTGACCGGCGTCACAAGCGGGGCCGCGGCCCTGGTCCTGGTGATCCTGCTGGCCGCCCCGACCTACCACTCGATGATCCCGGTGGCCGCCTTCGTCGGCGGGGTGGTCGCCGCGACGATCGTCTACGCGTTGGCGTGGCGGCGCGAGGGCATCAAACCGCTGAACATCATCCTCGCCGGTGTCGCGGTCAACGCGCTCGCCGGCGCATTCATCGCGTTCCTGTCGCTGCGCTACAGCGAACGCCTGCCGGCGGCGATCCAGTGGATGAACGGCAGCCTCGCCGCGAAGAGCATGAGTTCGGTCTGGATGATCCTGCCCTACATCGTGATCGGCCTTGTCGTCTCAATGCTGTGCGTCCGCTCGGCGAACGTGATGAGGCTCGGCGACGAGGTCGCCCGCAACCTCGGTGAGGGCGTCAACCTCACCCGCATCCTGCTGTCGCTGGTGGCGGTGTTCCTGGCCGCGATCGCGGTGTCCGCGGTCGGCATCATCGGCTTCGTCGGCCTGGTGGTTCCGCACATCGCGCGGATGATCGTCGGCTCGAACCATGCCGTGCTGATACCGATGAGCATCGCCGTCGGGGCGCTGCTGGTGTTGATTTCGGACACGGTGGGACGAACCGCGTTCAGCCCCACCGAGATTCCCGCCGGTATCATCATGGCGGCGATCGGTGCCCCCTACTTCCTGTATCTGATGCGCAGGCAGGGTGCCCGGTGATGCTGCTCGAGGCCCAGGGTCTGGGAATCTGGTACGGCGACAAGCGGATCGTCGACGACGTCTCGATCGCGGTCGGGTCGAACGAGGTGGTCACCCTGATCGGGCCGAACGGGTCCGGCAAGTCCACCATTTTCAAGGCGCTCAGCGGCCGGCTCGCCCCCCGCACCGGGACCGTCCGGCTCGAGGGGGCCGACCTGACGTCCTGGTCGGCGCGCAGGCGGGCCAGGGCGATCGGCCTGCTCAACCAGAAGAACACCGCGCCGGAGGACATGACGGTGCGCGAACTCGTCGGCTACGGCAGGCACCCGCATCGCCGCTGGTACGAACGGTCCACCGCCGACGACGGGGAGGCCGTCGACTGGGCCATCGCGCACACCGAACTGGGGGCCCTCGCGGATCGTCCGGTGGCGCAACTGTCCGGCGGTGAGGCGCAGCGGGCATGGCTCGCAATGGTTCTCGCGCAACGGCCGCGGGTGCTGCTGCTCGACGAGCCGACGACCTACCTCGACATCGCGCACCAGCACGAGGTGCTCGAGGTGGTCACCTCGCTGAACCGGACCCTCGGCATCTCCGTGCTGATGGTGCTGCACGACCTCAACCAGGCGGCGACGTTCAGCGACCGCATCGTCGCGCTGTCCGGGGGTCGGGTCGTCGCCGACGGTGGCCCCACCGCGGTGCTCACCCCCGACCTGATCCGCGACGTGTACGGCATGGAGGCCGAGGTGCAGGCGCATCCCGCCACCGGCCACCCCCGAATTCACCTTGTCCGACGGCAATGGACCATTGCCGCGAATGTCCCCAGCCCCGAGGAGAACCGATGCTGACCGATACCGAACTCGAGAAGTCGCTGACCGGCTACCGCGACTTCCTCGCCGCACGCAAGACCGTCGTCATCGCGACCAAGGACGAGACCGGGGAGCCGTTCCAGTCGATCGCGCCCTTCGTCGTGCACGACGGCGCCCTCTACGTCTACGTGAGCGAGGTCGCCGACCACTACCGGTACCTGCGGGACGCGGACACCGCGCGGGTGATGATCCACGGCGACGAGTCGACCGCGGCCAACATCTTCGGGGTGGAGCGGGCCAGCTTCGTCTGCGACGTCGAGCAGCAGCCGGAGGACGGGAACGAGGACGTCTTCGAGAAGTTCGGCGAGAGCACCAACCCCAAGATGGTCCAGCTGCTCCGCGGCCTCGACTTCCACCTGTTCCGCCTGACCCCGCGCGACGGCCGCTACGTCGTCGGGTTCGGCAAGGCGTTCGAGGTCAGCTTCGACGGCAGCCGCTTCGAGCACGTCGTCATCGACAAGAAGCCGGGCGCCGCGCAGGGCGCGTGACCGGGCCGGGCGGCCACCGTCACCCGGTGGCCGCTCTTCACAATCGCGCGGACAGGGAAGCCGTAGAAGCCTGCGTCGACCCGGTCGCCGATGCCAGACATACCAGCCCGCAGGCAACGTGCCAGTGAACTTCATGGCATGTTCAGCACGGATGCGAATCCGTGGTCGACGGCCGTTGACAGCCGACACCCTCGTCCCACTCACCGGGACCGCACCGGGCGTGACCTGGACCACGTTCTAGCGTCCGCACGATGGAACGCAACATCCAAGCGCACGAACAGATCTCGACCATCCTCGACCGTCAGCGGAAGACCCGGCTCGCCGCCGGAGCGCCCGACGCCGACGAGCGTCGTGCCCGCATCCAGCAGGTGATCGACCTGCTCGTGGACCGCGCCGACGACCTCGCCAAGGCCATGGACGACGACTTCGGCGGACGCCCCGAGGGCTACTCCCTGATGAACGACGTGGTCGGCTCCATCACCGCGCTCAAGTACTCCCGCGACACCCTCGAGTCGTGGCTGGCCCCCGACGGGCGGGACGCCTACGCGCCCTACGACCAGCTCGGCGCGACCGCCGAGGTGCTGCACCAGCCGAAGGGCTCGGTCGGCATCATCGGCACCTGGAACGCGCCGGTGTACACGCTGATGAGCCCGCTCGCCGGCGCCCTCGCCGCCGGCAACCAGGCGGTGCTCAAGCCCTCCGAACTGGTGCCGCGCACCGCCGAGGTGCTGGCCGACGCGGTCTCCGCCGCATTCGACCCGGAGGTCGTCGCGATCGTCACCGGCGGACCGGACGTCGCCGACGCGCTCACCTCACTCCCGTTCGACCACATCGTCTTCACCGGCAGCTCGGCGGTCGGCAAACTGGTGATGGCCAACGCCGCACGCAACCTGGTGCCGGTGACCCTCGAGCTCGGTGGCAAGTCGCCGACCGTCATCGGCACCGGCGCCGACCTCGCCGACGCCGCGCACCGCATCGCCGTCGGCAAGTGGACCAACGGCGGCCAGATCTGCGTCAGTCCGGACACGGTGTACGTGCCCGCCGAGCGACTCGACGACTTCGTCGAGGCACTGCGCGGCGCCTACAGCGCACTGGTGCCGACCATCGAGGACAACGCGGACGTCGTGGCGATCGTCGACGACCGCCACGCCGCCCGCGTCGACGGCTACGTCGAGGACGCGGCCCGGCTCGGCGCCCGCGTCGAGACCGCACCGAACGTTCCGGTGCCGCAGTCGAATCGGCGTCGCCCGCTGCGCATGGTGGTGAACCCGCCGGCCGAGGCCGTGATCCGCCGGGAGGAGATCTTCGGCCCGGCCGTGGTGGTGCTCGGCTACGGCGACATCGACGAGGTCGTCGAAGCCGTCAACGCCGGACCGAAGCCGTTGGCGCTGTACTACTTCGGGCACGACACCGTCGAGCAGGAGTCCGTCATCGCCCGCACCCAGTCGGGCGGTGTCACCGTCAACGACGTGATGATGCAGGGCGGTCTGCAGGACGCGCCGTTCGGCGGCGTCGGCGCCTCCGGCATGGGCCACTACAACGGCCGCGAGGGGTTCCTCGAGTTCAGCCACGCACGCTCGGTCTTCCGCTCGGCCGGACCGGACCTGCGCGGCGAGTGGGGCATGCTGCCGCCGTTCACGGAGCAGTTCCGCGCCATGATGGCCGCCGCGATCAAGCCGTAAACACCCCCTGCCACCTCACTTTTCAGAGAGGAGTCACCGTGAAGACACGCGGTGCCGTCATCCGCAGCGCCCCCGGCCGCTTCGAGGTCGTCGAGATGGACCTCGACGCGCCCCGGCGCGGCGAGATCACCGTCAAGATGGTCGCCTCGGGCCTGTGCCACTCCGACGACCACGTCGCCAAGGGCGACCACGCCGTCGGCGTCTACCCGATCTGCGGCGGTCACGAGGGCGCCGGCGTCGTCGTCGACGTCGGGCCCGAGACCACCGGATTCGCCGAGGGCGACCACGTCATCTTCTCGTTCGTCGCCGGCTGCGGGAAGTGCCGCTGGTGCGCGAAGGGCCTGCAGAACCTCTGCGACCGGGGAGCGGCCATCATGACCGGCAGCCGTCCGGAGGACCCGACGAGCTTCCGCCTCAGCCTCGACGGCGCACCGGTCGCACAGACCTGCGGGCTGTCGACGTTCAGCGAATACACCACCGTCAGCACCGATTCCGCCATCAAGGTGGACAAGGACCTGCCGCTCGAGACGCTGTGCCTGCTCGGCTGCGGCGTCGGCACCGGCTGGGGCGCCGCAGTGAACTCCGCACAGGTGTACCCCGGCCAGACGGTGATCGTGATGGGCATCGGCGGCATCGGCATCAACGCCGTCCAGGGCGCCGCGCACGCCGGGGCCGCACACATCCTGGCCGTCGACCCGGTCGCGTTCAAGCGGGACAGCGCACTGAAGTTCGGTGCCACCCAGGCATTCTCGACGATGGAGGAAGCCACCGACGTCGCCCGCTCGCTGACCAACGGCCAGGGCGCGGACGCGGCCATCGTCACCGTCGGCGTCACAACCGGCGACCACATCGCGCAGGCGTTCTCCGCCATCCGCAAGGCCGGCGTCTGCGTGGTCACCGGCCTGGGCAAGATGACAGACGTCGGCATCCCCATCAGCCCGATGGAACTGACGCTGTACCAGAAGCGGCTGCAGGGCTCGCTGTTCGGCGCGTCCGCCCCGTCCGCCGACATCCCGTGGCTCGTCGACCTGTACACGTCCGGGAAGCTCGAACTCGACGCCCTCGTCACCACCACCTACACCCTCGACGAAGTGGCGCAGGGGTTCGACGACATGCACGCGGGCAAGAACCTGCGCGGCGTCATCCGCTTCTGAACCCTGCCGCCCCGCCCCCACCCGCCCGCCTCCACCTCAGGGTGAAGGGAACCATCATTCGGTCTGACTGGGTGCTGGCAACCTTCACCCGGGCGGGGGAGGGCCGGGAGGGGCGGCGATCAGGTGCGGCGCAGGCGGCGCTCGTTGGCAAGAATGAGCGCCGTCAGTGCGGCCTCCGGGCCGGTCGCGGGTCGGGGCCGGCGCATCAGCACGAAGTCGGCGTCGCCGGGGTCCGGCAGGACGTGACCGGGCAACGGCTCGAGTCCGTCCGGCAGCAGCGACTCCGAGTGCACGATGAAACCGAGGCCGGCGAGCACGGCGGCCCGCAACCCGAGCAGGCTGTCGGTGACGCAGGCGGTCCGCCAGACGAGCCCAGCGCGTTCCATCGCCTCCATCGCCGCGCGCCGGGTGATGCTCGGCGGGGGATAGGTCACCAGGGGAACCGGTCCGGTCGCCAGCTCGCCGACCGCCGCGCCGGGAGATCCTGCCCACACCAGGCGGTCGCGCCAGACCAGTTCGCCGTGCCGCTCGCCCGGTCGACGCATGCCGAACGCGATGTCGAGTTCGCCCGCCGCCAGCTTGGCCCCGAGGTTCTCGCTGAGTCCCACCGTCAGCTCGAGGTCGATCCTCGGATGGCTCCGACGGAACTCGAGCAGCACCTCGGGCAGCTCGGCCGCGACCAGGTCGTCGGACGCACCGAAGCGCAGCAGTCCGGACAGCTCCGACTCCGCGAAATACGCCTCTGCCTGCTGTGACGCGTCGAGAATGGTGTGGGCGAAGCCGAGCATCGCGGCGCCGTCGGCGGTGAGCTCGAGGTTGCGGGTGTCGCGGCGGAACAGCTCCCGGCCGACGCTGCGTTCGAGCCGCCCGACGTGGCCGCTGACCGTGGACTGGCGCAGGCCGAGCCGTCGGGCGGCGGCGGTGAACCCTCCCGCGCGCTCGACTGCCACGAAGCTGCGCAGCAGCACGGGATCCAGCATGACCCAGATTTATCACGATTCGCGATGGAACTAAACGTTCACATCGACTTTCACGATGCCGCGGTGCGCGATTACCGTTCAGGGCGTGAAGTTTCTCAGCAGGTTCTACATCGACGGGTTCATCCTGTCGATCGTCGCCGTCGCGGTCCTGGCCAGCATCTTCCCGGCGTCCGGCAGCGGCGAGACCGTGCTGAGCTGGGCCACCAAGATCGCCATCGGCTTCCTGTTCCTGCTCTACGGCGCCCGGCTCCATCCCCGCGAGGCCCTCGAGGGTCTCAAGCACTGGCGCCTGCACTCGGTCGTGTTCGCCTCCACCTTCGTGCTGTTCCCTCTGATCGGCCTGGCGCTACGGGTGCTGGTGCCGTCGGTGCTCACCGACGAGCTCTACACCGGCGTCCTCTACCTCTGCCTGGTGCCCTCGACGGTGCAGTCCTCGATCGCATTCACCTCGATCGCTCGCGGCAACGTGGCGGGCGCCATCGTCAGCGCGTCGGCCTCGAACCTGATCGGCGTCTTCATCACCCCGATGCTGGTGATCCTCCTGATGAACACCACCGGCGAGGCACACGTGGACGCCTCGTCGATCGTCGACATCGTGGTGCAGCTGCTCATCCCGTTCATCGTCGGGCAGCTGATCCGGCCCTGGGTCAAGGACTTCCTCAAGCGGTACGCCGAACCGACCAAGCTCGTCGACCGCGGTTCGATCCTGCTGGTGGTGTACTCGGCGTTCAGCGCGGGCATGATCGAGCACGCCTGGTCCGGGCTGTCGGTGTGGCGGGTGGTCGCGCTGGTCGCGGTGTGCTGCGGCATCCTCGCCATCGTCATCGGGGCGACCGCGTTCGCGGGGCGGGCGCTCGGGTTCTCACTGCCGGACCGGATCGTCATCATCTTCTGCGGCTCCAAGAAGAGCCTCGCCACGGGCCTCCCGATGGCCTCGGTGCTGTTCGCCGGTCAGCCCGTCGGGCTGATCGTGCTGCCGCTGATGGTCTTCCACCAGATCCAGCTGATCGTCTGCGCCGCGTTGGCGCAGCATTTCGCCCGCCGCACCGAACTCGAGGGTGCGCCCGCCCAGCCCGGGTGACGGGAACCGTCAACCAGTCAGACCGAATGAGGGATCCCATCACCAGCGGTCGGTGATTCACCGGCGGTCAGCGGCGGGTCGGCGCGAGGGCGTGGAGGACGGCACGGCCCGCGATCGGGTCGCCGACGGCGATGCGCACCGCGCCGGAGGGATACGTCTTCGCGGCGACACCCGCACCGGCCAGCAGTGCGGCCACCGGGCGGTCCGAGGCCGGCAGGTACAGGAAATTGGCATGACTGCGCGGGGTCTCGATGCCCAACGCCGACAGCCCGCCGCGCATCCGGTCGCGTTCGGTGTTGATCGCACGGACCCGCTCCGCCAGCTCGGACTGCGCCTCGAACGACGCCCGGACCGCCGGCTCCGCGAGACCTCCCATCCCGAACGGCAACTGCAACCGGTGCACGCGTTCGATCAGGCCGGGCGAGCCGAAGCCGAACCCGATCCGGAGTGCCGCCAACCCGTAGGCCTTCGAAAAGGTGCGCAACACCAGAAGATTCGGAAACCTCCGCACCAGTTCGAGCGCGTCCACGGTGAGCTCGGGAGCCAGGAACTCCACGTACGCCTCGTCCAGGACCACCACCACGCGGTCGGGAACGGCCGCGAGGAAGTCGAGCAGCGCATCGGCCTCGACCACCGTGCCGGTCGGGTTGTGCGGCCGGCACACGACCGCCAGCGCGGTCCGGTCGTCGACGGCGGACGCCATCGCCCCGAGGTCCTGCTGCCCGTCCGGGCCCAGCGGCACCGCTGCCTGCTCGACGCCGACCATGGAGGCGAGGATCGGGTAGCCGTCGAAGGTGGGCGACGCGAACACGATTCGCTGACCCGGCCGTGCCACGGCCTGCAGCACCTGCAGTGCCACGCCGGTCGCGCCCGCACCGACCACCACCTGAGCGGGATCGAGTCCGAGCCGCGCCGCGATCAGTGCGGGCAGCCTGCGCGGCAGGAACTCCGGGTAGCGGTTGGCCTCCGCCGCGGCCCGCTCCAGCGCGCGGCGCACCGAGCGCAGGGGACGGAAGGGGTTCTCGCTCAGCGCCAGTTCGAACCTCGGGGTGTCCAGCGCCAGCACACTCATCGACCCGCTCCCCCCGTTCCGTCGGGCGCCGCGCCCCAGCGGACCGCCGCCGAACCCGCGAAGTCGCCCGCGTGCGCGAACGCCGACATCAACACCAGCGACCCGTTCGGTATCCGTCCGGCCCGGTTCTCCACGTCCAGCGTCACCGGGATCCCCGCGCCGAACAGGTTGCCGCACTCGTCGAAGGTGTCGGGGTGCCGATCCTGCGGGAGTTCCAGTGCGTCACGCCAATTGCGCAGGAACAGTCGGTTGGGCTGGTTCGTGACGAAGGTGTCCACGGTCTTCGGGTCGATGCCGAGCCGGTCGCACAGGGCCAGCGAGATCTCGGGTACCAGTCGGTTGCCGCGCGCGAAGACCTTCGCGATCTTGTTCTCGGTGAACGAGATGTGGTACTGGCCGGTGCCGGGCTCCCAGTACTTGCGGGGCGGATCGACCTCACCGGTCATGTCACCGAAGAACTCACCGTAGGAACGACATTCGGTGCCCAGGACCGGTGCGTCGTCGGAGAGGGTGAGCAGGCCGACCCCGCATCCGTCACCCGGCACCGGCGCCTGAGCCAGCCCGCGGACCTCGGTCTGCGTGAACACCTGCCCCGCGCAGTTCTGGGTGGCTGCGATGAGAGCGCTGCGTCCACCCCCACTCCGGAGGATCTGCGCCGCGATCTGCATCATGTACACGAACGAGGCACAGCCGCTGTTGTGCAGGTCGATCACCCAGTCCGGCTGGGCACCGAGCCGGTGCGCCACCTCGCCGCCGCAGCCCACCACCGCCAGGTCGGGGAGTTGGGTGTGGGTGATGAGCACGTCCACGTTCGCGAGCACGTCGGCGCCGTGCCGCTCGGCCAGCGGCGCCGTCGCCCGGATCACCATGTCTGCGGCGGTTTCGTCGTCCGCGACGTGATGCCGGAACTTGGGGGCCCGGAACATCGGCCCCTTCGGCTGTCGCTTGTTCGAGAACTCGAGGAAGTACTCCGCGGGAACACGGTTCTCCGGTAGGTAGCTGGCGACGTCCACGAGGCTGACGGTGGTCTCGTTCATGTCACTGCATCCACTCGGGCGTCACCGGCAGGCCGTTCGCGTGCCGGTACTCGGCAATGGCCTTGAGATTGTGCAGTTCGACCAGGTGCCCGGCGGGGAACATGTCCCAGAAGTCGCCCACCCAGGGCTTACGGTCGGCGGGTGCGGCGTCGGGGTACGGGTTGTTCTCGTAGAACGGGTGGTGACAGTTCGTCCACAGCACAACCGATCCCGGCTTGTCCAGCACCACCTGTGCGTCGATCACCCGCATCAGGTAGACCATCCACAGATGCCTGCCCTGGTCCCACGCGCAGTGATAGTCGACGGTCATCGCCTCGGGGTTCGCGACGGTCCGGGTGTAGATCTCGGTCTGGTCGTCGCCGATCCGGTCGTACGCCAGCCACAGTCCGGGCTCGTCGGTCTCGGTGAACCCGCGCAGACTGCCCGTCCACTCCTCGAGGCTGCGGGTGTCGGCCAGGTAGTCGTACAGTTCCCTTGGGGGACAGTCGATGTAGTCGTGGACGGTGATGTAGTCGCCGTACATCTGCTGGTGGGGGTACACCGAGCGGAGCATGTCTACGACCATCGCGGTGCCCTCCTCCCGGCTGGTGTTCTCGATCCGGTGCACCGTCGGAATATCCTCGGGGGCAATGTCACTGAGCGCTGGCAGGGGAGTGGTTCTGGTACTGGTCACGGGTGTCCTCCTTCTCTGGCTGGGCCGGGCTCTGCTGGGGTGGAAGGAACGGGAGGAACGGTGGGAGCTCGTCCGGGTCGCAGGTGACCGCCACGAACGCCGGCCCGAGCGAATGGGCGGCCGCGGACAACGCGTCCTCCAACTCGGCCCCCGTCGAGGCGGAGTACGTGTCGAGGGTCGGGAACATCGCCGCGATGCCCTCGCCGAGGAAGGTTGGCTGAAACCTGTTGAAGCTGTAGCGGTTCTCGTACAGGAGTTGCTCACGGGTGACGCACATGGCGTGGGCGTTGTTGTTGAACACGACGAAGGTCACGGGCAGGCGGTGCTCGACCGCGGTGTGGATCTCCATGCCGTGCATGTAGAACGCGCCGTCGCCCGCGATCACGAAGGTCCGGCGCCGGCGGCCGAAGCAGGAGCCGATTCCCGCACCGAACGCGTAGCCCATGCCGCCCATGCCGAGCGCCACGACGAACCGTCCCCCTCGAACGGCCGGGAGATGGTGCACCACTGCGGCTCCGGTGTTCCCGGCGTCGGCGAACACGTCCGTGCCCGACGGCAGATGTCGCTCGATCGCCGCGACCGCGTCCCGGTACCGCAACCCGGGCCCGGTGGCGACGGGCACCTGCAGGCTTGTCAGGCGCGGTGTCCGGGTCGCAGCCTGCGACGTACCGACCGGTCCGAGCGCCTCGGTGAGCAACCGCAGCGAGGTCCGCAGGTCGACGGTGACAGCGTGCGTCGACGGCACGTACGGTGGCGCGTACCCGAGCGAGGCGACCGGTGTGCTGCGCAACCCCTCGTCGAGGCCGGTCCGCGCCATCACCGGCATCCGCGTGCCGATCAGCAGACACAGCTCCGAATATCGCAGCGCGTCCACGAGTTCCGGATGTCCCATGCTGCCCGCGACACCGCAGTAACCGCGCGCGGTCGGGTCGACGACGTCCTTCGCGTCGGGGCTGACCCCGACCGAGGCGTCGAGCACTGTGACCAGGTCCGCGAGCTCGCGTCGGGCGCCCGCCCGCGCCACCTCGTCGCCCGCGATCACCAGCACCTTGCCGCGTCGACGCGCCTGCGCGAGCCGGGTCACGAGCCGGTCCAGGCCGACCTTGTCCTGCACGACCGCCGGTCTCGGCACGATCGGTCGGCACTGCTCGGGTGCGATCGCGGACTGCTGAACGTCCTTGGGCAGGAGGAGTACTGCGGGACCGCCACGCAGCGCCGCCGACACCGCCCGGTTCAGATGCTGGGAGACGTCGGCCGCAGACTCGACCCGGGCGCAGTAGCGCGACACGGCGGAGAACAGGCGGACCGCGTCGATCGAACCGGCCCGACCGCTCGAGTCCTGGAATCCGCCGTGGCCCTCGAGTGCGGTCGGAGCCTGACCGACCAAGGCCAGCAACGGAACCCGGGAGGTGAACGCCTCACCGAGGCCGGCGGTCAGGTTCAGCGCGCCACCGCCGGACGTGGCCATCACCACGCCGAGCCGGCCAGAGGTGCGGGCGTAGCCGTCGGCCATTGTGGCGGCGGAGAACTCGTGCTTCGCGACAATTCCGACGATGTTCTTGTGGGTGTAGAAGAGCGCGTCGTAGACATCCTCGATGTTCGCGCCGTCCACCCCGAAGACGTGCTGCACCCCGAAGCCGGCAAGGGCGTCCACCAGGTAGTCGACCACGCGGGGCTCGCCCCGTCGTACCACCGGTACGGCTTGTCTCATCGGTCCACCTTCCGTGCGCACATGCGTGCACTGGTAGGTACGGTTCAACGCTACGAACGGTTCAGATCAATCGCGGGAACTTCAGAAGGTGCTGGTGAGCAGCACCTGATCCGTTGCCACCGAACGGATGTCGACCCGGTCGATCCAGAGCATCGGCACGCTGGTGGTCGCCGAGGGGGTGACCGTCTGGCCGGCCGCGGCCATCCACGTCGCCAACTGCTTGCTGACCCCGTTCTTGTCGGTCATCACCATCGCGTACTCGTTCTTGTCGGTGCCGTATCCACCCCCGGGTGGCGCGGCGTAGCGGCAGGTCACGTCGACCCGCGTGCCCCACTCCTGCTCGACGAGCGAGACGTCGGCAGTCAGCGGACTCGGGGTGACCGGAAGCATCGGCTGGGCGACCACCGGCGCTGACGGCCCGTGCGGGGCGTTCGGCGACGGACCCTCGGTCTGCGAGGGCAGCACGGCCACCCCGACCCCGACCGCGATCGCGACCGCGGCGGCGGCCGCCGTGAGCACGGCGTACCTGGCGCGCCGACGCGGCGGCCGAGTCTGGGCCATCAATTTCGGGAGCAGGTCCGCGGGGGGCTCGTCGCCGGGGGCAGTCGGGGCAGTCGGGGCGGAACCTAGTTCGAGTGCCGTGTCCGCCGGCACCTTCGCCAGCAGTGCGGGCACGCCCGCGACCTCCGCGACCGCGACCGAGCACCGGACGCAGGTGGCGAGATGGTGCTCGAATTCGTCCCGATCCGCGGCGCTGAGCGAACCGAGCACGTAGGCGGCGTCCCAGTGCGCGTATGGATCCAGTTCGATGGTCACTGCGTCACCCCCATTTCCTGCAGAATCAATCGAAGTGCCCGTAGCGCGTAGTGCATTCGCGACTTCACGGTGCCCTCCGGGATCTCGAGGTCGTCGGCGATCTGGTGGGTCGACATCCCTCGGTAGTACGAGCGGACCAGCACGCCCCGGTGCTCCGGCGAGAGTTGCACGAGCGCGTCGGCGATCAGCCAGGAGTCCAGCGCCGCATCGGTCGCGTCCGGGCTGGCCTGCTCCGGCGGGTTGTCCGTCCCGATCTCACGTTTCGACCTCGCGCTGCGGTAGTCGTCGAAGATCAGGTTCCGCGCGACGGTGAACAGCCAGGCCCGCGCCGAGTTCTCGCTCTGGTCCAGTACGTGGGGTCGTTGCCAGGCCCGCAGGAGTGTCTCCTGGACCACGTCCTCGGCCCGCGCCCGATCACCGGTAAGTCGCATGGCATATCTCCACAGTGCCGACGCATGCTCGCCGTACAGAACGCGCATCAGTTCTGCTTGGTCTTCCGGCATCGGACACCTCCAGCCGTATACACGATACAAAGGCCGGAAGGGTTCACGAGGCCGCTCGCGCGGGCCATGGGGGATCGGTTGCGCTCGACTCGACCCGCCGGCCGTTCACACCGAAGGAGGGTGGTGGCGGCTAGTTGCGCTCGACGTCGATGGGGTGGGTCGCGAGCAGGGCGAGGGGGAGCGGCTGACGGCGCAGGACCTGGGCCCACAGGTCCGCACGCGGCGGGCCGATGACGTCCGACGGCAGCGCGGAGACCACGATCCAGTCGTCGCGCCGCAACTCGCCGTCGAGTTGGCCCATCGTCCAGCCCGAGTACCCGGCGAAGACCCGCGTCCCCTCGATCAGCGGCCCGACCTGTCCTGGGTCGCAGTCCAGGTCCACCATCACCACCCGACCGTCCACCCGGCGCAGTCCGGGCACGCCGTCGATCTTCGCGCCGGTGCGGAGCGTGGCCAGGCACAACGCGGCGTCCCTCTTGACCGGACCGCCGATGAAGAGCGCCTTCGGCCGGGCACAGAGTTCCGCCCACTGCGGTAGCACGGTGTGCACGGCGGTCTCGGAGGCGCGGTTGATGACCACGCCAAGGCTGCCGGCGTCGTTGTGCTCGATCACGTAGACCACCGTGCGGCGGAACGCGGGCTCGGTGAGGTCGGTCGCGGAGACCAGCAGGCTGCCGGGGCGCACGACCGGTTCGGTCGACGCCGTGCGATCGTCGGGTTCCTCAGCGTGCTCCACCGGGTAATCATCGCATCGCCGAGCCGGGCATGTGCCTCGTGACGTCGGGGCAGCCGTGTCAGGGCCGGAGTCCGGCCATCTCCTCGAGCACCGACAGGTGGTGGTCGAACAGGGCGCGCGGATCGGTGAACGTGTCGGCGCCGTACTGGCCGAACACCTCGAAGTTCACGGCGCCGAACAGCGACGACCAAACCAGCACCCCGCGCGCGAGCACCTCGTCCGGGAGCTCCAGTCCCATCTCGGCTCGGATGACGCGCAGGTTCGCGCGCAGCGACTCGGTGATCGGCAGTGCGGTCGGATCGGCGAGTCGGCCCGACCGGTGCGCCGCGTCGAAGAGCGCGACCAACGCCACGACCACCCGGGTACCGGGGCCGGTGGTCCGTTCGGCCGGCGCCTGGTATCCGGGCACCGGACTACCGAACAGCAGTCCGTAGCAAGCCGATTCGCGAAGCGCCCAGTCCCGGACCGCATGACCGAGCGCGCGCAGTCGGGCCCGGGGATCGTCGGCGGGCAGCGCCTCGACCGCCGCGTCGACGGCGTCGCCGAGCTCGTTGTAGCCCTCGACCACGAGCAGGGTGAGCAGTTCGTCGCGGCTCTTGACGTACCGGTACACGGCCGAGGAGACCACGCCCAGGTCGCGGGCGACCGCCCGCAGCGACAGTGCCGCGGCCCCGTCGCGGGCCAGATGGTCGCGGCCGATCCGGGTGATGTCGGCCAGGGTCTGCTCACGCGCTCGCTGTCTCGGGGTACCGGTCACGCTCCCAGCCTGACGCGCGGGGCGAGCACCGTCAACTTTAGAGAGCGGTGCTCTTGACAGGCGCCGGGTGGGCGTGGATCATGGAATTCGAGAGCACTGCTCTCTGAATCGGGAATTCGAGGAATGGAGATCGCGATGTCGACAGTGCAGGTCGTGACCGGAGCCGGTCCCGTCGGATGGACGGTCGCCGTCCAACTCGCCGAGCAGGGTCATCAGGTCCGGGTGCTGACGCGGTCCGGCTCCGGGCCGGACCACCCGAACGTCCACCGGGTGCAGGTCGACGTCTCGAAGCCCGGCGCGCTCGACGCGGCGCTCGACGGCGCCTCCGCCGTCTACCACTGCACCCACGGCTCGGTGTACTCCGCGGCCGCGTGGCGACGCGAACTGCCCGCCACCGAGCGTGCGGTGCTCGCCGCCGCCGGGCGGGCGGGCGCGGTGGTCGTGTTCCCCGAGAGCCTGTACTCCTACGGACCGGTCGACGGTCCGATCACCGAGGACACCCCCCGTACCGCCACCACCGGCAAGCTCGGTGTGCGCACCGAACTGCTCCGGCAACGTGAGGATTCGGCCACGCCCACGGTCAGCGTCGCGGCATCCGACTTCTTCGGCCCGCACGCGCTGACCGCGCACGCGGGGGAGCGGATGGTTCCGGTCGTGCTGGCGGGCAAGACCGTTCGGGTGCTGGCCGCCCTCGACGTCCCGCACTCGTTCACCTACGTGCCCGACCTCGCCGCCGCGATGATCGCCGCGGCCGAGGACCCGACGCGGTGGAACAGCGTGCTGCACGCCCCGACCGGACCGGCGGTGACCCAGCGGCAGATGGTGCAGGCGTTCGCCGACGCGGCCGGTACCGGCGACCCGAAGGTCGGGGTGTTGCCCGCGTGGGCGGTGCGCGCGATCGGGGCAGTGCACGGGCCGACCCGCGAGCTCGCGGAGATGCTGTACCAGTTCGAGCGCCCGTTCGTGCTGGACTCGACGCGCAGTGAGCAACTGCTGGGCCTGGCCCCGACGCCGCTGCCCGAGGCGGCAGCCGCGACCGTGGCATGGTGGCGGGCGCGGGACGCGGCACCTGCCCCGCGATAGGGTCGTGCGGTGGCGAAGGCACCCCGAGGACTTTTGCGCGGGGTGCTCCGCAGCTCGCCAGGGCTGGTGCGCCTCACCGCCGTCCGCTTCGCCGGCCAGTTCGGCGACGGCCTGTTCCAGGCCGCGCTCGGCGGGGCGATCCTGTTCAACCCGGAACGACAGACCGACCCGCTGGCCATCGCCGCGGGCTTCGCCGTTCTGCTGCTGCCCTATTCGCTGCTCGGACCGTTCACCGGCGCCCTGCTCGACCGCTGGGACCGGCGTGCGGTCCTGATGTGGGCGAACCTGCTGCGTGGCGCGCTGATCATGGTGGCGGCGACGCTGCTGCTCACCAATGCTCCGAACGCCCCGCTGCTGCTGTTCGCGCTCGCAGCGGTCGGGGTCAGCCGGTTCGTGCTCGCCGGGGTGTCCGCTGCGCTGCCGCACGTGGTACGCCAGTCCTGTTTGGTGCCAACCAATTCCGTCCTCGCCACCGCCGGTTCCGGGATGGCGGCCGCGGGCGCGGGCGCCGCCGTCGCGATCATCGGACTGCTCGGCGGCGGCGACTGGGGATCCGGGGTGGCGGTGGCGGCCGCGACCCTCGGGTCCGCGGTCGGCGCGGTGGCGGCCGCCGGCTTCCCGACCCACGGCCTCGGCCCCGGCGAGGCGGAGCTGGCGGCATCGGGCCCGACCCGACTGGCCGCCGTACGCGCGGTCGCCGCGGGCCTGCGGACCGGCGCGACCGCCGTCTGGCGCGCCCCCGGAGTGACCACCGCGATGATCGGTATCGGCGTGCATCGCATCGTGTTCGGGGTGAACACGCTGGTGATGGTCCTGGTCCTGCGCGATCCGGCGACGTCGGGTTCACTGCCCGGGGGTCTGGCCGGGTTCGGCGTCGCGGTCGGCGCGACCGCCGCGGGCATGCTGGTGGCCGCCGCCGCGACCCCCTTCCTGATCCCCCGGCTCGGGCGACCGCGGACCGTCGCACTGGGTCTGGTCGCGGCGATCGCCGTCCAACTCGGACTGATCACGGCGCTGACCCAGCCGATGCTGCTCGCGGGCGCGTTCCTTCTCGGGCTGGCCGGCCAGACGATCAAGCTGACCGGCGACGCGGCCATGCAGATCGACGTCGACGACACCCGGCGCGGGCAGGTGTTCGCCCTGCAGGACACGGTCTTCAACATCGCGTTCATCGCCGCGATCGCCGCGGCCGCGACGGTGATCGCGCCCGACGGCCGGTCTCTGGGTCTGGTGCTCGCGGGCGCCGGGGTGTACGCGGTCGGCCTGGCTGCGGTCGCGGCGAACTCGCTTCGCACGCGTTCGCGTCGTCGCTAACGCTCGTCGCCCACCTCCGCCTTCCGCGCGCTCGCCGACCCGGCCGGTCGGGTCACCGTGTCGAGGCGGCCGTCGCCGTCCGTGTCGGACAACCGCACGTCCATCGCCCCGTCGCCGCCCTCGTCGACCAGCATCGACCAGTGCCCGCCGCCGGGTCCGGGCGGCTCGAGCGCCGCGTCCGCCACACCGTCACCGTCGGTGTCGATCCCACGTTCGTCCGCAACGCCGGGTGGCGCGCACTCGGCCTCCCAGGTGCCCAGGCCGGTCGGATCGGTGAAGTACCGGGCACTCGGCTCACCGGCATCGAGGACGGATCTGTCGGCGCGGCCGTCGCCGTCGCTGTCCCAGAGCGCATCGTCGAGCAGTCCGTCACCGTCGAAGTCCAGGACGACGGCGTCCGGCGCGCCGGGATCACCCAGATCGAGATCCGCCTCGGACAGCCAGACGGAGGGATCGCCGTCTCCGGTTCCGAACGTGTACTCCAGCAAGCCCATACGTGTTGGACGCGCCATCCGGGCGGCCGGTTCCCGCCCGGCCGAGGACAGGCACATTGCGCGATCATCGTCGGTCGAACGTTCGACGGTGCCGGACCGGGGGTGGCTTCGCTGGTAAATTGTCCGGAATTCGGGTGGCCGCAAAGCCACGCAGACCGGGGTCGCAGGGGGCACCATGTTCCGTCGGATCGGATCACCACTGTGCGTGCTGGCGCTGGCCGCGTCGGGCTCGCTGCTGACGGTCGTACCCGCGGCCGCCGCACCGAGCGCCGCGCCGACCAACGCCTGCGGCGAGGTGGGTTTCGACCCCTCGGCGAAGGGCGACCAGTCCGCGCCGCCCGGCGGCCTGGACATCAAGTTCCCCTGGCCCGAGATCGTCCCGGTCCCGGTGCCCGACCCGCCGCAGGACCGGACCCGGGTGCCGCAGGCGCCGCTGCCCGCCGACCCCTGCGCGGACCCCTGCCCGGACATCACAGACACCACGCCCGATCAACCCGAGTCCGGTTCCGCGGGATCGTCCGGTTCCTCGTCGAACGAGTCGGGTTCGTCCTCCTCCGGATCCGGGGCGTGGGGATCGTCGGTGCCGCGCTTCTCGATCGGACCCGACCCCGAGCCCATCCCGATCCCGATTCCCGGTCCGGGCCAACCACTTCCGCCGGCCCCCGCGCCGCAGTCGCCGCCGATCGATCCCGGACCGGCAGCCGCCCCGGCGCCCGCACCGAAGGTCAGCGACGTGTCGCTTGTCGCGCAGCTGACCGGGCACGGCTCGATCAACCGCACCGACAAGCGCTGGCAGGTCAACGGCACCGACCTCGGCATCACCTGGGAGTCCAAGCCCGGCGAGGTGTCGATCGTGTTCGGCGACACCTTCGGCAAGGACTGGGCGCCGCCGGGGGCGAACGGGCAGGACTGGCGCTCGAATGTGCTGGGGCACAGCACTGATCGCAACCTCGCCGACGGCATGACCATCGACTCCATGGTGCAGGACAGCCGCTGCCACGCAGTCGAGGTGCTCGGCAGCCGCAAGATCAAGAACTGGGAGACCACCACCATCCCGACGTCCGGTTTCGCGATCGGCGACCGGCAGTACATGAGCTACATGTCGGTTCGGCGCTGGAGCATGATCCCCGGTATGTGGTACACCAACCGCGGTGGCATCGCCTACTCCGACGACCAGGGTCAGACCTGGACCAAGGACCCATATGCCCTGTGGCAGAACATCTTCGGCCTCAACCACTTCCAGGTGGCCAGCATGGTCCCGGCCGGTGACCACGTGTACATGTTCGGCACCCCGAACGGTCGGCTCGGTACCGTAGCGGTGGCCCGGGTCGCCAAGGACCAGGTACTCAACAAGACCGCGTACCAGTATTGGAAGGACGGGAACTGGACCCCGGTCGGGGAATCCGATCCCACCCCGATCCTGAGCGGCACCGCGGCCGAACTCTCCGTGCACTACGACGAGTCCCGCAAGCTCTGGCAGATGAGCTACCTCGACACCGTCGCGGGCGCAATCGTGTTGCGCCAGGCGACAAGTCCGCAGGGCGCCTGGACGGCAGGCGTCCCGATGGTGCGCTCCTCCGACTACCCGAAGATGTACGGCGGCTTCATCCACCCGTGGTCCACCGAGCACGACCTGTACTTCACGATGTCGGAGTGGGACAGCTACAACGTCTACCTGATGCACGCGAAGCTGGACTGACGGCGCTGCACTGTGCGCGCCGTTCACCCCGACTGGGGTGAACGGCGCGCACGGGCGCGTCAGCGCTCGGTCGAGGCCCACCACTTCAGCAACTCGGCCTCGGCCTCCTCGCGGGGCAGCGGCCCCCGGTCCAGGCGCAGCTCCTTGAGGAAGGTCCACGCTTTCCCGACCTCGGGTCCGGCCGGGATGCCGAGCAGCTCCATGATCGCGTTGCCGTCGAGGTCGGGGCGCACCCGCGCCAGGTCCTCCTGCTCGGCCAGCAGCGCGATCCGCCGCTCGAGATCGTCGTAGGTGGCCTGCAGCTTGGCCGCCCGGCGCTTGTTGCGGGTGGTGCAGTCGGCCCGGACCAGCTTGTTCAGCCGGGGGAGCAGGTCGCCGGCGTCGGTGACGTACCGGCGCACCGCCGAATCCGTCCACTGTCCCTCGCCGTAACCGTGGAAGCGCAGGTGCAGGAACACCAGCTGCGCGACGTCGTCGACCATCTGCTTGGAGTACTTGAGCGCCCGCAACCGCTTACGCACCATCTTCGCGCCGACCACCTCGTGGTGGTGGAAGCTGACGCCGCCACCCGGCTCGTTGCGCTTGGTGTCCGGCTTGCCGATGTCGTGCAGGATCGCGGCCCAGCGCAGCACCAGGTCGGGGTCGCCCTCCTCGAGGTCGATCGCCTGCTGCAGGACCGTCAGCGAATGCTGGTAGACGTCCTTGTGCTGGTGGTGCTCGTCGATCTCGAGCTCCATGTCCGGGATCTCCGGGAGCACCCGCGCCGCGAGCCCCGTCTCGCACATGACGTTGATGCCGTCCACCGGGTACTCGCCGAGGATCAGCTTGTCCAGCTCGGCGTGCACCCGCTCGGCGGTGATCCGGTCGATCTGGCCGGCCATGTCCACGATCGCCTGGTGCACCCGCGGCGTCAGGGCGAAGCCGAGCTGCGAGACGAACCGGGCGGCCCGCAGCATCCGCAACGGATCGTCGTTGAACGAGATCTCGGGGGCGGCGGGGGTGTCGAGCACGCCGGCGAGCAGGTCGTCCATCCCCGACAGCGGGTCGACGAACTCCTGGGTGCCGTCCGCCCCGATCCGCACGGCCATCGCGTTGACGCGGAAGTCGCGGCGGACCAGGTCCTCCTCGAGCGAGGTGCCGTACCGGACCTCCGGGTTGCGGGTCACTCCGTCGTACGCGTCGGTGCGGAAGGTCGTGATCTCGATCTGCTGGTCGGCCTTCGCGGCGCTGATGGTGCCGAAGTCGATACCGGTGTCCCACTGGTTGTCGGCCCAGCCCTTGAGCAGCGCCTGCACCTGCTCGGGACGCGCGTCGGTGGTGAAGTCGAGATCGGTGCCCAGCCGGCCCAGCACCGCGTCCCGCACGCTCCCCCCGACCAGGTACAGCTCGTGTCCGGCGGCGGCGAACCGCGCACCGAGAGGAGTCAGCACGTCCGAGAGGTCGCGCAGTGTCTCCGTCGCGGCCGAGAGCAGTCGGGCGCGTCGGTCGGCGTCAGGAGTAGGGGAAACCACGACTGTGCAGCTTACCGACCTCCGCGGACCGTTCTCGCGGCCGCAGACACTGCGCGCCGGTCACCCGGTGTGGGATTCGGGGCGGGTCGAACACGCCAACTAGTATTGATTGGGTGTCTCCTGCCGAACGTGCGAACCGCAGCCGCCGCAACCCGCGGCGTCGTAGCGGGCACGGTGAGCGCACGAACGCGCGGATGCGCACGGTACGGGAGACCTCCGCGGGCGGCCTCGTCGTCGACGGCCTCGACGGCCCCCGGGACAAGCAGTGCGCGGCCCTGATCGGGCGCACCGATCGTCGGGGTCGGCTGCTGTGGTCGTTGCCGAAGGGACACATCGAGCAGGGCGAGACCGCCGAGCAGACCGCGATGCGTGAGGTCGCCGAGGAGACCGGGATCCGCGGCACCGTCCTCGCGGAACTGGGCAGCATCGACTACTGGTTCGTCACCGAGGGGCGTCGCGTCCACAAGACCGTGCACCACTACCTGCTCCGGTTCCAGGGCGGCGAACTGTCCGACGAGGACGTCGAGGTCACCGAGGTGGCGTGGGTTCCGCTCGCGGAGTTGGGCTCCCGACTCGCCTACGCGGACGAGCGCCGGCTGGCCGAGGTCGCGGGCGCGCTGATCGACCGGATGGGCGCCGGAACCGGCCGAACGACCAGAGAGAACGGATGAGGACGTTCCTACGTCGCCTCACCGTGACGACCCTGACCACATTGGCTCTTGCCGCTGCACCGCCCGGACTGCTCGCCTCGGTCGGCGCCGCGCCGACGACGACAGCGCCTGACCCGGGTTCGAGCACTCCCGCGACCGGCCGCACGAGCGTCCCCCACGCCACCACCGGTCCCACGCAGCAGCGGTTCGTCGCGCTGTCGGTCGACTCGGTGACCCCGTCGGCGGTGACCACCTCCAGCGATCCGGTGGTCACCGTCGTCGGCAGCGTCAGCAACGTCGGCGACCGACCAATCCGCGACGTGCAGGTCCGACTGCAGCGGGCGCGCGCGGTGTCGGCGCCCGACCAACTGCGGACCGTGCTCAGCGCCGGCCAGGAGCAGTTCGACGTGATCGGAAAGTTCGCCCTGATCCGCGAGAAGCTGGAGGTCGGGCAGTCCGAGAAGTTCACCCTGTCGATGCCGTTGCGCGCGGCGACCGGATCGTCGCTGGGGATCACCGATCCCGGCGTCTACCCGATGCTGGTCAACGTCAACGGCACCCCGGAGTACGGCGGCCAGGCTCGCCTCGACGACGCCCGCTTCCTGCTCCCCGTGCTCGGCGTGCCCCGTGACACCAGCGGCGGTGGCGATCCGAACCGCTCCGATGCGGCGCCGGTACCGCCGTCCACCGCCGACCCGGTCGCGGTGACGTTGATGTGGCCGCTCGCCGACAAGCCGCGACTCGCCGCCGGGATACCCGGCTCCACCGACGAGAAGGTGCGGCTCGTCGACGACGACCTGGCCACCTCGCTCGCGTCGGGTGGTCGGCTCGAGCAGTTGGTCGCGGCCGCCGAGTTCGCGACCGGCGACGGCGTGGACCGCGACCACAAGTTGGCCGACAGCATGTGCCTGGCGATCGACCCCGACCTGTTGATCACGGTCGGCAACATGTCCGGGGGATACCTGGTCGTCGACGATCCGGCCGACCCGACCGGCCGAACCCATCCCGGTACCGGACAGGCCGCGGCCGGCGACTGGCTGAACCGGCTCCGGAAGCTCGCCGCGCACATGTGCACGACTGCCGTCCCGTTCGCGCAGGTGGACCTGGCGGCGCTGCACCGAGTGGGCGACCAGACCCTGACCGCGCGCGCCGTGACCGCCCCCGCCGACATCGTCGACACCCTGCTCGGGATCACCTCGCTGCGCGGCCTGACCTGGCCGGACGCCGGCGTCCTCGATCCGGCGACCGCGGCCGCGCTGCCCGGCCTCGGACCGACCACGCTGCTCGCGGCCAATGCCGTCGCCGACAGCACCACCCAACCGAAGGTCCCGCTGACCGGCGGCAACAACGGCGGCCCGCTGAACGCGGCACTGTTCGACGTGTCCGCGGCCACCGCGCTCGCGGCGGTCGGAGCCAGCCCCCAGACCCCGACGTTCGCGCCCGAGCACGGCCGCTACGACCTGACCGACGACTCTCGGACCGCCCGGTTGCAGGACGCACTCGGCGCGGTCACCTGGACATCGCTGACCACTCGGTCCACCCAGACCCGGTTGGCGAACGCGAACCCGCGCCCGCTGCTGCTGGTCCCGCCGCAGCAGTGGACGGTCGACGGCGACGAAGCTCGGGCGGTCCTGTCCACCGTGTCGACGATGCTGCGGTCCGGCCTGGCGACCCCGCGCGCCCTGTCCGAGCTCGTGGACCGCGCGGTGCCACCGCCGCCCTTCGACCTGGCGTACCCGGAACAGGCCGTCAAGGACGGCGCACCGACGTCGGTGCAGGACGGTTCGGCCGCGGAAGCGCCGGAGATCGACGCGTTGACCGCAACGCTGGTCAACGATCCGCAGTCGGCCCTGACCCCGATCCGATACACCGCACCGCTGAGCGAGGACCTGCTGCGCGCGATGAGCACCTCCGGCAGGCGGAGCGGGGACCGGTCGCCCGCCGCGGCGGCAGCCGGCCTGCGGGTCGCGCAGGTCCAGGCGGCGCTGGGGCGGATCTACGGCTCGGTGACAGTGCTGGCGCCGGGCGGTGCGTACACGCTGGCCTCGGAGCAGAGTCCGCTGTTGTTCGTCGCGCGCAACGACCTGCCGGTCGGGATCACGGTGCGACTGCGCATCTCGGCGCCGCCGGAGATGACCATCACCGACATCGGCGACCAACAACTGCCGGCGCGCGGCAGTCGGGCGCTGCAGGTACCCGCCAAGGTGGCCGATACGGGGAAGATGGTCATCAACGTCGCGCTGACCACGACGAACGACCGGGAGTTGGGTGAACCCGCGTCCGTGTCGGTTCGCTCGAACGCGTACGGCAAGCTGCTCGTGATCATCACCGGCGGCGCGGGCGCACTACTGTTGCTACTTGCTGGACGGAGGCTCTGGCACCGGTTCCGGGGTCAGCCGGACCCAGCGGATGAAGGGTATTCAGGTCGATGACGGGGAGCATGCAGCGGCCACCGGGTCCCGGAGCGGAGCGTGCGCAGCGACCAGACGGTCCCGGAGCGGAGCGTGCGCAGCGACCAGACGGTCCCGGAGCGGAGCGTGCGCAGCGACCAGACGGTCCCGCGGAGCGTCCTGAAGGTGCCGGCGTGCGGCGCCCGGGAGCGGACGCGGCTGGGGGCCCGACGTCTCCCGCGCCCTGGGAACGGTCCTACCCCGGTCCGCCGTATCCCCAACAGCCCCACCCGCAGCAACAGCCTCGTCCCCGACAGCAGCAGCCCTACCCGCCTCAGTACCCGCAACAGCCTCAACAACCCCAGCAGCCTCGCTATCCCCAGCAGGGGCAGCCCCCGCAGACCCGTCCGCAGCCGGTCCCGCAGCGCGCCGCCCCGCAGCGCTACCTGTCGGGTGACCCGGCACGGCGGCCGGCGGATGCTCCGGCCGCCACGACCCCTCCGCCCGCGGCGCCCGAGCCGCCCACCGATCGCGACGGCGGGGACGACAACCCCAACTCGAACTCACGACTGATCGCGTCGACCGGCTCCATCGCCATCGCGACCCTGGTCAGCCGGATCACCGGCTTCCTCAAGCAAGTTCTGCTGCTGACCACGCTCGGTGCGGCGGCGGCCAGCTCGTTCACCGTCGCCAGCACGATGCCGAACATGATCTCCGAGCTGGTGCTCGGCGCGGTGCTCACCGCGATCGTGGTCCCGGTCCTGGTGCGGGCGGAGACGGAGGACGCGGACGGTGGCACCGCGTTCGTCCGACGACTGTTCACGATCTCGATCGTCACCCTGGGCACGGTCGCCCTCGCGGCCGTCGCGGCCGCCCCGTTGCTGACCCGGCTGTTCCTGCCGGAGCACGGCAAGGTCGACGAGCAGCTGTCCACCCATTTCGCTTTCCTGCTGCTGCCTGCCATTTTCTTCTACGGCATGTCCGCGCTGCTGACGGCGCTGCTCAACACCCGACAGGTGTTCCGGCCGGGCGCGTGGGCTCCGGTGCTCAACAACCTGACCGTGCTGGTGGTGCTCGGCATCTACTGGCTGCTGCCCGGCGGCGACGACGTCACCACCACGCGACTCCTCGTCCTCGGTCTCGGCTTCACGTTCGGTGTCGTGGTCCAGGCCGCGACACTGCTGCCCGCGATCCGGCGCCAGGGCATCAGCCTCAAACCGCTGTGGGGAATCGACGACCGGCTCAAGCTGTTCGCGGGCATGGGCGTCGCCATCGTGCTGTACGTGCTGATCAGCCAGATCGGCCTCACGATCGGCACCCGGGTCGCGGCGTCCGTCGATGCCGCCGGACCCGTCATCTACCAGCAGGCGTGGCTGCTGCTGCAGCTGCCGTACGGCATCCTCGGCGTCACGGTGCTCACCGCGATCATGCCGAGGCTGAGCCGCAACGCGGCCGCCGAGGACACCCCCGCCGTCGTCGACGACCTGTCGGTCGCAACCAGGCTGACCATGGTCTCGCTGGTGCCGGTCGTGATCTTCCTGACCTTCGCCGGACCGCAGGTCGGGCACGCGCTGTTCGGCTACGGGAACTTCGGTTCCGACGACGCCGAGCGGCTCGGACACGCGGTCAGCTGGTCGGCCTTCACTCTGATTCCCTATGCGCTGGTCCTGATCCACCTGCGCGTGTTCTACGCCCGCGAACAGGCCTGGACGCCCACCTGGATCATCCTCGGCATCACCAGCGTGAAGGTCGGCCTGTCACTGCTGGCGCCGTCGGTGGCCTCCGATGACAACCAGGTGGTCAGCCTGCTCGGTGTCGCCAACGGTCTCGGCTTCACCGCGGGTGCGATCATCGGCGGTGTGCTGCTGCGCCGCAGCCTCGGGTCGCTGCGGATGGCGAACGTCGGCAAGACCGCCTTCCTGGTCGTGGTCGCGTCTGTCGCGGGCGGGATCACCATGCTCGCCGCCGAGCAGCTGCTCGGTCTGGGTCGGCTCGGCGACAAGTTCGGTGGGCCCGGCGCTTTCGTCCAGGTCGGCATCTCCGCGGTGATCATGCTCGGCCTGACGTTCGCACTGCTGCGGGTCGCCGGGATCCCGGAGGTCGTGGCCGGGACGGTCGCGGTGACGCGTCTGGTCAACCGGCTGCTCGGCCGGGCACCGAAGGCCCCGACAACGGCCACCGCCGATTCGGTTGCGCTGTACGAGGCCGACACCGAGTTGCTTCCCGTGATAGGTCGTGCTCAGGTACCACCCAATAGCAGGCAGCAACTCCCGTACCCTGGTGCCGGGCGTACCGGGGCGCCGATCTCTGACGGGGAGAATTCCAGCCAGATGCGCGAAGGAGCGAGGGTGAGCGACGAAGACGTTGCCGGCGGCAAGGCTGCCGGGTCCACGGTGGAGGCGTCGGCACCCGAATCCACAACCCGCACAGGCGAGAACGCCGGGTCCCGCGCGGAGAAGCGGCCTGCGGATCCCGTGCGACCCGAACGCGACCTCACGGTCGACACCGGGATCATCCCGATCGGTTCGCCGCCGCTGCCTCCGATGCGAGTCGGCGATCCCGCGACTCGCCGCACCCAGCGCGGACCCAAGCTCATGGCGGGCGCGTCCGTCGCGGGCGGGCGGTACCGGCTGCTGGCCCCGCACGGCGGTGCCCGCGGGCTCAAGTTCTGGCAGGCGCACGACACCAAGCTCGACCGCGAGGTGGCACTGACCTTCGTCGACGCCGATCAGCGGGCGGGGTCCGACACCCCCGATGCCGAAGGTCCGCAGGCGGTCCTCTCGCGCACCCTCCGGCTCGGCCGGATCAACTCCCCGGGCCTGGCCCGAGTGCTCGACGTCGTCCGGGGCAGCTCGGGCGGCATCGTCGTCGCCGAGTGGACCCCCGGCCGGTCGCTGCGCGAGATGGCCGAGACGGTGCCGTCGCCGATCGGCGCGGCCCGGGCGATCCGTGCCCTCGCATCGGCGGCCGAGGCCGCCCATCGCGGCGGCGGCGCGCTGTCGATCGACCATCCGGACCGGGTCCGGATCTCGGCGAGCGGCGACGCGGTGCTCGCTTTCCCCGCGACCCTGGCCGACGCGGACGCCAGCTCGGACGTGCGTGGCCTGGGCGCGATGCTCTACGGCCTGATCACCGCTCGCTGGCCGCTCGGCGAGCCGGCGCCTGCACCTGAGGCCGGTGCCCCGGCTCCTGCCGTGGGGGACCGGCCGGCGAACACGGTCGGGGGCATGAAGCTCGCCGACCGCGGCGACGACGGCCAGCCGGTCGAACCGCGCAAGGTCCGCCCCGAGGTCCCGTTCGAGATCTCCGCCGTCGCGGTCCGCTCGCTCGAGCAGGGCGGCGGAATCCGCACCGCGGCCACCGTCCAGCATGTGCTCGACCAGGCTTCGGTCGTCGACCAGAAGACCGACCTCATGCCTGCGCTGCGGCTCGGCCAGCGGCCCGCCGGCGCGTCCGGCCATGCCCTTGCCGATCCTGAGGAGGCGGTGCAGCGGAAGGTCCGGAGCAACCGGATGCTCATCGCCCTCGCGGCACTGGGTGTGCTCACCGTGATCGTGCTGGCGATCGCCGGCTGGTGGCTGGCGAACCTGTTCGCGGGCGGCAGCTCGACCGAACCGTTGAACGAGCAGAACATCGGCCTCACGACCAGCGCCGCGGGCCCGAGCGACGCCCCGTCACGGTCCGCCGCGCCGCCCGCAGCGGCACTCACTCCCGTGCTGCCCGCCGGTGCCACGGTCTTCTCCCCGCAGGGGTCCGCGGACAACCCGGCGACCGCAGGACTGGCGGTGGACGGCAACCCGGCGACGAAGTGGAGCACGGACACCTACTTCCAGCAGTTCCCGTCGTTCAAGTCCGGCGTCGGCCTGCTGGTGAACCTCTCGCAACCGGCCGCCCTCAAAGAGGTCTCGATCACCTCACCGAGCGTCGGCACGACCGTCGAGATTCGTACCGCCCCGAGCGACAACCCGACGTTGGACCAGACCCAGGTGATCGGGACCGGCGTGCTCAAGGACGGTGTCACGACCATCCCGGTGACAACGGACGGCAACGCGTCCCGGGTGCTGGTGTGGATCACCAAGCTCGGCGCGGACGGTGGGAAGAATCAGACCTCGATCGCCGAACTGGGATTCACGAAGGCTTCCTGATCACACAGCAAACTCCCAGCTCAGCGTCGAGGGAGTAGCCGCAGACCTCCCGGTCGGTTAGCATCCGCGCGTGCGAATCAACAGGGGGATCGCCGGCGAGGGCATGACTGATGCCCAGTTGCTGGCGGCGCACGCGTCGGGGGACGCACGCGCCTTTGCAGAGTTACTGAGCAGGCACCACGACCACCTGTGGCTGACGGCGAAGCGGACCAGTTACACGACGGAGGACGCCGCAGACGCGTTGCAGGAGGCCCTGCTCTCCGCCCACCGAACCGCCGCGAGCTTCCGGGCGGACGCGGCGGTGCGCAGTTGGCTGCACAAGATCGTCGTGAACGCATGCCTGGACCGGATCCGGCGCAACCGCGCCCGACCGACGGTGCCGCTGTCGGACGACGAGAAGTACGAGCCGGCCGGGGCGCGCGACGAGATGGCCGACCGCGAGACGTCGATGGCGATCCAGGATGCCTTGTTCACGCTGCCACCCGAGCAACGCGCGGCCGTCGTGGCGGTAGACCTGGAGGGCTACTCCGTGGCGGAGGCCGCGGCCCTGCTCGGTGTTCCCGAGGGCACGGTGAAGAGCCGATGTGCCCGCGCCCGAGGCAAACTCGCGCAGCGGCTCAAATATATGCAGAACGAGCGGAACCAAATCACGCCCGGCGGGGTCTAATTCTCGTGACGGGGATCGCAACCGACGCACAGCGGCCGGCCCCGCACCGAGTACGGTCCATCCAGTAGCTCCACCTGGCAGGGAGGTGTCAATGGTCGCCCCGGGAGAGGACACTCTGTACCCCCCATTCGACCCGGAACTACTCGCCGACCTTCACGCGGACGCGCTGCCCCCCGAGTTCGCCGAACGCCTCCGGGCGGCCACGGAGAGCGACCCGGACGCGCAACGCACTCTCGCCGCACTCGACGCGGTCCGTGCGGAACTGGGTGCGCTGCGAACTCTCGATACACCCGCACCGCCGATCCCACCCGATGTCCTCGCGCGGATCGAGTCGGCGGTCGCCGAGGCTCCGCCTCCCGCAGTCGCCCTGTCCGCTCGTCGCAGGCGCAATCCGGTCCGCCTGGCGGCCGCGGCCGCCGCCGCCCTCGTCGTGCTCGCGGGGGCAGGCGTCGGCATCGCCCACCTGAGGACCGGCTCGCCGGAGCCCGCCGCACCCCTGCTTGCACAGCCGTCGAGCGCACCCCCCGACGGGGCCGGTGTCGAGCTCGGCGACGCGCTGCAGCCGACGGTCGCCCTGAGCGTGCTCGGCCACTCGGCCCTGGGACCGCTGGACAACCGGCGGTCGAGAGAGGACTGCCTGCTCGCGAACGGGATCGACCCGACGCGGCCGCTGCTCGGCTCCGGACCCGTCCGACTGCGCGGCGCGGCCGGAATCCTGATGCTGTTCGCGGGCCCACGCCCACCGCAGATCACCGCACTGGTGGTCGGAACAGGCTGCACTGCAAGCGATCCCGCGACCCTTGCCCGGGCCGACATCGGCTGAGCGCGGCTCGGCCGGTCAGTCCGATACGGCAGCCACCGGCAGCAGGATCTCGAGTACCTTCGCGCGCATCTGCGGGGTGTCCTCCTCCGGCGCGATCAGCGAGAGGAACAGCGCCGCGCCCGCGCCGAGTACCAGCAGCGCCCGCGCGGTGTCGGGGTCGCCGGCCTCCGGCACCGCCGATCCCGGGAACAGCGCGGCGGCCGGGCCCGCGAAGTTCCGCCACAGCGCGCCGCGCAGCTGGTCGTGCTCACGCAGCGTCGCGAGGAGTCCGGGAACCGCCTCGCGGACCTCCGGCTGCCGGAACAGCGCCGAGCTCCCGGTCACCACCCAGTGAATCCAGCCGGCGCGGTCCGCGCCCTCGAACGGGGTGAGGTCGGGGGTCACCCCCAGCACGGCGTCGAGGACGAGCTGCGCCTTCGACTCCCAACGCCGGGCAATGGCAGCGCGACTCACGCCCGCTCGACTCGCCACCGCACGGACACTGAGCTGGTCGAAGCCGACCTCCACCAGCAGGGCGCGGGTGGCCGCGAGTACGTCGGCGTCGATGCGGGGGTCGCGGGGTCGTCCCGATCCGGTGGCATTCATTGCCCGAATTCTCTTCCATGACGGCGGCTGGGGCTATACCCTCCCAATTACGAGTCCGGTGGCACCGTAATTCCGGCCGAGCGCAAGGATCCAGATGACGACCGCTGTACCCGCCCCGACCGACCGCCCGCGGATCTTCGAGCCCGCCCGGCTCGGACCGCTGACACTGCGAAACCGCATCGTCAAGGCCGCCACGTTCGAGGGCGTCATGCCGCGCGGCACCGTGTCCGACGAGCTGATCGAGTTCCACCGGGCGGTGGCCGCGGGCGGCGCGGCACTGACCACCGTCGCCTACTGCGCGGTGTCCGAGGGCGGCCGCGTGCACCGCGACACCCTGGTGCTGAACGAGGCCAGCCTGCCCGGCCTGACCCGACTGACCGAGGCCGTGCATGCCGAGGGCGCCCTGGCCGCCGCCCAGATCGGTCACGCCGGACTGGTCGCGAACACCCTGTCCAACAAGCGCGCAACCCTGGCACCGTCGACCAGGATCAGCGCTCCTGCAATGGGTTTGGTTCGCGGAGCCTCCACCGAGCAGCTGGCCGAGGTCACCGCGGACTTCGAGCGATCGGCGCGGGTCGCGGTCGAGGCCGGGTTCGACGCGATCGAGGTGCACGTCGGCCACAACTACCTGCTCAGCTCCTTCCTCAGCCCGAACCTGAACAAGCGACGTGACGGCTACGGCGGCAGCCTCGCAGCCCGGGCTCGCTTCCCCCGCGAGGTGATCGAGCGGGTCCGCGCCGTCGTCGGCGACAAGGTCGCGGTGACGGCCAAACTCAACATGTCCGACGGCGTGCCGAAGGGGCTGTGGCTCGACGAGAGCCTGCAGATCGCGAAGCTGCTCGAGTCCGACGGTCATCTCGACGCCCTGCAGTTGACCGGCGGCAGCTCGCTGCTCAACGGGATGTACTTCTTCCGCGGCGAGGTTCCGATGGCGGAATTCGTTGCGTCCCAACCGAAACTGGTCGGGCTCGGCCTCAGGGTGTACGGGCCGCATCTGTTCCCCACGTACCCATTCGAGGAGGCCTTCTTCCTCCCCTTCGCTCGGCAGTTCCGTCAGATCCTGTCGATGCCGTTGATCCTGCTCGGCGGCATCAATCGGGTCGACACCATCGAGAACGCGCTCGACGAGGGGTTCGAGTTCGTCGCGATGGCACGCGCAATCCTCCGGGAACCGGATCTCGTCAACAGGTTTCGGGACGAACAGGCCGTCGAGGGCCACTGCATCCACTGCAACAAGTGCATGCCGACCATCTACAGCGGGACGCGGTGCGTGGTCCGCGAGGCGATCACGCACCTGCCGCTGCCGAGCGTTCCGGTTCACTAGCAGTCCGGATCCGGAGAAGGCACGGATTGCCACCGCGCCGGTCCCCCTTGACTACGATGTGCTCGACCGAGGCGACCCCGTGACGGGGTCACCCGACCGCGGTCCGAGCGCAGCGCCCGGACCGCCAGCATCCGGAGGGGGAGCGTTGCCGCGGATCAGCGCACCCACCGTGATCGAACACCGGGCAGCCCAGCAGCGCGCGCTCCTCGACGCCGCCCGGGTACTCCTCGCCGAGGGCACGCCCGACATCCCGGGGTTCGCAGAGGTCGCGGCCAAGGCAGGGCTGGCCCGATCGAGCATGTACCAGTACTTCAAGTCGCGTCAGCACCTCCTCGACGCGCTCATCGAGGACTCGTTTCCGCGCTGGTCGGAACGGGTGGAGCGGGAGATGATCGCCGCGGGCGCACCCGATCGCCGGGTACTGGCCTACGTCCGGGCGAACCTCGACCTGGTCGCCGAGGGCGAGCATGCGATCGCGTCGGCGATCTCCTCCATCGCGCCGCGCGAACGCATCGACGAGACCAGCGCGGCGATGCACCGCCAGTTGATCGCACCCCTCACCGCTGCCCTCACCGAGCTCGGTGCGAGCGATCCGGTCGGGACGGGCGAACTTATCAACGCGGTCGTACACGCCGCGACCCGGCAGATCGAGGCGGGCGCGGAGGTCGCAGCGGTGCAGGCCGGGGCTGCCGGGCTGATCGAGCCCTATGTGACACTCGCCGCCTCGGCCTCGAAGGCCGGGAACATCACCCCTTAGTCTGGTGTTGAGCCAGACAACGTTCACTCACCTGGAAGGCCCGCATGACTACTCCGACCTCGGTTCGCGACCTGATTATCGTCGGCTCCGGACCCGCCGGGTACACCGCCGGTGTCTACGCCGGCCGCGCGGAACTCCAGCCGCTGCTGTTCGAGGGCACCCAGTTCGGCGGTGCCCTGATGACCACCACCGAGGTGGAGAACTTCCCCGGGTTCCGCGAGGGCATCATGGGCCCCGACCTGATGGACGAGATGCGTGAGCAGGCCAAGCGCTTCGGAGCCGACATCCGGACCGACGACGTCGACGAGATCGACGTGACCGGCGAGGTCAAGAAGGTCGTCGCCAACGGCGAGACCTACTACGCCCACGCCGTCGTCCTCGCGATGGGTGCCGCCGCTCGCTACCTCGGCATTCCGGGCGAGGAGACACTGCTCGGCCGCGGTGTCAGCGCCTGCGCCACCTGCGACGGATTCTTCTTCAAGGACCAGGACATCGCCGTCGTCGGCGGCGGCGACTCGGCGATGGAGGAGGCCACCTTCCTCACCCGCTTCGCTCGCTCCGTAACCCTCGTGCACCGCCGTGAGGAGTTCCGGGCCTCGCGAATCATGCTCGAGCGGGCCAAGGCCAACGAGAAGATCCGCATCGTGACCAACGCCGAGCCGATCGAGGTGCTCGGCGAGACCAGCGTCACCGGCCTGGTGCTGCGAGACACGGTCACCGGCGAACAGTCGACGCTGCCGGTCACCGGTCTGTTCGTCGCGATCGGCCACGACCCGCGCAGCGAACTGGTCAAGGGCCAGGTCGACATCGACGACGAGGGCTACGTGCGCGTACAGTCGCCGACCACCCATACCTCGGTGGAGGGTGTTTTCGCGGCCGGCGACCTCGTCGACCACACCTACCGTCAGGCCATCACCGCGGCAGGCACCGGTGCATCGGCCGCGATCGACGCCGAGCGCTGGCTGGCCGAGCGCGGTGACATCACCGCGAACACGGTCGACGCCGCGAGCGAGCCCGTCTCCGTCGAGGCCTGAGCCCGGGTAACCGCGAGGCCCGACACCCGACCATCCCCGTAGTTCCGTCACCAGAGGAGAACCCATGGCGAACACGATCACCATCACCGACGACTCCTTCAAGCAGGACGTCCTCGACTCCGAGAAGCCCGTGCTCGTCGACTTCTGGGCGACCTGGTGCGGGCCGTGCAAGATGGTGGCGCCGGTCCTCGAGGAGATCGCCGGCGAGCACAGCGACAAGCTGACCGTCGCCAAGCTCGACATCGACGCCAACCCGTCGGCTGCGCGTGACTTCCAGGTCATGTCCATCCCGACCATGATCCTGTTCCAGGGCGGCAAGCCCGTGAAGCAGATCGTCGGCGCCAAGGGCAAGGCCGCCCTGCTCAAGGACCTTTCCGACATCCTGTAACCGACGTCGCGGCCCCCGAGATTGCCAGAATCTCGGGGGCTTCTGCGACAATCGATCGACGCGGGCGCTTCGCCGCGTCGTCAGGACGAAGGAAAGGCCAGCACGACATGCATCGACTCCGTCACGGCGACCACGGTCCCGCCGTAGCCGAGATTCGAGGCACCCTGTCGACCCTGGGTTTCCTGCACAACGGTGCTGCCGTCGTCGGCCGCGACCCGGTGAACGGCTCCCAGTGGATCGCGCCCGACGCGGTCTTCGACCACCATCTCGACAGCGCGGTGCGCGCCTTCCAGCAGCAGCGCGGATTGCTCGTCGACGGTGTGGTCGGGGCCGCGACGTACCGCTCGCTCAAAGAGGCCTCCTACCGCCTCGGCGCTCGCACCCTCGCCTACCAGCTGTCGGCGCCCCTGTACGGCGACGACGTGGCGACCCTGCAGACCCGCCTTCAGGACCTCGGCTTCTACCCCGGCCGGGTGGACGGCTACTTCGGGCCGCAGACGCACGAGGGACTCTCGTCCTTCCAGCGCGAGATCGGCATCTCCTCGGACGGCATCTGCGGTCCCGCCACCCTGCGGTCGCTGGACCTGCTCGGCACCCGGGTGACCGGCGGCTCGCCGCACGCGATCACCGAGGAGGAGTCGGTCCGGAGGTCCGGCCCGCAGCTCAGCGGCAAGCGCATCGTGATCGACCCGGACCTCGGTGGCGACGCGACGGGTGCACTGCTCCAGACCCCGAACGGACCCATCTCCGAGGCACAGATCCTGTGGGACCTCGCCAGCCGTCTCGAGGGCCGGATGGCCGCGACCGGCATGGAGACCTTCCTCTCGCGCCCGCAGAACGCGAACCCGTCGCCGGCGGAACGCGCGGAGCGGTCGAACGCCTTCGACGCGGACCTGATGATCTCGCTGCGTTGCGCCACAAGTTCGAGCCCGCACGCCAACGGTGTCGCGAGTTTCCACTTCGGCAACTCGCACGGCGCCACCTCCCGCATCGGACAGGTGCTCTCGAGCTTCATCCAGCGCGAAATCGTCGCGCGCGCACCGTTGCAGGACTGCCGGACGCACGGTCGGACCTGGGATGTGTTGCGACTGACAAATATGCCGACCGTTCAGGTCGACATCGGTTATCTCACAAATGATTCCGACGTCAAGACCCTGATCAATCCGCGCAACCGCGACATCATCGCCGAGGCCATCCTCATCGCGGTGAAGCGGCTGTACCTGCTCGGCCAGGACGACCAGCCGACCGGCACCTACACGTTCAAGGAACTGCTCGCCGAGGAGCTCGCGAAGGCCGACCCGGCCTGACCCCTCCGAGTCCTCCGTACTGCCGACTCGATCCCTACAACCCGACCGACTTCCCGCCCCGCGGTCCGGCGCGGGTCCGCCGAGTGAACGTGCCGTTCGTCTGATCGGATCGAACGCTTCCGTTCACTCGGTGGGGGAGCGCACGGAACGGCGGATCAGTGGGCGCCGACGGTGGACTTGTGCTCGATGTCGACGACTGTCAACGAGGCGGCGATCAGCAGCTGCTCGAGGGCCGCCTCCACATCCGCCTTCCATCCGTGGTCGCGGTCCAGTTCGAGCCGAAGTCTGGGATAACGGCGATGTGCGGCAACGACTTCGAAGCCCATGTCCTCGAGGAAGTCGGCCTCGATCATGCACTCCGCAGGGCCGCACTCGTGACCTGCCTTGCCCGCGGACTCCTCGTCCTCCGGACCGCGGACGATGCCGAACGCCTCGAGGGCTCGCACACCACGACGCACCAGATCGCTCACAACGGCCTGAATCAGGCTGGGGCCCACTCCGTCCAGCCGGGCGGCCGGTTCGAGCCGCATCGTGGTCAGCAGGACCGCGTCCGGGCTTACCGGTGAGGTGGGGAAGAGCTTGGCGCGTGGCACGTCGCCGGGCGGCGAGTACAGGGCGCAGCCGGCGGGCTTGCCGTTGAGGGTGGCGACCTGGCCGCACGACCCCCATTCGAGCATGACCATCGACAGCCATGCTTCCTTCTCGAACTCCGGATCGGAGAACTCCCGGGAGCGGCGAAGGGCGGAGGGGTCCATTTCCCAGAAGACGCAACGACGGGAGTGGCGGGGAAGTTGGTCGAGACCGTCAAGGGTGAGCGGGTTGATGCGCATCGACACCGAAGACTCCGCCTCCAAGAGCTCGCAGTGCGGGCCAGCGCCCGCACATGACACGTTCTGCACCCTCAAGGATAGGCGATACGGTCGGCCCCGGCCCGCGTCGGCCGGTTCATGTCTAGAACTGTTGCACGACAGTAGATTTCACACAATCCTCGATCCAGGTCCCCCGATCGACCGGCCATATTGTCACAGTGACGGATCTCCCGGGGGTTCCTGGACCTGGAATTTCACGCCTACTCGGGGCTGTGGTTCTCCATCATGTCGACGATGCGCTGCAGATCGTCCACCGACCCGAATTCCACGACGATCTTGCCCTTGCGCTTGCCGAGGCTGACGGTCACCCGGGTGTCGAAGGCCCCCGAGAGCCGATCCGCGACGTCCTGCAGCCCGGGCATCTGGATCGGCTTGCGCTTGGCCGGGGGAGTGGGCAGCGCAGCACCGTCGCGGTTCGCGAGGGTGACGGCCTCCTCGGTCGCCCGAACCGACAGCCCCTCCGCGACGATCCGCGCGGCGAGCAGCTCCTGCGCATCGGCACCCGCCTCGAGCGACAACAGTGCCCGGGCGTGGCCGGCGGACAGCACCCCGGCTGCGACCCGACGCTGAACCGGAATCGGGAGCTTCAGAAGCCGGATCATGTTCGTCACGACCGGACGCGACCGCCCGATCCGGGTGGCGAGCTCGTCGTGCGTGACGTTGAACTCCTCGAGCAGCTGCTGGTAAGCCGCCGCTTCTTCCAACGGATTCAGCTGCACCCGGTGGATGTTCTCGAGGAGGGCGTCGCGGAGCATGGCGCCGTCGTTGGTCTCGCGGACGATGGCCGGGATCTTCTCGAGTCCCGCGGCCTGGCTCGCCCGCCAACGCCGCTCACCCATCACCAGCTGGTAGCGGTCCGCCGCGATCCGACGGACCACGATCGGCTGCATCAAGCCGAACTCACGGATCGAGTGCACCAACTCGGCGAGGGCCTCCTCGTCGAAGACCGAGCGCGGCTGCTTCGGATTCGGCTCGATCTGTGCGGCCGGGATCTCCCGGTAGCTCGCCCCGACGGGGGAGAGGTCGACCGTGTCGGCGGCCTTCAGCTCGACCGTCGTCGCCGGCGCGGAGTCGACGACCTTGCCGTTGGTCTTGCTCTCGGCCTTGCTCACCGTCTTGCTCTCGGCCTTGCCGTCGGTCGCAGCCTCGACCGGGGCGTCCTCGACCGCCGTGGGCTTCGTGACGACCGGGGCCGTCGCGTTGCCGATGATGACGTCGGCGGCGGCACTGCCGAGCCGCGGGCCGGCATCGGGGCCGGTGGGGATGAGCGCCGCCAGGCCGCGACCGAGCCCGCCCTTGCTTCTCTGACTCACTAGTTCTCCTGCGCGTTGATCGATGCGGTGCGGGCGGCGAGTTCGCGGCCGGCGTCGAGGTAACTCATGGCGCCGCGTGAACCCGGGTCGTAATCGAGGACTGTCATGCCGTAGCCGGGCGCCTCGGAGACCTTGACGCTGCGGGGGATGACGGCCTTGAGGACGGCGTCACCGAAGTGGTTGCGCACCTCCTCGGCGACCTGGTCCGCCAGCTTGGTGCGGCCGTCGTACATGGTCAGCAGCACGGTCGAGACGTGGAGGTCGGGGTTGAGGTGCGACTTGACCAGTTCGATGTTGCGGAGCAGCTGCCCGACGCCCTCGAGCGCGTAGTACTCGCACTGGATGGGGATGAGAACCTCGTTGGCCGCGACCAGCGCGTTGACGGTCAGCAGACCGAGCGACGGAGGGCAGTCGATGAGTATGAAGTCCGCGTCGATCTCGGACAACGCAGTCTCGGACAGCGCGTTCTTGAGCCGGTTCTCGCGGGCCACCATCGACACCAGCTCGATCTCCGCGCCGGCCAGGTCGATCGTCGCGGGGATGCAGAACAGTCGCTCGCTGTGTGGGCTCTGCTGGATCGCCTCGTTGGCCGTCGCCTCGCCGATGAGCAGCTCGTAGCTCGACGGGGTCCCGGAGTGGTGGGGGACTCCGAGCGCGGTACTGGCGTTGCCCTGGGGGTCCAGGTCGACGACGAGCACAGTCAGCCCCTGGACGGCCAGCGCCGACGCCAGGTTCACCGCGGTGGTGGTCTTCCCGACGCCGCCCTTCTGGTTCGCGATGGTGAGCATCCGCCTGCGGTCCGGCTTGGGCAACGTCACGCTGGCGGGGTGGAGCACCTGGCTGGCGCGCTGGGCCGCCGCGCCGATCGGCGTCTCCTCCACGGAGATGCCCGCGTACGGACTGGGGGAGTGGGGTTCGGTCCTGTTGGTGGAGTTGTCGTTGGTGGATCTCGAGGGGCTGTGTTCCGTTTCACGTGAAACAGAGATTTCGGGTCCACCCGACATGTATTGCTCCTTCACTGAACTGACTCGATCACCACGACGGAACCCACCGGCTCGACCATCCTCATCGTCGATGGGACCGCCGCGGAACACGTTCCGCACGAACCACAATCGTCGGAGTGGGAAGAATGTCGACACCGCATTCGACGATCTCTAGCTTGCCAGCTCCCAGCCGCGTAAGGGAAGCGCGGTCACGTGAAATCTCCTCCGCCGCGCTGGATCCCTTCATTGCGAGCATCCGCCCGTGCTCGTGCACGAGCGGGATAGACCACCGGGCGAGCTTCTCCAGCGGCGCGACAGCCCTCGACGTCACCACGTCCGCACCGCCAGCCTCTTTGAGGACGCCGGGTTGCTCCGCCCTGCCCCGCACCACCCGAACGTCGAGTCCGACCGACTCGATGAACTCGGCGAGGTAGACCGATCGGCGCAGCAACGGCTCGACGAGGGTGATCCGGAGATCCGGGCGGGCAATCGCGAGCGGAATGCCGGGCAGACCGGCCCCACTCCCGACGTCGACGACTGACTCACCCTCGGCGATCAGCTCACCGATCACCGCGCAGTTGAGGAGGTGCCGATCCCAGAGCCGGGGAACTTCGCGCGGACCGATCAATCCCCGCTCCACGCCGTCGGTCGCGAGGGAGTCGCGGTACTTTCTGGCGATGTCGAGCCGGTCCCCGAAAACGGTTCCGGCGGCCTCGGGCATGTCCTCGGACTCGGTCTGTTCCACGTGAAACATCTTCCCGTGCCGACTCGGGATAGCACAAACCGAAGCGCCGAAATCGACTGCGCAATCACCCGACTCGACTTACTCCGAACGCCAACAGTGCCGAGTGAGGGTGGGGAAGGTTCTGGGGACCGTCCCGTGTCCCGGACGGTGACCTTCCAACAGTGAGCTCGGCGCGCCGACAACTCTCTGCCTGATGGCCACCCGGTTGCAGCATCGCAAGACCTGCCCAGACTCGGGCTCCCCTGACCGGCCGGCGTTGCGATCCGAGACGGCAGACTGTGTTGGCGAGGACCCACGACTGCACAGCGATCGCGGTCCGTTGGATGGAGCCGCCCGAGCACCGGCGGCACACGAGACAAGGCGCTGTCGCTCGGCAAGTTCCGCGCGTTCCGGGGGAGCTGACACTGAGTCCGCTTCGGCAACAACGACAACTCTCGGGGGACATCGGCCGCGCAGCAGGAGGCGAACCGGAACTGGGAGGCACATCCGGTGCCGTCCGTACCAGTGGAAGCCGCGAACTTGGACTCACTGCCGGTGGCATTGCCGGTGTACCCGGACCGCGACTGATTCACGTGAAACATGCGCTCCTCGACAACGCCACCGACGACCACAGGCCCAACTGGCCCGCGCGGGTGGTCCTCTGCTCACCGGCACGAGCGCCCCCAGAACGGCATCAGGGCACAGAGCGGTAGCGGGCGACCACAGTGACTCACTCTGTCGGGTCCGGTCGCGGGTATGGACCCGGGCCGGCGCCGACCCTAACCGGGTCGAGCCTCCTGTGTCATTCGGCCCGACGCGGGAGAACATGGTCGGTCGGCGGGGAGGAGCCTCGAGTGGTCCGACGGAAGATTGGACGAAAGGCACCGGACCGCAATGCCCGGTGGCTCACTGGTGTGTTCGGTGCGAGCACCACCCGCCGCCACGCGAGGCCGCACTCGACCCCATGTCGGTGGGGGAGGGGAGCAGCGACAAGCTGCCTCGCCGATTCACGTGAAACATCGCACGGCTGCGTCGCGTGCGGCGAGTGGTCACTACGCCCATGGCTTTCCTCTCGGTACCCTCAGACGAATGAGCGAGGATCATTCGTACGAGGTCCACACCCTCGAACTCGGCCCGTACGACACACTGGCGGAACTGCACCGCGATCTGTCGAATCACACCTCCACCTTTGCGAACCTGGTCTTCGAGCGAGAGAACGAGGTGGTCGTCTCGCTCTCGCACTCTGTCGTCTCGATTGCGGGACGTCTGTTTGTTTCGGTGGTGACGACGACGGACCAGCCAACTGATCCGCACCGTGAGTAGGAGTGAACGCCTCCCTGGCGCGGTGCGTCACCTTGTCGACACCGCGCCCCGACGATGTGCGGGCATGGTTCACGTGAAACATCGAACTACCTCCCGCACATAGGCAGCTTGCCGTCCTCCTGTTCCCCTGGCACGGCCTTGCCGGCCGGGGGACGATCCGCGCTCGCACCGATCGACCAAAGATCGCATCCCGGCTCGCGAACCCATGCGCGGATCCGACAGTTCCCTTCCGGCACGGACGGCGTGGTGCCCATCCTCGGATGCCATAGCCGGAGTTGATTTCGTTCCGGCAGTCGCAGACCACAATCGGCCGAATCCGAGTGATTCACGTGAAACCAATCCGCCACGGGCATCGATACTTGCCCTGCACGGACCCCCGCGACGAAGGTCGGCCACCCGTCCTCGGCAGCGATCCGACGCCAGCCCATCGGGCACCGATCGGCGGCTCGGCGGCGGCTCGGCGGCGGCTCGGATTGATTCACGTGAAACACAGAAGGGTCCCAGCCGGTTCCCGCTCGCACGGGTCCCCGGAGTCATGGCGCAGCGATGGCGCACCTCAGCAAAGGGGATTCGGAGATTGCGTCGACAGCGCGAAGCGACCGGTGCGTTGCGATTCAATCTGCGCCTACGTTTCCAGAGGCCTCTATCGGGACCCGAATAAGGAAGGTGCCAGGCACGTCCGCAACAGTCGGTCCCTGGCGGCGCGAAGCGTGGGTGGTTTCACGTGAAGCGGACTAGGTACCCGAGCTCGATCGGCATCGACCGGCCAGTCCCGACCCCGAGCGGCGGGATCCGGAAGAACACAGGGGTGCGCTCATGCACCCACCGAGTCCCGCGAACCGACCCGCACCCCGGCGGGCCGAGTGTCATGCAGCGAAGCCCATCGGCTCCATGAGGAACCGTGGCACGCACTGCCCGACCAGGAGCCCCGGCACCGCATCACGCAGTTTCACGTGAAACCCCCCAAATCGCTGCGAGTTTCGCCGACCCATCCACTCCGGGATCATTCGTCACGGTGACGTAAATGAAAACGCCGATGGCCCCCGACCGAAACGGGTCGGAGGCCATCGGCGACACTCGGGGGAGGGCGGTCAGTCCTTGAGGACAACCACCCGGCGCGACGGCTCGACGCCCTCGCTCTCGCTGGACACCCCGTCGACACTCGCGACCGCATCGTGCACGATCTTGCGCTCGAACGGAGTCATCGGGGAGAGCGACTCGCGCTCGCCGGACTCGAGCACCCGCTTGGCAGCGGCCACACCGATCTCGGTCAGCTCGGCGCGTCGGCCGGCACGCCAGCCCGCAATGTCGAGCATGAGGCGACTGCGTTCTCCGGTGGACTGCTGCACCGCGAGCCGCGTCAGTTCCTGCAGCGCGTCGAGCACCTCGCCCTTGCGGCCGACCAGCTTGCTCAGGTCGTCGCCGCCGTCGATGCTCACGATCGCCCGATCGCCCTCGACGTCGAGATCGATGTCGCCATCGAAGTCGAGGACGTCGAGCAACTGCTCGAGGTAGTCGCCGGCGATCTCGCCCTCTTCGACCAACTCGTCCTCGACGTCACCGGTGTCCGGCTCGACGTCTGCCGTCTCCACCTTGGTCTCGACCGCCACGACCTCGTCGTCTCCGTCCCGTCCGGTTTCCGGATCATTCGCCATCGTCGTTCTCTTTTCCTTGAGTCAGCGTTTCCGTCGGTCAGCGCCGCTTGCGCTTGGGGTTCTTGCCCCGGTTGCCTGCAGGTCGTGCACCAGGCTTCGGCGTCTGACTCGGACTGTCGTCCTTGGCCTCCGCGGCGGTCTCGGGGGAGGAGTCGGCGGCAGGGGAGGAGTCGGCACCCGCCGCAGGCGGCGCCTTGCGCTTCTTCGCCTGGTCCGGGCGAGCACCCGGCTTGGGGGCGTTCTCCGCGCGCCGCTCCAGCGCGACCTTCTTCTTCTCCTCTTCCTCCGCGTCGATACGCCGGAAGACGAGATGCTGCTGCGCGTAGGTCCAGATGTTGTTGGCCACCCAGTACAGCAGGATGGCGATCATCAGGAACGGGCCACCGACGAGCACGCCCAGCGGGAAGACCCACAGCGCAAGCTTGTTCATGATCGCCGACTGCGGGTTCGCCGCCGCCGCCGCACTCTGCCGCGCCACCGAGGCCCGCGAGTTGAAGTGCGTCGCGACGGACGCGACGATCATCAGTGGGACGGCGACCACCGCGATGGTCCAGACACTGGGGATGGGGACGCCGAACGCCGCGAGCTGGTCCGGCTTGGACGTGATCGCAGCCGAGATCGGCGCGCCGAACAGCCGGGCGTCGAGGAACGACTGGACGTCGGACACGCTGAAGAAGTAGTTCGGGGTGTTCGCGTTGTCCTCGATGGACATACCGAGCTGGCCGACGCCGGTCCCGGTGCGGTTGAACGAACGGAGGACGTGGAACAGGCCGATGAAGACCGGTGCCTGGAGCAGCACCGGCAGGCAACCCATGACCGGGTTGAAGCCGTGCTCCTTCTGGAGCTTCTGCATCTCCAGCGCCATGCGCTGCTTGTCGTTGCTGTACTTCTTCTGCAGCGCCTTGATCTGCGGCTGCAGCTCCTGCATCTGGCGGGTGGTGCGCACCTGCTTGACGAAGGGCTTGAAGAGAATCGCGCGAAGCGTGAACACCAGGAACATCACGGACAGTGCCCAGGTGATGCCGCTGTTCGGTCCCAGGAACGGAATCGCCCCGAAGACCTTGTGCCAGACCCAGAGGATCCCGGACACCGGATAGTAGATGAAGTTGAGCACGGCTCTAGGTACTCCTCTGTTCGTTCGCGTCCACCAGAGCGTGGGGTTGCTTGCCAGTATCCCTACCGGCTCGCTCCGCATCGGCGGCGCGGTGGTCGTGGTCGCGGCGGGACTTGCGCGGCGGTACCGGATCCCAGCCGCCCGGGTGCCAGGGTGCGCACTTGAGCAGGCGCACGACCGTCAGCCCCAGGCCGATCACCAGGCCGCGCTGACGCAGCGCGTCGACCGCGTACTCGCTGCAGGTCGGCGTGAACCGGCAGGTCGGCAGTCGCATCGGCGAGATGTAGGAGCGGTAGAGCTCGATGCAGAAGATCAGCGCGCGGGCCGGGGCGCGTCGAATTGACGCCGGCAACCCGGACGGCGCTTCGCCACGAGTGTCGGTCATACCGAATTACCCACGGACACAAGGAGATCGAGTTTGCGAAGGCCGGACCGCAACTGCCGGTCGAGATCCTTCGAGGACGCCGTCGCGGCGCCGGGCAGGGCGCGAATGACGACGTTGGTGCCCTCAGGCACCTCCCGAACGAGGCTCACGCAGATATGACGAAGCCGGCGTGCGACTCGATGTCGAATCACCGCCGGCCCGACAGCTTTACTTACCACCAATCCGAAACGCGGACCCGGGTCGCTGATCAGCGACTCGGCCTGAGTTCCCGCCAGGGCATGGACGACCACGTCCCGGCGGGCCGCACGCTGACCACGACGAACGGTGGACGAGAAGTCCGACCGTCGACGTAACCGGTGCGGCTCAGGCAACACCCCGAGCTCCCGCGCCCGGAAATCAGGCGGTGAGGGAGGCGCGGCCCTTTTGGCGACGCGCCGAAACGATGGCGCGACCCGCACGGGTACGCATCCGGAGACGGAAGCCGTGAACGCGCGCGCGGCGGCGATTGTTCGGCTGGAACGTCCGCTTGCCCTTGGCCACGGTCAACACTCCTCGAGATCATCGGCGCCGTTCGACGCCATCTGTAGCTGAAAATTGGTGGTCCCCGACGACGAATCCGGCGGCGGCTCCGTTAACGCCGGCAGAATGCAGCCAGCAGGAAACCTCCACCTCGAACTCAGGTGACTGTACGAGAGTACGCAGCGCCGTCGGCGAGGTCAAACCAGGATGCCCACGGACACGCGACTGCGCCGGGGTGCTTGCTTCCGGTCACCGATTGTGCCCACCCTGTGCAGTCGGTGCCGCGGTTGCTCGCCCCGCCCGTTGTCCGAGCCCTCCGTGTAAGCCCGGTAACAGGCCGGACCGGCGTCGGGGCGAACGACCGATCGCCCCGACACGCCGAACCCGAGCCGTCTTCGCAGGTGAACCGCTTGTCGCCACCGACCACCCGCATGGGTCCACGGATGTACTCACAGCCCTGTGCTTTATCCACACATGTGGATAATTGTGTGGAATTACAGATCAGGTGGCATATTCGTACCCTTGTGCGGGGAAGTTATCCCCAGGGGTGGAGTCCATCGGCCAGCAGTCCTGACCGACACGTGGACGGACTCCGCCTGACGGCACTGACCTGGGAGGACCGACGTTGAACGAGGAAACAAACACCCTGGCACAGGTATGGGTGGATGTCCTCGCGGAACTGACGACGGCCGCCTCCGGACCGCCGTTGACCAAGGCGCAGAAGGCGATGCTCGCGTTGGTGCGGCCGCTGACGCTCGCGCAGGGTTTCGCGCTGCTGTCGGTCCCGTCCTCCTTCGTGCAGGAGGCTATCGAACGCGACCTGCGCGAACCCATCCTCCAGGCACTGAACCGACACCTCGCCGAGGACGTGGAGGGACTCGGCGTGCGGATCGCGCCGCCGGCCGACGAGGTCCTCGAACCGGAGCCCGCCACGGTCGTGGCGCGGCCCGCCGAGCCGTCCTACACCGAGCCCGTCGCGGGCAGCCTGCCCACCTTCCGCCGCCGCAGGCCGGGGGCGGGCGAGGTCGAGCTTCCGGAACCGGAACCGCTCGATCACGAGGAGATCGACGAGGACCGCGAGGCGATCGCCAGCGTGCACGAGTCCTGGCCGTCGTATTTCACCAAGCCGCCGACCACGACGCCGGCCTCGTCGGGCGGCAACAGCCTCAACGCGAAGTACACCTTCGACACGTTCGTCATCGGCGCCTCGAACCGCTTCGCGCATGCCGCCGCGGTCGCCATCGCCGAGGCGCCCGCCCGTGCGTACAACCCGTTGTTCGTCTGGGGCTCTTCGGGTCTCGGGAAGACGCACCTGCTGCACGCCGCCGGCCACTATTCCCAGCGGCTGTTCCCCGGCATGCGGGTGAAGTACGTCTCCACCGAAGAATTCACCAACGACTTCATCAACAGCCTGCGCGACGACCGCAAGGTCGCGTTCAAGCGCCGGTACCGCGAGACCGACGTGCTGCTCGTCGACGACATCCAGTTCATCGAGGGTAAGGAGGGCATCCAGGAGGAGTTCTTCTACACCTTCGAGGCTCTCCACAACGCCAACAAGCAGATCGTGATCACCTCCGACCGGCCGCCCAAGCAGCTTGCGACCCTCGAGGAGCGTCTGCGCACCCGGTTCGAGTGGGGCCTGATCACCGACGTCCAGCCGCCCGAACTCGAGACCCGCATCGCGATCCTCAGCAAGAAGGCGCGAATGGACCGGCTCGACGTGCCGCACGACGTGCTCGAGCTCATCGCAAGCCGGATCGAACGCAACATCCGCGAACTCGAGGGCGCCCTGATCCGGGTGACCGCGTTCGCCTCTCTCAATCGTCAGGCGCTCGACCTCACGCTCGCCGAGGTCGTGTTGCGCGACCTCATGCCGGACTCGTCGACTCTCGAGATCAATGCCGCGACCATCATGGCCGTGACCGCGGAGTACTTCACCACCAGCATCGAGGACCTCTGCGGCCCGGGAAAGGCGCGACCGCTCGCGCAGGCCCGGCAGATCGCGATGTACCTGTGCCGCGAGCTCACCGACTTGTCGCTGCCGAAGATCGGCCAGACGTTCGGCCGTGACCACACCACCGTGATGTACGCCGACAAGAAGATCCGCAAGGAGATGACCGAGCGCCGGAAGGTCTACGACCAGGTGCAGGAGTTGACCGCGCGGATCAAGCAGCGATCCAAGCGCTGACGTAGACGGGCCGAGCGGGCCCGGCGTCGTTCGATCACAAGACACCGGCGCACCCTCGCGTCTACGTCCAGCCGACCGCGAAACCCACAGACACCTGTGAGGACGACTCGGCCCGGAGCCGTGGACGTCGGTCCTGCCGCGGTGCCGCGCGCTGCACGACTGCACCGCGTACCCCCGACTGCGCGACGAGGCCGGACCGACCGGCCGCCCATTCCGAGTACTTCTGTGATTCTGCGAAACCTATACACACCTGTGGATAACCATGTGGACAACCCTCATGATCTGTGGATGAATCTGGGATCGCCGTGAATGACAATTCTTCCGTCCACAACCACGCCGATCCGTCCTCGCGTCGCTCCACGGCCGATCCCCATCCCGCCACGCCGACCCACCTGCGGATTACGACGTCGATCCACAGAATCCACAGTGCCTATTACTACTGCTGGTCTCTACCTGTAATTAATCCTCTGAAAACAGGTCCTGTGGACTACGGCTGTTCACACCCGACCGAGGCCGCTGCCGCGGCCGCCGTTTCGGCTTTCAACTTCGGGCCCGAGGGCATACGGTGTGCATCTGCCGCCTGTTCACACAGGCGCGGCATGTCGTTCGATGCCTACGGAGAGGATCAACCCAGCGATGGAGCTCGGGAGTATGAAATTTCGGGTCGCTCGGGAAGATTTCGCGGATTCCGTCGCGTGGGTGGCTCGAAGCCTCCCCTCCAGGCCTCCGGTCCCGGTCCTCGGTGGCGTCCTGATCTCCGCTGACGAGCAGGGCCTGACCATCTCCGGCTTCGACTACGAGGTGTCCGCGCAGGTTCGTATCTCCGCAGAGATCTCCGGACCCGGTCAGGCGCTCGTGTCCGGGAAGCTCCTCGCGGACATCACCCGTTCGCTGCCCACCAAGCCCGTCGACGTCACCGTCGACGGCACCCGAGTCCTCATTGCATGTGGAAGCGCCAAGTTCTCCCTGCCGACGATGCCGGTCGAGGACTACCCTCAGCTCCCCGAACTCCCGCAGCAGACCGGTTCCCTTCCGGGCGACGTCTTCTCGGAAGCGATCGGTCAGGTTGCCGTCGCGGCCGGCAAGGACGACACGTTGCCGATGCTCACCGGTATCCGGGTCGAGATCGAGGGCACCAACGTGGTGCTCGCGGCAACGGACCGGTTCCGTCTCGCGGTCCGTCAGATCGAGTGGACACCCACCAACCCGGACACCAGCGCCGCCGTCCTCATCCCCGCCAAGACTCTCTCCGAATCTGCGAAAACCCTTGGCAGCGGATCGAATTCGCCGGTCGAGCTCGCGTTCGGAGCCGGTTCTTCGGTCGGTTCGGACGGGCTGCTCGGCATTGTCGGCGAAGGAAGGCGCACCACCACCCGTCTCCTCGATGCCGAGTTCCCCAAGTTCCGTCAGCTGTTGCCGCCCGAACACACCGCGATCGCAACGGTCGAGGTCACACCGCTGGTCGAGGCCATCAAGCGTGTCGCGCTGGTCGCCGAACGCGGCGCCCAGGTCCGGATGCAGTTCTCCGAGGACGGTCTGCTGCTCTCGGCCGGTGGCGAGGACGCGGGCCGCGCGGAGGAAGCCCTCGAGGCGCAGTTCCAGGGTGAGGGGCTGACCATCGCCTTCAATCCCGCCTACCTGACCGAGGGGCTGAGCTCGCTGCACAGCGACCGGGTCACCTTCGGGTTCACCACCCCGAGCCGGCCCGCGGTCCTGCGACCCGCCGCCGAGGAGGAGCCGCAGCCCGGCGAGAACGGCGCGTTCGCCGCACCCGACAGCGACTACACCTACCTGCTGATGCCGGTCCGGCTGCCGGGCTGACCCCACCCGCCCACACGAGATCGTCCTACCGAGCGAAGGGACTTGAGCAGCATGCAACTGGGACTGGTCGGCCTCGGCAAGATGGGTTTCAACATGCGCGAACGGCTGCGCGCGCACGGACACGAGGTGATCGGGTACGACCCGCGTCCCGAGGTGAGCGACGTCGCCTCGCTCGCCGATCTCGCCGGCGCTCTCGGGGGCCCGCGAGTGGTGTGGGTGATGGTTCCGTCCGGCCACATCACTCGCGAGACCATCGCCGAACTCGCCGAGGTGCTCGAGCCGGGCGACCTGGTCATCGACGGTGGCAACTCCCGCTTCACCGAGGACAAGCCGAACGCGGACCTGCTCGCGAAGAACGATGTCGGGTACCTCGACTGCGGAGTGTCCGGCGGGATCTGGGGTCTCGAGAACGGATACGGGCTGATGGTCGGCGGATCCGAGGCCGACGTGGCTCGGGCCATGCCGATCTTCGACGCGTTGCGACCGGAGGGTGAACGCGCGGACGGTTTCGTGCACGCCGGTCCGGTGGGAGCCGGCCACTACGCCAAGATGATCCACAACGGCATCGAGTACGGACTGATGCACGCCTATGCCGAGGGCTACGAACTGCTCGAGGCAGAGGACCTCGTCACCGACGTCCACGGAGTGCTGCGCGCCTGGACCAAGGGCACCGTGGTGCGGTCCTGGCTGCTGGACCTCCTGGTCAAGGCGCTGGCGGAGGATCCCGATTTCGCCGCGATCTCCGGCTACACCCAGGATTCCGGCGAGGGACGGTGGACCGTCGAGGAGGCGATCAACCACGCGGTGCCTGCCCCGGTCATCTCGGCGGCGTTGTTCGCGCGCTTCGCGTCCCGCCAGTCGGATTCCCCGGCGATGAAGGCGGTCTCCGCACTGCGCAACCAGTTCGGTGGCCACGCCGTGCAGCGGGTTTCGGAATCCGGCTAGGTGTTCGTTCGCAAGTTCTCGGTCCGGGACTTTCGGTCCTGGGACGCAGTCACCCTCGAGCCGGGCCCGGGTACCACCCTGTTCCTCGGGCCGAACGGGCACGGCAAGACGAACCTCCTCGAGGCGCTCGGTTATCTCGCGACACTGTCCTCGCATCGGGTCTCGACCGATGCCCCGCTGATCCGGGCCGGCGCGAGCCAGGCACAGATCGGTGCCGTGGTGGTCAACGACTCCCGCGAACTCGCGATCGACGTCGAGATCAACGACGGCAAGGCCAACCGGGCCCGAATGAACGGATCCCCCGTGCGGCGGCCGCGGGAGATCCTCGGAGTGCTGCGCGCGGTGCTGTTCGCGCCCGAGGACCTGTCGTTGGTTCGGGGAGACCCAGGGGACAGGCGCCGTTTCCTCGACGAGTTGCTGTGTTCGCGAATTCCGCGGATGGCCGCCGTCCGGGCGGACTACGAGAAGGTGCTGCGTCAGCGGTCGGCGCTGCTCAAGACCGCGGGGGGCGCGCTGCGTCGTGGATCGCGATCCACTGACGGCGCCAGTGCCCTTGCCACGCTTGATGTTTGGGACGGACACCTGGCCGTCCACGGTGCCGAGCTGTTGGCCGGGCGACTCCGGCTGGTGGACGAGCTCGGCCCGCATGTGGCCGGCGCCTACCGCGACATCGCACCCGAGTCGCGGCCGGCGTCGATCGCCTACCGCAGTAGCCTCGGCCGTTCGTTGCCGCCGGAACTGCTGGAGCCGGGCCGCGCGTGGGTGCGCGAGGACGTCGAACTGCTCGAGGCGAGTTTCCTGAACGAACTGGCACAGGCGCGGCAGCGCGAGATCGACCGCGGAGTCTGCCTGATCGGCCCACACCGCGACGACCTCGAACTCCACCTCGGCGACCAGCCGGCGAAGGGGTTCGCCAGCCACGGCGAGTCGTGGTCGTTCGCGCTGTCGCTACGGCTCGGCGCGTTCGCGCTTCAGCGTTCGGACGGCACCGACCCGGTACTGATGCTCGACGACGTCTTCGCCGAACTGGACCGGCGCCGGCGCCGGGCGCTGGCCGCGGTCGCGGCCGACGCGGAGCAGGTGCTGATCACCGCCGCGGTCGCCGAGGACGTGCCCGCCGAACTGGAGGCCGCGCGGTTCTCGGTCGAGGCAGTCGACACCCCGTCGGGGCGGACCTCCAAGCTCGGCTGAGCGGACTTATCATCGACTTCGAACCGAAGGGAGCGCCCATGGCCGACGAACCGACCGGCGGCTCCGCGCCGGAGCCCGAACTGCGCGGGATCGATCTGGCCCGGCGCGCCCTCGAGGAGGCCAGGGCCGCGGCGAAGGCCAGCGGCAAGTCCGTCGGCCAGGGGCGATCGTCGCCGCGGGCCAAGCTCCGCAGCGGCGGCCGGCGAGGCTGGTCGGGCGCGGGCCCGGACGGCCGCGACCCCCAGACTCTCGGCTCGCTCACCGGCGCGGTCGCCAAGAGTCGGGGCTGGTCGCCGAAGGTGTCGGAGGGAACGGTCCTCGGCCGCTGGCCACAGGTGGTCGGCGAGGACATCGCCACCCATGCCGAGCCGGTCGGGCTGCGGGACGGGGTGCTGAGCATTTCCGCCGAGTCGACCGCTTGGGCCACCCAGCTCCGGATGATGCAGTCGCAGATTCTCGCCAAGATCGCGGCGGCGGTCGGCGACGGCGTCGTCACGACCCTCCGGATCACCGGTCCGACCGCGCCGAGTTGGAGAAAGGGTGAACGCCACGTGCGTGGGCGCGGACCGAGGGACACCTACGGCTGACCGGTCGGGGCGGGTCCGGTTCTCGGGGGATCGCACGGACCTTTTGAATGGCGTGTCCAGTTCTTTTGCTCTGCACTAGGTTTCGGTCCAGGTTGTCGGACAGGACCAGTTCATGCGGGTGAATCTGGTTGCCTGGCAAGCAGATTGCCTCACAGTGATTTGCCAGCGGTTCGTGCCAGAGTGCGCTGATGACAAAGCCTGCAACAGTTGATGTTTCGCCCGACGGCTCACTGCTGTCCAAAGTTCCCGAGATCACCGCGCTGTTCTGGGTGGTCAAAGTCCTCTCCACGGGTATGGGGGGAGACCTTCTCCGATTTCCTCATGGACCGGTTTCCGCCCGCAATCGCCGTGGGCGGGGCCGGTGTACTGCTGATCGCGAGCCTGACAGCGCAGTTCCGGAGTTCGCGGTACGTGGTGTGGACCTACTGGTCCGCCGTGGTGATGGTGAGCATTTTCGGCACCATGGTCGCCGACCTCGTCGATTTCGCCATCGGGATTCCGCTGGCCGTGTCGACGATCGGGTTCGCCGTCGTGTTGGCCGGGGTCTTCGCCCTCTGGTACCGCAGCGAGAAGACGCTGTCCGTGCACAGCATCACGACCCGTCGCAGGGAAGCGTTCTACTGGGCGACAGTCATGGTGACCTTCGCCCTGGGAACCGTGGCCGGCGACCTGACCGTCACCACGCTGCATCTCGGGTACCTCGCGTCGATGCTGCTGTTCGCGGTTGCAATTGCCTTGCCTGCCATGGCATATCGGTGGGCCGGGGTGAGTGCGGTGGCGGCTTTCTGGTCATCGTATGCGGTGACCCGCCCCTTGGGTGCGTCGGCGACCGACTGGCTGGCCTCGCGTTGGGCGGACGGTCTCGGGTTGGGTACGGGCTGGGCCTATATTTATCTATAACCTCGTGTTACGGTTACCTCCGTTCTTGTGAGTGAACTGTGCCACAGGCGACCGGCAGGCCCGATCGCCGGAGGGGAAATCCGATGTCACCGGAAGCCGCACACGCGCCCACCGCGACGGAGCCCGACCACATCCTGCTGCAGGCCCGAAACGTCGAGTTCGACTGGTCAGACCTGCCGATGCACTGGATTCCCGGCGATCCGTTCGCCACGCACGTGTTCAACGTGCTGCACCTGCTGTTGCCCGCCGGTGAGGACTGGTTCGTCGACACGTTCAAGGAAGCGCTGCCGCTGATCGAGGACGAGAAGCTGCGCGACGACGTCGCCGGGTTCATCGGCCAGGAGGCCATGCACTCCCAGTCGCACTCCGGCGTGCTGGAGCACCTAAAGAAGCAGGGCCTCGACCCCACGCCGTTCACCGCGCAGATGGAATGGGTCTTCTTCAAACTGCTGGGGCCGCGACCGCTCACTGCGAGGCGCACGGAGAACTACCTGATCGAGCGGCTCGCGCTGATCGCGGCGATCGAGCACATCACCGCGTTCCTCGGCGACTGGGTGCTCAATGCGAAGGGGCTCGACCGGGCGAACCCGCACCCGACCATGCTCGACCTGCTCCGCTGGCACGGTTCCGAGGAGGTCGAGCACCGCTCGGTCGCCTACGACGTGATGCGCTACTTCGACAAACGCGAGTCACGACGCCTGCGCACCCAGCTCGTTGCCACGCCGGCGATCGTCTACCTGTGGGTTCGTGGGACCCGTTTCCTGATGGCGAACGACCCCGAGTTGGCCCAGTGGGCCCCGCAGCGCCGCAAGCCGCACGTGTCGGACTACCTGGCTGCCGGCAGACGAGGCGTGCTGCCCGGCCCCAAGGAACTCGTCGTCCGGATGGGCCGATACTTCAGCCGCTCGTACCACCCGTCGCACGAGGGGTCGACCTCGCAGGCCGTCGCCTACCTCGCCACCTCGCCCGCAGCCCAGGCCGCGGCCCGGTGACGCCGCGATGGCGACGATGAACACGGATCGGTCGATCACCACCTCGGGTGCGCCGCGGGATCTGCGCGGGCGTGACCGCAACGACCGGGTGATGAGCCTGCTTCAGTCGTTCGCGGACCGCTATCTCGGTGCGGTGAGCCGCTTCGACTACAGGCCCGAGCACGCCGGTCACAACCCCGACCGTGCGATTACCATGGTCGTCACCGACCGGACGATCGTGGCGCAGGACGAGAACGTCGCGGCCCTGACCTTCGCCGCCCCGGGCGGCGGCGAGTTGCCGGCCTGGCAGCCCGGCTGCCACCTCGACTTCCACCTGCCGTCCGGTCGCCGCCGTCAGTACTCGTTGTGCGGCGACCCCGCCGACCGCACCCACTACCGGATCGCCGTGCGGGCCATTCCGGACGGCGGCGGCGGGTCGATCGAGATGCACGGGCTGCAACCGGGCACCACGGTCACGGTGCGGGGACCGCGCAACGGATTCCCGTTCGTCGGGCACGGCAGCGCACTGTTCGTCGCCGGAGGCATCGGCATCACCCCGATTCTCGCGATGGTCCGGGCCGCCCGCGGGACGGGAATGGACTGGCAGTTCGTGTACTCGGGACGCTCGCGCGAGTCGATGCCCTTCCTCGACGAGATCGAAACCTGGGAACAGGACAGGGTTTTCGTCCGACCCGACGACGAGTACGGCATTCCGACCGCCGACGACCTGCTCGGCAGGGCGACCGCGGGCGGAGCCGTGTACTGCTGCGGTCCGACGCCGATGCTGGAGCTGGTGCGCACCGGGTTCCCGGCGACTCCGGCCACCGCATTGCACTTCGAAAGATTCGGTGCCCCGCCGGTTCTCGACGGAACCGAGTTCGAGGTCGAGCTCGCGAGCACCGGCGAGGTGCTGACCGTGCCCGCCGACGAGTCCGTGCTCACGGTGGTCAAGGAGCGTCTGCCAGGGGTGGCGTACTCCTGCCAGCAGGGCTTCTGCGGCACCTGCAAGGTTCGCGTGCTCGCCGGCGAACCCGAGCACCGCGAGACCCGACTCACCCCGGCGCAGCAGCAGGACGAGATGCTCATCTGCGTGTCCCGGGCGTCCGGCGACCGCCTCGTGCTGGACCTGTGAATCCGTCACACCGAAACCAGAGGAACGACGAATGAGCAACAGCAGCAACGGTTCCCGACCCGCAGTCGCCAGCACGGTGCGCAACGGCGACGTTCAGTTGGCGGTGTTCGAACAGGGCAACCCCGACGGCCCGACCCTGGTCCTGGTGCACGGGTGGCCGGACACCCACCGGCTGTGGGAGCACGTCGTGCCGTTGCTCGCCGACCGCTTCCGGGTGGTGTCCTACGACAGCCGCGGGGCGGGTCAGTCGACCGTGCCGACCGCGGTCGCGGACTACCGACTCGAACTGCTCGCGAGCGACCTGTTCGCGGTGATCGACGCCGTCAGCCCGGATGCGCCGGTCCACGTGCTCGCGCACGACTGGGGTTCGCTCGAGTCGTGGGAGGCGGTGTGTGCGCCCGGCGCCGACCGCCGGATCGCGTCGCTGACCTCCGTGTCGGGTTGGTGCTTCGACCACCTCGGGCACTGGATGCGCCGCAACCTGACCAGTCCCACCCCGGCGGGCGTCGGCAAGGTGCTCGCACAGTTCGCCGCGTCGTTCTACGCCCTGCTCTTCCACATCCCGGTGCTCCCCGCCCTGGTCACCGGCAGGCTCCTGGCACCCCGCTGGCCCCGGTTCCTGGCCCTGTTCGACGGGATGGATCCGGCTCTGGCGCGTCCGGCCGCGACGATCGGCCGCGACGCCGCGAACGGCGTGAAGCGTTACCGGGCCAACACCCGGGACCGGTTGCTGCGCCCGCGTGAGCGTCGCACCGAGATCCCGGTCCAGTTGATCGTCAACACCCGCGACAAGGCGGTACTGCCGTTCGGGTTCGAGGAGACGCAGCGGTGGGTCGCCGACCTGCGTCGCGCCGAGATCCCGGCCGGGCACTGGGCACCGCTCTCGCACTCCGCCGACCTCGCCCGGATCGCCGCCGGCTTCGTCGACAGCATCGAGAACGCTGCCGCGACGGACGGCTCCACAGTCACCGCCTGACGACGCGGACCAGTTCCGCACTCAGGTCAGTCACTGAAACTGCGTCTACGGGCAGCTCAGGGGTGTCGTAGAGGCGTTCTGTCGTACCGCTACCAGTAGGATGGGCGGGTACCTCGCGGCCGCTCGCCGGCCGCGATCGCCTTGCCGATGAGACCGTCGTGCAGATGAGAAGGAGAGTAGACCTCCCGTGGCTGCCCAGAAGTCAGACAAGAGCACTCCGAACAAGGACTACGGCGCTTCTTCCATCACGGTCCTCGAGGGACTCGAGGCGGTCCGCAAGCGACCCGGCATGTACATCGGCTCCACCGGCGAGCGCGGTCTGCACCACCTGATCTGGGAGGTCGTGGACAACTCGGTCGACGAGGCGATGGCCGGCTACGCCAGCGCGGTCGGGGTCACGCTGCTCGCGGACGGCGGCATCCAGGTCGTCGACGACGGCCGTGGCATTCCGGTCGAGATGCACGCCTCCGGTGTCCCGACCGTCGAGGTCGTCATGACCCAGCTGCACGCCGGCGGCAAGTTCGACTCCGATTCGTACGCGGTGTCCGGTGGTCTGCACGGCGTCGGCATCTCGGTGGTCAACGCGCTCTCGACCAAGGTCGAGCTCGAGATCGCCCGCGACGGCAGCGAGTGGTCGCAGACCTACACGATGGCCGAGCCGGGCGCGCTGGTCCAGGGCGAGCCGACCAAGCGAACCGGTACCACCACTCGCTTCTGGGCCGACCCGAACATCTTCGAGACCACCACCTACAACGCGGAGACGGTCGCACGGCGGCTGCAGGAGATGGCCTTCCTGAACAAGGGCCTGACCATCACCCTGACCGACGAGCGGATCACCGACGAGGAGGTCGCCGCCGACGCCGAGTACGAGGCGGGCGAGGTCAAGACCCCCGAGGTGCAGTCGATTCGCACCCGGACCTACCACTACCCGGGCGGCCTCGAGGACTACGTGCGGCACATCAACCGCACCAAGCAGTCGATCCACAACTCGGTGGTCGGGTTCACGGCGAAGGGCACCGGGCACGAGCTCGAGGTCGCGATGCAGTGGAACTCCGGCTACTCGGAGTCGGTGCACACCTTCGCCAACACCATCAACACCCACGAGGGCGGCACCCACGAGGAGGGCTTCCGGGCGGCGCTCACCGCGACGGTGAACAAGTACGCCAAGGAGAAGAAGCTCGTCAAGGAGAAGGATCCGGCGCTCTCCGGCGACGACATCCGCGAGGGTCTGGCGGCGATCATCTCGGTCAAGGTCAGCGAGCCGCAGTTCGAGGGCCAGACCAAGACCAAGCTCGGCAACACCGAGGTCAAGTCGTTCGTCCAGAAGGCATGCAACGAGCACCTCTCGCACTGGCTCGAGTCCAACCCGGCCGACGCGAAGACGATCGTGAACAAGGCGGTCTCCTCGTCGCAGGCCCGGCTGGCGGCCCGCAAGGCGCGCGAGCTGGTCCGCCGCAAGAGCGCCACGGACCTGGGCGGGCTGCCGGGCAAGCTGGCCGACTGCCGTTCCAACGACCCGAGCAAGTCCGAGATCTACATCGTGGAGGGCGACTCCGCAGGCGGCTCGGCCAAGTCCGGCCGCGACTCGATGTACCAGGCGATCCTGCCGCTGCGCGGCAAGATCATCAACGTCGAGAAGGCCCGCATCGACCGCGTCCTCAAGAACGCAGAGGTCCAGTCGATCATCACCGCGTTCGGCACCGGCATCCACGACGAGTTCGACCTCGCCAAGCTGCGCTACCACAAGATCGTGCTGATGGCCGACGCCGACGTCGACGGCCAGCACATCGCGACGCTGCTGCTGACCCTGCTGTTCCGCTTCATGCGACCGCTGGTCGAGCACGGTCACGTCTACCTGGCGCAGCCGCCGCTGTACAAGCTCAAGTGGCAGCGGTCCGAGCCGGACTTCGCGTACTCGGACCGTGAGCGCGACGGTCTGCTCGAAGAGGGCCTCAAGGCCGGCAAGAAGATCAACAAGGACGACGGCATCCAGCGCTACAAGGGTCTCGGCGAGATGAACGCCAAGGAGCTGTGGGAGACCACGATGGATCCGAGTGTTCGAGTGCTTCGGCTGGTGACGCTCGACGACGCCGCGGCCGCGGACGAACTCTTCAGCATCCTGATGGGTGAGGACGTGGAGGCGCGTCGCAGCTTCATCACGCGCAACGCCAAGGATGTCCGTTTCCTGGACGTCTGAGTGGCTGAGACCCCGAGCCGGGCAGAATTGTGATGCAGATCACTTTGCTGCCCGGCTCGGGGGGCCTGTGGAGCTGATGGGATGTGACGGCACCACTGTGACTGATGCGTCCTGATTTGCCGGCTATGTCGCATGGTTGGTCACGACGCGATAACGACTTGGGAACTTTAGGACTTCTGTCCGTGGGGTCGGAGCCTCTACACTCCGGTACCGCCTAGGAATCTGTTCTCGATTCCCCCCGCCGAACACCGTTTCAGTGGTCCAGGGGAGTGGCGCGAGCGCGGGGCCTCGTGCCGGGCCTGGGTGGAAAGTGAGCTTGGAAGATGAAGACCCAATCGCCGCCTGTCAACAGGCCGTGGAACCTCGAGGGCTGGGGCCTGCGCTGGAAGGTCAGTGCCGTCCTCGTGATTCCCCTCACCGTGGCGATGGTGCTCGGTGGCCTGCGCGTGCAGGACGAGCTGAGCAAGGCCGTCAACTTCAGTTCCGCCGCCAAGCAGGTCGCCGACGTCCCGGCGATCGTCGACCTCGGCACGGCCTTCGGTACCGCGTCCGCCGGCTTCGCCGCGAACACGATGATGCCCGAGGACCTGCAGGCCGTGGACGCGGGAATCGCCAAGGTCACCGCTGCCGCGGACAACCCCGACCTCAGTGCGCCGGTCGCGGACCAGCTGCGCCGGTCGCTGGCGAGCATCAAGAGCCTTCGTGACCAGTTCAAGCCCGGCGGTACCGTCCCCGCGACCCTCGCCGACGACACCACCGCCGTCCGCTCCGACCTGACCCGCGTCATCGACGAGATCGTCGCCCCGATCGACGACCCGGCGGTGCTCGCCGAGCACACCCGCCTGGTCGGCGCGTGGTCCTCGCAGCGCCGCCTCGCCGATCAGGTCAGCGGCGCGGTCCTGCTGCTCAAGAACCCGACCGCCCCGCTCACCCACCTGATCTCCGCGTCCGGTGCGGAGCTCGCGATGATCGACACGCTGGCGCGCTCCTTCCCGCTCGAGGACACCAAGATCAACGCCCTGCGTGAGGGAGTTCAGAAGCGCACCGACATGATCGACGCGGCGGTCGGCGGCCAGCTGCCGTTGATGGAGCTGCGTACCTCACTGCTCAAGAGCGTCGCGATCTACGGCTCGCTGATCAAGGAGTCCTCGGACGCGATCACCGCGACCGTCACCCAGCGCGCCGACGAGACGCGGTCGGCGGCCATCCGTGACGCCGCGATCGTCCTCGCGACACTGCTCGCCGCGATCGTCCTCGGGCTGCTCGTCGCACGGTCGCTGATCCGACCGATTCGCCGGCTCCGATTCGGCGCGCTGCAGGTGGCCAACGAGGACCTGCCCGACGCGATCGAGCGGATCAAGGTCGGCGACTCCTCGGCCGTGACCGACTTCGAACCGATCCCGGTGCACACCACCGAGGACATCGGCCAGCTCGCCCGGGCCGTCGACGACATGCACGGGCAGGCACTCAAGCTCGCCGGCGAGCAGGCGCACCTTCGCCTGCAGATCGGCGACATGTTCGAGACCCTCGCCCGGCGCAGCAAGTCGCTCGTCGACCAGCAGCTGGGCCTGATCGAGAACCTCGAGTTCGAGGAGAAGGACCCCAAGCGCCTCGAGAGCCTGTTCCGGCTCGACCACCTCGCCGCCCGCATGCGCCGTAACGGCGACAACCTGCTGATCCTCTCGGGCAACCGGGTTCGGCGTGCCCAGTCTGCGCCGGTTCAGCTCGGCGACACCGTGCGCGCCGCGATGTCCGAGGTCGAGAACTACCAGCGCGTGCAGGTCGGGTCCACGCCGCACGGCGCACTGAGCGGCGCGGTCGCGACCGACGTCGTGCACCTGCTCGCCGAGTTGCTCGACAACTCGCTGCGTGCCTCCCCGCCCGACAGCAAGGTGAAGATCACCTTCGCGCGCGCCGTCGACGGTGGTGCGCTGCTCGAGATCGTCGACTGCGGAATCGGTATCCCCGAAGGCGACTTGGCGGTGATCAACGACCGCCTCGCCTCGGGTGGCGAGGTCAGCCCGGAGACCGCCCGGCACATGGGCCTGTTCGTGGTCAGCCGACTCGCGGCCCGCCACGGAATCACGGTGCGGCTGCGGCGGACCTTCGAGACCGCGCGCGACCAGGGCGTCACCGCGAGTGTGCACATTCCCGACAGCCTGCTGGTGTCGCCGCTCGAAATGGGGCACACCGGCCCGATACCCCGGGTCGACACCGCGGGAATGCAGCTCGTGGACACCGCGGGAATGCAGCGCGTGGATACCGCCGGCCTGCCCCAGGTGACCGTCGTCCGCTCCGACGAGATGCCGCCGTTGGTGACCGAGACCGCCCGGCCGGCGCCTGCTCCCGCACCGAACCCGCCCGGCGTCCTGCCGCAGCGGACCCCCGGTGCGACCGGACTGCCGCAGCGCGTGCCCGGTGCCGCGGTCCCCGCGCCGCTGCCACCGACCCCCGCTCCGGCGCAACAGGCTCCGGCGCAACAGGTTCCGTCCGCGACGCCGCCTCCGTCCGCGCCCCTGCCGCCGGTGTCCGCCCCGGCCGGCCAGGGCTTCGGGGGGTTCGGATCGGCCCAACCCGTGCGGACCGAATCGGCGGACGTCGATTCGCCCCCGGCGACGCGTCACCGCTACCGGACCAATGCGGCGAAGACCGCGTCGTTCTTCCAGGCTCGGCCGAATGCCACTGCGTCCCAGGACGTTACGACCACCGGAACGCCGATCTTCTCCGGCATGGTCACGGACTGGCTGACGGATCCGATCACGTCGGACGGCCCGGCGAAGCGCGAGTGGACGTCGGCGGCCGATCAGGGCTGGACTGCCGCGCACCGGGCAAGCGAGGCGCCGGTGGAGGCCAGGACCGAGTCGGGTCTGCCGCAGCGCACGCCGGGTCATCGGCTGGTGCCCGGCGGGGTCGACACCGCCGACCGGGCCACGGCCCGCCCGCGGCTGCGGGACCCGGAAGCGGTCCGTGACAATCTGAGCCGCCACCAAAAGGGAATTCGCGAGGGCCGCGCAGCGAGCATGGCCGAGCGCACCAGCATCGGAGGAGACAGATGAGCATCGATCAGGGAACCGTCTCGAACGGGGAACAGGGCTTCGGCGGCGCCCGCCCGCTCGACTGGCTGGTGTCGAACTTCGCCAGGGAGATCCCGGGCGTCTCGCACGCGGTCCTGGTCTCCGCCGACGGCCTGCTGATGGCGGGCAGCGAGCATCTGCCGCAGGACCGTGCGGAGCAGCTCGCGGCGGTCACCTCAGGGCTCGCCAGCCTGTCCACCGGGGTCTCGAACCTCTTCGACGGCGGCGGCGTCCTGCAGTCGGTCGTCGAGATGCAGCGTGGCTACCTGCTGCTGATGAGCGTCGGCGACGGGTCGCACCTGGCAGCGCTGACCTCCTCCGGATGCGACATCGGGCAGGTCGGGTACGAGATGGCGTTGCTCGTCGACCGGGTCGGCAGCTCCGTGGAGGCGACGCCGCGATCGGTGCTCGGGACCTGACCGGGATGTGGCCATGAACGACGAGTACGACGAGGTGACCGAGCGCGGACCGAGCCTGGTTCGGCCGTACTCGCTCACCTCGGGACGGACGAAACCGGCTGTGGAACTGGCCCTCGAGGCCCTGATCCAGGTGCTGCCGTCCCGAGACAACCAGGCCCCGGACCTCGGGGACATCGAGGCGACGATCGTCGCGCTGTGCGCGCAGTCGCCCTCGGTGGCCGAGATCGCCGCCCGGGTGGGTGTGCCGATCGGTGTGGCGCGCGTGCTCGTCGCGGATCTCGTCGCCGCCGGTCACCTGCGGATCCTGGCAACGCTGCAAGACGACTCGAGCGACAGCGAACGTCGTGAACTTATCGAAAGGGTCCTCGGTGGACTACGCAACATCTAGCCCGCAGCGCGACCGGGTGACCTCGACCAAGATCGTCGTCGCCGGTGGATTCGGCGTCGGCAAGACCACCCTCGTCGGCGCGGTGTCGGAGATCGTCCCGTTGCGGACCGAGGCGCTGGTCACCAACGCTTCCGACGGCGTGGACAACCTGGCCGCCACCCCGCAGAAGGCGACCACGACCGTGGCCATGGACTTCGGGCGGATCAGCCTCGCCGAGGACCTGGTGCTGTACCTGTTCGGCACGCCTGGCCAGCAGCGGTTCTGGTTCATGTGGGACGACCTGATCCGGGGCGCCATCGGGGCGATCGTGTTGATCGACACGCGCAGGCTGGACGAGTCCTTCGCCGCCGTCGACTACTTCGAGGCCCGCAAGCTGCCGTTCGTCGTCGCGATCAACGAGTTCGACGACGCGCCGCGTTACCCGCTCGAGGAGATCCGGCAGGCCCTCGCGGTGCCCGCGGACGTGCCGATCCTGTCCATCGACGCCCGCAGCCGGGAGTCGGCGAAGGGAGCGTTGGTCGCGATCACCGAGTACGCGCTCACCCGGCTCGCCCAGCCGGTCGGCTAGAACCGGCCGTCGGCCCCTCGCGGCACCCCCGACTCGACGCGGAATGCCGGACAATCAGCGAGTGCTGCCGGGTCTGGCTGACCTGCACCTATAGACTTGACGGGTTGCGCGATGCCGGCATCGGAGCTTACGAACTTCGACGCTTCGCACGCCCCGGGTCCGCAGGCTCTACCAGGACCGTTCGCTGAGAAGAAGAGGAGCCGATGACTGACACCACGTTGCCGCCGGAGGAACCGGGGCACGACCGCATCGAGCCGGTGGACATCCAGCAGGAGATGCAGTCCAGCTACATCGACTACGCGATGAGCGTGATCGTGGGTCGTGCGCTGCCGGACGTGCGCGACGGACTCAAGCCCGTGCACCGTCGCGTCCTCTACGCGATGTACGACAACGGCTACCGCCCCGACCGCGGCTACGTGAAGTCGGCGCGTCCGGTCGCCGACACCATGGGTAACTACCACCCGCACGGCGACACCTCGATCTACGACACCCTGGTCCGGATGGCGCAGCCGTGGTCGCTGCGCTACCCGCTCGTCGACGGCCAGGGCAACTTCGGTTCCCGAGGCAACGACGGCGCCGCCGCCATGCGGTACACCGAGTGCCGCCTGACGCCGCTGGCGATGGAGATGCTCCGCGAAATCGACCATGACACGGTCGATTTCACGCCGAACTACGACGGCAAGACGCAAGAGCCGACGGTTCTCCCCAGCCGTGTCCCCAACCTGTTGATCAACGGTTCCGGCGGCATCGCGGTGGGTATGGCGACCAACATCCCGCCGCACAACCTGGGTGAGGTGGCCGAGGCGATCTACTGGGCCCTCGAGAACTACGCGGCCGACGAGGAAGTCACCCTCGAGGCCGTCATGGAGCGGATCAAGGGACCCGATTTCCCGACCGCCGGCCTGATCGTCGGTGGCCAGGGCATCAACGACGCGTACCGCACCGGTCGTGGCTCGGTCCGTATGCGCGGCGTCGTCGAGATCGAGGAGGACGCCAAGGGGCGCACCACGATCGTCATCACCGAACTGCCGTACCAGGTCAACCCCGACAACCTGATCACCTCGATCGCCGAACAGGTGCGCGACGCGAAGATCGCGGGGATCTCCGACATCCACGACGAGTCCTCGGACCGCGTCGGCATGCGGATCGTCGTCACCGTCAAGCGTGACGCGGTGGCCAAGGTCGTGCTCAACAACCTCTACAAGCACACCCAGCTGCAGACCAGCTTCGGCTGCAACATGCTCTCGATCGTCGACGGCGTACCCCGCACCCTGCGGCTCGACCAGATGATCCGCCTGTACGTCAACCACCAGCTCGAAGTGATCGTCCGTCGCACCCGCTACCTGCTGCGCAAGGCCGAGGAGCGGGCCCACATCCTGCGTGGCCTGGTCAAGGCGCTCGACGCGCTCGACGAGGTCATCGCACTCATCCGGGCGTCCCAGACCGTCGACGTCGCCCGCGCGGGCCTGATGAACCTGCTCACCGTCGACGAGATCCAGGCCGACGCGATCCTGGCGATGCAGCTGCGGCGCCTCGCGGCCCTCGAACGGCAGAAGATCGTCGACGAGCTCGCCGAGATCGAGCGCGAGATCGCGGACCTCGAGGACATCCTGGCCAAGCCGGAGCGGCAGCGTGCGATCGTGCGCGACGAGCTCAAGGAGATCGTCGACAAGTACGGCGACGACCGCCGCACCCGGATCATCGCCGCCGACGGCGACGTCTCCGACGAGGACCTGATCGCGCGCGAGGACGTGGTCGTCACGATCACCGAGACCGGCTACGCCAAGCGCACCAAAACCGACCTCTACCGCTCGCAGAAGCGCGGCGGTAAGGGCGTGCAGGGCGCCGGGCTCAAGCAGGACGATCTGGTCAAGCACTTCTTCGTCAGCTCGACGCACGACTGGATCCTGTTCTTCACCACCAAGGGGCGGGTCTACCGGGCCAAGGCGTACGAGCTGCCCGAGGCCAGCCGCACCGCCCGCGGCCAGCACGTCGCGAACCTGCTCGCCTTCCAGCCGGACGAGCGGATCGCGCAGATCATCCAGATCAAGACCTACGAGGACGCGCCCTACCTGGTGCTCGCCACCCGCAACGGCCTGGTCAAGAAGTCCAAGCTGACCGACTTCGACTCCAACCGCAGCGGCGGGATCGTCGCGGTCAACCTGCGCGGCGAGGACGAATTGGTCGGCGTCGTGCTCTGCTCCGCGGAGGACGACCTGCTGTTGGTCTCCGCGCAGGGGCAGTCGATCCGCTTCTCCGCCACCGACGAGGCGCTGCGGCCGATGGGTCGCGCCACCTCCGGCGTGCAGGGCATGCGGTTCAACGGCGAGGACGAGCTGCTGTCACTCAACGTCGTGCGCGAGGGCACCTACCTGCTGGTCGCGACGTCCGGCGGGTACTCCAAGCGCACCCCGATGGAGGACTACCCGGTCCAGGGGCGCGGCGGAAAGGGCGTGCTCACCATCCAGTACGACCAGCGCCGTGGCACCCTGGTCGGAGCGCTCATCGTCAACGACGACGACGAGCTCTACGCCATCACCTCGGGCGGGGGTGTCATCCGTACCGCTGCGAAGCAGGTCCGGAAGGCAGGCCGCCAGACCAAGGGCGTGCGTCTGATGAACCTCGGAGACGGCGACACACTGCTCGCGATCGCGCGCAACGCCGACGAACCGGACGAGTCCGACGCCGCCGCGACCGACGCACCGAAGGAGTCGTAAGTGAGCACTCCCCATCAGCCCGGCAGCGACCGCGTGGCACCCGCCACCGGCCCCGCCGAGCAGGCGCCGAGTGCGCCGGCGCAGGGGGACCGACCGGGCGGCGCACCAGCGCCGACCCCGGTCCCCTCGCAGGCGGAGAAGTCGCCCGCCACGGGCGCCCCGGCGGGCCAGGGCGGTGGCGCGCAGCCCTCGACCGGACCCGCGAAGCCGACCGCTGCCCCCGCTGCCGGCGCGGCTCCCGCCGCGCCGCAGTCGGCGCCGACGGGCAGCGGACAGTCGGGTGCCCCGGCGCAGCCGTCCGCACAGCGTCCTGAAGGGGGTACTGCGCAGCCGGCCACCCCGGCTCCCGCCGCGCAGCCGGCGAAATCTGCCGCACCCACGCAGCCGGCAGGTCCGGCGCCCGAGCCGTCGAAGTCCGCGGCCCCCACTCCCGCCCCGACCGCACCGACGGGGCAGTCCAAGCCGGCGGCCGCGCCGGCGCCGCAGAACGGTCGCACTGCGGGGGCCCAGCCCCCCACGCAGCGCCCGGCCGAGCCGGTGGCCGGCACCCAGCCGCCCACCGCGCCCACGGGACGACCCACCCAGCAGCCGCCCGCGACCGGCGCCCGTCCGGCAGCCCAGCCGTCCGGTGCGGTCCGCCCACAGGGAACCGCGGCCGCGGGAACCCGTCCGGGCGCCGCGACCGGCAAGGGTCAGACCCCGCCGTGGCAGCGCGGCACCCAGGTCAACGGTGGACCGGCGGGTCAGGGAACGCCCGGCGCCGTGCCGCCCGCCACGCGCCCGCCCGTGGGTGCCGACCAGGCCGCGCGCGCCACGCAGCGGGAGACCGCCAAGGCGAAAGCGGCCGTGATCGACGGCCCGACCCGGCACATCGACCGGACCGACCTCGCCAAGGATCTGCCCGACCTCTCCGAGGTCAAGCATCCGATCCCCGCTGAGCCGGTGCACGCGCCGGTGTCCGGCAAGCAGCCGTCGCTGGTGGTCGCTGCGACCGCGCCGGTCGGAGATCCGCTGCGGGCGTCCGTCCAGATCCGCAAGATCGACCCCTGGTCCGCCCTCAAGGTGTCCCTCGTTCTCTCGGTCGCGTTGTTCTTCGTCTGGATGTTCGCCGTCGGGTTCCTGTACCTCGTGCTCGACGGCATGGGTGTCTGGGACCGGTTGAACAATGCCTTCACCGACATCGTGTCCGAGACCGGCAACAGCGGGCTCGTCACGGCGGGACAGGTGTTCGGATACTCGGCGCTGATCGGTGTGATCAACGTCGTACTGTTCACCGCCCTTGCGACCGTCGGTGCGTTCATCTACAACCTCTGCACTGACCTGGTCGGTGGTGTCGAGGTGACGCTGGCGGACCGCGACTGACCTGGCATTTCGATTCCCCACCGGCCCGATTTGGGCGGCCGCGGGTCGGTGGGGTAATCTCATGCCTCGGTTCGAGAGACACGTTTTTCGCACCGAGTACGGGCCTATAGCTCAGGCGGTTAGAGCGCTTCCCTGATAAGGAAGAGGTCGGAGGTTCAAGTCCTCCTAGGCCCACTCCCCGTGCCGACGAAGGGTTCGAGCATGAAGGTTCTGCTACTCGTAGCGGCCGTTGTGACGGTGCTCTTCGGACTGACCAAGCTGAGGTCGCAGCACCGCAGTGCGGACGTCTGGCACGAGGTCACCAGCCGCTGACGCGGACGGGGCCTTAGCTCAGTTGGTAGAGCGCTGCCTTTGCAAGGCAGATGTCAGGAGTTCGAATCTCCTAGGCTCCACAAGTACTTCCCGCGGGTGAGCGCAGTTCGCGCTCCACCTGCCCGCACTCCTAGTTCCGCTCCGAACCTCGTCCGGATGCCCATCTGCCACGCGTACCGTCGACGCCATGGCGCTCATCCATCGGGCTCAGCTGGTTCCGTCGAAGATCGAGATGCTCAGGCACTGGGTTCCCGACCAGCCCTGGACCCTCGACGTCGACACCGCAGCTCTGCACGTCCTTGGCGCGTACCGGTTCGACGATCCCGACGGTGAGGTCGGCGTCGAGACCCACGTGCTGGGCGCTGATGACGGCCGCGTGCTGCAGGTCCCGGTGACCTACCGCGGTGCCCCGCTGGCCGGCGCCGAGTCGGCACTGATCACGACCATGGAGCACTCCGTCCTCGGCACACGCTGGGTGTACGACGCGTGCGCGGACCCGGTGTACGCGACCGCGCTCCTCACGGCGATCCTCACCGGTGCGGCTCAGGCTGAACTCGAGTACGCCAACCCCGCCGACGCCGAGGGACGCGAGGTGACCACCCGGGTGCGCGGCAGCGGGACTCCCGGCACGGCAGTACCCGTGCTCAGTGCCGTCGGCGTCACGAACGGCCGATCGACGACCACGGTGCGTTCGGGTGGGGTGGAAGTTGAGGTGGTCCGGGTGATCGATGCGGGACCGCCTCCCGGCGAGGCACCCGTTCTCGTGGGGACCTGGCCGGGGCGGGAGGAGTCGGCACTGCTCGGGACTGCGCGGCTGCGCTAGTGCGCGGATTCGTCCACGCGGACCGAGCGACCGATTGGGTGCGCCCCTGTGGAATTGTGAACAAACCTGTGCAGCAATTGGTTTCGGTACCCGTTGTGCACAGGCGCTCGAGCCGCGGTCAGGAGGTCTCGAGGTCCCGCAGGCTCGGCGGCGCATCGGCGACCGGCGGGGTCTCGGTGCGCTGCTTCTTGACGAAGAGGCCGACGGCGGCCACGGCCGCGCCGGTCGCCACGAGGACGGCCACCCGCCGCCCACGCCGCTTGCCACGCACGGACTTGGCCGCATCTGCGACGGTGTGCTCGTCCACCAGGGCCAGGGCGGGTGCCTGCTTCGGGCGCGACAACACGTCCTTCGCCAACGAGAAGCCCTTGCCGAGCAGGTAGACGCCGACGGTGCCGGTGCCCTTCGCCAGGGTGCCACCGCCCTTCGCCAGGCCCAGCGCGGCACTCTGGGCGAACCGGAGTGCGCTGGTCAGCGCGGGTGACTGGGGGGCGGGCACCGCGGCCTGGTCGATCGGCACCGGCTCGGCCTCGACGCGGACAGGGGCGGGAGAGTGCTTCGACGCGCGGGTCATCTCTCCACTGTCGCACATGTCCTGTCGGCAGCAATGGCACGATGGGGGAGTGACTTCACCGAATCAGACCGCAACCGCAACGCTGCACACCAACCGCGGCGACATCAAGATCGCCCTGTTCGGCAACCACGCGCCGAAGACTGTCGCGAACTTCGTCGGCCTCGCCGACGGCTCCAAGGACTACAGCACCGAGAACGCGGCGGGCACCAAGACCGGACCGTTCTACGACGGCGCAGTCTTCCACCGCGTCATCGACGGCTTCATGATCCAGGGTGGCGACCCGACCGGTACCGGTCGCGGCGGCCCGGGCTACAAGTTCGAGGACGAGTTCCACCCGGAGCTGCAGTTCGACCGCTCGTACCTGCTCGCGATGGCGAACGCCGGCCCGGGCACCAACGGCTCGCAGTTCTTCATCACCACCGGCGCGACCCCGCACCTGAACCGTCGCCACACCATCTTCGGCGAGGTCGTGGACGCCGAGTCGAAGAAGGTTGTCGACGCGATCTCCGGCACCCCGGTCGACCGCACCGACCGCCCGGTCGAGCCGGTCGTGATCAACAGCATCACCATCTCCTGAGCGGGAAGCACTCGAGATGACGAACCCCGGTTGGGGCGGTGTGCCCGGAGACGGGACGCCGCCCCAACCGCGGTGCGTGCGACACCCGGACCGCCCGACCGGGCTGTCCTGCACGCGCTGCGGACGCCCCGCCTGCCCGGACTGCCTGCGTGAGGCGTCCGTCGGCTATCACTGCGTCGACTGTGTCGCCGCCGCGCAGCGTGATGTCCGGCCTGTCCGCGGCGTCGCGGGCAACGCGGTGACGGCCACCCGACCCAAGCCGATCGCGACGTACGCCCTGATGGGGATCAACATCCTCGTCTACCTGGTGACGGCGCTGCAGGCCAAGTCGGTGATGGACAACGGCGCCGGTTTCGTCAACAGCTTCACCGGCGCGGCAACCTTCAACTCACCGCTGTTCGGCTGGTGGGTGCTCTCGCCCTACGACGTGGCTCAGGGCGACTGGATCCGGCTGGTCGGCAGCGGGTTCCTCCACTTCGGCCTGATCCACCTGGCCGTCAACATGTTCGCCCTGTACATCCTCGGGCGCGACACCGAGCTGATCCTCGGGCGTGCGCGGTACCTCGCGGTGTACGCCATCTCGCTGCTCGGCGGGTCCGCGTCGGTGATGGCCTTCGAGGGGGGCGGCTTCACGGCAGGTGCCTCGGGAGCGATCTTCGGCATCATGGGTGCCCAGGCGGTCATCCTGCTCAAGCTCCGCCGGAGTCCGGCGCCGATCATCGGGGTGATCGCGATCAACGTGATCATCAGTGTCTCGTTGCCCGGCATCTCGTTCTGGGGCCACTTCGGCGGTCTGGTCGCCGGCGCCGCCGCGACCGCCGCGTTGCTGTACGCGCCGCAGTGGCTCGGCGCGGGACAGGACCGGGAGAAGGCCGTCCGGATCGGTTGGATCGGGCTGGCCGCGGTCACCCTCGTCACACTGGGCGTCGTCGGCATGCGGGTCGTCCAGTTGCGGAGCGAACTCGGCCTCTAGCCGTCGCTACCGGGTGAGGGGAACCAGCATTCGGCCTGACCGGGTGATGGTTCCCCTCACCCGGCGGTGGACGTGCCCCGGCGGTCCGGCGGCACCAGGCCGCGGACGGCCAGGGCGTCGAAGACGTCGGTCGGGTCGGTGCCCAGGTCCCAGCGGCCGAAGATCATCAGCCTGTCCTCGTCGGCGCCCGCGGGCCGCACGTCGATCTCGAGCATCGGCACCCGTCGACCGAAGCGCGGGTAGCGCACGATCCGCACCCGGGCCAGATCCGTGCGGTCGAACTCGAGTCGGCCGCGGACCCGGCGGACCGCGATGCCGCGACCGCCGTCGAGCACGGCCAGTCGGGGGCGCTGGCGCACCCCGAGTGTGGTGACCACCAACAGTCCGAGCGCGGCGAGTCCGATCAGGAACCGGCCCGCCGGATCGGTCGGCAGCAGCGCCGCGGCAAGCGCCATCGCCACCCCGCCCACGCCCGTTGCGACGAGGGCAGGGGTGGGTGTGGACCAGGCCGGTTCGGGGTTATGCACACGTACTCCCGAGGTTATCCACAGGTCTTATCCACACTGGGGATGAATGACACGGATGTAATTGGAAACCGCGGTTCGGTGAAAAACCGAGGTCAACGCCATCTCATCGTCATGACGAGCCCGACGACCATGAATCCGAAGCCGATCAGGAAGTTGTACGCCCCCAGGCTGTTCATAAACCCGATCTGGTCCGCGGCGAGGTAGTACACGATCAACCAGGCGAGTCCGATCAGCATGAAACCGAGCATCACGGACACGTAGAGCGCGCTCGACGGGCCGGCCTTCACCTTGACCGGGGTGCGGTTCGCGGGATTGATCGTGTAGTCGGTCTTCTTGCGGACCTTCGACTTGGGCATGACGTCCTCGTGTGGATTGACTCTGTGGGTAACGGACTGAAGTGGTTGAGACCTGCCACCGCGGCAGCCGTCGTCGCCGACGCCTACCAGGTACATTCGAACCTACCGGTCGCGGGTACACGCTAACCCAGCGCCGACGCCGTAGGCCAAGGACCGACGAACGACACCGCCCCAGCAGCCGCGCCCGCGGTGGGGTCCGCGCGCCAGGGGGAGGCACCGCAGATGGCCGAGAGCGAACGCCGTCGCGGTCGGCGGGCGACGGTCTGGATCGCGTGTGTGCCCCTCGTCTGCCTGATCGCCGGGCTGCTGTTCGCGACGACCCGTGAGGTGTCCGCGGGGAACGAGCTGCGCCGCGGCGACACCACCCGACTGTCGGATCTGGTGCGCGCAGCGCAGAACGACGTCGACCGCGCGGCGGGCGACCGGGACGCCCTCGCCGCCGAGGTCGAGTCCCTGCAGGCCACCGCCGCACACTCCGACACGGGCGTCGCGGCCACCCTCGCGCAGGTGCACGCCCTGGAGGCGGACGCCGGGCTGTCCGAGGTCACCGGACCGGGTGTCCGGGTGACCCTCACCGACGCGCCCCGGGACTCGGACGGGAACTACCCGGCCGACGCCCGGCCCGACGACCTGGTGGTGCACCAGCAGGATGTGCAGTCGGTCCTGAACGCGTTGTGGGCGGGCGGGGCCACCGCGGTCGGGATGCAGGACCAGCGGGTGGTCGGGACCACCGCGCCGCGCTGCATCGGCAACACCCTGCTGCTGCACGGCCGGACGTACAGCCCGCCCTACGTGATGACCGCGATCGGCGACCCCGCCAGGATCGGGGCGGCCCTCGACGCCGAGCCAGGTGTGCGGACGTTCAAGCAGTACGCGGTGCGGTACGGCCTCGGTTACACCCAGACGGCGTCGGATTCGCTGACGGTCCCGGCGTACACCGGCCAGCTGCGGACCAAGTTCGCGCGGTAGCCGCTCCGCGGCCCGTGCGCGCCGTTCACCCCGGGTGGGGTACTGCGCGCGCACGGTCGTGGGGCGCATATCCTGGGCCGATGCGCATCCTCGTGGTCGACAACTACGACAGCTTCGTCTTCAACCTGGTCCAGTACCTGGGACAGCTCGGTACGACGGCCACCGTCTGGCGCAACGACGACCCCCGGCTCGGCGACCGCGCCGCCGTCGCGGCCGAGTTCGACGGCATCCTGCTGAGCCCCGGCCCCGGCACCCCGCAGCGCGCGGGCGCGAGCATGGACCTCGTGACTGCGTGCGCGCAGGCGCGAACCCCCCTGCTCGGGGTCTGCCTCGGGCACCAGTCGATCGGCGCCGCCTTCGGTGCGACCGTCGACCGGGCACCGGAGTTGCTGCACGGCAAGACCAGTCGCGTCACCCATGACGGAACCGGGGTACTCGCCGGCCTGCCGAACCCGTTCACCGCGACGCGCTACCACTCGCTGACCGTGCTGCCGGAGACGATGCCGGACGAGCTGATCGCGACCGCGCACACCGACACCGGCATCGTGATGGCGTTGCGGCACCGGGACCTGCCGATTCACGGGGTCCAGTTCCATCCCGAGTCGGTGCTGACACAGGGCGGGCACCGGATGCTCGCGAACTGGCTCGAGGTGTGCGGTGAGCGGCCGGCCGAGTCGCTCGTCGAGACCCTCGAGTCGGAGGTCGCGCGGGCCCTCGGCGACGCGCTCACCCACTCCTGACCGCCGACGCTGACAGGGTGAGGGGAACCATCACCCTGTCAGGCCGAATGATGGTTCCCCTCACCCTGTGGGTGGTGGCGGCGCGCTAGCGAGGACCGCTCGGGATGCCGAGCTGGCCGATGCCGACCGAGACGGTCGCCGTCTTGGACAGTTCGGATCCCGGCGGCTGCGCCTGGGTGACCACCTTGCCGACCTGATCGGCCTCCAAGGTCGCCTCGGGACGCTGTGACAGCTGGCTCGACGACCCTGTCCAGCCGGCCCGGCGGAGCGAGTCCAGCGCCTGCGAGACCGTCTGGTTGCTCAGGTCCGGCATCTGGATCATGTTGCCGTTGGACACCTTGAGGGTGACGGTGGTGCTGCGCGCCGCGGAGGTGCCGCCGGTCGGGTCGGTGGACACGACCTGGCCCTTCGGCTTGCCGGAGTCGATGTTCTCGACCTGCACCTTGAACCCGGCGCCCTCGATGTTCGGCTGCGCCACCTCGAGGGTCTGACCCACGACGTTCGGCACCCGCACCTGTTCCGGGCCGCTGCCCAGGGTGAGCTTGACCAGACCGTTGATCTCGACGTTCGCGCCCGCCGCGGGGTCCTGCGCGGTCACCTTGTCGAGCTGGTCCGTGGTCGACGGCGCACGCGCGACCGTCGGGTCGAGGGTGAGGCCGACCGCGTTGAGCGCCTGCGCGGCCTGCGCCTGGCTCATCCCGGTCAGCTTCGGGACCTCCACCTGTTCCGGGCCGCTGGACACGTCGAGGGTCACCGTGGTGCCCTCGTCGGCCTTGCTTCCGGCGACGGGGATGCTGGCGATCACGTTGCCCTTGGCCACGACGGCGCTGGGCTTGGGCTGCGTCTGCACGCGGAAGCCGTCGTTCTGCAGCGTGGTCTGGGCGGTCTGCGAGGACTGGTTGGTGACGTCGGGCACCAACTTCTGGGCGGCCTTCGAACCCGGGCCCAGCGACCACAGGAACGCGCCGACGATGCCGATGACGATCAGCGCGCCCACGGACAGCAGGACGGTCCGCATGGCCTTGCGCTTGGGAGGCGCGCCGTCCGCGGGCGCCGCGGCGGGCGCGGACGGCGCCGGGTTCGGTGCGGGCGTGGCGGCGTACCGGCCGGACGAGTCCATCGCGCCGAGGATCGTGGTGCGGTCCTCGTCGTTCATCACCATCGGGGCGCCCGGACGCTGACCGCCGAGCACCCGCACCAGGTCGCTGCGCATCTCGGCGGCGCTCTGGTAGCGGTTCGCCGGGTTCTTGCTCATCGCCTTGAGGATGATCGAGTCCAGCTCGCGCGGGATGTCGGGGTTCACCGACGACGGCAGCGCCGGGTCCTCCCGGACGTGCTGGTAGGCGACTGCGACCGGCGAGTCGCCCTTGAACGGCGGTTCGCCCGTGAGGATTTCGAACAGCACACAGCCGAGCGAGTACACGTCCGAGCGCGCGTCGACCTGTTCGCCGCGGGCCTGCTCGGGCGAGAGGTACTGCGCGGTGCCGATGACGGCGGCGGTCTGCGTCATCGGGCTCGAGCTGTCCGAGATGGCCCTGGCGATGCCGAAGTCCATCACCTTCACTGCGCCGGCGCGGTTGATCATGATGTTGGCAGGCTTGATGTCCCGGTGCACGATGCCGTTGCGGTGGCTGAAGTCCAGCGCGGCGCACACGTCGGCGATGACCTCCATCGCCCGTCGCGCGGGCATCGGGCCCTCACCGCGGACGATGTCGCGCAGCGTCACGCCGTCGACGTACTCCATCACGATGTACGGCAGCGGGCCCGCGTCGGTCTCGGCCTCGCCGGTGTCGTAGACGGCCACGATCGCCGGGTGGTTCAGTGCTGCCGCGTTCTGCGCCTCACGCCGGAAGCGCAGGTAGAACGTGGGGTCGCGGGCGAGGTCCGCGCGCAGCACCTTGATCGCGACGTCACGGCTCAGGCGCATGTCGCGGGCGAGATGCACCTCGGACATACCACCGAAGCCGAGTATCTCGCCCAGCTCGTAGCGGGAGGAGAGCTTGCGGGGTGTGGTCATGGCTGTCCTTGGGGGGCCGGGCTCGTGGTCTCGCTCGGCGTGGTGGTGGCGGTGGTGGTCTTCGTCTTGGTGGTGGTGCTGGCCTTCGTCGTGGTGGTCGTCGGAGGCTCGGTGGTGGTGGTCTGTTCGGTGGTGGTCTCTTCGGTGGTCGTCGTCGGTTCCGTCGTCTCGTCCGTCGTCGTGGGCGGTTCCGTCGTCGTGGTGATCGGCGGCCTGGTGGTCGTCGGCACGTGGGTGGTCGTGATCGGGGGCCGGGTGGTGGTCGGGGTCGTCGACGGGGCGTCGCCGCCACCGAACAGCAGCATCCCCGCGCCGATCAGCAGCGCCGCCAGCAACAGGCCGCCTCCGCCCCAAGCAAGAACCTTCTGCCCGGTGGTCATTCCGGTCGGCGGCACCGGCGCGGAACCTGACGCGGGGCCAGCATATTCGGACTGCGAGGTCGGAAGAATCTGGGTCCCGGCGGCGGGCGGGACGACGACGGTGGTCGCGGCGGTCGGACGTCCGGTGCCGGGCAACGGAGGTCGTCGACCCGAGCGCACCGCGGCGACGGCGTCGGCGAACTCGCCGCCGCTGCCGTACCGGGCTGCCGGGTCCTTGGCCATCGTGATGTCGATCAGTTCGCGCACGTTCGGCGGCAGATCCGCCGGCAGCGGCGCCGGGACCTCCTGCACATGCTTCATCGCGACCGTCAGGGCGCCGTCGCCGGTGAACGGCCGGAACCCGGCCAGCGCCTCGTACCCGACCACGCCGAGCGAGTACACGTCGCTGGCCGGCGAGGCGTCCTGGCCGAGTGCCTGCTCCGGGGCGATGTACTGGGCGGTGCCCATCACCATCCCGGTCCTTGTGACCGGCGACGCCTCGACGGCCTTCGCGATCCCGAAGTCGGTGATCTTCACCTGACCCGCGGGGGTGATCAGGATGTTGCCGGGTTTGACGTCGCGGTGCACCACGCCCGCCGCGTGCGCGACCTGCAGCGCCCGGCCGGTCTGCTCGAGCATGTCCAGCGCGTGCGGCAGCGACAGCCGGCCGACGCGGGCCAGCACCGCGTTCAGCGGTTCGCCGTTGACCAGCTCCATCACCAGGTAGGCGGTCGCCTGCCCGGTGGCGTCACGGGTCTCGCCGTAGTCGTAGATGCCGGCGATCCCCGGGTGGTTGAGCTGCGCGGTGGTTCGCGCCTCGATCCGGAACCGTTCCAGGAACTCCGGATCGGTCGAGAACTCGGCCTTGAGCACCTTGACCGCCACCCGACGGTGCAGTCGGTTGTCGGTGGCCTCCCAGACCTGGCCCATGCCGCCGGTGGCGATCAGGCGCAGCAGCCGGTAGCGGTTCGCGATGACGCCGCCGTTGTTGAGGGTCAACGCTCAGCCCCCCTGCTTCAGTGCGGCCGCGATGACGGCCCGGCCGACCGGGGCGGCCACCGAGCCGCCGGTCGCGGCGAGCGCGCGGTCGCCGCCGTTCTCCACGATCACGGCGATCGCGATCTGCGGGTTCTGGGCGGGGGCGAAACCGATGTACCAGGCGTGCGGCGGGGTGTTGCGCGGGTCGGTGCCGTGCTCGGCGGTGCCGGTCTTCGACGCGATCTGCACGCCGGGGATCTTCCCGCCGCCACCGGTGTTGTTCTCCGAGCCGATCATCAGGTCGGTCAGCGTCGCCGCGACCTGCGGCGTGACCGCCTGCCCCTTCGACTCGGGGTTGGTGGTGGCCAGGTTCGACAGGTCGGGGCTCTGCAGCTGCGCGACCAGGTGCGGCTGCATGCGGACGCCGCCGTTGGCGACGGTCGCGGCGATCACCGCGTTCTCGAGCGGGGTCAGCGCGACATCGCGCTGACCGATGCTGGTCTGGCCGAGCGCCGCGTCGTCGGGGATGGAGCCGACAGTGCCGTCGGCGACCGGGATCGGGATGCCCGGTGAGTCGGGTTCGATGCCGAACGCCGAGGCCTTGTCCTTGAGGGCGTCGGCGCCGGTCTTGATGCCGAGTTCGACGAACGCGGTGTTGCAGGAGCGGGCGAAGGCCTCCCGCAGTGACGCGGTCGGGCCGCCGCCGCAGGTGCTGCCGTTGTAGTTCTCCAGTGTGGTGCTGGTGCCGGGCAGGGTGATGTTCGGCGCGGCGGTCAGCTGTTCGTCCGGCGTGGCGCCCTTCGACAGCGCCGCCGCGGTGACCACCACCTTGAAGGTGGAGCCGGGCGGATAGGTCTGCGAGACCGCGCGGTTGAGCAGCGGCTTGTCCGCGTCGTTGTTGAGCGCCTCCCAGGCCTGCGTGCTCACGGTGCCGTCGTGGCTGGCGAGCAGGTTCGGGTCGTAGCTGGGGGTGCTCGCCATCGCCAGGATCTCGCCGGTGCTCGGCTTGATCGCGACCACCGATCCGGTGTAGCCCTTCGCGGTCAGCTGGTCGTACGCGACCTGCTGCACAACGGGATTGATCGTGGTGACCACGTTGCCGCCACGCGGGTCACGACCGGACACCAGGTCGAAGAAGCGCCTGCCGAACAGCCGGTTGTCGGAACCGTTGAGCACCGCATCCTCGCTGCGCTCGAGGCCGGTGTTGCCGTAGAGCATGGAGTAGAAGCCGGTGATCGGGGCGTTCGCGAACGGGCTCGAGGTCGCCGCCGGGTTCGGCGGGTAGGTCCGCAGGTACTTGTACCGGTCGTCGGTGGGGACCGAGGCCGCCAGCACCTGACCGCCCGCCGAGATCTGCCCGCGCTGACGGGAGTACTCGTCGAGCAGGACCCGCGAGTTGCGCGGGTCTGTGCGCAGGTCGTCGGCCTTGATGACCTGCACGTAGGTGGCGTTGGCGAGCAGCGCGACAACCATCACCATCACTGCCATCGCGACGCGCCGGAGCGGGGTGTTCATGGGCGCCTCAGCATTTCGGTCGGTGCGTCCGCGATGGGTGCGGGTCCCTTCTTCTTCGGTTGCGCCGGGGTGCGGGCCGAGTCGGAGATCTTCATCAGCAGCGCCAGCAGGAGGTAGTTGGCCAGCAGGGAGGATCCGCCGTAGGACATGAACGGCGTCGTCAGACCGGTCAGCGGGATCAGCTTGGTGACGCCGCCGACGACGACGAACACCTGGATCGCGACGGTGAACGCGAGCCCGGCCGCGAGCAGCTTGCCGAAGCTGTCACGCACGGCGAGCGCGGTGCGCAACCCGCGGATCACGAACACCAGGAACAGCATCAGGACCGCCGCCAGGCCGATCAGTCCGAGCTCCTCGCCGATGGTCGCGACGATGAAGTCGGTCTTGGCGAACGGGACTTGCGACGGCCTGCCGCTGCCGAGTCCGGTGCCGGCCAGCCCGCCGGTCGCGAGGCCGAACAGCGACTGGGAGATCTGGAAGCCGGTGTTGTTGTAGTCGGCGAGCGGGTCCAGCCAGGTGTCCACCCGGACCCGGACGTGGCCGAACATCTGGTACGCGAACACGAAACCGATGGCCAGCAGTCCCACGCCGATGAGCAGCCAGCCGACCCGCTCGGTGGCGATGTAGAGCAGCACCAGCACGGTGCTGAACAGCAGCAGGCAGCTGCCCAGGTCGGTCTCGAGGACCAGCAGACCGATGGAGACCACCCAGGCCACCAGGATCGGTCCGAGATCCCGCGCGCGCGGCAGGTCCACGCCGAAGACGTGCTTGCCCGCGGTGGTGAACAGTTCGCGCTTGGAGACCAGCACCGAGGCGAAGAAGATGATCAGCAGGATCTTCGCGAACTCACCGGGCTGAATACTGAAGAACGGCAGCTTGATCCAGATCTTCGCGCCGTTGACCTCGGACATCGACGCCGGCAGCACCGCGGGGATCGCGAGCAGAACCAGGCCGGCCAACCCGAGCGTGTAGCTGTACCGGGCGAGCAGCCGGTAGTCCTTCAGGAACACCAGGACGGCGATGAAGCCGGCGATCGCCAGCGCGGTCCACATCACCTGCTGGTTCGCGTCGGGCGAGGGGATGGCCCGGCCGAAGTAGGCGGCGGTCGAGGCGTCCGCGAGATCGAGCCGGTGGATCAGCACCAGACCCAGCCCGTTGAGCAGTGCCACGATCGGCAGCAGCAGCGGGTCCGCGAACGGGGCGAAGCGTCGCACCGCCAGATGGGCGATCAGGAACAGGGCGGCGTACGCGAGGGCGTACTTGACCAGGTCCCAGGTGATGGTCTGTTCCTGGCTGGCCTCGACCAGCACCAGCGAGATCGTGGTGATGACAATCGCGCTGCAGATCAGCGCCAGTTCGACACCGCGCCGGTTCGACTGTTGCGGCGCGGGCGCGAATCCTCCAGGCGGGCTGGGGAAGGAGGCCCCCGACGGTGCGGCGGACACGGACATCAGCGACCGGTCCTGCAGTTCTGCCCCTGTACCTGGGTGGGAGTTGTCGTCGGCGCGGGAGCCGGCTCACTGGTGGGGGCAGGGGCGGGGGCCGGCGGCGGTACCGGGCCGACCACGGGGGTCGGCGTGGGCACCGGAGCCGGGGCGGGTGCAGTCGGGGTCGGGGCGGGGGTCGGCGTGGTGGTCGGGACCTGGCACACCGGCAGCAGGTCGCCGACGGTGAGCCGGGTCATCTGGCTCTTGGCGTCCTCGAGGGAACCGGACGGCAGCCCGGCGCGGACCTGTTCGCGGGCCGACGGCTGCAGGTCGTCGACCATCAGGACCGAGCACGTCGACGGCGCGGAGTCCGGCGGGACGAGGCTCAGTTTGCCGGTGTCGGTGACGCACCCGACGAGGTTGACGTCTTGCAGCGAGTAGCCCAGTACCGAGCCGGGCACCCCTCGCAGGACCGCGACGCGACTGTCGCTGGCGCCGACGTAGTAGTTGTGCCGGATCAGGACCCGGCCGATCACCAGGCCCGCGACGATCACCGCGATCAGGCCGAGCGACAACAGGATCCAGCGCAGGCGGTGACTCTTCTTCGCGGGCGGGGGATCGGCGGGTGCGGCGACCCGGCGCGGGTTCGCGCGTGGCGGACGCATCGCCGCGGCGCGGCCGGCGGCGGTGTCCGGCGGCGGGGCGTCCTCCTCGTCCTCGGTGGACGCCGCGCCCGCGACGATCGGGTGGCTCTGGCCGTAGTCGACGTCGACCACGTCGGCGACGACCACGGTGACGTTGTCCGGTCCGCCGCTGCGCAGCGCGAGTTCGATCAGCCGGTCCGCGGAATCGCCGGGTTCGCCGTCGCCGAGTACTTCGGCGATGGTCTCGTCGCTGACCACGTCGGACAGTCCGTCCGAGCACAGCAGGTAGCGGTCGCCGGTACGGGCCTCGCGGACGGTGAGCGTGGGCTCGATCTCGTTGCCGGTCAACGCCCGCATGATCAGCGAGCGCTGCGGGTGGGTGTGCGCCTGTTCGGCGGTGATGCGGCCCTCGTCGACCAGCGACTGCACGAAGGTGTCGTCGCGGGTGATCTGGGTGAGCGTGGCGTCGCGCAGCAGGTAGGCGCGCGAGTCGCCGATGTGCACCAGGCCGAGCTTGCTGCCCGCGAACAGGATCGCGGTCAGGGTGGTGCCCATGCCGTCGAGTTCGGGCTCCTCCTCGACCTGTTCGGCGATCGCGGCGTTGCCGTCGCGGGTGGCGGCCTCGAGCTTGCCGAGCAGGTCGTCGCCGGGCTCGTCGTCGTCGAGGTGGGCCAGGGCGGCGATCATCAGCTGCGAGGCGACCTCGCCGGCGGCGTGTCCGCCCATGCCGTCGGCCAGCGCGAGCAGTCGGGCGCCCGCGTAGACGGAGTCTTCGTTGTTCGAGCGCACCAGGCCGCGGTCGCTGCGGGCCGCGTAGCGGAGGACGAGGGTCACGGGCGCAGCTCGATCACGGTCTTGCCCACTCGAACCGGGGTACCGAGGGGCACTCGGACCGCGGTGGTCACCTTGGCGCGGTCCAGGTAGGTGCCGTTGGTGGAGCCGAGATCCTCGACGTACCAATCGGTTCCGCGCGGCGAGATGCGGGCGTGGCGGGTGGAGGCGTAGTCGTCGGTGAGGACGAGCGTGGAGTCGTCGGCCCGGCCGATCAGCACCGGCTGGGTGCCGAGCGTGATCCGGGTGCCGGCCAGCGCACCCTGGGTGACGACGAGGTTCTTGGCGACCTTCTGCTTTCCGAAGGTCGGCAGCACCGAGGAGGTGCGTGAGTAACGCTGCGGCACCCGGACTCCGGACGCGGCGTACACGTCACTGCGCAGGGTTCGTAGGACCGCCCACACGAACAACCACAACAGCAACAGGAAGCCGGCCCTGGTCAACTGCAGGATGAGTCCCTGCACAGCGGTCCACCTCCTCCTCTGGCGAGCGGGTTGCCCCGTGTATTCCGGCGTTTTGCTGGCAGCATCCTATGGCGATGCGGCTGAGGTCGATCGCGATATGGGCGTGCCCCACCACAATACGGAACTCGCTGGGAATTCCGGTGGTGTGGTGCTGGGCTGGTCGGTCGTGGCGGCTAGATGATGCGCACCAGGATCTCGGAGTGTCCGGCGCGGATCACGTCGCCGTCGGCGAGCTGCCAATCCTGCACGGGCGCACCGTTGACGGTGGTCCCGTTGGTGGAGCCGAGGTCGGAGAGCATGGCGACCTGGCCGTCCCAGCGGATCTCGATGTGCCGACGCGAGACGCCGGTGTCGGGCAGCCGGAACTGCGCCTCCTGGCCGCGGCCGATGACGTTGCGACCCTCCCTGAGCTGGAAGTTGCGGCCGCTGCCGTCCTCGAGCTGCAGGGTCGCGGTCAGGGTGCGGTTGGGGTCGAAGCCGCCGTACTCGGGCTGGTAGGGCTGGGCGTAGGCCTGCTGCTGGCCGTACGCGGGGTAGTCCTGCTGCCCGTACGGGTTTGCCGGGTAGTCGCTGGGCGGGTACGGGTTTGCCGGGTAGTCGGCCGGCGGGTACGGGTTCGCCGCGTAGTCCGCCTGCTGGTAGTCGGCGGGCGGGTAGGGATTGGCCGCGTAGTCGGCCTGGGAGTAGTCCGCCTGCTGGTAGTCGGCCTGCGGGTAGTCGTAGCCCTGCGCCTGGGACTGCGCCGGCGGGTACGCGGGGGACGGCTGCTGGGTTCCGGCGCCGCCGCCGGTCGGGTACTCGCTGCCGTTGCGGTTCCCGTTGTGGGCGTATCCGTTGCGCGGACCGGCCGGGTCGAACCCGGTCTGCGAGGCGGCACCCGGATAGCTCGGGTAGGCGCTTCCGTTCTGCGCGTATCCGTTCACCGGATAGTCCTGCTGGTACCCGGACCGACCCTCGCCGCGGTCGTCCGCGGGCTCACGATTGGGGTCGAAGCCTGAGTTCTGCGTCATGTAGCCAGCTCCTGGGTTCAAGGGTGCGGAGGGTCGTGCCTGCGCGGGCGGTAACGGTACTGCCTGCCCCCGGTCGGGGTGGGATGTTGTGCCCACATCGGGGTTCACCGCTCCGCTGGTCCGGAACTGACCGGTGTGCAGCGAGGGTGAGGACTCGAACCGAACGCTGATCGGTCCGTAGGTCTGCCACCCCTGGTCGCGGATGAAGCCCTCAAGGTGTCGGGCGAAGGCCTTCACTGTCAAGTCTCGGTCCGCGGCCAGTTCCTCGTGGTCGGACTCGTTGATGGTGATGACGTAGGAGTTCGGGGCCAGCAGGTGCCCGCCGTCGAGGTGTTCCAGCCGGTCGGCGGCCTCGCGTTGCAGCGCGGCCTCCACTTCCTGGGGGACGACTCCACCGCCGAAGACCCGGGCGAACCCGTCGCCGACGGCGCCCTGGAGCTTGCGTTCGAATCGCTGGACGATCCCCATGGTGCCTCCTCTCCCACGTTCTCCGCGTGTCGCGGCCTCGGGGCCGCCTTTGCATGATATCTACCTTTCTCCCGGGGCGGTGGCCTCCCGGTCCTTCATCGCAGGTGAGGGGGGCGAATCGTGATTCCGTGGCAGGTCGTGTTAGTGTTTCCAGCGTCGCTCGGGCGAGTGGCGGAATGGCAGACGCGCTGGCTTCAGGTGCCAGTGTCCTTCGGGACGTGGGGGTTCAAGTCCCCCTTCGCCCACCACCAGCAGTTCCACGAACTGCAATCAACGAGGTCTCGAACTCGACAAGAGTTCGGGACCTCGTTTTGTCGGGCCGGTCAGGGTCCGAAATTGAGTCGGACTCACACGACGACAGTGTTCTGACGTCTCCAGATGAGCCAACGGTCCGCTCGACGAACGAAGATGTACAGCGCATTCATCTCGGGCGGGTTTCCGTCCTCGGCATCCTTCCGCGTCGACCACGCGTTCTTACGCGCCGCGATGGTGTCTGGGGAGAGGAGCGCCGCGTCCGTCAGTTCGTAGTAGGCGGTGGCATCACTCAGGAAGCCCGCCGCGAGGCCTTCCTCCGTCGCCTTCTCGATGGCGGAGCGTCCTGCGAGCACCGCGCCGCGGGCATTGACGACTACGGCGTCCTCGGCGAGATGTGCGTTCATCAGCTTCGCGTCGTTGTTGTTGAAGCCCTCCTGCACATCGTTGATGATTGCCCGGATTGCGTTGAGTTCGTTGGTATTCGGGAGGTCGATCGTCGTTGTGAGGGTCATGGGCGAAAGCCTAAAACCTCAAGTGAAGTTCAGGTCAAGCATCGGATCCCGGCGTGCGTGGCGGCGGGTGCGGTGCGACGGCCCGCGGCGTGGCGCCCACCACGGTGGCCGGTGCCCATCCGACCCGGACGGCGCTCCTCCGATGACCTGAGAGGGTGCCCCCGCTCGCACGCGGCGTCACACACCGCGGTCGGTAACGATCCGCTGCGCCTCCGGCCAAGGTGACACCCGGAGTGCCTGCTGTCGTAGATACTGCACCGGTGAGGCTGACCAAACGAATGTGCGTTTCCGCCATTTCGATGGTGATGCTCGCTGTCGCAGGATTGCTGGTCGCGGCCCCGGGGAGCAGCGGCGCCGCACCGCCCGCGTGGCGATACACGATGGTGGCGTTCAGCAACGCCAGCGACCGCGACATGGACGTGTACGAGTCGGGGGACGCCACTGACTTCCATCCCCTCCGACTGTCGGCGTATCGGCCCCCGTCGGGGGTGGTGCGTGACCCGAGCATCTTCCGAAACACAGACGGGTTGTACTACGTCACCTACACGACGAGTGACGGCGCGAACATCGGCTTCGCGCGCAGCAGTGACCGCGTCAACTGGACGTTCCTGGGGAACTGGCCGGTCCCGTTCTGCTGTGCCTTCCAGCCGGGCACGGGGGACGGCACGGGTTCCGCGAGCCCGCCGGGCTTCTCGGGGTCGGCCGGCTTCAGCGACGGACCGTCACTGTCGCCGTTCACCACCAAAGCCTGGGCGCCCGAATGGTTCGTCGACGGCGACCGCGTCAACGTCATCCTGTCGATGTCGACCGGTGGCGGATTCGTGCCGTACCTGATGACGGCGTTGGAGCCGTCGCTCAGGTTGTGGAGCCCGCCTGTTCCGCTCGCCGGGATCGGCGCGGACCACATCGACACCACCGTGGTCAAGGTGGGATCGACCTATCACGCGTTCACCAAGAACGAGACGAAGAAGGTCGTCGAGCATGCGGTCGCGTCGTCGGTGACGGGACCCTATTCATTCGTCCCGGCCGGCGATTGGGGCTCGCTGCGGGAGGGCCCAGAGCTGGTTCAGTTGCCGAACGGCGCCTGGCGGATTTATCTCGACGCCTACACCGAAGGAAAGTACCTCTATTCCGACAGCACGGATGGGCTCAGCACCTGGTCGCCCGTGCAAGAGCTTCCCGGCCTTTCCGGGACGGTGCGCCATGTCGGCGTGATGAGAGAGCCTGCATAACGACCCCGCCGGCCGCGGTCGGCGTGCCCGAGCGCTCGCTGCAGTCGGTCCGATCTGAGTGTGGGGCGGAACCCGGATCGGGTTCCGCCCCACATTCGCATCACATTCAGTTGTCGCGATCGGTGTCTAGATCGTGCCGTTCTCGATGTCGCGTTTCATGGCCTGCTGGTTCTCGATGTGAGAGGACACTCCGTTCTTCACGGTGTAGTCGATCAGCAGCGCCGGCGCCGAGAACGTCAGCTGTTCGGTGACGGTGGTCGCGCCGCCGCTCTCGGCGAAGGTGACCTTCTGGTGCGTGATCACGCCGGGCGCGTCCCAGGTGTCGGTGCTGTACCAGTGATCGGCGGCGTACACCCGCTGCTGTCCGACGGTGCGCCCCGGGATCGACGCCGAGCCCGCCGGGATGTCCTCGAGCGCGATGAACTCCCAGACGTCGGCGCCGCCCTCGGTGTACTTGCGGCGGTCGAGCACGCCGCGCAGGAACGGGTGCCGTCCGAGGCTGTTGTAGAGGTTCGAGTACGCCGGGAACACCCGATCGATGGGTGCGTTGATGGTGATCGGCAGGGTGACGTTCACGGTAGCCAGTGCCGGGCCTGCCACGCTTTTCTCGAACTTGTAGGCCGCCCATGACGCTTCCCACTCCACGTCCAGTGTGGATGAGGAACTCGAACCAGGTTCGGCCCCGGCAACTCCCACACCCCCCAGCGTGATTCCGGTCGCCAGCACGCAGGCTGTGAGTACCTTGGGTACCGAGCTCCGGGCTCGCCGGCCGGCGAGCTGCTCAGGACGTTCGACCATTCGTGTTTCCTCACCCGTCGAGACCGTTGCCGCGCTTCGGCAACCGCGCGAATGATACGCCGCCCGCGTTTCGCTCGACCGGGTATGGGATCAGTTCCAGCCGAACGCATTTCGAACTCTCCGGTGGCTGGTTTGTCCGGACCGAATCGGGACAAACGTCGAGAATCCGACGGCCGCCCACGGCGTCGGCAGGCGCCGCTGTGCGGTGAGCGGGTCGGGTGGCCCTGTGTGACGCAGCGGCATCCGGTTCGCGGTGACCGCGGTGTGGTCTCGCATGGGTTAACGTGCGCGCATGGACGTAAGGGCGCACATCCTTGCCGAACGCGCTGAACTGGTCGAACTCTTGCGCACATTGAGCCCCGACCAATGGTCGGTGCAGTCCCTGTGCGGACGGTGGTCGGTACGTGACGTCGCCACGCACCTGTCGATGGACTCCGTCTCCATGCCCCGTTATCTCCTTGCGGCAGTGCGGAATCTGTCGGCCGACCGGGTTAACGAGCGGTACGTCGCCACCCACCGCGACGGATCGACCGACGACCTCGTCGATCAGCTCGCGTCGTCGGCGACCGCGAGCTGGTTCGCGCGGTACGCGCCGCGCCTGACCCTTGCCGACCATGTCGTGCACCAGCAGGACATCCGGCGACCCCTGGGGCTGTCGCGACGTGTCGATCCCGAACGGCTGCGTCTCGTCCTCGATCGGCCCGACCCGTTCGCCCGTCCGCGCAGCTACACCCGAGGACTCCGGTTCGTCGCGTCCGACCTCGAGTGGGACCACGGAACCGGGCCCGAGGTCCGTGGACCGGCCGAGGCGTTGGCGCTGGCGATGGTCGGTCGGGTGACGGCGGTCGACGAATTGGAAGGCAGCGGGGTCGACATCCTCCGGGCACGGATGGCGCCCCAGGCGGATTCGGGCTCCGGCGGGTAAGCCGGGTCCGCTGAGATGCCCGCGGATTCGGGCTACTCTCGGTCCGTCACGCGGACGAGGCGGGGAGGCCTGAACATGGGTGGACGACGTGTGGGTGTGCTCGCGGTGCTGGCAATCGGCCTGGCGGTGAGCACGGGCGCAGCCGCGCAGGCGGCGCCGTCCACGGGGTCGGTCGACCCGGTCGTGGTACCCGCCGGTGATGTGGTGGCTCCGCGGATCGACTGCCGTCCCACCGATTCGCATCCACGCCCGGTGATCGTGCTGCCCGGCGGCGACGGCACCACGAGCCAGACCGCCGACCAGTGGGCCACCGTGACGTCGGCGCTCCGTGAATCCGGTGCCTGCACCCTGGTGTTCCAGGGCGGCGTCGTCGACGGCAAGCGGTGGGCCGGGAACGTCCGGGACTCGGCGACCCAGCTCGCGGCGTTCGTCACGGCGGTGGAGGACGCCACCGGGGCGGCCACCGTCGACCTCGTCGCGCACTCGGCCGGCACCGTCGTCTCGAATTACTACCTGAAGGTGCTCGGCGGCGCGCCGAACGTGACCCACGCCGTGTTCCTGGCGCCGGAGGGGCGGGGCTTCGACGGCGCCGGCTTCCTCGCCGCGTACGGCATTCGCAACTTGCCGGTCACCCCGGTGCAGGTCTTGCAGGCGATGCCGTTCCTCCCGCCCCTGCTCGGCCACCTCTCACCGGACCTGGCGTCCGCGCTCCAGTTCGCGCCCGGCTCGCAGGCGTACCAGGACGTGTTCGGTACCGGGCCGGTGACCCAACCCGGGGTCTCCTACTCGGTCCTGGCCACCGCGCACGACGAGCTCGCCACCCCCGCGCCCGCGTGCTCGTTCATCGCCGAACCGGGCGTGACGAACACCCTGTACGAGGACGCCTTTCCGGACGCGCCCGCCGTCGACCACTCGAGCCTGCGCTCGAGCCCGCAGACGGCCGGCTGGATCCTCGATCGGCTCGCACGCTGAGTGACGCTCCCCACACTCTCGTGAAGTCACGATCCGGTCACGCTATGGTTACGTCAACACTGACCGCAGCTGACACGATTCGCTGCGGTCAGTAGTCATTTCTGGGCAAGTTTTGCGGCCCCGGTGTCCGCACCGAGCGCGGCGTCGCGCACCTTCGCTGCCGGGCCGAGGCCGTCGATGTCCGGTCGAATTCCTGCCTCTGATTCCGTGACCGGCGCGTTCGCCCCTCCCGGGCGCACACATCGCGACGAGCCGGACTGTGAGGTTGCTCGCGCGTCACCTGCACCGCCCGCTGGTGTCGACCATCTACTGCCGGAAGGTGTCGTTAAGACCGATTAGCCACGCGGACAAGGTGATTCGGCGGTCAGTGCAGGAATTCGCGGGCCCGGACCACCCTCGACGGCTATCGTGGGGGCCTGCTGGACAACTCGCCTCCGCCGAGGTCAGGAGCCGAAAGAGGCTACCCTAAGTTGGCGCAACAGTGGGGTCCTGAATTATCGTTTTCGGAACATGCTGGACACACAACCGTCCAGATAGTCAGTCAGCGACGTCGGCGGAGACGGGAACACATCCCGATCACCGTCCGCCGCCGCCGCTGACGAGGCGCGCCGACCCGACGCTGTGTCGGCGCTTGTATTGCCACGTGATGGCCATCAGCGTTGCTGGTCGTCTGTGCATCTGACGCACACGAAGGCTAGGTATGAAGCAACTTCCAGGCCACCGGTCTCCCGGACCCCAGGGCCTCTACGACCCCGCGAACGAGCACGACGCCTGTGGTGTCGCGTTCGTCGTCGACATGCACGGTCGGCGTAGCCGCGACATCGTCGACAAGGCGATCACGGCGCTGGTGAACCTCGAGCACCGCGGTGCCGCCGGATCCGAGCCGAACACCGGCGACGGCGCCGGCATCCTGCTCCAGGTTCCGGACTCGTTCTTCCGCGCGGTGGTCGACTTCGAGCTGCCCGCAGAGGGCGCCTACGCGACCGGCATCGCGTTCCTCCCGCAGGCCCACGACGACCTCGACGAGGCCGTTGCGGCGGTCGAGAAGATCGTCGTGGAGGAGGGCCTGCAGGTCCTCGGCTGGCGCGAGGTCCCCACCGACGACTCCTCGCTCGGCGCCCTCGCGCGCGACGCGATGCCGACCTTCCGCCAGCTCTTCGTGGCCGGGGCGAGCGAAGCGACGGGGGATGTCGCTGGGGCGAACGCGTCGGTGACCGGTATGGACCTCGAGCGGCGTGCCTTCGTGATCCGCAAGCGGGTCGAGCACGAGCTCGGCAACGAGGGCGCCGGCCAGGACGCCCCCGGCCGCGAGTCGGTGTACTTCCCGAGCCTGTCCGGGCAGACCTTCGTCTACAAGGGCATGCTCACCACCCCGCAGCTCAAGGGCTTCTACCTGGACCTGCAGGACGATCGCATGGAGAGTGCGCTCGGCCTGGTGCACTCGCGCTTCTCCACCAACACCTTCCCGTCGTGGCCGCTGGCGCACCCGTTCCGCCGCGTCGCGCACAACGGCGAGATCAACACCGTCACCGGCAACGAGAACTGGATGCGTGCCCGCGAGGCGCTCATCTCGTCCGACGTGTTCGGTGAGGGCGCGCTCGACAAGATCTTCCCGGTCTGCACCCCGGGTGCCAGCGACACGGCGCGCTTCGACGAGGTGCTCGAGATGCTGCACCTCGGCGGCCGCAGCCTGCAGCACGCCGTGCTGATGATGATCCCGGAGGCCTGGGAGCGGCACGAGTCGATGGACCCGGCCCGCCGGGCGTTCTACGAGTACCACTCCACCCTGATGGAGCCCTGGGACGGCCCGGCGTCGGTGTGCTTCACCGACGGCACCGTGGTCGGCGCCGTGCTCGACCGCAACGGCCTGCGCCCGAGCCGCATCTGGGTCACCGACGACGGGCTGGTCGTCATGGCCTCCGAGGTCGGCGTCCTCGACATCGACCCCGCCAAGGTGGTCAGCAAGACCCGCCTGCAGCCGGGCCGGATGTTCCTGGTCGACACCGCGCAGGGCCGCATCGTCAGCGACGACGAGGTCAAGTCCCAGCTCGCGGCCGAGCACCCGTACCAGGAGTGGCTCGACGCCGGCCTGGTGCAGATGGCCGACCTGCCGGCCCGCGAGGTCGTGCACATGAACCACGAGCGCGTGCTGATCCGTCAGCAGGTCTTCGGGTACACCAACGAGGAGCTCAACGTCCTCGTCACGCCGATGGCCAAGACCGGGGCCGAGGCCCTCGGTTCGATGGGCACCGACACCCCGATCGCGGTCCTCTCGGCCCGCCCGCGACTGCTGTTCGACTACTTCTCGCAGCTGTTCGCACAGGTGACGAACCCGCCGCTGGACGCCATCCGCGAGGAGGTCGTCACCAGCCTCGGCGGCAGCCTGGGACCGGAGGGCGACCTGCTCAACCCGGGTCCGGCGTCCTGTCGACTGCTGGCGCTGCCGCAGCCGATCCTGCACAACGACGACCTCGCGAAGCTGGTTCACGTCAACGACGACGGTGAGTTCCCCGGCTTCCGCTCGGTGGTCATCCCCGGCCTGTACCGGGTCGCGGACGGCGGCGAGGGCCTGCGCAAGGCGCTCGACGACATCCGCTTCCAGGTCTCCGAGGCGATCGCCGGCGGCGCGCGCATCATCGTGCTCACCGACCGCAACTCCAACGAGACCTTCGCGCCGATCCCGTCGCTGCTGCTGACCTCGGCGGTGCACCACCACCTGGTCCGCGAGCGCTCGCGCACCAAGGTCGGCCTGGTCGTGGAGGCCGGTGACGCCCGCGAGGTGCACCACATGGCCACCCTGGTCGGATTCGGTGCGGCTGCGATCAACCCGTACATGGCCTTCGAGACGATCGAGGACATGATCGAGGGCGGCGAGCTCACCGGCATCGCCTTCGACGACGCGGTCAAGAACTACATCAAGGCGGCAGGCAAGGGCGTGCTCAAGGTGATGTCCAAGATGGGCATCTCCACGCTCGCCTCCTACACCGGCGCGCAGCTGTTCCAGGTCATCGGCCTGTCGCAGGAGCTCGTCGACGAGTACTTCACCGGCCTGAACTCCAGCCTCGGCGGCATCGGCCTGGACGAGATCGCGGCGGACATCGCGGTCCGGCACGCGTCGGCGTACCTGCCCCGCAAGGAGGAGCGCGCGCACCGCGAGCTCGAGGTCGGCGGCGAGTACCAGTGGCGTCGCGAGGGCGAGTACCACCTGTTCAACCCGGACACGGTGTTCAAGCTCCAGCACGCGACCCGCACCGGCCAGTACTCGATCTTCAAGGAGTACACCAAGCTCGTCGACGACCAGTCGGAGCGGCTGGCGTCGCTGCGCGGCCTGTTCGAGTTCAAGAAGGGTGTCCGCGAGCCGGTCTCGATCGACGAGGTCGAGCCGGCGTCGGAGATCGTCAAGCGGTTCTCCACCGGTGCCATGAGCTACGGCTCGATCTCGGCCGAGGCGCACGAGACCCTCGCCATCGCGATGAATCGCCTTGGCGCGCGGTCGAACTCGGGTGAGGGCGGCGAGCACCCGTCCCGCTTCGAGGTGGAGCCGAACGGCGACTGGCGACGGTCCGCGATCAAGCAGGTCGCGTCGGGACGCTTCGGCGTCACCTCGCACTACCTGTCCAACTGCACCGACATCCAGATCAAGATGGCGCAGGGAGCCAAGCCCGGTGAAGGTGGCCAGCTGCCGCCGCACAAGGTGTACCCCTGGGTCGCCGAGGTGCGCGGGTCCACCCCGGGCGTCGGCCTCATCTCGCCGCCGCCGCACCACGACATCTACTCGATCGAGGATCTCGCACAGCTGATCCACGACCTGAAGAACGCGAACCCGCAGGCCCGCATCCACGTGAAGCTGGTCTCCGAGATCGGTGTCGGCACCGTCGCCGCGGGCGTCTCCAAGGCGCACGCCGACGTGGTGCTCATCTCCGGTCACGACGGTGGCACCGGCGCCACCCCGCTGACCTCGGTCAAGCACGCGGGCGCACCGTGGGAGCTCGGCCTGGCCGAGACCCAGCAGACGTTGCTGCTCAACGGTCTTCGCGACCGCATCGTGGTCCAGGTCGACGGCCAGCTCAAGACCGGCCGCGACGTGGTCATCGCCGCGCTGCTCGGCGGCGAGGAGTTCGGTTTCGCGACCGCACCCCTGGTCGTGTCCGGCTGCATCATGATGCGGGTGTGCCACCTGGACACCTGCCCCGTCGGTGTGGCGACCCAGAACCCGGTGCTGCGCAAGCGTTTCGCGGGCAAGCCCGAGTTCGTGGAGAACTTCTTCATGTTCATCGCCGAGGAGGTGCGTGAGCTCCTCGCCGAGCTCGGATTCCGCACCCTCACCGAGGCGGTCGGACAGGTCGGCGCGCTGGACACCACCAAGGCGCTCGACCACTGGAAGGCCTCCAAGCTCGACCTGTCGCCGATCCTGGCGCAGACCGAGTCCGCGTTCATGGACCAGGACCTGTACTGCACGGGAAGCCAGGACCACGCGCTGGAGAAGGCACTCGACCAGCAGCTGATCGCACAGAGTCGTGCGGCCGTCGACACCGGCGTGCCGGTGAAGTTCGAGTCGAAGATCACCAACGTCAACCGGACGGTCGGCACCATGCTCGGCCACGAGGTGACCAAGGTGCACGGCGGTGCGGGCCTGCCCGAGAACACCATCGACATCACGTTCACGGGCTCGGCGGGCAACAGCTTCGGCGCGTTCGTGCCGAGCGGCATGACGCTGCGGCTGCAGGGCGACGCCAACGACTTCGTCGGCAAGGGCCTGTCCGGCGGTCGGCTGATCGTGCGGCCGTCGCTGCAGGCGCCCGCGGGATTCGTCGCCGAGGACAACATCATCGCCGGCAACGTCATCCTGTTCGGTGCCACCGGCGGCGAGGCCCTCATCCGCGGCGTCGCGGGTGAGCGGTTCGCGGTCCGGAACTCCGGTGCCACGGCGGTCGTCGAGGGCGTGGGCGACCACGCCTGCGAGTACATGACCGGTGGCCGGGTGGTGATCCTGGGCAAGACGGGACGCAACTTCGGTGCCGGCATGTCCGGCGGTGTCGCGTTCGTCTACAACGCCGACAAGTCCTTCGAGGCGAACCTCAACACCGAACTGGTGGATCTCGAGGATCTCGAGCACGAGGACTTCGCCTGGCTCAAGGGTGCCGTCGAACGGCACCGGGACGAGACCGGATCCGAGGTTGCCGCGCGCATCCTCGCGGACTGGTCTCAGCAGGTCAATCACTTCGCGAAGGTGATGCCGCGCGACTACAAGAAGGTGCTCGTGGCGATCGACACCGCGAAGAAGAACGGAACTGACGTGGACGAGGCAATCATGGAGGCAGCTCGTGGGTGACCCGACAGGCTTCCTCAAGCACACCTCGCGTGAGCTGCCGGTCCGCCGGCCTGTGCCGCTGCGGCTGATGGACTGGAAGGAGGTGTACGAGGACTTCGACTCGAAGACCCTCCGCACCCAGGCCAGCCGATGCATGGACTGCGGTGTCCCGTTCTGCCACAACGGTTGTCCCCTCGGGAACCTGATTCCCGAGTGGAACGACCTGATCCACAAGGATCGCTGGCGCGAGGGCATCGACAGGCTGCACGCGACGAACAACTTCCCGGAGTTCACCGGGCGGCTGTGCCCCGCGCCGTGTGAGGCCTCCTGCGTCCTGGGCATCAACCAGGACCCGGTCACCATCAAGCAGGTCGAGGTCGAGATCATCGACCGCGCTTTCGACGAGGGCTGGGTCAAGCCGGTCCGCACGTCGAGCCTGACCGGCATGAAGATCGCGATCGTCGGCTCCGGCCCGGCGGGCCTGGCAGCTGCGCAGCAGCTGACGCGGGCCGGCCACACGGTGACGGTGTTCGAGCGGGCGGACCGCATCGGCGGCCTGCTGCGCTACGGCATCCCTGAGTTCAAGATGGAGAAGCGCCACATCGACCGGCGCCTCGTGCAGATGGAGTCCGAGGGCACCGTCTTCCGCACCGGCGTCAACGTGGGCGTCGACATCTCGGTCGAGCAGCTGCGCGCCGACTTCGACGCGGTGGTGCTGGCCGGCGGTGCGACCGAGGCCCGCGACCTGCCGATCCCGGGTCGCGAGCTCGACGGCATCCATCAGGCGATGGAGTTCCTGCCGATCGCGAACCGCGTGCAGCAGGGCGATCTCGACGCCCCGACCATCACGGCCGAGGGCAAGAAGGTCGTCATCATCGGCGGCGGCGACACCGGTGCGGACTGCCTCGGTACCTCGCTGCGCCAGGGTGCGGAGATCGTGCACCAGTTCGAGATCATGCCGCGTCCGCCGGAGGCTCGCGCGGACTCCACCCCGTGGCCGACCTACCCGCTCATGTACCGGGTGTCCTCGGCGCACGAGGAGGGCGGCGAGCGGGTCTTCTCGGTCAACACCGAGGAGTTCGTCGGCGAGAACGGCAAGGTCACCGCGCTCAAGGCGCACGAGGTCGAGATGAAGGCGGGCCGTTTCGAGAAGGTCGAGGGCTCCGAGTTCGAGCTCGAGGCGGACCTGGTCCTGCTCGCGATGGGCTTCGTGGGTCCGGAGAAGCCGGGTCTGCTCACCGACCTGGGCGTCGACCTCACCGACCGCGGCAACGTCGCCCGGTCGAGCGAGTGGGCGACCAACGTCCCCGGCGTGTTCGTCGCCGGCGACATGGGCCGCGGTCAGTCGCTCATCGTGTGGGCCATCGCGGAGGGTCGCTCCTGCGCGGCCGCCGTGGACGCCTACCTCGAGGGTGGCACCACCGCGCTGCCGTCGCCGATCGTCCCGACCGCCGCTCCCCAGCGGTAAGTCACCCGCCGGTCAGCGTCGCCCGGCACCAGTTACCGCAACCCGCCGTCCCGGATCCTTCCGGGGCGGCGGGTTGTGTTTTGCGCCCTGTGACCTTCCAGTGTCCTTCGTTTGGATGAACGTTGACCGGAAATGGACGAATGTCCAGAAAACTCCTCGCAATCTTTTCGTGATGATTACCCTCCGGTGCGAGATGTGACCGTGATCACTACACGAGAGCCACCTCTGCGGTGGTTCCGCTCAGGAGGTATGCAGTGCGCATTTCCCTTCCCCGTCGCCTCGCGACACCGTTGATCGCGGCCACCGCCGCAGCCGGGCTGATGCTCGGCGTGACGAACGGCATCGCCGCGGCCGCGGATCCGCCGCCCGCGTGGTCGGGCGACCAGTCGGCGGACAACCTCGGGTGGAACCTGAGCCTGTCCGCCGTGAACGGGGCCGCGGTCGACCGTGCCCAACCGGGTGTCAACGTCGTCCACCCGGGCGACACCGTCACCTACACCGCCAAGATCTGGAAGAAGTCCGGCATCGGCCGGTACATGACCAGTATCCGGCAGATCCGGCCCGCCGGTTTCGAGTACGTCTCGAACACGGTGAGCAAGCAGTCGACCGTCACCAACGAGGGCACCGCGGGCGTCAAGGCGGTCTGCGCCGGGGGCGGCTGCAGTTCGGTGCCGATCCTGGGCACCAAGGGCTACCTCGACAACGTGGACTTCGCTGTCACCTACAAGATCCCGACGACCCAGGCCTTCGGCGACTACAACGCCGGATTCGTGTTCGACGTCTACGCGTTCTCCACTCAGTCGGGCGCCAACCCGGCCGGCGCGTGGGTGCGTGTCGTCGACCCCGCCGTGAGTACCACCACCGACCTGCAAGCGCCCGCCACCGCGAAGACCGGTGAGACCGTCACGCTGACCGCGAACGTCGGGCCGGCGAACTCGGTCGGTACGGTGCAGTTCAAGGACGGCGCCACCAATATCGGTGGCCCGGTGTCCGTTTCGGGTGGCGTCGCCATCCGCTCGCACATCTTCGACACCGTGGGCCCGCACTCCATCACCGCGGCGTTCACCGCGGGCGCGGGCTTCCACGACTCGGTGTCCGGTGCCAAGACCGTCGACGTCACCGCCGACACCACCACCACGCTGCAGGTCCCGGCCACCGCGGTCGTCAACGCGGACGTCGACCTGACCGCCACCGTTTCCCCGGCCAACGCCGCGGGCCAGGTTCAGTTCAAGGACGGCGACGCGACCCTCGGCGCCCCCGTCGACGTGGCGAACGGCACGGCCAAACTGACCAAGAAGTTCGACGCGGCCGGCACACACAGCTTCACCGCGGTGTTCACCGGTGCCCCCGGCTACAACGGCTCCACTTCAGCGCCCGCGCCGCTGACCGTGAAGGACGCCGACTGGGGCACCACCACCACCGTCCTCGAGCCGGTCACCGCGACCGTCGGCACCCCGGTGAACCTGTCCGCCACCGTCGGCCCGATCCCGACCGGTGGTGACGTGAAGTTCCGCGTGGACGGCGTCGAGGTCGGCACCGCGCCGGTCGGCACCGGTGACGGCGTCGCGATCCTGTCGCACACCTTCACCACTGCCGGCACCGCCAAGGTCGTCGCCGAGTTCGTGGGCACGGCGGGCTTCACCGGTTCCACCTCGGCCGCGTTCGACGTGACGGTCAAGGCGCCCGACACCCGCGAGGCCACCACCACCGCGCTCGCGGTCACCGGCAACGCCGCTGTGGGACAGGCGATGACCTTCAAGGCCACCGTTGCCCCGGCCGGAGCCAACGGCACCGTGCAGTTCAAGTCCGGTACCACCGCGATCGGTGCCCCCGTTCCGGTCGTCAACGGCGTCGCCAGCCTGACGCACACCTTCGACACGGCCGGCACCTACGGCGTCACCGCCAGCTTCGTCGGTGGCGACGGGTTCAAGGACTCCGTCTCCGGTCCCACCGTGGTGAACGTGGCCGCCGCGGGCACCCCGGGCGGCGGCAGCCTCGACACCGGTTCGCTGACCAACCTGTTCGGCAGCTAGCCACCCACCACCCACGACCGGTCCCGGGGCGTGACGAGTGCACGCCCCGGGTCCGGGTGGGCCCAGACTTTCCCTCATTCGTAGGAGAATTCATGCAGAACAAGAGAATTCGCCGGTTAGCGACACCGATCACCGCGGGTGCCGTCGTCGGCATCACCGTGTTCGGTGGCGTGCCCGCCCAGGCTGCCCCGACCACCACGACCTTCACGGCCTCCTGCCTGGCGACTCCGTCCGCAGTCGCCGGTCCGACCGTGCAGTCGCAGCCGTCCTCGGTGACCGTCGATGCGCCGGCCGTGGTGAACGCCGGCGACCAGTTCGACGTCGTCATCGCACCGCCGCCGATCACGTACCCGAACTCGGTGTCCGGGGCGTCCGTGCAGAACGTCTCGCGGGTCAAGATCGACGTCGAGGTCCCGCAGAACGCCGACTACCTCGGTGCGGAAATTGTTCCCGGGACCGGCTCCGGCCTCAGCGGTGTGGCTCCGAACCTGTTGCGGGTCAACGAGAACGGCGTCGTCGACCCGAACGGGACCATTCTTCGCCTGTCGGGCAACAACGCGACCATCGGAAACGGCCCGAACTCCAGCAAGAACTCCGAGGGCGGCATCGTCGCGAAGGCGTCGTCCGGTTCGGACACCACATTCCAGTTGCCTCAGGTCAAGGCGCATCTCAAGGCGGGTGCTTCCGGAAACGTCGACCTCAAGTTGCGCACCAGCGGCGACGCGGGGGCGTGGGCCAACGACAAGAACTTCCTGACCTTCCTGCCGAAGGCCACCCTCGTCATCACCGCCTGGGCGCCGACCCAGTGCACCCCCCGTGACAGTCAGACCGCACCTCTCAACGTCGGTGCCGGCCCGCTCGCGACGGTCAAGATCCAGGAAGCCGACAAGGCGACCACCACGACGCTGACCGGACCGGCCGCGGCGAAGAACGGCACCCCGATCACGTTGACTGCCAACGTCGCTCCCGGCGCGAATGCCGGCACCGTGCAGTTCAAGGACGGCGGCGTGCCGCTCGGTGGCGCAGTGACTGTCGCGAACGGCAGTGCCTCGATCTCGCCGACCTTCACCACCGACGGGGACCACTCGATCACCGCCGAGTACTCCGGAGCCACCGGCTTCCTCGCGTCCACCTCGGCCGCCAAGGTCGTCAAGGTGACCACCGACGCGCCTCCGGACGCGACCACCACCACGACGGTGACGGCGCCGAACAACGCCAAGGTCGGACAGGACGTGAACCTCACCGCGAAGGTCGACCCGGCGGGTAGCGGGGGCACGGTGAACTTCGTCGTCGATGACGGCGCCCCCATTCCGGGGATGGTCGGCACGGACGGCGTGGCGGTCGCGCCGTACACCTTCACCACCACCGGCACTCACAAGGTCGTCGCGAAGTTCACCGGCGGGGCGGGATTCGCGCCGTCCACCTCGCTCGCCTTTCCGGTGAGCGTCACCACGCCCGCTCCCGCGGATGTGGACACCACGACCACGCTGGCCCCGCTCGGCACGGTCGAGAAGAACGTCCCGGTGGTGCTCAAGGCGACGGTCGCCCCGGCCAACGCCAGGGGCACGGTGCAGTTCAAGATCGGTGACGCGCTGATCGGCGGACCGGTCGACGTGGTCGACGGCGTCGCGACCCTGCCGACGACGTTCGTCAACTCCGGTACGTACAACGTCACCGCGGAGTTCACCGGCGCGGCCGGGTTCACCAGCTCGGCCGCGGCGCCGCAGACGCTGACCGTGCCCGGTGCGACCGGCCCCGGTGACGGGGGCGGTGGATTCGGCAGCCTCGAAAGCCTCTTCGGTTCGTCCAAGTAGGGCCCAGTCCACAGCGGGGTGCGCCGCCGGTCCAGGCCGGCGGCGCACTCGTGCGCCGGGTCAGACTCCTGCGGTGAGGGCGACCGTGAGTGGGACGGCGGTGAGGAAGCAGACGGCGGCCACGAACAGGGCGATGACGATGCCGCGGTGCCAGCGGCCGCGGACACCGCTCGCGGCGGTCACGAACAGGACGAATCCCACGCAGACCGAACCGATGGTGAGGATCACGGGGGCGTCGACCATGCTCCGATTCTGCCCGGGACGATCGAACGGGCCGGATGCGGCCACCGGCAGGTGTCCGTCATTCGATCGATAGGCGTGCGAATTATCCGGCCGCTGAGGTAACGTTCCTTCACCGTTTGTGCATCAGTTCGACACATTCCGATGCCACCATGACCTGGTAGTTCGGACGGATTCGCAAGATTTTTGGGGGGCCATACTCATGCGTTTGAAGAAGCTGTCGGCCATCGTGGCAGCCTGTGCCGCGACCGCCACCGGAATGCTCGTTTCCGGCGCCGTGGCGCAGGCGTCCCCGGCCGGGGACTGCCCGAGCCTGTACGTGGTGGCCGTGCCCGGTACCTGGGAGACGTCCACCAAGGCCGACAAGCAGCCGACGCCCGGCATGTTGGCCCAGGTCACCGACCGCCTGGGCGGGGCGAACATCCGCTCCGACTACGTCACCTACGCCGCGACCGCGTTCCCCTGGGAGGGCGACGTGTACGGGGCGTCGAAGAAGCAGGCGACGGACAACGCTCGCGGGATGCTCGAGGCGATGCAGCAGCGGTGTGCGGGCACCCGATTCGCGATCATCGGCTACAGCCAGGGCGCCGACGCCGCGGGTGACCTCGCCTCCGAGATCGGGACCGGCACCAGCACCATCCGGCCGGAGAAGATCGCGGGCGTCGGCCTGCTGTCGGATCCGCGCCGCTCGGAGACCGACGCGTTGATCGGACCGCGGGTGTCGGGCAACGGCGCCGGCGGACCGCGGCTCGGCGGATTCGGGTGGATCAGCGACCGCACCGTGACGTTCTGCGCCCCCGGCGACCTGTACTGCTCCACCGAGCGCACCGACTTCGTCACCCGGCTTGCGGGCGCCGCCGCGGTCAACTCGGATCCGGGTTCCTCGGACTCGCCGAACTACGTGCCGGAGGTCGGGGCCATCTGGCAGGACCTGCTGGGCGCGGGCGGGATCCCGACCCTGCAGAACCAGCTGAGCGAGCAGGCGAACGGGCAGCGCGTCGACCAGCTCGAGCAGTTCTACGGCTCGGGCGTGCACCAGAGCTACTGGCACTACACCGTCGACGCCGCGGGGAACACACCCGGCACCTGGCTCGCGGGCTGGCTGCGGGCCAAGGCCTGAATCCGCTCACGCCGCTGCCCGTGTAGCGGACTCCCCGACGACCGTCAGCGGTGTCGGGGCAGCAGGTCCCGCACGTGCCCCGTCTCGTTCACCGAGGCGGGGCGGGCGTTGCCGTTGCGGGACACCAGGATCCGCGTCACCGAGGCGTAGTCGACGGGGAAGGTCAGCGGTCGGTCGAGGCCGAGCAGGTGCTGCAGGTACACGTTGACGACGCCCCCGTGCGCGACCACCGCGACCGTGTCGTCGTGGTCGGCGGCCGCGATCACCCGGTCGATCCCGTTCAGGACCCGGGACCGGAAGGCGGACGCGTCGACGAAATCGGGAAGGTACCCGGCGAGAATCCTGGCGTAGGCCTCGGGCGCGATCTGCTTGGCCTCGTGGATCGGCACGTAATCCGATCGGCCGTAGTCGTATTCGGCGAGGTCGGGGTCGGCGGTGACGGGCAGACCGCGTGCGGTCGCGAGTGGTGCCGCGGTCTCCCGTGCGCGACGCTGTGGGCTGCTGACGATCGCCGAGATCGGGTACGCGGCCAGGGCCTCGGGCAACCTCGCCGCCTGGGCGTGTCCCTCCGGAGTGAGGCCGGGGTCGGCCCCGGCAGGGGAGTCGGCGGTGAGGATGCGCTCGGGCAGCGCATGGCGGATCAGGAGCAGTTGCACCGGTTCACACTGTCATGCCCGCGATCAGGGCGGCCACCGCGGCAGGGCGGTCGATCATCGCGGTGTGCCGGGCGGGTCGCAGTATCTCGAGCCGGGCGCCCAGGTCCGCGGCGAGGCGACGTTGGGTCCGCAGCCACGCCGGCGACCACGGCAGGCCCTGGTCGGCGGCGACGACGAGGGTGTCGGGCAGGGGTCCCACCCCGCGAATCGACGCCAGTTCCGCGGGCAGGTCGGTGTAGGCGGCGTTCTCGAGCAGCACCGCGCGCAGGTAGCTCGGTTCGGTGACGATCCGCTCCATCAGCGGGACGGTCGCGGCGTCCGGCTCGCTCTGGTGCGCGAGCCGGTGCACGGTGGGTGCGCACAGTCGCTGCAGTCCGCTGCGGGATGCGACCGCGGCCGCTGCCGTCGCCAGGCCGTACCGCCATCGAGACGGCAGCGCGGGTTGCCGGGGCGGCTCCACGCTCGCGTCCAGGAGCACCAGACCCGACGCACGGTCGCCGTGCAGTCGGGCGAAGGCCTCCGCGTACCAGCCGCCCATCGAGTGCCCGACGATCAGCACCGGGTCGACGACCCCGACCGCGTCCAGCACCGCGCAGATCCGCTCCGCCTCGCCGCGGACCGTCGGCGGTCGGCCGGTCGGGGCGCTGAGGCCGAACCCGGGACGGTCGAATCGGATCACCGTGTGGTCGGGTTCGAGCGCGCGTGTGACCGCGTCCCAGTCGAACCAGTTGCCGGCGAGGCCGCCGCACACCAACACCGGCGGTCCGCCGCCGTCCACGACGACGTGCAGTTTCGACCCGTTGACCTGCAGAAACCTGCCGGATGGTTTCACGTGGAACCTTGCCGCCACTGTCTCGCGGCGATCGCGGCCAGGTACACGATCCACCCGGTGACGGCGATGAGCTGCAGTCGTTGCGCGTAGCCGAGCAGCCACACCTCGTCGCCGCGTCCGTCCATGTCGATGGCGAACAGGGTCCACGCGTTGCCGACCATGTACACCACGACCACCGCCACTCCGGACCATCGGGTCCAGCGCGGCCAGCCGTAGCGGAAGGCGGCGATGATGAACGCGAACACCGAGACCGCGGCGGCGGTCGCCGCGATCGTGCTGGTCGACGCGTGCAGGAAGCGGGACTCGTCGAGCAGGCCGGCCTGTTCGCGCGCGGCGCATGCGGCACTGGCGTGAGCCGCGCAGTCCAGCGGCATCCGCGAGTCCAGGATCGTCGAGACTGCGAAGACGCCGAGGCCGATCCAGCCGATCGTGGTCAGCAGTCGTCGCGGCCGCAGCCACAACGCCAGCAGGGCCGCGATGGTCAGCACGATGCCGGTGAGAAGGTCGCCGGTGCGATAGAAGAGACCCCACGGCTGGTCCAGCGCGGCGAGTTCGCTGGCGTAGGCCCGTGACTGATCGAGGTGCGAGCTCAGGAACCATCCCAGCATCCACGTCGAGTACAGGATCGGGCCGAGCGCCAGCAGCGCGACCAGTACCGCCCGGCCGGTTCGCTGCGGATCCGCGGTGACGGACGTCGACGGGGACGTCATCTCGTCGATCACTGGCGTGGCTTCGCGAGCGGGAAGGCCAGGGTCTCGCGGATGCTGCCGCCGGTGATCAGCATGACCACTCGGTCCACGCCCATCCCGAGGCCGCCGGTCGGCGGCATCGCGTGTTCGAGCGCCTGCAGGAAGTCCTCGTCCAATTCCATTGCCTCCTCGTCGCCGCCCGCGGCCAGCAGCGATTGTTCGGTCAGTCGCGCGCGCTGGTCGACCGGGTCGGTCAGCTCGCTGTAGGCGGTGCCCAGCTCGATGCCCCACGCCACCAGGTCCCACTTTGCCGCAACTCCGGGGATGGTCGGATGCGGCCTGGTCAGCGGCGACATCGAGGTCGGGAAGTTCGTGTAGAAGGTCGGGAACTCGGTGTGGTCCTCGACCAGGTGCTCGTACAACTCCTGCGCTACCGCGCCGGCATCCCAGCCAGGCTGGTGCGGGATCTCGTGCTTGTCGCACAGTCGGCGCAGCTCGTCGACCGGGGTCTGCGGCGTGACCTCGACGCCGAGCTTCTCCGCGATCGCCCCGTGCATGGTCTTGACCGGCCACGTACCGGAGATGTCGACCTCGACCAGTTCGCCGTCCGGGCCCGGACGCAGGATGATCTCGCGTCCGTGCGCCGCGACCGCCGCCGCCTGGATGAGCTCGCGGCACAGGTCCATCATCCGTTCGTAGTCGCTGTGCGCCTCGTAGGCCTCGAGGATCGTGAACTCCGGGTTGTGCTTGAAGTCGACGCCCTCGTTGCGGAACACCCGGCCGATCTCGAACACCCGCTCCATGCCCGCCACGCACAGCCGCTTCAGGTAGAGCTCGGGCGCGATCCGCAGGTACAGGTCGAGGTGGTAGGCGTTGATGTGGGTGAGGAACGGCGCCGCGTTCGCGCCGCCGTGCACCTGCTGCAGGATCGGCGTCTCGACCTCCAGGTACTGCCGCGCGGTCAGGGTGTCGCGGAGGGACTTGACCACCGCGCTGCGCGCGACGAGCAGGTCACGCGCCTCGGCGTTGATGGCGAGGTCCACGTACCGCTGCCGAACTCGGGTCTCGGGATCGGACAGGCCCTTCCACTTGTCCGGCAGCGGATGCAGGCATTTGCCGTTCATCCGCCACTCCGCGGCGAGCAGGGACAGCTCGCCCTTGCGGCTGCGGCCGATGGTGCCGCTCACCTCGATGAGGTCGCCGAGGTCGAAGTCGGCGGTGAACTCGTCGAGCCGATCGCCGACGTCGGCTCTGTCGAAGAGGACCTGGACATCGCCCGACCAGTCCCGCACCACGGCGAACGCGACGCCGCCGTACGAGCGAATTCGCATAAGCCGTCCCGCGATCCGCACCCGGGTGCCCTCCGGCGAGCCGGCGGCCGCGGCGACGGTGTGGGTCGGCGGGTACGCCACCGGATAGCCGTCGATGCCCGCCTCGGTGAGCCGGGCCAGCTTGTCCATCCGCACCCGGACCTGCTCGGGTCGGCGCGGCCCGCTCACCTCGGTGACGTCGGTGATCGGGAGGTCGGGTGCACTGCCGTCCTCGTGCAGGGCCACCGTCGCGGCCATCGCCGCAGGTACCGCCTCGTGCACGCCGGTGTGTTTGCTGACGTCCCGCCGGCGCAGCCTCGGCAGGGTCACGAACCCCTCGGCCACCGCCGATGCCACGCCCACCTTGGGCAGCACGCGACTGTCGGAGAAGCACAGGTACCGCGGGGCCCATTCGGGCTGGTACTTGACATTGGAGCGGTACAGCGCCTCGAGTTGCCACCACTTGGAGAAGAACACCAGCACCGAACGCCACACGCGCAGTACCGGTCCCGCGCCGATGCGGGCACCCTCCTCGAACACGGTGCGGAATACCGCGAAGTTCAGCGAGATCTTGGTGACGCCGAACTTGTCCGCCCCGGTCGCGAGGTCGCTGACCATCAACTCCACGACCCCGTTGGGCGCCATCGGGTTTCGGCGCATCAGGTCGAGGGAGACGCCGGTGTTGCCCCACGGCACCAGCGACAGCATGCCTTGCACGCCACCGTCCTCGTCGACGGCCTCGACCAGCATGCAGTCGCCGTCGGCCGGGTCGCCCAGCCTGCCGAGCGCCATCGAGAAGCCGCGCTCGGTCTCGGTGTCGCGCCACGCGTCGGCGCGGGTGATCGCCTGAGCCATCTCCTCCGGCGGGACGTCGCGGTGCCGGCGGATCCGCACCGAGATGCCGTGTTTGCGAACGCGATTCACCGCCTGGCGGACCTGGCGCATCTCACGGCCGCCCAGGTTGAAGTCGCGAGTGTGCAGGATCGCCTCGTCGCCGAGGCCGAGCACGGTCAGTCCGGCCCGGTTGTACGCGGTGGCGCCGAGCTCGCTGGCCCCCATCACGGCGGGCGTCCAGCCGTAGGTCGAGGCGAGGTCCATCCAGGCGTCGACGGCGTGCGGCCAGGCCTCCTCGTCGCCGATCGGGTCTCCGCTGGCCAGGCACACACCGAGCTCCACCCGGTAGGTGACGGCGGCCTTGCCGCTCGGGGCGAACACCACCGCCTTGTCGCGGCGGGTGGCGAAGTATCCCAGCGAGTCGTCGGCGCCGTAGCGGGCGAGCAGTCCGCGCAGTGCGGATTCGTCGTGACCGGTGAGCGCGTTCGTGGAGCGCTGCGACCGGAACAGGGTGATGACCGCGGCGAGCAGGGCGAGCGCGCCGAACAGGCCGAGCAGCGTGTTGACGAAACCGTGTGTGCGACCGTCGAACTGCTCGTTGCCGACGACCACGACGCCCGCGACCCGGTTGATCGACCACAGCAGTCGCTGGTGCTGCGGCAGGGTGCCGGGGAACAGTTCGACCAGCGCCCAGCCGAGCAGGGTGCCGACGGCGAGCCCGGCGACCAGGACGCCGAGCGCCTTCCAGCCGGCACCGCGTCGCACCCGCGTGTAGAACTGCGGTCGTGAGGCGAGGAGTACGGCGGCGACCGCGAGGTGCACGACGAGCGCCCCGACGGCGTTGAGGTCGCGGTCGACGGCCACCTGCGCCACGTTCACCAGGCAGAACAGGAGTACGTAGATCGTGAGCAGCCACCAGGCGATCCGCTTGCGGCTGGCGAGCGCGGCCGCGAGCAGGGCGAGTACCAGTGCCCACGCGAAGCTGGTGTCCGGCGCGTCGAGGTAGTAGGCGTCGAGGTACTCGCGGGGCACCCGGGTCAGGTAGCGCAGTACCGGCGACAGGCTCCACAGGAACACCAGGATCGAGATGATCCCGACCACGAGTCCCGCGATGTGCGGCACCTCGCTCAACCGCCCGTTCGGCGGTTTGCCGAGAGCGCGGGCCGGTGGCCGGACGGGACCGCCCGGCGGTTGACTTGTCGTGGTCGGCATCATGTACCCAGTGTGAAGGGTTCCGCCGGGAGGTGGGGGATGATGGGCCCATGCCTGCCCCCGAAGACGTGCCGATCCGCGACGAGTCCATTCGGCTCGGCCAGTTCCTGAAACTGGCCAACCTGATCGACTCCGGCGCGGAGGCGAAGGGGGTCATCGCGGACGGACTCGTCAGTGTCAACGGCGAGCCGGAGGTGCGCCGCGGCCGGCAACTGCACGCGGGCGACGTCGTGGAGATCGGTGGCATGAGCGCCCGGGTCGCGCACGAGTAGCTGTCCGATTGCCCGGTTGGTTCGCCGAGTGTGCAGTTTTCGTCACGTCCTCTCGAGCGATGCCCCGGCAGGTGCACTCTCGGGGCGGTCGGGTGGACCACGCGAACAGCGCTCGCTCGGCTCTGTTCCCGGCTCGGCCGTGGTGCTTAACTGGTAGGGCTAGCCGCGTCTTTCCGAAGGGCGGGTACGCCATGTGGAAGAAACAGAGTGTGCGAGTCCTGGTCGCCGTCGCCGCGGTGCTGCTGTTCGGTGCGGGCAACGCGGCTCGAGCGGCGCCCGCCGCCGACGGGTTCGGAACGCAGGCCGGTGACACTCCCGTGGCCGTCGCGAACGTCACGACGCACCAGTTCACCGTCGACATCGGCGGCGTGGTCAAGGCGATGCCGGCGTCGATGGGCAAGCCCGGCCACGAGACTCCGCTCGGCACCTTCCACGTCCTCGAGAAGTTCCGCAGCATGGTGATGGACTCGTCGACCTACGGCGTGCCCGTGGACTCTCCGGAGGGGTACCGGCTCGAGGTCGAGTACGCGGTCCGGATCACCTGGAGCGGCATCTTCGTGCACTCCGCCCCGTGGTCGGTCGACTCGCAGGGCTACGCGAACGTCAGCCACGGGTGCATCAACCTGAGCCCCGAGAACGCCCGCTGGTTCTTCGACAACGTCAACGTGGGTGACGCTGTCACCGTGGTGGATTGAGCCGAACCGGGGTCAGTCCTCCGCGCGGACGACGACGCCGTCGTGATCGCTGTAGACCATCTCGCCGGGGTTGAAGGTCACGCCACCGAACGAGACCGGGACGTTCTTCTCGCCGGAGCCGGTCTGCGTGCTCTTACGGGGGTTGGTGCCCAGTGCCTTGATGCCGATGTCGAGGGTCCGCAGGATCGCCGAGTCGCGGACGGCGCCGTTGACGATCACGCCCGCCCAGCCGTTGGACACGCCCTTGCCGCCGATGATGTCGCCGACCAGCGCGGTGTGGACGCTCGCGTCGCCGTCGACGACGAGCACGCCGCCGTTGCCCGGCTCACCGAGGGTCTGCTTGACGAGCAGGTTGTCCTGGAAGCACTTGATGGTGGTGACGCGGCCGGAAAAGACTGCGTTGCCACCGAACTGGATGAACTGAGTGTCACAGCTACGGATGTCGGGGCCGATCTCGTCGGCCAGGTCGGCGGTGGCTACCTGCTCACTCATGCATGTTCCCTTCGTCTACGGACGGCAACAGCCTAGCCAGCCTGGCCCCGACCGTGGCGCTGCTCGTAGTCGTCGCGGGTGCGCTCGACCCGGCGCTGCGCCTTCTCGTTGAGCAGTTCCGGGTCGAGACCGTGCGCGAGCAGGCGGTGCCTGCGGTAGATGTTCATCAGCGCGATCGCGAAGTACAGCACCGGGAACAGCAGCAACGCCATCATCGCCAGCGGAATCCAGCGCTCGCCCGGGATCAGGAAGTAGAACGCCACGAACAGCGGGATCAGCGGCACCGTGAACCGCACCACATAGCGCAGCGAGGCGCCCCGGCCGACGAGGTCCTCGCGTACCCAGTCCTGCATGGAATCGGGCAGAGTCCGACCGAACAGGTAACCGAGGTACTGGCCGAAACTGGGTTTGCGCTGGTCGGGCATGAGTACAGCGTAGGACTCCGGAGCGGCTTCACAGTTCGCGGCCCGAACGGCGGTTGTCGCGCGTTCGGGCCACAGACTGTGAGAGAAATCCGGACTACCCGTGGCGCGCGGCGTTCGCGACGATCGCGTCGTGCAGGTACTGCGCCAGCCCGGCCGCGACGTCGTCGTAGTGCCGACGGAACCGCTCGTCGGCGACGTACATCTGCGCGAGGTTCACCTGCATGTCGTAACCACAGTCGTAGTGCCTGCGGATGCTCTCGAGGTGACGGTCGGCCAGCGCCGCCGCCCGGTCCGAGTCCGCGGCCGCACCCTCGGCCAACGCTGCCGCGAAGTCCGCCTCGAGGGCGTCCGTCTCGGCCTTGATCTGTTGCCAGTCGTCCTTGGTCCACTTGGCCGACCGGGCCTGCGACTGCTTCCAGGCGTCGGTGTCGCCCCAGCGCTGCTCGGCCTCGGCGGCGTACTCCTCGCCGGGCCAGTTGTCGCCGAAGATCTCGCGCTGCTCTGCTGGGGTCAGCTGGATACCCATCTGTTTCGCCTCCATCATCTTCTCCACGGCCGCGGCCATCCGATGCAAGCGATCGATCCGCTGCTCCAACAGCTCGCGCTGTCGCCGCAGGTGCGCCAGGGCGTCCACGGACGGATCGTCGAGGAGGGTCGCGATCTCCTCGAGGGGGAAGCCGAGCTCCCGGTAGGTCAGCACCTGGTGCAGGCGTTCGACGTCGGCAGCCGAGTAGCTGCGATAGCCGGACGGCGTGCGACCCGACGGCGCGACCAACCCGATCTCGTCGTAGTGGTGCAACGTCCGCACGCTCACCCCGACCAGCCGGGCGACCTCGCCGACGGTCAGCCGGGACTCCCTGTTCTCGCTCACACCGGTCACCGTGCAGCCTCCCGTCGCGTGAGGGTCAAGCCCGGATCCAGTGTGCCGCTCGCACCGGGTCCGCCGGCCGTCAGCGGGCCCGGCGGGTCCATTTCCTCCGCCTACGTCCCGCTGCGGGACTGTCGCCGCTGCCTGGCGTTGGCCAGCCCGACCGCCGCTCGAAGGACCTGCGGCGCCCGCCGGGCGGTGCGGATGATCGCCCGGTCGACCAGGGTGGGGCGCGGCGCCTCAGCAGGTGTCGCCGGGTGTTCGACCGTGTCGAGGGCGTAGATCCGCCAGCGACCCGGGACGCCCTTGAGGGTGTGTTCGCCGCGGTCGTCGAACCTCAGTCCGGATCCGACGACGAGGTCGCGGGCCGTCCGTGACACCAGAACCTCACCGGGACCGGCGGTCGCGCAGATGCGGGCCCCGATGTGCACGGTCATTCCGGTGAGGTCGGGCCCGGCGCGCTGTACCTGACCGGTATGCACCCCCGCACGGACCTCGATGCCGAGACCGTGCGCCTGCTCGCAGATCCGTCGCGCACAGCGGACTGCCGCCGCCGGGGACTCGAACACGCTGAAAGTGCCGTCTCCCGCGACGTTGACGAGTTGCCCGCCGGCTTCTTCGACGCAGGACCGCACCTGGCGTTCGTGGGCCGCGCGCAGGTCCCGGTAGGCGACGTCGCCGATCCGGGCCAGTGCCTCCGTGGACGCCACCACGTCCGTGAACAGCACGGAGGCGAGGAAACGGTCGGCATCGGGTGCGCGGTGCACGCCGGTCGCCACCTCCTCGACGTGATCGACGATCGGAAGCCATGCCTCGCCGAGCGAGGCCCCCGGCGGGGCGGGCGCGAGCACGTGGAAGCTGCCGTGCGGGATCTGCTCGGCGACCCAGCGCGCGGCGCCCCGCGAGACGGGACTGGCCGGGACGAGCAGCGCGCGTGCGGGGCACTGAATCAGGGGCAGCGCGTGCGAATAGTCAAGTCGGAACATCCATTCCAGGTGGGCCTGTGCGGTAGTCGGTGTGGCCGAGCAGCGTTCGAGCATGCCCATCAACCGCCTGTTGAAGGTCGAATCCACGGCCGGGTCCCACATCCGAGCGCTCCCTCCGGAACCCCAGTGCGCGGCCGCCGAGCGCCAGCCGCGGACGAAGGCATCGACGTCGGTGGGATCCCAGCCGTGCGGGTGGTGGCGGCCCCCGATCAGGCGCTCCGCGGTCGGCTGGACGAGGACGAGCCCGGCCACCCGCTCGGGCGCCCGGGCGGCGAGTAGCGCCAGTGCCCCGCAGGTGCTGGCGACCCCGACCATGGTGGCCCGGCGCATCCCGATCTCGTCCATCACGGCCAGGACGTCGTCGGCCTGCTCGTCGAGGGTCGGCGCGCGCTCGACCGGGTCGGACAGTCCGAAACCGCGACGCTGGAAGAAGACGCTGCGGGCGAACGTGCCGCCGCGCTCCATCAGGTAGTGGATCTGCGGGTCGGTCCACATCAGGTCGAGATGCAAGTTGATCTCGAAGAAGTACACCACCTCGGCCTCGCCCCGGCCCACGACCTGGTAGGCGAGCGCGTGACCGTCGCGCTCGACGTACCTGGTCCCCGGCGGGTCCATTCCCCCAGGCTAGTCGCCCCGCCGGCCGGCGGGCCGTCGGAGCGGCGCACCTACGCGGAACTCGAGCGGCGGTCGAACCGGCTCGCGCACCACCTGCAGTCGGTCGGGGTGCGGCCCGGGCAGCACGTCGGTGTGCACATGCGCAACTGCATCGAGTACGTCGAGTGCCTGCTCGCCTGAATGAAGATCCGGGCCGTCCCGATCAACGTCAACTACCGGTACACGGACGCCGAACTTGTCTACCTGTACAACAATTCGGAGATGGTCGCGCTCGTCGTCGAGGACGAGTACCTGCTGACCGCGACCGCCGCGCTGCCGCAGTGCCCCGGTGTGCGGCACCTGGTGGTGGTCGGCGGCGAGCAGTCGGGTGGTGATGTCGTCGGCTACGAGTCGGCACTGGCGGCACAGCCCGACACCCGGGACTTCGCGCCACGCAGCCCCGACGACCATTTCGTCATCTACACCGGCGGCACCACCGGGATGCCGAAGGGTGTGGTGTGGCGACACGAGGACTTCTACTACGCCGCGCTGTCCGGGGCGAACCTCAGCGGTCCGCCCCGGACGAGTCTCGACGAGGTGGTCAGCGCGGCCGTTGCCAACGCCAATCCGACTGTCCTGCTGCTGATTCCGCCGCTGATGCACGGCGCGGCCATCTACTCGCTGCTGACCGCGTTCCTGATGGGCGCCCCTCGTGTGCTGATCCGTGCCTTCGACCCGGTGGAGTGCCTGCGACTGATCGAGGCCGAGCACATCACCGGGATCACCGTGGTCGGGGACGCCATCGCCCGCCCCATCGCCGACGCGATCGTCGCGCACCGCGGCGAGTACGACCTGAGCTCGCTGACGTTGATCGGCTCCGGCGGTGCCCTGTTCTCGCCGCAACTCAAAGACGAACTGCGCGAACTGATTCCGGGACTCGTCATCAAGGACGCCTTCGGCGCCTCGGAGTCCGGAAACGACGGCGTGGTCGAGTTCGGCGCCGACGGGACCAAGCGGATCCGGTCCAACCCGAACATGATGCTCGTCGACGAGCGCGGCATCGCGTTGCCGGCGGGGTCCGGTGAGGCCGGGTACATCGCCCGTCGCGGGCACGTCCCCGTGGCCTACTACAACGACCCCGAGAAGACCGCCGCGACGTTCCGGGTGGTCGACGGGGTGCGGCTCGCCGTGCTCGGGGACCTGGGCCGGATGGAGGCCGACGGCACGATCGTGCTGCTCGGCCGCGGGTCGATGTGCATCAACACCGGCGGCGAGAAGGTGTTCCCTGAGGAGGTCGAGCAGGCGCTCAAGACGCATCCGGCCGTGCTCGACGCGCTGGTGGCCGGGGCGCCCGACGCCCGCTTCGGCGAGAGGGTCGCGGCGATCGTGCAGCTGCGCGAGGACGTCGGCGCCGACCCGGACGAGATCGCCGAGCACTGCCGCGCCCACGTCGCCGGGTACAAGATCCCGCGGTCGGTCGTGGTCGTGCCCTCGATCCGGCGCTCGCCGAGCGGCAAGGCCGACTACCGGTGGGCCAAGGAGATGGTCGCGCAGACGTAGGAGGAACCCCGGCGTTGTTTCCCGAATGGCCCATCCGGTCGGTCCAAGTGACTGGATGGGCCATTCGGGAAAGTGGTGCGGGGTAGTCGGACACCCCTGTGACGGCGGACACCAACGCGGTAGGTTGTCTGTAACCGCAAAAACTACTAACCAGTAGGGGTAAGAAATGCCTGCTCCGTCCGCCGCGACCTTCGCACGGCTCGCCGAACTGATCGCCATTCCCGACGCGGCGAACCGGCCGACGCGCCCGGTCGTCGAGGCCTTCACCGGCCGGGAGCTGGCCACCGTCCCCGTCGGCACCGCCGACGACGCGAAGGCCGCCATCGAACGGGCCCGCGTCGCCCAGCGGGAGTGGGCCCGCCGTTCGCCTGCCGACCGCGCCCGCATCTTCCACCGCTACCGCGACCTGGTGCTCGAGAACCGCGACGCCCTGATGGACATGGCGCAGGCCGAGACCGGCAAGTCCCGGTCCTCGGCACTCGAGGAGGTGCTCGACATCTCGATGACCGCCCGGTACTACGCCCGCCTCGCCCCGAAGGCACTCAAGCCCCAGCGCGTGCAGGGCATGCTCCCGGGCCTGACCAAGACCGTCGTCCGGCATCACCCGAAGGGCGTCGTCGGCGTCATCTCGCCGTGGAACTACCCGATGACCCTCGCCGTCTCCGACGCCATCGCCGCGCTGCTCGCCGGCAACGCCGTCGTGATCAAGCCGGACAGTCAGACGCCCTACTGCGCGCTGGCCTGCGTCGAGCTCCTGTACCAGGCGGGACTGCCGCGTGACCTGTTCGCCGTCGTCCCCGGCCAGGGCTCGGTCGTCGGCACCGCCATCGTGGAGAACACCGAGTACCTGATGTTCACCGGTTCCACCGCGACCGGGCAGCTGCTCGCCGAGCAGGCCGGCCGTCGCCTGATCGGTTTCTCCGCCGAACTCGGCGGCAAGAACCCGATGATCGTGACCAAGGGCGCGAACCTGCGCGAGGTCGCCGACGCCGCCGTGCGCGCCTGCTTCTCGAACTCCGGTCAACTGTGCATCTCCATCGAGCGCATCTACGTCGAGCAGCCCGTCGCCGACGAGTTCACCCGGCTGTTCGGTGACCGGGTCAAGAAGATCACCCTCGCACCGGGCTACGAGTTCGGCGTCGAGATGGGCTCCCTGGTGTCCGAGGCACAGGTCAAGACCGTCTCCGGGCACGTCGACGACGCGGTCGTCAAGGGTGCGACGGTGGTCGCGGGCGGCAAGGCCCGTCCCGACCTCGGCCCGCTGTTCTACGAGCCGACCGTGCTCACCGGCGTCACCGACGAGATGGAGTGCGCCCGCAACGAGACGTTCGGTCCGCTGGTCTCGATCTACCCGGTCGCCGACGTGGACGAGGCGATCCGCCGCGCCAACGACACCGAGTACGGCCTCAATGCCAGCGTCTGGGCAGGCAGCAAGGCCGAGGGCGAGGCCATCGCCGCGCAGGTCCGCGCCGGCACCGTCAACGTCGACGAGGGCTACGGCCCGGCCTGGGGCAGTACCGCCGCCCCGATGGGCGGCATGGGTGTCTCGGGTGTCGGTCGCCGTCACGGACCCGGCGGTCTGACGAAGTACACCGAGTCGCAGACGGTCGCGACGACCCGCATCCTCAATCTCGGTGGGCCCAAGGGACTTCCGCCCAAGATCTGGGCGAAGGTGCTGGCGCCGTTCATCAAGACCATGCAGTACCTGCCCGGCCGGTAGTCCGCGCCCGCGGCGCCTGTGCGCGCCGTTCACCCCAGGTGGGGTAAACGGCGCGCACAGTCGGCAGGCAGTCGTCGCGAGCGAATCGCAATGCGGGCTACGAAGGGCCGGAACAGGTCTCAGCGGCTGTCGCGCTCCCGGTCGTACGCCGCGACCACCCGCTTCGGCGCGGTCAGCCGCCAGGCCTCCTCGACGAGCTCGGCCAGCAGGTCCGGCTCCACCAGATCCAGGACCACGTCGACCCAGCCCCACCGTCCGAAGAACGGTGCGACCAGGAACACGTCAGGGTTCTCGTCGATGAGCGCGGCCTGGTCGTCGCGGGTGGCTTTCAGACACACCGTCGGCGCGCCGTGGCCGACGAGCCCGAACATCTTGTTGCGCACCCGGAACGTCGGCTGGTCGCCCCAGTTCGCGACCACCACCTCCTCGGCCTCGGGCAGGGCCAACATCAGTTCGCGCACGAACTTCTCGGAGGGCATGGTTCCTTTCTATCGGCTGCGCCGACCGTGCGCGCGAATTACCCCAATCGGGGTGAACGGCGCGCACGGGCGGCGGAGCCGCTAGGCCGTGGTCGCGAGGGCCGCGGCGAGGCCGAACGCGACTGCCATCGCGACCACGTCGACCACCGCGCGGCGGAGCGAGTCCTCGGCGGTCACCCGGTGCGCGCCCGCGGCGGGCACCCAGCTGCGCCGCCACCGCCAGCCGAGCGCGCCCAAACCGACCAGCGCCACCACCTTCGCCAGCACGATCCGGCCGTACCCGGTACCGACCAGCGAGCCGACGTCGCCGAGCTTGACCGCCGCGTCGACCACCCCGGTCACCGCGAGTACCGCCACGCACCGCCACGCCAGGTCCGAGTAGCGCGGCAGCAGCACCGCCCAGGCGCCGCGCGCCCGCAGCAGCAGTGCCATCGCGGCCAGCGGCCCCAGCCACAGCGCCGCGGCCAGCGCGTGCGCGGCGACGAACACCGACCCGAGCGCCTGCGCGGACATGTGGCCGGTGACGGGCCGGGCGAGCAGCGCGACCGTCGCCAGCACCGCGACCGGCGTGAGCGGCCACCGCGCGTCGCGCCGGAACGCGACCGCCGTGAGCACCGCGATCGCGGCGGTGCAGCCGAGGGTCGCGGCGCCGATCTGCCCGACGCTGATCTCGCCGACGAACCGGCCGAACGCCGTCGACGACAGCGCGGACGCCCCGACCTCGCTGGTCTGGGCGGCCGCCGCGACCAACAGGGCCGCTTCCGCGACCGTCCACGCCCCGGCCAGCGCCGCCAGCGGTCGCCACAGCGCCGACCGCTCGAGCACCGGGCGTCGCTCCGAGCGCTGCAGCCATTCGAGCACCGTCACGCCGAGCACCGTCGCCCCCAGACAGTCCGAGAGCACCCGGATCAGGCTCGACGCCTCCGGGCCGTCCGGGGTGGCCAGCAGCCAGGCCAGCCCGACCCCGGCCAGACCGGCGGGTGCGGCGAGCAGCAGCCACCCCGGCGAGGCACGCCGCGCCGCCGAACCCACCGCTGTCAGCCCTTGTCGCGCGGCCGGCGCAGCGCGAACGCCAGCCCGCCGCCGAACACCACGACCGCTCCGACGATGAACGGCCACAGCGGCACGCCGTCGGACCCCTCGTCGCCGGCGGAACCCGAGCCGCCCGCCTTGGCGCCGGGGGTGCCGGTGCCCTGGGTGGTCAGGGTGAAGGTGCGGGTGCCGCTGACCGGGTGCCCGTCCGCGGACGTGACCCGGAACGCGATCGTGTACTGGCCGGTGGGGCCGAGTTCGCCGACCGGCACGCTGATCGTCTGGCCCTGCACCGTCGGGTCACCCTTCGACCACAGGTTTCCGTCCGGCCCGACCACCGTCATGGTGGCGAAACTGGACTGCAGCGGTTCGTTGAAGGTCACCGACGCCTGCGCCGGGCCGGTCGCGACCGACGAACCGTTGTCGGGGACGGACCCGGTCACCACCGAGTGCGCGCCGGCGACGCCGCCGCCGATCAGGGTGGCGAGGACGGCCAGCGTCGTGACGGCCAGCAGCCGTAGCCGGGCGCTCACGAGCGCCGGCTTCGGACGGTGGCGCCGATGCCCAGGGCCGCGCCGAGGGCGCCGACCACCAGACCGATGCCGCCGAGCCAACGGGCGGTGGTGTCGGTCGAGTCGGTGCTCGATGCCGCCGCGTCCGACGAGGCCGCACCGTGGTCGTCGCCGGACTCCGCGGCCGAGGTGAGGGTCAGGCTGGGCGCCGGCTTGTCGGGTTCGCTGCCGTCGGGGCCCGGCCGCTGGTTCCAGTCCACGACCTGGCCGTCGCTGTAGGTCTGCACCGCCGGGAAGGACACCTCGTCCTGCTTGGGCAGCGGCCCGGCGGACAACATGAACTGCTGGAACTGCCCGGGTCCGACGGCGACGCCGGGATCCGCCGTCCAGGTCACCGCGGTTGCCTCGCCGGAGGCGGGGTCCTTGGTCACCTGCGAGGTCCATCCCGGCATCGGTTCGGTGCGTGCCGACTTCAGGTTGGGCAGGGTCACCGTCAGCTTCGTGGTGCCCGCGGTCTCGGACTCGGTGGGCACCTTGAAGTTCAGGACGGTGTAGCCGCCCTGCGCGGCGCCGGGGGCACCGACGGTGACGTGGGCGGAGGCGATACCGGTGCCGAGCAGCAGCACGCCGCCGGTCGCGCCGACCGTGAGCAGGGCACGCGAAAGGGAGGTCTTCATGTGTGGTTGTCGTTTCTCTCGAGTGAGGATGGGGGAGTTGCGGTCACGCGTGCGTGGCCGCGGGTGGTCCCCGTCTCGAGATGGCGAAGTCGAGCAGTTCGTGCACGGCGACGGCACAAGGTCCGACGGCCGGGCGGGCGGCCGGCCGCACCACGGGCGCGGGCCCGCGCAGGACCGCCCGCAACACCCGGGTGATCGGGCCGTACAGACGTTCCGCGGCGACGATCAGCGCCGCACAGACGAGGGTCGCCGCTGCGTGGGCGGCAAGCATCGACAGTCCGCGCGAGGACAGATCGGTGCCGGTGTGGTGATGGCTCAGCGCGGTGGACAGCACGAGGTGTCCGACCACCTGCCCGCCGGCCAGGGCCGCGAGCAGTCCGGCGCGGCCACCGGCGTGACCGGTCCCCAGGCTGGTGGTGAGGGCGCCGACGCCCGCGCAGCACAGCACCAGCAGGGTCAGCGCCGCGGTGCCCGGGTAGCCCCCGCCGCCGACCCCGTGCCCGGCCACGGCCAGGGCCGCGGTCAGCGCGCCGACCGCGGCACCGCGCAGCCGCCGAGCTGCCGGGACGGCTGTCGGTGCTGTGCGGGCGGTCGGCATGGGAAGCGGTGTTTCCGGGTCAGCGCACGCCGAGTCGCGCCAGGACGTCGGCCTCGATGCCGTCGAGTTCGGCGGAGATGGCCTGGTGGGCGGACTTGCGGCGCTGGGCGGGCATCTGCTCGGCCGCGCGGACCGCGGTGGTCAGCTCGGTGAGCCGGCCCCGGATCGCGGCGGTGAACCGGGCGGTCTCCGCGTCGGTGAACTGGGCGGCGATGTCGTTGGCGGAACGCTCGGCGCCCGCGATCCGGGCGCTGAGCTGCGCACCGTGCCCGGTGTAGTTGCCGAGTTCGTCGGTGGCGATGCCCATCTTCGCGGCGCGCTGCTGGTCGAGCTGACCGCGCACGATCACCGCGCCGCGGTACGCCAGCGGGGCCAGCACGGGGGTTAGCAGCCGGGCGATCCCGAGGTAGCGGCGGACCTGGCCGACGCTGAATCCGGTGCGCTCGGCGGCCTTCTCCTGGGCCTTGAGGGTGGCCAGCTGGGCCTTCTCGACCTTCTTCGCGGACTTCGCCTCGCCGCGCATCTTCTTACGGTCGTTCCGGGCGCCGAGCTTCGCCTCCACCTTGGCCTTGTGCTTGAGGGCCTTCGCCTCGGCACGGCGCGTCGCGCGTGTCTTGCGTTTCTTGAACAAACCCATGCGATAGGCCCCTTAAGTCTGGTGCTCGAGCGCCGGCACACTGCCTAGGACAGCCTATCCGCGCCGGTGCCGGGGCTCGCGGGGGAGTCACGACCTTCGCCGCCGATGCGGGATGTCGGTCCGGCGGACCATAATCTCGACATCGTGAACACATCGCAGGACGCGCGGGACGAGGCGTCGCGGGAACAGGCCGGTGGCGCAGTGCCCCCCACCGAGGGGCAGCGTCGGCCGGTGCTCATCGACCCGCGGGCGCTGACCGGCTGCCGGCACCGGGTTCACCTGGACACCGCGCACCCGGGCACCGTGGCGAATGTCCCCGAGGACATCGGGGTTCAGCAGCGCCGGGAGTCGGCCCGGGCGTACCGGGAGGCGACCCGCGAGCGGCTGATGGCCGGCGGCGCCCACACGTGGGTGCACATCACCCCGGACGCCCCGGCGAGCGAGCGGGCGGCCGCGACGATGCGGGCCTGCGAGGAGGGCGTCGACCGGATCTGGGGTGCGGTCCTGCCGCTGGAGTTCGACACCGGTCGGCGCGCGCGCTCCGAGTTGCTGGTGCGCGACGCCGACCGCGGCGGGTACGTCCCGGTGATCGTGGTCAACCACAAGGTCACCGATCCGGGCAGCGGTGCGGTGACCTCGGGACTGGACGAGTGGGCGCCCGCCACCGACCCGACCCGGAAGGTCCGGGCCCAGCTGCGTGACCAGTTCCGGCTCGCTCAGATCTACCGGATGCTGCAGACGCACGGGCACGCCAGCCCGGCCGCGCTGGGCGGGGCGATCGGGTACGGCGGCGAGTGCATCCTGGTGCACGACCTCGCGGCAATCATGGACCAGTACGACGAGCGGTTCGAGGACCGGCTCGCGGTCGCGCGGGGGGAGCGGGCCACGGCGCCGTCCCAGGTCGGCGAGTGCCGGTCCTGTCCGTGGTGGCCGGACTGCAGCGCGGTGCTCACCGACGCACGGGACGTGAGTCTGGTGGCGACGGGGTCGCGGGCGGAGGTGCTGCGTGGGGTCGGGGTGCGGACCATCGACGCGCTGGCCGCCTGGGAGGGACCGGCGCCGGAGGAGTGGCAGGGCGACGGGTTCGCCGACACGGTGGTGCTGGCGAAGGCCTGGCTGGCGGGGATCCCGCTGGTGCGGCGACGGCCGGACGTGACGGTGGTCCGCGCGGACGTCGAGGTGGACGTGGACATGGAGAGCTACCAGGAGCACGGCGCGTACCTGTGGGGCACGCTGCTCACCGAGGCGGGTGTCGCGCAGCCGTATCGTCCGTTCGTGACCTGGGATCCGGTGCCCACGTCCGACGAGGCGCGCTCGTTCGCCGAGTTCTGGACCTGGCTCACCGGCACTCTCGAGGCGACCCTGGCGGCGGGGAAAACCTTTGCCGCCTACTGCTATTCGCGCTCGGCCGAGGACAAGTGGCTGCTGGACTCCGCGACCCGGTTCGCGGGAATGCCCGGTATCCCGACCGTCGCGCAGGTGAAGACCTTCATCAACGGACCGCACTGGGTGGACATCTACCAGGCCGTGAGTGAGCAGTTCATCTGCCCGAACGGCAAGGGGCTCAAGAAGATCGCACCGGTCGCGGGCTTCCGCTGGCGCGACGCCGAGGCCAGCGGTGAGGCGTCGATGAGCTGGTACTGCGACGCGGTCGGCTACGACGGCGAGCCGGACCTCGACCAGCGTGAGCGGCTGTTCGTCTACAACGAGGACGACGTGCGCGCGACGAAGGTGTTGCGGGAGTGGATGACCGACCGCGCCGTCGCCGAGGTCCCGCTGGCATCGGAGCTGTAGAGACCGCGACCGGAGGGGGCGGGCATGACCATCGAGACGTCGACGTCGCTGCGGTTCGCCCTGCTCCTGACGGTTGCGAGCGGGTTCCTCGACGCCTACACCTACGTGAGCCGGGGAGGCGTGTTCGCGAACGCGCAGACCGGCAACGTGATCCTGATGGGTATCGACCTGTCGGACCGGCACTGGCAGTCGGCGCTGGCGCACGTGTGGCCGATCCTCGCGTTCCTCGTGGGTGTCGCGTTCGCGAACCTGCTCAAGAGTGCGCGCGCGGAACGTGTTGTGCGGTACCCGATCCGGCTCGCCGTCGCGGCGCAGGTCGTGGTGTTGGTGGCCGTCGGGTTCGTGCCGGCGAGCGTGCCGGACGCGCTCGTCACGGTGCCGATCGCGTTCGTGGCGGCGATGCAGATCGGACTGTTCCGCACCGTGGGCACGCTGTCCTACATCGCGATCGCGACGACGGGGAACCTGATGCGGCTGACGGAGGCGGCGTACGCGGGCCTGGTCGACCGGGACCGCGACGCGCGCCGATCGGTGGCGGTGTACGCCGCGATCATCGCCAGCTTCGCCGTCGGCGCGGTGGTCGGGGCGGTGTGCACGAGAGCGGTCGGTGGGCCTGCCGCCTGGATTCCGGCGGGCCTGCTCGGCGCCGCGCTGGTGTTGTTCTTCGTCGACGAGCGGTGATGCGGCGCAGCCGCAGTGGTGCGGTTGTGGAGGCCTGGACCTCCACAACCGCACCACCGCGCGGAGCGCACTCTCAGCGCGGCGCCATGCGCAGCGCGCCGTCCATGCGGATCGTCTCGCCGTTGAGGTAGTCGTGCTCGACGATCATCTGCGCGAGCTGCGCGTACTCGGCGGGCTTGCCCAGGCGGGACGGGAAGGGGACGCCCGCCTCGAGGCCCTTGCGGTACTCGTCGGTGACGCCGGCGAGCATCGGGGTGTCGATGATGCCGGGGGCGATGGTGTTGACGCGGATCCCGTACTGCGCGAGGTCGCGGGCGGCCGGGACGGTCATGCCGTGCACGCCGCCCTTGGAGGCGGAGTACGCGATCTGGCCGATCTGGCCCTCGAACGCCGCGACGGACGCGGTGTTGATGACGACGCCGCGCTGGCCGGTCTCGTCGACGGCGTCGGTCTTGGCGATCGCGTCGGCGGCCAGGCGCATCACGTTGAAGGTGCCGAGCAGGTTGACGGTGATGACCGTGCGGAACAGCTCGAGGTCGTGCGGGCCGTTCTTGGACAGGATCCGGCCGGCCCAGCCGACGCCGGCGCAGTTGACGACGGTGCGCAGCGGCACACCGGAGCCGACGATCTGGTCGACGGCGGCCTGGACCTCGTCGGCGCTGGTGACGTCGGTCGGGATGAGGGTGACGCCGGCGGGGACGCTGTCGCCCGCGCGCTCGATGGACTGGGCGAGGTCGAGCCCGAAGACGGTCGCGCCGGCGTCGGCGAAGCGCTTGGCGGTGGCGGCGCCGAGTCCGGAGGCGGCGCCGGTGACCAGTGCTGCGGTTCCCTGGAGTTCCACTGTTCGATCCCCTTTTCTGGCGGCCACCGTTGGCCGACCGGTAGTGAACGCAACGATAGCGCCCGTCGCCCAATCGGGTTAACGGCGGTTCACCGAGTGGGGCGGTGTCGCTGGATAGCGGTTCCTGTTTAACGCTTTGACCTGCAGTGATGATCCTCCGATTTGCCGACCGGCGGAGTCGATCGTCCCTATGCTGGCGCGGTCGGGGCGGTCGGACATCTGCCCATCACTCATCGAATGGAGTTATTCAGTGCGAACAAGTTCGACATGGTCGAAGAGTCCCATCCGGCGGAGTGGGTCAATGCTCGCCACCGTCGCCGTCGTTGCCGGAGCGCTTACCGCAGGCATTGGGACAGCAACCGCGGCGGGGTCCGCCGACCTCGCGGGGATTCCGGGGTTCGGCTCAGTTGACGCACGCCCCTGCGGCCCCTCGTACTCGACGGCCGTTGAGAAGCAGGTCGGAGATGTTACGGTGCGGAAGAACGTAACGTCCCAGGCATTTTCCGGATCAAGCCTCACCAGCCAGATTGGTTTCCGGGTCGCGGATGGGGAAGCCCCGATCGTCCACCGCTTGACCGACTACCCGCCGTCGGCCGCGTACAAGCTTCAACGTCTTAGGATCCAGTGGTTCGAGGAGGTCGACGGGACGTGGAATCGCAGGGAGGACGACCACCCCGTCATGCAGGTCGACGACCAGACCGGAGCCGTGACAATCACCGGTGTATGGCCGATCGGTACGGACTTCGTCTTCTTCTACGACGTTCCGTGGACGGTCAAGGTCGGCTCGATCCAGGAGAGCGGCGTCGGGTTCACCGCCACAGGCTTCGCACCCCAGGACTGGCCGGTGATTGACGGGGCTGGCATCAAGGCCGTCGACCCCGAGATATGCCATGGCCCCCCCGGCAACATGTGAGACGGCGGGCGCCCGGATCTCGGACGGCCGTCGATGGTGCCGGCACGAGGGCCGCACACCCGCTCTCGTACGTGTTCGGTCCGGTCGGATGAGCTGAATCGAGTTCGTGCCGCCCGCTCAGGGTTCCTGGGCGGGCGGTTCACGAGCAGTCGATGCAGCGTCGCGCCGCGGGTAGCGCATCCAATCGCTCCGCCCTGATTGTGTGGCCGCACCTCAGTCTTCACTCGGTTGTGTATAACGGTTGACCTGCGAAGACGCCGAATATCGAGTTCGGCCGTCGGGTGGGCGGACAGCCCCTACGCTTCGTCGGGGGAGTCCGCTGGGTGTGGCTGCCCCGTCATGACCCCTCGATGGAAGGAATCTGCATGTCTCGAACTCTGGCGCGCCGCGGCGCGTCCGTCCTCGCCGCCGCCGCAATGCTCGGCGGCGGGCTGGCCCTCGGTGGGGGCACCGCGTCGGCCGCAGAAGCACCCGGACTCGGCTCCGTGGGCGACGCCATCGGCTCGGTCGACCCCGGGCCCTCTGCCTTGTCGGTTGGGTGTGAGGCCGTTGTGGATGCCCCCTGCAGCTTCCCCACCCCCTACCAGGTCTTGTACAACCTGATTGTCAGGGGAAACGGTTCGTTGTAGTCGTACCCAGTCGTCCGCGATGCCGCCCGTTCAGGTTCCTGGGTGGGTGGTTTCGTGTGCTGATCGTCGAGCTCTCGCATCGTGCTCGACTCACGCGGGACTGCCTGGCGAACGGATGGACGGCGCACCAGAATCCGCCTGGCCCTCCGGCAGTTCCGGCTCTTGACGTTTTGGTGCCTTGACCTGTCGAACAGAAGAACCCCCGCACGAAACCGTCACGCGCAGTCGATGCACCGCCGGGCGGCGGGCAACGCATCGAGTCGCTCGGTGCCGATCGGTCGTCCGCACTTCTCGCAGACTCCGTAGCTGCCGTCCTCGAGTCGTCGTTCGGCCGCGGTCAGCTCGTCGAGTTCTCGGCGGGCGTCGTCCAGCAGTCCCACGACCTGGGCCCGATCGAACGCGATCGTCGAGCCCTCGGGATCGTGCTCGTCGTCGTCGGTGGTCAGGTGCGAGCCCGCGATGATGTCGTCGAGTCGGGCGGTGAGGAATTCGATGCGGTGCGTGGCCTCCGCTCGTTCGGCAGCGATGCGCTGACGCGCCGTGGCGGTGACCGATTCCGGAAGCGTCATGCTCGGTTCAACGTGAAACCATCCCGATCCGATACCCGGCGTCACGTCGGTCCGTCGGAGTTGGTCGGCCCGTAGTGGATCCGGTCGATCCTCGACGTGTGTATGCGTGGTCCCGCAACCCCGAGGGCGGCGATGCGAGGGCGGCGCAGGGTGGAGCGAACCCGCGTGTCCGCCGGCCCGCTCGAGGCAGTGTTTAACGCTTTGACCTGGGCAAATCAATCATGTGATTCACCGCCGGTTTGCCGTTTCTTCCCATACTCTTGGCGAGCAATTTGGGGGCGGGCAGTGGGCCAGCTCTTCGGGGAAGGGACATTGTCGATGGCTGGAAAACTGGTGCGCGCGGGTGGGTCCGTGCTCGCGGCGCTGACCATCGTCGCAGTCGGAGCGACGGTGGGTGTGGGAACCGCGGCTGCGGTGTCAACGGGAAGTGCGGGGCTCGGAAGCGCCGCATTCCCCTGCGATGGCTGCAACGACGGAGGCTTCGACGATTTCCAGAGACGGGGCGACATCCTGGTGCGCTACCAGGGTCCCGGCGAGGCCGTCGTGGGGCAGGAGGTCGCGTTCACTGCAGCATTCGAGGCCAGGGGCTATGCCAGCGTCGACCGGCTCCCCGACCTCGCGGTTGCCACCGTCACGCACCACGCGCCGAAAGGCTTCACGTTCACGGGTGCCGAGGTCACCGCCTACGACCCGGACAGCGGCGGGTACCCGGTCACGGCTCTGGACTCGTCCGTCGTCGTTGATCCCGCCTCAGGGGATGTCACGGTAGCGGCGCCCGCTGGGGGTTGGGCCATCCCGGAGTTCGTGTCCAGTAACCAAGGCACGACCTATTACGGCTCGGGCAACGTGATAGTCAAACTGAGCTACAAGGCGATCGAGTCGGTTGGCGACGGTGCCAGCGGCCTCACGTACACCGGCACCGGCGTCCCGGCGTCGGACGGCTGGGTGGCGAAGGGGACCACTCGGGTCACACAGGGTCTCGGAGGGTTCGGCAGCTCGGGAAGCTGATTGCGCGTCCTCGTTCGAATACTCGTTCAACCGGTGGCCTGACACGGTCGCCATGATTCTCGACGCCGGGTCTCGCGTCTCTCAGTCTCACTGCGTACGGCGGCGGACTGATCGAAGGCGCCGGGCTCGGCAAACCGAAAGGAACGGTTCAATGGTTGGAAAACTGGTGCGTGCGGGTGGGTCGGTGCTCGCGGCGCTGACCATCGTCGCGGGTGGCGCGGTGGTGGGTATGGGGACCGCGGGCGCGCAGACCGGGTCGGCGGACGAGGTTTGGCGGAACCTCGTGTCCCCTTGCTACGACAGCGATCCGTTCTTCCCGGATCAGCGGCCTTGCTACCGGAACAACTTCTCGGATTCAGGGATGCTCGGCAACTACAAAGGTGCGTACTTCGGCGCCAAGACGGTCGATCAGGGTGCCCATGCCACTTTCACTGCCGTCGTCGTAGCCCAGGAAGCCGCGTTCCAAGTTGCCGCACCCGAAGTCAACGTGGACGTGACGAGCGTTACCCATCGTGCTCCGAAGGGCTTCGAATTCGTAGCGGTGAAGGTGACTGGAATTACGCCGGCACCGCAGCCGCTGGGTGGGCAGGCCGTGGCCCTGGACTCGACCGCGGTGGTCGACCCCGTCACCGGGGACGTCACGGTCACGGCGCCGGCCGGGGGCTGGGCGCTACTTCCGGGGCGCGACGGCCGCCAATTCGCAGGCGGCTCTGTCAGTCTCGTGTTCGACTACAAGGCGCCCGACAAGGATCTCGGCGGAGACAACGGATTCACTTTCACCGGCACCGGGGTCCCGGCGTCCAATGGTTGGGTGGCGCAAGGGAACACCCGGGTCGTCCCGGTGAGCGGTGGTATCGGGAGCACGGGTTCCTGACCTTTGTCGGTTGTACCCACCGGTCGAGGACTCGCGTGGTCCCTCGACCGGGTGGTACGGCGGCCCACCAGCACTTCGCCCAGGGGCGCCGCCTGGGCGTTGTGCCCGATTCGGAAGTGTCGTGCACGAATGGACGTGAACCGCATGGTTCCGATTACTCGGTGGCCCGGGTCGGACGTCACGGGGTCCGGAAGCCGGTCAGCTCGTAGTGCAGGGTGGGCGTGCGCATGACCTTGTGGGTCGCGCGCACCAGGACGCGCTGCAGGATCGGGAAGCGTCGGTCGATCGCCCGGGCGGCGGTGTCGGCCTCGGCGCCGGCGAGTAACCGCGCGGTCGCCGCCGACTCCGGTCCGGTGGGTTTGCCGGACCAGCTGCACGGCCGGAGGCGGACGTCGGGGAAGTTGCGCAGCCGCTTGTTCTTCGACGCGCGGCCCGGGGTGCGGAAGTAGGCGCGGGACCCGGCGGCCGCGATGTTCACCGGGGTGTCGACCCAGCTGCCGTCGCGTTTGCGGGTCTGCAGCAACACCACCTTCGCGGCCGCGAGCGGGTCCGGGACCATGGGTTCGGTCATGTCCACCCTCCTCCGGGTGCCGACGAGACCTCCTCAGTGTCCCCGAACTCGCCGGACCACGCGCGGCGCCTGCCCGCCGACTGCGGGTCGGCCAGCGGGTGACTCGAACTGTGGCGCGAATCCTCGTGGGAGGACCGTTCGAACGAACCGTTTAACGCTGTGACCTGCGCAAAGTGGCTTCTCAGTTCTGCGGCGGAGCGCCCGTTTCGTCCTCTACGGGTTGGCGGGTTGTCGGGGGTGGGCCAGTAGTCGGCTCGTCGGCGCTCCGGCACGGAAGGGGAACTCGAAAATGGCTGGACGTCTGGTGCGCGCGGGCGGGTCGATGCTCGCGGCGCCGACCATCGCCGCGGGCGGTGCGGTGACGGGTGTGGGGACCGCCGGCGCGGCGGGCTCGGGAAGCGCGGACGGGGGCAGCGTGGCGCTCGGCAGCTCCGCGCATCCGTGTACTGGCGAGGACACCATGCCCGGTTGCGACGACGGCCAGTTCAAGGAAGTAGCGACAGTCGGGCACATTCAGTTGGAGTACATCGGCTCAAGTAAGCCGGTGGTGCTGGGTCAGGAGACCGGGTTCCTCACAAGGTTCGACGGCCGGGATGCCGTCATTACGAGCGTCACCCACCACCCGCCGCGAGGTTTCGAGTTCACGTCGGCCAAGGATTGGTCCTGGTCCTATCCGGCTGGGGACGGGGTCGTGACGTACCTTGATTCGACAGCGGTGGTGGATCCGGTGACCGGGGATGTCACTGTCACGGCGCCTGCCGGCGGCTGGACCGCCGCACCGGGCCGCTACTCCGGCTCTGTCTTCGTCTCGCTGGGCTACAGGGCGACCGCGTTTGGTCAAGATGGCGCGAGCGGGCTCAGGTTCACCGGCACCGACGTTCCGGCGTCGGAGGGGTGGATGGTGACGGGGACCACGAAAGTCACCCTCATGGATCTCGGCAGCTCCTTCTAGCGATCGCCACCGTCACGTCACCCACCTAGTGATGTGGCGGTGGGTCCGCCGCCGTTATCCCGCCCCGTGGTCGAGGGCGGTGGGGCTTTCCTCGACAGGTAGGGCCGCGGCCCGCCGGGACCGCGCGTAGTGCACGACACCCGCGGTGATCGCGACCGCGAGGATCACTCCGCCCGCGATCGGTGCCGCGGCGTTCCCGGGGAACAGGCCCTCCAGCAGCAGCATCAAGCCGAACACGAGGAACAGGGTGGCGGCGGCGAGCTGGATGAACCGCTCGGGCAGGTGCTTGCCGAGCACGGCGCCGACCACGATCGCGAGCGCGTCGGCCGCGACCATGCCGATGGTCGAGCCGATCCACACCCCGACCCAGTCGTTGTCCGCGGCGAGGGTGATGGTCGCCAGCATCGTCTTGTCGCCGAGTTCGGCCAGGAAGAACGCCGAGGCCACTGCGAGGAACGCGGACGTGCCGACGCGGGCGGCCTTGTTCTCCTCGTCCTCGCTGAGGCTGTCGCCGCGCAGGGTCCACAGCGCGAAGACCAGGAACGCGATGCCGCCGACGATGCTGATGACGTTCGTGGGGATCGCGACGCCCAGGTAGTGGCCGACGCCCACCGAGACCAGGTGCACGACGGTGGTCGCCAGGGTGATGCCGCCGATCACGACCCACCACTTGTAGCGCAGTGCGAACGTCATCGCCATCAGCTGGGACTTGTCGCCGAGTTCGGCGACGAAGATGACGCCGAAGCTCAGCAGTAGGGCGGCGAGCACGTGGATCCTCCGTTTCGTCGATTCGGAGGATGTTGGGGACCTTCCTCCGGCCCCCGACGCGGGTGCGTCGACGGCCGAAGGTCTCGCCCACCGGGGTTGATCGTCTCGACCAACAGTGCCGGTTCGCGCAGCCGGGCCCGACCGCGGCGTGCGGTTCGGGCCAGTATGTCGACTACGCGATTGGGGGCTACTCCCCTTCGCTGTGCAAAAGGCTACCCCCGGGATCGTGAGATGGCAAAGCCCGCAACAAGTTTGGGCTACCAAACTTTGAACTTTCGGTTGCGCTCAGGCGGTGAGCAGCATCGCCAAAACCGCGGTGTCGGGGTCGCACGCGGGGTCGAGGCGCACTCGACTGACCATGGAAGTCACCGTCCCGTCCGCCTCGGCCTCCACCCAGGCGGCCCGATGGTCGAGTCCGAGGTACGGCAGGCCGGGCAGCAGGACGCAGCCGGACGCGACCCCGGTGCACTCGGGCAGGGAGGGCACCGTCTCCGACGGCGGATGCAGCACCAACAAGGCCGGAGGTTGATGGTCCGCGAAACATCCTGGCGCGACGGCAGATTCGCCGATGATGGGGCCCTCGGCGAGAACCAGGCCCACCGTGTCGGGCGCGGGATCGTCGGGGAGTTCCTCGTGTGCACCGAAAATCGTTGAGGTGGAGAGCAATCCGGGAAGCGATGCCACCCGCACCGCGAGCACCAGCAGTTGTGTCCACTCCTTGGTGGTGTCCGGCCACCGGCCGGAGATCACGAACCCACGCAATGCGCCCGAGGCATGGAAGGGTGAGACCCCGATGTATCTGTTTCTGTCCATGTCCGCCCCCGCCCGTGGTGCGCTCCGGGACTGCCGCTCCGGATACCTCCAGGATGCGCCGAACTGCGCTGGCAGACAACTCGGGTCGAGTGCCGACGACGCTCAGTGTCCGGGCGCCGGGACGTCGACCCGCAAGCGCAGGATCGCCCCCGACTGCTCGTCGAGCGCGTCCTCGACGATCCACGAACCGGATGTGCACACGAACAGGTCCCGGCCGTCGGACCCACCGAGAGCCGCGGTGTACGGACCCGCGATCGCCAACAGGTCGGTGACCGACCCGTCCGCGTCCACCCGGATCAGCTCGTCGCTGGACGGGGACGCGACCCAGATGCCGTCCTCCGCGTCGATCGTCAGTCCGTCCGGCAGCACGCCGTTCTCGAATTCGGCGAACACGCGTCGCTGCTCGAGGCTGCCGTCCGGTTCGATCGTGAAGGCGGTCAGCCGGGCCGGTGTCGCGCGGGTCTCGGCCACCACGAGGGTGGACCCGTCAGCGGTCACCACCATCCCGTTCGCGAACAGCATGTCCGTCGCGACGGCGTGCACGGTCCCGTCGGGCTCGACCATCGCCAGGTCGGCGGGTCGTGGGGGCGCCGGGGGAGTGCTGTCGTCGCCGTAATTGCCGACGTACGCCCGCCCCCGCCGGTCGACACACATGTCGTTGAGCAGGGAGGTTGCGATCCCGGACAGGTCGGCGTGCACGACAAGCGAGCCGTCGAATTCCCGGCGCAGCACCAGGCGGTCCTGGACCGAAGCGATCAGGAGCCGGCCGTCGGGCAGGAAGCCGAGCCCGCACGGCATCCCAGGTACCTCGACGACGGTGTTCACCGCCCCGGTGACCGGGTCGAGTGCCAACACCGCTCCCGCGTAGACGTCGGAGAACCACAGGTGGTGGGCGTGCCAGCGTGCGCCCTCCGGGAAGGCGAGTCCGTCGACGAGCGTGTCCACGGTCATGGTCACGCTTCCAACGATACGACTGATCCGGCGAAATGAACCCGGCCGAACCGAGCCGGAAACGACGCCGCCGCGCCCTGGAGGGGCGCGGCGACGGGGTCGAACTGTGCGCGATTTTCACCCCGTCCGGGGTGAACCGCGCGCACGGGCAGCGCAGCTGCCTAGACGATCAGACCGGCGGTCTGGGTGCGGGCCTTCTCGAAGCGCGCCGCGACGTCGGGCCAGTTCACGATGTTCCAGAAGGCGTTGACGTAGTCGCCCTTGACGTTCTGGTAGTCGAGGTAGAAGGCGTGCTCCCACATGTCCAGCATGAGCAGCGGGGTCAGGCCGATGGAGATGTTGCCCTGCTGGTCGTAGAGCTGGACGATGATCAGCCGCTGGCCGATGGAGTCCCACGCCAGGATGGACCAGCCGGAGCCCTGGATGGCGTTGGCGTTCGCGGAGAAGTGGCTGCGGAAGGCGTCGAAGCTGCCGAACTGGTCGTCGATCGCGGCGGCCAGCTCACCCTCGGGGTTGCCACCACCGTTCGGGCTCAGGTTGTTCCAGAACACGCTGTGGTTCGTGTGGCCACCGAGGTGGAAGGCCAGGTTCTTCTCGTGCAGGTTGACCACGGGGGCCAGGGCATCGGACGCGCGCAGCTCCGCCAGCTTGTCGAGGGCGGCGTTGGCGCCGGCCACGTAGGCGGCGTGGTGCTTGTCGTGATGCAGCTCCATGATCTTGCCGGAGATGTGCGGCTCGAGGGCTGCGTAGTCGTAGGGCAGTTCAGGCAGCGAGTAGACAGACACGAGGGTCCCTTCTTTACGGGCGGGTGTGCGCCCGGCGTGTACCTTGATTGATCCTTCTCGGGCTATAACCCAATCTCATTGGTACACCGTCCGCAAGACTTGTCAGCACGCGGGCGCGCGACGAACAGGACCGTCGGTTCGTTCCGCGAGCTCCACGACTGGGCCGTCGGTTCGTTCCGCGAGCTCCACGACTGGGCCGTCGGTTCGTTCCGCGAGCTCCACGAAATGGCGGGAATTCGTCCGACCGATGAACGAAACCTTAATATTGCGTGGTGCCTGACCTCCGACACGACTCCCCGCCGGCGGCCGCACCGGCGTCACGGATCGAGTTCAGCGGAGCCAACCTGCTGCGGGCGCTGGCCGTCCTCGCCGTTCTCTACTCGCACATCTCGCTCTACTTCATCGACGACCTGCACACCGGTTGGTGGCTGATCGACGGCGTCTACCAGGTGTTCGTCGTCGGCGCCGGTCTCAATCAGCACCTGTCGTTCCTGGGCGTCGCCGTGTTCATGATGCTGACCGGTCTGATGCTCACCGCCTCGTCCATGCGACACACGCCCGGCCGCTTCCTGTTCAACCGGATCGGACGGCTGCTGCCCGCGCTGTGGGTGGCGATCGCGTTGGCGATCGTGCTGGTCAAGCTCGGTGTCAACGGCATGTTCAGTCCGCAGCACGGCATCACCAATGCCCAGTCGGCGCTCAGTTTCGTGCTCGGTGGCTTCTTCCTCACCCCCGAGGTCGCCGTGCTGGGGGTGACCTGGACCCTCGTGGTGCAGGTGGTGTTCTACCTGTACTGCGTCTCGTCCCGCCCGCTGCTGCGCACCTCGCCGATCGCGGTGCCGATCGCGGGCGCGGCGCTGTGCGCGGCGATCCTGCTCTACAACCGCTTCGTCCCGATGCCGTACTCGGTGCCGATGCTGAGCAAGATCGCCGCGACGCTCCCGGCGGTGTTCCTCGGCCAGATCATCTACCTGGGGTGGGCGCGGCTGGCCGACTGGCGCTGGGTGGTGGTGGCCGTCATCGCGCAGGCCGAGGTGGTGCGCCTGGCCACCGACGTCCGCGCCTACTGGGCCGGGGACCGCTACATGTGGACGATGGTGGTGGTCACCGGAGCGGTGCTGTTGTTGGTCCGCTACGACGGACCGGTGACCCGATGGCCGCCGGTGCGCTGGATGGCGACCCGCAGTTACGCCATCTACCTGCTGCACACGTTGATCCTGTACCGGGCGTACGAGTTGACCGTCGGCTACGTCGGCAAGACGGCGGCGATCGGGGTGTTCCTCGTGGTCACCGCGGTGGCTTCGGAACTGCTCTACCGCGCGGTTGAGGTCCCGGCCGGTCGCTGGATCTCTGCGGTGTCCGACCGCATGGGCGCGTCCCGCACGGCCGCGGACCGACCGAAGGACGTCACCACCCGCGCGTAGCATCGGGGCATGTCCTGGTACGACGAAATCCTCGGCCACGCGTCCGCGAAGTCCACCCTGATCAGCGCCGAACAGGCTCTGCCCGGGCGCGCCCAGGCCCTTCCGGTACCGGCCGCCCACTACGTCAACGGACACCCGCTGACCCCGCCCTTCCCGGAGGGCATGCAGACGGCCGTCGTCGGGATGGGCTGCTTCTGGGGTGCCGAGAAGGAGTACTGGCAGCTCGCCGGCGTGCACAGCACCGCGGTGGGTTACGCGGGCGGCTACACGCCGAACCCCAGCTACGAGGAGGTGTGCTCGGGCCGCACCGGGCACACGGAGGTCGTGCTGGTCGTGTTCGACCCCGAAGTGATCTCGTATGCTGGTGTCCTGCAACATTTCTGGGAGAACCATGACCCGACGCAGGGCATGCGGCAGGGCAACGACCAGGGCACGCAGTACCGTTCGGCGATCTACACCACCGACGATGCGCAGGTTGCGACCGCCCGCTCCACCGCCGAGGCCTTCGGCGCGCGACTGGCCGAGGCCGGATACGGCGCGATCACCACCGAGATCGCCCCGCTCGGCGCCTTCTACTACGCCGAGGAGTACCACCAGCAGTACCTGGCCAAGAACCCCGGTGGGTACTGCCCGGTCCACGCGACCGGAGTCAGCTGCCCGGTCGGGCTGCTCCCGCAGGACGAGGTGCCCGCGCAGACGGACGTGCTGCCGCCCCAGTGAGGGGTTCGCGGTCCCGCTGTGACGGTGTCCGCACAGGCTTGATCTTGGTCGCCGCGCGGACGACCCTGGCGTGGATGACCTGCGCGGGGTGAGGGGCGACCGCCGGTGCGGGCGGCCACCCGGCCCGCACTCAGCGCAGCTGCGGCATGACCTCGGTGGCCACCAGTTCCAGGTGGTCGAGGTCGTCGAGGTCGAGGGTCTGCAGGTAGATCCGGCTCGATCCGAGCTCGCGGTAGCGGCCGATCTTGTCGACGAGCTCGGCGGGGGAGCCGGCGGCACCGTTGGCGCGCAGCTCGTCCACCTCGCGGCCGATCCGTGCTGCGCGGGAGGCGATCTCGGCCTCGGTGCGTCCGCAGCACAGCACCAGCGCGTTCGAGAAGGCCAGCTCGGCGGGGTCGCGGTCGATCGCCGCGCAGGCCGCCTTGACGCGGTCGAACTGCACCGCGGTGTCCTCGGGCGAGGCGAACGGGAGGTTGAACTCGTCGGCATAGCGGGCGGTCAGTTCGGGGGTGCGCTTCTTGCCCATGCCGCCGATCACGATCGGCGGACCCGCCTGCTGGTGCGGCTTGGGCAGCGCGGGCGAGTCCAGGATCCGGTGGTGCGCGCCCTCGTACGAGAAGGTCTCGCCGACAGGCGTCTGCCACATCCCGGTTATCACCGCGAGCGACTCCTCGAGCCGGTCGAAGCGGTCCTTGAGCGAGGGGAACGGGATGCCGTAGGCGAGGTGCTCCTCCTCGTACCAGCCGGCGCCCAGGCCGAACTCCACGCGGCCGCCGCTCATGGCGTCGACCTGGGCGACGGCGATGGCCAGCGGTCCGGGGTGGCGGAAGGTCGCGGAGGTGACCAGGGTGCCCAACCGGATGGTCGAGGTCTCGCGGGCGATGCCGGCCAGGGTGATCCAGGCGTCGGTGGGTCCGGGCAGGCCTGCGCTGTTCATCGCGAGGTAGTGGTCGGACCGGAAGAACGCCCCGTACCCGAGCTGCTCGGCGGTCCGCGCGACGCGCAGCAGCTGCTCGTAGGTGGCACCCTGCTGCGGTTCGGTGAAGATTCTCAGCTCCATGACCGCCAATGGTGCCCTATCGGCGCGCACGCGGCCGACCTCGTAGCGTTGTGCACTATCTGTGGACAACGCTGTGGAAACTGTGGATAACTCGGTGGACAACCTGTGGCCCGCATCACAAATGGGGTGCCTGGACTCGCTCTGGCCTGTGGATAACCCCGACATCGGCATTCCCCAGCCTGTGGAATACGGGTTGGGGACCGACGGCCGCCACCTTGCTGCCGCTGTGCGGCGAACGTGACAGTATCGAGGGCGTGAGCTTCGGTGACGTGCCGTCGGTACCGGTCGGGGAGGTCCCCGACCTGGACGAGTCGGTGATCCTGTTGGACATTCGCGAGGACGACGAGTGGGAACTCGGGCATGCGCCCGGGGCCCTGCACATCCGCATGGTCGACGTGCCGGCCCGACTCGACGACATCGACATCGACGCCGAGGTGTACGTGATCTGCCGGTCCGGAGGGCGGTCGGTCACGGTCGTCGAGTACCTGAACGGGATCGGCTTCGAAGCGGTCATGGTCAGCGGCGGCATGGTGGCCTGGCAGAAGTCGGGCCTGCCGTTGACCGCCGGCCCGGGCGTCACGGCGAAGATCTACTAGATGGCGGCCGTACAGGTGTGTGCCCGATGCGGCGTGAGCTGGCCGGTGCCGGCCACGCCCGCGCAGTGGTGCCCGGGTTGCCGCGGCGTGCTGCTGTCCCCGACGGATCCGAGCCGACCCGAACCGCGGTCGCGGCGCAACTTCCGCTGGGTCGCGAGGAGACCGGGCGCGCGGATCGCGCCCTCGCCGCGCGGTGCGTCCGGGTCCTCGCCGACGCCGTCCTACCGGGAGATGCCGCGCTGGGGCCTGCTCGACCCGCCACCCGCCGCGCCGGAGGAGTCTCCGGGCACCCGCACCGAGCGGCTCGGCGAGCTCGCACCCACCCTGCTGGTCGCGACGGCGCTGCTGTTCGCGGTCGGCGCGCTCGCGGAGCTGTTCCGGTACGCCCTGCTGCTGCGCAACCGCACCAGCCTGATCTCGCCGACGGTGCTGGCCGTCTCGGACGGGCTGGTCTCGGCGGCCGGGGTGATGGCCCCGGTGGTCGCCGTCTGCGCCGCCGCCGCGTCCGCGTCCTGGCTGGTGGGGGCGCGCGCGGCCGCCTTCGGCCGGTCGGGCCGGACCGATCCGCGCCGGCCTGCGGAGGTGATCCTGGGCTGCCTCACCCCGGTACTGAACCTGGTGCTGCCGGGGGTGTACCTCAACGAACTCGCCGAGTCGAATACCAAGACGCGCAACCTGATTCGACTCTGGTGGGTGACATGGGCGGTCGGTGCCGCAATGCTGGTGCTGAATCTGGCGTGGCGCTCGCACGACTCCCTGCAGGCGCGCGCCAACGGGGTACTGGTGGCCGCGCTGACCGACCTGGTCGCGGTGGCCGTCGCCGTTCTCACGCTGGCCGTGATGCGCCGCGTCGACGGTCTCGGCGTCACCGGTCGGCCGCGGGAGCTGACCCGGTGGGTGGTCGCCGGGTGAGCGCCGACGGTCGCGGACCGCTGGTCGTCGCGCACCGCGGTGCGTCGGCCGCGCTGCCCGAGCACACCCTCGCGGCCTACCAACTGGCCCTCGAGCAGGGCGCCGACGGCCTCGAATGCGACGTCCGCCTCACCCGCGACGGGCACCTGGTGTGCGTGCACGACCGCACGGTGGACCGCACCTCCTCCGGGTCCGGGGTGGTCAGCGAGATGACGCTGCGGCACCTGAGCGAGCTGGACTTCGGCGGCAACGGTGAGCCGGTGCTCACGCTCGCCGAGCTGATCACGCTGGTGCTCGACTTCACCGGCCCCACCAAGCTGTTCATCGAGACCAAGCATCCGGTGCGGTACGGCGGGCTGGTCGAGAGCAAGGTGCTCGCCGAGTTGGCGCGTTTCGGGCTGTCCGCGCCCGCGTCGGCCGACCACTCGCGGGCGGTAGTCATGTCGTTCTCGGCGACGGCGGTGTGGCGCATCCGGCGGTCGGCGCCGCTGCTGCCGACGGTGCTGCTCGGCGAGTCGTCCCGGTACCTGGGCGGCAGCGCCGCGACGACGGTCGGGGCCACCGCGGTCGGGCCGTCGATCAAGACCCTGCGCGAGCATCCCGAACTGGTGGACCGGGCGGCCGCGTCCGGTCGGGCGACGTACTGCTGGACGGTCGACGAGCGCGCGGACGTCGAGCTGTGCCGCGAACTCGGCGTCGGCTGGATCGCCACCAACCACCCCGGCCGGACCAAGGAATGGCTCGCGGGTTAGCCGGGGCGTGTAGGTTTTCCGGTCGTGGGTAAGAGCAAGAGAAACAGTGGTCCCAAGCCCGACAGCAACCGCGCGGCCAAGCTCGCCGAGCGGCGCGCCGCCCAGGACAGCGCCGCGGCGACAGCGGTGCCCCGGCCGTTCGAGGGCCTCGCGGCCGAGTGCGACCTCGTCGCGCTGCGCGAGTTCGTCCCGTCCGCCACGGCGCCGCTGCCGCTGACTGCCGGCGAGCGTGCGGTGGTGGCCGCCACCGTGCTGCCCGGCGCGGTCGCGGCACTGGTGCGCGACGAGACCGACGCGGCCACCGGATTCGTCGGCCTGCAGGTGCAGGCCTCGTCGACGGACGTGGCGGCCGACCTCGCCGCCGCGGTGACCTGGGCCGTCGCCGCCGAGCCCGGGCAGTCGCTGACGGCCGCCGAGGCGAGCGAGGGTACCCACCTCGCCGACGTGATCGACGCGTCCGCGCTGCTGGAGATAACCGTGCACCAGGACTTCAACTGGTGGATCCCCGAGGGCGTCACGCCCGCACCGGAGGTCGCCGCGACCGTCGAGCAGGCCAACTCGGTGATCATGCCGTCCGCCCGACTCGACGCCGACGGTGTCGTCGCGGCCTGGTGGGTCGACGCCGGCGAGAAGGCGCACCTGCGCTGGGTGCGTCCCGAGGACGAGGACGAGCTGATGCTCGCGCTGGCCCGCGTCCACGCCTCGGGTGGTCTGCACCTCGGCGAGGGGTCGCGCTACGCCGGGTCGTTCCGTACGCACGGCCTGCTGGTGCCGGTGTTCGATCTCGATCCCGAGAAGCACGCGCAGGAGTGGGCGCCCGCGACCGCCGAGCTCGGCGAGCGTCTGGCGCAGGCCCTTGCCGTCGACACCCCGCTCACCTCCGACGAGCGTCGCAGCCGCGACGGACTGCGCGGACGCCAGGTCACCCTGCGCTGACAGGCGGCTCCGCCGCCCGTGAGTCCTTCTGGCCCCCATGGGGACCGGAAGGACTCACAGGCGCGTCAGCGCACGATGACGACGTGCAGGTTCCGCGGACCGTGCACGCCCTCGACCCGCTCGAGTTCGATGTCGGACGTGGCGGACGGCCCGCTGATCATCGTGGTCGGCCGCTCGGGCACCAGCCGGGCCAGCGACTCCGGCACGCCCACCTCGACGGTCCCCAGCGGCACCACGCACACGTGGGTGTCGGGCACCAGGGTCAGCGCCCGACGACCCTGATCGGCGCGACCGTCGAGGAAGATGGTTCCGGTCTCGGCGCAGCTGACCGTCGAGGAGGTCACCACCGCGTCCAGGTCGGCCAACTGCGGCGCTGGGATGTCGGGACCGTCCACGACCACGTCGCCGTCGAATCCCGACAGCCACGAATCATCGAGTCCCACAGGCACACCCACGCGCCTCGCACCGACCTCGCCGAGCACCCGCACGACGGTGGCGGGCAGGTCTGCCGCCTCGCACCGGTGCACGTGCGCCTTGTAGTCGACCAGCCGGTCCACCAGAAGCGCGATCAGCTCCGCCGGGGGCAGGGTGCGCCCGGTCCGGTACTCGCGCGGAACCCGCTGCGGCGCAGGCGGTGCCAGCGTCAGCGCGTCCCGGATCCGGCCGAGGATCACGTCCCGACTGCTCATGCCCGTCCCTCTTCCCGTGCGGCCGCCATCGCGGCGCGGCCCTCGTCCGAGTCCCACCACTGGCGGAACGTGTGTTTCGGCGGCGCCGGGATGTCCCGGGCGGCGGTCCACCCGTTCAGCGGCGGCGGCAGGGTGGAGATCTTGCCCTTCTTGCCGGCCATGAGGCGGCCGAGACCGGCGGCCTTCTGGGCCACGGTGAAGCGGCGCGCGGAGCTCATCGCGACCGACGCGGCCTTCATCGCGACCTTCTCGGCGCCGAGCCCCGCCTTCTCGACCTTCTGGTGCCGCAGCTCCACCAGCAGCGACGGGATGTCGATCTTGACGGGGCACGCGTCGAAGCAGGCCCCGCACAGGCTGGACGCGAACGGCAGCGTCGAGTTGGGGTCCGCGGCGTCGTCCATGCCGGCGAGTTGCGGGGTGAGCACCGCGCCGATCGGGCCGGGATAGGTCGAGCCGTACGCGTGCCCGCCGGTGCGCTCGTACACCGGGCACACATTCAGGCAGGCCGAGCAGCGGATGCACTTGAGTGCCTCGCGGCCGATCTCGTCGGCCAGGGTGGCGGTGCGGCCGTTGTCGAGCAGGACAAGGTGGAAGGCCTGTGGGCCGTCGCCGTCGGTGACGCCGGTCCACATCGACGTGTACGGGTTCATCCGTTCGCCGGTGGACGAACGCGGCAGCAGTTGCAGGAACACCTCGAGGTCGGCGTAGGTCGGCAGCACCTTCTCGATGCCCATCACGGTGATCAGGGTCTGCGGCAGGGTCAGGCACATCCGACCGTTGCCCTCGGACTCGACCACGCCGAGGGTGCCGGTGTCGGCGATTCCGAAGTTGGCGCCCGAGATCGCGACCGGCACGGTCATGAACTTGTGCCGCAAGAACTTTCGGGATGCCGCGGCGAGGTGCGCCGGGTTGTCGTCGAGGTCCGGGTCGACGCCGGTCATCTCGCGCAGGAAGATCTCGCGGATCTCGGAGCGGTTGCGATGGATGGCGGGCACCAGGATGTGCGAGGGCTTGTCGTGGCCGAGTTGGACGATGAGCTCCGCCAGGTCGGTCTCGAAGGCGGTGATGCCCTGCTCGGCCAGGTGTTCGTTGAGCCCGATCTCCTGGGTGGCCATCGACTTGACCTTGATGACCTCGTCGGAGCCGGACTCGCGGACCAGGCGGGTGACGATCTCGTTGGCCTCGTTGGCATCCGCGGCCCAGTGCACCACGCCGCCGCGCGCGGTGACCGCGGCCTCGAGCTGCTCGAGCAACTCGGGCAGTCGGTTCATCGCGTCGACCTTGATCGCGGATCCGGCGTCGCGCAACGACTCCCAGTCCGGCAGCTCGCCGGTGACGTGCAGTCGCTTGGCCCGGATGGTGTGCGTCGCCTTGCCGATGTTGCGGCGCAGCTGGGCGTTGGCCAGCTCGTGGTGCGCGGCGTCGGGGAACTTCTCGTCGCCGCGCAGGAAGCCGGCGCCGCGGGGCGCGCGCGGGGGCATCGCGGGCAGGCCCAGGTTCGTGCCGGTCATGCCCGCGCCTCCACGGGCTTCTCCACCGATGCCAGGATCTCGGCGAGATGGACCGTGCGGGTGCCCATCTGCAGCCGCGACATGCCGCCACCGATGTGCATCAGGCACGACGAGTCGCTGGCGCAACAGAATTCGGCGCCGGTGTCCGCGACGTTCCGGATCTTGTCGGCGAGCATGGCGGTCGAGGTCTCGGCGTTCTTGATCGCGAAGGTGCCACCGAAACCGCAGCAGACGTCCGCCTCCGGAAGCTCGACCAGGTCGATCTCGCGCACCGCGCGCAGCAGCTGCAGCGGCTTGTCGCCGACGCGCAGCATCCGCAGCGAGTGGCAGGTGGGGTGGTAGGTGACGCGATGCGGGTAGTAGGCGCCGACGTCAGTGACGCCGAGGACGTCGACGAGCAGTTCGGAGAGCTCGTAGGTCTTGGCCTTGACGGTCTCGACCTGCCCGCACAGGGCGGCACTGCCGTAGCGAGAGGCGACGATCTCGTGCTGGTGCCGGACCGAACCGACGCAGGACCCGGACGGCACGACCACTGCGTCGATGGAGGCGTCGCCGAAGTTCTCGGCGTAGTTGCGCACCAGTGGCAGCGCCTCCGGCTGGTAGCCGGTGTTGACGTGCATCTGGCCGCAGCAGGTCTGTCCCGGAGGGAACACGACCTCGTGTCCGAGGCGGGTGAGCAGCAGGGCGGTGGACTTGGCCGCATCCGGGAACATCGTGTCCCCGATGCACGTGGCGAACAGCGCGATTCGCATGCAGATCTCCGAAATCGTCTATGTGGTCAGACCACAGTAACCCATGGTCAGTGCGTTGTGACGAAAATTCCGTGCGTCGACCGTCAGTATCCGCCGGACACTCGATTGTGACGTGGGTCATGGTGTACGTTGCTGTGGTCTGACCACACACAGGCCGTCACAACCGCCGCTACCTGCGGTGTAATCACAGGAGTTACATGTGGCAACTGAGCTGCTCGCGGTGACCTTCACCCCGGCGACCGACGCCGTCGCGCACAACCTGACCCTCTCGGCGTTGATCGGCCTGACCCCGCTGCTGACGTTCTTCGTCCTGCTCGCGGGCTTCAAGCTCAAGGCCTGGTACTCAGGTCTCGGGGCGCTCGCCGTCGCATTGCTCGTCGCGATCGTCGGGTTCTCCATGCCGGTCACCCTCGCCGCGCTGTCCGCGGCCCAGGGCATCGCCTTCGGCCTGTTCCCGGTGATGTGGATCGTGGTCACCGCGATCTGGTTCTACGAGCTGACGGTGGTCAGCGGCCGGTTCGAGGACCTGCGCCGGGTGTTCAACTCGATCGGCCGCGGCGACATGCGCGTGCAGGCGATGCTCATCGCGTTCTGCTTCGGCGGCATGCTGGAGGCGCTCGCCGGTTTCGGCGCGCCCGTCGCGATCACCGGCGCCATGCTCATCGCGCTCGGTATGCCGCCGGTTCGCGCCGCCGTCACCGTACTGGTCGCCAACACGGCCCCGGTTGCGTTCGGCGCCATGGCAATTCCGATCACCACCGCGGGCAACCTGACCGGCATTCCGGCGACGGAGATCGCCGCCGTGGTCGGCAGGCAGACCCCCGTGCTCGCGCTGTTCGTGCCGTTGCTGCTGCTGTTCCTCGTCGACGGCAAGCGCGGTTTCCGGCAGACCTGGCCGATCGCCCTGGTCACCGGTGTCGTCTTCGCGATCACCCAGTTCTGGTGCTCGAGCCACTTCTCCTACGAGCTCACCGACGTGGTCGCCTCGCTCGCCGGCCTCGCCGCCGCCGTGATCATGCTCCGCTTCTGGGCCCCCACCACGCCCGACGAGCAGCGCTCCCAGGTCGAGCCGGAGGCCCTCGGCGCCGGCCGGGTGTTCCTCTCGCTGTTCCCGTACCTGCTGGTGGTCGTGGTCTTCGGCGTCGCCAAGCTGTGGACAGTCGGGTTCGACCTGCCGGCCTGGCTGGCCCGCACCGACCGCAAGGTGCAGTGGCCCGGGCTGTACGGCAACCTGCTCACCGGTGCCGGGAAACCGTCGTCCAGTGCTGTCTACACCTTCTCCTGGCTCTCGAACCCGGGCACTCTGCTGCTGATCTGCGGCGTCATCGTCACGGTCGTCTACACGTCGTGCACGAGCGGCGGCCGGTTCCCGATGTCGGCGCGGGCCGGGGTGCTCGCCTTCGGCCACACCCTGGTCAAGATGCGGCTGTCCATCGCGACCGTCGCGACCGTGCTCGGCCTGAGCTACGTGATGAACCAGTCCGGCCAGACCGTCGCGATCGGCACCTGGCTGGCCGGCACGGGAGCTGTCTTCGCCTTCTTCTCCCCGATTCTCGGCTGGCTCGGTACCGCGGTGACCGGCTCGGACACCTCCGCGAACGCGCTGTTCGCGAAGCTGCAGCAGACTGCCGGGCAGACCGCGGGCATCGACCCGACGCTGCTGGTGGCGGCCAACACCTCCGGCGGTGTGGTCGGCAAGCTGGTCAGCCCGCAGAACCTGACCATCGCGGCGACGGCGGTGGGGCAGCCGGGCAGCGAGCCGATCCTGCTGCGCAAGGTGATCGGCTACAGCCTCGGCATGCTGCTGATCCTGTGCACCCTGGTGTACCTGCAGTCCACCCCGGTACTGGGCTGGATGCTGCCGTGAGAGCGCGCCGATAGGCTCTGCTCCCATGTCTGGTGAGTCGTCGTCGCAGTCCGGCCCCCGCGCGTGGGAGCAGGTGCTGAGCCGGCTCGAGCAGATGCTGGTCTCGGGTGAGGTCCGTCCCGGCCAGCGTCTGCCCGGCGAGCGGGTGCTCGCCGCGGACCTGGGGGTCGGGCGGTCGTCGGTGCGTGAGGCGCTGCGGGTGATGGAGGCGCTCGGGCTGCTGAAGGCGCAGACCGGGTCCGGGCCGAGCGCGGGTGCGATGATCGTCGCCCGCCCGACCGGTGGCATGGCGATGCTGATGCGGATGCAGGTTGCGGCGCAAGGGTTTCCGGTGACGGACGTGGTGCAGACCCGACTGGTGCTCGAGGCGGAGGTGATGCGCACCCTCGCCACCCGCAGGCCCGAGCCGGACCTGCGTCTCGCGACCGAACTACTCGACTCGATGGACGATACGGCGTTGTCCGCCGACGAGTTCCTGATCCTCGACGCGCAGTTCCACGTCGCCATGGCCGACGCCGCGGGCAACCAGGTGGTCGCGGCGATGATGGCGGGCCTACGCGAGTCCATCGAGTCGTACGTGATCGGGGGAGTGGACGCCGCGGCGTGGCCCAGTACCTGCACCCGGCTGCGGCACGAGCACCGCGGGCTGGTCGAGGCCGTCGTCGCGGGCGATCCGACCCTGGCCGAACGACGGATCCTCGACCACATCCGCGGCTACTACGAGGGCCTCAGACCCTGACGCCCCGGCGGGCCGGACCCGGACCCTCAGCGGACGCAGACTCCCGGCGCGAGGGAGTGGTGGTCGGCTACGGCACGCCGCCCGACCACAGCTATGCGAGTGCACTCGACGCGCTGATCCGGGTGTCGAGGTGCTGACGCAGTGGTGCGGATACGGAGGGCCGACCCTCCGTATCCGCGCCACTGCGGCGGAGCCTCCTAGATCGAGCCGCCCGCCGCGGTGGGTGCGCCGGCCGCGTCCTTCGGGGCACCCATTTCGCGCGCGACGAAGGTCTCGAGGTCGAACAGGTTGGTGCCGGCGCGATCCGCGATGGCGAGCAGGGTGGTCATCGAGGCGACCTCCTCGACCTGCTCCTTGAGGAACCACTGCATGAACTGCTCGCCGAGGTAGTCACCCTCGTCCCGGGCGGTGCTCGCGAGCTGGACGATCTGGTCGGTGACGATCTTCTCCTGCTGGAGGGCGAGCGCGATCGGCTCGCGCGGTCCGTCGAAGCTGGTCTTCGCGGCATCCACCCCGGTCAGTTCGACCTCCATGTCACGGTCGAGGAAGTACTGCACGATCATCATGGCGTGGTTACGTTCCTCCACCGCCTGGCTGTAGAAATGCTTGGCCAGCTGCGGGAGGTCGGCATTGTCGAAGTACACGGCCGTCGCGATGTACTGGTGCGACGCGTTGAATTCATTGCGAATCTGATCGTGGAGCAGTGCGTGAAACTTCGTCCGTTGATTGTCGTCGCTATTGCTCATTCGGCGACGATATCGCTGGTCAGAAGCGATTGTCATCCAAGTCAAGCCTAATTGAGGACAGTGTTCCCTAATTCATAGCGCCGGCGCATATCACGGTTGTCCGGTTTCCGGCGAGTATTCGAATTACTGTATTCAGGTGTCAGTGGTCACCTGGCCGCTGTGTTCCGGGAGTGAAAGGAGTTGTCTGGTATGAACATTTCGACCAAACGGCTGTTGAGCATTTCGGTCGCATGCGCCGCAGTGGGACTCGCGGCAGTCGGCTGCAGCAGCGACGACAACAGCAGCGGCAACGGCACCAGCACCACCACGGCGGGGGCCATGGCGAACCTGACCACCGAGGCCCCCTCGACGACGATCATGACCCCGAACGGCGACGTGACGCTCTCGGGACCGATCCTCGAGCGGTACACGGCGGCCGGCGGTCCGACCGGTTCGCTGGGCGTGCCGCTCGGGCCGCCCGAGGACGTCGGCAACGGCGGCAAGGTCGTCCACTTCACCAACGGCGCAATCTATTCCACTGCGGCCGGCCCGGCCTACGTGGTCCAGGGCGAGATCCTGCGCGTCTACACCGCGCAGCAGGGCCCGACCGGCACGCTCGGGTTCCCGACCGGCGACGAGAAGGTGATCACCGGCGGCTGGGAGAGCACCTTCGAGCACGGCACCATCAAGTGGGTGGACACCGGCAACGGCGTCTTCGTCGAACAGGTCACCCAGAACTGACCGGATTCGCCGCACCACGGGAGACCGTCCCGGGTGCGGCGAATGTGCTTACGCGGCACCGCCTCCCGCGGGCCGCGGCGCGGTCGCGTCCGCGGCCGACGCCGAGTTCATCTCGCGCGCGACGAAGTCCTCGATGTTGAACAGGTTGTCCCCGGCCCGGTCGACGATGGTCAGCAGGGTGGTCATCGAGGCGACCTCCTCGACCTGCTCCTTGAGGAACCACTGCATGAACTGCTCGCCGAGGTAGTCGCCGGTGTCGCGGGCGGTCCGGGCCAGCTTGGTGATCTGGTCGGTGACGGCGCGCTCCTGGTTCAACGCCAGCTCGACGGGCTCGCGGACCGACCCGAACTCGGTGACGACCTCGTCGATACCGGGGATCTGCACCTCGAGGTCGTTGTCGAGCAGGTACTGGATCATCATCATCGCGTGGTTGCGTTCCTCGTTCGCCTGGCTGTAGAAGCGCGCGGCGAGCTGCGGCAGATCGTGTCCGTCGAAATACACCGCGACCGCGAGGTACTGCTGCGAGGCCGTGAACTCGTTGCGCACCTGGGTGCGGAGTAGGTCGTGGAATTCGCTGCGTTCACGGGGGTTGCTCATGCGGCACAGGCTACCGGGCACGGCTCGGTCAGTTGGTGGTCAACAGGTCCTGCGGAATCGGCTTGTCGTCGGCCAGTGCACCGAAGAACCGGGTCGCCTTGTCCCGGTCCCACAGCAGCACGTTCCCGGAACCGTCGACGTCCTCGAACCCGCCGACCGGGACGGTCGTGGTGACGAGGTCCCCGCGCATCGCCCAGGCCAGGCCTGCCAGGTTCCACAGGTGATCGCCCTGGTCGACTTGCAGCGAGCCGGCGGTCTTGGTCACCAACGGCCACAACCGGAACGGGTTGAGCATGGTGCCGAGGCCGGTGGCCTTCTTCAACAGCGCCGCCATGAACGCGCGCTGGTTGTTCATCCGGTCCAGGTCGGCCAGCGGTGTCGCGCGGCTGCGCACGAAGCCGAGCGCCTGACTACCGGTGAGGTCCTGGCAGCCGGGCTGCAGGTTCACCCCGGCGAGCGGGTCGTCGATCGGGTACGGCACGCACAGGTTCACGCCGCCGACCGCGTCGACCATGCCGGCGAACCCGCCGAAGCCGATCTCCGCGTAGTGGTCCATCCGCAGCCCGGTCGCGCCCTCGACGGTCTGCACCAGCAGCGGCGCACCACCGATCGCGAACGCCGCGTTGATCTTGTCCTTGCCGTTGCCGGGGATGGGGACGTAGGAGTCGCGCGGGATCGACACCATCGTCGTGGCGCCGCTCTTCGGGATGTGCACGACGATGATCGTGTCCGTGCGACCGTTCCCGACCTCGCCGCCGGTCGAGAGCTGCTGCTCCTGCTCGGGAGTGAGCCCGGCGCGGCTGTCCGAACCGACCAGCAGCCAGTTCGTGCCGGGAGTGTCGCCGATCCGGCCCGCGTAGTCGGAGAGCGCGTCGATCCGGGTCAGCGAACGGTCCAGGTAGAACACGGAGCCGCCGAGGACGACGAGCACGATCAGCAGCACCAGCCCGATCCGCCGGCCCCAGCGCGGCCGCCGGCGTGACCTCGCGGGGCGGGGTGGCTGCTCGGGCGGCACGGATCCGGGGCGTCCGCCGCGCGGGGGCGGCGGCACCGGGGTCCCGCGTCGCCGCGACGGGTCGACGTACGGCTGGGGCGTCCGGGGCGGCGCGTACGGCGAGCCCGCCCGGTTGTCGGGCCGCGGTGGCTGCGGTCGGGGTTGCGGGGGTCTCGGTGCGAGGGGACGCTGGTCGGGCTGTTGCGACCAGGCTCGCGGCGCGGCCTGTGGCGGCACCTGCCTGCCGTCGCGGCGGATCACCTGGGTGCCCTCCGGCGGGGGTGCCGCCGGGCCTCGTGGCGGCGGGACCGGCCGGCGCGGCTGCTGCTGGTTCGGGGCCGGCGGCTGGTTCGGTCCCCAGGGTTGCGGACGCGGCGCCCCACCGCGACCCGCGCGGGGGTCCCGGGGGTCGCGGGGCGGGTAGTGGTCGCCGTTCACCACAGAAACTCTACGGGTCAGGGCAGCCAGGACACGCGGCCGCGGAGCGCGGTGTACCCGACGAACGCGACCGCGTCGATCAGCCAGTGCGCCACGATCAGCGGCCACAGCTTGCCGCTGCGCTGCCAGTATCGTCCGAAGACCACGCCCATCACGACGTTGCCCAGCCCCCCGCCGAGACCCTGGTAGAGGTGGTAGCTCCCGCGCAGCAGCGCGGACGCCGCGAGCGAGGAGTTCTCGCCCCACCCGAGCCTGCGCAGCCGGGAGATCAGGTACGCCACCACCAGCACCTCCTCGGCCGAGGAGTTCGCCAGCGCCCACAGCACCAGTGCGGGCAGCCGCCACCAGTGGTCGTCGATGGTGCTCGGGACCACGGTGACGTTCGCACCGATCGCGGTCGCCGCGAGGTACAACCCGAGGCCCGGCAATCCGATCAGTGCGGCCAGCCCGACACCCGGCAGCAGGTCGCGACGCCACCGAGGCCGGCGACTCAGCCCGACCTGCTCGGGGCCGAGGCCGCCGCGCCAGAGCAGGTACAACCCGAGGGCGGCCCACGCGCAGAGCTTGACGATGCCGAGCAGCTGCCGGCCCAGGTCGATCCAGTCGACCGTGGAGCGGGACGCGTTCAGCGCGACCGTCTGGTCGGACAGTCCGCCGGGGGCCATCGCGCTCTCGGCCAGCGACAGCATGCTCGACAGTGCGCTCAGCCCGAACGTGACCAGCAGGACGACGGTGATCTCGAACCACAACGCGCGGCGCTCGGCGGGGTCCGGCGGCGGCGCGGTCTGTGCAGGTGGGGCGGGCCGGAGCCAGTCGTCGAGCCGGGTCACGGGTCGACAGTAGGCGCTGCGCGCCTGTGAGTCCTTCTGGCCCCGGTGCGGGCCAGAAGGACTCACAGGTGGCGGAGCCGCCTCAGGGCCCGGTTCAGCGCGACCGCGTCGTCCACGGGGTCGGCGAAGGAGATCCGGACGTCGCGGTCGGCGTCCTCGCCCTCCACCCGCAGGCGCACGCCGTAGCGGTCCAAGCCGAGGGGGCGGATCCGGCCGCCGGTGCGCAGCGGTCGCGGCAGCCGCCGGGCGAGCAGTGCGATCAGCTCGCCGTGGTCGGATTCGAGGTGTTCGAGCCAGCAGTCCTCGACCTCGTGGAAGGGGTCGGGTCGCGCGGCAAGCAGGTCGTCGAGGGGCACGGGTTCGGCGCCGTGGCTGTCCGCGACGACCGCCGAGTCGAGCACCAGCCTGAGCAGAGTGGTCTTGTGGCCGACGTCGAGGAGGGCGGGGTCGGGCCGCTCGCCCGCGACGGCCGCGGCCAGCGCGCGGGAGGCCTCGGCCGGTACGGCGTGCAGCGCCCCGCGCAGCCACACGAGCGAGCGGACGGGTTCGCGCAGCGGCAACGGGGTCTGGTCGGTGAGCTCCAGGACGGCGGGGAGTCCGCCGCGACCTGCTTGCCAACTCAGCGCGGTGACGGCCGAGTCGGTGGGGACGGTGAGCACCACGTCGCCGCATGCTCGCAGGTGCTGGACGGGGACGGGCACGGGGTCGCTGCCGTCGATAGCGAGGACGGCCTGGCGTGAGCGGGCGCAGGCGCTGCGAACGCGTTCGGCGGTGGACGGGGCGAGCGTGGCGGGGGCGGGCATGGGTGCTCCTTTCGTCCCCGGAGACCGGAGTCACAGTAGGTTAGCCATGCCTAAGTTACGTGAGCCGTCCCGGAGCGCGCAAGACTCAGCCGCGCGGCTACCGTGGAGCCGTGTCCACCCTGCTCACCCTGCATCCGCCCACCCCGAACGATCCGCGGCCACCGTTCGCCGGTCTGCTCTCGGAGATCTGCGTCGACGCCGCCGGCGTTCGGACGCGCCGACGGGGCGAGTTGTTCGGCCCGCCGATCCTGCCGGTCACCGCGATCGCCGAGGCGGAGGCGTCCGACGGACCGCTGTGGGTGCGGTTGGGTGCGGACCCCGACCTGCTACCCGAACAGGCCGGCCCCATGCTGGCGCGCGTCGAGGTCGACTGCCCGTTCGAGAGCCTCGACGACGCCGTCGCCCTCGCGCAGGGCGATCCGCGCCCGCTGCCGGCCCCGCTGGCGGTGTTCGTCGACGGCGGCACGGCCGGGCGCGGCTGGGCCGCCGAGTCGGCCGAACGGATCGCCGCCGCCGGGGCGCACCCGGGACTCGACGCCGACCTCGCCGATGTGGACGTGGCCGACTTCCTGGCCGTGCTCGCGCATTCCGATGCCGGCTTCGTCGCGCGCGCCGCGACCGGGGAGCAGGTCGTCGCGATCCTGGCGGCGACGGTCGCGGCCCTGCGCGGCGACGACATCCGCGCCGCCTACGTCGGGGCGGACCCGGCCCCGGTCGCGTCACTGAGCACGGCCGCCGCCGGGGCGGTCCGCGAGGTGCTGCTCGGCATTGCGGTCGATGACGCCGCCGCCGTCGAGGCGCACCTGCGCGCGTGCGGCATCACCGCCACCCTCGCCAAGGCGTGAACGGACCGTTCAGGCTCACCACGAACCTGAACGGTCCGTTCACACCGGGGGGTAGTGCGTAATCTGGACCAGTGCCTCGCATCGCCTACTTCGGACCGTCCGGGACCTTCACCGAGATGGCCCTCGCCCAGTTCGAGTCGTCCGGTCTCTTCGACGGCCCGGTCGAGCGGGTGGCCGCGCCGAGTCCGCCTGCCGCGCTCGCGCTGGTGCGCGCGGGCTCCGTGGACGGTGCCGTCGTTCCCATCGAGAGCTCGGTCGAGGGCCCGGTGCCGCCGACCCTGGACGCGCTCGCGGTCGACGACCGGCTGCAGATCGTCGCGGAAACCGAACTGGACGTGAGCTTTACGATCGTCGCGCGCCCCGGCACCACCCTCGAGCAGGTGCGTACCATCCGCGCGTACCCGGTCGCGGGTGCGCAGGTCCGGATGTGGATCGAGAAGAACCTGCCCGACGCGGCGGTCGAGTCCGCCTCGTCCAACGCCGGTGCCGCCGAGGACGTCGCGGCGGGGGTGGCGGACGCAGGGGTGTCCACCGCGCTGGCGGGGGAGCGGCTCGGCCTGACGGTGCTCGCCGACTCGGTGGCCGACTTCGACGGTGCGCGAACGCGATTCGTGCTCGTCACCCGGCCGTGCCCGGCGCCTCCCGCGACCGGAGACGACCGCACGGCGGTGGTGCTGCAGCTCGACAACTCGCCGGGGTCGCTCGTCAGTGCGATGTCCGAATTCGCTACTCGTGGAATCGATCTCACGCGAATCGAGTCGCGCCCCACCCGGGTCGAGTTCGGCACCTACAAGTTCTACCTGGACTGCATCGGGCACATCGAGGACACCGCGGTCGCGGAGGCGCTCAAGGCGCTGCACCGCAAGCACACGGTGCGCTTCCTCGGGTCGTGGCCGGCGGCGACGCCCGGCGGCCAGCGGCCGCCGTCGGACGAGGAGGCCGCCGAGTGGTTGCGCCGGATCCAGGCCGGCGAGCCGGACGGAGGGAACTGACGGTGGCGGGCAAGCTGATCCTGGTCCGGCACGGACAGACCGAGGCGAACGTCGCGCGGCGGCTGGACACCCGACTGCCCGGAGCGCGGCTGACCGAGCGCGGAGAGGGGCAGGCGCTGGCCTTCGGGACTGCGCTCACCGGTCCGCCGCCGAAGACCGTGGTCGCATCGGAAGCGTTGCGCGCCAGGCAGACCGCGAGCTTCGTGGAGTTGGCGTCCGGCATCACCGTGCAGGTGCGCGAGGGCATTCACGAGGCGCAGGCAGGCGAGCTCGAGGACCGCACCGACCGCGCCTCGCACGAGCTGTTCGCGAGGGTGTTCCACTCGTGGCACGCGGGTGAACTCGGCGCCCGGATGCCCGGTGGGGAGTCCGGCGAGGACATCCTCGAGCGGTACCTGCCGGTGGTGGGCTCGTTGCGGTCCGAGTTCCTCGAGGGCGAGCGCGCCGACGAGGACGGCGACGTGCTGGTGGTCAGCCACGGCGCCGCCATCCGCCTGGTGGCCCGCTACCTCGCGGACGTGGACGGCACCTTCTCCGCTGACACCCACCTCGACAACACCCAGACCATCGAGCTGGTCCCGACCGCGGGCGGCGGCTGGGAGTGCGTGCGCTGGGGCGCGGCGTTGCCGCCGTTCTTCGCTCCGCCGGAGGACATTCTCGACGACCCGATGGGTTGATGCGGCGTCGCGGGCCGAGTCGGCGACGTTGACGGCGCTGGACCGCGGTGAGGCGGCCGCTCGCGACCCGGACGTCGAAGAGCACTTCTGGCCGGAGACTTCACGTTCAGCGCGTTTCGGGACGCTGCGTACGCTGTGACGATGAGCGAGTTCGAACGGGTCGACAAGCGCAGCCTGCGGTACGCGGGCAGACGTGCGGAGTTGCTCGCCGCCATCACCGACTACGTGGTCGAGCACGGCGTCCTCGAGCTGTCGATGCGACCGCTGGCCAGGGAGGTCGGCGTCTCGCATGCCTCGCTGCTGCATCACTTCGGCAGCAAGGAGAACCTGCTCGCCGAGGTCATCGAGAACATGCGCGTCGAGTCCATCCCGCTGGACCTGCTCGCCGACCCGGGTGGCGATCCACTCGGGCTGCTGACCGAATGGTGGTCCACGCGAATGGATCCCGCGGCACTCCCCCGGTTCCGGGTGATGCTCGAGATCTACGTGCAGGCGGTGCTCCATCCGGAGGCGAACGAGCGGTTCCTGGCGCGATTCGTCGGTCAGTGGCTCACCGCGCTGGAGAAGGGGCTGAGGTCCGCGGGCTGTCCCGACGACGAGGCGCCGCTCGAGGCGACGCTGATCCTCGGGCAGGTGCGCGGGCTCTCGCTGGACCTGCTCGCGACCGGCGACCGGGCCCGGGTGGACGGGGCGTTCGCGCTGTTCGTCGACGGAATCGCCGCGAAGATCGAGCGGTGGCGGCCGGCCGCCACCTGATTGCTCGAGCACCCGGGAGAGGTGCTTCTCTACGTGAACTCGGCGGCGCTGCATGGTGGGTCTCCTCCGGTGGATCAGGCGTGGACGGGATTCAGCAGTCCGGCAAGGCGTTCGGAGATCAGTGACTCGGCGTCGGCGACGATCCGCTCGACGAGCTCGCCCGCGGTAGGGATGTCGTGGATGATGCCCTGGACGGTGCCGACCGACCAGATGCCGGCCTCCGGGTCGCCGTTCTCGTAGACGAGCCGACCGCGGGCCCCGGCGACGAGCTCGCGGACGTCCTCGAATTGCCCTCCCCGGCTGAGGATCTCCACGACCTCTCGGCTGACGGTGTTGCTCGCTACCCGGGCGGTGTTGCGCAACGGCCGGAAGATCAGCTCGGTGTCCGTCTCCTTCGCCGCGACGATCGCCTCCTTGACGGTCCGGTGGATCGGCGACTCCTCGGTGCACATGAACCGGGTGCCCATGTTGATGCCGTCGGCGCCCAGCGCCAGCGCCGCGACCAGGCCGCGACCGTCACCGAACCCGCCGGACGCGATCATCGGGATCGTGATCTGCTCGGCCGCCGCGGCGATCAGCACCAGCCCCGGGACGTCGTCCTCGCCGGGGTGCCCCGCGCACTCGAAGCCGTCGATGCTGATGCCGTCGACACCGAGATCCTGCGCCTTGACGGCGTGCCGGACGCTGGTGCACTTGTGCAGCACCTTGACCCCGGCGGCGTGGAAGTCCGGCAGATGCGGTGCGGGACTGGAGCCGGCGGTCTCGACGATCTTGACGCCGGAGTCGATGATGACCTGGCGGTACTCCTCGTACGGCGGCGGCGTGATCGCCGGGAGGATGGTCAGGTTCACGCCGAACGGCTGGTCGGTCAGCTCGCGGGTGCGGGCGATCTCCCCGGCGAGATCCTCGGGCGTGGGTTGGGTGAGCGCGGTGATCATGCCGAGCGCACCGGCGTTGGCCACGGCGGCAACGAGCTCGGCGCGGCCGACCCACTGCATGCCGCCCTGCACGATGGGGTGGCGGACGCCGAAGGTCTCGGTGAAGGCGGTGGACAGCACGAAAGTCTCCTCGCGGTATGGGATCTCAGGAATCGTTGGGGCGGTAGCCGACGATCCGCAGCGCGATGCGGACGTACCGGGCGGCGACCTGGTCCGGGGTCAGTGGGCCGTCGATCTGGTACCAGCGGGCGATGGACTGTCCCATGCCGAGCAGCGCGCGCACGGACTCGTCGACGTCGTCGACCTCGAAGACGCCGCATTGCACGCCGTCGCTCACCAGGTCGACGGCCATCATCTCGAAACGTTTACGGGTGGCGGCGTATACGCGACGATTCGCCGGCGACACGTGGCGCAGTTCGGAGTCGAGACCGGACTGTCGGGCGCGGTGCGTCATGTTCAGCACCATCGCCTCGACGAAGTTCGCGAAGCGGGCCGCAGGCTCGTCTCCGCCATCTGTGACCGCGGCCAGGCCCTGTCGATCAGGTCGTGGACCGCGGCGTTGAGCAGGGTGACGAGAACGGCTTCCTTGTTCTCGTGGTGGTAGTACAGCGCCGGCACCGTGACCCCGGCCCGGCGGGCCAGGTCGCGGACGGTGGTGCCGTGGAAGCCGTTCTCGTGGAACGCGTCCAGTGCGTGGTCGAGGATGGGGCCGAGCTGCAGCGGCTCGAAGGTCCGCCAGGTGGCGGTGGTTTCGGGCGGTGCGGACATCGGCCCCTCCTCTGTTCCCGTGTGGATCAGCGCGGGGCCATGCGGATGGCGCCGTCGAGACGGATGGTCTCGCCGTTGAGCATCGGGTTCGACACGATGTGCGCGGCCAGCGCGCCGTACTCCGACGGGTCACCGAGGCGCGACGGGTGCGGCACCTGCCCGCCGAGGGACTTCTGCGCCTCCTCGGGCAGCGAGCCGAGCAGCGGGGTCTTGAACAGGCCCGGCGCGATGGTGACGACGCGGATCAGCAGCGAAGCGAGGTCGCGGGCGATCGGCAGGGTCATGCCGACCACGCCGCCCTTGGAGGCGGAGTACGCGGCCTGACCGATCTGGCCGTCGAACGCGGCGACGGAGGCGGTGTTGATGATGACTCCGCGCTCGCCGTCGATCGGCTCGGTCTTCGAGATCCGTTCCGCTGCAAGGCGGAGCACGTTGAAGGTGCCGAACAGGTTGACGTCCACGACCTTCTTGAAGGCGTCCAGCGGGAACGCGCCCTGCTTGCCCACGGTCTTGATTGCGTTGCCGATGCCGGCGCAGTTCACCGTGACCCGCAGCGGGCCGAGGGATTCCGCGAGGTCGAGGGCTGCGATGACGGCGGCCTCGTCGGTGACGTCGGCGGCGACGAAGCGGACGCGGTCGCCCTGTACCTCGTTGCACAGCTCCTTGGCGACCGTCTCGCCGTCGGAGGACGGCAGGTCGATGATGACGACCTGGGCGCCGTCGGCGAGCAGGGCCTTGGTGGTGGCGAGGCCGAGGCCGGAAGCGCCACCGGTGACGACGGCGACGCTGTCGTTGATCTGCATGAGCTGTTCCTTTCGAAAGACGTCGGTTGTCAAAGGCGTTCGATGACGGTGGCGTTGGCCATGCCAGCGCCCTCACACATGGTCTGCAGGCCGTAGCGGCCGCCGGTCGCCTCGAGGGTGTGGAGCATGGTGGTGAGCAAACGGGTGCCGGAGGACCCGAGGGCATGGCCGAGGGCAATGGCGCCGCCCCACGGATTGAGCTTGGCCGGGTCGGCGTTGAACTCGTGCGCCCAGGCCAGTGGGACGGGTGCGAAGGCCTCGTTGACCTCGTATGTGTCGATGTCCTCGATGCCCAGAGCGGCCTTCGCGAGCACCTTGTGGGTGGCCGGGATCGGCGCGGTGAGCATGAACATGGGGTCGTCGCCGGCGACGGAGAACGAGTGGAATCGGGCCCGAGGAGTCAGGCCGAGCTTGGTCGCCATCTCCTCGCTCATGATGAGGACGGCGGAGGCGCCGTCGGTCAGCGGCGACGAGTTGCCGGGCGTGATCTGCCACGGTGCCTCGGGGAAGCGGGTCGCGAACGCGTCGGTGCGGAACGACGGCTTGAGGCCGGCGAGTCCCTCGGCGGTGGTCGAGGCCCGCACGGTCTCGTCGACGGTGTGCGTGACGGTGTCGCCGGAGGCGTTCACGACGTCGATCGGCACGATCTCGCGGTCGAACGAGCCATTCGCGATCGCGGCGGCGGCGCGCTGGTGCGACTGTGCGGAGAACGAGTCCAGCGTGTCGCGGTCGAGCTTCCACCTCGCGGAGATCAGCTCGGCGGAGATGCCCTGGTGCACAAGTCCGTCCGGGTAGCGGGCCGCGATGCCGGGGCCCGACGCGTCCTGTCCCATCGGGGAGGTGCCCATCGGGATGCGGCTCATCGACTCGACACCGCACGCGATGACCAGGTCGTAGGCGCCGGCGATGACACCCTGCGCGGCGAAGTGCGCGGCCTGCTGGCTGGAGCCGCACTGGCGGTCGATCGTGGTGGCGGGCACGGAGTCCGGGAACCCGGCGGAGAGCAGTGCGGTGCGGGAGATGTTGAGGGCCTGCTCGCCGACCTGCTGGACGCAGCCGCCGATGACGTCGTCGACCTGGGCGGGGTCGATGCCGTTGCGGTCGACGACGGCCCGCAGGACGTGGGCGAGGAGTTCGACGGGGTGGGTGCCGGACAGGGCGCCGCCCATCTTGCCCTTGCCGGACGCGAGACGGACCGCGTCGACGATGACTGCGCTGGTCATGGTGATTCCTTTCGAGGAGAGGAGAAGTGGTGCGGCCCAGCGCCTCGGGAGGGCGTCGCCCAGGCGCAGAGCCGGCATCGGGGGACGTTCAGCGTCCCTGCCAGACGGGTTCGCGCGCGGTGGTCGGCTCGTCGGCCAAGGTGCTCCTCGGGTGAGGGGATTCCGTAATTACTGAACGCTCGCTAAGACACCTATCACGCTCGGCGTCCGGCGGTCAACGGTCAGCTTTAGCTAGCGACCGCTCAGTGCCGTCTGGTACTGATGGGAATGGCCGCGACGGCGATCGATTCCTCGACAGCCTGCGTAGCCTCGAAACCGGCAGTGCCACCGGCACAGTGGCGCTCCACCTCCGACCGTGAGAAGGGTCCGCGAATGAGCACCGACACCTCCGACGTCCTCGTCGACCTGACCGACGGCGTCCTGCGCATCACCATCGACCGGCCGGCCCGGATGAACTCTGTGACCATCGAGACCCTGAACGCGGCCGCGGATACCCTCGACAAGCACGTCGGTGACGCCGCGGTCCGCGTCGTGCTGCTGACCGGCAGTGGGAGGGCGTTCTGCACCGGGGCCGACCTGTCCACGGTCGGTGACGTGTCCGGTCCGCCGGACGGGTCCACCATCGACGCCGCGAACCGTCTCGTCGCCGCGCTGCGGGCGTTCCCGCGCCCCGTCGTCGCCGCCGTCAACGGTCCGGCCGCCGGGGTCGGGGTCTCGCTCGCGCTCGGCGCGGACCTGACGGTCGCCACCGAATCGAGTTACCTGCTGCTCGCGTTCACGAAGATCGGTCTGATGCCCGACGGCGGTGCGACTGCGCTCGTCGCCGCGTCCGTCGGGCGGGCCCGTGCACTGAAGATGGCGCTGCTCGCCGAGAGGCTACCCGCGGTGGAGGCGTTCGAGGCCGGGCTGATCGCGCAGGTTTTCCCGGACGCCACCTTCGCCGAAGACGTCGAGGGGCTGGTGCGCGGGCTCGTCGACGGGCCGTCGGATGCGTTCGCGGCCACCAAGACTGCGATCAACGATGCCACCCTCGGTCAGCTCGAACCCGCGTTCGCGCGCGAGCGTGCCGGTCAACTGGACCTGCTCGCCGCCGCCGCCTTCGCGGAGGGTGTCGATGCGTTCCTCAACAAGCGGCCGGCGGTCTTCCGCCGCTGACCAGCTGTGAGTCCTTCAGGCCCGCCTGGGGGCCACAAGGACTCACGGGCGCGTAGCGCCAACGGTTTTCAGCGCGATCGCCGCGTACTTTCCCGCAACCTCCTCCGGGGAGAGAGTGCCCTCCGCGTGGTACCAGCGGGGGATGGACTGGCACATCCCGAGCAGGGCGCGGGTGGTCTCCGCGGGGTCGTCGACGTCGAAAGCGCCTGTGGCGGTGCCGTCCTCGACGATGCCGAGCACCAGGTCCTCGACGCCCTTGCGGACGGTGCGGTAGCGCTGCCGGTTCTCCGGGCTCAGGTACCGGACCTCGCCCTCGAGCGCCGCGAGCCGGGCCCGCTCGGTCATCCGCAGCACGATGGCCTCGACGACGTTGGACAGTCGCTGCGCCGGGTCGTCGCCGCCGTCGGCGTCCGCGGCGTGCGCGCGGGCCAGCACGTCGCTGGTGGACAGTTCGAGCAGGGCGATCAGCAGGCCTTCCTTGCTGTCGTGGTGGTAGTAGAGGGCGGGCACGGTCACCCCGACCCGTCGGGCCACCTCGCGCACGGTCGTGCCGTGAAACCCCAGCTCGTGGAAGGCGTCGAGCGAGGCGGACAGGATGGGGCTGAGCTCCAGGTGCTCGAGGCGGCGCCAGTCGACTCTCTCGGCGTCGTCGGCCGCCCCGTCAGCGGGCTGTCCCATTACCGTCCCCAACCTGTCGATCGCTCAGCGCAGTGGTGTCGAGGATACCGGGACGAAACGTGCCGACCTCGATGGCTGCGTACCGCATGCGAAAGGCATTGCTCAGCACCCTGTTTCGGTGACCAGGTCCGCGATCGCCCGACGGAGTCGGGCGTCGGTCCCCGGGCTCAGCGTGGTCCACGCGACGCCGTCCGCGGACACGCTCGAGGTGCCGACGATCCGGCCCCGGTCGGTATGGAAGACCGTCACCGGCCCGCCGACCTGCGTGACGGCCGCGTCGGCGTGCCGGATACCGACGATCTCGGCGTGCGCGCGGCGTCCCGCCAGAGCGGCCGCGAGGGTGCCGGCATCGACCTCGGTGACCCCGATCTCGGTCAGTCGTCGGGCGGTGGACACTCGATTCGCGCAGTCCTCGAGCGCGCCGATCAGCAGGTCGGTCGGCGCGTTCACCGGACCGAAGTCGAGCGGTGCCGCGCGGCCGACCGCATCGAGCAACAGTTCCGGGCCCTGGCCCTCGGATGGTTGCAGCACATAGGAATTCGGTCCGCGCAGGGCCAGCAACTCGCCGGCCGTGCCGTGTACCAGGCACAGGCGCGAGATCTCCGCCTGTCCAGTGGTGTACCAGCGCAGTGCGATCTCGGCGCTCGGCCGGGCGAGTAGGGCCAGCCAGTCCGCCACGTCCGGATGCGGCGCCCCCGCGGGCAGCAACCCCCGACCGGTCAAGCTCTCCTGCGCGTCGGTGAACGCGGCGTCGCGCGCGGCGGCGGAGTCGAAGCGCGGACCCGCATCGAGCACCACCGGCAACTCGTCGACCGCGAGCAGGTGGACCAGCAGGTCCAGCTCGTCGAGGTCGAGCGTCACCGATCCGAGGCTGTCGGTCGGCGCGACGAACGGACTCACTGCGGATCCGCCCCGATCACGGACGGGATCACCACGCGGCCGTCGCTGAAGTGCTCGAGGCCCTTCAGGTAGTCCGGAGTGCGGTGCTCCTCGTCGTCCTGGCCGATTCCGCGGCCGGCGCCCGCGGTGGCGGACCCCATGTGACCGACGCGGGGCGCCGTCGCTGCCGTGTCGCCCCGCACGAGGTCGGCGCCGACGGTTCCGGTCGCAGCGCTCCCGCGGCCGAACACGGGCGAGGCCGCGTCGCCCGACGCGGCGGCCCCCCAGCCGTCGGGCAGGACCGCTCGGCCGATGCCACCGGAGCCGGCGGTCACCCCCGCGCCGGGTGCGCCCCGGCCGGGCGCACCCGAGAGGCCGGCCGTGCCGACCGACCGGGTGGCCGCGGACCCGCCGCGCGTGGTGTTCGTTCCGGCGGTGCCCCCCACGGGACCGCCGATGACGGGACCACCGACGCCCCCGCCGCCGGTGAGCGCGGAGATCGCGGCCGGGGCGAGTGACGCGGTGGTCGAGGCGACGGAGCTGAAGCCGGAACCGGCAATGCTGCCCGCCTGCGTGGCCGCGCTGATCACGGCCGGGTTCTGTGCCTGAGCCATCACCGCGCCGAGCGCGGCCTGCGCCGGGTTCACCGCAGCGTCGGCCGTGATCGTGCTCGGCGGCACCGCATCGGGTGCGTCCGCCCGCGACGTTCCGAGCCCGTTGGCCAGCGGCGGTGGGGGAGTGAAGCTCTGCGGCACCGACACGATGCTCGACGCGGCCTCGTAGGCCTCCATCACCAGGGCCGCCCGTACGTCCATGGCGCGGTCCGCGGCCTCGGCGGCGGCGCCGGCCCCCGCCAGCGCACCGCCGGTGGTGTACGCGGCGGCCTTCGCGGTCTTGACCGCGGCGATTTCCACGAGGCTGGGCATCGCGATCCGGGCGACCGTGTGCGCGCCGGCCTCGGTCGCGGCCTTGGCGGCAGTCTCGGCGGCCATCGCGCCCGCCGTCTCGGTCCAGGCGTGGAACGGAATCAGCTTCGCCAGAGCGGTGTCGAAGGCGAGGCCCTGCCACCCGGCCCCCAGTTCACCCATCACGCTGGTCAGGGTGGCTGTCGCGTCGGCCATGCTGGCGGCGAGGGCGGTCCAGGCGGAGCTCGCGGCGGACAGCTGGACCGGTCCGACTCCCGCGTTGAGCGAGGTCGAGTTCCAGGTGGCGCCGCGGGGCAGCCAGACGACGCCGGTGAATCCGATGGTCATGTCGATTACTCCTCGGGATGCTGGTGGCGCGCGGTCACATGCCCGCGGCGAGCGAGGCGCCGAAGCTGTGGTCGAGGCCCTGGTACTCGGCGGCGTGCTTGCGCAGCGTCGCGGCGGCGGTCCGAAGTTCGGTGATCCCGGTGGCAGCCGAGGGAAGGAAGCTGTCCGCGACCGAATTGAAGAAGCCGGCGGCCATCGTCGACACCTCCTCGGTACCCGCGGGCGCCATGTGCAGCGCCGGGCCGTTGACGTGGACGGCCGCCTCGAGGCGATCCGCGAGGGCCTCGAGCTGCGCGGCAGCGGAGATCAGGGCGTCGGGAGAGACGTACACGTGGCCTGGCATGGGTCTCGGCCTCCTGAGTGTCGACAAAGCGGGGATTCGACGAAGCGAGCTCGCTGAGATTGATCCGTCAGGAGTTTGGACGCGGCGCACGACTGCGCGGTTCCGCCGAATTGGCCGTGGCTCCGGGGAGAGCCCGGGACCGCGCTCAGCCCCACCCGAGCTGATGCAGCCGCTCTTCCTCGATGCCGAAGTAGTGCGCGATCTCGTGGATGACCGTCACCGCGACCTCCTCGACCACCTGCTCCTCGCTGTCGCACATCTCCAGCAGCGCCTCGCGGTAGATGGTGATGGTGTCGGGCAGTGAGCCGCCGTAGTGGCTGTCGCGCTCGGTCAGCGCGATGCCGTGGTAGAGCCCGAGCAGGCCGGGGTCGTGCTCGTCGCGGTCCTCGACCAGCACGACGACATTGTCGATCGCCCGCGCGAGTTCCGGAGGGATCAGGTCGAGGGCCTCCGAGACCAATTCCTCGAAGCGGTCCTCGGTCATGGTTACGGCCACGTCAGTTACCCAACGGAGCGGCGCCGGGCAGCGGTACCGGCCGGGACCGTCCCTCGGGTTCCGCGGGGGGTGCCACCGGGGGCGCGCCGTTGATCAGGATGTCGCCCTTCGCGGAGTTGGTGATCGGGGCGAACCCGCCGCTGTCGAGTTCCTTGCCGACCGAGCAGTTGACCTTCCGGCTGCCCGCGAGCCAGCTGCTGAGCTCGATGTTGTCCCAGAACAGGGTCAGGGTCTTGTTCCGCAACGCGTCGGGGGAACCGAGGTACTCGTTCGCCGCCTGCGTGCAGGTCTCCTCGAGGTACTTGTCCTGGTCGGCGACCGGGGGGAAGCCGCCCGGGAACTTGGCGCCCATGTCGACGACGGAGATCACCTCGAAGGCGTGCGGCTCCGAGCAGTCCACCGGATCGGCGGGCACGTTCTGGTTGATGCCGATGCAGGTGCCCGCGTCCCACACCTTCGACTCGTCCTGGCCCGCGACGCTCCCGACGATCGGCAGCAGGGTGCCGGTGGTGCCGGAGCGCTGCAACCCGCAGCGCAGGGTGCGCTCGCCGGCCGCCCAGCCGGCCTCGCCGGGGTTGATCAGCCCGACGCTGAACTTGCCGTTGGGGTCGTATCGGGCGCCGAGGTACTCGACGACCGCGGGCGCGCAGTGCTCGTTGCGGAGCTGGGAGAAGCGCAGCACTCCGGGGAAGCGGGAGCCGGGGCCGAATTCGGCGCCGGGGAAGATGCTCAGGTCCACCTCGGAGGCCACCTCGAACAGGTGCTTGTCCGAGCACTCGACCTTGGTCAGGTCGCTGGCGTCCTCCTTCGACCAGGTCAGGCAGTCACCCGCACCCGCCGTACCGAACGCCTTGCCCGCGACCGCGCCGGTCGACATCGGTCCTCCGCTGTTCGGGTGGGTCGTGAGGTCGCCGCTGTTGTCGAAGCCGCCCGAGATGACCACGGTCGCGATTGCGGCGATCACCGCGCCCAACGCGATCGCCACGAGTCCGCGGCGGGTGGTCCGGGCCGACATGTGACGTCCGGACAGCCTGTTCACCAGGGGTCCGAGCGCAGCGGGTGCCTCGCCGGTCCGGGCCCGCGTATCGTCCGCGGGCCCGGTGCTCGGGTCGGTGTTGTCGGGGGTGTGTTCGTCGGACATCGCCCTCCATCATGCCTGCCTGTCGAGACGAAGCCGATCTTTCCGGTGCCTGCCGCCGTCCGCGTCGAAACCGAAATGAGCGCCGCGGGGCGACCAAGTAGGGTTTGTGCTTGTGATTGACCTTAAATTCCTGCGCGAGAATCCCGACGTCGTCCGCGAGTCACAGCGCACCAGGGGCGAGGATCCCGGGCTGGTCGATGCGCTGCTCGCCGCCGACGAGTCCCGCCGCGCCGCGGTGCTCGCGGGTGACAACCTGCGGGCGGAGCAGAAGACGCTCGGGAAGAAGGTCGGGCAGGCGTCCGCGGAGGAGCGGCCCGCCCTGCTCGCCGGGTCGAAGGAGCTGGCGCAGAAGGTCAAGGACGCCGAGGCCGCGCAGCACGAGGCCGACGCCGCACTCACCGCCGCCCAGCGCGCGATCTCCAACATCGTCCAGGACGGCGCGCCCGCCGGCGGCGAGGACGACTTCATCACCCTCGACACCGTCGGCGAGATCCCGTCGTTCGACTTCGAGCCGAAGGACCACCTCGAGCTGGGCGAGTCGTTGGGCCTGATCGACATGGAGCGCGGAGCCAAGGTCGCCGGTGCCCGGTTCTCCTTCCTCACCGGATACGGCGCGCTGCTGCAGCTCGGTCTGCTGCAGCTGGCCGCGCAGAAGGCGACCGCCAACGGCTTCACGATGATGATCCCGCCGGTGCTGGTGCGACCGGAGATCATGCAGGGCACCGGATTCCTCGGCCAGCACTCGGAGGAGGTGTACCACCTCGAGCAGGACGACCTCTATCTCGTCGGCACCTCCGAGGTTCCGCTCGCCGGCTACCACTCCGGCGAGATCCTCGACCTCGGCGCGGGGCCGAAGCGGTACGCCGGCTGGTCGTCGTGCTTCCGCCGCGAGGCGGGCAGCCACGGCAAGGACACCCGCGGCATCATCCGCGTGCACCAGTTCGACAAGGTCGAGATGTTCACCTACTGCAAGCCCGAGGACGCGGACGCCGAGCACCAGAAGCTGCTCGGCTGGGAGCGCGAGATGCTCGCCGCGATCGAGGTGCCGTACCGGGTGATCGACGTCGCCGGCGGCGACCTCGGCTCGTCGGCGGCGCGCAAGTTCGACTGCGAGGCGTGGGTGCCGACGCAGCAGCGCTACCGCGAGCTGTCGTCGACGTCGAACTGCACGACCTTCCAGGCGCGCAGGCTGAACGTGCGGTACCGCGACGAGAACGGCAAGCCGCAGATCGCCGCGACCCTCAACGGCACCCTCGCCACCACCCGGTGGATCGTCGCGATCCTGGAGAACCATCAGCAGGCCGACGGCAGCGTCACCGTGCCGGTCGCGTTGCAGCCGTTCGTCGGCACCGACGTCCTGCGGGCTCCGTAGTTCTTCCCTCTCCCTGGTGTTCCCGAATGGCCCATTCAGTCACTCAGAGTGACCGAATGGGCCATTCGGGACAGTGGGGTGGACGGTAGCGTCGGACGGTATGACCGACGAACCGATCGACCCCCAGCTGCAGGAGATCGCGCAACGAGTCTTCGACGCGGCGCGGTCGGGCGAGGCCTCGACCCTCGCCGCCTACCTCGACGCGGGTGTGCCGGTGAACCTCACCAACGGCACCGGCGACACCCTCGTGATGCTTGCCGCGTATCACGGGCACGTCGAGGCCGTTCAGTTGTTGATCGACCGGGGCGCCGACGTCGACCGGCTCAACGATCGCGGCCAGTCTCCGGTCGCAGGCGCGATCTTCAAGGGCGAGGAGGCGGTTGTCCGGGCGCTGGCGGCCGCCGGCGCCGACCCCCGTGCCGGGCACCCGACCGCCGTGGACGCCGCTGCGATGTTCGGCCGCGAGGACTACCTCGCGTTGTGGGAGCTTTCGTAGACGCCGAACGGGCGGTTACCGGACGATCGCCCGAGTGGGCGAAACGGTAACCACCCGTTCGGTGTTCGGTGCGCGGGGTCAGTCCAGGTCGCCGAAGCGGCCCTCGACCGCTGCCGTCCGGATCGACGACCGCATCGCCTCGCAGCCGCGAGTCAACGCCATGGCGTCGTCGCGGTCCGCGAGCGGCGCCAGCACCGGGCAGGCCGCGACCGCGTCCTCGGTCCACTGCACGCCGGTGTGCTCCCAGCTGAACTTCTCCACGAGCACGGCGACGCCGCACTCGCGGCACTGCACGGACTGCACGGGGTCAGCCCTGCGCGACCGCGCGGCGGGCGAGGTTCTCCTCGACCTCCTGCTTCCACGACTCGACCGGCCTGGTGGTGTCGAGTTCGAACTCGAACCGGTCGGTCATGTCGGACTTGACGTCATCGACGTCGACGTAGAACTGCTCGTACCAGCGGCGCAGCTGGTAGACGGGACCGTCCTGCTCGCACAGCAGCGGGTTGTCGATCCGGGTCTTGTTGCGCCAGATCTCGACGTCCTGCTCGAATCCCTTGTTGATGAACGAGCTCATCCCGTCGGCGAGCTTCTCCGCGGCCGCGGGTGCGAGGTGCTCGGAGTACTTGACGATCACCCCGTAGGTGAGCACGAAGGTGTTCTCGTCGATCGGGTAGTGGCAGTTGAGCAGGACCGCTTCGGAGTCGAAACCCTCGTAGTGGTACGTCAATTCGTCGATCATGAAGGCCGGGCCGTAGTAGGCGGCGACCGACGAGTTGCCCAGCGCCCGCGGCTCGCCGGGCTTGGCGGGCGGCCGGACGTCCTCGCGGGCGACGCCGTTCATGTACTGGGCGGCGACGTGCCCCTCGAAGACGTTGCGGAAGAACGTCGGGAACGACCCGTGCACGTAGAAGAAATGCGCCATGTCGACGTTGTTGTCGATCAGTTCCCGGACGTTCGTGTGCACGATCGTCTGCTTGAAGCCCTTCCAGTCCGTCCAGTCGTCGGCCAGGGCGCCCGGGATGCGGGGCGGGGCGACCTCCGCCGGCGGCGGGTTGCCCTCGGGATCGTTGTAGACGAACAGCAGACCGTCCTGGTCGAGGACGTGCCAGGCACGGGTGCGTGCGAGTGGCGGAACCCGTCGGGCGTAGGGGATTCCGGTGCACTTGCCGTTGCCGCCCCAGCGCCAGTCGTGGAACGGGCACGCGATCGAGTCACCCTTGACGGTGCCCCGGCTCAGGTCACCGCCCATGTGCCTGCAGTACGCGTCGAGGATCTTGATCTCGCCGGAGCTGTCGGCGAACACGACGAGCTTGGTGCCGAAGGCGTTGAGGGAGTGCGGCTTTCCGTCATTGAAGTCGCGGGACAGGCCAATGCAGTGCCAGCCGCGCGCGAACCGCTGCGGGGCGGCCTCCGCGTGAATCTCGCGAACCTCGTCGTTCTGTGCGGTGGTCATCGGGCGTGCTCCTTCCGGATCAGGCGGTGACGCGGGCGGCGTTGCCCGCGTCGACGGGCAGGACCGTGCCGCTGACGTGTGCGGCGGCCTCGGCGGTGAAGAACAGGACCGCGCGGGTGATCTCGGCGGGGTCGAGCCAGGCCACCGGCTGGGCGTGCAGGCCCCGCATGATGTCCTCGATGTCGTCCGGTCCCGGGTTCTCCAGGTCGGGACGCAGGTGCCGGTAGAGGGCGTCGTTGTGCAGCATCCCGGTGGCGATGTTGCCGGGGGCGATGGCGTTGACGGTGATCCCGTGCCCGGCCAGGTCGAGGGCGGCGCTCTTGGTCAGTCCGATCACCCCCCACTTCGAGGCGCAGTACGCAGCCATGTTGGTGTTGCCCATGCGGCCGAGCATCGAGGAGATCGTCACGATCCGGCCGTAGCCACGTTCGATCATGCCGGGGGAGACGGCGCCGAGGGTGTTGAACACGCCGGTCAGGTTGGTGCCGACCACCTCGTCCCACATCGCCGTGCTGGTGGACTGCACCGGTGCCGCCGCCGAGACCCCTGCATTCGCAACGGCGATGTCGATGCGGCCGAACTCGGCGGTGGCCCGGGCGACCACCTCGTCGAGCGCCGCGCGGTCCGCGACGTCCGCAACGGTCGCCAGGCAGCGGCCCCCGGCCGCCTCGACCAGTCGGACGGTCTCGGCGAGGTCCTCCTTGGTGGCCATCGGGTGGCCGATCACGTCCCGGTCCTCGCAGCGGTCGACCAGCACGACGTCCGCGCCGCGCTCCGCGTACGCGACCGCGTGGGAGCGGCCCTGACCTCGCGCGCCGCCGGTGATCAGCGCAACCCTGCCCTTGAAATCGTCCATCCGTGCCACCTCGCGTCGTCGGCTTCGCTCCAGTGAGCCAAAGACCGGCGACGCCGTGTGGCACCGTCCCGTTGGGTGAGACGGCGGTCACATGTCGGGTTCGTTGGGTGCCCGGTCACGCCCGGAGGTTCCCCAATGTCACATTGATGGCCCAGACGGGCATCAATGTGACATTGGGGAACTGGTGGCGGGGGGAGTCAGAGCTTGGTGGAGCGGAGCTCGTGGCCCTTCGACGTCTTGCAGCGACCGGTCTCGAGGTCCCACTGCCAGCCGTGCAGGTTGCAGGTGAGGTTGCTGCCGTCGACCACGCCGAACTTGGACAGGTCCGCCTTCAGGTGCGGGCAGCGACGCTGAATCTCGTAGCCACCCAACTCGATCGACGCGGAGTCGTCGTGAGCCTCGGCGAACCAGCCGTCCGCGTAGGCGATCCGCTCGTCGGTCAGGCACTTGAAGAAGGTGTAGAGGAATTCGTTGTAGCCGCCGACCCGCCAGGCCTCGAACCGGGTGGACAGGAAGATGGTGTTGACCCAGTCCGGCTCGTCGTCGCGCAGGACCGTCCGGACCAGCTCGGGTACGATGCGGAAACCGTAGCGGTACTTGCCTTCTCCCTCTATCGGCGCACGCACCGCGCGGTTGGGGAAGTCCAGGACCACCGTCTCGCCGCCCATCACCAGACCGACGGGGTAGCCGATGCCTTCGCAGATCAGGTCGGACTGAGCCATGATCGGCTCGAACTTCGCCCGCAGCGGTCCGAGCAGCGGTTCGCCCTCCGCGGGAGCCCAGCTCGCCTTCTCCTGTGCGAGCACCGGCGCCATGCGCTGCGCCATGTCCTCGATGTAGGCGGCCTTGTCGGAGAAGATCTTGTCGACCTCGGCGTCCGGGATCGGGTGGGACAGCGTCGCGTCCGCTCCGTGGATGTCGACGACGCTGCCCGGAATCATCAGCAGTCCACCGTCGTTGCCGTGGATGCGCATCTGCTCGAGGAAGACGATCTGGTCGGGGAAGATGTTGCCCTCGTCGCCGTGGTCGTCGTTGAGGTCGCGCAGCGCGGCGTCCAGGAACACCGGCGGTCCGGCCGACGGCACCACCCAGGTCGCGTCGACCTGCTCGATGTAGCTGCGGCAGCGGTCCATGCCGCGCTGGCGCTTCTGCTTGCCGAAGTTGCGCTTGGTGCCGGCCGGGATGTCGTAGACCATGGGGTACCAGATGGCGCCGGAGTACTGCAGCAGGTGGATGTCGATCTTGCCGAACTGCTCGCCGAGCACGTCCATGTCCACCGGGCGGGCGTCGTTCATGTTGAAACAGGTGGTCTCGCCGTCGGAGACGACGAGGCCGGAGTCGCCGATCGGGCCGTCGGCGGGGGCACGCAGCGCGATGATCATCACGTCGAGGTCGCCCTTGGGTCCGCTCACGGTGTGTTTGACCGAGTCCTGGGTCTCGAAGAACTTGGTGAAGCCCAGCTTCTCCAGTTCGCGGCGCAGGTCCGGCACCGGGTAGTCCGGCAGCAGCACGGTCGCGTCCTTGTTGACGTGCTTGCGCAGGTTCTCGGGATCGAAGTGGTCCTTGTGCAGGTGCGAGACGTACAGGTAGTCGACGTCGCCGAGCACGTCCCAGTCCAGGCCGGTGTTGTCCGGGAACGGGAACCAGGACGCGAAGTAGGCGGGGTTGACCCACGGATCGCACAGGATCGATCCCGCCTCGGTCTGGATGTGGAAACCGGCGTGTCCGACGCTCGTGACCTGCACTGGAATGCCTCCTGGAGATTTTCGACGCTCACCAGGGTAAGCGCCTCCGGTGCCGGTGCGTGTTTCTGGTGATCCCGGCCACGGAAAAGGCGCACCGGCGGCCGAGCTGCCAGGCGGCTAGTGTTGCCGACGTGGAACCCGTCTACAGAACGATCATCGGCATTGCTCGCACGGTCTTCGCCGCCCAGGGCCTGAAGTTCACGGTCACGGGCGACGAGAACATCCCGGCGCGGGGCGGGGCGGTGATCGCGGTCAACCACACCGGCTACATGGACTTCACCTACGCGGGGCTGCCGGTGCGCACTGTGAAGCGCTACATCCGCTTCATGGCGAAGAAGGAGGTCTTCGACAACAAGATCTCCGGTCCGATCATGCGCACCCTGCGGCACATCCCCGTCGACCGTGGGGCGGGCGCCGACTCCTACCGGGCGGCGGTGGAGGACCTGCGGGCCGGCGAGCTGGTCGGCGTCTACCCGGAGGCCACGATCAGCCGCAGCTTCGAGCTCAAGGAGTTCAAGTCGGGCGCGGCGCGGATGGCGATCGAGGCGGGTGTGCCGATCGTCCCGATGGTGATCTGGGGCGCGCAGCGGGTGTGGACCAAGGGGTATCCGAAGCGGCTGGGGCGCACCAACACCCCGATCTCGATCGCGGTCGGCGAGCCGATCCAGCCGTTCGAGCCGGCCAGTGAGCTGACGGCGCAACTCCATTCGACGATGGAGACGATGCTGCGCGCGCTGCAGGAGGGCTACGAACACCCGGCCGGGGCGTACTGGGTGCCGGCGCGGCTCGGCGGGGGTGCGCCGACCCTCGAGGAGGCGAACCGGATGGACGCCGAGGAGGCCGAGAAGAAGGCCGCCCGTCGGGCGCAGTCGTCGGACGGATCCTGACCGGTGCAGCCCGACCGTCAGGTGCGGGCCGGTCGCGCGTGAGGCGCAGGGTGCTGCTTGTCGCGGCCGGCGCGGTTGCTGCGGTGGGCGTCGTGGTGCTCGGCTCGATGGCCTGGATCATGGCTGCCTCGGCGGGCCACGTGCACGACCCGGCGGACGCGCCGGAGGCTCCCGTGGTGATCGTGCTCGGGGCGAAGGTCCAGGACGGGAAGCCGATGTCGTTCCTCGCCGGCCGGCTCGACGTCGCGGCGAAGATGGTGCGGGAGGGCAAGGCCCGCGCGGTGCTGGTCTCCGGTGACGCGAACGGCACCTCCGGGAACGAGATCGCCGCGATGACCGAGTACCTGGTCGCCGAGGGCATCGACCGCAAGTTGATCGTCGGCGACGATTTCGGCCTGGACACCTACGACACCTGCGCCCGCGCCGTGTCGACTTTCGGAGTTCGCAAGGCACTCATCGTCAGTCAGGGTTTCCACGTCTCGCGCGCGGTCGCGCTGTGCCGCCGCGCCGGTATCGAGGCCGACGGGGTCCGCGGGGACTGCGACTGCCGATTCATCACCGTCGCCCGGAACACCGTGCGCGAGTGGTTGGCCAGTCCCAAGGCGGTCGTCGACATGCTCAGCCGACGGGACCCGAAAGTTGTTTCTCCGCCGGACGATTCGATCGCACGGATTCTGGGAAGGCGCTGACGCAGTGGTGCGGTTGCGGAGTCCCACGACTCCGTAGCCGCACCACTGCGGCGAAGCCGCCTCAGCCGTTTCCAGGGTCACGAGGCGAGAGCGGGCACCGGCCGGTCCTCGAAGCGGGTGACCGTCGGGAAGCGCGCCGACCAGGTGGCCGCCGCGAGCGCACCGACCAACACGGCCGCGACACCGAGCAGCAGACCGCCGACGACATCGGTGAGCCAGTGCACCCCCAGATACAACCGGCTCGCCGCCACCGCGATCACCACCACGGTCGCCGACGCGGCCGCGACCGTCCGGCGTAGCGGTCCGACGCCGGCGGGCATCAGCACCAGCAGCGCGCCGAGCAGCGCGACCGTTCCGGTGACGTGACCGGACGGGAACGAGTAGTCGGTGGCGGCGGCGAGGTGCCCGACCCGCGACGGTCGGGGCCGCGCCACCACGTCCTTGACGACCACACTCGCGACCGCGGCCAGGGCGACGGTTCCGGCCAGCACCGCCGCGGGCAGCGCCGACCGGTGACGCCGGGCCAGCAGCGCCGCGACCGCGACCGCGACCACCGCAGTCGAGACGGGGCTGCCCGCCCGGGTCACCCACGTCGCCGCCGACACCAGTGCCGGCGACTGGTGTCCGGCGAACCACGAGCCGACGGCCGGGTCCGCGCGGGTGATCCATCCGGCGGTGCGCACCTGAACGGCAAGCAGGGCGAGCGCGGCGAGGAGCGATCCGATCCGGACCATCGACCACCCGAACGCCGTCCAGAACGAGACCTCTCCGCGCCGCCGGTTCCACCGGTCGGCGGCCAGCGACCCGGTGAACGCCAGTGCGCAGGCGCCGAGTGTCCACAGCGCCACTTCCGCGGTCGATTCTTCGGTGTGCAGCTCGGTGACCAGCACACGGACGGCGTCGATCGAGTGGGACATGGGCCAAGTGTCCGTCCGGCGCGCTGTGAGAACGCTGAGATCTGCTCCCGTTTCGGGGGAAGGATGGGTACAAAGGGAATGTGGCCCGCCGGGGTCACTGGAGGTGTGCATGCGGATCCTCTTGGTGGAGGACGAGGCCCGGCTGGCGGAGACCGTTCGCCGCGGACTCGCTGCGGAGGGATTCGTCGTCGAGATCGCCCGCGACGGCTTCGACGGACTCGAGTTGGCGTCGACCGGCGAGTTCGACGTGGTCGTGCTCGACATCATGCTGCCCGGCAAGCACGGTTACCAGGTGCTGCGCGAGCTGCGCGCCCGGGAGGTGTGGACCCCCGTGCTGATGCTGTCGGCGAAGGACGGCGAGTACGACCAGGCCGACGCGTTCGACCTCGGCGCCGACGACTACCTCACGAAACCGTTCTCGTTCGTGGTGCTGCTGGCACGGTTGCGCGCGCTGCTGCGGCGCGGCGCCCCGCAGCGGCCGGCGATCCTCGCCGCCGGCGAGCTGACGCTGGACCCCGCCCGGCGGCGGGTGGCGCGCGGTGAAGTCCCGCTCAGCCTCACTCCGCGCGAGTACGGCGTACTCGAATTCCTGTTGCGCAACAAAGGGAATGTGGTGACCAAGGCCGAGATCCTGCGCTCGGTCTGGGACAGCCACTACGAGGGCGACGACAACGTCGTCGAGGTGTACGTCGGCTACATCCGGCGCAAGATCGACGCCCCGTTCGGCACCGCGACCATCGACACCGTCCGCGGGGTCGGCTACCGACTCGTCGACGAGGGCTGATCCACCGGACTTCCCGAATCCGGCTGCGCCGCCGGCAGGGTCACGGTGAACACCGCACCGCCGCCGACGGCCTCGGCGACCTTCACCGTGCCGTGGTGCGAGCGGACGATCTGCTCGACGATCGCGAGCCCGAGGCCCGCGCCGCCCGAGGACCGGGTCCGCGTCGGGTCGAGCCGGACGAATCTCTCGAACACCCGGTCCCGGTCCGCCGGCTCGATACCGGGACCGTCGTCCGACACCGTGACCACCGCGACGCCCGACTCGCCGTGGCAGTCCAGGGTGACGGTGGAACGCGCGTGCCGGGCCGCGTTGTCGACGAGATTGCGGATCACCCGGCTCAACGCAGCACGATCACCGGTCACCCGGCACGGCTCGATCCGGGAAATCGTGTGCAGCGAACCGATTCCGCGCAGCCGGACCTCCTCTCCGTACAGCAGGTCGTCGAGGTCGACGTCGACCCGCTGCAGCTCGAGTCCCCCCTCGTCGGACCGGGCCAGCAACAGCAGGTCCTCCACCAGGTGGTGCATGCGCCGGGTCTCGGGCAGCAGCGAGTCGTCGATCAGCTGCGCGTCCACCAGGTCCGGTCTGCCCTGCGCGAGTTCGAGGGCGGCGGAGATGGTGGCCAGGGGACTGCGCAGTTCGTGCGAGGCGTCGCTGACGAAGCGTTGCTGTGCGAGCTGGCCGGCCTCGATCCGGGCCAGCATTGCGTTCATCGTCGCGGCCAACTGCGCGATCTCGTCGTGTGACGGAGGCACCGGCACACGCCGGCCGAGGTCGGGTCCGGAGATCGAGGCGACCTGCGTCCGAATGTCCTCGACCGGCCGCAGCGCCGCCCCGACCAGGCTGTAGGTGCCGAACACCACCAGCGCGACGATCGCCGGCGAGCCCACCGCCAGCAGGCCGCCGACCTTCTCCGCCACCAACTCGACCGGTTCGCGGTCCGCGCCGACCAGGACGGTGACCGTCCCGGCGCCCGAAGACGCGCCGAGCCCGGAGATCCAGTAGTCGGACGAGCCTCCGAGGCCCTTCACCCGCCCCAGGTCACGGGCCTCGCCGAGGTCCAGGATGCCCGGCACCAGCGCCGTGTCCGGGGCGCCGTTCGACCCGGCGAGGACGCGACCCTGGGCGTCGACGACCTGCACCGCGCCGATCTGGCTGTCGGTGGCGAGCAGCGACTGGTCGAGCTGTGCGGGCAATTCGCCGCGGAGTTGTCCGGCGATCTGGGTGGCGCGAGCGGCCGCGGCGTCCTGTGCCGAATGTTCGAGCGAGCGGAACAACACCAGCAGCAGGACGGCGCCCGCTATCGCCAGGCAGATCGTCACCACGACCGCTGCGGCGACCGCGGACCGGGTTCGCACGCTCCACCGCGACGGGTGCAACCAGCCCAGGTTCATGGAACACAGCCTGCCAGGCGGACACCTCTCAGCGCTTTCACAGCCTGCTACTGGGATCCTCACGGCCATGTCCGCCATCGAACGGCCCGCGTGTCGCGCACCACGGACCGGGTGGTCCATCGTGATATGGGCCAGAATCGGGTCATGGTGATGCATCGCCGGCAGTTCATGACCATGCTCGCGGCGGGCGCCTGCGCCGCCCTGTCCGGTTGCTCGACCGCCGACGGCGCTCCCGCTGTCGGAGAGGTCACACCCGCCCCGCCGCCCCCTCCGCCCGCGCCGACCACACCGCCCCTGCTGCCGCCGCCCGCGCTGAAGACCCCCCTGTCACCGGGCACGATCACTGCCCTGCCCGGACCGGGGTCGAGCATGGCACTGACGGTCGACGACGGGGCGAGCCCCGAGGTGGTGGCGGCATACGTGAAGTTCGCCAAGGACACCGGAGCCCGGTTCACCTTCTTTGTCACCGCGTCCTACGACTCGTGGACGGAAAGCCGGAAAGAGTTGCGTCCCTTGGTCGATTCCGGTCAGATCCAGCTGGCGAATCACACCTGGGACCACCCCGACCTGACCAAGCTCTCCGGCTCGGGCGTGGCGAGCCAACTGCAGCGCACCCGGGACTTCCTGAAGAACCAGTACGGCGTCGACGGCACGCCGTTCTATCGGCCCCCCTACGGATTTCACAACGGGACCGTCGACCGCGTCGCCGCAGACCTGGGCTACACGGTCCCCACCCTCTGGTACGGCTCGCTCTCGGATTCGGGGGTGATCACCGAGGACTACCTGCTCCAGTGCGCCCGCAAGTACTTCAACCCGCAGACGATCGTGATCGGGCACGCGAACCACCCGGCGGTCACGCACGTCTACCCGCAGCTGGTCGACATCATCAAGGAGCGCAAGCTGTCGATGGTCACGCTCGACGACGTGCTGGCGCGGCCGCGCCAGTGACGGTCGGATGCGGCCGCGGCGCGGTGGTCGTCGGTGCGGCAAGATGGTTGCGGTGCAGGACACCCGCCACGCCAAGCCCGAACTGATCGCCAGCGACGTCGACGGCACCCTGATCGACGACGACGAACGCGTCAGCCCCCGCACGCGAGCAGCGGTGCACGCCGCGCTCGACGACGGCGTTCCCTTCGTCCTCGCGACCGGCAGGCCCCCACGCTGGATCGGGCCGGTGGTCGACGGACTCGACTACGCGCCGCTCGCGGTGTGCGCGAACGGGGCGGTGCTCTACGACAGCTCCGCCGACCGGGTACTCAGCGCGGTGACCCTGTCCACCGAGACCCTGGCCTGGGTGGCCGAACTCGCCGAGTCCGCCCTGCCCGGCAGCGGCCTGGCCGCCGAGCGGGTCGGGGCCAGCGCACACGACGCCGCGACCCCGCAGTTCGTGAGTTCGCCCGGCTACGAGCATGCCTGGCTGAACCCGGACAACACCGAGACGTCGGACGAGGAGGTGCTCGCGCACCCGGCGGTCAAGCTGCTGATCCGGTTGCCCGGCATCGCGAGTTCGCACATGATCTCCCGGCTCGCCCCCCTCGTGGGCGACCGCGTCGACCTCACCTACTCGACGAACAACGGGCTGATCGAGGTGGCCGCGCCCGGCGTGACGAAGGCGTCGGGACTCGCCGTGCTCGCCGAACATCTCGGGATCACGGACTCGGCCGTCCTCGCATTCGGGGACATGCCCAATGACGTCCCGATGCTCTCGATGGCCCGGCACGGCGTCGCTGTGGCGAACGCGCACCGCGACGCGATCGCCGCCGCGGACGAGGTGACCGCCTCGAACTCCGCGGACGGCGTCGCCCGAATCCTCGAACGCTGGTGGACCTGACTCAGGCCGCCGGGGCGGGCTCGGTCGGAGCGGGGACCGGCGCCGGTTCCACGGGCACCGGAAGGGGTTCCGACGGTGCCGGAGGCGCGGCGTCGGCCGGGGGTAGCGCGTTCGCGTACGCCTCGTTGTAGGCCTTGAGGACGGTGGTGACCACGCCGGTCACCTCGTTGAAGACCAGTGAGCCGTTCTCGAAGTCGGCGCGTTTCCCGCCCGGCACCGAGTACTCGTCGCTGGTCGGCAACCCGAGCGAACCGGTGTCGAGACCGTTCTGCCGCCAGCTGTCGAAGATCTTGCCGAGCACCGTCCAGACCCCGCCGTTCGGGGAGGTCGCGATCGCACCGTTGGCGAACTTCACCAGCTTGAAGCCCGACTTCACCGGGATCTCACCGGTCTGCGAGGCGCCGAGCCTGCCGGTGTCGCCGCCCTCCGCGATCCACTTCTGCGCGATGGGCGTCTGGTCGGTGAGCTTGAGCAGTTCGCCGATCAGGACCCCGAGCGAACTCGCCGAGCCCGTGCCGGCGGCCGCCGGGGCCTGACCGGGAACCTCGGCCGCGGCCGCAGTCTTGTCGGGTGCGACGGCCAGGATCCCGCTGCCGCCACCGGGATTCGCCTTGGCGATCGCCCGGATCTCGTCCATCTTCGCGTAGGCAGCGTCGCCGGGGCAGCTGGTGTTGCCCACGTCGCGGTGCGCGAAGATGATCGGCAGGTCGACGGCCTCGCCCTGCGCGTACGGGGTGTACTCGGTGCCCTCGGACCACATCGTGGTCCGGCCGGTCGGGTCGAGTCCCGCCTTGGCCAGCCGCCATCCGAGGTACCTGCCGACCGCGTCGAGGGTCGCCTGCGGCGGGCTGACGGTGGAGAAGTCGCCCATCATCGCGATGCCCATGGTGTTCTCGTTGAACCCGCCGGCGTGGGCGCCCTGGACATTTCGGTCCAGCCCGCCCGAGCGGCCCTCGAAGATCTGGCCGTACTTGTCGACAAGCACGTTGTACCCGATGTCGCACCAGCCGAGCGTCTGCGCGTGGTACGCGTAGATGGATCGGACGATCTCGGCGGACTCGGCCTTGGTGTAGTCGTTGCTGCCCGCGGTGTGGTGCACGGTGGCACCGCCGAGCGAGTCGTCGTAGGTGGGCTCCTCGCAGCGCAACGACTCGTCGGCGCCCCACTGCGCGCGGGTGATCACCTTCGGGCCGGAACCGCCTACCGGAGAGGCGATGTCGGTCAGCGAGGTGTCCGCAGCGCCGGAACCCGGCTGGATCAGAACGGCGGTGACGGCGTCGGCCAGCTGTTGGGCGGGACCCTGGGCGTGCAGCGGGGTGCTCACCGCGGCGGGAGCGAAGGGGATCGGCGCCTGCGCCGGATCGGCCGGGGTCAACACGTTCGGCAGGGCGGGCGCCGGGGCGGGGTCGACCGCGCCGGTGGAGGGCAGGCCGGCGACGGCCTGCGCGGCCTTGGTCACGAGGACCTGGACCGCGGTGGTGTTCCCGACGAAAACCGGTTCGGTACCGGTCTTTCCGGTGGTGGTGCGGTCATTCTTGCGGGAGTCGACCTGCTCGGTCGCGAACCACGGACCCCAGGACCCGTCGGCCAGTTTGGCGCGGACCTTGGCGGCAGTGGCGCCGAGGTCGGAGGTCAGCGCGATCATGCTGAAGGGGGTGTCGCGGGTGATCTCCTTGACCGCGGTCCCGACCTGCTCCTCGACGCCGGCGGTGGGCGCCTGGGCCTGCGGGGCCGTCGATGCAGGGGGGAGCGGTGCCGCGACGTCGGCCGGTGCCGGCGTCAGTGCCGGTGCGGGGGCCGACGGCAGCGCGTCGAGCGGAAGCTTGAGCGTCTCCGGCAGCGTGATGCCGCCGGGCAGCGGGAGATTCTGCGGCAGCGGGATCTCGCTGGGGAGCGGCAGCTTCTTCAGGTCGGAGAGCCGAACGTCGGGTAGGTCCAGACCGGTGATCTCCTTGAGTGGGATCACGATGTCGGGAATCTTTGCCAGGGCTACCTCGGCGATCTGGGTGGGGACCGCGGACGGTGCGGAGTCACTGGTGGATCGGACGCCCGAGGTGCTGGTGACGCCCCAGACCGCGACCGGAGTCGCGATGGCCAAGGCGGCGACCGTCCCCAGGACGATCGACGGCTTCGGTCGGCGGTGCGGCAAGTCGACTCCTCGTTGTTTCGCGCTCATTTGCACCGTGGTCGCGTCGCCTCGCACGGCTCGGCCACGATGGTGTTACTGATGTGACTGGAGTGACAGATGTTGCTAACACCGATCACTCTTGCAACACTAACCACAGTTCACCTAAGGCTCAACCTTAGCTTGAGACTCGACCGTTCTGCCCGTACTCACCACAGCGTGACGGTCCCGTGACCGGGCGTTCGGCTCCGTCGACGAGGAGACCTGACATGGCGAAGTTCCGCCGGAAGAATTCCATCCTGGGTACGGCCGTGCGTGGTCGCGGGAGGCCACTGTCCGCGCGTGCCGTCGCCCTGGCGGTGGTTCCCGCGTTGGCGGTCGGAGGCGCCGTCGGGCTGGTGCTCGTCGAGGGACCTGCTGCCCCCGCGGTGGCCCCGGTGGTCGCGGCCGACGCGCCCTTCACCCTGGTCGGTCACGGGCACGGTCACGGGCGCGGCATGGGTCAGTGGGGTGCCTACGGCTACGCACGTGGACAGGGATGGTCTGCCGAGCGCATCGTCGGCCACTACTACGGCGGGACGACGCTGGAAACGCAGGCGGACAAGCGAATCGGCGTTCGACTGATCGGACTCGACGGGAAGGACCTCGCCGTGCACTCCGACGCGGGGGCCCGCGTCGCCGGTCAGGAGGTCGCTCCCGGTGACGCCGTTCACCTGACTGCAACACCCGGCGGCGGTGCGAACGTCGTCATCACCAAGGGCTGCGACGGCGCGGTGGTGTGGCAGGGCGCGACCGATCACCCGTGGGTGGACCCGATCGACCTCGATGCCGACCGACCGGCGAACGAGCACCTGAAGCTGTGCGGCGGCAACGCTTTCCGCGGATCGATGGGAGTTGCCCTCGAGGGAACGGTGCCGCGGGTGGTCAACTTCGTCGACATGGAGGACTACCTGCTCGGTGTGGTGCCGGCGGAGTCCAAGGCGGAATGGGCGGATACCGGAGGCAAGGAGGCGCTGCGGGCGCAGGCCATCGCCGCACGCTCCTACGCGTCGGCGGAGAAGCGGTACGGCTACGCCGAGACGTGCGACACCCAGGACTGCCAGGTGTACGACGGGTCGGGCAAGGAGGATCCGCGGACCACCGAGGCGGTCCGAACCACGGCGGGCAAGGTCCTCGTCAGCGGGGGCCAACCGGTCTCGGCCGAATTCTCCTCTTCCACAGGCGGATACACCGCCGGTGGAGTGTTCTCGGCGGTCGAGGACCTCGGCGACGCGCTCTCGCCGACCCATGACTGGACCCAGACCCTGACCGCGGGTGACATCGCCAAGGCGTTCGGGGTCGGCGAGCTGCACTCGGTGAAGGTCACCTCCCGCAACAATCTCGGCGCCGACGGCGGCCGGGTGACCGGACTCGAGGTGGTCGGGTCGACCGGAACCGTGCAGGCCACCGGCAACGACGCGCGGGTCAAACTCGGCATCAAGTCGGACTGGTTCACCATCGCCGAGGGTCTCGGTGCACCCGCCCCGGTCGCGCCGCCCGCGGCGCCGCCCGCCCCGGGAGCCACGCCGGACCCGAACCCGGCCCCGGCGCCGGTCCCGCCGAGCGAGATCGAGAAGAAGTACGCCGAATTCGGTGGTCCGGCAGGCGTTCTCGGTGGTCCGCTCGGCCCGGAGATGTCCATGCCGGACGAGGCCGGGCGGTTCCGGATGTTCGAGCACGGTGCCATCGTCTGGACCGACGCAACCGGTGCCCAGGTCATCGACGCGAGCGTTCTGAAGTCCACGCTGCCCGGCACCGGTAGCGCGGGCTGAGGGCGAGTTGGGCGGAGTGCGCAGTCTCACCGAATCATGCAGTCCTGCTACCGTTCCTGCCATGAGCACGCGGCAACGCTAGCCCCGATCCGGGGCCGGCGACTGGACGAGAGGAATCTCGATGCGTGCTGTTCTCTGCGACGGCCTCTTTCGCGTGTTCGGACACCGGATCTGCTGTGGGCGGATCCCGGAGTGGACCGCTCATGTCGGGCAGACCTGGGACACCTTCGACGTGGCGCCCTTGAATCTCTACAACGTCATCTGGCGGATCCGGAACTGGATCGCCTGCGGCATGACGGACTGAGGCGGGTCGGCTCCGTATCGCGCACTTGGGAAGGTTCGACCCCGAAATCCGGGGTCGAACCTTCCCAAGACGATGGCCTCGATCATCCCATTGACAACATCGCAGATATGTCTCACCCTCGACACATGACGACGACGATGTCCGGCCAGGCTGCCTTCGTGCCGCGCTCCGCCGAGACCTGGCGTGACCCCTGGGGCATGTACGCGGACCTGCGTGACCACGACCCGGTGCACCATGTGGTTCCCGCGCACGATCCGGCTGCGGACTACTGGGTGCTGACCCGGCACGCCGACGTGTTCGCCGCGGCCCGCGACCACGAGACCTTCTCTTCCGCCGACGGCCTGACCACCACCTACGGCGAACTCGACAAGATCGGGCTGCGGGACAACCCGCCGCTCGTGATGCTGGACCCGCCCAAGCACACCGACTTCCGCAAGCTCGTCGCGCGCGGCTTCACGCCGCGCCAGGTCGAGGCCGTCGAGCCCGCGGTCCGCGAGTTCGTCGTCGAGCGCATCGAGGGGTTGCGCGCGTCGGGTGGCGGCGACATCGTCGCCGAACTGTTCAAGCCGCTGCCCAGCATGGTGGTCGCGCACTACCTCGGTGTCCCGGCCGAGGACCGCGGCCAGTTCGACGGCTGGACCGAGGCGATCGTCGCGGCCAACGCGAACGGCGATCCCCTCGAGGCGGCCGCCGCGGTGGGCGACCTGATGGGCTACTTCGGCGGGCTCATCGAGCGCAGGCGCGCGGAGGCCGCGGCAGGCGAGTCGGGCGACGACACCATCTCCCATCTCGTCGCTGCCGGCATCGGCGCCGACGGCGACATCTCCGGCATCCTGTCCATCCTCGGTTTCGCGTTCACCATGGTCACCGGCGGCAACGACACCACGACCGGCATGCTCGGCGGCTCCGCGGCGCTGCTCACCCAGCGACCCGACCAGCGGGCGCTGCTGCTCGAGGACCCGAGCCGCATCCCGGACGCCGTCGACGAGCTGCTGCGGCTGACCTCGCCGGTCCAGGGTCTGGCCCGCACCAGCACGCGGGACGTCACGATCGAGGGCGTCACGATCCCGGAGGGGCGAAAGGTGTTGCTGGTCTACGGTTCCGCGAACCGCGACCCCCGCGCGTACGGCCCGAACTCGGAGGAACTCGACGTGCTGCGCGCACCGCGGCAGATCATGACCTTCAGCCACGGCAGCCACCACTGCCTCGGCGCGGCCGCGGCCCGGATGCAGGCCCGCGTGGCGCTCGAGGAACTGCTGGCCCGCTGCCCCGACTTCTCGGTGGACGTCGACGGCATCGAGTACGCGGCAGGCAACTACGTCCGCAGGCCCACCCGGGTGCCCTTCGTGGTGAACGCGCGGTGACGTCCTCGGCCACGCCGTGGCTGCGTGACGAGCGGATCGAGGCCGCCGCCGAGCGGATCCTCGACGCCGCGGCCGAACTCTTCGTCGAGCGCGGCGTCGCCACCACCGGCATGGCCGAGGTGGCCAAGGCCGCCGGGTGTTCGCGCGCCACGCTGTACCGCTACTTCGACAGCAGGCGTGCGCTGCACCTGGCGTTCGTGCACCGCGAGGCCCGGCGGCTCGGCGACCGCGTCGCGGCGGAGGTGGCGGGGATCGCGGATCCGGGGGAACGGATCACCGAGGCCACTCTCGCCGCCGTCCGCGAGGTCCGGCAGACGTCGACGCTCGCGGCCTGGTTCGGGCTGGGCGATGCGGGCATCGCCTCCGAGCTCGCGGGCACGTCGGAGGTCGTCGAGGTGCTCGGGTCGACGTTCCTCGCGGATGCCGGTGGCGGCGCGGAACTCTCGCGTCGGTCGCGCTGGCTGGTGCGGGTGATCGTCTCGTTGCTCACCGTGCCCGGCGCCGACGAGGCGGACGAGCGGGCGATGATCGAGCAGTTCGTCGTGCCGGTGCTCCTGGCGCCGGGAAGCGGCGGTCTGGACTGACCGGTGCCGGGGTCAGGTCGTCGCGGACCCGACCCCGGCCAATCGTCGGCCCACCTGCCAGGCGCCGCGCCGCAGCGCCCGCTCCAACCACCCGCCGCGGGCGTCGAAGTCGCTCGCGTTCACGCTCAGCGACACCGCGCCGACCGTCGAGCCACCGACGACCACCGGGGCGGCGAGGCACGCGAGCTTCGGCATGTACTCCTCGACCTCCACCGCGAACCGCATCGCGCGAACCTCGTCGAGTTGCTCACGCAGGCGCGCCACTGCCGTCACGCTCCGCTGCGTGACGGCGTCCAGGCCGCGACCGCCGACGTAGGCGTCGAGTTGGGCCTCGCTCATCTCGGCGAGCATCAGCTTCCCGAACGCCGTCGTGTGAGCTGCCTCCGCGAAACCGACGTGCAACTCCCGGATGCGGGGCCGTCGCGCGGACTCGCTGATGTGCGAGACGACGATCTCCTGGTCCCGGAACAGGGTCAGGTAGGTGGGGGCGTCCGTGCCGACGTGGAGTGCGTCGAGGACGGCGACCACCTCCGGGGTGGGCACGCGGTCGTCCCGCCCGGGGTGCCGCCGACGAGTGCGAGGATCCGCAACACTCGATCCGCCGACTGGAGATTCCCGGTGTCCCGTGCGGCGAGCGGCCGTGAGGTAGCGGGCATGACGCCGAGTCTAGTGACGCAGCGAGGTAGCCGATCGGCGATTCCGCGGTCCTTTCTCACATGGCGCGAACCGGTCTTGCCGCCATCGGCGGACCCGGCGCACGCTGGGTTCCCGGCCCCGCATCGAGGCCGCGACAACGCACGAAAGGCGTGGACATGGCTCCCAAGGTGATCCTGTTGACCGGTGACGGCGGTGAGACCCTCGAGGTCTTCTACCCCTACCAGCGACTGCTGGAGGCGGGCTACGAGGTCGACATCGCTGCGCCCACCAAGCGCAAGCTCCAGTTCGTCGTCCACGACTTCGTCGACGGGTTCGACACGTACACGGAGAAGCTGGGCCATACCTGGGAGGCCGACATCGCTTTCGCCGACGTCGATCCCGCGGACTACGTCGCACTCGTCGTGCCGGGCGGACGGGCGCCGGAGTACATCCGGAACAACCCGGACGCGCAGCGGATCGTGCGGCACTTCTTCGCCGAGGGTGCTCCGGTCGCCGCGATCTGTCACGGGCCGATGCTGCTCGCCGCCTCGGGTGTGCTCGAGGGCCGGACGTCGGCGGCCTACCCGGAGCTCGCGCTCGACGTCGAGGCGGGCGGCGGGACCTTCGAGGACGGCGCGGGCGTCGTGGACGGCAACCTCGTCTCCGGCCGGGCCTGGCCGGACCACCCGACCTGGATGCGCGAGTTCATGCAGTTGCTGGAGAAGGCAGCGCCGGTGAACTAGAAACGCGCCGGCGCCGGATCAGCCGACGACTCCGCCGAACAACTGCCCGATGGCGTAGGTGACGATCATGGCCATCGCGCCGCCGAGCACCACCCGCAGGATTGCCCGGCCTCGCTTCGACCCGCCCAGCCGCGCACTGAGACTGCCGGTCAGGGCCAGCGCGACCAACACCGCGACGAAGGTGACCGGGATGCGGATGCTCGCCGGCGTGAACAGGATCGCGACGAGCGGCAGTAGCGCCCCGATCGTGAACGAGACCGCCGACGACCCGGCCGCCTGCCACGGGTTGGTGAGCTCGTTCGGGTCGATGCCCAGTTCGGCGTCGGCGTGCGCGGCGAACGCGTCGTGCTCGGTCAGTTCCCTCGCGACCGTCTGCGCGGTCGCGGGGGACAGGCCCTTGGCCTCGTAGAGACCGGCGAGTTCGGCCAGCTCCGCCCCGGGCGTCTCGGCCAACTCGGTGCGCTCCTTCGCCAGCAGGGAGCGTTCGGTGTCGCGCTGCGTGCTCACCGACACGTACTCGCCGAGCGCCATCGACACAGCGCCCGCGGCGAGCCCGGCCACACCCGCGGTGAAGATCGGACCGCGTTCGGTGGTCGCGGCCGCGACGCCGACCACCAGCCCGGCCGTGGAGACGATGCCGTCGTTGGCGCCGAGCACCCCCGCGCGCAGCCAGTTCAGCTTGGCGTACAGGCCCTGACCGTGTGGTTCGTTCGGGTGCGCCGCCTGCCCCGCCTGCTCATGAATCGGCCGCTTCTGGGATTCCATGGCCGAACGCTAGCGCTCGGGCGATCCGTCAACCAGCAATGCAAGCCTGTCCGAAGTGTCGGCGCGGAGCGGCCGACCGGGGTCGCGGTGACTGTTCCGATACCCTGGTTGCCCGTGACCTCTGTAACCCCCGGCTCCGCGACCCCCGGCCAGTACGACCTGATCATCGTCGGTTCCGGATTCTTCGGACTGACCATTGCCGAGCGGGCCGCGACCCAGCTGGGCAAGAGGGTGCTGGTGCTGGACCGGCGCCACCACATCGGCGGCAACGCCTACTCCGAGGCGGAGCCGGAAACCGGCATCGAGGTGCACCAGTACGGCGCGCACCTGTTCCACACCTCGAACAAGCGGGTCTGGGACTACGTCACCCAGTTCACCGACTTCACCGGCTACCAGCACCGCGTCTTCGCGATGCACAAGGGCCAGTCGTACCAGTTCCCGCTGGGGCTCGGCCTGGTCTCGCAGTTCTTCGGGCGCTACTTCAGCCCGGACGAGGCCCGAGCGCTCATCGCCGAGCAGGCCGCCGAGTTCGACGTCAAGGACGCGTCCAACCTCGAGGAGAAGGGGATCGCGCTGATCGGCCGCCCCCTGTACGAGGCATTCGTGCGCGACTACACCGCCAAGCAGTGGCAAACGGACCCGAAGAACCTGCCCGCGGGCAACATCACCCGGCTGCCGGTGCGCTACACGTTCGACAACCGCTACTTCAACGACACCTACGAGGGACTGCCGGTCGACGGCTACACCGCGTGGCTCGAGAACATGGCCAAGGACGATCTCATCGAGGTGCGTCTGAACACCGACTGGTTCGACGTGCGTGACGAGCTGCGCGCCGCCAGTCCCGACGCGCCCGTCGTCTACACCGGACCGCTGGACCGCTACTTCGACTACGCCGACGGCGAGCTGGGTTGGCGCACCCTCGATTTCGAGACCGAGGTGCTGCCGACCGGCGACTTCCAGGGCACCCCGGTGATGAACTACAACGACGCGGACGTCCCGTACACCCGCATCCACGAGTTCCGGCACTTCCACCCCGAGCGGGAGTACCCGGCGGACAAGACGGTGATCATGCGCGAGTTCTCGCGGTTCGCCGAGTCCGAGGACGAGCCGTACTACCCGATCAACACCCCGGAGGACCGCACCAAGCTCGACGCGTACCGGGCCCGCGCCAAGCAGGAGACCGCCGAGCGGAAGGTGCTCTTCGGCGGCCGCCTCGGCACCTACCAGTACCTCGACATGCACATGGCCATCGCCAGCGCGCTCAGCATGTTCGACAACACGCTGCGCCCGCACCTCGAGTCCGGGGCGCCGCTGGGTAACGGGACCGACGCGTGACCCCCCGGCACCTGATCGAGCAGGACACCCTGTTCGACGAGATCGAGTTGCGGGGCAAGGCACTGCTGCAGCGGATCATCCTGCCCCGGCCGGGCGAACCGCTCGACGTGCGCACCCTGTACCTCGAGGAGTCCGCGACCAATGCGCGTCGCTCCCACTCCACCTCGCGCACCTCGCTGGACATCGGCTCGGAGTCCGAGGTGTCGTTCTGCACCTACTTCAACGCGTTCCCGGCCAGCTACTGGCGCCGCTGGAGCGTGCTGACCTCGGTGGTGCTGCGCCTGGAACTGTCCGGGCACGGCCGCGTCGACGTGTACCGCTCGAAGGCCGACTCCTCGCGAATTCACGTGCAGGGCAAGGAGTTCGAGGACGGTGACGCGCACCTCGAGTTCGAGGTGGAGCTGGCCCCGTTCGAGGACGGCGGCTGGATTTGGTTCGACGTCACCTCCGACACCAACGTGGTGCTCGAGTCGGCGGGCTGGTATGCGCCGATCGAGGCGCCGGGCGCGGGCCGGGTCGCGGTCGGCATCCCGACCTTCAACCGCCCCACCGACTGCGTCAAGGCGCTGGCCGCGCTCGGTTCCGACCCGATGGTGCTCGGCGCGATCGACGCCGTGATCATCCCCGACCAGGGCACCCGCAAGGTGCGCGACGAGCCCGGCTTCGCCGAGGCGGCCGCCGCACTCGGTGGCCGGCTCGCGATCCACGACCAGGCCAACCTCGGCGGGTCCGGCGGCTACAGCCGAGTCATGTACGAGGCGCTGAAGACCACCTCGTGCGAGCACATCCTGTTCATGGACGACGACATCGAGATCGAGCCGGACTCGATCCTGCGCGCGCTGGCCATGTCCCGGTTCGCGAAATCTCCGATGCTGGTCGGCGGACAGATGCTGAACCTGCAGGAACGCAGCCACCTGCACACCATGGGCGAGGTGGTCAACCGCGGCATCTTCATGTGGTCCGCGGCGCCGAACGTCGAGTACGACCACGACTTCTCCAAGTACCCGCTCAGCGACCGGGACAACTCGAAGCTGCTGCACCGCCGCATCGACGTCGACTTCAACGGCTGGTGGATGTGCATGATCCCGCGGCAGGTCGCCGAGGAGATCGGCCAGCCGCTGCCACTGTTCATCAAGTGGGACGACGCCGAGTACGGCCTGCGCGCCAAGGCCGCCGGCTACCCGACGGTGACCATGCCGGGTGCCGCGATCTGGCACATGGCCTGGTCCGACAAGGACGACGCGATCGACTGGCAGGCCTACTTCCACCTGCGCAACCGCCTGGTCGTCGCGGCCCTGCACATGCCGGGCAACGGTCGCGGACTGGTGCTCGACACCGTCAAGGCCACGGTCAAGCACCTGCTGTGCCTCGAGTACTCCACCGTCGCGATCCAGAACAAGGCCATCGCGGACTTCCTCGCCGGACCCGAGCACATCGCCGCGCAGCTGCCGACCGCGCTCGGTCAGGTGCACGCGATGCGCAAGCAGTACCCGGACGCCGTCGTGCTGCCGTCCTCGACGAGCCTGCCGCTGCCCTCGGGCGCGGAGGTCGGCGCGGTCGGCGAACCGCGTGGACCCCTCGCGAAGGTCGTCCGGCTCGCCAAGGGCCTGGTGCACAACGTCAAGCCCGCGCACGAGGAACACCACGAGCGCCCGCAGCTGAACGTGCCGACACTCGACGCCCGCTGGTTCCTGCTCTCGCAGGTCGACGGCGTCACCGTCACCACCGCCGACGGTCGCGGCGTGGTCTACCGCAAGCGCGATCCCCGGCAGGCGTTGGCCCTGCTCAAGGAGGCGATCCGGCTGCGCCGCGAGTTGGCCGCCCGGTTCCCGGAGCTCAAGGGCGAATACGCGGCCGCGGTGCCGTCACTGACCAGCAAGGAGAGGTGGGAGAGTGTCTTCGAGTACAAGGCCTGATGCGGCGGCGTTGGTCTCCGGTTCCGCCGAGTCGGCCGCAGAGGTGAAGATCCTCAACCTCGTGCAGGGCACCGTCGGCGCGCAGCCCGGCGTGATCGCGGCCGCCCGCGGCATGTCCCACTTCGGCGAGCACGCGCTCGGCTGGGTCGCGATCGCCGGCCTCGGTGCCGCGCTGGACCGTCCGCGCCGCCGCCAGTGGGCGGGTGTCGCGGTCGGCGCGGTCGGCGCGCACGCGGCCTCCATCGTGATCAAGCGTGTCGTGCGGCGGCCCCGACCCAACGACCCCTCGGTGCAGGTGAACGTCTCGACGCCGAGCAAGCTGAGCTTCCCGTCGTCGCACGCGACGTCCACCACCGCCGCCGCCGTGCTGCTCGGCCGGCTCACCGGGCTACCCTTGCCCGCGGTGCTGGTGCCCCCGATGCTGCTCTCGCGGCTCGTGCTCGGAGTGCACTACCCGACCGATGTGCTTGCCGGATCCGCCCTTGGCGCAGTCTCGGCCGCAGTGGTGCTGCGGGCCGAACAGAAGTTTGGAGAGAAATGAGCGAGCACCCCGCCGAGGTCGCCGGGCCGCCCAAGTCGCTGGCCGGCGGGATCGTCAAGGCACTGCGTCCCCGCCAGTGGGTGAAGAACGTCCTGGTGCTGGCCGCACCGCTGGCCGCGGGCTCGGTCACCGAGGCCGACGTGCTGCTGTCGGTCGCGCTGGCGTTCGTGGTGTTCTGCATGGCCGCATCCGGCATCTACCTCGTCAACGACGCGATGGACGTCGAAGCCGACCGCCAGCACCCCACCAAGCGTTTCCGCCCGATCGCGGCCGGCGTGCTCCCGCTGGGCCTCGCCTACGCCATGGCCGTCGTGCTGCTGGCCGGTTCGATCGGCCTCTCGTTCATCGCGAACTGGCACCTGGCCCTCGTCATGGCCGTCTACATCGCCATCCAACTGGCCTACTGCTTCGGGCTCAAGAACCAGGCTGTCCTGGACATCTGCATCGTGTCCTCGGGCTTCCTGCTCCGCGCGATCGCCGGTGGCGTCGCCGCCGAGATCCCGCTGTCGCAGTGGTTCCTGCTGATCATGGCGTTCGGTTCGCTGTTCATGGCCGCGGGCAAGCGGTACGCCGAACTGAAGCTGGCCGAGGCGACCGGCGCGAAGATCCGCAAGGCGCTCGAGTACTACACCGCCCCCTACCTGCGGTTCGTCTGGACGCTCGCGGCGACCGCCGTGGTGATCTGCTACGGACTGTGGGCCTTCGAGCAGGACCGGGCGCACGGCAGCAACTGGTTCGCGATCTCGATGATCCCGTTCACCATCGCGATCCTGCGGTACGCCGTCGACATCGACGGTGGTGAGGCCGGCGAGCCGGAAGAGATCGCACTGCACGACCGGGTGCTGCAGTTCCTCGCGCTGGCGTGGATCGGAGTGGTGGGTGTCGCTGTCTACATCGCCTGACGCGATCCGCTCCGCGGAACCCGCCGCGGTCGACGGCGACACCCGCGAATCGGTCTCCGCCTCGACCGCCCGCTGGGTGTACCTCGGCGGCGTGGTGCTGACCGCCGCCCTGTTCGTCTGGGGTGGGTGGCAGCGCCGGTGGATCGCCGACGACGGTCTGATCGTGCTGCGGACCGTGCGCAACCTGCTGGCGGGCAACGGTCCGGTCTTCAACGCGGGCGAGCGGGTCGAGGCGAACACCAGCACCCTGTGGACCTATCTGGTCTACGCGTTCGGATGGCTCACCCACATCCGGCTCGAGTACGTCGTGCTCACGCTCGCGCTGGTGCTCTCCGGCGGCGCGATCGCGCTGGCGATGATCGGCACCGGCGCGCTGTGGCGTCGATCGTCGTTCGGCTCCGCCGGAACACTGCTGCTGCCCGCGGGCGCGCTGGCGTACATCGCGGTGCCCCCGGCCCGCGACTTCGCGACCTCCGGGCTCGAGAGCTGCCTGGTCATCTTCTGGATCGCCCTGGTGTGGGTGCTGTTGGTGCGCTGGTCGCAACGCGAACCCAGCACCGCGTCGGTGCTGACCCTCGCCTTCGTCGCGGGCCTCGGGCCGCTGGTCCGGCCCGAGATGGTCATCCTGGCCGGCCTCGCGCTGCTGCTGATCTTCCTCGCCCCCGGCACCTGGAAGCTGCGCGTGGCGATCGTCGCCGTCGCCGGCGCGGCACCGGTGCTGTACCAGATCTGGCGGATGGGCTACTACGGACTGCCGTACCCCAACACCGCGGTGTCGAAGGATGCCGGCGGGGCCAAGTGGGGCCAGGGCTTCACCTACCTGTGGAACCTGGTCGGGCCGTACTGGCTGTGGCTGCCGCTGCTCCTGCTCGGCGGTTACGCCGCCTGGATGCTGCTCCGGCGCACCCGCGGCACGGGCACCGATCTCACGTCCCGTACCTGGCAGTCCCGGCTGCACTCGCCGGCCGCCGTGGTCGCGGTGATCCTCGTGACCGCGCTGCTGCTCGGCATCTACTCGGTACGCGTCGGCGGCGACTTCATGCACGGCCGGGTGCTGCTGCCGGTCCTGTTCTGCTTCATCCTGCCGATCGCCGTTCTGCCGGTCCGGCTGCCGCCGCGGGGCCAGTGGGGTCGCACCCCCGCGACCGGTCTGTTCGCCGTCGGCGCGGTCGCGTGGTTGGCCACCGTGGTCTGGGCGATCGTCGCGTCGACCGCGCAGGGCATGCCGAACGGCACGGTGGTCGGGAAGTCGGGCATCGTCGACGAGCGCGCCTTCTACGTCCTCAACACGGGCCACGCGCACCCGATCCGGGCCGAGGACTACCTCGACTACCCGCGGATACGGGCGATGGTCGAGACCATCGCCAACACCCCGGACGGCGGTCTGCTGCTGCCCGCGGCCTACTTCACCTACTGGGACCTCGTGCCGCCGCCGGCGCCGATCCCGGAGGGCGGGGCGGGTCACACCGTGTACTTCCTCAACCTCGGCATGACGAGCATGAACGTCGGGCTGGACGTGAAGGTGATCGACCAGATGGGTCTGGCGTACCCGCTGGCCGCGCACACCGAGCGTCTCGGCGACGGCCGGATCGGGCACGACAAGGCCCTCTACCCCGACTGGGTGGTCGCGGACACCGGCATGGTCGACCAGCACCCCTGGCTGCCCTGGTACCTGGACGAGAACTGGGTCGCGCAGGCGAAGGTCGCGTTGATGTGTCCGGACACCGAGGAGTTGCTGGCGTCCTCGCGCGGCGAGCTGACCCGACCGTTGTTCATCCGCAATCTCAAGCGCGCGTTCCACTACGCCGAGTACCGGATCGACCGGGTTCCTGCCTACGAAATCGAGCGCTGTGGGCTCACGCCACCACCCGAAAGGCCCAAGTAGGACAGGTCGCCTGGCGTGAACATCTCGTTTGTGTAACGCTCGCGGTCAGTTAGTCGATGAAAAGAGTGTGTTCGCCTCGGTACCGAGCCTCGAATGATGAAAATCGGGGGCCGAGGCACCGGTTGTCAGAGCCATCGCCGTGACATACAGTCCAGCGAGCGCAGTGTGACCTTGATCAGTTCCACTGCCGATCCCGCTTGCGTGGGGTCGGCAGGTTTGTGGCTTACCGACGATTGCCGGGCCGCTTCCTCCATCTTTGGGGCGCGGGCACCGCAGGAGAAGAAAGAGAGCAGTATTCATGCGTATTGGCAGAACGGGGTTCGGTACGAACCTCAAACGACGCCTCCTCGGCCTCTCGGCCGCAGCGCTCGTCCTGCCCCTGACTGCTGGTATTGCGGGCACCGCCGTCGCCGGCGCCGCGCCGATCGCGCACCGCGCGCCCTCGGGTGGCTTCGAAGAGGTCATGGTGCCCTCGTCGATGGGTCCGATCAAGGTCCAGATCCAGTGGGCCGCCCGCGGTGGCAATGCCGCCCTGTACCTGCTCGACGGTCTCCGTGCCCGTGACGACCGCAACGCGTGGACGTTCGAGACGAACGCCCTCGACCAGTACCGCAACGACAACGTCACGCTGGTGATGCCGGTCGGCGGCCAGTCCAGCTTCTACAGCGACTGGATGGCGCCGTCGAACTTCAACGGCCAGAAGTCCACGTACAAGTGGGAGACCTTCCTGACCAAGGAGCTCCCGGACTACCTCGAGACCCGCGGCGTCTCGCGCAACAACAACGGCGTCCTCGGCCTGTCGATGGGCGGCTCCGCCGCACTGACGCTGGCCGCGTACCACCGCGACCAGTTCAAGTTCGCCGGCTCGCTGTCGGGTTACCTGAACATCTCGGCGCCGGGTATGCGTGAGGCGATCCGCGTCGCGATGCTCGATGCCGGTCGCTTCAACGTCGACTCCATGTGGGGTCCGCCGTGGAGCAAGGCGTGGCTGCGTAACGACCCGTTCGTGTTCGCCCCGCAGCTCAAGGGCCTGTCGCTGTACGTGTCCTCGGCCAGCGGCCTGCCGGGCGAGTACGACCACCCGCGCGCACCGATCGACTACTACAACACCGCCAACGGCATGGGCCTCGAGGCCCTCGCGCTGGTGAACACGCGCTCCTTCCAGGTCCGGATGGCCACCCTCGGCATCCCCGCGACCTACAGCTTCCCGTCCAACGGCACGCACTCGTGGCCGTACTGGTCGGCCGAGCTGTTCAAGGCCCGCAACCAGATCCTGGACGCGCTGAACGCGCACTGATCACAGGACGCCAGATGTAAATCGTCGATGCCGCTCCACGCGCCGATCCCGGCCGCGTGGGGCGGCATCTGCGGTTTGGGTGCGCCTCGCGCCTGAGCAACAAATGCACCATACGTAGCAGCGCGTCACCTGCGTCACACCTGACCTGCGTGTTAGAAAGAACGACGAGCGTCAGGCGTCACGGCACGGCGTCCGCGTTGGTCGGGGGCAAGCCGAGAGCCGAGTGCCGAGTTGATCCGTCAACTGGCCGAAAGCAGAAAGAGAGTCACCGTCAGATGCGACCAGTACTGAGGAAGCCGGGTACCCGGCCCGGGGGGAGCGCAATGACGACCGGGCGCCGAAGCCGTGTGGCCCGCCTGCTGGCGGCCGCGCTGGTACTGCCGACCGCGGCGGGACTCACCACCGCGACGGCGGTCGCGTTCGCTGAGCCGAACGCGACGACGACCACCACGTCGGCCACCGCGACCACGACCACCCGCGCGGCCGTCACGCAGGCGGAGGAGACGCTGGCCCCGGTCACGACCACGCCCGCCGCGAAGTCGACGTCCGCCGCGGCCGTCGCGACGACCACCGCCGCCCAGGCCACGACCACCACCACCGTCGCGCCGACGACCACCGCCCCGACCACGACCGAGGCCCCGACCACCACGGTCGCGCCGCCGCAGTCGCGGGCCGTGCGTGCAGCGCCGACCGCCCTCCGTTCGATCCCCGGTGTCTCGAAGGTCCAGTGGATCACCGACCGGCGGGTCGCGCTGTGGGTGGATTCCGCGGCGATGGGCGCACCCTTCCAGGTGCAGGTGCTGCTGGCCAGGGACTGGAACGCCAAGCCGGACGCGACCTTCCCCGCCCTCTACATGCTCGACGGCCTGCGCGCGCGCGACGACGAGAGCGGCTGGACCATCGAGACCGACGCCGCGAGTTTCTACGCGGACAAGAACGTCAACGTGATCCTCCCGGTCGGCGGCCAGTCCAGCTTCTACTCCGACTGGCTCGAGCCCGACAACGGCAAGTTCTACCAACTGGAGACGTTCCTGATGAAGGAACTCCCGCCGGTCCTGGAGAACAGCCTGCGCACCACGACCACCCGCGGCGTGATCGGCCTGTCCATGGGCGGCACGTCCGCGATGGCGCTGACCGAGCGCAACCCCGGTTTCTTCAAGTTCGCCGGTTCGTTCTCCGGCATCCTGACCACCACGTCGCTGGGCATGCCGCAGGCCGTCCAGTACGCGATGAACGACGCCGGCGGCTTCAGCGCCGCCAAGATGTGGGGTCCGCCGAGCAACCCGGCCTGGGCTGCACACGATCCCTACGTGAACGCGGACAAGCTCAAGGGCGTGAGCCTCTACGTCTCCAGCGGTAGCGGCATGACCGGCCCCTACGACCAGCCGTCCGGCATCCCCGGTGTCTCCACCAACTACGCGGGCATGGGACTCGAGATCCTGTCCCGCCTGACGTCGCAGTCCTTCGCGACCAAGCTGAACAAGCTCGGCATCCCCGCGCAGATCAACTACCGCCCGTCCGGTACCCACTCGTGGCCGTACTGGCAGTTCGAGATGCATCAGGCGTGGCCGCAGGTGGCCAACGCCCTCGGCGTCGAGGCGAACGCGCCGGCCTGCTCGGTCGGCGGTGCGATCGCGGCTGTCGCGAACGCCAACCCGTGGCTCGGCGGCTGCGTCACCGGGGAATACGGTGTCGCGGGCGGCGTGGCGCAGGACTACCGCAACGGTCGGATCTTCTTCTCCTCCGGGACCGGCGCCCAGGTCGTCGCAGGCATGATCGGCGGCGCGTACCAGGCCGCGGGCGGTCCGGCCGGACAGCTCGGCCTCCCGACCACCAGCGAATCCCCGGCGCCCGACGGTCGCGGCCGGTTCAACCACTTCCAGAACGGGTCGATCTACTGGACCCCGCAGACCGGCGCACACCCCGTGTGGGGCGCGATCCGCGACGAATGGGTACGCCAGGGCTGGGAGCGCGGACCGCTCGGCTACCCGGTGGCCGACGAGGTGAACACGCCGGGCAAGCCCGGCGCGGTGCAGGGCTTCGAGGTCGGCGCGATGTACTACAGCCCGACCACCGGTACCAACGCCGTGCAGGGTCTGATCATGGGCAAGTACGGCCAGCTGGGCTACGAGAACAGCTGGCTGGGCTTCCCGAAGACCAGTGAGATCGGCGTCAAGGACGGCGGCCGGTTCAACCGGTTCGAGGGCGGCAACATCTACTGGAGCCCGCTCAGCGGTGCCTGGTCGATCAAGAACGGCCCGATCTTCGACGCTTGGGGCAGCCAGAACTACGAGAACGGCCGCCTCGGCTTCCCGGTCGGTGACGAGTTCCCGATCAACGGTGGTGTCCAGCAGAACTTCCAGTTCGGCAACATCACCCTGATCGGCGGACGCGCCGAGATCCACTAGGTCGACCGCAGCTGACGGGCCGGATCTGCACCTGCCGTCCCCGGCCCGTCAGCGTCGGTACCCTTGGACACCGACCAGCCGAACCGCGGCCGGGGCGGCACCAACGCCCCATCGGCCGAGCACGCTTCAACACCCCAGAGGACTGAGACTCACATGCGTATTTCGACCCCTACCCCTCTGGCTCGGGCCGTCGCAGTCGGCGCGCTGAGCGTGGCCGCGGTCGGTGTGCTCGCCGGTTGCGGCAGCGACGACTCGACGGCGAGCAGCACCCCCACGCTCACCACCGCGCAGGGCACCGGGTCGCCGACGGCCCAGCCGCTGGCGACGGGCATCGAGGTGCCGCCGTACACCAGCCCCGCCGTCGCGGCGACGGCGCCGCCGGAGACCCCGCAGGCCGTCCCGAGCGGCTTCCCGGGTCCGACGGAGGCGCCCGCACTGGACGCCCGCGGCAAGGCGTTCGTCGAGGCGCTGCGCAAGGGCGGGGTGAGCCCGGCGGGCAACGGCGACGTCGCGATCTCCACCGCCAACTACATCTGCTCGGCGAAGGCGAACAACGTCGACGCCGGGGAGATCACCGCCTACGTGACCGGGATGGCCGGAGCCGAGGCCACCCTGGCGGGCGTGAACCAGTCCGCGGACCAGGCGGCCCAGGCGGCGAAGGTCTACATCGACGCCGCACAGTCCACGTACTGCAACAAGTAGCCGTCGATGGCTGCCGCGGGTAAGGGACGGACGTCGGCCGGGCGCAGGTTCCTGCGCCTGTTGATCGTGCTCATCGTGATGCTGCTGGTCGCGTTGGCCGCGCTGGTGGCGTGGTACCTGCTGGCGGGGCGCGTGCCCAAGCCGCCGCCCGTCCCGACGCCGACGCCGGGACGGCCCTCCGCGCAGCCGGCCAGTTGTCCGGACGTGCAGGTGGTCGCGATACCTGGCACCTGGGAGTCCAGTGCCGGGGACGACCCGTTCAACCCGACCGCGAACCTGAACTCGTTGATGCTCAACATCACTCGCCCGCTCGAGGCGCAGTTCGGTCCGCAGCGGGCCCAGGTCTACACGGTGCCGTACGTCGCCCAGTTCTCGAACCCGGTGGCCCTGCCGCCGGACGGTCAGACCTCGTACAACAAGAGCCGCGGTGAGGGCACCGCCAAGGCCACCGAGGTGATGGCCTCGATGCACGCCAACTGCCCGCTGACCAGCTTCGTGCTGACCGGTTTCTCGCAGGGGGCGGTGATCGCGGGTGACGTGGCAGCCGCCATCGGCGCGGGCACCGGCCCGGTTCCCGCCGACCTGGTGCTCGGCGTCGGCGTCATCGCGGACGGTCGACGCGACCCCGCCGCCGCCCCGACCATCGGACCCTCGGTCGGGGGTGTCGGCGCCGAGTTGTCGCTGAACGGGCTGAAGGTCCCGGGGATCACGATGACCGGTCCGCGCCCGGGTGGCTTCGGTGCACTCGCCGACCGGACTGTCCAGATCTGCGCGCCGTCGGACGGGATCTGCGACGCGCCACCCAACGCGTTCAAGCCGTCGAATCTCCTCGCCAGCCTCAGCCGTGTCGGGGAGTACATCAACAATCCTGTCCATGCCCTGTACAACACCTTCGTGGTCGATCAAAACGGCACCACGGCGACCCAGTGGATGACAAACTGGGCCGCTGACAAGGTACGGTCCGCGCCGGTTCCCGCTCACGAATAGTGGGGACCCGTGCGAACCCGATAGAGTGGCCAATTGGCCACCTGCCGTACCGCGTGCCCCCAGTTTCAGGAGAAGCGATAGATGAGTTCCGCCGACGCCACCGCGCCGCGCAAGTTCCGGTTCGCCGCCGGCGGAGAGGGCAACGCCGAGGAAGGTGGCGCCCGTCGCTTCGTCAAGCTGGCGCAGAAGGCCGAGGAACTCGGGTACGACAGCTTCATGATTCCGGACCACCTGGGCAACCAGGTCGGACCGATCGCGGCGCTCGGTGCGCTGGCCGTCGCCACCGACAAGATCCGTCTCGGAACTGCGGTGCTGGCCAACGGTTTTCGGCATCCCGCGGTCCTCGCCAAGGACGCGGCGACCATCGACGTCCTCTCCGGTGGACGGCTGGAACTGGGCATCGGTGCCGGCTGGATGAAGGAAGAGTTCGACAAGGGCGGCATCACGTACGACAGCCCCGGGGTGCGCATCGCGAAGCTCGCGGAGACCCTCGAAATCCTGGACACGTTGCTGCGCGGGCAGGAGTGCAACTTCCAGGGCGAGTACTACCAGATCAACGGACTCAAGGGCAGCCCGCGCCCGCGTCAGGGTCCGCGTCCGCCGATCGCCGTCGGCGGCGGCGGTCCCAAGATGCTGGCGTTGGCCGCGAAGTACGCGGACATCATCTCGTTGGCCCCGCCCAGCAACCGGGACGGCAAGATGCTGCTGTCCGGCATCACGATGGAGGCGACCGCCGCTCGGGTCGATCGGATCCGCGAGGCCGCCGGTGACAGGTTCGACGACATCGAACTGAACTGGACGATCACCACCATCATGCCCACCGACGACCGCGAGGCGATGGCCGAGATGGCCCTGGCCGCGCTCGCCAACGGGTATCCCCCGAACATCGAGGTGGATGTCACCCTGACCGTGGAGGACATTCTCAACTCTCCCTACCTGGCGTTCGGCACCTACGAGGAGATTGCCGATCAGATCAGGGCCGTTCGAGCTCGCACATCGATGTCGTACGTGGGCATCTTCCCGACCCAGATGGATGCGTTTGCTCCCGTGATCACCCAACTCAAGGGTGAATGACGCTCAGGCATCTGTAGCATTCTGTTGGTTTGGGGTGCGAAGCAGATCGTTACCAAGACGAGACCTGCCTATTGCCACTAGACACTATTTGCACGACCCCTCGCTGCCGCAGGGGACGAAGCCCGCGGGTGCACAGACGCCGCGCTGCGGGCTTGCCTTGGAGGAGAAGGTATGAACCAGACTTTCGATGACTACATCGACGAAGCGGGACACATCCGGCTGATGCCGGGTAGCACCCTCGTCGACCACGTCGAACGGCACACCCGGGAGAACTCGGACGAGCTGGCATACCGATATATCGATTACTCGCGTGAGCGCGACGGCGAGGTCCAGGAGCTCACCTGGGACCAGTTCGGCCACCGCCTCCGCGCGGTCGCGGCCCGCCTTCAGCAGGTCACCGAGCCCGGTCAGCGGGTGGCAATCCTCGCGCCCCAGGGCCTCGACTACGTCATCTCCTTCTTCGCGGCCATGCACGCGGGCACCATCGCCGTGCCGCTGTTCGACCCGGACGAGCCCGGTCACGGTGACCGCCTGCACGCCGTCCTCGGCGACTGCAAGCCGTCCGCGATCCTCACCGCCTCCGGCTCGGCCGCGGGCGTTCGCCAGCTGTTCCGCACCCTGCCCGCCGCGGAGCGGCCCCGCATCATCGCCGTCGACGCCATCCCGGACACCGTCGCGGAGAGCTGGGTCTACCCGGAGATCGGCCTCGACGACATCGCGTACCTGCAGTACACCTCGGGCTCGACCCGGGTCCCCGCGGGCGTGGAGATCACCCACCGCGCGGTCGGCACCAACGCGCTGCAGATGGTCGACGCGATCGAGCTGACCACCGACTCCCGCGGCGTCACCTGGCTGCCGCTGTTCCACGACATGGGCCTGCTCACGGTGATCCTGCCCGCCCTCGGCGGCAAGTACATCACCATCATGAGCCCGCGCGCCTTCGTCCAGCGTCCGTACCGCTGGATCAAGGAACTGGCCGCCATCACCGACGGTGCGGGCACCTTCGCCGCGGCGCCGAACTTCGCCTTCGAGCACGCGGCCGCCCGTGGCCTGCCCAAGGACGGCGAGACCCTCGACCTGAGCAACGTCATCGGCCTGATCAACGGCAGCGAGCCGGTCACCACGTCGTCGATGCGCAAGTTCAACGACGCGTTCGGGCCGTACGGACTGCCCAAGACCGCGATCAAGCCGTCGTACGGCATGGCGGAGGCGACGCTGTTCGTCTCGTCCACCAAGCACAGCGACGAGGCCAGGGTCATCTACGTCGACCGCGACGAGCTCAACCGCGGTCGCATGGTCACCGTCGACAAGGACGCCCCGGGCGCCATCGCGCAGGTGTCCTGCGGCTACGTCGCGCGCAGCCAGTGGGCGGCCATCGTCGACGCCGAATCCGGCGCCGAGGTCCCCGACGAGCAGGTCGGCGAGATCTGGCTGCACGGCAACAACATGGGCCAGGGCTACTGGGGTCGTCCCGAGGAGACCGAGCAGACCTTCCACAACAAGCTTGCCGCGAAGATCGCCGAGGGCAGCCACGCCGACGGCGCGCCCGAGGACTCGAACTGGATGCGCACCGGCGACTTCGGCGTGTACGTGGACGGCGAGCTCTACATCACCGGCCGGGTCAAGGACCTGGTGATCGTCGACGGCCGCAACCACTACCCGCAGGACCTCGAGGCGACCGCGCAGGAGGCGAGCACCGCGCTGCGGCCCGGCTTCGTCGCGGCGTTCGCGGTGCCGGCGAACCAGCTGCCCAAGGAGGTGTTCGAGGCGGGCGCGGGCCTGACCTTCGACGCCGACGACGCGTCCGAGCAGCTGGTTCTGGTCGGCGAGCGCGCCCCCGGTGCGGGCAAGGCCGACCCGGGTCCGATCGCCGACGCGGTCCGCGCGGCGATCTCCACCAGGCACGGCGTCACCGCGCGCGACGTGCTGCTCGTGCCCGCGGGATCCATCCCGCGAACCTCCAGCGGCAAGATCGCGCGACGCGCCTGCAAGGCCGCATACATCGAGGGCACACTGCGCGGTGGTTACACGCAGACCGCGTTCCCCGATAGCGTCTAAGACGACAAGTCCTTTCCGACGGGTAGCGTGATGGGTTGATGGCTGAAACAGAGATGACGGTCGCGCAGCTGCGCGAATGGCTGCGCAACTGGGTTGCCGAGGCCACCGGGCAACCGGTGGATCAGATCACCGACGACCGCCCGATGGAGGAATTCGGGCTCGCGTCCCGGGATGCCGTCGCTCTGTCCGGCGAGATCGAGGAACTGGTCGGCGTCACGCTGAACGCCACGGTCGTCTATCAGCACCCCACCATCGCCTCGCTCGCGACGCTGATCATCGAGGGTGAGCCGGAGGTGCCCGAGGTCGGTGACGACGCCGCGTACTACACGCGGGGGGACACCTCGCAGTCGCACGACATCGCGATCGTCGGCGTGTCCACCCGTTTCCCCGGCACCGGGCAGACCCCGGACGAGATGTGGCGACTGCTCATCGAGGGCCGCGACGCCGTCACCGAGCTGCCCGCGGGTCGCTGGGACGAGTTCGCCGCGGACCCGCAGATCGCCGCGGCGATCGAGAAGGCCAACACCAAGGGTGGCTACCTCGACGACGTGAAGGGCTTCGACGCGGAGTTCTTCGCGATGTCGCCGCTCGAGGTCAAGAACGTCGACCCGCAGCAGCGACTCGCGATGGAGCTGACGTGGGAAGCGCTCGAGCACGCCCGGATCCCCGCCAACGAGCTCAAGGGCGAGCAGGTCGGCGTCTTCATCGGCAGCTCCGCCAACGACTACCAGCTCCTCGCCGTCAGTGACCCGGTGAATGCGCATCCGTACGCGCTGACCGGCACCTCGACGTCCATTGTCGCGAACCGGGTCTCCTACTACTTCGACTTCCGCGGGCCGTCGATCGCACTCGACACGGCCTGCTCGTCCTCGCTGGTCGCCGTGCACCAGGCGGTGCGTTCTCTGCGGTCCGGCGAGTCGGACCTGGCGTTGGCCGGCGGCGTCAACATGCTCGTCGCGCCCGCCGCGACCCTCGGCTTCGACGAGACCGGCATCCTGACCGACGACGGCAAGATCAAGGCGTTCTCCTCCGACGCGACCGGCATCGTGCGCGCCGAGGGCGGCGGACTGGTCGTGCTCAAGCGGCTCGAGGACGCCGAACGCGACGGGGACCAGATCCTCGCGGTGATCGCGGGATCCGCGGTCAACCAGGACGGCCGCTCCAACGGCATGCTCGCCCCCAACCCCGACGCGCAGGCCGAGGTGCTGCGCAGCGCCTACCGCGACGCGGGCATCGTCCCGTCCGGCGTGGACTACATCGAGGCGCACGGCACCGGCACCATCCTCGGCGACCCGATCGAGGCGGACGCGCTCGGACGCGTCGTCGGCCGCGGCCGGGACGACGACAAGCCCGCACTGCTCGGCTCCGCGAAGACGAACTTCGGTCATCTCGAGGCTGCCGCCGGCGCCGCGGGTCTGATCAAGGTCGTGCTGGCGATGCGGGAGGACAAGCTCCCGCCGTCGCTGAACTACGCGGGCCCGAACCCGTACATCCCGTTCGACACCGCGCACCTGCGCGTGATCCCCGAGGCCACCGACTGGCCGCGGTACACCGGTCGCGCGATCGCGGGCGTCTCCGGCTTCGGCTTCGGCGGCACCAACGCGCACGTGGTGGTCCGCGAGTACGAGGCGCCTACGGCGCCTGTGAGTCCTTCTGGTCCCGCTGCGGACCAGAAGGACTCACAGGCCACGGAGTGGCTTGATGCCGAGGCCGCGGCGGTGCTGGCCGACGCCGCCGAGTCCATGGGCGTCGAGGCCACCGCCGACTCGGGTGATGGGAACCGTCATTCGGACCAACTGGCCGAGGGTTCCCCCCACCCGGTGGACGAGCGGCCTGACGATGCCCACCCGGACGCGGAGCGGCCGGCCGAGTCACAGCCGCTGCCCGTGCTGCTCGCTGTCTCCGCCGCGATGCCCTCGCGCCGTCGGCTGGCTGCCGCGAACCTGGCGGACTGGCTCGAGACCGCGGAAGGCAGCGCGACCCCGCTCGAGGACCTCGGACGCGCTCTGGCCCGACGCAATCACGGACGCTCCCGCGCGGTCGTGCTGGCCCGCACCCACGCCGAGGCCATCACCGGACTGCGTGCGGTCGCCGCGGGCAAGCCCGGTCAGGGCGTGCTGTCCGCCGACGCCCCCGCCGCCAAGGGTGCGGTCTGGGTGTTCTCCGGCTTCGGCTCGCAGCACCGCAAGATGGCCAAGCAGCTGTACCGCAGCAACGCCGTGTTCCGGAAGACGGTCGACGAGGTCGACGAGCTGATCGAGTACGAGGCCGGCTACAAGATGGCCGAGAAGTTCCTCGACGACTCGATCGACTACGACGTCGAGACCTCGCAGGTTGGCATCTTCACCATCCAGGTCGGGCTCGCGGCCGTGCTGCGCCACCACGGTGCCGATCCGGCGGCCGCGGTCGGGCACTCGATGGGTGAGGCCGCCGCCGCCTACGTCACCGGCGGACTCTCGCCCGAGGATGCGGTGCGCGTGATCACCGCCCGCTCGCGCCTGATGGGCGAGGGCGAGTCGGTGCTGTCCGGCGACGACATCCGGCTGATGGCGCTCGTCGAATACAGCGCCGCCGAGATCGAGTCGGTGCTCGGGGACTTTCCGCACCTCGAGGTCTGCGTGTACGCGGCCCCGACGCACACCGTCATCGGTGGGCCCCAGCCCGAGGTGGAGGCCATCGTGGCCCGTGCCGAGGCGGAGGAGAAGCTCGGCCGGATCCTGCAGACCAAGGGCGCCAGCCACACCTCGCAGGTGGACCCGATCCTCGGCGAGCTGGCCGCGGAGCTGGCCGGCATCGAGCCGCACACGTTGAAGGTCGGGCTGTACTCCTCGGTTGACAAGGAGACCTTCTACCGCGCCGGCCACGAGCCGATCCACCAGGTCGAGTACTGGACCAAGGGCATGCGGCACAGCGTCTACTTCACCAACGCGGTGCGGATGGCGGTCGACAGCGGGCACACCACGTTCGTGGAGTTGGCCCCGAACCCCGCGACGCTGATGTCGGTCGCGGCGACCGCGTTCGACGCCGGACTGGTTGACGCGCAGCTGATCCCGACCCTCAAGCGCAAGGAGGACGAGGAGGTCGGCGTCCTCAACGCGCTCGCGCAGCTGTACGTGCACGGACACGCGGTGGACCTGCCGTCGCTGTTCGCCACGGGCGACTTCGCGAACCCGCCGCGGACCGCGTTCCTGCGCAAGGAGCACTGGCTCGACACCCGCGTCTCGACGTCCGGTTCGTCCCGGGCCCCCGGCGCGCACGTCTCGCTGCCCGACGGCAGGCACGTCTGGGAGGTCGCGGCAGGTGCCGTCACCGACCTGAACGAGCTGGCGACTTCGGCTGCCGCGCAGGTGCTTTCGGATGTGACGCTGACCGCCGCAATCGCGCGCGGTGAGCTGCCCGCCGAGGGCACGCTGACCACGACGCTGAACCCGCATCCGGGCGGTGCCTCACTGCAGGTGCACGGCAAGACCGGCGCTGATTTCGTGCTGCTGCTGGACGCCGTCGTCACCGCCGGGGAGCCCCTGCCCGAGCTGGTCGTCGCGGCACCTGTCGCGCGGTCCAGCTCGCCGATGGAGGAACTGCCCGAGGTCGTCGAATCCTTCGGTGACAAGTGGGATCCGAACAGCAGCCAGACCCTCGAGGACCGGCTGGCGCTGATCGTCGCCGAGTCCATGGGCTACGCGCCCGAGGACCTGCCGGCCGAGATCCCGCTCATCGAGCTGGGCCTGGACTCGCTGATGGCGGTGCGGATCAAGAACCGCGTCGAGTACGAGTTCGACATCCCGCAGCTGCAGCTGCAGGCGGTCCGGGACGCGAACCTGCGCGAGGTGGAGAAGTACCTGCGCTACGCGATCGAGAACCGCGAAGAGGTCGAGGCGCTCGCTGAGCAGCAGCGCGCCGAGAAGGCGGCCGCCGAGGTCGCCGAGGTCGAAGAGGCTTCCACCGCACTCGATTCCGAGCTCGACGGGGAGTCGACGAGCCCGGTCGCGGAGGCCGAGCAGATCGTCGCCGAGGCGGAGCAGGACTCGTCGGACGGGGAGATCAACGTCCCGCCGCGCGACGCCGCCGAGCGGCTCACGTTCGCGACCTGGGCGGTGGTGACTGGCAAGTCCGCCAAGGGCATCTTCAACATCCTCCCGGTGCTCGACGACGACACCGCGGAGAGGCTGGCGGCGCGACTGACCGAGCGGGCCGGCGGCGAGGTGAGCTTCGACGACGTGCTCGACTCGGAGACCGTCGAGCAGCTCGCGGAGCGGGTGCGCGAGCACCTCGAGGACGGCGTCAAGATCGACGGGCTGGTGCGCACCCTGCGCGAACGTCCTGAGGGATCCTCTGCCGTACCGGTTTTCGTGTTCCACCCGGCCGGTGGGTCCACCGTCGCCTACGAGCCGCTGCTGCGTCGGCTTCCGGCGCACACCCCGATGTACGGCTTCGAACGCACCGAGGGTCCGATCGAGGTGCGTGCCGCCGAGTACCTGCCGCTGATCAAGGAGATCCAGGGCGACGGTCCGTACGTGCTGTACGGCTGGTCGCTCGGCGGGGTTCTGTCCTACGCCGTCGGCTCGATGCTGCGTGCGGAGGGCAAGGACGTCCGGATCGTCGGGCTGATCGACACGGTCATGGCGGGCGAGGACGTCGAGGACACGCCCGAGGAAATCAAGAAGCGCTGGCAGCGGTACGCCGCGTTCGCGAAGAAGACGTACAACGTCGACGCGCCGCTGCCGTACGACAAGCTCGCCGCGGCCGAATCCGACGAGGAGCAGATCCAGATCCTGATGGACCTGCTGAAGGTGAGCGGCGCGCAGATTCCCGGCGGGATCATCAAGCACCAGCGCACCTCCTGGCTGGACAACCGGGCGCTGCAGACGGCGAAGCCGGACAGGTACGACGGGGAGGTCGTGCTGTACCTCGCGGACCGGTACCACGACGACGCCATCGCCCTCGAGCCCTCGTTCGCGACGCGGGCACCCGACGGCGGCTGGGGGAAGATTGCCCCGAACCTGGAGATCATCCATGTCGGCGGCGACCACATCCAGATCGTGGACGAACCGTACATCGCCAAGGTGGGGGCCGACCTGACCGAGAAGCTGGCCGTCATCGAGGCCGAGAACCGGAGTAACTGAGTGAGCACCACCACCGCCGAGAAGCTCGCCGAGCTGCGCGAGAAGCTCGAGCTGTCGAAGGCCCCGGGCAACCCGAAGGCCATCGAGAAGCGCAAGGCGAAGGGCCTGCCGACGCCACGCGAACGCATCGACATGCTGCTCGACCCGGGCACCTTCGTCGAGCTGGGACAGCTCGCCCGGCAGCCCGGCGACCCGTCGAACCCGTACGGTGACGGCGTCGTCACGGGCCACGGACTCGTCGACGGCCGGCCGGTCGCGGTGTTCGCCCACGACCAGACCGTCTTCGGCGGTGCCGCCGGCGAGATCTTCGGCCGAAAGGTCGCCGCCGTCAACGACTTCGCCATCAAGATCGGTTGCCCCGTCGTCGGCATCAACGAGTCCGCCGGCGCCCGGATCCAGGACGCCGTGACGTCACTGGCGTGGTACGCCGAGATGGGTCGACGCCAGGAGCCGCTGTCGGGCATGTGCCCGCAGATCTCGATCATCCTGGGCAAGTGCGCCGGTGGTGCGGTGTACGCGCCGATCAACACCGACCTCGTGATCGCGACCGACGAGTCGTTCATGTTCGTCACCGGACCGGACGTGATCAAGTCCGTCACCGGTGAGGACGTCAGCCTCGACGAGCTCGGTGGCGCCCGCAAGCAGGCCGAGTACGGCAACATCCATCATGTCGCGGCCGACGAGAAGGCCGCGTTCGAGTACGCGCGCCAGTACCTGAGCTTCATGCCGTCGAGCTGCAACGAGAAGCCTCCGATCGTCAATCCCGGCCTGGAGCCGGAGATCACAGAAGAGGACCTCGCGCTCGACACGTTCATGCCGGACGCCGACAACGCCGGCTACGACATGCACGACATCCTGCTGCGGATCTTCGACGACGGCGACTTCCTCGAGGTCCGCGGCCAGACCGCACAGAACATCATCACCGGGTTCGCCCGCGTGGACGGGCGCGCCGTCGGCGTGGTCGCCAATCAGCCGATGCACCTGTCCGGAGCGCTCGACGCAGCGTCCTCGGACAAGGCAGCACACTTCGTGCGGGTCTGCGACGCGTACGACATCCCGCTGGTGTTCGTCGTCGACACGCCGGGCTTCCTGGTCGGTGTGGAGCAGGAGAAGATCGGCGTCATCAAGCGCGGCGGCCGCTTCCTGTTCTCCTACGTCGAGGCCACCGTTCCCAAGGTGACTGTCGTGGTGCGCAAGTCGTACGGCGGCGGCTACGCGGTGATGGGGTCGAAGCAGCTCGGCGCCGACGTGAACCTGGCGTGGCCCACCGCGCGAATCGCCGTGATGGGCGCTGAGGGTGCGGTCAACATCATCGGACGCAGGCAGATCGAGGCGGCGGGCGAGAATGCCGCGGCCGTCCGCCGCGACCTGATCAACTTCTACAACGAGCACGTCGCGACGCCGTACATCGCGGCCGAGCGCGGGTACGTCGACGCCGTGATCTACCCGTCGACCACCCGCCTCGAGATCCGCAAGGCGCTGACCCTGCTCCGGGACAAGACGATCTACAAGAACCCGCGCAAGCACCACCTGCTCCCGCTCTGATCGCAGTGCCCCGGGCTCTCCCGCAGGGTGATGGGAACCATCATTCGGTCTGACTGGCTGATGGTTCCCATCACCCAGGAGTGTCGGGGCGAATGCGGACGTTCGGGCGCGGACGCGATCGCGCCAACTCGTAGTGGTCGCGGAGGTTGTCGATGATGCGACCCGGTTCCAGGCGCAGATGGCTCGGGAGGGTTGCCATGACCACGATGCCGGCGCTCTGCATCGTCGCTCGACGCTTCAGCGTGTGATCGTGCTCCTCGGCGCCGAGATGCCAGTCGTGCGAATCGATCTCCCACGCGAGCGCAACATCGTCGAACCACCCGTCCGGGCGGGCGAGGAACCGGCCGCGACTGTCCTCGACGATCTTGTTGGGCAGCATGAGTGGCAGACCGCTGCGTTTCCACAGCTCGAAGGCGTCGATTTCCGCCACCGAGTGTGCGTTCTCGCCAACTTCCTCGAGTACCTTGCGGGGCAAGGCAGTGCCGCGTCGACTGCCGAAGTTCAACTCGGCCAACAGATCTGACGGGGTGGCATCGCCTCGCTGCACCACCTCGGAGATCAGTGCGCGTACGGTCCTGATATCTGTAATACGCCGCGCTGCATCGAGGAGTGCTCGGGTGATGGGTGCGCATGCCAGACTGCCGAGCTGCACGGGGTTCGGCATCCGTGCGCTCCGCTCGACCGTCAGGAAGTCCATCGATTGGAGTCGGCGCGCGTGGGGTATCAGTACGTGCACGTCACCGGCCGCCTCGGAACTGAGGTAGCCGTGTTCGGCGAGCGCGGCACGTCCGGTGAGGACCGCATCCGCGCCGCAGTACCGCAACGCCGCACTTCGCCTCTGTCGCTGCGTCGGGATTCCGTTGTGCAACAGGATCAGTCCGGGAAGGATGCGCTGCCAGGGTCCGCCACTTCGACAGCGGGCGTCGATGGCGTAGCCGGACATTCCGGCTTCGCGAAGGTCAGCGACACGCACTAGTCCGTCGTCACTCCAGGCCCACAGCTCGTCGAACTCGACCGACCCCCATCGCCCCCGTCTCATGCCAGCAGTATTCCCACGGAGCCCTCACGACGGAATGGTGTCTGTCGTCGCCTGTGGATAACCCTGCCACGTGTGCACAGCCAACCAGGGTGATGGGAACCCTCGGCCAGTTAGACCGAATGAAGGTTCCCATCACCCTGAGGGGTGGTGCAGGGGAAGTGGGCGGCTAGTGGGGGTAGACCCGCATCATGCCGGGGCTCCAGAAGCCCGACCGCTTGACGTCGGTGGTGTCGACGGTCGCGGGGACGGCATTCGGGAAGTGCGGGTTGTACCGCTCGAGGGCGCCCCAGTCCCGGCCCCAGTCGTGGTTGAGGTACGTCGGGACCGTCGAGGCCTCGGCGAGCATCTCGGTCCAGCCGAGCGGACCACCGTTCTCCTCCGACTGCCAGGTGTCGGTGGAGCTGACCGCGAGCGGACGGTCCGGCAGGATGCGGTAGCCGGGTACCTCGGCGACGCCATACTGGTGGTCGAACGGGCGCTGGCACGGGAACTGCAGCCCGACCGCCCAGTCCAGCAGCACCGGCTGGGTTGACCCGACGTAGTCGTTGAGCGTCTGCAGCTGCGGCACCCGCGGCGGGGTGAACGCCAGCCACTGGTCGCCCGTCAGGTTCGGGTCGTTGGCGACGATCCGCACCACGTCGGTGGTCGCGGGCAGCTCGTCGAGCGGGATCCGCAGGTTCCGCCAGGACGGCGCGGGGCCGATGTCCTTGGGGAGGTAGGTGCCCTGCGAGGTGATCGACCCGTCGGCCTCCCGGTGTCCGTACTCGAGCAGCAGCGACTGACCGTAGGTGACCTTGCCGCTCTTGTCCTCCGACCAGATGCGGCCGGCGGCCGACACGACCACCAGCGGTGAGCTGTCGCTGCGGGCGGGCAGCTGGTACCAGCTCGAGGTGGCCTGGGCGGGCTCCTGCACGCCGGTCTGGTAGCTACCGAGGACCGGGGTGGTCGCCGGGTCCAGCCCGAACGGGAGCTTGACGGTGCTGCCGTTGACGCCGCGTGCACCGGTGCCGCCCTCGGTTCCGGCGCCGGCGCCGGTGACGAAGGTGGCCCCGACCGACTGGTTGTCGGTGTTGGCCTGGCCGGGCTTGACCTCGGTGTAGTCGGCGGACAGGTCCGACGGCACCCCGTTGGGGCTGAAGCCGGTCGGGTTGCTTCCGCCCAGCGGACCGAACGGCTCAGCCGGGCGGCGAGCCGCATCGGGAATCGTGGAGATCGGTTGCAGGCGACCGGCATTCGGGTCGGCCTCGGTGAGGACGTCGTCGGCCAGACCGCACATCGACCCGGTGACCGCGTCGATGTTCGAGCGGGCCAACGAGTAGGCCGGGTACTGCGAGACCGCGCCCTTGGCCATCGAGAGGATCTCGAACAGGACCATCGCGGCGGCGACCGCGGTCAGCGGGATCGGGGCGAACCTCTTGATCCGCCTACCTCTTTCGCTGGACGCCTTCACCTCGGTGCCGACGAAGTCCTCGCGGAAGTACTGCCAGGCGACGAGCAGGATGGCCAGCACGAACAGCACCAGCATCGCGGTGTTGACTTCCTTGCCTCCGAGGGACACCGTCTTGTCGAACCACGGAATGCCATAGCTCGAGACGTACCACCAGCCGTTGATGCCGGCGAACGAGAAGGCAAGCACCAGTAGCAGTCCCGCGGCGAACATTGTCCGGTTGCGGCGCGAGCGCAGCGCCGCGGCCGAGACGGCGACCGTGGTCAGCGCGGCGAGGGAACCGGCGATGCCCGCGTACGCGCCGAAGTGGTGGGTCCACTTGGTGGGGTTGAACATCATGAAGAAGATGGTGCCGAACACGACGCCGAGCAGACGCCAGGACGGTCCGACCGCCGCGCCCGGAATCTTCTTGCGGCGCAACAGCACGAACAGTGCGGTGAACAGGCACAGCACCATGATCAGGAAGGCGAAACGACGCGCCAGTGAGCCGTCCACGGTCTGCACGAAGAGGTAGTAGTACCGGAGGAACTCCTCGTACCAGTGCATGTTCGGGCCGATCAGCGTGCGCACCCGGGTGGCCTCGCGGACGCCGGCGAACGTCTGGTCCGCGAACACGGCGACCAGCACCACGGCGCCCGCGGCGAGGATCGGCGCGACCAGCGGGAGTGTGCCGACCTCCCGGTGCCGCTTGACGACCAGCCGGACCATCGGCCGGGCGCCGGCGAGCAGCGCCGCCACACACATCAGGCCGGTGGGTGCCGCGCCGAGCGAGAACGCGGCGATCAGCACAGCCACCGCGGCGGGCAGCAGGCGTCCGGTCGCGATGGACCGCTCCACCGAGCACCAGGTCAGCAGCGCGCCGAGCGCCACGATCGGCTCGGGGCGCAGGCCGTTGTTGTAGGGCAGCCAGAACGCGAGGAACACCAGGCCACCGGTCCACACCGCGGCGGAGTTCAACCGGACCGCGCGACCGAGACGCGGGATGACCTCGCGGCTGATGACCAGCCAGCACAGGATGCCGGCGATCAGCGCGGGCAGGCGCATCCACGGGCTCGCGGTGGAGACCTTCGCGAACGCGGCGAGCACGTCGTAGTACCAGCCGAAGGGTGCCTCGGGGACGCCGAACCAGCGGAAGTAGTTGGCCATGTAGCCGGAGTGCTCGGACACCCGCGCCATGGTCAGCAGGTAACCGTCGTCGGAGGTGTTCGCTCCGATGAAGTGCCAGAGCGCGAGGATCGCGACGACCACGCCGTCGACCAGCTTGAACCGCCACCAGTGGGACGGGAAGAAGCGTCGGTGGCCGCGGCCGTCGGTGCCGTCGAGTCGGGCGAGCGCGACCAGCGCGGCGATGGTCAGGATGCACGCGAGGACCATCGCGGCGAGCTTGACGAACGTCGGCGAGGACGAGAACCGGGAGTCGATGTTCGCGGTCAGCGTCAGGTCGGCGGGAGCCCGGCCCTCGAGGTTGGTGAACACGCCGACCATCTGCGGGCGGAGGTCGCCGGTCAGGGTGCCGGTGACCGGGTGCCCGTCGACCGTCAGGCCCTCGAAGGCCGCGGTCGTGCGGTTGATGTCGGAGCTGATGGTGATCGCCGAGCAGCCGCCGGACTCGACCGCGGCCCGCGGCGCCGACGCGACCACGACGTTGCGGTCGAGGACGTCGACGGTGGAGTCGCTGACTCGGACGAACATCGCGTTGAGCGGTGCCCCGGTGCCCTGCGGCGGGGCGGTGCCGAGCAACAGCCCGCCGGTCGGCGGGAGGTCGCGGACCAGGCGGCAGGGCACGCTGGCCTGCAGGTCGATCGGGACCTGCGAGACGAGGGGCGCGTCGACGCTGCCGATGACGCCCGCCTGCGGCCAGTTCAACGCGGCGGAGGTCTGGTTGACCGGCAGGAACGGGGTAGCGACGGCGAAGACGAATCCGAGCAGCCCGGTGACGATCGCGATCAGCCGGGCGGTCCGGTATTTCGCGCGCATGTCTACCTGTTCGGGAGCTGCGGGGGCCTGGGGAGAAGCTGTCACGACGTCGGGCACGGTTCACGATGGTATGCGAGCAACCTGAGTGGCTCACACCGCATGGAGATTGTCCGAAAATTGAGGTCACGGGAGTCGGTGCGGGCCCTGCATGTCGAGGAGCAGGGCCGCACCGAGCCCGCGACGTCGGTTACCGCGCAGCGATCGGACCCGGCCTCCACTGTCCCGACCGGGTGACGGTCGCGGTGTCGACGGTCGCGGTCGCCGCGGACGGGTCGAGGGGTGTGTACTTCTCGAGCGAACCCCAGTCCCGCGCCCAGTCCTCGTTCAGGTAGCTGGGCATTGTCCGCGAGGTCAGCAGCAGGTCGATCCAGCCGAGCGGTCCGCCGCCGATCTTGTCCTGCCAACCGTTGGTCGAGTCGGCGCCGACGCGGTCGGGCAGGATCCGGTACTCGGGCACCTCGGCGACGCCGTACCGGTGGTCGAACGGGCGCTGGCACGGGAACGACAGGCCGACCGACCAGTCGAGCAGCACCGGTGCCGACGACCCGACCACCTCGTTGAGCGTCTGCAGCTGCGGCACCCGCGGCGGGGTGATCGCCAGCCACTGCTTCTGGCTCAGGTCGTGATCGTTCGCCACCAGCCGGACCGTGTCGGCGTCGGCGGGGATCTGCGACATCGGCACCCGCAGGTTCCGCCAGGACGGCGACGGGCCGATGTCGATCGGAGTGATGCTGCCCCCGACCTCGACACCGCCGTCGGGGGTCCGCTTGCCGTACTCGACCGACAGGTCCTGGCCGTAGGTGACGATGCCGTCCTTGTCGACGTACCGGATGCGACCGGCGGCGGTGACCACGAGGATCGGCGCCGCGTCGCTCCGGGCGGGCAGCTCGTACCAGCCGGTGGTGAGGTGCGCGGGCGCCTGCGCGCCGGCCTGGTAGCTGCCGAGTACCGGGGTCGTCGCCGGGTTCAGCCCGAACGGCAGTTTCACGGAGCTGCCGTTGACGCCGGTGGATCCGGTGCCGCCGCCGGTGCCCGCGCCGGTCCCGGTGCTGGTGGTGGTCGACGTGGCGTCGACGGTGTTGGCCCCGCCCGCCGCCTTGTTCTCGGCGTCGGCGGTGAGGTCGAGGGGCACGCCGTTGGGGGTGAAGCCGGTGTTGGTGGCGGCGCTCCCGAACGGATCCGCGCCGGGGGTGAGCGGGGCGAGGGTGCCCGCATTGGCGTCGGGTTCGATCAGTACGTCGTCGGCGAGCGCGCAGGTGTCGCCGGTGAGGGTGTCGAAGTTGGACCGGGCCACCGAGTACGCCGGGTACTGGGAGATCGCGCCCTTCGCGAGCGAGAGCACCTCCACCAGCACGATGAACGCGGCCGCCAGGGTCAGCGGCGACGCGAGCAGGGCCCGCCAGCCGCGGGCGGGGTGCGGCTGTTCGGGTGCGCGGTACGGCTCCCGCAGGTGCTGCCAGCCGGCCAGCAGCAGCGCGAGGATGCTCAACGCGAGCAGGCCGGTCGCGAAGGTGTAGCCGTGGATCGACGGCGACTTGTCCCACCACGGGATGCCGTAGCTCGACACGTACCACCAGCCGTTGGGGCCGGTGAACGCCAGTGCGAGCAGGAACAGCACCCCGGCGGCGAACAGCGTCCGGTTGCGCCGTGAGCGCAGGGTCGCGGCGGCGATGCCGACGGCGGTCACCGCGGCGATGGATCCGGCGAGGCCGGCGTACACGCCGAAGTGGTGGGTCCACTTGGTCGGCGTCGTCATCATCAGCAACAGGGAGGCGAAGACGATGCCGAGGATGCGGCGCGACGGCCCGGCCGCGGCGCCGGGGATCTTGCCGCGGCCGCGCAGCAGCAGCATCGCGCACACGATCAGGCACAGGAACATCGCGAAGACGCCGAACCGGCGGGCCAGCGAGCCGTCGGGGGAGACGTTCAGCAGTGCGTCGTAGCGGTGGTACTCGCCGAACCACGACACGTTGGGACCGATGGCGGTGCGGACCTTCGTCGCTTCCAAGACGGTGGCGAGGGTCTGGTCGGCGAAGATCGCGACGAGGACGACGAGGCCGGCCGCCAGGATCGGGGCGACGAGCGGCAGCCACCCGACCACCCGGGCGCGGGTGACCAGGATCTTCACCAGTGGTCGCAGGCTCACGATCAGGGCGGCGACGGCGATCACCCCGGTCGGCCCGGCGGCGAGCGAGAAGGCGGCGATCAGCACGCCCACGGCGGCGGGCAGCAGTCGTCCGGTGGCGATGGCCCGTTCGATCGAGCACCAGGTCAGCAGCGCGCCGAGCGCGATGATCGGTTCCGGGCGCAGGCCGTTGTTGTAGGGCAGCCAGAAGGACAGGAACACCAGGCCGGCGGTCCACACCGCGATGCGGTTGTGCCGCACCGCCCGACCGAGACGCGGGATCACCTCGCGGCTGATCACCATCCAGCACAGGATTCCGGCGATCAGCGCGGGCAACCGCATCCAGGTGCTGGCGGTGGAGACCTTGGCCATCGCGGCGAGTACGTCGTAGTACCAGCCGAACGGGGCCTCGGGGACGCCGAACCAGCGGTAGTAGTTGGCCATGTAGCCGGAGTGCTCGGAGACCCGGGCCATGTTGAGCAGGTAGCCGTCGTCGGAGGTGTTGGCGCCGATGAAGTGCCAGAGCACGAGGGTGCCGGCGACGACCGCGTCGACGCCGGTGAACTTCCACCAGTGCGAGGGGAAGAACCGGCGGGCGCGGCGGCCGTCGACGTTGTCGAGGCGGTGCAGGGCGACCAACGCGAGCAGGGTCGCGAGTGCACCGACGATCATCGCCAGCAGCTTGAACAGCGTGGGGCTGGACGAGAACCGGGAGTCGATCTCGGCCTGCACCTGCAGGCCCGCGGGGGCGGCGCCCTGCAGGTCACTGAAGATCCCGACCATCTGGGGACGCAGGTCGCCGGGCTGGTCCGCGGTGACCGGGGTGGAGCCGGCCGGCATACCGGCGAAGGTGGCGGTGGTGTGGGTGGCGTCCGAGTGGACGACGATCGCCGTGCATCCGCCTGCGGTGAGTTCGGCGAGCGGTGCGGATATCAACTGCGAGTTCCGCAGGATCACCGAGACGGTCCGGTCGGCATCGGAGGTGACCTTCACGGTGAGCCCGGCGAGCTCGGAGTCCGGTGCCTGTTTCGGCGCGGTGGAGACGAGGGTGTCGCCGCCCGGGGGCAGGGTCCCGGCGACGGCGCACGGGATGTGGATGTCGAGGGCGAGCGGCTCGTAACTGACCAGCGGGGCGTTCACGCTGGTGAGCGAGTCGTTCTGCGGCCAGGACACGTGGGCGGTCTGCTGGTCGACCGGCAGCAGGGGCGTCAGGACGGCGAGGACGGCGCCGAGCAGGCCGGCAACGATCGCGATCAGGCGGGCGGTCCGCACTCCGGACCGGTTTGCGGAATCGATTCCGGGCTTGGACATTCCGGGCGTGGACGCTGCGGGGAACTCAGACTCGGCGGGCACAAGGACCGATCCTATGGGTTGGGTGCCGCGTCACCGGTCGTCGGCGAGTCCCGAGGGCGCGAGTCCGGGGTCCGTGCGAGGGTGTGGACCCCGGACTCGCTGCCTGTCAGGAGTCGAAGTGGAAGCCACCCCCACCGGCTCCGCCACCCGCCGCGCCACCGCCGGCAGCGCCACCCGAACCGCTGCCCGAGCCGGTGCCGAAGTTGCCGCCGAACATCGCGGAGATCAGGGTCGAAAAGATCGTCGAGAAGGACATAAGCGCTCCTGCGGGTCGTGCGATGGTGACCGGCACCGGTTGGTGCCGTGAGCCATTGGACCGAGCTGTCGGCCCTCGACGGAACGGATCGGGCGCAGGTTAGGGGTCGATTAGGGGTGAGTCGGGCATCCCCCGGCCCCTAGTGTTTCCCCTACCTGCGGGCCCCGGATCGGTGGCGGACGTCAGCGCCCGACGGCGACCAGTGCCCTTACGTCCCAGACCCACACGTCGTCGGCGCGGTGACCTGGGTCGCCGAGCAGGGCCTGCACGGTCTGACGCAGCACCTGCTCCTTCGGCCCGCGGGGCAGCACCAGCACGTCGGCCTGCCAGAACTTCAGGTCGGTCACCGCCTGGGCGCGCATCGCGTCCGTGATCTCGGGCGCAATGCCGGTCTTCTGGGTCTGCGCCAACACGCTCGCGGTCGGCCGGTCGTCGGGTCCGTACTTGGCCTTTTTCTCCGGCCCGACCGGTCCGACGAAGTAGCCGCCGGCGAGTGGGAAGCCGAAGTCGGCGTCGATCTGCCAGGTCAGCGCGCGGGCATCCTCGGGTCGGGGCAGCGGCACGGTGACGAGGGAACCGGAGTCGACGTAGTCGCGCCAGGTCCCGTCGGTGAAGAACTTGGGGGCGGCGGAACGGTCGATGGCTTGGAGGGGCGCCGGAGCGAGCGGCAGCAGGGCGAGCAGCAGACCGAGACACCACGGGATCAGTGCTGCCCGCTCGCGTAGCGCGCGGTCGGTGGCCAGGGCCAGCAGCAGCGCGATCGCCGGGACAGCGCCCATCGCGAAGCGGGTCTCGAGCACCGACTCGAGCAGCGGCAGGTTCGCGATCCACTTCCAGGGCAGCTCGATGCCGGTGTCACTGCGGCCGATCATCAACCGGGAGCCGAGCGAGAGCACGATCATCACCGCGGTCGTGGCGGACGCCGCCCGCGCGACCGGTGACCGTCGTAGCCATGCGGCCGCTGAGACAACCACGGCGAGCAGGGGCCAGCCGAAGTACGCGTTCTGCTCGGTGGGGTTGATCGCGACGTCCTGGCCGGGGTTGGTGTGCCCGCCGAGGGACTGTGTCGGGAACTGCAGCACGGCCTTGAGGTCGTTGCCCATCAGCCCGTGATCGATGGCGTGGTAGCTCTGCGGGCCGAAGAACTGCCACCACAGCGGGGCCGCGGTGAGCACCACAGCGATGGCGGCGGCCAGCAGCAGCGGACGCACGGCGTTGCGGGCGGCGGGCGCAGCCAGTCGGGGTCGGAACGCGAAGTAGCACGCGGTGAACACGGCGAAGGTCAGGGCCGTGATGAGCAGCGGCTCCTCGCCGAGTGCGATCTGAGCGGCGACGAGCAGACCGAGGACGACTGCGGTGCGCGGGCCCGCTCCGCGGCCGAGTCGGATCACGCAACCGAGGATCAGCGGGAGCAGTGCCAGGACGACGAAGTTGGGGTGACCGTTGGCGTGCGAGATCATCGCCGGGGCGAACCCGCAGAACAGGCCCCCGACAGCCGCGGCCGCGCGGGACTGCACGGCGTAGCGGGCGAGGAGCCAGTACCAGGCGAACGCGGTGCCCGCGAGCCCCGCGGTGAGGACGAGCGTCCAGGTGACGGTCGGGCCGAACAGCAGGGTGACGGGGGCGAGCGGGATGCTGACCCCGAACATGGCGGTGTTGGCCATGAGATTGACGCCCTGCGGATAGTTCTGCAGGACGGTGCCCAGGGGGTTGTCGAGGTGGGTGATCGAGCGGGCCGCGACGGCGAAGAACCACTCCCACATCCGCTGGTCCTGGCCGCTGTCGACGAGGTAGCCGGTCGCTGGTGAGCGCCACTGCCGGGAGAGGACGAAGACCGCGAGTGCGGTGAACCCGACGGCCGCAGCGACGTCGGGTCGGGTCAGGCGCGGTCGCAGGCGCCGTCCGACGGTGCGGAGCCGGGACGCGTCGGGCGCAGTGGTGGTGCTGATCGGTGCCTGGTCGACGGCGTTGTCGTGCTCGGCGCGGTCGGGTGCGGTGCCCGCGGTGTGACCAGGAGTCAGCGTCATGCACCCATCCCGTCAGTCGGCGGCAGACGGGACGTCGGCCGCGGTGCTAGTCGGATACCGTACCGATCCACCCTGTGAGGTGGCTGGGTACGGCCCGCACACCGGGACCGAGCGGACCAGGCTTCGGCTGCCCGTCACTTGCTCGGCGCGGACAGCGTCTTGGTGTACAGCACCGTCCCCGCGGCGTCGAGCAGGTCGACGGTCAGGTCGGCGGTGGCACCGTCGATCCGGACCTCGCCGAAGTGCTGGAACCCCTCCATCGGGGAGGCCTTCGGGGTGGGCGGGGCGTGCACGAAGACGGCCTCCGGTCCGAACGTGCCGTCGAGCTTGTTGGGTCCGAACCCGCCGGCGTTGAGGGGTCCGGACACGAATTCCCAGAACTCGTCGAAGTCCTTGTAACTGGCCCGCTCGGGCGAGTAGTGATGAGCGGCGGTGTAGTGGACGTCGGCGGTGAGCCAGACGATACCGGTGACATTCTTGGCCTTGACGGCCGAAAGGACCTGAGCCACCTCGGTTTCCCGGCCGAGGGGCTGGCCCGGGTCACCCTGGGCGACGGCCTCGTAGGCGGTGTCACCGTCGGGGACCACCAGGCCGAGGGGAAGGTCGTTGGCGATGATCTTCCAAGTCGCGGTGGACCGTCCGAGTTCGTCGATCAGCCACCGGGTCTGCTCGGCGCCGAGGATCCGCCCGGCCGGGCCGTTGTTCGCGTCGTTGGCGTCCTTGTAGCTGCGCATGTCGAGCACGAACACGTCGAGCAGTGGTCCGTACCCGATCTTGCGGTAGACCCGGCCGTCGACTGCCTCGGTCGGCTGGACCGGCTGCCACTCGTGGAATGCCTGGAAGGCGTGGCCGGCGAGTACGTCGACGTTCTTCTCGGTGTACTCGGGCAGGTCCAGGATCTCGCCGGGGTACCAGTTGTTGACGGTTTCGTGGTCGTCCCACTGGACGATCTGCGCCACCGAGGAGTTGAAACGACGGTAGTTCTCGTCGAGCAGGTTGTACGCGAACTGGCCGCGGTACTGGTCGAGGGTCTGCGCCACGGCACTCTTGGACTCGGTGACGACGTTTCGCCAGATCCGGCCGTCGGGCAGGGTGACGGTCTCCTTGAGCGGACCGTCGGCGTAGACGACGTCGCCGGAGTGCAGGAACAGGTGCGGGTCGCGGGAAGCCATGGTGTCGAAGATCTTCATCCCGCCGATGTCGGGGTTGATGCCGAAGCCTTGGCCCGCGGTGTCGCCCGACCACTGGAGGGTGATGTCGGAGGCCTTGTCGGGTGCGGTGCGGAAGACACCGGTGACCGGTTCGGAGGTGGCGCGGTCCTCGCCCTCGAGGGTGACGCGGTAGTGGATCTGCTCACCGGCGGGCAATCCGGTCAGACGCAGACGCCCGGTGCCGTCGGTGGCCGGCGTGAGCATGCCGCCCTCGAATCGCGTCGGGGATGTGAACGATTCGCTCGCGGAGGTCTCGACGACGAGCTTCGCGGGCCGGTCTGCTCGCGCCCAGATCAGTGCGCCGTCCCGGCGCACATCGCCTGCGGCGACACCGTGGCTGAGAACCGGGCGATCGCGAAGCAGGGCGGTCGAGGAGGCCGATGACCCGCTGGCGGTGTTGCTCCCGCCGGTGGAGCAGGCGGCCGCGGGAACGGCGATCAGCCCGAGCGCGGCGGAGCGGAGCAGGGTTCGGCGCGACAGGTACACGGGTTCTCCTCACGAGTGGGGTGCCTGCGCCTCGTAGACGCGACGGCTTGTGAGGGTGACGAACGAAAACCAACGTTCGGTAAAGGTCGGGTGATGGTCGGACGGAGACTCGGTGTCGATGTTTCTTGTGAATCGGCGCCGTGATGGAACCTCAGCTTGACTCGACTCCCCGACTCCCCGACTCCCCGACGCGCCGGCCTCAGCGGTGAATCTCATTGCGGCGGGAATTGGTGCTCGAGCCGCGTGACGGGGTCTTCGGGTTCAGGAGGCGGCGTCGCGGCGGACCGGCGGATCCGCGAGTGCGTGTGCGACGCGGTCGAGCGAGAGGTCGAGGACCTGTGCGAGTGCTGCGACCGTGAAGAACGCCGGTGTCGCGATCCGGCCGGTTTCGATCTTGCGCAGGGTTTCCGCCGAGATGCCAGCGCTAGTCGCGACGTCGGCCATGCTCGCCGATCCCCGCGCAGCGCGTAGCAGTTCGCCCAGCCGCTGGCCCCGTTCGAGTTCCTCCGCCGTGAGCGGCACGCGCACCATGTGCCTATAGTAATACCGGTATAACTATTGGAACTGGGAGTGTGGGAGCAATGGTCGAGATCAAGACGGAACGTGAAGTGCAGGCGATGCGGGCCGCGGGACGAGTCGTCGCGGCCGCACTCGACGCCGCGCGCGCGACCGCCGCGGTCGGGGTGAGCCTGCGTGACCTCGACGCGGCCGCGGCCGAGACGATCCGGGCGGCCGGCGCCACGCCCGCCTTCCTCGGCTACCGCCCCGACTGGGCCCCGAGCCCGTTTCCAGGCGTCGTCTGCGCCAGTGTCAATGATGCGGTGGTGCACGGCATTCCGACGGACTACCGGCTTGTGGACGGTGATCTCGTCAGCCTCGACTGCGGAGCGTTCCTCGACGGCTGGTGCGGCGACTCCGCAGTCAGCTTCGTGGTGGGCGAGGCCGACCCCGAGGACCTCCGGCTGATCGCCGACACCGAGACTGCGCTGGCGCGGGGCATCGAGGCGGCCAGGGTGGGAAACCGGATCGGCGACATCGCCGATGCCATCGGCACTTTCGCGCGATCCCAGGGGTGGGGCCTGCTCGCCGATCACGGCGGCCACGGCATCGGACGTGCCATGCACGAGGACCCGGACGTGCCCAACGAGGGACGGCCCGGTCGAGGCATGAAACTTCGGCCCGGCCTGGTGCTCGCTCTCGAACCCATGCTCATCCGAGGCGGCACCGACGACTACCGGCACGACGCCGACGGGTGGACCCTCCGCACGCTGGACGGAACGAGGGCTGCGCACAGCGAGCACACCGTCGCGATCACCGCGGGCGGCCCGGTGGTCCTGACCGCTGCGTGACCCGCGGGACGGTCGAGGTGGCGGAGAACGCTCTGCTCACACCCGCCGCAGGCCGAGACGCTCGATTCCGCGATCCACGCACAGGTTTCGACGAAATGTGCACACTTTCGGCTGGGTTGTCAGCACTTTCCGCGAATTCGCCAGCATCGAAAGATATTTCGCGCGAAGTTGATGTTGTCGACGTCGCGTGTCTACGAGTTCCCCCGGTTCTGCGTGCCATGATCAATCATGGCCTGGCTTCGTTGCGGCAGTGGGCAAGTTCAGAGAACGCAGAGCGGTAGGCATGCGTGCCTACCGCGAAATGCGGTGGTGCGATGAGCTCTACGGAGAAGCAGAGGAAGCCGGTGGCGGCGTCCGCGGCCACGCCGTCGGAGCCACCCACGTTGCCGCGTCCCCCGGTGGTGGAGCCGTCACGGGTGCTGTGCCCGGGGGCCGTTCTCCTGGACGGACGATATCGGTTGCTCGCGCCCTGCGGCGGAGTCGACGGCCTCGAATTCTGGCACGCAACGGACTTGGCGGTCGGCCGCGAAGTGGCGCTGACCATAGTCGCTTCCGGCACCGACCCGAGCGAGTCGGCGGAGATGTTCGGTCGGACGATCTGGTTGTGCCGGATCAGATCGGCTGCGGTCGCGCGGATTCTCGACATGGTGGGCACGGATTCCCTGTCTCTCGTGGTCGCCGAGTGGATACCGAGCGTGTCTCTGCGCGAGGCCGTCGGGGGCGAGACGTCGCCGTCGGGAGCGGCCAGGGCGGCCACCGCGTTGGCCGAGGCGGTGGCGGAGGCCCACGAGCTCGGTACCGTGCTGTCGCTGGACGGCGCGAGTCGGGTGCGGGTGAGCCTGGACGGTGCCGCCTACCTGGCGTTCCCCGGCACACGGGCCAACGCGCGTCCCGAGGTGGACCTGCACGGACTGGGCCGCGTGCTCGGTGCGCTGACATCCGGATCCCTGGACACCGCGCCGCTTCCCGAGGGCACGCCGCCGGAACTGTCGACCGCGATCGCCGAACTGCTGCGTCCAGGCACGACGACGACCGCGGCCGCGACCGCCGACACCCTCGCCGACGTCACCGAGACGGCGCGAGCGGCGGCGGCCACCGTCGTCACCCCGGCGGACGCCGACACCATGTCGCCACGCCGGCTGGCGATCCTGTCGGCGGCCGCCGTGACGACCGTGCTGGTACTGGGCACGATCGGATGGTTGATCGGCACCGCTGCGGTCACCTCTCCGGACCCGGAGGCTCCCGGACTGGCGGCGGTCCTGCCCGTCGCCACCGCAGCGGCCGAACCTGCACCGCCACCTGCGGTTCCTGTCATTCCCGTCGGTGCGTCGGTGTTCTCGCCTCAGCAGTTCCCCGACAACTCCGCCGACGCGGGGCTGGCGATCGACGCGAACTTCGCCACCGGGTGGTCCACCGACTCCTACCGGCAGCAGTTCCCGGCGTTCAAGAACGGCGTCGGCCTGGTCGTCGCGCTGCCGCCGGACACGGTGACGCGCGCGGTGTGGATCGTCTCGTCCACACCCGGTGCGCGAGTGGAGATCCGGACGCCCCCGCCGCCGGGCGGACGGCTCGAGGACACGACGGTGCTCGGCGAGGGGGTGCTGGGTCCGCGTGACACCACCATCGCGCTGCGGGACGCGGGGCCGGCGTCCGGCCTACTCGTGTGGATCTCGGGACTGACCGGCGTCGAGGGGTCCTACCACGCCGATCTCGCCGAGATCGGCTTCACCAGCTGACCTCCCGGCGGCCGGCTACTCGGCCGACCCGTACGGCCTGGCGATGATCTCCATGGCGTGCCCTGCCGGATCGCTGAAATACACGCCGCGGCCGCCGTGATTGGTGTTGATCTCGCCGGGCAGCCGCATCTGTGGGTCTGCCCAGTGCGCGATTGCGCCGTCGAGGATGCGGGCATAGATCCGGTCGAAGGCCTCGTCGTCGACGAGGAAGGCGTAGTGCTGTATCTGAATCTCGTCGACGGGTGGTTCGGCGAAATGGAGCTGCACACCCTCGTCGAGTTCGACGGTGGTGAACGGGCCCCACGGCGTCGGCTCGGGTAGTCCGAAGAGGGTGGCCAGGAAGTCGGCCGAGTGCTGACGGTCTTTCGCCGCGATGATGGTGTGGTTGAACGTGATGGTCACAGTGACCCCTTGATGTTCGACGCCTCCATGCCTGACGCAGTCCGTCATCGACACGCGACGCTGCCGACATTCAACCGGCCCGGAAGCGGGCTCGCAAGCCCGCCCGGCGCCGACCGATGAGTTTTGCGCTCGCGCGGGGTCTGTACTCCAGAGACCGATCACGGAAGGGTGAGGTGCATGACCGAGAGCGCAGTTCGTGGAGAGTTCGCCCCGCTGGCGGAGCCGTACCGACGGGAGTTGCTGGCCCACTGTTACCGAATGTCAGGCTCGGTGCACGACGCCGAGGACCTGGTCCAGGAGGTGTACCTGAAGGCGTGGCGGGCCTACGACCGGTTCGAGGGCCGCTCCTCGCTGCGGACCTGGCTGTACCGGATCGCGACGACCACGTGCCTGACCGCGCTCGAGAGCAAGGGCAAGCGACCGTTGCCCACCGGCCTCGGCGCGCCCAGCTCCGACCCTGCCGACGACCTCGTCGAACAGCGGGAGGTGCCGTGGCTCGAGCCGATTCCCGACACCCTGCTCGGCACCGGAGCGAGCGATCCCGCGGTGGTCGCGACGTCCCGCGAGAGCATGAGGCTGGCGCTGATCGCGGCGCTGCAGTTCCTGCCGCCGAAGCAGCGGGCGGTGCTGATCCTGCGTGAGGTGCTGGCCTGGCCTGCGGCGGACGTGGCCGAGCTGCTCGGCACCAGCACCGCGGCAGTCAACAGTGCGTTGCAGCGGGCCCGCGCGCAGATCGACCAGGCCGCGCCGACGGAGGACGCCGTCGTGGAACCGGTCCGGCCGGATCAGCGTGAGCTGCTCGACCGGTACATGGCGGCGTTCGAGACGTACGACATGGCGGCATTGAAGGAACTGTTCACCGAGGACGCGGTCTGGGAGATGCCGCCGTTCGTCGGCTGGTACCAGGGTCCGGACGCGATCCGTTCTCTCATCGAGAACAACTGCCCGGCACAGGGGCCCGGCGACATGAAGCTGATTCCGACGGTGTCGAACGGGCAGCCGGCGTTCGCGATGTACATGCGCGACCCCGACGGCGTCCACCGCGCGTTCCAGCTGCAGGTGGTCACGCTGGGACCGTCCGGGATCGGTCACGTGACCGCGTTCTTCGACGTCGCGCTGTTCGCCAAGTTCGGTCTGCCCGAAGTGTGGGGCGCTCCGTCGGCTCCGCTCGAGTCATGACCGGCAGCGCGGTGGTGTGGCCGGTGGCCGACCCGGTCGCACTGCTCGAGCGGGCAATCGGTTACACGCTCGGCAGCCTGCAACTGGTGACGCCGCAGGACATGTCGGCGCCCACGCCGTGTCGTGAGTGGGACCTGCGGGCACTGCTGGCACACATGAACGACGCCCTCGCGACCCTGCAGGAGGCCGTCGACGATCGGACGGTGACGCTGGTCCCCGACCCGGTGGCGCCCGATCCCGATGCCGATCCCGTTGCCGCCCTACGGGATCGGGCCTGTCATCTGCTCGGGTCCTGGGCCGGGTCCGGTGACCCCGCGCCCATCCGGATCGGCGAGGTCCCGGTGCTGGCGGACATCGTGCCCTCCGCCGGGGCGCTCGAGGTCGCGGTACACGGGTGGGACGTGTCCGTCGCGTGTGGTCGCCCCCGTCCGATACCGTCCGCCCTCGCGGGCGAATTGCTCACCTGCGCAGCGCTATTCGTCACGGATGCGGACCGGTCGGTGCGCTTCGGCCCGCCCGTCGAGGTGTCGGGAGATGCGGGGGCGGGGGAGCGGTTGCTGGCGTTCCTCGGGCGTGATCCGCGTGGTCTACCCCGGCCTTAACCGAGCGACAGGTCGATCAGCCGCTGCGCCGCCAGGTCGGTTCGTTCGATGTCGCCGGTGATGAGCCGATCCAGCAGGATGCCACGAAGGCCGGACACGAGCAGCGTTGAAACCACGGTCGCCTCGCCCACCTCGGATCCGAGCCGCACGAGTACACCGGTGAGCGAGGCAACCAGTGTTTCGATGGCTGCCGTGGAGTACTCGACGAACGGTCCCTGCTGCACGCACGCGGTGCCCATCACCTGCAGTAGTACCCGCGTATGGGTGGAATGCTCGCCGCTCGTCAGCGCAGCCCACAACTCCCGCATCCTGGCCGGGAGCATCGCCCGACTCGACACGTCGGCGAACCGTTCTTCGATGTCGGGCCGCTGCGTTGCCAGTGCCTGCGCGAGCAACTCCTCCTTGCTGCCGAAGTAGTGGATGAGCATTCGCGAACTCGTGCCCAGCGCCGCCGCGAGGGGGCGCAGGGACAGGTCGGCGAGACCGCGTTCGCCGATGTAGTCGATTACCTGGGCGAGAATTTCCGCGCGTTTCGCGTGGTCGGGTGGGCGAGCCATGGGTTGACTGTAGCGACCGCTACAGGTATTTGTTGTCATCGTGACTGTAACGATCGCTTCAGAAACTGCCCGTCGTGTGCGGCCCGTCGTGGCCACCGCTGTTGCGGCGACGACGTCGATCGCGGACTGCATCGACGACACGTGGGACGGTTTGCTGCACGGCCGCAGTGGGATTGCCCAACTCGAAGACGAGTTCGTGGACCAGTACGACCTCCCGGTACGCATCGGCGGCAAGTTGCAATCGCTGCCATCGGCGAGGTTGACCAGGGTGGAACATCGCAGGCACTCGTTCGTCGAACAGATGGCCCTCGTGCTCGGTAGGCAGGTCTGGGCCGAAGCGGGCAGTCCCGAGGTCGACCGTGAACGACTCGCGGTGGTGGTCGGTACCGGGCTCGGCGGCGGCGACGCCCTGGTCGACGCGGTCGATGCGCTTCGCGGCGGCGGGTACCGAAAAGTCTCGCCGATGTCCGTTCCGATGGTGATGCCCAACGGGCCGGCCGCGACTGTTGGTCTCGAAATCGGAGCCAAGGGAGGTGTTTTCGCACCGACCTCGGCCTGTTCGTCGGGATCGGAGGCTATCGCGCACGCCTGGCGACTGATCGCCACGGGTGAGGCCGACGTCGTCGTCGCCGGTGGTGTCGAAGGACAGATCGGCGCCGTCCCGATCGCGAGTTTCGCCATGATGCGCGCCATGAGCACCCGAAATGGAGAACCGGATCGCGCGTCACGCCCATTCGACCGCGACCGAGACGGCTTCGTGATGGGCGAGGCAGGCGCACTCATGGTGCTCGAGTCCGAAGCGCACGCAAGGGCCCGTGGGGCAGAGGCATTCGGCCGAGTGCTCGGGGCCGGCATCACCTCCGACGCATTCCACATCGTGGCTTCCGACCCCGACGGAATCGGGGCCGCTCGTGCGATGCGCAAGGCGATCGAGAGCGCCGGCCTCAGCCCCTCGGACATCGACCACGTCAACGCTCACGCGACGTCCACCCCGGTGGGCGACGCGTCCGAAGCGAACGCGATCATGGCGGTGACCAAGGGCGCGACGGTCTATGCGCCGAAGTCGGCCCTCGGTCACTCGATCGGGGCGGTCGGCGCCCTCGAGGCGATCCTCACCATGTCGACGATTCGTGATCAGGTTGTCCCGCCGACCTTGAACCTCGAAAACCAGGATCCTGCAGTAGATCTGGACATCGTCTCAGGTTCCGCGCGCAATCAGCGGGTAGACTACGACCTGAGCAATTCGTTCGGCTTCGGCGGCCACAACGTCACCCTGGCCTTCGGTCGGGCGTAGCGACGATGCTCCCCTAGTCGGCCGCCGCGATCGCCCGCAGCACCCCGAACGTCTCCTGCTCGTCCTGTTCGGTGCCGGGGTACCGGTCCGCGAGATCCATGCCGGCGGAACGACTTGCGTGTCACCGACGCGGCCGTCGTCCAGGACGAGCTGACCGATCTTCGCGAAGTCGCGCGCGGTGGCGTTGATGCAGCAGAACGCCTTCTCCTGCCCGCCGCCCCGGTCGAGGTTCCAGGTGGCGTCGTTCTCCGCGCCGATCGGACCCCACAGGTCGTGTGAACTGCGCGCCCCGGTGGTCGCGGACGAAGGCGTCGAGGTCGCGGGTGAGGTACATCCGGGTGGTGCCGGTCAGGGGGGTCATCGATGACGGCAAGGCGGCCCCGGCGGCGACGCGGAATCGCGAAACGGGCTACGCGACGCCCTCCCAGGCGAACGGGGCGAAGGCCTCGTCGACCGGCGCCCCGGTCATGCGGTTGGCGAAGGTCGACAGTGTGTAGGTGCCGAGGCCCAGCACGACCTCCAGCGCCTGCCGGGGGGTGAAGCCGGCGTCGAGGAACGCGCGCATCCGGACGTCGTCGACGGCGCCCGCGGTATCGAGCACGGCCAGGGTGAACTGCCGCAGCGTCTCCAGGCGCGGATCGCCGAGCGGACGGCGCTCACGTAGCGCGGCAATGAGTTCGGGCGAGGCTGCGTCCCGGGTGAGTCGCGCCGAGTGCAGGGCGACGCAGAGGTGGCATTCGTGGCGCGTGGCGATCGCGAAGACCACCACCTCGCGTTCGAGGTGGCTCAGCGTGCCGTGCTCGAACAGGGCGTTCGTCCTGGCGAATGCCTGCGTCAGTTCCGGCGACTCGGCCATCAGTGCCGTCGCGGCGGGGAGGAAGCCGAACTGCTGCTCGACCGCGGCCATGGTCGGGCGGGCGGCGGTCGGGGCGGTCGCGGTGGTGTGGGCGGTGAACGTCATGGTGGCTTCCTTCGGATAGGGTCGACAACGTGGTTGTCCAAACGGTAAACCTGGTTGTCGATATTGCGCAAGGGGTGCGACATGAGTGAGCGCGCGGGTCCGGGCTTCGAACTGCCCCTCTTGCTGTTTGCCGGGTTCCGGTCGCTGATCGACGAGACGCACCGCAGGCTTGCGGAGCAGGGACATCCGGACATGCGGCCCGCGTACGGATTCGCGATGCAGGCGGTCGGGCTCGACGGTGCCAGCGCCAGTGAGGTGGGCAGGCGACTCGGCATCTCGAAGCAGGCTGCCGGCAAGACCCTCGACCGCCTGGAGTCGATGGGATACGTTTCCCGACAACCGGATCCGTCGGATGCCCGGGCCAAGCGGGTGGTGCTCACCGAACTGGGCCTCGACAGCCTGCGACGCGCGGGCGCAATCTTCGACCGGTTGCAGGCCGACTGGGCGCGCGCGATCGGGGCCGACAGGCTCCGCGCCCTCGAGGACGACCTGCGCACCGTCACCGCCGGTCAGGCGTACCGGCTGGACGCGCAGGCCTGGTTCGGCGGCTGACGAGCGGCTCAGTCGCCGTAGAAGCTCGCCGCATCCACCTCGGCGAGCGGGATCCGGTCCGGTGTCCTGCCCGCCGCGGACCGGCCGGTGGTCGCCGGCCGGCGCTCTCGCAGCGTGACTGCGAGCGCGGGCTCCTCGTCGATCCGTTGGACCAGGCAGTAGACGGCGGCAAGGTGGTGCAGGCACGGGTTCCGGCGGCCCGCGCACCCGCAGGTCGTGGTGTGGTCGGCGACGTCACCGGTCACCGAGATGCCCTTCGCGACAAGGTCGGCAACCACGCTGTCGGGAATCTCGCCCGCCGCGACCCGACGGTCGCGGGCGCCGACGCGGGTGAGCAGGGCGCGGGCGGCGGTCGACTCCTTGCGGTCCCACAGTGGCAGGTCGATCCCGACCGGGACGGTCTTGCCGCGGACGGTGACCTCGGCTCGGATCCGGCCCGCCTCGACGGCGGTGAGGGTGACCGAGCCGTTTCCGGCCAGCGTGCGAGCTTGGGGCAACAGTGAATTCGGCGTCGACGTAGTCGTGGACTCGACCGTCCGCAGCCACGCCCGTCCCCATGCGGTGACTCCGAGCTTCGTGGCCATCAGTTTGCTCCGATCGCGTCGAGGTCGAGCAGGGCGCGCAGCTGCGCGTCGGGCAGGTCCGCGAGTGCGGCCTCCGCGTTGCCGGAGATCGACTCCGCGACAGCACGTTTCGACTCGTGCATCGCGGCGATGTGGTCCTCGACGGTGCCGCCGGTGACGAGGGTGTGCACGTTGACGGTGCGCCGCTGGCCGATCCGGTGGGCGCGGTCGGTGGCCTGATCCTCCACGGCCGGGTTCCACCAGCGGTCGTAGTGCAGGACATGGCTCGCCCGAGTGAGATTGAGTCCGAAACCCGCCGCCCGGAGACTGAGGATCAGCACCGGCGGCGCGTCGGGTGCGGACTGGAAGGCCTCGACGAGCTCGTCGCGGCGCGCCACGCTCAGCCCGCCGTGCAGGAACGGAACCTCGCCCAGGCCCAGTTCGGCGGTCAGGTGCGACGACAGCAGCTCGCCCATGGTGCGGTACTGGGTGAACACGAGCGCGCGGTCGCCGTCCGCGACGATCTCCGACAGCATTTCGGTTGCGCGGTCGAACTTTCCGGACCGCCCCGACAACCGGTCGCCCTCGTGACCGAGCTGCGCGGGGTGGTTGCACACCTGCTTGAGGGTGGTCAACAGCGCCAGCACGTTGCCGCGCCGGGCGATGCCGCTGCCCAGTCCCGCGTCGAACGCGGTCTCCACGGCGGCGCGGTACAGGCGAGCCTGCTCGTCGGTCAAGGTGCACGCGATCGTCGCGTACTGCTTCGGGGGCAGGTCCGTCGCGACCAGTGCCTTGGTGCGGCGCAAGACGTACGGGTCGATCACCGTGGCCAGGCGCGCCGCGGCCGAGGCGGAGCGACCGGACTCGATCGGCGCGGCGAACCGCTGCCGGAACCGGGACCGGGTGCCCAGCACCCCCGGGTTGGTGACGTGCAGCAGCGACCACAGTTCCTCGAGCCGGTTCTCGACCGGCGTGCCCGTCATCGCGACCTTGATCGTCGCCTCCAGCCGGGCGGCAGCCTTGGCGGCCTGCGAGCCGGGATTCTTGATCTGCTGGGCCTCGTCGAAGATCACCGCGTCCCACTTCGCCGCCGCCAGGGCGTCGGCGTCGGAGCGCAGGACGCTGTAGCTGGTCAGGACGATGGAAGTCGGGTCTGCCGGCAGGGATCGGTGCGGACCGTGGTGCACCGTCACCGCGAGGTCCGGTGCGAAACGGTCGATCTCCCGCCGCCAGTTGCCGATCACCGAGGTCGGGCACACCACCAGGTGCGGGCCCGGGCGGGTGGCCAGCAGGGCGATCGCCTGCAGCGTCTTGCCCAGGCCCATCTCGTCGGCCAGGATGCCGCCGCCCTCGCCCGCGAGCGCGCGGAGCCAGGCCACCCCGTGAATCTGGTAGGGCCGTAGGGTCGCTCGGATGCGCGCGGCCCGAAGGTCCCGGGTGAGGGCGGCGGTCGCGCCGAACCGGCGCAGCGTCGCCGCCGCCCCGTCGATGGTGGACTCGTCGCCGTCGAGGGCCGCATGCGCGGCGGCCGGCATCGACGCGGCGAGATCGGCGACGTCGCCGTCCGCCACCTGCGCCGCTCGCTGCCAGGCCCGCACCGACGCCCCCACCTCGTCGGCGGGCAGGTCGGGACGCAGGTCGCGCAGCGCGGGCAGGGCCGTGGGCACGTCGACCAGTCGTGCCTGCACGGTCCGCGGTGCGACCGTCGTCGCGTCGACGGGCACCGCGAGCCGCACCTGCGCCGGAGTGCCGGACGGGAGGCCGTATGCCGTCAGGGCCGCCTCGACGTCGTCGACGCCCCACCACGCGAGCGACGCCTGCGCGGGCACGAGGGTGGCCTGCAGGCGTCCGGGATTCGGGTTCGACTCGTCCATGGTCGCCGAGGGTAGCGCCGGCCCCGCTCTTCTTGCCACGATAAATCTGCAGTTCAGCTGTGGTTTTCCCGACATTGACGGAACCCGGTCTGTGCGGCTCTGACCGGGCGGCGATGAGTTTTCCGACCGCCGCTGGTCTACCTGGCAACAGCTTCACGCACCGTGCGCGGAGCATCAGGCCCGAGGAGCCCGCCATGACCACCACGCCGCACACCTCGACCATCGCCCCCGCGACCGTCGCCGGCACCCACCCGATCTCGCCGCGCACCCGGCTCGTCGGACGCATCGTCACGGGCGTCGTCGTCCTGTTCTTCCTCTTCGACTCGCTCACCCACATCGCGAACGTCGAACAGGTGCGCACCGCGATGGCCGACCTCGGGTTCGACCCGAGCCTGAACCGGGTGTTCGGCGTGGTGCTGCTCGCGTGCCTGGTGATCTACCTGGTGCCCGTCACGTCGATCCTCGGCGCGGTCCTGCTGACCGGCTACCTGGGCGGGGCGGTGGCCACGAACCTGCTCACCGAGCAGCCGATCCTGAGCACCACCCTGGCCCCGATCTACTTCGGGATCCTGGTCTGGGGCGGGCTGTACCTGCGCGACGCCCGGGTTCGGGCGATCATGCCGCTCGTCCGCCGCTGACGCCGCGTCCCGCGTGCCACCGTCCTGAATGGGCCATCCGGTCAGTTCAACTGACCGGATGGCCCATTCGGTGCGGGTGGGGGCGGGACTCCGGGCGAAGATCAGGGTCGAATTCGGGGTGACACCTGATGCGCCGACCCCGGCCCGGGCGACAGGATGTCGACATGACCTTCGACAGCAACACCACCAAGCCCTTCGCCCGCTCGACCACGCAGCGCATGCTCGGCGGCGTGTGCGGCGGCATCGCCGAGTACTTCGGGGTCGACGCCAACCTCGTGCGAGCCGGCGCCGTCCTCGCCGCCTTCGCCACCGGTGGCACCGCCGTCCTCGTCTACCTCGCGCTGTGGATGCTGTTGCCCGCGTGAGGTCGTCGGATCAGCTGACCGGGACCGGCTGCGGCCAGCGCGGGTGCGCGGCGTCGATGACGACCGCGTGGGTGTGCCGGTAGAGGTCGTCCCCGACGAGGTCGGCCGCCGCCCGCTCGGCGGGGGTGAGCGACTCCGCGTCGTGCAGGTGGGTGATCAACTCCGGGTCGTGCCGCGGCCACATCCACAGTGCCGCACCGAGTCCGGCGGCACCGATCACCGACAGCGTCACCCAGGTCGTGGTCAACCCGGAGGCCGCGAGCCATCCCGCGATCGGGTAGGTGACCAGCCACGCAAGGTGGGAGAGCGAGAACTGTGCGGCGAACAGGGCGGGTCGGTCCGCCGGGCCGGAGGACCGCCGCAGCACCTGGCCGGTGGGGGTGAGCACCGCAGCGGTGCCGGCGCCGACGACCGCCCACACTCCGACCGCGGCGGCCCAGCGCCAGTTGCCACCGTCCGCGAGCGAGAGCAGGATCGCCGCCCCGAGACCGGCGAGCAGCGTTCCGCCGCCTGCCAGCATCACCGGCCGGGCCCCGACCCGGTCCAGCACCCGCGGTGCGGTGAGCGCGATGATCATCGTCCCGAACCCGTTGGCGGCCAGCAGAACCGCCACGCCGGACTGGGTTCCGCCGAGGCTGTCGCGGACGTAGTTGACGGTGTTGACCATGATCACCGACCCCGCCGCCGCAACCGCGAGGTTCAGGCCGAGGAGTCCCCGCAGGCGTGGGGTGGCCGCGAAGATGCGCAGGCCGACCGTGATCCGGTCCCGGAACGTGCCCTCCGTGGTTGCCGTGCTGTCGGGGATGCGCGTGGCGATCACCAGGGCGGCCGAGACAACGAATCCGATTGCGGTGCCGACGAACAGCCAGTGGAAGCTCACCAGGGTCAGGGCAACCGCGGCCAGCATCGGGCTCAGCAGGGTCTCCATCGTGGCGGCCAGCTGCGCGGCCGACAGCGCGCGGGTGTACTCGCGTTCGTCGGGGAGGATGTCCGGGATGATCGCCTGATAGGTCGGGGTGTACGCGGCGGAAGCGGTCTGCAGGATCGCGATCAGCAGGTAGATCTGCCAGACCTGGTCGACGAACGGCAGCGCCATCACGATCGCCCCGCGAATCGCGTTGAGCGAGATCAGGAACGGTCGCCGGGGGAGCCGGCCCGCGTAGGCGGCGACGACCGGGGCGACGGTGACGTAGACGACCATCTTGATGGTCAGTGCGGTGCCGAGCACCGCTGCCGCGTCGGCGCCTGCGAGCTCGTAGGCGAGCAGCCCGAGCGCGACCGTGGTCAGGCCGGTGCCGAACAGGGCCGACACCTGGGCGGTGAACAGCCGGAGGTAGTCGCGGTTCGCGAACAGCGACGTGAGGGTGGACTCGGACACGGTGGTGGGTTCCTTCGTCGATGGGGTGGGTCGCGGGTACGCGGACAGCAGCAGTCGCACATCGGGTCGCCTCCGGTGGGTGTCAGTGGTGGTGGTGTGCGGCCGCGGTGAGGGTGAACGCGGCGGTGCGGACGGTGTCGTCGTGCCGGAAGTCGAGGAACAGGCGGTACGTTCCGACGCCCGGTGCTGCGGTGTGGAAGGTGACGGCAGGGCCGGGCGCGGTGACCCCGTCGCCGGGCGCCCCGTTCGGGTGGACGTGGACGTAGGCGAGGTCGCCCGCGCGCAGCACCACCAGGTGCCCGTAGGCGCCGAGGTACGGCTGCAGGTCGGTGACGGGCACGCCGTTCCGGCGGACGGTGAGGGTCAGCAGGCCGCCAGCGCCGGTGGTCAGGTCCCCGTCGAGGGTGACCTCGTAGTCGTCGACGACGGCGGCGCGGTTCGGGGCGGGCGTCGGCCGGGGGTCGTAGTCGCCGGCGACGGCGAGGTCGGCGCCGAGCGTGATCGTGCGTCCGAGCGCGGTCGGCGCGATGTCGGTGAACACCCGGTAGGCGCCGGCCTCCGGCAGGTGCAGGCGCACCGACCAGGTGCCGTCGTCGGCGAGCTCGGGGTGCACGTGCCAGAAGCCGGTCAGCTCGCGCTGCGCGACGATCAGGTGCAGGTCGCGGTCGTGGATCGAGGTGTAGTCGGTGACCGGGCGGCCGTCGGGGCCGAGGATGCGGAACCGGAGGTCGAGGTCGCCGGGCCGGACGACGGTCTCGGCCAGGTCCAGGGTGTAGCCGTCCTGTGTGATCTGCAGTCCGCCCGGCAGTCCCGCGGGATGGTCGCCGCCGCCGTGCGCGTGAGCCGTGTGGCCGCCGTGGCCAGCGTGGGCGTGGGCTTGGGCCTGGTCGGCGGCCACGTGGCCGCCGTTGGCGTGGCCGCCGTTGGCGTGGGTGCCGTGTGCGTGCTGGTCGTGGGTGTGGGTGCTCATCGTCGTTCCTCTCGTTGCGGGGTGGTCCCAGGAACGAAGATACATACCCCCTGGGGGTATCGCAAGGGGTGTGGAGAATCGCCGTGCGGGGTGTGTCGGGGTTCGACCGGGTGGCTGGTCCCGGCCGGGGTCAGTGCCGGGTGACGACGACGAACGGTCCGACCTCGGTCGTGGTGAACCGCGGGTCGTCGAACAGGGAGGTCGGGAAGGTCACGGTGTAGCGCTTGACGTTCGGGTCGTTCGGGTACACGTCCTGCGCCAGCCGCAGCGTGTAGCCGTCGGCGCTCTTGCGGAAGACGAACACATCCGGTGCGCGCCACGGGCTCTCGTCCAGCTGCCGGATCAGGTCGTCGGGACTGGTGGCCTCGGTCCACCGCCCGATGGCGGCGGCCCGCTTGTCGAACTCGGCGAGGGGGTTCGCGTAGTGCGAGGTCAGGCCCTGGAATCCGAAGTACGGGTAGAAGCTCAGGAAACTGGTGTCCGCGGTGAGCACCACGGTGTCCGACCGCGGCTCGGGGCGCTGCGATCGGATGGTCGCGTCCACCTCGGAGTAGTAGGACGCGGCGCCGGGCGGCCGCTTGTCGGCCCGCACGCCGTCGCCGTCGGTGTCGGTGTAGGCGGTGTTGATCTCGGGGGCCAGGTGATGCGGGATCGACTGTGCGAACGCCACCGCGCCCAGCGCCCCGACCGCGACCAGTGCGGCCTTGATCCGGGGATTGTCGCTGGTCGCCAGGATGATCCAACGGGAGAAGTCGACGAAGCCGAAAACGCCTGCAGCGCCGAGCAACACCAGCAGCACCGGCTCGAGACGGAAGGACAGCAGCGTGTTGCCCGCGGCGGTGAAGGCCATCGACAGCAACGACCACAGGTACACCGCGACCACACCGATGCCGAGGGACTGGGCTCGCCGCGACGTGGTGGCGCGGCCGACCAGCCACACCGTGCCGAGCAGGCAGAGGGCGCCGATCAAGGACGCGTCGAACATCGGCAGCGGCAGGGTGGAGCCGGGCTCGGGCAGGTAGTGCGTGGCGGTGCCCGAACCGGCGGGGGAGCCGTGGCGCAGTTCGAGCAGGAACGGCGTCCACACGATCAACGCGATCAGCCCGGCGATCGCCCCGGCCGCGACGAGCCGCAGCAGCGGATCGCGCACCGCGGCGAATCCGTCCGCGCGCCATGCCAACCCGGCCGCGACCAGCGCCATCAACGTCACGGCGAACGCGGCCCAGCCGAGGTAGAGGGTGTAGAAGGTGGCGGCCAGGCCGAGGAAGGCGCCGGTGCCGACGATCGCGCCCCAGCCGCCGGAACCGGGGGCGCGGTGCAGACCGCCCCAGGCCAGCACCAGCACCGGCGGCAGCAGCACCACGAGCACCGCGCTGTACGGCTCGGGGGAGGCGTAGGCGAGCGCGATCGCGCTCACGGCGAGGGTCACGACGACGGCGAGGTCGGCGCGGATCAGCCTGGACCACAACACGAGTGCGATCACCGACGCGACCGCCAGCGACGCGATCGAGTACGGCTTGAAGACCTCCCAGCCGGACATCCCCAGCAGGTTGGCCACGCGTCCGCCGACCCAGAACCAGCCCGCCGGGTAGAACGACGGCAGGTCGGCGTAGGTCATGTCCTTGAGGGCCGCGGTGTCGGTCATCCGGGTGAGGAACTCGGTGCGGAACTCCTGGTCCACCGAGACGCCGAACAGGTACAGCTTCGTCGCGGCCAACGGCATCCCGAGGGTGACCGTGACGAATCCGGACACCCCCACCCAGGAGAGTGCCTTCGCCACCAGGGGGGCGCGACCGGCGCGCAGCAGCCACACCGACACGGCCAGCAGCACCATCGCGGCCACCTGGCCGACAGTGGTCAGGGCGCGAGTGACGTTGGAGGAGTTGAACGCCGGCCAGTGCACCACCGAGAATGCGACCAGTCCGACCGCCGCGACCACGGCCGCAACGACAGCCGCCAGCACCATCTCGCCGATCGCCTCGATCGCCCGCCGGGCGGGTTGAACGGGGTGGGGCGGGGCAGTGCTGGCGGTGGTCGTCACGAATTCGGAGTCTAGGCGCTACGCGCCCGTGAGTACTTGTGGCCCGCAGGCGGACCAGAAGGACTCACGGGCGGCGGAGCCGCCTAGACCGGCAGCTTGCGGAAGACGGCGCGGGGGACGTGCCGCAGGATCACCATCACGAAGCGGAACGGGCCCGGTGCCCAGACGATTTCCTTGCCCTTGTCGGACGCGGAGACGGCCAGCGCGGCGACGTCCTCCTTGTTCACCGTCAGCGGGGCCTCCTTGACGTGCGCACTGAACTGCGTGCGCACCATACCCGGGCGGACCACGGTCACCTTCGGGCCGTACTCGGCGAGGGCCTCGCCGAGGCCCAGGTAGAAGCCGTCCAGGCCGGCCTTGGTGGAGCCGTAGACGAAGTTGGCGCGCTTGACGCGCTCGCCCGCCACCGAGGACATCGCGATGATGCGACCGAAGCCCTGCGCCTTCATCTTCTCGCCGACCAGCACACCGACGGAGACAGCCGCGGTGTAGTTGACGTTGGCCACCAGCACGGCCTTGCGCTGGTTCTGCCACAGCTCCTCGGCGTCGGCGTCCAGGCCGAACGCGACGATCGCGACGTCGACGTCGCCCTTCGACCACGCCTCGTCGATGACCTTCGGGTGCGACTCGGTGTCGACGGCGTCGAAGTCGATGACGTCGACCTCGGTGGCGCCCTTGGCCTTCAGCTGCGCGACGGCGCCGTCACGGCCCGGGTCGCCAGGCAGCGCGGCCAGGATGACCCGCATCGGCGCCTTCTCGAGGTACTTCTCGCAGATCGCGAGGCCGATCTCCGAGGTGCCGCCGAGCAGCAGGAGGGTCTGGGGGTTACCCACGGCGTTGATCATCAGTGCAGTTCCAACCTTCTGGACATGTCGGAGGCGAAAACGCCTGTGGGGTCGTATTTGCGACGGGTCGCGATCCACTCGCCGATCCGCGGGTACATCGCGTGGAAGGTCTCGGCGTTGGTGCGCGAGTCCTTCGCGGTGTACAGCCGGCCACCGAACTCGAGCACCCGCTTGTCGAGTTCGGTGACGAACTCGTTGAGGCCGGCCTTGATCGGGAAGTCGACGCAGACGTTCCAGCCGCGCATCGGGAAGCTCAGCGGGGCCTGGTTGCCGTCGCCGAACAGCTTGAACACGTTGAGGAACGAGTAGTGCCCGGAGCGTTGGATGTCGACGATGATCTTCTTGAACTCGTCGACGGCGTCGGTCGGGACCACGAACTGGTACTGCAGGAATCCGTTGGACCCGTAGGCGCGGTTCCACTCGCCGAACAGGTCGAGCGGGTGGTAGAACGCCGTCAGGTTCTGGACCTGGTTCGTCGCGTTCTTCGTCTTGCGGTAGTACAGCTCGCCGACGATCGTGAAGTCGAACTTGTTGGCCAGGCCGTTCGGGAAGATGTCCGGGAACGTCACCAGGGGCTTGGCGTTGAACCGCAGCGGATCCTTCTGCAGCTTCGCCGGCAGTTGGTCGAGCGTGGCGAGGCTGCCGCGCGAGACGGCGGCGCGCCCGAGCTTCGGCGGCGCGGAGATCGCGTCGAACCACGCCGAGGAGTAGTCGTAGTTGGCCTCGCTGCCGTCGCTGTGCAGCGCGATCGTCTCGTCGAGACTTTCCGTGCGCCTGCTGTCGGCGATGAAGTACGCCGTCTCGGTCGGCGTCATCTTGATGGTGGCGCGCAGGATGATGCCGGTCAGGCCCATGCCGCCGACCGTCGCCCAGAACAGCGCGCCCTTCGGGTCGTTCTTGCCGCCCTTCGGGGTCAGCTTGCGCACCTGACCGTCCGCGGTGAGCAGGTCCAGCGACACGACGTGGTTGCCGAAGCTGCCCGCGCTGTGGTGGTTCTTGCCGTGGATGTCGGAGCCGATCGCGCCGCCGATGGTGACCTGGCGGGTGCCGGGCAGGACCGGGACCCACAGGCCGAACGGCAGAGCCGCCTTCATCAGCTGGTCCAGGTTCACACCGGCGTCGACGTCGACCAGCCCGGTCTCCCGGTCGATGCGATGAATGCGGCTCAGCGCATTCATGTCGATGACCAGGCCGCCCGCGTTCTGCGCGGGATCGCCGTAGGAGCGGCCGAGGCCGCGGGCGATGACGCCACGGCGCAGGTGGCTCGGCTTCCCGTCGTTGTGCTCGGCGACCTGCGCGACTGCGCTGGCGATCACCTCGACGTCGGGGGTGGACAGCACCTCCGCGGTGGTCGGGGCGGTGCGCCCCCAACCGGTGAGGGTGCGGGTCTGGGTTGTCAGAGGCTGCGGCGGCGTGAGCGCGGCAGGCGACTCTTCTGCTGTCGTGGACATCGGTGTAGAGGTTACTCGTCGGCCGCGATTGCATACCCCGGTCGCTGCGCCGAGTGTGCAGATCCGGTCGCCGAAACTCGACATTTGCCCCGACAACTGCACGCTCGTCGGGCCTCCGTCGCACCGTCGCCTACGCTCGATTCGTGTCCGGTACCCCCCAAAGTCCCAAGCCGCACGTGCCGCTGGCCGTCGACCTCCCGTTGGCCGACGAGTCGGTGCAGCCCGAGGTCGATCTCAAGACCCAGATCGTGCGTTTCGTGGCGACCGGCGCGTTGTCCGCGGTGGTCGATTTCGGCCTGTACGTGGTCGGCCTGGCGATCGGGTTGCCCGTCGCCGTGGCCAAGTCGATCAGCTTCGTCGCCGGCACCACCACCGCCTACGTCATCAACCGCCGGTGGACGTTCCAGGCGGAACCGAGTCGCGCGCGGTTCATCGCCGTGGTGGCGCTCTACGCGGTGACCTTCGCGGTGCAGGTCGGCCTCAATCAGGTTATGTACCACACCTTTCCGGACGTGTGGTGGCGCGTCCCGCTCGCCTACCTGATCGCGCAGGGCACCGCGACGGTGATCAACTTCCTGGTCCAGCGGATGGTGATCTTCAAGATCCGGTAGTCGCGGCGGTCGGTCGTCATCCTTGCCGGGTGACGACAAGGCCGTCGGTCCGGGGAATGGTGGGGTGACGCCCAACTTCTCGGAGGAACACATGCCCAGTTCACCAGTCCACGGCACCTTGGCGAATGTTCGGATGGACGGCGAGCTTCCCCGCCGCGCGGACCTGCCGACGATCTTCGACGAGCTCGATCATCAGCTGGCCTGCCAGGCGTACCTGTGGTCCTTGCCGCTGGTGTCGTACGCCCAATGGCAGGCGCAGCACCGGGACGTGTTCGGCGCGACGGACTACGACCTGGTGCACTACGTCACCTATCAGGACCGTCTCGGCCTCATCACGGCGAATGCGACGACGCCGTACATCCTGAACTTCATCGACCTCAGCCAGACCGGACCGCTGGTCGTGGAACTGCCACCCGGACCGACCGCGGGCGGGTTGTCCGACTTCTGGCAGCGCGAATGCGGGATCCTCGGCGAGATGGGCCCGGACCAGGGCCGCGGTGGCAAGCACTTGATCGTTCCGCCCGGGCAGGACACGCCCGACGTCGACGACAGCTACTACGTGCACGAGGCGAGCGGCATGAACGTTATGTTCGGCTTCCGCACGCTGGACCCCGACCCGGCGCGGTCCCAGAAGCTGGTCGACGGGATCCGGATCACCCCGTTCGATGGACGCGAGGCACCGCAGACCCGGATCGTCTCCCCGGCAGGCCGGGCGTGGAACGGCGACCAGCCGCGCGGCCTCGACTACTGGGTTCGACTGCACGACATCTATCAGCACGAGATCGTCGACGAGCGCGACCGCTTCTACCTGGCGATGCTCAAACAGCTGGGCATCGAGAAGGGCAAACCGTTCGAACCCGACGAGCGGCTGACCCGGATCCTGACCGCGGCTACCGCCACAGGTGAGCTGATGGCGCAGGCCAACTCGTTCGCCAAGCGCTTCCCGGGGGCCCTGTACTGGCCGGACCGGCAGTGGGATCTGGTCGCCCAGCTCGACCACTCCGATCAGCGTGGCGAGCACCACGACCAGCTGCTCGAGCGCGCCGCCTGGTTCTACGAGGCGGTCAGCTTCTCCGAGGCGATGAAGAGTCAGACGCCGGGCGTCGGACAGGCGTACCTCGGCGCGTACACCGACGCGGCGGGCGAGTGGTTGGACGGCGGCGAGCACTACACGCTGCACGTCCCCGCCGATCCGCCCGCCAAGTTGTTCTGGTCGGCCACCGTCTACGACGTCGACACCCGCTGCCTGATCGACAACGAGCAGCAGCGCGGCGACCGTGGATCGCGCGATCCCGACCTCGTCAAGAATGACGACGGCTCCGTCGACCTCTACTTCGGGCCGACCGCGCCGGGCGGCAGGGAGGCCAACTGGGTCCAGACCATCCCGGGCCGGCACTGGTTCTCATACTTCCGGTTCTACGGCCCCTTGGAACCGTACTTCGACCGCAGTTGGAAACTGGGGGACATCACCCCCGCCTGAGAACGGACAGTCAGGGTGCGCCGACGGTCAGCGTCAGCGATCCCGTCCGCTGCCGGCCGCCGCCGTCGACCCAGCCGAGGTCGACGCGGTCGCCGGGATGGCGGGCGGTCATCTCGACGGTCAGGTCGCTCGACGAGCGGATCGGGTTCGCGCCCCAGGACACGATCACGTCTCCCCGCGCGATCCCGGCCTGTTCGGCGGGGCTGCCCGCGCCGACCGCGACCACCTTGGCCCCGGACTGGGTCTCGCCGACATCGGTGACGGCGACGCCGAGCAGCGGCGTCGGCCCGATGTGCACGGTCTCCGAGGTCCGGCCCCCGCGGATCTGGTCCGCCAGCGCGACGGCATCGTCGATCGGGATGGCGTAGGACTCGATCGGGATCGGCGCGCCCGTCGTCGGCGGCGAATCCGGTGCGGGCGTGGAGCCGGCGGAATGCCCCGGATCGACAGGCGCCGGACGCATCCCGGTGTTGCCCGCGGTGCTGACGCCGACGACCTTGCCGAACGCGTCGACCAGTGGCCCGCCGGAGTCGCCGGGCCGGATGTCCGCGTCGACCTCGATCATGCCGGTGAGCCGGTTGCGACTGCCGTCCGAGGCGTTGCGCGCGGTGACCGACTGGCCGACGCCGACCACTTCGCCGGGCGCGGACAGCGGTATCCCGCCGCCCTCCGCGTTGCCGATCGCGATGACCGGGTCGTGCCGGTGCAGGTCCGCGGACCGGCCGAGCGTGGCGGTCGGCAGGCCGGTCACGTCGTCGAGTCGCAGCACCGCGACGTCCCGGAACCGGTCGTAGCCGAGTACCTGCGCGGTGTGGCGGGACCCGTCGACGAGGGTGGTGGCGCTGATGTCGGTGGCGCCGTCGATGACGTGGTGGTTGGTCAGCACCACACCGTCGGGGGTGAGCACGATGCCGGTGCCCGCGGTGGTCAGCGGGCCCGCGGCGGAGGTGATGGTGACGATGGTCGGCACCACGCGGGCCGCGATCTCGGCGGGGGCGAGCGGGACGGGCGCGGGCGCGGGGGCGGCGACCGGTGCCGGGATGTTCGGCAGGGTGGGCGAGTCGGTGCCGAGTCGGCCGCCGACCAGCAGGCATCCGGCGACCGCGGCGACGAGCAGCAGCGCACGCAGGCCACGGTGACGCGGCGGCCGTCGTCGGTCGCGCTCCCTGCTGTCCATCCACACCCTGCATCCGGCGGCGCAGCCGCCCTCTCCGAATCCTGCGCAGTCGTGCTCTAGACGCTACTGGGGTCCTGTCGCGAGTGCGCGCTTTCGGGCGCGCGGAAATGAGATGTACGTAACTTTCAGTTGCAGCTAATTCCTACTCATGAGTAATTTCATTCGCGTACTAGGCAGTGGCGGGGGGCCGGCTGGCCGTGAGAACGACGACGATCAGCAGAGGTGGACGATGCCTGCACTGTCACGAATGGCCCGCTGGCAGCTGGTGGGGCTCGCGCTGCTGGCGCTCGTCGGCCTGGTGTTCGTCGGCGGCAAGTACGTCCGGCTCGACAATCTGCTCGGCTTCGGCCAGTACACCGTGACTGCGAACTTCGCCGATTCCGGTGGCATCTTCACCAACGCCGAGGTGACCTACCGCGGCGTCCCGGTCGGCACGGTCGGGAACCTGCGACTGACCGACGACGGCGTCGCGGTGGATCTGATGCTCGACAACGACGCTCCCAAGGTGCCCGCCACGGCCAAGGCGGTCGTCGCGAACCGCTCCGCCATCGGTGAGCAGTACGTCGATCTCCAGCCCTCCTCCGACGGCGGACCGTTCCTGACCGACGGCTTCCACATCGCGCGGGCGAACACCGTCATCCCGGTCCCGGTCGAGCAGGTGCTCGCCGGCACGAACACACTCGTGCACTCGGTGCCGCTCGGTTCGCTGACCACCACGGTGCGCGAGCTGGGCGAGGCCTTCGACGGCAAGGGCGACGACCTGCAGAAGCTCGTCGACTCGGTCAACTCGTTGTCGAAGGCCGGAACCGACAACCTGCCCCAGACGACAACGCTGATCCGTGACGGTCGGAAGGTTCTCGACACTCAGGCGGCGCAGTCCTCCTCGATCAGGGACTTCAGCGCGGACCTCGAACTGCTCTCGCAGCAGCTGAAGTCCGACGACCCCGACCTGCGACGGCTGATCGACACCGGCACTGCCGCCAGCACGCAGGTCGGGTCGCTGCTGGCCGCGTCGGGCGCGAACCTGACGACGAACCTGACCAATGTCGCCCAGCTGTCGCGCTCGCTCGGGCCCCGCGCGCTGGCGCTGAACACCCTGCTCACCTACCTGCCCGCGCTGGCCGGCGGCGCGAGCACCGTCACCCCCGGCGACGGCACCATCCACCTGGGTCTGCTCGCCGAGACCAACAACCCGCCGCCGTGCACCCAGGGCTACGAGGGCACCCGCGAGATCGTGGAACGGATGAAGCGGGAGAACCCCGACTTCGACGAGACCCGCGACGACTTCCCGCTCAACACCGAGGCGAACTGCACCACCCCGCTCGGCAGCGCGACCGGTGTCCGGTCCGCGAACCGAATCGCCTACGCCGATCCGAGTACCCCGCAGCCGTGGGACAACAAGCCGAAGAAGGCGCCCGAGACGCTGAACCTGAACCCGATCGCCACACAGCTGGCACGACTGACGGGCGTCACCCCGAAGTGACGGCCCGAAAAGGGTGAAGCCGCCGGCACCTGAAACAGGTGCCGACGGCCTCCGGTGACGATGCCCGCCATATCGCCTCTCGGCAAGTGGTCGCTCGCAGCGACAAATATGATGTGGTACCCGGGGTATGTCCGGACGTCGCCAGCCCGTTCAACGGTACCGGGTCGAGTTCTATTCCGGCCTCCGGTGGGCCTCTCGGTCAGCGGTGACGGAAGGCAGGGTGCCAACGCGACGGCGCCTCACTCACCCGTCGAACTTCGGCAGCACACCTTCCTCGACCAGGTGTGCCAGCGTGGGCGCCGCCGAATCCTTCTCGGACAGCTGGTAGGCCAGGGCCGTGCCGTCGCGCCCGACCGTCGGCCACTCGATGGCGACGTCCGGGTCGAGCGGGTGCAGGTCCCGGTCCAGGCTCGGGGTGTACTCGATCGAGCACAGGTACATCACCGTGGAGTCGTCCTCGAGCGAGAGGATGGCGTGCCCGAGTCCCTCGGACAGGTACACGGCCCGACGGTCCACGTCGTCGATGAGCACGCTGTCCCACCGGCCGAACGTCGGCGACCCGACCCGCAGGTCGACGATCACGTCCAGGAAAGCGCCCTTGACGCAGGTGACGTACTTCGCCTGCCCGGGTGGGTAATCGGTGAAGTGCACCCCGCGCAGCACCCCGGCCGCGGACACCGAGCAGTTCGCCTGCTGCAACTTCAGCGGCCGCCCGACCGCCGCCTCGAACGCCGAGCCCTTGAACCACTCCAGGAACACCCCGCGGTCGTCGCCGAACTGTCGGGGCGTGATCTCCCAGGCGCCGGGAATGCTCAGTTCACGGAACTCCACCGTCACCAGTCCTTGCCGCGCTCGAGCAGCCCGAGCAGGTAGTCGCCGTAGCCGGACTTGACCAGGGTCTCCGCGCGTTCGCGCAGCTGGTCGTCGTCGATGAACCCGCGCCGCCAGGCGACCTCTTCGGGCACACCGATCTTCAGGCCCTGCCGTTCCTCGATGGTGCGCACGTAGTTCGACGCGTCGAGCAGGGAGTCGAAGGTGCCGGTGTCGAGCCAGGCCGTGCCGCGGGGGAGCACCTCCACCTGCAGTGTGCCCGCCTCCAGGTAGGTGCGGTTGACGTCGGTGATCTCGTACTCGCCGCGCGCGGACGGCTCGAGCCCGCGCGCGATCGAGACGACGTCATTGTCGTAGAAGTACAGTCCCGGCACCGCGAACTGCGACCGCGGCGACTTCGGCTTCTCCTCCAGCGACACCGCACGCCCGTCGGCGTCGAACTCGATCACGCCGTACGCGCCGGGCTCGGAGACCCGGTAGGCGAATACCGCTCCGCCGGTGAGTGATTCGAATCGGGTCAGTTGGGTGCCCAGGCCGGGGCCGTAGAAGATGTTGTCTCCCAACACCAGTGCGACGGTGTCGGAACCGATGTGGTCGGCGCCGATGACGAACGCCTGCGCGAGGCCGTCGGGACTCGGTTGCACGCGGTAGCCGATGTTCACGCCGAACTGGGAGCCGTCGCCGAGCAGTCGGCGGAATGCATCCGCGTCCTCAGGGGTGGTGATGACCAGGATGTCGCGGATGCCGGCCAGCATCAAGGTGGACAGCGGGTAGTAGATCATCGGCTTGTCGTAGACCGGCACCAGCTGCTTGCTCACCCCGAGGGTGATCGGGTGCAGCCGTGACCCCGTCCCACCGGCCAGAATGATTCCGCGCATGCCGTGCAGTGTCCCACGCACCCGGATCCGGGGGCGGCGACGCACAGTAGAGTTCGAGGATATGAGGCTTCTCGTCACCGGGGGCGCCGGATTCATCGGCGCCAATTTCGTGCACCAGACCGTGACGGAGCGACCCGACGTTCGTGTCACCGTCCTCGACGCTCTGACCTATGCCGGCAACCGCGCCTCGCTGGACCCGGTGACGGACCGGATCGAGTTCGTGCACGGCGATGTCACCGACGTCCAGGTGGTCGACCGGCTGGTCGCGGACTCGGACGCGGTGGTGCACTTCGCGGCGGAGTCGCACAACGACAATTCGCTCGCCGACCCGTGGCCGTTCGTGCACACCAACGTCGTCGGCACCTACGCCCTGCTCGAGGCCGTCCGCCGGTACGACGTGCGCTACCACCACATCTCGACCGACGAGGTGTACGGCGACCTCGCGCTCGACGACCCGGCCCGGTTCACCGAGCAGACCGCCTACAACCCGTCGAGTCCCTACTCCTCGACCAAGGCGTCGAGCGACATGCTGGTGCGTGCCTGGACCCGGTCCTTCGGAATTCGGGCGACACTGTCGAACTGCTCCAACAACTACGGGCCGTACCAGCACGTGGAGAAGTTCATCCCGCGCCAGATCACCAACGTCCTCGACGGCGGACGACCCAAGCTGTACGGCGCGGGCGCGAACGTGCGGGACTGGATCCACGTGGACGACCACAACCGCGCGGTGTGGGAGATCCTGGACCGGGGCGCGATCGGCGAGACGTACCTGATCGGTGCCGACGGCGAGGCCGACAACCGGACGGTGGTCGAGACCGTCCTGGAGATCCTCGGCCGGGACCGGGCGGACTTCGATTTCGTGCCCGACCGGCCCGGGCACGACCTGCGCTACGCGATCGACTCGACGCGGCTGCGCACCGAGCTCGGCTGGGCGCCGCGGTTCCGGGACTTCCGCGCCGGGCTGGAGGCGACGGTCGCGTGGTACCGGGACAACGAGGCGTGGTGGCGCCCGCAGAAGGCCGCGACCGAGGCCATCTATGCGAACAATGAGCAGGATTTGGAAAGTTGAGCATGATTTCCCCGCCGGGTCCTAGCGACTCCGCTACGCTGCTGCCCGCGGGTGCGAAATCGTCCCTGTAGCACGGTGTTCGATTGACGACACGGTGTTCTACCGTTCGTCTCGGCCCTGTGCCAGGGAAGGATCTGTGATGGCCGGCGCGCATCGGGCCCCCACCCGCTGGGACACCGCACGACGAGGTGCGGCACTGCGGACCGTCGCGGTGGCCGCCACCTTCGGCACCGCCGCGATCGCCGCGCCCAGCGTCGCGGCCGCCGAGCCGGTCACCGGTACCGCGTGCAGCGGCCTCGGCGCAGACCTCGTCGATCTGGCCACCGGATCCGCCGGCGGCGAACTGGCCGCCCTGCTCCCGTGCCAGCTGACCGACACCGCCGACAGCTTCATCGGGTTCGTCGGCCTCGGCAGCGTCGGCGACGCCGTGAACGACGGCGCACTCGGCTCCTCGAACCTGGGTCCCGGCAACGTCGGATCCTCCAACACCGGCTCGGACAACGCCGGGTGGAACAACGACGGGTGGGCGAACACCGGTTCGGCCAACTCGGGATCCGCCAACGCGGGCTGGAACAACGACGGCTTCGCGAACACGGGTTCGGCGAACTCGGGTTCGGTGAACGCGGGCTGGAACAACGACGGTTTCGGGAACACCGGTTCGGCCAACTCGGGGCTGGGGAACACCGGTTGGAACAACATCGGTTGGCTGAACACGGGTTCCGCGAACGCCGGCTCGTCGAACACCGGTGGGTTCAACCTCGGTTCCTCCAACACCGGCTGGTTCAACGTGGGCTCGTCGAACACCGGCTCCGGGAACTTCGGATCCGCGAACTCGGGCTCGACCAACGTCGGGTCGGCGAACACCGGCTCCGGCAACGCCGGGTCCGCGAACACCGGGTCGGGGACCACGGGATCCCTCGAGACCGGTGTCGGCTCCGCCGCGGTCGGCCCGCTCTCGTAGAACGCGCCGACAAACGCCGATTGACGCGCGGGCCCGCCCGCGCGGCGGTACCGTCACGACCGCAACACCCATTCTGAGAGTTCGCTCGCGCCTTACGGGTTGAGAAGGAGCACTCCATGAACGTTGTTCGCCGGGTCACCACGGTCAGGACCCTCGCCGTCGCCGCCGCGCTCGCCGCGCTGTCGACGGGCTACGCGGGCGTCGGCCTCGCGAACGCCGATCCCGTGAGCGATCTCGTGGGTGCGCACACCGCCGTGGCCGCCGCCCGGCCGTCCTGCGCGGACGCCGGACTGGCCGACGTCGCGGTGCTGGTCCGGTCCCTGGCGCCGGACGATGTCGCGATCCTGCTGCCCTGTCGCGACGTGGCCGGCGGCCTCGGCTCGGGCAGCGCCGGTTCCTCCGGCGGCGGCAGCAGCTTCGGGTCCCTCAACGTCGGCCCGGACAACACCGGCTCCTACAACGCGGGCTCCCAGAACACCGGCTCGAACAATGTCGGCTCGACGAACACCGGCTCCGGCAATGTCGGGTCGTCCAACACCGGCTCCGGCAACGTCGGGTCTGCCAACACCGGTTCCGGCAACGTCGGGTCCGCGCAGACCGGAACGGCGAACGCCGGGTCCGCGAACACCGGAAATTTGAACCTCGGATCCGCGAACACCGGCTCGACCAACGTCGGGTCCGCCAACACCGGCTCGAGCAACACCGGATCGTTGAACACCGGCTCGCTGGTCGAGGGCTCGGCGACAACCGGGATCGGGTCGGTCGGGATCGGGCCGCTGGGCATCGGCTGGAACTGAGCTCGCGCACCCATGTGCCGAGGTAGCGGGTGCGCGGCCGGAGGCGCAACACCGGACCGCCTAAGCTGAGAACTCGCACGCACCGGCAGGGGGCCGTCCTCGCGGAAGTCGGGTGCGCGGGTTCATCTAGGAGATTGACGAAATGCTGTTGTCCGTCGTGGTGCCGTGTCACAACGAGGAGGACGTTCTCGCCGACCTGGTACGCGAGGTGCTGAGCACCCTCGAGCAGGCCGACGTGGACGTCGAACTCGTGCTCGTCGACGACGGCAGCCGGGACGACACCGTCCGCATCATGCGCGAACTCCACGAGCGGGATCCGCGCTGCCGATTCGTCTCCTTCAGCCGCAACTTCGGCAAGGAAGCGGCAATGCTCGCCGGCCTCGGCTACGCGCAGGGCGACGCCGTCGTCATCATGGACGCGGACCTGCAGCATCCGCCGCACCTGCTGATCGAGATGCTCCGCCTGCACGGCGAGGGCTACGACCAGGTCATCGCGCGCCGAACCCGGGAGGGCGACGCGTTCACCCGAACCGTCCTCTCGCGTCTGTACTACCGCCTGGTCAACGCGATGGTCGACGTCAACATGCAGGACGGTGCCGGCGACTTCCGCCTGCTCAGCCGCCGGGCGGTCGACTCCCTGCTCCGGATGCGCGAATACAACCGCTTCTCCAAGGGCCTGTTCTCCTGGATCGGTTTCCCCACGATCACCGTGGACTACCACAACGTGGCCCGGCAGGGCGGCGGCGAGAGCAAGTGGACCTTCCGTCGGCTGCTCAACTACGGACTGGACGGCATCATGTCGTTCAACAACGCCCCGCTCCGGCTGTCGATCTATATCGGCGCGATCGTCACAGGGCTGTCGTTCGTGTACGTCATCGGCCTGATCGTCGCCGCGCTGATGCACGGCGTGACGGCCCCCGGTTACGTCACCCTGATCGCCGCGATCACCGGCATGGGTGGGCTGCAGTTGCTGTTCCTCGGGGTGATCGGCGAGTACGTCGGGCGGATCTACTACGAGGCGAAGCGCAGGCCGCACTACCTGGTCGCCGAGACCGAACCGGGCGCGCGCGAGGGTGGCTCGATCCGATGATCCGACACATCCTCCGGTTCGGCGTCGTCGGTCTGATCAACACCGCCGTCTACTACGGGCTCTACCTCGCGTTCAACACGGTGATGCCGTACCTCGCGGCGCACCTGCTCGCCATCGCGATCTCGATGGTCGGCTCGTTCTTCCTGAACTGCTACTGGACCTTCCGGACCCCGCCGACGTGGCGCAAGTTCGCCCTGTTCCCCCTCACGAACGCCACGAACTATATCGTCACCACCGTCGGCATGATCCTGCTCGTCAGTGCCCTGCACGTCGACGACCGGATCGCACCGCTCATCGCGGCGGTCGCCGCGATCCCGGTGACGTTCCTGTTGTCCCGCCGCATCCTCACCCGTCCGAGTCCGACCGTCCCGGTTCCGGAGGCAGTCGAGACACACTGACCCTTTTCACCGTTTCGGGCCCGCCACGACGCTGCCCTATGCTCTCTCGGGACCTTGGAGGGGATCGAACGGTGACGTCGGGCAACACAGCGCAGACCAACGGAGCAGCGACGGGCATTGTGCAACGGTGCCGGCGACTGCCGGACTGGCTGATCGCGCTCGCGGTGGGACTACTGACCGCGCTGATCGCGACGATCGCGCAGTGGCGGGGACACTTCTTCTACTACGTCGGCGATCAGCACGAGCAGTTCGCGCCGCTGTGGCACGTGTTCGGCACGAGCCTGCGGGCCGGGCAGTGGCCGACGATGGATCCCGCGGGCTGGATGGGCGGAAACTATGCCGCCGAGGCCCTGACCGGGATCTGGAACCCGGTGAACCTGCTCAACTTCATGCTCGTCTCGCACTTCGACAACCTGTCGTTGGCGGCGTTCGTCGTGATGGTCGAGATGCTGGCGATCCTCGGTGCGGGCGTCTACCTGCTGGCCCGCGAGTACGGGTCCCGTCGCGCGGCCGCGGTGATCGTGGCGACCGCGCTGCCGGTGTCGGGGTTCACGCTCTGGTACGAGGCGTCGGGTTGGCCCGCCGGCCTGATGGCGTTCACCTGGGTCACCCACTTCTGGTGGTCCGCGCGCCGGCACTCGCGCGGTGCGATGAACCCCTTCGTCCCCTTCCTGTTCGGCGCGCTCGCCATGACCACCGGCAACCCGTACGCGCCGCTCGGACTGGTGGTCGTGCTGGCTGCGATCGCGGTCGAACTGGCGGTCCGGCGGCGGTACGTCCGGCTCGCTCACCTGGTGGTGTTGGGTGCGTGCGTCGGCGCGGTCGCGCTGCTGGTGTTCCTGCCGCTGCTCGGGACGAGCGAGGTCACCACCCGGGAGTCGCTGGCCGCGCTGTCCAACGACACCTTCCTGGTGCCGGACGTCGGCGACCTGGTGACCGGCAGTGTGCCCACCTACCTGCCGTCGATGTCGACGTGGGCCGGGGGCCGGCTCGAGTCCGTGCCGACCACCTACTTCGCCTGGTTCCTGGTGCCGCTGCTGCCCTGGTTGCGGTGGCGTACCGCGCGGGCCAGGGCGGGCGCGTTGACCAGCCTGTTCGGGGTGGGCGGTTTCTATCTCCTCGCCACCCTCGCTCCGTCCAATCTGTGGTTGTTCCGCTGGCCGGTGCGCCTGGTCGAGTACCTGTACCTCGCCGTCGGCGTGCTGTTCGCGGTGGCGCTGTCGGCGGGGCTGGCCAGGGACAATGTGCGTAGGCGGGCCGGCGCGACCGCCGCGCTGGTCGTGGTCGGCTTCTACCTCGGATGGGCGGTGCGCCCCGACGAGTTCCCCGTCCACGCCCTGGGTCTGCTGGTCGTCGCGGCGCTGCTGGCCGCACTGCTGGTGGCGTACCGCCGGGGCGGACTGCCGACCGCGGCGGTGGTCGCGGTCGTCGGTACAGCCGCCGTGCTGTTCATGCAGGCGTCGTCCTTCCCGGCGAGCGCGACCGACGGCGGAAAGTCCTACCCCGCGTACGACCTGAACCGGATCGCGGCGGGCACCGCCGACTACCGGGGCACCGTCCTGCAGATCGCCGCACTCGAGAACACCTCCTCGGAGGACATGCGCAGGGGCGAGATCCTGTTCGGCAACCTGCCACGGGCGGCGGGGATCCAGTCGGTCGCGAGCTACACCGGCATGGGCTTCGTCGACTTCGCCAAGGAACTGTGCATGGACTACCGCGGTGCCACCTGCCGCGACGCCTTCGACCGGGTCTGGCGTCCCGCGGACGCGTCGACGCCGGCCCCGCTGATCGACGTGATGGGGGTGTCCACGCTCGTCCTGCAGCGATCGCTGCTGCCGGAGGCCGCGGCCGCGGAACCGCCGCCGGGCTGGCATCGCGCCTACGACACCCCGGTGCGCGCGGTGTGGATCCGCGACGAGGTGCTGCCGGCCGACAGCCGTCTCACCTGGACGTCCCCGGGCGTCGAGGCGCGGACCGCGGAGTACGCGCCGCAGCGGGAGGCGGTGCACTACACCGCCGCGGAGCCGGGCCGGATCGCGTTCGCCCGGTTGGCCTGGCCCGGGTACACCGCCACCGTCGACGGCCGCGACGTCGAGTTGGCGCAGGGCCCGGCCGGACTGCTCGCGGTGGACGTCCCGGCGGGTGAGCACACGCTCGTCGTCGAGTTCGCCACGCCGGGCCTGCGGCTCGGGTTCGCGGCACTGGTCGGAGCGGTGCTGGCCGCGCTGGTCCAGACGGCGGTGTGGTTCTGGCGGCGTCCCACGCGTTCGCCGCGTCGAGGCGGAACCGCCCGCGGTTGATACCCTGCCACCCAGGGAGAACCCCGAGTTCGATCCGTACATGCGGTTGTGGAAAGCGGTAGGAGCACTATGAACGAGTCAGCGGCGGTCGCGCCTGTGGACGGGAGCACTGCCGCTGTCCGCAGCGCACTCCACGAGCATCGAGATCTCGACCGACTGGTGCTGGCGCGCGGTGTCTTCACGGGCCCGACCGCCCGCGTGAAGGACGCCCTCTACGCGAAGATCGTGGCGGGCAAGGCGCACCGCGAGCGGTTCTCGGTGCACCTGGAGAAGGGCGCGACGGTCTCCACCGACACCTACTTCGGCGACTTCCCGGCGAGCTACTTCCAGCGGTGGACCACCGTCACCGAGGTGACGGTCTCCTTCGCGCACGAGGCGGAGGGCGCCGCGCTGGTGCTGCTGCGCGGTTCCGACGCCGAAGGCAAGGCTCGCACGCTGAGCACCCGCGAGTTCTCCGGGACCGGGTCGGTCAGCCTGACCGCGACGCTCGACGCGTACCTCGACGGCGGTTCGCTGTGGCTCGAGTTCACCGCGGTCGACGGCGGACTCACGGTGCGCTCGCTGGCGTGGACAGTGCCCGCGCCCGAGGTGATCCGTCCGGCCGCGATTGCCATCTGCACCTTCAACCGCGCCGACGACTGCGCGCAGACCGTCGCGGCGATCGCCGGTGACGCCGAGATGTCCGCCGGGATCGACGCGGTCTACGTCGTCGACCAGGGCTCGGACCCGGTGTCCGACCGACCCCTCTTCGCGGAGGTCGCGGCGACCCTCGGAGACAAGCTGGTGTACCTGCGGCAGCCGAATCTCGGTGGTGCGGGCGGCTTCACCCGCGGCATGTACGAGGTCTCCGAGATCAACGAGCACGCGAACGTGATCCTGATGGACGACGACATCCTCTGCGAGCCCGAGTCGGTGCTGCGGATGAACGCCTTCGCCAACGTCACTGCCGAGCCCACGCTGGTCGGCGCGCAGATGCTCTACCTGATGAACCCGCAGAACCTGCACGTCAGCGCCGAGGAAGCGGACCTGTCCAAGCTGAAAGCCGGTCGCTGGGCGGCGAATTCGCTGCACGACGCGAACCTGCTGAAGAAGAAGCAGAACAAGCGGGTCGACGCGGGCTACAACGCCTGGTGGTCCTGCCTGATCCCGGCGGAGGTCGTCTCCCGGATCGGCCTGCCGATCCCGATGTTCTTCCAGTGGGACGACATCGAGTACGGCCTGCGAGCCCGCGGCGCCGGCTTCGTCACCGTCACCCTGCCGAACGCCGGGGTGTGGCACGCGGACTTCCACTGGAAGGACCGCGACGACTGGGCGAAGTACTTCTCCATCCGCAACTCGCTGATCGCGGCGGCGTTGCACAGCGACTTCGACGTGAAGAACCTCAGCAAGCTGATGACCCGTGAGATCACCCAGTACCTGGTCTCGATGCAGTACGGCTTGGCGTACACCATGATTCGCGGCATCGAGGACTTCCTCGCCGGGCCGTCGGTGCTCGAGGACGGCGGTCAGGCGGTGCTCGCGTCGATCCGCAAGGAACGTGCCCGGTTCCCCGAGACCGTCAAGCATCCCGCGAACGACATCCCGGGGGTGCGCCAGGCGGACATGGTGGTCCGTCGCGCCGGGTTCGAGCCGGAGAAGACCCGACTGGACGCGGTGCTCGCGAAGCGGGCCGCCTACCAGTGGCTCGGCCGGACCCAGCACGGGGTGGCGAACATCCCGGCGGGGGAGGCGCACTGGTGGCACGTCTCGCTGTTCGACACCGCGGTTGTCACCGATGCCTCGCAGTCCGGGGTTCGAGTTCGGCGCCGCGACAAGGAGACCGCCCGCGAGCTGACGGCCCGCACCGCGAAGCTGATGAAGCGATTCCGGGAGCAGGGGACCGCGACGCAGGAGCAGTTCCGTTCGGCCCTGCCGCAGTTGACCAGCCGGGAGAACTGGGCTCGCCTGTACGGCAAGTAGTCCTTGCCCGAGTCCGTTCGGACCCGACGGTGGGACGCCCTGTTGGTGGGCGTCCTTGCCGTCGTGCTCGGTGCGGCCGGAAGTTGGATCCCGTCGTTCTGGTACGACGAGGTCGCGACGCTTCATTCGGGCGGTCGTTCGCCGAGTGACCTCTGGCGCATGCTCGGCAACATCGACGCGGTGCACGGGTTGTACTACGCCGGAATGCACTACTGGCTGGGGGCTTTCGGGCCGTCGGAGTTCTCGGCCCGTCTGCCGAGCGCCCTCGCCGTCGGTGCCGCCGCGGCGGGGGTCGTGGTGCTCGGCGCTCGGCTCGGCACGCGTCGACTGGGAGTGGTCTCGGGTGTGGTGTTCGTGCTGCTGCCCCGCGTCGGGTGGGCGGCGGTGGAGGCCCGTGGCTACGCGTTGACCGTCGCCGCCGCGGTGTGGCTGACGGTGATTCTCGTTGCGGCGCCGACGGTTCGGGGCAGATGGCGGCGGGCCGCGGCGTGGTCCGGATATGCGGTGGCCCTTGCCGTGTCGATCGTGCTGTTCGCGTATCTCGCGACCATGATTGCCGCACACCTGCTGACATTGTTGGCGCGCAAGGAAGTTCGCAGCTCCTGGCGAGGTTGGTCGGTCGCGGCCGCCGCGGGCACGGCCGGCGCGGCACCGTTCCTCGCCGTGGTGCGGGCGCAGTCCGGCCAGGTCGGCTGGATCCCGCCGCTGGACTCGCATCTGCCCCGCGCCCTCGCCGAGTACCAGTGGTTCGTCGGTGCCCCCGGGTTCGCGGTCGCGTTCGGTGTCCTCCTCGTCGTCGCGGCGGTCGTCACCGCTACCCGCGGCGGGGACGGGACCTGGCGCCGGGTACTGGCGGTCGCGGTGCCGTGGACCGTGGTGCCGACGGCCGCGCTGCTGATCTACTCGGTCGTCGAGTCGCCGATGTACCTGGATCGGTACGTCGCCTTCACCACCCCCGCGGCCGCGCTGCTCGGCGGCCTCGCCCTGACCAGGATCACCGCGCGCTGGTGGACGACGACGCTGACGGTCGCGGTGTTCGCGGCGCTCGTCGTGCCGGGCTACCTCGCCCAGCGCGGACCGTACGCCAAGCCGAGCGGCATGGACTTCTCCGAGGTCAACCGGTTCGCGGGCGAGCACCTGAGGCCGGGGGACTGCGTGCTGTTCGGTGCGGCGGCGTGGAACCCGGCGTCCCAGCGACTCGTCGAGGACGTGCGGCCCGCGGCCTTCGACGGCGTCCGCGACCTCGGTGCGGGCCGCACCGCCGCGAGCGAGGGCTCGTTGTGGGAACTGGAACGCGCGGTCACCGACCCCGTGGAACCGCTGGCCTCGTGCCAGGCCCTCTGGTACTTCACCGATCAGGAACGCGACGCCACCCGCACCGTCAGGCACACCTCGAACGAGCTGTGGACGCTGCCACCGCACCACTTCGAGGACACGGCGCAGTTCGCCGAGTTCACCCGCGCCGGGTTGCGGATCGAGGACCGGTGGTCGTTCAACGTCACTCAGGTGGTGCTGCTGCGCCCGCAGCGGTGACCGGTCACTCCGTCATCCGCACGACCACCTGCTCGTGGTCGGCCGTGTACGCCAGGTACTCGAATCGCAGTCCTGTGCTCTCGACGAACTCGGCCCACGCCCGGTACTCGTGCTGCCGCCAGCCCGGATAGTTGAAGAACTCGTCGAACACCAGCACCGTGCCGGGCACGAACCGTTCGCCGATCAGGCGAAGTACGGTCGCGGTGGAGGAGTGCAGGTCGGCGTCGAGGTGCGCGAACGCGATCGGCCCGGGGTGCTCGGCGAGGAAGTCCGGCAGCGTGTCCTCGAACAGGCCCGCGACCAGTTGCGCGCCCGGCACCACCGGCACCGACTCCTGCGCGAACTCCCCGACCGGGAACCCGGTACGCCAGGTCTCCGGGAGCCCGGTGAACACGTCGAAGCCGACCACCTCGTGGCCGGCCGGTCGCAGGGCCGCGGCGATCATCGAGAGCGTGGTGCCGCCCGCGACGCCGAACTCGAGCGCGAGACCGTCGCCCCGCACCAGGTCGAGCGCGTAGCGCAGCGTCTCGTGCGGGTCCCGGCGCACCTCGGCGGTCGGCATCCGGTCGAGCACGAACTCGGCGGCCTCGGCGGCGGCGCGCACGTCGAGGGCGCGGGAGATGTCGCGGCGCGCCCGCTGCTCGAGCTCGGTCAGTCGTTCCCCGACCGTCGCGACCTGGGTGCGGGCCAGGGCCAGTTCGCCGAGCACGCGCGACAGCTCGCCGTTGACGGCGGACAGCTCGGCCATCAGCTGGTCGTGACGGTTCTCCTGCTCCACGCGGGTCTGCCGGTCGGACTCGTGCACCACCTCGGCCACGGCTCGTTGCAGCTTCAGTCGAGCCGATCTGCGGAACCGAGCGAGCATGCGGGACACCCCTCATCTACGACGTCGAGTCCACCCCATGCTGCCAGTTGTCGACGACGAGCGTCGTCTTGTCGCGCAGATGCCGCCGCGCCACGACGGCTACTGTGCCGGCCGTGCTGACGAAAACCGTTCGACCGCAACGTGATCGAACGGTACGGCGACGCGCAGCGTCAGGGTCGCCGGAACTTCTCCTGCCGGCCCAGGCCGCGCAGCCTCATCCACTCGCGGAATCCGCGAACATCGCGGCGCTGGACGAGGAAGAACCAGCCGAACCGCGCGTACTCCTGCGGCAGCAGCTTGCGCATGCCGGGCTGGGCCATCAGATAGCCGCGGTTGCGGTAGGTGAAGAACCGCTTCGTCTCGTTGTCCGGGTACTGGGTGTGCATCCGGCCGCCCAGGATCGGCTTGAACTCGTCGGCGCCGTTGGGGTGCACGTACGCGGTCTGCAGGCAGGTACCGAACGGCAGCCCCGACCGCACCAGCCGCCGATGCACCTCGACCTCGTCGCCGCGCACGAACAGTCGCAGGTCCGGCACGCCGACCGCGTCGATGGCGGCCGCGGAGAACAGGGCGCCGTTGAACAGCGACGCGATGCCGCGCAGCAGATCGTCCTCGCCCAGCTCGGAACGCAGCCGCCGCCATTCGACGCCGCGGCGCAGCGGGAACGCCAGCCGGTCCGGGTCGTCGATGTCGCAGACCACCGGCGAGACCTCGGCGAGGCCGTTGCGCGTGGCGCAGTCGAGCAGGGTGGCCAGCACCTCGGGGCCCTCGGGCCTGCCGTCGTCGTCGGCCAGCCACACCCAGTCCGCGCCGAGCGAGAGCGCGTAGAGCATGCCGAGCGCGAAGCCGCCGGCGCCGCCGAGGTTGTGCTTGGACCCCAGGTAGGTGGTGGGAACGTCGGCGCCCTCGACCAGCGTGCGGACGGCGTCCTCGTCGGCGTTGTCCACGACCACCAGGTGATCGAGCGGCCGGGACTGGGTGGCGAGCACCTTCAGCGACTCCGCCAGCAGCTCGCGCCGCTGGTGGGTCACCACGACGCCGACGATGAACTCGCTCACGCGCTCTGCTCGCGTTCCATCTCGGCGATGACGTGCCGGACGTGGTCGGCGGCGTCGTCGCCCTCGTAGGCACGCACCACGCTCTCGATGTCGCCCTGCATGCGGATCTGGCCGTGGTCGATCCACATCGCGCTGTTGCACAGCTGCGCGAGGAATTCGTTGGAGTGGCTGGCGAAGACCAGGATGCCGGACCGTTCCACCAGCGCCTGGAGACGGATGCGGGCCTTCTTCATGAACTCCGCGTCGACCGCGCCGATGCCCTCGTCGAGCAGCAGGATCTCGGGGTCGATGCTGGTGACGACGCCCATCGCGACGCGCACCCGCATGCCGGTCGAGTAGGTGCGCAGCGGCATCGACAGGTACTCGCCGAGCTCGGTGAACTCCGCGATCTCGTCCATCTTGGCGAGCATCTGCTTGCGGGTCTGCCCGAGGAACAGGCCTCGGATGATGATGTTCTCGTAGCCGGAGATCTCCGGGTCCATGCCGACGCCGAGGTCGAACACCGGCGCGACGCGACCGCGGATCCGGGCGCTGCCGCGGGTCGGCTCGTAGATGCCCGACAGCAGGCGCAGCAGCGTCGACTTGCCGGCTCCGTTGTGGCCGACCAACCCGATCCGGTCGCCCTCCTTCAGCGACATGGTGATGTCGCGCAGGGCCTCGACGACGACGACGTCCGAGTCGTTGCGGCCGATCGTTCCGCCTGCCTTGCCGAGGAACGCCTTCTTCAGCGACCGGGACTTCGCGTCGAAGATCGGGAAGTCGACGCAGGCGTCATGGGTGTCGATGCTGACGTGCTCTGTCATGTGTGGCCGATCTCCCTAAACCCAGTAGGGCACACGGGCCCGGTACTTGCGCAGCGCGAACAGTGCGAAGGCCCATCCGACGACGGTAATCGCCAGCACGATGTACCAGTGGTACGCCTCTTGCGGCTTCCCGATCATGGGGGCGCGGATGATCTCGAGGTAGTGGTACAGCGGGTTCAGCTCGGCCAGTTTGACGCGGTCGGCGGCCTGGCCGCCCTGGCTCTTGAGGCTCTCGGTGGTCCACATGATCGGCGTCAGCACGAACAGCAGCAGGGTCAGGCTGCCGAGGATCGGCGAGATGTCGCGGTAGCGGGTGGAGAAGATGCCGAAGACGATCGACACCCACAGTGCGTTGAGCACGATCAGCCCGAGCGCGGGGATCGCCGACAGGTCCGGCCAGGTCAGGTGCCGCCACACCCCGAACGCGAACACCATGACCACGTAGATCAGCAGGTTGTGCGCGAAGAACAGCAGTTGCCGCCACACCAGGCGGTACACGTGCACGCTCAGCGCGGACGGGAGCTGCTTGATCAGGCCCTCGTTGGCGACGAACACGTCCGAGCCCTCGAGGATCGAGGCGCTGATCAGGTTCCACACGATCAGGCCGACCGTCACGTACGGCAGGAACTCGTCGATCGGGATGTCGAGCAGCGCCGAGTACAGCAGGCCCATCGCCGCGGCCTGGACACCGGTGGCGATGGTGATCCAGAACGGACCGATCACCGAGCGGCGGTAGCGCTGCTTGATGTCCTGCCAGCCCAGGTGGAGCCACAGCTCGCGCTGCGCGAAGCCGTCGCGGAGGTCCTGGAACGCACGACGGAAGGTTTGCGAGTCGGAGGCCGGCGGAGAAGCGCTCGCGGCGGCCTCGGATTCGAGGGCGGATGCTGACACGGTGCCCGAGCCTACCGGTCGGGCCGTCGGGCCCGACCGGCCCGCGGCCTACAGGTACTGCCCGGTACCCGGTGCGGACTGCTGCCCCGGGTGCCCGGGGCCCTGCCCGCCGAGCCCGGGCGGCAGCGCACCCTGGCGCATCTGCTCGAGCTGCGCCCGCGCCGCCATCTGCTGGGCGAACAGCGCGGTCTGGATGCCGTGGAACAGTCCCTCCAGCCAGCCGACCAGCTGGGCCTGCGCGATGCGGAGCTCCGCGTCGGTGGGCACCGAGTCGTCGGTGAAGGGCAGCGTCAGGCGTTCGAGTTCCTCCCGCAGCTCGGGCGCCAGGCCCTGTTCGAGTTCCCGGATCGACGACTTGTGGATCTCCTTGAGCCGGGCGCGGCTGGCGTCGTCGAGCGGCGCCGCGCGCACCTCCTCGAGGAGCTGCTTGATCATCGTGCCGATCCGCATCACCTTCGCCGGCTGCTCGACCATGTCGGCGAGCGATTCGTCCGGCTCGCCGTTGCCGTTGCCGGTTCCGGTGCCCTCGCCCGGGAGGCCCGTGGGGTCGACGGGGGACCCGGAGGAGTTGCCCAGCACGGGCCGACCGTCGGGTCCGATCACGAGCACGTGTTCATTCTCCGGTTGAGTCATGGGTCCATCTTGTCGCAAGACATTGTGTCGTACCAGCTCACGCTGGTTGTGACTTCTCACAATCGGCGCAACCCCATCGCGCGGTCCGGAAATCAGCACCTAGGCTGTCGGTCATGGCTTACGACGTCGCCCGGGTACGGGGACTGATCCCGTCGCTCGGAGACGGTTGGATCCATCTCGATCCGCAGTCCGGAATGCAGCATCCCGACTCGGTGTCGACCGCGGTGTCGACGGCGTTCCGCGGTACTGCCGCTTCGCATTCCGGCCGGCACGTGAGCTCCCGGCGCAGCGCCGCGATCCTCGACGCGGCCCGCGAGGCGGTCGCCGATCTCGTCGGCGGCGACCCGGCGGGCGTGGTCCTCGGGCCGGACCGCGCGTCCCTGTTGGCGTGGCTGGCCGAGGCCTTGAGCTCGCGACTCGGTCTCGGCACCGGTGTGGTGCTGTCCCGGCTCGACGAGGAGGCGAACGTCGCGCCGTGGCTGCGCGTCGCGAACCGGTACGGCGCCCAGGTGCGGTGGGCCGAGGTCGAGATCGACACCTGCGACCTGCCGAGCTGGCAGTTCGCGGAGCTGATCGGGCCGACCACCCGACTGGTCGCGTTGACGGCGGCCTCGCCGATCGTCGGGTCGGCCCCGGATGTGCGGGTCGCGGCGGACCGGGCGCACGAGATGGGCGGACTGCTGGTGGCCGACGCGGTCGCCGCCGCACCGTATGCGCACGTGGACATCCACGAGTTGGGCGCGGACGTGGTCGCGGTGAACGCGCCGAGCTGGGGCGGTCCGCAGGTGGGGGCGTTGGTCTTCCGGGACCCCACCCTGCTCGACCGGATCCCGGCGATCTCGCTGAACCCGCACGCGCGTGGTGCGGAACGACTCGAGATCGGCGGACACCAGTACTCGCTGCTCGCCGGGCTCACCGCGTCCGTCGACTACCTGGCCGGGCTGGACGAGAGCGCCCGCGGGTCCCGTCGGGAACGGCTCGAGACGTCGATCAGTTCGCTGCAGGACTACCACGACCGGCTCTTCGACCATCTGATGGCGGCGCTGCGCCGGCTGCCGCAGGTGACGTTGATCGGAACCTCGCACAGTCGGGTGCCCACGATCAGCTTCACCGTCGCCGGGGTGCCGGCGGAGAAGGTGTCGGAGCACTTCGCCGAACGCCGGATCGGCACCGTCGTCGGGGGCAAGGGCAGCAGGCTGCTGGACTCGCTCGGGGTCAACGAGGAGGGCGGCGCCGTGACGGTCGGGCTGGCGCCGTACACCACCCGCTACGAGATCGACCAGCTCGTCCGCGCCGTCGCCGCCCTCGGCTGACTGCTGCCTGCCCCACTCCCGACCTACCCCGACCGACGGCTAACGCCCGCGCTGTCCCTGGTGAGGGGAACCTTCACTCGGTCTGACGGGCTGATGGTTCCCCTCACCCGAGGGTCAGGACCACCTTGCCGATCGTCTCGGCCGAGTCGAGCAGGGCGTGCCCGGCGCCGGCCTCGGTGATCGGCAGTTCCGCGTGCACGACCGGTCGCACCGTCCCGTCCGCGATCAGCGGCCACAGCCGCCGCGTCACCTCGGCGACGATCTCCGCCTTGCCCGACTGCCCAGTCTCGGGCCGCGTGCGCAGGGCGGTCGCGAACACCCGGCCCCGTTTGGCGAGCAGCTTGCCGAGGTTCAGTTCGCCCGTCGCGCCGCCCTGCATGCCGATCACGCACAGCTGCCCGTCGGCGGCGAGGGCGTCGACGTTGCGGTCCAGGTATGCGGCGCCCATGTTGTCGAGGATCAGGTCGGCGCCGCCCTGCGGTGTATTGCGCACCGCGGCGACGAAGTCGTCCTCGCGGTAGTTGACGGCGATGCTCGCCCCGAGGTCCCGGCACGCGGCGAGCTTGTGCTCGGACCCGGCGGTGACGGCGACGGTGGCTCCGAGGGCGACGGCGACCTGAATGGCGTGGGTGCCGATGCCGCCCCCGCCGCCGTGGATCAGCAACAGCTGCCCGGCGCGCATCCCGCCGATCATCACCAGGTTCGACCACACCGTGCACGCGACCTCGGGTAGCGAGGCGGCTGCGGCGAGGTCGAGACCGTCGGGGACGGGGAGGAGCTGGCCGGCGGGTACCGCGACCCTCTCCGCGTAGCCGCCGCCCGCGAGCAGTGCGCAGACGCGATCGCCGACCCGCCAGCCGCGGACTCCCTCACCGAGTTCGGCTACCGTGCCGGAACATTCGAGTCCGAGGATGTCGCTGGCGCCGGGCGGCGGCGGATAGAAGCCGCGGCGCTGCAGCACGTCGGCACGGTTGACGGCGGTGGCCGCGACGTCGACGAGGACTTCGCCGGGTCCGGGTCGCGGATCGGGGACCTGCGTCCACTCGAGGACCTCGGGTCCGCCGGGGGTGGTGACAGTGATCGCGTGCATGCATCGACGCTAGCCCCCGGCGAGGTCGTTCCCACGGAGGGGCGGAGCGGCTACCGTCACGCCGGTGACCAATTTCGGCAACCTGCAGAACGAGATCTACTTCTCCGGCCTCGGCGGCGCGGTGCCGCAGCTCCCGATGACGGCGGCCGGTCTCGAGGAGCTCGCCCGCGTGACGCTGTCCCCGGCCGCGTTCGGCTACATCGCGGGCAGTGCGTCGAGCGAGCGGACCGCGGCCGCGAACCTGGCCGCCTTCGACCGTCACGCCATCGTGCCGCGGATGCTGCGCGGGACCGCGGCCGCTGATGCCAGGGACCTGAGCGTCGAGGTGCTCGGAACCCGACTGGCGGCGCCGGTGCTGACCGCGCCGGTGGGGGTGCTCGAGCTGGTGCACCCCGACGCGGAACCGGCGGTCGGGGCGGTGGCCGCGGAACTGGGCGTCGGGTCGGTGCTCTCGACCGCGGCGTCCACACCGATCGAGCAGGTCGCCGAGGTGTCGGGGGAGAACTGGTGGTACCAGCTGTACTGGCCGTCGGACGACGAGGTCGCGGAGTCGCTGGTGCGGCGCGCGACCGCGGCCGGCGCCAAGGCAAGGCAATCGTACTGACCGCGGACACGCCCGGAATGGGCTGGCGGCCCAGGGATCTCGAACTCGGCCACCTGCCCTTCCTGCAGGGCAAGGGCATCGCGAACTACCTGTCGGATCCGGTGTTCCGCTCCCGCCTCGCGACGCCGCCCGAGGAGAGCGTCGAGGCGATGCAGATGGCGGTGCTCGCCTGGGTCGGCATGTTCGGCAACCATTCGGTGCGCGCGGCGGATGTTGCGCGACTCCGGGAGTGGACGGATCTGCCGATCGCGGTCAAGGGCGTCGTGCACCCCGATGACGCGCGCGCGGTGGTGGACTCCGGTGCGTCGGGTGTGGTGGTGAGCAATCACGGTGGCAGGCAGGTGGACGGCGCGATTGCCGCGCTCGACGCGCTGCCCGCAGTCGCCGCGGCGGTCGGTGACCGCGCGAGCGTGCTGTTGGACTCCGGAATCCGTTGCGGCGCAGACGTGATCAAGGCGCTGGCCCTGGGCGCGGACGCGGTGCTGTACGGCAGGCCGTGGGTGTACGGACTCGGCGTCGCGGGCGAGGAGGGGGTGCGGCACGCGTTGCGGATGCTGCTGGCCGACCTCGACATCACGCTCGGGCTCGCCGGGTTCGCGAGTGTGGCGGAGGTGGACGCCTCGGCATTGCGGTCGGTCACCGGCTGATCGGGGTCGGCCGGGTGTGCCGGCCGGTCCGCAATTCAATACCAATCGGTATGTAATCGGCCCCGGCTGGCATAATGCGGGTGTGAGTGCAGCGATGGGGGACGAGTCGGGCGACACGCCCAGGTGGCTCGACGGCGCGGAAATGCGTGCGTGGCGCGGATTCATCGAGGGCAGCCAGCGGCTGATGGAGGTCCTCAACAGGGAGCTCCAGACCCGACATCGAATCTCGCTGGACGACTACCGAATTCTGGTGATGCTCTCCGAGTCGAAGGACGGCGCGGCGCGGATGAGCGATCTCGCCGACGGGGTGCTGTCCTCGCGCAGCAAGCTCACGCACCAGGTGCGGCGCATGGAGGTGGAGGGCCTGGTGGCCCGGAGCACCTGCGTCGAGGACGGCCGGGGGGTGCTGGCCGTGATCACCGAGGGCGGTCGCGAGCGGCTCGCGGAGGCCGCACCCACGCACGTGCGGGGGGTGCGCCGGTACCTGATCGACCTTCTCGAGCCCGCCGAGTTGCTCGGCGTGGCGACCGTCTTCGACAAGGTCGACGGCGCCCTCGATCGGCGGATGGAAGGTTGAGCTCAGCGGGGCGTTCATCACCCGCGGGATGCGGACGATAGGATTCGCCACGGAAGCGTGGCAGAGCGGCCGAATGCACTCGCCTTGAAAGCGAGCTTGGGTAAAACCAACGGGGGTTCAAATCCCTCCGCTTCCGCCAAGGGCCCCGACCTGATTCGTGCAGGTCGGGGCCTTGTTTGTTTCACGTTGGAGCCCGCTGCGACGGCTGTAGCGACTGTCCCGCCCTCGACGGGTGACCGGGGCGGCGAACGGCCGAGATCCCGGCCGTTTCTCCCCTCGAACCCCCTTCTCCCCGACAATGAATCGGGTCACGACCACTAATCCCCGGTGACCGCGGAAAGTGCCCTCCCGGTCCTGCAGAAAGGTCACGCCATGAGTTTCACCGACGAGGAGATCGCCTACCTTCGCTCGCAACCACTGGCACGGATCGCGACGACCGACCCCGACGGGCAGCCGGATGTGGTGCCGGTCGGGTTCGAATTCGACGGGACGTACATCAACATCGGCGGCATCGCTCCGGCCAAGACCAGGCGTCACCACAACGTCCTCGCCGGCAACGACAAGATTGCCCTGGTGGTCGACGACCTGGTGTCGACTCAGCCGTGGACCCCGCGATACCTGCGGGTGTACGGCACCGCGGAGGTAGTCGAGGGCGAGCAGCCGTATCTGCGTGTCACGCCGGACATCTCGTGGAGCTGGAACCTCAGCGGTGAACCACTCGACCACAACGCCATGAAGCCGCCACGCCGGACGGTGCACCGCTGAGGCGTCGGCTCCCGCGCGGACCCGATCGACCGCCCGCCAACACGAAAGGCTCTGACCCGGCGACAGTCGCCAGGTCAGAGCCTTCTTGCGTATCCGTGACCGCTACGGCGTGTTCAGGTAGTCCTGGATCGCCTGCTGCGCCTGGGGGTTGCCGTTGCCCATGCCGACGAGCCCACCGATGATCGCGCCCGTCGGGCTGCCGATCATGCAGCCGGCGAGGCTGCCGGGGAACATCGACACGCAGCCGATGCCCAGCCCGACCACCGCGCCGATGGCCGTCCCGGCCGCGCCGCCGTTCGCCCAGCCCAGGTTGAGCTGGTTGAGCATGTTCGCGAGCGCAGCCTCCTTGGCGGGAGAGTCGACCTGGTGCACTCCCGGAACCGTCAGGCCGGGTGGACCGTCCGCCGGGGTGGCCGCGTTGGCCTGTGCGGTCCCGGCGCCCGCGATCACTGCCGCGGCAATCAGCGCCGATGCCGATCCTCTGGTTATCAGGTTCATGGCGATCCTCACCTTGCAGACGAAGGAAGAGTTCGCGACCGACTGTAATCGTCGACCGCGCCCGCGGCGAGGGAACGGCGGCAATTTTCTGCGTGTCGCTCGCCTACCCGATTGCCGACCGTACGGTTCCGTTCCGTGCCTGCTTCAGACCCCGGCCGGGGTGCGGCAGCTCGCGCGCTCGAGCCCGAACTTCTCCATGGCCAGGCTGGCTGGGCACCATCCGATCGCGGCGTAGAAGACGAGGTTGGCGCCGACGAAACCGGTGAGCAGCAGCCACCACGCCGAGAAGGCCAGTGTCAGGGCCACACTCAGCAGGATCATCACTCCGGCCATGAGTGGCACAACGCGTTCGACAGTCCAGCCCTGGTGGCGGGGAAGAGTTTTCATGTGAATCTCCTTGGTAGGTAGGCGGAGTCGGAACGGATCAGCCGTGCGAGAAGCTGATCTTCGGCAGGATCCGGCGAAGCCAGGCCGGCGACCACCAGGCGGCGTGACCGGTCAGGCGCAGCAGCGCCGGCAGCAGCACCAGTCGGACCAGGATCGCGTCGAGCAGTACGGCGACGCCGAGGATGACGCCCATCTCCTTGGGCGGCAACGGATCTGCGAGTGCGAAGCTGAAGAACACCCCGACCATCACGGCGGCGGCCGCGAATATGACCCGCCCCGAGTGCCCCATGCCCTCGACTTGCGCGGCGGCGGCGTCACCGGTGCGCTCGTACTGTTCCTTGACCGTCGAGAGCAGGAACACCGTGTAGTCCATCGCGATGGCGAAGATCATCGCGAAGAAGAACACCGGACCCCACCCGTCCAGGAAGCCCTGCGGGGTGAAGCCGAGCAGGCTCGCCCCGTGACCGTCCTGGAAGATCAGCTTGGCCACGCCGAACGCCGCGGCGGTCGAGAGCAGGCTCACCACGGTGCCCAGGATGGCGATCAGCGGTGCCTGCAGCGCGATCAGCAGCAGCAGGAATCCGAGGGCGAGGATGACCGCGACGATGATCGGCAGGTAGTCGTTCAGCGCCTGCTGCAGGTCGAGGTTCTCCGCGGGCGCGCCGCCGACGCGGGCCTGCTCGGGCAGGTCGGCGCGCAGCCGGTCCACGATCGAGCCCATCGAGTCGTCGGAGGGGTCGACGTTCGGCATCGCCTGCAGCATCACGTAGTCCGAGCCGTCGATCGCAGGCATCGGCGGGGTGACCATGGCGATGCCCTCGGTCGCCGCGGCGGCCGCCGCGGTCGCGTCGGCTTCCGAGGTGGGGGCGATGATCTGGAGCATGCCGGGTGCGCCCTCGCCCATCTGAGCCTGGACCAGCTCGTAGCCCTGGCGGACGGGGGCGTTGGTGGGCACGACCTGGATCGACGGCATCGCGACCTTGAGTCCGAACACCGGGATGGACAGCCCGACCAGCACGACGACGGCGCCGATCGCGAACGGCCACGGGTGCTTGTGCAGCAGGGTGCCCCAGGCCGCGAACCGCGGGGACCGGTGCTGCTGTCGCTTGGCGAACGGGAGCGAACCGGCGTTGACCTTCGGTCCGAGCTTCCCGAGAGCGGCGGGGAGCAGCGTCAGGGTGGCGGCGAGGACGAAGGCGACCGCGAGCATGATGCCGACGGCCATGGTCCGCACGGCCGGGGCCGGGACCAGCAGCACGGCGGACAGGGACACCAGCACAGTGACGCCCGACAGCACCACGGCCTTGCCTGCGGTGTCCATGGTCTCGGCGACCGCGAGGCGGGGATCGCCGGTCTTGCCCAGCGCGTCGCGGAAGCGGGAGACGAGGAACAGGGCGTAGTCGATGCCGAGTGCGAGGGCGAACATCATCGCGAAGTTCATGGCCCACACCGAGATCGGGGTGACGGTATTGAGTAGGACCAGCCCGCCCGCGGACGCGACGAGGCCGGCGAGGGTGAGCAGCAGCGGCAGTCCGGCGGCGACGAGGGAGCCGAAGGCGAGCACCATGATCGCCATGGTCACCGGCCAGGAGACCATTTCGGCCTTGATCATCGCGTCATGGTTGGCCTTGTTGAAGTCGCTCCACAGTGCGGACGCGCCGGTCGGGTAGACCTCCACGCCGTCCCCGGACAGCGCGGTGAGTTCGCCCTTGACGTCGTCGACGGCCTTGACCATGTCGTCGGTGCTCGCGTTTGCGCCGGCGATCAGGATGCCGGTGTGCCCGTCGGGGCTGATCGTCATCCCGGGCTGCGGCGCGATGACCTCGCCGAAGCGTGGGTCGGCCGCGAACACCGCGGTGGCCTCGTCGAGGACGCGGGCGACGGCGGGATCGGTCACCTGCTCGGTGTCCGAGTGCACCACCACCTGCACCGAGGCGGAGGAATTGCCGCCGAAGTGTTCCTGCGCCAACTCGCGGACCTGCACCGATTCCGAGCCGTTGGCCTGCCAGCCGGCGCCGGCCAGAGAACTGAACACCGACGGTGCGGCGGCACCGAGCGCGACCAGCGCGATCAGCCACACCCCGAACACCCATCCCGCACGACCGGCCATGGTCGCGCCCAGTCTGCCGAGGATGCCCCCGAAGTCGGCACTGGTCGGCGCGGCGGCGGACGCCCGTGACGGTGGACGGTCCGCGGTCGCCAGCTTCCTGCTGCTCACTCTCGACTCCTTACGTAGATACCCCATGGGGTATTAGGCAATGCGCTCGACGATACCCCCAGGGGTATCGATGTGGCCAGCGAGAAGCGTCACACGTCGAGCGGGATGATCGGTCAGGACGCCTGCCGGAGCTGCATGCCGGCGAGCTCCACGACGTACTCGGCGGCGGCGTCGTCGTAGGTCACGCTGTAGGTGGTGGGGTAGTAGCCGGACTTCGCATACGCCTGCGGTTGCCTGACGTCCTCGGTCAGTGTCGGGCGGGTCTGCAGCCACTGGCGGGTCATCATCGGTTCCGTGAACGTGTAGGCCCCGTCCCAGGAGCCGGCGAGCACTGCCTGGTCGAAGTTGTACAGGCCCGGGATCATGCCGTCGGCCCGGTTCGCCCAGTGCAGGCCCATCTTCGGCGAGGTGTTCATCTCGGGCGGACCGGGTGTGGGAATGTAGTCCACGGGCATGTACTGCGCCGGTGGCAGTTTCGATGCACGCGACTGGAAATCCGCACGCGCGGGGTCGATTTCGTCGACCGCACTTGCATCGATCATGTAGAAGTGCATGTCGAAGTGCGGTTTCGCGAACAGTCCCAACGGCCCGTGCCCGTGCGGGTTCCAGTCCAGCGTGACGTACTCGAAGGCCGTCGGCGGGGTCTGGTCCGGCAGCTCGAGCGGGAAGGTCTGCATCTCCACGTCGGCGGCATCGGTCAGTCCGTCCAGGGCGGACGCGGACAGGCGGATCCCGACGCCGGCCGGTGTGCCGTTCTCGTCGAGCGTCACGAAGGACCGCGCTGTGCCGCCGCCGACGTCCACGGCGGGTCCGAACCAGGTCGGGGTGGCGGCGGAGGAGTCCGCCATGCACCCGGTCGCGACGCTCAGGCTCGCGCAGACAGCGAGGGTCAGGCCGACTGTCGGGGACCGTCGAGAAGCGTGCATGATGCACCTCGTCTGGATGTGGCCGGGCTGAACAGCCTACCGCCGACGGCTGCCGAGTCAGGGCGAATCAGACTTCCGAGCAGCGAAGATGTGACGTCCGGGTGCGCTCGGCTATCTTCTCCGCGGCCAGGTGTGACGGGCGACCACGGCGGTCGGCCCGGTGTGAAAGTGGGATCAATGAAGTTGCTCGCGGCGACGGCCCTCACCATGGCGACGGCGGCGCTGCTCCCGTCGACCGCCTCGGCCGGAGGCATCACAGCCCCCACCAGCGCGCAGGTCGCGACCATCGACCATGTCACGATGCTCACCGACCAGCGCGCCGCGCTCTTCGTGAACTCGCCGTCGATGGGCCGGGTCGTGCAGGTCCAGGTGCTGCTGCCGGCCGACCGGTCGACGGCGCGGCCCACGCTGTACCTGCTCGACGGCGTCGGAGCCGGCGAGGACACCGACGACACCGAGAGCACCTGGACTGACAGGACCGACGCCGTCGACTTCTTCGCCGACAAGGACGTCAACGTGGTGCTGCCGGTCGGCGGCCTCGCGAGCTACTACACCGACTGGCAGCGCCGCGACCCCGTGCTCGGCGTCAACCAGTGGGAGACGTTCCTGACCGAGGAACTGCCGCCGATCGTCGACGCTCGCTTCCACGGCAACGGCGTCAACGCGGTCGCGGGCCTGTCGATGGGCGGCACCGGCGCGCTGAACCTGATAACGCGCCATCCCGACCTGTACACGGGCGTCGCGTCGTACAGCGGCTGCGCGGACACCTCCAGCACCCCGGAGGCGCAGTTCGTGGTTCGTCGGACGGTCGGGTTCAAGAAGGGCAACGCCGACAACATGTGGGGCCTCGACACCGACCCGGACTGGGCCGCGCACGACCCGATGCGCAACGCCGAGGCGCTGCGGGGCAAGGTCGTCTACTCGTCGGTCGGCAACGGTCTGCTCGGGCCGCACGACCGCCCGGACGATCCCGACCTCCCGCTGATCATCGTGATCGGCGCCCCCCCTCGAAGCCGCCGCGCTGCACTGCACGCAGGGCTTCGAGCAGCGACTGGGCCAGTTGAACATTCCGGCGACCGTCGTGTACCGGCCGAACGGCACGCACACCTGGCTGTACTGGCAGGACGACCTGCACGCATCGTGGCCGACGTTGAGCGGCGCCCTCGGGCTCTGACGCTTACCTCACGTCACGAGTGGGGCGGCGCGACAGCCGATTTCCGTGTCGAGCCTTCACTGACGGCCATCTTCGGCTACCTTGACGAGCAGCGGTACGCCCGCAACCCGTGGGTAGCCGCCCGAGGTGGGCCCATGAAGCTGCTTGCGACAATGGCTCTTTCGGTGGCCCTGTGCGGCCTGATCACCCCGGCCGCGTCGGCCGGACCTCGGGGCCCCGCCCCCGGGCCCGAGGCGGCATCGGTGGACCACGTCACCATGCTCACGGACCGCCGCGCCGCGGTGTTCGTGAACTCGCCGGCGATGGGTCGGGTGGTGCAGGTCCAGGTGTTGCTGCCGGCCGGCTCGGCGCCGCGGCCGACCCTGTACCTGCTCGACGGCGCGGGCGGCGGTGAGGAGTCGGCCTTCCGGGAGAGCACCTGGACGCAGAAGACCGACGCGGTCGGCTTCTTCGCCGACAAGGACGTCAACGTGGTGCTGCCGGTCGGCGGCACCGGCAGCTACTACACCAACTGGAAGCGACCCGACCCTGCGCTCGGCGTCGACGAGTGGGAGACGTTCCTGACTGCGGAACTGCCCCCGCTGATCGACGCGGGTTTCCACGGCAACGGGGTCAACGCGATCGCGGGACTGTCGATGGGCGCGCACGCCGCGCTGAACCTCGTCACCCGCCATCCGAGTTTGTACGGCGGCGTCGCGGCCTTCAGCGGGTGCGCCGACAACAGCCAGTCCAACTCGAAGCTCTCGGTGCGCGCGACGGTCGCGTGGAAGGGCGGGGACGCCGACAACATGTGGGGTCCCGACGGCGATCCGGCCTGGGCGGCCAACGACCCGCTGCGCAACGCGGAGGCGTTGCGCGGCAAGGCGATCTACCTAGCGGTGGGTAACGGCGTCGTCGGGCCGGCGGACGATCCGACCACCACAGCCGGCCTCAGCGCGATCACTCTCGGCGCGGTGCTCGAGGCCGCCGCGTTGCACTGCACGCAGCTGTTCGACGAGCGGCTACGTCAACTGGGCATCCCCGCGACCGTCCACTACCGGCCGAACGGCACACACTCCTGGCCCTACTGGCAGCAGGACCTGCACGACTCGTGGCCGACGCTGGCGCGGGCGCTGGGACGCTGACGCGAGTCAGACCGTGCGCGACTTCCAGATGGTCAGACCGTCGCCGGTGGCGAATGCGAGGAACGCGTCGTTCTCGTCGGGATCGCCGATGGTGATCCGCACGCCGTCGGTGCCGTAGGGGCGGACCAGCACGCCGGCCGCCGCACTGGCCTCGGAGAACTCGGACGAGCGGTCGGCGAGCGGCAGCCAGACGAAGTTCGCGTTGGACGCCGGCACCTCGTAGCCGGCCTCGAGGAGGGTCGCGCGCATCCGGCGGCGCTCGGCGACGATCCCGTCGGTGCGGGCCAGCAGTTCGTCCGCGGCGGCCAGCGAGGCGATCGCGGCGGCCTGTGCGACCGTGCTGACAGCGAACGGGATGTGCACCTTGCTCAGTGCCGCGACGATCGCCGGGTCCGCCACCGCGTACCCGACCCGCAGGCCGGCAAGGCCGTACGCCTTCGAGAAGGTTCGCAGCACAACGACGTTCGGCCGGCCCTCGGTGAGGGCGACGCCGTTCGGGATCTCCGGACCGGCCTGGTCGCCGGGCCGCATGTACTCGATGTACGCCTCGTCGAGGATCACCAGGACGTCGGTGGGCACGGCGTCGAGGAAGCGCTCGAGTGCGTCCTGCCCGACGGCCGTTCCGGTCGGGTTGTTGGGGTTGCAGACGAAGATCACCCGGGTCCGGTCGGTGATCGCCGCGAGCATCGCGTCGAGGTCGTGCACGTGGTCGGCGGTCAGGGGCACCTGGACCGGGGTGGCGCCGGCGACCATGGCGACCACCGGGTACACCTCGAACGCGCGCCAGGCGAAGAGCACCTCGTCGCCGGGGCCCGCGGTGATCTGCACGAGTTCCTGGCACAGGCTCACCGATCCGCAGCCTGCGGCCACACGGTCGACGCTGACACCGAGGCTGGCTGCGAGGGCCTCGCGCAGGGCCACCGACCCGTTGTCGGGATAGCGGTTCACGCCGAGCGCGGACTCCGCGATCGCGGCGGCCACGCTCGGCAGCGGGCCTGCCGTGGTCTCGTTGCTCGCCAGCTTGATGGCGCCGGGAAACGTGCGTCCGGGCACGTAGGGGCTGATGTCGGCGAGGTCTGGGCGCGTTCGGGCAGTCACGATTGCCCATTATGCGCCCGTCCATCTACCGGCCGGTAGCGATTGCCGTTCGCGGCCGAAAAGAAAATCGGGCAGGGCCGCCCGGACCGTGCCACAGTAGACGGTATGGCGGGAATCTTCGCTGACAGTGCGGTGCTCCGCGCAGTCCTCGAGCGCCCCGACGACGCTCCCGAACACGTGCCCCTGACGGCCGTCGAACCGGACGGTCCCGCCCGCGGCGGCATCGTCGTCCTGCACGAGTCGCGGCAGTTCACCGAGACGTTGCTGGACCTGATGCGACTGTTGGCCGGGGAGGGCTGGCTGACGGTCGCGCCGCACCTGTTCCACCGGCAGTCCGCGCACAGTGCCGCGGAAGTGTTCGGCGACAGCCTGTTCGCGGACTTCGACGCCACCTTCGACTGGCTGGTCGCGCGGGGTGTGTACGCCGACTGCGTCGGGGTGCTCGGGTTCGACGACGCGGGCACGGCTGCGCTCCTGGTCGCGACGAACCGTCCGATCGGCGCGGCGGTGAGCGTGTCGGCGCGCGGGATCCTCGAGCCGCTCGATCCGGAAGCGCCCGCCCTGGTCGACGCGGCCGCGTCGTTGCAGGCGCCGTGGCTCGGGCTGTACGGCGACGACGATCCGTGCACCCCGCCCGATCAGGTCGAGCGGTTGCGCGAGGCGGTCGCCCGCGCGCCGGTCGCAACCCACGTGGTCAGCTACCGCGGCCTCGAGCACCGCGCCGACGAGCCGCCGACCCTGCCCGCCGACGGCGACGACGCCGACCCGACTACGCAGGCGATCATGGACGCGACCCGCCGGATCTTCGACTGGTTCGACAGCAACCTCCGATAACGCCCGTCTGACCAGCCGTTTTGCCTAAACCGTCCGGTCCTGTGTAATCTTTCGCCCGGCGGTTCGAAAGGACCTGAGCCTAGGAAGCGTGCCAGAGCGGCCGAATGGGACTCACTGCTAATGAGTTGTCCTCCTCAAAGGGGACCGGAGGTTCAAATCCTCTCGCTTCCGCCACGCTGGTGCACGTAGGCCAGCACAACTGAAGACATGCGCCCGTAGCTCAACGGATAGAGCACTTGACTACGGATCAAGAGGTTAGGGGTTCGAATCCCTTCGGGCGCACAGTGAAACACCCCGTCACCAGCCATTGGTGGCGGGGTGTTTCGGTCTGGCTGGACAACGGCGATACGCTCTCCTCTTCGCCTCGCGCGGAGTACCTCCCGGAGGTTCGCCAGTGTCGAATCAGCACCCTTCCCGGACTTGGCGCGGATGCGCCCTCTGCAAGCCGCACAAGCGCCGCGGCCAGGGCCGTGCCCGGCGTGAACCGGTCGCCGTCGTCAGGCAGCTCGGAAAGTCGCGGCGGTTGTCCCGGCGCGACCTGGGCGACGCGCTGCGCAACTGAACTCATGTCGCGAACGGGCGATTCCCGGGGCATCGGCCGAGAGACCACCCAGGAAACTGCCCGTTCGTGCGCCGGACGAGGTTTCGGCTTCTCGATCTCCCTCGGCTCGGGCTCACCAGCTGCAGCCGCAGACTCCCGCCAGCGACCGCACCTGGTAGCACTCGGTACACGCCTGGCCGTGCTCGCGGCGTCGACTGCGGTCGCGCTTCTGCGCCTTCGCCCGCATCGCCACGACCGACTGGGTCAGCGTCGCGATGCCGCCGTCGGCCGGCAGGTCCGGAGCGCCGAAATGCCGGTAGCAGCGCAACCTCTCCTCGGCGGCGTGCCACTCGACGTCCGCGGGCAGCTCGCCGTAGGTCGACTCGACGGCCTTCGCGTATCCGTCGCCGACGCGGCCGTCGACGCTGCTCACGCACAACGCGGAGAGCAGCGGTTCGCCGCGACGGCTGCACTCGAGTGCGACCTTCGCGAGGGTCTTGCCGATCCAGTTCTGGAGGAGGTTGCTGGTGCGTACGCCGGAGGCGGACTGGATGGTCTCGGCGAGCTCCGGGTACGTGGTCGTACTCCGGTAGCTGCCTGCGACATCGATCAGCGCGCGCCGCGCCTCGGCAGCCCAGATCTCCTGGTTGTCGGCCATGGGTACCTCCTCGGTCCGTTGCCCAGTTCATCCATTTGCGTTATCGGAGTGTTACCGCGATCACGTCGTGGGTTCGCAGGGCGATGAGGTCGGCCCGGTGTTCTCTCGCCGAATCGCGGTGGGCGAACGTCGGACTGGGGAATCCGACCGAGGTCGCCAAGGTGACGCGCGGGCGCGGGTTCGTCGCCCCGGCTGCTGTTCCGGGCCGCGTCGCTTACCGTAGTTGAGTGACCAATCCTGCTCAGGACGCCGCGGCCACCGGTTCGACCTGGCCCACGATCCTCACCTGGCGTGCGCAGTCCGCGCCCCGCATGGAGTCGGTGCGGGTGCAGTTGCTCGGAAATCGGATCAAGGCGGCCGGCCGGATCATCGGCGGCGAATGCGAGGAGCATCCCGCCTTCAGCGCCTCCTACGACCTGGTCACCGACGAGAACGGCGTGACCCGCAGGCTCTCGCTGCGGACCAGCCTCGCCTCCCGTGAGCGGCAGATCTCGATCAGCCGCGACGAGGAGGGCTACTGGATGGTCGAGGACGGCACCACCCACACCCGCTCCACCTTCGGGGGCGCGCTGGACGTGGACGTGGTGCTCAGCCCGTTCTTCAACACGCTGCCGATCCGCCGCTACGGCATGCAGCACGACTCGGAGGACATCCAGGTCCCGGTCGTCTACGTGCACCTGCCCGACCTGCGCGTGCGGGCCGCGGACCTCACCTACAGCAGCGGACCGGACGGGATCCACGTGCTCTCGCCGGTGTCGAGCTCGTCGATCACCGTCGACGCCGACGGCTTCATCCTCAACTACCCCGGTCTCGCCGAACGGATCTGAGCGGCTCCGCCGCCCGTGAGTCCTTGTGGCCCCTATGCGGGCCGGAAGGACTCACGGTCGCGGAACGCGCCTCCATTCCGGCCGGCCTCGCGCAGCGCCGGGGCCCAGCCGGGCTCGCCGACCGTGATGTCGGTGATCTCCCAGCGCTGCAGGTTCTCGTAGCGCAGCCGCGCTGCGTGCCCGGCGTGCACCAGGGTCTCGGTACTCCGATGCTCGGCGAGCGCGTCGCGGGCCTCGGACAGCAGCCGCAGTGCCTCGTCGAGGGCCACCGTCAACGCCTCCGAGTTCGCCTCACACATCGCCCGCACCAGGTCGGGTGCGGTGCCCGCGACCCGGGTGCAGTCCCGGAACGAGCCGGCGGCCAAGCCGAGCGCGAGGTCGCCGCCCGCTGCCGCGGTCACCGCTAGTGCCTCCGCCAGCAGATGCGGTAGGTGTGAGATCCGAGCGACCGCGGCGTCGTGCTCACGCGCCCCCGCGGGCACCACGACCGAGCCGCAGTCCAGCGCGAGGTGCGCGACCTGCCGCCACGCCTCCGGATCGGTGTCGTCCTCGGCGGCGACCACCCACACCGCGTCGCGGAACAGGCTGGCGTCGCCCGCGGACCACCCGGAGTGCGCGGTGCCCGCCATGGGGTGCCCGCCCACGAACCGGGCGGCGAGTACGTGTCGTCGGACCGCGGCGAGCACCGCGCCCTTGACGCTGACCACGTCGGTCAGGGTGCAGTCGGGTGCGCTCAGCGCGACCTGCGTGAGCACCGCGTCGAGTGCGGGTTCGGGAACCGCGACGACCACCACGGCGCCCTCGGTCTGGGCCCGCTCGAGGGCCGCGGCCAGATCGGTGCCGGCGTCGTATCCGTCGCCGACTGCCTCGTCGACGGCGCCCGCGGATCGGTTGTAGCCCCAGGCCGTGCGGCCCGCCGCGACCGCGGCACGCAGCAGCGAACCGCCGATCAGCCCGAGCCCGAGCACGCACACCGGCGGGTCAGTCGATTCAGCAGACACTCGGACAGGTTGGCACATTTGCCGCCGGACTTCATGTACCGGCCACGAGCGGACTACGGTTGCCGCATGGCTGCTCAGCGCGCGGGTAACAACAGCGCCCCCTCGGACCAGTTCGAGGATCTCGAAGGCTTCGGTGTCGCGGTCGTCCTCGACGACGGCAAGTGGAAGTGCACGGCACTGACCGCGGCGGCACTGACCAGCCTCGAGGCCGCCGAGACCGAGCTGCGCGAGATGCGGAGCTCGGGTGCCGTGTTCGGCCTGCTCGACGTGGACGACGAGTTCTTCGTCATCCTGCGTCCCGCGCCGTCGGGGACCCGGCTGCTGCTCTCCGACGCCACGATGGCCCTGGACTACGACATCGCCGCCGACGTGCTCGAGGCCCTCAACATCGACATCCCCGACCTCGACGTCGACGAGATCGACGACGTGGAGCCGTGGGAGGAGGGCGACCTGAGCCTGCTCGCCGACCTCGGTCTGCCGGAGCCGGTGCTCGGGGTGATCCTCGCGGAGACCGAGCTGTACCCGGACGAGCAGTTGGGCATGATCGCGCAGCGCCTCGGGTTCGCGGGCGAGCTGTCCGCTGTGCTCGACGTGCTGCCCCGGTAGATGACGCCGGACCTCGGCCCGAGGACCCGCGACGAGGCGATGGTCCGTGCGGCGATCGAGGCCGCTCGCGCCGCCGACGCGGCGGACGTTCCGGTCGGTGCAGTGATCTTCGACGCGGACGGCGTGGAACTGGCCCGCGCCGCCAACGCCAGGGAAGCGACCGGCGACCCCACCGCGCACGCCGAGATCGTGGCGTTGCGGGCGGCGGCCCGCGTGCACGGCGACGGCTGGCGGCTCGAGGGCGCGACCCTCGCGGTCACCCTGGAACCGTGCACGATGTGCGCGGGTGCGTTGGTGCTCGCCCGGGTGTCGCGGGTGGTCTTCGGCGCATGGGAACCGAAGACGGGTGCGGTCGGGTCGCTGTGGGACGTCGTCCGCGACCGGCGGCTCACCCACCGGCCGCAGGTCCGCGGGGGAGTGCTCGAACCCGAGTGCGCCGAACTGCTCGAGGAGTTCTTCCGTCTGCAGCGCTGACCACGCGATTTAGCGTCAGCGCCGGAGTCGGGTAAAGTCACCGGCGGTGGCGTGTCCGAGCGGCCTAAGGAGCACGCCTCGAAAGCGTGTGACGGGTAACCCCCGTCCGAGGGTTCAAATCCCTCCGCCACCGCCAAAGCCTCCCGCCTGTTTACACAGGTGGGAGGCTTTTTTCGTGCCCGGATGCGCTCTGATTGGCCCCGTCTGCCCACACTTTGCCCACATCTGCCGGTGAGTGAGAGGCGACCGAGAGGCGCGGGAGGGCATGCACCCCTTGCGGTGGTAGGCGTGGTCAAATCGACTATGACCTGCACCACATGCGTACGTACGGTTTGCCCATCGCGCGCCAGCTGTCGCAGCTGCGGTATTAGAGGCCGCTCACGTCCACTGGGAGGCACTACCGGACGCTTGCCTATATGACGGGGACCGATCGCGCACTGTGCGTAATGTTGGGCAGCTGAGGGGTGAACTTGCAGGTCAGGGGCACGTAACGACATGGGTGTTATTTCGAAATAGGTCTTGCACTACCGGACAAACGCCGTACATTCGTTAGTGAACACCACGGAGGGAGGCACCACCCCATGACTACCAAGACTGAGAGAGTTGAGCTGCGGGTAGCGCCGCAGAGTCACGAACAGATACAAGCAGCAGCGGAACGAGTCAACGAATCGACATCTGAATTCGTTCGGAACGCGGCTTTGGATAGGGCTGACAGGGTACTGGCTCTGTCGAGTCGTACCTTGATGCCAGCAGAGCAGTTCGATGCGCTCATCCACGCACTAGACGTCGCTGATGACGCCCCGAACCTCGAGAAGCTTGCAGCGGAACCGAGGCGGTTCGCCAGGCAATGACATGGGTTTCCAGTGGCCTCACAGCAGAGCATGACGTCGACGAGTTTGACTGCGGCGTCGATCCTCTGAATCGATGGCTGATCCAGAGTGCTTGGCAGGCACATAAACGCGATACCGCACGGACCTACGTCTGGACTCAGCGTGGCGATAGTCGGGTGATGGCGTACTTCGCCATCACTCCGACGCAGGTAAATCGCGAGGAAGATGGGATCAGCAAAACGGTTGCTGCCCGTCTGGATCGGGTACCGGCGTTCCTCATTGCGAAGTTGGCCGTGGAAAAATCCATCCAAGGTGACGGCAACGGTAAGCAGCTATTGCTCGATGCCATCGGAAGGATCGTCGGCGTAGCTCAGCTGGGCGGCGGCCGGCTCATTGTCGTAGATGCGATCGATGACGCCGCTGCGTCCTTCTATGAGAAGTACGACTTCATTCCCGTCCAGAACACCCCTCGGCGTCTCATCATGAAGATTGAGACAGCGAGGAAGGTGTTCCGAATCGACATGCCCTCTTCTGAGTAGTGCCCACACATTGCCCACACTTGCCCACGAAACCCGGTGAGCTGTGGTGACTCGCACTGATGTGATTATGCAGGTCAGCGCGATATCAACCCTCTGGCCAGGAGGTCTGGAAGGGTTCAAATCCCTCCGCCACCGCCACGAAAACCTCCGACCGATTACCGGTCGGGGGTCTTCTGCGTTCGGGGTCGTCCCGCACACCCCCGCTGTCACAACGACGCTGCACGTCCAACGCCCGCGCGACGGCGGCAGAAGGGGTGAGCGGGCGGTCGCGAACTACGCGACCTCGGCGAGCGCGGCGTCGATCCAGCGGACCACCTCCGTGCCGGCCCGGTCGAGGGCCCGCACGTCACGTTGCGCCTTGGCGACCATGATGGCGCCCTCGACGGTCGCGATCGCGGTGGTGGCGACGGACTCGGCGCGGTCCGGGGCCAGCCCGCGACGTTCGAGCTCCGCTGCGATGTCGCTTTCCCAGGCGGTGAACGCCGCGCCCGCGACGGTTCGGGCCGCGTCGAAGTCCCCGCCGGCGAGTGCGGCCGCCGCGACCGGGCAGCTCGCGTCGAAGTCGGAGTCCAGCAGCTGGCGGCGGAAGAGGTCGACGATCGCCTTCAGGGTCTCGCCGGGTCCGCGTTCCTCGAGGTTCGCGGCGATCATCGAGCCCATCAGCCGGCCCGCGAGCAGCGTGGCCTCCTCGGCGAGCTGGGTCTTGCCGCCCGGGAAGTGGTGGTAGATCGAGCCACGCGGCGCCTGCGAGCGCGTGATGACGTCGGCGAACGAGGTGGCGTCGACGCCCCGTTCCCGAAACAGCGTCACCGCGCTGGCCAGCATCCGGTCGCGGGTGGTGCCGCTGTGTTTCACGTGGTTGCCTCGCTCTCGATGCTCGCAGCCGAGGATAGTCCGGCCGTGCATGTCGACGGACCCCAGTTCGCGTACGCCGTCGCCTACCCTCCGACTATGCGAAGGCGCTGGTGGGTACTCGGTTCGGTGGTGGTTGTCGCGGTGCTCGCGCTGGTCGCGGGCCCGTGGGTGTACGGGACGTGGATTGCGACGGACGACGCCCCGGCGGCCTCCGTCTCGACCTCCGGGGCGCAGGCCGCGACCGGTGACGTGAACGGGACCTGGCGGGTCGACCCCGGGACCGCCCCGAACGCGACCGCGGCCGGCTACACCGTGCACGAGGTCCTCAACGGCGCCTCCGTCACCGTCGTCGGGTCCACCGGCGAGGTCGACGGGCAGGTCACGATCGACGCGGACAAGCTGACCGCCGCCACCGTCACGGTGCGGGTCGAGAGCATCAAGATCGACAACGCGCGCCGCGACGGCCAGTTCGCCGGCAACGTCATGGCGGTCGGCACCTACCCGACCGCCCGCTTCACCCTCGACCGGCCGGTCGACCTGTCCGCGTTGCCGACGGACGGGACCACCGCGACCCTTCCCGCGACCGGCACACTCGAACTGCGCGGCGTCACCCGCCCGGTCACCGTCGACGTCAAGGTGCTGCACTCGGGTCAGGCGCTCATCGCGTCCGGTTCGATCCCGGTGACGTGGAAGGACTTCGGGGTGCAGCCACCGTCGCTGGGGTTCGTCACTGTGGACGACGCCGGCACCGTCGACTTCCTGGTGCACCTCGCCACAAGCTAGGGCGTCCACCCGGGCGGACCGACGAGGTACCCGATCCGCTCTCGCCACGACCCCGCCGCCCGCACGTCGCGGGCGATGGCCGCGTACTCGTGGGTCTGCAGGGTGAGGATGTTGTAGGTGCCGACGGGCTTCGTCAGACCGTATGTCGGCCGGTGGGTTTCGGGTTCGAAGGTGCCGAACATGCGGTCCCACAGGATGAGGACGCCGCCGTAGTTCTTGTCGAGGTACTGGGGGTCGCAGCCGTGGTGCACGCGGTGGTGCGAGGGCGTGTTTAACACGAACTCGATCGGTCGGGGCAGTTTGTCGATCCGCTCGGTGTGGACGAAGAACTGGTAGACCATGTTCAGACTGAATCCGACGAACACCATCCACGGCGGAATGCCGATGAGCGGCAACGGGATCCACATGACGATCTCGCCGCTGTTGTTCCACTTCTGGCGCAGCGCGGTCGCGAAGTTGTAGTACTCACTCGAATGGTGCGCCTGGTGTGCCGCCCAGATGATCCGGACTCGGTGCGCGATCCGGTGGTACCAGTAGTACAGCAGGTCCACGCCGACGATCAGGATCACCCAGGTGTACCAGGCGTCGACCGGCAGGTGCCACGGCGCGAGGTACGCGTAGATCGCGGCGTACCCGACGAGCGCGAGCGCCTTCCAGGCGGCGGTGGTGAGGATGGATGCCAGCCCCATCGAGATGCTGGTGCGTGCGTCCAGGCCGGCGTAGCCCGCGCGCGGCGGGTGTGCCCGACCGTCGGCGTCGTACTCGGGTTCGGCCAGGAACCGGGCCGCGCCCCATTCGAGCGCGAGGAACAGCACGAAGAACGGAATGGCGAGCGAGACCGGGTCGCGCAGCGGCTGCGGTAGCGAGTTCCAGAACTCCGGGACGAAATCGAACATCACTGCAGTGTGGCCTCCGGCCGCGTCTCGATCCAGAGCTTTGGGCCGCCGACCTTGCGGGAAGTCGCGTGGACGCACGGCGGCGGTCGCTGGTTCCGCTGTGCACAACCGCCTGTGCACTCCCTCTGACGTGCTCTTCTCGCTGTTAGCGTCGGCCCATCGACAGGGGGAGTCGGACCATCCGGGGGGATCGAATGTCTGAGGGAATGAGTGTCGACGTCGACGCCGTGACGGCGCTGGGGACGGCCCTCGCGTCGGCCGCGTCAGCCATTGCCGTGGTGGACCCGAGGTCGGCGTCGGCCGACGTGGCGGTGCCGGGGTCGGAGGCCGAGGCCGCGCTGACCGGCCTGCCCGATGCGCTCGCCGGCGCCTACGGTCGCACCGCCACCGGGATCCGGTCGATGTCCCGGGCCGCGTCCGCTTCCGCGGCGGGTTACGCGGGCACCGACGCCGGTACCGCCGCCGGGTTCGCCGCGACCGCCGGCGGACACTGATGCGCCCCACCCTGGGCCGACTGCGCGGCTGGAACCCCGATTCGCTCGCCGCCGCCGCGACCCGACTGGCCGCGGGCAGCCGCGCGTACGCCATTGCCGTCGCCGCCGCGGATCGTCTGGTCCGCGATGCGGCGCGGTACTGGACCGGTGCGGCGGCGGACGCGGCCGTGGCCCGATCCGGGCGTGAGTTCGCCTCGGCGACAGTTGTTTCCGGAGTCTCCGAGCGAATCGCCACCGCCCTGGAATCGGGCGCGGCGTCGATCGGCGCCGCTCGTGCGGCCGCGCTGGAGGTGGCCGACCATGCGAGCGCGGACCTCGGGCTGCACGTGACGGACGACGGTCGGGTGAACGCGCCGCGGGTGCCGTGGACGAGCGGATTGGTGGCAGGCGCCCTGGTTCAGGCACGCCTCAACGAGTCGGCGCGGGTCTGCCAGGCCCGGTTGTCGGCAGCCCTCGACTCGGTGGACGAGGCGGATCGGGCGCTTGCCCGGGAACTGCGGCGTGGTGCGGCCGATCTGACGGACCACCCGGCCGCCCCGACCGCAGCCGCCACACCACCACCGAAAACTGCTACACCCGAGCAGAATTCGCGCTACTGGTCGGGCCTGTCGCAGGAGCAGCGACGGTGGGTGCTCGCCGAGCATCCGGACTGGGTCGGCACCAGCGACGGCATCCCGGCGCGGGTGCGCGACGCGGCGAACCGGTCGGTGCTCGCGGCCGATCGGCGGCGAATCGAACAGCGAATCGCGGAGTTGCGGTCCGGTGCGGTGGAATTCGGCCGGTCCGGTATCGCGGGACAGCTGGCGTGGGCGGAGTTTGCCGACGCCAGGTCCCGGCTGGCAGAGATTGCGGCGGTGGAGCGGACCGTCGACCGACCGGACCGGCAACTGCTGGTGTACCGGGACGCGGGCCGACACCTGCAGGCCGCGGTCGCGGTCGGAGATGTGGACATCGCCGACCATGTGGCGGTGTACACGCCGGGGGTGAACGCGAACGTCGCGGACGGTCTCGACGGCTACACCTCGGCGGTGGAGCGGCTCCGGGCCGAAACGGCACGCCAACTCGACGCCGCCGGCCGCGGCGACGAGGACGTCGCGACCATCGCGTGGCTGGACTACCGTGCCCCGCAACTGGACCCGGACCATCCGCTCGCCGCTGCGGTCGATGCGGTTCGCGATCTCGGCGGCCTGCACGGCGCCGAGGCAGGTGGCGAGCGACTGGCAGCTTTCCTGGCCGGCATCACCGCCTCCCGCGCGGATGCGCCGCACCTGACTGCGCTCGGGCACTCGTACGGGTCGACCACCACCGGACTGGCCCTACGCCACGGCGGTACGGGCGTGGACGACGTGGTCTTCCTCGGTTCACCGGGCATCGGCACCGACGACGTCGGCGACCTCGGGCTCGCGCCCGGCCGCGTGTACGTCGCTGAGGCCCACGGGGATCCGATCGCCGACCTCGCCGCGTTCGGCGCCGACCCGAACCGGATGGCCGGAGTCACCTCGCTGTCCACCGCGGCGGGAACGACCTCCGACGGGCAGGAGCGGGCAGGTGCGCGGGGGCACAGCCAGTACCTCGACGACAACACCCTGAGCCAGTACAACCTCGGTGCCGTCGTCGGCGCTCTGCCCGGGCACGTCGTCGAGGGAACCGATGCGGGGATCGCGGACTGGGTGCCCGGATCGATCCTGAACGACCTGCGGGACAAGGTATTCGGCGCCGGACTCGACCTGGGCGACCTCCTCGGGTTGCCCGGCGGGGTTCGACTTCCCTGCCCACAGGCTGACGAGAGAGGAGAGCAGCCATGACATCTGGCGGTCGAGCCGCAGTGGTCGCGGTGCTCGCGGTCGCCGCGATGACTGCGGGAGCGGCGTGCGCGTCGACAGGTACCGGCGAGCGAGTCGGCAACTCGGAGGCCGCGCGTCGCACCGAGATCCTGGCGGCCAGGGTCTCGCTCGAGGAGGCGGTCGCGCGTGCCGCGTCAATGGGGCAGGAGATTCGCATCGCCGTCGCGGCAGCGGTTCCCGCGGGATCCTGGCGGCCGAACCGGCCCCCTTCGGGTGCCGGGAACTGCGAGGGTTTCACCCACACCGCGGGGCAGTCGCGGACCACCGGGACCTGGGTCCTCGAGGGCGGCATCCCGGACGAACGGTGGCCGGCCGCCCTCGCCGCGCTGCGCTCGGTCATCGACCGGCGCGGGTACGGTGCCCCGATCGTCGCGGTCGACCGCCGGAACGACCACGCCTTGCGGATCTACGGACCCGACGACGCGTACCTCTGGTTCGGTTCCGGGGCGAACGCGGTGCTGGACGTGGCCACCGGATGCCACCTGCCCGACTCGAAGCGCCCTCGGTCTGCTGCCGCGGGGAGTTCGAAATGACGTCGAATGAGCTGGGCCACAAGGTCGCTCGAGCCCAGAGTCGCCTCGACGGCCTACATGCGATGGGCGAGGCCGGAGGTGGCGTCGTCCGGCTGAGGCTCACCGCAGACTGCCGACTGGTCGCGCTCGACATCGACCCTCGCGCGCTCGACCTCGGAGCACAGCGGGTGGCTGCCCTGGTGACGCAGGCACACGAGAGTGCGCGCGATTCCGTCCGCCGCGCGGCCGACGAGGTGCTCGGCGAGCTGACCGGCGACCCGTCGATCGCCCGCGCGCTCGACCTGGCGCAGCCCGCCGCGAACGGGTCCGCCGCGGGGGAGGGGGAGGTCTGTGAGGGGAGTCGCACGAGCTTCCTGGTGGACCCGCTCGGACGCCGGCAGGACTGAATTCGGCCTTGCGACACCGGATATTCACCCCCTGGCGTGCGGAGAATGGGGTCAGACCCCACAATTACCGGGTGAAACGCACCGTGACCGCCCTCGCCCTGGGGGCCACCCTCCTGCTCGCCGGCTGCAGCTCGGACGACAGCTCCTCATCCGCCGCCGCCGAGACCTCCGCGGCGCCCGCCGCCACCTGTCCCGCGGACGCCACCAACGACGATCCGACGGCGACCGTCATCGCCAAGACCGCGACACTGCCCGCCGGGGTCACCGTCGACGGCGCCTCCACGAAGATCGACGGCGAGAAGATCCAGGTCACCGTGCGCCTGTGCGGTAGCGATTTGACGGGTGACGCCCTCAAGAACGCCGCCAACGCGGTTGCGGCCCCGGTCAAGGGATCGCTTCTCGCCAACTCGCTCGGCGTGCTGAACGTCGCGGTGGTCGGCGGAGAGTCCCTCCACAGCAGCGACTTCCAGACCTGGACCAGCTAACGGACGCGTCTCTCGCACCCCGAGGGATGTGAGAGACGCGCCCCAGCTTTCCGCAGTCCGCGTCACACGCGCGCGGGCTCTGCCTCCTCGTCCGGACGCGGCTGCGCCGCAGTGGCGTCGCCGTGTCCGGGCCACCAGGCCTTGTGCCCGAGCAGCGCGGTGATGGCGGGCACCAGGAACATCGACATCACGAACGACGACAGCAGGATGCCGAGCGCCACCGCGAAACCCATCTCGGTCATGAAGGCGATCCCGGACAGCAGCATCGACCCGAAGGTGCCGGCCAGGATGATTCCGGCCGCACCGACAGACGGCCCGCCGTGCTCGATGCCGAGTCGCACGGCCTCCCGCGGATCGCGGCCCTCGCGGGCCTCCTCCCTCAGTCGGGCGATCATCAGGATGTTGTAGTCCGTGCCGATCGCCACCACGAACAGGTACAGCATGATCGGCAGTGAGAACGAGATGCCCGGCCGATCACCGACCACTGTGAACAGGAACGCGGTCGCGCCCATGGTGGAGAAGAACACCAGCACCACTGCCGCCATCAGGTAGATCGGCGCCACCAGCGACCGCAGCAGCAGTGCCAGGATCAGCGCAATCAGCACGCCCGCCACCGGGAAGATCACCGACAGGTCGCGATTGTTGGCGTCGCGGATGTCGGTGAACGCGGCGGTCGGGCCGCCGACGAGGACCTCGGTCCCCGCGGGGGCGGCGGCGTGCGCGGCGTCGCGCAGCGGGTCGATCGCGTCGAGCGCCTCGTTGGACTGCGGGCTGTAGTTCAGCAGCAGGTTGATCTGGGCGGTGCTGCCGTCCTTGGAGATCAGCGCGAGGCCCCCACCCGGTCCTGCGGGCATGGCGCCGCCGACGCCGGCGGAGGACGCCAGTTCGTGTGCCACCCGCTCTGCCTCGGCCGGGTCGAGCGGGTGCCCGTCGGTGGCGTGCAGGTACACCAGGGTCGGGTTGAGCGCGCCGGCCGGGAAGCCGGACTGCAGGTCCTTGATGCCGCGCGCCGACTCGGTCGTCGAGGGCAGCTGGCCGAGCTGGTCGTAGTCCGTCTTGAAACCGAACATGCCGAGCGCCAGCACGACGAGCAGCCCGCCGGAGATCAGAGCGACCACCCCGGGACGCCGCCCGGTGAAGGCGCCGAGCTTGGCGAAGACGGTGCCGTTCGGCTCCTTCTGCCACGACTTCGACGGCCAGAACACCTTGGTGCCGATGAGCGACACGATCGCGGGGATCAGGGTCAGCGAGGCCAGCGCCATGATTCCGACGCCGATCGCCAGGGCCGGCCCGAGGCTGCGGAACGCGCCGAACACCGCGAGCAACAACGCGCAGAACGCGACGATGATTGCGCCGGCCGCGGACGCGATGACCTCACCGACCCGCTCGACCGCGTGGACGAGTGCGGAGGTCTTGTCCTCACCGGCGCGCAGGCGCTCCCGGAAGCGGAACAGCAGGAAGAGGATGTAGTCGGTGCCGACGCCGAACAGCACCACGGTGAGGATGATCTGCAGGGACTGGTCGACCTGCAGTCCGGTCGCCTTGGCGACGAGCGCGATGATGCCCGGCGCGATGGACGAGACGATCGCGACCGAGACGATGGGCAGCAGCGCGGCGATGGGGCTGCGGTAGATGATCAGCAGCAGGCCGATGATCAGCAGGACCGTGACGATGCCGATGATGGACTCGGCGTTCGCGAAGGCCTCCTCGTTGTCGACCATGAGTGCCGCGTCGCCGGTGACCGACATCCGCAGGTCGCTGCCGCCCAGCGAGGTCGAGCCGATCTCGCGGATCTGCTTCACCGCCTCACCGACGGGCTTCTCGTCGGCCATGCCCTGGAGTCCGACGTTGACCAGTTGGACCTGTCGATTCTCGGAGACCGCCTGTGGCCCGGTCGTGACCGTGACCACCCGCTCGATGCCGGCGGAGTTCACAGTCCCGGCCAGACCCTCGATCTTGGCCTGGTCGTCGGCGGAGAGCGCCTGTCCGTCGGCGCGTTTGATCACGATGGTCGCGGTGGCGTCGTCCGTCTTCGCGAACTTGTCCTGCGCGAGGTGTTGAGCCTGGATGGACTCGTAGGTGTCCGGGAGGAATCCCGACTGCTCCTTGTTGAGTACGTCGCTGAGCGTGGGCGCGAAGGCCACCACCGCGACGGCGGCGACGATCCACGCCGCGATGATCTTCCATGGATTGTGTACGACGAACCGAGCAAGCCTTCCGAACATGTGCCCCTCCACACCCGTTCATGAATCTACGTACCGTGCGGTTTGTAGACTGCCAGGTGCCGAGGTGCCGGGCAACAGCAATTGACAGGGTGCGGATGGTGTGCGAGAGCTGTTGCGCCACGACTTCTTCGGCCTGCTGATCCATCAGGGGCGGGATCGGTGCTCGTCGAGGAGCCCGCTTCGTCGCGGCCCGGCACGTTCGGCACCCGTGGAGTGGGTGCCGAACGCCTCCGGTGTTACATGCTGACCAGTTCGCGCTCTCCCGCGAGCAGTCCGCGACGCGCCAGGATCGGGCGCACGCCCTCGCCGAACCAGTAGGCCTCCTCGACGTGCGGGTACCCGGACAGCACGAACTCGTCGATGCCCAACGCGTGGTACTCCTCGATCCGGTCCGCCACCTCCACGTGGCTGCCGACCAGAGCCGTACCTGCGCCCCCTCGGACCAGGCCGACGCCGGCCCACAGGTTCGGTGCGATCTCGAGATTCGCGGTGCTCCCGCCGTGCAGCGCGGTCATCCGGCGCTGCCCCTCCGACTCGGCGTTCGCGAAGCGCGCGGCGGCGTCCGCGATCGCGTCGGGATCGAGGCCGGCGAGCATCTTCTCGGTCACCGCCCACGCCTCGGCGGAGGTGTCGCGGGTGATGACGTGCAGTCGGATGCCGAATCGGACGGTGCGCCCGGCGCGTTCGGCGTGCTCACGGACCGCGGTGATCTTGGCGGCCACCGCGGCGGGTGGCTCACCCCAGGTCAGGTAGACGTCGGCGTTCTCGCCCGCGACGGGCAGTGCGGCCGCGGAGGACCCGCCGAAGTACAAGGGCGGCACCGGGTTCGGCGGCGCCGACGTCGTCGCGCCGACGAGGTTGTAGTGCTCGCCGGCGAAGTCGAACGGCGCCTCGCCCCACGCGCCGCGCAGCGCCTGCATGAACTCGCCGGTGCGTGCGTAGCGCTGGTCCTTGGTCAGCCAGTCCCCGAACTGCTGCTGCTCGATCGAGTCCCCGCCCGTCACCACGTTGAGCAGCAGGCGCCCCCCGGACAGTCGCTGGAAGGTCGACGCCATCTGCGCGGCCAGGGTCGGGGAGATGACGCCCGGTCGGAACGCCACAAGGAACTTCAGCTGTGTCGTCAGCGGAATCAGCGCGGCCGTCGTCAGCCAGGCGTCCTCGCAGTGCGTCCCCGTCGGGGTCAGCACCCCGGTGAAGCCGGCGGCCTCGGCGGCCCGCGCCACCTGGGTCAGGTAGTCGAGGGTCGGTGCCCGGTTGCCCGCGGTGCGGGGATCGGCGTTGGACGAGTTCGAGTTGTCCACGATGCCGCGGCCGTCGCCGGCGGTGGGCAGGAACCAGTGCAGATCGACGCTCATGGGGAGTCTCCGGGTGTGTCGGCGCGGTACGAACGACCGCAAGTGGCACCGCGCCCGAAGGGAATTCGGCGCGGTGGGTGAGGAGGGGAGGCGGCGGGGCCGCTACCGACACAGCGCACCGGCAACGCGCAGCAGGTCGACGTGACGTCGCACCGTGAGCGCGGGACTGCCGGACATGGGATCCAGGTTCGCAGCCGGGCGAGGGCGTTGTCAACGTATTCCTTGTCGATTTCATACCCTGGTGATAGGAATTAGCGCCGGACGGTTTCGGTGGCGGGGGAGGCGTGGCGTGCACATCAGCGCGAAGGTCGACTACGCCGTGCGCACGCTCGTCGAGCTGGCCGCCGCAGAGGAGCGGGCGCCGGTCAAGGCCGAGCACCTCGCCGCGGCGCAGACCATTCCGCACAAGTTTCTCGAGGCCGTGCTGGGCGACCTGCGTCGCGCGGGCATGGTCCGCAGCCGGCGCGGTCCGGACGGCGGCTACTGGCTGGCATGCCCGGCGGAGGAGATCGCGGTGGCCGACGTGATCCGCGCCGTCGAGGGCCCGCTCGCATCCGTGCGCGGCCAACGGCCGGAGGAGGTCCGTTACTCCGGGGCCGCCGAGCCGTTACTGGACGTGTGGATCGCGGTGCGGGTGAATCTGCGTGCCGTACTCGAGTCGGTCACCGTGGCCGACATCGCCACGGGGAAGCTGCCCGCGTTCGTCGCGGACCTGACCGCCGACCCCGACGCCTGGCGCCGCCGCTGACAGTGCCCCTGCGCGCCCGACGTCAGGTAAATCACCTGGTTGGTAGCCTCGGTCACTATGTTGTACTCACTGTTGCGCACATACCTGCGGCCGTACCGGGCCGACCTGGTGGGTGTGATCGCGCTCCAGTTCATCTCCACCATCGCCTCGCTGTACCTGCCCAGCCTCAACGCCGACATCATCGACAAGGGCGTCACCAAGGGCGACACCGGCGTCGTCCTCTCCACCGGCGGCGTCATGTTGCTGGTCACCGTCCTGCAAATCGCGTGCAGCATCGGCGCGGTCTTCTTCGGTGCGAGGGCGGCGATGGGCCTCGGTCGCGACCTGCGCGCCGCCGTGATGCACAAGGTCGGCGACTTCTCGGCCCGAGAGGTCGGCTTCTTCGGGGCGCCGTCGCTCATCACCCGCAACACCAACGACGTGCAGCAGATCCAGATGGTCGTCGTGATCAGCTGCACCATCCTGGTCTCGGCGCCGATCATGTGCATCGGCGGCATCATCATGTCGATCCGGCAGTCGCAGGGACTGGCCTGGGTGCTCGCCGTCGCGGTCCCCGTGCTGGCGCTGACGATGGGCCTGGTGATCCGGAAGATGGTCCCCCTGTTCCGGTCCATGCAGGTCCGCATCGATGCCATCAACCGGGTGCTGCGCGAGCAGATCACCGGCATCCGCGTCGTGCGGGCGTTCGTCCGGGAACGTTCGGAGGCCGAGCGTTTCGCGGGCGCCAACGACCAGCTGGTGAACACCTCGCTGCAGGTGGGCCGGTTGATGGCGTTCATGGGTCCGGCGGTGATGCTCATCGCGAACCTCACCAGCGTCTCGGTGCTGTGGTTCGGCGCCCACCTGATCGACAACGGGCAGATGCAGATCGGCTCGCTCACCGCAGTGCTGTCGTACATCATGCAGATCCTGATGTCGGTGATGATGGTGACCGTCATGACGGTGTTGCTGCCGCGCGCGTCCGTCTGCGCCGAGCGAATCAGCGAGGTCCTCGACACCGTCCCGTCGGTGCAGACTCCGACGTGGCTGCTGGAAGGCTGGCGCGAACGCGGCATCGTCGAGATGCGCGACGCGACGTTCGCCTTCCCCGGCGCCGACGAGCCCGTGCTCCGCGACATCAACTTCCTCGCCGAACCCGGCATGACGACGGCGATCATCGGCGGCACCGGTTCGGGCAAGTCGACCCTGCTGAACCTGATCCCCCGACTGATCGACGTCACCGACGGCCAGGTCCGGGTCGGCGCCGCGGACGTCCGCTCCGTCGACCCCGAGCGGCTGCGCGCCTCGATCGGGCTGGTCCCGCAGAAACCGTTCCTGTTCTCCGGGACCATCGCGACCAACCTGCGGTACGGCAAACCCGACGCCACCGACGCGCAGCTGTGGCGATGTCTGGAGATCGCGCAGGCCGCGGACTTCGTGCGCGCGATGCCCGAGGGCCTCGACACCCCGGTCGCGCAGGGCGGCACCACTGTCTCGGGCGGTCAGCGACAGCGGCTGGCGATCGCACGGGCCCTGGTCCGGGAGCCGGAGATCTACCTGTTCGACGATTCCTTCTCCGCGCTCGACCTCGGTACCGACGCCCGGCTGCGGGCCGCGCTCCGGCCGGTCACCCGCGACGCCTGCGTCATCATCGTCGCGCAGCGCGTCTCCACCATCATCGACGCCGACCAGATCCTCGTCCTCGACGACGGCCGGATCGTCGGCGCCGGCACCCACGACCAACTGCTCGAACGCTGCGAGACCTACGCGGAGATCGTCGCTTCCCAGTTTGCCGCACAGGAGGCGTCATGAGTGCAATGCGAGGCCCGATGGCGCAGGCCGCCGGTCCGTCGACGAAGGCGATGAACTTCGGTCCGTCCGCGAAGCGACTGCTCGCGCGGCTGGCGCCGCACAAGCTCGAACTCGTCCTGGTCGTCGTGCTCGCCGCGGCCTCCGTGGTACTCAGCGTCATCGGTCCGAAGATCCTCGGCCACGCCACCAACATCATCTTCGACGGCATCGTCGGCAAGCAGCTGCCCGCGGGCATCACCAAGGACCAGGCCGTCGCCAGCCTGCGCGAACAGGGTCAGAGCACGCTCGCCGACATGGTGTCCGGCATGGACGTGGTGCCGGGCACCGGCATCGACTTCGGGGCGATGACCAAGGTCCTCGCCCTGGTGCTCGGGCTCTACGTGCTGTCGTCGCTGTTCGCCTGGTTGCAGGCCTACTTGCTCAACAACATCGTGCAGGGCACCATCCGCAGGCTGCGCACGGACGTGGAGGAGAAGATCCACCGGCTTCCGCTGCACTACTTCGACACCAACCAGCGCGGCGACCTGCTCAGCCGCGTCACCAACGACATCGACAATGTCGCGCAGACCGTGAACCAGACCATCAGCCAGCTGCTGACCTCGCTGCTCACGGTGGTCGGCATCCTCGCGATGATGTTCTGGATCTCGCCGCTGCTCGCGCTGATCGCGATCCTGACCGTGCCCGCGACGATCGCAGTCACCGCGGTGATCGCGAAGCGGTCGCAGAAACACTTCGTCGCGCAGTGGCAGACGACCGGCGCACTCAACGCCCAGATCGAGGAGGCGTTCACCGGGCACGAACTGGTCACCGCCTTCGGGCGTCAGCGCGAGGTCGAGGCCGCCTTCGACCAGCGGAACGAGGACCTCTACCAGTCGGGCTTCAAGGCGCAGTTCATCTCCGGACTGGTGATGCCGGCAGTGATGTTCCTCGGCAACCTGAACTACGTCGCGATCGCGGTGATCGGCGGCATGCGGGTGGCCTCCGGCACGATGTCCCTCGGCGACGTGCAGGCCTTCATCCAGTACTCGCGCCAGTTCAGCCAGCCGCTCACCCAGGTCAGCTCGATGGCCAACCTGATGCAGTCCGGCGTCGCGTCGGCCGAGCGCGTCTTCGAGTTGCTCGACGAGGAGGAGCAGAGTCCGGACCGGTCCCCGGCGGTCAGCCCCGCGACCAGTCGAGGCCGCGTCGACTTCGACCGGGTGTCGTTCCGCTACAAGGAGGATCAGCCGCTGATCGAGGAGCTGTCGCTGACCGCCCACCCCGGTCAGATGGTTGCCATCGTCGGCCCGACCGGTGCGGGCAAGACGACGCTGGTGAACCTGATCATGCGGTTCTACGAAGTCGACTCCGGCCGGATCCTGTTGGACGGCACCGATATCGCGCAGATGACCCGCGACGACCTGCGGTCCCGGATCGGCATGGTGCTGCAGGACACCTGGCTGTTCGGCGGGACCATCCGCGAGAACATCGCCTACGGGATGGCGGACGCCACCGAGGAGCAGATCGTCGCGGCGGCCCGGATGAGCTACGTGGACCGGTTCGTGCACTCGCTGCCGGACGGCTACGACACGGTGATCGACGAGGAGGGCAACAACGTCAGCGCGGGCGAGAAGCAGCTGATCACCATCGCCCGCGCCTTCCTGGCGCAGCCGTCGATCCTGATCCTCGACGAGGCGACCAGTTCCGTGGACACCCGCACCGAACTGTTGGTCCAGCACGCCACCGCGGCGCTGCGCAGCGACCGCACCGCCTTCGTGATCGCGCACCGGCTCTCGACCATCCGCGACGCCCACCTGATCGTGGTGATGGAGGACGGGCACATCGTCGAGCAGGGCACGCACGAGGAACTGCTCGAGCGTCACGGGTCCTACTACGAGCTCTACAACAGCCAGTTCGTCGGGCCGGTCGCGGCTCCGGCGTGAGCGGCCTGATTGGATGAGCAGGTGAGCAGTGTGGCAGGAACGACCGACGGCAAGGGCCCGGTGCCGGCCCCGTCCGACCCGTTCTTCACGGTCGGTACCCGGTTACCCGGTCAGCTGGGTCGCACCGGCACCATCCACACCCCGCACGGCGACATCGCCACCCCCGCGTTCATCGCGGTCGGCACCAACGCCACCGTCAAGGCGGTGCTGCCCGAGACGATGAAAGACCTTGGTACGCAGGCGGTCCTGGCGAACGCCTACCACCTGTACCTGCAGCCGGGTCCGGACATCGTGGACGAGGCCGGCGGGCTGGGACGGTTCATGAACTGGTCCGGCCCGACCTTCACCGACAGCGGCGGGTTCCAGGTGATGTCGCTCGGCGTCGGCTTCAAGAAGGTGCTGTCGATGGACTCCGTCGGCGTGCAGTCGGACGACGTGATCGCCGCGGGCAAGGAACGGCTCGCGCACGTCGACGACGACGGGGTGACCTTCAAGTCGCACCGGGACGGCTCGCGGCACCGGTTCACGCCGGAGGTCTCGATGGGCATCCAGCATCAGCTCGGGGCGGACATCATCTTCGCCTTCGACGAGCTGACCACGCTCTTCAACACCCGCGGCTACCAGGAAGAATCCGTCGAGCGCACCCAGGCCTGGGCGGTGCGGTGCATTGCCGAACACGAGCGGCTCACCGCCGAGCGGACGCACCGGCCGTACCAGGCGCTGTTCGGGGTGGTGCAGGGCGCGCAGTACGAGGACCTGCGCCGGCAGGCCTGCCGCGGGCTCGAGTCCATCGTGGGGGAGTCCGGCCGCGGGTTCGACGGATACGGCATCGGCGGTGCGCTCGAGAAGCAGAACCTCGGCACCATCGTCCGGTGGTGCAACGAGGAGTTGCCCGAGCACAAGCCCCGGCACCTGCTGGGGATCAGCGAACCGGACGACCTGTTCGTGGCGGTCGAGAACGGCGCCGACACCTTCGACTGCGTCAATCCGTCGCGGGTGGCGAGAAATGCCGCGATGTATACGGAGAACGGTCGGTTCAACGTGAACACCGCCCGTTTCCGGCGCGATTTCAACCCGATCGACGAGAACTGCGACTGCTACACCTGCCGCAATTATTCGCGGGCGTATCTGCATCACCTGTTCAAGGCGAAGGAAATGCTCGCGTCCACATTGGCGACGATTCACAACGAGCGTTTCACGATCCGCCTGGTGGACCGGATTCGGGACAGCATCGACGGCGGCTACTTCGACGACCTGAAGTCGCAGACCCTGGGCCGGTTCTACGCCACTGCCCGCGCCTGACCACCCCTTTCTCATTCCCGAATGGCCCATTCGGTCAGATCAACTGAACGAATGGGCCATTCGGGAAAGGTGGGCCGGAGCTGCCGGTGAGGTCAGGTCGCGAGCACGTAGGTCGGTTCGCGCTTCTTGACGTAGGCGATGACCCGGTAGGTGATCGGCATGACCATCACCTCGACCAGCGTCTTCCACACGAAGCCGACGATCACGTAGTTGACGAAGTCGTTCCAGGTACTGATCCCGATCGCGCCGGCCGCGATGGAGCAGAAGATCAGGGTGTCCGCGAATTCGCCGACGATCGTGGACCCGATCAGCCGGGCCCACAGGTGCTTCTCCTTGGTGCGTTCCTTGATCGACACCATCACCAGTGAGTTCAGCATCTGCCCGACGAGGTAGCCGGCGAGGCCGGCGAGCAGCAGTCGCGGGTACACCCCGACCACCGAGGCCAGTGCGTCCTGGTGCTCGTAGAAGTCCGCCGAGGGCAGCGCGATGAGCACCCAGAAGCAGGCCGACGCAAGGATCATGGCCCCGAAGCCCAGGTAGATCGCGCGCCGGGTCGACTTGAACCCGTACACCTCGCTGAGTACGTCGCCGAGGACGTAGGCCAGTGGGAACAGGAAGAATCCGCCGTCGGTGATGATCGGCAGGACCTGGAACGGACCGACGCTCAGGTCGGAGTCCGCGAAGAATGCCACCCCCTTGGTGGCGCAGATATTGGAGATCAAGAGTGTGGCGGTGAAGAGCGCCACGAAGGTCGGGTAGTAGCCGCGTCCCGCGTGGGCGAAGACGGTGGCCTCGGAATCCTTCTCGACCGGTTCTGACACTGTCACGTCGGCCATCCAAGCACCGATACGAGGTCGGGCGCGAACTCGACCTTGATGGGAGGAGTTCGCGCCCGATGCTTTCGCGTGGATTGTCCGATCAGGCCGTCACTCGGCCCCCGACCACGACGCGGTAGGCGTACGTGGAGGCGATGACCGTGAGCGGGATGGTCACGAGCAGTCCGACGCCGCACAGCAGCGCACCGACGATGTTGATACCGACCAGCGCCAGCGCGAGCAGGACCAGGGTGCCGACGTTCGACGAGATGGCGTGGTAGCTGGACTTGATCGCGGTGATCGCGTCCTGTTCCTGGTCGATGACGAACTGGAGAGTCCACCAGGTCAGGAACGCGACGATGATGCCCGGGATGATCAGCAGGAAGAAGCCGATCGACGTGAGCACGCCCACGACGATGCTGGCGATGATGATCGCGCCGACATTCGTGAACTGGAAGAAGGAACCGAAGCCCGGGCGGTTGCCGTCCACCTCGTGCAGTGCTCCGCGGACCAGTGCGGCGTTGATGAGGTAACCGACGATGGCGGCGACGATCGACCCGATGATCCGGACGACCGAGTAGACGTCGGAGAGTTCGTCGGTCGAGGTGCCGCCGAATATGAGGCTGATCACGACCTGGATGATCGCGGCGATCAGGACGATGCCCACCCACACGCCCGCGTTGGCGCTGAACTTGCTCCACGCGTAGCTGATGGCGTTGCCGACACTCAGCTGCGCCGGGCCGGCGGGACCGCCGTAGCCGGGGGCCGGGTAGTTCGGGGCGTCGTAGCCGCCGGGCGGCGGCGGGGGCGGCGGGTAGCCGCCCTGCTGCGGGGGCGGGCCGTAGCCGGGCGGGGGCGGCGGGTAGCCGGGCTGGCCGCCGGCGGGCGGGGGGCCCGGTGGAGGTGGCGGGTAGCCGCCGGCCGGATTCGGAGGCTGCTGGGGCCGGGGTGGCTGCTGCGGATTCTGCGGGTAACTGGGATCCGGGGTTTGCCCGGGTCCGGAACCTCCGGGAGGCGGGTTCTCGCTCACTTGGTTTCCCTCGTACTTCCGTCATGGTCGAAATGGTCGCCATTTTGGCAGTGCTGGCGACGACACTACGTGCGTTCGGGTTTGCCGGCAGACCTTGACGATCAGGCGAGTCGTACCAATTCGGCCACAACTATTAACCCCGCGTGAATATCCAGGGCGTGCGGGGCAGATTGCTCGGGTCGAATCGGGGGAGCAGTTCCGACAATGTCGGCGCCTCACCGTCGGCGGCCATTCCGAGTGACCGGGCCAGCGCTGCGAGTACCCAGTCGGGGGAGCGCCCGGCGGCCCGCTGGTCGGCCAGGGTGACCGCGCCGTCGCGTTTGGCCAGCCGCTTGCCCTCGTCGTTGAGTGCGAGTGGCACGTGCGCGTACCGCGGCACCGGCAGCCCGAGCAGAGTCGCGAGATAGGCCTGCCGGGGAGCGGAGCTGAGCAGGTCGTCGCCGCGGACCACCTGGTCGACGCCCTGGTCGGCATCGTCGACCACCACCGCGAGGTTGTAGGCGGGGACGCCGTCGCCGCGGCGGAGCACCACGTCGTCGACCGCGCCGGTGTAGCTGCCGTGCAGTTCGTCGTGGACGGTGAACTCCGACGCCGCGGCCCGCAGCCGTACCGCGGGTGGTCGTCCGGCGTCCCGTTTGGCCTGCCGCTGCGCCTCGGTGAGGTCGCGGCAGGTGCCCGGGTAGTGCCCGTCGGGGCCGTGCGGCGCCGTCGCAGCCTGCTGGATTTCCCTTCTGGTGCAGAAACATTCGTATGTCAGGCCCGCGTCGGTGAGCGTCTCGAGGGCCGCGGAGTACAGCGGGAGCCGCTCGGACTGGCGGACGATCTCACCGTCCCAGTCCAGCCCCAGTGCGGCAAGGTCGTCGAGTTGTCGGGCCTCGGCGCCCGGCCGGACACGGTCGAGGTCCTCGACACGCATCAGGAAGCGCCGGCCGGTGGAGCGGGCGAACAGCCAGGCGAGCAGCGCGGTGCGGAGGTTGCCCAGGTGCAGGTCGCCGGACGGGCTGGGGGCGAATCGTCCCGCGCCCGGCGCCCGTTCACTCATGGCGTCACCCTATCGAGGGTCAGGAATTCGGTCGTGAAAGAGTGCACGAATCGGGCGCCCGTCCATTATTTTGGACGAATGTCCAACTTCACGTTCGAGCAGGCTCGGACGTCCGTCGCCACCGTCGCTCGCGAGCTGGCGAACGAGGGTCTGGTGCTCGGTTCCGCGGGCAACGTCAGCGTCCGCCTCGACGACCGGATCGCGGTGACCGCGACCGGGGCCCGATTCGAGACCCTCACCCCCGAGCAGGTCACGCTCGTCGACCTGGACGGTCGCGTGGTCGACGGCGAGCTCGCACCCACGTCGGAACTCGACCTGCATCTCGAGATCTACCGCAGGTACGGGGCCGGGGCGGTGGTGCACACGCACGCCCCGACCTGCGTGGCGGTCACGTGCGTCACCGACGAGTTGCCGGTCGTGCACTACCAGATGCTGACCGTCGGCGGCGCGGTCAAGGTCGCTCCTTTCGCCCCGTTCGGCAGTGCGGAACTGGCCGACTACGTGGCCGAGGCGTTGGAGGGGAAGACCGCCGCGCTGCTGGCCAACCACGGCACGGTCACGTACGGCGCCGACCTGACCGCCGCGATGGACGCGACGCGCCTGCTCGAGTGGGCGGCGACGGTGTACTGGCGCGCCCGGTCCATGGGTGAGGTGCGCACCCTCGACGAACAGGCGCAGGCCGCCGTGATCCGGGCGGCCGTGGAATCGAAGTACGGCAGTACCCGACCATCCTGAAACCCTACGACCACACTGGAGCAAGACCGTGAAAGTTGTTGCGCTGGGAGTGCACATCCTCGATGTCCTGGCCCGGCCCGTTGCCGAGATCCCGGACGGACAGGGATCTCAGCTCGTCGAGCAGATCAAGATCACCGCCGCGGGTGCTGCGGGTGGCACGGCCGTCACGCTCGCGAAGCTGGGCGCACAGGTCCATTCCGTCGGCGCGATCGGCGCCGACAACGCGGGCCGGATGCTGACGATGATGCTCGAGGACTACGGCATCTCCTGCGAACACCTGGTCCGCAAGCCCGAACTGCAGACCTCCGCGACGGTGCTGCCCATCCGGCCGAACGGCGACCGCCCTGCGTTCCATGTCATCGGTGCCACCGCCGGGTTCACCGTCGACGACGTCCCGCTCGATCTCATTGCCGGCGCGACGCACCTGCACTTCGGTGCGCCCGAGTTTCTCGGTGGCGAGGTCGCGGCGAAGATCCTCGCGCACGCCCGGGCCAACGGCGTGACCACCTCCGCCGACATCCTCGCCGAGGGCAACCCCGGACTGCTCGAGTGGATCGCGCCGGCCCTGCCGCACCTGGACTACCTCTTGCCCAACGACGAACAGGTACTGGGCTTCACCGGCGCCGACACCCTCCTCGACGGCTGCCGGGCGCTGCTCGAGCGCGGCGTCGGCTGCGTGGCGGCGACCGCGGGCGCGGACGGCGCCGTCGTGGTGGAGGCGGGCACGCACATCACCGTGCCCGCGTACCCCGTCGACGTCGTCGACACGACCGGGTGCGGCGACGCGTTCTCGGCGGGATTCGTGCGCGGTGTCGGGCTCGGGATGACTGCGGCCGAGGCGGCCGAATTCGGTTGCGCCGCAGCGGCACAGGTTGCGACCGGGCTCGGCAGCGACCACGGCGACTTCGACCTGGAGAGCCTCCGGAAGTTCGTCGCGACCGAAGCCGCGGGTGCGCGGTGACCGACAGGGCCACGGCGACCGAGCGGCCCGCGGCGACCAAGCGGCCCGCGGCGACCAGGCGGGCCCCATCGGCCAACGGCGCGCCGTCGACGAACGGGGCCACGACGTCCGCGCAGGCGGCGCGGACCGCGGTGTCGGGAACCGGCGCGGTGGACGTGGTGGTGGTCGGGGCGGGCCTGTCCGGGCTCGCCGCGGCTCGGAACCTGACGGCACGCGGACGCTCGGTCCGGGTCCTCGAGGCCGCCGGTCAGGTCGGCGGGCGCATCCGCAACCACCGACTCGACGGCGTCAATGTCGACCTGGGCGGCACCTTCGTCGGGCCGGGCCAGGACCGAATCCTCGCCCTCGCGCACGAGACCGGATGCGACTACCACCGCACCCACACCGCCGGGCAGAGCGCGATCTCCTGGCGCGGCACACTGCGCAAGTACGACGGCACCATTCCCGCGCTCGGTCCGATCGAACTGGCCGACATCGGCCGGCTGCAACTGATCGTCGGGCGCATCGTCGCGGGTATGCCGGCGGGCGCGCCGTGGGAGGCGAAGAACGCGGCCGACCTCGATTCGCACACCCTGACCAGTTGGCTACGGTCGCGGCGCGCGCTGGAGTCGAGCCACGCGCTGTTCTCGATCGTCGCGAAGACCACCTGGGGATGCGAACCGGACGAGATCTCGATGCTGTACGCGCTGGACTACATTCGCGGCTGCGGCGGGCTGGACCGGATGCTCGACACCGAGGGTGGAGCGCAGCAGGACCACTTCCCGGACGGCTCACACACCATCGCCGTGCGGATGGCCGAGGAGCTGGGCGACCGGGTGACGGTGGGGTCGCCGGTCCGCCGGATCGAGTGGCGCGAGGGCGGCGCCGTGGTCCACACGGACACCGAATCGCTCGCGTGCCGGGCCGTGATCGTCGCGGTCCCGCCCGCGCTGCGCTCGTCCATCGCCTTCGATCCGCCTCTGCCGGAGGAACATCGGAGCCTGATCCAGCGCTGGCCGCAGGGCGTGCTGACGAAGATCTACGCCAAGTACGACCGGCCGTTCTGGCGCGAGCGCGGACTCAACGGCCAGGTCCTGTCCGACGCCGGTCCGATCTTCGCGACCTTCGACACCAGCCCCTCCGCAGACGGTCCCGGCATCCTGCTCGGGTTCATCGGCGGCGACTACGCACGGGAGTTCGACCGGCTGCCCGACCACGAGCGACGGCTGCGCGCGCTGTCCTCGCTCGCGTCGATGTTCGGCGACGAGGCCCTGCAGTCAACGGGATTCGTCGATCAGCGGTGGGCCGCGGAGCCGTGGGTCGGGGGCGGCCCGACCGCGGTGGTCCCACCGGGTGTGCTCACCCGCTACGGGCGCACGCTGGCCGCGCCGGTCGGACCGATTCGCTGGGCGGGCACCGAGACGGCAACGGAATGGGCCGGGTACATGGACGGCGCGGTCCGCGCGGGGGAGCGGGCCTCGCACGAGTGCCTCGCCGCGCTGCGCGCCGCGGCCTCGGTCGCTGTCGAGTGAGGGAGAGGGACAGTCGGATGGAGTGGTACCGCAGCTACAGCGTCGTCACCGCGGCGGCGCCGGAGGAGATCTACCGTCGGTGGACGGACATCGGTACCTGGGCCGAGGACGACGCCGACCTCGAGTGGGTGCGGGTGGACGGCCCGGTACGGGTGGGCGCGACCGGCAAGGTGAAGACGGGTGGGCCCGCGCAGCGCATCACCTTCACCGAGTTGGTGCCCGGGCGGGTGATGAACTTCGAGATCCGGCTGCCGGGCGCGACACTGTCGTTCCCGCACGCGATAGAGGAGCTCCCGGAGGGCATTCGGGTCACCCACGGGGTCCGCTTCCTCGGGCCGCTGGCAACCGTGTTCGGGTTCGTCGCGGGCCGCAAGATCGCACTCGGGCTGCCGTTGGTGGTGCGGACGGTGGCGGACCGGGCGTTCGCGGCCGGGCAAGCCGCCGTGGACTCCTGACGTCGGGTCGGTCGCTCCGCTCCCTCCGCCGAGTGTGCAGTTTCCGGAGCATCCCCAGAGTGCGGGCGTCGGCAGGTGCACTTTCGCCGGACGCGGGCGGCGGCATCCACGGCAACGGCCCCCGACTGTCAGGGTCGGGGGCCGCCGGAGGGAGCGCGTGATCAGCTGCTGAAGCCGCCGACCAGCTTGCCGAAGATCTGGGCGACGCTCGTCAGGAGCGTGCCGGTGACATCCGCTCCGGTGCTGCCGGTCGTCGGAAAGGGCTTCGGGGTGGTGTCTGCCATGGGGTCCTCCGTGGAGTGTCAGGTTCGTTGTGCACAGGAAACGTAGCCGAATGGATCGGCCTGCACACGGGTTGGAATCCGTGCGCGCCAAACCGTAGGAGGCGAGGATGACAGTCGGGTGTCAGCCACGTGAACAGGTGTCTCACTGAACGGGAAAACGGCTGTTCGGCAACGGTTTCGGGTCGAACTCAGGCGCGCCTTCCGAGCCAGCCGAGCAGCCGGGTCTGCTCGTTGGCGCCGGCGGCCACCTCGACGGCCGGTCCGCAGACCCCGGGCGTACGGATCTGCTCGCCGGCCTGGTCGGCGAAGCCGCGGGCGAGTGCGAGGTCGTCCGCAGGAATCTCCTCGTCCGAACCCGTCGCACGCGCCAGATCCCAGCGGTGCACCACCAAGTCGAAGCAGAAGAAGGTGCCGAAGGTGGCCGCGACCGAGGTGCGGCCGAGCTGGCCTTCGTACTCGCGGCTCGCCAGCTCCGGGTCGTCGAGGATGGCAAGCACCGCGTCACGGGTCTGCGTCCAAGCGCCGACCGGATCGACGTCGACCTCCGGAACCGCGGGCAGCTTCAGTCCGGCAGGAGTGAGCGGATACGACTGCGTCTCGACGACGTGGCGGACCACATCCCGTGCGGTCCACCCCTCACATGGGGAGGGGTTCTCCCAGCCATCCGCAGGCACCTTCTCGACGGTGCGGGAGAACGTCTCGGCAAGGCGGCGGTAGCGCGCGGCAGTATCTGTGGTGTTCATCACTTCATGGTGCGGTGCGCGCTGGGCTTCGTCTTGAACATTCGCGTCATGGGGCCGGAACGCGAAACGGCCCCACCCGACGACTCGGGTGCGGCCGTTCGGGGCGACGAGTCAGCTGAGACTGATGTTGTTCACGATGCTGGACAGCGCCTTGGCGGTGACGTTGATGATGTCGGCAATGCCCGCCGTGGTGCCGTTGACGGTGCCGGGGATGTTGCTGGAGCCGAGGTTTGCCATGGTGGCCTCTCACGTAGACAGTGGTGCGGCCGGGGATCGGCGCACGGGGACTGTAACCGACGTTGGCGGTGCGCGCACGGACGGATACGTCGCAGGTCAGGCTAGGTTTCTGTTCGGTTAACAGCATCCCAACCGCCGGGATACGGGTTGTGGTCATGACGTGCCGGCGGTACCCGCGATCGGCGACGGTGACGAAGACGACGATGGCCCCCGATCCGGAGATCGGGGGCCATCGTGTGGCGGAGGATAGGGGATTTGAACCCCTGAGGGCGTTAACCCAACCCGCGTTCCAGGCGAGCGCCATAGGCCACTAGGCGAATCCTCCGTGGGCAACCATACCGGCTCGCCGGCGCAGGACGAAAACGGGGCCGTCGCGGCAGCGGTAAACCCGACCCGGTGTCCACCGGTGGCGAGGGCTCGCTACACTCATGGTGGATCCCGCGCGGCGCGCATCCTGTGAACTCCCCCAGGGCCGGAAGGCAGCAAGGGTCAATGGGCTCTGCCGGGTGCGCGGGGTCCCCTTATATTTTCTCGGTCCCGCCCCCGCTGCCACGGTGTGAAAGGTCTTCCGGCATGCCTACCCAAACCCAGATTGGGTTGATGAGCCACGAGGAACTCCGTTCCGAGCACGAACGGCAGTCCGCCAAGTACGCGCAGCTCAAGGCTGAGAAACTTGTTCTGGACCTCACGCGTGGCAAGCCGGCACCCGAGCAGCTGGATCTTTCGGCGGCCCTGCTGTCCCTGCCCGGTGACGGCGACTACCGCGACGGCAACGGCACCGACTGCCGCAACTACGGCGGCCTGACCGGACTGCCGGAACTCCGTGCGATCTTCGGCGAGCTGCTCGGCATCCCGACCTCGAACCTGCTCGCCGGCAACAACGCGAGCCTCGAGATCATGCACGACCTGATCGTGTTCTCCCTGCTGCACGGCGGCGTCGACTCGCCGCGGCCGTGGACCCAGGAACCGACCGTCAAGTTCCTGTGCCCGAGCCCCGGCTACGACCGGCACTTCGCGATCACCGAGTCGTTCGGCATCGAGATGGTCGCGATCCCCATGCGTCACGACGGCCCGGACGTCGACGCGATTGCACACCTGGTGGCCACCGACCCGCAGATCAAGGGGATGTGGGCCGTACCGACCTACTCGAATCCCACCGGTGCGGTGTTCTCGGAGGAGGTCGTGCGCGCACTGGCTTCGATGCCGACGGCGGCGCCGGACTTCCGGCTGTTCTGGGACAACGCCTACGCGGTGCACCCGCTCGCCGACGAGTTCGCGCCCGCGTACGACATTCTCGGCATTGCCGCCGAGGCCGGAAATCCCAACCGGCCGTACGTATTCGCGTCCACGTCGAAGATCACCTTCGCCGGCGCAGGCGTCAGCTTCTTCGGCAGCTCGGACGCGAACCTGGCCTGGTACCAGTCGTACGTGGGCAAGAAGAGCATCGGCCCGGACAAGGTCAATCAGCTGCGGCACCTGCGATTCTTCGGCGACGCCGACGGCGTGCGTGCACACATGGCCAAGCATCGAGAGATCCTGGCGCCGAAGTTCGCGCTGGTGCTGCGGATCCTCGAGGATCGCCTCGGCGCGTCGAAGGTCGCGTCCTGGACCGAACCCAAGGGCGGCTACTTCATCAGCCTCGACGTGGTCGAGGGCACCGCGAAGCGCGTCATCGGGCTCGCCGAGGACGCCGGGATCGCGCTGACCGCCGCGGGTTCCGCCTTCCCCTACGGCACCGACCCGGAAGACAAGAACATCCGGCTCGCACCGAGCTTCCCGTCGATCGAGGACCTCGAGACGGCGATGGACGGCGTCGCGACATGCGTCCTGCTGGCCGCCGCCGAACAGGCGCTCGACAACCTGTAGGTCGCCGTCAGGTCGGGGTGGGTGGCAGGATCGGGGCATGGCCCTGACGCTGCACCTCGCCGGAGACGCTGACGCTGACGCGCTGCTCGCCGCGGATCCGCTGGCACTGCTCATCGGAATGCTGCTGGACCAGCAGATTCCGATGGAGGTCGCGTTTGCGGGACCGCGCAAACTCGACCAGCGCCTCGACGGCCTGGACGTGCACAAGATCGCGGAGATGGACCCGGAGAAGTTCCTCGCGCTGTGTGCCACCCCGCCTGCCGTGCACCGGTTCCCGGGGTCGATGGGCAAGCGGATCCAGGACCTGTGCGTGTACCTGGTCGAGCACTACGACGGCCGCACCGAGGCGATCTGGACCGAGGGCGACCCGGACGGCAAAGAGGTCCTCAAGCGACTGAAGGCGCTGCCCGGGTACGGCGACCAGAAGGCCCGCATCTTCCTGGCCCTGCTCGGCAAGCAGATCGGCGTCGAGCTGCCGGGATGGCGCGCGGCGGCCGGCGCGTACGGGGACGAGGGGTCCCGCCGCTCGATCGCGGACGTGGTCGACGACAAGACGCTGACCGAGGTGCGCGAGTTCAAGAAGGCCGCGAAGGCGGCGGCGAAGGCCGCGAAGGGGTAGCCGGCCGTCTCACACCGCTTGCCGCCGGCTCGCACCCGTTCGGCGTGCAGTGTGGGTGCGGCCGCGCGAAAAGCTGTGTGACGCAGCCAAGCCGGACAGCCGAGCGCCGCAGGCTACTCGGCCAGCACCGCCCGCACGTGCTCGGTGTCGGCGTCCGTCCAGCCCTCGGGGTGCAGGATCGCGGCCCACATGTTCGCCGCATCGGGTCCGAAGGTGTGGCCGTGGCCCGCCGGAACGTCCGCGGAGAAGACCATGTCCATGGTGACCTGCCAGAAGGTCACGAACGGGATCCACCGCATGCCGGGGTCCACGTCGGCTCCGAGTGGCTCACGCAACCAGTCGGGCTGGTGCAGCAGCAGGTCGAACGACCACCAGGTGATCGGGTCACTTGCGTGCTGCCAGTACACGATTCGCGGTGTGCCCCACGGCGCGCCGTCGAGGTCGAGGTCCGATGCGGACGCGGCGAACCGGACATTCGTGCCGCCGTCCACCACCGGAAGTCGCTCCGGGGAACCGGCATCGCGGTCGGCGGTGATCTGCGCCCACTGCGGTGCGAAGTTCGGCGTGCCCACCCAGAGCGCGCCGTCGGTGCGGGCCAGCATGTCCTGGGCGCCGCTGAATGCGCCTTGGCCGCCGAAGGACCCGAGGCTCTCGCCGAAGGTCACGAGCTTCGGTCGCGACCCTTCGGGGCGCGCTTCCCATGCGGTGTGCACCGCTTCGAACAGTGCCCGACCTGCCTGCTGCGGGGTGTCGCGGTCAGCGATGAATGACAGTGCACTCGGCAGGAATGAGTACTGCATGGCCGCGATCGCGGAGTCGCCTTCGGCGGTGTACTCGAGTGACGACGCCACGCGGGAGTTGACCCAGCCGCGTCCGGTGGTGGTGGCGACGGCGAGGACCTTGCGGTCGAATGCGCCGGTCCGCTCGAGTTCGGCCACCACCAGATCTGCCGTGGCGGCAACGGAATCCGCGGATTCGCGGCCCGCGTAGACCCGGATCGGGGTGCGCGCGGGTCGACCGGTCACGGCGGTGATCTGCTCGGCGGTCGGGCCGCCGGCGACGAAGGTACGGCCCTCGCGACCGAGGCTGTCCCAGGCCTCGGCGGAGGCGGGGGAGCCGGATCGTTCGGGGATCTGCGGCTGCTCGACATTCGGCGCGGTGCTGTGGTCCGACGCCTGGGCGGAACGGTTCGCCATCCCGATCAGGCCTTGGTAGACAACACCGTTCACGACGAGTGCGCCCAGGATCACCACGACCACCAGGCTCGCGAGCCGGGCTGCCGGCGCGGGTACGTAGCGCAGACCGAACCGGGTGAGGCCGTTGGTGCCGGCCCGGATCCCACGCGCGATCGCGAGAATCAGCGCTGCGATCGCGAGCGCGATCAGCAGGATCAGCAGATAGTTGGCGCGGTTGATCCGTTCGACTCCGACGAGGTCGCGCACGATCTGCTGCCACCAGGACCCGAGGATCAGGAACGTGGGCACCGCAACCGCAGCGACGATCGCCAGCGACCACCAGCCGATCCGGCGGGTGCGCGCGGCGTAGTCGGGGGCGATGCCGCACTTGCGGACCAGCCATGCTGCCAGGCAGCCGATCCCGTACCCGATGGCGACGCTGATGCCGGTCGCCACCGCCTGCAGGTACCAGGCCCGGGGCAGCAGGGACGGCGTCATGGACCAGACGAAGAACAGCAGCGCGACCGCCAGGCCGACGGGATGCAGCGATCGCCCGTATCGCCGGACGCCGTCGAGGCGACCTGTCGTGCGGTCCGAAACCGGTGCGGGCGAGCCCGGCAGGCTTTCGGCCGCCGAAACTGTGGTGGTCATCGGCATCCTTGTGCGGTGAGGCGGCGCGGTCCGGGGGCAGGACCCCCGGGGATGGTAGCCGACCGGTTGCCGGGTTACTCCCGTATGTCCGCGGTCTGGTCGTCTTCCTCGTCGCCATGGCGACGCTCCTCGTGGCGCGGCGGGAACAGGCCCGGGTGATGGCCGAGCAGTCCCGGCGTCGGACCGCCGTGCGCGAGCACCGCGTGCTCGTAGGCGGACTCGGCGTGCAGGGCCAGGTCGACGCCTCCGATCTCCTCTTCGGTCGTCACCCGGAATCCCAGGTAGCGGTCGAGCAGCTTGCCGAGGCCGTACGTGACGCCGAATGCGTAGAGCCCGACGACCGCGATCGCGAGGGCCTGCTTACCGAGCTGACCCAGCCCGCCGCCGAAGAGGAGTCCCGCAGCTCCGTGTGTCATCACCTTCGCGGCGAGCAGGCCGATGAGGATGGTGCCGACGATGCCGCCGACCAGGTGCACCCCCACCACGTCGAGGGAATCGTCGTAACCGAAACGGAACTTCCAGCCGACCGCGAAGGAGCAGACGACGCCGGCGAGCGTGCCGACGACCGCGGCGCCGAGGACCGTCACCCAGCCACAGGACGGAGTGATGGCGACCAGCCCGGCGACCACACCGGAGGCCGCACCGAAGGTTGTCGGGTGCCCGTCGCGTCGTGACTCGACGAGTACCCAGCCGAGCATGCCCGTGCAGCCGGCCACGAGCGTGTTGAGGAACACTGCCGCCGCGGTGCCGTTCGCGGACAGGGCGGACCCGGCGTTGAAGCCGAACCAGCCGAACCACAGCAGGCCCACGCCGAGCAGCACGAACGGCAGGTTGTGCGGGCGCATCGGCTCGGACCGGAAGCCGATGCGCGGGCCGAGGACGAGGGCCAGCGCGAGGCCGGAGGCGCCGGAGACGATCTCCACGACCAGCCCGCCCGCGTAGTCGAGGGTGCCGAGCTTGGCGATCCAGCCGTCCGGTCCCCACACCCAGTGCGCGACCGGAACGTAGACGACCAGCGCCCAGACCGGGACGAACACCATCCAGGCCGAGAACTTGGCGCGGTCGGCGATCGCACCGCTGATCAGTGCGGCTGTGAGGATCGCGAACGTGAGCTGGAAGGTCGCGAACAGGAACTCCGGCACGGTGCCGTGCACGGTGTCCGGGTTGATGCCGGCCATGCCGACGTGCTCGAACCCGCCGAGCAGGCCGCCGCCGATGTCGTCACCGAAGGCGAGGCTGTACCCGAGGACCAGCCACACCACCGTGACCAGGGCGATCGCGACGAAACTCATCATGATCATGTTCAGGACGCCCTTCGAGCGCACCATGCCGCCGTAGAACAGGGCAAGGCCGGGCGTCATCAACAGGACCAGTGCGGTACTCACCAGCAGCCAGGCGGTGTCCCCGGTGTCGATCGAATGCACGTCAACTCTCCTCACGCGCGGCCCGAGCCGCGCCCGGGGATTGACGATGGCGGGTTGGGGTTTCCTCCGCACTGCAGGCATGTTGCGGCTGTGTTTCACGATCCTCACCACGCCCGATTCATCCCGAGTGCCGGGTCGTTCACCGCCGCGGCGCCCCGAACCGGGGCGGCATTCCGGCCTGCCGGCCCGACGAGGCCCCCGCCTCACCGACCGCTCGGCCTACCCCGTGGCGACCGGCCGGTAGGTGCAGACGTGCACGCCCGCGTCGCTGATGGTCGTGGAGACCAGTTCGAGGGTGTGCAGCCCACCGTCCTCGGGAAAGATCGACTTGCCGCCGCCGAGGAGTACCGGCATGACCATGAGCCGGAGTTCGTCGACCAGGCCCTCGCTCAGGAGGGTGCGGACCAGCGTCGGGCTCCCCATCACGAGAAGGTCGCCGCCGTCGGTCGCGCGCAGCGTCCGGATGCCGGCGACGGCCTCGCCGCCGGGGATGCGGGTGGTGTTCTCCCAGGTCATCCCGTCGTCGGTGAGGGTGTCGGACACGACGTACTTCGGGATGGCGTTCATCCGGTCGGCGAACGGGTCGCCTGCACGTTCGGGCCAGGCCGCCGCCATCGTCTGCCACGTGCGTCGCCCGAACAGCAACGACTCGGCCGTGGACAGCGCGTCGTCGAAGGCGCCGCCGACCACCTCCGGATCGAAGAACGGGTGTGACCAGCCGCCGTGTGCGAAGCCGCCCGTGGTGTCCTCGTCGGGTCCACCGGGCGCCTGCACCACGCCGTCCACGCTGATGAACTCACTGATCACGATGCGCATGGGTCTCGCTCCTCTTGTTCGGTTGGGGGTGTGCGGTAGTGGAGACCGTCGCACGACTCCGAAGTCATCGTCGCCCACTCGCTCCTCGGGTGTGATGTGAGACACACTGCAGTTCGGGTCCGTCACCGCGGTGTCGGGGTCCGCCGGTACCCTCACGGCGTGGCCCTCTACCGGAAGTATCGACCGGCGACCTTCGCTGAGGTGGTGGGGCAGGAGCACGTCACCGAGCCCCTGAGCACAGCACTCGACGCCGGACGCATCAACCACGCGTACCTGTTCTCGGGCCCGCGCGGATGTGGCAAGACGTCCTCCGCCCGCATCCTCGCCCGCTCGCTCAACTGTGTCGAGGGCCCGACGTCCACGCCGTGCGGGGTCTGCAACTCCTGCATCGCGCTCGGCCCCGGCGGTCCGGGCAACCTCGACGTGATCGAACTGGACGCGGCCAGCCACGGCGGCGTCGACGACACCCGCGAGCTGCGGGACAAGGCCTTCTACGCGCCGGCGGAGTCCCGATACCGCATCTTCATCGTGGACGAGGCCCACATGGTCACCACACAGGGCTTCAACGCCCTGCTCAAGATCGTGGAGGAGCCGCCGGAGCACCTCATCTTCGTGTTCGCGACCACCGAACCGGAAAAGGTGCTGCCGACCATTCGCTCGCGCACCCACCACTACCCGTTCCGGCTGCTCGCGCCCAACACGATGCGCGGTCTGCTCGAGAAGATCTGTGCGCAGGAGCACGTGACGGTCGAGCCCGCGGTGTACCCGCTGGTGATCCGCGCCGGCGGCGGCTCGCCCCGTGACTCGCTCAGTGTGCTCGACCAGCTGCTCGCCGGGGCCGGGCCGGAGGGCGTGACCTACGCCCGCGCGCTCGCGTTGCTGGGCGTCACCGATGTCGCGTTGATCGACGACGCGGTGGACGCCCTGGCGGCAGGTGACGGCGCCGCGCTGTTCGGGACCGTGGACAAGGTGATGGATGCCGGCCACGATCCGCGCCGGTTCGCGGTGGACCTGCTCGAGCGCATCCGCGACCTGATCCTGATGCGGGCGGTGCCGGACGCGGGTGAACGCGGGCTCGTCGACGCGCCGGGAGACGTGCTCGAACGGATGCGTGAGGAGTCCGAGCGGATCGGGCCTGCCACGCTGGCTCGGTACGCGGAGCTGCTGCACTCGGGGCTCGGCGAGATGCGTGGTGCGACCGCGCCGCGGCTGCTCCTCGAGGTGATGTGCGCGCGGATGCTGTTGCCCTCGGCCACGGATGCGGAATCGGCTGTGTTGCAACGACTCGAACGTCTCGAGCGTCGTGCGGACGTCAGCCTCCCCGCGGGAGAACAGGCGACGGCGGCGCGCTTGGCCGAACCCGTGGAGCCGCCCCAGCGACTGAGCGCGCCGACCGATCCGGGGCCCGCGCCGATGTACCAGCGACCCTCGCAGCGGGCTGCCGTGGCACCCTCGCGGCATCCGGAGCCGGCCCCGCCTGCGAACCCGGAGCCCGTGAGCCCGGAGCCCGTGACCTCGCCGCCGCAACCCGTCGTTGCGGTGGAACCCGTTGCGGCGGTGCCGGTTATGTCGGAGCCTCCGCAGGTGCCGCCCGCGGCGGAGTCCATCGCGGCCCAGCCCGTGAGCGTGCCCGAACCGACGGCTCCAGACCCGGTGATCGTGCCCGAGCCGGCTGCCGTCGATTCCGTTGCGGTGGAGCCCGAATTCGTCGCTCCGGCAGTCGAACCCGCACTCCCGGAGCCGGAGTCCAGTGCGCCGCCGGAACCCGAGCCCGAGCCCGAGCCCGAGCTCGAGGCTGCACCCACGACGACCGCCGGGCAGCCCGACGCCGCGGCCGTCCGGACGGTCTGGTCCGAGGTGCGCGCGAAGGTGCGCGACCGCAGTCGCACCGTCGAGGTCATGCTCTCCGGCGCGACTGTGCGCGCGGTGGAGAACAATCGCCTGATCCTCAGCCATGCCTCCGCCCCGCTGGCCAAGCGGCTGGTGGAACCGCGCAACGCCGAGGTGATCCGCGATGCGCTGCGCGACGTGTTCGGGGTGGACTGGGCGATCGACTGCGAGGTCGGCACGGCTGAACCGGTCGAGCAGCCCAGAGCGCAGACTCCTCGTCAACAGCCGAAAGCGACTGGTGGACCTCGGTTCTCGCGACCGAGTCAGGGCCAGGCCCAGCCGGCTCCCGCCGCGTCGCCGGCTCCGGAGGCGTCGTCGCGGCCCGAGCCGACAGCGGGACCGCCAGTCGACGACATCCCACCGCCGGACTACCCGGACTACCCGGACGACCCGGGCCCGCCGCCGGTCGAGCCGTCCACCCCGGACTCGGTGACGCCCGAGGACGAGGAAGAGATGATGGCGCAGGCCGCGCAGCCGGCCGACCCGTCCGTGCGCCGTGACCCGGAGGAGATGGCACTCGAGCTGCTCGAGTCCGAGTTGGGCGCCAAGCGAATCGACGGATAGTCGGGCCGACCTGGTTCGGCTTCGGCGACGGCCGGATCCGCCTCTGCGAAGTCAGCGACGGGCCGACCGCACCGCCTCCGACGCCGCAGGGGTGACCGGATCGACGCTGGCAGCGAACTCGTCGTGCCTGCCGAGGTACTTCGCCACGTAGGGGCAGATCGGGACGATCCGCTTGCCTGCGGCGACGGTCGCGGTGAGCGCGTCGTGCACCAGGATTCCGGCCAGGCCTCGCCCGGCGAACCGGTCGTCGATCTCGGTGTGGAAGAAGATTCGCTGACCGTCCCGGTCGAGGTATTCCGTGAAGCCCGCGAGTTCGTCGCCGAGCCGTACCTCGTACCGATGCCCGGCGTCGCGCACGGTGGGGGACTGGGCGGTCGAGTCTCGTTCGTCCGTCATGAATCCACTATGCCCCGGCGGCGCCAGTGCCGCCGACCGTCCGGCTCGCGGGTCCGATTCGTCAGGCGGACTTCTTGCGCCTGGCGCCGATGTTGCGGCGAACGAAGTCCACGCTGAGCCCGACGATCTCCTGGCCCTCCGGCAGGATCGATCCGAGCACCGGGAACGCATGGATCTGCCCGCTCCACAGGTGTGTCTCGATGGGACGGCCGGCCCGTTCGAAGCGCTCGGTGAGGAGTTCGACGTCGGGCCGCATCAGCTCGTACTCCGCGGCGGCGAGGAACACCGGCGGGAACAGCGCCGGGTCCGCGTCGACGGGGGAGTCCGCCCCGATGATCGCGTCCGGGCCGGAGAGCCAGCGGTCCTTGAGCTTGTGCACCTGGCTCATCGGCAGGTACGCGTCCTTGCGCATGAACTGCGGGTCGTGCTTCTCGAGGTGCAGATTCAGCAGCGGCGAGTACCCGATCACGGCGGCCGGAGTGGGCAGGCCCTGCAGTGCGGCGATCTCGGCGACCTTCATCGCGAGGTAGCCGCCGGCGGAGTCACCCGCGACGATGATCTTCGACGGGTCCTCGCAGGAGTCGAGCAGTGCCCGGTACGCGGACATCGCGTCGGCGATCGAGGTCCCGACGCCGCCGTGCGGGAGCTGGCGGTACTCGACCGAGACGACGGGAACACCGGCGCGCGCCGCGAGCAGAGCGCACGCCGCACGGTGCGTGCCGAGACCGCAGAACACGAAACCGCCGCCGTGCAGGTACAGGATGGTCGCGCCGTCGAGTGAGTCGGTCGCGTGGCGCGGGTGGGTGACCCGCTCGCAGCGCACCCCGCCCAGCAGCAGCGGTTCGACGGTGACGTTCGGCGGTGCGGGCAGCCGGTCGAGGTACGTCTCGAGTCCGGCGAGCGCCAGGATCCCGCGGTCGGTGGTCGGCCAGATCGTGAACAACGGCTTGACGACAGTCCGCGCGAAAGCAGAGATCACGTGAGCCCGCAGGCTGGTGTTCCAGTGCCACACCGTGGATTCGCCCGTTCGCATCCCGACCCCTTTGCCCTGACCGTAACCGCGTGTCACGGATACGATAGGACGGTGGCGGCAAGCGCGCTGGCCATCCGCAAGAATCAGCTTCGACGGGTCGACCGACCTGTCAGGCGCGCGCAGCCTCCCTGGCGAGCGTGCGTTCGCGCGACTCCTCGAACCGGGTCGCCGACTGTTGCAGCGTCTCGAGGTAGTCGCCGAGCTGGTCGCGGGCGCGTTCACCCGCGCCGGTGAAGTCGTTGCGTTCGAACACCTTCCACATGCGCAGCACGGGGAGCAGCACCTCGTCCAGGTGCTGGCGGAGGTCGTAGATCCCGTGCTTGGCCAGCAGCACCGCGTTGCGCCGGAATCCGGGCATCGTCAAGCCGGGCATCTGGAAATTGGTCACCACCTCGGTGAGTGCCTCCATCGCCGGGTCGGGGGCCACGTCGAGCGCGGCGCCCGCGAGGTTCCGGTAGAAGACCATGTGCAGGTTCTCATCGGCCGCGACGCGGTCGAGCATCCGCTCGGCGACGTCGTCCTCACACGCCTTGCCGGTGTTTCGGTGCGAGAGTCGCGTCGCCAGTTCCTGGAATGTCACGTACGCGACGGAATGCAGGAACGACCCTTCCATCGGCGAGACGAGCCCGTTGGTCATGTGCTCGAGGCGGAACTGTTCGAGCTGGACCGGGTCGACCGCGCGGGTCACCGTCAGGTAGTCGCGCATGACGATGCCGTGCCGGTTCTCCTCGGCGGTCCACCGGTTCACCCAGGTGCCCCACGCCCCGTCGCGGGAGAAGCTGGCCGCGATTTCCCGGTGGTACGAGGGCAGGTTGTCCTCGGTGAGCAGGTTCGTGATCATGGCGGCCTTCGCGACCTCGGAAAGCCTCGACTGATCGGGATCCCAGTCCTCGCCGCCCATCGCGGCGAAGTTCCGGCCCTCGTCCCACGGGACGTAGTCGTGCGGATTCCAGTTCTTGGCGATCGACAGATGTCGGTTGAGATTCGCCTCGACCGTGGGTTCGAGCTCCCGGAGCAGGTCGAGTTGTGCCGGAGTCGAGAACATCGCCATGTGAACTCCCAGGGCGTTGGGGACCGAGTGGATCCGCCGCCCGCGTCGTGGTGCCCGGAGTCGTGCCCCGTCAATTCAACACCGCGACCCGCGGCCGTTCCAGCTTGTCGAGGATTTCGGTCCGCTTTATCCAGATCTGTCTCGCCCGTGAATTCCCGGCCGGTCGGGTCACGCGACCCTGGTGGTCGGGACACCGGGCGGCGAATCCTGATCTGCAGTCGATCCGCCGGAAGGCGGGCAGTGAAGGAGTCCGCAGATGAGCATCAGCAGTTCCGTGGCGGCGGCCGCCGATCCGGTGCAGTCGTCGAACCGGCGTCCCGCGTGGGCGGCCGCAGGTGTCGTGGCAGGGCTCGCCGGAATCGTCGGAATCCAGGCGAGCACCCGCGTCACCGCCGTCTACGACGAGTCGACCGCCGGCGACCCGGTCGCGATCGTGAACCGGCTCACGGAGCAGCGAATGCTGATCCTCGTCGAGCACATGGGGTTCGCGGTGGCGGCGCTGGCGCTGCTGGTGTTCGCGGCCGGACTGGCGCGGCTGTCATCGTGCTGGCCCGCGAGGCCGGGCTGGGCTGATCGGGCGAACCGGCCGCGCGACGCCGGCCGCGGTGATCGCAATGGTCACACAGGTCGATCGGTTCGGTCCTAGACCCCATTTTGGAACACGTTCTAGTATGGCTCACGTCGAGGCGTATGCCTCGGGCCAGGCGCCGGTCAACGGGGGCGTCGGGCGCAGACGTCTGATCGAGAGCGAACCGCTCGCACGCGGCGCAGCCGTGCACAGGAAGGAACACCGTGACCACAGAGGCATTCATTTATGAAGCCATCCGAACCCCACGTGGACGGGGAAAGGCCAGCGGCTCGCTGCACTCCGTGAAGCCGATCGACCTGGTCACCGGGCTGATCGCCGAGCTGCGCACCCGATTCCCGAACCTCGACGAGAATCGCATCTCCGACATGGTTCTCGGCGTCGTCTCGCCGCTCGGTGATCAGGGTGCCGACATCGCCCGCACCGCGGTGACCGTCGCCGGCCTGCCCGAGACCGTCGGCGGCGTGCAGATCAACCGCTTCTGCGCCTCCGGTCTCGAGGCCGTGAACATGGCCGCGCAGAAGGTGCGTTCCGGTTGGGACGAGCTGGTCATCGCGGGCGGCGTCGAGTCGATGTCACGCGTGAAGATGGGCTCCGACGGCGGTGCCTGGATGCAGGACCCGGCCACCAACTTCGACACCTACCTGGTGCCGCAGGGCATCGGCGCCGACCTGATCGCCACCATGGAGGGCTTCACCCGCGAGGACGTCGACGCGTACGCGGTCCGCTCGCAGGATCTCGCCGCGAAGGCGTGGGCGGGCGGCTTCTTCGCCAAGTCCGTCGTCCCGGTCAAGGACATCAACGGCGTCACCGTCCTCGACCAGGACGAGCACATGCGTCCGGGCACCACCCTCGAGTCGCTGGCCGGCCTGGCCCCCGCGTTCGCCGGGATCGGCGACATGGGCGGCTTCGATGCCGTCGCGCTGCAGAAGTACCACTGGGTCGAGAAGATCAACCACGTCCACCACGGCGGCAACAGCTCCGGCATCGTCGACGGCGCCGCGCTGGTGCTCGTCGGCTCCGAGCGGGCCGGCAAGGACATGGGTCTGACCCCCCGCGCCCGCATCGTCGCGACCGCCACCTCCGGCGCCGACTCGACCATCATGCTCACCGGCCCCACGCCGGCCGCTCACAAGGTGCTCGCGCAGGCCGGCCTGACCGTCGACGACATCGACCTGTTCGAGATCAACGAGGCGTTCGCGTCGGTCGCGATGAAGTTCCAGAAGGACCTGAAGATCCCGGACGAGAAGCTCAACGTCAACGGTGGCGCAATCGCGATGGGCCACCCGCTCGGTGCGACCGGCGCGATGATCACCGGCACCATGGTCGACGAGCTCGAGCGCCGCAACGCCCGGTACGCCCTGGTCACGCTGTGCATCGGCGGCGGCATGGGCGTGGCCACCATCATCGAGCGCGTCTGACGCTCACGAACCGATCAGGAGAGACGAAACAGTGAGCGAACAGAACATCATCGCCTGGGAGCAGGACGCCGACGGCATCGTCGTGCTCACCATCGACGACCCCAACCAGGGCGCGAACACCATGAACGACCGGTACATCTCCTCGATGAAGGAGACCGTCGACCGGCTGCACGCGGAGAAGGACGCCATCACCGGCGTCGTGCTGACCTCCGGCAAGAAGACCTTCTTCGCCGGCGGCGATCTGAAGAACCTCCTCGCCGTCCAGCCGGACCAGGCCGAGCAGATCTACAACCACAGCCTGACCCTCAAGGCCGACCTGCGCCGCCTCGAGACCCTCGGCAAGCCCGTCGTCACCTGCATCAACGGTGCCGCGCTCGGCGGCGGCCTCGAGATCGCGTTGGCCACCCATCACCGCATCGCCGCGGACGTCAAGGGTGTCAAGATCGGCCTGCCCGAGGTCACGCTCGGCTTGCTGCCCGGTGGCGGTGGCATCGTCCGGACCGTCCGCAAGTTCGGCATCATGACCGCGCTGACGCAGCACCTCCTGCAGGGCCAGCAGCGTGCGCCGCAGCAGGCCAAGGAAGCCGGTCTGGTCGACGAGGTCGTGTCCTCGGTCGAGGAGCTGGTCCCGGCCGCGAAGGCGTGGATCAAGGCCAACCCGGAGTCCGGCGTTCAGCCGTGGGATGTCAAGGGCTACAAGATCCCCGGCGGCACTCCGGCCACCCCCGCGCTCGCGGCGAACCTGCCCGCGATCCCGGCGAACCTGCGCAAGCAGCTCAAGGGCGCGAACATGCCGGCACCGCGCGCGATCCTCGCGGCCGCCGTCGAGGGCAGCCAGGTCGACATCGACAACGCCTTGAAGATCGAGTCGCGTTATTTCACCTCGCTGGTCACCGGGCCGGTCGCGAAGAACATGATCCAGGCGTTCTTCTTCGACATCCAGGCCATCGGCTCGGGCGCCTCGCGTCCGAAGGACATCCCCAAGGGCGAGATCAAGAAGATCGGCGTGCTCGGCGCCGGCATGATGGGCGCCGGCATCGCGTACGTCTCCGCGAAGGCGGGCTTCGAGGTCGTCCTCAAGGACGTCAGCATCGAGGCGGCGACCAAGGGCAAGGCGTACTCCGAGAAGATCGAGGCCAAGGCGCTCTCGCGTGGCAAGACCACCGAGGAGAAGTCGGCCGCACTGCTCGCGCGCATCACCCCGACCGCGGACGCCGCGGACTTCGCGGGAGTCGACTTCGTGGTCGAGGCCGTCTTCGAGAGCCCCGAGCTCAAGGCCAAGGTCTTCCAGGAGATCGAGGACGTCGTCGAGCCGAACGCGCTGCTGGGCTCGAACACCTCGACCCTGCCGATCACCGGTCTCGCGACCGGCGTCAAGCGCCAGGAAGACTTCATCGGCATCCACTTCTTCTCGCCGGTCGACAAGATGCCGCTGGTGGAGATCATCCGCGGTGAGAAGACGTCCGACGAGGCGCTGGCCCGGGTGTTCGACTACGTCCAGGCGATCCGCAAGACTCCGATCGTGGTCAACGACTCGCGCGGCTTCTTCACCTCGCGCGTCATCGGCACCTTCATCAACGAGGCAATCGGCATGGTCGCCGAGGGCATCGAGCCGGCCACCATCGAGCAGGCCGGTATGCAGGCCGGCTACCCGGCGGCGCCGCTGCAGCTCTCGGACGAGCTGAACCTGACGCTGATGCAGAAGATCCGTGCGGAGTCCAAGGCCGCGGCGCTGGCCGAGGGCAAGGAACTGCCCGCGGACCCGGCGGGAGACGTCATCAATTTCCTCGTCGAGGGCAACGACCGCAAGGGCCGTCTCGGCGGCGCCGGCTTCTACGACTACGTCGACGGCAAGCGCACCGGCCTGTGGGCGGGCCTGCGTGAGCAGTTCAACTCCGGCTCGAGCCAGGCCCCGATCCACGACCTCATCGAGCGGATGCTGTTCGTCGAGGCCATCGAGACGCAGAAGTGCTTCGACGAGGGTGTGCTGATGACGAGCGCCGACGCCAACATCGGCTCGATCATGGGCATCGGCTTCCCGGCCTGGACCGGTGGTGTGCACCAGTACATCGTCGGCTACGAGGGCGGCAAGGCCGGCTTCGTCAAGCGCGCCGAAGAGCTCGCGGCCAAGTACGGCGAGCGATTCACCCCGCCCGCTTCGCTCAGGGCCTGATCCGACGCAAAACCGCCCCCGACACCGTGCTGGTGTCGGGGGCGGTTTTGTGTTTTGTGAAGGATTCGTCTCGGTATCCGAGAGGAATCCTTCACAGATCGGATCCGATGTACCTCGTCGCTGCCGGCTACGCCTTCCACCACGGACGCAGCGGAACACCCGCGTCGCCCTTCGGGCTCGTCTTGACCGCGAGCACCTGGTGCAACTGGATCCCGTTGCGCTCGAAGCCGAGCCGCGAACCTGCCATGTACAGGCCCCACACCCGCGCGGTGCCCTCGCCGACCTCGGCGACGCAGGCGTCCCAGTTGTCGACCAGGTTGCGGCACCAGCCGGCCAGTGTGAGCGCGTAGTGCTCGCGCAGGTTCTCCTCGTGCCGCACCTCGAGCCCGACGTCCTGGATCTCGGTGATGATCCGTCCTGACCCGGTGAGCTCGCCGTCCGGGAAGACGTAGCGGTCGATGAACCCGCCGGCCCGCGCGTTGTGCTTGTTGTCCGGTCGGGTGATGCAGTGGTTGAGCAGCAGACCGCCCTCGCGCAGCTTCCCCTTGATGAACTCGAAGTAGGCCGGATAGTTGTGCACGCCGATGTGCTCGGTCAGGCCGATCGAGGACACCGCGTCGAAGCCCGTCTCGGTGATGTCGCGGTAGTCGGAGTGCCGGACCTCTGCCAGCTCGGACAGTCCCTCGTCCGCGATCGCCTTCTGTGCCCACGCCGCCTGCTCGGCGGACAGCGTCGCACCGATCGCCTTGACGCCGTGCCGTGCCGCGTAACGCACCATTCCGCCCCAGCCGCAGCCGATGTCGAGCAGCCGGTCGCCGGGCTTCAGGTTCAGCTTCTCGAACACCAGCCGGTACTTGTTGTCCTGGGCGTCCTCGAGGCTCTGGTCCGGGGACTCGTAGGCCGCGCAGGTGTACGTCATTGACGGGCCGAGGACCTTCTCGTAGAAGGCGTTGGAGACGTCGTAGTGGTGGTGGATGGCCTCGGCATCGCGGGTCTTGGAGTGCCGCAAGCCTTCCGCGAACCGGCGCCACCGCGGCAGGTGCTCCTGCGGCGGCGGTGCGACCGGCTTGAGCAGTTCCCAGCCGAGGGACCGGGTGATGGCCGCCAGCTCCTTCGCGGACGGACGGCTGAAGTGCAGCTGGTCGCCGAGGACGCGCAGGATCTCGTACGGGTCGCCCGGATGTACGCCCGTGGCCTCGAGGTCCCCGGAGACGTACGCGCGGGCCATGCCCAGGTCGCCGGGGGCAGTCACCAGGTAGGTGGTGCCTCGCGGCGACTTCAGGTCCAGTCCGTACTTGGCGTCCTGCGCGCCGGTGCTGCTGCCGTCGTAGGCGGAGAAGCGCACCGGAATATCTTCGCCGACAACGGCTTCCAGGATCTCCGCGATGGAGAGCTTGCCTACGCCGTTCCCGGTCGAGGTCTTGTCTTCTTTGAATGTCGTCACTTGCGTTGCACCGCCTTGGAGAACAGGTCGAGGAGACGTGAGTCGGGGTCGTATCGCTTCTTCAGTTCGTCGTATCGTTCGCCGCCGTAGAGCGCGGTGAACTCGTCCTTCGAGTAGTAGGAGTCGGAGTAGAGCGACTTGTGTCCGTCGAACTCGGTGACCGTGCGCTCGATCAGCCGGTTCGCGGCGCCTTCGGGTTCGCCCGCCACGATCGGGACCGACGACCAGAAGCCGATGTTGACGTAGGTGCGCTTGGGTTCGAGCGGGTACAGCGGCCACGGACGGACGGCGGAGGCCCCGGCGGGACCGGGTTCGCGCAGCCGCAGCGGACACAGCCACAGCGGTTCGATGGGGACCTCCCGCAGGAACCAGCGTACGAAGTCTGCGGTCCGCTCGATCGGCACCTCGACGTCCTGCACGACCCGTTCGCGCGGGGGGTTGCCCTTGCGCCGCTCGAGACGGTCGCCGATGTCGTACTTCTGGTCCAGGGCGATGAGCTTCCAGTAGAAGCTGCTGCGGCGGTAGCGCTTCGGCCACAGTCGCCGGATCCGCGGGTTCTGCGCACCGAACGCGCGCGAGCACCAGAACCAGTCGGTGTCCCAGCGCCACAGGTAGTCGGCGATGGTGAGACGGTCGGTCTTCGGGTGGGTGACCGACTCGTGCTGGATCGACCGGTAGTAGATGTCCTGGCCGGTGTAGTCGCTGACCGGCCCGGGCTCGTCGGTCTGCACACCGAGGGTGAGGTAGCTCTCGGACGCGGAGAACACCGCACCGTCGAGGTAGTCGACCGCGATCCCGTCGTGGCTGCGCGACTCCACGACGGCGTCCATCGTGGTCTGCAGTTCGGTGAGATCGTCGAAGCGCAGATGGCGTAGTGCGACAAAGGGTTTGACTGGCTCGAGTTCGATCCGCAGCCGGGTGGAGTAGCCGAGCGTGCCGTACGAGTTCGGGAAACCCCAGAACAGGTCCGCGTGTTCGCCGTCCGGGGTGGCGGTGACGATCTCGCCGCTGCCGGTGAGCACGTCGATCTCGAGCACCGACTCGTGCGGTAGCCCGTTGCGGAACGAGGTGGACTCGATGCCGAGCCCGGTTACGGCGCCGCCGAGGGTGATGGTCTTGAGCTGCGGCACCACCAGTGGCGCAAGGCCGTAGGGGAGCGTGGCCGCGACCAGGTCCTCGTACGTGCACATGCCGGCGACGTCGGCGGTGCGTGCCACCGGGTCGACCGAGATCACGCCGGACAGGCCGGAAACGTCCAGGCCGGGCGCGTTTGTCCGGGCCCGGGCCCGGAAGAGGTTGGACGTCTTCTTTGCCAGTCGCACGGTCGCGGAGGGTGGGATGGCGTGATAGCTCGCCAGCAGACGTTCGACCCCCGCGCGGTGGGCGGGCGCCCCGACCTCGCGCGGTGTGGACGATCGTCGACCAACTCGTTTGCGCAATGCACTCGAAGTGACAGCCACCCTCCGACGCTATCCCTTGCCGACGATCGCTGCGACAGCAGGTTGCGGCCGAGTCCGAAAACGTCACGAAAACGTTGCGAGCGCACCTCTGTTTGGACTCGTCGTCGGGCTTCGTGATCCAGGGCACAGGTCTCACTGCGGGACTTCCCCGTCGCCGACGGAGCGGGCACGATGGTGCCGACGGCAACGTCATCACGAGTCGGGACGGCGCAGCGCCGCCCGCATGGCGAAGGAGATTCACGGTGGGACAGGTCAGCGCGAGCAGCTCGGTCGAGGTCACGGCGGCTCCGGAGAAGGTGCTCGCGGCTCTCTCCGACTACGAGACGGTGCGGCCCCGCATCCTCAGCGAGCAGTACCTCGACTACAAGGTGGTCGAGGGCGGCCAGGGGGCGGGCACCGTCGCCCAGTGGACTCTCAAGGCCACCGAAAAGCGTTCGCGCAACATCAAAGCGACCGTCACCGTCGGGGGCAACACGATCACCGAGACCGACGCGAACTCGAGCCTCGTCACCACCTGGACCGTGACCCCGAACGGGGCCGGCTCCACCGTCAGCACGACCACCGCGTGGAACGGCGCGGGCGGCATCGGCGGATTCTTCGAGCGGACCTTTGCGCCGTTGGGCCTCAAGAAGATCCAGGCGGCCGTACTGGCGAACCTGGCCCGCGAACTGGCCTAGGTGTAGTTCCCAGGCAGGTTGCGAACGGCGTGCCATGACGAAGTAGGCGAGGACCTCCGGTATCGGTGTGGTTACCACACACACCCCGACCACCGAGAGGTCCTCGTGTCACACGCTAACGCCTTCCTGTCTCCCCGTGGCCGTTTGGCCCTCGCACAGCTCGTCGTCGACGACGGCTGGTCCTTCCGCCGCGCCGCCGAACGATTCCAGTGCTCACCGTCGACGGCGAAAGTCTGGGCCGACAGATACCGCGTCGAGCAGGAAGCCGGCATGGTCGACCGTTCGTCACGCCCGCACTCGTGCCCGCACCAGACCCCCACCCGCACCGAGCGACGAATCATCGGGCTGCGCTTCACCCGCCGGTGGGGACCGCACCGGATCGCCTACCACCTGCACCTGGCGAAATCGACGGTCGAGGCCGTGCTGCGGCGCTACAAGATGCCCAAACTCGCCCACCTCGACCAGGCCACCGGACTGCCCATCCGACGCGATCCCGCCCGACGCTACGAACACAAGGCGCCGGGCGACCTGGTCCACGTCGACATCAAGAAACTCGGCCGTATCCCCGACGGCGGCGGGCACCGCAAACTCGGCCGCCAGGCAGGCCGCCGGAACCGCTCGGGGATGGGCTACGCCTACCTGCACCACGCCGTCGACGATCATTCCCGCCTGGCGTACTCCGAGATTCTCTGCGACGAACGCAAGGAGACCGCCGCCGGGTTCTGGAACCGTGCCAGCACCTTCTTCGCCGCCCACCAGATCACCGTCACACGGGTTCTCACCGACAACGGATCCTGCTACCGATCAAAGGATTTCGCGATCGCACTCAGGGCGGTGGTCCACAAACGGACCCGCCCGTACCGGCCGCAGACGAACGGCAAGGTTGAACGATTCAACCGCACCCTGGCCGCCGAATGGGCCTACGCGCAGACGTACCCGTCCGAAACGGCCCGTGCAGCGACCTATCAACAGTGGATCCATCACTACAATCACCACCGACCCCACACCGGGATCGGCGGGAAGTCACCCATCGAGCGCGTTGGCGTTCACAACGTCCCTGGGAACTACACCTAGGGCGGTATCAGCCGCCGAGAAAACCGACGATGCCGGCGACCACTGCTCGGGCGTACCGCGCCCGGCCGTCGTCGCCGGTCATCGCGCGGGCCTCGTCGGGATTGCGCATGTTGCCCAGTTCCACCAGCACCGACGGCCGGGTCGCGAGGTTCAGGCCGGCCAGGTCGTCGCGGCCCTTCAGGCCCCGGTTGCCGACATAGGTCGACGGCGTGAATCCGGAGGCCGTCATGGCGTCGCGCATGGCGGTGGCGAACGCGACCGACGGCCCGGTCTGGACGGGATTGAGCGGCGGCGCCGAGTAGCAGACGTGGAAGCCGTGCTCGTCCGGTGCGGCACCGTCGGCGTGCACTGCGACCACCGCGTCCGCGCCCGAGGCGTTGGCCGCGGCGGCCCGCTCGTCCACGCAGCTGCCGACGGAGGTGTCGTCAGTGCGGCTGAGAACGACACGGGCACCGAGGCTTTCGAGCTGGGTGCGCATCAGTCCGACCACCTGCCAGGCGAGGGTGTGTTCGGGATAGCCGTCGTCGGTGTTGGTGCCGGTGGTCTGGCAGTCCTTGGTGCCGCCGCGCCCGGTGGGCACCTGCGCGGTGATCGCCGCGTCGTGCGACCCGCTGTGGCCCGGGTCGAGGAAGATCGTCCGGCCGTGCAGTCCGCCCTCCGCGACCGGTGCGGCCGAGAGCAGGGGTGCGGGCGCGGACGTGTCCGGGCGGTCCGCCGCGGCGGCGCCTTCGGTGGGGATGGTGCACCCGGTCAAGACCAACGCGGCCGCCACGACAGGCAGCAGGCGCAGCCGCATCGTCGCTCGCACGACGCCCACCGTAGCCCGATGCGTCTACGCTGACGGGGCAACACGCAGAAAGGACTATCGACGTGCAGCCTGGTGGACAACCCGATATGCAGCAACTTCTCGCGCAGGCCCAGCAGATGCAGCAGCAACTGATGGCGGCGCAGGCGGAGATCGCCCAGGCCGAGGTGACCGGCCAGGCCGGAGGCGGCTTGGTGACGGCCACCGTCAAGGGCACCGGTGAGGTGGTCGCCCTGGCGATCGACCCGAAGGTCGTCGATCCCGACGACGTCGAGACCCTGCAGGACCTGGTGATCGGCGCCATCGCGGACGCGTCGGCCAAGGCGCAGGAGGTCGCGGCGGGCAAGCTCGGACCGCTCGCGGGTGGCCTCGGCGGCCTGCCCGGACTCCCGTTCTAGAGGCGAGACGTGTACGAAGGTCCAGTTCAGGATCTGATCGACGAGCTCGGCAAGCTCCCCGGCATCGGGCCGAAGAGCGCCCAGCGGATCGCTTTCCACCTGCTCAGCGTGGAGCCGCCGGACATCGACCGGCTGCAGAACGCGCTGCAGCGGGTCCGCGACGGCGTGCAGTTCTGCGTCGTCTGCGGGACGGTGTCCGACAAGGAGATGTGCCGGATCTGTTCGGACTCGCGCCGCGACCGCACGATGATCTGTGTGGTCGAGGAACCCAAGGACGTGCAGGCCGTCGAGCGCACTCGCGAGTTCAAGGGTCGCTACCACGTGCTCGGTGGTGCGCTGGACCCGCTCAGCGGCATCGGGCCCGACCAGCTGCGGATCCGGGAGTTGTTGGCGCGCATCGGCAATCAGGACGACGGGGTGGACGTCTCCGAGGTGATCATCGCGACGGACCCCAACACCGAGGGCGAGGCCACCGCGACCTACCTGGTGCGGATGCTGCGTGACTTCCCCGGCCTGACGGTGACCCGGCTGGCCTCGGGGCTGCCGATGGGCGGCGACCTCGAGTTCGCGGACGAGTTGACCCTCGGACGCGCGCTCTCGGGCCGCCGAACGATGTAGCGGGCCCGGCCCGGCCGACGATCGGCGGCCGGGCCGGGCGGACCGCTGCGTCACTTCTCCTGGGTGCAGAACTTCCAGTCGCCGTTCTCGCGGACGTAGCCGACCTTCTCGGTGGCGTTCTGACCGCCCTTGTCGACGGTCACCATGGCGGTCGCCTTGTCGGCGTCGACCGTGATCGAGTCGATCGAGACCAGCTTCATGCCGGGCTGGTTCTCCTCGAGCTTCGTCGCCCGGACTTTTTCCGCGGTCTGAGCGCACAACCCGGCAGCCCACCGGTCCACGTCCTTGGCCGTGTAGGCCTCGGTCACCTGCTTCGTGACGTCGCGGATCTGGTCCTGGTCGGTGGGCTGGTCGCTGCTCGACGAGCAGCCGGTCAGTGACACGAGCACCGCCCCGACGGAGGCCGTCAGGGTCAGCAGGGCAAAGGTCTTCGGCTGACGTCCAGCCGCCATTTTCATCATGCTTCACGCCATTTCAGTCGATTGGTCATCGGGAGGGTAGGGCATCCGGCGACGTCCTGTCTGTCGGTTGGGGGACTGCCGGCCCGCGCCGCACCCGTGTCAGTAGGCGAAGTTTGGCCTCACGGCGCGCGCGGACCTCCCTGCGTGAGCCGGTACAGATTCCCATACTTGATGGTGCCGCCGATTTCGTAGTTCAGTAGTTCATTCGCACTGCCACCGACTCGGCGCCGCGCTGGACCCCCTGAGCGGCATCGGCTCGGACCAGTTGCGGAGCGGGAGGTGCTGCCGCATCTGCCATCAGGACGCAGGGTAGACGTCTCAGAGGTGATCACACTGACGCGCCAGGCATCGCGGGCGAAGCCATTGCTGTCGACCTACAGGGGCCGGGTTCTGCGCGACGTCCCCGGACTGACCGGTGCCTCGCTGGCTTGGGGCCGTCCGGACGATGGGGAAGCGCCTCGGTGCCCGTCACGAACCGGGATGCGGCATCACTGTTCGATGACGAGACTCGGGACGATCGTGCAGGTGGTGTGAATACCTCCATTGGTGATGTCGTATGTGCCGCCGATACTGGCGACGCCGACGCTGAAGTTGGGCGTGCCTGTGTTCACGGTGATCACGCCGCCGGTTGCCATGGGGAGGCTAGGAGCCGACCCTGGTGGAAAGGGAGGCGTCACGGTGATGCCGTTGAGGGTAGCGGGGTCGACTGGCCCGGGATTCGTGATCGTGATCTTTCCGCCAGGCGTCGTGTCGAACTTCGTGGCGCAACCGTTGCCTCCCGAGATCTCGCCTGGGATCATCACGTTCGCGTTGGCGATGGGGGCGGCGATCAGTGCCGCAGATGTCGTCGCCACGCCTGCTGCCAGCAGTCCGGCCGAAAAGCCAATCTTCTTGGTTGTAAACATGGTTCGTACCTTTCTCGGTTCTGATGCACAATGAGCTGCGTTCGGTGGCTGTGATTGCCCAACCAGAGTCGCGTTTATCGGCCTCCTGATAAATCGCCTCAGTTGGAATTGATTCATCCCACAAGCCCGTCGGCCGAGTGGCGCATGACATCATTCGATGAATTGGTTGCGGCGCCCTCAGGGTGCCGGTCACTGGGTGTGCGATATGGAGTAGTGCGCTACTTGCGACCGCTCAGGACCCAGACCGTATGCACGGAAAAAGCCACCGAGGTTGGCAACTGATGACCTGGGTGCGCGCCCGGCCATCGCGAAGGCCAGTACACGCGCGGGTGTGTGCCGATCCGACACCCGGCACGGCCTCAGGGTCGGAAGAACCTGAGGCCGCGTTGTGGGGCGTCGACCGTTGATCAGGGTTCGATGACCAGGGGAGCGTTGACGGTGCAGGTGCCACCACCAACGACGGTGTAGCTGCCGGTGATGCTGCCGATCCCGAATCCGACAGGTGGGTTCGGACCGGTAGTCACTTTCACGACCTTGCCGGCCTTGGTGACCGCAGCTGGCCCCCCTGCGGGAAGCTGGAACGTATTCGCCGCGCTGAGGCCGGCGGTACTGACAACGTTTGTTTGATTCGTGATGGTTATGTATCCGGACAAGGGGTCGAAGTCAAGTTGTGTGGCGCAGTTGGCTTTTCCGACTCCAGCCCCTTTGACCGTTCCACTGACGGCGACATCCGCGCTGGCAATCGGCGCTGCGATCAGTGCGACCGCCGCCGTGGCCGTTCCCGCCGCGATCAGTGCTGCCGAAATGCCAATCTTCTTGGTAGTAAACATTGTTCTTGCCTTTCTCGGGTCATACTTCGTGCAACGCCCCCGGGTTCGGCGGCTGTGATTGCTCAACCAGAGTCGCGCGAATCGGTTGCCCCGAATACACCCCCTCGGTGGGTATTGCTTCATCCCGCCAGGTGGTCGCGGAGCGACCGTATCCGAGGAGCTTTGACGCGGTGGGCGGTCTCCTCAATGAGGAACCGACACCAGCAGATTGACCGTGGGCGTGCGACCCGTCACCGGGATCACGACCGTGGGTCTGCCGGCTCGCGGCGGGCGGTAGCGGCTGGATCTACTCGCCGGCCCGCTCCTCGAGCCAGGTTCGGCACCTGCGCTCCGAGGCGCGGGAAAGCCACGCATCCTGGACGACTTCCGCCAGTTCTTCTCGGGTCAGCTCATCGAGTCGGCTCGCGCGCACCAACACCGAAAGGTGGCCGTCGAAATGCGCTGTGGTGAAGAACGGCGACGCCGCGTCCTGAATCAGCGCCAGCTTGTCGGACTCGGAGCCGACCCACAGCACGATGACGTCGTCGTAGCGGTCACCCGTCTCGGGATCGAACGCGTCGGGCCGCGGATTGCGGAAGAACACGAACGACTTTCCCCCGACCTGGTAGACCGGGTTGCCGAGCGGTCCGGGCACGACGGTCACGTGTGGCATACCCAGGGCGAGTTCGTGAACGTCCTCGACCCGCGCGCGCTGTCGTCTGCCCGGCATGCCGGGAACAGTAGCGCCGTGGCCGACTATCCGGACTGCTCCGGCGCGGGTCCGATCGCGGCCTCGAGATTCATCGTCTGGCGCAGTGAGTCCACCAGTTGCGCCATCGTGGGTGAGTCGGCGCCGCCGCTGCGCACCACGCCGCATACCGGGACGCGCAGTCTGCCGCGCGCCTCGCGCATGATCCGCAGGCCGGCGCGGGGGACGCCGGTGACGGTGCTGGCGTAGAGGACGGTCCACGCCCGCGGATGGTTGATCACGTCGAGGGTGGCGGTGTGGTCCCTGGCGATCGGCGGTCCGAGTTGTACCCGCCGTCCGACCTCGACGAACGCGTCCTCGACCACGGAGTGGATCAGGACCTGACTGTGCCGCGGCGGCAGCAGCAGCGGGTAGGGGGCGAGTTCGCCGAGTTCGACGGTCGAGAACGCCGACAGCGGGTGCTGGCTCGAGGTCACGATCAGCAGGTCCTCGACGCCGAGGTCGACCGTCTCGAGTCCCGGCCGGTCCACCGCCCCTCGGATCAATGCGATGTCGGCGTCGCCGGAGGTCACCGCGTCGATGCGCTCGGTGAAGCTCTTGATCACGAACTCGATGTCGAGGTCGGGATGCAACTCGCGGACCCGGGCCACCGCGTCCAGGGCATGCGGGGCGAAGCTCATGTTCGCGCTGATCCGGATCCGGTTGCGCGGCTCCTTGGCCACCGCGTACGCCTGTGTCTCGAGGCTGAGTACCTCCTGTGCGATCGGCACCAGCCGGGCACCCGCATTGGTCAGGCGGACCACTCGCGTCGACCGCTCGAACAGCGAGGCTCCGAGTTCCTGTTCGAGCCGGGTCACCTGATGGCTGATCGCCGACTGCGAGATGAAGCACTTCTGCGCGGCGCGGCTGAAGCTCAGTTCCTCGCTCACGGCCAGGAAGTACCGCAGCTGACGGAAGTCCATATCCACATACTACTTATGAGCAATCCAGATAACTGTTTTCCGAATATCCCAGCTGACTGGCGCAAACACGCCCCGGATCCTTAGCGTTGCTCTCATACATCTGATTGAGATCGAGCAGGAGGTCGTTGTGGGCGAGGCAGTACTGGACCGCACCGAGGTGGTTATCGTCGGCTCGGGCTTCGGTGCCCTGGCGGCAGCGAAGAAGCTGGCCAAGGCGGGCACGCCCTTCGTGCTCATCTCCGAGACCACCGAACACCTCTTCCAGCCGCTCCTCTACCAGGTGGCGACCGGCGTCCTGGCGGCGGGCGAGATCGCCCCGTCGGTGCGCGCGATCCTCGCCAAGTACCCCAACGCCGACGTCCGGCTCGGCCGCGTGGTGGACGTGCGACCCGACGAGCAGGTGCTGGTCTACGAGGCGGCCGGTCAGCGTCACGACCTCGGCTACAAGTCGCTGATCGCCGCCACCGGCGCGCGGCAGTCGTACTTCGGCCGTGACGAGTTCGCCAAGGTGACCTACGCGCTCAAGACAGTCGACGACGCGGAGCGGCTGCGGGCGCAGATCGTGCGCTGCTTCGAGGAGGCGCACACCACCACCGACCTCGAGCGGCGCAAGAATCTGCTCAGCTTCATCGTGATCGGTGCCGGCGCGACCGGCGTCGAGCTGGCCGGGCAGATCAAGGAGCTCGCGGGCCGCTACTTCGAACAGGCGATCCGCGGCGTCACCGCGGATGATGTCACCGTCACCCTGGTCGAGGGTGCCGGCGTCGCGATGCCGGCCTACGGCGGCAAGCTCAGCGAGTACACGAAGGCCTCGCTCGAGAAGTCGGGGGTCGAGGTGGTGCTGAACACGCTCGTCACCGACATCGACGACCACGGCGCGACCTTCAAGGCGCACGGCAGTGATTCCGGCGAGCGGCGCACGGCCGAGACCGTCGTCTGGTCGGCGGGCGTGCAGGCCAACGACTTCGCCGGGGTGCTCGCCGAGCGCACCGGCTGCGAGACCGACCGGGCCGGACGCCTGCTGGTCAACCCGGACCTCACCGTGGGCGGTCGGGCCGACATCTTCGCGGTCGGAGACATGACCTCGCTGAACAAGCTGCCCGGGCAGTCGCCGGTGGCGATGCAGGGTGGACGGCACGTCGCCAAGACCATCATCGGCAAGACAAAGCGCGGCACTCCGTTCCAGTTCAAGGACAAGGGCAGCATGGCGATCATCAATCGCTTCCGCGCGGTGACGAAGGTCAAGAGCATCGAGCTCACCGGCTTCGTCGCGTGGGTGCTGTGGCTGGCCGTGCACATGGTCTACCTGGTCGGTTTCCGCAACCGCTACGTCGCGGTGATGTCGTGGTTCGGATCGTTCCTCGGTCACCGTCGCCCGCACTTCTACTACGCGCAGGAGCCGCAGAAGGTCCTCGAAACCCTTGCCGTCGAGGAGGTCCCGGACTCCGCTCCGGAGGCCATCGAGACCGAGGTGATCGCGAGCGTGCCCGCCGGGCCGAAGGAGAAGGTCGCCGTCGCCTGACCCGCAAGGCATCCGGAACGCAAACACAGAAGAGACCGTGGTCGCCCTCCCGGGCGGCCACGGTCTTCGCTGTTAGCGTCGGAGCCATGGCGATCCAGTACCGGAGGTCGTGTGTTCGGTTGTGCCTCGCACTCGGCCTCGTGGTCGGTCCAGGCGTGGTCGGAATGGGCGTGGTCGGGGCGGTGGGCACTGCCGCTGCGCAGTCGGACGGTACCGCCTCGGCCGCCGAGTCCGGCTCTGCCGACAACCTTCCCGCCGTCGTGGACTCGGTGGTGCCGCCACCGGTCGGGTCTCCGTCCGACCTGCAAGCCGCGATCATGCCGTCCGACGTGGGCGACCCGTTCTTCGACCGGTGGCCGAACGCGTTGGGGGACAGCGCCAACGGGGACGTCCTGGAGTCCCGGGATGTCACAGGCGTCGCTGCACCGTTCGTAGGGGCGCCGGTCCGGGAGGTGCGACAGCTGAAGGTGCGGACCACGGACGCGACCGGAAACCCCTCGTTCGCGACAGCCACGCTGATCGTGCCGGCGGCGGCATGGGCGGGACCCGGCCCGCGCCCGGTGCTGGTCAACAATGTGCCGATCGACGGGCTCGGTCGCGCCTGCACGCCGAGTTTCCTTCTCTCGCACGGTTTGACACCGTCAGCCAACGTCACCGACTTCGTGCCGCCGACCACGGCGCTGGCCGCGCAGCATGGTTATGCGGTGCTGATCCCCGACCACGAGGGGCCGAGGATGGCGTACGCCGAGCCGTTCGTCGCCGGGCACGCGGTACTGGACTCGATCCGCGGAATGCGTCGCTCGCTTCCCGACGAATTCGGGGACAGCCGCATCGCGATGGTCGGCTACTCCGGCGGTGCGATCGCCACCCATGGTGCCGTGAAGCTGATCGACTCGTACGCACCGGAACTCGCCGACCACATCGCCGGAGCGGCACTCGGCGGCGTCCCGGCCGATTTCGAGATGCTCACGCGGAGCATGAACGGGAACTTGGCGACCGGACTGTTCCACGGTGCGGTTTTCGGGATTGCGCGGGAGCGGCCGCAGATCCTCGACCTCGCCAACAATCTGGCTCTGCGGGTGGCGATGTCCCCGCTGCGTGACCACTGTGACTACACCCTCGCCGCGGCCGGCGCCACCTTCATGCCGATCGAGGCGATGTCGGCCGTTCCGCATCCATTGGATTCTGCTGTTGCACAAGATATTTACCGGACCACGGCGATGGCCGGCGTCAAGTCGGGAACTCCGCTCTACATCTACAACGGCGCCCAGGAGTTCTGGATCCCGGCGCAGGGCGCCCGTAACCTGTTCGCCGAGCAGTGCGGTCTCGGCGTCCGGGCGGTGTACCGCGAGGTGCTCGGCGAGCACGGTGTCGCAGCAGTGACCGGATTCCCGGGGTCGGTGGAGTGGCTCGACCAACGGCTCCGCGGACTCCCTGCGCCCGACGAGTGCTGACCGGATCGGGAAGACTGCCGACGCTCGTAAGTTCGAATTCCTAAGTGTCGACACGTAATACGTGCCCGTTGTGCACCGGGCGGTATCGGTCCGCCGGTGCTAGCGTCCCGCCCATGCCAATCCAGCACGGGGGTTTCTGGGTTCGAATGTGTGTCGCCGCACTCACGGTGACGGTCGCGATCGGCGGTGGTGTCTCGACGGCCGCGGCGCAGTCCACCGGTAGCGCCGGTGGGGAGGGGTCGGTCGGCACGGGGTCGTTGACCGACGGCACCGCCTCGGACGGCACGCCGCTCAACGGGACCACGCTGATCACCGGTTCGCTGGGGACCGGCTCCTTCGCCGGATCCCCGTTGGGGTCCTGGATTCCGGCAGTGGTCGACGGGGTGGTGCCGCCACCGTCGGGCAACCCGGACATGGATGCGCTGCGGGCCGCGATGTTGCCGGCCCCGTTGGGGGAGCCGTTCTTCGACGAGTACCCGCCGGAGCTGCCCGGTATGGCGAACGGCCAGGTCATCGAGGCTCGAGACGTGACGGCGACCGCCCGCCAGCTCCTTCGTGCGCCGATGCGTGAGGTCCGCCAGTTCAAGGTGAGGACTACCGACGCGGTCGGCGCACCGGCGTTCGCGACGGCGAGCCTGGTCGTGCCGGCGACGCCGTGGCCGGGCCCGGGGCCGCGACCGGTCCTGGTCAACAACGTCCCGATCAACGGACTCGGGCGGGCCTGCACCCCGTCCTACACCCTCGCGTACGGCCTGACGCCGTCGACGAACCCGATCGAACTCCTCCGCCCCGTCACCTCGATGGCCGAGGAGCGCGGCTACGCGGTGCTGGTACCCGATCACGAGGGTCCCCGGATGGCATACGGGGAACCGTTCGTTGCCGGGCACGCGATCCTGGACACGATCCGTGGCATGCGGAACCTGTATCCCGCGGAATTCGGGACCAGCAAGCTCGCGATGATGGGCTATTCGGGCGGGTCGATCGCCACCCACGGCGCGTTCAAGCTGATGAACAGCTACGCCCCCGAACTCGCCGGCGACATCGTCGGTGCCGCGCTGGGCGGCGTACCCGCCGACTTCGAGATGCTCACCCGCACCATGGACGGCAACCTGGCCGGTGGGTTGTTCCTGGCCGCGCTGTTCGGGATCTCCCGCGAGCGTGCCGAGATTCTCCCCCTCGCGAACCACCTCGCGCAGAGACTGGGTGTCTCCAAGCTCAAGGATCAATGCTCCAGCGTCCTCAGTCTCGCCGGTATCCCGGGCATTCCGGCCGAGGCGTTGGCCAACGTCAAACAGGCGCTGGATTCCCCTGTCGCACACGAGCTCTACCAGAAGTTGAAGATGGCCGACCTGACATCCGGGACCCCGCTGTACATCTACGCCGGGGGCCAGGAGTTCTGGATCCCCGCGCTCGGTGGGCGCAACCTGTACGAGGAGCAGTGCGGGCACGGGGTGCGCGCGGTGTACCGCCAGGTTCCCGGAGAGCACTTCGTCGCCGAGATCACCGGCAAGTCGGGCGCCTTCGACTGGGTCGACGCGCGTCTGCGCGGGGAACCGGCGCCGAACGAGTGCTGAGCTACCGTCGTCCGCCCGGCCGAGGACTCCCCCTTCAGGCGGCTTGCTCCGGTACCCGCCCCGGCTCCGCGCGGGGTGGGTACCGGAGGCGCCCGATGTGCCCCGAAATTCTGCTGACTTTGCTGGTCAGGACTATTGCGAACCGTGGCAACCCGGGCGTACCGTGAGTGGTGCGGATCAAGGAAAGCGGATCGGTAACGGTCTGAACAACTTGAGAAGCAGAGATCCGGCCGAGGATGCGATTAATCGCTACATCCCCGGCCGAACCCCTGTCTGGGGAGTCTTTGCCCGTGTCGAGCCGCCGGTGTCGAATTCCCGGTCAGCCCCGCTCGCGCAGGGTCGCGAGGCCCTCGCCCGACAACTCGTCCAGCGCTGCGGATCGACCCGTCATCGCCAGCAGCAGCGCGAGGATCGGCCCGCTGACCTCGGGGCCGGATCCGATCGTCCAGGCGGTGTCGGTGGCGCGCAGCGTCAGCCCCTCGATCCGGGACTTGGCGCCGATCAGCAGATTCGATCCCTTGTAGAAGTCCGCCACCCGCACCACGGCGTCCTGCGGGTACGTGTGCGCGATGCCGAGCGGCCTGCGGATGTCCTCCGCGTGCACGATGGTCTCCCCGAGCCAGGAGTCGACCGGTCCGGGCGGCGCGGAGGTGGACGTGGCCACCCGGCGGAACTCCGCGAGGGTGTCGGCGGGGGTGCGGCTGGTCTCGGCGGCGATGTTCTTCGCGGCGAACGACTCGAAGCGGAATCCGGTCCCGAGCATCTTCAGGAAGAACTTCGGTGGCGTCATCTTCGCCGTCGCCGTCATGTGACCGAGCGTCTCCCACACCGACCATCCCGGGCACAGCGACGGGCTGGACCACTGGTCGTCGGTGAGCGAGGCGAGATCGTCGGCGAGGGCCGCCCGTTCGGCGTGGATGACCGGCCACGGACTCGGTGCTGACATATGTCCTCCCGGAGTCGGGTGTACTTCGGAAGCTACACCGATCCGGGCTCGGGGGAACGGGTATCCGAGCGTCAGCGCCCGACCGCGAGCCGTTCGCGCCGCAACCGGTCCACCTCGTCGAGGTGCAGCGGCTCGAGCGCCGTCACTCCCAGTGCGCGGGCCAGCAGCAGGTCCGCGAGTTCCGGGTTCCGCGCCAGCGCCGGGCCGTGCATGTAGGTGCTGATCACCGAGCCCTGCACCACGCCCTCACGTCCGTCGCCCACCCCGTTGCCGACGCCGTGGGTGACGGCGCCGAGCGCGGTCGCGTCGGGCCCGAGCGCGGTGCCGCCGCGGTGGTTCTCGAACCCGGTCAGCGGCTGGGTGAGGCCGTCGATCAGTGGTCGGGTGATCACCTCGCCGATCGAGCGCGTCGCCTGCGGGGAGGTGGTCACGTCGAGGAGTGAGACCCCCTCGACCCGTTCGCCGGCCGACGTCTCGTACCAGTGCCCGAGCACCTGGATGGCCGCGCAGATCGCGAGCACGGGCGCGCCCCGCTCGGCGGCCTTCTGCAGTCCTGGGTAGCGGATCAGGTGACGGGTCGCGAGGCGCTGGGCGGAATCCTCTGCTCCACCAAGGGTGTACACGTCCAGCGAGTCGGGAACCGGGTCGGCCAGGGTGATCTCGACGATCTCCGCGTCGATGCCCCGCATCCGCAGCCGCTGGCGCAGGATCAGGGCGTTGCCACTGTCGCCGTAGGTGCCCATCACGTCGGGCAGCACCAGGCCGATCCGCACGGTGGACTCAGGCATCCCGGTTCTCCTTCGCGATGGCGGTGTTCAGGTCACGGAACGCGGTGTAGTTGGCCAGCACCTCGACCCGCCCGGGCGGGCAGGACGCGATGGCCCGCAACGGATCCGGCTCGAGCGTGTGCTCGACACCCGCATAGGTCAGCCGGACCGCGAGGTCGGTGGCACGCTCGCCCGAGGCCACCACCTTGACGCCCTCGAAGTGCTCGAACCGCACGTCCCACAGCCAGGACAGGTCCTCGCCGTCGGGCACCTGACCGTTGACGGCGATCACCAGTCCGTCGACGGTCGGGTCGATCATCGAGAGGGCCTCCTGCCAGCCGGCCGGATTCTTGGCCAGCAGCATGCGCAGCGAGTGCGAACCCACCTGGACGGCGGCGTAGCGGCCGGCGATCTCGCGGACCGCGGCAGCCGCTGCGACGGCGTCCGCCGGCATCGCACCCTGCGTGACCGCCGCGGCCACGGCCTGCGCGGCGTTGCCCCGGTTCGCCTTGCCCGGCAGCGTCAGCGTCATCGGGATCTTCAATCCGTCAGGGCCGTACAGATTTTCGTCATCGAGCCACCAGTCGGGGGTGGGCCTCTCGAAGTCGGTGCCGGTGCTGCGCCAGTGGTTGTAGGCGATGCCCGTCGCGTCGCCCGTCCGCTCCTCCCAGACGATCGGCTCGCCGCTGCGCGGGCAGCTCACCGAGTCGCCCGCCCAGCCGCCGCCCGCCGCGACCCACACCACGTTCGGGGCGTCGTACGCGGCGGAGGCGACCAGCACGTCGTCGCAGTTGGCGATCACCACCGCGTCGGGATGCCGGGCGAGGCCCGCCCGCAGCTTGCGTTCGATCATGTTGATCTCGCCGACCCGGTCGAGCTGGTCGCGGCTGAGGTTCAGCAGCACGACCGCCTGGGGGTCGAGGGCGTCGGAGACGTGTGGCACGTGCAGCTCGTCGACCTCGATGGCGGCGAGCGGGGCGTCGACATGGGAGCTCAGCGCCGCGACGATGCCTGCGTCCATGTTCGCGCCGTCGGCCTGGGTGGCCACGTCGCCGACGGTGGCCAGTGCGGCGGCGGTCATCCGGGTGGTCGTGGACTTGCCGTTGGTTCCGGTGATGACCACTGTTCGCTTGCCGCGCCCCAGTTGGGCCATGAGAGTCGGGTCGATCTTGAGCGCGATCAGGCCGCCGATCATCGAGCCCTTGCCGCGGCCGGCCTTCTGCGAGGCCCAGGCGGCCAGCGCGGCGACGCGCAGCGCGAGGCGTCCGCGCGCGGAGAATCGGGTTCCGGGGCCGGTCGTCCCAGGACTGCTCGGGCTGCTCGCCCCATGATCGCTAAGTGCCACGGGCAGAGTTTTCCACACCGGCCGTCGGCGCTCAGGGGCGCGCCGCCACCGGGGTGGGCAGCGTCACGGCGGCGATCGGGGGAGTGGGCCTCGGTGCGGTCGACACGGTCGCGCGGGCCATCCCGCCGAGGCAGCCCACCACCACGACCGCCGCCCCTACCAGGGACAACGCGCTGGGTCGCTCGCCGAGCACCAGCCAGGCCGCCGCGATCCCGACGATCGGCACCAGCAGTGAGAAGGGCGCGACCACCCCGGCGGGATGGCGGCTCATCAGATAGGTCCACAATCCGGACCCGACGACGGTCGCGAGCACGGCGATGTACGCGAGCGCGGCCAGTGCGGGCCAACCGTTGACACTGAGGGAGTCGCGCAGCGCGTGTACGCCGGCGGTCGGACCCTCCACGACGGCGGACACCACGAGCATCGGCAGCGGCGGGATCACCGCCATCCACAGCGTCAGGCGCATCGGGTTGTCCGGCCTGGCCTGGCGGCTGCCGATGTTCCCCAGCGCCCAGCCGAGGCCGCCGAGCAGCGTGAGCAGCACCGGAAGCAGGGCGGTCGACGCGTTCCCGGCGGTGTGCAGTCGGTCCCAGCCGATGGTCGCCATGCCCGCCATCGCGACCAGGATCCCCAGCGCCTGCCTGCGGCTGACCCGCTCGCCGAGCAGCGCCGCACCGAGCAGCACGGTGAACGGCGCCGACGACTGCAGAACCAGCGAGGCCAGTCCGGTGGGCATGCCGGTGTTCATCGCCCAGAACAGGAACGCGAACTGCAGCACGCCGAAGCCGACCCCGTACAGCAGGAGCCAGCGGATCGGCACGTTCGGGCGCGGCACGAACAGCACCACCGGGATCGCGATGACCAGGAACCGCAGGGCCGCGAAGAAGAACGGCGGGAAGTGGTCGAGGCCGATGCGGATGGCCAGGAAGTTCAGCCCCCACAGCAGCGCGACGGTGAGTCCGAGCAGGCGGTCGCGGTTGGTCATGCGATCCATCGTGGGTGGTCGTAAGCGTCAGAACAATCGAATATTCACACATCATTGTTGTAGCGTTCCTACATGGATGTCGAACGCTTGCGAGTGTTGCGCGAGCTTGCCGATCGCGGCACCGTCTCCGCCACCGCGGCGGCCCTGTCGCTCACGCCGTCGGCGGTCTCCCAGCAGCTCAAGATCCTCGCGCGGGAGGCCGGGGTGCCGATTCTCGAGCCGGACGGCCGGCGCCTGCGACTGACCGACGCCGGCCAGGCCCTGGTCCTGCGCGCGGAGGACGTGCTCGCGGCGCTGGCCCGGGCGGACGCGGAGATGGCGTCGTACCGCCGCTCGCCGCGGGGTCGGGTTCGGGTGGCGATGTTCCCGTCCGGTGCGGCGCTGCTGCTGCCGCGGGTGCTGTCCCGGATCGCGGAGTCGGGAGTCGAGATCGACGCGCAGGACGTGGACGAGCCCGCCTCGTCGGTGCCTCAGTTGCTGGCGGACTTCGACGTGATCCTCACGCACCGCGACGAGCGCGCGCCGTCGCTGATCTCACCGCGGGTGCGGCTCGAGCCGATCCTGCGCGAACCGATCGACCTGGTGCTGCCGCCGGACCACGCGTTGGCGGGCAGGCCCGCGGTGGGCCTCGACGAGCTGGCCGAGGAGAGCTGGATCAGCGTGCGCGGCGGATTCCCCGTCGACGACGTGCTGCAGTCGGTGGCCGCCGCGACCGGCGTGCAACCGCGGGTCGTGCAGCGGATCAACGACTTTCGGGTGATCGAGGAACTCGTCCTCGGCGGTCACGGCGTCGCGCTGATGCCCCGGTACGTGCCGTCCCATCGCGGCCTGGTGAGCAAGCGTCTGGCAGGTGTGCGCGCGGCCCGGATCTACGAGCTCGCGACCCGCCCGGCGGCGGTCGAGCGGCCGGCCGTGCTCGCGGTGCTGGACGCATTCCGGTCCGCGGCCGCCGGGGTCTCCACCGCGAGTTAGCGACCGAGAACGAGAGAACTCCGGGCGCCGAAGCACCCGGAGTTCTCGTCGCGACGGTCGGCGGTCGCTACGCGAGTGCCTTCGCCTTGAGTGCCTGGAACTCCGCCTCGGTGATGGTGCCGTTGTCGAGCAGTGCCTTCGCGTCCGCGATGTGCTCGGCGGGCGACTTCCCAGCGACCTGCCGGATGTACGCGTCCTGCTGGTCCTTGGCGTGCTGCGCCGCTCGCACCGAACGCTTCGTCATCTTGTCGCCGTTGACGATCAGGTAGACGAGTGCGGTGAGGAACGGCACGAAGATGAGGAAGACGACCCAGATCGCCTTGACCCAGCCCGAGGCCTTCTCGTCGCGGAACAGGTCGCCGATGATCGAGAAGAGCAGCATCAGGTACGCGATGAACGCGAAACTGACGATGATGTACCAGATGATGTCCCAGAAAGACATGTGCGTCCTCGCTTCACGTTTCGATTCGATTGTTCGCCTGAGGATTGCAGATCGAAGGGGAGTTCGCCTCACTCTTCGGAGGTGAAAAACCCGATGTTCGTGGGATTTAGCCGCACCCTGCGCCGCGGAATCACGCAGAATGGACCACATGACTCAGGCAGTGAACATCGGTCCGGTGGAGTTGGTCGTACTGACCTTTCCCGGCTCCCGGGTGGACGAGGCGACAATTCAGGCCATCCAGGAGGTGGTGGCACAGGGGTACGTCACCCTCCTCGACCTCGTCTACATCGCCAAGGACGAGGCTGGGAACGTCACCCAGGTTGACGTCGACGAGGACCTCGACGACATCGGACTCGCGATCCTGTCGATCGAGGCGAAGGCGCTGATCAGCGACGAGGACCTCGACGTGGTTCGCGACTCGCTCGAACCGGGTACCTCGGCGGCAGTGGTGGTCTACGAGGAGTCCTGGGCCCGCAACGTCGCCACCGCCGTCGGCGCGGCGGGTGGGGAGGTGGCGCTGCACGTGCAGATCCCGAGGGACGACGTCCTCGCCGCGCTCGACGCGGCGCTCTGACCACGACACCGACTCACTCATTTCTCGACAGGAGATTCCCATGGTTTTCAGGGCAGGACGCGTCGGACGTCCCGGATTGCTCGGCACGGTCGCGCGTACCGCGGTGGTCGCGGGGACGGCGCGTGCGACAGCGAATGCAGTCGACCGTCGGGCGCAGCAGAAGGCGGCGGAGCAGCAGGCCTATGCGCAGCAGCAGGCGCAGGCACAGCAGCAGAACTACCCGCCCTTGCCGCCCGAGCCCGAGACGGCGGCGCCCGCTGGCGACGATCTCATCGCCAAGCTGCAGCAACTAGGGCAGCTGCATCAGTCGGGTGTGCTGACCGACGACGAGTTCGCCGCAGCCAAGGCGAAGTTGCTCGGATAGTCGCGGCTCCGCCGCCCGTGCGCGCGTTGTACCCCGCCTGGGGTGCAGGGCGCGCACAGTTCCTCGAAGCGCAGGCACCCTGAGCGGGAGGTATTCACCGATGACGACTCCTCACGATGCGACCACGGCGATCGAAACAGGCAATTCGGCAGTGGCGGGCAGTCTTCCGTTCTCCGACGAGTCCGACCTGGCGGACGCCGAACGCGGGTTCATCGCTGCGCTGGTCCCCGGAGTGGTCACGGCCGACGACGGAACGGTGGTGTGGGACAACGACTCCTACGCATTCCTGGATGAACCGTGCCCGCCGACCGCGAATCCGAGCCTCTGGCGTCAGTCCGGACTGGTCGCGAAGCAGGGACTGTACGAGGTCACCGAGCGGATCTACCAGGTCCGCGGACTGGACCTGTCGAACATGACTCTGGTCGAAGGCGAGGCCGGGGTCATCGTCATAGACCCGCTGATCTCCGCAGAGACCGCCGCGGCGGCGCTCGCGCTCTACCGCGAGCATCGCGGCGACCGGCCGGTCGTCGCCGTGATCTACACCCACTCGCACATCGACCACTTCGGCGGAGTCAAGGGCGTCACCACCGCGGAGGACGTGGCGGCGGGCCGCTGCGTGATCGTCGCCCCGGCCGGGCTCGTCGAGCATGCCGTCGCGGAGAACGTCTACGCGGGAACGGCAATGGGTCGGCGAGCGGCGTACATGTACGGCGCAGCGCTGCCCCGCGGACCTCGCGGCGCGATCGGCGCCGGCCTCGGGCAGACCACCTCCACCGGAACTCCGACACTCATCAATCCGACTGTGCACGTGTCGAAGACGGGCCAGATGGACACCATCGACGGGGTGCGCATCGAGTTCCAGATGACGCCGGGTACCGAGGCGCCCGCCGAGATGAACTTCTACTTCCCGGACCTGCGCGCGCTGTGCATGGCGGAGAACGCGACCCACACGCTGCACAACCTGCTGACCCTGCGCGGCGCGGTCGTCCGCGACCCGCACGTGTGGTCCAAATACCTGACCGAGTCGATCAACAAATACGCCGCGAAGTCGGACGTCCTGTTCGCCTCGCACCACTGGCCGACCTGGGGCACCGAGCGCCTCACCGAGTTCCTGTCCGTGCAGCGGGACCTCTACGGCTACCTGCACGATCAGACGCTGCGCCGGATCAACAAGGGTCACACCGGAATCGAGATCGCCGAGGAGTTCGAGCTGCCGCCCGCCGTGGCACAGGCCTGGCACACGCACGGCTACTACGGTTCGATCAGTCACAACGTCAAGGCCATCTACCAGCGCTACATGGGCTGGTTCGACGGTAATCCCGCACACTTGTGGGAACATCCTCCGGTCGAGTCGGCGAAGCGGCACGTCGAGTTCATGGGCGGATCGCCCGAGGTGCTGCGCAAGGCCCGGGAGTCGTTCGCGGCCGGGGATTTCCGTTGGACCGCGCAGGTGGTGAACTACGTGATCTTCGCGGAGCCCGACAACGCGGAGGCGCGGGCGCTGCAGGCCGACACCCTCGAACAGCTCGGCTACGGAGCCGAGAACGGCACCTGGCGGAACTTCTTCCTGACGGGAGCATACGAGCTGCGCAACGGTCCGGTGGGGACGCCGACCACGACCTCGGCGCAGGACATCGCAGCCGCGCTCACGGTGGAGCAGGTGTTCGACGCGATGTCACTGCGGATCGACGGACCGCGGGCCTGGTCGGCGCGCATCGTCATCGACTGGAAGATCACCGACGAGAACGTCGTGCACCGGACCGAACTGCGCAACGGGCTGCTGGTGCACTGGGACGTCGACGATGCGGGAGTCGACGGCGAATCCACCGCTGCCGACGCCACATTCACGTTGGCTCGGCCGATGCTGCTCGGTGTCCTGGTAGGCGGCGTGGACCTGCCGACGGCGATCGGCGACGGCAGCGTCGTCGCCGAGGGCGACCTGGCGAAGCTGGCGGAACTCGCCGGCTACCTCGACGACCCGGACCCGGATTTCGCCATCGTGACCCCGTAGGGCGCTGGGTCGTGGGGGCGACGCGCGATCGTTCCTGCTGAGGAGTCGGCCGAAACGCGGTGTCCGAAAGCCGCCAGACAGGTGCGTCGAGTGCTGCGAGATTAGTTCTCATGGAACTCACGTTGAAGAACAAGACAGCGGTTGTCACCGGTGGTAGCAAGGGAATTGGGCTCGCGATCACCGCGGCGCTCGCGGCCGAAGGTGCGAGCGTGGTGGTCGGATCGCGGGGCAGCACTCCGGAGCTCGATGTGCTCGTCGCGGAGCGCGGGGTCACGGTGGTACCCGTCGATCTCGCGACCGCGAACGGACCCGCGGAACTGATCCGAGCGGCGCAGGAGGCATACGGCGGCGTCGACATCCTGGTGAACAACGTCGGCGCCAGCGAACCGGCGGAGTCGATCGTCGGCTTCACGGACGAGCAGTGGCAGCGGATCTTCGACGTCACCTTCTTCAGTGCCGTGCGGTCGGTGCGTGCCGCGATCCCGGCCATGGAGGGCCGTGGGGGCGGCGCCATCGTCAACATCGGGTCGCTCAACGCCCGGTTGCCCGCAGGCATGATCGCGCCTTACAGCGCGGCGAAGGCCGCCCTGAGCAACTTCGGCAAGGCCCTCTCGGAGGAGTTCGCGCCGAAGGGCATCCGGGTCAACACAGTCTCGCCGGGACCGGTGCGTACTCCGCTGTGGACCGCGCCGGGCGGATTCGCCCACATGTTCGCGGACCAGGCGGGCACCACGGTGGACGACGTCATGAACCGGATGCTGCCGGAAACGATGGGGATCACCACGGGCCGGATCAGCGAGCCGTCGGAGGTGGCGGACCTGGTGCTGTTCCTCGCCTCCGACCGGGCCGGGAACATCACCGGTGCCGACTACGTGATCGACGGCGGGATGCTGAAGTCCTTGGCCTGAACGAACTGTGCGCGCGGTGTACCCCAACCGGGGTACACCGCGCGCACAGGCGGCGGAGCCGCTCAGAGCGTGGCAGCGACCTTCCACGCCGAGTGCATTGCGCCCTCGATGTAGTCGACCGAGCCTGCGTCGCCGACGACGCGGACGTCGACGCCGGCCGCGGCGAGGGCGTCGGCCAGCGGTGCCGCCGCCGACACCCCGGTGGCCACCACGACCAGCGAGGCCGGCACGGTGAGGGTCTCGCCGCCGGCGGTGAACTCGACGGTCTTGCGGGTGATGCGCGTGACCGTCGCCTTGCGGTGGATGTTCACCCCCACCTCGCGGGCGTGCTTGACGGCGGTCCAGCGGCGCGGCATCGCCATCGGGATGCCGAGCTGCTGGCCCTCCTCGATCAGGGTGACGCGGCTGCCGCGTTCGGCCAGGAACTCGGCGAGCTCGAGGCCGACCAGGGAGCCGCCGATCACCACGACGTTGCGGGCCATCGGCAGGAACCTGAGGAACCGGCCGCTGAGGTCACGAATCCGCGGCGCGCTCTTGGTGATTCCGGTCAGGCCGGCCACCTGGCCCAGGACCCGGAAGAGCGGTGACTGGTCGGAGACGTCACCGGATCCGGTCATCAGCGCGCGCATGGTGTCGCCGGTCTGCACGTGCGGCAGGTTGCCGCCGGGCACGTCCGGGCGGTCGCGCACCGCTCCGGTCGCGACGACCACGGCGTCGGGTGCGAGCGCCTGGACCGACGCGGCCGTGGCCGGGGTGTTCAGCCGGACCTCGACGCCGAGCCGCTTGGTCTCGCCCACCAGCCAGTCGAGGAGGCGTCCGTTGTCGGGGGTGGTGAGGCTGGAGAACCACAGGGTGCCGCCGAGGCGGTCGGACTTCTCGAGGACCGTGACGCGGTGGCCCCGCTCGGCGGCGACACGGGCGGACTCGAGGCCGCCCGGGCCGGAGCCGACGACGACCACGTGCTTGCGGGCCTTGATCGCAGGGAACGGCAGCAGGGTCTCGTTGCCGAGCGTGGGGTTGACCGCGCAGAGCGGTGCCTCGTCCCAGAAGTTCTCCTGCACGCACACGTAGCAGTTGATGCAGGGACGGACCTGCTCGGCGCGGCCCGCCTTGAGCTTGTTCACCAGGCCGGGGTCGGCCAGCAGCTGGCGGCCCATCGCGGCGAAATCGGTGTGGCCCTCGGCGATCATCTTCTCGCTGACCTCGGGAAGCATCCGGCCGACCGTGATGACCGGAATCGACACCGCGCGCTTCACGACCGCCGCGTTGGCGGTGTAGTAGCCGACGGTGTTGGGCAGCGGGCCGTCGGTGAAGTTCGCGAACGCGTTCAGCGCGGTCCCCGTGACGTGGATGGCGTCCGCGCCGGCCTTCTCGAACAGGGCGGCCGCGGCGGCTGCCTCGGCGGGGGTCAGGCCGTCGGACTCGCCGTACTCCTGGCCGGCGACGCGCACGATGATCGCAAGGCCGTCGCCCACCCTCTCCTTGACCGCGCGGATCACCTCACACGCGAGCCGGGCGCGGTTCTCCAGCGATCCGCCGTACTCGTCGGTGCGCTGGTTCGAGTAGAGGCTCAGGAACCCGCCGAGGATGTAGTTGTGGGCGCAATGGATCTCGACCGCGTCACCTCCGGCGGCCAGCACCCGGCCCGCGGCGTCGGCGAACATTCCGACCAGCCAGTCGAGGTCCTCCTGGGTGGCCTCGTGGTACGTGGCCCGCTTGCCCTCCTGGATGGCGGCCATCTTCCCGAGTTCCTCGGGGGTGCAGTCGGCCATGGCGCTCATGTCGCCGGGCGGCTTCGGCTTGGACGGCACCAGCTGGGGGCGGCCGTCGAGGTTGTCGATGCGGGCGACCTTGCCGTGGTGCACCATCTGCACGCAGAGCTTGCTGCCGGCCTCGTGGACCGCGTCGGCGAGGGCCTTGAGTCCGGGGATGAACCGGTCCTCGGACAGGCCGGGCTCCTTGCGGCTGGTGCAGCCCATCGGGTAGGCCACCGCGGCGCAACCCGTGATGATCAGTCCGGTGCCGCCGGCAGCGCGCGCCACGAAGTGGTCGATGTCGCCCTGGTGGATCTCGCCGTCCTCGCACAGGTTCATGTCCATCGCGGGCAGGACGACCCGGTTGTCGAGGGTCATCGGCCCGATCGTGCCGGGTGCGAGGAGATGCGTGTATGTCTGGTTGCCGGTCGTCACGAGTCGAAGCTATTGACAGGTGTGCACGGTGTGTGCCGACTTCCCGGTCAACGGGACCAGTTCGCAACGCAGTGAGGGGCCGCACCCAACGGGTGCGGCCCCTCACTGGACAGGTGAGCTCAGTACGCCCGGTTGACCGCCGAGACGACCGCCCGCAGCGACGCGGTGGTGATCGAGGTGGCGACGCCGACACCCCAGACGACCTTGCTGCCGCCGTCGGGGGTGGTGACCGCGGCCTCCACGTAGGCGGCGGCCTGCGCGTCGTCGCCGGCCGACATGGCGTGCTCGCTGTAGTCGAGCACCCGCACGTCGAACCCGATCGTGGAGATGGCGTCGACGAAGGAGGCCAGCGGGCCGTTGCCGGTGCCGGAGATCTCGTGTTCCTTGCCGTCGACCTTGACCACCGCGGTGATGGCGTCGGTGCCGCCGTCCACCTCGGAGGCTGTCACCTTCTGCCGCATCCGCTCGAGCGGCACGATCGGGGCGAGGTACTCCTCGTTGAAGACGTCCCACATCTCCTTCGGCGAGACCTCGCCGCCCTCACCGTCGGTGATCTTCTGCACCGACTGCGAGAACTCCATCTGCAGGCGACGGGGCAGCACCAGACCGTGGTCCGCCTTCATGATGTACGCGACGCCGCCCTTGCCGGACTGCGAGTTGACCCGGATGACGGCCTCGTAGGTGCGGCCCACGTCCTTGGGGTCGATCGGCAGGTAGGGCACCTGCCAGACGATGTCGTCGACGTCCGCGTCCTGCGCGTCCGCCGAGAACTTCATGTCGTCGAGACCCTTGTTGATCGCGTCCTGGTGGCTGCCCGAGAACGCGGTGTAGACCAGGTCGCCGCCGTACGGGTGCCGCTCGGCGACGGGCAGCTGGTTGCAGTACTCGACCGTGCGACGGATCTCGTCGATGTTCGAGAAGTCGATCTGCGGGTCGACGCCGCGGGTGAACATGTTCAGACCCAGCGTCACCAGGCAGACGTTGCCGGTGCGCTCGCCGTTGCCGAACAGGCAGCCCTCGATGCGGTCGGCACCGGCCTGGTAGCCGAGCTCGGCGGCGGCGACGCCGGTGCCCCGATCGTTGTGCGGGTGCAGCGACAGGATCACCGAGTCGCGGCGCGCCAGGTTGCGGTGCATCCACTCGATCGAGTCGGCGTACACGTTCGGCGTCGCCATCTCGACGGTGGCGGGCAGGTTCAGGATGACCGGCTTGTCCGGGGTGGCGCCGAGGGTCTCTGTGACCGCGTCACAGACCTCCTTGGCGTAGGAGAGTTCGGTGCCGGTGTAGGACTCGGGCGAGTACTCCCACCGCCAGTTGGTGTCCGGGTACTTCTTCGCCTCCTCCAGGACCAGCGCGGCGGCGTCGGTGGCGATCTTCTTGATCGCGTCCTTGTCGGCGCGGAAGACCACCCGGCGCTGCAGGATCGAGGTGGAGTTGTAGAAGTGCACGATGACGTTCTCGGCGCCCTCGCACGCCTCGAAGGTGCGGGTGATCAGCTCCGGCCGCGACTGGGTCAGCACCTGGATGGTGACGTCGGACGGAATGGCGCCGTCCTCGATGATCTCGCGGACGAAGTCGAAGTCGGTCTGGCTCGCCGACGGGAACCCGACCTCGATCTCCTTGTAGCCCATCCGCACCAGCAGGTCGAACATGCGGCGCTTGCGGGCCGGACTCATCGGGTCGATCAAGGCCTGGTTGCCGTCCCGCAGGTCGACGGCGCACCACTGCGGTGCACGGTCGATGATCTTGTCCGGCCAGGTGCGGTCGGGCAGCGTGACCGCCTCGACCTCCTCGGCGAACGGGCGGTACCGGAACGTCGGCATCGACGAGTTCTTCTGCGTGTTCCACCCGGGCTGATCGGCGGGTGCGGGCTTGGACGGCGGCGTGATGGTGCGCGATCCGGATGTAAAAGCGTCGGCGGGTGACATTGACGAATCTCCGAAATGAGGGGACGGGTAGTCCAAAGGTGAATCGACCGGCGCGACTGAACCCCGCGACGGGAAGCCAGTCTGGATCAGACCCCGTCGCGGCGATGAAGAAGGAGCGCCCGCTGCATGTACGGCAGTCTACCTGCCACCGCGATCTGCCGGGCCTTCACCCGCGACGAATGATGCCCGGCGTCGCACGAACCACCAGGCTGAGGCGATGGTGTCGATACGCCCCGCGGTGGTCGGGTGGCTCCGCGACCGCATGCCGGAGCGGAAGTTCCTCAAGGCCGACGTGGTCGCCGCGATCCCCGGCGCGATCAGCAGCGTTCCCGACGGAATGGCGTCGGGAGTGCTGGCCGGCGTCAGTCCGGTGCACGGGCTGTACGCCAGCTTCGCCGGACCACTGTTCGGGGGCATGCAGACCAGCACCAAGCTCATGGTGGTGACCACGACCAGCGCGTCGGCGCTGGCGGCCGGTTCGGCATTGGCCGAGGTGCCGGAGGCGGACCGCTCGGATGCGCTGATCCTGCTCACCCTGGTCGCGGGCCTGGTCATGATCGCGGCCGCACTGCTGCGGCTCGGCCGGTACACCCGATTCGTCTCGCATTCGGTGATGACCGGATTTCTCACCGGTATCGCGGTCAACATCATGTTCGGCCAGATCGCGGACTTCACCGGGGCGAGTGCGAGCGGGTCGGTCGCGATCGCGAAGGCTTTCGACGTGATCACCAACCCGACCCGCATCGACCTGGCGTCGCTGGTGACGGGAGTTCTCGCGCTGCTGTTGTTGGTCGGGCTGGCCCGGACCCGGCTGGCACTGTTCAGCGCGCTCATCGCGCTGGTGGTGCCCTGCCTCGTGGTGATCGGGTTCGGACTCGACGGCGTGGCGCGGGTGGCCGACGTCGGGGCCATCCCGACCGGGATCCCGCTGCCGCAGATCCCGGACCTCGGACTGCTCTCGCCGTCGCTGATCGGCGGCGGGCTGGCGGTCGCGGCCATCGTGCTGGTGCAGGGTGCGGGCGTGGCGGAGGCGGCACCGAACCGGGACGGCACCCGCTCACGAACCAATCAGGACTTCTCCGCACAGGGAATCGGCAACATCGGCTCCGCCCTGTTCGGGGGCATGCCGGTCGGCGGGTCGGTGGGGCAGACGGCCCTCAACGAGACCGCCGGGGCCCGAAGTCGTTGGGCGGCAGTGCTGTCCGGAGTGTGGATGCTGATCATCCTCGTGGTGTTCTCGGGACTGGTCGGCAAGGTGCCCATGCCGACGCTCGCGGCGGTGTTGATCTTCGCTGCCGTCGGGTCCATCCGGCCCGCCCAGATCACGTCGATCCTGCGGAGCGGGCCGAGTTCGATCATCGCTCTGGTCACCACATTCCTTGCGACGCTCTTGCTTCCGGTCACCGCGGCAGTGGGTATCGGCGTCGCGCTGTCGCTGTTGCTGCAACTGAACCAGGAGGCCGTGGACCTGAAGGTGGTGCGACTGGTGCCGGCAGACGGCGGTGGGCTCGGCGAGGAAGCGGCCCCGAAGATGTTGCGCAGCAGAGAGGTTGTGGTGCTCGACGTGTACGGCAGCCTCTTCTACGCTGGTGCCAAGACCCTCCAGGTCCGACTGCCCGACCCCGGCGAGGCGGAGTCTCCGGAGGTAGTCCTGCGGCTGCGGGGGAGGACCACGCTGGGGGCGACCTTCTTCAAGGTGATCGCCGACTACTCCGCGAAGTTGGACCGCCGTGGCGGACGGCTCTACCTCAGCGGACTCACCCCCGAGGCGCTCGCGTACTGGGACCAGGAGCGCCTCGACAGTCAGGGGGTCATCCTCGAGACCTTCGAGGCGACGAGTCGTCTCGGCGAGTCCACGCTCAGTGCCTTCGAGGCCGCCGAACGGCGGCTGGTGCGCAAGATCTGAGCCTGGATCACCGTCCGATCTGGGCGATTGTCCAAGTCCTGGACGCTTGTTTCACAAAACACAAGCAGCCGCCCGGTCCGTTGGCTACTGTGTGCCGGTCAGGGTGGATTCGGCCCCCTGACCGGTGGTTTTCGCGGAAGTGAGTTGTGTATGTCGGCGTTGGTGAACGGCACAGTTCGGATCGGCTCTCGGCGACGTCGCGTTGCGACTCACATCGGCACAGTAGTGGCGGGTGCCGGCCTGGCTCTGGCCGCAGCGGCCGTGGCGGCACCGGCCGCGAGCGCGGACACCGTCGTCGGCACCTGCACCATCGTCTCGGCGCCGACCGCCGCGCACTTCACGAACTGCGCGGGTGCGAACCTGGCCGGCGCGAGTCTCGCCGGGATCGACCTGACCGGGGCGAACCTGTCCGGCGCCAACCTGCTGGGGGCCACCCTGTCCGGCGCGAACCTGTCCGGGGCGAACCTGTCCGGCGCCTACCTCTACCTCGCCTACGCGCCGAAGGTGAACCTGTCGGGGGCGAACCTCGAGTCTGCGACCCTCCTCAGCGCGACCCTCACCGACGCGAACCTGACCGGTGCCAAGCTCAAGGGCGCGAACCTGCACGGAGCCAATGTGGTCGGCGCGACCTTGACGGGCGCAGACTCCGCGGACCTGACCGGTGCGATCACCGGGGCCACCGACCCGACCACGCCGAGCACTCCGACCACACCCACGACCCCCGAGCGGGACCCGAACTCGCCGCTGTTCGGCTCGGCCGTGACGGGCTCGACCAACATCAGTGGCATGGGCAACACCGCCCAGGTTCCTGCGCCGCTGCAGCCGCTGATCGGTTCCGCCGTGACCGGCTCCACCAACATCAGCGGGATGAACTAACCCCGAACACCGCCCGGACAGCGGGCACCCGCGCCTATCGTTGACCCGTGACGGCGACACTGCGGGCCGATCTGGTGTGCGAGGGCGGCGGCGTGCGCGGCATCGGGCTCGTCGGTGCGGTACAGGCGCTCGGCATGGCCGGCTACACGTTCCCGCGCATCGCCGGATCCAGTGCGGGGGCGATCGTGAGCGCACTGGTCGCGGCCCTGCAGCATGCCGGCGAGCCCATCTCCCGTCTGCACGACATCATGGCCACCCTCGACTACCGAAAATTCGAGGACCCGGGCCTGATCGGTCGGATCCCACTCGTGGGTGGACCACTGTCACTGATCCTGTGGGACGGTCGCTACCAGGGCGCCTACCTGGAGAAGTTCCTCGCAGGCACCCTCGCGGACCTCGGCGTGCGTACCTTCGGTGACCTGCGGACCGACGAGAGCGCGATCCGGTACAAATGGTCGCTGGTGGTCACTGCCAGCGACCTGTCACGGCGCCGGCTGGTCCGGATCCCCTGGGACCTCCCGCTGTACGGACTCGACCCCGACGAATTCCCGATCGCACGTGCGGTGCGGGCGTCGGCGGCCATCCCGTTCCTGTTCGAGCCGGTGCGCGTGGGAGGCGCCACGTGGGTGGACGGCGGTCTGCTGTCGAACTTCCCGATCGACCTGTTCGACCGGCCGGACAACCTGGCGGCGCGCTGGCCGACGTTCGGGATCCGGCTCGTCGCTCCACCCGGCCTGCCCCCCACTCATCCGGTGGGAGGGCCGCTCTCGCTGTCGCTCGCGATGCTCGACACCCTGCTCAGCAATCAGGACTCTGCGTACATCGACGATCCGTGCACCGTTCGCCGGACTGTCTTCGTGCCCGCCGACGTGGTGAGCGCGATCGACTTCCGGATCAGTCCGGAGCAGTCGTCTGCGCTGTACGACAGGGGAGTGTCGGCGGGTACTGAGTTCTTGCGTACCTGGAACTGGCCGAAGTACCGGTCCGAATGCGGCCGCGTCAATCCGGAAGGCGGCGCATCTCGACGACGGTGATGCCGAGCGCGTCGAATCGCGCGAGCATTCCGCGCAGCTGGGTGTCGTCGTCGATCGGCCCGTACAGGGCGGTGTATGCGTGCGGCGCCTGTGACACCGAAAGCTCGGGAAAGGCGGCCAGGACGCGTTCCGACAGGTCACCGCGGACGAGGAACTCGTACCGGATACGGGCGGGCTGGGGGTGGGTCACCGACGCAGCCTCCTTGCTGTCGACTATCGCCGGCGACGCGCCGGCTGGTATTCGACTCAGTCTCGGCCCGAGAGGTGTTCGGCGCCTCACCCGTCGGTGGTGAAAAGGTGCGTCGGTCAGAGCAGTCCGCGGACCCGGGCCTCGGTGATGGCGTCCCGCCGGCTGCTCACGTCGAGTTTGCGGTAGATGCCCCGGAGGTGGGTCTTGACGGTGTTGACCGAGACGAAGAGATCCGCCGCGATCTGTTCGGCCGTACGCCACGACGGGAGTTCGAGCAGCAGTTCGAGTTCCCGGGCGGTGAGCAGGCCGGTTGCGACCGTCGCATGCGGGATCACCGACCGCGCCCGGGTGGCAAAGTCGTCGAGCGCGCCGAGGCGGCCGTGGTGATGGTTCAACAGGTCCCGGAGTGGTTCGCCGCCGTCGTGGAACGGTCGCAGGATCTCCTGCGGCTCGGCGATCGTCATGGCTTCGGCCAATGCCGCACGGGCAGAACCGGACTCGTGCCGCCCGTGCGCGATCAGTGCCTCCATCAGCCAGGCGCGGATCCTGGTGGTGTCCGCGACGCAGGCGACGGCACCGCTGAGGACGGGCGCGAGCGCGCGCCGGGCCGCGTCGGCGCGCCGGTTGTGCAGCGCCATGGCACCGTCGAGAAGTACCACCTCACCGCACGTGCCCAACTCGGCCGCGGTGAACGCAGCGACGCGCCCCGCCCAACTTGTCTCGCCGACCTGGAGGAAGGCCCGCTGGACCGACGGCGCCACGATGGCGGTGGCGCCGGGAGGGATCGGTCGCGATCCTTCCGGGCCGGCATGGTCGCGGATCGTACTCGCCACCGAGTGCTGGTCCCCGGAGGTCTCGAAGTCGAAGACCGCGCCGAAGCACGCCGCGGCTCGGACTATGGTGGGATCGGGGCAGATCAACAGGGCAGGAACAGCTTCCGAGGTCAGCAGGGCCATTGACTCGGGTTCCACTCGCAGGTAGTGGCCGAGTGCGGCGAACAGTTGGGCGAGCGAGAAGTAGACGTCGCCGGTGAGCGCATGGTCGCGGCCATAGGCGTCTGCGCGCTGGGCGAGGTCTGCCATGTCGGTGAACCGACCCTGATAGCAGGCCACCGCGGTCAGCGCGGCCAGGGTCTGCAGAGTGACCGCGGGAACCTCGGCGGCGGCAGCGGTGGAGAGGGCGTCCTCGAGATGACGACGGGCGGGCTCGAGCCTGCCGAGGTACACCTCGGCCATTCCCTCCTGCAGCAATGCGAAAGCATCGAGTTCGGGATTGCCCGTCGCGCCGACCGGATCTGCCTGGAGTACCTCGAGTGCGTTCTCGATCCCGCCCGAATGAATGGAGACCTGGAGTCGGAGGCAGTCCTCCAGCACCGCATGCTGGAGGGGTGGGTCGTCGTTGATGCGCTGCGGTACACCGAGACTGGACGTCGCGGCCGCGTCATTTCCGCGGGCGAGTTCGGCGGCCGCTCGCAGCAGTCGCATCGACGCGTCGTCGCGCACGGACGGAGATGCCCGGTCGAGTATGTCGATGACGACGTCCCCCCGACCGCCGAGAACCAGTCGTAGGCCGCACTGTTCGAGCAGCGCGATCAGTGCGGGTCCGTCGCCGGCATGGAGGGTGTGCTCGAGCGCGCTGACCGAGTCGTGCGCGTCCGCGAACCAGGCCGCCGCGGTCAGCTCCAGGTCTGCCACGGCGCACCGTCCCTGGCGTCCCACCTCGGCTCGCAGGTACTCGCGTAGCAGTGGGTGGTATCGATACCAGCCGGCCGATCCGGGCACCCGCTCGATCAGAAAGCTGGCACGCTCGAGGGCTTCGATCTGCCTGTGCGCATTCACTTTTCCGGTGAGTTGCTCGGCCAGTTCGGCGGTGAAGGTATCGGGAATCGAGGTCTCGACGACGAAGTTGCGCTGCTCGTCGGCGAGTGAGTCGAGCACTTCGTTGACCAGGTAGTCGGCGACCATCCTGCTGTCCCCGGTGAAGTCGGCGATCATGGCGGACGGGTCGGGATGCTGCGCGAGGCTGATTGCGGCCAGTCGGAGACCAGCTGCCCATCCTTGAGTGCATGCGTGAATTCGGGTGTGGTCCTCGGAATCCAGCGCAAGACCGTGTTCCGAGAACAGGATCGACGACTCCTCCTCGGTGAAGGCGAGTTCGTGAATTGAGAAGTCGCGGACGCGTCCCTCCAGTCGGAGGCGGTGCAGGGCAATGGGAGGCTCGTACCGGCCGGCGACGATCGTGCGCAGCGTGGTGGGCGCCCACCGCAGGAAAGTGCCTAGCTCGTCCAAGGTTTCGGGATCGTGCAGTAGATGGGCGTCGTCGAGCACCATCCAGATCGGCTCGCTCAGAGCGCCCAGGACCTCCGCGACTGCCGCCGGAAACTGGTCGGATTCGATCGGGGGGACTGCGCGCAGAGCCTCGGCGACGCGGATGTTGCCTGAGTTCTCCAGCGCCGCACGGGCGGCGGCGCGAAAGGCGATCCGGCCATTGTCGTGTTCCTCGACCGTCAGCCACGCGACCGTCGGGCCCTCGGCTGCGGCGGACCTCGCCCAGTCCGCGAGGAGCATCGTCTTTCCGGAACCGACCGGGGCGCACAATAATGCGACGGTCGTGGCGGTCGCGTCCGGCGTCGTCATCGCGACAGTCAGTTCGTCGAGGAGTCGTTGGCGTCGAATCACCGGGTGGGCGTAGGTCGGAACCTGTGCGCGCACCCGGTACGTATCCCAATTCGCTACGGACATCTGGCCTCTTCCCCACGAGTGACCACGCCGGTGCCCGTGCGCCGACGCGCCCCCGAACGGCGGACCGTCGGGGGCCAGTAAAGGGATCGTAACTGCGGCGCAGGGGATTCGCGCGGTATGCCGGTCACGATTGCCCCAACTGTGTCAGTCAGTCGCGCGACATTGCAGCAGCCAGATGCGCCTCGACGTCGACATACGCATCGTCAGCGATGTCGAAGACCACCTTCGTGATCTCGCCACCGCGGAACTCGAAGCGGGGCTCCGGGTACGCGCTCGACACCGGGTCGGCGCTGTCGTAGCCGATGCACAACCCTTCGCCGCACAGTGAGAAGTGGCCGAGCACGGTGCGGATCTTCTGCTCTCCGACCTGCTGGTCGTCGATGTAGAGCTTCAGCGGTCCGATGCCCTCTCGGTACTGGCCCATGCCCTCCTTGACGAATTCGACGCCGATTATGTGCTTCCCGGACGTCGGCACCGGCGCCGAGATCCGGTCCTCCGGAGGGATGCCGAGGAAGTTGTAGGCATAGGTGACGACGCCGTCCTTGATGAACAGCGAATGGCCGCCGAACCGCGAGCCGTGCGCGAAGATCACGCCCTGCGAGTCCGGGGTGAGGTCGACCTCGGCGAGGATCTTGTACGAGACGCCGTGCACGTTCGCCGCCGACCGCTCCGGCACCTCGGAGGTGCCGGGGTAGTAGACGAACTGCCCACTCGGCGGCACCGGCTGGTGGAACTCCATGCCCACGAAGGTCTCGTAGTCCTTCGGGTTGCCGATGATCTGCAGGTCGTTCAGTGGCAGGACCTTGTTGGCCTTGGCTTCCTCCAGCCACAGCGCCTGCATTTCCGCGAGCTTGTCAGGATGGTCGGCCGCTAGGTCGTGCGCTTCGGCGCGGTCGACGTCTGCGTGGTACAGCTCCCACACGTCCTTGTCGAAGTTGCTGATCCCCGAGACCGGTCCGTGCACGGCGACGGCCTTCCAGCCTCGGTGCCAGATGCCGCGGCTGCCGAGCATCTCGTAGTACTGCGTCTCTTTCGCTGTGGGTCCGTCGGCCGGAGCGTCGAACGAGTACTTCATCGAGACGCCCGAGAGCGGGGTCTGTTCGACACCGTTGTAGGTGTCGGGGAATGTGACGCCGCATGCCTCGAGGATCGTCGGCACGATGTCGGTCGAGTGATGGTACTGGTGACGGACCTCGCCCTTGGCCTTGATGCCTGCCGGCCAGTGGATGACCATCGGGTCGCAGACGCCGCCCTGATAGGTGTAGCGCTTGAACATCTTGTACGGCGTGGAGAATGCGGCCGCCCAGCCGGTGGGGTAGTGGTTGTAGGTGTCGGGGCTGCCGAGCTTGTCGACCATGGTGAGGTTCTGTTCCTCGTCGTCGGGGTAGCCGCCGAAGATCTTCCCCTCATTCACCGAGCCGTTCGGGCTGCCCTCACCGGAGGCGCCGTTGTCGGCGCAGTAGATGATCAGTGTGTTGTCGAGCTGGCCCGACTCCTCGAGATAGTCGACGATCCGGCCGACCTGGGCGTCGGTGTACTCGGAGAATCCGGCGAACACCTCGGCCATGCGCGAGAACATGCGCTTCTCTTCGTCATTCAGCTCGGCCCAGGGCCGTACCTCGTCGGTGGGGGAGAAGGTGCCCTCGGGCATCGGGTTCAGCGGGGTCAGATCGGTGCCCTCGGGGAGGATGCCCTTTTCCACCATGCGGCCGAGCACCCACTCGCGGTAGGCCTCGTAGCCGTCGTCGAACATGCCCTTGTACTTGGCGATGTACTCCTCGGGAGCGTGGTGCGGGGCATGGTTCGCACCCGGGCAGAACCACAGGTACCAGGGCTTCTCCGGCTCGGTCTGCTTGACGTCGCGGATCATCTTCAGCGCCTGGTCCGCAAGGTCTTTCGAGAGATGGTAGCCCTCCTCCGGCGAGTACGGCTGCTCGATGTAGTGGTTGTCCTCGGCGAGTGACGGATACCAGTTGTTCGTCTCGCCGCCGATGAACCCGTAGAAGCGGTCGTAGCCCTGCGCGAGCGGCCAGTTCTTCTTCGACGCGCCCGCGGTCCACTCGTCGATCGGGACGTTGTGGTTCTTGCCGACCCAGAACGTCGACCAGCCCGCGTCCCGCAACACGTTCGCCATCGTCGCGTTCGACGGCGGAATGTGCGAGTTGTATCCCGGGAATCCCGTCGAGGACTCCGAGATCGTCGCGAAGCCGTTCAGATGGTGGTTGCGCCCGGTGAGGAACGTCGACCGGGTGGGCGAGCACAGCGCAGTGGTGTGCCACTGCGAGTAGGTCAGGCCGTTCTGCGCCAGCTTGTCCATCGTCGGCATGTTGATCCGGCCGCCGTAGGGCGACCAGGACGCCTGACCGGTGTCGTCGTAGAGCACAACCAGCACGTTCGGTGCGCCCTGCGGCGCCTTCTCGGGGAGGAAGGCATCCCAGTCCGACACCGAGTCGCGGACGTCGAGTTTGATGTCGCCCTTGAATTCCTTGGCCACGATCGCTCCTTGCTCGTAAGAAACTCCGTCACGGTCGATCGTCGCGCCGGACGCCGGGCGTCGCTTCACCCGCGCCAGGTGAAGCGAACACGCGGCAGATCGTCGAACACTGGACGGACCGCGATCGAGGGGAGCCAACGGACTGTGAACACGACGCGGAACGAGCGTGAATCCTGGTTTCTGTTCGGATCGTTGCAGGACTATCGAGCGAAGTGGATCCGGCCAGATGTCATTGCCGGACTGACCGTCTGGGCTGTACTTGTGCCGGAGGCGCTGGCCTACGCGACCATTGCCGGTGTCCCTCCGGTGGTGGGCCTCTACGCCGCGATTCCGTCCCTGATCCTGTATGCCGCGGTGGGCAGTTCGCGACATCTGGTGGTCGGGCCGATGTCCGCGACCGCAGCCCTCTCGGCGGCCATCATCGCCCCGCTCGCCGGGGCCGACGGCGGGAGGTACGTCGCGCTCTCGGCGGTGCTCGCCATCGCGACCGGCATCGTGGGGCTGCTCGCCGGGCTGATCAGGCTCGGCTTCATCGCCTCGTTCATATCCGAACCGGTCCTCAAGGGTTTCATCGTTGGTCTGGCCTTGACCATCATCATCGGTCAGGTGCCCAAGCTGTTCGGGGTGCACAAGTCCGAGGGCAACTTCTTCGAGCAGGCCTGGGGCGTCGTCACACATCTCGGTGACACCGACTGGCGGACCCTGGTCGTCGGACTGCTCAGCCTCGCGGTGGTCCTCGGACTCAAACGTTGGGTGCCGTTGATTCCGGGGTCGTTACTCGCGGTCCTGCTGGGTATCGCGGCGGTGTCGGTGTTCGGGCTGGACGACAAGGGCGTCGAGATCGTCGGGCACATCGATTCCGGGTTGCCGTCGGTCGGACTGCCCGGTGGCGTCGGATTCGACGACTACGTCGGCCTGCTCGGGCCTGCCGTCGGCGTGCTGCTCATCGGCTTCGCCGAGGGTCTGGGTGCGGCCAAGACCTACGCCGTCAAGGCCGGCTACGAGGTGGACGCCAATCGCGAACTCATGGGCATGGGAGCGGCGAACCTCGGTGCCGGGTTCATGTCCGGGATGGTGGTGAACGGCAGCCTGTCGAAGACCGCCGTCAACGGTGGAGCAGGTGCCAAGACGCAGGTCAGCGGGCTGGTCGTGGCGGCGCTGACGGTGGTGACGTTGCTGTTCCTCACCGGGCTGTTCGAGAACCTTCCGGAAGCAACGCTGGCCGCAGTCGTCATAGCCGCTGTCGTCGAACTGGTCGACGTCTCCTCCATGAAGCGGCTCTACGGTGTGTGGACGCAGCGACTCGGCAGCATCTACGGACCTGCCGCCAGGGCGGATTTCGCGGGTGCGTTCGCGGCCATGATGGGCGTGCTGCTGTTCGACACCCTGCCCGGTCTCGTGATCGGCATCGGGGTGTCGATGCTGCTGCTGCTCTACCGCGCGTCCCGCCCGCACGTCGCGGCGCTGGCGAAGGAGGGGTCGCTGTGGGTCGACGCGGAGCGCCATCCCGATCTCTCGACTCGACCTGACGTGGTTGTGGTGCGGGTCGAGGCCGGTCTGTTCTTCGCGAATGCCGACCACGTGAAGGAATGCATCGAACACCTGTGCACCGACGCGACGCGAGTGGTGGTGCTCGATGCGGAGACGTCACCTTTCGTCGACGTGAGCGCGGCGCAGATGCTGGTCCAATTGCGGGACGTTCTCGGGCGCAGGGGAATAGAGCTGCGCATCGCCCGGGACATCGGACAGTTCCGGGACACGCTGACGAAGGCCTCGTCCGACGGGAGGGCGGTAGGGGTGTACCCGACGGTCGGCGAGGCGCTGGCCGAAAGGGATTCGGACGCCTGAGGTGGTGCGGGAACCGACGCGGCGCCCGCGGAGTCACCCGCTGTGGATGATTCCCCACAGTGCCACTCCTCATACGTTCGGATTCGACTGCGGAAATACGACGGAAGGTTCGTGTGACATGACGAACGACTCGAATAATCTTCAGCGCGGAGCACTTCCCATTGCGGACCTCGCCTACACCGGCACCGTCACATACGACGCCACGGACCCCGACACCAAGTTCCCGCCAATTCGCCGGCTGCTGCCCCCCGAGGGCGCCCCGAACGTCCTCGTGGTCCTGATCGACGACGTCGGCTTCGGCGCGTCGAGTGCGTTCGGCGGCCCGATCGAGACCCCGAACTTCGAGCGGGTCGCGGCGCAGGGCCTCAAGTACACCCGCTTCCACACCACCGCCCTGTGCTCGCCGACCCGGGCCGCGCTGCTCTCCGGCCGCAACCACCACACCGTCGGCATGGGCGCCATCACCGAGCTCGCGACCAGCGCACCCGGCTACAGCTCGCTGCGCCCCAACAACTGCGCGCCGCTGGCCGAGACGCTCAAGCTCAACGGCTACAGCACCGCCCAGTTCGGCAAGTGCCACGAGGTGCCGGTGTGGGAGGCCTCGCCGGTCGGCCCGTTCGACCACTGGCCGCATCCCGGCAACGGATTCGAGTACTTCTACGGGTTCATCGGCGGCGAGACCAACCAGTGGTACCCGGCGATCTACGAGAACACCTCGCCGATCGAGCCGTGGGGCACCCCCGAAGAGGGCTACCACTTCATGGGCGACATGACCGACAAGGCCATCGACTGGACGCGCCAGCAGAAGTCCCTCGCCCCCGACAAGCCGTTCTTCACCTACTTCGCGCCCGGCGCCACCCACGCCCCGCACCACGTGCCGAAGGAGTGGGCCGACAAGTACAAGGGCAAGTTCGACCAGGGCTGGGACGAGCTCCGCAAGGAGACCTACGCCCGGCAGAAGGCGCTCGGCGTCATCCCGCAGGACGCGGTGCTCACCGAGCGCAGCCCCGGCATCCCCGCGTGGGACGAGATGAGCGAGACCATCAAGCCGGCCCTCGTGCGTCAGATGGAGGTCTACGCGGGCTTCCTCGACTACGCCGACCACCACGTCGGCCGCCTCCTCGACGCGCTCGAGGACCTCGGCGAGCTCGACAACACCCTCGTCTACGTGATCATCGGCGACAACGGCGCCTCCGCCGAGGGCTCGATGCACGGCACCACCAACGAGGGCTTCACGATCAACCACATGAACGACATCGAGACCGAGGAGTACGTCGCCGCGCACATCGACGACATCGGCACTCCGAAGTCGTACAACCACTACGCGGTCGGCTGGGCGCACGCGATGGACACCCCGTACCAGTGGACCAAGCAGGTGGCCTCGCACTGGGGCGGCACCCGCAACGGCACCATCGTCAGCTGGCCCAACGGGATTGCCGCGCGCGGCGAGATCCGCAGCCAGTTCAGCCACGTCATCGACGTCGCGCCGACCGTCCTGCAGGCCGCGGGCATTCCGGAGCCGACGATGGTCAACGGGGTCACGCAGCGTCCGTACGAGGGCACCGCGATGAACTACTCCTTCGACGACGCCGACGCGGCCGAGCAGCACGAGACGCAGTACTTCGAGATGGTCGGCAACCGGGCGATCTACCACAAGGGCTGGACGGCGGTCGCCAAGCACAAGGATCCCTGGGCCGGCTCGGACCACGGCCTCGACGACGACGTGTGGGAGCTCTACGACATCGAGAAGGACTGGACCCAGTCCAACGACCTCGCCGCCGAGCACCCGGACAAGCTCGCGCACCTGCAGCGGCTGTTCCTGATCCAGGCGGCCCGGTTCAACGTGCTGCCGCTCGACATCCGCACCGCCGAACGGTTCAACCCCGACCTCGCGGGCCGTCCGGCGCTGATCACCGCGCAGAGCCAGACGCTCTACCGGGGCATGAAGCGCCTGACCGAGAACTCGGCCATCAACATCAAGAACAAGTCGTTCACGGTGACCGCCGCGGTCGAGCTGCCGGACGACTCGGTGAACGGGGTCATCGTCGCGCAGGGCGGCGCCTACGGCGGGTGGTCCCTCTACACCGTCGACGGCAAACTCGCGTTCGCGTACAACCTGCTCGGGATCAACACCGACATCGTGCGATCGGAGGCCGCGGTGCCGGCGGGCACCAAGGAACTGCGCCTGCACTTCGCCTACGACGGTGGGGGATTGGGCAAGGGGGGCACCGCGTCGCTCTATGCGGGCGAGGAGAAGATCGGCGAGGGGCGAGTGGAGCGGACTATCCCGTTCCAGTTCACCTTCGACGAGACCGTCGACGTCGGACAGGATCTGGCCTCGCCGGTCTCGCCGGACTACCAGGCGACCGGCAACGCGTTCACCGGAACCATCGACCGGGTGGTCATCGATCTCGGGGACGACGATCACAGCCACCTGGCGGATCCGGAGCACCTGGTGAACGTCGCGATGCTGAAGCAGTAGCCATGGACCAACTCGATCTGTGGACCGATACCGCGACCCGCTCGGCGATTGTCGACTTCGTCGAGCGGGTCGACCGGGACGGCATCCCGGTCGCCGAACGAGTCGCGGTGTTCGACAACGACGGCACCCTCTGGACCGAGAAACCGGTCCAGATCCAGATGCAGTTCGTCTTCGCACTGTGGGCAAAGATGGCGGATGCCGATCCGTCGTTGGCATCGCAGCAGCCGTTCAAGGCGGTGGTGGACAGGGACTTCGGCTGGCTGTCCGATGCCGTCGACAAGCACTATGCGGGCGACGACACGGACATGAAGACGCTCATGGCGGGCACCGTGCGGGCCTCCGCGGGGCAGGAGGTCGAGGCGTACACCGCCTCGGCCAAGGCGTTCCTCGACTCCGGGACGCACCCCTCGCTGGGTATCCCGTTCGCGCGGTGCGTGTTCGCGCCGATGGTCGAGTTGCTGCGTTACCTCGAGGCGCACGACTTCACCACGTACATCGCCTCCGGTGGCGACCGCGACTTCATGCGGGGGGCCGGTGAGGACCTGTACGCGATACCGCGCGAGCGGGTCATCGGCAGCAGCCTCGGGTTGCGCTACGCCGACGGCAACGTCAGCTACGCGCCGGAAATGGGCTTCTTCGACGACGGTCCGGAGAAGCCGGTGAGGATCTGGAGCCGGATCGGGCGCAAGCCGCTGCTGGTAGGCGGTAACTCGAACGGTGACGTGCCGATGCTGGAGTTCTGCCGCGACGACGGTCTGCAACTCTTGGTGCACCACGACGACGGGGACCGCGAGTTCGCGTACGACGCCGGTGCCGAGGAGGCGCTGAAGGCAGCTGCGGACAAGGGGTGGACGACGGTGAGCATGCGTGACGACTGGGCGGCGGTCTTCCCGGACTCGGAGACGTAATGGCATTTGTCGCACCGACACTCGTCGGATACCAGAAGTCCTGGCTCCGCGCCGACGTCGTCGCCGGCCTCAGCGCCGGCGCCGTGGTCATCCCGCAGGCGATGGCCTACGCGACCATCGCCGACATGCCCGTTCAGATCGGTCTGTACACCTGCATGGTGCCGATGGTGGTGTACGCGATGCTCGGTGGATCGCGGGCGACCAGCGTCAGCACCACGTCGACGATCGCGATCCTCACTGCGTCGACGATGATCGGTGCCGGGATCGCTGCCGGATCCGACGACGCGCAATCGTCACTGATGACGTTGACCCTGCTGGTCGGAGTGATCCTGCTGCTCGCGCGGGCGCTCAAGCTCGGTGCGATCGTCGAGAACATCAGTGAGGCAACGTTGTCCGGGATCAAGGCCGGCGTCGGGCTGACGGTTGCCGTCGGCCAGCTGCCGAAGCTGCTCGGGGTGCCGTCCGACCCGGACGCGTCCGGATTCTTCCGGGTGTTGTGGTCGACGGTGCGGCAGATCGGGGACGCGAACGTCGCGACGGTGCTGTTGGCGGCAGGGTCGATTGCCGCGCTCTACGCTATGTCCAAGTTAGTTCCCCGGGTACCCGGACCACTGGTGGTCGTGGCGGTCGGCATCGCGCTGATCGCGTTCACCGGACTGCGGGACCGCGGTGTGGAGCTGATCGCCGAGGTGCCACAGGGGATTCCGCTACCCGGAGTTCCCTCCCTGCACGACGTGGGAGCGTTGATCCCCGGTGCGCTCGCCATTGCGGCAATGGCATTCCTGGAGACGGTGTCGGTCGCGCGCGGGGTGCGCAGGCAGGGTGAGCCGCAGATCGACAGCAACCAGGAGATGCTGGCGAACGGCGTGGCCTCGGTGGCGGGCGCGTTCTTCCACACCCTGCCGCCGGCGGGCGGCTTCTCGCAGACCGCGGTGGCGTTGCGCGCCGGAGCCCGCACCCAGGCCAGCGGACTGGTGACAGCGGTGCTGGCGGTTCTGGTGGCCCTGTTCCTGGCCCCGGTCCTCAGCGACCTGCCGCAGGCCACCCTCGGCGCGATGGTGGTCGTCGCCACCCTCGGGCTCGTGGATCTGAAGGTGTTTGCGAGGTTCTGGCGGCTCAACCGCGCCGAGTTCTGGATCGCCCTGGCGACGGCGGTCATCGGTCTCACCGCCGGACTGCTGCCCGCGGTGGCGGTCGGCGTCCTGTTCACCCTGTACCTCGTGCTGCGGGAACTGAACCGCCCGCACGTGGTGCAGTTGACCCCGGGCGCGGACGGCCGGTGGATCGGCGGCGAGGAGGAGGCGCCGACGACGCCGGCCGATCCGCTGGTGCTGCGGATCAATTCGGCCCTGTACACGGCGAACGTGCTGGCCAATCTCACGGCAATCCGGGAGCGGGTCGAGGCCGTCGGCGCGAAGGCCGTCGTTCTGGACTGTTCGCGGGCCTGGAAGGTCACGACCACGGTGATGCACCACGTCCGGGATCTCGACCTGGAGTTGTCCGCCCGCGGCGTCACGGCCTACTACGCGGAGCTGCCGGCGCGCGAACTCGCGACCGCGCTCAAGACCGAGGGAGGCCGCCAAATCGAGGAATCGGGGCGCATTTTCGACACCGTCGAGAACGCGCTTCGCGCAGTGGTGCGCTTGCGGAGCCCCAAGACTCCGTAACCGCACCACTGCGGCGGAGCCGCTATTTCGTGCGAAGCGGCGGCGAGGGGTCCACACTCGAATGAAACAAGTCGCCAGCACACGGTGCCGTCGCGCGGGCCGTGTCGAACGGAGGCCGCAATGGGTGCCGAACTGAAGGATCTGGCCGCACGGGCGTACGTCTACGGATTTCCCTTGGTGTTCAACCTGGATCAGGTGCAACGCTACGTCACCACCGGGGTCGGGGCGAACGCTGCGACACCGTTCAACCGGTTCGGCCACGCGGACGCGCTCGCCGGTCCGCAGGACACCTTCGTCTCCATCAACAACGACACCGTCTACTCGTTGGCGCAGATCGACCTGAGTGGCGGGCCTGTGCTGCTGGAGGTCCCGGACACCAACGGCGCCTACTACGTGCTGCAGTTCGTCGACGCCTGGACCGATAATTTCGCGTACGTCGGCAAGCGGGCCACCGGCACGTCGAGTGGTCGCTACCTGCTGACCCCGCCGGCCTGGACCGGGGACGCGCCCGACGGAGTCACCCGGATCTCGTTTCCCACCATGGTCGGATCGATCGTGGGCAGGTGGGCTTGCGACGGTGTGGACGACCTGCCGCGGGTGCGCGCGCTGCAGGAGCAGTTGACGCTGCTGCCGACAGTCGAGGACCAGTCGGTGGCCGGGTTGCCCGCCCCGGATTCGAAAGTGCCCGAGCAACTGATCTTCTGGGAAAAGTTGCGGACGTATCTGCAGGCGTACCCACCTGCGGCGCAGGACCTTCCGCTGCACCAGGCCTTCGAGCCGCTCGGCCTGCTCGACTGGTATCCGTCGCCGTACCGGTCGGCGGATGCAGACCTGGTCGATGCGCTCGCGGAGGGGGAGAGGTCCGGCCACGCGGGACTGGTCGCCGCGCTGAAGTCGGGGGCCGGCGACACGATCGTCAACGGCTGGCATCAGCCGCTTCACATCTTCGACTACAACGACGACTACTTCGAGATCGGGACCGTCAACTCGCCTGAATGGAAGATCCCGGACCGTGCCAAGGCAATCGGGCTGCGGGCAGCTGCCGCGATGGGTGGACTCTGGGGCAATCACGGCTACGAGGCTGCCTACGCGCCGGTCTACCTCGACGGTGACGGCAACGAGTTGAGCGGCGAGCACACGTACACGCTGACGTTCGCTCAGACCCCGCCGGTAGACGCGTTCTGGTCGATCACCATGTACGACGTCCCGGACTACTATCTCGTCGACAACGCGATCGACCGGTACTCGATCGGCGACCGCACCCACGGGCTGGAATACGCGGAGGACGGCTCGCTGACCATCACGCTCAGTGCAGCGGAGCCGAAAGAGTCGATGGCACGGGCGAACTGGCTGCCCACGCCGGCGGCCGCGTTCCGACCGCTGCTGCGGATGTACAGCCCACGACCGGAGGTGCTCGACGGGACCTACGAGATCCCGCCGATTGTCCGAGTGGGCTGACGACTCGGCGCAACTCGGACTCATGCGTCGCGGGTGAGGCGTACCCCGCCGGACGGCCCTAACCTTCGACGCAGGCCCGGTGAATACGGGCACGAGGTGAGGGGTGCGTCGTGGGTGAGCTTGTGCTGCTGCTGATTCCGGAGATGATCGGGCTGATCATCACGCCGGCGGCCATTGCGGGGTGCGTGCTGCTGCTGCAGTCGAACAACCCGATCCGCAACGCGCTGGCCTTCGCCGGGGCCTTCCTGTTCGTGTACACGATGATCGGCCTCGCGGCACTGGCCGGCGGCGCGGGCGATCCCTCGGCGACCTCGCAGACGGTCTCGCACTGGATCGGACTGACGGTCGGTCTGCTCTTCCTCGCCGTCGGTCTGGCGCAACTGCTGCAGCGCAAGAAGCTCGTCGCGGAGAAGCCGAAGTGGATGGTCGAACTCGAGGAGGCCTCTCCGCGCCGCGCGTTCGTCATCGGGCTCCTGCTGGCGAACCTCAACCCGAATCTGTTCATCATGCTGTCCGGTATGAGCATCATCTCCAGCTCCGACTCGACCTGGGCTCAGGCGCTCGTCGGCACCGCGCTGCTGCTGCTCGCCGCCATGGTGGATTTCCTGATCCCGATCGGCGCATACGTGATCCTCGGGGATCGGGCGCGTCGCGGCCTCGACAGCGCGAAGTCGTGGATGGTTCGCCGCAACAAGGAGCTCGGCGTCGCCGTGTTCCTCGGCTTCGGCGCACTGTTCACGATCCGGGGTGCGCTTGCCCTGATGTCATGAGCGAGGCCGTCATGAGTGAGGTCGCCGTGAGTGAGGTCGCCATGAGTGAGGCCAGATGATCGGACTGCACAATTCGCGCACGAGGATTCGACGAAACGCGCTTCGCCGAAGTATCGAATCTGACCCGGCATTCCGCGTTCACCTGCGTGTTAGTTTGACCGGTGCCGCCACTCTCGTGGCATCGCATTGTGCCGCAGTGGAAATCGGCGTAAACGCAAAGGTTGCGCCATGAGAATCCTGTGTGAGGATGCTCACATGCCATGGGTGCACACAGCTTCGCGCGGCCGGACGTCGGTGTATGCGCGCTGACACCGAACGGCTGCCTCCCGTGGCGGCGTCCTCGCCCGGACTCGTGCGGCTTCCCGCGGGCCTCTCGCTCGCCGGACACATGCCGGGCAGCACGTTCGCCTCCCAGCGCTATCGGTTGCTCGTCTGCTGCGGGACAGCGCCGTCGGTCGAGTTCTGGCACGCGGTGGACCTGGTGTCCGGCCGTGAGGTGGGGTTGACCATCGTCGGGGCCGCCGGCCACGGTTCGGTGGTCGATCGGGTCGACACGGACGACGTGTTCGCCCGCACCGTCTGGATGTGCGGAGTCAGGTCGCCGGCGATGACCCGGATCCTGGACATGGTCGACACCGATTCCGGTGGTGCCGTGGTCTCGGAGTGGCTGCCCAGCCGATCGCTCGGCGAGGTCGCCTCCACCCGCCCCTCGCGCGCCGCGGCCTCCCAGTCGATCCGACCCCTGGTGAACACCATGCGCCGCGCGCACGAGATGGACTCGATCCTCGACCTGGAGAACCCCGGGCGACTGCGCATCGGTGAGCGCGGCGACGTGTACCTGGCCTTCCCCGGCACCCTTCCCGGCGCGGACCGGGCGGCGGATGTGCGCGGCCTCGGTGCGGCGCTGCGTGGCCTCGTCACCGGCGGAGTGGGGCTCACCCCGGTGTCGGCGACTGCGTCCGCCTGGTAAGCGTGGCGCAGCAGACCCGCACGCGAGGCGAGCCGCGGCGGTAGTCTTCCCCGAGTTGGGGATTCCTGAGTCGGGGTGACTGGGGTGGACATGACGGGGAGGTCGTTGCCGCAGGCGTCGTCGCTCACGCAACGGTTCCACGGCGGGGTGCGGGTGAGCGGGCCGGAGGGGCTCGAACTGCTCTCCGTCGCCGCCGAGATGGTCGCCAGTCGGCCGGAGCGCTTTCGTGCGGAGATGAGTTCGGCCGACTTCGGTTCGATTCGTGTCAATCGGCTTCGCTCGTCCGCTGTTTCGGTGATCCGGACGTCGAGCATGCTGGCCGACGAGCACAGCGCCTACCTGTCGATGGTCTACGTGCGGTCCGGCGAGGTGCGGGTGGAACAGAACCGTGCGGGTGCCAGGGCCTCCGCGGGCGAGGTCACGTTCGCGGACTTCGCCGCGCCGTTCGAGGTCGGGCTGTCCCGTCGCGGTGACTACGTGTTCATCTACCTGCCGCACGTCCTGCTGACCTCGCGGTCCGTGGACTCCCGGGCGCTGGTCGGTGCGACCGTTGCGGCGTCCCCGCTGTGCGAAGCGCTCGCGGTGGTGCTCACCCAGTTCGTCGCATCGGACCTGTGCAAGCCGGGTGCCGCGGAGACCACCCTGATCGAGCACGCCATCGTCGACCTCTGCCTCGCGGTGATCCGGCAGGCGACGGACCGGTCGCCGGTGCACGACGAGACCGGTACCCAGAATCGGGCGCGGGCAAGGGAATTCGTCGACAGTCACTTCACCGATCCCGCGCTGACCATCGCCGACGTGGCGGCGAGTATCAACGTCAGTCCCCGGTACCTGCAGAAACTGTTCGAGGCGGAGGAGCATTCGGTCTACGACCTGATCCGCCGACGGCGTGTCCAGTGGGGCGTCGAGCTGCTCACCGATCCCGCGCACGCCGCCCTGACCGTCAGCCAGGTCGCGGTCCGCTGCGGGTTCGTCGGACTCAGTCAGTTCAGCCGGGCGGTCCGGGACCTCACCGGCTCGTCACCCCGGACGATCCGGCGGCAGCCGGTGGTGCGGGGTCAGGGGTCGGCGTAGCAGTCCCGGGCCGCGATATCCATCGGGAACCGAACATCGGTGTCGCCGAACAGCAGTCGGGTTGCCGCCGCGGTGGCATCCAATACGTGCCGCGTCGCCGACCGGGCATCGCGACAGTGCACCACCACCTCGTCATGTTGGAAGAACACCAACTCGGCTCCCTCCTCGTCGGCGAGCCTGCGGCGCAGGTCGGCCAGTAGGCACAGTGCCCACTCCGCCGCGGTCGCCTGCACGACGAAGTTGCGCGTGAACCGGCCGCGAGCGCGAGCGTCCCCATCGGACGGGCCGTGCGCGTCGCCCGTCGACCACCACCGCTCGTCCGGCGGCGGGCACGCCCGGCCGAGCCACGAGTGCACCACCTCGCCGCGTTCGCCCGCGCGGGCGGCGTTCTCCACGAACTGCACGGCGGTGGGGAATCGCCTGCGCAGCAACGTGAGCAGTGCCCGGGCCTCGCCCGCCGTCGCACCGTAGAGCACGCCGAGGATCGCGACCTTCGCCTTGGCCCGGTCGCCGTCGAACACCTCCGTCGCGACCGGCGCGTAGAGGTCGTCCGCGCCCGCCGCCGCGACCATGAGGCGGTCGCCCGACATCGCCGCGAGGATCCGTGGCTCGAGCTGTCCCGCGTCGGCGATCACCAGGGTGTGGCCGGGATCAGCGATCACGCTGGTGCGCAATGGTTTCGGGATCTGCAGTGCGCCGCCGCCGCGACTCGCCCAGCGTCCGGACACCACGCCACCCGGAACGTAGACGGGCCGGAACCGGTCGCCCCGGACCCAGGTGTCGAGCCAGCTCCAGCCGTTGGCGGCATGCAGCTTCGCCAGGTCGCGGTAGCGCAGCAACGGCTCGATCGCCGGGTGCTCGACATCCCGGATCAGCCAGGCGCGGGTCGAGGTCAGCTCGATTCCGTCGCGGGCGAACGCCGCCACGAGCTCCACGTGCGACGCCGGGTTGACCGGCCGGCCGAAGGCCGCGCTGACCTCGTCGGCCACCTCGCGAAGTCGTTGCGGCACAGTGTCCCCGGTCGCGCGCGGACCGAGGGCGGACTCGAGCAGGCGGTGGTGGGCGGCCGCCGAGAACGGCATCCCGACGTGGCCCATCTCGGCCGCCGCCAACGCGCCCGCGGACTCCGCAGCCACCAGCAGCGTGAGGCGCCCGTCCGGTCCGATCCGGCCGAGCTGGTCGGCGTGCTCGGCGAGGACGGTCGACGGATCGGTGGCCGGGGTGGTGTCGAACAGTCCCGGGCGGTCGTCGACGGGCGCGGGTGCGTCGATTGGCGGTTCGCCGGCGCGGGTGCGCAACAGTGCCGCCGTCAACGCCAGGTCGTGACACCGCTGCACCCGCAGGCCCGCGCGCAGTACGGCGGGGTAGACGGCGGCCGTGTCCGGCCAGACCCACCGCGGATGCTCGGGCTCGAGCGCGCGGACCGCGGCGGGCAGGTCGGGAAAGTGCTGAGGGGACCCCAGCGCCACGCCCGCGTCGTCGGTCCGGATCGTGACGGCGCGCTCCGGGCCCGGCGCCACCACGATCCTCACGGTGTCAGTGTGCCTCGCGGGTCCGACAGCGTTCTACGGCGACTGCTCGTGTTCGCCGTGCCGGATCTGCTCGCGCGGGTCGGAGAACCGCCACATCTCGTAGCCGATCATCGCGGCCAGGACCGCGACCAGCGCGCCGAGGGTCACCAGCGCGGGCGCGTGCCAGAGCGCCGGGACCAGTGCGGCAAGGACCGCGGCCGCGACCACGCGCGGCACGGTCACGGACCGTGTCGCGTACGCCTTGAAGAAGACCAGCGCCAGCAGGTACAGGGCCGCACCGCCGAGCAGCGCGACCAACGGCCAGCCGGACAGCGGGTCGGTGAGTCGATGATGGTTGCCGTCCCCGACGTAGGCCAGGATCTTCTTGAGGCCGAGCGAGAGCATCACGATCCCGACCACCATCGGCAGGTGCCCGAAGGAGTAGCAGTTGCGGGCGACGGCGATCTGTCTGGCGCCGGACGCGGCTTCGAGGGCGTTCTCGACGGCCAGCGAGGTGACGTCGAAGTAGGCCCACCACAGCAGTGCGGACACGCCGAGGCCCAGGAGTGAGGCCACGATGATCGCCCAGGAGATCGGCAGCGCCGCCACACCGATGCCGATCGAGACGATCGACTCCCCGAGCGCGACGATGATGATCAGACCGTGCCGTTCGGCGAAATGGCTCACCGACCGCAGTCGCCAGTCGGTCCCGCCGACGAGCGTGCCGAGGTAGTCGCCCACCAGGGCCAGAATCCACATCACGGTCTGCGCGGTGCCCGTCAGCTGGGAGGCCACGAGCAGGCATGCGGTGCCGGCGAGCATGCTCGGCGCGAATCGCAGGAGCTGCTTGCGCAACTGCGGATCGTCGGCGCTGACGATCCAGAACATCAGCATGTGGAGGAGCCGGACCACGAAGTAGCCGAGCGCGAACACCACCGGTCCGTCCAGGCCGCCCGGCAGGTCGTCGAACGCCTCCGGAATGGTCAGCGCGGTGACGAACACCGCCCCCATCGCCGCGAACACCACCACCCGGGAGACGCCCTCGTCCGCCCGCACCAGGTTCCAGAGCCACGCGTAGCCGACCCAGCTCCACCACACCACCGCCATCACCAGGACCCCGCGCAGCAGGTTGGTGCCGGTGGGATCGTCCGCCATCAGGTCGGTGACGCGGGTCAACGCGAACACGAATACGAGGTCGAAGAACAGTTCGAGCGGCGACACCGCCGCCCGCTCCTGAACTGCCTGCACACGGAGGCGTTTCGGGGTGATCACCCGCTCATGCTGCCACCGGTTGCGTTCGTCCGCCGACTATCGGGAGGCCCCGGGCGGGAGGACCGACCACACGTGGTACCGGCTGGCTGCGAGTGTGCGCGAAGGCGTCGGTAAGCTGGACAACCGGACTTACTTACCGTTCCCCGATCCGGAGGTTTTGGCGTGGCGCTCGTCGTGCAGAAGTACGGCGGATCCTCGGTGGCATCCGCCGAGCGCATCCGACGCGTCGCCGAAAGGATCGTGGAGACGAAACGCGCCGGCAACGACGTGGTGGTCGTGGTCTCGGCGATGGGCGACACCACCGACGAGCTGCTCGACCTCGCCCAGCAGGTCTGCCCGGCGGGGCCGCCGGCGCGCGAGATGGACATGCTGCTCACCTCGGGTGAGCGCATCTCGAACTCGCTGGTCGCGATGGCCATCCACAGCCTCGGTGAGGAGGCCCGCTCCTTCACCGGTTCGCAGGCCGGCGTCATCACCACCAGCGCGCACGGCAACGCCAAGATCATCGACGTCACCCCGGGTCGTGTGCGTGACGCCCTCGACCGCGGCTCGATCGTGCTGGTCGCCGGCTTCCAGGGCGTCAGCCAGGACAGCAAGGACGTCACCACCCTCGGCCGCGGCGGCTCCGACACCACCGCCGTCGCGCTCGCGGCCGCCCTCAAGGCCGACGTCTGCGAGATCTACACCGACGTCGACGGCATCTTCAGCGCCGACCCGCGGATCGTCTCCGACGCGCAGAAGCTGGACACCGTCTCCTTCGAGGAGATGCTCGAGATGGCGGCCTGCGGGGCGAAGGTGCTCATGCTGCGCTGCGTCGAGTACGCCCGCCGTTACAACGTGCCCGTGCACGTTCGTTCCTCGTACACCACCAAGCCCGGCACCATGGTGTCCGGATCGATGGAGGACATTCCCGTGGAAGAAGCCATCCTCACCGGCGTCGCGCACGACCGCAGCGAGGCCAAGGTCACCGTCGTCGGGTTGCCCGACACCCCGGGATACGCGGCCCAGGTCTTCCGCGCCGTCGCCGAGGCCGAGATCAACATCGACATGGTGCTGCAGAACATCTCGAAGGTCGACACCGGCAAGACCGACATCACCTTCACCCTGCCGAAGACGGACCTCACCGCCGCAGTCGAGAAGCTGACCGCGCTGCAGGCCGAGATCGGTTTCTCGGAGGTGCTCTTCGACGACAGCATCGGCAAGGTCTCCCTCGTCGGCGCGGGCATGAAGAGCCACCCCGGCGTCACCGCCACCTTCTGCGAGGCACTCGCCGAGGCGGGTATCAACATCGACCTGATCTCCACCTCGGAGATCCGCATCTCGGTGCTCGTCGCGGACGCCGACCTCGACGACGCGGTGCGCGCAATCCACAAGGCATTCGATCTGGGCGGCGACGAAGAGGCCGTCGTCCACGCGGGAACGGGACGCTAGTCATGGCTCTGACAATTGCAGTGGTAGGCGCGACCGGACAGGTCGGCGCCGTCATGCGCACCCTGCTCGAGGAGCGGAACTTCCCGGCCGACACGGTGCGGTTCTTCGCGTCCGCCCGCTCGGCAGGCACCACCTTGCCGTTCCGCGGCGAGCAGATCGTCGTCGAGGACGCCGCCGCCGTGTCCGACGAGGACCTGAAGGGCATCGACATCGCGCTGTTCTCGGCCGGTGCCACCCTCTCGCGCGCGCAGGCCCCGCGGTTCGCCGCGGCCGGCGCCACCGTGATCGACAACTCGTCCGCCTGGCGCAAGGACCCCGAGGTCCCGCTGGTGGTCAGCGAGGTGAACCCGGAGGAGGCGAAGAACCCGCCGAAGGGCATCATCGCCAACCCGAACTGCACGACGATGGCCGCGATGCCGGTGCTCAAGGTGCTGCACGACGAGGCGGGCCTGCAGCGGCTGATCGTCAGCAGCTACCAGGCCGTGTCCGGCAGCGGACTGGCCGGCGTCGAGGAGCTCGCGACGCAGGCCCGCGCCGTCATCGACGACGCCGAGAAGCTCGTCCACAACGGTCGCGCGGTCGCGTTCCCCGAGCCGAACAAGTACGTCGCGCCGATCGCGTTCGACGTCATCCCCCTGGCCGGTGCGCTGGTGGAGGACGGCAGCGGCGAGACCGACGAGGACCAGAAGCTGCGCAACGAGTCCCGCAAGATCCTGGGCCTGCCCGACCTGCTGGTCAGCGGCACCTGCGTGCGCGTGCCCGTGTTCACCGGACACTCGCTCTCGATCAACGCCGAGTTCGGCAACCCGCTGTCCGTCGAGCGCGCGAAGGAACTGCTCGCCGACGCCCCGGGCGTCGAGCTGGTGGACGTGCCGACCCCGCTGGCCGCGGCCGGCTCGGACCCGTCGCTGGTCGGTCGGATCCGGCAGGACCCGGGCGTGCCCGGCGGTCGCGGACTGGCGCTGTTCGTCTGCGGCGACAACCTGCGAAAGGGTGCCGCGCTCAACACCATTCAGATCGCGGAGCTGCTCGTCGGCTGACTCTCCGCCGCTCGCATTCAGGGTGAAGGGAACCTTCAATCGGTCTGACCGGGTGAAGGTTCCCTTCACCCTTTTGGGGTGGCGGGTCAGGGGAGGCGGAGGCGGGGGACCGGCGGGGCGGGACGGTCGGGGGCAGCGAGCTCGTCGACCAGGTGGGTCGACCAGCCGAGCAGTCCCGAGACGTCCAGCGCGTGCGGCGGCCGATCCTCGTAGGGGCCGATCAGGTCCCGGCCACGCCGCAGTGCGAACGTCGCGGCAGCGGTCTCGCCGCGTGCCGCCTGGGTGAGTCCCTCGATCAGCAGCGCGAGGCCCTGCCACAGTTCGAGTTCCTCGGCGGGTGCGTCGCGGGCCGTGCTCGCGAGCAGGACCCCGGCTTCCTCCATTGCGCCGTGATCGAGCAGGCGCTGTGATTCGGTGACGGTGGCGCCGAGATCGAGCTGCGGGCCCCCGGGTGCATCGGCCATGACTCGAATCTAGTGGATGGCGGTGCAACTCACCTCGCGCTCTCGTGCGCCGGTTCGGGTTCCGTCGTCACCACGGGACCGCGGAGAAGGCGCCCGAGCACCCCCTCGTCCAGCGCGAGCGCCTTGACGATCGCGGCCGAGCCGACGACGACACCGGACATCACGAACATCCAGGTGATGGTGGTGAACACGAGCCCGAGCGCACCGAACTTCTGCTGGCCGGAGGCCGCTGCGAGGGGCAGGTAGACATGACCGGCGATGCGTAGCAGCGCCAACCCGATCGCGGTGAGCCCGGCCGTGGCCCACAGCACGCGCCCGCGCAGCCTGCCCTCGGTGAGCAGATACGGCACGGCCGACCACAACGCGAACCAGATGACGAGCTCGACGCCGAACGCCAGTGGCGGGCCGACCCAGTCCACCCCGGACAGGCTCTGCACTCGTGCGATGAGTCCGAACGAGCTGGCAACCGCGATCAGCACCGCGATCCAGCGCCAGCCGCCTCGGATGGACAGGGTCGGGATGTTCCACACCTTGCCGTAGACGCGGCCGAGGGCACGGGCGAACGACGTGCCGCTGACGATGACCATGAGCAGGCCGATGATCCCGAACGTGGCGAAGCTCGGCTTGTTGGCGTCGACGGCCCCGAGGGTCGCGGCGAGGTCGAGCGACGTCGGATCGAACCCGAACTGGTCGATGAGGGTGTCCGAGGCCGGGCGAAGATTTCCGATGGTGCCCACCACGATGATCACCGGCAGCACGGAGGTGAACTCCTGGGCGGCGAGGGTCATCGAGCGGTCACCCAGTTCGATGTCGATGATCGACTTGATCACCCGCGCCACCGTCCGACCCGGTGCCGTCCGCTTCAGCCAGCCGCGGGCGGTCTGCCTCTGGACCTCGAGAGCCTCCTTGGCCAGGGCCACCGAGAGCTTCGACTGCTTCATCACGAGGACAGTCAACTCGACATCGGCCGGTCCACCATCATCCGGCCGAGGTGAGTCTTCGTTCGCGCAGCCGCCGAGCGTGCACTTGTCGGGGCATCGCCCGAGAGGAAGCGACAGCAGGTGCACTCTCGGCGGGTCGGGAGGCGCGGGCTTACGGCTGGGTGAGCAGCGCGATGATCGCGTGCATCTCCTCGGGGGTCGGCGTGGGCAGGCTGTCGCGACCGTGCACGAACCCGATACCGGCGTAGACCAGCGTGCCGGCGCGTAGCCGGGCCTGTTCCGCGTCGAACCCGACGTCGGTCAACGCGTCCTGGACGAGCTGCATGATGCGTCGGTCGAGGGCACGGACCGCCTCGGCCACCCGCGGCTCGGTGCGGGCCCAGTCCCTGATCGCCCGTTCCACCGACCACGACCGGTGTTCGATGAGGATCGCGGACATCTGCTCGAGGCGCTGCTGCGCGGGAATCGACTCGACCAGGTCCAGACCGCGGGCCGCGTCGTTCTGCTGCCCGCACCAGCGCTCGGCGACGGCGGTCATCAGCTCTGCCAGGTCGGCGAAGTGCCAGTAGAAGCTGCCCTTGGTCACCTGCAGCTGGTCACACAGACGCGAGATCTTGACCGCGGAAACACCCTCGCTGACAAGAAGATCCAGTGCCGCCTGCGTCCACTGGTCTACGGACAGTCGGGGGGAGCGCTTTGGCGCCGGTGTGGAGGCCATGCCAGTGATCCTACGAGCCGGCAGCGCCGACGCCGCGGGCGCGCAGCAGCGCCGCGACGGTGAGCTGCCGGATGAGGGGATCGGCCGCGAGCTGAAAGTGATTGCTGCGGTTGGATGTATCGACGTCCTGGATCACGATCGTGGTCATCCCGGCCGTGGCGACCGAGGTGAAGGGGACGACGAGCCCGTCCGAGGCGGACAGGACGTTGGTGTAGGTAACCCCCGGTGTCGGGAAGGGTGCCCGGTGCAGTTCGGTCAGGAAGTCCGATCCGCGGACCAGTTGGCGGCAGCCGGCGCACAGCGGGTCGATCAGCGGTCGCTCCAGGGCGAGGATCGTGTCGTACGTCCCGAGCCGACGGGAAAGATCCTCGGCCGCACCGAGTTCGGCGATGCTGGTGCCGTCCCACATCGATCCGACTGCGGTAACGGAGCGAACCCGGTGCTCGCGCGGGTGGTTCTGGAGGTACCGCTGGGCGACGAGGGCCCCGGCGCCGGCCGCGACGAGGTCGATGTCGACGACGCCCCCGGCCGCCACCGCGTCGACCGCCGCCGCCAGTTCGTCCGCGCTGTCCTCGAGCGCGGCCAGCCCGGCGACCGGCAGTCGTGGGTCGGTGACCCCGTAGGTGAAGCGGTAGCTGCACAGCCCACGGACGTCGAGGTCGTCGGCCAGGTCGCGCCACTGGTCGGCGTTCGCGGCCAGGTCGTGGACCAGCAGCACCGCGCGATCCCGATGGTCGCCGCAGGCGGCTCCGGCAGTCGGCATTTCGGTGGTGTCCGCGGCGGCGCTGCCAGTCCCCGTCGGGGCCGACACGGCCAGCGCGGTTGCCGCGAGGATCGTCAGGAAACGCCTTCTACCTGCAGTGATCACGAGTCCTCCGAGCGATCGCGAAATCCCCTTCTCCATACCATACGGTAGGGTATGGTCAGCGTCGCAACCTCCGAGAAGTGATCTGTTCGAGCAGCCACAGGAGCGTTACGTGAAGATGTCGGCATCGATCTCCCGCCGGGCCTTCGTCCGGGGCCTGGCACTGACGGCGGGCGTGGGCACGGTGTCAGCCGGCTCCGCGAGCGTCGCGACGGGCCGGATCCGGCAGGGCGATCCCACTCGGCCACTGGTCTTCCAGTCGCCGACGGTCGAGCCCTTCCGGGACCCGCTTCCGCCACTGCCCAGCCTCACCGGGTCCGACTTCGAGGTACGCGCCGCAAGCGGCCTGCACCGGTTCCACACGGACCTCGATCCGTCACCGTCGCTCGGTTACGGCGGGATGGACTACCTCGGGCCGACGATCGAGGCACACGCCGGTGAGCCGACCACTGTCGCGTTCCACAACGACATCGCCACGCACCCGTTCGCCGCAGATTTCGACACCTCGCTGCACGGACTCAGCGAGCGGGACCGCACCGAGGTGCCCACCTCGATGCATCTGCACGGCGGCGTGACGGCTCCGGAATTCGACGGTCATCCCGAGTTGATCTCGCGCCCCGGTGAGGGATTCGTCCACCACTTCCCGAACCGCCGGGAGGCCGGCTGCCTGTGGTACCACGACCACGCCATGGGCGTGACCCGACTCAACGTGTACGCCGGGTTGGCCGGGCTGTACACCCTGCGCGACGAGTTCGACACCGGCCGCGACGACAATCCGCTCGGCCTGCCCGCCGGCCAGTACGAAGTGCCGCTGGTCATGCAGGAGAAGCTGTTCACCGCCGACGGCAGGCAGAGTATCCGTTCGACACCGCTTGTGCCGCAGGGCCGTTGGGAAGGCGGAGCGGTCGGCGATGTCGGGGTGGTGAACGGCAAGATCTGGCCGGAACTCGAGGTGGCCCGCGGGCTCTACCGCTTGCGACTGCTCAACGCCGCCTCGTACAGCGTGTGGAACCTGTACTTCGGGAACCGGATGCGGTTCTGGGTGATCGGCACCGAGGGCGGTCTGCTCGACGCGCCGGTACCCACCACGCACGTCCGCCTCGCCCCGGCCGAACGGGTGGACATCCTGGTGGACTTCGGCGTGCTGGACGCCGACGCGACGGTGGAGCTTCGCAACGACGAGGCGGCACCCGGGCAGGCCGCACAGATCGGGGGCGTGCTCATGCCGCTGCTCTGCCGGTTCCGGGTTGGTCGGGCCCGGGGCTTCACCGGGGCGGTGCCGCAGACCCTGCGCGGCGGCCGACGCCAGCCCGCTGCGCTGCCACCGGTGCCGGCCCCGGAGGTCGTCCGCAACGTCACCCTCACCCAGCCCACCGAACTCCGGCTACCGCCGTCGATCATGTCGTTGAACAACCTGACCTACTCCTCGACGGACATCGAGATGCCCCGACAGGGCACCGTCGAGCAGTGGAACATCGTCAACGCCACCAATGACCCGCACCCGGTACACATCCACCTGGTGACCTTCCGGGTGCTGGGCCGCCAGGTGATCGAGACGCTGCGGTACGCCCTGCACAACCCGCAGCCTCCGATCGGCACCCGGTGGACGCCGTCCGCCGACCCGTTCACGATCTCGCCGCTGATCCCGCCGGAACCCTGGGAGGTCGGCTTCAAGGAGACGGTGATCGTGAACCCGAACTCCATCACCCGGATCGTCGTGCGGTTCCCCACCGCGGACGAACTGGGCTTCGACCCGGACGCGACCTTTGGTCCGGCGACCACCGGCCGCGCAGCGACCCCGGCGATCGGTCGCGAATCCGGTGTCCACGACGTCCATCTGGGTATGGACCACGGCGGGACCATCGCCGCGCCACCACTGCAGGGCTACGTCTGGCACTGCCACATACTCGACCACGAGGACCACGACATGATGCTCAAGTTCCGGACCGTCCGATGACCGAGACCCTCGACCACTTCCAGCGGATCCCGTACCAGCCCGCCACCGACGGCCGGATCGAGATGCACTCCGGCCTGAGCCGGCACTATCCGACCCTGCATGCGAACCTCGTTGCCAAACCGGGATTTTCGAGGCAAGTCGGCGTCGTCATGGCGCACCCGGCGTCGAACTTCCTCACCCATTTCCTGCTGCGGGCCCTCGCCGGGGCAGGCCTGCCCGCGATGGGACTGAACACCCGGTACGCGAACAACGAACCGGCGTTGATCATGGAGCGAGCGGCACTCGACCTCGGTGCCGGTGTCCGGTGGATGCGTGAGGAACTCGGTTTCGACAAGGTGGTGTTGCTCGGCTTCAGCGGCGGCGGCTCGCTGGCCTCGTTCTACCAGGCCCAGGCGCTGCGCCCGACCGTCACCGCGACCCCCGCCGGAGACCCGGTGGACCTCGCCGCCGCGGAACTGATTCCCGCCGACGCGCTGATGCTGGTGGGCGCGCACCCCGGGCGGGCGCGGGTGCTGCGGAACTGGATCGACGGCGCGGTGACCGACGAACTGGACCCGTTCGCCACCGACCCGGACCTGGACCTGTTTGCGCCGGGACGCGCGGTACCGCTGGACGCCGACTGGCTGCGCGACTACCGGGACGCCCAGCTCGCGCGGATGCGGCGGATCGACGCGTGGGCCCTGGCGCAGGTCGACGAGCTCACCCGGACCGGGGCCTCCGATCGCGGGTTCGTGGTGCACCGCACCACGGCCGACCCCCGCTTCATCGACCTCACCGTCGATCCCAGCGACCGGGCGCTGGGCAGCATGTACGGCGACCCCCGGTCCGCCAACACCGCAGCAGGTGGGCTGGCCCGGTTCGTCACGGTCCGAAGCTGGCTCAGCACATGGAGTTTCGATCACACCAACGCGGACGCACTCAGGGACCTCACCACGGTCAAGACGCCGGCGATGGTGATGTCGCTGATGGCAGATCAGGCCGCGTTCCCCTCCGACTCGCGGGACCTGCACGCGGCGCTGCCCGGTGGCAGTGCGGAACTGATCGAGATGGCAGGGCTCAACCACTACCTGGTCGACCAGGCGGACGGACTCGACTCGGTGGTGACCCGACTATGCGACTGGTTGGTCGCGCAGTCACTAGCGGAAGGAATCTGAGAGATGACCAGTCAGGTGCGGTCGACGGAAGGGCCTCGGGATATTTCTCCCGCGCAGGACAAGTGCCCCACCGCTTTTCGCTACTGGGACTCACTGAACTCACCTCGAACCCGGAGAATGCAGAAACTGAGCCGTCGGTTGACCGGTGGCGAACTGTTCCCCACCGACGAGCAGGCGACCGCCTTCTGCAACGACCTGTACGGCGGCGACCCGGTAGCCGAACGCTTCATCGACGAGGTCTTCGAGGGAGATATCGGGCCCGTCGCCGGGCGCGCGATGCTCGACCGCGCACTCACCGAGGGAGTGCACGCGGTGCCCGACGCACCACCGTCGATGACGGAGCTGTTCGCCGAGTTCGAGGACGTGCCGGACTGGGTGCGGCCCGAGCTGGTCGAGCAGGGCGCGGCGATCTGGCGGCGCTGGGGCACCATGCTTTTCACCGTCGCGGGGAGTACCACCCTGGAGATGTACACCGAGGCCGCCGTGGCCACGCCGCTGTCGCTGTCCGGCGGCTATGCCGGCGACAACGCGCTGCGCCGGTTCCTCGAGACCAGTCGCTTCTGGATCGACCTGTCCGAGCCGCACGCGTTGCTGACCCCCGGATCGAAGGGGCGTGCCACCGCGATGCGGGTCCGGGTGATGCACGTGTCGGTGCGCCGTCGCGTCGCCGAGCATCCGGAATGGGACAGCGAGCGCTGGGGTCTGCCGATCAGCCAGGGGTACATGATGCTCACGCTGATCGGCGGCAGCGTGGCGCCAGCGCTGGCCTTGTGGACGCTGGGCTATCAGACAACGCCCAAGGAGATGCGGGCGTTGCTGCACTTCCAGCGGTACATGGGGCACCTGCTGGGGGTGCGGGTCGGCTGGTACCCGGAGACCGTCCGCGACACCCTGCGCGCGCTGGCGATGGTGATCGCCTCGCGCTCCTACGACTCCGGCAAGCACGGCGCGGAGCTGATCGAGTCGTTCCCGGCGAGCTTCGCGCCCCGTGACGGCCACCGCGGCCTGCAGCGGCTCCGGGAGGAGTACAACTTCCGGATCTACTCTGCATACGCGGCGATCTTCATGGGCCCCAAGACCCGTCGGAAGTACGACCTGCCGCGGGCCTTTCCCTGGGTGCTCATCCCGGTCCTACGCTTCCCGCTGGTGACCGTGATGGAGCTGGCCCGGCGATTCGTTCCGGGAGTGTCGGGTCGCCTGGAGCGAATTGCGGTGTGGCACCGGGAGAACTGGTATCGGGCGCAGATGGACGGCCGGGAGGCGGACTTCCAGGCCAAGGGTGCACTGCGGCGGTGACGCTCGGGTGCACTGCGGCGGTGACGCACGGGTGCACTGCGGCGGTGACGCATACGGGACTTCCCACCACGAATCGGAGGCAGCTATGACCACTCTCGACATCGTCGAGGCCTGGAACGGCCCGGGCCGCAAGGACGGCTCGATCACCACGGTGACGCCGAGCGACAATGCCGCGCACCCGTCGCCGAGCAAGTTCGCGTTCGAGCATTGGTACTTCGACGCGCACCTGGACAACGGCTACATCGTGGTCGGGTTCCTGCAGACGCGGGAACTGGTGACCCGCAAGCCCGGTGTCGAACTGCACGTCTACTCGCCGGACGGGACGCGCCGCGAAATCGTCAAGGTCTACCAGCCGTCGGAGGCGTCCGCCTCCACGGAGCAATGCGATGTGAAGGTCGGTGAGAACTACGCGTACGCGGAGTTCCCGGACGGGGGGCTGCCGATCCACCACGTGCACATCGCCGAGGACGACATCGCCTTCGACCTGGTGTTCCGCAACGAGGTGCCGAGCTGGATGCCTGGCCGCGGCCAGACGTCGTACGGGGACGACGCCTTCTTCGCGTGGGCGGTGGGGGCGCCGCGGGCGACGGTGACCGGGACGGTGCGCATCGGCGGCATCACCCTGCAGGCGAACGGGCGCGGGTACGCCGACCACAACTGGGGCGTCGGCGACATGAAGCGGATCATCGACCGCTGGTACTGGGGTCGGCTGTACGTGGACGACCTCACGCTGATCTACGCCACCGTGCTCACCCAACAGAAGTTCGGCGCCCACGAGTCGCGTCCGCTGATGTTGGCCCGTGGCGATCAGGTGGTGCTCAGCACCGGTGAGGTGGAGCTGACCGAGGGACCGCGTGTCTTCGACGGGTCGGCCAATCGTGAGTACCCCAGCTGGATTCGGCTGCAGGTGCCCGATCAGCTGGACCTGCGGCTGACCGTCGACCGGATCGTGCACGGTCACGACTTCCTCGCCGACGTGCCGGTGGTGCGCAGTCGGCTGGTCAAGCCGCTGGTGAACCGGCTGCTCGGGCGGCCCGGGTACTTCCGATTCCACTCCACCTTCGAGCTGTCGGTCGACCTGGGCGGCAACACCGTCGAACGCACCGGGACCACATTGCACGAGATGGTGGCGCTCAAGTGAGGGGGCCGGACCCGTTCGAGTACCTGCGCGGCTTCGGCAACGAGCATCACTCGGAGGCGGTGCCCGGCGCGTTGCCGTGGGGCCAGAACTCGCCACAGCGGGCGCCGCACGGTCTGTACGCGGAGCAGCACTCGGCGACCGCGTTCACCGAGCCGCGGGGCAGTAACCGGCGCAGTTGGACGTACCGGATCCGGCCGTCCGCCCAGCATCCGGCGTTCGCCCGGATCGACAACGGCACCCTGCGGTCGGCACCGGTGACCGGAGGCATCGTCGACCCGAACCGTCTGCGCTGGGACCCGTTGCCGCACCCGGCGGGCAGACAGGACTTCCTGGACAGCCTGTACACGATCGCGGCCAACGGGGATGTGTTGGCGCGCACGGGTATCGGTATCCACCTGTACCTGGCGACCGGGTCGATGGTGGACCGCTACTTCGTGGATGCCGACGGCGAGCTGCTGTTGGTTCCGCAACAGGGCGCGCTGGTGCTGCACACCGAGTACGGCCGGCTGCGCGTGGCGCCAGGGGAGATCGCGGTGATCGGCCGTGCGGTGCGTTTCCGGGTGGAGATCGAGGAGGCGAGCGCGCGTGGCTATGTGTGCGAGAACTACGGCGCCGCTTTCACCCTCCCGGAACTGGGGCCGATCGGCGCCAACGGGCTCGCGCATGCCCGAGACTTCCGCTACCCGGTGGCGGCCTACGAGGATCGCGAGGCGACGGTGCAGGTGGTGCAGAAGTTCGGCGGCCAGCTGTGGGCCGCCGACTACGACCACTCGCCGCTGGACGTGGTGGCCTGGCACGGCACCCACGGCGCCTACAAGTACGACCTGGCCGAGTTCAACGTGATGGGCACCCTCGGCTGGGATCATCCGGACCCGTCGATCTTCACGGTGCTGACCTCGCTCTCGAACACGCCGGGGCAGGCGAACGTCGATTTCGTGGCCTTCCCGCCGCGGTGGGTGGTGGCCGAACACACCTTCCGCCCACCACATTTCCACCGGAACGTGATGACCGAGTTCATGGGCCTGGTCGAGGGCGTACACGACTCGAAGGCCGAGGGCTTCGTGCCGGGCGGGGCCAGCCTGCACAACATGTGGGGTGCGCACGGACCCGACCGCGAGACGTTCGAGCGGGCCAGCGCGGCGGAGCTCGAACCTCAGCGCTTCGACGGTTCGCTGCCGTTCATGTTCGAGACCCGTCTTCCGTTGACCACCACGGCCTTCGCGCACGCCGCGACCCACCGCCAGCCCGATTACGACAGCTCGTGGGCCGGATTGACCCGCAACTTCGCCTCGCCCGTTACCGACGAACCGCAGAGCTAGGAGCCTCGCCATGACAACCGTTACCTCGGTCACCGGAGTCGATTTCGACCTGCCCGAACCGCTGCTACGGATCGGTGGCGCCCGGGTCGGCGCGGAGGGCGGGGCCACCTACGCCTCGGCGAACCCGGCCACCGAGACCCACGTGCTCGACATCGCCGCCGCGCAGCGCGCGGACGTCGACGCCGCGGTGCTCGCCGCCCGCGAGCAGTTCGAGTCGGGGGAGTGGTCGCGGCTCAGCGGCGTCGACCGCGGGCGAATCCTGACCAGGGTCGCCGACCTGATCGAGGCCGATGCGCCGACACTCGCCGCGCTCGAGGCCGTCGAGATGGGCAAGCTCTACCAGGACTCTGTGGTGGGCGACATTCCGGCTGCGGCGGCCGCGTTCCGGCACTTCGCCGGCTGGGCTGACAAGCTCACCGGCCGGACCGCGCTGATGCCGGACTTCGGCCCGCAGCCTCGTTTCGGTTTCACCCTCCGTCAGCCGCTCGGGGTGCTCGGCGCGATCACGCCGTGGAACAACCCGGCGATGATCGCGGCCTGGAAGTTGGCCCCCGCGTTGGCCGCCGGTTGCACCGCCGTCGTCAAGCCGGCTGAGGACGCCTCGCTGTCGACGCTGCGGCTGGCCGAACTCCTGGTCGAGGCGGGTCTGCCGGAGGGCGTGGTGAACGTGGTGCCGGGTCTGGGTCCGGTGGCGGGGGCGGCGCTGGCCGAGCATCCGGGGATCGACAAGGTGTCGTTCACCGGCAGCCTGGCGGTGGGCCGGCAGATCCAGTCCCTGGCGGGCGACAACTTCCGCAAGGTCACCCTCGAACTGGGCGGCAAGGCCCCGCAGATCATCTTCGACGACGCGGACCTCGAGGCGGCGATGCCGTGGATCGCGATGGGGAACTTCTACCACCAGGGCCAGGTGTGCGCGGCGGGTACTCGGGTCATCGCGCACGAGTCCGTGGTCGACTCGGTGGTCGACGGGCTGGTGGCGGCCGCCCGCAGCGCCGTCGTCGGTGACCCGTTCGAGGCGTCGAGCACCATGGGCACCATCGTGAACCGCAAGCAGCTCGACCGGATTCTCGGGTACATCGAGGCGGGCCGGAGCGAGGGCGCGGACCTGATCGTCGGTGGAAATCGGGTGGACCGGCCGGGCTACTTCGTCGAGCCGACGGTCTTCCGCGGCCACAACGACCTCACGATCGCGCGGGAGGAGATCTTCGGTCCGGTGGCCACGGTGATCAGCTTCCGCACCGAGGAGGAGGCCGTCGCGATCGCCAACGACACCAAGTACGGGCTCAACGCGATGCTCTACACCTCGGACCTTTCACGGGCACACCGGGTGATCGCGCGGCTGCGGGTTGGCACGGTGTGGGTGAACGGTTGGGGCGTACCGGATCCGAGCCTGCCGTGGGGTGGGCGCGGGGCCAGCGGCATCGGCCGTGAGCTCGGGCAGGCGGGGGTCGAGGCGTTCACGGAGGAGAAGACCGTTCATCTGGGTCTGTGAACGCGGGCCTGCCTGCCGACACGGCTCGGGGAAGGCGCGCCGGGCCGAGGTCCGGCCGTCGGATTGCTTTCGGGGGCAGGCTCGTCACGGTAGGAGTGAGAACACCACAGGCACGGACGAGGGAGCCGGGTAATGGACGAAGCATCGCCGACGGGCGCGCTGTCGGGATTTCGGGTGCTGGAGCTGGGGTCCTTGATCGCGGGCCCGTATGCCGGTCGGCTGCTGGGCGACATGGGCGCGGACGTCATCAAGATCGAGGCCCCGGACCGGCCCGACCCGCTGCGCACCTGGGGTCAGGCCGAGCAGGACGGCCACCGCTTCTTCTGGACGGTGCACGCCCGGAACAAGCGGTGCATCACCCTCGACCTGCGGGTGCCGCGGGGCCGGGAGGTGTTCCTCGATCTGGTCGAGAGGTCCGACGTGGTGGTCGAGAACTTCCGGCCGGGCACCCTGGAGCGGTGGGGACTGGGTTACGACGTTCTCTCGCAGCGCAATCCGGGGATCGTGTTGGCCCGGGTCTCCGGGTACGGCCAGACCGGTCCGCTCGCCGGCCGCGCCGGGTACGCCTCGGTGGCCGAGGCGGTCAGCGGGCTGCGGCACCTCAACGGATACCCCGACCAGCCGCCGCCGCGGATCGCGCTGTCGCTCGGCGACTCCCTCGCCGGAATGTTCGCGGTGCAGGGGGTGCTGGCGGCACTGCTCGCCCGCACCGCCAGCGGACGCGGCCAGGTGGTGGACGTCGCGCTCAACGAGGCCTGTCTCGCGGTGCAGGAGTCCACCATTCCCGACTACGACCGCGGCGGCATCGTGCGCGGGCCGTCCGGAACTCGGCTCGAGGGCATTGCCCCGTCGAACCTGTACGCCGCCTCCGACGGCAGTTGGGTGGTGATCGCCGCCAACCAGGACACCGTCTTTGCCCGGCTGTGCGCGGTGATGGGGCAGCCGGAACTCGCGGACGACCCGCGTTTCGCCGACCATCGTGCCCGCGGCCGGAACCAGGATGAACTTGACGAGCTGATCGCGAAATGGGTGTCCGGTCAGGACAGTTCGACGCTGGTGGATCGGCTCACCGAGGTGGGAGTGGTGGCCGGACCGGTGAACACCGTCGCCGAGGTCGTCACGGATCCGCAGTTGCTGGCGCGGGAGATGATCGTCGAGCACTACGACGAGCGGTTCGGCGCACCCGTGCGGGGGCCGGGGGTGGTGCCCAAGCTCAGTGCCACCCCGGGGTCGGTGCGGTCCGCCGGTGCGCCGACCCCCGGCGCTCACAACGCGCAGGTGTACGGCGATCTGCTCGGTCGCGATGTCGCCGAGTTGGACCGGCTGCACGCCGACGGGGTGATCTGAGATGGCCGACCTGACGGTGAATTTTCCGGCCTGGGTGCATGTTCGGGAGGTCGGACTGCGGGACGGGTTGCAGATCGAGAAGCCGATCACCACCGCGGCCAAGGAGCGGCTGCTCGACGCCGTGGTCGCGACCGGTGTTCGACGCGTCGAGGCGACCGCCTTCGTCTCGCCGCGCGCGGTGCCGAGCATGGCCGACGCCGAGGAGGTCGCGGCGTTGCTGCCCCGATGGCCGGGCGTGCGATTCTCCGCGCTGGTCGCCAGCCCGGGTGGTGCCCGACGTGCCGTCGCCGCGGGGATCACCGATCTCGAGTACGTGGTGTCCGCGAGCGACGGGCACAGTCGCGCGAACGTGAAGATCGGCACCGACGAGGCGACGGAGAAGATCGCGGAGGTCGCCGCGACGGTGCACGACGTCGGCGGGCGCGTCGAGGTCATCGTCGCCACCGCCTGGGATTGTCCCTTCGACGGGCCGACGCCGACCGAACGGGTGCTCCGAATCGTCGAGCGCGCAGTCGAACTCGGTGCTGACGAGCTCGCGATCGCGGACACCATCGGTACCGCCACCCCAGTGCGGGTGCAGCGGCTGATCGGTGCGGTTCGCGAACGCGTCGGGCCAGTGGAATTGGGCGCGCACTTTCACAACACCCGCGGCGCGGGGCTGGCGTGCGCTGTCGCCGCGGTCGGGGCGGGTGTGGTCCGGCTCGACGCGTCGACCGGCGGACTCGGCGGTTGCCCGTTCGCACCAGGGGCCAGTGGCAACATCGCCACCGAGGAACTGGTGTACCTGTTGCACGACATGGGTGTCGAGACCGGTATCGACCTCGGGCTCGCGATCGACGCGGCGGCCGTCGCGCAGGACGTGGTCGGGCACCGGGTCCCCAGCAACCTGCTTCGTGCGGGCGACCGGAAGCGGAGCGGGTAGGTGACACCGGCGACCGTCGCGCGGGACGCGACCCGGTCACTCGGCGAGTTCTACGCACTGACCCTGGACACGGCGCTGTCATTCTTCCGCTGGCCCTTCCAGTGGCGGGAGTTCGTGACACAGGCCTGGTTCGTGGCGCGAGTGTCGATGATGCCGACGGTGTTGATGGCGTTGCCGTTCACCGTGCTGGTGGTGTTCACCCTGAACTCGCTGCTCGGCGAGGTGGGCGCCGCAGACCTGTCCGGCGCGGGCGCCGGCCTCGGTGCGGTGACCCAGATCGGCCCGTTGGTCACCGTGCTCGTGGTGGCAGGCGCGGGCGCGACCGCGATCACCGCGGACCTGGGGGCGCGCACCATCAGGGAGGAGATCGGCGCCCTCGAGGTGCTCGGCATCGACCCGGTCCACCGCCTGGTCGCGCCCCGGGTGCTGGCGCTGACCGTCGTGGCCGTCCTCCTCAACGGTCTGGTCTGCGCGATCGGCCTGGTCGGGGGGTTCTTCTTCTCGGTGTTCTTCCAGGACGTCACCCCCGGCGCGTTCGTCTCCGGGCTGACCCTCCTGGTCGGACCGACGGAACTGGTGATCTCCGAAATCAAGGCCGGGCTGTTCGGCGTCATCGCCGCGCTGGTCGCCTGCTACCGGGGACTGTCGGTCACGGGTGGCCCGAAGAGTGTCGGCACGGCCGTCAACGAGACGGTGGTGTTCTCCTTCATGGCCCTGTTCGTCGTCAACGTATTGGTCACCGTGGTCGGTATCGCCTGGTCGGGAAAGTGAGGGAGTGCGTGTGACAACCAGATTCGTCGAGACCCGGCGCAACCTACGGCGGACGCTGAACTGGTGGGACGGCCTCGGACGGCGCACCAAGTTCTACCTCGAGGCCGTCGCGCACGTCGGTCGCGCGGTCGGGCGCTACCGCAAGGAGACCCTGCGACTGGTCGCCGAGATCTCGATGGGCACCGGCGCGCTCGCGGTCATCGGAGGCACGGTGGTGATCATGGGCTTCCTGACCCTGTTCGCCGGGGCAACCGTTGCGGTGCAGGGCTTCAGCTCGCTCGGCGACATCGGCATCGAGTCCCTCACCGGGTTCCTCTCGGCGTACGTCAACGTCCGGGTCGTCGCGCCGGTGACGGCCGGAGTGGGCCTGGCCGCGACGATCGGTGCCGGGACCACCGCCCAGCTGGGCGCCATGCGAATCAGCGAGGAGATCGATGCGCTGGAGGTGATGTCGGTGCCGTCGATGCCGTACCTGGTGACCACGCGGGTCGTCGCGGGCATGATCGCGATCGTCCCGCTGTACGCGCTGGCGGTGGCGGCCGCGTTCTTCGCCAGCCGGGTGGCCACGGTGTACATCTTCGGACAGTCGGCCGGTGTGTACGACCACTACTTCCGCACCTTCCTGATCCCGTCGGACGTGCTGTGGTCGTTCGTGCAGGCAATGGCGATGGCGTTGGTGGTCATGCTGATTCACACCTACTACGGCTACAACGCGGCGGGCGGTCCGGCCGGGGTCGGTAGTGCAACCGGGCGGGCGGTGCGGTCCTCTCTGGTCGGGGTGGTCACCGTGACACTGCTGATCTCGCTCGCGCTCTACGGCAGCGCCCGGCAACTGCACCTCGCGGGCTGAGGCGGCTGCCGTGCTCGCCTGGCTCCCACCCCGTGTCGCGGCACTCGGCCTGGTCGCCGCGTTGATCGCCGCGGTGACGGTGGCGCTGGTGTCCTACCGCGGCGGGCTCGCCGGGACCGTGCCGGTGTTCGTCGATTCCGGACGATCCGGGCTGTCCATGCAGTCCGGTGCGGCGGTGAAGATGCACGGTGTCCAGGTCGGCCGGGTCCGCGCGGTCCGGCAGGAGGGCGGCGGCGCGGTCCTCGAACTGAATCTGGACCGTGTTGCCGCGCAGGACATTCCCGCCGATGTCGGTGCGCAGATCAGTTCCAGCACCGTCTTCGGCACCAAGTACGTCACGTTGCTGGATGCAGGGAAGGGGGCGGCGCAGGAAGCGTCGGGCCTCGCCGCGGGCACGGTGATTCCTGCCGATCACGTGTCGGTGGAGTTGAACTCGGTGTTCGAGAACCTGTCGTCCGTACTGAAGGCGGTGGAGCCGGAGAAGCTCAACGCGGTGCTCGGTGCAGTCGCGACTGCACTCGACGGTCGCGGCGCCGCGCTCGGGCAGTCGCTCGAGGACGCCGACCGTGTGCTCTCCTCGGTCAATGCGATACGGCCACAGCTGGAATCGGACATCCGAGGCGCGGCGTCGGCCGCCGGACTCTACGCCGACGTGGCCCCGGACCTGCTGGCGGTGATCGACAACCTCGCCGTCACCGGTGACACCGTCGTCGATCGGCGCGCCGATCTCGACCGGCTGCTGCTCGAGGTCACCGGGCTCGGAACCGTCGGCAGCAGGGTCCTCGGCGCCCGCGCTCCCGAGATCACGACCGTGCTGAACCTGATGCGCCCGACCACCGCGCTGCTGTCGGAGTACGCGCCGGGCCTGACCTGCTTCCTGCAAGGGGCCGACGAGACCCGCAAACTCGCCGAGCCGGTCTCGGGTGGCAACGGCCGCACGATGTTGCTGAAGTCGGCGTTGATACTCGGCGACCCGGCCTACACCTACCAGCAGGACCTGCCCCGCGTGCAGGCGAGCGGCGGGCCACGGTGCGGCGGTCTGCCGAAGCTCTCCATGGACCAGGTCCCGGCGCCGTACCTGGTGGCGGACACGGGATCGAACCCGTACCGCGCCGGGAACACCGGCCCGGTACTCAACCCGACCACGCTGCTCCGGCTCCTCACCGGTGCGCCGTCGGGGGCAGCCCGGTGAGCCGCGGACCCAGCCGCGGCATCGGTCCGACGCTGTGGAAGTTCGGGGCCTTCGTCGTCGTGATGCTGACGGTGCTCGGCTGCCTCTTCGTCGTCTTCGGCCAACTGCGGTTCGGCGAGACCACCAGCTACCGCGCACGCTTCGCCGACGTGTCCGGTTTGGCGACAGGTGATTTCGTGCGGGTGGCAGGTGTCAAGAGTGGACGGGTGACCGCCGTCGACGTGGTGGACAACGACCAGGCGCTGGTGAGCATGGACGTGGACACCGCGTACCCGCTCACCGCCGGAACACGGGCCGTCGTCCGCTACGCGAATCTCACTGGGGGCCGCTACCTCGAATTGGTCGACGGCGCAGGCCCGCTCGACCGCCTCGAACCCGGGTCGACCATCCCGGTCGAGCGCACCGAACCGGCGTTGGACCTCGACCTGCTGATCGGCAGTTTCAAACCGCTGTTGCGGACGATGCAACCCGGTGCGATCGACAACGTGACCGCGGAACTGATCGCGGTGCTGCAGGGGCAGGGCGGCACCGTGGAGTCGATCCTCGCCAGGGCGGCGTCGCTGACCGCGTCGATCGCCGACCGCGACCAGTTGGTCGGCGAGGTGATCACGAATCTGAATGCGGCGGTGGGAACGGTCGCAGGCCAGCGTGCGCAGTTCTCGTCGAGTGTCGACCAGTTGCAGCAGCTGGTGTCGGGGCTGGCCGACCACGGCGCACCCCTGGCGGAGGCGGTCGCCCGAATCGATTCCGCCAGTGGTGCGGTCGCCGACCTGTTGACGGAGAGCCGCGTTCCGCTGCAGGGGACGATTTCGGAGTTGGGCCGCACCGCAAGCCAACTCGACGCCGGGCGCGGCACCATCGACAGTGTCACGAAGCGGCTGCCGCAGACGTACGCCGCGCTCTCCCGCCTCGGCGCCTACGGGAACTTCTTCAACTACTACCTCTGCGCAATGAACCTGGAGCTCAACGGCGCCGACGGGAAGCCCGTCATCGTGCCGCTGACCAACCAGACCACCGGAAGGTGCGCGGCACGATGACCAGACGATTCCGGGACATGAATCCGATGCCGATCGGGGTGGTCGGCACGGTGCTGGTGGCGGCCGTCGTCGCGGCCACCCTCCAGTTCCAGTCGCTGCCGTTCGTCGGGGCGCGCGAGAGCTATCGGGCGGTGTTCACCGAGACCGCCGGACTGACCGAAGGCAGCCGCGTCGAGGTCGCGGGCGTCAAGGTGGGCACGGTGCGATCACTCGACATCGAGGGACCGACCGTGGTGGTGACCTTCGGCCTCGACGACGCCGTCCGGCTCGGCGACCGCAGCACCGCGGACATCGCCACCGAAACGGTGCTGGGGACGAAGGGACTGCGGATCAGGCCTGCCGGCGACGCGCCGCTGCCCGATCGCACCATCGGGGTAGAGCACACCAGTTCGCCGTACCAGCTGACCGACGCGTTGGGCGACCTGACGACGAAGGTCCGCGACATCGACACCGACCAACTCGGCGACTCGCTGCGCTCCGTGGCCGGGGTACTGCGGAACACACCGGACGATCTGCGGGCGGCGCTGGACGGGGTGTCCCGGCTCTCGCGGTCGGTGAGCAGCAGGGACGACGACCTGCGGGCGTTGCTGTCCAACGCGGAGCAGGTCACCGGGCTGTTGGCCGAACGCAGCGGACAGATCAACACGTTGATCCTCGACGGCAACGAGTTGCTCGGCGATCTGGTGGCCCGGCGACAGGCCATCGCCGAACTGTCCGGGCACGTCTCGGCGGTCTCGAAGGCGCTCATCGCGCTGGTCCACGACAACGAGGCCACGCTGACCCCCACCCTGGGCAAGGTCACCTCGGTTCTGTCGGTGCTACAACAGAATTCGGATGCCATCGGGAAAGCGATCGACCAGCTCGGGCCGTACGTCACGCAACTCGGTGAGGCGGTGGCCAGCGGTCCGTTCTTCAACTCCTACATCCAGAACCTGATCCCGGCCGAGATCATGCAGCCGTTCGTCAATGCGGCCCTGGCCTCGAGGGGGCTCCGATGACCAGAAAGCTCGCACTGAAACTGGCGGCAGTGCTCGCGGTCGTCGGGGTGCTGGCCGTTGTGTCCTACACGCTGGTGCCGACATTGGGAAAGATCACCGTCACAGCGGATTTCCGGTCAACGCGGGGGCTGTACGAGGGCGACGAGGTCCGGGTCATGGGCGTCAAGGTCGGGAAGATCCGGTCCATCGAGCCGTCCGGCGACCACAGCGTCGTGCGGTTCACCGTGGACGGCGGCCTGTCCGTGCCCGCGGACGCGAAGGCGGTGATCGTGTCGCAGTCCCTGGTGTCGGCGCGGTTCGTGCAGTTGGCCCCCGCGTACACGGACGGGGCCGCGCTGGCGGACGGCGACCACATTCCGCTCGACCGCACGGCGGTGCCGGTGGAATGGGACGAGATCAAGGACCAGTTGTCCAGGGTGGCACAGTCGCTCGGCCCGGACGGCGGCGAGCAGGGACCGCTGGCAGGAGTACTGAACTCGGCAGCATCGGCGTTGCGCGGCAACGGGAAGACCCTGCACGACACGTTGCGGGACCTGTCCACCGTGATGTCGACACTCTCCGACGGGCGGACCGACCTGTTCGCCACCGTCCGCGGCCTGCAGCAGTTCGTGACCGCCCTGTCGGCGAGCGGGGAGCAGATCGTCGCGTTCAACGGCCGGATGGCGTCGATCGGGTCGGTGCTGGCGGACAACACGACCCGCCTCGACGGCGCACTGTCGGACCTCGACTCCGCGGTCGGGGAGGTCGAACGATTCGTCCGGGAGAACCACGACGGGTTGCGGGACTCGCTCACCGCGTTGTCCGACACGGCGGCGGTGCTGGCGGCCCACCGCGATGGCCTCGAGCAGATCCTGCACGTCTCGCCGACCGCGCTGGCGAACCTGCAGAACATCTATCAACCGGCACAGAACGCGGCTACCTCGGCGATCGCGTTGAGCAACTTCGGAAATCCGGTCAACTTCATCTGTGCGGCGATCGCGGGCAGTGCCCAGGTGGGTGCCGAGGAGGGAGCGCGCATGTGTGTCGACGATCTGGGGCCGTTGCTGAAGCTGCTGACCGTCGACTACCCGCCGGTCGCGGTGAACCCGGTACACGGCGTCGGTGCGCTGCCGAACCAACTGGTGTACAGCGAACCCGGCCTGGTTCCGCCTGCCGTGCCGCCCGCTCCGCCCGCTCCGCCCGCGCCGCCGGCTCCACCGGCGCTGACGCCGCCCGGACTCGGGTTGCCGGGACTGCTACTGCCGGGCGGGCACTGATGCGGCCGCGACTCGGACTGTCGGTGCTGACCGTGGTGGTGGTCGGCACCGCGGTCAGCGGCTGCCAGTGGGAGGGGCTCAACTCGGTCGCGCTGCCGGGCACGGCAGGGCGTGGCCCGGGCGCCTACACCGTCGAGATCGAGATGCCCGATGCCGCGACGCTGGAGGGCAATTCGCGGGTCCGGGTCGACGACGTGACCGTCGGTCGGGTCGTCAGTGTGGAGCGGTCGGGAGGGCACGCACTCGTGCTGGTGTCACTCGACGGGGACGTGCACCTGCCTGCGAATGCGGTCGCCAAGATCGGGCAGACCAGCCTGCTCGGTTCCCCGCACGTCGAACTGTCCGCGCCGGTGACCGAGTCGCCGACCGGCGCGCTGTCGGACGGGGACGTCATACCGCTCGCCCGCGCCGGTGCCTTCCCGACGACGGAGCAGACGCTGGCATCGCTCTCGCTCGTCCTCAACGGTGGCGGGCTGGCACAGGTCAACGACATCACCCGCGAACTCGGCGCCGCACTGTCCGGACGCGAGTCGTCGGTTCGCGACCTGCTCGGCCAGCTCGACACCGCACTCGCCGGCCTCGACGGGCAGAAGGATCAGATCGTCGCGGCCATGGACGGGCTCAGCCGGCTCTCGGGCGAGGTGGCGGCGCACCGGGACGAGCTGCGCACCAGCATCGATCGAATCGAGCCGGCGCTCCGACAGTTGAACGGGCAACGCGAGGATCTGAGCCGGGCCCTGATCGCGCTCGGGAACTTCGGGGACGTCGCCACGCGGCTGGTGCGGGACGCCGGCGCCGACTTCACCGCGAACCTGCACGACCTCGAGCCCGTCCTGAAGTCGCTGGCCGACTCGGGTTCGGCGCTGACCGAGTCGATGCGGTACCTCCTCACCTTCCCGTTTCCGATCGACACCTACCAGGGCGCCGTGCGCGGTGACTACGCGAACGGCGAGATCACGATCGACATGACGCTCTCCACCCTCGACAAGGGGCTGCTGATCGGCACGCCGGCCGCGGGCACCCTGACGCGCCTGGAATCGATGCTCGGGCTGACGCCCCGCGGCGGCGCACCGACCACGCCGGTCGCGGTCCCGCAGTCGCTGACCGGACTGCTCGGCGGCGGTGCGCGATGACCCGGCAGGTGCGCAGGCAACTGGCGATCTTCGCGGTGCTGACGGTCGTCGGGCTGGTGGTCACGGGATTCGGATACGCGCGGATCCCCGCGATGTTCGGCGTCGGCCGCTATCAGGTGGACGTGGAGCTGGCCGACGGTGCGGGGCTGTACGTCAACGCGAACGTCGCCTACCGCGGCGCCACCATCGGTACCGTCACGGCGCTGCGGATGACGGCGAGTGGGGCCCGAGCGACGTTGTCGCTCGACAGTTCGGTCGACGTGCCCGAGGACTCGACGGTCTCGGTGCAGAGCCAGTCCGCGATCGGCGAGCAGTTCGTCGAGTTCGAGCCGCGGGCGAATGCGGCGCCGTACCTGCGCGAGGGGGAGGTGATCCCGGTGGGCCGGACCCGGATTCCCGCGCCGATCGGCCCGATCGTCGACCGTCTCGACGCCACCCTGGCCGGTGTCGCCGGCGACGATCTGCGCACGGTGATCGACGAGTCGTACACCGCGCTCGACGGCGCGGCGCCGGATCTCCGACGGCTGGTCGACTCGTCTGCGGCGGTCCTCGGCGCCGCGCGGACGAACCTCGGGCCGCTGACCACACTGATCGACCAGGCCGCACCGCTGCTCGACACCCAGCGGGTCGCGGCGGGGTCGATCGGGTCGTGGACCCGCGACCTGGCCGGCTTCACCGATCAGGTGCGGCGCAGCGACGAGCGGATACGGAACCTGTTGCGGGACGGGCCGTCGGCGAGCGCGACCGGATCGACACTGCTCACCGACCTGGATCCGGCGCTGGCGGCACTGCTGCCGAGCGCCACCACCGTGGCCGACGTCGCCGCGGTCTACCACATGTCGCTCGAACAGATCCTGGTGTTGTACCCGCAGATCATGGTCATCACCCAGTCCGCGGGACTGCCGAACGCCGACCGCCCCGCCCAGAACACCTATTTCAATCTCGAGCTCAACGATCCGCCACCCTGCACCACCGGATTCCTGCCGGCGGACCAGCGGCGTTCACCCACCGCGCTCGACGTCCCGGTGACTCCGGCCAACTTGTATTGCAAGCTGGCACAGAACAATCCGTCTGCCGTGCGGGGGGCTCGCAACCTGCCGTGCATCGAGAACCCGGGGCGTCGTGCGCCCACCGTGCAGCTGTGTCGAGACCCAGAGGGGTACCGACCCGAGGGAAACTGACGCCACCGACACCACATCTGGAGGACACCCGAATGAACACGGAGCGCGCGGCGACGCCGTCGATCCTTCCCACCCACGTCCGCACGCTCGTGGTCGGTGCGGGGTTCGCCGGACTGGCGATCGCCGCGCGACTGTTGCGCGCGGACAGGTCAGCCGACGTCCTCGTCATCGAGCGGGCGGCTGACGTCGGGGGGACCTGGCGGGACAACACGTATCCCGGATGTGCATGCGATGTTCCCACCTCGCTCTACTCCTTCTCGTTCGCGCCGAGCCCGGACTGGAGTCACACCTTCGCCCGGCAGCCGGAGATCCACGCCTACCTGCGGAAGACGGCGGCCGAGAACGGCATTCGGGACCGTCTCGTCACCGGATGCGAACTGGTGTCGGCGGACTGGGACGAGGCGACCGCCCGATGGCGGGTACGGACCTCGTTGGGGGAGTTGACCGCGCAGGTACTGGTCGCCGCGACCGGCGCGTTGTCCACGCCCCGGCTACCGGACGTGCCCGGTATCGGGGACTTCGGCGGCACGATGTTCCACTCGGCGACCTGGGACCACGACTGCGACCTGCGCGGCAAGCGGGTCGCGGTGGTCGGAACCGGGGCCTCCGCGGTGCAGTTCGTACCCGAGATCGTCGACGCCGCCGAGCGAGTGACCGTGTTCCAACGCACCCCCGCCTGGGTGATTCCGCGTCCGGACCGCACCCTCACCCGGGTGGAGAAGTGGCTGTATCGTCGGATTCCACTGACCCAGAAGGCGGTTCGCGCATCCGTGTACGCGTACCGCGAAACGTACGTGGTCGGGATGACCAAGGCACCGCAGGTGCTCAAGGCGTCCGAACTGATGGCGCGGGCGCATCTGCGCCGCCAGGTGCCCGGCCGCGACCTGCGCCGGAAGCTGACGCCCGGGTACCGCATCACCTGCAAGCGAGTACTGCTGTCCAACGACTGGCTGCGCACCCTCGCGCGCCCGGATGTCGAGGTGGTGGACTCCGGTCTGACACGCGTGACCGAACGGGGAGTGGTCGACGGGTCCGGGGCCGAGCGGGTGGTCGACGTGATCATCTTCGCGACCGGGTTCAGTCCCACTGAGCCGCCTGTGGCGAGCCAACTTCGGGGACGCGACGGCCGGACACTCGCCGCCCACTGGTCCGGCAGCCCCGCCGCGTACCTGGGCACCACCATCGCCGGATTTCCCAACCTGTTCATGATGTACGGGCCGAACACCAACCTCGGCCACAGCTCGATCGTGTACATGCTCGAGTCGCAGGCCGCCTACATCGACGGGGCGCTCGCCCACCTCGCGTCGGGGGACGCCGTGGGACTGGAGGTGCGCCCGGAGGTCCAGGCGCGGTACAACACATCGATCTCCGGACTGCTTCGGCGCACCGTGTGGAACACCGGAGGTTGCGCCAGTTGGTATCTCGACAGCAACGGCCGCAACTCGGTCATGTGGCCAACGTTCACGTTCCGGTTCCGAGCCCGCACCAAGCGATTCGACGCGGAGAACTACCAGTCGGTCGGCATCGGGGCTGCCGACGACGCGGCAGAGGCCGCGTGGTCGTAGCCCGTCGACGCGGGCTTGCGAGTGGCGACGGTGTGGACGGCGCAACGTCAGAGGTCGAAGCCCCTGCCCGGAACCGGAATCCGGACCCGGTCACGCAGGCCTGCCGCGTCGAAGGCCTCGGCGAGGCGGTCGGCGCCCTCGGTGAAGTGGGCCCACCCGTCGGTGTGGACGGGAATCACCACCGCACCGTCGAGGATCCGAGCGACCTCGACGGCGTCGGCCGACGACAGTGTCACCGGAGTGTCGAAACGCCCGACGTCGGCGGCGCCCGCGAACAGCACCGCCACGTCGATCGGGCCGAGCCGGTCGCCGATCTCCCGGGTCAGCTCGACCGACGCGTTGTCGCCGGAGACGTAGACGGTGAGAATCCCGTTGCCGCTCACCACAAATCCGGTGACGGTCCCGCTGAACGGCTCGCAGCCGGCCGGTCCGTGCAGGGCGGGCACGGCGGTCACGTCCACGGTCCTTCCGTCCGATCCGGTGACCGTGGTGCGCTGCCACGGGTCGAGCCCGACGACGCCGGGGAGTCGGCCCGCGGCCTCGGGCGTGGACAGGACGGTCTCGACGCGGGCGAGCAGGCGCCGTCCAGCGTCGTCGAGGTTGTCGGCGTGCTGGTCGTGCGAGAGCAGCACCAGGTCGATGTGACCGAGTGCGTCCGGGGTCAGGGCGGCGGGCGCCAGCTTGGTGAGGGTGACCGGACCCGGGTAGCTGCCGGGTTCGTCGAAGGTCGGGTCGGTGAGGATGCTCAGTCCGCCGATCTCGAGGTGGAGTGTGGGCCCGCCGACCAGGACGGCCCGAACCCCATGGCCGGCAGGGGAATTGGCGTTCTCCGGATGCTGCGTCGTCGATGTCATGTACCCAGCATCGGGCGCGGCGAAGGAAACGACCAGTGGCCCGAAGGACACTTTCCGTTAGGATCGGGCCATGGACAGATCCGTTGCGGTGATCGCGTTCCCCGGCATCAGCCCGTTCCACCTGTCGGTGCCGTCGTTGGTCTTCGGACAAGGTGAGCCGGGCGGGCGTGCGCGCTACCGGGTGACGATCTGCGCCGAGGAACCGGGCACGCTGCCCAGCAGCGGCGGATACGACATCGCGGTGGCGCATTCTCTCGACGCCGCCGCCGAGGCCGGCACCGTGGTGATGCCGAGCTGGGTACCCGACCGCGCGCCGTCCCGACCGCTGCTCGACGCGATCCGGGCCGCACACGAGCGCGGGGCCCGCATCGTCGGGCTGTGCCTGGGTGCCTTCCCGATCGTCGAGTCCGGCATCCTCGACGGCCGCGAGGCCGCGACGCACTGGCACGCGGCGGGGGAGTTGGCGCGGCGGTACCCGCGGGTGCGGGTCCGCTCCGACGTGTTGTGGTCCGATCTCGGCGACGTCGTGACGTCGGCCGGCACCGCGGCGGCGCTCGACTGCTGCCTGCACCTGGTCCGCTCGGATCTCGGCGCTGCCGCGGCCACCGAGTTGGCCCGCCGGCTGGTGCTGGCCCCGCACCGGAGTGGGTCGCAGGCGCAGTTCATCCCCCTGCCGGTTCGCGAGCGTGACGGCGAGGATGTCATCGAGCGGGCGATGGCGTGGGCGCGGTTGAACCTGTCCGAGCCGGTCGACCTCGACCACTGGTCGCGGGAGGTGCTGACGACTCGGCGCACCTTCACCCGACAGTTCCGAGAGCGGACGGGGGTCAGCCCGCAGCAGTGGCTGATCGGTCAGCGGCTGGACCGCGCCCGGGTACTGCTCGAAACCACCGATCTCAGTGTGGATTCGGTGGCCGGCGAATCCGGTTTCGGATCGCCGGCCTCGCTGCGACTGCACTTCGGTCGGGTGCTGGGCACCAGCCCGTCGGCACATCGTGAACTGTTTGCGACTCGCTGACGCGTTCGCCGGGCGAACGGCGCGGCAAGGGTGGAAGCTGTTCGTGAGGACCTCACCCAGCTTTTCTTGACTAATTCCAGAAAAGGTGTTGCAGTGGTAAGCGTGACCGAGTTCCAGCCCCCGACGGGTGCCGCGGCGCCCGTCCGGTCACGCCGCCGTCGGACGCAGGTCCGACCGAGGTCCGATGCCAAACGAGTGCCGACGCCGGCAGGCGCGGCGAGTAGGGAAGGGATCCACACGCATGAGCTCTGACCCGCAGAACACCGATGCCAAGCTGACCACCGCGGTCGGTGCGCCGGTGCCCGACAACCAGAATGTCGCCACCGCAGGCCCCCGCGGGCCGCAGCTGCTGCAGGACGTCTGGTTCCTCGAGAAGCTCGCACACTTCGACCGCGAGGTGATCCCCGAGCGACGCATGCACGCCAAGGGATCCGGCGCCTACGGCACCTTCACCGTCACGAACGACATCACCGAGTACACGTCCGCGAAGATCTTCTCCGAGGTCGGCAAGAAGACCGAGCTGTTCGCCCGCTTCTCCACCGTCGCCGGCGAGCGTGGCGCCGCCGACGCCGAGCGGGACATCCGCGGCTTCGCGGTGAAGTTCTACACCGAGGAAGGCAACTGGGACCTGGTCGGCAACAACACGCCGGTCTTCTTCTTCCGGGATCCGCTCAAGTTCCCCGACCTCAACCACGCCGTCAAGCGGGACCCGCGCACCAACATGCGCAGCGCCAACAACAACTGGGACTTCTGGTCCTCGCTGCCCGAGGCCCTGCACCAGGTGACGATCGTGATGAGCGACCGCGGCCTCCCCGCCTCGTACCGGCACATGCACGGGTTCGGTTCGCACACCTTCAGTTTCATCAACGCCGCTGGCGAGCGGTTCTGGGTCAAGTTCCACCACCGTGTGCAGCAGGGCATCGAGAACCTGACCGACGCCGAGGCCGCCGAGTTGGTCGGCAGCGACCGCGAGAGCCACCAGCGCGATCTCTACGACGCGATCGAGCGCGGCGAGTTCCCGAAGTGGAAGCTGTGCGTGCAGATCATGCCGGAGGCCGATGCCCAGAAGGTGCCGTACCACCCGTTCGACCTGACCAAGGTGTGGCCGAAGGGCGACTACCCGCTGATCGAGGTCGGCGAATGGGAGCTCAACCGCAACCCCGACAACTACTTCGCCGAGGTCGAGCAGGCCGCTTTCAACCCCGCGCACGTGGTGCCCGGCATCAGCTTCTCGCCGGACCGGATGCTCCAGGGCCGATTGTTCTCCTACGGTGACGCACAGCGGTACCGGTTGGGCGTCAACAATTTCCAGATCCCGGTCAACGCGCCGAGGTGCCCGGTGAGCAACTTCCACCGGGACGGCGCGATGCGCGTGGACGGTAACCACGGCAGCTCGCTGCACTACGAGCCGAACTCGTACGGCAAGTGGCAGGAGCAGCCGCAGTACCGCAACCCGGCGCAGGCGGTCGGGGCGGTGGCCGATCACTTCGACTACCGCGCGGACGACGACGACTACTACTCGCAGCCGCGCGTGCTCTTCAACAACATGAGCGCGGACCAGAAGCAGGCACTGTTCGAGAACACCGCGCGCAACATCCACGGTGTCGACGAGCAGATCATCAAACGGCACATCGAGAACTGCACCAAGTGCGACCAGGCCTACGGTGAGGGCGTCGCGAAGGCACTCGCCGCCCTCGACGGCTGAGGTAGCAGCGGGAAGAGTCGCCCGCGCGATGCGTGGGCGGCTCTTCGGCTCGGTGTGACGCTGCCCGGAATCGGGGGCGTTTTCTTGACTTGTTCCAGAATGGGCGCATACTTGGATCATGCGAGACGTCGGTGAGTCCCCGGAGGCCCGCGCGCAGTTGCGTGCGGCCGGGCTTCGGGTCACTGCTCCGCGTGTCGCCGTACTGGATGCCGTTGCCGCTCACCCGCATTCGGATGCAGACCGGGTCGCCGCCGAAGTACGCACCGAACTCGGTTCGGTGTCCACGCAGGCCGTCTACGACGTGCTCAAGGCCTGCGTGAGCGCCGGCCTTCTGCGGCGGATCGAACCTGCGGGCTCTCCGGCCCGGTACGAGACCAGGACCGGGGACAACCACCACCACCTGGTGTGTCGTGAATGCGGCACCGTCGTCGACGTCGACTGCGTCGTCGGCGAGGCCCCCTGCCTCCAGCCCTCCGACGCGCACGGCTTCACCGTCGACGAGGCCGAGGTCCTGTTCTGGGGACTCTGCCCGCAGTGCCGGGCAACCCAGGGCACGCGCCCGCCGCTCGCCGACCACCGGTGAGTCCGCGTCACCAGTTGGACCACCAGTAGACCGCGCACGCCAGCAGGAACAGAACGACGGTGTCCATGACTGCCTCCCCGTAGTTGTGTCTAACGCCATCATCCTCCTGCCGCGCCTCCGGCGCCCGTGCGCGCCGTGTACCCCAACTGGGGTACGCAGCGCGCACAGGCGCCGAAGGTGCCTATTCCATGAACCGGGCGAGGAACTCGATCAGCAGCCGCTCGGCGACCGGCTCGGGCAGCGCCTCGATCAGGGCGAGCAGTTCGGCCATCGGACCGTCGAGCCCACCGCCGGGTTCGAGCCCGACCATCCCGAGCACAGCGGCGCAGTTCTCGCTGGTGAGGTCCTCGGGTCGGATCTGCCGCGCGGCTGCGACGAAGTCCGCGGGCGCCTGCGCGCCTGGTACGCCGCGCACGGTGTCGGCGGCGGTGACCAGCGCGTCGCCGAGTTCACCGACCACCGACTCGGTGACCGGGGTGACGGTCAGGTGGGTGGTCCGCGGCAGCTCGGTGCCGTCGGACTGTCGCCGGCCCGGCTGCGGCTGCAGCACCCAGCCCAGGTCCTTCGCCGCGTCCGCCCAGCGGTGCGGGTCCACCCGGCACTGCTCGGGGACGTCCGGATCGGTGGCCACCGCGAGCAACGGACCGACCGGGTCGCCGACCACCCGCAGACCCTCCGTCGCGTCGACCACCTTGCGGAGCTGCTGCGCCGCGCGGGCGATCTGCCCGGTCAGCTCCTCGAACCCGCTGCGGCCCAACGCCTGCGAGACGGCCCAGCCCGCGGCGATCGGCATCACGGTCCGTGAGCCGAGGATGGTCGGGTTGACCACCGCGTAGCCGGGCCAGGCGCTGGTCGCGAACCACTGCCGCCGGTGCCGATCGCGGCCGCGGTACAACAGCACCGACACCCCCTTCGGGGCGTAGCCGTACTTGTGCAGGTCCACCGACAGGCTCGCCACACCCGGCACCCGGAGGTCCCAGTCGGGTCGCTCGGCGGCACCCGGCCACCACGGCAGCACCCAGGCGCCGATGCAACCGTCCACGTGTACCGGAACACCCTGCGCCGCACACACTTCCGCGATCTCGGAAACCGGGTCGAGTGCGCCGTGCGGGTACGAGGGCGTGGACGCGACGACCAGAGCGACAGTCTCGTCGAGTGCGGCGGCGACGTCCTCCGGCCGGAGCCGGCAGGTGTCGGGGTCGACCGGCAGCACCCGCAGATGCAGGTCCAGGTAGTGCGCGGCCTTGATGAATGCGGCGTGCGCGGTGGACCCGATCACCAGCGTGGGTCGGTCCTCACGTCCCGTCGCGGCCCGCCAACTGTCGCGCGCGGACTTGACGGCCAACAGGCAACTCTCGGTGCCGCCGCTGGTCACGGAGCCGACGACGCCGTCCACTCCGTCGGCGAGGACGGAACGGGCCAGGCCGACCAGGTCCCGCTCGAGCGCGGCCACCGAGGGAAAGGTGGTCGGGTCGAGACCGTTGAGCGGCTGTGCCTTTCGGGCGGCGGCGCTGGCCAGATCGTCCAGTTCGGCGACGCCGGGGTCGTACACGTAGGAGAGAAGGTGTCCACCGGCGGTCGGCGCGTCGGCCGCCCGCAACTCGTCCAACTGGGCGAGGATGTCGGCGGGAGTGCGTTCGAAATCCATTCTAGCGTCCTCTGTTTCGTTCTTCGGCTGCCAGTCGGTACCGGCGAAGCGTCAGGATGCTCACGGCGACCAGCACCGCCGGGGCGGCGGTGAACGCCAGCACGATCCCGGTCAGGGCGGCGCTCGACTGCTCGGCGACCTCGTCGCCGCTCGACGAGACGAAGCCGGTGACGGCCAGGATCAGCAGGACCAGGGCCGGCCCGAGGGCCATGCCGATCGTCTCGGCGGCGGTCCATACGCCGCTGAACGCACCCGCGCGGACCGCCCCGTCGCCGCGTTCCTCGTGGTCGGTGATCACGTCGGGAAGCATCGACATCGGGAGCATCTGCATTCCGGCGTAACCGATTCCGGCCACCGCGACGGCGCCGTACACCCAGGGCCCGTGGTTGGCGAGCAGGCCGAGCAGTGCGATGTCGGCGGCGAGGAACAGCCCGGACGCCAATAGGAACGCCCGCTGCTTGCCCCACGCCCGCACCAGCCGGATCCACAGCGGCATCACCGCGACCGCGGGGCCGACAAGAGCCGCGAACAGGATCGACACCGTACCCTCGGAGTCGAGGACGTAGGTGGCGACGTACTGCGCAGCGCCGAGCATGGCCCCGACCCCGAGTGCCTGCAACGCGAACGTGGTCAGCAGGATCCGGAACGGTTCGCTCGAGCGCGCGGCCGCAAGCGCGTCGGAGAAACCGTGCGTGGCAGACGAATCCGCGGTGGCGATGGCCCGTCCGCGGGGCGCGATCGACCAAGCGGCCAGCATGCCGAGGCCGAGCAACAGGCCGGCGACCACCCCCATCGTCAGGTAGCCGGGTCTGCCACCCCCGCCGAGGTCGCGCAGGGCCGGTCCGCCCGCACCGAACAGCAGGATCGCGATTCCGAGCAGGGCGACCCGCCACGACATCAGGCGGGATCGCTCGTGGTAGTCCTGGGTGAGCTCGGCGGGCAAGGCGATGTAGGGGACCTGGAACAGGCTGAACGCGATCGCGGACAGGATGAAAGCCGCACCGACCCACAGACATCCGGCCGTCGCTGACAGGCCCGCCGGCACCGCGAACGTCAACGCGAAGAACACCGGCAGGGTCAGCGCGCCCAGCAGCAGGAACCGCCTGCGGGTACCCGTGCGGGCAGCGTCGGCGTCACTGCGGGACCCGATCATCGGGTTGACGAGGACGTCGAGGGCCTTCGGTGCGAAGACCACGATGCTAGCCACCGCAGCCGGTACGGCCAGGGTGTCGGTGAGGTAGTACGCGAGTACCAGTCCGGGGAGGGTGGCGAACCCGCCGGTGCCGACCGAGCCGAGCGAGTATCCGGCCACGGTCGATCTGCTCAGTCGCGGGGGAGCCATTGTCATCCGGCCAACATAGGACATCGAGAGCATCTCCGGCAGGGTTGTGTGCGAAGGAAATTCGCGGGCCGATTCACGTGAAACCGTAGGACGACGAACGCCCCCCACCAGGATCGGTGAGGGGCGTTCGTCAGGCGGGAATTACGAGCCGAAAAGGTTGGAGAGCGATCCGCCACCGGGGCCGGTGGTGGCCGCGGAAACCGTCACGGTCGAGGCCGCGGACGTCGACTCCTTGAAGCCGGTGGAGCCGGTGTAGACCGCGGTGATCTGGCGGGCGCCGGTCTGACCGAACGCGTGCGGCAGGGCGGCCTGGCCGTTGACCACGTTCACGGCCTCACCGATGGGGGTGGTGCCGTCCATGAAGCGGACGGTGCCGGTGGTGACCGGGTCGCCGCTCTGGGTCTTGACGGTCGCGGTCAGGTTCACCGGGTCACCCTTGGTGGCCGTTGCCGGCGCGTTCAGGGTGGTCACCGTGTTGACCTCGACCGGAGTCGGATCCTTGACCGTGACGGTCTTCGCCGCGCCGGTCGAGGCGTTGAAACCGTCCGCGCCGGTGTAGACCGCGGAGATCGAGTGGGTGCCCGCACTGGTGAAGTTCTGAACCAGCTTGGCGCCACCGTTGTTGTCGAGCGCGATCGCGCCGCCGATGTTGGTCGTGCCGTCCTTGAACTGGACGGTGCCGCCGACAGCGGGAGCGTTGTCCGGGCCGGTCACGAGCGCCCAGAGATCAACGGCCTCACCGGTGGTCGCCTCGCCCGGCACGTTCAGGGTGGTGGTGGTGTCCACGATGACCGGGTCGGTGGTGACCTGGACGTTGGCCGCGGCCGAGGTGGACGGCTTGTTGCCGGCGTCGCCGCTGTAGACGGCGGTGATGGCGTGGGCGCCGTTGGTGCTGAAGGTGTAGTTCAGGGTGGCGGTGCCGTTGTTGACCGGTGCCGCGGCGCCGATGTTGTTGGTGCCGTCCTTGAACTGGACGGTGCCGGTGGCGCCGGCGGGGGCGACGGTGGCGGTGAGGTCGACGGCGGTGCCGGTCTTGGCGGTGGCCGGGACGTTGAGGGTGGTGGTGGTGTCCACGATGACCGGGTCGGTGGTGACCTGGACGTTGGCCGCGGCCGAGGTGGACGGCTTGTTGCCGGCGTCGCCGCTGTAGACGGCGGTGATGGCGTGGGCGCCGTTGCGG
>NZ_VIGH01000001.1:559917-859992 GCF_006704125.1 Rhodococcus spelaei
GGACGGCTTGTTGCCGGCGTCGCCGCTGTAGACGGCGGTGATGGCGTGGGCGCCGTTGGCGGTGAAGGTGTAGTTCAGGGTGGCGGTGCCGTTGTTGACCGGTGCCGCGGCGCCGATGTTGTTGGCGCCGTCCTTGAACTGGACGGTGCCGGTGGCGCCGGCGGGGGCGACGGTGGCGGTGAGGTCGACGGCGGTGCCGGTCTTGGCGGTGGCCGGGACGTTGAGGGTGGTGGTCGTGTCCTTGACGATGACCTGGTCGGTCACCGTGACGGTCGAGGCGCCCGACGTCGACGGCTTGTTGGCGGCGTCACCGCTGTAGACGGCGGTGATGGAGTGCGCGCCGGTGGCAGGGAACGCGAAGTTGATGCTCGCGTTGCCGTTGTTCACGGGGGCGGGTGCGCCGATGTTGTTGGCGCCGTCCTTGAACTGGACGGTGCCGGTGGCGCCCGCGGGGGCGACGGTCGCGCTCAGCGTGACGTTCGCATTCGTGTATGCGGTGGCCGGGGCGTTGAGCGTGGTCGTCGTGTCGGCGAGTGCGGGCGCGCTGATGGTGATGGTCGCGAGGGGGCCGGCGCCGGCGTTGAGGGCGCCCTTGTTGTCACTCGGGATGCAGCGGGTCGGCGCCCACTGGGTACCGAAGGCTGAGGCTTTGGCCAGGGAAGTGCTGAAGTTCTGGTCGTTGCCGTAGGTGGCGGCGCTTCCGGCGGTCCGCAGCTTCGGCGTGATCACACCCGAGGGGCCGGCCGTGACGGTGATGTCCACGGCGGGCAGCTGGAACCAGCTGTCACCCGCAGAGTTGGTCGTGCCGTCGAGGTTCTTCTTCAGCTTGGGGGCGCGGATGCCGCCCTCGCTGTTGGTGCTGCTGGTGGGACTGTTGCCCACCACCTCGTTGTTTCCCGAAAGCCGGATGACCGTGCCGGCCGCATTGTCCACGGTGCCGGAATCGTTCACGCGCAGGACGTTCGGGGCGACGTTGTCGAGGTTGACTCCGGTGCCCACGACCGCAGCGCTGACGAATGTCGCATTGTCGGGAACCGCGTAGTCGTACTTGAGCCTCGACAGGTTGGTCGTCGTCGCTCCCGAGTCCGAGTTCGGGTACGAGGACGCGTTCGGCTGGATGCGGTACGTGAAGGTCTGGCCCGGGGTGACCGTTGCGGGCGCGTCCACCGTCATAGTGGCGGCGACGGTCTTGTCCACGGTAATGATCGACTTGGCCTGGCACGAACTGGTGAAGCTGGTGGTTCCAGCGTTGGCCGGTGCGCCGACCAGCATCATGCCGGCGACCACCGCCACACCGGTGACCGGTGCGGCAACGCGCCGCACTGTGGAACTGGACATGGAATCTCCTTGCGCCCGGCACGTGTGATCCATGCCGCACATCGAGGGGTGGATGAAATTCCTCACACCATGCCATCGACTTTGAGAACTCGTTGCAGTTTTGTGATTATTCGTTCAATCCTGAACCGGACCCCGAAGTGTTATACGAAATGGCCTATTACCAGGGGAAACTCGGTACCGGCGAGTAGCTTCTGGTGCGACTCGCGGGCGGTCCGTCCTCTGCGCAGGTCAAATCAGGCAACGGTTTCGTAACGTGTTCGGGGACATTCCGGAGCAGACAACCGGACTGGGCTCGACTGTCCCAGCGTCCACAACCGCCGACTGTCGTGGGTCGGACGGCACAGCTGCCGGCCGCTAGCCTCGGGACATGCGAATCAAGATGTGTTCGGTCCACGTCGTCGATCCCGCGGCCGCCTTCGGTTTCTACACCGAGATCCTCGGCTTCGAGGAGCTGCTCGCGATGCCGGAACATCACCTCTTCATCGTCAAGTCCCCGCAGGACCCGGACGGCGTGGGACTGCTGCTCGAGCCGAGCGACAACCCGGTCGCCGAGGCGTACCGCGCCGGCGTCTACGCGCAGGGCCTCCCGGCCATCGTCTTCGGCAGCCCGAATGTGCAGGCCGACTACGAGCGGCTGAGCGGCCTCGGGGTCCGGTTCACCGGCCCGCCCACCGCCGACCCCTCGGGCACGTCCGCGGTCTTCGACGACACCTGTGGCAATCTCGTTCAGCTGCACCAGGACTGAGCAACGCAGTCCGCGCTCGCCGAGTTGCAGCTCAGGTGGGCGCCGCTCGGTTGGGGAGCGACTGCTGCAGCGAGGCGACCGCGAGGTCGATGACCGCGTCCAGCGCGCCGGGCCCCTCGAAGAGGTGACTCGCGCCGCGAACCCGGCCTGCCGCAGGCCGGCGGCGACATGTCGATTACGGGGGCTGTGGCGACTGCTGCCGCCGCCGTGCGCAAACACCCCCGACGCCATCCCAGGCGCGAAACGAGAAGAGGCTCCCTCCGCCTGAGCGGAGAGAGCCTCTGCAAACACTGTCGGGGTGGCGGGATTTGAACCCACGACCTCTTCGTCCCGAACGAAGCGCGCTACCAAGCTGCGCCACACCCCGTGCCTTGCTCGCTGCCCGTTTTCGGCAGCCAGCGAAGTTTAGCGCACGACTGCCGAAGAACGCGAAACGCCTGGTCGATGGCCCTCTTTGGGGCCCCGATCGGGTGCCGCGACCAGTGTCAGCAGGGTCGCCTCGGGCCGGCAGCAGAACCGGGCCGGAGCGTACGGCGACGTGCCGATCCCCGCCGAGACGTGCAGACGGGTGTGGGCGCCCCACTTCGACGGGCCCTTCACCCGGGAGCGGTCCAGTTGGCAGTTCGTCACGAGTGCGCCGTAGAACGGCAGGCACAGCTGGCCGCCGTGCGTGTGGCCGGCGAGCACCAGGTCGTACCCGTCCTCGGCGAAGCGGTCCAGCACCCGCGGCTCGGGGGAGTGGGTGATGCCCAGCTTGAGGTTGGCCATCGGGTTCGGCGTGCCGGCGATGGTGTCGTAGCGGTCGCGCTTGAGGTGCGGGTCGTCCACGCCGGCCGTCGCGATCCGGATCCCGGCGACCTCGAGCTCGCGTCGGGTGTGCGTGACATCCAGCCAGCCGCGTTCGCTGAACGCCGCACGCAGGTCCTGCCACGGCAGCGGCTCGCCGTGGGTGCGCTTGTGCTCCTTCTTGAAGTACTTGAGCGGGTTCTTCGGCTTCGGCGCGAAGTAGTCGTTGCTGCCGAACACGAACAGGCCGGGCCTGGCCAGCAGCCCGCCGAGGGACTGCACGACGGCGGGGACCGCACGCTGGTGGGACAGGTTGTCGCCGGTGTTCACGACGAGGTCGGGTTCGAGGCGGTCCAGTTCGCGCAGCCAGTTCTGCTTGAGCTTCTGTCCCGGCATCATGTGCAAGTCGCTGATGTGTAGCACCCGCAGTGAGGACGACCCCGGCTCGAGCACCGGCATCGTCGCCTCGCGCAGGGTGAAGGCGTTGCGCTCGATCAGCGAGGCGTAGCCGACGCCGAGCGCCGCGGCACCGGCCAGTCCGGCCGCGGTTCCGCGGAGGGCATTGCGTGGGTTGTCAAACACCATTTCAGGATACGCAGCGCCCGCAAACGATATGCGCGTCGCCGGGGCAGGCGCGTAGCGTTCGGCACCATGTCCGACTCCACACCCACCCTGAAGTCCACCCTCCGAGCCGACATGACGGCCGCGATGAAGGCCAAGGATCCGCTGCGACTCAAGACGCTGCGGATGCTGCTGGCCGCCGTCCAGACCGAGGAGGTCTCCGGCAAGGAGGCCCGTGAGCTCACCGACGAGGAGGTCCTCAAGGTGCTCGCCAAGGAGTCCAAGAAGCGCGGCGAGTCCGCCGAGATCTACACCGAGGCCGGTCGGGGCGAGCTGGCGGCGACCGAACGCGCCGAGGCCCAGATCATCGACGAGTACCTGCCCACCCCGCTCACCGACGCGGAACTGGTCGATGCCGTGGACACCGCCATCGCCCAGGTCGCCGAGGAGATCGGTGAGCGCCCCGCGATGCGGCAGATGGGCCAGGTCATGAAGGTCGCGACCGCGCTCGTCGGCGGCAAGGCCGACGGATCGCGGATCTCGAAGGCAGTCAAGGATCGTCTGTAACTGTGAGTGGCGTTCACCCCAGCTGGGGTGAACGCCACTCACAGGCGCCGTAGGCGCGCTATCGCGGCAGCGGCGGGAGCGGGGGCAGTCCCGGAATCGGCTGGGGAGCCGGCGCCGGGGCGGCCGGTGCGGGTGCGGGTGCCGCCCGGACCGAGCCGTCGCTGACGTACAGCGTGATCGACGAACCCGGCACGGCCGAGCCCGACGGCGACGTGCTGAGCACCGAACCCTTGGCGCCGTCGCCGGACATGGTCACCGCGTTGACGCCGAAGCCCGCAGCCTTCAGTGCACTGGTCGCCTGGGACTGGTCCATGCCGGTGACGTTGGGCAGCTGGGCGTTCTGCGAGCCGCGCTGGTACTTGGGGTCGATCGGCGGGAGTGCCGTCGGCCCGAAGTTGTTCACGATCGGGTTCATCGCGGTGTACCACGCCTTGGCGGGTTCGTTACCGCCGTAGACGTTGCCCTCGGAGCACTGACGCAGCGGCGAGGTGCAGATCTCCCGCGGGTTCGGCGAGTCGGCGTAGACGTACACCGCGCCCGCGAGGTTGTTGGTGAAGCCGAGGAACGCCGAGGACATGTGCGACTCGGTGGTACCTGTCTTGCCGGACACCGGGAGCTTCCACCCCGCCGCCCCGGCCGCCCCTGCCGACGTGCCGCCGCCCTGGTCGTCCTTGCTCAGGGCATTCGCCAGGGTGTCGGCCAGGCCCGGGTCGACGACCTGCTCGCAGGCCTGCTGGGTGATCGACACCGGCTTGCCGTTGCGGTCGACGATCGAATCGATCGGCGTCGGCGGGCACCACTTGCCGTGCGAGGACAGGGTGGCCGCCACGTTCGACAGTTCCAGCGGGTTGATCCAGGTCGGTCCGAGCGTGAACGAGCCGAGGTTCTGCTGCTTCTGCATGTCCGCCATCGACTGGCCGTCGCCCTGGCCGGACGTTCCGGGCTGCGCGTACGACCGCATGCCCAGGCGCACCGCCATGTCGACCGTCGGGGTGACGCCGACCTGCTCGATCAGCTTGACGAACGCGGTGTTCGGCGACTGTGCCAACGCGTCGGTCACCGACAGTGATGCGGGGTACTTGCCCGCGTTCTCGACGCAGTACATGGTCGCGGGGCAGCCCTTGGCGCCGCCGTAACCCATGCCCTTGACCTCGACCCGGCCCGGAACCTGCAGGACAGCGCTGGTGCCGAGGCCCTTCTCCATCGCCGCGGCGGTGGTGAAGATCTTGAACACGGACCCGGCGCCGGTGCCGACCAGTGAGTACGGCTGCGGCTGCACGGTCTCGTTGATCGCGCCGTTGAGGCCGTAGTTGCGGCTGCTGCTCATGGCGAGGATGCGGTGCTGGTCCTGACCGGGCTGAACGACGTTCATCACCTCGGCGACGCCCTCGGTGGTCGGGCTGGCAGTGCCGGTCAGCGCATTGTGTGCCGAGGCCTGGACGGTGGGGTCGAGGGTGGTCTTGATCAGCAGGCCGCCCTTCTCGACCTGCTCGCGACTGATGCCCGCGTTGGCCAGGTACTGCAACGCGTAGTCGCAGAAGAAGCCGCGGTCGCCCGCCGCGATGCAGCCGCGGGGCAGGCTCTTGGGCTCGGGCAGGACGCCGAGCGGTTCGGACTTGGCTGCGCGGATCTCGTCGGCCCGGTCCGGGATGTTCGCGATCATGGTGTCGAGCACGGTGTTCCGGCGCTCCAGGACACCCGACGGGTTGGTGTAGGGGTTCAGTGCCGAGCTGGACTGCACCATGCCCGCGAGCATCGCGGCCTGGGTGAGCTGGAGGTCCTTCGCATCGACCCCGAAGTAGGTCTGGGCCGCGTCCTGGATCCCGAAGGACGCATTGCCGAACGGCACCAGGTTCAGGTAGCGGGTGAGGATCTCGTCCTTGGTCAGCTTCTTGTCCAGCGTCAGCGCCATCCGGATCTCACGGATCTTGCGGGCCGGCGTGGTCTCGATGGCGGCGCGACGCTCGGCGTCGGTCTTCGCGACCACCAGCAGCTGGTAGTTCTTCACGTACTGCTGGTCGATCGTCGACGCGCCCTGCTGGACCTGGCCGCTGGTGGTGTTGGTGAGGAACGCGCGCAGCGTGCCCTGCCAGTCGACGCCGGTGTGGTCGGCGAAGCGCCGGTCCTCGACGGACACGATGGCCAGCTTCATGTCGTTCGAGATCTTGTCGCTGGGCACCTCGAACCGGCGCTGCTCGTACAGCCAGGCGATGGGGTTTCCCGCGGCGTCGACCATCGTCGACACGGCCGGCACCTCACCCTCGACCAGTTCGGCTGAGACGTTGTCGACGGTGTCGGCGGCCCGGTTCGACGCGATCCCGAACCCGCCGGCCAACGGGAACATCACTCCCGCCAGGAGTGCCCCGGCCAAGGCGGTGCATCCGGCGAGCTTCGCGACTGTCTTTGCGATCGGCACTCAGACAGCGTACGTGGCCGCGCGCTGTGTTCACGTGCGCGTGACCAGCCCGTCTGTCCTGGAGGCACGTCCGTACCAAAAAAATGCCGCGGGCACTTGCGCAGAGCGTTATACATTGCCTAAATTGTGACTCAGTGTGATTCAGATAACACTAGTTCAGGAATGTGGCGTAACTCGCTCATGGTAGCGGGGAGCGGGCACTTCCAGGGCGTCAGCGAGGGCGACGCTCGTACTGCAGGAGGGGCAGAAGATGACCGTGACAACCCCGGGCCACCGGTTGGATGTTGAAGAAGCCGAGGCTCGTATTGCATGGGTTACGCAGGCGCGATGCCGAGCGGTCGATCCCGATCAGTTGTTCGTTCGAGGCGCGGCTCAGCGCAAGGCTGCCACGATCTGCCGGCACTGCCCCGTACTGATGCAGTGTGGTGCCGACGCTCTCGACAACCGGGTCGAGTTCGGCGTGTGGGGCGGAATGACCGAGCGTCAGCGCCGCGCTCTGCTCAAGCAGCACCCCGAAGTCGAGTCCTGGGCGGACTTCTTCGAGGCGCAGCGACACCAGGCCGCTGTCATCTGAACGGATGAACTTTCGCCGTTGGCCGGGATCGATGGATCCCGGCCAACGTGCTGTCCGGGGCGGAATTCGACCATGCCGGCGTCCCGCTGGGGCGGGCCTCAGCATTCGAGTCGGAAGTCTGCGAAGTCGAACCCCGGCACCACGACGCAACTGACCAGCGTGGGTTCATCCCGGGTCGGTCGGGCCCGCTGCCAGTGCCGCGCCGGGACCACCAGCTGCGGGGTCTGGCCGCCGAGCAGGTCCGCGCCGAGCAGTCGTTCGGTCGCGGGGCCGGGTTGGTCGCCGTCGCCGCCGAGGTCCAGTTGCAGTGGGCCGCCTCGGTGCCAGAGCCAGAGTTCCTCGCTGCGCACGGTGTGCCACGCGGACTGCTGACCCGGCAGCAGCAGGAACAGGATGGCGGTCCCCGCCGACCGCGCACCCGGGTGATCGGGCAGGGCGGTTGCGGGGACGGTGACGCCGCTGCGCCAGGTCTCGCGGTACCAGCCGCCCTCCGGGTGTGGGGTCAGGTCCAGCGATCGCGCCCAGTCGGGCAATTCGGCCATGTCAGCGATCATCGCAGCGTCGGCCGTCACTGTCACGAGGTCTGCGTTCTCATCCGAGTTATATGCTTGCCGATAGGCAATTAACTTGGGAGGGCACATGACGGGAACTCCGTCGGAAGACGACGTCACCAGGCTGAGGATCGCGCTCGCCCGGATCTCCCGACTGGTCGACCGGCAGGTGTCCGGAGGCGGACTCACCCGCACTCAACTGTCGGTGCTCGGCACGGTCGCCCGCCTCGGCCCGCTCGGGGCCGGGGCCATCGCCGAGGTAGAGGGCCTGAACCCGACCATGCTCTCCCGCGTCATCGGCAAGCTCGAGGCCGACGGACTGCTCGCACGCTCCGCCGACCCCGGCGACCGCCGGGCCGTTCTGGTGCAGGTCACCGCCGCGGGCGAGGGTCTGCACCGGCGACTGCGCCGCGAGCGGACCGAGCTGTTCGCCGATGCACTGGCCCGACTCCCGGACGTCCAGGCGGAATCGTTGCTGGTCGCGCTGCCCGCGGTCGAAGCGCTCGCCGAGCAGATGTTCGCGCCCGACCGGGCGACCACCCCGGACCCGGGCGTCGCGGGCACCCGGCGGGTGCGGACGTGAGCACTCTGGCCGGCGCCCGCCGCGCGACGTTCTCCTCCCTGACCGTTCCGAACTACCGGCTCTACTTCTCCGGACAGGCCGTGTCGATGATCGGCACGTGGATGCAGACGGTCGCACAGTCCTGGCTGGTGCTTCAGCTGACCGGGTCCGGCACCGCACTCGGGCTGGTGGTCGCGCTGCAGACGTTGCCGGTGCTGCTGCTCGGCCCGTACGGGGGAGTGGTCGCGGACCGGGTGGACAAACGGCGGCTGATGATCGCGCTGCAGTCCATGATGGGTGTGCTCGCGCTGGTCCTGGGTCTGCTGACGGTGACCGACACGGTGGCGTTGTGGCAGGTGTACGTCCTCGCGTTCCTGCTCGGGCTCAACAACTGTTTCGAGAATCCCGCCCGCCAGGCTTTCGTCCTCGAGATGGTCGGTCCCGAGCACCTGCACAATGCCGTCAGCCTCAACTCGGTGCTGGTCAACGCGGCGCGAGCGATCGGTCCCGCAGTCGCGGGCATCGTCATCGCCACCGGTGGACTCGGGATCTGCTTCCTCCTCAATGCGGTCAGCTTCGTGGCCGTGGTCGCGTCCCTGATCAAACTCGACGGCTCGGCACTGCAACCCTCGCCGCCCGCGGTCCGCAGTCCGGGCCAGCTTCGTGAGGGCCTCCGCTACGTCCGCCGGACCCCGACCCTGCTCGTGCCGCTGCTGATGATGGCGCTGGTCGGCTGCCTGGCCTACGAGTTCCAGGTGGTCCTGCCGGTCGTCGCGCGCAGCACCTTCGATGCCGACGCGCAGGTGTACGGCTTCATGACCGCGGCCATGGGGGCGGGCGCCGTGGTGGGCGGGCTGTACGTCGCAGCTCGCGGGCGCACCGGTGTACCGGCGTTGGTCGTCTCGTCGACCATCTTCGGCGTGGTGATCGCGGCGGCCGCGCTGGCCCCGACATTGTGGCTCGAACTCGTCGCGCTGGTGCTGGTCGGCGCCGCCAGCGTCAGTTTCCTGTCCACCGGCAACAGCACCCTGCAACTCGAGGCCGAACCCGGCATGCGCGGCCGCGTGATGGCGCTGTGGTCGGTGGCGTTCCTCGGGTCCACGCCGATCGGCGGACCCATCGCAGGTGCGGTGTCACAGCAGTTCGGCGGTCGGGTCGGGCTGCTCATGGGGGCCGCCGCCTGCCTGGTCGCGGCCGGGCTCGGGGCGATGGTCCTGCGCCAGGCCCGACGTCCGGCGCCCGTCGACGAGCCCGTGCAGATGGCGGTCGACCCCGTGCCGGGCAGCGTCGAACGGCCGGTTACGCCCGACCTGTGAGCTGATCGGCGACCGCCCGCAGCGCCTCGAGGTCGGAGACCTCGAACGGCAGCGACGGCACCCCGACCACCGGCACCCGCGGATGTGCGCCGGTGAACCGCCCCAACAGCCGCAGCTCCCGCTGCGCCGTCCGGGCTCGCTCGGCGTGAATCCGCAGCACTGCCGCGGCCAGTGGATGCTCGCCGCGGTCTCTGAGCAGGTCGGCGGCGGCCACCGCATGGTCCGGAGGCAGCGCGCTCAACCTCGGGTGGGTGCGGTTGAGCACCAGCCCCGACAGCGGCATGCCCTCGGTGGACAGTCGCTCGACGAAGAACGAGGCCTCCCGGAGGGCGTCCGGCTCGGCCGTGGCGACCACCATGAAGTGGGTGCCCTCGGCACGCAGCAGCTCGTAGGTGCGGGCAGCCCGCTCCCGGAAACCGCCGAACATCGACTCGAAGGACTGCACGAAAGCCGACGCGTCGGAGAGCATCTTGCTGCCGACAATGGTGTTGACCGCCTTGAGTGCCAATCCCATCGCGCCGGTGACGAGGCGTCCGATCCCGCGACCGGGCGCCGAGAGCATCCGGATCATCCGGCCGTCGAGGAACGCGCCGAGTCGCTGCGGGGCGTCCAGGAAGTCCAGCGCGTTGCGGGACGGCGGCGTGTCGACGATCACCAGGTCCCACTCGTCGCTGGCGGCGAGCTGACCCAGCTTCTCCATCGCCATGTACTCCTGCGTGCCGGAGAACGAGGTCGCGACGGTTTGGTAGAAGGGGTTCGCCAGGATCTGCTCAGCCTTCTCCGGCGACGAGTGCTCGAGCACCATGTCGTCGAAGGTGCGTCGCATATTCAGCATCATCGCGTGCAGTTCGCCGGTCGCGCCCGGGCCGAGCTGCACCGGCTGCGGAGTGTTGTCGAGCTCGCGGACCCCCAGCGCCTGCGCCAGCCTGCGGGCCGGGTCGATGGTGAGCACGACGACGCGGCGGCCCTCCTCCGCGGCCCGCAGCGCCATCGACGCGGCGGTCGTGGTCTTGCCGACGCCGCCCGCCCCGCAGCACACCACGATTCGCGACTTCGGGTCGGTGAGGATCCCGTCGACATCGAGGGCGGCGGTCACCGGACGCCCTGCTCGGCGAGCTGCTCGGCCAGTTCGTACAGTCCGCCGAGGTCGACGCCGTCGGTCAGTGCGGGCAGGTGCAGTCGCGCGACGTCCAGCTTGTCGAGCTCGATTGCACTGTCGTCCTGGGCTTTCAGGGTCGAGGCGTTCTCGATGGTCTCGGTGAGCAGTCCGGCGAAGTCCTCGTCGGAGAGCGTGACGCCCGCCGCGTCCAGGCCGGCCCGGACTGCCGCGGCGTCGATGTGCCCGGCCGCGGCCTCCGCCATCATCTCCGGTGGCAGGTACGGCGTTCCGCTGCGGTTGACGATCACCGTGCCGAGACGCAGGTCCGCGGCTTCGAGTTCCTCCACCGCGTCCGCGGTCTCCTGCACGGGCAGCGCCTCGAGCAGCGTCACCAGGTGCACCATCGTCTCGTCGGAGTGCAGAAGTCGCACGACGCCCTCCGACTGTGAGTGCACCGGACCCCCCTTGGCCAGGTCGGCCATCGCCTTCGTCACGTCGAGGAAGCTACCGATCCGTCCGGTCGGCGGCGAATCCACCACCACCTCGTCGTAGACCGGGACCCCCGACTTGTCGGTGCGCACCACGCATTCCTTGATCTTGCCGGTGACCAGCACGTCGCGGAGTCCCGGTGCCAGGGTGGTCGCGAACTCGATCGCCCCGATCCGGCGCATCGCGCGGCCCGCGAACCCGAGGTTGTAGAACATGTCGAGGTACTCGAGGAAGGCCGTCTCGATGTCCAGGGCCAGCGCGAACACCTCACCGCCGCCGTCGGCGGTCGCGATCTTGGTTTCGGCGTGTGGCAGCGGTGGCACGTCGAACAGCTGGGCTATGCCCTGCCGCCCCTCCACCTCGACGAGCAGCACGCGTCGACCGCCCGCGGCCAGTGCCAGCGCCAAAGCCGCTGCGACCGTGGACTTTCCGGTGCCTCCCTTGCCGGAGACGAAGTGCAACCGGGCCTTGTCCGCCTTGGCGGGCCACTCGTATACGGGTGTGTTCGCAGGTGCTGCCACCCCCCGAGCCTATAAGTCGCGGTGAAGAACCGTCCGCCGACTAGGCTCACCGGCATGAGTGAATTGACTACCTGGGAATACGCCACCGTTCCGCTGCTGACCCACGCGACCAAGCAGATCCTCGACCAGTGGGGTGCGGACGGCTGGGAGCTGGTGTCGGTCCTCGCCGGTCCGACCGGTGAGCAGCACGTCGCCTACCTCAAGCGTCCGAAGGCATGACCGACTGGAAGGCGCGGCTCGCCGAGCTGCGCATCGAGCTGCCCCCGGTGGCCGCCCCGGTGGCCGCCTACGTGCCTGCCGTGCAGACGGGGAACCTCGTCTACACGTCCGGCCAGCTGCCCTTCGTCGACGGCGAGCTGCAGCTGACCGGAAAGGTCGGCGGCGCGGTGGACGCGGAGTCCGCGAACCTCGCCGCCCGCACCTGCGCGCTCAACGCGCTGGCCGCGATCGACGCCCTCGTCGGTCTCGACTCGGTGGTCCGCATCGTCAAGGTCGTCGGCTTCGTCGCGTCCGCGGACGGGTTCACCGGCCAGCCGGGCGTGGTCAACGGTGCTTCCCAGTTGATCGGCGAGGTCTTCGGCGACGCCGGGGTGCATGCCCGGTCCGCGGTCGGAGTGGCGGAGCTGCCGCTCGGCGCGCCCGTCGAGGTGGAAGTCATCGCGGAGGTCCGCTGACGCCATGACCATCGCCCACCCCGCGTACGCGCAGTTGCGACAGGTCACCCCGATCGCGGCCGTGATGCTCGAGAACAACCCCGGCATGATGACCCTCGACGGCACCAACACCTGGATCCTGCGCGCCCCGGGCCGTGAGGAGATCGTGGTCGTCGATCCCGGCGAGGCCGACGAGGACCACCTGCTGCGGATCGCGAAGGTCGGGCCGGTCGCGCTGACGCTGATCACTCACCGGCACCGCGACCACACCGAGGGCATCGACCGGTTCGTCGGGCTGACCGGGTCGCCGGTGAGGGCCGTGCTCCCGGAGTTCCGTCGGCACACCGATGCCGGCCTGCCCGACGGCGAGCTGATCGAGGAGGTCGGTCTCGCGATCCGGGTGCTGCGGACCCCCGGCCACACCAAGGACTCGACGTCGTTCGTGATCGAGGGGGAGGGATCGGTGCTCACCGGCGACACCATCCTCGGTCGCGGCACCACGGTGCTCGACTCCACCGACGGCGACCTCGGCGACTACCTGTCCTCGCTGCGTTCGTTGATCGACCTCGGCGCCGGACGGACCGTGCTGCCCGGGCACGGACCCGACCTGCCCGACCTGCAGGCGGTCGCGCAGGAGTACCTCGCGCACCGGGAGGAACGGCTCGACCAGGTGCGGGCCGCCCTCGAGGCGCTCGGCCACGACGCCACCGCGGCGCAGGTGGTCGAGCACGTGTACTCGGACGTCGACCGGAAGTTGTGGCCGGTCGCCGAGCAGTCGGTGCGGGTGCAGTTGGCCTACCTGCGGCGATGACCCTGTCCGATCCCGGTGAGCGGGATCGGACAAAATTGTGCATGTCCGCTGCCTGCGGGCGGATATGCACTGGTCGCGGGAGGTGCCGCTCGAGCGGTGGACACGGGACGGGCGGATCCGCGGATCTCTCGAGTTGCGGCGGGCCGTGGATGCCGTAGACATCTACCGGCATCGCAGTTTGTGCGGTGCGTCACCCCCTCGGAAAACTCAAGGAGCAGTACACGTGGGATCCCTCGGAAACGTCACCGGCGAGAACGGCATCGTGCAGCTCGTCGGCATGTTCGGCACCATCCTCCAGCTCGACCTCGGCAGCGCCGGGAAGGGCAGCACCCCCGCCTGAGCGGCCCTTGTCATGACAGAGAGCCGCCCACCCCGAAACCGGGGTGGGCGGCTCTCTGTGTCAGCGCTGTGTCAGCGGGCGCGGCGGGCCAGGCGCTCGGAATCCGAGATGAGCACGCTCTTGCCCTCGAGCCGCAGCCAACCGCGGTGCGCGAAGTCGGCGAGGGCCTTGTTCACGGTCTCGCGGGAGGCGCCGACCAGCTGGGCGATCTCCTCCTGCGTGAGGTCGTGCGTGACGCGCAGGGCGCCGCCCTCCTGGGTGCCGAAGCGCTGCGCGAGCTGCAGCAGCGCCTTCGCGACGCGACCGGGCACGTCGGTGAAGATGAGGTCGGCGAGGTTGTTGTTGGTCCGGCGCAGGCGGCGGGCCAACACGCGCAGGAGCTGCTCGGCAATCTCCGGGCGCTGGTCGATCCACGACTTGAGGGCGTCGCGGTCCATCTGCACCGCACGCACCTCGGTGACGGTGGTCGCGGTGGAGGTGCGCGGACCCGGGTCGAAGATGGACAGCTCGCCGAACATGTCGGACGGACCCATGATGGTCAGCAGGTTCTCGCGCCCGTCGGGGGAGCGGCGGCCGAGCTTCACCTTGCCGGACACGATGATGTAGAGCCGGTCGCCCGGTTCACCCTCGTTGAAAATGACGTGTCCGCGCGGGAAATCTACGGGCTGGAGCTGCTTGACCAGCGCGGCGACCGCCGACGGCTCGACTCCCTGGAAGATTCCGGCTCTGGCCAGGATCTCGTCCACGTGCGCTCCTTCTTCGGAAAACTTGGTCGGCCGGGCCCCGTCGTGTGGTGCTCGACCGTTCCGTCGACGCAGACTGCGCGCCGACTATTCGGTAACTTTCGCTGGGAGTCTATCGCTCCGCTGCGTAACAGTAGTGATCGACGCCACGTCCTGCGCGTCGAATGGTCAGCTCGCCTGCCGTTCGGTCAGCGGCTCTTCCTCGACGCCGCCCCGCTTGCGCCGCAGATGGAAGCGGGCCAGCGCGCGTGGCAGCCCCTCCTGTGCGAGCGTCGCAACTTCGGCATGGCTCGCCTGGTCCAGGAACTCCTGGACCTCCTGCTCACGCACTGTCAGCCGGCGCAGCCGGAATTCCACCCGCTCCATCGCCAGCGCAAACAGCATGAGCAGCACTGGGAAGAGCACCACAGCGAGACCTTGCATACTGGGCAGTAAACACGGCGAATGTCTCAGAAGCGAAACGATGTGCGAACCGTTCCCGGGCCCGTCCGTAGAGTCGACGGAGTGTCCACCACCGTTTCGAAGACCCCGGCCGAGCGCCGCGCTGCGTCTGCCGGGAGCCCGAAAAAGGGCGAGACCCGGCTGGGCCTGGTGCGGCGGGCACGCCGGATGAACCGCACCCTCGGCGTGGCGTTCCCGCACGTGTACTGCGAGCTGGATTTCAGCACCCCGCTGGAGCTGTCGGTGGCGACGATTCTGTCCGCGCAGTGCACTGACGTGCGGGTCAACCAGGTAACGCCGGCGTTGTTCGCCCGCTATCGCTCGGCCGCCGACTACGCGGGTGCCGAGCGAGCCGAGCTGGAGGAGTACATCCGGACGACCGGCTTCTACCGGAACAAGGCGAACTCGATCATCGGCCTCGGGCAGGCGCTTGTCGAGCGTTTCGACGGCGAGGTGCCGGGCAACATCAAGGACTTGGTGAGCCTGCCGGGCTTCGGCCGCAAGACCGCCAACGTCGTCCTCGGGAACGCGTTCGATGTGCCGGGGATCACCGTGGACACCCACTTCGGGCGGCTGGTCCGCCGCTGGGGCTGGACGCAGGAGGAGGACCCGGTCAAGGTCGAGCACGCGGTCGGTGAACTCATCCCGCGCAAGGAGTGGACCCTGCTCTCGCACCGGGTGATCTTCCACGGCCGACGGGTGTGTCACGCGAAGAAGCCGGCCTGCGGGGTGTGTCTGCTGGCCAAGGACTGCCCCTCGTACGGCGCGGGCCCGACCGACCCCACAGTGGCGGCGGCCCTGGTGAAGGGTCCGGAGACCGAACACCTGCTCGACCTGGCGGGGCGGTGACCTGAGCGTGCACATCTCCAACGCCGGCCGCTGGAGTCTGGCAGCGCTGGTCGTCGTGATCGCCCTGGTGGTGGCCATCTGGCCGCGCGGCAGCTCCGACGACTCGGGCACCCGCAGCTACGCCGACTACGTCAGCCAGGGCACCACTCCGGCGCCCGAACGTGCCCCCGGTGAGACCGACCAGTCGCTGGCCGGCGCCCGCGACCGGGCCGCGCTCACCGCGTGCCCCGCCCCCGCCGCCGGGACCACCCCGGCGGGTCCGCTCGCCGGCATCACGCTCGCATGCCTGGCCGACGGTCGCCGCATCGACGTCGGCGCCGCCCTCGCGGGCAGGCCGGCCCTGGTCAACCTGTGGGCCTACTGGTGCGGTCCGTGCGCGAAGGAACTGCCCGCCCTCGACGAGTACGCCCGTCGCGCCGGGGACAAGGTCACCGTGCTCACCGTGCACCAGGACCCGAAGGAGGGAAATGCGTTGTCCGCGCTGACCGATTACGGGGTGCACCTGCCCGGCGTGCAGGACGGGTCGGGTCGGGTCGCCGCCGCGGTCGGGGCGCCGAACGTGCTGCCGGTGACCGCGCTGATCCGCGCCGACGGAACCGTTGCCGCCGTACTGCCGCAACCCTTCGACAGCGCCGACCAGATCGCCGACATGGTCCACGACAAACTGGGTGTGGTCTCGTGACGAGGACCGACCACGTGCCGCCGGAGTGGCTGCACAGGGTGGTGACCCTGCCGCCGACCGACGGCAACTCGGTGAACCCGGTGCTGCGCCGGCGCACGCCGGAGGGAACGACCGCCCGTGACGCCGCGGTACTGGTCCTGTTCGGTGGGTCGGAGGACGCCGACCCCATGTGTGTCGGCGGGCTGCCCGAGGACGCCGACCTGCTGCTCACACAGCGGGCGTCCACCCTGCGCCAGCACAGCGGGCAGATCGCGTTCCCCGGCGGCGCCGCCGACCCCGAGGACGACGGTCCGATCGCGACCGCGCTGCGCGAGGCCGAAGAGGAGACCGGGCTGGACCCGTCCGGGGTACGCGCCCTCGCCGTGCTGCCCGGGATCTTCGTGCCGCCGTCGGGGTTCGACGTCACACCCGTGGTCGGCTACTGGGACCGCCCGTCGCCGGTGCGCCCGGTGGACGCGGGCGAGACCGCGAAGGTCGCGCGGGTGCCGATGCGGTCGTTGCTCGATCCGGACAACCGGTTCATCGTCAAGCACCGGCTCGGTTACCAGGGGCCCGCGTTCCTGGTCGACGGGATGCTGGTGTGGGGTTTCACCGCGGGCGTGCTGGCCGGACTGATCGCCGTGTCCGGCTGGGAGATCGACTGGGATCGCCGCGACGTGCGTGATCTCGAAGTGGCGCTCGCGGAGGTGGAGGCAGGGGTGGTCGAGGTGCACGAGCGGTGAGCGGGTCGACCTGGATAGACATCGCGATCCTGGCGATCGCCGTGCTCGCCGCCAGCTCCGGCTGGCGTCAGGGTGCGGTGGCATCGGCGCTCGCGTTCCTGGGGGTGGTCCTCGGCGCGGTCGCGGGCATCCTGATCGCACCCCACGTGCTGGTGCACATGGAGGGAGGGCGCATCCGGGTCCTCGCCGGGGTGCTGCTGATCGTCGGATTGGTGATCATCGGCGAGGTCGCCGGCATGGTGCTCGGCCGCGCCGCCCGCGGCGGCATGCACAGTCCGGTCGCGCGGTCGGTCGACAGCGTCGTCGGCGCCGGGCTGCAGGCCGCGGCGGTACTGGTGGCTGCCTGGCTGCTGGCCATTCCGCTGACGGCGTCCTCGCAGCCCGCGGTCGCCACCGCGGTCCGCGGGTCGAAGGTGCTGACCCAGGTCGACGAGGTCGCGCCGAGCTGGATGCGACGGCTGCCGAGCGACTTCTCCGCGTTGCTCGACACGTCGGGACTGCCGGACGTGATCGGCCCGTTCGGTCGCACCCCCATCGCCGTGGTGGACCCGCCGGACGCGGCGATCGCGCAGGGCCCGCTCGCGGCGCGACTGCAGTCGAGTGTGCTGCGGGTGCGCGGGGTGGCGCCGAGCTGCCAGCGCGCGCTCGAGGGATCCGGTTTCGTGGTCGGCCCCGAGCGGGTGATGACCAACGCGCACGTCGTGGCCGGCACGAACAAGGTCGTCGTGGACACCGCGAACGGTGCGCTCGACGCGAAGGTCGTGCTCTTCGACCCCGAGGTGGACGTCGCGGTCCTGGCGGTGCCCGGACTCGACGCAGACCCGCTGCAGTTCGCCCCGAAGCCCGCGAAGTCGGGGGACACCGCGCTGGTGCTGGGTTACCCGGGCGGCGGTCCGTACACCGCGAGCGCGGCGCGGGTCCGCGAGACGCTGGACCTGAGCGGTCCGGACATCTACCGCGCCCGCGACGTGACGCGGGAGGTGTACACGGTGCGCGGGTCGATCAGGCAGGGCAACTCCGGAGGCCCACTGGTCGACGAGCAGGGGCGCGTCCTCGGAGTGGTGTTCGGTGCGGCGGTGGACAACAGTGACACCGGGTTCGTGCTCACAGCGGCGGAGGTGTCGCGACAGCTCGCGCAGGCGACGTCTGCGGTCGGTGCGGTCAGCACCGGTGACTGCATAGGCGCGTAGCGCCCGTGAGTCCTTCTGGCCCTTGTCGGGGCCAGAAGGACTCACGGGCGGCGAAGCCGCCTTACAGGAACTCCGTCAGAGCCGACGTCACCTCGGCCGGGCTTTCCCGGTGCACGTAGTGGCCGGCGCCGGGCACGGCGTGCAGTCGGCGCGACGGCGCCCACCGGGTGTCCTGCTCCAGCGTGGGACGCAGCACGAACGGGTCGGCGTCGCCGTGGATCTGCAGCACCGGCAGTGTCAGGACCTGGTCCATCGCGGTCATGAACCGCCTGCCGTCCGGCCGCCACTGGCTGCGGAACGCCCAGCGCTGGTACTCCAGGCCGCAATGCGCGGCGCCGGGGATCTGGATCGCGGACCGGGCGCGGGCGGCGGCCTCCGGGAACTCCTCGGACTGCTGCCACTGCGTGCTCGAGCGGTCTCGCAGCAACCGCTCGACGGCGGCGCCGTCGTCGCGGGTCAGGGCCCGTTCCGGTCGCCACGGCGGCTGGTAGCTCAGGAACGACGGCAGTAGGGCGGCGCGTTGCGCACGCTCCCGCAGCGCCGACCGCCGGAGGGCGATCGGGTGCGGGGACGCGACGAGTGCGATCGACCGGACCAACCGCGGATGCAGGGTGGCGGTGGCCCAGCAGATCAGGCCGCCGTCGGCGTGCCCGACCAGTGAGGCTTCGGTGTGCCCGAGCGCGCGGATCAGCCCGGCCACGTCGTTCGCGGAGGTCCAGCTGTCGTATCCGCGTGGGGGCTTGTCCGTGTCGCCGTAGCCGCGCAGGTCCATCGCGACCGTCCGGTACCCGGCGTCGGCGAGCGCGACCAGTTGGTGGCGCCACGACCACCAGAAGTCGGCGAATCCGTGCAGCAGCACCACCAGCGGTGCACCGGGATCCGACGGTCCGGCCTCGACGGCGTGGAAGCGGATGCCGTTGGCGTGCACGTCGCGGTGCCGCCACGGTCCGTCGATGCGAACGGTGGAGGGGTCGGGGAAGGTCACCTTGGCCGGGACTCCGGCGGTCAGGGGGCGGTCCGGCGGGCGTACTCGCCGGGGGTGTAGTCGCCGTGCTTGTAGCTCGACTCGGCGGCGGTCGGCAGCACGGTCGCGGCCTGCCGCAGCGAGTCGATCGTCTTCTCGGGGGCCCGGAGTTTGCGCACCCGCAGGTAACCGAGCAGTGCCAGTACGCCCGTGACGACCACCATCAGCAGGAACACGATGAGGAAGGCGAGCCAGCGGTACACCCAGGTGTCGAGCAGTTCGGCGAGGAAGAAGAAGAAGAAGAACGAGCTGAACAGCAGGACCGTGAGCGCGAGGACGAAGAACAGCGAGCCTTGCAGGCCCTTCTTCACCTCGCCCGTCACCTCGGCCTTGGCGAGTTCGACCTCGGCCCGGACCAGGGTGGACACCTGAGCGGTGGCGTCCTTGACCAGGTTGCCGATGCTGGCGGTGCCCGGCGCGTGCGCGTCCACGTCCGTCAGCGGGATGGAGGAGATGGTGTTGGGTACACCGCTCTCGGTCAGCCGCTCGGTCCTGCCGTTGCGGTCGCTGGTGCTCACGTCGTCGCCCCTGTCGTTGTCGTCGTTCAAGGCCGGTCTGGCTCGGCTCGGTCTAGCTGGTCACGTTCGGCGCGGGCCTGGTGGATGCGCCCCCGGCGCAACAGTAGCGCCGAGCCGATCAGCGACGCCGCCAAGGAGGTGAGCAGGACTGCGGCCTTGGCCTTCTCCTGCTCGGCGCCCTCGAGCGCGAGTTCGGCCACGAGAAGGCTAACTGTGAAGCCGATCGCGCCGAGCACCGACAGGGCGAACATGTCGCGGAATCCGAGGCTGCTCGGCTTGGTCGCGATGCCGAGGCGGACCGCGGTCCACGAGACGCCGAAGATGCCGAGGATCTTGCCGACGAGCAGTCCCAGCATGATGGCGAGGGTCAGACGGTCGGTGAACAGCGACCCGAGCACATCCCCGCCCAGCGGCACCCCGGAGGCGAAGAGCGCGAAGATCGGCACGCACAGCCCCGCCGACCAGGGCTGGATGCGGTGTTCGAGGCGGGTGGCGGGCGCCTCGTCCTCGCCCGGGTCGGTCCGCACCCGGGTGAGCAGGCCGAGGGCCACGCCGGCGAGCGTGGCGTGAATTCCGGCCTCGTGCACGCTGTACCAGGTCAGCAGCGCCAGCGGGACGTAGAGCAATGGTGTGGTGATCCGGCGGTGCTGGGCGTACGCGTAGACGGTCGCGCAGGCCACTGCGGCGAGGAGCCACCAGAGTGCGATCGACGCGGTGAACACGGTCGCGATGATGATGATGGCGAGCAGGTCGTCGACGACGGCGAGGCTGAGCAGGAACACCCTGGCGCCGGCCGGGATGCGGGAGCCGGTGAGGGCGAGCACACCGAGCGCGAAGGCGATGTCGGTGGCGACCGGGATGGCCCAGGCCCGGTCGATGCCGGGCGTGCCCCAGCCGACCGCGAGGGCGATCAACGCGGGGGTGACGACGCCGCCGACGGCCGCGATGATCGGCAGCATTGCCTTCTTGCGCTCGGCGAGCTCGCCGACGACCAGTTCGCGCTTGAGTTCGAGCCCAGCGACGAAGAAGAACACCGCCAGCAGCCCGTCCTGCGCCCAGGACCCGACCGTCAGGTTCAGGTGCAGTGCGCTCGGGCCGATCTGGAAGTCGCGCAGGTCGGTGTAGGCATCGGACCAGGTGGAGTTCGCCCAGATCAGGGCGATCGCGGCGGAGACGAGGAGCAGGCTGCCGCCGACCGTCTCGGTCCGGAGGTAGCGGGACAGTTCGGAGCGTTTCGATCGGATCACGCGGATTCTCCTGGTCGCGGGCATGCGGGGGCGATGTGCCGACCAGACTTCCCGGCGCTCCGTACGAGATCTTAACGGCTCGTGCCAGGTTCCCGCGCCGGTCGAGACCTTCTCCGCGGACCGTCAGCTCGGCGGATCGGCGGGCTTCGCTGCCCGTTCGATCACCCAGGCGGCGATCTGGGTGCGCGACGTGAAGCCGAGTTTCGAGAGCACGTGCTCGACGTGTCCCTGCGCGGTGCGCTGCGAGATCACCAGTTGTTCGGCGATCGCCCGGTTCGTCAGGCCGCGGGCCACCAGGTCGGCCACCTCCTGCTCGCGCGGGGTCAGGTCGGTGGCGGCCCGGCCCTGCGTGGCGTCGGCCCGTGGCGGCGCCTGCTCCTCCAGCGCGAACGCCACGATCTCGTCGAGACCCAGCCCGGTACCCCGCGCGAAGGCCGCGTCGAACGAGCGCGCGCCGAGGGCCCGGCGGGCGTGTCGTTCACAGTTGTCGTGGTGAATCGGCAGCCCCGGGATGACCACTCCCTGAACTCCCGCAGCCCGCCACAGCGACTGGGCGCCGCCGAGCAGCACGGCAGCCCGCTGGGGTTGGTTCGCATCGACCGCGATCCAGGCCAGTACCTCGACGCAGATCGCCGAGCACAGCGGATCGTCCATCCGGACGGTCAGGCGGAGGCCCTGTTCGAGTTCGGCACGGGCCCGAGCCGGCTCCTGTTGCCACAACGCAATTCCGAGCGAGCTGAGAGCGTACGCGCGGTACACCGCTTCGTCCCTCGGCGCGGTGATCGAGAGGACCTCGTCCGCGTACTCGACGGCCGCCGCGACGTCGTCGAGCAGGGCGTGGGCCATGGCGAGCCCGAGCAGGGTCGACAGGTGCCGGACACGGTCCTCACCGGCGCGCACGGTGTCGAGGATGTTGCCGAGGACCTCGACGGTGGTTTTCGGGTCGCCGTCGAACATCGCCAGGTGCCCGGCGGCGTGCGTGACGAGGGTGTCCGAATCGGGGTCGTCGAGCGTCGCCGCCGCCCGGTGCGCCTCGTCGACGAGTGCCAGTCCCGCCGCGGCGTCACCCTGATTGCCGGCCAGCACCGCGTTCGCGCAGAGCGCCTCGACGCGGGCTTTCGTCGGCACCCCGCCCTGGGCGTCGAGGCTGCGGTCGAACCAGTACCGGCCCTCGCTGAGCGCGCCGCGGGCGACCCAGAACTGGAACAGGGCATTCGACAGCGTCAGCGCGTGCTCGGCCGAGCCCGGCTCCGCGATGCAGTACTTGAGCACGGCCCGCAGGTTGGCCCCTTCCCGCGAGATGCGCAGAATCCAGGCCTGCTGGTTGGGGCCGATCCAGTCGACATCGGCGCGGTCGATCAACTGCTCGTACCAGTCGCGATGCCTGCGGCGCAGGTCCGCGCCCTCGTCGGATTCCTCCAGCCGCTCGAGTCCGTAGTCACGGAGCGTCTCGAGCAGCCGGTACCGCACCACCCCGTCCGGTTCCTCCCGGATGAGGATCGACTTGTCGACGAGGGAGGCGATGACGTCGAGCAGGTCGTCGGGAGTGAGGTCTCCGGCCGCGATGCCCTCGGCGGCGTCGAGCTCGAAACCGCGGGCGAACACCGACAGCCGCCGCCACAGTCCGCGCTCCGTCTCGGTGCACAGGTCGTGGCTCCAGTCGATGCACATCCGCAGGGTCTGCTGGCGGGTCGGCGCTCCCCGGGTGCCGGCGACCAGCAGGCGGTAGCGGTCGGTGAGCCGATCGAGAATCTGAGCCGGCGACATTGCCCGCAACCGGGCCGCCGCGAGTTCGATCGGCAGCGGCAGTCCGTCGAGTCGGCGGCAGATCTGGGCGACCGTCGCCCGGTTGTCGTCTGTGAGCTCGAATCCGGGTACGGCGGCGCCTGCCCGTTCGACGAAGAGCGTCACCGCCTCGTACTGCGCGACACCCCGCCGCGCCGCGCGTGGGTCCGGGGCCGACATCGGCGGGACGCGGAATGCGGCCTCGCCGCCGATCGTCAGGGGTTCCCTGCTGGTGGCGAGGATTCGCAGCTGCGGGCAGGCGCGCAGCAGGGTCTCGGCGAGCTTCGCGACGGCGTCGACGAGGTGCTCACAGTTGTCGAGCACCAACAGGATCTGGCGGTCGTCGAGGAAGTCGAGCAGGGTCTGCAGCGGCGAGTGCGCCACCTGATCGCGCAGCCCGAGCGTGGCGGCGACGATGTCCGGCACCAGTTCCGGGTCGCTTTGTTCGCCGAACTCGACGAGCCACACACCGTCGTCGAAGGCGCGCCGCGAGTCGGCCGCGACCCGCAGCGCGAGCCGGGTCTTGCCGACACCGCCGATCCCGGTCAGTGTCACCAGACGCGAGACGGCCAGCAGACGTCTGCCCTCGGTCACCTCGCGTCGGCGACCGACGAAACTCGTCATATCCAGGGGCAGGTTGCCGAGCCTGTCCCGAGTGGAGGGCGCCATCGAACCGTCACCTTCATGTCGGCGTCAGCGACCGTGACGGCTCCCCGGTGCCGCGGTGGGAACTCCTGCGAGCCACGCTGCGTATTCGCGCTGACATGCCACCACTTCCATTCTGCCGGAAGGAAGGCCGGAGGGGGTGGTCCGCGACGCACTCGTGACCCGGTGCGGTCGAAGGAGTCCTGGGACCCGTCGACCGCACCGCGCGCTACTTGCCGCGGATCGCCTCGAACACCTTGGGATCGACGAGCGTCGAGGTGTCGCCCAGGTCGCGGCCCTCGGCGACGTCGCGGAGCAGGCGGCGCATGATCTTGCCCGAGCGGGTCTTCGGCAGCTCGGGCACGATCGTGATCTGGCGGGGCTTGGCGATGGGGCTGATGTCGGTGGACACCTGCGCCTTGAGTTCGGCGATGAGCGCCTCACCGGTGTTCGGGGTGCCCTCGCGGAGGATGACGAACGCCACGATGCCCTGTCCGGTGGTCTCGTCCGCGGCACCGACGACCGCGGCCTCGGCGACCCCGGGGTGGCCCACCAGCGCCGACTCGACCTCGGAGGTCGAGATGCGGTGGCCGGAGACGTTCATGACGTCGTCGACGCGGCCGAGCACCCACAGGGCGCCGTCCTCGTCGTACTTGGCGCCGTCGCCGGCGAAGTACCAGCCCTCTTCGGCGTAGCGGGACCAGTAGGTGTCCTTGAACCGCTCCATGTCGCCCCAGATGCCGCGCAGCATTGACGGCCACGGCTGGTCGAGGACGAGGTATCCGTTGCCGCCGGGGCCGAGGGGGCGGGCCTCGTCGTCGACGATCTTCGCGGAGACGCCGGGCAGCGGCGCCATCGCGGATCCGGGCTTGGTGGCGGTGATGCCGGGCAGTGGGGAGATCATGATCGCGCCGGTCTCGGTCTGCCACCAGGTGTCGACGATCGGGGCGGTGCCGCCGCCGATGACGTCGCGGAACCAGCGCCACGCCTCCGGGTTGATCGGCTCGCCGACGGAGCCGAGCAGGCGGATCGAGGACAGGTCGTGCGCGTCGGGGATCTCGCGGCCCCACTTCATGAACGTGCGCACCAGCGTCGGGGCCGTGTAGTAGATGCTGACGCCGTACTTCTCGATGATGTTGAAGTGCCGGTGCTCGTCGGGCGAGTTGGGGGTGCCCTCGTAGACGACCTGGGTGACGCCGTTGGAGAGCGGGCCGTAGACGATGTAGGAGTGTCCGGTGACCCATCCGATGTCGGCGGTGCACCAGTACACATCCTTGCCCGGCTTGTGGTCGAAGACGTTGTGGTGCGTGTACGAGGCCTGGGTGAGGTAGCCGCCCGAGGTGTGGATGATGCCCTTGGGCTTGCCGGTGGTGCCGGAGGTGTAGAGGATGAACAGCGGGTGTTCGGCGTCGAACGGCTGCGCCTCGTGTTCGGGGGAGGCGGCTGCGACCGTCTCGTGCCACCACAGGTCGCGGCCGTCGGTCCAGTCGACGTCGATGTCGGTTCGCTTGACCACCAGCACGTTTCGGACGGACTGGGCACCGTCGACCGCGGTGTCGACGGCGGTCTTGAGGGGAGCGGCCTGCCCGCGGCGCCACTGGCCGTCGGTGGTGACGACGAGCTTGGCTTCGGCGTCGTCGATGCGCGAGCGCAGTGCGGTGGCGGAGAAGCCGGCGAACACCACCGAGTGGGTCAGGCCGAGGCGTGCGCAGGCGAGCATGGTGACGATGGCCTCGGGGATCATCGGCATGTAGATCGCGACGCGGTCGCCGGCGACGAGTCCGAGGTCGGTGAAAGTGTTTGCCGCGCGGGATACTTCGGCGAGCAGGTCGTTGTAGGTCAGGGCGCGGCTGTCGCCGGGCTCGCCCTCGAATGCGATGGCGACGCGGTCGCCGTTGCCCTCGAGTACGTGCCGGTCGACGCAGTTGTAGGCGACATTGAGCTTGCCGCCGACGAACCACTTGGCGACGGGGGCGTCGGTCCAGTCGAGGACCTCGCTCCACTTCTCGTGCCAGTGCAGGCGCTGCGCCTGGTCGGCCCAGAATGCGAGGCGGTCCGCGTCCGCAGAGGCCTGCAGTTCGGGGCCCGCGTTGGCCGCCGCGGCGAACTCCGCGCTGGGCGGGTAGGTCTCGGCTGCGCTGGTGTCGGCGGTGCTGCTGGTCATGTCGCCCGTGCCCTCTTCTCGGTGTTCGATCACTGCGGTCGGCTTGCGGAGCGTGACCGCCGGGTAGTCCAATTGACGCTGCTGTGAGGGTAGTCACATGTGACCGTGAACGCACCGTTGCGCGGGGTTGCAACCTCGTGATCTGCGGCGATCGGTCGATGACGCGCGACCGACGGTCGTCCGACGCGACGAGCGGCCGGGCCGATGGTGTGATGGCCCGACGCGGTGCTCGCGGACGCGGCGCGGTGCGGCGGGGAGGTGTTGGCCGCCGGCGAGCGGCGAAGCTGGGGCGGGTACAGCGGATACTTCGCGGATCCGGACGGCTACCGGTGGGAGGTCGCCCACAATCCGGGGCTGGTAGTGGGCGAGGACGGCACCGTGACCATCGGAGACGCCACCGCCGGGTAGCGTCGAGCACCGTGAACGACCCATTGCAGCCCCTGGTGGACCTGCCCGGAGTGCTCGAGGCCGCCGACCGGGCTCGCGACGCACTCGGCGAGGTGCACCGGCACAAGACCAATCGTCGTGGCTGGCCGACGACCGCGGCCGAGGCGGCGGTCCGCGCGGCGCGGGCCTCCGCAGCCATCGACGGCGGCAGCACCGAACTGCCCGCCGAGGGCGAGGCGGGCGACCCGATTCTGGCGGGCGCGCTACGAGTGGGGCAGGCGCTCGACGGCGACGCGTTGACCATCATGACGGCGACCTGGCAGCGGGCCCCGCTGCAGGCGCTCGCGCGACTGCACCTGCTCGCGGCGGCCGGCCTGGTCGAGGACGAGGCGGAGCTCGGCCGCCCTCGCACCGCGGACGGGGTGGGGGAGCGGCTCGACCTGTTGGCGCAACTGGTCACCGGCGGCACGAAAGCTCCCGCACCGGTGCTCGCAGCGGTGGTCCACGGCGAGCTGCTGGCGCTCGCACCCTTCGGCAGCGCGGACGGTGTGGTGGCTCGGGCGGCGTCCCGACTCGTCGCCGCCTCGACGGGACTGGATCCGCACAATCTCGGTGTGCCGGAGGTCAGTTGGCTGCGCCGGCAGCAGGCGTACCGCGACGGCGCCGTCGGGTTCGCGGCCGGGACCGTCGAAGGTGTCGGCAGCTGGGTGATCCTGTGCTGCGGCGCGTTGGAAGCCGGTGCGCGCGAAGCGCTGTCGATCGCCGAGGCGGCGACGGGCTGAGTTTACGGTGTCCGCCGGATTGTACGGTGTCCGGCGGACGTGTGAAGGGAACCGAGTTCCTTTGGGGCGCTTCGTCTTCGGGGGTCTCTGCGCATGCGAAGCGGGCGGCGAGGTCGACTCTCGTCAACCTCGCCGCCCGCTAGCACGGACTACCGGGTTACCAAGCGTACAATGCGGGTTGTGATTTTTACGGCCTCGGCGTAGGCCCGGGTACCGCCAGTTCGCCTCTGCAACTGGTGCAAGGTTCTCGCCAGCGTGTGCTCGAGTCGCGCAGGCCCACAACACTTTTGCCCTTATAGTGGCTTGCTGCTCCGCGTGGGTGCCTGGTGTCCGTGCTGGGATTTCCCGACTGGGAGATCGACTCTTCTCTTCCGATTCGACCTTGGCCTGCCGTTCGTCCGTAACTCCTTTGTACCCTGTGGCACCACTCACAGCAAGGGCTTTCGGCACTGGATCGATACCAGTTTTCCGCAGGTCTCAGCGGCGGCGGCGTAGTACTCCGTACGTCAATGCGCCGGCCAGGACCGCGCCGAGGCCGACGGCCGCAGTGGTGGCCACGGCCGTCGACGACGGCGTCGCGAATCGGTCGCGTAGCGGGACCGGGTTCGAGAAAGTCAGTATGGGCCAACCGTTTCCGGCTGCCTCCTTGCGGAGAGCGCGGTCCGGGTTGACGGCAGTGGGGTGGCCGACCGCCCCGAGCATGGGTAGGTCGGTCGAGGAGTCGGAGTAGGCGTAACACCGGTCGAGGTCGTAGTTCTCGGTCCGGGCCAGCTCGCGCATCGCCTCGACCTTGCCCTCGCCGTAGCAGTAGAAGTCGAGCTCGCCGGTGAACTTACCGTCCTCGACGGCCATCCGGGTGGCCGCTGCGTGGTCGGCGCCGAGGGCCTGGGCGATCGGGGTCACCACCTCCTCGCCCGACGCGGAGACCACGACGACGTCGTGTCCGCGGAGTTTGTGGTCGGCGATCAGGTCGGCGGCCTCGGCGAACACCAACGGGTCGACGATGTCGTGCAGGGTCTCGGCGACCACCGCCCGCACCTGCTCGACGTCCCAGCCGGCGCACATGCTGGTCAGGTACGCACGCATGCGCTCCATCTGGTCGTGGTCCGCGCCGGAGAGCAGGAAGAGGAACTGGGCGTAGCTGCTCTTGAGGACCGACCGGCGGTTGATCAGACCCTGGTCGAAGAACGGTCGGCTGAAGGCCAGCGTGCTCGACTTGGCGATGATCGTCTTGTCCAGGTCGAAGAAGGCCGCTACGCGGCTGCCGTCGGATTTCCCGCTCGCGTCTGCCGTCACTCCTCGACAATAGTTGCCCGTACGGCCAGGTGCCGCCGTCGAACCGTGCCCGTGCTCGCGAACCCGGTCCAACAGGTGGGCGAGCGACCAGTTGAACTTGCGATTTTTCCGGGATCTGGGTGTAGTATTGCAACCACCTGGACTTGATCTGGGTGTGTTCAGCCCGACCCCCCGGGGCTGAACTCTGAAGACCCCCGCCTCCTCCCCCCCTGGCGGGGGTCTTCCTCTATCTATGGGCGGTTTACCGCTTTTCGCGCCCGTCGAACCCGATCTGGTGCATCCGTACCAGAATCTGTCCACAGGCCCCGGGTTGTCCACAATCGGCGGACAGCCCCTTTCCCGGGCCCGCCGCGCCGCGCAGGCTCGGTTGCATGGACGCCACGCACGCCACACCCGACCACCCGGTCGTCGCCGTGACGAAGGACACCGAACTCGCGGTCAGCATCCGCCGCGCCGCCGCGGCCGCAGATCGCCCCCTCGCCGAGCACGGGGGCCCGGTACCCAGGCGGGCCTGGGATCGCGCCCCGCACCTGCTCCTCGACGCCGGCTGCGCACACGAATGCGTCGCGGCCGGGCTGCCTCGCCGGGCCGCGGTCCAGGTGGTGTGCATCGGCACGCCCGGGCTGTCCGAGTGGCGGGCCGCCGCCGCGGTCGGGGCCGAGACGGTGCTCACGCTTCCCGACGACGAGGCGGCGCTGGTCGCTGCGCTCGCCCAACGCGCCGAACGCGCGGCCGGGGGCGGGGCGATGATCGCCGTACTCGGTGGGCGAGGTGGCGCCGGAGCGTCGACACTCGCCGCGGCCACGGCGCTGACGGCGTCCGCGCGACGTGGCCGTGGCGGCCTGCTGGTCGACTGCGACCCCCGGGGCGGGGGGCTGGACCTACTGCTCGGTGTCGAGCGGAACCCCGGTCTGCGGTGGCCCGCCGTGGTGATCGAGGGTGGTGCGGTGTCGGCCGCGGCCCTGCACGACGCGCTGCCGCGGACCGATGACGGTGTCGCGGTGCTGTCGTGCGGCCGGGGTGCCGGGGCCGCGGCGCCGGGCGCCGCGGCCTTGCGTGCGGTCGTCGAAGCCGGCCGGGGCGTGGGTGACCTGGTGGTGTGCGATGTGCCCCGGCAGCCGGGGTCGGCGACCGAGACGGTGCTGGACCTGGCCGACCTGGTGGTCGTGGTGGTCCCGGCCCAGCTGCGAGCGGCGGCCGCCGCCGAGACGCTCGCGGCGGCCGTGCGCGGCAGCCACCCCAATGTCGGGGTGGTGGTGCGCGGCCCGGCGCCCGGTGGTCTGCGCGCGGCCGACATCGCGGACCTGCTGGGACTGCCGCTGCTGGCCGCGATGCGACCCGAGCCGGGGCTGGCCGGCGCGCTCGAACGCGGCGGGTTGCGGCTGCGACGGCGATCGCCGCTCACCGGTGCGGCCACCGCCCTGCTCGACCTCCTCGACGCCGGCGCCGGGCGGGCGTCGTGAGCGCCCTGGTCTCCGCGGACCTGCTCGACCGGGTGCGCGGACGCCTCGCTCAGACCTCCGTGTCCCCGACCCCTGCCACGGTGGCCGCGGCCATTCGGGCCGAGTCCTCCGGCGTGCTCGGCGACACCGACCTGCTCGACGCGCTGCGGGTGCTGCAGACCGAGCGGACCGGGGCCGGGGCGCTGGAACCGCTACTGGCGCAACCGGATGTATCGGATGTGTTGGTCACCGCGCCGGACGAGGTGTGGGTGGACCGTGGGTCCGGACTGGAGCGGTCCGAGGTGTCCTTCCCGGACGAGGCGGCGGTGCGCAGACTCGCCCAACGCCTCGCGCTGGCGGCCGGGCGCCGGCTCGACGACGCCCAACCGTGGGTCGACGGCAGGCTGCCCGGTTCGCCGGGCGTGGACTTCGGGGTGCGGTTGCATGCGGTCTTGGCGCCGGTCGCGCAGGCGGGGACGTGCCTGTCACTGCGAGTGCTGCGGCCGGCGACTCAGGGCCTCGACGCGCTGTGCGCGAGCGGCACGGTTCCGACGGACGCGCACGAGTTGCTCTTGCGCATGGTCGACGCCCGGCTCGCCTTCCTGGTGGTCGGAGGAACCGGCGCGGGAAAGACCACGCTCTTGGCGGCACTTTTGGCGAAAGTCGCTGCGCGCGAGCGCATCATCTGCGTCGAGGATGCGGCCGAACTGGCCCCGGCCCACCCGCATGTCGTGCGACTGGTCGCGCGAGCGCCGAACGTCGAGGGAGTCGGGGAGGTGACGGTCCGGCAGCTGGTGCGTCAGGCGCTGCGGATGCGTCCGGACCGGATCGTGGTCGGCGAGGTCCGCGGAGCCGAGGTCGTGGACCTGCTCACCGCGCTGAACACCGGTCACGACGGTGGTGCGGGTACGGTGCACGCGAACTCGCCGGAGGAGGTTCCGGCCCGTCTCGAGGCGTTGGCGGCGCTCGGCGGGATGGACCGAGCCGCGCTGCACAGCCAACTGGCCGCCGCGGTCCAGGTGGTGCTGCACGTGCATCGAGCCGCGAACGGCCGGCGCCGCCTCACCCAGATCGGGGTCCTCGAACGGGACCGGCACGGCGAGGTGACCGTGGTTCCAGCCTGGGCGGTGCGCGAACCCCGGTGCGCAGGAGCGGATCGGCTCCACGCGCTACTCGAACGGTCGGGCAGATGATCCCCGCGCTGCTGCTGTGCGCGGTCGCGCTGCTCGTCGCGCCGCCGGGCGACCTCCGCCGGCGGCTGCGTCCGATGTCGGCGGGGCCACCTCCAGCGGTGCGGGTGGTGGGTCTGCGGGCGCTCGGTGTGGGCGCAATCGGCGTGGCCGCGTTCGTGGGACCGGCGGCCGCCCTCGCCGCCGCGATCGTGGTGGGCACCACGGCGCATCGCGAGCGACGGCGTCGACTCGGCCGCGGCCGCGCCGCCGAGCAGCGGGGTCTGCTCGCCGCGCTCGAGGTGGCGGTCGGGGAGTTGCGGGTCGGCTCGCACCCGGCGAGTGCCTGCGCGTCCGCCGCGCAGGAGTCGAAAGGTGCTGCCGCCGAGGCCTTCCGCGGAGCGGAGGCCACCGCACGGCTGGGCGGTAGCGCCGCCGAGGGTCTGCGTGTGCCGGGGGCGTCGATCGACGCCGATCTCGACCGGATCGCGGCGGCGTGGCAGGTCGCCGAACGGCACGGCATCGCGCTGGCTGATCTCCTGGATGCGGCGCGCGCGGACCTGGTGGGGCGCATCAGGTTTCGGGGCCGTGTCGAGTCGGGGCTCGCCGGCGCCCGCGCCACCGCCGCGGTCCTCGCGGGCTTGCCGTTGCTGGGGATCGCGCTCGGGCAGCTGATGGGTGCAGGTCCGGTGCGGGTCCTGCTGTCCGGCGGGCTCGGCGGCATCCTGTTGGTCCTGGGCACGGTGCTGGCGTGTGCGGGGTTGCTGTGGACGGACCGGATCACCGGCCGGGTGGCGGCATGATCGCCGTCTCGGTGGTGCTGCTCGGGGCGGCGCTGCTGGTGGCGCCCGGTGCCACCGCCGCGACCGGTCGCCTGCGGGCGGCGGTGCGGCCCACCGCGGAACCGGGAGAGTCGACGGTCGTGGGGCCTGCAGTGGACGATCCGATGGCGGGTGCGGCGGGGTACGACCTGCTGGCCGCGTGTCTGCGATCGGGTCTGCCGATGGCGGTCGCGGCGGCCGCGGTCGCGCCGACCAGTCCGGAGCCGCTCGCGGGCGCGCTCCGTTCGGCGTCGAACCTGCTCGCGCTCGGTGCCGAACCCGAGATCGCCTGGGCGAAGGCCGCCGCGGAACCGGAAACCGAGACCTTGGCGCGGACGGCCCGTCGCTCCGCGCGGTCCGGGGCCTCGCTCGCGGTCGCGATGTCGGAGCTGGCCACGGAATGCCGCACCGCGGTGGAGGACCGTGGTGCCGCCGCCGCGGAGCGGGCCGGAGTTCTGATCAGCGGACCGCTCGGACTCTGCTTCCTGCCCGCGTTCCTGTGCCTGGGAATCGTGCCGGTGGTGGTCGGCCTGGCGACGCGGGTGCTCGGTCAGGGACTGCTGTGAGTGCGCCCGTGCGTGCTCCGAATCGCCGCCGCGGAGAGGCCGAGGCGGACGTGAAGAAGGGGGATCATCATGTCGATCAAGAGTGTGCGTGGTCTGGCTCGGGGTGCGGTCACCGCAACCCAGCGTCGGTTGCTGCTCGCCGCGGTCGCGGAGGAGGGGATGTCCACGGCGGAGTACGCCATCGGGACTATTGCGGCCGCGGCCTTCGGGGCAGTGCTCTATACCGTGGTCACGGGGGATTCGATCGTGACGGCGCTGACCAACATCATCGACAAGGCGCTCAACACCGCGGTGTGAGCAGGCGCCTCGGCCGGGTTACCGGGGAGACGGGTGCGGTCACGGTGGAGGCGGCCATCGCGATCGCCTCGATCGTGGTGGTCGTGATGCTGTGCGTCGGAGCGGTTCTCGCGGTGTCCGCACAGGTCCGGTGTGTCGACGCGGCGAGGGAGTCGGCGCGGCTCGTCGCCCGCGGGGATCGGGAGGAGGCGGTCCCCGCGGGTCGACGGGTCGCGCCTCGTGGCGCCCGGGTGGAGGTGCGCGAGGAGGGTGGGTACGTCACCGCGCGGGTTTCCACCGAGGTCGCATTGCTGCCCCTGTTGCGGGTGTCGGCGGAAGCGGTCGCCGCCGTGGAGGAACTGCCCGAAGTCGAGGCCCGCGAGCCGCAGGCGGACCGGGACGGCGGTGGGCGGTGAGGGACGAGCGAGGTTCGGCGACCGTACTCGCCTGCTTCGCGATGCTCGCGCTCATCTCGTTGACGCTGGTGGTCGGGCACCTGGGTGCGGCGGTCGCGGCGCGGCACCGGGCGCAGGCCGCGGCCGACCTCGGTGCGTTGGCTGCCGCGGCAGCAGTCGACCGCGGCGAGGAGGCGGCATGCGCGGCCGCGCGGGCCGTCGCGGACCGGATGGTGGCGGCGCTGCGCGAGTGCCGGATCGAGGGCTGGGACGCGGTCGTGACCGTCGGGGCGCGGGTCGGTCTCGCCGCGGTCGGGACGGGTGACGCGGTGGCCGCGGCGCGGGCGGGTCCGGTCGACCTGCAGTAGTCCGACAAGTCTGATACATGAGGTTCTGTGGCAACACGCCCCGCTCCCCGGCATGCCGCCGCGCGGCCAATGGCAGGATTCCCGACGTGACCACCACAGTTCGACCCTCGACGCGGCTGCGTTCCTGGCTGCTCGCGGACATCACCGAGGAGCCTGCCGGGCACCAGGGACCGTTCCGGTCGCCACCGAACGAGGAGCACAAGCACTCCTGGTGGAAGGTGATGTGCCTGACAGGCGTCGACTACTTCTCGACCCTCGGGTACCAGCCGGGCATCGCAGCGCTCGCGGCCGGCGTGCTGTCGCCGCTGGCGACGCTGGTGCTGGTCGCGTTGACCCTGCTCGGCGCGTTGCCGGTGTACCGGCGGGTCGCCAAGGAGAGCCCCCGCGGTGAGGGATCGATAGCGATGCTGGCGCGGATGCTGCCCAAGTGGGGCGGGAAGATCTTCGTCCTGGTGCTGCTCGGATTCGCCGCGACCGACTTCATCATCACCATGACGCTCTCGGCTGCCGACGGCGCCGCGCACCTGGTGGAGAACCCGTTCGCGCCGGACGTGCTGCACGGCCGGAACCTGCTCGTCACCCTGGTCCTGCTGGCGCTGCTGGCCGCGGTCTTCCTCAAAGGGTTCTCCGAGGCCATCGGCATCGCGGTGGGTCTTGTCGGGGTGTACCTGGCGCTCAACCTGGTCGTGGTCGGGGTCGGGCTCTGGCATGTCGCGACCGCCCCGTCCGTGGTCACTGACTGGACCTCGGCGCTGACCACCGAACACGGCAATCCGTGGATGATGGTCGCGATCTCGCTGCTGGTCTTTCCGAAGCTCGCGCTGGGCCTGTCCGGCTTCGAGACCGGGGTCGCGGTCATGCCGCAGATCAGCGGTGACGACACCGACACCCGCGCGGCCCCCCGCGGCCGGATCCGTGGCGCCCGGCACCTGCTCACCACCTCCGCGCTGATCATGAGCGCCTTCCTCATCGTCACCAGCTTCATCACCACGGTGTTGATCCCGGCGCCGCAATTCGAATCGGGCGGTGAGGCGAACGGCCGCGCCCTGGCCTACCTCGCGCACAACTACCTCGGGAACGCTTTCGGCACGGTCTACGACGTCAGCACCATTGCGATCCTGTGGTTCGCCGGTGCCTCCGCGATGGCCGGCCTGCTGAACCTGGTGCCGCGGTACCTGCCGCGGTTCGGGATGGCGCCGGACTGGGCGCGGGCGGTCCGGCCGCTGGTGCTGGTGTTCGCGGTCATCGCGTTCGGCATCACCTGGTACTTCGACGCCGACGTCGACGCGCAGGGCGCCGCCTACGCCACCGGCGTGCTGGTGCTGATCACCTCCGCGGCCGTCGCCGTGACCCTGTCGGCTCGGCGTCGGGGCGAGCGCCGCAAGCTGGTCGGCTTCGGCGTGGTCGCGGTGATCTTCCTCTACACGACGGTCGTCAACGTCTTCGAACGCCCCGAGGGCGTGCAGGTGGCCGCGCTGTTCATCCTCGCGATCCTGGTGGTCTCGTTCGCCTCCCGGTTCCGCAGGGCCTTCGAGTTGCGGGCCGAGGCGGTCAGCTACGACGAGACCGCCATGAAGTTCATCGAGGAGGCCGCGCTCGGGACCATCCGGATCGTCACCCACGACGTCGACCGCCGCGATTCCGACGAGTACCGCCAGAAGGCGTCCGAGCAGCGGAGCGAGAGCCACATCCCCGGAGACGAGCCGATCCTGTTCCTGGAGGTCAACGTCAAGGACTCCTCGGAGTTCGCGACCAAACTCCGGGTGCACGGCCGCCAACGCGACGAGCACCGCATCCTGTGGGTCAACAGTGCCGTGATCCCGAACTCGATCGCAGCGATCCTGCTCGACATCCGAGACCGGACCGGGACCATCCCACACGTCTACTTCGAATGGACGGAAGGCAATCCCGTCACCAACCTGCTGCGGTTCCTGTTCATCGGGCAGGGCGAGGTGGCGCCCGTGACCCGTGAGGTTCTGCGCCGAGCGGAACCGGACGTCTCCCGACGACCCCACGTCCACGTCGGATAGGGCGGGCGATGAAGGTAGACGGACGCGAGGTACCGGTCCACGGCAGCCTGCTGCAGCCGCTGCGCCGGCGGACCAGTGATCAACTCCGCGTTGCGCTCTCGGGCGTCTGCGTCTTGACGGTGGTGATCGTGTCCCTGGTCACCCGTGGGCGTTGGGAGTCGCTCGAGCACTCGATTTCCGACCTCATCGGCGTCGCGTCGCCCCAGTTCTCGAACCTCGCGTACTCGCTGTACGGTGTCGCGATCCTGGCGCTGCCGTTCGCGATCCTGCTCGGGATCGTCGTCGGCAGACGCTGGAAACTGCTGGCCGGGTACGCCGCGGCGGCACTGATCGCGGGAATTGCGCTGTCCTTCACGGGAAGTGGAATCGCCGCCCCGCAGTGGCACCTCGACCTCACCGCCCACCTGGACACCTTCCTCTCGCAGTTCCTCGACGATCCGCGGTGGATCGCGATGCTCGCCGCCGTGCTCACCGTGTGCGGGCCGTGGCTGCCGAAGCGGTTCCGGATGCTGTGGTGGGTGCTGCTCCTCGCATTCGTCCCGATCCACCTGTTCGTCAGCGCTGTCGTGCCGGCGCGCTCGATGCTCGGGCTCACCGCGGGCTGGTTCGTCGGTGCGCTGGTCGTGCTGTTCGTCGGGACCCCCGCGCTGGAGGTCCCGGTCGACGTCGCGCTGCGGGTCCTCGACCGGCGTGGACTGCGCGTGCAGGAGTTGACCGTGCTCAGCCCGGCGGGGCCCGGGCCGCTGGTGCTGTCCGCCCTGTGCCGGGTGGCGCCCGGTCGCGACGTGGTCGACCGCCCGTGGCCCCGGGCAGGTGAACCCGACCCCCCGGTGTCGGCGACCGGTGCGGCGGGATGCGACGGCGGGACCACGACCGTGGTGCTCGACCTGTTCGGCCAGCATCAACGCAGTGAGGCGGCCGTTCGGCAGGCCGGCCGCTGGTTGACCTTGCGCAGTTCGGAGACGCCTGCCGCGTTCGCGTCGCTGCAGCGGGCGGTCGAGCACCGCGCGTTGATGTCGACCGCGATCAACGGACTCGGGTTGTCCGCGAACTGGCCGGTCGCGGTGTCCTCGCTCGATCGCGGATGGATGCTCTACGCGCACACCGCCTCCCGTGGTGAGCCCCTCGACGGAGATCAGCAGGATCAGCTCGTCGCGGTGTGGGACGGCCTGCGCCGACTGCACGCCCGGCAGATCTCACACGGCGACCTGCGTCCGGAAAACATCCGGACGGCGGCAGGGGTGGCCCGGTTCGAGGGTTTCGCGCGGTCCGAGATCGGCGCGTCGGAGGCCCAGTTGCAGTCCGACGTGGCGCAGCTGCTGTTGGTGTCGGCGGAGCTGTTCGGGGCGGAACCCGCCGTGCGCGTCGCGATCTCGGCGGTGGGTGCGGATCAGGTGATCGCCGCCTCGGGGCGGCTCACCCGGACCGCGATGCCCAAACGGATCCGTCGGACGGCGCCGAACGTGGCCGAGCTGATGAAGACGACGCGGGCGGAGGTCCGCGCCCAGACGAACACCGAGGAGATCCGCACCGAGCAGGTCACCCGCTTCAGCCGCAACCAGTTGATCCAACTGGTGCTGCTGATCGGTCTGGTCTACGTCGCGTACCCGTTCGTCAGCCAGGTGCCGACCTTCCTCACCGAACTGCGGTCGGTGAACTGGATGTGGGCGCTGCTCGGACTGGTGGTGTCCGGACTGACGTACGTCGGCGCCGCCGCTGCGCTCTGGGCCTGCGCGAGCGAGTCGGTGAGCTTCAAGAACCTCACGATCATGCAGGTCGCGAACACCTTCGCCGCCACCACCACCCCGGCCGGCGTCGGGGGTCTGGCGCTGAGCGTTCGGTTCCTGCAGCACAACGGACTCGGCGGTGTGCGCGCCACCGCGGCGGTCGCGCTGCAGCAGACGGTCCAGGTGGTCACCCACATCGTGTTGCTGGTCGTCTTCAGTGTCGCGGCGGGCAAGAGTGCGGACCTCTCGCACTTCATTCCGCGGGGGACCGTGCTCTACCTGATCGCGGGCCTTGTGCTGGGAGTGGTCGGTGCGTTCATGGTGGTGCCCAAGCTGCGGCGCTGGCTGCGCGACGACCTGCGTCCCCAGATCGCCGACCTCACCACCGAACTGGTCGACCTGGCCCGCGACCCCGGCCGGTTCCTGATCATCGTCGGCGGCTGTGCGGGCACGACTCTCGGTGCGGCGCTGGCGCTCTGGGCGAGCGTCGCGGCGTTCGGGGGTGGTGCCACCTTCATCACCGTCACCATTGTCACGATGATCGGTGGCACCCTGGCCTCCGCCGCACCGACCCCCGGTGGCGTCGGCGCCGTGGAGGCCGCGCTGATCGGTGGGCTCGCCGCATTCGGCGTGCCCGCGAGCGTCGCGGTGCCCTCCGTGCTGCTCTATCGGGTGCTCACCTGCTGGCTGCCGGTCTTCATCGGCTGGCCGACCATGCACTGGCTGCAGCGCAACGACCTCATCTGAACCCCGACCACTATCACGCCGGGCGCGGGAGGGGGGTGAGGGTGTCGAGGACGGCGGACAGCAACCGCACGGCGCCGTCCTTGTCGAGCGGGTTGTTGCCGTTGCCGCACTTCGGCGACTGCACGCAGGAGGGGCACCCGGCCACGCATTCGCAGGACCGGATCGCGTCCCGGGTGGCGCGCAGCCACGGCCGGAGCTCCGCGTGGCCGCGGTCGGCGAAGCCTGCCCCACCGGGGTGCCCGTCGTAGACGAACACCGTCGGCAGGCCGGTGTCCGCGTGCAGCGCTGTCGAGACCCCGCCGATGTCGCCGCGATCGCAGGTCGCGACCAGCGGCAGCAGTCCGATGGCCGCGTGCTCGGCGGCGTGCAGCGAGCCGGGGAACCGGTCTGCGGTGATGCCGGCGGCCTCCATCAGTTCCGGTGTGACGGTGTACATCACGGCGCGTGTCCGTAGGCTCTGCGGCGGCATGTCCAGCTCGACCGAGTCGAGGATCTCGCCGGACGGCAGCCGCCGCAGGTACCCGACCACCTGGTGGGTGACCTCGACCTCGGTGAGCGCGGTGACGACGGCACCGTGCTCGCTGCGGTCGAGTACGCCGGTGACCACGATGTCGGTGGTCTCCCGCGCCGAGGTGGTCCACTCCGGGGTCTCGGCATGCACCAGGGCGAGCCCGTTCTCCAGGTCGAGGTCGTCGACGACGAACGACTCGCCCTGGTGGATGTGCACGGCGCCGGGGTGCGCGGTCGCGGGGGCGCGGCCGCCGTCGACAGTGCCGAGCATTCGCCCGGACTCGGCGTCGACGATCGCGACCTGCAGCCCGATGCCACCGCGGATGTCCACGGCAGCATGCGGATTCGACTCGGCGGTGACGAACCAGCCGTGCGCGCGTCTGCGGATCAGGCCGCGGGAGGCGAGCTCGGTGAGCACCTCGACCGCGCCGAACTGTTCCACCTCGGCGTCGCTGAGCGGTAGTTCCATTGCAGCGCAGAGCAGTTGGGGTCCCAGTACGTACGGGTTGGTCGGGTCGGTGACGGTGGCCTCGACCGGCTTGTCCAGCAGCGCGGCGGGGTGGTGCACCAGGTACGTGTCGAGCGGGTCGTCGCGCGCGACCAGCACCACGAGGGACCCCTCGCCCCGCCTGCCGGACCGCCCGGCTTGCTGCCAGAAGGAGGCGACCGTGCCGGGGAACCCCGCGACCACCACCGCGTCCAGTCCGGCGATGTCCACGCCCAGTTCCAACGCGTTGGTGGTCGCGGCGCCGAGCAGGGTGCCGTCGGCCAGCGCGGCCTCCAGCGCGCGCCGGTCCTCGGCCAGGTAGCCGGCCCGGTACGCGGCGACCCGTTCGGCGAGGTCCGGGTCCACTTCGGCGAGCAGTCTCTTCGCCCCCATCGCGGTGAGTTCCGCGCCGCGGCGGGACCGCACGAAGGTGAGGGTGCGGGCCCCCTCCACCACCAGGTCGGCCATGATCCGCGCGGCCTCGGATCCGGCGGCGCGGCGCACCGGCGCACCGTTCTCCCCGGTCATCTCGGCGAGCAGTGGCGGCTCCCACAGTGCGACCGTCCGCGGTCCGTGTGGGGAGCCGTCCTCGGTGACCTGCAGGCACGGGGCGCCGATCAGTCGGCCGGCGGCGGCGCCGGGGTCGGCTGTCGTGGCGCTGGCGAGGATGAAGACCGGGTCCGCGGCGTATCGGCGGGCGATGCGTCGGAGCCTGCGCAGTACGAGCGCGACATTGGATCCGAAAACTCCGCGATAGGAATGGCATTCGTCGATGACGACATAACGCAGTCGACGAAAGAAATGCGCCCATCGTTGATGGGAGCGGAGCATGCCGATATGCAGCATGTCCGGATTGGTGAATACCCAGCGCGAGTTCGTGCGCACCCATTGCCGGACTTCGGTCGGGGTGTCGCCGTCGAATGCGTTGGGGAAGACACCTGTCAGTGCCTCGGCTTCGTCGCAGAGCGCGGTGACAGCGCGGATCTGGTCGGCGCCGAGTGCCTTGGTCGGCGCCAGGTAGAGCGCGGTGGCGAGGGGGTCCTCGGCGAGGGCGGTCAGGATCGGCAACTGGTAGGCCAGGGACTTTCCGGACGCGGTCCCGGTCGCGACGACCACGTGCGAGCCCGCCGCGGCATGCTCGGCGGCTTCCGCCTGGTGCGTCCAGGGCAGGGGAATTCCGTTCTCCCGCAAGGCGTCGACTACCTCGGGGTGTGCCCAGGCCGGCCACTGTGCGTACTGCGACTGCCTGGCCGGCAGTTCTGCCACGTGGGTCAGCGGATCCTCCCCGCGTGCGGTGCCCGCCAGGACACGGCCGAGCAGGCTGTGTCCGTAGCTCGTCGCATCGGCGTCGGGTGGGATCAAGGGGTGCTCCGGGTTCGTGTGTCGGTCGTGCTTACCATGTCCGACCTGGGGTTTTGATGCTACTGGGGGGTGTTCGCGGCGGGCGCGACGACCCTCCCGAACGGCGATTGGTCCGGTTGGTGTGCGGTTACCAGCAGGTAGTCGGCAACAAGATCATTTCTTTATGGGTTTTCGACTGTTGTGGTGGCACGAAGCGTGGTTGACTAATAACTGGTCGCAGCTTCTGTGTTCGTGTACGCGCTCGCAGGATCGATGTTGCGAGCGGTGTGCTCGATGCTTTTCCTGAGGGGGAAATCAGCGGTACAGCGGTCGGAACCGGCCCGGTGGGCTGTTAAGGGCCGTCCGCCGCATCCGGTGTTAGAAAGCGAAGGAAAAGTATGGCACAGGGCACTGTGAAGTGGTTCAACGCGGAGAAGGGCTTCGGCTTCATCGCCCCCGAGGACGGCTCCGCTGACGTCTTCGTCCACTACTCCGAGATCCAGGGCAGCGGATTCCGCACGCTCGAGGAGAACCAGCGCGTCGAGTTCGAGGTCGGTCAGGGCACCAAGGGTCCCCAGGCCACCGGCGTTCGCGCGGTCTGATTCGTCAGTACCTCGGTACGGATTGCACTCGTCCCCCATCGCCGCAAGGTAATGGGGGACGAGTTGTCTGTGCGGCGGGTTTGTCTGTGGGGGCGAGTTGTCTGTGCGGGCGTGACCCGGCCTGTCGACCGATTCGGCGGGTGCGTCCCATTTGTGTTGGCGCGCCAGCGAACAACGCGCCGGTGAGCGATTTGGGGCTACTGTCGCTGGTGTGAACCAGCTGTCCTTCTTCTCCGCGGACTCGGTCGCGCCCGAGGTGGCCGACCTGAGCGGGTTGCTGGCCGGGCCGGGCCAGCTCGTGGCCGCCGCCGACCGGGCGCGGGTCTCGGTGGTGGTCGACGCGCAGTGGCGGGCCGACGCGATCGCCGAGCTGATCGAGGACGCCGGGCTGGTCGCCGAGCTGACCCACTCCGACGAGGGCCGACCGTTGGTCCGGACCGGCTCGGTGGCCGAACTGGCCGTGCTCGCGGTGCGGTGGACCAAGGGGGCGGTCAAGGCCGTGCCCGCCGGCTGGGTCCCGGGACCCCGAGCCCTGCGCGCCTGGACGCTGGCGTCCGGACGGGCCGAGGGCGACGGCGACCGATTCGTGCTCGGCCTCGACCCGCATGCCCCCGAGACCCATGCGGTGCTCGCCCAGTCCCTGATGCGCGCGGGCATCGCGCCGACGATGTTCGGCACCCGCGGCGCCAATCCGGGACTGCGGATCGTCGGCCATCGTCGACTACTGCGGTTGGTCGAGAACATCGGCGAGCCGCCTGACCACCAGGAGGCGCGCGCGGCGTGGCCGCGGGTGTAGAACAGTCGACACGGGACTGATCTGCAAGGATTGGTCCACGGTGTGTCACGCTGTAACCGATGTGATCACCGTTTCGAGTCGAGGAAGGTGCAGGCAAACAACGTGGCAGCCCGGGAGAAGGACACGGCGGGAGATTCGTCTACCCCAGCCGGCCAGACGCGCCGTCTCGTGATCGTCGAGTCGCCGACCAAGGCCCGCAAAATCGCGCCCTACCTGGGCAAGAACTATGTCGTCGAGGCGTCGGTCGGGCACATTCGGGACCTGCCGCGCGGTGCCGCGGACGTGCCCGCCAAGTACAAGGGTGAGCCCTGGGCGCGGCTCGGCGTCAACGTCGACCACGACTTCGAGCCCCTCTACGTGGTCAGCCCCGACAAGAAGTCGAAGGTCACCGAGCTCAAGAGCCTGCTCAAGGACGCCGACGAACTCTTCCTCGCCACCGACCCCGACCGCGAGGGCGAGGCCATCGCCTGGCACCTGCTCGAGACTCTGAAGCCGAAGATCCCGGTCCGCCGGATGGTCTTCCACGAGATCACCAAGCCCGCGATCCTCGCGGCCGCCGAGGACACCCGCGACCTCGACCAGGACCTGGTCGACGCGCAGGAGACCCGCCGCATCCTCGACCGGTTGTACGGCTACGAGGTCAGCCCGGTGCTGTGGAAGAAGGTCATGCCGAAGCTGTCGGCGGGCCGCGTGCAGTCGGTGGCCACCCGCGTCATCGTCCGGCGTGAGCGCGAGCGCATGGCGTTCCGCACCGCCGAGTACTGGGACATCTCCGCCACCCTCGACGCGGGCGCCGACGCCAGCCCGCGCAGTTTCGGGGCCCGACTGGTCAGTGTCGACGGCTCCCGCGTCGCCTCCGGCCGCGACTTCGGGGCGGACGGCGCGCTCAAGTCCACCGGCGTCACGGTCCTCGACGAGGGCCACGCCCGGCAGCTCGCCGAGGCGCTGCACGGTGTCGACCTGACGGTGTCCTCCGCCGAGGACAAGCCGTATACCCGCAAGCCGTACCCGCCGTTCATGACCTCGACGCTGCAGCAGGAGGCGGCCCGCAAGCTGCGGTTCTCCTCGGAGCGCACCATGCGCACCGCGCAGCGGCTGTACGAGAACGGCCACATCACCTACATGCGTACCGACTCGACGACGCTCTCGCAGTCGGCGATCTCGGCGGCGCGCGCCCAGGCCACCGAGCTGTACGGCGCCGAGTACGTGAGCCCGTCGCCGCGCCAGTACACCCGCAAGGTGAAGAACGCGCAGGAGGCGCACGAGGCGATCCGTCCCGCGGGCGACGTGTTCGCGACGCCGGGGCAGCTGCACAGCCAGCTCGGCACCGACGAGTTCAAGCTCTACGAGCTGATCTGGCAGCGGACGGTCGCGTCGCAGATGCAGGACGCGCGCGGCACCACATTGACGCTGCGCATCACCGGCACCGCCAGAAGTGGTCAGGAAGCGACCTTCTCGGCGTCCGGCCGGACGATCACGTTCCCCGGCTTCCTCAAGGCGTACGTCGAGTCCGTGGACGAGGAGGCCGGCGGCGACTCCGACGACGCCGAGTCGCGACTGCCGGTTCTCGTTGCGGGGCAGGGCGTCACGGCCACCAAGCTGGATCCGGACGGGCACACCACCAACCCGCCCGCCCGCTTCACCGAGGCCAGTCTGATCAAGACGCTCGAGGAACTCGGTATCGGCCGGCCGTCCACGTACGCCTCGATCATCAAGACGATTCTCGACCGCGGCTACGTCTACAAGCGCGGCAGCGCGCTGGTTCCGTCGTGGGTGGCGTTCGCCGTGATCGGACTGCTCGAGTCGCACTTCGGCCGGCTGGTGGACTTCGACTTCACCGCGGGCATGGAGGACGACCTCGACGAGATCGCCGGCGGTCGTGAGCAGCGCGCAAACTGGTTGTCCAGCTTCTACTTCGGTGGCGAACACGGTGCCGAAGGCTCGGTGGCCCGCTCGGGCGGCCTGAAGAAGATGGTCGGCACCAACCTCGAGGACATCGACGCGCGCGAGGTGAACTCGATCCGGCTCTTCGACGACGCCGAGGGCCGCGAGGTGCACGTACGGGTCGGCCGGTTCGGACCGTACCTCGAGCGGATGGTCGTCAATCCCGATGACCCCGAAGGGGATCCGATCTCGCAGCGGGCCAACCTGCCCGACGACCTGCCGCCCGACGAGCTCACCCCGGAGTACGCCGAGAAGCTGTTCGCGACGCCGCAGGACGGGCGCAAACTCGGTGTGGACCCGCTGACCGGACACGAGATCGTCGCCAAGGAAGGCCGTTTCGGTCCGTACGTGACCGAGATCCTGCCCGAGCCGCCGTCCGAGCCGGAGCCGGACATCGTGCCGGTGCCGGTCGAGGAGACGGCCGACGGCACGGTGAAGACGAAGGCGCCGGCCAAGAAGGTGGCGAAGAAGGCCGCGAAGAAGGCGGCCGGGCCGAAGCCGCGCACCGGTTCGCTGCTCAAGTCGATGGACGTGGCGACGGTGACGCTCGAGGACGCCCTGCGGCTGCTGTCGCTGCCGCGGGTGGTCGGCGTCGACCCGGAGTCGAAGGAAGAGATCACCGCGCAGAACGGCCGCTACGGCCCGTACCTGAAGAAGGGCACGGACTCTCGTTCGCTGGCGAACGAAGAGCAGATGTTCACCGTCACCCTCGAGGAGGCGCTGAAGATCTACTCCGAGCCCAAGCGGCGGGGGCGCCAGGGCGCCGCGACGCCGCCGCTGCGTGAACTCGGCAACGACTCGGCCACCGACAAGCCGATGGTGATCAAGGACGGTCGCTTCGGTCCCTACGTCACCGACGGCGAGACCAACGCCAGTCTGCGCAAGGGTGACGAGGTCGAGACCATCACCGACGAGCGTGCTTCGGAGCTGCTGGCGGACCGTCGGGCCCGCGGTCCCGCGCCGAAGAAGACCGCGAAGAAGGCGGCGAAGAAGGCTCCGGCCAAGAAGGCCGCCGCGAAGAAGACGGTCGCGAAGAAGGCCGTTGCGAAGAAGACGACCGCCAAGAAGGCCCCCGCGAAGAAGGCTGCGCCGGAGCAGGACTGAACTCCGTCGGGGGAACGCGATCGTGTACCGCGAGCTGGAGTGCGGCGTACCCGGGGCGGTCGCGTGGTCGGTCGTCTCACCCGCCCCCGACGCCGAGGCGTTCGTGCTGCCCGACGGCTGCATGGACCTGATCTGGCACGAGCGCGGATTCGTGGTCGCGGGTCCGGACACGGTCGCCCACCGCACGAGTGCCGCGGGGCCCCGCGCGATCGGGTTGCGATTCGCGCCGGGGCTGGGTCCGCGGGTGTTCGGGGTGTCAGCCGACGCGCTGCGTGACACCCGGCTCTCGCTCGACGAACTGTGGCCGGCTGCGGTGGTGCGCAGGCTGTCCGACGCCGCCGAGGTGGACCCGCTGCGGGCGATCGCGGACGAGGCGCGTCGTCGGCTGGAGGGCGTCGGCCGACCGGTCGAGACCGAGATCGCGGCGTACCTGGCCGCCGGAGCGTCGGTGTCGGCGGCCGCGACGATGCTGGGGTGGAGCGACCGTCGACTGCATCGAAAGTCGTTGTCCGCGTTCGGGTACGGTCCGAAGACCCTCTCCCGGGTGTTGCGGTTCGACCGGGCGTTGTCCGCGGCGCGAACCGGCACCCCTTTCGCGCGGGTCGCCGCGGAGACGGGGTACGCCGACCAGGCGCACCTCGCCCGTGAGGTGCGCGCGCTGGCCGGCGTGTCCCTGAGTGCCCTGGTCGGTCAGCCGGGCAGTGCCGCGAAGAGGTCGACGGTATTGCCGTCCGGGTCCTTCAGCGTTGCGTAGCGCTGTCCCCAGAACGCGTCGAACGGCGCGAGTTCACCCACGCAGCCGACTCCGGTCAGCTCGGTGTACTTCGCGTCCACGTCGGCGGGGGAGCCGCAGTCGAACGCCAGCGCCGGACCGCCCGCGCTGGGCGTGAAGTCGGGGTGGAAGCTGCGGATGGTGTCGACGGTGTCCCAGGCCAGGCGCAGTCCGCCGGGCAGGGTCACCTCGAAGTGCGGCTCGGTGACCGACTCGGCGGGCAGGTCGAGGCCGAGTCGTCGGTAGATGTCGAAGGAGCGGGCCATGTCGGCCGTGACGAGACCGATCAGGGAGATGCATGGGGTCATGGCGTCGACCGTACGACGAGCCCGGGGGCGTCGTCTTGAACGTTTCGGACGGCCACGGCGGCGGGAACGTCGGCACCGGTCGTTAGGCTGTGGCGCATGGCGGGTGTCTTCGATCGGCTGGTCGGCCAGCAGCATGTCGAGACCGAACTGACGGCGGCCGCGACGGCGGCGCGGGGCGGTAGCGAGGCGGCGGGATCGTCGATGACCCACTCGTGGCTGTTCACCGGACCACCCGGATCGGGGCGCTCGGTCGCCGCGCTGTGCTTCGCGGCTGCGTTGCAATGCACCAGCGACGGTCCGCCCGGATGCGGAACCTGCCACGCCTGCACGACGACGATGGCCGGCACCCACGGCGACGTGCGACGGGTGATCCCGGAGGGCCTGAGCATCAGCGTGGCCGAGATGCGCGGCATCGTGCAGACCGCGTCGCGCAGGCCGAGCACGGGCCGCTGGCAGGTCGTGGTGGTCGAGGACGCGGACCGGCTGACCGAGGGCGCCGCGAACGCACTGCTGAAGGTCGTCGAGGAGCCGCCGGCGCGGACGGTGTTCCTGCTGTGCGCGCCGTCGGTGGACCCACAGGACATCTCGGTGACGCTGCGCTCGCGCTGCAGGCACGTGGCGCTCGTGACCCCGTCCGTGACGGCGATCGCCGGGGTGCTGCGCGACCGCGACGGACTCGACGCGGAGACTGCGACCTGGGCGGCGTCGATCAGCGGTGGGCATGTGGGCCGCGCACGCCGGCTGGCCACCGACGAGGAGGCCCGGACCCGTCGCAGCCAGGCGCTGGGCATCGCGTCGGCGGCGACGCGGGCCGGCACCGCCTACGCGGCCGCGGACGAGCTGGTGCGCGCCGCCGAGGCCGAGGCCAAGGAGATGAGCGCTGCGCGGGACGAGCGGGAAACCGAGGAGCTGCGCACGGCCCTCGGCGCGGGCGGTACCGGCAAGGGTGCGGCCGGGGCGCTGCGCGGCTCGGCGGGCGCGCTCAAGGACCTCGAGCGCAGGCAGAAGTCGCGGGCGACCAGGACTGGTCGCGACAGCCTGGACCGCGCGCTGATGGACCTGGCGGGCCTGTACCGGGACGCGCTGGCGGTCTCGCTCGGGTCCGACGCGCAGCCGAATCATCCGGACAAGGCCGACCAGGTGGTGAAGATGGCCGCCGCGGGCGGTCCGGCGGCATTGCTGCAGTGTGTGGAGGCGGTACTCGAGTGCCGCGAGGCGCTGTCGACCAACGTCAAACCGCGTTTCGCGGTGGCCGCAATGGTCGCGAAACTGGGGGCTGCGCTCAGTTAGGCGGGGGCCGTTTTCGCATCCGCGCCCCGAGCCGTTAGACTCCTGCTTGCTCGATCGCAAGGTCGGGCGCGCTGCCTTAGCTCAGTCGGTAGAGCATTTCACTCGTAATGAAAAGGTCGAGAGTTCGATTCTCTCAGGCAGCTCAGCGGAACCCCAGGTGAGAGCACGATGCACCTGGGGTTTTCTGTGTCTTCGGGTGGTGGATTGCATCGGAGCGCGATGCGGGCCTGGTGAAAGGCAACGGCAGCGCCCCGCTTTAGTTGGACGTCCGTGTAGTCGCCGGACCGAGTAGTTTCCGTTACTGTGACTAACAGTACCGCTCGTCCCCAACCCGAGCGGTACAGGTGCCACCAGCCTTGCCCTCCTCGTGCTGGTGGGACCGCCTGAGTTCGGGTTCGCGGCAGGAATTGCCTACCGTGGATCCTCTCCCGATGGGGCGGTCCGGCCGGTGGCCGGGCCGTCTCAGTCGGAGTGGAGCCGGAGCTGTCAGGCGTAGAGCCGTGCGATGAAGGCACCGATGTTCTCGCGGACCCGTTCGACCTTCTCCTCGATGCTGAGGTGTTCGCGATACTTGTTGCCGAGTGCGGGCCTCTTCAGATTCCGTGCGTACAGCGAGCACGCGAGGTCGGTGCACATGTAGGTACCGGTCGTGTTGCCGCGGCGTCCGGAATCGCCCGCCCTGGCCGCGGTCATCAGGGAAACGCCGCCGCCGGTGTGCGTGGTCTTGCAGATCGAGCACATCTGCGCGCGCCCGGACCCGGCTGTCGGGTAACGCATCGCGACACCGACGAGACGATCGTCGTGCGGGACGACGAGGTAGCACCGTCCCGGCAACGACGGTGCGCCCCAGCCGAGGAAGTCCAGATCCTCCCAGGGGCGGTCGTCCAGGTCCCGCGGCACGGGCAGGCGCTTGGCGTCGCCTTTGGAGCAGTTCACGAACGACGACCGGATGTCGTGTTCGGTGACGGGGATCATGACGGAATCGGCTCCTCGGTTCGGATTGCTGACAGAACGGAATCGACGCTACGGCTGGTCGCGGCCCGGGCAAAGGGATTTTCGCCGGTCGGCGCCGCGACCTGCGGCGGTTGGTGACCGGAAACTGTCGGAACCACGCGGTACGTTTCGGGCATGAGCGAACCCGTGAAAGGACCCGCGTCCTACTTCCCGTCGATCGAGCAGAAGTACGGCCGTCCGATCAGTGAGTGGCAGGGGCTGATCCGGTCCTCCGAACTGACCAAGCACATGGAGTTGGTCAACTGGCTCAAGACCGAGCACGGCATGGGGCACGGCCACGCGAACGCGCTCGTCGCGCACACGTTGAAGGAGGACGCAGCGGGGTCGTGACAGGCGCCGGCGATGCCTGACTGCCGGCAAGTCCTTGGTCGGCGAGTTGCCGGAACCGGGCGAACGGGCGGGCGGTCTCTGGTAAGTCTGACCGGCATGAGGAAGATGATCGTCGCGGCGCTCGGCGTCGGGGTTCTCCTGGTTGCCGGTTGCGGCAGCGACGGAGATTCGAAGTCTGGAATGGACCTGACGTCCGCGCCCGCATCCGGATCGGGGCAGGGCGAGCCGGACCTGACGTTGTACAAGGTCGGGGCGCCGGTCAGCAACGGCGGGGTGACCGTGACCGTCCGGTCCGCGACCTCGGTGCCCGCCATCTCGATGGCGTCGTCGGCGGGCGAGTTCGCCGACCAGGCCGCGCCCGCGGGCGAGAAATACGTGGCGGTCGACGCAGTGGTCAGAAACGACTCTGCCGCCCCGTTCGACCTGTCCTGTGGGAAGTCGATCGGTAACCGGCTCGTCGACGAGCAGCGCCACCAATTCGACATCATTGCCTCCCTCGACAAGGTGCAGGGCAACCCCGTGTGTGGCGTCACCCTGCAGCAGGGCTCGGAGTCGCCAATGAAGTGGGTCTTTGCCGTCCCGGTCGACGCGACGCCGAGGGCTTTCGGCTTCTACGACACGGAGACCCAGCAGCCGACCGAGGTGAAGGTGGTCGACCTGAAGACTCAATAGCATCTCGGCGGCGTCATCGTGATCGGCAACTGTCGGCGAATTGGAAGGTAACTCTCCAACTGATCCCAGGTACGGCTCGGATGATGAAAAGGAGCGGTGTACGAAATGCCGCCCTGCCGAGAAGGGATCAGCGATGACGGTTCAGTCCAGACCCCGTCGCCCGCTCAGACTGTGTGCCCAGATCGCCTGCGTGGGAATTCTCGCCGCTGCGCCACTGGTTGCGGTTGCCGCACCTGCGCTCGCCGACCCGAGTTACAGCGACAACGGCGGGTACGACCACAACTATCCCGACGACAGCTACCACGGCTGGGACCAGCACGCCGGCACCGCGAACTACGCCCACGAGGGCGACTACAACCAGGATGACCGCGGCGACGGCGGCAACGGCGGCGACCCGGGTTGCCCCTACCGGGCGCAGAGCGAGCAGTGGTGGCAGCACTGCGTCCCGCAGCAGTGACGGCAGTGACGGCAGTGACGGCAGTGACAGCGGGGACGGCAGTGACTGCCCCGAGCGGTGACCGCCGAACGGCAGCGCTGTGGACAACTCCGGCGCGTCTCACCCAGGTCACGGCAACGCGCCGGAGGTCTCTTTTCCACAACACGCCGCCGCTGGTGCTATCCACAACCCCGGAGATGCGGTCTGTGCAGGTAGGAAGAGTTTCAACGGTGTAATTCTCGGGACCATCCCCAGGTTGTCCACAGTCCTCGGGGCGTTGTGCATAGGTTTGTCCACAGCTGTGGACAGGCTCCTGCCCACCGATCAGCAGCTGATCCGATCGAGGATCACCGAGTGCACATGGTGGGCCTTGTCCATCCCGCGGAAGTCCGCCTCGAACGTGTCCGGGCCCGCGGTGAGTGCGACGCTGCTCGACGAGAAGAACTGCCCTGCCCACGACTTGTTGCTCAGGAAGGACACGGACCGGATGTTCCCGTACGGAATCGACGTGATCGCAACGCGTTTGCCGACGAAGCTGCGGTCCTGAATGACGACCCGACGATCGGTCAGGCCGAGAAATCCGGTGCCCGCCCCGATGCAGTCGTAGACGGCTATGACCGTCTCGCCCTCGAGGAGTCCTTGCTGCACCTGCTTCAACTGGTCGGCCTTGTCGAAGATCGGTTCGCTCATGGTCTGCTCCAGGTGTTCGGAGGGGTGGGAATCAAGGGGATCGGGGGAGGTCAGGGTTCGATGCACGTCCCCTCCACCGTACGAGTCGACCGGCCGCCGGCGCGTGATTCGGACTATCGTTTGATCACCGAGTCCCGCTGCGGGAGAGGACGTGATGACGATGGCCGGACAGGGCTACGCGGCGCCGCCGATGCCGATCTGGCCGTACGCGTCGTGGTGGTCGCGGGTCGGTGCCTACCTGCTCGACCGCTTCGTCGTGCCGCTGCCGGGACTGATCGTGGCGGGTATCGGAGCCCTCGTCGCGTTCAAGGACTCGTCGTCGACCACCACGACGTACTCGGGTGACTACTATTCCGAGTCGAGCTCCGAGCTGACCGGCGTGAACGGCGCGGGGATTGCGCTGATGGTCGCCGGGTTCCTGTTGACGCTGGTCATTCTCATCTGGAACGTAGTGTTCCGGCAGGGCACCACCGGTCAGTCCGTGGCCAAGAAGTGGCTCGGCATCTCGGTGGTCCGGGAGAGCGACGGCCGCCCACTCGGACCGGGAATGGCGTTCGTGCGCTGGCTACTGCTGTGGATCCTCGGCGACACCTGCTTCCTGAACTTCCTGTGGCCGCTGTGGGATTCGCGCCATCGGTGCTGGCACGACATGCTGGTGACCTCCGTGGTGATCAGGGCGAGGTGAGTCGATGACCTTGCAGCGCAGCGAGATCCGGGACCGGCGTCTGTGGGGACCGGCCGGGGTCGCCGCGACCGGGATCGCCGCCGCCGCGGTGCTGAACCTGCGGGACCCGCACCGGCTCGGCGCGTACGGATTCTGCCCGTTTCATGCCGTCACCGGCCTGTGGTGCCCGGGCTGCGGCGGGCTGCGCGCGCTGAACGATCTCACCCACGGTGACGTGTTCGCGTCGCTGTCGAGCAACTTGTTCGTCGCGCCGTTGGTGGTGGTGCTGGCGGTCGCGTGGGTGGCCTGGGTGCTGCGCCGGTGGCGCGGCGTCGACGACCGGATGATCGTGCTGTCGCGGGCGGCGACGGTGGCCGTGCTGGTCGCGCTCGCCCTCTTCACGATCGCGCGGAACACCCCGTGGGGATCCGCGCTCGCCCCGACCTGAATCGCCCCGTCAGAACCGCGCCGACTCGACCGACACCGGAGGCAGTCCGATGGCCATGCAGATCTTCTCCCTCATCGTCCTGGTGGGTGCGCTCGTCGTGCTTGTGCCCGTGGCACGCCGGGTGTTCGGACGGCGCGACGACGACCACGAGGACTGAACACATTTCGCGCGTCCGCTCGACAGCGGCCCGTGGGCGCGCCATGCTCAGGCATGGCCGAATCGCTGAGAGACCGCGTCCGCGAGAAACTGCTGCGCCAGATCGCCGAGGACGGTGGCGCACCGACGGAGGGGGCCGAGGACGACGATCCCCGGCTGGTGGCACTGGACGACGACCTGGCGGCGCTGGACGAGGCGCTCGACGGCGATCCGGTGATCGAACGGCTCGCCGCGAAGTACTGGGTGCCGTAGCGACCCCGACCGTCCCGAGTTAGTTCGCAAGGCGTATAAATACATCTTGTGTCTAAGTTGTATTCGGCGGCGGAACAGGTCTACCGCGAGGTCAAGGAGCGGATCCTGTCGTCCGCCCTGCCGGGCGGCGAGCTCATCAGCGAGGGCGAGATCGCCAGCGAGATGGGGACCAGTCGCACCCCCGTGCGCGAGGCGTTCCTGCGCCTCGAGGCCGAGGGCTGGATGCGGCTCTACCCCAAGCGAGGGGCGTTGATCGTGCCCGTCGCCGACGGCGAGGCCGAGCACGTCGTCTCCGCGCGCCGGCTCATCGAGGCCGCCGCCGTGCGCACCGTCGTAGCCGACCCCGTGGCGCGCGCCGAACTCGTCCGCGAACTGCGCGCCTGCCTCGACGACCAGCGGTCCGTCGCCGCGGCCGGCGACGTCACCACCTTCACCGGACTCGACGCCGATTTCCACCGCGCGATCGTGCGCGCGGGCGGCAACCCACTGCTCGACGCCTTCTACGCGAGCCTGCGTGAGCGCCAGCGCCGGATGACCGCGCGCTCGCTGGCCCGCGATCCGCTCCAGCTCCAGTCGATCATCGACGACCACACCCGGCTCGCGGACCTGATCGAGACCGGTGACGCCGACGGTTACGACGCCGCAGTCGTGGTGCACATGCACCAGGTGCACGGGCTGGGTCTGCCGAGCGGAGGTGCGCGATGACCGTCGTGGCCGACCAGCACTCAGCTGCAACCACTTTCGTCCCACGCACGATTGCGCCGTGGGCACTCGTTGCGGCCGTGATGTTCGCCGTCGCCTGGGGTGGCAACGAGTTCACCCCGCTGCTGGTCATGTACCGCCTCGACCACGGGTTCTCGCCGGTGACCGTGGACATCTTCCTTTTCGCCTACGTGATCGGCATCGTGCCGGCGTTGTTGCTCGCGGGTCCGCTGTCCGACCGGCTCGGCCGCAGGCCGGTGCTGCTGCCCGCGCCGCTGATCGCGGCGGTGGGATCGCTGATCCTCGCGGTCGGCGCCGACAGTTCGGTGCTGCTGGTCCTGGGCCGGATCCTCAGCGGCATCGGGCTCGGCATCGGCATGGTGGTCGGCGGCAGCTGGCTCAAGGAACTGTGCGTGCGCCCGTTCGACACGAAGGCGCAGACCGGGTCCGGCGCACGTCGCGCGGCGATGAGCCTGACCGCGGGATTCGCCCTCGGCGCGGGCCTGGCCGGCGTGCTGGCTCAGTGGGCGCCGTGGCCGACCGTGCTGGCGTACCTGCTGCACATCGCGATCACCGTCGTCGCCGGGGTCGCGCTGTTCGCGGCGCCGGAGACCCGCGCGGCAGTGCCGGTCGACCAGCGGCGGCCGCTGTACGAGGACCTGAAGATCCCCGCGGTCGCGCACCGCCGCTTCTGGTTCGTGATCGCGCCGGTGGCGCCGTGGGTGTTCGGCGCGGCCAGCTGCGCGTACGCAGTGATGCCCTCACTGATGGCCGACCACAGCGGCGGTCGACCGGTCGCGTTCTCGTCGCTGCTGTGCGTGGTGGCGCTGGCGTGCGGCTTCGCGATCCAGGCGCTGGGACGGCGCATCGACACCCCGTACAGTGCCCGGGCCGTGATCGTCGCGTTGGCAATCCTGGTGGCGGGCATGGCGATCGCCGCGGTGGCCGCCGACCGGCTGACGGTGCCACTGGCGCTCGTCGCGGCCGCGGTGCTCGGCTCCGGGTACGGCATGGCGATGGTGTCCGGACTGCAGGAGATCCAGCGGATCGCCACACCCGACGACCTGGCCGGGCTGACCGCGGTGTTCTACTCGCTGACCTACATCGGGTTCGCGATCCCGGCGGCGATGGCGCTGTGCGTGCAGGCCTGGCCCGGGGTGTTCAGCTATCCGATGCTCTTCGTAGTCGGTGTGGTGGTCGCCGCGGCGAGCCTGGTACTGGTCGTGGTCAAGAGCCGCTCACATCTCCAGACCGCGCGGTAGCGCCGAGGCCGGCGTGGTAGCGCTGACGGTGCTCGAGGAACGGTGCGCGCCGCTCCTCGAGCGTCATCGCTCGGAGTCTGGCGAGCGTGTCCGCGGTGGCTCCGTCGGTGGGGGTGAAGACCTTCACCCAGGCCCCGGCCGGGGCGGGCAGGGTGAAGTTGGTCATCACCATGCTCACCTCGCCGATGGCGGCGTTGCGGATGACGTGGGTCCGGGTGGCGGGGGACGCGACATCGTTGCGTGCCCACATCCGTGCGAAATCCGGGCTGGCCGCGCAGAGTCGGTCGACGAATTCGCTCCAGCGCGGGTCGCCGAGGTTGCGGCCGTATCCGCTCCGCAGGTAGGCGACCATGCGGGCTCGTTCGTCCGTCCGGCTGACGAACGCATTGCAGCAGTCCGGGGTGGTGAACATCTCCCACAGTGTGTTGCGTTCGGCGTCAACACATCCGGGGAAGAGTGCCGCGTACCCCTCGTTCCAGGCGAGCACGTCGAAGCGGTTGGAGAGCACGCAGGCCCCCAGCGGGTCCAGATGGTCGAGAATGGTCTGCATCTCGGGCGGAAGCTCGCCGTCCTCGTGCGAGACCGGCACGGTGGGGACTCCTGCCAGCCCGTACAAGTGCGCCTTCTCCGCCGCATCGAGTGACAGCGTCCGCGCGACCGCGTCGAGGACCTGCACGCTGACATTGATCGCCCGGCCCTGTTCCAGCCAGGTGTACCAGGTGATCCCGATGCCGGACAGTTGCGCGACCTCCTCCCGGCGTAATCCGGGGGTGCGCCGCCGCGGCCCCGGCGGCAACCCCACGCTCCTCACCACCACCGTCCAACTCGGAAACGTGTTGGGAGTGGCCACCTTCGGAACGCTGTTCCTCACCCGGATCACGGCCTGGGTCGCGCATCCGTCCGCGGCAGCGGCGGGCCTGACGGCGGTTGCCGAGGGTACGGTGGTTCTGGTGGCCGCGGGCTTCGCGTTCGCTGCGGTCCGGCGGGGCTGAGCGCATGTGCCTACGCGGGCAACGGCTTCGACCAGAGCCACGCATCCCACAGCGGCCGCAGCGGCCGATCGGTGAAATGCGCTGCCAGGTCGGTGAACTCCTCGGTGGTCACCGTCGCGTGCCGGTACTTCGCCGTCCACTGCCGCAGGAGGTCGAAGAACGCCGCGTCGCCGAGGATCTCGCGCAATGCGTGCAGGGTGAGCGCGCCGCGCTTGTAAACCCGGTCGTCGAACATCAACCGCGGACCGGGGTCGCCGAGCAGCAGGTCGAACGGAAGTCCCGCCTGGGTCCGGTGCGCCTGCGCCGCAATCTCCTTCGCGGACGGCCCGCCCGAGTTCTCCGACCACAACCACTCGGCGTAGCAGGCGAAGCCCTCGTGCAGCCAGATGTCGCGCCAGGCACCGAGCGTCAGACTGTTGCCGAACCACTGGTGCGCCAGCTCGTGGGCGACGAGCCGCTCCGACCCGCGCCTGCCGTCGCAGTGGTTGGCGCCGAACACCGACATGCCCTGTGCCTCGATGGGAATTTCCAGCTCGTCGTCGGTGACCACGACGGTGTAGTCGGCGAACGGGTAGGGGCCGAACAGTCGGACGAAGGTGTCCATCATCTCCGGCTGCCTGCCGAAGTCGTGCTCGAAAGCCGTCCGAAGTCGTTGCGGCAGAACGGCGTGCATCGGAACCTCCAGTGGAGCCTCCGCGGTGACCAGGTGTCGGGCGGGGGTGACCCGGCGACGCTCGTAGGGGCCGATCTGGATGGTCGCGAGGTAGCTGGCCATCGGTTCGCTCTGCTCGTACACCCAGGTGGTCTGGCTGGCGCGGGTCTGCTTGCGGACCAGCACACCGTTCGCGAGTGCGTAGTACGGCGAATCCGTCGTGATCGAGATCTCGTAGCTGGCCTTGGAACTGGGATGGTCGTCGCACGGGAACCAGGACGCGGCGCCGTTCGGCTGGCTCGCGACGATCGCGCCCTCGGTCAGCTCCTCCCACCCGACCTCGCCCCACGGTCCGCGGACCGGCTTCGGGGTGCCCGCGTACTGCACCGTCACCGACAACGCGCCACCCGCCGGGATCTTGTGCGCGGGCGTGACGGTCAACTTGCCGTGCTGGTGGGTGTACTTGACGGAACGCGATCCGTTGACCGTCACCTTCGAGACCGCGAGCGACTGCGACAGGTCGAAGGCGAATCGCGGCCGAATCTCGGTGGTGGCAGCCGTGATCGATGCCTTGCCCGCGAGCCGGTTACTGGACACCTTGTAGGTCAGGTCCAGTTCGTACCGTGACACCCGGTAGCCGCGGTTGCCCGCCGACGGCAGGTACGGGTCGATCGGCTCCTCGTAGAATTTTCCCGGCTTCACCATGTGCGTCGCCCCCGTCAGTTCCAGGGCCCGATCGGGTTGCCCTGCCAGCGGGTGTTCGGCGGCACCACGTCCCCGCGCATCACCAGCGAGGCCGGTCCGACGGTGGCGCCGTCGCCGATTCCGGAGGCGGGCAGTGCGACGCAGTGCGGTCCCAGGGTTGCTCCCTTGCCGAGGGTGACGGTGTCCATGGCCATGATCCGATCATGGAACAGGTGCGTCTGCACAACGCAGCCGCGTTCGACGGTCGCGCCGTCGCCGAGAGTCACCAGGTCGGCCTCCGGCAGCCAGTACGACTCGCACCACACGCCGCGGCCGATCCGTGCGCCCATTCCGCGCAGGTAGACGTTCAGAACCGCGGTGCCGGTCGCGGCCCGCGCGAACCAGGGCGCCGCGACGGTCTCGACGAAGGCGTCCGACACCTCGTTGCGCCACACGAACGAACTCCACAGGGGGTGCTGGACCTTGTCGATTCGCCCGACCACCAACCACTTTGCGGCCACCGACACCGTCCCGGCCACCGCACCCGCGACCAGCAGCACGGCGCCGCTGAGCAGCGCCGCCAGCCAGAACCCGGCCGCGCCCGCCATCGCCTGCAGGGCGAACAGCACTCCGAGGCCGATGCCGAAGGTGACCATCACCGGGATCAGCCGGCAGGTCTCGACCACCGCCCGCGCGATCTTGAGGCGCAGCGGCGGCTCGAAGGTGCGGGCGGCGTCGGTGTCGCTGGCGGACCGCCGCAGCCGCACCGGCGGGCTGCCCAACCACGAGGACCCGGACTTCGCCTTGCTCGGTGCGGCCGAGAGCACCGCGACCAGACCGTTCTTCGGCACCCGGCGACCCGGACCGGCCATGCCGGAGTTGCCGAGGAACGCGCGCTTGCCGACCTTCGCCTCCTGGATGTGCAGCCAGCCGCCGCCGAGTTCGTAGGAGGCGATCATCGTGTCGTCGGCGAGGAAGGCGCCGTCCGCGACGGTGGTGAACTTCGGCAGCAGCAGCACGGTGGAGGCCTCGACGTTCTTGCCGACCTTCGCGCCGAGCAGGCGCAGCCAGCCGGGGGTGAGCAGGCTCGCGTACAGCGGGAACAGGAAGGTTCGGGCGGAGTCGAGCAGTCTCTCGGTGGCCCACACCTGCCAGCCGACCCGGCTGCGCACCGGGTGGTAGCCCTCGGACAGCCCGACACCGAGCGCCCGGACCGCGACCACCGTCAGCGCGGCGAACACGAACAGTGTCAGCAGGGTGGCGCCCGGCAGCCAGGCCAGCGCCCGCAGCATCGCCGATCCGAGGTCGGGTGTGCCGTGCACGCCCCAGCCGATCAGCGCGATGCCCGCGGCCAGTGCCAGGATCGGCAGTCCGGCGATCGCGACCGACGTCGCGCCGTAGACGGGCACCCACTGGGTCGCGCGCCGCGGTCGCTCCGCGGGCCACGGGTGCACGGCCTTGCCGACCTTGACGGCGGGGGAGCCGGCCCAGCTCTGTCCGGCCTTGACCCGGCCGATCACCGCGGAACCGGCGGCGACCTCGGCGTTCCGACCGACCCGGGCGCCGGGCAGAAGGGTCGATCGGGCTCCGACCGCCGCGCCGTCACCGATCTTGATCTCGCCGATGTGCACCACGTCGCCGTCGATCCAGTGCCCCGACAGATCGACCTCCGGTTCCACCGAGCAGCCGTCGCCGAGCTCGAGCATGCCGGTCACCGGCGGCAGGGTGTGCAGGTCGACACCGCGCCCGACCTTCGCGCCGAGCGCGCGGGCGTAGTAGATCATCCAGGGGGCGCCGGACAGGTTCGCTGCGCCGCTGGCCTCGGTGAGCCGGTGTGCGATCCACAGCCGGACGTGCTCGGGACCGCCGCGCGGGTACGTCCCCGGTTCGAGGCCGCGCAGCAGCAGCCGGGAGCCGCCGACCGCTATCGACATCCGGCCGAGCGGGCTGATGAACAGGATCAGCGCGACCAGCACCCACCACCAGGACAGTGTCGGTGCCCACGGCACGTCCACCAACCAGCCGAGCACGTTGTTCACCAGCGCCAGCCAGGTGACCCACTGCAGCCCGGTCAGGGTGGTCAGCGGGATCGTCGCGAGCACCTGCGCCCACTGCGTGGACCGCGGGGTGGGAGCGACGTCGCGGGGCTGCGCCGTCTCGATCGGGGTGAGCTCGTCGAGGAAGTCGGCGAGCGAGCCGAGCCGCGGGTGGTCGTAGAGCTGCGCGACCGTCACCTCGGGGAAGCGTTCACGCAGCGCCGTCACCAGCTGGGCGGCGGCCAGCGAGCCGCCGCCCGCGGCGAAGAAGTCGTCGCCGGGTCCGGTGATCTGCGCGCCGAGGATCGACGACCACAGCCCGGCCACCCACGCCGCGGTGCCGTCGAGGCCGGCGGCGGCCGCCGCGTCCTCGGAGCCGGTGCCCGGCAGCGGCCAGGGCAGCGCGGCCCGGTCCACCTTTCCCGAGGTGCGGGTCGGCAGCTCGTCGAGCAGCGCCAGCCGGGGTACCAGTGCGGCGGGCAGCTGCTCGGCCAGCTGATCCCGGGCCGCGCCGAGGTCGAAGTCGGGGTCGGTGCTGGCCAGATAGCCGACCAGGATCGAGTTCCCGGCCGCGGTCTTGCGGACCGCGGCCGCGGCGCCGGAGACCCCGGGCAGGTTCTGCAGGGCGTTGTCCACCTCGCCGAGTTCGATCCGCCTGCCGCCCAGTTTGACCTGGTCGTCCGCGCGACCCTGGAACAGCAGCCCGCCCGTCTCGAGCCGCACCAGATCGCCGCTGCGGTAGGCGCGGTCCCAGCCGAGCGAGGGCATCGGCGCGTACTTCTCCGCGTCCTTGGCCGGGTCGAGATAGCGGGCCAGGCCGACCCCGCCGATCACCAGTTCGCCGACCTCGCCGACCGGTACCGGGATGCCGTCGCCGTCGACCACCGCGAGGTCCCAGCCGTCCAGCGGCAGCCCGATGCTCACCGGCCCGGTGCCGTCCATCAACGCGCCGCACGCGACGACCGTCGCCTCGGTGGGGCCGTAGGTGTTCCACACCTCGCGGCCGGGCACGGCCAGTCGTTCGGCGAGTTCCGGCGGGCAGGCCTCGCCACCGAAGATCAGCAGCCGCACCGCCTCGAGGGCCTCGGCCGGCCACAGCGAGGCGAGGGTCGGCACCGTCGACACCACCGTCACGTCCCGCGAGACCAGCCACGGACCGAGGTCCATGCCACTGCGCACCAGGGACCGGGGCGCGGGCACCAGGCACGCGCCGTGCCGCCACGCCAGCCACATCTCCTCGCAGGACGCGTCGAACGCAACGGACAGTCCGGCGAGCACCCGGTCGCCCGGCCCGATCGGGTCCTGCTGCAGGAACATTCGGGCCTCGGCGTCGACGAAGGCCGCAGCGCTGCGGTGGCTGACGGCGACGCCCTTGGGGGTGCCGGTCGAGCCGGAGGTGAAGATGATCCAGGCGTCGTCGTCGACCGTCGGCGTGCGGGGTGCCACCGCGTCGCGTCGGTTCGCGGTCCCGGGTGCGATGCCGTCGCCGGTGACGATCGCGGCGACCGCGGCCTCGCCGAAGACCAGTTCCGCGCGCTCGTCGGGGTCGTCGGCGTCGACCGGAACGTAGGCAGCGCCCGCGGCGAGCACGGACAGGATGGCCACGTAGAGGGAATTCGAGCCGGACGGCATCCGGATGCCGACCCGGTCGCCGCCCCCGACACCCGCCTCGCCGAGCCAGGCGGCGCCGCGGTGCACATGGTCGAGCAGTTCCGCGTAGGACAGTGCGGTGTCGCCGTCGTCGACGGCCGGAGCGTCAGGGAAGGTCTGCGCGGTCGCGGCGAGAATGTCGACGAGGGTGCGCGGCGCGGGGGCGTTCGGCGACCGGAGGTACTCGGTCGGGATCTGCTGGGAGTCCGATCGTGACTGCAGGTGCAACGCCGGGGGTTCCTTCTCTCGTGTCGGCTGACTGTTCGCGTTGTTCTCTCACGTCAAGTTTGCGAGACGGTGAACGGAATGTCCGGACACGACATGGGAGCAGACTACGCCGCGGTCACAGCTCGCCGTTGTCGATGACGTTCTGCACGAGCGCGCCGTAGGTCGCGATGAGGCCGGCGCTGTCGATCACGTCCGGCGTCACCATCTCGAAGGTGCGCAATCCGCTGGCGAGGCCGAGCAGGAGCGTGACGACCAGGCGGGCTCGCGCCTGGCCCGCCGAGTCGTCGCCGATCCTGGCGGCGATCCGCGGGACGAACCCGGCTGTCATCTCCGCTCGCGCCGCGTCGCGGTCGGCGGCCTCCTGAAGAATGAACGGGGCGACGGCCCAGTACTCGAACTCTCCCGAGTCCCGCCTTTCGACGAGGGTTCGAACCAGTCGGTACCCGGTCGGCTCGGTCGGCCGGTCGAGTTCCTCGAGGATCGGCGCCTCCGGAGCGGCCGCCTGGAACAACTCGGCCTTGCTTCCGGTCAGCTTCATGACCAGTGCCGGTGAGACGTCCGCGGCCTCGGCGACGTCCCGGATCGTCGTGAGGGTGAATCCGCGTTCGGTGAACAATTTCCGCGCAGCGTCGAGGATGACGTCGCGGGTGGTTCTCTCGCTCATCCGGCAGTCCTCGTCGCGTAGGCGTCAGCTCTTGGTGGTGGCCCCCGCCGCACGCTCGCCGACCGCCACCGGAACAGCGCGGGGGACGGACGCCTTCGGCAGGAACCCGGCGGCCAGCGTAGCCAACAGCGTGGCGACGCCCGCGACGGCGAACATGGCGACGAAGGCCCCGTGTGCGGGGAAGACGTGTCCCGCCGCTTCGACGGTGACGCCGGTCAGCAGTGCCGCGACGACCGCGCTCATGCTGGACGACCCGACGGTCCGCATCAGGCTGTTGAGGCCGTTGGCGGCGGCGGTCTCGGTCATGGGGACGGAGCTCATGATCAGGGCCGGCATCGTGGCGTAGGCCATGGCGTTGCCGATGCTCACGAGCACGGTGCCGACGACGATCAGCGTGACGGTGCTGTCGAAGGCGATGCGGAAGACATACGCCCCGGTCATCACGATGCAGCCGACGGCGAGTGTGGTGCGGGCACCGAACCGAGCGGTCATCCTCGCCGAGAGCGGCGAGAACACGAGCATGGCCAGGCCCCCGGGCACCATGCAAAGGCCGGCGGTCGCCGCGCTGAGTCCGAACCCGAAGCCGGTGATCTCCGGCAGCTGCAACTGCTGGGTGGTGGACAGCGTGTTCGCGTATGCCGAGAACCCCACGAACAGTCCGGCAATGTTGGTGAGCAGCACGGGCCGATGTGCGGAGACTCGCAGGTTGACCAGCGGGGCCGCGGCACGCAGCTCGTAGGGGACCCACAGTGCGAGGACAAGGGCGGCCGCCGCGAGGCTTCCGAGGGTGTGCGGGCTCGACCATCCCCACGTCGGCCCCTTCGAGATCCCCAACAGCAATGCGGTCAACGCGACCGACAACCCGATCGCGCCGACCACGTCGAACCGTGCACGCGTTCCCGACGCGGACGCCGGAATCACGATGAGGACGCCGAGGAGGAGCAGGCTTCCGGTTGCCGCCGAGACCCAGAAGACCGACGCCCAGCCGAAGTGGTCGTAGAGCACGCCCGCGGCAGGCAGTCCCATCGCTCCACCGATACCCATCGTTGCGCTGATCAGTGCGGCGGCACCGGCCACTTTCTCCCTCGGGAGGACGTCGCGCAGCACGGCCATCGCCACCGGGATGAGCGACGAGGAGAAGCCCTGCAGGGTGCGTCCGACCAGCACCGCGAGGAAGCTGCCTCCGATCGCGGCGATGAGCGACCCCGCCACCATCATGGTCAGCGACAACACCAGCATCCGTCGCTTGCCGAACATGTCCGCCAGGCGAGAGACGATGGGCGTGGCGATCGCCCCCGTCAGCAACGTGATGGTGACCAGCCACGTGGCGTCCGCGTCGGTGACGCCGAGGATGTCGGGAAAATCTGGGAGCAGGGGAACCACCAGCGTCGTCTGGAGCGCGACGACGATTCCCGCCATGCTCAGCAACGCCGTGATCGCGGCGCCCGATGTCGGGGTCTTCTGCGGTGTGGTCACGACACCCTCCATTGCACATTTCGTAGCTCACACGGGGTGAACGGCTCACACGGGTGAACGGCTGACGGGGTGAACGCCGTTCACCTCGACGTAGTGAACGTTGTTCACCCCAGGTGTGTCAAGCGGCCCCGCGAGTCGGTGGGCAACGGTGCTCCCGGGAAGTCGAGCCCGAGGTGAAGTCGATCCCGGCGTCGCCGGTGATTGATTGCGCGCAGTGTCCGATCGGGCGTGGCCGGTTCGTCGTACTGGTAGAGGGGTTCCGAAGAACCCTTTCGACCAGGAAGGATATGACCATGAACTACCTCGGACTGTTCTACCGCGACGCGAACGAGCCGCCGGTGCTCCCCGGCACCGCGGAGTTCGACGCCCTCGCCGCGGCCTACGGCAGCTTCTTCGAGTCCGCGGGCGACGCGGTGGTCGCGAACGCGGCGCTGCAGCCCGCGAGCACGGCCGCGACGATCCGCCACGACGGCGGGGCCCCGCTGGTCACCGACGGCCCGTACACCGAGACGGCCGAGGTGGCCGTCGGATTCTGTGTTCTCTCGACCGAGAACCTCGACGAGGCGATCGAGCTGGCGCGCCGGATTCCGGCGGCAGGCGACGGAGCCGTCGAACTGAGGCCGATGGTCGACTTCTCGACAGCCGGCGAGATCGACCGTGACTGGTGGCTGGCGATGCTCCTCGAGCCGAGCGGCGACGCGGTGATCCCGGGCAGTGAGGAATGGGACCGGTGCGATGTCCGGCACGCCGAGTTCGGCAAGTCCGCCGGTGATGCGGTCCGCGGCGGCGGCGCGCTGTACCCGCCGGATTCCGCGACTACTGTGCGTGTCCGCGAGGGGGAGGTGCTGCTCACCGACGGCCCGTTCGCCGAGTCCGCGGAACTGGCCAGCGGCATCTACTTCCTCGACGCCCCGGTACGCGCGACGGCGGTCGCGCTCGCGGCGAAGATCCCGGTCGGGCCCAAGGGCTGCGTCGAGGTTCGTCAGCTCATGCGGACGCGGGACTGACGTGACCGGCGCCCACCCGTCGACCCCTCCGGACCCCGCGTTCGAGCGCGCGTTCCGGGAGGAGTCGGGGCGGGCGCTCGCCACGGTCGCGCGGATCGTCGGGGACCTCCAGCTGGCGGAGGACGCGGTGCAGGAGGCGTTCGTCGACGCCATGCGGACCTGGCCGGGGTCGGGGGTTCCGCGTAATCCCGGTGCCTGGATCACGACGGTTGCCCGTAACCGGGCCCTGGACCGGATTCGTCGCGAATCTCAGCGTGACGCCAAGGAATTCGACTCGTCTCGGCTTGCGCAGCCGAACGGTGAGGGGGAGGAGGTGTGGCCGGTGCGAGACGACCAGCTCCGACTCGTGTTCACCTGTTGCCACCCGGCGCTGTCCAGGGAGGCGCAGGTCGCGCTGACCCTGCGGCTGGTGTGCGGGCTGACGGCCGCCGAGATCGCGCGGGCGTTCCTGCAGACCGAGTCGACCGTGACACGCAGGCTCACCCGCGCCAAGTCGAAGATCCGCGACGCCGCGATCCCGTTCCGGCTGCCGCCCGAACATCTACTGCCGGAGCGGGTTCCGCAGGTTCTCGCCTGCATCTACCTGGTGTTCACCGAGGGGTACTCGGCGACCCCGAGCAGAGCCGGCGAAGCGACCCGGACCTCGGCCGGGCCGTCGATTCGCGCGGACCTGTGCGAGGAGGCGATCCGGCTCGGGCGCCTGCTCACCGAACTGATGCCCGACGAGCCGGACGCCTGGGCGCTGCAGGCGCTGATGCTGTTGCAGGACAGTCGCCGAGCGGAGCGGCTCGACGCGGACGGCGCCGCCCGGCCGCTGGAGGAGCAGGACCGTTCGCGGTGGGACCGGCGGCGGATCGAGGACGGCACTCGGTGCCTGCTCGCGGCCCGGCGTTCCACCGGCAGCTACCTGCCGCAGGCGATCGTCGCGGCGGCGCACGCGCGGGCCGAGACCTGGGAGGACACCGACTGGTCGGTGATCGCCGGTGCGTACGAGCGACTGTTCGAGCTGACCGGGTCGCCGGTGGTCGCGGTGAACCGAGCCGTCGCTGTCGGCTTTCGGGACGGGTACGAGCGAGGCCTGGCCGTTCTCGACGAGATCGACGGAGACCCGCGGCTGGACCGGCTGGTGCGCCCGGTCCGCGCCGACCTGTTGCGCCGGGCCGGTCGGCAGGAGGAGGCCGAACTCGCATACCTCGCCGCGCTCGAGTTGCCGTCGAACGATGCCGTGGAGCGGTTCCTGCGGCGGCGCCTGTCGGAGGTCCGGTCTGCGCGTCAGCGCTGAACTCCGGAGCCCTAACGCATCTCACCCGCACCGACGTACGGGTGCGGGGTGGCGAGAGGTTTCTGTCGCGGCGGAGGTGTTGACGTCGTCGACGAGGAGCAGTTCGAGGGCTTTGGCGCGTTGGGCGAGGATGGTGGGGTTTTCGCCGCGGGCGGCGAACAGGAGGTAGCGGGTGCAGGCCTGGGCGCGGGTGGTGTCGGGGTCGAAGACGTCGAACGCGGCGGTGCTGTCGGTGTCTGTGTCGTAAGAGTTTCTCCTTGGCGCTGCTATGTGCTGTCAAGCCTTCCAATACGCCATAAGGCATCGGACACGGGAGATGTCATCGTCAGCTGCGGGTGTCTCCTCAGCGAACAGCGATGCCAGATTGACTGCGCGGCGAGTTCACAAGGACCTCGCCTCAATCGGCCCGATACTGTGATTTCGTGACTCGTAAGCTTCCAGAATCGTCGGGTAGCGGTGCGCTGCTTCTGAGGACAGACTTCAGCGACGATGCCGCATGGCAGCGGCTCTGTGATGTGGCATCCGGACTCGGCGGTCCCGCCCCCGAGGATGCTGCGTTCTGTGCGAGTTTGGAGTGCATCAGCGAGTCAACACTCCACGATCTGATGCCGGAGGAGCTTGTCGGTCTCGTCCCGTCACCGCCGCCATACTTCGTCTTTCTTGCTGACTCGCTGACATTTGGTCACCCCGAACACCCGATCCTCGCTGTCGATCTCAATCGGGAGCCGGGCCGCACGGTTCGCGTCGTTCCCCCCTCTATGTGGTCGATCGAGAACAACCTGTCCCTGGGCAACATGGACTTCAGTGACTTCGCGGACACCGCCGATTCGATTCCCGACCGGATCTATCGAGGCTTTTGATGTTCAAGGCTGATGACGGTGCGATAGTTCCGCCATGTGACGCCGCGTTTTAGCCATCGCTCGGTTGAGTTGCCCATCGCCACAACGGTTTAGGTGATGACGGGTCGTGAGCCCGGACGAGGCTGGGATGTCTCGCTCCTTCGATCGCCCAGCATCTCGTCGCACGCCCCTGACCGGGGCGAACCCCAGTGCGCCCAGCCGAGCGGTCAGAGGGCGAGCATGGCGGCAGCGACCTGGTCGGCCGCGGCGTGCCGCAGGGCGGTACCCATGTCGTCGAGGACGAGCAGTCGCGCCGCGGGGATCTCGGCGGCGAGGACCTCGCCGTTGCCGACCGGGAAGAACGGGTCGGCACGACCGTGCACCACGAGCGTGGGCACGTCGAGTTCACCGAGCCGCTCCCGCCATCGCGGGGCGCAGTCGATCCGGGAGAACACCATCCCGAGCTGGTTCGCCTGGTGCACTGCGGGATCGCTCGACGGCGTCCGGTCCCAGACTCGGGCCGCTGTCGCCCGCGACTCCTCCGGATCGTTGCCCATCGGCTCGGCACCCTCGGCGGCGAACGCCGCCACGGCATCTCGGTCGGTCCAGTCCGGCCGGGGGCGGGAGAACAGCGCGCCCATGACCGCGAGGTCGTGGTCCGGCAGGTCCTCGTCGACCGGGCCCGGCGCCACCGGCCGGGTGCCGACGAGAGTCAGTGCGGAGAACACGTCCGGGTGGTCCAGCGCGGCGACCTGAGCGACCATCCCACCGACGCCGACCCCGCCGAGAAGGGCGGTCCCGGCGCCCAGCGCCCCGACCAGCGCGGCCGCGTCGGCGGCGAGATCCCGGAGGTCGTACGCCGGATTCTCCGGGTCGAGGGTCGTCGATGCGCCGGAGTCACGCAGGTCGTAGCGGACCACACGCCGCCCGCCCGACGCGAGCCGCTCGCACAGTGCGTCGGGCCAGGACAACATCGTTGTGGCGCCGACCAGCAGGACCAGGGGATCGTCCTCGCGGCCGACGCTCTCGATCCCGAGATCCACCCCGTTCGCCCGTACCGAGGTCATGCCACATCGAAACGGTCTCGTCATGCCTCGACTCCTGTCTGTTGCTGTATCCACAGATATAGACGACGAATGCACCCGAAAGTCATCGGTACGGCCGAAATCGTGTCCACGCCCGGCACGGTCGCGGCACTCATCGGCGTCGCGGGCGGCGACCTCCTGTTCGAGGCAGCGTTGCGAAACGCCGGATTCCCGATCTACGAAGCGATTCGAGTCGATACCTACTGGTTCCCGAAGGGCGAGTATCAAATGATCGAGTACCGCCCTGCTCGGCAGCAGGTCGCCGAGAAGGCCGAGGCATGGCCAGGGACGGGCGATGGATCTGGCCCGACGTCAGTTACGCGGTCTCGGACCCCGACCCCAGCCGGGGAAAGGGTTCGGTCGAGAACACGACCTCCACCGCTACCTCGAAATGTGCGGCGATTCGCAGCGCCAGGTGCAGGCTGGGGCTGTACTCGCCGCGTTCGAGGTACCCCACAGTCTGATAGTGGACGCCCAACGCCTCGGCCAGCTCCCGCCGCGAGATGCCCCGCTCGGCACGCAGCATCGCAATCCGGTTGTAGATGACTTCAGAAGGCACGCTGCATCGCCTTGTCCCGCCGCTCGGCCATGCTCGATCCTGATTCGTGACGCGCCATGCGTCGCAACACTACCGGCGCGATCAGCAGTCCCGCGACGGCCCACGTGCCGAGTACTGCCGCTGTTTCGAGGTGCCGCCACGACTGGTCGATCTCGATCGCGGCCGCGTCGGCGGGCAGCAACGCCGAGCGCATGCCGAGGCCGACCCAGTAGATCGGGAACGCCTGACCCATGCCCTGCAGCCAGCCGGGCAGTGCGGTGATCGGATAGAAGATGCCCGAGACGGCGACCAGCCCCATCAACGGCATCGTGAGAAGGAAGGTCGCCCGCGGACCCTCGAGGACGGCGCCGAGAACGGCCCCGACCGGCAGCGCGGCGAGCAGACCGAGCAGCAGGACCCAGGCGAATGTCGCCCATGCACCTGCCCCGTCGAGCGAAGACCCTCCGATGATCACCATGCCCGCCGCCAGCACGACAATCACCTGCACCACAACCGATCCCGTGGCGGACACGATCTTGCCGATGAAATAGCCGATCATCCCGTTGGGTGCGGTCTTGGCCCGCAGCAGCGTGCCGTCCTCTCGGTCGAGCACCAGCACGTTGGTGACCGCGAACAGGCCGTTGAACACGATGATGCTGCCGAGTAGTCCGGGCAGTGCAAGTTCGGCGATCGAGAGGTCGGTGCCCTGGTAGCTGCGGTCGCGCAGCAGGTACAGCGTGGCCAGTGTGATCGCCGGCATGAGGAACTGACCGATGAGGTCGGGGCCTGTGGTGAACAGTTGACGAAACTCGATCCATCCACGCGCGAAGCCGGCGCGGACAGCGGTGGCGGTGGGATTCATCGGGCGACCTCCGCGAGAGTGTGGACTGTGGACGCGACCTCGCCGGATTCGTGGCGACGCACCAGCGTCATGTAGGTGTCTTCCAGTGAGGCGCGGCGCACTTCGAGTTCTCCGATGCGGTCACCGTGCTGCTTGAACAGTTCGTGGACGAACTTCGTGGACTCCGTGGTGGTGTGGACGAAGCGCTGGTCGTCGACGGTCCAGCGCACCTCGGCTTCGCCGGCGATCGTGCGTGACAGTTCGTCGGCCGAGCCGTCGGCAATGATGCGTCCGCCTGCCAGGATCAGGATCCGGTCGGCGATCTTCTCTGCCTCGTCGAGATCGTGTGTGGTCAGCAGCACCGTCGTGTCCTCGAGGTCGGACAGGCGGTGCACCAGATCGTGAAAGTCCCTGCGGGCCGCGGGATCGAAGCCCGCGGTCGGTTCGTCCATGAACAGCAGTTCCGGACGGCCCACGATACCGATCGCGACGTCCAGCCGGCGGCGCTGGCCGCCGGACAGCGTGGCGATCCTGTCGCCCGCCTGTTCGGTGAGCCCGACAAGTGCGATGAGTTCTGCTGTGTTCCAAGGCTCTTGGACTCGATCGATGAAGTAGGGCCGGTAGAAGGTGCTCAGATGGTCGAGCAGTTCGCGCACCCGCCACTTGGCATGGTCGCGCCAGGACTGCAGGACGACGCCGATCCTGGATCGCCAGTGCTCGTCGCCCTGCTCGGGATCGGCACCCAGGACGGCGATGCGGCCGGCCGAACGCCTGCGGAAGCCTTCCAGGATCTCGATGGTGGTGGTCTTGCCCGCCCCGTTCGGGCCGAGCATGACCAGCACCTCGCCGCGTCGGGCCTGGAATGTCACGTCACGCAGAACGTCTGTGGCGCCGTACCGCATCTGCAGCTTGTCGACGTCGAGCACAACCCCGTTACTCGAACTCATGAGCCCTCCCAGTCATCATCCTTCGATGATTTGTAGCATAACTACTACATTCCGAGGTGGCAATACTCCGCACATGCGTACAGCGGAGTCATGAGAGGACGGATCGATTCGCGGCCGCGAAGACCTGAGTGCCGAAGGCCGACAGTGCACTTCGGCCGTTCGATCTCAGCCCGGGTGGTTGTCCGAGTAAGGACGGTCGACGCGGGGCAACTGTCGATTCGCTCAGGCCCAGAGGTGCGCCGGCCGATGGGTGCTGGTCTGGATGTCCTCCGACGCCTCCTCGAGCAGCTTGTGCGCCAGGTCGGACAGGGCCCGCGCCGCGGCCAGCTCGTCGCCGATCTGGGGGACCGAACCGTCGGACGGACTGCAGCGCGCCAGGCCCTCGCCGGTGATCATGCCTACCGGCGCCGAGCGCTCCAGCCTCGCCTCGGCGCGGGTCTGGGGGTCCCGCTCGTCGATGTCGATCGTGACGGTCCAGTGCTTTGCGCCGTTCATCGTGGGCCTCCCGGAGGTTTCGGATTCCTACTTCGATCCCACTCCGATGTGCGCGCTCGGGCAAGGGCCGTCGTCCGGTTCACGACCCCGCGGCGCTCTCAATCGCGGCGACCTCGTCGCGGAGTCTGGCCATGGTCCGGTCCAGTTCGGTGGCGGCGTCGGCGGCCTGCTTGAGTTCCTCGAGCAGTCTTTGCGGAACCGCCTTGTTGAACTTGTAGTAGATCTTGTGTTCGAGGCTGGCCCAGAAATCCATTGCGATGGTTCGGATCTGGATCTCCACGTAGGTCATCTCGGTGCGGTCCGAGAGGTACACCGGCACCTGCACGATCAGGTGCAGGCTCTGGTAGCCGTTCGGCTTCGGGGCGACGATGTAGTCCTTGACCTCTATGAGCGTGACATCGGGTTGGCTGGTGAGCATCTCCGCGACCCAGTACGCATCGGAGACGAACGCGCAGGTGACCCGGATTCCCGCGATGTCGCGGATCTGGTCGCGGATCGAGTCGATGTCGGGCGGGCACCCGATCCGGACCGCCTTCTGCAGCAGCGACTCCATCGACTTGAGACGACTGTTCACGTGCTCGATCGGGCCGTAGTCGTGGGTGAGCTCGAACTCCTCGCGCAGGATGGTGATCTTCGTGAGTGTCGCGTCGATCGCGAACTTGTAGTTCAGCCGGAACCGGGTCAGCTGCTGCTGCAGGTCCCGCAACGAGTCGACTGTCGGCTCCTCGGGTGCGGTCGTTTCGGTGCAGGTCGTGTCGCGGAACATGTCGGACAGGATCGCCAGTTCGGGTTCGACTCCGTCACCGGAGAAATGCGTGCTCACGGATGCTTCCTCGCTGCGGTCGCGCCGCCGTGGGTCCGGCGGCGCGGTGTCTGTGCTCACTATCCAGTGTGCCGTCTGGTCGCCACCGCCTCGGCTACCGGCTGGTAACCCGGCGCAGCCGGAGCATGGTGTGACCTCCGTTACAGTCGAAAGTTAACCGGGACTATTCACCTAGTGTTTTCTCGGTATTGCCCGTCCCCGCTGGTTGGCGCCCGGATTGCGCGGTTGCCCGACCTGCGGTGACCGGGCTGTCTGTTTGTCGACAGGGGGAGACCGTTGACCGTGAAGGTGGCGAAAGCCGCTCTCGTGACCGCCGTCGGGGTACTACTGACGTTCCCGTTCGCACCCGCGGCCACAGCAGCCACCACGCCCGACGGTGGCAGCCTCGGCGCGAAGTGGACAGCGGCCGAGGACGGCCCGCAGCAGTACCCCGGTATGCACATCGACTGGGACGTGCCGATCACCATGAGTGACGGCGTCGTACTCAAGGCCAACGTCTACCGCCCCGCGGATGCCTCCGGGCGAGCCGTCGACACGAAGACGCCGGTCGTGGTCAACATGACCCCGTACACCAAGCTGGTGTCCGCGATCGCGGAGGCGGCGCTGGCGGTCCCGCAGCTCGGCGACCCGATCATGGCGTTCGCGCGGAACCTGAACCTGTCGGGCACGCCGGTCAGCGGGCTCGCCGACCTGATCAAGGTGACCTCCGGCGGCGGCCTGCGGACGTTCAGCATGGATCCCAAGCTGGTCCAGAGCGGCTACACCCAGGTGGTCGTCGACGTGCGCGGCACCGGCTTCTCCGAGGGCGACTGGCAGGTGTTTCAGGGGCGCGAGCAGCAGGACACCGTGGAGACCATCGACTGGGCGTCCAAGCAGCAGTGGTCGGACGGCAAGGTCGGGATGAACGGCGTGTCCTACTCTGCGATCAACCAGGTGCAGGCCGCGAGCAAACGCCCGGCCGCGCTGAAGGCCATCGTCCCGGTGGAGCCGGGCGGCGACATTCTGCGCGACGTCGTCGCGCCGGGCGGCGGCATCGGCATCGGATTCATGCCCGTCTGGCTGGCCGCCGTCAACGGGATGAAGTGGCTGCCGGACGTGCAGTCGCTGCTGAACGGCACGTTCGACTGGAAGTGGTTGGCGGACCGGCAGTCCGATCCGCTCACGTTCGTCCCGCTGCTGATGAACGCGCTCACGATTCCCACCGTGAACGACGTGCCGCCGGACCTGCAGCGGTTGCTCGACCCGAACAGCTCGCTGCGCCGGGACCTGATGTCGCACCCGGAGAACATCGAGACGCCGACCATGGTCTACGGCGGCTGGCACGACATCTTCACCAACAGTGAACCGAAGATCTACAACGCGATCCCGCTGCCGCCCGGCGAGAAGCAGCTGATCATGGGGGACACCTACCACCTGAACTTCGGCACCGGATTCGGTGAGCCGGGCAACCCGCCGCGGCTCGACGTGCTCCAGCGCGCCTGGTTCGACCACTGGCTCAAGGGCATCGACAACGGCATCGAGACCTACGGGCCGATCACCTCGTACCAGCAGGGCAACGGGTGGACCACCACGGATCAGTTCCCCCGCGCGGGGATGACCCATCAGCGGATGTACCTGGGGGCGCAGCCGAGCGGCACCAGCCCGGACAGCGTGCACGACGGCAGCCTTACCGCGACAGCGCCGACCGGAACCACGTCGCTCACCGTCGCGCCGGGACTCGCGACACTCTGCTCCCGTGACTCGGCCCAGGAGACCATCGGCGTCACCGCGGTGCTCGACGCCTGCGCCAAGGACTCTCGCATCGCCGAACGGAACGCACTGACCTTCACCAGTGCGCCGGTGAGCGAGCCGACCGAGATCTCCGGCGCGGTGAACGTGCACCTCAACACCGTCCTCGACGCCACTGACGGCTACTGGTCCGCCACCCTCAATGACGTTGCCCCCGACGGCACGTCGACGGTGCTCACGAGCGGCCAGCTCACCTCGTCCCTCCGGGCGATCGACGACTCGCAGAGCCAGCGGTCCCCGAACGGCGACCTGACCGATCCCTTCTACGTCTTGAGCCTGGCGTCCCGGCAGCCGGTCGTCCCCGGTCAGCCCACCGCTCTCGACGTCGGGCTGACGGCCACCGATTCGATCCTTCAGCCCGGCCACCGGCTCCGCGTCGACGTGTTCGCCGGCAATTTCCCGAAGGGCATGCTGCTGCGTCCGCTGCTCAACGAGAGCGGGCTCAAGCCGCAGCACCTGGTGCTCGACCCCGCCGCGCCCAGCTTCGTCAACGTCCCGGTCGGAACCCGGCTCGGCTGACCGTCGGCGAGGCCGTTCTGCCGACCGTCAGCGGACGGAGTCGAGCGCCTCGCCGATCGGGATGTCGCCGTTGTTGAAAGCGATGAACTTGCCCGCGGTGTGCGGCCTGGTCAGCGTCTCCGCGGCGACGAGCGCGACGTCCTCGCGGGAGACGGTGCGCGAGGTGAGGTCCGGGCCGGTCTCGATCAGCCCGGTGCCCGGTTCCAGCGTGAGGGTGCTCGGGCCCAGGATGGTCCAGGCCAGGGCGGTCTCGCGGAGGTACGCGTCCGCGGCGGCCTTCGCCTCCGCGTAGGCGAAGAACGAGTTGTCCGGCGGGACGCCGTGATCGGTCCGCGCACCCAGGTAGGACACCATCAGGTAGCGGTCGACGCCGGCCAGGGCGCAAGCATCCATCGAGCGGATGGCGGCGTCCCGGTCCACGGCGTAGGTGCGGGCCGGGTCGCCACCGCCTGCGCCCGCCGACCACACCACGGCATCGTGTCCGCGCAGGACCTCGGCGAGGGCGGGGGTGTCGAGGTTCTCCACGTCCGCGACGACCGCGGTCGCACCGACGATCTCGACGTCGGAGGTGTGTTCGGGATTGCGGATCACGGCGGTGACTTCGTCTGCCCGTGCGGAGAGAATCCGGGCGAGATGTCGGGCGACCTTGCCGTGTCCGCCGATGACGACGACGCGTGCCATGCCGGTTCCTTCCGTCGTAGCGGGAGAACGGAGGTCACGTTACCCGCGGCGAGCACGGTGGGGGTGCCCGTCGCGGGTGGTGTGCCGGCCGAGGTCAGTGCAGCGCGCTGCCCGCCACCCACTGCGCCCACGGCACGCCCCAGTCGCCGTTCTGCCAGACCTCGAGCGGGGCGCCACCGGTGTTGCGGACCTCGACCACGTCACCCGGCTGGGCGAAGTTGAAGAACCACTGAGCGTTTTCCGCGTTGAGGTTCAGGCAGCCGTGCGAGGTGTCGGTGTTGCCCTGGGCCCACACCGTGCTCTCGAGCTCGTGCAGGTAGATGCCGTCGGTGCTGATCCGGGTCGCCCAGTTGATCGACTCCTTGTAACCGAGCCGTGAGTTGATCGGCAGGCCGTACGTCGAGGAGTCCATGATCACCGGGTTGGCCTTGCTCATCACCGTGTAGGTGCCGGGCTGCGTCCAGAACGAGAACGTCTGCCCAGCGATCGTCTCGGTGCCGCCGCGACCCATCGACGTCGGCATCTCCCGGACCACCTGACCGTTCGCGAAGACGGTGACCATCTTGGTGTTGTCGTCGGCGATCGAGACGTGAGAGTCACCGATCCGGAACGACACCTTCTCGTCCTGCTGGCCGTAGAGGCCCTTGCCGAGCTGTGCGCCGTAGATCTTCGCGTCGACCGTCACGGTGGTGCCGGGCGTGTAGTAGTTCTGCGGGCGCCAGTGTGCGTTCTGGTCGTCCAACCAGTACCAGGAGCCCTGCACCGGGGGAGTGGTGGTGACCGTCAGCGCCTTCTCGGCCGCGGCCTTGTCGCCGATCTGCTCGTCGAAGTGTGCGACCACCACCATGCCCACGCCGTACGTTGCGCCGTCGTTGATCGAGATGCCGCCGGTGGTGTTCAGATTCACGGCGGTCTGGTTGCTCGGGGCGACGGTCGTGAACGTGGAGTCCTTCGTCGTGGCGACGCCGTCCTTGTCCACCGCCGCGACCGCCAGCTGGTACGTCTTGCCGTAGCCGAGCGGCTCACCGGGCTTCCACGAGGTCTTGTCGGGGGTGAGGATCCCGGGGATGACCTTGCCCTCGGGATTGGTCAGGGTCACCGAAGTGAGCGTGCCCTGCGCGACGTTGACCTGCACCGGGCTCAGCGGGCTGACCGGGGTGCCCGCGTCGGCGGGGGTGACGGTCACGGCGGCGGCACTCTGACGGGTGGTCGGGGCGGCGGCGGACCCGTCCCCAGCCTTGCCGTCGGTCGAGATCGTGCAGCCGGCGAGCGTGAGCGCCGCGACAACCGCGCACGTCACCGCCAGTGTCCTGCGCCGCAGACGGGTAGTCATCATGCCTCCTCGGGTTCGAGCGGACACGATGCACCGCACGTCGAAACTGTCACAAGAATATCGGCGCCCGGCGCCGGCCGCGTTTCCGGCGTCTCGTCCACCGATCGGGGGACATCCGATTCGTCCGATCCGAGGCCCGGTCGGGGGACAGACACGGGCAGCGGCCCCGGCGATAGTTGATCTACGCCGGATACCGACCCGGTACCAGGCCCGCAACGGCAGAGACGGCCGCAGCGAGAGAACCGAGGAAGGAAACGAATGAACACGTCACCGACCACAGTGCCGACCGGCCTGCGAGCGACGGGGCGCGGCGGGACCCTGAGCACCGAGGAGATCAGGTTCCGTATCGCCGCGATGTTCGCCCGCGACGAGGACCCTTCCGCGTTCGGCGCACCCGCGGTCCGTCCCGAACGCATCCGATGACCGAGCTCGACTTCCGCTGTGAGAGAGGAACATCAGTGAAATCAACACCTGCAACCCCGGGCCGAGTCCTGTGCATCGGGGACCCCGACGCCTTCGTCGAGGTGGCGCGGTGGCTCGCGCACCACGGACTGGAGTCGACGCCGGTGCCTGACGGTGACCTGCTCGGCGCGCTCGCCACCGAGGACGTGCTCGACGGGCTGTGCACTTCCACCGAGGCCACGGCCGTCCAGCACGCGCGAATGCTCGACATCCCGCTGGTCGGGGTGCGCGATACCGGCCGATTCGCGCTTCTCGCCGGGAGCGGGCCGCTTGACAAAGCGGCGGAGCGCCTGCAATTCTCTGCTCAGGTCATGAGTGCCAGCAGATAGCCCCGGCTTGCTGGCCGGCAACCCTCCACCGCGGTGGGGTGCCCCGGGTGACGACCTGGCCGCTGTCCGACCGGACACGGCAAGCGCGGACTCGAAGCACAACCACCGATCGCTCTCGGGTCCCTGGACAAGGGATGTTCCATGACTGCCGTTCTCTCCGCCGATGCCTGTGCCACCGAATCGCGTGACGCCGAGAAGTGTGTCTGCGAGACCTGCTCTGCGGCTGCGCCTTTCGCTCGCGTATCCGGTGCCGAGCTCACCGTTCCGCTCGCCGACGGCGGTTCGTGCACGTACGCCAACTTCGACTACGCAGCCAGCGCCCCCGCACTGGTCCAGGTGACGGAACGCGTGCAGGACCTGCTGCCGTACTACGCCAGCGTGCACCGCGGCGCCGGCTACGCCTCGCAGGTGTGCACGGCCAGCTACGAGGGCGCCCGCGACGTGGTGTCGAAGTTCGTCGGGGCGCGCGCGGACGACGTGGTGGTGTTCACCCGCAACACCACCGACTCGCTGAACCTGCTGGCCGGCTGCGTACCGGGCGAGACCGTGGTTCTCGACATCGAGCATCACGCAAACCTGTTGCCCTGGAAGCGAAACGGCGTCCGAGTGGTCGAGGCGGCCGACTCGGTCGACGAGACGGTCCGACGTGTCGTCGCCGAGCTCTGCGCCCGTCCCGCTGCGCTGCTCGCGGTCACGGGGGCATCCAACGTCACCGGCGAGGTGCTGCCGATCGCCCGGCTCGCCGAGATCGCGCACAACTGCGGAGCCCGGATCCTGGTCGACGCGGCCCAGTTGCTGCCGCACCGCCGCGTCGACATCGCCGCGCTCGGTGTGGACTACCTGGCCTTCTCCGGGCACAAGCTGTACGCCCCGTTCGGAGCCGGGGCGCTGGTCGGCCCGGCCGACTGGCTCGACGCCGCGCAGCCCTACCTCGCGGGCGGCGGCGCCACCCGCGACGTCTCGGCCGAGGGAGCGGTGGAGTGGGCGAGCGCGCCGCAGCGCCACGAGGCCGGCACCCCGAACGTCCTGGGCGTCGCGGCGCTGGCCGCGGCCTGCGAGACACTCTCAGGGCTCGACTCCGCGGGTGCGGAGGCGCACGAGCGCGCACTGTGCGAGCGGCTGACCACCGGACTGAGTGCAGTGGACGGTGTTCGCGTGCTGCGGATCTGGTCGGACGCGCCGGACTCGGTGGGCATCGTCACCTTCACCGTCGACGGGGTCGAGCCGCGGGCGGTCGCGTCGTACCTGTCCGACCGGCACGGCATCGGCGTGCGCGACGGCCGATTCTGCGCACACCCGCTGCTGGCCCGGCTCGGACGTCCCGGGGGCGCGGTCCGCGCCAGCCTCGGCCTCGGTAGCCATGCCGCCGACGTGGACCGGCTGGTCGCGGCGGTCGCGGAGTTCGTTGCCGCCCGCACCGATGTCCGGTCGTCCGAGACGAATTCGGCCGTCGCGCGGTAACATCTGGGCATGGAAACCGTGACGACCGACGCCCAATGGTGCCGTCGTCACGTGGATCTGTGCCGTACCGCGCCGGGCATGTGTCTGGGCTGAGGTCCGCCTCGACCCCTCACACACTCACGCACATACGAGGACTGCCATGTCTGTTGAATCGCTTGCTCGTACCCGGCCGCTGCACGTGGCCGTCGAACTCTCCGGTGCGGGACACCACCCCGCGTCGGCCTCACACACAGATTTCCGGATCCCGTTGGGGCTCAGTGACTACTGGGTCGACCTCACCGCGGGTCCGTTGGACCTGGTCGCCGAGCCGGTCACCGTGGTCCGCGTCCGAGCCCACGACCTGCGCGAGGCGCAGCAGCGTCGCGAGGCCATCCGCGCCGGGATTGCGGAGGAGGGGCGTGACCCGGACTCGGTGACCGTGCTGGTCGATGTCGAAGTGCTCCTCGCCGACGATCATCACAGTGCGCGAAGGGAACTCGCCCGACTCGACGCCAGGCTTGCCAGGCCACGGGTCCCGGACTCGATCTTCTACGTCGGCACCGCTTCGGGGCTGACCGGGCTCATCGCCGACATCAGGGCCGCCGGGGTCGCCGACGGCGTCACCCTGCTGCCGCTCGTGCTCCCGCGGGTGCTGGACCGCGTCGTCGACGACGTGCTCCCCGAACTGTACGAGCGTGGCCTCAGCCGGCCGTCCGAGATCCTCGGCGAGGTGCTCGGTAGGTTCGGATTGTCGCCCGACAGAAGGGTTCTCGCGTCCTGATCTGCCCGCTCGCCCGGCGACGCCTCAGGGTGACGGGAACCAGTCTTCGGTCTGACCGGCTGATGGTTCCCATCACCCCGTGGTCAGGCCGCCAGTTCGGCGACGATCCGGACCCGCGGGTCCGGATCGAAGCGGTAGCCGGTGCCGCGCACCGTGGTGACCAGCCACCCGAAGCGGTCCAGCTTGGTCCGTACGCGTGAGACGTGCACGTCCACACTGCGTCCGGTCCGCTCCCGTTCGCCGAGGGTGCCGCTCAGTTCGAGCAGGCGCCGACGCGACACCACCACCCGCGGTCGTCGCGCGAGATGGGAGAGAATCTCGAACTCGGTGTGGCTCAACGAGACCGGCGTCCCGTGCAGGAGTACCTGGCGAGCGGGCAGGTCGATCAGCAGCGGTGCGTCCGAACTGTGGCGCCGGTCGGTGGTGGCGGGCGTGGTGTCCACCCGCGCCCGGGTGCTGACCCCGGGCACGATCTCCTGGGCGGCGGTGCGCAGAGCGTTGGCCAACGCGATCAACTGCTGTCGATCGGCCGAGCCGGGATGTGAGAACTGCAGGGTCAGGACGAGTTCGTTCGTCGAATTCTGCTGTCCGGTGGGCGAAATGGGCATGACGGCTCCAGGCGGAGGGTAGGGGAGGGCGTACGACGGTCGTGGTCAACGACAGTCGCGACACTCCCGTCCGTCCCCGGGGACGCACACGGGTCGTGAGGTGATCATGGGCGCGCCGTTCATTCGCGCGGACCTCATTCGTTCAGCGGTGTGGGTCGGTAGTACTGGCCGTCGTGGTACAGCAGCGGGGCGGCGGCGGCCTCCGCGTCGTCCTCGTCGTGCACCCGGGTGACCAGGCCGATGACCAGGGTGTGGTCGCCGACCGGGATCAACTGGTGCACGGTGGTGCGCAACCAGATCGGCGTTCCGTGCAGCACCGGTTCCCCGGTGTCGAGGCGCTTCCACAACGATTCGTCGCTGAAGCGTTGGTCGGCGCTGCGCGAGAATCGCTGCGCGAGGTGCTGCTGGTGTTCGCCGAGCAGGTGGATGACCAGCGAGTCCGCCGCGTGCAGCGCCCCGATGGACGACGAGGAGTGCGCGATGTTGAACGAGACCAGCGGCGGGTCGAGCGACAGCGATGCGAAGGAGGTCGCGGTGAAACCCACCGGACCGCTTCCCGAGTCGAGCGTGACGATGGTGACCCCGGCGGGGTAGCGGCGCATGGCCGCACGGTACTGGTCGGCGGTGATGCCGATCGGGTCCTCGGGGATCGAGGTATGCGGAAGGTTCGCGAGAGGCTGGTTCTCGACTGGCTGTGACACGGCGTTCTCCGGATCTAGGACTGCACGAGATGCACGCACCATCGGTGCGTGCCGACGAGTCGGATCAGCGTGAACACAGGCTTGCGGTGACACGGCACAGGTCGACGTGTCGTCGGCTCCATGCTCCGTCAGTCACTTCGTCCTCCAGGATCGGTTCGAATCACTATAGGGCCAGGCTCAGTCGACGTCGATCTCCAGGCCCGCGGTGATCCGAACCAGTTCGCGGAAGGTCGTCCGGAACATCGCGTTCGGGTGGCCGGCCGCGGCCCACAGTTCCGGGTAGTCGGCGAGTGCGGCGTCGACGTAGGTAGGCAGGTTGGTGGGGTGCCCGAGTGGGGCGATGCCGCCGAGCGGCTGGCCCGTCACCTGCCGGACCATCGCGGCGGGGGCCCTGGTGAGCGTTCCCTCCAGTCGCTTGCCGGTCCGCTCGAGGTCGACCTGGTGTGCGCCGGAGACCAGCAGCAGCACCGGTTCGTCGTCGAGAAGGAAGACCAGCGACTTGACGATCGCGGCGACGTCGACCTCGAGGGCTGCGGCCGCCTGGGCCGCGGTGTGGGTTGGTTCGTCGCGGGTGACGACCACGCCGTGGTGGCCACGCGAGATCAGCGTCTGCGCCACGTGCGCCGCGTCCGGAAGCAGAATCCTCGCCATGCCCCACTCTATGGCCGGACGCGCCGCCGCGCCGTCCAACTGCCGCGACCGTGTCGACCCGGCTGGTGAAAGTACCGCTCTGTCGATCCCGGGTTGGGTGTGAACGGACCGTTCAGGTCTACCGAGGACCTGAACGGTCCGTTCACGCAGTGGCCGTGGCCGTGGCCGTGGCGGTGGCCGGAACCTGGGGAGCGACGGGGCGGGTGGGGCGGGCGGCGCGGGCGGTGAATCCCAGCACCAGTGCGAGACCGACGACGGCGTAGAGGGTGAGGGTCGCGACGGGCTGGAGCACGCCGGTGCCGTGGAAGTAGACGATGCTGCGCACGCCCTCGGTGCCCGCGCCGGGGGTGATCCACCGACCGATGGTCGCCCAGAAGGTGGGCAGCACGTTCGAGCCGAATGCGCCACCGGCGCTGGGGTTTCCGAGCACCACGAAGATCAGGATCGCGAGTGGGACCGCGAGGATGCCGACCGCTGCGCGCAGGCCCATGGTGAAGATGCCGGTCGCGAACACCACGCCGAAGCCGAGCAGCGACAGCGGCAGCAGGTGTCCGGTGAAGGTCCCCAGCAGGTGCGTGGTGATCAACGCGCCGAGGAATCCCGACGCGGCCGCGTAGCCGGCCATGATCGCGGTGTGCACGCCCGCTTCCCGCAGGGTGCGCGGTGCGCCGATCATCAGCCCGATCGATGCTGCCAGCAGGTAGCCGCCGACAACCCAGCCGATCGCGAGGTAGAACCCCGACAGTCCGCGGTTGTCGTGCACGGAGACGGGCACCTCGTCGCGCACGACGAATGTGCGGTGCTGGGCCGCGTCCGCCTTGGTGAAGATGGCCTCGAGCGCGGTGGCCGCGGAGGTTCCGGCGCCGCTCGCGGTGATCAGGGTGTCGGTCCCGGTGGGGCTGATCAGGTAGGCACCCATGATCTCGCGGTCGGCGATCAGGTTCCGCGCCTCGTAGGTGTTCGCGAGCACACGGGCCTGCAGGGGCCGGCCGTCGATCGCGTTGAGCTTGTCGGTCACCTGCTGGTCGACGCCCGCGGGCAGCCCGGCGTCGGCAATCACGCCGATCGGGATGTCCCGAGGGGTCGGCTGGTGGAACGCGGCGACGTAGCTGGTGATGAAGCCGAGCTGCAGCAGCAGGACGCCGAGTACCACCGCGACCATGATCTGGCGCGGGCTGTACTTGTCGGTCGGGCTGGTGGACCGGTGCGGCTCGTCGCCGGTACCGGTGGCGGCGACGTCGCCGCTCGCCGGAGCGCTGGTGGTGGTCGTCATCGGGTGCTACCTCGCTGTCGCGGTGATGCCGGATCTCGTCGTCAACCTTGCCGATACCCTGGGTATTGAATACCGTAGGTATCGTGATCGGAACGGGTCAAGCGTGAATTCGGACAGTTTCGGGAGAGCTGCGTCACCGCAGTCCCGCCCGACCAGGACAGAGGTCCGGCAGCGGCTGATGGCGGCTGCCGCCGACGAGTTCGCCGAGCACGGCTTCGTCGCCGCCCGGCTGACCGAGATCGCCCGGCGTGCCGGGTTCACCAAGGGCGCCGTCTACTCGAACTTCGAGTCCAAGCAGGACCTGTTCGCCGAGCTCTTCGCCGAACGCTCCCTCGAACTGGCCGCCCGCGTGCTCGCCGAGATCGCGGGCCTGAGCGCCACCGACGCCGCCGGTCGCGGCGGCGCGACCATCAGCTCCTGGCTGGTCGGCGACCCCGGCTGGGCGCTGCTCGTGCTCGAGTTCGGGGTCCAGGCCGGGCGCGACCCGTCGCTCGCCCAGGCGTACCTGCGTGAGCGCAGAAGGCTGCGCGGGCAGATCGAGGAACTGGTCGTCGAGCGCGCCAACGAATGGGGGGTCGCAGACCGGTTGGACGCGCGCAACATCGCGATCACGCTGATGGCGCTCATCTCCGGGCTGATGCTCGAGCACGCGGTGGACCCGGAGCAGGTCGACCAGCGGGCCGTGCAGTCCGCCATCTCGGGCCTGTTCGCGAACGCGCTGATCCGCGACTGACTACAGGTACCCGTCCTCGGGGCCCAGCATCCGCTCGATCCGGATCCGGTTGATCCGTGCGAGTTCGCCGACCATCGTCTTGCGTTCGGCCTCGGGGGAGTGGCCCAGCCGGACCGTGACGTCCCGCAGGAGTTCGGCGGCGTCACGCCCCGACGCGCACCACAGGTACGGGTAGCCGAACCGCTGCTCGTACTCGGCGCACGCCGCGACCACCGCCAGCATGACCGCCTCGTCGGGGGACCACACCGCGCACTGCTCGAGTGCGGACGAGGTGGTGTGCGCCCGCCGCGCCACCCCCGGATGGCATTGCAGGGTGGCGTCGACGTCGGCCTCGGACAGCTCGAACAGGCCCGAGTCCGCGCAGGTGAACAGGTCTGCGCGGGAGGTGAACGGCCGGCCCAGCGCGACGTGACCGGCCCAGGTCACCGAGCAGCAACACTCGAACAACGCGTGCACGGCGCTGCGGTCGGGCAGGGCATTGAACCGGTCGAGGCCGATTCCCTGGTGCATCAACATGGTCACCTCCGGCCGCGGTGCGCGTCGCACTGGTGGTCCGGTGCGGGTCACACTGGTGATTGTCCGATGCGGAGGTGGTCCCGGGGGCCGGTGCGCGACGAATTTCCACAGCCTTAACGTGAGGCCGGGCCCGCTGGTTACTCTTGAGTAATGACCGAACACAGCTGGAACGCCTTCACCGTCGAGCGCAAGGACCACGTCGCGCAGGTGACGCTCATCGGTCCAGGCAAGGGCAACGCCCAGGGGCCCGACTTCTGGAGCGAACTGCCGCAGATCTTCGCCGAACTCGACGCCGACCCCGAGGTGCGGGCCGTCGTTCTCGCCGGGGCGGGCAAGAACTTCTCCTTCGGGCTCGACCTCGCCGCGATGGCCCCGGTGATGGGTCCCGCCCTCGCCGACAAGGCGCAGGCCGCGCCCCGCACCACGTTCCTCGGCGACATCAAGAAGATGCAGTCCGCCATCACCGCGGTCGCCGACTGCCGCAAGCCGGTCGTCGCCGCCGTGCAGGGCTGGTGCATCGGAGGTGCGGTCGACCTGATCTCCGCGGCGGACGTCCGCTACGCGAGCGCCGACGCGAAGTTCAGCATCCGCGAGGTCCGCGTCGCGATCGTCGCGGACATGGGCAGCTTCGCCCGGCTCCCCGCGATCATCGGCGACGGGCACCTGCGTGAGCTCGCGCTCACCGGCAAGGACATCGATGCCGCGCGCGCAGAGAAGATCGGCCTGGTCAACGACGTGTTCGCCGACGCCGAGGCGGTCCTCGCCGCCGCGCACGCGACCGCCTCGGAGATCGCCGCGAACCCGCCGCTGGTGGTGCAGGGCGTCAAGGAGGTGCTCGATCACAGCCGCAAGCCGGCCGTCGACGACAGCCTCCGCTACGTCGCGGTCTGGAACGCGGCCTTCCTGCCGTCCGAGGACATCGGCGAGGCCATGGCAGCGGTCTTCCAGAAGCGCGCGCCGGAGTTCAAGGGGCGCTGAACCCGCCGCACTTCCGGTGGTGGATGCCGCCAAAGGGGTGGTAAACGGTGCCTTCGCGCTTGCCCGAGCGGTCGGCGCCCGCACATACTTGCGAGCATCAAGTAGTTGAATGACGCACGCAAGGAGTGATGATGACGCCCGAAGACGTTGAACCTCTCGCGGACGAGATCGGCAATTACCTGGTCCGCCTGCAACGAGTGCGTGACCGGACGATCGCGCACGCCAAGGCAACCGACGGCATCGACCCGGCCGCCTACGCCTGCCTGTTCCGGCTGATCAAGGACGGGCCGATGCGGTCGGGCGCACTGGCCGACGCCATGTACTCCGATCCGTCCACGGTCAGCCGGCAGGTCGCGCAACTGGTCGACCGCGGCCACGTCGAGCGTCTGGCCGACCCGACCGACGGCCGGGCGAGCGTCCTGGCCGTCACCGACACGGGCCGTGCCGCGGCCGGTCGGATCCGCACATTGCGCAACGAGAAGCTGGGCAGTCTGCTCGCGGGCTGGCCGCGACAGGACCTCGAGGATTTCGCCCGGCTGATGGATCGGTTCGTCTCCGACTACGAGCACGCGCGACCGACCTTCGCCGCCGTCGACTCCGGAACGAGGACGGCCCGATGAGCAACGCAACTGATCCCACCGCGGACGTCGAGAACACCTCACAGTCGGGGGTGTTCAGCCACCGCGAGATCCTGGCAATCCTGTCCGGACTGATGCTCGGCATGTTCCTCGCCGCGCTCGACCAGACCATCGTCTCCACCGCGATCCGCACCATCGCCGACGACCTGAACGGTTACTCGTTGCAGGCCTGGGTCACCACCGCATACCTGATCACCGCGACACTGGCCACTCCGCTGTACGGCAAGCTCTCGGACATGTACGGCCGCAAGCCGTTCTTCATGGCTGCGATCATCATCTTCGTGCTCGGCTCGCTGCTGTGCACGCTGGCCCAGTCGATGTACATGCTCGCGGCCTTCCGTGCGTTCCAGGGCCTCGGTGCCGGCGGCCTGATGTCGCTGGCGCTGGCGATCCTCGGCGACATCGTCGGCCCGCGCGAACGCGCCAAGTATCAGGGCTACTTCCTCGCGGTGTTCGGCACCTCGAGCGTGCTCGGCCCGGTGCTCGGGGGTCTGCTGGCCGGCCAGAACTCGATCCTCGGCATCGACGGCTGGCGCTGGGTGTTCCTCGTGAACGTCCCGATCGGGGTCTTCGCGCTGGCCGTGGTCTCCCGGGTGCTGCACCTGCCCAAGGTGCGTCACCCCGGCGTACGGATCGACTGGTGGGGCGCACTGGTGCTCGCGATCGGCATCGTCCCGCTGCTGATCGTGGCCGAGCAGGGTCGCGAATGGGGTTGGGGGAGTGCGGCATCGGTGAGCTGCTACGTGATCGGAGCGCTCGGCGTGCTCGGATTCGTGTTCATCGAGAAGAGCATGCGGGACGCGGCGCTGATCCCGCTGCGGATGTTCCGCAACTCCACCTTCGCGCTCGGTGTGGTGATCTCGATCGTGGTCGGTGCGGCCATGTTCGGCGGCATCTCGCTGCTGCCGCAGTACCTGCAGGTGGTGCGCGGATCGAGCCCGACCCTGGCCGGCCTGCAGATGCTGCCGATGGTCCTCGGCCTGATGACCGGGTCCATCACCTCCGGCCAGCTCATCGCGAAGACCGGGCACTACCGGATCTTCCCGCTGATCGGCGCCAGCATGCTGACCCTCGGAATGTTCCTGCTGCACTTCGTGCACGCGGACTCGCCGCTGCCGCTGGTGATGGTGTTCATGCTGATCACCGGCTTCGGCCTGGGCAACCTGATGCAGCCGCTGACCCTGGCGATCCAGAACGCGCTGCCGCCGCAGGACATGGGCGTGTCCACGGCCGCCGCGACGTTCTTCCGGCAGATCGGCGGCACCCTCGGCGTCGCGGTGTTCCTGTCCATCCTGTTCGCGCAGCTCACCCCGAACATCACCAGTCAGTTGCAGTCCGCCGCACAGGATCCCGGCTTCCGGCAGGCGGTCGCCGAGGGCGTGCACAGCTCGAACCCGGCCGACGTCGCGCTGTCCACCGGTTTTGCCAATCACGACATGTCGGCGGCGGGCAGCGTGCTCAAGGACAGCTCCGTCATCCAGCAATTGAGCCCCGCCCTGGCCCAGCCGTTCAAGGTCGGGTTCGCGGACTCCATGTCGGTGGTGTTCCTGACGGTCACGGTGATCGCACTGATCGCGCTGGTGCTCGTCGCGTTCTGGAAAGAGGTCCCGTTGCGGATCGGCGGCGGGCTCGCGGCGGCGGCCCGGACCGACACCGAGGAGTAGTGGAGTCGGGACGCCCGGATGAGCGGTCCGGGCGTCCCGCGCGTGGTGGGCGACTATCACCCCTAGGGTGGGCGAAACCCACCCCTAGGGTGGCTACCCCGGTCCGGCGTTCGCCGGAAACATAGGTGGTGCACACGCACCACAACCACCGGAAACCCACCGGAAGCAGCGCTGAAGGGGGTGATCGAGAAACATGTGGTCCCGGTCGGGCCACCTCGACAGGTCGCGGGCAGGACCGCCCGCGAACCCCGAGGAGCCCGCATCGACCCTGGTCGGTGAGCGCGACGTCGCTCGCGCTCTGGTCGCCCTGCCGGTCGAACAGCGACAGCCGCTCGTGCTGGCGTACTACCGCGGGATGTCCTGCGACGAGGTCGCACAGACGCTGTCCCTCGACGTCACCGTCGTCATCGGCCGCCTTCACGACGGGCTGACCACCATGGCGCGCACACTGCACCAGGCGCCCACCGGCTGACGGTCGTCGGACTCAGACGCGCCGCATCACCGAGACGACCTTGCCCAGCACGACGGCTTCGTCGCCGTCGATGACCGGGTAGGCCGGGTTGCGCGGCTCGAGGTAGACGTGCCCGCCGCGCCGGCGGTACACCTTGACGGTGGCCTCGCCGTCGATCATCGCGGCGACGATCTGACCCGAATGTGCCTCGTGCTGCTGGCGCACCACCACGATGTCACCGTCGCAGATGGCGGCATCGACCATCGACTCTCCGCGCACCCGCAGACCGAACACCGTGCCGGACCCCACCAGGTCACGGGGCAGCGACAGCACCTCGTCGGTGTGCTCCTCGGCGAGGATCGGGCTGCCGGCCGCGATGTCGCCGACCACGGGCACGCTCACCGAGTTCCCGCCCGACGCCTGCGAACCGGATCCCCGGAGGAACGGCCGCACGTCCACCGGTCGGGAGATCGCGGTGCTGCGCCGCAGGAAGCCCTTGTCCTCCAGTGACTTCAGATGCTTCGAGACCGACGACGTGGACGCCAGGCCGACCGCGTCCCCGATCTGCCGGGTGCTCGGCGCATACCCGTGCTCTACCACCCAGTCCCGAATGGTCGCGAGAATCAGCTGCTGGCGCGGCGGCAGCGCTGTGGTGTCGAGGCCCTCGAACGGGTCGATGTCGTCGTATCCGGTCACGCGGCGAATGGTAGTGGTGAGCGCCGACAATCGACTTCCGGGCCGTGCCAGCCCCGGTCGCTCACGCAACCGCCGCGGAACTGCGGGCCGCCGTCAAAGCGCTCGCCCACCAATGCAACTGGTCCAGCATGGCCTCCGAGGCGGACTCCGGGCGGGTGGGATCGTGCAGGGCGCCGTCCGCGTCGAACAGTTCGAAGTAGCGTGGGAAGGACACGTACTCGCGGACGGTGTGCGCGTTCAGTTCGTTGAACACCTGGCGCAGGTGCTCGATGGCGAGCAGGCCGCCGCTCGCGCCGCTGTAGCCGACGAATCCGATTGCCTTGCGGTCCCACTGGGTGAAGTGCCAGTCGATCGCCGTCTTGAGCGAGGCCGGGTAGCTGCGGTTGATGTCCGGCGTGACGACGACGACGGCGTCGGCACGCTCGAGGCCGCTCGTCAGGGCGGTCATACCGGCCGGGCGCGGCGGGTTCGGATCCATCATCGGCGAGACCGCCGGCAACTCCAGCGGCAGTGTCGCGTCGGCGAGATCGATCACGTCGACCTCGAAGCCGCCGTGCCGGCGGGCCTGCTCGGCGAACCAGTGCGCCACCACCGGGCCGAAACGGCCCTCCCGGACGCTGCCGATGATCACCGCGAGTCGCACAGGGTTGGACATGTCGAGTCTCCTTCGAGGGTGTCGGGGCGACCGCGTGGCCGCTGTCGTCGACTCTGCTGTCCTCGAGGCCTCGCAGGGAGACCGGCGGGAGCGTGGTAGCGGCAGGGCCACCATCCGGGGGTGTGACCGCGGTAGCTTCGGATCGTGAGCGACAACGAGTTGGGCCTGTTCCTGCGCACCCGGCGTGAGGCGGTCACTCCCGCCGAGGTCGGCCTGCCATCGGGACCGCGCCGCCGCACGCCCGGCCTTCGGCGCTCGGAACTGGCGACGCTCGCCGGGGTGAGTGTCGAATACCTGACCCGGCTGGAACAGGGCCGCGACCGGCATCCCTCGCCGCCCGTGCTCTCGGCGCTCGCCGAAGCCTGAACATGACTCCGAGCCAGCGCGTGCACCTGCACCGCTTGGTGAAGTCGGCGGATCCCGGATTCACGTGCCGCGGCTCGACCGCCCCGAACACGGTGGTGCGCCCGGCAATCCGCGCGGTCCTCGATCGACTCGAGCCTGCGCCGGCGGCGGTGATCAACCGCCTCGGCGACGTCCTGGTCTGCACCGACGCCTATCGCAGCGTGATGGAGCCGACCGGGTTGCTCGACGGCGGTCTCCCCGCGAGCTTCGCGCGCTACGTGTTCACCGATCCGCGTGCCCGCACCGTGTACCCGGACTGGGACCACGTGGCAGACAAGGCCGTCGCCACCCTGAAGCAGGGTCCGTATCGCGCGGATCCGGAGACGTCTGTCCTGGTGGACGAACTGACCGTGACGGTCGGCGCGGAGTTCACCGACCGGCTGGAGCGAATTCCGGGCCTGCCGGAGGCCAACGGCACCCGCCGTCTGGACCACCCCGAGGCGGGTCCGCTCCGGCTGGCGTTCGAGGTGCTGGACCTGTCCGCCGACGACGATCAACGCCTGCTCGTGCACCTACCGGCGGACCCCGCCACCGCGGCGGCGCTGGATCGGCTGGTGGGTCGCAGCCCCGGCGGCCTGCGCGCGCTACCGGGCTGAGCTACCCGGCACAAACGAAAAGTGTGGGATTCCTCCCGTATTCCGGGAGGAATCCCACACTTTCGTGGAGCTGGTGCGACTCAGTGGCCGCCGTTGGCCTTCAGGCGCTCGAAGGCCTCCCCGATGACCTTCTCGGCCTCCGCGAGGCCGACCCAGTCGGCGCCGGTGACGTGCTTGTTCGGCTCGAGATCCTTGTAGTGCACGAAGAAGTGCTTGATCGCGTCCAGCTCGAACTGCGAGACGTCGGAGATGTCCTGGATGTGGTCCCAGCGCGGATCGCCCGCGACCACGCACAGCACCTTGTCGTCGCCGCCGGCCTCGTCGACCATCTTGAACATGCCGACCGGGCGGGCCTCGACGATCACGCCGGGGTACACGGACTCGGGCAGCAGGACCATCGCGTCCAGCGGGTCGCCGTCCTCGCCGAGGGTGTTCTCGATGTAGCCGTAGTCGGCCGGGTAGCCGAACGAGGTGTAGAGGTAGCGGTCCAGCTTCACGCGGCCGGTCTCGTGATCGACCTCGTACTTGTTGCGCTGGCCCTTGGGGATCTCGATGGTGACGTCGAACTCCACGCCTCTTCCTCGCTTTGTCTCGGTGGATGGTGCGGGGTCAGGGTAACCGGTCGACGATACTGTGGAGAACTACAGCAGTCGGCTTCGACGCAGCCAGACGCGGTACCGACCATCGGAGGGGTGTTGGCAAAGGTAGGGGCGAAGGACCGCAAGATGGGGTCCCTGGCCGCGCAGCGGCGCAAACGCGTCCGGATTCTGCTCGGCGCAGTCGGGGTGTTGGTGTTGGCGACGGCGGCCGGGGTCGTCGCGATCGCGCGTCCCAACCTGGGGTTCGACGCCGGCGCCGAGACCACCACGACCACTCCTGCGCCCGCCCCGGTGCGGGCGACCCTGCAGGTCGCGCCGGTGCCGGCCGACGCGCCGATGCCCTCCCCGGCCGCATTGGCCGCGGCCCTCGGCCCGGTGCTGGCCAACCCGGCTCTCGGCACCCTGACCGGAATGGTGTCCGACGCAGCGACCGGCACCGTGCTCTGGAGCCAGGGACCCGACACACCGATGGTCCCGGCCTCGACGACCAAGGTGCTCACCGCGACGGCCGCGCTGCTCGCACTGCCCCCCGAGCATCGGGTGGCCACCCGGGTGGTCCAGGGCGAGCAGCCCGGGCAGATCGTGCTGGTCGGCGGCGGCGACCCGACGCTGACCGCGCAGCCGGCCGGACAGCCCGGCTTCTATCCCGGCGGTGCCCGACTCGACGACCTGGTCGCCCAGGTCAAGCGTGCGGGTGCGACCGTCACCAGCGTCGTCGTCGACAACGGCGCCTACGTCGGACCCGCTCTGGCACAGGGTTGGGATCCAGCCGACATCGCCGGCGGCAACATCGCCCCGATCGAGCCGGTGATGTTCGACGGGGGTCGCCTCAAGCCGCTCGAGGACGAGTCGCCGCGCAGCGCCACCCCGTCGCTGGACGTGGGTCGACTGCTCGGCGCGGCGTTCGGCGTCGACCCGGCCCGAGTCACGCTCGGCACCGCACCGTCCGGGGCGGCTCCGCTGGCCTCCGTCGAGTCGGCACCGCTTCGCGACCGGCTCGGCCAGATGATGGGGCACTCGGACAACGTGCTCGCCGAGGCCGTCGGCCGCGAGATCGCGGCCAAGGTCGGTACCGAGCCGTCGTTCACGGGCGCCGTAGCGGCGATCGGCCAGACACTCGGCTCGGGCGGGTTCGACCTGCGCGGCCTGACCCTGCACGACGCGAGCGGACTGTCGGTGGACGGACGCATTCCCGCACGCCTGCTCGACCAGGCGCTGACCGCCGCGACGGGCGACGGCAAGCCGCAACTGCGCCCGATCCTCGACTACCTGCCTGTCGCGGGGGCCACCGGAACGCTCTCGGACCGGTACGCCACCGGGGACCGCAACGCCGCGGGCTGGGTACGGGCCAAGACCGGCACCCTGTCCGCCGCGAGCGCGTTGGCCGGGTACGTCACCGACGTCGGCAACCGAGTGCTGACCTTCGCGCTGATGTCGAACGACCGGCCGCCGGACGTCAGCCGACCGGCGCTGGACGCGGTCGCCTCGACGTTGCGTTCCTGCGGATGCCAATGAGCACAGACCGGCCGGACGGGGACAAGTCGAGCGCGTTCGCGGGCGCGGTCGACTGGGACCTGGCGGCGTGGACCGGGGCCCGGCTCGCCCGGCCCGGTCCGACCACCTCGCGGTACTCCGCCGAGGCGGTGGTCGCCGAACTGGCGGACGCCTCGATCCGGGCCGAGGGGCCGGTCCGGGAGGTCACCGGGCTCGCGGACGGGCTGCCGGTACCGGAGGCGATGGTCGTGGACAGGCCGGGCTGGATCCGTGCCGCGGCCCGGTCGATGGCGAACCTCACCGGGGAGGACGAGGCCGCCGCGAAGGGGCTGCTCGGCGGGCGTCCCGCAGGTCTGCAGGCCGGCGCCATGCTCGCCTTCCTGTCCTCGGCGATCCTCGGTCAGTACGACCCGTTCACCGGAGAGCACGGAACTTTGCTGCTCGTCGCGCCGAACGTGCTGAATGTGGAACGCGCACTCCAGGTCCCGTCCAGCGACTTCCGGCTGTGGGTGTGCCTGCACGAGGTCACCCACCGGGTGCAGTTCTCGTCGGCGCCGTGGATCGCCGACTACATGCGCGAGAACGTCGCCACACTCGGGCAGACGGGCGAGGAGTCCGTCACCGAGATGATCGGCAGGCTCGCTGCTGCGCTGCGCGGTCGGCGCGACGGCGGCGAGCAGGCTCCGGAGGACAGCGGTGTGCTGGGGCTGCTGCGCGCCACCCAGTCGGAGCCGCAGCGTGCGGCACTGGACCGGCTGCTGATGCTCGGCACACTCCTCGAGGGCCACGCCGATCACGTCATGGACGCGGTCGGCCCGGACGTGGTGCCGTCGGTCGCCCGGATTCGTCAGGCGTTCAACCAGCGCCGGACTCGGCAGAGCAACCCGCTGCAGCGGCTGATCCGGGCACTGCTCGGGATGGACGCGAAGATGGCCCAGTACGTCCGGGGCAAGGCGTTCGTCGACGGTGTCGTCCACCGGGTCGGGATGGCCGAGTTCAACGCGATCTGGTCCGGGCCCGACACCCTTCCGCTGACCTCCGAGATCGAGGACCACGAGAAGTGGATCACCCGAGTTCTGGGCTGACGGTCGGGCCGCTGCCGGAGGGGCCTGCGCTGCTCGAGGTCCGGCATGCGGTCCGCCGGTGGGTGCGTGCGCACGACGACGCCGACGCGGGCGTGGCGGTGGCGCTGTCCGGCGGGGCGGATTCGCTGGCCCTGACCGCGGCCGCGGTCGTCGAGGCGGGACCGGTGCACGCACTCGTCGTCGACCACCGGCTGCAGGTCGGCTCGGGCGACGTCGCCGCGCGGGCCGCGGAGCGTGCCCGGGCCCTCGGCTGTGCGAGCGCGCAGGTACTACCCGTCACCGTCGAGGGGCAGGGGGGACTCGAGGCAGCCGCGAGACGGACGCGCTACGAAGCGCTGGACGCGGCTCGGGCCGACCGTCCGGTGCTGCTCGGGCACACCCTCGACGACCAGGCCGAGACCGTGCTGCTCGGGCTGGCCCGCGGCTCCGGTCCGCGCTCGCTGGCCGGGATGCGTGCGTACGACGCGCCGTGGGGGAGACCACTGCTGGGCGTTCGGCGCACGGTGACCGAGCGGGCGTGTACCGAGCTGGGTCTGCCGCCCTACCGGGACCCGCACAACCTCAGCCCCGAGTTCACCCGGGTGCGCCTGCGCACCGAGGCCTTGCCGCTGCTCGAACAGATCCTCGGCGGCGGTGTGGCCGAGGCCCTGACCAGGACCGCGGCGCAACTGCGCGAGGACGGTGACGTCCTCGACGAGCTGGCCGTCGAGCTGTTGACCTGCGCGAGTACGGGGGACGAACTGGACGTCGCGGCCCTCGTCGACGCCCCGCCCGCGGTGCGGCGCCGGGCGCTGCGGGCGTGGCTGCTGCGCCGCGGCGCGCGGGGCCTGACCGACCGGCAGTTGCGTGCGGCCGACGACCTGGTCGGCAGCTGGCGCGGGCAGGGCGGGGTCGCGCTCGGCGGGGGACGGGAGGGCGTGAGGTTGGTGGTCTCGCGGCGACGTGGCAGGCTGTCGGTCGGGTTCGTCGGCGAGCAGTCCGGCTCGAACAACTGCCGATGAACACCTGCCAATGAACAACAACAAAGGGGCAAGCGCCGTGTACGAAGGCGACATCGCATCGGTCTTGATTTCCGAGGAGCAGATTCGCGACAAGACGGCCGAGCTGGCCGCCGCGATCGCCGAGCGCTACCCGAACGGCGCACCCGAGGGCGACCTGCTGCTCGTCGGCGTCCTCAAGGGCGCGATCTTCTTCATGACCGACCTCGCGCGGGCGCTGCCGATCCCCACCCAGATGGAGTTCATGGCCGTCAGCTCCTACGGTTCGTCCACCTCGTCCTCCGGCGTGGTGCGGATCCTCAAGGACCTCGACAAGGACATCGCCGGCCGGCACGTGCTGATCGTCGAGGACATCATCGACTCCGGTCTGACGCTGTCCTGGCTGATCCGCAACCTGTCGACCCGCAACCCCGCCTCGCTCGAGGTGGTCACCCTGCTGCGCAAGCCGGAGGCCACCAAGCTCGAGGTCGACGTCGCGTGGGTCGGTTTCGACATCCCCAACGAGTTCGTCGTCGGCTACGGACTGGACTACGCCGAGCGCTACCGCGACCTGCCGTACATCGGCACGCTCGACCCGTCCGTCTACGGCGGCTGACCCCCGCCTCACGTGCGGCGATGCGCCGGTCGCGGCGGCGGTTCGGGCGCATAATCGTCTGATGGACCCGGAATTCACCGCCTCCTCGATCGCCGCCCGGGTACGCGCGGGAGCGCTCGCTCCCACCGAGGCGGTCGAGCTCGCGCTGGCCCGCATCGCCGAGCGCGACCTGCAGTTGGGTGCGTTCGTGGCGGTGCGGTCCGATCAGGCCAGGGCCGAGGCGACGGAACTGGCCGCGCGCGGCGACCTCGCCAACCTGCCGCTGGCCGGGGTCCCCATCGCGGTCAAGGACAACGTGCCGGTCGCCGGGCACCGGCTCGGCAACGGATCGCGCGCCGGTTCACCGTTGCCGTCGAGCGCCGACCATCCGGTGGTCGCGCGGCTGCGGGCTGCGGGCGCCATCGTCGTCGGACTGACGGCCGTGCCCGAACTGTGCCTGTGGGGGACCACCGACACCCCCGAGGTGATCACCCGGAACCCGTGGAACCCGTCCCGCACCGCCGGCGGATCGTCCGGCGGGTCCGCGGTCGCGGTCGCTGCCGGCATGGTCCCGGCCGCGCACGGCGCCGACGGCATGGGGTCGATCCGGATCCCGTCCGCGGCGTGCGGGGTGGTCGGCATCAAACCCGGCCGCGGACTGGTGCCCGCCGAGCTCGGCGTGGACTCGTGGTTCGGGATGTCGGAGAACGGACCGATCGCGACGACGGTCGCGGACGTGGCGCTGCTGCTGTCGGTGATGGCGGATCGACCCGACCTCGCCGAGGTCACCGAACCCGGCTCGCTGCGGATCGCGGTGTCGACGCGTTCGCCGCTCGCCTTCGTCCGGGTCGATCCGCACTGGCGTGCGGCGGCGGAGCGTGCGGCGGCCGCGCTCGGCGGGTCGGGCCATCACGTCGCGACCGCAGAGCTGCCCTATCCGGCGAACCCGCTGCCGCTGATCGCACGGTGGACGGCGGGCACCGCGGCCGACGCCGCGGATCTCGATCCCGCACTGCTGCAGCGGCGGACCCGCGGGCACGCCGCGGTGGGGCGACGTCTCGCCAGGTTCGTCAAGGCCGAGCAGGTGGAGCGGCTGCACCGGACGCTGTACGAGTACTTCGCCGAGCACGACGTGGTGATCACCCCGACGTTGGCCGCGGTGCCCGTCGCGTCGTCGCGGTGGAGCGAGAAGTCGTGGCTGTCGAATGTTGTCGCGAACGTGCGGTACGCGCCGTTCCCCTCGCTGTGGAACCTGGCGGGGTGGCCCGCCGCGAGCGTCCCCGCCGGGATTCATCCGCAGACCGGAACACCGCTCGGCGTGCAGATCGCGGCGCCGCCCGGTAGCGAGGGGAAGATCCTGGCGGTGGCGGCGCAGCTGGAGCAGCTGTTGCCATGGACGAGGGTCGCGTCGGTGTGAGGATGCGGGTCGCGTCGGTGTGACCGACGGTCTTTCGGCCGCTTTCGCTTTCGGAGAGGTTGCGCGTCGCCAAAACTCCGAGCGAACTGGACGGTTGTATAGGAAGGCTCTCTCTGTGCGCGCACTGCTGCTGATCGCCCTCGCGGCTCTGACCCTGCAGGCAGCACCTGCAGCGGCGGCCCCGGCCCCGGCCGACTGGACGTTGCCGAGGCTGACGGTCGTGGATCGCACGATCAAGGACGTCGACGGGCGGACGGTGCTGTTGCGCGGGGTGAACGTCAACCAGCTCAACCACTACGCGGACAACGGCACCGGCCTGCCGACCGTGATGCCACTCGACCGCAACGATTTCGCGCGGATGGCGGCGCTGGGATTCAACGTGGTGCGGCTGAACGTCGCGTGGTCGAAGCTCGAACCCACCCGCGGCGCGTTCGACCAGGACTACGTGGGTCGGATCCGCGAAGCGGTGTCGGACGCGAAGGCGCACGGCCTGTACACGGTGCTCGACATGCACCAGGACGCGTGGGGTCCGTCGGTGGGCACCCCGGCGGGCGAGCAGTGCCCGCCGCTGACGAAGCCGGGGATCGGGTGGGACGGCGCACCCGAATGGGCGACCCTCACCCACGGGTGGACCACGTGCAACGTCGGCGGCGTTCGTGAGGTCTCGCCGGCGGTCGCCCGCGCGTTCCAGTCCTTCTACGACGACGAACAGGGCGTGCAGAGTCACCTCGTCGAAACCTGGGCCCGGCTCGCGGCGGAATTCAAGAGCGAACCCGCGGTGGCCGGCTACGACCTGTTGAACGAGCCCAATCCCGGCCTGCGGGACCCGGTCGCAGCGGCAGACCAGCTCGGCCGTTTCTACCAGCGCGCAATCGAGGCGATCCGACGGGCCGAAGCGGGCGGGTTCGCCCATCTGGCCATCTTCGAGCCGAGTGCGATCTGGTCCGGTTTCGGCCTGGACGCGGTGCCGCCCCGGCACTACGTGTCGGACCCGCTCGTCGTCTTCTCACCGCATCTGTACAGCCAGTCGATCACCGTGAGCAGTGACTTCCCCACTCTCGAAGAGGGATTCAAGATCGCAGCCGACGCGGCGGCCGGCTACGAGGCACCCCTGTGGACGGGCGAGTGGGGCTGGTGGGGTGACGCCGCGGCGGCCGACACGGACCGATTCACCGATGCGATGAACCGGTACCGCATCGGCGGCGCGTGGTGGTCGTGGACCCAGGCGTGTGGCGACCCCCATGCCGTGCGGGACGGCAACACCGACAAACCCCAGGAGAACCTCAATCGCGTCGACTGCCCGTCCGGCACCCCGCTGGGTCTGCTCGACGGCGTCGCCACCGCACTGTCCCGCCCGTACCCGCGTGCGGTTCCCGGCGAGCTGACGGAGGTGACCGCGATCGGTTTCGCGGGCAAGGGGACTGGTCTGGTCGAGGCGTGGTGCCCGGGGGCGCAGGAGCCGCGACTGCGCACCGCCAATCTCTCGGACGTGCAGCTGAGCCGGGTCGACGGCGGATGGCGAATGACCGCGAGGGCGGACGGGAACTACTCGGCGACAATGGAATGATGCAACCAGACCTGTTGGGGGAGGAGAACTCTCGCGACAGGTCCGGCGTAGTTCGCGCGGACGATCGTGCAGCTCAGGGTTTCAATGCTCCGGATCACCCCGACCGTGATGATCGTGAACTGTCCGGGATGGGTTCCGCCGCAACTTGATTGCCCGTCGTCATGTGCAGGCGCGCAGCGCGACGTACCAGCCTGACGAGGTCGCCGGCGGGTCCCTCGAGTTGGCGGGGCGGTCGCCACACGGCGCGTAGAGTGCGCTCGAGGTCGAGACCGTCCACCTCCACCGCCTTCACGTCGCCGGCCGCCAACTGATCGGACACGGCCAGTGAGCTCAGTACCGCGGGGCCCACGCCGCTGAGCACGCTGGTCCGGATGGCTGCCGCACTGCCGAGTTCGAGAAGTGGTGCTGCCCGGTCGTATTCGTGCAACGCGACGTCGAGGGTGGTGCGGGTGCCGGAGCCCGGCTCGCGGACCACGAGGGGGGTGCCCGCGAGCTCGGCGACAGACAGCGCCCGCCTGCGCCGTGCCCACGGGTGGTCGGGGTGGACAACGACGATCAGGCGGTCCCGGGCGACGGCGACGCTGTGCAGCGGTCGTGGCACCGTCGGGGACTCGACGAATCCGATGTCGCAGGATCCGGCAGTCACGTCGGCGAACACCTGGGTGGAGTTCCGAACCTGAAGGTGGATGGTCACGTTCGGATCGACGTGGCGGAACTGTCCGAGCCACCGGGGCATGAGGTGCTCCGCGACGGTCATGCTCGCGCTGATGGTGAGCTCGGCGGCGCGCTTCTCGCGCATGCCCTCGGCGACGTGCAGCAGCTGACGGGCGTCGGCGAGGACCTGCCTCGACCAGTGCGCGATCACGGTTCCCTCCGGGGTCAAGGTCGACCCGGTCGGCTTCCGCTGCAACAGTGGTGTTCCGACCTGTGCCTCGAGGCGCTTGATGGCGCGGCTCGCGTTGGGCTGGGCGATGCCGGCAATTCTGCTTGCCGCGCTGAGACTTCCGTGGTCGTCCACCCCCACCAGAAGTTCCAGAACATCGAGATCCGGCCATCGACTGAACATCTCTCGATGATATGCCACCTCGACAAGACATATCATAGTGATATGTGGTGATGGTAGATTGAGGTCTACCGGTCCGGGTCGTGCTGCCGCAATGTGATTGTCATGTCCCATGAAGTTCAGGCGCCGTCCCAGTGTCAGCCGTCGTCTGGAGGGGAGGTCGACGGGCGGTCCCGGTCGCGGGCGTCCGGCACTGCGGCGGGCGTGGGCCTCTGTGTGATCGGCGCGGCCGTCGCGATGGGGATCGGGCGCCTCGTCCCGACGATCAACCCGATGTTGATCGCCATCGTGCTCGGCGCTCTGGTCGCGAATCTGGTCAGCGTTCCCGGCTGGATCCGCCCGGGTCTCGACTTCTCGTCCAAACGACTGCTGCGGGTAGGCGTGGCGCTGCTCGGACTGCAGTTGATGTTCAGTGACGTCGTCGGTCTCGGGTGGGGGGTGATCGCGGTCGTCGTCGCGATCGTCGTCCTCGGCATCGTCGGCACGATGTACGCCGGGAAGCTGCTGGGCCTGTCGTGGACGCAACGCGTCCTGATCGCCTGTGGGTTCTCGATCTGCGGCGCCGCCGCTGTCGCCGCTGCCGACGGGGTTGTCGACGCCAGGGAAGAGGAACTGCTCACAGCGGTCGCGCTGGTCGTCGTCTTCGGCACGCTGATGATCCCGACGATCCCGCTGCTCGCCGACCTGCTCGGGCTGAGCGAGCGGCAGGCCGGGATGTGGGCCGGCGGCTCGATCCACGAGGTGGCGCAGGTCGTGGCGTCCGGTGGCATCGTCGGGGGTGGGGCCCTGGCGGTGGCGACCGTCGTGAAGCTGGCACGGGTGCTGATGCTGGCCCCGGTGATGGCCTACCTCGGTGCGCGGCAGCGGCGGGACGCCTCCGGGCGCGGCAAGGTGAACTCCACGCAGCCGCCGCTGGTGCCGATGTTCGTCCTCGGGTTCCTCGGCTGCGTGGCGCTGCGTTCGTCCGGACTGCTGCCCGGTGCGGTGATCGAGCACGCGAAGCTGGTGCAGACCGCACTGCTGACCGCGGCCATGTTCGCCCTCGGCGTCGGTGTCCGTGTGTCACTGCTTCGCTCGGTCGGTCCGCGCCCGTTCGTCCTGGCGGCCGTCTCCACGGTGTGGGTCGCGGTCGTCGCCCTCTTGGGCGTCTGGATCGTGACCTAGGACCCGGCGGGCACCGGGCTCAGGACTGTGGCACGACCCGGTCCACGACGCGGGTGACCAGCTCGTGCATTTCACCCTCGGGGAAGACGTCGGGGAGCGTGAGGTGCTCGACGATCAGCCAGTTCATCGCGAGGTACAGCGTGACCACGGTGGTCGCGTCCCCGGGCAGTCCGGAGTCCAGGTGGTAGGCGACATTCGCGTCGACGTCCGCGCGGATCCTGGCGGTGAGCACCGCGCGTAGTTCGGGGCGGCGGGTCGCCTCGAGGCGGAGTTCCAGCAGTGCGAGGTATCCGGTGCGGTACGCACTGATTCGGTCGACGAGTTCGCGCATCAGCTGCGCCACCCGGTCCCTGTCGCGCGGACCGGACAGGCTGGTCGCGATCGTTGCTGCGTCGGGCTGGAGTCGTTCGTAGATGCGCCCGCCGGCCTGGGTGAGCAGGTCGTCGCGGCTGGTGAAGTAGTTGGAGGCCGTGCCCGCCGGCACCGCGGTCTGCTTGTCGACGGCCCGGAACGTGAGGCCACGGGCCCCCTCTGCGGCGAGTACCTCGATTGCGGCGTCGACCAACGCCGCCCGTCGTTCCACGTTCTGCCGCATTGACACCACTCCTGCTGTAGTACTACGTTCAAACCACTGCAGACAGAGTACTACGAACGGAGTCGTTTATGCGGAAGCTGGTCTACTACGTCGGCGTCTCCCTTGACGGCTACATCGCCGGCCCGAGCGGGGAGTACGACTTCTATCCGGTGGGCGAGGACCTCATGGCCTACATGAACGCCCAGTTCCCCGAGGTGGTCCCGGCCCACGTCCGCCAGGCAATCGGGCTCGAGGCCGAGCCGGTGCGATACGACACGCTGATCATGGGGCGCGGCACCTACGAGCCGGCGCTGGCCGTCGACATTGCCAGCCCCTACAGCCCGCTACGCCAGTACGTCGTATCCACCACCCTCGGCGTGGTCGACCACCCGGACGTCGAGGTGACGGCCGACGACCCGATCGACCTGGTCCGGCGGCTCAAGCAGGAGCAGGGCAGGGACATCTACCTGGCCGGCGGCGGCAAGCTCGCCGCGTCCCTGCTGCCCGAGATCGACGAGATGATCGTCAAGCTGTACCCGGTCGTCGCGGGGACCGGAATTCCGGCGTTCTCCGGCGAGTTCCGGCCGACGATGTTCACCCTCACCGACACCCGCACCTTCGACAACGGCACGCTGGCGCTGAACTACATCCGGGCATGAGCCTCAGCCGGTGCGCTCGGCGCGTTCGTGCGAGACCACCCGCTCGAGTGCGTGCAAGTCCAGTTCGAGCTGACGGAACAGCCAGTACGCCCATACGAACGCGAAGATGGCTCCGACGCTGAGGATTCGGACTGCGCCGATCATCTCGGGTATCTGGTCGGGGGACAGGAACGTGATGCCTGCGACCGCGACGAGTGGCACCGAGGCCGCGACGGCGAGGTAGCGGGTACTGCGACGGTCGAGTCCGCGCAGCTTGCGGTCGTCGTCGCTGCTGGTGATCCCGAGCGGCAGCAGGACCGGGTACAGGAAGCGCACCGCGTAGAAGGTGACGAAGAAGAACGGGTAGGCGACCGCGATCGCGCCACACACGATCAGCGAGCCGAGGAAGTGCACGTACGCGCCCGGCGGGATGCCGCCCGCCGCGACCTGCAGCGCGACCGGGTACGCCAGGCCGGCGAACGCCCACAGCCCGAACACGACGAGCACGACCCGGTCCCCGAGCAGCAGGGTGTCGGTGCGCGCCCGGGCGAGGGTGTGCGCGTCGTATCTTCGGCCCTGGCGCAGACCGCGTGGCACGGTCAGCGGGTACCGGCACAGGAACAGCAGGATGATCGCGCCGAGGGGGAAGGTGATGGCGTTGATCACGAACTGGATCTGCTCGAAGTGGCGCTGCGCGAGCGGCGAGAGGGTGCTGATGATCAGTGTCTTGTTGTGGTGGTAGTTGTAGGCTCCCGCCAGCGCGTTGGGTATCGCGATGGCGGCCACCAGGATCGGGATTGCCCAGCGCTGCATGGCCGTTCGCCAACTGCGGGCCGGTGGGTCGACGAGGTCACGGGCGTGCGGGTCCATGCACAGTTCGAACTGCTGAGCGAGTTCCGCGCCACTCTGCCAGCGTCGGGCGGGGTCGGGATCGAGGCAGGTCCGCAGCACCCGGCGCAGCGCCGCGGGGCAGTCGGGCGGCAGGCTCGCGAGCGCCTCGGGGCCGAGTCCGCGCCGCCGTGACTCCAGCATCCGTTCCAGAGTCGGCGGGGTCGGACCGCCCGCCCCGATGTCGGTGAAGGGTTTCGTGCCGGTGAGCAGCTCCCACAGCATCACGCCGAGCGCGTAGATGTCGCTGCGGGTGTCGAGGTCGGCGGCGGTGGTCGGCAGGTCAGGATGGCAGGCCTGCAACTGTTCCGGGGACATGTAGGACAGCGACCCGCCGAAGTAGGCGACCGGGCTCGAGCCCGCGACGTGGTCGCTGAAGCTGATGTTGAAGTCTGCGAGCTTGGGAACGCCCTCCGCGGTCAGCAGCACGTTCGCGGGCTTGATGTCGCGGTGCAGTACGCCGCGCTTGCCCGCGTAGTCGAGTGCCTCGGCGAGCCTGCGGCCGAGCCACGCGACCGTCTCCGGCCAGGACAGTTCGGCGATCTCCGCGCGCACTGTCGAATCGCTGGGCCGGATCGCGCCCTTGCTGTCGAGGACCGTGTCGATCGAGTCGAGCATCATCCGCCCGGTGCGGTGGTCGGGCGGGGTCTCGCGGACCCGCTCCAGCACACCGAGGAGGGTGCCGCCCGGCACGTACTGCATGTACAGCAACTTCATCCCGAGTTCCTCGACGACCCGCTGGTCGAAGACCCGGACGATGTAGTCGTGGTCGAGCTGGGCGAGGGTCTGCGGCTCGGTGCCGTGGTCGCGGGAGATCTTCACCGCGACCACCCGCTGCATGGACCGCTGGCGCGCCAGGAAGACCCGGGCGAACGCGCCGCGGCCCAGGGCGACCAGCAGGTCGAAGTCCTCGACCCGCTCGCCGACGTCCAGGTCGTCGAGGGTGCGCCGATCATCGGCGGGGACGGTGCTGACGTCGGCGGGGTGTACGGGTTCGCCCGCTGTCCCGGTCAGCAGCTCCTCGAGCTCGGTCGGTTCCTCGGGAACCTCGCGGGAGTACTCGTTGGTCACCTCGGAAGAGGCCGCGCTGCGCCGCGCGGCGTCGGAGACGACCGTCTCGTCGGCGTCGACCGTCGCGTCGGGGGTGGATCGAGTCGGGCGATCCGTCATGGAACCTTCTACTGCTCGGGGCGCCGGACGCCGGCACCCGCGGCTTCAAGCGTATCCCCGTGGGCCGAACCAGTTGGTCGACTCAGAACGGCCAGGTGGGCAGCGTGGGCAGTCCATCGCGGGTGGGCCGGCCGACGATCCAGGCGAGCAGTTCGGCCCGCGGCAGCTCGGGCAGCGGCAGGTCCGGCGCGACCATCGCCAGTTCGGGCAGCTGCGAGTCGAGAGTCGACTCGACGAACTCCTCCGGCCAGTCCACGCAGCTGTAGCCGAGCCCGAGGTCGAGGTGGTGGATCTCGAGTTCGCGCCAGCGCAGCACCGGGACGTCGCGGGCGGCGACGGGCTTGCGCCACTTCACCGTGGTGCCGAGCAGGTCCGGTCCGATCGACCGAAGAGAGTCGATCACCCGGCGCCCGGCGAACCGCAGGTCCGCCGCCAGCAGCTCGACGGGACGGTCGGCGCCCTCCTCGATGGCGGCCGCGCGGGCGTCCGGTCCGCCCGGATACATCTCGCGGGGCGTCCCGTCGAGTACGCCGAGCGCGAACCGGTTCAGGGCGTCGGCATTGCGGGCGAGATGGGTGACGACATGGCCGCGGCTCCAGCCGGGCAGCGCTGACGTGCCCCGGGCCTGCGCCTCGGTCAACGTGGCGAGCGTCTCCTCGACGCGCCCCTGGGACTGTGCGACCAGTGCGATGACCTCGGCATACGGCAGCGTCATGGCCCGAGCCTAGCGAGTCGCGGGCCCCCGGCGTGGCGATCGCTGACAGTCGCGCGCGTCCGGCGGAACCATCGCGGGGATCCGCACGTTCTACTGATCGGGACCGGTGCCGACACCGGCCCGCCGCGGCGAGTGCTAACGGACATCACCAGCACTGTTCGCGGTAACCTTGATTGTCCGGTGAGCAGCCGGAACCCGGCGCACCGAGCTCGACCGGAGCTGGAAGGCTCGACCGGAACTGGAAAGGACTGGCCCGCAGCGGCTGAACCTGTATGAACCGCAAGACTGTGTTTCGCAACCTGGCGATTGTCGCCGGCATCCTGCTGATCATCTACGCGTTCAGCTACTTCGGTAACGACACTCGCGGGTACACGAACGTCGACACCTCGGTGGCCATCGCCCAACTCGACGCCAAGAACGTCACCGATGCCCAGATTGACGACCGCGAACAGCAGGTCCGGCTGACCCTCAAGCAGGGCAACGCCGCCACCGACAACGCGACCCAGATCATCGCCAAGTACCCGAGCGCCGCCTCCGAGCAGATCTTCAACGAGGTGCAGAAGGCCGGGCTCGAGAAGTACAACACGAAGATCAGTCAGCAGAGCTGGCTCACGCAGATCCTGCTCTTCGTGCTGCCGATGGTGATCCTGCTCGGCCTGTTCGTGTTCGTCATGGGCCGGATGCAGGGCGGCGGCCGTGGCGGGGTGATGGGCTTCGGGAAGTCGAAGGCCAAGCAGCTGACCAAGGACATGCCGAAGACCACCTTCGCCGATGTCGCGGGCGCGGACGAGGCCGTCGAAGAGCTGTACGAGATCAAGGACTTCCTGCAGAACCCGACCCGTTACCAGTCGCTGGGCGCGAAGATCCCGAAGGGTGTGCTGCTCTACGGCCCGCCCGGTACCGGCAAGACGCTGCTGGCGCGCGCGGTGGCCGGCGAGGCCGGGGTGCCGTTCTTCACCATCTCCGGTTCGGACTTCGTCGAGATGTTCGTCGGTGTCGGCGCCTCCCGGGTGCGCGACCTGTTCGAGCAGGCCAAGCAGAACAGCCCCTGCATCATCTTCGTCGACGAGATCGACGCCGTCGGACGCCAGCGCGGCGCGGGCCTCGGCGGCGGCCACGACGAACGCGAGCAGACCCTCAACCAGCTGCTCGTCGAGATGGACGGCTTTGGTGACCGCACCGGCGTCATTCTGATCGCCGCGACCAACCGCCCCGACATCCTCGACCCGGCGCTGTTGCGCCCCGGCCGCTTCGACCGCCAGATCCCGGTCAGCAACCCGGACCTGGCCGGCCGTCGCGCCATCCTCAGGGTGCACTCGCAGGGCAAGCCGCTCGACCAGCACGCGGACCTCGAGGGCCTCGCCAAGCGGACCGTCGGAATGTCCGGCGCGGACCTGGCGAACGTCATCAACGAGGCCGCGCTGCTCACCGCACGCGAGAACGGGACCGTCATCACCGAGGCCTCTCTCGAGGAGTCGGTCGACCGGGTCATCGGTGGTCCGCGCCGTAAGAGCCGGATCATCAGCGAACACGAGAAGAAGATCACCGCGTACCACGAGGGCGGGCACACCCTGGCCGCGTGGGCGATGCCGGACATCGAGCCGATCTACAAGGTCACCATCCTTGCCCGTGGCCGGACCGGTGGTCACGCGATGACCGTCCCCGAGGACGACAAGGGTCTGATGACCCGCTCGGAGATGATCGCTCGGCTGGTGATGGCGATGGGTGGTCGCGCGGCGGAGGAGCTCGTCTTCCACGAGCCGACAACCGGAGCGTCGTCGGACATCGACCAGGCGACCAAGATCGCCCGCGCGATGGTGACCGAGTACGGCATGAGCGCCAAGCTCGGCGCGGTCCGGTACGGCCAGGAGCAGGGCGATCCGTTCCTGGGCCGCTCGATGGGCATGAACTCCGACTACTCGCACGAGGTCGCCCGCGAGATCGACGAGGAGGTGCGCAACCTGATCGAGGCCGCGCACACCGAGGCGTGGGCGATCCTCAACGAGTACCGCGACGTGCTGGACATTCTCGCCACCGAGCTGCTCGAGCGCGAGACCTTGACCCGCAAGGATCTCGAGAAGATCTTCACCACCGTCGAGAAGCGACCGCGGATCACCGCGTTCAACGACTTCGGTGGCCGCACCCCGTCCGACAAGCCGCCGGTCAAGACGCCGCGTGAGTTGGCGATCGAGCGCGGTGAACCGTTCCCCGAGGAGCCGGTCCGCAAGGCACCCTTCGGTGACCGTCAGCCCGTCGGCGCCGCGGCGCCCGCACCGCAGAACGGGTACCCGGCGCCTGTGCCGCAGAACGGTGGTTACCAGCAGCCGGCGCCGAACGGCGGCTACCAGCCGTACCCGCCGCAACAGCAGGCGCCGCAGCCCTCGGCAGGTTCGGTGCCGGACTACGGCGCTCCGGCCGGCTGGTCGGCCCCCGGCTGGCCGCCGCGGAACCCCAACGAAGGTCAGCACGCGCGGCCCGCGGACAACCCCTACGGCCAGTACCCGCAGTGGAATCCGCCGCCGCCGCCGCCGCAGCCGCAGCAGCAGCCGCATCCGACGGAGGAGAAGGACGTCTCGACCGAGCAATGGGAGGGGCCGAACGGACAGCAGTAGGTCGGCGCGCACTAATGTTGCATAACGATCTGTGCTGCACGGGCACAAGCTGTGGACATCGGTCCCTGAGAAGTGGAGGTGCGGTCGGTGTCGGTCAATCACATCGGTGGTGCGAATTCCCGTGAGGGGAGTGAGTTCGTGCTGGAGTCGGTCGAGTCGGGGCGGGTCTTCGACCAGGACCGCGCGGAGGCCGCCGTCCGGGAGTTGCTGATCGCGGTCGGTGAGGATCCGGACCGCCCCGGTCTGATCGACACCCCGTCCCGGGTGGCGCGGGCTTACCGCGAGGTCTTCGCGGGGCTCTACACGGACCCGGATTCGGTGCTCAACACCACGTTCGACGAGGGTCACCAGGAGTTGGTCCTGGTCCGCGACATCCCGATGTACTCGACCTGCGAACACCACCTGGTGTCCTTCCACGGCGTGGCGCACGTCGGCTACATCCCCGGCTCCACGGGGCGGGTGACCGGGTTGTCGAAGCTGGCCCGCCTGGTGGACCTGTACGCCAAGCGGCCTCAGGTGCAGGAACGGCTGACAAGTCAGATCGCCGATGCGCTTGTGCGCAAGCTCGATCCGCGCGGCGTCATCGTCGTGATCGAGGCCGAGCACCTGTGCATGGCGATGCGCGGTATCCGCAAGCCGGGTGCGAGCACCACCACCTCGGCGGTGCGTGGTCTGCTCCAGTCCAGTGCTGCCTCGCGCGCCGAGGCACTGGACCTGATCCTGCGCAAGTGACCGTGTTGTCGACCCCGGGCCGCACCGTGGTGATGGGCGTCGTCAACGTCACCAGTGACTCGTTCTCGGACGGCGGACGGTATCTAGACCGCGACGCCGCCGTCGCGCACGGTCTGGAACTGCGACGCCTCGGCGTCGACATCGTCGACGTCGGGGGCGAGTCCACCCGCCCCGGTGCTCAGCGAATCGACCCGACGGTCGAGGCGCAGCGCGTCGCGCCGGTGATCGCGGACCTCGTCGCCGAGGGGATCGCGGTCAGCGTCGACACCATGCGGGCGTCGGTCGCGCGGGCGGCGATCGAGGCGGGCGCGAGCATCGTCAACGACGTCTCCGGCGGCCGGGCCGATCCGGCGATGGCCTCGGTGCTGGCCGACGCGGGTGTGCCCTGGGTGCTGATGCACTGGCGGTCGGCGGCCGACTACGTGCACGGCGGCTCCGCAGATCACTACGACGACGTGGTGGCGGAGGTTACCGCGGAACTGCTCGCCGCGGTCGATGCAGCGGTCGCGGCCGGCGTCGACCCGTCCCGGTTGATTCTCGATCCCGGGCTCGGTTTCGCCAAGAGCGCGCAACACAATTGGGCGTTGCTCGCGGCCCTGCCACAGCTGAACGCGCTGGGTTTCCCGATACTGATCGGCGCCTCCCGCAAGCGGTTCCTCGGTGCGCTGCTGGCCGACGAGGACGGCGTCCGCCCGCCCGACGGCAGGGAGGTCGCGACCGCGGCCATCTCGGCGCTGGCGGCCCGCGGCGACGCCTGGGGGGTCCGGGTTCACGACGTGCGGGCCTCGCGGGACGCAATCGCGGTGGCGAGCGCCTGGACGGCGGCGGAGAGGGCGGGTCATGTCTGATCGAATCGAGTTGCGCGGATTGAAGGTTCGCGGCAATCACGGGGTCTTCGACCACGAGAAGCGGGACGGCCAGGACTTCTACGTCGATGTCACCGTGTGGATGGATCTGGCGCCCGCCGCGGTCTCGGACGACCTCGCGGACACCCTGCACTACGGCGAGCTCGCACAGACCGCGGCCGACATCGTGGCCGGACCCTCACGCGACCTCATCGAGACCGTGGCCGCCGAGATCGCGGACGCGGTACTGGCGGACGAGCGGGTGAGCGCGGTGGAAGTGACCGTGCACAAGCCGTCGGCGCCGATCCCACTGACGTTCGCCGACGTCGCGGTGGTGGCGCGACGATCGCGCAAGGCGGCCCGCGCGTGACGGGGGCGGACCGATGAGTCGGGCGGTGCTCTCGATCGGGTCGAACATGGGCGACCCGCTCGCGAACCTGCGGTCGGTGGTCGAGGCGCTCGGCGAGCGGGTGCTCGCGGTGTCGAGCGTCTACGCGACCGCGCCGTGGGGCGGCGTCGAGCAACAGGACTTCCTCAACGCGGTGGTGATGGCGGAGGACCCCGGTCTGGACTGCTGGGGGTGGCTGGCGCTCGGTCGCGAACTGGAGACGGCGGCCGACCGCGTCCGCGAGCAGCGGTGGGGCCCACGCAGCCTGGACGTGGACGTGGTGGACTGCGACGGCGTCGTCAGCGACGACCCGGAGTTGACGCTGCCGCACCCACGGGCGCACGAGCGGGCGTTCGTACTGGTGCCCTGGCTCGAGATCGATCCGGCCGCCGAGTTGCAACTCGGCGGAGACGCGAGGCCCGCGCGTGAGCTGCTGGACGGCCTCGACCCGGTCGAGCGGGGCGGGGTGCGCCGCACCGATCTGCGATTGGCGGCGCCGTGATGCCGGAGTTCCAGTGATGAAGCCGACACGAGTCCGGGACCTGCTGGGGCTCGCCGCCTTCGCGGCGATCGCGACCTGGCTGCTCGTTCGCGGGTTCTACGGCTCGCTACCACCGGTGTCGGTGTTTGCCGGAGCATCGCTGTATCCCGTCGCGGCGATCGAGGCCGGGCTCGCGTTCGTGATCAGGGCGCGCGTCGCCGAGCATCGGATCGGTCCGGACCGGCACCAACTCCACCCGATCACCGCCGCCCGTGCGGCGGCGCTGTCCAAGGCGTCATCACTGGTGGGAGCGGCGAGCGCGGGGGTCTGGCTGGGTCTGCTGCTGTTCCTGCTGCCGAAGCGTTCGACGGTCGACGCAGCCGCGGCGGACACGACCGGCGCGGTCGTCGGCCTGATCGCGGGTGTCGTCCTGGTCGCCGCGGCGATGTGGCTCGAACATTGCTGCAGGACGCCCGACGAACCGCCGGACGAGCCGGCGGTCTGACCGCCGCGGAGGCGAATCGCCGGTTGCCAACCTCGGGGCCGGTGGCCCGGGCGGCTATCCTCGCTGTCATGACGGTTTCTGGTCGCGTGGGTTCGCTTCGGCGGGGCAAGCGCAATGCAAGCCAGATGATCGTCGCCGGCCTGGTCGTGTTGGCCGTGGTCGCGAGCCTGTTCCTGATCTTCAGTGACAGCATTCAGTTGTTGCGGGTCGGCGTGGTCATCGCGCTGTGGGCGGCCACGCTCGGTGCCCTCGCCATGACGAAGTACCGGCGGGAATCCGCGCTGGACAAGGCGAAGGTGCGCGACCTCCAGACGGTGTACGAGCTGCAGTTGGAGCGGGAGATCACTGCGCGACGCGAGTACGAGTCGGGGGTCGAGGCGCGGGTTCGCAGCGAGACCAACCTCGACGTGTCGGAGATCGCGGCATTGCGCGCGGAGTTGGCCGCCCTCCGCGGCAGCCTCGAGGTGCTGTTCGAGGGGAAGATGCCGGTCGACCGCGTCGCGCTCACCGCCGACGCCACACGAGTTCCGGAGCTCGGCAGCGGCGTCCGTGGCCCGTACGCCCCGCCGCGCACTTTCACCCCCGAGCCGTCGTACACCGATCCGACTTCGGGCCCGACCTTCGCGACGCCGTTCGACGAGCCGGTCACCGCCGAGGTCTCGGTGGTCGCGGATCCGGTGCCGGAGCCGGCACCCCGGCGCGTTGCCGAGCCGGTCCCAGCTCCCCGGCCCGTCGCCGATCCGGTCGCGGCGGCTCCGTCGCCCGTCGCCGCCCCCGCTGTCGCCACGCCCCGACCCGTGGTGGAGGCGACTACCACCACGCCCGCCCGACCCGAACCGAAGCAGACGCCGGCGCCCGCCCCGACCCCGGCGCCTGCCGTCGCGGAGACCGTGACCGCGGAACCCGTCGGAACCAGCGGTGGCCGTCGCCGCCGCGCAGATCCGGACGAGGACGACACGCAACCCGAGGACGCGGCGCCCGGCGCGCACTCGAGCGGGCTGTCGGTCGCGGAGATCATGGCGAACATGAAGAGCGCACAGCCCGAGTCGGACGGCAGCAGGCCGGGCCGCCGCAGGCGCAACTGAGCGATAGATCACTGTTTTCGCCGTGGCGGCCCACGTCGGGCGGCGGCTATCCTCGCTGTGAACGTCTGGTACCCGCCCCGCGGGACTGGAACGAACGAGAGGAACAACGGTGACCTCATTCGAGATCACTCGAGACGGGCCCTTTCCGGACCCGGCGCCCGCACGACTGACAGTCGGAATCGTCTCGGCGGGACGCGTGGGAACCGCGATCGGCGCCGCACTCGAGCGCGTCGGCCACGTGGTGGTCGCCTGTTCCGCAGTCTCCGACGCCTCGGTCCGCCGCGCCACCGTGCGCCTGCCGGACACCGAGATCCTGCCCGCCGCCGATGTCGCGGCCCGCTGTGAACTTCTCGTCCTCGCGGTTCCCGACGACGAACTCGCCGCCCTGGTGGCCGGCCTCGCCGCAACCGATTCGATTCGACCCGGCACCCTCGTTGCACACACGTCCGGCGCGAACGGCGTCGGCGTCCTCGCCCCGCTCACCGCGATCGGCGCGGTCCCGCTTGCCATCCACCCCGCGATGACCTTCACCGGGCACGACGAGGACGTCACCCGGATGTCCTCGGCCTGCTTCGGCATCACCGCCGCCGACGAGATCGGGTACGCCATCGCCCAGGCACTGGTACTCGAGATCGGTGGCGAACCGGTGCGCGTCCGCGAGGAGGTCCGGCCGCTCTACCACGCCGCCCTGGCACACGGCAGCAACCATCTGGTCACCCTGGTCGTCGATGCGGTCGCCGCGCTACGCGTCGCGCTGGCCGGCGACGAACTGCTGGGCCAGCAGGTGGTGGACGGCGACCCGAACGGTGTGGCCGAACGCGTGCTGGCGCCGTTGCTGTCCGCAGCGCTCGACAATGCACTGCGCAGGGGGCCGTCCGCACTGACCGGCCCCGTCGCCCGCGGCGACAGCGCCGCGGTGGCCGCCCATCTGCGCGTCCTCGACGAGGTGGATCCGCAGATCGCGGCCGGCTACCGGGCCATGTCGCTGCGGTCCGCGCAACTGACAGGTGCCTCACCCGCACTGCTGGAGATCCTGGAGGACCATTCGTGAACGGCTATGCGCGCGGGGAACTGACCGTGCACCACGATCCCGCCGAGCTGACCAAGGTTGCCAAGGCCTTGCGCGGCGTCGGCCGACAGGTCGCGCTCGTGCCGACCATGGGTGCGCTGCACGCCGGGCATCTCGAGATCGTCCGGCAGGCGAAGCTGCGCGGCGCGGTGGTGATCGTGTCGATCTTCGTCAATCCGCTGCAGTTCGGGGCGGGTGAGGACCTCGACGCCTACCCGCGAACCCTCGACCGCGACCTCGAGTTGCTGCGTGGCGAGGGGGTCGAGCTGGCCTTCGCCCCGTCGGTCGCAGCGATGTATCCGAGCGGTCAGCGCACCATGATCCACCCCGGTCCGCTCGGCGGCGAACTCGAGGGGGCCAGCAGGCCGACACACTTCGCGGGCATGCTGACCGTGGTCGCCAAGCTGCTGCAGATCACGGTGCCGAACACCGCCTACTTCGGTGAGAAGGACTACCAGCAGCTCACCCTGATCCGGCAGATGGTCCGCGACCTGAACTTGGACGTCGAGATCTTCGGCGTGCCGACGGTACGGGAGCAGGACGGACTGGCGCTGTCCTCACGCAACCGCTACCTCGACGACCTCCAGCGCACCGCGGCCGCAACGATTTCCGCCGCGCTGGTTGCGGGCGCGCACGCGGCCGCGGGTGGTCCCGAGGCGATCCTGGCGACGGCGCGCGAGGTGCTCGCCACGACGCCGGAACTGGTCGTCGACTACCTGGAGGTCCGCGGCGTCGACCTCGGACCCGCACCCGAGCGGGGTGACGGCCGACTGCTCGTCGCGGCGAGGCTCGGCAACACCAGACTGATCGACAACGTCGGTGTCGCCGTGGGCACCGGATTCCTCGAGCGGGACGAGGATCCCCGCACCGAACAGCCGACACAGGCGGGGTAAGAGCGCCCCCTCGAACGACCCGATACTCCGTTATCCCGTTAGGACTGCACATGTTTCGCACGATGATGAAGTCGAAGATCCACCGCGCCACCGTGACTCACGCGGACCTGCACTATGTCGGGTCGGTCACCGTCGACCAGGACCTGATGGACGCCGCGGACCTGCTCGAGGGTGAGCAGGTGTGCATCGTGGACATCGACAACGGCGCCCGCCTCGAGACCTACGTGATCGCCGGGGAGCGCGGTAGCGGAGTGATCGGGATCAACGGTGCGGCAGCACATCTCGTCAAGCCGGGCGACCTGGTCATCCTCATCGCCTACGGCGTGATGAACGAGCAGGAGTGCCGCGAGTACGACCCCCGCGTGGTGTTCGTCGACGCCGACAACCGTCAGGTGGAGCTGGGTTCGGATCCGGCGCACGCGCCGGAGGGCTCCGGGCTGATCACCCCGCGGATGCTGGCTACCCTCGACGGCCACGCGGCACTGGTGTAGCAATGCTGCTCACCGTCGACGTCCGCAACACCAACATCTCGCTCGGATTGTTCTCCGGTTCCGGTGAGCACTCGAAGTTGGTGCAGGACTGGCGGATGCGCACAGATCCGCGAATTACGGCGGACGAGTTGGCATGGATGCTGCGGGGACTGCTCGGAGCGCACGTCGATCAGGTCGTCGGGGTGTCGGCGCTGTCCACGGTGCCGTCGGTGCTGCGCGAACTGCGGGTGATGCTGGCCCGCTACTGGAGCACCGTCCCGCACGTGGTGGTCGAACCCGGAGTGCGGACCGGCGTGCCGCTGCTGGTCGACAACCCCAAGGAGGTCGGTGCCGACCGCATCGTCAACAGCCTTGCCGCGCATCACCTTTACGGCGGTCCGTGCATCGTCGTCGACTTCGGGGTGTCCACCTGCGTGGACGTGGTGTCGGCCAAGGGCGAGTTCCTCGGTGGGTCGATCGCACCGGGTCTCGAGATCTCCGCCGACGCGCTGGCCTCGCAGTCGGCTGCGTTGCGGAAGGTCGAACTCGTGCGTCCGCGCGGCGTGGTCGGCAAGAACACCGTCGAGTGCATGCAGTCCGGGGCGATATTCGGGTTCGCCGGACTGGTGGACGGGCTGGTGCGCCGGGTGCGGGCCGAGCTGCCTGCCTTCGCCGGCGACGACGTCACCGTGATCGCCACCGGGGACAGCGCGCCGTTGGTGATGCCGGAGTCCGAGACCATCGCCCACCTCGAACGCGACCTCGCGCTCGAGGGACTGCGCATCGTCTACGAGCGCACCCAGGAGCGACGGGCGGCCAAGCGGCTCCCGATCGTCTGACGGGCCTCGGACGGACCCTTTGCCAAACTCCGGATCTGTGTCACACTGGTCGACGTGAATTCCCGCATGGTTGCTCAGGAGTGTTGTCGAGGCTGACTGCCGCCTCGACTCGGTTGAGGCACGTCCAACGGCCTCGATCAATTCACCCTCCTGGAGTCTCTCCCATGCTTTCCACATCTGTGGTTTCTTCTGTCACATCCCTGTCCGCGCAGGCCTCGCCGAGTCGCCTTCGCCCGGCGGACCTGCTGCGCATCACCGATCAGGGCGCGCAGGACGTGCTCGACGGACGCTTCGCCCATCTGCTTCCCCGTGCGGGTGAGTGGCCGACCCTGGAGCGCTGGTCCACTCGACTGCACGCCGACGACGACGTCGACGTCTGGCTGATCAGCTGGGTGCCGGGTGCGACGACCGAGTTGCACGACCACGCAGGGTCGCTCGGTGCGCTCACGGTTCTCAGTGGTGTGCTTGCCGAATACCGTTGGAGCGGTAGCGAACTGAAGTACCGGACGCTCGAAGCCGGCGACCAGGCGTCGTTCCCGCTCGGGTGGGTGCACGACGTCATGGAGGCGCCAGGCGGTCCCGCGGATCCGGCCGCCCCGACGCTGAGCGTGCACGCCTACTCGCCGCCGCTGACCGCGATGTCCTACTACGAGGTCACCGATCACGGCAGCCTGCGGCGCACCCGCACCGAGCTGACCGATCTCCCCGAAGGGCGGACGGCATGACCATCGACCAGATGCTCGAGAAGGCCCGCAGCAGCTACCGCCGCATGTACGTCTTCGAACTCGAGGACGCAATCGCCCGGGGCGCGATGATCGTCGACATCCGACCGCAGGCCCAACGCGACCGCGAGGGCACGCTGCCCGGCGCGCTCGCGATCGAACGCAACGTGCTCGAGTGGCGGCTCGACCCGACCAGCGACGCGCGTATCGCGCTGGCCGCCGACCACGACGTCGAGTGGATCGTGATCTGCTCGGAGGGATACACCTCCAGCCTCGCCGCGGCGGCGCTGCAGGAACTGGGTCTGCACCGGGCGACCGATCTGGTCGGCGGCTACCAGGCCATCCGTTCGGCGGGGCTGCTCGGGGCTGCCACGCGTTCGCGACACCTGGTTCGTGACACCGCCGCGGCAGCTGCGCACTAGTTGCGGCCGGCCCAGCGTTCGTGGGCGCGTCGACGGGGAGGGAGGCCGACGCGGTCACCTCGCACCGCGGGGCATTACCCTGGTCAACCGTGAGTGATGTAGCAACCGAGCCCACCGACGACACCCCCGAGCAGCTTCGCATCCGCCGCGAGAAGCGGGATCGGATCCTGGCGCAGGGTGGGCAGGCGTACCCGGTGTCGGTGCCGCGCACCCACGCCCTTGCCGAGATCCGCGCGAAGTACCCGGACCTGGAGCCCGACACCGCGACCGGTGACGTGGTCGGCGTCGTCGGCCGGGTGATCTTCGTCCGCAACACCGGCAAGCTCTGCTTCGCGACCCTGCAGGAGGGCGACGGCACCCAGCTGCAGGCGATGATCAGTCTGGCCGCGGTCGGCGAGGATGCGCTGGCGGCATGGAAGTCCGACGTCGACCTCGGCGACTTCGTGTTCGTGCACGGCGAGGTCATCAGTTCGCGGCGTGGCGAGCTCAGCGTCATGGCCGATGCCTGGCAGATCGCGTCCAAGTCGCTGCGACCGCTGCCGGTCGCGCACAAGGAGATGAGCGAGGAGTCCCGGGTTCGGCAGCGCTATGCCGACCTGATCGTGCGCCCCGAGGCCCGCGAGAACGCACGCAAGCGCGTCGCCGTCGTGCGTGAACTGCGTGCCGCACTCGAGCGCCGCGGCTTCCTCGAGGTCGAGACCCCGATGCTGCAGACCCAGGCCGGTGGCGCCGCGGCACGACCGTTCGTCACGCACTCGAATGCTCTCGACATCGACCTGTATCTGCGGATCGCCCCCGAGCTGTTCCTCAAGCGTTGCGTGGTGGGCGGTATCGAGAAGGTTTTCGAGATCAACCGGAACTTCCGCAACGAGGGCATCGATTCGACGCACTCGCCGGAATTCGCGATGCTCGAGACCTACGAGGCGTACGGCACCTACGACGATTCCGCGACGATGATTCGCGAATTGATCCAGGAGGTGGCTCAGTCGGCATTCGGCACGCAGGTGGTGACCCTCGCCGACGGCACCGAGTACGACCTCGGTGGCGAGTGGAAGACGATGGAAATGTACCCGTCGCTGTCCGCCGCGATCGGCGTTGCGGTCACCCCGGAGACCACCGTCGACGAATTGCTCTCGTTGGCAGAGAAGGTCGGTCTCGAGGTGCCCAAGGACAAGGGCTACGGCCACGGCAAGCTGGTCGAGGAGCTGTGGGAGCACCAGTGCGGCGACCAGCTTTTCGAACCCACCTTCGTGCGTAACTTCCCGGTGGAGACCTCGCCGCTGACCCGGCAGCACCGCAGTGAGGCGGGTGTCACCGAGAAGTGGGACCTGTATGTGCGGGGCTTCGAACTCGCGACGGGCTACTCCGAGCTGGTGGACCCGGTGATCCAGCGGGAGCGCTTCGTGGACCAGGCCCGGCTGGCGTCCGCCGGCGACGACGAGGCCATGCTCCTCGACGAGGAGTTCCTCGCGGCGATGGAACAGGGCATGCCGCCGACGACCGGCACCGGCATGGGTATCGACCGGCTGCTCATGGCATTGACGGGATTGGGTATCAGGGAAACGATCCTGTTCCCAATTGTCCGACCTGCGGCGCGCTGATTTCTTTCTAATAGCGTTTTCCCTTTTCTTGCGCGTTGGGTATCTTTGATTCGGGGGTACACTCGGCAAAACCGGAGCACGGGGCCCGGTAATTGCGCGCTCATTTGAAGGGAACTCGACCTATGGCGAAGAAAGTCACCGTCACGCTGATCGACGATGTGGATCAGGAAGCGGCCGCCGATGAAACCGTCGAGTTCGGGCTCGACGGAGTTGTCTACGAGATCGACCTGTCCTCGGAGAATGCCGCTAAACTCCGCGACCAGCTTGACGTTTGGGTTTCCCATGCTCGCAAGTCGACCGGGCGTCGGCGCGGCAAGTCCGCACCGGTGACCGGCAAGTCGCGGGTGGCGGTGGATCGGGAGCAGAGCGCGGCGATCCGCGAGTGGGCCAGGCGCAATGGGCATCCGGTGTCCGCGCGCGGGCGCATCTCCTCGGAAATCACCGAGCTGTACAACAAAGCAAACTGATCCTTCCGTATTTCTCGTTCGTTTCACCCGCCCGCGCGTATGTCGGCTGTTAGCCTCGCGGGCGGGTGACACGACGAGAGCTATCCGGGGGGTACCATGCGCGGGCGAATTGTCTTTGGTGCGTTGATTTCGGCGGCCACGTTTTTCCTGGGTGCGGGCACCTCGAGCGCCGCCCCGCCACCCCTTCCCGTTCCGTACCAGTTCCTGGCCGGCGTCCCGCTGGAACTGGGAAATCCGGGTGGTTCGGCCCCCGGTTCCAACGACTGGTCGTGTAAGCCGACCGCGCAGCACCCGGAACCGGTGGTCCTCGTACACGGCACCGGCGGCAACCGCCAGACCAACTGGGCGACGTACGCGCCGTTGCTGGCGAACGAGGGGTACTGCGTCTTCGCCCTCACCTACGGCGCCCACGACGAGCTCCCGTGGCCGATCAGCGCGATCGGCGCGATGCGCCCGATGGAACAGAGCGCGCAGGAACTCTCCGACTTCGTCGACCGGGTGCTCGCAGCGACCGGGGCCTCGAAGGTCGACATCATCGGTCACTCGCAGGGCACGCTGATGCCCAACTACTGGGTGAAGTTCCTCGGCGGTGCCGACAAGGTCGACAAGTACGTCTCGCTCGCGCCGCTCTGGCACGGCGAGGGGTCCTTCGACCTGGACAAGAACCTGGCGTCCTTCCGTAAGTTGGGCGTCGATGCCATGACACCCGGGATGGCTCAGCTGTGCGGGGCTTGCTCACAGATGATCGCCGGTTCGACATTCATGGCGAGGATGCAGGCAGGCGGCGTGTACGCGCCGGGTGTCACCTACACGAACATCATCACCCGCTACGACGACGTCGTGATCCCGTACATGAGTGGGTACCAGGAGGGTCCGAACGCGACGAACATCTTCGTCCAGGACCACTGCTCGCAGGACTACGGCGACCACCTGTCGATCGCGGGTGAGCCGGTGGCCGCCGCTCTGGTGCTCAACGCGCTCGACCCGGCCCACCAGCGCCCGGTGCCCTGCGTGTTCGTGCCGCCCGTCGTCGGGTGAGCGCGCGCCGCGGTTCGGCCGCGGAGCCCTGGCGCGAGCGAAGGTGCTGAGCGCGCTCGACCCGCAGCATCCGACGCCGGTGCCGTGCGAGTTGGTGCTGCCGATGATCGGCTGACTGCTACGCCGTGTTTCCATCCTGTTCGCTGCGAGCGTAGCGCCGACAGGAAACGAAACACCTGGGTACCGCGTTGAGACCAGTAAGCATGCACACTGTCCCCGTCGGAATGGGATGGAGGCGGCGCAGGCCGTACCACCGGCCACTAGAGTAGAGGTGCGGCTCGTGGATCCCGCTGAGGGATCTACCCATCAAGAACGTGAGGGAGAGCGATGTTCGAGAGGTTCACCGACCGCGCACGGCGCGTTGTTGTCCTGGCCCAAGAAGAGGCCCGGATGCTCAACCACAACTACATCGGCACGGAACACATCCTGCTCGGTCTCATCCACGAGGGTGAGGGCGTTGCGGCGAAGTCGCTGGAGTCGTTGGGTATCTCCCTCGAGGGCGTGCGCAGCCAGGTGGAAGAGATCATCGGCCAGGGTCAGCAGGCCCCGTCCGGTCACATCCCCTTCACCCCGCGCGCCAAGAAGGTGCTGGAGCTGAGCCTGCGCGAGGCGCTGCAGCTCGGCCACAACTACATCGGCACCGAGCACATCCTGCTCGGTCTCATCCGCGAGGGCGAGGGCGTCGCCGCCCAGGTCCTCGTGAAGCTGGGCGCCGACCTCAACCGGGTCCGTCAGCAGGTCATCCAGTTGCTGTCCGGTTACCAGGGCAAGGAGCCCACCGAGTCCGGTGGCAGCCGCGGCGAGGCGGGTACGCCCTCCACGTCGCTGGTTCTCGACCAGTTCGGCCGCAACCTGACGCAGGCCGCGCTCGAGGGCAAGCTCGACCCGGTCATCGGCCGCTCGAAGGAGATCGAGCGGGTCATGCAGGTGCTCTCGCGCCGCACCAAGAACAACCCGGTGCTGATCGGAGAGCCCGGCGTCGGTAAGACCGCCGTGGTCGAGGGCCTCGCGCAGGCCATCGTCAACGGCGAGGTCCCCGAGACGCTGAAGGACAAGCAGCTGTACACCCTCGACCTGGGTTCCCTGGTCGCGGGCAGCCGCTACCGCGGTGACTTCGAGGAGCGCCTGAAGAAGGTGCTCAAGGAGATCAACACCCGCGGCGACATCATCCTGTTCATCGACGAGCTGCACACGCTGGTCGGTGCGGGTGCTGCCGAGGGCGCCATCGACGCGGCCTCGATCCTCAAGCCGAAGCTCGCTCGCGGCGAGCTGCAGACCATCGGTGCGACCACCCTCGACGAGTACCGCAAGTACATCGAGAAGGACGCCGCCCTCGAGCGCCGGTTCCAGCCAGTGCAGGTCGGCGAGCCGACGGTCGAGCACACCATCGAGATCCTCAAGGGTCTGCGCGACCGCTACGAGGCGCACCACCGCGTCTCGATCACCGACGGCGCGCTGGTCGCGGCCGCCACCCTGGCGGACCGCTACATCAATGACCGCTTCCTGCCGGACAAGGCGATCGACCTGATCGACGAGGCCGGCGCCCGGATGCGCATCCGCCGGATGACCGCGCCGCCGGACCTGCGCGAGTTCGACGACAAGATCGCCGACGCGCGTCGGGAGAAGGAGTCCGCGATCGACGCGCAGGACTTCGAGAAGGCCGCGAACCTGCGCGACAAGGAGAAGACCCTCGTCGCGCAGCGCACCGAGCGCGAGAAGCAGTGGCGCTCCGGTGACCTGGACGTCATCGCCGAGGTCGACGACGAGCAGATCGCCGAGGTCCTCGGTAACTGGACCGGCATCCCGGTGTTCAAGCTCACCGAGGAGGAGACCACCCGTCTGCTCCGCATGGAGGACGAGCTGCACAAGCGGATCATCGGCCAGGAGGATGCCGTCAAGGCGGTCTCCAAGGCGATCCGCCGCACCCGTGCCGGTCTGAAGGACCCGAAGCGTCCGTCCGGTTCGTTCATCTTCGCCGGCCCGTCCGGTGTCGGTAAGACCGAGCTGTCCAAGGCGCTGGCGAACTTCCTGTTCGGCGACGACGACGCGCTCATCCAGATCGACATGGGCGAGTTCCACGACCGCTTCACCGCCTCGCGCCTGTTCGGTGCCCCTCCCGGGTACGTCGGGTACGAGGAGGGCGGCCAGCTGACCGAGAAGGTCCGCCGCAAGCCGTTCTCGGTGGTGCTGTTCGACGAGATCGAGAAGGCGCACCAGGAGATCTACAACACGCTCCTGCAGGTGCTCGAGGACGGCCGTCTCACCGACGGTCAGGGTCGTACGGTCGACTTCAAGAACACCGTGCTGATCTTCACCTCGAACCTGGGCACCTCCGACATCTCCAAGGCGGTCGGACTGGGCTTCTCGTCCGGAACCGGCAGCGAGTCGAACTACGAGCGGATGAAGCTCAAGGTCAACGACGAGCTCAAGAAGCACTTCCGGCCCGAGTTCCTCAACCGCATCGACGACATCATCGTCTTCCACCAGTTGACCAAGGATCAGATCATCCAGATGGTCGACCTGATGATCGGCCGCGTGGAGAAGCAGCTGAAGAACAAGGACATGGACATCGAGCTGACCGAGCAGGCGAAGTCGCTGCTCGCCAAGCGCGGCTTCGATCCGGTGCTGGGCGCGCGGCCGTTGCGCCGCACCATCCAGCGCGAGATCGAGGACCAGCTGTCGGAGAAGATCCTCTTCAACGAGGTCGGTCCCGGTCAGATCGTCCTGGTCGACGTCGAGGGCTGGGACGGCGAGAGTGCCGGCGAGGACGCGAAGTTCACGTTCACGCCGAGCCCCAAGCCGGTCAAGGTCCCGGATTCGCCCGCCGAGGCGCTGGCCGGAGCCGGCGAGGCCCCGTCCGAGGGTGGTTCGGCCGAGTAGTTGCACGCACGACAACGCCCCACGAGCGAATGCTCGTGGGGCGTTGTCGTGTCTGCGGCGGGGACGGCGCGTCAGCCTTCCCCGCCGACGCTGTTACCGCGAGACGGTCCGGTCGAGGGGGTTGAGGCGTAGCGGAATTCGCATCCCGCCGTGCCACAGCACCGCGATCGTCGACCGGGGCCGGACCTTGCTCTCGTGGCGGGCGAGCGCGCCGAACTCCGCGCCGAAACCGTCCCGGGGCAGCGCAGCGACCACGGCGCGAGCGAAGTCCGGCGGCAGGTCCCGAATCCGGTATCCCGCGACATCGAGGTGGGCGGCGTCGTGCAGCAGGGCGGCCTCGGCGCCGTGCCCGGTCGGTGTGTGCGGGTCCATGTGACGTGCGATCGCTATCGCCACCGTGTCGGCCATAGCGGCGTCGCCTCGGTCCGCGACGAACTGCCTGGCGTCCTCGGACCCCAGCAGTGCGAAGCAGCCGACGTGCGCGTCGGCGGGCGCGCCCAAGGCGGTGTCGTGCAGGGCGCACGCGACGAACAGTGCCTCGGGGTCGGGTTCGACACCGTCCACCGCGCGAAATCGCATGGCCCACTGCCAACACCGCAGGCTGTGGGCGAGGACTCCGGGACTGAGCACCTCGCGAGCGTGCTCGAGTGCTTCCCTGGCCAGGGCGGAATCGGGCGGGTCGAACAGTGCGGGCGGCGGGCCGTGCTTCGGTACTGCGGCCAATTGGCTCGGCAGTGCACGGGTTTGGATGGCGGCCGCCTGCAGCATCACGCGGAGCCGGTCGGCCCGGCCGAGTTCACCGCCCCGCATCTCCGAAGTCCTCCAATCGGCGGACGGCGTCCGCCCTTGCCATCGCGATGAGCGAATCTGCGCCGGCACGGGAGATCGTGCGGCGTCCCTCGAGGCTGAGCACCCCGTTGACGGTCGCCCACGCCAGCAGTACGAGCTCGTCGGGGTCGGGGACCGTCGAACCGATCGCCGACACCAGCTCGCGGATGATCCCGATCAGCGTCGCGTCGATGCGCGTGCGGGCCAGCGCCACGACCTCGGAATCCCGATCGTCGACGTCCGTCAGGCCGAGGATCCGGAAGGCCAGGGGCCGGGAGCGGTGGAACGCGACGTATGCGTCGAAGCCCGCCAGGAGACGGTTCGTCCCGGCGGTCATGCCGGTCAGTGCTTCCCGCATGCCGTCCGCATGCTCGGTCGCCGTGCGACAGGCGAGCGCGGCGTACACGTCGGCCTTGCCGCCGGGGAAGTTCGCGTAGATGGAGCTGAGTGCGACGTCTGCTTCGTTCGCGAGGGCGTCGACGCTCGTCGACCGGTAGCCGTCGCGGGTGAACAGTCGATCGGCGGCGTCGAGCACCGCGGTGTGCGTTCGTCGGCGCCGGCGGTCGGCGGGTGGGTCGAGACTCATGCCGAAACCGTAGTACAGTTCCGAAAACGTAGTCAAACTTCGGTTAAGGGGTGACGTCATGTCCGACGCAACGATCCAGGCACCTACGACGGGGTCCGAGGCGATGCGGCTGTTCCTCCCGCAGTCGCCCTTCGTGCGGCACCTCGGTATCGAGCTCGTCGACATCGGCGACGATCACGCACACCTGCGCATGCCGTTCCGGGACAACCTGGTCACCGTCGGCGAGATGGTTCACGGCGGCGCTCTCGCCGGCTGCATCGACATCGGCATCACGGCCGCGGCGTGGGCCGGGCCGCGGGTACCCGAGAAGCTGCGCGGCGTCACCGTGTCCATGTCGATCGAGTTCCTCGAACCGGCGTTCGCCGAGGACGTCGACATCATCGGAACGCGTCTGCGGCAGGGCCGCAGGTTGAGCAACTGTGCCGTGGACATCGTGACCACGACGGGCGGCACTCTCGTGGCCAAGGGGCTGGGCACGTATCAGGTCGGGTGATCGGCGGCCGCCGCCGCAGGTCGTCTCACCCGCGCGTGAACCGGGCCCGCACCGCGTCCATCCGGGCCTGCAGCTCGTCCTGGCTGATCACGCCCAGGTCGAGCAGAGCGTGCGCGGTCACCAGTGCGGACCGGGCGCGGACCGGGAAGTCGACGTAGATCGTCTCGCCCAGTTCGTCCTCGGCCTCGCGTCGTTCGAGGTTGTCGAGCGAACCGCGCCACGACAGGCACTCGCAGGTGGCCTGCATGCTCGATTCCCACGGCGCCGGTTTGCCGTCCAGTTCGGGCAGGGTCCGCTCGCGTCGCTCCCTCGGGTCGAGGGTCTGTCTGAGCACGTCGTAGCCGCCGGCGTTCATCGGGACACCCCCGTCGGGACCTGGGAGGGTGGCGCGGTGGCGGTCCAATCCACCTGCGGCAGAGCTACTCCGATCATGGTGTCGCGGGTGACGATGCCGGCGAGTTGCTCCTCGGTCCAGTTCTCGGTGCCCTCGGGGCGCATCGGCATCACCATGAACCGCGACTTCTGGTTCGAATCATGCACGCGCACCTCCACGTCGGGTGGCATGTGGAGGCCGAACTCCGCGCCAGCCGATGCCCACCTCCTTGCACGTCTCGGTGCCGTCGGCGAGCAGGCGCGCCTTGAAGTCGGGGTCCGTCCAGGCCTTCGCGACCAAGCGGGACCCGCCGGACGGGCCGACCGAGCCCGCCCACTCCGAGAAGCGCCGGTGATCCTCGGGCGAGAACAGGCCCTTCTCGATCGCCAGTTCGCGGATCGCGGTCTCGAGGACCTCGAACTCGCTGATCTCGCCGGATTCCTCGATGGGCGCGAGCGGGTCGTGGGTGTGGCTCACTTGGGCTCCTCGGGTTGGCCGCCGACGTCGTGCAGGACGTGTCGCAGAGCGGCGAACAGTTCGTTGGATATCTCGTACGGCGAGTCCAACGGGTTGCGGAGCACGGGGGAGAGGTCGGCGCCGCGGCCTTGCAGCGCGCCGAAACCGGTCGGTGAACTCATGGAGATCTCCGTATGTCGCGAAGCCGCACTCGTTGCGCGAGAAGCGAACTCGAGCGACGCGATGGCCTGCTCGACTCGCGTGGAGCGGTGCTAGTGGCAGGGCAGGCCGAGTAGGTGGCGGCCGTCGTGCATCAGTTCGTGCACGAACATTCCGGTGCGTGAGATCGCACCCTGATCGAAACCGACCAGGTAGAGGGTGAGTAGCGCGAGCAGGAGCACGCCGACGCCGACGAGAACCGCGCCCAGCGATTCCGTTGCCCTGCTTGGTGAATGGACAATCGCCATGGTTCCTCCCGGGAACGTCATGCCTGTCTATCCAGATCGTGCACATCCGCGTGTCAGCACGTCGACATCTCGGTCAGACGACGCTGACGGGCTCGAGGCCCCGAATCGCAGTCTCGCAGTGCCTGAGGTTACACCGGGGCAGCGAGCGGTACGGGCGTTCTCGCCCCACGGTCGCGTGTTCGGCGCACGAGAACCCGGCCGATGGTGTGGACTGGCCGGGTGCAGTCCGTAGCAGACGACCGCCCTGCCCGCGCCACACTCGTCCTCGCCGCGCTGATCATCGTGGCGGCTGTGGCGAACCTGAATCTTGCGGTGGCGAACGTCGCCCTGCCCGACATCGGGCGGGCCTTCGACGCGAGCCAGACCCAGTTGAACCTCGTCGCGGTGGGCTACTCGGTCGGTCTGGCAGCCTCGGTCCTCTACCTCGGCGCCCTCGGCGACAGGTACGGCCGCAAGGCGATGCTGGTCCTCGGCATGGCGCTGTCGATCCCAGCCAGTGTGGTCGCGGGTATCGCCCCCAGCATCGAGGTGCTCTTCGTCGCGCGACTGCTCGGCGGCGTCAGCGCCGGTCTCGCCTTCCCGACCACCCTCGCGCTCATCACCGCACTGTGGTCCGGCGCGGCGCGAACCCGGGCCATCGCGCTGTGGTCCTCGATCGGCGGCGGCATCTCCTCGCTGGGACCGCTGGTCTCCGGTGCACTGCTCCAACACTTCGACTGGGGGTCGGTGTTCCTGGTGACGGTGCCGCTGGCATTGATCGCGTTGGTGGCGGCCGCGCTGTGGGTGCCCAGTCACGTCAACGAGTCGGTCGATCCGGTTGACCATCTCGGCGGGATGGTGTCGGTGGTGTTGGTCGCTGCACTGGTGCTCGGAATCAACTTTGCGCCGGTCGAGGGCATGCTCGGCACGGCGCTGTCGATGATGTCGATCGCGCTGGCGGCCGCGGTCGTGTTCGTGATCCGCCAGTCGCGGGCGCGATTCCCGCTGTACGACCTGCATGTCGCGCGTCGGCGCATCTTCTGGGTTGCCGCGGTCGCGGGCATCGTGGTGTTCGGGACCCTGATGGGGACGATGTACATCGGCCAACAGTTCATGCAGAACGTGCTCGGCTACTCCACTCTGGCCGCGGGGGCCGCCGGACTGCCGGCGGCGGCTGTCATGGTGGTGGTGGCGCCGCAGTCGGCCAAACTCGTCGAGTCGCACGGGTCGCGGTTCACGCTTCTGCTCGGCTACGGAGCGATCGTGTTGGGGCTCCTGGTCGCGCTGCTGCTGTGGAAGGAGGACGCCCACTACTGGAAGATCGCGCTCGGGTACGTGCTGCTCGGCGTTGGCGTCGGCCTCGCGGGCACGCCCGCCTCGCACTCGCTGACCGGATCGGTCCCGGTGTCGCGGGCGGGGATGGCCTCGGGCACCGCCGACCTGCAGCGCGATCTCGGCGGGGCGATCGTGCAGTCGGTGCTCGGCGCACTCCTCACCGCAGGGTACACCGCCTCCTTCGCCGCGACGATCGCAGCGAACCCGCAGTCCGACGCCATCAGTGCGCAGACCCAGGCCGCCCTCGAGAAGTCGTTCGCCGGGGCGGAGGGGATCGCCGAGCGCTATCCGCAATACGCGGAGCCGATCATCGCCGCTGCCCGCTCGGCGTTCCTGGACGGGGACGGCAAGGCGTACGGTGCGGCCATCGCGATCGTCCTGGTCGGTGCAGCGCTGGTCTTCTTCGCCTTCCCGCACCGCGATCGGGAACGAGAACTGTTGGCGCAGTACGAGGAAAGCGACCGCGTGGTCGCGCCCACCTCCTGACGTCCCGGGCCGAGCACTGGTCCGAGGCGGGGTTGTCGGTGAACACTGGTGACCGTCAACCGCACGTTCCGACGGAAGGACAAGCCATGCCCACACGCGTTTCCCGCACAGCCTGGAACGGAACCCTGCAGGAGGGCTCCGGGCAGGTCGAGCTGAGCAGTTCCGGGGCGGGCACCTTCGAGGTGTCGTTTCCCAAGCGGGCCGCGGACGACGCGGACGGGACGACGAGTCCGGAGGAGTTGATCGCCGCCGCGCATTCGTCCTGCTACGCGATGCAGTTGTCGGCGCTGATCGGGGAGGCCGGCGGTGTCCCGCAGAGCCTCGAGGTGACGGCGGCGGTCAGCCTCGGTCCGGACACCCCGGGATTCAAGCTCACCGGCATCGCGCTGACTGTGCGCGGCGAGGTCGACGGACTCGACGCCGCCGGGTTCGCGACTGTCGCGCAGGCGGCCAGGGAGTCGTGCCCTGTCAGCAAGGCGCTGACCGGCGTGGCCATCACATTGGACGCGGCCCTGCTCTGACAACCCCGCGGCGGCGTCGCAGCGCTGGTCAGCGGCGTCGCCGGGGTTCGGCGGCCTGCGGGGGCCAGCAGTACGGGCATTTTGTTAGAAAAGGCAAGGATCACTCTCGCCAACGGTCGAATATCCCTATATCATGGCTGTACCGCGCCGATGCAACCACCTACCGGTTCCGGCGTGGACCCCCCATGAAGACGGTCGCGAAGGCGCAGGTCGAGGATGTCGGCGCCAGGATTCACGGCTGCCGATCAAAGTAAGGATTCACCGCAGTGATCAAGCCCACCATTTCGCCTGCCCGCCACCTGGTCGCAAAGATTGCGTTGACCGGCCTGCTGGCCGCATTGCCCCTCGGGATCGCCGCAGGCCCGGCGCTCGCCGCAGGCACCCACGCAGGCAGCTGCAACTTCGACGGAAACGTCAAGTGGGTGAAGGACTGCCCCAACGACAACTAGGATCCGAATCGACATCCATCGCTGCGGCGATGGATGTCGGTGTATCAGAAGCATTTTCAAGCAAATAGCCTGGCCGTCGGGGCAGTGGCAAACTCCCTGCCTCGGCCGGCTGTCACTTCCGTGCGCGATCGCACCGGGAGCCGTCGTCATCTCGTACGACTGCACGGTTCTCGCCGGCACCCAGGGGCGTGCGCAACCACACCAAGGCCGACCGGATGCTGGAAGTTGCTCTGCGCAAGCAGATTCCGCTCGTGCTGTTCGCCGACGCCGATATCGGCATGGGTGGCCCGCCGATAGTCGAGGGCGGCGGGCTCGACGACGCGATTCGACCCCGCGCAGTCGCGGGAGTGGATCCGCCAGCTCGGACGCGCACGCGGCTAGGAACAAAGCGCCGATGGTGGACGTTTCAACCATTCGTGAGCATCGAATCCGTTGACCAGTCCACCACCGCCGCCGTCGTGATGGAGGTGTGGTCCGACATCGCCTGCCCCTGGTGCTACATCGGCAAGAAGCGATTCGAGACCGCGCTCGCGCAGTTCGCGCAGCGCGATGAGGTCCAGGTCGTGTGGCGGTCGTACCTGCTGTCCCCGGACACCCCGGTCGGTCTCCGCCGTCCAGAGGTCGACGCGCTCGTCGAGATGAAGGGCATGCCTGCCGACCAGGTGAAGCAGATGTTCGCGCACGTCGCGAGCACCGCCGCCGCGGACGGCCTGACGATGGACTTCGACACCGTGATCGCCGCGAACACCTTCGACGCGCACCGGCTGATCCACTTCGCCGGCGACCGCGGGCAGGACCTGATGGCCGCGCTGTTCCGCGCCCACTTCGAGCAGGGTCGCGTCGTCGACGACCGCGACGAGCTGGTCGCGATCGCCGCGGAGGTCGGGCTGGACGCCGAGGAGGTTCGTGCCGCGCTCGACAGCGACGAGGCAGCCGACAAGGTCCGTTCGGACATCGCGGAGGCCCGCGCACTGGGGGTGACCGGCGTCCCGTTCTTCGCAGCGAACCGGGCCGTCGGCGTGTCCGGCGCGCAGCCCGTGGAGGTGTTCACCCAGCTGCTCGAGAAGGCCTACGCCGACGCGAGCCCGATCGTCACCCTCGCCGGGGCGTCCGAGGCGGACGGCTCCTGCTCGGACGGCTCCTGCGCCGTCTGACTCCGTCCCCCGGCAACCCCCGCCGGTACCCCCCTGCCCAGGGTGATGGGAACCTTCAGCCGGTTAGGCCGAGCGAAGGTTCCCATCACCGTGTGGTGGACACTGCTCAGCGGACGCCCGCGAGCGAATTCCGTTGCCCGGACGTCCGATTGGCGCGCTCGGTGAGGAAGGCGAAGCCTAGTCCGAGTAGCAGCCACAGCGTCGCCTGAATGGCCAGCGACGACACCCGGAACTCCCACAGCAGGGTGGCAGGGAAGTCGCTGCCGACCTCGTTGACGCCGGGAAGCGCGACGTAGCCGATGCCCACGACCACCAGGAACGCCAGCAGGGGCGCGGCGATGCGGACGCTCAGGAACTGGTGTGCCGAGACGATTCGCGCCGCGTACGCCGCCAGCCCGACCGCCAGCAGTCCGAGCAGTACCGAAGCGAGCCAGAGCCAGGTCCGCTTGTCGATGGTGTCCGGGTCGCCGACCGCGGGCGGGTTCGCCGGGTACTTGAAGAACGGCACCGCCTCGATCGCGAGCCAGCCGAGCCCGGCCAGGCACAGTCCCAGCACCGGCCCGGACAGGTCGCTCACCCGCCGGGCGTAGTGGGCCACGACCGCGAAGATCGCGCCCAGCGCGAGGCCGGCCAAGGTAGTGGCCAGGAACAGTCCGAATCGCTGACCGTCCCGGCTGACCAGCGCGTCGTCGCCGTGCGAGTGCCCGGCGGGTTCGGCAGCGGCCTGGTCCGGATGGGCGGTGGCATCGCCGGACGCGGTGTCGTGCTCGTGCGGCGTCGCCGCATGTTCGGCGGGAGCGGAGGCAGACTCCTCGATCGCAATGGCTGCGTCGATGTGCGGTTCGCCGATCACGAATGCGACGGCACCGGCGAGCAGTCCGGCGACGAGGCCGGCCAGCAGGCCGCGAATGAGGAGTTTCGTGAAGGCGTCGGTCAGTGGCACGGCAGGCCCAGCAGGTGGCGACCGTCGTGCATCAGCTCGTGCATGTACATGCCGCCGCGAGAGACCGCGCCCTGGTCGAAGCCGACCAGGTACAGGGTTAGCATCGCGAGCAGGACCACGCCCGCGATGATCATCGCAATGCCGATGGAATCGGTTGCCTTGCTGGGGGTGTGAACGAGTGCCATGGTTCCTCCTGGGATAGCGCGTCCCGTAAAAAAGCCCAGGCGATGGCCACGGTATCTGGCTGTCGAGGGTGTGCCTCGATCACAGTGGCGCGACCGCTCCGGGTTTACACCGGATTCCCGTCGACCATCGCACTTACTCGCGCACTGTCGCACTCGCGCGGCGGCCCTGTCAATCGGCCGCCGCGCGAGTGCACAGGATTTCAGGACTTGGCTGCGCCGTTCACGTCCAGTACGACCTCGAACTCGAGCAGCGAGGATCCGGACGCGACTGGCTTGGCGCGCTCTCCGGAATGCGCGGCGCGGGCAGGGCCGTCGGCCCAGGCCTGGAAGGCCTCCTCGGTCTCCCACTGGGTGACCACGAAGTACCGCGCGTCGCCCTTGACGGGGCGGAGCAACTGGAATCCGAGGAATCCGGGGGAGTTCTCGACCGCGTGAGCGCGGTTCGCGAACCGCTTCTCCAGCTCGGGGCCTGCACCCTCGGGAACCTCGATTGCGTTGATCTTCACGACTGCCATGACGGCGAGCGTACTCCCGGGAAATCGGTCGCAGGAGGTGTACCGAACCCGGTGCGCGGTCAGTCGCGGGCGCCGCCGGTGCCGGGTTCGGCGAGGTGCTCGGTGAGCACGGCCAGCTGAATCTTGCTGGCGTCGGAGTGCACTCGGCGGCCGGCGTCGGTGACGTCGACGAAGACGCCGCGGCGGTCGGACTCGCACAGCGAGCGCGCCACCAGTCCCGCCTTCTCGAGCCGCGCGACGCTGCGGGAGAGGGCGCTCGGACTCAGGTACATGTCCGCTGCGAGTTCCTGCATTCGCGGATGTTTGCAGGTGACCGCCACGAGACGGTCCAAGGTCTCGAAGTCGCTCATGCTCAGCCCGTGGGCGCTCTGCATCTGCCGGTCGAGGTCGCAGGCGATGCTGTTGTACCTGCTCAGCAGGGTCCGCCAGGTGTCGCGGAGTTCCGCTTCGGCAGTCATGGCCGCATTCTAGTTTCGCCCCGGAATTAGTGCAAGTAAACTAAATGCAAACAAAATTAGTGCTTGCGCATTGATTGCACGTGCATCTACTGTTTCGAACGTGACCATCAGCGACACGACCTCGCCCCCACTCGCCACGGCGGACGGCTCCGCGTCCGCCCCCGACCAGGCCTGGACCGCCCGACTCTGGGGCGTCCTGGCAGTGCTCTGCCTCGTGCTGTTCCTCGACGGCCTCGACGTGTCGATGGTGGGCGTGGCCCTACCGTCCATCGGCACCGAACTCGGCCTGGAAACCACCTCGCTGCAGTGGATCGTCAACGGCTACGTGCTCGGTTTCGGTGGCTTGCTTCTGCTCGGCGGCCGCACCGCCGACCTGCTCGGCCGCCGCAAGGTGTTCCTGGTCGCCCTGACCGTCTTCGCGATCGCCTCGCTCGTGGGCGGACTCGTCGACAACGGGACGTTGCTCATCGTCAGCCGGTTCGTGAAGGGGTTGGCGGCGGCGTTCACCGCGCCGACCGCGATGTCCATCCTGACCACCACCTTCAAGGAGGGGCCCGCGCGCAATCGTGCGCTGTCGATCTTCTCGGTGTTCGGGGCGAGCGGCTATTCCTCCGGACTGATCCTCGGCGGCTTGCTGACCAGCGCCGGCTGGCGCTGGACGTTCCTGATGCCGGTGCCCTTCGCGATCATCGCGTTGGTCGGGGGCGTGCTGCTCATTCCGCGGGACCGTCCCGCGGACTCGGGTGGGCACGACCTGGTCGGTGCCGCGACACTCGTCGCGGGAATGCTGCTGGCCGTCTACACGGTGGTCTCGGCGCCGGCCCGAGGCTGGACGGCTCCGCTCACGCTGGCGTCGTTCGCGCTCGCCGCAGCCCTGCTCGTCACCTTCGTCGCGGTCGAGCGGCGGATCGCGCACCCGCTGGTACGCCTCGGCATCCTGAAGGTCGGCGCGATAGTCCGGGCGAACCTCAGCATCATCGCGCTCTTCGGGTCCTACCTGAGCTTCCAGTTCATGATGACCATCTTCCTGCAGTCCGGACTGGGCTGGTCGCCGCTGCAGATGGCGATGGCGTTGCTGCCCGCCGGTCTCATCGTCGCGGTGGTGTCGCCGTTCGTCGGTCGCCTCGTGGACCGCTTCGGTTCGCCGCGGATGATCATGGCGGCGATCGGTTCGCTCAGTGCGGGGTACCTGTGGTTCCTGTTCGTCGGCAGTGACCAGCCGTCGTACGTCGTCGCGATCGCGCCGAGCGTGATCCTGCTCGGCTTCGGCTTCGCGTTCGGCTTCACCTCGATCATGGCGCAGGCCACCGCGGGCGTCGCCGACTCCGAGCAGGGCCTGGCCTCGGGCCTCGTGCAGACCTCGATGCAGGTCGGCGCCGCACTGGTGCTGGCGTTGACCACCGCCCTGGTTACCGGGGGCTCGCACGCCGCGGGAGCGGCCGCAGTGAGCTTCGACCAGTTCCGGCCGGGACTCGTCCTGGTCACCGGAGTGGCTCTGGTCGGATTGGCGATCACCGTCTCCCCGCTGCTGCGCCGGCGCGGCAAGTACACCGCGGTGCCGGTGGTGAACCGCGCCTGACGGACTCGGCAGGGACGCGGCACGGCACCGGGCTAGTCTCGGTGCCGTGCTGCACGACGAGGGTGGGACCGGCCGGCCAATTCTGTTGCTCCACGGGTTGATGGGCAGTGCCCGCACCTGGCGGCGGCACGTGCCGTGGCTGCGCGGGTACGGCCACGTCTACACCTTCGACGCCGCCGGGCACGGCCGGCCGGCGCCCGCGGAACTGACCACCGAGGCCTTCGTTGCGGACCTCGCTGCCGCCGCGGCGCCGATCGACGAGCCAATGGTGGTGATCGGGCACTCGATGGGCGGATTGCACGGATGGTGCTTCGCGGCAGCGCATCCCGATCGGGTTCGGGCGCTGGTCGTCGAGGACATGGCACCCGACTTCCAGGGGCGCACGGCCGGCGACTGGGCCGCCATGATCGGATCCTGGCCGCAGCCGTTCCGCGACGAGCAGCACATGGTCGACTTCTTCGGACCCGTTGCCGCGCAGTACTTCCTGGACTCCTTCGAGGAGCGTCCGGACGGCTACCACCTGCACGGCGAGGTCCCCGTCTGGCGCGACATCTCGGAGGAGTGGGGCACCCGCGACTTCTGGCAGCAGTGGTCGCAGGTCCGCGCCCCGGCTCTGCTGCTCGAGGGTGAATTCACCATCACCCCCGAGGGGCAGATGCGCGAGATGGCGCGGACCCCAAGGGAATCGGTGACCCGGTACGAGTGGGTCGAGGGCGCCGGACATCTCGTGCACGACGACCGACCGGACCAGTACCGGGCCGCCGTCGAACGGTTCCTCGACGAGATCAGCCGTTGATCAACGACTGCACCGCAGCGCCGTAGTGGTTGACGATCCGGTCGTGCGGTGCGGCGACGAGCGCGGGGTCCATCTCGACGAACAGCGCCACCATCAGCCCGCCGATCTGCGCGGACACCAGTCGCGACCGCAGCTCCGCGTCGTCCCCGCGTAGGCGCGGCGCGAGCGGTTCGACGATCATCTTGTCGATCGACTCCTGAAGGTGGGCCTGCACCATCGGGCGGTCCGAGGCTCGCACAAGTGCGGCGAAGACCGTGGTCGCCACGGTGCCGGCGCGGGTGCGGCTGAGGATGAAGTCGACTAGGTTGCTACCCAGGTCGTCCAGTGGACCGGCCATCACCTCAGCGAACGCGTCGGACATGGTCATCACGCGCAGGAACAGCTTTTCCTTGGAGCCGAAGTACCGGATGACCAGGGCGGGGTCGATCCCGGCTTGGCGCGCGATCTCGCGGACTCCAGTGGCGGCGAAGCCGTTCGCTCTGAACAGGTCGGTCGCCACCGTCAGGACGGCGGTGCGGTGCCCGCCCGATGCGTCGGGCTCGGTGTTCTCGCTCACTGCGGCTGCCATTTCCCATTCCCCCGATCGTCGGACGGTCGCTCCATTCTATCAACACTGTTGACAATTGGCGTCAACGGTGTTGACATCAAGTGGTCAACAGTGTTGACGCCACGAGAGTCAGGAGTACCCGATGCACGACGGACGCCACGAGAACCTGGAGCAGGCACTGGATGCCGACGCCCGCGCACTGGCGCCGGAGGTCACGCCGCCCCCGCCCACGGCCGCCCCGAACTGGCGGGCCGTCATCGGCGCGATGAGCTTCCCGCTCTTCTTCGTCGTCATGTTCGCGCTCTGCTACGTCAGTGCGTTCCACAGCCCGCAGCCCCACCACGTCCCGATCGCGGTCGTGGGGGACTCGGCACAGGCGAGCGCGGTCGTCGACGCGCTGTCCCCGCAACTCGGCGACCGCTTCGACCTCACCGTCTCGACCGATCTGGCCGGCACCGTCGACAGGATCGAGTCCCGCGACCTGGTCGGAGCGATCGAGCTCGGCCCCACGATGACGGCACACATCGCCTCTGCTGAGGGGCAGTCGCTCGTGCAAGCCGTGGAGGGCGTGGCCCGACCGCTCGCCGAAGCCCAGGGAGTGCCCCTGGCGGTGACCGATCACGCGCCGCTCAGTGCCGGCGACAGCACCGGCACCGGGTTGTTCTACTTCCTGGTCGTCTGCACCATTCTCGGCTACCTGACCATCACCGTCGTGTCCCAGGCCGCACCGACGATGCGCGTGCGCCATCAGCTCGCGACCCTCGGCGTCATGTCGGTGGTCGGCACGATCGTCGCGTTCCTGGTCTCGTCGGTGTTCGTCGGGACGTACGGGGCCTCCGCGCTCGGTATCGCAGCGCTCCTCGCCATCGCCGTCGCCTACGCGTTCACGGTCGGCGTCGTCACCATCCTGCTGAACAAGCTGATCGGCCGTGCGGCGATCTTCGTGGTGATGTCGGTGATGATCTTCCTGAACTTCCCCAGCGCGGGCGGCGCGATCTCGGCGCACCTGCTGCCCGGATTCTGGGCCTGGCTCAACAACTTCTGGATCGGAGCAGGTGCCATCGACGCGATGCGTGCCGTGGTGTACTTCGACGGCGCCGGGGTCGGCGGTGGACTGCTCGTCGTCGGGGCCTGGCTGGTGCTCGGGGGCGCACTCCTGGCGCTGGTCTCGCGGCGAAAGGCGCCGGCGGACGGCTAGCGCCCGGGTCGACCGACGTCAGCCCTCGCCGGCCAGCGCGAACAGTCCGTCGTCGGTCTGCTCCACCAGTCCGTCCACCAGCAGCGAGACCAGCGCGCGGTCTCGCTGCGTGGTGTCGGAGAGCCAAACCTGGTCCAGCCGTGCACGTTCCACCGGACCGTGGCTCTCGCGCAGCACGTCCATCAGGCGCCCGCGCACCTGACGGTCGGTGCCTGCGAACTTCTGGACCTTGCGCGGCGGGCCGGTGTGTTCGGGTCTGCCCGCGAGCACCCACGCGCAGTCCTCGAGCGGGCAGCGCGCGCAGTCGGGGGTGCGGGCCGTGCACACGGTTGCACCCAGCTCCATCAGCGCTGCCGAGAACACTGCCGCACGGGCCCGGACACGCGGCAACAGCGCCTCGGCGTCGGCGAGATCCCGGTTCGTCGACGGGTTGCCCGGCTCGGCGGCACCGTGTACGGCACGGGCGATCACCCGGCGAACGTTGGTGTCCACCACCGGAACTCGTTGCCCGTAGGCGAAGCAGGCCACCGCACGCGCGGTGTACGCGCCGATGCCCGGCAGTCCGAGCAGTACCTCGACATCGGTCGGTACCTCGTCGTCGTGGTCGGTCGCGAGCCTGCCCGCGCACTCGTGCAGGCGCAGGGCCCGGCGTGGGTAGCCGAGCTTGCCCCACGCTCGGAGCACCTCGCCCTGGCTCGCGGCGGCCATCGCCGAGGGCACCGGCCAGCGGGCAACCCACTGCTCCCAGATCGGTGCCACTCGCACCACCGGCGTCTGCTGCAGCATGATCTCGCTCATCAGGATGTGCCAGGCGGTGACGCCGTCCCGGCGCCACGGGAGGTCGCGAGCCTGACGCTCGTACCAGCCGATCAGTGCGGAGGAATTCACCGGATCGTCATGCCCTCTCTTCGCTGTTTCGCGAGGTCGCCTCGGAGCGGTCGATGTGGCGGGGTGCACAATGGCTGGCATGCCAAACTCAAACCCGATTTCGGCCTGGAAGGCCCTCAAGCAGGGTAACGACCGCTTCGTCAACGACGCCTCGCTGCACCCCAGCCAAGGCATCGCCGACCGCGCCAAGCTCGTCTCCTCGCAGCACCCCACCGCGGTGCTCTTCGGCTGCGGCGACTCGCGCGTCGCCGCGGAGATCATCTTCGACCAGGGTCTCGGCGACATGTTCGTCGTACGCACCGCCGGCCACGTCATCGACAGTTCCGTCCTCGGCTCCATCGAGTACGCCGTCGACATCCTCAACGTGCCGCTGATCGTCGTGCTCGGCCACGACAGCTGTGGCGCCGTCGCGGCCACCCTCAATGCACTCGACAAGGGCGAGGTGCCCGGCGGCTTCATCCGCGACATCGTCGAGCGGGTCGCACCGTCGATCCTGATGGGTCGCAACGAGGGGTTGAGCACGGTCGACGAACTCGAGGGTCGCCACGTGGTGGAGACCGGGTCGCTGTTGATGGACCGCTCGCGGATCATTGCGGACCGGGTCGCCAACGGGACCTGCGCCATCGTCGGCGTCACGTACACGCTCTCCGACGGCGGGATCAAACTCCGTGGCTCGGTGGGCGACATCGGTGAGGTCGTCGACGAGGAGTCCGCGACCGCCTGAGCCGAGTCCGTGTGAGCGACACGCCGGACCTGGTGGGCGATCGCGTCGGCCCGGGCACCTACCGTGGTATCCGTGTTGGAACCATCCGGGCCGCTGCCCCCCGAGATCTACCAGCGACGCCGCATGCTTGCGCTCGGCGTCGCGGTGGTCGCCGTGATCGTGCTGGTGTTGATCGTCACCTCCCTTCGCGGCGGTGGCGACGACAAGGCGTCCGCGGAAGCCGTGGCCGCGAGTTCCTCCCTGACGTCGACGACAGCCTCGGCGTCGACGAGCGTCACGGAGGGCTCCGGTTCCGAGTCGAGTGGCACGGCTGCGCAGGCTTCGGGTTCCGCGGCTCCGGTCGCGGGCTCGGTGTCCGGGTCGGCGGTGCCCGCCGGGCAGTGCCCCGACAACTCGCTCGCCATCAAGGCCAGCTCCGACCAGCCGAACTACCCGGCCGGCACGGAGCCGTCGTTCGGCATCGTGGTCACCAACATCGGCAACGCGCCGTGCGACCGCGATCTCGGCGCAGGCATGCAGCAGGTGATGGTCTACACCCTCGACGGTCAGAAGCGGTTGTGGTCGAACACCGACTGCTTCCCGAACACCGCACCCGACGTGCGCACCCTCAAGCCGGGAGAGCAGGCCGCGTTCACGGTCAAATGGTCGGGCGCGACCTCGGAGCCGGGCTGCACCGCGCAGCGGAACCCGGTCGGTCCCGGTGCGTACACGGTGGTCGGTCAGCTCGGTGCCCTGCGCAGCACGCCGGAGCCGTTCAACCTCGGCTAGGCGGCTCCGCCGCCTGTGAGTCTTTCTGGTCCCTGTCCGGGCCAGATGGACTCACGGGCACGGAGTGCCTAGTCGAACGGACCGGCGATCGAGGTCTCGGCGAGCCGGGACAGCCCCTCGCGGATGTGCCTGGCCCACAGGCCGCCGATGCCCTCGACCGCCTGAAGGTCGGCGGCCGTCGCGGCGAGCAGGCCCTGCAGAGTGCCGAACGAGCCGACCAGCCGGTGTACCTGGTGGAACTGCAGCCGCGGCACCCGCGCGAGTACCCGGTATCCGCGGGGGCTCATCGGAGCGTCGAGCGCCTCGATGGTCGCGGGGTAGCCGAACGCGCGGGCCAGCGTGGTCAGGTCCAGCAGGTCCGCATCGGTGAGCTGGTCGAGCGCGGCGAGGGTCTTCTCGACAGCCTCGGTCGGTGCCTGCCCCGACCCGGCCAGGTAGTCGCGGACCACCAGTTGCCGCGCCACGTCGTTGTCGCCGACCAATTCCTCGAGCTGCAGTGCCAGCTGCCGGCCGTCGGTGCCGAGTTCGAGCACGTCGCGTTCGATCTCCACCGACACCCGGCGCACCATCTCCAGTCGCTGTACGACTGTCAGCGCGTCGCGCAGTGTCACGAAGTCCTCGATCTCGACGACCGAGAGCGCGTTGGTGACCTCGGTGAGGCGCGACTTGTACCGCTCGAGGGTGGCCACGGCCTGATTCGCGCGCGACAGAATGGTCGCGGATCCGTCCAGCACGTGCCGGACCCCGCCGACGTAGACGCTGACGATGCTCATCGACTGGCTCACCGACACCACCGGGCAGCCGGTCTGGATCGCGGTGCGCTCGGCGGCGCGGTGCCGGGTGCCGGACTCGACGGTCGGGATCTTGTAGTCGGGCACCAGTTGCACGTTGGCGCGGACGATTCGGGTGCCGTCGGTGGAGAGCACCACCGCGCCGTCCATCTTGGACAGCTCGCGCAGTCGGGTCGGCGCGAACTCGACGTCCAGTTCGAAGCCGCCGTCGCAGAGTTCCTCGATCTCCTCGTCGTAGCCGAGCACGATGAGGGCACCGGTGCGGCCGCGCAGAATGCGTTCCAGACCGTCGCGCAATTCGGTGCCCGGCGCCAGCCGGGCGATCGTCTCGCGCAGCGTGGCCGCGGTGTCTTCCATCGCCGTCCCCCTGCTCGCCGACCCTCGCGGCCCCGGTCCGATGCACGGGAGTCGGTCACCCCGCGCTTTATTGCCGCGGTTAGCCTACCTATCCATGAGTAGTACCTGGACGTTGCCCGATGATCTCGACCTGCCGACCCGACCCGACTTCTTCCCCGCGCCCGGCGAAGCGCTGCCGCAGCACTGGTCGAAGTGCTTCGGCTGTGGCGACGACCAGCCCAGCGGAATGGCGATGACGTTCATCGCGGAGGAGGGCATCGAGGTGTCCGGTCGGCTGACGGTCGCGAACCGCTACCAGGGCGGACCGGGCGTCATCCACGGCGGCATCCTGTCGGTTGCATTCGACGAGACGCAGGGGATGGCGTGCATGCTGCTCGGGGTGCCGGTGGTCACCGGGCACCTGGAGATCGACTTCGCCAAGCCCATTCCGCTCGGCTCGGTACTCGAGTTCCGCGCCCGGATGGACGGCATGACCGGTCGCAAGCTGTACACCAGCGCGGAGGCCCGGATCGTCGAGGGGCCGACCGCCGGGGACGACGTCGTCGCCACCTCTCGGGGCCTGTTCCTGACCATCAAGCCCGAGCACTTCACGCCGATGAAGGACTTCGTCGACGGCGAGGCGACGTCCCCGTTCGGCAGTTCCACGCTCTAGACGTCCTAGACGGCCTCCATCCTGCGGGGTAGGACGCGCAGCGCCTCACGCAGGGTGGAGACCGCGTCGACCTTCATGCCGGCGGGGTGCGGCCCGGAGTCGAGGGGCACCACCGCGTGGGTGAACCCGAGACGCTTGGCCTCCGCCAGTCGCCGCTCGACGGCGGTGACGCGGCGAACCTCCCCGGCCAACCCGACCTCGCCGAGCACGACCAACCCGGGCGGCAGCGCCGCGTCGCGGTTCGCGGACGCGATGGCCAGCGCGAGCGCCAGATCGGCTGCGGGTTCGGTCAGGCGCATGCCGCCGACCGTCGCGGCGTACACCTCCTTGTCGTGGGTCCGAACACCGCCGTGCTTGGCGAGCACCGCCAGCACCATCGCCACCCGCGCGGCGTCCATGCCGCTCACCGCCCGGCGCGGCGACGGGTTCTGCGTCGGCACCACCAGTCCCTGTACCTCGCCGAGCAGCGCGCGTTTGCCGTCCATCGAGACGGTGACGGCGGTGCCGGGAGCGGTGTCGTCGCGGTGGTGCAGGAACAGGCCGGAGGGATCGGTGACGCACTCGATGCCGTCCTCCCGCAGTTCGAAGCAGCCGACCTCGTCGGCGGAACCGAACCGATTCTTCACTCCACGCAGCATCCGCAGCGTCGAGTGCTTGTCGCCCTCGAAGTGCAGCACCACGTCCACCAGGTGCTCGAGCGCGCGGGGTCCGGCGACCGCCCCGTCCTTGGTGACGTGGCCGATCAGCAGCACCGGAATGCCGCTGGTCTTGGCGAGCGTGGTCAGGGCGGCGGTGACGGCCCGGACCTGGGTGACGCCGCCGGTGACACCGTCCACGTCGGCGGCGAGCATGGTCTGCACCGAGTCGACGATCAGCAGGGTGGGCCGGACCTGTTCGACGTGGCCGAACACCGTCGCAAGGTCCGATTCGGCAGCCAGGTACACGCGGTCGTGGACGGCGCCGGTGCGGTCGGCACGCAGACGCACCTGCCCGGCGGACTCCTCGCCGGTCACGTAGAGCGACCGGTCGTCGGGGCTGCGGCGCGCCCACCGGTGCACGACCTCGAGCAGTAGCGTCGACTTGCCGACGCCCGGTTCGCCCGCGAGCAGGACCACCGACCCGGGCACGATGCCACCGCCGAGGACCCGGTCGAGTTCGGGCACTCCGGTCGGCTTGGCTCGGCTGATCGTGGAGCTGACCTGCGTCAGCGGCATCGCGGGGGAGGTGGGGACGAGACCGGCGCCGCGGGCTCCGGTCGTACCGGGCCGATTGGCGACGGAGGCGAGCATCGGGGCCTCCTCGACGGATCCCCAGGCGTCGCACTCCGGGCAACGGCCGACCCACTTGGCTGTCACGTGCTGGCAGGCCGAACAGCGGTAGCTGGATTTGGGTTTCGCCACGGGAGCAGCCTAGGGGGTGCGTCCGACACGATCCCCGAACGCAGCAACCCCCGAAAGCAGCAACCCCCGACGTCGACGACGTCGGGGGTTGCTGTGGTGAGAACTAGTGGCCGCCGCCGCTGCTGCCGTGCGACTCCGAACCGGCACTGCCCGACGCGGCGGACTCGTGGCGCTCGGTGGTCGGGCCGGCGTCGACGGGGACCTGAACAGTGATGTCGCCCGCGCGCTCGAACGTGAAGGTGATCGGCACGGTCAGGCCGGGCCGCACACCCTCCTTGATGCCGTCGAGGGTGACCAGCACGAGCTGGGTCGGGTCCTCGGGGTTGTCCAGCACGGTGGCCGCGCGGACGCCGGCGCCGAGGGAGGTCTGCGGCTCGATCACGCGGCCGCCCGCCTCGCCGGCGATGGTGACCGACTTGGCGTAGTCGGTGGTGATCCGGCCGAGTCGCTCGGACCGGTGCTCGTCGTTGTTCACCGCGGTGAACGCGAGGGCAGCGGTTCCGCCCGGCTCGAGGCTGTACTCCTCGCTCTGCGGGAACACGATGTGCACGTTGCGCAGCGAGACGTCGCCTTGGTTCGCATAGTTACCATTCACCGCCGCAACCTGGGTCGCGGTCTGGGTGATCTGGCCCGCGCTGCAGGCGGACAGCGAGATGGCCGCGGCTGCGGCCAGGGCAACGGCGGTGGCGACTCGGCGAGTCGACGCATTCAGGGCTGTCACGGGTTGTCCTCCACGGCATCGGGTCGTAACTCCACTAGGCAGAGTAGTAGTCAGATCCCGCGCGTCGATCCCCGGGTCGTTCTTCGGCAGGTCGCGTCGCGCGCCGGAAGGCCGAATTGCGGGGCCCGGCGGTCGAATTCGAGGCATCTGGATGCACGTTCGAGTCCCCGTGTCAACCCCTGTAGGCACCTCGCTGTGCCCCTGACCAGCAACGTTGGAACCACCGCGACGAGAACCCGTGTTAAACTGGGCAGATCGAAAGGGGCACGGGACAGATGATTTTTAAGGTCGGAGACACCGTCGTATACCCCCACCACGGAGCGGCGCTGATCGAGGCAATCGAAACTCGCACCATCAAGGGTGAACAAAAGGAATATCTCGTTCTGAAGGTCGCGCAGGGCGACCTCACCGTTCGGGTCCCAGCAGACAACGCCGAGTACGTCGGCGTTCGTGATGTTGTGGGTCAGGAGGGTCTCGACAAGGTCTTCCAGGTGCTCCGCGCACCGCACACCGAGGAGCCGACCAACTGGTCGCGTCGGTACAAGGCGAATCTGGAGAAGCTCGCGTCGGGCGACGTGAACAAGGTGGCCGAGGTCGTGCGTGACCTCTGGCGTCGCGAGCAGGATCGCGGGCTGTCTGCCGGCGAGAAGCGGATGCTGGCCAAGGCTCGGCAGATCCTCGTCGGCGAGCTCGCGCTCGCCGAGGGCACCGACGACGCCAAGGCCGAGATCATTCTCGACGAGGTTCTCGCTGCGGCGTCCTAGCAGAAATGACTGAAGTGACAGACCCGGTCGACGTGGAAGACGGAGGCCGGGTCGTTGCGTTGGTGCCGGCCGCCGGTCAGGGGGTCCGGCTGGGTGAGGGGCTGCCCAAGGCGTTCGTGACGGTGGGTGGTCGGACACTGCTGCGACTGTCCGTGGACGGACTGCTCGCGTCCGGTGCGGTGGACCGGGTGGTCGTGATCGTGCCCGAGGACCGGATTGTCAGCGTCAGGAGCGAGCTGCCCGACGGTGTCGACGTGGTCGCGGGCGGGGCGGAGCGCACCGATTCGGTACGCGCGGGCATCGCCGCCGCAGCCGACGCCGACCTGCTGCTCGTGCACGACGCGGCCCGGGCACTGACCCCGCCTTCGCTGATCGCGCGCGTGGTCGCCGAACTGCGGGCGGGTCGCGAGGCCGTGGTGCCCGCACTGGCGGTCGCCGACACGATCAAGACGGTGGACCTGCTCGGTGTCGTCACCGGTACTCCCGACCGCTCCGAGTTGCGCGCGATCCAGACGCCGCAGGGGTTCGACGCGAGCCTGCTCCGACGGGCATACGCGGCAGCGGACGAGGCCGCCACCGACGACGCGGGTCTGGTGGAGCGCCTCGGCGCGCGGGTCCGGACCATCGCGGGCGAACCGCTGGCGTTCAAGATCACCACCCAACTCGACCTCGCGCTGGCCCGCGCCGTGGTCGGCGAGCAAGATTCGATCGAACGGTAGGGAGTGCACGGCGTGCGTGTGGGTATCGGTACCGACGTCCATCCGATCGAGGCGGGCCGGCCCTGCTGGATCGCGGGGCTGCTGTTCGAGGGCGAGGACGGTTGCGCCGGTCATTCGGACGGCGACGTCGCGGCCCACGCGCTGTGCGACGCGCTGCTGTCGGCTGCGGGTCTCGGTGACCTCGGGTCCGTGTTCGGCACCGGCCGTCCGGAGTGGGACGGGGCCAGTGGCGCCCTGCTGCTCGGCGAGGTGCGGCGGCTGCTCGAGGCGGAGGGACTGACCATCGGGAACGCGGCCGTCCAGGTCATCGGGAACCGCCCGAAGATCGGTCCGCGCCGGGCGGAGGCCCAGTTCGCGCTCAGTGGTGTTCTGGGCGCGCCGATCTCGGTGTCCGCGACGACCACCGACGGACTGGGGTTGACCGGCCGCGGTGAGGGCATCGCGGCCGTCGCGACCGCGCTGGTACTTCCCGCGGGTTCGGACCGGTAAGATCGCACGTCGTGACCCTGCGACTGTTCGACACCGAGACGCGGGCCTTGCGTGACTTCGTTCCGCTGGCCCCCGGACACGCGTCGATCTATCTGTGCGGGGCCACCGTCCAGGGCGATCCCCACATCGGTCACGTTCGCAGCGGCGTCGCGTTCGACGTGCTGCGACGCTGGCTGCTCGCCCACGACTACGACGTCGCCTTCGTACGGAACGTCACCGACATCGACGACAAGATCCTGAACAAGGCCGCCGAGGCGGGTCGCCCGTGGTGGGAGTGGGCGGCGACCTACGAGCGTTCCTTCGACTGGGCCTACGGCCAGCTCGGCGTGCTGCCGCCGTCCGCGGAGCCGCGGGCGACAGGCCACGTCACCCAGATGGTCGAGCTGATGCAGCGGTTGATCGACGCCGGACACGCGTACGCCGCGGCCGGCGACGTGTACTTCGACGTGCAGAGTTGGGCAAGCTACGGCGCCCTCTCCGGGCACAAGCTCGACGACGTGCACCAGGGTGAGAGCGCGGCCGAGGGCAAGCGCGACCCGCGCGACTTCACGCTGTGGAAGGCGGAGAAGCCGGGTGAGCCGTCGTGGCCGACGCCGTGGGGGCGCGGCCGACCGGGCTGGCACCTCGAGTGCTCGGCCATGGCCGAGGCGTACCTGGGTTCCGAGTTCGACATCCACTGCGGCGGGCTGGATCTGGTGTTCCCGCACCACGAGAACGAGCTCGCGCAGAGTCGCGCGGCCGGTGACGGGTTCGCCCGCTACTGGCTGCACAACGGCTGGGTGACCATGGGCGGCGAGAAGATGTCCAAGTCCCTCGGCAACGTGCTGTCCGTGCCGAATGTGCTGAAGAGAGTTCGGCCGCAAGAACTTCGCTTCTACCTCGGTGGTGCGCACTACCGGTCGATGCTCGAGTACTCCGACCATGCGCTGGACGTCGCGGCGGAGACCTACCGCGGCATCGAGGCGTTCGTCCTCAAGACCCAGGACCGGGCCGGCGACGTCCCGGTCGGCAAGTGGACCGCGGAGTTCGCTGCCGCCCTCGACGACGATCTCGGTGTGCCCAAGGCGCTGGCCGCGATTCACGGCCGACGCAGCGAGGGCAACAAGGCGCTCGACGCCGGCGACCTGGACACCGCCCGGGAGATCGCCGGGCAGGTGCGCGCGATGATGGGCATTCTCGGTGTGGACCCCCTCGACCCGCACTGGGCCATGGAGTCCGCCGACGCGTCCGCCGCACACGACGCGTTGGACGTGTTGGTCCGGGCGAACCTCGATGCGCGCGCACGGGCGAAGGCCGACAAGGACTGGGCGGCCGCCGACGAGATCCGGGACCGGCTCGCCGCGGCGGGTATCGCGGTCACCGACACCCCGAACGGGCCCGAATGGGCACTCGAGACGAACCACAACGAAGCAGGGCAGTGATGGCTGGCAATTCGAGCAGGCGCGGCGCGATCCGCAAGACCGGCACCAAGAAGGGCCAGGTCACCGGTTCGGGCGGCAAGGGGCGTCGCAGCCTCGAGGGCCGCGGCGCGACCCCGCCCGCCATCGAGCGGACCAAGCATCCCGCGGCCAAGCGGGCGCGGGCGGCGGCCAAGGCGGCTGATGCCGGCCGGACCGGTGGCAGCGCACCGCGGGGCCGTGGCGGCTCCCCACGCAAGGGCGACGCCGGTCCGGAGAACGTGCTCGGCCGCAACCCCGTGCTCGAGTGCCTGCGCGCCGGTGTGCCGGCGACCGCGTTGTACGTGGCGGTCGGCACCGAGAGCGACGACCGGCTCAAGGAGAGCGTGCAGATCGCCGCGGACGCCGGTATCTCGATCCTCGAGGTCCCGCGCGGCGACCTGGACCGGATGAGCGCCAACGGCCTGCACCAGGGTGTTGCCCTGCAGGTGCCGCCGTACCGGTACGCGCATCCCGACGACCTCATCGCCGAGGCCCGCAAGCAGCAGGAGCCGGCGTTGCTGGTGGCGCTGGACAACATCACCGACCCCCGCAATCTCGGCGCGGTGGTGCGTTCGGTGGCGGCGTTCGGTGGGCACGGTGTGGTGATCCCGCAGCGCCGCAGCGCATCCGTCACCGCGGTGGCGTGGCGGACCAGCGCGGGCGCGGCGGCTCGACTGCCGATCGCGCAGGCCACCAACCTGACGCGGACGCTGAAGGACTGGGCCGACAAGGGCGTCCAGATCGTCGGGCTCGACGCGGGTGGCGACACCACCCTCGACCAGTACGACGGCAAGGGTCCGGTGGTGATCGTGGTCGGATCCGAGGGCAAGGGCCTGTCCCGGCTGGTCCGCGAGACCTGCGACACCATCCTCAGCATCCCGATGGCGGGTCCGGTCGAGTCGCTCAACGCGTCGGTCGCGGCCGGCGTGGTGCTCGCCGACATCGCCCGCCAGCGAAGGCGCTGACGCGCCTGTGCGCGCCGTTCACCCCGGTTGGGGTGAATCGCGCGCACAGTACCTGACCAGGAGGTTTCCGTGGTCGGCCCCGTGAGCCCGGATTTCGATCCTGCCGTGTGGCGGGAGTTCGGCCGACCACTGGTCGGAGCCTCGGGCACCGGACCGCTGGACGGGATGACCGTCGCGGTCAAGGACCTGTTCGACGTCGAAGGACGTCGGGTCGGGGCGGGCAACCCCGACTGGCTCGCCGAGTCGGCACCGGCCGCGCACACCGCGCCGGCGCCCGCCGCGCTGCTCGCCGCCGGCGCGACGATCGCGGGAATCGCCCGCACCGACGAGTTCGCGTACAGCCTGGCCGGGACGAACGGGCACTACGGGACTCCGCCGAATCCCGCAGCGCCGGACCGGATCCCGGGCGGATCCAGCTCCGGCCCTGTCAGCGCGGTAGCGCTCGGGCAGGCCACGGTCGGGCTGGGCACCGACACCGCCGGATCGATCCGAGTCCCGGCGTCGTACCAGGGCCTCTACGGGATCCGTCCGACGCAGGGCGCGGTGCCGACCGACGGACTGGTGCCACTTGCACCGTCCTTCGACACCGTCGGGTGGTTGGCCAGGGACCCCGAGACTCTGCTCGCGGTCGGCCGGGTGCTGCTGCCGAGCCGAGACCGACGGCCGTTCACGCGGGCGATCGTCTCCGACGACCTGTTTTCGGTGGCGTCGGTGCAGGTGCGCAGCGCGACCGGAGTGGCGATCGCGGACTGGCGGGGCGAGTCGGATCTGCCACCGCTCGAGGAGCGGTCCTTCGACGCAGCCTGCTTGCCTGCCGCGGTCCGCGACTTCCAGACCGTGCAGGGCTGGGAGGCATGGCAGGCGAACGGGCCGTGGATCTCCCGGCACTGGGACAGTCTGAACCCCGACGTCCGTTCGCGATTCGAGAAGGCCGCCGGGTACACCGTTACCGACCGCGACCGGGCGAGTGTGCGGCTGGCCGAGTTCGCTGCGGAACTCGACCGAATCCTCGGCGACGACCTGATGCTGCTGCCGTCGGCCTCGTCGGTGGCGCCGACGCGAGCGGAGGCGTCGCTCGGCGGGCCGGTGGTCGAACGCGCCCGCGCAGCGACGTTCGCCCTCACCTGCATCGCCGGCGCGACCGGTCGCTGCGCGGTGAGCGTGCCGGTGCCGACTTCCGACGGCATCCCGGTCGGGCTGTGCCTCGTCGGGCCGCGCGGGCGCGACCTCGACGTGCTCGAGCTAGTTGCGCGACTCGGAGGACACGAGGCTCGGTGACATCACACGAGTTCGAGCAGTCGGTCTGCGGCGACCACAGCCCCGTCGGTGGCCCGGATTCGTGAACCTGTCGCCGCTGCGGCCTGTCGGTAGGCGGGGGAGTCGAGCAGTGCTTCGAGCGCATTCCGGATCTGTTGGGGGGAAGCACTTTTCCTTAGGGTCAGCCCGGCACCGGCGCGAGCGACCGCGGCGCCGACCATCGGTTGGTCGAGCATCGGATGCATGGGCAGGATCAGCAGCGGAACGTCGTAGGACAGCGCGCGCATCGCGGTTCCGTGACCGCCGTGCCCGACCACCGCTGCGCAATGCGGCATCAGTCGGTCGTGCGGGAAGGCGCGATGCATCTCGACATTCGACGGGGATCGGAGCTCCGCGGGGTCGATGCTGGCGCCGGTGGTGACCACCGCCGAGACATCCATGACGGCGACAGCGTCGAGTACGCGTTGGAGTACCTCCCGTTGGCCGGCAAATGCGATCGTGCTGAGGCTGACCAGGATTCGCCGGCCATCGGCGGCGGCGTGCGAGGGAGTGGTGTCTTGAACCACGCCTGACCAGACCGCGTTGGAGGGTTCGGGTCCGGCCGGGTCGAGTTCGCGATCCGTACAGACGAGTACTAGATCTGCCGCGTCCCACAACCTTCGGGGATTCTGGCGTCTGACGCGGCCGACGGTCCCGATGGGTCCGCGGAACCATGGCCCGCGGAAGTATCCGTAGAAGGTGTGCACCAGTGCTGCGTGCCGCATCCCGGCATGTGAGGCGGCGTCGAGGACGCCCAGCAGCATGCAATCCACGACGACCAGGTCCGCCGGATCCGATCGGACGACCTCGAGCATGTCCTCGCCCATACCGCGGCCGGTGAACATCCGAAGGTATGAAGCCAGACCCTTCGCATTGGATTTCGCCTCGGCCGAGGACCAGGGCGGGCTGCGTCGATACGGTCGGAAGGCGAGTCCGTCGGATTCGACGGCCGTGCGCTGCCGTTCGTGGCCGAGCACCCGGACGCGATGTCCGCGGCGGGCGAGCTCGCGGCCGATGCCGAGCATCGGTGGCACGTTGCCGCCGGCATCGAGGGTGACGAGCAGGATCTCGGACATGTCAGCCCCCTTCGAGGCTCGACCGAACCGTGCGCAGCACGCGGCGCTCGGCATCCACCCGGCGGAGGTCGCGGTCCGGGCACCCATTTGTGTACCGACGGTCGGATCTCATGGTGATTCGAGTTAACGCCACGTATGGGCGTCCTTCAACCGCGTGCGAAGCGCAGCGCGGCCCCGGGCACGAGTTGCGCGGCCGCAGCCAGGTCGTCGTCCACGACCACCGCGATCACCGGGTAGCCCCCGGTCACCGGATGGTCGGCGAGGAAGAGCACCGGCTGCCCGCCCGCAGGCACCTGCAGCGCGCCCGGCACCATGCCCTCGCTGGGCAGTTCGCCTCGGTCGGCGCGCTCCAGCGGTACCGGCCCCTCGAGTCGCATACCGACGCGGTTGCTGTCCTGCGTCACCGTCCACGCCTGGCCCAACAGGGTGTCCAGGGCGCCGGCGGTGAACATCTCGTCGCGCGGACCGAGCCGAACGTGAAGCGTTGCTGCCCCGACGGTCGGGGGTGGGGGAATCAGTTCCTCGGCGGGCCACTGCCGCGCCATCGTGCCGATCGGTATCCGATCACCGGTGCGGATCGACGGCGGTCCGAGTTCGGCGAGGGTGTCGGTGGCCCGACTGCCGAGAGTCGGTGGCGCGTCCACCCCGCCGCGCACGGCCAGGTAGCTGCGCAGTCCGGCGGTTGCGTGGCCGAGGGTCAGGACGTCGCCGTCGGACAGGTGTGTCGCGCTGTAGTCCCCGCACGGAATGCCGTTGACCCGCAACGGAACCCGTGCCCCGGTCACCGCGACCGTGGCCTGTCCGTGGGCGCGGACCTGCAGGCCGCCGAGCGTCACCTCGAGGGTGGCGGCGCCGGGGTCGTTGCCCACCAACCGGTTTGCGCTGTCGTGCGAGCGTCGATCGGCGGCGCCCGAGGTCCCGACACCGAGCGCCGCGTAGCCCGGCCGGCCCCGGTCCTGGACCGTCACCAGGACCCCGCCGCGCACGACTTCCAACCAACTCACCGCACAATTGTCGCCCACCGCGAGCGGGCCGCCGCAGCATCGCCGAATGTCGACCGCCGTGCTGTACGGGCTGGGAACCGTGCTGCCGCTGCTCCTCGGCGCCGCGGTGGGTCTGCGTTTCGACTTGCCGCGAACCGTTCTCGCAGCTCTGATGGCCTTCGGCGCGGGCACGATGGTGGCCGCGGTGTCCACCGAACTGTTCCAGCCGGCGTTCGAGGCGGAGGGTGGTCTGGTCGCCGGAATCGCGCTGATGGCGGGCGCGTTGGTGTACGTGGTGTCCGACCATCTCATCGAGAACAAACTCGGCCCGGCGGCGCTCGGCTGGGCATTGATGCTCGGCTCGCTCTTGGACGGCATTCCGGAGAACACCGCACTCGGTGTCTCGCTGGGCGGCGGGGGAGGCGTCGTGCTGCTCGTCGCAATCGCGGTGGGCAATGTGCCCGAGGCGTTCGCCGGAGGGGCGACGATCGCGGTGCTGGCGGACTCGCTGATGCCCGAGGCGTATCGGGAGGGCGGCTGGTGGGTGGGCCTGTCCACCGCGCTCGGATTCCTGGTCGCGTTCGCCCTCGGCGGGTAGCGGACGAGGGTGCACCCCCGTCGGATTTTCCCGGGAACCGTGACCGCAGGCGCACACTCGACGGGGATGCCCGCGTTGACCTCAAGTGCACTCGAGGTCCTAGCGTTGCGGTCATGCAGCTGAGCAAGACAGAGCCCCCGCCCCGAGTCCGCGGCTGGCGCGAACTACTCGGGCCCGCCTACCTCGGACCGATGGTCGTGCTTGCGGGCGGGGTCGCGCTCTACGCGATCAACATCTACCTGACCACGAGCCTGCTCCCGTCGGCGATCGACGAGATCGGCGGGGCGCGGCTCTACGCTTGGGCCACAACGATATTCCTCGTGGCCTCGGTGGTCGCCGCGGTGCTCGTCAGCAGGCTGCTCGCGGCGGCAGGCCCACGCGGTGCGTACCTGGCCGCGGTCGCCGTGTTCGCGGTGGGCACCGTCGTCTGCGCGGCCGCACCCGACATGGCGATCCTGTTACTCGGACGGGCTCTGCAGGGCTTCGGCGGGGGGCTGCTGAGCGGGCTCGGCTACGCGCTCATCCGGTCCGTCCTGCCCCCGCACCTGTGGGCGCGGGCGTCGGCGTTGGTGTCGGGGATGTGGGGGCTGGGGACCTTCGTCGGTCCGTCCCTCGGCGGGCTGTTCGCCCAGTTCGGCGCGTGGCGTTTGGCGTTCGTGGTGCTCGCGGTGCTGGCGGCCGGAATCGGCGCCATGGTGCCGCGCTACATCTCGGGCCGACGGCCCGACGAGGCTACGCCGGACGTGGTTCCGGTCCGGTCGATGCTGTTGCTCTCGTCCGCGGCGCTGGTGGTGAGCGTGGCGAGTCTGGCGACGCATGCCGGGGTCGCCGCCGCGGGGGTGCTGGCCGGGTTGGCGCTGCTGGTGGCCTTCGTGGTCTGCGAGCGGGGGTCGACCGTGCGGGTGCTGCCGGCCACCACGTTCACCGCGCGCAACCATCTCAAGTGGGCCTACCTGACCATTGCCCTGCTGGCGGTCGCGTCCACGGCCGAGACGTTCGTGCCGCTGTTCGGTCAGCGGCTCGGTGGCCTCGCACCGGTCGCCGCGGGATTCCTCGGTGCGGCGCTGGCGGTGGGCTGGACGATCGGTGAGTTGTCCAGTGCGGGCGTCGCCCGCCCCCGGGTGGTCCGGGCGGTGGTGGTCGCCGGTCCGGCGCTGGTGGCGCTCGGCCTCTTCGCGGCGTCCCTCGGCCAGCGTGAGACGTCGTCCGGGTGGGTGATCGCGACCTGGGTCGCGGCGTTGGTGGTCGCAGGTGCGGGCATCGGCGTCGCCTGGCCGCACCTTGCGACCTTCGTGATGGGCAGCGTCGACGACCCGGGGGAGGGTGGCCGGGCGGCCGCGGCGATCAACACGGTTCAGTTGGTGGCCAACGCGTTCGGGTCTGCGCTGGCCGGGGTGCTGGTGAATCTCGGCGGCTCGATGGCAGGGTCGGCGCAGTTGCTGTTCGGCCTGTTCGCGGTGGTCGCCGTCGTCGCGGTGCCGATGGCGTGGCGCTCGGCGCCGGTCCGGTAGTCCGCCGAGTGTGCACCTGCCGGGGCATCGCCCGAGTGGCGGCGACCGTATGCGCACTCTCGGCGACGGGTCAGAGCGCGTGGAACCGAACGGTGACGCCGGGATGCAGCAGTGCGGGCGGATCCCGGTCCGCGTCCCACATGCGCGCGTCGGTGCTGCCGATCAGTTGCCAGCCGCCGGGCGAGGACCGCGGGTAGACGCCGGAGAACTCGCCCGCCAGCCCGACCGCCCCGGCTGGGACCGCGACCCGTGGCGTCGCGCGGCGCGGCACCCGCAGCGCGGGGTCGCCGCCGACCAGGTAGCCGAAGCCGGGGGCGAAGCCGGCGAACGCGACCGTCCAGTCGCGGCCGACGTGTGCGGCGATCACGCCCTCGACGCCGAGCCCGGTCAGCTGCCCGACCTCCGGTAGGTCGGGTCCGTCGTAGCGGACGCCGATCCGGACCGGCGCGGCGGCCTCGCTGTCAGCGCCTGCCAGCGGTCGGGTCTCGCGCAGCCAACGCGCGATCGCGTCCCGGCCGGTCGCCGCGCGGTCGAAGCGCACCAGGACGGTGCGGGCCGCCGGGACGAGGTCGACCACGCCGGCGAGGCGATCGGCGTCCAGGGCCCGGAAGTACGCGAGAACCGTGTCGAGGTCGTCGAACTCGGCGAGCACCGCGCTGTCGCCCGCGTCGAGCAGACGCATCAGACGAAGGGGGCCAGGTCGACGCCGGCGGCCTCGAGTCGTTCGCGTATCCGTTCGGCCATCGCGACCGCGGCAGGCGAGTCGCCGTGCACGCACACCGACTCCGGGTGCACGGTCAGGATTGTGCCGTCGACGGCCTCGACCTCGGACCGTTCGACCATCCGGAGCACGCGGGCCGCAACGGCTTCCGGGTCCGAGAGCACCGCGCCCGGGGTTCTACGGGAAACAAGTTCGCCGGTCGGCGTGTACGCCCGGTCGGCGAACGCCTCTGTCACCGTGCGCAGGCCGGCGGCCTCGGCCTCGGCGAGGAACGCCGAACCGGGCAGCCCGAGAACCGGGAGGGTGGGGTCGTACGCGACCACCGCCGCGACCACCGCGCGGGCCTGCTCGCGATGGTGCACGATCGTGTTGTACAGCGCGCCATGCGGTTTCACGTATCCCACTGCGGAGCCGCCGGCCTGGGCGAGGCCGTCGAGTGCGCCGATCTGGTAGATCACGTCGGCGGTGAGGTCCGCGGGCGCGACGTCGACGAACCGCCTGCCGAACCCGGCGAGGTCGTGGTAGCCGACCTGCGCGCCGATCCGGACGGTGCGTTGGGCGGCGGCCCGGCAGGTGGTCAGCAGTGTGGTGGGGTCGCCGGCATGGAAGCCGCAGGCGATGTTGGCGCTGGTCACCACGGTCAGCATGGCCTCGTCGTCGCCGAGTCGCCAGGCGCCGAAGCTCTCGCCGAGGTCGCTGTTGAGATCGATGGACGCCATTCCCCGAATCCTAAGCGTCGGCCGTGGTGATCGTCGCGTTCCGGCACACACCTTCTGTCGCCGTCACGCCCGTACCGGTCGCTTACAGGGTGTGTGACGGCGCCAACGTGTGTGTGCGGAACCGGACCCGTCAGGCAGCGACCGCGACCGGCTTGCGACCGGCCCCGCGACCGCGCCGCGCCCCGACCGCCCGGCAGATCAGGTAGATCACGAACGAGATGGTGGTGACGAAGGTCGACACCGGCACGCCGGGGGCAAGCGAGAGCAGAATGCCGCCGACCGCCGCTATCTCGGCGAACACGATGGAGAGGACTGTGGTCCGCAGCGGGCTCGACGTGATGCGGGCGGCCGCGGCGGCCGGGGTGATCAGCAGCGAGAGCACCAGCAGCGCCCCGACGATCTGCACGCCGAGGGCGGCGGCGACGCCGACCAGCACGGCGAACACGATGGACAGCGCGCGGATCGGCACGCCGCGAGCCCGCGCGACCTCCGGGTCGGTGCTGGCGAACAGCAGCGGCCGGTACACGACGAGCAGCACGGCCAGTACCAGCACTGCGCACACCAGCAGCAGTTGCAGTCCGCTGTTGCCGACGCCGACGATCTGCCCGACCAGCAGCGAGAAGCTGGTGCCGGTGCGGCCGGGGTAGAGCCACATGAACAGCACGGACAGGCCGAGGCCGAACGACATGATCACGCCGATCACCGAATCGCGTTCGCGGGCCTTGGATCCGAGCAGGCCGAACAGAACGGCCGCGATGACGGAACCGACGATGGCACCGACGCCGACGCTGATCCCGGCGAGCAGGGCGGCCGAGGCGCCGGTCAGTGACAGTTCGCTGGTGCCGTGCACCGCGAACGACATCTGCCTGCTGATGATCAGCGGTCCGATCGCGCCGGCGAGCAGACCGAGGATCGCGGCCGCGAGCAGCGCCTGCTGCACGAAGTCGTAGTGCAGCAGGTCCACGGTGGCCTGCCAGTCGAACATCTTCGACAGCGCATCGGAGAGCTTCTCGTTCATGCGTGGTCCTCGTGGTGTGCGCAGTCGGTGCGCAGTTCGCCGGCGCCGCCGAGCGCGTCGATGGCGTCGCCGGTGCCGACCACGACCAGTCGTCCTCGCACGTGCAGCACCTCGACGTCGGTCTGGTAGAGCTCGGAGAGCACCTCGGAGGTCATCACCTCGGCGGCGGTGCCGATCCGGAAGCGGCCGTCGACCAGGTACAGCACCCGGTCGACGAGCGGCAGGATCGGGTTGATCTCGTGCGTGACGAACAGGACGGCGGTGCCGTGACCGACCCTGCGCCGGTTGATCAGGTCGGACACCCGGTGCTGGTTCGCCAGGTCCAGGCTGAGCAGCGGCTCGTCGCACAGCAGCACCCGCGGATCGCCGACGAGGGCCTGGGCCACGCGCAATCGCTGCTGTTCGCCGCCGGACAGCGAGCCGACCGGCGCGTCGGCGTAGGACTGGGCGCCGACCTCGGTGATGGCCGCGTCCACGACGGCGTTGCGGCTGCGTCGGTTTCGCAGCCCGGTGCCCCAGCGGTGACCGTCCACGCCGAGCCCGACCAGGTCGCGGCCGCGCAGCGGCAGGCCTTCGTCCATGGACTTCTGCTGGGGGATGTACCCGACGTTCGGGTTGCCGAGGCGGACCGGGCTGCCTGCGATGTGGGCGGTACCCGCTGTCAGTGGCACCTGACCGAGGAGCATCTTCAGCAGCGAGGTCTTGCCGGATCCGTTGGGGCCGAGCACTGCGACGAACTCGCCGGGGGCGACTTCGAGGTCGAGGCCGGACCAGAGCGTGCGGTCGCCGTACGCGAGCCGCGCGCCGTGGAGTTCGACGGCAGGGGCGGGGGTTTCGGTTGTCACGTGATGGGCCTCAGTGTCCGTCAGCCGAGCGGTGCCGTGCCGAGCGGCGCAGTGCCGAGCGCGGCGGCGAGCTGCTCCGCGTTGTTGGTCTGCCACGTAATGTAGTCGACCCCCTCGGGCAGCGTCTCGGTCACCTCGACCACCTTGATGCCCGCGGCCTCGGCGGCCCCTCGGATGTCGCGGGTCACCTTGTCCTGGGTCTGACTGTTGTAGACGAGGGCGCCCACCTTCTTGTCCGCGAGCAGGTTGCGGGTGGCGGCGATGGCGGCGGGCGGCGGGTCGTTGCCGTCCTCGATCGCCTTGGTGAAGTCCTCGGGGGTCTCGTCGCGCAGGTTCGCGGCGGCGAGCAGGTAGTGCGCGATCGGCTCGGTCTGCGCGACGGGCGCCTGCGGGTGTTCCTTCGCGATGGCGTCGGTGATCGCGGTGACCGCGTGCAGCTTCTCGTGGAACGCGGCCGCGTTGGCGGTGTAGGCCTCGGCGTTGGCGGGGTCGAGCCGGCCGAGCTCCGCGGCGATCTTCTGCGCGACGGCGTCGACGGTCGGCATGTCGTACCAGACGTGTTCGTTCACGCCGCCGTTGTCGTGGCTGTGACCGTCGTGGGAATCGGACTCGGTCGCGGCGGGTTCGGCGACCTGCGTGTGGTCGCCGTGCAGGTCGGTCTCGGAGCCGTACAGCTCGAACGCGTTGACCGTTCGCTTGTCTCGCGTGTTGCGCAGGATGTCGTCGAGGAAGCCGTCGTATCCGCCGCCGTTGTAGACGACCAGGTTGGCGTCGGTGAGCGCAGCCGCATCGCGGGGGCTTGCCTCGTAGGAGTGCGGGTCGGCCGAAGGGTCGGTGACGATGGACTTGACGTCCGCGCGGTCGCCCGCGACCGCTTCTGCCACCGATCCCCACACATTGGTGGAGGCGACGATGCTCACCCGCTGGCCGTCCGCGACGGGGGCGCTGCCCGTTGCCGTGGCCGAGCAGGCGCTCACAGCGATGAGCGCGGCGGCGGCCAGACCGACCGCGGCGCTGATTCGTCGGCGGTTGCCACGCCGGGTCGGGCGGGGGAGAAGTCGAGGGCGGAGGGCAACCAGGGGCATGCCCAAGATATTAATGGAAACCGTTTCCGTTGTACATTAGCGGGGCCGTGCTTTCGATCACCTCGGCCATTGCGTACCGTCCCGTTATGCCCAGGTCCCGTCATCCACGTCGTCAGGCAACGCTGGCGTCGCTGGCCGCGGAGCTCAAGGTCTCGCGCACCACCGTCTCCAACGCCTACAACAGGCCCGACCAACTGTCCGCGGAACTGCGTGAACGGGTGCTCGACGCGGCGAAGCGGCGCGGCTACCCGGGGCCCGACCCGGTCGCGCGCTCACTGCGCACCCGTCGGGCCGGCGCGGTCGGACTGCTGCTGACCGAGGCGCTGAGCTACTCGTTCCGCGACCCGGCGGCGATGAGCTTCCTGGCCGGGCTGGCGGAGTCGTGCGAGGCCGCGGGGCAGGGACTGTTGCTGGTGCCCGCCGGCCCCGGCCGCGAGGACGTGGACGCGGCGGCGGTCGTGCAGCAGGCCGGCGTGGACGGCTTCGTCGTGTACTCCGTCGCCGACGACGATCCGTACCTCGCGGCGGTGCTCGAACGCAGGTTGCCGATGGTGGTGTGCGACCAGCCGCGCGAGATCGAGGGCGCCTCACTCGTCGGCATCGACGACCGGGGCGCCATGCGAAAGGTTGCCGACTACCTGCTGTCGTTGGGGCACAAGGACATCGGTGTGCTCTGCATGCGACTGGGTCGCGACGTGCACGACGGGCTCGCGGCCGCCGAGCGGCTCGAGTCGCCGAATTTCCACGTGCAGCGGGAGCGGATCGCGGGGGTGCGGGACGCGTTGGCCGCGGCCGGCCTCGACCCGGCAACGCTGACGGTGATCGAGCGCGCCGAGCACACCGGCAAGGCCGGGCACTCGGCCGCCGAACAGGCGCTCTCGATCAATCCGCGCATCACCGCGCTGCTGTGCACCACCGACGTGCTCGCCCTCGGCGCGCTGGACTTCGCGCGCTGGCGCGGACTCGACGTGCCCGGTCAGCTGTCGATCACCGGCTTTGACGGGGTGGACGAGGCGCTCCGCGAGGGCCTGACCACGGTTCGCCAGCCCGCCGAGGAGAAGGGTCGGCGGGCGGGCGCGCTGCTGCTGTCCCCGTCGCACTCCGGCGTCGCCACCGTCGAGATGCTCGAGACCGAACTCGTGCGGGGCCACACCGCTGCCCCGCCGCCAGGGCTCTCCTGACCTCGGGCGCGAGATCCGAGGTCCCGATCAGTAGGACCATTCCGCGCCGCCTGTGATCCGTCCCTATGTTGGGAGGCAAGGTCGGGTGTCGCTGGACCGCAACGGGATCCGTCGTTCTCGACCGCCCCGAGGCGCCTGGTGTCCCCGCGTCCGTGCACACCGCACCAAACGGAAAGGTTCACCCATGGCTTCCCCCGAGGAGATGCGAGCCGTCGTGGAGCGCTACCTGAGTCTGCTCGAGAAGGGCACCGGAGCGGACATCGCGGCGCTCTACGCCGAGGACGGCCGCGCCGAGGACCCCGTCGGCAGTCCGCCGAAGGTGGGGCGCGCGGCGCTCGAGGAGTTCTACAACCGGGCCGCGTCGATGGACAACAGCACCGAACTGCTGGTGCTGCGGATCGCGGGCAACGAGGCTGCCGCGCACTTCAGTGTCGTCTCCAAGGCCGGTGACACCACCTACCGGTCCGCGCCGATCGACACGTTCCGGTTCAACGACGCCGGCGAGATCGTCGAGCTCCGCGCCTACTGGGCCCCGTCGGACATGACCGTCAGTTAGGCGCCTGCGGCGCCCGTGAGTCCTTGTGGTCCCTTGCCGGGCCAGAAGGACTCACAGGTGGCGGAGCCGCCTAGCTGAGCAACTGTGCGCACCGCAGCAGCCCGATGTGGCTGTACGCCTGCGGATGGTTGCCCAGCGACCGCTCGGCGACCGGGTCGTACTCCTCGCTGAGCAGTCCGGTCGGGCCCGCCGTCTCGACGAGTTGGGTGAACAGCGCCTCGGCGTCGGAACGCTGCCCGATCAGCAGGTAGGCCTCGACCAGCCAGGCCGCGCACAGGTGGAATCCGCCCTCGCCGCCGGGCAGTCCGTCGTCGTGGTGGTACCGGTAGACGGTCGAGCCGCTGCGCAGCTCCGCCTCCGTCGCGGTCACCGTCGCCGCGAATCTCGGGTCGGAGGGGTCGATCAGCCCCGACAGCCCGATGTGCAGGGTGGCCGCGTCGAGGTCGGTGCCGTCGTACGCGGCGGTGAACGAGCGCGCGCGGTCGCTCCAGCCGCGGTCGAGGACGTCATCGGCGATCTCCGCGCGCAGCGCCGCCCACGCGGGCTCGGCGTCGCGGCCGAAGTCCTCGGCCAGGGTCAGCGCGCGGTCCACCGTCACCCAGCACATCACCTTCGAGTACACGTGGTGACGCGGGTTGCCGCGGATCTCCCAGATGCCGTTGTCCGGTTCGGCCCAGCGGGCCTCGACGGCGGTGACCATGGCGCGCACCAGATCCCAGTCCGCGTCGGTCACCGGCTCGGCGACGCCGTGCTTCTTGCGCGCGTTCGCGAGGTGCGAGATGAGGTCCACGATCGGACCGAACACGTCGAGTTGCACCTGCGAATTTGCGGCGTTGCCGACCCGCACCGGCCGCGACCCGCTGTAGCCGGGCAGCGAGTCGATCACGGCCTCGGCGGGGAGGTTGCCGCCGTAGATCGTGTACAGCGGGTGCAGGCGTTCGGGGCCGGGCAGCGTCTCGAGGACGCCGTGCACCCAGGTCAGGAACGCTTCGGCTTCCCCGAGCGACCCGAGTGCGACCAGTGCGGAGGCGGTCAGCGACGCGTCGCGCAGCCAGCAGTACCGGTAGTCCCAGTTGCGGACCCCGCCGATCTCCTCGGGTAGCGAGGTCGTGGCGGCGGCGAGGATCGAGCCGGAGTCCGTGTGGACGAGTCCGCGCAGGGTCAGGGCGGAACGCTTCATCAGACCGCGTTTGCGTGACGGCAGTTCCAGGCCCTCGGCCCAGTCCCGCCAGTACGACTCGCTCACCGCTCGACGATCCGCCTCGGGGATCTCCGAAGGTTCGAGATCGGAACTGCCGCACCGCAGTTCGAGCACGACCGGACCGTTCGACGGGTCGACGACCGCGTGCGCGGCCTGCTGCACGCCGTCACTGGTGATCTCCCACTGCACGCCGGGGGAGCGCAGCACCACCGGGTCGGTGGTGCCGTAGACCCGAAGGCCGTTCTCCTCCTGCTCGAGGTGGACCTGGACCTGGCCGAACTCCGGGCGGGGCGCGAAGGTCACCACGGCCTTCGCGCGGCCGGTGATCACCCGGGTCAGGTCGGTGCGTCCCGGGTCGACGTCGTGCGGCAGGTAGTCGGTGACCTGCAGGCTCGCCCAGCGCGTCTGCACGGTCATGGTCCCGTCGACGTAGTTCTGGCTCAGCGGGAGGGCGGCGCGGTACGGCGCGACGGTGAAGTGTCCGGCACCGACCCCGCCGAGCAGGTGAGCGAACATCGCGGCGGAGTCCGGTTCGGGGTGGCACAGCCAGGTCAGCGTGGCGTCGGGGGTGAGCAGCGCCACCGAACGGGGACTGGCCAGCATCGTCAGCCGCTGGATGGGAGTGGCGCTGTCGCCGTGCAGCCAGGTGTGGCGTTCCTCGAGCAGGAACGCCAGAGCGGCGCCCACGTCCTCGGTGCTGTCCACCCGGTACTCGGCGAGGGTGTCGCCGTCGCCGACCTTGATGCCGACGTCGGGTCCCTGCAGGCGGCTGAAGGCCTTCTCGTCGGTGACGTCGTCGCCGAAGAACACGGTCGCCGACGCACCCTCGCGATGGCGCAGGATGTCGAGTGCCTCGCCCTTGTCGGTCGCGATGACCGCGAGTTCGATGACGGCCTTGCCCTCGGTGACCTGCACCCCGTTCCAGGTGGCGGCGCCGCCGCGTACCCGCTGGAGCGCTGCCTCGCCGACCTCGGGTGCGGCGTTGCGCACGTGCAGTGCGGCGCTGGCCGGCTTGGTCTCGACGGTCACGCCCTCGCCGGCGGCCGCGATCTGCTGCAGTTCCTCGGTGAGCTCCCGGAGCAGGCGGCGGGCGTCGTCGCTGATCTCGTGCACGAATCCGACGTCGAACTCGGAGCCGTGACTGCCGACGAGCTGCACCTCGACGGGCAGTCGGGACAGCATCGCGAGGTCGCGCAGTGCGCGGCCGGAGATCACGGCGGAGGTGGTCGCGGGCAGGCTCGCCAGCGAGCGAAGGGCCCGTACGGATTCCGCGTGCGGGAACGCCTTCGAGGGGTCGGACACGATCGGGGCCATGGTCCCGTCGTAATCGGACGCGACAAGCAGACGCGGTGTCCTCGCGACCGACACGAGACGCCGACGGAGCTCGACTGGTAGATCCTGCGCACTCACTGCGCGAAGTCTACTTATTCCGCGGCCGGATCCTTGTAGCCGCCGCCGAGAAGAAGTTCCACGGTCAGTTCGAGTCGCTTGGCGACGTCGGTGGCCGAGGATCGCCGGGTGAGCCACGCCACCAGGTTCGACAACCACACGTCCGAGATCACGCGGGCGATCGCGAGCTGTTCCTCGCTCGGGGCACCGTCGCTCATGGCCCTGGCGAACAGTGAGTCCATCAGCTTGCCGACGTGGTCCACCTCGGCGGCAGCGGAGGCGTCGGCGAACATGAACGCGCGGGTCATGGCCTCGGTGAGCAGTGGGTCGCGCTGCATGGCCCGGGTGATCTGGCCGAGGATCAGGTGCATGCGCTCGATCGGGCTGTTGCCCGGCGGCATCTTCTTGCGGGAGTCGATCTTCTCGAACTCGTTCGACAGCGCGGAGACCAGCAGGTGCACCTTCGACGGGAAATAGCGGTACAGGGTGCCGACCGCGACGTCCGCGCGTTCGGCGACGGCGCGCATCTGCACGGCCTCGTAGCCACCCTTGGATGCCAGTGCCAGCGTCGCGTCGAGGATTCGCTTGCGGCGTTCTCGCTGCGCGTTGGAACTGAGATCGTCGTCGGTCAGCGTCGCGACAGCCCCGTTGTTTGCGGAGGACTTGTCCGCGGAACGACTGCGAGAGGAGGAGGTCATCGACGAATTCCTTGAGTTGTGGCAATGGTTCTTCGTGCAGATCCGGCTCGGCCTTGACTACAGGCCGACATACAGATTAGAACACGTTCTAGACAGTTTTGTCAGTATCGAAAGGTTGGCCCTCCTAGTGACAATCGCCACGACCGACGAGCAGCGTGCGGTCCAGGAATCTATTCAGTCCTGGTCGCGCGCGGCGCACCCCATCGAGACGCTGCGCACCGGCCCGGCGGACTCATGGCGGTCGCACTGGGCCGCGCTCGCCGACCTCGGGCTGTTCATGGTCGCGCAGGCCGAGGAGGTCGGCGGCGCGGACGGCGAGATCGTCGATCTCGCGGTCATGCTCGAGCAGGCGGCTGCCGAGCTCGCGTCCGGTCCGGTGCTGTCCACGGCGCTGGCCGCGCTGGTGGTCGGTCGCAGCGGTGAGGCGGCAGCCAAGCAGTGGGGGCCGGAGCTGGCCGAGGGTGCGATCCCGGTCGGTGTGGTGATCGACGGGGCGGTGTCCGCCGAACCTGACGGAGACGGCGGCCTGGTGCTGACCGGAACGGCGGGCTTCGCGCTCGGCGGCGCGCCCGATACTGCGGTGCTGCTGCCGGCCGTCCGCGGTGAGACCGTCGTATGGTGCCTGGTCGAGGCGGGCACTTCGGGTCTCGCGGTCGAGTCGGTGGAGAACGTCGACGTCAGCACCCCACTGGCCACCGTGACCTGCGGCGGGGTGCGGGTGTCCGCGGACCGCGTCCTGTCGGACGTGCGCCCCGGTCTGGTCCGCGACCTGGCGGCTACTCTCGCGGCCGCCGAGGCCGCAGGTGTCGCCGGCTGGTGTCTGCGAACCGCGGTGGAGTACGCCAAGATTCGCGAACAGTTCGGCAAGCCGATCGGCTCGTTCCAGGCGATCAAGCACCTGTGCGCCGAGATGCTGTGCCGGGTCGAGCAGACGCGCGCGGTGGCCTGGGACGCGGCGGTCGCCGCGGAGTCCGGCGACGAGCTGCCGATCGCCGCCGCGGTCGCGGCTGCGGTCGCCCTGGACGCGGCGGTCGACACCGCGAAGGACTGCATCCAGGTGCTCGGCGGCATCGGTTTCACCTGGGAACACGATGCCCACTTCTACCTGCGCCGCGTGCTCTCGCTGCGGCAGTTGCTCGGCGGGTCCGCGACCTGGCGGGCGCGCGTCGCCGAGTTGACGAACGCGGGCGCGCGTCGTCACCTCACCGTCGACCTCGGCGAGCTCGAGTCGCAGCGCGCGACGGTCCGAGGCGAGCTGGATGCGATCGCGGCGCTGCCCGAGGACGGCCGGCGTGTCGCGTTCGCGGAGTCCGGTTACCTGGCGCCGCACTGGCCGCAGCCGTACGGCAAGTCGGCCAAGGCCGCCGAGCAGATCCTGATCGGTGAGGAACTGGTGCGCGCGGGCCTGGAGACGCCGAACCTGGTGATCGGGTGGTGGGCGGTGCCGACCATTCTCGAGCACGGCACACCCGAGCAGATCGAACGCTTCGCCATGCCGACACTGCGCGGCGACGTGATCTGGTGCCAGCTGTTCAGTGAGCCGGGCGCAGGTTCGGACCTCGCGGCCCTGCGCACCACGGCCGAGAAGGTCGACGGCGGCTGGAAGCTGCAGGGTCAGAAGGTATGGACTTCGCTTGCCCGCGAAGCGGACTGGGCGATCTGCCTGGCGCGCACCGACAAGGACGCACCCAAGCATCGGGGTATCACCTACTTCCTGGTGGACATGCGCAGTGCGGGGATCCGGATCTCCCCGCTGCGTGAGATCACCGGCGACGCCCTCTTCAACGAGGTCTTCCTCGACGACGTGTTCGTGCCCGACGACTGCGTGGTCGGGCAGGTCAACGGCGGCTGGAAGCTGGCGCGTACCACTCTCGCCAACGAGCGGGTGGCGATGAGCGGCGGGTCGTCGCTCGGCAAGGCGATGGAGGAACTGCTCGAGCTCGCGGGCCGGGGCGGACCGAATGCGGTGACCGACGACCGCGTCGGATTCCTCGTCGGCGAGGCGATGGTCGGGTCGCTGCTCGAACACCGCACGACGCTGCGGCAGCTCGACGGCCAGGACCCGGGCCCGGAGTCGAGCGTGCGCAAACTGGTCGGCGTCCGGCATCGGCAGGCGGTCGCGGAGTTCGCGCTCGAGCTGGCGGGCACGGCGGGCGCGGTCGAGGGGCCGCTCTCGCGCGAGTTCCTCAACACCCGATGCCTGTCCATCGCGGGCGGCACCGAGCAGATCCTGCTCACCGTGGCGGCCGAGCACCTGCTCGGACTGCCGCGCGGCTGATCGCCCCGACAGTCCAACTCAAGCCACGTACCCAGACAGGACGGATTTCTCAGGTGGACTTCACTTTTGGCAGTGAGCAGCAGGCGGTGGCCGAGGTGGCCGCCACCGTGCTGCAGACCGCCGCGAGCGCCGAGGCGCTCGCGGCCATGGACCGCGGCGCGCCCGTGTGGGACGCGACGCTGTGGAAGCGGCTGGCCGACGAGGGTGTGCTGTCGCTCCCCTTGCCGGAGTCCCTCGGCGGTGACGACCTGGGGATCGGCGAGATCGGTGTGCTGCTCGGCCAGGTCGGGCAGCACGCGGCACAGGTTCCGGTGCTCGAGACCCTGGGCTTCGGTGTGCTGCCGTTGCTCGCGCTCGGTGGCGACTCGCAGCGCTTCCTCGCCGGGGTCCCCGGTGGCGCGATCCTCACCGCGGCGCTGAGCGAGCCGGGCGTACCGCTGCCCGCGTCGCCGGCGACCACCGCCACCGCCGACGGCGACGGTTTCGTCGTCAGCGGTCGCAAGGTGGGCGTGCGTTACGCCGAGCAGGCGGCATTCGTGCTGGTGCCGACGTCCGCGGGCGTGGCCGTCGTGGCGCCGGACGCCGACGGCGTCACGCTGACCCGCACGTTCACGGCGTCACTGGCCCCCGAGTACACGATGGTGCTCGACGGTGTGCGTATCGACTCGGGTGCGCTGCTCACCGGCGCCCCGGTCACCAAGGTCTACCGGATCGCGCTCGCCGCCGTCGCCGCGCAGGCGGCCGGGCTGGGCACCGGAATGACGAACCTCACCGCGAAGTACGTGACCGGTCGTGAGCAGTTCGGCAAGCCGATCGCGGTCTTCCAGGCCGTCTCGCAGCAGCTTGCCGATTCCTATGTGACCGCTCGCACGCTCGAACTGGCCGCCCGTTCGGCATGCTGGCGCCTGTCCGAGGGACTCGACGCCGCCGAGGACACCTCGGTTGCCGCGTACTGGCTGGCCGAGCAGTTGCCGGTGGCGATGCAGCAGTGCAGCCACATGCACGGTGGAATGGGTGCCGACGTGACGTACCCGGCGCACCTGTACTACGAGCAGACCAAGGATCTCGTCCGTCTCGTCGGCGGACCCTCGTCCCGTCTGACCATTCTCGGCGCGCTCAGCGCCCGCGACCTCGGTGTGGAGGCAGCATGCTCATCGATCTGACCCCCGAGCAGAAGAAGCTCCAGGCGGAACTGCGCGAGTACTTCGCGGGCCTGATCTCGCCCGACGAGGCCGAGGCCATGCTCACCGACCGGCACGGCCCCGAGTACCACGAGGTCATCCGCCGGATGGGCTGTGACGGCTGGCTCGGCGTCGGCTGGCCGAAGGAGTTCGGCGGCAAGGGTTTCGGTGAGATCGAGCAGCAGATCTTCACCAACGAGGCTGTCCGCGCGGACGTGCCGCTGCCGTCCGTGACGCTGCAGACCGTCGGCCCGACGCTGCAGGTGTACGGCACCGAGGAGCAGAAGCAGAAGTTCCTGCCCTCGATCCTCGCCGGCGAGGTGCATTTCGCGATCGGCTACACCGAACCCGAGGCCGGCACCGACCTGGCGTCGTTGCGCACCACCGCGGTCCGCGACGGTGACGACTACATCGTCAACGGCCAGAAGTACTTCACGACCGGCGGCCACGCCGCCGACTACATCTGGCTCGCCGTGCGCACCGGCACCACCGAGGACCGCCACCGCGGCATCTCGATCCTGATCGTGGACACAAAGGATCCCGGCTTCTCCTCGACCCCGGTGATCACCGCCGACGGCGCGCACCACGTCAACGCCACCTACTACGAGAACGTGCGCGTGCCGGCCTCGATGATGGTCGGTGAAGAGAACAAGGGCTGGCGCCTGATCACCACCCAGCTCAACCACGAGCGCGTCATGCTCGGCCCGTGCGGCCGCGTCGGCGGGCTCTACGACCACGTCAGCGAGTGGGCCACCCGCCCCGGACCGGACGGCAATCCGCTGCTGACCCAGCCCGATGTCCAGCGGGCGCTCGGCGAGATCCGTGCGATCTACCGGCTCAACGAGCTGCTCAACTGGCAGGTGGCCTCGCAGACCGGTGCGCTCGACATGGCCGACGCCTCGGCCACCAAGGTGTTCTCCACCGAACAGATCCAGCGAATGGGCCGGCTGGCAGAGGAGGTCGTCGGACGCTGGGGTGACCCGGCCGATCCCGAGACCGGTCACCTGCTCAAGTGGCTGGACGCGCAGACCAAGCGCAACCTCGTCATCACCTTCGGCGGCGGCGTCAACGAGGTCATGCGCGACCTCATCTCCACCGCGGGTCTGGGACTGCCGAAGGTGGCGCGCCGATGACCGAACACGACATCCTCGCTGCGGCGCAGAAGGTTCGCGACGGCGGTGCCAGCAAGGCACGCAGCGGCCGGGATCCGATCAACATGCCGATGATCCGCAACTGGGTCGAGGCGATCGGTGACGAGAACCCGATCTACGTCGACGAGGACGCCGCGATCGCCGCCGGTCACGGCGGCCTCGTCGCGCCGCCCGCGATGGCTCAGGTGTGGACGATGCGTGGCCTCGGCGCGGTCCGCGAGGAGGATGATCCGCTCGGCCGGATGACCGAGATCCTCGACGAGGCCGGGTACACCTCGGTGGTTGCGACGAACTGCGACCAGACCTACCACCGGTACCTGCGTCCCGGCGAGGAGGTGACCATCGAGTCGGTCCTCGAAGACGTTGTGGGACCGAAGAAGACGGGCCTCGGGGAGGGCTGGTTCTTCACCACCCGCAACTTCTGGAAGGTCGGTGACGAGGTCGTCGCCGAGATGCTGTTCCGCATCCTGAAGTTCGCGCCCCCCGCCAAGGCGGAGGCGCCCGCGCCCACCGAGGCGTCCTCGTCATTGGGCGGCTCGCTCGACGACCTGAACCCGGCTCGGATGCTGCGCCCGTCCGTCTCGCGCGACACCGAGTTCTTCTGGGAGGGCGTCGGCGCCCACGAGTTGCGGATCCAGCAGCGGCCGGACGGCAGCCTCCAGCACCCGCCGGTCCCGGCGATCTGGAAGGACAAGGCCGAGCGCACCGACTACACCGTCGCGTCCGGTCTGGGCACGGTGTTCTCGCATGTCGTGCACCACGCGCCGAAGGTGCCGGGCCGCTCGCTGCCGTTCGTTGTCGCGCTGGTCGAACTCGACGAGGGCGTGCGGATGCTCGGCGAACTGCGCGGCATCGACGCCGCCGACGTCACGATCGGGCAGCGGGTGCAGGTGGAATTCCTCGACCTGCCCGGCGACGACGAGACCGACCAGCAGCCGTGGACGCTGTACGCGTGGCGTCCCGTGAAGGAGCAGTGATGAGCTCGACTCTTACCGTGTCGGTCGGCGAACAGTTGCCGCCGCTGTCCATCCACGGCGACCCGACGTTCATCGTGTCGACGGCGTTGGCCACCAGGGACTTCCAGGACGTCCATCACGACCGGGACAAGGCGCAGCAGCGCGGGTCGAAGGACATCTTCGTCAACATCCTCACCGACACCGGGCTGGTGCAGCGGTTCGTCACCGACTGGGCCGGCCCGCGCGCGGTGATCAAGTCGATCAAACTGCGACTCGGCGTGCCGTGGTACGCGTACGACACCTTGACCCTGACCGGCAGCGTCGCAGCTGTCGAGGACGGGCTCGTGACCCTCGACATCGTCGGCAAGGACAGCCTCGGTGACCACATCAAGTCGACAGTCACCCTCGTGATGGACGGAGCAGCCCAGTGACCGATTCACTCTCGGGCAAGGCGGCGATCGTCGGCATCGGCGCCACCGACTTCTCCAAGGACTCCGGCCGCAGCGAACTCCGGCTGGCCGCGGAGGCGGTGCAGGCCGCACTCGACGACGCGGGCCTGAAGCCCTCGGACGTGGACGGCCTGACGTCGTTCACGATGGACACCAACACCGAAGTGGCCGTGGCCCGTTCGGTCGGCATTCCGAACCTGAAGTTCTTCTCCCGCATCCACTACGGCGGCGGCGCGGCCTGCGCCACCATCCAGCAGGCGGCGATGGCAGTGGCCACCGGCGTCGCGGACGTGGTGGTCGCGTACCGCGCGTTCAACGAGCGCTCGGGAATGCGTTTCGGACAGGTCAATTCGGCTCTGGTGCAGCAGGTGAACTCGTCGGGTACCGACAACGCCTTCTCGTACCCGCACGGCCTGAGCACCCCGGCCTCGTTCGTCGCGATGATCGCGCAGCGGTACATGCACGTGTACGGGGCGACCAGCGCCGACTTCGGCCGGGTGGCCGTCGCCGACCGCAAGCACGCGGCGACCAACCCGAACGCCTTCTTCTACGGCAAGCCGATCACCATCGAGGACCACCAGAACTCGCGGTACATCGCGGAACCGTTGCACCTGCTGGACTGCTGCCAGGAGACCGACGGCGGCATCGCGATCGTGGTGACCTCCCCGGAGCGGGCCAAGGACCTGCCGAACACCCCGGCGATCATCGCCGCCGCGGCGCAGGGGAGTGGGGCGGACCAGTACATCATGACCAGCTACTACCGCGACGGCCTGAGCGGTCTGCCGGAGATGGGCCTGGTCGGCGACCAGCTGTGGGCCCAGTCGGGGCTGCGTCCGCAGGACATGCAGACCGCGGTGCTCTACGACCACTTCACTCCGTACGTGCTGATGCAGCTCGAGGAGCTCGGCTTCTGCGGGCGTGGCGAGGCGAAGGACTTCATCGCCGACGGCGCCATCGAACTCGGCGGACGGCTGCCGCTGAACACCCACGGTGGTCAGCTCGGTGAGGGCTACATCCACGGCATGAACGGAATCGCGGAGGGCGTCCGGCAGATTCGCGGCACCTCGGTGAATCAGGTGCCGGACGTGCAGAACGTCCTCGTCACCGCCGGCACCGGCGTCCCGACGTCGGGTCTGGTGCTCACGGCCTGACGCGGACAAGCGAGGCCGTGCACGCGAACGAACGGGCGGTTACCGTGACTCCCTCTCGAGAGTTGTTCCGGTAACCGCCCGTTCGTCGTCTTCCGGTCAGTGCGTGGCGAGGGCGATGCGCTCGCGCTCGGCCGCACTCACCGCATGCGTGGCCTTGGGCAGGTCGACCCGCACGTGGGCGAGCTTCCCGGTGAAGGCGAACCGGCCGCGGTCGGCGTACTCCTCCGAGACCGGGCTGCCACGGTTGACGCCGACGTCCAGTTGTTCGTTCATGCTGAAGATCGCGCGGGTGGTCTGCTCGATCCGCTCCCGGGCGACCTCGGTGCCGTCCACGGACAGGATCGCCGTCCCGCCCTTGCCGATTCCGCCGCCGTCGTACACGAACTCCACCGCCACTTCCCGGGTGTCCGCGGTGAGCGGCGCGGCGGCGCGCACGTAGGTCCGCCCTCCGCCGCTGAAGTTGTAGCAGAACACCGGACGGGAATCGAGGACGTACAGTGCGAATCCGCCGAAGCGGCCGCCGATGCCGACCAACATGCCCTCGCTCGGCCTGCCGCAGGTGTCGAGCGCGGCGGTGAGGGTGTACGACCGGTTGAAGAAGTTCGGTGCCGCCTTCTCCACCAGACCGTTCATGTGGGGGTACAGCGTGATCGAGTCGCGTCCGTGCATGGGGTGCGGGGGGCGGGATCCCGGGGTGGCATGCCGGCCGACGGTCCGGTCGTCGAGCGGGAGTACCTGGTACCTGGCCGCTTCCACGAGGAACTTCTGCTTGAGCTTCTCGAGCTTCTCCGGATACACCTCCGCGAGATCGTGTGCCTGGGACCAGTCGACGGTGGTGTCGTACATCTCCCAGCGGTCCTCGTCCATGCTCGGCAGCTCCAGCCCGTGGGTCGCCATCAGCCACGGTGCCCGGTGTGCGGTGATCGCGGTCCAGCCGTGGTCGTAGATGCCGCGATTGCCGAAGATCTCGAAATACTGTGTGGTGTGCCGCTCTTCGGCCCCCGGATCGTTGAACGAGTAGTTCAACGCGACGCCTTCGAGTGGCATCTGCGCCACCCCGTCCACCGTGTGCGGCATCGGCACGCCCACCGCCTCCAGGATCGTCGGAGTGATGTCGACGCAGTGATGCCACTGGTTGCGGACGCCACCGGTCTCGGTGATCCCCGCCGGCCAGTGCACGATCAGCCCGTTGCGGGTGCCGCCGTAGTGCGAGGCGACCTGCTTGGCCCACTGGTAGGGGGTGTCGAGAGCCTGAGCCCACGCTGCGGGGTAGTGCGGGTAGCTCGTCGGAGTGCCCAGTTCGTCGAACCGGTCCAGCACCTCCTCCGTGGTGGTCCGGTAGCCGTTGAGGTTGGCCAGGTAGTTGAACGACCCCTCGAACCCGCCCTCCGCGGACGCGCCGTTGTCGCCGACCATGTAGACGACGAGCGTGTTGTCGAGCATCCCGAGATCACGCAGGTGGTCGGTCAACCGGCCGACCTCGTCGTCGGTGTGTTCGAGGAAGGCCGCATACAGCTCCATCAACCGAGCCGAGACCTTGCGCTGATCCGCGCTGAGTGAATCCCAGTGCGGCAGATCGCCGGTCCACGGCGCCAGGACCGTGTCCGGTGCGACGACGCCGAGCTGCTTCTGACGCTCGAGAGTGATCTCGCGCTGGCGGTCCCAGCCGTGGTCGAACTCGCCGCGATACTTGTCGAGGTAGCGCTCGGGCACCTGGAGCGGCGCGTGGCACGCACCGAACGGCAGATAGCAGAACCACGGCTTCTCCGGGTCCGCCGCGGACACGCCTTCGATCCACTGCAGGGCGTGATCGACCAGGTCCTCGCTGAGGTGGTACCCCTCCTCCGGGGTGCGTGGGAGGTCGACGACCCGGAAGTCCTCGTACAGGACCGGGGTGAACTGGTCGGCCTCGGCGCCGAGGAACCCGTAGAACTTGTCGAAACCCTCGCGCGCCGGCCACCTGTCGAACGGGCCGGCCTCGGTGACCTCCCATGCGGGCGTCTGGTGCATCTTTCCGAACGCTCCGGTCGCGTAGCCGTTCCCCTGCAGGACCCGAGCTACCGTCGCCGCCGAATCGGGGCGCGTTCCGTTGTAGCCCGGTGCGGAGGTTGCCATCTCGGAGATGACGCCCATTCCGACGCTGTGATGGTTGCGTCCGGTGAGGGTAGCGGCGCGAGTGGGGGAGCACAGTGCGGTGGTGTGGAAGCGGGTGTACTTCACGCCGTCGGACGCGAGCCGTTCCGCCGTGGGGGTGCGGCACGGCCCGCCGAACGCGGACGACGCACCGAAGCCGACGTCGTCGAGCATGATCAGCAGGACGTTGGGTGCGCCGGCCGGCGGACGGATCGGTTGCTGACGGGTGAACGGTGGCTGCTGGTCACTCTGGTTGATCGCAGGGGAGATCTGCGGCTCGGTACGGTTGATCGGGATCGAGAATCGATTCATCGACGAATACTCCTGGGTTCCTGTGCGTGGTGGCAGAGCACTTCGTGAGTGAGCGGGCCACTATGCGCATGGGCGGCATGTCGGTGACGCCGGCGCGGCGTGGGAGTCGATGCGGGCCGCCTCGCCCGCCGTGAAATCGTGACCGTAGCCACCGACCGAGGCAGCCGACCCCGTGCGGTCTCACTCACCGGGACTGCTGTGGAAGATTGGCCGACCTTGCTTGATCAGACTGCGCTTCCGCGGCAATTATTCAGTAGACCAATGGGTTTCGAAGTTTAAGTCAATGCCTTGACGATTAAGTCAACGACCTATAGCATCGCGGGCATGGCATCAGTCGAGGGCACTCGAAGCGTGATCATCGAAGTCGCAGAGCGGATGTTCGCCGAGCACGGCGTCGAGGGCGTCTCGATGCGGGATGTGGCGGCCGCCGCAGGCCAGCGGAACAACTCGGCAGTTCAGTACCACTTCGGGGGACGAGACGGATTGCTGCTCGCGGTCTTTCGCTACCGGATGGGCGAGATCAACCAGGCTCGGAGCGAGTACCTCGCGGAGATCGATCGCCAGGGCCGCGGCGAGGACCTCAGGGCGCTCGTCGAGGCAGGCCTGCGGCCGCTCACAGACTTCCTCGCGTCGGTGCCGGAGGGTCACTACGCCCGCTTCATCGCCCGTGTCTCACCGTCGGTCGACTTCGCCAGTGGGGAGTTCGACGAGGTCTTCGACGGAAACCGTGAGGTCGTTGCTCGGCTGACGCGAATTCTGGGTCACCTGTCTCGACGTGCGGCGATCGAGCGGGTCGACCTGATGTTCAACATGACCGTCTCCGCTCTCGCGGTGTACGAGCAGCGGCGGGAGGAGGGTCTTCCCGTCGTTCGTGCGAGCTTCGCCGAGACGGTCGAGCACGTGATCGACATGGCGGTCGGCTCGCTGGAGGCCGCCGATTCGACTGCCGCGGCAAAGCGCGTCAAGCGCCGCACCGCCACCCACTGACACCCACCCAAAGGAGAGCCGGCATGTCCGCACTGACAACATCTCGCACCGTCGAAATCGGCGACCATGTAATCGAATTCGGTCCGAGGGGGATGCGCCGGAACCCGGAGGGCTTCGAGCCCGCGCCGTACGAGCGGATCACGGTGCGTCCCGTCACGCCGTTCATCGGCGCCGAGGTGAGCGGCGTCGACCTTTCTGATCCCGGTGACGCGGAGATCGCCGAGCTACGTACCGCCCTGCTCGAGTGGAAGGTCCTGTTCTTCCGCGACCAGGACATCACCGGCGCCGCGCACCGGGACTTCGCAAGTCACTGGGGCGAACTGGAGGTCCATCCGCTCCTGCCGCAGGGCGAGGTGCCCTCGGTGGTGCGCTTCGAGCGCGGTGAGGACAGTCCGGGGACGGAGAACATCTGGCACGTCGACGTGACCTGGCAGAAGAAGCCTCCGCTCGGCTCGGTGCTGCGTGCCGTCGACGTGCCGCCCGCAGGCGGCGACACCCTGTGGGCGGACATGGGCAACGCCTACGACTGCCTGTCCGACGAGATCAAGGAACGCATCGACGCACTGGAGGCCGTGCACGACTTCATGCCGTCGTTCGGTCGTTCGATGCCGCCGGAGCGGCAGGCCCGCATGCAGGAGCAGTACCCGCCGGTGCGTCATCCCGTGGTGCGCACGCACCCGGAGACGGGCCGCAAGACCCTCTTCGTCAACAGCCTGTTCACCACCCACATCCCCGATCTCGACCCGGTCGAGGGGGCACAGCTGCTGCAGCACCTGTTCGATCAGGCCAAGGTGCCGGACTTCCAGTGCCGCTTCCGGTGGCAGCCCAATTCCATTGCGTTCTGGGACAATCGGGCCACGCAGCACTATGCGGCGAGTGACTACTTCCCGCACCGGCGAGTCATGGAGCGGGTGGCGATTCTGGGCGACGTGCCGCGCTGATGTGCATCGGTGACTCGGCGGCCGCGCAGCGGAGCGGAAACCCGAGTTGAGGTCGGTGGACTGGCGCCCGCGGTCGCTGCGGGTGGGGAGCGACCCGGACCCGCGCTTCACCCTCGCCAACGAGCGAACGTTCCTGGCGTGGATCCGCACCGCGATGGGTCTCGTCGCCGCGGCGGTGGGCTTCGAGGCATTCGGTTCCGATCTCGTCGGTCCCGCAGCACATTTCACTTTGGTGATCGGATTGCTCGTGGGGGCTGCGCTGCTCGCGGGCTTCGCCTTCCTGCGATGGATCGGCGTCGAGGTGGCGCTCCGACAGGGCCGGAGCCTTCCGGTTCCGGCTCTCGGCGCATTGCTCGCGGTGCTCGTGTTCGCTGTCGCGGTGGTGTTCCTCGTCGCGCTGACGGTGCGATGACCGACGCGAGCCCGGTGCGTCTGGACGAGGGGCTGCAGCCGGAACGGACCGAGTTGGCATGGGTGCGAACGGCATCGAGTACGGCAGCAATCGCCGTCATCTACTTGCGGTTCGCACCGGGACACTCGATCGCGACGGCGGTGGCAGGCGGATCTGCCCTCGTCGTCGCCGTCGGGGTGCTCGCTTCGTCCGCGCGCAGGCTCGGGCGGGTCAGTGCCGGCGTGGCGGTCGGCCGGTTGGCGCCGGACGTCCTGTCGAATGCGGTGCTGGTCGTGCTCGTGCTGGTGTTGACGGGCGTAGCGGGATTCGGCGTGGCGGTGGACCTTCTGCGCTGACCGCCGTCGCACGGATCCGTCGCCGGTGGTTCAGGGGCGCGCTGTCACACCGCGCGGATAGGTCGCGAGAAGATGCTCGTCGACAGCGCCTGCTGGATCTGCTTGTCGTGCACCATCTCCAGTGCCAGCGCATAGCGGACGCGTAGGTCGCGGGCGCGGCTGTCGCGCATGGCGTCGAGCGCGGCGACGATGTCGAGTGCGGCGTCCGAAGTACGTTCGCGCGGGTCGGTGCTGCTCGTCATCGACGGTGCCCCCACTCGCTCTGCTGCCTTCGTCACATTGTCACCTCGACTCTACATTCGTAGAGTCGAGGCATGAGGCTGGCCCGACGATCCATCACCGTTGACACCTTCGAGCGTGCCGCTGGAGCCGACGGGTTCCGGCTCGACCTCGGCCAGCGCGCGGTTGCAGAGCAGCTCTCGCGGGTCGAGCTGCGCCCCGGGCGCGGCGTCTACCTGTGGGGTCCGGTCGGCCGTGGCAAGACCTGGCTGATCGACGCCTACCGTGCGGCCCTGAAGGGACGCCGGACGAGTCGGGTTCACTTCCACGACTTCTTCCGACGTCTGCACTCCCTCGTCCCCGAGCACGGGATCGACGCGGCGATGGACCTGCTGCTGGACGGGTGCCAGGTACTGTTCTTCGACGAGTTCCACGTGCACGACGTCGGCGACGGTGCGCTGCTGTCGCGGTTGCTGCGGGCACTCGACGAGCGTGGGACGGCGCTGGTGGTGACCTCCAACTACCCGCCGGACGGGCTGATGCCGAACCCCCTGTTCCACGACAACTTCCTGCCGACCATCGCGGTGCTGAGGGAGCGGCTCGAGGTGATCGAACTGGTCGGCGACCGCGACTACCGGAGCGGCCGCGGGCCGACGACGTCCGGTTTCGCGTCCGGCCGGCGACTGGCCGCGCTGTCGGGATGGCCGGTGGACGGCGAGAGGGCAGTGCTGAGCCCGTTCGGTCGCCCGATCGTCGCGCGGGCGGTGCGCGGGGATCTGGTCTGGTTCGACTTCGTGGAACTGTGCGAGCGGCCTACGTCTGTGCGCGACTACCTGCGGCTCGCCGCCGACCACGGCCACTGGGTGGTGAGCGGTGTCCCGCCGATCCTGGAGGCGACGCCCGACGGTGTGCAGCGCTTCTGCACCCTCGTCGACGTGCTGCACGACCGGGACGTCCCGCTCACCGTCGTCGGTGCAGACTGGTGCGAGGGTGACGCGCTTCCGGTCGAGCGTGTGCACGATCTCGCGAGGACTCGCAGCAGGTTGTCGATGCTCGCCAACTGAGCACCGCCGCCCGGTGCGATACCGCTGATCGGGACCTTGCGGCCTTCGCGACACCGTGACCGGGTAGTGATGGACTGAAAGAACCGATTCGAGGAGCGCACACTATGGACGATTTCGACGGCAAGGTTGCACTGATCACCGGCGGCGCCCGGGGGCAGGGTCGGTCGCACGCGGTGGCTTTCGCCGAACGTGGCGCCGACGTGGTGATCTGCGACCGGAGTGAGGACAGTGCCTCGGTGTTCTACCCGCTCGCCACCGAGGAAGACCTCGCCGAGACCGCACGGCTGGTCGAGGCCGCCGGCCGGCGCTGCATCGCGGTCAAGGCTGACACCGCCGACCGTCCGGCGATGGATGCCCTGGTCGCCCGCGCCGAGTCCGAGTTCGGGCGCGTGGACATCGCGGTCGCGAACGCGGGTGTCTCGGTCGCGTCGCCGGTGCAGTCGATGACGACCGCGCAGTGGACCGAGGCCATCAACTCGAATCTGACCGGCGTCTTCAACACCATCGGGGCGGTGGCGCCCGGCATGATCGAGCGGCGCTACGGCCGGATCGTCACGATCTCCTCGATGCTCGGTCGCGCCGGAAGCACCAACATGGCCGCGTACAGCGCCTCCAAGTGGGGTGTGATCGGGTTGACGAAGAGTTCGGCCCTCGATCTCGCTCAGTTCGGCATCACCGCGAATGTCATTGCCCCCGGCAATATCTCGACGCCGATGATCCACAACGACGCGCTGTACTCGATGATGCGTCCCGATCTCGAGGCGCCGACGCGCGACGACGTGGCGCCGGTGTTCGAGTCCCTGCACGCGCAGCCCGTGCCGTGGCTCGAGCCGGAGGAGATCACCCGCGCGGTGCTGTTCTTCGCGGCCGAGGCGAGCGCGCACATCAGCGGCACCGTTCTCCCGATCGACGCAGGCAACGCCGCACGTGTGACGGGGTGAGTCGCGCCGAGGTCACCGATTCCGGTGCTTCGGCCGCGGCGGCGAAGGCCGTCGTCCGGAGCCCCGGAAGCCAGCGGCTGATCGTCGCGACCCTGAGTGTGACCGGTGTGGTGGTCGCGCTCCAGCAGACGCTGGTAGTGCCGATCCTGCCGGATTTCAGTGTCGCGCTCGGGGTTTCCCCCACGACGACGTCCTGGCTGGTGACTGCCACGCTGCTCACGGGTGCGGTGGCAACTCCGCTGATCGGCCGGCTGGCAGACCTGACCGGCAAACGGGCGATGATGCTGCTGTGCCTGGCGGTGATGGTCGCCGGCTCGACCATTGCTGCGCTGGGCCAGACGTTTCCGGTCGTGGTGACCGGACGGGTCATGCAGGGATTCGCGATCGCACTGCTCCCGGTCGGCATCAGTCTCCTCCGCGACCTGCTCGAGCCCGCGCGACTCGGCGGCGCGGTGGCGTTGATGAGCGGCACGATGGGCATCGGCAGCATGTTCGGCATGCCGATGGCAGGGGTCATCTACGCGCACCTCGGCTGGCACGCGCTGTTCTGGGTGACCGGTGGGGTCGGACTCGCGCTCGCGATCCTGCTGGTTGTCGCGGTGCCGGAATCCTCGGTGCGGGCACGCGGTCGCTTCGACCATGTCGGCGCGGTGATGCTCACGATCGCCCTCACCACCTTGCTGCTGGCCATCTCGAAGGGTGGCCAGTGGGGCTGGGGGAGTCCGGCGACGCTGGGCTGCGTCGCGGTGGGTGCGGCCACACTGGCGGTGTGGGTTCCGATGGAACTGCGCATCCCGGACCCGCTCGTCGACCTGAGGACTTCGGTCCTGCGGCCGGTGCTGATCTCCAACGTCTGCGCGGCGTTGCTCGGGTTCGCGATGTTCCTCAGTGCGTACACCGCGACACAGGAGCTGCAGGCGCCGGTCGAGTCCGGCTATGGCCCTGGGCTTTCGGAGGCGGCCGCCGGAATGGCGATGATGCCGGGCGGTCTGTTGATGGTCGTTCTGGCGCCGCTGTCGGCGCGGATGACGCGACGGCGCGGTGCCCGGGTCACGTTGGTCATCGGCGCGATCGTGATCGCGGCCGGGTACGTGCTCCGCGCGGTTCTCGGACCGTCGGTTGTGAACGTGACCACCAGCGCCGCCATGATCTCGGGCGGCGTGGCACTCGCGCTGGCGGCAATGCCGGTCCTCATCACGGAGGCGGTCCCCATCGACCAGACGGCGACGGCAAACGGCGTGAACAGCCTGCTCCGGTCGGTCGGTACGTCCACGGCGAGCGCGGTCGGTGCGGCGGTGCTCGCCAGTTCGACGTTGACCGTCGTCGGTGTCACCGTCCCGACCCTCTCGGCGTTCACCACCATGTACTGGATCGGTGCCGCGGCGGCGGTCGCGGCCGTTGCGGTGGCACTGCTGCCCCTGCCCGCCCGAACGTGAAAGATCCGGCGCCCGATTTCGCTCGGGCGCCGGATCATTCACGCGGGTGACTCAGTGCGGCGGGGCGGCTGGTGCGACCCCGCCGCGGGAGTTTCTACGGCAGAAGCTGATCCATGAAGCTGTTGCTGTAGATGTGGTGCGGGTCGAGCTCGTTGTACGCGGCGTGAGCGGTGTCCCAGTTGTCGTTGGTGGGCAGGCCGTCGCGGTAGCTCTGCGGGAGGGCGCCGGTGATGATCCCGCCGTTGGTGTACGGGTTCGGGCCGAACGCCCAGCCCTTCGACCATTCCGGGCGGAAGGTGTAGTCGTTACCGGAGTAGTGCGAGCGCATCCACTGCTCCATCTCCTGGTAGAACTCGAACATGCCGGGGGTGCCCGGAACGCCGAGGACGTTCAGCCAGATGGCGGTGTCCCATTCGGGATGGTCGGGACGCGGACGCATCGCGGAGATGGTCGGGGCGCCGGCCGAGGGGACCAACACGTCCGCGCCCTGGTCGAGGCCGCAGCAACGGATCTCGACGGGACCGTTGAGCGGGTACTGCCCCTTCGCCTTGTAGAACTCGATTCGGTCGTTGAACCAGGTGGTGAAGTCGTGGATGACCTGGCCGATGTTCTCGCGCTTGGTGATGACGGCGCCGCCGCCCTCGGTCAGGCGCAGCGTGGTCGGCTTGATGTAGAACTGGACGTCCTTCGACCAGCCCCAGATGTCGGACGAATTGGTTACTGCAAGTCCGGCGACCGTGGTGGCGTACATCGTCTGGCCGAAGAGCGGAGCGATGCCCGGGGCACCGGAGTTCATCTTCCCGAGCAGATCAGTGACGGCCACGGGGAGGTTGTCCGAGAACGTGTAGTTGTAGGGCCCGGTCACCTCCCGGGACTCGGCCGGCTTGCTGGGCGCCACCGACCACACCTTGAGCCACGGCTTGGTGGTGAAGGGGTACCAGATGGCCTCGACGCCGCCGTTCTGCGCGACGTAGCTCTCGAAGGTCTTCCCGGAGGCGCCCTTCGGTCCGAACATCTCCTTCCAGTCGATGCCGGTGTAGCTCTGGCACCGCATCCGGAAGTTCGGACCCGCCTGCATGGTGACCGAGGTGATGAACGTACGACCCAGAGCGGTGAGCAGCGGCTTGATCTGGGGATCGCTGCGGAGGTACGTCTTCTCCGCGTACTCGGTGCCGTTCCAGACCACCGCGGTCAGCGAGGTGACCAGGTTGGACAGCGAGCCGTAGGTGTGACCCGGAGCGGTGCTCTGGCCGGGTCCGGGCAGAGCCGCGCCGTGGGCGTCGACGGCGAGGGTGCCGCCGATGGTGAGGACGCCGGGGGCGGGCAGGTTCGCCCAGCCGAGGCCCTGTGCCTGCAGTGCCGTGGTGATGTCGTCGAGGGTCGCGCCGGGGCCGGCGGTGACGGTCGCGGGCGATCCGCCCTTGTTCACCGAGACACCGTTGAGGTGCTTGATCGTGTCGACGAGGATGACCTTGTCCACCGATGCACCCTTGACGACCGTCAACGGGGTCCAGCCGTGCTGAGCGCCGCGCGGGCGCAGGGTGTATCCGTTGGCGTGTGCCCAGTTCGCGAGGCGCACAACGTCACCGGGGGTCTTCGGCGAGCACGTCCAGACGGCGTCGAGCACGATCTCCTTGGACCAGTTCTCGTACGCCTGCTGGGCCAGGTCGATCCCGCTCGGGAAGTTCGGCGGTGCGGGGAGAGTGGCGCCGCCACCCGCGGAGCCCGACGACCCCAGGGACCCGGTGTCGAGGGGGAGGGCATAGACGGGCGTCCAGGCGCCCACCGCGCCCACCGCGAGCGCACCGGCGCCCGCGGCGGTCAGGAAGCCGCGCCGGGATAATCCGGTGGTCGTGTCGTCCGTTTTCGGCATGCGTTTACTCCAGTCGTGATGAGAGAGGGAGGTACAGCGGTCGAACTAAGTCGGTCGGGCGTCCAGAATGTTAAGCGAGGGTCAGGATTACGTCTGCCAGTGCCGGCGAGTTGTCCCGATCCGGCACGGACGCGGTGATCAGCAGGCGACTCGAGTCCTTCCAGATTCGAACCGCGAGGGACTCGCCCGGATACACGACCCCGGCGAACCGGGCGCGGTACCCCTTCACCTTCGACGCGTCGGCATCGAGAGCCACGTCGACCGCCGCCTTGCACACGATTCCGTACGTGCACAGTCCATGGAGAATAGGCGCAGGAAAGCCTGCCGCGGTGGCGAATTCGGGATCCGAGTGCAGCGGATTCCGGTCTCCGCACATCCGGTAGAGCAGTGCCTGCTGCGGAAGAGTCGACACCACGGTCTCGAAGTCCGGTGCGCGGTCGGGCAGTTCGACCGACTCCGACGGTCCACGCTCGCCGCCGAAGCCACCCTCGCCGCGAGCGAAGATCGACGAACGGGCGGTCCAGAGCGGATTCCCGTCGAGGTCGGTGGTGACCGATTCCTGCACGATCACCGCGGCCTTGCCCTTGTCCCACACCTCGGCGATGCGGGTGGTGGTGCGGCCGCTGCCCTCCGCGGGAATCGGCTGGTGCACGGTCACCTCCTGGCTGCCGTGCACCACCTTCGCGAGATCGATCTCCACGCCGGGGAAGGACACCTTCGGGGCCTCGGTTGCGTGGATGTTCGCGACCACGGTGGCAAAGGTCGGCAACACCTGCGGCTTGCCGTCCTCGAGGTAGCGCAGCTCGCGCGAGTCGAGCGGGCGCGCGCCCGCACCGATGCCGAGTTGGTAGAGCTGCACGTCCGAGCTGGCCCAGGAGAACTCTTGGGTGGGCAGCTCGGCACCGATCGCGATGTCGGGATTGATGGGCACGTGGTGTCCTGTTCAGTTCGAAGTGGCTGCGGCAGAGCTGGATTCGGGGTCCGCAGTGCCCTTCGCCCGCTTGGCGATGTCCAGCACGGCGAGGTAGGCGAACGTCATCGCGGGTCCGATGGTCGCGCCGGGGCCGGCGTACGTGTGGCCCATCACCGGTGCGCTGGCGTTGCCCGCCGCGTAGAGGCCCTCGATCACGGTGCCGTCCTCGCGCAGGGCGCGGCCGTCGACGTCGGTGCAGATGCCGCCCTTGGTGCCGAGGTCGCCCGGGACCATCTTGATCGCGTAGAACGGGGCCTTGTTCACCTCGGCCAGGCTCGGGTTCTTCAGGCGCGGGTCGCCGTAGTAGTGGTCGTATCCACTGTCGCCGCGCCCGAAGTCCTCGTCCTTGCCGTTGCGCGCGAAGCCGTTGAAGCGCTCCACGGTCGCGGTCAGCGCATCGACCGGAAGCCCGGTCTTCTCGGCGAGTTCGGTGATGGTGCCCGCCTTGACGACGATGCCGGCCTTGAGCCAGCGGCCGGGGAACGGCGAGCGCGGCGTGATGCCCGCAAAGGTGTAGCGGTTGCGGTAGCGCTGGTCGAGGATCATCCAGGTCGGGATGTTGTCGCCGGGACCCTCGCCCTGGCCGTACTTGCCGCCGTACATCGCGTGGGTCGCCTCGACGTAGGGCGCCGCTTCGTTGCCGAAGCGCTTGCCGTCGGTATTCACCATCAGCGAGCCCGGAAGGGTGCGCTCGGAGAGGGCGAACCACGGTCCGCCGGTCAGCGGAATGGACGGGCCCCACCAGGCGTCGTCCATGAAATCGACTGCAGCGCCGAGCTTCTGGCCGGCCACGATGCCGTCGCCGGTGTTGGCCTTGGCGCCCACGGTCCACTCCGTGCCGATCGGGGCGCGCTGGTACTTCTTGCGCATCTCGTCGTTGTGCTCGAAGCCGCCGGAGCCGAGCACCACACCGTGGCGGGCCCGGATGATCTGCTCCTCGCCGTCGATGAGGACCTTCACACCGCGTACGGCGCCGTCCTCCGTGAACAGTTCGGTCAACGGCGTGTCGAGCAAGATCGGAACCTTCGCGTCGCGGAGGCCGATGCGCATGCCCGCGACCAGGGCCTGGCCGCGCACGAGCAAGTCCTTGCCCGACGCCTTGGCGGCCAGGAAGCGCATGCCGACCTTCATTGCGCGCACGGGACCGCGACGGTTGCGCATCAGGAGGTTGAGCCACTTGTAGTCGGCCTGGGTGATGACGAAGTTCTTCGGCGCCTTCACGTAGTCCGGCTCGAGGTTCTTGCGGTCGTCGCCGAGCTTGTTGCCGTCGAACGGGGTGGGCTCGACCGAGCGGCCGCCGAGTCGGCCGCCGGGTGCCTCCGGGTAGTAGTCCGAGTAGCCGGGCACCCACTGCAGCTTCAGTGCACTGTTCTTCATCACGAACGAGAGCATCTCGGGGCCGCGGTCGAGATAGGTGTCGATCCGCTCGGGAGCAACCACGTCGCCGATGATGCTGTGCAGGTACTCGCGGGCGGCTTCGGGGGTGTCGGTGACGCCGTCACCCTGGAGGACTTCGTTGTTGGGGATCCAGACGCCGCCACCGGACCGTGCGGTGGATCCGCCGTAGTGGGCGGCCTTCTCGACGATGACCACACTCAACCCCTGATGGGCGGCGGTCAAGGCCGCGGTCATGCCCGCGGCACCACTTCCGACAACGACGACGTCGTATTCCTGCTTGCTCATGTAGAACACGTTATAGAATGATGTGGGCATCAGTCCATGCTTTCTGCCAGGAAGTATTGCCGGGTTCGGCCGTGAGGTCGGGACGCAAACGAAACACGTTGCAGCTTGAAGAAGGGCGGAGTGCTGTGGGCTGGGATCTTTCCGCGGACGTCGTGGTGGTTGGAGTGGGCGTCGCGGGGGCGTCCGCGGCACTGGAGGCACTGGCCGCCGGCGCGGACGTCATCGCACTCGACCGGTTCGCCGGCGGTGGCGCCAGCACGATCTCCGGCGGCATCGTCTACGCGGGCGGCGGCACGCGGATCCAGCGCGACGCCGGCATCGAGGACACTCCGGACGCGATGTATGCCTACCTCAGTCGGGAGGTGGGGGACGCCGTCCGCCCCGCCACACTGCGCAGGTTCTGCGACGAGAGTCCCGCGATGATCGAGTGGCTCGCCGGGCACGGTGTGCCGTTCGAGGGCTCGCTGTGCCCGTACAAGACGTCCTACCCGACCGACCGTCACTACCTGTACTTCTCGGGTAGTGAAGCCGCGGGCGGTTTTCGCGACGTGGCGGCCCCGGCCCCCCGCGGGCATCGGGCCAAGGGCAAGGGCACCTCCGGGAAGAAGCTGTACCGCCCCCTGATCGACTCCGCCCTGGCCAACGGGTTGCGGCTCGAACAGCAGACGCGTGCGGTCCGACTGCTCACCGACGACGACGGCGCGGTGATCGGCGTCGAGTGCATGAGCCTGCGGGCTGCGCCCAAGCGGGTGCGTGCCCGGCACGCCCGGCTGTCGGCGCTGTCCGCGAAGCCGGGGATCTACTACCCCCCGATGCGGAAGGTCCTGCAGAAGCAGGTCGAACGGCTGGAGGCGACCTACGCGCGGCCGATCCGCATCCAGGCGCGCTCCGGGGTGATCCTGAGTGCGGGCGGTTTCATCGCCAACCGCGACATGGTGGCCCAGCACGGTCCCCGATACCGCGGCGGACTCGCACTGGGCACCGCGGGCGACGACGGCAGCGGCATCTTCATGGGCACCGACGTCGGAGCGGCGACCGACAAGCTCTCCAACATCTCGGCGTGGCGATTCATCGTGCCGCCCAGCGCATTTCTCGGGTCGCTGCTGGTGAACCGGAAGGGCGACCGGATGGTCGACGAGTCGCGCTACGGTGCGGCGCTGGGGCACGCGATGATCGCCGAGCACGAGGGCAAGGGCTGGCTCGTCGCCGACGCCGACCTGGTCGCGCAGGCCCGCGCGCAGCTCGGCAGCCAGACCAACTGGTTCCAGCGCATCCAGTCGGAGACCATGATGCGGATCGACCGCACCACCGGTGCCACGCTCGAGGAGCTTGCCGACAAGGTCGGCATCGACCCCGTGGGTCTGGTCGCGACGGTGGCCGCGCACAACGAGGCCATCGCCGCCGGTACCCCTGACCCGATGGGCAAGCCCGACGACTTCCGTCGCACGGTCGGTGCCGGGCCGTACTCGCTGTTCGACGTCTCCTTGAAGAAGAGCCTGACCAATCCTCTCCCGATGCTGACGCTGGGCGGGCTGGTCGTCGACGAGGAGTCCGGTGTGGTGCAGACCGCCGACGGAGCCGCGATCGACGGCTTATACGCCGCCGGCCGGACCGCCGTCGGAATTTGCTCGAACTCCTACGTGAGTGGGCTTTCGCTCGCAGACTGTGTGTTCTCTGGTCGTCGCGCCGCAGCGCACGCCGCTCGCCGCGGGGTTGCGCGTTCGGAGTCCGCCTCGACCGCATAGCCTGCGACCGAAGGGAACCCGAGTGCTGTCGACGGAATCGCGTATCGAGGTCGCGGACCTGCTGCATGCCGCCGAGAAGGGGTTCGCGCCCCTCGAACCGCTGGCGACGCTCTACCCGGGCATCGACATGGTCGACGCGTACGAGATCCAGTTGCTCAACATCCGCCGCAGGGTTGAGGCCGGGGAGCGGGTGGTCGGGCACAAGGTCGGGCTCACCGCCAAGGCGATGCAGGAGATGTTGGGCGTCTCCGAACCGGACTACGGGCACCTGTTCGACACCACCGAGCTGCACGAGGGTGAGCCGGTTCAGTGCGCGCGTTTCCTGCTGCCGCGGGTGGAGATCGAGGTCGCGTTCGTGCTCGGCGCCGACCTGCCGGGTGCGGACTGCACCGTCGACGACGTGCTGGCAGCCACAGAGTTCGTCGTGCCGTCGATCGAGTTGATCGACACCCGGATCAAGGAGTGGCGGATCGGCCTGGTCGACACGGTCTCCGACAACGCCTCGTACGCGGGGCACGCGCTCGGCGCCGCGCGGGTGCGGCCCGAGGACATCGACCTCACCGCCATTGACGCCGCGCTCGTGATCAACGGCGAGCGTGCCGCGGAGGGACGCAGCGACGCGGTGCTCGGCCATCCGGCACGAGCGGTGGCCTGGCTGGCTCGGACGGTGGACACTTTCGGTGTACGCCTGCGTGCCGGTGACGTCGTCCTGCCGGGCTCGTGCACCAAGGCAGTCGACGTTCGGCCGGGCGACCACGTCCGTGCCGAGTTCAGCGGACTCGGGACGGTATCCGTCGAGTTCGTCTAGGAGTTGACCATCCGATGACCAAGGCAAGCGTTGCGATCGTGGGTTCGGGGAATATCAGCACCGACCTGCTCTACAAGCTGCGGCGGTCCGAGTGGCTCGAACCGCGGTGGATGATCGGCATCGATCCACGGAGTGAGGGTCTGGCGCGGGCGCGCGCGATGGGACTCGAGACCTCCGCCGAGGGCGTCGACTGGCTGCTGAACCAGCGGGAGAAGCCGGACCTGGTGTTCGAGGCGACCTCGGCGTATGTGCATCGCGACGCCGCGCCGCGGTACCGGTCCGCGGGAATCCGCGCGGTCGACCTCACCCCGGCGGCGGTCGGTCCGGCGGTCGTCCCGCCGGCGAACCTGCACGAGCACCTCGACGCCCCCAACGTCAACATGATCACCTGCGGCGGCCAGGCGACCATCCCGATCGTGTACGCGGTCTCACGGGTCGTCGACGTCGCGTACGCCGAGATCGTCGCGTCGGTCGCGTCGCTGTCCGCGGGACCGGGCACCCGCGCGAACATCGACGAGTTCACCAAGACCACCAGCCGTGGCATCGAGGTGATCGGCGGCGCCGGTAAGGGCAAGGCGATCATCATCCTGAACCCGGCTGATCCGCCGATGATCATGCGCGACACCATCTTCTGCGCAATCCCCGAGGACGCGGACCACGCCGCGATCACCGATTCCGTGCACCGCGTGGTCGCGGACATCCAGCAGTACGTGCCCGGCTACCGGCTGCTCAACGAACCCCAGTTCAACGCGCCGAGCGTCGTTTCGGGCGGCTACGCGACCGTCACGACCTTCGTCGAAGTCGAGGGCGCGGGCGACTTCCTGCCGCCGTACGCCGGCAACCTCGACATCATGACCGCCGCGGCAACCAGGGTGGGCGAGGAGATCGCCCAGAAGCTTCTCAGCGTGAAGGCGTGAGTGGCATGGTTCATTTCGAAAGCTCATGGGACGTCCGAGTCACCGACACCTCGCTGCGGGACGGTTCGCACCACAAGCGACACCAGTTCACCGGTGACGAGGTGCGCGCGATCGTCGGAGCGCTCGACGGCGCAGGCGTCCCGGTCATCGAGGTCACGCACGGCGACGGGTTGGGCGGATCCTCGTTCAACTACGGGTTCTCAAAGACTCCCGAGCAGCAACTGATCAAGATCGCCGTGGACACCGCGAAACAGGCGAAGATCGCCTTCCTCATGCTGCCGGGCCTCGGCGTCAAGGAGGACATCGTCGAGGCGCAGGGCAACGGGGCCTCGATCTGCCGCATCGCGACCCACTGCACCGAGGCCGACGTGTCGATACAACACTTCGGTCTGGCCCGCGAGCGTGGCCTGGAAACCGTCGGGTTCCTGATGATGGCGCACTCGACGACACCGGAGAAGCTCGCGCAGCAGGCCCGGATCATGGCCGACGCCGGTTGCCAGTGCGTGTACGTGGTCGACTCCGCGGGCGCCCTGGTGCTCGAGCAGGTGTCCGAGCGCGTCGAGGCGTTGGTGTCCGAACTCGGCAATGACGCGCAGGTGGGCTTCCACGGCCACGAGAACCTCGGACTCGGCGTCGCGAATTCCGTTGCGGCGGTGCGGGCCGGTGCCAAGCAGATCGACGGCAGCACCCGGCGATTCGGTGCGGGTGCGGGTAACGCGCCGGTCGAGGCGTTCGTCGGAGTGTGCGACAAGATCGGCGTCAAGACCGGCATCGACTTCTTCTCGATCGCCGACGCCGCGGAGGACGTCGTCCGCCCGACGATGCCGGCCGAGTGCCTCCTCGACCGTCAGGCCCTGATGATGGGCTACGCGGGCGTGTACTCGAGTTTCCTCAAGCACGCGGAACGTCAAGCCGAGCGGTACGGAGTATCCGCCGCGGAGCTGCTCGTCCGCGCGGGCAAGCGCAAGCTGGTCGGCGGGCAGGAGGATCAGCTGATCGACATCGCGCTCGAGCTGCAGCGCGAGGCCGCAGCCGGTGAGAGCGCGGGGTGATCACGACGAAAGAAGGGGCGCGCATCCGTGGATGCGCGCCCCTTCTTCCATTCGCTGTTGCTACGACTCGGTGTCGCGCACCTCGACGATGCCTTCCAGCACGGCATGGTTGATGCTCGCGATCAACCGCGGGCAGGTCTGGCGTGACCCGGTCCGCCCGCCGACGCCTGCGAACTCAGGGCACACCTCGGCCGGATCGGCCTGCCACTGGATGCTGGTGTGGTTGAAGCTGTTCTTGCGGACCAGCACGCAGGTGTGGCAGGCCCGGCACTCCACCTCCTGCAGCCCGTCCTCGAGATAGGTCTGCAGGTCGACGGCGGTCTGCGCGCGGACGGCCTCGACCCGGGCCGGGCTGTTCGCGAAGTCCGGGGCCTTGGACCAGGTCGAGGTCATCGTCACACTCCCGTCGAACTCGCGGCCTCGGCGGCGGCCTTCTCCTCCGCCTGGCGGGCGAGATTCTCTTCCACCTCGCGCTGCCAGGCCTCCACAGCCTTGGTGGTGTCGATCTCGAACTCGAAGCGCTGCGTCATCTTTTCGTCGACATCGGCGACGTCGACGTAGAACTGCTCGTACCAGCGGCGCAGCTGGTAGACCGGGCCGTCCTCCTCGCAGAGCAGCGGATTCTCGATCTTGGTCTTGTTCTTCCAGATCTCCACGTCCTGCTCGAAGCCCATCGTCACACCCGCGGTGAACTTGCGCGCGAGCTTGTTGGTGGTGGCTTCGTCCAGGCCCTTCGGCTTCTCGACGCTGACGCCGTACATCAGCATGAAGGAGTCGTGGTCGATCGGGTAGTGGCAGTTGATCAGGACGCTCTCGACCTTGTACCCGCTGTAGTCGTTGTGCAGCCAGTTGACCATGTAGGACGGGCCGAAGTAGGAGGCCTCGGAGTCGAGGACGGACTCGGCGTACTGCGTGCCCATGCTCCCGACATCGGGTCGGCCGTGGTTCTGCAGGTACTGCGTGGCGATGTGGCCCTCGAAGACGTTCTTGAAGTACTTCGGGAATCCGAAGTGAACGTAGAAGAAGTGCGCCATGTCCACGACGTTGTCGATGATCTCGCGGCAGTTGGAGCCCTTGACCTCGAGACGGTGCCACTCCCAGTCGGTCCACTCGTCGGTGAGGACTCCGGGGATCTCGGGAATGGTCACGTCGTCCGGCGGCAGGTTGCCCTCGGGATCGTTCCAGACGAACAGCATCCCGTTGCGCTGCAGGGTGGTCCACGCGCGGGTGCGGGCCAGTGGCGGAACCCGGCGGGCGTAGGGGATGGCGGTGCACTTGCCGTTGCCGCCCCAGCGCCAGTCGTGGAACGGGCAGGCGACGGAATCGCCCTTGACGGTGCCCTGGCTCAGGTCGCCGCCCATGTGCCGGCAGTACCCGTCGAGCACCTGCAGCTTGCCCTCGCTGTCGGCGAAGACGACGAGCTTGGTGCCGAACGCCTCCACCGAGTGCGGCTTGCCGTCGTTGAACTCCTTCTCGAGCCCGATGCAATGCCAACCACGGGCGAACCGCGTCGGCGTCGTTCCCACGTCGATCTCACGAACCTTGCGGTTGGCGGGTGCGCCGCTCGTCTGCGTCATCTGTGCCCTCCACATCCCTTCGTCTCCGTTACTAGAACACGTTATAGAACTTGTGACAGTTTTGCCAGATATTGACGCCGGTAGTCGCAGTCAGGGACTTTCGTCCCGCCGAACCCCCATCTGCTCGACACGAATGGGAACGTGTTCTAGTCTCAGATGAAAGTGAACCTCCGAGACGCACGACACATGAGGGAGTGACCAGTGGGTGAGCACGACAGCCGCGTGGTGATCGAGAAGCTGAACGAGCTTCTGCCGACCCTGCGCGAGCGCGCACAGGAGACCGAGGATCTTCGTCGTATCCCCGACGATTCGATCAAGGCCCTCCAGGAGGCCGGCTTCTTCCGGCTTCTGCAGCCCGCCCAGTGGGGTGGCTACGAGGCCGACCCCGTCACCTTCTACACCGCTGTCCGCAACATCGCGAGCGCCTGCGGATCCACCGGCTGGGTCTCGGGCATCATTGGCGTCCACAACTGGCATCTGGCGCTGTTCGATCAGCAGGCGCAGGAGGACGTGTGGGGCCAGGACACCGACGTGCGGATCTCCTCGTCCTACGCGCCGATGGGTGCGGGCGAGGTCGTCGACGGAGGTTACAAGGTCAACGGCGCGTGGGCCTGGTCGTCGGGCTGTGACCACGCCAGCTGGGTCGTCGTCGGCGGACCGGTGATCAAGGACGGTCGCCCGGTCGACTTCGGCAGCTTCCTGATCCCGCGCGAGGACTACCAGATCGACGACGTGTGGAACGTCGTCGGGCTGCGTGGTACGGGCAGCAACACCATCGTGGTCAAGGACGTGTTCGTGCCGCGTCACCGCTTCCTGAGCTTCAAGGCGATGAGCGACCTCACCGCCCCGGGTCTCACGCAGAACACCGCACCGGTCTACAAGATGCCGTGGGGCACAATCCATCCCACCACCATCTCCACCCCGATCGTCGGCATGGCCTACGGCGCCTACGACGCCCACGTCGAGCACCAGGGCAAGCGGGTGCGCGCCGCCTACGCCGGCGAGAAGGCCAAGGACGACCCGTTCGCCAAGGTCCGGATCGCCGAGGCCTCCAGCGACATCGATGCCGCGTGGCGCCAGCTCTCCGGCAACGTGGCCGACGAGTACGCGCTCCTGCAGGCCGGTGAGCAGGTGCCGATCGAGCTGCGCCTGCGGGCCCGCCGCGACCAGGTGCGTGCCACCGGCCGCGCGATCGCGTCGATCGACCTGCTCTTCGAGAACTCCGGTGCAACGGCTCTGGCGAACGGCACCCCGATCCAGCGCTTCTGGCGCGACGCGCACGCCGGACGGGTGCACGCCGCAAACGACGCCGAGCGCGCGTACGTGATGTTCGGTGGCGCCGAGTTCGGCCTGCCGCTCACGGACACGATGGTCTGAGGCAGGGCATCGTGACGACGACAGAACAGGCCGAGATCACCTACGAGTCGACCTCGAAGTTCGCCCAGGTCCGTCCCGACCTGAAGCTGCACTACCACGAGGCAGGCGTCGGCAACGGCCCGACCATCGTGCTGCTGCACGGCGGCGGACCCGGCGCCTCGTCGTGGTCGAACTTCGCCAAGAACATCCCCGTGCTGGCGCAGCAGTTCCACGTGCTCGCGGTAGACCAGCCGGGCTACGGCAAGTCGGACAAGCCGACCGAGCACCCGCAGTACTTCCGGCACAGTGCCTCGGCTCTCAAGGACCTGCTCGACACCATCGGAATCACCGAACGAGTTCACCTGCTGGGCAATTCGCTCGGTGGCGGCGCCGCGGTACGCTTCGCGCTCGACTATCCGGATCAGGCCGGCCGGCTCGTGCTGATGGGACCCGGTGGGCTGAGTGTCAACCTGTTCGCGCCGGACCCGACCGAGGGCGTGAAGAATCTCGGCAAGTTCAGCTACCAGCCGACGCGCGAGAACCTCGAGGCGTTCCTGCGGATCATGGTGTTCGATCAGTCCCTCATCACCCCGGAACTGATCGACGACCGGTTCGCGGCGGCCAGCACCCCGGAGTCGCTGGCGGCGGCCAAGGCGATGGGGAAGTCCTTCTCCGGCCCGGAGTTCGAACTCGGCATGCTGTGGCGCGACGCCTACAAGCTGCGCCAGCGCGTGCTGCTGATCTGGGGCCGCGAGGACCGGGTCAACCCGATCGACGGGGCGCTGGTCGCCCTCAAGATGATCCCGCGGGTGCAGCTGCATGTCTTCGGCGGCTGCGGCCACTGGGCGCAGCTCGAGAAGTTCGACGAGTTCAACCGCCTGGCCGGCGACTTCCTTCTGGACGGGAGCAACTGATGGGTATACGTTCGCTCGCGTACATGCGCATCGAGGCCACCGACATGGCGGCCTGGCGCGAGTACGGACTCAAGATCCTCGGCATGATCGAGGGCAAGGGCACCAACCCGGACGCCCTGTACCTGCGGATGGACGACTTCCCCGCCCGCCTGGTGATCGTGCCGGGTGAGAAGGACCGCCTGCAGGTGTCCGGCTGGGAAACGGCCAATGCCGCTGAACTGCAAGAGGTTCGGGACAACCTGTCCGCGGCCGGTGTGCCGTTCAAGGAGGGCACCGCCGACCAGCTGCAGGACCGCCGTGTCGTCGAGATGATCGTGTTCGAGGACACCTCCGGCAACACCCTCGAGGTGTTCCACGGCGCCGCGCTCGAGCACCGTCGGATCGTGAGCCCGTACGGCCACAAGTTCGTCACCGGCGAGCAGGGGCTCGGGCACGTGGTGCTCACCACGAACGACGACGAGGCCTCACTGCGGTTCTACCGTGACGTGCTCGGGTTCAAGCTGCGCGACTCGATGCGACTGCCCCCGCAGATGGTCGGCAGGCCTGCCGACGGGGAGCCGGCCTGGCTGCGCTTCCTCGGCTGCAACCCCCGGCACCACAGCCTCGCGTTCCTGCCGCTGCCGAACCCGACCGGCATCGTGCACCTGATGATCGAGGTGGAGAACTCCGACGACGTCGGCCTCTGCCTGGATCGCGCGCTGCGCAAGAAGGTCAAGATGTCTGCCAGCCTCGGTCGGCACGTCAACGACCTGATGCTGTCCTTCTACATGAAGACGCCGGGCGGATTCGACATCGAATTCGGTTGTGAGGGACTCGAAGTCGAGGACGATTCCTGGATTGCGCGGGAGAGCACGGCAGTGAGCCTGTGGGGTCACGACTTCACGGTGGGAATGAAGTAGTGACGGCGCCTCAGGAGTCGACGACTGGCGCGGAGATCGATCCGCGTCAGTTCCGTACCGTGCTCGGTCAGTTCTGCACCGGCGTCACGATCATCACCACGGTCGACGACGGGGAGCCGGTCGGCTTCGCATGCCAGTCGTTCGCGGCGCTTTCGCTGGATCCGCCGCTGGTGCTGTTCTGCCCGACCAAGGCGTCGCGGTCCTGGGCGGCGATCGAGCGCAGCGGCAAGTTCTGCGTCAACGTGCTGGCGGAGGAGCAGCAGGCAGTGTGTGCCCGGTTCGGTTCTCGCGAGCCGGACAAGTTCGGTGGAATCGGCTGGGAGGCTTCGCCTCTCGGGTCTCCGATCATCGACAAGTCGTTGGCACACATCGACTGCACCGTGGAGACGGTGCACGACGGCGGTGACCACTTCGTGGTGTTCGGTCGGGTGCACTCGATGAGTGAGATCAAGACCGAACGTCCGCTGCTGTTCTACCGCGGGCAGTACACCGGCATCGAGCCGGACAAGACGGTCCCCGCGCCCTGGCGCGATGACCTCGAGGCGTTCCTCACCGCGACCACTGAGGACACCTGGCTGTAAGGCCGCACATACCCGGAGGGGCGAAAACAGAAGGGCCCGTTCACGCGAACTGCGTGAACGGGCCCTTCTCGGCTTCGCGGGGCATGTCGTCCGGATGGGTGATGGGAACCATCGACCGGTTGGGCCGAATGATGGTTCCCATCACCCTGGGATCAGGTCAGGAGACGGTGAACTCCGCGGAGGTGCCGGTGAACGGCACGATCGAGCCGTCCGGATTCTTGTGGTCCCCGAAGTGTTGGATCCGGTAGCGGCCGGAAGGGGTGCCCTCCGGCACGTCCCAGGTGATGCGCGCGACCGACGCGTTCGACCCCTCGCGGCGCCAGTGGTACTTGGTGGACCAGTCGCCGTCGTCTGCGTGGCGCACCCACTTTCCGCCGTCGAGTCGCTGCACCTCGAAGAAGGTGCCGCGGCGGTGCAGGTTGTTCTTCGGGTGCCCGGTGGAGAATTCCACGGCCACTTGCGTTCCCGCCGCCGCGGCGCCGGCCGGCTGGACCAGTGCGTCACCGAACTGGCGTCCCGGTGTGGGTGCGTCCGCGGGGACGTCGGGACCGAAGCTCGGCTGGAACGCCGACAGGTCGCGCGGCGCCGGTCCGCGTGGCACCTCGGCGCCGTTGCGCATGGCGGTCGCGAGCTGCGAGAAGCCCTGCTGGTACGCGGGAAGGGTGTTGCGGCCGAACAGCGTCGAGCCACCCTCGTACTGCTGGGAGTCGTACTCCTCGGGTGTGGTGCAGTAGCTCGAGTACGCGTTGGCGTAGCCCTGGAAGATGACGTTCTCGAGTGGCACACCGAGTTCCGCGGCGACGGTACGGCGGATCCGCAGTCCGGAGACGATGGTGAACTCGGCGGGTCCGCCGACCACGTAGATGTCGCCGATCCGGATGAGCTGGATCTTGAGGACGTGCGGCACCCAGCCGTCGGGAGGCAGCAGGCCGACGGCGACGAGGACGAGCTTCGGTGCCTGCGCGTCGGCGAGCCACTGCGGGGTCTTGACGTCGATGCCGCCGAGGGCGTCGATCACCGGGTTGCGGGTTCCCTCCTTGAAGACCTCGATCGCGGGCCCGTCCTCGGTGCTGCCCGCGGCCATCGCGGCGCCGACACAGGCGGGGGAGGTGCGGCGCGGCTGACCGTCGGTGGTGAAGCGGCCGTCGACGAGCTGGTTTGCCATGTCGAGGTACATGACTCGGCTGTCGACGACTGTCGAGGAGATCGGTTCGGCCGACTTGAACGCGACGCGGGCGGCCGCCACTTGACGCTCTCCGATGAGCCGGGTGTTCTCGAATTCGTCGTCGGTCGGGCCCTTCCCGGGCTGGAGGTCGAGATTCGGCGACATGTCGCCGGTGTTGGTCTGCGGGAACGACGCGACGAAGCTGGGCTTGCCTTCGAGGTAGCGCACCCCGGCGATGTCGTGCTCCCAGAAGTAGGCGGCGGCGCCCTTGTTGTCGCCCGAGATGAGCTTGTTCTCCTCGGTGAGTGAGGCACCGTGGGTGGGGAACCAGCCGATCGCGCCGACGTTGTCGCCGCCCTGACTGATGCGCAGCACCCGCATGTGGGTGTCGATACCGAGCGGGTAGTAGTCCTTGTCGCTCTGTGGATTCCGGTCGAAGGCGACCCTGGAGCGATTCACGCTCGCATCGGTGAGCTCGCTGCGGCCGATGGCGACACTGCCCGGTGCCAGATTGTCGTGGGCGGCGCTGATCGCCTCGACCAGGCCGTCGACCTCGGCGTTGAAGGTGAGCGGCTGGAAACCGAGGGTGGCCAGGCTGTACGCGTAGTCCTGCGAGGCCCCGCCGCACGCGGCATGCGAGTGCACGGCGGTGAGCATGACGTTGCGTTCGGTGTACAGGTTGCCGTACTTCTGGCTGAGCCGGACCAGGACGGCGTCGTGCACGGCCTGGAAGACCATGCAGGTGTCGGCACAGGCGTAGACAACTCGTGAGTTGTCGGCCCCGGCGAAGATGTAGGCCCGCACTCGGGTGCGCTGGTGCAGTCCCTCTGCCCGCTGCTCGAAACTCGAGTACCCCATCATGCCGTTCTCGGCGACCGGTCCGGTCATGTCGGACAGGCCGACACCGACACGGAAGCCGCCTTCGGCCGGCGCGGTTCGTGAGGGGCCGGTGGTGCGCGGCGCGGCAGCGGTAGCGCGGCCCGCGCCGAGGGCGGCCAGCGCGGGGGTGGCCGCGGCCCCGGCGAGCACGCTGCGTCGACTGATCGTCACGACGGAATCCTTTGCAAGATGGGAAGAAGTCGAATTGGTCAAGTGTCCAGATGACAGCACACACGACCGCGCGGCGGTTTGCAAGAGGTTGGAGCACTTCTGTCGGGAAGTTGATCGGCCTAGGATTGGTCGTGGCGATGGACATCGTGGTGGGAACCATCCAGCGTCCACCCCGCGGAATCGAGCGCGGTTGCGGTTCGACTCTTTCGGTGAACTCCGTCATGTCGAATTGTCTGGCAGGTTCCCGGTTGTCGGTCGTGCGCGCCATCGTCCGCGCGGCCGTCGGAGCAGAGTAGTTCGCCCACCAGGCAAGGATTCCTGCGTCATGTCCAAGACACTGAAGACCGAAGAATCGATCAACATCCAACGACCTGTGGCCGAGGTGTTCGCGTACCTGTCGAACCCCGACAACGTCACCAACTGGAGCAGCAACGTCATCGACTACAAGTTGGTGTCGGGAAAGGCTGACGAGGTCGGGGCGGTGCTGTCCCTCGCGGTCAAGGCCGCGGGCGTGCGGGTCGAGGGGACGGAAGAACTCACCGAGTACGAGGCGAACAAGCGAATGGGATTCCGGTCGAAGGAAACGAAGATCGGGTACACCAGAGAGTTCGAGTTCGCCGCGGACGGAGATGGCACCCGCGTGATGTTCCTGCAGGAGACCGAGGCAGGCACGGGACTGTTCAAGTTCGCCGACCCGATCGTGGAACGCCTGTATGCACACGACGTCCGGGGCAACCTCGAGAAGGCCAAGACGATCCTCGAGTCCTGAGGCCTCAGAGCGGCTTCGCGTCCCCGAAGGTCATCTTCAGATCCGGAATCGACGTCGTCACCAGGGCTCGCCGCGGCAATCCGAGATCGCGCAACTCGTTCGCGATCGGGTGCGAGCCCAGTGTCAGGTCTGCGCCGCCGATCCGCGACCGCACACCGCTCGGATTCATGTCCCAGGCGGTGTGGCGGGTGATTCCGTCGAGATGCGAGTAGGCCTCGAGTGAGCTGTCGGTCCCCGATCCGGGCAGGGCGATGCCCGGTTTGATCGACAGGGACACGATCAGCTTCCCGTCCTGGCTGACGGAGGCGCGCTTGACCTTGCTCGCGTGGTCGGCGTCGAAATCGGCCAACACCTTGGGGAATCCCCAGATTCCGCGGCCTGCGGCCATGGTGAACTCGCCGTCCACGGGTAGTTGATGGATCAGAGCGCCGGCGCCGCCCGTCGCGAGCGCCCGCAGGTCGGCCGTCACCGATGCGCCGCCGGTGACTTGGTGGTTGCGGACCATGAAGGTGACCCCGAATTCGTTGTAGGGGCCCAGATCTCCGTCGACGTAGTCGACGAAGACCAGAGCGCACAGGCCGCGGCCGGGTCGGAACTGCAGCACCTCGAGGCCGGTGTAGTCGATCAGGGACTGGGCCGCGGCGGTAGGCACGGAGTACATGGCCATGAACGCGGAGGCCCTGCGGATCTCGACGGGCATCTCGACCCGCTGACCGAGGACGTCGTGGGCGGCCGGGCCGTCGGAGTTCCCGCTGTTCGGGGTCCGGCTGTTCGGAGTCACTGCGCCACCACTCCGCGCAGGCCCTCCGCGCCGTAGACCTGCTCGAGCATCGAGCTGAAGTCCGGTCCGCGGCGCAGCATCTGGCCGCCGTCGACGTTGATTATCTGGCCGGTGATCCAGGTGGATTCGTCGGACAGCAGGAATCGCGCGAGCTGTGCGATGTCCTCGGGCTCGCCGATCCGTGGTAGGGGAGTGCAGGCCTGGTAGTCCTCGAGCAGCGGGCCGCCGTCGGTGATCAGGGCGACCAGGTCGGTGCGGGTCAGGCCGGGCCTGATGCAGTTGACACGCACGTTGCTGGCGCCGAGTTCGTCCGCGCCGAGTTGGACCAGGTGATCGACCCCGGACTTCGAGACGCCGTACGCGCCGAACCAACGATGAGTGTTGCTGCTGGCGATGGAGGAGATCGCGACGAATGATCCACCGCCGCTCCGAACGAGCTCGCGCGCGGCATGTTTGAGGGTCAGCATGGTGCCGGTGACGTTGAGCTCGACGGTGCGACGCCAGGCGTCGACGTCGATCTGGGTGACCGGTGCGATGGTCTCGTTGCCACCCGCGCAGGCGACCACTCCGTCGAGTCGACCGGTGACGGCGGTTGCGGCGGCGACCGCGCGCACGACCTGCTCCTCGACGGTGACGTCGACCGCGTGGTGGGAGATCGAGCCACCGTGCCCGGGGGTGACGGTTGCTGCCGCCGCGACGAGCTTGTCCTCGGTGCGCCCACCGATCGTGACGTGTGCGCCGGACTGCGCCAGGAGGTCGGCCACGCCGAGTCCGATGCCGCTGCCTCCGCCTGTCACGAGTACGGACTTGCCCTTCAACGCACCTGTGCCGTTTGTGACCACCGCGCACTCCCTCCGTGTGCAACCTGTTCTACCACCGCGTTGCAGTTTTGGATACACCACGCTCTCAGCAGGAATAAGGTCGGACGTGACGGTTGAGAACAGGTTCCAGAACTGCGCACCGAGGGGACGAAATGACGCGACCCGAAATTGAGCTGGTGGACGGACGGTTCTACGCGGGGGAGCTCGGTGACCCGAGGGAGGCGTACGCCTGGATGCGGGCGAACGAGCCCGTTTTCCGGGACCGGACCGGCATGGCGGGGGTGGCGAGCTACGCCGGGGCGATCGACGCTGAGCGCGACGCCAGGCTGTTCTCGAATGCCGGGGGAGTGCGCCCCGAGATCGGCCCACTGCTGCACATGATCGACATGGACGACCCGGATCACCTGCACCGTCGCAAGCTCGTCAACGCCGGCTTCACCCGGAAGCGGGTGGAGGCCAAGATCGCCGACATCGAGCGGATCTGCGACGAGTTGATCGACGCCGTGATCGACGCGGGCGAGTGCGACTTCGTTCGCGATCTCGCGGCGCCACTCCCGATGGCGGTGATCGGCGACATGCTCGGAGTGCGACCGCAGGAGCGGGAGATGTTCCTGGAGTGGAGCGACGACCTGGTCAAGGCCCAGGGCAGCAACGCCTCCGAGGAGATGCTCGCGAAGATGATGGCGGCGTACGTCTCCTTCGTGGACTTCACCATGCGCACGATCGAGCAGCGCCGCCGCGAGCCGACCGAGGACCTGACCAGTGTGTTGGTGCACGCCGAGATCGACGGTCGACGGCTCACGGACGAGGACATCGTCGCCGAGACCCTGCTGATCCTGATCGGCGGTGACGAGACGACCAGGCACGTGCTCAGCGGCGGCATGGAGCAGTTGATCCGGCACCCGGAGCAGCGCGACAAGCTGGTCGCGGACCGGTCGCTGATCCCGCAGGCGCTCGAGGAAATGCTGCGCTGGTCCTCTCCGGTGAAGAACATGTGCCGCACCGTGACTCGGGACACCGAGTTTCACGGTGCCGAGTTGTGTGCCGGCGAGAAGGTGATGCTGCTGTTCGAGGCGGCGAACTTCGACGAGTCGGTGTTCGAGAACGCTCAGGACTTCGACGTCGCTCGAAACCCGAACCCACACATCGCGTTCGGCTTCGGATCGCACTTCTGCCTCGGCAACCAGCTGGCCCGGATCGAGGGCAAGTTGATGTTCGAACGGCTGCTGGAGCGGATCCCGAACATGGAACTGGCCTCGGGCGACCCGCTACCGCGTCGCCCCGCGAACTTCGTCACCGGCCTCGAGGCCATGCCGGTCCGCTGGTAGTCGGAGGTGTGGCGGCGGAACCGTCGACACAGATCTCGGGATGGTTGGCGACGTCCAGATACGCCGAAGGCCGGCCCGGATGTCCCCGGGCCGGCCTTCGTGCTGGACGAGAAGCCGATCAGGCGGGCAGACCCGCCGCCGACTCCATCCAATGCAGGTATGCCCGCGGCTGTCCGAACAACTGCGCGCTGCCGTGCGCGCGCTTGAAGAACAGCTGTGCGTCGTGCTCCCAGGTGATGGCGATGCCGCCCTGCAACTGAATGCTGTCCGCCGTCACCGACTGCAACGCCTCGGAGCAGTACACCTTGGCGACGCCGGCATCCGAGGCACGTGAGGGTGCGTCGTCCACCAGCGAGACCACCGCCGCGTAGGACGCCGAACGGGCCGTCTCCACGAGGAAGTACAGGTCCGCCATCCGGTGCTTGAGGGCCTGGAAGCTGCCGATCGGACGGCCGAACTGCACCCGCGACTTGCTGTACTCGACGGTGTTGGCCAGCGCCTGGTCCGCGGTGCCGACCTGCTCGGCCGACAATGCGACGCAGGCGATCTCGCGGACCCGCTCGAGGGCGGCACTGCCGGCGGCGGTGAGCAGTCGACCCGTCGCTCCGGCGAACTCCACGACGGCCAGGGTGCGGGTGGGATCCATCGTCGGAAGGCGACGGCGACTGACCGACTCCTGCGCGGGATCGACCTCGAACAGCGCCACCTCGCCGTCCAGTTCCGCGGCCACGATCAGCACGTCGGAGTAGGAACCGTCCAGCACGAAATGGCTGGCGCCGGTGAGGGAGTGGCCGTCACCGGCCGCAGTGGCGGTGACGGGTGCCGTCGCGGTGTCCCAGGAGCCGTCGCTTCCGGTCCAGCACAGCGCCGCGATGGTCGCGCCCTCCGCGATGTCGGGCAGGAGTCGCTCGCAGGCCTCGGTGTTCCCGCTGGCGAGGATCGCCTGCGCGCCGAGGACGACCGAGCCGAGCATCGGGGTCGGGGCCAGTGTGCGGCCCAACTCCTCGAGCACCAGGTGGGTTTCGACCGCGCTCGCGCCGATGCCACCGAACTCCTCGGGGATGGCCAGTGCGGCGACACCGACCTGCTGGCACAGCATCTCCCACAGCGCGGCGTCGTAGCCGTCCGCGGAGTCCGCGGCCGCGCGCACCGCATCGGGTGCCGCGTGCTTGGTCAGCAAGGCCCGAACCGTCTTTCGCAGCTCGAGCTGCTCGTCGGTGAACGCGCCGACGGCGGCGACGGAACTCACAGCGCCTCCATCACACGGGCGCGGTGCACCGACGGGGTGCCCCACGCGGTCAGCAGGGCCCGGGTCTTGGTCAGCCACAGGGACAGGTCGTGTTCCTGGGTGTACCCGATCGCGCCGTGCACCTGGAGGGCGATCCGGGACGCGCGGTACGCGGCGTCGCCGCACGCGACCTTCGCCGCGGAGATGTCGCGGCGGGCGTCGGCGGAGCCGTCGCGGACCGACAGCGCGGCGCCGTGTAGCAGCGGCCGGGCCATCTCGAGGCCGATGGCGACGTTCGCCAGGTGGTGCTTGATCGACTGCTGGCTGCCGATGGCCTTGCCGAACTGCTTGCGCTGCTTGGCGTATTCGGTGCTGATCTCGAGCATGGTGCGGCCGAGGCCGAGCAGCTGGGCGGCGGTGGCGAGCGCGCCCAGGTCGAAGGCGCGCTCGATGTCCGCGTCGCCGAGCGTCTCGGCGGCGGTGACGGAGAACAGCTTCCGGGCCTGGTCGACGGACCCGTGCTGGTCGCCGACGGTGGCGGTGGACACCGAGTCGCCCTGCACGAGCAGGGTCAGCTCGACGGCGTTCGCGTCGACGGCGAACGGCACCCGCGGCGGGGCGGCGACGGTGGCCAGCGCCCCCTCGGCGAGCGCGGACAGCCGGTCCGGCGCCGCGTCCGCGAGCAGTACCGGTGCGACGGCGATGGTCTCGGCGACCGGACCCGGCACCGCGTGCCGGCCCAGCTGCTCGACCGCGACGATCAGGTCGATGGCGTCGGCACCGAGGCCGTCGTGCGCCTCGTCGATGATCAGGCCGTTGACGCCGGTCTCCGCAAGGCGCTGCCACACCTTGAGACCGGGCGCGGTGTCACCGGCGTTCCATGCCCGGATCACCGCGGGCATGTCGGACTTGGCGAGCAGCGAGTCGATGCTGTCCGCGAAATCGGTGTGCGAGGAGTCGAGAGCGAATCTCATCGGTCCGCCTTAGGTAGGCCGAGCAGCCGCTCGGCGATGACATTCTTCTGGATCTCGTTGGTGCCGGCGTAGATCGGGCCGGAGAGGGAGAACAGGTAGCCGTCCATCCACGCAGTGTCCGCGAGCTCGGCCTCCGGGCCGAGCAGGTCGAGTGCGGTCTCGTGGGTGGCCACGTCCCACTCGGACCAGAACACCTTGTTGATCGAGGACTCGGCGCCGAGCTGGCCGCCGTCGGCGAGTCGGGTGACGGTGCCCCAGGTGCTCAGCTCGTAGGCGCGCGACCCGATCCACGCGTCGACGACCCGGTCGCGCAGCGCGGTGTCCGACTCGTCGCCGTTCGCCTTCCACAGCTGCACGAGCCGGTCTGTGGCGGCGAGGAAGCGGCCGGGGGAACGGAGCGACAGGCCACGCTCGTTGCTCGCGGTGCTCATCGCGACCCGCCAGCCCTCGTTGACGGCGCCGATCACGCCGGACTCCGCGGGGTTCGCCGGGTCGTCGGGCACGAAGACGTCCTCGAGGAACACCTCGGCGAAGCCGGGCAGGCCGTCGAGCTGGTCGATCGGGCGGACGGTGACGCCCTTCGACCGCAGGTCGAACATGTAGTACGTGATGCCCTTGTGGCGCTGGGCCTCCGGGTCGGAGCGGAACAGGCCGAATCCCCAGTCCGCGAACGCGGCGCGGGAGCTCCAGGTCTTCTGGCCGTTGAGCAGCCAGCCGCCGTCGACCTTGGTCGCCGTGGCGCGCAGGCTGGCCAGGTCGGAGCCGGACTCGGGCTCGGACCAGGCCTGGGCCCAGATGTCGTCGGCACGGGCCATGCGCGGCATGATCCGTGCCAGCTGCTCGGGCTTGGCATGCTCGAAGAGCGTGGGTGCCAGTAGGAAGATGCCGTTCTGGCTGACCCGGCCGGGCGCGCCCGAGCGGTAGTACTCCTCCTCGAAGATGACCCACTGCTCGAGGGTGGCGTCGCGGCCGCCGTACTCGGCGGGCCAGGACACCACCGACAGGCGTGCGTCCGCGAGGGTGCGCTCCCACTGCCGGTGAGCCTCGAAGCCCTCCGCCGTGTCCATGTGCGGCAGCGGCTCGGCGGGGACGTTCGCCTTGAGGAACGCACGCACTTCGTCGCGGAATGCGACTGTGGCGTCGTCGAATTCGAGATCCACTAGTTCTCTCCAGCCTTCTTCACCACGGTCGAGCCGTGCTGTTTCATTGATTTGGCGTCCAGACCGCCCAGGGGGCCGGAGCCCATTTCGGCGTTGTGTGCGTGCGCGAAGTGGTGCAGTCCGAACACGGAGTCCATCCCGGCCCGCACGCCCATCAGGTCCTCGCACTGATTGACGGCCTTCTTGGTCAGCGCCAGCCCGAACTGCGGCATGGTCGCGATCCGGTCGGCCAGGTCCATCGCGGTGGCCTCGAGCTGCTCGCGCGGGACCACGCGACTGACCATGCCCCACTCGTAGGCGCGTTGCGCGGAGAAGCGGTCGCCGGTGAACAGGATCTCCTTGGCCCCACGGACTCCGAGCACCCAGGGGTGTGCGAAGTACTCGACACCCGGAATGCCCATCCGGACAACGGGATCGGCGAAGAAGGCGTCATCAGAGGCAACGATCAGGTCGCACACCCAGGACAGCATCAGTCCGCCGGCGATGCAGGCGCCGTGCACCATCGCGATGGTCGGCTTGGGCAGCTCGCGCCACCGCCGGCACATCCCGAGGTAGACCTCCATCTCGCGGGCGAAACGCTGGTCGCCGCCCTCGCGGTCGACGTGGTCCCACCACATGACGGCCTTGTTGTCGTAGGACACGTGGTGGTCGCGTCCGACGGTTCCGATGTCGTGTCCGGCGCTGAAGTGCTCGCCGTTGCCTGCCAACACGATCGCGCCGACGTCCGGGTCCTCCACCGCGCGCTGGAAGGCCGCGTCGAGGGCGTAGGTCATCACGGAGTTCTGCGCGTTGCGGTAGTCGGGCCGGTTCATGGTCACCACCGCGATCCGCCCGCGCACCTCGTAGGTGACGACCTCACCCTCGTACGGAACCGTCGTCCCCGGCAGTGCGGTCACGACTTGTCCTCGCGCAGTTCGTTCTTGAGAACCTTGCCGGAGGGGTTGCGCGGCAGCGAGTCCCGCACGGTGACCTCGCGGGGGATCTTGAAGTTCGCCAGGTGCTCCTTGCAGAACGCGAGCACCTCGTCCGCGGTGACGGTGCGCCCCGGCTTGGCGACGACGTAGGCGCGGCCCACCTCGCCCATTCGCTCGTCCGGGATGCCGATGACCGCGGACTCGGCGACGGCGTCGATCCGGGCCAGGGTGTTCTCGATCTCGGCGGGGTACACGTTGAAGCCGCCGGAGATGTACATGTCCTTGAGGCGATCGGTGATGTCGATGTAGCCGCGTTCGTCCATGACGCCGACGTCGCCGGTGTGCAGCCAGCCGTCCGCGTCGATGGTCTTGGCAGTGGACTCGGGATCGTCGAGGTAGCCGAGCATGATGGCATCACCGCGCACCAGGATCTCGCCCTGCTCGCCGATGCGCACCTCCATGCCGGGCACGGCGCGACCGGACGTGGTCGAGACGGTGACCGGGTCGTCGTCGGTGCGGCACATCGTGACCACGACCGCCTCGGTCTGCCCGTACGCGGTGAGCACCGCCTTGTAGCTGAGCTCGGACTGCAGTCGCTCGACGAGGGTGACCGGGACCGCCGCGGCACCGGTGATCGCGACCCGCAGGCTGGACAGGTCGTAGTCGTCGCGGGTGGGGAAGTCGAGGATCGTCTGGTGGATGGTCGGGGCGCCGGGGAGGATGCTGATCTTCTCCGTCGCGATCTTCTCCATCACCTTCGGCACGTCGAACAGTGCCATCGGCACGATGGTCGCCCCGTTGAGGATGCAGACCACGAAGCCCGCTTTGTATCCGAACGTGTGGAAGAACGGGTTGATGATCAGGTAGCGGTCGGCCGAGGTGACCTCCGCGCAGTCGCCCCAGGCCTCGGCGACGCGGATCGTCTGCCGGTGCGCGGTCATCACGCCCTTGCTCTTGCCGGTAGTCCCCGAGGTGAAGAGGATGTCGGCGAGGTCGTCGGGTCCGACGGCCTGCGCGCGGGCGTCGGCCTGTTCGACGGTCACGGACTCGGCGATGCCGTCGAGGTCGGCCCAGTCGAGGACGCCTTCGGCCGGCTCGGCCGCGTCGAACGGGATCCGGATCACCGTGTGCAGGTGGTCGAGGTCGCCGGGCGCGGCGGCACGGGTGAGCTCCGCCCAGCGGTCGGACTTGAGGAACGGGCCGACCACGAACAGGCCCTTGGCCTGCGTGCGGACCACCAGGTCGAGGGCCTCACTGCCGGTGTACCGGGTGTTGATCGGCACGATCGCCGCGCCCGCGTACTGGGCGCCGAGCGCCGCGATCACCCAGTGGTAGGTGTTCGGGGCCCACACCGCGATCCGGTCGCCGGGTTCGATCCCGCGGGCGATCAGCGCGCGAGCGGTCGTGCGGACGCGGTCGAGGAGGTCCGCGTAGCTGATCCGGACGTCGCCGTCGGCGATGGCCTCGGCGTTTCCGAACTCGCGTGCGGCCCGCGCGAGCGCCGCGGGGGTGGTATTGACGTCAGTGGTCACTGGACTCCTCTACAAAGCAAGTGCTTGGTAGGTTATCCTACCGCTGTGGATGTAAGCCAGGGGCTGGGTACAGCAATAGACGACGAGCAGTTCGCCGCCACCGTTCGAGAGTGGTTGGCCGACAATCTCAGCGGTGAATTCGCCGGTCTGCGTGGGCTGGGTGGTCCCGGTCGCGAGCACGAGGCCTTCGAGGAACGCCTGGCCTGGGACCGCCATCTCGCGGCCGCGGGCTGGACCTGCCTGGGCTGGCCGAAGGAGTACGGCGGCAAGGAGGCCACCCTCAGTCAGCAGGTGATCTTCCACGAGGAGTACGCCCGCTCCGGTGCGCCGGCCCGCGTGAGTCACCTCGGCGAGGAACTCCTCGGCCCCACTCTGATCGCCTTCGGCACCGAGGAGCAGAAGCGTCGCTTCCTGCCCGGCATCAACAACGTCTCCGAACTGTGGTGCCAGGGCTACTCCGAGCCCAACGCAGGTTCCGATCTTGCCAACGTCGCCACCTCGGCGCGCCTGGACGGCGACCAGTGGCGGATCAACGGGCAGAAGGTGTGGACCTCCCTCGCGCACGTCGCGCAGTGGTGCTTCGTCGTCGCGCGGACCGAACCCGGCTCGCAGCGGCACAAGGGACTGTCGTACCTGCTGGTCCCGATGGACCAGCCGGGCATCGAGGTCCGACCCATCCTGCAGCTGACCGGCACGTCCGAGTTCAACGAGGTGTTCTTCGACGACGCCCGCACCGACGCCGACCTTGTGGTCGGAGAGGTCGGGCAGGGCTGGGGCGTGGCGATGGGCACGCTCACCTTCGAGCGCGGCATCTCCACCCTCGGCCAGCAGGTCGGCTTCGCGAAGGAACTGTCCGAGATCGTCGAGCTGGCCGAACGCAACGGCGCGGCAACCGATCCCGTCATCAAGGACAAGCTGACCCGGGCCTGGTTGGGCCTGCAGGTGATGCGCGCGCATGCGATGCGCACCCTGTCGTCGGTGGACGCCTCCGGCAACGGCGGCGAGGCGTCGGTCGCGAAGCTGTTGTGGGCCAACTGGCACCGGCACCTCGGCGAGCTCGCGATGGAGGTCGCGGGAGCCGACTCGCTGCTCGCCGGCGACGGAGCCTTCGGTGCCGACGCCGACCTGAGCGACCAGCAGCGACTCTTCCTGTTCAGCCGGGCCGACACCATCTACGGCGGATCCAACGAGATCCAGCGCAACATCATCGCCGAGCGAGTGCTCGGCCTTCCCCGAGAGGCTCGACCGTGACCGCAACCCTCAAGTCCCCCCTGGCCGTCGCACCCGCGGAGATCGAGGGCCACAACCTGCTCAAGGGCAAGAAGGTCGTCGTGACCGCCGCAGCGGGCACCGGCATCGGCTTCGCCACCGCCCGTCGCGCACTGCTCGAGGGCGGCGACGTCCTGGTCTCCGACTTCCACGAGCGGCGCCTCGGCGAGACGGTCGAGAAGCTGTCCGCCGAGTTCGGCGGCCAGCAGGTCGAGTCGTTCGTCTGCGACGTCTCGAGCACGGAGCAGGTCGACGCCCTGATCGCCGGCGCCGCAGAGAAGCTCGGCCGTATCGACGTCCTGGTCAACAACGCCGGGCTCGGCGGCGAGACCCCGATCGTCGACATGACCGACGATCAGTGGGACCGCGTCCTCGACATCACCCTGACCAGCACGTTCCGTGCCACCCGTGCCGCGCTGCGGTACTTCAAGAGCGTCGAGCACAACGGCGTCCTCGTGAACAACGCGTCGGTGCTCGGCTGGCGCGCCCAGCACTCGCAGGCGCACTACGCGGCGGCGAAGGCCGGCGTCATGGCGCTCACCCGCTGCTCGGCGATCGAGGCCGCCGAGTACGGCGTCCGCATCAACGCGGTGGCGCCGTCGATCGCGCGGCACGCGTTCCTGGCGAAGGTCACCAGCGAGGAACTGCTCGACCAGCTGGCCGGGGCCGAGGCGTTCGGTCGCGCGGCCGAGGTGTGGGAGATCGCCGCGACCATCGCGATGCTCGCCAGCGACTACACGACCTACCTCACCGGCGAGATCGTCTCCATCTCCAGCCAGCGCGCGTAGGCGGCTCCGCCGCCCGTGAGTCCTTCTGGTCCCCATGTGGGCCGAAAGGACTCACGGGCTCGGCAGGCTTGTGGATAGCCGTCGCCGGGTCGGGCGTTGTGTCGGACCCCGCGGTCACGATCCGGTGCATGCACCCGGAACAGATGCCTCATGAGCTTCAAGTTCTTCTCGACGCGCAGCTCGGGTTGGTTACCCAGGCGCAGTTGGCCGCATTCGGCTTCCCGCGCACGCGGGTGCGCAATCGCCTCGATGCCGGGCGCTGGCAGCGGGTACTGCACGGCGTCTACTGCGTGACCACCGGCCCGCTCAACCGACACATGACGCTCATGGCCGCGCTGATCTACGGCGGCGGTCCGGCGCTGCTGAGCCATCGAACTGCTGCGGAGGAATGGGGCATCGTTCCCGTCGATCCTTCGTCGCCCGTGCACATCACCGTGCCGTACCGGTGCTCGGCCAAGGGACAGCCCGCCACGCACGTCGCGGGTGGTAGCTCAGGGTTTCCGATGCCCGCAGCCGGTTCAGTTCTGCATCCCGGGGTCGTCGTGCACCGTTCGCGTGCGCACGGCCACATCGGCCTCGATACAGCAATGCCCCGGACTTCGTTGGCCGATACGGCGATCGACTTCGCGGTGGCAGAGCCGACCGCGCGTGCCGCCTACGTCAGCCTGATCTCGTCGGTGACGAACCGTCGTATCCGGTTGGCGGACGTTCGGCAGCGCATCCAGGAACGCACCCCACGGCGGTATCGCAAGGCGCTCGGGGGCGCAGTCAGTCTGCTAGCGGAGGGTGTGCAATCGATGCTCGAATACCACTTCGCGGTCGACGTCGAGCAGGCGCACGGCTTGCCCAGAGCGCACCGGCAGGGGCCGGTGATCGTCGACGGCAGGACCCTGTGGGAGGACTGTGACTACACCGAATTCGGCGTACCCCTGATCGTCCGCCTGGACGGGCGGTGGGCACACTTCATGCGTGAGGTGCGGTTCCGCGACCGGCGCCGCGACAACGCCGCCGAACTGGCAGACCGGCCGCGGTTGGTTTACGGCTTCGAGGAGACCGTCGGGACTGCGTGTGTGGTGGCGCAGGAGGTCGAGCGGGTCCTGCGCCGCGAGGGCTGGGTGCGGCGCGACGAAAACCCATGTCGCGCCTGTGAGTCCTTCTGGTCCGCATGGGGGCCAGAAGGACTCACGGGCGGCGAAGCCGCCTAGACGGTGTAGCCGCCGTCGACGTTCAACTTCTGGCCGGTGACGAAGCCGGCCTTCGCGCTGGCCAGGAAGCAGACGGCCTCCGCGATGTCTGCCGCGGAGCCGAAGCGCTGCAGGGGGATTCGGCTCATCGCGACCGCCTGGGCGCGCTCGTCGAGATCCGAATTGCCCATCAGGCGCTCGGCCATCCCGTCGGTGAGCATGCCCGGACCGACTGCGTTGAAACGCACACCGAACCGGCCCTCCTCGGCGGCGAAGGCCCGGACCAGTGCCTCGACCGCGCCCTTCGTCCCCGCCGACAGTCCGTCCCGGACGGGGTAGCGGTCGGTGGCGGCAGTGGTCACCGCGACCACCGAACCGCGGGTCTCGCGCAGTGCGGGCAGGAATCCGTGCACGAGCGAGAAGAACGCGGCGGCCTCGGCGCCGAGGTGTGCGGAGAAGGTGTCGGGGGAGACCTTCGACAGGTGCACCATCGGGATGTGCGGTCCGGCCGCGTGCACCAGGACCGCCGGTTGGCCGAACCCGGTTGTCAGGTCCTGCGCCCAGTCTGCGACCTGCGTGTTGTCGGCGAGGTCGACCTGGTCCGCGCGGGCGCGTCCACCGGCCGCGGTGAGCTCCTGGACGAGGGCGTCGGCGCGTGCGGCGTTGGATCGGTAGGTGATCGCGACCGGAAGTCCGTCGGCGGCGAGACGTCGGGAAACCTCGATGCCGATGCCGCCGGAACCGCCGGTGACCACTGCGCAGGGGGATTGGAGGGGCATACAGATACCCTAACAAGCGCTTGGTTGATATCCTGTGTGTGTGACCCCTCCGCCACGCGCCGCCGAAGAGTCCACCAACAAGTCCGGCCGCAGAGCCGAACTGCTCGAGTTGGCGGCCTCGCTGTTCGCCGAACGCGGGATGCGCGCGACCACCGTCCGCGACATCGCCGACGCCGCGGGCATCCTCTCCGGCAGTCTCTACCACCATTTCGACTCGAAGGAGTCGATGGTCGACGAGATCCTCAAGGGCTTCCTCGACGACCTGTTCGGCCGCTACCGCGCGATCGTGGACGCCGGTCTCGGTGCTCGCGCCACCCTCGAGGCGCTGGTCGTCGCGTCGTTCGACTCCATCGACCAGTCGCACGCCGCGGTGGCGATCTACCAGGACGAGGCCAAGCACCTCGTCGGAACCGAGCGGTTCGCGTACATCACCGAGCGTAATCGGGAGTTCCGCGGACTGTGGGTCTCGGTGCTCGAATCCGGCATCGAGGACGGCAGTTTTCGTCCCGACATCGATGTCGAACTGGTCTACCGCTTCATGCGCGACACCGTGTGGGTGGCGGTCCGTTGGTATCGGCCCGGCGGACCGATGACCGCCGAAACCGTTGCCAAGCAATACCTCGCCATCGTGCTCGACGGGCTCGCCAGCCCTGAGTCCGGCAAGTAATCCGAGAATTAGGAGCTGTTCATGCCTGAGGCATACATCGTCGACGCCATCCGCACCCCGATCGGCAAGAAGAACGGCGCCCTCTCCGGCGTCCACCCGATCGACCTCGGTGCTCACATCGTCAAGGCTCTCGTCGAGCGCACCGGCATCGACCCGTCCGAGGTCGACGACGTCGTGTTCGGTTGCGTCGACGCGATCGGCGGCCAGGCCGGCAACATCGCGCGCATGGCGTGGCTCGCGGCCGGGCTGCCGCAGCACGTGCCCGGCGTGACCGTCGACCGGCAGTGCGGCTCGAGCCAGCAGGCGATCCAGTTCGGCGCCCAGGCGATCCTGTCGGGCACCGCGGACCTGATCGTTGCCGGCGGCGTGCAGAACATGAGCCAGATCCCGATCTCGGCGGCGATGATCGTCGGTGGGCAGTACGGCTTCTCCACCCCGACCGCCGAGTCGAAGGGCTGGACCGAGCGCTACGGCGACCAGGAGGTGTCCCAGTTCAAGGGCGCCGAGATGATCGCCGACAAGTGGGACATCAGCCGCGAAGAGCTCGAGAAGTGGGCCCTGCAGAGCCACGAGCGCGCGAAGGCCGCCATCGCCGCGGGCCGCTTCGACAACGAGATCGTGCCGCTCGGTGACGCCACCGTCGACGAGGGTCCGCGCGAGACCAGCCTGGAGAAGATGGCCGGGCTGAACGTGCTCGTCGAGGGCGGCAAGATGACCGCCGCCGTCGCGAGCCAGATCTCGGACGGTGCCAGCGCACTGCTGCTCGCCTCCGAGGAGGCCGTCGCCAAGCACGGCCTGAAGCCGCGTGCCCGGATCCACCACATGAGCGCCCGCGGCGACGACCCGATCTTCATGCTCAGCGCGCCGATCCCGGCCACCCAGCACGCGCTGGCCAAGACCGGACTGACCATCGACGACATCGACCTGATCGAGATCAACGAGGCCTTCGCGCCCGTCGTGCTCGCCTGGATCAAGGAGATCGGCGCCGACCCGGCCAAGGTCAACGTCAACGGCGGCGCGATCGCGCTCGGCCACCCGCTCGGCGCCACCGGCACCAAGCTGATGGCAACCCTGCTCAACGAGCTCGAGCGCACCGGCGGCCGCTACGGTCTGCTGACCATCTGCGAGGGTGGCGGCACCGCGAACGTCACCATCATCGAGCGCCTCGGCTAGTCGAACCCAGCACAACCGATTTCGGCCCCGCACATCCCCTTCCGGGACGTGCGGGGCCGAAGTGCTTCACGTCAGGCGATGGTGCCGATCAGTGCGTCGAGTGCGTCGGCGAGGCGCTCACACCAGGCGTCGGCGTCCTCGTAGCCGTGCGCGAGCCCCCGGATCATGGTGGCGGACAACAGGATGTCGAAAACCGTCTCCGCAGTGGTCTCGGCGTTCGCGCCTGCGGTAGGAACCGCCTGCAGGATTCGCTCGACCAGCGCTGCGCGGACGGGTATCTCGGCGCGCTGCACGATGCGCTCGTGCACGCCGTCGTGATGGTGGTAGGCGGACAGCAGACCGGGGATCGCGGAGCGGGCGGCGGGGTGGGCGGTGCGGTCGAGGAACTTGTGGATCCACGCCAGCAGGTCGGCGCGCAGGTCGTCGGTCGCGGGCGGCAGGGGCACCTCGCCCCGTTGGAGGCCGAAGATCGCGTCCTCGATGATCATCTCGCGGGTGGCCCAGCGGCGGTAGATCGCGGGCGCGCTGACCTGCGCGCGGCGGGCGATCGCCTGAATGGTGGTCTTCTGGTAGCCGGCCTCGACGAGCAGGTCCACCGTCGCCTCCAGGACTGCCCGGTCGACTTGTGGGTCGCGTGGACGGCCGGGCCCGCTGGCCTCGACGGTGTGCTCGTGGGACGCCTTCACAGGGGCGGACACTACCGCAGGCGAGGTGCCGGCCAAGCGGGTCCGCGACCTCCGGTATCTCCCTGTTACGTCACGGTCTACGGGTGAGTGTCACGTCGAACCGGGTTGGCATGAGCGTCAATCGCTCCTGGACCCGCAGTCGGTAGTCGGGGTCGCCTGCGATGTCGTAGCGATGCAGAACGGTGCCGAGGACGAGGACCGCCTCGTGCAACGCGAACTGGCGGCCGATGCACGCGCGCTCGCCGGTGCCGAACGGCTTGTAGACGTGGGCCGGTCGGGTCCGGACCCGTTCAGGCAGGAAGCGGTCGGGGTCGAACCGGTCCGGATCGGGGCCCCACACCGGATTTCGGTGCAGTGCCGGGATGAGCACGAGCATCCAGTCGCCCTCGCTCATCCGGTGCCTGCCGAGCAGCGTGGTGTCCCGTCTGGCCTCTCGCGCGTAGGCGGGAGCGGTGGGCCAGAGTCGGAGTGACTCGTCGAGGATCCGCCGGACGTACCGAAGCTTCGCGACCTGCTCGTAGGCGGGGCGGTGATCGCGTTCGGTGCCCCACACGGCGTCCACTTCGGCCTGCGCCTCGGCGAGTACCTCGGGGTGCCGTGACAGGTAGTAGAGCGCGAACGAGAGTGCACCGGAAGTGGTTTCGTGACCCGCGACCAGGAAGGTGATGACCTGGTGGCGGATGGCGAGTTCGTCGATGCGGTTCGGGTCGTTCTCCCGCTCGGCCCGGAGCATCAGTTCGAGCAGGTCCTCGGGCGGGGCCTCGCTGCTGTCGCGGCGTGAGCGGATCACCTCGTCGACCACCTCGGCGAGGTAGGCGACGTCGGCCTCGTGCTGAGACCTCCGGCGGCCCAGGGTGAGTCGGCCGATCGGGGAGGCCATCAGCTGGGCGTGGGAGAGTGCGCGGACCATGGCCTCGACGAACGGGTGGGGCCGGTCCCGCTCGAACGAGTCGAACGAGTAGCTGAAGCCGGCGCGGCCGATGGTCTCGAGCGTCAGTTTGGTCATGTCGGTCGAGACGTCCACCCGCGCTGTCGGTTCGAGCCGGCGGTCCCAGTGCTGCGTCAATTCGCCCGCGACGTCGACCATCGTCTCGTGGTACGAGCGCATCGCACTCTTGGTGAACGCGGGCATCAACAATTCGTGTCCACGCCGCCAGTTCGGCTCCTCGGAGTACGCGGTGAACAGACCGTCGCCCGCGATGCCGCGGAGCGCGGCGACCGCAGGGGCGAGGTGCTTGCGGAATCGTGTCTCGTCGCCGAGTTCGGCGACGATGTCGGGGTCCGAGACGAGGACGAAGCGCGTGCCGAGGACCTTCCTCTCGAAGATCGGCCCGAGTTCGGCCGCGTAGCGCATCGAATCCTGAACGGGCGTACGCGGATTGACGCCGATCACGTCACCGAGGACGGGTAGTCGTCTGCGCGGATGCGGAATGTCGAGCTGGCCGGTCGACAGCAGGTCCACGCTCATGTCAGCCTCTCCCATACTGAACTCGTGTCTAGTAAGGCAACGTACCGCTTACTGAACCCGTGTCAAGTAGTCTGGGGAATCATGACGGAATCACGTCGTCGACTGGCCCCCGAGCAGCGCCGGGCGCAGCTGCTCGACATCGGTGCCCGCCTGTTCGCCGATCGCCCGTACGACGAGGTGTGGATCGAGGAAGTTGCAGAACTTGCGGGGGTCTCGCGCGGGCTGATGTACCACTACTTCCCGAACAAACGTGACTTCTTCGCGGCGATCGTGCAGCGCGCGGCGGACGGGTTGGTCGAGGCCACGACGCCGGACCCCGCGCTGCCGGTGCTCGAGCAGGTGGTGGCAGGCCTGGATGCCTATCTCGACCACTTCGCGGCGAACGGACACGGAATCCGCGCGGTCAACCAGGGTGCCCTGTCGGCGGACGCCGGCATCCGGGCCATCGTGGAGCGCGAGATCGACGCCCAGCAGCGCCGGATCCTCGACGCGATCGACCTCGACCCGTCGGAAGTCGAGGTCGCCGCCATGGCGGTGCACGGCTGGCTCGCCTTCGTGCGTGCCACCTGCCTGGACTGGCTCGATCATCCTGCGGTGCCGGCGGAGGCGCTGCGTGAGCTGTGCTTGCGCACCCTGGCGGGAGCCCTGGCGCCGTACGTCGATCTGGGCATCGAACAGGGCTCGCAGGCCCCGGCGATTCGGGGCTAGTGTCGGGGCATGTGCCGAAACATCACCGAGCTGCGCGGACTCGAGCCGGCCGCCACGGCGGAGGAGATCGAGGCCGCTGCCCGTCAGTACGTCCGGAAGGTGAGCGGGATCCAGAAGCTCTCCGACGCCAACCGGGAGGCATTCGAGAAGGCGGTCGAGGAGGTCACGGCAACCACCGCCGAGCTGCTGGCGGCGCTACCACCTCGCCGGCAGCCGCCGCAGACGGTGCCGCCGCTGCGCAGACCCGAGGTCCGCGCCCGCATCTCCGCCGCTGCAAACGGGTGAGGGGAACCTTCAACCGGTCAGGCCGATTGAAGGTTCCCCTCACCACGTGTGGGAATGTGCGCGTCAGGCCTTGAAGGCTCCGAGCGCGTCGATCCGCTTCACGGCGTCGGCCATGATCCGGTCGATCAGCTCCTGGCAGCTGGGCAGGTCGTCGATCATGCCGACCACCTGACCGGACGCCAGCACGCCCGCCTCGGTGTTGCCCTCGACCAGGCCGGCCTTGAGCAGCATCGGGGTGTTGGCGGCCATGATGATCTGCTGCACGGTGCGGTCGCCGGAGCGCTTCATCGCCAGGCCGTCCTTGGCGAGCGTTGACCACTTCATACCGGTCATCGCCTTGAACTTCATCGCGTTCTTCGTCGCCGCGAGCAGTCCCCTGGCATAGCTGGACTTCTCCAGGCTGTTCACCAGGTCGGTGTTGAGCACCCGATGCGGCATGCCGTCGACCTTGCGCGAGACGGTGGTGTCCGTCAGGCCGCGCTTGAGGTACTCCTGCTTGACCGAGTCCGGCACCGCGGAATCGCTCGTGAGCAGGAAGCGGGTGCCCATCGCCACGCCCGCGGCGCCGTACGACAGCGCTGCGGCCAGGCCGCGACCGTCGAAGAAGCCACCGCCGGCGATCACCGGGATGTCGACCGCGTCCAGCACCGAGGGCAGCAGCAGCGTCGTCGCGACGCCACCGGTGTGCCCGCCGCCCTCGCCGCCCTGCACGACGACCGCGTCCGCGCCCCAGGACGCGACCTTGACCGCATGCTTGGCGGCACCGATCGACGGGACCACGACGATGCCGTTGTCCTTGAGCTTGGCGATCAGGTCCTTTTTCGGCGCCAACGCGAAGGAGGCGACCTTGACACCCTCGCGAATCAGCAGGTCGCACCGCTGCCCGGCGTCCGATGCGTCGGCGCGCATGTTGACGCCGAACGGCTTGTCGGTGAGCTGCTTGGTCTTCTTGATCGCGACCTCGAGCTCGTCGTAGGTCATCGTCGCCGACGCGAGGATGCCCAGACCGCCGGCGTTGCAGGTGGCCGCGGTCAGGCGCGGACCCGAGACCCAGCCCATGCCGGTCTGCACGATCGGGTGATCGATGCCGACCAGTTCGGTCAGCGGGGTGCGGAGGACCTGCGCGCTCACGCCGAGACCTCGCGGTCGCGGAAGCTCTTCGGGTCGAGCACCTCGCGGATGATGCGCAGCTCCTCGGCGGTCGGCTCGCGAGTGACACCCGCCTCGGCGAGGCCGGCGACCTCGAAGGAGGTGTTCTCGGCGACCTCGTCGGCGGTGACGCCCGGGTGCAGGGTCAGCGCGCGGAAGGTGCGGCCCGGCCCACCGAAGTCGAAGACGCCGAGGTTGGTGACGACGCGGTACACACCGAGGTACTTGTACGCCGGGTTCTCCGGATCGACCTTGTCGTAGCCGACGCCGGAGACGACGTCGACCTGGTCGCAGAAGACGCGCGAGGTGTGCTTGCCGACCCAGTAGCTGGTGGCGTGGTTGATCGTGTTGCCCGGGGCGCCACGGACACCGAACATCTGGCGCTTCGGCTGCTGCAGCGGGCCGAAGGCGGACAGGTTCTGGTTGCCGTGCTTGTCGATCTGGTTGGCGCCCATGACGACGTGGCGGCGACCGGAGGCGACGACGTCGAACACCTTGCGGAACGGCATCCAGCCCTCGATCGCGCCCTTGGCGCCGACGGCGGGGGTGTCGGCGAAGATCAGCGCCTCGCCGTCGGTGATGAGCAGGTCCGGCTCGGTGGTGAGCCGGGCCAGGCGGGCACCGATCTGCGACATCGTCGACATCGGGCTGGCCATGATCTCGCCCGCGCCGGCGAAGAGGTCGGCGCACGCGATCGCGCAGTACTCTGCGCGGGTGACGGTCTCGGTGGAGGTCATGCCTGCTCCTCTGCGAACTTCTTGACGGCGGCCTGGTAGTCGTCCTCGGAACCGGACAGGAAGCGGTCCACGAAGGCCTGCCAGGACTCGGGGGTCTTGGCGGCCTCGGCGTAGTGCCGCTGGAACTTCTCGTCCCGGCCGTAGGACTCGCCGGCGAGGGTGAAGTGCGCGCCGTTCGGGGCCTCGACCACGGCGTCGACCATCATGCGGTTGACGATCAGCTGCTGCAGCGGCACCTCCTTGACCAGCTGCTCGGTCTCGACGACCTGCTCGACCGAGAGGTAGCGCTTCTCGGCGGCCATCAGGTACAGGTCGTCGAAGTAGGGGTCCACGCCCTGGTAGCCGGCATTGCCGCGGGCGTCGCCGATGTTCAGGTGCACGAACGCCGCGTCCAGGTTGAGCGCCGGCATCGCGATCAGGGTCTCGGGCTTGCCGGACTCGTCGGCGTACGGGGAGGTGACGGTCTTGAGCTCGTCGCCCCAGAAGTTCTGCACGTCCGAGCCGAGGCCGGCGCGGATCGGCAGGAACGGCAGGCGCGCGGCGGCGGCCTCGAGGCCGCACTTGACCATGCCCTCGTCCATCTCGCGGACCTCGATCTCGCCGGCCGTGCGGGCCTTCGCGAACCACGGGTCGTAGAACGGCGCCGAGTCGAGCGAGACGAAGCCGTAGTAGGCCTTCTTGACCTTGCCCGCCGAGCACAGCAGGCCCAGGTCGGGTCCGCCGTAGGTGACGACGGTCAGGTCCTTGACGTCCGAGCGCAGGATCGCGCGGACGAACGCCATCGGCTTGCGGCGCGAGCCCCAGCCGCCGAGGCCGATGGTCATGCCGCTGCGCAGTTCGCCGACGACCTCGTCGAGCGACTTCCTCTTGTCAGCCATTCTCAGTTCACTCCCTACTTGTTCGCGCGCGGCTTGCCGGTGGCGACGAACTCGTCGCGGTGCTCGTCGGCGACGCCGGCGAGGTTCAGTTCGAACGTGAAGCCCTGCTCGATCCGGTAGCTGGTGTGCACGTCCATCACGTCGATGCGGTTGATGGCTTCCTTGGCGCGCCGGATGACCCGGGTGTCCTTGGCGGCGATCTCGCCGGCGATCTTCAGTGCGCAGGCGTCGAGTTCGGCGCGCGGGACCACGTCGTACACGGAACCGAAGTGCTTGAGGGTCTGGGCGTCGACGTTCTTCGCCGTGTAGTACAGCGTCCGCATCATGTGCTGGGGGACCAGGCGCGCGAGGTGCGTGGCCGCACCGAGGGCGCCGCGGTCGACCTCGGGCAGGCCGAAGATCGCGTCGTCGGACGCGACGATGACGTCCGCATTGCCGACCAGGCCGATGCCGCCGCCGACGCAGAAGCCGTTGACGGCGACCACGACGGGAACCTCGCAGTCGTACACCGCGGAGAAGGCCGCAGCGCAGCCGCGGTTGGCCTCGATCAGCGCGCCGTGACCCTCGGTGGCCTGCATTTCCTTGATGTCGACGCCGGCGTTGAAGCCGCGGCCCTCGGCTCGCAGGATCACCACGTGGGTGCTCTGGTCCTTGCCGGCCTCGCGGATGGCATCAGCCAGTTCGAACCACCCCTTCGAGGGGATGGCGTTCACAGGCGGGTAGTCGACGGTGACCGTGGTGATGCCGGACCCGTCGGATTTGGAGGTGATTCCCATCGTGTTTCCTTAGGTAGGTCGCCAAACCAAGCGATTGCTTGGTAAGTTAGCACACCTGCGGGTCGAGCTGGAGTTCGTTCACGTGTGGACGGGCAGCGCCCTCGACCGCAGAGAATCCCTGACCCGCGGGGAATCTTCAGGCAGCGGAGGTACTGGTGGATCTAGGTCTGGGCGGCAACGTCGTGCTCGTCACCGGCGGCGTGCGAGGGGTCGGTGCCGGCATCAGCCGTGCCTTCCTGCGCGCCGGCGCCACGGTGGTGACCTGCGCACGGCGGCCCGCCGACGAGCCGATCGAGGTGGACGGACGCGGCGTCGAGTTCATTGCATGCGACGTCCGCGATCCCGAGCAGGTGCAGGCGATGGTCGACCAGATCGTCGAACGGCACGGCCGGCTCGACACCGTCGTCAACAATGCCGGTGGCGCACCCTACGCACTCGCCGCCGACGCGAGCCCGCGCTTCCACTCGAAGATCGTGGAGCTGAATCTGCTCGCGCCGCTGCTCATCTCGCAGGTCGGGAATGCCGTCATGCAGAAGCAGGACGGCGGCGGCTCGATCGTGATGGTCTCGAGCGTCAGCGGCGGCAGGCCCTCGCCGGGCACCGCGGCGTACGGTGCGGCGAAGGCAGGCATCGACAGCCTGTCGACGAGCCTCGCGGTGGAGTGGGCGCCGAAGGTCCGGGTCAACTCGATCGTCGTCGGCCTCGTCGAGACCGAGCAGTCGGGCCTGCACTACGGCGGGCCCGAGGGTGTCGCGGCGGTCGGCGAGACGGTCCCGCTGGGCAGGATGGCGCGGCCCGAGGACATCGGCAACAGTGCGATCTTCCTGGCATCCCCACTGGCGTCGTATGTCAGCGGTTCGACCCTGACCGTGCACGGTGGCGGTGAACGCCCGGCCTTCCTGGCTGCGGCGGACGCGGAAACTTCGAACAATGCAGCAAGTTAAGGAGAACAAGTGAGCGGACTGGTAGACGGTCGCGTCGTCATCGTGACGGGCGCGGGCCGCGGCATCGGGCGGGCGCACGCGCTGGCTTTCGCGGCCGAGGGCGCGAAGGTCGTCGTCAACGACATCGGCGTCGGCGGAGACGGCTCGGCGACCGGTGAGAGCCCCGGCGAGCAGGTCGTGGCGGAGATCATCGCCGCCGGTGGCCAGGCGGTCGTGAACGGCGACGACGTCGCCGACTGGGACGGCGCGCAGAACCTGATCAAGACGGCCATCGACAACTTCGGCGGCCTCGACGTGCTGGTCAACAACGCGGGCTTCCTGCGCGACCGCATGCTCGTCGGGATGGCAGAGGAGGAGTGGGACGCGGTGATCCGCGTGCACCTCAAGGGTCACTTCGCGCCGCTGCGGCACGCCGCCGCCTACTGGCGCGCCGAGTCCAAGGCCGGACGTCCGGTGGACGCCCGCATCATCAACACCAGTTCGGGCGCGGGCCTGCAGGGCTCCATCGGCCAGGGCAACTACGCGGCGGCCAAGGCCGGCATCGCGGAGATGACCATCCAGGCCGCCGCCGAACTGAAGAACTACGGCGTCTCGGTGAACGCGATCGCCCCCGCGGCTCGCACCCGCATGACCGTGGGCGCCGGCGGTGCGATGGCCGAGTCGATGGCCGCGCCGGAGGAGGGCTTCGACGCGATGGCGCCGGAGAACATCTCCCCGCTCGTCGTGTGGCTGGGCTCGACCGAGTCGAAGGCCGTCAGCGGCCGGGTGTTCGAGGTCGAGGGCGGCAAGATCACGGTCGCCGAGGGCTGGCGCCACGGACCGTCCCAGGACAAGGGTGACCGCTGGGATCCGAAGGAGCTCGGTCCCGTCGTCGCGGGTCTGCTCGAGAAGGCGGAGACGCCGACCCCGGTCTACGGGGCGTAGGCAGCTCCGCTGCCCGTGAGTCCTTCCGGCCCGTAGGTGGACCGGAAGGACTCACGGGCGTCCGGTGCCTATGCGGGGGAGCGGACGACGACGACGGTCCCCGGGAAGTAGGCGGCGAGTTCCGGCCGCGACAGCTTGATCACGGCAGTGCCATAGCCCTGCTTGCGGACGGTCGGGGCCACCCACACCGCGAGATCGACCTCGCTGCCCGACAATTCGCCGAACACCAGTCCGACGCGCTCGGGCTGGTCGCCCGCGGTGTTCTCAGCGACGAACCAGGCCGCGGTCTCGTCGTCGACCCGCTTCAGGCCGGCCCGACGTTCGTTCTCGACACGGTCCTCGGACCACGGGCTGCCGGAGTCGTCGACCTGCTCGGCCGAACGCTGCCGGAACAGCTCAGCATCGGATTCGCTGGGGCTGAAGGGGCGCAGCCTGACCCCGGTGCCGGTCGCGAACGGGCGCTGCTCGGGCAGCCACTTGAGCGTCGCGTCCAGGTTCGTCACCTCGTCGCTCAGACGGTCACGCTCGAGCCGAGTCAGGCGACCGAGTTGCAGGCTGAGCACGACCTCCGCATTCGGCGGCGTGGTCTCGAGCAGTCCGCTGACGGTGCGCACCGCGGCGTCGTGGTCGTCACTGTCGACGATGGCGTCGAGCACCTCGTGCCGCATGTCGAGCGCTTTCAGCAGGGCCGCGGCGAGCTCGCGCCGGTCGAGGATCTGGTCTTGGGGGCCGGCCGTCATGACGAATCTCCCTATCCGTTGAGTGTGCAACAGCGGAGCGCGCGCCTACCGGGTGGGCAACGGTGCACACTCTCCACGCATTGTCTGTCAACCGACGGTCAATTGCTATGAGCACACGACGACGGGAATCTTCCGGTCCGTCCAGGACTGGTAGTCGTCGAACTCCGGATACATCGCGACCAGTCGCGGCCACAGCTCGGCGTGCTCGGCGTCGTCGGCGACGCGGGCAACCAGTGCGCGTACCTGCGAGCGGATCTGGACCGTCACGTTCGGGTCGGCCTTCAGATTCAGGTACCACAGCGGGTTCTTGGGCTGCCCTCCCTGCGAGGCGACGAGAACCACCCGGTCGTCGTCCTCGAGGAACAGCAGCGGACTCACCCGCGGCTCGCCGCTCTTGCGGCCGGTGGTGGTGAGCAGGCAGATCGGCAGCCCCGTCTTTGCGGCACTGCCGACCCGCCATTTGCCACCGATGCGCCCACCCGTCACGCGGTACGCGACGACGTTCGTCTTCGACATCCACTTGATCAGGAAGCGGGTGAACTGCGTATCGAGCAACGGCGGGCGGTTCATGGGTGGGTCAGATCCTCTCGATGATGGTGCCGGTGGCCAGCGCGCCGCCCGCGCACATCGAGATCAGGGCGGTGGAGCCGTCGCGGCGCTCGAGCTCGTGGAGGGCGGTGGTGATCAGTCGGGACCCCGTGCTGCCGACGGGATGGCCGAGCGCGAGCGCGCCGCCGTTCACGTTGACCTTGTCCATGTCCGGGCCGTGCACCTGCGCCCAGGACAGCGCGACCGACGCGAAGGCCTCGTTGACCTCGAACAGGTCGAGGTCGCCGATCTTCATGCCCGCCTTCTCGAGGACCTTGGCGGTCGCCTGGACGGGTCCGTCGAGGTGGAACTCCGGCTCGGCGCCGACGAGCACCTGCGAGACGATCCGGGCGCGCGGCTTGAGGCCGAGGGCCAGGGCGCGGTCGGAGTCCATCAGCAGCACCGCGGCGGCGCCGTCGGAGATCTGAGAGGAGGTGCCCGCGGTGTGGATCCCGCCCTCGATGACCGGCTTGAGCTTGGCAAGCGATTCCAGGGTGGTGTCGCGCAGGCCCTGATCCCGCGAGATCACGGTGGTCTCGTCGGTCGGCAGCTTGTCCTCGCCGATCACGGGCGCGGTCACCGGCAGCACCTCGCGGTCGAAACGCCCCTCGGCCCAGGCCTGCTTGGCCAGTGCCTGCGAGCGCACGCCCAAGGCCTCGATGTCGTCGCGGGTGAGGCCGCGCCGCTTGGCGATCCGCTCGGCGGCCTCGAACTGGGCGGGCATGTCGATGTCCCACGACGCGGGGCGACGGGGACCGGCCTCGGTGCCGACGTTGGCGCCGAGGGGAACCTGGCTCATCTGCTCGACGCCGCAGGCGATGCCGATGTCGATGGCGCCGGTGGCGATCAGGCCGGCGATGAGGTGGTTGGCCTGCTGCGCGGAGCCGCACTGGCAGTCGATGGTGGTGGCACCGGTCTGCCACGGCAGTCCGGCGGCGAGCCAGGCGGTGCGGGTGACGTTGTTGGACTGCGCGCCGGCCTGGGTGACGCAGCCGCCGATGACCTGCTCGACGAGGAGGGGATCGACGCCCGCCCGCTGCAGCAGCCCGACCTGAGCAGCGCCGAGGGTCTCCGTCGCGTGCAGGCCGGACAGCCAACCGCCCCGCTTGCCGATCGGGGTCCGCACTGCCTCGACGATTACTGGTGTGCCCACGACGGGCTCCTTTCGTTTGTACCTTGAAAAGTAGAACAGGTTCATCCCCTGAGCAAGGACTATGCCAAGGGATCTTCCCTATACGGAGGGCCTGTGATTCAATGTTTATAGAACGTGTTACAGATCACTTGCGACATCGATCGCGGGGGCAGGAGACAGCAGTGGCACAGCCCAACATTCCCGCGGGATTCGACTTTACGGACCCCGACATCTACGCGCACCGGCTGCCGGTGGAAGAACTGGCAGAGGTCCGCAAGGCCGAGCCGGTGTACTGGGTCGAGCAGCCCGACGGCGTCGGCGGATTCAACGACGGTGGCTACTGGCTCGTTACCCGGCACGAGGATATCCGGGACGTGTCGATGCGCAGCGACGTGTTCTCCACTTGGGAGAACACCGCCATTCCGCGCTTCGCCGACGACATGCAGCGCGAGCAGATCGAACTGCAGCGCTTCGTGCTCCTGAACAAGGACGCGCCGGAGCACACCAAGCTGCGCAAGCTGGTCTCGCGCGGCTTCACCCCCCGTGCGATCAACGGGATCAAGGAAGAACTGCGCGACCGCGCGGAGGCCATCGTCAAGGCCGCGGCGGCTGAGGGCAGCGGCGACTTCGTCACCCAGGTCGCGGCGGAGCTGCCGCTGCAGGCCATCGCCGAGCTCATCGGCGTGCCGCAGGAGGACCGCGGCAAGGTCTTCGAGTGGTCCAACCAGATGACCTCCTACGACGACCCGGAGTTCGCCGACATCGATCCCGCGGCGGCGTCGATGGAGATCCTCGGGTACGCGTACCAGCTCGCCGAGGCGCGTAAGGAGAACCCGGGCGACGACCTCGTCACGACTCTGATCGAGGCGGACGTCGACGGCGACGTGCTCAGCCCCGAGGAGTTCGGCTTCTTCGTGATCGTGCTCGCGGTGGCCGGCAACGAGACCACCCGTAACGCCACCACGCACGGCATGAAGGCCTTCATCGACAACCCCGAGCAGTGGGAACTCTTCAAGAAGGAGCGCCCGAAGACCACGGCCGACGAGATCATCCGCTGGGCCACCCCGGTCGCCGCGTTCCAGCGCACCGCTCTCGCGGACACCGAGATCGGCGGCGTGGCCATCAAGAAGGGCCAGCGCGTGGTGATGAACTACGTGTCCGCGAACTTCGACGAGGAAGTCTTCGACGAGCCGCACAAGTTCGACATCCTGCGCGACCCGAACCCGCACCTGTCGTTCGGTGGCACCGGCGCCCACTACTGCCTCGGCGCCAACCTGGCCCGCATGGAGATCGACCTGATCTTCAACGCGATCGCGGACTTCCTCCCGGACATCACCGAGGTCGGCGAGACCCGCCGGCTGCGGTCCGGCTGGCTCAACGGCATCAAGGAGTACCAGGTCGACTACAAGACCCAGGGCTGCCCGGTCGCGCACTAGCGCGGTCGATCGAGAAGCTCATCCAGCAGCGCCGGCGCGGTCACCGCGCCGGCGCTGCTGTTTCTCGGCAGGACTTCCTGCCTGGGGTCGATACGAGAATGGGCCGCACAGGAATACCTGTGCGGCCCATTCTCGTTGTGCTCGGGTCAGAGCTTGACGAGCGTCTTCATCGCCCGGTCGACCTCCCAGAAGGCCCGGATCGACTGAAGCTTGCCCTCGTCGTTCACGCGATACACGAACACGCCCTCGGCATCGATCTGGTTGCCTGCCACCACGGACCGGATGCTGCCGATGTAGACCATCTCGTCACCACACTGCACGGTGTCGCGAACGGTGAACACGAGCGAGTCGGTGGTGGCGATCGTCATGTCGTAGAAGCGCGCGATGGCGTCGCGTCCGTGGTGCCCCTTGCCCTCGGGGTCGAAACCCGAAGGGCCGACGGGATCCTCGACCCAGCCGTCCTCGGCGAAGAGCGCAAGCCACTCCTCCTTGCGCTTGCCGCTCGCGGCCGACTGGGAAGCTCGGGACGCGATGCGGACGGGGTGTTCAGTGGTTGTCTCGGCGGTCATGGGCGTCCCGTTCAGTTGATGTAGGAGGCGGCGAACTTGCGCATCGAGTCCTGCTTGGCCTCGAGCGACCCGTCGAACCCGACCCCGTCGAAGATCCACGGCACCACGATGGAGTCGGTGACCCCGGCCTCGGCGAGTTCGGCGTAGCCGTCCTTGCCGAAGCGGTCGATGCAGACCACCTGGATCTCGAATGGCTCGTCCGCCCTGCCGTATTCGGCGCGGAGGTCGTCCAGCTTCTTCTTGGTTTCGACGATGTCGTTGAACTTCATCATCGCCGACGTCCAGCCGTCGCCGACCCGAGCAGCCCGGCGCAGCGCCACGTCGGTATGTCCACCGACATAGAACGGCACCGGCTTGCTGGGGGCGGGGCTCATCTGCAACTTGTCGAAGTCGAAGAACTCGCCGTGGAACTCGACCATGCCGCCGGCAAGCACCAGCTTGATGACCTCGATCATCTCGTCGACGCGTGCGCCCCGCTTCTTGAACGGCACGCCACACCACTCGAACTCCTCAGGCGCCCAGCCGATCCCGACGCCGAAGCCGAAACGGTTCCCCGTCAGGTTCGCGACCGAACCGACCTGCCGAGCGAGCAGCAGCGGGTTACGCGACCCCAGCTTGAGCACGTTCGTGTAGAAGCCGATCGTCGAGGTGGCCGCGCCCATCGCCGCCGCGGCGATGAGCGGGTCCACCCACGGTGTCTCGGCATTCCACATCCGCGAGCCGTCGGGGGTGTACGGGTAGTCCGCTGCTGCGGTCTCCATGTAGAACAACGAGTCGGGCAGGCCGATGTTTGCGAACCCGCACTCCTCCGCGGTCTGGGCCAACGGGATCAATTGATCGAGTGGGCTCATCGCGACGCCGACGGTGAACTTCATGCGCGTCCCTTCTAGTTGGTCGGGCGGTCGGTGCCGACCACCCACATCGCGAAGTACTGCGAGCCACCGCCGTACGCATGACCGAAGGCCTTGCGTACGCCGTCGACCTGGTGGCCGCCGGCCCGTTCCATCACCTGCATTGCCGATTCGGCGTACCGGATCATGCCGGACGCGCCGATCGGGTTGGACGAGAGCACACCGCCCGACGCGTTGACCGGCAACTGTCCGCCGATCGCGGTCTCGCCGGCCTCGGTGAACTTCCAGCCCTGCCCCTCCGGCACGAAACCGAGGTTCTCCAGCCACATCGGCTCGAACCACGAGAACGGCACGTAGATCTCGGCCTCGTCGATCTCGGTGAGCGGATCGGTGATGCCCGCTGCCTTCCACAGGGCTGCGGACGCGTCGCGGCCCGCCTGCGGGTTGGCGACGTTGCGGCCGGCATACGACAGCGGCTCGGTGCGCATCGCGGTCGCGTGGATCCACGCCACCTTGCGGCCGTCGCCCTCGACGACCTTCGCGGCGTCCTCGTTGCCGATGACGATCGCGCAGGCACCGTCCGACGATGGGCAGGTCTCGTCGAAACGAATGGGATCCCACAACATCTGGGACGCCATGACGGACTCGACCGAGATGTCGGGCTGCTTGAGGTGCGCGTACGGGTTGAGCGCGCCGTTGCGGCGGTCCTTGACCGCCACCATCGCACCGATGTGGTCGGGGGCGCCCGATCGCCGAATGTACGAACGCACATGCGGTGCGAAGAACCCGCCCGCACCCGCGCCGACGGGCATCGTGAACGGAACCGGCGTGGACAGCGCCCACATTGCGTTGGACTCGGACTGCTTCTCCCACGACACCGCGATCACACGCTTGTGGACGCCGGACTGCACCAGGCTGGTCGCGACGTTGCCCGTCGAGGCGCCGACCGAGCCGGCGGTATGCACGCGCAGCAGCGGCTTTCCGTTGGCGCCCAGCGCATCAGACATCGCAAGTTCCGGCATCATCGAGCCCTCGAACAGGTCGGGTGCCTTGCCGATCACGATGGCGTCGATGTCGTCCCAGCCGACGTGGGCATCGGCCATCGCGCGGTCGACCGCCTCGCGGATCATGCCTGCCATCGTGACGTCGTGGCGCTTGGCGACGTAGTAGGTCTGGCCTGTGCCGAGGACTGCGGCAAGTTGCTTCGCCATCAGTTGTTGCGTCCTTCCATGACTGCGACCAGGTTCTGCTGCAGCACAGGGCCACTGGTGGCGTGGGCGAGGGTGCGCTGCGCGTCACCGCTCATGATCTTCCGTGCGGCGTGGCCGATGCGCTCGAGGCCGCCGGAGAACATCGGGTTGCCGGTCAGCGGACCGCCCGACGGGTTGATTGTCGTGGCGTCGGTCAGGCCGATCGCCTCGCGCAGGATGATCTCCTGATGCGTGAACGGCGCGTGCAGCTCGGCGACGTCGATGTTCGAGACGTCACCACCGGTCGCGGCGCGGGCGGCTGCGGCGGTCGACGGTGAGACCGTCAGGTCCCGCGACCCGATCACAGGGGAGTCAATGCGGTGCTCGATGCCGGTGATCCACGCCGGACGCTCGCACAGTTCGCGGGCGCGGTCGCCGCGGGCCAGGATGATTGCGGCCGCGCCGTCGGTGATCGGTGCACAGTCGTGCGCCCGCAACGGATCCGCGACGTACTCGGACGCCAGCAGCGCCTCGATGTCGACGTCGCCGAAGATCTGCGCGTTGGGGTTGCTCTTCGCGGCGGCACGGCTGCGCTGCGCGATCTGAGCCATTTCCTCGGCGGTCCACTTGCCCGATTCGAGCCCGAGCCGGGCCTGCAGGCCTGCCATCGAGACGGAGTCCGGCCACAGCGGGGCAACCAGGTACGGGTCGGTCTGCATCGCGAGGATCTGGCGGAGGTTGCCTGCGGAAGACTTGCCGAAGCCGTACACGAGCGCGGTGTCGACCTCGCCGGTCATGATCTTGACCCAGGCCTCGTACAGGGCCCAGGCGGCGTCCATCTCGACGTGCGACTCGTTGATCGGCGGCACGGCGCCGATCGAGTCGATCGCGGAGATGAACGAGAACGATCGGCCGGCCAGGTAGTCGGACGATCCGGAGCACCAGAAACCGATGTCGGACTTGGTGATTCCGAGCTCCGCGTACAGCTCCTGGAAGCAGGGGACGAGCATCTCGACACCATTGGTGGTGCCGGTTGTCTCGCGCACATGGGGGGCCTGTGCGAAGCCGACGACTGCAATGTCTGTCATGGTCTTTTCGGCTCCTAGAGGTGGTGCTTGTAGGTGTCGTAGTCCGCGTCCGGCTCACCGCTCGGGCGGAAATGGGAGACGTTCCGGAGTGAGTACACCCACTCCTCCTTCGGTCGCCAGACGGCCTCGACCCGCATGCCCATCCGGACCTCGGCGGGATCGACCTCGAGAATGAGGTGCAGGAACGGGATGTCCGCGCCGTCGAGCAGGACGTAGGCCGCGACGTAGGGCGGCTTGATCTGCTGGCCCAGGAACGGGACGTTGACGATGCAGAAGGTGGTGATAGTGCCCTTGTCGGACACCTCGACCTGTTCCTTGGTGGGGACACCGTCGGTGGGGTTCGCACCGCGCGGCGGGACGTACACCTTGCCGTTCGCGTCGGTGCGGCCACCGATGATCTTGCCCTCCATCAGACCGAGGAGGTAGTAGGTCTCCTCGAACGAGGCCGTGTGCGTGTAGTGCAGGTCGATCGGGGTGACGATGTCGGTGACCGGGTCGCCGCCTGCCGGCGCCGACGTGGACTCGCTCTCGCCGGGTTCGAAGCACGCGATGTCGCGGATGTGCCCGGTGCGCTCGTCGGCCCAGCGGACCCGCACCCGCATCCCGGTGCTCATCGCGTCGGCGGAGCCCGCGTCGACGGCGTGCAGGATCGACGTGTCCGCGCCGTCCAGCTTGACCAGCGCCCACGCGAAGGGGTGGCTCAGCGGCTGACCCTCGATGGGATCGGGCATCCACGTCCAGCTGACGACGGTCCCGGTGTCAGAGACGTCGACGAAGTCGGTCATCGGCTCGTGGGTGGTGGGATCGAACTCCGTCGGCGGCACGTGGACACGGCCGTCGGATCCACGCGCGCCGACGACCTTTCGGTCTCGCAGGCCGGTGACGAACGCGCCGATCGTGGGTCCCACGGATCGGGTGTAGTCGAATTTGAGATTTAGCGGCGCTCTCAGTGGCTGCTCGGCCACCGCGCTCTTTTCAGGGGTCACACGATCGAGTAGAACAGGTTCTTATTACTGTGGCAAGAGTCACTGTCGCAGGGCCGCGGAAATGGGAAAACACGGAGGCACGTAGATGAAGCTTGGGTTGCAACTCGGGTACTGGGGCGCACAGCCGCCGGCGAACGCTGCTGAACTCGTTGCAGAAGCCGACCGCTTCGGGTTCGACGCCGTCTTTTCCGCCGAGTCCTGGGGCAACGACGCCTTCACGCCGTTGGCGTGGTGGGGGTCGAGCACGCAGCGCGTTCGGCTCGGGACGTCTGTCGCGCAGCTGTCCGGTCGGACGCCGACCAACGCCGCGATGCACGCGCTGACCCTCGACCACCTGTCGGGAGGTCGAGCCATCCTCGGTCTCGGAGTGTCCGGGCCGCAGGTCGTCGAGGGCTGGTACGGGCAGCCGTTCCCGAAACCTCTTGCGCGGACCCGTGAGTACGTCTCGATCATCCGGCAGGTCCTCGCTCGTGAGGCTCCGGTGACCAACGCCGGGCCGCACTACCCGCTGCCGTACCGCGGCGAGGACGGAATGGGGCTGGGCAAGCCGCTCAAGCCGATCACCCACCCGCTGCGGGCCGATCTGCCGATCTGGCTCGGTGCCGAGGGGCCGAAGAACGTCGCGCTGACGGCCGAGATCGCCGACGGCTGGCTGGCGATCTACTACACGCCGAGACTCGCTCCGATGTACAACGAGTGGCTCGACGAGGGTTTCGCGCGCAAGGGTGCCCGCCGCGGCCGCGAGGACTTCGAGGTCGCCGCGACGTGTCAGGTCGTCGTCACCGACGACCGTGCCGCCGAGATCGCCCGGCTCAAGCCGTACACCGCCCTGTACGTCGGGGGCATGGGCGCCGCCGAGCTGAACTTCCACGCCCAGGTGTACACCCGGATGGGTTACGGCGACGAGGTCAAGGAGATCCAGCGACTCTTCCTGTCGGGCAAGAAGGAAGAGGCCATTGCGACGGTGCCGGACGAGATGGTCACCGACACCATGATCATCGGCAACCTCGACGAGGTGCGCGATCAGGTCAAGGTGTGGGAGGACTCGGGCGTCACCATGCTGCTGGTGACCTGTCGCGACGTCGAGCACATGCGTCAGCTCTCGGACGCCGTCAACCCCGCCTGACAGTGAGGATGGTGTAGCGAGTTCCCCCGGCCGGGGCGGGCGGACCGCGTGGTCAGGCTGAGGGCGGGGGAAGTTCGGCCATGCCGTACACGCGGCGGGCGTGGATGCGGAGGACCCGACGGCGCTCGGTGACCATCGCGCGGCGGAAGGCATCCCAGTCCGGGTGCTCGGTGCCGAGTGCCCGGCGGTAGACGTCGACGAGCTCGTCGACGGCGGCATCGTGTGGGTCTGTGGCGATCGAGCTCAGGTCCGCGTCACCCTCGATCACGGCGTAGGACCAGAAGTCGGTGGCGCTGACATGCAGGGAGACGCGGGGGTCGCGGATGGCGTTGCGGGTCTTCGCGCGGTCCGCGGTGACGGACATCCGGGCGGTCCGGCTGTCCTCGTCCCAGGTGTAGATGACATTCGACAACTGGGGCCTGCCGTCGCGCTTGATGGTGGCCAGCACACCGCGGGTGTGGGACGCGACTAGGTCGAGAAGCCGGGGATCGGCGTCGGTGCTCATGTGGGCGACAACCCATGTACGGCCGCGGTTGTTCCGACGTACCAATCGATTCGACGCACACGGCCCGCCGTCGCGACTGCGACGGCGGGCCGTGACGATCCGGTGGGTGGGGGGCTACTTGCCCTGGAACTTCGGGGCGCGCTTCTCGGCGAACGAGCGCGGGCCCTCCTTGGCGTCGTCGCTCTTGAACACCTCGGCGCCGATCTTGGCCTCGATCTTGAAGGCCTCTTCCTCGTGCATGCCCTCGGTGACGCGGATCGTCTTGAGGATGGCCTGGACCGCGACCGGGCCGTTGGCGGCGATCCTGTCGGCGATCTCGAGCGCCTTGGTCAGCGCCTCGCCGTCAGGGACGACGTGGCCGATCAAGCCGAGTTCCTTGGCCTCGGGTGCCGGGACGTTCCGGCCGGTGAGCAGGATCTCGGCGGCGACGGTGTACGGGATCTGTCGGACGAGACGCACCGCGGAGCCGCCGAGCGGGAACAGGCCCAGCCGCGCCTCGGAGACACCGAACTTCGCACTCTCCCCGGCTACTCGGATGTCGGTGCCCTGGAGGATCTCGGTGCCGCCGGCGATGGCCGCACCCTCGACCGCGGCGATCAGCGGCTTGGTCAGGCGGCGACCCTTGAGCAGTGCGGGCAGCCTGGTCGGATCGAGGCTGCCCTTGGAGAACGCGTCGCCGGGGGCGTTCTTGTTCATCGCCTTGAGGTCCATGCCGGCGCAGAACGTGCCCCCGGCGCCGGTGAGGATGGCGACGCGGATGTCGGGGTCGTTGTCGACCTGATCCCAAGCGTCGACCATGATCGCCATCATCTCGCCGGAGAGAGCATTGCGAGCCTCGGGGCGGTTCATCGTGATGACGAGTACGTGCCCGCGCTTCTCGACAAGGCAGTGCGGCGACTTCTCTGAAATGTCGGAAACTTCGGCTGTGGTGGAGGACACTTATTCGCTCCCGATCGCGTGTGAGGTGGGTCTCAAATTGACTCTTGCATGAAACGGTAACACGTTCTACTTTGTTCGATGTGGCCCTAAATATCGCAGACTTCGTCGAGCACTCCATCGACTTGAACCCCGAGCGTGTGGCGCTGCTTGACAGCGACCGCGAGTTCACCTACGCGCAGTTGGAGGAGCGGACCAACCGTTTGGCCCACCACCTGCAGAGTCGTGGCGTCAAGCCGGGTGACAAGGTCGGCATCTACTCCCGCAACACCATCGAGGCCATCGAGGCCATGGTGGCGGTCTTCAAGGCCCGTGCGGTCATGGTGAACGTCAATTACCGCTATGTCGAGAACGAGTTGCAGTACATCTTCGAGAACTCGGACATGGTTGCGCTCGTCGTGGAGCGTCGCTACGCCGACAAGGTGGCGAACGTGCTGCCGAACACGCCGCTGCTGAAGGCGGTCGTCGTTGTCGAGGACGGCACCGATCTGGACTACGCGTCGTTCGGCGGCGTGGAGTACGAGCACGCGCTGTCCGAGAGCTCGCCCGAACGTGACTTCGGTGAACGCAGCCCCGACGACATCTTCATGCTGTACACCGGCGGCACCACCGGCATGCCGAAGGGCGTCATGTGGCGGCACGAGGACTGGTGGCGCGTTCTCGGCGGAGGCGTCAACTTCGTCACCGGTGAGCGCGTCGAGGACGAGTGGGAACTCGCGAAGGTCGGCGCCGCGAGTCCCGCGATGGTGCGCTTCCCGATCCCGCCGATGATCCACGGCGGTTCGCAGTCCGCGGTGTTCCACAGCCTCTTCGGTGGCGGAACGCTCGTCATGCACCCCGAGTTCGACGGGCACGCGGTCTGGCAGGTCATCGATCGCCACAAGGTCAACCTCATCTTCATCACCGGCGACGCGATGGCCCGCCCGATGCTCGACGCGCTGAAGGCCGGCAACCCGGAAACCGGTGAGCCGTACGACCTGTCGAGCCTGTACGTGATGGCCTCCAGTGCGGCCCTGTTCTCACCGGCGCTCAAGGACGAGTTCCTCGACCTGCTGCCGAACCGCTACATCACGGACTCCATCGGTTCGTCGGAGACCGGTTTCGGCGGCTTGGCCGCCGTCACCAAGGGCGCCACCCACACCGGCGGTCCCCGGGTGAAGATCGACGCTGCGACCGTCGTGCTCGACGACGACGGCAACGTCATCGAGGCGGGATCGGGCAAGGTCGGCGTGCTCGCCCGGCACGGTCACATCCCGCTCGGCTACTACAAGGACGAGAAGAAGACCGCAGAGACCTTCAAGGTCTACAACGGTGTTCGCTACTCGATTCCCGGTGACTACGCGACCGTCGAGGAGGACGGCACCGTCACGATGCTCGGCCGTGGCTCCGTCTCGATCAACAGTGGTGGCGAGAAGATCTACCCGGAGGAGGTCGAGGGAGCAGTCAAGACTCATCCCGATGTCTTCGACGTGCTGGTCGTCGGCGTGCCGGACGAGCGGTTCGGCCAGCGGGTCTCGGCGGTAGTCGCTACCCGCGACGGCGCACGCCCCAGCATGAACGACATCGTGGCCGCGGCGCGCAAGGAGATTGCCGGCTACAAGGTGCCGCGCAGCGTGTGGTTCGTCGACGAGATCAAGCGTTCACCCGCCGGTAAGCCCGACTACAAGTGGGCCAAGCAGCAGACCGAGGCGCGGGACGCGGACGACCACTTCACGAACGGCAACGGAAACTCCTGATGCACAACGCTCTTGCCGACAAGTTCGGCATCCAGTACCCGATCTTCGCGTTCACGCCGTCCGAGCACGTCGCGGCCGCGGTGTCGCGGGCCGGCGGACTCGGTGTGCTGGGATGCGTGCGCTTCAACGACCCGGACGAGCTCGAGGCCACCCTCGCCTGGATGGACGAGAACACCGACGGCAAGCCGTACGGCGTCGACATCGTGATGCCGGCCAAGGTGCCCACCGAGGGTGCGGCCGTCGACCTCGACAAGCTCATTCCCGCCGAGCACCGCGCGTTCGTCAACCGCACGCTCGACGAGCTCGGTGTCCCGCCGTTGTCCGACGACGTCGAGCACGCCACCGGCGTGCTGGGCTGGCTGCACTCTGTTGCGCGAGCGCAGGTGGACGTGGCGCTTCGCCACCGCCCGGCGCTGATCGCGAATGCGCTCGGATCGCCGCCGAAGGACATCATCGACGAGGCACACGCGCACGGGGTTCCGGTCGCGGCCCTCGCCGGCGCCGTTGGGCATGCGCTCAGTCACGTGGCCAACGGAGTCGACATCGTCATCGCCCAGGGCTACGAGGCGGGTGGCCACACCGGCGAGATCGCTTCGATGGTCCTCGTTCCCGAGATCGTCGATGCGGTAGGCGATTCCGCGACCGTGCTGGCAGCGGGTGGGATCGGAAGCGGTCGTCAGATCGCCGCGGCGATGAGCCTCGGTGCATCCGGCGTCTGGATGGGTTCGTACTGGCTCACCGCCGAGGAGTACAAGCTCGGCAGCGCGTCGGGTGAGGGCCCGTCGGCGATCCAGCGCGCGCTGCTCGGTGCGACGTCCTCCGACACCGTGCGCTCGCGCATCTACTCCGGCAAGCCGGCCCGGCTGCTCAAGACCAAGTGGACCGATGCCTGGTCCAAGCCGGGCGCACCCGAGGCACTGCCGATGCCGCTGCAGAATCTGCTGGTCAGCGAGGCACATCAGCGGATCGTCGCGTCGGAGGACCCGGAGGTCGTGGCGATGCCCGCGGGCCAGATCGTGGGGCGGATGAACGAGATCCGTCCGGTCGCCGACTCGATGGCAGACCTTGTCGCCGAGTTCGAGGCGACCGTCGCGCGACTGGAGAAGCTCAAGTAGGACCGTCGCCTCCGGGCGCAATTCAGGCCATGCACGAGGCCGGGTACGAATTTCGTACCCGGCCTCGTGCTGTGTCCGGACGGTGTGAACGGACCGTTCAGGCTCTCAGCGGACCTGAACGGTCCGTTCACGCCCACCGAAACGGGGAGGGAGAAGGGAGCGAGGGATCAGCGATCGAGTTCCGCGTCGAGCTTGTGCTGCAGTTCCTCGGTGACCGGCTCGAAGGACGCGCTGCCCGGGGCGCGGAACCAGGTGGGATCGGGGGAGTTCCAGCGCTGCGCGCTCAGGGACCGGCCGAGCACCTTGTAAGTCGCGGTCTTGGGCAGGTCGCTGGTGACCCGGACGAAACTCGGCATCTGCTTGGGGCCGAGATCGCTCTGCTCGGAGAGGAACTCGGCGAACTCGGCGAAGTCGAACCCGTCGGAGGCGACGAGGGCGACGGCCACCCGGTCGCCGACCTGCGGGTCGGGGACGGCGTAGGCGGCGACCTCGAGCACCTTCGGATGTCGGGCGAGGATGTTCTCGATCGGTGCGGTGCCGAGGTTCTCGCCGTCGACCCGCATCCAGCCGGAGCTGCGTCCGGCGAAGTAGAGGTAGCCGTCGGCGTCGACGTAGCCGAGGTCCCCGCTCCAGTACTGACCGTTCCGGACCCTCTCGGCCTCGGCCTCGGGGTTCTTGTAGTAGCCGGAGAAGCTGCCGGTGCCCGCGGTGTTCACCAGCTCGCCGGTCGCCTTGTCGGCGTTGGTGATGTGTCCCGAGTCGTCGAATTCGGCCACCGGGCAGGGGAGTCCGGTCTCGGGATCGAGCACGGCGACGCCCTGGGGCAACGGGCCGAGGGCGCCGGGCGGGGTGCCGGGCAGCCGGGAGATCAGCACACCCCCCTCGGTGGAACCGAAGCCGTCGACGACCCGGACGTCGAACCGGCGCGCGAACTCGACGAGCGCCGACGGGGAGCCCTCGTTGCCGTAGACGATCTTCAACGGGTTGTCGGCGTCGTCGCCGTGTTCCGGGGTGGCGAGCACGTAGGCGAGCGGCTTGCCGACGTAGTGCGCGAAGGTGGCACCGAAGCGGCGCACGTCCGGGAGGAACCCGGACGCCGAGAACTTCCGCCGCAGGGCGAAGTTCGCACCGGCGGCCAGCGCGATGGACCAGCAGGCCATGACCGCGCCGGAGTGGAACAGCGGCATCGACGCGTAGGTGGTGTCGGTGGCGTTCAGGCCGAACCGTTCGGCGAGCATGATGCCGGGTCCGGAGACCATCTTGTGGGTCACACGCACGGCCTTCGGGTCGCCGCTCGTCCCGGACGTGAAGATCAGCATGAACAGGTCGTCGGGCTCGGGACTCGTGTCCGGCGCGGGACTGCCGCGGTGGGCGTCGAGCAGGTCGTCCCACTCGGGGGTGTCGATACGCAGCAGTCGGACGTCGCCGAGGTCGAGTCCGTCGAGAAGGTGCGCCTTCTCGGAGTCGGTGATCACGATCTGGCAGTCGGATCGGGCGATGTCGCCGGCAAGTGCCGCTCCCCGCCGGGTCGGGTTCAGACCGGCCAGGACCGTGCCACCCACCGCGCTGGCTCCCAGGGCGAGGGCGAACTCGGGGACGTTGTCCAGCAGCACCCCCACGTGCGGGGGTGCCGCCGGATCCAGCAGTGCCGCGAGGGCGGCGGCGAGGTCGAAGCACGTTCCGACGTGCTCCGACCACGGAATCCTCTGCTCCTCGAAGAGGATTCCGTGGTCGCTGTCGTCACGCAGAGCCAGCAGCAGGTCGGTGACGGTGGGTGTGGCAGGGGTCATAGCGCGCAGTGTAGGGATCAGGCCGGGATGTCGGCCAGCGTCTGTCCCAGTCTCCGCAACTGCTCGGTGGCCGAGCCGAGCGCGAACTCGTTGTGCTTGGCCGCCAGGAAGTAGCGGTGCACCGGATGGTCGCGGTCGAGGCCGACACCACCGTGGACATGGATCACCGTGTGCGCGACGCGATGGCCCGCATCGGCCGCCCAGAACTTGGCGGTGCGGATCTCCTCCTCGGCGGGCAGGTTCTCGCTCAGTCGCCAGGCAGCCTGCCAGAGCGTGGACCGGACACCCTTGACGTCGATGAAGGCGTCGGCGAGGCGCTGGGCGACGGCCTGGAAGCTGCCGATCGGGCGGTCGAACTGCACCCGCTCGCGGGCGTACTCGGCGACCAGTTCGAGGGCCCGCTCCAAGGTTCCGAGCTGAAGGGCACTCAGGCCCACAGCTGCACGCGCCAGGATCGAGTCCAGTACCTCTGCGCCGCCCGGAATCACCGTGGCGACGGCGGCGCTGAGGTCGACGACGGCCTCGGCGCTGTAGTCGGTCGTCAACTGGCGGTCGACGCGTACGCCGGCGGCCGACGGCTCGACCACGAACACCGACACACCCTCGGCGGTCGTGGCAGGCACCAGGATCGCGTCCGCGAAAGCAGCCGCGGGCACGGTGATCTTGGTGCCGGTGACGGTCCAGCCGTCGGTGGTGCGCTCGGCGCGGGTGACCGGCTGAGCCGGATCGAGGTTGAGCTCCTCGGCGAGGGCAACGGTGAGGACGACCTCGCCGGCGCCGGCGAGGCGGGCAAGATCGCGCTGCGACTCGTCGCCGAACTCGGCCAGAGCGGACGCCGCCAGCACGATCGAGCTCAGGTACGGCACGGGGGAGATCGTCCGGCCGAGCTCGCGCAGCACGGAGCACTGCTCGAGGATGCCGAAGTCGCCGCCGCCGACCGATTCCGGGAGCGCCGCAGCGAGCACGCCCGCGTCGGTGAGCGCCTGCCAGAGCTTGTCGTCGAAGCGGTCCTGTGCGGCGTCCAGTTCGCGCAGTCGGTCGTTGGTGGTCAGCTTCTCGGCGATGCTCCGAGTGAGCTGTTCGAGGTCCTGTTGGGCCTCGGTGAGTGTGAAGTCCATCGAAAGTCCTTGTGTACGAGGAGAGTCGGGAGGTGGGCGCTATCGCTTCGCGGGCGGCTGGCCCAGCGCGGTCATGGCGAGGATGTCGCGCTGCACCTCATTGGTGCCGCCGCCGAAGGTCAGGATCAGCGAGGAGCGGTGCATCCGCTCGACCCGTCCGCGTAGCACTACGCCCGGGGAGTCCTGGCGCAGGTAGGCGAGGGGGCCGAGGACCTCCATCAGCAGTCGGTACGCCTCGGTCGCGAACTCGGTGCCGAACACCTTGCACGCGGACGCGTCGCCCTTGCTCGGGGCGTGCGCGGAAGCGACCTCCCAGTTCAGCAGCTTGAGGTACTCGACCTTGGCGTGCACCCGGGCGAGGTTGATCTGGACCCACTCCTGGTCGATGACGCGACGTCCGTCGGCCATCTTGGTGTTCTGCGCCCACTCGATCGTGTCGCGTAGCGCACCCTGGATCGGCGCGGCGGAGACCAGCGCGACCCGCTCGTGGTTGAGCTGGTTGGTCATCAGCGACCAGCCGCCGTTCTCTTCGCCGACCAGCGCGGACGAGGGGACCCGGACGTCCTGGTAGTACGTGGCACTGGTGTCCGGGCCTGCCATCGTGTGTACCGGGGTGTACGAGAAGCCCTCCGCGGTGGTCGGGACGATGAGCATGCTGATGCCCTTGTGCTTCTTGGCGCCCGGATCGGTGCGCACCGCCAGCCAGATGTAGTCGGCGTACGCGATGAGGCTCGTCCACATCTTCTGGCCGTTGACGATGTAGTCGTCACCGTCCTTGACCGCAGTGGTGCGCAGGCTCGCCAGGTCGGTGCCGGCACCGGGCTCGGAGTAGCCGATGGAGAAGTGCAGTTCACCGGCCGCGATCTTGGGCAGGAAGAACTTCTTCTGCTCCTCCGACCCGTAGTGCATGATCGTCGGCGCGACCGAGTTGATCGTGAGGAACGGGACCGGCGCGCCGGCGATGGCGGCCTCGTCGGTGAAGATCAGCTGGTCGAGCGCCGAGCGTTCCTGCCCGCCGTACTCCTTGGGCCAGCCGAGGGCCAGCCAACCGTCCCGGCCCATCTCGCGCACGACATCCCGATAGACGGTGCCGGAGCCGTACTCGCCGGTTTGGGCGCTGAGCGCTTCGCGCCGTTCGGGAGTGATGAGCTTGGCGAAGTACGCGCGGAGCTCCTCCCGCAGCGCCTGCTGCTCCGCGGTGTAGGTGATGTGCATCGATCCCTCTCCGGTCTCTGACACAGGTTCTACCCTGTGTCCGGTGCGGCAATGTTGTTACGGTCCGGCGCTCATCCGGAGCCCGCTTTCGGCCCGTCAGTGCGGGTTTTTCGCATCATTGCACAGGAGTGGAACGGGTTCTAGTCTAATGGTGGATCTGCCCGTGGATCCAGCCCGTAGACCGCGAGCGCAGACGACGATTCCAAGCGAGAAATGAGGTTCATCAATGGAGGTCAAGGTCGATTTTGATCGATGTGAGGCCAACGGCGTGTGTGTGGGTATCGCGCCTGACGTCTTCGATCTCGACGACGACGACAACCTGCTCGTGACGCAGCCCGACGATTCGCCGGAGGCGGTTGCGTTGATGGAGGAGGCCGTCGCGCAGTGCCCGCGTGCCGCGCTGCGGCTGGAGCGCTGAGCTGCGGCCGTCCTTGCCGCAAACGAGAACACGTTCTAAAGTGACTGGCGTCACGAAGGCGGCGGGTGCTCCCGGGCTCATGTCCCAAGGGGTGCCCGCCGCAACCGCATCAATTCACGAAGGCAGTGGTGAGATTGGCTAGTCGCGAGGTAAGTCTGGACGGCAAGGTTGCGATCGTCACCGGTGGGGCGTCCGGCCTCGGTAAGGCCGAGGCGCTCGGTCTCGTGGCTGCCGGCGCGAACGTGGTGATCAACGATCTCGTCGCGGGCGAGCAGGCGGACGCCGTGCTCGACGAGGTCCAGGCCCTCGGTGGCAAGGCGGTGTACGTCGCAGGCGACATCGGCGAGCGCTCCACGGCGGATGCGCTGATGGAGGCCGCCCAGCAGCTCGGTGGCGTCGACATCGTGGTCAACAACGCGGGCATCGTGCGCGACAAGATGCTGTTCAGCATGTCCGACGAGGAATGGGACCTGGTGCTCAAGGTGCACCTGCGTGGCCACTTCCTGCTCTGCCGCAACGCCGCTGTGCACTGGCGGGCCGAGTCCAAGGCCGCTGGCGCACCCGTCTACGGCCGTCTCATCAACACCTCCTCCGAGGCCGGACTGCTCGGCCCCGCGGGGCAGCCGAACTACGGTGCGGCCAAGGCCGGTATCACCGCGCTGACGCTGTCCGCCGCGCGTGGCCTCGAGCGCTACGGCGTCCGCGCCAATGCGATCTGCCCGCGTGCGCGCACCGCGATGACCGAGAACGTTTTCGGTGAGGCTCCCGAGGACGGCACGGATCCGCTCTCGCCCGAGCATGTCGTGAACCTGGTGTCCTACCTGGCCTCGCCCGCCGCGGACGCGATCAACGGTCAAGTCTTCATCGTGTACGGCCCGATGGTCGCGCTGATGGCGGCGCCGGTCGTCGAGCAGCGTTTCGACGCTCCGGATTCGGCGTGGAGCCCGGCCGGTCTCGCCGACGCGCTCGGTGGGTACTTCGACGGCCGCGATCCGGCGCAGATGTTCGCCGCGACGGCGGCCGTGAAGTCGCTGGGCTGACCGCAAACTTTTGTTGCGGTAAGAAAACCCTGAATCCGGCACGCAGGGCAGTTTGGCTGGGCCAAGATGGTGTCCGGAGTGGGCACTACCTGGGGTCATTCCGTAGATACGTGTTCTAGAAATACCCGGCGCAACGGGGCTCGGGGGAGTGTGTCCAGTTGGTTGCCGGCCGGGAGCATTGCGGTGCGGGAGCGGTGTGATTCGCCGTTCTCGCCCCGCCTTGCCTCCTTGTCGGTTCGCGTCGCGGCGGCGCAACCTCCCTGGTGTTCCGTACTGGCGAAAGGCGTAGGCAGGCAACGTGAATGGTCGTGCGAAGGTGCGCAGGTCCATGTCCTACATCGGAGCGGTGCTCGGGCTCTCGGATCCCGACGGCCGGCCCGGCGCGACCTCGGTGGAACTGCTGAACGAGCGCGAGCTCGACCGCGGGTCGATGTCGCCAATTCTTGCCTTGACGCGCACGAACGGCTCGGAGGATGAACGGCTTTGACAGGTGAACACGTTCTAGTTAGTATGACCTGGATCACAGACTCCGGGGGGGATCGTAGCGTTCCTCCCCGAGCCATGCGCGCGAACTCTGACGAGGAGGAAAGGTGAACGACCTCCTTGCCGTGCCGATGCGCGCGGTCGGCGGCTTCTTCTCCATGACCGGGGAGACATTCCGCGCAATGGCGCGGCCGCCCTTCCAGCATCGTGAATTCGTCGACCAGGCGTGGTTCGTGGCGCGGGTGTCGATGCTACCGACCGTCCTGGTTGCGGTGCCCTTCACCGTGCTGGTGAGCTTCACGCTCAACATCCTGCTTCGCGAGATCGGCGCGGCCGACCTCAGTGGCGCCGGTGCGGCGCTCGGCGCGGTCACCCAGATCGGGCCGATGGTCACCGTGCTCATCGTGGCGGGCGCGGGCGCGACCGCCATCTGCGCCGACCTCTCCGCGCGCACCATTCGCGAGGAGATCGATGCGATGAAGGTGCTCGGCATCGATCCCATCCAACGCCTCGTGGTGCCCCGAGTGCTCGCGTCGACGGTGGTCGCGCTCCTGCTCAACGGTCTGGTGTGCACCATCGGCATCGCCGGTGGGTTCGTGTTCTCGGTATTTCTGCAGGGCGTCAACCCGGGAGCCTTCGTCAACGGCATCACGCTGCTGACCGGCTTCGGGGAGCTCATGCTCTCGCAGCTCAAGGCCGGCCTGTTCGGCATGATCGCGGGTCTCGTGGCCTGCTACCTCGGTCTCAATGTGAAGGGTGGAGCCAAGAGCGTGGGTGACGCGGTCAATCAGACAGTCGTGTTCGCCTTCATGGCACTGTTCGTCGTCAATGTCCTGGTCACCGCCATCGGCATCAAGCTGACGGCGGGGTGACGGGATGGCACTCGCACTGACCGGACGATTCCGTGGCACCCGACGCAGTATCGGCAAGATCTCCCAGTCGATCGACAAGATCGGCGACCACGCGCTGTTCTACGGGCGCGCCCTCGCGGCAGCGCCCAGGGCCGTCGTCCACTACCGCAAGGAAACGATCCGGCTGATCGCCGAGATCAGCATGGGCACCGGCGCGCTCGCCGTCATCGGCGGCACCGTTGTCATCGTCGGCTTCCTCACCCTGGCCGCCGGCGGCGTGATCGCGGTCCAGGGCTACAGCTCGCTCGGCAACATCGGCGTCGAGGCCCTCACCGGCTTCTTCGCGGCATTCATCAACGTGCGTATCGCCGCCCCGGTCATCGCGGGCATCGGTCTCGCCGCGACCATCGGTGCAGGCTCGACCGCGCAGCTCGGTGCCATGCGGGTCTCCGAGGAGATCGACGCGCTCGAGGTGATGGCGATCCCGTCGATTCCCTATCTGGTCAGCACCCGTGTCATGGCCGGCATGATCGCGATCGTCCCGCTGTACTCGCTCGCCGTCGTCGCGTCGTTCGTCGCCAGCCGCTTCGCCACCGTCGTGCTGTACGGGCAGTCTTCCGGCGTCTACGACCACTACTTCTCGACCTTCCTGATTCCCACGGACATCCTGTGGTCGTTCGCGCAGGCGATCCTGATGGCGTTGGCGGTCATGCTGATCCACACCTACTACGGCTTCCACGCCAGCGGCGGCCCGGTCGGCGTGGGCGTGGCCGTCGGTAACGCCGTGCGCGCCTCGCTGATCGCCGTGGTCACGGTGACCCTGCTCCTCTCACTCGCCATCTACGGCGGGTCCGGCAACTTCAACCTCTCGGGATAGCGCCATGACGGAATCCACGTGGAAGAAGAAGATCGCCGCGCTCGTCCTGGTCGGCAGCCTCGTCGGCATCGTCGTGGTCGCACTGACGATGTTCGCCGGCGGCTTCACCAGCTCAGAACCGGTGACGGTGACCGCGCAGCGGGCCGGACTGGTGATGGACCGCGACGCCAAGGTGAAGCTGCGCGGCGTCCAGGTCGGCAAGGTCGCGTCGATTGAGGAAGAGAACGGTCAGGCACGACTGGATCTGGCCATGGATCCTTCGATGCTGCACCTGATCCCGTCGAACGCGAAGGTAGAGATCAAGTCCACCACTGTGTTCGGCGCGAAGTACGTCAACTTCGTCGTGCCCGACCAGCCGTCGTCGACGTCGCTCACCCCGGGCTCGAACATCGAGGCGTCTGCGGTGACGGTGGAGTTCAACACCCTGTTCCAGCACCTGTCGACCCTGCTGCAGCAGATCGAGCCGGAGAAGCTCAATGCCACGCTCGGCGCGATCTCGTCGGCCCTCCACGGCCGTGGCGAAGAGCTCGGACAGCTGCTCCAGGACAGTGACTCGTACCTGAAGACGATGAACCCGACTCTGCCGCAACTGCAGAAGGACCTCAGCGCCGCTGCCAGGGTGACCAACACCTACGCGGACGTCACGCCGAACCTGATGAAGCTGCTCGACAACGCCACCGCGACCAGCGGTTCCATCGTCGAGGAGCAGGCGAACCTGAACCTGTTGCTGATGAACGTGACCGGGCTGGCGAACACCGCCAACGACGTGCTCACCACGAACGAGGCGAACCTGACGCAGTCGCTGTCGCTGCTGAAGCCGACGACGGCGTTGCTCGCCGAGTACTCGCCGAGCATTGCCTGTCTGCTGACCGGCCTGGACAAGACGCTCCCCGCGGCGAACGACATCTTCGGTGGTCTGCAGCCCGGTGTCGCACTGAGCACGAGTTTCGTACCCGGATCGGCTCCGTACACCTACCCGAAGGACCTGCCGAAGGTGAACGCCTCCGGTGGTCCCAACTGCTGGGGCCTGCCGGACTTCGATCCGAGGCGGGACGGGAATGCCAAGTTCGTCGTCGCCGACACCGGAACGGTGCCGTACGTCCCGTCGACGAAGACCGCGGTGAACGTGCCCAAGATGTTCCAGTGGCTGTACGCGGGCGTGGCGCCGCAGGGAGGACAGAAGTGATGCGGCCGACCACGATCAAGCTGCTCGCATTCACCACCGTGATGGTGCTGATCTTCGCCGGACTGGCCGTCGTGTTCAGCCAGTTCCGGTTCAGCAGCTCCGACGGCTACCACGCCGAGTTCACCAGCGCCTCCGGGCTCAAGGCCGGCGAGAAGGTCCGCATCGCGGGCGTCCCCGTCGGCTCGGTCAAGCGCGTCACGGTCGGCTCAGACAACCTCGCGGAGGTCGACTTCAGCGTCGACACCAAGTACTCGCTTCTGCAGAGCACGAAGGCGACGGTCCGCTACGAGAACCTGGTCGGAGACCGCTACCTCGAACTGCTCGAGGGTGCGGGCTCGGCCGAGACCCTCGGCAGCGGCGGCACCATCCCGCAGTCGCAGACCTCGCCGGCGCTGGACCTGGACCTGCTGCTCGGCGGGTTCAAGCCACTGCTGCGGGGCCTCGATCCCAAGCAGGTCAACGACCTCACCGGCGCGCTGGTGCAGGTGTTCCAGGGTCAGGGCGGCACGCTGGTCTCGTTGCTCGGCAGCACCAGCTCGTTCACCTCGACCCTCGCCGACCGGGACAAGCTGATCGGCGACGTGATCACCAACCTCAACACGACGCTCAAGACGATCAACGACAAGGGCGACCAGTTCTCGACCACCATCGACCAGCTCCAGCAGTTGGTGAGCGGATTGGCCAAGGACAGCGATCCGATCGGCAACGCGATCCCCAAGATCGCCACCGCGACAGGTGATCTGGCGCAGCTGCTCGAGGGTGCCCGGCCCGACCTGCAGTCCACCATCGCCGAGGCCGGCCGCGTGGCGAACCAGCTCGACGAGGGCCAGGACACCATCAACTGGGTGCTCGAACGGCTGCCCAAGACCTACAAGCAGCTGATTCGCGTCGGCACCTACGGCAGCGTCTTCCAGTTCTACACGTGCTCGGTCACGATGAAGTTCACCGGACCGGACGGCAAGGACCTCAAGGTGGCGCTGCCGACGACCCCGCCCCAGACCACCGGGAGGTGTGCACCGCTGCCATGAGCCATCGCGAGGCAAGAAATCCAGTACAGATCGGCATCATCGGGATCGTCGTCGCGGCCTCCCTGGTGCTTGCCGGCCTGCAGTACGATCGGCTGCCGTTCCTCTCGGGCGGCGCCCGGTACCAGGCCTACTTCGAGGACGCGGGCGGCCTGCTCACCGGTGATTACGTCACCGTTGCCGGCGTCAATGTCGGCAAGGTGGACAAGGTCGACCTCGACGACCAGAAGGTGCTCGTCACCTTCTCCATGAACGAGGGCATCGGTCTCGGCGACAGCACGCGGGCGGACATCAAGACCAATACGATCCTCGGCCGCAAGTCGCTGCAGGTAACCCCGGAGGGTGCCGGTGCGATGCGGGCCGGTGGCGTGATCCCGTTGGACCGCACCAACTCTCCGTACTCGCTCAACGATGCGCTCGGAGATCTGACGAATTCCGTCTCCGAACTGAACACGAAGCAGTTGAACGATTCGCTCAACGCGATGTCGGGTGCGCTGGCGAACACGCCGCCGGAGCTGCGAACCGCTCTCGACGGCATCAGCCGACTCTCGCAGAGCATCAACAGCCGCGACCAGAGCGTGCGGGACCTGCTCTCGAGGGCCGAGAGCGTGACGAAGATCCTCGCGGACCGCAGCGGCCAGATCAACTCGCTGATCGTGGACGGCAATAAGCTGCTCGGCGAACTCGACCGTAGGCGCGCTGCCATCAGTCAGCTGATCACCAACATCTCGTATGTGTCGCGGCAGCTGACCGGCCTCGTCCAGGACAACGAGCAGCAGATGAAACCCACCCTGGACAAGCTCAATTCGGTGATCGGCATCCTGCAGAAGAACAAGGACAACATCGGCAAGGCGCTCGACGGCCTCGGGCCGTACGCGACAGCACTCGGCGAAACCGTCGGTAGCGGGCCGTTCTTCATGGCGTACGTGGCGAACTTCAGCATCGGCCAGCTGACCCAGACGTTCACGGACTCGTTGACCTGGCCCGAGCACGTGCCGAAGGACCTGGCCAACTTCCCGCCCCTGAAAGCCGAGCTGGTGGATCCGAACCGATGAGCGCCCAGATGACGAACCGAAACAAATGGCTACTACGCGGTGGCATTGCCGCCGTGCTGGTCGCAGCCCTGGTAGCGGGGGCCTTCTTCCTGTTCCCCGGGCTGGGCAAGACCACAGTCACCGCATATTTCCCGTCCACGACGGGTCTGTATGCGGGCGACGACGTGCGGGTGCTCGGCGTGAAGGTCGGCAAGATCGAGAGCATCGACCCTTCCGGCGACAATGCCAAGGTGGTCATGAATGTCGACCGCTCCGTGGAGATTCCGGCCGATGCGAAGGCGATCATCGTGGCGCCCAGCCTCGTCGCGGCTCGCTTCATTCAGCTGACGCCGGTCTACTCCGGTGGCGACGCGATGAGTGACGGTGCCTCGATTCCGGTGGAGCGCACCGCGGTTCCGGTCGAATGGGACGAGATCAAGACCGAGCTGACGAAGCTGTCCGACGCGTTGGGCCCGCAGGGCGCGGCCGACCAGGGCTCGCTCGGCACCTTCATCGACACCGCGGCGGCCAACCTCGACGGCAACGGTGACGCGCTGCGCGCGACCCTGCGTGAGCTCTCCGACACGATGAAGACGCTCTCGGACGGACGCACCGACCTGTTCGGGACGATTCGGAACCTGCAGACGTTCGTGACCGCACTGTCCGCGAGCAATCAGCAGATCGTGCAGTTCGGCGGGCGTCTCGCTTCGGTGTCGTCCCTTCTGGCGGACAACTCGGACGAGCTGGGCAAGGCCCTGGGCGATCTGGACTTGGCAATGGGTGACGTGCAGCGGTTCGTCAGCGAGAACCGGGACGCGCTGACGGAGCAGGTCGGTCGGCTCGCCGACGCGACCGAAGTGCTGGCACGCAAGCGTCCGGAGCTCGAGCAGGTCCTGCACATTGCGCCCAACGCGCTCGCGAACTTCAACAACATCTATCGGCCGGCGTCGGGTTCCGTGGCGGGCGCCATCGCGCTGAGCAACACCGGCAATCCGATCAACGCCATCTGCGGCATGATCCAGGGCCTCGAGAGCAACGACTCCGGCAAGTCGGCGGACCTGTGCAAGGAGTACCTCGGTCCCGTGCTGAACTCGGTGGCCGTGAACTACCCCGGCTTCATGACCAATCCGGCGGTCGGCGTGGACGCGTTGCCCGGCCAGATCGCGTACACCCCGCCGAGCCTGGCGAACCGGGTGCCCGCCGCCGCGTCGAAGTCGTACTCGGGACCGCTCGCGGCGATGCCCACCGTCACCGTGCCCAAGGACCTCGGGGCACTGCTCAAGCCGGGAGGCGGTCGATGACCCCCAGATCCAGGAACACCAGGTCGATTCGCCGCCGCGGTGCGGTCGTGGCGGTCGCCCTCGGCCTCACTCTCACCCTCACGGGATGCGAGTGGAACGGGCTCAACTCGATTCCGCTGCCCGGGACACAGGGCAGTGAGGACGGCTCGTACACCGTCAAGATCCAGATGCCCAATGTGACTACCCTGTCGCAGAATTCGCCGGTGCGTGTCAACGACGTGACGGTCGGGACTGTGTCCGGGATCGAGGTGCAGGACTGGCACGCGCTGGTGACGGTGTCGCTGAATCCGGACGTCAAGTTGCCCGCGAACGCCACCGCGAAGATCGGTCAGACCAGCCTGCTCGGCTCGCAACACCTCGAACTGGCGCCTCCGCTCGGGATCGCGCCCCAGGGCACGCTGAAGGAGGGGGACGTCATTCCGCTCGAGCGTGCCGGGGCATACCCGACCACCGAGCAGACGCTGTCCTCCCTGTCGGTGGTGCTCAACGGCGGCGGGCTCGCCCAGCTCAACGACATCACCACCGAACTGAACTCGGCCCTCGACGGTCGTGCAGAGTCGGTGCGCGACCTGCTGCCGCAACTCGACAACCTGGTCGGCAGCCTGGATCGGCAGCGTGGGGAGATCGTCTCCGCGATGGAGGGCATCGATCGGCTTGCGGGCACCGTGAACCAACAGAGCGCCACCCTGACCGCGGCCCTCGAGGGCATTCCGCCGGCCTTGGAGGTGCTCACGGGACAGCGGCAGAACATCACCAATGCACTTGTCGCGCTTGGAAACTTCAGTGATGTCGCGACGCGGGTGATCAACAAGAGCGGCGACGATCTCAAGGCGAACCTGAAGTCGTTGACTCCGCTGTTGAACCAGCTGGCGGGCACCGGCAGCGCGCTCACGAACTCACTGACGATCATGCTCACCTACCCGTTCCCGATGAAGAATCTGGACCAGGTGGTACGCGGTGACTACGCGAACCTCATGATGACGGTCGACCTGACCAACAAGCGGCTGGACACGAACTTCCTGACCGGAACCGGACTCGGCGGCACTCTCGGCGGAGTCGAGGGCGCGCTGGGCAGGACGGCGGGAATTGCCGGACAGGCCTCGAACCCGTTGCAGAGTCCCGCCCCGAAGCCCGCGCCGGCTCAGCCGAAACCGGCCGCCGCGCCGGCAATTCCGGGTCTTCCGCAGCTCCCGCAGATCCCGGGATTGCCGCAGCTAGGAGCGCCCAAGCCATGATGCTCACGAAGTTCGTCCGTGCTCAGTTGATCATCTTCTCGATCCTGACCGTGATCGGCCTGGTGGTGATGTCCACCCAGTACGTCCGGCTACCTGCGCTCTTCGGGATCGGGCGCTACGACGTCACGGTGCAACTGCCGTCGACCGGTGGCCTGTATCCGCACGCGAACGTGGCGTACCGGGGCACGAATATCGGAACCGTCAACGAGGTCGTGCTCACCGACACCGGCGTCGACGCCAAGCTGTCCATCGACAGCAGTTACGACATCCCGGCCGACGTGGACGCGACAGTCAAGAGTGTCTCGGCGATTGGTGAGCAGTACGTGGATCTGATTCCCCGCACCGACAGCGAGCCGTATCTGTCGGACGGCGACGTGATTCCGCTCGACAGGTCGGCGGTTCCGACCGATGTCGGTTCCATGCTGGACCAGGCCGACACCCTGGTGAAGAGCATCTCGAACACGCGACTGCGGACCGTGGTCGACGAGTCCTTCAAGGCGTTCAACGGTGCCGGACCCGACCTGCAGCGGCTGATCGACTCGGCGCGCTTGTTCATCCAGGAGGCGAACAAGAACGTCGACGCCACCAAGACACTGATCGACCAGGCCGGTCCGCTGCTCGACACCCAGGTGGTCAGCAGCGACGCGATCCGGTCCTGGACCCGGGATCTGGTGACCTTCTCGAATCAGTTGCGCGCCAGCGATCCTCAGATCCGCGACGTGCTCGAGAAGGGGCCGGCGGCCGCCGAGCAGGCGAACGAGCTCTTCCAGGGGCTGCAGCCGACGCTGCCGCTGCTGCTGACCAACCTGGTCAGCGTCGGCCAGGTGGGCGTGATCTACAACAAGAGCATCGAGCAGGTGCTGGTGCTGTACCCGCCGATCACCGCGGCGCTGATGACCATGGCATTGAAGGGACCTCGCGACGAGGGGGGCATGGTGAACTTCGCCGCGGAGGTGAACGACCCGCCGCCGTGCACCACCGGCTTCCTTCCTGCGGATCAGTGGCGTCCGGGCAGCGCCGTGGACACGCCGGATACGCCTCCCGGCATGTTCTGCAGGGTTGCGCAGAACGACCCGACGACCGTGCGTGGTGCCCGGAACTCGCCGTGCATGGAGTTCCCCGGCAAGCGTGCGGCGACGGTCGAGGAGTGCAAGAGTCCGGAAGGCTACGTGCCGCTGGGCAACAACCCGCCCAACGGCCCCGTCAAGGATCCGTCTGTACCCTCGTACACGACCGTTCCCAGCTCGTATCAGGGAACGTCCGCCGTGCCCGCCACGGCACGACCGTATGACCCGACCACGGGCAAATACACGGGGACCGACGGTCGCCTGTACTCCCAGCCCGCGCTGGCATCGGGGGGTAAGCCGAGAGAGGATTCGACGTGGCAGACGATGATGACACGTCAGCAGGGCTGACGCCCGCGAAGAGCGGTGCGGCCACGCGCAGACGCGCGAGCCGCAGCGCCGGACCGGCCAAGGACGGGCCGGCGGTGGAGACCGTCGAGCAGAAGCCGACGGCGTCGCCGGAGACGGCGGCAACGCCAGCCGGAGCGGTGACCGCGAAGTCGACGAAGGTCGATGCGGACACGGATGGCGCCTCGACCGCTCCGGCGGCGGCGAAGGTTGACCTGTCCAAGGGTGAGCCGGACTCCGACACCGATAGCGACGAGTCGGAGCCCGCGGCCGAGACGGACACGCCGAAGCCCCCGCGCAACTGGCGCCGGCTGTCCCTGATCGGCGTCGTCGCGGTGCTGGTGGTCGCGTTGGTGGCCGCCGGAATCGTCCTGCTGTTCGACCGGAACTCCGCCAACGAGCGTGACGCCAGGCGCGGTCAGTTCGACCAGGTCGCCCGGCAGACGGTGCTCAATCTGACCACCATCAAGCCGGACACCGCCAAGGAGGACGTCGACCGCATCCTCGCGGGCGCGAGCGGCGAGTTCAAGTCCGAGTTCGACGGTCGTCAGGACCCCTTCGTCAGCGTCGTGAAGGAGGCCGGAGTCACCACCGTCGGCAAGATCATCGAGTCAGGGGTCCAGAGCGAGGACGGCGACACCGCAAGGGTTCTCGTCGCCGCCCGTGCCGATGTCAGTACCCCCGACAACAGCCAGAACGGCCCGCGTGACTTCCGGATGCGGGTGACGGTGACGGACGCCGACGGAACCATGACGGCGTCGAAGGTGGAGTTTGTGCCATGAGCGAAGACGACAAGTCGGTGACGCCGACCGAGCCCACTGACGTGGATTCGGTTGCGGCCGAGACGAGCACCGAGGATCTCGGCGTGGACCAGTCGGCCGCCGAGCCCGGCACCGACGTCAAGACGGCAGCAGACGACGCCACGCTCGAGGATATGGCAGCCGAGGAGGCTGCGCCCGAGGCGGAGCTGGACACCGCGTCGGGTAAACGCAACCCGCTGAGGATTGCACTGGCGGCGATCGGGACCGTGCTCGTGCTTGCGCTCGCCGGCGGCGTCGGCTGGCTGTACTGGGGCCACAGGCAGGACGTCGCGACCGAGCAGGCCCGCGTCGACGCGGTGCAGGCCGCCGGTGAGCAGGCGAAGGCGATGCTCTCGTACGACTACAACAAGGTCGACGACCAACTCGCCGCTGCCGCAGACGGTCTCACCGGTTCGTTCCGGGACGACTACACCAAGCTCGTGCAGGAGACCATCGCGCCGGGCGCCAAGGAGAAGAAGCTCACCGTCCAGGTCACCGTGCAGGCGGGTGCGCCCGTCTCGGCGACGCCGGACGACGCGGTGGTGCTGCTGTACCTGAACCAGATCACCACCAGCGCCGACGCGCCGGACGCCGCGACCACCGGTAGCCGGGTGCGGATGGAGATGCACAAGGACGGCGATCGCTGGCTCACCGCCCGGCTTACCCCGGTGTAAAGGCTCTTCCGACTTCATTGCGGTCCCTATTGGCCTCGACGGCACCCGCACGGTCGTGGTGGTGGCAGGTCCCCGTCTATCGGGGACCTGCCATTTTGCTTCGCGGCGATGTTCGGGGACGAGAGAACCGTGTTCAACCGGTACACATTAGGGGAGCGGGGCGTGACGACGTTGATGCGGCAGATCCTCGAGGCAGGTGTGGCCCATGCCCACGACCAGAAACCATTGATCCCGCGCCGGCTAAGCTGGCGCGGGATCAATGAGAAAGCTTGAGGCTAAATACCATCTCCCGCGGCCGGCTTGTCCGCAACAGCAACGATATAGTCCAGCCAAGGGGCCCAGAACGACACTCCTCTTGGGCCGAAAAAGCTCCGAATCAACGGATTCATTCTCCTCATCTCCGGCTGCCTGAGCTTAACGCTGACATATTCCGCATACTGAGGGTAGACGTGATCGCGGATGGAGTAGACTCTCACATCTTTGAAGCCGGCTGCGATGAGCGCTTGGCGGTATTCCTCCGCATTGGTGTGATTCTGACGGGAAGTCGTGAATATGCCGTGCACCACTTTTCCCAGGGGGCGTAACCGGCTGGTCTTGCTTGTAACATACTCATTTGCGAGCGGCACAACGTCGGCGGTCACCAACCGACCGCCAGGTGCCAAGACTCGGAATGCTTCCTCGAAAAATCGTGACCGCGACGGAAAGTGAAGCGCTGATTCGAGCGCGGTCACCTTCGTCGCGGACGCATCGGTTTGGGGCAGATCGCTTGCGGACCCGTGCGTATACTCGACGATGTCGCTGAGACCTAGTTCAGCGGCCCGCGCGGTCGCGATCTCGATCTGTTTCGCGGATATATTCACGCCTGTAATTCGTTTCGGTCCGAATTCATCCGCCCAGAGAAAATCTTGATCGCCGAATCCGCAGCCGACGTCGACCACCACATCATCGGACCCGAGGCGCGCTTCGGTCGCTACCAGCCGAGCCAGCGCCGCGCCCGCTTGATCGAAGGTTTGGGGACTGTCTTTCCAATAGCCCAGATTGAAAAACAGCGATTCCTCACCTAGCCAGTTGGATGCAGTGAGAATATCGTCATACACCCGACTGAATCGATCAGGAATCGCGGGCACGAAGACCAAGGACGCGAACCACCCCCATTCGCGAGTCCACCGCATAATCCGTCGGCTCGAGCTCTCGGAGTCACGAAATTCCATAACTGTCATGGGTTTGCCCCCCTCAGGCGATGGACCCCAGCCGATATGCGGGGCCGGGCGCCGATGCTAGCAGTCCTTTCGCGCCGTCGTCGGGTCATTCGCAGACGCTTGCGAGCGACAGTTCGGGGCGGGAGCTTCCTGTCCGGGGATCGCGGCAAGCCGACCATTCTCGGGTGGCGAGTGGTCGCCGAGTTCACGAAGTCTGGTGTCCGTCAGGCACTTCGGGTCGAATGCTTGCATCGGGCAGGAACGTGTTCTAACTTGATGAAGTGGTCTGTGGCCGGCCCAACGATCCTGCGGGCGCGGGCGAGGCTTCGGGGGATCGACCGTTCCTGCGCGAGCACATCCGTTCTGGCTTTCGGGTTTCTGCTCGCCAGTTCAGCCGGATCTGAGGGGTGGGAATTCAGGCATGAGGAGTCATATGTCGGCGATCGCGGCATTTCGGATACTGGATGCCTTCGCCCATTATTGCGAATGCAGTGTCGACCTTCCGATGACCATCGCAGCGGCCTGCACCGCGGTGGACACCTAGAAATTCAGGGTTCGGTTTGACCCTGGATTGGTCCAGCCCGGAACACACCAGATCGTCAACGTGGCCGATTCCCTTCTCGACCATTTCGTGGTTGATCTCGACGGATACCTACGACAACACATCGCAACCCAACTTCATTTGACTTGGATGGGGAATTGGTATGACTCGGGTAAATCCAGGGCGCGCTGAGGTTCTCGATGATGAGCCTGAGCGGACGCAGCCGATCGCGATTGTGGGTACGGGCTGCCGGTTTCCCGGCGGTGTGGAGTCTTCAGATGACCTGTGGCAGTTGGTAGTTGACGGTCGTGATGGTCTATCAGACTTCCCGGCGGACCGCGGCTGGGACCTGGAACACCTGTACGACCCGGAGCCGGGTGTGCCGGGCAAGTCCTACGTACGCGTGGGCGGATTCCTCCAACAATCATCCGAGTTCGACGCCGAGTTCTTCGGGATCAGTCCGCGCGAGGCGTTGGCGATGGACCCACAGCAGCGAGTGATGCTGGAAACCGCATGGGAGGCGCTGGAATCAGCGGGCATCGACCCATCGGCGCTACGCGGAAGCGACACCGGAGTGTTCTGCGGGGTGATGCACAACGACTACGGGGTCGGCGCCGGCCGGCAGGTTCCGGTCGACGTCGAGGGCTATCGATTGACCGGCAGTTCATCCAGCGTGGTGTCGGGCCGGGTGTCGTACGTGTTGGGGTTGGAGGGCCCGGCAGTTTCGGTGGACACCTCGGCCTCGTCGTCGTTGGTGGCGCTGCATCTGGCTGTTCAGGCGTTGCGGTCGGGAGAGTGTTCGCTGGCGCTGGCCGGTGGTGTGACGGTGATGTCCACACCCGCGACGTTCGTCGAGTTCTCCCGGCAGCGGGGGCTCGCTGTCGATGGTCGGTGTAAGCCATTCGCCGACGCCGCCGACGGCACGGCGTGGGGGGAGGGCTCGGGTGTGCTGGTGCTGGAGCGGTTGTCCGATGCCCGACGCAACGGGCATCAGGTATTGGCAGTGGTGCGGGGTAGTGCGGTCAATCAGGATGGTGCGTCGAATGGCTTGACCGCACCGAACGGTCGCTCCCAGCAGCGGGTGATTCGGCGTGCGTTGGCCAATGCAGGGGTGTCTGCGGCCGAGGTCGATGTGGTGGAGGCCCACGGCACGGGGACCAGGTTGGGTGATCCGATCGAGGCGCGGGCGTTGCTGGCCACCTATGGGCAGGACCGGCCGGAGGATCGGCCGGTGTGGCTGGGGTCGGTCAAATCCAACATCGGGCATACCCAGGCGGCTGCCGGTGTGGCCGGGGTGATCAAGATGGTTCAGGCGCTCCACCGAGGAATCTTGCCCAAGACGCTGCACGTGGATACGCCGTCCACACAGGTGGATTGGAATGCTGGGCGGGTGGAGCTGCTCACCGAGCAACGCGACTGGCCGATGGTCGATCGGCCGCGTCGTGCCGCGGTGTCGTCGTTCGGTGTCAGTGGCACCAATGCCCACGTCATCCTCGAGCAGGCGCCGGAGTCGGTGACCGATCCGGTGACCGATCCGGTGACCGGTGTGGACGGATCGGTCGCGTGGGTGGTGTCGGGTCGGACGCCGGAAGCGTTGGCGGGGCAGGCGAGTCGGTTGTCGCGTTATCTGCTCGAGCGTTCGGATGTGGATCCGGTGGATGTGGCGGTGACCTTGGCGGGCCGGTCGCGGTTCGAGCAGCGTGCGGTGGTCGTGGGCGGGGACCGAACGGCGCTGTTGGGCGCTTTGGCGGCGGTGGCCCAAGGGGTGCCTGGTGATGGTGTGGTGTCGGGAACCGCACGTGCGCATGGCAAGACGGTATTGGTGTTTCCGGGTCAGGGTGCACAGTGGCTGGGGATGGGCCGGGGATTGTCGGCTCGGTTTCCGGTGTTCGCGCAGAAGATGGCCGAGTGCGATCGGGCGTTCGCTCCTTTGGCGGAGTGGTCGTTGCTGGATGTGCTTGCCACCGATGATGCGGGGTGGCTCGAACACGTCGAGATCGTGCAGCCGGTGCTGTTCGCGGTGATGGTGTCGCTGGCGGAGTTGTGGCGTTCGGTCGGCGTCATACCCGATGCGGTGGTGGGTCATTCCCAGGGTGAGATCGCCGCGGCTCATGTCGCGGGCGGGTTGTCGCTCGAGGATGCCGCCCGGATCGTGATCCGGCGGTCGGCGGCGTTGGCAGCGTTGGCGGGTCAGGGCGCGATGGCGTCGGTATTCGCGTCGCGGGAGCGGGTCGAGGAGCTGCTCGAGGGGTTAGAAGGGTTGACGGTGGCCGTGGTCAATGGCCCTGGGTCGACGGTGGTTTCCGGCGCGAGCGGGCCGTTGGAGTCGCTGTTGGGTGAGTGTGAGCGTCGTGGTGTTCGTGCGCGGCGGGTGGCGGTGGACTACGCCTCGCATTCGCCCCAGGTCGACCAGCTCCGTGATCACCTGATGCAGGCACTGACCACAGACCGGACACCATCACTCGAGACCGGATCGTCGCGGGCGGCGTTCTATTCGACTGTCACCGGCACGGTCCTGGATTCGGCCGGGTTGGATGCGGACTATTGGTACCGGAATCTGCGGGACACGGTGTGCTTCGAGCAGGCTGTGCAGGCGTTGCGTAGGGACGGGTACACCGTGTTCGTCGAGGCGAGCCCGCACCCGTTGCTGGGTGTCGACATCGAACAGATCTGTGAGGCTTCGGCTTCCGACGATGGCCGGGACCCGGTCATCGTGGGTTCGTTGCAGCGCGACCAGGACACTGTTCTCGCGTTCACCCGCTCGATGGCTCGTTTGGATGTGGCGGGTGTGGACGTCGTGTGGGATGCGGTGTCGGGGGGGCGTGGTCGGCGTGTGGAGCTGCCGGGTTACGCGTTCCAGCGTCGCCGGTATTGGTTGAGTTCGTCGGGGGTAGGCGATGCGGAGTCGTCCGGGTTGTCAGAGGCCGCCCATCCGGAGGTCCGTGGCGCGCCGGGAGTTGTGGCGGGTCTGCGGCAGCGGTTGGCGGGACTGACCGACGCCGAGCGGAAGGCGCTGGTGCTGGACACTGTTCGCGGTCAGGTTGCCGCCGTGCTGGGCCACGACAGCGGTGCGGTCATCGATGCCGGCCGTAATTTCCGGGATCTGGGCTTCGACTCGCTCACCGCGGTCGAGGCACGCAACCGGCTGAACACCGTCACGGGCTTGCGGTTGCCTGCGTCCCTGGTTTTCGACTATCCGACACCGGACGCCGTGACCGAGCACATCCTCGCTCGGCTCACCGACACCGATGCCGCTACGGCATGGGAATCGGTGCCGGTGGTGTCGTCGTCGGAGCCGGTGGCGATCGTGGGCGTGGGGTGTCGGTTTCCGGGTGGGGTGTCTTCCGCGGAAGAGTTGTGGCAGTTGCTGGTTGACGGATGTGATGTGATCTCGGATTTCCCGGCCGACCGCGGCTGGGACGGGGTGTTCGATCCGGCGCCGGGTGTGACGGGCAAGTCGTACACGAAGGCGGGCGGATTCCTTTATGACGCAGCCGAGTTCGATGCCGGGTTCTTCGGGATCAGTCCGCGTGAGGCGATCGGGATGGACCCCCAGCAGCGGATCCTGCTGGAAACGGCGTGGGAGGCACTCGAACACGCCGGAATCCGGCCTGCGACGCTGCGAGGCAGCGACACCGGCGTGTACGTCGGTGTGATCGACCAGTCCTACGGTGTCGGCGCCGGTGATGGCGACGGGGTCGCGGATGGCGGGTTCACCGGTGTGACAGCGAGTGTGGTGTCGGGTCGGGTGTCGTACGTATTGGGGTTGGAAGGCCCTGCGGTATCGGTGGATACGGCGTGTTCGGCGGGTTTGGTGGCCGTGCATCAGGCTGCGGCGGCGTTGCGGTCGGGAGAGTGCTCGCTGGCGTTGGCGGGTGGTGTGACGGTGATGGCGACCGCGGGAATGTTCGTCGAGTTTTCGCGGCAGCGGGGGTTGGCGCCGGATGGTCGGTGTAAGCCGTTCGCGGAGGCGGCTGACGGGACAGCGTGGGGTGAGGGCTCGGGTGTGCTGGTGCTGGAGCGGTTGTCCGATGCGCAACGCAACGGGCATCAGGTGCTGGCGGTGGTGCGTGGTTCGGCGGTGAATCAGGATGGTGCGTCGAATGGATTGACGGCGCCGAACGGGCCTTCGCAGCAGAGGGTGATTCGGCGTGCGCTGGCCAATGCAGGGGTGTCTGCGGCCGAGGTCGATGTGGTGGAGGCGCACGGCACTGGCACCACGTTGGGTGATCCGATCGAGGCCCAGGCGTTGCTGGCGACTTATGGTCAGCGAGATCGTGATTCGGAACCGGTGTGGTTGGGTTCGGTCAAGTCCAATATCGGGCACACCCAGGCGGCTGCCGGCGTGGCCGGGGTGATCAAGATGGTGCAGGCCCTGCGCCACGGGGTGCTGCCCGAGACGCTGCACGTGGACGCACCGTCCTCGCATGTGGATTGGACCGCAGGACACGCTCAGCTGCTGAGTCGGGCACGGGACTGGCCGGAGGCCGATCGTCCGCGACGGGCCGCGGTATCGGCGTTCGGTATCAGCGGCACCAATGCCCACGTGATCCTCGAACAGGCACCGGTGAGCGAGCCGGCACCGCAACGACGGACACCGATAGATGGGTCGGCGCCGGTAGCGTGGGTGGTGTCGGCGCGAACCCGGGATGGGTTGGCGGAGCAGGCGGCTCGGTTGTCGACCTATCTGGGGCAGCGTCCGGATGCGGATGCGATGGATGTGGCCGCGACATTGTCCGGACGTTCGCGATTCGAGCATCGTGCGGTGATCGTCGGCGGGGATCGGGCGCAGTTGCTGGGCGGGCTCGACACGGTGGCGCGGGGGCTACCCGCCGGCGCCGCCGATGTTGGTGCGGTGGTGTCGGGGGTTGTCGGTAGACACGGTAAGACGGTGTTGGTGTTCCCGGGTCAGGGTGCGCAGTGGCTGGGGATGGGGCGGGAGTTGCTGGCTTCCTCGCCGGTGTTCGCAGAAGCCATGACCGAGTGTGATCGGGTGTTCTCCACGTTGGTGGACTGGTCGCTGCTCGAGGTGCTCGACGGCGGCGAAGGTGCGCCCTCGCTGGAGCGTGTCGAGGTTGTGCAGCCGGTGTTGTTCGCGGTGATGGTGTCGCTGGCACAGTTGTGGCGTTCGGTCGGTGTGGAACCCGATGCCGTGGTGGGTCATTCTCAAGGTGAGATCGCCGCAGCCTATGTGGCCGGTGCGTTGTCGCTCGCGGATGCCGCCCGGATCGTGATTCTGCGGGCGGCGGCGTTGACGGCGTTGGCCGGTCAGGGTGCGATGGTGGCGGTCGGGCTCCCGGTCGAGCAGGTCGAGCGGCTGCTCGAGAGGTTCGACGGGTTGGCGGTGGCTGTGGTCAACGGCCCGGGGTCGACAGTGGTGTCCGGTGACATCGGGCAGGTGGGGTTGTTCCTGACCGAGTGTGAGCGACTCGATGTTCGCGCCCGTCGGATCGCAGTGGATTACGCCTCGCATTCTCCCCAGGTCGAACAACTACGCGATCACCTGCTCGACGTACTGACCGAAATCCAGCCGCGTTCACAAGATTCCATCGGTCCGAAGGGTTCGTCGGGGGTGGTGTTCTATTCCACCGTCACCGGCACGATCCTGGACCCGACCGAATTGGATGCCGCGTACTGGTTCCGCAATCTGCGGGAAACGGTGCGTTTCGAGCAGACCGTGCGGGCATTGCATCGCGACGGATACGGCGTGTTCGTCGAGGCGAGCCCACACCCGCTGCTGACCGTCGACATCGAACAGATCTGCGAGGCAGCAGATCCCGGCAGCAGCAATCCTCCGAACAGCGATGACCCGGTGATCGTGGGTTCGCTGGTGCGCGGCGAGGACAGCGCGATCGCGTTCACGCGTTCGATGGCCCGGTTGGATGTGTCGGGTGTCGATGTGGTGTGGGATGCGGCGAGTCAGGGCCGTGGTCGTCGAATCGAGTTGCCCGCGTATGCGTTCCAGCGTCGCCGCTATTGGTTGACGTCGACCGCGACCGGTGACGCGGTGTCGCTGGGGTTGGCCGGGGCCGGGCATCCGCTGTTGGGTGCGGTTATGGCGTCCGCGGACACGGGTGCGGTGGTGTTGACGGGTCGGTTGTCCTTGGCGTCGCAGCCGTGGCTGGTCGACCACGCGGTCGGTGGGGTGGTGTTGTTCCCCGGTACCGGGTTCGTGGAGTTGGCGATGCGGGCAGGGGAGGAGGTCGGCTGCCCGGTGTTGCGGGACCTGACATTGACGACCCCGTTGGTGTTGACCGCCGAGGCCGGGGTGCAGCTGCAGGTCGTGGTCGATGGGCACGATGGGCAGGAACAGGGTGTTCGGCGGGTGATGGTGTATTCCCGTGCTGCCGGGGAACCGCAGGCGGGGTGGGTCACTCATGCCGAGGGAATGCTTGCGGGAAAGGGTGTCGATTCCGCGAATTCGGTTGCCGCCGACGCGGTGTCGGAGGGGTTGGCGGTGTGGCCGCCGCGTGATGCGGTAGCGGTGGCGGTGGCGGATCTGTATGCGGTGTTGGCGGACCTCGGCTATGACTATGGTCCGACCTTCCAGGGGCTGCGGTCGCTGTGGCGTCGTGGTGAGGAGTTGTTCGTCGAGGCTTCGTTGCCGGATTCGGTGAGTGATGCGTCGGGGTTCGGGCTGCATCCGGCGTTGTTGGATTCGGTGCTGCACGCCAAGGTGATGGATACCGAATCCGGTGGCGAGGTGATGTTGCCGTTCGCGTGGTCGGAGGTGTCGCTGCACGCGGTCGGCGCGTCGGTGGTGCGGGCCCGGATCAGGCCGACCGATTCCGGTCCCGGCGCGGTGGCGATCGAGGTTGCCGATACGGCCGGGCGTCCGGTGTTGACGGCTGGGTCGTTGACCTTGCGGCCGGTGTCACCGGGACAATTGGGTGCCACGCGCACGCGTGAGCGGTTGTGCGCGGTCCAGTGGACGCCAGCGCCGACTCCGATCCCGAGTTCGGGGTCGGTACCGGAGTCTCGGGTGTTCACCACGGTCGAGGGATTCTTGGCGTGGACGCGCGACGATACTGCGTCGGTGCCGCCGGTGGTGGTGCTGGACCGGCGCGAGATCGGCTGCACCGCCGAGGATGTGCCGCGGCGGGTGCATCGGGCGACCGCTGACGTGCTGGTCGGCTTGCAGGCTTGGCTGGGTGAGTCGCGGTTCGCCGGGAGCATGCTGGTGGTGTCGACCTGCGGGGCTGTCGCACGCGACGGTGAGGAGATCGTTGATCTGGCCGGTTCCGCGGTGTGGGGTTTGGTGCGTTCGGCGCAGTCGGAGGACCCGGACAGGTTCGTACTCCTGGACACCGATCACTCTGTCGACCTGCCGGGGGTCGCGTTGGCGGAGGTGTTGGCTTGTGGTGAACCCCAGGTGATGGTCCGCGGGGGGGTGCTGCACCTGGCCCGACTGACCCGGCTGACCGATTCGCTGGGTCTGGTTGTACCGGAGTCGATGTCGTGGCGGCTGGAAGCCGGCGACGAGACTGTCGACGGGCTCAGGCTGAACCCGTGCGGTGCCGCGGATCAACCATTGGGGCAGGGGCAGGTGCGTCTTGCGGTGCGGGCCGGTGGCCTGAACTTCAGAGACGTTCTCATCTGTCTGGGTGCGGTGGACGTGGGGAACACCGCGATGGGCATGGAAGTTGCCGGGGTGGTCGTCGAGGTCGGCCCGGGGGTGGAGGGCTTTGTCCTCGGAGACCGGGTGATGGGGCTGATCGAAGATGGTCTGGGTCCTTTCGTGGTGACGGATCAGAGACTGATCGTCCACCTGCCCGAGGGATGGTCGTTCACCGATGCGGCCACGGTTCCGATTGTTTTCCTCACCGCCTATTACGGTCTCCGGGATTTGGCTGGGGCCCGGCAGGGAGAGACTCTGCTGGTGCACGCGGCTGCCGGCGGGGTGGGTATGGCGGCTACCCAGCTGGCCCGATACTGGGGAATCGAGGTGTACGGGACCGCTAGCCAGGGTAAGTGGGACACCTTGGCTTCCATGGGGTTCGATGAGCAGCACATCGGGGATTCGCGCTCACTTCGTTTCGGGGAACAGTTCATGACGGCCACTCGCGGTCGTGGTGTGGACATCGTTCTGGACTCGCTGGCTGGGGAATTCGTCGATACGTCCTTGCGGCTGTTGCCGCGCGGCGGCCGCTTCTTGGAGATGGGCAAAACCGACATACGCGATGGCGGAGAGATCGCCGCTCGCTATCCGGGAGTGCACTATCGTGCATTCGACCTGTGGGATGCCGGGCCGGATCGGATCGCAGAGATGCTGGTCGATCTCAGGGCGATGTTCGACAGGAAAGTGATCGTTCCGCTGCCCGTCAAGACATATGACATTCGGCGTGCGCGCGATGCGTTCCGATACTTCAGTCAGGCGCGTCATATCGGAAAGATCGCCCTGTCCATCCCGGCGGGGGAGGCCTGTGCGGATTCGGATGTGGTGTCGGCGGTGTCGGCGGGCACGGTGTTGATCACCGGTGGTACCGGTGGGTTGGGGTCGATGCTGGCGCGGCATCTGGTGACCGATTACGGGGTGCGGTCGTTGGTGTTGGCCAGTCGCCGCGGCCTGGCGGCGTCGGGGGCAGAGGACTTGGTCACGGAGTTGACCGGGTTGGGTGCCCGGGTACGGATCGTGGCGTGTGATGTGTCCGATCGCGGTGAGGTCGTGGAGTTGTTGGCCGCGGTGCCTCACGACGCGCCGTTGACCGGCCTGGTCCATACCGCGGGTGTGCTCGACGACGGTGTCGTGGTGTCGTTGAGCCCGGATCGGATGGATGCAGTCTTGGCGGCCAAGGCGGATGCGGCGTGGCATCTGCATGAGTTGACCCGTGAGTTGGATCTGGCGTTGTTTGTGTTGTATTCCTCGGTCGCGGGTGTGTTGGGCACCGCGGGGCAGGGCAACTATGCCGCCGCGAACGCGTTCCTCGACGGGTTGGCCGAGTATCGCCGTGGTGAAGGTCGGACGGCGGTGTCGATCGCGTGGGGTTTGTGGGCCGCGGGCACCGAGATGACCGGGCACCTCGGCGAGGCCGACACCACACGTCTTGGTCGGGGTGGAGTGGTGGCGATGTCGGACGAGCAGGGTTTGGCGTTGTTCGACGCCGCTGTGGCGCAACATCGCGCGGGTGTGGTCGCTGCCCGCGTGGACACCGCCTCGCTGGCTTCCGGTGCGCGCGCGGGCACACTGGCTCCGTTGCTCGAGGGCTTGCTACCGGGGATCCGTCGCGTCACCGGAGTTGTAACGGGTCTGCGGCAGCAGTTGGCGGGACTGACCGGGGCTGAGCGAAAGACGCTGGTGCTGGACGCTGTTCGCGGTCAGGTCGCCGCAGTGTTGGGCCACGACAGCGGCGCGGCCATCGATGCCGGCCGTAGCTTCCGGGATCTGGGCTTCGACTCACTGACCGCGGTCGAGGCACGCAACCGGTTGAACACCGTCACCGGGCTTCGGTTGCCCGCGACGCTTGTCTTCGACTATCCGACACCGGACGCGGTGACCGCGCACATCCTCACCCAACTCACCGACACCGATGTCTCCGAACCTCTTTCGCTCCTGGAAAGAGAAGTAATGGATATGGTCGACGGCAACAGAATGACCAGTGAGTTCTACTCGAAGTTGTTGAACTTGACGCGAATCGCCAGTCGGGCGACTGATTCTCGGGATTCAGCCCAGTCGGAAGACGTCATGGCCATGAGTGATCAAACGTTGCTTGACCTGTTGGAGGACGAATTCGGTATCTCGTAGCTTCGCGAACGCCGTTGATGTTCAGGCGATTTCACACATTCAGTCCCGAAGGATGAGCACATGACATCTCTCCTGATTCGTCGAGACCTTCCACACCCCCCTGGGCGCGTGCCCCTCTTGGGTGATATCACCCATATCGATCGTTATCGCCCTATTCGGAATGAAACGGCCCTGTCCGCATCGCTCGGCCCCATTTTCGCCGTATCAGCTGAAGGTCGTACCCCGAGCCAGCCGATGAGGCCGACTGGCCCACGCCGGGATCGTGCCGCGGACCTCCGGCACGATCCCGGTGGGGGACCCAACGACGACTACTCGGTACGCCTCAGATACTGATCACGGGAGACCGGGTGTGTCCACACGGCGACCCGGAACCTGATGCTCTGCGTCGAAGTGATAGTCGGTGAACGGGTAATGGCGTCCACGCCAACGTGTTTCGAGGGCGCCGGCGGGTCGGAAGTACGGCGTGTCACCGTGCGAGTTGCGGTAGTAGGTTGGAACACCCTGCGTCTCGATGTAGTGCCGAAGGACCTGACCACGCCTGCGGATCTCGGCATGGTAGGCGGCGTGCGCCTGTTCGCTCACCTCGACAGTCGACGCCTGGCGGCGCCGAGCCTCCGTTATCGCTCGAATAGCGTGTGATGCGGTGGTTTCCACCATTCCGTGCCATCCGATATCGGACAACGAATACGGTCCGACCAGCATCCAGCGGTTCGGCAGGCCGGCTATGGCCACGCCCTCATAGGCCTGTACTCCATTGGCGTGGAAGAACTGACCGAGATCGAATCCGTCCCGCCCGACAATGGTGCCTTCGGTGTAACTCTCCGGCTCGGTGTGCATCTCGTAGCCGGTTGCCAGCACGATGACGTCATATTCATGCTCGGTGCCGTCGCTGGTCCGGATGCCGTGCTCGGTGAACCGCTCGATGTCGTCGGTGAGCAGGCGGACATTGTCGCGATTGAACACCGCCGGATATCCGGTCGACAGGGTGAGTCGCTTCGCCATGGGTCCATAGCCGGGTGTCAGTGCGGCGGCCGTTTCGGGGTCATCGATGACCCGTCGGAGATACGCTCGGTAAACCCGCTTGGTGAAGGCATCGAATGCTGCCATCAACGGTTTCGCCACAGTCAAGGGCAAATACGTAGCCAGTCTGGCGATGGGTTCCAACCCCAGCAATATCATCCCGGACTGGGCCGCCGCCACGCCTGGCACCCGCAAGGCGGCTTGAAGCCAGCGCGGGACTCGGTAGTTGGGTTTGGGTACACACCACACAGGCGTCCGCTGGTAGACATCGAGGTGACCTACCTCGGGCGCGATCATGGGCGTGATCTGCACGGAACTCGCGCCGGTACCGACCACAGCCACGCGCTTACCCGCCATATCGAATGCATGGTCCCAGGTGGCCGGGCTTTGCACCCTACCTGTGAAGTCATCGAGACCCTTTATGCCACTGTCGACTTTGGGCCGCAGAAAGGCACCGACCGCGCTGATCACGAACCTGGCCGTGATGATCTCGTTGTCCGCGGTGTGCAACGCCCATCGGCGGTGTGTCTCGTCCCAGACTTCGCGGACGATCTCGGTGTGGAACTGTAGATGCCGATAGAGACCGTAGCGGCGGGCGACGTCCTGGTGATATGCCTGAACCTCGGCACCTGTCGGAAACGCCGTTGGCCAGTCGGCCTTGCGAGCGAACGAATACTGGTAAACGAGCGCGGGTACGTCCACGCTGATCCCCGGGTAGGAATTGTCGCGCCAACTGCCGCCGACCTCTCCCGCGCGTTCCAGGATGGTGAACTCTTCGATCCCCGCGCGTTTGAGCAGTGCACCCGCCGCGATACCGCCGGGACCCGCCCCGATCACCACGATCTCGTGATCTGGTTGCGAAGTCATAGTGCTCATTACGTCTCCCTCACTGAATGGGTCGGATGCCGGCGCTCAGCTGTGTGAGCCAATGGTCTATCGGCTGCGCCGCTACTCGGACCTCGGCACCGCACAGCGCAACGTGCTCGGCATCCACGGTCTGGACCGTCTGCGCGGTTGACCATTCTTCTGTCGGCCACTCGTTGAGGCGCTGATGCAAAGGCGACGATCGCGTGAACTTGACGACAAGCGTCGCACAGTCAAGAGGCTTGTGTTCGATCTGCATCACCAGGTCGAACCACCAACCGAATGCGGTCAACCGCGATGTGGTGAGGCCGGCGAGATCGGGGATCGTCGCGTCCATCTCGAGCATGTGGTTCCCGCGGCCGTTCAGTTGGCATTCATTCGCCTCGCGGTCGATGAAGCCGTCGAGGATGACCAGGCCCTGCAGTCGGGTACTTCCTTGTTCCACTAGCCGAGTCGCCGCCGCGTGGGCGATGTTTCCCCCTGCCGAATAACCGGCCAGGACGAATTCGTCCTGGCCCACCGTATCGAGGACCGTCTCGACAATGCTGCCGATGGCGGCATCGAGTGAGGCAGGAAGCGGCTCATCCGGATCGTATCCCGACAGCGGGATAGCCGAGACCCGGCGGTGACCGCCCAAATGGGCGGCAAGCTGCGTGTACTGAATGGATCCGCCGAGGAACTCCGGGGCATTGACAAATACCAAGTGCGGCAATACATCCCGTCCAGTATCGTCGGGCGAACCGCCACTGATTTCGATGCCGGTCGGCATTCCCCCGGTGAAATGGTCGAACCGCGGACGGAGTTTCGCTGCTGCTCGCAAGAGCGCGAAACCCTGTGTGAACCTGTTGTCCGCGATCGCCTGCCGGATGACACCGACCAAAGTCTCTTCGGGAGGGGCAGGTTCTGCCGCCGGAAGATCGGGGGATTCGCGAGCCGTATCCGACGGCCGCATCGGCGCTGCCACGGTCTGCCCATGGGATCCGAGTAGTTCGTGCAGAATGTGTCGGGCGAGGGTTGCCGGTGTGGGATGGTCGAAGATCAGGGTCGCGGGCAGTCGCAGTCCCGTGATTGTGTTGAGTCGGTTACGGGCCTCGACCGCGGCGAGCGAATCAAAACCCAACTCCCGGAAGTTGCGAGCTGGATCGATCGCGTCGCGACCGTCATGGCCGAGCACAACCGCCATCTGGTCTCGCACCACGCCCAGCAGCATTGGCAGTCGCTCGGCATCCGCCAGCACTGAAATCCGCTCTCGCAGAACCGCCTCACGCTTCCGCGACAGTTCCGGCATCGAACGACGTCGTGCACTCGATACCAATCCCCGCAGCAGCGGGATCAATGTCCCCGCAGTGATCTGCGTATCCAGCGCCACCTGATCCAGCGGTGCCGCAACCACTGCGGCACGGTCAGCAACGATCGCAGTGTCGAACATTGCCAGACCTTGCTCAGTCGAGATAGGTGACAGCCCAACACGACCCAACCGAGCGGTGTCCGTACCAGCGAGATGCCCGGTCATCCCGGTATTGGAAGCCCAAAACCCCCACGCGATCGAAGTCGCGGCCAGCCCACCCGCACGCCGATGCTCGGCCAACCCATCCAGGAACACGTTCGCGGCTGCGTAGTTGCCCTGCCCTGCATTGCCCAACACACCCGCCGCCGACGAGTAGAGCACGAACATCGCCAAATCAAAACGGCTCGTAGCCTCGTGCAGATACCAGGCGGCATCAGCCTTTGCTGCCAGCACCGCGTCCATCCGGTCCGGGGTCAGTGACGTGATCACACCGTCGTCGAGCACGCCGGCCGCATGCACCACACCCGTCAACGGGGACTGCTCAGGCACCGCCGCCAACAACTCGGCCACCCCATCGCGAGTCGCGACATCACAGGCCACAATCCGTACCCGAGCGCCCAGCCCGCCCAGCTCCGTCATCAACAGCGCCGCTCCCGGCGCAACCGCACCACGACGACTCGCCAACACAAGCGACCGCACCCCATGGTTTGTCACCAGATGCCGCGCCAACGCCGCACCCAAACCACCCGTACCGCCGGTTACCAGCACCGTCCCAGCCGACACCACGCCACCCGCGCCCGAACCCGGCGCGGCCGGAACGGGTAGCCGGGTCAATCGGGCTACATGCACGACACCGGCACGGATCACGACCTGGGGCTCGCCCGAAACGATCACCGCCGCCAGCCCTTCGGCGGTCAGCTCGTCAGTGTCGGTGTCGACCAGGACGATTCGGCTCGGAGCCTCCGACTGAGCCGAACGCACCAGACCCCAGACCGCCGATCCCGCCAGATCGGTGACATCGTGCCCAACCAGGCCGACCGCACCACGAGTGACCACAACCAGAGTGCTCGCCGCACACCGCAACCCACCCAACCAGGCCTGCAACACGCGCAACATCTCATGCGTCGCCTCGCGGACGCGGCTCGGCACATCCGCGTCTGAGCCTGCACCGATCACGCCACGGTCGAACACGACTACCGCAGGTACGGTCACGTCCTCGTTCTGCACCCAGCTGCGGAAAACCTCGCCATCGACGACAGTCTCGGCATCGACAGGCGAGATGACCTGCGCCGCTGTGGGTGTCCACTGCACTCCATGCAAACCGTTCTGCACAGAGACGGCGTCCAGCTGTGCGGAAGATACCTCCTGCACAGTCACGGACCGCGCCGTGAGCACCATCCGGCCGACCGCATCGGCGACCTGGATCGATACTGCATCGATGTCGCCAGGTACTGGAGTGATGCGCGCCCGTAGCAGTGACGCTCCGGTCGCGTGCAAGGTCAACCCCTGCCAGCGGAATGGCAACTTCACTAGCCCCGGATCGGGATCGACATCGACGAGCTGTCCGTGCAGCACCGACTCGAGCAAGGCCGGATGCAACCCGAACCGCGACACATCGGTTACCGATTCGGGTAGCTCAACCTCCACAAATAGTTCGGCGCCACACCGCCATACCGATCGCAACCCCTGGAAAGCCGGTCCACACTCGTCACCGGCAACAGCCAACCGGTCATACAGACCATTCACAGGCACGGCGACCGCACCATCGGGTGGCCATACTGCCAACCCCGCGTCCAGTTCCGCCACGCCCTCGATACCCAGCACACCCTGTGCGTGCAGAACCCACATGCCGTCGGCGGCCTCGGCACGGGAATGCACCGACACCGACCGGCAGCCGAGCTCGTCGGCACCGTCCACCACTACCTGCAACTGCATCCCGACCTCGTCGGGCAGCACAAGAGGCGTCAGCACAGTCAGCTCCTGCACCAGCGCACATCCCACTTCCGCTGCCGCTCGCAAGACCAGTTCCACGAAAGCGGTACCCGGGAACAGCACAAACCCACCCACGGCACGATCGGCCAGCCACGGATGGGTCGCCAGGCCGACCCGGCCGGTCAGTACGACACCGTCCCCGTCCGGGGACACCACCACTGCCCCCAGCAACGGATGACCGGCCGCCGACAGCCCCAGCGACGACGCATCCCCTCCACTCGAGCCGCCATCCAACCAATACCTGCGCCGCTGAAACGCATACGTCGGCAATGACACTCCGCCCCCACGCGCGGGTCCCAGCAACGCCGCCCAATCCACTGCTACACCCGACACCTCCAACTGCGCCGCCGACAGCAGGAAGGCGTCCATTCCCCCTTCATCACGTCGCAGCGAACCCACTACGGTCACCGGATCGGCACCCAGTCGAAGGTCACATAGTTGCTCGATACCGACCGTGAGCAGAGGATGCGGACTGACCTCGACGAAGACGTTGTACCCGTCCTCCAGCAGAGCCTGAGCCGCTTGCTGGAAACACACCGGTTCCCGCAGATTCCGGAACCAGTAGTCCGCATCCAACTCGGTGCCGTCCAGCACACCACCGGTCACGCTGGACCAGAACCCGACCGGTGACGGTCCGGGCGCGAGTTCGGCCAGCATCTTCACGAGTGGTTCACGGAGCACGTCCACCTGTGGCGAATGGGAGCCGTAGTCCACCGATATTCGGCGTGCTTGAATGTCTTGGCGTGCACAAGCTTCCAGGAAATCTTCGAGCTGCACCGCCACACCGGACACCACCGTTGCCTGCGGGCCGTTCACCGCAGCGACCGACAATTCGTCGTATCCGGCCAGCAGCGTGGTGACCTGGTCGACAGGCAAGGACACCGACACCATCCCGCCCCGCTCAGTCAAAGCAGTCAAGGCGGCCGACCGCAGGACCACGACCCGAGCGGCATCCTCGAGGGACAAGGCCCCCGCCACACACGCCGCGGCGATCTCGCCTTGGGAATGACCCACCACCGCGTCCGGAACAACACCAACCGAGTGCCACAGCTCGGCCAACGACACCATCACCGCGAACAGCACCGGTTGAACCACGTCGACGCGCTCCAACGGCGGCGCTCCTTCGGCACCCGCGAGCACGTCGAACAACGACCAATCCACCAGCGGCGAGAACGCGACATCACACTCGGCCATCTTCCGAGCGAACACCGGCGAACGGTCCAGTAGCTGTCTTCCCATGCCCAGCCATTGAGCCCCCTGACCAGGGAATACCAGCACCGTTTTGCGTGGCACTGCAGCCGCGCCGGTCACCACGCCAGGCCTCGGAGTCTGCTCCACCAGCGCAGTCAGCCCCGCAAGCAACTGGTCGCGATCCGCACCTACCACCACCGCACGGTGGTCGAACCGCGATCGGTGAGACCCCAACGACCGCGCCACGTCCTGCACGTTCATCAACGGGTCACCGGCCACGAAATCCCGCAGACGCCGCATCTGCCCCGCCAACGCATCCGGCGTCCGGCCCGACACCACCCACGCCACCGACTCGTCCCCACCAGCATCGGCGCCGGCGTCGGTCACGGCGTCGGTCACCGATTCCGGTGCCTGTTCGAGGACCACGTGGGCATTGGTACCGCTGATACCGAACGCCGACACCGCAGCACGGCGCGGCCGATCGACAACTGGCCAATCCCGCGCCGCAGTCAACAACCCCGCACGCCCCAACGTCCAATCCACATGCGTGGACGGCTCATCCACGTGCAGCGTCTCGGGCAGCACCCCGTGGCGCAGGGCCTGCACCATCTTGATCACCCCGGCCACGCCGGCAGCCGCCTGGGTGTGCCCGATGTTGGATTTGACCGAACCCAGCCATACCGGCCGATCCTCCGGCCGGTCCTGCCCGTAGGTGGCCAGTAACGCCTGGGCCTCGATCGGATCACCCAACGTGGTGCCGGTGCCGTGCGCCTCCACCACATCGACCTCGGCCGCAGACACCCCGGCATTGGCCAGCGCCCGCCGAATCACCCGCTGCTGCGAAGGCCCGTTCGGCGCGGTCAAACCATTAGACGCACCATCCTGATTGACCGCACTACCCCGCACTACCGCCAGCACCTGATGCCCGTTGCGTTGCGCATCGGACAACCGCTCCAGCACCAGCACACCCGAGCCCTCACCGAACGCGGTCCCGTCGGCAGCATCGGCGAACGGCTTACACCGACCATCTGGCGCCAACCCCCGCTGCCGCGAAAACTCCACAAACGATCCCGGGGTCGCCATCACCGTCACACCACCGGCCAGCGCCAGCGAACACTCCCGCGACCGCAACGCCGCCGCAGCCTGATGCAACGCCACAAGACCAGACGAACACGCCGTGTCCACCGACACAGCAGGGCCTTCCAGCCCCAGCACATATGACACCCGACCCGACACCACACTGGGCGAAGAGCCGGTCAATCGATACCCCTCCAGTCCATGATCAGCCCCGACTCCGGGTATCCCGCCATAAGTCTGTCCGAGGACGCCGACGAACACGCCAGTGTCACTGCCTCGCAATGAATCCGGCTTGATGCCCGCCCGCTCCAACGCCTCCCATGCCGTCTCCAGCAGCACCCTCTGCTGAGGATCCATCGCAATCGCCTCGCGCGGACTGATCCCGAAGAACCCGGCGTCGAACTCGGCTGCGTCGTAAAGGAATCCGCCCTTGTTCGTGTACGACTTACCCGCAGCACCTGGCTCCGGGGAGAACGAACCCGACTGATCCCACCCACGATCAGAGGGCCACACCGACACCGCATCACGACCCTCGGCAACCAGGCGCCACAGGTCATCCGGCGATTCCACGCCTCCCGGAAAGCGGCACCCCATGCCCACGATCGCCACCGGCTCCGAGGCCTGCTGCGTCAGCTCTCGCAGCTTGGCCCTGCTCTCCTGGAGCTCGGCTGTGACACGTCGTAGGAGATGTTGCAGCTTCTGCTGATCGACCATTTCGGAACCTCTATTCCAAAGAGCAAGAACCCAATCCAGACAAAGACTCAGGCATACCGAACTCGTCGTTCACAAGGCGGCGACTTCATCATCTGCGTCGACTGGAGATATGCCGATAGGGCCGAAATTGACGAGGCGACGAATCCTCTCGAGTTCGGCGATCATAGCGACCGAAACGTCATCTGATGCAGCTGAACCTCAGCGCGATCGGCTCGAGCTCAACGGCATCGGTGTGCCGGCCGCGCCGTCATCTGGGCACGCCTCCAGGCGCCACCGACGTCTGCGGAAAATCGATTGCCATTGCTCGGCATTGAGCGCCGCCAGGTCATCTACCCCACCCCCATTGGACCGACTCACAGAGTCCGCATCAGCATCACGCAAGAACGCGTTCTAGTCAAGGGACCGGACGCCACCAGTTCCCATGACATGCCGGCGACGACGTGATACAACAAAAAGTGCTGGTGGCGCGGTTCATTGCGTCCGCCGGCGAAGCATCGGCAGGTCCATCCTTGGCGGCCGAAAGAACATGTTCTACACCACCGGGGGGCTGCAGCCGCAATCCAGCACGAAGTAGCAATTGTCCGCATTCGGGTCTCGACACGGGCGCGGATCTCATCATCCCAATACCTCGATTCCGCCGAAATCGGCGACTGCATGGGAGCTTTGAGCAATGACCGCAGAACAAGGCCAGCTTGTCGAGACATCAGACGAATCCATGAATAACCATCACATCATCGAGTGGTCCACGATTCCCGCTCCCACATCATTGCCTGAGGTCGCACCCTGCGACTGGGAAGAAGCACTGAACGGGCCCGACACCGACACAGCCCAGGTCATAGTTCTGGACTGTCGCAGAAGCGAATCCGGCGCGCTCCCAACGGATACGGACACCATGACGCGGAAGGTGTCAGCCGCTTTGCGGTCCTGGTCCGGACAACGACGCTTCGATTCCAGTACTTTCCTCGTGCTCACGCGTGGCGCGATTTCGGTATCGGCTGACGAAGTTGTGCACCCGGCAGGATCGGCGATACGGGAGCTTGTGAAGTCGGCTCAAAACGAGAACCCGGGGCGGATCATTCTTGTCGACACCGACTCCTCCGACAATGGCCTCGGGGACTTGTTCGGACTCATGGCCGTACGGAACATGACCGTAATCGCAGTCGCCAGCGCCGAACCTCAACTCGCCATACGCGGAGACATCCTGTTTGCACCTCGGCGCAACGGGATCGGACACACCCCCGACCGGGCCACCGTGGTCGCCGAGTCCGTCGAGCATTCTCCTGCAGTGAGCTCCAAATCCGCTGACCCATCTATTGTCCGCATGTTCAGACAGGCGGTCGCAGACGACAAGTTCGCCGACGGCCTGGAGTTCCTTCTTGCGGCTGCGAAACTCCGCCCGGCGTTCGACCACTATCGGGCAGGAATACCGAGGGGCATCGGACTCAGTGGTGGCACGCCCCATAATACTGGCGGAGATACCCTGCCTCACGTTGTATTGATCAGCACCCCGGCATTCCTCGGCGGATATATCCAGTACATTCTGCTCGCCGCTCATTTGGGAGGTCATCGCCGTCTCTCGGTCATCCCACTCTCGGGATATGAGCCGGGTGAGCCCTTACCTGCGTCGCTCGACGCCGCCATCGAAAGTATTACCAAGACCGTCCTCGACACCGTTGGGAACGACGAATTTGTCCTGGCCGGCATGTCGGGAGGAGGGAATCTCGCCCACGCCGCTGCAGCTCGATTGCTGGAGCAGGGCAATGCCCAGCTGCAGGGATTGATCATCTTCGATTCCTTCATCGCTCGAGAGGCAAACGAGCGCCAAATGGGAACCGCGAGAGACGCCGTGGTCGATACGGAAGCAATGATCCCCGACCTTGCCGGCTTCACCACCGAACGGTTGACAGCTCTAGCGTGCTGGCTCGATCTGTTGCTGCAACTCGAGTACCAGCCTGTCGAATGCAAGGCGCTCGTCATCAAATGCACGAAACCGTCACCAACGCACAACCTCAACGAGTGGCCCATCGAAAGCTGGTCAACCGAACAGACTGTCCAGACCGTGGACACGGAACATGTCGCACTGTGCAGCACTGAGGCGCATACGACCGCACAGGTGGTTGACCAATGGTTGAGGCAGCTGAGCGCGAACGACGGTTAGCCTCGTCCGATGTCCGTCGGTGCGGGCGGCCCCATGACGAGGTCGCCATGGAACTTGGGAACATCAATCGCTGTTCGCCCGAAAGAACCTCGAGCCGATCACCCGACTCCATGTCACCCGCGGCGGTGTAACGGCCCATGCAGAAGGGCGCCTTCCCTCGGGGGATGCGCCCTTCTGCGTGCCTCAGGCCTTGAGTTCGTCGCCGAGCAGTGCCGCGCCGGCGACCGAGTCGCGGGCCAGTGCGGACAGGAACGACTTGGCCCAGCGGTCCACGTCGTGCGCGAGGACCTGGCGGCGCAGGCCGCGCATCCGGCGTCGGCCGTCCTCCTTTTCCTGCTCGAGCGCCTCGACCATGGCGTCCTTGACGTCGTCCAGGTCGTGTGGGTTGGTCAGGTAGGCCTGACGTAGTTCCGCTGCGGCACCGGTGAACTCGGACAGCAGCAGGGCGCCGCCGAGGTCGCTGCGGCACGCCACGTACTCCTTGGCGACCAGGTTCATGCCGTCGCGCAACGGGGTCACCAACATGACGTCGGACGCGACGAAGAATGCGACCAGTTCCTCCCTGGGGATCGGACGGTGGAGGTAGTGCACCACCGGACGCCCCACCTGACCGAACTCGCCGTTGATCCGGCCGACCTGCTGCTCGATGTCGCCGCGCATCTGGATGTAGCTCTCGACCCGCTCGCGACTGGGTGTGGCGAGCTGGACCATCACGTTGTCGGCCGGGTCCATCCGGCCTTCCTCGAGCAGCTCGCGAATGGCGTTGAGCCGCACGTCGATACCCTTGGTGTAGTCCAGCCGGTCCACCCCGAGCATGATCTTGCGCGGGTTGCCGAGCTCCTTGCGGATCTGCTTGGCGCGGTCGCGGATCGCCTTGGTGCGCGAGAGCTCGTCGAGCTTGCCGGAGTCGATCGAGATCGGGAAGGCGCCTACCCGCACGTTGCGGAAGCCGACCTGGACCACGCCCAGCTTGGACCGGACACCGACATTGCCGCGTGAGGTCGGCTGCCCGGCGAGGCGCCGCGCGAGGTACAGGAAGTTCTGTGCGCCACCGGGCAGGTGGAATCCGATCAGGTCGGCGCCGAGCAGGCCCTCGACGATCTCGGTCCGCCACGGCATCTGCATGAACAGCTCGACCGGCGGGAACGGGATGTGCAGGAAGAACCCGATCGTCAGGTCGGGTCGCAGCATGCGCAGCATCTTCGGCACCAGCTGCAGCTGGTAGTCCTGGATCCAGACGGTGGCGCCCTCGGCCGCCGCCTCCGAGGTGGCCTCGGCGAAGCGCCGGTTCACCTTGACGTAGGCGTTCCACCAGGTGCGGTCGTAGACGGGTTTGACGATGACGTCGTGGTAGAGGGGCCACAGGGTGGCGTTGGAGAAGCCCTCGTAGTAGTCCGCGACCTCCTGGGCGCTGAGCCGGACCGGATGGAGCTCGATGCCGTCCTCGACGATGGGGCCCAGGTCGGTGTCGGGCACCCCGGGCCAGCCGACCCAGGCACCGCTCTTGCCGCGAAGGATTGGCTCGAGTGCGGTGACCAGGCCACCCGGGCTTCGCTTCCATCGCGTGGTGCCGTCAGGGAGTTTCTCCAGGTCGACGGGCAGCCGATTTGCGACGACGACGAATTCCGAGGCGGCTGAGCCCACTGTCTTCCTTCAGGTCGGGTGGCCGCGGGAGCCGTCAGCCCGGAGCTGTCGGGGCTGACGGAAGCGGCGAGCTAGTCGATCTTGGCCGAGGGGCCAATGCCCAGCATAGACAGCAGCATCCGGCATTCGTCCGCGTCTTCCGCATACGCGGCGACGACGCGTTGTGCTTGGCGCGCGGTCTCGTCCGCGACCGGTTCGAGCTCCTCGTCCGCGATGTCGTTCTCGGTGGTGGTGTCGGTGGCCATGGTGCTGGTTCCTCCCAGGCGAGCTGCGAAATGTGCAGCTGGTCGTTCGTGTCAGCGACTCTAGGAGAACCGGGCTGTTCTGCGCTACTTCCCCGTCAGTTAGGGTTCGCTAACTTAACGAGAGACGAGGGGGTCGGACGGTGCGCACACCCACCCGCAACGGCGGCGGCGAAATCCTGCGCCGCACGCTCGGCAGACACCGCGGCAAGCTCGCTGCCGGCACTGCGCTGCTGGTCGTGCACCAGCTCGCCGAGACCGCGGTGCCGATCGCCATCGGGGTGATCGTCGGCCGCGCGATCACCACCGGGGCGACGGACGCCCTGCTGTGGTCGGTGGCGGGCCTGGGCGCACTGTTCCTGGTGCTCACTGCCGCGTGGCGGACCGGTGCGCGGCTGATCGTGGCCGCCATGCAGAGCGAGGCGCACCTGCTGCGGGTGGAGGTGGCCGGCCGGATCCTGCATCCGCGCGGTGTCCGGACCGACCTCCGTTCGGGCGAACTGCTCACGGTCGCCACCTCCGACGCGGAGCGGGAGGCGTGGATCCTCGACGTGCTGCCCCGGATCATCGCTGCGCTGACGGGCGTGGTGGCCTCGGCGGTCACCCTGCTGCTGATCGACGTTCCGCTGGGCCTGGCGGTCCTGCTGGGCACCCCGGTGATCCTCGGTCTGATGCAACTGGTGGCCCCGCTGATCACCCGCCGGGCCACCGCGCAGCAGGAGGCGACCGCCCGGGCGTCCGGGATGGCGACGGATCTGGTCGCCGGGCTGCGCCCGCTACGCGGGCTCGGCGCCGAGCGCGAGGCCGCCCGCCGCTATCGGGAGGTGAGCGGACGCGCCCTCGACGCCACCCTGCGAGCCGCCCGGACCACCGGCGCCTTCCTCGGTGTGTCGGTGACGGTCAGTGCACTGCTGGCGGTCGGCGTGGCCGGCTTCGCCGGTGCCCTCGCGCTGGACGGCCGGATCACCGTCGGCGAGCTGATCACCGTGGTGGGACTCTCGCAGTTCGTCATCGAACCGCTCGGCATGCTCGCGCGGGTACCCGGGTTCGTCGCCAACGCCCGCGCCTCCGCGGACCGGCTCGCACTGGTGCTCGACGCCGAGCCGCTGGTGCCCGCGGGCTCGCACCCACTGCCCGCCACCGCCGACCTCGAACTCGTCGACGTCAGCTACCGCTCGCTGCGCGGGCTGTCCCTGCGTGCGGAGCCAGGCGAACTGCTCGGTGTGCTCGCACACGGTCCGCAGGACGCGGAGGCGCTGGCGCAGTTGCTGTCCGGGCACGTTCCGCCCGAGGACTACCGCGGGACGGTCACCGTCGGCGGCGCGGGCCTGGCCGAACTCGACCTCGCGGCGGCCCGCCGGGCCCTGCTGGTCGAGCCGCACCACACCGACCTGTTCGCCGGCACCGTCGGCTCGAACGTGGCCGCCGGCAGGCCCGACGCCGAACCGGAGGCCGTGCGCCGGGTGCTCGAAGCGTCCGCCGCCGCGGACGTCGTCGGCGCCCACCCGCACGGGCTCGACCTGGCGGTCACCGACCGCGGCGCCAGCCTGTCCGGCGGGCAGCGGCAGCGGGTCGCACTGGCCCGCGCGCTGCTCGCGCAGGCGCCGGTGCTGGTGTTGCACGACCCGACCACGGCCGTCGATGCGGTGACCGAACACGCCATCGCGGAGGGCATCTCGCGACTGCGGCACGGCGCCGACGAGCCTCGGGCACACACCACCGTCCTGATCACCAGCAGTCCGGCCTTGCTGTCCGTCGCCGACCGGGTGCTGGTGCTCGAGGACGGCAGGGTGGCGGGCCAGGGGACGCACGGCGAGCTCGCCGCGGCCGACGAGAACTACCGGAAGGTCGTGCTGCGATGAGCGCTCCCGCGAATCCCGTTGTCCGCCTGCCGATCGCGTCGGCCCGCGAGAGCTGGGCGTGGCTGCGATCCGAGTTCGGGCGCTCGCCGGGGCTGACGGCGTTGACGGTCGGGGTGGGCCTGGTCGGTGCCGCGGTGTCGCTGGTGCCGATCTACGTTTTCGGCATTCTGGTGGACCAGGTGCGCGCACACGAGCCCCCTTCCGCGATCGTCAGTGTGGTCGCGGTGATCGCCGTCGCCGCGATCGTGGGCGGCGCGTTCGCGGGCTGGGCCTCGGTGCTGATCAGCAGGCTCGGCGAGAGCATGCTCGCGCGGTTGCGGGAGCGGACGGTGGAACGGGCCCTGGCCCTGCCCGTCTCGACCGTCGAGCGAGTCGGCAAGGGCGACTTGCTCTCCCGTGTCGGCGACGACGTGTCCGTGATCGGCAAGGCGGTGGCCGAGGTGGTGCCGAACCTGGTCTCCGCCGTGCTGCTGGTCGCGCTCAGCATGGTCGCGATGCTCGGCATCGACTGGCGGCTCGGACTGGCCGGGGCGGTCGCGCTGCCGATGTACGCGCTCGCCCTGCACTGGTACCTGCCCCGGTCGGGTCCGATGTTCGCGGCTGAGCGCGTAGCGATGGGGGAACGTTCCCAGTCGCTGATCGCCAGCATGACCGGGGCTCGCACGGTCCGGGCCTACGGGCTCGAGGATCAGCATCTGGCCGAGATCGACCAGGCCTCCGGCCGTGTCCGCGACATCGCGACCGGGGTGTTCACCCTGTTCACCCGATTCGCGGGCCGGGGCAACCGGGCGGAGTTCGTCGGACTGTCGGCGATCCTGGTGGTCGGGTTCGTGTTGGTGAAGGGGGACCTGGTGACCGTCGGTGAGACGACCGCCGCGGCGCTGCTCTTCCACCGACTGTTCAACCCGATCGGCATGCTGATGTACACCTTCGGCGAGATCCAGTCCGCCGGTGCGAGTCTGGCGCGACTGGTCGGCGTGGTGAACATCCCGTCGACGCGGACCCCGGCATCCGGCGCGGTGCCCGCGAACGCGGAGCTGCGACTGTCCGGCGTGCGGCACAGCTACGACGGCGACCGGGAGGTGCTGCGCGGCATCGACGTTCGCGTGGCGCCCGGTGAACGAGTGGCGCTGGTCGGCTCGACCGGTGCGGGCAAGACCACCGTGGCGGCCGTCGCGGCGGGTTCGATCGTCCCGACCGCGGGCGTCGTCACGATCGGCGGTGTGCCGCTCGCCGCCTTCGGGGACGGTCTGCGCGAGCAGGTGGTGATCGTCAGCCAGGAGGTGCACGTGTTCGCCGGGCCGCTGATCGAGGACCTGCGCCTGGCGTGGCCGTCGGCGGCCGTCCCGGCGGTGGAGGCGGCACTGGCGACGGTCGGCGCGCTGGACTGGGTGCGTGCGCTGGACGCCGGCCTCGACACGGTGGTGGGGGAGGGTGGCCACCCGCTCACGGCGGCACAGGCCCAGCAGTTGGCGCTGGCGCGCCTGGTGCTCGCCGATCCGCCGGTGGTCGTACTGGACGAGGCGACAGCGGAGGCGGGCAGTGCCGGTGCCCGCGACCTGGAGGTCGCCGCGGACGCCGCGACCCGCGGACGCACCGCGCTGGTGGTGGCGCACCGGCTGACCCAGGCGGCGTCCGCCGACCGGGTGCTGGTGCTCGAGCACGGCGAGGTCGTCGAGGTCGGAACCCACGCGGAACTCGTTGCCGCGCACGGTCGGTACGCACAGTTGTGGGCGGCGTGGGAGGGGCGCTGATCCGCGGCGTCCGGTGACGCGACGGTCCGGGGGATGGCGTGATGTCGCCAAACGTGCGATGGTGGCCGAGCGAGCAGGTCTCCCGAGCATGCGCAGGTGATCGACGATGCCCATCGACAACGACGTGTACGACCGCGTCGGCGCGACCTGGTGGGACGAGGACAACCCGCTCAACATGCTGCACGGGAGCCTGACCCCGGGGCGCTTCGCCTACTTCCGGGAAGTCCTGGCGAACCGGTTGGGGCGCGACTACACGGGTCTGCGCGCGCTCGACATCGGCTCCGGGGGTGGCTTCCTGGCAGAGGAGTTCGCCGGAATCGGGTTTCGGGTTGTCGGAGTCGACCCGTCGGTGGTGTCGGTCGCCGCCGCCCGCAGGCACGCCGCGACAGGCGATCTCGACATCGACTACCGGGTCGGGGCCGGTGAGCGGCTGCCGGTGGCGGACTCCGAGTACGACGTCGTGTACTGCTGCGACGTGCTCGAGCACGTGTCCGATCTCGACGCGGTCATGCGTGAGACCGCCCGCGCGTTGAAACCCGGCGGGCTGTACCTGTTCGACACCATCAATCGGACCCGCGTCAGCAGGCTCGTGGCCATCAAGATCATGCAGGAGTGGCGGCTGACCCGCCTGTTCGACACCGCCGTGCACGACTGGTCGATGTGCATCAGGCCCGCCGAGTTGGTCGATGCTCTCGACCGGCGCGGGCTGCGGACCGGCGAGGTCGTCGGGCTCGGACCGCGATCGAAGAATCCGCTGCGGGTGCTCGACATGGCGCGGGCGTCACGCGGTCGCCTGTCCTGGGGAGAGGCGAGCCGGCGACTCGACTTCGGGCGGACGAGGAGCACCGCGATCTCCTACATGGGCTATGCGGTCAAGGGCTGACCGAGACTTCTTCCAGCCGCCGGAGATCCTCCAACGAGACCAGGGCCGCTGCCGGCAATCCGTTACGCGTGATCATGATCCGGTCACCCCCGTAGGCCACCCGCGAAACAAGATCCCGCAGTTCAGTGCGTACCTGCCCGAACGTCGCCGTCGTTGACCTCATGTCGGAATCGTAGGAGTGGGGACCGACATGAGGGCGGTGTCATTGCCGGGTTCAAGGCCGACGAGCCCAACAACCATCAATGCAGTCGCCGCCGAAAAGGTACGACACGCCGAATACGTACGAAACGCTGATTCCGTACCGATTCGGCGAGTGGTACCGAATCCGCGAGTCGTACCTTTCGATTGTGGACGGCAACAGTGTTGTTTCCGGCTCCGCCCCCGACGAGGCATAGCTGGCCGAGTCGTAAAACGCCTGTTGAGCAAATGGCAGACTTCGGCTTGCCGGGGCGATCGGCGTTGAAGCAGGAACCCGCCGAACGGGGGCAGTGTGATGCTGTCCCGTGTAGGAATCCTGGCCCTTCACAGCCGCGAGGGATGTTGAGCGAATCTCCTTGGTAGGCAGGCGCTACAGGTGAGCCGAGACTGCTCGCTCCACGAGGACGGGGATGTCGCGTCGGCTCCCGACGAGCTCGAGCGCACGGTTCGAGGAAAGGACCGCGATTCCGTGGCGCCCGGTCTGGATCGCCGGCGCCTGCATCCGAGAGTCGTCGCTCCGATCGCTGGCTTGCTCAACCAGAGCTACGAGCGACTCGAACAGTGGCACGGTGGTCGCGCGCAGGTTTGCTCCGGCGCCGTCGAGAAGGTCGTGGTGGAACATCAGCTCGAACATGGCTGGCTACACCAGCAGCTTGGCCCGCAGCGTGTCGACGGTGGTCTGGTCGAGTCCGAGGCCGTCGCGTACGTACTTGTCGAAGCTGCCGTAGATCCGGTTCATCTCGTCGAATGCCGCATTGAGCCACGACAATTCGACGGCGGCGGGACGGCCGAGGTAGGTGTTCGAGGCCATGAAGTCGGCGTTGACCATGTCGCGGGGGACGCCGAGCAGGGTCAGCAGCACGGCGGTGCTCCAGCCGGTCCGGTCCTTGCCGGAGCTGCAGTGGTACATCGTCGCGCCACTGTCGTTGTGCGCGATCGCCTTCAGCAGGTCACCGAAGGCGACATCCGAGCCGTGGTAGCTGACCATGAACGGGTAGCCGATCGACTGCCCGATGTTCGAGGATCCGCTGACCGCGGCGTCGATCATCGCCCGGCCGAGGGTGAGCGGCACGAACTCGTGGAACCAGACTCCGCTGTCGATGCCCACCACGTCGGCCACCTGGTAGCGCACGCCGGACGGAATCCGGTCCGGCGCCTCCTGGCGCTCGGAGGCGTTGCGCAGGTCCACGTCGAGGGTGACGTTCGCGGCGGTCAGCTTCGCCAGATCCAAGTCGGTGAGGGAGTTGATCTTGTTGGAGCGGTAGACGACTCCGGTGCGGACCTTCTTGCCGTCGGCGGTGCTGTAGCCGCCGATGTCGCGGAAGTTCCTCGCGGCGTCGAGTCGGACCGCGTTCGGGGAGGGTGCGGGCAACTCGGGCAGCGGCGCCGCCTGTCCGGACGAACCGAACTGGCTCGAACCGGAATTCAGGTCGCTCGAACCCGCGGAGGCCAGTGCGGGGGTCGCAACGGCCGGAGCCAGCGCGATCACGCCCGCGAGGACGAGCCCCGTCGGCCGGGAGTACCTGCGTGCTGACATCGTCGTTCTCCTCGAATCCCGGGTCGGGAGGCACGCGCCCGACGCAAACTCGTGCGAGATTACAGGCCGCCCGGTCGACCGTGGGGCCTTTCTGGACGCGCGACCAGAAAGGCCCGTGACGGCATCAGGTGCCGAGGTAGCCGCCGCCGTGCGGGAAGAACTCCTTGCCGGTCATCTCCGTGCCGTCGTCGAGTCGGATCCGCTCGATGGAGAGGCCCCGGTTGCGACCGCTCCAGGCGTCGGGCCCCGCGACGATGACCATGCCGTCACCCTCGTGGATGAACACCCGGCCGGGGGTGCCGCCGTAGCAACCCTGCGACACCGACGACTCGAGGACGCGGAGGCGCTGCCCCTTGAAGGTGGTGAACGCGTTGGGGTACGGGTCGGACTGGGCACGCACCAGACGCTCGATGACCTCGGCCGGCCAGGTCCAGTCGATGCGGCTGTCCTCGGGGGCGCGCTTGTGGAAGAAGGTGGCCTGCGAGCGGTCCTGTGGGGTCCAGTCGGTGCGCCCGGACTCGATGAGGTCGAGGGCGTCGACGGCGATCGGGCCGATCATGTCGACGGTGCGGTGGAACAGGTCGGTGACGGTGTCCTTCGGGCCCACCGGCGTCGACCGCTGCAGCACGATCGCGCCCGCGTCGAGCTCTTCGTCCATCAGGTGCGCGGTGAGGCCGACTTCGGTCTCGCCGTTGATCAGCGCCCAGATCAGCGGCGAGAAGCCGGTGTACTTCGGCAGCAGCGAGTCGTGGATGTTGAGGGTGCCGTAGCGCGGACGGTCGAAGACGTCCTTGGGCAGCCAGGTCCGCCAGTTGTTGGCCACGATGATGTCCGGATCGGCCTCGGCGAGCGCGGCTTTGAACGCCTCGTCGGGCTTGTTCGCGATGTGCACGGGGACGGCGTGTTCGGCGGCGAGATCGGCAACCGAGTCGGCCCACATCCGCTCGTAGGCGTGGTCGCTCTTGGGATGCGTCACGGCGAGCACCACCTCGTGCTTGGAGCCGAGAAGGGACTGCAGGGTACGGTGACCCCAGGTCTGGTATCCGAGCGTGGCGACTCTCAAGGGTTTCCTCCTGGGACGAGCGCGTCTGTGTGCCGTCGATGGGATCGACGCGGGCTAGCTTAGGCTAACCATATCTTTCGGGTAGTGGGCCGTACCCGGTTCCTCGCCAGAAAGGTTCGTCGATGCCGCTCGCCACGATCAATGGGATTCAGCTGAATTACCAGGTCAAGGGCTCAGGTGACCTGGTTGTGCTGATCATGGGGACGGGTAGCCCCGGGCGGGTCTGGGACCTGCACCAGGTGCCCGCACTGCTCGACGCCGGCTACCGGGTCTGCACCTTCGACAATCGCGGCATCGCCCCCACCGACGAGTGCGCGGGCGGCATCGTGATCGAAGACATGGTCGCAGACACCGCGGCGCTCATCGAGCACCTCGGCGGCGGTCCGGCCTACGTGGTCGGCACCTCGCTCGGTGCCCGGATCGCGCAGGAATTGGCACTGACCCGACCGGAACTCGTCCGCAAGGCGGTATTCCTCGCGGCGCACGGCAGGCGTGACGCATTGCAGAAGGCGCTCTCGGAGGGCGAGCGTGAACTCGACCGCAAGGGCATCACGTTGCCGAGCAGCTACCGCGCGGCGATCACGGCGGTGCTGAACCTGTCGCCCACCTCGATGGTCGACCAGATGGCCGCGCAGGACTGGCTCGACATCTTCGCGTTCTCGAAGTCCGAGACCTCGCCCGGTATCCGGGCGCAGCAGAACCTGGACGACTTCGGGGACCGGCTCTCGGCGTACGGCAGGATCACCGTGCCGTGTCTGGCGGTCGGCTTCGCCGACGACCGGCTGGTGCCCGCGCATCTCGCGGCCGAGGTGGCCAAGGCGATTCCGGGTGCCCAGTACGTCGAGTTGCCCGACTGCGGTCACTACGGGTACCTCGAGCGCCCGGATGCGGTGAACTCGGCGGTGCTGGCGTTCCTCAAGGGGGAGTGAACCAGCGGGCTAGTTTGCCTACCCTAACGGGGGATAGCCTATCCTAAGGTCCGAAATCTGACGGCGCGCGGCTCACCCCGCGCACGATGATCGGACGTGCATGGCATCCCTCCACGACTCGACCGCACCCTCGCGCGACCTCGCCGGCTGGCTGCCCGTCACGGCCGCGCAGTCCGAGGTGTGGGTCGGCCAGCAGTTGGCGCCGCACAGTCCCGCGTACAACATCGCGCTGACCGTCGAGGTGAACGGCCCGCTCGACATCGCCCGGTCTGTCGAGTCCGTCTACTTGACCATCCGCCGCGCCGAGGCGTTGCACGTGCGGTTCGCGGTCGGGCCCGACGAGGTGCTCCGGCAGCAACGGCTCGATCCCGAGGCATGGACGCTGCACGTCCTCGACCTGCGGGACCGGCCCGATCCCGCGGCCGAGGCCCGGGCCTGGATCGAGCGGGACATGCAGACCGTCGCCGAGCTCGACAGCGACGAGCCGCTGTTCACGCAGGCAATCCTGCGGATCGACGACGAACTGACCTGGTGGCACCAGCGATACCACCACAGCGTCATCGACGGGTACGGGATCGTGCTGCTGGTCGAGGAGGTCGTCGGCAGGCAGGAACATCCGGACCTGCTGTTCGACGAGCGGGACTGGTCGCTGCAGACCGCCATCGACGCGGACGTCGCGTACCGCTCCTCGAGCCGTTACGAGGCCGATCGCGCCCACTGGTTGGAATGGCTGGCCGACGCCCCCGAACCTCCGGTGCTGGTGTCGCCGTCCCCGGATCCGGTCGCGCCGCCGATCAAGGCGAGCGTCGAACTCGACGCCGAGACCGTCGCCGGGCTGTACCGGTTCGCCGACGCCGTGGGCATCCGGCGCACCCGCATCCCGTTCGCGATGATCGCCGGCTACCTGCACCGAGTCAGTGGTCAGTCCGACCTCATGCTGTCGGTTCCGCTGACCGGCCGCACCGGCAGGGCGCTGCGGCACCTGCCGTCGATGGCCTCGACGATCCTGCCGATGCGGCTGCAGGTCGACGGCGACAGCACGCTGGCCGCGCTGACGGCGGACATCGACCGCGGACTGATCGGCCTGCTCCGCCGCGGCCGCTACCGGGGCGAGGATCTCGCCAGGGAGATGCGCGCGTTGGACCCGACCAGGCGGGTGTTCGGCCCGGGCGTCAACATCGTGCTGTTCGACCACTCGATGACCTTCGGTGGCAGCCCTGCGTTCGCTCGCGACATGGTCACCGGCGCGATCGGCGAGCTCGACTTCACCGTCCAGCGCGGTCAGGAGGGCGAGTCGATCCGGATCGACCTGCGGGTGGGTGCGGGGCTCGAGGACGACCTCGAACGGCACCGAGTGCAGCTCACCGAGTTCCTCGGACAGCTCGCCGCCGAGCCGGACGCGCCGTTCTCGCGTTTCGACGTGATGTCCACCGAGCAGCGTCGTCGGGTGCTGGTGGACTGGAACGACACCGCAGGCCCGCAGCCCTCACGGACCGTGCCGGAACTGTTCGCCGCCCAGGTCGCCGCCACCCCGGACGCGGAGGCGCTGGTCGCCGGCGACACGCGGCTGACGTACCGGGAACTGGGCCTGCGGGTCAACCAGCTCGCCCGGCACCTGTCGGCATGCGGGCTGCAGCCGGAAGAGGTTGTCGCGGTGGGGTTGCCGCGCTCGGCGGAGATGGTCGTCGGTCTGTTGGCGATCATGTCCGCGGGCGGGGCCTTCGTGCCGCTGGACCCGGCCTGGCCGACCGACCGCCGCGAGCAGGTGCTCGCCGACGCCGGTGCCCGGCTGGTGCTCACCGGCCCGGGCGGTGTCCCGGTCGGGCCGGAGTCGGCGGTGTCCGTCGACCTCCGCGACTGGGCGCACGGCGCACTGTCCGGCGACCCGGTCGACCCGCGGCTGGACGGGAGGTCACTCGCCTACGTCATCTTCACCTCCGGTTCGACCGGCAGGCCCAAGGGCGCGATGATCCGGCACGAGGCGATCTGCGCGCGACTGCTCTGGCAGGTGGAGGAGGTCCTGCGCTTCGGGGCGGACGACGCGTCGCTGTTCAAGGCGCCGCTGTCGTTCGACATCTCCGTGAACGAGATTCTGCTGCCACTGGTTTCGGGCGGACGACTGGTGGTCGCGGACGCCGGTGGTGAACGCGACCCGCACTACCTGCTCGAGCTGATCGAACGCGAGCGTGTCACCTTCGTGTACCTGGTCTCGTCGATGCTCGCGGTCCTGCTCGACCTGGCCGAGGACACCGCCGCGCTGGCCGGGCTGCGGCACGTCTGGTGCGGCGGCGAGGTGCTCACCCCGGAACTGTTCGACAGGTTCCGGAGCCGGCTCGGCACCACGCTCTACCACGGCTACGGGCCCGCCGAGGCGACCATCGGTGTCTCCCATGTCATCTACCGCGAGCACGCGGAGCGGATCGCCACCTCCATCGGCCGGCCGAACCCGAACACCCAGCTGTACGTACTCGATTCGCTGCTGCGGCCGGTGCCGCCCGGGATCGCCGGGGAACTGTACGCCGGCGGCTACCTGCTCGGCCGCGGCTACGTGGGCGCGTCGGCGCTGACCGCCTCCCGCTTCGTTGCGAATCCGTTCTGCAGCAATGGTTCCCGCCTCTACCGCACCGGGGACCTGGCACGCTGGTCGGAGGACGGCACCCTCGACTTCGTCGGCCGTGCCGACAACCAGGTGAAAATTCGGGGCATGCGGCTCGAGCTCGAGGACGTCGAGGCCGCGGTCTCCACGCATCCCGGTGTCCGGCAGTGCGCGGTGCTGGTGCGTGAGAACGGTGCCGCCAAGTACCTCGCCGCGTACGTGCGGTCCGACGGCGAGGAACTGGACGGGGGAGCGGTCCGCGACTGGGTCGCGACCAAGCTGCCCGACTACATGGTGCCGACCGCGGTGGTGGTTCTCGACGAGTTCCCACTCACCGCGAACGGCAAGCTGGACCGGCGCGCGCTGCCGGAACCCGATCTGCGCGCCGGGCTCACGGGGCTGGCGCCGCGTACCGAACTGGAGCGCACGCTGGCGACCGTCGTGGCGGGTGTGCTCGGCTGCGGCGAGGTCGGCGTCACCGACGACTTCTTCGCCCTCGGCGGCGACAGCATCGTGGCCATCCAGGTGGTCAACCACGCGCGGGCCGCCGGCCTGCGCCTCAGTGCCCGTGACATGTTCACGTTGCGCACGGTGGCCGCACTCGCCCGCGAGCTGGAGAGCCGGGGCTCTGACGAACTGGCGGCCCTGCCGGACGCCGCGGACGAGCCGCTCGGTGAGATCCCGGCGACGCCGATCGTCGCGCGTGCCGAGGAGACCGGCGAGGCGGTCGCCCGGTTCCACCAGTCGGTGCTGGTGCGCACCCCGGCAGGGCTCACCGAGTCGGCGGTCCGGGATGCGTTGGCGGCCCTGCTCGATCGGCACCCGGCGCTGCGCGCCCGGTTGGACCGACGTGAGCGCTGGTTGCTCGAGGTGACCGAGTCCGGCGTGCCCGACGCCGGGGAACTGTTGCGTACCACCGCGCTTCCGGGTGCCGGCGAGATCGACGAGGTGGTTTCACGCGAAACATCGTCCGCCGCAGCGCGGCTCGATCCGGACGCCGGTGTGATGCTCCAGGCGGTCTGGTTCGACGGCGGTGACCGCGGGTCCGGTCGGCTGCTGCTGGTGGTCAACCACCTCGTCGTCGACGGGGTGTCCTGGCGGGTCCTGCTCGAGGACCTGGCGCGGGCGGGATCGGCCGCGATGGCAGGGACTCCTGTCGACCTGGCACCCACGGGCACCTCGCTGCGACGGTGGTCGCAGCTGCTCGTCGAGCGCGCCCGGGCGGGCGCCTTCGACCACGAGCTCGACCACTGGAGGTCGGTCGCGCTTCCAGACGTCGCGCAGTTGGGCACGCGCGCACTCGATCCCGCGCTCGACGTGTGCGGCGCGGCGGAGTCGATGACAGTAGATCTCCCGCCGAAGCTGACCGGGCCACTGCTGTCGTCGGTGCCCGCCGCCTTCGGTGGCCACGTCAACGACGTACTGCTGACCGCGCTCGCAGCCGCACTGGCGGCGTGGGACGGCCTCGATGCGGTGGTCGTCGATCTCGAGGGGCACGGCCGCGAGGAAGACTCGGCCGGACGGCCGGTGGACCTCGGTCGGACCGTCGGCTGGTTCACCAGCCTCTACCCCGTCCGTCTCGAGGCCGGGCGCCCCGACCACCGGGATCCCGCAGCCCTCGCGGCCGCGCTCAAGGCCGTCAAGGAACAGCTGCGCGGCGTGCCGGGCAACGGGATCGGCTACGGCGCCCTGCGATACCTCACCGACTCCGGGGCAGACCTGACCCTGGCTGCCGATCCGCAGGTCCTGTTCAACTACCTGGGCCGCGTCACGGCGGGCGGCGCCGACTGGCTGCCCGAGGCGATGGCCGGTGCCGCGGACCCCGACGCCCCGATGCGGCATGCGATCGAGATCGACGCCGTCGCCGAGGAGGGTCCGGACGGACCGACACTGCGCACCACCATCAGCTGGGCGCCCGGGGTCCTGCACCTCGACCGCGTCGAGGCGCTCTCGCGGGAGTGGACGGCGGCGCTGACCGCACTCGCCGCCACCGCCCACCTCGGCGGGGCCACCCCGTCCGACTTCCCGTCCGCGCGACTGTCACAGGCCGACGTGGACCAACTCGAGGTCGCGGTGCCGGGCCTCGAGGACGTGCTCGCGATGACGCCGCTGCAGGAGGGCATCTACTTCCACAGCGCGTTCGAGGACCAGCGGCCCGATCCGTATGTGGTGCAGCAGATCATCGAGCTGACCGGGCCGGTCGAGCCGGCCGCGCTGGCGAGCGCGCTGCAGACGCTGGTCGATCGACACGCGGCGCTGCGCACCGGACTGCACGCGCTCTCCGACGGTCGGGTGGTGCAGGCCGTCGCCCACTCGGTGCCCGTGCCGATGGGGCACGTCGACCTGAGCGGACTCGACCCGGACGAGGCTCAGGGCCGTATCCGACGAATCCTCGACGAGGAGCGAGCCCGCGGATTCGACCTGGAGCGTGCGCCACTGGTGCGGTACGTCCTGGTCACGCTGAGCGGAGCGACGGGGGATGTGCCTCCTGAGCACCGGCTGCTCCAGTCGATCCACCACATCGTCGCCGACGGATGGTCGGTGCCGGTGATGCTGCGCGAGCTGATGGCGTTGTACGCCCCCGCCGCGGTCGCGCCCGTGCTGCCGGCGCCGGAGCCGTACCGGAACTACCTGGGCTGGTTGGGTTCCCGCGACCGCGAGGCCTCGCTCGAGGTGTGGCGGGCGGCACTCGCCGACGTTGCCGAGCCGACCGGGGTGAGCAGCGGCGAGCCCGTCGGCCCCGCCGCCGTCGCCGACGTGACCGTCACACTCTCTGCCGACCGGACCGCGGCCCTGGCCGCGTTCGGCCGATCGCACGGCCTGACTCTGAGCACGATCGTGCACGGCACCTGGGGTCTGCTGCTGGGGCGCCTCACCCGCCGCAGCGACGTGCTCTTCGGTTCGACCGTGTCCGGTCGCGGCGGCGACCTGCGGGGCATCGAGTCGATGGTCGGGCTGTTCATCAACACGGTCCCGGCGCGGCTGCGGTTCCGGCCGGAGGAGTCGGCGGTCTCCGCGCTGGCGCGCTGGCAGGACGAGCAGTCGATGCTGCTGGACCACCAGTACCTCGGGCTGAGCGAGTTGCGCCGCCTGACCGGGCTGCAGGAACTGTTCGACACCCTCGTCGTGTTCGAGAACTATCCGATCGGTGAGGGTGCGGTCGCGGATCCCAGCGGCCGGCTCGAGATCACCGGAATCACCTTCGAGGAGAACCCCCCGTACCCCGTCACGCTGATCGTCGCGCCGGGCGACGAGCTGCGCCTCGAGGTGAAGTGCCAGACGTCCGTGGTCGATTCGGCGACCGCGACCTCCCTCGCGACCGGCATGGCCGCCTTCCTCGGCGAGCTGTTGGCGGGCGGCGACAAGCCGATCTCCGGCCTGGCACTGGTCTCCGACCTGGAGCGCGAGCAGTTGGAGGCCGGCTGGGCGGCGTCCGCGGGTCCGGTCGAATCGCGCACGCTCACCGACCTGCTCGACGAGCAGGCGGTCCGTACGCCGGACGCCGTCGCGGTGGAATTCGGTGACCGGTCGCTGACCTATCGGCAGATGCACGCGCGGGCGAACCGGTTGGCGCGCAGCCTCGTCGAGCGGGGCGTCGGACCCGAGTCGGTGGTCGCCATCGCGCTCGGGCGGTCGCTCGAGCTGATGGTCGCGCTGCTGGCGGTCGGCAAGGCGGGCGGGGCCTACCTGCCGCTGGACCTGGACTACCCGGCCGAGCGGTTGTCGTACATGCTCGCCGACGCCGCACCCGTGTGTGTGCTCACGGACGGGACGCTCATCGACACCGCCGTTCCGCAGTTGACGGTGGATCTGTCCGAGCCGCAGGCTGATTCGGGGTCACAGTCGGCGTGCGTCGCCGCGGTGGCGGCCAACTCCGTGTATCTCATCTACACCTCCGGCTCCACCGGCAGGCCGAAGGGCGTGCTGGTACCGCACCGCGGCGTGGTCAACCGGCTGCTGTGGATGCAGTCGGAGAACCCGCTCGTGGAGGGCGACCGGGTGCTGCAGAAGACGCCGTCGAGCTTCGACGTCTCGGTTCCGGAGTTCTTCGGTCCGCTGATCGCGGGCGCCACGGTGGTGCTGGCCGAGCCGGGTGGGCATCGCGATCCGGCCTACCTCGCGCGGTTGATCGCCGATCGCGGCATCAGCCGGGCGCACTTCGTGCCGTCGATGCTCGAACTGTTCCTCGCCGAACCTGCGGCCGCGCAGTGCGGTTCGCTCGAACTGGTCGCCTGCTCGGGTGAGGCGCTTCCGGTGACCTCCGCCCGCCGGTTCGCCGAGGTGCTCCCCGGGGTGCGGCTGGACAACCTGTACGGGCCGACCGAGGCCGCAGTCGAGGTCAGCTACTTCTTCGGTGCCCAGGCGTTGCTGCCGGAGGCGACGACCGTGCCGATCGGGTCGCCGGTCGCGGCCACCCGGCTCTACGTGCTCGACCAGTACCTGAACCTGGTGCCGCCGGGGTCGGAGGGCGAGCTGTACCTGTCGGGGCCGCAGTTGGCCCGCGGCTACCTCGGCCGCGCCGCGCTGACGGCGGACCGTTTCGTCGCCGACCCGTTCGTCGCGGGGGAACGGATGTACCGCACCGGCGACCTGGTCCGCTGCGTGGACAGCGAACTGGAGTACGTCGGCCGCGCCGACGACCAGGTGAAGCTGCACGGGTTCCGGATCGAGCTCGGGGAGGTCGAGACCGCGCTGCTCGCCGACCCGACCGTCGCGCGCGCCGCCGTCGTGGTGCGTGAGGACCTCCCCGGCCGCCAGCAGCTCGTCGCCTACTTGGTGCCCTCCGGGCCTGTGAGTACTTCTGGGCCTCATGCGGACCAGAAGTACTCACAGGCACTGCGTGCCTCGCTGCCGGCGCACATGGTTCCGAGCGCGTTCGTCGAACTCGACGCCCTCCCGCTGACCCCGAGCGGAAAGCTGGACCGCAAGGCACTGCCCGCACCCGACTTCGCGGCCGCGGTGTCGGACCGGGCGGCGGGCACGGGCGCCGAGGGTCGGCTGGCGACGCAGTTCGCGGAGGTCCTCGGACTCGATCGGGTCGGCATCGACGACGACTTCTTCACCCTCGGTGGCGACAGCATCCTGGCGATCCGGCTGGTGAACCTGGCGCGCCGGGACGGCATCACGCTGACCCCGCGACAGATCTTCGAGCTGCGTACACCGGCGGCGATTGCTCGCCTCGTCGGTGAAACCGACTCGGACGGGGTCGAATCCGCGAATCACGCCGCACCCGTGGTCGACGGTGTCGGCGAGGTCGTGCCGCTGCCCGTGGTGCACCGTCTCTCCGAGTGGTCCGGCGGCACCGACAGGTTCAACCAGGCCATGCTGCTGCACACCCCGACCGGGGCCGACGTGGGTGCCGTGACGGCGGCGCTGCAGGCCGTGCTCGACCATCACGACGGCCTGCGGTCCCGACTGACCCGGCACGCACCGGGTGTGTGGACCACCGAGACCACGGCCGCCGGCACGGTTTCCGCGGACGCGGTGCTGACCGTCGTCACCGCCCCGGACCCGGAGGCGCTGCGGCGCATCGTCACCGAGCAGTCCGAGGCCGCGACCGCCCGACTTTCCCCCGCGGCGGGCGTGATGGTGCAGGCCGTGTGGTTCGACCTGGGACCCGACGCGGCGGGCCGGTTGCTGGTCGTCGCGCACCACCTCGTCGTCGACGGCGTGTCCTGGCGAATCCTGCTCGAGGACCTCGCGATGGCCTACGTGGCGGTGTCCTCCGAACAGGTACCCGCACTCGACCCGGTGCAGACGTCGCTGCGCGGCTACTCGGCGATCGTCGCCGAGGACGCGGCGCGGCGGAGGCGGATCGCCGAGCTCGACCACTGGACGGAGACCACGCGGCCGGGCGCCGCACTGGTACCGGAGGCGACCGGCCCGGCGACCGTCGGAAGCGGGGCCCAGCACCGAGTCTCGCTGTCGGTCGACGACAGCCTCGCCGTCCTGACCACCGTGCCCGCGATGGCGCATGCCGACGTCACCGACGTGCTGCTCACCGCGCTGCGGATCGCCGTCACCCGCTGGCACCACGAGACCGGTCGCGCCGAGTCGGACCTGCTCGTCGACCTGGAACGGCACGGCCGCGAGGAGTTGACCCCGGGCGTCGACCTGTCCCGCACGGTCGGCTGGTTCACCAGCATCAGCCCGGTCCGGCTCCGTCCGGGGCAGGACCCGCTGTCTGAGCTCAAGGACGTCAAGGAGCGGCTGCGCGCCGCCCCGGACGGTGGGATCGGCTACGGGATGCTGCGCTACGCCAATGCGCGCACCGCCGGTCCGCTCGGTGTCCGCGAACAGTCGCAGATCCTGTTCAACTATCTCGGCAGGATGCCGTCGGCCGACCTCGGCGACGCGGCCGCGTGGACTCCGGCACCCGAGACCGACGCGTTGTCAACGGATCCCGACGCCGACATGGGTGGGCCCTATCGCCTGATCGTCAACGCGCTCTGCGAGGACACGTCCGACGGGCCCGTGTTGACCGCGGTGTTCGGCCGATCCGACTTGGGTCTGACAGAGGCCGACGGCGAGGCCCTGAGCCGGGGCTGGGCACAGGCTGTGCGCGAACTCGTCTCGGCCGCGGCCCGCCACGACGGACCCGGCGAGCTGACTCCGTCGGACGTGCCACTGGTGGCGCTCACCCAACCCGAACTGGACCGGATCGGTGTGCTGTCCCCGGCCGGAGTCGAGGCGGTGTGGCCGCTCTCGCCGCTGCAGGAGGGCCTGTACTTCCAGGCAACCTTCGATGTTGGCGCCGACATCTACACCGCCCAGTTCTCGCTGGACTTCGAGCACCACCTCGACGTGGACCGGCTGGACCGGGCGTTGCGCACATTGCAGCGTCGAAACCCCACGCTGCGTGCCGGATTCGTCAGCGAGGGACTCGGCGCGCCGGTGCAGTTCGTCACCGCGGACCTCGCCGTTCCCATCGTCGAGTTCGACCTCCGTGAACTCGAGCCGGCCGAGCGGGAGACGCATGCCGCCGAGCTGATGGCCACCGACCGGATCACCCCGTTCGACCTCGCGGCGCCGCCGCTGTGGCGGGCGATGGTGATCCGGCTCGACGACGACCGCGACCGTCTCGTGGTCAACCGCCAGTTCCTGCTGTGGGACGGGTGGTCGAACGGCATCGTGGTCAGTCAGCTGCTCGCGCTCTACGAGTCTGGCGGCGACGACAGTGGCTTCCCCGCCGTTGCAGGCAGATTCGAGGAATACCTGGGGTGGCTCGCGGGCCGCGACGCGGACGAGGGCCGCGCCCGGTGGCGTGAGGCGCTCGCCGGACTCGACGAGCCCACCCTGGTCGGGACCGCGGTGCCCGGCGAGCCGGTGGCGCCCGACCGTCGGGACGCGGTGTTGTCGGTGGACCTCGGTGAGCGACTGCGCGCCCGTGCCGCCGACACCGGGGTGACCCTCAACGCACTGCTCAGTGGGGCCCTGGCGCTGGTGCTCGGTACCCAGACCGGGCGGGCCGACGTGGTGTTCGGTACCACCGTGGCCGGCAGGCCGCCGGAGGTCGAGGGCCTCGACACGGTCGCGGGACTGTTCCTCAACACCGTTCCGGTCCGGGCCACCCTCCGGCCGTCCGAGACGGTCGCGGAACTGTTGCGTCGCAGCCAGTCCGAGCGTCTCGGCCTGATGCCGCACGACTACCTGGGATTGGCGACGATCCAGCGCGAGTCCGAGCACCGGCAACTCTTCGACGTGCTGTACGTGCTGCAGAACTTCGTCGACGAGAACCAGGTGTCGGCGCTGAACGACGCGCACGACATCAGCGGCGGAGACAGCGTCGACCACACTCACTACCCGCTGACGGTCGTGGTGACCCCCGGTACGCGGATGCGGGTCAAGTTCGAGTTCCGCCCCGAACGCCTCGACTCCGAGACGGTCGAGGCGATGCTCGCCCGATTCGTCGCTCTGCTCGAGGGATTCGCCGACGACGTCAGCACAGCGGTCGGCTCTCTCGACCTGTCCCTGCCGGCGGAGAGGGCCGCGTTGTCGGTCGGGTCGGCCGAGCGGGCGCTGCCCGAGGCGACGATCGCCGACCTGTTCGCGGAGGCCGCCAGGCGTACCCCGGACGAGGTCGCGTTGGTCTTCGGCGAGCGGCAGGTGACCTACCTGGAGCTCGACGGCCGGATCAACGCCGCGGCCCGACTGCTGCTGGCCCACGGTGCCGGTCCGGAACGCATCGTCGCGCTGGGACTGCCGCGGTCGGTGGAGATGGTGGTGGCGCTGTTCGCGGTGCTGCGCACCGGGTCCGCGTACCTTCCGCTCGAGCTGGACCATCCCGCCGAGCGGCTGCTCGGGATGCTCGACGACGCCAGGCCGGTGGTGCTGGTGACCACCCGTGAGGTCCGCGAGACATTCGACGGATTCGACGGTGCCACCGTGCTTCTCGACGACACCGCAGCGGGTCACGCCACCGGTCCGTTGACCGACGAGGAGCTGGGCGGCTTCGCCCCCGGCACGCCGGGTCGGCTCGACCACCCGGCGTACGTCATCTACACCTCGGGGTCGACCGGCAAGCCGAAGGGCGTCGTCACCGGGTACCGCGGCCTGACCAACATGCAGTTCAACCACCGCGCCGAGATCTTCGACCCGACCATTTCGATGACCGGCGGTCGCCGGCTGCGGATCGCGCACACCGTCTCGTTCGCCTTCGACATGTCCTGGGAGGAGCTGCTCTGGCTCGTCGAGGGCCACGAGGTGCATATCTGCGACGAGCACCTGCGCCGCGACGCGGAGGCACTGGTCGCGTACTGCAACACCCACCGGGTCGACGTCGTCAACGTGACGCCGACCTATGCGCAGCACCTGTTCGAGGAGGGACTGCTCGACGACGGACCGGGGGAGCACCGTCCGCCGCTGGTCCTGCTCGGCGGCGAGGCGGTGCCCGATTCGGTGTGGAACCGCTTGCGCGACACCGACGGGACGTTCGGCTACAACCTGTACGGCCCGACCGAGTACACCATCAACACCCTGGGAGCGAGTACCGGCGACTCGGCCACCCCGACTGTCGGCACACCCATCTGGAACACCCGGGCGCACATCCTCGACGGCTGGCTGCGGCCGGTGCCGGCCGGGGTTCCGGGCGAGCTGTACATCGCGGGCATCGGTCTGGCCCGTGGCTACCTGGACCGTTTCGGTCTGACCGCGGAGCGGTTCGTCGCGGACCCGTTCGAACCCGGTGGTCGTATGTACCGCACGGGTGACCTCGTGCGTCGCGGGGCCGACGGCCACATCGACTACCTCGGCCGCACCGACGACCAGGTGAAGATCCGTGGCCACCGAATCGAGCTCGGTGAGATCGAGTCGGTGTTGGCCGGTCTCGACGGTGTGCGGCAGTGTGCGGTGATCGCGGCTCCCGGCCCGGGCGGCGTCAAGCGCCTGGTCGCGTACGTGGTGCCTTCCGGGACCGTGAGCGCTGTGCACCCCAACTGGGGTAAGGAGCGCGCACAGGCGCTGCGCGCATCCCTGCCGGAGTACATGGTGCCGAGCGCCTTCGTGACGACCGAGTCGCTGCCGATGACCGTCAACGGCAAGCTCGACGTCCGCGCGTTGCCGCCGGTCCCGGACACGGTGGGCGGCGGCTCGCGCGGGCCCGCGGACCACGTCGAGGAAGCGCTGTGTGCGCTGTTCGGCGAATTGCTCGACGTGACCGGCATCGGCGTCGAGGACAGCTTCTTCGACCTGGGTGGGCATTCGCTGCTGGCGACCCGGCTGATCAGCCGGGCCCGGTCGGCGCTGGCGACCGAACTGTCGATGCGGGACCTGTTCGAGGCACCCACGGTGGCGGAGCTCGCGGAGCGGGTACGGGGCGGTGCCGGTGCGATCCGGCCCGCGCTGGCGGCGGCGGTGCGACCTGAAGTGCTGCCGCTGTCCACTGCCCAGCAACGACTCTGGCTGATCCAGCAGATCGAGGGGCAGTCGGCTGCCTACAACTTCCCGATCGTGCTGCGAATGCGGGGCGAGCTCGACGCGGCCGTGTTCGCCACCGCGCTCGCCGACGTGGTCGGCAGGCACGAGTCCCTGCGCACCGTGTTCACCGAGACCGACGGCGTTCCGGCGCAGCGGATCCTCGACTCGGCAACCCCCGAGTTGTCGGTGGTCGACGGCACCGAGGACGAGATCGCGGACCTGGTCCGCGGCGCCGTGCTGCGGCCGTTCGACCTGACTCGTGAGATCCCGGTGCGTGGCACCGTGATCCGGCTGGGTGAGCGTGACCAGGTGCTCGCGCTGGTGCTGCACCACATCGCCACCGACGAATGGTCGGACCGGCCGTTCCTGCGCGACCTGATGGTCGCGTACGCCTCGCGCAAGGGCGGGCAGGCCCCGCAGTGGGAGCCGCTGGCGGTCCAGTACGCGGACTACACGCTCTGGCAGCGTGACCTGCTCGGCGACCACGCCGATCCGGAATCCGTGCTGAGCAAGCAGCTCTCGTACTGGGAGTCGCTGCTGAGCGGGGCGCCGGAGGAGCTGGTGCTGCCCACCGACCGCGCCCGGCCGGCGCGGCCGAGCTTCGCGGGCGGGGCGGTCGAGTTCGACCTCGACCCGTCTACCACCGCGGGTCTTCGGACGATCGCCGCCGAGCGGGGCGCGAGCATGTTCATGGTGTTGCACGCCGCGGCGGCCGCGTTGCTCACGCGGCTCGGAGCCGGTGACGACCTGCCGTTGGGCGCGCCGATCGCCGGTCGCACCGAGGAGGGGCTCGACGACCTGGTCGGGTTCTTCGTCAACATCCTGGTCTTGCGCACCGACGTGTCCGGGAACCCGACCTTCGCCGAGCTGCTCGACCGGGTGCGGGAACTGGACCTCGCGGCGTTCGCGAACGCGGACGTGCCGTTCGAGTCGGTGGTGGAGCGACTGAACCCGGCGCGCTCGCTCGCTCGCAACCCGCTGTTCCAGGTGATGGTCGGGTACCACAGTCGCACTGCCGATCTCACCGAGCTGGGTGACCTGACGCTCGAAGCGGTGCCGCTGCAGGAGCGCACCGCGAAGTTCGACCTGGTGTTCAACTTCACCGAGTACCTGCACGAGGACCGGATCGGGCTGCGGCTCGAGTACGGTGCGGACCTGTTCGACCGGTCCACGGCGGACGCCGTCGCCCGCAGGCAACTCGCCCTGCTCGACGCGGTCGCGCGGGACCCGGAGTCCCCGGTGAGTGCCGTCGACGTCTTCCTGCCGGGTGAGCGGGATCGGGTCCTGGTGGCATTCAACGACACCGAGCGGGTGGTGCCCGAGGAGACCCTGGACGAGTCGTTCGCGCGCTGGGTACGGGCCACCCCCGATGCGGTGGCCGTGGTGGACGAGGGCGCTCGCGCGACCTACGCCCAGCTCGACCAGCGCTCCGATCGGATTGCCGCGGCGTTGGCGAGCCGGGGCGTCGGTGCCGAATCGGTGGTGGCCCTTGCCGTTCCGCGGTCGGTGGACATGGTGGCCTCGGTGTTGGCGGTGCTGAAGCTGGGTGCGGCGTACCTCCCGCTCGACCTGAACCATCCCGCGGACCGGATCTCCTACATGCTCACCGATTCCGCCGCGGCGGTGCTGCTGAGCACTCTCGCCGAAGCCGAGCGGATCGCGACGGTACCGGGCCTGACCCGGGTGCTGCTCGACGAGCCCGGCACGGTCACCGAGCTGGACGCGGCGGTCGCGCCGGACCGACGGGTCCCGGCGGGGATCGACCACGCCGCCTACGTCATCTACACCTCCGGTTCCACGGGCAGGCCGAAGGGCGTTGTGGTCTCGCACGAGGGCATCTCGAGCCTGGTCGCCACCGCCGAGGACCGGATGCGGCTGACGCAGGGCTCGGTGGTGATGCAGTTCGCTTCGGTCGGTTTCGACGTCGCGGTGTTCGAGTTGTCGATGGCGCTGTGCACCGGGTCGCGGTTGGTGATCGTGCCGGACCACTCCCGCGTGGCGGGACCGGAACTGACCGACTTCATGCACGAGCACGCGGTGACGCACGCGATCATCCCGCCGTCGTTGATGGCCGCACTGCCCCCGGGCTGCGACGTCCCCGAGGGCTGCACGGTGCTGGTCGGAACCGAAACCGTGCCGCCGGACCTGATCGGGCGGTGGGCCGAGCGGCTGAATCTGCTTGCCGCCTACGGCCTCACCGAGGCCACGGTGAACAACACGCTGTGGCAGGCGCAGCCCGGCTGGAACCAGGCGGTGCCGATCGGCATCCCCGACCCCAACGAGCAGGCGTTCGTGCTCGACGCCCGGCTGCGGCCCGTCCCGGTCGGCGTGGCGGGCGAGCTGTACATCGCCGGCCGTGGCCTGGCCCGGGGCTACCTCGGGAAGCCGGGGCTGACTGCAGGCCGGTTCGTCGCCAACCCGTTCGGTCCCGGGCGGATGTACCGCACAGGCGACCTGGCGCGCTGGCGAGCCGATGGGAACGTCGACTTCCTCGGTCGCGTCGACGACCAGGTGAAGATCCGTGGCTTCCGGATCGAGCTAGGCGAGATCGTCGCCGCGCTGGCCGACCACCCGGAGGTCAACCAGGCCACCGTGATCGCCGATCGGGACGGCGGCATCGCCCGACTGATCGGGTACGTGGTGCCCGTCGCCGGTGCCGTCGTGGACCCCGCCTCGGTGCGCGCGCACGTGGCCGCGTCACTGCCCGACTACATGGTGCCGAGTGTGGTGATCACGCTCGACGGTCCGCTGCCGTTGACCCCGAACGGGAAGCTGGACCGCAAGGCGCTGCCCGCCCCGGACTGGGCGGAACTGACCGGCGACGTCGCACCGCGCACGGACCGCGAGCGCATGCTCGCGGAGCTGTTCGCAGAGATCCTGCACCTGCCCTCGGTCGGCGTGCACGACAACTTCTTCGAGCTCGGCGGTCACTCGATGGCCTCGATGCAGTTGGTCGGACGGGTGCGTGCCCGGCTCGGGGCGCAGCTGAGCATCCGCGAGGTGTTCGACTCGCCGACCGTCGCCGAACTCGCCGCGCTGACCGAACGGACCGGCGCCGCGGAGCGTCCGCTGCTGGTGCCGACACCGAGAAGCGAAGGCGGCGTGCCGTTGTCGCCGTCGCAGCGCAGGCAGTGGCGACACTACCGAAACTCCGCGGCCGCGAGTCACGCGCTGTCGCTGTACCCGGGCCGGCGGCTCGACGTCGCGGCCCTGACGGCGGCGCTGGCCGACGTGGTGGCCCGGCACGAACCGCTGCGTACCGGATTCGTCGAGCTGGACGGCTGCGCAACTGGTCGCTCCGCAGGCTCCGCTCCTGAGGTCACCGCTCGCGCCGTGCCCGCGCCGGAGGTCGAGTTCCTCGACGCCGGCGACGCGGACCTGCGGGCGTTGGTCTACCAGCTCGCACAGCGTCCGATGGACCTGGACGAGCACGCGCCCCTGCGGGTGTACCTGGTCGACGGTGCAGACGGCGAACAGACGCTGCTGCTGGTGATGCACTACCTCGCCGTCGACGAGTGGTCGGTCGTGCCGCTGCTCGGTGAGCTGCTCGCGGCGTACACGGCCCGCGTCGAGGGGGCCGAACCCGAGCTACCGGTGCTGCCGGTGGGCTACGCCGACTACGTGGCGTGGTCGGCGGAGGTGCTCGGTGATCCGTCGGACGAGTCGAGCAGGTACGCAACCGAACTCGGCTACTGGCGGGATCGGCTGGCGGGGCTGCCCGAGCGCATCGTGCTGCCGGGGGAGCGGCCCGGCGGTGCGCCGCGCGGCGACGTGGTCGCGTTGCCCATCGACGAGCGACTCCACGAGGACATCGACGCCCTGGCCCGACGGACCGGGACCTCGATGTTCATGGTGCTGCAATCCGTGCTGGCGGCCGTCTTGACGGAAACCGGTGCGGGCGAGGATCTCCCGATCGGCGCCCTGGTCGCGGGCAGGCCGGAGGAGGCGTTGTCGGGGCTGATCGGCTGCTTCGCCGACACTGTCGTGCTGCGCACCGACACCTCCGGGGACCCCACCTTCGCCGAGTTGCTGGCGCGGGTACGTGAGTCGAATCTCGCTGCGCTCGAGCACCAGGACATCGGATTCGACGATGTGGCAATCGATCTCGGCGGCGAGGTGCTACGTCCGCAGGTGACGATCGTGCACCACGAGCAGGCCCGGCTCGGCGCGGTCGACGGGGTGTTCGGGGGTCTGCTCCCGGTCCCGGTCGGCGCACCCGTCTCCGACCTGACCCTGAGCTTCTACGAGCCCGTCGGTCCGGGGCCGGTGCATGCGTTCCTGGGCTACCGCGCCGACGCGCTGGAGTCGGAGCGGGTGCAGGAGTTGGCCGAGCGACTGTGCGTGGTGCTGGTGTCGGTGTGCGAGAACGAGGGTCGGCGACTCGGGCAGGTCGGTCGGTGACCGTGGCGATCAACATAATTAGGATAGGCTGCGCTACTATCCGGCGCGGGCCCAGTGTCGGACCCCGAGCATTGTCAGTAACGAGCACCGCGGCCGCCGGTCCCTCCGGCGAGGATGGATGACTGTCATGGAATCGACACGCACGGACGAGGTGCTGGACATCGTCGGCGTCGGCTTCGGCCCGTCGAACCTCGCACTGGCCATCGCCATCGAGGAACACAACGCCACCTGCGCACCCGACGCCCGAATCTCCGCGCGGTTCATCGAACGCCAGGAGCGGTTCGTCTGGCATCCGGGCATGCTCCTCGACGGCGCCACCATGCAGATCGCGTTCCCCAAGGATCTTGTGACCTTCCGGAACCCGGCAAGCACGTTCAGCTTCTTCTCGTACCTGTTCGACCGGGGCCGGTTGGTGGACTTCGTCAACCATCAGACCTTCTTCCCGACCCGCCACGAGTTCAACGACTACCTGCAGTGGGCCGCGGGCCGGGTGGAGGCCGACGTCCGTTACGGCTCGCCGGTCACCGGCGTGACCGGCGTGCGCGGGCCGGGCGGCGTCGTGGACGAGTTCGAGGTCGCGACGGCGGACGGGCAGGTCTCCCGGGCCCGCAACATCGCGGTCGGAGCAGGCCTGCGCGAGCGCATCCCGGAGTGGGCGACGCCGTCGCCGCGGTGCTTCCACAATCACCAGTTCCTCTTCCGGATCGAGGAACTGCCCGAGGTGCGGCACCAGCGCTTCGTCGTCCTCGGAGCCGGCCAGAGCGCGGCGGAGGTCGTCCAGTACCTGCACCGCAACTTCCCGCAGGCCGAGGTGCACAGCGTCTTCGCGCGCTACGGGTACAGCCCCGCCGACGACAGCCCCTACGCGAACCGGATCTTCGACCCGGGCACCGTCGACGAACTGCACGGCGCGGACCGCGAGGAGCGCGAACGCCTGCTGTCGTTGCACCGCAGCACCAACTACTCGGTCGTCGACATCGAGCTGATCAACGAGCTGTACACGACCGAGTACCAGGAGATGGTGCGCGGAACTCGCCGTCTCTTCATGCGCCGTGCCTCGGAGATCGAGTCCGTCGCCGACGGGCCGGACGGCATCGAGGTCAGCGTCCGCAGCAATCTGGACGGGCTCACCGACACCCTGATGTGCGACGCCGTGGTGCTGGCGACCGGGTTCACTCCGACACCGCTCGGCACCCTGATCGGCGACCTCGCCCCGGCGGACGGCGTCGCGACCGAGGTCGAACGCGACTACCGCTTGGTGACCGCTCCAGACATTCGGGGCGGCATCTACCTGCAGGGCGGCACCGAGAAGACGCACGGGCTCACCGCCTCGCTGCTGTCCAACGTCGCGGTCCGGGCCGGCGAGATTCTCACTTCAGTGCTGGTTAACCGATCCGGCTGGCATGTTGTTGATATTGTCGAGGCTTCCACAGCGGTGGATAGTTCGAAGAACGAGTTTGCGACAAGCGAGGCCAGATGAGCACCAATCCCTTTGACGACGAAGACGGTCGCTTCTACGTTCTCGTCAATGACGAGGACCAGCACTCGCTGTGGCCGACCTTCTCCGAGGTGCCGCAGGGTTGGCGTGTGGTATTCGGCGAGGACAGCCGCCAGGCGTGCGTTGAGTACGTAGAGAAGAACTGGACCGACATGCGGCCCAAGAGCCTGCGTGAGGCGATGGAGAAGGACAAGGCCGCCGGCAACGGCTAGGACCTGCCCTTTCGAACGACCCGCTCCGGGTCCGTTCTGCGGTGACGCAGAATCGGACGCCGGAGCGCGTCTGTTTTCCGGAGCATCCGCGGCCGCCGGAGGGTGCGCGCGGTCCATTCGCCGAGCGTGACACCCGCGGCGAGCGCCACACCGATGCCGAGGGCGGACAGCAGTGCGCCGAGCCCGTCCAGCAGTTGGTCGTTGAGCAGCGCGTACAGGCCGCGGTACAGGGCCAGACCGGGCAGTAGCGGCGTGATGCCCGCGACCGCGACGACCTGCGGTGGGGTCAGCGCCCGTCGGGCCATCAGGCCGCCGACGAACCCGACCACCGTCGCGGCGACCGCCGAACCGATCACGGGCCCGATGTGCGCGCTCAGGACCAGGTAGTACACCAGGATTCCGGCCGCACCGCCGAGTCCGGCCGCGGTCAGGGCACGCTTCTCCGCGTAGCAGGCGACCGCGAAGAACAACGACGTGAACGCGCCCGCGACGACCTGCACCGGGATCTGGGTGAGGGCGGGGGAGATGCCGGGCGGCACTGTCACGGGCAGGGTCGACCCGACAGCCGCCGCGATCCGCAGCGAGATCGCGACGCCCGCGATGATCCCGCCCGTCATCATGAGGACCTCGAAGAACCGCGCGACGGCCGTGACCGGCGCGCCGGTGATCGCATCCTGCACCGAGCCGACCAGCGACAGTCCGGACAGCAGCACGATGACGCCCGCCGCGATGACCAGCGAGGGTTTGACGTCGATGCCGAGCTGGTCCCGGAAGGTGTAGAGCACGCCGGCCGGCGCGGCCGCGATCAGGCCGCCGGTGACCTGCTGGAAGAAGAACGGCAGGCCGATCCGGTTGAGTCGGCGGTTGACGCGGTCGATCACCATGGTGGTGAGGAAGCTGATGATCGCCACCAGCCAGTTTCCGCCCAGCAACACCGATGCCGACGCGGCCATCGCCGCCCAGGCGAAGGTCGCGGTCCAGCGGTTGTACGGGTGCGGGGCGTGGGTGATGGCGGTGATCGCGCCGAGCGCCTCGTCCGGTCCGAGCGCCTCGGTTCGCAGCCGCCGGGTGAGCCGGTCGACGGCGGCGAGCCGGGTGAAATCCAGTGACCGGTAGTGCACCACCCGCATGCTCGTCGCCGGTGGCATGGTGGGGCCGCGGTGCGCGCTGATGCGGATCGCGTTGTAGGTGACGTCGACGTCGCAGCGGGCCAGCCCGTAGGACGCGGCGACGAACAACACCTGGTTGGTGGTGTCGATGGCCGAGGTGCCCGAGGCCAGCAGCACCTCACCCGACCGCACCGCGATGTCGAGCACCTCGGCGACCCGGGCGTCGTCGGTGAGGTCGATCGGCTGCAGCGGTGTCGGCGCGGCGGTCGGAGCGTCGACCATCGCGCGCTGCTCGCCGATGAGTTTGTTCAGCGAGGTGACTGCGCCGCGCCACCTCGACACGTCAGGAGACCGCGTCCTTCTCGCTGAGATCGGTTGCCGAGAAGGCAGATTCGAGCGACTCGTGCCGGAATACGGAGGTGACCTGGTCGTCCACGACACGGAAGGCCACCGCGCCGGTCGTGGTCTGGCCCTCGGCGGTGGCCTGCTCCTCGACCACCACGACGCCGTGGTGGACGAACATCCGGCCGGGATTCAGGGTCAACCCGGAGGTCGTGGCCCACTCGCGCAGCGTGGTCAGGCCCTGGCTGGCGCCGGTGTGGTCGCCGATCTCGACGTCGTCGCTGGACAGCGCCAGCAGCGTGTCGATGTCGGAGTCGTTCAGCGCGTCGTGCCACGCGAGGACCGTGGCGATCTCGGAGGTACTCATGACTGCCACGCTAATCCGTTTCAGGGCGCCGGGTGAGGCGGAGAGAGGATCGGGGTCGGCGGTCAGTGCCCGTCGCCGTAGCGACCGGCGAGCTCGGTACCGATTCGCGCCAATTCGCCGCGCACGGCCTGCGGTTCGACCACCTCCACATCCGCGCCCCAACCGGCGAGGTTGCGTGCGATGTCCAGCGCGGTCGGCGCGGCGAGGCGGACCCTGGCCCGGCCGTCGTCAGACTCCCCGTCGGTGAGGCAGTGTCGGCCGAAGTGGTCGCGCAGGATCTGCAGGAACCGTGGTTCGATGAGTACGGTCGCCCAGGTGGTCGAGCGCCGCTCCTCCATCTTCCCGACCACCTCCTCCCAGGCCTCGGCGAGCATGAAATCGTCTGGGCGCTCGGCTGGCTCGTCGGTCGGCTCCGCCCTGACGATGCGGTCGACGCGAAAGGTTCGCCGGCCGCGTTCGGTGCCGGCGATCAGGTACCAGACGTCGTCCTTGTCGACCAGGCCCCACGGGTCGACCAGGCGTTCACTGCGCTCCCTCGCGCCGTTGACATAGGTCAGACGCACTTTCCGTCGACGGATCACCGCCGCCTGCAACAGGTCCACCCGTTCCGGCCGAGGTCGATCGCGCTCGCCCCACCGGGTCGGGTCGATCATGGTGGCGCTGGCGGCGGCCTCCGCCTCGGCCCGGAACGTCTGCGGCAGCGCCTGCACGAGTTTGCGCAACGCGGCCTTGGCTTCGCCCGACACCGCGGCGGCCGGACCGACGAGCAGGAACAGGGCCTGTGCTTCCGTCGCCGACAGGCCGGACAGGTCCGTGCGGGCGCCGCCGACGAGTGACCAGCCGCCGCCGCGTCCGGCCTGTGGGTACACCGGGATGCCCGCGGCGGACAGTGCCTCCAGGTCGCGGCGGGCGGTGGCGACGGACACCTCGAGTTCGTCCGCGAGCTGGGCGGCGGTCACCCGGCCGCGGGCCTGCATGAGCAGGAGGGTGGCTACGAGTCGGTCTGCGCGCATGTTTCCAGTTTCTCAAACAAAGTGCTCACTTGATGAGCACTTTGAGGCGGAGGATGGGTTTCACACCAACCGAACGACGGAAGGAACCACCAATGTTGCGAGGACTCACCACCGTCAGCTTCTTCGCCGACGATGTCGCGGCGGCCCAGGCCTGGTACACCGAGGTGCTCGGCACCCCGCCGTACTTCGTCCGCGAGGTCGAGGGCGCGACCGCGTACGTCGAGTTCCGCATCGGCGACTACCAGCACGAGCTCGGCATCATCGACAGCCGGTTCGCCCCCCACGCCGCGTCGGAGCAGGCCGCCGGTCAGGTGACCTACTGGCACGTGGACGACGCGGAGGCCACCTTCGAGCGGCTGCTGGCCCTCGGGGCCACCGTGCACGACAAGCCGGTCGAGCGTGGCCCCGGGTTCGTCACCGCCTCCGTCGTCGACCCGTTCGGGAACGTCCTCGGCGTGATGTACAACCAGCACTACCTCGACGTCCTCGCCTCGAAGGAGGCGTGAGATGAGCACCGTCGAGGCGAACGCCGTCGCCGCGCTCACCACCGCCGACTGGCGCGACTGGCTGGAGCGGAACGGCCAGTCCGAGAAGGAGATCTGGCTGATCATCCACCACAAGGACAGTGGCACCGCGAGCGTGCGCTACCACGAGGCGATCGAGCACGCCCTGTGTTACGGCTGGATCGACGGCCTCCACCGCAAGCACGACGCCGACAGCTCCCGGCTCCGATTCACCCCACGCGGCCCGCGGAGCAGCTGGAGCCGGGTCAATCGGGACCGGGCCGCGAACATGATCGAGCTGGGCCTGATGACCGAGCGTGGTCAGGCCGTGATCGACCTGGCGAAGACCAGGGGCACCTGGCAGGTCGTGGCCGACGACTCGGCGCTGCCCGACGATCTGCGCGAGCCGCTGGACCGAAACGATCTGGCACGCACGAACTTCGAGAAGTTCCCGCCGTCGTCGAAGCGGCTGATCCTCGAATGGATCGCGACGGCGAAGAAGTCCGAGACCCGCCGGCGCCGGATCGACCGGACGGTCGCGCTGGCGGCGGAGAACATCAGAGCCAACCATCCCGGAGTCCGGGCGAGTGACGGCGAGGGGCCGCGGCCCTGACCGCGGCGGGGAGGACGATCCCTCGGTTTTCCGACCACTGGGGCATGCGGATATGATGGGCGCGCTTTGTACGCCTCCTTAGCTCAGTGGTAGAGCACTCGCCTTGTAAGCGAAAGGTCGTCAGTTCAATCCTGACAGGGGGCTCCACGACGAACGCCCCGCCGGACACGTGGTCGGGCGGGGCGTCCGGGGGATCTCGGATCAGGTCAGCACTTGCCTGCGACGCCGGCGGTGACGCCGCGCTCGAAGTCGGCCTTGTCCTTGTCGGACTTCGACGCCCAGTCCGGTGCGGTCTTCGCAAGGTTGACGAACTCCTCGCCGATGGCCTGCGGCGAGTTCGCGCCGTCGGTCAACCCGGACGCCTGCAGCGTCTTGACGTAGTTGAGGACTCCGTTGCACGTGTCGGTGTAGGTGTCGCCTGTGGTCGCAGCGTCGGTCGCGGCCCCGAGATCGGTGGCTTCGGACGTCGCTGCGGCGCTCGTCGGTGCGGACGTGGTGTCGGAATCGGACCCGCAACCGGCGGCGAACAGGGAGACGGTGGCGAGTGCCACCGCGGCAAGCGTGATGCGTTTCATGCGGTATCTGTATCAGACGAACCTGGGGGCGACCGCATCGGTGCGAGCGGGCGCCCGTCGAGACGAACTCGATCGCCCGGACTGTTGCTTTCCCACTGGCCGAAGACGACCGTGGAAGGGGTAAACCCACGTGGGGCTGCCCCACGTCGAGGTCGCCCCCGGCAATCGACTCGACGAGCTATGGAGGAGTCATGCTCGGACTCGCAATTGGCCTGGCAGGCGCGGCAGCAGGGATCGGTCTCGGATTGCTCGGGGCCGGCGTCGGAATCCTGATCAGCGACGCATCGGCCAAGCATCACATCCGTCCTCTCACCCGCTGATCCGTCATGGCGGATCGGTCCACCGTTCCCGGCCGGCGGATCGACACCGACCGGGAGGAAAGGAACACCAAGACATCCTCGGTTGCACAGCACCCGTTCGAATGGCTGCGATCACACACGACCCACCGTCGGGGCGTGCGGGGCGGGCGGCCGATTCCGGTCGGCGCGAACGAAGTGCTCGAGCGCCTGGCGACGCTGCCGGTGAGCGTGTGGACCTACCGGTTCGACCACGATTCGGTTCGGCACATGGGCCCGATGGCGCAGGACTTCGCCGCGACCTTCGGGCTCGGTTCGTCGGACCGCACCATCGCTCTGGTCGACGCCAACGGCGTCTGCATGGCCAGCATCCAGGCCCTGAATCGCAGGCTGGTCGAGGTCGAGGCGGAAGTCGCCAGGCTCCGGGCGGCGCAGCAGGAGGAGGACAGCAACTCGGGGCACGTCGAGTGACAGCTCACCCTCGCTCCCGACCCCTACTCCGCGTTCCTCGACACCCGTCTGCTCGGCTGAGCTAGGTGTACTGCCCAGGCAGGTTGGTTGAGAGATTGCGACGACACGCTGTAGCTGGTCGTTGAACAGCGAAGGTCTCCTGTCGTGAAGTGGAGCTGCTTAGACACCCACTACACCGACAGGAGACCT
>NZ_VIGH01000010.1 GCF_006704125.1 Rhodococcus spelaei
AATGAGACGGTCAGCAATACCCACCCCACAAAAGCGGGGTGGAGTACCAAAAACATTTGGCACTGACATTCATCGGCACACTGTTGAGTTCTCAAAGAACACGCACACACCATCAATTCCGAGCCATGCTCGGCCTCTCCGGGGCAACTGTTCCAGCTTACCCCAGCAAGTCATCGGGCGCAAACCCGGGGTGACTGGCTGGGAAATTCAGGCGCCTTCGTCCAACCTCGTGTCCCGCGCCTCTCGGCCGGGTCGGTGTCCGTGTCGCTCTGACTCGACAAAAGTTACGCGGCGATGAACGCGGAGGCAAATCGCCTGGTCGGCGCCGGGTGCCGCAAACATAATTGCAGGTAGAGCGCTATGAGGCCGCCTCCGAATCATCACCATTTCCAATTTTCATTCATTGTGACGCCGGACACCCATGCTCTGGGGCCCGGAAACGAGCAAAGGGCACCCCGCTCCGAGGAGCGGGATGCCCTTGACGATCAGACCGGATTCAGCCGGCCGCCGGCACACGCACGATGTCGCCACCGAGCTCGGTCAGGTTCTCCACGAAGCGCGGATATCCCCGATCGATGTGGAACACGTCGTGCACCTCCGTTGTCCCGTCCGCGACCAGGCCCGCGAGCACCAGACCCGCGCCGGCCCGGATGTCCGACGACCACACCGGCGCACTCGACAACTGGGCGATCCCCCGCACCACCGCATGGTGTCCGTCCGTCCTCGCATCTGCACCGAGGCGGATCATCTCCTCGACGAACCGGAACCGCGCCTCGAAGACGTTCTCGGTGATCATCGATGTTCCGTCCGCGACGGCAGCCAGCCCGATCGCCATCGGCTGCAGGTCGGTCGGGAATCCGGGGAACGGCAGGGTCGCGAAGTTGACCGCGACCGGACGCGACGCCTGCACCACTCGGAAGCCGTCCGCCTCGGTGGTGATCTGCGATCCCGCCGCCCGGAGCTTGTCCAGCACCAGGGACAGGTGCTTCGGGTTCACACCGCGCACCGTCACGTCCCCGCGCGTCATCGCCGCCGCGATCCCCCAGGTGGCCGCGACGATCCGGTCCCCGATCACCCGGTGCGTGGTCGGGCGCAGGCTCTTCACGCCGCGGATCGTCAGGGTCGACGAACCCGCACCCTCGATCTGGGCGCCCATCCGGACCAGCATGTTGCACAGGTCGACGATGTCGGGTTCGCGAGCGGCGTTGTCGATCACCGTCTCCCCCTTGGCCAGCACCGCCGCCATCAGGATGTTCTCGGTCGCCCCCACTGACGGGAAGGCGAGACGGATGCTCGCACCGTGCAGATCGTCGGCGTCGGCTACTACGCACCCGTGCTGGATCTCGCTCCGTGCTCCGAGCAACTCGAGGCCCGACTGGTGCATGTCGAGCGGCCGCGATCCGATCGCATCCCCGCCGGGCAGCGCGACGACCGCGCGTTTGCACCTGGCCACCAGTGGTCCGAGGACGCACACCGAGGCACGGAACTGGGTCACGGCGGGAAAGTCTGCGTGGTACTTGGGCTCGGCAGGGGTCGTGATCCGAACCTCGTCATCGACGAGTTCGACCTCGCAGCCCAGCCCGCGCAGCACCTCGGCCATCAGCGGCACGTCCAGGATGTCCGGGCAGTTCGTGATGGTGCTCGTGCCCTCGGCCAACAGCGCTGCCGCCATCAGCTTGAGGACACTGTTCTTCGCGCCACCGACCGAGACCTCACCCGTCAGCCGGTTACCGCCGGTGACAAGAAAGCGTTCACTCACAGTCGCACAGCCTAGCCGCGGACGACGCGACGGTAGCGTGACACCCATGGCAGTCCACTTGACCCGCATCTACACCCGTACCGGCGACGACGGCACGACCGGATTGAGCGACTTCTCGCGAGTGTCCAAGAACGACCCGCGGCTGATCGCGTATGCGGACTGCGACGAGGCGAACGCGGCCATCGGCGTCGCGCTCGCGATGGGGCAGCCCGACGAAGCGATCACGGCGGTGCTCCGCCAGGTGCAGAACGACCTGTTCGACGCGGGCGCGGACCTCTCGACTCCCGTCGTCACGGATCCGAAGTATCCACCGTTGCGGGTCCTGCCGTCGTACGTCGACCGTCTCGAGGGGTGGTGCGACGAGTTCAACGAGAATCTCGCGCCGCTGGGCTCGTTCATCCTGCCCGGTGGCACCCCGCTCGGCGCTCTGCTGCACGTGGCACGCACTGTCACGCGCCGCGCGGAGCGGTCGGCGTGGGCCGCGGTGGAGGCGAGCCCGGCGGACACCGGCGTCCTGCCCGCGAAGTACCTCAACCGGCTCTCGGACCTGCTGTTCATCCTCGGCCGGCTGGCCAACCCGGACGGCGACGTGCTGTGGCGTCCCGGTGCCGGCGGCGATGCGAGCGCTCCCGGGAACTGAACGGCCCCGCCTACTCACCTACTCCGCCAACTGAAGCCGGAAACGAGAAGAACCCCGACCGCAAAGAGGTCGGGGTTCACTTGTGTGCAGCGTCAGGCCGGACGGCCGCGCATCGAACGACCGGACGGTCGCGATTCCACCCAGGACAGGAACGCGGTCAGCGCGCCGCGGTCGAGGGCGAACTCGTAGCTCTGGTCGCCGTCGTGCACGGCGACGACGACGATGTCGTCCGTCATGATGTCGAACTCGGTGTCGCGCGGAGACCGACGCTCGCCGAGCTCGATCCCCTGACGCGAGATCCGGGAGTCGGGGCCCGGGCGGAGGCTGGAGAGCTTGAAGAACACCAGGGATTCCTCGCCGTAGCGAATGATTCCGTGCCGCCACCCCTGACCCTCGCCGGTCGGCGTCGCCCGCATGATCGCCGCGGTCCCGCCGCGGCGCAGTACCGACAACCGGTACACGAAAGCCGCGACGAGGGCCGCGAGCAGCACAACCAGAATGAAGAGAACGATCACTCCAGCTGTCACTACTCGTCGGCCTACCCGTCGCGGCTTCTCGTGTGTACCTGTCAGGCCCGCTCGACCGCGCGCAGCTGACCCTTGGCGATCGCGATCGCCTCGTCCTCTGCGGTGGTGTCGGCGAGCACTGCCTTGGCGGCGTCGACGTCGATGTCGCTTGCGAAGTCCGCGGACTCGGCAAGGACGGTCACCGACGTGCCGGTCACGGAGAGGAAACCACCGTGCACCGCGGCGACGACACGCTCGCCGTCCGTGGTGGTGATGGCCACGACACCCGCATCGACCAGCTGACCGAGGACCGGCTCATGTCCGTACATGATGCCGATCTCGCCCTCGGTGGTCTGGGCGCTGACGAGCGTCGCCGTGCCCGACCACAGCCGCCGCTCTACGGCGACGAGCTCAACGGTCATCTCAGCCATGGTCGACTACTTCCCCGCGATCTTGGCGGCAGCGGCCTCGACGTCGTCGAGTCCACCGCAGCTGTTGAACGCCTGCTCGGGCAGGTGGTCGAACTCGCCCTTGCAGACGCGGTCGAAGGCCTCGATGGTGTCGCGCAGCGGCACCACCGAACCGGCCTCACCGGTGAACTTCTCGGCGACGATGAAGTTCTGACCGAGGAACTTCTGGATACGGCGTGCGCGGCCGACGAGGATCTTGTCCTCTTCCTGCAGCTCGTCCATACCGAGGATTGCGATGATGTCCTGCAGTTCCTTGTACTTCTGCAGGATCCGCTTGACCTCGTTGGCGACGCGGAAGTGCTCCGCGCCGACGATGCCGGGCTCGAGGATGCGCGAGGTCGACGTCAGCGGGTCCACAGCGGGGTAGATACCCATCTGCGAAATCGGACGCGAGAGCTCGGTGGTCGCATCGAGGTGCGCGAACGTGGTCGCCGGCGCCGGGTCGGTGTAGTCGTCGGCGGGGACGTAGATCGCCTGCAGCGAGGTGATCGAGCGGCCACGGGTCGAGGTGATGCGCTCCTGGAGCTCACCCATCTCGTCCGCCAGCGTCGGCTGGTAACCCACGGCGGAGGGCATACGACCGAGCAGGGTCGAGACCTCGGAACCGGCCTGGGTGAAGCGGAAGATGTTGTCGATGAAGAGCAGCACGTCCTGGTTCTGCACATCGCGGAAGTACTCCGCCATGGTCAGCGCCGACAGGGCGACGCGCATACGCGTTCCCGGCGGCTCGTCCATCTGACCGAAGACAAGGGCGGTGTCCTGGAGGACGCCCATCTCTTCCATCTCGAGGTGGAGGTCGGTGCCCTCACGGGTGCGCTCACCGACGCCCGCGAACACCGAGGTTCCGGAGAACTCACGGGCGATACGGGTGATCATCTCCTGGATCAGAACGGTCTTGCCGACGCCGGCGCCACCGAACAGACCGATCTTGCCGCCCTTGACGTACGGGGTCAGCAGGTCGATGACCTTGATGCCGGTCTCGAGGATCTCGGTCTTGCCCTCGAGCTGATCGAAGGCGGGGGGCTTGCGGTGGATGCCCCACTGCTCGCCGTCGCGACCGAGGCCCGGGGTGTCGAGGCAGTCACCGAGGGCGTTGAAGACGTGGCCCTTGACGACGTCGCCGACGGGAACCGAGATCGGCTTGCCGGAGTCGACGACCGCGGTGCCGCGCACCAGGCCGTCGGTCGGCTGCATCGAGATGGTGCGCACCAGGTTGTCGCCCAGGTGCTGCGCGACCTCGAGGGTCAGGGTCTTCGCGACGGTCGGCAGAGTGACCTCTGCGTTCAGTGCGTTGAACAGGGCGGGAACGGCGCCACGCGGGAACTCAACGTCCACAACGGGACCGATGACCCGCACGACGCGGCCGGCCGTGGCGGCCGCACCGTTCGCGTTGGTTTGGGTTACTGCTGCGGTCATGTGCTAGTCACTTCCTGCGCTCGAGGCGAGCGCATTCGCGCCACCGACGATCTCGCTGATTTCCTGGGTGATCTGGGCCTGGCGCACCTGGTTGGCCTGACGGCTCAGGGTGTTCACCAGCTCGTTTGCGTTGTCCGTCGCCGCCTTCATGGCGGTACGGCGCGAAGCCGACTCCGATGCCGCAGCTTCCAGCAGCGAGGAGTAGATCCGGGTGTTGATGTACTTCGGCAGCAGTGCCGACAGCAGCGTCCCGGCCTCCGGCTCGAAGTCGTACTGGGCCGTCGGCACAGCACCGTTCGAGTCGGAGAGCATGTCGTCGCCCAACTCGAAGTTCTCGTCCTGGTAGGCCACCTCGAGCGGAGCCATCCGACGGACCTCCGGCGACTGCGTCAGCATCGACACGAACTTCGTGTAGACGATGTGCAGTTCGTCGACGCCCTCGATGGTGCCCTCGCCGTTGTACGTGGGCACCTCGTTGCCGGACCCGGCCATGAACAGCTCCACCAGGTGCCGGCTCGCCCGCGCGGCGTCCGCGTAACCGGGGTCCTGGGAGAACCCGGTCCACGAACCCTTGAGGTCCCGGTCACGGAAGGTGTAGTACGTCAGGCCCTTCGCACCGAGCACGTACAGCACCGGCTCCTTGCCCTCGCTGCGCAGCAGCGCGAACAGCTCCTCGGCCTCCTTGAGGACGTTGGAGTTGTAGCCACCACACATGCCGCGGTCACTGGTGACCACGAGCACGGCGGCACGCTTCGGGTTCGGGCGCTCGTTGAGGAGCGGATGGTCGAGTGACCCCGAGGCGCTCGCCAGCGCGGAGAGCACCTTGGTGATCTCCTCGGCGTACGGCTTGGAGGCCGCAACCCGAATCTGCGCCTTGGTGATGCGGGAGGTGGCGATCAGCTCCTGCGCCTTGGTGATCTTCTTGGTCGAGTTGACTGACTTGATACGTGAGCGCAGTTCGCGCAGGCTTGCCATCTACTCAGTCACACTCCCTTCCCACGAGAATCCGTCACGGCCGTCACGCTCACTTGCTGACGTGCTTGCGAGTGACGGAAACCTGCTCCTGGCTGACCTCGTCGGCACCGAGCGCGGTCGCCTCGGCCTCGTTGACGACGCGGCTGCCGTCGGAGGCGAGGAAGCCCTGCTTGAACTTGTCGGTCGCCGCAATGAGGGCCGCGGTCGAGTCGGCGTCGAGGGCCTTGCCGCCCTTGATCGACTCGTAGACACCGGCAGCGTTGCGGTGCAGGTCCTCGAGCAGCTCGGACTCGAAGCGACGGACGTCGCCGACGGGCACGGAGTCGAAGACACCTTCGCCGGCGAGGTAGATCGAGATGATCTGGTCCTCGACTGCGATCGGGCTGTACTGGTCCTGCTTGAGCAGCTCGACCAGACGCTGGCCACGCTCGAGCTGGGCCTTCGAGGCGTCGTCCAGGTCGGAGGCGAAGGCCGAGAAGGCCTCGAGCTCACGGAACTGGGCGAGCTCCAGACGCAGCGAACCGGAGACCTTCTTCATGCCCTTGGTCTGCGCGGCGCCACCGACTCGGGAAACCGAGATACCGACGTTGATCGCGGGGCGGATGCCCTTGTTGAACAGGTCGGACTCGAGGAACACCTGACCGTCGGTGATGGAGATGACGTTGGTCGGGATGTACGCGGAGACGTCGTTGGCCTTCGTCTCGATGATCGGCAGCGCGGTGAGCGAGCCGCCACCGAGGGCGTCGGACAGCTTCGCCGAGCGCTCCAGCAGACGGGAGTGCAGGTAGAAGACGTCACCGGGGTAGGCCTCGCGTCCCGGCGGGCGACGCAGCAGCAGAGAGATGGCGCGGTACGCCTCGGCCTGCTTGGTCAGGTCGTCGAACACGATGAGGACGTGCTTGCCCTGGTACATCCAGTGCTGGCCGATGGCCGAGCCGGTGTACGGGGCGAGCCACTTGAAGCCGGCCGAATCGGAGGCCGGGGCGGCGACGATGGTGGTGTACTCCATCGCGCCCTGCTCCTCGAGCGCCTGCTTGACGCCGGCGATGGTGGAGCCCTTCTGGCCGATCGCGACGTAGATGCAGCGAACCTGCTGCTTCGGGTCGCCGGTCGCCCAGTTCGCCTTCTGGTTCAGGATGGCGTCGACGCAGACCGCGGTCTTGCCGGTCTTGCGGTCGCCGATCACCAGCTGGCGCTGGCCACGGCCGATCGGGGTCATCGCGTCGATGGCCTTGATGCCGGTCTGCAGCGGCTCCTCGACCGGCTGACGCTCCAGCACGGTCGCGGCCTGCAGCTCGAGGGCACGGTTCTCGGTGCTCTCGATGTCGCCGAGGCCGTCGATGGGCTGGCCCAGCGGGTTCACGACGCGGCCGAGGAAGCCGTCGCCGACAGGCACGGACAGCACGTCGCCGGTCCGCTTGACCTGCTGGCCCTCTTCGATGTGCTCGTAGTCACCCAGGATGACAGCACCGATCTCGGTGGCGTCGAGGTTCAACGCCACGCCGAGGACGCCGCCGGGGAACTCCAGCAGCTCGTTGGCCATCGCCGAAGGCAGGCCGGTGACGTGCGCAATGCCGTCACTGGTGTCGGACACCGCTCCGACCTCCTCGCGGGAGGCCTCCGGGGAGTAGCTCGCGGTGTAGTTCTCAATCGCGCTACGGATCTCGTCGGAGGAGATCGTCAGCTCCGCCATGTTCTTCCTGCTCTCGGTATCTGGTCTTCGAAATGAATCTGGAGGTTGGGTGCTGCGGGGCGGCGTTGTCGCCGGGCTACTTGAGGGTCTTGCGCAGCGACGCGAGTCGTCCCGCGGCGCTACCGTCGATGACCTCGTCACCCACGCGAACCACGAGGCCACTGAGGAGCTCGGGGTCGACCTCCACGTGCACCGTGACCGGCTTGCCGTAGGTCCGGCTCAGGGTCGCGGAGAGCCGCTCCACCTGGGCATCCGACAGTGCCGAGGCGCTGCGCACATGTGCGACCGCCTTGTCCCGCCGGGCCGCAGCCAGTTCCGACAGCTCGTTGAACGCATCCGCCGGAGCGGTGTTCAGCCGGCCGACAGCCTGGTTGGACAACGCTTCGGTGACCGCCGTGACCTTGCCGTACAGCAGCTTGGACAGCAGCTCGCGCTTGGCGGAACTCGGCCGGGCGCGGTCCGAAAGGGCCTGCTCGAGCTCGGAGTTGCCGGCCACGATGCGGCCGAGCCGGAACAGCTCGTCCTCGACGGTGTCGAGCTGGTTCTGGTCGTCGGCTGCGCGCAGCAGCGACTCCCGGCCCAGCAGCACCAGCGAGTTGCGCAGGTCCGCGGAGCTCGACCAGTCCTGGCCTGCCGCAGCCTTCAGCGTCGCAAGAGTCTCAGCCGAAACCTTGGCCGAGAACACCTGCTCGGCCAGCGCCTCCCGAACGGCCGCGGGGGCCGAGGGGTCGGCCAACGCGGCGCGGAGCGTGCGCTGGCCGTCGAGAACCTCGACCGCCGTGAACAGCTCGGCGCCGGTCTGTGCCGCAGCCGCGGTTGCCGCGCCGGCCGAGACTCCGGCCAACGCCGATTCCAGGGCGCTCCTCGTCTGAGTGAGCGCCTCACGGCTTGCTGCGTACATGGTGCTCACTTCCCTGCTGCGGAGTCAGCGCTGACGGCGTCCAGTTCACCGAGGAAACGGTCGATCGTGCCTGCCCGCTTCACGTCGTCGGCGAGGGACTCACCGATGACCTTCTCGGCGAGGTCGACCGCGGTGCGGCCGAGATCGCTGCGGAGTTCGGCGACGATCTGCTGACGCTGTGCGGCGAGCTGGCTGCTGCCTGCCGCCACGATGCGGTCGCTTTCCTCCTGGGCCTGCACCTTCATCTCGGAGATGATCTGCTGACCCTGGGTGCGGGCATCCTCGCGGATGGCCGCGGCCTCGGTGCGAGCCTCGGCGAGCTGGGCGCGGTACTGCTCCAGCGTCTCCTTGGCCTCGGCCTGGGCCTCCTCGGCACGCTTGATGCCGCCTTCGATCTGGTCGGAGCGATCGGCCAGCACCTGCTGGAACTTCGGAAGTATGTACTTCCAGAAGACGAAGCCGATGACGATGACACAGACCGCCGACCACACGATGTCGTAGGTCTCGGGGACGAGAGGGTTGATGCTCTCCCCCTCCGAGGCCGCGATCACTGCAATGTTCGACATGGCGAGATCAGAAAATGAAGCCGGCGACAAGGCCGATCAGCGCGAGGGCCTCGGTGAACGCGATACCGAGGAACATGTTGGTCCGGATCTGGCCGGCCAGCTCGGGCTGACGAGCGATGCCCTCGATGGCCTTACCGACGACGATGCCCACGCCGATGCCGGGGCCGATGGCGGCGAGACCGTAACCGATGGCGCCGTAGCCCTTACCCGTGGTGGTCTGCTCGACGGCGGCCTGTGCCAGGTACGAGAGGCTCATGTGGTGTTCCGTTCCCTTTCTGTTGCCCACCGCCGGGGATTGGCGGGAGGGTCAGTTTGTGTGGTGCGTAGTGCGGTCTGTGCGGGCCTGATCTTCAGATCAGTGCGAGTCGGCGTGGAGCGCCAGGTCGATGTACACGGCGGTCAGCAGGGCGAAGACGTACGCCTGCAGGAAGATCACCAGCAACTCGAAGAGGGTGAATCCGAAGCCGGCTGCCAGCGAGAACACACCGAAGACCTTCATTCCGGCAGCTGCCTCGAAGAAGAAGAACTGGGTGGCGCTGAAGAACAGCACGAGCATGATGTGGCCGGCCAGCATGTTGGCCATGAGACGGACGGTCAGCGTGAACGGCCGGAGGATGAACGTCGAGATGAACTCGATCGGGATCAGCAGGACGTGCAGCGCGATCGGAACGTCCGGCACGACGATGCTGCTCTTCACGTACTTGAAGAAGCCGTACTTCTTGATTCCGACGTAGTTGAACGTGATGTACGCCAGTGCCGCGAGCACGATCGGCATGCCGACGCGCGCGTTCGACGAAATGTTCAGGAACGGGATCACGCTCGAGAAGTTCAGGAACAGAACCGTGAAGAAGATCGTGGTCAGCACGGGCAGGAAGCGCTTGCCCTGCTCCTTGCCGAGCACCTCGTCGGCGATCTGATCCTTGACGAAGCCGAGGCCGATCTCCGCGACGTTCTGCGCGCCGCGCGGAATCAGCTTCGGGCTGCGCATCGCGAGGGCGAAGAACGCGAGCAGGACGACCGTCATCAGGATGCGGATGAGCATCAGTCGGTCGAGCTCGAATGGGGTGCCCTCGAACAGCACAGCGGGAGGGAAGAAGTCTGCAAGTGACGGCGGATGGAACTCCGCGGCCAGGGTGGTGACGCTCAGCGGTCTCTCCCGTAGTCGTGGCCGCAGGCGGCATCGCCTGCGGTTCGATCGGACATTGACGATCTAACAAGTCGACATGGTCGGCTCGCGTATTCGTCAGCTGCTGTGAGCCACCCGATGAGGGCCCTGCGTCTGTCGGTGTCGGCGGACTGTCGTCGACTCGGCATCCCCGTGCGGTCCAGTTTCGGCCATGCGAAACTGTCGATCGGAGCTACCTGCGCGGTTGCCGGGCGATGCTCTCTGTCTGATTCGCGTCGTTCCGGCGCTCGCGTGGCCCTGACCCTACCAATACAACTACGACGTTGTGTAGACGGGGGTCCCTGCTCAACAAATTACGACGATTCGTAGTACTACTGGCCGTCGGCCTTCTGGTCGTCGGCCGGACCCTCCGACGGAGCAGGCTGGACGTACGGAACCTTGACCCGCAGCAGCCCGTAGGTCTCCGCACCGAGCACGATGACCAGCGCCAGCACCATGACGATGACCAGCGCACCCTTGCTGTAGAAGTCCATGCCCTTGAGGATCCCGAGTACCAGGACCGCGAGGATCATCTTGAGCAACCAACTGCCCAGCAGCACCGCACCCGACGTGGCGGGCGGCAACTTCTCGGTGAACAGCACGGCCAACGCGGTGCACAGGATGAATCCGCCGCCGACCGCGACACCGATCAGCGCGCCCCACAATCCGGACAACCCGGCGACCGCGGCCGCAATCGCCGACCCGACGACCGCGAGGGCGATCAGCCCGACGACTCCATAGCGCACGGCGGCACGAAGCGGCGCGGACTGATCGGGCACGGGTTCTGGTGAGAAGGTCACGGTCCGCAAGCCTACCGACGACCGTCGCCGCTGCGCCCGCGGACCTGCTGGACGCGCAGGGAGGGGACCGCGGTGACGACCAGCGCGAACACCAACCCGCCCGCGACCAGCAGCACCACCAGCCGTCGGTCCAGCAGCGCCGTCCCGACCGCTCCGAAGGCGAGCACTCCGACCCACAAGTAGATGAGCAGCACCACGCGTCGGTGCGAGTGACCGATCTCGAGCAGCCGGTGGTGCAGGTGCATCTTGTCGGGGGCGAAGGGACTGCGCCCGGCCATGGTCCGGCGCACCACCGCGAGCAGCAGGTCGAGGATCGGGATGAACATCACCGCGCCGACCAGCAGCAGCGGAGACAGCAGTCCGAGCATGTCGCGGGATCCGTACGCGTTGAGCGGGATCCGACCCGACGCGCTCGTCGAGATCGCGGCGAGCATCAGACCGATCAGCATCGACCCCGAGTCCCCCATGAAGATCCGGGCGGGCTGGAAGTTGTGCGGCAGGAACCCGAGACAGGCACCGGCGAGTGCGGCGGCGAGCATGGCGGGCGGGTAGGCGCTGACGTCGCCGCCCTGCTCGTGCAGAAGTCCGACCGAGAACACGCAGATCGCAACGGACGCGATCAGCCCGAGGCCGGCCGCCAGTCCGTCGAGGCCGTCGACGAAGTTCATCGCGTTGATCATCACCACCGCGACGAGCACGGTGAACAGGCCGCCCTGTAGCTGGTCGAGCACCACGGTGGTGCCGCCCCCGAACGGGACGTACAGCACGAGCCAGCTCACGCCCATCACGACCATCACCCCTGCCGCGGTGACCTGGCCGACGAACTTGGTGAGCGCGTCGAGGCCCCAGCGATCGTCGACGACGCCGACCACGACGATCACGAGGCCGGCGATCAGTGCCGCCGGAATGTCCTTGGTGTGGTACTCGAATCCCCTGGTCAGCGCCGGCAGTTGCTGCGCGAACAGGAGTGCGGCGACGAACCCCAGGTACATCCCGATGCCGCCGAGGCGCGGGGTCGGTTCGACGTGCACGTCACGGTCGCGGGGTACCGCCACCGCCCCGAACTTGATCGCGAACAACCGCACCCCGCCGGTCGCCAGGAAGGTGACGACCGCCGCGGTGAACAGGACCAGCAGGAGCTCCCGCAACGGCACGCCCGCGCCGCGACTCACCTGAGCGTCCGAGGCCGCGAGAAGCGCGGCGTGGGCAGCGATCACGTCGCTGACGGTACCGGCGTCGTGCCGGCCTCTCCGTCGATCGCCATCCCTGCACTCGTCATCCCTGCGCTCCGCCCCCGAGCAGGCTCTCGGCCGTCACCCCGAGCACCTCGGCGACCGCAGCGGCCGGGACCGCCCCCTCCCGGAGGATGCGCGGCTGATCGGCGGTCAGGTCCACGATCGTGGACGCTACGGCGTGATCGGCGGGACCGCCGTCGAGGTAGACGCTCGCCGCGCCACCGAGCTGGTCCCGCGCCTCCTCCACCGTGGTCGCCGGCGGCTGGCCCGAGATGTTGGCGCTGGAGACGGCGAGCGGGCCGACCTCACGGAGCAGCTCGAGCGCGACCGGGTGCAAAGGCATGCGCAGCATCACGGTCCCCCGGGTGTCACCGAGGTCCCAGGCGAGCGAAGGTGCCTGCTGCACAACCAGACTCAGTCCACCGGGCCAGAAGGCACGGATCAGCTCGCGCGCCTGCGGACGGACCGTGAACACCAGTCCGTCGATCGTGTTCCAGGAGCCGACCAGGACCGGTACCGGCATGTCCCGCCCGCGCCCCTTGGCGCGCAGCAGGCTCGTGACGGCCTCACCGTCGAAGGCGTTGGCGGCCAGTCCGTACAGCGTGTCGGTGGGGACGACCACCAGGCGTCCGGCCTTGAGTGCGTTGGTGGCGGCCGAGATTCCCGCCGCGCGCGTATCGGGTTCTCCGCAGTCGTAGACAATGCTCACCCCGCCATCCTTTCACCCTGGCGATTCCGATCGCTGCGCAGGCACCTCAAGCGCGACGCGCCGCCTCGGCCTCGGTGGCGACCCGTCGAGCCACCACGAAGCGCGGCTTGCCCGCGAGGTCGGGGTGTTCGGCAACCTCGCCGAACACCCGACGTTCGCGGAGCAACGCGGCGACCTGGCCACCGTTCGTGTCGTCGTGTTCGATCGCCAGCGCGCCGCCGATCTTCAGCCAGCGGGCGATGTTCGACACCATCGGGGTGATGACGGACAGGCCGTCCGGTCCGCCGAACAGTGCGACCGCCGGATCGTGTTCGGCGACCTCGCGGTCGAGTTCGGCTCCCTCCGGGATGTAGGGCGGGTTCGACACCACCAGGTCGACCCGGCCCTCGAGGTCCGTGAGCAGAGCCCGGTCGGTGACGTCGCCCTGGTACAGGGTTATCGCGGTGTCGCCGTCGAGGGCACGCGTGTCGGCATTGCGACGGGCCCACGACAACGCCTTCGGGTCGAGTTCGACCGCGTGGACGTCGGCGTCGGGGCGAGCGTGCGCGACGGCGAGGGCGAGGGCTCCGGACCCGGTGCACAGGTCCAGTACGACCGGCGGTCGGGCGGGGCAGTCTTCGAGCACCGCGATCGCCCAGGCGAGCAGCAGTTCGGTCTCGGGGCGCGGCACGAACACCCCGGGTCCCACCTCGACGTCGATCTCACCCATCGAGGAGACGCCGGTGATGTGCTGCAGCGGGATTCGCTGGGCCCGCCGCGCGACCAACCCGCGGTAGGTCTCGATGACCTCGGGATCCACGAGCGGCACGAGGCCGAGCCGGGTGCGCTCCACGCCGACCACGTGGGCGGCGAGCAGTTCGGCGTCCGTACGCGGGCTGTTCACACCGGCCTCCTCGAGAAGACGGGTAGCTTCGAGGATCGCTAGGCGCAGCGGTTGTCGGCTCACGCCGTTCAGCCTGCCACGCGCCGCCGACACAGTTGCCGCGACGCGGCGGCAACGCCGGTGTGCCGTCGGCTACTCGGACCCGGCGCGAGCTCGCAGAGGCTCACTCGGCTGCGAGGCGCGCCTCGCGGTCGGACTTGCCGAGCGCGTCGAGCAGGGCGTCCATGTCCCCGTCCAACACCGCGTCGAGGTTGTGCGCCTTGAACCCGATCCGGTGATCGGTGATCCGGTTCTCGGGGAAGTTGTAGGTGCGGATGCGCTCCGAGCGGTCCACGGTGCGCACCTGACTCTGCCGTCCGGCCGAGGCCTCGGCGTCCGCAGCCTCCTCCGCCGCCGCCTGCAGCCGCGCCGCGAGCACCTGCATCGCACGGGCCTTGTTCTGCAGCTGCGACCGCTCGTTCTGACAGGTGACGACGATGCCGGTGGGCAGGTGCGTGATCCGCACGGCGGAGTCGGTGGTGTTGACTCCCTGACCGCCCTTGCCGGACGAGCGGTACACGTCGATGCGCAGATCGGTCTCGTCGATCTGCACCTCCTCGACCTCCTCGGGCTCGGGGTAGATCAGCACCCCGGCCGCGGAGGTGTGCACGCGGCCCTGCGACTCGGTCACCGGCACGCGCTGCACGCGATGCACGCCGCCCTCGAACTTCAGCCGCGCCCACACGCCGTCGCGGACGTCGCCCTTCGACTTGATCGAGATGGTCGCGTCCTTGTATCCACCGAGGTCCGAGATGGTGGCGTCGAGAACCTCGACCCGCCAACCGTGCCGCTCCGCGTAGCGCACGTACATCCGGGCCAGATCGGACGCGAACAGGGCCGACTCCTCGCCGCCCTCCCCCGACTTCACCTCGAGCACCACGTCGTCGCCGTCGTGCGGGTCGCGCGGTGCGAGCAGATCGGTCAGTGCGACGTCCAGTTCGGCCACCACGGCCTCGAGGTCGGGCAGTTCGGCGGCGAAGCTCGCGTCGTCGGCAGCCAGTTCACGCGCGGCCTCGAGGTCCTCCTGCGCGGACTGCAGCTTGGTGTAGGTCGCCATGATCGGCGCGAGCTCGGCGAACCGCTTGCCGACCCTGCGCGCGGCGGCGGGGTCGTTGTGCAGCGCCGGGTCGGACAGCTGGAGTTCGAGGCCGGCGTGCTCGGCCAGGATGTCGTCGATCGCCGACGGCTGGGTGGTGCCCGCCATGGTGTGCTCCCTACGCGGTGCGGTGGCCGGGGCGAGGCCCGTCCTGATCTGTAGTAACGGGATTCAGCCCGCTGGGAAAGGTACAAAAAAGCCGACGCCCGGCCTGCAAGGAACACAGGACGGGCGTCGGCGGTACAGCTAGCTGTCGGCGTCGGCCTTCTTGCCGGCGCGCTTGCCGTAACGAGCCTCGAAGCGGGCAACGCGTCCGCCGGTGTCGAGGATCTTCTGCTTGCCGGTGTAGAACGGGTGGCACTGCGAGCAGACCTCGACGTTGATCCGTCCGGACTCCTTGGTGCTGTGGGTCTCGAACGTGTTCCCGCAACCGCAGACGACGGTGGTCGCCACGTACGTGGGGTGAATTCCTGCCTTCATGGTGTCCCTTTCAGTGGTCGCCGGGTCGCCTTCGACTGTCGAAGCCGTGAACCGGAACCGGACATGGTTGTACTTGCACGCGGCGAATGCCTGATGCGCGATGTTTCATTCTGCCAGAGGCCTCGCACGTTCTCCTAAACGACCCCGGGCCGGGTTCTGTTCCCGCGAAGGAACAGGCCCGGCCCGAGATCGTGAGGATGCCGACTAGTCGTTGTCGCCCATCGCACCCGGTGCGGTCTTGGAGACCTCCATCAGGAACTCGACATTGCTCTTCGACTTCTTGAGTCGATTGACGAGGAGGTCGATGGCCTGGTGGGTATCGAGTGCCGAGAGCACGCGGCGCAGCTTGTGCACGACCGCGAACTCGTCCGGACTCATCAACAGTTCGTCCTTGCGGGTGCTGGACATGTTGACGTCGACCGCGGGGAACACCCGACGCTCGGCGATCTTGCGGTCGAGCTTGAGCTCCGCATTGCCGGTGCCCTTGAACTCCTCGAAGATCACGGTGTCGCCGGTGGAGCCGGTCTCGACCAGCGCGGAGGCGATGATCGTGAGCGAGCCACCGTTCTCGATGTTGCGCGCAGCACCGAGGAAGCGCTTCGGCGGGTACAGAGCGGTCGAGTCGACGCCGCCGGAGAGGATGCGTCCCGACGCGGGCGACGAGTTGTTGTACGCGCGTCCCAGTCGAGTGATCGAGTCCAGCAGGACCACCACGTCCCGACCGTTCTCGACCAACCGCTTGGCCCGCTCGATCGCGAGCTCGGCAACCGAGGTGTGGTCTGACGGCGGGCGGTCGAAGGTCGAGGCGATGACCTCACCCTTCACCGAGCGCTGCATGTCGGTGACCTCTTCCGGTCGCTCGTCGACCAGAACCACCATCAGGTAGCACTCGGGATTGTTGGTGGCGATCGCGTTCGCGATGTCCTGAATCACCGTCGTCTTACCCGCCTTCGGGGGCGAGACGATCAACGCGCGCTGACCCTTACCGATCGGCATGACCAGATCGATGACGCGGGTGGAGATGATGTTCGGCGTCGTCTCGAGCCGCAGCCGCTGGTTGGGGTACAGCGGAGTGAGCTTGCCGAACTCGGGGCGACGCTTGGCCGCCTCGATGTCGCCGCCGTTGACGGTGTCGATGCGCACCAGCGGGTTGAACTTCTGACGCTGGTTGCCTGCGCCGGCCGACTCGCCCTCGCGGGGCACCCGGACCGCGCCGGTGATGGCGTCGCCGCGACGAAGGCCGTTCTTGCGGATCAGGTTCATCGACACGTAGACGTCGTTCGGGCCGGCCAGGTAGCCGGAGGTCCGCACGAAGGCGTAGTTGTCGAGGACGTCGAGGATGCCGGCGACCGGCTGCAGGACGTCGTCCTCGCGGATCTCCGGCTCGCGCTCGTTGCCGCCGCCCTCGCCGCGGTCACGTCCACGACGACGCTCGCGGAACCGACGGCCGCGACGGCCGCGGCCGTCGCCCTCGTCCTCGCTGCGGTTGTCGCGACCCTCGCCGCGCGGACCGTTGTTCCCCTGGTTGCGGTCGCCCTGGTTACGGTCACCCTGGTTGCGGTCACCCTGGTTGCGGTCCCGGCGATTGCGGTCACCGCCCTGTTCCTGGCGACCCTGTTCCTGGCGACCGCCCTGACGCTCGGTGGTCTGCTCGCCGGCCGGCGCGGCGGTCTCCGCCTGCTCGACGGAGCCCGCGGCCCGGGTTGCGCCGCGACGCTGCCTGCCGCGACGACCGGACTGCTCACCGTCACCGGACTGCTCCGAATCGGTACGGGTCTGGTCGGCCGCGGGACGGCTCGCCTCGGCTTCGGCCGGCGCGGATGCCGGTTGCGCAGTGCGGGTCTCGGCGACGGGCGTGGTCGCTGCCGGCGCGACGGTAGCGGGCGCCTGGGCCTTCGGCGCCTTGCTCGGCGCCGCGGCACCGCCGCCCTGACGCTCCTTGATGGCGGCGATCAGGTCGCCCTTGCGCATACCGGAAGTGCCCTTGATACCCAGCTCGCCGGCGAGTCCGCGCAGCTCGGCGAGGACCATGCCGGACAGTCCGGAGCCGCGGCGCGCATCGGCACGCTTGGTCGCGGCAGCAACGGCCGGAGCCGAGTCTGAAGATTGTGAACCGCTGACCTGGCTCGTCGCGGTGGAAACCGCAGTATCGAGTACAGGAGTGGCGATCAGGTCCGTATCGGTCACGGAGATCCTTTCCTTCCCTCGCTCGCGCGGCGCAAAGTCGAGGGTTCGTCCCGCAGCTCAATGGATGAACTCGGATGTGCCGGACATGTTTCGAGAATGTCGGGCCGTCCACCCCACGTGGCCTGACAAGCAGGAACGTTCCGAAACCGACACCGCAGAAGTTTCGCGAGAGGTTCGGGCCAGGAACTGATACTCCGAGGATCGACGCTTCCGCGATACGGAAGCTCCGGAATTCTGGAGTGATTGCCCTGGTAGAGCACCGGCGACTGACACGCACGATGGGCGGACGCCCTCAGGATAGCCGTGAACCCGGTTCGCGGCAAGAACCGACCCCCCGGTGTGCCGCGCACCACCCGCGACCGACGTCAGCTGACCTGCACGCCGTCCGCCACCGCGAGATCGAGCACCGTCAGACCCTCTGACTCCGCAGCTCGGCGCAGCGACTCCGGGAACGGCTCGGTGGTCAGAGCCAGCACGGTCGGGCCCGCACCGGACACGACCGCCGCGATGCCGTGCTCACGCAGCGTGGCGATCCACCGGCTGGTGACCGGAAGTGCCGGGGCGCGTTGACTCTGGTGCAAACGGTCCTCGGTCGCCGCCATCAACAGGTCCGGCCGAGCGGTCAACGCGACCACCGCGAGTGCACCCCTGCTGACGTTGAAGGCCGCGTCGGCGTGCGGGACCACCGCGGGCAGCAGCCCCCGGGTGTGGGCCGTCGACGACCGCTCGGAGGGAACCAGCACGACGACCCGGATGTCGGGGTGCACGGCCAGGCGCACCGCCGAGAACGCGCGCGGGCCGTCAGCCGTCTCGGGGTCCTCACTCCAGGACACCACCGCTCCCCCGAGCACGCTCGCGGAGGCATTGTCCGGGTGCCCCTCGAACTCGGACGACAGCTGCACCAGCTGCGCCGCGGTCAACGTCAGAGCCGGATCGAGAAGGGCCACCAGACCGTTCGCTGCAGCCAGTCCCCCGACCGCCGCAGATGCGGACGAGCCCAGGCCACGCGAATGTGGAATCACGTTGCGGCACACCACGTCCAGGCCGCCCGCCCAGACCCCGGCGGCCTCGAGTCCACGCTCGATCGCCCGCACCACGAGATGGGCGGGTCCCCACGGCACGTCGTCGGCGCCCTCACCCTCGACCCGAACGGTCAGCCCGGCCGCGGTGGTGGTGACCGTGATCTCGTCGTAGAGACCCAGCGCCATACCCAGCGTGTCGAACCCGGGACCGAGGTTCGCGGTCGACGCGGGCACCCGTGCCGTCACCGTGAGCCCGGTCGGCAAGGTCTGGGTCATGGCGCTCTCCGCGATCCTCGAACTGACCAACTCAGACCAGCTCGAGCGCAGCGGCGACCGCAACCGGGTCAACCGGAATGGGCTGCACCGCAGGCATTCCCGCCAGCGCCGTGTCGGGGTCCTTGAGGCCGTTGCCGGTCACCGTGCACACCACGGTCTGACCGGCGTCCAGCCAGCCCTCCTTGTGGGCGGCGAGCAGGCCGGCCACCGAGGCCGCCGATGCGGGCTCGACGAACACGCCCTCGGTGCGGGCGATCAGCCGGTACGCCGCGAGGATCTCCTCGTCGGTGGCGGCACGGAAGACGCCGTTCGACTCCTCCTTGGCCGCGACGGCGCCGTCCCACGACGCGGGCGAACCGATCCGGATGGCGGTCGCGATGGTCTCGGGATCCTTGACCGGCGCGCCGTGCACCAGCGGTGCGGCGCCCGCGGCCTGCACGCCGAGCATCCGCGGACGGACCGACGTGATGCCGTCGGCGTAGTACTCCGAGTAGCCCCGCCAGTACGCGGTGATGTTGCCGGCGTTGCCGACCGGGAGGGCGTGGATGTCGGGGGCCTTGCCGAGGGCGTCACAGATCTCGAAGGCCGCGGTCTTCTGACCCTCGATACGGACCGGGTTCACGGAGTTGACCAGGCCGATGGTCGGGAACTCCGCGGTGGTCTTGCGGGCCAGTTCGAGGCAGTCGTCGAAGTTGCCCTCGACCTGAATGATCTTCGCGCCGTGCATGACCGCCTGGGCGAGCTTGCCCATCGCGATCTTGCCCTGCGGCACCAGCACCGCGCAGGACATGCCCGCGACGGCTGCGTAGGCGGCCGCGGACGCGGACGTGTTGCCGGTCGACGCGCACAGCACGGCCTTCTGTCCACGCGCGAGCGCGTCGGTGACGGCCATCGTCATCCCGCGGTCCTTGAACGACCCGGTCGGGTTGAGGCCCTCGACCTTGAGGTGGACCTCACAGCCGGTCAGCTCCGACAGGTGGGCGGCGGGCAGCAGCGGGGTACCACCCTCGCGGAGGGTGATCGTCTTCCAGTCGGCACCGATGGCGAGCCGGTCCCGGTACGCCTCGATCAACCCTGGCCAGGGCTTGTGGACGGGCGTGTGCTGGCGAGGGCTATTCACTGGAACCTTCCAATCGGAGAACGCTGGTGACTGCGGTGACGAAGTCGAGTTTGGCTAGGGCGGCAACGGTTTCCGAGAGGTCCTCGTCGCGCGCCCAGTGGGTGACGACGATCAGCCGGGCGCCGTCGCCGGCCCCCTCCTGCCGCACCGTGGAGATGCTGACGTCATGCTTGGCGAACTCCGCGGCGACCGCCGAGAGCACCCCGGCACGATCTGCGACCTCCATGTTGACGTAGTAGCGCGTGGGGATGTCGCCGATGGGCGCGATCGCGAGGTCCGCGTACTTCGACTCGCGCGGTCCACGTCCGCCGTGCACCTTGTTGCGGGCGGCCATCACGAGATCGCCCATCACCGCGGACGCGGTGGGCGCGCCGCCCGCGCCCTGGCCGTAGAACATCAGCCGGCCCGCGGCCTCGGCCTCGACGACGACCGCGTTGAACGCGCCGTTGACGGAGGCCAGCGGGTGCTCGAGCGGCACCAGCGCCGGGTAGACGCGGGCCGAGATCCGCTCCTCGCCGGCCTCGTCGGTGAGGCGTTCGCAGATCGAGAGCAGCTTGACCGTGCAGTCGAGCGACTTCGCGGCCTCGAGGTCCGCGGAGGTGATCTTCGAGATCCCCTCGCGGTACACGTCGGCTGCGGTGACCCGGGTGTGGAACGCGATGGACGCCAGGATCGCGGCCTTCGCGGCGGCGTCGAAGCCCTCGACGTCAGCGGTCGGATCGGCCTCGGCGTAGCCGAGTCGGCCGGCCTCGGCGAGGGTGTCGGCGTAGTCGGCGCCGGTCTCGTCCATCGCCGACAGGATGAAGTTGGTGGTGCCGTTGACGATTCCCGCGACCTTGTTGACGCGGTCACCGGCGAGCGACTGGGTCAGCGGCCGGATCACGGGGATCGCGCCGGCGACGGCCGCCTCGAAGTACAGGTCGGCCCCCTCCTTCTCGGCGGCCTCGGCGAGCTCGCCGGTGTAGTCGGCCAGCAGCGCCTTGTTCGCCGTCACCACCGACTTACCCGAATTGAGCGCGGCCAGAATGAGCTTGCGGGGCACCTCGATGCCGCCGATCACCTCGACGACGACGTCCACGTCGTCGCGCGCGACCAGCGAGTCGGCGTCGGTGGTCAGCAAGTCCGCGGGAACCCCCCGGTCGCCCTCGATCCGGCGCACCGCGATACCGCGGAGCACCAGCGGCGCACCGATCCGGGACTCGAGGTCGCGGGCGTGCTCGCGCACGATCCGGACGACCTCACTGCCCACGTTGCCGAGGCCGAGGACCGCCACACCAATGGGGGCGGCACCGTTCGGTTCAGTCATCTTGCTGTACCTCCAAGCTGAGCAGATCTTCCACTGTTTCCCTGCGCAGGACGAGTCGGGACTCGCCGCCCCTGACCGCAACGACGGCGGGGCGGGTCAGCAGGTTGTAGCGGCTGGACATCGAGTAGCAGTATGCGCCAGTGGCCGCGACCGCGAGCAGGTCTCCGGCCCCGACGTCTTCGGGCATCCAGGCGTCCCGGATGACGATGTCACCGCTCTCGCAGTGCTTTCCCACCACGCGCGCAACGACGGCTTCTGCCTCGCTGGTCCGGGAGACCAGCCGGCAATCGTACTCGGCCTGATAGAGCGACGTCCGGATGTTGTCGCTCATTCCGCCGTCGACGCTCACGTAGCGCCGAGTTGCGTTGCCGTCCAAGCCGACATCCTTGACGGTGCCGACCTCGTACAGCGTCACCGTGCCCGGGCCGGCGATCGCCCGGCCGGGCTCGACCATGAGGGTCGGCGCGGGCAGTCCGGCGGCCGCGGACTCGGTCGCGACGATGTGGGCGAGCTTGGCGGCGAGGTCGTCGACCAGCGGCGGGTCGTCGCTCTCCAGGTAGGAGATGCCCAGTCCGCCACCGAGGTCGACGATCGAGACCTGCTCGGTCCGGTCCGGGCCGAACTCGTCGACGATCTCGCGGAGCAGACCGATGACCCGGTGCGCGGCCAGTTCGAAGCCGTCGACCTCGAAGATCTGCGATCCGATGTGACTGTGCAGTCCGACGAGACGCAGGTGCTCGGCGGCGAAGACCTTCCGCACGGCGTCCATCGCGGCGCCGCCGGAGAGGGAGAAGCCGAACTTCTGGTCCTCGTGGGCGGTCGCGATGAACTCGTGGGTGTGCGCCTCCACGCCGACCGTGACCCGGATCAGGACGTCCTGCACCACACCGGCTTCGCGGGCGGTCGCGTCGAGCCGGTCGATCTCCTGCATCGAGTCGAGCACCACGTGCCCGACTCCCGCAGTGACTGCAGAGCGCAGTTCGGCGAGGGACTTGTTGTTGCCGTGCATGGTGATTCGCTCGGCCGGGAACCCCGCGTGCAGCGCCACCGCCAGCTCGCCGCCGGACGCCACGTCCATCGACAGTCCCTCGTCCGCCACCCAGCGGGCGATCTCGACGGACAGGAATGCCTTGGACGCGTAGTGCACCCGCTCGGCGGACCCGAAGGCACGCGCCATGTCCCGGCAACGGGACCGGAAGTCGTCCTCGTCGATCACGAACAGCGGGGTGCCGTACTGCTCGGCCAGCGCCGTGACCGGCACGCCCGCCAGGCGCACCACACCGTCGTCGCCACGGGTGGCCCCGCGCGGCCACACGGCCGCCGGCAGTGCCGTCAGTTCGGCGGGCGTCGCGGGTCGCGACGGCAGTCCGGGGGCGTGCTGGATGTCCGCGTGCCGCGGTCCGGCCGGGTGCGCGCTCACATCCGCTCCGGTGCGCTGACGCCGAGCAGGCCGAGCCCGTTGGCGAGCGTCTGACGGGCCGCCCCGCACAACGCGAGCCGCGCGGTGTGCAGGTCGCCTGCCTGCTCGTCGCCCTGCGGCAGAACCCGGCACTCGGAGTAGAAGCGGTGGTAGGCGCCTGCGAGCTCCTCGAGGTAGCGCGCGATGCGGTGCGGCTCACGCAGGTCGGCGGCCGCGGTCACCACCTTCGGGAAGTCGCCGATCGTGCGGATGAGCTCGCCCTCCCGCTCGTGGGTCAACAATTCCAGCTTCGGATTGTCGGTGACGAGGCCGAGTTCCGCGGCGTTCCGGCCCAACGAGGCCAACCGGGCGTGGGCGTACTGCACGTAGTAGACGGGATTCTCACTGGTGGTGCTCGCCCACAGTTCGAGATCGATGTCGAGGCTCGAGTCCACCGACGACCGGATCATCGCGTACCGGGCCGCGTCGACGCCGATCGCCTCGACGAGATCGTCGAGGGTGATCACGGTGCCGGCGCGCTTGCTCATCTTCACCGCGACACCGTCGCGCACCAGGTTGACCATCTGACCGATCAGGACCTCGACGGTGGCCGGGTCGTCGCCGAACGCGGCGGCAGCGGCCTTGAGCCTCCCGATGTAGCCGTGGTGGTCGGCGCCGAGCATGTAGATGCACAGGTCGAAGCCGCGCGAGCGCTTGTCCTGGAAGTAGGCGATGTCGCCGGCGATGTAGGCGGCGTTGCCGTCGGACTTGATGACGACGCGGTCCTTGTCGTCACCGAAGTCGGTGCTCTTGAGCCACCAGGCGCCGTCCTCCTCGTAGAGGTTCCCGCTGGCCTTGAGCGTGGCAACCGCGTTCTCCACCGCCCCGGACTCGAACAGCGAGTTCTCGTGGAAGTAGACGTCGAAGTCGGTGCCGAACTCGTGCAGAGTCCGCTTGATGTGGTCGAACATCAGCGCGACGCCGACCGCACGGAAGGCCTCCTGCTGGTCCGTCTCCGTCAGGTCGAGCGCGTCGGGACGCTGCCTCAGGACCTCCGCGGCGATGTCGGCGATGTACGCGCCCGCATACCCGTCCTCGGGGGCCGGCTCGCCCTTGGCCGCGGCGATCAACGAGCGGGCGAACCGGTCGATCTGAGCGCCGTGGTCGTTGAAGTAGTACTCGCGCGTCACCTCGGCACCCTGGGCGGCCAGGATCCGGCCGAGGGCGTCGCCGACCGCGGCCCAGCGGGTGCCGCCGAGGTGGATCGGGCCCGTCGGGTTCGCGGAGACGAACTCGAGGTTGATCCGGGTACCGGCCTTCGTCGCCGAGCTTCCGTAGCCCTGACCTGCGGCGATCGCCTTCGCGACGATGGCGCCCTGTGCCGCCGCGGCGAGCCGGATGTTGAGGAATCCCGGTCCGGCGACCTCCGCGGTCTCGATGCCGTCCGTCGCGGTCAGCGCATCGGCCAGCCAGGTCGCGAACTCACGCGGGTTGACGCCTGCCTTCTTGCCGACCTGCATGGCGACGTTGCTGGCGTAGTCCCCGTGTTCGGGGTTACGCGGGCGCTCGACAGTCAGGGTCGCGGGCAGCACGCTCGCGTCGAGGTCGCGGTCGGTGAGGACCTTCGCGGCAGTGACACGAAGGAGTTCGGCAAGGTCGGCGGGAGTCACAGGTATCTATCCTATGGTCTGGCCGTTCAAAGCCTGCGCTCAGGCACGGAACGTAGAGTGGGTTCGCCCGCGGGGGCCACCCCCGCACACCGAGACTGTGTCACTCGACCGAAAGAGCGCTCACCGATGCCCAGCGGTTCGGATAATCGCGGCGCCCGCAACAGCGGCGCCAAGTCAGCCAAGGCGATCAAAGCCGCCAAGAAGAGTTCCGGCGGCGCCAAGCCGAGGTCGGGAATGCCCAAGAAGCGGGAAATTCCCTGGTTGACTGTCGGAGCGGTGGTCGCCGTGATCGCCCTGCTCGCCATCCTCGCGGTGAACCTGGTCCCTAAGTACCAGGACAAGACCGCCGCCGACAAGTACGCGCCCACCGCCGACAATCCGGACCCGTCGACGTCCATCGACGGCGTCGTGAAGAAGGACTATCCGGCCGCCCTGCACATCTCGGCGACCCAGCGTGTCGCGTACGACCAGAGCCCGCCGTTCGGCGGTCCGCACGACGCGACGTGGGCCACCTGCACGGGCATCGTGTACCCGAACGCGATCCGCACCGAGAACGCGGTGCATTCGCTCGAGCACGGCGCGGTGTGGATCACCTACAACCCGGACAAGGTCTCGGGTAGCGACCTGGACACGCTCAAGTCCAAGGTCGACGGCAAGTCCTACATGCTGATGTCGCCGTACCCGGGCCTCGACTCGCCGATCTCGCTGCAGAGCTGGGGGCACCAGCTCAAGCTGGACAGCGCCGACGACAAGCGGATCAACGAGTTCGTCGCCGCGCTGCGCCTGAACAACTTCGGGGCCTACCCGGAGAAGGGTGCTAGCTGCTCGACCATCCCCGGCGCTTTCGACCCGGACAACCCGCCGGCCTTCGACGCCACGCCGCCCGGACCCGACGCGGTGTCGATGGACGGCAAGGGTCTGACCCCCGACACCTCCGAGGCCGGCTCGGGCGCGGGACTGCCGATCGCCCCGCAGCCGACCCCTGGCAGCTGACATGACGGTCGCTGACGGCACTGGAACCGGCAGCCTGCGCAGTCAGCGCACCGCCCTCGCCGTGCTCGGGCTGATCGCGGCGATCGCGATCGGTTTCGGGCTCGGGTTCCTCGCAAACCAGTTCCTGCACGACGACCAGCCCGCGACCCCGGTCGCGGGCTCGGTCGACGTCGGGTTCGCGCAGGACATGACCGTGCACCACAACCAGGCGGTGGAAATGGCGGCGATCGCCATCGCCAACGCCGCCGACCCGATGGTCCGGGACCTGGCGTACGACATCCTGACCACGCAGCAGAACCAGATCGGCCAGATGACCGGCTGGCTGTCACTGTGGAACCAGCCGCTCCTGCCGACCGGGGACTACATGGCCTGGATGACCGCGGACGGAACCGGCATGTCCGGTCACACCGGCATGAGCCACGGCACCGCCTCTGCGACGCCGAGCAGCGGGCAGCAGCAGTCCGGTGCGGCGACGATGCCCGGTATGGCCAGCTCCGAGGACATGGCGGCCCTGCGTCAGGCCCGCGGTCCCGCCGCGGACGTGTTGTTCCTGCAGTTGATGCTCCGTCACCACGAGGGCGGAAAGCCGATGATGGAGTACGGCGCCCAGCACGCCGAGGTACCGACGGTCCGGGCGCTCGCACAGACCATGGTGGATACCCAGCAGAGCGAGTCGACGCGAATGACGCAGCTGCTCACCGAGAAGGGCGCGGCCCCGCTGCCGATGAACTGACACGGGCCCCGGGGCACCGGTTGTGGATCTCGGGTGGTGATGGGTTACGCTAACCCCGCCCAAACGGCACACCGGTTTTCCGGTGCGCCCCCGTAGCTCAGGGGATAGAGCGTTCGCCTCCGGAGCGAAAGGCCGCAGGTTCGAATCCTGCCGGGGGCACTCGCATTTCGAGTGCGCCACAGCTGAGAAAACCCCCGTCGACGATGTCGGCGGGGGTTTTCGCTTGTTCGGGGCCGGGCGGTCGGGTCAGCTCCCGAGTGCAGCCAGTGGTGCCATGTCGAAGTAGTCACGCCAAGCGGCGATCTTGCCGTCCTCCGTGAGCTCGAAGACACCCGTCACCGGCAGTTCGACCGTCTTGCCGTTGATCGCGAACACGTCGACGCGCTCGTTCATGACGATCGAGCCGCCCGAGACCTGCCGCTGGATCCGGAAGTCGATGCCGCCGAAACTCCCCACGAATCCCGCGATGAAGTCCCGGATGGCCGTCTTGCCCGTGACCGGCTCCATCGGAATATTGTGGTAGACAGCGTCTTCGGTGAAGTACTCGGCGATCTTGTCCGGATCCGGCTGCGCCCAGCCTGCGCAGAACTCGGTGACGATGGCCTCGGGATTCATAGGGCTCCTCCATTGTTGGGTGCGCCTTCGGCGCCCGTGCGCGGCGTTCACCCCAACTGGGGTGAACGCCGCGCACAGTTGTCATTCGTGCAACTGCCCGACGACCTCGGCCATCAGGGCGTCGTGCTCGGGATCGCTCGGCAGAGCCAGCGTGACGGCGTCGGCCCGCCCACCGACCCGGTCCCGGATCACCTCCGCGAGCCGCGAGTACGGCGCAGTCGGCAGCATCGCGTCGAGCACGTCGTCGGTGACGACCTCCCGCAGCTCGGACCAGCTGTCGCGGCGGACCATCCGCGCGAGCGGCTCCCGCAGGCCCCCGAGACCACTTCGTTCGAGTTCGCGATGGTAGGCGGGGGTCGAGTACAGGAAGGCGAACAGGCGTCGCTGACGCTCGCGCTCACGGGACACGTCGGCGTCGGTGGCGCCGGTGATCACCTGGACGCCCGCGACCAGGTCGAGATCGGCCCGCGTGCGCCCGGCCACCGCGGCGCCCTCGGCGAGCGCGGGCAGGCAGTCCTGCTCGAGGTACTGGGGGCTCGAGTTGGTCGGGTGGGTGACGAAGCCGTCCGCCAACTCCCCTGCCGCCAGGCACATACCGCGCCCCACCCCACCGAGATAGATCGGCGGGGCCGCGATGTCCGGGGCGGTTCGATCGGTGGCGCCGCGGTGGGGATTGAAGTACGGCTGCATCCGCAGGAAGCGGTAGTGCTTGCCGTCGAAAGGGGTCAACTCGCCCGTCCGGAACGTCTCGAAGGCCGCCCGCACCACCTGCACGTACTGGCGCATCCGCGGGGCGGGTTCCGACCACGGCATCGCGTACCGCTGTTCGATGTTCTGCCGGACCTGACTGCCGAGTCCCAGGTGGAACCGCCCACCGGAGATCGCCGAGAGGTCCCAGGCGGTGTAGGCGGTCAACACCGGGCTTCGTACGAATGCGAGCGCAACGGAGGTGCGCACGACTATTCGAGAGGTCGCCTGCAGCGCCTGGAGGGCGAGCAGGAACGGGTCGTGCACCGTCTCGGAGACGTGCATGCCGTCGTATCCGGCGGCCTCGACCCGTCGCGCGTAGTCACCGATCTCGGTCAGTCCGAGCCGCGGATCGGTTCCCGCGTACACCTTCACCCGCTCCGCCCAACTTCCCTCTCGCGCGTCGAGTGAACGGAGACGTTCGCTCGATCAGATCGACCGAACGGTACATTCACTCGCTCCGCTCAGTTGCCGTGCGGTTCGATGATCGCCGTGATCGCCGCTATCTCCGCCCCCGAGATCGCGAAGTGCTCGGTGATCGCGACCGTGAGTGTGCCTTCGCCCGAGCGCATGTCGAGCAGGTAGCGGCCCACCACGTTCGGTCCCCACTCGCTCATCCGTAGGTCGCGGATCCCGGTGATCGGCTCGTACTGGTGACCGTGCTCGAGCTCGTGTCGGATCTCCTCACCAGTGCTGCCGGTGCGCTGACCGTTCTCCACCCGGAAGCAGTTCTCGGCCAACCGCACCTTCGTGGCGTCATGGGTCACCAGCGAACCGAGGTACTCGCGGGCCAGCGCGATGGCCTGACTGCCCTGCTCGGACGTCAGCGTCGCGATCTCGCCGAGCAGCGTGTCCGCCACCTCCGGCCGGCAGATGAGCAGGTCCGGCAGATAGGGACGGGTCTCGTTGTAGCGCAACGCGCTACCGTCGACCCGCGAGCAATGCAGCCCCGCCGCCTGCGCCACCCCGACGGGAGCCGCGGAGTCCCACTCCCACTGCCCGCCGGCGTGCACGTACGCGTCGGCCTCCCCGCGCAGGACCGCCATCGCCTTCGCTCCGGCCGAGCCCATCTGCAGCACCTCCGCACCGACCCGCTGCGCCAGCTCGCTGACGAACGCCGGCGGACGACTGCCGCTGACCAGGATGCGCAGCGGTCCGGGCGTGCGCGCGGCCAGGCCGACCGCACCGGATGCGTACACGGCACCGATCGCGGGCTGCGCGACGGCGGCATCCGTGATTCCGCGGCCGCGCTCCCACAGCGCCACGTGCACGGCCCAGTCCGTGTGTCCCGCCAGCCCGTACTCCTTGGAGCCGTCGAGCGGGTCGATGATCCACACCCGGTCCCGGTCGAGACGCACGAGGTCGTCGGCCGACTCCTCGGAGAGCACGGCGTCGGCAGGCCGGCCCGCGGCGAGCAGGTCGAGCAGCAGGGCATTGGCCTCGCGGTCGCCGCGCCGCCCCAGTTCCCGCGCCCGGGTCGGGTCGATCGGTGTGGACCCGAGCTCCCCGGCCCGGATCTCGGTCAGCAGTTCACCCGCACGGGCGGCCAGGTCGGCGGCGAATTCGGTGTCGGCGTTCATGAAGTCAGATATTCCACGATCCGGGCGGCTTGTGCACCCGGATCGCCGTCCTCGGGCGTCAACACCAGTTCGGCCCGCTCGGGTCGTTCGTACGGGTCGTCCACGCCGGTGAATCCGGTGATCTCCCCCGCCCGCGCCTTGGCGTACATGCCCTTCGGATCGCGGGTCTCGCACTGCTCGATCGGGGTGTCGACGAACACCTCGACGAACCGCAGGCCGGCCGCCTCGTGCGCGGCGCGGACCCGGTCCCGGTCGTCGCGGTACGGACTGATCAGCGACGCCACGGCGACCGTTCCGGCGTCGGCGAGCAACTGCGCGACCGCCCCGACGCGGCGCACGTTCTCGGCCCGGTCCGCTGCCGAGAATCCGAGGTCGGCGTTGAGGCCGTGCCGCAGGTTGTCGCCGTCGAGCCGGTAGGCAGGCACTCCCGCGGCGACCAGTCGTCGCTCGAGTTCGACTGCCACTGTGGACTTTCCGGACGCCGACAGTCCGGTCAGCCAGACGGTGGCCCCCTGCGTGGCACGCTCCTCACGGGCAACCGCGGCGGCATGCCAGACGACCTTCGACTCCTTGAGCGTCGGTCCGGTGATCATGCCGGCGGCAACGGTGTTGCCGGTGGACTCGTCGACCAGGATGAAGCTGCCGGTGACACGGTTCCGGCGGTAGGGATCGAAGAGCAGCGGCTGCTGCGTCCTGAGCTGGACTCGGCCGATCTCGTTGAGCGACAACGACTGCGCCGACTCGTCGCGGTGCAGGGTGTTGACGTCGAGGCGGTAGTCCAGCCGGGCCACCTGCGCCCGGGTGGATCGGGTGGTGTGCAGCAGCGAGTACCGCGCGTTCTCCGACAGCGTGGACTGCTCGGTGAGCCAGCAGATCATCGCGTCGACCTCCTGGCCGACCAGCGGGCGGTTGTTCGGTCGGCACAGGATGTCGCCGCGAGCGATGTCGAGGTTGTCCGCCAACTGGATACACACCGCGGACGACGCGAAGGCCTCGTCGACGACACTGCCGCCGGGACCGTAGATCGCTTCCACGGTCGAGGTGAAGCCCGAGGGCAGCGCGACCACCTCGTCACCCGGCTTGAACACGCCGCTGGCGACCGTTCCCGCGTAGCCGCGGAAGTCGTGCAGGTCCGCGTCGGTCTGACGTTGCGGACGAATGACGTACTGCACCGGGAAACGCGCGTCGATGAGATTGCGGTCCGACGCGATGTGCACCTCCTCGAGCTGGTGCAGCAGCGACGACCCCTCGTACCAGGGCATGTTCTCCGTGCGCGTGACGATGTTGTCGCCCTTGAGCGCGGAGACCGGGACGAAGGTCAGGTCGTGCACGTCGAGCTTGGTGGCGAATTGCCGGAACTCCTCCTTGATCTCCTCGAAGCGCTCCTGCGACCAGTCGACCAGGTCCATCTTGTTCACACAGAGCACCAGGTGCGGGATCCCGAGCAGGGTGGACAGGAACGCATGCCGGCGGGTCTGTTCCAGTACGCCCTTGCGCGCGTCCACCAGGATGAGCGCGAGGTCGGCGGTCGAGGCGCCGGTGACCATGTTGCGGGTGTACTGCTCGTGACCGGGAGTGTCCGCGATGATGAACTTCCTTCGCGGCGTGGCGAAGTAGCGGTGCGCGACGTCGATCGTGATGCCCTGCTCGCGTTCGGCGCGCAGCCCGTCGGTCAGCAGCGCCAGGTCCGTGCGCTCGTCGCCGCGCTCGCGGCTGCTGCGCTCGACCGCCTCGAGCTGATCCTCGAAGATCGACTTCGAGTCGTAGAGCAGCCGTCCGATGAGCGTCGACTTACCGTCGTCGACGCTGCCAGCGGTCGCGACCCGCAGCAGCTGCTGGGCGTGATGAGCCTCCGTGTGCGCAGGCATCAGAAGTACCCCTCCTTCTTTCGGTCTTCCATCCCGGCCTCGGAGATCCGGTCGTCGGCGCGGGTGGCGCCGCGTTCGGTGATGCGGCTCGCGGCGACCTCGGCGACCACGGCGTCGGCGGTCTGGGCGGACGACTCGACGCAACCGGTGCACGTCGCGTCGCCGACAGTCCGGAAGCGGACCAGCTCCTCGTACGACTCTTCACCGGGCAGCAGCGTCAGGAATCTGGTGTGAGCCAACAGCATTCCGTCCCTCGGGACGACCGGCCTGCGATGCGCGTAGTAGATGGAGGGCAGCTCGATTCCCTCCTCGAGGATGTACTGCCAGATGTCGAGTTCGGTCCAGTTCGACAGCGGGAACACCCGGATGTGTTCGCCCTTGCGATGCCTGCCGTTGTAGAGGTTCCAGAGTTCGGGTCGCTGCGCACGCGGGTTCCACTGGCCGTACTCGTCACGGAAGCTGAACACCCGCTCCTTGGCCCGGGCCTTCTCCTCGTCCCGGCGGGCACCGCCGAACACCGCGTCGAAAGCGTTCTCCCGGATGCCGCGCAGCAACGCGTGCGTCTGGAGCCGGTTGCGACTCGCCCGCGGCCCGACCTCCTCGGTGACCGTGCCCGCGTCGATGTCGTCCTGCACGCTGGAAACCACAAGTCGCAGCCCGAGTCGCTCGACCGTCCGGTCGCGGAACTCGATGACCTCGTCGAAGTTGTGACCGGTGTCGACGTGCATCACCGCGAACGGCAGCGGCGCAGGCCAGAACGCCTTCGCCGCGACGTGCAGCATCACCACCGAGTCCTTGCCGCCGGAGAAGAGCAGCACCGGACGCTCGAACGTGGCGGCGACCTCACGGAAGATGTGGACCGCCTCGGCCTCGAGCGCACCGAGATGGGACAGCTCGTAGGCGGGCGGCGAGTGGAGGGTTGTCACGTGCGGCTCCTCGACTGGATCGGAATCCCCGGCACGTCGGTACGTTTTTGTACCGGACCGGTTCGAAAATGCAGTTCGAGCCGAGAATAGAACGCGTTCTAGGTCGGGTCAATCCCCTCGACCGGAACGATCTCGCCGACGCCCCCGCGTCGATCTGGCCAGCGCCCCCCGACCTCGGCCGTCACGGCGTCGGCGGCCGCGGCGAGCGCCTTGCCGCGGCGCGCGATCTCGGAGCCACTGATCGACGCACCCACGTCCAGCGTCAGCACCAGCGCCTGACGCCCGTCGGCGTCGTAGGTGGGCGCGGCGATCAGGCTCACTGGATGCCCTGCGTCCGAGGCCATCTCGCGACTCAGGTACACCCGCTCCCCCAGGCTCGACACCATCTCACCGAGCAGCTGACGGATCTCCGACGGCAGGTCGTGCCCGGCGACACCCTGCATGAGCGAGAAGAGGCGGCGCCCCATCGGCGTCAAGCGCTCGACGAGATAGCCCGTGTCGCGGCACTCCGCGACCACCTGGTGCAGCAAGTCGCGGTCGAGCACCACCGGCAGGGTGGGCTCACGCCGCAGCCACGCCTCGAGTTCCTCGTCGTGACTCCACAGCACGTACATGAGTCCGACCGGGGGCGCGAAGGGGTACGCCTGCCCGACCTTGACCGCCGTGCGACCGACCTTCATCCCGGGTGGGACGGCCACCTCGAGGATCATCACCCGGTCCCCCACCACCGCGGACGCCGTGCAGACGGACCCGAACTCGGCGGCGAGGCGGTCGAGTTGGGCGCGCGCGATCGGCCCGACCGCGAAGCCCCGCTGCGCGGCCCGGCCGGCCGCGATGAGGGCGGGACCGAGGCCGTACGTCTTGGCGGCGCCGTCGCGGGTCAGGTACCCCCCGGCGACCAGCGCGGACAGGATGCCGAGGCAGGTCGGCTTGCTCATCCCCAGCGCCCGGGCCAGCTCGGAGAGCCCGAAGCGCTGGTCGGGGCGCGCGACGAGGTGATCGAGAACCTGCACCACTCGCTCGGTCGGGGGCGAGCGTCGTCCGGCGACTGCGTCGGGCTCGGCGGCCATTGACCACTCCTCAGAATTCGCTCTATTGTCGGACCATCGTAGATCTACCACTTAGGTACATATTTGTACCACTGAAACGCAAGGAGCGGGAGTGCTGACAGATCCACTGGCCGAGGCGATCGCCGAGGCCGAGAAGCTTGTCGAGGCAGCGCCGCACATCCGGTCCGAGCAGGACCTGCTCGAGGGCTACCAGTACCTCGCCGGCGGAATCCTGGCCACCGTGCACGCGGCCTGGGCCACCGAGAAGACCCACCCGAACTTCATCCAGGGCACGGGCCCGTACACGAAGATGGGCCTGGACAACCCCGACACGCTCTACTTCGGCGCCCGGGTCAACGACGACGCAGAGTACGTCGTCAGCGGAACGCGCGGCACCACGACCGACCTCAGCTTCCAGGTGCTCAGCGGCAACTACACCGACTCCAACGTCCCCGGCAGCGAGACCGCGTTCGACGACCGCGCCATCGACATCGCGCCCGACGGCACCTTCGAGGTCCGCTTCGGCCCCGCGAACGAGGACGGCTCCCCCTACGGCGGTGGACGCCGCAACCACTTCACCCTCGGCACCGGCGCGTCACAGCTCGTGGTCCGCGAGGTCTACAGCGACTGGTCCCAGCAGCGCGGCACGATCCGGATCGAGCGGGTGGACCGGATGGGTGTCCCGTACGACGCCCTGACCAAGGAGGAGACCGAGAAGCGCTTCGCCCGGGCAGGCAAGGCACTGGTCGGCCGCGTCAAGACCTGGCTGCAGTTCCCCGAGTGGTTCTACCTCAAGCTGCCGGTGAACACGATGACCGAACCGCGACTGACGCCGGGCGGACTCGCCACCCAGTTCTCCTCGGTCGGGCACTACGAACTCGCCGACGACCAGGCCATGATCATCACCGTCCCGAAATCCGATGCGCCGTATGTGGGTTTCCAGCTGGGCAGCATGTGGTACATCTCGCTGGACTACACCGGGCACCAGACGTCGCTGAACAACACCCAGGCGCAGGTGGACCCGGACGGGATGGTCCGGATGGTGGTCAGCGAGCGCAATCCCGGCGTCACGAACTGGATCGAGACCGTCGGGCACCCCCGCGGCATCCTGCAGTTCCGGTGGCAGCGCACCTCACGGGAGCTCGCCCCCGCCGACGGACCGACGGTGGAGGTGGTCGGGATCGACGAGGTGGCCGCGAAGCTCCCCTTCCACGAACAGAACAAGATCACGCCGGAGGACTGGACCGCCCGCATCGCGGCGCGGCAGGCCGCGATCGCCGACCGGATGCTGGGGTAGTACGACCATGACAAATCTCTTGCAGGACAAGATCGTCGTGATCTCCGGGGTCGGCCCCGCGCTCGGCCGGACGCTGGCGCTGCGGTGCGCCGAGGCAGGCGCCGACCTGGTGCTGGCCGCCCGCACGCAGTCCCGGCTCGACGAGGTCGCCAAGGAGGTCACCGACCTGGGCCGCCGCGCAGTGACGGTCGCCACCGACATCACCGACCAGGACTCGGCCGAGCACCTGGTCGCGGCGAGCCTGGAGGCGTACGGCCGGGTCGACACCCTGATCAACAACGCCTTCTCGGTTCCGTCGATGAAGCCGCTGGCCCGCACCGACTTCCAGCACATCCGCGACAGCATCGAGCTCACCGTTCTCGGCGCGCTCCGGCTGACCCAGTTGTTCACGCCCGCGCTCGAGGAGTCCGCGGGTTCGGTCGTCAACATCAACTCGATGGTGCTGCGTCACTCGCAGGAGCGCTACGGCAGCTACAAGATGGCGAAGTCCGCACTGCTCGCCACCTCCCAGTCGCTCGCGACCGAGCTGGGACCCAAGGGAATTCGCATCAACTCCGTCGCTCCGGGCTACATCTGGGGTGACACCCTCAAGCAGTACTTCGCGCACCAGGCGAGCAAGTACGGCACGACGGTCGAGCAGATCTACGAGCACACCGCCACGGGCACCGACCTCAAGCGACTGCCCACCACCGAGGAGGTCTCCGACGCGGTGATCTTCCTGGCCTCCCCGATGGCCAGCGGCATCACCGGGCAGTGCCTCGACGTCAACTGCGGCGAATTCCACCACTAGGCCGGGAGTGGAGCCTGCGGAACGACCCCACAAATGGGTGGAGCCTGCGGAACGACCCCACAACTAGAAGGACCACTTCGAGATGACAGAACGCACGACCGTCGGCACCGTCGAGGATCTGCACGCCTCGGCCACCCGGATGACCGGTCTGACCGACTTCGGTGTCGACGACTACACCGAGGCCCTCGGTGTCCTGCTCGACTCCTATGCCCGCGATGAGGACCTGACGCCGCTGGGCAGCAAGATGTCCCGCGTGTTCCTGCGCGGCGCGCTGGTCGCCCGGCTGCTCAGCGAAGCCGCGTGGAAGGCGAATCCCGAGCACGCGGACGTGAAGATCGAGCGACCGATCTTCGTGACCGGCCTGCCCCGCACCGGGACCACCGCCCTGCACCGACTGCTCACGGTCGACCCGGCGCACCAGGGTCTGGAAATGTGGCTGACGGAGATGCCACAGCCGCGTCCGCCGCGCGAGACCTGGGAGTCGAACCCGGTGTTCGCGGGCATCGAGGCCAAGTTCAGCCAGCACCACGTCGAGCATCCCGAGTTCATGGGCGTGCACTACATGTCGGCGGCCGAGGTCGAGGAGTGCTGGCAGTTGCTGCGGCAGACCTTCAAGTCGGTCTCCTACGAGTGCCTGGCGAACCTGCCGACGTACTCGAAGTGGCTCGAGGGCCAGGACTGGACGAATGCCTACGCGCGGCACAAGAAGAACCTGCAGCTGATCGGCCTGCCCGACCAGGATCGGCGCTGGGTGCTCAAGAACCCGAGCCATCTTTTCGCGCTCGACGAGCTGATGGCGGTGTACCCGGATGCCCTCGTCATCCAGACCCACCGCCCGCCGAGCACCATCATCCCGTCGGTGTGCAGTCTCGCCGAGCAGGCCACCGAGGGCTGGTCCAACAAGTTCACGGGTGAGGTGATCGGACGCGGGCAGCTCGAACTCTGGGCCCGCGGCCTGGAGACATTCACCGCCGCCCGCGCGAAGTACGACCCGGCCCAGTTCGTCGACGTCGACTTCGGGGACTTCCACGCCGACCCGCTCGGCACGGTCGAGGGCATCTACTCGCGTTTCGGCATTCCCCTGAGTTCCGGCGCTCAGCAGAACATGGAGGCTCTGCACGCCGAGTCCCAGACCGGCGACCGCAAGCCGGTGCACCGGTACACCCTCGAGGAGTACGGGCTGACCGAGGCCGAGGTCCAGGAGCGCTTCGCCGGCTGAGGCGGCTCAGCGCCGGGGCGCAGGCACACCGAGTGCGGGGATCAGATCCAGCAGGACTGCTGCGATCTGGTCCCCGCTCCGCGCTCCGGTCGAACCGCGATGCTGCCCCCGCGCGGGCCGGGGAGTCGTCGCAGGCACGGAAACAGGTAGGTACCCCCGTACTTCGGCCGTCCCCGGCGACGACGGACAGGTGGACAGTGTGACTCGTATCACCATCCGCCACCCACCGAGGTTCCGATGCACCAGGACCAGCACGTTTCCCCACACACCGCGTCCGACACCATGCGCCCGCGCACCCTCCCGCCGGATGCGCTGCTCCTCAAGCGCTGCACGAACTGCGCCACTCTGCTCGCCCCGCTGACCGCGACCTGCACGTCCTGCCTCGGCACCGACCTCGGGATCGCGCCATGCTCCGGCACCGGGTCGATCGTGTCGTGGAAGCCCGCCCCCGCCGGGACGGACGAACCGCACACCACCGCGGCACCGCCGGTCAACGCGATCGTCGAACTCGACGACGGACCGCGGATCTACACGTGGATCGAGGGTGACATCCCACTGCGTCCGGACCGGCCGGTCCGCGTCACGTTCCGGCCGACGGAGCGGGGCGAGCGGTTCCCGGTGTTCGCCGTCTGCGCGGCAGCCGCCACCGGGCGCCCGGCCCTGGTGCCGGCAGGTGCCGCATGAGCGCCGCAGACGGGAAGGACGCCGAGCGCATTCGAGCGTGGCGTCGGGTCTGCGACGTCCTGCAACGCACCGGCGCCGTCAGTCCCCACGGCGGGTGGGTGATCAACTTCGCCATCACGTGGGCGCCGTTCGGTGGCGCGAGCCCGGCGGAACTGCTCGAGACGTTCGGCGTCACGCACGCGCGGTTCCTCCAGATGCTCCACGAGTCACTCGACCCACACGGCGCCGCCGACCACATCGCGACGATCAAGCGTCAACTGACCGAATCGCTGCTGCGGGCATGGACGGGCGCCGGCCGCGCCCAGTCTCCCGTCCGACGCGCCGCGTGACCCCCGTTCAGGCCGCCACGAGACCCGTCAGGTCGCGCAACACCACGTGGTTGCGGTCCTCCGCGGTACCGAGGGTGTACTCCGGCATCTGCCCGAGGAACTCCCCCCGGCTGCGCTGGCTCCACCGCCGTGCGTCGTCTGCGCGGGTCTTGTAGAAGTTCACCGTGTACCCGCCCTCGTACACCCGCAGCAACGAGTAGCCGCCCGGGTACTCCTTGACCGCACCCACTTCGAGGAACTCGACCGCCGCCGCGGTGTCGGGCCGGGTGCGACGGTTCCGGTGCGTGTGCCCGGCGTGGTGCAGGAACACCCCGGGCGCGCGGGCGTAGAGGTCCTGCAGCTGACGCGAATCCGGTTGATTCAGTACGAAACTCGGACCCGCGACGTTGGTCAGCCCGGCCTCCGCGGTGACGGGATGGTGGCCGAACACCAGCGTCGGACGGTCGGGATCGGCGCGCAGGGAGTCGCGGATCTGCGCCATCTGGGCGGGCTCGACGACGCCGCCGGAGCCGTCGACCGCGGTGGTGTCGACGGACAGCAGGCGCAGTCCGCCGAGGTCGAACGACCGCATCACCTGACGGGGCGCGAACACGTCGCCCCAGCAGTCGTGGTGATCGCGGGCCGAGGGCAAGACCGAGCAGCCTGCGTACGCGGCGCCGACGTGCGGGCGGTCGTGATTGCCACGACTGACGAAGTAGTCCGTTCCCGCGCCGCCCCAGCCGTCGAGCATCGCGCGAACCGCCGTCGAGTCCTGCGCCGACGCCTCGTCGGTCAGGTCGCCCGCGACCACCAAGTGGTCGGCGTCCCGGTCGGCGGCCCGCAGGTCGGCGAGCATCGCGGTCAGCATCACCTCGGGGTACGGCAACAGTCCCGGATCCTGCCGGAATCCGGGCGGCAGTCCGGCAGCGACGATGCCGCTGAACTCCTCGCCGTAGTGCACGTCGTTGGACAGAGCGATGGTGCGCAGCAGGCGGCCGGGCGGTGGCACCAATGTCGTGACGCGGCCCGTCGATTCCGGAACGCCGGGCCGTCCGGTCGCGAGAAGGGTAGGGGCGGCGCGCAATCCGTTCGAGTAGGCCTCGAACCGGTACTCGCGCCCCGGCTCGAGTCCGTGCACCTCCGCGTAGTGGAACGGGGTGGGGACGTCCTCGTGGATCACCACTCGCGGCGCGGTGGGTGAGTCCGCCGGCGCGAGCCGCAGTTCGGTGTCCGCAGCGAGCGGGAGCGGCATGCCGTGGTCGTCGACCCGGACCGCCGACACCGTGGCCCACGTGACGATCACGGACGTGTCGGTGATCGTCACGACCTCGAGGTCGCGGGCCCACATCGGCTCACCCGCGGCGTGTGCGACGCCACCGCGCGCACTGCCGAGCACCGGCAGGACCGCGGCCGCGGCCAACAGCCCGAGCACCCGACGTCGCGGCGGCCTACAGCAGTGCACGGGTCGGACAGTAGCCCCGCGCGAGCGTTCCCGCTCGGCAACGCTCAGGCCTGCCGGAAATGCTCCCCGAGCAGTGCGTCCAGCTGGTCCGGCGCCTCGTCCGGGATCCAGTGGCTCACTCCGCTCAAGACTTCGAAGCGGTACGGGCCGTCGACGTAACCGGACGACAATGCGGCTCCCTTCGGGCCCAGCGCGGTGTCGCGGTCGCTCCACACGTGCAGCGTCGGCACGCTCACCCGCGAGGCCACCCGCCACGGCCTGCGGAACGGGATCGCGCGGTACCAGTGCAGTCCCCCGCGGGCCCGCGCGCGGTCCCGCATCGGTTCGAGGTCACGGTCGGCGGCCTCGGCGCTCATGCCGCTGGCGAGCAGGTGCCGGCGCACCCGGCCACCGGTGCGAATCAACCACTCCGGGAGGACCGGCAGCTGGAACGCGAACATGTACCAGGACTTGACGATCTGGTTGCTGGTGAGCATCGCCCGTGCGAACGCCGCGGGATGCGGCACCGACACCGCGGCCAGGGTGCGCACCAGGTCCGGCCGGTCAGCGGCCACGCTCCACGCGACCGCTGCGCCCCAGTCGTGCCCGACCAGATGCACCGGGCCCAATCCGGCCCGCTCGATCAGTGCCACCACGTCGGCGTCGACCTGCGTGCTGCGATAGGCCCACCGCCACCGGGGCCGCGCGCCCGGCGAGGCGCCGCGCTGGTCCGGCGCGAGGGTTCGGAGGCCACGCGCGTGCAGCAGCGGCGCCACCCGGTCCCAGGATCGTGCGTCCTGCGGCCAGCCGTGCAGCAGCACCACGGGGACCCCGTCGATCGGCCCCTCGTCGCGGATGTCGAAGACCAGTCCGTCCCGGGTGAAGGACGAGATCCGCGCCGGGGTGGGGGTCACGACGAGACCGCGGCCCGGGCCCGTCCGGCGACCGTGCGCGCCTGAGCGCCCGCGCGCAGGAACTGTCCGGTCTTCTCGACACCGAAGCCGGGCTCGAATTCCCCGTTGCGGTACACCAGTTTTCCGTTGATCACCGTCGCCACCGCAGCCCGGTCGTTGCGGTTGACCATGCGGCGCAGCCCGCCGTACTCGGCCACCGGTTCCTCGAAGAGACCGTCGACAGTGTCGTCGAGCCCCGCCGGGTCGACGATCACCAGGTCGGCGCGGTCGCCCTCACACAGGTGCCCGGCGTCGATCCCGTACCAGTCGGCGAGCTCACCGGTGAGCCGGTGCACCGCCCGCTCGACGGTCAGGAACGGCTTGCGCTCGCGCTGGGCGTCGTTGACGCGCTTGAGAAGTCGGATCGGGAAGTTGTAGAACGCCATGTTGCGCAGGTGCGCGCCCGCGTCGCCGAATCCCATCTGCACGCCCGGACTTGCCGCCAACTTGCGCGCGAACTTGGGGCGGTGGTTGGCCACCGTGGTGCGCCAGCGCAGGTTCTTGCCGTACTCGACGACGAGGTCGAGGTACGCGTCGACCGGGTGGACCCCCCGCTCGTCACCCACCCGGCCGAAAGTCTTTCCGACGAGCGTCTCGTCGGGGCACTTGACGATCACCGCGTCGTAGAAGTTGCGGTGCCAGATTCGCGGGGACCACTTGTTGTCGTAGTCCTTGCGGAACCAGCGCCGATACTCCTCGTCCTGGAGCAGCTCGTTGCGCTCGACTTCGTTCTTCAGGTGCAGCGCCGCGGCGCCGGCACCGAACTCCTCGAACACGACCAGGTCGATGCCGTCGGCGTAGACGGTGAAGGGCACCGGCAGGTGCTGCCAGCGGAAGTCGGTCCTGGCGAAGCGATTGAGCAGCGGCGCGGCGGCGAGCATGAAGTACACGATCGCGGGGTACGCCTTCGAGTCCGCGCCCGAGAGCAGCGACGTCTTCAGCGGCCTGCGGCGTCCGATGCCGGAGCTCTCCACGAAGAACGACGCCACGTTCGGGTGCAGGTTGATCGTCGGCGCGCTCTGCAGGATCTTGCCGCGGTCGCGCAGGATGCGGTTGAGGAAGCGGAACTCGCGCCAGCGCGCGTAGGTCGAGGGCAGCGACCGCGACCGGTACTCGTCGCCGTCGATCTTGTCGAGCGCATTGGTCATCGAGGACAGTCCGAGGAGTCCGGCGTCGATCGCCTCGGTGAGCATCGCGCCCATCCGGTCGAGTTCGGCGGCACTGGGCTTGGTCTTCCGGTCGGTGCCGCGACCGAGCCCGAGGACGTGGGTGCGGATGTCGGAGTGGCCGATGAAGCCGGCGACGTTGGGTCCGAGCGGCAGCGCGTCGAGCGCCTGCACGTACTCGGCCGGCCGGTGCCAGGTCTTGTTCTCCTCCAGGATCCGCAGCACCGAGTCGTGCGGCACGGCCTCGACCCGACTGAACAGGTCCGCGCACTCGCGGGGCGTCGAGTAGACGGTCGAGAGCGAGCAGTTGCCGAGGACGACGGTGGTGACGCCGTGCCGCACCGACTCCGGCAGACCGGGACTGACCAGCGCCTCCGCGTCGTAGTGCGTGTGCACGTCGACGAATCCGGGCAGCACCCACTTGCCGGCCGCGTCGAGGACCTGGGTGTCGGGTCCGACGGGGAGCGGTTCGGCCGAGACGGTGGTGACCACGCCGTCGCGGACGCCGAGGTTGCGCAGCAGCGGGCGGCCGCCGGTCCCGTCGAACCACAGTCCGCCGTTGACCACGATGTCGTACTCCGCCATGTTGCACCCCTCACAGGATTGTGTGTTACCGGAGGTTACAGATGGCTCGGAGGGGAAGTCAACGACGGGCGCGAACGCCGCTCGACCAGCCCGAAATCAAGATCGGTTAGGCTACCCTTTTCTTTCTCGTGCGCTTAGCGTAGCCTGCCCTGTGGAACCGAAAGCGCCGGAGGAAGTACGACATGTACGTGTGCATATGCGCGGCAGCAACCGAAGAGCAGGTGCAGCTGTGCATCACCGCTGGGGCGCAGACGGCCAAGCAGGTCGCGATGGGATGCGGCGCCGGAAAAGGCCGCGGCTGCGGACTGTGCCGCGACCGGATCAAGTCCATGATCGAAAACCACTTCTCGAGTTGCGAGGTCGACGAGGTCGGACAGATCAGCGCGTGAATTCGCCTGCTGGGCGTTAGGCTGACACTACGGTTCAGCCCACCCCCAGTGGAGGCGTCATGCGCGGCGACGACGAAGTAATCGCACTTCTCAACGAGCAGCTCACCAGTGAACTCACGGCCATCAACCAGTACTTCCTGCACTCGAAGATGCAGGCCAACTGGGGCCTGACCAGAATCGCCGAGCGGACCCGCCAGGAGTCCTTCGAAGAGATGCAGCACGCGGAGATCCTCACCGACCGGATTCTCATGCTCGAGGCGCTGCCGAACTACCAACGACTGCTGCCGCTGCGCGTCGGCCAGACCCTCCGCGAGCAGTTCACCTCGGACCTTGCCGTCGAGGTGGAGGTCGTCGAACGTCTCCGACCCGGCATCACGATGTGCCGGGCGAAGGGCGACCACACGTCGGCCGGGATCTTCGAGAAGATCCTCGCCGAGGAGGAAGACCACGTCGACTACCTCGAGACGCAGCTCGAACTGATCGACAAGCTGGGCGAGCAGCTCTACCTCGCGCAGACCGTCGACCAGCCTCCGACTGTCGCCTGAGCGCCCCGGCGACCTGCGGTCACCCTGCCGGACGCTGGGACGAACGGCAGGGTGACCTTCGAGCGGATGACGGGACTCGAACCCGTGTAAACGGCTTTGCAGGCCGGTGCCTAGCCACTCAGCCACACCCGCATCGATGAGTCACTCTGCCGGGCCGCGAGCAGGTCGGCCAGAGTTGCGCTCAGCCTGATCCGAAGTCCGCATGCGGGCGTCCGGGCGGCGCAGCGCGAGCACCGCACTGAATCCGGCAGCACACAGCGCGAACACCACCGAGCAGACCGCGAAGGCGGTGCCGCCGAGCGTGGTGAGGCCCAGGGCGGTCGTACCCGCACCGGTACCGATGTAGAGCACCGAGTTGTTCCAGGACACCGCCGGAGCGCGCCGGTCCGCCATCACCGTCGTCAGGTACACCTGGGCGGTACTGAAGAACGCGGTGCCGCAGAAGAAGGCGAGCACGAATCCCGCCAGCATCAGCTGCCAGCTGTCCGCCGTCGTCGCGACCGCCAGTCCGACCGCCAGCGCCAGTCCCCACCCGACGCTCAGCTGCGACACGTGCCTGCCCGCCGAACTCCACCGGTCGATCAGCGGACCGGCGATCAGCGATCCGATCAGCGAACCGACCCCGACCGCCATGCCCACCAGCCCGAGCACCCCGGTCCCGAAGTCGAATCGGGTCGCGAACAGCGCGCCCGCGTACGCGTAGGTGCCGAGCCTCGCGGCCTGCACGAAGAAGTTGCCGGCCATGATCGTCCGGAACACACCGACCTTCCACAGCCCGAACGACGATCGCAGCGCACCGAGCGGGCGGGCGGACGATCCTGCGGCCCTGATGGATTCGCGCAGCCGCAGCGCGATCAGTGTGCCCGCCACCACGAGTCCGAGCGCGACGACCGCGAACGCGAACCGCCAACTCGACGCCGCCGCAGCGAACGTCGCCAACGGCACCCCGACGATCTGACCACCCGCGTAGGCAGCGGACCCGCGCGCGATCGCCCGGCCCCGCTCACGGGGCGCCGCAGTCTCGGCGAGGTAGGCCCACATGGCCGGGCCGACCAACGCGCCGCCGATACCGCCGATCACCCGCGCCGCCAGGAGCCAGCCGAGCCCCGGAGCGAGCGCACACAGCAGCTCACCGGTCGCGAAAACCGCTATGCCGGAGACGATCACCCGTCGCCGCGGTAGGTGCTCGGTCAGCGCACCGACGAGGGGGCTGGCAATCGCATAGGACAGACCGAACACCGTGACCACCCAGGCGGTGGCGGCGATGCTGGTGCCGAAGTCCCCGGAAATGGTCGGCAACAGCGGGGAGGCCAGGAACAGTTCTGCCCCCATCAGGAAGAACACCGCCTGGATCAGCCCGTGCTGTCGCCAGGGTGTCTGTTGCTGTGTCACGGTTCCTCGCCTCCGCGACCAAAGGTACTGCGCCACGCCGGATCGGCCGGCACGGCTCCCGCTGACAGGGAAGAGGCGGTGCCGCCGCTGGGCTGCGCTCATACCGTGTGGGCATGACTGCACTCGACTTGCGGGACCTGGCGGGCGGCACGGCGGTGGTGACGGGCGCGGCCTCGGGGATCGGTGCGGCACTCGCGCGGCGCGCCGCAACCCTCGGAATGCACGTGGTGCTGGCCGACTTCGACGCCGACGGGCTCGCGCGGATCGCCGCCGAACTCGCCGACGCCGATGTGTTCGCGGTCCGCTGCGACGTCACCGACGCGGCCGACGTGGACCGACTGGCCGCCGCGACAGCGGACCGGTTCGGCCCGGTCCGGTTACTGGTCAACAACGCCGGCGTCGAGAGCACCGGACGCCTGTGGGAAATGGCCCCGGACCGCTTCGAGCGCGTGCTCGCGGTCAACGTCACCGGGGTCTTCCACGGGATCCGCGCCTTCGTGCCGCGGATGATCGCCGACGCCACCGACGCGATCATCGTCAACACCACGTCGGTCGGCGCGGTCACCACGATGCCGGCACAGGCGGCGTACGTGGCGAGCAAGCACGCGGCGCTGGCGTTGACCGAGTGCCTGGCAGTCGAACTCGCCGAGACGGGCGCACCGATCCGGGTGGCGGCGTTCCTGCCCGGCCCGGTGCACACCGACATCTACGCGAGGGCCGACGCGGACGGCGTCGCGGGCGATGCCCTGCGCGCCCGGATGCGGGACTTCCTGCGCGAGCGCGGCGTGACACCCGCCGCGGCCGCCGACGCCCTGTTCGAGGGGTTGGCCACGGGCGAGTTCTGGATCTACACCGACGCCGAGCGTGCGGACGAGCTGCTGCGTCGACGGGCGGATCGCCTGACCGGCCACCTGCCTCCCGGGTAGGCGCTCCGCGCTTGTGCGCGCGAATTACCCCAGCTGGGATGAACCGCGCGCACGGGCGGCGCAGCCGCTTCGTGGAATGATGGCGGCATGCCCTCGCAACCGCTGCCGCTCGACCCGATCGAGGAGGCGCACCGCCAGTGGGAGAAGCACGGCTGGGGTGAGGTCGCGGACGGGATGGCCGCGGTCACCTCGCTGATGCGCGCGCAGCAGATCATGATGGCCCGCGTGGAGGAGGTGCTCAAACCGACGGGGCTGACCTTCTCGCGTTACGAGTTGCTGACCCTGCTGACGTTCACCCGCACCGGCGCGCTGCCGATGGCCAAGGCCAGTGCGCGACTGCAGGTTCACCCGACCAGCGTCACCAACGCCGTCGACCGGCTCGAGGCCGCCGAGTTGGTCCGGCGGGTGCCGCATCCGAGCGACCGCCGCACCACCCTGATCGAAATCACCGAAGCGGGACGCAGTTTGGCGCTCGCGGCGACCGAGCAGCTCAACACGCAGGTCTTTGCGCGCCCCGGCCTGTCCGCGGATAAGCTCGACACCCTCGTGCGGATCCTCGCGGAGCTGCGCCGGACCGCCGGCGACTTCGACACCGGAGACGCACCCACCAAGTGGTGACATACGACAGCAACGAGGAGTGCGACGGTGGTGCTGGTTCTTGGCGTGTCGGCGGGGGCGAGCGGAGCGCGTGCGGTGCTGGCACATTCGGATCGACCGCATCACGATCCGCTGGCCCGCTGCGACGTCCGACGCCGACCGGGTAGCCCCATCGGAGAGCCCGTGATCTCGGCGATCCGCACCCTGCGCGCGACGGCCGTCGAGCAGGGCGAGCTCGTCTCCGCCACCGCAGTCACCCTGCGCACCGGCATCGATCCGGAGGTGGTCGAGTTCACCGCGGCCTCGACCACCCGCGCCCACGTGCGGGTGCTGCCCGAAACTGCCGCCCAGCTGAGGTATCTGCGGTTCACCGGTCAACTCCCCCGGCGTGGCGCCGTGGTGATCTACGACGTCGGCGGCTCCGGGTTGTCCGTGTGTGTGGCCGACGCGCCGTCCGGCGAGATCCTGTCCTCCCGCCGCAGCGCGGTGGTCGGCGGCGACCAGCTGGACCGACTGGTGCAGGATCACCTGGCCGCGAGCGGCGTCCGGATCGATCTCACGGCCTGCCGGGACCTCAAGGAACAGTTGTCGTTCGAACGGGTCGTGACCGCCTCCGATCCGAGCACCGGAGCCATGACCGTGCTGACGAACAACGACCTGGCCGCGCTGACCCGGGACGGCGTGATGCACTCGGTGTCCCTGCTGCGCACCATGATCCGCGAGTCCGCGGCGTCGCCGGCGGCGGTGGTGCTGCTGGGCGGGGGCGGACACGTCGCCGCGTTGCGCGACTGGCTCGAGACTTTCCTGCGGCTCCCGGTGACGGTGCCGCCGGACCCGGCCTCGGTCGCGGGGCGCGGAGCGGTGCTCCTCGCCGCCGCCACCGCGGCGGGGTCGACGCTGCGCCGCTGGTGACGCTGCGCTTCGATGAGGCCGCGCTGTCGGTGAGGCTGCGCTGTCGGTGAGGCTCAGCTGTTGGTGAAGTGGGGCGACCGTTTCTCGACGAAGGCAGCCATCCCTTCCTTCTGATCAGCGGTGGCGAACGTCGAGTGGAATACCCGGCGTTCGAACTTCACGCCCTCGGCGAGAGTGGTCTCGAACGACCTGTTGACCGCCTCCTTCGCCATCATCGCGATCGGGAGCGACATCTCGGCGATGGTCGTCGCGACCTTCAGCGCCTCGTCGAGCAGGGCCGCCGCCGGGACGATGCGCGAGACCAGCCCGGCGCGCTCGGCCTCGTTCACGTCCATGGTCCGCCCGGTCAGGCACATGTCCATCGCCTTCGCCTTGCCGACCGCCCTCGTCAGCCGTTGCGAGCCACCGATTCCCGGGATCACACCCAACGTGATCTCGGGTTGCCCGAACTTCGCGGTGTCGGCGGCGATGATGAAGTCGCACAGCATCGCCAGCTCGCAGCCACCGCCGAGGGCGTACCCGGCGACCGCCGCGACGATCGGGGTACGGGCGGACGAGAACCGGTCCCACTGGGAGAACAGATCTTCCGCATGCACCTCGGCGAACGTCTTCGGCTGCATCTCCTTGATGTCGGCGCCCGCCGCGAACGCGCGGTCGGACCCGGTGAGCAGGATCGCCCCGATTCCGGGATCGGCGTCGAGTTCCTCGACCGCCGCCACGACCTCGCGCATCAGCTGGCTGTCGAGGGCGTTGAGCGCCTTCGGGCGGTTCAGCGTGACGACGCCGACGCGGCCCCTGCGGTCGAGGAGGATGGTGTCGAACTCACTCACCGGCACTCTCCTGGCTCGAGCGGGTACGGATGTCGGTCACGATGGCGGAGAAGTCCAATGCTCCGCCGCCATCGGTATTGAACCGGTGGTACAACTCCGCGGCGCGGAGTCCGAGTTCGGCGTCGACGCCGTTGGCGCGCACCGCATTCGCGGCGAGACCCAGGTCCTTGTCCATCAGCGCAGCCGCGAATCCCGGCTGGTAGTCGTGGTTGGCCGGCGTGGTCGGCACCGGTCCGGGCACCGGGCAGTTGCTGGTCAGCGCCCAGCACTGGCCGGATGCGTTGGAGGCCACGTCGAACAGGGCCTGGTTCGACAGGCCGAGCTTCTCGCCGAGCACGAACGCCTCACTGATCGCGATCATCGAGACACCGAGAATCATGTTGTTGCAGATCTTGGCGGCCTGTCCGACGCCGGAGGCGCCGCAGTGCACGACCTTTCGGCCCATCACGTCGAGCAGGGGGTGCGCCGACGAGAAGTCGGCCTCGGAGCCGCCGACCATGAACGCGAGGGTCCCGGCGGTGGCGCCGGCGACCCCTCCCGAGACGGGGGCGTCCACGGCGCGGTGCCCGGCCTGCAGCGCCTTGTCGTGCGCGGCCCTCGCGTCGGCGACGTCGATCGTGGAACTGTCCACGAACAGGGTGTCGCCCTTCACTGCGGGCAGGATCTCGTCGTAGAGATCGAGTACCAGGCGACCGTTGGGCAGCATGGTGATCACCACGTCGGCGTCCGCGACGGCCACGACCGCCGAATCCGCCACGGCGAGACCGTCCCTGGCTGCCTGCTCCAGAGCGGCCGGGACCGGATCGTACCCGGTCACCCGGTAGCCGGCCTTGACCAGGTTCGCGGCCATCGGTCCGCCCATGTGGCCGAGTCCGAGGAACGCCACCGTCGGCTGGGTGCTCATGTCAGATCCCTTCGAGATCGGATGCGGCGAGGCCCAGTTCGAGCTCGCCCAGTGGCTGGAAGTAACGGTCCACGTCGGCGTCCGTGACGTCGGCGAGGCTGGCCGGCGACCAGGACGGGTTGCGGTCCTTGTCCACGACCTGCGCGCGGATGCCCTCGACCAGGTCGTGTGACCCGAGCGCCGCGACCGACACCCGGAACTCCTCGTCGAGCACCTGCTCGAGCGTGTCGAGTTCGCGGGCGTGACGGAGCGAGCGCAGGGTGACCGCCAGCGCGACCGGGGACTTGGCGAGGATCTGGTCGGCGGCGGCCCGGGCCTCGGGGACCTCGCTCTCTCGTAGGCGCGCGACGATCTGCGGCACGGTCGTCGCCGAGTAGGCGGCGTCGATCCACGACCGCTGCGCCATCAGGTCGGACTCGGGTGCGGGCCGGGAGTGCTCGTCGAGCGCATCGGCCACCGAGTCGGATTCCAGTGCGGTGACGAACTTCTCGATCGCCTCGGACGGCACGAAGTGGTCCGCGAAGCCGAGTGCGATCGCGTCGCCGGGACCGAGTCGTCCGGTGGTCAGGGCGACGTGGGTACCGAGTTCGCCGGGCGCGCGGGAGAGCAGGTACGTACCACCGACGTCGGGCACGAACCCGATGCCGACCTCGGGCATCGCGATGGTCGAGCGTTCGGTGACCACCCGGACGCTGCCGTGCGCGGAGATCCCGACCCCACCGCCCATCACGATGCCGTCCATGATCGCCACGTACGGCTTGGGGTACCGGCCGATCGCCGCGTTGAGGACGTACTCGTCGCGCCAGAACTCCCGCGAGCCGGTGCCCCCGCTGCGGGCGTCGTGGTAAATCGAGACGATGTCGCCGCCGGCGCACAGTCCGCGCTCGCCCGCCCCGTCGACGACGACCGCGCGCACCTCGGGGTCGGACTCCCACTCGAGCAGGGCCGACGCCATCGACCGGACCATCGCGTGGTTGAGCGCGTTGATCGCCTTGGGCCGGTTGAGCGTCAGCCTCCCCAGGGCGCCCGCCCGCTCGACGAGGACCTCGGCGCCGTTCACATCGTTCACGCTGCTCACTTCGTTCACGCTGCGCCTGCCTTTCCGATGACACTGCGGGCGATGACCACCCGCATGATCTCGTTGGTGCCCTCCAGGATCTGATGCACCCGCAGGTCGCGCACGATCTTCTCCAGTCCGTACTCGGCGAGATAGCCGTAGCCACCGTGCATCTGCAACGCCCTGTTCGCCACATCGAAACCGGTGTCGGTGGCGAAGCGTTTCGCCATCGCGCACAGTTCGACCTTGTCGGGCACGTCCTCGTCGAGTCCGGCCGCGGCCCGCCACAGCAGGGTCCGGGCGGCCTCGAGTTCGGTGCGCATGTCGGCGAGCTGGAACTGCAGCGCCTGCGAATCCAGCAGCGCCGCACCGAAGGCCTTGCGATCGGCCAGGTAGCCGACCGCCATCCGCAGCGCGGCCTCGGCGCCGCCGACCGAGCAGGCGGCGATGTTCAGTCGGCCGCCGTTGAGCCCGGACATGGCGATCTTGAAGCCGTCACCCTCCGCGCCGAGCCGGTTCGCGGCCGGCACCCGCACCTCGTCGAGGATCACCTGCCTGGTGGGCTGCGCGTTCCAGCCCATCTTCTTCTCGTTGGCGCCGAAGGAGAGCCCGGCCGAGTCCTTGGGCACGACGAACGCCGAGATGCCCCGCGGACCGGGCTCCCCGGTGCGGGCCATCACCACGTAGACCTCGGAGGTGCCCGCACCGGAGATGAACTGCTTGACCCCGGTCAGGACGTAGTCGTCACCGTCGCGAACCGCCTTGGTGGACAACGCCGCCGCGTCCGACCCGGCACCGGGCTCGGTGAGGCAGTAGCTGCCGAACTGGTCCATCGAGCACAGTCCGGGCACCCATCGGTGACGCTGCTCGTCGGTGCCGTAGGTGTCGATCATCCACGTCACCATGTTGTGGATGGAGACGTACGCCGCGATCGACGGGTCACCCGTGGCGAGCTGCTCGAAGATGCGGACGGCGTCGAGGCGGGACAGTCCCGACCCGCCCACGTCCTCGCGGATGTAGATTCCGCCCATGCCGAGCGAGGCGGCCTTGCGCAGGACGTCGACCGGGAAGTGCTTGGTCTGGTCCCACTCGATTGCGTTGGGGGCCAGGTACTCCGCGGCGAAGTCGGCGGCGGTGTCGCTGATCGCCCGCTCGTCGTCGGTGAGGGTGAACATGATCGGTCCTAGTCCATCGTCGGGATGACGAAGTGGTTGGCAGATTCTTCCTTCTTGCCCGACGGCCAGCGCTGGGTGACCGTCTTGGTCTTGGTGTAGAAGCGGATCGAGTCCGGCCCGTGCTGGTTGAGGTCGCCGAAGCCGGAGGCCTTCCAACCACCGAAGGTGTGGTAGGCGATCGGCACCGGGATCGGCACGTTGATGCCGACCATGCCGACCTGGACGCGGGTGGCGAAGTCCCGCGCGGTGTCGCCGTCGCTGGTGAAGATCGCGACGCCGTTGCCGTACTCGTGGTCGGTGGGCAGCGCGAGTGCCTCCTCGTAGTCGTGCGCCCGGACGACCTGCAGCACCGGGCCGAAGATTTCCTCCTTGTACACCCGCATGTCCTTGGTGACCCGGTCGAGCAGCGTTGCGCCGGTGAAGAACCCGTCGCCCGCACCGTCGATCGTCCGGTTCCGGCCGTCGACCACCACCTCGGCGCCCTCGTCGACGGCGATCTGCACGTAGTCGGCGACCCGCTGGACCGCATCCGAGGACACGAGGGGGCCGAAGTCGACGCCCTTGTCGTGCGAGTGACCGACGTTGAGCTTGTGCACGCGCTCGGTCAGTTTCTCGACGAGCTTGTCCGCGGTGTCCTCGCCGACCGGCACGGCCACTGAGATGGCCATGCAGCGCTGACCGGCGGAGCCGTAGCCGGCGCCGATCAGCTGGTCTGCCACGTCGTCGAGGTCGGCGTCGGGCATCACGATCGCGTGGTTCTTGGCGCCGCCGAAGCACTGCGCGCGCTTGCCGTTCGCGGTGGCGGTCTCGTAGATGTACTGGGCGATCGGGGTGGAGCCGACGAAGCCGACCGCCTTGATGCGGGGGTCGTGCAACAGCGCGTCGACTGCCTCCTTGTCGCCGTTGACGACGTTGAACACGCCTGCGGGCAGACCGGCCTCGACGAAGAGTTCCGCGAGGCGCAGCGGTACCGAGGGGTCACGCTCGGAGGGCTTGAGCACGAAGGCATTGCCGCATGCCAGCGCCGGGCCCGCCTTCCACAGCGGGATCATCGCGGGGAAGTTGAACGGGGTGATGCCGGCGACGACGCCGAGCGGCTGCCGCATGGAGTAGACGTCGATACCGGTGCCCGCGCCCTCGGTGTACTCGCCCTTGAGCAGGTGCGGGATGCCGATGGCGAACTCGATGACCTCGAGGCCGCGCTGGATGTCGCCCTTGGCGTCCGGGACCGTCTTGCCATGCTCCGAAGACAGCAACTCGGCGAGCGAATCCATCTCGTCCTGCACGAGGGCCACGAACTTCATCAGCACGCGGGCGCGCTTCTGCGGGTTCCAGGCAGCCCATTCGCGCTGCGCCTCGGCCGCATCGGCGATGACGGCCTCGACCTCGGACTTGTCTGCCAGTGGCACCGTCGCCTGGACCTGACCGGTGTTGGGGTCGTACACGTCCCCAAACCTGCCGGAGGTGCCGGGGACACGCTTGCCACCGACGAAGTGCGTAAGTTCCTGAACCATTTTCTCGACCCGTCCTGACTCGAAGACAGCCCGCGCGGCCCGCGACCGGCGGCGAAGTTCTGAATATGTTGCCATCCTATAGTTGGATGTCCATCTATGTCCAGAGGCGCCTCCGGCGCCCGTGAGTCCTTCTGGCCCACCACGGGACCACAAGGACTCACGGTCGGCGTGGCCGCTCAGCGGGAAGCGGGGGTTGTGGACGGCCGCAGACCGGCAGACGCTGGCTGCATGTCTGAATCCACTTCCCCCACCACCGCCGTCATCGTGACCGGCGGGGCGTCCGGCATCGGCCTGGCGTCCGCCCGCTCGCTCGCCGAGGCCGGCCGGCCCGTCGCCCTCTGGGACATCAACGAGGAGAAGGCGAAGTCCGGTGCCGCCGCGATCGCCGCCGACTTCGGCGTCGAGGCGATCGGCGTCGGTGTCGACCTGAGCAATCCCGACCTGTACGCGGACGCGCTGGCCACCACCCGCGCCGCGCTGCCGAACATCGGCGGACTGGTGCACGCCGCGGGCGTCGTCGACCAGGGTTCACTCGAGGGTGTCACCGTCGACGTGTGGGATCTCGGCATCAACACCCACCTGCGCCCGCTGGTGCTACTGACGAAGGAACTGCTCCCGGACTTCCAGGCCAACCCGGGCTCGGCGATCGTGGGTGTCGCCTCGATCAACGCGCACCTCGGCAACGCGATCAACCCGGTCTACTCCGCGGCCAAGGGCGGCATGCTCGCGGTCGTGCGCTCGCTCGCCGACCGGCTCGGCCCGGACGGGATCCGCATCAACTGCGTCTCCCCGGGCCAGATCCTGACACCGATGCTGCAGCCGACTGTCGACGCCCTCCCCGCCGGCACGTTCGAGCGACGCATCCTGCTCGGCCGACTCGGACGGCCGGAGGAGGTCGCCCGCGCGGTCCGCTTCATGCTCTCCGACGAGGCGAGCTACATCACCGCCACCGAACTGGTCGTCGACGGCGGCAACATCTCCTCGCAGCGGATGTAACTAGTCCCGCCCGAGCGCGCGGTACAGCGCGTCGAGGTCGCGCTGGGCCCGCGCGACCGCCGGCTCCTCGACCCGGAACGCCCGCAGCGCCTTGCGCAGCAGCGCCGGGTCGAGGTCCTCGGGCGCGGGGCGGAACTCCACCCGGGGCAGCGCCGGCAGCGCGGTGCGGTCGCCGAAGTAGTCGTCGAAGTCGATCGCCGCCTCCTCGCCGCCGTCCTCGACGCCGCGGATCAGCGTGTCCAGGTCCAGGCCACGCAGCGTCAGGATCGCCAGCGGGTCGGTGTCGAGCCGCTCGGCGGTCAGGTACACCACCGCCGCGGCGTGCTTGCAGGGCCAGCCCGGGTCGGGGCAGGTGCACCCGAAGTCGATCTCGCCGGAGTCCTGCGGCAGCAACAGGTCGCCGAGTTCGGCGGGCACGGTGCCCGCGGCGAGCGCCGCGAGCATCCCGGGCGTGCCCCGGACCCGCCCGATCAGCGAGTCGACAACGTCCCGGTCCAGCGGGCGCAGCGTGAACGTCGCGGTGAACGGGTCGATCTGACTTCCCTGCACCTCGCCGACGACCGCGCCCGGCGCGATCCGGAAGCTGATCACCTGACCGGCGCGCGCGTGACCGCGACCGCGGCTGATCCGGCCTGCATCCGCGATGCGTTCGATCGACGACACCAGCGCCCGGCCCCACCACGACTGCGCGAACGCGCCGCGCCGGGGCGTCGCCTGCGCTCCCCCGCCTGCCCTGCGCGGCCTGTCGAACTGGCTGAAGTCCGGCCCGCGACGACGACCCGAGCCGTGTCCCCGTGACGCGTTCATTCGCCCACCGCGTCCTCGCTCAGGTACATCAGCTCGCGTAGCTCCTCGGTGCTCATCTCGGTGATCCACTTCTCGCCGGCGCCGACGGCGAGGTCGGCCAGCTCCGACTTGCTGGCGATCATCGCGTCGATCCGCTCTTCCAGGGTGCCGACGCAGACGATCTTGCGGACCTGGACGTCGCGCCGCTGGCCGATCCGGAAGGCGCGGTCGGTGGCCTGGTTCTCGACCGCCGGGTTCCACCAGCGGTCCAGGTGCACAACGTGATTGGCGGCGGTCAGATTGAGGCCGGTGCCGCCCGCCTTGAGCGAGAGCAACATGATCGGCGCAGTGTCTCCGTTGGCGCGCTCGGCTTGAAAGTCCCGCACCATCGCGTCTCGTCTGCCGCGCGCGACGCCGCCGTGCAGGAACGGGACCTCGGTACCGAACCGCTCCGACAGGTACGGCGCGACGATCGCCCCGAATTCGCGGAACTGAGTGAACAGCAACACCCGTTCACCGTCCGCGAGCACCGAGTCCACGATGTCCTCGACCAGTCCGAGCTTGCCCGACCGGTGCCGGCCGCGCCGCAGTACGGGTGAGCCGTCGCCGAGGAAGTGCGCCGGATGGTTGCAGACCTGTTTGAGCCGAGTGAGGGCGGCGAGCACCACCCCCTTGCGGGCGACCCCCTCCGCCTCGCGGAGCTTGGCCACCATGTCCTCGACCACCGCCTTGTACAGCGCGGCCTGCTCGACGGTGAGATTGGCGCGCACCGTCATCTCGAACTTGTCGGGCAGGTCGGAAATCACCTCGGGGTCGGTCTTGACCCGTCGCAGCACGAACGGGGAGGTCGCCGCGCGCAGTCGGCTGAGCGCTCCCTCGTCGTGCTCGCGCTCGATGGGGACCGCGAACCGGGCGCGGAACTGCTGCGCGGAGCCGAGCATGTTCGGGTTCACGAAGTCGAGGATCGAGCGCAGTTCGTCGAGCCGGTTCTCGACCGGGGTACCGGTCAACGCGAGCCGGTGCCGCGCCGGGACGGCCCGGGCGGCGTGAGCCTGCCTCGTGGCGGCGTTCTTGACGTGTTGCGCCTCGTCGAGCACGATCCGGCCCCACCACAGCTCGCGCAGCGCCGCGACGTCCCGGGCGAGCAGCGCATAGGTGGTGATCACCAGGTCGTGCTCGGCGACGGCGGCGGTGAGGTCGTCGGCTCGCAACCGGTCGACGCCGTGGTGCACGTGCACACGCAGGCCCGGCGTGAACCGTGCCGCCTCGCGCTGCCAGTTCCCGACCACCGACATCGGACACACCAGCAGCGTCGGATCGGGGCGCGTGGCCGCGTCGGCCCGCTCGTGGGCGAGCAGCGCCAGCAACTGGATCGTCTTGCCGAGACCCATGTCGTCGGCCAGCACCGCGCCGAGCCCGAGGTCGCTCATGTAGGCGAGCCAGTCCAGGCCACGCCGCTGGTACGGCCTCAGGGTGGCGGTCAGTCCCGCCGGGACCGGAACGCCGACCGGCCGTGCCTGCGAATCGAGCAGGCCCGCAACCCATCCGGTCGAGGTGATCTCTTCCACCGGGGCGGGCGGCGGATCGAGCGCGGTGAGCTCACCGAGCAGCTCGCCGAGCGTGCGCTCGCGTCCGGCTTGTTGCCGGGTGACGTACGCGGCGGCCTTCGCCAGAACGGCCTGGTTCGCCTGCACCCACTGTCCGCGCAGCCGGACCAGGTCGGTCTTGGTGCGGGTGAGCTTCGCCATCTCGGCGTTCGTGAGCACCATCTCGCCGAGGGCCAGTTCCCAGTTGTAGGTGACCAGCTGACCGAGGCCGACGGCACGCTCGTCGGTGTCGAGCAGCACCGGCGGGCTCGAGACCCGCAGCCGCAGCGACGGTGACGCCACGCTCCAGGCCCGCGGCAGCAGCACGGTGACGTCCGCATCCGCCAGCGCCGTCGCACCGTGCGCGACCAGGTCGGTGACCACGGCGAGCGGGAGCAGCAGGTCCAGGCTGTCCGGGTCCGACGGCACGCCGCGTAGCCGGGGATACGCGTCCATGGCCTCGCCCAGCTTGCGGACGCCGATCTTGAGGGCCACCGGGTCGGCGAGATGCACGGGGACGGGAGCCGGGGCCTCACCGGTCGGGCGCAGACAGACCTCGAGACGCCAGAGCACGTCGTCGGGCTCGTGCTCGTCGCCGTCCACCTCCTCGGGTTCGACCAGTCGCAGCACCAGGTCGGGCTCGTCCACCGCGAGGCTCTTCCGCCACTCCTGCAGGTCCGTCGCGACCTGTTGGGTGCCCTCCGACAGCGCGGTGTCGGTGAGCAGGGCATGCAGGAGCGGGTGTTCGGCCCCGCGATCGCCCAGTGCCGACCGCACGATCGGGTCGGTGATCTCGAAGATGAAATCTTCCAACATCTTTCGGCCCCCGCGCGCACTGCGGAGCGCGCCCGGCATGGCGACGACCAGTTCGGACACCCAGGCCCGTTGGCGTTCGCCGCCGACGAGGCGCCACCGCACCCACCACTGCCCGTCCTGGCGGGACATCGCGGGCACCACCCGGCCGGCGCGAACCCAGCGCAGCACACCCTGCGCGACGTGCGCGAGGAACCGGAGGTCGCCCGACAGCCGAGGGTCGGCGGTCGGAAGGCCGAGCAGCACGTCGGCAGCGGCAGCCGGGGCGAGGGCGAGCGCGGGGAGGGTGAGGTCGGCGAGCGTGCCGTCGCCGTTGGGCAGGGAGACCGTCACGCGGTGCCGGGGCCTGCGCTCGAGGACCGCGTTCAGCGCCGCCGAGGGGAGGTCGGTGGCCCCGTCCGGCGTCTGTGCCGCGCCGGCGTCGCGCCACAGCATCAACCCCGATCCGGGAGACCAGAGCGCGTGCACCATCCGCCCATCCAATCACCCGGGTCCGACGGTCCCGGTTGGCACTGGATTTGTCGGCTTGACCAGCGAGATAATGGCCATTGGCCACCACCAGGTCGGGAGCGCCGCATGACCATACTGATTCAGGTCCTCGAGCAGGGCTACTCGCAGAGCACCCCGTGGGAGCAACGCCGGTACCACTTCGTGGACGCGGCCCGGATCATCGGCATCCGGCTCGACGGGCAACTCGGCGTGTGGATCGACATGGCCCGGCCGGGCGAGTCACATCAACTGGCGGTCGCGGTCGACGCGGAGAACACCATCCACTTCATGCTGCGGGCGTTCGACAAGATCGCGACCTGCGAGCGTGAGGGCGGATCGTGGTTGATCGGGCACGACGGCAGCGACTTCAACTCCATTCAGGCGTCCCCGTACGGGGACGCCTAGCGAGAGCCGGCGCTTCTGCCTGTCGAGGCCGAGTCAGGGCTGTGTGACGAGGCTGTTCCCCGGCGGGATCGAACCGCAGTTGGAGGGGGCGGGTGCGCCTGCGAAGCGGTCGCCCAGCCACCGGAACGCCTCGGGCGCCCAGGGGGCCATCGTCATGACGTGGCTGAGCCCGTCGTACTGGGTGTACTGGATCTGGGAGTTGCCGCTGGCGCAGTACTGGCGCGCGAGTGCGCGGACGTCGCCGGCGACCATGACGCCGTCGCCCGGGCCGACGTTCGGCTTGTCGCCCGCGGTGCCCTCGAGAACTCCGTTGGCGCCCTGGCCGATGAACATCGGGATGGTCGGGGTGGGGGCCTCGCCGAGGTTCACCTTGGCCGCGGCGGTCATGAACGGTGTGACGCTGGCAGGGTCGGCGTACTCGGGTTTGACCATCTGCTGCCACGTCAGCCCGGGGTAGCGCCCCAGCACGCTGCCGATGCCGGCACCCTGGACCCCGTCGACGAGTTGTCGGCCACGGTCGCTGAGGTAGTCGGTGAAGTCGATGTCGTAGGCGCGCGCGACGCCGGCGATGGCCATCACGGCAACGCCGGACCAACTGGTGCTGCCGCTGACATAGGTGAGGTTGCGGGCGGGGTTGACCAGTACGCCGCCTTCGGCTGCCCCGACGAGGTTCCGGTTCACGTCGGGGGCGTAGCCGGGGGCGAGTGCGGCCGCCCAGTTGGTGGCGATGGCGCCTCCGGAGTACCCGAACAGTCCGACGCGGGTGCCACTGTTCAGGTCCGTCTCGTGGGAGCGGGTGGCTGCCCGGATGGAGTCCAGGGTGCTCTTGCCGTATTCGGGTCCGGCGGCGAAGTTGGCCTTCTGGCCTTCGGTGTCGGCGACGATGACCGAATAGCCCTGGGCCAGAAGCACTGCGAGGAACTGCGCCTCGGAGGCGTTGACCGCGCCGCCGAAGCTGACATCGCCGGCGATCGCGCGCGACGGGCTGTCGGCCGGATTCATCGAGTCGTAGAACGACTGGTAGGCGACGGCCCTGCGCGGGTCGACACCGGTCGGCGGTTTGAGCACCGAGGTGACGTTGGTGGTCGGCCGCCCCTGCGCGTCCGTGGTGCGGTACACCAGCTGCACTGCGGTGACGGGGATCGCCACTCCGGCAACGTGATACGGCATGGTGCGGGTCTTGAGGACGGTGCCCGGCTCGATCGACGACAGCGGAGCGCCACCGCTGTAGGTGTAGAAGGAATCGGTGTCCGCCTGCGCGGACGGGGCGAGTGCTGCCGAGACCGCCACCGTGATCGACAACGCCGCTACTGCCCGTGCGGCCCGCCCCGTCGCCCGCGTCCTGTTCACTTTCGCGCTCACCTGTACGACCTCCCCGGATGCGACGTGACAGGCGTCACGCCGAGCCGGAAGGTTACCGACCGGTAGTCGGGTTGGCAAGAGCAAACTGGACAGAAATCAACCGACTGTCAAGTTGCCGTTGTCGCCCGGCCCGGCCGCCCCAGAAGCTCACGATGCCTGACGCAACGTCAGGCCGCCGAGCGTGATGACGTACTCGTTCGAGTCATCGTCGAATTGGACCGAGTACACCGTCGGGTAGTAGCCGGTGCGCTGGTAGGCGGCCGGCTGCTTGACGTCCTCACGCAGGGTCGGCCGGGTCTTCAACCATTCCCGGGTCATCATCGGCTCGATGAAAGTGAACTTTCCGTCCCACGATCCGTTGAGGAGCACCTCGGTGAAGTCGAAAGAGCCCGGAATTGCCTTGTCCGCGGTGTCGGTCCAGTGCAGGCCCATGAACGGCACCGCATTTGCCGCCGCGGGTCCCGGAGGCGGCGCGTAGCCCTGCGGAATGTACTTCGCCTCCGGCATCGTCCCGGCACGCTCGGCGAAATCCGGTGCGGCGGGGTCGATGTCGTGCTGCACGGCGTCCGTGTAGAAGTGCATGTCGAAATGCGGTTTGCCGAAGAGCGTTTCGGGCTCGTGACCGTGCGGGTTCCAGTCCAGCATGACGTGATCGAATCCGGTGTCGGGCGCGTCCGGCGGCAACGCGAGCATCGACATCTGCGTCGTCGCGTCGGGGCCGTCCGGCAACCCGTCGAGCGCGGCCTCGGAGATCCGAATGCCGACCTCGCTGGGGTGTCCGGCATCGTCACTGACGACGTAGGTCCTCGATGTTCCGTGCCCCAGTGGGCTTTCCTCGCCCAGCTGGGTTCCCGCGACGGTAGCGGCGGAGCCGCTCGACCCGGCGTGGGCGTGGGTGTGTGCCGGTGCGCCGCATCCGGCAAGAGTGAGGGCGGCGCACGCCGCGACTGTCGCGCAGGCCGCGGTCCGAATTGTGTTCACTGTGAAGCCTCTCGGTTCGTTGGTTGGGTCGTGTCGCGACGGCGGACGCCGGTTCACACCGGCGTGCGCACGACCTGACCGACGCGCAGGACTCCGTGCGGGTCGTGCTCGGTCGCGAGAGCACTGAGCCAGTGACGGGTGTCCTCGTCGTAGGACCGGGCGATCCGTTCCGGGTCGGCGCTGGGCGCGAAGTTGGGCAGGGTCCGCCCGGTGGTCCACGGAGCCATCGACTGCTCGACGACGCCCGCGTGTTCGACGACCGCTTCTGCCAGCGGCGGTACCAGGACACCCGCGACCATCAGGGCGAACGACGCGTCACGATGACAGAACGCGCTGCGGTGCCGTGGCTCGCGGGCCAGCGCGCCACCGAGCAGCCGGAGTTCGATCACCGTCTGCGGCGACCCGGAACCCGGTCCGGCCACCGCGAGCAGCGCGTCGACGGCCTCGTGCGACAGCTCTCCGGTGAGGCCACTGAACTCGTGGGCCGGCATCGGGTCGACTGGATCGGCGTGTATCGCGGACAGCGCCGCGTAGGGCATCGGACCGACGGCGTCGATCAGCGGAGTTGCCACCGCGCGCAGGCGCGCGATCAGTGCCTGCACCTCGTGTTCTTCTGCGACACTGGCGAATCGGACGGCCAACGTCAGGCGGCCCGCGAGGGGCGGCGGGATCTGCGGCAGCGGCGGCAGTTGCAGGAACGCGATCGACGTCGAGCTGTGCTCGGGCAGGTCGCGGCACCAGTCGAGCCAGGCATGCGCGACCGCCGCAGCGTCCGAACCGTCGAAATAGAGAGCGCCGGCGTGGATCTGGGTGATCGGAAGCAGGTCGATCTCCACCGCCGTGACAATCCCCAGAGTTGCCTTGCCTCCGCGCAGGCCCCAGAACAGTTCGGCATGCTCGTCGGGTGTGACGTGCAGCGCCGCACCGTCTCCGGTGACGACGTCGAACGCCCGCACGTGGTCGGAGGACAGTCCGAAGGTCCGCACCAGCGGCCCGATTCCCGCGCCGGTGAGGAAGCCGGCGACCCCGACAGCGGCGGAGGAGCCCGTCAGCGGCGCCAGTCCGTGTGGCGCCGCCGCGTCGAGAACGTCCTGCCAGATCGCTCCGGCCCCCACCCGCGCGGTGCGAGCGAGGGGATCGACGGCGCACCCGTCGAGTCGCCCGGTGTGCACCAGCAGCACATCACCGCCCAGCGCGACCGCGCCGTGCCCGGTGCGCTGCACGGCAACCCGGAGCCCGTGCTGAGCCGCGAACCTCACCGTCGCCGCGACGTCGTCCGCGTTCGCCGCCGCGACCACCGCGCGCGGGGTGACCGGGACCGCCAGGTTCCACGGCGTCGCCAGCTCGTATCCGGGTTCGCCGGGCAGGGCGACCGAACCGGCGATACCTGCACGCAACGACGCGATCGTCGCATCGGCTGTCGGGGTCTGGAGTTCCATCGAAACTTCCTTTCGTCGTCCGCCTTGGGGGCGTGGAAGAAAGGATGTCCGAGTCCGCTTGGGCGGTTCTTGCAGCGAGCACGACGCCGGTTCCAAGTTTCCGCCAAGCGGGCGCCCGCGCGTTCAGGCGAGCAGCGACCGCGCCTGTGCCGTCAGCCCGCGCATGCCGCGGCGCTCGGATTCCTCGGCGATGGCGGACAGCTCGCCGCGGCGCTCCGGCGAATCGGGCGCGAGGTGCGCTCGAAGAAGCCTGCACCGCAGCAGCGTCGGGGCGCCCGACGTCCGATGCGCGATCTGCTCGGCCCGCTCCAGCAGCGTCGACGCCTGGTCGGTCTGCCCGAGCATCGCGTGCAGACGCGCGGACGCCTCGGCCACCGAGCCGACGACGCCCACATGCCCGACGGTCGCGATCCGGTCCGTGAACGGGGCGAGCAGCCCGAGGAACAGGTCGGCGTACTCGGTCAGGGACAGATCGGCGACGACGTGGGCGATCAACGTCTGGTGGCCCAGCGTGGTCCACACGTCCGGCCCCGGGTCCGACGTCCAGCGCGCGATACCGTCGGCCGCGGCGCGCCGGTCCCCCCTCGCCGCCGCGATCGCGATACTCCAGGCCGCCGGCTCGACGAACCCGGGCGCCGTGTCGGCGAGCTCACCCTGCTCCCATTTCAGAGTGTTCAGGGCGAGGTCGGCGCTGCCCGCGGTGTACAGCTCGGTCTGCAGGTGAATCTGCCGCGCGGTGTCGTACTGCCGCTCGGTCCGCTCGAAGTCGCCGCACCATTCCGCGAGCGTGCCCTCCATCCACCGCAGTTGGACTCGGACCACGGGTAGTCGCAACAGATCGCACCCGATGATGCCCTGACGCACATGCGCGACGGCAGCCTCGGTATCCGCGAGATTCATCTGCGTCATGCTCGCGACGGCGTGCACGATGACGTCGTCGACCCGCGACTGCTGATGCGGCAGATCGAGAAGTTCGGCCAACAATTCGGCGGATTCACGGCCGTGTCGTGCCACCCCGGAGAAGAGGAGTATCCGACCCAGCAGCGCGTCGGCAACCACGTCCGGATCGCCCTCCGTGCGAGCCAGTTCGAGCGACCGACGGCTCATCTCGTCGGGCACCGATGAATCCGGGTGATAGCAACTGCCGACGGCGAGTGCGGCGAGAACCCGGGCGTGCGCGACTCGATCGGACGCGACGAACGGTTCCAAGGCCGCGAGCCGTTCGAGCAGCGGCCCGGGATCCCGGCCGTACGACACCCACGGCCACGCCCCGGCGGCGCGGAGAAGTGCTGCGGCCAAACGCCCCGCACCCGAGGTGCGGCCCTCGCGCACCGCGTCGAGCAGACCCGCGTCGACAACGTCGAGCACGGTCTGTCCCCGGCCGGCACGGGCCAGGGCCTCCACCCGGGCCACCAGCAGGTCGTCCCTGTCGTCGGGCGACCGCTCCGACGCCGGCAATAGGTCGAAGGTCTGCACGCCGATCTCCCACCAGTGCGCGGCGGTCTCCGAACTCCACCTTTCCGTCGCCTCCCGCGCCGCGACGGTGCATGCGTCGAGCACCTCCCGCGGATCCACCAACGGCAGCGCGGCGCACAGGTGTTGGGCGCGCCGACTCGCGCGGTCGGCATCGGAGGAGTCCACCAGAATCTCGGCAACGCGCGCGTGAATACGCTGGCGCCGCAACGGGGGTATGGCGCGGAGCACCTCGTGCCGCAGCAGTCCGTGTGCGAAGACGTAGCCCGCGGAGCCGGGGTCCGCCACGATGATTCGTTCGTCGGCCGCGTCGTCGAGATAGTCGGCGAGCGTGTCCAGGTCGAGTCGGGAGGCCGCGGCCAGGAGGTCGATCTCGATGGCGTCGCCGAGCACGGCCGCGACTCGAAGAACCTGCAACACAGCCGGTTCCACGGCCGCGAGCCGTCGCCCCAGCACCGACCGGACGGCGGTCGGGATGCCGTCTCCGAGTCTTTCGTCGTGCGGCAGTCGCGCGTACTCCGAGACGAACAGCGGGTTGCCCCCGGTCCTGTCGGTGAGCACGCGCACCTCGACCGGACTCAACTGCTCGCCGGCGACGTGGCAGGCCAGCTCCTCGACCTCGTCCGGCGCCAGCGCCGGCACCGCGACGTGCCGGTTGCCCTCCCCTCGCAGCACGGCGTCGACGAGTGTGCCGACCTCTGTGTCGCGCAGCGTCAGTACGAACCACACGCGGTGGTCGCGGAGCGCTCCGACGAGGTACGTCAGGCAGCGCAGCGACGTCGGATCGGCCCACTGGACGTCGTCGACGACGATCGTCAGGACGGGGGTGTCCGAGGCCGCCGCCTCGATCGTTTCCAGCACCCGCTCGTACACGGCGAACCGTGCCTCGTCCGGATCGACGTCGGGCGGCGGGACCAACACCGCATCCGCATCGGCACCGAGCTCGCGCACCATTCGGCGGATCGGCCACCAGGCCGGTGCACCGTCGTCCTCCGGGCAGCGGGCCCAGACCGCCGTCCCACCCACAGCCGCGGCCCGCGCCGCGCACTCCTCCGCCACCCGCGTCTTCCCGATCCCGGCCGGCCCGGACAGCGCCAACCACCGTGTCGACCCACCGAGGACGGCGTCCAGCAGGCGCTCGATCACAACCGTCTCGCTGCCGCGCCCGACGAACACCCGGCCCGGCTCCACCGCGACGGCCTCGTCACCCGATCCGGGTGCGTCCACATTCGAGGTCGGGGACACGGGCAGTGGAACATTCTCCGCCCCAGTCCATCCCGGCGTACGAGGCCACGCTGCCAGCTTCGGGTCGTGACGGAGAATCGCGCCCTGGAGTGCGTGCAGTTCAGCCCCCGGCGCGAGCCCCAACTCGGTGTCGAGCGCAGCGACGTGCGACCGGAACTGCTCGAGCGCCTCCGACGACCTGCCTGCCCGGTGCAACGCGAGCATCCGCAGCCAGCATGTCCGGTCCCGGAACGGGAATTCGCTGCACAGCTGCGCGGTCTCGACGAGCGCCGGCGGGACCCGGCCCAGCGCGAGCAGAGCCGTGATCCGGGTCTCCCGGCACTCGGTCCGCACCTCGTCGAATCCGGTGGCCTCCACCTGAACCCAGTGCTCGTCGCTCAGGTCCTCGAGCAGCTGACCCCGGACCGATGCCAGCGCTCGGTCGGCCGTCTTCAGCGCCGGTTCCCAGCCACCGTCCTCCACCAGGCGTCGGGCGTCCTCGGCATCGCTCTGGAACGTCGCCAGATCGACCTCGTCTGCCGAGACGTCGAGGACGTAGCCCGGGGGCTGCCGCACGATCGGCGACGCCGCCGCGGTCTCGACGCGAAGGACCCGCCGCAGGTTGGAGATGTAGGCCTGAATGCTCGCCATGGCGCTCGCGGGCGCGTCGTCGCCCCAGACAGCGTCGATCAGGCGGGCGGTGGACACCACCCGCCCCCGGCTCAGAAGCAGGACCGCCAGCACCGCGCGTTGCTTGCGTGGACCCAGGTCGAGAACCTGGTCGCCGGAGTCGGTTCGAGCCACCTCCAGCGGTCCGAGCAGCCGATAGATCATGCGGGTGCTCCTCGGATCTGCCGACTCCGGACGGATCGAGTGTAGGGACCGGGTGGCGTCGACGCGCGACAATTCGGTCATCGGAGCGCCGCGGCGACCTCGCGTCCACCGTCGGAGTCGGCACGCACGCGGCGCCGCGCCGGCAGCGTCGCCGCGCAGACCAGCGCGCCCGCGGCCGCGATGAGCGCGGCCACCATCAGCGCCTGGTGCAGCCCGGAGACGAACTCCTCCGGTGATCCCCCCGCCAGCATCGACTGCGCGGGCAGGAACGCGCCGAGTCCGGCGACCCCCACCGCGATGCCGGTCTGGCGGAACGCGTCGTTGATGCCCGCGGCCAATCCGACATGGTCGGCCGTGCTCTCGCCGAGCACCAGCCCGCTCATGACCGGGTTGAACACCCCGGCGCCCACCAGGGCGACGACGAATCCGGGGAGGATCGCGTACTTCGAACTGGACACGTCCACGACAGTCATCATCGCCAGTCCAGCAGCCACCAGCATCAGCGAGCAGGTCAGCGTGACCGACGCGGGGATTCGTCCGTCGAGTTTCGCGGTGGCCCCGGCGACGACGAACATCGCGACCGTCGCGGGTAGGTACACCATTCCTGCCGCGACGGGCGACAGGTGCAGGATGTTCTGCAGGTAGATCGTGGTGTAGACGAATACCGCGAACAGCGACGCCGAAATTGCGAACGCCGCGACCTGTGCCCCCGCGAACGCTCGGTTCGCCAGCAGCTGCGGCGGCAGCATCGGTTCGTCGGCGCGCATTTCGTATCCGACGAATCCGACGAGCGCGGCGACGCCGACGACGAGGGCCGTCACCGGCACCGGCGCCGTCCATCCGGCCTCGTTGCCGCGCAACAGGCCGAAGACGAGCGCCCCCAACCCGACGCACACCAGAATCTGTCCGATCACGTCGGCGCCACGCGGATTCGGGTCACGCGATTCGGGCACCCACCGGACCGTGACGGCCAGGGTGAGCAGTCCGATCGGAACGTTGATCAAGAAGATGGCGCGCCAGTGGACCAACTCGGTCAGCAGCCCGCCGACCAGCGGACCGACCGCGAACGCCCCGCCGATCGTGGCGCCGTACGCGGCCAGGGCCGTCGCGCGCGCAGGTCCCTTCTCGAACACGTCGGCGAGCAGCGCGAGCGAGCAGGCGAACAGCACTGCTGCGCCGACCCCCTGTGCGGTACGTGCGAGGTCGAGTACCCAGATGTTCGGCGCCAGCGTGCAGAGCAGCGACGTGAGAGTGAACAACACGATTCCGACCAGGAACACGTGGCGACGTCCCCGACGATCCGCCCAGGATCCCGCGCTGAGGACCACCGTCGCCAACGCCAGCGTGTAGGCGTCGACCACCCACTGCAGTCCGCTGACGCCGGTGTCCAGGTCGGTCGCGATCGACGGCAGGGCGGTGTTGACCACCGCGATGTCGAGCATCAACATCGCGGTGGTCACACACACCACGGTCAGGGTCGCGCGCCTCGTGGCCGCGCTCTTCGGCATTGTCTCGACTGGCATGGGCTGTCCTCGGCGTCGTGGGAGAGGTGCGACGTACTCGCACCGCGACCACCGTGCGCCCGCCCGCTTGGCGCGTATCGGGCGAAACCCTTGGAAGCACCCCGGTACGCCCGCCCGGGTAGTCGCCCCGGCTGTGTCGGTGTCCGGTGCCACACTCACCCGACCACCGACACCGGAGGACGCCTATGCCCCCATTTCGACCACTCCGTGCGATGGCGCTGCTCGCACTGGTCGGCGCCCTGCTGGCCGGCCGCGCGATCCTGCCCGACCGTTCCGCGCCCGGGCCGGCGCCGGGCAGTCCGACACGCGCACAGGTCGTTTCGCTGCTGGGCGCCGTGCGGGTAGTCGACGCCCGAACCAAGGCCGGCGGCTACGACCGCGGGTGCGGATCCGGCCAGGGCTGCGTGTTCGGCCCGGCCTGGTCCGACGATCAGGACGGCCCCGGCGGACACGACGGCTGCGACACCCGCAACGACGTGCTCGCGCGCGACCTCACCGAGGTCCGGTTCAAGCCGGGCACGAGGGACTGCATCGTCATGTCCGGGACGCTGGCGGATCCGTACTCCGGGCAAACGATCGAATTCACCAAGAGCGATGCCAAGGCGGTGCAGATCGACCACGTGATCCCCCTCGCCGCCGCATGGGACCTCGGTGCCGCGCGCTGGCCGCCCGAACGACGAAGGGTGTTCGCGAACGACGTCACCTTCAACCTGCTCGCCGTCGACGGTTCCGACAACCAGGCAAAGGGCGACTCGACGCCGTCGGACTGGCTGCCGCCGAACCCCGCCTACCACTGCTTCTATGCCGGCAAATACCTCACCGCCGCCACCCGGTACGACCTCCCGATCACCGTCGCGGACCGGGCCGCCCTCGGACGGATCGCGCAGACATGTGGCTGAACCGGGCGCCCGTTCCTGGACCGCGGGCCTCACCGGGGATAGCGTCGACCCGTGCACCGGACCATCAGTAGGGACAGCATCAACAGGGACACCACACTGTGCATCTCCCTGTCCGGCCGCCCGTCGAACATCGGCACCCGGTTCCACAACTTCCTCTACGAGGAACTCGGCCTCGACTACCTGTACAAGGCGTTCACCACGACGGACCTGCCCGGCGCGATCGCGGGCATCCGGGCCCTGGGGGTGCGTGGCTGCGGCGTCTCGATGCCGTTCAAGGAGGCGTGCATCGAGTTCGTCGACGTGATGCACGAGTCGGCGGCGGCGATCTCCTCGGTGAACACCATCGTCAACGAGTCGGGCACCCTGCACGCCTACAACACCGACTACGAGGCGGTCGCCCGCCTGCTGACCGAGCACCAGGTGCCGTCGGATCTCGACGTGGCGGTCGCCGGGAGCGGCGGCATGGCCAAGGCCGTCGTCGCGGCATTGCGGGACAACGGCTTCCGGTCCGTGACGGTGGTGGCTCGCAACCGAGCGACCGGACCCGCCCTGGCCGAGCAGTACGGATTCGCGTGGCGCCCGGAACGCGGCGACCTGCGGCCGGGACTGCTGGTGAACGCCACCCCGACCGGCATGGCGGGTGGTCCCGAGGAGGGGCGGTCGCCGTTCGACGCCGCGGCGATCGGCCGGTCCGAGGTTGTGTTCGACGTGGTCGCGATGCCGCCCGACACCCCGCTGATCCGGGCCGCCGGCGCGGCCGGCAAGTCGACGATCACCGGGGCCGAGGTGATCGCACTGCAGGCCGCTGCCCAGTTCGCGCTGTACACCGGCGTCACCCCGACCGCCGATCAGGTGCGGCGAGCGTCGGAGTACTCGAGGGCCTGACTCACAACGGCCGGTGCGCGAGCACCCGAAAGACGATGCCGCCCTTGCCGCTTCGACTGACCTCGTCGACGACGAAGCCGGCGTCCTCGAGGTACGGCACCGGGTCGCGGGTGAGGTGGTCGGCTCCGAACCGGATCGACAGCGGCTCGACCGTCCGCATCGCGAGACGCAGGACACGGTTCGTCGCCGGGCCGTGCTCGGCCAGCACGATCCGACCGCCCGGCACCAGCACCCGGAACGCCTCGGTGCTCGCGAGCCCCGGATCGGGGATGGTGCAGTACGTGAACGTCGAGAGCACCGTGTCCACCGATCCGTCCGGCACCTCCAACCGCTGGACGTCACCGTGGCGCACCTCGACCCGCTCGATCCCGTCGTCGGCGATCCGGGTGCGGGCGACCTCGAGCATGCCCTCCGACAGGTCGACCCCGAGGACGTGCTCGATCCCCGGACCGTACAGCGGCAGGTTCAGACCGGTGCCGACCGCCAGCTCGAGCACCCGACCGCGGGCCTGCTCGACCGCCCAGGTCCGCGCCGGACCGATCACGAACCGCTCGAACCATCCCATCTGCCGGTCGTAGTGCTTGGCCATGGCGTCGAAAACCGTACTGACGCGCTGATTTCCGGGCTCTCGCATCGTGCTCTCCAGTGGGCTCGTCCTATGGTGTCGGTCCGGTCGCGGCGGGCCGACTCGGGTCGTTGGACCACTGCGACCAGGATCCGGGATACAGCGCCGCCTCGATCCCGGCGACCGCGAGGGCGGCGACCTCGTGTGCGGCCGACACCCCGGACCCGCAGTACACCGCGACCGGGGCGGTTCCGTCCACTCCCAGCGCGGCGAATCGTCGTCGCAGCGTCTCGACGTCCGCGAACCGTTCCGCGCCGTCGAGGTTGTCGGACGTCGGGGCGCTGATCGCACCGGGGATGTGCCCGGACCGCGGGTCGACGGGTTCGACCTCGCCGCGGTAGCGCTCGCCGGCCCGCGCGTCGAGCAGCACGCCCCGGCTCGACCAGTTCGCCGCCGCATCGGCGTCGATCACGGGCAGGTGGCCCGCGCCGAGCACCACGTCCCCCGGAGCGCGCACCCGGCCGGGGCCGGACTCCAGACCTCGGCCCGCCGCCGTCCACGCCGCGAGTCCACCGTCGAGCAGTCGGACGTCGGCGACGCCGGCCCACCGCAGCAGCCACCAGGCCCGCGCGGCGGCGGTGTTCCCGGTCGCGTCGTAGACCACCACGGCGTCGCCGCCGCGAATTCCCCAGCGCCGGGCGCTGTCCTGCAGTGCGGCGGCCGTCGGCAGCGGATGCCGACCGAACTCCGGGGCGGCCGGCGCGGCCAGCTCCGTCTCCATGTCCACGTAGACCGCGCCGGGGATGTGGCCGCGCTCGTAGTGCGCGCGTCCGTCCGGATCGCCCAGGGCCCAGCGCACGTCGAGGAGCACCGGCGCTCGCGCGGAGCCCAACCGCTCGGCGAGGTCCTCGGCTGTCGTCAGCACGGTCAGTTCCTCCCGCAGCAGCGCCGCCATCGCCTCGTCGAACGCGACGAAGACGACCCGCTCGACCGTCGTCCGGGCGCCGCGGACCGCGGTCACCGCCTGGTGCACCGCATCCCGATGCGGCCAGCCGTACACGCCCGCGGAGATCAGCGGGAACGCGACGGTTCGCGCGCCGAGCTCGTCCGCGACGGCGAGACTGCTCGTGTACGCCGAGCGCAGCACGGCGGAGCGGTCCTCGGTCGCGGAATACACCGGACCGACCGTGTGAATCACCCAGCGGGCAGGCAGGTTTCCCGCGGTGGTCGCGACGGCGTCACCGGCGGGCAAACCGTCGGGCAGGGTCGTCACGCGTAGACGGCGGCACTCGTCGAGAATGCGCGGTCCGCCGGCGCGGTGGATCGCACCGTCGACTCCCCCGCCGCCGAGCAACGCGGAGTTCGCCGCATTCACGATCGCGTCGGCCTCGATGGTGGTGATGTCCCCGCGCAGCACCTCGATCGTCACCATCGCCCCACCGTACCCGGGCCGACCGTGCAGTTTCCGGGGCAAACACCGAGTGGGGCCGACGACAACTGCACTCTCGGCGGGGTGTCCGGGATCAGCGCGTCGGAGTGGTGGACGAGGGCACCGCGGGCACCGGCGCGTTCGCGGCCAGCCGGTAGACGTGATCCGGCGTGATGACCTGCGTGATGGCGGTCCCGAGCATGGTGCTGGGTTCGCCGCCCTGGTACGCGACGTCGGTGTTGGTCATGATGACCAGGGTGGTCTTCTTCTCCGGCAGGTACACCGTCACCGTCTGGTAGCCGGGCAGGCTGCCGTTGTGGCCGATCCAGCCGTCAGCGTTGAAGATCCCCAGTCCGTACCCGACATTCGGCGCGTACCCCGGGGCGTTCACCGTCTCGAGTCGCTGTGCCTGCGTCTCCGGGGTGAGCAGGGTGCCGGTCGCCAGTGCGGGACCCCAGGTGTGCAGGTCGTCGAGCGTCGAGATCATCGCTCCCGCCGCCCACCCCCACGACGGATCCCAGTCGGTGGCCGCGGCTTCCTTGCCGTCGGCGGTCTGCACGGTGTAGCCCTGCGCGTGCGGATCGGGGAACGCGTTGGTGGTCGGGAAGACGGTCTTGTCCATGTGCAGCGGCGCGAGGATCTTCTGCTGCACGTAGTCCGGGAGCGGGAGTCCGCTGACCTTCTCCACCACGAGTCCGAGCAGTGTGTAGTTGGTGTTGCAGTACTGGAATCCCTGGCCCGGAGGGAAGGTCGCGGGCTCCGCGAACGCGTAGCCCAGCAGCTGCTGGGGCGTGAACGGCGCTCGCGGATCGGCGAAGAACGCCTTCTGGAAGGCCGGACTCTCCGAGTAGTTGGCCAGCCCGCTCTGCATGCGCGCCAGTTCCCGGATGGTGATCTGGTCGCCCGCGGGGACACCCTCGACGTACTTCGAGATCGGGTCGTCCAGACCGACCTTGCCCTCGTCGACCAACTGCAGCACCCCGGTAGCCGTGAACGTCTTGGTGAGGCTGCCGATCCGGCTGTAGAAGTCGGTCTGCATCGGAGCGCCGGTCGACTTGTCGGCGACACCGAACGACTTCACGTACGAGCCGTCCGGTCCCCAGATACCGACGATCGCGCCCGGCACCGCGGTCTGGGCCATCGTGGCGTCGATCGCCGCGTCGAGTCGCTGCACGACAGCGGGATCGAGTGTCGCACTGTTCTCGGCGCTGGTGGGTGCCGTGCTCGTCGCCGACGATGTCGTCGTCGAATCGCTCGAGCATCCTGCCGCGGCTATCAGCACGGCGACGGCCGCAGCCGCGCACATCCCTCGTCGCCGGTGGGTCTTCGTCACGGTCTGAGCGGACATCGCCTGTCCCATCGTCGACGTGGGGTTTGCCTCGGAACCTACTCCTCGCGAATGCCGCACGAACGGCTTTCCGCGCGCCCTCTTCGTCCTCCGAACATCGCAGGCTGGGTCCAACTTCGCTACGGTTTCACCAGTGATCGTTGTTGACGCGTCATCTGACAAGGAGTCGACATGCTGGGACTGAGCATCATCGGATGGATCATCATCGGCGGGCTGGCCGGCTGGATCGGCAGCAAGATCATGGGCACGTCCGAACAGCAGGGCATCCTGATGAACATCGTCGTCGGCGTCGTCGGTGGACTGATCGGCGGCTTCCTGCTCCGACTGTTCGGCGTGAACGTCAGTGAGGGCGGCTGGATCTTCAGCTTCCTGACCTGCCTTCTCGGTGCGGTGATCCTGCTGTTCGTGGTCAAGAAGGTCCGTACCTGACCCTGCCCGGGCACGCCGGCTGCGGCATCGTGTCCGAGTGTGGTGGGACTCGCCGTCCGACTGCTGCTGCGGCGAGGGTCGCTAGGGTCTGCGACATGACCGACGCACCGACGCCTGCCGCCGCCGACTACCCAGTGTTGTGGCCGGTGCCGACCCGTTGGGCGGACAACGACCACTACGGCCACGTCAACAACGTCACCTACTACTCGTACTTCGACACCGCCGTCAACGCCTACCTCATCGCGGAGTCCGGGGTCGACATCCGCGACCTCCCCGCAATCGGCGTGGTGGCCGAGACGTCGTGTCGTTACCTGCGTGAGCTCAGCTTTCCCGACCAACTGCACGTCGGGCTGGCGGTGGAGCGGCTGGGCACTCGCAGCGTCGTGTACTCGCTGGCGATCTTCCGCGACGCCCCCGACGGTGGCCTCGAACCCGCGGCGACCGGGCGGTTCGTGCACGTGTACGTCGACGCGGCGTCCCGCCGGCCCGTACCGATCCCCGCCGAGGTTCGGGCCGCCGTCGCGGGACTGGTGCGCACCGGCTCCCGGTGAAACGACGAACGCCCCGCACTCGTTCGCGGGGCGTTCGTCTGCCGGGGATTGCGCTACCGCAGACCGGCCTCACCGGCGACGAGCATCGCCCTGGCCACGATGTCGTCGATGATCTTGGTCGACGGCCCGCCCACTGCGGCAGTGTTCCGCGGGTCCTCCATCGTGCGGCGGAGCACTCCCTCGGCGATGATCGCGAGCTTCCACAGCGCCAGCGCGTGCCAGAAGCCGAGCGCGGCCGGATCGCGGCCGGTCTCGTCGAAGTAGGCCCGCGCCAACTCGTCTCGGGTCGGAAAGCCGTCGAGCGTCGACGCGACGAACGGCCCCTGCACCTCGTCGTCCGCCTGCGACCAGTACGCGAGCAACGCTCCGACGTCGGCGAGCGGATCGCCCAGTGTGCACAGTTCCCAGTCGACCACCGCGACCACCCGCCCGTCCTCCCGGGAGGTGATGACGTTGCTCAGGTGGAAGTCGCCGTGCACCAAGGTCAGTTCGCGCTGGGCAGGCACCGAACGAGCCAGCAGCGCGGCCAACTCCTCCACGACGGGCACCTCGCGGGTCTTCGACTTCTCCCACTGCCCCGACCACCGCTTGAGCTGCCGTTCGGCGAACGGCGAATGACTGGCCAGGTCCTCGAGCGCCGCCAGTTCGAGATCGACACGATGGATGCTCGCCAACGCGGCCGGCATCGACAGCCCGGTGGCGCGACGACGGTCGGTGGTCAACTCCTTGGCGACGCCGATGCTGTCGATCACCAACCCGTCCACGTAGCTCATCAGCATCAACGGTGCGTCGGTGACGGCCGGATCCTCGGTCAGGGCAAGCGCTTTGGGAACCGGCACACCGGTGCCCTGCAGTGCGGACAGGATGCGGTACTCGCGCGCCACGTCGTGCGCCGAGGCCAGCAGGTGTCCGAGCGGCGGCCGGCGCAGCACCCACTGCCCGCCGCCCGCGTCTGCCACCAGGAACGTGAGATTCGACTGTCCATTGCCGATCCGCTTGAACGTCAACGGGGCCACCGCCCCGACACCCAGGTCCGCGATCCAGGCGGACACTGCCTGTTCGTCCAGTCCGACTGCGTTGCTCATTCGGTCCATCCCTTCGCGGCGGCCGCGACCGTGAACGGGCGAGGCGGATTCGGCGGTGCTCCGCCGGATTTCATCCGTCGATGCTAGTTGGCCGCGGCGTGCGCGGGCACCCGTATCGTCGCGGCGAGACCACTTGTGACGATAGTGAGCTGACGAAGCGGCAGCAGACAAACCGCGAGGTCTGCGCGACAATAGCCACGACGCACGCACGCGTCAGGAGCCGAATCGAAGTGCATTCCGATGACCACAACGCTTCCGCACCCGCCGCACCGCCTTCCGGTGCTCGGTGACCTGCTCACCGCCGACCCCGCGAAGCCCGCGCTGAACCTGATGGCGCAGGCGCGCAGCCTCGGCCCGATCTTCGAAACGCGAATTTTCAACCAGGAACTCACGGTCGTCTCCGGAACCGACCTGTACGCCGAACTCTGCGACGACAAACGATTCGGCAAACACATCGGTTTCGCCCTGGTTGCGGGCCGAGAGATCCTCGAGGACGCGCTGTTCACCGCCCACACCACCGAGCCCAACTGGTCCAGCGCGCACAACATCCTGATGCCCGCCTTCACCCTGGCGTCGATGAAGGACTACCACGACGTCATGGTCGACACCGCACGCGAACTCATCGGCTACTGGGACGCCCGGGCCGCGTCGGGGCCGGTGGACGTGCACACCGACACGAGCAAACTGACACTCGAGACGATCGGCCGGATCGGCTTCGGCTACGACTTCCGGTCGTTCTCCTCCCCCGAGCCCGACCCGTACGCCGCCGCGGTGATGCGGACGTTCGCCTACGCCGGGCGCAGCACGTACCGGGTGCCGGTCCACTGGATCGACCGCCTGGTCCGGCACCGCGCCATCGTCCAGAACGACGCCGATGTGGCCTACATCCGAAGTGTCGTCGACGACGTCATCCGTGCGCGCCGGGCGAACCCCGACGATCAGCCCGACGACCTGCTCGCCCTGATGCTCACCACCGCGGACCCGGAGACCGGGCGACGGCTCAGCGACGAGAACATCCGCAACCAGGTGATCACCTTCCTCAACGCCGGCCACGAGACCACCTCGGGCACCATGTCGTTCGCGCTGCACCTGCTGGCCACCCACCCGGACATCGCGGACCGGGTCCGCGACGAGGTGTACGGCCTGTGGCCGGCGGGCGACGATCCGGAACCGGCGTTCGCGGACGTCCACAAGCTCAAGTACCTGCGACGCGTCGTCGACGAAACCCTGCGACTGTGGCCGATCGGGCCGGCGTTCTTCCGCGAACCGTTGCAGGACACGACCATCGGCGGGCACCCGGTCCGGCGCGGTCAGGCGATGCTCGCCCTCACCCTCGCGGTGCACCGGGACCCTGTCTGGGGACCCGACCCGGAGGCCTTCGACCCCGACCGCTTCCTGCCCGAACGGGCCCGCACCCGCCCACCCGGGATCTACAAGCCGTTCGGCACCGGCCTGCGCGCGTGCATCGGCCGCCAGCTCGCGTTGCACGAGACGGTGCTCGCCCTCGCCCTAATCCTGCATCGCTACGACCTCGAACCCGATCCCGACTACCGGCTCGAGGTGGCCGAGGAGTTCACCCTCAAGCCCGCGAACCTGCGACTCGGACTGCGGCGTCGGTGATTCCACGGGCCGATAGGGGTAGCGTCGGCCCGGCAGGGCTTCTTACGCAGCACGAAAGACTCGTTGAACAGGTAGGCATCACCCGTTGACCGTCCAGATTGAGGGGTATCCAGTGGCCGTCGTCGCCATCGTCGCCGCGGTCGTCCTCGCGATCGGTCTACTCGGCGCCGCCACGCCCAAGCTTCGACTGCACGGCACCGCCTGGACCGCCCTGCGGGATCGCGGGCTGAGCGAGAACCAGGTCCGCGCCATCGGCGGCGCGGAACTCGCGGGCGCGCTCGGGTTGCTGGTCGGACTGTTCTGGGGGCCGCTCGGGCTCGCCGCCGCCGTCGCGCTGCTGGCACTGCTGCTGGGCGCCATCGGCTTTCACGTCAAGCACGGCGACTACGGCAACCCCGACATGCGCGGGCCCGCCCTGTACCCGGCCGGCCTCGCGGCCCTCGCCGCGGTCGTGGTCGCCACCCTGCTCGCGACTTAGGGCACCGTCCAGGCACCTGCGCCTGCCAGGACAGTGGTCGGGGGAAAGAGACCGCCGTCGCGCCTACCGTCGACGGTGACAGTCGCAACCACCGTTCCTGATCCGGTGCGGGCGACGCCCCGGGTGAGCCCGCCGAACCAGTAGTCCGAATCGCCGATCGCACCGGTCGACAGGTTGCGCCAGTGGACGACGCAGACGCAGGGCCGCTCGGTTCCCAGGAATTGGGTGACGCCCGGCGTGTCCGGGTCGGTCCTGGCAGTGACGTGCTGACCGACCAACGGGCCCAGGAATCCGGTCGGACCGGTGGCAAGCCCGGCGACCGGGATCGGCAGGACCGTGTCGGTCGGCGCGGCGCCTGCGACCTACCCGCCGACCTTCCGGCCCGGTCCGCACGGTCCGCTTGCGCAGTACGCTTGGAGGTGGATCCTGTGAACTGAGGACACCCCCAGCGCCGCCCGCGGCCCCACGAAGGCCGACGCCCGGCGCGGTCGCGAGGAGGTCGCGGTGGCCGACAAAATTGCCTACCCGGTCCAGCTCGTCCAGCCGGACGGCCGACGCGTGCACGGGTCCGCGCACGCCGACACGGTCGCCGACATCGGACCGCAGCAGCTGCGTGGGATGTACGAGGACATGGTCGTGGTCCGGCGGATCGACGCCGAGGCCACCGCCCTGCAACGGCAGGGCCAGATCGGGATCTGGGTGCCCAGCCTCGGGCAGGAGGCCGCGCAGGTCGGCTCCGCCTGGGCGATGCGCCCCGACGACTTCGTGTTCACCAGCTACCGCGAGCACGGCCTGGCCTACTGCCGCGGCGTCGACCTCGCGCAGTGGCCACGGATGTGGCGGGGCGTGGCCCTGTCGAGCTGGGACCCGAACGAGTTCGGGCTGACCAACCCGGCGGTCATCGTCGGATCCCAGGGCCTGCACGCCACCGGCTACGCGATCGGCGCGCACATGGACGGCGCCGAGATCGCCACCTTCGCCTACTTCGGGGACGGCGCCACCAGCCAGGGCGACCTGGCGGAGGCGCTCGGCTTCGCGGCCAGCTTCAACGCAGGTGTGGTGTTCTTCTGCCAGAACAACCACTGGGCGATCAGCGAACCTGTGCAGCTGCAGAGCCCGTTCCCGCTGGCCGACCGCGCCACCGGCTACGGCATCCCGGGCGTCCAGGTCGACGGCAACGACGCGCTCGCCGTCCTCGCCGTGACCCGCGCCGCCGCCCGCCGCGCCCGCGAGGGCAGCGGACCCAGCTTCATCGAGGCGATCACCTACCGGATGGGCCCGCACACCACCTCCGACGACCCGACCCGCTACCGGACCGGCGCCGAACTCGAACTGTGGCGGGCCCGCGACCCCATCGACCGACTGCGGCGACTGCTCGACCGTGAGGACTGCTTCGACGCGGCGTTCGAAACCCAGGTGAACGACAAGGCCGAGGACGCCGCGTCCGCGTTCCGGGCGGGCACCCTCGCGATCCCCGACCCGGAGCCGCTGAGCCTGTTCGAGCACGTGTACACCCAGGATCACCCGCTGCTCGACGAGGAGCGCGAGCAGTTCGCCGAGTACCTACGGACCCTCGAGGAGGCGCGGCCATGACCACCATGACGCTCGGCGGCGCCCTGAACGCCGGACTCCGCCGGGCACTCGAACACGACCGCAAGGTGCTGCTGATGGGCGAGGACATCGGCCAGCTCGGCGGCGTCTTCCGCGTCACCGACACCCTGCAGAAGGACTTCGGCGGCGACCGCGTCATCGACACCCCGCTCGCCGAGTCCGGCATCGTCGGGACGGCGTTCGGTCTCGCCCTGCGCGGGTACCGGCCGGTGTGCGAGATCCAGTTCGACGGGTTCGTCTACCCGGCGTTCGCCCAGATCGTCTGTCAGGTCGCGAAGATCCACTACCGCACCGAGGGCAGGGTCCGCGCGCCGCTGACCATCCGGGTGCCGTTCGGCGGCGGAATCGGTGCGGTCGAACATCATTCGGAGTCCCCGGAGGCCTACTTCGCGCACACCGCGGGACTGCGGGCGGTCAGCCCGTCCACCCCGGCCGACGCGTTCCACATGATCCAGCAGGCCATCGCCGCGGACGACCCGGTGCTGTTCTTCGAGCCGAAACGCCGGTACTGGGACCGCGGCGAGGTGGACCTCGACTCGCCGCCCGACCTCGACCTGCACCGGGCCCGGGTGGTCGTGGCGGGCACCGACGCGACCGTCGTCGCATACGGCCCGATGGTCTCCACCGCGCTGGCCGCCGCGAGAGTGGCCGAGCAGGAAGGTCACTCGCTGGAGGTGATCGACCTGCGCTCGCTCGCACCCGTCGACTTCGACACCGTCGAGGCGTCGGTCCGCAAGACCGGGCGGCTGGTGGTCGTGCACGAGGCACCGGTGTTCCTCGGACTGGGCGCCGAGATCGCCGCCCGCATCTCCGAGCGTTGCTTCTACCAACTGGAGTCACCCGTGCTGCGGGTCGGCGGATTCGCGACGCCGTATCCCGCCGCCAAACTCGAGAAGTACTACCTGCCCGACCCGGACCGCATCCTCGACGCGGTCGACAAGACGCTCGCCGCCTGAAGGGGGCCGGATGTGACCGACGCTCAGGTGCACGAGTTCCGCCTGCCCGACCTCGGCGAGGGCTTGACCGAGGCGGAACTCGTCTCATGGTCGGTGGCGGTGGGTGAGGGCGTCGCACTGAACCAGGTGATCGCGGAGGTCGAGACGGCGAAGGCGCTCGTCGAACTGCCGTCGCCGTATGCCGGCACCGTCCTGGCCCTGCTCGCCGAGCCGGGCGAGGTCGTCGCAGTCGGGGCACCGCTGATCCGGATCGGCGGCGCGGGGACGCCAGGGCCGACAGAGCCGGAACAGGCTGAGCCCGAACATGGTTCGGTGCTCGTCGGGTACGGGCCGTCCGCTGCGCCGGAGAGCAGGCGCGCCTCCCGCCGACCGGACGCGAAACCGTCCGCCCGCAGGCTGGCCCGCGAGCTCGGCGTCGACCTGGACGCCGTGCCGGGCACCGGGGCGGGTGGTGCGGTGACCGTCGGCGACGTCCGCGCGGGCACCGCACCGTCGGCCCGCGAGACCCGCACACCCATCCGCGGGGTCCGCAAGCAGACCGCCGCCGCGGTCACCCGCAGCGCGTTCACCGCGCCGCACGTCACCGAGTTCGTCACCGTCGACGTCACCGCCTCGATGGACCTGCTCGCCCGACTGCACGCCGTGCCGGAGTTCGCCGAACTCGGGCGGTCACCGCTGCCGCTGGTCGCGAAGGTGGTGCTGGTGGCGCTGCGAGCGCACCCGAGCCTGAACTCGAGCTGGGACGAGGACCGGCAGGAGATCGTCACCAAGCACTACGTGAACCTCGGCATCGCCACCGCCACCGACCGCGGACTGCTCGTCCCGACGGTCAAGGACGCCCACCTGATGAGCCTGGTCGAGCTGACCCGGGCCATCGACGAGGTCACCGAGGCCGCGCGGTCGGGCCGGGCCACCCCCGCGGACCTGTCCGGCGGCACCGTCACCATCACGAACGTCGGGATGTTCGGGGTCGACGCCGGGACCCCCATCCTCACGCCCGGGGAGGCGGCGATCGTGTGCCTCGGCGCGGTCGCACGCCGGCCGTGGGTGGTCGACGAGGAGATCGCGGTCCGCTGGGTGAGCACCCTCGGACTGTCGTTCGACCACCGACTGGTCGACGGCGACCAGGCGTCGAGGTTCCTCGCCGACGTCGCCTCCACGCTCACCGATCCGCTCACCCTCCTCGCCCGCGCCTGACGTGCGGCTGCGCCGCCCGTGCGCGCCGTTCACCCCGACCGGGGTATTTCGCGCGCACAGTCCGCCGGTTGCCCAGCCGGTAGAAAGGACGGGTGTCCGTTTCCACCGCCGAACCCGTCCGCCTCCGCCGAGCGCGCGCCGCGATCTTCGGCATCTTCGCGGTCAACGGGTTCCTGCTGGCAGCGTGGGTCGTGCACATCCCGTCGATCTCCGACCGCACCGGTATCAGCCACGCCACCCTCGGTTGGCTGCTGCTCGTCCTGGCCGCCGGTGCCCTGGTCGGCATGCAGATCGCCGGACCGCTCGCCGACCGCTGGGGCAGCCGCCGGATGGTCCTGGCTGCCGGCGCGCTCATCTCCGCCGGGGTGATCGGTCCCGCCCTCGCGACCGACGCCGTCGGTCTCGCTGCGGCGCTGGCCGTGTTCGGTCTCGGCAACGGCGCCCTCGACGTGTCGATGAACTCGCAGGCGGTGCACGCCGAACGAATGTACGGACGGCCGATCATGTCGGCGTTCCACGCCCTGTTCTCCGTCGGCGGGGTGGTCGGGTCGCTGCTCGGTGCCGCGACCCTCGCGTCGGGATGGTCCCCGCTGACCGCGTTGGCGGGGGCGTCGGCGATCGGTTTAGCGACGGTCGCGGTGTGCGGCCCGCTGCTGCTGCCACACCAGGTGCACGAGCACACCGCGCCGCCCGGATCATCGGGATCCGGCGGGCGCGGGGCAATCCGCAGGGTGCTGACCCTCGGCGCGATCGCGTTCGCCCTGTTCCTCGCCGAGGGCGCAGCGAACGACTGGAGCACGCTGCAGGTCAAGGAGCACCTCGGCACCTCGGACGCGACCGCCGCCCTCGCGTTCGGCGCGTTCGCGGTGATGATGACGGTCGGGCGGTTCGCCGCGGACCGGGTCAGTGCGGCGCTCGGGCCGGTCGCGGTGGTGCGCTACGGCACCCTGATCGCGGCGGCCGGACTGGCGACGGTGATCGCGTCCGGCTGGGTGGGGCTGACCCTGTTCGGGTGGGCGCTGTTCGGGCTCGGCCTGTCGGGCTGCATTCCGCAGATCTTCACCGCCGCCGGGAACCTCGGCGCCGGCGCGCCCGGGGTCAACATGTCGCGGGTGGTCGGGATGGGCTACGTCGGACTGCTCGCCGGACCCGCACTGCTCGGCTGGCTGACCAGTCTGATGCCGCTGACCGCGACGCTCGTGGTGCCACTGGCGTTCGTGTTGATGGCGTCGCGTTGTGCCGATGTCGTGCGCCCCGCCGCACCCGGCGAACTCGACTGAGTACCGGCAATTTCGGGCAATTCGACCTCCCGGGCTCGGCGCCCGGGTAGCTTCGTGCCGCGCACGAGCATTCATCACATCGAGGAGCCACATGGGCAGCATCAACGAAATCGATCCCGTCGCCAGGCTGATCGCACTGGTCACCACCGCGCTCATCCCGACCGGCAGCGTCATCACCTAGGCACGAGACGACGAAGGCGCCCTTCCCCGTTCGAATCGCGGGAAGGGCGCCTTCGTCGGCTGACGCTAGAGCGCCTTGAGCTCCTCGGTGACCTCGGAGACCATCTTCTTCGCGTCACCGAACAGCATCGAGGTGGTGTCGGCGAAGAACAGCGGGTTGTCGATGCCGGCGTAACCCGAGGACATCGACCGCTTGAGAACGATGACCGAACGAGCCTGGTCGACGTTCAGGATCGGCATGCCGTGGATCGGCGAGCTCGGATCGTTGCGCGCAGCCGGGTTGGTCACGTCGTTGGCGCCGATGACGATGGCGACGTCGGTGCGCGAGAACTCACCGTTGATGTCGTCCATCTCCTTCATCGCGTCGTACTCCACGTCGGCTTCGGCGAGCAGCACGTTCATGTGACCGGGCATGCGGCCGGCGACCGGGTGGATCGCGTACTTGACCTCGACGCCACGCTCTTCGAGCATGCTGGCCATCTCCTTGACCGCGTGCTGGGCCTGCGCGACGGCGAGACCGTAGCCCGGCACGACGATGACCTGGTTGGCGTACGCCATCTGGATCGCCGCGTCCGACGCGGACGTGGCCTTGACCGTGCCGCCGGTGGCACTCGCCGCGCCGGCTCCGGCATCGTCGCCGCCGAAGGAGCCGAACACGATCGCCGGGATGGACCGGTTCATCGCCTTGGCCATGAGGTTGGTCAGGATCGTGCCGGACGCGCCGACGATCATGCCGGCGACGATCATCGCCTGGTTGTTCAGCGCGAGACCGGCGGCCGCGGCGGACAGACCGGTCAGCGCGTTGAGCAGCGAGATGACGACCGGCATGTCCGCGCCGCCGATCGGCAGCACGACGAACAGGCCCATGAGCCCCGCGACCACGAGCAGCACCGCGATCCACAGCGCCGAGGTCGGGTTGTTGGCCGGGTCGGCGTTGACGCCGATGTACACCGCGATGGCGATCGAGACGATCGCGAGGACGATGTTCGCGAGCTGGAACGCCTTGGCGCCCGCCACGAACTTCTTCTCGAGGTTCTTGTTGAGCAGTTCCTGCAGCTTCGAGAACGCGACGAGCGAGCCCCAGAACGAGACCGAACCGACGATCGCGGCGAACAGCGAACCGACGACGACCGGCGCGGTCGGCACGTCGGCGAGGGTGGTGAAGCCGTCGGAGTCGAGGAACTCGGCCCACGCGATGAGCGCGACGGTGCCACCGCCGACGCCGTTGAACAGCGCGACCAGCTGCGGCATGGCCGTCATCTTGGTGCGCAGGGCCGGCGGGACGCCCAGGACCACACCGACCAGCAGGCCGCCGACGATCAGTCCCCAGTTGTCGGTGTCGCGCACGTCGATCAGGACGGCGACGACCGCGATCAGCATGCCCACGGCGGCGATGTAGTTGCCGCGCACCGCGGTCTTCGGACCGGTCAGGCCCGACAGACCGTAGATGAACATCGCGAACGCGACGATGTACAGGATCGAGACGAGGTAGCCCATCAGGCGTCAGCCCCCTTCTTCTCGGGAGCAACCTTGACGGCGTCCTTCTTGGGCTTGAACATCGCGAGCATGCGGTCGGTGACGACGAAGCCACCGACCACGTTCAGGGTGCCGAACACCAGCGCGACGAACAGGATGATCTTGATGCTCCACGGCGCGTCGCCGGGCAGGTGGCCGAGCACCACCAGCGCACCGAGCACGACGATGCCGTGGATGGCGTTGGTGCCCGACATCAGCGGCGTGTGCAGGGTGTTGGGCACCTTGGAGATGACTGCGAAGCCCACGAACCCGGCCAGGACCAGGATCGCGATGTTCGCAAGAAGTTCGGTGTACATCAGGCGGTTGCCTCCTTGCGAGTGACGCACGCGGCAGCGAGCACCTCGTCGTCGAAGTCCGGCGCGACTGCGCCGTTCTCGTCGAGCATCAGTTCGACGAGGGCGTACAGGTTCTTGGCGTACAGCTCGCTCGAGTGCTCCGGCATGGTGGCCGGGAGGTTCAGCGGGGAGCAGATCGTGACGCCGTGCTTGACGACGGTCTGACCGGGCTCGGTGATCTCGCAGTTGCCACCGGTCTCGCCCGCGAGGTCCACGATCACCGAGCCGGGCTTCATGCCCTCGACGGCGGCGGCGGTGACCAGTCGCGGTGCGGGACGACCCGGGACGAGGGCGGTCGTGATGACCACGTCGAAGCCCTTGATCGCATCCTCGAGCGCCTGCTGCTGCTGGGCCTGCTCGGCCTCGGTCAGCTGGCGGGCGTAGCCGCCCTCACCGGCGGCGTCGATGCCCAGGTCCAGCCACTGCGCACCGACGGAACGAACCTGGTCCGCCACCTCGGGACGCACGTCGTAGCCGGTGACGCGGCCGCCGAGACGCTTCGCCGTGGCCAGCGCCTGCAGGCCGGCGACGCCGACACCGAGCACGAGCACCGTGGCCGGCTTGACGGTGCCGGCCGCGGTGGTGAGCATCGGGAAGTACCGGGTGGACTCCGACGCCGCCACGATGACCGCCTTGTAGCCGGCGACGTTGGCCTGCGAGGACAGCGCATCCATCACCTGGGCGCGGGAGATGCGCGGGATCGCCTCGACGGCGTACGCCTCGACACCCGCGTCCGCGAGCGCGGCGATGCCGGACTCGTTGGTGCGCGGGGCGAGGAAGCCGATCAGCTTCTGGCCGGCGCGCAGCCGGGCGGTCTCCTCGGCGTTCGGGGCCGCGACCTTGAGGACGACGTCCGCGGACCACGCGTCGCCGATGGTCGCGCCCGCCTCCTTGTACAGATCGTCGGGGATGAGCGCTCCCAGACCGGCGCCGGACTCGACGACGACGTCCATGCCCTTGCCGATGAGTGCGGCGACGGACTTGGGAACGAGCGCGACCCGCCTCTCGCCGTCGTTCGTTTCCCGAACGACGCCGACAGTCGGGCGCGCCTGTGGCGAACTCTGCGTTGTGTCCAACTTGTTTACTTCCTGAGGTAGACGGTGATCGGGCCGCACCGTGTGGCAGCCCTCGTGCGACAAGCGGAAGATGACCCAGCACGCACGAAGTAGCTCATGCTAGCCAGACCTACGGTCCCGAAGGGAACTCGCTTCCCGCTCAACGCGCACTGAATCGACTCAGAACAGGGACGTACCGGGCGAAACCGACACAAATGGAATGACCTGCGTCACATCACGTAGCCTGAGGGCAGTCAGGGAGTGGAGGTGCCGATGAGCAGTCAGGCCACGCCGACGATCACGGTCGAGCGCGTCTACGACCATCCGGAGGCCGAACCCGGCACGGCCCGCATCTTCGTCGACCGACTCTGGCCGCGCGGGGTTCGCAAGGACGATTTCCACTACGACGACTGGGCGAAGGACCTCGCCCCGTCGTCCGAACTGCGCCACTGGTACAGCCACGACGTCTCCCATTTCCGCGAGTTCCGGGCGCGCTACCGCGCCGAGCTCGAATCCGATGCGGGTCGCGAGGCGATCGCGCGGGTGCTGGCCCTCGCCCACGGACGGCCGATCGTGCTGCTGACCGCGACCCGTGACGTCGAACACAGCAACGCCGACGTGCTCGCCGAGTTCCTCCAGGAGGTCGGGTGAGCAACAGCGACCTCGGCGGCGACCCGGCGTGCTGGTTGGACCGCGTCTGCCCGGACTGCGGCGCGTTCCTCCCGGACGGCCCCGAATCCGGCTGTCCCCGATGCGCCCGACTCCCCCAGGCAACGCCGCCCGAACACGCCCGCACCGATACCCCGGACGATCGGTCCGGCCGGTCCTAGAGTGACCCGATGAGCGACGCGAGAAAGCCGACACTGGTCGAGAAGCAGCCGTTGACCGCCGCGCTGATCGAGGAGTGGGACAAGATCGGATTCGTGCTCGACGGCCTGTCGCCGGAGCAGTGGTCGGCGCCGTCGCCGCTGCCGGGATGGTCGGTGCACGACGTCGTCTCGCACCTGATCGGCACCGAGTCACTTCTCAGCGGCGTCGAGCCGCCGGTCCCGGAGGAGGCCGTACCCGCCGCCGATCACGTGCACAACCCGATCGGCGCGTACAACGAGCGCTGGGTGATCGGGCTGCGGGAGCGCACGCCGGCACAGATGCTTGCCGCGTTCCGGGACATCACGATTGCCCGCGCCGAGGCGCTCGAGGCCATGACGCAGGACGACTTCGACGCACCGGCTATGACACCGGTCGGACCCGACAGCTACGGCCGCTTCATGCGAACCCGACTGTTCGACTGCTGGTTTCACGAGCACGACATCCGCGACGCCGTCGACCTGCCCGGCGACGAGGGCGGGCCGCGTGCGGAGTACGCGCTGGCGGAGATCCTCGCCGGGCTCGGGTTCGCGGTCGGGAAGAAGGGCCACGCGCCGCAGGGTTCGTCGGTGACGTTCGACCTCTCGGGACCGCTCGCCCGCCGGATCCACGTGGCGGTCGACGGCCGCGCGGCGGTCGTGCCCGCGCTCGACGGACCCGCGACCGCGACACTGGGCATGGACTCGCGACTGTTCACCCGACTGTGCGGCGGCCGGGTGAATCCGACCGATCACCTCGGCGAGATCACCTTCGGCGGCGACGAGGAACTCGGTCGGCGGGTGGCGACCAACCTCCCGTTCACCATCTGATGCGACTGTTCCTGTCCTCGTACCGGTTCGGCGCCGATCCCGACCGGCTGCTGAACCTGGTCGGCGAGCCGGGACGGGTCGCGGTGATCGCGAACGCGGCCGACGCGTGGGGCGGGGCGCGCGCGTCGGCGGTGCTCTCGGACCTGGTGCCGTTGCGCCGGCTGGGTTTCGAGCCGGCGGAGCTGGACCTGCGCGAGTTCGTCGGCCGGCCGGACGCGTTGCGCGCCGCACTCTCGCGGGTGCAGATGGTGTGGGTGCGCGGCGGCAACACCTTCGTGCTGCGGGCGCAGTTCGCGCGCAGCGGCGCGGACGTCGTGCTGCCCGACCTGCTGCGCGGCGACGCCCTGGTCTACGCGGGATACAGCGCGGGGGCCTGCGTGATGTCGCCGAGCCTTCGGGGTCTCGAGCTGCTCGACGACCCCGCCGAGGTCGAGCCGACGTGCGGCGTCCCGGTGGTGTGGGACGGGCTCGGGCTCGTCGACCACGCGATCGTCCCGCACTACCGGTCGCCGGGCTACGAGCCGGCGGAGGCCGCGCTCGTCGAGCAGGTCGCGGACAACTACCGGCGGTCGGGGACCCCGTTGCGCACGCTGACCGACGACGAGGTGATCGTCGTCGGTCAGGGTCCGGTCTAGATGGGGGCTGGGAGGGTGTCGGGTCTAGCCGATCCCGACGATCTGCTGCCGCGGTCGCACCACCGGCAACAGGGAACTGCGTCGCGTCGCCTTGAGCCGGCGGCGCGAGACCTCGTCCGCGCCGCCGAGCAGCGCGTCGACGAGCAGTTCGGGGTCCCGGTGCCACGCACCGAGGACGGAGACCAGGGCGTCGTCGGAAAACAGGCCGCTGTCGGACAGTGCGATCATCCACTCGTCCGTGTCCCCGCCGCGCACCCGGTCGATGGCGTGGACGTCGATCTCGCCGCCGTCGTACTCGTACGACAGAACAGCGTTGACCAGGTCGTATGTCGGGGATCCTAGAACTCTCATCAGGGCGGTCCCTCCGTCGGATGCGACTTCGCGTTGTGCTGTAACACTGCGACGCTCTCGAGCGATTGGGGACACGCTAACCCTGATTTGCTCTCATGGCGAGGGTGCCGCGCCACGATCCGATAACAGAGTGTCTACTGTGACGAATGTGACCAATGAGGTCAAGCGTGTCGGTCACCCGGCAAGGACGGACTCCACCACCGGCGCGGGACTGAACCGGATCGACGGCCGACCGTCGGGCCCGTCGCCGGACACCCGAGCGTGCACGTTGTAGACCCGGGCGATCAGCTCCTCGGTCAGCACCTCCGACGGTGTACCCGCGGCCACCACCCGTCCGGACTGCAGGACCACCAGCTGGTCGCAGAACATGGCGGCGAGGTTCAGGTCGTGCAGCGCGACGACGCTGGTGATCGGCAGGCGCGCGACCAAGGTGAGCAGCTCGAGCTGGTGCTGGATGTCGAGGTGGTTGGTCGGCTCGTCGAGCAGCAGTTCCCGCGGCTCCTGCGCCAGCGCCCGCGCGATCTGGACGCGTTGCCGCTCGCCGCCGGAGAGCGTGTGCCACAGCTGGTCCAGCTTGCCGGTGAGTCCGGTGTGCGCGACCGCAGCGGTCACCGCCGCCTCGTCCGCGCCCGGATCACCACCGAACGCGCCGCGGTGCGGAATCCGGCCCAGGCGCACCACGTCCCGCACGGTGATGTCCACGTCGGTGTCGGCGTGCTGGCTCACCACGGCCACGGCCTTGGCGACCTCGCGGCGCCGCGCCCGCGACAGCTCGGTGCCGTCGAGCAGCACGGTGCCGCGGGTGGGCCTGCGCACCCCGCTCATCAGCCGCAGCAGCGACGACTTGCCGGACCCGTTGGGGCCCAGCAGCCCGACCATCTGCCCCTGCCGCGGTTCCAGGGTGACGCCGTTCACGATGAGCTTGCCGCCGCGCTCCCAGACCACCTCGCGTGCGTGCAGTGTCAATGCGTCTTCCTTCGGCGGTACTGGACGGCGATGAACGCCGGGACCCCGACCGGCAGCGGGGTCGGCGCGACCGCGGCGCGCGAGATCGCGTCGACCCACACCATGAAGATCAGCGATCAGGCGAACGCCGAGGCCGCGGCGGACAGCGAGTCCGCGTGCCGGCCCCGGGACCCCTTGAACCGGCGCAGGGTGACCTCGTCCGCGCCGTCGAGCAGGGCGTCGACGAGCAGTTCCGGATCGAATCGCCACGCCCGCTCGACCTCGGTGACGATCCGTTCGGACAGCATCCCGGACGACGCGATCGCACGGACCCAGTCGTCGAGCAGTCCGGCGCGGATGTCGTCGACGGCCATGGCATCGACAGTGTCGAGATCCTCGAGCTCGTACGCGAGGATCGCTCGAACCATGTCATCGACCCCGTTGGACAGATCGTTCATCTCGTCACTCCTTCTGCAACTGCTCCTGCCCTCCAACCGGAGGACATTGCACTCGACCTGTAACGCTTGCACGCTGCCGAGCGATAAGGGGCAATCTATCCGTTGAACGGGAAAGTTTGTATAGCTAGAAAATAAACACCTCGTTAACGGACGGGCGTGATGTCTCACACACCGGGACTTACGTTGTAAGGTGCGTCACCCGCTAGCCCACCGTGTGTGGCGCTCCCATGCCGGGATCGATCCGCACCGGACCGGCCGCGGACGGGGTGACGTCGAAGTCGAAGATCGCCGTCGGCAGGTACACCGTCGCGCACGAGTTCGGGATGTCCACCACCCCCGACAGCCGACCCTCGATCGGCGCCGCGCCCAGCAACAGGTAGGCCTGCTCGGGGCTGTAGCCGAACTTCGTCAGGTAGTCGATCGCGTGTAGGCAGGCCCGCTGGTACGCCAGGTGCGAATCGAGGTAGCGCTGCTCCCCCTCCAGGGTCACCGAGGTCCCCGAGAACGCCAGCCACTGCGAGTACTGCGGGTCGGTGTTGCCGGGCATGAAGATCGCGTTCTCCGAGACGCCGTAGGTCTCCATGCCGCCCTTGATCAGGTCCACCCGCAGGTCGATGAACCCGCCCATCTCGATCGCCCCGCAGAAGGTGATCTCGCCGTCGCCCTGCGAGAAGTGCAGATCCCCCACCGACAGGTGCCCGCCGTCGACGAACACCGGATAGAAGACGCGACTGCCCTTCGTCAGGTTCTTGATGTCCTGGTTGCCACCGTTCTCCCGCGGCGGGGCGGTACGGGCGGCCTCGGCGGCGACCCGGTCGAACTCGGCCCCCGCGAGCGTGCCGAGGATGGCGTCCCGCGGTTCCGGCGGCAGCGCCAGCGCGGGCACCCGGTCCGGGTCGGTGGCGATCAACGCGCCCTCGCGAGCGTTCCACCGCGACAACAACTCCGCGGACGGCGCGGTCCCCATCAGGCCCGGGTGCACGATGCCAGTGAAGCTCACGTGCGGCACGTGCCGGGAGGTCGCGGTCTGGCCGGAGAAGTCCCAGATCGCCTTGTACGCGTCGGGGAACTGGTCGGTGAGGAACCCGCCGGCGGTGGACTTGGAGAAGATCCCGGTGTAGCCCCACCCCTGGCCGGCGAGCGGGCCCGAATCCTCTTGCGGGATGGGCCCGATGTCGAGGATGTCGACGATCAGCAGGTCGCCGGGCTTCGCACCCTCGACCGCGAACGGCCCCGACAGGGTGTGCACGGTGGTCAGCGGGGCGTTGAGAATGTCGTCGGCCGAGTCGTCGTTGTGGATCGCGCCGTCGAACCACTCACGACAGTGCACCCGGAACTCGTCGCCGGGCTTGACGGTGACCGCGGCCGGGATGTCGGGGTGCCAGCGGTTGTGCCCGACCTTCTCCTGATCGGTGAACTTCTTCGACGAATCCAACGGGAACAGCAGCTCGGGCATGGACGAGTCTCCTTCTCGGACGTGGACTTTCGGATCGACGCGAGGACTGGATCAGGGTCGCGGCAGCGTGCGGTGCAGCGGGTTCGCGGTGGTCGGGGTCGGGTTGCGGACCACGCCCGGCCGGGGGCCGGTGACCACGGCCGGTTCGCTCGCGGAGCGTTTCGTCGCGTCGAGCAGGCACATCGCGGCGGTGGCCCCGTGAGCGAGCCGGGGTCCGGTGATCTGGCGTCGCGCGGCGCTCGCGCAGGTCGGGCAGCCGGCCGCATCGGGAACGGTGGCCATCGGGAAGGTCCGGTCGAAGGGGCCGCAGGCGGCACACCGGAACTGGTAGAGGGGAATGACGACATCCTTTCGCCAGGGCAAGGATCGAAGTCCCTCCGACGGTAACCGAGAAGCCCCGTCCACGCATTTCGACGCGAATCCTCGCCTCGCACAGTCGCACTCGGGGCGGCGTTGACATCACCGAGCCGGCGGGCCGAAGGTGGGTCATGGACACTCCCTCCCCCGACCTCCTGCTCGAGACCGCACTCGCCGAGGCCAGGGCCGGACTCGCCGAGGGTGGCATCCCCGTCGGCGCCGCACTCTTCGCCGCCGACGGCACCCTGCTCGGGCGCGGACGCAACCGGCGCGTGCAGGACGACGACCCGTCGATGCACGCGGAGACCGCGGCCTTCCGCGCCGCCGGCCGCCAGCGCGACTACCGCTCGACGATCATGGTCACCACCCTCTCGCCGTGCCTGTACTGCAGCGGCCTGGTCCGCCAGTTCAACATCGGCGCACTCGTCGTCGGCGACGCCGTCACGTTCGGCGGCGGGCACGCCTGGCTCGCCCACCACGGGGTCGCGGTGACGGTGCTCGACGACCCGCGGTGCATCGAGATGATGGCGAGCTTCGTCGCCGAGCAGCCGGAACTGTGGAACGAGGACATCGGCGTCACCGAGTAGCCCGCGGCACCCCGGCGCCGCCAAACCGGTGACGCGCCCGGCCCGTCGGGTACACACTGAATTCGACGACCGCGGGCAGGACTTGACCACCGAGGGAGTGCGACCATGGCCGATGGCGATCCGCTGATTCCACCGAGCGCGGTCGACGTCGACCTCTCCGCCGTCGCGGCGGGCTGGAACCGCACCATGTCCGACTTCGAGACCGGCATGTGGCGGATGGAGGAGGCGCAGCCGCAGCTGCGCACCCCGATCGTCGCGGTCGACGTCCTGGACCGCCCGCCGAACTGGAACCGGCTGGTCCAGGCGCACGAGTGGGCCTCGCACATCGTGCCGCGAATCCGGATGCGGGCGGTGGAGCCGGCGTTCGGTCTCGGCAATCCGGTGTGGTCGGTGGATCCGGAGTTCGACCTCGACTACCACCTGCGCCGGATGCGGCTGCCCGAGCCGGCGGACTTCGACCACGCGCTGCGGATCTGCCGGCACCTGGCCACCGAGCCGTTCGACAGGGCCCGCCCGCCGTGGGCGGCGATGCTCATCGAGGGCCTGCCCGACGGCCGCGCGGTGTACGTCGTCAAGACGCACCACAGCATGACCGACGGCATGGGCGGCATCGGGTTGATGACCCTGCTGCACAGTCGCCGCGCCGAACCCACCCCCGACAAACCCGACCGGCTGCCCGCACCGCCCGAGCACCTGTCGACGCTGACCGCCATGCGCCAGGACATGATCGCGGAGATACGCAAGGCGCCCGGGCGGATCGGCGACCTCGTCGGCGGCGCGGTGCGGGCGGCCGTCGCGACCGCCATCAATCCGGTCGGTGCCGCGACCGAGGTTGTGGGATATGCGAATTCGCTGCGCCGCATCGTCACCCCGCCGCCCGCGACCGGCTCTCCGATGCTGCGCAGCCGCGGGCTCGGCCGCTGGTTCGGGGTGCTCGAGGTCGGACTGCCGGAACTCAAGGCCGCGGCCCACGCGGCCCGGGGTTCGGTCAACGACGCGTACGTCGCGGCGCTGCTCGGCGGGTTCGCCCGCTACCACCGTGAACTCGGCGTGAAGGTCGGCGACATCCCGATGGGCATGCCGGTGAACATGCGCCGGGCCTCGGATCCGTCGGGCGGCAACCGGTTCGCGGCCGTGCGCTTCGCTGGACCGGCCACCGAGACCGATCCGGTCGAGCGGATCGCGAAGGTGCGCTCGATCGTGCTCGGCCTGCGCGAGGAGCCCGCGCTCGACGCGCTCGACCTGGCCGCCCCGTTGCTGTCGCGGCTGCCCACCTCACTGCTCGCGACCTGGTACCTCTCCCAGTCCACCGGCCTCGACCTGCAAGCCAGCAACGTCGCCGGGGTCCCGGTGCCGGTCTACCTGGCGGGTGCGCGGATCGAGCGGATGTTCCCGTTCGGTCCGGCGCCGGGCTGCGCGGTCATGGCGACCCTGGTCTCGCACGTGGGCACCTGCTGCATCGGAGTCAACCTGGACACGGCCGCGGTCACCAAGCCGGCGCTGTTCATGAACTGCCTGCAGGAAAGTCTCGACGAGATCGTCGAACTCGGACGACGGGAAGGGGCGTAGGTCATGAGGGGAACAGGGCGATGACGGCGCACGTGGAACGGCCACGGGTGTATCTCACCGAGTCGATGACCGAGACCGAGTCGGGCGTGCTGCACACCTGGCTCCGGCTGCAGAGGGACGCGTCGGGCGGGACCCCGGCGACCGTCACCATCACCGATCAGAGCCTCACCGCGCTGACCCGACGCGAGGACGACCCGCTGCTCACCCCCGTGCGCGTCGTGTGGCTGCCGCCGTCGCCGGACGAGACGACCCCGCACAAGCTGCGCGAGGCGCTGTCCCCGCGGGACCCGCTGCATCCCGGCCGCGGCGCGCAGCGTCGGGTGCTGCGCAGCGACCCGGAGCGCTGCCGGGTCATCGCCGGCGAGCCCGCGCCCCTGAGCGACCTCGAGCGGCGGCTCGCCGATTCCGGTGGCGGGTCCCTGCCGGAGTTCATCCGCAGGCAGGCGGCGCTGACGTTGGAGCGTGCCGAGCGCGGACTGCTCGGCACGCAGTACAAGGTGTCGAGGTTCGTCGTCGACGAGATCACCGACTCGACGCGCTTCCACTCCGGCGTGCGGGACCTGGCCGACCGGCTCAACCTCAGCGTCAGCGAGGTGGACGCGCGGTCCCGCGGGGCGCTGGGCGAGCTGGTCGCGACCCAGAGCCGGCGGGCCGTCGCACTGTGGGATCGGTTGGGGCGCTACTTCTCCCGCGCATATCGCCTGGACGTGGACACCTCGCGGTTCGAGGAACTGCGCGAGCTGAACCGCCAGCACTCGCTGGTGTTCCTGCCCAGTCACCGCTCCTACCTCGACCCGCTGGTCCTGCGGCCCGCCCTGGTAGCCAATGACCTCCCGCTCAACCACGTGATGGGCGGCCTCAACGTCAGCTTCTGGCCGATCGGGCCGATCAGCAAACGCAGCGGCACGGTGTTCATCCGCCGCAAGTTCGGCGACGACGAGGTGTACAAGTGGACGCTGCGCGAGTACATCCGCTACCTGCTGACCAAACGGTTCAACCTGGAGTGGTACATCGAGGGCGGCCGCAGCCGCACCGGCAAGCTCCGCCCGCCGCGGTTCGGCATGCTCACCTACCTGACCAAGGCCTTCAAGGCGTCGGTGGTCTCCGACGTGTACCTGGTGCCGGTGTCGCTGACCTACGACCAGCTCTACGAGGTGGGCGCAATGGCGGCGGAGGCGCACGGGGCCCCGAAGCGGAAGGAGGGCCTGCGCTGGCTCGTCGGCTACGTCCGGGCACAGGGGCAGCGCACCGGCGTCGCGCACGTGACGATCGGGCGACCGCTCTCACTCGCGGAATCGCTGAGCCAGGAGGAGGATCCGCGGCTGGCGATCCAGAAGACGGCCTTCGAGGTGTGTCACCGGATCAACGAGGTCACCCCGGTGACGGCGTCGTCGCTGGTGATGCTCGCGTTCCTCGGCATCGAGGACCGCGCGTTGACCGTCGCTGAACTCGGCTACATCCTGGGGCCGCTGGTCGACTACATCGTCGCGCGAAAGCTGCCCACCGCGGGCGACGTCGACCTGATGAACCCGCAGGTGATCCGCACCGCGCTGTTCACGCACGTGGATTCGGGGGTGCTGCGCCGGTACGACAAGGGCGACGATCGGGTGTACTACCTGGGCAAGGACCAGCATCTCGTTGCCGCCTTCTACCGCAACACCAGCATTCACTTCCTGGTGGTGCGCGCCATCGCCGAACTCGTGTTGCGCGCCGCCGTCGAGGAGCGGTTCACCGATCCGATCGCGGACGGCTGGGCCGAGGCCAAGCGCATGCGGGACCTGCTCAAGTTCGAGTTCTTCTTCAGCGACCGGGACACCTTCGAACGGGAACTGCGCACCGAACTCGACCTGATCGATCCCACCTGGGAGGACGACCTGTCCAACCCGCGGTACGCGGAGAACATCCTCGCCGGCGTCCGGCCGTACCTCGCGCACCGGGTACTGCAGCCGTTCCTCGAGGCCTACGAGGTGGTCGCCGACCAGTTGGTGCTCGCGCCGGTGTCCACGACGTTCGACGAGGAGAAGTTCGTCGCGCACTGCCTCGACATCGCCCAGCAGCGCCGGCTGCGCCAGCAGATCGCCAGCAGCGAGTCGGTCTCCGGTGAACTGTTCGCGACCGCGCTCAAGCTGGCGCGAAACCGCGGCCTGGTCGAGTCCGACGACGCCGACCTCCCGGCGCGCCGGGAGGTGTTCGCGCGCGAGATCCGGAAGACGGTCGAGCGGCTGCGGCGCATCCGCGCGCTCGCGCACGCCCGCCTCGACACCCTCGCGGAACCGCCCGACCGACAGGAGGGTCCGGCCCGGACCGAGGAGACCGGACCGTGAGCAGCGTCGAGGACCTGCACCGGGCGATCGCGGCGGCCCCGCCCGGGCCGGGCACGCTGGCCGCGTTCGACCTCGACGGCACCCTGATCGCCGGCTACTCGGCCAGCGTCGTCTACCGGGACCGGTTGCGCCGCTTCGACATCAGCCTGGAGGAGCTGCTGCGCACCACCGGCGCCGCCATCGACACCCAGTTCCGCGGCGCCGACGTCGGCCGGCTGATGCAGATCGGGGTGCAGGCGCTTGCCGGTCGTCAGGACGACGAACTGCGCGAGTGGGGACTGCGACTGTTCCGGCAGGAGATCGCGGGGATGATCTACCCGGAGGCGCGCGGGCTGCTCGCCGCGCACCGGAGGGCCGGGCACACCGTGGTGATGGCGACCTCCGCCACCCCCTACCAGGCACAGTTCGTGGCCGAGGACCTCGACATCGCGGACGTGCTGTGCAGCCGGCCGGAGGTCGAGGACGGGATGCTCACCGGCAAACTCGCGGCGCCACCGCTGTGGGGATCGGAGAAGGCGAAGGCACTGGCCGCGTACGCGGACGGTCGCGGCGCCGACCTGGGTGACGCGTTCGCCTACTCCAACGGCGCCGAGGACGTGCCGATGCTCGAGTCGGTCGGACGGCCGGTGGCACTGAACCCCGACCGCGGGCTGACCAGGGTCGCCCGGCAGCGGAACTGGGCGTCGGTGACGCTGCGCAAGCCGCAACGCGGGGCGACGCCGCTGTCCACGGCCCGCACCGTCGCGGCGATCGGCGCGCTGATGACGACCGCCGCGGTCGGCGCGTCCGCGGGCCTGCTCACCCGCAGTCGCCAGACGGGCGCCAACCTGGTCGGCACGGTCGGGCCGGACGTGGCGCTGACCATCTGCGGGATCACCGTGCAGATCGCCGGTCGTGAGAACGCGTGGAGCGAGCGGCCCGCGGTGTTCATGTTCAATCATCAGTCGTCGCTGGACATGCTGGTGATCGGCAGCGTGATCCGCCGGGACGTGACCGGGGTGGCCAAGAAGGAGGCCGCGCGTGATCCGCGGTTCATCCCGGTCGGGGCGCTGCTGGACGTGGCGTACATCGACCGGTCGGACACCACCAAGGCGAAGGCGGCGCTCGAGCCCGCGGTGGACAAGCTGCGCGCCGGCATCTCGATCGCGATCGCACCGGAGGGCACGCGCTCCCCCACCCCGCGCCTGGGCCGGTTCAAGAAGGGCGGCTTCCACCTCGCCATGCAGGCCGGGGTGCCGATCGTGCCGATCGTCATCCACGACGCCGGCGAGTTGATGTGGCGCAATTCCCTTGTCGCACATCCGGGGACGGTGCACGTCGAGGTGCTGCCGCCGGTGTCGACGGTGGGGTGGACGACGGGGAAGCTGGACAAGCACGTGCGCGAGGTGCACGCGATGTTCGAGGCCTGCCTGCACGCCGGGCACCGCTGAACCGGGGTAGGTTCGGACCCGACCGGGTCGGGCAGCAGAAGGAGGCAGGGCCGTGATCGGTACTCGCGCAGCCGCGGCGGTGTTCGCCGCTGCCCTCGCGCTGGCGGCGGCGGGGTGCAGCTCGGGCACCTCGAACGACACGGCCGGCGTCACCGCGGCGCCGCCCGCGGTGTCCGAGACCGCCCCCGAGGCCACCGGCGGCGGACCCACCGGCGCGGGCGAGTCCACGGGTAACGCGGCATCCACCGCGACCGACCGTCCCGCCGCGGACCCGAATGCCTGCACCGCAACGGAACTGACGCTGACCGCGGGCCAGTCCGAGGGCGCGGCAGGTTCGGTGATCATCCCGCTGGTGTTCACCAACAAGGGCGCGCGTACCTGCGTGCTGGACGGGTTCCCGGGTGTCTCGTACGTGACCGGCGAGGGCGGCACCGAGGTCGGCGCAGCGGCGACCCGCGCCGGTTCGAGCGCCGGTCCGGTGCGGTTGGCACCGGGCACGAAGGCGACCGCGAACGTGCGGGCCGTGCAGGTGCTGAACTATCCGTCCAGCGACTGCGTCCCCGGCGCCGTCGGCGGGCTGCGGGTGTTCCCGCCGAACGCGTTCGACGCACTGTTCCTGCCGCACAGCGGCACCGGCTGCACCCAGCCCGGAGTGCATCAACTCGAAGTGACGGCGGTGGTCGCGGGCTGACCACCCGCATCGACGAGAGGTGGCTCGTGGCAGAGAAATTCGTGACCGTGGACGAGTACATAGCGTCCTTCCCCGACGACGTGCGCGCGATCCTCGAGCAGATCCGGGCGGCGATCCACAGGACGGTTCCCGAGGCGACCGAGAAGATCAGTTACGACATTCCCACCGCGACGCTGGACGGGAAGCACCTCGTGTACTTCGCGGGCTGGAAGCACCACGTGAGCGTGTACCCGCTGCCCGCAGGCGATCCGGAGTTCGAGCGGGAGTTGGCTCCGTACCGGTCGGGCCCGGGGACGGCGAAGTTCCCGCTCGGCAAGCCGGTGCCGTACGAGTTGATCGAGCGGATGGTGGAGTTGCTGGTGGAGCAGCGGGCGACAAGTTAGCCCTCACGCCACGGCGTCGGCGTACAGGTAGATGTTGTCCGCGTAGTCGCCGACGCCGTTGTCGTAGGTGAGTTCGCCGCCGCAGGTGACCACCGCGAGCCTGCGCGGCCCGGTCGGACCGTCGAGCACGCTCTCCTCGACGCCGTCGGCCTTGGGTCGCTCGACGACCCGGGTCACCCGCCACACGGTGGTCCGGCCGGCGTCGTCCGAGGTGTGAATGATGTCGCCGGGCCGCATCAGCGCCAGGTTGAACAGGGCACCGTTGCCCTGGCCGATCATGTTCACGTGCCCTGCCAGCAGGGTGGTGCCCTGGTCAGCGGCGAGTGCCGCACCGTCGCGCCAGATGCCGACCGTCTTCACGTCGTTCGGCGGAGTGAGCACTCCGCCCGGCACCGTCGACACACCGATCGGCGCCGAAATGCCGATCCTCGGCATGGACAGGATGCGCGGTGCCATCGCCGCGACATCGGGTTGGTCCGGGGCGGGCGACGCCGCCGGATCGGAGGCGGACACGCTCGGCGGATTCGGATCCACAGACTTCGGCGCCTGCGGGGCGCCCGACAGCATCACGCCGCCCGCCACCAGCACGACCAGCGCCAGCATCAGACCCGCGAGCGCCCAGACGCGGCGTGGTCGCCGCCGATGCCGTCCCGTGCCCGTCATACCCGTCCGTTCTCCGCGCTCGTCGTCATCCACGTGAAACGCCCGGCCCGGGGGACTCCCGGACCGGGCGTTTCGTCGATCTCAGGTCAGGCTAGCCGCCCAGCCGTGGCTCGGCCTATCCGCGCAGCCGGCGCACGGCCAGGACCGCCCCGGCACCGCCGACCACCAGCAACACCAGCGCCAGGCCGATGCCGGTCTGGGTGTTGAAACCGAGACCGGCCTCGCCGCCGTCGATGGCATGCGGGCGCTCACCCTGCTGGCCGCCGTTGCCGGGGGCCGTGGTCTGCGGGGTGGTACTCGGCTGCGCCGGAGTGCTCGGAGTCGTCGTGCTCGGCTGCGCCGGCGTGGTCGGAGTCGTCGTGCTCGGCGGAGTCGTCGGCTTCGTCGGGGTGCTCGGGCCGGTCGAACCGGTCGAGCCGCCGTTGCTGCCGGATCCGTTGCTGCCCTCGCCGTTGCTGCCGAGGTCGCTGCTGCCGAGCGCGGCGCTACCCAGACCGGCGCTGCCCAGACCCGCACCGAGGCTGCCGAGTGCGCTGCCGGTGCCGAGGCTGCCGAGGCCACCGAGGCTCCCGAGTCCGCCGAGGCTTCCAGTGCTGCCGAGCGAGCCGGTGCCCTCGTCGTCGACGAAGACGGCGTGCGCGGTGGCCTTCAGCTTGGACGAGGTGGTGTCGAAGGTCGCGAAGACCTGGCACTCACGACGGGGCTCGCCCGGGTGCTCGACATCAGAGTTGGCCTGGTTCCAGTGGATGTTCTGCACCGGCGAGCCGGTGCCCGCGACGGAAAGGTCCACCCGGCCGTCCGTGTCCGAGGTGACGCACAGCGTGACCTTGGTACCCGCCGCACCCGAGCCCTTCACGACGATCTTGTCGCCAGTGATGACGGCGTCGCCCCCGCACAGTGTGACAGTCGCGTTCGGCGGCAGGGTCAGGTCGAGTTCCTGGTCGTACAGGTTGGTCGTCAGGGTGAACTTCGCCGTGTCACCGACCGGGAGTTCGTCGCCGGGAGTCGGGTCGGTGCGCTGGAGCTCGAGCACCACCTTCTCGTCGGGCATCGAGGCGAGGATCTCCTTCTGCTTCTCCTTGCCGATCAGCTTGTCGCACAACGCGGCGTCGCCGACGCCGTAGTCCGAGATGCACCAGACCGCGTCCTGCAGCGCGTTGCGGTTGGCCTGCGACGAGTTGTTGGTCCAGGTCGAAGTGCCGCCGTTGTCCGGGTAGGTGTGCGGCCACTCGACGCCGTTCAGCAGGAGGAAGCTGATGATCTTCTCCTGGTCGGCCGAAAGCTTCTCGTTGCCCTTCTTCGGCAACGTCGGGCCGACCGGCTCGCCATAGTCGTTGAGCTGCGTGCCCGGCTCGACGGGCTCACCGGTCATTGGGTTCGTCCAGCCCTCTGTCGCGACCCCGGCACAGGTGCCCTTCTCCGCGTCGGTGCAGTACATCCACTCGGCGACCGGCTTGCCGTCCACCATGCGGACACCGCAGATCGGCGGGTACTGGATGGTGATGTCGTCCTCGGGCAGGTTGCCGTACAGCGGCACAACGTTGCCTGCGTTGTAGCTCTCCAACCGCGTCCCGATGAGGGTCAGCTGTCCCGCGAGGGGCGTCCACGCGGTCGCCTCACACACCGGTGCGGTGAAGCTGCCTGCCGCGGCCTTCACAGCAGGCTTCGTGGTCGCGGCCGGTGCCGTGGTCGTGGCCGGTGCCGTAGTGGTGGTCGGCTGGGCAGGCTGGGCCGGCTGGGCGAAGGCGACGCCCGCCCCACCCGCGCTCACCAGGGCCATCGCGCCCACTACTGCGATCCCCGCGCGGACGCGCGACAACCAGGGTCGTTTCGACTGACTTCTCACTCAAACCATCCTGAGTTCGTTTGACAAATTCACCCCGTAGGGCCCACCCCGGAATTCGTGCATCGGAGCAGCGATGTGCGCCACCAATGGGTAGCGGCGCGGTAACTGTAAACCATGCCCAGGGAAATACTCAGGTCACGACTTAGTAAAGTTCCGACTACCTGCAGCTCAAGAACCACATTGTGACCAAGTCGACACCGTGCGCGTCCCGGACTGCGGCCTCGGCGCAGCGGCACGTTTGCCGGACGCTCGGATGCGCCCCGAGCGGGAGTGCGGGACGCTTCTACCCCGCGCGCCGCGTGACTATCGACGGTGGACCGGCGAAGGATGGTGCCATGACCGCCGACCTCACCGCGCTCGCTGCCACCCTCCCCGACGGCGCGCTGCTCACCGACCCGGACGTCACCGCCGGCTACCGCCAGGACTGGGCCGCCGACCCGAACGCGGGCACCCCGCTCGCGGTGGTCCGGGCGACCTGCACCGAGGACGTGCAGGCGGTGATGCGGTGGGCCACCGCGCATCGCGTACCGGTGGTCCCGCGCGGCGCCGGATCGGGACTGTCGGGCGGGTCGTCCGCGGTGGACGGCGGCATCGTGCTCACCACCGAGAAGATGCGCGCCATCACCGTCGACCCGGTCACCCGCGTCGCGGTGGTCCAGCCCGGACTGCTCAACGCCGCGGTCAAGCGGGCGGTCGCCGAGCACGGCCTCTGGTATCCGCCGGACCCGTCGTCGTTCGAGATCTGCTCGATCGGTGGCAACGCGGCGACCAACGCGGGCGGGCTGTGCTGTGTGAAGTACGGCGTCACCACCGACTACGTGCTCGGCCTGCAGGTGGTGCTGGCCGACGGCACCGCGGTGCGGCTGGGTGGACCACGCCTCAAGGACGTCGCGGGACTGTCCCTGACCAAGCTGTTCGTCGGCAGCGAGGGCACCCTCGGCGTCATCACGGAGATCACGCTGCGGCTGATCCCCGCGCAGTCGCCGGCGTCGACGCTGGTCGCGTCCTTCGAATCGGTGCAGGACGCCGCCGACGCGGTGCTCGCGATCACCCGCACGATGCGGCCGGCGATGCTCGAGTTCATGGACCAGGCCAGCATCAACGCGGTCGAGGACTCGGTGCGGATGGGCCTGAACCGCAACGCCCGCGCGCTGCTGCTCGCGCAGTCCGACGCGCCCGGGGCGGCCGCCGCGGCGGAGATCGCGACGATGGTCGCGGCCTGCGAAAGTCACGGTGCGACAGAGGTGTTCGCCACCGACGATCCCGAGGAGGGCGAGGCGTTCACGGCGGCACGAAGGGCGGTGTTCCCGGCGGTGCAGGCGCTGGGCACCCTGCTGCTCGAGGACGTCGGGGTGCCGATGGACGCGCTGCCGCGACTCATCACCGGCGTCGAGGAGATCGCCGGCGACTGCGACGTGCTGATCTGTGTGGTCGCGCACGCCGGCGACGGCAACACCCACCCGCTGATCGTGTTCGACCCCACCGATCCCGGCGAGGTCGATCGGGCGCACCTGGCGTTCGGCCGGGTGATGGACCTGGCGGTCGCGCTGGGCGGGACGATCACCGGTGAGCACGGCGTCGGCCGGCTCAAGCGCGACTGGCTGCCGAATCAGTTGGGCGAGGACGTGATGGAGTTGACCCGGCGGATCAAGACCGCGCTCGACCCCGACGGAATCCTGAACCCGGGCGCGATCCTCAAATAGGTCAGGCCCCGAGCACCGGCGGCGCGACCTTCGGCAGGCTGCCGACGATCTCGTTGCCGTTGTCCACGTTGATCAGGTAACCGGGTGTCTTGTGCTCGGTGTCCTCGTCGCCCCGGCCACGGGCGCCCGCGCCGGGCATCATGCCCGCACCGGGTGCGCCGGGCTTGCCCGCGGCCGCGGCCCCGATCGACGCGCCGGTTCCGGCCGACGCGGGCGCGCCCGAGATCCCGCCGCCCACCATTCCGCCGGGGACCCCGCCGCCGAGGCCGGCCGATCCCCCACCGAATCCGGACGAGCCTGCGCCGCCGCCGCCGCCGCCGTATCCGGAGCCGGTGCCCGTTCCTGTGCCGCCGTGTGATCCCGTGTAGCCGCCCGCGGCCGGTCCGGCACTCGGGGCGTAGCCGCCCGCGAATCCCGCGCCGGGTCCCGCGCCGTCGGCGGACGCGGCTGCGGGTCTGGTCCAGGCGGAGGTCGGATCGGTCTGCGCGAGAGTCGAATTCGCGTTCGGGTTCGACGCGGAAGTCGCGTTCGCGCCGTTCTCGCCGGCCCGGTTGGTGGCGGCGTCGGTGGTGGTCGGGTCGCCGGGCGCGCCGTGGGTGGTCGTCGGCGCGCTGCCGGTCGAGTCGGGGCTGTGCGCCCCGAAGCCGGTGGGGCCGGACGGGTTCCACGCGGAACCGTCTCCGGTGCCACCGCCGATGTCGGCGCCCGGCTCCGGGAACGGTGTCGACTGGCCGGTTCCGTTCGTGACGTCGAGCGGGGTCGGCAGTGCGGGCACGTTCGTGTCGGCCTGCCTCATCACGGGGGTGTACACGGTCTTCATCACCTGAATCGCCTGCTGATGCGCCTCGTCCCGTTCGTGCAGCAGCGACTTGATCATGCCGGCCTGCGGGAGGACCGCATTGAAGGCGGCCTCGAGGATCGAGCCCTGCGCGACGGGCGGCACGGTCGCCTTGACCTGGGCGATGCCGGTCGCGGCCTCGGCGACCTTGCTACCGATCAGCTGACCCGCGACCGCCAGTTCGTTCGACGCGGTGGCGTACTTGGCGGTCGCCTCCCTGGCCGCCTCGGCGCCGTCGCCCTCCCAGCCGGCGCCGATCTGCGTCGTGATGTCGGTCTGGAACTTGGTGAGTGCCTGCTCGAGCGAGTTGCCGATCTGGGTCCAGCCCTGCGCGCTCGCCTGAATCGGCCCCACAGCCATCTCGTCGACCGCCGCCGTGATCTCGGCGTGCGACATCGAGTCGAAGCTGTCCGCGGTGGTGATCGCCGGCGGGTCGTACCGGCCGCCGAATCGACCGCCGAGGTCCGACTGGGTGCCGTAGATGTCGGAGCGTTCGGAGTTGCCCGCTTCCTGCTCGTTCCGGAGGCGGCTGCGCTCGCTCAGGTCGTAGCCCGACACGATGTCGATCATCTTGTTGCCGGGGTGGCGGGCCAGTTCGGTGACGTCGGCGCCGAGCCGGACGAGGTTGTCCTTCAGGTCGTCGAGGCTCGGAAATCCCATGTCAGTTCCCCCTCATCGTGGCGCCGGCGCTGTCGATCCCGCGCGCCGCAGCGGCGTCCGAGGCCGCGTACCTGGCTTCGATCTCTTCGAACACGTGCTGCATCTGCTCGACCACCTTGATGTGGTCCGCGATTGCCTGGTCGAGCGAGTAGTCGCCGTTGGCAGCCTTCTTCTCGAACTTGGCGGCGAGGGCGACTCCGGATTTGAGTTGGGTTCCGAAGCCATCGATGCTGGCCAATCCCATTGCGTTCCTCTTGATCTCCACCAACTCGATCAAAAAGGCGGAACAACGCTGCGCGCACTGGCGAGCAACGCCTCGATTCAAGTGAAGTTGACCTGATGCAGCGCTCGCCGCGAGCGAGTTCCATTGCGATGGCGCGTTGTCAGTCATTCGAACCCCCATCCGTGATGGCGGATCCATTGAAAGTTGGGTCACCGGGGAACATATGGCTCCAACCCACGCGCCGATCGCAGCGCTATCGCGCAGCGATCTTCGGATGTCGAATCCGCTGTGTTGAGGATTGCCCTGACAAGCACTGCGCCGGTTTCAGTGCGAAGCGCGATGTCGCAAAGCTCCGCCCTGTGGTCGCCTACTTCCTGGTACGACACCGCCTCGCGACTTCCGACCTGCACTGCCTCGAAGTTCGTGTTCCGTGGGTTCAAGCGGACTTCCTCGAAGGTCCTGGTCGTCGCGAATACCGACAAGGTGTAGCCCTGTCCCCTCCACCCGCAGATATTCCAACCCGGCTGCTTGACGCCTTGGATGTCGCGCGACGCAGTGGCCGGATCGACACCCACCGCCTGCAACGCATCATCAGGAATGTCGTCACACGGACTGAACACCGGCTCCCCCGCCGCCGCCCCGACCGCGTCAGCCTTGCCGTCGACCGCTCCCGACCCGCACCCCGCCAGCAGCAAGGCGGCACCGACCACGCCGACCATCACCTGCACGCGCACCCGCCACCCCCTCACAGAATCCAGACCGATCCACTCAGACAGACGCAGCAGTGCCGCACCTGGTTCCAACCACCATCGGAGTCACCCCGGCAAAGGCGCGCCGGCACTTGTGATCCGCGTGGTTCCCGACTCCTCCACCGAGATGAACTTTGCACCGATCTGCTCGAACAAGCGCTGCATCTTCTCAACGACCTCGATGTGGTCCGCGATCGCGCGGTCGAGCGAATAGTCGCCTCCGGCCGCCTTCTTCTCGGACTTCGCAGCAAGGGCAACGCCGGAACGGAGACGGGTGCCGAAACCGTCAACTTTTGTGAGCCCTTGCGCATCTAGTTGCAGGTCCATCAAGCGGGCGACGAACTCGGAGCAGCGCTGAGCGCATTGCTGGGCAACGTTGGGGTCGAGGTAGAGCTGTCCTGCCTGAACTGATTCGCCGAGACGATCCCAATTTGAATCCGCTTCGCTCATGAGCAACCCCTCCGACATCTGAACATGACCGGTCCCTATTCCGGGATGTACGCGGCAAGCGCGCGTGTCCGCTCAACAGCTACAACACATGGGTCCTTGACCACTGGGTCAGTACCGAGGTAAGAAACCGCAATCAGTACCGCACCACCACTTGCGCCGATCGCAACATCGCAGTTTCGTCGGGCTTGGTCCGTATTTTCCCGATATGAGAACGCGGTCCGACCAGAGATATCGACCGGAGAGAACTCTGTGTTCTTCCTGTTGTCGCGCACGTCGTCAAGGGTGTGGGAAGTTGCCAAGACGCTCAACGCCGGGCTCGCTCCTCGCCACTTGCAGATGTTCCACCCCGGCTGCTTGACCCCGGCAATGTCACGTGTCGCCGTCGTGGGATCCAGGCCAATCGCGGCCAACGCATCACCCGGAATGTCGTCACACGGACTGAACACCGGCTCCCCCGCCGCCGCCCCGACCGCGTCTGCCTTGCCGTCCACCGACCCCGATCCGCACCCCGCCACCAACAACGCTGCGCCGACCACGCCGACAACCCCGACCGCTTTCCGCACCCGACACCCCCTCGCAGATTCCAGACCGGTCCACCTAAACAGACGCAGCCACACAGCGTCCCGTTCCGTCGAGACCCGATCCATCAACCCGTCGCGCCCCGAATCACCCCGTCACCTGCGCGTTCGCCGAAGCCGCGCTCCCTCCAACCCCACCGGCACCACCAGCAACAGCCCCCGCCGGGCAGTCTCACAAATCCGGTCTTCCACGGTCCGCGCCGCCTCCGGCAATCTGTCCGAGGTCCGCGCTAGCGTGGTGTTGTCGGCATGCCGAGGAAGGTCGGCAGTACGCAACGCGAGACATGAGGGGGAATCATGGCCGGGTTCGAGGGGTTCGACACCAGCGTCGAGCGTGCCTGGACCGACTTCCAGGTGCGGTTGGCCGACATCATCGCCGCGATGCGCGAGGACGACCTGCTCGCGCTGGAGCTGGGCGAGGAGTCGACCGTCGAGGGCTTCGTGCCGTGTGTGCAGTTCCTGGCCTGGGGAGCCGGTGAGGTGCGCTGCGAGGTGCCGTCGAACGCGTACCTCGACCCGCGGCACCGACTGTCCGCCGCGGACGAGCAGCGCCTGGTCGAGCTGGGCTGGCACCGTCCCACCCGCCAGCCTGACGACGAGCCGGACGCCGGGTCGCCCGCGTTCTTCGTCGACAAGCCGGCGAACTGGGCCGACCAGCTCGCCGCGATGGCGGTCACGGTCTTCCGCGAAACGTGGAGCGTGCCGCACCCGAGCTTCCTGCGGACCGAGGCGGTCGGGACCATCGAAGCGCTCTCGATCGACCCGGTCGAGCTCGACGACGAGGAGTCCTTCGCCCTGGACCCCGGCGCGGCAGTGGTGCCGCGCGACGACGAGCACCTCTACCAGCTGGTCGCGCTCACCCTCGCCCGACTGTTCGACGAGCCGCCCGGCGACGACGAGCACAGCGACTTCCTGCTCGCGCTCGGCCGCGTGGTCGGGTTCGTCGGACCGCACCTCGACGGCGGCGAGGTGCAGGTCCGGGTGCCGCTGGTGCGCGACGTCAGCGACCGCACCCGGGCGAGCGAACTGATCGCCGACCTGAACCGGCGGTGGCCGCACCTGAAGTTCACCCTGACGACGGACCGGGTCGAGGTGTGGGCGGCGGTGCTCGCGAATCCGTATGTCCCGCAACACCTGATCGACATGCTCGAGCAACTGTTCGCATTCGTCCGGACCGTCGACGACGCGTTCGCGGACCGGTTCGGCGGGCACCTCGAGGGCCTCTCCGAGCCGGACCCGGCGCCGATGGAGGTCGACCACGGCGAACTGACCCTCCCGCCGCCCGCGCCGCAGCCGCTGCGGCAGATGGAACTGTTCAGCGATCCCGGGGAGCAGACGCTGTTCGACGAGCCGAACTGACCGGCGCCCACCCACACACCTGAAGACCCGACGAGGAGCCCCGATCGCGATCATGGCGACCAAGAAGAAGGCGGACAACGTCGCCACCCTGGTCAACGAGCTCTACGACCAACGCGAACGCGCCTGGGCAGCCGCGCTCGTCACCGCCCAGACGTTCCTCGAGACGCTCGCCGACGACGTGCTCGAGGACCTCGACCGCGACCGTCTCAACGCCCAGACCGCGCGCATCAAGGACCGCGACCGCACCGCGGACAAGATCCGCCGCCAGGTCGCCGAGGGAAAGATCAAGCGCCCCACCACCCCCGACGCCATCGCGGAGTCGCTGCACGACCTGATCGGCATCAAGGTCCTCTGCAAGACGCCGCGCGACCTCGCCGCGTTCACCGAGAAGCTGAACGAGGCGTGCACCTCGCCGACCTGCTCGGTGCGACTCGCGGTGCCGCCGAACGACTACGTGACCCACCCCAAGGACAGCGGGTACCGGGCATACCACGCGATCCTGCTGGTCAAGGTCGCCACCCACGCGGGCGACCTGAGTGTCAAGGTCGAGGTGCAGGTGAAGACCCTGCTGCAGGATGCGTGGGGCGAGCTCACCCACGAGGACATGTACAAGCCCGGTAAAGCCTTGAAGCCGAACGAGTTCCACCGGGACGTGGCCCGCAAGATGGCCGAACTCCTGGACAGCGTCGACACCATGGCCGACCTACTCGCCGCCGAACTCGACCGGCAGACCGCGGAACTCGACGCCGGCCCGGACGGGACGCCGTCGAACGGGTCGGACGAGCCGACGGTCTACGCCCGGATCACTCGCACCGGCCCGAGGTACGCCCTCGCCGTCGGCGCGGACGGCAGGCAGGGGCTGATCCCGGCGCGGTCGGTCCGCCGGGTCGTCGGGTCGAGCGCCCGGATCAACGTCAACGACTACCTCGAGGTCGGCGACACCGTCGACGTCCGGGTCGAGGAGACCGACACCGCGCTGTACTACCACCCGGTCGCGATCGGCTGAGTCGGGCGAACTCCCTCACAGGCCGAGGTGCAGCCGCAGCGCCCTGTCGATCAGGAATCCCTACTGGCGAGGTGCGCGTCAGTCTTCTCTGGTCAACCGGAGCAGTTCGTCGGTCGACAACCTCCTGTTGCCGGAACCACGGAGCGCTGCCACCGCGCGGTCGCGTCGATCGAGGCGCGGGCTGTCCGCCCGGACAAAGGTGACGACGCCGTCACACTCCTCGAAGTCGACCTCGGTCTCGGGCACCAGGCCGTACTTGTCGCGCAGGTGCTTCGGGATGGTCACCTGCCCCTTGCTCGTGATCCGCATCCACCAATCGTGCGCCTGCGTCCCGGTGTAAGGATCGAACTCCGGCCCCGATCTACGAGTGAGAATCAGTTCGCCGCGCTGGCGCCACCACGTCCCGCCTGATCGGAGCGTTGCGCCGCGCGGCCTTGGCCCCGCGTCGCATCCGCCGCGCGACCCGGAACCGCTCACCCAGCGGCGGCGGCCGCAGCAGCTCGCACACCTGTGGGCTGTCGAGGAGCTCGCGTCGTTCCGGGTTGTCCCGGAGCGTGCGCAGCAGGTCCATCAGCGCGTTCGGTTCGGTGACGAGGAAGTACGCCATCACCGTCGTCTCGTCGTCGCTGTCGTAGGGCAGCCGCTCCGACAACGGGCGCGGGGTCCGCGTGCGGATCCGAATCACCGGGTTGCGCACCTCCAGGGTCGACCCGACCACCAGTTCGTCCGGCACGAACTCCACGATCTCCTCCCACGGCACGAATGCGTCGACAGTCCTGCCCCAGAACAGCTTTCGGACTCGGGTGCGCCGGCGGACACCGCCACGATGCACCGTCAGTACGGTCTCGTCGCCGAACCCGACCACCGCCAACGCCACCAGCAGTCCCATCGCACCGGCGGCCCCGAGCCACAGTGCGTCGAACCCGTTGTCCGGGACCAGCGGATCAGGTGACGTGCCGCGCCGTGCGAACGCGGCCGCGCACAACACCAGCCCGAGCACCGCCACTGCGCCGAAAAACACGACGATCGGCCACCGGTAGCGGCTGGTCGGGATCTCGAGGCCCGGCCCGCGACTCTCGTCGCGGCGCGGCGTGATCCGACTCGACAACCGCAGATAGCGCAGTCCCGCGACGCGCACGTAGGTAGCGGCGCAACCGCCGGACAGCACCACCATCGCGAGGCTCACCGCGTAGACGGCCAGATCGCCGGACCGGCCGGCCTCGACCGCCATCCACACACCGAGCAGCGCCATCGCCGCCATGAACCCGGCGACCAGAACGCAGCCCCACCGCAAGTCCTGCGGCCACCACGTCCGCTCGCCCGCGCCCGGTTCCCCCGTCACCGACACCCCAGTCCCCCTCGTCGATCCCCCGGCGACGCTAGCAGCGGCCGCCGACACCGCGGCGGTCGAACACCGTCACCGCCACCGACTACCGTCGACCCATGCTTTCGCCCGCCGACCGCGACCACACCCTGACCACCCTGGTGCGGGCCGTCGGCCGGACCACCTACGACCGCGGCGTGCGCTACGCCCGCGCCGGTTCGGTGCTCGAACTGGACTGGATCGCCGACGAGCACCGGGCGGTCGGGCTGGTGGACGGCACCGACCTGTACCGGACGAGCGTGCTGTTCCGGCCGCACACCGATCGGCTCGAGTTCACTCGCGGCGAGTGCAGCTGCCCGGTCCGGCTGAACTGCAAGCACGCGGTCGCGGTGACGGTCGCACTGCTCGAGCACTCGGAGTCGGTGGCCGACGCGGCGCCCCCGTCCTGGGAGGACCTGCTCGACGCGGCGCTCGGGACGGCGGACCGCCCCGCCGGAGCGGTCCCGCTGGCGCTGCAGCTGACGCTCACCCCCGGACCGCGGTCGCAGTTCTGGCGGCTGAGCGCCCGACTGGCCCGGCCCGGCCGCGCCGGCTGGGTGAACGCGAACATGACCTGGTCGGGTCTGCCGTCGATGCACGACGTCGATCCCCGGCACCGCGACCTGCTCATCGAACTGCACTCGATGCACCAGGGTGCGCCGCGTGGCCGGCGGGTCTACGGGTCCGTCGAGAAGGACCTCGACCTCACCACCGTCGCCAACCCGCGACTGTGGACACTGCTCGACGAGGCGGTCGACGCCGGCATCGAGCTGCTGTACCCCCGTCCCGCGCTCGGGACGGTCCCCCGGCCCGGCACCGCCGAGCTGTGCGTGGACATCGACGAGTCCGCGGGCGGGCTCGAGGTCACCCCGACCGTGCGCGTCGACGACTCCGAGCTGCCGGTGGTCGTGCTCGGCTTCTTCGGCTCGGACGCGCACGGCGTGCTCTACCTGCGCCCCGGCGACACGACCGCGTCCACCCCGAGCGTGTGGCCGTTCCGGCTCGCCCGACTGTCCGGCGCCGCCCCGCCCGCGATGCAGGAACTGGTCGCCGCGAACGCGTCGATCACCGTCCCCGCCGCCGACGCCGACCGGTTCGCCACCGCCTACTACCCGCGGCTGCGGCGCGCGGCGACCGTCCGGTCGGTGGCCGACTCGTTCACCGCGCCGACGATCGACGGCCCGCACCTGCTGCTCACCGTCGCGTACCGGACGGGACACCGGGCCCAACTGCACTGGCAGTTCCGCTACACCGTCGGCGCCACCGAGCACACGGTGGAACTGCGACCCGACGGCGGCGAGTCGTTCCGCGACGTCGAGCGCGAGCACGCGGTGCTGGCCGGGCTGGACGCGCCGCTCGAGGCGTACGGGCTGCGCGCCGGCGGGGCGGTGCTGGCGCGGGTGAGCCTCGACGGCCTCGACACCGCGCGGGTGAGCACCGAACTGCTGCCGCTGCTGCGCGGACGCGACGACGTCGAGGTCCGCGTCGAGGGCACCGCCGCCGACTACCGGGACGCCGGCGAGAGCGTGCAGATCGGGGTCGGCACCGAGTCCACCGACGACGGCGACTGGTTCGACCTGTCGATCGCCGTCCGCGTCGAGGACCGGCCGGTGCCGTTCCGGGACCTGTTCGCGGCGCTGACCGCCGGCGAATCCCACCTGCTGCTGCCGGACGGCGCGTACGTGTCGCTGGACCGGCCGGAGCTGCAGCGGCTGCGGGAGCTGATCACCGAGGCCCGCGACCTGCACGAGCAGGACCCGGACCGGTTGCGGCTGAGCCGGTTCCAGGCGGGCATGTGGGAGGAGCTGGCCGCGCTCGGGGTGGTGGAGAAGCAGGCCGCCCGGTGGCGCGAGCAGGTGCAGGGGCTGCTGGACGTGACGACGGCGTCGCGGCTGGAGGCGCCGGCGTCGCTGCGGGCGACGCTGCGGCCGTACCAGCTCGACGGGTTCCGCTGGCTGGCGTTCCTGTGGACCAACCGGCTCGGCGGCATCCTCGCCGACGACATGGGCCTCGGCAAGACCGTGCAGTCGCTGGCGCTGATCTGCCATGCGCGCCAAGTCAATCCGGCCGACCCGCCGGTGCTGATCGTCGCGCCGACGTCGGTGGTGGCGAACTGGGCGGCGGAGGCGGCGCGGTTCGCCCCGCACCTGCGGGTGGTCGCGGTGTCCGAGACCGGTACCAAACGCGGTGCGGCGCTGGCGGAGTCGATCGAGGGCGCGGACGTGGTGGTCACCTCGTACACTCTCGCCCGGCTCGACGACGAGGAGTACGCGGCGCACCGGTGGTCGATGCTGCTGCTCGACGAGGCGCAGTTCGTCAAGAACCACCGCTCCAAGGCGTACCAGTGCATGCGGCGGATCGACGCGCCGACGAAGATCGCGATCACCGGCACCCCGATGGAGAACAACCTGATGGAGCTGTGGTCGCTGCTGTCGATCAGCGCGCCCGGTCTGTTCCCGAGCCCGACGAGGTTCGGCGAGTTCTACCGCAAGCCGATCGAGTCCGGCGGCGACAGCGAGCTGCTCGCGCAGCTGAAGCGGCGGATCCGGCCGCTGATCCTGCGGCGCACCAAGGAACAGGTGGCCACCGACCTGCCCGCCAAGCAGGAGCAGGTGCTCGAGGTGGAGCTCACGCCCCGGCACCGCAAGCTCTACGACACGCAGTTGCAGCGCGAACGGCAGAAGATCCTCGGGTTGGTCGAGGACGTGGACGCCAACCGGTTCACCATCCTGCAGTCGCTGACGCTGCTGCGCCGGCTGTGCCTGGACGCGGCGCTGGTCGACGAGAAGCACGCGTCGGTCGGGTCGGCGAAGGTCGACGCGCTGCTCGAGCAGCTCGAGGACGTGATCGACGGCGGGCACCGGGCGCTGGTGTTCAGCCAGTTCACCGGCTTCCTGGACCGGGTGCGTCAGCGCCTCGACGCCGAGGGTGTCGGCTACACCTACCTCGACGGCCGCACCCGCGACCGCGCGAAGGTGTTGGGCGAGTTCAAGACCGGGGACGCGCCGGTGTTCCTGATCAGCCTCAAGGCCGGCGGCTTCGGCCTCAACCTCACCGAGGCCGACTACTGCTTCCTGCTCGACCCGTGGTGGAACCCGGCGTCCGAGGCGCAGGCCGTGGACCGCACCCACCGGATCGGGCAGACCCGGAACGTCATGGTGTACCGGCTGATCGCGAAGGACACCATCGAGGAGAAGGTGCTGGCGCTGCAGGCCCGCAAGTCGGAGCTGTTCACCTCCGTGGTGGACGAGGGCGGGGCGTTCAACGCCGGGCTGTCGGCCGAGGACATCAAGGAGTTGCTGGGCTGACGGCGCTTCGCGCCCTGTGCGCGCGGTTCACCCCAACTGGGGTAAACCGCGCGCACAGTACAAAGCGGGAACAATCGCCCGCGAATCCATCCGGTAGGTTGTTCGTCGATCGGGGGGATCGCTCACCACGCTGTCGGGTGCGCGAGATCGAACGGGGGGACAGTGATGAAAGTGGATACCGCGGCGCTGCGCGCGTTCGCGTCGGCCGTCGACGACGCCGGGACCGCCATCGACGCCATCCAGGCGATCGACACCGGGACGGCACTTCCCGGCTCGACCACCGGCCCGGCGTGCGCGCAGGCAACGACGTTCGTGGAGGGCGCGTACCTGCGGGTTGCCGATCGAATGAGGCGGATGGGCACCATCGCCCGCGGCAACGCGAACGAATTCGACGTCACCGAGAGCGAGTTCACCGACCGGCTCGGTTCCATGGGCGCGCAGGTCTGATGCCGACCCTGCCCGAGGTCCGGAGCTGGAACCCTGCCTCCCTCTCCGACGCGGCCGACCGTCTGACTGCCGCCGACACCGCGTTCACGACCGAGACGGGTCGGGTGTCGGCCAAGCTGGTCGACCTGCACCACGACTGGACCGGCGCCGCATTCGACGCGGCCCGCTACCGCGTCGCGACCGAATGTGCCGCAGCCGCAAGGGTATCGACCGAGGTGACAGAACTGGCCCGCGCTCTCACCGACGGCTCCCGGCGGTTGCACAGCGTCCGGGAGGTGGCGCTGGCGAAGGTTGCCGCCGCGGAGTCCGACGGATGCCGGGTCGGCGACGACTGGTCGGTGTCGGCGGGGTCGGGGTCAACGGAGCGCGACGCCGTCGATGCCCACCGGTGGGCGATCGGGCGCGCCGTCGACGACCTCGTCCGGGAGGACGGCGAGGTCACCCGCCTGGTGGAGGACGCCGCCCAGCAGGTCCGCGCGCGCGGCGACCAGGTCGGGGACGGCGCCGACCTGTCCCGTCCGGCGGAGGAGGGCGCGGCGCGGCTCGGGCGCGAAGACGGCGAAGCTCTCGCCGCGGCAGCCGCGCACGGCGACGACGCCGCCCTGTCGCGTATCGCGGAGCAGCTGCCCGCGCAGGTGTTGACGCCGTCGGAGCTGACCTCGCTCGCCGCGGGCGACGAGGTGTCCACCGTCCCGCAGTCGGTGCGGGACTACTACACCGAGTTGTACCGCGCGGCGGGCAAGGACGGCGTCCTCGCGCTGGGCGATCACCTCAAGGCCCAGGAGGTCGCCGGCAATCCGGGCGCGGGCCGAGCGCTGAACTCGGTGGCGAACGGGTTGATGCTGGTGTCCAACGAGAAGGTCAGCAGCGGCCGCAACCCGGACGGTTCGCTACGCTCCCCCGGCTCGTACGCCAACCTTCCCGCAAACCTGCGTGAGCTCGTCTCCACGCGCACCAACGGGCCGGACAAGAACGCGACCACCTACCCCGGCACCGGCCAACTGGCCGACCAGACCCGGTTCTTCGAGGACACGCGGCGGTTCGGCGCGCTCGCGAAGGAGGCCGAACCCGGCTACCTGCCTGGTGTCGAGCTGTCCCGCGAGATGACGCGGCAGGCCGCGAGTCTCGGTATTCCAGGCGGGGTGTCGGCGTTCACCGGCCACCCCGGATTCACTGTCGGCACCGAGTCCGTGGAGCAGTCCATGCGGGACTACCTGGAGGTCTCGGGCCGCAACCACGAGGCGACGACGCAGTTGCTCACCGGCCACGGGTCGCCGGACCAGCCCCTCGACGGCGGCTACTCGCCGGTCAAGACCATCGCACCGTTGCTGCGCTACGACTGGTCCGAGGATCAGGGCGCGCCGGCGTTGTTCGACTGGATCGGCGAGCACGCGACGCCCGGACCCGAGGTCAGCGTCGCCCAGTCCGAGCAGGCGGGCAGCGCCGCGACGGGACTGATCCGGCTGATCACCGAAGGCGGCGTCGACGGTCAGATCGGCACATTCGAATCGCTGATGAACCTGCCCGACAGCGACGACCGGTCACTCGGCTCGCTCAATCCCGCACTCACCCAACAAGTCGCGGGTGCGGTCACCCCGTACCTCGACGCGATCGCGATCGCCCCCGACTCCGAGGTCACCACCCACGGGTTCTCCCGCGCGGAGGCGCTCGGCCCCAACGCGGACATCGGTGCGATCCGGCTCGCGACACTGATGAACACCGACCCGACCGCCTCCGCCGCGTTCAACGGCGCGATCGTCGACCGGACCAACGACTACGCGGGGCGGTTCGGGGAACTGCACGGCGAGACGTCCTGGGACCGTAACGCTCTCGGGCAGGCGAGCGGCAGGCTCCTCGGATACATGGAGCAAGGCCTGCGAGCGGAGGCGTACGACGGCGGACTCGACGACGCCGCGGCAGAGGCCAAGGCGGCCGGCAGCACCAAACTGGCGGTCGAGGTGGCCACGAAAATCGGTGTCGGAGTGGGTGGTCCGCTGGCCACACCGCTCGACGTCGCATCCTCGTTCGTCCAGCAGGGCATCGAGCCCGAGTATGCGCCTCTTCACAAGGAGGCCTTCGCCGTCGACGCCGATGGATTGGCCGCCCAGCGGGCGTACCGGATGTTGGCCGCGGTCACGGCGAAGGAGCCGGGGCTACTCGAGTCGGCCTTCGGAGGCGAGTCACACAGTTGGCTGCAGGATGGCCGGCTCCGCGCGTTTGACGAGATCATGACTCTCGACAATCGAGCGAGCCAGGGAAGCAAGCTGCAGTCCGCCGCAGAGGAGCTGCTCGACCGCGCCGGATTGAGATTCGAGCGATTCAACGACGCGCTCGACACCTCGCGCGGCGACCTGTCGGGTTACACCACGGATGCCGACCATTACCGGAGCCGAATTCTGAGGGGCGAGAGATGAGACTTTCACGTCGCAGAACTTGGCCCTTGGCGCTGGCGGCCTCAGTTGCGCTGTCTGCGGTGTCGTGCGGCTCCGACGACCAACCCGAACTCGGACCGACAGCACCGTGGTCGGTGTCCTTCCGCTGGGACGACACCGACCCGACCGTCGACCTCGAATCACCGGCGGTGCGGTCCATTCGAGCGGCCGCCGAGAGCGACCAGATCGAAATGGGCATCGGCCGCGACTACACCTATCCAGGCTATCCCGAGGCCGCCGGCCCGAACGGCACTGTCGGCGGCAAGATTCGGATGGACGATACCGCCGACGAGATCGGCACCCTCTACTTCAAGCTGGTAGTACGGACCGCATCAGAATCGTCGATCGACGGTGTGTTGTGCCGTGACGAGACCGGACAGTCCCGTGACGTCGACGGTCACTTCCCCCTGCCTGACCCCAGCAGATCACTTTCACTCTGGGCGATCAACGTCACCGCCGAACGCGCCGACTCGCCCAATGACACCCCCACAACGTCACCCACGATTCCGCAACGCGAACCGGTGATGCCGGAGATGACCGGTCCGGTAGGACGAACGGCTCGACCATCCGGCAACGTGTTCGGAGACTGGAAGATCACTCGCTACAACGGCGACTTCTCGACCCCGACGCGGCAGCTGTGCTACCCGTGGGTCGAGCAGCGCTGGGGCGGCCCCACCCCGCCCGCGCCGTCTCGTTCCGACCAGGAACCACCGACGATCGAGCCGTTCTACCCCGGCTGGCAGAAGTGAACGGCTCACCGACTATGCACATGCTCCGAATGAGGACAACGCGAATCTGGTCGGCGACGTTGGTCTCAGCTCTCGCATTGTCGTGCGCCGCATGCGGCTCCGAGGACCAGCCCGAACTGGGACCGCCCGCACCGTGGTCGGTGTCCTTCCGCTGGGACGACACCGACCCGACCATCGACCTCGAATCACCCGCGGTGCAGGCCATTCGAGCGGCCGCCGAGAGCGACCAGATCGAAATGGGCATCGGCCGCGACTACACCGACCCGGGCTATCCGGAGGCAGCAGGCCCGAACGGCACTGTCGGCGGCAAGATTCGGATGGACGATACCGCCGACGAGATCGGCACCCTTCACTTCAAGCTAGTAGTACGGACCGCATCAGAATCCTCGATCGACGGTGTGGTGTGCCTCGACGAGACCGGACTGTCGCGCGATGTCGACGCGCACTTCCCGCTACCCGATCCCAGCAGGTCTCACTCACGTTGGGCGATCAACGTCACCGCCGAACGCGCCGACTCGCCCAATGACACCCCCACAACTTCGCCCACGATCCCGCAACGCGAGCCGGTGATGCCGAACATCGCCGGCCCCGCAGGTCGGACGGCTCGACCATCCGGCAACGTGTTCGGAGACTGGAAGATCACCCGCTACAAAGGAGACTTCTCCACCCCGACGCGGCAGCTGTGCTACCCGTGGGTCGAGCAGCGCTGGGGCGGTCCCACCCCGCCCGCGCCGAATCGTACCGACCAGGAACCACCGACGATCGAGCCGTTCTACCCCGGCTGGCAGGACTGACCGGCACCTCGCAGGAGTGCACGGCGGGAACAGCCACGCGGAGCGTTCGGTTGAATCCGAGGCATCCTGCGCATGTAGCGTGCGAAGTGAGGACACCGACGAAAGGACCGACCGTGGCCGAGCGTATCGAGCACAAGCCGGAGCAGAGCACCTTCGAGATCTACGTCGGTGATGCCCTCGCCGGTCACGCCGACTACACCGAGATCAGTGGCGTGCGGACCTTCGACCACACGGTCACCGAGCCCGACTTCCGCGGGCAGGGCATCGCGGGCAAGGTCGTGACGGCCGCTCTGGACGCCACCCGCGCCGAGGGGCTCAAGATCATCGCGGGCTGCTCGTACGTGGAGAAGTTCGTCGCGGAGAACCCGGAGTACAAGGACCTGCTGGCGTAGCGGCGGGGCGCAGTCAGCTCGACCGGCGCCGGGCCGTTGCCTGTCCCGCAGGGAGTTTCAGCACCCGCTGCGCCCGCGGCGTCACCTCGCAGTTCCCGTTCGCGATCGAGTGAAGCATCCCGTTGTAGACGAGGTCCCACAGCGCGATGTTGGGCTGGATGTCCTTGATATCGATCGCCGGGGCCTGGCGGCCCGATGAGTCGGTCAGCCGGATCACCCGCTGGATCCCGTTGATGACCAGCTCGATCTTCACCAGCTCGTAGGTGTTCACCCAGGCGCGGTCGTTCTGCACCCAGGTGGCACCCGCCGCGAGCCACGACTTGCGGACCACGCGTGGGTAGAACCACAAGGCCGACGCGAAGATCGGCCAGTAGATCCAGTCGGTGATCCAGTCGAAGTTCTTGTAGTTCGCAGTCAACAATGCGGCGCCCAGGAACCAGGTTCCGGCGGTCGCGTACCAGCCGTCCCTGCGACGGTATTGGCTCCACTCGAGGATCGGCCCGGCCCCGTCCGGCAGGGGCGGTTGCTTGAGCGGTGCCCGATCGGTGGGTGTCGGTCGGTCGCGTGCGGTCAGCCGCGGTGCGTGCGGCGGGCGGGGCTCACCGGTTTCCGGATTCGGCATCGGGGCAGGACTGGACCATCCGAGTGCATTCCGCGGTGACGTCACTCGAACACCCCCGAGACCCAGCGCCCCACGGCGCCCGCGCCGTCGGAGATTCCGTCCCAGTGGTCGATGACGGCGCCCACCCCGAACGCGACCCCGAGGCCGGCCCCCACCGCCAGCAGCGTGACCGGGCCACCTGATGCACTGGCCAGAATCAGACTGGTCGCGGCGCTGCCGGCGACGAAACCACCGACGTCCTTTCCGACCGCCTTCGCCACCTCACCCCCGTCCTTCGCAGCGTGGACGTCAGCGACGGTCTGCATCCCGGTGAGAAACACCCCCACGTACGGGACCTTCGACCCCACCTTCGACAGCGTTGACGCGCCGGGCCCCGTGAGGGTCTTGGCCATCGCCTGACTGAAGGCGTTGTCCGTCATACCCAGGACCAGTTTCGAGTTCGCCGCAGCAGCGCGTTCCGCGGCCTCCGCGGACTTCTCGAACACCCCCAACGCGCGCGCCGCCTGGGCCTCGCGGAACGGATCACCGCTCAGCGCCGCCTCGGCCGCGACGGTCCGGATGGTGTCGAGTTGAGCGGCACGCGTCGCGGCCGTGACTCCCCAGGAGTCGGCCTGCTCGACGACTGTGCCGATGTACCCGGTGACCGCGCCGGCGGTCAGCCACTGCCACTGCTTCTTCGCGTCGTCGACGAGCATCTTCGTGCCCTCGACGGTCTGGTTCAGGACCGAGTGCGCGCTGCGCTCGATTTCCCGTGCCTCCTCGGCCAGCTGCAACGCCGCCTGATACGCCGCGGTTTGCCGGGCCCGCAACTCGTCGCGTGCCGGATCGTCTCCGACGGCGCCTTCGTCGACCGGGTCGCCGATGCTCTCGGCGGTCACCGCCAGACCGCCGACGGCAGCCACCTCCGAGGCCTGCCGCATGCGAGCCTGCACCGTGCCCAGGTCGTCCGCGAAGACTCGGATCGCCTTGCTCAGTTCGCCGGCCCGATCCGCCACGTCGATGGTGCCGGTCCCCATCGCGCCGACCCGGTCGCGAAACTCGTCGCCCGTCTTGCTGTGCCACTGCGACTCGGAGCGATCGCGAGCGTCGAAGAAGCTGTGTGCCTGCTGCTCCGCGCCGCTGGCCACGGCCGCGAGCGAATTCGCACAGTCAGTGCACGAGGCCGGATCGCCCGCCACCCGAATGTCGATCGGCATCAGCGCGGCACCCCCTTGGCGCCGGCGACCCGCGCCGCGTTCGCGCCCTCGGTCGCATCGAACTCCGCGGCGTTGGCCTGCACGAGGTCGGCCGCGTTCGCCGCCGACAAGGCGGCGGTCGACATCGCCTCCGACAGCGCCACTAGCAGCTCCGCCACGACACCGCTCGACGCGCCCGCGTCGGGGATTGCCGGGGCATCGACGGCCAAGTTCTCGAACCCCTGGGCGCCGTCCGCCAAGACGACCGCCAGCTCGCACAGGTTGTCGACCATCATCCCGTCGCTCATGGTCGGGCCTCTTCCAACCAGCTCTGCGGTGTCGACGGATCATCGGGTTCGTCGGCCTCACCGCGGAGGTCGACGTCCCGCACGATCACGTCGAACTCGGTGACCCGCCGAACCTCGTTCAGCCCGTCCGCGTCGAGCGCCATCCAGGGCTGAATCTCGCTGCAGCAGGCGACCAGGCTTCCGATCGACGAATAGACCGGGAGGACCAGGCCCACACCGGGCACGGTCCGCATCTCGATCTGTGCCACACCCGAGCCGCTCGGCCGCGCGTGGATCGGCACCACTACCACCCCACCGGGCAGATTCCCGTCAGTCATCAATATCACCCCCGTGCACGCGCCGCCCGCAGATGCGGGCTCCCCAGCGCAGTACCTGCGGGATGCTACATCACGCCATACCGCCGGGTCTGTTCTCCAATACCTGCGCGGGAAGGGCTGACCGGCCCTCGTGCGTGGGAAAGCTGGTCGTACGCCAAGTTCGACGCCGGATATGCCGGCCGCGCCGAGTCGGACCAATCTTCCTTAGCCCCTGGGCCATTCGAGGACGGCAGCGAGGTCGATGGCTCTGCAGCCAGTCGATTCGCGCCGATGTACACGCGCTGCACACCGGTGTCCGACCATGGGCCTATTCTCTTTCGTTGTCTCACCATATTCTCGATCGAATCAGGAATCCGCATGTCGCTCATCCAGACCCACAGCTTCACCATTACGCAGGCGCTGCAGTCATGCTTCTACCGGATTCCGGACTATCAGCGCGAGTACGTATGGGGTCCGACCGAAGCCGTCCAGCTACTCGACGACATCACCGAGAGCATCGACGCCGGCGGTAAGCAATACTTCGTCGGCACTGTACTGGTGGCAGCGGACGGGCCCGGTCGGCAAGCGGACGAGCTCGATGTGATCGACGGCCAGCAGAGGACCACCACGTTCTTCCTGATGCTGTGCGCGCTGCGCCGTCGGTTTCGGGGCCATCCGCAGCAGCCCACGATCGAGGGTCTGCTCGCGAGTAGCTACACAAATCTTGAAGGCATGACCGTTTCGCGGCTTCGGCTCGAGCCCTGCTACGAGAACGCAGCCGATCTGGTCCAGTTCCTCCGGCAATACGACGGAGCAGACGGCGAGCTGTCCGACGCCCTCGACCATGCCGCCATCGAACGGTTCGGGTCGGCAGCACGATTGACCGACGTTTTCCTGGCCATATCGGAGTACCTCGACCACAACTTCCCGGAACACGCCGACCTTGCGCGGTTCTGGGGACATCTAGCAAACAACGTGATCTTCATCCAGATTCAAACGGATGTCAGCAGCGCGTTGAAGATCTTCGAAACCATCAACGAGCGTGGCATCGGGCTCAATCCGATGGACCTGCTGAAGAATCTCCTCTTCGCGCAGGTCAAGCAGGACGACTTCGCCAAGCTGAAAGACAAGTGGAAGAAGATCACGACGCCCCTCGAGCAGAAGAAGCAGAAGCCGCTGCGTTTCCTCCGGTACTTCGTGATGGCGAACTACAAGATTCGCGACGCGCACAGCAAGGGGATCGTACGCGAGGATCAGATCTACTCGTGGTTCGTCGACAAGGACAATGCCGCGGTCGCCGGATACGCGACGAGACCCTTCGAGTTCGTCGACACGGTGGCGGCAAACGTCGAGCGCTACCTCGCGTTTCAGAGTGGGCGTGATTCGCAGGGAAGCCCGAGCGCGGCATTGGCGAACCTGCAGCATCTGACTGGGACTTCGTTGAGCCAGCATCACGTCCTCCTGCTGGCAGGCGGAAAGCTACGCCCCGCGAACTTCGAGCACCTGGTCGAGCAAATCGAGAACTTTCTCTTCTTCTACGTGTTCACGCGCACGTCCACCAAAGACCTCGAGGCGTTGTTCTCGCGGTGGGCGGATGAGATCCGAGAATTCTCGACGATCACGGACGAGGCCACGCAACGGTTGGCTCTGAACGAATTCATCGCCACGCACTTCCAGAGTTCGATCGCCTCCAAGCATGACGAACTGCGTGACGCTCTTCGCCGCTACCGGCTCGGATCAATGCCGAAGTACCGCTCGCGCTATCTGCTCGCGCGAATTACCCAGCATGTCGACATGGCCCATTCCGGAACCAAGACCCGCGGACTGCTCAGTCAGTACACGAATCTCGAGATCGAGCACATCTTGCCGCAGACGCCGCGCAGCGATCTCCTCGGCGAGTGGTGTGAGGGCAATGACGAGGACTACCAGTCGTATGTGAACCGCCTCGGGAACCTCACACTCCTCGAGAAGCCTCACAATATAGTCGCAGGCAACGACTTCTACGATTCGAAGAAGCCGCTCTACTCCCAGAGCGGCAACTACCTGACGCGAAGCATCGCCCAGCTGAGCACTGTCGGGAAGAACACGACGGTGACGACGATCAACTCGCGCTTGCAGGCTTTTGAACACTGGGATGCCAAGGCGATTGATGTGCGGACCGAGGTGCTCATCTCCCTAGCGCTCGAGATCTGGAGCACGGCGCCAGCTGCCTGATCCACAGCCGTCAATACACTCTCGAATAACTTCTGTGTGCCAAGCGCTTTGGCGATCCGAATGGGACTGCCCCAGGTTCAGTTGACTCGCGGCAGCCCCTTCATACCTCCATATGCCCGGCAAGGATGCACCTCGTGTCGACCAGCGACAGCCGAGGTGGCCCGTCTGGACCGGCCGACGCCTACGCCGAAGCCATCCACTCCGACGCCCCGGATGTGGTGCAGATCGGCGCGCAGGCCTTCTGCCACCGGAGGTACCCACCGGCCACGACGATGTGGTCGTCGCAGGCAACGACTGCTACGCGGACGCCCTGCCAATCTTCGACGATCTCATCAGATTTGCGGGTCTGGCCTGAGCCATGTGCTCAAGCCAGACGTCATCCGATCCTTCGACATCGCTGCCGGAACCGCCTGCGGCAGGGTCGACGGGGTCGGCTCGGGTCGTCGGGTCCTCCTGCTCGGCGGCCGGTCGTGGAAGGTCACCCACATCGACTGGAACCGACGTCAGGTGTTCGTGGAGAACACCGATCTGCAGGGCCGCGCGAAGTGGATGTCACTTCCCGATGGCGCATCCTTCGAGATCACCCGCGGTGTGCGCGACGTCCTGCTCGGGGTCCAGCCGGCCGGTGTCACGCTCGCCAGACGAGCCGTGGCGACTCTCGACGACATGCGCCTACAACGCGCCGACCACATCATCGAGGGCGCGTTCGTCATTGCACGCGACGGGCGGGACGACTGGCGCTGGTGGACCTGGGCAGGGGCGAAAGCCAACCGCACACCCGCCGCGTGGGCGCCGGGTCTTGTTCCGCCGCGGCAGCGGATCGGAGCGGAATCCCTACGGCTCCACGGCGACCTCTCGGTCGACGACATTCGACGCGGTCTCGCCGAGCTCCGAACCCACAACGGCGACCGTCCGCTCCCCCTCGTGGACAAGAAAGCACTCAAGGGCCTGAAGTTCCGCAGCACTCCCGGAGGCGCTGGCGCGTCACTCGCTCGCCGCCCGCATCGTGAACAATCCGGCGGCCGAGGAAGTCCTCCACGAGAAGGCACAGATCGTCACGCATTCGGAGTCGTAGCCCGGACACGCCATCGGCCGGGCCGTGACGATTTCCTGTCGGCGGTGTCCGATAGTGTTCTTTTCGCGGCCCGACGGACTTCCGCTGTGATTCACGGCCACGGACATGCCCCCACCCGCACGACTCGATTCGTGCTGCCCGGGGGACCCCACTTTGACCTTGCTTCGTACGTCGGCGAAACGCGTCGCCGGCATCGCTCACCCTGACTCGCTGGTCGAGCAACTCCTCGATCAGATGCTGTTCACCACCGGGCGCCGAGCAAGCGAGGCCGAACAGAAGTCGTGGGGCCGCAGTCTCCCCGTGTTCGCTCGGGATCTCGTCGATGCGGGCCTGGGCGACGTCGAGATGCTGATCGAGTACCACCTTCCGTTGACGTCGCAGCGCGCCGATGTCGTGCTCGCCGGCGTCCATCCCAATACCGGTGCGGCCTCGTATGTGGTGGTCGAACTCAAGCAGTGGTCGTCGGCTTACCGGTTCGAGGGGAGTCCGGAGCTCGTCGAGGTTCCCGGCATGCCGGGCGGACCCAAGCTGCATCCCGTAGCCCAGGTGAAGGGGTACTGCGACTACCTCGCTGACTTCGCGCGAGCCATCGAGAACCAACCGGACGCGCTCGCCGGAATGGCCTACCTACACAACGCGACCGACCCGTCATCGGTGTCCGACCTCCGCAGCTTCCCGACAGGTATCACCGGCCGCCTGTTCACTGGCGCCGATCGCGCGGACATGTTCGCGTTCCTCCAATCGCGTTTGTCCGGCGACGCAGCCGGCCATGTCGCGGGTGACACCCTGATGCGGTCGGCGGTCGCGCCATCGCAGCAGCTACTCAAGGTCGCGGCGGCTGAGGTCCGCGACCGACCCCAGTTCCACCTCCTCGGCAACCAGCAGCTAGCCGTGGACCTCGTCCTGCATTCCGTCGAGCAGGCGCGGTCCGCGGACGCCAAGCGAATCGTGGTCGTCACAGGCGGTCCAGGCAGCGGCAAGAGCGTCATCGCGCTGTCGCTGGTCGGTGAGCTTGCGCGTCGTGGCCGAACCGTGCTGCACGCCACCGGTTCCCGCTCGTTCACCCAGACCCTTCGCAAAGTAGCCGGCCACCGAGCGCCACGGGTCCAGAAGATGTTCAAGTACTTCAACCAGTTCATGTCGGCCGAACGGAATGGCCTCGACGTCCTCATTCTCGACGAGGCTCATCGGATTCGCGAAACCTCCGTCGACCGCTACACGAAAGCAGAACTGCGCACCGACCGGCCGCAGATCGACGAGCTGATCGCGGCGGCGCGAGTACCCGTGTTCCTGCTCGACGAGCACCAGATTGTGCGACCCGGCGAGATGGGCTCACTCGAGCAGATCGAGCTTCACGCCAAGTCGCTCGGCCTCGACGTCCATCACGTGCACCTCGGCGAGCAGTTCCGGTGCGGCGGCAGCGAAGAGTACGTGCTGTGGGTCAAGCGCCTCCTGGGTTTGACTGACGGGGCCCATACAAGTGGAAGGGCGATCCCCAATTCGCCGTCCGCGTCGCCGACACCCCGCAGGAACTCGAGCACCTGCTGACCCAACAAATCGATCGCGGCTACGGGGCACGCATCACCGCCGGCTACTGCTGGCCGTGGAGCGACGCACGCAAGGACGGCACCCTCGTCCCCGACGTCGTCATCGACGACTGGGCACGACCGTGGAACAGCAAGAGCGACAGGCGCATCGGCGACGCTCCCCCGGCACCGCTGTGGGCCACTGAGGACGGCGGCTTCGACCAGGTCGGCTGCGTCTACACCGCACAAGGTTTCGAGTACGACTGGAACGGCGTGATCCTCGGACCTGACCTGGTGTGGCGTGACGGAGGCTTCACCACCGTTCGCGCGGCCAATCGCGACCCCGACTTCAAGAACGCCAAGAAGATCAGCGACGTCCGCTTCGACAAGCTGGTTCGCAACGTTTACAAGGTGCTGCTGACCCGCGGCATGGTCGGCACCGTCATCTACTCGACGGATGAGCAGACGAGGGATGCGCTCCGCGCATTGATCGACGAATCCCGCTGAGCATTCAGCGGGTTGGACAAAAACTCAGAACGAGCACGGCCCGACAGGCTTCCGCGACAGGACATGCCTCCACCCGGTGCGAGACCGGATAGGCGCATGGGCATTGACCAGTTGGGTTGTCAAGATCGGTAAGGAGACCCCCGAGCACTGGGGGTTCGCGCGGGATGACAGGTTGTGGGATGTCCGGCGCCCTGGATTCTTTGGACGGATTGAACCCGGCGACGACGTCTACTTCTGGCTCGCCAAGACAGGTCTCGTGTCCTGGGTACGGGCGACAACATCGTTGTACCCGATTGGCCCCCATTCCAGACCTGCCCGCTGGGTGGACAATCACCTCGGCCAGTACACGCATCGCTTCGAGTTCGAGGTGATCAGCGACGATGTCCCCCACCTTGCTGTATGGGAAGAGCTGAGAACGGCCGGGGGTAAGAAGTACGCGGCGCAGTCTCCGGCGAACGAAATCACAGAACCCAACGCCGAGTTGTTCCTACGCGCGCAGTTCGGCAAACAGTCGGATGTCGCCTTCGTTGATGTCCCAGTTTCGTACACGCCCGGTGCCGACATGCGGGAACGTGCCGAACGCCAGATCACACTGCGAAGAGGGCAGGCACGATTCCGCAACCGTCTGATCATCGCCTATGCCGGTAAATGCGCAGTCACCGGTTCCACGGTGACCTCCGTTCTCGAAGCCGCGCATATCGACCGCTACTACGGTGACCACACCAACCACGTCACCAACAGGCTCCTTCTGCGGTCCGACATCCACACACTCTTCGACCTCAGACTGCTCACCGTCTCTGATGCAACGACCGTCCTCCTGGCACCGTGGCTGCGGAACAGCGAATACAAGCCGCTGCATGGAAAGACTCTCCAGTTGCCGGATTCCTCAACTGCGCACCCCGATACCCACGCACTCGCGCGCCACCGCGAAAGTTGTGAATGGGCGTGAACCCCTACCTGAAGTACGCCAGGATCTCTCGCCGGCGGCGCCAAAGGCTACATGGCCGAATTGCGCCAACCCCCAGCCCTTCGGTAGTGAAAGGCGCCGTTCGTCAGCAACCGCTGGGACCCTGCACTAAGTCCCTGCTCTCTTCGGCACCCGAAGTCACCAGATACCGATACAGGCTCTCATCCATCGGCTTCTTGAGGGCGAGCTTCATCGTCACCACGTCGAGCATGTTGCCCGAACCACCGGGCATCTTTTCCTGCACCGGCTCTCGCGACTCCGCGAGCCCCAGGTAGGTGAAATCGAGCCCCTCTGCGTCATTCTTCTTCGCGAACAAGTAAAGCGGGACCTCGTTCTCGACTATCGATCGCACTTCGGCGCTTTGCAGCGTACGGCGACTCCGCGTGAACCACTTCAGGGTCGATGCGTCGAGGAATTCGTCCTCGTACTGTGTGCTTTCCGAAACATGATCGGCCTTGTGATAGGTAACGAAGATCGGGCAGCTCTGCGACGCGACATCCACTTTGTAGCCGTAGATCGTGCCGTACTCGTTGGACTTCCAGTTGAGCAGCCGGCACACGTCCTTGCGAGAGTACAGCTTGCCGACCTGAAGTTCTCCCGTCCAGCCGTGTCGGTGCCGGGCCACGAACAACCCCGTCTCGATAATGTCGTCGACATGCTGACCGAGCTTCGGTGACGCACCAAGCATGTCCGTGATTTTTGGTGAGAGTTCCCACCGGGAACCGCCGGTGACCACAAGGGCATCGTCGCCGTACTTCTGACGCTCGGTCGCCGTGAAGAATTCCAGCGACAGAACCCGCAGCACGGACTCGATCGTCGCGTCGTCGTTCACGCAGCCTTGCTCTCCGAGCAGCGATCGGTACTCGTGTTCGTCGAGTCGACGACCCGCCAACAACTCGCGTAGCAGCAACAGCTCGTGAGGACGCTTCCCGACCAGCAGTTCACCCGAGAGAAAGTTGAGCACCTCGGCGAGGGGCTCGGGAAGTACCTCGTCTTCACGCTTGAGCTTCTGCAGGAATGCCCAGTAGTTTCTGTGCTTCGTCGCGATGACCACTGGGTCGACGGTGTCGAATCGGGCGAAGTCGATGAGGCGAGGCGGCTCCCCCAATCGCTGTTCGAGCTGCAGGAACGCCTCTTTCAGGTTCTTCATGCTGTCGAGTGACACCGCAGCCAGCGACTGCAGCACCCGATCACGCGACACCTGATCGAAATTGATACTGGACAGGCCCGAGATGACGCCGGCGTCGTTGGCACGGATCAGCTTCTGCCGAATCACGTCCTTGTTCAGCGAGCTGTCACCCAGCAGCGCGATCGGGATCAAGTAGTTGTTCGTGTAGTTGCCGATGAAGTCGATCACCCGCAGGTGGTCCTTCCCCGGCGCCTTCCTCAGTCCCCGACCGAGTTGCTGCGTAAACACGATGCTCGACTGCGTCTGCCGCAGCATGATGATCTGGTTCACCGCCGGAATGTCGATGCCTTCATTGAAGATGTCGACGGTCAAGATGTAGTCGAGCTCTCCCCGTTCGAGCTCTCCAACGACCTCCAGTCGCGTCTCGACCGAATCACTCCCCATGAGCGTGCGGGTGCGCAGCGGGGTGTCGCGAACCTGCTTCTGGTTCAGAAGCCGTGAGAGCTCGATCGCTTCGTCCCGTCGGCCGCAAAAGATCAGTCCCCGCGTGTCTCCGGTGTGCCCGTACATGCGGATCGCTCTGATCAGGTGGTCCACCCGTTCGTCGGCGACGAGCCGTGCCAGGTCTGCCGTTTCCTCGATGGTGGCGCCGTCGGCGTCGACGTAGTCGGTCACGCCGTAGTAGTGGAACGGCGCGAGCATGTCGGCTTCGAGTGCAGCCTGCAGCCGGATCTCGTAGGGGACGTTGAAGTCGAACAGCTCGAAGACGTTGAACCCGTCCGTTCGCTCCGGGGTGGCGGTCAACCCGAGCAGGAAGTCCGGGTCGAGGTGGTCGATCACCCGCTGGTAGCTCTCCGCACCCGCTCGGTGCACCTCATCGATGAGCACGTGGTCGAAGTGCCGGGGGTCGATCGCACGCAGGTTCTCGGGCCGCGAGAGCGATTGGATCGTCGCGAACACATATTTGTGGTCCAGCTCGCGTCGGGATCCGACGAATTTGCCGAACTTGCTGACCGGCTCTCCAAGCACCCGCTGATATGCCTCGATGGCAGCGTCGAGGATTTGTTCCCGATGCACCACGAACAGCATTCGCTGAGGACCGACTGCCCGCACGTCGAGTGCCGAGAGGATCGTCTTCCCAGTGCCCGTTGCCGAGATGACGACGGCACGACGCTCGCCTGCGTCACGAACCAGGTCGATCGCCTCGAGCGCCTCGACCTGCATTGCATTCGGAAGTATCCGAGCGTCGTGTGCCTTGCCGCCGACCAGGATGTCGACGTCGAGCACATGCTCGACCTGTGATTCCGGAGCGAAGGGAAGGTCGCCGGAGAACGCACGACGACCCTGCTGATAATGGCGTTCGTACGCATCTATCCACTCGAAAGTCAGCCGCTCAGATCGCTGTACCTGACGCTCGATCGCCTGCCGCAACTGACCGACAATGTCGCCGCCCGGAAGCGCCGAGAAGCGAAGGTTCCACTCTTCGTTCTGTTGTAGCGCGCGGGCGGTGAGGTTCGAGCTACCGACGATTGCAGTCGTCGATTCGCGATGTTCGAACAGATACCCCTTCGCGTGGAACCCTCGTTCCACTCCGGGGTGAACGTAGATATCGACTCCGTCGAGCGTGAGCAACTCACGAAACGCGTCGGGCTCATTGAAGTTGAGGTACGTCGAGGTGACGATCACGCCCTTGCCTCGAAAGTCGAGCAGGGCCTGCTTGAGCAGCGCGAGTGCTCCCGTCGTGACGAACGCCACCGAGAATACGAACCGCTGTGATCGATGTAGTTCGTGCCGAACGGCCCGCAGCATCGTGTTTTCGTCCTCATTCGAAATGAGGAGCGGTTGGAAAACCTGATCGGAAGGGAGAGACGCGTCGATGAAGCCGAACGCGGTGTCAGCTCGCAAGAGCCTCTCGATGCCAGCTGCCATCAGACGGACGCGGTGCGCAGTCGCTCGACTGCAGGAATGTCGGCAGGCGCCCACTCGAGCACACCGAGGTCGGCGGCCGGGAGCCACGTGATCTCCGCATGTTCTGTCAGCTGCGGCTCACCATCGATGAGTGTGCAGAAGTAGGTGGTCAGGATGACCACGCCGAAGTCGTACTCGTGCTCGGTGGTTTCGACACGTTCACCGATTTCCGCACGACACAGCAACTCTTCCTCGAGCTCGCGGCGAAGTGCCTCCTGCGGGCTCTCGCCGGCCTCAATCTTGCCGCCAGGGAACTCCCACATGCCTGGCAGCGACATGCCGTCGCTGCGGCGGGCCGCGAGGATCATTCCGTCTCGCACAAGCACCGCACCAACGACGTGGATGCGACGCTTCGGAGCTGAGGTCGTACCTGTCTCGTCCATCGGCTCGCACCCTACCGAGTGCGCCGCCCGAGTACACGCACCGCCGCCCGAGCGCCGCCCCTGCGCCGCGTTCGACGACAGACACCAGACGCTGGGCCAACGTACCGTCGACTCGATGTCGACGACCGCGGAAGGCCTTCCCTGCAAGGGTGCATTATCCGCCCCCGAAGGCAGGGCCCGCCGCTACCGTCGCCCACCGCGTGCACGGTGCGGTGCAGCCCGACAAGAGGTGTTGACGCCCCTACCCGCGACTCCTCGCGACGACTGGATCACCTCCGCTGCGGCAAGTGCACATGGGCCCCGACTAGACTCGTGCCACAGGCGCCGGGGGGCGCTGGCTTTCGCGTCGCAAGGGATGCCGCCGCGATCGCGAAGCAGGGGGGATGTATATGAATGTCGATCCGGCGGAACTGCGCGCACTCGCGTCCGCCATGTACGGGGTCGGCGAGTCGATCGACGATATCGATGTTCGTAACTCCATCCGGACCTCCGGCGATTTCCTACCCGGTTCCGACGTCGCCGCTGCGTTGGACGAGGCGGGCGAATTCGTCGAAGGCGCCTACCTGCGAATGGCTCAGCGCGCCAGGCGAATCGCCGCCATCGCGAAAGGCAACGCACGGGATTTCGAGGTCACGGACGACGCCTTCCGTACACAACTGACGGCTGTCGGAGCACAGCTTTGACGCCGACTCGCAGCCAGATCAGAGGATGGACTCCGGCGATGCTGGCAGATATCGCCACTCGCGTCAGAGCTGGCGACGCCGAATACAGCAACCAACTCGATCGAATGCGATCGGGAATCCAGGATGCCGGAAACCACTGGCACGGCTCGGCATACGACGCTGCGTACGACCGCATCGGCACCGACTGCGATACCGGCACGAAAACCTCTCACGAAGTCCTCGCCCTCTCGCAGGTTCTCGACGAGGGCTGCCGCGCGTTGGCGTCTCACCTGAGCACGTTGAACAGCCGGACGGCCGACGCTGAAAACGACCACTGCTCGGTTGCCGACGATTGGGCCGTCACCGGCGATGCTGCACGGGTCGATCAGCACTCCAGTGCGATCGGCTCCGCCCTCACCGAGCTCATCGCCGAGGCGAACGCAACGGCGAGAAGAATCCGTGACGCGGCGACCGCGATCCGGGCCTGTGGCAATCAACTTCCGGAGGGGCTCGATCCGTCGGGCGCCGAACACGTCATCTCCCCGCGAGAGGCCCGCGATCAGGAGTCTGCAGAGGCCTTCCACGAACTGTTCGGGCGCTACCCGCAGTCGCCGAGCGACTGGCAGACTGCGACCGCACTAAATCCACACAGCTACACGGAGAAGTATCAAGGCATACCGCCGAGCATCAAAGTTGTGCGTATCGAACCCGTACCCGGACAAGGCGTTGTCCGAACAAGCAGCTTCATCGAGCCGTACTCCGTCTTCAACGTTCCGGCCTACGATCTCGGCGACAACCGACCGAACGACCCGGAGTTCGATCCGGAGTACAGCAGAGTTACGACGTTCATCGATTACGAGAACGGGCTGGTCGTAATGCGACAGAACCCCTCGGTCGACACGGAAGGCAATGTGAAGGTGGGTTCTCCGGACGCTGAGGTCTGGCAGGCACAGGACGGGTCGGTTCGATTGAAGTACGAGGCCGCGAATCCGTTTCGACCGGAGGTCGGTCCGCTCGAGGCCCCTGCAGCCGTGATGCCGACCGTGCACGGAGACGTGGTGTTCACACCCGGACATGGTGAGCCTGGCGCTCCGGGATCGACGGGCGTCACGATCAGCGGGACCCGTGCTGACTATCCTTCCTTCGAGGTCTATCAGGACGATCCGCGGGGAACGACACACACGGTCGCAGTCGACCCTGCAAAATCTGGCGAATCGTGGGGTCCCGCCCTCAACCTGTGGACTACTCACGGCCTCGGCAGCGGCGAACGGGCGCTGGAGCCCTTCCAGTACATCCAGGAATGGGGCGGGCGAATTCCACCCACTGTGCGAGATCTCCCCGGAACCGTGCTGGGTGATCCCGCCGACCCACCACGAGTCAACTAGAGGATGGCCATCATGGACGAAGCGACTCGTGCGCGTCTGACGACGACCGGCCCAGACTACTGGCGAGCCGCGACGCTGGGGACCCCGCTTTGGCTCGCACTCGTGGTCGCTGGCTTCTTTGCGATAGCCCCACTCGTCGACACACTCGCCCCGGACGGCACCGCAAATTTCGTCGTCGAGTTCACCACGGTGGCAACCGAAGTGGTGATCACGATGCTGCTCGCGGTACCGCTGTTCGTTCGTGGGTCTGCGGCCTGGCGTGGCTTGGCGCTGGGCATGGTGACGGCGTCGTTCATCGGCCTGGTGTTCGCCTCGCTTCACCTCGCGATGAACGCCAACGCCCCGTTTGGGGTGTCGGTGTGACCGAAACTCGCAACTCCCCGTTCGGCGCCGCGAGTTACGCGTCGACGACGGTCACGTTGCTCGCCCTGGTCGGCCTCGTGATGATGCCGACAACCGACTCGCCGACTCCGGCCTGGATGTGGCTCGCCATCGTCCTCGGGTTCGTGGCATGGATCCTCTGCCTGGCGCGCGGCGGAACCGGTCGACGCGTCGCGGTCGGGATTCTCGTCGGTGTGCTCACCCCGATACTCCTGCTGTTGACGATTCCCGTCGTCGCCGTGGTCGGGAAGGTCGTCGGCGCGATCGTCGGGTGATCAGCGCACGCCGACGTCCACCGCCGTCCACCCGCCCGCCAACCCCCTGTCACTCCCCCGCACTACCGTGGACCCGCACATTCCCCCGCGCAGGACAGAGGACCCGATGACCGACCACGACACCACCGACGACCAGCCGCTTCGGATCGACGGCGCCCTCGCCGTGGTCACCGACGAGCGCGACCAGCTGCACGCACTGTGCGTGCGCACCCTCGCCGAGCTGCTCGGCTCCGAGCCCGACACCGACGAGGACGGCGACATCGCGGTTCCCGTGCACGGCTTCGCGGTCTACGTGACGGTCGCCGACGACGGCCCGCAGCTGCACGTGTGGTCGTCGATCGTCACCGGCATCACCGACCGCGCGCTGGCCACCACCCAGCTGGTCGAGCTCTCGGAGGAGTGGCCGCGGTTGCGCTTCGCGCTCAGCGAGGAGCACCTGCTGGTCTCGACGCTGCTCGACGCGGACCCGTTCGCGCCGCAGCACCTGCTCAACCTGATCGACGAGGTGCACGACCTCACCCACGACCTCGACGACGACTTCGCCGCCCGGTTCGGCGGCACCCTGGACTGCGACGCGGACGACGACAGCTACGCCGGCGAGTGCGGTGGCGGCGGCTGCGGCGACGACTGCGCGTGCGGCCACGACGGCGAGCACGTCGAGGGCGACCTCGGCATCACCCCGGCCACGTCCTCCTAAGTCCACGACGCTCGCGCCGCCTCGAACCCGGGGCGGCGCGGCGCCCACGTGTAACCCTGGCGCCGACACCGGCGTCCACCCTCACCCGGATTGTCGGTACCGGCTGGCACCCTTGCCCCATGCAGCTGAGTGACGAGGGATTCGAGCCGCCCGAGGCGTGCGTGCAGTGGTGCCACACCCGCTCCTACCCACTGCACGTCCTCGACGACGGCGCCCCGGTCGACCTGGACTGGTGGAACGAGCACCTCGCGCTCGCCAAGCACGAGATCCGGCTGCGCGGCCGCGATCTCGACGGTCGCATCGTCACCGAGGGCGTCGCGGTGGTGCAGCGCAACGACCTTCGGCTCGGCAGCGACCTGATCGACGCGGACGACGACGGCCTCGGACTGCTGTTCCTCTGCGCCGCCTGGCAGGGCGCACACCCGCACCGCCGCTACAAACGCCGCTTCCCCGACGTGGTCAACCCGCACGCCCGCGTCGGCGAGGACCCGCTCGCCCGGATCCGGGCCGTCCTCAAGCACTGCGCCCGCGAGCGCTCCCTGCCGAACGCCGCGAGTGCGTCCTGGTCGGGCTGGCCCGAGACGCCCGGCGTCGGGGTGTCGCTGCTGGCGGTATATCTGTGGGCGGTCGAGGCGAGGACCTCCACCGGACGCGCCCAGCTGATCGACCAGTACGGCGTCTCGACGCTGATCCACGAGGGCTGGCTCGAGGATCCGTCGGTCAGCGGCTTCACCCTCCGCCGCTACGACCGGTACCTCACCCTGCTCGGCGACTGGGCGGCGCGGGCGAACACCCGCCCCGAACTGATCGAGATGTGGCTGGTGCAACGGTGGAGCGCCCGACTGCGCGAGGCCCGGCAGGGCGCGCTGGCCGAACCCACGCTGTTCTGACGCGAGGCACACGGTGATCGACGCGACGAGTCCCTAAACAAGACCGAAGGTGTCAGACGCGGCAAGGTCCCGATCGGTTCCCGACCCGATCAATCTCCGTGGCGGCACCCGATCTGGCCGACCCGGTCTCGCACGGAGATCTCCTGAAAGTACTTGTTCTGCAGTTCGATCCGCCACGGTGTGCGCTGCTCGAGGTAGCGACGAACGGCCTCGACCGCGTTCCGATCGGCGAACCCCGAACGCCCGGTCACGAACACCGCCACCGTCGGCGGGAGTGGACCCTCCAGAACACCGAGCCCGAGCGCTCCGGCGGCGACGTCGTGCAGGCGAACCTCGAACCCGTCGCCCGCCGCGCGGAGGCCGTCGCGGTTCCGGCCGTCCTCGCTGACGAACGTCAGGCCCAGCCCGTCGAGAACTTCGATCACCTCCGCGATCGGCACGTCGACCTGAAGACAGTGCGGGAAGGTCCGCTGATCCTGGGTCGGCTCCCACGAGTCGTACCAGTCCACCAATGCCATGACACCTCCTCCCCGACGGTGCGGCAACCGTAGCCCTCGGCACCGACATCGCCTCCCGATTCCCGGACGGACTTCGACCGTCTGCCGCTCCCGGTCCGCTACTGGCGATACCCTGCATGACGACGGCCGGGAGCGCGGCCGGTGCGCGCTGCAGATGGGACCACACCGTTGCCCGACCTCGAAAAGTTCGACCAGGCCGTCGAACTGGCGTGGCGCGAGTTCCGCGGCACCCTCGCCGACCACATCGGCGCGATGCGCGGCGAGGACATCCTGGTGGTCGAGCTCGCGGAGGAACCGGGCGCCGGCGGCTACCTCCCGTGCGTGCAGTTCCTGGCCTGGTCCGACGACCTGGTGCGCTGCGAGGTGCCGTCCAACGCGTTCCTCGACCCCCGGTTCGCGTTGTCGCCCGCCGACGAGACACTTCTGGGCGAGCTCGGCTGGCAGCACCCCACCTGCGGGCCCGACGACGACCCCGCCGACGGGTCGCCGGCCCACTTCCTCGACCGCACCGTCCGATGGTCCGACCAGCTCGCGTCGATGACGGTGGCCACGTTCCGCGACGTGTGGAGCGTGCCGCACCCGAGCTTCCTCCGCGCCGAGGCGGTCGGTCGCCGAGCCGGCCACCTCACCGGTCCCACGGTGCGCGACTGGCTCGCGAGCTCCGACGTCGACCCGATGGTGGCCGTCGCCCCGCGCGACCCCGACCACCTGCGCGACCTCGTCGAGGCCGCCCTCACCGACCTGCTCGGCGACCAGCCGCAGGTCGACGGGGACGGCGACTTCGTCCTGACCATCGAGGGGCACGCCGTATTCGTGATCCCGCACCACACGGAACCCGTCGTCCGGTTGTCGGTGCCGCTGCTCTACCGGATCGGCGGCCGGACCCGCGCCGCCGAGACGGTCGCCGACCTCACCGCACGCTGGTCGCACCTGCGGTTCGTCCTGCGCGAGGACCGGCTGAACGCGGTGGTCGAGATACCCGGGTTCCCGTTCGTGCCACGGCATCTGACGGACCTGCTCGAGCGAGTCACCGCGTTCCTCGCGACCGTGGACCGGGCGTTCGCCGCACGGTTCGATGCCGTCGGCCATCGCACCACACCCCGTCCGGCGGTCGCCAACCACGAACGCGCGCCGGACGTACCGCCGGCGCTGATGGCGGTGATGCAGTTGGTGCGCTACGGCGAGGGCACCCTCGCCGCCGAGACCGCCGCCGACGTCTGCGAACGCGACCGCGCCGCCATCCTCGACTACATGCGGATCAGCGCCGAACGGACGGCGGAGTGGGGCGGATCGCTGGAAAGGGCTCGCGCCGAGGCGAATCCGGACGAGGTCGTTCACTGCGAAGGCGAGGCGACCGCCTGGGCCGGAACGCTCGCCGCGCTGAGCGGCGCCCTGCGAGCGGTCAGTTTCTCCCGGCCAGGACTGACCCCCGCGCCCCCGGAGGAACCGCCACGGCAGCTGGAACTGTTCGACGAACCGAGCGAGCTCACCCTGTTCGATGCACCTCGCTGAGCTGCGCAGACTTCCCGAAAGCTGCGTTTGTGACTGACCCAGCAGCCCCTTGCGCTGCAGCGCTAAAATAGCGCTATGGCGACGATCCAGATCCGCGAGCTGCCCGAGGAGACGTACGAGGTCATCCGCACCCGGGCCCGCGCCGCGGGACGATCCATCCAGTCGTACATGCGCGAGGTGGTGATCGACTTCGCCGCATCCCCGACCGCCGACGAGGTCTTCGAGCGCATGGCGTCCACCCGCTGGGCCTCAGAGGCTCCGGGCGCGACGCGTGAGTCGATCCTCGCCGATCTCGACGCCGACCGCCGGTGACCGACTGCGTGCTCGACGCCTCCGCCCTGCTGTTCGCCCTCCTCGGCCGCACCACCGAGTCAAAGGAACTGCGGCAGAGGCTTTCCCGGTCGCGACGTCACGCCCCGCACCTCATCGACGCCGAGGTGGGCAACGTCCTGCGCCGCCACGAGCGTGCCGGCCTGATCAGCCCCGCCGAGGCCCACACGGGACTGCTCACCTCGGCTGCGCTGATCGACCAGCGCTACCCGCACACCGGGCCGGTGGCGGCACTCGCGTGGCCGCTGCGCGAGAACCTGACCTTCTACGACGCGATGTACGTCGCGGTCGCGACCCTGCTCGACGTCCCACTGCTCACCGCCGACGCGCGCCTGTCCGGAGCGCCCGAACTGCCCTGCACTGTCGAACTGGTCTGACGGCGCGGCCGCGATGACCGCCAGTCGGGCCACCGCACCGTCGTGGCACCATGGGCGCACCCGCAGCGAAAGGAGCCGCATGTCCGCCACGGACGACGCCCACCGGCTCCGACGCCGACACCAGCACTGCGCCGGCTGAGCAGCACGCAGACCCGCGCCCGCCGATGCCACGGTCCCACCACGCGAGCGTGATCGTCTCGCCGAGAACCCCCTGTCCGACCCCTGTACCCGAGGTGCCCCGATGACCCGAACCACCCAAGAGATCTTCGACCACGCCGCCGAGTTCGCCAAACGCTTCGAGAGCACGCCGACAGACGAGACCGAGCTGGCTGAGCTGGGCGACGCGTGTGAGGAGAGCGTGGCAACCGACGCGACGGACGCAACCGACGCGAGCGAACCGAGCGACGCAACCGAGGCGGTCGACGCAGTCGAGCCCAGCGAGGCGCCCGACGCGACCGACGCCGACGATCTGGAGCCCACACCGCTCGCGATCCTCCGCGCCGCCGCGCGCGCCCACGCCCAGGCCGAGAAGGACCTCGCCGACAGCCTCGCCGCGGCCAGGGACGCCGGCTACTCGTGGAGCGCGATCGTCGCCGCGCTCGGGACCTCCGGCGAGTCGCTCCGACAACTGCGCGAAGCCGCCGCGAACTGACCGCGTCGCCGCCGGTCTACCCGCGCCGCAACCCGCTCGCCCGCGACACCCGCCGCCCCACCCCGGCCCGCACCGCCGCCTCGCTCCCGACGATCCGCACGTGAATGCGGGCCCGGGTGATCGCCGTGTACAGCAACTCCCGCGTCAGCAGCGCCGACTCCTCCCCCGGCAACACCACCGACACCGTGTCGTACTGACTGCCCTGGCTGCGGTGGATCGTCATCGCGTACACGGTCTGCACCGCGGACAGGTTGCTCAGGTGCAGAAGGACGGGCTCCTGCCCGCGCGCGAACGCGGCGGCAAGACTCCCGTCCGCGCGGCGAACCACGACTCCGGTGTCGCCGTTGTAGATTCGCGCCTCGTGGTCGTTCGCGGTCACCAGCAGCGGCTGGCCCGGGTACCAGTGCTCGGGGTCGAGACGCTGCCCGGACGCCTGCCCCACCCACTCGATCGCCTGCCGCGCCCACCAGCTCGCCCCGTACGGACCGTCCCGGTGCGCGCACAGCAGCCGGTGCGATTCCGATCGCCGCACCGCCTCGGCCACATCCCCGGCCTCCGCCGACTCGGTCACCGCGACCGCCGAGGCCACCACGTCTGCCCGCAGTCCCGACAGCTCGTCCTCGGCCACGAAGGAGACCTGCTCGTCGCCGCTGCGCAGGATCTCCAGCGCCGCGTCCGCGTCGCCCTCGCGCACCGCGACCGCCAGTTCCGCGATCGCGCCGCCGAACCGCCTGCCGCGACTGAGGCGAATCACGCCGCCGCGCAACCGGTCCCGCTCGCTCGCGCTCAGCGCCGCCTCGGCGGGGTCGTCCGCGGCGTCGAGGTCGGCGCCGACCACCCGCGCCAGCGCCGGGTTCGCTGTGCCGCGCACCGGCCGCGCCACCAGGTCGGCGAGCACCGCGCCGGCGTCCACGGAGGTCAGCTGGTCGGGGTCGCCGACCAGCACCAGCCGGGTGTCGGGGCGCAGCGCCTCGAGCAGTCGGCACATCATCGTCAGCGACACCATCGACGTCTCGTCGACCACGATCGCGTCGTAGGGCAGGTGGTTCGTCGCGTTGTATCGGAACCTGCCGCCGCGCTGCCAGCCGAGCATGCGGTGCAGCGTCATCGCGCTCAGGTCCGTGGACAGGCCGAGCGACGGGGCCTGTTCGCGCACCGACTCCTGCAGCCTCGCCGCCGCCTTGCCGGTCGGTGCGGCGAGCCCGATCCGCGGCGCCGGGCCGGGCTGGCGCGCGAGCAGCGCGAGAATCCGTGCGACCGTGTGGGTCTTGCCGGTGCCCGGACCGCCCGCGATCACCGAGGTCGCATGCGTCGCGGCGACCGCCGCCGCGATCCGTTGCCGGTCCGGGGCCGCCGACGCCCGGCCGTCGCCGTCGAGGAACAGCTCCGTGAGACCCCGCGTCAGCGCGTCCTCGTCGACCGCCGGGCGCCGCGCCGCCCGCTCGTCGAGCACCCGCCGGATCGTCTCCTCCTGCCGGAAGTAGCGCTCCAGGTACAGCAGCCCGCCGTCGTCGGTGTCGACCAGTCGCAGCGGGCGCAGCGGTCCGGCGGCGCCGCCGACCACCAGCGGGCTCACCCGCAGCGCCGCCGCGACCGCCGCGTCCTCGGGCCAGGGCAGCGCGTCGAGGTCCACCGGGACCGCGTCCTCGCCGGGCGTCTCGTCGACGGTGACCTCGCGCATCCGGCCCAGTTCCAGGCACACCGAGCCCGACCGCACCGCCCGCACCGCCAGCGCGGTGGCGAGGAGGACCTCCTCCGACCGCTCACCGCTCAGCGCCGAGAGCCGCAGCGCGACATGCACGTCCGCCGCGGTCAGCACCCGCGCCTCGTTGAACTCGCGCAGCACACCCTTGCCGCGCTGCGCCACCCGCACGTCCGTCACGCCGTCACCTCCGGTAGTGGAACCCGGCCGGCGAGCAGGTCCGACAGCTCGGTCACCAGCGCGGCAGGCGGGTGCCAGTCGAACACGCCGCAGCCGGCCGGGGTGTCGGGTCCGACCATGCCGCGCACGAACAGGTACTGCGCACCGCCGAGGTGCCGCGCCGGGTCGTATCCGGGCAGCCGCCAGCGCAGGTACCGGTGCAGCGCAACCGAATACAGCAACGACTGCAAGGGGTAGTGCGAGCGCATCATCTCCTCGGCCATCGCCCCGCGGGTGTAGTCGGCGGTCGTGACGTCCCCCGGCGCGAGCCGGTTGGTCTTGTAGTCCACCACCACGAAACGCGGCCCGGGCAGGCGCAGCACCGCGTCGATGCTGCCGGTCAGGTAGCCGCGCAGCGGCGTCGGCTCGAGCGTGGCGAGCCGGTCCGCGTACCCGGCGAGCACGTCGTCGGTGGGCAGGTGCGTGCGCAGCAGTCCCGCGACCGCCCCGAGCAGCACCTCGACCGCGGGCGCGTCGCCGCCGGCCAGCGGGAGTTCGAACTCGAGTTCCGGCAACCGGTCCGCGGGCGCGATGTCGGCGAGGGTGCCGGCGTCCGACCCGAGCGGGGTGCGCAGCACCGGTGCCAACCCGACCGCCAGCTGCTCGGGGTCCACCGAGGACAGTTGGCCGGTCGTCGCCTCGCGGCAGCACCGCAGCAGCTCCGCGTCGAGATCCGCGGCGGCGGTGTCGACGATCTCGAGCACTGCGTGCACGAGGGTGCCGAACACCGCGCCGGCGGGCAGCCCGTTCATCGGCGACGCGATCCCGGAGTCGTCGGGCAGGCGCAGCGGCGGCTCGTCGGGTTCGTCGTCCTTGCCCGCGTCCTCGACCTCGCTGCCGACGCCGGACGCGGCGAGGGCGTGCGCGTCGTGCGCCGACGCGGTCAGCGCCGAGTAGGAGGTGCGGCGCCAGCGGAAGTCGAGCACCCGGTCGAACCGCGCGGCCGCGAGCTCCCCGGCCTCCCCGGACTGCGGGACCCACTCCTCGCCGACGATCGGGTCCGCCCCGACCGCCTCCACCGTCGCGACGTCGCCGGCCGACGCGGCCCAGTCGGAGAGTTGTTCGGCGACAACCGGATCGGCGGGCACCCCCGACCGCAGCGGCACGGCCAGCTCGCCGGGCCTGCGGCCGAGCAGCATCCGGTGCAGCGGCGACCCGGAGGTCGAGAAGCTCGGCGCCCACCACAGCACCAGGTGGCATTTCGCCCGGGTCAGCGCGACGTACAGCAGGCGCAGCTCCTCGCCCGCCTCCTCCGTCTCGTGCTTCTTCTTGCGCTGCGCGTATCCGGGGCTGCCCTGCCCGCCGACGTCGAGGATGCGCCGGTTGTCGTCGTCGTGCAGCAGCAGCCGGTCGGGCACCGACTTCTTCGCCGCGTCCCATCCGAACGGCAGGTACACGATCGGGTACTCGAGGCCCTTGCTGGCGTGCACGGTCGCGATCTGCACGGCGGCGGCGTCGCTGTCGAGCCGGCGGCTGCGGTCCACCACCCCGGAGGTGGGGTCCTTCATCCGTTCGGTCAGCCACCGCGTGAGCGCCGTCAGACCCAACGACTCGTCCACCGCGACGGCGTTGAGCAGCTGCGCGACGTGCCGCAGGTCGGTGAGCGTGCGTTCGCCACCGTGCACGGCCAGCAGTCGCGCCTCCAACTCCCCTGCCGCCGAGAGCCTTTCGAACAGCGCGGCGAACCCCGACTGCGCGAACACCGCGGACAGCTCGCGCAGCCGCGCCCCGACGTCGGCGACCACGTCGTCGCCGCGTTCGTCGAGCACCGTTGCGGTGTGCCCGAGCAGCGGGGTGAGCGCGGCGAGCCGGACCCGCGCGGCGCGGTGCGGCTGCTCGATCGCCTGCAGCACCCACAGCCAGTCCCGCGCGGCGGCGGTGGTGAACACGCTGGCCCCGCCCGCGAGCACCGACGGGACCCCGGCGCGGTCGAGGGCGTCGTGGACGAGAGTGATCTGCGCGTTGGTGCGCACCAGGACCGCGATGTCGCCGGGCGCGACGGGCCGCGGGCCGGCCCCGAGGTCGAGCGGGTCGCCGCGGCGCAGCAGCGCGACGACGTCCGCGGCGAGGTCTGCGGCGACCCGGCCGCGCAGCGGCCCGACCGACGGGAACCCGGACCTGCCAACGGGTCCCGCGCCGGCGCGGGGCAGGTAACGCAGGCGCAGTGGCGGCAGGCTGGGCAGCCGCGACGTCGGGTGGTTCGCCCCGACCGGGTGCACCACGATGTCGGGGTGGCCGAGCGCGGCACCGCCGTGCAGGTGGGCCAGCGCGTCGATCACCGGGCGGTCGCTGCGCCAGTTGGTGGTCAGTTCCTGGTGGCTGTCCGCGGACCGGACCGCGTCCAGGTAGGCGAGCACCTCGGCGCCGCGGAACGCGTAGATGGCCTGCTTCGGGTCGCCGACCAGCACCAGCGCGCGGGTGTCTGCTCCTCGGTCGCCGTGGAAGGTGCGGCGCAGGATGTCCCACTGCAGCGGGTCGGTGTCCTGGAACTCGTCGACGAGCACCACCCGGTAGTGCTCCCGGATCCGGCGGCACGCCGCGTCGCCGTGCTCGGGGTCGGCGAGCACCCCGTGAAGCAGCAGCGGCAGGTCGTCGAAGTCGCGGACGCCGGTGGCCCGCTTGCGGCGCAGCACCTCGGCGCGGACCGCGGTCGCGAACTCGACCGCCTCCCCCGCCTCGGTCCCGTCGGCGTCCTCCGGCGCGAGGATCGCCTGCCCGTCGAAGACCGCGGCCTTGGCCGCCTTGCGGGCGTCGGCGGGTCCGAGCAGCGCGGGCGAGCGGCCGTAGTCGCGCAGGTACAGGTCGCCGATCACCTCGGTGACCAGGTCGTCGGCCTCCTCCACGAGCACCGCGTCGGGGTCGCGTTCACCGGCGACGCCGAGCCCGTCGAGGACCCGCTGGCAGAAGCTGTGCGTGGTGACGATGGTGGCGGCGTCGAAGTCCGACAGCGACTGCAGCAGTCGACGCCGGCGCGCCGCGACCTCGTCGTCGTGGGCGTCGGCCAGGTGCGCGATCAACGGTTCGGCGCTGCGCCGGGCTGCCTCCGGGTCCGCCAATGCCGCTGCGGCGGAGGCGAACCGCTGCCGCGTGCGTTCGCGCAATTCCTTGGTCGCGGCGCGGCTGAACGTCACCAGCAGCAGGTCGGCGAGGTCCACTCCGGCCTCGGCGACGAACCGGGCGGCCAGGCCCACGATGGCGTAGGTCTTGCCGGTGCCGGCGCTGGCCTCGAGCACGGTGGTGCCGTGCGGCAGCGGGCCGCACAGGTCGAAGGTGCGAGTCTCGGTCACGGTTGGCCCTGCACTTCCGCGTCGAGCAGCGGGTCCCACAGCTGCCGGGCTTCCACGCCGAAGCGCGTCTCCTCGTCGCCGGCGGCCGCTTCCGCGGTGAGCGCACCCAGCGCGGGCGCGGCCCCGTAGACGTAGCCGATGTGCCGGTCCTTGCCGTCACCGAAGTCGCCACCCCACTCCTTCGCGGCCGCGTCGAGGGCCATCTCGACGCTGGCCCCGCCGGCGCGGCGTTCGGCGTAGACGGCGGACGCGCCGGTGGCGACGGGCAGCGGGGCGTGTAGTCCGCGGTCGCGGAGGGCGACCAGGGCCTGCAGCTGCGCGAGGGCGTCCGCGGGCGCGGTGAGCGTGGACCGCCAGGCGGGCCTGCTGAACTGGCCGCGGCCGGTGGTCACCGCCCGCCACTCGCCGCGGTCCGCATGAGCCGACGCCGCGACCGCCAGCAGTTGCGCCCACGCCTCGAGTCGGTGCTTGGGGGCGAGCCGCGAGTAGGAAGTGCGGGCGATGACGGCGCCGTGCACCCCGCCGACCGTCCCTGTGAGCCGGCGCCCGGAGCCGAGATCGACGTCCACGTCGACGGTCTCGGGCGGCCCGGTGTGCACCCCGCGGCTCACCGCGACCAGTGTCTCGACGGCCTGCTCGACGCCGCCGAGCGCGGTCTCGCCGAGGTGGAACGGCGGCAGGGTGCCGCGTCGCCACTCCGCGGACCGGAAGTCGGCCAGCTCGGTGCCGGACAGTCGGGCGTCGAGCATCCGCTGCCCGAGGTCCCAGCGCGCGAGCGGGTCCAGTTCCACGTCGAGGGCGTCGGCGAGGTCCTCGTCGAGTTCGGGGACCGTCATGCCGAGGCGCTGGCGCAGGAACCCGCGGGTGGGGTGCACGAGGAACGCGATCAGGTCCGCCAGGTCCACATCTGTGTCCATCGGCGGGGGCGCGAGTGGTCGTGCCAGGAAACGGGTGTCGGCGGGCACCGGGTGCTGCGCGGCCTTGGCGCCGGCCAGCGCGGCGAGGTCGAAGCTGCGCGGCACCTCGGGTCGGAAGTTGCGGGCGTCGAACGGCTGCAGGGGGTGCCGCGTCACGACCGACCCGATCCCCTCGGGCCCGACCATCGCCTCGACCATGTCGCGGAGCTCGCTGAGCGGGATCGCGGGCGGCCTCGTCGCTCCGGTGACCGGGTCCGACCCGGTGTAGAACAGCAGCAGCTTCTCGCTCGCGGACATGATCGCGTCCAGCAGCAGCTGCCGGTCCTCGCTGCGCGGATCACGTTCCCCGAGAAGCGGAGTGCGGGTCAGCACGTTGTCGCCGTCGACGCCCGCCGAGCGCGGGAACACCTCGTCGTCGAGGCCGAGCAGGATCACCACGCGGTGCGGAACCGACCGCATCGGGACCATGGTGCACACGGTCAGCTCGCCGGTGCGGAAGTTGGCGCGGGTCGGCCGGCCCGCGAGCCGCGCCGCCAGCATCGCGCGCACGTCCGGCAGGCGCAGCGTCGACTCGCCTGCGTGCTCGACGGCCGCGGCCACCTCCCGCAGGGCCTGACCGAGTTGCCAGGAGTCCGCGGGGACCGTGTCGACGAGCAGGTCGAGGGCCCGGGCCAACCCCGCCGACCACGCCGGCACCGGTTGCGGTCCGGCGAGGCCGCGCAGCGCGACGTCGAGGCGGTCGACGAACTCGGCGAACCGACCGGCGAGGTCGATGTCGGTGCTGTCCACGTCGTCGAGCGGCAGCGCGAGATCGAGCCAGGCACTGTCGGATTCGTCGGCGGCGGTGCCGAGCAGGATCCGGTCGAGCGCGGCGGCGAAAGTGTTCTGCGCGAAGCCGTCGAGCCCGAACGCGGCCCGTTGGCGCCGCCCGATCCCCCAGCGTGCGCCCGCGGCGGTGGTCCACTCGCGGATGCGTTCGACATCGTCCTCGTCGAACCGGAAGCGGCGGCGAACCGGGGCGGTCGCGACGAGGTCGAGGACCTGGCTGGCGGTGACGCGGCCATCGGCGAGCTCCAGCAGCGAACCGACCACGGCGAGAACCGGATTGGTCTGATGCAGTGCGCGGTCGGCGAGCCGCACCCGCAGCCGATGCCCGGGGTGCCCGAGCGCGTCCTGCCCGAACGCCGCCCGGATCAGCGGGGCGTAGGCCTCGACGTCGGGGCACATGACCAGCACGTCCCGCGGCTCGAGGCCCGGGTCGTCCTGGAACAGGTGCAGCAGCGACTCGCGCAGTTCCTCGACCTGTCGGGCCGGTCCGTGGCAGGAGTGGATCTGGACGGTGTCGTCGACCGGGCCGGTGCGGGCGGGCGCGCGGTCGGCGGCGATGTCGGCCTGCAGCCTCCCGAGCAGGGTGCCCGGGGGCGGCGCCGCGTCGTGGTGGACGGCGGTGAGCTCGAGCCCGGACAGTCGGGCCTGCAGTTCCCGCACGTCGCGGGCGAGGCCGGCGAGCAGGGGGTGCGCGACGGCCAGCGCGCGGTCGTCGTCGGCGCGGGTCGCGGGCGTCGGCACCGCCGCGAGCGCGGTCCACATCGCCGGGCTGGGATGCGGAATCCACAGGTGCACATCGCGGTTCGCGCCCAGTGCCGCCAGGACCGCGAGCTGGTCGGTGGTCAGCCGCGTCGGACCGAACAGGGACAGTCGGGCGGGCAGGTCGACCAGTCCGGGCTCGGCGCGCAGCCGCGCGCACGCGGCGTCGAGGCGTTCCGCCGGGCTGGGGACGCCGATCCGCTCGCGCAGCCGTCGCCACAGCTGCGACTGCCAGCGCAGGTCCTCGTCGAGCGGGCCGCCGGCACCGTCCGTGTCGCGTTCGGCAGCCCAGTCCACCAGCATCGACGGGCGCTGCGCGGCGTACGCGCGGTACAGCTCGGCCAGGTGCGCCGCGGTGCCGTAGCGGCGGCCCGCGCGGTGATCGCCGTCGACGCCGCGGCCGAGATGTCGGGCCAGGACCGCGCACCACGGCTCGTCGAGGCTGTCGTCGATCACCGACAGCAACGTCCACAGCAGGCGGGCGGGCTGCCACGGATCGTCGTCGATTCCCGTTCCGGTGGCCGCGGCGAGCGCGCCGTCGACCAGCCTTGTCGGCGAGGGGAATTCGATGTTCGCGGCGACCCCGTCCCCGACGACCGCGCCGAGCGTGTGCGAGAGGCGTTGGGTGAGCCAGCGTTCGACGCCCTTGGCGGGCACCGCGATCACCTCGCGCGCGAAGGGATCCGGCAGCGGCGTTGCGAGCACTCCGGCCAACGCGACGGCCAGGGTGTCGGTGCGCTCGGCGCGGTGCAGCGTCAGCACGGCTCCCCCTTGTCGTCACTGTCGGCGGCGATCGGTTCAGGACTATCACTATGCGAGGCGGCCATCGTCTCACCCGGGACCGACACGGGGGCGTCGCCATAGTCCTGCACACCCCCGCTGCCGCCGTCTCGCCCCGCTGTGCGTGCAGCGGGTTGAGACGGAGCCAGAACGCGTGCGGAGCGGCCCGACGCCCGCTCGGCGGGACCCAGGCCTGCAGGACGTGCGGCGATGCGGTAATGATGATTGCAAAGAGTTGACTTATTCCACTAGTGACTGAGGTACCCAATGTCCGACGCAACGGCCATCGGCGATGGCATCTTCCAGATTTCCGTGCCCATGACGCACAACCCCCTCGGCAGCACCCTCGTGTACGCGATGGAGTCGCCGGGCGGACTGGTCCTGGTCGACGCCGGTTGGGACGGCGACGAGGGCTGGGAGGGCCTGACCAGCGGACTCGAGTCGGTCGGGCACTCGATCACCGAGGTCGAGGGCGTGGTGCTCACCCACTTCCACCCCGACCACACCGGGCTGTGCGGGCGGGTGCGGGAGGCGTCCGGGGCGTGGATCGCGATGCACGCCGACGACATGGACATGTTCGCGAAGATGTCGGCGGACCACGGCGAGGAGTGGATGGCGGATCAGCAGGTGAACCTGACCCGTGCCGGCGCGGCCCAGGAGGACCTGGACGCGTTCCGGGCCGCGTCCGACGGCAAGTCCCCGGTTGGCCCCGAGTCGACGCCCGACCGGGTGCTGGCCGACGACGAGCTGATCGCGCTGACCGGACGCGGGCTGCGGGTGGTGTTCACCCCCGGCCACACCCCCGGCCACGCGTGCTTCTACCTCGAGGACGCCGACGTGATGTTCACCGGCGACCACGTGCTGCAGAAGACCACCCCGCACGTCGGCAACTTCGTCTACCCCCTCGAGGAGCGCGACGCCCTGGCCGAGTTCCTGGACTCGCTGCGCCGCGTGCAGTCGATGGACGTCACCCGCGGCCTCGGCGCGCACGGGCTGCCGATCGACGACGTCGCCGGCCGCGCGGGCGAGCTGATCGAGCACCACGAGGAGCGCCTCACCCACCTGCTCGACGCGTTCGGCGACGACGAGATCACCGTGTGGGAGGTCGCCCGGAGGATGAAGTGGTACCGGCCGTGGGAGAAGTTCCACCCGATGGCCAAGGGCATGGCACTGTCCGAGGCGGCTGCGCACCTGCGGCACCTCGTCGCCCGCGGGCAGGTCGGGCAGGTGCCGGGCAGCGAGCCCGCGGTGTTCGCGCGGCGGTAGGCGCTTCGCGCCCGTGAGTCCTTCTGGCCCCCTGGCGGACCAGAAGGACTCACGGGCGGCGAAGCCGCCCGTGATACTTGGACGTCCTATAACCTGGCCAACATGAGCCCGGACCCGCGCACCAACACCGTCGACGGAGTGCTCCGCCGCTCGGCCGCCAAGTACCCCGACCGCACTGCGCTGACCTTCGACGGCCGCGACTGGAGCTACCGACGGCTCGACGACGCGGTCACCCGCGCCGCCGGCCACCTGCTGTCGCTGGGGCTCGAGGCGGGCGATCGGGTCGCCGCGTACGGCACCAACTCCGACGCCTATGCGATCGGCTTCCTCGCCTGTGCCCGTGCGGGTTTGGTGCACGTGCCGGTGAACTACGCCCTCACGGGCGACGAGCTGCGCTACCTGGTCTCGCAGTCGGGGGCGCGGGCCGTGCTGGTGGACCCGGCGCTCGCGGGCACCCTGGATTCCGTGCTGCCCGACCTGACGGTCGAGCACGTGCTGCCCCTGCGCGACGCCGGCGGATCCCTGCTCGACGTCGCCGGCAACGGTCCGATCCCGGATCTGCAGACCGCACCCGGGTCGACCGACCTGGCACAGCTGCTGTACACCTCGGGCACCACCTCGAAGCCCAAGGGCGCCATGATGACTCACGGCGCGCTGGTGCACGAGTACGTGTCCTCGGTGATCGCGCTCGACCTGGCCGCCGACGACAACCCGCTGATCTGCATGCCGCTGTACCACTCGGCGGGCATGCACGTCTTCCTGCTCCCCTACCTCTCGGTCGGCGCGACGGTGAATCTGATGGCGGCGCCGGACATTCCGGAGATCCTGCGACGCATCGAGGCGGACCGGATCGGGTCGCTGTTCCTCGCGCCGACGGTGTGGGTGCCGCTGGCGGCACATCCGGACCTCGACGCCCGCGACCTGTCGTCGCTGCGCAAGGCGCAGTACGGCGCGTCGATCATGCCGGTGACCGTGCTCAATCGACTGCGGGAGAAGTACCCCGACCTGGGGTTCTACAACTGTTTCGGGCAGTCCGAGATCGGCCCACTCGCCACCGTGCTGCAACCCGACGAGCACCGCGACCGGCCGTCCTCCTGCGGTCGCGCTGTGTTCTTCGTGGAGACCCGCGTGGTGGACGCCGAGGGCAACGACGTGCCCGACGGCGAAGCGGGCGAGGTGCTGTACCGGTCTCCGCAGCTGTGCCAGGGCTACTGGGAGAACCCGGAGGCGACCGCGGACGCCTTCCGCGACGGCTGGTTCCACTCGGGCGACCTGGTGACGCGGGACGCGGAGGGCTTCATCACCGTGGTGGACCGGATCAAGGACGTCATCAACACCGGCGGAATCCTCGTCGCCTCACGGGAAGTCGAGGACGCGATCTACACCCATCCGGCGGTCGCCGAGGTCGCGGTCGTCGGCACGCCGGACGAGAAGTGGATCGAGGCGGTCACCGCGGTGGTGGTGCTGCGCGAGGACCACGACGGAGTCACGGCGGAGTCGCTGATCGCGCACGTGAAGGAGCGGATCGCACCGTTCAAGGTGCCCAAGCAGGTTCGGTTCGTCGAGTCCCTCCCGCGCAATCAGAGCGGCAAGCTGCTCAAGCGGGAATTGCGGGCTGTGCCGCCGGCGTGACGTCACGGCACGCGAACTACATCGACAACGCCATGCGGGTGAACCCGCGCGCCCAATCGGGATCCGCGGGCGCGTCGGGCTGACGGTAGTTGTCGACCAACGCCCCAATCATCCTGAGGAATGCCAAGGTCGGCTCGGCGGCCCAGGTTGCGTCGGACGGGGAGAGTGGGCTGCCGTCGCCGTTGCGCCAACCCAGGACCGTCAACGCCTCGACCATGATCGCGCGGCGCTCGTTGACCGACGCGCCGCCCGCCACGGTGAGCAGCAGGATTCGGCCGGCCTCCTGCTCGACGCGTTCCTTGCCGAGCGGCAGCGTCGTCACCACGTGGTGCCACAGCTCGTCGTCCCGGCGCAGCATCGACGCCCCCCGCTTCGTCAGCAGAAGCCTGCCCTTGTACCTTCGGGTCAACCCGAACGCACGCCCGGCCTCTCGCAGCACCTGAACCTGGTAGTTGTCGACCTCACGGGTGCTGTTCCCGATCCAGCTCCCGCCCCAGTCGAGCTCGTCTCGGGCGGCCGCGACGTCGACAGGTGGGAGGTATCCGGACGCGGTCAACGTGATGCCGTCGGCGCCGACGCGCTGCAGTAACCATCGCAGGTGTGCGAGGGCACTCGCCCGCATTTCGTCGAAATTCAGGTCAGCGCGGTCCTGTAGCTCGGCGCGGGGAATCAGCGAATACAGCAGTGGCGCAGTCCGATACGGGATGCGCGTCAACAACCCCGCCAGCTGCGAGTCGAGCACGGGCGGGTGCCGCCGAAGTGCATCCCGCAGCTGCAGCGCAGTGTTCACCGCATCGAGATCGAAGGCCTCCGGCGTGAAGTCGGGGCCCACCCAGTCCCGCAGTTCCTGGTAGTCCGGGTGTGCGGGCTCGGCGAGCACCTGGAGCAGGTGTTCGTAACCGGACGCGCCCCCGCAGTCCTCCGGAGGGCAGGCTCGCTGACCGGCGAGGCACTCGACCCCGCTCGCTGCCGGGTCCTCGACGATCTCCTCCAGGACGAGGGTGTGTTCCCAGCCGTCGCCGAAGTCGTACTCGTACTGCAGGGTATTCCCGGGCTCGGTGAGGACCTCGTCCAGGCGCACATCCTCCTCGCATACGTCGTCGTCCTCGTCGGCGAAACTGTCCTCGATGCTTGCCCGCATCGCGTACGTCACACGGTCGTCTGGATCCTGGGGATTCACGCGGGCCCACTGGTGGAGGTGATAGTCACTCCAGCCCATCACCGCCTGCAGCAACGGATGCAGTGCGTCGAGCGTCAGGTTCGACGGCACCACGAGTTGCCTCCAGATGACTGGAGTGATGCCGTCCAACTCGATCCGGAGCCGGTAGCCCACCGCGTCCCGCCGGCGCCGGACAAACTGCTGCAGGAGGCGTGATCGGACTTCGTCCGGATCGGCGGCCTGATCGATGAAGGTGCGCAGCGCCTCCGGCTCGGTGGGCACCACCCGAAGGTGGCGGCGGGGTTGCATGGCTGAGGCTCCCATGGCGCAAGGGTAGGGCAAGTGTCGCGCCGATCGAGGGCAGGTCGGACACATGGAGGCCCTACCCACCATTGGCTTGCGGACCGGACCTGGAAGAATTCCGCCAATGTCAGGCCCGGTCTGCAACCACACTGATCGACTTGTCCATGAACCCAGCGGCCCGTTCTACGGCCCGCTGGCGCACGGATTCGCGTGCGGCGCACACCTCGCCGTCCACAACGGCTACCCGTGGAACTGTCTCACGGGATCCGATCCGAGCCCGGAAGCTGCCCGCGGCGCTTTCTCGATCGTGGAGCATCACCGACCGACCCGACTGGGAGAAGGCGATGCAAGACCTCCTCGCCGGCCGCAACATCGGCGGTGACGGCGAGGTGGTCCTGGCGATCCGAATGACCGCGCGGCAGCAGTGGGGAGTGGAATCGATCTCGATGTCGCAGTGGCTCGACTGCATCACGCAGTGGTGCCGGACGAGCGGACACAGCGCCGAGGTCGAGAAGCAGTGTCGGAGCATCGCCCAGCGCGTCGGCAGGTACGAGTCTCGGTTTCGCGCCGACGGCCTGATCCCACCCGAAGGCTTCGTCACGTCCATGCTGGCCTACGACTACGGGCGTGCGGTGAACATGGCGCGGTGGGGATTCCTCGCCGAATACTGTGGATCCGTCGTCGCGGAACAGTGCATCCTCCGAGCCTCGACGCTTGCCCGAGCGAAATACGTGTCCTGGCAGGAGTTCTCCGCCAGCTACATTCTCGGCCGAGTCATCCGGCTCGATGACGATGGCTACAACTCCTACTACCAACGGGTCTTCGACGGTCACCGGATCCTGACCGGGCATCCCGACAGTCCGTGGCGACACATGCAGTTCTGAGCGGTGCACGAGAGACCGCGGCTGCGAGGCCGGTCATCGAAAGAGAAGAGAATCCTTTACGAGGATCTCGGATCCAACAGAAATATGGAACTGTCCCCCAAGATCAGAGCCAGCGAATTCCACCCGAATCTCGAGACGGTCGCCGTCTTCAGCGAACCCGAGTCTCGTGGCACCCTCTCGAAATACCTCAAGAATCGGACGTTCTCCGATACACCACACGAAGCTGATCGAACGACCGAGTGGGTCCGCAACTAGCTCGAAACTCTCTCCATCAGACGTCGATGACCGGACTACCACCGTTCCGGGTTCCCCTGCGACCGACTCAACCTCCATGCGGTCGATCTGCGCCAACTCTTCGACGGTCGGTATTTCGAACTGCTGATATGACATTATCCTCCACCCCGCGGGATGACTGTGGTGAGTCGAAGTCCATCTGACGTTGGCTGCCAAGTGGACTCTAGCTTCAGGAAGCCACCTGGACCTGACAGTAGCGACTCGCGAATCTGGAACTGCCCATACTCTGTTGAGAACGTCCGAAGGATGTTCTCATTCGTTGATACGACGCCGTCGAAGTGTTCCTGCAGGAGTGCACGCCCAGCGGCCGTATCGTGGATTCCTATCCGTGCCAACTGCTCCGCATTCTGCGCAGATCGATCCGCATTGTGCTGATTCGAGTCGACATTTCCGAATAGGTAGTCATACTTGCCGTTGTCGACAATCGCGGTCGGTGCCCCTCCCCCGCAAGCTTCCGGCACCAACCCCAACGGATCGGTCCACCCCGTCGGATTGTGCGGGTACGCACTGGGATTCGGTGACGGCGCCAACCCCAGCGGGTCCTGGGTGACGTACCGCGCGGTGCCGGGGTCGTAGTAGCGGTGCAGGTTGTAGTGCAGCCCGGTCTCGTCGTCGAAGTACTGACCGGGGAACCGAAGCGGCGTGCCGGCCTCGCCGTGCCAGGTAGTACGACCCTCGCCGCCTGCGTCAGTGGGGTGTGGGTGCCGGGCTGGTAGATCCACCTGGTGGTGATACCTGCGTGAGTCCGCTCAACGAGTTGTGTTCCGCCCCAGGTGCGGTCCGCAAGGTCGGCGCCCGCAATGTCTACCTCAATATCCGGTCGGCTCACTCCTACACCTCCCCGGAGGTCGTGACTAAACTCCAGTTGGATAGATCAAGAGCTCTCCCGCATCGAACGTGATGAAGTCACCGACCCGAATCAAAGGTCTAACGCCATCGAATTCGACCAGAAGAAGACCTGGTCGAACATCGAGTGCAACAACACCGTCATCCGCCACGCTCATCACCTGACCACAGACCGTAGCGGTTCCCCTTTTCCCCGAGATGCCCGCAACACCATCTTGCGCAACATCTACCCCGCCCCACGAGACCGGATCCGTAACCTCTACCTCGACATCCAGAGTTGCGCCACCGTCAACGCTCGACGCCCCGCGCCAGATTGCCCTCCAGTCTCCGCCGTCGGCCCGCACTACGACCTCATCGCCAGGGGTCCGCGCAGGAGATCTCAGAGTAATCAGCACTACCAGGCTCCCTTCGGAAATGGCACTCGCACAACTGTATTGTCAAGACTCCAGGAGTTGGCAACGGGCGAGAACGACCACACCTCCTCATGATAGTGAAACTTCGTTGGACTGCTGTTCATCTCGTGCCCGCCAAATCGAATGCTGCGACTGCCGTCCGCGGAAGTTATCCGGTCCGGATCCGGCATCCCAGTCCGTGGGTTCGTTGCGGTGTGCTCGCCAGGCCCCAAGAAATCGTTCCACCTGTCGAGCGCGTGCTCTGGCTTGACTGGTCGAGGATCGATTTGCTCGACCTGGTTGACCGTAGCGCTGACATCGGTGGTGGTTCCACTCCCACACGCCTCCGGCACCAACCCCAACGGATCGGTCCACACTGTCGGATTGTGCGGGTACGCATTGGGATTCGGTGACGGCGCCAGCCCCAGCGGGTCCTGCGTGACGTACCGCGCGGTGCCGGGGTCGTAGTAGCGGTGCAGGTTGTAGTGCAGCCCGGTCTCGTTGTCGAAGTACTGACCGGGGAACCGAAGCGGCGTGCCGGCCTCGCCGTGCCAGGTGGTCCGCCCCCACAGCGAGGCCGCCGCCGTCCCGACGGTCTCCGCGGCCCCGGGTTCGACCAGCTGGACCGGCGTGCCGACGAGGTCGGTGACGATCGCGTAGAACTCGACGTCCACCTCCCCCTGGCTCGACGCCTGCGTCAGCGGGGTGTGGGTGCCGGGCTGGTAGTTCCAGCGGGTGGTGGTGCCGGCGTGAGTCTGCTCGACGAGTTGTGTTCCGTCCCAGGTGTACCGGGTCGATTCGACAACCTCGCCGTCGCCACCAAGCCGCGCCTTCGTCGTCCGGCGCCCCAGCGCGTCGTAGGTGTACCGCCACCGCTGCCCGTCCGGTGTGGTCACCCCGACCAGTTGGTCGAAAGCGTTGTAGCGGTAGTGCCAGACGTCCGGGGTCCGGGAGATCCGGGTCGTGGTCTTGCGGACCAGCCGACCGGCCGCGTCGTAGCGGTAGCGATGCCGACCGTCGCGGATCAGCCGGTTGCCGCGGTACTCGCGCCGGTCGGCCCCGGACTCCGCCGTCACGACGTTTCCGAGCCGGTCGTACGTGTAGCTCTCGACCGCGCCGGAGTTCCGGGTGAGGGCGGTGACCCGCCCGACCGGGTCGAGGGCGTAGTCGCGGCGCAACACCCGATCCGGGTCCGCCGCGTCGCCGCGGACGGTGGTGTGACTGCTCAGATACCCGTCGGGCCGGTACTCGTACACGTCCTGGCGCAACACCGCCGGCCCCGGACCCCCATCCGTACCGAGGCCCAGATTCAGGACTGGTGCCGGGCGGGCGGTGACCGTCTGCGCGGCGAGTTGCCCACGGGCCGTGTGGCTGCGGGTGACCGCGAGCTCTCCGACCTTCCAGCCGGTGACCGCGCCGAGCGGGTCGTGGGTGAAGTCGAGGTGGTGACCGTCCGCGGTGAGCGCCGCCAGCCGACCGGACGGGTCCCACCGCCAGCCGGTGTCTCCCCCGCTCGGCGAGTACCGCCGGCTTCGCCGACCCGCTGCGTCGTGCTCGAACCGCATGGCCGACAGGTCGTCGACGGTCTGGCTGCGCAGCTGCCCGGTGGCGGTGTAGCCGAATTCGATCGCGTGGACCGGGGTCTCGGCCGCACCGGACACCGCGGACGTCATCCGGCCGACCGGGTCGTGGCCGAACGCCAGGAACTCGCCGGAGTCGGCGCGAATGCCGGTGAGCCGGCCCAGTTCGTCGTAGCTGTGGCGGCGGGTGACGCCCGTCGCCGGTGTGGCCGTCGCGACCCGTCCGATCGCGTCGTGCGTGTATGTCGTGGTGGCGCCGCCGAAGTCCGTCTCGGCGATCAACCTGCCGGCGCGGTCGTACCGGTAGGTCCACGTCTCGCCGAGCGGATTGGTCACCGCGACCAGCCTGCGCTCGGTGTCCCAGGAGTACCGGGTCACCGAACCGTCCGGATCGGTGCGCGCGGCGGGCAGGTCGAACGCCCCGTACTCGTGCGTCGTGACCGCCCCGAGCGGGTCCGTGTGAGCGAGCAGGTTTCCCTCGCCGTCGTACTCCCACGCCTCCACCGCCCCGTCCGGGTGGGTCTGCTCGACGAGTCGCCCCTCGGCGGACCACCGGTACGCGGTGACCGCCCCGGTCGGGTCGGTCACCGCGACCGGTCGGCCGAACCCGTCCCGCCGGATGCGAGTGACCGCGCCCAGCGCGTCGGTGACCGCCGCCGGCAGGCCCACACCGTCACAGTCGACGAAGGTGGCGGCGCCGTGCGGCCCGGTGACGCTAGCGAGGGACCCGCCGGGGTGGTAGCCGTACTCGGTGCGTGCCCCGGCCTCGTCGACGGTGGTCGCGAGGTTGCCGTCGTCGTCCCATTCCTGGGTGCGCACGGATCCGTCGGGATTGCGCACGGCGACGGGGTGTTTCGGCGCACGGTAGTCAATCGCGATAACACGACCGTCCGGGCGGGTGATCCGCGCGACGTCCCCGTCCGAGGTGTAGAGGTAGCGGGTGGTGGCGCCGTCGGGGGTGCGCACCAGCAGGGGCTCGCGGCGGGAGTTGTAGTCGGTGTGGGTGTGCCCACCGGCGGGGTCGACCAGGTCCCGCAGGCGCAGGTCCCGGTCGAAGCCGTGGGTGGTGACCGCACCGGTCGAGTCGGTGACCGCGGTGATTCGTCCTGCGCCGTCGGCGGTCTCGGCGTAGTCGAACGTCGAGTCGAGGATTCCGTCGGTGCCGCGCTGCACGACGACGCGACCGCGGTCGTCGTAAGTGTTCGTCATCCGGTTGCCGTTGGCGTCCAGCCAGGTCAGCATTCGCCCGTCGTCGTCGTAGCCGTAGCGGGTGACACCGGCGTCGCCATTGGTGACGGCGGTGAGATGCCCTCCGGTGTACGCGAACCGGCGGACCACGATGGCGCTGTCCCCGTCGACCACGGACAGTCGGGTGATCCGGCCGCCGCTGCTGTCGATCAGCACGCGGTAGCCCCCGGAGTTCTCGACCTCGACCGGGGCGCCGTCGGCCGCGTAGTGGAAGAGGATTCGGTTGCGGTGACGGTCCGTAATCGCGCTGATCGCGAGGTTGCCCAGCGCGCCGTCGAGCCCACCCAGTTCGGTCTTCGGGGCGAAGTGCCAGGTGACGTCGCGATCGGGGTCGTGCACCCGGTAGCCACCCGCCTCCGTCCGGGTCAGCGGCCAGCGTTGCCCGGCCGCCGGCAACACCTCGGCGCCGACCTCCGGGTGCGGGTAGGTGAGCATCACCCCGTCCTCGCCGAGGAAGGTCACGCCCGACTGCTCGACGACCACGCGCAGGTCGAGGGTCGCCGACCAACTCGGCCCGAACCAGCGCCCGAAGCGGTAGTCGGACCGGTGTCGCCGCGCAAGTGTCAGCGGCAGCACGCCGGGCAGCGTCAGATCGGTGTCGGGAAGCAGGAATTCGCCGGTCGCCACGTCGACCGGGTCGCGATCCTCGCAGTTCTGGCCGCTGGTGCGGTCACTGTCGACGCCCGCCTCCTCGGCCGTGCGATGGGCGCCCGCGTCGGCCTCGGCCCGCTCCTGCGGGCCCGGGTTCGGCTGGTCGGTATGCGGCGCCGACTGTCCGTCGCCCGCCGCCGCGGGCGAGGCGTGCGGCTCGGGTCCCGGCGCGTCGACGCCGTGCGGTTCGCCCGAGTCCGGGTGCGGCGCTGACGTTTCCAGCCGCGTCGGCAGGTGACTGCCCTCGTCGACCAGCCCGTCGGCAAGCCGAGCGGTCCGCGACGCGTCGACGGCGAACTCGGCGGCCCGCTCCCCCATGCGTACCCCGGCGACGGCACCGCCCGCGCCGCCCGTGGCCGCGGTCAGGATCGCGTCACCGGTGAGGCTGCCCGCGAACTCGAAGGGGTGCCGGCGGATGTCGGTGAGCATCGCGCTCACCACCGCGCCGGGATTCGTCGCCGCGGCCACCAGGCCCGCCGACAGGTCGGACATCGCCGCGGCGTACTCGGCGGGGTGGGTCATGTTGTAGCGGTCCGTCGGATCGACCGCCCGCACGAACGCGACGATCCCGCTGAGCCCGGTCACCAGTCCCGACGTGAAGTTGGTGGCGCCCATGGTCAGTGCGTCCATGGTGTCGGAGTAGTCGGCGAACATCCGCGCCGTGAACGGCGGTTCCTCGGGCGCCGCGGCCGTCGCCCGACCGAGCGACTCGGCGACCTGCCCGGCGCCGCCGTCCCGGTCGATGCGCGCGCCGCGGAGGATCTCGCGGGCCTCCTCCCGCATGGCCGTCCAGGTGTCGACGAGCGGGATGCCCGCCTGCGCCTCGGCGCTGAGCGCGGCGTACCCGGACTTCTTCGCCAGTTCCTCCGCCTCGGCCCGTTTCCATATCGCGACGGCCTCGGCGGCTCGGGCCTGCGCCGCCTCCACCGTGAACCGCCACGACGTGAGGCTCTGTCCGGCCGCCGTCATCGCGTCCGCCGCGGCGCGCCACAGTCCGGGTTGCTGGTCGTACACGCTGTTGAAAGCGTCTGCGGCGGAACCGGTCCAGTCGGCCGCGTCGATCGTGGCGAGGGCCTGGCCGGTGTCGGCGATGCTGCGGGACAGGTCGGCGAGGGTGGAGGTGGCGTCCGAGATCGCCCCCGGCTCACCCCGAATCAGCTTGTCCGGCTGGTCCGTCTGCTCGAGTTCGAGTTCGTCGACCGGGCCGCCGGTGCGGCTGGCGATCTCGTCTCCGGCGCTCGTCAGCGCGTCCGCGACACCGCCCGCGCCGAGGTTTCGCGCGACACCCGCCGCGGCGTCGAATCCCGCATCGACTGCCTGCCCGAGCTTTTCGACCCCGGACTCGAGCGCGTCCTCGACGAAGTCACCGGCGTCGTTGATCGCACCGGTGGCGTCGTCCCAGGTGTCACTGAGCCAACTCATCGATCCGCCCCCGTGATGGCCTGCGCGGACGACTCGGCGTTGGCCTGGATCTTGTCCGCCGCCGCCCGGAAGGACTCCGAACTGTAGTCGGGGTGGAGGGTCTGGTTGACCGGGTTGTCCGCGACCGTGTCTGCCCAGCTGCGCTGCCCGATCTCGTCGCCGCTGAGGTGCGGATCGCCGACCGCGTTGGTCCAGACTGTCTTGAGGGTGTTCGAGAGGGTCTGCTCCATCTCGTGGAAGCGGCCGGCGTCGAGGTCGAGTTGCTCGGCGATGGCATTGGCGGCGCGCACCAGGTACCGGACTCCCCACGACCAGCGCTCGGTGAACTCCTCGAACGCGCCCTGCACCTCCTGCTTGCCGGCTTCCAACGGCGAGAGCGTCAGCAGCGAGAACCCGCGTCCGAGCGAGGCGGACTCACCGATCCCGAGTTCGGCGAGCGTGCCGGTGATCGCGGTGATCCCGGCGGCGGCCTGAGCGAGTACCTGTGGGTCGACGCCGAGTTCGTCGCTCACGCGCGGACCTCCATTGGCGGGAACGCCATCGGCGACGCACCGGCGACATCGACGACGACGCCCGCCGGGCGGTCGAGCGCCGGAATCAGCTCGTCCACGACGCGACTGCCGAGCAACGCGCGGAACCCGCCATGCTCGAACTCGCCGCGATCGGCCAGATACCGGGCGTACGCGACCTCGCTCGTGAAGACGCAGATCCAGGTGAGCCCGCCGTAATCGCTGGTGAGCAGCCTGTCGTCGCCGGTCACCGGCACGAGCAGCAGCGCCGACCGCAGTGCGGCCGTCAGCGCGTCGGGCTGGCCGAACCCCTGGTAGAACGCGTCGATCTCGGCCAGCAGTTCGCCACAGCCGTCGTCCAGTGCCCCCACGTCATCCCCCCGGATACGTTTTTCCCCTCGACACCGCTGGATCCGTCCTCACCTCCGCGGCGTCACGCCGGCCAAGGATAGCGTGCAGGCCCCGGAGCTGCGATTTCAGTTGTCGCCTATGGCGCACGGCATCCGATGCGACGAGGATCACGGTGGAAGGTCCGGCGGGCGCGGCCCACCCGCCACGAATCGAATGGAGCCCGCCGTGAGCGATCCCGAAGCCCAGACCAGCTACCCCGAGGTCGACCGGGCCCTGGCCGACCTCGTCGAGGGCGAGAAGACGTGGGCCGGTCTGTCCCTCGGCCGGCGTCGGCGACTGCTCGACCGGGTGCGCGACCTCACCGTCGAACACGCCGACGAATGGGTGGATGCGGCGGTGGCGGTCAAGGGACTCGACCCGAATTCCGCACTGGTCGGCGAGGAATGGATGTCTGGTCCGTACCCCGTGGCGACGGCCACGACCGGATTGGCCGCAAGCCTCGCGAAACTCGAATCCGGCGCCAGCCCGCTCGCCGACGCAACCTTCGGGACCGCTCCCGGCGGGCGCACCACCGTGCGCGCGCTACCAATGACCGTCTTCGACCGACTGCTGCTCAGCGGATTCAGTGCCGACGTGTGGCTGCAGCCTGGCGTCGATCGTGCGACGGCACAGCGCGAGGCGGGTCTCGCCCAGCTCGACCCGACCCGAACCCAGGGTGTCGGCGTCGTCCTCGGCGCCGGCAACATCACCGCCATCGCCCCGCTCGACGTGCTGTACGAGCTGATCGCGCACAACCGCGTCGTCGTCCTCAAGCTCAACCCGATCATGGACCGGATGCTGCCGGTCTTCGCAAAGGTGCTCGAGCCGTTCATCGCGGTCGGCGCGGTCCGGCTGCTGACCGGCGGCGCGGACGTCGGCACGTACCTGACCCGCCATCGGCTGGTCGATCACGTGCACATGACGGGGAGCGCGCTCACCCACGACGCGATCGTCTTCGGCACCGGCGAGGAGGGCGCCAGGCGCAAGGCCGCGGGCGAGCCGCTCCTCGACAAGGGGATGACCAGTGAACTGGGCGGGGTGTCGCCGACCATCGTCCTGCCCGGTAAGTGGAGCCGCGCAGATCTCGAGTTCCAGGCCGAGCACGTCGCGACCCAACGCCTGCACAACGGCGGCTACAACTGCATCGCGGCGCAGGTGGTGGTGCTGGCCGCGCAATGGGAGCAGCGGGACGAGTTCCTCGCCGCGTTGCGCGCCGCAGTCGACCGTGCCCCGGCCCGCCCCGCCTACTACCCCGGCAGCGACGCCCGGGTCGCCAGCGCCGCCGAGACGTACCCGCGCGCCGAACGGTTGGGCGAGCACGGCGGCCGGGTTCTGGTGTCCGGCCTGCAGCCGGACGAGTTCGCCCCGCTGCTTCAGACCGAGTACTTCGGGCCTGTGCTCGGCGTGATCGAACTGCGGGACGACGGAACGGATTTCGCGACACGGGCCGCCGAGGTGGTCAACGACCGGTTCGTCGGCACGCTCGGAGTCAACATCATCGCCGAGCCCAGCACCATCGACGCGATGGGCGATCGATTCGACGCGCTACTCGAGTTCCTTCGCTACGGCACCATCGCGGTGAACGCGTGGACCGGCTTCGGGTTCCTCACCGCCGCGGCAACCTGGGGTGCGTTCCCGGGACACACGCTCTCCGACGTGCAGAGCGGTATCGGGGTGGTCCACAACGCGATGCTGATCGACCGACCGGAACGCACCGTGGTTCGCGGGCCGTTCCGACCGTCCCCGCGGTCGCTGATGCACCGCGAATGGTCGATCACGCCGAAGCCGCCGTGGTTCGTCGGCAACAAGACCGCCGCGGGCACCGGACGGCTGTTGACCGCGTTCGCCGGCGACCCGTCCTGGACTCGCCTGCCGGCGATCTTCGCGTCCGCGCTGCGCGGCTGAGCGGCCCGGGTGCCGAAATGGCGAAAAGCGGTCCAGCTCAAGAACAGTCGAGTTCGCGAGGACGCCTCGCACGCGACCGTCAGCTCAGCTGACCGGCCAGCTCGTCGAGTGTCCACGGCGGGGCGGTCAGGTGGTCGCGGTAGGCCACCAACGCCGGTGTCTGCCGGTCGAATCTGCCGACGAAGCCGCCGGATCCGGCGAAGATGCCGCCGGTCACCCCGGCCGACAGATCGCTGGCGAGGAAGGCGTACAGGGTCGCGACGTACTGGGCCGGAGCGGGATTGAGCGATCCGTGCCGCATCGCGTCGTCGAGCATTCCACGCCGATGCAGGTCTTCGATGTGCCGGACGTACTCGTCCCCGACCGACAACCGGGTCGACGCGCCCGGGCACACGACGTTCGCCCGCACGCCCGACTGCGCCAGCTCCGCGGCGATGGCGAGGGTCAGGCTGTTGACCGCCCCCTTCCCCGCCGGATACCCCGTGCCGCCGTAGTCGCCGAGGAACGCGAACGAGCTGGTGTTGACGATGGCGCCGGCGCCGCGCTCGACCATCAGCGGGGCCATCACCCGGCAGGTGCGGAAGGTCGACGTCAGGTGCGCGTCGATCTGCTCGCGCCACTGGTCGTCGCTGATGGTGAGGATGGACGATCCCGGTGGCTCGGCGACGCCCGCGCAGTTGACCAGGACGTCCACCGATCCGTACGCCCGCACCGCCGCGTCCGCCAGCGCTTCCGCGACGCCGTCCGCCGCGGCCGATCCCGGCACCGCGACCGCGCGACCGCCGGCCGCGACGATGTCCGCGGCGGTCTGCTCGGCGGCCGCCGGGTCGCGTCCGTTCACCACGACGCCCGCGCCCTCGGCCGCGAGTGCGAACGCGACCGCCCGACCGATCCCCCGGCTCGATCCGGTCACCACCGCGCCGCGTCCGGCCAATCCGCTGTCTGGACCTGAACTCATCGAAGAAACACCCTCCCCGTCCGGACGCGCATCCGGGCCCGGCTGCGGTTGCATTCCACCATCTGCCCGAACCATAGTCCAGACACTTGTCCAGCCGCAGCCGTCCGCCCTAGCATGCTGTGATGAGCATCCGCATCGACGACGACAAGCGCGTCCGCACGCTGACCCTCGACCGCCCCGACGCGCTGAACGCGTTCAACGAGGCGCTCTACGACGCCACCACCGAGGCACTCCGCGATGCCGCCGCCGACCCCGACGTGGCGGTCGTCCTGCTCACCGGCAGCGGTCGGGCCTTCAGCGCGGGCACCGACCTGCGCGAGATGGCCGCCCGCACAAGCGATCCCGACTTCACGCCCGGCAAGCACGGCTTCACCGGTCTGATCGACGCACTCCTCGAGTTCCCCAAGCCGCTGATCTGTGCGGTCAACGGCATCGGACTCGGCATCGGTGCGACCGTCCTCGGCTTCGCCGACCTTGCGTTCATGGCAAACACCGCCCGACTCAAGTGCCCGTTCACCGGCCTCGGCGTCGCCCCCGAGGCCGCGTCGAGCGTCCTGTTCCCGCGCCTGATCGGCAGGCAGAACGCGGCCTGGGTGCTGATGTCCTCGGAGTGGATCGACGCCGCGCAGGCGAAGGAGATGGGCCTGGTGTGGCAGGTGTGCGAGCCGGAAGAGCTGATGGACACCGCCCGCCGGCACGCCGAAGCTCTTGCCGCGAAGCCGATCTCGAGCCTCGTCGCGGTCAAGCGGACCATGACCGCGCCGCTGCGGGCCGAGATCGACGCCGCCCGCGAACGCGAGAACGCCTGCTTCGCGGAACTGATGGGCGGCCCCGCGAACATCGAGGCACTGACCGCCTTCGCGCAGGGCCGGGAGCCGGACTTCACCCGCCTCCCGGCCTGACGGCCCTGGCCCGCGTCAGTCCCCCGCCGCCATGTCCAGCGCGGCGAGGTGACTGAACAGCATGCTGGCGCCGATCGGGTTGCCGCCGCCGGGGTAGACCGTTCCACTGGCCGCGGCCATCGTGTTGCCCGCGGCGTACAGGCCGCGGATCGGCGCCCCGGACGTGTCGAGCACCCGGCCGGTGGCGTCGGTGCGCAGTCCGCCCTTGGTGCCGAGGTCCGAGATACCGAAGGCCGCCGCGTGGAACGGCCCCTTCGCGACCGGCGCCAGCGGGGAGGCACCCTCGGAGAACGCCCGGTCGTAGGCCTCGTCGCCGCGACCGAAGTCCTCGTCGACACCGGTCAGGGCGAACCCGTTGAACCGCTCGACCGTCGCGACCAGCGCGTCCGCGGGCACTCCGATCTGCGCGGCGAGTTCCTCGAGGGTGTCAGCGGTCTTCCACAGTCCCGCGGCGACGTACTGCTCCGTCTGGAACAGCGGCACGTTGGTCGCCCGCACCGGCGGGACCTGCCCCTCCCGGTCGTCGTAGATCATCCAGAACGGCGCGGTGACCCCACCCCGGTCCATGTGCGCGATGATGTCGCGGCCGAGTCGGTCGTAGGGCGCGGACTCGTTGACGAAGCGGTTGCCGCCGTCGTCGACGAAGAGGCCACCGGTGAACCACAGCGCGAACGCCGAGCGGCCGTCCGGATGGGTCAGGCCCGGCGACCACCAGGCCTCACCCATCAGGTCGGTGTCCGCGCCGACCGCGATGCCCGCCCGGTGCGCCTTGCCGAGGTTGCCCCACGGCCCCATGGTGTCGCGCGCCGACCCGGGGACGCCGAACTCGGCCCGCATGTCCTCGTTCTGTTCGAAACCGCCAGCGGCCAACAGGATTCCGCGCCGAGCCCGGATCGTCCGACGCCGGCCGTCGTGCTCGACGACGGCGCCGACGACCGCCCCGTCCTCGACGACGAGTTCCTCCAGCGAGGTGCTCCGGTGCAGGGTCGCGTTCGGCATCTTCGACAGCGCCAACAGGAATCGGCCGATCAGTGCCTGCCCGCCGATCAGGTACTTCGGCAGTTCCTCGCCGGGCCGCTCGGCCCCGAGCGGCGGGCGCAGCGACTCGCGGAGCTCGCCCAGTTCGGACGCCTTGATCGGCTTCGGCACGATGTGCCTGCCGGTGGCGCGCGCCTTGGGTGCCTTGCCGAAGTAGTCGGGCCAGGGCAGTACCTGGAAGACGAAATGCTCGTCGGTCTCGAGGTAGTCGATCAGCGGGGCCCCGCCGCGCACGTAGGCCTCCTGCAGCTCCGCCGGGGTGCGGTCACCGACGACGGCCCGGTAGTAGGTGAGCGCGTCCTCGACGGTGTCGTCGTCGCCTGCGCGCCGCAGCACCGCGTTGCCCGGGAACCACATGCCGCCACCACCGGAGAGTGAGGTGGTGCCGCCGAACTTGTCGGTCGCCTCGATCAGCATGACCGACAGTCCCTCGCGGGCCGCGGTGTAGGCGCCGGTGATGCCCCCACCGGACCCGACCACCAGCACGTCGCATTCCTCGTTCCAGTCCACCACGTCGATCGCCTTCCCTCGCGCACGTTCCAGGTTCTGACCTGCGATTCCCATCCCGAATAGTAGAACGTGTTCTAGCATCCGGAAGAGCTTCGGGAGATGCAGCGGAGTACCGCACAAGTCGAGGGGGACACAGTGGCGTACCGGGTGATCCAGTGGGCGACAGGCGGGGTGGGCCGCGCTGCGATCGAGGGCATACTCCGCCACCCCGACCTGGATCTGGTCGGGTGCTGGGTGCACTCCGCGGACAAGGTCGGCCGCGACGTCGGCGAGATCGTCGGGCAGGGCCCGATCGGGGTTCTCGCCACCGACGACCCGGAGGCCGTCTACGCGCTCGACGCCGACTGCGTGGTCTACGCCCCGCTGATGCCCGACAAACGGGAGGTCGCACGACTGCTCGAGTCCGGCAAGAACGTGGTGACACCGCTCGGCTGGTTCCGGCCCACCGAGGCCGACGCGAGGATGGAGACCACCGCCCGGGACGCGGGGGTGACCCTGCACGGCACGGGTATCGACCCGGGTGGCATCACCGACCTGTTTCCGTTGGCGCTGTCGGTGATGACGTCCGCCGCGACCTTCGTTCGCGCCGAGGAGTTCTCCGACATGCGCGGGTACAACGCGCCCGACGTGCTGCGCTGGGTGATGTGCTTCGGGGCGACGCCGGACGAGGCGAAGGTGGGACCGATGCTGAAGATGCTGACCGGGGGCTTCACCCAGTCGCTGCGACTGATCCTCGACGGCATGGGATTCGACCCGACCGCGGAGATCCGCACCGACCACCAGATCGCGGTGGCGACCGCGATGATCGACTCGCCGATGGGCGTCATCGAGCCCGGACGCGTTGCCGCGCAGCGTTTCCAGTGGGACGCCGTCGTCGGCGAGACGACGGTCGCGCGGGTCGCCGTCAACTGGCTGATCGGCGAGGAGGACCTCGACCCGGCGTGGACGCTCGGCGACGCCGGCGAGCGGTTCGAGGTGGAGATCAAGGGCGATCCCGACCAGCTCGTCACCTTCAAGGGATTCCAGGCCGCGCGGCCCGAGGACGGCTGGGACCGCAACCCCGGCATCGTCGCGACCGCCAATCACCTGGTCAATTCGATCCCGTACGTCTGCCGGGCCGAGCCGGGCATCAAGACCTACCTCGACCTGCCGCTGATGGCGGGCCGGGCGCACCCGGACCTGGCACCGAAGCCCAGCTGACGGCGAGGCAGACCACCGCGCTCGCTTTGCCCGAGTCCTGCGACTCCCGTAGTGTCTGGACACGTGTCCACCAAAGGCAAGTTCGAATCCACGCGCAGGCGACTGTCCGAGCAGCAGGCCGAGACGGTCGACCGACTGACGACGGCGGCGGTCACGGTCCTGCGCACTAACGGATTCTCGGGCCTGACGGTGCGCATGGTGGCCACCGAGGCGGGCGTCGCCGCGGCCACCGCCTACACCTACTTCTCGTCCAAGAGTCACCTGGTCGCCGAGGTTTTCTGGCGTCGGCTGAACGCCCTTCCGCACGAGACGCCGGCCGACGGCGATTCCGTCGAGCGGGTCTGCGACGTCCTCCGCCAGGTCGCGTTGCTCGTCTCAGACGAACCGGAGCTCGCCGCGGCCGTCACCACCGCGATGATGGGGGACGATCCGGACGTCGAACACCTGCGGATCAGGATCGGGCGGGAGATCCGCGCCCGACTGAGCGAGGCGCTCGGCCCCCGGCACGATCCCGACGTGCTCGAGGCACTGGAGATCGCCTGGTCGGGCGCCCTCGTGCGCGCCGGCATGGGCTACGAGTCCTACGCGCAGATCGCCGAGCGCCTCGAGACCACCGCGAAGCTGATCATGGCGGGACAACGCAAGGCCTGAGGCGGTAACACCCGGGCCCGCCCCTCAGGCCCAGCCCGAACCCCGGAGCTCGGCATGATGCTCGACCACCCGCTCGACGAGCGAGGTCAGTTGGGCTCGCTCGGCCACACTGAGCGGCTCGAGCAGATCGTCGCGCGCCTCCGATGCCAGGTGCCGCAGCCGCGTCAGCCGTGCGGTCCCGTCGGGTGTGATGGTCACGATGTTGCGCCGCCGATCCGCCGGGTCCGCTTCCCGCGCCAGGTATCCCGACGTCTCGAGCTCGCCGACGATCGCGGCGAGCTCGCTCCGGTCGAGGTGACAGCGCCTGCCGAGCGAGGCCTGACTTGGTCGAGGCACCGGACGCCGTGATCGGCGTGCACGTCAACTACCTGCCGCACGGCCCGGTCCCCCTCGACGGGCTGTCGGAGGACGACGTCGCGCGGGTCGAGAAGATCCGGACGTTCCTCACCAACCCGCCCGGCTACATGCGGATGTCGGCGACGCGGCCGCAGACCATCGCCTACTCCCTGACCGACTCGCCGACCGGGCAGTTGGCCTGGATCGCGGACAAGACCCGCGAGTGGACGGACCCGGCACACCCGCTGCCGGACGACACGTTGCTGACGGACGCGTCTCTGCACTGGTTCTTCGGTACCGCAGGCTCGTCCGCGCGCCTGATCTTCGAGTCGGGTGGCCCACGCGGCGGCGGACCGACCGATGCCGCCCCGCTCGGAATGGCCGTATTCGCCCACGACATCGTCCGACCTGTCCGCAGCGTCTCGGAGAAGGCGAACCCGACCCTGGTGCACTGAAGCGAGTTCGGCGAGGGCGGGCACTTCGCGGCCCTGGAGGTGCCGGAGCTGCTGGTCGGCGACGTGCGGGCGTTCTTCCGGTCGGTGCGCTCGGCGTAGCCGCGCCCCGCGAGGTCAGTCCGGTCGCATCCCCTGCAGCTTCTCGCGCCGTCGTTCGGTCAGCTCCGCTCGCCTCGACTCGAGCGACCGAACGACGGCGCCCCACACGGGCCGGGCCGCCCACCCGAGGACGGGAAGGTGTCGGTCGGGCCGGGCCAGCGCGAACAGAGCGATCGGAATCGCGGGGCTCAGCGCGGTGAGGACGACGCCGACATCGAAGGAACTCGGGTCCGTGCCGTCGCCCGCCACGAGCGCGAGCATCAGCGCCAGCCCGAGCCACAGCGCCCGAAAGATCCACGGACTCACCCGAAGACTCCACTGCTCCCGCCGGTGGTATCCAGTCCAGCGCAGGTAGCCGAAGTACCACACGACCGAGGTGACCAGCACCATCCAGATCACCGACGCGAGAACGAGCGACGCCCAGCCTTCCCCCTCACCGACCACGCTCGTGACGGCCACGCTGATCACGACGGTGATCACCGCGGCCCCCACCGCCGCCGCGAGGACGTGGCCGACGTATCGCAACGGCGCCCACCAGCGGACCGGCTCGGCGACCACATGTGCTGCGGTGGAATCGAATCCGAGGGTCCGCTCGAGACGTGCCCGGACCTGCTCGAGCCTGCCCTCGATCTGACTCAACGAACGACGTCGCTGCGCCGCGTTCTCGCTGCCGATCCCGATCGTCGCGGACAGCACGACGCATCCGGCGGCAATCACGCTCACCCCGACGAGCACGCCGACCGACGACCGCGCATGCGGCGTCGACGCCCAGTTGACGAGCGCCAACGCCACGGCCACCGCCGCGGCGCAGAACGTGAACACCCGCAACGAGTTGCTCCAGAACATGGTCGCGACCTGGTCGATCACCGAGCTACGCGGCGCCGGAAAGCTCACCGCGATGTTCACCGTCGCGATGACCGCGAGCAGGGCGACGGCGAGCGTCAGGGAGTCGGCGGGACTGATCATCCCGGAGACGCCCGACCGCCATTCCAGGACGATCCCCCGAGTCGAGTCCGCGTCTGCGATCTCGCCGGGCGGCGTGGCCACCCACACCACCAGCGCGGCGATCCAGAAGCCGACGAACGGGATGGTCAGCAGTCCGGACCACAACTGCCTGCGCACCCCGAGGTAGGCGACCTGCACCTCCTCCGCGTCCGGTAGCGCCTCGACGCGCGGCGGTGCCGGGACGGACGCGGTCGGAGTGGGAGTGAGCAGAGCCGGGCGCGGTCCGCCCCCCGGCCGGGGCGCAGACCACCGCCGGGCGAGGGCTCCCACGACCGCCGCCGTCACCGCCGCCGTCGCCACGGCACGGATCTGCGGCCGCAGCGCCCGCGGCTCGTCTCCCGGCATACCGACCTCCCGACCCGGCACCTCTGGCAATCGTCGCGGATCAGACGCGTCGCCGCAGGCCGGACGGACAGACCCCCGGCGAACCGGTCACGGCCGGCGGCGCAGGTACGACTCGGTGAGCAGGCTGAACACCGTCCGGCCCTGCGCGTCGACCAGCTCACCGGTCGTGGTGACCAGCCCGCGGCCACGATCATCCAGTTCGACGCTGTCGATCACCATCAGGCCGGTCAGCACGTCACCGGGCCGCACCGGTCGCAGGAACCGGACGTCGCGCAGGCCGCGGCCACCGATCACGCCCCAGTGCCGGTAGGCGCCGAGCACCGACAGTCGCTGGAACACCGCCAGGGTGTGCATGCCGCTGGCGATCAGTCCGCCGAAGTAGCCCTGCTCGGCCGCAGCAAGGTCGGTGTGGAAGTCCTGCGGGTCCCACTCGGTCGCGAAGTCCACCAGTTCGGACTCGCTGACCGTGTGGGAGCCGAGATCGATCACGTCACCGACCACCAGGTCCTCGGCGTACTTCACCTCGTCCATGGCTCGAGTCTGCCAGGCCGCCGATCAGTTGCCATCCGACCAGACACGGTGGACTGGGAATGTCAGACCTCGCTGCCACACTTCGTCAAATCGACCGGAGGGGGAATCACAATGCGGGCACTTGTGGCGACTGCGCAGACTCAAGGACTGCGAGACAACGACTTCGACTACTGCGTGGAAGGCGAACTCGTGTGGATTGGCCTGGTCTGCGCGAAGGACGAGGCGGATCCCGACGGCGGCTGCGGTTGTGGGCGGGCGTTCGGCGGCCTCAATTCGCACCGCGCCACCACCACCGCACGGGTGGCCGAAATCGAGGGGTTTACCCACGACGACTATGTCGAGGCTCTCCGATCAGGCCTTCAGCAAGCGGGGTGGCCGCCGAATTTGGCTGAAGAGTTGGCGCGCGAACTGCTGGTGATCGCGAAGCACTGGCCGGTGGGGACCGTTATCGAGCGGCGAATCGACCAATTCCAGGCGCGAGAGGCAGAGTAGCGCCACCTGCCCGCCCGCTTGCCTGTCCGTATGTGAGTGGACGGGCATAGTCAGACCTCACACGCTCGCACTCGTGCGCGTCACCTCGCCGATCCTGCGCCTCCGCGTTGCGCACAGTCACCGTTCGCGGCAGGAGTCCGTTCGTGGCAAGGACATGTGCGATGTGCTGCTGCTCGTCGAGGAATTGCTCGCTGAGGGTTGACACCCAACGGCCGCCCGCGTGGGGTGTCCCTCAGCGGTCCAAGGTCTGCGGTGGAGGGCGGCTCCGCGCTGCTCGTGTCGACTGACTCGAGGGCGACAGGCGGCCACCAGGCCATTTCAGACCGGAATAGTTGTGCCACAACGGAAACGGCGATGTGTACGCGTTTGACCCCAGTCGGGCGTCTAAGCCGCTCAGCATGATTCGCCACGTCAGTCGAGCGGACCGAGCACCTTCTGCGCCGCCGGCCAGAACGGCAGACCCGCGAAGAAGGTTGCGCCGGCCGCGATGACGCCGACCGCCGCGTCCACGCTGGTGCGGCCCTGCTTCGCCCAGTACACGTCCTCGAGGTCCAGCAGCAGCGCGAGTTCGTCGACGATCAGCGCCCCACCCGACCCGTACGCGAGCGCGACCGCCGGATGTCGACGGTCCTTCTCCGAACCCCTGATCGCGACCGCCCCGACGGCCGTCAGTAGCGCGATCCCGATGTTGTAGTGGTGAAAGTGGCGTCCACCCAAGCTGATACCACCACTCGTCGGCCCGTGCCCGGCGCGGATCCAGTGCGTCAGCGCGCGGACCGAGACGAAGGTCGCAGTGAACGCGCCCCACGAGATCACCGCCGACTGTTCACTCGGGTCGAGCCGGGAATGCCATTCGCGACGTAACCGCACCCATCGGGTGCGGGCACCACTCGCTCCGGTCGGTCCTGACGCGTTGCGCTCGGGCATGGATCCAGGGTAGGCGCGGGCCCGATCGCCATTGACAGCGCACTGTCAACATGACAGCGTGCTGTCCATGACTGAAACCGTGCACCTCGCCGCGTACGACACCCTCGCCGACTGGGAGGTCGGCTACGCCATCGCCCACATCAACAACCCGCAGTGGCACAAGACCCCCGGCCGTTTCGCCACCGCGACGGTCGGGGCGAGCACCGAACCGATCACGACCATGGGCGGCGTGCGGATGCTGCCCGACCTCGCCATCACCGACCTACATCCGGACCAGAGCGCGATGCTCATCCTGCCCGGCAACGAGATCTGGAGTACCGCGGAGTTCGAGGTGTGGTCGGCGAAGGCCCGCGAGTTCCTCGCCGCCGGCGTTCCGGTCGCGGCCATCTGTGGTGCGACCGGCGGGCTGGCCCTGGCCGGCCTGCTCGACGACCGGGAGCACACCAGCAACGCCGTCGAGTTCCTGGCCGGAACCGGCTATGCGGGCGCAGCGCTCTACCGAGACATGCCCGCCGTCGACGACGACGGCCTGATCACCGCGAGCGGACTCGCCCCGGTCGAGTTCGCCCACGCGATCCTCGCGCGACTCGAGGTGTTCGAGCCGCGCGTGCTCGAATCGTGGTTCAAGCTCTACCGCGACCGGGATCCGGCCGGCTTCCACGAGTTGACGGCGCAGTGACGGACACCGATGCCGACGCGCGACACCTGCTCAGCGGCGCCGCGCTGACCGCGTTCAAGCTCAACGGCCAGTTCCTCGACGTCGCCGAGCAACTCGCCCGTCCCGCGGGCATCACGGCCGCATGGTGGCAGGTGCTCGGCGCGGTACGGCGCGACCCGCTGCCGGTCGCCGGGATCGCCCGCGACATGGGCATCACGCGGCAGAGCGTGCAACGGATCGCCGACCTGCTCGTCGCACGTGGCCTGGCCGAGTACCGCGACAACCCGGCCCACCGTCGCGCCAAGTTGGTCGCCCCCACCGAAGCCGGACGCGCCGCCATCGCCGAGATCAATCCCCGGCACGCCGTTTTCGCCCGCCGTCTGGCGCAGCAGATGGGGCACGGCGAACTCACGCGCGCACTCGCCGCGATGACCGCCCTGTCCGAGGCGCTCGACGCGTTGGCCTAGGGCCGAGCACTCGAGGGCGTCCACCCCGGATCGCGACCGGTGAGCCCTACCAGCCGGTCGAGCGGCGACGCGCCGTCGGGCACTGCCACGACGGCCCCGAACAAGCCACCCGCGTCCCGGACGGCGTCGGGTGTGGATGCCACCACGTCGGCGCACGCGACGATGGCCGGGCCGTCGCAGTCGAAGGGCTGCCCGCTCGCGCGGGCGATGTCCCATCCGTGGATCACCAACTCGTCGAGCGCGAATGCGCCTGCGGCCTCGCCGGGCAGGTCGACACCCCCGACCTGCGTCATTCCGGTCCACGCGCCCGGCTCGCGCCAGGCCTCCGCGAGGGCGGCGACGCGGACCGGAATCGACTGCCGCCAGTCGGCCGGTAGCCGGCTTCCGTCCGCGGAGGGCGGGCCGGCGGTGCCGGGTCCCAGATTCTTGTTCGCCGCGGCGGTGAAGCCCGCCGAGAACCCGGCGACGTGGTCGACGAGGGCGCCGAGAGTTGTCGCCTCGCAGGGTGTCGGTGCCGACAGTTGGTCGTCGGTGATGCCGTCGAGCAGTCGGATCATCTGACGCGCGGCCGGTTCGAGATCAAGCACGGTGGACTCCTTCGGTACGACGGGAACGTCCCTTCTCAGTGTTGACCACTTCGCGGCCCGGAACTCGTCGCCGCGGAGAAAATCACTCGCGCGCGACCGAACGGCACTGTTAGCGTCGATTCCAACGCATTCCCCGGACGCGAAGGACCGATCCGTGACCGCGCCGACGGTAACCCCGACCCGCCGCCGTGGCCCGCTTGTCCTGATCAACCTGGCCACGCTGCTCTCGGCGACCGGTAACGGCATCACGGTCGTCGCGCTGCCGTGGCTGGTGTTGCAGCAGACCGGGCGGGCCACCGACGCCGCGATCGTGGCAGGCGCCGCCACCCTGCCGCTGCTGCTGTCGAGCCTGTTCTCCGGCACCGTGGTCGACCGGTTCGGCCGTCGTCGCACCTCCCTGGTCTCGGACGCCCTGTCCGGGATCTCGGTCGCGCTGATCCCGGTGATGGCCGCGACTGTGGGACTGTCGGTGCCGCTGCTCGCGGCTCTGGCGGCGCTCGGGGCGGCCTTCGACCCGGCCGGCATCGCTGCCCGCGAATCGATGCTGCCCGCCGCCGCGAAGGACGCCGGCTGGACACTGGACCGATCGAACAGCCTGTACGAGGCGAACTACAACGTCGCGTACCTGATCGGCCCCGGCGTCGGTGGCGTCCTGATCGCGATGATCGGTGCGGTGAACACCCTGTGGGTGACCTCGGCATGCTTCCTGCTGTCAATCGCCACGATCGCCTTCCTGCGACTGGAGGGCGCGGGCCTGCCCGACCGCGAAACCCGGCCGGAGTCGATGTGGACCGGCACCCTCGAGGGCCTGAAGTTCGTGTGGCACAACCGGTTACTGCGCACCCTCGCGCTCGTCGACATGGCGGTCGTGGCGTTGTACATGCCGGTCGAGAGCGTCCTGTTCCCGACCTACTTCACCGAACTCGGCCAGCCGGCGCAGCTCGGGTGGGTGCTGATGGCGATGGCCGTCGGCGGGGTGATCGGGGCCCTGGCCTACGGCGCGCTCGCCTCCCGTGTGCGCCGCCGGACGCTGATGCTGCTGGCCGTGTCCGCGCTCGGCGCCTGCATGGTCGGGATGGCGTTCCTCCCGCCGCTGTGGGTAACGCTGACCCTCGCGTTGATGGTCGGGTTGGTGTTCGGTCCGGTCGGGCCGATCGCGAACTACGCCATGCAGACCCGCAGCCCCGAGCACATGCGCGGCCGGGTGGTCGGGGTGATGACGTCCACCGCGTACGCCGCCGGGCCGCTCGGCTACCTGCTGACGGGGCCGCTGATCGACGCCGTCGGCATCGAGACCACCTTCTTCGTGCTGGCGATTCCGGTGTGCGTGATCGGCGCGGTCTGCTTCGCGCTGCCGGCGCTGCGGGAACTCGACCGGTAATGCGGCTTCGCCGCAGTGGTGCGGACACGGCGTGCCCGCACCCCACATCCGCACCACTGCGCGTCAGCGCACCAGGACCAGCAGGAAGCCGCCGCCGCCCGGCTCGATCTTGGTGTCCAGGCTCAGTTCGGGCGCCAGCCGCGACAACCGGTCCAGCAGCCAGGCCGACGCCTCCTCGGCGTCGGACTTCGACGGGCACCGCGCGACCGCGACCCGGCCGGGCTTGCGGGTCAGCTGCTCGACCACGCCGATGATCGGCGCGGGGTCGATCACGAACAGCGCGTCCGACCACGGCACCACCGGCTTGATCGCACCCTTCTTGGTGTTGCAGGCCCTGTGCGCGAGCCGCTCCGGTCCCCCGCCCTTGCCCTTCTTCGCGGCGAAGATGCTGTCGATGCTCGGGCCACGCGGGTCGTTGACCGACATGTCCGGGTCGACCGGCTCGTCGCACAACCAGCAGCGCCACGATTCCCGTTCGCCGACCTCGTCCAGCTTGCTCATGCCGTAGACGCTACAGAGGACCGGAGTTTCCTCACACTCTGCGATACGAATGCGCGAAAACTGCCGACTCGGGCACCGAATGTGCCCTCACTGCGGGTCAGCTGAAGCCCATGACCTTGTCGCCCCAGGCCGCCCGCAGGTCCCGGTCGGGGTCGGCGGCGAGCGTGTCCGCCTTGTCGATGAGCAGTGTCGACCGCGTGTCCTCGAGGTAGGGGGCCCAGTGCTTGGACGCGTCCAGGGCCGCAGGCACCCCGTATCGGGCGAACGCGAGCCAACGCCGCTGCACTCGACCCGAGACCTCCAGTGCGGTCTTGCGGCCGCCCAGCCAGAACGTCGGGTCCACGTTCAGCGTTCCGAAATTGCCGAACACGTAGGGCAATTCGGTGGCATGGCTGGCACCGACACGAGCCGCCTTGAGCATCGGCGTCGCGTGATCGAAGCGGTACACCCAGGTCGGCGAGTGTCGGCTGTGCGCGTCCGCGATCCACAGGCACGGCATCCGGAACGCCGCGTCGCGCGAGACCGCCATCGCACCAGTCGATTTCGACCAGTCTGGGTAGGCCGAGATGATCTCCGCTACGCGCGACGCGGGCAGGTTCGGGTGGTCCGAGGCGATCGCGGTGAACATCTGGTTCACGGTGTCCGCGGTGACGGGCAGGATCGGAGAGCGGGTCAACCGGAAGATCGACGCCTCGTCCCGGTTCGTCCCGATGATCAGCGGAATACGGTGCGCGTACCCCTTCTGGAACGCCGCCACCGGGTACCGCGGCACCAGGTCCCCGTCGACGACCGGGGCCATCGCCAGCGTGCCGGGGACCGTCGTGATCACCTCGTCGAGCAACTCGTCGCCCGCGGTCGTCAGCTTCTCGATCGGCAACTCCAGCAACCGGTCCGCCTCGCCGGCGCCGACCCCGACCAGCTCGAGGTAGCGGGCCGCGACCGCGGCCGCGCGTTCGGCGCCGTACACGGAAGTGGCGGGAGCACTCTGCGCGATCGCGCGGTGGAAGAGTCCCTCGGCCCGCGGCGACGTCATCAGCGTGGTGATCGAGCCGGCCCCGGAGGACTCCCCGAACACGGTGACATTGCCCGGGTCGCCACCGAACGCGGCAATGCTGCGCCGCACCCACTCGAGCGCCGCGATCAGGTCCCGCAGACCGACATTCGCCTCGAACCCGTCGCCGCAGGACGAGAGGTCGAGAAAGCCGAGGACCCCGAGCCGGTAGTTGACGGTGACCACCACGAGGTCACCGAGTTCGGCCAGCCGCCTGCCGTCGTACACCGTCTGCGAGGACGAGCCGACGCAGTAGGCGCCGCCGTGAATCCACACCATCACCGGTCGCGGCTCGCCGTTCGGCCGCGGCCCCCACACGTTCGCCGACAGGCAGTCCTCGTCGACCACCATCCCCGGATCCATCGGGACCTGCATCGCCTTGGCCTGCGGTGCGATCGGCCCGTACTCGCGGCAGTCGCGTTCGTCGTCCCACGGTGTCGGGGGCACCGGGGCGCGGAACCGGCGCTCCGGGCCCGCGGTGGCGTACGGGATTCCCTTCCAGACGAACACGTTGCCCGCGGCGTATCCCCGGACGGCGCCGTCCGGGGTGTCGACCCGCAGCGTCTCCGGTGGGTTCGCGGTCACATCCAGCTCGCTCTGCACGGAAGCCTCCTGACCAGCTGGGCACACGTCCTGTCGCCACGGTACCAAGGACTGCTCCCGCGCTCCGGGGCGCAAAACGCCCGACCTCCCGTTGGCCGAGACGAACGGAGAGCACAGCGGTTCTGCTGCGGTGAAATGGCGGGTATGACCGTGGCCACCACTCCAGGACCGATGTTGCTCGGCCGCCGCGCCGTCGTCACCGGCGGCGCAGCCGGGATCGGTGCCGCAATCGCGCGCTGTTTCGCCGCCCACGGCGCGCAGGTGCTCGTCGTCGACGTCACGCCTGCCCCGGAATTCGAGTTCGACCCCGGCGCCGGCGGCTCCATCGAGGCGGTCGAATCCGACGTGTGCGCGCCGACAGTGCACCCCGCGGTGCTCGAGCACCGACCGGACGTACTCGTCAACAACGTCGGGCATTTCCTACGGGCGCCGCAGCCGTTCGCATCGGACACCGCGCAGCAGTGGTCGGCGCTGCACGAAGTCAACCTCGGCCACGTCCTGCGGCTGACGCACGCGCTGCTGCCCGGAATGGCGGAGCGGGGCGGCGGTTCGATCGTCAACCTCACCACCGTCGAGGCCCATCGCTCGATCCCCGGACACACGGTGTACTCCGCGTACAAGGCGGCGCTGATGCAGTTCACCCGATCGCTGTCGGCCGAGGTCGGACCGGCGGGCATTCGCGTGAACGCGGTCGCCCCGGACCTGATCGAGACGCCGCAGGTGCCGTACGCGGACTTGGTACCCGAGCAGGATGTCGCCCTGTGGCCGACCTGGTCGCCACTCGGCGGTCCGGGCACCCCCGACGACGTCGCGGGCGCCGCCCTGTTCCTCGCCTCCGACCTGTCGCGCTTCGTCACCGGCGGCACCGTCCACGTCGACGGCGGGACGCACTGCGCCGGGGGCTGGGTACCGCGCGCAAGCGGCAGCTGGACCAACCGCCCCCGCAACCCCTGAGGAGCACGACCTTGCCGACCCTGAGCCTCAACGTCCCCAACTTCGGGAGCCTGCTCGCGACAGACGATTTCGAGCATCTGCTGTCGGTGTGCCAGCCGCCGACGAGGCCGGCGTCGACCGACTGCTGGTGACCGATCACGTCGTGATGGGCCCGGACACAAGCGCGTACTCGTGGGGACCGTTCCCGACCGATCCCGACTCGCCGTGGCTGGAGCCGATGACGGTGCTGGCGCTGGTCGCGGGGGCAGACGCGGCGGATCCGACTCGGGACCGGCATCGTCATCGCGGCCCTGCGCGGCGGCGCGATGCTCGCGAAGACGGCCGCCACCCTCGACCTGCTGTCGGGCGGGCGACTCGATCTCGGAGTCGGGACAGGCTGGCAGGCAAAAGAATACGAGGCGGCCGGGCTGGACTTCGCCCGACGCGGGCCGCTCCTCGACGGTGCCCTCGCGGTGTGCCGGGCCCTCTGGGACGGCGCCCCCGCGTCGGTGGACCGGCCCGGTATCGCATTCGACGACGTGTACTGCCGGCCCCGGCCCAGCACAGGTCGGAGCATCCCGATCTGGGTGTCCGGCACGCTGTCCAAGCCGGTCGTTCACCGACTTGCCACGTGGGGTGACGGCTGGATCCCGATCATGGGCACAACCAATGACGACCTCTCCGACGGAATCGCCGTCCTGCGCAACGCCTTCGACGAGGCAGGTCGGGACACGGACAGCCTCCAGGTGCGCGGCCGGCTCACGGTCGAGCGAGCCGCCGACGGCTCCGTCGACCTGCTCGCGACCGTCTCGAACGCGGCCGCACAGGTCGAGCTCGGCGTCACCGACATGGTGGTCGCACTGCAGGCGCTCGACGCCGACCCGGACGTCGCCGTGGCGGCACTGCCCGACCTGGCCGCCGCGTTCCAAGCCGAGTTCGGTTAGCCCGCCTCCGCCGACTGTGCACCTGCCGGGGCATCGCCCGAGTGGCAGCGTCGGCAGGTGCACGTTCGGCGGCGTCGGCAGGTGCACAGTCGGCGGCGTCGGCAGGTGCACGTTCGGCGGGAAGGGCTGGTTCCCTACGATCACGGGTATGGGTCTGTCTCGAATCTGTCGGCTGCTGACCGTGCTCGGCGCCGCGACGCTGCTCGGTGCGTGCGCGAACACGGTGGGCGGCAACGCCTCCCCCACCGCTGAACCGATCGCTTCCAGCACCACCCGGACCGCACAACCCACCCGGACCACGACGCCGGCGACCACGACGGCGGGTCCGGCCGCCCAGGTCGCGGAGTACGCTGGCACCCAGAACGGGTCGTACTACTTCACCAGTCCCAGCTCGAAATTCGAGTGCGCGATCGTCACCGCGCCGCAGCCGGTCGCGGGCTGCCACGGCGCCTTCCCACCCAATGCGCCGCGCGTACCCGGTTCCGGAGCGCCCGGTGCGGTGGCACCGAACTCGATCAGGGTGACCGGCGGCAGGCCCGGCGAGTTCTTCTCCTCAGGGGATCCCGCATTTCACCGGTTCGACGGCGCCGCAAGGGTTCTGCCGTACCGCTCGGCACTCCGCGTCCAGGGATTCACCTGCACGATCGACGAGCACTCCGGCGTCACGTGCGAGAACGCCGGACACGGATTCACTGTCTCGGACAACGCCTTCCGGCTCTGGTAGCCCGCCACACCTCGACCGTCAACGGGTCAGCTCGTACCGACCCGTTCGCCGAGCGGCGTCCGCTCTGCGCAGTCGACGCGCCAGAACTTCCAGCCGTCCGCCACCTCGATATCGCCGCTGATGTGGCTGGCCACCGCGACCGCGGCCGCTGTCGGGTCGTCGAAACGCCGACCCTCCATCGGCCCGCGAGTGACCTCGAGCCGATGCGTCGCCTCGTCGTACCGGCCGACGAGGCGATAGCCCTCGAAGTCCGCGACGACGCGAAGACGCACGTCGTCCACCTCGCCGACCACCTGCTTCACCGGAACCGGCCGCCTGCGCACCACAGCCTCTTCGCCTGCACCCAGCTCCGGGGTGCGGCTCGGGTCCCTGGTCGCCGACAGCCCGAGCAGATCCCACCGCAGGCGTCCGTGCGCGACCCGCTCGACCGCGATGGTGTGCGCGCCGGTCCGGGTGCGACCCGGCGCCTCACGCACCCACAAATCGACCTCGCTCTGGATATCCGCCGCCACCTCCTCGGACGGGAGGACGAAGAACTCGGGCCGGCTGCCGGCGAGGTCGACGAAGACCCAGAACTGCGACCCGGTGTCGTCGGTCTCGAGGGCCCCGTCCTGTCGTCGCGCCCGCCAGTCTCCCTCGAGTTTGGTCCGCACCCGCACCACATGAAGGGAGCCGTCGATGCCGCGCACCTGGACCGGGTTCCGTCGGGAATGGGTCAACCGGACTGCGCGACCACCCCGCTGGGCGACCTCGGTGATGAATGCCTGAATGCCCAGGCTGGCGGTGTTGTCCATGATGTGCGTGACCGTCCGTTGCGCTCGACCCGTACAAATGGGAGAGCAGTGGGCGACGGGTGACGCAGACACGACTCGGCTCTGTGGTCCACACTACGTGCAGGTCGCCACGTGCAGGTCGTCGCACTCATTTCCCGGCACATCGCAGTGTTCAGTGGTACAAGGCCTCGATCTCGTCGGCGAACCGTTCCGCGACCACGTTCCGCTTGATCTTGAGGGTGGCTGTGAGTTCTCCGTCGTCCTCCGTGAGGTCTCGGCCGAGGATCGCGAACCTCTTGACGCCCTCGGCGTGCGAGACGGTGGTGTTCGCGTCGTCGACCACCACCTGCAGCGCTGCCCGCAGTTCAGGGTCGTCGCGGAGAGCGGAGATCGTCGCCCCGTCGCCCTTGCCGTTCTCGACACTCCAGTGCGCCAGCATCTCAGGGTCCACGGTCAGCAGCGCACCGATGAACGGACGACCGTCGCCGACCACCACGGCCTGTGACACCAGCGGGTGCGAGCGCATCCGGTCCTCGAGCGGCCCCGGCGAGACGTTCTTCCCACCGGCAGTGATGAGCAGGTCCTTCTTGCGTCCGGTGATGGTCAGGAAGCCGTCCTCGTCGAGGGCGCCGAGATCGCCGGTGCGGAACCACGCACCGTCGAACGCCTCGGCGGTGGCCTGCTCGTTGTGCCAGTAGCCACCGAACATCACGCCACCGGAAAGCTCGATCTCTCCGTCCTCTGCGATCCGGATGCTGTTGCCGCCCATCGGCTGCCCGACGCTGCCGATCCGTTGCGCACCCGGCACGTTCACGCAGTGCGCCGCGGTGGACTCGGTCAGTCCGTAGCCCTCGTAGATCGGCACCCCGACGCCGCGGAAGAAGTGACCCAGTCGCGGCATCAGGGCTCCGCCACCGGAGATGGCCCACCAGCATTCACCACCGAGTGCCGTCCGCAGCTTCGAGTACACGAGCCGGTCTGCCACCCAGTGCTGCAGCCGCAGCAGCGGTGACGGCTTGCCCTCGTCGAGCGCCTCGCTGTAGCGGACGGCGGTCTTCTCGGCGAAGTCGAACACCGCCTTCGACACGGCGCCGCCCTGGGCCGCGGACTGCGCGGCGGAATCGCGGACCTTCTCGAACACCCGAGGTACACCGAGGATGGTGTGCGGCTTGAACCGCTCGAACTGCCCGACGATGGTGCCGAAGTTCGACCAGTGTGCCTGCGTGCCGCCGGCCTCGAACATCGCGAGTGACACCGCGCGGGCCAGGACGTGGGCGAGCGGCAGGAACGTCAGCATGCGATTGCCCGGCTTGGCGACCGTTCCGATGCTGGCGGTCAGGATGCCGCGGACCTCGGACACGAAGTTCCGGTGCGTGAGCCGACAGCCCTTCGGGCGGCCGGTGGTACCGGAGGTGTACACCAGCGACGCGAGGTCGTCGGCCCGGATCTGCGCCACCCGATCTCGGACCACATCGTCGCCGAGATCGCGGCCTGCAGCGAGCAACGCCTCGACCGCGTCGACCTCGATCGACAGTGCATCGACACCGAGACTTGCGAACGCCCCTGTGTGCCTGTCAGATTCGACGATCGCCAGCACGGCTCCGGAATCCTCGACGATCCAGCGGATCTGTTCGGGCGAGGACGAGTCGTAGATCGGAACCGACACCGCGCCCGCCGCCCAGATGGCGAAGTCGAAGAGAGTCCACTCGAAGCGAGTGGCTGACAGCAGGACCACTCGGTCCCCCTGCTGCACGCCGCGCCGGATCAGGCCTTTGGCGACACCGGTGACCAACTCGGCGAAGTCGGTCGCGGTCACGTCGCTCCAGCCGTCCCCGTCGGGGCGGGAGAACAGCACCAGATCCGGCGTCGCCCGAGCGTGCCGGTAGACCGACCGGACGATGGCGTCGTCGGCGGCGATGGTGAAGGCGGCGTTGGTCGTGTATTCACGCACTGTGGTCATCTCCGGTGGTCTCGGTGTTCGTGCGGACAGGGGTGGACGTCGAACGGAAGTGGTGGAGCAGATTCGCGAACTCCGCGACGTCGCCGGTCTGCCAGTCCCGGACACGGGCGTCCACCTCGGCGCGCCGATCCCGGTCCGCGTCGTCGAGAACGTCGCCGCCACGAACGGTGAGCGTGAGCGGGTGACCCTGACGGACCGGGCCGGCTTCGGCATGGACCCAACCAGAGTCGACGCATTGACGGAGTTGCCGCGACACCGTCGAACGATGTACCCCGAACGCGTCGGAGATGTCCGTGGCACGGCAGCCAGGGTTGCGCGAGATGTACGACAGCACCGAGTGCTGGGCAAAGGTGGGCAGTCCGTCGGCTGGGCGCTCGCCCGTCATGAGCTCGCGGAGCAGGTTCACGATCTCCTCGTGTACCTGCGCAACAGCCCCGCTCCTATCGTGTTGCATTACGCAACTATAACCCGCGAGTCGGGTCAGGTCAGTGGCGCGGGCCACCGCGGTTGCCCGTAGGCCGCCTGCTGATTGGGTTCGTGGCCTCAGCGCCAGAATTCGGCGAGCCACTCGGAGGGGCTCTGCCTTGCTCGTAGCCGGCTCGAGCGGCGGGCGGACGCGTCGGGAGGTCCATCAGATTGGTGCCGAATGCGCCGGCGATGACGCCGATCAGCCACGCATTGCCGGCAGATCCGCCGTCACCGAGGAACAGCGCGCTCGCCCGGGGCGCGTACCCGCCCTGTGGCGTCTACCTGCTGCCCGCGATCGCAATGACCTGGAAATGCGAAATGCCCCGCACCACACCCTCTTACGAGACTGTAGTGCGAGGCATTCGCAATTTATGTTCGGCGGTGTCCTACTCTCCCACACCCTGTCGAGTGCAGTACCATCGGCGCT
>NZ_VIGH01000011.1 GCF_006704125.1 Rhodococcus spelaei
AGGTCTCCTGTCGGTGTAGTGGGTGTCTAAGCAGCTCCACTTCACGACAGGAGACCTTCGCTGTTCAACGACCAGCTACAGCGTGTCGTCGCAATCTCTCAACCAACCTGCCTGGGCAGTACAGCTAGCCCTGAACGCACTCGCGCGAATTTGGAGATCGGTCCGTTCGACATCATTTATGCGTCGAAGGACGACAATGGGGCCGTCTACTTCGTCGATGCTCCCTACTTTGCGAGCAGCACCAGCATTGGATGGGCGTACTCACCGAACGGAAAGCCCGCGGGCTTCGACGACTTCTCGTCAACTCACATTGGCGGACCGTGGTACGAGTTCACCGCGGTATGGCGAACGTGACGACCGCATCAGCAGTCGTTGGACCCCCACTCGCGCCCGAGCAAACTGAGATGTCTGTGTGTTGTCAAGCCGAGGAGTGTTCGAACGCCGGCCGCACTGATACTCGCTGCGGGTCGACGAGGAAGCTTCGACTCACGCCCGCGACACCGCGTTTCAATCTCGCGATTGAGCCAATTGTCTGCTTAATCTTGCGCAGTGAATACGCCGAAGCACGAGGCGCCACCGCTCGGAATCACCGGTCGCCGCCTCTCCTACCTGGCTTTCGCCGTGATCGTCGTCGCGTACCTCGCGATCATCAAGATCAGTGGAATGTTGATCGGCGGTTGGGCCGATGAAGACGACATCCTGACCACCCGAGGGGTGGTCTTCACCATGCTGATCCCGCTCGGGCTTTCCGTGCTTTTCACCTACGGTGTCATCGCCGCGCTGGGGTGGTGGCGGCCGGTGATGAAGGACGACCGTCCGGTCAGCAGATGGGTTTGGGTCGTGCCGGCGATCCTCCTCGGCGCGATCCTGCTGGGCATCAACTACAGCGCACTGTCGGAGAAGGGCTGGCTGTTCATCCTCTGCCTCCTCATCGCCACCCAGTTCGTCGGCTGGGGCGAAGAGGGCATGTTCCGCGGCATCGGTGTGACGGTGCTGCGCCAACACGGCCTCCGCGAAGGGCAGGTCGCCCTGTGGTCCAGCCTCGTCTTCGGAGTTGTGCACCTGTCGAACGCCTTCACAGGCGGCGGCGCCGGCGCGATCGCCCAGGCGGTCATCGTCAGCCTCGCGGGGTACTTCTTCTACCTCACGCGCCGTGTCTCGGGCAGCAACGCGCTCAATTCGGTCATGCACGGACTTTTCGACTTCTCGCTGCTCACCGGGGCCGCCATCCTGCTGGACCAGCAGGCGTACCTGGGTACTTTCGCGCCGCTGCTGGCCTACCCGATCCTGGCGATCATTCTTCTCGTCAAGCGGCGGAGTATCGAACCGGCCGACCGTGCCGGCGACGAGATGGTCGCGTCCCTCGCCTAGCTGACGCCCTGCCGGCCTGGGGTGCTGACGGACGCTAGTTCGCCACCCTGCGCCGCCGCCGAGCATTGAGCAACGACAGCCCGGTGATCACCAGGAACAGCACTGCCGTCGAGATCAGCTGATTACGCGCATCGGTGTCTGTCAGCATCAGCAGGATCAGGGCGCCCAGCGCGGCCAGCGTCAGCCAGCTCAGGTACGGGAACCCCCACATCCGCACGCTCAGTTTGCCCTGGGCCTCGAGTTGCGGGCGCAAGCGAATTTGCGAGACCACGATGAAGATCCAGATCACCAGCAGCGCCGCGCCGACCGCGTTGAGCAGGATCGACAGCAGTGAGTCGGGCAGCAGCCAGTTCAGCAGCACGGATACGAAGCCGAAGAACACCGACAGGATCACCGCGTTGGTCGGCACCCCGGTCGAGGACAGCTTGGACAGCAGCGCGGGACCGTCGCCGCGGCGCGCGAGCGAGTACGCCATCCGCGAGGTGCCGTAGACGTTCGCGTTGAACGCGGACAGCAACGCCACCACCACGACCAGTTCCATCAGTCCCGCGACGTACGGGATGTGTGCCTGGTTCAGCACTGCGACGAAGGGACCGCTCTGCAGCTGCGCCGAATTCCACGGCAGCACAAGCACCATGATCGCGATCGAGCCGATGTAGAAGACGCTGATCCGCCACACCACGCTGCGCACCGCAGTGGCGATCGAATGCTCGGGATCGTGCGACTCGGCCGCCGCGATCGTCACGATTTCGATCCCGCCGAAGGCGAACGCCACCACCAGCAGTCCGGCCGAGATGCCCGCGAAGCCGTTGGGCATGAAGCCGCCCTGACCGAGCAGGTTGGTGAATCCGACCGGGTCGGTGTCCGGAAGCAGTCCGAACACCACCAGCACACCGATCACCAGGAACGCGACGATCACGGCGACTTTCAGTGCGGCGAACCAGAATTCGAACTCGCCGAAATTGCTGACCTTGGCGAGGTTCACCACGGCGAAGAAGGTGACGAACACCAGCGCGATCACCCACTGCGGCATGCCCGGCAGCCAGCCGTGCACGATCGCCGAGGCGCCGGTGATCTCGGCGCCGAGGACCATGATCAGCATGAACCAATACAGCCACCCCATCACGAATCCGGCCCACTCGCCGATGCCGATCCGGGCGTAGTGGCTGAACGATCCGCTCGCCGGGATCGCCGCGCCCATCTCGCCGAGCATCCGCATCACGAAGATGACGATCAGACCGGCGATCATGTACGAGATCAGCACGGCCGGCCCTGCCTTGGCGATGCCGACGCCGGTGCCGAGGAACAGACCCGCACCGATCGCCGAGCCGAGGCCCATCATCGTGAGATGACGGACTTTCAGCCCGTGCCCGAGATGCGACGTGTCGCCCCCGTCGGTGCTGGCGGTGGTCTTCGGCACTGCGTCGGACATCGGTCAGTCGTTCGCGTGCAGTGCAGCGTTGAGCTCGACGCCGGTGCCCGCCTTCGCGACCACCTCGACGCCACCGGTGACCGAGTTGCGGCGGAAGAGCAGGTTGGACTGGCCGCTGAGGTCCTTCGCCTTGACGACGGTGCCGTCCGGGCCGGTGACCTTGGTGCCTGCGGTGACGTACAGGCCGGCCTCGATGACGCAGTCGTCGCCGAGGGAGATGCCCAGGCCGGAGTTCGCGCCGAGCAGGCAGCGCTTGCCCACCGAGATGACCTCCTTGCCGCCACCGGAGAGGGTGCCCATGATCGACGCGCCGCCGCCGACGTCCGAGCCGTCGTCGACGACGACCCCGCCGGAGATGCGGCCCTCGACCATCGAGTTGCCGAGGGTGCCTGCGTTGAAGTTGACGAAGCCTTCGTGCATGACGGTGGTGCCGGCGGCCAGGTGCGCGCCGAGTCGGACACGGTCCGCGTCGCCGATCCGGACGCCGGACGGGACCACGTAGTCCACCATCCGGGGGAACTTGTCGACGCCGTAGACGGTGACCTGGCCGCGGGCACGCAGCTGGGCGCGCACCAGTTCGAAGCCCTCGACCGCGCACGGTCCGAAGTTGGTCCATACGACGTTCGCGAGCAGGCCGAAGACGCCGTCGAGGTTCAGGCCGTGCGGCTGGACGAGGCGGTGCGAGATCAGGTGCAGGCGCAGGTAGGCGTCGTGGGCGTCGATCGGCGCGGCGGCCAGGTCGGCGATGGTGGTGCGGACGGCGACCTGCGTGACCCCGCGGGCCTCGTCGGAACCGGTCAGGGCGGCCAGCTCGGCCGGGACATCCGCGCCGTCGAGGACGACGGTGCCTGCGTCGGCGAAGTTGCCGAGCGCGGGCTCGGGGTACCAGGTGTCGAGGACGACCCCGGCCGTGGTCACGTTGGCGATACCGACTGCGGATGCTCCCTGAATGCTCACGGACAGTCAGATTACCGGCAGCCCCGATTGAACCTTCACGCGAGCGCACTCGTGGAAGGCTGTGACGGGGGTGGTGGAGGCGTGCCGGAAGGACGTGGAGACATGCGTGGGATCAGGTTCGTACGCTCGACTCGGATCGCGGCGGCAGGTGCGGTGTTCGTCGCGGCCGCGGTCGCCCTCGGATCACCGACCGCGGCGGCGGCACCGGTGTGCCCCGGAGCAGGTCAGGCTCCGGTACTGGTCGGCCGCGCGCCCGGCGCGGTGATCGAGGGCGCCATCGTGGACGGCCTCGGCCGGCTCTACCTGACTGATCTGAGCAGTGGCCGGGTCCTGCGCATGGATCACCCCGGTGCGACTGCGGTACCGATTGCGACCGTGCCCGCCGCGATGAGCGGGGGACTCGCCTGGGCGCCGGACGGCGGGCTGCTGGTCGGATACGGCGACGCCCGCGTCGTCGTCGGGGACCTGGCGCGATCGGCGGGGATCGTCAAGGTCGACGTCACCAGTGGTGCTGTGCATCCCTTCGCGGTCGGCCTGTCGGCGGCGAACGGACTCGCGGTGGCCCGCGACGGCACCGTGTACGCGACCAACGACTTCGCGTCCCTGGTCGGTCGGGTGCTGCCGAACGGCGTGGTCCAGCCCGACTGGGCGGTGCTGCCCAGCGCCAACGGCGCCGCGCTCAGTGCCGACGACCGCTACCTCTACGTCTCGCGCACGTTCACGAACCCCGGGGTCAGCCGCATCCCGACCGCGAATCCGGGGGCGCCGGAGTCGCTGGTGACGTTCGGCGGCGGCGACGTGTTCGCGGCGCCGGACGGTCTGGTGCTCGACGCGCACGGCAGGCCGATCGTGCCCACCGACATCTCCGGGCAGATCCTGCGGGTGGACGGACCGAACCAGTTCTGCGTGCTGGCGAGCGGGCTGCCGGTCTCGAGCGTGCTCACCTACGGAGCCGGGACGTCCGGGTTCTCCGCGGGACGACTCTTCCGGGCCGGGTTCGACGGCTCGGTCTACGAGATCTAGGCGCTACGCGCCCGTGAGTCCTTCTGGCCCCGTAGAGGACCAAAAGGACTCACGGGCGGCGGAGCCGCCTACCCTGGCCGGGTGACCTCTCTGCCGCGACTGGACCTGCACGCCGACCCCATCGACCTGACTGCCGCGCTCGTCGACATCCCGAGCGTCTCCCAGGACGAGGCGCTGATCGCCGACGTCGTGGAGGCGGCACTGCGCGAGCAGACCACCGGCTTCGAGATCATCCGCAGCGGCAACTCGGTGCTGGCCCGCACGAACCGGGGCCTGCCGAGTCGGGTGATGCTGGCCGGGCACCTCGACACCGTCCCGATCGCCGACAACGTGCCCAGCCGGCGCGAGCGTGACTCCGCTGAGGGGGACGTGCTGCACGGCTGTGGGACCGTCGACATGAAGTCGGGCGATGCGGTGTTCCTGCACCTGGCTGCGACGATCGAAGACCTCGCACACGACCTGACGCTGGTGTTCTACGACTGCGAGGAGATCGCGGCGCAGTACAACGGCCTCGGTCGGATCGAACGCGAACTGCCGGACTGGCTGCAGGCGGACGTCGCGGTCCTCGGGGAGCCGTCCGGTGGCTTCATCGAGGCGGGCTGCCAGGGCACGCTGCGGGTCCGGTTGACCGCCAACGGGGTTCGCGCGCACTCTGCGCGGTCCTGGCTGGGGGACAACGCCATTCACAAGTTCGCTCCGCTGCTGCAGCGACTGTCCGACTACCAGGCTCGCTCGGTGGACATCGACGGCTGCGTCTACCGAGAGGGCCTGTCCGCGGTCCGGATCTCCGGGGGAGTGGCGGGCAATGTGGTGCCCGACGCCGCCGAGGTCGACGTCAACTTCCGGTTCGCGCCGGATCGCAGCGTCGAGCAGGCGATCGAGCACGTGCGTGGGGTGGTCGACGGGCTGGGCCTGGGTTTCGAGGTCACGGACAGTTCCGCCGGTGCGCTACCGGGACTGTCGGCGCCCGCCGCCGCGGCGCTGATCGAGGCCGCGGGTGGGCAGTTCCGGGCGAAGTACGGCTGGACCGACGTGTCCCGGTTCTCCGCGCTGGGTATCCCGGCAGTCAACTACGGTCCGGGCGATCCGAACCTCGCGCACAAGCGCGACGAGCGTGTCCCCGTCGCGCAGATCACCGACGTGACCGCCGTCCTGCGCGGCTACCTCAGCGCCTGAACGGGTTTCGGCCCCGCCCGGATGACCGAGCGGGGCCGAAACCTGTTGTCGGGACTCAGCCGATGCTGAAGGGCTGACCCCACAGGGTGGTGCTGCTGGTGACGTTGTCGGTGCTCACCGAGACGGTCGCGTACGAGCGCGCCTGGGCGTAGCCCGCGCAGCCCTCGACGCCGATGGTGGAGTCGGCGTACGTGACCGATCCGCTCTTGCCCTTGAACGAGTTGGCGCCCGAATGCGACTCGGCGCCGAAGGCGTCGGCCTTCTCGAGATCGAGGAGTCGGACGCTTCTGGCCTGGCCGGGGCCGATGGAGACGGTGCCGCTGGACTTGGCGCTCGCCGGGGTCTTGGCGTCAGTGCCGTCCCAGTTCGTTGCGATGCCCGAATCGGCGCCGGCCTTGCCGCCGAGGGTCAGTTGGCACGCCACCACGTAGCCGGCGGTGATGGCGCCGCCCTTGGCGTTCGGTCCGGTGACCTCGGCAGCCACCTTGCCCGAGACCCACACGTTGCGGTGCAGCGGCGTCGCGCCCATCGACGGCGAGACGAGTGCGGATTCGCCGGTGCGGGTGATCGTGACGACGGTGCCATCGACCAGGGTCTTGGTGATGGAGCCGTCCGGCAGCGGGACGAGGGTGTCGGCGTTGGCGGCACCGACGGAGAGGAAGCCGAGTGCGACGGCGGCGGCCGCGCCGGAGGCGGCGATCTGCAGCCCGCGACGGAGGCCGGTCTTGCTGGCGTTCATGAATTCCCTTTCAGGGGATCAGGTTTCAGGATCGGTGTGGGACTGTGCGCGCCGTTCACCCCGGTGGGGGTGAATCGCGCGCACGGGCGCCGGAGGCGCGTCAGCCGATGCTGAAGGGCTGGCCGTAGAGGGTGGTCTTGGAGTAGTTGTCGCCGACGATCTCCACCACGGTGTAGGACCGGGCCTGGGCGTAGCCGCCGCAGTTCTGGATCTCGAGCTGGGTGTCCTGGTACTGGACCGAGTACGTGCCGTTCTTCTTGATGTCCTTGCCGGTGACGCTGACGAACTTGACCTGGCCGGCGGAGACCGGGACCGACAGCGATCCGGACAGCGACGGACCGTTCAGGTCCATGCTCGCGCCGAGCGATCCGCCGAGGCCGGTGATGTCGACCTGGCAGCCGATGATGTAGCCGGTGTTGATGCGGGAGACACCGTGGGTCGAGGAGTTGTTGGTGCCGGGGGCGTTCGCCGCGCCGTTGGTCGGTCCGGCCTCGGTCTCCTTCGCGATGCCGGTGACCTCGGCGGTGACGGTGCCCGACACCCAGGCGGTGCGGCCCGCACCGTTTGCGGCCAGCGACGGGGAGATGAGCGCGCTCTCGCCGGTACGGGTGACGACGGCGCCCGGCGCCGACTTCTGGCCATCGGGCAGCGGGACGAAGGTGTCGGCGTTGGCCGCGCCGGTGGACATCAGGCCGATCGCCACGGCGGCTGCGGCGCCGACGCCCGCGGCACGGGCGATGCGCCGACGGTCGAACACGCTCTTCTTGGTCATGGGAACCCCTCACACGTCTTCGGTTCGACGACCTCGGCCGCCGAGAATAGTGCGGCACCCGGCCGCACGGATGACAAGTTAGTGAAGGCTAAATTCATTTGCAATTGCTAACCATTGGCTTTATCAGGTGATGAACATCACCGACGGGTCGGGTGGTCGACACTGCCGCACGGCGAGGTCGCGGTGTGGGCGAAGTGTCCCCGGCGACCAGCTAGCCTTGCCGCCATGGCACCCGACAAGACGCCCGGACGGCCCGCGAAGCGCAGCACCGCCAAGCGGGGCAGCGCCTCGGTCAAACATCGCGGCCCGATCCTGCTGCGTCGCGACCGCAAGGCGGACACCAGCACCACCGACCAGCGGTTGCTCGACCAGCGTGGCCCGACCGACTGGGTGCACACCGATCCGTGGCGGGTGCTGCGCATCCAGAGTGAGTTCGTCGAGGGTTTCGGCGCGCTCGCGGAGGTGCCCCGTGCGGTTACCGTGTTCGGCTCCGCGCGCACCGCGGAGGACCATCCCGAGTACGCCTCCGGCCGCGCGCTCGGTGCTGCCCTGGCCGAGGCCGGCTATGCCGTGATCACCGGCGGCGGCCCCGGCGTGATGGAAGCCGCCAATCGCGGCGCCAGCGAATCGGGTGGCTACTCCATCGGTCTCGGCATCGAGTTGCCGTTCGAGCAGGGCCTCAACGAGTGGGTCGACCTCGGGATCAACTTCCGCTACTTCTTCGCGCGCAAGACGATGTTCGTCAAGTACTCCCAGGCATTCATCTGCCTACCCGGCGGATTCGGCACGCTCGACGAGCTGTTCGAGGCGCTCACCCTGGTGCAGACCCGAAAGGTCACCCGGTTCCCGATCGTGCTGTTCGGGACGGAGTACTGGTCGGGGCTGCTCGACTGGATCACGACCACGCTGGTCGAGAGCGGCAAGATCTCGGAGGCCGACGTGGAGTTGCTGCACGTCACCGACAGCGTCGACGAGGCCGTGCGGATCGTCGTCGAGTCCCAGCACGGCGTCGACGCGGCGGCGCTGATGGGCACCGAGGAGGAGTGGTGACCGAGCGACCGGTCGCGGTCTGCGTGTACTGCGCCTCGGGTCCGGTCGACGACTCCTACCTCGCGCTCGCGGCGCGTGTCGGCGCCGAGATCGGCATCCGCGGAATGCAACTCGTCTCCGGCGGCGGCAACGTCTCGATGATGGGTGCGGTGGCCACCGCGGCGCGTGAGGCCGGCGCCTGGACCATCGGCGTGATTCCGAAGGCGTTGGTGCACAAGGAGGTTGCGGACACCGATGCCGACGAGCTGATCGTCACCGACACCATGCGTCAGCGCAAGCAGATCATGGAGGACCGGGCCGACGCCTTCATCGCGCTGCCCGGCGGGATCGGCACGCTCGAGGAACTGTTCGAGACGTGGACCGCGGGATACCTCGGCATGCACGACAAGCCGATGGTGCTGCTCGACCCGGTCGGCCACTACACCGGACTGCTGCACTGGCTCGACGGACTGCGCGACGGCGGCTTCGTGCAGCAGCGGGCGCTCGATGCGCTGGTGGTGACCGCGGACGTCGGCGCTGCGCTCGACGCCTGCATGCCACGATAGGGCTATGACCGTGACGACCGGAGCGGAGCCCGCGGACAGATCAGCCTCGCGGGTGCCCTCGCCGACCCTGTGCGGTCGACCCGTGGCGACCGACCGCGCGCTGGTGATGGCCATCGTCAACCGCACGCCGGACTCCTTCTACGACCGCGGCGCGACCTTCACCGACCAGGCCGCGATGGCGGCCGTCGACCGCGCGGTGTCCGAGGGTGCCGACCTGGTCGACGTCGGCGGGGTCAAGGCCGGACCGGGCGACGAGGTCGACTCCGCCGAGGAGATCCGCCGGGTGGTGCCGTTCGTCGAGGCGATCCGCGGGCGGTACCCGGAGCTGGTGATCTCGGTGGACACCTGGCGGGGGGAGGTCGCACGGCTCGCCTGCGCGGCCGGGGCGGACCTGGTCAACGACACCTGGGCGGGCGCGGATCCGGAACTGGTCGCGGTGGCCGCGGAACTCGGGGCCGGCTACGTCTGCTCGCACACCGGCGGGGCAGTGCCCCGGACCCGGCCGCACCGGGTCCGTTACGCGGACGTCGTCCGTGACGTGGTCGACGAGGTCGTCGCCGCGGCCGAGCGGGCCCGCGCATTGGGGGTGGCCGAGGATGCCATCCTGATCGATCCCACCCACGATTTCGGCAAGAACACCTTCCACGGTCTCGAGTTGTTGCGGCGAGTGGACGATCTCGTCAAGACCGGATGGCCAGTGCTGATGGCGCTGAGCAACAAGGACTTTGTCGGGGAGACTCTAGGGGTGGAACTCGACGAGCGGTTGGAGGGCACATTGGCAGCGACAGCATTGGCGGCGGCTCAGGGTGCCCGCGTGTTCCGCGTCCACGAGGTCGCGTCCACCCGGCGAGTGGTCGACATGGTCGCCTCGATCGTCGGGACCAGGGCACCGGTCCGCACGGTACGGGGGTTGGCATGAGTGCACTCAACGCGAGTGGTGTGCGGGTGCGGTCCGAGTCGAACAGTTGGTCCGATGCGAACAGCTGGGACCACCCGGACTGGACCGTCGACGAACTGGTCGCGGCCAAGGCCGGGCGCACGGTGTCGGTGGTGTTGCCCGCACTGAACGAGGAGAAGACGGTCTCCGCGGTCGTGGACACCATCCACCCCCTGCTCGGTGGGCTGGTCGACGAGCTGATCGTGCTCGACTCCGGGTCGACCGACGAGACTGCCGAGCGGGCCAGGGCGGCGGGTGCGACGGTGATCAGTCGTGAGAAGGCCGTCCCCGAGCTGACCCCGGTGCCGGGCAAGGGGGAGGTGCTGTGGCGTTCGATCGCCGCGAGCACCGGCGACCTCATCGCGTTCGTGGACTCCGACCTGATCAACCCGGACCCGGCGTTCGTGCCGAAACTGCTCGGGCCGCTGCTCACCGTGGACGGCATCCACCTGGTGAAGGGCTACTACCGGCGACCGTTGCGGGTCGGTGGCACCGAGGACGCGACCGGCGGTGGCCGGGTGACCGAACTCGTCGCGCGGCCGCTTCTGGCGGCGATGCGGCCGGAACTGACGTCGGTGCTGCAGCCGCTCGGCGGCGAGTACGCGGGCACCAGGGAGCTGCTGTCGGCGGTTCCGTTCGCGCCCGGCTACGGGGTGGAGATCGGGCTGCTGCTCGACACCTACGACCGCCTCGGTCTGAGCGCGATCGGTCAGGTGAACCTGGGTGTCCGCAAGCATCGCAACCGACCGCTCGTCGAGCTCGGCGTGATGAGCAGGCAGATCATCGGCACCATGCTCGGCCGCTGCGGGATCGAGGACTCGGGCGCCGGGTTGACGCAGTTCCGCGCGGACGGCGACTCTTTCCTGCCGATGACCACCGAGGTGTCGCTGGCCGACCGGCCGCCGATGAACACGCTGCGTCCCTGACCGCGGCGTCGGTGGCTCGTGACAGGATCGGGTCATGTTCACGGTGCTGCTCTACCTGCTGATCATGGCCCTCGTCGGCGGGCTGCTGTTCCTGGTGGCGTCCATGGTCTTCGGGCGGGGTGAGGAGATGGCGCCGCTGCCGCCCGGCACCACCGCGACCGCCCTGCCCGCGCGCGACGTCACCGGCGCCGACGTGCAGGGGTTGCGGTTCCAGCAGACGCTGCGCGGGTACAAGGCCGGCGAGGTGGACTGGGCGCTGGATCGGCTCGGTGCCGAGATCGACGCCCTGCGCGCGGAGGTGACGCAGTTGCGAGCGGTGCAGTCCGCCGAGCCCCGACCGGTGGAGGAGCAGTGACGGCCGCGCTCGACGACGGCAGGATCCGCTGCCCCTGGGCCGTGGACACGGACGGCAGCACGCTCTACCGCGACTACCACGACCAGGAGTGGGGGACTCCGCTGCACGGCCGGGACGAGCTGTTCGAGCGGGTGTGCCTCGAGGCGTTCCAGTCGGGACTGTCGTGGATCACCGTGCTCCGCAAGCGGGAGGCCTTCCGGGCGGCGTTCGCCGGCTTCGACGTGGAGGCGGTTGCGGCCTTCGGTCCCGAGGACGTCGAGCGGATGATGGCCGAGCCGGCCATCATCCGGAACCGGGCCAAGATCGAGGCGTCGATCGCCAACGCCCGTGCGGTGCTCGCGCTAGCGGACACCGATCTCGACACGCTGCTCTGGTCGTTCGCCCCGCCCGCCCGGGTGCGGCGCGCCCGCACCGTCGAGGAGGTGCCCGCGATTACCGACGAGTCCACCGCGATGGCACGGGAACTCAAGCGTCGAGGCTTCCGGTTCGTGGGCCCCACCACGGCATATGCGCTGATGCAGGCGACCGGAATGGTCGACGATCACCTGGCGGACTGCTGGGTGCGCGAACGCTGACGAGACGGTGATGAGGGCCTCGAACGGGCGCTTGGGGTGACTCAGGTACCCGGCACTAGTTGCGATAGGGAAGAATGACACCTGTGGACCCGGTACAAGCAGCCGGGACTGACGGTAAGCCTAGGCGCAGAGCACGGCGGCGCAGATCTGGAGGGAGCAGGCAATGGCGGCCATGAAGCCCCGGACCGGGGACGGTCCCCTCGAAGCAACCAAAGAAGGACGGGGAATCGTCATGCGGGTTCCGCTCGAGGGCGGTGGTCGGCTCGTGGTCGAGCTGACCCCGGACGAAGCCGCCGCGCTGGGGGAAGAGCTGAAGGGCGTTACCAGTTAGCTTCCTCGCGGTCGGTGAGTTCACCGACGTGCACAGGGCCCCGCTCGCCGTGACGGCAGGCGGGGTCTTGTTGTGGGTACACCGCGGTGGGACTGGTTCGGGGGAGGTGTGGCGACTGTGCTCGACGAGGTCGTAGACCTGCTCGCGTGCCCGCACTGCGGCGCCGAACTCGACGTGTCCGACCGCACCCTGTTGTGCGGGCAAGGGCACAGTTTCGACGTAGCGAAGCAGGGCTACGTGAGTCTGCTGTCCGGGGCGTCGAAGATCACCGGCGACAGCGCCGAGATGATCGCGGCGCGAGTGCGATTCCTCGACGGTGGCCACTTCGATCCGCTGATGGAGGCGGTCGCGCGCGCGTGCGTCGCCGAGTCACCAGACCGGTCCGCCGTGCTCGAGGTGGGCGCGGGCACCGGCCACTACCTCGCCGCGGTCCTCGATGCCCTGCCTGGCGCCCGGGGGATCGGCGTCGACGTGTCGAAGGCCGCGGCGCGCAGGCTCGCCCGCAGTCATCCGCGCGCGGCCTCGGTGGTCGCGGACATCTGGACGCAGCTGCCGGTGCGGGAGCACGCGACGAGCCACGTGCTGTCGATCTTCGCGCCGAGGAACGCGGCCGAACTGCGCCGCGTGCTGCGGCCGGACGGCACCCTCGTCGTCCTCACACCCACCGACCGTCACCTGCGAGAGTTGGTCGACCTGCTCGGGCTGGTGCGGGTGGACGAGAACAAGACGGCGCGACTCGGGGCGGCGATGGCGGGGCATTTCGAGCGGATCGATCGCGTCGGTGTCGAGTACCCGATGTCCCTGTCGCACAGCGATGTCGACAGCCTGGTCGCGATGGGTCCGTCCGCGCGTCACCTCGGAGAGCAGGCGAGGGCATCGCGTATCGCCGAGCTGACCGAGACCTCCACCGTGACTGCCTCCGTCACGATCTCGCGCTACCGGCCCCTGTACCCGGCGACGGCGGCCTCGTAGACGTCCATCGTCTGTCGGGCGATCTGGGACCAGGAGAACTCGGCGATCGCGCGGACGCGTCCGGCCCTGCCCATTGCCCGTGCCGCCGCGCGATCCGCGCACACCTCGTTGACTGCGGTGGCCAGTGCGTGTTCGAAGGCGGCCGGCTCGTAGGAGTTGTAGTGCACGAGCCGTCCGGTGACGCCGTCCTCGACGACCTCGGGGATGCCGCCGACGTCGGAGGCCACCACCGCGGTCTCGGTCGCCATCGCTTCGAGGTTGACGATGCCCAGGGGCTCGTACACCGACGGGCACACGAACGCGGTTGCGGCGGTGAGGATTTCGCGCAGGCGCGCGGTGGGCAGCATCTCACGGACCCAGAACACGTTGCCGCGCGCGGAGGACAGCGCGGCGACGGCCCGCTCGGTCTCCGCGGCGATCTCGGGAGTGTCGGGGGCGCCCGCGCACAGCACCAGCTGCACGTCCGGGTCGAAGTCGTGGGCGGCGGCGATCAGGTGCGCGACGCCCTTCTGCCGGGTGATGCGGCCGACGAACACCGCGATCGGGGCGTCGACGTCGACACCGAGTTCCGTCAGCGCGGTACCCGGCAACTCGGCCGGGTACCAGACGTCGGTGTCGATGCCGTTGCGTACCACGTGCACTCGGCCGGGATCGGCGAACGGGTAGGCGTCGAGCAGGTCGGCCCGCATGCCGGCGCTCACCGCGACGATCGCGTCGGCGTGGCGCACGGCGTTCGCCTCGGACCACGACGAGATCCGGTATCCCGCACCGAGTTGTTCGGCCTTCCACGGCCGACGCGGTTCGAGCGAGTGCGCCGTGAGCACGTGGGGGACACCGTGCAGTTCGCCGGCGAGATGTCCGGCGAGGCCGGTGTACCAGGTGTGCGAGTGGACCACGTCGACACCACCGGCCGCGGCGGCCATCCTCAGTTCGGCGGACAACGTCGCGAGGGCCGGGTTCGTCGAGGCCAGGGCGGGGTCGGGTTGGTGGACGAGGGCGCCCTCGCGGGGCACCCCCATGCAGTGCACGTCGACCTCGCAGAGCCTGGTCAGCTGCGCGACGAGTTCGGTGACGTGGACGCCGGCGCCGCCGTAGATCTCCGGCGGGTACTCCCTGGTCATCATTGCCACGCGCACGCGATAAAGGTAGTCGCCCGACGGGGTTCGAGCCACCGCTCGCGCGCGGACGGCGCCTCGGGCCCGTCGGGCTCGTTCATGTCTCGGTGGCGGGGGTAGGGCGCGGCCGATAGGTTGGCAGGGTGAGGAGCCAGCCGCATGTGCTTGGAATCGTGCTCGCCGGCGGCGAGGGGAAACGTCTGTACCCCCTGACCGCGGACCGGGCCAAGCCTGCCGTCCCCTTCGGCGGCGCCTACCGACTGATCGACTTCGTGCTCAGCAACCTGGTCAATGCCGGCTACCTCCGAATCTGTGTGCTGACCCAGTACAAGTCGCATTCCCTCGACCGGCACATCTCGCAGACGTGGCGGCTGTCCGGGTTCGCGGGGGAGTACATCACCCCTGTGCCGGCCCAGCAGCGGCTCGGCCCGCGCTGGTACACCGGCAGCGCCGACGCGATCTTCCAGTCGCTCAACCTCGTCTACGACGAGGATCCCGAGTACATCGTGGTGTTCGGTGCGGACCACGTGTACCGGATGGATCCCGAGCAGATGGTCCAGCACCACATCGATTCCGGTGCGGGCGTCACCGTCGCGGGGATCCGGGTGCCGCGCAGCGAGGCCTTCGCGTTCGGCTGCATTGACAGCGACGAGTCGGGTCGGATCATCCAGTTCCTGGAGAAGCCGGCGCATCCGCCCGGCACCCCCGACGACCCGAACGTGACGTTCGCGTCGATGGGCAACTACGTGTTCACCACCAAGGTGCTCGTGGACGCAATTCGGGCGGACTCCGAGAACTCCGATTCCGATCACGACATGGGCGGCGACATCATCCCCGCACTGGTCGCCGCCGGAGAGGCCTCGGTGTACGACTTCAAGGACAACGTGGTCCCCGGCGCGACCGACCGGGACCGCGGCTACTGGCGGGACGTCGGGACTCTCGACGCCTTCTACGAGGCGCACATGGACCTGGTGTCCGTGCACCCGGTGTTCAACCTCTACAACCGGCGCTGGCCGATCCGTGGAGCGGCCGAGAATCTGGCGCCCGCGAAGTTCGTGCAGGGCGGGCTCGCGCAGGAGTCGGTGGTCGGGGCGGGCTGCATCCTCTCGGCAGCGACGGTGCGCAACTCGGTGCTCAGCTCCAATGTGATGGTCGACGACGGCGCCACCGTCGAGGGCAGCGTGCTCATGCCGGGCGTCCGGATCGGGAAGGGCGCGGTGGTGCGGCGGGCCATCCTCGACAAGAACGTGGTGGTCGGCGAGGGCGAGATCATCGGCGTCGACCTCGAGCGCGATCGCCAGCGATTCGCGGTCAGTTCCGGGGGCGTCGTCGCCATCGGCAAGGGTGTGTGGATCTAGCGGCTCTCGGGCGAAGCCTCGGGGTTGTGGCGGCTCTCGGGCGAAGCCTCGGGGTTGTGGCGGCTCTCGGGCGAAGCCTCGGGGTTGTGGTAGCTCTCGGGCGAAGCCTCGGGGTTGTGGATCTAGCGGAGGTCTCGCCGTCGGAAGGCTGCGAACCCGATGGCCAGCAGGGCCAGGTCGATCACCAGCAGCCACACGACGGGCGCGGCCTGGAATCCGGCGCCCGGGACCCGAGGGGTGTGGGCGAACGGTTCGAGATCGAGCACCCACTGCGGCATTCCGGAGATCGATCCGAGCAGGAACAGTGCCATGAAGGCCACGAGCACCCCCCACGCGACCGGCGCGAATCGGGGCACCAGCCCGAACAGCAGGACCGCGACGGCGGTGAGCATCCAGATCGCGGGCAACTGCACGAGCGCGGCCGCGAGCACACCGGGCAGCGTGCCCCCGACGTCGGACGCGGCGATCCCGTAGGTGATCCCGGCGACGAGCCCCGCTACCGACATCGCCACGGCCGGTCCCAGGATCGCGAGCGCGACATGGCTTGCGGCCCACCGTGTCCGGCCGACGGCGCCGGAGAGGACCAGTTCACTGCGACCGGCGCTCTCCTCGTTGTGCAGCCGGAGCGTGGACGAGATCGTCAGCGCCGCAGCGCCGACCGCGAGCATGGTGAATGCGATGGTGATGAACGAGTCCTCCAGCGCCTGCGACCCGCCCATGCGGTTGACGATGTCCAGCACGGCCTGGCTGCCGCCGATCTCGTCACCGATCCCGTGCACGACGCTGCCGATCAGCAGGGCGTACAGGCCGATTCCGAACGTCGACGCGATCAGTACCCCGCGCTGCAGTCGCCAGGCCAGGCCGAGCGGACTCCCGAGCCAAGGCCCGGCGGCGGATGGTCCGGGCCGCTCCGCGATCAACCCCGCACCCACGTCACGCCGGCGCAGCAGGGCGTAGGCCACGGCGGTGAGTGCGATCGTCGCGGTGAGGTGGAGCAGCAGCACCCACCAGCGGTCGCCGGCGTACGGGCGCACCTGCAGCGACCAGCCGAGCGGCGACAGCCAGGACACCGCGCCCGAGCCGGCGTCGCCGACGGCGCGGAGCGCGAAGGCGGCCCCGAGGACGGCGAACGCGATACCTCGGGCCACTCGCGCGCTGGCGCTGAGTTGGGCGGCGACTGCGGCGACGGCGGTGAACACGAGCCCGGATCCGGCGAGGGCGAGTCCGAAGGCCAGCGAACCGGACCGCGGCACCTCGGTGGTGAACAGTCCGGCGGCGCCGATCAGTCCGGTCAGAACCGATCCGCCGAAGGCGATCGTCAGGGCAGCGGTCAGGCCCGCGTGGCGGCCGATCGAGGTGGCGTCGAGCAGCTCCGCTCGTCCCGACTCCTCCTCCGCGCGGGTGTGCCGGATGACGGTGAGGATCACCGCGACTGCGATGAGGGTGTAGAACATGCCGGCTTTCCAGATGCCGACCGCGCCCAGGCTGTCGTTGTAGACGTTGCCGTACATGGCCCGCTGGGCGGGGCTTCCCATGATGGTGGCCGCGAAGGCGGCGCGATCCGCCTCGGAGGGGTAGAGACTCGCGATGCTGCCCACGTACACAGATGCCAGCGGCAGGGAGAGCAGGAGCACCCACAGCGGAAGTACGATCCGGTCCCGACGCAGGTACAGGCGAAGCAATCGGAACGTGCCGGTGAAGTTCGAGTTGCCATGCGTGGCGGTCGTCGTGGCCGGATTCCACCCACCGGCGACGGTGGCGGTGCTCATGCCGAGACCTTCTCTCCGGAGGGCTCCGGTCCGTCGATCTGGTAGTGCCGGAGGAACAACTCTTCCAGCGTCGGCGGTGTGCTGACCAGGCTGCGGACACCGGTGTCGCCGAGGACGCGGATGAGGTCGCCGAGGTGTTCGCCGTCGACCTGACAGTGCAGCGTGTGGTTGTCGAGCGAGATGTCCTCGACACCCGCGATGCGGCTGAGATCGCCGGGATCGCGGAGCAATTCGGCGGTGATGGACGTTCGGCTCAGATGGCGCATGGAGGCGAGCGTGCCGCTCTCGACGGTCTTGCCGGCGCGGATGATGGTCACCCGCTCGCACAGTGCCTCCACCTCGGACAGGATGTGGCTCGAGAGCAGCACGGTGACGCCCCGTTCGGCCGCCTCGGTGACGCACTCGCGAAAGACCTGCTCCATCAACGGGTCCAGTCCGGACGTCGGTTCGTCGAGCAGTAGCAGTCGGGCATTCGACGACAGCGCCGAGATCAGAGAGACCTTCTGTCGGTTGCCCTTCGAGTAGGTGCGGGCCTTCTTGCGGGGGTCCAGGTCGAATCGCTCGACCAGTTCGGCTCGGCGCGTCTCGTCGATGCCCCCGCGCATCCGGGCCAGCAGGTCGATGGTCTCGCCGCCGGACAACGACGGCCAGAGGGTGACATCGCCCGGTACGTACGCGATGCCCCGGTGGAGGTCGACGGCGTCGCGCCACGGGTCGCGGCCGAAGACGGTCGCGGTGCCCGACGTCGAGCGCAGGCTGCCGAGCAGCACCCGGATGGTGGTGGACTTGCCGGCGCCGTTCGGGCCGAGGAAGCCGTGCACCTCACCCTCGCCGACCTCGAGGTCCAGGCCGTCGAGTGCGCGCACGTGCCCGAAATGCTTGTGCAGGTCGCGGACGTCGATGATTCCAGCCATCGATTCTCCTAGGGGGCTGTGTCGCTGAGGGTTTCGGCGTGCTGGTCGACCACCGCGTCCAGGAAGGTGGAGTCGGTGAACAGTCCTTTGGTGTAGAGCTCGAGGGCGGGGAGCATGATCTCGTCGGTGAGCTCGCGGATCGCGCGCCCCCAGTCGACGGGTCCGCCCTGCTCGCCGCGCATCTGGAGGAAGAGCAGTGTGCTGCCCAGGGACTGCATCGTTAGGTAGCGGGCTCGTGCCGCCGGATTCCGGCTGGGCCGAAGGGTTCCCGCGGTCACGCCGTCCGCGAGGTACTGCTCGGTGGTGGCGACGATGTGGTCGAACATGGACCGGGCCAACTCGCCGCCGGCTTGGTAGCTACGGACGACGTAGGCGATCAGCGGTGCGTACTCCTCGACGTCGGCGAGCTGCTGCAGCAGTCCGGCCGCACTCGGCCGGGTCAGTGACTCGGACTTCGCGACCCGGATGATCTCGAGGACGTGGGCGTCGCATTCCTCTCGTAGGCCGTCCTTGGAGCCGAAGTGGTGATTGACCAGTCCCGGCGAGACGCCCGCGGCTGCGGCCACGGCGCGCACCCCGGCCCCGAACCCCTGGTCGCCGAAGACGTCGATTGCGGCGTCGCGGATGCGGGCGCGGGTGGTCAGGTCCCGGTCGGGCCCCTGTCGATCGGCCATGGCTGAACGCATGTTCAATACATTAAACAGGCGTTCAGCTCGCTGGCAAGGGTTCGGCCCGTCAAGAAGTCGTCAAAGCATCCCGCGACTGTGCGCGGGCGGCGAAGCCGCTACTGGCAGCGGGAGGCGCAGAGCAGTCCGTCGCCGACCGGCAGCAGCACTTTGGTCAGGCGCTCGTCCTCGGCGATCGCACGGGCTGCGGCCCGGACTGCGAGGGTGGTGGCGTCACGCGCCGCCGGATCGGCGACCCGGCCACCGAGGAGGGCGTTGTGCAGCACGATCACCCCGCCGGGGCGCAGCAGTCGTACGCCCTGCTCGACGTAGTGCGGGTGATCGTCGGGCGAGGTGTCGATGAAGACCAGGTCGTAGGCGCTGTCCGCGAGCCGCGGCAGCACGTCGAGCCCCCAGCCGTTGATCAGGCGGGTCCGGCCCGGTGCGATCGCACCCGCTCGGAAGGCATCCTTGGCCGCGCGCTGGTGCTCGGGCTCGTGGTCGATGGTGGTGAGCACGCCGTCGCCGCGCATGCCGTCGAGCAGCCACAGGCCACTCACGCCCGCGCCGGTGCCGATCTCGACGACCGTCTTGGCGTCGAGCATCTGGGTGAACAGGCTCAACAGCGCGCCGACGGACGGCGGCACCGGGTCGGCGCCCAGGTCTTCGGCCCGCTCACGTGCGGAAACAAGGACCTCGTCCTCCAGGACGGAGTCCTCGGTGTGGGCCAGCATCTGGTCGCCATTGGTCTGCACGACCACGAGGTTATCGCCGTCGCGGTCCGCCCGCCTCCAGGCGCGCTCTGTCGCGGTCGCTCAGGCGCTCGTGCGACCGACATTCTCAGGCGATGTTCAGGTTGCTCACACTCGGCGCACATTCGCGTGCGACAGGGTGGTGCCATCACGAGATCCGCAGACTGCACCGGAGGGAGGCGCGGGCGACCGCGGTCAGGGAACAATCCGGACAACCCGGGAGTTGTACCCGACACGCGCACGCAAGTCCGCGCACTTGCCACCAGCTGTCCCGAGCAGGAGGTTTCACCAATCTCGATGGTCAACGCCCAGTCAGTCACGAACACCGAGGTCGCAGAGTCGGCCGAGTTGAGCGGCACGGCCGCCTTCGACGCGAGCGGCGACCAGTCGACCATGCCCTCCTGGGACGAACTCGTCCGCGAGCACGGCGACCGCGTCTACCGACTGGCCTACCGGCTGTCGGGCAACGCCCAGGACGCCGAGGACCTCACCCAGGACACCTTCATCCGGGTGTTCCGTTCGCTGTCGAACTACCAGGCCGGAACCTTCGAGGGCTGGCTGCACCGGATCACCACCAACTTGTTCCTCGACATGGTGCGCCGCCGGAACCGGATCAAGATGGAAGCGCTGCCCGAGGACTACGAGCGCGTACCCGCCGAGGGCCCCGACCCCGAGCAGATCTACCACGACGCCCGCCTCGACCCGGACCTGCAGTCCGCGCTGGACGCCCTCGCGCCGGAGTTCCGCGCCGCGGTCGTACTGTGTGACGTCGAAGGTCTGTCGTACGAAGAGATCGGTGCCACACTGGGAGTCAAGCTCGGTACGGTCCGCAGCCGCATTCACCGCGGCAGGCAGGCCCTGCGAGAGCACCTGACCGCGGCGCAGCAGGCCGGGCAGTCGGGAACCGGAAAGTTGACAGTCGCGTGACAGTGCAGGAGGGATGGATGACGCAGGCCCGCAAACCGCGCCAGTTCAGCTCGACCGAGCACTTGGCCAGCGAGGCGGTGGCAGCGTACGTCGACGGCGAGCTGCAGATGAACGCGTACCTGCGCGCCGCGCAGCACTTGTCGTTGTGCCCCGAGTGTGCGGCCTCCGTCGACGCCCAGCAGCACGTCCGCGGGGCGTTGCGTCGGGCGTCGGAGATCAGCATGCCCACCTCACTGCTGGGTCTGCTCAGCCAGATCCCGACCTGCACGTCGTCCGGCGACGACGGCGACGACCCGGCCAAGACGACCGGTCGCGACGCGCAGTTCGGCAGGCGCCGGGCGTCGATCTCGTCGATGGTCACCTCCTACTCCTTCGCCACGTGGCGCCGACGGCGTTAGTTGCGCCGTGGTGCGCCCCGGGTGTTCCCGCGTCGGCGATACTGGGTCGCGTGACTGACGACTACGAGCGGTACTCGGCCGCGTGAACTCGGACTCCGCCCTGCCGACCGCGCCCGACGACGCCGCACCGGAGCGACTGGCGCCGCGACCGCTGTACCGCCCGACCGTCGATCCCGCGTCGGCCGCGGCCTTCTCACGCCCGGCGGGGGTCGCCGACCCCTTCGCACCGGGTGCGGGACGCGGCCCGTCGGAGCCTGACCCGGCACTGTCCGTCCGGCCGCCGGACCCGGTGCTGGCCGAGGCGTTCGGCCGCCCCGAGGGCGAGACCGACACCATCGGGCGCGACCCGGATGCCGCCGCGGCCGAGGAACCCGGGGCGGAAACCGTCGCAGACCCGTGGCGCGATCCAGCCGCACCGGTGCGGCTCGGCGCCGCGGCGGTGCAGGCTCCGCCGGCCGCCGCACTGCCCCCCGCCGCGAAACTCGGTGTGCGCGACGTGCTGTTCGGCCAGCGCATCGCCCCGCGCGCTGTGGCCGTGCTCGTGGGCGCCGCGCTCGCGGTCGGACTGGTCGGCGGCATCGTCGGCCGGATCACTGCCGAGAACGTCGGGGCGCTGACCAGTAAGAAGGTCGAACTGACGCAGTCCGGCGGTGGTGACCGCGAGGTGGGCCAGGTCGCCAAGGTGGCGCAGGCGGTGCTGCCGTCCGTGGTCTCGATCCAGGTTGCGCTCGGCGACCAGACCGGAACCGGATCCGGCGTGGTCATCGACGGGGCCGGGTACATCGTCACCAACAACCACGTCGTCTCCCTGGCCGCCACCGATCCCGCCAAGTCGACGCTGCGGGCCGTCTTCTCGGACGGCACCCACGCGCCGGCCCGGATCGTCGGCCGCGACACCAAGACCGACCTCGCGGTGGTCAAGGTCGACGTCGGAAACCTGACGGTCGCACAACTGGGCAAGTCTGCCGACCTGCAGGTCGGCGAGGACGTGGTCGCGGTCGGCTCACCCCTCGGACTCAGCAAGACCGTCACCAGCGGCATCGTCAGCGCACTGCATCGGCCGGTGCGGCTCAGCGGCGAGGGCACCGACACCGACGCCGTGATCGACGCGGTCCAGACCGACGCGGCCATCAACCCCGGCAACTCGGGTGGACCGCTGGTCGACGACCAGGGCCGTGTCATCGGTATCAACTCGGCCATCCGCAGCGAGAGCGGCGGTTCGGTCGGCCTCGGATTCGCGATACCCGTCGACGACGTCACACGGGTCGCCCAGGAACTGATCCGTACCGGCGCGATGCACCATTCGGAGATCGGCGTCAACGCGCGCTCGGTGACCAACGATCAGACCACGGGTGCGCAGGTGGCGAACGTGCAGGCAGGCGGGCCGGCGCAGCAGGCGGGCATCGTCGAGGGCGACGTCATCGTCAAGGTCGGGGACCGGACCGTCGCCAATGCCGACGAGTTGGTCGTCGCGGTGCACCAGCAGTCGGTCGGGCAGTCGGTGCCGGTCCAGTTGATCCGTTCGGGCCGCGAGGTCGAGGTGCAGGTGACGCCGGTTTCGGACTGAATGCCGGGAATCGGCTGTGAAGTCGCCCCGAATTCCGCAGTCGTCGCAGCGTGGCGGGCCGCGGGCACGTAGTCTGGTCAGGTGTTTGGCAATATTGGCTGGGGCGAGTTCATGGTCCTACTCGTCGCGGCGCTCGTGATCCTCGGACCCGAGCGGCTTCCCGGCGCCGTCACGTGGGTCACCAAGTCCCTGCGGCAGGTGCGCGACTACGCGAGCGGCGCCACCGCGCAACTCAAGGACGAGTTGGGTCCCGAGTTCGAGGACCTGCGCAAGCCGCTGTCCGACCTGCAACAGTTGCGGGGGATGACGCCGCGCACGGTGATCACCAAGCATCTGCTCGACGGCGACGACTCGCTGTTCAAGGACCTGGACGTCACCAAGTCGATCAACGGCAACGGCAGCGGCGCCACCGGCCTGGCGGCGACCCGACCCGAGCCCAAACCGCTCGAGTCCGGCGAGCGTCCGCCGTTCGACGCCGACGCCACCTGACCTTCGGTCGCATGGACGCATCGAGCCCCGCCGCGAAGTTCCGCGGCGGGGCTCGACGGTATTCCGGGGGTGCGGAGGTCTACGACCCGAAGAGGTTCTCGATCAGGCCGGGCTCGCCGACGGCGCCGATGGAGCCGAACAGCGGCCGGATCCCGGCCGGGGCGACCAGGTCCCGGTAGGTGACCTCGAAGACGACGGCACCGTCGACCGTGCACTGGTGACGGACCTGGTAGACGCCGTCGGCGACCGCGCCCCACGAGTAGCCCTGCCAACCGTCGTCGCCCGGTGAGGTGGGAGCGATGTCGTCGACCACCGTGCCGGTGGCCTGGTCGAGCAGGGTCGCCCCGCACAGCGTGCCGAGCGGAACGTTCTTCACCGACGCCGTCACGTCGTTCTCGATGACGTCGGCGGTCGACTCGATCGCCGTGGCGGAGGCGATTGCCGGGGCGAGCACGAGCAGTGGCGCGGCCGCCGCGGTGACGATGGCCGTGCGCAGGAGAGCACTCTTCATTCCCGATCCCTGTCGTCGGACGCCGCGCTCCCGCAGCGTCATTGGGTGATTCGCCTGCGAAGGTAACAATCGCGGACGAATCTCCGTGGGTGAATCGGGCGATTTGTCGGTGTCTGCGGGTTACAGGTGTCGAGTGGTGTCGATCCCGAGCGACATGCCGGCCAGGCCCCGGGACCGGACCGACAACTTCTCCGCGATCTCGCGGAGGGCGGTCCCCGCCGGGGAATCGGGGTCGCCGAGCACGATCGGCAGGCCCTCGTCGCCGCCCTCGCGGACTGCCTGCTCGAGCGGGATCTGGCCGAGCAGCGGGACCTTCGCGCCCACCGCCTTGGTCAGGCGGTCGGCCACCGCTTGACCGCCGCCCGAACCGAACACCTCCATTCGGGTGCCGTCCGGCAGTTCCATCCAGGACATGTTCTCCACCACGCCCGCGATCCGCTGGCGGGTCTGCAGTGCGATCGCACCGGCCCGCTCGGCCACCTCGGCGGCGGCCTGCTGCGGGGTGGTCACCACCAGGATTTCCGCGTTGGGGATGAGCTGCGCCACGGAGATCGCCACGTCGCCGGTGCCGGGCGGCAGGTCCAGCAGGAGCACGTCGAGGTCGCCCCAGAACACGTCGGCGAGGAACTGCTGCAGCGCGCGGTGCAGCATCGGACCGCGCCAGACCACCGGGGTGTTGCCCTGGGTGAACTGGGCGATGGAGATCAGCTTCACGTCGTGCGACTGCGGCGGCATGATCATCCGCTCGACCTGCGTCGGCTTGGCGTCGGTGCCGAGCATGCGGGGGACCGAGTGGCCGTAGATGTCGGCGTCGAGCACGCCGACCGAGAGCCCGCGTGCGGCCATGGCGGCCGCGAGATTGACTGTGACCGAAGACTTTCCGACGCCGCCCTTGCCGGACGCGACCGCGTAGACCCGGGTCAGCGAACCGGGCTGCGCGAACGGGATGACCGGCTCCGCGGAATCGCCGCGCAGCGACCGGCGCAGCTCGGTGCGCTGCTCGTCGTTCATCACGTCGAGCTCGACGCGGATCGCGCCGATGCCCGCGACGTCCGCGACCGCCTTGGTCACCCGGTCGACGATCTCGGTGCGCATCGGGCAGCTCGACGTGGTCAGGTAGACGACGATGTCGACGCTGGCGTCGTCGGCAAGGTCGATGCTCTTGACCATGCCCAGGTCGGTGATGGGCTTACGGATCTCCGGGTCGAGCACCTTGGCGAGGGCACTGCGAACGTCGGACTCGGTCACTGCTGACATGCCACCAATGGTAGGTGTCGTGCGGTCAGTGGATTCGCGGCAGGTCGGCCGGGCTGGGATTGATGCCCGTCGAGTACGCGAGCGACCATGCCGTCACGTTCGCCACGTAGGCCATCGAATTGTTGTAGCGCAGGATCGCCCTGGTGGCCGACGCGATGTCGCGCATGTTGGTGCCGCCGTCGCAGAGGTAGTTGCCGGTGGAGGCCGCCGCGTCGAAGAGGTTCTGCGGGTCTGCCTTCCCGTCGCCGTTGCCGTCGATGCCGTAGCGCTTCCAGGTCTCGGGCAGGAACTGCGTGGGCCCGACCGCGCGGTCGTAGACGGGGTCGCCGTCGAGGGCGCCGCCGTCCGTGTCCGTGACGACGTTGTTGCCGGACAGGCTGCCGTCGAGGCGCGGTCCGTAGATCGGCACGAGCAGGTTGCCGTCGGCGTCGGCAGCGCCGTTGTTGGCGTGGGTGGACTCGACCATGCCGATGCCCGCGATCTGCTCCCAGGTGATGCCGCAGCCGGGATTGCGCTCGGCCATGATCCTCGCGCCGGCCTGGTAGGCGGCGAAGTTGATTGCGGGGATGCCCAGCGGTCCCTGCGGCAGCGGTGCGGGCGCAGGGGCGGGCGCGGGAGCCGGTGCGGGCGTCTCCGGCGCGGGGGCCGGGGCAGGGGTCGTCGACGTGATCGCCGGCACGGGCACGGCGACGGGCTTGGGGGTCGCTTCCTCCGCGATCGGCGCCGACTTCGCGGCGAGGAACGGTACGGGCGATGCGCCCGAAGTGGCGGCCACGGACAGGAGTCCGCCGGGGACGAGGCCAGTCAGGGCAATGACCGAATTACGTCGAAGCTTCGAGTTCGTTGGCTTGCTGTGACGACCCACCGAGATACCTCCTGCGGCCCCGGACGGGGCTTGATGTTTCTCCAGACCGCAGTCGAAGCTACCCGATTCGAGACATTTCCGTTATTCAACCGTGATCAGAAAGCCCATTTTCTGCAGCATCAGTGCAGGTAAAGGTGAAATTGAGAAATATCTCGACAGTGTCTCGCGAGGGCCCCGGCAGGTATCGGAAGCGTTACCGAACGGGGGTGGGCGGTGCGGGGCTCTGGGGCGCAGGCGCGGGTGGCGCGGCAGGGCCCGGGCCGGGTGCGATGCCGACCACGGGTGCTGCGGGTACGGCCGGCGCCGGCGGGCAGAAGATCAGGCACGGAAGGGCGGGTAGGCCGGGGATCAGCGGGGGCGGAGTGGGTGCGACGGGCGCGGGTGTCGCCGCGTCGGCGAGCACAGCCGGGGCGGGCTTGCCCGGGGTCGGGGTCGGCTCGGCCGGCTTGCCGGGTTCCGGGGCGACCTCCGGAATCGAGCCCGGCGTCGGGGTGCCGCCACCGGCGTAGGCGGCGGACCACGCGAGCACGTTTGCGGCGTACGCCATCGAATTGTTGTAGCGAAGCACGGCCCGGACCTCCTGGGCGCTGTCTCGCAGGTTCAGCCCGCCCGAACACAGGTAGCGGGCCGCGGCGAGCGAGGCGTCGAAGACGTTGTTGGGGTCGGACACCCCGTCGCCGTTGCCGTCCGCGGCGTAATGAGCCCACGTTCCGGGCAGGAACTGCATCGGCCCGACCGCACGGTCGAACTTGGGATCGCCGTCCAGTTTGCCGCCGTCGGTGTCGGAAACGACGTTGTTGCCCGCGAGCGAGCCGTTGAGGACCGGCCCGAGAATCGGGGTCAGGGTGGTTCCGGCCGCATCGGTGCGACCGCCACCCGCATGACCGGACTCGATGCGGCCGATCCCGGCGAGCAGGTGCCAGGTGACCCCGCAGCCCGGCTGCTCGACGGCGAGGGTCGACTCGGCGGCCCGGTAGGCGCTCAGGACGAGTTCCGGGATGCCGAGTGCGCTGAGCGAGACCGGCATCGGGGAGAGTTTCTCGGCCACCGCGGGCGGCGGCTCGAACGTCACGGGGGCGGGCGGGGTGTACGCGTGCGGGCCGCGCGAGGGCCGGGCTGCGGGCGCCACCAGTCCCACCGTCCCGGTCGCCGGATCGTCGGACGAGGCGGCAAGGGGAGTCGACGATTCGGCCAGCGCGGGCGGCGGTGGCGTGCCGATCGACAGTGCCGCCGTGACCGATCCCACCAGTGCGACCCCCGCGACAGCCAACATCCCACGGATCCGCATCCGCACCCCTCCTCGACGAGCCCCCACCCGGAATGTGACCCAGATTACAGATCGGGCACTTCTCGGGGGTCGTTACGTGACTCCTCGGGCCGCAGACGTGCAGTCGGGGGCCGCTACTTGCGGGCGGGCTGGGTCTCCGGCTCGTCCCGCTCGGCGAGGAGAGTCTTGATCTCCTCTAGTTCGCGGCGCAGGTAGTCGCGGGTGGCCACCTCGCCGACCGCCAGTCGCAGGGAGGCGAGCTCGCGGGCGAGGAACTCCGTGTCCGCCTTGGTCTGCTCGGCGCGCGCCCGGTCCTCCTCGAGCGACACCCGGTCGCGGTTCTCCTGCCGGTTCTGCGCCAGCAGGATCAACGGGGCGGCGTACGCGGCCTGGGTGGAGAAGGCGAGGTTCAGCAGGATGAAGGGGTACGGGTCCCACTGCAGGCCGACCGCGGCGACGTTGAGGGCGATCCACACGAGCACGATGACCGTCTGGATGACCAGGTACTTGCCGGTCCCGAGGAAGCGGGCGATGGACTCGCTGACCCGGCCGACTGCCTCGACGTCGATGTTGAATCCGCGCCACCGGCTGCCGGGCGTGTCGAGTCTGGCGCGGGCAGTCTGCGCTGCGGACGGACGCTTGTCACTCATCGGGCGTCTCCTCTTCGCGCCAGTCCTCCGGCAGTAGATGGTCGAGCACGTCGTCGACGGCGACCGCGCCGAGCAGGTGACCCTCGTCGTCGACTACCGGTCCGCATACCAGGTTGTACCGCGCGAAGTACCGGGTCACTGCCGCCAGCGGGTCCTCGGGGCCGAGCCGGATCAGGTCGGTGTCGAGGATGCCGCCGACGAGTGAGGCGGGCGGCTCGCGCAGCAGTTGCTGCAGGTGTACGCAGCCGAGATAGCGTCCGGTGGGCGTCGAGATGGGCGGCCGGACCACGAACGCCATGCTGGCCAGGGCGGGGGTCAGGTCGGGGTTGCGCGCCCGGGCCAGCGCCTCGGCGACCGTCGTCGCGGGGGTGAGGATGACCGGCTCGGGGGTCATCAGGCCGCCGGCCGTGTCGGGGGAGTGTTCGAGCAACCGGCGAACCGGCTCGGAGTCCTCCGGGTCCATCAGCTGCAGCAGCGACTCCGCCTCGGTCTCGGGCAGCTCGCCGAGCAGGTCGGCCGCGTCGTCGGGGTCCATCGCCTCGAGCACGTCGGCGGCGCGTTCGACTTCGAGATGGGTCAGCAGGTCGGTCTGGTCGTCGGTCGGCAGTTCCTGCAGCACGTCGGCCAGTCGCTCGTCGTCCAAGGCGACGGCCACTTCGTGCCGTCGCTTGTCGGGGAGTTCGCGGATCGCGTTCGCGACGTCGGCGGGGCGCATTCCCTCGAACTGGGCCAGCAGCTGCGAGACGCCCTGTCCCGGCATGGCCAGCTGTGAATGTGTCAGGCCCTCGACGTGCGGCCATTCGACGACGTGCACGGCAGCGCGGCGGGCGAGACGGGCCCGCGGCCGCCGCACGGCCACCCGCGAGACCACCCAGTCCCGTGTTCGGGTCAGTTCGATGCCGAGATCCACCACCAGCACGTCGATGCCGGCAAGCTCCTCGAGTTCGGGGTCGTCGACGCGCACCGTGGTGTCCACCACCTGGGCGAGGGCCAGCACCTCGCCGGGCTTCTGGGTGAACCGGCGCAGGCTCACGCTTCCCGTCAGGGTCACCGACCCGGGTTCGATTGCGGTGACACGCAGCATCGGCACGAAGATCCGGCGTCGGGTGACGAGTTCGACCACCAGGCCCAGCACCCGGGGGCGCTGCCGTCCGACGCGGATGGTGATGACGACATCGCGAACTCTGCCGATCGATTCGCCGTCCGGTCCGAGCACCACCAGACCCGCGAGCCTGGCTGCGAAGACCTTGCTCACTGCTGCCATGATGGCAAGGCTAATTGTCGATCCGTCGCGACGCGGAACGTGTGTGCTCGAACACGGCTTCGGCGCGGCGCCCTGGGTGGAGGTCCTGATGGTGCAGCCGCGCCCTCGTCGTTCGGTGCTGGCCGTTCCCGGCAGTAGTCGCAAGATGATCGAGAAGGCCAAGGGCCTGCCCGCGGACGAGGTCTTCCTCGACCTCGAGGACGCCGTCGCGCCGATCGCAAAGGCGCAGGCGCGCACCGAGATCGTGGACGCGCTCAATTCGGACGGCTGGGGTCGCCAGATCAAGGTCGTGCGCGTCAACGACTGGACCACGGAGTGGACCTACGCTGACGTCGTCGAGGTGGTGTCCGGTGCCGGAGCCAACCTCGACGCCATTCTGCTTCCGAAGGTGGTCGACGCCAGTCACGTTCTGGCACTGGACCTTCTGCTGACCCAGGTCGAGAAGGCCAATGGGCTCGAGGTCGGTCGGATCGGCATCGAGGCCCAGATCGAGAACGCGATCGGGCTCACCAACATCGACGCGATCGCCACGGCCAGTCCCCGCGTGCAGACGCTGGTGTTCGGGCCCGCGGACTTCATGGCGAGCATCAACATGCGCACGCTGGTGGTGGGTGAGCAACCCGAGGGCTACGACACCGGCGACGCGTACCACCACATCCTGATGACGATCCTGCTGGCGGCGCGCGCCCACGGGCTCGAGGCGATCGACGGGCCGTACCTGCAGATCCGGGACGTCGACGCCTTCCGCCGCGCGGCGGGTCGGACCGCCGCGCTCGGGTTCGACGGCAAATGGGTCCTGCATCCCACCCAGATCGACGCGGCCAACGAGGCGTTCAGCCCCAGGCAGTCCGACTACGACCGAGCCGAGATGATCCTCGAGGCGTACGAGTTCCACACCTCCGCGGCCGGTGGTGCGCGCGGCGCGGCGATGCTCGGCGACGAGATGATCGACGAGGCCAGCGCGAAGATGGCTCAGGTGATCGCCGCCAAGGGTCGTGCGGCCGGAATGTCGCGCACGATGCGGTTCGACTCGGGCGAAGCCTCGGGAAGTGTGGGCTCCTCGGGCGAAGCCTCGGGAAGTGTGGGCTCCTCGGGCGAAGCCTCGGGAAGTGTGGGCTCCTCGGGCGAAGCCTCGGGAAGTGTGGACTCCTCGGGCGAAGCCTCGGGAAGTGTGGACTCCTCGGGCGAAGCCTCGGGAAGTGTGGACTCCTCGGGCGAAGCCTCGGGAAGTGTGACAGACCCCGAATCTCCGTAAACTGGACACGGTAGGGGCGCAGCGACGCCCACCGCGCACAGCAGCAGCACCGTTCAGCAGGGAGCGTCGACGATGACCAATCCACTTGGACAGCCGAATCGGACCGGCCGAGGCGCACTTCCGACCCCGCCCACGGGGTGGCCGATCGGTTCGTACCCCACGTACGCAGAGGCGCAGCGGGCGGTCGACTACCTGTCCGACCAGGAGTTCTCGGTGGAGGACGTCACGATCGTCGGAGTCGACCTGATGCAGGTCGAACGGGTTCTCGGCCGGTTGACGTGGGCGAAAGTCATTGGCGGCGGTGTTGTTTCGGGTGCGTGGTTGGGTGTGTTCCTCGGTCTGCTGCTCGGGCTGTTCACCGACAGCTTCCTCGGGCCGCTGGTCGCAGGCATCATCGGCGGCATCGTCTTCGGCGTGATCTCGACGACGATCCCGTACGCGGCGACTCGCGGCACCCGCGACTTCGCCTCCACCATGCAGTTGGTCGCCGGCCGCTACGACGTGCTGTGCGAACCGAAGACGGCGGAGCGGGCCCGCGACCTGCTCGCCAAGCTCGCGATCTGACCGGTCCGCCGCCCGCGATCGGGGAGGGTGCGGGGCGGCGGACCGTGGCCGAACGCGGGATCAGCTCCCGAAGGACAGTCCACCGGGGGCCGGCGGCAGCTGGGGAGCGGGCGGGAACTGCGGGAACTGCGGGAACTGCTCCGGGTCCGGTGCCTGCCAGTTGCCGGGATTCCAGTCGCCCCGGTTCTGGCCGCCGTCGCCTCGGTCCTGGTCGTGGTTTCCGTCCCGGTCCTGGTTCTGGTCGTGGTTCCAGTCGCCGTCCCGGTTCTGGTTCTGCGACTGGTTACGGTCCTGGTCGTTGTGTACCGGATCGGCGAGCGCGGTCCCGGTGACCGCCATCAGCGGCAGACCGACCAGGGCGCCGGTCACCGCGAGGCGTCGAACGATCCGGCGGGCACGCTTCGGCTGGTTCGTTGCGGGCATGGGGTGTGTCCTTTCGTCGGTGGGTGAACCGGGGTGACCAGTGCTTCGGGACCCTCGATCCGAAATCCACGCTAGGCACCCAACAGTCGCTCCGAAAGGGTCGAACGGCTATTCACAGCAGCGTGCCAGGACGTACCGGCGGCGTCGCGTAACCTGTGCTACAGCAAGCTTTTTCGCTGCTGGGGGCGTGTTTCGGTGGCTGGTGTGCGGTGCCGCCGGCCCGGATCGGCGACGGCGGTCCGCAGCCATGGCTCCGAGCCCGCTGTGAATGTGGAGCCGGTGTCGGTGGCCTGCCCTAACCTGTGTTTCACGAGTTCGATTCGGTGTATCGGGGAGGGCGGTCGATGTCGGCGGAGCGATTGTCCCGATGTGCGCTCGGCCGGGCCACCCTCGCGCGCCAGCACCTGCTCTCGCGCTCCCCGGGGACCGCCCGCGAGATGGTCGAGCACCTGTTCGGGCTCCAGGCGCAGGCACCGCTTGCCCCGTACTACGCGTTGTGGGCGCGGCTCGAACGATTCGAGCCCGACGACTTCGGTGCGTTGCTCGAGGGTCGCGAGGTGGTGCGGATGGCACTCATGCGCGGCACCGTGCACGCGGTCAGCTCCGAGGACGCCGCGGCGCTGCGGCAGTGGGTGCAACCGCTCATGACCGCCGACCTGCGGACGAATGCGCAGCATCGCAAGGAGATCGCCGAGGTCGACGTCCCGACTGTGGAGCGCTTCGCCCGTGAGGTGCTCGAGCGCACGCCGATGACAATGGTCGCGCTGCGACCGCACCTGGCCGAGCGCTGGCCGGACCGCGACCCGGCCGCGTTGGCGCATGCCGTGCGGGACCTGCTGCCGCTGGTGCAGATTCCGCCTCGCGGGCTGTGGGGACGATCGGGTCAGCCGGTGTGCACCACGCTCGAATCGTGGCTGGGTGCGCCGCTCGGCCGCACGGCGACACCGGAGGTGCTGGTGCTCCGGTACCTCGCCGCGTTCGGTCCGGCGTCGGTGGCGGACGCCCAGGCCTGGTCCGGGCTGACCCGACTGTCGGAGGTCTTCGAGGCGCTGGCACCGCGACTGCGGCGGTTCGTCGGCGAGGACGGCGCCGAGCTGTACGACCTGGCCGACGCGCCACGGCCCGACCCCGCGACGCCTGCGCCCACGCGCATCCTGGCGCCGTTCGACAGTGCCCTGCTCGGCCACGCCGACAGGTCTCGGATCATCACCGACGACCATCGCAAGCTGGTGTTCACCGTGAACGGCATCATCAAGCCGACCGTCCTGCTCGGTGGGACGGTAGCGGGTTTCGTCACCGTCGCGGCGAAGCAGGGCTCGGCTTCGGTGGAGATCACGACCTTCACGCGACCGACGGCCCGCGACTGCGCGGCGCTGGAGTCGGAGGCGCTGCGGCTACTGGCGTTCGCGCATCCCGGGGCCGACACCCACGACGTCCGTTTCGCCGCGGTGGGGTGAGCAGCGGTGACCCAGGCTCGCCGAACCGGACACATCGGACCCGGTGTTAGATGAACGTGTGAGTGACAGTGTCATCGATTCCGTCCGTGCACACCTGATCGACCGGATCGGTGGGCCCGCGCCCTCCTCGGCATCGGTGACTTTCCTCGGCCTCGAGCCCCTCGAGGTGCTGCGCTTCGGTCCGGTCGACGGTGACCTGGTGCGCTACGCCTCGCTCGGCTGCTCGCGTCGCCCGATGGGCGATCCGAGTGATCTGATCGCCGACCCGGTGCGGGGCCCGCGCGCGGAGTTGGTGCTGTCGTTGCGCGGCGGCGCGGGGGTCGCCTCGGGCGTGCACCGCACCCTCGCGGTGCTGGCGGCGGCGCCCGCGGTGGAGGGCGTCGTGCTCACCGTCGACGGACTGCTCGATCTCGGTGAGCCGCTGTGGAAGGGCGCGCCGTTCACCGCGATGCTGTTGGGGGACAGCGACATCGACGACCTCGAACTCCCCGAGCCGGCAGACCCGGTGCGGTTCCTCCAGGCGGTCCCGATCACTGGAACGGAGGCCGCGTGGGTGCGGTTGCGGGGCGCGGGCGCGCTGCGCGAGGCGTGGACGGAGGCCGGTATCGACGTGCAGGACCCGGCGCGGGGCGCCGCGTCGCTCTGACGGGCCGACGAGGAGTCGTCGGCGCGTCGCTCACAGCCAGTTGTTGCGGCGGAACGTGACGAACAGCCCGATGCAGATCGTCGCGATGACGCACAGCACGGCCGGGTAACCGAAGCTCCACTGCAGCTCGGGCATCTGCTCGAAGTTCATCCCGTAGATGCCCGCGACCATGGTCGGCACCGCGGCGATCGCGACCCACGCCGAGATCTTGCGCATGTCGGTGTTCTCCTGCACCGCGACCTTCGCGAGCGCGGCCTCGACCAGCGTGCTGAGCACCTCGTCGAACTCCGCGATGCGCTCGGCCACGATCGTGTGGTGGTCGTGCACGTCGCGCAGGTACCGCCGGACCTCCTTCGGGACCCCGATACCGGCGTCCTGCCCGAGTCGCTGCAGCGGACTGGCCAGTGGGTTCACCGACTTGCGCAGTTCCACGATCTCCCGTTTGAACAGGTAGATCTGCTCGATCGCGACCTGGCTGCGGGGGCTGAACACGTCCTCCTCCATCAGGTCGACGTCCCGCTCCACGGATTCGGTGACGGCGAGGTAGCTGTCCACGACGTGATCCGCGACGGCGTGCAGGACCGCGGTCGGTCCGAGCGCGAGACGCTGGGGGTGCGCGTCCATGTCGGCGCGGACGCCGGCGAGTCCGGAGTGCTCGCCGTGCCGGACGGTCACGACGAAGTCCGCACCGACGAAGATCATGATCTCGCCGGTCTCGACGATCTCGTTCGCGGTGGTGATCGACTCGTGCTCGACGTAGTTCACGGTGCGCAGTACCAGGAACAGCACGTCGTCGTAGATCTCGAGTTTGGGACGTTGGTGAGCGTGTACGGCGTCCTCGACCATCAGCTCGTGCAGTCCGAAAACCTTTGCCACGCTGTTCATCTGGTCCTCGTCAGGCGCGTGCAGGCCGACCCAGGCGAAACCCTCGCCGCGGGAACGGACTTCCGCGAGCGCGGCCGAATGGGTGAACCGCCCCGGCAGGCGCATCCCGTCGACGTACACCGCGCAGTCGACGATCGCCCGGGCCGCGGGGATCGGAACGGCTTTCCGTGTGGGGACCGGCTTTCGAACGGAGCGCAGCGACGGCAGCGGCGGGATGGACGGCACGGGCGGTCACTTCCTCGTCAGGTCGGGGGACGATCCGCGGCAATCGTATCGCCGCTCGTCACGGTGCCCTCTCGGGTGGAGCCTCGGGTCGTGTCACGGGCGGCGCGTCGTCGTGCGGCTCGGCGCGCCCGGGCCTGCGACAATGGCCGAGTGCGTATCGACCTTCACACCCATTCCACGGCCTCGGACGGCACCGAGAGCCCGGCAGAGGTGATGCGGTCCGCTGCGGCGGCGGGTCTGGACGTGGTCGCGCTCACCGACCACGACACCACCGCGGGCTGGGCCGAGGCGGTCGCGGCGCTGCTACCGGGGCTGAGCCTGGTCCGGGGCATGGAGATGTCGTGTGAGGGGCGCGGGGAGGACGGCAGGCCCGTCGCGGTGCACCTGCTGGCCTACCTGTTCGACCCCGAGAACGTGGCTTTCGCTCGGGAGCGGGAGCGGCTGCGCTCCGAGCGCACCTCCCGCCTGCAGGCGATGGCCCGGCGGATGGCGGCCGACGGACTGCCGATCGACCCCGAGGCGGTGATGGCGGCCGCCGGACCGGCGGTCGGGCGGCCGCACCTGGCGCGAGCGCTGGTCGAGGCGGGGGTGGTGGGCTCGGTGAACGAGGCGTTCACCGACCTGCTGCGAATCGGTGGACGGTATTACGTGCACAAGGAGGACACACCGCTGCCCGATGCGGTGCGGATGGTCTCCCAGGCGGGCGGGGTGAGCGTCCTGGCGCATCCGCGGGCGTCGAGCCGGGGCCGGATGATGGCGATGGAGCAGATCGGCGAGTTGGTCGCGGACGGGCTGTCCGGGCTGGAGATCGAACATCACGATCATCGCGAGGAGGACACGCGGCTGCTGGCCGACATCGCCCACCGCCTCGACCTGATCGTCACCGGCTCCTCGGACTACCACGGCGTCAACAAGTCAGTGGTGATCGGTGAGTTCCTCACTGCACCAGATCAATTCGACCGGATCGTGGCGTCTGCGACCGGGGTTCCGGTGGTCGTGGGATGAGCGTGGTCGGTGCGGTTCCCATGTTCCACGCGCGCGGCGGCCGCACGGATCGTGAGGCGCCGGACCGGACCGCCCGCCCGGACTCCGCGGACTCGTGTCCGGCCGCGGGGTTGGCGATTCCGACGATTCGGCTCATCCTGTTCTCGGTGCTCCGGTTCTCCACGGCGCCGATCAAGCTGCCCGGCGGGGGCGGCATCACGCCGCTCGCGCAGATCGCCGGGCTCCTGCTGGCCGCGATCGCGGTCCAGCTCGATGCGGACTCGGTCCGCGGATTCATCGCAGGTGGGTAGGCGAGTGTCGATCGACGAGTACGAGGAGTACACCGAGCCCGGGACCGGACCAGGTCGCGGCCGGCGACGGAGCGGCGTCGCCCGCGGCCTGCAGGCGTTCAGCGGCGCGGTAGCGGCGGGTGTCGTGGTGCTCGCACTGGTGGTCATCGGTACCGCCTACCTCGGCGGGCGACGTGGGTTTCCGGGCCCCGGCGCGATGTCGGTCGGCGCCCACATCGCGGCAGCCGTGGCGGTCGTGGTCGCGCAGCGTTTCGCGGATCACCGGCGCGGTGCTGCCGCGGTTGCCGGGTCGGTTGCGGTGTTCTTGGTCACAATAGTGTTGCTCTGGACCCAGTGGTGGGGCTAGCTCACCGGATTCGGTGCTCACCGGTGAGATTTGCCCTCGGTGAGGCATCGGTGGCACACTTGCTGCACTCCAAGCCGGTGCTACCCCCCGGTAATGAAGTGAGAGTCGGATTCACCAGCGGCAGATTCAGTGCCTGGGCCCACCCCGCCCGGCGCGTTCGCGCTTCCGAAGTGAGTGCTGTGCCCGTAGACCAAACGGGATCAGATCGTGCACCCTCGGTTAGCCTCACCCCCATCTCGACCAAGAACCTGCGGCTGCGTCGAAAATGCCTTCGGCGCTGCTACTTACCAGTAACCAGCCCCCGAGTTCGGGCGGCATGAGTAGGAGTGAAATCGTGTCTCCCGTGACTGAAGCAACCACACCGCACAAGGTTGAGCTGACCGACGAGGAGATCTTCGCGGGCCACATCGGCGGCAAGCTCTCGGTCGAGACGACGACCCCCCTGGACAGCCAGCGTGCCCTGTCGATCGCGTACACCCCCGGCGTCGCGCAGGTCTCCCGCGCCATCCACGCCGACGAGACGCTCGCCGATCGCTACACGTGGACCAGTCGCCTCGTCGTGGTGGTCAGCGACGGCTCCGCGGTCCTCGGCCTCGGTGACATCGGCCCGCGCGCGTCGCTGCCGGTCATGGAGGGCAAGTCCGCGCTGTTCAAGAACTTCGCCGGCCTGAACTCGATCCCGCTGGTGCTCGACACCAAGGACCCCGACGAGATCGTCGAGACCCTGATCCGGCTGCGCCCGAGCTTCGGCGCCGTCAACCTCGAGGACATCTCGGCGCCGCGTTGCTTCGAGATCGAGAAGCGGGTCATCGAGGCCCTCGACTGCCCCGTCATGCACGACGACCAGCACGGCACCGCGATTGTCGCCCTCGCTGCGCTCAAGGGTGCGGTCAAGGTCCAGGACCGTGACATCACCGCGCTGCGCGTGGTCATCTCCGGTGCCGGTGCGGCGGGCGTGGCCTGCGCGAACATCCTGCTCGCGGCCGGCATCGCGGACATCACCGTCCTCGACTCCAAGGGCATCGTCTCCAGCGACCGCGGCGATCTCAACGAGATCAAGGCCGACCTGGCGGCGCGGACCAACCCGGCGGGACGCACCGGCGGCATCGTCGAGGCGCTCGACGGCGCCGACGTGTTCCTCGGTGTCTCGGCGGGCACCGTGCCCGAGGAGATCATCGCCACGATGGCGCCCGAGGCGATCATCTTCGCGATGTCCAACCCGGACCCGGAGATCCACCCCGACATCGCGGCCAAGCACGCCGCGATCGTCGCGACCGGCCGCAGCGACTTCCCGAACCAGATCAACAACGTGCTCGCCTTCCCCGGCGTGTTCAAGGGCGCTCTGGACGCGGGCGCGCGCCGGATCACCGAGGGCATGAAGCTCGCCGCCGCCGAGGCGATCCTGTCGGTGGTTGCCGACGAGCTGGCCGTGGACAAGATCGTGCCGAGCCCGCTGGACCCGCGGGTCGCCCCCGCGGTCGCCGAGGCCGTCGCGGCCGCCGCGCGCGCCGAGGGTGTCGCCGGCTAGCACTCCGCACCCCCCTTGGTGATGGGAACCTTCAGCCGGTCAGGCCGGGTGAAGGTTCCCATCACCCGTTTGTGGGGGCAGTGTGCAGTGTGCAGTGTGCAGGGGCGGGGTCAGTGGGCGGGGTCAGTGGGCGGGGGCGCGGCGCAGCCGACCGGTGCCGGGGACGGACGCCCAGACCGCGAGCGCGAGCACGCCGTCCACGATCAGGGCGAGCGCCGCGACCAGGACGGCGCCCACGACCACTCGCGGGTAGTCGCGGAGCGCGAGCCCGTCGAAGATGTACCGGCCGAGTCCGCCGAGGTTGACGTAGGCGGCGATCGTCGCGGTCGCGATGATCTGCAGCGTCGCGTTGCGCAGCCCGCCGACGATCAGCGGCAGGGCGTTGGGGACCTCGACCCGGCCGAGCACCTGCCGCTCGGTCATGCCCATCGCTCGGGCCGCGTCCACCACGACTGCGTCCACGTTGGCGACGCCGGCGTAGGTGCCGGCCAGGATCGGCGGGACCCCGAGCAGCACCAGCGCGATGATCGGCGGGACGAGGCCGAGTCCGAGCAGCAGCACCAGGAACGTCAACACGCCGAGGGTGGGCAGCGAGCGCAGCGAGTTGACCAGTCCGACCAGCACCGCCTCGCCGCGCCGGAAGTGGCCGATCAGCAGGCCGAGCGGGATCGCCACGGCGGCCGACACGACCAGCGCGAGCAGGCTGTACCAGAGGTGCTCGACGATGCGCGTGCCGATGCCTGTCGGGCCGGACCAGTTCGCGGGGTCGGCGATGTACTCGAACGCGGAGCCGAAGATGTTCACGCCGGACCCTCCACGTCACGCAGGACGTTGACCGGATCGGTGGCCTTGCGGCCCTTGCCCGTTCGGGTCCACGGCGTCAGGACGCGGCCGACGAGGTACAGCAGTGCGTCGAACACCAGCGCCAGGAACACGATGGCGATGATGCCGGCCAGGATCTGGTCGGGGTAGTCGCGCTGGTAGCCCTTGGTGAACAACTCTCCGAGGCCACCGATGCCGATCACCGACCCCACCGAGACCAGCGAGATGTTCGTGACCGCGACGACGCGAATGTTGGAGATCAGCACCGGAAGTGCCAGTGGCAGTTCGACGGTCAGTGCGCGCCGCAGCGGGGTGAAGCCCATCGCCGTCGCCGAGTCGATCACCTCCGCAGGCACCGAGTCGAGGGCTTCGGGCACGGCCCGGACCAGCAGCGCGCTCGAGTAGATCGCCAGTGCGATCACGACGTTGTTCTTGTCGAGAACGTCGAGTCCGAAAACGGCGGGGACGGTGACGAACAGCGCCAGCGACGGAATGGTGAACGCGACGGACGCGACGGTCGTCGTGGTCTTGCGCAGCCACGAGACGTTGCGGACCGCGGTGCCCAGCGGAACCGCCACGACCAGTCCGATCAGCAGCGGCAGCAGCGCGAGGTACAGGTGGGTCTCGGTCAGGTCGACGACATAAGAGAAGTTGTCGATCAGCCAGCGCATCAGCCGACCGTTTCGCCGTCGAAGAAGTGCCTGCCCCGTTCCCGGTCCTCGGCCTGACGCTGCTCGGCCAGCTTCCGAATCACCTCTGACCCGTGGATGCCGCCGACCACCGCGCCCGAGTCGTCCACGGCGACACCGATTCCCGAGGGCGAGGAGATGGCAGCGTCCAGGGCCTGGCGCAGGTCGCCGCCGCGGGTGAACAGCGAGCCGCCGGCCGCGGTGCTGTCGGACAGGGAGTTCCCGGCGCGGATGCCCTCGACTCCGGTGACGTCGATCCACCCCAGCGGCGTGCCGGCGTCGGCGACCACGAGCACCCACTCGCCCTGGTCGAGTCGCAGCGTGGACAGTTCCGCTTCGGTCGCGGTGCGGATCTCGTGCAGCGGCACCTGGTCGGCGGCCCGGAACGACAGCCCACGGTAGCCGCGGTCGCGGCCGACGAACGCCGCCACGAAGTCCGTTGCGGGGGAGGCGAGCACGGTCTGCGGCGGCGCGTACTGCTGCAGTCGTCCCTGCGGGCCGAACACCGCGACGCGGTCGCCGAGTTTGACCGCTTCGTCGATGTCGTGGGTGACGAACACGATGGTCTTGCGCAGGTCCGCCTGCAATCGGCGCATCTCGGCCTGCAGGTCCTCGCGGACGACCGGGTCGACCGCGCTGAACGGCTCGTCCATCAGCAGGATCGGTGGGTCCGCGGCCAGGGCGCGCGCGACGCCCACCCGCTGCTGCTGACCGCCGGACAGTTGGGCCGGGTAGCGGCCGGCCAGCGCGGGGTCGAGTCCGACCCGTTCGAGTACCTCGAGTGCGGCCTTGCGGGCGGCGCGGCGCGAATCGCCCCGCAGCACCGGGACGGTCGCGACGTTGTCGACCACCGTGCGGTGCGGGAGCAGTCCGGCGCCCTGGATGACGTAGCCGATGCCGAGGCGCAGCTGGACCACGTCGGTGTGCGCGATGTCCCGACCGTTCACCGTCACCGTGCCGGCGGTCGGGGTGATCATCCGGTTGATCATGCGCATCGACGTGGTCTTGCCGCACCCGGACGGTCCGACGAAGACGGTGAACGACTCGGCGTCGATGGCCAGGTCGAGGTCGTCGACGGCGACGGTGCCGTCGGGGTAGCGCTTGGTGACCGACTCGAAGCTGATCAACGCGAACGCCTAGGACACCGGCTTGTCGAGGCCCTGCGCGGCGACCCATTGCGCCGCCGCGGCCGAGGGTTCGGTCTTCGAGCTCCCCGACACCGAATCATTGAGGGCGACAAGCTGTTCGGTGGTGAGCTTCGCGGAGACCGCGTCCAGGACGGCGGCGAGCTTGTCCGACTTCTTACTTGCCCGCAGCAGGGGCACCACGTTCTGGGCCGGGAAGTTGTTCTTCGGGTCGGCGAGGACGACGAAGTTGTTCGCCGCGATGGCGGGCGAGGTGGTGAAGATGTTCGCCGCGGTGACCTTCCCGTCGGCGAGTGCCCTCACGGTCGCCGGTCCGCCGCCGTCCGCGATCGGCACGAAGTTGCCCGCGCTGATGTCGAGTCCGTAGTGCTCCTTGAGGCCGGGCAGGCCGACCGGGCGTTCCTGGAACTCGGCGGGCGCACCGAACTTCACGTCCGCCGAGTGCGGGGCCAGATCTGCGATGGAGGTCAGCTGCCACTGGTCGGCGGTGCCCCGGGTGACCACCACGGCATCCTTGTTCTCGCCGGGCGCGGGCGTGGCGATCGCCAGGTCGGAGCCGAGCGCGGCGGTCAGGGCGGCGTTCACGTCGGCGGCCGTGGTCGCGGTGGCGTTCTTGTCCAGGAATTGCAGCAGGTTGCCGGTGTAGTCCGGGATCACGTCGATCGACCCGGCTTTGACGGCGGGCACGTAGGCCTCGCGACTGCCGATGTTCAACTTGGTGCTGACGTCGAAGCCGTTGGCCTTCAAGGCGTCCGCGTAGATGTTCGCGACCGTCTCGGACTCGGGGAAGTTCGCCGAACCCACCACGATCGTGTTCGGGTCGGAGCTGGCGGTGCCGCCACTGCTCAGCGGGTCGGAGTTTCCGCAGCCCGCCACGGCGGTCAGTGCCAGGGCTGCCACGGCAGTGGCGATCGAGAGGCGGGGCGAGAACGTCATGCGCATCCTTCCATCGGTTCCGGCGTTAGCACCCGCCCGCGCTGGGGGCTGGTTGCTGCGGCGTCGTCAAGCCGGATCTCTCGGCCGCTCGAGATGGTGCTGGCGCTCAGTGTAACGATGGGTACGACATTTGCACGGTGAGCGAGGGAGCGTGGCGCGCGATGAAATCACGGCTGTGGGCCTGCGGGGTGGCCGTGGTCGCCTTGCTGCTGTCGGGCTGTTCGTCGGATGACTCGAGCCTGGCCGGTGCGCCCGCGCTGCCCGCGATCACCGTCGGGTCGGGGCAGTCCGCGGAGAGTCAGGTGTTGGCGGAGATCTACGCGAAGGTGCTGCGCGGCACGGGGTCCCCCGTCGACACGCGGCTCGGTCTGGCTCAGGGGGAGGACCTCACGGAACTGGACTCGGGCGCGGTGACCCTGGTGCCCGAGTACACGGGGCGCCTGCTCGAGCGCCTGCATCCCGGTGCCACCGAGACGAAACCGGACGCGGTCTTCGAGGAACTGAACCGGTCGCTGCCGACCGGGCTGTCGGTCTCCGACTACGGAATGGCCGAGGAACCGGGTAGCGGCGAGGCAGGCACGGACGGCAGCGGTGAGCCGGCGCAGAACGTGGTGCCGCTCATGCGTACCGGGGTGCTGACGGAGGCGCAGGTCAAGGCGCTCAATGTCGTTGCCGGCGAACTGACTTCGGCCGAACTCGCCCAGATGGGTGAGGCGGTGCGCCGCGGTGACCGCACAGCGGACCAGGCCGCCGCGGACTGGCTCGGCGCGCGGTAGACGCCCGCACGGGCGGTTGTCGTGACCGTCTCCCGACGTTCGCTCGACAGCCGCCCGTGCGCCGTCAGACCGGGGTCGACGCCAGCGCGCCGCGCAGGAACCCGCCGAGCTCGCGCACGGCCGCGTCGGCCTCGCGGAGCAGCGACGCCTGCAGGTGCGCCACGTGCCACAGTTCGGGGTACTCGGTGTACTCCACCGGAACCGCTGCCGCGCGCAGCTTGTCGACCAGTTCGACCACCTGCGGGTAGAGCACCTCGCTCGTGCCGATGTGCACGATGGTCGGCGGCAGTCCCGCCATGTCGCCCAGCAGCGGCGCGTATCCCGGGTCGGTGCGGTCGCCGCCGCCGAGGTACGCGTCCGCCGCATCGAACGACCACCTGGTGTTGATCACCAGATCGCGCTCGAACGGGGCGTCCCGGGAACCGGGATTCACCCACGGCGCGATCAGCCCGAGGGCAGCCGGTCGCACTCCGTGCCGATCGATCAGGGCCCGCGCCGCGGCCAGGGACAGTCCGCCGCCCGCCGAATCACCCGCGATGGCAACCTGATCGGCGCTGTACCCACGCTCGACGAGTAGTTCCAGGTAGGCGTCGATGGCGTCGTCGAGCGCCGCGGGGTACGGATTCTCCGGCGCCAAGCGGTAGTCGAGCACGTACACCGCGGCCTCGCTCGCGCGGGCCAGGTGCGCGGCCAGCGACCGGTGGGTCGCGGGCGACCCGAGCGTGTACCCGCCGCCGTGCAGGTACAGCACGGCGGTCGGGCGCTCGGTGGCACCCACCGTCACGCGCTCGACCCGGCGGCCGGCCAGCGTCGTCGGACGAACGACCGTGCCCGCAGGCAGCGTCTGCAGCGCCGAGCCGGCATCGATGACGCGCCGTGCCACCGGCGCCGGGAGCGAGGCGTGCAGCGCGAGCCGGTAGAACGGTCCGAGCGCGGCGGCCACCAGCGGCCGCGGCAGGTACGGCACCGGGCTACTTCGCTTTCGGCTTCGGCAGGACCCGGCCGGCGATCTCGGCGACCACGCGCTGGTAGCTGGAGCCGACCAGGCGCACCCAGGCGTCGAGGAACTTGGCGTCGAGGCCGATCAGCACGCGGGGCTTGCTCTTGCGGACGCCGCCCACGATGGTCTTGGCCGCGTCCTCGGGGGTGGTCCGGGCAAGCTTCTTGTCGAAGAACTCCGCGAAGGTGTCGAGGTCCTCGCCGGGTCCCGCCGTCGCATTGCGGGCGATCGCGGTCTTGATGCCGCCGGGATGCACACAGGTCACCTTGACCGGGTGCTTGGCGATCAGCATCTCCTGGCGCACCGACTCGGTGAAGCCGCGGACCGCGAACTTCGCCGAGTTGTAGGCGGACTGGCCCGGCATCGACAGCAGGCCGAACAGGCTCGAGATGTTGATCAGATGGCCGTCGCCGGACGCGATCAGGTGCGGCAGGAATGCCTTGGTGCCGTTGACGACTCCCCAGAAGTCGACATCCATGACCCGCTCGAAGTCCTTGAACTCGGACTTCTCGAACTCGCCGTGGTACGCGATGCCCGCGTTGTTGTAGACCTGGTTGACCTTGCCGAAGTATTCGACCACCGCGGCGGCGTACTCGAACACGGCTTCACGCTGGGTGACGTCGAGGTGGTCGGACTTGACCTCGGCGCCCAGTGCCTTCACCTGTCGGACGGCCTCGGCGAGCCCGACAGTGTCCAGGTCGGACAGGGCCAGCTTTGCGCCCTGTCCGGCGAGATTGAGGGCGAGGGCACGACCGATGCCCGATCCCGCGCCCGTGATGACCACTACCTTGCCGGTGAACTCGCTCATTCGGCTGCAACCTTCTCGTCGTCGATGTTCTGTTCGGCGTCGGCTGTGCCGACCATGATTTCAGTCGCGACGATCCGGTCGCCGGTGACGGTGGGCAGGTCTGTGGTGGCCACGCTGTCGTACGCCGCGAGATCGAACTTGCGGGTTATGCTCCGGAATTCGAAGGTGAATCCCGGCCACAGGGTGGTGTTGTTGCCGTGCTTGTCGAGGTACCAGCTGGCGCAGCCGCCGTTGTTCCAGACGCTGTGCGACAGCTTGTCCTGCAGCTCCCTGTTGTACCGGTCCTGCGCGTCCTGGCGGACCTCGATGGTCCCGATGTCGTGGCGTTCGACGGTGTTGATCGCGTCGACCACGTAGTTGAGCTGGGACTCGATCATGAACACCATCGAGGTGTGACCGAGGCCCGTGTTCGGGCCGACGAGGAAGAACATGTTGGGGAAGTTCGCGATCGCCGACCCCTTGTAGCCCTGCTGGCCGCTGTCGTCGAAAACCTGTGCGGCGCTGCGCCCGTCCTTGCCGATGATGCCGGCGAAGGTGGGGGAGTCGGTGACGTGGAAGCCGGTGGCGACCACGATGGCGTCGACCTCGCGGGCCTTGCCGGACTTGTCGACGACGGCATTGGCGGTGACCTCGGCGATGCCGTCGGTGACCAGCTCGGTGTTCGGCTGCGCGAGAGCCGGGTAGTAGTTGTTCGAGATCAGCATTCGCTTGCAGCCGATCTGGAAGTTCGGTGTGACCTTCTTGCGCAGGCCCTTGTCCTTGATCTGGCGGCGCAGGTGGACCTGGGCGGCTGCCTGCAGCGGCTTCATGAAGACCGGGGCCTTGGCCAGGCCGACGACCTGGGTCTCGCGCATGAGGTAGATGCCGAGGCGGGAGAGCTTCTGGAAGCCGGGGATGTACTTGAACGCGAGGTGCTCGGCCTTGGTGTACTCGCGGTCCGCGCGGGGCAGGATCCACGGTGCGGTGCGCTGGTAGACGTCGAGCTGGGACACCTTCGCGGCGAGCTGAGGGACGATCTGGATTGCTGAGGCGCCGGTGCCGATCACGGCGACGCGCTTGCCGGTGAGATCAGCGTCGTGGTTCCACCGGGCGGAGTGGAAGATCTCGCCCTTGAATCCCTCGATGCCCTTGATGGCCGGCAGCGACGGCTCGCACAGCGCGCCGACGGCGGAGACGACGATCTTGGCGACGAATGCGCCCTGCGAGGTCTGCACCTCCCAACGAGCGGTCGCGTTGTTCCACTGCGCGTACTGGACGTCGCAGTTGAAGACGTGCTTGTCGAGCACGTTGTACTTGCGCGAGACCGAGGAGATGTAGCGCTGGATCTCCGGCTGGGTGGAGAACGAGCGCGTCCAGTCCGGGTTCAGCGCGAACGAGTACGAGTACAGGTGCGAAGGGACGTCGCAGGCGGCACCGGGGTAGGTGTTGTCGCGCCAGGTTCCGCCGACGTCGGATCCGCGCTCGAGGACGACGAAGTTCGTCTTGCCCTCCTGGACCAGCTTGATAGCGGCGCCGAGCCCGGCGAAACCGCTGCCGATGATCAGAGTGTCGACCTCGCGCGGAGCGGCTCCGGGCTTCGCGGCAGTATCTGTAACTGGAAGACTCATGTATCGAAGAGTATGGCCTTACTGAGTCCCAGTCAATAGCCAATTGACTCGCGTTCAGTAAGCTGTCGATCCATGGTGGTAGTCAAGCGCACCCGGTTGAGCCCGGAGGAGCGTCGCGCCCAGCTGATCGACCTGGGCGCCCGGATGCTCGCCGATCGCCCGCTCGAGCAGATCTCGGTCGAGGAGATCGCCGACCAGGCCGGGGTGTCCCGTGGGCTGCTGTTCCACTACTTCGCTTCCAAGCGCGACTTCCACCTCGCGATCGTTCGGCACGTGAGCGCCGAGATGCTCGAGCGTACCGAGCCGGACCCGTCCCGCGAACCCCTCGAGATCCTGCATACCGCGATCGAGTCCTACGTCGATTACGTCTCGGAGAACCGGGACAGCTACGTCTCGCTGCTGCGCGGGACCGCCAGTGGCGACCCCGAGATGCGCGAGGAGTTCGAGCGGACCCGCGCGACCATGGCGTCCCGCATCGTGACGCGGCTGCCCAGCATCGGCATCGAACCCGATCACCGGATCGAGCTCGCGGTCCGCGGCTGGATCGCGTTCGTCGAGGAGGCCACCATCAGTTGGCTGCGGGACCCGCACATCACCCGTGAGGAGCTGATCGACCTCATCGTCACGGCGCTGCCCGCGGTCGCGATGAGCGCAGCCTCGGCCGCCGCACTGCTGGGCACCGCGAAGTAGCCGCGGAGGCGCCCGGGTCATACCCAGGTATCAGAGCCGATCTGGCTCTGCGGAGGGACGCGGCAAGGGCGGGTGTCCCTAGCGTCGATCGCATGGACATCCTCCGGTCACAGGTCCGCCCCGTCCTGGCCCGCCAACGGCCGCTCATGGTGATGGTCGCCGCGATGGTGCTGCTGGCGCTCGCCTCCGGGGTCGGCATGATCGTCGACGACCGCACCTTGCTGGGGGTGTCGGTCTGGGTCAAACCGTTCAAGTTCGCGATCGCCTTCGCTCTCTACGGTGCGACCTTGGCGTGGATGCTGAGCTTGCCGCACAAGGGAAGTCGATGGACGCGGGTACTGGCTGCCGCCTTCGCCGTCTTCGGACTCACCGACGTCGCCTTCATCGCGATTCAGGCGGCGCGCGGCACCTTCAGCCATTTCAACAAGTCCGACGACATGGTCAACTCGGTCGGGCAGACGATCTTCATGTACGGCGTGCTGGGCCTGTTCGCGGCCAATCTGCTGATTGCCGTCATCCTGCTGCGCCAGCGGTTGATCGATCGGCCGATCTCGCTGGCCGTCAAGTCCGGGCTCTGGCTGGCGCTGGCGGGGATGGCGATCGCCTACCTGGTCGGGTTCCAGGGCGGTCAGTCGGCGCGCGACGCCGACGGACACATGGTCGAGCTCGGCGCCCGGCACACCGTCGGCGCAACCGATGATCGTCCCGGCATGCCGATCACCCACTGGAGCACCGAGGGTGGGGATCTGCGCATCCCGCACTTCGTCGGACTGCACGCGCTGCAGGTCCTGCTGCTGGCGGCGGTGGTCCTGGCGGGGCTCGCTCCGCGCGTCACCTGGCTTCGCGACGAGTCCACACGGGCAGCGGTGATGGGCGTGCTCGCGGCCGGCTACGCGGGTCTGCTGGCGCTGCTGACCTGGCAGGCGCTGCGTGGACAGCCGCTGACCGACCCGGATCCGCTCACCGTGGTCGCCGCGGTCGGGCTGACGGCGGCCACAGTGCTCGGCGTCGTCGCCGTCCGCTCGCGCGCGCGGGTCGCCGACGGCCGGCCCGGTGCGCTTCCTGTCGAAACTCGAGCAGCGCACTAGTTGCGCCTCGGCGGCGATGCTCACGCCCGTGAGTCGGCCGAGCGTCAGGTCTCGACCGCTACGGGGTCGTCGTGCCGAGCTGGTACTTTGTGCGCAGTGCTCAACACAATTCGTCTGTGACCCAGACCCTTCGCGATGATCGTGCTCCGCGCCTTCGCGCGGTGGTGATTCCGTGTGCCCCGAGAGGGAACCCGATGTCGGGTTCCCGCCTCCCGCCCTGCACCGGAATCTCTACTGGGAGCTCAGCTGATCATGTCATCGTCATACCCGTCCATGTCACGCCCGACCGCCGAGTCGGCGCCCCTGCGACGCCAGGACTTGCGCGCCGACTGCGGAAGTTGTTTCGCCCTGTGCTGTACCGCCTTCGGATTCTCGCGATCAGTCGATTTCGCCGAGGACAAACCGGCCGGCTCGCCATGCCGACACCTCGGGTCGGAGTTCTCCTGCACTGTGCACGAGGGACTCCGCTCCCGGGGTTTCCGTGGCTGTACGGTCTTCGACTGCTTCGGCGCCGGACAGGTTGTATCGCAGCGACTGTTCTCCGGCCACAGCTGGCGCGAGCGTCCTGATACGCAGCAGCCCATGTTCTCGGCTTTCAAGATCATGAAGCAGCTGCACGAGATGCTGTGGTATCTGTCCGAAGCGCAGGTCCGTACCTATGACCCGGACGCTGCACAGGACGCCCGCGAACTCGCATCCGTCATTACCGCGCTGACTCGCGACAGCCTGGCCGAACTGTTCTCGGTAGACGTCGACGCCCTGCACACCGCGGTCAGAGCAATTCTCATCGAGGTCAGCGAGGAGGTTCGGGCGTCGTACTTCGCCGAAGTCGGCCATCTCGACCCGAGCCTCGGCGCCGGGGCGGACCTCGCCGGGGCGCATCTGCGGGCGCGCAGTCTGTGCGGGGCCGATCTGCGCGGCTCCTGTCTGATCGCCGCGGATCTGCGGGGAAGCGACTTGACCGCGGTGGACCTGCTCGGGGCGGATCTGCGTGATGCCAGGTTGGCGGGCGCCGATCTCTCGGCCGCGTTGTACCTCACCCAGCCTCAGGTCAACGCTGCCAAGGGGAACGCCGACACCCGTCTGCCCGCCGGTGTTTCCGCTCCTCCGCACTGGCGACGTCGTTAGCGGGACGGGCGCGCCGCATCGATTCCGGTGCGGCGCGTCACAGGTGCCGCAGGAACCGCTCCGGGCCGTCGAGGAACGACCGCCAACTGCGGACCAGTTCGAGCTCCGACCAGTCCGGGTACTCGGTGCCGTCCTCCGTGAGTTCCCAGATCTCGGCACCGGGGCAGGCCGCGAGCACGGGGGAGTGGGTGGCCATGACCACCTGTGAGCCTTCGGCCGCAAGGTCTTTGATCACGCCGAGCAGCGCCAGACAGGACTGGAACGAGAGCGCGGCCTCGGGCTCGTCCAGGATCCACAGGCCCACTCCGACAGGTCGGTCCGCGACGTAGCGCAGGAACGACTGACCGTGCGAGAGTTCGTTGAGGCCCTGGTCGGCGTCGCGGACGCGGTCGGTGTCGGCCCTGTCGAACAGCGAGTGCATCGACTCGGCCCGCAGGAAGCAGCCGCCGTACGGCTTCGGCTGCGCGCCAACGCAACTCAGATGCCGAGGCAGGTCGGTGTCCTCGGTGCTGCCGCCCGCCGACCACAGTCGGTCCTGGGCGCCGCGGAAACCGGACTGCCAGGCGCCGGCGATCGCCTCGACGAGGGTGGACTTGCCGACCCCGTTCTCGCCGACGATCACCGTCACGGGGTTGGTGAAGTCGATCCCGTCCCGGCACAGTTCGGCGATCACCGGGACCTGGAGATACCACGAAGCCGGGTCGAATCCACTCCGTGGAGTGAACTCGACCCGGCTCAGGGCGAGAGGGTGGTTCAGTGACCTAGCCGATCACTTGAACGCCTCGTCGATGATCTCCTGCTGCTCGACCGCGTGCACCTTGCTCGAACCCGAGGACGGGGCCGACATCGCGCGACGCGAGATCCGCTTGATGCCCGACAGCTTGTCCGGGATCAGTTCCGGCAGTGCCAGACCGAACAGCGGCCATGCACCCTGGTTCGCCGGCTCCTCCTGGACCCAGCGGAACTCGGTGGCGTTCGGGTAGCGGTCGAGGGTCTCGCGCAGCCGCCGGCTCGGCAGCGGGTACAGCTGCTCGATCCGCACGATCGCGACGTCGTCGCGGCCCTCCTTCTGCTTGCGGGCCAACAGCTCCCAGTACAGCTTGCCGCTGACCAGCAGGACGCGCTTGACCGTGTCACGCACGCCGTCACCGGTCTCGTACGTCGGCTCCTCGAACACCGAGCGGAACTTGCCGGTGGTGAAGTCCTCGAGCTCGCTGACCGCGGCCTTGTTGCGCAGCATCGACTTCGGGGTGAAGACGACCAGCGGACGCCGGATGCCGTCGAGGTGATGGCGACGCAGCAGGTGGAAGTACGACGCCGGGGTGGACGGAACCGCCACCGTCATCGAGCCCTCCGCACACAGCTGCAGGAACCGCTCGATGCGGCCGGAGGTGTGGTCCGGCCCCTGACCCTCGTGACCGTGCGGCAGCAGCAGCACGACGTCGGAGAGCTGGCCCCACTTGGCCTCACCGGACGAGATGAACTCGTCGATGATGGTCTGCGCACCGTTGACGAAGTCACCGAACTGCGCCTCCCACAGCACCAGCGCGTCGGGGTTGCCCACCGAGTAGCCGTACTCGAAGCCGAGGCCCGCGTACTCGGTCAGGGCGGAGTCGTAGACCATGTACTTGCCGCCGTTGTCCGCGTCCGCGGCGATCTTGGCGATCGGGTTGTACTCGTCGCCCGTCTTGCGGTCGATCAGCACCGAGTGCCGCTGGGTGAACGTGCCGCGGCGCGAGTCCTGCCCGGCGAGGCGCACCAGGGCACCCTGCTCGACCAGCGAACCGAAGGCAAGCAGCTCCGCGTACGCCCAGTCGATCTTGCCGTCGCGAGACATCTCGTGGCGCTTCTCGATGACCGGCTTGACGCGCGGGTGCACCGTGAATCCCTCGGGCACGTTGAGGAAGGCGTCGCCGATGCGGGCGAGCGTCTCCTTGTCGACCGAGGTCTGCAGACGGGCCGGCGGGGTCTGGTCCAACTCGACCGACTCGGACGGCTCCGGCTTGAACTTCTCGAGCTCGCGGACCTCGTTGAACACCCGCTCCAGCTGACCCTGGTAGTCACGCAGGGCGTCTTCGGCTTCCTTGAGCGAGATGTCGCCGCGGCCGATCAGGGCCTCGGTGTAGCTCTTGCGGACGCTGCGCTTGGTGTCGATCAGGTCGTACATCGCCGGCTGCGTCATCGACGGGTCGTCGCCCTCGTTGTGACCGCGACGGCGGTAGCAGATCATGTCGATGACGACGTCCTTGCCGAACTTCTCGCGGTAGTCCACGGCCAGCTGCGCGACCCAGACACACGCCTCGGGGTCGTCACCGTTGACGTGGAAGACCGGCGCGGCAATCATCTTCGCGACGTCGGTGCAGTACTCGGACGAACGCGAGTGCTCCGGGGCGGTGGTGAAGCCGACCTGGTTGTTGACCACGATGTGCACGGTGCCGCCGGTGCGGTAGCCGCGCAGCAGCGACAGGTTGAGCGTCTCCGCCACTACGCCCTGGCCCGCGAAGGCCGCGTCGCCGTGCAGCATCAGGGGGAGCACGGTGAAGCCGTCCTGGCCCTTGTCGAGGATGTCCTGCTTGGCGCGGACCAGGCCCTCGAGCACCGGGTCGACCGCCTCGAGGTGCGAGGGGTTCGCGGTGAGCGAGACCTTGATGTCGTTGTCGCCGAACATCTGGATGTAGTTGCCCTCGGCGCCGAGGTGGTACTTCACGTCGCCGGAGCCGTGCGCGGCCGCCGGGTTCATGTTGCCCTCGAACTCGGTGAAGATCTTCGAGTACGGCTTGCCGACGATGTTCGCGAGCACGTTGAGCCGGCCGCGGTGCGGCATGCCGATGACGACCTCGTCGAGGCCGTGCTCGGCGGACTGGTCGATGACCGCGTCCATCATCGGGATGACCGACTCGGCGCCCTCGAGCGAGAACCGCTTCTGGCCGACGTACTTGGTCTGCAGGAAGGTCTCGAAGGCCTCCGCGGCGTTGAGCTTGCTCAGGATGTACTTCTGCTGCGCGACCGTGGGCTTGACGTGCTTGGCCTCGACCCGGTCCTGGAGCCACCGCATCTGCTCGGGATCGAGGATGTGGGTGTACTCGACGCCGACGTGCCGGCAGTACGCGTCGCGCAGGATCGACAGCACGTCGCGCAGCTTCATCCGCGCCTTGCCGTTGAACCCGCCGACGTTGAACTCGCGGTCGAGGTCCCACAGCGTCAGGTCGTGCGTGGTGACGTCGAGGTCCGGGTGGCTGCGGAACTTGTCCTTGACGAACTGCAATGGATCGGTGTCCGCCATCAGGTGGCCGCGGTTGCGGTAGGCGGCGATCAGCTCGAGCACCCGGGTGCTCTTGTCGACCGCGCCCTCCGGCACGTCCTTGCGCCAGCGGACCGGCTCGTAGGGGATGTGCAGCGCGTGGAAGATCTCGTCGTAGAACTCGTCGCTGATCAGCAGGTTGTGGATCGTGCGCAGGAAGTCGCCGGACTCGGCGCCCTGGATGATCCGGTGATCGTAGGTGGAGGTCAGGGTCATCAGCTTGCCGACGCCCATCTCGGCGATCTTCTCGTCGCTCGAGCCCTGGAACTCGGCCGGGTACTCCATCGCGCCCGCACCGATGATCGCGCCCTGGCCCTGCATCAGCCGCGGCACCGAGTGCACGGTGCCGATGCCGCCCGGGTTGGTCAGCGAGATGGTGACACCGGTCATGTCCTCGCCGGTGAGCTTGCCGTCGCGGGCGCGGCGGACGATGTCCTCGTAGGCCGAGTAGAACTGCACGAAGTTCATCGACTCGGTGCCCTTGATGGCAGCGACGACCAGCGATCGGCTGCCGTCCTTGCCGGGCAGGTCGATCGCCAGACCGAGGTTGGTCTGCGCGGGCGTGACCACGTTCGGCTTGCCGTCGATCTCGGCGAAGTGCCGGTTCATGTTCGGGAAGGCATTGACCGCCTGCACGATGGCGTAGCCGAGCAGGTGGGTGAAGGAGACCTTGCCGCCGCGGGTCCGCGCGAGATGGTTGTTGACGACGATCCTGTTGTCGAACATCAACTTCGCGGGGATCGCCCGGACGCTGGTCGCGGTCGGGATCGCGAGCGAGGCGGACATGTTCCTGGCGACCGCCGCGGACGCGCCGCGGAGCACCTTGGACTCGGTCTCGGTCGCGGCCGGTGCCGGCTTCGCGGCTGCCGCAGGCTTGGCCGCGGGGGCGCTGGCCGGTGCCGGTGCGGCGGGAGCGGGCGTCGCGGCTGCGGCCGGCGGCGTGCTCGGCGCCGGTGCGACCGGCGGTGCCGGGGCGGGACGAGGCGGTGCCGCCGGAGCGGCGGTGGGCGTGGTGTTCACGACGGCGGTGCCGTTCGTGGGGGCAGTCGCGGGAGCGGTCACGGGGATCTGCCCGTTCGTGCCCGGCGCGTCCGGCTTGTAATCGGTGAGGAACTCGTGCCAGCTCGCATCCACGGATGAGGGATCATCCTGGAAGCGCTGGTACATCTCGTCGACAAGCCACTGGTTCTGTCCGAATTGTGACGTAGAACTGCTGCTCACGGCAGGTGTTCGCCTCGTTTCTCTCTTGGTCCCCGATCGGCGCTTGTACACCCGAGGCTAGTCCCCCCACGTGACGGACGCGCACCGGCCGCCCGACGAGTGAGGTGCGTCACCCCGGGTCGTCGGCTTCACTCCGTCCAAGACGGTCTGTGAGGCCAATTTATTCCCCGACTGGCTCCTCGCGGCGTCCCATAACCGCTCGTAGGGGCCGCCCGCGTGGCGCAGTTCGGCATGCGCGCCGCACTCGACGACACGCCCCTCGTCGACCACCACGACGAGGTCGGATCGTGCCGCGGTGGCGAGGCGATGCGCCACCACCACCGCGGTGCGGGTGCGGGCGAGCAGTCGGCTCGCCTCGAGCACGGTTCGCTCCGTCGCCGGGTCCAGCGTGGCCGTTGCCTCGTCGAGCAGCAGCAGGTCCGGGTCGACCAACTCGGCCCGGGCCAACGCGATGAGTTGTCGCTGCCCGGCCGACAGGCCCTGCCCGCGCTCACCGATCGGCGCGAACATGCCGCCGCGGAGATCGGCGATCATGTCGAGCGCGCCCACCGCCCGCGCCGCCGCGACGATCTCGGCCCGGGTCGCGTCGGGCCTGCCGTACGCGATGTTGCTCGCCACGTCACCGGAGAACAGATGCGCCTCCTGGGGCACGACGCCGAGCCGGGCCCGGTACTGGTGCAGCGGGTAGCCACGGAGGTCGACCCCGTCCACCCGGACCGAGCCGTCGGTCGGGTCGTAGAACCGGGCGAGCAGTTTGACGACCGTGGACTTGCCGGCGCCGGTCCGGCCGACGAGCGCGACCGTCGTGCCCGCTGGGATGCGCAGGTCGACCCCGCGCAGCGCATCCGAGTCGGCGCCGCGGTAGCGGAAAGTCACGGTGTCGAACGCGACGTCGCCGCGCAGGTGGCCGGTCACGGGCACGGTGTCGGACTGCGTCGCCGTCTCGATCGAGCTCGGTGTGCGCAGGAGGTCGCCGATACGCCGCAGGCCGACGTTGGCCTGCTGGTAGCCGTCGAAGACCTGCGAGAGCTGCTGGATCGGGCCGAACAGCAGGCCGAGGTAGAGGACGAACGCGACCAGGACGCCGGAGGTCGTCTCGCCGTGGGCCACGCGGGTGGCGCCGACGAGGACCACCGCGGCCAGTGCCAGGTCCGAGAGCAGCGTGATGAACGGGAAGAAGATGGAGATGGCGCGCTGTGACCGCATCCGGCTGCGCCGGTAGCTGTCCGCGCGTTCGGCGAAGCGTTCGGCGGCGAAGCCCTCGCGCCGGTAGGCCTGCGCCGCCCGCAGTCCGGCGATGTTCTCCTGGAAGTCGGCGTTGACTATCGAGATCCGTTCGCGCGAGACCGAGTACGCGACCGACGACACCTTGCGGAAGATCAAAGTGGCCACCAGCAGCGGTGGCACCGCGGCCAGCGCGACCAGCGCGAGCACCGTGTCGGTGAGCAGCAGTGCGACCGAGATGCCGATCACCGTCAGCACACTGACCACCGCGGTGGACAGTCCGGTCTGCAGGAACGAGGACAGCGCGTCGACGTCGGTCGTCATCCGCGTCATGATCCGGCCGGACAATTCGCGTTCGTAGTAGTCGAGGCCGAGTCGCTGCAGGTGCGCGTAGCTACGCACCCGCAGCCCGTACAGGACCTTCTCGCCGGCCCGCGCCGTGATCACCGTCATCACCGCGACCACCAGCCAGTCGGCCGCGACCAGCAGCACCCCCACCGCGGTCGCCCACCACAGCATGGACGGTTGGTCGGGCGCGACGCCGTGGTCGAGCGCGAACCGCACGATCGACGGGAACAGCACGCCGGCCAGCGAATCCAGGGCCAGGCACGCCACCACCGCGGCCAGGATCCACCGGACCGGCCGCAGCAGGGTCGCGAGCCGGAAGCCCGGATCGGGCCTGATCAGGTCCGCGTCGTCCATGCTGGGCTGGTCGGTGGCGGGCGGCAGCGCGTCGACCGCGGCCCGCAGTTCCGGGGTGGCGGCGACGTCTCCGAGCGCACCTGCCACCGGACCGCCGCCCCCGTGTCCACCGCCGGGTGCCCCGCCGGCGCGGGCGGAGCTGCCCGTCGGCACGGCATCGGAGACCGTGGCCTCGAACGCGGAACCCGGCACGGTGTCCGGCCACAGTCGGGTCTCGGGCGGCTCGGGTCGGTCGGGCGGCGGCATCGCCTCGCCGGGGTCGATATCGTCGCTGTCCGGGTCGGGATCGGCGAGCAACTCGCGGAAGAGTGGGCAGCGCTCGTCGAGTTCGGCGACGGTCCCGGTGTCGATGACCTTGCCGTCGTCGAGGACGGCGACCCGGTCGGCGAGGGTCAGCGTCGAGCGGCGGTGCGCGAGGATCAGCGTGGTCCGGTCGCGTCGGCACCGCAGGGTGTCGAAGATCGCGGCCTCGGTGGCGGCGTCCACTGCGGAGGTCGCGTCGTCGAGGATGAGCAGCCGCGGGTCCACCAGCAGCGCGCGGGCGAGCGCGACCCGCTGGCGTTGACCGCCGGACAGCGTGAGCCCGCGTTCACCGACGACGGTGTCGTACCCCTCGGACAGCCCCTCGATGAACTCGTCGGCCTGCGCCACCTGCGCCGCGGCCCGAATCTCCTCGGCACTGGCGTCGGGTCGGCCGAGGGCGATGTTCGCGGAGACGGTGTCGGAGAACAGGAACGGCTCGTCGAAGGCGAGGCCGACCGCCTCGCGCAGCTGGTCGCCGCGCAGAGCGGCGACGTCGAACGCGGCACCGTCCACGGTGAGGTGGATGGTGCCGGCACTGGGCGTGTAGAAGCGGGGGAGCAGCAACGACAGGGCTGTCTTGCCGGAGCCGGCGCGGCCCACCACGGCCACCGTCTCGCCGGGCGCGAGGTCGAGGTCCAGTCCGCGCAGCACGTCGCGGCCCGGCTCGAACCCGAACGTGACCCCGCGCAGCCGCACCCCGACCGGACCGGCGGGCAGCGCGACCGGGTGCGGAGGGTCGGCGACGCTGGGCTCGGTGTCGATGACCTCGTAGACGCGCTCGACTGCTGCCCGCGACAGCTGCGCCATGATGACCACCGAGGACAGCAGCCGGGCCACGTTCGACATGGTCGCGACGTAGGTGGCGAAGGCCAGGAAGGTGCCGACGGTGATGGCGCCGTTCAGCGTGAGGACACCGCCGAGCGCGATCACCGCGACCAGGCCGAGTTGCGGCAGCGCGGCCATCGTCGGGGCGAACCGGGCGTTGATGCGGGCCGCCCGCAACCGCTGCGCGTACAGGGTCCGGCCCAGGTCCTCGAGACGCTCGACGGCCCTGGCCTCCTGACCGAACCCCTTGACCACCCGAACCCCGGTGACGGTCTCCTCGACGTGCTGGGCGAGGTCGGCGGCGCACTGCTGCGCGGACCAGGTGGCGGCGAACAGGGTCGGGCGGATCCGCCACACCACCAGCGTCACCGCGGGGACGACGAGCAGCGCGACCACCGTGAGGAGGGGGGAGAGCCAGGCCATCACCACGATGGCGAGCAGGAACTGGATCAGCGCGCCCGCCGACAGGGGCACCATCGCGAGCAGGCCCTGGACGAGCTGCAGGTCGGTGATCGACCGCGAGACCACCTGTCCGGTACGGATCTGGTCCTGGCCGACGCCGTCGAGGCGTTGCAGCGAGCCGAGCAGGCCGAGCCGCAGGTCGTGCTGGACGTCGAGGGACAGTCGCCCGGCGAGCATCCGGCGGCCGAACTGACATCCGAACCGCACCACCGCCAGCGCCGCAATGGCGGCCGCGACGATCGCGATCACCTCGGTGGCGCCGGTGCTCGCGTCGTCGACCGCGATGCGGGTCAGCAACGGGAAGGTGATGTCGATGATCGCGGCGATCACGGTCACCGCGAGCGCGCCGACGGCGACGGACCGGTGAGTCATGCACTCGGCGGCCAGGCGCCGGATCCAGCCGGGGTGACTCGTGGTGGTGGGCATCGCAATCCACGTTAACCCGACCCGCCGACTGCGGCGGGTCGGGTCGGTGGCGGGGGACTAGGTGACGTCGCGGCTGCGGGCGCTCCACCAACCGAGACCGACAGCCAGGGCGGTCCAGCCGACCAGCACCGTCGCGGCCCACGGCCACGGCGCGAAGCCGTCGATCCCGCGGGTCGACGTCGCGGCGATCGTGGACCAGGTGACCGCGCCGGGCAGCCACTGCGGCAGCGACTGTGCGCCGAGCCCGTAGAGGATTGCCGTCACGATCAGCTCGCCCATCGGGTACCACACGACGAGGGCGACGGCACCGCCGATCGAGGAGCGCAGCGCCAGGCCCACACCGGCACCGATCAGCGACCAGGCCACACCGGCGAGCAGGCCCGCGGCCAGCATCGCGAACACACTTGCGGTCAGCGTGAACCCGTCGCCGCCGAACACCGTCATGCAGGCGAGGGCGACGATCTCGACCAGCAGTGTGTACCCCGCTCCGAAACCCGCCGTCACGATCAGCTTCGCGGCGATGACGCCGTCGCGGCCGGCGGCGGTGAGGAAGGTGGGTGTCAGTGTGCTGTGCCGAAACTCGGTGCCGGCGTTGAGCGCACCGAACAGTCCGGCGAACAGCAGCACCGCGGCGATCGACACGAACAGCCCGACCGACGCGGCACCACTGGACAGGTCGGACCCGAGCGAGCCGATCCCGTCCGCCATCGCGGCATAGATGGATCCGGCGAACAGCGCGACGGCGAGTGGGGCCAGCGCGAGCGCCCACCAGAACCGGAGGGTGGTGACCTTGCGCAGTTCACTGGTCAGGAGCGCTGTCATCGCGGACCTCCGAATGGATCGGTCCCGTACTGCTGGGAGAGCGGGGGACCGTAGTGCTGGGCCGCGTACTGACCGGCCGTCATGGACAGGAACACCTGCTCGAGATCGACCTGCTCGATGGTGGATCCGAAGATCTTCACGTCCGCGGCTGCGGCGATCCCGGCGACCGTCTGTTCGGCGGCGCCGCGGACCGCGAGCCTGCCGTCTGGCAGCACCTGCGCATCCGTGAGGCCCTCGGCGCCGAGGGCCAGGGCGAGCCGGGCGGGGTCGGACGCCGCGACCAGGACCCGGGCACTGTGCGAGCGCCGCAGGTCTTCGATGCCGCCCTGGTAGACGAGGCTGCCGCGGTTGACGATGACCAGCCGGTCCACGATCTGTTCGACCTCGCGCAGGATGTGACTCGACACGAGCACCGTGCGACCGGACTCGGCGAAGGCGCGCAGGAAGTCTCGCAGCCAGGCGATGCCCTCGGGGTCGAGGCCGTTCGCGGGTTCGTCGAGGACCAGGATCCGCGGGTCGCCGAGTAGTGCGGTGGCGAGCGCGAGGCGTTGCCGCATGCCGAGGGAGAAGGTGCCCGCCCGTTGCCGGGCGGCCTGTTCGAGGCCGACCAGTGCGAGGACGTGTCGGGCCCGCTCGTCGGTGACGCCGATCGCGGCCGAGTACACCAGCAGGTGGCCGAGTGCGGTCCGGTTCGGGTGCAGGCTCAGGGAGTCGAGCACCGCGCCGACGGTCCGCGCGGGCTGGGGCAGCGCGGCGAACGGGACCCCGGCGACGGTCGAACTCCCGGACGTCGGAGCGATCAACCCGAGCAGCATGCGCAGGGTGGTGGTCTTGCCGGAGCCGTTCGGGCCGATGAATCCGGTGATCGAGCCGGTCGGCACGGTGAAACTCAGATCCGAGACCGCGTGAACGGTGTTGAACTGCTTGCTCAGGCCGATCGCCTCGATGGCCGGACCCGCACTCGTGGTGTTCACGACGTGCCTGCGCTCATCGGTGTGCCTCCCTGCCGGACCTGCGGTGCGATCACCCTATCGGGCAGGTCCGGCCGGGGCGGCTACGACGACAGTCCCAGTGCCGCGGCCAGCGCGGTCAGGGCGGGGAGCGCGTCGCCGTCGGCGGGAAGCACCTGGACCGCCACGTGATCGGCGCCGGCGTCGAGGTGCTCGGTCAGCCGAGCGGCGACGGATCCGGCGTCACCGTGCGCGACCAGCGCGTCGATCACGCGGTCGCTGCCGCCGTCGGCGAGTTCCTCGTCGGTGAAGCCGAGGCGGACCAGATTGGCGACGTAGTTGCTCAGGTGCAGGTAGGGATTCTCCACGGCCGCGCGGCCGACCGTCCGGGCGGCCGCGGCGTCCGAACTCACCACGACCTTGTGCTCGGGTGCGAGAAGTGTTCCGGTACCGAGCAGTTCACGCGCCTCGCGGGTGTGTTCGGGTGGGGTCAGGTACGGGTGTGCTCCGGCGGACCGTTCGGCGGCCAGTCGCAGCATCTTCGGGCCCAACGCCGCGAGGACGCGTCGGCTCGCGGGGACACCCGCGGTGTCGAGCTCGTCGAGATACGACACCACGGCCTCGTAGGGCTTCGCGTACACCGAACCGTTCGCCTCCCGATGACCGGCGCCGACGCCGAGCAGGAACCGCCCCGGATGCCCGGCCTCGATCCGGTGGAAGGACTCGGCGACCTCGGCGGCCGGAGCCGACCAGATGTTGGTGATGCCGGTGGCGATGGTGAGCGTGCTGGTCGCGTCGAGCGCCTCCTCGGCGATGCGCAGGTCCGCCGGCGGGGAGCCGCCGAGCCAGAGGGTGCCGTAGCCGAGGCGCTCCACCGCGCGCAGGTAGTCGGGGGTCAGTCCGTATGCGTGCCGCCACACACCGATTCGTCCGAGTTCGGGGGTCTGTTCGATGACGGTCATGGGCGCTCCTCGGGTCGGGGTGACATCGCGTCGGTGTGACCCAGGCAACCGTCGCCCACCGGGATTCATTCCGGCAGCTGTTCTGCCCCTTTCGGTGCGGCCGTAGCCTGCCGATCATGGTGCCGCCCGTGGACAGTCGTCGATTCCTGGTGCTGCGGGCCAGCCTCGCACTCGCCGTCGCGATGGGGCTCGGCCGTTTCGCCTACACGCCGATCCTCCCGCTGATGGAGTCCCAGGCGGACTTGAGTTCGGCGTCCGCGGCCACACTGGCGACCGCGAACTACCTCGGGTACCTGGCCGGGGCGGTCGCCGCGATCTTCGGCCACCGCTTGACGGGCAGCCGCCTGTCACTGCGACTGTCGCTGGTGGTTCTCGTCGCCACGCTCGCGCTGATGCCGGCGACGGAGTCGGTCGCCTGCTGGATGGTGCTCAGGTTCGTCGCGGGCGTCGCCAGTGCAGCGGTCTTCGTGTTCACCGCGCGGGTCGCGCACCAGGAGGTCGGGTCCGGCGGCGACGGCGTCGGCTGGGTCTTCGGCGGTGTCGGAGGCGGAATCGCACTGTCGGGGTTGGCGATTCTCGCGCTCGGCCCCTCGGCGGACTGGCGGGTGGGCTGGCTGGTCGCGGCGGGACTGGCCGCGGTGTTGACGGTGGCGGCCTGGACGCTGCCCGCCGGCCGGGCGAGTGCGCCCGCGGCGGCGGGTGACTCGTCGACTCCCGCACCCACACCCACGCCCACACCCGGGGCCAGACGGAGGTTCGGTTGGCTGATGGCCGCATACTTCTGCGAGGGCGTCGGGTACATCGTGTCTGCGACGTTCCTGGTTGCGGCGGTCGCCTCGATCGGCACCGAGCGGTGGCTCGGCGGCGCGGTGTGGATCGCGGTCGGAGTGGCGGCGCTGCCGTCGTGCGTGGTGTGGATCAGGCTCTCGCGCAGGCACTCCCGGGTGGCGATGATGACGGTCGCGCTGGCGGTGCAGGCGGTCGCGGTGGCCGTCTCGGCGGTGTCGGACTCCGCGGCCGTGCAATTGATCGGCGCGCTGTGCTTCGGCGGGACGTTCATGGGGATCGTGATGCTGGCGCTCGGCGAGGGGGCGGTGCTCGTGGGGCCGCGGGCGGCGGCGATCGGCACGGCGGTGTACGGACTCGGACAGGTGGTCGGGCCCTTGACGGTCGCGCCGCTACTGGGTCGGGGTTACACGTCGGCGCTGGCAGTGGGGGCGGGGGTGCTCGCGCTCGGGGTTGTGTTCATGATTCCGCTGCTGCGGTCGAGTCCACAACCGGTGCGGACTTCGGCCTGACCCGGGTCGGGTGGCCGCGGCCGCCGAACTCTCCGTTCGGCGGCCGTGGCCCTCGGACTACTTGCCGAGCATCGCGTTCATCTGCTCGATCTCGGCCTGCTGACCGGCGATGATCTTCCCGGCGAGCTCGCGAACCTGCTCGCTCTGGCCGTCGGCCTGGATCTGCTTCGACGAGTCGATCGCGCCCTGGTGGTGCTCGATCATCATCTCCAGCCAGGCGCGGTCGAAGTCCGCCCCGGTCGCCTTCTCCAGCTGCGACATCTGGTCGGCGGACATCATCCCGCCCATGTCGCCGCTCATGCCGTGGGACGAGTGATCCATGCCGGCCGCCATCGGCGGCACACCCCACTCGGTCAGCCAACCGGACATCTGCTCGATCTCCGGATCCTGGGCGGCCTTGATCTGGCCGGCCAGCGCGAGCAGTTGCGCGTTCTGCGTGCGACCGTCCGCGAGCGCCGCCATCTGCACCGCCTGCTGGTGGTGCGGGATCATCATCTGCACCCACGCGGTATCTGCCGCGTTGTGGCTGGCGGAGGCGGCCGGTGCGCTCGCAGACATGGGCATGGACATGGAGTCCATCGAGTGGCCCGTGCCCGAGTCGTCGGTCGAGCAGCCCGCGACGAGCGCGGCCGCGGCCGCCGCCGCGGCAATCAGTCCGGCGGTCTTGGTTCGTGTGTTCATTGTCGTTCCTTGCTCTTTCGCTGCGTCTGAGTGGTCGGTCGGACTGCGTGGACACGCAGTGGACCCGTCACACCCGCAGAATGCACAGGAGCGCAAGGCGGTTCGAGGTGGCCGCGACGAACGGTGGCCCGCGGCCGGAGCCCGTCCCGCCCGCCCGTCGGCGACCCGCGCTCGACGCGGCGCCGGGCGCGAGGCCGAGGAGCACCAGTACGAGCAGCAGAAGCGTTCCGGCGAGCAGGATCGCGAGGCATGCGTTGAGCATGTGGTGCTCGCCGGCGTGACCCGCCGGCGGATGGTCACTCGACGGGAGGACGGCGGTGCCGGCGGACATGTCCGCAGCGGGCGCCATGTCCGCAGCGGGCGCCATGTCGGCTGCGTGCGCCGCCGTCGTCGCGGACGCGACCCGCATCGCGGAGGTCGCGACGTGGTGCATCGCCAGTACCCCGAGAACCAGCGCGACCGTCAGGACTGCGCGGGACAGTCCGGATCGGGCGGTGGTCGGGCGGCGGTGCATGTCCCCAACCATACCCCCGGGGGGTCAGGAGGTGAGGGTGCGCTGCCAGTGCGCGGGCGCGGGACCGAAGGCGTCCCGGGCGTTGGCCACCACACCCTTGCCGATCGTTCGGTTGCCGACCCCACCGATGGCCGCGCCGATCCCGGCGGGCACGAGCTTGCCGAGAACGAGCGCGCTGCGCCGGGCGGCGTACTTGGTGACGAACTTGCGCAGCAGGGTCTGGTTCATCCCCGTCATCGTCGACGCCGGGATCCGGTTGGTGATGAGTGAGCCCCAGTTCTTGGTGGTCGCGCCCACCGCCTTCTCGACGATCTCCATGCCCGAGGCGCCGAGCGCGACCGCGAGTACCAGGGCGCGGCGCTGCTCGTGCTGGTCGACCGGGATGCCGTGCACCGAGGCGATCGCCAAGGTCAACAGTGCGGAGGCCTCCAGGAAGAACACGGATTCGGCGCCGACCGCCGCGATCGAGCCGACCGTGCCGATGCCCGGAACGGCGGCTGCCGCCCCGACCGCGCCGCCGCTGCCCGTCACTGCGGTCAGGAACATGCGTTCCATCCGCTCGACGATCTGCTGCGGGCTCTTGTCCGGGTGCGCCCGACGGACCCGCTCGACGTACTTGTGCACCGCCGGTCCCTGCAGTTTGGCGCCGTTGTCGAGCAACGACACGATGACCTGCTCGACGCGTCCCAGCTTGTCTGCCATCGACCCTCTCCTTCGTCGCGACCGGCACCGACTGCGGCCGAACTCCCTACCAACGGCCGAGTGTCCGCGCTTTGTTCCGGCCGCCACGACCATGTTCGCCGGATGCGATGCGGATCACTGCCGCAAGGAGCATTGTCGAGGTCATGACCACACCCGCGAAGACCGTCATCTGGCCAACCCTGATCTACTCCGACGCCCGAGCCGCGATCGCGTTCCTCGTCGAGGCCTTCGGGTTCGTCGAGGTCGCCGTCTACGGCGAGGGAGACCGGGTCGACAACGCGCAGCTCGACTGGCCGGCAGGCGGTGGCGTCATGCTCGGCAGTCATCGCGCCGACTCGGTGCTCGCCGATCACCCCGTGGGCACCGGCTCGGTGTACATCGTCGTCGACGACCCCGACGAGCTGTACCGGCGGTCGGTCGCGGCGGGGGCCGTCGTCGTCAAGGGCCTCACCGACGAGGACTACGGCTCGCGGGGATTCACGGTTCGCGACCCGCAGGGCGTGTACTGGAGCTTCGGCACCTACGCCGGGGAGTGAACGGGCACCCAGTCCCGGGCCGGCACCACCTCGCCGGGCTTCGGTGGTAGCGGCGGGGTGCCGTCGCCGAACGGCCTGCCGCCCAATGATTCCCGGCCGTGCGGGGTCAGCCAGTTCGCGAGGTCCGGGCCGGCGGGCACGATCTGCGTCGGGTTGATGTCGGTGTGCACCACGTAGTAGTGGCGCTTGATCTGCGCGAAGTCGACGGTGTCGCCGAATCCGGGAGTCTGGAACAGGTCGCGGGCGTACGCCCACAGCACCGGCATCTCGCTGAGCTTGCTGCGGTTGCACTTGAAATGCCCGTGGTAGACCGGATCGAAACGGACGAGGGTGGTGAACAATCGCACGTCGGCCTCGGTGATGGTGTCGCCCACCAGGTATCGCTGCCCCGACAGCCGGTCGGTCAGCCAGTCCAGCCGCGCGAACAGGCGCTCGTACGCGGCATCGTAGGCCTCCTGCGAGCCTGCGAAACCGCAGCGGTACACCCCGTTGTTCACGTCGCGGAAGATCAGGTCGGCCACCTCGTCGATCTCCGTGCGCAGGTGCTCCGGGTACAGCTGGGGGGCGCCCTCGCGGTGGTACTGCGACCATTGCGTCGACAGGTCGAGGGTGATCTGCGGGTAGTTGTTGGTCACCACCTGTCCGGTCGGGACGTCGACGATGGCGGGCACCGTGATGCCGCGCGGATACTCCGGGAAGCGGGCGAAGTACGCGTCCTGCAGACGCGGGATCTTCAGCACCGGGTCGAGGCCGTCGGGGTCGAGGTCGAAGGTCCAGCTCCGCTTGTCATGGGTCGGGCCGCACATCCCCATGGACAGAACGTCTTCGAGGCCGAGCAGCCGGCGGACGATGATCGCGCGGTTGGCCCACGGGCAGGCCCGGGCGACGATCAGTCGGTACCGGCCCGGCTCGACCGGGTAGCCGTCCCGGCCGTCCGCGGTGATCCGGGTCTCGATGTAGTGGGTGTCGCGGGTGAACTCCTTGCCCGCCTCGACATACGCGCCCGTGGTGCTGTTCTCTTCGGTCACGGGTTCACGGTAGTGCCGCGCACCCTTCTCGCGCGCTCTCACGCGCGCAGTGCCACCTCGATGACGGAACCGAGTTCCTCGTAGCCGAGTCGCGCCGCGAGCCGACGCGCCGCGGTGTTGTCGGGGTGCGGGCTCCACTGCGGGATCAGGCCCTCGTCGATGGCGTCGTTCGTGCACAGGCGCCCGACGGCGGAGCCATGCCCTTGGCGCCGTACACCCGGGGCGGTCAGCACGCCGACGCGGGCGACGATGCCCTGCCATTCCGTGTACCCGGCACCGGCGAGGGGAGTCTCGTCCTCGTCGAGCACGGTGAACCAGTTGCGCCGGCCGGTCAGGTCGGCCTCGGCGACGTCGTCGGGCGGGCACAGCGACTGCAGTGCCAGCACGTGCGGCAGGACGTGGGAGATCAGCGGGTTCTCCGCGCCGATGTCGTCACCCACCTCGGCCGCGTACGCCAGCAGTCGCGGACCGGTGCACCGGCCACCCTGCTCCTTGGTCATCTCGACGAGCGTCGTGCGCGTCGAGAGTGCGTCGTCGTCGACGTCGGCGGCGTTCTCGAGTAGCCAGTCGGGGCCGACCAGCGCGCTGGCCCCACCGAGCCGGACGAATCGGACCGTGTCGGTGGCCGGCGCTAGCGTCCGGGTACCGGTGCGGCGAAGTGCGTCGTCCGGCAGGCCGAGTTCCCGGGACCAGGCGAGGGCGACGATGTCGAGTTGGTGCGAGTCCACAGTGCGACGGTATCGGTCGCGCACGGCACTTGTCGCACCCTGCTCCGTATCGTATATTCCGTCTGGACTAATTGGCTCGGGCTATATCGGGGGTGAGTGCATGGCGGCTCGGTTGACCCCCCTTGCAATCACGGTGCTGGCACTGCTCAACGAGCGCGACATGCACCCGTACGAGATGTACCAACTGCACGTCCAGCGTCGCGACGAACGGCTCGTCAAGATCCGGCCGGGTTCGCTCTACCACACCGTGGAGCGGCTGGAACGCCAGGAACTCGTCGCGGTCGTCGGTACGGAGCGAGCGGGCAACCGCCCGGAGCGCACCACCTACCGCGCGACCGCAGCCGGGCGCGCGGCGCTGACCGAGTGGATCGGGTCCGCCCTCTCCACCCCGATTCGCGAGTACCCGGCGTTTCCGCTGGCGCTCGCCGAGGCGCACAACCTCCACCCGGACACCGTGTGCACGTCACTGGCCGAGCGGATCGACCTGGTGCAGAAGGACATCGACGACCTCGACGCGTTGCGTGAGGCCGCCGAGGCCCGAGAGAGCCCGCGAGTGTTCTGGTTCGGTTTCGAGTACCTGCGAGCGCTCGCGGTCACCGAGGCCGAATGGCTGCGCGGGCTGATCGACGAGATCGAGAGCGGGGCGCTGCCCTGGCACGCACCCGCGCTGAGCAAAGAGCACCACCCCGAAACGGCGAAGGGCTGAACGTGACCGAGACAAACCAGAACGCCGACATCAAACAATGGCCAGCGCTGTGGGCGCTGTGTCTGGGGTTCTTCATGATCCTCGTCGACTCCACCATCGTCGCGGTGGCGAACCCGGCGATCATGGAGTCGCTGCACACCGACATCAACAGCGTCGTCTGGGTGACCAGTGCGTATCTGCTCGCCTACGCGGTGCCGCTGCTGGTCACCGGCCGGCTCGGTGACCGGTTCGGCCCCAAGAAGCTGTACCTGATCGGCCTGACGCTGTTCACCCTGGCCTCGCTGTGGTGCGGCCTGTCGGGCAACGTCGAGATGCTCATCGTCGCGCGGGTGTTCCAGGGCTTCGGTGCGGCGTTGATGACCCCGCAGACGATGGCCGTGATCACCCGAATCTTCCCGCCGGACAAGCGCGGAACCGCGATGGGCCTGTGGGGTGCGGTCGCCGGTGTCGCCACCCTGGTCGGCCCGCTGGCGGGTGGCGTCCTCGTCGACGGGCTCGGCTGGCAGTGGATCTTCATCGTCAACGTCCCGGTCGGCGTGATCGCCTTCCTCGCCGCGATGCGGTACGTCCCGACGCTCGAGACGCATTCGCACCGCTTCGACATCCCCGGCGTCGTCCTCAGCGCGCTCGGCATGTTCTTCCTCGTGTTCGGACTGCAGGAAGGCAACACCTACAACTGGTCGGCGCGGGTGTGGCTGTTCATCGCGGCCGGCGTGGTGATGCTGATCGTCTTCGTCTGGTACCAGTCGTGGAACAAGAACGAGCCCCTGCTGCCGCTGGGGTTGTTCAAGGACCGCAACTTCTCGCTGGCCAACATCGCGATCACCTCGATGGGCTTCGCGATCACCGCGATGGTGCTGCCGCTGATGTTCTACGCACAGGCGGTCCGCGGGCTCTCGCCGACTGGCTCGGCGTTGCTGATGGTGCCGATGGCCGTGCTCACCGGCGTGCTCGCGCCGAATGTCGGCAAGCTGGTGGACCGGGTGCACCCCCGCTACATCGCGGCGCCCGGCTTCCTGATGCTCTCGGTCTCGCTCGGCTGGCTCGCGCTGGTGATGAAGCCGGACGTCGCGATCTGGGAGCTACTGCTGCCGATCGGTCTGATGGGCGTCGCGAACGCCTTCATCTGGTCGCCGCTGGCGGCGACCGCCACCCGCAACCTGCCGATGAACGCGGCGGGCGCGGGATCCGGCGTGTACAACACCACCCGCCAGGTCGGCGCGGTCCTCGGTAGCGCAGGCGTCGGTGCCCTGATCACCTCGCGGCTGGCCGCCAACGGCGTCCCCTCCGGCGGTGGACCCGACGAGGGCGGTGCGCTGCCCAGCTTCATCGTCGACGGATTCAGCACCTCCATGGCCCAGGCCGTGCTGCTGCCCGCGGGCGTCCTGCTGGTCGGTTTCGTTGCCTCGCTGTGCTTCTCGCGGCCGGTGCGGGCCGGTGAGCCGTCCCGGGCCGACGCGACGCCGGAGTCGGTCGAGGCCTGAGGCTCGCACGGGTTCGGTTGTGGCAGGCTGACGCCATGACCGAACCCGGGAGGCCGACCAGGCTCGAACGCAGCACCACCGAGGCGGGCGCGCAGATTGCCGTCCTCACCTTCGCGCACGGACCGCTGAACCTGTTCGACCAGGCCATGTTCGACGCGATCGCCGCCGACGTGGACGCCCTCACGGCCGACCCGCCGCGCGCGGTGCTGCTGCGCGCCGAGGGCAAGGTGGTCTCGGGTGGGGTGGACGTCCACGTGTTCGACGGGCTGTCCGTCGACCAGGGCGCGGAACTCTGGCGCACCCTGTTCGCGGAATTTGTCCACCAGATCGAGGCGCTGCCCTGCCCGGTCGTGTACGCCGCGCACGGGCTGACCTTGACCGCCGCCTTCGAGATCGCGCTGGCCTGCGACATCATCCTCGCCGCGCCGAAGGCGAAGTTCGGGCTGGTCGAGACGGTGGTCGGGCTGACCCCGTCGATGGGTGGGCCGCAGCGCCTCGCCGAGCGGGCCGGGTCCGGCCGGGCCCGTGAGCTCGTCATGACCGGTGACCTCTACGACGCCACCACGATGGCCGACTGGGGCGTCGTCAACGCCGTCCACGCGGACGTCGACACCGCCGCCCGCGCGCTCACACAGCGACTGGCCGACGGTCCCACCCGCGCACACCACGCCACCAAGCGGATCATCGAGGCCTGGCGCTCCGGCGGTGTCGCGCACGCGGATTCGATCACTCCCGAGGTGTCGGGCGCCCTGTTCGGGACCGACGACCTCCGTGGCGCGGTGCGCAGCTTCCTCGAGGTCGGACCGGGGAAGGCCACCTACACGGGCCACTGACGGCGCAGGAGTGGAGTCTGCGGAACGACCCGGAGGTTTAGGGTAGGCGTCATGTCTGACGAAGTGCTGCTCGAACGACGTGGCCGCATCCTGGTCATCACCATCAACCGCCCCGACGCGCGCAATGCGATCAACTCCGCGGTCAGCCACGCGCTCGCCGCCGCGGTCGACGAACTCGACGCCGACGCGGACCTGTCGCTGGCCGTCCTGACCGGCGCCGGCGGCAACTTCTGCGCGGGCATGGATCTCAAGGCCTTCGTGGCGGGCGAGAACGTGGTGGTGCCGGGCAAGGGGCTCGGCTTCACCGAGGCGCCGCCGCGCAAGCCGATCATCTCCGCCGTCGAGGGCTACGCGCTGGCCGGCGGCACCGAACTGGTGCTCGCCACCGACCTGGTGGTCGCCGCGTCCGATGCCAAGTTCGGCATCCCGGAGGTCAAACGCGGACTGATCGCCGCCGGCGGCGGGCTGCTCCGACTGCCCAAGCGGATCCCGTACCAGAAGGCGCTCGAGCTCGCGCTGACCGGCGACGCCTTCACCGCCGAGGAGGCGCACGGCTACGGCTTCGTCAACCGGCTGACCGAGCCGGGCAAGGCACTCGACGGCGCCCTCGAACTCGCGGAGCGGATCACCGCCAACGGACCGCTCGCGGTCGCCGCCACCAAGGAGGTCATCGTCAGGTCCGCGGGCTGGTCCGACGAGGAGGCCTTCACCAGACAGCTCGAGCTGATGGGCCCGGTGTTCGCCTCCGAGGACGCGCAGGAGGGCTCGCGGGCCTTCGCGGAGAAGCGCGCCCCGGTCTGGAAGGGTCGTTAGTCCATGTCGACCCCGCTGGCCGAGCTGCACATGCACATCGAGGGCTCCCTCGAACCCGAGCTGATCTTCGAACTCGCGCAACGCAACAAGGTGGACCTGCCGTACCGCGACCTCGACGACCTGCGCTCGCGCTACGAGTTCACCGACCTGCAGTCGTTCCTGGACCTGTACTTCGCGAACATGACGGTGCTGCGGACCGCGCAGGACTTCGCGGACCTGGCCCGCGCGTACCTCGCCCGGGCCGCCGCGGGCGGGGTCCGGCACGCCGAGATTTTCTTCAACCCCCAGGCACACACCGCTCGCGGGGTGCCGCTGCCCGCGGTGCTCGAGGGACTCGCGGACGCCGTCGGGTCGAGTGAAGCCGAGTTCGGAGTGTCCAGCGACCTGATCGCCGCGGTACTGCGGGACCGCCCGGTTCCCGAGGCGGAGGCGATGCTCGACGAGGTGCTGCGCCTGGATGTCCCGGTGCTCGGGTTGGGACTGGACTCCGCGGAGGTGGGCTACCCGCCGTCGTTGTTCGTGGACGTGTTCGACCGGGCCCGCTCCAACGGATTGCGGACGGTGGCGCACGCGGGGGAGGAGGGTCCGCCGGACTACATCCGGCAGGCCCTCGACCTGCTGCGGGTCGAGCGCATCGACCACGGGGTGCGCTGCCTCGAGGACGAAGCGCTGGTCGCCCGACTGGTCGAGGAGCAGGTGCCGTTGACGGTGTGCCCGCTGTCCAACGTCCGGCTGCGGGTGGTCGACACCCTCGCCGAGCATCCGTTGCGCCGCATGCTCGAGGCGGGACTGCTGGTGACCGTCAACTCGGACGACCCTGCGTACTTCGGCGGCTATGTCGACGACAACTTCGCGCGCCTGCAGGCCGAGCTCGGTCTGACCGACGCGGAGCGGGAGACGCTGGCGCGCAACTCGATCCGCGCGTCGTTCGCGAGCGCCGAGCGCAAGGCCGAACTGCTCGGCGGGTAGTCGGCCGGGTCAGCGTACGAACCCGCTGCCCTGCACCCGGCGGGCGAGGGCGAGCAGGTCGAGGTCGCGCCCGGCGGGGCCGACCAGACACAGTCCGACCGGAACCTTGTCTGCCGACTTCAGTGGCACCGTGGCGGCCGGCAGCCCGGCGATCGTCGCGATCGAGAGCAGCATTCCGGTACTGCGCATGGTGTTCGCGTAGGTCTCGCCGCTGATGTCGCCGCCCGACCTCTCGGGGGCAGGCGAGGCGGTGGTCGGCAGCACCAGCACGGTGTCGCCGAGGTAGCCGCGGATCGCAGCGGTCGCGATGTCGAGCTGGGTGAGCGCCCGCCGGTACGCCTCCTCCGAGGTGCGGCTCGCGGTGGCGAGGTTCTCCCTTGCCTCGCCGCCGAGGGCGGACATTGCGCCGGACACGAAGGGGCTGTGCTGTTTCCACGCCTCGAACGCGACGACGGTGGAGACGGCGTCGTACCAGTCCGGCATCGCCGCGATGTCGAAGTCGCGGTCGGTCAGCGGCGGCAGGTCGGACTTGCGCCACGCGGTCAAGGCGGTGGTGGTGGCGGCGAGCACCGCGCCGGTCGCGATCGCGTTGATGCCGGGGGCGGTGACGGCGCGCGCCAGTTGCCGTGTCGGCGCCCGGGCGACCGAGGCGGTCACCGCCTTCTCGAGCGCGGCGACGTCCGCGGCGAGCCAGCCGACGGTGTCGAGCGTCGGGCTCAACGGCAGCAGTCCCGCGGTGGGGACGGCGCCCCTGGTCGCGACGAAGCCGAACAGTCCCTGGTAGGCGGCGGGAATCCGGACCGATCCGCCGGTGTCGGCGCCCAGTCCGATCGATGCCTCACCGCCGGCGACCGCGCTCGCGGCCCCGGACGTCGAACCGCCGGGGATCCGCTGTGCGGCAGCGTTGTTCGGCGGCGTCCCGTAGTGGTCGTTGACCCCGGAGTGGCCGTACCCGAGGTCGTCGGTCTGCGCGAGCCCGGCGACGGACGCGCCGGCGCCGAGCAGTCGGGCCACCGCCTCGGCGTTGTTCGGCTCCGTTGCGGCCTCGGCCAGCCACTGTGGATTGCCCGCCCCGATTTTCTGGCCCGCGACCGCGAACAGATCGGTCACGGCCACCGTCGTGCCGTCCAGGGCGCCGGAACCCGTCGCGGGAACCAGTGGCTCGCCCTGCACGCGCCACGTCGCCCGGCGCACGGGGGAGGCGGTCGCGGTGGTCCCGCCGCCTGGCAGTGGCGGGACGCCGGGGTCGGACACGTCGCCACACCCAGCGAGCAGGGCGGCGCCCGCCGCGCCTACCGCGAGGAAGCCTCGACGACTCAGATCGACCATCACGCCAGGCTAGGTGGCGCGGCGTGGACGATGCCGGTGACTCGCCGCACGCGCCGGCCTATCCCAGCACCTGGCGCAGGTAATCGTTGTCGAACACCCGCTGCGGGTCGTACTTGTCCCGGACCGCACAGAACTCGTCGAAATGTGTGTACGTGGGCCGCAGGTCCGCGGCGGTGCGCGAGTGCATCTTGCCCCAGTGCGGCCGGCCGTCGACCGCACGCGCGATGGCCTCGACCGCGTCGAAGTACTGGCGGTGGTCGCGCCGGTGGTACTGGTGCACGGCGACGTACGCGGTGTCGCGACCGTTCGCCGTCGACAGCCACACGTCATCGGCGGCGGCGAAACGGACCTCGACGGGGAAGGCGACCCGGACTTCCGAACGTGTGAACCAGGATTCGAGCTCGCGCAGCACGTCAGGCAGGGTCTCGGCGGGGACCGCGTACTCCATCTCGCGGAACTTCACCCGGCGCGACGATGCGAACACCCGGTAGCTGCGGTCGGTGAAGTCGCGGGCCGAGAGCACCCGCGAGGAGAAGTTGTTGATCTGCGGAATGGCACCGGGGAAGCGGGTCGCGACGCGGTTGATGCCCTCGAACATGGTGTTGGAGAGCAGTTCGTCGTCGACGTAGCCGCGGACCTTGCCGACCGGCTCGACCGGGGTGTCGGCAGGCAGTCGGGTGTTGCGCTTGGTCAGCACGCGGTCGGTGTGCGGGAACCAGTAGAACTCGAAGTGGTCTACGCCGTGGGCGTTCTCCTCGATCGCCGCCATGGTCTCGCCGAGCAGCGCTGGGGCCTCGGCTGCCCGCAGGTTGTAGGCGGACTCGCAGTGCAGGGTGAGCTTGGAGATGACGCCGATCGCGCCGAGTCCGAGGCGGGCTGCATTGAAGAGTTCGGGGTTCTCGTCGGCGGAGCAGTTCGTCACGGTGCCGTCGGCGAGGACCACCTCGAGCGCGCGCAGCTGAGTCGCCAGCCCGCCGAACTTCGCGCCGGTGCCGTGCGTGCCGGTGGAGATCGCGCCGGCGAGCGACTGGGCGTCGATGTCGCCGAGGTTGGTCATCGCGAGACCCAGATCCCACAGCTTGGGATTGAGTTCGTGCAGTCGGGTACCCGCGAAGACGGTGACGAGCGCGCCGGACGGCTCGCGCGGAACCACGGATTCGATGCCCGTCAGGTTGTCGAGGCTGATCATCACCCCGTCGGTGGCGGCGGCCGGCGTGAACGAATGTCCGGCGCCGACGCACTTGACGTGCAGGCCATCCGCGGCGGCACGGGCGATCTCGGCACTGAGCTCGGCAACGGTCGCGGGCGTAGCGAAGCGACGGGGGCTGGCGCTGGCGCTGCGCGCCCAGTTGTGCCAGGTCTTCGAATCCATGCGCCCACTATTCACATGGACGACCGTCCAGGTCAACACCTGTGCGCAAGTCCGGCTCCGGCGTTCTAGGATCGTCGAATGCTGAATCGGCTTCCGGCGGACGAACGTCGCGCGCAACTCGTGGAGTCGGCGATGGGTATCGCGGAACGGGGCGGCATCAGCTCCGTCACCATCCGTGCCGTCGCCGAGGATGCGGGGGTCTCCCTCGGGGTGGTCCATTACTGCTTCGACAGTAAGGAGGCACTGGTCGCCGCGATGGGCGAGGCGATCGTGCTCCAGCTCAGCGCCGCGCTCCGGTACGCATTCGGCTCGGCCCAGGGGGAAGGCGACCAGAGTGGACTTCGCGGCCTGCGGGAGGTGCTGCACAGCGGCCTGTCCAACATGTGGCCGATCATCGAGGCCACCCCGGACCGCCAGCTGCTGACCTACGAGATCACCGCGTACGGACTGCGTCAGCAGGCTGCGGGGGCGGAGCTGGCCGGCGCCATCGCAGCGAAGCAGTATCACACGATGGACGACGAAGCCACGGCGTTCCTCGCGGAGACCGCGCGCTACACGGGAACCACCTGGACCGAGCCGGTGGCGGACATCGCCCGTTTCTGCCTCGCCGTCATCGACGGCATCGTGCTGCGCTGGCTCGTCGATCGCAACGGCGAAGCGGTGATCGCGCAGCTCGACGACGCGGTGCAGATGATCGCGATGAAGGCGGTCGAGGCGAAGCCCGTCGCCTCCTGATCATGGACAGTCGTCCAGTCCGGTGGTTGACTCGTCTTCCGTGACCGCCACCTCGCAGCGACTGGATGCCGTGCCCAGCGACTCAACGACCCACGAGCGTCTCGACGCGGCGACGCGCCCGCTCGACCCGCCGCTGGCCGCGGTCGACCTGCCCTCGCTGCGTGCGAACATCGCCGACCTCGCCCGCCGTGCGGGTGGTACCCCGATTCGCGTCGCCAGCAAGTCGGTGCGCAGTCGCGCAGTGCTCGAGGAAGCGCTCGGTGCCGGACTGACCGCCCACGGCGGATTCCGCGGCATCATGTCGTTCTCGCTGCGCGAGGCGATCTGGCTGGTCCGAGCCGGCGCCCGCGACGTGTTGATGGGTTACCCGACCACCGACCGTGGCGCCCTCGCCGAGTTGGCCGCCGACCCGCTGCTGCTCGAGTCGATCACCCTGATGATCGACAGTCCCGACCATCTGGACGTGGTGCACTCCGCGGCGGGCAGTTCGGCGGTGCCCGCCCGCGTCTGCCTCGACGTCGACGCCTCGCTTCGGATCGGTCCCGTCCACCTCGGTGTGCGGCGCTCTCCGCTGCGCACCCCCGAGGCCGCCGCCGCGGTCGCCCGCGCTGCGAAGCGCCGCGGCTTCGCGGTTGTCGGCGTCATGTTCTACGAGGCGCAGATCGCCGGCCTGCCCGACAGCAGCGCCGCGATCCGGCTCGTCAAACGAGCCTCCGCGGCCGAATTGTCCACGCGCCGTGGACTGGTGGTCGACGCGGTGACCGCGGTCGCGGGCACACTCGAGATCGTCAACAGCGGGGGCACCGGGTCGCTGGAGGTCAGCTCGGCCGACAGTGCCGTCACCGAGGTCACCGCGGGCTCAGGGCTGTTCGTGCCGACCCTCTTCGACAAGTACCGTGCGTTCACACCGCGTCCGGCGATGTTCTTCGCGCTGCCGGCCGTGCGCAGGCCGACCCCGAAGATCGCGACCCTGTTCTCCGGCGGCTACATCGCATCCGGACCCACGGGTGCCTCCCGGGTGCCGACCCCGGTCTGGCCCGCGGGTCTGAAGTTGCTGCGCAACGAGGGTGCGGGCGAGGTGCAGACGCCGGTCGCCGGACTGGCGGCGGGCGCGCTGCGGATCGGCGACCGCGTCTGGTTCCGACACGCGAAGGCGGGCGAGCTGTGCGAGCGGTTCACCGAACTGCACCTCGTCGACGCCGACGGCACCCGCACCACCGTGCCCACCTATCGCGGTGAAGGGCAGTGCTTCGGCTGAGTGACGTCGCCCGGGTACGGCACCCCCACTGCTGGGAGATCCCGCAACCGGCTGGCTGTTGCGGGGCGGGAAACGACGACGCGTGGTTGCGTCACTGTTGGTGCAGTTCATCGCCAATGGTGTCGTTGAGCTACTGTGGCGACTATGTCGAGCCCTGAGTCAGACCGGATGGGGGCTTTCGGTCACGCCGTCAGCCCCCTGAATCCCTGAGTTCTCAGTTCGCATCCCAGCAGCCTGGCTGCGCGGGCAATTGTGTGTACCTTCCGGGCGCTGGCCGCGGTGACGAGACGTTCCTTGTTCGTTCTCTCACTTCGGAGTTTCGATGTTCCTCCCTCTCTACATGCTCGCCGTGGCGGTCTTCGCCATGGGTACCTCTGAGTTCATGCTTGCCGGCCTGGTGCCGGACATTGCCGATAGTCTTGATGTGTCGATCGGGGCAGCCGGCCTGCTCACCTCGGCATTCGCGGTCGGCATGATCGCCGGGGCGCCTCTGATGGCGGCGCTGGCACGCCGATGGCCCGCCCGGACAACTCTGCTGCTCTTCGTGCTGGCCTTCGCACTGACGCACGTCGTGGGCGCCCTCACGACAAGTTTCGCGGTGCTGCTGGTCACCCGGGTGATCGCCGCACTGGCCAACGCAGGATTCCTTGCCGTCGCATTGAGTACCGCGGCCACCCTCGTCGCAGCCGATCAGAAGGGACGCGCGCTGGCAGTCCTGCTCTCAGGCACGACGATGGCAACCATCGCCGGAGCTCCAGGCGGCGCGTTGCTCGGCACACTGCTCGGCTATCGGGCAACCTTTTGGGCGATCGCGCTACTCTGCGTTCCCGCTGCGTTCGGTATCGCCAAGGGCATCCCGGCTGACGCCGGAGCGACCACCGCGGGTGCTTCGGCGTCGCTGCCTCTTCGGAACGAGATCGCCCAACTAGCGAGGCCCGGACTGATCGGGGTCGTTCTGCTCAGCGCCCTGGTCAACGCCGCCACTTTCGCTACATTCACCTTCCTGGCGCCGATCGTGACCGATACCGCCGGCCTGGAAGAGCTCTGGGTTCCTGTTGTGCTGACGCTTTTCGGTGTTGGGTCTTTCGTCGGCGTCACTGTCGCGGGACGGTTCTCGGATCGGCGTCCCGCCATCACGATCGCGGTCTGCGGCCCGCTGCTGTTGCTTGGCTGGGTCGCATTGGCGACCCTGGCTGCGCACCCGGCGGCGCTTCTGTTCCTGGTGTTCACGCAGGGTGCACTGTCCTTTGCGCTGGGCAGCACCCTGATTGCGAGGGTGCTCTATGAGGCCGAGGGCGCCCCCACCATGGGTGGGTCGTACGCAACCGCTGCGCTCAACATCGGGGCGGCAGGCGGACCTGTTGTTGCCGCAGCGACTCTCGGTGCCGTTGCTGGTGACCTAGGTCCCGTGTGGGCCAGCAGCCTCCTGGTCGCGGTCGCGCTGGTGGCCGCCCTGCCGCTGCTGCGAGTCATCGCACCCAGTGCGGGCCCGGTGACCCGATGACCCACACCAACACCCCACTGAGTACAGCTAGCCGTGCATGCGCATGAAGGCGCCGAGTTCGGCCAGCCCGGCGGGTGTGCTGGGGAGGTAGTGCGTCAGCATCGGGGCGCGCACGATCACCGCCCGCCACTTCCCGCGGGAGACGGCGACATTCAGTCGGTTCCGGGACAGCAGGAAACCCATCCCGCGCGGCACGTCGTCGATCGAGGATGCCGTCATCGACATCAGTACCACCGCGGCCTCGCGCCCCTGGAACTTGTCGACCGTGCCGACGAGGACCTCGCCGAGGCCCGCGTCGGCGAGGGTCCGGCGCAGCAGGCCCACCTGTGCGTTGTACGGCGCCACGACCAGGATGTCCGGCTGCCCGAGCGGCCGGGTGCCGTCGAAGGCCTGCGGGTCGGTCCAGTCGCGGCCGAGTAGCGCCTGCACCTCGGCGAGGATCGCGCTCGCCTCCTGCGCGGATTCGGTGGAGTTGCCGTCGTGCTCGACGTACAACGCCGTGACGCCCGGTTCGACACCCGTCAGGGCGCGCGCCGTCGTGACGGACTCCTGGGACTTGAGCTGTCCGTCGTAGGAGAGCGTCGAGACCGCTTCGCACACCGCCGGATGCATTCGCCAGGTCCGGTCGAGGAAGTACCCGAGTTCGGCGGGCAACGCGCCGTGCCCTTCGGCGAGCCAGCCGAGCGCCGAGGTGTCCACAGGCTCCGGGTGGGTGCCCTGGCTGACCTGGGGTAGCTGCTGGGGATCGCCCAGCAGCAGCAGGTTTCGAGCCGAGATCCCGACCGCCACGGTGTTCGCGAGCGCGAACTGGCCGGCCTCGTCGACCACGAGCAGGTCCAGACTGGCCGCTGGTACCCGGTCGGTGTGTGCGAGATCCCATGCGGTGCCGCCGATCACGCAGCCCGACTGCTCGTGGTCGGCGAGGAATCCGGCGAGGCCGTCCGCCTCGATCTTCGTCCAGGCCGGGTGCTCGGCCAGACCCGAGCCGGGTTTCTTCGCGACCCGTTCGCCGGGGACCCCGGCCCGCACGATCCCGTCGAGCATGTTCTCGACCACCGAATGCGACTGGGCGACAACGCCGACCCGCCAGCCGTGCCGGACCACCAGATCCGCGACCACGGCGGCACCGGTGTGCGTCTTGCCGGTCCCGGGCGGTCCCTGCACCGCGAGGTACGAGTTGTCGAGGTCGAGCAGTGCGGCGGTGATCGCGGCGGCCCGGTTCTCCGGATCGGCGATCGGAAGCGGGCTGCCGGACCGGGTTCGGGGCGGCACCCGGCGCAGGATGTCGACGGCGGCGGTCGAGGGCATCGCGGGCAGGGTGGCAGCCATCTCGGCGGCCTGTGCTGCGATCGCAGCTTCGATCCGGTTGGTGCGGATCGGCGGGCCGGGTGCCACGGCCATCGGCAGGCACACGTGCTCCTCGGCGCCGCGGCGCAGCACCTCCTCGACGATCACCACGTCGCGCATCTCGCCCCCGGGTGCGACCTCCTCCGCGAGCTCGATCACCTTGGCGCCCACCGCACCTCGGGTCGCCGGATCCTCGGTGCCGACCCCGGCTCCCTTGTCGTACAGGATGTGGACGTCGCCCTCGCGAGGAGTGGACCCGGTGCCCCAACGGCCGCTGATCCGCAGTCGACGCCGCAGGTTCTGGCGCGCGGTCTTGCGGTGCCAGTCCTCGATCACCTCGACCCTCTCGGCCACCAGCACGTCGGCGGCATCAGCCCATTCGTCCTCGGGTTGCACGAGGCGGTCGAAGTGCGCCCACCAGAACGGCTTCCGCTCCCGCCGGTGGTAGCCGACCGCGGCAGCCATCAGGGCTGCGGCCTGCCGGTCGGCGGACCGATCCACGGGCAGCGTGTCGCCTACGTAGCCCCGCAACGCCAGCTCGGCCGGGTCGGGGTCCTCGGTGACCGACACCAGCACCGGCTGGACCGGGTGCGGGCTCACCCCGCGCTCGCCGGCGAGGCCCAGCAGCCAGTCCCGCAGCCGATGCGTGGACACACAGTCGTACTCGTTGTAGTCGGCGATGCCGTCCAGCAACTCCTGCGCCTGTTCGACCTTGCCCGCGTCGCGCAGCCCGCAGTAGTCCGCGTACGCGACGATCGACGCCGCGGCGTCGGTGACGTCGCCGCCGCGTAATTGCTCGCCCATGTACAGCGGTTCGAGCTTCTTGATCGAGTACGACCGGGCCCCGACCCGGATGGCCGCGCGGACGACCGGGTAGAGGTCGACGAGTACGCTCTCGCGCAGCAGCGTGTCGACCGCGTCCTCGCCGACCCCGTATCGGCCGGCCAAGCGGAGCAGCGCGGTCTTCTCGTAGGCCGCGTAGTGGTAGACGTGCATGCCGGGGAACAACTTCCGGCGCTCGGCGACGTAGTCGAGGAAGTCGATCAGGGCCCGGCGCTCCTGCGCGCGGTCGTGCGCCCAGAACGGCCGGAACTCTCCGGTGTCCGCCTCGACGACGCCGAAGAGGTACTCGAGGCCCCAGTCGGAGGAGCCGTCCTCCGCCCACAAGGGATCGCCCTCGAAGTCGAAGAAGATGTCGCCCGCGTCGGGCGTGGGGATCGCGGCGAGCGCCCCGGCGTCGTCGATCACCTCGAATACCGGTGTGCCGCCGCGCTCCTGCCGGACCTGGGCCGCGGCCTGGGCCCGCAGCCCCGCGAAGGTGGCCTTGCTCATCCCGTCGACCGGTGCCTGCGAGTCGGCGAGGGCATCCAGGTCCGCGATCCCGCCGCGGATCAGCTTCTCCCGCTGCGAAGTTCGCATCCCGGCGACCAGCAGCAGGTCGCGGGTGCGCTCGACCTCCGGGCCGCAGTGCCCGCACCGGCCGCAGGCTCGGTAGCGGGGATCGCCCCACTGCGCGGGGATCGCCTCGTCCCGGTGTTCGTCGAGTACCCGCAGCAACTCGGTGCGGCGCTGGCGGTACACCGGCGCGATGTCCTCGAGCGGGTACGAGACCTCGCTGTGGTCGCCGAGGATCAGATGCGCAAGCGGTGCGGCCGCGATCCCGTCGGCGGTCAAGGCGTCGGCGTAGGCGGCCAGTTGCAGCAGTGCAGTGACCTTGGCGTGGCGGGAGAGCTTGGTGTCGTACACCGAGTAGCGGCCGTCCTCGCGGACCAGGAAGTCGCAGAAGCCGAGGAACCGGCCGTCGAAGAAGGTGCCCTGGAAGATGGCGTCGGCTCCGGACCGGGCGGCGGCCACGGTCGCGCGGTTCGCCCGGGTGAGTTCCTCCCAGTCGTGCCGCGGCCGCTCGATCTGCACGACACCGTCACCGAACCGATCCCGGAAACGCTGCAGGTGCAGGCGCTCGTGGTCGTCGCCGAGCGCGGACGTCCGGTCGAGCATCGGGTCCGGCTCGTCGTCCCCTGCCGACTCGACCAGGCCGAGCTTCGCGTCGAGCCTGCGCAGCAGCGCGTACTCGCACTCCGCGGCCTGGGACAGATCGCTGGCGCTGTAGATCAGTACGTCGTCGAGGAGGAACACGCAGCGACTATGACAGACGCCCCCGACAGTTACGGTGACTGGTGACACGGACGGGACAAGAGGAGAGCACGACGTGGTGAACGACGTGGCGACGTGAGCCTCGAGGGACGCAGCCGGAAGTCGGTCGGCCGGTGACGGGGTTCTTCGCCGGCGCATCCGGGCAGGTGCACTACCGGCACTGGTCGTGTCCCGATCCCGTTGCGGGACTGGTGTTCCTGCACGGCATGGGGCAGCACGCCGGGCACTATCACCGGTTCGCTCGGGCTCTCGGCGCCGGGGGCATCGAGATGTGGGCGCTCGACCACGTCGGGCACGGACTCAGCGAGGGCGGGCCCGGGGATCCAGGGCCCGTCGCCGATCTTGCCGCCAACGCCCTGCAGCTCGCCGCCATCGCCGAAAGCGAGCGTCCCGGCCTGCCACTGGCGATCATGGGCCACTCGCTGGGTGCGGCCACGACGATCGCGGCCCTCGCGATGCAACCGGATCGCTTCGCCGCCGTCGTCCTGTGCGGGCTGCCGCGTGCCGCTGCCGCGAATCCCGGTGCTGTCGAAGGCGTTCGGGCGCCGATCCTCGTCGTCCACGGCGTCGACGACCGCCTCGCCCCGATCGACGGTGCCCGGTCCTGGACGGCCGGGGTGCCGGCCGCCGACCTCCGTGAGTACGAGGACGCGGGGCACGATCTGCTGCACGAACCGGTGCACCGCCGGGTCACGTCCGACGTCGCGGCCTTCATCCTCGGCAGCGTGCGGCCATGACACCCGACGGCCGGCGGGTCGACGAGTGGGCGCGGCCGATGCCGGACGCGGCGCGGATCTGACGGAAGGCGCCTGGGCGCGCTTCTTGTGGTGGGGACTACCGGAAACGCGCAGCGGAGCTGCCGCCACAACCCCAGGACAGCCCGGCCGCATCCTGCGCCGACGACAGTGCGTCGGCGAGCATCGAGTCGGTCGGCGCATCGTCGCGAAGGTCGGTGCACCCGAGCACAGTGATCGTGCGGTCCCCGGTACTCGTCACGGATGCACCGGGTGCGAAACGGGGTCCGTCGACGGACAGAACGGCCAGTGTCGAGTTCCACGCATCGGCGCCGAACGCGAGGACCGCCCGCACCCACGGCCGCAGCTGGTCCCACTCCTCGGCCGGATCGGCGACGACACAGGCGCCGAACAGCTTCAGACCCGTGATGTCTCCGCCGACGGGGGCCGTCGCGATCCCAGCCAGGTGCAGCGCGCGCAGCAGTCGCGGCTCGGCGGTCCGCGAGGGATCGACCAGCAGCAGCTTGGGGAACATGTCGCCGTACGCGGGCACAGTCATCGGCATGACCACCATTGAACCCGACCCCGTGCTGTGGGGCGCCGCCCGTTCCGCACAGCGGGTGATGGGTCGCCGACGATCGTCGCGATCAACCCGGAGCGGACCGAACTGACGGCCGCGGTGACCCATTCCCGGCGGGCCACCGCGGCGCACGCGCTGCCGGTGCCGGCGGCGGCTACGCCATGCGCCTGACAGGTTCCGATCGGCGAATGATCGATTTCGGTCGGCTCGACCTGGACATTGGTCCATACTCTGCCGGTGCCGTTCTTCGAAGGGGCCTCCGGACAGGTCCACTACCGTCACTGGCCGTGCTCCGACCCCGTGGTCGGCATGGTGTTCCTGCACGGACTGGGCCAGCACAGCGGCCACTATCACCGGTTCGCGCGGATGCTCGCCGAGCGACGTGTCGAGCTGTGGGCGCTCGACCATGTGGGGCACGGACTCAGCGAGGGTGAGCTCGGCGAGTACGGACCGCTCGGTGACCTCGGCGAGAACGCGCTCCGCCTTGCTGACATCGCGGCCGCGGACAGTCCCGGACTCGACCTGGTGGTGATGGGCCACTCGCTCGGCGCGGCGGCGACCGTTGCCGCGCTGACCGCGGACCCGAACAGGTTCGTGGCAGCCGTGCTGTGCGGGATCCCGCGCCAGACTGCGGACGACCCGGGTGCGCTCGACGAGGTGCGGGTGCCGATTCTCGCGGTGCACGGCGTCGACGACAGGCGGGCTCCGGTGGACGGCGCGCGCGAGTTCGTTGACCGTGTCTCCGGCGCGCAGCTGCACGAGTATCCCGACGCCGGACACGATTTGCTGCACGAACCGGTCCAGCGGAGGGTCGTCGACGACGTCGCCGAGTTCGTCGTTCGTACTAGCGTTGCGGGATGACTCCGGACCAGCACCTGGACCTGTTGCGGACAGAGGGGCTGCGGCTCGCCGCGATGCCCGCGGATGCTCTCGGCGCACCGGTGCCGACCGTGCCCGGCTGGACGCTCGAGCGGGTGGTCCGGCACACCGGCAAGGTTCACCGGTGGGTGCGCGCCACCCTGGCAGCGGGCCCTGACGCACAGCTCGACGGGGCCGCCGGGCTCGAGTCCCTGCCGCACGGTCGCGACTGCCTACCTGCATACCGGGACGCACTGGACGCGTTGCTCGCCGAGTTGGTCGCCCACGACGTCGACCGCGCGGCGCCGACCTTCGCCGGGCCCGGCACGATTCGGTTCTGGATGCGTCGGCAGGCGCACGAGGTGGCCGTGCACCGGGTGGACGCTGCCGACGCCGTGCACGCGGCCGGTGGGGTCGCGCCGGAGCCGGTCGACCCCGCGGGTGCCGCCGACGGCGTCGACGAGTGGGCCAGGCTGATGCTCGCCCGCGCGCTGCCGTCGGTGCCCGAGGTATTGCACGGCAGGACCGTTCACCTCCACGGCACCGACACCCCGGACGCCGAGTGGTTGTTGCGGTGCACGCCGGAGGGTGTGCAGGTCGAGGCCGGGCACGCGAAGGGGGACGTCGCGGTGCGAGGCACCGCGGAGGAGTTGCTCCTGACGATGTGGCGCCGCAGGCCGTTGGCCGCCCTCGAGATGTTCGGTGACGTGTCGGTCGCGCAGCACCTCGTCGACGCCGCCCGAATCTGACTAGCCGACGCTGACCCGGACGCTGTCCCATCCGGTCGCCCCGTCCGGGACCGGGTCGGCGACCTCACCGGTTTGCACCGTCCCGCTACCGTCGACCGCGCGCACGCGCAGCGTGTGCTCGCCAGTGGGCGCCTCCCAGTCCCAGACCCATTGCCGCCAACAGTCGTTCGTGTACTCGCTGGACAACGCAGCCGACGACCAGCCGCCGTCGTCGACCTGCACTTGCACCTCCGAGATGCCGCGATGCTGGGCCCACGCGACACCCGCCACCGTCGTTCGTCCGGCAGGCACGCTCGCCCGGTCCCGGGGGACGTCGATGCGGGAGGCGGTCTTGATCGGACCGTGCGCCGACCAGCCGCGCCGGGTCCAGTAGGCCTCGGCGCGGTCGAATCGGGTCAGTTCGAGGTCGACCACCCATTTGGTCGCCGAGACGTAGCCGTAGAGGCCCGGGACCACCAGTCGCGCCGGATAGCCGTGTTCGAGCGGTAGCGGTTCGCCGTTCATCGCGACCGCGAGCATTGCGTCGCGGCCGTCGGTCAGCGCGGCGGTCGGGCTGCCCGCGGTGAATCCGTCCACGCTGGTGGACAGCAGCATGTCGGCGTCCGGGTGTACCCCGGCCTCGGTGAGCAGGTCCGCGAGTCGATAGCCGATCCACATCGCGTTCCCGGCCAGGTCTCCGCCGACCGGATTCGACACGCAGGTCAGGGTCACCATGCGCTCGATCGGCGCGCGGGCGGTCAGCGCGGCGTAGTCGAGGGTGACCTCGCGATCCACCATCCCGTGGATGCGCAGCCGCCAGTCGTCGGTGGTCAGCGAGGGCACCCGGAGCGCGGTGTCGACGCGGTAGAACGAGTGGTTCGGGGTCACCAGCGACGTGATCCCCGGGACCGGCAGGTCGGCGCCGGCGGGCAGTGGCGGAGCCGGCGAGGTCGGGGTCGGTACCCGGACCGCGGCGCGGTTCTCCGCGACGACGCGGCGACCTTCCGCGAGCATCCGGCCGACGACCCCGGCCACGGCTGCCACCGCGGCGGCAGTCAGCGCCAGGGCGAGGAAGCGGCGCCGGGGGATACCGGCGGCGGCGCCGGCCTCGATCGGGTCCAGTGCGCTGGTGAGGCGACGCAGGGTGAACACCCCCGCGGCGACGCCGACGACAGTGGGCAGCGCCCACGTCCAGTCGGAGCCGGGCCGGGTGAGCGCGGCAGCCGCCCCGACGATCCCGAGCGCGACCAGCAGAACGCTGCCGGCGGGCCTGCTTCGGCTCTCGACGATCCCCGCGGCCGCGGCGACCAGTGCGATCACCACGGCGATACCCGCGAACAGTGCGGTCTTGTCCGAGGTGGAGAAGGTCGAGATCGCCCACTCCCGGATGCCCTGCGGAGTGACGTCCACGACCGCCGAGCCGACCGCGTAGAACGGTGAGGACTCCGCGGCGATCGGCACCGACACCAGTTCCCCGACCGCGAGTACGACGGCGGCCGCGAGCAGTCCGGCCAGCGCGCGGGCGGCCGGGTGGCGCCCGGTGCCGGGAGGTGCTTCGATGCTGGAGCCCATGCGTGCCCGCCCGATGCCGAGGGTCCGGCGGGCGGCCGGACCGGTGGAACCAGTGTGGCCGCGGTCGCGTCCAATGGGTAGCACGCGCTGTGTGCGCGTCGGGTCGTACTCGGGGAGGAGCGCGCATGGATGAGCCGAGCGGGGCGGATGTCGCGGCGATGTACGAGGCCGCGGTTGCCGGTGAGCTGTGGTTGGACGACGGGGTCGGGCAGGCGTGCGCGGCACACTGCCAGGAGCTGATCGACGAGCTGGATGTCCGGGCGGAGGCGATGAGTGCGCTTGGCACGAAGGGCGGGTTCGGGGACTTTCTGTCGGCGCAGCAACTCGAATCCGGGTTTGCCAGGAAAGCTGTGGAGGCGCGCGAGCAACTGGTCGGGTACCGGGTCGTGGCAGAGCGGATGCGGGAAATGTTCCTGGCCGCGGACAGGTCCTACGCCGCCGCCTCGGACGCACATACGCAGCAGCTGAGGAATGCAGGAGCGGTGGAATGAGGCGGCCGGTCTGGGCGGCAGTGGCGGCAGTGGGGGTAGTCAGCGGCTGTGCGACGAGCGTGCCTGGGGACGCGGTGTCATCAGGTCCCGACGGCGTCTCGGTCAGTACAGTTCCGTCGAAACTTGTGGCACCGACGCAGATCAACGACACCGGCCGCCCGGATGTCACGTTCGATCCGTGTCTGGATCTGGGCGATGACACGATTCGTGGGTTGGGGGTCGATCCGACAACCCGTAAGCGGGACGACTCCGTCTTTTCGACTTACGCGTTTCTGTCCTGCACGTTCCAGTCGGATCTGAATATCGTGCGGATCTCGTCCTCGAACATCACGCTGCAGGAGTACCGCGACCGGTTCGGCGCGGTCGCCGAGCCGATCAATGTGAATGGGCGGGAAGCGATCATGCTGCGTGATGAAGTGGAAACGTGCGACATCGTCATGCACACACGCGAGGGCGTGGTCTGGACCAAGAGTTCGCTCCGCTCCGAGGCCCGCAAGCGTGGCATGGACAAGTGCGACGGACTGCTCGAACTCTCCCAGAAGGTCGAACCACTCATCCCCGAGGAGAACTGAACCGTGAGCGACGACATCGGCGCGCTGTACCCGGGCATCGGCCAGAGTGGTGACGTCCGGGTCCAGCAGGAGAATCGGCAGCGAATCCAGGACACGCAGTCCGCCCGCGAGAGCGGCGTCGGGGAGGGCGCCGATCCTTCGTACATCACCTCGATGGAGTTCTTCGACTCGATGACCCACGAGGAGATGTACGCGAAGGCCAACACGATCAGGCCTGCCGACATCGGACAGCTCGCGGCAAGTTGGGGCAACGAAACGAACGCGGTCAGCATGGCGTTCGCCAAGTTCAACGCCTCGCTCGGCAACGCCATCGGCGGCGGTTGGCGCGGCGCCGCGGCGGACAACGCGACCGCAGGGGTCGGCACCTTCCTGTCCTCGGCGAGCAATGTCGGCCAGGTGATGAACGCCGTCCACCTGCGGCTGCGCGCGGTCGAGTTCGGCTCTGCCGAGGTGGTGTCCCGGATGCCACCTCCGGTGCCGGCCGTCCCGGGGGTGGACCTGTTCGTGCCCGGCGCGGGCAAGGCAGCCGAGGCGGCCCGCGAGGAGGCCAGGCTCGAGGCCGTGCGGGTGATGAACGGCGCCTACGTTCCGACGTATCAAACTGCGGGAGAAGGGGTCCCTGCCTTCGCTGCGGCGCACGACCCGACCAGCGGCGGCCTCGGTGACGGCGACGCGGGCAGGGGCACGGACTCCGGCGGCGGTGGGGAAACCGACTCGGGACGCGAGCGCGGACTTGCCGCCGACCCCGCACTCGACGGCGACACGAGCGATGCGACACGCACCGAGTCCGCGGCCGCAGAGACGGGGCCGTCGGGTGCCGACCGATCGCGTCCGGTCGTCCAGAACGACACGGGCACCGGTGCCGGACCGGGATCGGGCGCGGGTACGTCGGCCACGGGAACGGGCAGCGGCGCCGGCCCCGCCGGGCTCGGCACCGCACCGGCCGGAATCGGGGGAACCGGCAGTGCCGCAACGGGATCGGGCTCCCGGAGCGGCGCAGACCGTAGTGCGAGCTCGGGGGCGCGTGGCCTCGGCGGGACCGCCGGTACAGGCTCGGACGCAGGCGCAGGTACGGAGGGACAGCGACCCGTGGTCGGTGGACCCCCAGTGACGCCCGGGACGAGTCCGGTTGCCGGCACCGGGGCCCGGGGAGCCGGACCGGGGGCCGCGGGTATGGGCGGGATGGGCCACGCAGGCACCCGCGCGGCGGGGGAGGACGACGAGGAACATCGCACACCCGGCTACCTGGTCAACGTCGACAACGGCAACGAGCTGATCGGCGACCTGCCGAGGGTCGCGCCGCCCGTGCTGGGGGCGTGAGCGCGGTGCGGTGGACGTTGACCCCGGACGAGTTCGACCATGCCTGGCGCGAGACCGGGCTCGACCGGTACCCGTACCCGCTGCGGGTGCGCCCCACCGCTCGGACCGTCGACGAGCGCGTCGCGCAGGTGCGCGCGCTGTCGGACTGGTACGCGTGCTACCGGGACGACGAGCTCGCCGCGGCACTGGCTGTTCTCGCGAAACCGGCTGTCCGGGTGGAGGTCTTCGGCATCGAGGGTCGCCACGCCGCGCAGATTCGGGTGCTCGGATGCGCGAGCGGCCGCACCGCCGTCGTGGTGGCGCAGCGTCCGGGACCCAGTTCGGACGTGGGCGGCGACCTGGCGATGTGCCTGGCCGGGGTGGACACGTTCGCACATCGGATCGTCGACATGTTCCCCGCGTCTGAGGCCGGGACTCGGGAGGCGGTGGCGGCCCCGCTCGCCGAGGTGCGGGGCGAGAGCCGGTCTGCGCTGATGGTGCCGGTGCGTTCGGCGACCGCGATCGCCCGTGCCCGGAGCCTGTTGGCATTGCCCCGCACGGGAACCGGTGAGGTCACCGTCTGCGCCGGACTCGACCGTCCCGAGTCGTCGTCGCGGAGTTTCGGCTGGATCGACGTCGAGGGCGACGGCAGGTATCTCGTGCGGACCGAGTCCGCGGTCGAGATTCGTCCGCTGTCGGTCGCCGACTTCGCGTCGGAACTGCGCGCGGAGCTGGCCGAGCCCGCCTGACTAGATCTGGACCACCAGGTCACTCGAGCCGAGCACGATCGCGACCTGGTTCGCCGAACGTGACGGTCGGGTCGTACACCGACATCGGGTCTCCTTCTCGCACTGCGAAAATGAATGGGGGCGTTCCCCCGACCAGGTCGGGAGAACGCCCCCATTCACTCACATCGGTGGCCCGCTCAGGAGTAGATCGCCTCGATCGCGGTGCCGAACGACTCGTGGATGACGTTGCGCTTGAGCTTGAGCGTCGGGGTCAGCTCGCCGGTCTCCACGGTGAAGTCCACGTCCAGGATCCGGTACTTCTTGATCTGCTCCGGGTTCGAGACCTTCTTGTTGCCGTCGGCGACCGCGGCGTCGATCTCGGCGACCAGGTCCGGGTGCTTGACCACCTCGGACACCGGCACGTCGGCCGCGACCCCGTTGCGCTCCTTCCAGCCGGGCAGCGCTTCCGGGTCGATGGTGATCAGGGCGCCGATGAACGGCTTCGCGTCGCCGACCACCAGGCACTGGCTGATCAGGGCGTGCGCGCGCAGGGCGTCCTCGAGCACCGCGGGGGCGACGTTCTTGCCGCCGGCGGTGACGATGATTTCCTTCTTGCGGCCGGTGATCGAGACGAAGCCCTCGGAGTCGATGGAGCCGAGGTCGCCGGTGTGGAACCAGCCGTCGCGGATCGAGTCCGCGGTCGCCGCGTCGTTGTGCCAGTAGCCGGAGAACACGACCGGGCCCTTGACCAGCAGCTCGCCGTCGTCTGCGATCTTGGCGGCATGGCCGTTGATCGGCTTGCCGACGGTCCCGACCTTCTGCGCGTCGGTGGTGTTGACGGTAATCGCGGCGCTGGTCTCGGTGAGCCCGTAGCCCTCGTACACCGGCACGCCGATGCCGCGGAAGAAGTGGCCGAGGCGGGCGCCGAGCGCGGCCCCGCCGGACACCGCGCGGTCGCACTCGCCGCCGAGCGCGGCGCGCAGCTTGCCGTACACGAGCTTGTCGAAGAGGGCGTGCTTGAGTTTGAGTCCCAGGCCCGGACCGCCGGCCTCCAGGGCCTCGCTGTACGCGATCGCGGTCTCGGTGGCCTTGCCGAAGATCTTGCCCTTGCCGCCGTCCTCGGCCTTCTGCTTGGCCGAGTTGTAGACCTTCTCGAACACGCGGGGGACCGACAGGATGAAGTTCGGCTTGAACACCGCGAACTGATCGACCAGCGTACTGATGTCCGACGTGTGCCCGACGGTGACCTTGTTGTCGAAGGCGCCGAAGGAGATCGCGCGGGCGAACACGTGCGCCAGCGGCAGGAACATCAGGGTGCTGCGGCCCTCGTGCATCGCGTCGGCCAGGGCGATCTTGACGGCCTGTGACTCCGCGTTGAAGTTGGAGTGGGTCAGCTGGACGCCCTTCGGGCGACCGGTGGTACCGGACGTGTAGATGAGGGTGGCCGGCGACGCTGCGCCCACCTGGCCGCGACGCTCGTGCAGCTGCTCGTCGGTGATCGCGGCGCCGCGGGCGGTGAGTTCGTCGAGCGCGCCGGCCTCGATCTGCAGCATCTCCCGCAGGGCGGGGGCGGCCTCGGCGACGTCCTTGACGGTCGCGGCGTGCTTGGCGGTCTCGACCACCAGTACGGAGGTGGCGGAGTCCTCGAGGATCCACTTCGCCTGGTCCGCGGACGAGGTTTCGTAGATCGCCACGGTGCAGCCGCCGGCGGTCCAGATGGCGTAGTCGAGCACGACCCACTCGAACCGGGTGGCGGAGAGGATCGCGACGCGGTCGCCGAGTTCGATGCCGGAGGCCATCAGGCCCTTCGCGACGGCCTTGACCTGGTTTGCGAACTCGGCAGCGGTCACGTTGACCCACGAGCCGTCGACCAGCTTCTTGAACGGCACGTGCTGCGGGCATTCCTTCTCGAAGCGGAATACCGTGTCGGCCATCGAGACGTCTTCCGGGATGGAAAACGATGCCGGAACTTCGAACTCTCGCACTTGGATCCCTCCAGGAACTGCTGACATTACGAGTGTGCATTGGATCACATCCGACGCCCGGATGCACTCCCTCTGGATGTCCGCAATGACCGAATTGCTGCAGGCGCGGCCGAATTGTCTGTAACTCCGAGTCTCGTGAACTGCGTGTTCGCTGTCGCCGCAGGGGCGGGATGAGGCGAACGTCACGTTTCGAGCAGCGTCGTCACCTCCTGGTCGGAGAGCTGGTGGAAGTCGCGGTACGCCCCGCCGACACCCCCGAGCCAGTGCGGGACCAGGGGGCAGACCACCTCGTCAGCCTCGTCCCGTACCCGCTCGACCGCCTCCTCCGAGGACACCGGGACCGCCACCACCACCTTCGCCGCGCCCGATGCCCGCGCCACCCGGCACGCGACCGCGGCGGTCGCACCGGTGGCCATCCCGTCGTCGACGATCACGACCACCCGACCGGTCACCGGGGTCCGGGGGCGCTCGCCGCGCAGCAGTCGCACCCGCCGGTTCAGTTCCCGGTGTTCCTTCGACTCCACGGCCGCCAGCGCGAGGGGAGTGATGCCCGCCTGGGCGATCACGTCGTCGTTGAGGACCCGCACGTTGTCCTCGCCGAGCGCACCCATCGCCAACTCCTGCTGCCACGGGACGCCGAGTTTGCGGACGACGATCACGTCGAGGTCGCCACCGAGCGCGGCCGCGACCTCCGCCGCGACCGGGACCCCGCCGCGCGGAAGCCCGAGCACCAGGGGTTTCGTGTCGCGCAGGTGCTCGAGCGACGTGGCCAGCGCGCGACCGGCGATGGCGCGAGTGGCGTACAGCATCCTGATTCGAACCTACGCCGAATCGAGTGCTCTGAGCCCGCTGCGCGGGCTACCGCTCGGTGACGGTGAACCGCCGCAGCGCCAGTGCCGGGTTCTTCTCTCGGACCTCCGCGATCCGCTCGGCGCCGGCAGTCGCGCGGGCCGTGCCGACCTGGTCGCCGAGCGAGGCGAGCACGACGCCCATCGGGTCGACGATCATCGAGTTGCCGGACCCGGTGCGGGCACTCTGGTCCGCGGCCGCGATGTAGACGGTGTTCTCGATGGCCCGCGCCCGCACCAGGGTGGTCCAGTGGTCCTCCTTGAGCGGTCCGGGCACCCACTGCGCGGGCAGCGCCAGCACGTCCGCGCCGGCGTCGACGATTCGCCGCGTGACTTCCGGGAAGCGCAGGTCGTAACAGGTCTGCATGCCGAACGTCAGCCCGTCGACGGCGAACGTGGCGGGGGCCTCGATGGCGCCGGGCCGGATCACGTCGGACTCCTTGTAGCCGAACGCGTCGTAGAGGTGCAGCTTGCGGTAGACGGCGGCGATCGCCGCGTCGGGTGACGCCGCGACCAGGGTGTTCGAGACCCGATCGTCGTCGGCCAGCGCCTCGTTGACGCCCGCGACCAGGTGCACGCCGAACTCGGCCGCGATCTCGAGCAGTCCGGAGACGAACGGGCCGTCGAGCGGCTCGGCGGACTCGACGAGCCGTTCGTCGATGCGCGGCGCGGCGAACATCGCGTACTCCGGCGCGACGACCACCCGCGCGCCCCTGGCGGCGGCCTCGCCGACCAGGTTGCGCAGTGTCAGGTGGTTCTCCCGCTTGTCCTGACCGGCGGAAAACTGGGCTACGGCGATCTCGACCATGACGCCGAGTATTCCGCAGCAGCCCCACCGAGGGCGACCGTCACTTCGCGAGCACGAAGTCGCGGACCAGCGTGACGAATTCGTCGGGCCGCTCGAAGAACGCGACGTGGCCGCCGTCGATCTCGGCATACACGCTGTCCGGGACGGCGGCATGCAGTGCGCGACTGTTCTCCACCGGCACCGTCGCGTCCAGGGTGTGGCCGACCCGCGGGCCGCGGTCGCTCGTACGCGCCCGCCGCCCGCGAGGCTGACTAGAGAGTCGAGACCAGGTTGCCCTGCATGAACTCGTGGTACGCGGGCAGGTCGAGCATGCCGTGCCCGGACAGGCCGATGACCAGCACCTCCGGCTCGGTCAGGCCGCGCGCGTACTCGGCACACGCGGCGATCGCGTGAGACGACTCGGGCGCCGGGACGATGCCCTCGGCGCGCGCGAAGAGCACGCCCGCGGCGAACGACTCGGTCTGGTCGACCGCCTGGCCGGTGACGTAGCCGAGGTCGACGGTGTGGCTGAGCAGCGGCGCCATGCCGTGGTAGCGCAGCCCGCCGGCGTGGATCGGGTCCGGCACGAAGTCCTGCCCGAGGGTGTGCATCTTCAGCAACGGCGTCAGTCCGGCGACGTCGCCGTGGTCGTAGCGGTACTCGCCCTTGGTGATCGACGGGCAGGCCGCCGGCTCGACGGCCATGACCCGGGTGTTCGCCCGGCCGTGCAGGACCTCGCGGATGAACGGGAACGCCAGGCCGGCGAGGTTGGAACCGCCTCCGGCGCAACCGAACACGACGTCGGCGTTCTCCTCACCTGCCGCGCGCAGCTGCTCGACGGCCTCGAGGCCGATGACCGTCTGGTGCAGCACCACGTGGTTGAGGACGCTGCCGAGTGCGTACCGCGCGTTCGGGTCGCTCGCGGCGACCTCGACGGCCTCGCTGACGGCCATGCCGAGGCTGCCCGGGGTTTCGGGGTCGTCGGCGAGCATCTTGCGGCCGGACTCGGTCAGCGTCGACGGGCTCGGATGCACGGTGCCGCCGTAGGTCTCCATCAGGAAGCGGCGGTACGGCTTCGACTCGTACGACGCCCGCACCTGCCACACCTCGAGGTCGATGCCGAACTTCGCGCACGCGAACGACAGCGCGCTGCCCCACTGGCCGGCGCCGGTCTCGGTGGTGATCTTGGTGACGCCGTCCTGTGCGTTGTAGTAGGCCTGCGCGACCGCGGTATTGGTCTTGTGGCTGCCGACCGGGCTGACGCCCTCGTACTTGACGTAGATGCGGGCGGGGGTGCCCAGGGCCTTCTCGAACTCGCGGGCCCGGATCAGCGGCGCGGGTCGCCAGGTCTTGTAGACCTCACGGACCGCTTCGGGGATCTCGATGTACTGCTCGGTGGAGGCCTCCTGCTCGATCAGGCCGGACGCGAACAGCGCCTCCAGGTCGGCGGGCGTGACCGGCTCCCGGGTGCCGGGATGCAGGTGCGGCGGCGGGGGCACCGGCAGGTCTGCGGCGATGTTGTACCAGTGGGTGGGGATGGGCGTCTGCTCGGGCACGGGCGCTCCTGTCGTGAGTTCGGGTACCGAATTGTCGCCTTACCGACGATTCGCGCCGACCGCGGGTGTGCTCGTCCGACGGCGACTTGCGGCGTGCGGGTCGGCCGGAGGTGCCCGCATCGACTAAACTCCTGGTGAAATGAGTGACACCGAGCAGCACCCCGAGCCGGAAACCGACACCACGACCTTTGCCGATCTCGGCATCGAGGAGCGGGTGCTGCGGGCACTCTCCGACGTCGGATACGAGTCCCCGTCGCCGATCCAGGCCGCGACCATTCCGCCGTTGATGGCGGGCAGCGACGTGGTCGGCCTCGCGCAGACGGGCACCGGAAAGACCGCCGCGTTCGCGGTCCCGATCCTGTCGCGGATCGACACCGACCAGAAGCGGCCGCAGGCGCTGGTGCTGGCACCGACCCGTGAGCTGGCGCTGCAGGTCGCCGAGGCGTTCGGCAAGTACTCCGCGCACATCCCGGGCCTGAGCGTGCTGCCGATCTACGGCGGTCAGGCCTACGGCGTGCAGCTGTCCGGGCTGCGGCGCGGCGCGCAGGTCATCGTCGGCACCCCGGGTCGCGTGATCGACCATCTGGAGAAGGGCACGCTCGACCTCTCCCACCTGGACTACCTGGTGCTCGACGAGGCCGACGAGATGCTCAAGATGGGCTTCCAGGAGGACGTCGAGAAGATCCTGGCGGAGACGCCCGAGTACAAGCAGGTCGCGCTGTTCTCGGCGACCATGCCCCCGGCGATCCGCAAGATCTCCAAGCAGTACCTGCACGATCCGGTCGAGATCACGGTCAAGGGCAAGACGTCGACCGCCACGAACATCACCCAGCGTTGGGTGCAGGTGGCGCACCAGCGCAAGCTCGACGCGCTCACCCGGGTCCTCGAGGTCGAGGACTTCGAGGCGATGATCATCTTCGTTCGCACCAAGCAGGCCACCGAGGATCTGGCCGAACGCCTTCGCGCGCGCGGCTTCTCGGCCGCCGCGATCAACGGCGACATCGTGCAGGCGCAGCGCGAGCGGACCATCGGCCAGCTCAAGAACGGCAACCTCGACATCCTGGTGGCCACCGACGTCGCCGCCCGCGGTCTCGACGTGGACCGGATCTCGCACGTCGTCAACTACGACATTCCGCACGACACCGAGTCGTACGTGCACCGCATCGGCCGCACCGGCCGGGCCGGCCGCTCCGGCGACGCGCTGCTGTTCGTCGCGCCGCGCGAGCGTCATCTGCTCAAGGCCATCGAGAAGGCGACCCGGCAGCCGCTGACGGAGATGCAGCTGCCGACTGTCGAGGACGTCAACGCCCAGCGCGTCGCGAAGTTCGGCGACTCGATCACCGAGAGCCTGAACTCGGACAGCCTCGCGCTGTTCCGGCGGCTGATCGAGGACTACGAGCGTGAGCACGACGTCCCGCTGGCGGACATCGCCGCCGCGCTGGCCGTGCAGTCCCGGGACGGCGAGGCGTTCCTGATGTCGCCCGAGCCGCCCCCGCCGCCGCCGCGTGAGCGCGCGCCGCGCGCCGAGCGTCCGGCACGACGTTTCGACGACGGGCCGAAGGTCGGCAAGGGCGGGCAGGAGCTGGCGACGTACCGGATCGCGGTGGGCAAGCGGCACAAGGTCGCACCCGGTGCCATCGTCGGCGCCATCGCGAACGAGGGCGGCCTGCGCCGAAGCGACTTCGGGCACATCAGTATCCGGCCCGACCACAGCCTGGTCGAGCTGCCCGCCGAGCTGAGCCGCGAGACGCTCGAGGCGTTGCGCAGCACCCGGATCTCCGGTGTGCTGATCCAGCTGACCCCCGACCAGGGCCCGCCCGGACAGCAGCGGGCGTCCCGCGACGACGGCCAGTTCGGCAAGGGCAAGTTCGACCGCAAGCCCAAGCGCGACCGCTACTGACTCCACACCCGTTGAACGCACGAACGCCCGGCCACCAGGTGGCCGGGCGTTCGTGCGTTCGTGAGGGTTACTGCTGCGGTGCGGGCGCCGCGGGCGGCTGCACCGTGAACAGCCCGACCGTCGGCAGCACGATGCAGGTGGCGTCGGGGTAGTTCACGGTGCCGAACAGGGTTGCCGCGACCTGGCCGGGGCCCGTTGCGACGACCTTCGACAGCGACGGGGTACCGAACTCGGTGACGCCGTCGATCGGGGCGATGCCGCTCGCCCCGGTGGTCGTGTTGAGCCACACCGCGGTCAGGCCGGACCCGACGGCGACACCCGAGTAGCGCGGTGAGGCCTGGAACCGGAGTTCGCCGTCGGCCAGGGCGACCGCGGGTCCGCTGCTGGTGGACGCGGCGGTGAGGGTGATCGGCAGGTTGGGGCCGCAGCCGATGGTCGGCGAGGCGTAGGCGAACGTGCCGAAGCCGGTGGCGACGTCGACGCCGTCCGCGATGGGCTTGACGACGAGCGGTGAGCGCGACAGCAGGTTCACCGCGGCCTTCTCCGACTTGTTGGCGCCGGCGACCTCGCGCAGGTGCGCGATCCCGTCGGACAGCGGATCCGCGGCCGCGGTGCCGGTGAACGTCAGACAGGCCACCGCTCCGATTGCGACTGCTGCAGCGGTCCGGCGTGCCAGGGTGGTGGCGTTCACTCATGCTCCTCGGTGTGTCGGTGCGTTCCGGGCAAGAACGTACCGGATGGCGGCATGCTCGGCGAGACTTAGCTTCCCGTGAGCTGTGCCGCCTGCGCGCCGTCGATCGACTCGCGAATCACGTCCGCGTGCCCGGCATGTCGGGCCTGCTCCTCGATCTGGTGCAGCAGCACCCAGCGCACGTCGTGGACGCCCTCGTCGAACCACTGCGCGACCGCGGCCGGGATGACCGGCTGCCGGGTCAGGTCGCTCTCGACGCGGATCTGCGCCGCCATCCGCTCGGCCACCGCGTGTTGGCGGGCGAGCAGGGTCGCGACGGTTTCGTCCCCGGACACCTGCCAGCCGGACAACCAGCCCGCGACCGGGTCCGGGTCGGCGTCGCCGGGATCGCCGGTGAGCAGTGCGAGGGCCTGTTCCTCGCCGCGGACAACGTGTTTGAGCAATGCGGCCAGGCTCATCGAGCTGGCACTGGGCACACTCCGGGCCTGCTCCTCGGTGAGCCCCGAGAGGGCGCCGCGCAGGGCCGCGCGTTGGCGTGCCAGCACGCCGAGGAGGAGGTCGCGTTCGTCGGTGGTGGTCATGGACTCCAGCGTGACATCGATCGCGCGGCTGCGCCGCCCGTGCGCGCCGTTCACCCCGGCTGGGGTGAACGGCGCGCACAGTGCGCGGAGCGCACTGTCGGCGGCGGCCCCGTCAGCAGCGCGGCGTACGACCTCAGCAGATCCCATACGTCGACGTCGCTTTCACGGAGCCGTCCGGTTCGCCCGATGGCGGTGAGGGCGCCGGTGAGCTGCCCATCGGGGGAGCGCACCGGGACCGCAAGCGCGGTGCGTCCGATGCGGCTCTCGTCGATCTCGCAGGCGGCATCGATGTCGCGGACCTGACGCAGTTCGGCTGCGATCTCGGCCGGTTCGGTCTTGGTGCGGGTGGTGATCTGACGGAGCGGTCCGGGCGTGATCAGGTCGGGGCGTTGCACCAGCAGGAGCTTGCCGATCGCGGAGGCGTGCAGGTGCGTGGTCCAGGTCGATTCGCCGGACAGTTCGTGGTCCGGGTCGCGGTCGACCAGTCGGACCCGGCCGCCGCTGTAGGAGGCGAGGTAGATGCCGTGCCGCAGTTGGCCGCGCAACTTCTCGAGCACAGGCGCCGGATCGACGGCCGGCTCGGGTGCTGGTGTCGCCCCGGCCAATTCGCGGGTCCGCAGCCCGAGCGCGAATCCGGACAGGTCCTCCACTCGCACCAGGTAGCCGTCCGCGACCAAGATGTTGAGCAGCCGGTATGCCGTGGCGGGCGGAACCCTGGTCAGGGCGGCGATGTCGCGCGCCGAGGCTCCCGAGCCGAGAGTCGCGACCGCCTCGAGCAGGGCGAGTGCTCGCTGTACGGCGCGCGGTTCGTGGCCGCCGGGTTCACCGCCGCTCATTGCCGCACCGCGTCCGGGTGGTCGGCGCCGACCAACGCCATGCTGCCGCGGGAGTTGACCGCGAACGCGCCCGCGCCGGGCAGGACGTCTGCAGACTCGGGACTGTCGAAGACCCCGACGGCCGCGAGGCTGTCGGGTCTCGTGCGCCGCAGGTACCGATACCAGACGGCCGCGACCGACGGCACCGCAGCAACGGTCAGCAACCCGCCGAACTCGCCGTCGAGTGCGTGCCCGAAGGCGACGTATCCGATCGCGACGAGGCCGATTGCCACGGCGAGACGGCCCGTCCAGGCGAGCGGCCCGGTGACCTCGTGGATACGGTGGAGGAACGCGATGGCGCCCGCGGCCACGAGGACGTAGGCGATCAGCAACGCGATCCGCAAGCCCACTCGGGCCTCGCCGGGCACGCTGCCGGCCATCGAGAACGCCAGTGCACCGGCGCCGACGGCTGCCGCCGCTGCGGTCAACGCCACCCAGGGTGTGCGCAGTCCACGGTGCGTCCTGGCGAAGGCCCTCGGCAGTACCCCCTCGACGCCCATCGAATACAGCAGCCGGGACGCCGCATTTGACGATGCCATCGCCGATGCCAGCCACGAGCAGCACATGCCGAGGTGTACCAGCGCCACGATCAGGGGACTCACCCCGGTCGATGCGCCGTGCAGATAGGCGCCGACGAGGGTGTCGGCGTGCCCGGTCCACGCCGCCCAGCCGGCGAAGACGAACAGGACGCCGCAGATCACGGGGGTGGCGAGCACGGTCCGGGTGACGGTCACCATCGGCCTGCGCGCTTCGGGCCCGATGAACGTGGCGCTCTCGAAGCCGGCGAGCGCGAACAGGACGGAGAGCATCACGGGGAGCAGCGCGGACCCGGACGCGGGCGGGACCGGTGCGAGCTGAGCCGACGACCCGGGCACCAGCATCAGACCCACGATGAACACGAGCGAACACACCTCGACCACCAGGATCGCGAGTGCCGCGAAGCGCACGCCGCGCAGCAGCGTCGTCAGGATCGCCGCCGCGATCGCCAGGTACACCAGCGCCGCGGCGGGGCCGCGGATGTCGAGGCCGCACTCCGCGGCGATCGCGATGACCGCCTGCCCGCCGTGGTAGAGCGTCAACGCTCCGCTGCCCACGTACTTCGCTGCCATCGCGACGCCGGTGGTCAGAGCTGCGCGTGCCCCGAGCCCCTGGAAGACGAACGCGTACAGGCCGCCGGAGGCAACCATGCGCCGGGTGAACTGTGCTGTGCACCAGGCGATCAGCGTGACGAATACGGTGGCGGCCACGATCGTCACCAGCCCGGCGAGTGGCATGCCGTGCGCGAGCAGGGTTACCGGCAGCAGCACCATCGACGCGGCCGGCGCCGTTGTCGCGACCGACTGTGCGAGAACCTCGAACCCGGAAAGCTGTCGTCGCCCGAGCGCTCTCAATGGCGACATTGCAGGCCGGTCGGGCTCGTTCTGCTCGAACGAACGCGTAATCGCATCCGCCAGCGCGGACGACTCCATCGCGGTCACGGCACCTCCCACAGCGATCGGGGCCAGAAGGCGGTCGAGACCAGGAGGCCGACCGCGCCGACCGTATCCAGGACGTGTTTCGAGGGCGTTTCGGATATGGGTCGGCGACAGTCGCGGCGAATGAGAGAGCGCCGTCGTGCGGTTCTCACTCGGCGCTGCAGAACCGTTTCCACGCCGTATCCGTCGCGAAGCACCCCGGTTCCAGGATTACCACCGAACGACGACGCCGACGAGGCGCGAGTGCGATGGGAGTCCTGAAATGAATGTCACCAGAAGATCTTTCATGCGTGGTTTGGGTGCGACCGGTGGAGTCGGCCTGGCCTACGGCGCGATGTCCACGCTCGGGCTGGCTCCCGCGGCCGGTGCTTCGACCTCCGCGGCCCGATTCCAGGCTCCGGCGATGGGTGACTTGATCGGCAAGGCGCCCGGCAACCGCTCGGTGGTCGTGCTCGGCGGCGGGCCTGCCGGCCTGTGCGCGGCCTACGAGCTCGGCAAGGCCGGGTACAAGGTCACGGTGCTCGAGGCCCGCGCCCGCCCGGGCGGGCGGGTGTACTCGGTTCGCGGCGGCACCTCCGAGACGGAGATCGGCGGGGAGACCCAGACGTGCACGTTCGCGCAGGGGCACTTCTACAACCTCGGCGCGACCCGAATTCCGCAGAGCCACATCACCCTCGACTACTGCCGCGAGCTCGGTGTGGAGATCCAGGCCTTCGGCAACCAGAACGCGAATACACTCGTCAACTACAACAGCAACACGCTTGTCTCGGGCCAGTCGGTCCAGTACCGGGCCGCGAAGGCCGACACCTTCGGCTACATGTCGGAGTTGCTGCAGAAAGCCACGTCGATGGGTGCCCTCGACACGGTGTTGTCCTCGGACGACAAGGAGGCGTTGTCGTCGTTCCTGAGCGACTTCGGTGACCTGTCCAGCGACGGTCGTTACGTCGGGTCCTCCCGTCGCGGGTACTCCGCGGAACCCGGTGCGGGCCTGAACTTCGGCACCGAGACCCAGCCGTTCGCGATGTCGGACGTGATCCGCAGCGGGCTCGGGCGCAACTTCAGCTTCGAGTTCGGGTACGACCAGGCGATGATGATGATGACCCCGGTCGGCGGAATGGACCGGATCTACTACGCCTTCCGGGACAAGATCGGAACCGACAAGATCAAGTTCGGTGCCGAGGTGACGTCGATGACGAACGTCTCCGACGGCGTCACCGTCGCCTACACCCAGGACGGGTCGAAGAAGTCGATCACGGCCGACTACTGCATCTGCACCGTCCCGCCGAACCTGGTGGGCCGCTTCGAGAACAACCTGCCGAGCGACGTGCGGACCGCTCTGACAGCGGCGATCCCGGTGTCGTCCGGCAAGCTCGGCATCGAATACACACGCCGCTGGTGGGAGACCGAGGATCACATCTACGGCGGCGCGTCGAACACCGACAAGGACATCTCGCAGATCATGTTCCCGTACGACCACTACGGGTCCGACCGTGGCGTCGTCGTCGGCTACTACAGCACCGGAAAGCGGCACCTCGGGTTCGAATCCCTCACGCACAAACAACGTCTGGCGAAGGCGGTGGCCGAAGGCATTGCGGTGCACGGCGACAAGTATGGGCGGGACATCGCGTCGTCGTTCTCGGGCAGTTGGCGGCGGATGAAGTACTCCGAGGGCGCGTGGATGAGCTGGCAGGGTGCAGGCGATTCGCACGGCGGCGCTGCGACCCCGGAGTACGAATTGCTGTTGAAGCCGGTCGAGCGGATCTACTTCGCGGGCGATCACCTGTCGAACGCGATTGCCTGGCAACACGGTGCGTTCACCTCTGCCCGCGATGTCGTCACCGCACTGCATCAGCGGGTCTCCGCAGCCTGATCCGTCGATCACCTCACCCAAGGACAACTCATGAAGCTCACCTCCCGCTCCGTCACGACCGTCGCCGCGCTCGCCGCCACCGCGATCGTGCTCACGGCATGCTCCTCCGACAGTGACGACACGGCCGCTCCGGGCGAACCCGCCGCGGTCGCCACCCCCGTCCTCGAGACAGGACAGGCGAACCCGATGATCGCGCAGGGCGTCACCATCAGTTCCGGCGCCACCGTGTACAAGTCCAGCGGACTCGGCCCGACCGCGTCGAACAAGGCTGCGCCGCAAGGAAGCCCGGAGTCCTACATCGACGGCCAGTTCACCGGGGGAGTCCTGCCTCCCGGTGTCACGGTTACCGAAGCGCAGGGCCTCAACGTCCTGAAGAACATTCGCACGAACCTCGGGGCGCGGGGACTGACCCTTGCGGATGTCACGACGATGCGGGTGTTTCTCGACAACGCGCCCGGCACCGACCGCGCGGACTACGCAGGCTGGAACCGTGCCTACCGCCAGTTCTTCGCGAACACCAATCTCGACACCGGTGACACCGAACTGGTGCCGCTCGGCAGCGCCGAACCTGCGGCGCCGCTCGAACGCAACGAGGCTCGGCCCACCCGGTTCGCCCTCGAGGTAGGCAGCCTGCCGGTGGCCGGGTGGCTCGTCGAGGTGGAGGTCGACGCGGTGTACCCGGCCGACAAGGTGGCGGGCTGATGGGGGCGATGAGTCCGGCGCACTGGGCGATCGTGGCGGTGGTGCTGCTGGTGCTGTTCGGTTCGAAGAAGCTGCCGGACGCGGCGCGTGGTCTGGGTCGGTCGATGCGAATCCTCAAGTCCGAGGTGTCGGAGATGCATGCCGATGAGGTTGTCCCCACCACGTCGGATGAGCCGAAGGCGGTGACGGGACCGAAGGCGTGACGGCTGCGGAGGAACACGGGGCGCCGGTTCAGCGGGAGCTGAGCCGGCGTTCTCCGTGTGCGTCTCGTACGGCATCGACGAAAGCGGACTTGCGGGCGGTGTAGCGGGCGCGGAAGTCGTCGCAGTCGTGCACACCGTCCATCGTCGAGTCGGTGACGAATCCGAAGAACTCGACCGCCGAGTCCACCACGGGGGCCGGGGCGAGGATGCGCAGTTCGTTGACCATGCCGTCCAGGTCGACGATGGCCCGCGCGAGCGAGCGCAGGTTCGGGTCCGCCGATTCGAGTGCCTGCTCGAGGTCGGCGTCAGCGAGGACCTGGCTGTCGACCGCGACGATGCTGTTGTGTGCGGTGTCCGTCGCGGCGAGGAAGCGGACGTAGATCGAGCGCACCTGCGGGTCGGCGGGGGCTGCGCCGGCGGCGGCCGGTGCGACGCGGCCACGTCGTACCGCGAAGACGCCGAGCAGCACGCCGACGATCATCGACAGCGGCACCGCCCACCATGGCGCGGCCTGCGTGCTGAGGGCATCAACCAGCGAATCCACTTGCCGACCTTAGCAATTGATCAACATGGTTTCGGGTAGCGACATGTTTGCGCGGCACATATGCAATGTGCTGGTTGCAGGTTGGGGAGATTGATGCAACCATTGGGTTGCAGTAAATGGACGACCACCTCCCGGCAGGAGCCTTCGGAATGACGAACACTCAGGCAGCAGTCATCAACACCGACCGGTACACCGTCAGCCGCACCGTCGTTGTGAACGCGTCGCGCGCAGCCGTCTGGCGCGCGCTCACCGACCCCGAACACATCGCGAAGTGGTTCGGCCAGACCGCCCGTATCGACGCGCTCGAGGTCGGGGCGCGCGGAGGCCTCGGCTGGCCCGGCCACGACGAGTTCACGATGGAGATCACCGAGGTCGACGAGCCGACGCACTTCGCCTACCGATGGAACACCCAGGGCGGCGAATTCGACTTCGACCGTGCCACCGAGGTCCGGTTCACCCTCGTGGAGGAGGGCGACGCGACGGTGCTCACCGTCGTCGAGACCGGCTTCGACCGGATCAGCGACGACGAGGAGGCCCGGCGTGGTCAGCTCGAGAGCAACCGGGGCGGCTGGAACGGCGAACTCGACGAGCTCGTCGACTACCTGGAGGCGGTATCGGCATGACCGCGCCGCCGTCCGTGTCACCGACAGCGGTGTTCGCGATGCTTGCCGATGACACCCGATGGGGCATCCTGGAACTGCTCGGCAGCGAGGACCTGTCCGCATCGGCGCTGGCCGATCGACTGCCGGTGAGCAGGCAGGCGATCGCCAAGCACCTCGCCGCCCTCGAAGCGGCCGGCCTGGTCGAACGGATCCGGGTCGGCCGCGAGGTCCGGTTCCGGGCGCTCGGCTCGACACTCAGCGCCGTCGGTCGCCGGCTCGAGGCCATCGGCGCGCAGTGGGACGCCCGACTCGACCGGATCAAGCACATCGCCGAGAACTTGTAGGCAGCTCCGCTGCCTGTGAGTCCTTCTGGTCCGGCTGGGGACCAGAAGGACTCACAGGCGCGGAGCTGCCTACAGCGCCTCGCGCAGGTACGCGAGGTCGTCGGCGAGGCCCTCGGGGGGAGTCTCGAGGATCACGGGGGCCTGCGCCGTCCGCACCACCTCGGCGAGCACGGCCGCGTCGATGGTGCCGTCGGCCAGGTTCGCGTGCCGGTCCCGCGCCGAGTTGAACTCGTCCCTGGAGTTGTTCAGGTGCACCAGGTCGATCCGGCCGGTGATCGCCTTGACCCGCTCGACGACGCCGACCAGGTCCTCGCCGCCGGCCCACGCGTGGCAGGTGTCCAGGCAGAACCCGGCGCCGAAGTCGCCGACCTCGTCCCAGAGACGGGCGATGTCGTCGAAGCGTCGGGCCATCGCCGCGTCCCCGCCCGCGGTGTTCTCGATCAGGATCGGCACCGCGAAGCCGCCCTTGTCGGCCTCGCGCTCGAACAGCTTGCGCCAGTTGGCGAATCCCTCGGCCTGGTCCTCGCCGTCGCGGACGTGACCGCCGTGCACGACCAGACCGATCGCCCCGATGTCCGCGGCGGCCTTGGCCTGCTCGGTCACGGACTTGCGGGACGGGATCCGGATCCGGTTGTTCAACGACGCCACGTTGATGACGTACGAGGAGTGCACCACCACGTCGATCGGGCTGTCGCGGATCTGCTCGGCCTTGGGGTGCGGGGTCAGCTTGTTCCACTTCTGCGGGTCGGTGAGGAACAGCTGCACGACCTCGGCGCCGAGTGCCTCCCCGGCGCCGATCGGGTCGTCGTCCTGGCGTACGTGAGCTCCGATGCGCATGGGGGCCAGCCTACTGTCGGCGGGTCGAACATCGGGTCGGTCGGCTCCTGAGGCCCAAGATCAGGGTGGTCCCTGATAGCGGCCCGCGGCACTGCCGGTAATCATGGACGGGTCGGACCGCCCGGTCCGGCTATTCGGATCCGCAGGAAAGGCCGTCATGAGCGCGCACGCCGCACCCGACCCGACATCCCCGAGCGAGGCCGTCGCAGCCAGGGCGGTGAACCTGACCAAGATGTACGGCTCCGGCGAGACCGCGGTCACTGCGCTCGGCGGCGTGAGCGTGGACCTCGCCCGTGGTGAGTTCACCGCGATCATGGGACCGTCCGGCTCGGGCAAGTCCACGCTCATGCACTGCCTCGCCGGCCTGGACACGGCGACCTCCGGCTCTGTGCTGATCGGTGACACCGACCTGACCGGGCTGTCCGACAAGCAGATGACGGCCCTGCGTCGTGACCGGATCGGGTTCGTGTTCCAGGCGTTCAACCTGGTTCCGACTCTCACCGCGCTCGAGAACATCACCTTGCCTCTCGACATCGCGGGCCGTGCGGCCGACCAGCTGTGGCTGAACTCGGTGCTGACCCGGCTGGGACTGACCGACCGGTTGGAGCACCGGCCGAGCGAGCTGTCCGGCGGCCAGCAGCAGCGTGTGGCGTGCGCACGGGCCCTCGCGGGGCAGCCGGAGATCATCTTCGGTGACGAGCCGACCGGCAACCTGGACTCGCACTCCTCCGGCGAGGTGCTGTCGATCCTGCGGGCGTCCGTCGACGAGTTCGGGCAGACCGTGGTTATCGTCACGCACGACCCCCGCGCCGCGGCCTACGCGGACCGGGTGGTGTTCCTCGCGGACGGTCAGATCGTCGACGAGCTCCGGGAGCCGACCGCCGACACGGTGTTGGACCGGATGAAGGGGCTCGACGCACGGTCGAGCGTGCGGAGCTGACCCGTGGCCACTCTCAATCGGAATCCCATGCGCAAGGTGTCGCTGCGCAACCTCGCGGCGCACAAGGTGCGGCTCGCGCTCACCGTGCTGTCGGTGGTGCTCGGCACGGCGTTCGTGACCGGCTCGTTCGTCTTCACCGACACCCTGCAGAAGACGTTCAACGGACTGTTCGAGGACGCGGCGAAGGGTGTCGACGTCCGGGTCAGCAGCCCCGAGGACGGATCGAGTGGCGTCCCGCTCACCACTCTCCCGACACTTCAGGCGGTGGACGGAGTCCGGGCCGTGGTGCCCGCCGTCAACGGGCAGATCGTGCTGCTCGGTGCCGACAAGAAACCGGTGCAGACCGGCGGAGCGCCCAGCATCGGCGAGTCCTACGCCCCGAACAGCGAGCACCTCGGCGACCCGGGCCCCTTCGTCGCGGGCGCCCCGCCCAGCGGGCCCGGGCAGATCGCGCTCAACGTGGGCGGCGCGGGCAAGGCCGGACTCGCAGTCGGGGACAGCACCCAGGTGCTGGTGCCCGCGCACGGCGTACTCGACGTGACGGTGTCCGGCATCTACCAACCCGCCACCGACACCGGCGGATTCGTCGGCGCGCTCTTCGACGCCACCCAGGCCAAGGAGCTGTTCACCGACGGCGCGCACGCCAACTACGTCGACGTCGCGGGGGACGGTACGTCGCAGGAGCAGATGCGTGAGCGGGTCGCGGCCGCGCTGCCCGACCTCAAGGTGCAGACCGGCGACCAGGTCCGCGACGAGGTCAAGACGAACGTGACCTCGGCGCTGAGCTTCATCAACTACTTCCTGCTCGCGTTCGGCGCGATCGCGCTGCTGGTCGGCACGTTCATCATCTACAACACCTTCGCGATGATCGTCGCGCAGCGCCTGCGCGAGCTGGCGCTGCTGCGCGCGATCGGGGCCAGCCGCAAGCAGGTCGGCCGGTCGGTGGTGCTCGAGGCGCTGGTGGTCGGGGTACTCGGGAGCGTGCTCGGCATCGCCGCCGGTGTCGCGCTCGCTTACGGACTGCGCTCACTGCTCAACACCTTCGACGTGGGGCTGCCGAGCGGTTCGCTGCAGCTCGAGCCGCGGACGGTGATCGTGGCGCTGGTCGTCGGGGTCCTCGTCACCGTCGTCAGTGCGTACGCCCCGGCCCGCCGCGCGGCGAAGATCCCGCCGGTGGCCGCGATGCGTGAGGAGTTCTCGTCCGCTGGCGACTCGCTGCGGGTGCGAACCATCGTCGGTGGCGTCTTCGCGGTGGTGGGAGTCGCCGCGCTGGTGGCCGGCTCGCGTGGCACCGGGGGAGGCGCGGCCGCGACCGTCGGGAGCGGCGCCGGTGCGCTGGTGATCGCGGTGCTGCTCGCGGCCCCCGCACTCTCCCGACCGGTGGTCGGGGCGCTCGGTGTCGTGCTCGCCCGACCGTTCGGCGCGATCGGCCGCCTGGCCCGGACCAACGCGGTCCGTAACCCGCGCCGCACCGCCGCGACCGCGTTCGCGTTGACGCTCGGGCTGATGTTGGTGACGGTCATCGGGGTGTTCGGTTCGTCGGCGAAGGCGAGCGTGAACTCGTTGGTGGACATCGGGGTCAAGGCCGACTACATCCTGACCGGTCCGCCCCAGATCGGCGTTCCGGTCGGCGCGTCCGCCGCGATCCGGGACGTGCCCGGGGTCGCCGCGGCGGTCCCGATGCACGGCGTCACGGCGAAGATCGGCGACGACAAGGTGACCGGGACCGCCATCGGCGGCCAGCTCGACGGCGTCCTCGACTACACCCTCGAGCAGGGCAGCGCGGACCTGTCCGGGACCAACCTGCTGGCGTCGGAAAGCTATGCCGCCAAGCGGGACTGGAAGCTCGGCACACCCGTGGTGATGACGAACAAGGACGGCGTCGCGGTGACCACGACGGTGACCGGGATCTTCGCCGACAGTCAACTGCTCGGCGACTGGTTGGTGCCCGAGCAGGTGTACGACCAGATGACACCCGCCGCGATGCGCGCGGACTGGGCGGTCCTGGTGAAGGCGACACCCGGCACCGACGTGGCCGCGTTGCGCTCGAGCCTCGAGCAGGGCACGGACCGCTTCCTGGTGGTACAGGTCAAGGACCGGGAGCAGTTCAAGGGGACGCAGAGTCAGCAGATCGACACCCTGCTCGCGGTGCTGTACGGACTGCTCGCGCTGGCGGTCGTCATCGCGATTCTCGGCATCGTCAACACCCTCGCACTGTCGGTGGTCGAGCGGCGCCGCGAGATCGGAATGCTGCGGGCCGTCGGCATGCAGCGACCGCAGGTCCGCCGCACCATCTATCTGGAGTCGGTCCTGATCGCGGTGTTCGGCGCGACCGTCGGGGTGCTGCTCGGCCTCGCGTTCGGATGGGGATTCGTCAGCACGCTCGCCGACCAGGGTCTGGACATGGTGGCGGTGCCGTGGGGCCAGGTCGTGGCAATGCTGCTGGGCTCCGGAGTGGTCGGGGTGCTGGCCGCGCTGTGGCCGGCGGTCCGGGCCGCGCGGACCAAGCCGCTCGAGGCGATCGCCGGGGTCTGATCGGAGGGGTCGGGGCCTGGGTCGCTCCGCGGGCTCCGCTCCGGTCGGTCGTCGGCGCCGCGTGCGTCGACGACCGACCGGTCCCGTCAGGGTTCGGGCATCTCCGAGGAGTGGTGGTTCACGATCAGCCACTGGTCGTCTCGCCGCTGGTACACGAAGGTGAAGCGGGCATCGACGGTCTCCGGCCCCTGGGCCTGGTGCAGGGTGAATCGGTATGTGCCGGTGTCGATCGCGTTGTCGGCGTCGAGGACGTTGATCGTCGACTGCTCGATCACCGCGCTCGGCCTGCTCGGCAGGAACCCGGTGAAGTAGTCGACGATTCCGGCGTGATCGGTGCGCACGACGTTGCTGACCGTCGGGATGAGCACCGCGTCGGGGGCGTAGAGCGCGGCGACCGTCTCGGGGTTCCCGGTGGCCAGGGCGTCGTTCCATTCGGTGAACAGTGCCGCGATGTCGTCGTTGGTGGGCAGGTCCAGGTCCTCGTCGGACGGGTCGGAACAGGCCGCCGCCCCCGCGAGCGCGAGGGCGGCCAACGTCGCGGCGGCCAGTCGCAATGCCGTGGTGTTCATCAGCGCACCACCAGGTCGTGGTCGGTGGCGCTGAGCGTGATTGCCGCAATGTGCTTGCCGCGCATCCAGTCCCGGACGAACGCGTCCAGGGCGGGAGTCGACTCCCGCGAGGCAAGAATGTCCGCGGGGATCTCGATCGCTCCGACGAGGTGACGCGGGTTGTCGTCGAGTTCGGGCCCGCGTGGCGTCATCCGCAGCCCGTCCGCGGTGTGCAGGACCACCGGAATGTCCGTGCCGTCCGGTGCGCGGACGGTCGCGGGGCGACTGGTGGCGGCCGGGTCGAAGTGGTCCACCTGCAGCCGGTAGCCGGACGGCTGCGCGTGCTGGCCCACCGCGTCCAGCAGTCGCGGGTCCACCACGGTGTACGGGAACCCGATGTCGATCAGGGTCTGCCCGTCGACGGCCCCGTCGCGGGCGGGCAGCGTCGTGGACAGGTGCCAGGGGGCCGGCGGGGCCAGGGTGTCGCTCGAGCGGTCCGCCGGCGAATTGTCGATCGGTGTCCCGAGGGTGGCCGCAGCGGTAGGGGTGAACTCCCACGTGCCACCGACGAGATCCTTGTGCCAGAAACCGGATTCGCCGTCGCGCCGGCCCTCCACGCGCAGCTCGCGCCGATTCGGTCCGGGGCCGAGGGAGTGCACACTGATGGCAGAGGTGATCTCGCCGGGGACCTTGGGTTGGTGCACCCAGTCCGGCGCGGGCAGCTGGATCGCGGCGGTGCTCCGGTCGAGCGTCTCGACGACGAGGTTGGGTGCGGTCGGTTTACCGGCCTGGTCGTCCCAGCTGTAGCGGAAGAAGATCGAGTCCGATCCGGACGAGTCGAAATCGAAGGTGCGCGTGTACATGTCGCCGTAATTGTTCATCACGAAGGTGGTCGACCCCGCCGCCGACAGCGAGTCCGCGCGGAACCTCCCGCCGAGCGGACCGCCGATCTCGTAGCTGTCGTCGTTGGGCAGCCACGGGTCCGCGTAGGTGATGCGGCTGCCGTCCCCGGTCAACGCGGGCAGCATCGTCATCTTGCCGAAGCCGATGAAGTGGATCCGTCCCGCAATGTCGGTGTAGGTCTGGTTGTCCCACGGCGACGACACGCTCAACGCCCAACCGTTCGGACGGTCCCCGGGCAGTTGCCGACCGGGGCCGATCCACAGCGGAGCGCCCCAGGCGGAGGTCCAGTTCCACAGCAGCGGATGCTGGGAGGCGTTGTCCATCGTGTAGATCCAGCCGTTGTCGTCGACCGCGACGAGTTCGTCGTCGTCGAGCGAGATCCCGACCAGACGTCCGCGCAGGCACTCGGGCATCGGCACGTAGCGCCACGGTTCGGTCGTCGGGACACCGGTATTCCGCGGCCGGGTCAGGAGGTCGTGGCCGACGAGCGTGAAGTCCCAGAACCGGTTGAACTGCGTGGTCGGTGTGCGAATCTCGACGGATGCTGGGGCGGCCGCGCCGGTGAACGGTGGCAGGGTGGTCAGTCCGGCTCGGCCCCCAGCGGACGGCGCGCCTGGCGGTAGCTGCGCGGTCCCGAACGGCACGCACCCGGCGGGCTGACTGGTCGCGGGTGCTGCGGCGGCGAGGGGAGCGGGCCACAGCAGGCCCGCGGCGAGGAGGGTGCCGATGCGCAGCAGTCGCGATCGGCTGGGGTGCGAAACTACACGAATGGTGTCGTTCACCTTCCGAGTGTCGCACGATCCGACACGTCGAACCCGTTGATGGTGAGGACGGTCCAGCCGTGTCCGTCGTGGCGCAGGGTGCTGATCGCAGCGTTCGGAATGCGTGGTGCGCGGTGGATGTGGAGGGCGCCGACGACCGACCGGATCAACCCACCGTGCGTGACGGCGACGATGGACGAGCCGCGATGGCGTACGGCGAGCTCGTCGAGAATCCGCAGCCCACGCTCGGTCACCGAGGCGTGCTCTTCCATGCCGGGATACACCCCGTACGGCCACCGGTCGTAGACCTCGTAGTCGGTCGCGCCCTCGGCCTCCCCGAAATGGCGTTCGGACAGTTCCGGGTAGGTCGCGGACCGATCGATCCCGAGGTGGGCGCCGATGATGTCGGCGGTCTCACCCGCTCGCGAGAGCGGCGAGCTGACCAGGACGTCCCAGGTTCGGGTGCCGAGTCGGCGCGCGGCGGCAAGTGCCTGCGAGCGCCCGGTGTCGTTGAGTGGGATGTCCGAGGAGCCCTGCAGTCGGCGCTCGGCGTTCCACTCGGTCTCGCCGTGTCGGACCAGCGCAAGGTAGGTCATAGTCGCCGGACGTTAGCACCGCCGGGCTCGAGTTCGTGGGTACTGCGCCGTGACTCCCGCACCGGCCGGCCGCCTTCCGTGGGACGGTGTCCGGTTCCGTGCCAAGCTGTCGCAATGGCTATCCGCATTCCCGAGCATCCGCGACTGGTCAACGCCGCCGAGGAGTCCGTGTGGACAGCGCTGGTCGGTCAACTCGGTGACGGCGACCTGGTGGCGGCCAATGTGCGGGTCACCGACCATCGCAAGGACCACGAGATCGACTTCGTGGTCGCCGTCGAGGGGCAGGGCATCGTTACCGTCGAGGTCAAGGGTGGGTTGATCTGGCACGACGGCGCCTCCTGGATGCAGGACCGGCGAAAGGGGCCGACCCCCATCGACCCGGTGCGCCAGGCCCGCGAAGGGTGCTACGCGCTGCGCAGCTACGTCGAGGCGGACCCGCGCTGGACGCAGGGTCGGCTCAAGTGGGATCACCTGGTGGTCTTCCCGAACTGCGAGATCGACGACGACTATGCGTTGCCGGAGTGCCCGCGGTGGAAGGTGATCGACCGCAGCGAACTCGACGAGCTCGCGGGGCGGATCTGGAAGGTGCTCGTCGGCCAGGAAATGGAGCGGCCGGGACTGACCGCCGAGGGAGTCGAGCAGCTCGAGACCGCGCTCGCCGGCCGCGGGCTGCCGCAACGCGACGTGGTCGCCAGGGCGCTGGCCAACGAGGACGCGGCCGATGCCCTGTCGGCGCAGCAGTTGTCCATCCTCGGCGCGATCCGGTTGCTCAACCGGGTCGAGGTGCGGGGCGGGGCGGGCAGTGGCAAGACGTTCCTCGCCGTGGAGCAGGCGCGTCGCCTGGCTCGCTCGGGACAACGGGTTGCCCTCCTGTGTTACTCGCACGGTCTCGCCTCCTACCTGCGGCGGGTGACGGCGAACTGGGCCCGTCGGGACAAACCCGCGTACGTGGGGGAGTTCCACACTCTCGGTCGCCGGTGGGCGGCGGGCGACGGCCCGGACGAGACCCTGCGCACCCCACGCACCCAGGACTTCTGGGAGCACGAGTTGCCCCGGCAGATGTCCCTACTGGCGGCCGCCCTGCCACCCGGACAGCGGTTCGACGCCGTTGTCATCGACGAGGCCCAGGACTTCGCCGACGCCTGGTGGGAGCCGGTGCTCGCTGCGCTGACCGACGAGGAGTCCAGTGGCATCTACGTTTTCAGCGACGAGGGCCAGCGGGTGTTCGACCGCCAGGGCGTGCCGCCGGTTCCATTGGTGCCGTTGGTCCTCGACCACAATCTGCGCAACACCCGGCAGATCGCGGGCTCGTTCACCCCGTTGGTCGGGCAGCGGATGCGCCTGCTCGGCGGTGAGGGGCCGGAGGTGCGCTTCGTGCCGTGCGCGGCGACGGACGCGCTGGCAGTGGCCGACGACCAGGTGGACGCGCTCCTCGACGAGGGCTGGCGGCCCGAGGACGTGGCACTGCTGGCCACCGGCAGTCGCCACCCGGAGCAGGTCGAACGTCAACTCGCGGGCAACGAGGCCTACTGGGACACCTTCTGGGACACCGAGCAGGTGTTCTACGGGCACGTGCTCGGCTTCAAGGGACTCGAACGCCGCGCGGTGGTGTTGGCGCTCAACGAGCAGGCCGCGCAGGAACGGTCGCGCGAGCGGCTGTACGTAGGACTGTCCCGGGCGCGGGACCAACTGGTCGTCTGCGGCGACCCAGCGCTGATCCGGGCGGTCGGCGGCGAGGAACTGGCGCGTCGGTTCGGAATCTGAGTTCGGTGGACGGGCCGCGTGGGTCGTGCAAACGTGGGGGGATGAACCAGAAGCGCGCCGGTGTCACCGTGAACCGGCTGCGGGTGATCGGCGCCGGGGCGATGGGGCGCGGTATCGCCCAGGTCGCAGTGACTGCCGGCATCGAGGTGGAGCTCACCGACGCTGTCGACTCCGCGGTCGGCGCGGGAATCGACTTCGTCTGCGCGATGATCCGCCGGTCCTCGGACAAGGGCCAGCGGACCGTGGCCGAGGCAGAGGCGGCGATCGCGCGACTGCACGCGGGCCGCGCCCCCACTGCGCCGGGCGACGACCTCGACCTGGTGATCGAGGCTGTGGTGGAGAACCTCGAGGTCAAACGCTCGATCTTCGCTGACCTCGAGGCCACGGTGCCGAATGCGTTGTTGGCCAGCAACACCAGCTCGCTCTCGATCACCGCGATCGCGTCGGTGCTGGACCGCCCGGAGCGTCTGGTCGGCCTGCACTTCTTCAACCCGGTGCCGCTGATGAAGCTCGTCGAGATCGTGCCGGGCCTGCGTACGGGCGCGGAGACGGTATCCGCCGCACGGCAATTGGTGGACCGGTTCGGCTACACCGGCGTGTTGGCGAAGGACACCCCGGGGTTCCTGGTCAACCACCTCGGCCGCGGGCTGCCGACCGAGGCGCTGCAGCTGCTCTCCGAGACGGTCGCCGAGCCGGTCGACATCGATCGCATTGCCCGCGACACGGTGGGTCTGAAGATGGGTCCGTTCGAACTGATGGATCTCACCGGACTCGACGTCTCGCACCCGGTCCTCGAGACCGTCTACGCGGGCTTCTACGGCGACCCGCGGCTGCGCCCGTCCCCGATCACCGCCACGAGGCTCAGTGGGAAGATGTTGGGCCGCAAGACCGGTGCGGGCTTCTACCGGTACGACGGCGGCACCCAACAGGTCCCGGGCGAGACCGCGATCGATGCCGATCCCGCCGCGATCGTGGTGTACGTCCAGGAGGACGCCCGCCTCGCGGACCTGTTGCGGTCGAGCGGTGTTCGGGTGCTCACCGAGCCCACCGATCACGCGGTCTCGATCGTCTCGCCGGTCGGCACCCCGACCTATCGGGCCGCACTGGCGGCCGGCGTGAACCCGGCACACACCATCGGTGTCGACCCGCTGTCGGTCCCGGGCCCGCGACTGACTGTGGTGGTGCCCGCGATGCTCGACCCGACGGTCGGGGCGGCGGCGATGCGGGTGCTGGCGGCCACCGGCCGACGGGTCACCGTCACCGCGGACGGCCCGGCGCCGGTCGCGCAGCGACTGATCGCGTCGATCGTCAACGTGGGCAGCGCGATCGCCGAGACGGGACTCGGCGACGCCGCGGACATCGACCTCGGCGCACGGCTCGGGCTCGGCTATCCGCGGGGTCCGCTCGAACTCGGCGACCTGCACGGCGCAGCGCTGGTGGTGAGGATCCTCGACGGCCTGCTCGACTACACCGGCGACCCGCGCTACCGGGCCAGCACCTGGTTGCGGGCCCGGGCCGAGCTCGGAATGTCGTTGCGCGACCGGGGAACCCGACCCGCTGACCTGTTCGACGGACGATAGGAAGGCAGTCATGGATTTCACGTTGACCGAGACCCAGCAGAGCATCCGGGCGCTCGCCGCGGAGTTCGTCGACCGCGAGATCGTCCCGCACATCCAGGAATGGGACCGACGCGAATCCGTCGACCTCGACATCGTGGCCAGGCTCGGTGAGCTCGGCTTCCTCGGGCTGACCATCGACGAGCACTACGGCGGCACGGAGGTGGACATGCTGTCCTACGTGCTGGTCACCGAGGAACTCGGCCGCGGCGACTCCTCGGTGCGCGGCATCGTGTCCGTCTCCCTCGGGCTCGTCACCAAGACCATCGCTGCGTACGGCACGGAGGAGCAGAAGGAGCAGTGGCTGCCGCGACTGACCAGCGGCCACTCCCTGGGCTGCTTCGCGCTCACGGAACCGGACAGCGGCTCCGACGCCGGCTCGCTGCGGACTCGGGCCAGCCGGGACGGCGACGACTGGGTGCTCTCCGGCGAGAAGATGTTCATCACGAACGGCACCTGGGCGGACGTGGCACTGGTCTTCGCCCGCACCTCCGACGAGGGTGCGCGCGGCATCACCGCGTTCCTCGTCCCGACGGAGAGCGACGGCTTCGACGCCAAGCTCATCCACGGCAAGCTCGGCCTCCGCGGCCAGTCCACCGCGGCGCTGTCGTTCCAGGACGTGCGGATCCCGGATGCGGCGCGGCTCGGCGAGGTCGGCAAGGGCTTCGGCATCGCGATGTCCGCGCTCGCCAAGGGCCGGATCTCCGTGGCGGCGGGCAGCGTCGGGGTCGCGCAGGCCGCTTTGAATGCCGCGGTCGAGTACTCCACCCAGCGCACCCAGTTCCGCGGTCCGATCGCGGGCAAGCAGTTGGTGCAGGAACTGCTCGCCGATTCCGCGGTCGCCATCGAGTCCGCGCGGCTGCTGACCTGGCGGGCCGCGAGCATGGTCGACGCGGGTGCCACCTCCAAGGAGTTGACGCTGCCCGCGTCGATGGCCAAACTCGCTGCCAGCGAGGCCGCGGTCGCCGTCTCGAACAACTGCCTTCAGGTGTTCGGCGGCTACGGTTTCATCGACGAGTTCCCCATGGGCAAGTACCTCCGAGACGCGCGGGTGCTCACGCTCTACGAGGGCACCAGCCAGGTGCAGAAACTGATCATCGGGCGGGCGCTGACCGGCGTCGACGCCATGTGACGTGGCCGGGGTCGCCGAACTTCTGGAACAGTGGTGTTCTGACGGTCCAGCAGGGAGGCCCCATGTCCGACGGCATGCACACGCCGGCCGCGGTGGAGACCGGTGCCCAGCGCCGCGCTCGAATCACCGCACAGGTCCGCACGTGGTGTGAGGAGGCGCGGATCGGTGACACGTCGACGCCGGTCGGGATTCACCGCGAACTGTCCGCCGCCGCCGCGCTGCTGATCGCGGCCGGATATCTCGACGAGCCGACCCGCGCGGTGCTGGCCGCCCGCCGGCTCGCCGGTCGCGGGCTCCCGGACGTCGGCGGGTTCGGCGACCTACGGCTGCTCACCGACGACTACGTCCGACTCGACCGCAAGGCCGCGGGCATGCGCCCCGGCGCGATGCAGGCGTTGACCGCCCACCGGGCCGGCGAACTCGGTCGACGCCTGCAGGCGGCCCGCTCACGCTTCGTGCACTCGCCGCCGCATCATGCGAACGGTGTGCGCACGATCCGGCGTGACCGGCGCGACGGCGTGCACCTGGAACTGCCGCAGCGGGAGGCGTTGTTCGCGGCGTTGCAGCGAACCCCGACGCCGTTGAACGAGGGGCGGGGGCCTGCGGATCAGGCGACCTCGGCCGCGCTGGCCGCGGCCGCGGACCGATTGGCCGGGTTGACCGAGCGAACCCCGTGGGCGGCGATGGGTCGCCGGGCGGCGGATGCTCTCGGGGGTGTGGCGGGCCAGCCCGGTGACCGGTTCGTGGATCGCTTCGACGCGTTGCTGTTCCTGGCCGGCACCCTCTTCGACCGGATCGACGGCTCCGTCGCGTGGCATTCCGAGCACTTCGCGATCCAGCGGGTCCAGCTCGACCTGGCAGAGGAGCTGACGCAGATCGCCGTGGACGCCGTCGCGCTCCGTGGGATCGGCGGCGAGCTGTTCGCGGCGTCGAATGCCGCGCGCACCGAGGCCGCCCGCACCCAGATCCGCGCCCGGCAGCGCGCGCTGGTGCCGGTCTGGGACCAGCTGGTCGACCGGGTGGCGGCGTTGGCGAGGATCGGCGACTTGCTCGCGGACGCCGAGGACCAGTTGCAGTCCATGGCCGCGGTGCAGCGCACGATGAGCCTGGACTCGCGGATCGACGAGCTGATCGCGCGCTCGGGCAGCCGCGAATTGTCCGCGGACAACATCCATTTCGTCGGCGATCAGATCGGTGGGGTGGACGAGCTGATGATCAGCTACCAGAACCTGCTGCACGGGGACATCCTGGCGTTGCGCACCAGGCCGGGCCGGGACGGCTGACGGTCAGTCGCGGGCGCCGACGAGCCGCAACGCGAGTTCGCTGTACAGCTCCGCGACCGCATCGGGGTCGGTGAAGCCGCCGCTGGGGAACCAGCGGCACACGTCGACGCACAGCGAGTTGATGGCGAGGTTCACGCCCTCGACGTCCGGGACGACGAACGATCCGTCCTCGGCGCCGGCCCGCACGATCCGCTTGACGATCCGGCTCACGTCGCGACGAAGCCCGATCACCGTGCGGTAGTGCTCGGGGGACAGGGCGGTCAGCTCGTACTGCACCACCCGGCCGCGTGCGTGATGGGTGGCGTGCCAGCCGGCGAACGCACCGACCACTGAGCGCAATCGGATCGTGGGGCTCTGATCGGACTGGTCGGCCTCGGTGAGGACCTCGATACACCGCCGGTGGCCCTCGTAGCTGATCGCGTAGAGGAGTTCTTCCTTCGACTTGTAGTGCGGATACATCGCGGCCGGGCTGAGGCCGAGGCGGGCGGCGATGTCGCGGGTGGTGGTGCCGCCGTACCCGTTCTCGGCGAAGGCCTCCACGGCGGCTGCGCGGATCCTGGCCGCGGCCTTCGAGTTGCTCACCACGGCGGTGCCCGTCGTGTCGGGCAGGGCATCGGGTCTCGACATGCTCACCTGCGCCTTTCGTTCCGGTCCCGGGCCTTGACAACGGCCAGCTACCCGACGAGTATAAGCATGCGCTTAGATAATGAGCGAGCGCTTATTTTTGAGAGGCGCACGCACTCGACAGACTCGACCCGTTGCCGGCCCTCGATCTGACCCAGAAAGCACATAATGAACCTGAAACTCACTGACGAGGAACTGAAGTTCCGCGACGAGATGCGCACGTTCTTCACGACGCAGATCCCCGCGGACATCCGTGAGCGGGCCGCGGGCGGCGGCGGAGAGCTGACCCGCGAGGACTTCGTCACGACGCAGCAGATCCTCAACGCGAACGGACTCGCCGTGCCGCACTGGCCGGCCGAGTGGGGCGGCAAGGACTGGACCCCGGTCCAGCGTCACCTCTGGCTCGACGAGATGCAGCTCGCGTCCGTGCCGGACCCGCTGGCGTTCAACGCCGACATGGTCGGCCCGGTGATCGCGGCGTTCGGGTCGCAGGAGCAGAAGGAGAAGTTCCTGCCCGGCACCGCGAACCTCGACATCTGGTGGTGCCAGGGCTTTTCCGAGCCGGAGGCCGGATCCGACCTCGCCTCGCTCAAGACTCGTGCGGTGCGTGACGGCGACAGCTACATCGTCAACGGCCAGAAGACCTGGACCACCCTCGGCCAGCACGCCGACTGGATCTTCTGCCTGGTGCGCACCGACCCGAACGCACCGAAGCGTCAGGCCGGCATCTCGTTCCTGCTGATCGACATGAAGACCCCGGGCATCACCGTCCGCCCGATCAAGCTGATCGACGGCGGCTACGAGGTCAACGAGGTGTGGTTCGAGGACGTGCGCGTCCCGGTCGAGAACCTCGTCGGCGAGGAGAACGCCGGCTGGAGCTACGCGAAGTTCCTGCTCGGCAACGAGCGCACCGGCGTCACCCGCGTCGGTTCGAGCAAGGCCAAGCTCGCGAAGGCCAAGAAGTACGCCGCGCAGACCGCGATCGGCGACGGAACCCTGCTCGAGGATCCGCTGTTCGCGGCGCGTCTGGCCGAGCTGGAGAACGAACTGCTCGCGCTCGAACTGACCCAGCTGCGGGTGGTCGCCAGTTCCGCGGACGGCAAGCCGAACCCGGCGTCCTCGCTGCTCAAGCTGCGCGGGTCGGAACTGCAGCAGGCCGCGACCGAGATCCTCATGGACGTGGCAGGCCCCGACTCGCTGCCGTTCGACGGCGGAGACGAGATCGCGTCCCCGAGCTGGGCGCAGCGCAGCGCCCCGGTCTTCCTGAACTTCCGCAAGGTGTCCATCTACAGCGGGTCGAGCGAGGTTCAGCGCAACATCATTTCCTCCTCGATTCTCGGATTGTGAGTAGCAGCCATGGATTTCGAACTCAATGACGAACAGGTCATGCTGCGCGACACGACTCGTGAGCTGCTGAGCCGCAGCTACGACGCCGAGAAGCGCAACACCGTCACCGCCTCCGGTCAGGGCTGGAGCACCGAGGTGTGGGGCAAGCTCGCCGAGATCGGTCTGCTCGGTCTGCCGTTCTCCGAGGACGACGGCGGCATGGGCGCAGGCCCGGTCGAGACGATGACCGTGATGAACGAGATCGGCCGCTCGCTCGCGCCGGAGCCGTTCCTCGACGCCGTGCTCACCCCCGGCGGACTGGTTGCCGAGGTCGGCAGTGCCGAGCAGCGCGCCAAGATCCTGCCCGGTGTCGCCGAGGGTGACACCCTGCTCGCGTTCGCACACGACGAGCCGGGCAGCCGCTGGCCGAACCAGCGGGTCGCCACCGTGGCCGCCGGCGCAGGAGACGGCTGGACCGTCACCGGCACCAAGAACCCGGTGCTGCACGGAGATTGCGCGGGCACCCTCGTGGTCAGTGCGGCGCTGCCCGACGGCGGAGTCGGCCTGTTCCTGGTCGAGGCCGACGCGTCCGGCGTGACCCGCAAGGCCTACGCGACCCACGACGGCCTGCGCGGCGCACAGATCGTGTTCGCGGACGCGCCCGCGCAGCCGCTCGGCGACGGTGGCGACGCCTCCGCCGCGATCATCGGCGCGCAGGTCCGCGCCCAGGCGGCGTTGTGTGCCGAGGCCGTCGGCGCAATGGGCGAGGCGCTGCGTCTGACCACCGACTACCTCAAGCAGCGCAAGCAGTTCGGGGTGCCGCTGGCCAAGTTCCAGGCCCTGACGCAGCGCGCAGCCGACATGTACGTCGAGCTCGAGTTGGCGAGCAGCATGAGCCTGTACGCCACCATGTCCCTCGCCGACGGCGTCGTCGACCCGACCATTGCCTCGCGCGCCAAGCTGCAGGTCAGCCGCGCCGCCCGGCACATCGGGCTCGAGGCCATCCAGATGCACGGCGGCATCGGCATGACCGCCGAGTACCCGGTGGGCCACTACGTATCGCGGCTGACCGCGATCGGGCACACCCTCGGCAGCGCCGACGATCACCTGCGAGTGCTGGCGGGCAAGGTCGCCGACTACGAGATGGTCGAGATCGCGGAGTAGCCACCGCCCCGACTCCGCCCCGCCCCAGGGTGATGGGATCCTTCAACCAGGTAGACCTGGCGAAGGTTCCCATCACCCTGGGTTTTTTCGTGTTCGCGGAATCTTTCGACGGGTTTCGCCGCGCCTCACACAGGAATGGCTTGATCGGCGCTAACGTGCGATGCGGAATTGAACAGCGAGCACGGAACTGAACGAGTCCGGGCCCGGCGTGCGAGCGGCCACTGTCACCCTCGCGCGGATCGAAAGTAGTCGAGTCTGCAGATCGTCTCCGAGTAGGTGTTTGAAGATGACCACTCTGTCCCCTCCCGCACGAAAGACCCTCATTGCCTGCGTGTTCGTCGCAAGCGTGGTGGGCGCGGCGTTCGGCGTGTACGGACTGAACGTCGAGATGGCCGTGGTCTGGCTCATCGTCGCGTCCGTCTCCGGCCTCTATCTGCTGAAGCTGCGCGCGGAGTCGCGCGGGCGCCTGGAGCGCCGCTCGGAATAGGCGGCGCCCGGTCGGTCGGCCCCGACTGTCCTCGTGTCGAGAACGGTGCCGGCACGGGTGGTCCGCGTCGGGAACTGCACCTGACTATCCGAGTCGATCCGCGATCCGGTCGAGGTGACCGCGAATCTGAATCAGGCCGTCGGCCGACACCGGTAGGTCCGCCTCCACGGTGTCGAGGACGGACCGGAACACGGGGACGAGAGGCCGGTACTTGTCGGAAAGGCGCTGGCGCCGTGTCAGGTCCTCGACGTACTGGACGCTGCCCGCGTTGTCGACGAAGTCCACGAACTTCACCAGGAACACCCGCGGCTCGCCGACCACGCTCGTGACGTGGTCGGCGTAAGCCCGGTGTCGATCCTCGGTGGAACTCGTGTCGAGGGGATTGGTCACCGCCGCGACGAGGGCGGAAGTGCGGTCGCCGAAGTGCCCGGCAATCAGCTCGAGGGCCCGGGACTGTGCGCCGGCCGCGTCGAATGCGGCTGCGTCGGGTCCGTCGAACAGCGAGATCACCTCCGCGGGGCAATCCTCGACGGTGTCGTGCAACGCGGTGGCGCACAGCGTTGCCTCGTCGACGCACCCGTAGCGGAGGAGTCGGAGCACGTTACGGAACGGGTGCCCGATGTACGGCTGCCCGCGCCCGTCCTTGCTCGGGTTCCGGACGTCGTTGCGATGGGCGAAGGCCGCCAACTCGAGGGCGTCGGTGAACAGATCGCTCGACGCCCGGAGCTCGGCCGCGCGATGCGAAATGGCGAAGCTCAGCAGGGCGGGGTCCATCTCCTTGAGATCGAGTCCGGCCAGCACTCGGCTCATCGCTGCGGTGAATCGGGACGTCATGCCCTTCTTCCTACTGTCCAGAGGGCCGACAGCGCGGCGATTTCGGGGCCGTCGGCCGGCCTCGACACGGGTTCTCGTCGCCTGCGGCCCTGTGACCAGGCGATTTGACGTGGTGTGGGTCGTCGCGTAACTTTTGTCGAGTCAGAGCGACACGGACACCGACCCGGACCGAGAGGTGCGGGACACGAGGTTGGACGAAGGCGCCTGGCCAATCCGAAGT
>NZ_VIGH01000012.1 GCF_006704125.1 Rhodococcus spelaei
CAGAACAAGCCCGACGGAGCGCGTTGTCGGGATGGCTACACACCTACAATCACCACCGGCAACACTCCGCCATCGGTAGGAACGTTCCCTTCAGCCGATTGACCAACGTCCCTGGGCAGTACAGCTAGACGGCCGCGGCGCGCCGCACCAGCGACAGGAATGTGGCCGCGGTGAAGAACAGCCCGGAGAACACCCGGCCGGTGACACGCTGCTGTCGCGGCGACCGCATGACCGCCAGCACCCGCGCGGCCAGGCCGGTGTAGCCGGTCATCACGATGACGTCGACGGTGATCATGGTCGCCGCGATGATCGCGTACTGCGGGACTAGTGCCGCGGCGGGGTCGAGAAACTGCGGCAGCACGGCGAGCATGAACACCACGGCCTTCGGATTGCTGGCATTGACCAGGAATCCGCGCGTGACCATGCCCGTGACCGACCGTCCCGGCCGTTCGGCATCGGTGGCGACCTCGGTCGGTGCCGCGCGCCACTGCCGGATGCCGAGATACACCAGGTACGCGACACCGAACCACTTGATCACCGTGAACGCGAGCGCCGAACTGGCCAGCAGTGCGCCGACCCCGGCCGCGACGATCGCCACCTGCAGCAGCAGGCCCAGTTGCAGGCCGAGGATGTTCCAGTAGCCGCGGCGCAGCCCGTGGTTCAGTCCGGCCGACATGGAGGCGATGGCGCCCGCTCCCGGCGACAGGCTGATCACCCACGCCGCGCCGAGGAACGCCAGCCACACCTGCCATGTCATGGCCCGACCCTATTACTTCCGCCGGTTCGCGCTTCGGGCGTACCGTGAGCACATGGCGAGTCCCATCGAATCCGTCGACCTCGGACGCCGCAAGGTCGCCCGCCGCGCCGTGATCGACGCCGCCGCACCCGAACTGTTCGCCCAGGTGGCGGACCCCCGCCGGCACGCGGACCTGGACGGCTCCGGCACCGTCAAGGCGACGGTATCCGGCCCGGAGCGGCTCGCGCTCGGCGACAAGTTCTCGGTGAACATGCGGATGTTCGGTTTTCCGTACCGGATCACCAGCACCGTCACGGCATTCGAACCAGATCGGCTGATCGAGTGGCGGCATCCGTTCGGGCACCGGTGGCGGTGGGAGTTCGACGACCTGCCGGCGGCCGGAGACGACGGCCCCCACACTCAGGTCACCGAGGTGTTCGACTACTCGACCTGCCCGATCGCGAAGGGGCTCGAACTGGGCGGATTCCCCGGGAAGAACGGGGACGGGATCACCGCCACCCTGCTGGGGCTCCAGCGCCGGTACCGCTGAACGCTCAGCTGCCCGACGACCCGGTCGGCGCGCCGGACTTCGGCGGGTTCAGGCAACTCTGCGGCGGGTTCACCAGCGAGCACACCGACTGCCGCATGACCGGCCGGTAGTCGGCGGGCACGCCGTTCGCGGCGATCACGTCCCGGTAGGCGGCGACCGCGTCGGTGGGCCTGCGGGTGAGCGTCGGGTCGGTGAGCACATCGACCGTGTAGAGGCCGAACCGGTTCCGGTAGCTGCCCCATTCGTAGTTGTCGGTGATCGACCAGTAGTTGTAGCCGATCACGTTGGCGCCGTCGGCCTTCGCCCGGGTCAGCCAGTAGACGTGGTCGCGCAGGTGGTCCGAGCGGGTGTACCCGTCCGCCCGCGGTTTTCCGTTGTCGCTGGGCATCCCGTTCTCGACGATGTAGATCGGCAGCCCCGGGTAGCGCTCGGCGTAGTGCATCACCGCGTGGTAGATGCCGTCCGGCTGGGGCGTGATGTCGTAGAAGGCGTCGCTGATCGCGTTCGCGGCGGAGAGGTTGTCCAGTGAGACGCCGTAGTAGTAGTCCACGCCGATGAAGTCGAGCTTGTCGCGGACCCGGTCGACGAAGGTGGCGTCGAGCCCGCTCTCGACGGCCGGAATGTAGGAGACGTTGCTCGACACCCGGGCGCCGGGATCGAGCCGATGGACGAGGTCGTAGGCGCCGCGGTGCGCGCGGACCAGTCGGTCCGTCATCAGTGGGACGCCGAGCGGGCTGATGCCGCCGAAGGTCAGTTCCTTGAGGGCGAAGGCCGTCGGCTCGTTGATGGTGATCCAGTCGGCCCCGACGCCGGCGTACCGGGCAATCACGTGTTCGGCGTTGGTGAGCCAGAACCCGACGGTCTCGTCGTTGCCCCAGCCCCCGCGGTCGGCGATCCAGCCGGGGTAGACGAAATGGTCGAGGGTGATCATCGGCTTCATGCCGTGGGAGCGGATCTGCCGGACCACGTCGTCGTAGTAGGCGAACGCGGACTCGTCCCATGCGCCGGGCGTCGGTTGCACGCGGGCCCACTCGACGGAGAAGCGGAAGACCTTGACTCCCATCGCCGCGGTGTTGGCGATGTCCTCGGGGTAGCGGTGCAGGAAGTCCGGGCCGGGCCCGTACGGGTCGTGGGTCTTGCCTGCCGCGATGTAGCGCGACCAATTGCTGTCCGGGGGTGGCCCTTCCGCTTGGAATCCCGAGGTCGCCACGCCCCATTCGAAGTCCGCGCCGAGGCCGGCCGGTGCGGCCTGTGCGGGTCCGGCGACGACGATCGGACCTGCGACGAGGGCGAGGACGAGGGCGAGGACGCGCACGATTCGGGCCACGCCTCGGAGGGTAGGGCAGTGCGGCCGAAGCGCGTGGTGAAATCCGGCCCGGTAATTCCGTTCGATGATTCAACGGTTTTGCGGCGGTCCCGACGCCGGACCACGCATCATGGACGGGCACTGAGTTGTCGCCGACCCGAAAGGTTCTGCTGTGAACGCCCCGCTCGCCTTCTTCGACTCGACCCCGGACGGTTTCGTACCGTTGCACTTCGCGATCAGCCGGTGGTCGCCCGACATGGTGAACGGCGCGGCGCTGTGCGGTCTCGTCGCGCGGGCGCTCGAAAACAGCCACGGCGGTGACGGTTTCGTGCCGGCCAGGCTGACAGTGGACCTGTTCCGGCCCGCGTTGACCAGGCCGCTGACCGCCGTGACCACCGGAGTGCGGGACGGCAAGCGGATCCGGGTCGCCGACGCCGAACTGCTGCAGGACGGCGAGCCGGTGGTGCGGGCGACCGCGGTGTTCCTGCGGCCGTCCGAGCAGCCGCCGGGGCAGGTCTGGACCCGCGAGCGTAGGCCGTCGCCGCCGCCCGCCACGATCGCGCCGCCGACCGAAGCGCTGACGCCGCCGTACTTCGGCAGCGACGACCACCCCGACGGCTGGTCCACGTCGATGCTCGAGCATCAGGGGGCGAGCCGAAAGAGGATGTGGGCGCGGCATCTTCCCGCAGTCGTGGGGGAGGAGCCGTCGCCGTTCGTGCGGGCCGCGATGGCGGGGGAGCCGACCAGCCTGATGACCAACTGGGGCACCGCGGGCGTCGGATTCATCAATGTCGACATGACACTGGTGCTGGCCCGACTACCCGAGGGGCTCGACGTCGGGATCGAGGCGGACGACCACATCAGCGCAGACGGCGTCGCGGTGGGCACCGCGACGATGTTCGACCGCCGCGGAACGGTGGGCACGTGCGTGGTGAGCGCACTCGCGAACGCGCGACGTCAGGTGGACTTCGCGGGCCAGGGCGAGTTCGAACTGCCCGCGACGAACTAGTTAACTAGTTCTCGGGTTTCGCATCCGTACCGAGGAACGGTCGGATCAGGTCGATCGGCAGCGGGAAGATCACCGTGGAGTTGTGCTCGCCACCGACCTCCCGCAACGTCTGCAGGTAGCGAAGTTGCAGGGTCGTCGAGTTCCGGCTGATCACCTCGGCGGCCTCGGCCAGCTTCGCGGAGGCCTGGAACTCACCCTCGGCGTTGATGATCTTCGCGCGCCGCTCGCGCTCGGCCTCGGCCTGGCGGGCGATGGCGCGCTGCATGTTCTCCGGGATCTCGACGTCCTTGATCTCCACGGTGGTGACCTTGACGCCCCATGGTTCGGTCTGCTGGTCGATCACCTTCTGCAGGTCGTCGTTGAGGCGGTCGCGGTCGGCGAGCAGGGTGTCGAGCTCGGCCTTGCCGAGCACCGAGCGCAGCGTGGTTTGGGCGATCTGAGTGGTCGCGGCGAGAAAGTCCTCGACCTCGACGACCGCGCGGTTCGCGTCGAGCACCCGGAAGTAGGCGACCGCAGTCACCCGGGCGGGCACGTTGTCGCGGGTGATGACCTCCTGTACGGGAACGTTCAGGGTCACCGTGCGCAGCCCGACCCGGACCATCCGGTCGACGCCCGGGATCAGCAGCACCAGACCGGGGCCCTTGACCTCGAGCACGCGTCCGAGCCGGAACACCACGGCGCGCTCGTACTCGCGCAGCACCCGCACCGCGGTCCCGGGCACCACCAGCGCGAGGACGGCGAGGACCACGATCAGGGTGAACAGGATGGTCACAGCGGTACCTCCCAGGGTTCCGGTCTGCGCACCGTCAGGGTCAGTCCGTGGACGCCCTCGACGACGACCGACTCGCCTGCGGCGGGCACCGGGTCGTCGGGGTAGCCGAACTCGATGCGGGCCGACCACAGTCCGCCGTCCGCACGCACCTGGCCGGTCGGGCCGGACCAACTGCTGACGGTCGCATGCGAGCCCACCAGCGACTGCGGTCCGCCGCGAACCGGGGCCCGCCGCGAGGTGACGACCTTGCGGCCCGCGACCGCCGTGACGCCGAGTCCGATCCCCGCGACGCCGAGCGCGATCGGCACCGCGACCACCTGTCCGGCACCGCCGGACAGGAACAGCATCCACACGCCCGCACCGATCGCGAGAACCGCGATCCCGCCGAGCACGCCCGAGGTCGGGGTGTGCGCCTCCACCAGGATGAGCAGCAGGCCCAGCAACACGGCCACCACGCCGAACGTGGCCATCTCGACTCCCACGATCACGCCGTCCGAGGGCCCGGCTGCCGTGGCGATCGCCCGGCCGATCGACCCTCAGTTCAACGGTAGGCCCGTACCGGCGTGGCTGCCACCAGTGCGGGAAGGCAATGCGTCGGCGGTTCGGGCGGCGATGGTTTGTTACAGGCTCGTAAATGTGTTCTGCGTCACGTACCATGATTCGACTGCCCCTGAACTTTCGGCAGTGATCGTCGTTTACACCCGCCGGGAGCTCGAGATGGCAGCGAATCCATCGCCGTCGAAGCGGACCGTACGCCGCGTGGATGACCCGCGGCCGGCGCCAGAGATGTCCTCCAGGAAGTCGGCTCAGTCAATCAGGAAGACGGCTCAGTCGACCAGAAGGAAGACCGGGCAGTCGACCAGGACGAGGCCGGCGGGTCCACGCGCGCCGCACATCGCGGTTGCCGTCGAACCCCAGTTCATCCGCGGTGCGAGTCTGCGGTCCCAACTGCTCGCCGGCGCGTTGCGGTACACGGTCAAACCGGTGCTCGGCGCATGGGGACTGTGGCCGAGTCCGCTCTGGCCCGCCGGTCTGCTGGACCACGCCGCCCGGTTCCTGCCACCGACGAGGGGGGTGCGCACGCGGCGGGTGCGTCTGGACGACTGCGACGCCGAATGGATGCCCGCGGCCGGCGGGGCCGAACGCGCGGTGCTGTACCTGCACGGCGGTGGGTTCCTCACCTGCGGGCTCAACACCCACCGCAGGCTCGCGTCTCGGGTCGGGCTCGCGGCCGGGGCCGGCGTGCTCAGCGTGGACTACCGGATGCTGCCGCGGCACCCGATCGGCGACGCGGTCGTGGACGGTGTTGCCGGCTACCGCTGGCTGCTCGACCGCGGCTACGCCCCGGACCGGATCGTGGTCGCGGGCGACTCCGCCGGCGGGTTCCTGACCTTCATGACAGCGCTCGCCGCCGCCGAACTCGGGCTGCCGAAGCCGGCGGCCCTGGTCGCGTTGTCGCCGCTGACCGATCTGAACCCGGCGGGCAAGCTCGCGAACCCCGGCGCCGACGACTGCCCGCTGATTCCGCGCTCGGTGATACTCGCGCTTGCCGAGATCGCGGATCGCGTCGACCGCCGCGCCGCCACCGGCATCCGCGGGCCGCTGCGCTCGCCGGTCGACAGCGTCCTGACCGGACTGCCGCCGGTGCTGATCCAGGTCGGGTCCACGGAGATGCTGTACCCGGATTCGGAACTGATGGCTCAGCGACTCGGGGCAGCGGGGGTGCCGGTCACCCTCGAGGTGTGGGACCGGCAGGTGCACGTGTTCCACGCCGCCGCCGACCTGGTGCCGGAGGCCGGGCGAGCGATTGCCCGGATCGGCGAGTTCATCCGCGCCGCCACCGCCGCAGGTGCCGTGACCGCGGCGACCCTCATGCCCGCGGAGGCCTGACGGGGATCCGTCGTGTCCAGCTCGGGTGGCGGTACTTCGCTTGCCGCACTGGGAAAGTCGCGATGGACCCGACGGGCGGGCGCATTCCTCGCCGGCGCCGCACCGGTGTTCGCGTTCCCCGAGCCGAACCTCGGGTGGCTCGCCTGGGTGGCGTTGGTCCCCGCACTTCTCCTGCTCAGGGGCGCGAGTTCGGCACGGGAGGCGGCCCTGCTCGGCTGGCTCACCGGTGTCGGATTCCTGGCGGCCACCCAGTACTGGCTGGTGCCCAATCTCGTCTGGTTCTTCCCGCCGGCGATCGGATTGGTGGCGTTGTTGTGGGTCGGCTGGGGGATTGTGGTGTGGATCCTGTTGCGGGGCAACGTCAGCGTTGGTCGGGCCGTGGTCGCCGTGTTCGGTGTGTCCGCCGGGTGGACTGTGATCGAGGTGGTCCGGTCCTGGCAGTGGCTCGGCGGCCCCTGGTCGCTGCTCGGTGCGACCCAGTGGCGGCATCCGAGCATGCTCGGCCTCGCCGCACTCGGCGGCGGGTGGCTGGTCGGATTCGCGATCGTCGCGGCCAACACGGGCCTCGTCGTGCTGATCGTGACCCGTGCGGCGGCGCGGTCGGTCGGGGCGGTGGCCGTTGTGCTCGCGCTGGTGTCGGGCCCGCTCTGGTACGCCGGATTCCCTCCGCCGTCGACAGCGGACCGGGTGCACGTCGCGCTGATCCAGCCGGGAATCGTCCACGGCGACTTGCTCTCTCGTGAGGAGGAGCTGACCCGTGCGGTGGCGGGACGGGTCGGCCTCGTGGTGTGGGGCGAGAGCAGCGTCGACGACGACCCCGGTGACCACCCCGAGGTCCTGGACCGGCTCACCGCGCTGTCCCGGTCGGTCGGTGCGGACCTGCTCGTCAACGTCGACGCCCGGGCGGGGGCGTCCGGTGCCATCGCGAAGACTGCGACTCTGATCGACGCACACGGGATCGTCGCGACCTACGCCAAGACGCGTCTGGTGCCGTTCGGTGAGTACGTGCCTTTTCGCGATCGGCTCGGCTGGCTCAGCCGGATCACCGCCGCGGCGGGGGAGAACCGGCAGCCCGGTCGCGGTCTGGTCGTCATGGACGCGAACGGCGTGGCGATCGGGCCACTCGTCTCGTTCGAGCTGACCTTCCCGGACCTGGCCCGCAGGCAGGCCAGGGGAGGGGCGGGACTGCTGGTCTACCAGACGTCCACCGCGACCTTCCAGGGCAGTTGGGCGCCCGCGCAGTTGGCGAGCTTCGGAGCGCTGCGTGCCGCGGAGACCGGCCGACCGGCCGTCGTGGCGGCGCTGACCGGCGTGTCGGCGGGCTTCGACGCGCGGGGCAACCGGCTGGCATGGTTGCCGTCCGCTGCACACGGCGCGCTCGAGGTCGACGTGCCGCTGTCGGTGCGGGACACCGCCTACGACCGGTTCGGCGACTCCGTGCCGGCGGCATGCGCGGGACTGCTCGTCGTGATCGCGGTCAGCGGTGCTGCTGTTCGGCTCGTTTCTGGACGGCGGGGCGGAACAGGTCGAGGTAGCCCCGGCGGGCCTGGGACGCGCCGCACGGCGGTCGGCGAAAATCAGTAGCAACTATCCTGGACAATTGACAGCGCGATAATCGACACAAACCCATCCTTTCGAAGGGACCCTCATGCCTGCCCGCACCGAGCTCGCCCGCGTGGATCTGCGCGGTCGAACCCCCACCCTCGCCGAACTCCGGTCGGCGCTGCCCCGAGGTGGAGTGGACGTGGACGCGGTGCTGCATCAGGTGCGCCCGATGGTCGAGGCCGTCCGCGACCGCGGCGCCGAGGCGGCGCTCGAGTACGGCGAGAAGTTCGACGGCGTCCGCCCCGGCACGGTGCGGGTGCCCGCCGCCGAGCTGGCCCGCGCCCTCGACGAGCTCGACCCGGCCGTGCGCACCGCGCTCGAGGTCGCGATCGAGCGCACCCGCAAGGTGCACGCCGACCAGCGCCGCACCGACACCGTCACCGAGGTCGTGCCCGGCGGCACCGTCACCGAGCGCTGGGTCCCGGTCGAGCGGGTCGGGCTGTACGTACCCGGCGGCAACGCCGTCTACCCGTCGTCGGTCGTGATGAACGTGGTGCCCGCGCAGACCGCGGGGGTCGGCTCGTTGGTGGTCGCCTCCCCGCCGCAGGCCGCCTTCGGTGGCCTGCCGCACCCGACCATCCTCGCGGCCGCGCAGTTGCTCGGCGTCGACGAGGTGTGGGCGGTCGGCGGCGGCCAGGGTGTCGCGCTGCTCGCGTACGGAGGCACCGACACCGACGGCGGCGAACTGGCACCGGTGGACCTCATCACCGGGCCCGGGAACATCTACGTCACCGCGGCCAAGCGGCTCTGCCGCGGGCTCGTCGGTATCGACGCCGAGGCCGGACCCACCGAGATCGCGATCCTCGCCGACCACACCGCCGACCCGGTGCACGTGGCAGCCGACCTGATCAGTCAGGCCGAGCACGACGTGATGGCCGCGTCCGTGCTGGTCACCACCTCGACGGAGCTCGCCGACGCCGTCGACGATGCGCTCACCGCGCAGCTGGCGCTGACCAAGCACCGCGAGCGCGTCGCCACCGCACTGTCCGGCAGTCAGTCCGGCACCGTGCTCGTCGACTCGATCGACGAGGGTCTGAAGGTCGTCAACGCGTACGCCGCCGAGCACCTCGAGATCCAGACCGAGAACGCGGCCGAGGTCGCCGCGCGGGTCCGCAGCGCGGGTGCGATCTTCGTCGGCGCCTGGTCGCCGGTCAGCCTCGGCGACTACTGCGCGGGTTCGAACCACGTGCTGCCGACTGCGGGTTGCGCCCGGCACTCGTCCGGGCTGAGCGTGCAGACCTTCCTGCGCGGCATCCACGTCGTCGACTACTCGGAGGCCGCGCTCAAGGACGTCTCAGGCCACGTGATCACCCTGGCGAACGCCGAGGACCTGCCGGCGCACGGTGAGGCCGTGCGGCTGCGGTTCGAGACACTGGACGGCACCGCCGCCGAGGCGCTGAAGTGAGCGCCGCGCCCGGCTCGGCGGTGACGGTCGATGATCTACCGCTGCGCGAGAACCTGCGCGGCAAGTCCGCGTACGGGGCCCCGCAGCTGAGCGTCCCGGTGCAGCTGAACACCAACGAGAACCCGCATCCGCCGACGAAGGCGCTGATCGACGACGTCGCCGAGTCGGTGCGTGAGGCTGCCCGCGAGCTGCACCGGTACCCGGACCGCGACGCCGTCGCGCTGCGCACCGACCTGGCGGCGTACCTGTCCCGGCAGACCGGCGTCCCGGTGACCCTCGAGAACGTGTGGGCGGCCAACGGTTCCAACGAGATCCTGCAGCAGTTGCTGCAGGCGTTCGCCGGACCGGGTCGTCGCGCAATGGGTTTCGTGCCCTCGTACTCGATGCACCCGATCATCGCGGACGGTACGGACACCGAGTGGCTGCCGGTCTACCGGCGTGCGGACTTCGCGCTGGACGTGGACGCCGCCGTGGTGGCGATCGGCGAGCAGCGGCCCGACGTCGTGTTCGTCACCAGCCCCAACAACCCGACCGGCCACAGCATCCCGATCGCGTCGCTGCGGTTGCTGCTCGACGCCGCCCCGGGCATCGTGATCGTCGACGAGGCGTACGCGGAATTCTCCGACGCGCCCAGCGCGATGACGCTGATCGACGAGTACCCGACCAAGCTCGTGGTCTCGCGCACGATGAGCAAGGCGTTCGCGTTCGCGGGTGGTCGGCTCGGCTACCTCGCAGCGGCACCGGCGTTCATCGACGCGCTGCTGCTGGTGCGCCTGCCGTACCACCTGTCCGTCGTCACCCAGGCCGCCGCCCGCGCGGCCCTGCGGCACGCCGACGAGACGCTCGGCAGCGTGCACGCCCTCGCCGCAGAGCGTGTCCGGGTGTCGAAGGCGCTGGAGGACACCGGGTTCCGGGTGATCCCCAGTGACGCCAACTTCATCCTGTTCGGCGAGTTCGCGGACGCCGCCCGCGCCTGGCAGTCGTACCTGGACCGCGGGGTGCTGATCCGCGACGTCGGCATCCCCGGGTACCTGCGCGTCACCGTCGGGCTCGCGTCCGAGAACGACGCCTTCATCGCGGCGAGCGACGAGATCGCTGCCACCGAATTCGTTGCCGCCCACTCGAACACAGGAGACAATCGATGACCGATCGCATCGCCACGGTCGAGCGGACCACCAAGGAGTCGTCGATCTCGGTCGAGTTGAACCTCGACGGCACCGGCATCGTCGACATCTCGACCGGTGTCCCGTTCTTCGACCACATGCTCACCGCGCTGGGTGCGCACGCGAGCTTCGACCTGACGGTCAAGGCGGAGGGCGACATCCACATCGAGGCGCACCACACGATCGAGGACACCTCGATCGTGTTGGGTCAGGCGCTCGGACAGGCGCTCGGCGACAAGAAGGGCATCCGCCGATTCGGCGACTCGTTCATCCCGATGGACGAGACCCTGGTACACGCCGCCGTCGACGTCTCGGGCCGGCCGTACTGCGTGCACACCGGTGAACCGGATCACATGCTGCACACCGTGATCGGCGGATACCCCGGTGTCCCGTACGCGACGGTGATCAACCGGCACGTGTTCGAGTCGATCGCGTCGAACGCGCGCATCGCGCTGCACGTGCGGGTGCTCTACGGGCGCGACCAGCACCACATCACCGAGGGTGAGTTCAAGGCCGTCGCGCGGGCGCTGCGCGAGGCCGTCGAGCCGGATCCGCGGGTGTCCGGTGTGCCGTCGACCAAGGGCGCGCTCTAGTTCTATGAGTGACTTCCTGATCTACGGACTCTTCCTGCTGGCCGGATTCGCGGTCGGCGGTGCCTACTCGCTGTGGAAGGTCAACAAGTTCGCCGCCGGCGTGCTGGTCGCGCTGGCGATCATCGCGGTGGTCGCCGGCGTCCTCCGGCTCGTCTGATGCTGAGCATGCTGCGTACCCGCGGCATGCCGGTGGCGATGATCATGGGCTTCGCTGCCTTCGGCGGATGGTCACTGCTGCTGCCGGTGGTGCCGCTCGCGATCTTCCAGGCCGGCGGCTCCGACGTGCTGGCGGGTGCGTCGACCTCGATCTTCATGGCTACCACGGTGGCCACGCAGTTGGTCACGCCGCGACTGCTTCGTGCGTGGGGCTACCGGGCTGTCCTCGCGGTCGGCTGCGTGCTGCTCGGCGCGCCCGCGCTTGCGTTCCTGCTGTCCACCGCGGCGGTGCCCGCCCTCGTGATCTCTGCGGTGCGGGGTGTGGGTTTCGGGATGCTCAGCGTGGCGGGCAGCGCGCTGGTCGCGGAACTGGCCCCGAGGAAACTGCTCGGCCGGGCCACCGGCGCCCAGGGCATCGCGATCGCGACCGGCCAGATGATCGCGTTGCCGGTCGGTTTGGCGTTGTTCGGGCGAGGTCACCAGTCCCTGGTCTTCGTGCTCGGTGCGGTGGTGCCGCTGCTGGCGGTCGCGGCGGTCGCGGCGCTGCCGACGGTCCGGCCCGCAGCTCGTTCCGATGCCAGGCGGGAGCCGCTGCCGCTGCGAGCGGTGCTGGTTCCGTGCCTTGCGATGGTCGCGGTCGCGTCGGTGTACGGCGGGGTGTCGAGCCTGCTGCCGATCGCGGTCGAGGACCGCGCCGCGATCGCCGGTGTCGCGCTGGCGTTCGTCAGCGGCGCGATGCTCGTCGGTCGCTACGGCGCGGGCATCCTGGTCGACCGGATAGGGGTGGGCCGAATCATGGCTCCCGCGTTGGCTTGTGTCGCGGTCGGCGCCGCAGTGTACGCGGCGGCGGTGGCTGGCGACGGCCACGTGACGCTGCTCCTACTCGGGTCGGCGTTGTTCGGTGCCGGCTTCGGCGCGGTGCAGAACGAGGCACTGGTGACGTTGTTCCAGTCGGCAGGTCCGGTCCGACTCGGCGCCGCGAGTGCGGCCTGGAACATCAGCTACGACGCCGGCACCGGGATCGGTGCACTCGCTCTCGGCGTGGTCGCCGGGGCAGCGGGCTATCCGGCGGTGTTCGTGGTCGGGGCCGCGGCGATCGCAGTCGTGGTTCCGCTCGCGCTGGCCTGGAGGATTCCAGTGGCGGTGCCGCGGGCCGATAGAGTCGAGTCATGACCTCCGTTGCTCTGCTCGATTACGGTTCCGGGAACCTGCACTCGGCGATGCGGGCGCTCGCGCGCGTCGGTGCCGACGTCGAGGTGACCTCCGACCCGAAGGCGGCGCTGGCCGCGGACGGGCTCGTCGTGCCCGGTGTCGGCGCGTTCGCCGCCTGCATGCAGGGCCTGCGTTCGGTGAAGGGCGAGCGGATCATCGGCCAGCGCCTCGCGGGCGGTCGCCCGGTGCTGGGCATCTGCGTGGGCATGCAGATCATGTTCGAGCGGGGCGTCGAGCACGGCGTGGAGGCCGACGGCTGCGGCGAATGGCCGGGCACCGTCGAGAAGTTGCAGGCCGACGTGCTGCCGCACATGGGCTGGAACACGTTGACGGCGCCCGAGGACAGTGTCCTGTTCGCGGGCCTCGACCCCGACACCCGCTTCTACTTCGTGCACTCGTACGGCGTGCAGAAGTGGGAGCTGGCGGAATCGGACCTGATCGCGCCGCCGAAGCTCACCTGGGCAGACCACGGTGGCTCCTTCCTCGCCGCAATCGAGAACGGCCCGCTCTCGGCCACCCAGTTTCATCCGGAGAAGTCGGGCGACGCGGGCGCCGCGTTGCTGGAGAACTGGGTTCGCAGCCTGTGAGTGGCGGGCGCCGGGAGCTCTCCCTGGGACGGCTCGCCCTGTTCTCTCTCGGCGCCGCGGCCGCGGTCCTGTTGCTGGTGACGGTGCTGGTCGCCGCGCTGCGGCCGTCGCCGGTGGTCGGGCTGGTCATCGTGCTGGTCGGGGTTGCCGGGGCGGTCGCCGCGATGGGCACCGTCTCCACCGGGATGACGCGACAGGCATTCGACGAGGAGCCGGGGGACGAGTCGACACGCGAGCCCGACCCGGACACCGGCCCGGAGCGCTGAGGCACTAGGGTTGTCGCAGTGAGCCTGGTCCTTTTGCCTGCTGTAGATGTCGTCGACGGTCAAGCTGTTCGCCTTGTTCAGGGGGAGGCAGGCAGTGAGACCAACTACGGTTCGCCGCGCGACGCGGCCCTCGCGTGGCAGAACGCCGGTGCCGAGTGGGTGCATCTGGTCGACCTCGACGCCGCCTTCGGCCGCGGGTCCAACCGCGAGATGCTCGCCGGTGTGATCGGTGAACTCGACGTCAAGGTTGAGCTGTCCGGGGGCATCCGCGACGACGCCTCCCTCGAGGCCGCCCTCGCCACTGGCTGCGCCCGCGTCAACCTCGGCACCGCTGCCATCGAGAACCCCGACTGGTGCGCCAGCGCCATCGCCCGCTTCGGCGACAAGATCGCCGTCGGTCTGGACGTGCGCAACGTCGACGGCCGCTACCAGCTGCGCGGGCGCGGCTGGGTCACCGAGGGCGGCGACCTGTTCGAGACCCTCGCTCGCCTCGACCGTGACGGCTGCTCGCGCTACGTCGTCACCGACGTCAGCAAGGACGGCACCCTCACCGGGCCGAATCTCGAACTGCTGAGCCAGGTCTGCGCGGCCACCGACGCACCGGTTGTCGCGTCCGGCGGCATCTCCAGTCTCGACGACGTCGTGGCGATCGCCGGGCTGGTCGATCAGGGCGTCGAGGGCTCGATCATCGGTAAGGCCCTGTACGCGGGCCGTTTCACCCTGCCCGAGGCACTCGCCGCGGTCGCCGGCTAGGTTCCGACGATGATCCCGGCCCGCGACCCGCACGAGCTGCTCTCGATCGCGGGCGGCGTGCTGGACGGGGTGGTGGAGCGGTTCCTCGCCGGCGTCGGTGCGCCGAGCGCGGTGACCAAGGGGCCCACGGACTTTGCCACCGAGGTGGACCTGGAACTCGAACGCCGGATCAGCGGTGAACTCGAACAGCTCACCGGAATCGCCGTGCACGGCGAGGAATTCGGCGGTCCCGACCTGTCCGAGGGCACCGTGTGGGTGCTCGACCCGGTGGACGGCACCCTGAACTACTCGTCCGGTCTGCCGACCGCGGGCATCCTGCTGGCGTTGCTGGAGGAGGGCAGGCCGGTCCTCGGGCTGACCTGGCTGCCGATGATGAACCGGCGCTACGCGGCGAGTGTCGACGGTCCGTTGCTGTGCAACGGGGAGGTGCTGCCCGCGCTTCGTCGGCAGCACCTGTCGGAGACGATGGTCGGGTTCGGGGCATTCAACGTGGAGGGCCGCGGGCCGATCCCCGGCGCCTACCGGGTGCGGGCGCTGGCCGAGGTGAGCCGGGTGTGCCGGCGGCTGCGGATGCACGGCTCGACCGGCGCGGACCTGGCGTTCACCGCGGCGGGTGTGCTCGGGGCGTCGGTGATCTTCGGCTACCACCCGTGGGACAACGCCCCAGGCGTCGCGTTGGTCCGGGCGGCGGGCGGCATCGTCACCGACCTGGCCGGGCAGGACTGGCACATCGGCTCGAAGTCGGTGCTGGCGGCGGCGCCGGGCGTGCATGACGAAGTGTTGAATATTCTGAAGTCTCTTGGTGATCCGGGTGACTACCTGGATTCCGCGGTAGGAAGGTAAGACGACATGACGTTGGCAGTGCGGGTCATCCCGTGCCTGGACGTGGACGCGGGTCGGGTCGTGAAGGGCGTGAACTTCGAGAATCTGCGCGACGCAGGCGATCCCGTGGAGCTGGCAGCGGTCTACGACGCGCAGGGCGCCGACGAGCTGACCTTCCTCGACGTCACGGCGTCCACCTCCGAGCGCGGCACCATGCTCGACGTCGTCACCCGCACCGCCGAGCAGGTGTTCATCCCACTGACGGTCGGCGGCGGCGTCCGCACCGAGCAGGACGTGGACCGGCTGCTGCGGGCCGGCGCCGACAAGGTCAGCGTCAACACCGCCGCGATCGCCCGGCCGGAACTGCTGCGCGAGCTCAGCGAGCGGTTCGGCTCGCAGTGCATCGTGCTGTCGGTGGACGCTCGCACGGTGCCCGAGGGTGAGGCGCCGACCCCGTCCGGCTGGGAGGTCACCACGCACGGTGGTCGCCGCGGCACCGGCATCGACGCGATCGAGTGGGCGCTGCGCGGCGCCGAGCTCGGGGTGGGGGAGATCCTGCTCAACTCGATGGACGCCGACGGCACCAAGGCCGGGTTCGACCTGCCGATGATCCGCTCCGTGCGCGCGGCCGTGCACGTGCCCGTGATCGCCAGCGGTGGCGCCGGGGCGGTCGGCGACTTCGCGCCCGCCGTCCAGGCCGGTGCGGACGCGGTGCTCGCGGCGAGCGTGTTCCACTTCGGCGACCTCACGATTCCGCAGGTCAAGGACGCAATGCGCGCGGAAGGTATCGTGGTCCGATGAGTCTCGACCCGGCCATCGCGGCCCGTCTCAAGCGCAACGAGGCCGGCCTGTTCAGTGCCGTCGCCCAGGAACGGTCCACCGGCGACGTGCTGATGGTCGCCTGGATGGACGACGAGGCGCTCGCCCGCACGCTGGAAACCCGTAAGGGAACGTACTTCTCGCGGTCGCGTCAGCAGTACTGGGTCAAGGGGGAGACCTCCGGCCACACCCAGTACGTGCACGAGGTGCGCCTCGACTGCGACGGCGACTCGGTCCTGCTGATCGTCGACCAGGAGGGCGCCGCCTGCCACACCGGCACGCACACCTGCTTCGACACCGACGTCCTGCTCGCCAAGCCCTGACCTCCGCCGCTCACGAACGGGAGCCCACGGCTCGTTTCGCGGTCGCAAGTGAGCCATGGGTTCCCGTTCGGTGATCAGACCGGGGCGCCGGCAGTGCCGTCGGATCCGGGCCCGCGTCTCCAGTCCCTGTGCGATCGCGGTCGAGCCGCGGAACGGTGCGTCGATGATGGTCATGCCGCCACGTTGGCGTCGGCGTCCGACGAGTTTCGATAGCGCACCCGTCCGGTTGCCGCCGCCTGTGGATCGCTTCGTCGGTATCCACAGGCGGCGAACGGGACCTCACGGCTCGTTTCGCGGTCGCAAGCGAGCCTTGGGTTCCCGTTCGGCAGCGGGGGTCGGCAACAATGGTCGGCATGCCACTGATTCAGATCAGCCAGACACCCGGACTGACCACCGAGCAGAAGCGGGCCGCGATCGAGGCGGTGACGAAGGCCTACGCGGAGGCGACCGGCAAGAACCCGGCCCAGGTGTGGGTCACGCTCACCGACGTGCCGCGCGAGAACTGGGGTGTCGGCGGCGTGCCGTTGGGGTGACGGCCGCCGCTCAGGCCTTGCCGGTTCCCTTCGCGATCCCGCGGTCGAGTTGGCTGACCAACGCCTGACCGAGCGTGATCAGGCCGCGGACCTGGGCGTCGTCGAGTCCCTCGAAGACCAGGGTCTGGACCGCGTGCACGTGGCCGGGTGCGGCGGCGACGACCTTCGCGTAGCCGGCCGCGGTGAGGACGGCGAGCGATCCGCGGGCGCCGACGATGCTCTTGCGCTTGACCCAGCCCGCCTTCTCCATCTTGGTCACGACGTGGGAGAGCCGCGACAACGACGCGTTCGCCTGTGCGGCCAGGGTGCTCAGCTGCAGTCGACGCTGCGGGGCTTCGGACAGGACCGCGAGCACGAAGTACTCGAAGTGCGTCAGACCCGCATCGCGCTGGAGTTGGGTGTCCAGCGCCGCGGGCAGACGGGTGGTCAGCGCGACCAGTTCGCGCCAGGCGCGTTGCTGTTCGTCGTCGAGCCACCGCGTCGTCGGTTCTGCTGAATCGTGCGAACTCTGAGTCATGTGCACCGCCGGGTCATGCTGTCGCCTCCTGAGGAACATTCGCCTGGGGAATATTTGTCGTACGGTGCCGTTGACTCCTATGATAGTTGAAGCTTCAATTTAAGGAGTCGGATATGACGGATCTCGCCATGCCCGCGTTGTACCTCAGCCATGGTGCACCGCCGCTCGTCGACGACGAATTGTGGGTCTCCCAGCTCGCCGCCTGGTCCGCAGATCTGCCCCGACCCAAGGCGATCCTGATCGTCTCCGCGCACTGGGAGTCGGCGCCCCTGACCATCGGCTCCACGACCACCGGAACGCCGCTCGTCTACGACTTCGGCGGCTTCGACCCCAAGTACTACCGCGTGCAGTACGCATCGCCGGGCGCACCGGACCTCGCCGGGCGGGTCGCGGCGCTGATGCCCGACAACGAACCCGTGTACCACCAGCCCGACCGCGGACTCGACCACGGCGCCTACGTTCCGTTGACCGTGATGTACCCCGACGCCGACGTCCCGGTTCTGCAGATCTCGATGCCGACCCTCGACCCGGAGCGTCTGCTGCACCTCGGCGAACGACTGCGTCCCCTGCGCGAGGAGGGTGTGCTGATCGTCGGGTCGGGCTTCACCACACACGGGCTGCCGTTCCTGCGTGACTACTCTCCGAACGCGGTCGCCCCGGGATGGTCTGCGGAGTTCGACGCGTGGGCGTCCGAGCGGTTCGCGGCCGGCGACGTCGACGCGCTGATCGACTTCCGGGCGAAGGCGCCGGGCATGCCCTACGCGCACCCGACGATCGAGCACTTCGCGCCGCTGTTCGTCACGCTCGGTGCGTCCAGCAATCCCGAACAGGTCCCGCAGCAGGTGATCGACGGCTTCTGGATGGGCCTGGCGAAGCGCTCACTTCAGCTCGTGTAGGAACTCCAACGCCTGGTCGGCATGCGTGTTCGCGCGCAGTTCGCTGGCGATCACCTTCAACACGGTGCGGTCGGTGCCGATGACGAAGGTCGTGCGCTTGACCGGTGACAGCTTGGACAGCAGTCCGCGCCGCACCCCGAACTGTTCGGCGACCGCGCCCGACTCGTCGGACAGCAGTGGGTAGTCGAAGGACTTCGCGGCGGCGAACGAGGCCTGCTTGTCGACCTTGTCGGTGGAGATGCCGGCCCGTGACGCCCCGACCGCGCCGAACTCCGCTGCCAGGTCTCGGAAGTGGCACGCCTCGGCGGTGCACACCGGGGTGAACGCGGCCGGGTAGAAGAACAGCACCAGGGGACCGTCCGCGACGAGTTCGCTCAGCGTCCGGACGGTCCCGTCCTGGTCGGGGAGGGAGAAATCCGGCGCCTGCTGTCCAGTCTGCATGCGTCCGAGGCTACCGCGCTCGACGACCGTCAGTCCGGTGCTGGGATGATGGGTGCCATGCCCGGCGAGTCAACCTCCGTCCCCACCGCAGCCGCCGTCGTCGACGCGGGCGAGTCCACCACCACCAGGGAACAGTTCCGCTCCCTGGCGGCCGACCATCGCGTCGTCCCGGTCATCCGAAAGGTGTTGGCGGACTCCGAGACTCCGCTCTCCGCGTACCGGAAGCTGGCGGCCGACCGGCCCGGGACCTTCCTGCTCGAGTCCGCCGAGAACGGCCGGTCCTGGTCGCGCTGGTCGTTCATCGGTGCGGGCAGTCCCGCGGCGTTGACCGTCGTCGACGGCGAGGCCGGCTGGCAGGGCAGCGTGCCCGCCGGTGCACCCTCGGGCGGCGATCCGATCGTCGCGCTCGGCGAGACCCTCGAACTCCTGCGCAGCGAGCGACTGCCCGACCTGCCGCCACTGACCGGCGGCATGGTCGGGTTCATGGGCTACGACATTGTGCGCCGGCTCGAACGGCTGCCCAGCAACGCCGTCGACGACCTGCAGGTCCCCGAGATGGTGATGCTGCTGGCCACCGACCTGGCCGCCGTCGACCACCACGAGGGCGCGATCACTCTGATCGCGAACGCCGTCAACTGGGACGGGAGCGACGAGCGCGTCGACGAGGCCTACGACGACGCGGTCGCCCGACTCGACGCGATGACCACCGCCCTGAGCGCGTCGTCGCCGTCCACCGTCTCCACCTTCAGCAAGCCGGTGCCCGAGTACCGACGCCAGCGCACCACCGAGTCGTTCGGCGTCGACGTGCGCAGGCTGATCGGTGAGATCGAGGCGGGCGAGGCGTTCCAGGTGGTGCTCTCGCAGCGCTTCGAGATGGACACCGACGCGCACCCCTTCGACGTGTACAGGATGCTGCGCGCGTCCAACCCGAGCCCGTACATGTACCTGGTCAACGTCCCGGACGGCGACGGCGGCACCGCCTTCTCGATCGTCGGGTCGAGCCCGGAGTCGCTCGTGACGGTCAAGGAGGGCACCGCGACCACCCACCCGATCGCCGGCACCCGTTGGCGAGGGGCCACCGAGGAGGACGACCTCCTGCTCGAGAAGGACCTCATCGCCGACGAGAAGGAGAACTCCGAGCACCTGATGCTCGTCGACCTCGGGCGCAACGACCTCGGCCGGGTCTGCGAGCCGGGCACCGTCAAGGTGCACGACTACCGGCACGTCGAGCGCTACAGCCACGTCATGCACCTGGTGTCCACGGTGACCGGTCGGCTCGCGGCGGGCAAGCACGCGCTCGACGCGGTCACGGCCTGCTTCCCCGCGGGCACCCTCTCCGGTGCGCCGAAGGTCCGGGCGATGGAACTGATCGACGAACTCGAACCGACGCGGCGCGGCATCTACGGCGGGATCGTCGGCTATCTCGACTTCGCCGGCGACGCCGACACCGCGATCGCGATCCGCTCCGCCCTGGTCAAGGACGGCACCGCGTACGTGCAGGCGGGTGCCGGGATCGTGGCGGACTCGGACCCGGTGTACGAGGACACCGAGGCCCGCAACAAGGCGATGGCGGTGCTCAGTGCGATCGCCGCGGCGGGCACCCTGAAGACACTCGGCGGCGCCGATGAGTGACCGGACACCGACCGGCGACGCGGACGCCCCGTCCGCGCGGCGCTCCGGGCTCGCCGCGGCCCTGCCGGTCCTGCTGCTCGCGGCGGCCGCCCTGTGCCTGTGGGCGTCGTCGCGGATGACCTGGGTGAGTCTGGACGCCTCCGACGGTCTCGGGGAGGCCCGGCGCATCGCACTCATCGGCGGCACCTGGGCCGCGGCGACCACCCCGCTCGCGCTGACCCTGCTCGCCGCGATCGCGGCCTCGTTCGCGGTGCGTGGCTGGGCGCTGCGGATCGTCGGCGTGCTGGTCGCGGCGGTGGCGGTCGCGGCGGCGATTCCCGCGGCGACACTGCTGATCGAGGGCGCGGATCGGGACAAGGCCGGACGGCTGGCGGAACTGCCGGCCCGCGCCGAGGTCACCGCCACCGCGACACACGCCGCCCCGGCGCTGCTGGCGCTGCTGGGCGCGGTGCTCGCCCTGGCGGCGGCGGTGGCACTGATCCGGAAGGCGAGTGTCAGCGCGGGACTGTCGTCGAAGTACGCGGCGCCCGCCGCCCGCCGCGAGGAGGCGACCAAGCGCCGCGGGGAAGGTTCCGGCGAACCGCCGAGTCAGCGGACGCTCTGGGACGCGCTCGACGCGGGGCAGGACCCCACCGAGGACGGGCCGTCGGACCAGGCAAAGCCCGACGACTCCGATGACACAGACACCCGCCGTTAGTCAAGACTCGGACGCCCTCTACGCTTTACGAATCCGATGAGGTTCCTCACATCGGCCGCCAGCCCAGAAAGGACTCGGGACGCGATGACTGTTCTCGATTCGATTCTCGACGGGGTACGTGCCGACGTCGCCGCCCGCGAATCCGTGCTCGACTTCGCCGCGGTCAAGGCCGCGGCCGCCGGAGCTCCCGCCGCGCTCGACGCCGCCGCAGCCCTGCGGTCACCGGGAATCGGCGTGATCGCCGAAGTGAAGCGGGCGAGCCCCTCGAAGGGTCCGCTCTCCACCATCGCGGATCCGGCCGAACTGGCCCTCGCCTACGAGCAGGGTGGGGCGCGTGTGATCAGCGTGCTCACCGAGGAGCGTCGTTTCCACGGCTCGCTGGCGGACCTCGACGCGGTGCGCAAGGCCGTCGGAATCCCGGTGCTGCGCAAGGACTTCATCGTCGGCCCGTACCAGATTCACGAGGCCCGCGCGCACGGCGCGGACGTGATCCTGCTGATCGTGGCGGCCCTGGAGCAGGCCACGCTGGCCTCACTGCTCGACCGCACCGAGTCCCTCGGCATGACCGCCCTGGTGGAGGTGCACACCGAGGAGGAGGCGAACCGCGCGCTCGAGGCGGGCGCCAGTGTGATCGGCATCAACGCGCGCAACCTCAAGACGCTCGAGGTGGACCGCGACACGTTCGCGCGGATCGCGCCGGGACTGCCGACCGACGTCATCAAGATCGCCGAGTCGGGGGTCCGTGGGACCGCCGACCTGCTCGCCTACGCGGGTGCCGGGGCCGACGCGGTGCTGGTCGGCGAGGGACTGGTCACCAGCGGGGATCCGCGAACGGCCGTCAAGGATCTCGTCGCGGCCGGGGCGCATCCGTCCTGCCCGAAGCCCGCTCGCTGACCCGTCCGCCGGCGGTCGGACCCGACGTACGTTCGACCGCGGCGACTAGGGCAGACTGGTACAGGTGAGCACAGACGATCCCGTACTTTCTGCCAAGGGCCGTGGCCTTCCCCGCATGAGCGCGGGTGTGACCGAGCGCAGCGCCCACGAACCCGATCAGGGCGGTCACTTCGGTGCCTACGGCGGCCGGTACGTGCCCGAGGCCCTGATGGCGGTGATCGAGGAGGTCACGGCCGAGTACGACAAGGCCCGCGTCGATCCGGCCTTCCTGGACGAACTGGATCGCCTGCAGCGTGACTACACCGGCCGTCCGTCGCCGGTGTACGAGGCCACCCGACTGAGCGAGTTCGCCGGCGGCGCCCGACTGCTGCTCAAGCGGGAAGACCTGAACCACACCGGTTCTCACAAGATCAACAACGTTCTCGGTCAGGCGCTGCTCGCCAAGCGGATGGGCAAGACCCGGGTGATCGCCGAGACCGGCGCCGGCCAGCACGGCGTCGCCACGGCCACCGCCTGTGCTCTGCTCGGACTCGAATGTGTCGTGTACATGGGCGAAGTCGACACCAAGCGGCAGGCGCTCAATGTCGCGCGGATGCGGCTGCTCGGCACCGAGGTGATCCCCGCGATGACCGGCTCGCGCACGCTCAAGGACGCGATCAACGAGGCGCTGCGAGACTGGGTCACCAACGCTCACAACACCTATTACTGCTTCGGCACCGCGGCCGGTCCGCACCCCTTCCCGGTGATGGTGCGCGACTTCCAGCGCATCATCGGCCTCGAAGCGAGGGCGCAGGTGCAGGCGCACACCGGCCGGCTGCCCGACGCGGTCGCGGCCTGCGTCGGCGGCGGCTCCAACGCCATCGGCATCTTCCACGCGTTCATCGACGACCCGTCGGTTCGGCTCGTCGGCTTCGAGGCCGGCGGTGACGGCGTCGAGACCGGCAGGCACGCCGCGACCATCGCGGGCGGCACGCCGGGCGCGCTGCACGGCGCCTACTCGTACCTGCTGCAGGACGAGGACGGCCAGACCATCGAGTCGCACTCGATCTCGGCGGGTCTGGACTACCCGGGCGTCGGCCCGGAGCACTCGCACCTCAAGGACATCGGCCGCGCCGAGTACCGGGCGATCACCGACACCGAGGCGATGGACGCGCTCGCGCTGCTCAGCCGCCGGGAGGGCATCATCCCCGCGATCGAGTCGGCGCACGCGCTCGCGGGTGCACTCAAGCTCGGCAAGGAACTGGGCGAGGGCGCGATCGTGCTGGTCAACATCTCCGGTCGCGGCGACAAGGACGTCGACACCGCAGCCAAGTGGTTCGGCCTGTTCCCCGACGACACCGACACCGACACGACCGACGAAGGGCAGACGAAGTGAGCGAGCAGCAGTCCCGGCTGGGAGACCTCTTCGCGCAGTGCCGGGCGGAGCAGCGTGCCGCGCTGGTCGGCTACCTGCCCGCCGGCTACCCCGACCTGCCCCGCTCGATCGAGGCGTTCGAGATCCTCGTCGAGGCCGGCTGCGACCTGATCGAGGTCGGTATCCCGTACAGCGATCCGGTGATGGACGGCCCGACCATTCAGGCCGCCGCCGACGAGGCGCTCACTGCGGGCTTCCGGGTCCGTGACGTGTTCACCGTCGTCGAGGCCATCTCGAAGGCGGGCGGCAAGGCCGTCGTCATGACGTACTGGAACCTCGTGCTCAAGTACGGCGTCGACGAGTTCGCGCGCGACCTGGCCGCCGCGGGCGGTCTCGGCATCATCACCCCGGACCTGATCCCGGACGAGGCCGCCGACTGGATCGCCGCCTCCGACAAGCACGGCCTGGACCGGACCTTCCTGGTCGCGCCCTCCTCGACCGCCGAGCGTCTCGCGATGACGGTCGACTCCTGCCGCGGCTTCGTCTACGCGACCTCCACGATGGGCGTCACCGGTGCCCGCGACGCGGTCTCCAACATGGCGCCGGAACTGGTCGCGCGGGTGCGTGCGCACTCCGACATCCCGGTCGGCGTCGGCCTCGGCGTCCGGTCGGGCGCGCAGGCCGCCGAGATCGGCGCCTACGCGGACGCCGTCATCGTGGGTTCGGCACTGGTCACGGCCGTTGCAGAGGGCCCGGCGGCGTTGCGCGCGATCACCACCGAACTCGCCGCCGGAGTCCGCTCGACTACCGTGGCGTCGTGACCTCGACTGTCGACATCCTGGCGTACATCCCGAGCCCGCCGCAGGGCGTGTGGAACATCGGCCCGGTGCCGCTGCGCGCCTACGCCTTCTTCATCATCGTCGGCATCGTCGTGGCCGTCGTCTGGGGCGACCGCCGGTGGGTGGCACGCGGCGGCGAGCAGGGTACGGTCCTCGACGTCGCGATCTGGGCGGTCCCCTTCGGCCTCGTCGGCGGCCGGCTCTATCACGTCGCCACCGACTGGACCACCTACTTCGGCGCCGGCGGGCACCCCGCCGACGCGCTGAAGATCTGGCAGGGCGGCCTCGGCATCTGGGGTGCGGTGCTGCTCGGCGGCGTCGGCGCCTGGATCGGGTGCCGCAGGCGCGGGGTGTCGGTCGCGGCCCTCGGTGACGCGCTGGCACCGGCGATCCTGCTGGCGCAGGCGATCGGCCGGATCGGCAACTACTTCAACCAGGAGCTCTACGGCCGAGAGACCACCGTGCCGTGGGGCCTCGAAATCTACGAGCGGGTCAATTCCGCGGGCCGGGCCGACATGCTCAGCGGCACCTCGACGGGCGTGGTCGAGCGGGTCGTGCACCCGACCTTCCTGTACGAGCTGATCTGGAACGTGCTGATCGTCGTGCTGCTGGTCTGGGTGGACCGCCGTTTCCGGATCGGGCACGGCCGGCTGTTCGCGCTGTACGTCGCCGGGTACTGCCTCGGCCGGTTCTTCGTCGAACTCATGCGTGACGACCACGCCACGCACATCGCCGGAATCCGGATCAACGTGTTCACCTCGGTGGTGGTGTTCGTCTGCGCGATCGCCTACTTCGCGCTCGCGAAGAAGGGCCGCGAGACGCCGGCCGAGCTGCGAATCGGGAAGGCACGCGAGGAGTTCACGGGTGGGGGAGCGCCGCAGGCGGAGACCGCGGACGGCGAGGCTGACGAGGCCGGGATCGACACGAAGACCACGAAGACAACACAGGGGGACGACACGTGACCACATCGGACGACGACTGGCAGAAGCGGATCGAGAACGGCGGCACCTGGGCCGACCCGACATCCCAGTACTCGACGTACCCGGGCGCCGAGTCGCCGAGCGCCGGCTACCCGCAGCAGTCCGGCCCGGTCTACGGGGCGCCCGGCAGCGGGCCGGGCATTCCGGCTCCGCAGGACGCGGGCGCGGGGCAGCCGTTCGGTGCCCAGCCGCCGCAGTTCCCACCGCCCGCATACGGGCAGCAGCCCCCGGTGTACGGGCAGCAGCCCGCGTACCCGCAGCAGTTCGCGCCGATGCCCGGATACGGATATCAGGGCGCGGACGCGGGGGCGCCGTTCGGCCGCGACCCGATCACGGGCCGGCCGATGTCCGACAAGTCGAAGACGACGGCCGGTCTTCTGCAGATGCTGCTGCCGTTCGTCGGAGTCTGCGGCGTGGGACGTCTCTACAGTGGCAGCACCGGGATCGGGCTCGCGCAGTTGCTCGGCTTCTGGTTCGGCGTGTTCACCCTGTTCTTGCTGATCGGATTCCTCATCGTTCCGGGCATCTGGATCTGGTCCTTCGTCGACGGGATCATGATGCTCTCGGGCAGTGTCCAGGACGGTCAGGGGCGCCAACTCCGGAGCTGATCCGAGCGGTGGCATGTCGACGCGGTGGCCTGTCGACGTGTCGCCGCGCTCGGCGGGTCACGACGCGAACCCGGCCAGGTCGGCGAGGAGTTCGGACACCGTCGCACTGTCGGCGTCGTCGAGGGTGCCGCCGCGAAGGTCCACGGACACCAGTTTCTGGTCTGGGTATCCGTCGTACGGACTTCCCGTTCCCATCCCGGGGTCGAGTCCCAGCAGCACCGACACGGTGTCACTCAGCCGGTACAGCAGCCCCTGGCCCCCCGGTCGCTTCTGACTCGGGTACGCCGGGTTCTCCCACACCGGGTCCCACCCGCGATACGTCAGGCGCAGCGCCTGACTCGGTGTCGCCGTCACCCCGGTGAAACGGGACAGCCCGCTGCCGTCGACGTCGCCCGGCAGGGGATGGTGGACGGGACGTCCCAGTTGCGGAAACGGTTGCAGGATCTCGTAATCGGCGAAGACGTGGGACCAGGTTCGCACGGTGTCGGGGATGTGTGCGGGATGCACGAGTCCGATCGGGCCGTCCGCCAGCGCGACTGTATTGCCGTCGATGTCGGCGAACGTGTTGTCCTCCGCGACCCGGAACACCACCGTGGGACGGGAGTTCTCGTCGAACGATGCCCACAGCAGGCGGCGTGCGATGTGCAGCAGCAGTGGGTGGCCGAGGACGTACTCGGTGAATTCTCCTCCGTCCCAGCGGCGCCCGGTGACCATGGACCGGTTGAATCGCTTGATCTGTTCGGCAGCAACAGTCTTCGCTTCACGTTTGAGCGCGGCGAAACGCTTCTTCGCGTCCTCGACGAGTGCAGCGTCGTCGTTCACGGTTGCCTTGGGGAGTCCGGCCGACTTCTTGCCGGACTCGTCGACGGCGAAGGGCACCAGTGCCTCCGTGAAACGGAGGGTGATCGTCCGCGGTCCGAAGTCGAGCGTCATCGTGCCGTCGGGGGACAGATCGAGGTCGGGGACTGTGCGGTCCGCAAGTTGTTCGTGGTCGAGCCCGAGGCGTTCGGCGACCTCCGCGACACGTTCCGCGGCGCCGTTCTTCAACGACTTGAACTTCATCTTTCGCGACATGCGGTCGAGTTCGGTCAGTGCCCGCGCGGAGCCGTGCGCGGCGAGGGCGTCGAGTCCTAGCTGTGCGCGGGCGGTGCCGCCATCTCCGGGCCACCTCCTGATGAGCGGCGCCAACCTGGTGACCGTCGCATCGTCACCGAGCCAACCCAGGGCGAGGACGATCCAGTTGTCCTTCGACGGGGCGCCGGCTCCCCACCACCTCTCGAACAGTTCCCATATCGCCGCGGCCAGCGACGCCCGATCGCAAAAAGAGGTCACGGTGTCGAGTCCGGCGTACGGGGCGTCTGCCGTACTGATGGCGCACATCGTCAGAATGGTTGACACTGCCGACGCGGGGAGCGCCGCCGACCGATCGGCCGTCAGTATGGGAGGCAGGGATTCGAGATACGCCCAGGCTGGCGTCGTGGGGATTCGTTTGGGCAGTACGTCGAGTGGGTCGACGTCGAGGAGCGCCCTGACGGCTTCCGCGGCGTCGGCCCCGTACTGCTCAGCCCCGTAGATGACGGTCTCCGGCGTGGTGGCACGCGCAAGCGCCCCCAGCGCGGCAGCGGCGTGATCGCGCCCAGCTCCCGCCTTGCCGACCGCGTCGGGAACCAGCAGCGTGATCGCGTCGGTGGTGTGGCGGACGAGCCACGACAGCGCCGGCCTGCGGAGATTCTTGCGGGTGGCGTACATCGTCGCGTGCAGACGCGCGACGTCGAGGTCGACATACGGCATCAGGTACGGGGCCGCCGCGCCGGGGCGGGCGCGCGCCACGCGCAGCAGCAATGGCAGGGCGTCGAGTTCGTAACGGGCGACGACTCGATGTGGCTCCCTGAGTGTCGTTGTCTCCCAGTCGGTCAGCAGCGGGCGCGCGACCTCGTCCGGGGCGAGGAGGAAGATGATCCAGGCCTCCCACTCGTTCACGTTCTGCGGTGTCGTGTTGCGGACGTACTGCCGGTACTGCTCCCACGTGGTGTACGAGTAGTCGTGCGGGGTGGCGCAAATCTCCTCGAGTTCGGCAGGCAGCCAGGCCATCCGGTGGATCACGGGAGCCGTGAGTCCGTCGATCACCGGCGGCGTGGTCGCCCGCCTCCGGTTCAACCACGGTGGCGTCACCAGGATCGCGGGTAGATCCGTCGACTCGGGCACCGTCGTCGTCAGTTCCGCGATCCGGCGCCGGGCAGGCGCGGGGAGCGTGTCCGCCAAGGCGGCGGCGAGGTCGGGGTTCTCTCGGACGTGGCGGTCGAACAGGCCTGAATCGGCCGATGCCAGGATCGTGAAGGCGCGACGGGGGTAGTGCTGTATCGCATTCAGTACCGCGGGCAGAGCGTTCTTCACGTCTGCGCGTTCGAGCAGGGCGGAGAAGGCGTCATCGGTGGGGATCGACGACAGCGCATGCAGGATGCTCAGCTGGATCGCATCGTCCTGCACGCTCCTGTACGGGAACTCGGTGTCGAAGGCCGCGGTCAGTGCCGTGGTGATCTCGGCGCCGACACCGTCCACCAGCGCAGCCAGAATCGCCTCGTCGCCGAGCCACAGTCGTGGCCCCCATCCGTCGGCGGCCCGCTCGAGCTGTGCGGTCGTGTTCGAGGACACCAGCAGATGCGTGCGCCAGCGATGCGGGATTGCGTCCAGTCCCATGATCAGCTCGTCGGACCACTCGCGTTCGGTCGGGAAAAGGTACGTCGCGGCGAGGCGCCGAGTCGTGTTCGTACGCAGCGTCTCTGCCATATCGCGTGCCGCGACGTAGTCGTCGTCTGAGGCTATGGTGAGTAGTCCGCGCATCCGGTCGAGCATGTGCTCGAGAACGGTGTAGGTCACCTGCGCGTTCGGGTCGTCGACCTGACCGAGCTGCTCGAGAACCACGTAGCGGGGCAGTTCCATCTCGTTCCCGGACGAATCGCCGTGCTGGACCCAGATGAAGTTGATGCCGTCGGGCAGATCATCGACCGGCACCCGGTTGGCCACCCGCCGCATGTCCGAGGCTTCCAGCAGTGACTGGACCGCGAATGTCGCACCGTGCCTCGCCACCCATCCGTCCACGACGAGCGTGCCCTCGTCCGGTTTCCCTGTACGTGCGAGCAGGACGGCCAGCGCGGCGGCGCCGACGGCCGAGACGTCGCCGTTCCGGTAGCGGCGGGCGGCGACGACGAGAGGGTTGGGATCGGGGTCGTTCACCAGATCCCACGCGGCCCACTGCAGGCGTTCCTCGTTGGTCTCGATCGACTGCGCGAGCTCCGCGTCAGCGCGGGGATCGACGGGGTCGACATCGGCAGCGAAGCCGCCCCGCCTCGGATGCTTCATCGGAATCCAAGCGGCAGGTGGCGCGAAGGCGGATTCGAGGTCCGTCAGATCGGAAGGGGTGGTCGGACTGTGGTTCACGCAGCTCCTCGAGGTCCCGGTCCGGTCTGTGGACGTGTCGGGAATGGTAGCGAGACGTAGGGACAGAGTCTGGACGGTTCTGGACCGCCCGGTTTGTTCGACGTCGTCCGTTTGCCTGAATTGGGCCCGCTGTGCAGGGTCTTTCCGTTGCTAGACTGGGCGCACCCGAGTGTGACGCTCGGTCCTCCCCACCTGTGCGCCACACCGGACGTCATGTGCCGTATGTGCCCCGTGCCATGACGTGGCCGCCGACGTGGAGGTGCCCAGGTGCTGTTTTCTCAGTTGCCCGAGCCGCAGGGCCTGTACGACCCCGCGCAGGAGGCCGACTCCTGCGGGGTGGCGATGGTCGCGGACATCCACGGCCGGCCCTCGCATCGCATCGTCGCCGACGGTCTGCTGGCCCTGGAGAACCTCGAGCATCGCGGAGCCGCGGGCGCCGAGCCGAACAGCGGCGACGGCGCGGGCATCCTGTTGCAACTGCCCGTCGACCTGCTCGTCGACGTCGCCGGATTCGAGCTGCCCGCCCCGACGTCCGACGGCGCCAACACCTTCGCCGCCGGCATCTGCTTCCTGCCGCAGGACCCGCCTGCCCGGGCGGCCGCCGTCGCGCGCATCCACGCGATCGCCGCAGAGGAGGGGCTCGAGGTGCTCGGTTGGCGGGACGTGCCGGTCGACCCGACGGGCGCGGACATCGGGGTCGCCGCGCGCGACTGCATGCCGTTCATGCGTCAGCTGTTCGTCGCCTCCCCAGGCCGGATCGGCGGGCTGGACCTCGATCGGGTGGTGTTCGCACTGCGTAAGCGGTCCGAGCAGGTCACCGACGAGATCGAGGCGGAGGGCAGCGGGGTGTACTTCCCGTCGCTGTCGAGCCGGACGATCGTCTACAAGGGAATGTTGACCACCGCGCAGCTGTCGGCATTCTTCCCTGACCTGCGCGACGAGCGGTGCGCCAGCGCGATCGCGATCGTGCACAGCCGCTTCTCGACCAACACCTTCCCGTCCTGGCCGCTGGCACACCCGTTCCGGTTCGTCGCACACAACGGCGAGATCAACACCGTACGCGGCAACCGGAACCGGATGCGCGCCCGCGAGGCGATGCTGGCGAGCGACCTGATCCCCGGTGACCTGCGACGGCTGTACCCGATCTGCACGCCCGAGGCCTCCGACTCGGCCTCCTTCGACGAAGTGCTCGAACTTCTCCACCTCGCCGGTCGCGGCATCGCGCACGCGGTGATGATGATGGTGCCCGAGGCCTGGGAGAACGACGCCGCGATGGCCCCCGCAAGACGGGCCTTCTACCGCTACCACGCCTCGCTGATGGAGCCGTGGGACGGACCGGCGTGTGTCACCTTCACCGACGGCACCCAGGTCGGTGCGGTGCTCGACCGCAACGGCCTGCGCCCCGGTCGGTGGTGGCAGACCGTCGACGGCCGGGTGATCCTCGCCAGTGAGTCCGGCGTGCTGGACGTCCCGCAGTCGCAGGTGCTCGCGAAGGGCCGGCTCGAGCCGGGCCGGATGTTCCTTGTCGACACCGCCGCGGGACGGGTGGTGCCCGACGCCGAGGTCAAGATGGCGCTGGCCACCGAGCAGCCCTACGACGAGTGGCTGCACGCCGGTCTGCTCGAGCTCAAGGAACTGCCCCAACGCACCCCCGTCCAGCATCCGCACGAGTCCGTGGTCCGTCGCCAGGTCGCGTTCGGGTACACCGAGGAGGACTTGCGGATCCTGCTCGCGCCGATGGCCGCCAGCAGCGGGGAACCGTTGGGCTCCATGGGAACCGACACGCCGGTCGCGGTGATGTCGCAGCGGTCCCGACTGCTCTACGACTACTTCGTCGAGCTGTTCGCCCAGGTGACCAATCCGCCGCTGGACGCAATCCGCGAAGAGGTCGTTACCTCGTTGACGAGGGTGATGGGGCCGGAGCAGAACCTGCTCGCCCCGACCGCCGCGTCGTGCCGGCAGATCGTGCTGCCGTGGCCGGTGCTCGACAACGTCGAACTGAGCAAGATCATCCACCTCGACGACGACGGCGACCTGCCGGGTCTCGCGGCGACGGTGCTGCGGGCGCTCTACGACGTCGAGCGCGGCGGCGAGGGCATGGCCGAGGCGATCGAGGACCTGCGTGCCCGTGCCAGCGCCGCGATCGCCGCGGGCTACCGCATCCTGGTGATCTCCGACCGGGACTCCGATCACGCGCACGCCCCGATCCCGTCGCTGCTGGCCGTCTCGGCGGTGCACCACCACCTGGTGCGCACCAAGGAACGCACCAAGGTCGCACTGGTGGTCGAGTCCGGCGACGCGCGCGAGGTGCACCACTTGGCGCTGCTGATCGGCTTCGGGGCGGCGGCGGTCAACCCGTATCTGGCGATGGAGTCGATCGAGGACCTGGTCAGCGAGGGGGAGCTGACGGGCGTGGAACCGGCTGTCGCCGTGCGCAACTACCTGACGGGTCTCGGCAAGGGCGTGCTCAAGGTGATGTCGAAGATGGGCATCTCCACCGTCGGCTCGTACACCGCAGCGCAGGTGTTCGAGGCGATCGGCCTCGACCGCGACCTCGTCGACGAGTACTTCCGCGGGACCGTCAGCAAGCTCGGTGGCGTCGGCATGGACGTGCTGGCCCGGGAGGTGCGCATCCGGCACCGACTGGCCTATCCCGACAACCCGACCGACCGGGTGCACCGCCGCCTCGACGTCGGCGGCGAGTACCAGTTCCGCCGCGAGGGCGAGCTGCACGTGTTCACCCCGGAGACGGTGTTCCTGCTCCAGCACGCCACCCGTACCGGCAAGCACGAGGTGTTCGCTCGGTACAGCGAGGAGGTGAACCGGCTCGCGGCCGAGGGTGGCGCGCTCCGCGGCCTGTTCCGGTTCCGTGAGGGCCTGCGCCAGCCGGTTCCGCTGGACGAGGTGGAGCCCGTCGAGTCCATCGTGACCCGGTTCAACACCGGTGCGATGAGCTACGGATCCATCTCGGCGGAGGCGCACGAGACGATGGCGATCGCCATGAACAACCTCGGCGGACGGTCGAACTCGGGCGAGGGCGGCGAGGACGCGGACCGGCTCTACGACTCGCGCCGGCGCAGCGCGGTCAAGCAGGTTGCCAGCGGGCGGTTCGGCGTGACCAGCGACTACCTGATCAACGCCAGCGACATCCAGATCAAGATGGCCCAGGGCGCCAAGCCCGGTGAGGGTGGCCAGTTGCCTGCGTTCAAGGTTTACCCGTGGATCGCCAAGACGCGGCACTCCACGCCTGGGGTCGGGCTGATCTCACCGCCGCCGCACCACGACATCTACTCGATCGAGGACCTCGCGCAGCTGATCCACGACCTCAAGAACGCCAACGAGCAGGCCAGGGTGCACGTCAAGCTGGTCAGCTCGGTGGGTGTGGGCACGGTCGCAGCGGGGGTGTCGAAGGCGCACGCCGACGTGGTGCTCATCTCCGGGCACGACGGGGGTACCGGTGCGTCGCCGCTGACCTCGCTCAAGCATGCGGGGGCACCCTGGGAGATCGGGCTCGCCGACGCGCAGCAGACGTTGGTGCTCAACGGACTTCGGGACCGCATCACGGTGCAGTGCGACGGCGGCATGCGGACCGGCCGGGACGTGATCGTGGCCGCGCTGCTCGGGGCGGAGGAGTACGGATTCTCCACCGCACCGCTGGTGGTCGCCGGTTGCATCATGATGCGGGTCTGCCACCTCGACACCTGCCCGGTGGGCGTGGCCACCCAGAATCCGGTGCTGCGCAAGAGGTTCACCGGCAAGCCGGAGTTCGTGGAGGAGTTCTTCCGGTTCGTTGCCGAGGACGTCCGGGTGTACCTGGCGCAGCTCGGGTTCCGCAGTGTGGACGAGGCGGTCGGACACGCCGACGCGCTCGAGACGGCGGAGGGCGTCGCGCACTGGAAGTCCCGCGGCCTCGACCTGTCGTCGATCTTCACGATGCCGACCGACCGTGCGGGGGACCGGCTGCCGCAGCGACGACGGCAGCGCGACCAGGACCACGGGCTGGACCTGGCGTTGGACCGCAGCCTGATCCAGCTCGCGGAGGGCGCGCTCGAGGACGCCCACCCGGTGCGGCTGCAGTTGCCGGTGCGCAACGTCAACCGCACCGTCGGCACGCTGCTCGGCGCGGAGGTGACCCGCCGCTACGGCGCAGCCGGCCTGCCGGAGGACACCATCCGGGTGGAGCTGACCGGGTCGGCCGGACAGTCCCTCGGTGCGTTCCTGCCGCCGGGTGTCACGATCGAGATGATCGGTGACGCGAACGACTATGTCGGCAAGGGACTCTCGGGTGGCCGGATTGTCGTCCGGCCTGCCGCCGACGCGCTGTTCGAGGCGGAGGAGCAGGTGATCGCCGGCAACACCATCCTCTACGGGGCGACCTCCGGTGAGGTGTTCCTGCGCGGTCAGGTCGGTGAACGCTTCTCGGTCCGCAACTCCGGGGCGACCGCGGTGGTCGAGGGGGTCGGCGATCACGCCTGCGAGTACATGACCGGTGGACGGGTGGTCGTGCTCGGGCCGACCGGCCGCAACCTGGCGGCGGGCATGTCCGGCGGCATCGCCTACGTACTCGACCTCGATCCGTCGAACGTGAACACCGCGATGGTGACCCTGCAGCGGCCGGACCCCGACGACCTGGCCTGGCTGCGCGAGACCATCACCGCGCATCGGGATCGGACCGGGTCACCGGTGGCGGCGTCGGTGCTGGCCGACTGGCCGCGGCGCAGCGCACTGCTCACTAAGGTGATGCCCACCGACTACGAGCGGGTGCTCGACGCGACCCGCATGGCGCGCGCCGAGGGGCGTGACGTCGACTCGGCGATCATGGAGGCTGCTCGTGGCTGATCCGCAGGGTTTCCTGAAGGTCCGGAAGAAGGACGCACCCAAGCGGCCGATCGCGCAGCGGGTGCGCGACTGGCGCGACGTGTCCGCACCGCAGCCCGCCGCGGAGCGGGCCAGGGAGGTGGCCGAGCAGGCCACCCGCTGCATGGACTGCGGAGTTCCGTTCTGCCACTCCGGTTCCGCGGGGTGCCCGCTCGGCAACCTGATCCCGGAATGGAACGACCTGGTGCGGAGGGACCGGTGGTCGGCGGCCGGTGACCGCCTGCACGCGACCAACAACTTCCCGGAGTTCACCGGGCGGGTGTGCCCCGCGCCGTGCGAGGCGGCCTGCGTGCTCTCGATCGCCGAGAACGACACCGGCGGCGCCGTGACGATCAAGCGGATAGAGCAGGCCATCGCCGACGCCGCCTGGGAGGGCGGCACGGTGGCCGCACAGCTGGCGACCATCAGCACCGGCAAGTCGGTCGCGGTCGTGGGTTCCGGGCCTGCGGGTCTGGCGGCGGCGCAACAGCTGACCAGGGCGGGTCACGACGTCACGGTCTTCGAGCGTGACGACCGGCTGGGCGGGCTGCTGCGGTACGGCATCCCGGAGTTCAAGCTCGAGAAGGCGGTCGTGGAGCGCAGGCTGGGCCAGATGCGCGCCGAGGGAACACATTTCGTCACAGACTGTGAGGTCGGTGTCGATGTCACGGTGGAGCAGTTGCGGGCCCAGTTCGACGCGGTGGTGCTCGCGGTCGGCGCGCTGCGGGCACGCGACAACGCCACCGTGCAGGGTCGCGAGCTGGTGGGAATCCACCTCGCGATGGAGCATCTCGTGCTCTCCAACAGGGAGTGCGAGGGCGACGGCGCCACCCCTGTCACGGCGAAGGGCAAACACGTGGTGATCATCGGTGGCGGCGACACCGGGGCGGACTGTCTCGGCACCGCGCACCGGCAGGGCGCGCTCTCGGTGACCCAGCTCGACTACCACCCCGAGTTGCCGACTGCGCGTGACGACGACCGATCGCCGTGGCCGGCCTGGCCGATGGTGCTGCGCACGTCGCCCGCGCACGCGGAGGGCGGTGTTCGTCGGTACGAGGTTGCGGTGCAACGGTTCCTGGGCGACGAGAGCGGGCACGTCCGTTCGATGGTGCTGGCCGAGGTGACGGTCACTCGCGACGCCGCCGGCCGCCGGCACGTGACTCCGGTCGGTGAGGAGGTCGAGTTGCCCTGCGACATGGCACTTTTGGCCATCGGATTCGAGGGCGTCGAGTACAGTCGGATGCTCGACGACTTCGCGCTCACGCTGACCGGACGTGGCACCCTCTCGTGCGGTCCGGACTGGCAGACCACTGCACCGGGCGTGTTCGTGTGCGGGGACGCGCACCGCGGCGCGTCGCTGGTGGTGTGGGCGATCGCCGAGGGGCGCGCGGCCGCGCACAGCGTCGACGAATTCCTCACCGGGCATTCAGATCTGCCGTCTCCCGTGCATCCGACGGCGCTTCCGCTGGCGGTCCTGTGACGGGGAGGTGACGCAGCGGTGAACGGCCTGTCAGCGAACTTCCTCAGCGGGGGTACGAATGGATCTGAATCGGTTCACCGACTAGGCTCGTCATCGTGACTCGACGGACAAAGATTGTGTGCACCCTGGGACCCGCAACCGCGACCGGGGACCGTATCCGAGAACTCGTCGAAAGTGGCATGGACGTCGCCCGGCTCAACTTCAGCCACGGTGAGCATGCCGACCACGAGGACAACTATCGGCGGGTGCGTGCGGCCTCGGACGTGACGGGCAAGGCGGTCGGCATCCTCGCCGACCTGCAGGGTCCGAAGATCCGTCTCGGCCGCTTCGCTCAGGATCGCACGGTCTGGGAGAACGGCGAGCAGGTCCGGATCACCGTCGACGAGTGCGAGGGCACCCACGACCGGGTCTCGACCACCTACAAGGAGCTGGCCCGTGACGCCAAGGCCGGTGACCGCCTGCTCGTCGACGACGGCAAGGTCGGCCTCACCGTCACCGCCGTCGACGGCAACGACGTCGTGTGCACGGTCACCGAGGGCGGGCCGGTCAGCAACAACAAGGGCGTGTCGCTGCCGGGCATGAACGTCTCGGTGCCGGCGCTGTCCGAGAAGGACATCGAGGACCTCGAGTTCGCACTGCGCCTGGGTGTCGACTTCATCGCGCTGTCCTTCGTCCGGTCGCCCGCCGACGTCGAGCTCGTGCACGCGGTGATGGACCGCGTCGGCCGACGCATCCCGGTGATCGCGAAACTCGAGAAGCCCGAGGCGATCGAGAACCTCGAGGCGGTGGTGCTCGCGTTCGACGCGGTGATGGTGGCCCGCGGCGACCTCGGTGTCGAACTGCCGCTCGAGCAGGTGCCGCTCGTGCAGAAGCGCGCCATCCAGATCGCGCGGGAGAACGCGAAGCCGGTCATCGTGGCGACACAGATGCTCGAGTCGATGATCGAGAACTCGCGTCCCACCCGCGCCGAGGCCTCCGACGTCGCGAACGCGGTCCTCGACGGTGCGGATGCGGTGATGCTCTCCGGCGAGACCTCGGTCGGGAAGTTCCCGATGGAGACCGTGCAGACGATGGCCCGGATCGTCGAGGCCGTGGAGAGCGAGTCCACCCGGGTGCCACCGCTGACCCACGTGCCGCGCACCAAGCGTGGCGTCATCTCCTACGCGGCCCGCGACATCGGCGAGCGGCTCGACGCCAAGGCGTTGGTGGCGTTCACCCAGTCGGGCGACACGGTGCGTCGGTTGGCGCGGCTGCACACCCCGCTGCCGCTGCTCGCGTTCACCCCGCTGCCCGAGGTGCGCAGCCAGCTGACCCTCACCTGGGGAACGGAGACGTTCCTGGTGTCGCCGGTCTCGACGACCGACCAGATGATCGGTCAGGTGGACACCGCGCTGCTCTCGCTCGGCCGGTACAACAAGGGCGACCAGGTCGTGATCGTCGCCGGCTCCCCGCCCGGCACGGTCGGCTCGACCAACCTCATCCACGTGCACCGGATCGGAGAAGAGGACCACTGATCCGGTCCTCCCGGAATCTGCCGGTCTCGCCCGTGACCGTCGCCGGAGTCCCGTCTGCGCAGTAGGCTCGTCCAACCTGATTCGCTCACAGTTGGAGAGGACCACTCGGTGACAGACGCGGGAGCAGCGGCACGGCAGCGCGCGCAGGATCTGGACGTCCTGCTCGATCTGCTCGACCTCGAGCAGATCGAGCAGGACGTGTTCGTGGGACAGCATCCGGCGCAGGCCCAGCTCGGTAGTCGCACGTTCGGCGGTCAGCTGGTCTCGCAGGCGATCGTCGCCGCGGGCCGAACCGTCGACGGTGACCGCCCGGTGCACGCGATCAACGCCCACTTCATCCGCGGCGGCGACGTCAAGGCGCCGATCGAGTACCGCGTCCAGAGACACCGGGACGGTCGGGCGTTCGCGAATCGACAGGTCACCGCGTACCAGGACGGCCGCGAGCTGATGGTCGTACTCGCAGCGTTCCAGGACTGGGGTCGCGGACTCGAGCACGCGGTCGAGGTGCCGGAGGTGCCGTTCCCGGAGTCGTTGCCGCCCTTGGGCGACCACTTCGTCGGGTACGAGGACCGGCTGCAGATGTTCGTCAACGCGCTCAAGCCGATCGACATGCGCTACGCGAACGACCCCACCTGGATCCTCAAGGGCAGCGGGGAGAAGCTCAACCACAACCGGGTCTGGATGCGGGCGGACGGGCACCTGCCCGACGATCCGCTGCTCCACGTCGCGACGATGGGATACGCCTCGGACACCACCGTGCTGGACTCGATCATCACCACGCACGGACTGTCCTGGGGCCTGGACCGGATCGTCGCGGCGACGGTGAACCACTCGATGTGGTTCCACCGGCCGTTCCGATTCGACGACTGGACCCTGTACGCGACCGAGTCGCCGGTCGCCGCGGGCTCGCGTGGTCTGGCGACCGGCCGGTTCTTCTCCCTCGAGGGCGAGTTGCTCGCTACGGTCGTGCAGGAGGGCCTGATCCGGCACTTTCCGAAGCGGGGCTGAGCCCGGGACAGGGGGTGGCAGTGGGCTTCTCGACGCTCGCGTTCAACTCGGCGATCGCCCTGCTCGGGCCCGCGCTGGCTTACCGGCAACGTTGGCACTTTCCGGTGGTGCTCGGTGAACTCGTCGCGGGGGTGGCGGTCGGCGCGACCGGTCTCGGTCTGCTCGACGCCACCGACCCGACACTGACGTTCCTGGCGGACATCGGGTTCGCGCTCGTCATGTTCGTCGCGGGAACCCATGTGCCGATGCGGCAGAAGGCACTTCGTCCGGCGCTGGCGCGGGGCGCAGTGCAGGCGATCGTGGTGGGAGTGCTGGCCGTGCCCGCCGGCCTCGGCGTCGCGACGGTCTTCGACACCGGACACGCGCCGTTGTACAGCGTCCTGATCGCGTCCTCCTCGGCGGCGCTGGTGCTGCCGATCGTCGACTCGCTGCGCCTGGGCGGGACTTCGGTGCTGCAACTGGTCGCGCAGGTCGCTGTCGCCGACACGGCGTGCATCGTGGCGCTGCCACTGGTCATCGACCCGGCGCACGCGCCGCGCGCCGCGCTCGGGGCGCTTGCCGTCGCCGGGTGCGCGGTCGCGGTGTACTGGTTCTTCCGCGCACTCGAGTACCACGATCTGCGCGGCCGGCTGCATCGGGTGTCCGAGGACCGCAAGTTCGCGATGGAGCTGCGGGTGAACCTGTGCATCCTGTTCGGTCTCGCGGCGCTCGCGGTGTGGAGCCATGTCTCGATCATGTTGGCGGGCTTCGCGCTCGGGCTCGCGGTCGCCGCGGTGGGGGAGCCGCATCGGCTGGCGCGCCAGCTGTTCGGCATCACCGAGGGCTTCTTCGGTCCGCTGTTCTACGTCTGGCTCGGCGCCTCGCTGAATCTCCGCGAACTGGTGGACCGGCCCTCCTACTCGGTTCTCGGGGTAGTCCTGGGCCTTGCCGCGGTGGCGGTGCACTGTCTGGCCCGGTTCCTCGGTCAGCCGCTTCCGCTCGGCGCGTTGGCGGCTGCGCAGCTCGGAATTCCGGTCGCGGCCGCGACGATCGGTACTCAGCTGCACCTGCTGAGTCGGGGCGAGGCTCCGGCGCTGCTGCTCGGCGCCCTCGTCACGATCGGAATCGCCTCGGTGGCGGGCGGTCTCGCGACGCGACGTGGTTTGACGAAGTCGTAGTGCCGAGGGTCGCTCGGCGGGTTAAACTTCGCCATCTTTCTCGCCCGTCGATCGGGGGATACGAATGTCGCAATCGTCCGGACTGGACTGGAACAACGAAGCACTCCACACCTTGTTCTGGACGCTGAGGGCGTTCGGAATCTCGGCCGTGTGCCTTGTCGTGATCGCGGTCCTGCTGTTCCGGTTCACCCGATGGGGACGCCAGTTCTGGCGGATCAGCGGCGCCTACTTCCGTGGCCGGGACAGTGTGCGGACGTACGCGCTCCTGGCCGCCGTGCTGTTGCTCACGGTGTTCGCGGTCCGCATGACTGTGCTCTTCACGTATCAGGGCAACGAGATGTACACGGCGCTGCAGAAGGCGGCGCAGGGATTTGCGCAGGGCGACACCGATGCGCTCGATGCGGCGGAGTCGGCGTTCTGGCGCAGCCTGTGGATCTTCGGAATTCTCGCGACGATTCACGTGGCGCGCTCTCTGCTGGACTACTACGTCGGGCAGGCCTTCGACATCCGCTGGCGGCTGTGGTTGACCGAGCACGTGACGACCGACTGGCTGCACGGGCGGGCCTACTACCGCGGTCGGTTCGTGGACGCCAGCATCGACAATCCCGACCAGCGTATTCAGGCAGACATCACCGACTTCGTGCAGACTTCCCGCACCCTGTCGATGGGTGCGGTCGGCGCGGTGGTTTCGCTGGTGTCCTTCACCAAGATCCTCTGGGACCTGTCCGGACCGATGACGGTGTTCGGTACCGAGATCCCGCGCGCGATGGTCTTTCTCGTGTTCGTCTACGTGCTGGTGTCCACCGTCGTCGCGTTCTGGATCGGTCGCCCGCTGATCAGGCTCAACTTCTGGAACGAGCAGCTCACGGCGAACTTCCGCTACGCGCTGGTGCGGGTTCGCGACAGCGCGGAGAACGTCGCCTTCTACCGGGGTGAGGGTGTCGAGCGCCACGGGTTGTTGTCTCGCTTCGCCGCAGTGATCGCCAACTACTGGCGCCTGGTGTTCCGGACGTTGAAGTTCGACGGTTGGAACCTCGTCGTCAACCAGATCTCGGTGGTGTTCGCGTTCATCATCCAGGCGCCGCGGTTCTTCGCCGGCACCATCACCCTCGGCGACATGACACAGTCCTCGCAGGCCTTCGGCCAGGTACACGACTCGCTGTCCTTCTTCCGTGAGTCGTACGGCACCTTCGCCGGTTACCGCGCCAGCCTGATCCGACTCAACGGGCTGCTCACTGCCGACGGTGAGTCGCGGGGGTTGCCCACGATCGACACTGCAGAGCTCGCGAATGCCTTGGAGCTCACCGGTGTTCATGTCCGCAAGCCTGACGGCGACGCGCTGATCACCGGCCTCGACCTGCGGATGGGCCCCGGCGACACATTGGTGGTCAAGGGTCGTTCGGGCAGCGGCAAGACGACTCTCCTGCGCAGCCTGGCCGAGATGTGGCCGTACACCGAGGGCGAGATCCGGCGGCCGGCCGGAATCGAGACGCTGTTCCTCTCACAGATGCCCTATCTGCCGCTCGGCGACCTGCGGGCGGCCGTCGCCTACCCGGGGACGACCGAGCGGCTCGACGACGACACGATTCGCGAGGTGCTGAACAAGGTGCAGTTGGGCAACCTGGTCGAGCGGCTCGACGAGGAGGCGGACTGGGCGAAGATCCTCTCGCCGGGTGAGCAGCAGCGCATCGCCTTCGCCCGGATCGTGCTGATCCGGCCGAAGCTGGCCTTCCTCGACGAGGCGACCTCGGCGGTGGACGAGGGGCTCGAATACTCGCTCTACAGCCTGATCCGCACCGAGGTGCCCGACTGCATGCTCGTCAGCGTCAGCCACCGCAGCACCGTCGATCAGCATCACGCTCGCCAGTTGGAGTTGGCGGGGGACGGCCCGTGGGAGTTGTCGCCGGTCCCGGTCTAGACACAGGTCAGCCCCACGCGCCGTGCACCCGGGCGACGTGCATTCAGTCAGCGGACTGTCGCGGTTTCTGAAGGATTCCTCCCGGAAAGCGGGAGGAATCCTTCAGAAACCGAACGACACCGACCGGGTCAGGGCCGCCAGCCGTTGGGCATGTGCTCGTCGGCGAAGGCGAGTTTGATGCGAATCAGTTCCGACCGGTTGGGCCGGCCGGACTTCATCAGCAGTCCCTCGTGTTCGGCCTGCTGGTCGTACTGCTGGATCTGACCCGCGTCCATCTTCACGCCGACCAGGGGACGAACGGGTCCGGGCCTAGGCATTCCGCCCACCTCTGTGACGTTCGGCTGGCAGCGATGCTGTCGTTGCCGGCTGTGTACTCGCGCTCAAGGTGACCTCCCCGGGATCGTCGACCGCGTTGTCGTGCCTGGTAATGGGGCATTCGGTGTGGCCGAACGCGTGGAGCCGATGTGCTGGCAAGCAATGTAGCGAATCCGGACATACCAATTAGTTGGTTTGGCAATTTTTCTGGACGGTTGTCCGGTACTCCCGTGGGGTGGGACGGAGATCGCCCGATCGTGGGCCTGGCGGGGAGGATGGGCCCGGTGAACGCAACCGACCCGGTCTCCGAAATCCAGTCCCTGCTCGCACGATTGGCGCACCTCGCCGACGACGGGACGGTCGAGGAGTACCTGTCGAACTTCACCGCGGACGCGGTGTGGCAGTCCTCGGCCAACCCCGCAACCGGGATGGCGGCACAGAGTCGGGTCGGCGTCGCCGAGATCGAGGCCGGCGTGCGAGCGCGTCGCGCGTCGGGCATCCAGGGCCCGGGGACGGCGACGCGGCACGTCCTGTCCACGGTGGCGGTGACGGCGTCGGGCGGCGACGAGGCGACGGCCACCGCGTACTGGACCTTCTACGTCGAGACGACCAGCGCGCCCCGACTGTCGAGCGTCGGCCGCTACGACGACGTGCTACGTCGCGAGCACGGCAGTTGGCGCCTGGCGCGTCGCGTCGTGACGATGGGGTAGTGGGAGGCGTGGGTCACGATCGGATAGCGCTCCGGGGGCGCGACCTCGGCGTATAACGATTCCTCCGAGTCCGCGTGCGCGCCGGGACATCGGGAATACCGTGGAAACCACGGTGCGACTCATGTTACTGGTGTGACGGAGGTCGATCTGATGCGTGCCACAGCGCGATCCGGACCGTCCCGGCTGCGGTCGGTGATACTGCTGCTCGTCGCGGCAGTGATCCTGCCGATGGGGGTCGCATTGGGCGCCGCGGGGACGGCGGTCGCGAACCCGTACGACCGCCTGCGTGAGGACTGGGTGCCCGCACCCGGTGGGGTCGGGCAGATCAAGGTGCGCATGTGGCTGGCCGACAACGGCAGCAACCGCGCGGTGTACCTCCTCGACGGCATCCGCGCCACCGACGACGTCAGTGGCTGGGAGCACGAGACCAACGCCGCCTGGCTCTCCGACCACGGGGTCAACGTCATCGAACCGGTCGGCGGCGAGTCCAGTTTCTACAGCGACTGGTACGCCCCGAACAACTTCACCAATCAGCCGTACACCTACATGTGGGAGTCCTTCCTCACCCAGAACCTGCCCGACCACCTCGCACGGACCTACGGCATCAGCCGGTCGAACAACGCGGTGGTCGGGCTGTCGATGGGCGGCAATGCGGCCCTGATCCTGGCCGCGCGCCACCGTGATCAGTTCAGTTTCGCCGGCACACTGTCCGGTTACCTGAACCTGTCCGCACCCGGCATGCGGGAGGCGATCCGGATTGCGATGCTCGACGCGGGCCGGTACAACTCGGACTGCATGTGGGGCCCGCCGTGGGATCCCGCCTGGCTACTGCACGACCCGTTCGTCCAGGCGGAGGGTTTGCGCGGACTGCCGATGTGGGTCTCGGCGGGTAGCGGGCTGCCCGGACCACAGACCCGGCCGGTGTACCCGATCGACTACTTCAACACCGCGACCGGGATGGGTCTCGAGGCGCTCTCGCTCGCACAGACGCGGGCGTTCCAGGTCCGGCTGTTCACGATGGGAATCGACAGCGCGCACTTCGACTTCCCGGCCGTGGGTATTCACGCGTGGCCGTACTGGCAGGACCAGCTGTGGGCGATGCTGCCGATGATGAAGGGCGCGATCGGGGCCTGACCGGTGGCGGGGTGGCGGTGAAGGATGCGACCTCCGCGTCCCTTCCCGAAGTTCACCGCACGGCTCTCTCGCGGATCCGAATGCAGGACGTCCAGGTCGGCCGGACGGGCATCCAGCGCACCCACGGCGGCGAGGTCATGCAGATGCGAGGTCGACGTACCTGTCAGCGAAAGAGCCCGGCAACGAACCGGGTCTCGTCCTGTTCGGCGTCGTAGATGGTGCGGATGTGATCGCCGGGGTAGACCCGGAAGTCCGGGCGGGTTCCGGCCAGTTTCATGTCGGCGATCAGCTTGAGCGTCAACGGGATCGGCACGACTGCGTCACGCACGCCCTGCGCGATGAAGAGTGGCCGATCGAACCCGGAGGTCGGTACCTGTAGATAGTCGCGGAGTGCCGCAAGGAGCGCAGGGTTGGCGAGCGAACGGGAGAGCATCTGCGCCACTGAGACATTCGCACTGAGCTTGGCGAACTCCGCGTACGGCAGGTTGGGTGCCGCATCGACGAGGCTACGGCCGACGGGGGTGAGGTAGCTGTCCACGTTCAGTTCGGGGTGGACGTCGCGTACCCCCGCGATCACGAAGGTCATGAAGTTGGTCAGCCCGGCGAACAGGCCGGCGGGTGGGAACCACGGCCCGGCGAGCGGTGCGATCGTCTCGATGTTCGACGGCACGCCGTTGGCCACGGCACCGCGATAGTCCAGTTCGGGGGCGTAGCGGGTGGCCTCATGTGCGGTGAACACCGCGGCGTGGCCTCCCTCGGACAGGCCCACCACCGCCCACTTCGGTGACAGGGACCGATCGAGTGCGTGGGCAGCGCGGACCGAGTCGATCACCGCATGGGCGGCCGCCTGGCCGTCCAGGTAGGGCGGTACCCCCTCGGTGCCCAGCCCGATGTAGTCGGTCGCCGCGACCGCGTACCCGCGACCGAGCCAGTCGTTGACGTAGGCCCGGGTGTCGCCGTCGACACCGGTGACCGAGGGAGCGTCGAAGTCGGAGTCCCCGATGGTGCCGTGGGCCCACGCAATCACCGGCCAGCCGCCGGCCGGAGGCAGCCCCGGCGGGAGGAAAACCATGCCGGTCGACGGTGTGATGCCGCGCGGACCGGTGGTGAGGTAGGTCAACCGCCACGCGGTGCCGGCACCCGGCAACCAGAGATTCGCGGGCAACGGTGACGATTCGAGAACCGCGCCGGGTGCCTGCTGAGTGCTGCTGACCGGTGCGGCCCCGGCCTGCGTGCGACCAACGTCGAGCAGAGGTAAGGACACCGCCACCGTCGCAGCGATCGCCGCAGCCACCATCGATTGCAGGTACCCCCGCCGTCTCATCCGCCGAAAGTAGCTCAGCGGGACAGGACGACCGGAGCCTTTGCACGAAGTGTTGCCTGGTCGATATCTCGCCCGAGCCGTCGACCACGACGGTGGACGGCTCCGCTTCGGTACCCTGTGGCGCACATCGGGACTGGCGGGGGACAAGGAGCACGAGATGCCGGACGGCCTCGAATTGCGGGTGCTCGGACCGGTCGCCGCAGTCCGGGACGGCCACCAGATCGAGCTCGGCGGCGCCCGCCAGCGGTCCCTGCTCGGCGCGCTCGTCCTCGCTCACCCGCACTCGGTTTCGGCGGAGCGACTGCTCGGCCAGGTGTGGCACGACCTCGCCGAGCCCAAGCTCAGTTCGCTGCACGTCGCGATCTCGAAACTGCGGGACGCGCTGAGCCCGGACCGGGCCCGCCGCACCGACGGTGTGCTGGTGCGTGAGGGGAACCGCTATCTCCTGGCAGTCGAACGGGAGCGCGTCGACGCTGCGCGGTTCGAGGCACTCGTGCAGCGCGGGGCCGATGCCCCGGCGGACGGCGCCGTCGACCGTTACCGCGAGGCGCTCGCACTCTGGCGCGGGTCCGCCTACGCCGACATCGCGGGGGCAGAGTTCGCGGCGCCGGAAATCGCCAGGCTCTCGGCATTGCGTCTGGAGGCTCGCAAGTCCCTACTGGCCGTGGAACTTTCCCGTGGCAGGTTCGCGGAGGTGGCGACCGACGCCGAGGCGGTGGTCGCCGAGTACCCGCTGGACGAGCGGGCTTGGGAGTTGTTCGTGCTTGCGCTGTACCGTACCGGCAGGCAGTCGGATGCCCTCGCCGCGCTGCGCCGGGTGCGGGCGATTCTCGACGACGAGCTCGGCATCGACCCGGGCATCGGGCTACGGGAACTCGAGGTCGCGGTCCTGGCCCAGGACGAGGCGCTGCACGCGGTGGGCGAATCGGTGCGCCCCGAGATCCCGCGTGCGTCGCAGTTGCCGGTCCCACGCACCCGGTTCGTCGGTCGGGGCGCCGACATCGACACCGTGACAGCGCTGCTCGACGATCGCCCCCTGGTCACCCTCGTCGGGCCGGGTGGAGTGGGCAAGACGCGGCTGGCCGTGGAGGTCTGTCGGAGCCGGGTCGACGCGGACGGTCCGTGGTGGGTGGATCTCGGTGCCTTGACCGACGGCGCCCTGCTGGTCCCCGCCGTGGCCGCCGCGCTCGGACTGCCCGGCGTCGGTACGGTCGAGCACCTCGCGGGCGTGCTGTCCTCTCGTACGACCTTGCTGATCCTCGACAACTGTGAACATGTCGTCGCGGAGACGGCTCAGGCGGTGGGCGCCCTCCTCGACCGCTGTCCGCAGGTGCGGGTGCTGGCCACCAGTCGGGAACCGCTCGACGTGGACGGGGAAGAGTTGCACGAAGTTTCGCCGCTGGGGCCGGACGCTGCGCTCGACCTCTTCGCGGTGCGGGCGGGTGGGGTGGTGCCGGGCTGGACGCTCGGCGACACCAACAGCGACGCGGTCCGGACGATCTGCCGCGAACTCGACGGGATACCGCTCGGCATCGAGCTCGCCGCCGCGCAACTGCGGGTGCTCTCGGAGCAGCAGATCGCCGACGGGCTGGGGGACCGGTTCACCCTGCTGCAGGGCGGATCACGAAGTACCCCAGCGAGACAGCGCGCACTCGCCGACACCGTCGACTGGAGCTACCGACTGCTCGATGCCGAGCAGTCGGAGTTGCTGCGCAGGGTGGCGGTGTTCGCGGAGAGCTTCGACATCTCGGGCGCTGCCGCGGTGGGCGGGGTCGCGTCCACCGTTGCCGCAGTAGCGCCGCTGACCGCGCTGGTGCGCCGGTCGTTGGTCGTGGTGCAGCCGGGTACCTCACCCCGGCGGTATCGAATGTTGCTGACCATCAGGCATTTTGCGTTGGACCGGGCGGAACCGGGCGAGCGTGCGCAGACCGAGGCCGCGCACCGGGCGCACGTACTTGCGCGAGTCAACGCCGCCCACCCGAGCCTGTACGGCACCCGTTCCGCGGTGACCATGCGTGAGCTGTCAGGCGACCAGGCCGAGCACCGGGCCGCGCTGGTGTCCGCGCTGGCGGTCGGCGACGCCCACTACGCCCTCGAACTGTCGGGCGGGCTGTACTGGTTCTGGTACCGCATGGGCCGGATCGGTGAGGGTCTCGGGTTCCTGACCGCCGCGCTCGACGCGGTGGCGGCCGACGGGCGGGCGGCCGAACCGCGGTTGCGCGCCCGCGCGCTGTCCGGTGTCGCGTCGCTGACCTACCTGACCGGGGACCGGGCCGGCGCTGCGCAGGCCGCGCGGTGTGCGGCCGACGCCTGGGAGGATTCGGGCGACGGCGCCGAGGCGTCCCGCCTGACTGCCTGGCTCGGCTACTTCCTGTCGATGGACGATGCGCACGCCGAGGGACTCGGCATCGCCACACGCGCCGCCGAGCGCGCCCGTGAGCTGGGGTCCGATTTCGCCGAGGCGGACGCCCGGATGGTGCTCGGCATGGTGCTGCGCACCGAGGGCCGTCCGATCGAGGCGCGGACCGAGTTGGCCATCGCGATCGCAATCGCCGAACGGATCGGTAACAGATGGGCGGTCGCCTCGTCGACCTGGGCGATGATGAAGTCCGCGATGGATGTCGGCGACCTGGACGGTGCGATGTCGTCGGCGCGGGACATGCAGTCGGTGCTCGAGATCGATGGCGACGTGACGTCCTGGCTGGTCCTGATCCACACCGCCGCCGCGGTGCTGGCCCGAGCCGGGCACCCGGCCGAGGCGGCCGTACTCGCGGGCGCGGTGCAGGCGCAGGGGAGCCGGATCGGTTTCCTGCCGGAGTGGATGGACCCGGTCGACGGGCCGCGGGAGGCGGTCGCGATCCGGGATGCGCTCACTGACGAGGACTATCGACGCCACACCGCAGTCGGGGCGGATCTCGGTCGCGCACAGGTCGACGCGTTGCTCTCCGACCTGGTCGAACAGTGGGTGCAAAGCTCGTCGTAAGAGAACGGTAAGTGGGGGCACGTCTGCTGTGGCGGACCGATCCGATCGACGATAGGAATCGCCCATGTCCACAGCTGTCGAAGAATCCGCACCCTCGATCGTCGAGCGTCTCGACGCCGCGACCGCCGGACCGGTGCACGGCCCCGGCGACAGTGGTTTCGACCTGTCGGTCGCGGCGTTCAACTCCGCGACCGTGCACCGGCCGGCCGCGGTCGTGGTCGCCGCCGGCGCCGCGGATGTCGCGGCCGCAGTGGGGATCGCGGCCGGGGCCGGTTTGTCGGTGGCTGTGCAGTCCACCGGGCACGGCGCCGCGGCGGTCGGCCCGGAGTCGATCCTGATCAACACTCAACTGCTCGACTTCATCGCGGTGGATCCGCAGTCCCGCACCGCGACCGTCGGAGCGGGTGTGCGCTGGCAGCAGGTGCTCGACGCCGCATCTCCCTACGGTCTGGGCGGACTCTGCGGGTCCGCGCCGGGCGTTGGTGTGGTCGGGTACACCCTCGGCGGCGGAATCGGTCCGGTGGCACGGACATTCGGTTTCGCTGCCGACCACGTCGTCGAGATCGAGGTAGTGACCGCGGACGGGCAGTTGCGCAGGGTCAGTGAGAACCACGACCGGGATCTGTTCTGGGCGCTTCGGGGTGGCGGCGGCGCATTCGGCATCGTCACGCAGATCACGTTCCGGCTCTTCGAGATTCAGACCCTGCATGCCGGTGGGATGTTCTTCGACTACCTCGACGCGCCCCGGGTGCTGCACGGTTGGCGTGACTGGGCGCATCAGGTTCCGGAGTCAGTGACCTCCTCCGTGGCGGTGGTGAACTTCCCGCCGCTGGCCGCGGTCCCGGCGCCGCTTCGCGGCCGGACCGTGCTGCACCTGCGTTTCGCGCACGTCAGCGACACCGAAGACGGGGAGGCCCTGCTCGCTCCGCTGCGCAATCTGGCGACGCCGATCGTCGACACGGTCACCGAGATCATGTACTCCGACGTCGGGTCGATCCACGCCGATCCGACGGAGCCGATGCCGGGAGCCGAGCGGTCGATGCTGCTGCGAGAGTTGCCGGTCGAGGCGATCGACGAGTTCCTGGCGACGGTCGGTCCGGTGGGTGGACTGCCGTTGGTGTTCGCGGAGATCAGGGCCCTGGGAGGGGCGTTGAGTCGTGACGCCGAGGTGCCGAACGCGGTCGCCGGCCGCGACGCGGCGTTCAGCCTGTTCGCCGTCGGGGTGCTCGCCCCGCCGATCGCCGATGCGGTTCCGGGTGCACTGGATTCGGTGCTGGCCGCGATGGAGCCGTGGGGGACCGGCGGGTCGCTGATGAACTTCGCCGGCACGGCGACGGATGAGCATGCGGACCGGGTGCGGGCGGCCTGGGCGCCGCAGACTCGCAGGCGGCTGACTGCGGTTCGGGATCGGTTCGACCCGCAAGGCGTGTTCGCGGCCGCGGCGCGGTGGTGACGAGGCCGACGGCGTCGGGTCCGGACAGTGTCCGTCGAGTGGGATTCGAGCTGCTGTCTGCGTTGGCTCGTGCGATAGTCTGACGCGTCATTTTCCCGCAATTCGTAGGAGTACACATGGGCAGCGTCACTGAGATCTTTGCTTCCATCGCCGACGTGCTGGGCGGCCTGGGCCTCGGGTCCAGCGAGGCCACGCCGAAGTAGTTCGGACATTTCCGACCCGACCCCCGCTGCTCCTGGTGAGCGGCGGGGGTCGGTTCGTATGTGGGCCGGGCGGGTCGGGATCAGTGCGGGAGCCTGGCCTCGAGCGTGCGTGTGAGGATCTCGAGCGCCAGGTTCCAGCCCTGCGCCACATCCTGGTTGAGCGCAACCCCGTGCAGCGAGAGGGCCGGCCCGGCAAGGTCGCCGACCTCGTCCGGTCCGATGCGGGTCTGAGCGAGCTCGACGACGTCGAGTAGAAGCCGCACGCGGTCGCCGTCGCTCATCGGCAGGCACGCGCGATCGGCGAGGTCGGCGTTCATGTGTCCACGGTATCGGGCGGCACGTCCCGACCTGAACACCGATGCTGGTCGCCGTCCGTCAACAGCTCGGATACTGGTGTGGCCGGGGGTAGCGGCGTTCGCCAGGCCGTCGGCGAACGTGCGGCGCCTCGTCCGGGGTTCAGACCAGGCAAATCGGGAAGATGATGTTCGGTCCGATGATCGGCACTATCCCGACCGGGGCGCAGGACAGGATGGCGCCGAGCGGCCCGAGTTGGCCGAAGAGAACGACCGGGTGGACGGACCCGGGTGCGGGCGCTACTGCGGTTTGGGCCGCGGCGACGCCGGGTGTGAGAGCGATCATGGGTGCGACAGCGACTGCTGCCAGTGCCACGCGAAGCGATGTCTTGTTCATGGCGGACTCTCAACTACGGGTGTTCGTGCAGCCGCCCCGGCGTCGATGCGAGTGGCAGACTCCGGTGCCGGCATGCCCTTGTCTGTCAACATTGCGCCGTCCCGTCGGCGATGGCAATGCCCGACCTCCGGACGGCCGAGACCGTGGTTCGCAATGCGACCGGTGGTGCATCATGCGTGGTGCCCTCGGTGAGACTCGAACTCACACTGCACGGGTTTTGAATCCGTTTCCTCTGCCAATTGGGATACGAGGGCTGGTGCGATTGACCACTCTAGGAGATCCGTCGCGAGGGTCAAGCACCGGTACCCTTCTAGAGTCCGCGCCACGTGAGTCGAGGTGGCCGGCGGAAAGGGGAAGTCCCACGATGAACGCTCCCGTCGCAGGTGGCAGCCAGGTTCAGCGGCGCGTCGTGGTCGCCGAGGACGAGACGCTGATCCGCATGGACCTGGTCGAGATGCTCCGCGAGGAGGGTTACGACGTGGTCGGCGAGGCAGGTGACGGACAACGCGCCGTCGAACTGGCCGAGGAGCTGCGCCCCGATCTGGTGATCATGGATGTGAAGATGCCCCGCCGTGACGGCATCGACGCGGCCTCCGAGATCGCCGCCAAGCGGATCGCACCGGTGGTCATCCTGACCGCGTTCAGTCAGCGTGAACTCGTGGAGCGGGCTCGCGACGCCGGCGCCATGGCGTACCTCGTCAAGCCGTTCTCGAAGGCCGACCTGGTGCCGGCCGTCGAACTGGCCGCGAGCCGTTTCGCCGAGATCGCCGCACTCGAGTCGGAGGTCGCGAGCCTCACCGACCGGATCGAGACCCGCAAGGTCATCGAGCGCGCGAAGGGCGTCCTGATGACCTCGCAGTCGCTCACCGAGCCCGAGGCGTTCAAGTGGATTCAGCGTGCCGCGATGGACCGCCGCACGTCGATGAAGGTTGTCGCCGAGGTCGTTATCGAGACTCTCGATCCCAAGTAATTCGAATGCGTCAGTAAAATTTCGAGATCGAATTGTTTCGTTGACGTTGCCCGCCGGAATTACAAATGGACATTCGTCCAAACGCCCTCTCACCTGCTACATCGACCCATTCTGGGTGGCGGATTTCGACGCGCCTGCAACGAGTCCGCGTAACACTCGAAACACGAATTCGGGTCGTATGTTGCGTTGTCCTGCAAGCTGATTACGGCGGGGATATGTTCACTCCGGGTTGACGCGGTCGGCCCCTCCGGTCACACCGGAGAGCGCAGAATTCGGAGGTGGGACGTGCATCGTCGTACAGCGAGAGGCGCGTTGGTCATCGGCGTTGCCGCGGTCCTGGCGGTCGCGGGATGTAGCAGCAAGTCGACCGACAGTGGATCGTCCGGAAACAGCACGTCCGGTTCCTCCTCCTCGGGACTGAGCATTCAGCCGACCGTCCTGCTCGACGCGGAGGGAAACGAGGTGCCCGGCGGTGACGTGACGGACGCCGCCAACCCGGCCGGCACGGGCAACGCCACCTGCTCCGGCGTCTCGCTCGCCATGGCGGGCGCGCTGACCGGTGCGAATTCCGCACTGGGGCAGAACATCCTGTACGGAGCGAAGCTCGCCATCGACAAGCACAACAAGGCCAATCCGAACTGTCAGGTCACCATCAAGACGTTCGACACCGAGGGTGACCCGCAGAAGGCGACCCAGGTCGCGCCGAACATTGTCAGCGACCAGTCCGTGATCGGTCTGCTCGGGCCGGCATTCTCCGGCGAGACGAAGGCCACCGGATCGATCTTCAACCAGGCCGGCCTGCCCTTCCTCACCGCCTCGGCCACCAATCCGACTCTCACAGAAAACGGCTGGACCACCTTCTTCCGGGGTCTCGGTAACGACAACAGTCAGGGTTCGGTCGTCGCGAAATACCTCACCGGCAGCCTCGGCGCCAAGAAGGTCTGCGTCGTCGAGGACGACTCCGACTACGGTGTCGGACTCGCCAAGGTCGTCACCGCCGGGCTCGGCGCCGCCGCGGACCCGGCATGCTCGGCCAGCGTCAAGGCCGGTCAGAAGGACTTCGCCGCAACGGTTTCGCAGATCAAGGGCGAATCGCCCGACGCGATCTGGTACTCGGGCTACTACGCGGAGGCTGCGCCGTTCGTGACCCAGCTGCGCGAGGGCGGCGTCACCGCGACCTTCAGTTCCGGCGACGGCACCAACGACCCGGAGTTCGTCAAGCAGGCCGGTGCGGCGGCCAAGGACGCCGTTCTCACCTGCCCCTGCATTCCGGCGCCGCCCGCGCTGGCGAAGGAGTACGAGGCACTCAACGGCCAGGCTCCCGGCGTCTACTCCGTCGAGGGCTACGACCTGACCACGATCATGCTCGCCGCGATCGACTCGGGGATCAAGGACCGAGCCGGGCTGCTCTCCTTCGTCAAGGGCTACAGCGGCCAGGGCGTCGGCAAGAAGTACCAGTGGAACGACAAGGGTGAGCTGTCCAACGCGCTCATCCAGATCTACAAGGTCAACTGACCCGAGACGGTGGCCGGGCGCCCGCCTGCGCACACCACGCGCAGGCGGGGCCCGGCCGCACCGCTCGAGCGGTACGTCGACCACATCCGAAGACACCCGGAGAACTACTTCGATGATCGCGACCGCACTCGCCGACTCGGCGAACCTCTACGCAGGCAACATCAGCTTCAACATCGACGGACTGACCAAGAGCTTCTGGCAGTTGACGATCGACGGTCTGAGCTACGGCGCCATCTACGCCCTCGTCGCCATCGGCTACACCCTGGTCTACGGTGTGCTCCGTCTGATCAACTTCGCCCACTCCGAGATCTTCATGCTCGGCATGTTCGGACAGTACGTCGCACTGGAACTGCTGGGCTTCACCCCCAGCGGCAACGCGTACAACGAGGGCGTCGTCATGACCGTCGTGTTCCTCGGTCTGGCCATGCTGTTCGGCATGGCCGTCTCGGGGACCGCGGCCGTCGGCCTGGAACGAGTGGCGTACCGGCCGCTGCGCCGTCGCGGCGCCAAACCGCTCGTCTTCCTCATCACCGCGATCGGAATGTCGTTCGTACTACAGGAATTCGTGCACTACGTGCTGCCGAAGATCTGGCCGGGACTCGGCGGCACCAACGCACAGCAGCCGATCAAGCTCGTCCAGCCGGTCGAGGTGTTCTCCGTCGCAGGCGCCTCGGTGAGCAACGTGACCATCGTGATCATCGTCGCGGCGCTGCTGCTGACCCTGCTCACCGACATCGTCATCAACCGCACCAAGTTCGGCCGCGGAATCCGTGCCGTTGCACAGGATCCCGACACCGCGACGCTGATGGGGATCTCCCGCGAGCGGGTGATCATGCTGACGTTCCTGCTGGGCGGCATCCTCGCCGGCGCCGCGGCCATGCTCTACACCCTGAAGATCCCGTCCGGCATCATCTTCAACGGCGGATTCATCCTCGGCATCAAGGCGTTCTCGGCGGCGGTACTCGGCGGCATCGGCAACCTGCGCGGCGCGCTGCTCGGCGGCCTGCTGCTGGGGTTGATGGAGAACTACGGTCAGGTGGTGTTCGGCACCGAATGGCGCGACGTGGTCGCGTTCGTGCTGCTGGTCGCGGTGCTGATGTTCCGGCCCACCGGCATTCTCGGTGAGAGCCTCGGAAAGGTGCGGGTATGAGCATCGGCAATTCGACGGCACCGTCACCGAATTCGAGCACCCTGCCCGCCGCGCCGCCGCCCGACCGGCACGGTGTCGGCGACGCGATCCGTGGGTGGTGGAACGGGCTCGCCCGGCCGATGCAGTGGCTGGTCGGGGTCCCCCTGATCGCGCTGATCGCGATCCTGCCGGTGTGGCGGCCGCCGCTGCTGGACACCCCCGGCACCGACTTCGGCGGCGTCATGGCGCAATTCGCCATGTACGCGCTGATCGCGATCGGACTCAACGTGGTCGTCGGCCAGGCCGGCCTGCTCGACCTCGGCTATGTCGGCTTCTACGCGGTCGGCGCGTACACGGTCGCGTTGCTCACCAGCCCGAACAGTCCGTGGAACAAGATGAGCGCCAGCGGATTCTTCTCCACCGACTGGGCCTGGCTCTCGTGTCTGCCGCTGGCCGTCGCGATCACCGCGTTCACGGGGCTGATACTCGGCACCCCGACGCTGCGCCTGCGCGGGGACTACCTGGCCATCGTGACCCTCGGCTTCGGTGAGATCGTGCGACTGCTCGCCGACAACCTCACCGACGTCACCAACGGCGGTCAGGGACTGTCCCAGATCGCGTACCCGCGCCTCGGAGTCTCCGACGACAAGCCGTACGGCGTCTTCTCCGCGGGCAACACCGGCGGCAACGTCAACTCCGGCGTCTGGTGGTACTGGGTCGGCATGGCGATGGTGATCGTCGTGCTGCTGATCGTCGGCAACCTCGAACGCAGCCGGGTCGGCCGCGCCTGGGTGGCGATCCGCGAGGACGAGGACGCCGCCGAGATCATGGGCGTGCCGACGTTCAAGTTCAAACTGTGGGCCTTCACGATCGGCGCGTCCATCGGCGGACTCTCCGGCGCGCTTTACGCCGGCCAGGTCCAGTTCATCAATCCGACCGGGTTCAACGTCATCAACTCGATGCTCTTCCTGTGCGCCGTGGTGATCGGCGGGCAGGGCAACAAGCTCGGCGTCATCGTCGGGGCGTTCATCATCGTCTACCTCCCGAACCGTGCGATGTCGATCCAGGTCGGCGGCCAGTCCCTCGGCGACTACAAGTACCTCTTCTTCGGGCTGGCACTCGTGGTTCTGATGATCTTCCGGCCGCAGGGCCTGTTCCCGGCCCGGCAGAAGTTGCTCGCGTACGGCCGGCAGGTGTACCTGGCGGTGCGCCGGCCGGTGCCCGCAGGCGAGCCCGCCGCCGCGACGGAAGGAGAGGCGTCATGACCGCGGGTCCGGGACCGGGCGACGCCCTGTTCGACAACGAGGACATGGCCGCGCCCGCACCCGAGACGGAGGCGCCGAGCGCGGGCATCGTCGACGTCGCGGCCGTCGACCCGGCACTGAGCGACCCGGACACGGTCGCCGAAGTCGTTGCCCCGCAACGCGAGATAGCGACCGGCGAGGGGCAGACGCTGCTCCGCACCGACGGGCTCAGCGTCCGGTTCGGCGGCCTCGTCGCACTCGACGACGTGACCTTCGAGATCAGACGAGGGGAGATCCTCGGTCTGATCGGGCCGAACGGCGCGGGCAAGACCACCTGTTTCAACGCCATCACCGGGGTCTACAAACCGTCCGGCGGCACCGTCACGTTCGACGGCAAACCGCTGGAGAAGACCAAGCGAAACGAGATCACCCGGCTCGGCATCGCCCGCACCTTCCAGAACATCCGGCTGTTCGGGGAGATGACGGCGCTCGAGAACGTGGTCGTCGGCACCGACGCGCGGCACCGAACCTCGGTGCCCGGCGCCATCTTCCGCACCGCTCGGCACCGGCGCGAGGAGCGGGACGCCGTCGAACGTGGCCTGGCGTTGCTCGAGTTCGTCGGGATCGCGCCCCGCGCAGTGGAGAAGGCCAAGAACCTCTCCTACGGCGACCAGCGCAGGCTCGAGATCGCCCGCGCACTCGCCACTGAACCGAAGCTGCTGTGCCTCGACGAGCCGGCCGCGGGCTTCAACCCGAGTGAGAAGTCCGCGCTGATGGACCTGATCCGCAAGATCCGCGACGACGGCTTCACCGTGCTGCTCATCGAGCACGACATGCGTCTGGTGATGGGGGTGACCGACCGGATCGTGGTGCTCGAGTTCGGTCGCAAGATCGCCGACGACCTACCCACCGCGATCCGGGAGAACCCGGCCGTGATCGCCGCCTACCTGGGGGTGCCCGACGATGCCGCCTCTTGACCCGCCCGCGGTCGACCTGCAGGCACTGCCCGAGCGGGAGAGCCCGCTGCTCGAGGTCACCGACATGATCGTGGGCTACGGCCGCATCCGTGCGCTGCACGGGGTCTCGCTGCGCGTGGAACGCGGCGAACTGGTCACCCTGCTCGGCGCGAACGGCGCGGGCAAGTCGACGACCATGCGGGCCCTGTCAGGACTGCTGCCGCTCACGGCCGGCCGGATCGTCTTCGACGGGCGCGACATCACCCGGATGAAGGCGCACGAACGGGTCAAGCTCGGTGTGGTGCAGGCGCCGGAGGGGCGCGGGGTGTTCCCCGGTATGACGGTCCAGGAGAACCTCGACATGGGCTGCTACGCCCGCAAATTCGAGAGCAAGCAGGCCTACACCGAGCGGCTCGACTGGGTCTTCGACCTGTTCCCGCGACTGGCCGAGCGGCGCACCCAGGTCGGCGGCACCATGTCCGGCGGCGAGCAGCAGATGCTCGCGATCGGGCGCGCCCTGATGGCCCGGCCGCGACTGCTCATGCTCGACGAGCCGTCGATGGGATTGGCGCCCATGGTTATTCAGCAGATCTTCCGGATCATCTCGGAGATCAACGCCCAGGGCACGACCATCCTGCTGGTCGAACAGAACGCACAGCAGGCGCTCAGTCGCACCGATCGTGCCTACATCCTCGAGACCGGCGAGGTGACCAAGACCGGGACCGGGGCGGCGTTGCTGGCCGATCCGGCGGTCAAGCACGCGTACCTGGGGGTGGGGTGATGTTGTCATTGTGTCGGTGTCGCTCCCTAGACTCACTGCGGTGAGCCCAGCAACCGATCAGCGCCCCGCATCCCGCACCGCCGCCGACGCCTCCACCGAGAAGCCGACGCTGCTGCTGCTCGACGGGCACTCGCTGGCCTATCGCGCGTTCTTCGCGCTGCCCGCCGAGAACTTCAAGACGCACAGCGGTCAGACCACGAACGCTGTGTACGGGTTCACCTCGATGCTGATCAACCTGCTGCGCGACGAGCAGCCCACGCACGTGGCGGCCGCCTTCGACGTCTCCCGGCAGACCTTCCGTGCGGAGGCGTTCCCCGAGTACAAGGCGAACCGCGCGAAGACCCCGGACGAGTTCAAGGGGCAGGTCGAGATCACCAAGGAGGTGCTCGGCGCGATGGGCATCCCGGTGATGGCCGAGGCCGGGTTCGAGGCCGACGACATCATCGCCACGCTCACCACCCAGGCCGGCGAGCTCGGCTACCGGGTCCTGGTGTGCACGGGCGACCGGGACTCGTTGCAGCTGGTCACCCCCGACGTCACCGTGCTGTACCCGAAGAAGGGCGTCTCCGACCTGACCCGGTTCACCCCGGAGGCGGTCGAGGAGAAGTACGGTCTCACCCCGCGCCAGTACCCGGACTACGCGGCGCTGCGCGGTGACCCGAGCGACAACCTGCCCGGCATCCCCGGGGTGGGGGAGAAGACCGCCGCCAAGTGGATCCGCGAGTACGGCTCGCTGAACGATCTCGTGGACCACGTCGACGAGGTCCGCGGCAAGGTCGGCGACTCGCTGCGGGCGAACCTGTCGTCGGTGGTGCTCAACCGCCAGCTCACCGAGATGGTGCGGGACGTGCCGCTGCCCTACACCCCCGACCAGCTGGCGCTCGCGCCGTGGGACCGCGACAAGATCCACAGCCTCTTCGACGACCTCGAGTTCCGGGTCCTGCGCGACCGGCTGTTCGACACCCTCGCCTCGGCCGAGCCGGAGGCAGAGGAGGGCTTCGAGGTGCGCGGTGGGGCGCTCGAGCCCGGCGCGGTGGCGTCCTGGCTCGCCGACCACGCCCGCGACGGCCGCCGCAGCGGACTGTCGGTGGTCGGCGTGGGCACCCCGTACGGCGGGGACGTGACCGCGATCGCGATCGCCGCGGCCGACGGCGAGGGCGGCTACGTCATCACGTCGACCGTGACGCCGGAGGACGAGAAGGCGCTCGGCGAGTGGCTCGCCGACGAGGCGGCGCCCAAGGCGTTGCACGAGGCGAAGGCCGCAGTGCACGCCCTCCGTGGGCGCGGCTGGACGCTCGGCGGGTTGACCAGCGACACCGCGCTCGCGGCCTACCTGGTGCGGCCCGGACAGCGCAGCTTCAACCTCGACGACCTGTCGCTGCGCTACCTCAAGCGGGAACTGCGCGTGGAGGACACCGGCGAGGCGCAGCTCTCGCTACTCGACGAGGAGGACCAGGCCGACGCGGCCGCCGCCGAGGGCGAGATCCTGCGCGCCCGCGCCGTGCTCGACCTCGCGGCGGCGCTCGACACCGAACTCGCGGCCATCGAATCGGAGCGACTGCTCACCGAGATGGAGTTGCCGCTGCTCGCGGTGCTCGCCGACGTCGAGGCCACCGGCATCGCCGTGGACACCGCGCACCTGCACGACCTGCAGTCCCGGTTCGCCGAGCAGATCGGTGACGCCGCCGACGCGGCGTACGAGGTGATCGGCAAGCAGATCAACCTGGGCTCGCCCAAGCAGTTGCAGGTGGTGCTCTTCGACGACCTCGGCATGCCGAAGACGAAGAAGACCAAGACCGGGTACACCACCGACGCGGCCGCGCTCGAGTCGCTGTTCGAGAAGACGCAGCATCCCTTCCTCGAGCATTTGCTCGCGCACCGTGACGCCACCCGACTCAAGGTCACCGTGGACGGACTGCTCAAGTCCGTGGCCGACGACGGCCGGATCCACACCACCTTCAACCAGACGGTCGCGGCCACCGGCCGGCTGTCCTCGACCGAGCCGAACCTGCAGAACATTCCGGTGCGCACCGACGCGGGCCGGGAGATTCGCGACGGCTTCGTCGTCGGCGCGGGCTTCGACTTCCTGATGACGGCCGACTACAGCCAGATCGAGATGCGGATCATGGCGCACCTGTCCCGGGACGAGGGCCTGATCGAGGCCTTCAACACCGGCGAGGACCTGCACAGCTTCGTCGGCTCCCGCGCGTTCGGGGTGCCGATCGAGGAGGTCACGGCGGAACTGCGGCGCCGGGTCAAGGCGATGTCGTACGGACTGGCATACGGGCTCAGCGCATTTGGTCTCGCCGCTCAGCTGAAGATCTCCACAGAGGAGGCGAAGGGGCAGATGGACGCCTACTTCGCCCGCTTCGGCGGCGTCCGCGACTACCTGCGCGAGGTGGTCGAGCAGGCCCGCAAGGACGGCTACACCTCGACGCTGTTCGGCCGGCGGCGTTACCTGCCCGACCTGAACTCCGACAACCGCCAGCGCCGCGAGGTGGCCGAGCGGGCCGCCCTCAACGCGCCGATCCAGGGCACGGCCGCGGACATCATCAAGGTCGCGATGATCGACGTGCAGAACGCGTTGGCCGGGTCGGGCCTGCGCTCGCGGATGCTGCTGCAGGTCCACGACGAACTGGTGCTCGAGGTGGTCGCCGAGGAGCGTGACGCGGTGGAGGCGCTGGTCCGGGAGAAGATGGCTGGCGCCATCGAGTTGTCGGTCCCGCTGGACGTGTCGGTGGGCACCGGACGAAGCTGGGACAGTGCAGCTCACTGACGGCACTGTGGAAGCATCGCTGGCATGAGTGTTCTGGTGTGTTTCCACGCGCATCCCGACGACGAGGTGTTCACCACCGGCGGGGTGATGCGGCAGGCGTCCGATGCCGGCCACCGCGTCGTGGTGGTCACCGCGACGGACGGCGCGCTGGGCGAGGTTCCGGAGGGGCTGCTCGATCCCGGCGAGTCGTTGGCGCAGCGGCGTCGGCGCGAGCTCGAGGAGTCGACGAGTGCGCTCGGTGCGCATCGAGTGGTCATGTTGCACTACCCGGACTCCGGTATGGCCGGGACGCCGGACAACGACAATCCCGACGCGTTCTGCAACGTGGACGTGGACCTCGCGGCCAAGCGGCTCGCCGAGATCCTCGCCGAGGAGTCCGCGGACGTGGTGACAATCTACGACTCCAACGGCGGCTACGGGCACCCGGATCACGTGCAGGTGCACCGGGTCGGCGTGCGGGCGGCGGAGCTCGCCGGCGTGCCGCACGTGTACGAGGCGGCCGTGAACCGCGACCACATGAAGCGGCTGATCGCGGCGAACCCGGCGTGGACCGATGAGGCGCAGCCGCCGGACGTCGACACCCTCGGCCTGCCCGAGTCGGAGATCACCACCGCGGTGGACGTGAGCGGTCAGATCGCGGCCAAGCGGGCCGCGATGCGCGCGCACGCCACGCAGGTCGGCGACTTCGGGCCGTTCCTGGAGATGCCCGAGGAGATGCTGGCGGCCGCCTTCGGGCTGGAGTGGTTCCGTCGGCGCGGCGCGGCCCCCGCATCACTGGAGACCGCGCTGCCGCTCTAGCGTTCGAACAGAGGCGCCCCGTCAGGCTTCCTGCTGCGCCGCGACCTGCTCGCGGACCTTGTCCATGTCCAGGGCCTTGACCTGGGTGACGAGGTCCTCGAGCGCGGCCGGGGGGAGTGCCCCGGGCTGCGAGAACACGAGGATGCCCTCGCGGAACGCCATGATGGTCGGGATCGAGCGGATGTTCGCGGCGGCCGCGAGCCCCTGCTCCGCCTCGGTGTCGACCTTGGCGTGCACCACGTCGGTGTGCTGTTCGGAGGACGCCTCGAAGGTGGGTGCGAAGGCGCGGCACGGTCCGCACCACGACGCCCAGAAGTCGACGAGCACCACGTCGTTGCCGCCGACGATGTCGTCGAAGTTCTGCTGGGTCAGGGTCTGGGTAGCCATGCGAATCCTCTCGTTGGGCCTTGTGCTGCGATTCAACAGCGCGACCACGGGAAATCTTCCCTCACGCGATCAGCCACTCCCGCTTCGCGTCGCTGTCCCAGCGCCGGATCCCGCTGGCGGCCCCCGAGCGTTCCCGCGGGTTCAGCAGGTTTATCGCGGGACCGACCTCGTCGGGGAACACCCGCCTGGCCAGCGTGATGTGCGGCGTCCAGTCCCCGGGATGAATGTGTGCGGGGATGCCCGGACTGGTGTGCAGCAGTCGAAAGACGGTCCGCTGCAACGAGAGCAGACCCGACGTGGGAATGACCAGGTACGCCAGCGTCTTCCGGTGCCCACCGAAGACAACCAGCCCGCCCAGTGACAGGTGGAGCTTCGGGGCGAGCAGTTCCTGCTGAAGCAGTAGTTCGGTTTCCGGCTCGATGTGCTGGGCGACCGCGAGCGTGACGTGCGGCCGGTTCGTCGACTTGCGCACGATGTCCTGGCTCGGCAGCTTGGCGTCGGACAGTCGCCGCCACTCCCGGCGTACCGCGGCGTCGAGGTCGGAGTCGAGCAGCAGTTCCACGGACTGGACCATCTGAGCAATGATGGTCGGGTGAACCTGCCGCGCGCAACAACACCCGAGTCCGCCCGGTTGGGCCTGCTGGTCGGCGACGGGATCGGGCACGAGATCGTGCCCGCCACGCAGCGCATCGTGGACACCGCGATGTCCGCGGTCGGTGCGCCGCCGATCGAGTGGGTCGACCTCCCCGTCGGTCTCGACGCGATCGCCGCGCACGGTTCCCCGATCCCGGACCAGACCCTGGATGCGCTCGGCGACCTCGATGGCTGGGTCCTGGGCCCGCACGACAGCGCCGCCTATCCGGCCGCGTTCCGCGGACAACTGACGCCGGGCGGCACGATTCGCAAACGGTTCGACCTGTTCGCGAACATCCGGCCGGCCCGCGCCTTCGCCGGTGTGCGCGCCACGGTCCCGGGGATGGACCTGGTGATCGTCCGGGAGAACACCGAAGGCTTCTACGCCGACCGCAACATGCACACGGGTAGTGGCGAATTCATGCCGACGCCCGACGTGGCACTGGCGGTCGCGGTGTTCACTCGGCGGGCGTGCGAACGCATCGCGCACGCCGCGTTCGATCTGGCGTCGCGGCGCCGTCGTCGAGTGACGGTGGTGCACAAGGCGAATGTGCTGTCGCTGACCACCGGGCTCTTCCGTGACGTGTGCCTCGAGGTCGGCGCGCAGTACCCCGGGGTGGAGGTGCGCACCGAGCACGTGGACGCCATGGCCGCACACCTGGTCCGGCGCGGTGCCGAGTTCGACGTCGTGGTCACGGAGAACATGTTCGGCGACATCCTCTCCGACCTCGCGGGCGAGCTGTCCGGTTCGCTCGGCATCGCGCCGTCGATCAACGCCTCGCAGACCCAGGCGATGGCGCAAGCGGCGCACGGCGCCGCCCCGGACATCGCGGGCCGCAACCGGGCGAACCCGACCGCGCTGATGCTCTCCGCCGCGATGCTGCTCGACTGGCTGTCCGGTCGGCGGGAATCGGACGAGCTCGGATCGGCCGCGGAGCGGATTCGCGGTGCGATAGTGCACACGCTCGAGGCCGGCGTCGCGACCGCGGACCTCGGCGGTCTCGCGTCCACCGCGGAGTTCACCGAAACCGTGGGGGCGCGAATCCTGCGGTGGTGACCGCGCTGCCAGTACGCTGCGAAGGGTGCGGTCCACGCCGGCTGGAGTCACCCCGTCGGTGCGTCGATTCCCGCGGCGCGCCCGATATTTCGGTGTGCTGGCGGCCGTTGTTCTCGCCGTGACCGGGTGCGTCCACAACAGTGAGGGCCTGGTGCCCCCGGCGACCGTGCACGTGGACCGGGTCGAGGAGATCGCCGCGCAGGTGCCGCCGGCGGTCGCGGCGAGCGGCCGGTTGAAGATCGGGGTGAACGTCCCGTACGCGCCCAACGAGTTCAAGGACGAATCCGGGAACATCGTCGGGTTCGACGTCGACCTGATGGATGCGGTCGCCGCGGTGATGGGTCTGCGGGCCGAGTTCAACCAGGCGGACTTCGACAAGATCATCCCCGCGGTGCAGGCCGGCACCTACGACGTGGGGATGTCCTCGTTCACGGACACCCTCGAACGGCAGAAGACGGTGGACTTCGTCGACTACTACCAGGCCGGCATCCAGTGGGCGCAGCGCGCCGGTGAGCCGGTCGACCCGAACGACGCCTGCGGGCTGCGGGTCGGAGTGCAGACGACCACCACCGAGGACATCGACGAGGTCCCCGCCAAGAGCGACGCCTGCGTCGCGGCAGGGAAGGACCCGATCGCGAAGATCAAGTACGACAGCCAGGACGACGTGTCCAACGCGCTGATCCTCGGCCGGATCGATGCGATGTCGGCGGACTCCCCGGTCACCGCGTACGCGATCAAACGCAGCAACGGCCGGCTCGAGAACGCGGGCCCGCAGTTCGACTCGGCGCCGTACGGCTGGCCCGTGAAGAAGGGCTCCCCGTTGGCGCCCGTGCTGCAGCAGTCCCTGCAGCACCTGATCGACACCGGCGCCTACCAGCAGATCGCCGACAACTGGGGTGTGGGGACCGGCACGGTCACCACCGCGCAGATCAACAGTGCGACGAGCTGACTTTCGGTCACGGCAGGAAGGCGGAGGGCGATGACGCAGGACACGGCACGCGAAGCCGAACGTGCGGACGAGCCGGAACCGATTCGGGCGGTGCCGCTGCGCCGGCCCGGGCGGTGGATCGCCGCCGTCGTGGTCGTGGTCCTGGTCGCGCTGTTCGTCTACGGCGCCGCCACCAACGAGGCCTTCGGCTGGGACGTGTACGGCCGGTACCTTTTCGACGCGCGAATCACGGAGGGTGCCTGGCGCACCATCACGCTGACCGTCCTCGCGATGGTCATCGCGGTGGTACTCGGTGTGATGCTGGCGGTGATGCGGTTGTCGCCGAATCCGGTGCTCCGCACCGCGGCGTGGGTGTACCTGTGGGTCTTTCGCGGCACGCCGGTGTACGTGCAGCTGGTGTTCTGGGGACTGTTCCCGTCGATCTACAAGACCGTGGCGCTCGGGATCCCGTTCGGTCCGCAGTTCGCGCACTTCGACCTGAAGGACCTGCAGGCGGCATTCCTGTTCGCCGTGATCGGGCTGGGCCTCAACGAGGCCGCGTACATGGCCGAGATCGTCCGCGCGGGAGTCGGTTCCGTCGGTGAGGGGCAGACTGAGGCGTCGACCGCGCTCGGCATGTCCTGGGCGCAGACGATGCGCCGGACCGTACTGCCGCAGGCGATGCGGGTGATCATCCCGCCGACCGGCAACGAGCTGATCAGCATGCTCAAGACCACCTCGTTGGTGCTCGCCGTGCCGTACACCGGCGAACTCTACGGCCGGACTCGGGACATCTCCGGCGCCAACTTCCAGCCGATCCCACTGCTGCTGGTCGCCGCGACCTGGTACCTGGCGATCACGAGTGTGCTGATGGTCGGGCAGTTCTACCTCGAGCGGCACTACTCGAAGGGACTGTCCCGGGTCCTCACCGCGCGACAGTTGCAGGCGCTCGCCGATGCGCAGCACAAACCGGTGCCGCCGGCGGCCGCACCCGACGCGGGAGGTCCGCTGTGACGACGACGCCGATGGTGAAGGCAGACCGCGTCTGCAAGAGCTTCGGGGCGCTCAAGGTGCTCAACGGGGTATCGCTGGAGATCGAGCGTGGTCAGGTGCTCTGCATGGTCGGGCCGTCGGGATCGGGAAAGTCGACGTTCCTGCGGTGCATCAACCACCTCGAGCAGGTCAGCGCCGGTCGGCTCTACGTCGACGGTGACCTCGTCGGCTACGAGGAGCGAGGCGACAAACTATACGAGCTGCGCCCCCGCGTCGCGGCCCGGCAGCGCCGCGACATCGGCATGGTGTTCCAGCACTTCAACCTGTTCCCCCACAGGACCGCGTTGGAGAACATCATCGAGGCGCCCACCCAGGTCAAGAAGGTGCGCAAGAAGGACGCGGTGGTCCGGGCGCGCGACCTCCTGGACCAGGTGGGGCTCAGCGAGAAGATCGACGCGTATCCGGCCCAACTGTCCGGCGGGCAGCAGCAGCGCGTCGCGATCGCGCGGGCGCTGGCGATGGACCCCAAGCTGATGCTCTTCGACGAGCCGACCTCCGCACTCGACCCCGAACTGGTGGGGGAGGTGCTCGGGGTCATGAAAACCCTCGCCAAGGAGGGCATGACGATGGTCGTGGTGACCCACGAGATGGGCTTCGCCCGCGAGGTCGCGGACCAGTTGGTGTTCATGGACGGCGGCGTGGTCGTCGAGTCGGGTGAGCCGCGGGAGATGTTGGCGAATCCGCAGCAGGACCGGACCAAGGCGTTCCTGTCCAGGCTGCTCTGACGCTTGCACGCACCTCCACCTGTCCGCCGCTGCCTGATCCGCCTCTGGGGTGGTATCGTAGTGATATCACTTTGATAGCGATCGAGGGGCAGACATGGAGCATCGGGCATTTCGGCTGAACGGATTCGGGGTACTGCTGGCGCTGGTGGTGCTGGCGGCGGGCGCCGCAGCACTGGCCGCGACGGGCAGCGGCGCAGGTGTCGCGGTGGGGGTCGTGCTGGCGGTTGTCGTGGTCGTCGGGATCACCGGGTTCACGGTGATCAACCCGAACGAGGCCAAGGTGGTCCAGTTCTTCGGCCGATACGTCGGATCCGTCGACGACGCCGGCTTCCAGTGGGTGATCCCGCTGACCACCAGACGTCGAGTCACGTTGCGGGTACGCAACTTCGAGACCGCCAAGCTCAAGGTGAACGACGCAGCGGGCAACCCCGTCGAGATCGCCGCGGTGGTCGTCTACAAGGTCGTCGACAGTGGCAAGGCAACCTTCGCCGTCGACGACTACGAGGAGTACGTCGCCATCCAGTCGGAGGCGGCGGTGCGGCACCTCGCGACCACTCACCCCTACGACTCCCATCAGGACGACCGCACCAGCCTGCGGGACGGCGCGGAGGTGGCGGCCGAGCTGACAGCGGAACTTCGCGAGCGGACCGACCTCGCGGGCGTGGAGGTGATCGAGGCCCGGATCACCCACCTGGCCTATGCACCGGAGATCGCGCAGGCGATGCTGGTGCGCCAGCAGGCCGCCCAGGTGGTCGCCGCCCGCACCATGATCGTCGAGGGCGCAGTCGGCATGGTCGGGCTCGCGCTGGACCGGCTGGGGGAGCAGGGCGTCGTCGAGCTCGACGAGGAGCGCAAGGCCAACATGGTGTCCAACCTGCTGGTCGTGCTTTGCGGGGACAAGGCGACGCAGCCGATCGTCAACGCGGGCTCGCTGTACTCGTAGACCCATGGTCGAACGCAAGAAGGTGCTGTTGCGGCTGGATCCGGCCGTCTACGACGCGATCGCGAAGTGGGCGGCCGACGACCTGCGCAGCGTGAACGCGCAACTCGAGTACGCGCTGCGGCGGGCGCTCGACGCCGCGGGCCGTCCGCCGCGCTCCCCCCACGATTGACTCCACCTCCGCGGGCGTGAGCGGACCGTTCGGGTTCACCACGAACCCGAACGGTCCGTTCACGCCGGCGGGTGGGGGACGTCAGGAGGGCTTGTGGCAGACGAAGATCGCGGTTCCGGGGAACAGTTGGCCCCGCAACGGACTCCACTGGCCCCACTCGCGATCGAGCCACTCCGGCCAGTCGGGTTCGACGATGTCGCGCAGTTCCAGTCCGGCGGCGACGATCTCGCGGACCCGGTCGCCGATGGTGCGGTGATGCTCGACGTACGTCGGCGTCCCGTCGTCGTCCACCTCGACGTAGGGCGTCCGGTCGAAGTACGGGATCGTCGCGGTGAGTCCCTTGGGCCCCGGGTCGTCCGGGAAGATCCAGCGCACCGGGTGATTGACCGAGAACACCCACCGACCACCAGGACGCAGCACCCGCGCGACCTCCCGCATCACCAACGCGGAGTCGGCGACGAACGGGACTGCGCCGAACGCCGAGCACGCGATGTCGAACGACTCGTCGGCGAACGGCAGGGCCTCCGCGCCCGCCTGCACCAGCGGCACCTTCGGCCCGCCGGCTGCCATCGCGTCGACGCCGCGGGTCAGCATCCCGCGCGAGAGGTCGAGCCCGACCGCGCGGGCGCCCTGCCCGGCGAGCCAGCGTGCGCACGGTGCGGACCCACACCCGACCTCGAGGATGTCCTTGCCCGCGACGTCGCCGAGCAGGTGCACGTCGCCCTCGTGCAGACCCTCGGGGCACCAGACGAATTCGCCGCCGGCGGACGCCACGCCGAGGAACTCCCCGTGGGTGCGGTGGTAGTCGTCGGCGTCGGCGTCCCACCAGGCCCGGCTCGCCCGCTCGCTGTCGGCGGAGCCGACCCGGGTGCGGCTCACGCCCGCGGTACCGAGGGCTGCGTTGGCCGCGGCGTGGCGATCATCGGGAGTGGGGGGTTGCGTCATGCAGGGATCATCCACCGTCCGGTCTCGTCCGGCGGCCGCGGGTCAGGGCAGCCTGCGGGTGAGCACCAGCGCCGCTCCGGCCGAGACGATCAGCGTCAGTGTGCCGGCGACCAGCCACGGCCGGCTCGCGTCGGAGCGGGTGGTCTCGTAGCCGATCTGTTCCTGCAGGCTCTGGTAGCTCTTGCGTAGTTCCGTGCCACTGGTCGCGGTGAACGACGAGCCGCCCGAGAGTCGGGCGATCTCGGCGAGCGAGGCGTCGTCGACGGGGACCGGGATCTGCTGATTCTCGATCGTGACCGTCCCGGTGGTGGTCCCGAAGGAAATCGTCGACACCGGCACACCCTTGTCCTTCGCCTGGCGCGCCGCGGTGAATGCGCCGCGGCGGTCGTCGAGGTCCTCCGGCACGGTCTCCTTGCCGTCCGACTCGACGACGATCCGCGCGGGTGGGGCGCCCTCGCCGCTGACCACTGCGCCGAACGCGTCGATCGCCTGGAGGGCGGTGAAGATCGCCTCCCCGGTGGCGGTGCGTTCGGCGAGTTGCAGGTGGTCGATCGCGGCCTTGACCGCGGTCCGGTCGCGGGTCGGCGACACCAGCACCGAAGCGGTTCCCGCGAAGGCCTCCAGTCCGAGGTTGATGCCCGGGGTGAGGTCGTCCGCGAACGCCTTGGCCGCCTCCTGCGCTGCCGCGATGCGCGAGGGCGTGACGTCCGTGGACTTCATGGACAGCGACACGTCGATGACCAGCATCACGGTGGCCCGGTTGCGGGGGATCCGTTGCGCGGCGGTCGGGCCGGCCAGCGCGACGATCAGGAGCACGGTTCCGGCCAGGAACAGGGCGGTCGGAACGTGTCGGGACGCGCTGCGGCGCCGCGGCGCCACCTTCTCGAGCAGTGCGAGGTTGGTGAACCGCAGGAAGTGGCGCCGGCGCAGCCGTTGCACGACCAGGTAGCCGACGAGCAGCCCGACAGGGGCGAGCAGCAGCAGTAGCCACCACGGCGATGCGAACTGGGTCGCGCTCACGCGGTTTCGGTTGTCATCGTGGCACTCCTGTATGAGATGAGTCACTTCGACCGTACCGATTCGGTGCTGAGGAGACGCTGAGTTCTCGCCGCGCTTCCGCCCGGGTTTGCCCAGCTAACTACCGGTCGCGTACCCTAATCCACGCGAGTGTCCACAATGCCGCATCGAATCCGGCGCGGCGCGGGGATGTTCGTGAGTCCGACAGAACACCATCAACCGACTATCTATCCCTCCGGAGCAACTCACCTAATGCCCTCCACAACCACCACCTCGCCGCAGGTAGCCGTCAACGACATCGGCTCTGCCGAGGACTTCCTCGCCGCCATCGACGCCACGATCAAGTACTTCAACGATGGCGACATCGTCGAAGGCACCATCGTCAAGGTCGACCGCGACGAGGTCCTGCTCGACATCGGTTACAAGACCGAAGGTGTCATCCCTTCCCGCGAGCTCTCCATCAAGCACGACGTCGACCCCAACGAGGTCGTCTCCGTGGGCGATGAGGTCGAAGCCCTGGTCCTCACCAAGGAGGACAAGGAAGGTCGACTGATCCTGTCGAAGAAGCGCGCACAGTACGAGCGCGCCTGGGGCACCATCGAGGAGCTCAAGGAGAAGGACGAGGCCGTCAAGGGCACCGTCATCGAGGTCGTCAAGGGCGGCCTGATCCTCGACATCGGCCTCCGTGGCTTCCTCCCCGCCTCGCTCGTCGAGATGCGTCGCGTCCGCGACCTCCAGCCGTACGTCGGCAAGGAGATCGAGGCCAAGATCATCGAGCTCGACAAGAACCGCAACAACGTGGTCCTGTCGCGTCGCGCATGGCTCGAGCAGACCCAGTCCGAGGTCCGCAGCGAGTTCCTGCACCAGCTGCAGAAGGGCCAGGTCCGCAAGGGCGTCGTGTCCTCCATCGTCAACTTCGGTGCCTTCGTGGACCTGGGTGGCGTCGACGGCCTGGTGCACGTCTCCGAGCTGTCCTGGAAGCACATCGACCACCCGTCCGAGGTTGTCGAGGTCGGCAACGAGGTCACCGTCGAGGTCCTCGACGTCGACCTGGACCGCGAGCGTGTCTCCCTGTCGCTGAAGGCGACCCAGGAAGATCCGTGGCGTCAGTTCGCCCGCACGCACGCCATCGGCCAGATCGTGCCCGGCAAGGTCACCAAGCTGGTTCCGTTCGGTGCCTTCGTGCGCGTCGAAGAGGGAATCGAAGGCCTCGTCCACATCTCCGAGCTGGCCGAGCGCCACGTGGAGGTCCCGGACCAGGTTGTCGGCGTCGGCGACGATGCGCTCGTCAAGGTCATCGACATCGACCTCGAGCGTCGCCGTATCTCGCTCTCGCTCAAGCAGGCGAACGAGGACTACAACGCCGAGTTCGACCCGTCCAAGTACGGCATGGCCGACTCGTACGACGAGCAGGGCAACTACATCTTCCCCGAGGGCTTCGATCCCGAGACCAACGAATGGCTCGAGGGCTTCGACAAGCAGCGTGAAGAGTGGGAAGGCCGCTACGCCGAGGCCGAGCGTCGCCACAAGATGCACACCGCTCAGATGGAGAAGACCGCCGCAGACGAGGCCGCCGAGGCTGCCAACGCTGCCGCCGGCTACTCCTCGGAGTCCGGTTCCGCCGAGGGTGGCGAGTCCGCCAGCACCTCGTCGACCGAGGCGAGCGGATCCCTGGCCAGCGATGCTCAGCTCGCTGCGCTGCGGGAGAAGCTGTCCGGCAACGCGTGACGTGACGACCCGCTAGCCGGGTCGACAGAAGAACCCCGGTCCTGCACCTGCAGGGCCGGGGTTCTTTGTCATCGGAACGGTTGGTGTCGGTTCACGCTCCCGGACTGGATATCAGTTCGTCGAGCATCGCGGCCTTCTCCACCAGGTCGTGCTCGGTGGGATTGTCGCCGTCGGGAAGTTCCTGCCGCAGGTCGTCGCGCGTGGTGACGACCCAGGACGAGCGCTCAGACGCATCGCCGCCCGCCAGTACCTTGATCGAGCCTTCCTCGAGCACCAACGTCGGAGCGTCGACGGAGCTGTCGAGGAGCTTTCGCAAATCGTCCGCTGTGACAGTCATGTCCTCACGGTAGAACCGTGGCGGCCGGCTCGCCAGACGACAGTGACCCCGCCCGAGATTCGGGCGGGGTCACTGTCGATAGCCGGATTGTTACCAGGCGCTGCGGATCAGCTCGTGGCGACCGCGCCCGCGCCCCAGGCGCCCTGCATCTCGGCGGTGCGCTTGCGCATCGTCGCGAAGCTGTGCCGGGCCGGGCTGATCATCTGGGTGAACCAGTTGCGGTGGTGCTCGTGCAGTGCCGCTGCCACTTCCGGGATCAGGATGCAATGCACCCCGTCGACCATGCCAAGACGGTGCCGACCGGGGAAATTGACAGTGCTTCGCATGATGATCCTTCGTCTGAGATTTGGGCGGCCTGGCGCGTCCGCTAGAAGATAACCGAGAAATGCTCAAACCTGGTGTATTTAGGCCATGTGTGCTGCGGCGTGTTTGGTGACAGACTGGAGCGCGTGTTGCGAATCGGCCTCACCGGAGGCATTGGAGCGGGAAAGTCCACCGTGTCACGGATCCTCGGCGATCTCGGGGCAGTTGTCGTCGACGCCGACCTGATCGCGCGGGAGGTCGTCGAACCCGGAACGCCGGGCCTGGCCGCGTTGGTCGACGAGTTCGGTACGGGAATCCTCCAGCCGGACGGTCAGCTCGACCGACCGGCATTGGCGGCCACCGTATTCGGCGACGACGAGGCCCGGGGCAGGCTCAACGCGGTGGTGCATCCGCTGATCGGTGCGCGCACCTCAGAGCTGGTCGACTCGGCGCCATCGGATTCGGTTGTGCTGCAGGATATCCCGCTTCTCGTCGAGGGGCGAATGGGTGCACTGTTCAATCTTGTCGTGGTCGTCTACGTCGCTGCCGAGGAACGTGTGCGACGACTGGTCGAGCTGCGCGGGATGCCCGAGGAGGACGCACGGGCCCGAATGTCGGCCCAGGCCAACGACGATCAGCGTCGCGCCGCGGCCGACGTCTGGCTCGACAACAGCGGCCCGCAGGGCAGTCTGGACGCACCGGTCAAGGCGTTGTGGGAACGGTTGCTCGGGTACGCGCACAACATCGAGTCCGGGACGGTCGTGCGGACAGCCCCGGTGCTGGTGCCGGCGGATCCGACGTGGCCCGAGCAGGCACGCAGGCTCGTGGCCCGACTCCAACTTGTCTGCGGCGAGGCCGCACTGCGGATCGATCACATCGGGTCGACCGCGGTGCCCGGACTCGACGCGAAGGACGTCCTCGACGTGCAGGTGACGGTGACGAGTCTTGCCGCCGCGGACGCGCTGGCCGACGCGCTGGCCGACGCCGGGTTCCCGTGCGTCGCGTCGGTCACCCGCGACGACCCGAAGCCCGAGTACGGCATCGGCGGAGAAGCCGACCTCGCGCTGTGGGACAAGCGGTTTCATGCCGGCGCGGATCCCGGCAGGCCGGTGAACGTCCATCTCCGGGTGGACGGCTGGCCCGGGCAGCGTTTCGCCCTGCTGTTCCGTGACTGGCTTCGCGCCGACCCGCAGGTGGCCGCCGAGTACCTCGAGGTGAAGCGTCGCGCTGCGGCGTCGGTGGCCGGCGAACCGGACGTCGAGGCCGCAACGGAGGCGTACGTCGACGCGAAGACGCCGTGGTTCGACGCCGCGTACCAGCGGGCTTCGGCGTGGGCGCAGGAGACCGGCTGGTCGCCGGCTTGACCCGGGCGCCCGGGTCAGCGCCAGCTGATCGGCATGCCCCGTTCGGCGAGCCAGGCGTCGAGGTCGTGGCCGTGCGCGGCAATGCCGTCCACGGCCGCCGTCGCGACGAGGACGGCCCGTTCGGCGGCGGCGGCGGCGAGATGGCCCGCGGAATGCGCGGCGATGAGTTCGTCGACGTCGAGCAGTTGGGTGTCGCGCCCGGTCCGCACCACCAGGTCCAGGTAGTGGTCCTCCGAGCGCCACACGTGCTCGCCGGCGGTGAAGTCTCCGATGTCGACGTACCGGTCCTGGTCGCGGGCATGGAACGGGTGGTAGTGGAAGATCGACGCCCGCAGGCCGAGCGACGGCAGCAGCCACGACTCCAGGTAGTGGAAATGCGGATGGTCGGCGGGCCGGGCCATGTAGAGCCCCCACGGTTCCACCCGGAAGTGGTCGACCGGGCGGACGAATCCCTTGGGATCGGTGTTGGTCCGGTCCACGAGGTTGAAGGCCTCGACTTTCGGGGCGTGCACGTCCATAGCTGCTGAACCTACCGGTCGGGCGGGGCCGGCACGGCTGCGCCGGGAACCTGTCGGACCCGCGGCCTACCCTGGTGCCATGGCGTTTGCATCCGAGCATCCCGTGGTGGCGCAGTCCGAGTTCCGGCCGGTCGGAGACATCGAGCGGTCGGAGGCCCGTTTCGAGGTGGTGAGCGAGCATCGGCCCGCGGGTGACCAGCCCGCAGCGCTCGCCGAGCTCGAGCGGCGCATCCGGGCCGACGAGAAGGACGTCGTACTGCTCGGTGCGACCGGCACCGGCAAGTCGGCGACCACGGCGTGGCTGATCGAGAAGCTGCAGCGACCCACACTGCTGATGGCGCCGAACAAGACCCTTGCCGCCCAGTTGGCGAACGAGCTGCGCGAGATGCTGCCGAACAACGCGGTCGAGTACTTCGTCTCGTACTACGACTACTACCAGCCCGAGGCGTACATCGCCCAGACGGACACCTACATCGAGAAGGACTCGTCGATCAACGACGACGTCGAGCGGCTGCGGCACTCGGCGACCTCGAGCCTGCTCTCGCGTCGGGACGTCGTGGTGGTCGCCTCGGTCTCGTGCATCTACGGTCTCGGTACCCCGCAGTCCTACCTGGACCGGTCCATCCAGCTCGACGTCGGGCTGGAGGTGCCGCGCGACGGGCTGCTGCGACTGCTCGTCGACGTGCAGTACAACCGCAACGACGTGGCGTTCACCCGCGGCTCCTTCCGGGTGCGCGGGGACACCGTCGAGATCATCCCGTCCTACGAGGAACTCGCCGTCCGGATCGAGTTCTTCGGCGACGAGATCGAGGCCCTGTACTACCTGCACCCGCTGACCGGTGAGGTGGTGCGCCAGGTGAATACGGTGCGCATCTTCCCCGCTACCCACTACGTCGCGGGACCGGAGCGGATGGAGCGCGCCGTCAAGGACATCGAGGCGGAACTCGAGGAGCGGCTCGCGGACCTCGAGGGACGCGGAAAGCTGCTCGAGGCGCAGCGGCTGCGGATGCGCACCAACTACGACATCGAGATGATCAAGCAGGTCGGCTTCTGCTCCGGCATCGAGAACTACTCGCGGCACATCGACGGGCGCGGCGCCGGCACTGCGCCGGCCACCCTCATCGACTACTTCCCGGAGGACTTCCTGCTCGTCATCGACGAGTCGCACGTGACGGTCCCGCAGATCGGCGCCATGTACGAGGGCGACATGTCCCGCAAGCGCAACCTCGTCGAGTACGGGTTCCGGCTGCCCTCTGCCACCGACAACCGCCCACTGACCTGGGAGGAGTTCACCCAGCGCATCGGCCAGACCGTGTACCTGTCCGCCACGCCCGGCAAGTACGAGCTGGGCCAGGCCGGCGGCGAGTTCGTCGAACAGGTCATCCGCCCCACCGGACTGGTGGACCCGGAGGTGGTGGTCAAGCCGACGAAGGGTCAGATCGACGACCTGGTCCACGAGATCCGGCAGCGCACCGAGAAGGACGAGCGCGTGCTGGTCACCACGCTGACCAAGAAGATGGCCGAGGACCTCACCGACTACCTGCTCGAACTCGGGATCCGGGTCCGGTACCTGCACTCGGACATCGACACCCTCCGCCGGGTGGAGTTGCTGCGCCAACTACGCCTGGGCGAGTACGACGTGCTGGTCGGCATCAACCTGCTACGCGAGGGCCTCGACCTGCCCGAGGTGTCGCTGGTCGCGATCCTCGATGCCGACAAGGAAGGCTTCCTGCGCAGCTCGACCAGCCTCATCCAGACCATCGGTCGCGCCGCCCGCAACGTGTCCGGGCAGGTGCACATGTACGCGGACAAGATCACCGACTCGATGGCCCAGGCGATCGAGGAGACGGACCGACGCCGTGAGAAGCAGATCGCCTACAACAAGGAGAGGGGCGTCGATCCGCAGCCGCTGCGCAAGAAGATCGCCGACATTCTCGACCAGGTCTACGAGGAAGCCGACGACACCGCAGCCGGGGTGGACATCGGCGGGTCGGGCCGCAACGCCAGCCGCGGCAGGCGGGCGCAGGGCGAGGCGGGCCGTGCGGTCAGCGCGGGCGTGTACGAGGGCCGTGACGTCAAGGCCATGCCACGGGCCGAATTGGCCGATCTGGTCAAGGAACTCACCGACCAGATGATGAACGCCGCACGGGAGCTTCAGTTCGAGCTGGCCGGTCGACTTCGCGACGAGATCCAGGACCTCAAGAAGGAACTCCGCGGGATGGACGCGGCCGGGCTGCAGTAGCACCGAGTCTCGCTGCAGGAAAGGCGTCGTTCACCTGCCACGGCTACTGTGAGCGGCATGGACGCCCAGTCGGCCGGTCAGGCCGCTCGCACCCTCGACCTCATCCACGGTATGTCCTACTTCGCGCCCGAGGCGAACGAAGCCCTCGTGGTCGCGGGCCTGCATCCCGGCCGAATGTGTTACTTCGCAGCGCGTTCGGCGGCGATGGGTGCGGTGACCGGCGCCGTCGTGGCCGCGACCTTCTACAACTTCAACCCGCAGCTGGTCGCCAAGTACATCCCCGCCGCCTGGTCACTTGCTTCCCCGGTGCAGATCGTCGCCGCGCGCTACCGGGGCGTCGATGCGGCCCTGCGCCGGCTGCTCGGCCGCGACCTCCTCGACTCCGCCGACCTCGTGGAGGCCTCGGAGTTGGCCGCGACCGCCGCCCGGGCCATCCCCGCCGCGGACGGCAGACCCCTCTACGCCGCGCACGCCGAAACGTCCTGGCCCACTGCGCCGCATCTGGTGCTGTGGCATGCGCTGACCCTGCTGCGTGAGTACCGCGGCGACGGCCACGTCGCGGCGCTGCAGACCGCCGGATTGTCGGGCGTCGAGGCGCTGGTCTCGCACACGGCGACCGGTGCCGGTTTCCAGGAGGAGTTCGCGCGGACGCGCCGCGGCTGGTCCGAGGAGCAGTGGGCGCACGCGCGCGACCGACTCTCCACCCGCGGTCTGCTGGCCGGTTCGGGGGAGTTGACCGCGGCCGGTCTCGCGCTGAGGGAGCGCGTCGAGGCCGTCACCGACGAGTTGTCATTCGCTCCTTGGGCCGCCCTCGGCGCCGACGGCGCCGCGCGACTGCTGGAGGTCGGGACCGCGATACGCGCACGGATCGTCGCGGAGGGCACCTTTCCGGCAGACATGTTCGGTCCGGGCGTGCGGGTGTGAGTCCCCGTCGGCCGGTGACGCTCAGCTCGTGATGTCCTTCGCCGAGAACCGTTGCCAGGCACAGACCCCGAACACCGCCGCGCAGGCCAGCGCGGAGAACGAGCCGACCACCACGTCGTGCCAGTCGACGGTGGGGGCCAGGAAACGGGTCCACGCGAACGAGAAGTGGCCCGGCAGGACGTCGCGCCAGTGTCCGAGCGCGGTGATCTGGTCGAGGATCTGCACCAGGATCGACACCATCACCGTCCCGCCGACCGCGCCGAGCGGCGCGTCGGTGAGCACCGACAGCAGCATCGCCAGACCCGCGACCCAGGTGAGGTTCACCGCGATGTAGGTCAGTGCCAACGCCAGCCGTCCGACCGCCTCGCCGTAGCCGAGCGAGTCGCCGAACGGGGTGACCAGCGGACCGGTCCCGTACAGCGCCGTGCCGAGCGCGAGCGCAACCGCGAACAGCAGCAGCAGGGCCAGCACCGACAGCACCGCCGAGACGATCGCCTTCTGCTGCAGCAACCGGCTACGCGGCACCGGAATCGCCAGCAGGTACCGCAGGGACGACCACGAGGCCTCGCTGGCCACCGAGTCGCCGAAGAACAGGGCGACCACCACGATCAGCAGGAACCCGACCGACATGAACAGGCTGAACACCGTGAAGTTCACGCCGCCCCGGGTGCCGAGGTCGATCAGGTCGATTGTTCCCGAGCTCGATCCCGACCCGCCGCCGATCGCGAAGGCCACCGCCAGGATCACCGGCAGCACGGCGAGGAAGCCGAGCGCCAGGTGGGTGCGTCGACGCTTGAACTGCCGAACCAGTTCGGTGCGCAGCGGCAGCGTCCGGCGCGCGTGGTAGCCCGCGGCCCGACCGTCCGTGTACGGCTCCGGTGCCTGCCCGTCCCGTGTGCTCACAAGGTCTCCCGTTCGCGATGGTCCGACACGTGCACGAGTCGAAGGAACACGTCCTCGAGCCGCGTCGACCGCGACAGTCCCCGGACACCGATCCCTGCCTCGACCAGGGTCCGCACCAGGACGGAGGGGTCGAGGTCGCCGAGATCGACTCGTACCGCCGGGTTCTCGTCGCCCTGGACCTGCACCGGCCCGAGCCCGTCGACGGTCGCCAACACGCGCGCGGCGTGCTCGGGGTCGTCGACGTGCAGCTCGGTGGCGCCTTCGGATGAGGTGAGCTCCTCGACCGTGCCCGTCGCGATGACCCGGCCGTGGTTCATGACCACCACGTCGGTGCAGGTCTGCTCGACCTCGGCCAGCAGGTGACTCGAGACGAGCACGGTCCGGCCGGTGCGTGCGTAGTTGACGAGCACCTCCCGCATGGTGCGGATCTGCGGCGGGTCGAGCCCGTTGGTCGGTTCGTCGAGCACCATCAGGTCGGGCAGGCCGAGCATGGCCTGAGCGAGCGCGAGTCGTTGTCGCATGCCTTGGCTGTACGAGCGGACCTTGCGGTGCACCGCGTCGCCGAGGTCGGCGATCTCGAGGGCCTCGTCCATCCGGGCCTCCGCGGCGGGCCTGCCGGTGGCCTCCCAGTACAGCCGCAGGTTGTCGATCCCACTCAGGTGCGGGAGCAGGCCCGACCCCTCGACGAACGAACCGAGACGCGAGAGGACCGGCGCTCCCGGGGTCACGGTGTGCCCGAAGACCCGGATCTCGCCCGCGGTCGGCGTGATCAGCCCCATCAGCATTCGTAGCGTGGTCGTCTTGCCCGCCCCGTTCGGGCCGAGCAGTCCGAGCACCTGGCCACGCCGGACGGTGAAGCTCACCCCGTCGACCGCCCGGAATCCGTTCGTGTAGGTCTTGCGCAGGTCGGAGATGACGAGCGGGACGTCGACGAGGTCCGGGTCCACTTGCGCGACCACGCGTCGTCGCGATCGCACGGTGGTGACGATGACGAGAGCGGCGAGTGCCGCGGCGATGGCGCCGATGCCGACCAGTGGCGCGACCGGAACAGCGCGGCTGGTGGTCTCGGCGGGAACGCTGGGAACGGACAGGGTGGGATCGGCGAGTGCCACCGAGAACTGGGCGGGAGTCAGCGGATTGGCGTACGCCTGGTCGGTAGCCGTCACCACCAGCTCGAGGTGGTGGCTCTCGGAAACCTGGAAGGCGACTCCGGGCAGCGTGACGGTCAGTGGAATCGGTTGTCCCGCAGGTGAGTCCGGCAGGCGGATTGCGGACACCGCGCCGCCGGTCAGGGTGCGTCGACCCTGCGCGCTGACGTCGTAGAGCTTGGCGAACAGCACGCCGTCGCCGGGCGCGGCGAGTGCGGAGACCACGAGCCGTACCGAACTGGTGCCGGTCAGGGTCAGTGGCCTCTCCAGCGGCGCACTGGAGAACCGGGCGGACTGCCCGGGTGGGTCGGCGGCCAGGTCGAGCGCACCACCCGCGGCGCCGCCGAGTCCCGCGACCGTCGAACCGAGCCCGGGGATCGAGGACAGGGCGGCGGGTGAGGCCCCCGGCGGTCGCACCACCGTCTGCGGGTCTCCGATCAGCCCGACCGGGATCCGTGGGGTGGGCGCGTCCGCCGCGACCAGTCCCGGGTAGTCGGCAGCGGTCATCCGGCGGTTCGACGGCTGGCCCTGGTCGGTCGGGGTGCCGGGCAGTGAGAAGTCGAACGTGGCGGCGCCGGTTCCGTCGTGCAGGCGGTCGGACAGGAACGCGGCGACCGCGGCGCGACTGCGGTCGGACTCGCCGCCGGCGTCGTGTCCACCGGCGAACCAGCGGACCTGGACGGGGGTTCCGTTGGCGGCGATCTGACGCGCAGTCGCGTCGGCCTGGTCCAGACCGAAGAGGGTGTCCTGCTGACCCTGGACGAGCAGGGTCGGCGCGGTGATGTGGTCGGCGACGGCGGCGGGGGAGTGCGCGCGTAGCAGGGCGAGCAGTTCCGGTGTGGGTCTGCCGGTTTCGGCAGCGGGGGCGTAGGCCCGGCAGATCTCGGGCGCGAACCGGCCGCAGGGGCCCGCGTTCGGTCCCGGCTCAGTGGGCCCGGTGGCGTCCCCGTTCTCGGAGGCACCGGAAACGCCTGCACCGAAGAAGATTCCGGCCCACCCGCGTTTGAGGACGCCCGGCCCGCCGTAGCCGGCCGCGGCCGGGGTCACCGCGTCCGGGGCCGTCGTCGTGCCGTAGTTCGGGAACAGGGCCTGGCCGAGATCGTTCCAGGTGATCGAGGCGGCGACCGCGTCGATCCGGGGGTCGGTGCCCGCGAGCATCAGTGCCAGTGCGCCGCCGTAGCTTCCGCCCGCGACCCCGACCCGCGGGTCCCCGGGACCGTCCTGCTGGACGTCCGTTCTGGCGGCCAGCCAGTCGACGAGCCCGCGCGCATCCGCGACCTCGCGATCGGGATCGTCGAGTGAGATCTGACCGGTGCTGCGGCCGAATCCGCGGGCGCTGTAGGTGAGTACGACGAACCCGGACTCGGCGAGATCGCGGGCCTGGTCGGACAGCGAGTCCTTGCTGCCGCCGAATCCGTGCGCCAGCAGTACCGCGGGAGCGGGTGTGTGCTCCGGAAGGTACAGCCGGGCATCGATTTTGACCTCGTCGGCACGCCCCGGACCGGCCGGCAGGGTGACCAGCACGTCGGTCGCGCTCACCGCGGGAGGGCTGCGAAGGTTCGAGGTCGTCACCACGGCCAGCGTCGCGAGGAGAATCACCGCCGCGGCAACGGCGATCCACGACGTGATACCGCGGGGCCGACGAAGGTGCATGAGACCCAATGTAGCGAGACACAGCGGATGTGCGTTGTACCGCAATTCCCACTAACCGGATGGCGATCCGGCTAGGGTCATCGCAGCGGCCGGGTGTCGGAGCGTGCTGTATCGGCGCTGCGCATCGGGGACGGCCCGCGCACCACCGCGCCGCGGGCGCGATCGAGATACCGGAGGAATGAATGAGTGCCTACCGCACCATCGTCGTTGGAACCGATGGCTCGGACTCGTCGCTGAAGGCAGTCGACAAGGCTGCGACGCTGGCGTCCGACGCAGGCGCGCAGCTCGTCATCGCCTGTGCCTACTATCCGGCCGACCCCAAGGACATCGAGGCGGCGCAGGATACCCTGCGTGAAGACGCCTACCAGATCACCGGTTCCGCGCCGACGTTCGAGATCCTCCGGACCGCGCGGGAGCGGGCCCAGGCAGCGGGCGCGACGGACATCGTCGAGCGCGCGGTGGTCGGAGCCCCTGTCGACTCGCTGCTCACCCTCATCGACGAGGTCTCGGCAGACCTGCTGGTGATCGGCAACCGCGGTCTGAACACCCTGACCGGTCGACTGCTCGGCTCGGTGCCCTCGGACGCCGCCCGCAAGTCGACCTCCGACGTGCTGATCGTGCACACCGTTCGCTGACGTCACCGAGAAGGCCACGGCCGCGGCGGGTACTCCCGCCGCAGCCGTGGCCTTTTTCGGAAGCTAGTGCACGGGAGTGAGTTTCGCGAGCACTTCGGGAAGTTCCCGGGCGTGCACCACGCCGAGCCGCTGGGTTGCCCGGGTGAGCGCGACGTAGAGGTCGTTCATGCCGCGCGGTGACTCGTCCAGGATTCGTTTCGGTTCCACGATCAGGACCACGTCGAACTCGAGCCCCTTCGCCTCGCGAACCGACAGCACGCTCACCGAGTCCGCCGTCAGGTCGCGGAACTCGTCCACGCCGTCCTCACTGGTGAGCACCGCGACCAGACCGGGCCCCGTCTCGGCGGCGACGCTGGCCCGAACCACGGCCGCGACCTCGTCCTCGGGAACCCGACGCGCCCAGGGCGCGGTGCCGGAGTCGCGGACCGAACGGGGGACGGACTGCGCCGGATCGATCTGCGCCAGCACGTCCTGAGCGACGGCCATGATCTCCGACGGGGTGCGGTAGTTGACGGTGAGTTCGGTCAGCTTCCACCGGCGTGCGACGTACGGTTCGAGCACCGTCTGCCACGACGAACTGCCCGCCGGATCGCCGGTCTGCGCGGTGTCCCCGACCAGCGTCATCCATCGATTAGGGATGCGGCGCATCAACATTCGCCACGCCATCGCGGACAGTTCCTGCGCCTCGTCCACGATCACGTGCCCGTAGGTCCAGGTGCGGTCCGCGGCCGCCCGCTCCGCCGCGGTGAGCCGCTGCCGCAGGTCCTGACGCTGCGCCAACTGGCTGGCGTCGATCAGGTCGTAGGCCATCAGGATCTCGGGGTCCAGTTCGTCCTCGAGGTCCTGCGGCGCGGAGCCGGTGAGGATGTCGAGCGCGCCCTGCGCGTCGGCAATCTGCGCGCGCCATTCACGGGTCGCCCGCTCCCGTTCGGCGGCGTCGTCCACCCCGAGCAGTTCCGCGAGCTCGTCGAGCAGGGGCGCGTCCGCCGCACTGAAACCCGCCACCCCGACGCGGTGCAGGAGTGCGCGCTGCTCGGCGGGTAGGTCACGGGCGGCGGTGTCGAGCCGGGACCGGGACGAGAGCAGGTCGGCCAGCACCTGCTGCGGCGACAGCAGCGGCCACAGGTCGTTGACCGCCGTCATCAGGTCCGGGTCCGAGCGCATCTCGTCGCGGATGTCGGCCACGTCGTCGCGGCTGAACAGGCTCGGGCCGCCGTCGATGCCGGCCCCGAGGGTCGCGACGTACTGGTCGGCGAGCGACTCGATCACCGCGGACACGAAGATCGGTCGCGCGAGGTTGTGCGGTCGCCGCGACGAACGAGCGCGTCCACGGGCCCGGGTGACGGTCTTGCGGTCGAGTGTGACCGTGTACGTGTCGAAGCTGAGCGTCACGGGTTCGGAAGGGACCAGCTGTCGGTCGCGGACGGCCTGCTTGAGGACCTCGACCATGTCGAGCGACCCCTTCACCTTGCCCGTCTCGAGCGAATCCTGGTGCGTCGCGGTCACTCCCGGATACAGGTCGCCGATCGTGGACAGCAGCACACCGGTCTCGCCCAGCGAGGGCAGCACCTGGCCGATGTAGTCGAGGAAGGTCGCGTTCGGCCCGACGATGAGCACGCCGGCCTTCGCGAGCTGCTGGCGGTAGGTGTAGAGCAGGTAGGCCGCACGGTGCAGGGCGACGGCGGTCTTGCCGGTGCCCGGGCCGCCCTGGACCACCATCACCGACTTGTGTTCGGACCGGATGATGGCGTCCTGCTCGGACTGGATGGTCTCGACGATGTCGTTCATCTGGCCGGTCCGGGCCGCGTTGAGCGCGGTCAGCAGCGCGCTCTCGCCGGCGACGCCGCCCGCTCCGTCCACTGCCCCAGCCTGCCGGGCAGCGGCCAGGTCCAGGTACTCGTCTCCGAGGCCGGTGACCTTGCGGCTGCGGGTGCGGATGTGGCGGCGCCGGGTGACGCCTTCCGGTGCGGCGGGCGTGGCCAGGTAGAACGGCCGGGCCAGCGGGGCACGCCAGTCCAGCAGCAGGGTCTCGAAGTCGTTGGCCTCGTCCAGGATGCCGACGCGGCCGATGTAGCGGAGCGGGTCGTCGCCGTCGACCTCGGGATCGAGGTCGATGCGGCCGAAGCACAGGCCGTTCTCGGCGGCGTCGTACTTCGCGATGTCCTCGGTGTACATCTGCGTGAACGACTCACGCTCGCTGCGGGCCTGCGGGGTACCGCCGGTTTGCAGGAGCGCCTTGCTGAGCCGGGTGGACGCGTAGGCACGCAACGCATCCAGTCGGTCGTACAGCATGGACACGTACTGCTGCTCGCTGTCGTGTTCGCCGTGCTGCAGTGCCTCGTCGGGCAAGTGATCTCCTCGGCCGGAAAGGGTGGGAAAAGGGCCAAGGAAGTCTAGTGGGTCCGATCGGGGCACCGCAGAACCGGCAGGTCCGAGTGGGTGCGGAAGGTCGCGTGGCGTGCGGTGCGGTCGGCTACCAGCCGCGCTCCTGCCACTCGGCGAGGAACGGACGCTCGGCGCCGAGCGTGGTGTCCTTGCCGTGCCCGGGATAGATCACGGTGTCGTCCGGGAACCGCTCGAAGATCTTCGTCGTGACGTCCCGGTACAGGGAGTCGAAATGATCCGAGTCGGGGGTCTTGCCGACGCCGCCCGGGAACAGCGAGTCGCCGGTGAACAGGTGCACCGTTCCGCTCGCCGGGTCGGTGAGGGCGAGGGCGATCGAACCCGGGGTGTGACCGGCCAGATGGATGACCTCGAGTGCGAGCGAGCCCACCTCCACCAGGTCGCCGTCCGTGACCGTGCGGTCGGGCGTGACCGGGAGCGTGGCGGCGTCGAGGGCGTGTGCGACGGTCGGCACACCGGTGAGTTGCACCACCTCGGCCAGCGCGAGCCAGTGGTCGGGATGCTGGTGTGTGGTGACGATCGAGGACAGAGTCGGGGCGCCGGCCTCGATCAGTCGGGCCAGCCGGTCCGCCTCGTTCGCGGCGTCGATGAGCAGAGCGTCGCCGGTCGCGGAACACACCACCAGGTAGGCGTTGTTGTCCATGGGGCCGACCGAGATCTTGGTGATCGTGGCACCGGCGATGGTGCGGCGTTGCGGGTCCGAACCCGGAGCCAGCTCGCCGGTGTAGTTGTCGTCGATTGTCATCTGCTGCCCGTCCATGTCGGGGACGCTACCGTCCGAAGCGTGACCGTGACGGGTCGGACGAGGCGAAGCGTGTCGGAGCGTCGGCCTACCATGTGCAACGGCTGCGGACTCATGCGTGCAACCAGTGCACATGCACCGGACCAGGGAAGAAGGGACATCGAGTGGCGGACCGCCTGATCGTGCGAGGAGCGCGTGAGCACAACCTTCGGGGCATCGACATCGACCTGCCGCGGGACAGCCTCATCGTCTTCACCGGGTTGTCGGGATCCGGCAAGTCGTCGCTCGCGTTCGACACCATCTTCGCGGAGGGGCAGCGGCGCTACGTCGAGTCACTGTCGGCCTACGCCCGGCAGTTCCTCGGACAGATGGACAAGCCCGACGTCGACTTCATCGAGGGGCTCTCGCCGGCGGTGTCGATCGACCAGAAGTCGACCAACCGAAACCCCCGCTCGACCGTCGGCACCATCACCGAGGTGTACGACTACCTGCGCCTGCTGTACGCGCGCGCCGGAACACCGCACTGCCCGGTCTGTGGCGAGCAGATCGCCAAGCAGAGTCCGCAGCAGATCGTCGACCAGGTCCTCGCGATGGAGGAGGGCACCCGCTTCCAGGTGCTCGCCCCGGTGGTCCGCACCCGTAAGGGCGAGTTCGTCGACCTGTTCGAGCAGCTGAACACGCAGGGCTATGCCCGTGTGCGCGTGGACGGGGTGGTGCACCAACTCACCGACCCGCCGAAGCTCAAGAAGCAGGAGAAGCACGACATCGAGGTCGTGGTCGACCGCCTCACGGTGAAGGCGAGTTCGAAGCAGCGGCTCACCGATTCGGTGGAGACTGCGCTGCGGCTGGCGGACGGCATCGTGGTACTCGACTTCGTGGACCGCGAGGAGAACGCCTCCGACCGCGAGCGGCGGTTCTCCGAGTCGCTGGCCTGCCCGAACGGGCACGCGCTGGCGATCGACGACCTCGAGCCGCGCTCGTTCTCCTTCAACTCCCCGTACGGCGCCTGCCCGGAGTGCACCGGACTCGGCATCCGCAAGGAGGTCGACCCGGACCTGGTGGTCCCGGACCCGGAACTGAGCCTCGAGGAGGGCGCGATCGCCCCGTGGTCCATGGGGCAGACCTCGGAGTACTTCGGTCGACTGCTGTCCGGCCTCGCCGACGCGATGGGCTTCGACATCGCGACGCCGTGGAACAAGCTGCCCGCCAAGGCCCGCAAGGCGGTCCTCGAGGGCAGCGAGCATCAGGTTCATGTCAAGTACAAGAACCGGTACGGGCGCACCCGCTCGTACTACGCCGAGTTCGAGGGCGTGATGCCCTTCCTGCATCGCAGGCTCGAACAGACCGAGTCCGAGCAGATGAAGGAACGCTACGACGGGTACATGCGCGACGTGCCCTGCCCCGCATGCGACGGCGCCCGGCTGCGGCCCGAGATCCTCTCGGTCACCATCGCGGCGGGTGAGTACGGCAAGAAGTCGATCGCCGACGTCGCCGACCTGTCGATCTCGGAGTGCGCGGACTTCCTGAACAGCCTCACCCTCGGTGCTCGTGAGGAGGCCATCGCCGGCCAGGTACTCAAGGAGGTCCAGGCACGGCTCGGCTTCCTGCTCGACGTCGGTCTGGAGTACCTGTCGCTGGCCCGTGCGGCAGGAACCCTGTCCGGCGGGGAGGCGCAGCGCATCCGGTTGGCCACCCAGATCGGCTCCGGACTCGTCGGGGTGCTCTACGTCCTGGACGAGCCGTCGATCGGATTGCACCAGCGCGACAACCGGCGCCTGATCGAGACCCTCACCCGACTGCGTGACCTCGGCAATACGTTGATCGTGGTCGAACACGACGAGGACACCATCCGTACCTCCGACTGGGTGGTCGACATCGGTCCGCTGGCCGGCGAGCACGGCGGCAAGGTCGTGCACAGCGGTCCGTACCAGGAACTGCTGACGTGCGAGGAATCCCTCACCGGCGCTTACCTTTCCGGACGGTCGAGCATTCCGGTGCCCGCGATCCGCCGCCCGGTGGACAAGAAGCGTCAGGTCACGGTCGTCGGTGCGAAGGAGCACAACCTCAAGGACATCGACGTGAGCTTCCCCCTCGGCGTGCTCACGTCGGTGACAGGTGTCTCCGGGTCCGGCAAGTCGACGCTCGTCAACGACATCCTGGCGACGGTGATGGCGAACAAGCTCAACGGTGCTCGGCAGGTGCCCGGCAGGCACACACGGGTCAACGGACTCGACCAGTTGGACAAGCTGGTCCAGGTGGACCAGTCACCGATCGGTCGCACCCCGCGGTCGAACGCCGCGACATACACCGGCGTCTTCGACAAGATCCGCACGCTGTTCGCCTCGACCACCGAGGCGAAGGTCCGCGGCTACCAGCCGGGCCGGTTCTCCTTCAACGTCAAGGGCGGTCGCTGCGAGGCCTGCTCCGGCGACGGCACGCTCAAGATCGAGATGAACTTCCTGCCCGACGTCTACGTGCCGTGCGAGGTCTGCCACGGCGCTCGGTACAACCGGGAAACCCTCGAGGTGCACTACAAGGGCAAGACCATCGCCGAGGTGCTCGACATGTCGATCGAGGAGGCCGCGGAGTTCTTCGAGGCGATCACCTCGATTCACCGGTACCTGAAGACCCTCGTCGAGGTCGGTCTCGGGTACGTCCGACTCGGCCAGCCGGCGCCGACGCTGTCGGGCGGCGAGGCGCAGCGGGTCAAGTTGGCCGCGGAACTGCAGAAGCGCTCCACCGGTCGCACGGTCTACGTGCTGGACGAGCCGACCACCGGCCTGCACTTCGAGGACATCCGCAAGCTGCTCGGCGTGGTGAACGGTCTCGTCGAGAAGGGCAACACGGTCATCGTCATCGAGCACAACCTGGACGTGATCAAGACGTCGGACTGGGTGGTCGACATGGGTCCCGAGGGCGGTTCCGGGGGTGGCACCGTGGTGGCCGACGGCACTCCCGAGGACATCGCCGCGGCACCGGCGAGCTACACGGGACGGTTCCTGAAGGAGGTTCTGGCCGCCGCGACGGCCACGGGAGCCAACGGTTCGGGCGAGAAGCCCGCACCGAAGCGCAAGCGTGCCCCGCGGAAGGCCGCTGCGACGGTCTGACCTGGTGTGAATGCAGTGATGGCCGGGATCGCTGTCGCGATCCCGGCCATCACTTGTCCATGATCAGACGGTGGTCTTGGTGCCCGTTCCGGTGCCGGTGCCGGCGCCCGGGACGGAGGAAGAGCCGCTGCCGAGCATCGAGTTGATGATGTTGGCGAGCGACGCGAACAGGCTGTTGATATCGCCGGGAGCGGGCATGTTTGTCTCCTTGGTAGTTGATGTACGTGGCAAGCCGGAGCGCCGAGGCGCGCCGATGGCCGGAAGACGGAATCGAGCTGTTGCCACGCCCTCGCTGGCATGCGAGTGTCCGACGGCGGCAGGACGAAAGATCCCCCGATCGCAGTGACTTCCCCCGTGTCGATTCCCGTGCTGCACCCCGGGTTTCGATCACGGTGTGGTGCCAATCACTGCATCCGCGGTCCTTTGTACACGAGCGGTCAGGTTGGACGTCCAGTATTCGCACGCCTATTTCCGCGAGAGCGGGTGACCTGAGTCACATGTCCGAGTCGGTGTCTGCCCAGGCGCGCCAGGGAGTCGGCGTGCTCCCTCGAAGTCCAGGCTCAGGTACATCGTCAGTGCCGCGGCGCGCGGCGAGAACCCGATCAGGGCGGTGTTGCCCTCGTGGCCGCGGGGCCGGTGACCGCCGCCCGGCCGGTGTGTCGGTCCGGGTCAGTGGACGGGGCCGGTGTACTTCTCGCCCGGGCCCTTGCCCGGCTCGTCCGGGTAGGAGGAGGCCTCCCGGAACGCGCGCTGCAGCGCCTGCAGTCCCTCGCGGATCGGTCCGGCGTGCGGGCCCAGGTACTCGACCGATGCGGTGACGAGACCGGCGAGGGCGGTGATCACCCGGCGGGCCTCGTCGAGGTCGAGGTGCGCACTCTCTTCGGGGTTGGGATCGGACAGTCCGAGCTTCTCGGCGGCGGAGCTCATCAGCATCACCGCTGCGCGACTGATGACCTCGACCGCCGGAACCTCGGCCAGCTCGCGAACGTCACCCGTGTGTGGTTCCTCTGTCATGGCTGCTAGACTTTCACAGACGACCGCCCCTGACGACGTCGGGGGCAGCAAGTGGAGTCCGACTCCCACCGCTGTTCGGCGCAGTATATTCGCTGGTCAACGGTTCCGGTCGCCGGGTTCGACGTCGCGTTCGCGCGGCTGGCCCGGCTCCCTCCGATGGAGGGGGATGCTGGTTGTGGCCCGTCCTCTCGAGAGTTCGTTTCTCGGGACACGGTCGCGGCATGCATCGGATCGGTCGACATCGGACCCCGCATGGTGACTCACCGGCGGGGTTCTTTTGTTGGGGTACGGGCAGACGGGCTGCCGGCGGTCACGAAGACCACGCCGCTCAACCTAGGAGGCCCCATCAGCACTGAGACCCGCATCAACGACCGCATTCGCGTACCCGAGGTCCGACTTGTCGGACCTGGTGGTGAGCAGGTGGGGATCGTGCGTGTTGAAGATGCACTCCGCTTGGCCCTCGAGGCCGATCTCGACCTGGTCGAGGTGGCGCCCGACGCCCGTCCGCCGGTGTGCAAGATCATGGACTACGGCAAGTTCAAGTACGAGGCCGCGCAGAAGGCGCGCGAATCGCGCAAGAACCAGCAGTTGACCGTCATCAAGGAGCAGAAGCTCCGGCCGAAGATCGACGACCACGACTACGAGACCAAGAAGCGCAACGTAGTTCGCTTCCTCGAAGCCGGGTCCAAGGTCAAGGTCACGATCATGTTCCGTGGACGCGAGCAGTCCCGCCCCGAGCTGGGCTTCCGTCTGCTGCAGCGCCTCGGCGCCGATGTCGCCGATCTGGGCTTCATCGAGACCTCGGCGAAGCAGGACGGCCGCAACATGACGATGGTGCTCGCCCCCCACAAGGGTGCGAAGACCCGCGTCAAGGCGCAGGAGAGCGCGCAGGCGCCGGTGCCGGTGGTTCCGCGGCCGGCCTCGGCTCCCGCCCCCGAGGCGCCCGCCGCCCCGGCTCCGGCCGAGGGTGACGCGCCCCAGGCGCCGACCAGCTAGTCAGACCATTTCGACCGAACGCAGTACCGAAGAAACACAGAACTGAGGACTCCATGCCCAAGATGAAGACGCACAGCGGCACCGCGAAGCGATTCAAGGTGTCCGGCAGCGGGAAGATCCTGCGCCAGAAGGCCGGCCGTCGCCACCTGCTCGAGCACAAGGCCACGAAGGTCACCCGCCGCCTCGACGGCGTTGCCGTTGTCGCCAAGTCGGACGTCCCCCGCATCAAGCGCCTGCTCGGCATCTGATTCGTTGACCTGCACTATTTGACCAACCAGGGGTGCCGCTCGCACCCCGAGATCGACAGGATTTCCCAGTGGCACGCGTAAAAAGGGCGGTCAACGCCCAGAAGAAGCGCCGTTCTATCCTCGAGGCGTCCAGCGGCTACCGCGGGCAGCGCTCGCGGCTGTACCGCAAGGCCAAGGAGCAGCAGCTCCACTCGCTGACCTACGCCTACCGCGACCGCCGTGCGCGCAAGGGTGACTTCCGCAAGCTGTGGATCTCGCGTATCAACGCCGCAGCGCGCGCGAACGACATGACCTACAACCGCTTCATCCAGGGCCTGAACCTGGCGGGCGTCGAGGTCGACCGCAAGATCCTCGCCGAGCTCGCTGTCTCCGACGCCGAGGCGTTCGCCGGCCTGGTCGCCGTCGCGAAGGCCGCGTTGCCGGCCGACGTGAACGCTCCTGCCGGGGACGCGGCCTGAGCAAGTTGTTCCAGGAACGACCCGTGGACCCGTTCACCGAGCGGACGCCACGGGTCGTTTCTGCTGTCAAGCTGCTGCGCGGCGCCGAGCGCCGGAAGACCGGCAAGTTCCTGGCCGAGGGTGCGAACTCGGTGACCGAAGCGCTCGCGACCGGCCGTGTCGACGAGCTCTTCGTCACGGAGGATGCAGCCCTGCGGCACCAGGACCTCGTCGACAGTGCGGTCTCGTCGGGCGTGCGCGTCTCGCCGATCACCGAACGGGCGGCCAAGGCGCTCGGCGACACGGTCACCCCGCCCGGACTGGTCGCGGTCTGCGGGCTGCTCGACGTCCCGCTCGAGGCGGCGCTCGGCGACTCGCCGTCCCTGCTCGCGGTTCCCGTGGCGGTGTCCGAGCCAGGCAACGCCGGCACGGTGATCCGGGTCGCGGACGCGGTCGGTGCGGACGCGGCGATCCTGGCGGGCGACAGCGTCGACCCGCACAACGGCAAGTGCGTCCGCGCGTCCGCGGGCAGCCTGTTCCACCTCCCGATCGCGCGCGAACGGAACGTGGACCTGGTGCTCGCGGCCATCGCCGCGGCCGGCGTGCAGGTGCTGGCGACCGCCGCGGACGGCGAGGTCGACCTCGACGACGCGGACGAGTTGCTGGCCCGCCCGACCGCCTGGCTGTTCGGCAACGAGGCGCACGGACTGGACCCGGCGATCGCACGGCGAGCCGACCACCGGGTGCGCATTCCCATCCACGGCCGCGCGGAGAGCCTGAACCTGGCCACCGCGGCGGCGATCTGTCTGTACTCCAGCTCGCGGGTGCAGCATCGACGCCCGGGGCCGACAACCTAGAATTCGTTGCGAACCCGCGACACCCGATCACCGACGAGGAGTTTCACAAGCCGTGGCTAAGAACGAGGGCGACAGTTCAGCGACCATCGACGCCGCGACACAGAACGATGGGGCACTCTCCGAGGTGGCCCTCGCAGCTGTGGCCGCGGCTGCTGAGCAGGCGTTCGCCGCCGCCACGGACCTGGACGCGCTCGCGAAGGCGAAGACCGACCACCTCGGCGACAAGGCCCCGCTCTCGTTGGTTCGGCGTGCGCTCGGTTCGCTGCCGGGCAAGGAGAAGGCCGACGCCGGCAAGCGGGTGAACGCCGCCCGCACCCGGGCCACGACCGCGTTCGACGCCCGACGTGAGGTGCTGTTGGCCGAGCGGGATGCCGAGGTGCTCGTCGCCGAGTCCATCGATGTGACGCTGCCTGCAGGCCGGCGTCCGTCGGGGGCGCGGCACCCGATCACGATCATCTCCGAGCAGGTCAGCGACGTGTTCGTCGCGATGGGCTGGGAGGTGGCCGAGGGGCCCGAGGTCGAGACCGAACACTTCAACTTCGACGCGCTCAACTTCCTGCCCGACCATCCCGCGAGGACGATGCAGGACACCTTCCACATCGCGCCGGAGGGTTCGCGGCAGGTGCTGCGCACGCACACCTCCCCAGTGCAGGTGCGCACGATGCTCTCCCGTGAGGTCCCGATCTACGTGGTGTGCCCGGGGCGCACCTTCCGGACCGACGAACTCGACTCCACCCACACTCCGGTGTTCTCCCAGATCGAGGGCCTCGCCGTGGACAAGGGCCTGACGATGGCGAACCTGCGTGGCACCCTCGACGCTTTCGCGCGCGCGCTGTTCGGCCCCGACACCCGGACCCGGATGCGCCCCAACTACTTCCCGTTCACCGAGCCGTCCGCCGAGGTGGACGTGTGGTTCCCCGGCAAGAAGGGTGGCGCGGGCTGGGTCGAGTGGGGCGGTTGCGGCATGGTCAACCCGAACGTGTTGCGTGCCAGCGGAATCGACCCGGACGAGTACACCGGGTTCGCGTTCGGCATGGGTCTCGAGCGGACCCTGCAGTTCCGCAACGGCATCCCCGACATGCGCGACATCGTCGAGGGCGACGTGCGGTTCACGTTGCCCTTCGGTGTGCAGGCGTAGGTCACAGGCAGAACATTCAGAGCGAGAGAGCTGAGAAGACGTGCGAGTAGCGCAATCGTGGCTGACCGAGATCCTGCAGCGGGCGACCCCGGAATGGCAGGTGAGCGCCGAGGAGTTGGACGCGGGCTTCGTCAGGGTCGGCCTCGAGGTCGAAGAGGTCGACGTCCTGCACACCGTGCCGGGACCCCTGGTGGTCGGCAGGGTCGTGTCGATCACCGAGCTCACCGAGTTCAAGAAGCCGATCCGCATGTGCCAGGTCGACGTGGGGGAGGACGAGCCCCGCGGGATCGTGTGCGGCGCACGCAACTTCGCCGAGGGTGACCTGGTCGTCGCGGCGCTACCCGGCGCGGTGCTGCCCGGCGACTTCAAGATCGCCGCGCGCAAGACCTACGGCCAGGTGTCCGACGGCATGATCTGCTCGGTCGCCGAACTGGGCATCGGCAAGGACCACTCCGGCATCCTGGTGCTCGAGCCGGGCACCGCGGAGCCCGGCACCGACGCGAACGAGCTGCTGGGCCTCGGGGACACCATCATCGAGCTGAACATCACCCCCGACCGCGGCTACTGCTTCTCGGTGCGCGGCCTCACCCGCGAGCTGGCCTGCGGATTCGACCTCGAGTTCGCCGACCCGGCGGTCCTGCCCGCGCACGGAGCGAACGGTGAGGCCTGGCCGTTGCAGGTGCAGCCCGAGTCCGGCTGCCCGCGTTTCGCGCTGCGCCGCGTCACCGGCGTGAACCCGTCGGCGGTGACGCCCTGGTGGATGCAGCGACGCCTGCTGCTCTCCGGGGTGCGGCCGATCTCGCCGGCCGTCGACGTCACCAACTACGTCATGCTCGAGCTCGGCCAGCCGCTGCACGCGTTCGACGCGGCCAAGGTCAGCGGTGGCTTGGTGGTGCGCCGCGCGAGCGCGGGCGAGAAGCTGACCACCCTCGACGACGTCGAGCGCACACTCGACGCCGAGGACGTGGTGATCTGCGACGACTCCGGCGTCATCTCCCTCGCCGGCGTGATGGGCGGGGCCAGCACCGAGGTCGGCTCCGACACCACCGACGTCCTGCTCGAGGCCGCGATCTGGAACCCGCTCGCGGTGTTCCGGACCTCGCGACGCCACAAGCTGATCAGCGAGGCGAGCAAGCGCTACGAGCGCGTCGTGGACCCGGCGCTGCCCGCTGCCGCACTCGACCGTGCCGCGGGACTGCTCGCCGAGATCACCGGTGGCACCGTCGAACCCGTGCTGACCGACCTCGGGTCGGTCGCGGCGGCGGACGATGTCCGGATGGACATCGACCTTCCGGACCGGGTCGCGGGCGTCAGTTACCCCAACGGCGCAGCGGCCCGGCGGCTCACCCAGATCGGGTGCGGCGTCGACGTGGCCGTCAGCGACACCGGCCACGGCCAGCTCGTCGTCTCGCCGCCGACCTGGCGGCCCGACCTGACGCAGCCCGCCGACCTGGTCGAGGAGGTGCTGCGTTTGGAGGGACTCGAGCAGATTCCGTCCGTGCTGCCCGCAGCCCCCGCCGGCCGTGGCCTGACCCCGCAGCAGCGCCGCCGCCGCGCAGTGGGCAAGGCGCTCGCGTTCGACGGCTACGTCGAGGTGCTGCCCACGGTGTTCCTGCCTGCGGGGGTGTTCGACTCCTGGGGGCTCGCGGCCGACGACCCGCGCCGCAACACCAGCAAGGTGCTCAACCCGCTCGAGTCGGACCGTCCGGAACTGGCCACCACGCTGCTGCCGGGACTGTTGGAGATCTTGTCCCGCAACACCTCCCGCGGCCAGCGTGACCTCGCGCTGTTCGGCATCGCGCAGGTCGTGCAGCCCGGCCCGGACACCAAGCCGGTGCAGGCGCTTCCGGTGGACCGTCGGCCCACCGACGAGCAGATCGACGACCTGCTGCGGTCGCTGCCGGCGCAGCCGGTGCACGTCGGTGCGGTGCTGACCGGTCAGCGCGAGCCGAGCGGTCCCTGGGGTGGCGGTCGCGCCGCTGACGCCACCGATGCCTTCGCGGCCGCGCAGACCGTCGCGGCGGCCGCCGGGGTGGTGCTCGAGCGTCGCGCGGCGCAGTACCTGCCGTGGCACCCGGGCCGGTGTGCCGAGCTGCTCGTCGACGGCGTCGTGGTCGGGCATGCGGGCGAGTTGCATCCGGCGGTGCTCGAACGCGCCGGTCTGCCGCCGCGGACCTGCGCGCTGGAACTCGACCTGTCGGGCCTGCCGGTCGCCGAGTCGCTGCCCGCGCCGCGGGTCTCGCCGTTCCCGGCGGTGCTGCAGGACGTGGCCGTCGTGGTCGAGGCGACGGTGCCCGCGGCTGCCGTCGAGTCGGCGTTGCGCGCCGGCGGCGGCGAGCTGCTCGAGGACATCCGACTGTTCGACGTCTTCGAGGGTGAGCAGGTCGGTGCGGGGCGCAAGTCGCTGGCGTTCGCGCTGCGCTTCCGGGCCGGCGACCGCACCCTCACCGAGGACGAGGCCAGCGCCGCCCGCGACGCAGCGGTCGCCGCTGCGTCCGCGGCGGTCGGAGCACAGCTGCGCGGCTGATCCCTCTCTCGACGGTTCCCCGATGTCACATTGGTTCCCCACGTGGGCATCAGTGTGACATCGGGGAACTCGTCGCTGTGGGGTGGACGGCCGCCGCGACGTAGCCTGGGGTCACCGGCCCGAAGGAGTGACGCGCGATGACCGACAGCCCACAGTCCGTACCGTCGCAACAGCCCGATCCGTCGCAACAGCCCGATCCGTCGCAACAGCCCGATCCCGACGAGCATGTGATCGACGCGACCGTCGTACCCGAACCACCCGCCCCGACCGGCGCTGCGTCCGGTGGGGTCGCCGTCCCACCGCCCGACTACACCGAGTCCGGCGTGCCGACGTTCGAGTCGGTACGCGACAAGATCGAGAAGCGGGCGGGCACCGCCACCGGCGCCGCCGAACTCGACGCGGACTCCGCGGCCGGCCGGACGCTGGAGGAGCAGTGGGAGGACCGCCAGGAGGCGGCCCGGCGCAAGCTCGACGAGATCCGGAAGTCGATGGGCCGCTAGCGGTTTCGGTCCGTCAGCCACCTGCCCGGACGTCGCCGCACAGGATTGGTGCGAACAGCAGGGTGGGGGAGTTGTCGTTGCCCATGATCTGACTCGACGAGCCCATGTGCACGTTGACGTACCAGCCGGCGGCCGGCGGCGCGGACTGCACGTCGTCGATCGTGGTGGTCGAGGTCGCGTTGCCCATGTCGTCGGACTGCAGGTCGGGCAGCGAGTAGACCACCGGACCCTGGGCGTCGCAGCTGCCGGCGTGGATGTGCGCGGCGTGGGCGCTGTTCGGCGGTAGACCGCTGGCTCGGACCTCCGCGTGGACGGTGTGCGTCGCCGCGTCGTAGCCGATGTTCGCGGTGCCGTTGGGGGAGTTCCCGTGTTGCGGGGGCACTTGCAGGTGCACGACGACCGGACCGGCCGCGGGGGTTCCCGAGGGAATGTCGGCGCAGGCGATCGGGGTGAAGCTGACGTCGGTCGGCGAGCCGAGTTGCGCGTTCGGCGCCAGGTGGATGTTCAGGTACGAATGCGGGGGGATGCCGGCGGGAACCTTCCCGCTGACCGCCGTCTGCAGGACGTTGCCGCCCGCGCCCGCCGTGAGGTCGGGGAACGGGATGGACGGCGGCCCGCTCTGGTCCGCGCAGGTACCCGGATGGATGTGCATCGCGTGACTGCTGCCGGGAGTGAAGCCGTGGGCCTGGACCTGCACGGTGACCAGCGAGGTGTTCGAGTCCCAGGTCAGCGTCGCGTTGCCGGAGGGCATCTCCGAGAGGGCGATCGAGGCGGGTCCGGGCAGCGTCGCACCCGTCGGCGGCGGGGAGGCCGACTCGGAGGACGGGGGCGAGGAACTCGAACACCCGGCCACGACGAGCGCCGCACCGGCGAGACACGCGACTGCTGCCTGACGGCGATTCCAGCGAAGCATGGGCGACGACCCCCTCGACGGTGGGCGTGACGGCTGCGTGCGTCCGACGCTAGGCGCACGTCGGAAGCGCTGTCAACGAGGCCCGCGCCCGAGACGGGCTGTCAACCAGGTCTTGCAGGCGTAGCGTTGCCTACCAACCCAACTGGAGCTCGAACCAACCAGGAGGCAATGCCGTGGTGTGGTCGGAGATCGGTGTCGTGTTCGGTTACGTGGTGGTGTGCGTCGCGATCGTGGTGGTGACGATAGGCGTGCTGATGATGTTCATCGTCTCCATCAACGACAACTTCGGGCAACGCAAGCCGCGAAATGTTCTCGAGCCGACCGGTGGCCAGCACCGAGCGGACGACGCCGGCTGACCCACCTCGGCGCCTTCCCGAATGGCCCATTCGGTCGGCCCAACCGACCGAATGGGCCATTCGGGAACGGTGGCGGTGATCAGTGGCGGTCGAGGATGGCCGCGAAGTCGGTGCCCGCGGGCAGCGAGCCGTACTCGAGGTCGCGGTCCTCGCCCAGGCGAGCGGCCAGGAACGCCTCGGCGACCGCGGTCGGCGCGGTGCGCAGCAGGAGTGAGCCCTGCAGGCCGAGCGCCATCGACGCCGCGACCGCGCGGGCCCGGAACTGAGCCTGCGCCGGGTCGAGCGTCGCAAGCTCGGCGAGCGAGGCACGCATGCGGTCCTGGTGCGCGTCGAACAGCGCCGATGCGCCGCGAGCCTTGGTGAGTTCGGCGTCGAACGCCGCGACCGACTCCGGCTCCCGCGTCATCGCACGCAGCACGTCCAGGGCGATCACGTTCCCCGAGCCCTCCCACACGGCCATCACCGGCTGCTCCCGGTACCGGCGAGCGACGGGGAACGCCTCGGTGTAGCCGTTACCGCCGAGGCATTCGAGCGCCTCGTACGCGTGGTGCGGTCCGCGCTTGCAGATCCAGTACTTCGCGACCGCGGTCGCGAGGCGACGGAACGCCTTCTCGGTGTCGTCGGCGTCCTCGTCGTGGGCACGCGCCAGTCGCAGCGCGGTCGCGGTGGCAGCCTCCGACTCGAGCGCGAGGTCCGCGGCCACCGCGGTCATCGCGGGCTGGTCGATCAGCGTCGCGCCGAACGCGGCCCGGTTCCGGGTGTGCCAGAGCGCTTCCGCGACGGACTGTCGCATACCGGCGGTCGAGCCGTAGACGCAGTCCAGCCGGGTGCGCGAGACCATTTCGATGATGGTGCGGACGCCGCGGCCCGGCTCGCCGACCAGGTGGCCGATCGTGCCGTCGAGCTCGATCTCGGACGAGGCGTTGGACTTGTTGCCGAGCTTGTCCTTGAGTCGCTGGATCCGGAAGACGTTGCGCGTCCCGTCCTCGAGCACCCGCGGAACCAGGAAGCAGGACAGGCTGGCGCCGCTGAGTCGCTCCGCAGGCTCCGCTCCCGGCCCGGTCTGCGCGAGGATCAGGAAGCCGTCCGACATCGGCGCCGAGCAGAACCACTTGTGCCCGGTCAGCGACCAGGTGCCGTCCGAGTTCTGCACGGCGCGGGTGGTGTTCGCTCGCACGTCCGAGCCGCCCTGCTTCTCGGTCATCGCCATGCCGAACAGCACGCCCGGCTTCTCGCCCGGCGCCGCGAGCCGGCCGTCGTATCCGCGGGAGTACAGCCGGGGCAGCCACAACTCGGACAGTTCGGGGGAGAACTCGGCGAGGGCGGGGACGACCGAGTGGGTCATCGAGATCGGGCAGGAGTGGCCGGGCTCGATCTGGGCGAACATCATGAACGACGCCGCGCGGGCGACGTTCGCTCCCGGCTTGGGGTCGGCCCACGCGGACGTGTGCGCGCCGTGCTCGACGGCGGCGCCGATGATCCGGTGGTACGCGGGGTGGAACTCCACCTCGTCGATCCGGTTGCCCCACTTGTCGTGCGAGTGGAACTCGGGGGTGATCGTGTTCGCCAGTTCGGCGTCGTGCTGGAACGACTCGGTGCCAACCAGTGCGCCGACCTCGGTCAGCTCTGGCTGCGCCCAGTCGGCGTCGTAGTGTGCCACGCCCTCGACCAGCGGAATGTTCGAGGTGTACTCGTTGACGTCCACGCGCGGCGGCGCCTGGTTGAACACCTCGTGGGTGCGGAATCCGGACGGGGCGATGGTCGTCATGAGCGTGTTCCTTCGATCGGTGTTGCTTCGGTAGTGGGGCGGCCGGGGACGGTCGGCTCGTAGCCGACGCCGTGCAGGCAGAACCGGAGGATGGCCTCGACCGTCCGGGCGTCGTCCGAGTCGGTCGTCGCGACGGCGTGGGCGGGGGACAGCCGGCCGGTCAGCGACTCGCTGATGGCGCCGATCAGTGCGGCCGCGGTGACCTCGAGATGTTGCTGGGGGAAGACTCCGGTGGACATGCCCTCGCGCAGGATCTCGGTGGTCAGGGCGTGGTAGGCGGCGCGGTAGTCGAGGCGTTCGGCATCGATGCGCGGGTCGACCGGCTCGAACAGCAGGGACCACGCGAGTTGGCGGCCCTTGATGGCGCGCAGCGCGAACGTCTCGACCAGCGCGCGCAGGCGGTCCACCGGTCCGGCGGCGGCATCGACCGCGTCGCGCACCGCCGCGAGTTCCTGGTCGGCACCGACGCGGAACACGGCTGCGAGCAGTTCGCCGCTGCCGTCGAAGTACGAGTAGACCGAACCGACGCTGACCTCGCACCTTTCCGCGATCGCCTTGACCGTCGCCGCGGCGAACCCGCCCTTCGCGACGAGCGCGGTGGCCTCGTCGAGCAGAGCGGCCCGACGCTGGGCCTGCGCGGCCCGGGTTTTCTCCGTCGCTCGGTAGGCCATGACGCGGGCACCCTTTCCGGAAACTATGAATCATGATTCAATCCTTGGTAACTGTAGAACGAATCACGGGCGGCGGCAACGCCCCATCCGAGGAGCCACATCCATGAACCTGACCACGATGCTCGAGAGCACGGCGCGCAAGTTTCCCGACAAGGACGCTCTGGTCTACGGGGATCAGCGGATCACCTACGCCGAACTCCTCGCCGCGTCGAAACGCGCCGCCGAGGTGCTGCGCAGTCGAGGGGTCGGGCGCGGCGACCGGGTGGCCGTGATGACCTACAACAGTCCGGGATTCGCGATCGCCGCCTTCGGTGCCTGGCGGGCCGGTGCCGCGTTGGTGCCGGTCAACCACAAGTTGGCGCCGCCCGAGGTCGGGTACACCCTCGGGCACTGCGGCGCGACCGTCGGTGTGGTGTCCGCGGACCTTCGATCGAACGCGGAAGCCGGTGCGCCACAGGTGGACTGGCTTCTCACCGAGCTCGGTGCCGACGCAGCCGGGCATGCCGACCGGGACTTCGATGCACTCGTCGACGTCGCCGACGAGTGGGACGGGATCGATGTCGACGAGACCGAGATCGCCCAGGTGCTCTACACGTCGGGGACCACCAGTGCGCCGAAGGGCTGCCTGCACACCCATCGCTCGATCTCGACGGTCGCGCCCTACATCGCGACCACCCTCGGGCTCGACCGCGACGAGCGGGTGCTGATCGCGATGCCGATCTGGCATGCGGCCCCACTCAACGTCTGGTTCGTCACCACGATGTTCCTCGGCGGGACGATCGTGCTGATGCGCGAGTACGCCCCGCTGCCGTTCCTCGAGATAATCGGAGCCGAGAAGGTCACCGCGTTCTTCGGCGCCCCGATCGCGTACCTGGCGCCGCTGCAGGCCGCGCGGGCCGCCGGCGTCGACCTGTCCGCGTACGACTTCTCGACGATGCGACGCTGGACCTACGGCGGCGCCCCGATCGGTGCCGAGGTCGCGCGGCAGCTGCAGCAGGCGTACCGGTCCGAGGACTTCTACCAGGTGTACGGCATGAGCGAGATGGGTCCGACCGGTACCGCGCTCTACCCGCACGAGCAGATCGCCAAGGCCGGGTCGATCGGGCGCGGCGGCATGCCGGGTGTCGACCTGCGGGTCGTGCGCCCCGACGGCGTCGACGCGGGACCGGGGGAGACCGGCGAGATCTGGCTCGCCGGCGACACCCGGATGATCGGCTACCTCGACAACGACGAGGCGACGGACGAGGTGTTCGAGGGGCGCTGGTACCGCAGCGGCGACGTGGCGCGACTCGACGAGGACGGCTACATCTACATCGTCGACCGCACCAAGGACGTCATCATCACCGGCGGCGAGAACGTCTACTCGCAGGAGGTCGAGGAGGCGATCCGGCCGCGCGCGGACGTGCTCGACGTCGCGGTGATCGGCCGTCCGCACCCCGAGTGGGGCGAGACGGTCGTCGCGGTGATCGCGACCACCCCGGACGCGCACCTCGAACTCGACGAGCTGCGCTCGTACCTGGCCGACAAGCTGGCCCGCTACAAGATCCCGCGGGAACTGGTGCTGGTGGACACGCTGCCGAGGAATCCCTCCGGCAAGCTGACCAAGCACGTGCTGCGAGACTCGGTGCTGTAGCCGCGGACGGATGCGGTGACGCGGTCGGGCGGGGTGATCCTCCGCTCCCCTCGGGTCGGGGTGTCCCGTCGGCTCGTCAGCCTCGTGTGCGGGTCAGCGCCACGACGGGGATGGTGCGGACCCCGACCGTCTGCTCCGCGTAACCGGCGAATCCCGGATAGCGGCCGGCCTGTTCGTTGAAGATTCGGTCGCGGTCGTCGCCCACGACCTCGCTGACGGATACCGAAAATCTCTCGGTGCCGCGCTCGACCTCTGCCACTCCGGCGGCGAGGAGGTTGTAGTACCAGTCGGGATTGGTGGGTGCGCCTGCCTTCGAGGCGAAGACGTAGATCCTGTCCGGATCGTCCTCGTCCGCCAGGTACATCATCGGACTCACCATGGCTCGTCCGGACTTGCGGCCTTGGTGATGCACCAACACCAGCGGAGCGCCTTCGAACTGTCCGCCCACTCGTCCCTCGTTGGCGCGGAATTCGGCAATGATGCTCGCATTCCAGTCGTTCGGGTTCGTGGTCAACGGAGATTCCTCCTTTCTCGGCAGCGGCGGCGCTGGGACACTCGAGCACTGGGGAACGCCGTTCGTGTCCACCGTAACGGCGAGGACGGCTCCGAGGCCGGACTTGGACGCACGCGACTATGAATGGGCTTGCATGATGATGCATAATCAATCGTATGGTCACTTCTGCAGCTTCTGACTCGGCGTCGACGCCGATCCGGGTCGCCATCGCGGGGGCGAGCGGCTATGCGGGCGGCGAGATCCTGCGCCTGCTGCTCGGTCACCCCGCCTACCTCGACGGATCCCTGACGATCGGCGCGCTCACCGCGGGCGGCAACGCCGGCGCGACGCTCGGCGAGTTCCACCCGCACCTGCTGCCGCTCGCCGGCCGTGTCCTCGAGCCCACCACCATCGACCGGCTCGCCGGGCACGACGTGGTGTTCCTCGGACTGCCGCACGGCAACTCGGCGGAGATCGCCACGCAGTTGCCCGAGCAGACGGTGATCATCGACTGCGGCGCCGACTTCCGACTGCAGAGCGCCGCCGAGTGGGAGCGCTACTACAAGAGCGAGCACGCGGGCACCTGGCCGTACGGACTGCCCGAACTGCCCGGCCACCGGGAGAAGCTCGCGGGCGCCACCCGTATCGCGGTGCCGGGCTGCTACCCGACCGCCGCCAGCCTGGCTCTCGCGCCGGCCGTTGCCGCGGGCATCGTCGAGCCTCGGGTCACGGTCGTCGCCGTCAGCGGCACCTCCGGCGCGGGCCGCGCGCCGAAGGCCGACCTGCTCGGCTCCGAGGTGATGGGTTCGGCGAAGGCCTACGGCGTCGGCGGCGTGCACCGGCACACCCCGGAGATCACCCAGAACCTGTCCGCCATCGCCGGTACCGAGGTCACCGTCTCCTTCACTCCGGTGCTCGCGCCGATGCCGCGCGGCATCCTCGCGACGTGCACGGCGGTGACCACCGCGACCACCGCCGAGGCCCGCGCGATCTACGAGAAGGCGTACGCCGACGAGCCGTTCGTCCACGTGTTGCCCGAGAACGTCTACCCCCAGACCGGTGCGGTGATCGGTTCGAACGCCGCGCAGATCGGTGTGACCGTCGACGAGGCCGCCGGCCTGCTCGTCGTGATCGCCGCCATCGACAACCTCACCAAGGGCACGGCCGGCGGCGCCGTCCAGTCCATGAACCTCGCCCTTGGCCTGCCCGAGACCGCTGGTCTCTCGACCGTTGGAGTTGCCCCGTGAACGCTGTCCCCGTCATCCCGGACTCCGTCGAGGTCGCCGGCGGTCGCCTGGTGCGGACCCAGGGCGTCACTGCGCCCGCCGGGTTCCGGGGGGCGGGCATCGCCGCGGGCATCAAGGTCAGCGGACGCCAGGACCTGGCCCTGGTCTTCAACGAGGGCCCGGACACCGCCGCTGCCGGCGTGTTCACCACCAACAAGGTCAAGGCCGCGCCGGTGCTGTGGTCCCAGCAGGTGTTGACCGGCGGCAAGCTGCGCGCGGTGGTGCTCAATTCCGGCGGCGCGAACGCGTGCACCGGAGCGCCCGGGTTCCAGGACACCCACCAGACAGCCGAGCACGTGGCCGCCACCCTCAGCGACTGGGGCACCGAGACCGGCGCAGGCGAGGTCGCGGTTTGTTCGACCGGACTGATCGGCGACCGGCTGCCGATGGACAAACTCCTCGCCGGCGTCACCGAGATCGTGCACGAGCTGGCGGGTGGCATCTCCGGCGGCACCGACGCGGCCTACGCGATCATGACCACCGACACGGTGCCCAAGCAGGCCGCGCTGCACCACGCGAACAAGTGGAACGTCGGCGGCATGGCCAAGGGCGCCGGCATGCTCGCGCCCGCATTGGCCACGATGCTCTGCGTGATCACCACCGACGCGGTCGCCACCGCCGAGCAGCTCGACGAGGCACTGCGGAACGCCACCCGGCTCTCGTTCGACCGGCTCGACGTCGACGGCGCCACGTCCACCAACGACACGGTGCTGCTGCTCGCCTCCGGGGCGAGTTCCGTTGCGCCGAGCCAGGACGAACTCAATGCTGCCGTGCTCGCGGTGTGCGACGACCTCGCCGACCAGTTGATGGCCGACGCCGAGGGTGTGACCAAGCGGGTCACCGTCACGGTGTCCGGTGCGGCGTCGGAGCAGGATGCGCTCGTCGGCGCTCGCACGGTCGCCCGCGACAGTCTCGTCAAGACCGCGCTGTTCGGTTCCGACCCCAACTGGGGCCGGGTCCTCGCCGCCATCGGTATCGCGCCGATCGAGCTCGACCCGAACCGGATCTCGGTGTCCTTCAACGGAAACCCGGTCTGCATCGACGGTGCAGGTGCGCCCGGCGCCCGCGACGTCGACCTGTCCGGCATCGACATCGCGTTGCGCATCGAGCTCGGGATCGGTGACGCGGAGGTCTCCATCCGCACCACCGACCTCTCGCACGCGTACGTCGAAGAGAACTCGGCGTACTCGTCATGACTGACAGCATCCTGGACCTGACGTCCAGCCAGAAGGCGTACGTCCTGGCCGAGGCGCTGCCGTGGCTGCAGCGCTTCCACGGCAAGACCGTCGTGGTCAAGTACGGCGGCAACGCGATGGTCGACGACGGGCTCAAGGCCGCGTTCGCCCAGGACATGGCATTCCTTCGGACCGTCGGGGTGCACCCGGTCGTCGTGCACGGCGGCGGACCGCAGATCAACGCGATGCTGAAACGGCTCGGGATGGAGGGTGAGTTCCGCGGCGGCTTCCGCGTCACCACGCCCGAGGTGATGGACGTGGTGCGGATGGTGCTCTTCGGTCAGGTCGGTCGCGAGCTGGTCGGCCTGATCAACGCGCACGGACCGTACGCCGTCGGCATCTCGGGTGAGGACGCCCACCTGTTCACCGCCACTCGGCGCACGGTGCAGGTCGACGGCGAGCCCACCGACATCGGGCTGGTCGGCGACGTCACCACCGTCAACCCGGACGCGGTGCTCGATCTCGTTGCGGCCGGGCGTATTCCGGTGGTCTCCACCATTGCGCCCGACGCGGACGGCGTGGTGCACAACATCAACGCGGACACCGCCGCCGCGGCGCTGGCCGAGGCGATCGGCGCCGAGCGGCTGGTGATGCTCACCGACGTCGAGGGTCTGTACACCGACTGGCCGGACCGTTCCTCGCTCGCCACCGAGATCGATGCGGCCACACTGGAACAACTGCTGCCCCGACTCGACGCGGGCATGGTGCCGAAGATGGAGGCCTGCCTGCGGGCGGTGCGCGGCGGGGTCCCGTCCGCGCACGTGATCGACGGCCGCGTCGCGCACTCGGTACTGCTCGAACTGCTCACCGGCGAGGGCATCGGCACGATGGTCACGCCCACTTCCTCGTCAGCCCGGAAGGACTCCGACTCATGACCGCGTTCCCCGTCTCCGTCCTTCCGTCCGCTCCTCGCTCCGTTCCTCGCTCCGCTGCGGTACTCACTACGATGCTCCGGAAGGACTCCGACTCATGACCGAACCGCTGCAGCAGCGCTGGTCCCACTCGCTGATGAACACCTACGGCGTCCCCCGGGTGGCCCTGGTCCGCGGCGAGGGCGCGGTGGTCACCGACGCCGACGGCAAGCAGTACCTCGACCTGCTCGCGGGTATCGCGGTGAACATCCTCGGTCACGCGCACCCGGCGATCGTGGACGCGGTCACTGCCCAGCTCTCCACCCTCGGGCACACCTCCAACCTGTACGCCACCGAGCCGCCGATCGCGCTCGCCGAGCAGCTGCTCGCGCATCTCGGAGGCAGCGACGTCACCGGCCGAGTGTTCTTGTGCAACTCGGGAACCGAGGCCAACGAGGCGGCATTCAAGCTGGCCCGGCTGACCGGACGGCGCAAGATCATCGCCGCGGAGCGGGCGTTCCACGGCCGCACCATGGGTGCCCTCGCGCTCACCGGGCAACCCGACAAGCGGGCACCGTTCGAGCCGATGCCGGCCGGCGTCGAGCACGTGCCGTACGGCGACATCGCCGCCCTCGACGCGGCCGTCGACTCCGACACCGCCGCGGTGTTCCTGGAGCCGATCATGGGCGAGGCGGGCGTCGTGGTGCCGCCGGCGGGATACCTCGCCGAGGCCCGGCGGATCACCGCCGAGCGGGGCGCGCTGCTGATCCTCGACGAGGTGCAGACCGGGATCGGCCGGACCGGCTGGTTCTACGCCCACCAGGCGGTCGGGATCGTGCCGGACGTGATCACGCTCGCCAAGGGGCTCGGCGGTGGGATGCCGATCGGCGCGTGCGTCGCCACCGGTGCCGCGGCCGACCTGCTCAGCCCGGGCAAGCACGGCACCACCTTCGGCGGCAACCCGGTGAGCGCGGCCGCGGCGCTCGCGGTGCTGCGCACGGTCACCGACCTGGACCTGATCAGTCACGCCGACAGCCTCGGCAAGCACCTGATCGAGGAGATCGAGGGCCTCCGACATCCGCTGGTCGACCATGTCCGGGGCGCGGGCCTGCTGCTGGGCATCGTGCTCACGTCGGACCTCGCGCCCGGAGTGGAGGCCGCGGCCCGCGAGGCCGGGTACCTCGTCAATGCGGCACAGCCGGGCGTGATCCGGTTGGCGCCTCCGCTGATCCTCACCGAGGCTCAGGCGGACGGCTTCGTGGCCGCACTGCCGGCGATCCTCGACACCGCTGCGGCGGAGGGGAAGTAGACACCATGACCGTCAAGCACTCGAGCGGAGCCCGCGGAGCGAGCATCCAACACTACCTGCGCGACGACGACCTGACCCCCGAGCAGCAGGCGGAGGTCCTGGCGCTGGCCGCCGAGCTGAAGAAGGACCCGTTCGCCAAGCAGACCCTCGCGGGCCCGCGCGGCGTCGGGGTCATCTTCGAGAAGAACTCCACCCGCACCCGCTTCTCGTTCGAGATGGGCATCGCCCAACTCGGCGGGCACGCGGTCGTCGTCGACGGGCGCAGCACACAGCTCGGCCGCGAGGAGACGCTGCAGGACACCGGTCGGGTGCTCTCGCGGTACGTCGACGCCGTCGTCTGGCGCACGTTCGGGCAGAAGCGGCTCGAGCAGATGGCCGCGGGCGCAACGGTGCCGATCGTCAATGCGCTCTCGGACGAGTTCCATCCCTGCCAGGTGCTCGCCGACCTGCAGACGCTCGCCGAACGCAAGGGCGCGCTGAAGGGCCTCAAGCTCACCTACCTCGGCGACGGTGCCAACAACATGGCGCACTCGCTGCTGCTCGGCGGCGTCACCGCCGGCATCGACGTGACCGTCGCGGCGCCCGCCGGCTTCGCGCCGCTGGGCTACGTCGTGGAGGCGGCGACCGCCCGTGCCCAGCAGACCGGCGCGACCATCACGCTCACCGACGACCCGGTCGCCGCCGTCGCGGGGGCCGACGCGTTGGTCACCGACACCTGGACGTCGATGGGTCAGGAGAACGACGGCCTGGACCGGGTCGGCCCGTTCCGGCCGTTCCAGATCAACGCCGACCTCCTGTCGAAGGCCGCGCCCGACGCCGTCGTCCTGCACTGCCTGCCCGCACACCGTGGCGAGGAGATCACCGACGAGGTGCTCGACGGACCGCAGAGCGCGGTGTGGGACGAGGCGGAGAACCGGCTGCACGCCCAGAAGGCGCTGCTGGTCTGGCTGCTCGAACAGCGCGGTGCCGACGAGGGACGGCCGTGACCACCGCCCGTTCCGTCGCCTCGGCTCGGCCGCAGGCCGTCGACCCTTCGGGCGAAGCCTCGGGTCGAGTTTCGGTCGCGCACACCCGGGCCGGGCGGCAGTCCCGCATCACCGCGCTGCTCGCCGTCCACGAGGTGCGGAGCCAGCCGGAGCTGTCCGCGCTGCTCGCGGCCGAAGGCATCGAGGTCTCCAACGCGACGCTCTCGCGCGACCTCGAGGAGCTGGGTGCGGTGAAGCTGCGCGCCGCCGACGGGGGAGCGGGCGTCTACGTCGTCCCCGAGGACGGCAGTCCGGTGCGCGGGGTCTCGGGCGGCACCGACCGGCTCTCGCGGCTGCTCGGCGAGCTGCTCGTCTCCACGGACGCGAGCGGAAACCTCGCCGTCCTGCGCACGCCGCCGGGCGCGGCCCACTACCTCGCGAGCGCCCTCGACCGGGCGTCGCTGCCGGAGGTTGTCGGGACCATCGCGGGGGATGACACCATTGCAGTTATCGCCCGCGAACCCCTGACGGGCAGCCAGCTCGCCGACATGATCGAGAAACTGGCCTGACCAGTGCATTTCGCCTCGTCAGGCGCGATGCGCGATCGAACAACTTCACCATCTCGCGAAGAATTTCAACCTGAAGGAGCACACAGACCATGGCTGAACGCGTCGTACTCGCCTACTCGGGCGGGCTGGACACCTCGGTAGCCATCAGCTGGATCGGCAAGGAGACCGGCAAAGAGGTCGTCGCCGTCGCCATCGATCTCGGCCAGGGCGGCGAGGACATGGAGGTCGTGCGTCAGCGTGCCCTCGACTGCGGCGCCGTCGAGTCGGTCGTGGTCGACGCCCGCGACGAGTTCGCGAACGAGTACTGCCTGCCGACCATCCAGGCCAACGCGCTGTACATGGACCGCTACCCGCTGGTCTCGGCCATCAGCCGTCCGCTGATCGTCAAGCACATCGTCGAGGCTGCCCGCGCGCACGGTGGCACCGTCGTCTCGCACGGCTGCACCGGCAAGGGCAACGACCAGGTCCGCTTCGAGGTCGGCTTCGGTGCGCTCGCGCCCGACCTCGAGGTCATCGCGCCGGTCCGCGACTACGCCTGGACCAGGGAGAAGGCCATCGCCTTCGCCGAGGAGAACAACATCCCGATCAACGTCAGCAAGCGTTCGCCGTTCTCGATCGACCAGAACGTGTGGGGCCGCGCGGTGGAGACCGGGTTCCTCGAGGACCTGTGGAACGCGCCGACCAAGGACGTCTACGACTACACCCAGGACCCCACGGTCAACTGGAACGCCCCCGACGAGCTGATCATCAGCTTCGAGGCCGGCAAGCCGGTCGCGATCGACGGCAAGCCGGTCACCGTGCTCGAGGCCATCCAGGAGCTCAACAAGCGCGCCGGCGCCCAGGGTGTCGGCCGCCTCGACGTGGTCGAGGACCGTCTCGTCGGCATCAAGAGCCGCGAGATCTACGAGGCCCCCGGCGCGATGGTGCTCATCACCGCGCACCAGGAGCTCGAGCACGTCACCCTCGAGCGCGAGCTCGGCCGGTACAAGCGTCAGATGGAGCAGCGCTGGTCCGAGCTGGTCTACGACGGCCTGTGGTTCTCCCCGCTCAAGGACGCGCTGGACTCCTTCGTCGCCAAGACCCAGGAGCGGGTCACCGGCGACATCCGCCTGTTCCTGCACGGCGGCGCGATCACCGTCAACGGCCGTCGCAGCCCGGAGTCGCTGTACGACTTCAACCTCGCCACCTACGACGAGGGCGACTCGTTCGACCAGTCGTACGCGAAGGGCTTCGTCAACATCCACGGCCTGTCCTCCAAGGTCGCGGCGAAGCGCGACCTGGGCCTCTAGGTCATGACGGACGCACCGAGTAACACCGGGGGTGCTGCGCACCAGGGCACCAACGAGGGTGCCCTCTGGGGCGGCCGGTTCGAGTCCGGACCGGCCGCCGCCATGGCGGCGTTGAGCAAGTCCACCCACTTCGACTGGGTGCTCGCTCCCTACGACGTCCGCGCATCGAAGGCGCACGCGAAGGTGCTGCACGCGGCCGGCCTGCTCGGTGACGCCGACCTGGCCACGATGCTGGAAGGCCTCGAGCGTCTCGGTGCCGACGTGGCCAGCGGCGCGTTCGTGCCTGCGGACTCCGACGAGGACGTGCACGGCGCGCTCGAGCGCGGCTTGATCGAGCGGGTCGGGCCCGAGGTGGGCGGCAGGTTGCGCGCCGGACGGTCCCGAAACGACCAGGTGGCCACGCTGTTCCGGATGTGGCTTCGCGATGCGGTGCGCCGGGTCGCGGCCGGGGTGCTGGGTGTCGTGGACGCGCTCGCCACGCAGGCGGCGGCCCATCCGGCCGCGGTCATGCCCGGCAAGACCCACCTGCAGGCCGCGCAGCCGGTGTTGCTCGCGCACCACCTGCTCGCGCACGCGCACCCGTTGCTGCGGGACGTGCAGCGGCTCGTCGACTTCGACAGGCGCGCCGCGATCTCGCCGTACGGATCGGGTGCACTGGCGGGATCGTCGCTGGGACTGAACCCCGACGCGATCGCAGCCGAGTTGAAGTTCGACTCGGCTGCGGACAACTCGATCGACGCCACCTCCTCGCGCGACTTCGCCGCCGAGGCGGCCTTCGTGCTGGCGATGATCGGGGTCGACCTGTCCCGGATGGCCGAAGAGGTGATCATCTGGAGCACACCGGAATTCGGCTACATCACCCTCGCCGACGCGTGGTCGACCGGGTCGTCGATCATGCCGCAGAAGAAGAACCCGGACGTCTCCGAGCTCACCCGCGGCAAGTCCGGACGCCTGATCGGCAACCTGACCGGTCTGCTCGCGACGCTCAAGGCTCAGCCGCTCGCGTACAACCGGGACCTGCAGGAGGACAAGGAGCCGGTCTTCGACTCCGTCGCCCAGTTGGAGTTGCTGCTGCCCGCGATCACCGGGCTCGTGGCGACGCTCGAGTTCCATACCGAGCGGATGGCCGAACTGGCCCCCGCCGGGTTCACCCTTGCCACGGACATCGCCGAATGGATGGTGCGGCAGGGGGTTCCGTTCCGTGTGGCGCACGAGGCCGCGGGTGGCTGTGTGCGGGCCGCCGAGGCCAGGGGTGTGGGCCTCGAGGACCTGACCGACGAGGAACTCGCGGCGGTCGATCCGGCGCTCACACCCGCGGTTCGGGAGGTGCTCACGGTGGAGGGCTCGATCTCCTCCCGTAACGCCAGGGGCGGGACCGCCGGTGTACAGGTCGCACGGCAACTCGACGGGGTGCGGGAGTCGGCGCGCGTGTTGCAGGACTGGATCGACAACTAAGCGATTCGACTCGGCAGCGCGGGAATATAGTGGCCGGTACACACCGGCTTGATCCGTATGGGGGCGCTGCAGTGAGTTGGTATCCGGAGGTTCTGAACGGTTCGGTGCGACGGGTCGTCGCGACCGCACAGAACGGTCTCGAGGTCGTCCGGTTGGGCGGCCTCGAGACCGAGGCGCGACCGTCGGAATTTCGTGTGGTCGAGCGCAAGCCGATGTACCGGCTGCGGCGCTACTTCTCCGACGCGGCGGCGGACACCTCGCGCCCGCCGGTGGTGCTGGTGCCCCCGATGATGATGTCCGCCGACGTCTACGACGTCGCCCAGGACCAGGGTGCGGTCGGTGTGCTGCACGGCATGGGCCTGGATCCCTGGGTGGTCGATTTCGGTTCGCCCGCAACGGAGGACGGCGGCTGGCGTCGCACCCTCGCCGACCACATCGTCGCGATCGACGAGATCGTCGACCTGGTCCACGCACAGACCGGTCGGGACGTGCACCTCGCCGGGTACTCGCAGGGCGGAATGTTCGCGTACCAGGCCGCGGCCTACCGGCGGTGCAAGAACATCGCCACGCTGATCACCTTCGGTGCCCCGGTGGACACCCTCGCGGCGCTGCCCTTCGGAATCCCGGCGGGGGTGGCCACCCGGACGGCGGACTTCCTCGCCGACCACGTGTTCAACCGGCTCGCGGTCACCGGATGGATGGCGCGCACCGGCTTCCAGTTGCTGGACCCGGTCAAGACGGCCAAGTCCCGGCTCGACTTCCTGCGCCAACTCCACGATCGGGAGGCGCTGCTGCCGCGCGAGCAGCAGCGGCGATTCCTGGCCACCGACGGGTGGGTCGCCTGGTCCGGGCCCGCCGTGGCCGACGTGCTCAAACAGTTCATCGCGCACAACCGGATGATGTCCGGCGGTTTCGTGATCGGCGACCGGTTGGTTTCCCTCGCGGAACTGACCTGCCCGATCCTCGCGTTCGTCGGCGAGGTCGACGACATCGGTCAGCCGGTCGCGGTGCGCGGCATCCGCAAGGCCGCACCGAAGGCCGAGATCTTCGAAACGACGCTGCGCGCCGGGCATTTCGGCCTGGTGGTCGGTTCATTGGCGGCCTCGCAGACATGGCCGATCACCGGTGAGTGGGTGCGTTGGCGCGACGGACTCGGGCCGCGGCCGGAGAGCATCGACGAGATGACGTACGAGGAACAACCGGCCACCGAGACCGGTGTCTCGGTGAGCGACCGCCTGCTGCACACAGGCGCGTCCATCGCGGAGGTCGGCGTCGGCGTGACGAAGGGAGTCTTCGACGTCACGACGCAGGCGGTACGCGGCAGCCGGGAACTGTCCGCGGAGGCCGTCCGGGCCCTTCCGCGCCTCGTGCGGCTCGGCCAGATCCAGCCGCACACGACCATCTCGCTCGGCAAGCTGCTGGCCGAGGCCGGCGCGAAGTCGCCGAAGGCCGAGTGCTTCCTGTTCGACGACCGCGCGTACACCAACGACGCCGTCAACACCCGCATCGACAACGTCGTCAAGGGTCTGATCTCGACCGGGGTGCGCCCCGCGGCGCGAGTCGGAGTGCTGATGGAGACCCGACCGAGCGCCCTGACCGCAATTGCCGCGCTGTCCCGGATCGGGGCGGTGGTCGTGCTGATTCCGCCGACCGGTGACATGGACACCGCGGCGCGCCTGGGCAAGGCGGAAATGGTCATCACCGATCCGGACAACCTGCGTGCCGCCGAGTCACTGGACCTCAAGGTGCTGGTGCTCGGCGGCGGCGAGTCCCGCGTGCTCGACATCGAACCGGGCTCGGAGACGATCGACCTCGAGCAGATCGACCCGTCCCGGGTGCACCTGCCCGCGTGGTACCGGCCGAACCCCGGCCGGGCGAACGAACTCGCGTTCGTGCTGTTCGGCAGGTTCGGCGGTCACGTCGAGGCCAAGCACGTCACCAACCACCGCTGGGCGCTGTCCGCCTTCGGAACCGCGACCGCCGCGAATCTCGGACGCGGCGACACTGTCTACTCCGTTGCGCCGCTTTACCATTCGTCGGTCCTGCTGGCCACGCTCGGCGGTGCCATCGCCGGCGGTTCGCGGATCGCGCTCTCCCGCGGACTGGACCCGGAACGGTTCGCGACCGAGGTGCACCGCTACGGCGTCACTGTCGTCGCCTACACCTGGACGATGTTGCGGGAACTGGTCGACAGCCCGGACTTCGCACTGGACGCCTCGCATCCGATCCGACTGTTCGTCGGCTCGGGCATGCCACGGGGACTCTGGCTGCGCACCATGAAGCGATTCGAGCCCGCCCAGGTGCTCGAGTTCTACGCCTCCACCGAGGGTGCCGTCGTGCTGGCGAACGTCTCGGGCGCCAAACCCGGTGCGAAGGGCCGGCCGCTGCCGGGCAGTACGTCGGTCCGGATCGCGGCCTACGACCCGATCTCGGGCACGTTCCTCGAGGACGAACGCGGGCTGGTGCGCGAGTGCGGCGTCGACGAGGTCGGGCTCCTGTTGGGACAGGCGACCGGCAGCGAGGCGATCAGCGGGGCCGTGCGCGGGGTGTTCGGTGCCGGCGATGCGTGGGTGCCGACCGAGCACCTGTTCCGCCGCGACGGCGACGGCGACTTCTGGCTGATGGACGACAAGAACGTCGTGGTCCGGGCGCTGCGCGGTCCGGTGTACGGGCAGCCGATCGTCGACGCGCTCGGCGGCCTGGACCAGGTCGACCTGGCAGTGGTTTACGGGGTCCTGGCAGGGGACGAGGAGCTCGCGGTCGCGGCGATCACCCTGCGTCCCGGCAGCTCGCTCACCGCGGTCGACCTGGCCGACAGCTTCGCCGACCTGGCGCCGGGCGCGCGCCCGGACCTGGTGCACGTCGTGCCCGAGATTCCGATCAGCAACTCGTACCGGCCGCGCCGTTCCGAACTGGTCGCCGCGGGACTGCCCGCGCCGAGCGTCCGGTCGTGGTTCTACGACCCCGACAAGGACGGCTACCGGCGGTTGACCCGCGCGGTGCTGACCGAGCTGCGGGAGCGGGGCAGTCGGGCGCTGACCAGCTAGCCGGGTAGCCTGACCGAGTTCGTTGTTCCGACCGTGAGAGGACCCGTTGTGGCGCTTGATCCCACCCTGCTGAGCATCCTGGCCTGCCCGCAGGACAAGGGCCCGCTGTTGCTGGTCGCCGACGAACTGCTCTACAACCCGCGGCTGCGCCGTGCCTACCCGATCGAGGACGGCATCCCGGTGCTGCTCGTCGACGAGGCGCGTGACGTCGGGGAGGCCGAGCACGAGGACTATCTCGCGCGCGGCACCGGTCCCACAGACTGAGCCCTACCCGGGGTCGGCGGAATCAGCCGGACGCCGATCTCCGTGCTGGAGTAGATCCCGGCGCAATGCACGGACTGGCGTAGGCACTCCGGACGCAGGGCGTCGGCCCAGGTCACGTCCCGGTCGGTGGGCACCACGGCGCCGGGGCGTTCGAGGACGAACACGACCCGACCCCCTGGTGCGCTCGAGTCCAGGATGTCGTCGACGATGTGCACGAGGTTGCCGACGAGTCCGGGTTCGGGTTCGGGGATCGTCTCGACCGACGGGAGCACGGGGAGTTGGAGGCCGTCGGCGTCCGTCATCAGGTACCAGATCTGTTCGGTGACGGCCGCGCCGATGAGCTCTTCGACCCGACGCGTGACGTCGTCGGCGGTGACCAGGGGCGGCTGCTGAGTCCAGTGGGTTGTCATGGCAGAGACTGTGCGCCATCGGGCGCAGCCGTGCGGAGAGATCGTTGACATGGAACCGAATTCGCGTCGGCGCCGTCCAACCCGGCATGGACTGTGTGAGGTCTCCGGTCAGATACTGGATTCGACGATCATCGCCCCGGGCAACTCGCGGTCCTGTCGTTTCGGTCAGTCACTCGGTGCACAATCGCGGATGTGCCCGTACCGTCGAAGTCCCGCTCGCCGCGCGTGAGCGCGCAGGCGCTGGCTACCGCCACCCCGCTCGCGGCGGCACGGCTCGTCCTCGGGGCGGTGCTCGTCGCGGGCGATGTGCGTGTGCGGATCGTCGAGGTCGAGGCGTACGGCGGTGACCGGGCCGGCCCGTGGCCCGATCCGGCCGCGCACTCCTATCCGGGTCCGACCCTGCGCAACGCGGTGATGTTCGGCCCCGCGGGCATGCTCTACGTCTACCTCAGCCACGGCCTGCACCACTGCATGAACGTGACCTGCGCACCCGACGGGACGGCCGGTGCTGTGTTGGTGCGGGCCGGCGAAGTGGTCTCCGGTGAGGACGTCGCGTGGGCGCGGCGCGGCCCCGTCCGAGGCCGACACCATTTGGCTCGCGGGCCCGGCAATCTGGGAAAGACACTGGGAATCACGCTGGGGGACAACGGTACCGATCTGTTCGGCCCGGCTTCGTCGATCACGCTCGAGCCGGGGCCCGCGGTGCCGTTCGTCTCGGGGCCGCGGGTGGGTATCTCGCGGGCGGCCGATCGTCCGTGGCGACTCTGGGATCCGACGTCGCCGGCGGTCTCTGCCTACCGCCGCAGCCCGCGTGCACCGAGTATCCCGAGTGCGGGATGATCGAGGACGTGACTGTGAACATTATCGACGAACTGAGCTGGCGCGGACTGATCGCGCAATCCACCGACCTCGACGCCCTGCGCCGGGATGCCGATGGCGGTCCGGTCACCCTCTATGCCGGCTTCGATCCGACCGGACCGAGCCTGCATGCCGGTCACCTCGTTCCGCTGTTGGCACTCAAGCGGTTTCAGATGGCCGGGCACAAGCCGATCGTCCTGGCGGGTGGCGCCACCGGACTGATCGGCGATCCGCGGGACGTGGGGGAGCGGACCATGAACTCCGCGGACACCGTTGCGGAGTGGGCCGGGCGGATCCGCGCGCAGCTCGAGCGCTTCGTCGACTTCGACGGCTCGAACGCCGCGGTGATCGAGAACAACATGAACTGGACCGGCCAGCTGTCCGCGATCGACTTCCTCCGAGACATCGGCAAGCACTTCTCGGTGAACGTGATGCTGGCCCGTGACACTGTCAAGCGGCGGCTCGAGTCCGACGGCATCTCGTACACCGAGTTCAGCTACATGCTTCTGCAGGCCAATGACTACCTGCAGTTGCGCCGCGAGCGCGGCTGCACGCTGCAGATCGGCGGTTCCGACCAGTGGGGCAACATCATCGCCGGCGTCGAGCTGAACAGGCGGGTGGACGGCGAGTCCGTGCACGCCATGACGGTGCCGCTGGTGACCTCGTCGGACGGCAAGAAGTTCGGCAAGTCGACCGGTGGTGGCAGCCTCTGGCTGGACCCGGAGATGACCAGCCCGTACGCCTGGTACCAGTACTTCGTGAACACCGGTGACGCCGACGTCATCCGGTACCTGCGCTGGTTCACCTTCCTCGACCAGGCCGAACTCGCCGAACTCGAGGCGGAGACCGCCGAGCGCCCGCAGGCTCGCGTCGCGCAGCGGCGCCTGGCCGCGGAGATGACGACGCTGGTACACGGCGCGCACAACACCGCAGCCGTCGAACTCGCCAGTCAGGCCCTGTTCGGACGCGCCGAGCTCACCGATCTCGACGAGGCGACTCTCGCCGCGGCGTTGACCGAGGCCTCGGTCGCGCAGGTTCGTCCGGGGGAGGCCACCACCATCGTCGACCTGCTGGTCGCGAGCGGACTGTGCGAGAGCAAGGGAGCAGCCCGTCGCACGGTCAAGGAGGGCGGCGCCTCGGTGAACAACGCGCGAATCGGGTCCGAGGACTGGGAGCCGGCGGCGACCGACCTGCTGCACGGCCAGTGGTTGGTGGTTCGACGTGGAAAGCGGAACTTCGCAGGTATTCAGGTGCTGCCGGCCTGAGTCAGGGCACGGTGGTGCGGGTCACATCGATGTAATTCGGGTCGATTCGCACCACCGGGCCGACCGGCGGGGCTGTGACCAGTGAGTTTCCCGCAGCAGTTTGGTCCCACCTGGCGATTTGCCTCTGCGTTCATCGCCGCGTAACTTTTGTCGAGTCAGAGCGACACGGACACCGACCCGGCCGAGAGGCGCGGGACACGGAGTGCGGCGCCGCTCGACGAAAGTCGCCCAGAAGGACCCCGGGTTTGCGCCCGATGAACGACTGGGTTAGGCTGGAACAGTTGCCCCGGAGAGGCCGAGCATGACTCGGAATTGATGGTGTGTGCGTGTTCTTTGAGAACTCAACAGTGTGCCGATGAATGTCAGTGCCAAATGTTTTTGGTAC
>NZ_VIGH01000013.1 GCF_006704125.1 Rhodococcus spelaei
CGCCCGGCCCGGCATGAACAACCCCGACGACCCCGACTCACCCGCCGGCGACGCCGAATCCCCGAACCTCGACCACGATGCCCTCGCGAAGGCCGCGGCCCGCGACACCCGCACCGCCGGACAGCGCAATCACGACGGTCTCAAGGCCGGCCTGCGGCAGTTGCTGACGTCGGGGGTACTGGGCAGTCACCGCGGACTCCCCGTCACGGCGATCATCACCATGACCCTGGCTCAACTCGAGGACGCATCCGGGGTGGTGACGACCGCCGGCGGCGGGATCGTCCCCATCCGCGACGCCCTGCGAATGGCCGAACACGCGCACCCGGTGCTGTGCCTGTTCGACCACCACGGCCGGCCGCTGCACCTGGGCCGATCCAAACGGCTCGCCACCCCCGACCAACGCCTCGCGTTGATCGCATCCTCCCGCGGCTGCACCCGCCCCGGCTGCGACGCACCCGCCACCATGACCGCCGTCCATCACATCCGAGAGTGGAACCACGGCGCCGGCACCGACATCACCAACGAAGACCTCGCCTGCGACGCCTGCCACGCCCTCGTCAAGGACGGCCCCGCGGGGTGGAGAACCCGCACCGCCCCACCGGAATCCGAGCATCCCGGCCGCACCGAGTGGATCGCACCCGCACACATCGACCCCGACCGACAACCGCGGGTCAATCACCGCCACCACCTGGACGACCTCCTCACCCAGGCACTCCGACGTGCCCGAGCACGGCGGGACGCCGAGGTCCGGCGACACCGCACCCGATCCGGGCCACGTGCCGAGCGCGGCGAGCAGGCATCCGACGACGGCGAGGTTCCGTGACCCCCGGTGTCACTCCCGTAGTCTGCTGCTGTGACTGCCGACCGAGCGCCAGTACTTCTGGTGGTGCACCACACGCCATCGCCCCCGACTCGTGAACTGCTCGAGGCCGTGCTCTCGGGCGCGAACGATCCCGAGATCGAGGGGGTGACAGTCCGTTCGGTGCCCGCGCTCGGCGCGACGATCCCCGACGTCCTGTCCGCGGACGGCTATGTTTTCGGCACCAGCGCCAACTTCGGCTACATGTCGGGTGCGCTCAAGCACTTCTTCGACACCGTGTACTACCCGTGCCTGGACGCGGTCGCGGGCCGACCGTACGGATTGTGGGTTCACGGCAACAACGACACTGCCGGCGCGGTCCGGGCAGTGGAAAAGATCGTCACCGGTCTGGCCCTGACCAAGGTTGCCGCGACAGTCGAGATCACCGGTGGGGTGGACGCGGCCGCGCGGGAGCGCTGTTACGAATTGGGTGCGACAGTCGCGGTGACGCTGACTCCGGGATAACGGACGCTCCTCTGTCGAGCATGGGCAGCCAACGGAGATCGCCACGCCAAGGTCACACGTCAAGGGTCATGAGAGCACCTGCACCGGTTCGGGCGGTGCGGAATGTCGGTCCCCGGTGGCATGGTGTGCCCATGCAGGAGTTGAGTGCCGACACTGCTCGGCGAATCGCGCTCGGTGCGCAGGGTTTCGCCGACGCCCGCCCCGCCGCGCCCACTCGCCGACACCTGCTCAAGGCTGTGCAGCGAACAGGACTGCTCCAGATCGACTCAGTCTCAGTCGCGGTCCGCGCGCACTACATGCCGGTGTTCAGCCGCATCGGCGCATACGACCGTTCACTGCTCGATGCCGCGTCCTGGCGGCACACTGCCGCGAAACCTCGAGCGCTGGTGGAGTACTGGGCGCACGAGGCGGCATTGATCCCGGTGGAGGACTGGCCGCTGCTGCGGTGGCGGATGCGACGGTTCGAGGGCGGCCGATGGGCTGGTGCCCAGCGTGTGCTGGAAAGGAACCCCACACTGGGTCGCGACGTGCTCGACGTCATCACCGAGGTCGGCGCCACCTCCGCGGGCGAGGTCGAACGACACCTCGAACTCGAGGTCCGCGAGCGGGGCGGGCCCTGGTGGGGCCGCAGCGACACCAAGGTCGTGTGCGAGCAGTTGTTCTCGGCGGGTGCGCTGTCGGTGGACAAGCGGGTCGGCTTCACCCGACACTACGACCTCGCCGAGCGGGTGCTGCCGCCCGCCGTCGTCGCCACCCGAGTCGACGAGGCCGACGCGGTGCGCGAACTCGTCCGTCGCTCCGCCCGCGCGCTCGGGGTCGGCACCGAGACGGACCTGCGGGACTACTACCGACTGTCCCCGACGCAGTCGCGACCCGCGATCGCCGATCTGGTCGACGAGGGCGCGCTGACTCCGGTCGCGGTCCGCGGGTGGGACGAGCAGGCGTACCTGTCCGCCGGGGCGCGCGTGCCGCGCGCGATCCGAGGCGGCGCGCTGCTCTGCCCGTTCGACCCGGTGGTGTTCTTCCGGCCGCGCGCTGAACGCATCTTCGATTTCCACTACCGTCTCGAGATCTACACCCCGCAGCACAAACGGGTGCACGGGTATTACGTCTTCCCGTTCCTGCTGGACGGTCGGCTCGTCGCCCGCGTCGACCTCAAGGCCGACCGGGCAGCGGATGCGCTGCGGGTACCTGCGGCCCACCTTGAACCGGTGCACGAATCGGGACCGGTCGCGGATGCGCTCGCGGTCGCGCTGCGGGACATGGCGGACTGGCTCGGTCTGGCGGATGTCGTCGTCGGCGAGCGCGGCGACCTCGCCGCACCGCTAGCGCAGTGCATATGACCAGTGCTGCAACTGCTTCCGCGGATCGAGGTCTCAGAGGTCCAGTCCCGGCGCGGTCGCGAGCGACTGGAGTTGGTCGAAAGTGAGCGGAGTCCCGTTGCCGGACAGGGATATCCGATTGACGTGGCCGTCACCACCGACGCGACGACGGTGGTGTCCCGCCACGTCCAGCGGGCCCGTGAATCCCCGGGCTCCGCGCGCGGGGCGCACCGCCGTCGCGTCAGCATGATCGATCGATCAGAGTCCCTCGACGAACTTCGTCAGACCCTTCGACGCGGTCTCGAGTGCGTGCTTCTGCGCCTTCTTCACGATGAACCCGGGCAGCGGGATGGTCGGGTCGACGGTGAGCTCGAACACGACGTGCGTGCCGCCGTCGGCGTTGGGGCTGAGCACGTAACTGCCGTCCTGCTGACGCTGCTGGGTGCTCGAGACGAGCGTCCAGGACAGCTTCTCGTCGCCCTCGAAGGAGTAGTCGACGACCTGCTCGTCGGTGATGCCGACGACGGAAACGGTCATGCGAACCCGGTCCGGCCGTCCGTCGGGATGGGTGGTCTCGATCTCGACCTTCTTGTGCGAGGAGGACCATTCGCCCAACCGATCCACCGCGACCAGCGCCGCCATGACCTCGGCCGGTGCGGCCTTGATGTCGAATTCCTTGGTGCCAGACACGGCCATCGGGTCCACCCCTTGTGTGATTGCTGACCAGCGTGATTGCCGACCAACGTGATTGCTGACAGCGAACAGAACGTGCGCGTCATTAGATCATCCGGGGGAGATGGTCTGCCGGAACGAGGTGCGGCGTTGCCGGGAATGTCCGAGACGGGAAAGCCGGACCGGCGGTGGATCTCAGAGGCCGGTGGATCTCAGAGGCCGTACCGACCGTGGCGGGCCTGGTCGCGTAGCGCGCCCTGCACGGCCTGGCCGATCCACGAGTTGAGCGACACGCCGTTCTGGGCGGCGGACTCCTCGGCGCGGGCCTTGATCTGCTCGACCAGGCGCAGCGTCACTCGTGAGATGTCGCCCGTGACGTCGTCGAAGGCGGACCCGGAATCCTTGGTGGCCTTCTCGGTCGGCGCGTCGTCGGATTCTTCGGTGTCGGCTGCGCGGGCGACCTCGACGGCCACCCGCGTCCCGTCCAGGCGCACGTGCACTGTGCGGTCACCCAACTCCTCGGAGATCTCGCCGGCGAGGTCCGACAGTGCCGACAGCAACATCAGCCGGGCCGAGTTCTCGGCAGCACCGGCGAGGGCTTCGGCGATCCGGCGGGTGTTCTCGTCGCCCAGCGCCGCCGCCGTGCTCAGGTCCTGGCGCAGCGTCTGCGCGTAGTTCGAAAGGTCCATGTCGTCAGTGTGACGTCATTCATGACGTCGGTCAACCCCCTGAAATGGCGTCACAATGACGACAAGTGATGTCAGTCGAGCAGCTTGGCCTTCAGCGCCGCGATGTCGACGTCGGTCAATCCGAGTCCCTGGTGCACGTAATTGTCGAAGCTGCCGTACCGCTTCTCGGCGGTCGCGAACGAGGTGTCCAGCCACTCCTGCCTGACGCCGTCGAAGCCGGCGGAACTGCTGTTGGTGTCCACGTTGCGGTAGGTGTTCGACAGCATGAAGTCCGCGTTCACGGTCGCGCGGTCGACGCCGAGGATCGTCAGCAGCACTGCGGTGGTCCAACCGGTCCGGTCCTTGCCCGCGCTGCAGTGGTAGAGGACCGCCCCGTCGGTGTCGCGGATGTCGCGCAGCACCGAACCGAACGCCTCGTTGGCGCCCGGGCCGTCGACGAACGCGACGTACGCCGAGTTCAGGTCGACCAGGGTGGTGATCGGCGAGCGGCCGAGCACGTCGTACCAGTTGGCCTTCGCGCCCGCCGGCACGCGGTCCGGCTGCACGGTGCGCTCGTAGACCGTCCGCAGGTCGTCGTCCACCTTGACGTTCAGACTCTGCAGCTTGGTCAGGTCGGCCGGGGTGAGATTGCTCAGAGCGTCGGTGCGGAAGACCAGGCCGGGCTTGACGGTCTTGCCGTCGACGGTCGTGTAGCCGCCGACGTCGCGGGCGTTCTTGGCGCCCTCCAGGTGCAGCGACCGGTCGAAGCTGGTCTGCGTGGCAACGTCGGTCGCGGCGGCGAGGGCGGTCCCGGTGGTGCCGCCGACGAACAGGGCGGTGCCGGCGGCGAGGGCGGCGGCCGCCCGTAGGACGCGGACACGGGTCGAGGTGAGGGCCACAGGTGCGCTCCAGTATCGGATCGAGGGAACGGGCGTTGTCGAGGGCCGGCCACGGCGGTCGCGTGGGCGCGCGGGTCGGGGAGGCCCCACCGAGTTGGTACACCGTCCAGGTGAACCGGCGGTGACGATTCGGCAGAATCGATTTCGAGGGTCGTGGCGATAGGGTGCGACGCGGCGGTGCCCCACGGCGGCGCCGGGTCCACGAAAGGGTGTGCGGTGCGGCAAGCGGTGTCCCTGAAGGTGCAGCTCATTGCGAAGACGGACTTCGTGCCGCCCGCGGACGTCCCCTGGGACACCGACGCCGACGGAGGCGAGGCGCTGGTCGAGTTCGCCGGCCGTGCGTGTTACCAGAGCTGGTCCAAGCCGAATCCGCGGACCGCGACCAACGCCGGCTACCTGCGGCATCTGCTGGAGGTCGGGCACCTGTCCGTGCTCGAGCACGGCAGCGTCAGCTTCTACATCACCGGGATCTCGCGCTCGTGCACGCACGAGTTGATCCGGCACCGGCACCTGTCGTACTCGCAGCTGTCCCAGCGGTCGGTGCCCGAGCGGGAGGCGAATGTCGTGGTGCCGCCCGCGATCGTCGGCGACCCGGACCTCGAGGCCTTGTTCGAGGCCGCGACCGATGCCAGTCGCGCCGCGTACGTCGAACTGCTCGAGGCCCTCGACGACAAGCTCGCGCACGTGCCCAACGGGTCGTTGCGCGGACGGCAGGCGCGTCAGGCTGCGCGCTCAGTGTTGCCCAATGCCACCGAGACCCGGCTCGTGGTCACCGGCAACTACCGGGCCTGGCGACATTTCGTCGCGATGCGGGCCACCGAGCACGCCGACGTGGAGATCCGGCAGGTCGCGGTGGAGTGCCTGCGGCAGCTCACAATGGCGGCACCAAATGTGTTCGGTGACTTCGAGATTGCCGAGCTGGCCGACGGCACCGAGGTGGCGGTCAGTGAGTTCGACGTCGATAGCTGACCGGTCGGCTCCGGCCGGCTCCCCGTGGTGTGCAGTCTTCGCCCCTGTACCGGGTAACCTTGACAACCATGACCAACGGTGAAACCGCCCCGGCCGGGCGTACGTTCGGCACCATTCTGACCGCGATGGTGACCCCGTTCACAGTGGACGGCAAGCTGGACGTCGACGCGGGCGTGAAGCTGGCGGCCCACCTCGTCGACGGAGGCTGCGACGGCCTCGTGCTCGCCGGCACCACCGGCGAGTCGCCGACCACCACCGAGGACGAGAAGCTCGACCTGATGCGGGCCGTGATCGACGCGGTCGGCGACCGCGCCAAGATCATCGCCGGTGCGGGCAGCAACGACACCGCGCACAGTGTCGAACTCGCGCGCGACGCCGCCCGGGCCGGTGCCCACGGCCTGCTCGTGGTCACCCCGTACTACTCGAAGCCCCCGCAGGCGGGCTTGCTGGCGCACTTCACCGCCGTTGCCGACGCGACCGACCTGCCGGTGATGCTCTACGACATCCCGCCGCGCTCGGTGGTGCCGATCGAGACCGAGACGATCTACCGGTTGGCCGAGCACCCCCGGATCAAGGCCGTCAAGGACGCCAAGGGCGACCTCAACGCCGGCGCCGAACTGATCGCGAACACCGACCTGGAGTTCTACTCGGGTGACGACCCGCTCAACCTGCCCTGGCTGTCGGTCGGGGCGGTCGGCTTCGTCAGTGTGATCGGCCATCTCGCCCCCGGACGACTGCGCGAGCTGCTCACCGCGTACGAGGCGGGCGACATCGTCCGCGCCCGCGACATCAACGCGAGCCTGCTGCCGCTGATCCGCTCGGTCGTCCGGCTCGGCGGCGTCTCCGCCTCGAAGGCGGGACTTCGACTGCAGGGCCTCGACGTCGGAGATCCACGACTACCGCAGGTGGCCCCCACCGCGGAGCAGGTCGAGGTCCTCGCGGCCGACCTGCGCGCAGCAGGGGTCCTCGCGTGACCCCGCCGCCGCGTCGTCGCGCAGCCCGACGCCCGTCCGGCCCGCCCACCGCGCCGGCCCCGGAGTCGGTCGTCGCGCCGCAGGCCCAGCAGGCTCCGCAGGAGTCCGCTCCCGTCGAACAGCCCAAGGCGCAGGAGCCGGCCAGGGCAAAGGCCCAGGCGTCCGCCGGGGAGTCTCGGCAGGCAGAGTCGGCCCCGCGTCGCCGTAAGTCGGAAGGTCAGAAGGCCGAAGGTCAGAAGACCCAGGGCCAGAAGTCGGCGGCCCAGAAGTCCGATGCGGGCAAGTCGCAGCGCACCGGCGGCGGTCGTCCGCAGCGGCAGAAGGGCGGCGGTGGTCGCCCCGACGGTCGCGTCGGCGTCGACCCCACCGAGCGTCTCGGCCTGCCGCCGAAGGCCCCGCACAACGGCCTGCGCGTCGTCGCCCTCGGCGGTATCGGCGAGATCGGCCGCAACATGACGGTCTTCGAGCACAAGGGCAAGCTGCTCATCGTCGACTGCGGCGTGCTCTTCCCCGAGGACCAGCAGCCCGGCGTCGACCTGATCCTGCCGGACTTCGCGCACATCGAGGACCGGATGGCCGACGTCGAGGCCGTCGTCCTCACGCACGGCCACGAGGACCACATCGGCGCGGTGCCGTTCCTGCTGCGGCTTCGTCCCGACCTGCCGGTGATCGGCTCCAAGTTCACCCTCGCCCTGGTTGCCGCGAAGTGCCGTGAGCACCGGCAGCGGCCGAACCTGGTCGAGGTCATCGAGGGCCAGCGCACCACGCACGGGCCCTTCGAGTGCGAGTACTTCGCCGTCAACCACTCGATCCCCGACGCGATCGCGGTCGCGATCCGCACCTCGGCGGGCATCGCGCTGCACACCGGCGACATCAAGCTCGACCAGTTGCCCCTGGACGGCAGGCTGACCGACCTGGCCGGTTTCTCGCGGCTCGGCGACGAGGGCGTCGACCTGTTCCTGGTGGACTCCACCAACGCCGAGGTGCCCGGCTTCGTCACCCCCGAGCGGGAGATCGGCGGCGTCCTGGACGGCGTCATCGGCAAGGCGAAGCAGCGGGTCATCGTCGCGTCGTTCGCCAGCCACGTGCACCGCATCCAGCAGGTCGTGGACGTCGCGGTGCGCTACAACCGTCGGATCGCGTTCGTCGGCCGGTCGATGGTCCGGAACATGCAGATCGCGCAGGATCTCGGGTACCTGACGGTCCCGGACGGTGTGGTCGTCGACATCGACACCGCGGCCAACCTGCCCGACGACCGACTCGTGCTGATCTCGACCGGCTCGCAGGGTGAGCCGCTGTCGGCGCTGTCGCGGATGGCCCGCGGCGAGCACCGGCAGATCAACATCCGTGCCAACGACCTCGTGGTGCTGGCGTCCTCGCTGATCCCGGGCAACGAGAACTCGGTGTTCGCCGTGGTCAACGGTCTCGCCAAGCGCGGCGCGACGGTCGTCACGCAGCAGAGCGCGAAGGTGCACGTCTCCGGGCACGCGTCCGCCGGCGAACTGCTGTACCTGTACAACGCGGTGCGTCCGACCAATGCGATGCCCGTGCACGGCGAGTGGCGGCACCTGCGTGCGAACGCGGCGCTGGCCAAGGCCACCGGTGTCCCCGAGGACCGGGTGGTGCTGGCCGAGGACGGCGTGGTGGTCGACATGGTCGACGGGCTCGCGGAGATCGTGGGTCGCGTCCCGGTCGGGATGGTCTACGTGGACGGCAACTCCGTCGGCGACGTCGGCGACTCGACGCTCTCGGACCGGCTGGTGCTCGGCGAGGGCGGGTTCATCTCGATCTCGCTGGCCGTCGACCAGCACACGGGCAAGGCGGTGAGCACTCCGCAGGTGCACGGGCGCGGCTTCTCCGACGACCCGGCTGCGCTCAAGGAGGCCGCCGTGCTGGTCGAGGCCGAACTGGCCCGACTGGCGACCGAGGGCATCACCGACACGCACCGGATCGCGCAGGCCGTGCGCCGAGTCGTCGGCCGCTGGGTCGCGGACAAGTACCGGCGACGGCCGATGATCGTGCCGACCGTCATCGGTGTCTGACGTTTGACGATGTGTTCGGCCCCGGTGCATGCACCGGGGCCGAACACGTTTCAGGTCAGAGCACGTTTCAGGCCAACAGTCGCCACAGTCCGATCACACCGAGCACGACGATCGCGGCGCGCAGAGCGGTCGGGGAGAGGCGTCGGCCGTAGCGGGCACCGACGGATCCGCCGATCAACGAGCCGACCGCGATCAGTCCGGCCGCCGCCCAGTTGATTCGGTCGAATGCGACGAGGGTGTACGAGGTCGCCGCGACGATGTTCACCAGCAGCGACAGCAGGTTCTTCGCCGCGTTCATCCGCTGTATCGACTCGGGCAGCAGGGCGCCCATCACTCCGATCAGCAAGATGCCCTGGGCCGCGGTGAAGTAGCCGCCGTACACGCCTACCGCGAAGGTCCCCGCGGTGAGCGCCACCAGCCGGGGGCCGCCCACGTGCTCGGCCGTCCGGCCGGCGTCCTCGGCGCGGCGCCGCGCCCAGGACTGGATTCGCGGCCCGGCCACCACGAGCACCAGCGCGAGCACCAGCAGGATCGGCACCACGGTGACGAAGGCCGTGTCGGGCAGGTGCAGCAGCAGCCAGGAGCCGAGGCAGGCGCCGAGCAGCGACGCCGGGATCTGCCAGCGCAGCCGGTCCCACTGTCCGCGCAGTTCGCGCCGGTAGCCCCAGGTCCCGGAGATGCCGCCGGCGACCAACCCGATCGCGTTCGACATCGTGGCGACGACCGGCGGATACCCGAACGCGACGAGGGTGGGAAAGGTGATGAGGGTGCCGGACCCGACGATCGCATTGATCGCCCCGGCGCCGAACCCCGCGATGGCGATGACGATCATGTCGGTGACGGGCACGCACGGAACGCTACGGCGGGTGCGGGCCACGAACTGCGCGGGGAGCGGTAGCGTGCGGCGGATGAGCCTGGCGCACGACGAACGACTCGCACTGGTGGACACGATGGTCCGCGTCGGCCCGGACGCCCCGACCCTGTGTGGGTCGTGGACCACCCGCGACCTCGCCGCGCACCTGGTACTGCGGGAGCGACGCCCCGACGCCGCAGCCGGGATCCTGGTCAAGCCGCTCGCCTCGTACGCCGAGCGGGTGCAGGCCTCGTTGGCCGCGCGCCCCTACGTCGACCTTCTCGAGTCGGTGCGGACGGGTCCGCCGTTGTGGTCTCCGATGCGACCGTTCGACGCGCAGCTCAACCTCGGGGAGATGTTCGTGCACCACGAGGACGTCCGCCGCGCCGGACCGGACTGGGAGCCGCGCGAACTGGACTCCCGCTGGCAATCGGCGCTGTGGTCGTTGGCCGGCCGCACCGGACGGATGTCGTACCGCAAGGCGCCGTGCGCGGTCGTGTTGGTGGCGCCGGACGGTCGACGGGTGACTGTGCACAAGGCGCCGGGCGTGGCGGTAGAGGTGCACGGCGCCGCGGCGGAGTTGGCCCTGCACGCGTTCGGTCGGGATGCGGTGCGAGTGACCGTCGAGGGTCCCGCAGAGGCCGTCGCGGCGGTGAACGCGCTGGATCGGGGCATCTGAGCCCCTTGTTGCGGGTGTTGCGGATGGTCCCGATGGGGCCCGAGCGACTAGCCTGGCAGTCATGGCAGGTAAGACCGGGACCCGAACTACCACGAGCGCGTCATCCTCGTCGCGGCCTTCCGCACGCACGGGATCCTCCGCCTCGGGCAGGTCGAAGCCGGCTGCCGCGAAGCCGCGGTCCGGGGGTCGCACCACGAAGACCGTTTCCACCCCACGCAAGGCGACCGCGCCGCGGGCACGCTCGACCGCCCCGCGTAGGCCCGCCGCCAAGGCGAAGACCAGCCCGCTCAGGGCGATCGGCAATGGACTCGGACGCGGGTGGACACTGGCCGCGCGTGGGGTCGGCGCCACCACCCGGACAGTGAGCAAGGCCGCGGACATCGAGCACGGTCACCGTCGCGACGGCATCGCACTCGGACTGATCGCGGGCAGCGTGATCATTGCGGCCGCCATGTGGTTCGCGGCGGGCGGCCCGGTCGGGAACTGGATCGAGACCGCGGTGCGGGCGGTGTTCGGTGGGGCCGCGGCTCTGCTGCCCGTCATCGGCGTCGGGATCGCGGTCGTGCTCATGCGCTCCGAGCCGCAACCCGAGGTGCGCCCGCGGCTGGTGCTCGGGTCGTTGCTGATCGCACTGCCCGCGCTCGGCATCTTCCATGTCATCTGTGGGGCGCCGGTCGACGCGCCGGGCCGGGCAGACGGGGCCGGCTTTGTCGGTTACGCCGCAGGCGGTCCGCTGACCGACGGTCTGACGCTGTGGTTGTCGGTCCCGTTGCTGCTGCTCGCGCTGGGGTTCGGGATCCTGCTGGTGACCGGGACGACGGTGCGCGAGGTGCCGGAGCGGCTGCGGTCGCTGTTCGGGACCGCCCGCCACGACGACGACTACGAGCCCTACGACGGCGAGTACCACGACGACGAGCACGGTGAGTACGACGGCTACGAGCCGGACTACCTGCAGGATCTGCGCACGCTGCGACCGTCCCGTCGGAAGAACTCGGCCGACTACGACCCGGCGCTGTTCGATGCGGACGGCTACCCGGTGCACGACCTCGGAGACCCGGAGTCGAACTATCCGGTCGACGAGCCCGCCGACGAGGCCCGCACCGAGGTGATCGCGCCGTCTCCCGTTGCGGCACCCCCGGCTCCGAAGCCGCGGCCGAAGCCTCAGGTCAAGGTCGCGAAGCCGAAGTCCGAGGACGAGCCGGAGATGTTGATCCCCGACCGGGTGATCGAGGGCGACTACACGCTGCCGCCGGCGTCGCTGCTGATCGAGGGTGACCCGCCGAAGACCGGCAGCTCCGCGAACCAGGCGATGATCGAGGCCATCACCGAGGTGCTCGAGCAGTTCAAGATCGACGCCGCGGTGACCGGGTACACCCGCGGACCGACCGTCACCCGTTACGAGGTCGAGCTCGGCCCGGGCGTGAAGGTGGAGAAGATCACCGCCCTCGCCCGCAACATCGCCTACGCCGTCGCCACCGACAACGTGCGACTGCTGGCGCCGATCCCCGGCAAGTCGGCGGTGGGTATCGAGGTGCCCAACTCCGACCGCGAGATGGTCCGGCTGGCGGACGTGCTCTCGGCGCCGTCCACCCGCAAGGATCACCATCCGCTGGTGATCGGCCTCGGCAAGGACATCGAGGGCGATTTCGTCAGCGCCAACCTGGCGAAGATGCCGCACCTGCTGGTGGCTGGCTCCACCGGTTCCGGTAAGTCCAGCTTCGTCAACTCGATGCTGGTCTCGCTGCTGCAGCGCGCGACCCCGGACGAGGTCCGGATGATCCTGATCGACCCGAAGATGGTCGAACTGACCCCCTACGAGGGCATCCCGCATCTGATCACGCCCATCATCACCCAGCCGAAGAAGGCAGCAGCCGCGCTGGCCTGGCTGGTGGAGGAGATGGAGCAGCGCTACCAGGACATGCAGGCCAACAAGGTCCGGCACATCGACGACTTCAACAAGAAGGTGCGGTCGGGCGAGATCACCGCCCCGCTGGGCAGCGAGCGGGTGTACCGGCCCTACCCGTACATCCTCGCGATCGTCGACGAGCTCGCCGACCTGATGATGACCGCCCCGCGCGACGTCGAGGAGGCGATCGTCCGGATCACCCAGAAGGCCCGCGCCGCCGGCATCCACCTGGTGCTCGCCACGCAGCGGCCTTCGGTCGACGTGGTGACCGGCCTGATCAAGACGAACGTGCCGTCGCGGCTGGCGTTCGCGACGAGTTCGCTGACCGACTCGCGGGTCATCCTCGACCAACCGGGCGCCGAGAAGCTGATCGGCATGGGCGACGGGCTGTTCCTGCCGATGGGGGCGGGCAAACCGACCCGTATGCAGGGCGCGTTCATCACCGACGAGGAGATCGCCGCCGTCGTCGACTTCGCCAAGAACCAGGCCGAACCCGAGTACACCGAGGGCGTCACCACGTCCAAGGCAGCGGAGAAGAAGGACGTCGACCCCGATATCGGCGACGACATGGACGTGCTGCTGCAGGCGGTGGAACTGGTGGTCACCAGCCAGTTCGGCTCGACGTCGATGCTCCAGCGCAAACTGCGTGTCGGGTTCGCGAAGGCGGGCCGGCTGATGGACCTGATGGAGACGCGCGGGGTGGTCGGGCCGAGCGAGGGGTCCAAGGCCCGCGACGTGCTGATCAAGCCGGACGAGCTGGACGGGCTGCTGTGGTCGATCCGCGGCGGCGACCCCGACGATGGCGCGGGCGAGGACTGACTCGAACTGCGGCTCTTGCCGCGGACGTCGCCCCGCCGGCGGCGCCCAGCCGGCGGTTCCCGATGGCGCGAACGGACCGTTCGGGTTCACCAACGACCTGAACGGTCCGTTCACGCCGGGAAGCCGGGAAGCCGGGAAGTTAGGGCCGCGGATCTGTGGTTGAATGAGGGTGCTTTGGAGGGGAGTATCCCCATTCCTGCGACAGTCTCGTCAGCACGAGCGGCAACGTTGCCGCTCCGGGACTGTCGGTCGGTGTTCGCGCCGGCGGGAGAGACCTCCGGTGCCTTGTCATCGGCAACCGGAGGTCTGTAGTTCATGCACGTTTCCCCGCTGGTCTGGATCATCACCTGTCTGGTGATTCTCGGCCTGTTCGTCTTCGATTTCTTCGCGCACGTGCGCACCCCCCACGCCCCGACCTTCCGCGAATCGGCGTTCTGGTCCGCCGTCTACATCGGCATCGCCCTGCTGTTCGGGTTGGTCGTGATGTGGGCCTGGGGTAGCGGTCACGGCGGTGAGTACTTCGCCGGCTACGTCACCGAGAAGGCTCTCTCGGTGGACAACCTGTTCGTCTTCGTCATCATCATGTCGACGTTCGCGGTCCCGCGCGAGTATCAGCAGAAGGTGCTGCTCATCGGCATCGTGATGGCTCTGGTGATGCGCGGGATCTTCATCGCGGTCGGCGCCGCCGCAATCAATGCCTACAGCTGGGTGTTCTACCTGTTCGGCTTCTTCCTGGTCTACACCGCGATCAAGCTGGTCAAGGACCACGGTCACGAGGCCGAGATCGAGGAGGAACGCGAGAGCAGGATCATCCGGATGGCCAAGCGGATCCTGCCGACCACCGACGAGTTCGACGGCGACAAGCTGGTCACCCGGATCGACGGCAAGAAGGTCGTCACGCCGCTGCTGCTGGCGCTTGTCGCGATCGGGTTCACCGACGTGCTGTTCGCGCTGGACTCGATCCCTGCGATCTACGGCCTGACCAGCGAGGCGTACATCGTCTTCACGGCCAATGCCTTCGCGCTGATGGGTCTGCGGCAGCTGTACTTCCTGATCGGCGGACTGCTCGAGCGTCTGGTCTACCTGTCCTACGGACTCTCGATTATCCTGGCGTTCATCGGCGTGAAGTTGGTGCTGCACGCGCTGCACGAGAACACCCTGCCGTTCGTCAACGGCGGCGAACACGTCACCGTGCCGGAGATCTCGACCGGTGTCTCGCTCCTGGTGATCCTCGGTGTCCTGGTCGTCACCACGGTCGCGAGCCTGCTCAAGACCCGCGGCGACGCGACCAAGGCCGCAGCCTGACCGGCCCCGGGCGCGTCAGAGGGGGCCGGTGAAGGTCCCGATGACCGGGTTCCACTCGGTGTACCGGGCCTCGACCACGATTCCGGCGTGGGTGAACGGGTCGTCCGAGAGGAGCTTCGCGGCGGCCTCTGCGTTGGGAGCATCGAGGAGGAGAAGGGCGCCGCTGTCGTCCAGGTAGGGACCGGCGGTCAGGACGTGCCGCTGGTTGACCAACTCGGACAGCCAGGCCAAGTGCGCCGGACGGTGCAGGTCACGGTCGGGAACCGAACCGTCGCGATAGACGTACTCCACGGCAATGAATGGCATGAGACCCCCCGGTTTTCTGCTGCGGTATGAACGTGGAACGCGTGGCCCAGGCACCGTGGACCCCGACTGCTCGGTCGCCATGACGCAGACCGAGCGGTACGAAATGCCACCGTGCGACGGCGTGCCGAGAGTATTCCTTCAGTCCGCTCGGTACGGGCGAATCAGCAACTCCGCCCGTGCCGGTGTCGATCAGACGAACGACAGGGCCGGTCGAACCCGACCGGCCCTGTCGACTCGGGTGCTCAGGAGACGAACGTGCCCATCACCGGCGTCCACTCGGTGAAGCGGGCGGAGTCGACGAGGCCGGCCTTGGCGAACGGGTCGGCTTCGAACAGCGACCGGGCGGCATCGACGTCGGCGGCGGACACCAGGATGAGTGCACCGCTACCGTCGGTATACGGGCCGCTGCTCAGCACGACACCTCGCTCGACGAGGCCTGCCAACCATTCGCGGTGATCGGGACGGACCTCGTCGCGGGCCGCCGCGGTTGCGGTGGTATAGAAGTATTCGACTGCGATGACGGGCACGGGTGGTTCGCTTTCTCTCGGGATTGGGTGAGCGATCAGAGTGTCAGCAGCATGCGACTGTTGCCGAGGGTGTTGGGCTTGACGTAGCTGAGGTCGAGGAACTCGGCGACACCGGTGTCGTACGACCGGCACATCTCGGCGTACACCTCCGCGGTCACCGGAGTGCCCTCGATTTCCGCGAAGCCGTGCCGGGTGAAGAAGTCGACCTCGAAGGTGAGCACGAACACTCGGTCGAGTTCGAGCTCGCGGGCCACCTGGATCAACTGCGCGACTACCAGGTGCCCTGCGCCGCGACCCTTGACCTTCGGATCGACCGCGACCGTGCGGATCTCGCCGAGGTCCGCCCACAGCACATGCAGTGCGCCGCAACCGATCACCTCGCCGTCGTGTTCGGCGACCCAGAACTCCTGGACGGCCTCGTAGAGCGTCACGAGGTTCTTCTCGAGCAGGATGCGGCCGGCGTAGATGTCGATCAGGCGCTTGATCTCCGGGACGTCGGAGGTGCGGGCGCGACGCACGGTCGGTGCGTCCTGATCGGATCCGAGGGGGCCAGAAGTCATGGGGTGCACAGTAGTCGTGCGGTTTACCGATATTCTTGGCCGTGTGCCGGTCCGATTCGCTTCCCCCCACCCCGACTCGGTGGTGCTCGGTTGAGCGCCCAGTCGCGGGACGTCGACGGGTCCGTGGTGGCCGACGCTGACCGCGCCGCAGAATCCGTCGGCCAGGAGCGACCGGTTCCGGTGCTCAACATCGCGAACGTCCTGACGATCCTGCGGATCGTGCTCGTCCCGGTGTTCCTGGTGGTCCTGTTCGTCGACGGCGGTCACAGCACCGGCTGGCGGATCGGCGCGACGGTCGTGTTCGCGGTCGCCGCCGTGACAGACCGGATCGACGGCCAGCTGGCGCGCAAGTACGGCTTGGTCACCGATTTCGGCAAGCTCGCCGACCCGATCGCGGACAAGGCGCTGATCGGTGCCGCGCTCGTCGGACTGTCGGTCCTCGGCGACCTCAGCTGGTGGGTGACGGGCATCATCGCGTTCCGCGAGCTCGGCATCACCCTGCTGCGCTTCGCGGTGCTGCGGCACGGGGTGATTCCGGCCAGCCGCGGCGGCAAGCTCAAGACTCTGGTCCAGTCGTTCGCGATCGGCATGTACCTGCTGCCGCTGCCCGACAGCTGGTCGACCGCGAGTGCGATCGTGATGGGGTCGGCGGTGCTGCTCACTGTCGCCACCGGCATCGACTACCTGGTGCAGGCCATCCGGCCACGGGCGGGCGCACACGCGAACCCGCTGTCCTCGTGACCGATCCGCTGACCGACGGCACCGACGCCGCCGCCCTGGTGGCTGCGCTCACGGCACGGGGGCAGACCGTCGCGACAGCCGAGTCGCTGACTGCGGGACTGTTCGCCGCCACGATCGCAGGGGTGCCCGGTGCCAGCCTCGTGTTGCGCGGGGGACTGGTCGTCTACGCGACAGATCTCAAGGCCGCGTTGGCCGGGGTGGACCAGCGGGTGCTGGACGGTGACGGTCCCGTCGCTGCGAGCACCGCCCGCGAGCTTGCCCTCGGCGCGGCGCACCGGTGCGGGGCGGACTGGGGCGTCGGATTGACCGGCGTCGCCGGCCCGGACCAGCAGGACGGGCGGCCGGTGGGGACGGTTTTCCTCGGGATCGCGGGTCCGGACGGGGTCCACATCAGCGATCTCGACCTGCGCGGCGACCGCTGGGCGATCCGGTCCGCCGCGGTCCGGACGGCCGTGTCGACGCTCCTCGCGCGCGTCCTCGGATCGACGTAGGGATAGGCTCGGTCCGTCGATGCGTTGCGGTGCTTGTTGCCACGCAAGTTTCGCTGCCGGAATCGGGAACCATTCGGTAACGGTGGCGCGTTGAATGAGCAGTCGGGTGCAGATGAAGGAGGTGCCAGATGACGGTGTTGTTGCGAGAAGCGATCGGTGACAGTCTGCGGCGCACGAGGGTCGCGCAGAGCCGAACCCTGCGCGAGGTCTCGAGTTCCGCCCGGGTCAGCCTTGGCTACCTCTCCGAGGTGGAACGTGGTCGCAAGGAGGCGTCCAGCGAACTGCTGGCCGCCATTTGCGACGCCCTCGAGGTTCCACTGTCGGACGTGCTCTTCGACGTCAGCGAGACACTCTCGGACGGTGTGGCCACAACGACGACGGAGCGGGTCTCCGACCAGCGTGAGGCCGTCGGCGCCGAGTCTTCGTCGACTCCGGCCGCGTCGGTTCGCGACGGGTCGACTCGGATCGCCGGCGACACCCGGATGGTGATTCCGGCGCCGGCGCGGGCCTTGGCAGCCGCGTAGTCCGCGGGCGCGACGCACGGCCGGTAGCTATCCCCTTCGGAAGTGTCACCACGGTAGATTCGACAGTGACCACCAGGTCTCGTCCGGTGGATCCGAACAAGCAGGTAGGGGCAGTGCCCTTGTTCGGTGCGTGACGGTCGCGCATCGGGTCGCGTACGACGCGGCGCATCAATTGGAGGCAGGATCAACCCATGGCTAATCCGTTCGTCAAGGGCTGGAAGTACCTGATGGCGCTCTTCAACTCGAAGATCGACGAGAAGGCGGACCCGAAGGTTCAGATTCAGCAGGCAATCGAGGACGCGCAGCGCCAGCATCAGGCACTTTCGCAGCAGGCCGCATCGGTCATCGGCAACCAGCGCCAGCTGGAGATGAAGCTGAGCCGTCAGCTGGACGAGGTGGAGAAGCTCAACGCGAACGCCCGGCAGGCCGTCACTCTCGCCGATCAGGCCGCGGCCGCCGGCGACAACGAGAAGGCAGTGCAGTACACGAACGCCGCGGAGGCCTTCGCCGCGCAGCTCGTGACGGCAGAGCAGAGCGTCGAGGACCTCAAGGGTCTGCACGACCAGTCGCTGCAGGCTGCCGCGCAGGCGAAGAAGGCCGTGGAGCAGAACGCGATGGCCCTGCAGGCCAAGGTCGCCGAGCGCACCAAGCTGCTCAGCCAGCTCGAGCAGGCCAAGATGCAGGAGCGGGTCAGCGACTCGCTGCGCTCGATGGACAGCACCCTGCAGGCGCCCGGCAACACGCCGAGCCTCGACGCGGTGCGCGACAAGATCGAGCGCCGTTACGCGGATGCGCTCGGTTCGGCCGAGTTGGCCCAGAACTCGGTGCAGGGTCGGATGATGGAGGTCCAGCAGGCCAGCGTGCAGATGGCGGGCCACAGCCGCCTCGAGCAGATCCGGGCTTCGATGAAGGGCGACGCGCTGCCCGCGGGCGGCACTGCCGCCGCACCGGCGACGCCCGCCGTGGCCCCCGCCACCCCGGCTGCCCCCGCCACTCCGGCGGCGCAGAATTCGGACGGAGCCGGTCCCGCGGCCCAGTAGCATCCAGCGCGACGAGAAACGGCCGGTCGGACACCTCAGATGGTGTCCGACCGGCCGTTTCTCGTACCCGCCTGCGGTCAGCGGCGGCGCGAGCGCAGCAGGGTCCGCGAATCCTTCCGGCGTGCACCGGTTTCCCGGCCACGCGCGGACGCGGCGATCGCCGCCAACTCGTCAGGGTCGACGATCTTCTCCCGCACCCGGGCCCCCGCGGCGCCCCGCTCGAGTTCCGCGCGGTCGATCGCCTGCCAGCCCGCCCGGTCGATCACGGCAGGCTGACGCGAGCGGACCAGATCCACCAGTGCCGGTGCGGCCGACCGCGGTTCGCGCAGCCGTCCGGCGTTGAAGTCGTCGACGAGGGCGCGCACCGTCTGCTGGGCGCACGACTTGTTGGTGCCGATGAAGCCTGACGGGCCGCGCTTGATCCATCCGGTCGCGTAGGTGCCCGGCAGCACGGCGCCGCCGACCCCGTCGAGCACCCGACCGTCCTCGTTCGGGAGCACGCCCGCCTCGTGGTCGAAGGGCACACCGTCGATCGGCACCCCGCGGTAGCCGATCGAGGTGAGCACCAGGCCGGCGTCCAGCAGTTCGAGGTCCTCGGTCGGCTCGACGCGCACCCGGCCGTCGGACCCGACCACCAGCGAGTTGCGGACCAGTTCGATCCCGGTAACGGCGTCCTCGCCGAGGATCCGGGTGGGGGACTGCAGGTAGCGCAACGTGATTCGCCGGCGGGCGCCGAGCGGAGCCTGCGGAGCGACCGGGAACCCGGTCGTGCGCTCGCGCAGGGAGCCGAGCAGTCGTAGCTTCTGCTCCACTGCGTGCGGGAGCGCGCCTTCCTCGGCCAGTCGTGCGGTCTCGGCGTCGAGTGTCGTCTCGGCCGCGTCGACAAGCACGTCGGCGTCCGCGGTCGCCAGCAGTGCGGCGAACTCCGGGACCGTGAACGCGGACTGGGCGATTCCGCGACGCGCGACCAGCACGACCTCCTCGATCCGGCTGCGCCGCAACGCTTCCAACGCGGGCCGTGCGATGTCGGTGCCCGCGAGCCGGTCGGGGTTGGCGGTGAGGATTCGTGCGACGTCGAGGGCGACGTTGCCGTTGCCGACGATCACCGCCCGCTCGTGGGACAGGTCGAAGTCGTGGTGGGCATGGTCGGGATGACCGTTGTACCAGGCGACGAACTCGGTGGCGGACGCCATTCCGGGCAGGTCCGCTCCGGGCACCTCGAGCTTGCGGTCGGACGACGCGCCTACCGCGTAGATCACCGCGTGGTGATGCGCGAGCAACTCGTCGTGCGTGACGTGCGTGCCGATCTCGACACCCAGGTAGTACTCGAAGCCCGGCTGTGCCGCCATCGTGTCGTAGAGTCGCGCGACCTGCTTGGTCTTCTGGTGGTCGGGCGCGACACCGGCGCGAACCAGCCCGTGCGGCACCGGAAGCCGGTCGAAGACGTTTACCTCGACGCCCGGCTGGGTGAGCAGTTCGTCGGCGGCGTACATCGCAGCCGGACCGGACCCCACGATCGCGACCCGCAGGGGCTCACGGTCGCGGCTGACGGCGGCTGCGGCGATGACCGGTGCCAGCGTCGGCCGTGGCCGCTCCTGCTTGTAGAAGTCCGCGTTGATCGACAGGAACACCTGTTGGGACTGCTCGAGCTTCGTGTGCGGGACGATCGCGTCGACCGGGCACGCAGAGACGCACGCCCCACAGTCGACGCACGCCGCCGGGTCGATGTGCAGCATCTCGGCGGTCAGGAAGTCGGGCTCGTCGGGCGTCGGGTGAATGCAGTTGACCGGGCACGCGTACACGCAGGACGCGTCGCTGCAACAGGACTGGGTGACGACGTGGGGCATGGCGGTGGGTTCCGATCTCGGGCGTTAGGTCAGGCCGCGCGGCGGGCGGGTTCGCTGCGGTACCGCGAGACGTCGCCGTCGATCTTCAGCGCCTTCCACACCCGGCGCGATGCCGGGTTCATCAGTCCGCTGTCGGTGGCCAGCATGCGCACGTCGGCGAAGTAGTCGCGCAGGGTCTCGCGGGCCTCCGGGGTGCCCCAGAAGAGGTCCTTCCTGACCTGCTTGGGGATGTCGAACTCACGCCAGAACTGCTTCGGCGGGATCACGATGACGTCGCACAGGATTCGCATGATGATCGGCATCGCCAGCGAGGCGAAGAATCGTCCGACCTTGGACATCGCCGGGACGCGGCGGCGCAGGAACTGGTGCGCGAACGAGATGTGCCGGGCTTCCTCGGCGACGTGAATCGCCATGACGCCCTTCATGATCGGATGGATGACGCCGTTCTCGCGCAGCACCGCCTTCTGGATGTGGTCGATCGGCTCCTCGCCGGCGAGCACGCCCATGAAGAAGATGACCGGCAGTGACGAACCGGCAAGGGGGAGGAACGGCGAGACGAAGCGCATCAGCCGACCCATCCCGGGGGTGTCCTTGCCGATGCGGTTGACCATCTCCTGGAACATGAGGGTGTGGTTGCACTCCTCGATGGTCTCGTGAGTGCAGTACCGGGCCTCGGCGGAGCCGTTCTCGAGGAAGAAGACGTACTGCATCATCCCCCGGATGAGGATGTTCTCGAACTGCAGTCCGACCTTGGCGACGTTGGCCTGACGCCACATGCCGATCTCGATCTGCTTTTCCTGTGGCAGCGCCTGGTACCAGGGGTGGCTGCCGAGCGGATCGCTCTCCTTCTGGAGGATCCACCGGGGGTCGTTCGGGGTGACCGCGAACTCGGGAGCGTCCCAGTCGATGTCCTCGAAGGGGTCGAAGTGCTTGTGCACAGATGCGTCCGACAGCATCGTCAAGGATTCCTCGTACCGCGCCCGATCCGTGTCGGTGGGTGTGCTGGTCGTGAGGGTCATCGCGTCTCCCGTGTCGCTGCTACGTCTCCCGGTCGCCGAGGTTCGAGTTCGGCAACCCGGCGATGGTCTCGTGTGAGTGTAACGGCGAGTTCCAGATAAATCTACGAAAGCGCGGCGCATCCGACTGACGGCACGAGAAGGCCCCGCGGTCGAGGTGAGCCGCGGGGCCTTTCCGTGCTGCTGGTGAGCGGTGAAGCGTCGAACTTCCTAGAGGAAGAGTGCTGCCACGCCCGCGCCGGCACCGACGAGTCCGATGACTGCCGCGACCAAGGTTGCGCCTGCGGCGACCTGGCCGAGCTCCGTTGCCGATGAACCCATGTGAACTCCTAGTGTCGAGGAAGCGTTGCTTCACTGTGACGCCCTCGTTGGCGCTTGAGGTATGTCTACCCGACGAAATCTGCAGTTCCAACGCCTAATTGCCCTGTCGCGCAAGGCATTACCTGAAAGCAACAGTAAGGTCACGGGCCGTAACCTGAGGTAACGAGGCAGTAACATTGTCGGTCCTGCAGTCGGTCGAACCGGGCGCTGCGTCGGGGCCGCGGGAGGGCCCTCAGTCGTCGACTCCGCGCGCCGCCAGCGCCTCGCCCATCGCGTCCGCCGTGCGTAGCGCTCCGATCACCACCGGGACGGCCAGCGCGCGCAGCGAGAATCCCAGGCCACGGGCCTTGCGGGCCTCGGTCACACTCGCCACCAGCCCGCTGAGAAGTGGGATGCAACGAATGGTCATCGCCAACACCAGGCCGACACGGTCTGTGTTCACGCCGAATCGCCGCAGCGGACCCAATGCCCGGTGCACCGCGTCGAGCATGTCCAGCACACGGGTGGTCAGGGTGACCAGCGCCGCGAGGGCCACCGAGATCAGCAGCACCCCGCAGACCACCACCGCGCGCTGCCAGCCGGTGAAGATCGTCTGGAACAGGCCGATGAACACGAGCATCCACAGCACCGGGCGCAGCTGCAGCAGTGCGAGCCGCACGGGGATCCGCGCGACGAGGTATCCGGTCGCTACCAGCGCGGCGGCCGGAACGAGCTGCCACGGCACGCGGACCGCGGCGGCGAGGCACACGAGCGCCGCCACCAGCGCGGCCAGCTTCGCTCCGGCGGGCATGCGGTGCAGGAGTGAACGCCCCGGGTGGTAGAGACCGAGCGTGGTCATCCGACGAGCCGGCGGTAGAAGCCGATCGCCTCACCGGGCAGGCCGTCCGCGACCACGCCGCCGGAGTCGACGACCAGCACCCGGTCGAAGTCGGCGAGCAGGTCGAGGTGGTGGGTCACCGCGATCACCTGCTGCGGCAGCTCGGCGAGGGTCCGCGCGACGAGCTTGGTGTTACGCAGGTCCAGCAGCGTCGTCGGCTCGTCGGCGACGATCACCTCGGGCTCGGTGACCATGATCGCGGCGATCGCGAGGAGCTGCTTCTGCCCGCCGGAGAGGTGGTGCGTCGGATGCTCGGCGTGGCCGGCGAGGCCGAACGTCTCGAGCACCGTGGCGACCCTGGCGTCCCGCTCTGCGGGGGAGAGCCCGCTGCGGCGCAGCGAGAACGCAATGTCCTCGGCGACCGTCGGCATGATGATCTGGTGGTCGGGGTCGGTGAACACGAACCCGACCTTGCGGCGCACCTTGCGGCCCTCGCGGGCGGTGTCGAGGCCGTCGACCGTGACCCGGCCGGCGCTCGGCAGTACCAGCCCGTTGACCATCCGGGCCAGCGTCGACTTACCGCTGCCGTTCGCGCCGACGATCCCGATCCGGGCCTCGGTCAGCGACAGGTCGACGCCGTCGAGCACCGCGCGCTCGCCGTACTGGTGCGCGACGGACTCGAAACGGATCTCGCTCATGCGGGTCGGTCAGGCGGCGTCGGGAGCGGGTGTGGACGCCGTCGCGCGGCTCGCCGCCCGGCCGGTGAGCAACGCGGGATAGGCACGGTGCACCTGGGCGGCGACCGCGGCCGCGACAACCGCCTTGATCGCGTCGCCGGGCAGGAAGGTCACGTTCAGGCTCAACGCCTTCGCGAACGTCAGGTCGGCGCGGATCATCATGCCTGCGATGCCGAACGCGTACAGCACCACGATCCCGCCGAGCAGGTTGATGGCGGTCCCGACGATCACGTTGTAGCGGGGCAGCAGCTTGACCGTCAACCAGCCGATCAACGCGACGGTCGGGATCCAGCCGATGAGGAACCCCGCAGTGGCGCTCGACAGTGAGGTCAGCGAGGTACGCCCACCCGCGAGCACGGGCAGGGCCAGGCCGAGCGCGATGACGGTGAGCACCGCGAGCACACCCTTGCGCGGTCCGAGCAGTGCGCCCGCGATCATCACGCCGAGGGTCTGCAAGGTGATGGGGACGCCGGAGGTGCCGATGTTGATGGTGCCCGGCAGGCCGAGGGCGATGATCAGCGCGGCGAACACGGCGACCTGCGCGAGGTCGCGCGCGGAAAAGGTCGGGGCGCCAGAAATACGGGTGGACACGGCGGGGCACGGCTCCTTGCACGTCGGGGGACCGCCCGAGCTTATGTCAGGCCGGTGGGTCGGCCCCTGGTCCGGGCAGGGTCCCGCCCGCAACCGGCCCTGGGGGATCACCCTGATCTTTCCCTGATCTTGGCGTTGAGCTGGTGATTTCCGGCCGCCGGCGTGCCAGTGTTGAACGCATCGAGCCGCCATTGCCGGTTCGCTGGAGTGAATGGAGAACTGACGTGTTCTGGAAGATCATCGGAGTGGTGGCCCTGGTCTGGGTCGCGATGGCACTGGTCGGGGTGCTGGTCAAGGGGCTGTTCTGGATTCTCGCGGTCAGCGCGGTGGTCTTCGGGCTGTACCTGTTGTTCAAGGCGATGTCGGGCAGCGACAGCAACGACGTCACGAGGGTCTGACGCGTCGCCGCTCTGACGTGTCACCGCTCGGGCGCGGCGAGTTCGGGGCATGCTGACCGCATGGAGTCGACACAGATCGCGCCGGTACCAGAGAACTGGCAGCGCGGCGTCGTGATCGTCGCGCACCCGGACGACATCGAGTACGGCTGCGCCGCCGCGGTGGCCCGCTGGACGGCGCAGGGCAAGGATGTCCGGTACGTGCTGGCCACCAGCGGTGAGGCGGGTATCGAGGGGATGGCTCCGGCCGAGTGCGGTCCGCTGCGGGAAGAGGAGCAGCGCTGTTCGGCGGCGTGCGTGGGCGTGAGCGAGGTCGAGTTCCTCGGACTTCCCGACGGTCGGCTCGAGTACGGCGTCGAACTGCGCAGGGCGCTGGCCGGGGCGATCCGACGGCATCGACCCGAGGTCGTGGTCACGCTGAATCACCACCCGATCGCCGGTGGCGGCCACCTCAACAGTGCCGACCATCGGGCTGCGGGTCAGGCGGCGCTCGACGCCATCGCCGACGCCGCGAACGAGTGGATCTTCCCGGACCTGCCCGAGCCGCGGTGGACGGGGGTGCGGACGGCGCTGGTCAACGTGATGTCGGGGTGGACCCACGCCGTCGACGTCCGCGACACCGTCGATGTCGCGGTCGCGTCACTGGCCGAGCACAAGGAGTACCTCTCTGCGTTGAGCGAGGTCCCCGTCGCGGAGCAGGCCGCTGCGCAGGTCGAGCGGGCAACCGGACCCAAGGGTGAGTTCGATCGGGCGGTCGGCTTCGAGTTGTACTCGTTCTGAGTGTTCGTCAGCCGACCGGCGCCCCCACGATGACCCGACCCGCGCCCGGCACGGCCTCGATGTCGATCGGCAGCGGGGCGATCCGCTCGCCGTCGGCGTAGGCGGTGATGCCGGCAGGAGCGGAGCCCGCGGAGCGACCGGGGGCCGGGGCTTCCAGTCGCACCCGGCGGGACCGGAAGACCTGCACCTCGTCGAGGTCGACGTGGGTGCCCTTGTAGACGGTCGGGAACAGGCGGGCGAGCTTGAGTCGGCTGCCCGGCGACACCACGATCACGTCGAGCTGTCCGTCGGTCAGGCTCGCCGACGGCGCGATGAGCATGCCGCCCCCGTACGAGGTGCCGTTGCCGACGGAGACCATCGCCGCGTCGAGTTCGAGGGTGCGGTCGTCGAGGGTGATCCGGTAGGGGATTGCTCGCAGGCTCGCGAGCTCCGCGACCATCGCGAGGTTGTAACGCATCGGACCGCGCGGCCACCGCATCCGGTTCGCCCGGTCGGTGACCAGCGAGTCGAATCCGCTGGCGAGAACCGTGCCGAACCAGTGTTCGTCCGCCGACCCTTGGGTGACCCGGCCGAGGTCGATGTCGGCGACCTGTCCGTCGACGACGACGTCGGCCGCCGCGACAGGGTCGTCGACGGGGATGTGGAACAGTCGGGCGTGGTCGTTCCCGGTGCCGCCCGGGATGATGCCGAGCGGCACGCCGGTGCCGGCGAGGGCCTGCCAGGCGATGTTGATCAGGCCGTCCCCGCCGACCGCGACGAGTGCGTCGGTGCCTGCGGCGACGGCGTCGCGCGCGAGTTGCAGTGCGTCCGAGGCACTTCGACCCTCGATCGACGTGATCTCGAGGCCGCGTTCGCGTAGCCGCGCCGTCGCGGCCGCGGCGACCTCGTGCGGGTGCCCGCCGCCGGCGTGCGGATTCGTCAGTACCGTCACAGACCTCGTCACGGAATCAGCTTCCCAGGGTTGAGGATTCCGGTGGGGTCGACGGCGTCCTTGACCGCCCGCAGCACCCGACCGCCGAGCTCGCCGATCTCGGCGGCCATCCACGGACGGTGGTCGCGACCGACCGCGTGATGGTGGGTGATGGTGGCGCCGACGGACACGATCGCGTCGCCGGCGGCCTTCTTCGCCGCCGCCCACTGCGCCAGCGGATCCGCGGCCTGCCCGCACACGACCGTGAAGTACAGCGACGCGCCGGTCGGGTAGGTGTGCGAGATGTGGCACATGACCAGTGCCGGGGTGCCCTGCGCGGTCAGCGATTCCGTCAACGCGGTGGTGACGGCGGCTTTGAGGGCGGACAGGTTCGACCACGTGGTCGCCGTCTCGAGGGTCTCGACGATCGCGCCCGCGTTGAGCAGCGCGTCACGCAGGTAGGGGGCGTCGAAGCGGCCGTGTTCCCAGTCCCGGGCCGGCTGCTCGCCGAGCGCGGTCCCGCCCGCCGCCGTGAGCAGTGCGAAGGCCTCGTCGTAGCGGGCCTTCGCGTGCGCCTGCGTGCCCTCGAACGTGGTGATCGCCAGACAGCCCGCGGTCGGGCTGCTGCCGCCGATGTCGCCGGCCAGGGCCAGGTTGAGGCCAGTCTCCGCCTCGTCGGACAGTCGCATGACGGTCGGGGTGGCGCCCGTCTGGATGACCGTGCGTAGCGCGGCGGCGCCGGTCGCGAAGTCGGGGAACGACCAGCCCTGGTACGCGGTCGTCTCGGGGGTCGGATGCACGCGGACCGCGACCTCCGTGATGATCCCGAAGGTGCCCTCGGAGCCGACGAACAGTTCGCGCAGGTCGGGGCCCGCGGCGGAGGCGGGGGCCCGCCCGAGGTCGAGCTCGCCCGCGGGCGTCGCCACGCGGACACGCTGGACCATGTCGTCGAAGCGGCCGTAGCCGGCCGAGGCCTGCCCGGACGAGCGGGTCGCGGCGAACCCGCCGATGGTCGCGAACTGGAAGCTCTGCGGGAAGTGGCCGAGCGAGAAGCCGTGCGCGCCGAGCAGTTGCTCGGCCTGCGGGCCGGTGACTCCTGCCTGCAGCACCGCGATTCCGGACACCGGGTCGAGGCCGACCAGTGCGTCGAGGCGGCGCAGGTCGAGCGCGATCACTTCGGCGAAGCCGCCGCGATCCGGGTCCACGCCGCCGACCACGCTGGTGCCGCCGCCGAACGGGACCACCGCGACCGACTCGGCCGCGCACCAGCGCAGCAGCGCGAGGACCTCGTCGTGGGAGCCGGGAAGGACTACCGCGTCCGGGGCGTCCTGGGCCTCGGTGTCCTTGCGGCGCAACAGGTCCGGTGTGCTCTTGCCGCCTGCGTGGCGGAGCCTGGTGGCGTCGTCGGTGCGCACGTGGTCGGCGCCGACGATCGCGACGATCCCGGAGCGGTGGTCGTCGGTGAGGGTGGTCGGGCGCAACGTGACGGCGGATTCGGCCGGCGGCGGCGACTGCTCGGCCGAGACTCCGAGGGCTGCGCTGAGCAGGGTGAGCACCTGCGGAGAGAGCTGCTTGCGGAACTCGCCGACGCCCCAGGCATCCCACTCCATGACAGGTGCCGCGGTGTCCGGGCGTTCGAGGGGTGCGTCGGATCGCGTGGCTGCTGAGTCGGTCATGCGTTACAGTGTTACACACGATGTCTATCCGTAACGCAGATTTGCCGGCTGATGCCGAGACGTCGGCCGCGCCTCGCACCGTCGACGACCAGATCCTCGACGCGACCCGCGCGTGCGTGCTCGAGTTCGGTCTGCGACGCACCACCCTGGCCGAGATCGCCCGTCGCGCAGGAGTCAGCAGGCCCACCGTGTACCGGCGGTGGCCCGACACCCAGGCAGTGGTCGCGGACCTGCTGACCAGGGAGATCCGGCTGGCGTTGCCGCAGATGTCCGGCGCGGGCCCCGCGCGGGAAGAGCTGGTACGCGGCGTTGCGGGGGCCGCCGAGACGGTGCGCACCCACCCGCTCTTCGTCAAGATCCTGCGCTCGGACCCCGAACTGCTCATCACCTACATCGTCGATCGGCTCGGTGCGAGCCAGCGGGCGATCATCGAGGCGCTGACGCCCGTCATCCGGATCGGCCAGCGCGACGGCTCGATCCGCGGCGGCGACGCCGCCGGTCTCGCGACCATGGTGCTGTTGATGGCGCAGTCCGCGGTGCAGTCCGCCGGGATGGTCGCCGAACTGCTGTCCGCCGAGGCGCTGAACGTCGAGCTCACGCTCGCGGTCGACGCCTACCTCACGCCGCGAAACACCTAGGAGCACCGTGCACACGCATTCTCCGTCGGCCCTCGACGCCGACCGCCGCAGCAGGGAACTGTCCGAGCTCGGCGACGGCGCCGAGCTCGACATGCTGGTGATCGGCGGCGGCATCACCGGTGTCGGGGTGGCCCTCGACGCCGCGACCCGCGGGTTGAAGGTGGCCCTGGTCGAGCGTCGCGACCTGGCGTTCGGCACCAGCCGGTGGAGCTCGAAGCTCGCGCACGGCGGACTGCGTTATCTGGCGTCCGGGAATGTGGGGATCGCCCGCGAGAGTGCCGTCGAGCGCGGCATCCTGATGACCCGCACGGCTCCGCACCTGGTGCGCGCGATGCCCCAGCTGGTGCCGCTGCTGCCGTCGGTCGGGCTCTTCGAGAAGTCGTTGGTGCGCGCGGGTTTCCTCGCCGGCGACGTGCTGCGCGCCACCGCGGGTACGCCGTCGCGGGTGTTGCCGAGGTCGCGACGGATCGGTGCGGGGGAGGCGGCCGCACTGGCCCCGGCGGTGCAGCGGGACGGTCTGCGCGGAGCACTGCTGGCCTACGACGGCCAACTGGTGGACGACGCCCGGCTGGTGGTGGCGATCGCCCGCACCGCGGCCGCCAATGGCGCTCGCATCCTGACCCGGGTCGGCGCGTACGACGTGACCGGCGGTTCGGCACGGCTGCGTGACGAGCTCACCGGCGAGGAACTGACGGTGCACGCTCGGACGGTGGTCAACGCGGCCGGGGTCTGGGCGGGGCAGGTGGACCCCGACATCGCGCTCAAGCCGAGCCGCGGCACGCACCTGGTGCTGTCGGCGCAGACGCTCGGCAACCCGACCGCCGCGCTGACGGTGCCGATTCCGGGGGAGACCAACCGCTTCGTCTTCGCGCTGCCCGCGCAGTTGGGGCGGGTGTACCTGGGCCTGACGGACGAGGCGATCGACGGTGAGATCCCGGATGTGCCACAGGCCGCCGACTTCGAGATCGACTTCCTGCTCGACACCGTCAACACCGCACTCGGCGGCGCGCTGACCCGTGACGACGTGCTCGCCACGTACTCGGGCCTGCGGCCGCTGCTCGACACCGGCGACGGCGACACCGCCGACCTGTCGCGCAACCACGCGGTGCTGACCTCGTCGAACGGCGTCATCAGCGTGGTCGGCGGCAAGCTGACGACTTATCGGAAGATGGCGCAGGACGCCGTCGACGCGGCGGTCCGGGCGGGCGGGCTCGCCGCCGGACCGTGCGCGACCAACCACCTCCCGCTGGTCGGGGTCGGTCCGGCGCCGCGCGACCTGCCCGCGTCGCTGGTCGCCCGGTACGGCGCGGAGTCGGCGGCGGTGGCCGCGTGCGGCGACCTCGAGCCGGTCGCCGAGGGCATCGACGTCACCCGTGCGGAGTTCGCCTTCGCGGTCAGTCACGAGGGTGCGCTCGACGTCGACGACCTGCTGGACCGCCGAACCCGGATCGGGTTGGTGCCTGCGGATCGCGAACGGGCAAGGCCCGCAGCCGAAGCCGCTCTGGGTGGCCGCTGACGCATCGCACAGCGAGTTGCGGCGGGCTGGCAATCGTCGTGCCGGTCAGGCCGTCCAGTCGGGGGACCGGCCGAGCAGTCGGAGGACGCGGTGCAGTGGCGCCTCCGCGTCCGGGGTGGTCAGCGCGGGCGCGAACGCGGCGCCGGTCACGAGGCGCTCGGGCCCGTTCGGGACCAGCTCGGCGACCCGCATCGCTGCGGCGGTGACCTCCGGTGCCGGCTCGTAGGCCAGGCCGAGGGTGGCGGCGACGTCCCACCCGTGCACCACGTAGTCGACGAGGTGGAAGCCGATCGCGACGGAGCCTGGGAACGACCCCGTCGGCGAGATCTCGGGCAGGGTGAAGGCGCGTTCGAGGATGTCGTCCGGGGCGAACGCGGCGATCACCGCGTCGGCGGCGGCCGTGTAGTCGCCGATCGGGTCGACCCTGTCGGTGCCGGTTCGCCACACCGCGAGGTCTCCGCCCGAACCGCGTGCGGCCGCCGCGAAACCGTTGTGCTGCACCGTCATGTGGTCGAGCAGATCTCGTAGGTTCCAGCCCTCGCACGGTGTCGGGCGCAGCAGGTCGGCCTCGGCGATCTGCCGCACCACGTCGACACCGGCCTGCACTGCCAGCTTGTCGAGCTCTGTTATCGTACGCATATACAGATGATATGCGTCTGCACACGATATGTCATCACGTATCTTTGCCTGCATGACCATCACGTATCTTTGCCTGCATGACGGAGTCGTTGAGTTCGAGGTCTGACCGTCCCGACCTCGCCGCGATGGTCGTCCCGCTCGGCCGTGCGCTGGCCGACGCGGAGCTGCCGGTTCTTCGTCGGCACGGCCTGACCATGTGGGGTTACGTCGTGTTGTCGGCCTTGGCGGCGGAGCCCGTTCGAACCCAGTCCGCACTGGCCGAGGCGATCGGAGCGGACAAGACGCGGATCATTGCGGTGCTGGACGACCTGCAGGAGTCGGGGCTGATCGAACGCTCGCCCGATCCCTCGGATCGTCGGGCGCGGCTGCTCAAACTCACGGTGAAGGGCCGTCGGGTCCGCGCCGCGGCGCAGGACGGTATTCGCGAGCGCGAGGAGCGCGTCCTCGCTCTGCTCCCCGCCGCAGACCGGCGCGGGCTGTTGCGGTCGCTGCGGGTGCTGTCGGAGCTCGGTCGCGAGGAGTTCGAGGCGGCCGTCGAGGGATAGGACGTGACTGATCTCGTTCGCGAGTCAGTCGTCTCGGCATGGGTGAGCCGAGAACCGGGGCAAATCGACCAACTTGCGGCCCCCCGGCTATTGAGGACCGTTTCTGGCCGCTATCCCTCGTAGCGTGATCCCTACCGACATCAACGAAGGGGACACCACCGCCATGACGACCTCGCAGCAGTCCGACATCCTCGAACTCCTCGCCGATCAGCGCAGGACCTTCCTCATCACCTTCCGTGGTCTCGACGACGCGGGTGCGCGCGCCCGGTCGACGGCCAGCGAACTCACCCTGCTGGCGCTGCTCAAGCACGTCGCCGGAACCGAACGGAACTGGGTCCAGACGATGCTCGAGCGCGACGAGAACGCGGAGTTCGACATGGCGACGGCGACCGAGTCCTGGACCGTCGGCGAAGACGAGACCCTGGCGTCGCTGCTCGCGGACTACGAGGCGGTCGCCCGCGTCACCGAGGAGGCGGTCGCCGGCCTCGCGGACCTGGACCTTCAGGTGCCGATGCCGACCGCGCCGTGGGCGCCCGAGCGGGAATGGTGGTCCGCGCGAAAGGTCTTGCTGCACATCCTGCGCGAGACCGCCCACCACTCCGGACACGCCGACATCATCCGAGAGTGCCTCGACGGCGCGAACACCACGATGACGATGGGTGTCGACGCCGGCATGGAGTTCTGACCCGACCGGGCAAAGTGCGCATACCTCGCGGGCGGCGGCGGGTGACGCCGGTGCGGAGTAGCGTTGGGCGACATGGCCATTCGACTCGGATACCAGATGCCCAACTTCAGCTACGGGACGCCGGTGCGGGAGCTGTTCCCCACCGTCGTCGCCCAGGCCCGCGAGGCGGAGGCTGCCGGCTTCGACACCGCCTTCGTGATGGACCACTTCTATCAACTGCCCGGCATCGGCGAACCCGACGAGCCGATGCTCGAGGCGTACACGGCCCTCGCCGGACTCGCGATGGCCACCACCGACATCCAGCTGTCCGCGCTGGTCACGGGCAACACCTACCGCAACCCGCCGATGCTGGCCAAGACCGTCAGCACCCTGGACGTGGTCAGCGGAGGACGCGCGGTCCTCGGCATCGGTGCGGGCTGGTTCGAGCTCGAGCACCAGCAGTTCGGCTACGAGTTCGGGACCTTCACCGAGCGGTTCGAGCGGCTCGGGGAGGCCCTCGAGATCATCGTCCCGATGCTGCGCGGGCAGCGGCCGACCGTCGAGGGCAAGTGGTACCGCACCGAGACCGCCATCAACGAGCCGCGCCTTCGTGACGACCTGCCGGTGCTGCTCGGCGGCGGCGGCGAGAAGAAGACGTTCGGGTACGCGGCCCGATACGCCGACCACCTCAACATCATCTGCAATGCCTCCGAACTGCCTCGCAAGCTCGACGCGCTCGCCCAGCGCTGTGCGGAGGCGGGCCGCGACCGGGACACGCTCGAGACGAGCTTCCTGGCGTTCGTGATGATCGACGAGGACGGCGACCGCGCCCGGCAACTCCAGCGTGAGTTCCTGCTCTCCCGCGGCATCGACCTCGACGCGATGCCCGACGATGCCCGCGCCGCCGCCACCGACCGTCAGTTCGTCGGGAGTCCCGACGAGGTGGCCGAGCAGATCCAGACCCGGGTCCTCGACCACGGGGTCGACGGGATCGTGGTGAACCTGGTGACCAACGGTCACGAGCCCGGCATCGTGGAGCTGGCGGGCGCTGCACTGCGCCCGCTCGTGACGGGCTGAGTGGGGGCTGTGGCACCCTGATCGGATGCGAGTCGCCGTTGTCGCCGGTCCCGATCCCGGTCATGCCTTCCCCGCCATCGCGCTGTGCCTGAAACTCGCTGCCGCGGGCGAGGATCCGGTGCTGTTCACCGGTGACCGCTGGCTCGAGCCGGCCCGGGCCGCCGGGCTCACCGCGCGCAAGCTCAAAGGGCTGGCGCCGCGGCCGGAGGACGACGACCTCGACGCGGGCCAGCGGATCCACTCGCGGGCTGCGCACATCTCCACCGAGGTGCTGCCGGACCTCAGTGCGATGCTGCCCGACCTGGTGGTCTCGGACATCCTCACCGCGGGCGGTGGGATGGCGGCCGAGCGACTCGACGTGCCGTGGGTCGAGCTGTCGCCGCACCCGCTCTACGCGGCGTCGAAGGGCCTTCCGCCGATCGGCAGTGGACTCGCGCCGGGGGAGGGCGTGCGCGGTCGGGCCCGGGACGCGATGATGCGGGCGGCGACGGGCCGGTCGATCAAGCAGGGCCTGCGTCAGCGTTCCGACGCCCGTGTCACGGTCGGGCTGCCCGCCCAGGATCCGGGGCCGGTCGCGCGGCTGATCGCGACGCTGCCCGCGCTGGAGGTGCCGCGACCGGACTGGCCGGAGAACGCGCACGTGGTGGGTCCGCTGCTGTGGGAGCCGACGGCCGAACTGCTCGACCCGCCGCCCGGCGACGACCCGCTGGTGATGATCGCCCCGTCGACCGCCTTCACCGGCGCCGAGGGGATGCTCGAGACCGCGCTGACGGCACTGGACGGGGCCGGGGTGCGGGTGGTCGCCTCGATGCTCGACACCCCGCCCGCCGATCTGCCGTCCTGGGCGCGGGCAGGTCTCGGCCGTCAGGACGCCCTCCTCGCGGCCGCCTCGGCGGTGGTCTGCGGCGGCGGCCACGGCATGCTGGCGAAGACCCTGCTCGCGGGCCGGCCCGCGGCGGTCGTGCCCGGCGGAGGGGACCAGTGGGAGCTGGCGAACCGGGCGGCGCGGCAGGGCAGTGCGGTGGTGGTCCGGCCGCTCGGGGCCGAGGCGCTGCGGGAGGCGGTCCTGCGGGTGCTCGACGACCCGGGCTTCGCGGCGGCAGCCGCGAAGGCGGCGGCGTCGAGCACCGCGGTGGCCGATCCGGTCGCGGTGTGCAGGGCGGCGGTCGGGTGAGCGGTCGCGCTACCGTGGCGTTGTGCGACTGACCGAGTTCAACGAATTGGTACACGGCGAGTTCGGCCGCCTCTACGGCGAGTCGCTGCTGGTGGACCACGTACTGCTGAGCATGGGCGGCAAGACCGCGGCCCAGGCGATCGAGGACGGCCGTGAACCGCGCGATGTGTGGCGCGCGCTGTGCGCCGATTTCGAGGTGCCCCGACACCGCTGGTAGTGCCCGGATGTCCGGCGACGCGCCGGGCCTGGCAATTGACTCGAACAGGTGTTCGCCTACACTGGGGGAGTGTTCGTCAGGTCGTGTCGGCAGAGTTTGTCGGTGCCTCCCTCTACGGTGACGACATCACCCAGATCGCCGAGCATGATCACCCAGATCGCTGAGCATGGCCCGGCCGACCCGAGTTGCTGACTAAGGAGAACCCGATGGCACCACAGGCACACGATCGCGACAAGGCGCTCGAGCTCGCACTGGCGCAGATCGACAAGAACTTCGGCAAGGGTTCGGTGATGCGCCTCGGAGACGAGTCGCGTCAGCCCATCGCGGTGATCCCGACCGGGTCGATCGCGCTGGACGTGGCCCTCGGCATCGGTGGTCTGCCGCGCGGTCGTGTCATCGAGATCTACGGTCCGGAATCCTCCGGCAAGACCACCGTGGCCCTGCATGCGGTCGCCAACGCCCAGGCCAACGGCGGTATCGCGGCCTTCATCGACGCCGAGCACGCGCTCGACCCGGACTACGCGAAGAAGCTCGGCGTCGACACCGATGCGCTGCTGGTCTCGCAGCCGGACACCGGTGAGCAGGCACTGGAGATCGCGGACATGCTGATCCGATCCGGTGCGCTCGACATCCTGGTCGTCGACTCGGTGGCGGCGCTGGTACCCCGCGCCGAGATCGAGGGCGAGATGGGTGACAGCCACGTCGGTCTGCAGGCGCGCCTGATGAGCCAGGCGCTGCGCAAGATCACGGGTGCGATGAGCAACTCCGGCACCACCGTCATCTTCATCAACCAGCTGCGCGAGAAGATCGGCGTGATGTTCGGCTCGCCCGAGACCACCACCGGCGGTAAGGCGCTCAAGTTCTACGCGTCGGTCCGGATGGACATCCGCCGAATCGAGACGTTGAAGGACGGCTCCGATGCGGTCGGTAACCGCACCCGCATCAAGGTGGTCAAGAACAAGATGGCGCCGCCGTTCAAGCAGGCCGAGTTCGACATCCTCTACGGTCACGGGATCAGCAAGGAAGGCTCGCTGATCGACATGGGTGTCGAGCACGGCTTCATCCGCAAGTCGGGTTCCTGGTTCACCTACGAGGGCGATCAGCTGGGGCAGGGCAAGGAGAACGCCCGCAAGTTCCTGTTGGAGAACACCGACATTCGCGACGAGATCGAGAAGAAGATCAAGGAGAAGCTGGGGATCGGTGCCGACGTGACGGCCGAGGACGCGGCCCCGGTCGACTTCTAGCCCCGTGTCACCGAGATCCGCTGCGCGGCCGGACGCCGCGCAGACCCCGACTCCCGCCGCTCAGGAGGTGCAGGCCAAGGACCTGTGCCTGCGCCTCCTGACGGACCGGGCGCGCAGTCGCGCGGAACTGTCGAAGAAGCTCGCGGACAAGGGATACGACGACGCGGTCAGCGAGCGGGTCCTCGACCGGCTGACCGCGGTCGGACTGATCGACGACGCGGCATTCGCCGCACAGTGGGTGCACTCTCGGCACACGTTCTCCGGCAAGGGCAAGCGCGCGCTGGCGATGGAGCTGCGGACCAAGGGTGTGGCGCCGGACGTCGCGGCCTCCGCCCTGGACCAGATCGACGGCGACGACGAGCGTGACCGCGCCACTGAACTGGTCCAGCGCAAGCTCCGCACCATGTCGCTGGATTTCCCGGTGGACGGTCCGGGTGGTCGCAGCAGCGAACGCGACCGCGCGGTGCGCAAACTGGTGTCGATGCTCGCCCGTCGCGGCTATCCGCAGGGCATGGCCTTCGACGTGGTGAAAACCGAACTCGCGCAGGCCGGTACCGACACCGACGGACTGTCTGTCGACTGACAGCACGCACACAGCAACTGACCCCGCCGGGATCCGATCCGGGCGGGGTCAGTTGGCTGTGGGGCCGTTCGTCAGCGGGGCAGATCCCCTCAGGCGGTCCGCTTGTCGGTGAAGTCCATGATGTCGTCGATACCGGGCGCACCCTCGATGACGTCGGTGTCCAGTGGTGCGATCGGCGGCCTGCCACCGCGGCGTCCGGTGCGCAGCCGCTTCTCGAGCCAGGTCGCGAAGCTCGACAACGCAAAGTTGATGACGATCATGATCACCCCGACCACGACCAGTGCCGCGAAGAAATTGCGGTAGTACGAGGCCGCCTGCTGACCACTGCGGATGAGCTCGACGTAGCCGATCTGGTAGCCGAGTGCCGAGTCCTTCAACGCGACGACCATCTGCGAGACGAGCGCCGGCAACATCGAGGTGATTGCCTGCGGCAACAGCACCAGCCGCATCATCTGCCCCTTGCGCAGGCCGAGGGCGACAGCTCCCTCGGTCTGGCCCTTCGGCAGCGAAAGGATGCCCGCCCGAAGGATTTCCGCGATCACCGACCCGTTGTAGAGGGTCAGCCCCACGACCACCGCAGCGAGTGCGAGCTGGCTCGACGGAAAGATGCCGTACTGCGCGAACGCCTGGTAAGCGAAGATCATCAGGATCAGGACCGGGATCGCCCGGAAGAACTCGACGACCGCCCCGCTCGCCAAGCGCACCCAGCGGTGATCGGACAGTCTGCCGATGCCGAGGACGGCGCCGAGGATCAGTGCGAACACGATGGACAGGCCGGCCGCGATCAGGGTGCCCTTGAGGCCCGGTAGGAGGTATGTGGTCCAGGTGAAGTGGTTCAGGAACGGCGACCACTTGTCCGCGTCGAACTGACCGTTCTCGGCCAGGACCCGGATCACGTACAGCGCCACCGCGATCAGGACTATCCCGAAGACGATGGCAGTGAGCCGGTTCCGGATCCGAGCACGCGGACCCGGGATGTCGTACAGGACGCTCGCCTGCGTGGTCATCGCTTCACCGCCAACCGCTTGCCGAGGTAGCCGAACAGGAACCCGACCGGCAGCGTCAGCACCATGAAGCCGATGGCGAAGATCGCGAACACCACGAACAACTGATCCGCCTCGTTCTCGATCATCGTCTTCATCAACAGCGAGGCCTCGGCGACGCCGATCACGGAGGCGATGGTGGTGTTCTTGGTCAGTGCGATGAGCACGCTGCCGAGCGGGGCGACCACGGCGCGAAATGCCTGCGGCAGCACGATCAGTCGGATGCCCTGGCTGAACGTCAGGCCCAGCGAGCGGGACGCCTCCGCCTGGCCGACGGGCACCGTGTTGATGCCCGACCGCAGCGACTCACAGACGAACGCCGAGGTGTACACGATGAATCCGAGCACGGCGAGGCGGAAGTTGTTGTGGTCGATGAAGGCCGGGTCGCCTTCCGGCGCGAATGCCACGCCGAGGTTCTGGTACAGCCCGACCGACGCGAAGATCACGATCAGGGTCAGTGGGGTGTTGCGGACGATGTTGACGTAGACCGTGGTGAACCCGCGAAGGATCGGCACGGGCGAGACCCGCATCGCTGCGAGCAGGGTCCCCCAGATGAGTGAGCCGATCGCGGCCCAGAACGTGAGCTGGATCGTGGTCCAGAAGGCACTGACCAACTGGTGGCCGTACGTGTCGAGCAGGTGTCCCATGTTCACCTCCCTTGGATGCGGTGGGTCAGTAGCGGTTGACGGTCGGTGGCGGCGGCAGCGGGTAGCCGGACTTACCCATGGTCTTCTCCAACGCCGCCTGCCAGGCGCCCGAGTCGATCATCTCGGTGATCGCGTCGTTGATCTTCATCCGGGCCTCGGTCTCGCCCTTGGGCAGTCCCACGCCGTAGAGCTCGGTGGTGAACGGCTTGCCGGCGAGCTTGAACTCGCCGGGGTACTGGGCCGCGTAGCCGGCGAGGATGATGTCGTCGGTGGTCAGCGCGTCGACCTTGCCGCGGTGCAGGGCCTCGACGCAGGACGAGTAGCTGTCGAACTGCTGCAGCTGCACGCCCGGGTACGACTTCTTGATCTTTTGCGCCGGGGTGGACCCGGCCACCGAGCAGAGCTTCTTGCCGCCCTCGAGCGACTCGGCCCCGGTGATCGAGTCGTCGTCGGCGCGCACCAGGAGCGACTGTCCCGCGACGTAGTACGGGCCGGCGAAGTCGATGACCTTCTTGCGGTTGTCGGTGATCGAGTAGGTGCCGACGACGTAGTCGACCTCGCCGTTCTTGATCAACGTCTCGCGTTGCGACGACGGGGCCTCGCGCCAGGTGATCCCGCTCTCGGGCACGCCCAGGTAGTTGGCGATGTACTTGGCCACCTCGACGTCGAACCCGGTCATGGTCTTGTCCGGCTCGCGCAGGCCGAGGCCGGGCTGGTCGAACTTGGTGCCGATGATCAGGTGACCGTTCGCGGCGTCGCCGAGGACGTCGCGTGGTTCGCTGCTGCCGCACGCGGACAGCGTCAGCGCGGCCGCGAGCAGCGCAGCCACGGCCGGAATCGTCTTGCGAAGTCTCACCGGATTGCCCTGTCGCTCAGTGCCCGAGGATCTTGCTGAGGAAGTCCTTGGCGCGGTCGGTTTTCGGTGCGGTGAAGAAGGTGTCGGGGGTGGTGTCCTCGACGATGGCCCCGTCGGCCATGAAGATGACCCGGTCGCCGGCCTTGCGGGCGAATCCCATCTCGTGGGTGACCACCAGCATCGTCATGCCCTCCTTGGCGAGGGTGGTCATCACGTCGAGCACCTCGCTGACCATCTCGGGGTCGAGCGCGGAGGTGGGCTCGTCGAACAGCATCACCTTCGGGCTCATCGCCAGCGCCCGCGCGATCGCGACGCGCTGTTGCTGACCGCCGGACAGCTGCGCCGGGTACTTGTCGGCCTGGTTCGCGATGCCTACCCGCTCGAGCAGTTCGAGTGCCCGCGTCTTCGCCTCGGCCTTGCTCTTCTTGCGCACCTTCACCGGGGCCAGCATCACGTTCTCGAGAATTGTCTTGTGCGCGAACAGGTTGAAGGACTGGAAAACCATCCCGACGTCGGCACGCAGGGCGGCCAGCGCCTTGCCCTCGGCGGGCAGGACCTTGCCCTCGACCGCGATGGTGCCGGAGTCGATCGGCTCGAGCCGATTGATCGTCCGGCACAGGGTGGACTTGCCGGACCCGGACGGGCCGAGCACGATCACGACCTGCCCGGTCGGCACTTCGAGGTCGATGTCGCGCAGCACGTGCAGGTCGCCGTAGTGCTTCTGCACCGCGGTCATCGAGATCATGGTGGGGGAGGTGGCGGTCGACACGCCAGCCCCCGATTCACCCGCGTTCGTCATAGTTGGTGACCCTATGTGGTGTGCGCGGCGAACCGCATCCTTTGCGTGGTCCGCCGCGTGGCGTAATGGAATCTTTACTGACACCTCCGACTCCAGCGTTTCGGCGGCACCCACGGCCCGAGAAAAGTCGGCGCGAGGCGGAGGCGATCGTGGCCCGGGACGCTGTCGATCGGTGTTTACTGGGAGCGAGTGCGAATCGGTCAACCGAGGGGGCACGATGCCGTATCAGGTCGCGAAGTCCGTGAGATGCCGTCCCGCATCGTCGAGGCCGCTTGCCGGTCCGGCGGGTCCGCAGGGGTGTGCGCGATGACGGCCGTGCGGCCGAACCCGGACCTCGAGGTCCGACCCACGCGTCCCTATCCGGCGCGGCTCGGACCCAAGGGGACGGCCCTCTACAAGATGGTGACGACCACCGACCCCAAGGTGCTCGGGATCCTGTACATCGTGACGTCGATCGGTTTCTTCCTCGTCGGCGGCCTGATGGCCCTGCTGATGCGCACGGAGCTCGCGGTCCCCGGCATGCAGTTCCTGTCGAACGAGCAGTTCAATCAACTGTTCACCATGCACGGCACGGTAATGCTGTTGCTCTACGCGACGCCGATCGTGTTCGGGTTCGCGAACTACATCCTGCCGCTGCAGATCGGCGCCCCCGACGTGGCGTTCCCGCGGCTGAACGCGTTGAGCTACTGGCTGTACCTGTTCGGCGCGCTCGTCGCCATGTCCGGATTCCTGACTCCCGGCGGCGCGGCGGACTTCGGCTGGACCGCCTACAGCCCGCTCACGGATGCCCTGCACTCTCCGGGCGTCGGCGCGGACCTGTGGATCACGGGCCTCGCGGTCGCGGGCGTCGGCACCATCCTGGGCGGGGTCAACATGATCACCACGGTGATCTGCCTGCGGGCACCCGGCATGACCATGTTCCGGATGCCGATCTTCACCTGGAACATCTTCATCACGATGATCATGGTGCTGCTGGCGTTTCCGATTCTGACCGCGGCGTTGATGGGACTGCTCGTGGACCGGCACCTCGGCGCGCACATCTTCGACCCGGGTGTCGGCGGGAACCTGTTGTGGCAGCACCTGTTCTGGTTCTTCGGCCACCCCGAGGTCTACATCGTGGCACTACCGTTCTTCGGCATCATCACCGAGGTCATCCCGGTGTTCTCGCGCAAGCCGATGTTCGGGTACACCGGCATGGTGTTCGCGACGATGTCCATCGCGGCGCTGTCGATCGCCGTGTGGGCGCACCACATGTACGCCACCGGCGCGGTGCTGCTGCCGTTCTTCTCGTTCATGACCTTCCTCATCGCGGTTCCGACCGGCGTGAAGTTCTTCAACTGGATCGGCACCATGTGGAAGGGCCAGGTGACCTTCGAGACCCCCATGCTCTTCTCGCTGGGGTTCATCGTGACGTTCCTGTTCGGTGGCCTCTCGGGCGTGCTGCTCGCCAGCCCGCCGATCGACTTCCACGTCACCGACACGTACTTCGTCGTCGCGCACTTCCACTACGTGCTCTTCGGCACCATCGTGTTCGCCACTTACGCCGGCATCTACTTCTGGTTCCCGAAGATGACCGGGCGCCTGATGGACGAGCAGCTCGGCAAGTGGCACTTCTGGACCACGTTCATCGGTTTCCACACCACGTTCCTGGTGCAGCACTGGCTCGGCGCCGAGGGCATGCCGCGTCGGTACGCCGACTACCTGCCCTCGGACGGGTTCACCACGCTGAACACGATCTCGACGATCGGTGCGTTCATCCTCGGCGGGTCGACGCTGCCGTTCGTGTGGAACGTCTTCAAGAGCTACCGCTACGGCGAGATCGTCACGGTCGACGACCCGTGGGGCTACGGCAACTCCCTGGAGTGGGCGACCACCTGCCCGCCGCCGCGGCACAACTTCACCGAGCTGCCCCGGATCCGTTCGGAGCGCCCGGCGTTCGAGCTGCACTACCCGCACATGGTCGAGCGGATGCGGGCGGAGTCGCACGTCGGCACCCGCGGTCACCGGTCCGCCGCGCTGGCCGAGTCGCGGGTCGGCGCGGGGGACTGAGGTACTGATCACTCGCACCTCGATCCGCGAGCACCGCTTCCGTACACACCCGCTGTCGCCGACACGCCCGCGTCGCGCGCGCAGAACTGGTGTGTCCGCGACAGGGGGGTGAGATGCCCGCGCTGCATAGTCATGCGAACATTCTGTCTCCGTGCATCCGTCGCCCCGAGGAGGTCCGCGCATGACCGAGGTCGCGCGCTATCTGCTGCTGTTCCTGCCGATGCTGTGGCTGGGCATGGTGCTGGCCATCTCGTTCGTCGAGACGCCGCTGAAGTTCCGGGCGCCCGGTGTCACCCTCGCTTCGGGTCTCGGTATCGGCCGGCTGGTGTTCCGCGCGCTCAACACCCTAGAGGCGGTCCTCGCGGTCGTGCTGCTCGTCGCGTGCGCGATCGTCGGTCCGGGCGTCGCGTCCTGGGTGCTGGTCGCCTCGGTGGCGGTGGTCCTTGCCGTCCAGGTCCTCGTGGTCCGTCCGCCGCTCACCCGCCGGTCGAACCGGATACTGGCGGGCGAGCAGGCGCCGCGCTCGCGTATGCACTATGCGTACGTGGCGCTCGAACTGGTCAAGGTCGTGCTGCTGATCGCCGCCGCGATCACGTTGGCCGACGCGATCGCCGGAGCGGTCCTGTGAGTCGCACCGCAGACATCGAGACTCGCGGCGACATCGAGGCGCTGTTGCGCCGCTTCTACGGCCGCGCTCTGGTGGACGACCTGCTCGCGGAGCCGTTCACCGAGGTCAGGGACAAGGGGCTCGAGTCGCACCTGCCCGTGATGTGCGACTTCTGGGAGACCGTGCTCTTCGGGGCAGGGCCGTACCGGGGCAGCGCCCTGCGGGTGCACGAGCGGGTACGGACCCGGCACCCGTTCGGCGCCCCGCACTTCGACCGTTGGCTGACGCTGTGGCGCGCGACCGTCGACGAGATGTACGCCGGACCGCGAGCCGATCGCGCCAAAGTGCAGGGCACCGGGATCGCGACCGCCATGAACCGTCGTCTCTCCGGACTGCCGAGTGTGGCGGCAGAGGCGCTGCGGATCGGGTCGAACGCGGAACAGGGCGGCCGCCGGTGAGCGGCCGCCCTGTTCCACGTCAACCGATCCCCCGGGAGACTCAGATCATCGAGCGGTGGACGCCCTTCGGCTCGCCACCGAGCTGGGTCAGCGCCGACGAGTGGAAGATCGACCCGGGCACGTGAATCGCATGCGACAGACCCGCATGCGCATCCCGCCAGAACCGCTGTAGCGGCGTCTTCATCTGCAGCGCACCGCCACCCGAGCGAGCGAAGATCTCGTCCACCGCACGCACCGCACGCCACGCCGCCGCGGTCTGCGTGCGCCGACCGATCGCCCGCTGCTCGAAGCTGACCGCCTGGCCCTTCTCCGTGATGTCCCAGAACCGGTCCACCGTCTCCAGGATCGCCGCCCGCGAGGCCGCGATCTCCGCCGCCGCGTCACCGATCGCGTACAGCACGTACGGATCCTCCTTGATCGGCACACCGGTGATCGCG
>NZ_VIGH01000014.1 GCF_006704125.1 Rhodococcus spelaei
CGGGGCCTTCGCGCCCCGAAATCGGCACAGCGGCGTCGGGTTCCCCCCAGCCCTGCGGGAGATTTCCACCCCACACGTGCGAACCAATCGCCAGCCCCGACAAAAATACCCACCCCTATTTGAAGCTCAGAACAAATCCAAATAACTTAAATACAGCCAATAGAAACCCCGAAAAGAATCACCTTTAATTAAATGCCTATACTACGAAGCATGCAGGTCAGAGGCGGTTTCTCACCGTCGAGCCGACCGGTCGCAGAGGCACAAAAAACGCACCCCAGCAAAAGTCTTGCATTTCGCCGGAGGTGCGTCTAAAGTTTCGCTTCGACGCCAACAAGGTTGGTCGCCAGAAAGGGCGTCGAAGCCATTCATTCAATTCTGAGGAGGAACGACATGTCTCTCGAACCTGCCCCCTACAAGCTCGTCGTCGATGGATACAACATGCTTGCAGGCTGCTCCAGCGTACTGGCCTGGGGTATCTCGGTCAACGCGGTCGACATCAACGTCGGGCGGCTCGCCGACGTGATCGCCGGCAAGTCCAACCGGCCCGTCGAGTTCACCGACATCACCGTCCACATGGGTATGTGCGACCAGAACCGTCACCCAGCGCGCTACGCGTTCGAGACGGACCGGATCCGCCGCTGGGAACGCGATCCACGGGTCAGGGTCCGTGCCCGCGCCAACCGGTACGACGAGGCCACCGGCCGGTATCAGGAGAAGGGCGTGGACACCGCGTTGGCGATGGATCTGTGCACGTCGCAGGCCTCCGGCGATTACGCCGGGGTGGTGTTCTTCAGCGCCGATGCCGATCACGTGCCGGCGGTCGAGCACGCCTACCGGGCGCCGGGGGCCGGGGTGCAGTTGGCCCGGTGGAAGAACCAGTCCAGCAGCCTGTGGCTGCCTGGGGAGAAGCTGTGGTGCCACTACCTCGACGAGCAGGACCTGGCGCGGTGCTCGACCCGTCGCGGCAACCGGGGTGCGGCGTGAGCATCCTGAACCAGGGCAAGCCCCTGGAAGGGATGTCGCTGGTGGATCGGATCGCCGATGCGCTACGCCATGGCGGTGCCATGGCGGCGCTGGCAGGATCCGCCGAGGCGGTCGAGATGATCGTCGAGGCCGTCCGCGGCACCGTGGCCGCCGAGCTGGTCAAGCTCGTCGATCGGGAGATCGAAGCTCCCCGCAAGGATGAGTGGGGTGACGGGCGGTGGCCGACCAGCGAGGGTTTCTACCTCACCGTCACCGCAGCCCGGCTCGAGCAGGTCCTCGACTCGATCGGCGCCGTGACGGCGCTGCACCGCGCCGGGTCTCACCGCGCGGGGTGGGCGGTGCTCGAGCAGGCCGCCGACAGCCTGACCCGGCTGTGGATGTTCACCGAGGCCTTCGTGTTCGACCAGCCGTGGGACGAGGCCCGGCGGTCCGCCCACGCCTGGGTCGAGTTCGCCGGCGCACTCGACTCGGTCACCGGGATCGCCGAACTCGCCCCGCACCCGTTCGACACCGCCTACGACGGCGAGGTCAGCGAGGCCGAGGAGAAAAGCATGCACGTCGCCGCGGACGGTGCGTCCGAGCAGGCCAAGCGCCTGGTCACCGCGGTCCGCGCCGGCGCCCGCCTGGCCGGTGTGAACATTCCGGCGCACCTGCAGATCGATCCCGGGGCCGGATCCGGGATCCCCACCACCGGGGTCGGGATCACCTCGTCGCCGACCATCACCGCGCAACTTCACCTCGCGGCGGAGTTGGTCCGTTCGGCGGCCGCCTCGACGCAGTCGGCACTCGACGCCAGCCGAGACAGTCTCGGCGGGTGAGGGATCGTCACGGTCCCGCGGCCAGATGGTCGCGGACCGTGTCGAGAACCTGGAGCCGCTCGCGCTGCTCAAACGGCACAGGGTCGGGGAGTAGTCGCGTCAGATCCGGCGCTGATGGGCGCGGGGCGCATCTCCCTTGGAGCACTCGGATGCGGCAGGACCTGCGGAGCAGCAACGGAACTCAACTTATATGCAAGAATGTTCACAACATTACTGATAAGATCAGCACACAACTTTGCACTAGAACATGGAGCAACATGGGCACGTTCGATTCAATCAAAGATGTGAGAGCAGCCGTAGACGAAAACGGCGGGCTGCTCACCGTCACGCTTCAGGACCTACGCGAGGCTCTGGGTTACGCAAAGCTAGGGGCGAGAGTTCTTGCGACCATCTCAACAGAGCTGAGTGGACATGGGCTCGGATACTTCCCCGCAGACGTTCTCGACGACAACCCCGTCCCGCGTCGATATGACGAGCTTCGAGTGTTCGCGAAGAACGAACCCATTGGCGAACTCATCAACGCGGTGCTGGAACCAAGCGAACGCGGCGACGAAAAGCTCCTCGAAGTCGGCGGAGACAACGCATCGGTCATCCTCGATCAGATCCGCACGATTCTTGAGACGTAGCCAGTGGCGGCAACTCCTTAGCGCCGGATCTGGCGCGTCTGGTCCCCGACCCCCAGGACATCGCCGGCCTGCACAGCGAGTTGCTCGAACTGCTCCGATGGATCGATCCCGTCATCGAAGACTGGGTTCGTACCCGCAGCAACGTGCTGGATCTGCTCCGCGCCCGCACTCGCTAACTGCTTGGGGAATGACCGCGCCATCCTGCTACAGGGTGTCGGCGCGGGCCTTCCACTGCTTCGCCCCCGCAACATCACCGAGTCCTTCATGGATCTCGCTGACCTTTGTCAGGGAATAGGACGCAACCTGCCTGTAGCACTCCTCGGCCTTGCTGTCGTTGTCGACTTTCCGGTACAGGTCAGCCAGGTCGAGAAGCGCGGTGATCGACCCACCGTCGGCGAGTTCTAGCAACTCGCTGATCTTGCGCACCAGTTCCGCGTGCTCGGCGGGCACCCGCGCGCGCAGCTGACGAGCACCGCGGGTGCCGAGAGACGATCTCTCCACCAGTTCGCTCATGTCCGCCGCTGCTCCATTGCTCGATTCGCTCATCCGTCATCCACCTCCACTCGACTGTGCTTCCGTCGCGTGCGATAGAGCACGCCCTCCACAGCCTTCCTGGACTTGTAGCCGAGGAGTTCAGCGATCTCGTCCTGCGTGTAGTCCTGCAACGTTGCGAGCACTACCTCGCGCTCTCGGTCCTTCAATCCTGCAAGGAGACGCTGGACTGCATCATCACCGACAACGACGTTCGCAGGGTTCCGCCCGATGGTCTGACCAGTGTCGATCCCCAGAGCCTCGCCCCTCGGCCGGAAGGATTCATTCTTCTCCTCGGTCTCGATTGATCGCGACCACCGACGATTGAGCACGCGGACCCGCGCCAGCTCGTTCGGGAAGGACATCGCGCAGGCGCCCATGAAGTACGTCGTGATACTTGCCCCTCCATCAGCCTTCCATCCAATATCCGCCATGGCGCGCTTCTTGAACTGCGTGAGAGCGACGGTGACGGTCGTCAAGGCCAACGACTCGCGTTCCTCGGCGCTGCGCGCAAACAGGTCGAGCTCGTACTCGGTGGGAGCCAAGAGGATCCCTTTCGACCGGACCACCCGGAAGATGTGCCCCGTGCACAGCCAGCCCTTCATGACGGCAAGACCGTATGCGGCCAGCTCGTTCGCGAACCTGTCGTAGCCAGGCCCGCTGAACTGCTGATCTGTCAGTGTCTGGAAGAGAGCAGCGTCTGCGAGGCGTCGCTGCAACTGCTGCTCGGCTTTGCGGACATCGCGCCGATTCTTCTCGGGGACTCCTTCGTCGATCTGTTCCTGAGTTATATCCGGGACGTAGCCGCCCCCGGCGGCCAGTGAACTCGAGATCGCGAGCGAGCGGCCTGGCTCGGGCCGGGCAGGGGTCGCCGCCTGCGTCTGCATCTCTTCGGGTGCGGCCACTCCTCACCCCCTCCTCCCGTTGTTGCCAGGTCTGTGTTCGTTCGTTGAGTCCCAGAAGCAAGGACTCCACTACCTCGTTCGTCCGGCAACCCTCCGCAAGCTCCGGGCCGCCTGCCAAACGACGCAGTCGACTCCTTATATGTGCCGCCGCGGCGGCCATCCCACGGTTTTCGCAGAACTTTCTTCTGTGCTCTGATCTGGTCTTTTCCGTGGGATGGGCGCCGCGGCGACACATAAGAACGAGTAGTCGCTCGTACAGCTTCCCCAGGAGGATTTTATGTCGGTGCCACCGCCAGACCCGCTGCTCTCGCTGCGGTCGGCAGTCCTGCTACTCATTGCCGTGCTCATTGGAATCGGAGTAGGCGTCTTGACCGTTTTCGCTGGCCAGCCAGGCGCAACCGCAGTCATCGCCGGTGGCGGCGCCGCGGGCGCATCGCTGCTAGCTCTCGAGAAGCTCATCAGGTGAGTGGACAAGATCGTCACGCTCCTGCGGTGAAGTAGTCGCGGACCGTGTCGAGGATCTGGAGCCGCTCACGCTCGCTCAACAGCACCGTCAGCGGCGACAGGTTCCGCATCTCGCGTCCGGCCTCGTCGTCGGCGAGGACGACGCGGCGAACACCGTCGAGGTCGTTGTCCGCGACGAGTCGCTCCCAGCGGTCCAGTACTCAAAAATGCTCTTGCCCTGGACGTGCTCGCGGATCGTCCGCAGACTCGCGCGCACCTGCTCGGTACCGATCGACAGATGCTCGCGTTCGATGACCGCTGTCTGCATGAGCTTCTGCCGGACGACCTTCCGGGTAATGATCGACATCCCACATCCGCCGATTCGGTTAGCGCGCGTCGTGCATCGCGCGGTCCAACACTGCCCGCCCGTACCGATCCGCCGCGTCGCAAGAGGTGTGTACGGATTCTTCCGGCTCCGCGGGCGCGCCATCGTGTCGCCCGGTGGTGGGATGCTTCGGCGATGACGGAGATCCGTGTGACGGTGAGCCGGTGGCAGACCCGCGGTCCGTGGTGGCGCGGGCGCCGGCGCATGCCCGGTCTCGTGTTGGAGATCGACGGGCATGGCGCCACCCAGACCTACGGCACCCGCGACCTCGACACCGCCCGCACGATGGTGCTCGACTACCTCGACACGGTCGACGAGCCAGCGCCCCGCGATGCCACCATCGTCTGGATCGAGACCGGCGCATAGCCGGACAAGAGAGCGGGGTTCGTCGGCAAGAGGTCGCGGAGCGGCCTCGCGGCAGCCCATCTCTCCGGTCCGGCTTCGTACCGGAGGTCAGAGCCGGAGGGTGAACGGTTCGGGACTCGAGTGCGTGTTCGCGAGCGACAGATCCGGTCCCGACGCGCGAGCGCGCTCGCGCAGTGCCCGCATCACCCGCGCCCTCACGTCTGCCTGGCAACTCCCGGACTGCTGACGTGTCAACGGGAACCGCACCTCGACCGACCCGGCCCCTTGCGTGCGTCCTCCTGCTGCCTTCCGCTGCACCTCGTCCATGCGCCCGTAGGCCACGCTCGTGCGGCACCCCGCAGGCCCAGCGCAGCGCTCCCGCACGGGACCACCGCGGCGCCGCGGTCCGACTTAGGGCACCTAAGTCACTATCTTGCTCCGTCGGCCACACCGGCCCCGCGGTGCGAACGCTCGCACCGCCCGCCGCAGGCGCAAGGCAAAACCCCGGGGTTTTGCAATATCTTGCTCCGCCCCTGAACCCTCCCCGCGATCGCCGGACCGCGCGCGCCCTCGCCCGGTGGCGAGCATTCCCCGATGGTGACTGCCGTGCCCGCGCCGGTGGGGCCGGAATCTCGATTCGCGCATCGCACAATCGCCGAACCGAGCTACCGCACTCGGTGCCGTACCCGGCTTACCTCCCGCAGTCGCCCACTCCCGTTTCGTACCGGCCTGCTCACCCGGCCCTAGTCCAGACCGCAGAACCGAAAATTCCCACACACCTCTTGCACTATGAGTGGAATATCGGCGCGACGAAATACGATCCGGGGCATGAGCAGCCCGCCACCGCCGCACGAGATCACCGAAAACGCGGACGCCGACGGACCGGATGCTCGCATCGGTGAGGCCGCGGATCCGGGAACCTGCCCCTGGTGCCAGGCACCGATCGCACCTCCCGCGGGGCGGGGCCGGCCGCGGGTGTGGTGCTCGGACCAGTGCCGCCGCGACGCCCACAACGCCCGCAAGGCCGCCCGCACCGGCGCCGTCGGCGTGCGGGTGATCCGGCAGACCCGCACGGTCGAAGTCCCGACCAAAACCGAGTACCGCTACGTCGAACGGCCGCGCACCGCACCGGGCTACGTCGACCCCGCCGACGCGCTGCTCGCCGTCACCCACTCCCCCGAACTGGTCGCCCGGGTGATGCGCACTCTCACCGCGAACCTCGGCCCCCGCAGCGTCGACCGACAACTCCCCGATCCCATGCACGAGGCCGCCCTCGACCTGGCACCGCTGCTCGCGGACTACGTCCGCCGCACCACCGCGCCACTGCCGGAAGAGCCGGCGCTCTCGCGCCAGCAACGCCGGGCACTGCAACGCAACGCCGGCAAGAATCGGCACTGAACCCCACCCCGCCTCCCGACTCCGGGACTGCGCCGGCCACACATCCGTGTGATCGCCGGGCGGGTTCTCGCCCCCGGGACAACGCGAGAATCCGCGTGCGAAACCGAGAACCCCTGCAGCGGTGGATGCATCGGACGCAGCCGACGACCGGCGAATCCCGTCCGCTCCGCCATCCGCCGGATGCCTGACCGGCACCGATTCGCACCCGGGAATTCTCGCGAGAATCGTGAATTCCCGGGCCTCGCGCGGGCTCCGGATCGGCAACAGATGTCACCCGATCGCCAGAAACACCATCCCGACCACGGCCGCGAAGAGGCGATTCGTCACCGCACGTCCTGCACCCCCTGATGGCCTGCCTCGATCTCGGAGAACGCGGCGGCGACCGCGGAGGCAAGTTCGTCGCCGGTGGGCACCAGCTCCCGGACCGGGGCGGGCAGCGTGTCGTAGGTGTAGTTGGCCACGGCCAGCGGCGCCGTCGCCGCGGCCAGCGAGTACCGCACGACGTGGTCGTTGCGGCCCGCACACAGCAGGATCCCGATGGTCGGTGCGTGCCGGTCGGGCACGCGCAGGTTCTCATCGACCCAGGCGACGTAGAAGCCGAGCTTGCCGGCGTACTCCGGTTCGAACCGACCGACCTTCAACTCCACCACCACGAAACGGGACTGGGTCCAGTTGAAGAAGAGCAGGTCGATGTAGAAGTCGTCGCCGTCGACCTCGAAGTGATACTGCCGGCCGACGAAGGCGAAGCCGTGACCGAGCTCAAGGAGGAATCGCTCCAGCCGGGTCATCAACGCCGCCTCGAGCTCCCGCTCGGCCACCCGGTCGCTGAGGTTCAGGAAATCGAAGACGTACGGGTCCCGCACCAGCTGCCGGGCCAGGTCGGAATCCTCGGCCGGCAGATGGTCGGTGAAGTCGATCCGCCGGTGCAACCGTCTGTTGATCTGGGCCGTCAAGACGTTGCGGGACCAGCCGTGCTCCGCCGCGACGGCCGCGTACCAGTCGCGTTCGGGCACGGTGTCGAGACTGTCGAGCAGGACCGTCAGGTGACCCCACGGCAATTGGCCAACGGCTTGTTGACCAATTGCCGACCGTGGCCACACCGACGCCATCTGCCGCATGTACTTCAGATTGCTCCTGGACAGCCCGCGCATCTCGGGGAACGCCTCACGCAGGTCGACCGAGAGCCGATCGACGACCTTCGCGCCCCACCCCTGCTCGCGCTGACGATCCAGGATCGCCGAACCGATGTCCCAATACAGGGTGAGGAGTTCGGTGTTCACGACCCGAGTGGCCCGCATCCGCGCCTGACGAACCTGCGCCTTGAGCTGCTCGAGGAAACCGGGGTAGCCGTCAGGCAGCACGGCGGGATCGTCCACCCGACCATCTTCGCGCACCGCGGTGCGCTCGGACCTCGCCCCGCCGACCCGTCCACCGGGAGGGCTGGGAGCCGGAGGTTCCCCCTCCTCGGGGACACCCCCGGATCACCCGGCATCAAATTAATTTCGTTACGTTTCATTTCATTTCGTTGCAATGTTACGTTTCATATGTTACGTTTCATGTTACGCTACAGGCAGCCGACGAAAGGACCCCACCGATGACCGAGCCACGCCGCCCCGGACGCCCCCGCGTCCACGACTCCGCCGCCGACCGGGTGCGCGCGCACCGCGAACGCAAGCGCCGGGAGGCGGCCGCGGCCGAGCTACCCTCCACGGCGGCGCCGGCGGACCCCGAGGTCGCCGCCACCACCCTGGTCGAGGCGGTGCCGCTGCTGCGGCGCGAGGCCGAGGACGCCGTGACCCGGCTGACGGCGGTGGCGGCGCAGATCGCCGCGGCGGTGGACGTGCTCGGCGACGACACCGCCCTCGACACCCACCTGCGGCGCGCGCAGACCGAGGCGGCCAAGGTCCGCGCCGACGCCGACGCCGAACTCGCCGCGATGCGCGACCAGCTCGAGTCCGCGCTGGCCGACCGGGAGAACGCCGACGCCGCCGCCGACGCCGCGGACGCCGAACTCGACCGCGTCACCGGCGAACACGCCGAGGCAATGCAGTCCGCCGCGCAGGCGCACGCCGCCGAACTCGAAGCCCAGGCGGTCGAGCACGCCGCCACCCTCGACCGCTGGAAGGCCGACTTCGAGAAGGCCGGCGCCGAGCACGCCGCCAAGCTCGCCGACCTGCACACGCTGGTCGAGCAGTCCCAGACGCTGCTGAGTCAGGCCGACACGGAGCGTGCCGCGCTGACCGACCAGCTCGAGCAGGCCCGCACCCGCGCCGAACAGGGCGCCGCCGCGGCCGCGGCCACCATCGCCCGCCTCGAAACCGACCTCACCGCCCAACGCGAGGCCGTACGCGCCGAACGCGACCGCACCGATTCGGTCCGCGAGGACCTCTCCACCGCCCGCGCGGACCTCGCCGAGGCCCGCGCCCAGACCACGGCAGCCCGCGAACGAGCCGACGAACTGCGCGCCGAGGTCACCGAGTTACGAGCCCGAGCCGAACAGCCCGACAGCAAGAAACCATCCTGAACAGCAAAGACACCATGACTGTTTGGTAGCAAGTAGTCATGGTGTCTTTCTTGGACGACCCCATACACGACTGAGAAGGGCAACCGGATGAGCCCGAGTCACGGCTGCACCCTGAACTGGAACATCACGCCCGACCCGCCCGAGCCGGCCGAAGCAGTTCGGCTCCTCGACCGCTACCGCCAAGCCGTCGCCGACCGCCGCTACATTCCCGACCTGCCACCACTGACCGACCGCGACCACACCATCGCACTCCAGGTCCTCGATGAACTCGCCCGCAGCATCGACGACTACCGGCACCACGTCATCGACCAAGCCCTCGCCGCCCGACTCTCCTGGGAGACCATCGCTCGCAACCTGCGCACCGACCTCGAAACCCTCCGCGAGAACCACCGAAACCGCGTTGACCGTCAGCTGGGCACCTGAACTTCCGGAAGTGCGAAAGCCGCCAGAGCCGCCACCGGATCGGAGGCAGAGCACGCAACCGTCGGGTGGAGAGCGGATAGAGAATCCCAGGATGCCGCCGGGATACCTGACATGGCTTGGCTCGGCGTACCCGAATAATTTTTCTATATGGCTCGGCGTGTCGGACCCGAACATCGGGTCTCGGTGGAGCACGATGCTTCGCATGGACACCTCGGGGGCACTGCTACTCAGCGACGCACAATGGGCCGACGAGGTACTGCTCCCGCACAGGCCCTACGCGACGAACTACCTCGACCAGGGTCAGTACCGGATGAGCCGCGACGACGCCCTCGCCATGCGCTACATCGAGCACTCCCCCCACGCCCTGCTCGGATCGATCGTCATCGACTGCGACCACCCCGACGCCGCCATGCGCGCGTTCGAGCAGCCGTCGGACCATCCCGCCCCGAACTGGGTGGCCCAGTCCCCCTCCGGACGCGCCCACCTCGGGTGGTGGCTCGGCAGCAACCACATCTGCCGCACCGATTCCGCCCGTCTGACCCCCATCCGCTACGCCCACCGCATCGAAACCGGGCTCAAGATCTCGGTCAGCGGTGACTTCTCCTACGGCGGGCAACTCACCAAGAACCCCATCCACCCCGACTGGGAAACCATCTACGGGCCGTCCACGCCGTACACGCTGCGACAACTGGCCACCATCCACACCCCCCGCCAAGCCCCGCGGCGGCCCGACCGCGCCGCCGGCCTCGGCCGCAACGTCACCATGTTCGACACCGCCCGCACATGGGCGTACCCCCAGTGGTGGCACCACCGGCACGACACCCTGGACCAATGGCTGACGCTCGTCCTGCAGCACTGCCATGCCGTCAACACCCAGTTCGCCGACCCCCTGCCCTTCGTTGAGGTCCGCGCCACCGCCCACTCCATCGGAAAATGGATCTGGCGCAACTTCGACGAAGTCACCTTCCGCGCCCGCCAAGCGAAACGCGGAAGCAAAGGCGGCAAGGTCATCTCCCCTGCGAAAATCGAAGCCAACCGGAAGCGAGCCACCAAGTTCGACGAAAAGGCCATGTTGGAGGCGATCATCTGATGCCCGGAGCAAAGAACCCTGTACGCCGCAAGATGACGGCGCGCGAAGCAGCCGAACAGTTCGGGGCCTCTACCCGGACAATCCAGCGACTGTTCGCTGAACCCCGAGACGACTTCCTCGAGCGGGCGAAGGTACGCCGTGACCGGGTGGTGGAGCTACGGAACCAGGGCATGAAATACCGGGAGATCGCCGAGGAAATGGGCGTCTCCACCGGCGCAATCGGCCGGATCCTGCACGACGCCCGCAAGCTCGAAGAGAACGAAACCCCAGCTCGTGACGTCGGCTAGCTCGTACGAACTGAGCTACTACCCGCGCGCGGGACGGGTGTTCTTCGACGAGGTCCGCTACTGGACCTACGACAACCACTCCGAGCACACCGACCTCGATTTGTGGATCGACACCGTGCGCGCCCAAGCCCAGGTGATCTACGCCGAGCTGTCCACGACCTTGCCGAACTACTCACTCCGCCCACACAAGATCACCGAAATCGCGGACGAGTGCGCTGCCTGGACCTGGGGAAAGATGCACACAGGCCGAGATCCAGACACCCCGTAGCTTTCGATGGCAAGTCGGGCGCGCAGCGACGGCGCGGCAGCCTGATACACACAACCCAGACATTCGAGGCCACCCGGTGGCCCACCCACCCACCGAGAAAGGCCCCCTGTGCCCGCAACACTGCACACGATCATCGACGCATTCCGTGAGCTAGAGGTGTCGAACCGCGAGCGCGGCGATCGGTTCGAGCGGCTCATGGCCCAGTACCTGCGACTGGACCCGCTGTTCGCCGACCGCTTCGAGCAGGTGTGGATGTGGTCGCAGTGGCCCGGACGGGACGGCCAGCCCGACACCGGCATCGACCTGGTCGCCCTCGAACGCGAGACCGGCGGCTACTGCGCGATCCAGTGCAAGTTCTACGAACCCGACCACTACCTGCAGAAACCTGACATCGACTCCTTCCTGGCGACCTCGGGGAAGAAACCGTTCACCAGCCGGCTGATCATCTCCACCACCGACAAGTGGGGACCCAACGCCAACGCCGCCCTCGACGGGCAGACCATCCCTGTGCAGCGCATCGGGCTGTCCTACCTGGCCGACTCCCCAATCGCCTGGGACACCGCCTGGCCCACCGGCACGGTCGAGGTCGACCTGACCCGCACCGCACCAAAGCAGCTGCGCCCGCACCAGGACCTCGCCGTGCGGAAGGTGTTCGAGGGGTTCGAGACCTCCGACCGCGGCAAGCTGATCATGGCGTGCGGCACCGGCAAGACGTTCACCGCGCTGAAGATCGCCGAGTACACCGCCCAAGCCAAGACCGGCCCCGCGACGGTGCTGTTCCTGGTCCCCTCGATCTCCCTGCTCTCCCAGACACTTCGGGAGTGGTCGGCGAACTGCGAGGTCGACCTGCGCAGCTACGCGGTCTGCTCGGACACCAAGGTCGGCAAGCGCTCCGACGACACCGGAGACATGGCCGTCGTCGACCTCGCGCTGCCGGCCACCACCGACCCCGACACCCTCATCACCCGCATCAAGAACGCCGAGCACCCCGACGGGCTGACCGTGGTCTTCTCGACCTACCAGTCGATCGGGGTGATCGCCGACGCCCAGACCAAGGGCCTACCCGAGTTCGACCTGGTGATCTGCGACGAGGCGCACCGCACCACCGGCGTCACCCTCGCCGGCGCCGACGAGTCGAACTTCGTGCGCATCCACGACAACACCTACCTCCGGGCCGCCAAGCGCCTGTACATGACCGCCACCCCCCGCCTGTTCGACGACGGCACCAAGTCCAAGGCCGACGAGGCCGGCGCCGAGATCGCCTCGATGGACGACGAAACCAAGTTCGGGCCGGAGTTCCACCGCCTCGGGTTCGGTGAGGCGGTCGAGAAGAACCTGCTCACCGACTACAAGGTCCTGATCCTGACGGTCGACGAGAAGTACATCGCCAAGAACCTCCAGTCACAGCTCGCCGACGAAAACAACGAGCTCAACCTCGACGACGCGGTGAAGATCGTCGGCTGCTGGAACGGGCTCGCCAAACGCGCTGGCCAGACACCGGACGGTCAGGGCTTCGGCACCGACCTGGCCCCTATGCGCCGCGCGGTGGCGTTCTCCCAGTCGATCAAGGCGTCGAAGACCCTCTCGGGCAAGTTCGTGGAGGTCATCGACAGCTACGACGACGCCGGCGAGGGCGTGCTGCGCTGCGAGGTCGACCACGTCGACGGCACCTTCAACGCCCTCGAACGCAACCAGCGGCTCGACTGGCTCAAGGCCGACGCCGGGGACGGGGTGTGCCGGATCCTGTCGAACGCCCGCTGCCTGTCCGAGGGTGTCGACGTCCCCGACCTCGACGCGGTGCTGTTCCTCAACCCCCGCAACTCCGTCGTCGACGTGGTGCAGTCCGTGGGACGGGTCATGCGCCGAGCCGAGGGCAAGGAGTACGGATACATCATCCTGCCCGTCGGGATCCCCTCCGGCATGGAACCGGCCGAGGCGCTGCGAGACAACAAGCGCTACAAGGTGATCTGGCAGGTCCTGCAGGCACTGCGTGCGCACGACGACCGGTTCAACGCCACCATCAACACCATCGACCTGAACAAGAACAAGCCCACCAACATCATGGTTGGATCCATTGGTCTCGACGACGAAACCGGCTCCGGTGGTGAAGGATCCGGATCGGAGAAGGCTGGACAGGACGCCGCGACGCAGCTGGCACTGTTCAATGCCAGCGAGTGGCGCGACGCGGTCTACGCGAAGATCGTCGCCAAGGTCGGCGAGCGCACCTACTGGGAGGACTGGGCCAAGGACGTCGCCGCAATCGCCGCCCGGCACACCGCCCGCATCAGCGCACTCCTCGAATCCGCCGACGGGCAGGTCGCCGAGGCGTTCGACAAGTTCCTCGACGGCCTGCGCGCCAACCTCAACGACGGCATCACCCGCACCGACGCGATCGACATGCTCGCCCAGCACCTGATCACCAAACCGGTGTTCGACGCCCTGTTCGACGGCTACGACTTCGCCGGCCACAACCCGGTCTCGAAGGTCATGCAGACCATGCTCGACGTGCTCGACGACCAGGCCTTGAACAAAGAGAACGAGGCCCTCGAAGGCTTCTACGCCAGCGTCCGGGCACGGGCACAGGGCATCGACAACGCCGAGGGCAAACAGAAGATCATCACCGAGCTCTACGAACGGTTCTTCAAGCTCGCCTTCGCCAAGACCGCCGAAAGCCTCGGGATCGTCTACACGCCCATCGAGATCGTCGACTTCATCCTCCGCAGCGTCGACGACGCCCTCAAAGCCGAGTTCGGCGCCGCCCTCACCGACTCCGGCGTGCACGTGTTGGACCCGTTCACCGGAACCGGCACCTTCATCGCCCGGCTGCTGCAGTCCGGGCTGATCCGGCCCGAGGATCTGGCCTACAAGTACGCGAACGAGTTGCACGCCAATGAGATCCTGCTGCTGGCCTATTACATCGCGGCGATCAACATCGAGGCCACCTACCACGGCCTGGCCGGCGGGGACTACGTCCCGTTCGAGGGGATCGTGCTCACCGACACCTTCCAGATCCACGAAGACGGCGACACGATGGACGAGATCATGTTCCCGCAGAACAACGCTCGCGTAGCACACCAGAAGACGCTCGACATCCGGGTCATCGTCGGAAACCCCCCATACTCGGTGGGGCAGACCTCCGCCAACGACAACAACGCCAACCAGACCTACCCCACTCTCGACGGTGCGATCGAACGCACCTACGTCGCGAAATCGACCGCCACGAACAAGAACTCGCTCTACGACTCCTACATCCGGGCGATCCGGTGGGCCACTGACCGCATCGGGAACTCCGGCATCGTCGCCTACGTCTCCAACGGCGGCTACATCGACGGCAACACCGCCGACGGCCTGCGCCTAACGCTCGCCGCCGAGTACTCCACGCTGTACGTCTACAACCTGCGCGGCAACCAGCGCACCGCCGGCGAACTCTCCCGCAAGGAAGGAGGGAAGGTCTTCGGATCCGGGAGCCGCAGCACCGTCGCCATACTGCTCGCCATCAAGAATCCTGCACACACCGGAGACTGCCGCATCTTCTATCGCGACATCGGCGACTATGTCACCCGCGAACTAAAACTCGCCACCATCGACCATGACCAGCTCCACAGCATCGACTGGCAGTCGATCATCCCCAACGCTGAGGGCGACTGGATCAACCAACGCAACACGTCGTTCGACACTTACACGCCCCTCGGCGAAAAGGTCTCCAAAAACACGAAGAAGCCTGTGACGGTATTCGATACCTACTCACGCGGGCTGGAGACAGGAAGAGATGCGTGGGTGTACAACTACTCACGATCCGCAGTCGAGTCGAACGTGCGCAGCATGATCGGCAACTACGACGCGCTGATACCGGAGTTCCGGGACTACTGCATCTCAATATCAGTCTCGAAGCCCAATGAGTCGATCGTCAAAGACTTCTTGGCTGAAAGCACCTTCCCACACCGCAGCGACCCTCATTCGATCAGCTGGTCGCGTAGCCTGCGTCAGCACCTCGCACGAGATACCTTCGTCGGCTATCAGAGCGAGCACATCGGGACTGGCGTGTACCGGCCTTTTGCGAAGCAAACCGTCTACTACGACAAGCACCTAAACCACGAGCGATCCCAGCTGCCGAAGATCTTCCCCACCCCCAACCACCAAAACATCGGCTTTTACTGTGTCGGTATGGGTTCGGCTGTGCCATTCGCAGTGCTCATGCTCGACGCGCTTCCCAACTTGCACGTGACTGGTGCAGGTAGCGGCGGTCAGTTCTTCCCCCGCTATACCTATGAATCACTCCCAAGTGAACCGAGTCTCTACAGCGGTGAAGCCGACGGATCAGGGCTTGCGCGGGTAGACAACATCACTGACGAGATCCTCGTCGACTACCGGGACACCTACGGGCCACAGGTGTCCAAGGACGAGATCTTCTACTACGTGTACGGGCTGCTGCACTCACCGACGTACCGGACTGAGTTCGCCGCGGACCTGAAGAAGATGCTCCCCCGCATCCCCAAGGCCAAGGACTTCCACGGTTTCGCGGCATCCGGTCGGCAGCTCGCGGACCTGCACATCGGCTACGAGAACGTCGATCCGTACCCGCTTGAGGAAACCGTCACCAAGGCCGGCGATGTGGACGAGTACGAGCTGTACCGGGTGCAGCAGATGCGACATCGCACGAAGGCGGACCGCTCGACGCTCGTCTACAACAGCCACGTCACCGTGTCGGGGATCCCTGACGACGCGTACCGGTACATGCTCGGCTCGCGGTCCGCTATCGAATGGATCATCGACCGCTACCAGGTCAAGCCAGACAAAGACTCTGACATCGTCAATGACCCCAACTACTGGTCCCGCGAGCACGAGCAGCCCCGGTACATCCTCGATCTCCTGGCCCGGATCGTCACCGTAAGCGTCGGGACCATGAAGGTCGTCGACAACCTGCCAGGGCTCGAAATTCTAGGAAGTTAGGTTGTTAGGTTGTTAGAAACACAAGTTAAGCTCGTTTTTCTTGGTTGTTGAGCCACTGCCACAGCGCCTCGTACACGGCGTCTTGCATGCGAATTCCACGCTGGGCACACGCGGTCTTGACCAGCCGTTGCAGGTCCGGAGGAAGCCGGGTGGCGAACGCGCTCAGCTTCGCGTCTTTCGGCAGGGTCGGGGGCGTGGCGGCGGCTTCGCGGGCCAGTTGCGGGGTGAACGGGTGCGGCTTCGACAGTGTGGCATGGCCGCGAGAGGCCGGCGGAGCCGCGAAGGCGGACGGCTTGCTGGCGGCGCTCATGCGACAGTCACCACGGAGAGCACCCGGTCAAGAGCGGCGTCGAATGCAGCTGTCACCTCGGACACCGCGGGACGCACACTGTGCACGGGCACGTGGTCCCCGGTCGCTTCCGCAACGGCGGCCCGCTGGGGAACCATCACCGGCAACACCAGATCACCCAACGCTTCCCGGATCTCGTTGGCCCGGTGAGACGCTTCCCGCCCCTGCGCCGGCACCCTGCCCAGGAGGACGCCGGCAACCGTGAGGTCAGGGTTGTAGTAGCGGGTGATCGTATCGATCGCGTCGAGGATCTTCGACACACCTCGACTGGCCATGAACGAGGGCTCGGTCGCTATCAGGGCGGTGTCGGCGGCGATGAGGGCGTTGGAGACGAGCTTGCCTACACTGGGAGGGCAGTCGATCAGCACCAGCGGGTACCGCTGCCGGATCTCCTCAGAGTCGAGGGCCGCCCGCAGGCGCTGTTCGACCCCGAGCCCGGACACCGCATCGAGGTCGGCCAGGTCCAGGTCCGAGGGGATCACGCTGACGCTGTCCCACTTCGAGGCGTGCACCGCATCGACCGCGCTTCCGTTCAACTCCTGGGCAAGCAGATCCGCCGCGGTCTTGCCGTCGAGCGGGTACTCGATGCCAAGCGCTTCGGAGGCATTGCACTGCGGATCTAGATCGACCACCAGCGTCTCGATCCCGCGAGCACTCGCCGCCGAGGCGAGGCCGAGCACGGTGGTGGTCTTACTCGACCCACCCTTCTGATTTACGACAGCAACCACGGTCATAGCCGCGACTCTAACAATCTAGATTGTTAGAAACTGGTATTGAACGGCTCGTGTCGCGTTCTCTATGCGGCCCGGCCCATCGCGCAATGGCCTTGCCGCCTTGCCGCTGTCAGCTTCGCGATTTCTCCAGCAGCGCTTGAGCCTTCGCCTTCCGCTGAACGATCGAGTGAGACTCGTCGATCGAGCAGCCGTTTCGGCGTGCGGCGTCGATCCAACGCTGCAGGACCTCGACTTCGCCGGCGAAGTTCTTCTGCTTGCGGTAGATAATCGCGGCCTGCTCGGTCCATCCCGGCGGCGGATCACCCCAGTCCGCCGAAAGCTCGGCAGCATCGATGCACTCGTGTAGGAGTTCGAGGGCCTCGTCGAGTCGACCATCCCGCTTGAGCTGCTTCACCGGTTCGCTCCATGCGGTGAAGTGCTTACCGCGTACCTGCTGCCGCGGATCGTTGCGATGGTTGGGCGCGATGTGGCTGTCGTCAGCGAGTGCGTACGCGTCCACCGAAGTCGGCGCGGCTAGGTCCGGCAGCGTCACGGTCCGGTCTCCGGCCAGCAGTGCTTCCATCTGTTGCTGGTCGAGCAGCACGATCTGCTGGCCAGCTGCCTGCAGGCGGCGTGCCTCGGTCAGCTTCTCGGTGATCTGGGGGCTTCCGCGGTGGTCGAGCCAGGTTCCCACGACCAGGACGCTCGTTCGACGGGTAACTGTCTTGTTCACCCGCGCACCACATTTCGCGAGCTGGGACCATGCTTCGTCTCGGCTGAGTCCGTTCAGGGTTCCTGTGACGACCACTGTGTGCCCGAACAGCGGGTGCTCCGGATCTGCATCGGCATGCGGCACCGGCGGGGTGGAGCTCGCACGGACGGACACCCACGTCGGAACTCCAGATCGAGCGGTGGCCCGCGGCCCGATCGCCTCGGCGACGGTGGCACGTCCAAGCGCGATCCCGGTCGCGGTCACGTAGGTATCGACACTCGACGCCCCACGCCGGCGCATAAGTTCGAGAGCGATCTCCGCAGCCGCGGTTGCATCCGCGGATGCGTCGTGATGATGCCGGAGATCGATGCCGAGCGCGCTCGCCACGGTGGGGAGCTTGTGATTGTGCAGCTCGGGCAGTTCTTTCCGCGACCAGAGCAGCGTGCAGCCGTATGCCAGCGGCCGCCAGGTCAGCATCTCGGCGGCGGAGGCCTCCCTCAACGCACCAATGTCGAAGGACGCATTGTGCGCCACCAGCGGCAGATCGCCGACCACATCGAGCATGTCACCGAGTCGCTGACGAAACGACGGTTGGTGGGCCACGTCGCGGGCGGTGATGCCGTGGATGTGAATGTTGCCCGAGTCGAACCTTTCGAGGCCCGCCGGCGGGCGGCACAACCACGAATGGGTGGCCGTGACCTCGCCCGCGGTGACCACGGTCAGTCCGATCGCGCAGATACTCCCACGCGCACCGTTCGCGGTCTCGACGTCGAACCCAACGAAACTCGGGCCAGTCGAGACACGAACGGAGATCGAACCCAGCGACGTAGAAACCGTGGTGGATACCTGCGCGCGCTGCGAATTCGGTAGCGGAGCGGCGTGCGATGGGCCAGTTGTCGGCGCCGGCACGACTATTGCGGGTGCCGCGTCAGATACCCCAGCGGCACTCGCCGGCGGCGCTGGCACAGGCCGCGGACGATGACGGTTGTAGTCGACGAGCTGCTGCAGGTACTGCAACAACGTCGCCATCTGCTCACGCTGGTTCCGTTTGAACAACACCGTGTGCGGATCGCCCGGCGCGGTGCCTCGGCCGAGTTCGGCACGCATTCCCCCGACGCACAACTGGATCCAGCCGTTGGTCAACATCGACGGCTGCCTGACGTGGAACCCGACGACGTCACCTAGCGCCACCGCCTGACGAGGCCCGATCGTCCGCGCCAGCAAGCCGCTCCGATCGATCACCAAGTGCTGGTCGGTGATGGTGACGCTCGCGCCGTACCCCTGACAATGCGACAAATCGTCCTCCTTGAATTCTTCGACGGAGAGTAACGGGGCCGTATCGGGATGACAGCCGGAGCAAAGGCTGAACCGGCCGCGAACATCAGATGTTAGAAACCTAGAAAGTTAGAAAGACCCAATTAGCTTGCATTTCATGCTGACTGGGTGATGACCCTCGCCGACAAGGTCCGGTAGAGGGTGCTGCGGCCGACGCCGAGGACTTCGGCGATCTCGCCGACGGGGACGCCGTCCTCGCGCATCTTGAGGGCTTGACGTTTCTTGGCGGAGGTCAGTGCGATGGGCCGACCACCGACGCGGCCGCGGGCGCGGGCTGCGGCGAGGCCGGCGCGGGTGCGTTCGACGATCATGCGGCGTTCCATCTGTGCGAGGGCGGCCATGATGTGGAACAGGAACTCACCACCGGCGGTGGTGGTGTCGAACCCCTCGGTGAGCGAGCGGAACTGGATCCCACGCTCACCGAGGGCGGTGACCGTTTCGATCAGGTGCGGCAGGGATCGACCGAGTCGGTCCAGGCGCCACACCACGAGGGTGTCGCCGAACCGTAGGGAATCGAGCACGGCATCGAGTTCGGGTCGTTGGGTTTTCGCCCCGGAGGCGGTGTCGGTCCACACCCGGAAGCAGCCGGCGGCGGTGAGCGCGTCGTGTTGCAGCGCCGGGTCCTGGTCTGCGGTGGAGACGCGGGCGTAGCCGAGGAGATCGTTCACACCGGGCAGTGTCCCGGAACCCACCGACAAGCCGCGGTGTGGGATGCGGGCGGTGGGACGGGTTTTCGGGACACCGGACGCCCAGGTCGCGCCCGACCGTCGCGGCGGAGTCCGGGTGTCCCGGAACCGTTCGATTTCGAGAGCCGAATAGGCGCAGGGTGTTGATCAGGTCATGCAGGAGGATGCGAACTGGTACGTATGTCCGTATGGTGCAGTTCCGCAAGTCCACGAAGATCGGCCCTATCCGCCTGACCGCCTCCAAGCGTGGGCTCAGCGTCAGCGCCGGAGCGGGCCCCCTCCGCATCAGTCGCGGTGCAGACGGCAAGGTTCGGCGCACCATCAGCGCCCCGGGTACGGGGATCTACGACACCAAGGTCGTCAGCGGCGCCAAAGCCAAGCCGGCACAAGCCGCAGCAGCGCGACCGAAGGCTCCAAAGAGGGAGTACTCGTCTACCGAAAGCGGTGTCGGCGCAATCATCCTTGCCGGGCTGATCGGAATCCCTTCCATCGGTGCGGGATTCGTCATCGGCATCGTCATCGCCGCGGTTGTCCTCCTCGGAGGAATCGCACTGCTCGTGGAAGGCCTCGGGAACGGCCAGTCGAACGGAGGCAAGGGCAAGCTGCCGAGCAAGCCCGGCTGGTATCCGGATCCGTACCGCGCCGGTCGTCAGCGCTACTGGACAGGGGCGGAGTGGTCCAGCAAGTCACGGTGAGTGCACTGGCTATTGCACGATGGTGAGCTTGGGCCGGGTGTCCTCGATGCCCATGAGCTCGCGAATCCGTGCAGGATCCCATTCCAGTTCGTGGGCAAGGTCCACAATGGAGATCCCGGATTGCTCACAAAGCGCGAGAGCTTGCCTGAGTAGCGACGGGCTCTCTCCTCGGTAGGCGATCCAGGGTTCGTCCGCACGTAGGTTCGGATTCGAGTTCAAACGCTGATAGGCCCTGCGTACCGATGCCTCGGAGGACAAGCGAAGTTCTCCCATCCTGCGGATCAGAGATTCGATCGAGACACCCCAGATCCTGCCCAGCCGGGCGAGCTCCGCGAGGTCGAGCCGAGATGGTAGGACAGCGCCTATCTCCGCTTTGGGTGTAAGGAAGGCAGCTGCGAACTCGTCAGCTTCTCGCTCCTGGATCGGGTCCCCCGGGCGCGCATCGTGATGCAAGAGCAAGTGGCCGATTTCGTGAGCACAGGTGAATCGGTGCGTGAATACATTGTTGGACCGGCGCGGAGTGGAGATCACAATGGGACGCCCGGAAACCTCGACGGAGAAGGCATCCACATTCTCTATTGATCCCTCCTTCAGGACCAGAACGACGATCCCGTTGGACTCCATAGTGGCAACCAGGTGCGGGAGAGGGCCTTGGACGACGCCCCAGTGGGCACGCAGCAATCGAGCCGCAGCACTCGGAGAAGCACCTTCTTCCACTGCCGGCAGATTCACTTCGGGGAACTGCACGCGTTTCTCCAGCGCGAAGGCCAGTTCCCAGGTTTGCTCAGCTGTGGCCAGCGCTCGGTCACGGTCCGCCGCTCTCATGGAACGCAAGCTGCGGAAGTGGGCTGATCCAGTGTCCATCGGCAGCATCGGCCTGCCGGCGGCAAAGAATCCCGGTTCAACGCCTAGGGCCTTGGCCAACATTGGGATGTGCTCAGCCCGAGGCTTGACGATGCCGGCTTCGTACTGGCCGATAGCTGCTGCGGAGACGCCAACCGGTGCCGCCAGCTCCGCCTTCTTCTTGCGTGCGAGGACGCGCGCCTGCCGGAGACGAGCGGGCTCGAACGTGTCCGCGATGTTCCGGAGTGAGTCAGATCCGGCGCTGAAAAGGTCGAGGGAAGGCTGGTCGTTATTCATCGCTGTTGGTGGCTTCGATACGCGGCGTCACAATCGCAGCCGGAGGCTGTCCATCGGCGAACGTGTGCGTGGAGACCGGCACGGGACGGTAGTTCTCCTCTTCGAAGCTGAAGATCGACTCACGACCGATCCAATCGAGCTGTGAGTCCTTACCTCGCTTGACCTGCCCCCACTCGATTACATGAAGACGTTCCGACCGGGCCGTGACCGCGATGAGGACAACCTGCCGCTGCTCCGCATCGGCTTCGGTGACTACTTCTTCGAGATCCGACAGATCACCCTCCGGATCGACGACATGCGTCTCGAACAGCGTCGGCTGCCTCAGGACATCCGCGTCGAAGAGGTCGGCACGCAGGCTGCTGGTGAAGAAGGGTGCCTCGTCCGGAGATTGGCCGCCGGCCGGCCTCCACACGTAGACAATGCAGTCGTTGAGGACCGGCAGAGAGTATCGGGCGCGGGGATACTTCGTGACCGTCGTATCAAGGAACTCCTGGCGCACAGCGGTGCACAGATTGTTCGGAAGCTCTGCCCAGATGCTGCCTCCATAGGCGAGCTGACTCTTCGGGTTGATCGTGTTCTGAGCCGCGGCATGGCGGTCATGCGTCTCGCGCACCGACTCGACGACGACCTCGCGAAGCCGAGCTACACGGTCACCGAAGATGGCCTGCGGACCCAAACTCGACATAGGAAATCTCCTTTAGCTGGAGACATCAGAATACCATGTGGCTTTATTTTTTCGCGATTGTCGATCACTAGTCAGCGTGGGGTCACTTCCTGTCGCGCGGGATCGCAGTTCATGACAGCCAGGAGTCGGGCGCCCTCCTTCCGACAATCACTTTCCGCTTGCTGCAATAGTCACATATAGGGTTACTATTGCAGTATGTCAGGTGACCATCGGATGCTCGACCTGGCGGATCTCGCCGCCGGGCAGTGGGGTTTGTTCACCACCGCCCAGGCCAAGGAGCTCGGGTTCTCCACCCAGCGGATCGCCCGGCTCGCCGACCGAGGCACGGTCGAGCGGCTCCGGCACGGCGTCTATCGGGTCAGTGGCGCCCCGAGCGTCCCGGACGAGCAGCTCCGGGCGGCCTGGCTGATGATCGAGCCGCGGGCCACCGCCGGTGAACGGCTCGATGCCGACCAGCCGGCCGTCGTCTCGCACCGCTCCGCCGCCAGGCTCCATGGTCTCGGGGACGTCGACGCGGACGTCATGGAGTTCACCACCCCCCACCGGAAGCAGTCTCGGATCGGCGATGTCCGCTATAGGATCGCGGACCTGAACCGGGATCGATGGACTCTGGTCGACGGACTACCTGCCACCACCGTCCTCGCCACGATCGAGAACCTCGCAGCCGACCAACTCGACGGCGGCCACCTCGCCGGCATCGTGCGCGATGCCGTCACCACCGGCCGCGTCGACACCGACGCGGTGATCGCGGCGTTGCGACCGCATGCACACAGGTACGGGGCCGCTCTCGGCGACGGATCGGGCCTACTCGACCGGTTCCTCGCCGAGGCGGGCCTCCCCGCATCGACGCGCGCGTTGATCAACCACGTGGCAGCCAGGGCATCATGACCACCGACAGACCGCCGCACAGCAGCAATCCGGCCGCGTTCGCCCGCTCCCTCAAGGACCGGATCCGGAACGAGACCACCCGCCGGGGCCGCACCACCGAGCAACTGCGCCGCGAGTTCTTCCTGCAACGCTTCCTCGCCCGAGTGTTCTCCGAGCCGGGGGATCGGTGGCTACTCAAGGGTGGCGCCTCCCTGCTGGTGCGCCGGCCGGACGCCCGGTACAGCCAGGACATCGACCTGCTGCACACCTCCGCCGCCGTCACCGACGCGCTGACGGAACTCGCCGCGATCGCGGAAGCAGGCAGCGAGCTCGACCCGTTCCGGTTCGTGTTCGATCCGCCGCGGCTGATGACCGGCGGGGTGGCCGGGGCCAGCGTGAAGGTGCGGGTCTACCTCGGCGCCGTTCAGCTCGCCGACTTCCCGATCGACCTGTCCACCGAGCTGGTCCCGGTCGGCGAGGTGGACTACCACCTGCCGCGTCCGGTGGTGTCGATGGACGAGCTGGCGCCGCTGCCGAAGTTCGCGTTGTACCCACTGCCGCAACAGGTCTCCGACAAGGTGTGCGCGATGTACGAACGGTACGGCGACCTTCGACAACCCTCAACCCGCTACCACGACTTGGTCGACCTCACGCTGATCGTGACCGCCTGGCCGCTCGACGCCGCCGTCACCCGCACCGCCCTGCAGCGCGAGTCCGCGCGCCGCGCACTGACGTTGCCGACCGAGATGACCCGGCCCGCCGCCTCATGGACTGCCGGCTACGCCAAGATCGCCAGGACGGTGCCCGGACTGCCCGAGCACACACGCCGCATCGACGGCGCGCTGCGCATCGTCGGCGACTGCCTCGATCCCCTGCTCGGCGGACACCTCGACACCGGATCGTGGGATCCGATCGAGGCGAGCTGGTCTCACTCCGCGACCTCCTGAGCCCACCTCGACCAAGGGTGCGACGCGGCGGGCGGACTGCTCGGCCGGGCAAAGCCGACGAATAGCGCGACACCTACCGCCAGCCTCGGGGCCTTCGCGCCCCGAAATCGGCACAGCGGCGTCGGGTTCCCCCCAGCCCTGCGGGAGATTTCCACCCCACACGTGCGAACCAATCGCCAGCCCCGACAAAAATACCCACCCCTATTTGA
>NZ_VIGH01000015.1 GCF_006704125.1 Rhodococcus spelaei
AGCTAGTTTGAGTTTTTGATCGCTAGTGATTTGACTCGATGTCTATGACTGATTGCCGGCTTGCCGGTCATCTAGAGTCTTCAACGGAGAGTTTGATCCTGGCTCAGGACGAACGCTGGCGGCGTGCTTAACACATGCAAGTCGAGCGGTAAGGCCCTTCGGGGTACACGAGCGGCGAACGGGTGAGTAACACGTGGGTGATCTGCCCTGCACTTCGGGATAAGCCTGGGAAACTGGGTCTAATACCGGATATGAGCCTCCACTGCATGGTGGGGGTTGGAAAGGTTTACTGGTGCAGGATGGGCCCGCGGCCTATCAGCTTGTTGGTGGGGTAATGGCCTACCAAGGCGACGACGGGTAGCCGACCTGAGAGGGTGACCGGCCACACTGGGACTGAGACACGGCCCAGACTCCTACGGGAGGCAGCAGTGGGGAATATTGCACAATGGGCGAAAGCCTGATGCAGCGACGCCGCGTGAGGGATGACGGCCTTCGGGTTGTAAACCTCTTTCAGCAGGGACGAAGCGCAAGTGACGGTACCTGCAGAAGAAGCACCGGCCAACTACGTGCCAGCAGCCGCGGTAATACGTAGGGTGCGAGCGTTGTCCGGAATTACTGGGCGTAAAGAGCTCGTAGGCGGTTTGTCGCGTCGTCTGTGAAAACCAGGGGCTCAACCCCTGGCTTGCAGGCGATACGGGCAGACTTGAGTACTGCAGGGGAGACTGGAATTCCTGGTGTAGCGGTGAAATGCGCAGATATCAGGAGGAACACCGGTGGCGAAGGCGGGTCTCTGGGCAGTAACTGACGCTGAGGAGCGAAAGCGTGGGTAGCGAACAGGATTAGATACCCTGGTAGTCCACGCCGTAAACGGTGGGCGCTAGGTGTGGGTTTCCTTCCACGGGATCCGTGCCGTAGCTAACGCATTAAGCGCCCCGCCTGGGGAGTACGGCCGCAAGGCTAAAACTCAAAGGAATTGACGGGGGCCCGCACAAGCGGCGGAGCATGTGGATTAATTCGATGCAACGCGAAGAACCTTACCTGGGTTTGACATGTACTGGAAAGCCGTAGAGATACGGCCCCCCTTGTGGCCGGTATACAGGTGGTGCATGGCTGTCGTCAGCTCGTGTCGTGAGATGTTGGGTTAAGTCCCGCAACGAGCGCAACCCTTGTCCTGTGTTGCCAGCACGTAATGGTGGGGACTCGCAGGAGACTGCCGGGGTCAACTCGGAGGAAGGTGGGGACGACGTCAAGTCATCATGCCCCTTATGTCCAGGGCTTCACACATGCTACAATGGCCGGTACAGAGGGCTGCGATACCGTGAGGTGGAGCGAATCCCTTAAAGCCGGTCTCAGTTCGGATCGGGGTCTGCAACTCGACCCCGTGAAGTCGGAGTCGCTAGTAATCGCAGATCAGCAACGCTGCGGTGAATACGTTCCCGGGCCTTGTACACACCGCCCGTCACGTCATGAAAGTCGGTAACACCCGAAGCCGGTGGCCTAACCCTTGGGAGGGAGCCGTCGAAGGTGGGATCGGCGATTGGGACGAAGTCGTAACAAGGTAGCCGTACCGGAAGGTGCGGCTGGATCACCTCCTTTCTAAGGAGCATTCTCCAGCAGACGGTGTCGAACAGTCGACGTCGTGTCTGGCAGAGCCTGTTTCGTTCCCACACGTGGAACGGCAGGAGCTCATGGGTGGAACACTGACAAGCTTTTCCGCGTCTCGGTCGATCACACGATCGGCCGGCGGTGAATATATCGGCATACTGTTGGGTCCTGAGAGAACACGCGAGTGTTTCCTCTACAGGAAAGTGACGACAAGACCTGGACGTGGTCATACCGTGGTGGACGTGAGTTCGCCGGCTGGTGCCACACGAGTTCGGGTGTTGTGTGTTGTTTGAGAACTGCACAGTGGACGCGAGCATCTTTGTTGTAAGTAATGAAGAGCGTACGGTGGATGCCTTGGCACCAGGAGCCGATGAAGGACGTAGTAGGCTGCGATAAGCCTCGGGGAGCTGTCAAACGAGCTGAGATCCGAGGGTGTCCGAATGGGGAAACCCAGCCACAGTGATGTGTGGTTACCCGCGCCTGAATATATAGGGCGTGTGGAGGGAACGTGGGGAAGTGAAACATCTCAGTACCCACAGGAAGAGAAAACAACAGTGATTCCGTGAGTAGTGGCGAGCGAAAGCGGAAGAGGCTAAACCGTGTACATGTGATAGCCGGCAGGTGTTGTGTGCGCGGGGTTGTGGGGTCTTCTTTGTCAGTTCTGCCGAGCTGGCCAACAGTAAGAAATCATCGTGTTAGTCGAAGTGGTCTGGAACGGCCTGTCGTAGAGGGTGAGAATCCCGTAGACGAAAACTCGATGACTGTTGTAGTTGATACCCAAGTAGCAGCGGGCCCGTGAAATCTGCTGTGAATCTGTCGGGACCACCCGATAAGCCTGAATACTCCCTGGTGACCGATAGCGGACTAGTACCGTGAGGGAAAGGTGAAAAGTACCCCGGGAGGGGAGTGAAATAGTACCTGAAACCGTGCGCTTACAATCCGTCAGAGCCTTCGAACAGCTTGCTGTTGGGGGTGATGGCGTGCCTTTTGAAGAATGAGCCTGCGAGTTAGTGGCATGTGGCGAGGTTAACCCGTGTGGGGTAGCCGTAGCGAAAGCGAGTCCGAATAGGGCGGTCCAGTCGCATGTTCTAGACCCGAAGCGGAGTGATCTACCCATGGCCAGGGTGAAGCGACGGTAAGACGTCGTGGAGGCCCGAACCCACTTAGGTTGAAAACTGAGGGGATGAGCTGTGGGTAGGGGTGAAAGGCCAATCAAACTCCGTGATAGCTGGTTCTCCCCGAAATGCATTTAGGTGCAGCGTCGCGTGTTTCTCACCGGAGGTAGAGCTACTGGATGGTCTAGGGGGCCCACAAGCTTACCGAAATCAGCCAAACTCCGAATGCCGGTGAGTGAGAGCGCGGCAGTGAGACTGCGGGCGATAAGGTTCGTAGTCGAGAGGGAAACAGCCCAGATCGCCAGCTAAGGTCCCTAAGCGTGTACTAAGTGGAAAAGGATGTGGGGTCGCGAAGACAACCAGGAGGTTGGCTTAGAAGCAGCCACCCTTGAAAGAGTGCGTAATAGCTCACTGGTCAAGTGATCCTGCGCCGACAATGTAGCGGGGCTCAAGTACACCACCGAAGCTGCGGCATTCGCACAATACATTTCGGTTCCCCTGCGGGGGTGCCGGCAGTGGTGTGGATGGGTAGGGGAGCGTCGTGCAGCCATGGAAGCGCCGGAGTGATCCAGGTGTGGAGGCTGCACGAGTGAGAATGCAGGCATGAGTAGCGAAAGAAGAGTGAGAAACTCTTCCGCCGAATGACCAAGGGTTCCTGGGCCAGGTTAATCCGCCCAGGGTGAGTCGGGACCTAAGGCGAGGCCGACAGGCGTAGTCGATGGACAACGGGTTGATATTCCCGTACCCGTGTGAACGCGCCCCTGGTGAATCAGTGATACTAACCATCCTGAAGCGTCCTTAAGCCCCTTCGGGGGCCCTGGATGTGGATGCATGGGACCTGATCTGGTAGTAGCCAAGCGATGGGGTGACGCAGGAAGGTAGCTGAGCCAGTCAGTGGTAATACTGGTGTAAGCGTGTAGGGCGAGTGGTAGGCAAATCCGCCACTCACACAGCCTGAGACGTGATGCGTAGCCGATTGAGGCGAATTCAGTGATCCTATGCTGCCGAGAAAAGCCTCTAGCGAGCTTTCACACGGCCCGTACCCCAAACCGACACAGGTGGTCAGGTAGAGAATACTAAGGCGATCGAGATAACTATGGTTAAGGAACTCGGCAAAATGCCCCCGTAACTTCGGGAGAAGGGGGGCCTCGTCTGGTGATGGAACTTGCTTCCTGAGCTGGGTGGGGCCGCAGAGACCAGTGAGAAGCGACTGTTTACTAAAAACACAGGTCCGTGCGAAGTCGTAAGACGATGTATACGGACTGACGCCTGCCCGGTGCTGGAAGGTTAAGAGGACCGGTTAGCCCTTCGGGGCGAAGCTGAGAATTTAAGCCCCAGTAAACGGCGGTGGTAACTATAACCATCCTAAGGTAGCGAAATTCCTTGTCGGGTAAGTTCCGACCTGCACGAATGGCGTAACGACTTCTCAGCTGTCTCAACCATAGACTCGGCGAAATTGCATTACGAGTAAAGATGCTCGTTACGCGCGGCAGGACGAAAAGACCCCGGGACCTTCACTATAGCTTGGTATTGGTGTTCGGTTCGGTTTGTGTAGGATAGGTGGGAGACTGTGAAGCGGGCACGCCAGTGTTCGTGGAGTCGTTGTTGAAATACCACTCTGATCGTATTGGACATCTAACCTCGGACCATGATCTGGTTCAGGGACAGTGCCTGGTGGGTAGTTTAACTGGGGCGGTTGCCTCCCAAAATGTAACGGAGGCGCCCAAAGGTTCCCTCAGCCTGGTTGGCAATCAGGTGTCGAGTGCAAGTGCACAAGGGAGCTTGACTGTGAGACTGACAGGTCGAGCAGGGACGAAAGTCGGGACTAGTGATCCGGCACCGGCAAGTGGAAGCGGTGTCGCTCAACGGATAAAAGGTACCCCGGGGATAACAGGCTGATCTTCCCCAAGAGTCCATATCGACGGGATGGTTTGGCACCTCGATGTCGGCTCGTCGCATCCTGGGGCTGGAGTAGGTCCCAAGGGTTGGGCTGTTCGCCCATTAAAGCGGCACGCGAGCTGGGTTTAGAACGTCGTGAGACAGTTCGGTCTCTATCCGCCGCGCGCGTTAGAAACTTGAGGAAGGCTGTCCCTAGTACGAGAGGACCGGGACGGACGAACCTCTGGTGTGCCAGTTGTTCCGCCAGGAGCACTGCTGGTTAGCTACGTTCGGAAGGGATAACCGCTGAAAGCATCTAAGCGGGAAGCCTGTTCCAAGATGAGGTTTCTCACCCCCTTGAGGGGGTAAGGCCCCCGGCAGACCACCGGGTTGATAGGCCAGAACTGGAAGTCAGGTAACTGATGTAGGTGACTGGTACTAATAGGCCGAGGACTTACCACAAAGAAGCTACGCGTCCACTGTGCGGTATCTGAAACAACACACAGATACCATTACCCCCCTACCGATGTGTGGGTGCCCCGAAATGGGTGCCGGCTGTCGGGTTCGGGCGGGGGGGAATGTGATGGTGTGACAGTTTCATAGAGTTACGGCGGCCATAGCGGAGGGGAAACGCCCGGTCCCATTCCGAACCCGGAAGCTAAGCCCTCCAGCGCCGATGGTACTGCACTCGACAGGGTGTGGGAGAGTAGGACACCGCCGAACAT
>NZ_VIGH01000016.1 GCF_006704125.1 Rhodococcus spelaei
CAAGCCCGACGGAGCGCGTTGTCGGGATGGCTACACACCTACAATCACCACCGGCAACACTCCGCCATCGGTAGGAACGTTCCCTTCAGCCGATTGACCAACGTCCCTGGGCAGTACAGCTAGGTCAGTTCGGTGCCGTTGGCGCGGCCGCCCTTGAGCCAGCGGCCCGGCAACCGGCCGGCGAGGTCGCCGAGCGGCCCGACCGCGGCGCCGAGCACTCCGACCGTCTCGCGGAGAAGTTCGACGCTGTCGCCCAGCTTCTCCAGGTTCGGGGTGAGGGACGTCAGGGTCTCGGACAGGGACACGAGCTGATCCAGCGGCCCGCCCACCGCGATGATCCGTTCCAGGGCGCCGTCCTTGGCGAGCAGGGTCTCGAGGACGCCGTCCTCTTCGAGTGCGCGCTCGATCAGTCCGTTCTCGCGGGTGAGGGTGTCGATCAGGCCGCCCTCGCGGGTGAGCGTCTCGAGCGGTCCCGAGGTGGCGGTGAGGCGTTCGAGCGGGCCGTCCTCCGCGGTCAGCCGGTCCAGCAACCCGCCGGGGGCGAGCAGTCGCTCCACCGGGCCGTCCTCGTCGAGCAGGCGGTCGACGGGACCGCCGGTGGCCAGGACCCGTTCGAGCGGCCCGCCGGGTTCGATGAGCCGCTCGAGGGTGCCGCCCGGAGCGGTGAGTCGGTCGACCACCCCGCCGGGTTCGAGCAGTCGGTCCAGGGGGCCTCCCGGCCTCATCGCCTGACCGAGCGGCCGCTGGTCGGAGGCGAGTTCGGAGATCTGCTGCAACAGCTTCAGCGGTCCGGACGGGTTGGCGGCGGAGAGCCCACCGAGGCTGCCGCCCAACGCGCCGGACGTGGACGCGGACAGCATCACGCGCGCCGCACCGAGGGCCGTCTCGGCCACGCCGAGGGCGGAGTCGGTGAGCGCGAGGCTCGCCTTCGCCGGCAGTGTGACGATCGCCACCAGATTCATGCGATTACTGTAACCCTGCGCCGACGGGCATCAGGTCCCCTCGGGGTCGGCGTTGCTTCGGGGTCGGGTCAGTGCAGGACCTTGAGTCCGACGACGCACCCGACGATGCCGAGGATCAGCAGAACCTTCACCAGTGACGCCGATTCGGTGCCGCTGAGCATCGCGTAGGCGACCGTCAACGCGGCGCCGATCCCGACCCACACCGCATACGAGGTTCCGATCGGCAGGGTCCGCATCGCGTACGCGAGGCCGGCCATGCTGAGCAGCAGTCCGGCTCCGAACACGATCGAGGGGGAGAGCCGGGTGAAGCCCTCCGACTTGCCGAGGGCGGTGGCCCACACGGCCTCGAGGACACCGGAGACGACGAGCACGATCCATGCCATGGTGACTGATTCTCCCAAGGCACCGTCTTGTCGCTGTCCGGGTACGGTGCGCTCGTCCGGGTGTCGTCGTTGACGCTTCCACCGTAGCAAAGCGGGCGCTTCGCGCTGTGAGCGTTTTGTACCCCGGGTGGGGTGAACCGCGCGCACGGGCGCGGAGCGCCTCACAGGAAGTTCCCAGCGAACGTTCAGCAGTGGTCCAGCGCGCGCGGCCATGATGGGGACGTGAGTGCCAACCGAACCGAAGCGCGTGTCCTGATCGTCGACGACGAGCCGAACATCGTCGAGCTGCTGTCCGTGAGCCTGCGATTCCAGGGGTTCGAGGTCGAGGTCGCGGCCAACGGTCCCGAGGGGCTCGACAAGGCTCGGGCGTTCCGGCCGGACGCGATGATCCTCGACGTGATGATGCCGGGCATGGACGGTTTCGGCCTGCTGCGGCGCCTGCGCGCGGACGGTGTCGAGGCGCCGGTGCTGTTCCTGACGGCCAAGGACGCGGTCGACGACAAGGTCACCGGGCTCACCCTCGGCGCCGACGACTACGTCACGAAGCCGTTCAGTCTCGAGGAGGTCGTCGCGCGACTGCGGGTGATCCTGCGCCGCGTCTCCCGGGACCCGCAGGCCGCCACGCCGTCCCGGATCAGGTTCGCGGACCTCGAACTCGACGACGAGACCCACGAGGTGTGGAAGGCGGGTGAGCCGGTCTCGCTCTCGCCGACCGAGTTCACCCTGCTGCGGTACTTCATGGTCAATGCCGGTGTGGTGCTGAGCAAGCCGCGGATCCTCGATCACGTGTGGCATTACGACTTCGGCGGGGAGGTCGGTGTGGTCGAGTCGTACGTGTCGTACCTGCGGCGCAAGGTCGACACCGGGGACACGCGGTTGATCCACACGTTGCGCGGTGTCGGCTACGTGATGCGCGAGCCGAGGTAGCCGCGGTGCGCCGCATTCGACGGATGCCGCTGCGGTTCACCCTGGTCGCCGCGCTGCTGGTGCTGGCCGCGCTCGGGTTGACCGCCTCCGGGATCGCGGTGACCTCCGCGATGAGGAACTCCCTGATCTCGCGGACCGACACGGCCCTGCGCGAGGCCGCCCACGGCTGGGCCAAGCCGCGCGAGGGGCGGCCCCTGGTGCCGCCGCCCAGTGCCGAGCCCGGGCCGTCCCGGCCGCCGAGCCCGTTCTACGTCCGCAGTGAGACGCCCGACGGCGCGACCCGCCTGGTGATCAACGACCTGTCGGGGGTCGAGCCGGACCTGCCCGCGAACCCCGGACCCGACCCGGTCACCGTCGGGTCGGTCGGCCATCACGACCAACACTGGCGAGTGCTCACCGTCACCACCCCGAACGGGACGGTCACCGTCGCGATGCGGCTGGCGGATGTCGACCAGACGGTGGAACGGCTGATCGGGCTGCAGGTCGGTATCGGAGTGGCTGTGTTGGTGGCGCTCGGGGTGGCCGGCTACTTCGTGGTGCGGCGCAGCCTCCGGCCGCTCGAGGAGGTCGAGAAGACCGCCGCTGCGATCGCGGCAGGCAGGCTGCACCAGCGAATCCCGGTGCGCGAGGACCGAACCGAGGTCGGCAGGCTGACGGTCGCGCTGAACGGCATGCTCGCGCAGATCCAGACCGCGTTCGCCGCGACCGAGGCGTCGGAGGAGTCCGCTCGCCGGTCGGAGGAGCGGATGCGCCGGTTCGTCGCGGATGCCAGCCACGAGCTGCGCACGCCGCTCACCACGATTCGCGGCTTCGCCGAGCTGTACCGGCAGGGCGCGATGACCGATACCGAGCTGGTGATGTCGCGGATCGAGGGTGAGGCCTCCCGGATGGGCCTGCTCGTCGAGGACCTGTTGATGCTGGCCCGGCTCGACGCCCAGCGTCCGCTCGAACGGGTACCGGTGGATCTGTTGGCGGTCGCCTCTGACACCGTGCACGACGCGCGGGCGGTCACGCCGGACCGCAGTATCAGTCTCGAAGTCGTTGACGGTCCGGGCTTCCCGGAGGTGCTCGGCGACGACGCGCGGCTGCGGCAGGTGCTCGCGAACCTGGTCAGCAATGCCGTCGGGCACACCCCGGCCGACGCCGCCGTCACGGTGCGGGTCGGCACGGTCGGCGCCGACGCACTGCTCGAGGTCGCGGACACCGGCCCCGGACTGACCGAGGAAGCGCGGGAACGGGTCTTCGAACGCTTCTACCGGGCCGACACCTCGCGCACCCGGGGGTCGGGCGGCAGCGGGCTCGGGTTGTCCATCGTTGCGGCGCTCGTCGCCGCGCACGGCGGCACGGTGACGGTCGAATCCCCCGACAGTGGGGGAGCCGTGTTCCGGGTGCTGCTGCCGCGGCGAGAGCGGGCGGACTGACCCGTGAGTCCTCCCGGTCCGCATGAGGGCCGGAAGGACTCACGGGCGGCGCAGCCGCCTAGGTGTACTGCCCAGGCAGGTTGGTTGAGAGATTGCGACGACACGCTGTAGCTGGTCGTTGAACAGCGAAGGTCTCCTGTCGTGAAGTGGAGCTGCTTAGACACCCACTACACCGACAGGA
>NZ_VIGH01000017.1 GCF_006704125.1 Rhodococcus spelaei
CAAGCCCGACGGAGCGCGTTGTCGGGATGGCTACACACCTACAATCACCACCGGCAACACTCCGCCATCGGTAGGAACGTTCCCTTCAGCCGATTGACCAACGTCCCTGGGCAGTACAGCTAGCAAGCAAGTCGTGCGCCGTCTGCTCGAACTGGGGACGCATCTCGTCGAACGTCGGCGAAGGCAGCAGTAGGCCGATAGCCAGGACGCTGATCATGGCGAGTGGGACAGGCAGGATCCACCACGACCATCGGCGGTCCTGGCCGACGACATAGAGCGTTCGGATCGCCCAGATCAGTCCCGCCACTGCGAGTGCCAGCAGTGCAACTCCACCGAAAAGGAGTGGGTCTACCCCACTGCATATTGCCGAACCGTGACGGCCACCAGTCGTAGTCGATGCAGACGAGCACGAGCAGTGCAACGACGGTGGTCGCCAGGAGACCAGGTCCAGGAAGCTTGTTTCGCGTCACTTCACCTGGAGGTTTCGGCTCCGACTCGCGCATTGAGACAATCTATCGGGGCCCTGTACCGGGAGCCGTCAACGCTGGAGCATCAGGGAAGGCGCGTAGCTCTGTTCGTAGACAGGTACGGAGTTGGCCGAGGAGATTGCTGACCACGTGGCATTGGCCTTGGCGGCCCCCGTCCCCGGACGCGCGCCGTCGGTCGCAGCGTTCTCGGGCACCGGGTGAGTTCCGGATCGCGACGAGTGTCCGGAACGATCCGACCGACGCGAGACGGTTGTTCTTGATCTGCCGGTGCACCACCACGGTCTTCCTGCCGCTGGGCCGGGTGACGCCGACGACGCCGTCTCGCATGCAGGGTTTGCAATTGAACATTTCTTGTCGGCGGGTCGCACTAGTCTTCGAACATGCATTCGATAGTGCGGTTCGGCGAGGTCGGGCAGGTGGACGAACACCTGACCGCCCTCGATGCCGCCGTCGACGGGTTGCTCGACGACGGACTGTCCGCGCTGTCGGACGCGGACATCGTCGAGACGCTCCAGCGCCTGGAGACGTCACTGCGCAAGGCTGCGGCCGTCGGTACCCGACTGATCGTCGAATCCGTGGAACGGTCCCTGCCCGACAAACACGACTGCTCAACGATCAACAATTTCCTGATCGCCACGCTGCGCCTGTCGGTCGGCGACGCGGCCCGCCGGGTCGCCGCAGCGAAAAAGGTCGGCACCTGGCACCACCCCACCGGCGAACAACTACCCCCCGACCTGCCCGGCACCGCCGCCGCGCAACGCGACGGCGCCATCGGACCCGACCACGTCCACGAGATCCGCGGCGTGCTCGGCAAGATCCCCCGCAGCGTCGACCCCGCCACAGTGGAGGTCGCCGAACAGATCCGCCCCCAAGCACTTCGTGCAGGGAGGGACCCCCAGCCGAACTCGCCCGGTCCTCGACCCCGAAGGCGGTCGCCGACGCCGGGCAACAACTGCTCGGCTACC
>NZ_VIGH01000018.1 GCF_006704125.1 Rhodococcus spelaei
TGTACTGCCCAGGGACGTTGGTCAATCGGCTGAAGGGAACGTTCCTACCGATGGCGGAGTGTTGCCGGTGGTGATTGTAGGTGTGTAGCCATCCCGACAACGCGCTCCGTCGGGCTTGTTCTGACGTGTAGTGCCGGGCGAATGCCCACTCCTGCGCCATGGTGCGGTGAAAGCGTTCGATCTTGCCGTTGGTCTGCGGCCGGTAGGGCCGGGTGTATTTCGGTGTGACACCCAGGTCGCTGCAGGTCTGCTTCCACAGGGCGGATCGGTAGCAGCTTCCGTTGTCGGACAGGACCCGTTCGACGGTGACACCGCGGGCGGCGAACCAGCCCACGGCACGGCGGAGCACTCCGATTGCGGTGGCGGCGGTTTCGTTGTCGTGGATCTCGGCGTAGGCGACCCGGGAATGGTCGTCGATGACGGTGTGCACGAAGGCGTGACCGAGAAGTTCGTTGTGGTGTCTGCTGCGTTTGGTGCCTGGTGTGGCCTGGCGGTTCTTGCGGCCCTTGATGCGGCCGACGAACCGCCACCCGCCACCGATCGGGATGTTGCCGAGTTTCTTGACGTCGACGTGGATCATCGACCCCGGATGCGGGTGTTCGTAGCGGCGGATCACCTCGCCGGTGCGGATGTCGATGTGCGAGAGCCGGTTCAATCGGCAACGCACCAACACCGCATGGACGGTCGAGGCCGGCATGTGCAGGCGGGATCCGATCGCCTGGGGTGAGAGACGTTGGCGCCACCGCAGGTCGACGATCTTGCGTTTGGTCCGTTCGGGAGTGCGGTTCGGGCTGTGGTGCGGTCGGCTGGACCGGTCGTGCATGCCGTCCGACCCCATCTCGACATAGCGGGTGGCCCACCGTTTGGCGGTCGGCCAGGACACGTTGAAGTGTTCCGCAGCCCTGACGATCGGCCAGCCGTCGTCGACGATGCGGCGGGCCAGCAGCAGCCGGCCCTTCGGGGTCAAGGGTGCGTTAGCGTGGACCACGAAGGTCTCCTGTCGGTGTAGTGGGTGTCTAAGCAGCTCCACTTCACGACAGGAGACCTTCGCTGTTCAACGACCAGCTACAGCGTGTCGTCGCAATCTCTCAACCAACCTGCCTGGGCAGTACA
>NZ_VIGH01000002.1 GCF_006704125.1 Rhodococcus spelaei
CGCCCGGCCCGGCATGAACAACCCCGACGACCCCGACTCACCCGCCGGCGACGCCGAATCCCCGAACCTCGACCACGATGCCCTCGCGAAGGCCGCGGCCCGCGACACCCGCACCGCCGGACAACGAGGCCACGACGCCCTCAAAGCCGGGCTGCGGCACCTGCTCGCATCGGGGGTACTGGGCAGTCACCGCGGACTCCCGGTCACCGCGATCATCACCATGACTTTGCAGCAACTCGAGGACGCCACCGGGGTGGCAACGACCGCCGGCGGCGGGATCGTCCCCATCCGCGACGCCCTGCGAATGGCCGAACACGCGCACCCGGTGCTGTGCCTGGGGGCACCTCCCTGCACGAAGTGCTTGGGGGATTCGACCACCACGGCCGACCCCTGCACCTGGGCCGATCCAAACGGCTCGCCACCCCCGACCAACGCCTGGCATTGATCGCATCCTCCCGCGGCTGCACCCGCCCCGGCTGCGACGCACCCGCCACCATGACCGCCGTCCATCACATCCGAGAGTGGAACGACGGCGCCGGCACCGACATCACCAACGAAGACCTCGCCTGCGACGCCTGCCACGCCCTCGTCAAGGACGGACCCACGGGGTGGAGAACCCGCACCGCCCCACCGGAATCCGAGCATCCCGGCCGCACCGAGTGGATCGCACCCGCCCACATCGACCCCGACCGACAACCGCGCATCAATCACCGCCACCACCTGGACGAGCTCCTCGCCCAGGCACTCCAACGCGCCCGCGCACGCCGGGACGCGGAACTACGGCGACACCGCGCACAGCGGAACCGCCACATCGGCACCGAGCCCGGCGACGATGCGCCCAACGACGGCGACGCCCCGTGACCCACAGGTCCCGCCAGACCGCCTTCGAGAACCCGGGACCGGGCGTGCCCACTCGACGTAGTGTCGGCTGGTCCGACCCGTTGCAGCAGAACAGGAGACCACCCGTGAGCTTTGTCCTCGTCGAGCGGCCGCGCGAGAACGTCGCGCTGGTGACCCTGAACCGCCCGGAGCGGATGAACGCGATGGCGTTCGACGTGATGGTGCCACTCAAGGAGTCGCTCGAGGCGATCAGCAACGACAACTCGGTGCGCGCGGTGGTCCTCACCGGGGCCGGCCGCGGGTTCTGCTCGGGCGCCGACCAGGCCTCGGCGGGCAGTCCGCCGCACATCGACGGTCTCACCCGACCCTCGATTGCGCTGCGCGCCATGGAGATCCTCGACGACGTGGTGCTCGCGATCCGTCGAATGCACCAGCCGATGATTGCCGCGGTGAACGGGGCCGCGATCGGCGGTGGCTTCTGCCTCTCGCTGGCGGCCGACATCCGCCTGGCCTCCCCCGACGCCTACTTCCGCGCCGCGGGAATCAACAACGGGCTCACCGCGAGCGAACTCGGGCTGAGCTACCTACTGCCGCGCGCGATCGGTTCGTCGCGAGCATTCGAGATCATGCTGTCGGGCCGCGACATCACCGCCGAGGAAGCCGAGCGGATCGGACTGGTCTCACGCCTCGTGCCCGGCACCGACCTCCTCGACGAGTCCTTCGCGCTGGCCGAACGGATTGCCGCATTTTCGAGGCCCGGTGTCGAGCTCACCAAGCGGACGCTGTGGTCGAGCCTGGACGCCTCCTCGATGGCCCAGCACATGAACCAGGAAGGACTCGGCCAGTTGATGATCCGGCTGATGACCGACAACTTCGAGGAGGCGACACTGGCCCGTCGAGAGAAGCGAGACCCGGTCTTCCGGGACATGCGCTGACGGGGCCCGCAGGCGCGGCGTCAGCCCAGCAGCGCCAACGCGTCACCGAGGGTCTCGACGGTGTCGAGTCCGGACCGCACCCGTTGATCGTCACGCATCCGCTGCAACGTCGAACGGCCGTCGACCACCACACATTCGACCACCATCGAACGCAGTCGCATGCCGATCTCGCTCACCGTCGCCCCCACCCGGGAATCGATCCCGCGGACCGCCTCGAGGTCCAGGATCACTGCACTCACACCCGTCCGACCCGCCTCCTCGACGATCAATTCGCCTACCGCAAGCGCATTCTCGTCATCACGCAGGGGCGGAACCCCGACCACGAGACAGCCCGAAACCTCCACCATCGGCACGTCCGGATTCACATTGCCCCCTCATCTTCCTTCTCGTCGCTTGTCATCCACTCGTTCCCCCGTTGCGTTACACGACCACCAGGCACAGCTATCCATAGGTGAACGAGAACGCCTGCAGCCCTTGTGAGAGCGTCACCTCGAGACGACCGGCCTGTGTGGTGTCGGCGGCGACGATCTGGTGCAGCGTCGGTGGACCACTGATCGGCACCGTGGTCGACTTCCCGTTCCTGGTGACAGTAGCGGTCCCGGCTCCGCCGACGACGAGGTACACGTTGCGCGCGTGGTAGTTCAGCGCAATGCTCGACGTGTCGCTCTCCGCGGTCGCGCCCTGGTAGTCGAGGCTCCACTGTCCGCGGTACGCGAAGCTGTCAGCGGGCAGCGATGCCGGATAGTCGAAGGTCGCGGCGCCCTGGTCGTACGCGCCGCCGCCACCGTAGTTGACCACCTTGCCGACCCCGAGGTAAGTCTCGGGAGTGGTGCTCGCCTGAGGTGTGCTGTCCGACGCGGTGGACGACGCAGGCAACGGAGCGCTCGGGTTGGCGTCGCGAAGCAACTGACGAATCAGGTTCTCCGTCACGTCGTAGTCACCCTCTCCGAACTTGATGTGCCGCACGGTGCCGGTGGCATCGATCAGGTACTCCGCGGGCCAGTAGCTGTTGCGGTAGTTGGTCCAGGTCGAGTAGTTGGTGTCCAGCGCGATCGGATAGTCGATGTGCAGGCCCGCGGCACCGGCCGCGACGTTGCTCTCGACGCGTTCGAAGGCGTACTCGGGCGTGTGTACGCCGATCACCTCGAGGCCCGCGTCCCGGTAGGTGTTGTACCAGTCGACGACGTGTGGGATGGCGCGTTGGCAGTTGATGCACGAATAGGCCCAGAAGTCGACGAGGGTGACTTTGCCGCGCAGGGACGTCAGGTCGATCGGCGCGCCGCCCGGAGTGTTCAACCATCCGGTGATGCCCGTGATGTCCGGTGCCGTACCACAGTTTTCGAGCGTCGCCGCGTCGCTGCTACAGTTCGACAGCTCACGATTCTGGTCGGTGACGATGCCGCCGAGGTTGAGTTTCTCCTGGACCTGGCTGCTGCCCGCGACCTTGTCCTGCAGCCCGCCGGTGTAGTCGGGGATGGCGCGCTGCAGTACCGCCGGCAGGTTGAATACGAGGCCGACGGCAAGCGCGATCATCAGCAGGCCGCCGACCACCCGAATCTGGCGTTGGTGGTTGCGAAAGGCGCTGACCCGCTCCGCTACTCGACGACCCGCGAGCGCGAAGATCAGCAGCGGCAGCGCGGCGCCGATGGCGAACGACAGGGTCAACGCGACGGTCTGGAGACCGATCTGCCCGGTGGCTCCCGCGACGACGATGGCGGCGAGAACCGGCCCCGCACAGGGGACGTAGAGCACGCCGAGTGCAAGTCCGAGACCGAATCCGCTCTTGCCCGCCCCGACCTGCCGCTGCGGCAGTCGGGCGAAGGGGCGCTCGAGCAGATGCTCGACGCGCGGAAAGATCAGGCCGAGGCCGATGAGGGTGAGCACCACGAGCCCGGCCCACCGCACCGCGTCCTGCGGGAGATGCAACAGCGTCAGCAGGGCCGAGCCGGCGAGAGTGAACACACTGAAACTGAGCACCAGTCCGGCGATCACCCGGTAGGGGCGCAGTGCCTCGCCTACCGAGCGGGTCGGCGGCGGCGCCGCGATCAGCACGTCCCCGGCCACCTCCGGTGATCGAGCGGACTCACGGGTGCGGGCGTTCTGTGCGCCGGAGAAGAAGATGACCGGCAGGACGGGGAGGATGCACGGGGAGATTCCGGTGATCAGTCCGCCCAGGAACCCGATGAGCACGATGGTGTACATGCACGATATTCGGAGCCGGCCTCGTCTCGGCTTGGTCGCGCTGCCCGAGCTGCACTGAAAGAAACTCTCCGCTCCGACCCATCCGGTCGTGACTCGGCGCCGAATACCCAGTCGACAGAGCTGACGGCGACGGCAATCGTGCCGTCCGAGAAGGAGTGACCGATTATGAAGAGTGTTCAGCGAAAGGCATTCGCGGCGGCCGGAATTGCCGCAGTTGCTGTTCTGGGCCTGTCGGCATGTTCGAGCGACAGTTCGGACTCGTCGTCGGATTCGACGGCGATGTCGCAGCAGAAGACCTCGGCGATGACGGCGCCGAGCGGCCAGATGAGTGCGGCCGCGGATCTGGTGGGACCGGGCTGCGCCGACTACGCAGCCAAGGTGCCGACCGGCCCCGGTTCGGTGACCGGCATGGCTCAGGACCCGGTAGCCGTGGCGGCGTCGAACAACCCGCTGCTGACCACCCTGGTCTCGGCGGTCTCGGGCAAGCTCAACCCGAACGTCAACCTGGTGGACACGCTCAACGGTGGTCAGTTCACCGTCTTCGCGCCGGTGGACTCTGCGTTCGGGAAGATCGATCCGGCCACGATCGACTCGCTGAAGACCGATTCGGCGACTCTGACGAAGATCCTCACCTACCACGTGGTGCCGGGTCAGATCAGCCCGAAGAACATCGACGGCCAGCACAAGACCGTCGAGGGCGGCTCGGTGACGGTGACGGGATCCGGCGACACCCTGAAGGTCAACGACGCGGCGGTGATCTGCGGCGGTGTCCACACCGCCAATGCGACCGTCTACCTCGTCGACTCGGTTCTGATGCCTCCGGCGCAGTAGCCGCCGCCGGCGCACCGGAGGGGTGTGCGCCGCAGGTCGCCGGTGCGGCCACCGGGTGAGAAGTCTCGACCCGCAGACCTACGTTCCGGTCTGCGGGTCGAGGTCGAACACGACGCGGTCATTGGTCGCCGGGTTGCGAAACTTCGTGCTGGCAGCGAGATTACGGCCACCGATGTCGGTGATGCTGCTACCTGGGCTTTCCTACCGCGCGTGCAGTTCTCGTCGGCACGACTGTCCGAACACCAGCACGGACACCGCGAAGAAAGCGGCTCCGACCGGCCAGCCGAGGAACAGTCCGATCACCACCCCCGCCACCGCGAACAACGCAGTCTGCGCGTACAGCCGCATCGGGTTGCCCAGCCGGCGGCGGGACGTCGGCGCCATCCACACCGACCAGATCCCCGCCGCCACCACGGGCAAGGCGATCGCCGCGACCACCCTCGACGGCACTGAATCGGCGGACGCGGCGCCGGCGAGGGCGAGCAGGATCAGCATCGCCAGTTCGCACAGGAACGCCAGCAGGTCGAGCGCGCCGACGCGGGCCTCCGGCTGGTGCCCGACCAGCCCGGTCATGCGTCGGCCACCTTCACCAGGAGTTTGCCGAAGTTCTTGCCCCGCAGCAGCCCGATGAACGCCTCGGGAGCGTTCGTCAGCCCGTCGACGATGTCCTCGCGGTAGCCGACCTTGCCGTCCCGCACCCATCCGGACATGTCCAGCATGAAATCCGCGAACGACTCCTTCACGAACTCGGACTGGATGAAGCCGCGCACGGTCAGGCTCTTGGTCAGGATGCGGCTCATCAGCGCCGGGGCCCGGTCCGGACCCGCAGGCGCCGAGGTGAGGTTGTAGTTCGCGATCAATCCGCACACCGGCACCCGCGCGTAGGTGTTGAGCAGCGGCAACACCGCATCCCACACCTGGCCGCCGACGTTCTCGAAGTAGACGTCGATGCCGTTCGGGACCGCCGCGGCCAGCTGATCTGCGAAATCGGGTGCACGGTGGTCGATCGCGGCGTCGAAGCCGAGCTCGTGCAAGTAGGCGCACTTCTCGGGACCGCCCGCGATCCCGACCGCCCGCGCGCCCTTGATCCTGGCGATCTGCCCGACCGCCGAGCCGACGGGTCCGGTTGCCGCGGCCACCACCACCGTCTCGCCCGGCTGTGGCTTCCCGATCCGCAGCAGTCCGGCGTATCCGGTGAATCCGGGCATGCCGAGCACCCCGAGGGCCGTCTCCACGGGCGCGAGGCTCGGGTCGATCTTGCGGACGTGCTTCGCGTCGGCGACCGAGTGGCTCTGCCATCCCGAGAAGGACAGCACCACATCACCACTGGAGTAACCGGGGTCGCGTGACTCGATCACAGTGCAGACTGTGCCACCGACCATGACGTGACCGAGCGCGACCGGGTCGGCGTACGACTCGGCATCACTCATCCGTCCGCGCATGTAGGGGTCCAACGACAGGTAGCGGGTCTCGAGCAGCAACTGCCCCTCACCTGGCACGGGCAGCGGCGCCGACTCGATCCGGAAATCGGACGGCTGGGGCTCGCCCACGGGGCGCGAAGCGAGCACGATGCGGGTGTTCTCTGCAGGCTGGCTCATGTTTGTCGAGGCTAGTCCCGAATCGCGGGAAAAGTCCTCAGGAACGAGGTTCGCTCGCCTCGGCCGCCGAACCGTGACCGGCTCGTGAACTCTGCGCGAACCGTGACAGTTTCGTTAAGGCTCGACGCGCCGATCCGAGCGCCGGCACCTTAGGCTTCGTGCGTGCATGCGAGAGTGACCCGCCGGGCAGTGCTGCTCGGACTGATCGGGGGCGGCATCGGCGCCGCGAGCTGGGTATACGTCGAACCCTCCCTCGCCAGCCCGGTACCACCGGACGCCCCGCTCCCTCCACCGGCGCCTCCGGGCTCCGGGTCCGTCGCCCCCTGGTTCACCGAGCCACTCCCTCCGCCCCCGCCGGACCCGGCGGCAGTGAAGGCGAAGTACGCGACAGCGGTCCCGCACGAGTGGGGCACGGCGGTGACCGGGGCTCGAACCCGACTCGCGTCCGCCGGTCGCCGACTCGCGCTGACCTTCGATGCCTGCGGCGGTCCGGGTGGTGGCAGCGCAGTGGACACCGCGATCCTCGATCTGCTCGAGCGCGAGAGGATCGCGGCCACCCTGTTCCTCAACAGCCGCTGGATCGAAGCCAACCCGGCGCTCGCGGTCCAGTTGGCCGCGAACCCGCTGTTCGAACTCGGCAATCACGGGACGCGGCACCTTCCCCTGTCGGTGACCGGCCGCAGCGCCTACGGCATCGCGGGCACCCGGTCCGCGGCCGAGGTGGTCGACGAGGTGTGGGCGAACCACCAACGGCTGCAGCAGATCACCGGCGCGGCACCGCGCTGGTTCCGGCCCGGCACCGCGCACTGCGACGAGGTCGCGACCGCGATCGTCCGCGACCTCGGCGAGGAGGTGGTTGGTTTCACGGTGAACGGTGACGCCGGCGCCACCCTGCCGGCCGCCAAGGTTCAGGGCGCACTGACCGCCGCCGCACCCGGCTCGATCGTGATCATGCACATGAACCGACCCAAGGGCGACACCGCCAAGGGGCTGGCCGCCGCCCTTCCTGCATTGCGCCGCGCGGGAACGGAATTCGTCACCCTCAGCGGAGCCGCCGGGCTCGCCTGACAGCGCTCAACCCAGCAGCTTCTTCTGCACCTTGCCCATCGCGTTGCGCGGCAACGAGTCGACCACCCGAATCTCGCGCGGCCGCTTGTGCACCGACAGCTCGCCCGCCACGTGCTCGATCAGCGCCGCCGGGTCCACCGCGTCGCCGACGACGAACGCCACCACGCGCTGGCCCAGGTCGTCGTCGGCCAGGCCGACGACCGCGACTTCCCGCACCGACGGGTGCCCGAGTAGCGAGGTCTCCACCTCGCCGGCCCCGATCCGGTACCCGCCGGACTTGATGAGGTCGGTCGACTCGCGCCCGACGATCCGATGGAAGCCGTCGGCGTCGATCGCCGCGACGTCGCCGGTGACGAACCAGCCGTCCTCGGTCCACGATTCCGCGGTCGCGTCGGGCCGGTTCAGGTACCCGTCGAAGAGCATCGGGCCGCGCACCTGTAGCCCGCCGATGGACTCGCCGTCGTGGGGCACCGGCGCCCCGCCCTCGCCGACGAGCCTGGTCTCGACGCCCTGGACCGGGGTGCCCACCCAGCCGGGGCGGCGTTCGCCGTCGGCCCGGGTACTCAGGGTGATCATCGTTTCGCTCATGCCGTAGCGCTCGATCGGCGTCAGTCCTGTCAGTTCGACGAGCCGGGAGAACACCGGAACCGGCAGCGGCGCGCTGCCCGAGACCAGCAGCCGCGCCCCACTCAGTGCGCGGGCCGCCTCCTCGTCCTCGACCACCCGGGACCAGACGGTCGGGACGCCGAAGTACAGCGAACCGCGCGCCTGCGTGTAGGCCCGCGGGGTGGGCTTGCCGGTGTGGATCAGCCGGCTGCCCACCCGCAACGGTCCGAGCAGCCCGAGAATGAGGCCGTGCACGTGGAACAGTGGAAGTCCGTGCACCAGAGTGTCTTTCGCGGTCCACTGCCAGGCCTGCGCGAGCGCGTCGAGACCGGCGGCGATGACGCCCCGGCTGAGCAGCACGCCCTTCGGCGGCCCGGTGGTGCCCGAGGTGTAGAGCACGAAAGCGATCGACGACGGGTTCGGCTCGGGGTGACTGTGCCAGTCGCGGGCATGCAGCCGCACCGGTACCACCGGAAGGGTGCCTGCTCGGGAACTCGGCGGAATGTCCCTGTTCTCCGGTGCCGTACCGAGCCACGCCTGCGCACCGGAGTCGGACAGGATGTGCGCGAGCTCGGCGGGACCGGAATCCGGGGGCACCGGCACGACGGTGACCCCGGCGAGCAGGCACCCGACTATCGCGACGACCGTGGTCGCGGAAGGCTCGGCGAGCACGGCGACCCGCTCGGCGCCGGCGAGGCGCCTGGCCAGGGCCCCGGCGCCGCCCACGATGTCGCTGCGCGACAGGGTGTGGCCGTCGATCCGCACGGCGTCGGGCAGGTCGTCGCCCCGGGCAACGGCGAGGGGGTTCAGTGAACGCAGCAGCACGCCGTCCAGCGTCTCACACGGTCTAGCCGCGGGTGGCGAGCGAGCGCAGGAAGAAGGTGAGGTTCGCCGGGCGTTCGGCGAGCCTGCGCATGAAGTAGCCGTACCACTGGCCACCGTAGGGCACGTACACCCGCACCTGTGCACCCCCAGCGGCCAACCGTGCCTGCTCGACATCCCGGATCCCGTAGAGCATCTGGTGTTCGTAGTCCCCCGCCCCTCGGCCCGCCCCGGCCGCCGACGCGGCGGCCGCGTCGACCATCACCGGGTCGTGCGAGGCCACCATCGGGTAGCCCTGCCCGTCCATCAGGACGGTCAGGCAGCGCAGGTACGACGCGTCCACCTCCGCCCGGGACTGGTAGGCCACCGACTCCGGTTCGCGGTACGCACCCTTGCACAACCGAATTCGCGATCCCGGTCCCGAAAGGTCGCGGCAGTCCCCCTCGGTTCGCCGCAGGTACGCCTGCAGCACCGTGCCCAGCCACGGGTAGTCCGCGCGCAGTTCGGTGACGATCGACAGGGTCGAGTCAGTGGTGGTGTGGTCCTCCGCGTCGACGGTGACCCACACGCCGGCCTCCTGCGCCGCCGCACACAGGTGGTGGGCGTGCTCGAGCGCCACCGCCCGACCATCGGACGGCAGTGCCTGCCCGAGAGCGGACAGCTTCACCGACACCTCGAGCCGGCGCGTCTCCCCCGCTGTGCGGGCCTCGGGCAGTCGCGCCAGTTCCGCCAGCAGGGACCGGTATTCGGCGACCGCCGCGCGTGCCTGAGTGAGGTCGGTGGTGTCCTCGCCGAGGTGGTCGATGCTCACCATCCGGCCCGAGTCGAGCAGCGTGCGGGCTGCCACGAGCGCATCGGACCGGGTCTCGCCCGCGATGAACCTGGTCACGATGGACCTGGTACCGGGCGCACGGGTGATCGCCGACTTGACCCTGGGTGAGCGGGCCGCGGCGAGGATCGCGGGGCGGAGCGGATTCGCCAGCGCCCGGGGCACCACGGTCAGGCCTCCGGCCCCATGTGCGGGTACCGGTAGTTCGTCGGAGGGACGAAGGTCTCCTTGATCGTGCGCGCGGAGGTCCAGCGCAGCAGGTTGATCGGCGAGCCCGCCTTGTCGTTGGTCCCCGAGGCGCGGGCCCCGCCGAAGGGTTGCTGGCCGACGACCGCGCCGGTCGGCTTGTCGTTGACGTAGAAGTTCCCGGCGGTGAATCTCAGTGCGGCGGCGGCCTTGTCGACCGCGACACGGTCGTCCGCGATCACCGATCCGGTCAGTGCGTAGGGCGCGGTGGCGTCGACCACCTCCAGCAACCTCTCGAATGCGTTCGGTGCCGCGTCGTCGTAGACGTGCACCGAGAGCACCGGACCGAAGTACTCGGTGGCGAACGACTCGTCGGCCGGGTCGTCGGCGAGCAGGACCGTCGGACGCACGAAGTAGCCCTCGCTGTCGTCGTACTTGCCGCCGACGGCGATCTCGACCCCGGCGGCGCCGCGGGCGCGCTCGATGGCCGCGACGTTCTTGTCGTAGGCCGCGCGGTCGATCAGCGCCCCACCGAAGTTCGACAGGTCGGTCACGTCACCGTAGGTGAGTTCGTCCGCCTCGGCGAGGAAGTCTGCACCCATCCGCTCCCACACCGAGCGCGGTACGTACGCCCGCGAAGCGGCCGAGCACTTCTGACCCTGGTACTCGAATGCGCCGCGCACCATGGCCGTTCGCAGCACGTCCGGGTCCGCCGACGCGTGCGCGACGATGAAGTCCTTGCCACCGGTCTCCCCGACCAGCCGCGGGTACCCGTGGTAGCGGTCGATGTTGCTGCCCACCTCCCGCCACAGGTGCTGGAAGGTGCGGGTCGAGCCGGTGAAGTGAATGCCCGCCAGGCGCGGATCACCCAGCGCCACATCGGAAACCGCCGCACCGGACCCGGTGACCAGGTTGATCACCCCGGGCGGCAGGCCGGCCTCCTCGAGCAGTTTCATCGTCCAGTAGGCGGCGAGGGTCTGGGTGGTCGCGGGCTTCCACACGACGGTGTTGCCCATCAGCGCGGGTGCGGTCGGCAGGTTGCCCGCGATCGCGGAGAAGTTGAACGGGGTGATCGCGTAGACGAAGCCCTCGAGCGGACGGTACTCCATCCGGTTCCACACGCCGGGACCGGACGTCGGCTGCTCGGCGAGGATCTGCCGTGCGAAATGCACGTTGAACCGCCAGAAGTCGACCAGCTCGCAGGGGGCGTCGATCTCCGCCTGCTGCACGGTCTTCGACTGCCCCAGCATCGTTGCGGCGGCGAGGGTCTCGCGCCACGGCCCGGCCAGCAGGTCCGCGGCGCGCAGCAGCACCGCGGCGCGGTCGTCGAAGGACAGCGCCCGCCAGCCGGGGGCGGCGGCGACCGCCGCGCTGACGGCCGCGTCGGCGTCCTCGTGGGTGGCGTCGGTGAGGGTGCCGAGCACCGCGCGCCGGCGGTGCGGCTGCACCACCTCGACCCGAGTGCCGCGGCCCTGCCGGTGCACGCCACCGATGACGTGCGGCAGGTCGATGTGGTCGGCGGCCAGCTCGGCCAGTTCGGTTGCGAGGATCGTGCGTTCGCGACTGCCCGGTGCGTACGCGTGCACCGGCTCGTTGGCGGGCGCGGGAACCTGAGTGACGGCGTCCATGCTGCCTCCTGCCCCGAGGAATCGCTCCCGGGCGGCACCCCGGCAACGTCTAACCAGGAACTCGAATCCAGGCTAGCCCACACGGCGAATGCGCTCCGTGCTTGTGCGCGATCGTGACCCCGGCCGGGGTCACGATCGGGCACGGGCAGCGCAGCTGCTCACAAACGCGAGGCCGCCGCCGCGATCCGCTCGTCGGTCTCCGTCAGCGCCATCCGCACGTGCCGGCGACTGCCAGGACCGTAGAAATCACCCGGCGCGACCAGGATTCCGCGCTCGGCGAACCAGTCGACGGTGTCGCGGCAGGCCTCCTCGCGGGTCACCCACAGGTAGAGCCCGGCCTCGGAGTTGTCGACCGTGAACCCGGCGCCGCGGACCGCGTCGAGCAGCACCTCGCGGCGCTTGCGGTACCGCTCACGTTGCTCGTTCTCGTGCTCGTCGTCGCCCAGCGCCGCCGTCATCGCGGCCTGCACGGTCGTCGGCATGATCATGCCGGCGTGCTTGCGGACCTCGAGCAGTTCGGCGACGAGCGCCGGGTCGCCGGTGACGAAGCCGGCCCGGTAGCTGGCCAGGTTCGAGGTCTTCGACAGCGAGTGCACGGCCAGCAGACCGGTGTGGTCACCGTCCGACACCCGCGGGTCGAGGATCGAGTAGGCCTCGGCCTCCCAGGTCAGGCCCAGGTAGCACTCGTCGGACACCACGATCGCGCCGCGCTGACGGGCGAAGTCCACGACCTTGCGCAGGTGGTCGATGCCGAGCACCTTGCCGGTCGGGTTCGACGGCGAGTTGACGAAGATCAGCGCCGGGCTCTCGGGCCCCAACCGCATCGTGCCGTCGGCGCGCAGCACCCGACAGCCGGCCAACAGGGCCCCTACCTCGTAGGTCGGGTACGCGACCTCCGGGATCACCACCAGGTCGTCGGCGCCGAGGCCGAGCAGACGCGGCAGCCAGGCAATCATCTCCTTGGTGCCGAGCGCGGGCAGCACCGCAGCCGGGTCGATCCCCGTGACCCCGTACCGTCGGGCCAACGCGGACGCCGCCGCGGCACGCAGCTCCGGGGTGCCGTGCGTCGTCGGGTACCCGGGCACCTCCGACACCGACGCCAGGGCCTCGCGAATCAGCGGTGCGACCGGGTCGACCGGGGTTCCGACGGACAGGTTGACGATGCCGCCGGGATGCGACTGCGCCTTCGCCTTGGCGTCGGCAAGCGAGTCCCACGGAAAGTCGGGCAGTCCTCGGGAGACGGGTGTACGGGGCAAGTCAGTCCTCGCCCATGGGGGGCAACGCCTTGATGAACGGCGGGTCGTAGTCGACCTTGCCGAGCTTGGCGGCGCCGCCGGGAGAGCCGAGCTCGACGAAGAAGTCGACGTTCGCGCTCACGTACGCGTTCCACTGGTCCGGCACGTCGTCCTCGTAGAAGATCGCCTCGACCGGGCAGACCGGCTCGCAGGCGCCGCAGTCCACGCACTCGTCGGGGTGGATGTAGAGCATCCGGCCGCCCTCGTAAATACAGTCGACGGGGCACTCCTCGATGCACGCCTTGTCGAGCACATCCACGCACGGTTCAGCAATCGTGTAGGGCACTGCCGCTGCCTTTCTGAACGGACCTGTTTCGTCGAGCGCACAACGCGAACGCTCACGAGTTACTAGTATCACCCCTCCGAACCGCACCCGGCCGCGCAGGGTGCCCTCAGGGTGAGTCAGACGGTGGTGGCTCCGAGGGCGCCGGTGTGCTCGACCGCGGTGCGCACCGTGTGCCCGTCGATCCACCGCCGGCCCTGCACCGCGGCGTCGAACAGCGCCCCGCGCTCCCCGAGGTAGTCCGCGACCGCGCCGAGGAACGGCACGTGCCCGAGGACCTGGTACGGCCGGGACGGTTGCGGCCGCTTGTGCAGCTCGTCCGGGATGGCCCGCAGTGTCCGGGCAGTACGCCACAGTCCGCCGAGCATGGCCAGCGGACGCCAACCCGCCGCCGACTCGTCCGACGGTTCCCCGGCCCGCTCCTGTGCGAGCAGCGTGCGCGCGTCCGTCGAGCGCTTGCACAACACGGCCGCGAGCATGTCGACCTGGGCGCTGCGGTCGGTGACGCCCAACTCGCGGGCGACGGCGACCAGCACCAGCGTCTGGTTGGCGAACCCGAGCAGGTCCTGCAGCGGCAGGCGCTTCGCGAGCGGCCCGAGCACGCCGGGGAACGCGACCACGATGGTGTTGAGCAGCCCCAGCCTGGTCAGCCACCAGCGGGCGCGGCGCTCGTCGCTGGCCCGCACCCAGGCCGCGGTGCCGGGCACCTCGGCGAGGTCCAGCAGCCACGCGGCCCCGTCGAGCGACTTCTCGACGAGACTCCGATCCTCGGCGTTCGGCAGGAACGTGCGCGCCTTGATGCCCAGCGGGTCGCTGCTCGCCAGGTCGAGCAGCGGGTTGACCCCCCACGCCGCCCGCTCGAGAACCGCGACGACGCGTCCGTCGCCGATGAGGTCCCCGGCGTTCCGATCCTTGGCGGCCTTCCGATCCTGTGCGTTCATGAAACCCCCACTCTCTCGGCATAGCTGGTCGTGCGCTGTCGAGCCGGTCGACCGATCCCCTCGGCGATGGCCCGCAGTTCGGCGACGGACATCTGCGAGCCGTGCTGCGAACCCGCCATCCGCGAGATGGTCTCCTCCATCAGTGTGCCCCCGAGGTCGTTGGCGCCGCCCTGCAACATCGCCTGGGTGCCCTCGGTGCCGAGCTTGACCCAGCTGGTCTGGATGTTCGGGATCCGCCCGTGCAGCATCACCCGGGCCAGCGCGTGCGCCGCCCGGTTGTCACGTCGGGTCGGGCCGGGTCGCGAGGCGCCGGCCAGGTACAGCGGCGACGACTGGTGCACGAACGGCAGCAGCACGAACTCGGTGAATCCGCCGGTGCGGTCCTGGATTCCGCGCAGGACGTTCAGATGCCCCACCCAGTGATGCGGCTGGTCCACGTGGCCGTACATCATCGTCGAACTGGACCGCAGGCCCACCTCGTGCGCAGTGCTGACCACGTCGATCCACGTGCTCGTCGGGAGCTTGCCCTTGGTGAGCACCCAGCGCACCTCGTCGTCGAGGATCTCCGCCGCCGTGCCGGGAATCGTGTCGAGTCCCGCCTCCCGCAGTTCGGTCAGCCAGTCCCGCACACTCTGCCCGCCTCGGGAGGCGCCGTTGACGATCTCCATCGGGCTGAAGGCGTGCACGTGCATCGACGGCACCCGTGCCTTGACCGCGCGCACCAGGTCCGCGTAGCCGGTGACGGGCAGTTCGGGGTCGATCCCGCCCTGCATGCAGACCTCGGTGGCCCCGGCGACGTGCGCCTCCCAGGCCCGGTCCGCGACCTCGTTCGCGGACAGGGTGAATGCGTCGGCGTCGCCCTTGCGCTGTGCGAACGCGCAGAAACGGCAACCGGTGTAGCAGATGTTGGTGAAGTTGATGTTCCGGTTCACCACGTAGGTGACCTCGTCACCGACCGCCTCGCGGCGCAGCGCGTCGGCGAGGGCGACCAGGGCCTCGAGCCCCTCGCCGTCAGCGTTGGCCAGCGCCCGGTACTCGTCGTCGGTGCAGCCGGCGGGATCGGCCTCGGCGCTGCGCAACGCCGCCAGCACGTCGGTGCCCACCCGGGCCGGCGCACTCAGCGAGAGCACCTGCTCGCGCACGGTCTCCCAGTCGCCGAACGCGCTGCCCAGGTCGGAACGGGTCTCGGTGTTGCGGCCCTGGGTGTCGATCTCGGTGTTCAGGTCGACGCGACCCGTCGACGCCCACGTCTCGTCCGGCTCCTGCCACGGCAACCCGACCGGCCGGGTGTCGTGCCGGGCCAGACCCGTCACTGGGTCCGCCAGTGCATGCACGTGCGCGCTGATCCGCGGGTCGATCCAGGGTGAGCCGGCCACCACGTACTTCGGCTGCGCCGCCGTCCGCTCGACGAGCTCGAAACCCGCCTCTGCGGTGAGCGCGGCGAGGGTGTCCAGGTTCGGCCAGGGACGCTCGGGGTTGACGTGATCGGGGGTGAGCGGGGACACCCCACCCCAGTCGTCGACGCCGGAGGCGATCAACTCCAGGCACTCCTGCCCGGATACCAGGTTCGGCGGTGACTGGATGCGCATCGACGGTCCGAGCACCAGTCGGGCGACGGCGATCGCGGCGCGGAACTCCGCTATCCCGGCGTCCGGAGTCTCGCGCATCGCGGTGTCATCCTTGGCAAGGAAGTTCTGGATGATGACTTCCTGGATGTGCCCGAAGGCCTTGTGCGACTGGCGAATCGCCATGATCGACTCGGCCCGCTCGGTCATCGACTCGCCGATACCGACCAGGATGCCGGTGGTGAACGGCACCGAGAGCCGACCCGCGTCGGTAAGCGTGCGCAGCCGCACGGCGGGGTCCTTGTCGGGGCTGCCGTAGTGGCACTCGCCCTTCTCCGTGAACAGCCGCGTCGAGGTGGTCTCGAGCATCATGCCCATCGACGGGGCGACCGGCTTGAGCCGGTTGATCTCCTCCCAGCTCATCACCCCCGGATTGAGGTGCGGGAGCAGACCGGTCTCCTCGAGCACCCGGATCGACATCGCGCGCAGGTAGTCGAGGGTGGAGTCGTAGCCGCGGGACTCGAGCCACTCCTGCGCCTCCGGCCAGCGCGCCTCGGGCCGGTCACCGAGGGTGAACAGCGCCTCCTTGCAGCCCAGTTCCGCGCCGCGGCGAGCGATGTCGAGGACCTCGTCCGGGTCCAGGTACATCCCGTGGCCCTCGGCGCGCAGTTTGCCGGGCACCGTCACGAAGGTGCAGTAGTGGCACTTGTCGCGGCACAGCCGGGTCAGCGGAATGAAGACCTTGCGGGAGTAGCTGACCGTCCTCGGCCTGCCCGCGGCCTCGAGGCCGGCGTCACGGACCCGCGCCGCCGAGACGGACAGGTCGTCCAGGTCCGCGCCACGCGCGTGCAGCAGCACCGTCGCCTCGTCGACATTGAGCGTGGCACCGTCGCGGGCCCGGCGCAGCGCACGCCGCATCGCCGATGCGGACGGGACGGCCACCTCCCGCTTTACACCCGAAGGCATGGCCGGGTCGGGCAGCATCGCGGGCGTGGTGGTGTCGTCGTCGCTCGTGGTCACGCGTTCGATCATGCGCCATCGACGGAGACTTGTGCCACAGCAGGTGGGTGCTCGCTCCGCAGGCTCCGCTCAGGCAGGTCGGTGCTCGCTCAGCCGCGCGGGTAGTCCTCGTCGTCGGGCACACTGCGCTGCTGCTCCGCCGCATCGGCCTCGTTCACTTCGAGCGCGTCGGTCGTGTTCTCCTCCGCGTCCTCGGCTTCGTCCGGCCCGCCGACCTCGGTGCCCTGCTCGACACCGTCCGCCTCGGGAACCTCGGGTTCGAATCGGTCCATGTGCACCTCCTGCTAGCCCCACGGTCCAGGCTAGTAGGCGCCGCGCGCACGTGCGGCGCAGCCGCCGGTCGGGCAGGCTGAAGGTGTGAGCAGCCCCGTACCGGCGGTCGTGACCATGGCGGACCCGCAGTGCCGGCCCAGTCGCAAAGCGCCGCGTCTGTGGGCGATCAACGCCGTGCTGGTGTGGACCCCCGTCTTCGTCGCGCAGGTCGTGTGGGCGGTGATCGCGGGACGGTGGACCACCTGGCCGCATGTCACGGTGTTCGCGGCGACCCTCGCGCTCGCGCTCGCGCACGTGCTGGTGGTCCCGCAGTGGCGGTACCGCGTGCATCGCTGGGAGGTCAGTCCGAGCGCGGTGTACACCCGGACGGGGTGGTTCAACCAGGAGCGACGCATCGCCCCGATCTCCCGGATCCAGACGGTCGACACCGAGCGCGGGCCGATCGACCGACTGCTCGGTCTGGCCACGGTCACGGTCACCACGGCGTCGTCGGCGGGGGCCGTCAAGATCACCGCACTGGACCAGGACGTCGCCGACGCGACTGTCGCCCAGCTGACCGAGATCGCCGGCCGCAACCTCGGGGACGCGACGTGAGTGCGCCGGGCCGCGTCGGCGTGCCCAGTCCGGCGCCGGGCACGGCTCCCCCGGAGGCCTCGGGCGACGAGGCACTCGCCGCAGAAGAAGAGCAGCCCTGGCTGCGTCTGGACAAGCGGATGCTGCTGGTGCATCCGGTCAACGAGGTCGTCAGACTCCTTCCGGTACTGCTGATCTCTCTCGTCCTCGGCAGCCGAACGGGCAACCACCTCTGGGGGCTCGTCGCGGTAGCCGTTCTGGTGATCTTCGCGCTGCTCCGCTGGTTCACCACCAGCTACCGACTCGGCCCGGTGCACGTGCAGCTGCGGTCGGGCATCTTCCAGAAGAAGTTGCTGTCGGTGCCGCGCAACCGGATTCGCTCGGTCGACGTGGAAGCCGGTGTGCTGCACCGCATGCTCGGACTGTCCGTGGTGCGCGTCGGCACCGGACTGCGTACGGGCCGGCCCGGCGAATCGTCGAAGTTCGAGCTCAACGCCCTCGACTCCAGGCTGGTTCCGGCGCTGCGCGTGGCCCTGCTCGCCCGACATCTCGACGCCCAGACCCTCGACGAACGGGAGTCCGCCACACCGCAATCCGCGGGACCGCCGGAGGCACCGGAGGTAGAGATCGCGCACTGGTCGCCCCGCTGGGTGCGCTACGCACCATTCTCGGTCACCGGTGTACTCACCGTCCTCACACTGGTCGGTGTGGCCTTCCAGTACGGCGTCGGCGAGCAGATCGCCCGTTCGTCGGCCGTTTCACGCGGGCTCGACTCGGCGCAGCGGCTCGGCACCACGGCAGCCGTACTCGCCGGGCTGTTCCTGCTGCTGGCCCTCGCGAGCGCGCTGGCGTGCGTGCGCTACCTCGTCGCGTTCAGCAATCTTCGCGTCACCGACGACGGGCATGTGCTGCACGTGAGCCACGGACTGCTCAAGACCCGACAGAGCACCCTGGATCGGACCAGGCTGCGCGGCACCACGCTGCACGAGCCGCTGCTGCTGCGACTCGCCCACGGTGCACGACTGGACGCGATCATGACAGGCGTCGCGGTGGAGAGGCGGCACTCGTCGATGCTGCTGCCGCAGGCCCCGCACGCGGAGGCCACCCGCATGATGGGAATCGTCCTGCGCGAGCAGCACTTCCCCACCGACGTCACCGGGCCCCTCACCGAGCACGGACCCCGTGCGCGGCGCCGCCGGTACACCCGTGCGCTGTTACCGGTCGCCGTCCTCGCCGCGGCCGACGCCGTCGCGGCCGCGTTCGGCGCGAGCACCGGTTGGCCGGCGGTGGTCGTACTGGTGCTGCTCGCCGGGTTCGCCGCCGCACTCGCCCACGACCGCTACCGCGGGCTGGGCCACGCAACGCCACCCGGCTGGCTGGTGACCTCGAGCGGTTCCCTGGACCGCGGCCGCCACAGCCTCGAGGCCGACGGCATCGTCGGCTGGACCGTGCGCCAGACCTTCTTCCAACGGCGCGCGGGGGTGGCCACGATCGTCGCGGCGACGCCCGCCGGCACCGGCCACTACGAGGTGATCGACCTGCCCGTCGAGCGGGCGTGGGGCCTGGTCGAGTCGGTGGCCCCCGGGGCGGGCGACATCTGGAGCACCACAACCTGATCCGATCGAACCACAACCGTGGAGGTCCCGATGCACGACGACCGTCTGATCGTGGAGGCGCGGCTGCGCCGGTTCGTCGATCAACGGTTGGGCGCGGCGTTGTACCGGGAGAGCGCGGCGGCCACACTCGAGGCATGGCCGGTGCCCGACGAGCCGGTACCGGTCGCCGAGGCTCTCGTGCAGGAGTTCACCCCGATCTCGGTCGGTGCGTGCTGGGGCCGCCCCTGGTCCACGCTGTGGCTGCACGCGACCGGATCCGTCCCCGCGCACTGGCTCGACCGCCCGGGACTGGAGCCCGAACTGGTGGTCGACCCCGGATTCACCGGCGGTCCCGGTTTCAACGCGGAAGCGCTGGCCTACCGCCCGGACGGCAGTGCGATCAAGGCCGTCTCGCCGATGAACGACCACGTGCCGGTGGACCCGTACCGCCCGCTCGACGTCTACCTGGAACTGGCCGCCAATCCGGACGTTGCCGGTGCCGGGTTCCGGCCGACGGCGCTGGGCGACAAGTCCACCGCGGGCGAGGAACCGCTCTACCGACTGCGCCGGGTCGACCTCGCGCTACGCGACCTCACGGTGTGGGAACTGACCCAGGACATCGCGGTGCTCGATGGGCTGATGCACGCGCTGCCGTTCGACCTGCCACGCCGGCACGAGATCCTGCGGGCGCTGGAGAGGATGCTCGACGCCGTCGACCCCGACGACATCGCGGGGACCGCCGCGAACGGGCGCGAACAGTTGCGCGAGGTGCTCGCCCGACCGGCCTACGCCAGCGCGCACCACCTGATCGCGGTCGGGCATGCCCACATCGACTCGGCCTGGCTCTGGCCGGTGCGCGAAACCGTCCGCAAGTGCGCACGCACCTTCGCGAATGCCGTTGCCCTGATGGAAGATCACCCCGGCTTCCGGTTCGCCTGTTCCTCGGCCCAGCAGCTCGCCTGGGTCAAGGAGGACTATCCGGAGCTGTTCGAGCGGATCCGGGCGAGGGTGGCCACCGGCCACTTCGTTCCGGTCGGCGGCATGTGGGTGGAGGCGGACACCAACATGCCGGGCGGCGAGGCACTGGCACGACAGTTCGTGGCGGGCAAACGGTTCTTCCTCGAGGAGTTCGGCGTAGACACCCCGGAGGTCTGGTTGCCCGATTCGTTCGGGTACTCGGCGGCTCTGCCGCAACTGGTCCGGCTGTCGGGATCGCAGTACTTCCTCACCCAGAAGATCTCGTGGAACCAGACGAACCGGATGCCGCACCACACCTTCCGATGGGAGGGTATCGACGGCACGCAGGTGTTCACGCATTTCCCGCCCGTCGACACCTACAACTCGGAGCTGTCCGGTCACGACCTCGGCCACGCCCAGCGCAATTACCGGGAACAGGGCGCGGGCACAGTGTCGCTCGTTCCGTTCGGCTGGGGTGACGGCGGCGGTGGACCGACCCGGGAGATGCTGGCCGCCGCACGCCGCACCCGTTCACTCGAGGGCTCCCCGACGGTGACGCTGGACTCTCCCGTGAACTTCTTCCGCCAGGCGCAGGCCGAGTACCCGGCACCGCCGGTGTGGTCCGGCGAGCTCTACCTCGAGCTGCACCGCGGCACGTACACCTCGCAGGCAAAGACCAAGCAGGGCAATCGGAGAAGCGAACACCTGCTCCGGGAGGCCGAGCTGTGGGCGGCCACCGCGGCCGTGCGGTCGGGCGCGGACTACCCGTACGACGAGCTCGAGCAGGTGTGGCACACGGTGCTGCTACAGCAGTTCCACGACATCCTGCCCGGCAGCTCCATCGCCTGGGTGCACCGCGACGCCGAGCGCAACTACGCCGCGATCGCCGCGAAACTGGAGGAGACCATCGCCGCTGCGGTCCACGCGCTCGTCGGCGAGGGCGTGGTCCCGTTGACCCTCAACGCAACTCCGAACGCGTGCGCCGCCGTTCCGCCCCTGGGCATCGACGTACCGGAGACCGCCAGCGAGCCGACTCGGATCACGGCAGACGGCACGGGATTCACGCTCGACAACGGACTGCTGCGCGCTGCGATCACGTCCGACGGCCTGCTCGCCTCGCTGGTCGACGCCACCGGCCGCGACGCCGTCGCGCCGGACAGTGCCGGAAATCTGCTCCAGCTGCACCGGGACCTGCCGAACCAGTGGGACGCCTGGGACATCGACGAGTGCTACCGCCGTACCGTCACCGACCTCCGCGAGGCGGACTCCGTGGGCCCGGACGGCGACGCCATCGTGGTGCGCCGGTCCTTCGGCGACTCGACCGTGGTGCAGCGACTCGCACTCGCACCCGGTGCGGGCGCACTGGAGGTCACCACCGAGATCGACTGGCACGAGCGGCAGAAGCTGCTGAAACTCGCCTTCCCCTTCGACGTGCACGCCGATCGCAGTGCGGCCGAGATCCAGTTCGGCCACGTCTTCCGCCCGACGCACTCCAACACCTCCTGGGACGTCGCGAAGTTCGAGATCTGCGCGCACCGCTGGGTCCACGTCGGGGAACCGGGCTACGGCGTCGCGGTCGCGAACGACTCCACCTACGGTCACGACATCACCCGTTCCACCCGGCCGGAGGGTGGCACCACGACCACGGTGCGGCTGTCACTGCTGCGCGCTCCGCTGTACCCGGACCCGCAGTCGGACCAGGGTGTGCATGTGCTGAAGGTCTCGGTACGCCCCGCGTCGTCGATTGCCGACGCGGTCGCGGAGGGCTACCGGATCAACCTGCCGCCGCGCACCGTCCACGGTGGCAGGTCGGTCGAACCGTTGGTGCGGGTGTCCAACCCGTCGGTGGTGGTCGAGGCGGTGAAGCTCGCCGAGGACCGGAGCGGCGACGTCGTCGTACGGCTGTACGAGTCCACGGGCGGTCGCTCCACCGCGGAGGTCGAGGTGCGGTTCCCGCACACCGGTACCGAGTTCGTCGACCTGCTCGAACGACGCGTCGCCACCCCGCCCGGCTGTGCCGCCGGTTCCGGGCCGATCGTGTTGGCGCTGCGCCCCTTCCAGATCGTGACGCTGCGGGTGCGGCGATGAGCCGCCGCACCCTGGCCGAGATGGACGCCGAACTTGTCGATTGCCGCCGGTGCCCGCGACTGGTCGCCTGGCGGGAACAGGTGGCGGTCGAGAAGCGAGCCGCCTTCCGCGACGAGACCTACTGGGGCAGGCCGGTACCCGGTTTCGGTCCGCCCGACGCTGCGATGCTGATCGTCGGGTTGGCGCCCGCCGCGCACGGCGGCAACCGCACCGGGCGGATGTTCACCGGCGACCGCAGCGGCGATGTGCTGTTCGCGGCTCTGCACGCGGTCGGGCTGGCCAACCAGGCCACCGCCGTCAGTCGCGACGACGGTCTGGCCCTGCGCGGAGTCCGGGTCACAGCACCGGTGCACTGCGCTCCCCCGGACAACAAGCCCACACCGACCGAGCGGGACACCTGCCGACGCTGGATCGACGAGGAACTGCGGCTGCTCGCCCCGACCCTGCGGTCGGTGGTCGTGCTCGGCGGGTTCGGCTGGCAGGCACTGTTTCCCGCGCTCGCCGATGCCGGCTGGGCGGTGCCGAGGCCGCGACCGAAGTTCGGTCACGGCGCGCATGTCGTGCTCGCGAACGGGCAGGGACAGCCACTGGACGTGTTCGGCTGCTTCCATGTCAGCCAGCAGAACACCTTCACCGGCAGGCTCACGCCGGCCATGGTCGAGGCGGTGCTGGCCGACGCGGGTCGGGCCGCCGGGCTGCTGGGCTAGGAGCCGGAGCCGTGGGGTAACGAGTGGCCTGTGGTGTGGAAGCGGTTTCCTCGAAATCGGCCGGGCTAACGCGGCCGCGCCGCCTGGCCTCGCGCCACGGCGGCGTCGGAGGCGAACTTGAACAGCAGGATGCCGGGCGGGACCACACCGCACACCAGCAACAGCAGCGTGCGCCAGTCTGCGAGCAGCAGTGCGTCGCCGCCGGGGCCGCCGAACATGCAGATCGCGAAGCCGACGAACCAGCCGACCACCGGCAACGCCGTCATCACAGGACGGTCGGTGACCGTCCGCGCACCGACCACCAGCAACACGTTGATCACGGCGGCGGCGAGGGCACTCACCGGGAAGGGCACCGACCCGAGCCGCACCGGGAGGAACAACACCGCCAGCACCGCGGTGAGCAGTCCGTCGAACACCAGCAGCGCCAGGATCGCCGAATCGAGGATTCCTGGCGTGCTGGGAGTTCGCTGGCTGGCGGTCATGACCTCGATCGTAGAACCCGGGCCGCCGACCCCGGGCCCCCAGGGCGATCAGGCGGCAGCGCGATCAGGGCACCGGCGGGTAGCCGAGCATCGTGAGCAGGTGGCTCTGCATGTCGACGAAACCGTACAGCGCATTCATGTACATCTCGTGGTACATCTGCGCGTTCGGCCGCAACGAATCCACGAAGGCCACGATTGCGTTCTGCACGTCCCAGTTCAACTTCGACACCTCTCGGCAGCCCGACCCGATATGACCTACATCACATCGTAGTCCGGTGATCCGGCGTTACTCGAACCATTTCGTCCTGCACAGCATCGCGGGCGTGCCGTCGTCAGTGATGGAACCCGACCCGCGCCGCATCGCTGGGCGCACCCGACGTCAGCCGAGTCAACGCCGCCCTCATGTCGTCGGCCAGCAGCGCGAGCTGGTCGCGGGAAACGCCGTGGCGGACCAGCACCCGTTGGATGACCGTCTCCTGCCGGTCCGGCGGCAGCGGGTAGGACGGCACCTGCCACCCGCGGATCCGCAGTTGGTCACTGAGGTCGTAGAGCGAGAATCCCGCCGATTCCGGGTCGGTGAGCGTCTAGGACACCGCGGGCAGGCCGCCTCGACCGTCGTAGAGCAGCTTGAACGGACCCATGCCCCGGACCTGCTCGGCGAAGAACTGCGCGGTGTCGACGCAGGACTGCTGGACCTGACGGTAGCCCTCGCGCCCGAGTCGCAGCAGCAGGTAGTACTGCGCGACGATCTCGCCGCCGGGCCGCGAGAAGTTCAACGCGAAGGTGGGCATGTCGCCGCCCAGATAGCTGACACGGAAGACGAGGTCCTCCGGCAGCAGGTCCGCAGATCGCCACACCACCCAACCGACGCCGAGCGGCGCCAGCCCGTACTTGTGCCCGGACGCGTTGATCGATGCCACCCGGGCGAGACGGAAGTCCCACACCAGTTCCGGTTCCAGGAACGGGGCGATGAATCCGCCGCTCGCGGCGTCGACGTGGATCGGCACGTCCCACCCGTTGTCCGCCTCGATGGCATCGAGTTCGGCGGCGATGTCGGCTATCGGCTCGTAGTCGCAGGTGTACGTGACGCCGAGGATGGCGACAACGCCAATCGTGTTCTCGTCCACGTACTTCCGCAGTTGATGCGGACGCAATCCGGTGGCACCCGGCTCGACCGGGACCTGCCGCAACTCCACGTCGAAGTAGCGCGCGAACTTCTCCCAGCACACCTGCACGGGGCCGCACACCAGGTTCGGCCGGTCGGCGGGCTTCCCCGCCGCCTCGCGGCGTTGCCGCCAGCGCCATTTCAGGGCGAGGCCGCCGAGCATCGCGGCCTCGCTGGACCCGGTGGTCGAACAGCCCATGGTGCCGCGACCGTCGGGCGAGTTCCAGAGGTCGGCGAGCATGTGCACGCAGCGGGATTCGATCTCGGCGGTCTGCGGATACTCGTCCTTGTCGATCATGTTCTTGTCGAGGCAGTCGTTCATCAGACGATGAACTTCGTCCTCGGACCAGGTCGAGCAGAAGGTGGCGAGGTTCTGCGAGGAATTGCCGTCGAGGGCCAACTCGCCACGGATCAGCGCGTAGGCGATTCGTGGATCCGAGGATTCCTGCGGCACTTGATACTTCGGCAGGACCGTCGCGCTCAGCGGTGTGGAGTAGATGTCCTCGACGGTCTCGTCCCTGTTCCCCACCCGATGCAGCGCCATCGACCTAGTCCCTCCGTCATCCGAAATCGACACTCGATACTGGATACAACGTGTGAAGAGCAGGTACCACCGTGAAACGTGTCTCAGGGTAACCCCGATCGGGGCACGGCGTCAGCGAGACGGAGTCAGGCGATGCCCGAGAACAGGTCTCGCTCCCGACCGTCCGCAGCGGTCTCGCCGCGGGTCCCCCGGACCAGGACGAAGTGCTCCTCCGCGAGGATCGGCTGGGCGATGTTGTTCGACAGTGCGTACTCGGTGCCGGTGGGCGCGACCGTCACCTGGGTGGCGTGGGCCGCCAGTGCGGACACCTTGCGGTCGAGGACGCCGCGCACGTCGATGGTGGTCGTCACCGTCTCGTCCGGCACGCAGGGCAGCTCGCCCGGCTCGGGCATCCGCCAGCCGGACGGCAACTCACCGATCGACTCGACGCCACGCTCGAGCGAATTCGCCTCCGTGACAGTCCAGTACAGCTTGGACGGCACCCACGGTATGCCCGCATGGGGGTACCGGACGGTTCCCGCCGCCTCGAACGCGGCGGTGGTCAGCCGGTGCACCTGCATGTGATCGGGGTGCCCATAGCCGCCCTCCGGGTCGTAGCAGACCACCACCTGCGGGCGCAGCTCCCGGATCACCGCCACCAGGGCCTCGGCGGCCTCGTCGTGGTCGGCGCCGACGAAGGCCCGCGGATGGTCCGCCGACGGGGTGCCGATCATGCCGGAATCGCGCCAGCGACCGGCACCGCCGAGGAAGCGCGGCCCCGCCACCCCCAGCGCCGCCAGTGCCGTGGTGAGTTCGAGCACCCGGTATCCGCCGAGCTGATCGGCCCGGCCCGCGACCAGTCCGGCCCACGTCCGCCCGATCACCTCACCCTCTTCGCCGAGGGTGCAGGTCAGCACGGTCACCTCGGCGCCCTGGGCGACGTAACGTGCGATGGTGCCACCGGTGGTGATGGTCTCGTCGTCCGGATGCGCGTGCACCAGCAGCAGCCGGCGTGCGGGTCGGGTCACGGGGGCGGTCACCTCTGCTTCCTCGACCAGGCCTCGGCGTCGCCGAACACGCCGACCTGGATGGCGCCGGGCATGGTCACGCCCTGCACGTCCGGCCCGACCGCCTCGACCGTCGCGTCCTGCAGCAGCGGCAGCACCGCCGCCAGGTCCCACAGGCGCGGTTCGGCCTGCGCGATCGCCTGGCCCACGTCGGTGGTCCCGCGCAGCGCCTCGTCGATGCCCACCTGCAACGCCGGGTCACACAGCCCCGAGATATTGCTCGGCGCAGCCGGATTCGGCTCCACGGAGGGTTCGACGGTAGGCGCCTGGGCCGCCCCGGTCGGTTCCGGCGCGGGTGCCGGCGTGGCGGGCGGGGGGCACCCGAACCGGGACGCCATCGAGGTCGCCGGGTCCGAGCCTGCCCGCACCCAGCCGACCACCGCGTCCACCTTGCCGCCGACGAGCGACTTGCCGTACAGCTCGTCCGGGCGCACCGTCGTCACGGTCGCGTTCACCCCGGCGCCGCGAAGCTGGTCCGCGGCGGTGTTCGCGACCGCGACCGCGGTGTCGTCGTTCTCGGGAGCGCCGATCACGACCGCCAACTGCTTTCCGTCCTTCATGATCCGGGCCGGTTCGGTGGCGTCCGGGCCGTCGACGACGGTGTGCACCCACCCCGCCTCGCCCAGCAGCCCGAGCGCCTGCTCACGCGTCAGCGGCGGCGGGGCCGTCGGTGCGTAGCCGGGGTCCGAGGGCGCGAGGACCTGTGCCCGCGCCACGGTCGCGTTCGATCCGGTGGGGGTGCCGACCGCGGCGAGCAGGTCCGGGCTCAGCATCCCGAACAGCCCACGACGCACCCGCTGGTCGGCGAGGGCCGGGATCCGGCCGTTGAGCGTCAGTTCCAGTACCCGGGGTTGCGCGGCGGTCGCGGCCCGCACCTGGGGAATGGCCGCGAGCTGCGACTGCAGCGGTCCCGCCCCGCGAACCTGCGCGATCTGGGCGTCACCCGACCGAATCGAATCCGCCAGCTGCGGGTTCGAGCCGCCACGGCGCATCAGGATCTGGTCCGCGGTGGCGGGCCTGCCCCAGAACCGGTCGTTGCGTTCGAGCAGGATCTCGTCGCGGCCGCGGTCGATGGACTTGATGTGGAAGTGCGCGCCGGAAACCGGGATGTTCTCGGCGAGGCCGCGCGCGAAGCCGCCCGGCGAATCCTTCACCAGGTGCGAGGGCAGCAGGTCGGTGAACAGCTCACGCCAGGCCGGGTAGGGCGAGCGCATGATGACGGTGACCGTCTTGCCGCCGCCCGAGGACCCGATGTCGTCGATCAGGGCGTAGCCGGCGGGGTCGACGACGCCTGGCTGGCTGGTCATCTGCTGCCAGAGGTAGCGAAAGTCCTCGGCGGCGATCGGCGCGCTGTCGGACCACTGCGCCTCGTTGCGGAGCTGGTAGGTGATCGTGAACGGGGCCTGCGAGGTGACGTCCGCCGAGACCAGCAGCGAGTCGTCGAGCAGCCAGTCGGTGCCGCCGGGGCGCGTCGGGCTGGGCACCGGCCGGAACGGGCTCGGCAGCACCATCGAGGAGACCGCCGAATTGACCGGCGACTGGTCCGAGAGCAGATGCGGGTTGAAGCCGAGCCCGATCTCGTCGATCGCCACCACGACCGTGTTCTTGGTGGTGACGGCGGTGGTCGGCTTGGGACTGTCGGTGCTCTCCACCGGCGGGGGCGGATTGGCGGTGCAGCCCGCGAGGGTGATCCCCACGACCAGCGCTGTCACTATCGGCAGGATCTGTCGAACCCGTCCCGCTCGATGCACTCGCCCGTCCTTCCGATTTCGCGGCTGCGCCGCCTGTGCGCGCGGTTCACCCCGGTTGGGGTAAACCGCGCGCACAGTGCGCGAAGCGCAACTTTACAGCGCGGCCTTGTCGCGGGACTTCGCGCGCGAACGCTCGCGGGCGCGGTCGGTCTGCGACAGGTGCACCTTGCGGACGCGGATCGCCTCCGGGGTGACCTCGACGCACTCGTCGCCGGCGCAGAACTCCATCGCGGACTCGAGGGTCAGTTCGATCGGCTTCGCGAGGGTCTCCGTGACATCGGCCGTCGCGGACCGCATGTTGGTGAGCTTCTTCTCCTTGGTGACGTTGATGTCGAGGTCCTCGGCGCGCGGGTTGATGCCCACGACCATGCCCTCGTACGTATCGGCGCCGGGATCGACGAAGAAGGTGCCGCGGTCCGACAGCTGAATCATGGCGAACGGGGTGACCGAGCCGGTGCGGTCCGAGACGAGCGAGCCGGTGTGGCGGGCACGGATCTCGCCGGCCCACGGGGCGTAGCCGTGCGAGACGGCGTTCGCGATACCGGTGCCGCGGGTCTCGGTGAGGAAGTCGGTGCGGAAGCCGATGAGCCCGCGCGAGGGGACGATGAATTCCATACGGACCCAACCGGTTCCGTGGTTCGTCATCTGCACCATCTTGCCCTTGCGGTTCGCGAGCAGCTGAGTGATCGCACCGAGGTGCTCCTCGGGGGTGTCGATGGTCAGCTCCTCGAACGGCTCGTGCAGCTTGCCGTCGACCTGACGGGTGACCACCTGCGGCTTGCCGACGGTCAGCTCGAAGCCCTCGCGGCGCATCTGCTCGACGAGAATGGCCAGCGCCAGCTCGCCGCGGCCCTGCACCTCCCACGCGTCCGGACGGCCGATGTCGAGGACGCGCAGCGACACGTTGCCGACGAGCTCGGAGTCCAGTCGCTGCTTGACCATGCGGGCGGTCAGCTTGTGGCCCTTCACGCGGCCGACGAGCGGCGAGGTGTTGGTGCCGATGACCACGGAGATGGCGGGCTCGTCGACGGAGATGGTCGGCAGCGCGACCGGGTTCTCGACGGAGGCGAGGGTGTCGCCGATCATGATCTCCGGGATGCCCGCGACGGCGACGATGTCACCGGCGACGGCAAGCTCGCCCGGCTCACGGGTGACGCCGACCGTCTTGAGCAGCTCCGTGATCTTGACGGTCTTCACACCGTCGGAATGCATCCAGGCAACCTGCTGGCCCTTGCGGAGCTCGCCGTTGTGGATGCGGACCAGCGCGAGGCGACCGAGGAAGTCGGACGCATCGAGGTTCGTCACGTGTGCCTGCAGCGGGGCGGCCGCATCGCCCTTCGGCGCCGGCACGTGCTCCATCAGCACGTCGAAGAGCACATTGAGGTTCTCGGTGTCGGGGGCATGCCCGTTCTCGGGCTGGTTCATCGACGCCTTGCCTTCGCGACCCGACGCGTACAGGACGGGCAGGTCCAGCAGGGCCTCGGCGGCCTGCGCTGCCTCGTCGTCGAGGTCGGAAGCCAGGTCGAGCAGCAGGTCCTGCGACTCGGCGACGACCTCCTCGATGCGCGCGTCGGGCCGGTCCGTCTTGTTCACGACGATGATCACCGGCAGCGACGCGGCGAGCGCCTTGCGGAGCACGAAACGCGTCTGCGGCAGCGGCCCCTCGGAGGCGTCGACGAGCAGCACGACGCCGTCGACCATGGACAGACCGCGCTCGACCTCGCCGCCGAAGTCGGCGTGACCGGGGGTGTCGATCACGTTGATGATGGTGACCGAGCCGTCCTCGTTGTGCTTGTGCACCGCGGTGTTCTTCGCGAGGATGGTGATGCCCTTTTCGCGCTCCAGGTCACCGGAGTCCATCACTCGGTCGACCAGTTCGGCTCGTTCGGCGAAGGCGCCGGACTGCCGGAGCATGGCGTCGACGAGGGTGGTCTTGCCATGGTCGACGTGTGCGACGATGGCAACATTGCGGAAGGTGGTGCTGGGCACGCTGCGGTCTCCTGGCTGGATTGATTCCGCCACGCGAAACCTAGGCTCGCACGGCTCGGGCGGCCGCGTCGCGAAAGCGAATCCATCAGCACAGGACGTCCTGAGTAGGCATTGCGGCCAGCTAGATACTACCCGCCCGAGCCAATTGTGCCGAAAGCTGCAGCGCAGATCACTCGCGTCTGCTAGTAATCCATGCTTCGTCGCGATCATTTCTGAGGGTACGCTAACCCAATCATGGGCAAGGTGAAGGCGAAGAAGGTCTCGGGCCTCAAGCCGAAGAAGAAGTGCTGCCGCAGCAAGAAGCGCTGCCTCAAGTGCCCTGTCGTCATCATGCGGATGAAGAAGCTCGAGAACGAGGGCGTCAAGGGCAAGGACCTGAAGAAGGGGCTCAAGAAGGCCCGCGCAGCCTGATCAACAGTTCGGTGTGGTCGGATGCCCGACCACACGGTCGTCGAGCCACTTGTAGGCGGGCGGAATGCCGGCCAGTCCGTAGCCGACGTGATCGAGCCCCGGCCCGGCGGCGTACTGCACATTCACGCCACGGTTGCAGTACTCCCGCACCACCCCGGTCATCCCCCAGTCCGGGATCAGCGCGTCCTTGGTGTCGTGGAATACGTACAGCGGCATGTCCGGCGTGGCGGCGGTACGACCCAGCGAATTCTCCTCGACGACCGACTTGACGCTGGGCAGCGCGAGGATGTCACCGACCTTCGAGTACTGGGCGAGGCTGACGCCCTTGGTCTTGCTCAGCAGGTCGGCCAGGCACCCGTCGGTGAGCGTCTTGGCGAACTCGATGCCCGCCGGCGTGAAGTAGTCCTGCGGCCGGACCCTGTCCTGGTACTCCCGCGACAGTCCGAGCAGCGTGCCCCAGGCGGTGAACCCCACCGCGGGCTGCTTCTCGCTGAGCAACGCGAGGTCGCCCGGGACTCCGCCCTCCGCCGCACCGATGATGTTCAGTTCGGGCGCGTAGGAGGCCTTCTGCTCGGCGGCCCACGCGGTCGCGTGTCCGCCTCCCGAGTATCCGTACATCACTACGGGCGAGTGCGAAAGACCAAGTGGCTCAAAGCGCTGCGCGGCGCGGATGCCGTCGAGGACGCCGTGCGCGGTCTGCAGACCGGCGATCCAGGCCATCCCCGGGCCCTGGTAGTCGGAGGCCACCACCGCGTAGCCGAGCGCAAGCATGGGCGAGATCATGGCCAGATCCTGACCCTTGCCCGCGGGCAGCGTCACCGACGGGTTGCACTCGAGACCCAATGCGTCCATGGCCTGCTGCTGTGAGAGCAGCGGCCGCTGGCCCGGTCCGGTCCACGGACGATCGGGAATCATCACCGTCGTCGTCGTGGTCACCGGCGTGCCGAACGAGTCGGTGGTGCGGTAGAGCAGCTGCGTGGTCTTGACCACCGGCCAGGCGGTGTCGGCAGGAAAGCGCACCTCGACCGGACGGCTGCGGATCACGTCGCCGTTCGCGTAGCCGGACAGGTCGGTAGGCCCGCGGAACCAGTTGTCCGCCAACGGGGTCGGTCCGGGCAGCGGCTCGGCCGCCGCCGCGGGCGCCACGCCGACCACCAGTGCAGTCGTCACCGCCACAGTGAATCCGAACAGAACTCTCGCCGAGTGCCTCATGTCGGACGCCTTCCCTCGAGTGGCCGGTCAAAAGTAACAGCGATTCGCCGAAAGCAACTGGGGCCGCCGGTTTCCCGACGGCCCCAGTCCGGATCAGCTACCGAGAAGATCTCGCAACGATCCGAAGCCGCTCGAACCTGCCGATCCACTGGACCCGCCGCCCGGTGCACCGTTGACCGTGACGACGCCGGCCGTCGAGGTCGACCCGTTGTGCTGGTCGTCGCCGCTGTAGACCGCGGTGACGCTGTGCGCACCCGGCGTTGTGAACGCATGGGTCAAGGACGCACCGCCGCCGGTCACAGCGATCGGGCTGCCGATCGCGACACCGTTGTCGAGGAACTGCACCGTTCCGCCCGTCGGGGCGGGGGCCACTGTCGCGTGAAGGCTCACGTCCTGATTCGGCTCGACGGTCGATGGGGAGACCGTCAACGTCGTCGTCGTATCGGTCTTCTCCGCGCCGCCGATCTGGACTGTCGCGAGCGGGCCGCCGCCGGCGTTCAGCGGCGCGTCGTCGACAGGCTTGGTCGCCCCGTCCTTCGGAACGCACTGGGTCGGTGCCCACTGCTTGGCCCCGAGGAAGGTGGCGCTCGCCAGGGACGTCGAGTAGTTCTCGGGGTTGTTGGTCAGTGCGGCGTTGCCTGCGACGCGGACATGCGGCTCGATCACGCCACTCGCGCCGGCCGTGACGGTGACGTCGACGGCGGGAAGCTGGAAGTTGGTGGCACTGTTGGCACCGTTCTTCGTCTTCGGCACGGTGATGCCGCCGTCGGTGTTGGTCGACGAGGTGGGGCTGTTGGCGATCACCTCGTTGTTGCCCGACAGGCGCAGGATGGTGCCGGCCGCATCGACGTTGCCTGCGGAGTTGATCCGAAGGATGTTGGGCGCCACGCCGCCGAGTCCCGCGTCGGTCCCCGAGACGACCGCTGCACTGTCGAAGGTCGCGTTGGCGGGGATCTCGAAATCGAACTTCAGGCGGGACAGTTGGACGGTCGTGGCGCCGGAGTCCCGGTCGGGGTAGCTCTCCGGACCGGGCTGGATTCGGTAGGTGAACTGTTGCCCGGGAGTGACCGTCGGGGGCGCGGTCACGACGACCGACGCCGGAACCGGCTTGTATACCGGTCCGATGACGCTGCCTGCAACGCAGGCATTGTTGAAGCTGGTGGTGGCCGCCGCGGCGACCGAGTTGCCGAACAGGAACAGCCCAGTGGCTGTCAGCGCGGTGAATACGACGGGGCCCGTGGCGCGACGGGCGGTGGGCAGTGACATCATTGTCTCCTCAGCTGTGGCATCGAATTGCCGAAAGCTCACTACTGGCGGCACCGAGCGGGCGCCTCTGTGCGCCCGCTCGGTGCACCTGTGTGGGGTCGGAGCAGTGCTGTCTGGCCTCGCTCCGTCACCACGCACCACGCCCGTCACGCATCGGCGTAGTACCGGAATCGCGCACGGGTCGAATCGGGGGCGGCCTCAGCGACCCCCGATTCGACTGTCAGGCGCAGTTGTTCGGCGCCGGCTTGTGCGCGAACCGGTCGCCGGTGTAGTCCATCAACTGGTTCCAGTGGTTGATGCTGACGTCGACGTGCCCACCCGGAACGATCTGGTAGTCGACGGTCGCGCCCGCCGCGCAGTACTTGCCGACCATGGCCGTCGTCGACGCGACCGGCACGATTCCGTCCTCGTTGCCGTGCACGATGAGCATCGGCACATCGGGGATCTGCCCGTGCTGTGCGGCCTGGTTCTTCTCACCGACGGCGAGAGCAGCCGGCCAGTGCGGAATCGGGTCGTCCGAGTCCGGCCAGTTGGTCAGGCTCTGCAGAGTCTGGGTTCCGAACCCGTCCGGGCCGGTGCCGAGGCCGGCACCGAGCATGCAGGCGTCGCCGAACTGCTTGACGACCTCCTTGCCCTTCGCGGTGAAGAAGCCGTTCGGCTGAGCCTCCTGCGGATATTCGCGGAACAGCGCGACCACCGCAGCGAAGTAGAAGAACGAGGTGTTCTTGCCGTTGTTCTGGCGTCCGGTGGCCAGGATGTCGAGCGGCGGTCCGGCCATCGCCGCACTGATCACGTTCAGCTCCGGTGCATAGGACTTGTGCAGCTGGGCGCCCCACGCGGTTGCGTGTGCTCCACCCGACTGTCCGATCAGCGCAACTTCGGTAGTTGCCGGCAGACCGAGATGACTTTCGGTGGCACGGATTCCGTCGAGAACCGAGTGTCCCTCGGTGTAGCCCGCAATGAAGGAGGCAAGCGGGCCGTTGTGATCAGGCGCGGACACCGTGTAGCCGCGGTTGAGGGCCTCCTGCAGGAACGGCGTCATCACCGTCAGGGTGTTGATCGGGTTGCCGGAGTTGAAGATCACCGACGGCTGGCACTTCATGCCGAGGCTGTTGGTCGCGTGTTGGTACGAAATCAGCTTGCCCGCACCGACGCAGTCCCCGCCGCCGGAGGAGCCGAAGGACGAGCCGCCAGATCCGTTGCCGCCCAGCCCACAGCCGTTCGGGGTGAACACCGTGGTAACTGTGAGGATCGGCTGGTTCTGCGAATTGGTGGTCTTGTACGCGACCTCCTTCGCGCGGCCGCCGACGATCGGGATCGGCTGTACGCCGCGCTCCCGGATGACAGCGCCGTTCTGCAACGAAGCGATGTTTGCGGGCGGGGTGTAGAAGGCGTCCTTGAAGCCACCACCGCTGCTGCCGAGGCTGCCGAGACTTCCTCCGCCCCCGGCGAAGTCGCTGTTCTGGCCGTAGAGCCAGTCCAGGCTCGCGTCTCCGGTGGGATTCGACGGTGCCTGGGCGTTGGCCGTGGCGCCGGGCGCGGCGACTGCCATGGCAACGGCCGCGGCGATCACCGCCGTTCTTCGCATGATTCGAGAGAGATTCTGGGTACGCACCGATTACACACCTTTCCTAGCGGATCGGAATAGCGAACGCGGTACTTCCAAATCTGACAGCGGCGCCGATGTACACGTGAAATTCGTGACCGCGGCGAGAATTTAGCATTCAACGAGGCAACAGCTGACCATTTACCGGTCAACGACTTCGTGTCACATTCCCGCACTACCTGGGCGAACGCGGAAATCACCAGGACGGACATCCCAGTCACGAACGGGTCTCCGCAGTCCACTTTCCGCGACATTTACGGAGGTTCGACCCCCCGGAACCGATGCGGACTATTCGAAAGACTCGAGCAGCGCCGTCAACTCCGGCAACCACACCTCGTCGTTGGGCACCAGGTCCGCGCCCGCCAACTGCTCTGCGTCGACCCACCGCACCGCGGCGTGCTCGAGCGCCTCCGGAGTCCCGGACTTCAGCTCGACGACGTACGCCCGCAGCACCATCGCGCCGGCCAACGGCACGTCGGATCCGATCCTGGCGCCGACCACCGTCTCCACCCCCAACTCCTCGCGCAGTTCTCGGGCCAGCCCGTCGGCCGGGGTCTCCCCCGCCTCGATCTTGCCGCCAGGCAGCTCCCACAGTCCCGCCAAGTGCGGCGGCGACACCCGCTGCGCGAGCAGCAGCCGCCCGGCGTCCACGATCGCGGCCGCGGCGACTTCCCGCGGCTCGGCACTGTTGCCCGCACCCGTCTGCATGGGACCATCATTGTCATGGCCGAGTTGCTGACGGACGCCGAGGTCGACACCGCGCTCACCGGACTACCGCAATGGCAGCGGGCGGGTTCGGAGATCGTCCGGACCATCGAGTTGCCCACGTTCCCCGCCGCGATCGCCCTCGTCGACCGCGTCGCCGAGGCCGCCGAAACCCGCAATCACCACCCGGACATCGACATCCGCTGGCGGACCGTCACGTTCACCTGCTCCACCCACTTCAAGGGTGGGCTCACGGAACTGGACGTGGCACTGGCTCAGGAGATCGATCGACTCGCCGCCGGGTGAATCGTCCGGCCCAGATCACCCACAGGTAGAAGGCCGCCGCCCCCACCACGTTCACCGCGCCCAGCCAGGCGAGCAGCCCGGGCCGGGAGATCAGCCAGATCGAGTCCTGGAAGAAGCTCAGGATCCAGGGCACCCCGACCAGGATCGCGGCCAGCCAGCAGCCCGCGAGGATCCGCGATCCGCGCAGTCCCGACAGCGGCCCGTGCACCAGCCAGATCAGCATGGGAATCAGCCACACCCAGTGATGCGACCAGGAGATCGGCGAGATCAGCAGGCCGAACAGTTGGACGATCACCAGCGTCCCGAGGAGGTCGTCGCGCCCCAGCGACCGCCAGGCCAGGAAGGCCAGCGCCGCCGCCACGGCGACCGCGGTCAGCCACAGCGGTCCACTCTGCACGTCGTGCCCGACCACCCGGCTCAGCGCGCCCCGCACCGACTGGTTCCACACCGATCCGACCGGCCCGATCCGGGAGGCGTCGCCGAGCAGGTGCTCGAAGTACCGACGCGCCTCGGAACCGATCAGCAGATAGCTGACGCCGACGGTCAACCCGAACGCGACCGCAGAGAAGATCGCCGCCTTCCACCGTCGCCGCAGCACGAAGTAGAGGCCGGTGATCGCCGGCGTCAGCTTGATCCCGGCGATGATCCCGACGAGCCCGCCGGCCACCCACCAGCGCCGGCTCCGCACCGCGACCATCGCGCCCAGCGCGAGGAAGACGTTGACCTGGCCGTAGTCGAGGGTGCTGCGCACGGGTTCGGTCCACATCCCCACCGCGGTCCAGACCATCGCGACCGAAGTCCAGCCCGGGCCGAGCGTGCGGGTGCCGAACAGCAATTCGAGACTCATCCGGATCAGCAGGTACAGCGCGCCGATGGTGAGCAACTGCCAGCAGACACCCACCAGCCCGAACGGGAGGTAGTGCAGCGGCAGGAAGACCAGCGCCGCGAAAGGCGGGTAGGTGAACGGCAGCGGGAAGTCGGGGGTGAACTCCGAGTAGGTGTAGTCGTAGAGGTTGCCGCGCAGCAGCGCCGCCGAGCCGTCCACGTACACGTGCAGGTCGACCAGGTTCATGCCGTTGGGACTCAGGAAACCCCAGGCCATCCGGGCGAGCACCGAGACGAGGAGGAGCACCGGTGCCAGGCGCAACAGTCGAGCGCCGCGCGTTCCCGTGCGAGGGCTTCGAGCCGCGAGTGCGGTGGGCGTCTCGGACACAGCGTTCGCGTTCTCCCGGGTGAGGTGGACCGACGGGTCGAACCCGAAGCCTTCAGACCTCGGAGCCTACGTCAGTGCCTCGTGACTGCCCGAACCGGAGAATCCACATCCATAACAGTTGCATCAACAATCTCAACTATCACTTCAGTCACACGTATGGTCACCGGGCAACCATCGATCGACCAGCGTGTGAATAGACTGCCCCGGAAGCCGGACCTTCACCATCACATGGGACGGGCATTTCAAACGCTGTACAACGCCAGATGGCCTGCATAGAGTGGCCCCTCGACACCGAGTGGCCGGCCAGGCCAGCCGACGCTTGAGAACAAAGGATGGGGACATCGTGCTTCGTACGCGAGGAACGCGCAGAACGATCACCGCTCTGGCGATCGCCGCCACAGCAGCTATCGCCGCACCGGCGGGTGTGCTCGCCGAGACCGCCCCGGCGCCTGCCCCGATCCCGCTGCCCGCAGGCCTGGACATCGAGGCCCTCGCGTCGCTCGCTCCCGCCATCGTCGGCGCCGCTGCAGGCCCCCTCGACCTCACCCGACCGGCCGACATCGCCGGATCACCGCAGGCCGACCTGCTCGCGCAGGCCAAAGCGATGCTCGAGTCGTCCAACCTGCCTCCTGAGACGAAGGCGACCCTCGAGAAGGTCATCACCTTCCTCGACGGCAGCGGTGGCGGCGGACCCGCATTGCCCCCGTCGACCGGCCCGGTGATCGCGCAGTTCCTGTACCCGACGATCGGCAAGGGCTGCATCGGCCCGACCTCCGACTCGGTGGGCACCGCACTCGCCGTGCCCGGCCCCGCGCACCTGCCGCCTCCCGGCCCCACCGCCGGCCAGACCGGGTTCGTCTTCACCGCGCTCGGCACCAAGTCGGCCACGGCGAACCAGCCGAACCCGCTGACCGTCTCCTGGGTCAACATCGACAACCAGAAGTCCGGCACCGCGAACCTGACCACCGCCTCGCGGATCAACCCGGACGGTCCGGCGACGCTGTCCGCGATCGCGGATACCGGCCGCGGCCGCGTGCTCGCGGTCATCTCGGGCGGACTGACCACGCAGGCCGAGGGCGCCGCGCCCATCACCTGCAGCTTCCTCCCGACGGTCGGAACGGTCGTCGTTCCCTGACGTTCGGCACCACCAGCAGTGAAGGGCTCCTCGCATCGCGAGGAGCCCTTCTGCATGCGGGGCCCCTGTGGTACACCAAGTCATGGCCTCCCAGCAGAGTTCCCGAAATCAGCACTCCTGGAAGTCGACCCACGCCAAGCGCTCGATCCTCTCGATCCGATCCGAGGGTTCGATCCTGTCCATCGGCTCCGCGTACTCGATCCTGTCGATCGGCAGCGTCGGATCGATCCTCTCGATAGGCTCCATCGGCTCGGCCGGTTCAGCGCTGTCCACCGGCTCGTTCGGCAGCCTCGGATCGGCGCTGTCGGGCCTGTCGCGCTGGTCGGTGCTGTCCTGGCGGGCGGACGGCGAGAGTCGCAGCGAACGACCGCTGCACGTGCTGGCCGAGGAACCGGAACTCGCGACCTCGCCCACCGCACACACTCAGACCTGACCCTGCACAGCACGATCGACCGATCGACCACACACGACGGAGGCAGCGTGACCGAGCTCGACCACGGCAAGACGACGACCGGCGGCGGTCGGTGGACCAGGGACGAGCTCGAGGAGGCGTTCGCGGGCTACCAGCGAACAGTCGAGGAGGCGAAGCGGACCGGCGACTGGAACCTCTTCGCGGACATGTTCACCGAGGACGCGACGTACATCGAGCATGCCTACGGCAACTTCGCCGGGCGCGAGGAGATCCGTCCCTGGATCATCCGGACGATGAACAGCTTCCCCGGCAATCACATGACGGCGTTCCCGGCGCTCTGGTACACCGTCGACGAAGATCGCGGTTGGGTGATCTGCGAGATCGACAACCCGATGTGCGATCCCGGCGACGGCTCCGCGCACGGGGCCTCGAACCTGACCATCTTGCACTATGCGGGCGACGGGCTGTGGTCGTGCGAGGAGGACGTCTACAACCCGATGAAGTTCCTCAAGATGGCCAGGCGGTGGTGCCGCAGCGCCGAGGCCGCCGGCGCCCTGCCGGACGAGGCCAAGCAGTGGCTGACGGCGGTCGGCGCCTGACGATCTACTCAGGTGCCGATCAGGGCTTCGTCGTGGGCGGGGTGGACGGTGCCGTCGACCCCGCCGAGATGCCCTGGTAGATGTTCGAGGCCGTGGCGTAGAGGAAGTCGATGATCACGTTCATGGAATTTCTCCGTCTTCGTTGAAGTGTGTTTCTCGAATGGTTGTCGCGTCCTGTACGTCGTACAGGACGCGCCACGACGTTACGGTCCGAACATCCGGAGTCGGCGCCGTAGGAGGGCTACCCTTTCGACTATGAAAATTGCAGCAGCAGTACTCGCCGCCTCTGCCATTTCACTCGCCGTCGCCGGCTGCAGCTCGAACAGTAGCGACACCACGACAACGACCGCGAACTCCGCCAAGGACAAGGCATCCGCCGCGATGAGTTCCGCCGCGAGCGCCGTCGGCGGGGCCATGTCGTCGGCCAGCGCCGCGGTCGGCAGCGCCGCGAGCAAGGCCCAGGGCGCTGTCGACAGCGCCAAGTCGACCACGTTCACCGTGGCGTTCAAGGCCGGCTTCTCCAACCTCGCCGAGGGGCGCGACGACGCGGCGATCGCGGACATCTTCAACCAGACCTGCGCGGACATCGACGCCAACCAGGACGAGTCGACGATCGTGACCGGCCTCGAGACCCGGGCCGGAAACAACGGCGTACCCGCAACGAAGGACCAGGCTCAGCACATCTACGACATCGCCAAACCGCTGTGTTGACGAAGTGCGGGCTGAGGTAGCCCGGCGCGAGAACGGATAGTGCCCGCGGGCCTGACGATCGTCGTCAGGCCCGCGACCACTGGCCGTGCTCGGCCCGCAGGATCGCGTTGAGGTCGACGCCGACACCGTCGATGGTGCGCTTGTCGATCTCGTACTGGTGCAGGTGCGCCGACGGGTGCACGTATCCCTTCGGGGTGCCCCAGTTGTGCTGCCAGTAGTACGTTCCCAGGCCCTCGTCCACCAGCACGTCGAGGGTCGGTGAGTTCGCGTACACGCCGGTGTTCGCGTGCCCGAGAACCGATTCCCAGCCTCGGAGGTAGGGCACGACCAGATTCGTGATGTCGGCATCGTTCGGGTTGTCGTCGATGGAGGCGTAGATCGGTCGGTCGTCGGGACCGCCTGCGGCCCTGTGCAATTCGAGTCCACGCTGCGCGTGCCGTTTGCCTGCCTCGAGGCCACCGCGCCAGTCGGCCGTACTCCCCTTGCCGAACTGGTAGCAGGAGACCACCTCCAGTCCTGCCGCGGTCAGCGCGGTCGCCTCGTCGGCGAGCATCGGCTTGCCGGTCATCCACTTCGCGTCGGGCCTGCGGTCGGAGACGTAGCGGATCGCGCCGGCGTGACCGGCAGCCCGGATAGCCTCGGCGTCGGGCACCCCACCCGCGTAGTCGACGAGTGTGCCGAGGTTTGGGGCCGCCTGCGCGAGGGAGTTCGATCCCAGTGCGGCGACACCGAGGGCAGCCGAACCGGCGGCCGCGTACTTGAAGAGTTCTCGACGGGAAACCTGCACGTTGCCTCGCATCTTCGATGGCCGGTCCACCGGTGCGCCTCGCTGAACGAACTGCGCGCAACCGGTAGGGTGGATGGTTTTGTGCATTCCACCACAGTCACTCTGGTGCCGCCAGTCACACGGGTTTCACCAGTCACAACAGTACCCACTGCGGACGGGTCACCCTGGAACCGATCGGCGGTAGTCTCGGAAGGTATCGCGCTAGGTATCCACACCCCTTCCCTCCCCGAGGAGGACGAGGCTGTCATGGCCAAAGAAACGTGGTGGGTCATCGCCCCCGAGAGCCGATTCTCGTTCGAGCAGCAGGCAAACGGCGATCTGGTCGTCACCGACACGTCGGCGGCCGAGCAGCACGTCCTGCACGGCTACGAATGGATGCACGTCAAACACGGAGACGAGGGCGCGCACCGGATCAAGGTGCACGGCGAGGGTCCACCCCCGTTCGGACAGTGGGTAGCCCTCGACGAGGGTTGACCTTCCCCACCCGTCGCGCTGTCGGTCCGACCGCACATCCTTGAGCAAAGCTCACGAATTCGAGCGGCCCGACCCTGCACCGAGTACCCTTCCCGCGGGGGTCGAACGCGGCACCGCAGCCTCTGCTGCGCGGCGCCGTGAGAACGATGCGACATCAGTCGAAATCGTAGGAACACCGGGGAGGGTATTTCGTCATGCCGTACATGGCATTCGGTCTGATCACATTGCTGCTGTGGATCTTCTGTCTGGTCGACGTGCTGACCAGAGAGGACTGGGAGGTCCGCAATCTCCCCCGGATCGGCTGGATCCTCATCGTGCTGCTGGTGCCCACGATCGGCTCGATCCTCTGGCTGATCCTCGGTCGCCCGCAGGGACCGGTGCGCCCGCCCAACCAGCGCCCGCATCCGTCGACCTTCGGCGAGTACGAGCGCGCCGGTCGCCACATCGCCCAGAATCCCGACGACGACGAGGCGTTCCTGCGGCAGTGCCGCGAACGCGCGGAGGAGCAGCGCCGGATCGCCAGGCAGCAACGCCTCGACCGCGAGGCCAGCGGCGACTAGTCCGCCGGAATAACGTGCGCATGCACGTAGTTGCCCAGAGTCATGACCGAACCCAGCACACCATTGCCCGTAGACGGCCTCTTCGAACCCTTCGCGGTGAAGTCGCTCAACCTGAAGAACCGGTTCGCCATGGCCCCGATGACTCGAGCCTTCTCGCCGGACGGGGTTCCGGGCGACGACGTCGCCGAGTACTACCGGCGACGCGCGGCGGGCGGGGTCGGGCTGATCATCACCGAGGGCACCTACATCCCCGACCCGGCCGCCGGACCGCACACTCGGGTTCCGCGCCTCTACGGTGACGAGAGCCTGCGCGGCTGGAAGGCGGTCGTCGACGCCGTACACGCCGAGGGTGGCTCGATCATCCCGCAGCTCTGGCATCTGGGCGTCGAACGCGGCGACGGCCCGCGGCTGAACCCCGACGCCCCGACCGTCAGCCCGTCCGGACTCGCCCTCGACGGCACTCCTCTCGGCCGGGCCTTCACCACCGCGGACCTCGACGACCTGCGGGAATCCTGGGTCGCGGCCGCCGTGAACGCGAAGGACGTCGGCTTCGACGGCATCGAGTTGCACGGCGCGCACGGCTACCTGCTCGACGAGTTCCTGTGGGCGCGCACCAACGTTCGCACCGACGGCTACGGCGGCTCGCTGCACGCACGCACCCGCTTCCCCGCCGAGGTGGTCGCCGCGATCCGAGAGGCCGTCGGCGACGACTTCGCCATCGTCTACCGCTACTCGCAGTGGAAGTCGAACCACTACGACGCCCGCCTCGCCGACTCACCCGCCGAGCTGGAGCAGGTGCTCGCACCGCTGGTCACCGCCGGCGTCGACGTGCTGCACGCGTCCACCCGCAGGCACTGGGAGCCGGCGTTCACCGACCTGACCGGCGCAGACGCCGACCTCGGCCTGGCAGGGTGGACGAAGAAGCTCACCGGGCTGCCCACCATCACGGTCGGGTCGGTCGGCCTCGACAAGGTTTTCACCACCGCGTTCACCGCCGACGGAGCGTCCGGCACCGTGGGTATCGACCGTCTGCTGGCGCAGTTCGAGGGCGGGGAGTTCGACATGGTCGCGGTCGGGCGGGCGCTGCTCGCGGACCCGCAGTGGGTGCACAAGCTGCAGGCGGGTCGCGCGGACGACCACATCCCGTACGCCAACGTGCACCGGGAAGTGCTGCGCTGACCGCTCGCCGGCGTCAGCGGGGGTAGTCCCAGAACTGCAGCCAGCGCACCGACCCGAACAGGGTCAGCGTCGCCGCGTAGAGCACCAGGACCGCCGCGGCGCCGGCGATGCCGACCCGCGCGCCCGCCCCGTCGACGGGGTCGAGCCAACGCCGGAACCGTCGGGTTGCCGCGGGCATCAACGTGAACGTCAACAACGCGACGCTGGCGATCTGGCCGAGCCAAGTCGACAACCACAGCGGCGCGCCCCAGTCGACGAAGTGCGGTGTGAGAAACCGCGACAGCGTCATCACCGTCGGATACAGGACGAGCAGGACCAGCATCGCGGTCTTCCATCGCGGCGTGACCGCGGCCCTGCCGTCCTGTACCCGCAGGATCGAACCGAACGGGGTGCTGCTGGCCACCACCGCGAAGTCCTCGGTCAGTTCGGATCGCAACTCCGGCAGCGCCTCGTGGCGCCGACTCGACGCCATCCACACGGCGAGCTGGCGATCGGTGCGGAAGCGGAGCACCGAGAACCAGCGCCCCGCGCCGCGCGGGCCGAGTACGGCCGACCCCTCGAACCCGGGGAACTCGGCGATGACCGACGCCAGGCGCGCCTGTGCCGCGACGAACCGCGACTCTCGGCCGGGAGCGACAGCGTGCTCGAAGACCGCGGTGCCGGGCGGCAGGTGCCCCGGAACCAGGATCATGTCCGAGCTCGCACGGCGACAGCCCGCGGTCACCCCCTCGGCCAGCAGGCGCCGGCGGTCCGGATCGTCCAGCCACCGCTGCAGATTCGCCTCGGAGTCAAACGTGACCGAGACCGCCCAGTCGAGCTCCGGCATCTCCCCCGCCGCGACGCGCGCCTCGACGAATCCGGTTGCGCGCCCTGCCGCCTCGCCCATCCGATCCGCCCAGGCGACGAACTCCGCCGGGTCCGGCTCGGCGTGGAACACCGTGACTGCGGTCGCGGTGTCGGTCATCTCGAGCTCAGCGCAGTGTCATGTGCCACACGAGAGCGGCGGCGAGCGCGCCGATCCCGTTGAGCGACCAGTGCAGCGCGATCGGCGCGAGCAGGCTGCCGCTGCGACGACGCAGCCAGGTGAACACGAATCCCGCGACGGCGGTGGCCGCGACGGCGCCTGCGATCCCGAGCACCTGGCCGGCGACGCCGCCGCCGAGGACGCCGGTCAGTCCCTTGTTGCCGGTGGTGAGTCCGAGCGACGAGGCGATGTGCCAGAGCCCGAACAGCAGCGAGCCGGCCGCGAAGACGCCGCGCGCACCCCAGGCTCGGTCCAACGTGCCGTGCAGCACTCCGCGGAACGCGAGCTCCTCCGGGATCACGGTCTGCAACGGGATCACGATCATCGAGGCGATCAGAGCGCCGGTGACGGTGGCGTAACGGTCGGCCATGAAGAACTGCCGGGTGAACGGCAGGGCCACCCCGACGGCGACCACGGCGGCCACGATCCCGACCGCACCGAGCGCGTACAGCGAGCCCTTGCGCCAGTGTCTCGGTGAGAGTCCGAGCTCCGCCCAGCCGAGGCCGCGACGTTTGGTCAGGGCCACCAGAACGACGGCCGCGATCGGCACGCTCGCGATGCTCGCCCACGCGTTGGTGAAGTGGGCGATCAGGTTGGTGCCGACGAGGACGACCACGACCACGGCGACGTCGAGGTAGGCGTGCAGCCGCTGCCGCGAAGACGGGGTGTCCGGGCTTTCGTCGAATCCGACGACGGAGTCCGCGTATCCGGTCTCGACGCTCATCTCCGCCTCACCTGCTCCCCTGTTCGCTGCACCCGGACCAGTGTACGGACCGCCGATTCGGCCATTGTGACTGTCGTCACAACACATTACGGCGATGCGTCCCTGACCGAGCCGCCCCCACGACGGCACCGGCGGCCGTATGATCCCCGCCTTCGGCGCGGCGGATGCGCACGTTTAGCCTGAACTGGACTCCACACGCCCATGTTCAGGAGATGTGACGATGGCCGACTTCCTCTACGAGGACCTGCTGCCGATCGGTGACGACCCCACCGAGTACCGGCTGCTCACCACCGAGGGGGTGTCCACCGTCGAAGGACCCGACGGGCGAACCTTCCTGCAAGTCGAGCCGGAGGCGCTGCGGCTGCTCACCGAGACCGCGCTGCACGACATCTCCCACTACCTGCGCACCGACCACCTCAAGCAGGTCGCGAGCATTCTCGACGACCCGGAGGCGTCCGACAACGACAAGTTCGTCGCCCTGGACCTGCTCAAGAACGCGAACATCTCCGCGGCGGGTGTGCTGCCCATGTGCCAGGACACCGGCACCGCGATCGTGATGGGCAAGCGCGGTCAGCACGTGCTGACGCCGGGTGACGACGACGAGGCGATCGCTCGCGGCGTCTACGACGCATACACGCGCCTGAACCTGCGGTACTCGCAGAACGCCCCGATCACGATGTGGGACGAGAAGAACACGGGCAACAACCTGCCCGCGCAGATCGAGCTGTACGCGGACACCCACAAGGGCCACGAGAACTCCTACAAGTTCCTCTTCATGGCCAAGGGCGGCGGGTCGGCGAACAAGTCGTACCTGTACCAGGAGACCAAGGCGATCCTGAACCCGGACTCGATGATGCAGTTCCTCGAGGCCAAGATCCGCTCACTCGGCACCGCGGCGTGCCCGCCGTACCACCTGGCGATCGTCGTCGGCGGCACCTCCGCCGAGTTCGCGCTCAAGACCGCGAAGTACGCGTCCGCGCACTACCTGGACGAGCTGCCCACCGAGGGTGCGATGACCGGCCGCGGCTTCCGCGACCACGACCTCGAGAAGAAGGTCTTCGAGCTGACGCAGAAGATCGGCATCGGCGCGCAGTTCGGCGGCAAGTACTTCTGCCACGACGTCCGGGTCGTCCGGCTCCCCCGCCACGGCGCCTCGCTTCCCGTCGCGATCGCCGTCTCGTGCTCGGCGGACCGCCAGGCCAAGGCGAAGATCACCCCGGAGGGCGTGTTCCTCGAGCAGCTCGAGTTCAACCCGGGGCAGTTCCTGCCCGAGGTCACCGACACCGAGCTCGACGCCGAAACGTCGGGCGTCTCGGGCACCGGCAAGGGCGCCGCGGTGAAGATCGACCTCACAAAGCCGATGCCGGAGATCCTCGCCGAGCTGTCGAAGCACCCGGTCAAGACCCGGCTGTCGCTGACCGGTCCGCTGGTCGTGGCCCGCGACATCGCACACGCGAAGATCAAGGAACGTCTCGACGCCGGCGAGGAGATGCCGCAGTACCTCAAGGATCACCCGGTGTACTACGCCGGACCGGCAAAGACCCCGGAGGGCATGGCGTCGGGTTCGTTCGGCCCGACCACGGCCGGTCGCATGGATTCGTACGTCGAGCAGTTCCAGGCCGCGGGCGGATCGATGGTGATGCTGGCCAAGGGCAACCGGTCCAAGCAGGTCACCGACGCGTGCAATGCCCATGGCGGGTTCTACCTCGGCTCGATCGGCGGCCCCGCCGCCCGGCTGGCCCTGGACTGCATCAAGAACGTCGAGGTCGTCGAGTACGAAGAGCTCGGCATGGAGGCTGTCTGGAAGATCGACGTCGAGGACTTCCCGGCGTTCATCGTCGTCGACGACAAGGGCAACGACTTCTTCGCCCACACCGGCGAGGTCACGCTGACGGTCGGCAAGCGTCCGGGCCTGTAAACGGCTCGCACACAGAACGACTGACGAGGGCCCGGCGGGATTCACCCGCCGGGCCCTCGTCGCGTTGTCACTGTCGCATCGTCACCAGGACTGACCGGCGGGCTGACGAACGGTGGCGTTGAGCCGGTTCCACACGTTGATCAGCCCGATCTGGAGGATCAACGCCGCCAGCTGCTTCTCGTCGAAGTTGTCGGCCGCGTCGTCCCACACGTCGTCCGGCACCGCATCCGGCCGATCCGCGATCCGCGTCACCGCCTCGGTCAGCGCAAGTGCGGCGCGTTCGGCATCGCTGAAGTGCGGCGACTCCCGCCACGCGGCGACCGCGAGCAGCCGGTCCACACTGTCGCCGTCGCGCAGGGCCTCCTTCGAATGCATCTCGAGGCAGACGCTGCAGCCGTTGACCTGGCTGGCACGGATGTGCACCAGGTGCACAATGCTCGCGGGCAGGCCGGTGCCCTCGGTCGTCGCGCCCACCGCCTGCAGCGCTGCCACCGCGCCGGGGAGAACCATGGCCGGATTGTTCATGCGTGCCTTCATCGTCTGCTCCTTGTTGTGTGGGATGTTCGGTCTTCGTTGTCTTGTTGACGAATCGGACGAGGAGAATGTGACAGCGGTGAGCGACGAATTTCTGGCGCGCAGTTTCGAGGAGCATCGCGAGCACCTTCGAGCGGTGGGGTATCGCATGCTCGGTTCGACCGCCGAAGCCGAGGACGCGGTGCAGGAGACGTGGCTGCGCCTGAGCCGGTCGGACACCGAAGCGGTGAACAACCTCGGGGGCTGGCTCACCACCGTGCTGAGCCGGGTGTGCCTGGACATGCTGCGCTCACGCGGGTCCCGTCACGAGATTCCGCTGGACGAACCGGGACACTCGGACCTGCCCGAGCCCCGACACGAGTCGGCTCCCGAAGACCAGGCGGTGCTCGCCGACTCGGTCGGCATCGCGATGATGGTGGTGCTCGACACCCTCACCCCGGCGGAACGGCTGACCTTCGTGCTGCACGACATGTTCGCTGTGCCGTTCGAGGAGATCGCGCCGATCGTCGACCGCTCCCCCGCAGCCACCCGGCAGTTGGCCAGCCGCGCCCGCCGTCGACTGCAGGATGCACCCGCCCCCGGCCACGACCGGCGCAGCCGGCGCCGGGTGGTCGACGCGTTCCTCGTCGCCGCGCGCGAGGGCCGGTTCGAGGACCTGCTCGCGGTGCTCGACCCCGACGTGGTGCTGCGTGCCGACGACGTCGCGGTGGCCGGCGCGACCGCGGCGCTGGCGTTCGGCGCGCCCTCGCTGGCCGCGGAGATGCACGGTGCCGGCGCAGTGGCAGAGGCGTTCCGTGGACGCGCGACGCACGCCCGGCCGGTCTTGGTCGACGGCCGGCCCGGTGCGGTCTGGGCGCCGGACGGCACGCCCCGCTCGGTGTACGCGTTCACGATCGTCGGGGACCGGATCGTCGGACTCGACGTGGTGGCCGATCCGGAGACCATCTCCGGTTTCGGCATCGACCTCGCCCCCTCGGACGCGTGACACCACTTCCGCGACATGCCGCCAAGGTGCGGACACGAGAAGGCCCGGCGGAGCATTTGCTCCGCCGGGCCTTCTCGTCAGTTCGTGTCGGCTACCGAACGGTCTACGGTCCGACGGCGAGCAGGCTCGCCAGGTCCGTGGCGGTGGCCGCCCCGACGTAGGGAACCAGGGCGTCGTAAATGTAGGTCGACATGTCGTGACTCCGTTCGATTGCTGCGTCGCCGCCGGTTTCGTCCCGGTGACGGCCACAGCGTATAGGTGTTGCGACAGGTTTGCCACCGGTCTCGCATCATTCAGCCAGTCGACCGACAGCCGATCCCTCCCTGACCTCGGCCACCGCGTCACGCAGCAACTGCTCGTAGGTGCCCACATCGGTTATCACCGACGGACTGGTCACGATGCTGAGCGTCACCGTGTCGCCGATACCGTGCACCCCGTGCGTCAACCCCATGAACTGGGACAGAGCAGGGAAGCCCGCGGTGAACCGCACCTGTGCGCCGCCGAGTGTCAGGTCCGCGGCCCCGCGGGCGACACTCGAGACGACGGTGTGTCCGGTGACCGCATCGGGGACCGCGGTGAAGTCGAACTGCTCGACACCGCGGCGCAGCAGCACGGCGGGAATGGCGGCCATCGCGCGGTCCTCGGCCGGTCCCGCCGGGTGGTCGCCGCGCAAACGCCGAGTCCGCAATGACTCGGCAATCATCGCGGCGCGTTCGCACGGGTCCTCGGCGTCGGGGAACAGGTCGACGGCGAGATTGCGGAAGTGGTTGCGCGCCAGTGCCGGTCCGGCCTTGGCGACGGTCACCTCGGCGGCCAGGCCCTCGACGGGGATCCCGTGCAGACCGAGATACCGCGTCAGGGCCAGCGAGATCGCCGTCAGCGCACCGACGGTGACGCTCGTCCCCACCCCGCGCAGGTCGTCGGCGTCGACGACCACGGTCCGGATCGACCGGTACTCGTTCGGTCTGGAGTTGGTCGACAGCTTGGGCAGGCTCGGCGGCTTCGCAGGCACGAGGCCGGCCTCGGTGTCGCGTTCGAGTTGCCGGTGCATGCGATGTGCCGGCCCGGCGCGCCGGACCATCTCGACCACCTGGACCGGCAGCCGTGCGGCGGCGGCGGTCAGGGCGAGGGCGGGCCGCCACGGCCGCTCCGGGGCGGGGGCAGGCGCCGCCTCGGAGAAGAGTGCACGCGCGGTCTGCGACGCGCGGGTGCCGTCGGCCAGTGCGTGCGCGACCTGCAGGACGGCGACCACCGCCGGACCGTCGTCGCAGCGGGGCGCGCCGTCCACCGGCCCGAAAAGATGCAGCCGCCAGGGTGATTCGGACGGGTCCAGTCGAGCGGTGAGCAACGCGGCGACGGCGTCGAGGCAGCTCTCCCATGACCGCGGGCCCGACCCGTGCAGGCGGACGTGACTGTCCTCGACGGACATCGGCACCCAGTACGGATAGTCGGCCCGCAGTGGGATCTCGCCGACCTTGATCCGCAGATCCGGAATCAGCGCCGCACGTTCGAGCAGCGCGGTCCGGATCTCGTCCAGTCCGTCCGTCGGGTCGGCGAAACAGTAGAGCAGGAACTGGTCGGTAGGGATCTTGCGAGAGATCCAGTACGACTGCGCATCTGGGGTCGACATCCGTGTCCCACGACCCGAGACCCCATCCGAGAACGGCACCGGCAGACGATACAACAGCGCCGGCCGCCCCGAAAGGGACGGCCGGCGCCGAGACCGATGCCGTCAGACTGTGGCAGCCAACCGGTTCGCGAGCAGCCCGGTGAAGCGGACCGGGTCGTCGAGTTCACCGCCCTCGGCGAGCAACGCCATGCCGTAGAGCAGCTCCGCGGTCTCGGCGGGCGCGGTGTCGTCGGGCCGGTCGGCGTGTGCCGTCCGCAGCGCCGCGACGAGCGGGTGGTCGGGATTGAGCTCGAGGATGCGCTTGGTCTGCGGCACCGGCTGTCCGGACGCCCGGTACATGCGTTCGAGGGCGGGCGACATGCTGAAGTCGTCGCCGACGATGCACGCCGGAGAGGTGGTCAACCGGCTCGACAGCCGCACCTGCTTGACCTTGTCGTTCAGGGTCTCGGTCATCCAGCCGAGCAGGTCGGCGAAGTCCTTCTCCCGCTCCTCGCGCTCGAGTTCGTTCGCCTTCTTGTCGTCCTCGGTGTCGAGGTCGACCTCACCCTTGGCGACCGACTGGAACGACTTGCCGGCGAACTCGGGAACCTGCGACGTCCACACCTCGTCGACCGGGTCGGTGAGCAGCAGCACCTCGAGCCCCTTCGCCTTGAAGGCCTCCAGGTGCGGGGAGTGCTCGAGCAACTGACGCGAGTCGCCCGTCGCGTAGTAGATCTGCTCCTGACCGTCCTTCATCCGGCCCACGTAGTCGGCGAGGGTGGTCAGCTCGTCGTCGCTGTGAGTGGATGCGAACGAGGAGATCTCGAGCAGTGTGTCGCGGTTGTCGGCGTCGGAGACCAGGCCCTCCTTCAGTGCCCGCCCGAACTCCGACCACAGGGTGCGGTAGTCGTCGGTGCGGTCGGCCTGGATGTCCTTGACGGTGGCGAGGACCTTCTTGGTGAGCCGCCGCCGGATCGCGCGGATCTGCCGGTCCTGCTGCAGGATCTCCCGAGAGACGTTGAGCGAGAGGTCCTGTGCGTCGACGACACCCTTGACGAAGCGCAGGTACTCGGGCATCAGCTGGTCGCAGTCGTCCATGATGAAGACGCGCTTGACGTAGAGCTGGACGCCGGCCTTGCCGTCCCGCATGAACAGGTCGAACGGTGCGTGCGACGGGATGAACAGCAGCGCCTGGTACTCGAAGGTGCCCTCGGCCTTCATCGGGATGGTCTCGAGCGGGTCGTCCCAGGCGTGCGCGATGTGCCGGTAGAACTCCGCGTACTCCTCGTCGGAGACCTCGTCGCGCGAGCGCGCCCACAGGGCCTTCATCGAGTTGATCGTCTCGGATTCGACGGTGACCTGCTCGGCGCCGCCCTCCTCGGTCGCCGGCGTGCGCCGCTCGACGTCCATCCGGATCGGCCAGGCGATGAAGTCGGAGTACCGCTTGACCAGTTCCCGGATCTTGTGCGCGGACGTGTAGTCGTGCAGGTGGTCGTCGGTGTCGACGGGCTTGAGGTGCAGGGTCACCGAGCTGCCCTGCGGGGCGCCCTCGACCGCCTCGATCGTGTAGGTCGCCTCACCGCTGGACTCCCAACGGGTGGCCTCTTCCTCACCCGCGCGACGGGTCAGCAGGGTGACCTTGTCGGCCACCATGAAGGTCGAGTAGAAACCGATGCCGAACTGGCCGATCAGCTCCTCCGAGGCCGCGGAGTCCTTGGCCTCCTTCAGCTTTCGACGCAGCTCTGCCGTGCCCGACCTGGCGAGCGTGCCGATCAGGTCGACGACCTCCGCGCGTGACATGCCGATGCCGTTGTCACGGATGGTGAGGGTGCGGGCGTCCTGGTCGGCCTCGATCTCGATGTGCAGGTCCGAGGTGTCCACCGCGAGGTCCTTGTCGCGGTAGGCCTCGAGCCGCAGCTTGTCGAGCGCGTCCGAGGCGTTGGAGAGCAGCTCCCGCAGGAAGGAGTCCTTGTTCGAGTAGACCGAGTGGATCATCAGGTCCAGCAGCTGGCGGGTCTCCGCCTGGAACTCCAGCTGCTCACGACGCGGTGCGTCCTGTTCTCCGATGTGCGCGTTCAATTCATTTCCCTTTCGACAGCAGCACCCGCTACCGGACACGTCGTCGGGATTTTAGCGTCGCCCGGACCGGCCATTGCTATGCCCGGCCGGTGGGAGGAGGGTGAGAAGTGGGGTTGACCGGTGGCGCCGCCGGGGCGCCGCCTCGAGCAGAAAGGGGTGGATCGTGTACGCGCGCTCTACCACTATCCAGGCCCACCCGTCCCACATCGACGCCGGAATCAAGCACATCCGTGACACCGTCATGCCCGCCCTCGCCGACCTCGAGGGCTGCGCGGGGCTCTCGCTGCTGGTCGACCGCGACACCGGACGCTGCATCGCCACCAGTTCGTGGATGGACGAGGACGCCCTGCGCGGCAGCGAGGGACCCGTCCGGGAGATCCGCGACCGCGCCGCGGAGATGTTCCACGGCACCGCCACCGTCGAGCGGTGGGACATCGCGGTCCTGCACCGCGACCATCGCTCCCAGCGCGGCGCCTGCGTGCGGGCGGCGTGGCTCAAGGTCGAGCCGGGCCGGATGACCCGAGCCGTCGACGTCTACAAGCTCGTCTCGGTGCCGTCGATGCAGGAGCTCGAGGGCTTCTGCAGTGCCAGCCTGATGGTCGATCACGCCGCAGGCCGGGCGGTGTCCTCGGTGACGTTCGACAGCGTCGATGCCATGAACCGGAACCGGGACGCGGCCGAGACCCTCCGAACCAACGGGGTCAGGGAGATGGGCGCCGAGGTGCTCGAGGTGTGCGAATTCGAGCTCGCGATCGCGCACCTGCACGTGCCCGAGATGGCCTGAGGAACCGGTACGGCGACTAGAACACGAACGGAATCAACCGTCTGGTGCGAGCCATGTACCGGCGGTACGGTTCGCCGATCTCGGCGGCCAGGACGCGCTCCTCGTGTGGGATCCGCACCACGTAGGCGAGCGCCAATCCGAGCACCGCGAGCGGGGCCAGCCAGTTGGTGTAGGCGATGGTGAACCCGAGCGCGCAGATGAGTGCGCCGGTGTAGGACGGATGCCGGATCCGCCGGTACGGGCCGGTGTCGACGACCGCCTGCCCGGGGACCGTCTGGACCCGGAAGGTGAACGACGACCCGAGTTCGCGCACCGCGCGCAGCCGTAATCCCTGCCCCGACGCCGCGACCACCAGGCCGGCGGCGAACCACCACCACTGCCCCTCGACGATCACCGTCGCCGTCGCCAGCACGCTCACCGCGAGTCCGCCGAAGTACGCGACGAGGAGGCCGAGGCCCACGGCCGCACCGCTGAGGTCTCCCGGCCGCGACTGAGTCGGCCGGGTCCGACCGATCCGGTACTCGGAGACCACCCATGCCGCGAACGCCGCCGCCAGTACCGCCCCCGCGACCGGGTTGGTCGCGAAGAGCGGCAGTACCCGGTCGGGCTCGCTCACACGAGTGCCTCAGCGGGCCATCGATCGAGGTCGTCGATCAGCGCGTGCACGGTGTCCGGGCTCGCAGCGACGACCGGTCGAACGTTCGACGAGGAATGCGTCGGTGTCCATGCGTCCGACCCTAACCGGGACGAGGAGCGTCCGCGCGGGACCACGGACGAGGCCGGGCGGCGGCGAGCCCCCGGCAACAGCCCTCCAGTTGGATGTCGGTCGAGCAATCCGAACTTGTATCAAATTCTCGACCGATTACTACCTCTACCTCGAAAGACACGTGATAGAACACGTTATAGAAATGATGGTTGCCCGACAGTGCGCTCGCGGCGTAGGCGCCCATCGGTGCAACCCGCACACGCACACCGAAGGACCTCGATGCACTGGTACACCGGAAACACCGTCTACGACACCGTCCTGACCCTCGCCTTCGCATTCGCCGCGTTCGTGATCGTCGGCAGCTTCTTCGCCCAGAGTTCGTACGGACGCTTCTCCTCCACGAACCTCGGGTTCAACCTCAACCCGAAGCTCGGGTGGTGGCTGATGGAGATCCCGGCGACGGTGGTGTTCCTCGTCGTCTACCTGACCGGACCGAACCGGTTCGAGCCGACGTCGCTCGTCCTCGCGGCGATCTGGCTGCTGCACTACGCGAATCGTGGCTGGTTCTTCCCGCTCGCGATCCGGCAGGTTCCCGGCAAGCGCAGCACCTTCAACATCTCGGTGATCGTGATGGGCATGCTGGTCACCTCAATGCACGGGTACCTCAACGGCGCACTGTTCAGCCAGGACTACTTCGGCCAGTACGGCACCGAATGGCTGACCGATCCCCGGTTCCTCGTCGGCCTGGTCGTCTACCTGTGCGGTTTCGGGCTGCTGATCAGCTCGGAGTCGATCGTGCGGAACCTGCGCGACAAGAACAACCCGGGCGCCGCCGAGTACCGGATTCCGTTCGGCGGCGGCTTCCGGTTCGTCACCAGCCCCGCCTACCTCGGCGAGTTGATCGCGTGGTCCGGATTCGCGCTGCTGACCTGGGCGCTGCCCGGTGTGGTCATCCTCCTCATCACCGCCGGCAACCTGATTCCCCGCGCCTTCGCCACGCACCAGTGGTACCGGGAGAAGTTCACCGACTACCCCACCGACCGCAAGGCACTGGTGCCGTACCTGGTCTGACCGGACGCGCGGGGCGTCCGCTCTGCGTGAACAGCGACGCGTCCGACCGCGCAGCGGTGCCAGACTCGGGACATGGCAGCAGCGGACCGCCCCGTCGTCGTCGACCTCGCCACCCGGCGTCGCGACCAGCGCGGCCCCGACCGCGCAGACTCCCCCGCGCCGCTGTTGCGCGCGGTCTACGGCGAGATCCTGCGCGACGAGCGCCGGGACCAGGACCGCACCCTCGCCGAGGTCGCGCGGGCGGTCGGCATGTCCAAGCAGTACCTGTCCGAGGTCGAGCGCGGTCGCAAGGAGCCGTCCTCGGAGATGCTGCACTCGGTGTGCGGCGCGCTCGGGTTGCCGCTCGAGCACCTGCTCGCTCGTGGCGTCCGGCGACTGTCGGTCACGCGGCGAGTCGCGACGGGTGCACCCGCCGGCCCGCCGGGCATGCAACTGCTGGCCGCGTAGGCACACTCACCCGACGTCGCGGGTGACGATCACCTGGTCGGCCAGGCCGTAGTCGAGGGCCTCCCGAGCGGTGAAGATCCGGTCCCGGTCGGTGTCCCGGCGCAGCCGGGCCACGTCCTGACCGGTGTGGGCGCTGAGGATCTCCTCGGTCTGCGACCGAATCCTCAGTACCTCCGCGGCCTGCAGCGCGAGGTCGGAGATCGAGCCCTGCCCCTGCGTCGAGGGCTGGTGCAGCAGCACCCGGGAGTGCGCGAGCACGTACCGCTTGCCGGGCGCGCCGGCGGCGAGCAGGACCGCCGCCGCGGACGCGGCCTGACCCATGCAGTACGTCGCGACCTTCGGTCGCAGGAACTGCATGGTGTCGTAGACGGCGAGCATCGCGGTGGTCGATCCGCCCGGCGAGTTGATGTACAGCCCGATCTCGCGGTCCGGCGCCTCCGCCTCGAGGTGCAGCAGCTGCGCCATCACCACGTTCGCGACGCCGTCGTCGATCTCGTTGCCCAGGAAGATGATTCGCTCGTTGAGGAGGCGGCTGAACACGTCGAAGGACCGCTCGCCCGCGGGGGTCCGTTCGATGACGTTGGGAATCGTGTACTGGGACATCGCTACAGCCCCATCCGTCGGGTGGTCGCGAACGGCGCGATCTGCGCGAAGGAATCGACGACCTCGTCGACGATCCCGTAGTCGCGGGCCTGCTCCGGCGTGAACCAGCGGTCCCGGTCGCTGTCGGCGGCGATCTCCTCGACCGGGCGCCCGGTCTCGGCCGCGAGGATCTCCTCCGACTGTCGCTTCATGTACTCCCAATTGTCGGCCTGGATGGCGATGTCCATCGCCGTGCCGCCGATGCCCGCGGACGGCTGGTGCATCATGATCCGGCTGTGCGCCAGGCTGATCCGCTTGCCGTGGGTGCCCGACGCGAGCAGCACCTGCCCCATGCTCGCGGCGAATCCGAGGGCCACGGTCACCACGTCGTTGGGGATCAGTTTCATGGTGTCGTAGATGGCCAGGCCGGCCAGCACGGACCCGCCGGGCGAGTTGATGTACAGCACGACGTCCCGGTCGGCGTCGGCGGCGGCGAGCAGCACCAACTCGGCACACACCCGCTCGGCCATCTCGTCGTTCACCTCCCCGGTGAGCAGCAGGGTGCGCTGGCGGAAGAGTCGGTCGGTCAGTTGGTCGCGGTAGTCCAGGGGCGATTTCTCGATCATGCCTCTCGTTGTAACCACCCGACGCGGGCCCGAATCGATTCGTCTGCCAAGGGCAGACACGTGGCAGTCGCTCGGGCCCGCCCTTGACAGCGCGGAGTCCGCGACGAATACTGAACTAGATGGTTCAGTATTCACGCCTCGACATCACGTTCGCTGCGCTCGCGGACCCCACCCGGCGCGGGATCCTCGAACACCTCGGCCGGGCGGACGCCACCGTCAGCGAGTTGGCGGAGCGCTTCGAGATGACCCTCACCGGCATCACGAAACACCTCAGGCTCCTCGAACAGGCCGGGATGATCGAGACAGAGAAGCACGGGCGGGTGCGTCACTGCCGGCTCGGCACGAACCCGCTCGACCGCGAAGCCGCCTGGATCCGGGGCCACCAGCTCGAGATCGAGGGCCGCATGGACCGTCTCGGACAGTTCCTCAACCGCACGGAGGAGTAACGATGACCACGCAACACACCCCCGCAGCCGCAACCGTGTCCGCCCCGGGCGAGCGGGACATTCACGTCGAACGCGTCTTCGGCGCCACCCGCGACCGGGTCTGGGCCGCGTACACCGAACCCGAACAGCTCGCCCAGTGGTGGGGTCGTGGCAACCAGCTCGACATCGAGCGCTGGGAATTCGAGCGCGGCGGCCACTGGCGGTTCGTCGAGCACCACGAGGGCGGCACCGACGGCTTCGAGGGACGGTTCCGCGAGATCACCCCGAAGGAGCGGCTGGTCTACTCCTTCGAGTGGGACGGTATGCCCGCGCACGTGTGCATCGACAGCGTCGAGTTCGTGGATCTGGGCGACGGCCGCACCCGGGTCGTCATCGACAGCCAGTTCCTCACCGCCGCCGACCGCGACGGCATGCTGGAGTCCGGCATGGAAGAGGGCATGAACGCCAGCTATCGGGCGCTCGACGCGCTCCTGGCGAAGGCCGGATGATCGCTGCCACTCAATCTCGAACGCACAGGCAGAAGTAGTGCCCGGCCGGATCCCGGAACACCGTGAATCCCGGATGCTCGGCCGGTCCCTCGACGAGCTCGGCACCCAGCCCGGTGACCCACCGCCCGGAGGCATTCATGTCGTCGGTCACCAGGTCCAGGTGCACCCGCACGCCCTGCGCCGGCCAGTCGACGGGGACGAAATCGGGGGCGAGCTGGAACGCCAGCCGGAGCGCCCCCGGACCCTGCAGGACCACCCAGTCGTCGTCCGACTGCACGACCTGCCAGCCGAGCACCGCGCCGTAGAAGCCTGCCAACGCGCCCGGATCGGGGCAGTCCAGCACGGTGTAGTCCATACCGATGTCGGGTCGGGTCATGGCATCGACCCTAAGCCGCGGCTCGACAGCCCGCACACAGCAGACCTGCCCGTCGAACGGATGAACCCGGCGCCGGTCGCCCCCGAGCGGTCCGGTATGCCTGGTATGGATGAGGATGACGATCGCGCCGAGACCGGCGCGCATCACCGCACTCGTGAAGGATCCGCCCGTGTTCTCCAGCCCCACCGCCCCCGACAGCGGCGCACGGCCCCTTCGCAGGGACACCGCGTGGATCGTCGGCGCCGCGGGCCTGTTGGCGGTCGTCGGAATCGCGGGATGCGGTGGCCCGGCAACGTCGACTCAACCCACGACGACCGAGGCAGTCGCCACCTCCGCGTTGTCGACCACGTCGTCCCGGACGCCGTCGACAACAACGACGACTCCGACGGGCGCCGCCGTCCCCGAGCCCGCAGCCGCGGTCGCGTTGTCCGTCAACGGAACCGGTGCCGCGAACACCGCACTCGCTCAGCTGGACACGCTGCCGGTCAAGGGTCGCGCTCCGAAAACCGGCTACGACCGTGCGCTGTTCGGGCAGGCATGGTCTGACGACGTGACCGTCGCGGGTGGCCACAACGGTTGCGACACCCGCAACGACATCCTCCGACGCGACCTGGCCGACGTCACCCTGAAACCCGGCTCCAACGGCTGCACCGTCCTGACCGGCACCCTCGCCGACAGCTACACCGGTACCACCGTCGCATTCACCCGGGGGTCCGGGACGTCGAGGGCTGTGGAGATCGATCACGTGGTGGCACTGTCGGATTCGTGGCAGAAGGGCTCGCAGCAACTCGACGAGCAGACGCGGCGCAACTTCGCGAACGATCCCCGGAACCTGCAGGCCGTCGACGGTCCGACCAACCAGCGCAAGGGTGATGGCGACGCCGCGACGTGGCTGCCGCCGAACAAGGAGTACCGGTGCACGTACGTGTCCCGGCAGATCGAGGTGAAGGCGGCCTACAACCTGTGGGTCACCGCGGCGGAACGGGATGCGATGGCGCGCGTGCTCGGGGATTGCGGTGCGGCACCGGCGCGCGTCGTCCCCGCCGCGGATCCCACCGAGCACCGACAGGCGGTCACGACGGTCCCGCCGGCCCCCGCCCCACGATCCGCACCCGCGCCCGCAGCGGCTCCGGTTCCGTTCGTTGCCCCACCGGCACCGGCACCGGCGGCCGCCCTTCCCGCGCCCAGCGCCACCGTCTCGTATGCAAGTTGCAGCGCGGTCCGAGCCGCGGGTGCGGCGCCGATCTACGCCGGGCAACCGGGGTACAGCCGGAAGCTGGACCGCGACGGTGACGGGGTCGCCTGCGAGTGAGCGATCGTCCAGGGTCCATGTAGGCGCGGGCGCCGTCCACTGACGCTTGCACCACAGCACACCCACGAACGGGCGGTTTCCGGGATACGCACTCGACGTTCGTCCCGGAAACCGCCCGTTCGTGTGCGGGTCTCAGAGTGCCCGCTTGAGCCCGACGTGACTGTTGCCGTATCCCAACCGTGCGTAGAACGCATGCGCTCGCTCGCGGCTCCGGTCGGTGGTGACCTGTGCGAGTGTCGCGCCGCGATGCCGACCATGCTCGTGCGCCCACTCGAGCATTGCGGTGCCGACACCGTGGGACCGTTCGGCGGCCGCCACCCGCACTCCCTCGATCTGAAGGCGAGTGGTGCCGCCGCGGGACAACCCCGGAATGACGGTGAGCTGCATGGTGCCGACGATCCGGTCGTCCTCGTCGCGGACCACGGCCAGGTAGTGCGACGGGTCCCGGGCGACGGCGTCGTACGCCTCCTCGTACCGTGCCATCTCGGCACCCTCGCGGGTGCAGCCGATCTCGTCGTCGGACAGCAGGGCGACCAGCGCCGGCACGTCGGCACGGCCCGCACGCTGCACCCGAAAGGTCCTGTCGCCGAGGCGGAGCCGTCCCCCGACCGATGCCCGCGACTGCACGTGGGAGATGAGGGTGTCCAGCCAGGTGCCGACATGCCGTCGGGCCTCGGGGGTGTCGGGGTAGCGACAGCGCAGGTGCAGCCCGGACTCGTCGAGGATGAACCAGAGCATCACGCCGTCGGTCCGGATCGTCGCGCCGACGTACTGTGCCTCCAGACCGGCCGCATCGACGCGGACCGGCAGCCGACGCAGGTCCAGCCAGGAGATCGCGAACATCCCTGGCGCCTCGGGCATCCCGCCCCACGGACGGAGTACGTCCTCCAGTGGCCAGGACCCCATCCGGACGGCTTCCTTGACCGCCTCCGCGCTGGCGCGGGGATCGGGGTCGGCCGATTCCAGCACCGAGTTGGTGATGAACCAGCCGACGGAGTCGTGCCAGGTGGAGTCGTACCGGCTGTGCACCGGAAACACCGCCCGCAGTGGGGTTCCGGCCAGCGCGCGGGTCACCTCGGTCATCGCCGCCACCACCAGCGCCAGGGTCGAGACCCCGTCGTCGCGGGCCTGCGCCGAGAAGGCGGCGCTGTCGTCGACGTCGAGCACGTCACGCACCTCCACCCGCTCCTGCTGCAACGTCGCGGGGCCCAGCGGCAGCGGGAACCGTGGCATCACCTCGCCGCTCGCCGCGAGCACCTCGGCCCAGCGGCGGCGCACGTCGGCGGGTGCGGACGGGCGGTCCTGCAGCGCGCGGGTGTGCTCGGCGAAGGCGGGCGCGGGCGGCAACGACGCCGTGCGACCGTCACGCACCACGGCCAGCGCGGCGAGCAGGTCGCGTGCGATCACCAGCATCGACCACATGTCGACGTGCGCGTGGTCGGCGGCGACCACCACCGTCGGCCCCACCGCGGTTTCGAGCACGCACAGCCGGTGCGACGGACGACTGTACGGCGAACACGCGCGGTCGAGCACGTCGCGGAGCGCATCGTTGACGGCCTGCCCGGGGGCGATCGGGTGCAGGGCCCAGTCGCCGGGGAGGATCTCGACCTCGTGCAGGCGCGGCTCGCCGTCGTCGCCGGGAACGAACACCGACCGCAATGTGCCGTGCCGCGCGATCACCGCCAGCCACGCGGCGGCGAGCTCGTCGGGCGGCACGGGCTGGGAGAGCTTGAAGGACAACGCCATCCAGGACCCGGCCCGGTCTCCTGCACCGACGTGGCGTCGCTGGTCGAAGGACACGGGCAGCGGTCGGCCGAGCGGGCCCACTGTCACGTCGTAGCCCAGTAGTCGGCCGAACGGCAGGCGCAGGTGCGCGACGTTGGTCAACCGCATGGCGGGTAGCCTAGGCGCTTTCCCGAGCGGCCGCCGTCCCCGCGATCCAGGAGCTGCCATGCCGACCTTCAGCGTTCCGGGAGCCGAGCTCGACGTGGAGCTGAGCGACGAGGGCGGCCACCCGGTCGTCCAACTCCACGGCCTCACCTCCAGCCGCCATCGCGACCGCCTGATGGAGCTCGACCTCGGCCGCGGTCTCAGCGGCACCCGACTGCTGCGGTACGACGCACGCGGGCACGGCCGCTCAACCGGGCGCGCGGTCCCCGAGGACTACCGCTGGACGGTTCTGGCCGACGACCTGCTGAGGCTGCTCGACCACTGGTTCCCCGGCGAACGGGTGCACGGCGTCGGCCCGTCGATGGGCACGGGGACGCTGCTGCACGCGGCGGTGCGCGATCCGGGCCGGTTCAGCGGACTCACCCTGTTGGTGCCGGCGACCGCCTGGGGCACCCGCGCCGCCAAGGCCGACGTCTACCGGCACAACGCCGCGATGATCGAGGAGCGGGGACTCGACGCGTTCCTCGCGGCCGACCTCGCCGTGCCCCGCCCACCCGCGACGGTCGGGACGCCCGAGACCGGGCCGGACGTCGACGAGCGTCTGCTTCCGTCACTGTTCCGCGGGGCCGCGCTGAGTGACCTGCCCGACCCCGACGATGTCGCGAAGATCGACGTGCCGACCACGATTCTCGCCTGGACTGACGACCCCGGTCACCCGGTGTCCACCGCCGAGTCGCTGGTGAACCTCCTGCCCCGGGCCACGCTGGAGGTCGCGCACACGCCGGCCGATCTCGCCCGCTGGCCCGGCATCCTGTGTGAGGACGTGGCGCGCCACGGCTAGCGTCGCACCGGACTCACCACCCCTTGACCGCAGTTCCGTCCCACCGGGGGTCGGCCAGCAGTTCCGGTGCCGGGCCGACGAAGGCTCGCGCTGCGTCGGCGTCGCCGGTGAGGGTGAAGCGCAGCCACGCGGTGAGGTACCCGCGGAATCCGCCTCCGTCGCTCGGCCAGTTGTGCCCCACTCCGAGCAGGCGGCCGCGGGCCGCGGGCCCCGGGCTCACCGCGTGGAACGCGGCCTGCGGTATCGCCGTCGAGACCGGATCGTCGGACCCGGTCAGATAGAACACCGGACCCGTCAGCCGGGTCACGTCGAACACATCCACGGGCCTACTGGCCCACCACGGATCGGGCAGGTCGAGCACGGCGGTGGAGGTGATGAGCCCACCAGAGGCGGTGCTGGCATTGATCGATCCCCCGGCGCCCTGCGAATGTCCGACGGCGGCGACGTGCGCGACGTCGATGCGATCGTGAAAGACGCTCTCCGGGTTGTCGTTCTGCGCCAGGATGTAGCGCGCTGCGGCCAGGATCTCGGTCCCGTCGCCGGTGACGCTGCTGTCGGCGACGACGACGACGAAACCCCAGGACGCCAGGTGGCGCAGCAGTTCCTCGTACTGCACGTACGTCGCGTAGCTTCCGTTTCCGAAGGTGACCACCGGATGCCGGTCGGGGCTGACGGCGATGTCGGCGGGGTGGAACACCTGGTATCCAGGCACCGCAACCGCTGTGACGGCGTGAATTCCGGTGGCCGCGTAGCGCTCGCTGACGGGGCGAGGTTCCGGCGCAGCGGGAGCCGTGACCCCCGCCCCGGGGGCCGACGCGACGGCCGGCGCCGCAAATCCCGACACCATCGGCATCGCGATCATCGCGGCGATGAGCAGTATCCGAGTGAGTCGGGTGGTGGGCAGCCGGGGTCCTCGCAACGTCACGGACGCAGCCTACCCAGCGTCGGCGGTCGGCCGGTTCGACGTGGACGGCGCCGTCGCGGACGTCACCGTGAAACGACGCGACGGGGCCCGCGCCGGTCACCGGTGGGATGATGACGGACGTGCCGATGCCCTCACCACTGCCCGTCAAGGACGGGGTCGGGGCGACGCGACTGCGCGTCCCGTCGTCCGGGCAGTGGGCGACGATCGCCGAGTACGTCGTCGCGAGGTTCGACCACCTGGACTCCGCCGACGTGTATCGGCGGTTCGACGACGGGGAGATCGTGGGCACCGACGGCCGTCCGATCGGTCGCGGCACGGCGCTGGGCGCTCACCAATTCGTCTGGTACTACCGCGATCTGCCGGCGGAGGACCCGATTCCGTTCCACGAGGAGATCCTGCACGTCGACGACGACCTCGTCGTGATCGACAAGCCGCACTTCCTCCCGACCACCCCGAGCGGGCGCTACCTGCGTGAGTCGGCGCTCGTCCGATTGCGGACCCGCCTCGACAACCCGGACCTGACGCCGATCCATCGGCTCGACCGTGCGACCGCCGGCCTGGTGATGTTCTCGGCCCGTCCCGCGACGCGCGGCGCATACCAATCGCTGTTCGAGAAGCGGGAGGTCGTGAAGGTCTACGAGGCGGTGTCGGCGCGACCGCCCAGGTGGAACCCGGACGCACCGGCGCTCGCCGGGCGCGCCGTCCCCCTCGTCCACCGCAACCACATCGCGTCGCGGCGCGGCCAGTTGCGGGTCGTCGTCGACGACGTCCGCGAGCCCAACGCCGAGACGGCGGTCGAGGTGCACGGGACCGGCGTGAGTACCTCCGGACGTGCCGTGCTGCGCACGGTCCTGCGTCCACACACCGGACGGATGCACCAGTTGCGCGTGCATCTGGCAGCGCTCGGCGTCGGGATCCTGGGCGACCGTTTGTATCCCGATCTGCTGCCCGAGGCGCCGGACGACCATGGTCTCCCACTCCAATTGCTCGCGCGGGAACTGGAATTCACCGATCCGCTGTCGGGGATGCCGCGGAGGTTCGTCACCCACCGGACGTTGAGCGAGGCGCCCGTGCGGGCGCGCTGACGCCACCGGAAATTCTCGGAACCACCGAATCTGTCGGTGGCACTCGGTACAATCGAACACATGAGCGAACCGAGGGCGAGGAGCCAGTCGGTCACGGCCGCCGCGGTGGAACGGTGGATCAGCCGCCTCGCCGACGCGGACGGCCCCGACGAGCAACCCGAGCGCATCGACCTGCTCCGAGCTCTCGAACGACTCACCTGCGCTGCGGCCGGCCTTCAGGCTCAAGTCACCTCCGATTTTGCGACGCACCAACGCCACGCGGCCACCGCCGCGGGAGTGGCACGCGAACGTCGGGATCGGGGCATCGCCTCGCAGATCGCGCTGGCCCGCCGCGAGTCCCCGCACCGCGGCGGCATCCATCTCGGTCTGGCCACCGCACTCACCTCCGAGCTTCCACACACCCTCGCCGCGCTGCGCGGAGGGTGGATCACCGAGTGGCGCGCTACCCAGATTGCCCGCGAAACCGCGTGCGTCTCAGCCGAAGACCGAGCCGAGATCGACCGGAAGCTCGCTGCCGATCCCGAACGACTCGAGAAGATGAGCGACAAGGATGCTGTCGCCACAGCGCGACAGATGGCGTACGAGGCGGACAAGCAGGTCTGGGTCCGGCGGAAGGCCAAGGCGCACTCCGAGCGGCGGGTGTCGATCCGCCCGGCCCCGGACACGATGGCCTACGTGACGGCGCTGCTCCCCATGGCGGAGGGCGTCGCCTGCTACGCGGCCCTCTCGGCGGCGGCCGCGGCGGCAACCGCCACCGGCGACGAGCGGACCCGCGGGCAGATCATGGCGGACACCCTCGTCGCCCGCATCGTCACCTCATCGACCGACGACACCGCCGCACCGACGACACCGGTTCGAGTGCACCTGACGGTGTCCGATCGCACGCTGTTCGGTGGCGGCGACGAGGCGGCACACGTCCGCGGCTACGGACCGATTCCCGCAGACGTGGCACGGGAACTCGTCCATGCCGCCGCGACCGCCGGTGTGGCCGAGCTTCGCCGGGTCTACACGCGGCCGGATACCGGCGCGGTGGTCGCCATGGACCGCAGCACCCGCCTGTTCCCCCCTTCCCTGGCCGAGTTGATCCGGCTCCGCGACCCCGTCTGCCGCACGCCGTGGTGCGATGCGCCCGTGCGGCACATCGACCACATCCACCCCGCCGCCGCCGATGGACCGACCAGCTTCGAGAACGGCCAGGGCCTGTGCGAGGCGTGCAACTACGCCAAACAGTCACCCGGATGGGCCGCCGAAGCACTCGACTCCCCCGACGGCAGACATCGAGTCCGAATCACGACCCCCACCGGACACATTCATCACAGTCTCGCGCCGCCCGCACCGAGACCGGCCGTCGCGTGACCGCCAGCACTTAACCTTGTCCCATGGCCAACTCGAATGCGGAACACCTGCATCCCGGATCCCTCGACGAGTGGCACGTGTGGCTGCGTGACAATCACCACGAATCCGACGGCGTATGGCTTGTGTTCTGGCGCAAGGAGTCCGGTAATGCTCCGCTCGACTACGACCAGGTGGTGCGGGAGGCGCTGTGCTGGGGATGGGTCGACGGGCACACCCGGACCATCGACGAGCATCGACGGGGCATGTGGTTCACCCGGCGCGGCCGCAACAGCGCATGGGCCGCGTCCAACAAGGCGCGCGTGACCGACCTGCTCGCCGAGGGACGGATGCAGCCGGCCGGGCAAGCCGTCATCGACGACGCCAAACAGCGTGGCCTGTGGACGCTGCTCGACGACGCCGAGGCACTCGTCGAGTCACCGGAACTCGCGGCGGCTCTCGACGCGGAGCCACAGGCCCGCACCCACTGGGACGCATGGCCGCCGAGTGTCCGCAAGTTCGCGCTCAGCCAGATCGCGTTCGCCAAGCAACCCGCAACCAAGACCAAACGAATCGCCGGCATCGTCGAGAAGGCCGCCCGCAACGAGCGGCCGTGACCTCACCCCGACGAGGGGCTACACGTTGAAGCGGAACTCCACCACGTCCCCGTCGACCATGACGTAGTCCTTGCCCTCCATGCGCACCTTGCCGGCGGCCTTGGCGGCGTTCATGGAACCTGCAGCAACGAGGTCGTCGAAGGACACGATCTCGGCCTTGATGAAGCCGCGCTCGAAGTCGGTGTGGATGACGCCGGCCGCCTGCGGGGCGGTGTCGCCCTTGTGGATGGTCCAGGCGCGCGACTCCTTGGGGCCCGCGGTCAGGTAGGTCTGCAGCCCGAGGGTGTGGAAGCCGGTCCGGGCGAGCGCGTGCAGGCCGGGCTCGGACTGGCCGATCGAGTCGAGCATCTCCTGACGGTCTTCCTCGTCCAGCTCGAGCAGCTCCTGCTCGACCTTCGCGTCGAGGAACACCGCGTCGGCGGGGGCGACGGACGCGCGCAGTTCGGCGACCTTCGCCTCGTCGGTGAGCACGGCCTCGTCGGCGTTGAAGACGTAGAGGAAGGGCTTGGTGGTGAGCAGGCTCAGCTCACGCAGCAGCGAGAAGTCCAGCTTGTCCTTGACGCTGAACAGGGTCTTGCCCTCGTCGAGGAAGGCCTGAGCCTTGAGCGCCTCCTCGTGCAGCGGCTTGAACTCCTTGTTCTTCTTCGCTTCCTTCTCCAGGCGCGGGAGGGCCTTCTCCAGCGTCTGCATGTCGGCGATGACGAGCTCGGTCTCGATCACCTCGATGTCCGAGGCGGGGTCGACGCGACCATCGACGTGCACCACGTCGTCGTCGGCGAACACGCGAACGACCTGACAGATGGCGTCGGCCTCGCGGATGTTGGCGAGGAACTTGTTGCCCAGGCCGGCGCCCTCGGAGGCGCCCTTGACGATGCCGGCGATGTCGACGAAGGACACGGTCGCGGGCAGGATGCGCTCGGAACCGAAGATCTCGGCCAGCTTGACCAGCCGCTCGTCCGGCAGCTCGACCAGGCCGACGTTGGGCTCGATGGTCGCGAACGGGTAGTTCGCGGCCAGTACGTCGTTGTTGGTCAGCGCGTTGAAGAGGGTGGACTTGCCGACGTTGGGCAGTCCGACGATTCCGAGGGTAAGGCTCACGGTCTCCAGAGTCTACGGACCGACGTGCGCCGTGTGGTCACGCCGGTCCGCGGAACTCCCCGATCGCGACTCAGTACGTGCTGTTCGCGGCGTTGACCGCGACGATGATGACCACGATATAGAAGAGAATGAACAGGACGAACAGCCCAGCAAAGACCCCCAGCGCGATCTTGCCGAGCTGCTTGGTGCGGTCCGATGCGTACTGCGCGCCCTGGTAGTCGCCGAGTGCCCACTTCGGGTACACCGACGACGAGTGGTTGAACGCGGCGAAGGCCAGCGGCCAGAAGAAGATGACGGCGGCGGCAGCCCAACCGGCGTTCGTCGGCGGCAACATCGGGGCGCCGTACTGCGGCGCCGGACCGGGCATCGGCGGCTGGCCGGGCACGGGCTGCTGACCCGTCGCGGGCTGCTGGTACTGCGGGTACGCGGGCGCTCCGTAGTACGGCGTCGGGCTCGAAGTGTCAGGTTCTGTCATGGTTCCCCCCTCGGGATGCGTGGTTACGGCGCAGCAACCATACCCACGGGCGAGCCGAACCGGCTGACCGCGAACGCAGACCGTCAGCCCTGGGCCGGCTTGCGGGCGACGGTCACCGCCCAGTCGGCACCCTCACGCCAGGGCCGCAGGTCCCAGGTCGCGAAGCGATGCTCGACCACGAATCCCGTTGCCACGAGGTCTGCATCGAACTCCTCGACCGTGTACCGGTAGTCGGTGGCGAACCCGGTGACGAACACACCACCGGGAACCAGATGATCCGAGAACCCCTGCAGCACAGCGCGTTCGGTACCCGACTCGAGGAAGATCATCACGTTGCCCGCGGCGATGATCGCGTCGAACCGAGGCACCGGCAGCTCCAGCTCCGACAGGTCTGCCCGCACGACAGTCAGCCCCGGCTGCGTCGCGGCGACCTCGAGGAGAACGGGGTCGAGGTCCACGGCCGTCACCGAGTGTCCGCGCCGCGCCAGTTCGGCCCCGACTCGCCCGGTCCCACATCCCGCGTCGAGCACCCTCGATCCACGCCCGATCACCGTGTCGAGCATCCGCGCCTCGCCGTGCAGATCGGCGCCCTGCGCGTCGAGCTCCTCGAACCTGAGCACGTAGTCGCGCGACTGCGCCTCGCTGCGTTCACTTTCCCATCTCGTCACATTGTTCAGACTATGTTCAGATTCCGCCCGACCGTGCAGCGGACGTCGCGAGTTCCACGTAGTGTTCGACGAGGGACGCGGGGGGGCTTCAATTGTGGGGCTGCCCAGCGGATCACCCAATTCATGCGCTTCACCGACGATGTACCTCCGAAAGGGGAATCACTGTGGCGAACACCTTGCAGGCGGGTTCGGGTCTCACGGCCGGTCAGTCGCTCACCTCCGACAACGGCGCATACACCCTCACGCTCCAGGACGACGGCAACCTCGTCCTGGGTGAGAACGGAAATGCGGTGTGGGCGAGCAAGACCAACGGCAAGTCCGTAGTCAAGGCGGACCTGCAGGACGACGGCAACTTCGTGCTGTACACCGAGGGCAACGACGCCGTCTGGGCCTCGCAGACGTCCGGCAACTCGGGCGTGCGCCTGGTGCTGCAGGACGACCGCAACGTCGTGCTGTACGCGGGCGACAACGCGGTGTGGTCGACGGACACCGTCACCGACACCCCGGCCGAGGCGCCCGCACCGGAGCCCGAGCCGGCGCCGGCCGAGCCTGCCGCCGCCGAGGCGCCGCCGGCTCCCGCCGCTCAGACCTACACGATCGAGAGTGGCGACACCCTCTGGGATCTGGCGCAGCGCTTCTACGGCGACGGCAACCAGTTCCAGAAGATCGCCGACGCGAACGGCATCCCGAATCCGGACGCGATCAACGTCGGACAGGTCCTGACCATCCCGGCCTAGACACTGTCTACACGGCGGCCCCGCCCATTCCGGCCGGGGTCGCCGTGGTGTCTCCCGACCTGGTGAACGTCCGGAGGGCATGATGGTGACCGAAGGGAGTGCACCGTGATTCGATGGCTGATCGTTGCCGGAGTGTGGGTGGTCGGCCTCGGGGCTGCGGCGCTCGCGATTGCCGTCGGGGCAGGCTGGTGGGTGCTGGCACTGCCGGTTCTCGCCCTCGCGGCACTCGGCTCCTGGGATCTGACCCAGCGCCGTCACAGCGTGCTGCGCAACTACCCGATCCTCGGCCACGCCCGCTTCCTGCTCGAGAAGGTCCGCCCCGAGATACAGCAGTACTTCATCGAATCATCAACGGACGGAACACCGTTCGACCGGGAGACCCGCGACCTGGTGTACGAGCGAGCCAAGGGCGTCAAGGACGCCGAGCCATTCGGCACCGAGCGGGACGTGTACGCGCCCGGCTACGAGTTCTTCACCCACTCCCTGCGTGCGCGACGTCCCGACGAGGCGACCCCGACCGTCCGACTCGGCGGTCCCGACTGCACCCGGCCGTACGACATCGCGATGCTCAACGTCTCCGCGATGAGTTTCGGCTCGCTGTCCGCCACCGCCATCGAGGCGCTCAACGCCGGCGCGGCGCGCGGCGGCTTCGCGCACGACACCGGCGAGGGCGGTATCAGCCCGTACCACCGCAAACCCGGCGGCGACCTGATCTGGGAGATCGGCTCCGGCTACTTCGGATGTCGCACCGCGGAGGGCCGTTTCGACCCGGACGCGTTTGCCGCCAAGGCCGTCGACGATCAGGTCAAGGCGATCTCGATCAAGCTCTCGCAGGGTGCCAAGCCGGGCCACGGCGGCGTGCTCCCCGGGGTGAAGGTCAGCCGCGAGATCGCCGAGACCCGCGGCGTTCCGGTCGGCAAAACGGTGATCTCCCCGCCCGCGCACAGCGCGTTCGACACCCCGGACGGGCTGGTCGACTTCATCGTCACGCTGCGCACCCTCTCGGGCGGGAAGCCGGTGGGCTTCAAGTTGTGCGTCGGTTCGCGGATCGAGTTCCTCGGGATCTGCAAGGCGATGATCGCGCGCGGCGTCACTGCAGACTTCGTCATCGTCGACGGCGCCGAGGGCGGCACGGGCGCAGCGCCGTCGGAGTACGAGGACCACATGGGCATGCCGCTGACCGAGGGACTGATGCTCGTGCACAACGCACTGGTCGGATCGGGTCTGCGGGACCGGATCAAGATCGGTGCGTCCGGGAAGGTGGCCAGCGGCAGCGACATCGTCAAACGGATCATCCAGGGCGCCGACTTCACACTGGCCGCGCGGGCGATGATGTTCGCCGTCGGCTGCATCCAAGCGCAGGCCTGCCACACCAACCACTGCCCCGTCGGCGTCACCACCCAGGACCCGGCACGGTCGCGGGCGCTCGACGTCCCGGACAAGTCCGCCCGGGTCTACCGGTTCCAGCGCTCGACGGTGGACAGCGCGAAGGAGTTGGTGGGCTCGATGGGCCTCGACAGCTTCGCCGACCTGCAACCGGCGATGCTCAACCGGCGGATCGACGCACACACCACCCGGACCTACGCCGAACTCTACGAGTGGCTACAGGTCGGCGAACTTCTCGAGGATCCGCCGCCGGGCTGGCGCAGCGACTGGGTGGACGCCTCCGCGGATCGGTTCTGACGCCACCGCGATGTCCGATTCCCGCTAGCGCGATGGTCGCGTGGCTGCCAGAGTGGAGTTCGTGACCGCCCCCTACCTGGACTTCGACCGCTGCTACCGCGCCGTGTCGTCCCGAGACGCCCGCTTCGACGGGCAGTTCATCACGGCCGTGCGGACCACCGGGATCTACTGCAGGCCCTCCTGCCCGGCGATCACCCCCAAGCCGGGCAACGTCACCTTCCTGCCCACCGCGGCCGCCGCCCAGCAGGCCGGCTACCGCGCCTGCCGTCGCTGCCTGCCCGACGCCGCGCCCGGGTCACCGTTGTGGAACGTCCGCTCCGACCTCGCCGCCCGCGCGATGCGGTTGATCTCCGACGGCGCCGTCGAGCGCGGTGGCGTCGACGCCCTCTCCGCCTCGTTGGGTTACTCGTCCCGCCAGCTCACGCGGACCCTGACTGCCGAACTCGGTGCCGGTCCGCTCGCGTTGGCCCGGGCGCACCGCGCGCACACCGCCCGGATCCTGATCCAGACCACCACCATGCCGATGTCCGACATCGCGTTCGCGGCGGGGTTCTCGAGCATCCGGCAGTTCAACGACACCGTCCGCGAGGTGTTCGCCGCGACGCCGTCGACGATGCGCACCGAGGCCTCCCGGCGCACCCCGGACGCGCCGCCCGCGACCGGGACGGTGTCACTGCGACTGCCGTATCGCGCCCCGCTCGACCCGACCTGGCTGGCCTGGTTCCTGTCCGGACACGCCGCCACCGGCGTCGAACGCTGGTCCGACGGCGAGTACCGCCGCACCCTGCGACTGCCACACGGGACGGGGGTGGTCGCGACGGTCGTGAGCGCGGGGTACGTGCGCGCCGAGCTGACCCTGGCCGACATGCGCGATCTGGCGCCTGCGGTCGCCCGGCTGCGACACTTGCTGGACCTCGACGCCGATCCCGAGGCGGTGGACGGCGCGCTGTCGACCGACCCGGCGCTGGCCACGGCCGTCGCCGCTGCGCCCGGCCTGCGCGTGCCCGGCAACGTCGACCCGGCGGAGTTGCTGCTGCGCACCATGATCGGTCAGCAGATCTCCCTCGCGGCAGCCGCGACGCACACCGCCAGGTTGGTGTCGGCCCTCGGCGAGCCGGTCGACGACCCGTACCTGACGCACCTCTTCCCCAGCCCCGCCGCGGTGGCGGCCCGCGGTCGGGAGGTGCTGACCGGCCCCACGGCCCGAGTCGACGCCGTCGTCGGAGTGGCCGAGGCGCTGGCCGAGGGCACTCTCACTGTGCACGCCGGCCGCACCGCGTCCGACCTCCGCGCGGACCTTCTCTCGCACAAGGGAATCGGACCGTGGACCGCGGACTACGTGGTGATGCGCACCCTGGCCGACCCCGACATCCTGCTGGGCACAGACCTGGTCGTCCGCCAGGGCGCCCACGAGCTCGGGGTGGACCTCGACGAGGGCGCGCGCTGGACACCCTGGCGCTCGTACGCGTCGATGCACCTGTGGCGCAGCGCACTTGCCGCGCGCGGCGCCTATCCGAACACTCCCCCACACACTCCCGACCTCGAACCGGAGGACCTCCGATGACCGCAAGTTACGCCACCACCGCCACCCCGATCGGCCCGTTCACCGCCGTCGTCGACGGCGACGGCGCCGTCCTCGCCTCGGGCTGGACGGCGGACCCGGAGGACCTGTGCACCCTGGTCCACGCGTCACTGCGACCGTCCGCACTCGAGCAGCGCACCGAACTCGGAGCCGTCAGCCGCGCCGTCGCCGACTACCACCGCGGCGACCTGACCTGCATCGATTCCATTGCGGTGCGGCAACACTCGGGCGAGTTCCTCGAAGCTGCCTGGGAGGTGCTGCGCAAGGTGCCACCGGGCGAACCCGTCACCTACACGGAGTTCGCGGCACTGTCCGGCAGGCCCGCCGCCGTCCGCGGAGCGGCCTCCGCGTGCGCCCGCAACGCCGCCGCGCTGTTCGTCCCCTGCCATCGGGTGGTGCGCGTCGGCGGGGCGCTCGGCGGCTTCCGTTGGGGACTGCCCGCCAAACGCTGGCTACTCTCCCACGAGGAGACCGCGAGGTAGATTCGGTCCCGATCCCGCCTGGAAGGACCGAAACGTGAGCGAACAGCCCACCTCGACACCACCCGCCGCGCCGGACCGCGGGTTCCGAGACCGCGGCGAGGTGCTTGGCAAGGGCGGCATGTGGTTGGCCAAGTGGTCGCTGTGCCTGGTCGCGATCGCGGCCGGCGCGTGGGTGCTGTGGACCGTGCTCGGCCAACTGTGGGTCGTAGTGCTGCCGGTGCTCATGGCGATCGTGGTGGCGACCGTGCTCTGGCCACCGACGCGCGCGATGACCAGCCGCGGGGTGCCGCCCGCGGCGGCCGCCGGGATCACCCTGCTCGGGTTCGTCGCCGTGCTGTCCGGGGTTGTCGCGTTGATCGTGCCGTCGGTCGTCGACCAGGCGCCCGAGCTGGCCAACAAGGCCAGCCAGGGTCTACGCCAGGTGCAGAACTGGCTCAAGGGGCCGCCGGTGAACCTGCGGGACGACCAGATCGACTCGGCCGTCGCCGCGATCACCGCCAAGCTGCAGTCCAGCGCCCAGTCCATCGCGACCGGTGTGTTCAGCGGCGTGACCACCGCAGGCTCCATGCTGATCACGACGTTCCTGGTGCTCGTCCTCGCGTTCTTCTTCATCAAGGACGGCCCCCGGTTCCTGCCGTGGCTGCACGGGGTCTCCGGCGGCCGCGCCGGCAGGCATTTCGAGGCCGTGGCCGTGCAGGTCTGGGACACCCTCGGCGGATTCATCCGGACCCAGGCGCTGGTCAGCTTCGTCGACGCGTTCTTCATCGGCCTCGGTCTGGTGGTGCTCGGTGTCCCGCTGGCCCCGGTGCTGGCGGTGCTCACCTTCCTCGGCGGATTCATCCCGATCGTCGGCGCGTTCGTCGCGGGTGCGCTGGCCGTGCTGGTGGCGCTGGTCGCGAAGGGGTGGACCACCGCACTGATCATCCTGATCATCGTGCTGGCCGTGCAGCAACTGGAGGGGAACGTGCTGCAGCCGGTGCTGCAGAGTCGCAGCATGAACCTGCACGCCGCGATCGTGTTGCTCGCGGTGACGGGCGGCAGCTCGCTGTACGGGATCGTCGGGGCGTTCCTGGCGGTGCCGGTCGCGGCGTGTGCCGCGGTGGTGATCCGCTACATCGGCGAACAGATCGACCGTCGACTCGACGAGCCGGAGTCCGGCACGGGCGACGTCGCCGACGATCCGGCGCCCGACGAACCCGGACGAGAACTCGCCGACGAGATCGACGACCTGGCGGCGGGCGCGACCGCCGGCTGACCTCCCGGCCGCGGGCCACCGCTACCCGGCGACGACCTCCACGCTGGACCCGGACCGGCCGCGAATCACATGCAGCCGACTCGGGATTCGCGCCCGCATCTCGTCCACATGGCTGACGATCCCGACCACCCGTCCGCCCTCGCGGAGTTCGTCGAGTACGCCCATGACCGATTCCAGGGCGTCCGGGTCGAGGGTGCCGAAACCCTCGTCGATGAACATGGTGTCGAGGACCACCCCGCCCGATTCTGCGGCGACCACGTCGGCCAACCCCAGCGCGAGGGAGAGCGACGCGAGAAAGGACTCGCCGCCGGAGAGCGTCTTCGCCGACCGCACCACTCCGGTGTAGTCGTCTCGGATGTCGAGGCCGAGCCCGCCGCGCTTCCCGCGTGGGCCCGCACCGTCCTCGTGGACGAACTCGTAACGACCGCCGGACATTCGGCGCAGCCGCACCGACGCCGAGAGCGCGACCTCCTCGAGTCGCGCGGCGAGCACGTAGGAGCTCAGCGACATCTTGCGCGAGTTCTGGCCACGCCCGGCGATCACGTCGGCCAGCGCCGCCAACTCGTCGTGCCTGCGCAGCGCCGGGCCCAGCGCGTCGAGTTCGCGCTCGAGCTGCCCGACCAGCCGCTCGAGGTCGAGTACCCGGTCGTCCGCCTTCGCCTCCGCCGAGATCGCCTCGCCGAGCAGTTCGCCGACCCGCGTTCGCTCGGCGGCCGCTGCCTCCGGATCCGCCGGGGCGGCGGCCGCGACCGCGAGCACCTCGGGTTCGGCCAGCACGGACTCGGCCCGCACCGCTGTGTCGCGCGCATGTGCCAGGACCGACTCGAGTTCGGCGATACGCCCCGGCTCACGGACCGCGGCGAGGGCATCCTGCGGCGAGGCGAACCCGGCTGCAGCGGCCGCCGCGGAGACCTTGACCTCCAGTGCGCTGACGTTCTCCTCGACCGCGGTGACCTGAATCCGCAACTCTCCCAACCTGGATACCGCGGCGGCCAGCGCGTCGACCCGATCGCGGCGGGTTCGGAGGTCCTCGTCGGCGCCCGCTGCCGCGGCGATCTCCGCGCGCACCCGGGCAACCAGCGCCGAGCCCGCGCCGATCCGCTCGGCCAGTCCCGCACGCTCGGCGTCGACGGCGCGGATGCGCTCCTGGTGCCCTTCTCCCTCGGCGCGCAGCGCGGCCACGCCTGCGGCCAGCTCGTCCACTCGGCCGGCGAGAGTGCGGGCCCGCGCGTGCTCGTCGGTGGCATCCCGCACCAGAACGCCGAGCTCGTCGGGGTCGCGATCGCCGGCGCGGGTCACGAGCCCGTCGAGAATCCGTTCCGCCTCGATCAGACGGCCGGCCGCTGCGTCGAGGTCCGCGGCCCTTCGCTGCTCGACCGCCGACGCGGCATCCTCGTCCGCCTTGCTGACCGCGGTGTCTGCGGGCTGCGCCGGCGCGGGATGTACGTCCGATCCACAGACCGCGCACGGCGCCCCGTCGACAAGGCCCCCCGCAAGTTCGGCGGCCATGCCGTCGATCCTGGCCTTCCGCAGGTCGAGCAGGTCGGAACGGGCCTGCTGGTGCAGGTCCCGCAGGTCCGCCCGAGCCTGGGCCAGCTCGGCGACCGTGCGACGCTGCCCTGCCGTCGCGGTCGCCGCGTCCCGTGCGTCGACCAACCTCGCCAGCTCGGCACTCAGCCCGTCCACGCGGGCGGCCGCCGACCGGGCCTCGCCGAGTTCGGCCTCGGCGACGCCCACCAGCGCGGGAATGGCCTCGCTCCGCTGCCCGAGCTCGGTTGCGGCGGAGTCGAGTTCGCTTCGACGCGCCTGGTCGCGCTCGACCTCCGACTGCGCCTCGTCGGCTCCCGACGCCCGCTCGATCAGTGCGTCGAGGCGTGTCACCTCGGCGGTCCATTCGCGCACGGCGGCGGCGACGGTGTCTCGGTCCGAGGCAGCGGCCGGCCAACTGAGCCGGGCGAGCAGGGCGCTCCCCTCCCCTACCTTCGCCACACCGTCCTCGAGGTCGGCAAGCCGACGGCGCTGCGCGGCAGCGTCGTTCGCGACGCCGTCCGCCTGCGCGCGGAGCGCGGCAACCGGCTCTGCGGCGCGTGCGCGTGACAGCTCGGACGCCAGCGCGGAGCGTTCCGTCGCGGCCGCCTGGTGAGCTGTCAGGTCGGCGCGGGCGCGGGCCGCTCGGCGTTGCAGTTCGTGCACGCGCTGCGCCTCCGACAGACTGTCGGCGGCGCGGATGTCGACTGCGCGTGCCTGCAGGAGCGCGACCGCCGCGGTGTCTCGCGCCTCGGTCGCGTCGGCGAGCAGTTTGCGTGCCCACGTCAGCGGGTCCGCATCCGCACCGGCCTCGATCCCGGCAGCCGTCGAGACCTTGGCGACCGCGATGTCCACCGATCGACGGCTCGACTCGATCCTCGCGGCACTCTCCCGGCGCCGATCGGCGAACCACTCCTCGACGGTGCCGAAGCGTGCGGTGTCGAACAGTCGCTCGAGCAGCTTGCCGCGCTCCTCGGTGTCGGCTCGCAGGAAACGCGCGAAGTCGCCCTGCGGCAACAACACCACCTGGAAGAACTGGTCCGCGCTCATGCCGAGCAGACGGCCGACCACCTCGCCGATCTCGTCGAGACGGGTCAGGTTCTCGCCCTCACCGTCGAGCCACTCGAGACTCGCCTTCGCGTTCTCCTTGGTGGTCCCCGTGCCGCGCAGCTTGGCGCGCTGGAACTCCGGACTCCGGGTGATCCGCACCCGGCGACCACCGATCGTGGCCTCGAGCACCACCTTCGGTGCGGTTCCCGGGTCGGCATGGTCGGACAGCAGACGCTTGCCCTCCTGACGCGCGCCGGGCACCCGGCCGTAGAGCGCGAAGGCCACCGCGTCGAGGATCGTGGTCTTGCCCGCGCCGGTCTGTCCGTGCAGCAGGAAGAGTCCGTCCGCGCCGAGGGTGTCGAAGTCCACCGACACAGTGCGCCCGAACGGACCGAAGGCCGTCGCCTCCAGGGTGTGCAGCCTCATGCGATGCGCTCCACCGCGTCGGCGTCGTCCCGGTCCGGACCATCGGTTTCGCGCACTGCGGCACCGAAAGCCTTTTCGGTCCAGCGCAGTTCGTTCTCCGTGGGCTCACTGCGCATGTCGGTGAGGAAGCTCGTCGCGATCTCGAGGTCGGTGCGGCCGCGCACCTTCTCGCGGTAGCGCAGATCCGAGTCTCCTTCCGGCCGCGTCCATTCCAAATGCACGAGATGCGGGAACCGGGCCCGCAGGGTCCGCATCGCATCGAGCGGACGAACCGGATCCGTGAGCACCGCCGACACGTAGTCCTCGGTCGCGTGCTCGAACTCGTCGCCGCCGAGGAGTTCCTCCACGGTCCCGGTCAGCTGACTGAGTCCACGCACCACCGGGAGGTCGTGCCGCTGCACGGCGGACAGTCCCGACTCGTCGAGGTCCACGATCCACACGGCCTTGCGGTGCGAGCGCTCCCCGAACGAGTACGGCAACGGGGAGCCGGAGTACCGCACCCCCTCGCCGAGGGTCTGCGGCGAGTGCAGATGTCCGAGTGCGACGTAGTCGACGCCGTCGAAGGCTGAGGCCGACACGGTCTCGACCCCACCGACCGAGATCGACCGCTCCGACCCGGTCGCCTCGGCGCCCACCACGAAGGCGTGTGCGAGCAGGACCGAACGCGGCGGGACCCCACCGGCGGCACGGGCGGCGAGATCGGCGCGCACGCGGTCCATCGCGGCGTCGAGGATCGCCGCGTGCGAGCGCGCGGTCGGCACGCCCAACTCCGCTCGCGTGGTCTCCGGTTCGAGGTAGGGAATGCCGTAGAACGCGACGGGTCCGAACTCGTCCGTGACGATCACCGGGCGGTCGACCTCGGAAACCCGGGTCATCAGGTGCAGCCCGCCGGCCGCCGCGAACACCGCCCCAGCACCGAGCCGGACCGGCGAGTCGTGATTGCCCGACGTCGCGACGATCACCGCACCGGCCGCCCGGATCGCCTCGAACCCCCTGTTGCACACGGCGACCGCGTCCGCGCTCGGCACGGCGCGGTCGTACACATCGCCCGGCACCACCACGACGTCGACGGCGTTCGCGGCGACGAGGGCCGCCACGGCGTCGAGCACCCGGGCCTGGTCCGCGAGCAGATCGACCCCGTGGAAGGTCCGCCCGATGTGCCAGTCGGAGGTGTGCAGGATTCGCATGGCCCGACCGTAGTTCACCCCACCGACAGTCCCGGGAACGCACGCCGCGGCCCGCCCCTGCCGGCCGTGCCGCAACTTTGTCGGTGGCCTCGTGCACCATCATCGCCATGAACGCCGTCACCGCATTCGGACTGCTGGTCGCGCTGGCCCTCGGCATCGCCGTCGGATGGCTGTGGCACTCCGCGCGGACCGGGCAGCGCACCGCGCGAGCCGAGGCGCAGCTGGCCGCGCTGCGCGACAACGAGAAGCTGCTCCGCCAGTCGCTCGCCGCCGTGAACGAGGACTCCGCGCGCCGGACGTCGGGCGTCGTCGGCGAGCAGGTCGCCCACCTCGTCGGCCCGTTGCACGAAGCGGTCGACGCGCTCTCGCACCAGGTCCAGCAGGTCGAGCGCAGCCGGGTGCACGCCTACGCCGGACTCTCGGAACAGGTCGCGGGGATGCGTCACTCCTCGCAGTTGCTGACCACCCAGACGGGTCGGCTCGTCACCGCGTTGCGCGCGCCGCAGGTTCGCGGCCGCTGGGGCGAGATCCAGCTCGAGCGGGTGGTCGAGCTGGCGGGCATGGTCAAGCACTGCGACTTCGAGACCCAGGTGGTCGGCGAGGGCGTGCGGCCGGACCTCGTCGTGCGACTCGCCGGGGGCAAGAACATCGTCGTCGACGCGAAGGTTCCGTTGGCGGCCTACCTCGACGCGGCACAGGAGGAGGACGTCACGGTCCGCGACGGTCACCTCACCCGGCACGCCAAACAGCTGCGCACCCACGTCGACCAACTCTCGGCCAAGGCCTACTGGGCTGCGTTCGACCCGACACCGGAGTTCGTCGTTCTCTTCGTCCCGGGCGACTCGTTCCTCGACGCCGCGCTCACCGCGGACGCTGGGCTGCTCGAGCATGCCTTCTCGAAGAATGTGATCCTCGCCACTCCGACGACCCTGGTTGCGTTGTTGCGCACCATCGCCCACACCTGGCGCCAGGAGACCCTCTCCCGCGAGGCCGACACCATCCACCGCCTCGGACGCGAGCTCTACAACCGGATCGGCGTCGTCGGCAATCACCTGGACCGGCTCGGATCGCAGCTGGGCAAGGCCGTCGAGTCGTTCAATCTGACCGCCGCGTCGATGGAATCGCGGGTGACAGTGACCGCCCGCAAACTGCACGACCTCGAGGTCGGGGACGGCGAGGTGCGGGAGATCGGGCGCATCGAGTCCTGGCCGCGGACCGTGGGACTTTCGGAGATCGTTCCCACAAACGGTCCCGCTAACGAGGCTATCGGCTGATGAGCGGCTAATGTCGAAGCGTGTCTGCAACCCAACGTGCTCGCTCTGGGGTGCCGCTCGATACGCGGTCCGTTCTCCCAACCGTCCCTGGCCTTCCCGCCTGGGGCGCGGTCCTCGTTGCCGTGGGAGCCGCCGTCGTTGGGTTCTTGCTCGACTCGATGCGCGGCACCGAGCTGACGTCGACGTTCTCGATCTTCTACTTCCTGGGTTGTGTGGGCGCCGTGCTCGCGGTGCGAAGCCGCGGACTGTTCACCACCATGGTCCAGCCCCCGCTGATCCTCGTCGCCGCGGTACCGATGGCGTACCAGCAGCTCGCCGCCGGATCCGGCGGTGGCATGAAGGACCTCATCCTCAACGCGGCGATCCCACTGGTCAACCGCTTTCCACTGATGCTGCTGACCACCCTGGCGGTGCTCGCGATCGGCCTCGGTCGGCTGTACATGGGCCGCGAGGCCGACAAGCTCGCCGCCCGACCGCGCCGCAAGTCCGCGGCGTCGGGGCGCCCCGACGAGCCGGCCCGACCGGCTGCGGAGCGCGCGTCGGACGCGTCCCGCTCCGCGCGGACCGCCCACGCGACCGGCCGTTTCCCGACCGGCCAGCACCCCACCGGAGCACGTCCGGTGGTCCCGGAACGCCCGCGCGCCGCCGAACGGACCCAGGAGGTCCCATTCGATTCGGCGCCGATCAGGCAGCGCCGTCCCGAGCCCGGCCGCAGCCCGGTCCCACCGCAGTACGGCGAGAACCTCTCGCGCCGACCCGAGCGTGGACCCGCCCCCGTGCGGACCCCGCAGTTCAGTCGGCCGTCCGAGCCGGAGATGCCGCTGCACCCGGTCCCGCAGGTCCGCTACCGGGACCGCTACGACGCCCCCACCGAGCAGCCCCGGCACACCCGCTAGCCGGTCGTCGGACTCGGCTTGCGCAACTCGCGGGGCAGCGAGAACACCAACGTCTCGTTCGCGGTCGTCACCGACTGGACGTCGTTGAATCCGTTCTCGGCGAGCAGGTCGATGACCCCGCTCACCAGGATCTCCGGCACGGATGCACCGGAGGTCACGCCCACTGTCTGGACGCCGTCGAGCCAGGCGATGTCGATCTCGCGGGCGTAGTCCACCAGGTAGCTGGCCTTCGCCCCTGCCCCCAGCGCCACCTCGACCAGCCGGACCGAGTTCGACGAGTTGCGCGAACCGACCACGATGACGAGATCGCACTCGGGCGCCATCGCCTTCACCGCGACCTGACGGTTCTGGGTGGCGTAGCAGATGTCGTCGCTCGGGGGATCCTGCAGCAGCGGGAACTTCTCGCGCAGGCGGGCCACCGTCTGCATGGTCTCGTCCACGCTCAGGGTGGTCTGCGAGAGCCAGATGACCTTCGACTCGTCGCGGACCGTCACCGCGTCCACGGACTCGGGTCCGTCCACCAACTGCACGTGGTCGGGAGCCTCGCCTGCCGTTCCCTCGACCTCCTCGTGACCCTCGTGGCCGATCAGCAGGATGTCGAAGTCGTCGCGCGCGAACCGCTTCGCCTCCTGGTGCACCTTGGTGACCAGCGGGCAGGTGGCGTCGATGGTGTGCAGACTGCGCGCGGCGGCCGCCTCGTGCACCGCCGGGGACACACCGTGCGCGGAGAAGACCAGGACCGAGTTCTCGGGAACCTCGTCCGTTTCGTCGACGAAGACGACGCCGCGGTCGGACAGGGTCTCGACGACGTGCCGGTTGTGCACGATCTCCTTGCGCACGTAGATCGGGGCACCGTGCTTCTCGAGCGCACGCTCGACAGTCTCGACGGCGCGGTCCACGCCCGCGCAGTATCCCCGCGGCTCGGCCAGCAGGACCCGCTTGCCGGTCGCGGTGGTAGGCGCGTTGGAACGGGCGATACCCAGGTTCAGGGGGACTGCGGAAGACATGCTTCCAGGGTACGGGGCGTGGCCACCGTCGTCCGATCAGGCGCCCTCGACCGCGTCGGCTACCAAATGGGGGCGTGGTGAGGCACTCTAGGACCATGATTCGTCCCCCTTTCGCTGCCCGCGTGGCGGCCGGGATCGCGGCCACCGTCGTCGAAGAGGTGCAGAAACTGCCGACGACGGCCGTGACGCTGCCCATGACCACGGTCAGCCAGGTCCTGCAGACCTCGATGCGCATCCAGCAGTCGATGACCGCGCTTGCCATCAAGGGAGACGAGGCGCTCGCGATCCTGTTCCACACCACTGAGGAGCAGCCGCAGTGGGCAACCTTCGACGAGGACCTCGAGCCGCCGGCCACCAACGGCGCCGTGTCCGGGTCCCCGTCGGCGAACACGAAGTCCCCGTCGACCGACGCGAAGCCGGCCAACCAGGGCCGATTCGAGCTGTACTCGATGTCGCCACCGGTCGACGCACCCGCGAAGGCGCCCGCCCCGGCGAAGACGCGGACCGCGGCGCCCGCCAAGCCCGCCGCACCGGTGGAGCGGCCCGAGATCGCCGAGTACCTCGACTACGACAACCTCACGCTCGCGCAGCTGCGCGCCCGGTTGCGGACGCTGTCCGTCGACGAACTCGAGTCCCTGCTCGCGTACGAGAACGGCTCACTCGGCCGGGCCCCCTTCCAGACCATGCTGGGCAACCGGATCACCACCGCCAACTCCAAGTGACCTCAGCCCAGCCCACCCCGGCGGCCCCCCGTCCATCGGCGCAGACGTCGAACTCGGCCGAGAGCCCGTGGCCGGTCCGCTCCGTCGCGACGAAGGTCGCGCAGTGGATCGACCGCCTCGGCAGCATCTGGGTCGAGGGGCAGATCACCCAGATCAACATCCGGCCCGGCACCCGGACCGCGTTCCTGGTGCTGCGCGACCCGTCGGCCGACATGTCACTGTCGGTCACCTGCTCCCCCACCCTGATCCGCGACTGCCCGGTGCCGCTGACCGAGGGCAGTCGGGTGGTGGTGTTCGGCAAGCTGTCCTTCTACACCGGCCGGGGCACGGTGTCGCTGCGGGTCACCGAGATCCGCGCGGTCGGCATCGGCGAACTGCTCGCCCGGATCGAACGGCTGCGCGGCCTGCTCGCCGCGGAGGGACTGTTCGACCCGCGCCTCAAACGGCCGCTGCCGTTCCTGCCGCGGACCGTCGGACTGATCACCGGGCGCGCCAGCGCGGCCGAACGCGATGTTCTCAGCGTCGCCGGACAACGCTGGCCCGCCGTGCAATTCGAGATCCGCAACACCGCAGTCCAGGGACCGACCGCGACCGCGCAGATCGTTGCGGCGCTCGCCGAACTGGACGAGAACCCCACCGTCGAGGTCATCGTGCTGGCCCGCGGCGGCGGCAGCGTGGAAGATCTGCTGCCCTTCTCGGACGAGACCCTGTGCCGTGCCATCGCCAAGTGCACGACACCCGTGGTGAGCGCGATCGGCCACGAGCCGGACAATCCGCTGTGCGACCACGTCGCCGACGTTCGCGCCGCGACCCCGACCGACGCCGCGAAGCGGGTGGTCCCGGACGCCGTCGCCGAGCAGGCGCTGGTCGCCGAGTACCGTGCCCGCGGCGCGGCCGCACTACGGAATTGGGTTGCGCGCGAGGCGCGTTCCCTCGCCGACCTGCGCAGCCGGCCGGTGCTGGCCGACCCGCTGGCGGCGATCGAGCGCCGTACCGAGGAGGTCGAGCGGCTCCGTGAGGCCGGTCGACGTGACGTCGCCCGACTCGTCGCCGGGCAGACGACCGTGGTCGAGCACCTGGCTGCGCGGCTGACGACGCTCGGGCCGGCGGCCACCCTGGCACGTGGCTACGCGGTGGTACAGCGCGTGGTCCCGGGGTCGGACACCGAGGTCCTGCGTTCGGTCGAGGACGCCCCGCCCGGCACACAGATTCGGGTACGGGTCGCCGACGGCGCGGTCGTCGCGGCCGTCATGGGCAAGGACAAGTCAGGAGATTCCAGGTGAACGAACCGGTGTCGGAGCTCGGCTACGAGGCCGCCCGTGACCAACTGGCCGAGGTGGTCAAGATGCTCGAGCAGGGCGGACTCGACCTCGACCACTCCCTCGCGCTGTGGGAACGCGGCGAGGCGTTGGCCAAGCGCTGCGAGGAGCACCTGGCCGGCGCGCGCGCACGGGTCGAGAAGGCGTTGGAGCAGACCGAGGACTAGCCCGGATTTCTCTCACACTCTGTGACACCGATGCGCGTCAGCCGCCATCGCGTGCACAGAGTGTGGGCTCAGTACGGACTAGTGCGCGAGCGGTTGCGCCGCGCCGACCGCGGTCGCGAGCGTCGTGTACTCCTGCTCGGAGCCGGCTCCCTTGATCAGCACACGGACGTCCCCGAGGTTCGTGACCCAGATCGGTTCACTGCCCTCCTCGGTGTACTTCACCCAGGAGTCCGGACCGATCTGCTCGACGCCGGTCGAGCTGCGCGGACCGCCTGCAACCCAGGGCACCAAGGTCTCCTCGGTGGCAGCGCTCTGGCTCAGCTGCAGGTATGCGCCCCTGTCGGTGATGAAGCCGACGGTGCTCACGTCGCCGCCGCCGTCACCGGTGGCGGTGCCGCGACTGCCCGAGTTCGGCTGCCACCCCTCCGGCACCGCGGGGTTCCGGATCGGGAAGCCGAGGTCGCGGGCGTCGTACTTGAGTGCGGCGTTGATGTCGAAATGCGGCACCGGGCCGGGGGTCGGGCCACCGGGGCTGAGCGTGCACTGGCTGGCGATGCCGGCGATGATCAGGCAGAGCAGGACGAGCGGGATCATCGACCACAGCATGTCGCGGTTGCTTTGCAGAATTCGGGGTTTGTCGCCGGCCACGCGTCCAGTATCCCAGCACCTCGCGATCGGGTTCCGGCCGGTTCCCTTCGCACCGGAAACCGACCACCAGGTCGCGCACCTGTAGTTAGCTTGCGCACCATGAGTGCACGCATCGCCACGCGTCCGGCCGTCCGGCCGAGAGCCTGGCTTCGAGGAGTCCTGGTCGCCGTGGTCGGCGCCGCCGCGGTGACGGTCGCGACGGGGGCCACGCCGGCCGCGGCCCAATCCGCCGCCTACGCGCAGTTCCTCGACATCACCCCCACTAACTCGAACGCCGAACTCGCCGGTGGGCTCGATCCCCGCCTGCCCACAGCTTCGGCCGTCCTCGGCGCCGCACTGGCGTCTGCGCGCGCCGACCACGTCGCCCCCACCCGGTACGCGGCACTGCTGCACCAGTACTGGCTCGCACTCGGCACCGAGACGACGGGCATCGACCTGGCCACCTGGGACCCGAACGTCGGGTTCGCGGCCAACGCGACCCTGGTGGACCGGGTGTACGCGAATTACGGCCGCTACCAACGCGAACACGCGGAGCTGAACTGGGCCGGCATGGCGGGTATGGCGGGCGCGTCGTTCGCCGCCGGGTTCTGGGACATCGACGGCGGCCGCACCGCGCTGACCGTCGACGCCGTCCACCGGCTCGGCACCGCGGTCGGCGCCGCCGTCGGCACCCTGCCCACCGAGGCGGCGGCCCTGCTCCCGGCGGACGTCCGGACACTCGCCACCCTGGGGCCGGCCATGACCGCGGAGGATCTGGACTGGTACCAGAAGCGGCTGCTGATCATGCAGAAGCACATCTACTTCGACATGGTCCCGATGCACGAGGCGTATGCGCGGGCGGGACGGCCGGCGATCGAGGAGCTCGCCGCGGCCGGCCTGCTCGACGCCAACGCCGAGACCGCGTGGCAGGGCATCTTCTCGGGAACCGCCGAGGGACGCGCCGACGCCACCCGGAGGATGGCGGACCGCGAACAGAACCAGGTCGTCGCCGACCAGTGGGACGCGACGGCGAGCAGCCGCGGCGGCGTCGGACGCGCCCTCAGCTACGTCACCACCGTCGCCGCGCAGCCGTCGATTCCCGGCACGCGGGCGCCGGGCGTGGCGTCGCCGCTGTCGGTCGTCGGCACGGTCGGCGGCGCGACGTACCGCCTGCAGGCCCCACTGCCGGACTTCAACTGGGCCGACCGCGTACCGCGCTGGTCGTACATCGGGGGCGACACCGTCCCCGCCTATCAGCGACTGGTCGAGACTCGGCCCGCCGAGGCGTACGCGCTGCTCGCGCAGCCGTTCCCCGATTTCGTGGACCAGCAGCGGGTGCTGCGCCGGGTTCCCGCGCTCGCCCGCGACCTCGGCACCGGGTGGTCGCTGACGCGGGAGCCGTAGACCAGCCGCGGTTCGACCGAGGCGGTGATGAGATAATCACGCTTCGAGACCGATGGTCTCCCCATTGACCGAACCTATGGCGACGCCGACCGCGTCGACCGCAAGGAGGCACCGCCCCATGACGGCCAGCACCCCATCGAGTCGCCGCGAGGCACCGGACCGCAACCTGGCGATGGAGTTGGTGCGCGTGACCGAGGCGGGCGCACTGGCCGCCGGCCGTTGGGTCGGCCGGGGCGACAAGGAGGGTGGCGACGGCGCCGCCGTCGACGCCATGCGCCAGCTCGTCTCGTCCGTCTCGATGCGCGGCGTCGTCGTGATCGGCGAGGGCGAGAAGGACGAAGCGCCCATGCTCTACAACGGCGAAGAGGTCGGCAACGGCGACGGACCGGACTGCGACTTCGCGGTCGACCCCGTCGACGGCACCACGCTGATGTCCAAGGGCATGCCGAACGCCATCTCGGTGCTCGCTGTCGCCGAGCGCGGCGCGATGTTCGACCCGTCCGCCGTGTTCTACATGGAGAAGATCGCCGTCGGCCCCGACGCCGCCGACGTCATCGACATCACCGCCCCGGTCGAGGAGAACATCAAGCGGATCGCCAAGGTCCGCAAGGCCTCGGTCTCCGACGTCACCGTGTGCATCCTCGACCGGCCGCGGCACGCGCAGCTGATCGCGGACGTCCGCGCGACCGGCGCTCGGATCCGGCTGATTTCCGACGGCGACGTCGCCGGCGCCATCGCCGCGGCCCGCCCCGACTCGGGCACGGACATGCTCGTCGGCATCGGCGGCACCCCGGAGGGCATCATCGCCGCTGCCGCGATGCGCTGCATGGGCGGTGCCCTGCAGGGCCGGCTCGCCCCCACCGACGACGCCGAACGCCAGAAGGCCATCGACGCCGGCCACGACCTCGACCGCGTGCTGCTCACCGAGGACCTCGTGTCCGGCGAGAACGTTTTCTTCACCGCCACCGGCGTCACCGACGGCGACCTGCTGCGCGGCGTCCGCTACAGCGGCGGCGGCGCACACACCCAGTCCATCGTGATGCGCAGCAAGTCCGGCACGGTCCGCATGATCGACGCGTACCACCGCCTGTCGAAGCTGCGCGAGTACTCCTCCGTCGACTTCGACGGCGACCCGGACGCCCAGTTCCCGATGCCGTAATGCGCTCCGCGCCGTGAGTCCATCTGGCCCCGACAGGGGCCAGAAGGACTCACGGGCGGCGCAGGCGCTTCGGTGGCAAGCTAACTGGGTATGACCGAAGAACTGCAGTACCGCATCGAGCACGACACCATGGGTGAGGTCCGCGTTCCGAAGGACGCGCTGTGGCGGGCGCAGACCCAGCGCGCGGTGGAGAACTTCCCGATCAGCGGCCGCGGCCTCGAACGCGCGCAGATCCGCGCCATGGGACTCCTCAAGGCCGCCTGCGCGCAGGTCAACAAGGACCTCGGACTGCTCGACCCGGCGAAGGCCGACGCGATCATCGCCGCCGCGAACGAGATCGCCGACGGCCGCCACGACGACCAGTTCCCGATCGACGTCTTCCAGACCGGCTCGGGCACCAGCTCGAACATGAACGCCAACGAGGTCATCGCCTCCATCGCGAACGCCAACGGAGTCGCGGTGCACCCCAACGACGACGTCAACATGTCGCAGTCCTCCAACGACACCTTCCCTACCGCCACCCACCTTGCCGCCACCGAAGCCGCGGTCAAGGAGCTCATCCCCGCGCTCGACCACCTTCGACTCGCCTTGGGCGACAAGGCCGCCGAGTGGAAGACGGTGGTCAAGTCCGGTCGCACCCACCTGATGGACGCGGTGCCGGTGACCCTGGGCCAGGAGTTCGGCGGCTACGCGCGGCAGGTCGAGGCGGGGATCGAGCGGATCCTCGCCACCCTCCCCAGACTCGGCGAACTGCCGATCGGCGGCACCGCGGTGGGCACCGGACTCAACGCCCCCGACGGTTACGGAACGAAAGTCGTTGCCCGACTTGTCGAATCGACCGGGATCGACGCACTGTCCCCGGCCGTCAACAGCTTCGAGGCACAGGCCGCACGGGACGGACTGGTCGAAGCGTCCGGGGCGCTGCGCACGGTCGCGGTGTCACTGACCAAGATTGCCAACGACATTCGATGGATGGGCTCCGGACCGCTGACCGGCCTCGGAGAGCTCCACCTGCCCGACCTGCAGCCCGGCAGCTCGATCATGCCCGGCAAGGTGAATCCGGTACTGCCCGAGGCGGTGACCCAGGTGGCCGCACAGGTCGTCGGCAACGACGCCACCGTCGCCTGGGGCGGAGCCGCGGGCGCGTTCGAGATCAACGTCTACGTCCCGGTGATGGCCCGCAACCTGCTGGAGTCGATTCGACTGCTGTCCAACGTATCCCGACTGTTCGCCGATCGATGCGTGGCGGGACTCGTCGCCAACGTCGAGCACCTGCGGACCCTGGCCGAGTCGTCCCCGTCGATCGTCACGCCGCTGAACTCGGCAATCGGCTACGAGGAGGCGGCGGCGGTCGCCAAGGAGGCCCTCAAGGAACGCAAGACCATCCGGCAGACGGTGATCGACCGCGGCCTGATCGGCGACAAACTGTCACTCGAGGAACTCGACCGTCGCCTCGACGTGCTGGCGATGGCGAAGGTGAAGGACCGGTAGCGCCGACTCAGGCCTCGATCGCGATGACTGCGCCGGGCTGGAGCCAGCGGATCAGCCAGACCAGCGCCGTCTCGTCGATCGCGACGCAGCCCTCGGTGGGTTCGCCGTTGGTGACGTGCAGGAAGAAGGCGCCGCCGTCGCCGGGTACACGATCCTTGTTCACGCCCATCACCACCGCGTAGCGGTAGGCGGGGATCTGCAGAGGCTCCGAATCCGACTCGTCGAAGGCGCAGGCACCGGGAGCGCAGACCTGGTGGGTGTTGTAGGTCGGACTGTGCGGGTCGCCGTCCCACCAGTCGTCGGGCCCGACCATCCGGTAGGGCAGGCCGCCGCCGGGGTTGGGTGCGGTACCGAACGCCGCGTCGAGGCTGTAGACGCCGGTCGGGGTCGCCGGGACACCGTCGTGCGACTGCGGGGCGAACCCCGCGGACCCGACCTTCGCCGGCAGCGCGGGCGAGATGCGGTGCCAGCCGATCGGCGAACGCTGCCACGCCTCGACCGTCGCCTGCGAGCCGCCTGCTCCGTTCACCGTGACTACCTGCGTCGCGGCGCCGACGGATCGGTCGAACCAGGGACCCTGAGCGGCCGCGTGCGGGGCGCACAGCAGCGCCAGCACCGTCGCGACAACGGTCGAAAGTATGACGCCCATCACATTGCGCACACCACATCCTGACCGGTCGGTCCGCATCGGTCAAACGCTGGCGGCGGTACCGTTGAGCGACGACCCGACCGATCGACACGGGGGACCGCATGGACACGCCACCGCTCGATGCCGCCGCCGACTCGGCGACAGCAGTCGAGAGCTTTCTCACCGCCCTCGCCCGTGGCGACGTCGACTCGGCCCTGGGGATGATCACCGACGACATCGAGTGGGTCAACGTCTCGCTGCCGACGCTGCGCGGTGCCCGTCTCGTCGGGCGGTCGCTCCGTGCGATGAACAGCCCGTGGCTCGGCTTCGACGCGATCCTGCACCACGTCGCGTCGACGGACGGGGTCGTGCTGACCGAACGCACCGACCTGCTGTCCCTCGGGCCGCTGAGCATCGAGTTCTGGGTGTGCGGCACGTTCGAGCTGCGGGACGGAAAGGTTGCGGTCTGGCGCGACTACTTCAGCTTCCGAGACCTGCTGCGCGGCACGGTCATCGGTCTCGTCCGGCTGGCCCTCGGCCGGCGCGGCGGCCGCTCGACCGGCTATCTGGGTGCCCGATAGGCGCTGACGCGCAGTGGCGCGGATCCGGAGCGTGGAACGTCCGTATCCGCACCACTGCGGCGCAGCTGCCTACGCGGTCGGGCCGAACTCCTCGAGCATCTCGGTCACCAGTGCGGCGATCGGCGACCGCTCGCTGCGGGTGAGCGTCACGTGCGCGAAAAGCGGGTGTCCCTTGAGCTTTTCGATCACGGCGGCGACTCCGTCGTGTCTGCCGACCCGAAGGTTGTCGCGCTGGGCGACGTCGTGCGTGAGCACCACCCGCGACCCGGTACCGAGCCGCGAGAGCACGGTGAGCAGCACGTTGCGTTCGAGCGACTGCGCCTCGTCGACGATGACGAAGGAGTCATGCAGGGACCGACCGCGAATGTGCGTGAGCGGCAACACCTCCAGCATCCCGCGGCTGATCACCTCGTCCATCACCTCGGGGCTGGCGAGGCCGTCCAGGGTGTCGAAGACGGCCTGCGCCCACGGCCCCATCTTCTCACTCTCACTGCCGGGCAGGTAACCGAGCTCCTGTCCCCCGACCGCGTACAGTGGCCGGAACACCACCACCTTGCGGTGCGTGCGGCGCTCGAGCACCGCCTCGAGTCCGGCGGTCAGCGCCAGGGCCGACTTCCCGGTGCCGGCCTTGCCGCCGAGCGAGATGATGCCGATGCTCTCGTCCAGCAGCAGGTCGAGGGCGATGCGCTGTTCGGCAGAACGCCCGTGCAGCCCGAACGCCTCCCGCTCGCCGCGCACCAGTTGCACCCGCTTGTCGGCGGTCACCCGGCCCAGTGCACTCGACCGCCCCCCGAGTAGCCGGATCCCGGTGTGACACGGCATTTCCCGCGCCCCCTCAAGGTCCAGAATCCCTTCGGAGAACAGTTCGTCGATCTGCTCGGAGGCCACCTCGAGCTCCGTCATGCCGGTCCATCCGGAGGGCACCACGTCGTGCGCGTGGTACTCGTCGGCGGGCAGACCCACCGCACCGGCCTTGACCCGCAGCGGGATGTCCTTGCTGACCAGCACCACGTCTCGGCCCTCGGCGGCGAGATTGAGCGCGCACGCGAGGATCCGGGAGTCGTTCGAGTCGGTGCGGAATCCGACCGGCAGCACCGCCGGGTCGGTGTGGTTCAGCTCGACCTGCAGGCTGCCGTCGTCGGCGCCGATCGGCACCGGTTGGTCCAGCCGGCCGTGCTCGAGCCTCAGGTCGTCCAGCATCCGAAGTGCTTCGCGCGCAAACCATCCCAGCTCGTGGTGGTGGCGTTTGCCCTCCAGTTCGCTGATCACGACGAGGGGCAGGACCACCTCGTGTTCGGCGAACCTGGTGACTGCCCACGGGTCCGAGAGCAGGACCGAGGTGTCGAGGACGTAGGTGCGGACTGCGCGGTTGGCGGCCGGACGGTCAGAGACGGAGCTTGCTGCGGTCACGGTGGCTCCTCGACCTTGCGCGGCACCCACGCAAGCGGTGTTCGCTGGGCCGTTCGGTCCGCGCGGAACTCGCGTCCCACAGGGGCCGGGTGCCGGCCCCTTCGCACTGATCGGTGTCAGTCACGATTCGAACCTCCCGGACGGTCGGCGTGCTCGCCTCCCGCTAAGCAGAACGCTACGTCCGCGGCCCGCACCGGCGTGCGAACAACACGGTGAACGTTGGGTTAACCGAGGTAGGAGGGAACAAATTCGCAACGCGTCCGGCGCGTCGGCACACGCGAACGGCCCGCGTCCGGAGCGGACGCGGGCCGTCGAGGCGACGCTGGGTCAGACCGTCTTGGACAGCAGGCCCCAGTCCTCGAGACCGTCGTAGAGCGGGAAGTCGAGGGCCAGCTTGGACACCCGGGCACGCAGGGCCGGGACGTCGGCACCCGTACCGGCGGCCAGCGCGGTCGCGATGATGTCGGCGACCTCGGTGAACTCGGCGTCGCCGAAGCCGCGGGTGGCCAGGGCGGGGGTGCCGATGCGCAGGCCGGACGGGTTCATCGGCGGACGCGGGTCGAACGGCACGGCGTTGCGGTTGACGGTGATGCCGATCTCGTGCAGCAGATCCTCGCCCTGCTGGCCGTCGAGCTCGGAGTGGCGCAGGTCGACGAGCACCAGGTGCACGTCGGTGCCGCCGGTGAGCACGGAGATGCCGTTGCCCGCGACGTCCGCGCCGGTGAGGCGCTCGGCCAGGATCTTCGAGCCGGCGAGAGTGCGGGCCTGACGGTCCTTGAACTCGTCGGTGGCGGCGATCTTCATGGCGACGGCCTTCGCGGCGATCGCGTGCATCAGCGGCCCGCCCTGCTGGCCGGGGAACACCGCGGAGTTGAGCTTCTTGGCCCACTCCTGCTTGGCCAGGATCATGCCGGAGCGCGGACCGCCGAGGGTCTTGTGGACGGTGGTGGAGACGACGTCGGCGTGCGGCACCGGCGACGGGTGCAGCCCGGCGGCGACCAGTCCGGCGAAGTGCGCCATGTCGACCCACAGCCGGGCACCGACCTCGTCCGCGATCGAGCGGAACGCGGCGAAGTCGAGGTGCCGCGGGTAGGCGGACCAGCCGGCGATGAGCACCTGCGGGCGCTCGGCGAGCGCGGTCTCGCGGACCTTGTCCATGTCGACGACGTGGGTGTCCTCGCGGACGCCGTACGACGCGACCTGGTAGAGCTTGCCGGAGAAGTTCAGCTTCATCCCGTGCGTGAGGTGCCCGCCGTGCGCGAGGTCCATGCCGAGAAGCTTCTCGCCCGGGTTCATCAGCGCCATCAGCACCGCGGCGTTGGCCTGCGCGCCTGCGTGCGGCTGCACGTTCGCGAACTCCGCGCCGAAGACCTCCTTGGCGCGCTCACGCGCGAGGTTCTCCACGACGTCGACGTGCTCGCAACCGCCGTAGTAGCGACGGCCCGGGTAGCCCTCCGCGTACTTGTTGGTCAGCACGCTGCCCTGGGCCTGCAGCACCGCGCGCGGCACGAAGTTCTCCGACGCGATCATTTCCAGGGTGTCGCGCTGACGGGCCAGCTCGCCGTTCATCGCCGCGGCGACCTCGGGGTCGAGTTCGGCGAGCGAAGCGTTGTTGACGTCGGTGCTGGGCACAGCGGTCATCGAGGGATCTCCAAGCGGAAGGCCGGGCAGGGGCAGCTCTCATTCTAGGGCCAGGTCAGTGGCCGGGAACGTGGGGTGTCCGGCAGTATGACCGCCGCCACCGTCCCGCCTCGCGGGAAGCGCAGGTCGTCCCCCACTGCCGGACACCTAGGCTCGCGCGCGGATCACCCATGACGACGACCTCCCGGGAGCACCGATGACCCTCGAAAGCCTGCTGGCCGAACGCGCCGTCACCCGCACCCTCACCCGGATCGCCCGGGCCATGGACGCTCGGGACTGGTCCGCGTTCGACGACCTCGTGCTGCCGGACGCCACCGCGAACATGGGCGCCGGGGAACTCTCCGGCCGCGAGAACATCGTCGCGAACATCCGCTCGTTCCTCGACGAGTGCGGGCCCACTCAGCACCTGCTCGGCAATGTGCTCGTCGACGTCGACGGCGACACCGCGACCAGCCAGGCGTACGTGAGCGACATGCACGTCGGCGCCGGGGACCGCTCGCACCTGACCTTCAGCACTCTCGGCGACTACCACGACGAGTGGACGCGGCGCGGCGACTGCTGGCAGCTGGTCCGCCGCGTCAAGGTCAACCGCGGGTGGGTCGGATCGTTCGAGGCGCTCGGCCCCGGCCCGGCAGGATGGTCGCCGAAGTCCTGACCTCAGCGCAGCGCGGACGGGATCAGCGGTTCGTCGAGCAGGCGCCGGAACAGTTCCGAGCGCTCGTCGGCGGTGTCGCCGCGGTCCAGCCACCCCCCGAGCAGGCGGTACCCCTCGACGTAGGTGCTCGTGTACGCCCGCCACAGCGGCGAGGACAGGAACCGCAGCGACTGCCGGGCGCGTTCGGGGGTGGCCAGCGTCCACCGCTGCAGGAACTCGGCGACCTCGTCGTGGCTGCGCCCGCGGTCGTGCAGCAGCAGGGCCGCGTCCTGCCGTACCCCGAGCAGCTTCGCCGACGCGCCCGCGAGAGCCTCGGCGCGTTCGCCGTCGAACCGTAGGCCGAGGTCGGCGTAGATCTCCTGCGCCCACGGCCCCCAGCCCGGTCCCACGATCGACGCGAGCGCCAGGTCGGCCAGGCCCTCGGCCATCAGGCACTGCGGGGTGTTCACCAGGAACAGGGTGTGCTCGGCCTGCCCGTCGCCGACCAATCCGGCCTCCTTGCGGCAGTGCTCGGTGTGGTGACCCGGGTACGACTCGTGCGCGATCAGGTGCGGCAGATTCGCCATGTGCTGCTTGAGATCCGAGTTGATCGCGACCCGGGACCGGTAGTCGCCGAGGTAGTAGTTGAACCCCGACCACGGCTTGTCCCCGACCACCTCGTACTCGACCCGCTCGGTCTCGGGCAGCTGGTAGCGGCCGCGGACCAGGTCCCGCAACGCGCTGGAGAACGCGTCCACGCACTCGGCCAACCGGTCCGCGGGGATCTCGTCGGCGGCCCGATGCGCCTGGAGTCGCTCGGCCAGCGGCCGGCTCCGGTCCCCCGCCAGCACCTCGTCCATCGCCCGGTGCGCCTCCCGGTAGTCCTCGACGGCCCCGGGCTCGATCCGCACGTCGAAGTAGGCGTGCACCTCGTCGACGAATCCGATCTGCTCGCCGGCAAACTTTCGGCCCGAGCACTCCAGCGCCCGCAGGTGCACGTCGAGGAAGCCCGCGCGGTCGGCGGACAGGTCGACGCTCGGCAACTCGGACCGCAGGCGGGCGGCCCGGGCGGCCAGCTCGCGCGGGTCCGGGGCCGGTGCGTTGTCGACCTGCCTGCGCAGCGCCGGGTCGCCCGTGAAGGCGTCGACGAAGCCTTCTTCGATCCGGTCGAAACCGAGTCCGAGCAGCAGGTATTCGCGAACGAATGCGTCGGGGTCCATGCCGGTCAAGGGTAGTGCTCGGACCCGCCGATCCGGCGCGGTGTGGGGACGCGCACAATTCCCTGTATGCAGACCGAGTTCGGGGGACGCGAATGGCGCGGGTGAGCGAGAGCAGCCCCTACGTCGAGTTCGACCGCAAGCAGTGGCGAACTCTGCGCAAGTCGACGCCGCTGGTCCTCACCGAGGAGGAACTCCTCGGGATGCGGGGCCTCGGCGAGCAGATCGACCTCGACGAGGTCGCGGAGGTCTACCTGCCGCTGTCGCGACTGATCCACCTGCAGGTGGCCGCGCGCCAACGCCTGTTCGCCGCGACCGCGACGTTCCTCGGTGAGAAGCACCCCGACCGTCAGGTCCCGTTCGTGATCGGTGTCGCCGGCAGCGTGGCGGTCGGCAAGTCGACCACCGCCCGTGTGCTGCAGGCGCTGCTCGCCCGCTGGGACCACCATCCGCGGGTCGACCTGGTGACCACCGACGGATTCCTGTACTCGACCGCGGAGCTGACCCGCCGGGGCATCATGCACCGCAAGGGTTTCCCCGAGAGCTACGACCGCCGCAAGCTGCTGCGGTTCGTCACCGAGGTCAAGTCGGGCGCGGAAGAGGTTGCCGCCCCGGTGTACTCGCATCGGTCCTACGACGTGGTGCCGGGCCAGTACCACCTGGTGCGCCAGCCCGACATCCTGATCATCGAGGGGCTCAACGTCCTGCAGACCGGACCGCGACTGATGGTCTCGGATCTGTTCGACTTCTCGATCTACGTGGACGCGCGGATCGAGGACATCGAGAACTGGTACATCAAACGCTTCCTCGCGCTGCGCAAGACCGCGTTCGCCGACCCGAACGCGCACTTCCACCACTACTCGGCACTCTCGGACGAGCACGCGACCGTGGCGGCCGACGACATCTGGAACTCCATCAACCGGCCGAACCTGGTCGAGAACATCCTGCCGACCCGTCCTCGCGCGACGCTGGTGCTGCGTAAGGACGCCGACCACTCCATCAACCGGCTGCGCCTGCGGAAGTTGTAGACGCAGCCGACCCGTCGTCACGGTCAGCGTGCCGGCACCACCGCCTGTGCGCGCTTGCGACCCGCCTCGATCTCCTTCGTCAGGTCGCGAACGTAGCGAGCGAAGTCGACCTGAATCGTGTGCCGCGGCGTCTCGTAGTACTGCGCGAGGCTGGCAGCGTCGTCGGAGTCGATCGTGCGGCGCATCTCGTCAGCGGTCGGCAGTGCGTAGGACCCGTCGAGGATGCCCGCGACCAGCTTGCTCTGCTGCTCGGCCAGGTTCACGATCGTCGGCGACGCCTGCGCGAGCCCGACGAAGAACAGGTTGGGCACATCGGGTCGAACGATCCTCTTGAAGAGCGGAAACCGGTGCTGCGCATCGGGTTGCAGCGCCGGATCGTCGAAGAACGGGAAGCTCATCTGGTAGCCCGTGGCGCACACGACGACGTCGGCGGGCACCGTACGACCGTCCACGAGCAGCACGTGGTCACCCTCGAGCGACTCGATGGCCGGAACGCACGTCAGGTCTCCCGACCCGGACTTGGCCAGGAAGTCGATACTCACCGAGGGGTGCGCACCGAGCGGCTCGTGGTCCGGCGCCGGGAGGCCGTAGTCCTCCATCCGCCCGAGCGACTTCTTGATCTTGCGCCGGGCGATGGCGAGGCCGAGCTTGCGCGGCATCCACGGCGGCATCATCATCTTGTCCGCCGGCTTGCCGTCGCGGTACTTCGACAGCACCCAGACGCCACGGCGCGCGGACACCCAGACGTGCTTGGCGATCGAGCGATGCGAGAGCTCGGACGCGATGTCGAGCGCCGAGTTCCCCATCCCGACGACCACGACGTTCTTGCCACGCATGTCCACCGGCTCGAACGGGTTGACGTACTCGTGACTGTGCAGGATCGTGCCGTCCAACTCCCCCGGATAGGTGGGCATCCGCGGGTCCCAGTGGTGCCCGTTCGCGACGACGAGGGCGTCGTACGAACGGGTTTCGCCGGTGTCGAGGGTGACCGCCCAGCTTCCGTCCGCCTGACGCCGCGCCTTCTCGACACGGGTGCCGAATGTGATCGTCTCGCGAAGACCGAACTCGTCCACGTAGTCCCGAAAGTAGCTGTGCATCAACGAGTGGTGCGGAAAGTGGGGCCAGTCGTCGGGCACCGGGAAGTCCTCGAACTGCAGGCGCGTCGAGGACGTGTCGATGTGCAGGCTCTCGTAGCAGGCGGAGCGGCCGGTCGGGTTCCGGAAGTACCAGTTCCCGCCGATGTCGTCGGACTCCTCGAAGCAGTCGTACGCGATGCCGTGGTCCTTGAGCCGCTTGGCCGTGGTGAAACCAGAGCAACCGGCACCGATGATGCACACCGTGGGAGACGTCGACATGTGGTTCCTCTCCGATCCGCCTGCGCGGCACCGAAGTCGCGCCGCATTGTGATGCGCGTCATACAACCCGACTCGCTGACATGCTGTCAAGCGAAACTCGGGCGGACTCCGTATGATCCGACCGGAGGTGTTGCGATGCGCGAGACCACGGATCGACCCGGCCGGAAGCCGACCATGCGGGACGAACAGAAGCGGCGGACGCGCGCGGCGCTCCTCGACTGCGCGCGAGAACTGTTCGAGGCCAACGGCTACGCCGGAGTGAAGATCGACGACATCGCGTCCGCCGCGGGCTGCAGCCGGGCCACCTTCTATCTGCACTTCACCGGCAAGGGCGAGATCCTGCAGAAGATCGGCGAGGAGGCACTGCCCCCGCGTGCGACCACCGTCTACGCCGATCTAGACCGGATCCTCGAGACCGGTTCCCGGACCGAGTTCACCGCGTGGGTCGAGCGCACCATCGACTGGTTCGACCAGCATCGGGCGATCCTGCCGGCCTGGGACGAGGCGCTCGCACTCGAGCCGGACTTCAAGGACGTCGCCCGCATCGCGTACGGCGCGTTGCCGGACGCGATGCCGTCCTACCTCTCACGCTGGGGCCCCGACCGGCAGACCGAGGCGCGACTGCGGATCGAACTGCTGGTCGCCCAGCTCGAGCGGTTCTTCACCCGCTGGGCCGTCCACGGCACGATCGACATCCCGCGCGAGCTGGCGGCCGGGGTTCTCGCCGACATCTGGTTCCCGGCACTGACCGAGCCGGCCGATCGCTAGGCGCCGAAGCGGCGGTGCCGGGCGGCGTAGTCGCGCAGGGCACGCAGGAAGTCGACGCGACGGAACTCGGGCCAGTACGCCTCGGTGAACCAGATCTCCGAATAGGCGCTCTGCCACAACAGGAAGCCCGACAGGCGCTGCTCGCCGGAGGTCCGGATGACCAGGTCCGGGTCGGGCTGCCCGGAGGTGTACAGGTGCCCGTCGATGCCCTCGACGCTCATCGCCTTGACCAGGTCGTCGCCCGTCAGCCCTTCGCGCAGTTTCTCGCCCAACAGCGACTGCACGGCGTCGGCGATCTCCTGCCTGCCGCCGTAGCCGACCGCGACGTTGACGTGAGTGCCGGTCCGCCCCTCGGTCCGGTCGGCGGCCTCGCGCAGTCGGCGCGCGGAGTCCTCCGGCAGAAGCTCGAGGGTGCCGACGATCTTGACCGACCAGTTCTGCTCCGGCCCGGAGATCTCTTCGACGACGTCGGTGATGATCTCGAGCAGCGAGTCCAGCTCCTCCGGATCGCGACGCAGGTTCTCGGTGGAGAGCAGGTAGATGGTGGCCATCTCGACACCGGCGTCGTCGCACCAGCCGAGCAACTCCGCGATCTTGAGCGCGCCCATCCGGTGACCGTGCGCCACGTCGGTGAACCCGTTCTCGCGCGCCCACCGACGGTTGCCGTCGCACATCACCGCTACGTGCCGCGGCTGCTGCAGGCCTGCGAGCTGTCGGGTGAGACGACGCTCGTAGATGCTGTACAGCAGGTTCGAAGGCTTCACCTGGACATCACCACGGGAGCCCACATTACGCCGGGCTCACGAGGTGCCGACGCGCAGCGGTGTTATCGGGATCGCACCCCGTACCGACCGCCCTCCGCTGCAGGTACAGTGGCCGCACACCTGAACCTACGCAACCGTAGGTTCGTCGTCGCCGAGCACGGGAGACCCGAATGACCGCACTGGACCTCGACGCGCCACCGGTCAAGCCGCGGCTGCGCGGCTGGATTCACCAGTGGGCGTTCGGCGTCGCGGTCGTCGCCGGTGCGGCGCTGGTGGTCCTCGCGGCCGGCGAGTCGGCGAGGGCCGCGGTCGCCACCGCGATCTACGCGGTGACGGTGTGCGGGGTGTTCGGGGTCAGCGCGACCTACCACCGCGTGCACTGGCACGCCCTGCGCGCCCGGATCTGGATGAAGCGTGCGGACCACTCGATGATCTTCCTGTTCATCGCGGGCAGCTATACCCCGTTCGCCATGTTGGCGCTGCCGCCGAGCACCGGCCGACCCCTGCTCGCGGTGGTGTGGGCGGGCGCGCTCGCGGGGGTCGCGCTGAAGATGCTGTGGCCGACGGCGCCGCGCTGGGTCGGCGTCCCGCTGTACCTGCTGCTCGGTTGGGCGATCGTCCCGGTGGCAGGACAACTGGTACGTGAGGTCGGCTGGGCACCGCTGATACTGCTCGCGGTCGGCGGCGTGCTCTACAGCGTGGGGGCGGTCCTGTACGCCACCAAGTGGCCGAACCCGTGGCCCGCGACCTTCGGCCACCACGAGTTCTTTCACGCCAGTACCGTCGTCGCGGCGCTGTGCCACTACGTCGCGGTGTGCCTGGTGGTGTTCGGCTGACGTTGCCTCCGTTCACCTCTCGTCGCGGGCGAGTCCGATCAGTCGATGCAGCTCGGACGCGATGTCGTCGCCCCCGACAGGCAGGGCGCTGACGATGTCGGTGCCGCGGACGAGGTAACGCCCGTCGCCCTCGAAGTCCATCCAGTGCACGACGTGACCGTCCGCGGTCGGTCGCCAGTCGACCGCCGGGCCCGCGAAGACGCCGATCTCGCCGAGCCCGGTTCGCGGACGGTCGAAGAACTCGTCGCGCTCCTCCTCGGGTCCGCGCCGGGTGGCGGAGACCATCAGCGGGCCGTCCGTTCCGACCCGTCGCGACGGGCCCGCGGACGCGGCGCCCCGCCGCGCGCCGCGCCGCGCCGCCGGCAACGACTCGACGATCCGCTCCGGCAGCTGGCCCGACGGGAGGGACGACAGTACGACGTCGGCACCGGACTCGAGGTCGACGCCCGGCTCCTGCCGTACCAGCGTCGCCCGCTCGCCGCGCACCCCGGCGTGCGCCCGCACCACCGTCGCGAGACCGTGGCCGTGGCCGTGGCCGTGGAATCCGCATATCTCCACCCGCACGGTCGGGGCGAGCAGAATCGTGAACGCGCCGTAGAGGCCCTCGTCGAGCATCGGGCGGATACGGCGGGCCGCGTCTCGTCGGGCGCTGTGGTGGTCGTCGGCGGTATCCGCGGCCCCCCGGCACTGCAACGGATAAGGCAACCGGTCGCGCCCGAGCAGACCCCAGAGAACATCGAATTCCAATGCACTCAAGCGCCATTCGATCGATGACGCCGCGATCACGCGCGACCCCGGCCGGCACCGGCCACGCTCGCGACACCGGCCACTCCTCCGACACCCAGCACCGGACACCCCCACTCGACAACCAGCCCACTCACCAGTTCTGACGCCGCTCGCGACGGTTCGGTTCCACAGTGCCGACACGGATTCTCGCTCCGTGCCCGCCAGCGGACCTCTACCCTGGCGGCCATCCGGCAGGGCAGAAGGGGGCACGGTGACACTCACTCGTCAGGAACGGTCGATCGCACGGCTGGCGCCGCAGGATGCCGAGTACTTCTACAACGAGAGCGAGCGGCATCGCTCGAACATCGTCGCGGTGTACCTGTTCGACGCCACCGGCGCCGTCGGCGACCTCGACCGGTCGGCGGCGACCGCATGGATGCGTGACCGACTCGACCAGGCCAGGATGTTCACGCATCGAATCCGCCGGATACCACTGGACCTCGACCTGCCGCACTGGGAGCTGGACTCGCACCTGGACCTGCATCGACACGTGAGCGCGGAGCCGATCGACGGACCAGGGTGGGAAGCGGTGCAACGCAGAATCTCTCGCATCGCAGGTACGGCGATCGACCTGACACGACCACCGTGGGAGCTGCACGTGATCACCGGAATCACCGGCGTCGACGATTCACCCGACCGGATGACCGCCGTAGTGCTCAAGTTTCATCACAGCGCGGGCGACGGCATCGCCACCCGCGACCTCGGGCTGCGCCTGTTCGGGCCAGCACCGGATCGGCTCCCGCCGACACCCGCACAAGCACCGAATCAGTTGGTCGAGCTAGCTTGGGCGGCCATGATGCTGCCGCTTCGACTCGTCCGGTTCGGCCGCGGGCTGCACACCACGCAGGAAGCCGACCACCGCACACGCGAACTGTCGGCCATCGGTGAGATCGTCGAGCCGCTCCCCACGCGACCGATGTGCCGGTTCAACTCCGCCATCGGCACCGACCTCACCTTCGATCATGTGCGAATGCCGAGGGATGCCATCGACGCTGTCCGCGCTGCGGTGCCCGGCGCCACGGTCAACGACGTTCTCCTCGCCGCGGTCTCCGGTGCGCTGCGCGCCTACCTGGCGGGGGTCGACGAGACCCCGACCGGATCCCTCGCGGCAATGGTCCCGATGTCCCTGCGCGGCACCGGATCCGGGGCAGGCGGTGACACCGACGGGCCCCGCGCTACCCACCTCGCACTACTGTCGGTGGACCTGCACACGGACGCCACACACCCCCTCGCTCGCCTTCATGCCATCGTGGCCAGCGCACAAGCCGAGAAGGCCCGGCACCGCAACGAGCATGTTCGGAAGTCCTCGCAGCGCATCGAGACCACCCCCGCGTGGCTGTTACGGCTGACCGGGCTCGCCCGTCGTTTCCAGCCGCACACAGGGGAGACGGTCGCCCTGCACAACACGATGGTCAGCAACGTGCCATGGGTGGGCACCGGACTGACCTTCATCGGGGCACCGGTGGTCCGCAGCTTCGGCGTGCTCGGGGTCGTCGACGGATCCGGGCTCCGTCACCTGATTGTAACCTCGGAGCCGAGCGCAGTTGACCTGACCTTTAGCACCGACACCGCCATGATGGCCGACACCCAGGAGTACAAACGCCTGCTACGGGCCTCGTTGGACGAACTTGTGGTGGCCGTGCGCGACTGAGTTCAGCAAAATGCAAGCAAAGTTCGCGTGTTCTTCATTACTTGCAATTGGAATGTTGTTACCGTGCCGTTTGTTACGAACCGACCGGTTGTAACTGTTCATGCGGTGCACGAATGCTCAGCGACATCGCGCGCCGCCGTCCGAAGTTCGACTCAAGGAGGCACACGTGGGTTCACTTGAAGGCATCATCGGCGCAATCATCCCGGGACTCGGTTCCATGATCGCTGCGGACGGACTGTTCAAGGTGTTCATGGGATCGGTCGACGGTAGCGTCAACACCCCACCGGCCTAGCTTCCACCGGTACGATCGCCGATCGCGCAACGGAAATCACGTGCACCACACCGTGTTAACCCGGGGTCGGGATACACCGGCCCCCTCTCACATCTGAGGAGCAACATGGGATCGATCACCGACGTTCTGGGCCCCCTGGTCACTAGCGCGAACGGCGCCGGCACCAAGGTCATCAACGCGCTCATCACACTGAGCGGCGGGACCCCGGCCCCCAAGTAGGCATTCGGATGCGGACCCGCACCCTCGCGCGGGTCCGCATCCGCCTGACGACCACCCACACACGCCGCGCAGCACCAAGGATCGCCGTTGAGCCCCTCCCCCCACCTGCGTCTCGCCTTCGGCCTCGCCCTGGCTCTGGTCATTCTCTCCGGAGCGCCGACTGCGAACGCCCAGGCGGCCCCCGGGCCGCAGCAGGGTTCAACCCTCGGCAGCCGCCTGGAAACCCTCGACGTGTACTCGCCGTCGATGCAACGCAGCATCCCCCTCGAGATCCTGCGCCCCACGGACACCAGCACCCCGGCGCCGACGCTGTACCTGCTCAACGGCGCGGGTGGCGGCGAGGACGGTGCGACCTGGAAGGCCCAGACCGACGTCGCACAGTTCTTCGCCGACCGGCACGTCAACGTGGTCGTCCCGATGGCGGGTGCGGCCAGCTACTACACCGACTGGCGCCGTCCCGACCCCGGGCTCGCGAAGACCGGCGAGAACAACGGCCGGAACATGTGGACCACCTTCCTCACCGAGGAACTGCCCCCGGTCATCGACCGCAAGCTCCACACCACCGGCGCCAATGCCCTTGCCGGACTGTCCATGTCGGGCACGGCGGTCCTCAACCTGGCGATCGCGGCCCCCGAGCTCTACCGAAGCGTCGCAGCGTACAGCGGGTGCGCGATGACCAGCCAGGCGCCGGGTAGGCAATTCGTGTCGCTGGTCGTCGAGGCCGGCGGCGGCGACGCGGACAACATGTGGGGACCGCCGGGCGACCCCGAGTGGACTGCCCAGGATCCGTACGTCAACGCGGACAAGCTCCCACCCATCCCGATATACGTCGCGAGCGGCACCGGACTACCCGGCACCCACGACAACCTCGCCAACCCGCGATTGAAGGGGAACGCGATCACCCTCGGTAGCCAGATTGTCCTCGGCGGTGTCATCGAGGCCGCGACGAACTATTGCACCCACCGACTCGCCGACCGCACCCGCGACCTCGGGATGACCAACGTGGTGTTCAACTTCCGCCCGACCGGAACCCACTCGTGGGGATACTGGCAGGACGATCTGCATCGGTCTTGGCAGACGCTCGCGGACGCGCTCGGGGTGCCCCGATGATTCGTAGACCATTGCGCCATGCACTGCTCCCGGCAGTCGCCGCCAGTATCGTCGTCGCGCCCACCGCGACCGCGCAAACCGTTGTCCCCGAATACGTCTCGGTCTCCCCGGATGCCACGCCTGCGATCGCCTCGGCAACCGAACTCGACGGCAGGGTGGTCCTGCAGGTGGCGTCGCCCGCGATGCGCCGGGAGGTCGCGGTCACGGTGCTTCGGCCCGCGGACCGGAGCAGAGCGCACGGAAGCTACTACCTGCTCGACGGGAACTCCGGTCAGGTGACCGAGAACAACTGGCTCGACCCCGGACGCGGCAATGCGCGGGAGTTCTTCTCCGACAAGAACGTCAACGTCGTCCTTCCGATCGGCGGGACAGGCACCAACTACACCGACTGGGACCAGGACCATCCGGTGTTCGGCCGGACCAAGTGGGAGACCTTCCTCGCCGAGGAGCTACCCCCGCTGATTGACGCCCGGTTCGGTACCAACGGCCGCGCCGTGATCGGCGGCATCTCGTCCGGTGCTGCCGGGGCTGTCATGATCGCACAGCGGCACCCCGACGTCTTCGCGGGTGCGGTCGGCTACAGCGGCTGTTATCTGACCGACGGACCCGTCGGGAAGGCGCTGACCGACCTCGTCGTGATCAACGGCAGGGCCACCTCGGAGATGATGTGGGGGCCGCCGGCAGGAGAGCAGTGGCGCACACACGACCCGATCGCGCATGCCGGTGCGCTCGCCGCCAAACCCGTCTACCTGTCCTCAGGATCCGGACTACCCGGACCCCACGAGGATCCCGCGTCGCCCGACTTCGCCCGAACCGCCATCGTCGGCGGCGCACTCGAACTCGGCTCGAAGCTGTGCACCGACCGGCTCGAGCAGGCGCTGCGATCGGCCGGCGCCGTGGTGACGCGAAGCGCCACCCCTGTGGGCACCCATGCCTGGCCGTACTGGCGCGACGAGCTGGCGCGGTCGTGGCCCACCATCCGGGCAGCCGCGGAGGGATGAGCCTACCGGCCGAGCGCTTCGATCAGGTCGTTCGGCGCGGTGACCGGCCGGTCGCAGACGAACCCGCGGCAGATGTATGCCGCCGAGGCGCCGTCGACGAGGGGACGGTCGGCGAGTAGCGGTGCCGAGTCCGGCGCACCGCCGAGCACGATCACACCGCCCGGGGCGGCCCGACGTGCCGCGTCGAGCAGCGCGGACTCGCCGCCGTCCGTGGCCACCGCCACCTGGACCGGCCCGCGCACCGACGCCTCGGCGACCGCCAGCCAGTGCCCAGCCGAGCGCGCGACCCTGGCCAGCAACGGCACCCCGCGCTGCAGGGTCTCGGCGGCCGCCGCGGCGTACCGGGCCGAGTTCTCCGGCTCCGACAGCGCGGTGGCGGCGAGCAGGGCCTCCGCGATCGACGACGCACCGGACGGGGTCGCCCCGTCGAACGGGTCGCGGGGGCGGGCGATCAGCCGCTCGGCGTCGTCGGCGGTGTCGAACCAGCAGCCGGGCTCGTCGGGGTCGGCGAAGTGCTCGAGCGCCAGCGTGACAATTTCCTGTGCGCGGGTGAGCCATTCGAGCTCCCCGGTGGCCTGGTGCAGGGCGAGCAGTCCGGTGGCGAGTGCGGCGTGGTCGTCGAGCACCGCCGCCGCGTCCCCGACCACTCCACCCAGCGACGCCCGGCGCAGCCGACCGTCGACCAGGTGCTCGTCGAGCAGGTAGCGCGCGCATCCCGCGGCCGCGGCAGTCCAGTCCGGTCGGCCGAGCCCGGCGCCCGCCTCGGCGAGCGCGGTGACGGTCAGACCGTTCCACGCGGTGACGACCTTGTCGTCGCGACCCGGTTGCGGACGCGCCGACCGCGCTTCGAAGAGCTTGGCGCGCACCGCCTCCCAGCGCTCGGGGTCGTCCGGGTCGGATGGCAGCTGCAGCACCGAGGTGCCCGCCTCGAAGGTGCCCGCCGAGCTCACCGCGAGCAGTCCGGCCGCCCAGATCCCGTCCTCGAACCCGAGTGCCTCGATCAGCTGGTCGGGGGTCCACGCATAGGTCAGTCCCTCGACGCCGTCGGTGTCGGCATCGAGCGCGGACGCGAAACACCCGGTGTCCGTCCGCAGTTCGCGCAGCATGAACTCCGCGGTCTCGGCGGCCACCCGCAGCGCCAGCGGCGAGCCCGTGCGTCGACCCAGGTGCGCATACACCCGCAGCAGTTGGGCGTTGTCGTAGAGCATCTTCTCGAAGTGCGGCACCACCCACTCGGCGTCCACCGAGTATCGGGCGAACCCTCCCCCGACTTGGTCGTAGATGCCGCCGCGGGCCATCGCCGCGGCCGTGCGCTGCACCGCGGCCAGCACCCGGCCGTCGCCGGTGCGCTCGTAGCCGCGGAGCAGCCCCTCGAGCAGCGCGGACGGCGGGAACTTCGGCGCCCCACCGAATCCGCCCCGCTCGGTGTCCTCGTCGCGCAGCACCGTTGCCACCGCGGCGTCGAGCAGTTCCGCGGTCAGCGGCGCCGTCGCCGCCGGGACCCCCGCGCCGCCGGCGCGCAATTCCGCGGCGATGGACGCCGATGCCTGCTGCACGTCGTCGCGGCGCTCGCGCCAGGTCTCGGTGATGGCCTCGAGCACCTGGGTGAACGAGGGCATGCCGCCGCGCGGCGTCTGCGGATAGTAGGTACCGCAGTAGAACGGCTCGGCCTCCGGGGTGAGGAAACACGTCATCGGCCACCCGCCGTGCCCGGTGGTCGCGACCGTCGCGTTCATGTAGATCGCGTCCAGGTCGGGTCGTTCCTCCCGATCCACCTTGATGCAGACGAAGTTCTCGTTCATCACCGCGGCGGTTGCCTCGTCCTCGAACGACTCGTGCGCCATCACGTGGCACCAGTGGCAGGCCGAGTACCCGACGGACAGCAGGATCGGTACGTCCCGCTCGGCGGCCCAGGCCAGCGCGTCGGGTCCCCACTGCTGCCAGTGCACCGGGTTGTCGGCGTGCTGACGCAGGTAGGGACTCGTCGCCCCGCCGAGGGTGTTCCGGGACAGGGCGCTCATACCGGTGCCGGTCCTAGCTCGGGGCCTGCGTCGGCGGCTCGGACTTCTTCGACTCGTCCGTGGTGGCCGGTTCGGCGGGCGGGACCGCCGCGCCGGGGTCGGTGCCGTCGTCGACGGCCTGATCGGCCTCGGGATGCTCCGGCTCGAAGGTCTCGGGGAGCTTGCGCAGCTGCCGGTTCATCGAGCGGATCAGCAGCACCGTGCCGACGAGCAGCGCGATGATGAGTACCAGCCCGACCGGCGAGGCCTTGCCGAACTCGGGGCCGGTCGGGGTGCCGGGGGTCTGCGCCAGCCAGTCGACCGCCGCACTTGCCAAGATCACTTCGTCTCCTCTTGATGTCCGGATGCCACGCCGACGTGATCGATTCCGGAGAACAGGTCGTTCTCCGGAATCGCCGTGCGGACCCGGGTCTTCGCCAGCTCGAACTCCTCGGTCGGCCAGATCTTCTGCTGCATCTCGAGCGGCACCGCGAAGAAGGACCCGTTGGGGTCGATCTGGGTGGCGTGCGCGCGCAGGGCGTCGTCGCGTTGCGGGAAGTAGTCACCGCAGGTGATCTGCGTGGTGACGCGGGCCATCAGGTCGCCCTGCTCGGTCTTCCACTTCTTGAGCCACTCGGCCATCGGGAACTCCTCGCCCCGACGGTCGTACTCCTCCTGGAACAGCTGCAGGCGCTTCCGGATGAACCCGTGCGAGTAGTAGACCTTCTGCACCGCCCACGGCTCCCCCGCGTCGGGGAACTGCTCGGGGTCGGCGGCCGCCTCGTAGGCGGCCATCGACACCTCGTGGCAGCGGATGTGGTCGGGGTGCGGGTAGCCGCCGTTCTCGTCGTACGTGGTGATGACGTGCGGGCGGAACTCGCGGATCACCCGCACCAGCGCCTCGGTGGACTCCTCGAGCGGCACCAATGCGAAGCAGCCCTCGGGGAGCGGCGGCAGCGGGTCGCCCTCGGGCAGTCCGGAGTCGACGAACCCCAGCCACATCTGCTCGACGCCGAGGATGCGGGCCGCCGCGGCCATCTCCTCCTTGCGAACCTCGCTGATCCGGTCGCGGACGCCGGGGACGTCCATCGCGGGGTTGAGGATGTCGCCGCGTTCACCGCCGGTCAGGGTCACGACCAGCACGTCGTTACCCTCGGCCGCATAGCGCGCCGTGGTTGCGGCGCCCTTGCTGGACTCGTCGTCGGGATGGGCGTGCACGGCCATGAGACGCAATCCGCTCACTGTGCTCCTTCACCTCAGCTTCGCCTGTAGCCATCGTCGGCCTGCCTGACATCACCGGTCCGTCGACGCCTACCGCGCCAGCGGGCCACCGTTGTCCTTCCCCTATAGTTCCACCCGATACCTCCAGCGTCAGCCGTGGCCCCGCCCGGCCACCGCGGGGGTGCCCGCCGGGCGGCAGCTCGCCCGGACCGCTTCACGAGAGCAGAGCCGATGACCGAGACGCTTCCCGCCGACCGCTACCCGACGACGCCGCAGCGCAACCTGCGCGGGTCCCGGATCATGGCGGTCGTTCTCACCATCGGCGTGATCCTGCTGGGCATCGCGCTGGCGTACTTCGCGTACAACAAGTTCGAGAACAAGGACATCTCCACCAGCGTCATCTCGTACGACATCGTCAACGACTCGACGATGAACATCCGGTTCACCGTGACCCGCGACGAGCCCTCGGAGCCGGCGGTCTGCATCGTGCGGGCCCGGTCCAAGGACGGTTCGGAGACGGGTCGTCGCGAGGTGTACGTCGCGCCGTCCGACAGCGGCACGGTGGACCTGACGACACTGATCCGGACCTCCCAGACGCCCGCAATCGCCGACATCTACGGCTGCGGGGCGGACGTGCCGGAGTACCTCACCGGCAGCTGAGCGGGCACAGCGAGGCACCGCCGGGCAGCCTGCGGTTTTCGCGGCGAAATCCCAGCTCGTGCTAGAATACGTCGATACACGGTTCCGGGTTGGAACCGTGTATTGCTGCATTTGCGTACGGCTGTGTGTTTGCACAGCTGCAAGGCGGCAGGGTGCACCGCTCACATGACTGAGCCGACCGGGGGATCCGTTCAACCGGGGGACCGCGCGCTCTGCCACCGCTGACCACTGGATTTCAGTGGTCCGTCCGGGGGGCCCGCGAGGGTTCCGACTTACGAGGAGTGATCGAGCATGACCGAGACCCAGGTGACCTGGTTGACCCAGGAGTCCCACGACCGGCTCAAGAGCGAACTCGACCAGCTCATTGCGAACCGTCCGGTCATCGCAGCCGAGATCAACGAGCGGCGCGAAGAGGGCGACCTGAAGGAGAACGGCGGCTACCACGCGGCCCGCGAGGAGCAGGGCCAGCAGGAGGCCCGCATCCGCCAGCTCCAGGAGCTGCTCAACAGCGCCAAGGTCGGCGAGGCCCCCACCCAGTCCGGCGTGGCCCTGCCCGGTTCGGTCGTCAAGGTCTACTACGACGGCGACGAGTCGGACACCGAGACCTTCCTGATCGCCACCCGCGAAGAGGGTGCCCGCGACAACAAGCTCGAGGTCTACTCCCCCAACTCCCCGCTCGGCGGCGCGCTGCTCAACGCGGCCGTCGGCGACACCCGTGAGTACATCCTGCCGAACGGCAAGACCATGAAGGTCACGCTGCTCAGCGCGGAGCCGTACCACTCCTGAGGCGGCTGCGCCGCCCGTGCGCGCCGTTCACCCCGGTTGGGGTGAGAAGCGCGCACAGTACGAACCCCGGTTCGAGACATTCGGACCGGGGTTTCTTGCTGTCCGGAGGTCGGGGATCCGACCCTCCCCCGCCGGCCTACCCCGACCCACAGCTAGACAGGCGCGGCGAACCACATGACGGTTCCGCACGGTTCACAGACACTTCCGACACCGGAATCAGGAAGCCGTGAACGCGAGACTGAGCACGTCCACCAGCTCGTCCGGCTCGGTCTCCGCGGACCCGCACATCTCCAGCAGCTCGCCCCGGTATCGAGGGTCGATCGGTTCGATGCCGCCGAACGCCCGGATCGAGTCGCCGGTCGGCAGCAGCCGGGCACAGACCAGGGTCCCGACGGCGAAGTTGTGGCCGGCAACGGCGTCGACCACCTCCACCATCTCGACTCCGGTCACCTCGCGCAGCGTCAGCGACCGACCCGGCGCCACCGCCGTCACCTCGTACACGCCCCGGCTGCCGGCCAGCCACTGCCTCGCGAGTTCGAGCTCCTCGGCGGGCAGGACCTGAGCGCGGCGGGCCACGAACTGCTCGAGAACGCCGCCCTCGAACAGCGCGGCATCGATGACCAGTCCGCCCTCGAGAGCCGTGATGGTGGCGTCCTCGTCGTCGGTGTGGGCGGCCCGGATCTCGGCGAGCTCGTGGACCAGGTCGAACAGTTCCGGTGTCCGCGCGAACATCAGGGCCTTGGTGTACAGCCAGGACGCCCGCGCGTCAGCCGTGAGGTCGGACCTGCCGAGGTGGCAGGCCTTGTACTTGCGGCCGGACCCGCACCAGCAGCGATCGTTGCGGCCCAGTCCGGGACGTTCCACGGGCTGGTATCGCGCGAGCACCTCCAGCAGGGTCTCCGCGTCCCCGCCCTCGATGCGGGCGAGCAACGACTGCGCACGAGTCAGGTCACCGGCGTCGGCGGCGAGCAACGCCAGGTCGAAGACGGCCAGCATCCAGTCCGGATCCCGGTCCAGGGCACGCTCGTAGTGCGTCACGGCGGCGAGGACGTCCCCGAGCTGGTCGGCGGCCTTGCCCGCCAGCCAGTGCCCGGCCGGATTCACGCGGCGCGGTGCGTGCTCGATCAGCGCCGCCGCAGCGGCACCGACGGCTTCGGCGCGGTCGTCGCCGGTGGTGGCGAGGTCGAAGGCGACCGCCGCGGCCGACGGATCCTCGAGCCCGGCGAACGCAGCGGGGTCCGCGGCCACACGGGCGGCTGCGACGGCGCTCGCCTCCTCGCCCCGCGCGGACGCGTCGCCGATCTCGTGGACGAGATCGGTGAAGTCGACGACCGCCCCGGCCTCGGCTGACCGCAGCCGGTTCTCGCGTGCGATCGACTCGACGAGTGTCGCGCGGTGAAACGCATCGAAGTCGAACCCCCGCGGTGCGAGGTAGTTGCGTTCGCAGACGTACCCGGCGCCGTCGAGCAGCTCGGCCAGTGGCACTGTCGGCGCGGTGAACAGGTCGCGGTGGTCGGCGACGAGCTGCCAGACGACGGGGTCGGTGTGCTCGGCGGTGCGGTCGGCGATGATCCCGCGCACCGACTCGACGAGGTCCGGGGCCGCGACGGTGCGGTCCACCCGGACCAACCGCAGCTTCCCGCCCGCCAGACCGAGGCCGATCAGGTCCCCCACGGTGTAGCCGACGAGCGTGTCCGGATCGAGCAGGAGCCGCTCGATCTCCGGGTCGGCGATCCCGGTGCGGCCACGTTCGGACAGCACCGCGGCGTCCGATGTGGGGTAGACGACGCCGACATCGGATTCGCCTCCGCGGGAGCGGGATCCGACCAGTCCGGTCAGCGCGGACAGGTCCGGATCGATGTCGAGCACACCGGAGGCGATCTCCTCCTCGGAGAGCCGGTGGGTGAACACCCGCCCCTCGAGCAGGCTGTCGACGGCGGCGATGCGTCCGTCGGCGAGCGCACCGAGCGCGGGATCGTCAAGGGTGTGCACCACCTCGGTCATCTCCGCCGAAGTGCCGAGCCCCCGGTCGACCAGCGCAGCAACCCACTCGTCGGCGGTGAGCGGCCCTCCTCGACGCAGCACCGTGATCGCCGCCTCGGCGACATCGACCGTGTCGGTATCGGGGTCGGGGACGGCGTCGGGACGGGGAACAGCGTCGGGACGGGGCTCGGTGCGGAGCTCGGCGTCGCGGCGACCCACGATCTCGAGGTGCCGGTCACCGCGGGATTCGGTCGGGGCGATCACCCTGCGATCGTAGGCGACCGGCGGGCGCCGCCGTGGCCCGGAGTGCTCCTCGCTCAGTGCGCCGCGAACCGCTCGCTGAGGAGCTCCACCAGTTCGGCGGGGTCGGTGTCGTCCGCATCCAGCAGCGCCATCAGTTCGGCCCGACTGCCCGACGCCACCGGCTCGATGCCACCGAAGATCTGAGTCGCCCCACCGGCGGGAACCACACGGGCGCAGATGAAGTCGCCTGCCGCCAACTGCTGGCTGCCCGTCCGCTCGAGCACCTCGACCACGTCGCCGGTGCGTTCGTCGCGCAGGGTCAGCCCTTCTGCCGGCCGCGCCGCGATCACCTCGAACACCGATCGCTTCGCCTCCAACCACCGCTGGGCCAGTTCGAACTCGTCCGCGGGCAGCAGTGCGCCGCGCCGCGCCAGGTACAGCGCGAAGACGCCGCACTCGAACAGCGCGACGTCGAGCGCGAGCGGGTCCTGGAACGCCCGGCCGACCGCGTCCTCATCGTCCCAGTGGGCCGCGCGGACCTCCGCCAGGTCGTACGTCAGGTCGAACAGTTCCGGGCTCAGCGCGAACCACTCGGCCTTCCGGTACAGCCACAGCGCCCGGTCGTCGAGGGAATTGTCGACCTTGCCGAGGTGGCAGGCCTTGTACTTCTTGCCGGAGCCGCACCAGCAGCGGTCGTTGCGCCCCAACCCGGGATGCTCGGCCGGTGCGTACTGCTGCAGTAATGCGTACAGCGGTTCGGCGTCTCCGCCCTCGATCCGATTGAGCAGCGAGAGGCCGCGAACGGCGTCGCCCCGGTCGGACGCGAGTTGTGCGAGCGCGAACACGGCGGGCGCACAGTCGTCCTGGCTGGCGGCGTCCTCGAAATGGGCCTCCGCGGCGACGATGTCGCCGAGCCGGTCCGCAGCGTTGCCCGACAGCCAGTGCGCGGATGCCTTCGCCCGCCGCGGGCCCGCCTCGACCAGTGCGACCGACGCGGCATACAGCGCGTCGGGACGGTCGGAGAAGCCGGCAACCAACTCGAGTGCAGCGGCCGCGGCCACCGGGTCGGCGAGGCCCGCGTACCGACCGGGCTCCACCGAGACATGTTCGCGCGCCCAGGATCCCGGGTCGGTCCCCTCTTGCGCCACGTCGCGCGTCTGGCCGACCAGCGCGAGGAACGCGACGACCGCGGCCGCCTCGTCCGGATGCAGCTCGTGTTCGCGGGCGACCATACCGATGTGCGTCGCGAGATGGTGCGCCTCGAAGTCGAACCCGCGCACCGCGACGTAGTCGCCGTCGCGCTCGAACCCGGCCGCCTCGATCAACTCTCCGATCGGTGCGGTGGGCGCGGTGAACAATTCCTGGTCGTCGGCCATCAGCTGCCAGACCACTGCGTCCAGGTTGTCCGCACCCTCCTCGCCGAGGATCCGGCCGAGCCCGACGGACAGGTCCGGTGTCTCCACTGAATCGGCGGGCGTCAGCTCCACCAACCCGTCGCGGACGGCGAGCGCGACGAGATCGCCTGCGGTGTAACTCGACAACGCGTCCCGCTCGAGCAGCAGACCCTCGCTGTACGGGAAGTGCGGATCCTCGACACCACGATCGGCGAATGTCGGTTCGTCGGCATCGGCGAAGACGACGCGAAACTGTCCGGCCCGCTCCTGGTCGGAGTCGAGGATGAACACCGTGAGCGCGGCGAGATCGGGGTTGGCATCGAGAATGCCCGCCGCGACTTCGGTTTCGGTCAGCCGGTGGGTGAACACCCTGCCCTCGAGCAGCGACTCGAGCGCGACGGTGCGGCCGTCCGGCAGGTAGCCGAGGTCCTCGTCGTCGAGCAACTCCACCAGCTGCGTCATCTCGACGACGGGACCGTGCCCGGCGTCCGCGAGCAGTTGCCCCCAGTCCTCAGCCGTCAGCGGGCCGTGTTCGCGGAGAATGCCCATCGCCGCGTCGGCGAGCACGTCACGGGGATCGATCGGATCGGTCACGTCACCGATCCTAGGCGTCGGCGCGCACAGGCGGCGGAGCCGCGTCAGACGATCCGGCGGACCTTCATGCCGTCGAACACCGGACCCACCTTCACCACGTCGCCGGTCTGCGGCGCGTGCACCATCTGCCCGTTGCCGATGTAGATCGCGACGTGCCCAGGACCGCCCGACTGCCAGTTGCCGAACAGCAGGTCGCCGGGACGGGCCTCGGACATCGGGATCTCGGTGCCGATGTTCCACTGGGTCTCGGAGGTCCGCGGCAACGCCAGGGTGTCGCCGGTGGCCGAGTACACCGCGTACGAGGTCAGGCCCGAGCAGTCGAATCCTCCGCCGGACGGGCCGTTGATGTTGCCGCCGCCCCACACGTACGGCAGGCCCAGGTACCGCAGCGCCGCCTCGACCACCTTGCTGCCGATCGTCCCGTCGCCGTTGAACGGCGCCAGGATCGCCGCGAACACCGGCTCGGACGCCCGGATCTTGGCCACGTACGGCTTGGTCTGGTGCTCGTAGTCGAACGAACCGCTCGGCATGCCACCCGCACGCCGCACCGCGTCGACGCCCGCGTTGTAGCCGGCGATGGTCAGGTCCAGGGTGTCGCCCTTGACCAGGCCCTGCTTCTTCCAGTCGTCGATCTGGGCGTACATGTCGCAGAGCAGGTGGCCGGACGCCATCACCGGGTCCGCGACGCCGAGGACGTCGGCCTTGCCGTCGCCGTCCGCGTCCTTGCCGTACTTGGCCCAGGTGCCCGGCATGAACTGGCCGGGGCCGAGCGCTCCCGTGCGCGACACCGGGGCGGTCGGGCCGAACCGGAAACCGTTCTCCGCGTTGTACAGCGCCGCGATGACCGGAGCCTTGACACCCTCGCAGATCTGACCGGCCTTCTGCAGCCACGGAACGAACACCCCGATCGCTCCGATCGGGGCCAGGTTCGCACCCGGGAAGGCCGCGTCGAGCGACGTCACAGTCCGCGAGAGGTCCCCGCCGAACGGAATCGAATTGTCGCTGTCGTCCCCATTGTCCGAGGTAGCCGTGACTCGCGGCGCGGCGGGTGCGGGCGGCGTGATCACCGGCGCGGGCGGCAGCACGGGATCGGGTACCGCGGGCGGCGGCGGGGGCGGAAGATACGGCTGCACCGCGGTCTGCACCGCCGTGGCCGCGTCCGCGACCGCCTGCCTTGCCGGTTCCTGCATCTGCTGGGGCAGCTGGCCGATCACATCACTGATCTGTTGGCCGGCCTGCGGCGAGGAGGCTTGTACCGATTGAATCGCTTGTGCTGCTTGTTCTTTGACCGGAGCTGGAATGTCTGCGCCTTGTACGAGACCACCGAGAGCTGTCGCTACGGCGACTATCACCGCCGTGGGGTCAACCGGCATTCGCAATCTCCCTACGTCGAGCGTGGCTTCGTGGTCCAACGTTATGACTCGTGCGGCGGTGGCGGGGTGACTTTGACGCGTTCTCTTAGTTTGCCTTCAGGTTGCTGCTCACAACGTGGAATCGCGGCCCGCGAGTCGGCCGTTACCTCGGGCAATTACCAGCCCGCATTCAGGAATCTCTCAGGCCGGAAGCGGACGCTGGTAGCCATGAGCGCCCGACCCGATGCCCGAGAGTCCGCGAACACCGGAACCGATCCGGTGAACCGACCGTCTCGGGTACGCCGGGCCCTCGCCGCGTCCGGCATCGTCGGCGTGATCGGCCTCGGGTCGCTGGCCGCCGCGCCGCTCGCCCTCGCGGAGGCGACGGTCGCCGACGGCGTGTCCGCTCCGACCGTCAGCGAGGGGTCGGGGGCCTTCGACGTGATCTCCGGCGGATCGTGACGTCGGTGACCGCGAAGGCCTCGAAGAGCTGGTCCCTGTGGGGTGTGCGGGCGACGGTCGTCGTCACCGAACCGGACCTGCTCGACTCGGCCTGGCATCTGGTCCGGGGACACCTGGCGGTCGCGGACCTGGCCGTCAGCAGCACGCGCACGGACTCCGAGATCGCGGCACTGAACAGGTCGGGAGGACGACCGGTATCGGTGAGTGCCACACTGGCACAACAGGTTCGGCACGCCCTCGAGGCCGCCGAGCTCACCGACGGCTTGCTCGACCCGACCGCGGGAGCCGACCGGCCGTACGCATGGCGGTCGGTCGCGGTGCACGGCACCGAGATAACCCTCCCCACGGCCGTCACCCTCGACCTCGACGCGACCATGCGTTCGGCGACCGCCGACCACTGCGCGGAGGCGGTCGCCGCACTGCTCGGGTGCGGCGTCCTGGTCAGCCTCGGCGGCGACGTCGCGACCGCCGGACCCGAACCGGCGTCCGGCTGGCAGATCAAGGTCGAGGACCTGCCCGGCGAACCGTCCTGCCAGGTGTCGATTCCGTCCGGTTCCGGCCTGTCCACCGCCAGCACCGTCAGTCCCCTGCACCCGGACCCCGCCGATCCCCCGCGCTGGCGCACGGTCAGCGTGGTGGCGGGGTCCGCGTGCAACGCCGCGGCCGTGAGCAAGGCCGCCCTCCGCCTCGGCGACGCCGCCCTCGAGTGGCTGGACCGCCTGCGACTGCCCGCCCGCCTGGTGGACCGGGACGCACGGGTGACGCTGCTCGGCGGCTGGCCGTGAGGCGCCTGCGGCGCTGACGCCGGGCCGGATCTATCGCAGCGCCTGCGCCACGTCGGCGAGCAGGTCCTCGGCGTCCTCGATGCCGACCGACAGTCGCACCAGGTCCTCGGGCACCTCGAGCGCCGAACCGGCCGTCGAGGCATGCGTCATCGCGCCCGGATGCTCGATCAGCGACTCGACGCCGCCGAGCGACTCCGCGAGGGTGAAGATCTCGGTGCGCGAGCAGAAGTCGAGCGCCGCCTGCTTGCCGCCGGACAGGCGCACGGAGATCATGCCGCCGAACCGTCGCATCTGCTTGGCCGCAACCGCGTGCCCCGGATGCGACTCGAGGCCCGGGTAGATCACCTGCGAGACCGCGGCGTGCCCGGTGAGCAGCTCGACGATCTTCTCGGCATTGTCGCTGTGCCGCTCCATCCGCAGCGCCAACGTCTTGATGCCGCGCATCGTCAGGTACGCGTCGAACGGTCCGGGCACGGCGCCCGCACCGTTCTGCAGGAACGCGAACGCGGTGTCGAGTTCCTCGTCGTTGGTCACCAGCGCGCCGCCGACCACGTCCGAGTGCCCGCCGATGTACTTGGTGGTCGAGTGCAGCGCAATGTCCGCTCCGAGTGCCAGCGGCTGCTGCAGGTACGGGGAGGCAAAGGTGTTGTCCACGACGATCTTTGCGCCCGCCTCGTGCGCGACCGCGGACAGCGCCTCGATGTCGCCGATGTTGAGCAGCGGGTTGGTCGGCGTCTCGACCCACACCAGCTTGGTGTTCGGGCGGATCGCGGCACGCACGGCGTCGACGTCGGACACCGCGGCCGGGGTGTACTCGATGCCCCACTGGGTGAACACCTTGTCGATCAGCCGGAACGTTCCGCCGTACGCGTCGTTCGGGATGACGAGGTGATCGCCCGGGCGCAGCGCGGAGCGCAGCAGGCAATCGGTCGCCGCCATGCCCGACGCGAACGCGCGGCCGTAGCTGCCGCCCTCGAGCGCCGCCAGGTTGGCCTCGAGCGGGCGGCGGGTCGGGTTGCCGGTGCGCGCGTACTCGAAGCCGTTGCGCATGCCGCCGACGCCGTCCTGGGCGAAGGTCGAACTGGCGTAGATCGGCACGTTCACCGCACCGGTCTGCGGGTCCGGTTCGTAGCCTGCGTGGACGGCCCTGGTGGAGAATCCGTGCTGCTGCTGCTCGCTCATGGCGACCAGCCTAGCGATCCGCTACTTGCCGAGAAACTGGGCAATGCTCACGGCCGCGTCGAGATAGTGCTGCCAGTCATCCGATCTGCCGAGCGTGCCTGCGTCCACGCTACGTCCGGGCATCGCGATGGTGGCCAGACTGTCGGTGACCCGCAGTGCGACGCCGCCGAGCGCGGTGACCCGCGGATCGTCCACAACGCTGAGACTCCCGCGACCGCGCATCGAGTCGATCATCGCCGCGGTGAATCCGTTGTCCTTGACGCCGGCGAACAGGTTGTCCCCCACGCCGATCGGCGCGCCGTCCGTCCACAGGCAGATCGGCGCGGCGCTGCCCGGCATCGTCGTCTGCTTGGACAGCGTCATCCCCGCGACGAATGCGCCCAGCGCCCGGTCGAGCGTCGCGCAGTCCGGCAGCGCAGTGACCGGCTGCCCGCCGCCACTGCCGGCGGAGGTCGTCACCGCGCCCGGTTCCGCGACCGCCGACCCGCGGGTCACCGACCCGCAGCCCGTCGCCAGCACCGCGATCACCGCGGCGACCGCCCCCACCCGTATCCGTCGATCCCCCATGACAGGCGATCGTAGGGCACCGGGGCCGGCCGCTCTCCCCGCCGAGTTACGCGCCCGCGCTGAGGAATCCGAGCAGGTCGTGTCGGGTGATGACGCCGACCGGCTTGCCGTCGTCGACGACCATCAGCGCGTCGGACTCGCCGAGCGCCTTCGTCGCGGCGGTCACGGGCTCGCCGGAACCGATCAGCGGGAACGGCGCGCTCATGTGCTTGGCGACCGGATCCGCGAGCTGCGCACGCCCCTCGAACACCGCCGAGAGCAGGTCGCGTTCGGTGACGCTGCCCGCGACCTCGCCGGCCATCACCGGCGGCTCGGCCCCGACGACCGGCATCTGCGAGACGCCGTACTCGCGCAGGATCTCGATGGCGTCGCGCAGCGTCTCCGACGGGTGCGTGTGCACCAGGTCCGGCAGCTCACCGGACTTGCCGCGCAACACGTCCCCGACGGTCGGCTCGTGGGTCTTGCCGTCCAGCGGGGTCCGCAGGAAGCCGTAGGACGCCATCCACTTGTCGTTGAAGATCTTCGACAGGTAGCCGCGACCACCGTCGGGTAGCAGGACCACGACCACCGCGTCCGGGTCGCGCTCGGCCACGCGCAGGGCCGCGACGACCGCCATGCCGCAGGAGCCGCCGACCAGCAGGCCCTCCTCGCGGGCCAGGCGACGCGTCATGTCGAACGAGTCGGCGTCCGAGACCGCGATGATCTCGTCCGGGATCGACGGGTCGTAGGCGGTGGGCCAGAAGTCCTCACCGACGCCCTCGACGAGGTACGGCCGACCGGTGCCGCCGGAGTACACCGAGCCCTCCGGGTCGGCACCGATGACCTTGACCTTCCCGCCCGAGACCTCCTTGAGGTAGCGGCCGGTGCCGGTGATGGTGCCGCCGGTTCCGACGCCCGCGACGAAGTGGGTGATCTTGCCCTCGGTGTCGCGCCAGATCTCCGGACCGGTGGTCTCGTAGTGGCTGTCCGGCCCGCCCGGGTTGGAGTACTGGTCCGGCTTCCAGGCGCCGGGGATCTCCTTGACCAGACGGTCGGAGACGTTGTAGTAGCTGTCCGGGTGGTCGGGCGCGACGGCGGTCGGGCAGACCACGACCTCGGCGCCGTAAGCCTTCAGGACGTTGCGCTTGTCCTCGCTGACCTTGTCGGGGCACACGAACACACACTTGTAGCCGCGCTGCTGGGCAACGAGAGCCAGACCGATACCCGTGTTGCCGGAGGTCGGCTCGACGATGGTTCCGCCCGGCTTCAGTGCACCCGACGCCTCCGCCGCGTCGACCATCTTGACCGCGATGCGGTCCTTCGAGCTGCCGCCCGGGTTGAGGTACTCGATCTTGGCCGCGACCAGGCCCGAGCCGGGTTCGACCACCGAGTTCAGCTTGACCAGCGGGGTGTTTCCGATGAGGTCCACGACGTGATCCGCGATGCGCATGACTCCATGGTCCCAGAGGCCGCGTCGACGGCAACACGTGGACCGCTCGCCACGACGCACCGCCGCGATTGGCACTAGATTCGAGGTGTCAGCTTCGCGCCGAGGGGAGGGGTGGTCGCTGTGCCCACCAGCGGATGGAAGACCGCCGCGAAGGCGGGTGCGGCCGCGGCCGTTGCGGGGTCCTCGGCGGGCACGGCGTCGTGGGCGCTCTACAACTACCTGATGGGGCAGGCCAGCGCCGCACGCGGGGTGATCGGCCGCAACGTGGCGAAACCGCCCGAGGCCGACGGGGTGTACACCGCGGGCTGCGTCGCCCCGCAGCCGTGGCGGCCCGGGGTGGAGTGGGACATCTACCTGATGATCTTCGGCGACTCGACCGCGGCCGGGGTCGGCTGCGCCAGTGCCGACGAGGTGCCGGGCGTCCGGCTGGCCCGCGGCCTCGCCGACGAGACCGGCAAGCGGGTGCGGCTGAGTACGAAGGCGATCGCCGGGGCCACCTCCAAGGGCCTCGAGGGGCAGGTCGACGCGATGTTCATCGCCGGGCCGCCGCCGGACGCGGCGGTGATCCTGATCGGCGCGAACGACGTCACCGCGAAGAACGCGATCCACGCGTCCGCCCGCCGCCTCGGCGACGCCGCAGCGCGCCTGCGCCTCGGCGGCAGCGTCGTCGTGGTCGGCACCTGTCCCGACCTGGGCGTCGTGGGTGCGATCCCGCAACCCCTGCGCACGGTGGTCCGGCGGTGGGGTCAACTGCTGGCCCGGGCCCAAACCGCGGCCGTGCTCGAGGCGGGCGGGCACCCGGTCGCGCTGGCGGACCTGCTGGCCCCCGAATTCCTGGCCGCACCCGACGCGATGTTCTCCGCGGACCACTTCCATCCGTCGGCCGCGGGGTACGAACTCGCCGCCAGACAGTTGCTTCCCGTCCTCGCCGCAGCGCTCGGTGAGTGGGACGGTGGTCCGCTGCCCACCCTGCCGCAGGTGTCCGAGGCCGCCGAGGCCAAACGGATCGGATCGCGAATCAGCGCTGCCGCCAACCACTTTCTGCGTCGCCGCGAGCTCGAACGGCGGCCCGCCGCGGTCGGCGACGACACCGAACGGGCAATCGCCGAGCCCCGCGCGGCCCCGCCCGAACCCGTCGATGACCGACTGCGTCGTCAGCGCGCGGAAAGCGCCACGTAACGTCTGAGCCAAACCACCCGTGTCCGCGTCATGTACACAAGCAAAGAAATAAGGAGTTCTCATGCCTGAGGCAGTCATTGTCTCCGCCGTGCGCTCGCCCATCGGCCGCGCCGGAAAGGGTTCGCTCAAGGACATTCGCCCGGACGACCTGGCCGCTCAGATGGTCGCCGCCGCCCTCGCCAAGGTCCCGGAGCTCGACCCCGCCGAGATCGACGACCTGATCATGGGTTGTGGCCAGCCGGGCGGACAGTCCGGCTACAACATCGCCAAGATCGTCGCCACCACGCTCGGGTACGACTTCCTGCCCGGCGTGACCGTCAACCGCTACTGCTCCTCGTCGCTGCAGACCACCCGGATGGCCATGCACGCCATCCGCGCGGGCGAGGGTGACGTGTTCATCTCCGCCGGCGTCGAGTCGGTGTCCAGCTTCGCCACCGGCAGCGCCGACGGCTGGCCGAACACCAAGAACGCCCGCTACGCGGACGCCCAGGCCCGCACCGAGCTGGCCACCCAGGGTGGCGTCGCGTGGAAGGACCCCCGCGAGGACGGCCTGACCCCCGACATCTACATCGCGATGGGCCAGACCGCCGAGAACGTCGCGTCCCTGACCGGCATCAGCCGCGAGGACCAGGACCGCTGGGGCGTGCGCAGCCAGAACCGCGCCGAGGAGGCCATCAACCGCGGCTTCTTCGCGAACGAGATCACCCCGGTCACCCTCGCCGACGGCACCGTCGTCAGCACCGACGACGGTCCGCGCGCCGGCACCGCCTACGAGAAGATCAGCCAGCTCAAGCCGGTCTTCCGTCCCGACGGCACCGTCACCGCCGGCAACGCCTGCCCGCTCAACGACGGCGCGGCCGCGCTCGTCATCATGAGCGACACCAAGGCCAAGGCCCTCGGCCTGACCCCGCTGGCGCGCGTCGTCTCCACCGCCGCCACCGGCCTGTCCCCCGAGATCATGGGCCTGGGCCCGATCGAGGCCGTCAAGAAGGCCCTCGGCTACGCGAAGATGACCACCTCGGACATCGACCTGTACGAGATCAACGAAGCGTTCGCGGTGCAGGTCATCGGCTCCGCCCGCGCGCTGGACCTCGACGAGGACAAGATCAACATCTCGGGCGGCGCGATCGCCCTGGGCCACCCGTTCGGCATGACCGGTGCCCGCATCACCAACACCCTGCTCAACAACCTGCGCGAGCAGGACAAGACCTTCGGCGTCGAGACCATGTGCGTCGGCGGCGGCCAGGGCATGGCGATGGTGCTCGAGCGCCTGAGCTAGTTCTTCGCGTCCACGAACGGGCGGTTTCCTGGCGGGTCACTCGACCGATGCTCAGGGAATCGCCCGTTCGTCGTTCACGGACAAAACAGGACAGCGAGCTCGGTGGTTGTACAAGAATGGACTCACTCTCGCCTCGAGGAGTACCCGATGGACATCACCTCTCCCGGCCACGAGGCCCGGCCCGTACGCGCCCCCCGCGGCTCCGAGCTGAACACCCTCGGGTGGCAGCAGGAGGGCGCGCTGCGCATGCTCATGAACAACCTCGATCCCGAGGTCGCCGAGCACCCCGACAACCTGGTGGTCTACGGCGGCACCGGCCGCGCCGCACGCAGCTGGGCCGCGTTCGACGCGATGGTCGCGACCCTCAAGACGCTGAAGAACGACGAGACCATGCTGGTCCAGTCCGGCAAGCCGGTCGGCGTCTTCCGCACCAACGAGTGGGCGCCGCGCGTGCTCCTCGCGAACTCCAACCTCGTCGGCGACTGGGCCAACTGGGAGCAGTTCCGCAAGCTCGAGGCCGAGGGCCTGATGATGTACGGCCAGATGACCGCCGGGTCCTGGATCTACATCGGCACCCAGGGCATCCTGCAGGGCACCTACGAGACCTTCGGCGCGATTGCCCGCAAGTTCGCGGCCTCTGGTCGGCATGGACACGGTGACGGCACCCTGGCCGGCACGATCACCCTGACCGCGGGCATGGGCGGCATGGGTGGCGCGCAGCCGCTGGCCGTCACCATGAACGACGGCGTCGCGATCTGCGTCGACTGCGACGTCACCCGCATCGACCGCCGCATCGCCCACGAGTATCTCGACGCCAAGGCCGACAGCATCGAGCACGCCCTGCAGCTGGCCACCGAGGCCCGCGACGCTCGCAAGCCGCTGTCCGTCGGCATCGTCGGCAACGCCGCCGAGATCTTCCCGGCCCTGCTCGCGATGGACGCGCCCATCGACATCGTCACCGACCAGACGTCGGCGCACGACCCGCTGTCCTACCTGCCGCTCGGCGTCGAGTTCGCCGACATGAAGACCCTCGCTGCCAAGGACCCCGAGCACTTCACCGAAGAGGCACGCAAGTCGATGGCCGCGCATGTCGAGGCGATGGTCGGCTTCCAGGACAAGGGTGCCGAAGTCTTCGACTACGGCAACTCGATCCGCGACGAGGCACGCAAGGCCGGCTACGACCGCGCGTTCGCGTTCCCCGGCTTCGTACCGGCCTACATCCGCCCGCTGTTCGAGGAGGGCCTCGGCCCGTTCCGTTGGGCCGCGCTGTCCGGCGACCCGAAGGACATCGCCGCCACCGACGAGGCGATCCTCGAGCTGTTCCCGGAGAACGAGCACCTGGGGCGCTGGATCGAGATGGCCGGCGAGAAGGTCGCCTTCCAGGGCCTGCCCGCCCGCATCTGCTGGCTCGGCTACGGCGAACGTCACAAGGCCGGCTTGAAGTTCAACGAGATGGTCGCCTCCGGCGAGCTGTCCGCTCCGATCGCGATCGGCCGCGACCACCTGGACTCCGGCTCCGTCGCCTCGCCGTACCGCGAGACCGAGGCGATGAAGGACGGCTCCGACGCGGTCGCCGACTGGCCGCTGCTCAATGCCCTCGTCAACACCGCGTCCGGCGCGTCCTGGGTGTCGATCCACCACGGCGGCGGCGTCGGCATGGGCCGCTCCATCCACGCCGGTCAAGTGTGCATCGCCGACGGCACCGAGCTGGCCGCCAAGAAGATCGAAGCCGTGCTGACCAACGACCCGGGCATGGGCGTCATCCGACACGCCGACGCCGGGTACGAGCACGCCATCGACACCGCCCGCGAGCGCGGCATCCGGATCCCGATGCAGGAGAACCGCTGAGCCACAGCCCGATCCCCGAAATCCGGGCCCTCTACTGACATTGGAGCCGTCGTGACCCACCCCGCCGACACCCCCACCGTCGAGGTCGGCCTCGGACCCGTCACCATCGCGGACGTCGTCGACGTCGCGCGCCGCGGCCACGGTGTCCGACTGAGTGCCGAGTCGCTCGCCGCGATGGCCGCCACCCGCACCCACATCGAGGACCTCGCCGCGAGCCCGGTCCCGGTGTACGGGGTCTCCACGGGCTTCGGCGCCCTCGCCACCCGGCACATCCCGCCGAACCTGCGAACCCGGTTGCAGCGCAGCCTGATCCGCTCCCATGCCGCCGGGTCCGGCCCGGAGGTCGAGCGGGAGGTCGTGCGCGCGCTGATGCTGCTGCGTCTGTCGACCCTCGCGACCGGACGCACCGGCGTCCGCCCCGAGGTCGCGCAGGCCTACGCCGACCTGCTGACGACGGGGATCACCCCGGTGGTCTACGAGTACGGCAGCCTCGGCTGCTCCGGCGACCTCGCCCCGCTCGCACACGTCGCCCTCGCGGTCATGGGCGAGGGCACCGTCCGTATCGCCGACGGACGCCTTCTCCCGGCTGCCGACGCCCTCGCCGAGCACGGCCTCACACCGGTCGTCCTCGCCGAGAAGGAGGGCCTGGCGCTGATCAACGGCACCGACGGCATGCTCGGACAGTTGGCGCTGGCGATCACCGACCTGGACCACCTGCTCAAGCTCGCCGACGTGGCCGCGGCGATGAGCGTCGAGGGTCTGCTCGGCACCGACCGGGTGTTCGCCGCGGACCTGCAGGCACTGCGCCCGCACCCCGGCCAGGCCGCGGCCGCCGCGAACATGACGCGACTGCTCGCCGGTTCGCCGATCGTCGCGTCCCACGCCGGACCCGAGGACACCCGCGTCCAGGACGCCTACTCGCTGCGCTGCGCCCCTCAGGTCGCCGGCGGCGCCCGCGACACCGTCGAGCACGCCCGCACCGTCGCGGTGCGCGAACTGGCTTCCACCATCGACAATCCGGTAGTGACCTTCGACGGCCGCGTGGAGTCCAACGGCAACTTCCACGGCGCACCGGTCTCGTACGTGCTCGACTTCCTCGCCATCGTCGCGGCCGACGTTGCGAGCATCAGCGAACGCCGCACCGACCGGTTCCTCGACGTCGCCCGCAATCACGGACTGCCGCCGTTCCTCGCCGACGACCCCGGCGTCGACAGCGGACTGATGATCGCCCAGTACACCCAGGCCGCGATCGTTTCCGAGCTCAAGCGCCTCGCGGTGCCGGCGAGCGTCGACTCGATCCCGTCCTCCGCAATGCAGGAGGACCACGTGTCGATGGGCTGGTCGGCGGCCCGCAAGCTGCGCCGGTCGATCGATGGACTGACCCGAGTACTGTCCGTTGAAATCCTCGCCGCGGCACGGGGAATCGACCTGCGTGCTCCGTTGCAGCCCGGCGCGGGCACCGGAGCGGTGCTGCGGATGCTGCGGACCGTGGTCCCCGGCCCCGGCACGGACCGCCACCTCGCCCCGGAGATCGAGCGGGCCGTCGAACTCGCCATGTCGGGCGCGCTGGTCGCGGCTGCGGAGGACGCGGTCGGGGCCCTGCGGTGAGCAGGTCCGCACGGACCCGGGCCCTGACGAACATCGGCACCCTCGTCACCAACGATCCCGGTCTCGGCGAGGGAGTGCTCGGGGTTCGCCGCGACGCCGCGATCGTCTTCGAGGACGGGGTGGTGGCGTGGGTCGGCAACTCCGCCGACGCACCGGCTGCCGACGCCGGACACGACCTCGGCGGCCGGGCGGTCCTGCCCGGGTTCGTCGAGAGCCACTCGCACCTGGTGTTCGCGGGTGAGCGTGCCGAGGAGTTCGCGGCCCGGATGTCCGGCGAGAAGTACGCCGCCGGCGGCATCCGCACCACCATCGAGGCCACCCGCGCCGCGAGCGACGAGCAGCTCGCCGCCAACGTGCGGCGCCTCCTCGACGAGTCGCGGCGCTCGGGCAGCACCACCGTCGAAATCAAGTCCGGCTACGGACAGTGCACACGGGACGAGCTCCGCAGCGTGCAGATCGCGAGCCGGTTCACCGACGAGGTCACGCTCCTGGCGGCTCACGTCCCGCCGCCGGAGTACGCGGGCCGCGCCGACGAATACGTCACGATGGCGGTCGACGAGATGATCCCCGCCTGTGCCCCGCACGCCAAGTGGATCGACGTGTTCTGCGAGCGCGGCGCGTTCACCCTCGAGCAGTCGCGCGCCGTTCTGCGCGCCGGCGTCGCGCACGGCCTGATCCCCCGGGTGCACGGCAACCAGCTCGGTGAGGGCCCCGGTGTACAGCTGGCCGTCGAGATGGGCGCCGCGTCCGTCGACCACGTCACCTACGTGAACCAGGCCGACATCGACGCCCTCGCAGGCAGCTCGACGGTGGCGACGCTGCTACCGGGCGCCGACTTCTCCACCCGAAACCAGTACCCCGGAGCCCGGGCCCTGCTCGCCGCGGGCGTCACGGTCGCGCTCGGCGCGGACTGCAATCCGGGCACCTGCTACACCACCAGCCTGCCGTTCTGCATCGCGATCGCGGTCCGGGACATGCACATGACGCCCGCGGAGGCCGTCTGGGCGGCGACCGCCGGCGGCGCGAGGGCTCTGCAGCGCGAGGACGTGGGCAGCCTGAGGATCGGCGCCCGCGCCGACGCGATCGCCCTGGATGCCCCGTCGTACCTGCACCTCGCCTACCGGCCGGGGGTGCCACTGGTCCGCGAGGTCTGGAAGGACGGTGTGCTCGCATGAGCCACGACATCGCTGTCGACATCGCGCCGCAGCCGTGGACCGGTCGGTCCGACGGAGAGTCGCCCGAACACCTGCGCTGGCACCACGCGATCACGCCGTACTCCGCCGAGCCCGGCGTCGGTAGCGTCCTGATCGGCTTCGCCAGCGACGAGGGTGTGCGACGCAACAAGGGCCGACGCGGCGCGGCCGCCGGACCGGACGCCCTGCGCGCGGCGCTCGCGTCGATGGCGCTGGCGCAGCCGCTGCCACTCGAGGACGCCGGCACGATCGCCGTCACCGGGGAAGACCTCGAAGTCTGCCAGGCTGCCCTCGGCCGGGCCGTCGCCACCGCCATCGACGCGGGCAGGCTGCCGGTGGTGCTCGGCGGCGGCCACGAGGTGGCCTTCGGCACCTACCAGGGCGTCGCGGCCGCCCAGCTGCGTCGGGCCCGCCCCCGGCTGGGGATCTTGAACCTCGACGCGCACTTCGACCTGCGCGGCGACCCCGTGCCCAGCTCCGGCACCTCGTTCCGGCAGATCGCCGAGGCCGAGCACGCGGCCGGCACCGCACACCGTTACGACGTTCTCGGCATCAGCCAGCCCAGCAACACCACGGCCCTGTTCGACACCGCGCACCGGCTCGGCGTCCGCTACCTGCTCGACGAGCGTTGCGGCGTCGCGGATCGCGCGGAGGTGGACGAGTTCGTCTCGACCTTCCTCGACGACGTCGACCTGGTCTACCTGACCATCGACCTCGACGTGCTGCCCGCCGGCGTCGCCCCCGGCGTCAGCGCCCCGGCCGGATACGGCGTGCCGCTCGAGATCATCCAACGGGTCTGCGACCGCGTCACCACCAGCGGCAAGCTCGCTGTGGTCGACGTCGCGGAGCTGAACCCGACGTTGGACGTCGACAACCGCACCGCGCGCACCGCGGCCCGACTGCTGCACCGCATCGTCACCGCGCACGTCGCGCCCGCACGCTGACGCTGACGCACTGACGCCGAACGGGCGATTCCCTGAGCATCGGCCGAGAGGCTTTCCAGGAAACCGCCCGGTCGTCGTCAGACCGGGGCGCCGGCCGCGCGGAGTTTGCCGCGAACCCGGCGGACCAGATCGCCCGGTCGGTCGTACAGCAGCTCCGCGCCGACGCGGACCACCGTCCACCCGAGCGCCTCGATCCGTGCCAACCGCTCGATGTCCCACGCCCGCTGACGCCGATCCTTCCAATGGTGCTCGCCGTCGTATTCGACCAGCACCGACCACTCCCGCCAGCCCAGGTCTGAGCGCGCGAACTCCCAGCCGTCGTTGTCGACGATCACGATCTGTGTCTCGGGGCGCGGCAGTCCGGCATCGACGATGACCAGCCGGGTGTGGGTTTCGGGCGGTGACTCCGCGCCACCGTCGACGTCCGGCAGGATCGAGCGCAGTCGGACGAGTCCCCGGGCCCGCGGGTGCCGTTCCGCGAGCCGCGCGATCTCCTCGGGCTTGAGTCCCGTAGAACTGCACAGGGCGTCGAGCGCGACGATCGCCGGGATCCGCGGCAGCCGGCGACCGAGGTCGAACGCCGCGCGAGCAGGGGTCGCGGTTCGGATACCGTCAACGACGGTCGCCTCGCCGGGTTCGAGCCGGAAGTCGTGAACGAGGAGCTTCGTCGTCGACCGGTGATGTCCCTCGCGGATGACCTCGGCGGGCTCTCCCGGATCGATCCACGTGGACCCGTGCAGGGCAGCAGCCGAGAAGCCGGTCAGGGTCGCGTCCGGACCGGCGAACAGCCACGCCGCGCGGGCCCGCACAGCGGCGGTGAGCTCGGTGCGCTTGCTGAGGTAAACGCCCTGGTAGATGCGTGCGAAGTCGTGGTAGAGCTCGTGCTGTGTCAGCAGTCCGTCGGCAACCGCATGTGAGCCGAGAAATGGTGCGTCATATCCCCCCATCACCTCAGCGTGCCGTCTCGGCGCGCCCGAAATCGCGGGCGACCTTCAGCCTGTGGACAAGTCGCACCGTTGTCCACAACGGCGAACGGGCGATTCCCTGAGCATCGGCCGAGAGGCCTGCCAGGAAACCGCCCGTTCGCGGTGAAGCGTGCTGCTGCTAGTCGTTGTTGAAGTAGCTCAGCAGTCGCAGGATCTCGACGTACAGCCACACCAGCGTGACGGTGAGACCGAATGCGACGCCCCAGGCCGCCTTCTCCGGCGCCTGCGCGCGGATCAGCTGGTCGGCGGCGTCGAAGTCCAGCAGGAAGCTGAACGCGGCGATGCCGATGCAGACGAGGCTGAAGACGATCGCGAGGCCGCCGCCGTCACGAAGGCCGAGACCGCCCGAGATGAAGAAGCTGGCGACCAGGTTGCCGAGCGCGAGGACCACGACGCCGATCAGGGCGCCGACGATCATCCGGGTCAGCCGTGGGGTGACGCGGATGGCGCCGGTCTTGTAGACCACGAGCATGCCGAAGAACACACCGAAGGTGCCGAGCACGGCCTGCCCGATCAGTGCGGTGCCGCCGACGCCGCCGAACTCGATGTTCGTGAACATGAACGACAGCGCGCCCAGGAACACACCCTCGGCCGCGGCGTAGGCCAGCACGATCGCCGGGTTGTCCATCTTGCGACCGAAGGTGGCCACCAGGACCAGGACCAGGCCGACGAGGCCGCCCACGATGACGAACGGGCCGGCGAGGCTCGTGTTCCCGTGGACCAGGCTGTAGGAGATGATCGCGGCGATGGACAGCACACCGAGCGTGATGCCGGTCTTGGTGACCACGTCGTCGATCGTCATGGCCCGCTGCGCGGGACCGGTCGTGTAGGGCTCGGCCTGGGTGTACTGCGGCTGGCCGAACTGCTGAGTCATCTGCCCGGCGCCCGCCGTGGCAGAACCGAACGAGGCGTATCCGCCCTCCTGCTTGGGGAGGTTGCGGAACACCGGGTTGCTGGTGGTGCGCACCGTGCGTGTCCCTTCTTTCGTGGACCCTCGCGGGGGTCTGTCGCGCCATTGTGGCCCGACCGCTGCGGGTTCGCACCCGCTCCTGTTTGGTCAAACGACTGGCATCCACCCGGAAGTTCCCGTCGCGACCTGCGCGACCGAAACCATGGTCGGACAAAACGGACTCTACCGTCCGCCGAGGTGCCGTCGCGACCGTCTGCGCGCCACTCGCCCCCTCCATCGAGGAGCGAGCTCACTGCCCCTTGACGGAGCGGGTGACGGTGAACTTCGGGTTGCGCCCGACCTCCTCGGTCCGCCCGACGAGCACACGCAGCGAACTCCGGTAGGCCAGGTGCGAGTTGTAGACGGTCCACAATTCCCCGCCTGGTCGCAGCACCCGGCCCGCCGCGCGGAACATCGCCTGCGCCGCGCCGGTGTGCACCGCCGCGCCGACATGGAACGGCGGATTGCACACGATCAGGTCCACCGAGTTGTCGCCGAGGCTCGACATGACATCGTCGCGCAGCGCGGTGACCCGGTCGCCGACGCCGTTCGCTGCCGCTGTTGCCGCGGCCGAGTCGACGGCCGCCGCGGACTGGTCCGTCGCGATCACGGCGAGCTCGGGTCGCACCCGGGCGAGCGCGACCGCGAGAATGCCCGTCCCGCACCCGAGGTCGACGGCGTCACGGGCGGACAGCTCGGTTCGGGGCAGGAAGTCGAGCAGGAAGCGGGTGCCGATGTCGAGTTTGGTGCCCGCGAACGCCGCCCCGTGCGCGACGACCTCCAGGTCCAGTTCCTCGATCCGCTCGCGCAGCGGGAAGGTCGGTGCCACCGGAGCAGGCAGTGCGCCGCGCGCGACGAGCACCCTCGACTTCTGCCGCGCGAGGGTCGCGTGGACGTGGGTGAAGCTGCGGGCGAGCACCTCGTTCATCGCGACCGACAGGTGCTTGACGCGACCGCCCGCGTACACCACGACGTCCGGGTCGCCGTAGCGGGCGATCGCCTCCGCGATCTCGGCGAGTGCGGTGAGGCTGCGCGGCAGTTGCAGCAGCACCACCGTGGCACCGGTCAACAGATCCGCGTCGAGCGCGCAGTGCCGGAAGCTGTCGACGAGCCCGGCACGCTCCGCATTCGCGGTCAGTGCACGCTCGCCGGTGAGCGGATCCTGGTGCACCCGAACGTCGTTCGTACCGAATCCGGCAACGGCACCGAGGGTAAGCGCGCCGTACCGGTCGCCGATCACCGTGACCGTCCCCGGCCGCGCCGCCAGCAGGGCCTGCCCGGCCTCGTCGAGGATCAGCCGGTCCGCGCCGTCGACGGCGAACAGGTTCGGCGCCTCCACGTCGGGGAAGCGTCGCAGCTGGGCGAGGAGTTCTTCGGGAACCGGCACGCGGTCCAGTGTTTCAGGTGGGCCGGCGCACTACCGCGACACCCAGCTGACCACAGCGTCCTGGTCGGCCCGGGTGGTGCGGAAGCCGTTCGCCGGGTGTTCGATGTCCGGATAGCCGAACGAGATGGCGCACACGACGTTTCGCCCCTCGGGGATGCCGAAGAAGTCGCGCAGGTAGGGCGAGCAGCCGGCCAGCGCGGCCTGCGGGATGGTCGCGACTCCGAGGCTCTGCGCGGCGAGCAGGAAGGTGCCCACGTAGAGACCGCAGTCCACGGCGCCGTACGTGCCGAGTGCCTCGTCCGTGGTCACGACCGCCACGTGCGGCGCGTCGAACAGGTCGAAGTTACGCATGGTCTGCTGCGCCGAGGCCGCGCGGTCGCCGGCGATGCCGAGACTCGAGTAGAGCTGCAGTGCGCACTCGCGGCGGCGGTCGCGGTACACGCCGTGGTACTCACGCGGGAACTCGATGTCGCTGGCCTGCGCGACCGTGCGCAGTGCCTCGGCGAGCCCGACACGGAAACGGTCGGTCGCCTCGCCCTCGGTGATCGCAACCTGCCAGGGCTGCGTGTTGCACCAGGACGGGGTGCGCTGCGCCAGCGTGAGGATCTGCTCGATCACCTCGTGCGGAACCTGGTCCGGCAAGAACGCGCGGCAGCTGTACCGGGTGTCGAGCAGTTCGGTGAGAGATTGTGCTGTGAGGGTCGACTCGGTCACTGGTCGTTGTGTCCGTTGCCGGTCCAGGTGACCGAGACACCGTTGTCGCGCAACCACTTTGCGGGGTCGATCTTGGTTCCGGCCGGGTCCCAGACCTCGAAGTGCAGGTGCGGACCCGTGGACTCGCCACGGTTGCCGACGGTCGCGATCTGCTGGCCCGCGACGACCTGCTGGCCCACCTGGACCTGGTAGTCGTTGACGTGGCCGTACACCGTGATCGTGCGGTCCTCGTTCATCACCCGGACCCACTGGCCGAACCCGGAGGCCGGGCCGGCGGAGATGACGGTGCCGTCGGTGGCGGACCTAATCGGAGTCCCGATCGGGGCGGCGATGTCGAGACCGCCGTGGTGGGCGCCCCAGCGCGAGCCGAAGTCGGAGGTCAGCGTGCCCGACACGGGTTGGACGGTGCGCGCCTTGAGCGGACTGAGCTGCTTGACCTGATCGTTCACCCACTGCTTCGCGGTGGCGAACCCGGGAATCGAGTCGGCGGCCGGTACGTCCGGCACCTCGATCGAGGTGGGCAGTTCGACGCCCGCGGGCAGCAGGTTCGCCGCCTCGGCGGGCAACGTCGGCAACTGGATCGGGGCAGCGGAGGCACTGGCCGCGCCGAGCTGGGCCCCGCCGGCGAGGATCGCACCGGTCGCCGCGGCGACGGTCGCGGCCTTGACACCGGCGCCGCTTCCCGACGTCTGCGCGCGGTGACGCCCGCGCATCGCGTCCGGATCGACGCGGAACGCCGTCGCGCGATTGTTCGACCTTCGGTGATCTCCCACGGCGTCAGTACCTCATCCGTTGTCGGCTGGCGGGGCACTTTCCGTGCGCACCGTTTGTCCGGTCCGAACATAACAAAACGATATCGGCGCCGTCTACCGTTACCGGATCTTGATGTTGAACGGGTCAGGAACCCCAGGTCACGCCGACGCCCCGGTCGGCGAGCCACGCGCTCGGGTTCGTCCGGTTGCCGTTCGCGTCCCACGTCTCGAAGTGCAGGTGAGGCCCGGTCGACTCGCCGCGGCTGCCGACGGTCGCGATCTGCTGACCTGCCTCGACGCGCTGGCCGACACTCACCAGGTAGGTCTCGACGTGGCCGTAGACGGTGACGACGCCGTCGTCGTGCCGCACGCGCACCCACTGCCCGAATCCGGACGCGGGGCCGGCGGAGATGACCTCGCCCGCCGCGGCGGACTTGATCGGGGTGCCCATCGGGGCGGCAATGTCGATGCCACCGTGCTGAGTACCCCAGCGCGCGCCGTATCCGGAGCTCAAGGTGCCCGCGACAGGCTGAACGGTCAGGGCCTTCGGCGCGACGCTACCGGCACCCAGGGAGCCGACGAAGTCGGTCAGCCACTGACCGGCCGGGCCGGGCGGCGTCTCGATCACGGGGACCACAACACCGGCGGGGAGCACGCCGGGGGCGACCTGCAGCGGCGCCGCGGAGGCGCTCGCGGCACCGAGCTGGGCTCCGCCGGCCAGGATGGCGCCGGTCGCGACCGCGACAGTCGCAAGCTTGAGGCGGGTGGGCAGTGCGTGAGAACGATTGAACGTCCTGTGGTGAATCGCCACAGTTACTTCCTTCATCTTCGTCGGCTCGGCCGAGCTCCCGCTTCCGCGGCCTCGGTCCCCGTCGCAAACGAAGGTAACGACTTGGTATCAACTCGTCGATCGTGACCAAATATTTATCAAAGTATGATCTTGCTTTACGCCGTAAGGGCAGCGCTGTGCGCAGCGACTATGCGGATTCGACCGGCCCGGACATGACTCCGGTCACATAACGCCTGGTCTGCGCGTTTTTCACGGTGATCGCCCGGTTGCGGCCCGGATGAAACCGGTTCTGGCTACGATGCGCCATGCGCACCCTCCGAAACCTCGCCCTGTCCGCCGCCGGCGTCGCAGTGGTACTGACCACCGGCTCCGGAATTGCCGCCGCTGCGCCGAACGCCGCCGACACTCCACGCGAGGCGATCGCCCGTGCCTACATCGACGCTCTGGTCTCACACAACGCGGCCGACGTCCGGTTCGCCCCCGACGCGACCCGAGTGGAGGCCGGCCTCAAAACCGGCTTCTCCGGCCCACAGATGACGCGGGACCTGGAGCAGGGTCTGCAGTACCGGGTCATCCAGGGCATCCGAGACCTCGAGATGTCCGAGGCCGGCAATACGGTCTCCACGACGTACCTGCTGGACGCGGGCGTCGCGGGCACCAAGTTGATGACCGTCGAGATCACCGAGACCTTCGACGTCCCGGACGGCACGATCCACGCCATCGTCGCGGACATTGCGCCGAAGTCGCTGTCATAGACCGCGGTCGCCGACTCGCCGGTCTGGTACGCGCGAGTAACGAACCTTCTTCGCTACCGTGATGCCCGCGTCGCCCCTCCAGTGACGCAGACCCCACCAGCCTTGCCCTCCCTCGCGCTGGTGGGGTCATTCATGTGCCGGGACGTCCGCCTTCGTGGCTCGTGCGTTCCGCACCTGTGCCCCCACCGGGACTCGAACCCGGACTGAGCGGATTTTAAGTCCGCTGCCTCTGCCAATTGGGCTATGGGGGCGTGGCCGCTCGCCACCCGGCCGAGCCGAAGGTGGCTGCACGGGATGCTAGCGTGCCGACCCGCCCCGACAGCAGGTCTTCACCGTCACAGGATCGAGAGTGCGATCCCGTCCAGGATGTCGTGCTCGCTGACCACGAGTTCGTCGATGCCTGCGCGCCGCGCCAACTCCTCGGCCAGCGTGTCGGCGACGATCGCTCCCCCGCCGATCACGTCGACCCGTCCCGGATGCATCGGGCCGATGGCCGCCCGCTGCTCGTGGGTCATGTGCAGCAATCGAGCGTCCACTTCGTGCAGCCGCGGCAGCGACATCCGCGACAGGTGCACCCGCTCCGCGTCGTAGTGCGGCAGGTCCAGGGAGACCGCGGCGAGGGTCGTCATGGTTCCGGCCACGCCCACCCAGGTGTGCGCCTGCTCGACGGGCACCCGCTCGAACGCCTCGGCCAGCTTCGCCGACGCGAACTCGCGCGCCTGCGCGATCTGCTCGGCGGTCGGCGGGTCGTCGTGCAGGCACCTCTCGGTGATCCGTACGCAGCCGATGTCGGTGGAGTAGGCCGCCCGCACGCCGTCGCCGTCGCCGAGCACCACCTCGGTGGACCCGCCACCGAGGTCCACCACCACGAAAGGCCCTGTCGCCGGGTCGAGTTCACCGACGGCACCGGAGAACGACAGTCGCGCCTCCTCGTCGCCGGTGATCACCTCGGCCTGTGCCCCGGCGATCACCGCGCCGAGCACCTCGCGGGTCATGGCGAAGAAGTCCTCGCGGTTGGCAACGTCGCGGGTCGCGGAGGTCGCGACCATCCGCACGGCGGTCGCGCCGGTCTCCCGGATCATCCCGGCATACTCTTCGAGCGCGACGCGGGTCCTCGCAATCGCCTCGGGCGCGAACTCGCCGGTCGCGTCGACACCCTGACCGAGGCGCACCACCCGCATCTCGCGGCGGACGTCGTGCAGCCGGCCGGACTCGTCGGCGTCGGCGATCAGCAACCTGATCGAGTTCGTGCCGCAGTCGACGGCGGCGACCCGGGTCATTCGGCGTCGCCCTCCGCGCGCCCACCCTCGGGGCCCTGGTACTCCGGCCAGTCCGCGGGAATCGCGGTGCCGCGCAGTTTGCCGGTGGCCGCGAGGGCCACCGACTCGTCGCCGAGCGGGTTGACGCCCGGTCCCTTGGCGAGCGAATGCGCCATCAGCACATGCAGACACTTGACCCGGTCCGGCATGCCTCCGCCGGTGAAATCCGTTCCGAGTGAGTCAATTTCGTTGCGCTCGGCAAGGTACGACTCGTGTGCCCGTCGGTAGGCGGCGGCCAACTCGGGGTCGGCGGCCAGACGCTCGGTCATCTCGCGCATCACCCCGGCGGACTCCTGCCGGCTCGCCTCAGCGGTCAGCCGCGGGTCGGTCAGGTAGTACAGCGTGGGAAACGGGGTGCCGTCGGGCAGTCGCGGCGCGGTCTTGACCACGCCGGGCGCTCCGTCCGGGGCGCGGTACGCGATGGCGAGCACGCCGCGCGGGTCGCGGCCCAACTGCGCGGCCACCGCCTCCAGGTCCTCGGCGGACACCGCGGGATGGGAATTGCTGTCGGCAGGCTCGGTCACCTGACTGGCCCTCCTTGATCGTGTGGGATGGTCATCGATCCCGGGTTCGCCGGATCGGGCGCGGCAGGCGCCGGGGCGGGCGGTGTCGGCGCCGGCGTGGCCTGCGGTTCGACGATCGGCCGCCACAGGTCGGTGTACCAGGGATTGCCGCTGCGCTTCGGCTTGTTCAGCGTTTCGATCGGCGGTGCCGTGGCACCGGGCAGTTGCACCTGGTACGGCGTCTCGCCGGGCATCACGTACTGCAGCCGGTCGCGGGCCTCGGCCTTGATCCGCGCCGGGTCGTTGCTCTGCTGCTTCTCGCGGGTCAGCCGCGCGACATCGTCCTCGAGTTGCTGCTGCTGGTCGGCGAGCTGCTCGGCTTCGCCGCGCTGAGTCAGGTAGGTGCGCAACGGCATTGCCAGCGTCAGCGCCAGCGCACACACCACCACGGCAAGCGTCACCGCCTTCGCGGTGGACAGGCCGAGAAAGGTGCGTTCCGGGTTCTCACCCGACGCACCCTTCCGACGACCGGCCCGCGCGCCCACCGGCTTCTCGGTGGGCGACGCGGCGCCGAGGTCGGGATCGGCGTCACCGGGGACGCCACGGCTGCCCGACGCGGTAGGTCCAACGGACCGGGTGCGCGACGGTCGACGCGCAGCCGCCCCGTCCCGAACCCGACCGCCCGGGCTCTGGCCCGGACGAGACCTACCGCGTCCGCTCACCGCTGCGCCCTACTCCGCCGCGATCAGTTCGCGGAACCGTCGAAGGAGAAGCGCGGGAAGGCCAGCTCGCCGGCGTAGCGGGCGGCGTCACCGAGGGACTCCTCGATGCGCAGCAGCTGGTTGTACTTGGCGACGCGCTCGCTGCGCGCCGGCGCACCGGTCTTGATCTGGCCGCTGCCGACCGCGACCGCGAGGTCCGCGATGGTGGTGTCCTCGGTCTCGCCGGACCGGTGGCTCATCATCGTCTTGTAGCCGTTGCGGTGCGCGAGGTCGACGGCGTCGAGGGTCTCGGTCAGGGTGCCGATCTGGTTCACCTTCACCAGCAGCGCGTTGGCCGCACCCTTGACGATGCCGTCCTCGAGGCGCTCCGGGTTGGTGACGAACAGGTCGTCGCCGACGAGCTGGACCTTGTCGCCGATCGCCTCGGTGAGCGCAACCCAGCCCTCCCAGTCGTCCTCGTCGAGCGGGTCCTCGATGGACACCAGCGGGTAGGCGCCGAGCAGCTCCGCGTAGAACGCGCCCATCTCGGCTGCGGTGCGGTTCTTGCCCTCGAACTTGTATCCCGTTCCGGCGGTGTAGAACTCGGTGGCCGCGACGTCGAGCGCGAGCGCCACGTCGGTGCCCAGCTTGAGGCCGGTCTTGGCGACGGCCTCACCGATCAGGTCGAGCGCCTCCTTGGTGCCCGCGACGTCGGGGGCGAAGCCGCCCTCGTCGCCGAGTCCGGTGGACAGGCCCTTGGCCTTGAGCACCGACTTGAGGGAGTGGTAGACCTCGGCACCCCAGCGCAGCGACTCCTTGAAGGTGGCGGCGCCGACCGGCGCGACCATGAACTCCTGGACGTCGACTCCGGTGTCAGCGTGCGCGCCACCGTTGAGGATGTTCATCATCGGCACGGGCAGCACGTGGGCGTTGGGTCCGCCGACGTAACGGAACAGCTCGAGGCCCGAGGAGTCGGCGGCAGCGCGGGCGACGGCCAGCGACACACCGAGCAGGGCGTTGGCGCCGAGACGGGACTTGTCCGGGGTGCCGTCCGCGTCGAGCAACTCCTGGTCGACGGCCCGCTGCTCGGTGGCATCCATGCCGATGATGGCGGGCGCGATCTCGCCCAGTACCGCCTCGACCGCCTTCTCGACGCCCTTACCGTTGTAGCGGTCGCCGCCGTCACGCAGCTCCACAGCCTCGTGCTCGCCGGTCGAGGCGCCCGAGGGGACCGCGGCGCGGGCGAAGGTGCCGTCGTCGAGCAGCACCTCGACCTCCACCGTGGGGTTGCCTCGGGAATCGAGGATCTCGCGGGCTCCGACCTGCTCAATGATGGCCACGGATGGTTCTCCTTATTGGCGGCTTCGATGTGTTGGCGACGCCAGCGATGCGTGCGGTGACAGCACCGCCGACGATTTCGCTACATAGTGCCAGGTCTGAGCCTAACGGCAGTAACCGGCCAGGACGGTAACGGCGCGCGGTCCTGGGGGAGCTACAGGTCACGGACGGACGCCGACGGAGTAGGCGGCGGCGCGGTCACGGACCTCGGCCAGGTACTCGGTCGACTGGTTGTAGGCCATCAGCGCCCGACGCCAGCCGTCGGCCGCGGTGAGGTCGCCGCCCCGCTCGCACAGGTACCGCGCGGCAGTCAGTGCGGCGTCGTCGATGTTGTCGGGGTCGGCGACGCCGTCACCGTTGGCGTCGACACCCCACCGCTTCCAGGTCTCGGGAATGAACTGCAGCGGCCCCATCGCGCGGTCGTGCACCGGGTCGCCGTCCATCGCGCCACCGTCGGTGTCGGGAATCTCGGCGAGTCCGGGCGCGCCGTCGAGCGGCACCCCGCGGATCGGCGGGCTCACCTTGCCGTCGGGCGCCACCCGCGACCCCCGGTAGGTGCCGTGCCTGCTCTCGACGCCGGCGATACCCGCGATCGTCGTCCACCCGATGCCGCAGTCGGGCCGCGACCGCGCCATCACCGCAGCTGCGTACCCGTACGCCTCGAGCGCGGTCACCGAGATACCGAGCGCATCGGACTGCCCGGCAGCCCAGTCGGCCAACTGCTCGGCGCTGCGTCCGGGGGCGTCGACGTCGATCGGCGGCAACGCCGCGCCGGGGCCCGGTGGGATGCCCTGCGGGATGGCGATCCTCGGTTCGCTCGCGCATCCGGCGAGGACGGCGGCGCCGACCACGACCGCGGCGACGCCGCTGAGGAGTCGCCTGTTCCGGGTGGTCACCGGGTCCATCATCCACGGCACACGGAGGTCGGCGGCGATCCGGGCATATCGGGCGGGGCGACTGCGCGCTTCACGGGCGCCGTGTGGTAAGTGCTACCTTAGTCGGGTTCCAGAGAAGGTTCGCCTTGCCTATATCGCGGCGGGTGGACACGCACAGATGAGGAGCCCTGCGTGCTCATCCTCGCCTCGGGCGCGACCGCGCCGAGCATCGCGACACAACTGTTCGGCAGTGGTCTGATCGGCGTCCGCGAGGGCCTCGAAACCGGCATCGTCGTGATGATCCTGATCGCCTTCCTGGTCAAGTCCGACCGTCGCGACGCCCTCAAATGGGTGTGGCTCGGCGTGGCGGCCGCCGTCGCGATGGTCGCGGGAATCTTCGCGGCCATCCACTTCGGCACCTCCACCGTCACCGGCATGGCCGCCGAACTGATCAGTGGCATCGCCTCACTCGTCGCGGTCGTGATCGTCACCGCCATGGTGCTGTGGATGCGCAAGGCCGCCGCCTCGATCTCCGGGCACCTCAAGGCCGGTATGAGCAAGGCCCTCGCCGTGGGGCCGCTGGCCGTCGCGGCGATGGCATTCTTCGCGGTCGGCCGGGAGGGCGTCGAGACGGCCCTGCTCCTGGTCGGCTACGCCGAGAACGCCGCGGGCAGTGCCTGGCCGCTCGTCGGGCTGATCCTCGGGATCGTGGTCGCCGCCGCGCTCACAGTGCTGCTCTACTTCGGCGCGGTGCGGATCGACTTCGCCAAGTTCTTCCGCTACACCGGCATCTTCCTGATCGTGGTCGCCGCGGGCATCCTCGCGTACGGCGTGCGCGCGCTGCAGATCGCGGGTTGGCTGCCCGGCGGCTCGCACCTCGCGTTCGACGTCTCGTCGGGCTTCGACACCTCCAGCTGGTACGGCACCGTGCTGCAGGGCATCTTCAACTTCCGGCCCGACCCGACCGTGTTCCAGGTGATCGCCTGGCTCGTCTACGTGGTCGTGGTACTGGCACTGTTCCTCCGCCCGACTCCCCCGAAGCCGGCGCAGACCCCTGCTGAGGAGCGCGGCAGCGCCGATCAGACTTCCGACCTCCCCGCATAATCGAAAGGCCCCCGCTCGTGCGTCGTTCCACCACTGCCCTCGCCCTCGTGGCGATCGCGCCCCTTGCCCTCGCCGCCTGCACCTCCAAGTCGGATGAGACGGCGGAGTCGATCGCGGTCACCGCGACGGACACCACCTGTGACGTCGCGGCGAACACCGCCACCGCAGGCACCACGACCTTCTCCATCACCAACAACGGCTCGAAGGTCACCGAGTTCTACGTCTACGGGGCGGGCGACCGGGTGATGGGCGAGGTCGAGAACGTCGGTCCGGGCCTGACGCGGCAGCTGATCGTCAACCTGCCCGAGGCGGGCACCTTCCACACCGCCTGCAAGCCCGGAATGGTCGGCGAGGGCATCCGCGCCGAGTTCACCGTGACCGGCAATGCCGCCGCACCGACCGACGAGTCCGGCCAGCTCGCCACGGCCGCGGCCGGCTACAAGCAGTACGTCACCGGGCAGGTCTCGGCGCTGCAGGAGTCCGCCGCCAAGTTCGTGGCCGCGATCAAGGCCGGCGACATCGAGTCGGCGAAGGCCCAGTACCCCCTCGCCCGCACGTACTACGAGCGCATCGAGCCGATCGCCGAGTCCTTCCCCGACGACCTCGACCCGCGCATCGACCTTCGCGAGGCGAACGTCGAGCCCGGCCAGAAGTGGACCGGCTTCCACCGTCTGGAGAAGGACCTCTGGGTGACGGGACCGCAGCCGGATACCAATGCGATGGCCGACCAGCTGCTCACCGACCTGAAGGAGCTCGCCGACGGCATCGCCGCCGACGACTTCGCCATCGACCCGATCCAGGTCGCAGGCGGCGCCCAGACTCTGCTCGACGAGATCTCGCGTACCAAGATCACCGGCGAGGAGGACATCTTCAGCCACACCGACCTGTGGGACTTCCAGGCTAACGTGGACGGCTCGCAGGCCGCGATCGCCTCGGTGCGCCCGATCCTGGACGAGCGGAACAAGGACCTGGCGGCCCGGATCGACCAGCGGTTCGCGGAGCTGGACGCCGAGCTCGCCCAGTACCGCCGCGGCGACGGCTTCGTGTTCTACGACACCGTGACCGAGCCGCAGCGGCAGGCCCTCTCGCACAAGATCGACGCATTGTCCGCCGAGGTGAGCCAGGTGCAGGGTGTCGTCGCCGGACAGTAACGAGCCCATCCAGACGAGTCCGCAGCCGGCCAAGATCTCCCGGCGCCGTCTCTTCGGCGCTGTCGGGGCCGGCGCGGTCATCGCGGCCGGCGCGGGCGCGGCGGTCGGGCGCCTGACCGCGCCCGAGTCGGCGTCCGAGTACGGCGACGTCGTCGCGTTTCACGGTGAACATCAGGCCGGGATCGTCACTCCCGCGCAGGACCGGATGCACTTCGTCGCCTTCGACGTGACCACCGACTCGCGCGACGCACTCGTGGCCTTGTTGCGCAAGTGGACCGAAATGGCCGAGCGGATGACCGTGGGCGAGGAGGCTCACCCGGACGGCGCGATCGGGGCCGGCGAGTACAAGCCACCGAGCGACACCGGCGAGGCCCTCGACCTCGACGCCTGCCAGCTCACGCTGACCATCGGCTTCGGTCCGTCACTGTTCACCACACCCGACGGCCGGGACCGGTTCGGCATCGCCGACAAGCGTCCGACGGCGCTGGTGGAACTGCCGAAGTTCACCGGCGACGCGCTCGAGCCGGCCCGCAGCGGCGGCGACATCTGCATCCAGGCCTGTGCCAACGATCCTCAGGTGGCGGTGCACGCGATCCGGAACCTGGCCCGCGTCGGTTTCGGCACGGTCGCGGTGAAGTGGTCGCAGCTCGGCTTCGGACGCACCTCCTCGACGTCCACCTCACAGACGACGCCGCGAAACCTGTTCGGGTTCAAGGACGGAACCCGCAACATCAAGGCCGAGGAGACATCGACGGTGTCGGACTTCGTCTGGGTCGACCCGAAGGACGACCAGCCCTGGATGGGCGGCGGCTCGTACCTGGTGGCCCGGCGGATCCGCATGCTGATCGAGCCGTGGGACCGGACCGTGCTGCACGAGCAGGAACGAGTCATCGGGCGCAGCAAGGGAACCGGTGCACCACTAGGACAGAAGGCCGAGTTCGACGAGCTCGACCTCGACTCGAAGGGCCCTCGCGGTCCGCTCATCGACAAGGATGCGCACGTCCGACTCGCGTCCAAGGAAGAACTCGGCGGGATCCAGATCCTGCGCCGCGGTTACAACTTCACCGACGGCTCCGACGGTTTCGGCCACCTGGATGCGGGACTGTTCTTCATCGCGTACTGCCGCGACCCGCAGAAGCAGTTCGTACCGATGCAGCAGTCGCTGGCCCACAACGACGCGATGAACGAGTACATCAAACACGTCGGCTCGGCGCTCTTCGCGGTTCCACCGGGGGTCCGCGCGGGCGAGTTCTGGGGTTCGTCGCTGTTCGGGGCGCCTCCGGGGCCGGTCGCTGAGGCCGAGAAGTAGTTACGGGAACACGCCCTCGCCGAGGATTTCACGTAGGTGGGTCAAACATCGTCCGCGCAACGGCCCGATTCCCCCGACCGCGCGGCCGAGCCGTCGAGCCATCTCGACATACGAGGGCTCGGCAGGATCGAGGAAGAGTCCGCACAGCAGATCCCGACACGGCGAGTCGAGACGCTGTAATGCGTTGTACACGACGGAGGATCGCTCCCAGTCCCCGATCGGATCATCATGGCAAGCCACATCGTCGGGAAGTTGCTGGTACTCGTGGCGCCCCTGGCACGCACGCCACGCCTGCCGGCGTGCCACGGTGATCAACCAGAAGGGCAGTCGCTCGACGTCGCGGACCTGATCGATCGAGTTGAAGAGCGCAATGAACGTCGTCTGGGTGACGTCGGCAGCGTCATCCCTGGTGAGCCCGTTTCGCAACGCGGTACTGAAGACGAGCCGTTCGTATCGAGTGACCACTTCGGTCCAGGCCGCGGACTCACCGCACCGGCACCGCTGCAGGAGGTCATGATCCACAGGTACATCGACGGCTTCGCAGCCGAGGCACGGCGGCGACCGGTGCGAATCGCAGAGGGCCGACGGCGACACTCGGGTTTCAATACCTAACGTTTGAAACTCCATTAGAAACCACACCTTTTCCCCGTTTCAAGCATTGACGATACACACCAAACCTCCTCAAGTCCCCTATCAGAGGCGATCGGATATGATTTGAAGCTCAGAAACAGGGCGACCGATGACGCGGACAAGCCCTCGTTGCGCACGGCCTTCAGAAGGCCCGCTCAGAGAGCCCACTACGACGAACGCGACGAGACCGCCACCGGAATTCGGAGCCGCGCCAACGCCTTCTTCGCAGACCGGCACCTTGCCCTCGGGGCGCCTGACTTTGCCGAATCCTGCTACAGATCAATGAAGTTCGCCTGAATAGACGAGGTCAATGCCGCCGGCTGTCCAACTCGATCAGCTTCCGCGTGATCCACGACCTCGCCATCGAGAATCGATATACGCTCTGTCCCGCAATCCGTTGAATCTCGGTGTGGAACTTGATTTCACAGTTCGGTTCCGAAGACCAGGTGTCCAGGAAGCGCACCCATGGTCTCGGATCTCCCCAGGTCGCATACAGTTTCGCAGGGGAGAGCGCAATGGGATTCAAGCCGCGATCGATGGCTGCCCAGACAGCTGCGGGAACACCAGGTGTGTGTTCAGACCGAATGTCGTCGAACACGACGACGCCCTGGGGCGCTGACAGAGTGCGCGTCGACTCGACGTCAGTCTTCACATGCTCATAGAGATGGGATCCGTCGACATGCACGAACCGGTGCGTGCCGTGGGACGCACGGTTCGCGATGATCGAACTCGACCCATGGACGATCACCGGCAGCGAGTCGTGAAATTCGAGATACTTGCTCCGAAACCGCTGCTCCGTCAGCTTTCCGTAGTTGCGCGCGTTTTCCTCGTTGTTCTCGATGTCATCCGCAGGAGAGCCGAAAAGATCGACCACCGTGAAGGTTTCACCTGGTGCGAGCGAGGAGCCGATCAAGATTGCACTCTTCCCGAAGTATGTGCCGATTTCGGCAAGATCTCCCCTACCGACGATCCGCCGCGACTCGGCGAGGAACACCCTGAACAACGCCTGATCGAGCGGCCAAAACCAGCCCGGCACCCTATTCAAGTTCTTGGCGCAGATCGGGAGCTGGGATCCCATGCCCAGTGATGCTACGCCAGCTCGTTCAGATTGCCCTGGGGAATCTAGCCATCTCCCGCCGGGGATGGCGGCGATCCGGGCAGCCAGCACCCGGCGCTTCACTACACTGCAGCGAATGTCAAGTGCGGGTTCGGTTTCCAAGCCCAACCTGCCTGATGGGACGACACCGATACCGTCGCCACGAAATATTCATGCCGGCACGGGATCAGACCGGCCGTCGCAGCGCACTCATCTAAATAAGTGTTCACAGCAGACTCCTCCTGTCGTCGCAGGGCTTGTGTGGCGATCCACGAGGTTCGCGGTGAACAGGGCACTGGCGGGGAAGGGACGCAATCATGACGCCGGCATCGGCTGCAACAAGCAGGACGAACAACCAGCCACGAGAGCCATCGCCCCGCAGCGATGCGGTAGCAGCTCCGATCCAGGACAGCCGGACCGGAACGGTAAGCCTGATCATCCCCACCAAGAACGAGGCACGAAACCTGGCCTGGGTGTTGGAGCAGGTTCCCGACTGCATCGATGAAATCGTGTTGGTGGACGGAGAGTCCGTCGACGCCACACGAACCATGGCACTCGCGTGCCGCCCGGACATTCGGGTTGTCGCGCAGAACGGCCCCGGCAAGGGCAACGCTTTGCGCACCGGATTTCTGGCAAGTACCGGTGACGTCGTCGTGATGATCGACGCCGATGGCAGCATGTCGGCCCAGGAGATTCCCCATTACCTGCACTTTCTGGACAATGGATACGACTTCGTGAAGGGGTCGCGGTTCATCTGCGGCGGCGGTTCACTGGACATCACCATCTTCAGGCAAGCGGGCAACCGTGCGCTCCTCCACCTGGTCAATGTGCTCTACGGGACGAATCTCACCGATCTGTGCTACGGCTTCTGTGCATTCCACCGTCGGTATCTGGACCATCTCCACCTCACCGCGTCGGGCTTCGACATCGAGGCCCAGATGACTATTCACGCTGTGCAGGCCGGGCTTCGGATTGCCGAAGTGCCCAGCCTGGAGTTGCCGCGCCGTAGTGGTCGCTCGAACTTGCACGCAGTCTCCGACGGGAGCCTGGTCCTGCGTGCCATTCTGCGCGATCACCGGACCGGCCTGTCAGGAAGGCTGGTCCAGGCGCTTCGCCGCGACGGAACACAGCCGCTATGAGTCGGCCCGCTGCCGGGGCGATGGAGGCGGTGCTCGTCGGCGACCTGGACGTAGACGCTCCGATTCCAGCGCTCGAGCGCGCCGGCAGGTACAGAGAGGCTCGACTGCTCGTGCGACTGCACACCCGCCCGGTGGGTGAGGTCGTCGTGCCACTCTCCCACGATCGACTGGCGCCGGATCGAGTGGTCGAGGCCGTGTGGTCCCAGCTGGGCGACCGCATCGTCGATCACATGGTGGTCGACCAGTTGCCGGCCCCACGGATGCTGTCCACGGCGGGGCTGATCGACTCCCCCGCACCGCCGTGTCTCGAGCGGAGGTCCACCATGACGGTCCCGTCCGTCACCGTGATGGTCGCAACCAGAGACCGCACCGAAAGCGTGCTGCGCTGCCTGAAATCACTAGAAGCACTGGACTATCCAAGTTTCGATGTGGTCGTCGTGGACAGCGCACCCAGCACACCCGAGACCGAGCGGGCGCTGACAGGCGGTCACTCGTGGAGATACCCGTTCACATACGTTCGCGCCGACCGGCCCGGCCTCGCGTTCGCGCACAACACCGCACTGCCGGCCGTCACAGGCGAGGTGGTGGCGTTCACCGACGACGACGTCCAAGTGGATTCACACTGGCTCATGGCCCTGGCCGAGGGTTTCGACGACCCGGCAGTAACCTGTGTGACCGGTCTGATCCTGGCCGCCGAGCTCGAGACGCCCGCCCAGTTGTTGTTGGAGCAGTCCGGCGGATTCGCACGGGGATACGTCGAGCGACGATTCAGCCTGAACAACCCGCCGGACGACCAACTGTTCCCGTTCACCGCCGGGCGTTTCGGCTCCGGTGCCAACATGGCTTTCCGGACCGATTGGCTGCGCGGACACGGGGGCTTCGACTGGGCCACCGGCGCGGGGACCCCGGCGCGCGGGGGTGACGACCTCCTGTCCTTTCTTCACGTGATCCTCGACGGCGGTGACCTCGTCTACCAGCCGGCGGCGATCTTGCGGCACTGGCACCGGCGCGAGTATGCCGGGCTGCGCCGACAGGCCTTCGGATACGGGGTCGGACTGGGTTCGTACCTCGCCGCCTCGGCCTGCGCGCAACCGTCCCTGGTGCCGGTGATGCTTCGGCGTGGAGTACCGGCGCTTCGGCACATGCTCGGATCTGCCTCGGCCAAGAACCGGGGCAGGCGCCCGGGCTTTCCTTCGGAGTTGATCTGGCGGGAGCGCGCTGGACTGGTCGCCGGACCGTTCGCGTACACCGCGAGCCGGTGGCGCTACCGCGGCACCCGCGACTCGACGCGTCAAGGAGCCGATCGATGAGCGAGCCCGAGCCCGCACTTGCGAGGCACCGCGCCAATCCGACTGTGTCGGTGGTGATCTGTTGCTACACACCACAGCGCTGGACGCAATTGACCGCGGCGATCGAGTCGGTCGGACAGCAGACTCTGCCCGCATCCGAGGTTCTGGTGGTGGTCGATCACTGCCCCGCGCTGACGGAGATGGTGCGTCGGAATCACCCGAACGTCCGAACGCTGGAAAATGTTGGCCCACAAGGACTGTCGGGTGCCCGCAACTCCGGAGTGGCCGCCAGCGGAGGCGACATCGTCGCCTTCCTCGACGACGATGCCGTCGCGGCGTGCGACTGGCTGGAGGTGCTGGTGGCCGCCTACACAGACGACCGGGTGCTCGGCGTCGGCGGGCATGTCGAGCCGGCCTGGCAGTCCGGGCGCCCCGACTGGTTCCCGCACGAATTCGACTGGGTCGTGGGTTGCAGTCACCCGGGACAGCCTTCCGTACCCGCGGCGGTGCGCAACTTCATCGGTGCGAACATGTCATTCCGTCGCCTCGAACTAGCCGAAATCGGCGGGTTTCGTACCGATCTGGGGCGCATCGGTACACGACCACTCGGATGCGAAGAAACCGAACTGTGTCTCCGGCTCGCCGCCCGCCGCCCGGACGGCATCCTCCGTCACCAGCCTGCCGCGACCGTTCACCATCACGTGCCCTCTGCGCGAGGCACCTGGACCTATTTTCGGCAACGCTGCTTCGCCGAAGGACTTTCGAAGGCTGTGGTCGCGCGATCGTGTGGGCCGCACCGCGCACTGGCGGCCGAGCGCCCCTACATGGTGCAGATACTGCCGCGGGGGTTCGCACGCGCATTGGTCGCCCGAATCGACGGCACGGATCCGGCGGGAATGCGGCGGGCCGCCGCCCTCCTCGCCGGTCTGATCATCACGTGTGGGGGCTACGCCACCGGACGGATGCGACGGCCACACGCGGCGACACTCGCCGGACACCTCAGGACCGCCCGATGACTGGGCCGTTCCCCGTGCTGCTGTATCACGCGATCGGGACCGACCGCTCGTCCTGGATCGCGCCGTTCTCGGTGTCAGCCAGCACATTCGAGCGGCACCTCGAACTCGTCTCCTACTCCGGACGCACCGCGCTGACCGTCGGTGAGCTGCGTTTGGGCATGGCGGGCAACCCGCCGCTGCCTGCGCGACCGGTCGTCATCACCTTCGACGACGGGTTCGCCGAGATTGCCGATGTCGCAACGCCACTGTTGGCCCGGTGGGGAATGCCTGCCACCGTCTACCTCACCACCGGATTCGTCGGCTCGGTGAGCCCCGGCGGCGACCGGATGCTGAGCTGGGCGGCGGCCGGGGAAGTGGCCGACGCAGGCCTCGAGATCGGCGCGCACTCCGTCACCCACCCGCAGTTGGACACGCTGTCGATTGCCGACGCCCGCGCCGAAGTCACGCGATGCCGAACCGAGTTGCAGGACCGGCTGGATGTGCCGGTGGGCAGCTTTGCCTATCCGCATGGCTACTCCAGCCGCGCTGTTCGACAGCTCGTCGCGCAGGCCGGTTACGACTCGGCCTGCTCGGTCAAGAATGCGCTGGCCACCGCGTCGGACCCGTGGTACTCGATCGCCCGGCTCACCGTCACCGACCGGACCACCGACGAACAGCTCACGGCCTGGCTCGGCGGCCGCGGAGCGCCTGTTGCCACACCTGGCGATCGGATGGCAACTCGCCTCTGGCGCATGTACCGAAGAACTCGCACCCTGGCGACCCGTGGGCGCCAACGGCCGCACGCCGAATCCGCCGAGCGGCCGTCGTCGCCGGAGGGCCCGCACCATCCCGGAGGAGGACTGCCATGATCTTGCTCGTAACCGGCGGAGCCGGATATATCGGTACGCACGTCGTCCGCGCACTACTCCGTGACGGCCACCGAGTTGCCGTGATCGACGACCTCTCCACCGGGAATCCGGATCTGCTGCCGGCCGAAGCACCGTTGCAGGTCGGCTCGGTGCTCGACACCGACTTCCTCGCCGGGGTCATGCTCGAGTACGGCACGCAAGGCGTCGTCCACCTTGCCGGACGCAAAGCCGTGGACGAATCCATCGCGCAACCACTGCTCTACTACCGGCAGAACGTGCTCGGGGTGCACAGTCTGCTGACAGCCATGGTTCGCGTCGGCGTCCCGCGGATCGTGTTCTCCTCCAGCGCTGCGGTGTACGGCACACCCTCGACCGGACTGGTCACGGAAGAGTCGCGAACTGTTCCCGAGACCCCGTACGGATGGTCGAAGCTCATGTGCGAACGAATGATTCGCGACACCGCCCGCGCCGAGAGGCTGAGCTGGTCTGCGCTGCGGTATTTCAACGTCGCCGGTGCAGCGGAACCTCGGCTCGCCGATCGGGGTATCCACAATCTGATACCGCGGGTCCTTCGGGCCGTCAGCTCCGGCACCCGCCCGCAGATTTACGGCGATACCTATCCGACGCCGGACGGCACGTGCATCCGCGACTACATCCACGTCGCGGACTTGGCCGCGGCGCACGCCGTCGTCGTCCGACGCATGTGCACGACGGACGTCGCCGCCACCTACAACGTCGGCACGGGATGCGGTGCGAGCGTTGTGCAGATCATGCATGCCGTCCGGCGCGCGACCGGCGTGGACTTCGAATGGGAGTTCACCGCAGCCAGACCCGGCGACCCAGCCCGCGTCGTCGCCGACGCGCGCCTGATTCGCGCCAGTCTCGGATGGTGCCCGATCCACGACCTCGACGACATCGTCCGCAGTGCGTGGGCAGGGTGGTCGGCAACTGCCACCGTGGGGCGGTCATGAGACCGGAGGGGCCAGCGTCCATGCTGGTCGGCGACCTCGACCTCGACCGCCCGATTCCACGGGTCCCATGCGGTGCACAACACGTCGCCGCAAGGCTTCTCGTGCGGCTGCACACCCTACCGGTCTGCGAGGTCGTCCTTCCGACGGACGGAAAGGCGTTGCGCCCGGTCGACATAGCGACCTCGATCTGGCCGCAGATCCGCTCCAGGGTGGCTGCGCACCTCGACGCAGACGGGGTTCCGGTTCCTGATCGACTCCCCCTCACAGGACTCCCCCGTCTCCCGGCTCCGAATTGCCTGCGCGGCCAGACCCTGACGGCGCCAGAGGCACCGACCGCCACCATCGTCATAGACGCCGACGACCGTCCGGCAAGTCTCATCCACTGCCTTGCCTCGCTGTCCCGGCTGGACTATCCGGCAGAGTTCGACGTGGTGGTCATCGACAGCACACCGGGCGGTACGACCACCGCGGAAGCACTCGGCAAGACCTCCGCATGGCCGTTCGAACTGCGCTACCTTCGGACTGCTCGACACGGGTCGGCGCTCGCACACAACACCGCGCTGCCATTCGTCACCGGCCGGCTCGTAGCCTTCATCGACAACGACGTCGAGGTCGATCCACGCTGGCTGGCCGCGCTCGCCGAAGGTTTCACCGACCCCTCCGCGACCTGCGTGACCGGACTGATCCTGCCGGCAGAGCTCGAGACGCACGCACAACTGTGGATGGAACAGGCCGGCGGCTTCACACGGGGGTTCACCCGCCTCGACTATCGGAAGGGTCGGCCACCGCCCGACGGACTGTTTCCGTTCACCGCAGGTCGCTTCGGATCCGGGATGAACATGGCCTTCCGAACCGAATGGCTGTTGGGTACAGGAGGATTCGACCCAGCGACTGGGGCGGGAACGCCGGCCAGAGGCGGGGACGATCTGATCGCGTTCCTCCGGGTGATCATGGACGGAAAGTTGCTCGTCTATCAGCCGGCCGCGATCGTGCGGCACCGACACCGGCGCGAGTACGCCGGGCTACGCAAGCAGTCCTACGGCTACGGCGTCGGGCTCGGCGCATATCTGACCGCCTCGCTCTGCGAGGACCCCGCACTGCTGGCTCCGATGCTGCGGCGCGCTGCCCCCGCAATGCGATACCTGCTCGGCCGCGGCTCCGCAAAGAACGCGGGCAAACAGCCCGGGTTCCCGCTGGAACTGGTGTGGCGCGAGCGACTTGGCCTGTGCGCCGGACCATTTGCCTATGCGACGAGTCGGTGGCAACACCGCAAGACCGAACGGCCGACGTGGAAGGTCGCCGGGTGAACGCGGCCCAGGCGTTGGCGCGCCGGTTCGCGGCCTCGTGGCGCGAGCCGATGTACCGCAGCGGATACCTACTGGTGGCCAATTCGGCACTCACCAGCGCGGCCGGAGTGGGGTTCTGGACGCTCGCGGCCCGGTTGTACCCACCCGAAGTGGTGGGTGCCAACTCCGCAGCTGTCTCGGCGATGATGTTCCTCGCCGGAATCGCACAGTTGAACATGATGAACGTTCTTCTGCGCTTCGTTCCGATCGCAGGCACCGACGCACGTCGCATGACCACCACTGCGTTGATCGTCGGCGCCGGCCTGTCGGGGCTGGCCGCGGTCGTGTTCCTGGCCGGTTTGCGCCAGTGGTCCCCCGGGTTGACCGAACTGCTTCGCGGCCCGATCGCGTTGAGTTTCGTTGTCGCCACCATGGGCTGGGCCGTGTTCGTGATTCAGGATTCGGCTCTGGTGGCGGTCGGTCGGGCCGTCGCGGTTCCAGCGGAGAACTTGGGCTTCGCGCTGGTCAAGGTCGCGCTGGTGGTCTGGTTCGCGCAGCTTCTTCCCGGCGCTGGGATCTGGGCCGCCTGGGCAGCGGCGATGATCGTGGCGGTGTCGATCACCACGGGGTACCTGTTCGCTCGGGCGATCCCGAGGTTCGCTGCCACCGCTCACTCCGCGAGCAGGGCGCACTCGTTGCGCGTTGTAGGCCGCTATCTCGGCCCCGACTACCTCAGTTCACTGGCCTGGATTGCCTGCACCTCGCTGATCCCGGTGCTGGTGCTCAACATCGCCGGGGCCCGGGAAGCCGCGGTGTTCGCGCTGGCCTGGTTGGTGGGCACAGCACTGTACGACGCGCCATCGGCTTTCGGTCAGTCGTTGGTTGCCCACGGCGTGGGCGACCAGACGCGGTTGGACGAACGGTTTCGGCAGGTTCGCCGGCACACGCTGGCGCTGGTGATACCCGGCGTTGTCGTGCTTGTGTTGTTCACGCCCTTCGTGCTGACGTTCTTCGGGCCGTTCTACGCAGCGAACGGGACCGCGACGCTGAGGCTGTTCGCCCTGTCCGCGATACCCAACGTCGAGGTGGCACTGTCGGTGAGCCGGGCGCGCGCAGCCAGCGACATGCGTACGGTGGTGGCCGCGATGACGACCCTCGCCGCAATCGTCATCGGGCTCACCGTGATTCTCGTCCCCCACATCGGCATCGCCGGTGCCGGAGTGGCCTGGTTGACTGCGCAGCTCGTCGTGGCCGCGGCATTGGTCGTGCGCCGCCGGCCTACCCGGGTAGTGCCCGTGCGTCTGGGCGCGATGCCGCACACCGTTCGTCTCGGGCCCGCGGGCAAATCGACCCGCACCGTGCGCCGCATCCTCGCCGACGTACCCGGGAAGTGGGACGTGGAACGGCCCATTCCCACGGTCGCCGACACGGCAGTGATCCTGGTGCGGTCCCACTCCGGTCGTTCTGGTGTCCTCAAGATGAGCACCACAGATCGCGGCGCCGAGGATCTACGGCGGGAGGTCGACATACTTCGGCGCCTGCGGGAGGACAACCGGCTCGGCGCCTGGCGAGCGCTGATACCCGTGGTCCTCGAGGCCACGCACAGTGAGTCCGGCGACTACCTGCTGGCCAGCCGACTGCCCGGCCGAGACGCGCGGGACCGGGCGTGCCTCCCCTCGGCGGCGCTGGACGCGATCGAGCCGCTGCACCAGCTCGACGCGCGCACGACGACAGCCGATGCCACACTGCTGGTTCGGTGGGTCGATGAACCGTCAGAGGTGCTCCGGCGCGCTGTCCGTCCCGGAAAGTCGTGCGCCGCAATAGATCGCCTGGTCGCAGCGCTGCACGACGACTTGGAGGGCCGGCCGGTCCGGCTCGGCTGGACGCACGGCGATTTCCACCCCGGGAATCTGATGCTGGCCGACAGCGGCTCCGTGAGCGGGATCATCGACTGGGGGCGGGCACACCCCGATGACCTCGCCGTCCTCGACACCACACATTGGCTGTTGACCTCACCCGTACCGGGCCGCCGCAAGGAGTTCGGCAGACGGGTCGCGGACCGTCTCGCTGCCGAGAGCTGCTGGAGCCCGGCCGAAACACTGATGCTGCACAGCAGCCAACCGGCCGACCCGCTCCCTGCACGCGCATTGTTGCTGCTGAGTTGGCTCCGCCACGTCACCGACAACCTCTCGAAGTCTCAACGCTACACATCCAGTCCAATCTGGATGCACCGCAACGTCATTCCTGTTCTACGTCAGGTCGGCACAATGAACTACGGCACCCACACACCGACGCCGGACACAACCGCCCTCACCTTGTCGCCGGCCCACTACATTCGGCGCATGACATGACCGCCACAGTGTCCCCCCAGGTGAATGTCCCCACAGCGCCCCTGCAGGCGGCCAACCTGCTGTGCACCGGTGAGATGGTGGCGGACCGGCTCCAGGAGGCGCTGCGGCGCCGGGACTGGCTCGATGCGTTCCTGCTCGCAGCCGGACTGGTCCAGTTGATCGAGGACCGGCTACACCCCGACCCGATGCAACTCCGTCGAGCGGCCAGCTACATGCGTGCACACGGCTCGGCACCAGCGCGCGCCGCCGGCGCGCTCGCCTCTGCCTGCGCGACGGTCCTGAGCCGGCCCGCCCAGCGGCGAACGTTGATCGAGATCCGCAATGCGCTGGCCGCCCTGACGTCTGCGCTGGCCGCGCTGGTTCTCGATCCTGACGCGGTGACTTCCGTCGAACCCGATTCGCTGCCACCGATCCCACCCGGCGCATTCGGCCTCGATGTGATCCGATTGCCCGCCTGCTTCACCAGCTTCGACCAGCACCCTGACGACGCGAGATGGATGGCCCGCACATATCTCGATCAGTACCCCGACCGCGGCGCGCCGATCGCGGTGGTGGGAGTACGCACCTCCGGCGACTACCTCGCCCCGCTGCAGGCGGCCGCGCTGGAGGCAGCGGGCGTGACTCGCGTAGAGGTACTCAGCTATCGGCCCGGGCAGCCATTTCTGCGCACGGACGAGTGGCGGCTGCGTGACATCGCGCGGTCCGGCGGTCGTGTGCTGATCACGGACGACCCGCCCGGGTCCGGCGGGTCGCTTGCCGCCGCGGCAACCGCGGTCGGCGCGGCGGGCGTCCCAGATTCTTCGATCGTGTTGCTGATTCCCCTGTTCGCCGACACCGAGGATCCTCCCGTCGCGCTGTTCCGATGGCCCGCGGTCACCCAGCCGTGGACCGAGTGGAGCGTGCATCAGCGACTCACCCCCGACTCGGTCGGTCGGGCGCTCACCCGACTGCTCGGCGCCGATTGGCAGGTTCAACTGCCGAGACCGAGGCCGCTCCCCCCGTCAATCCGTCCGCGCGGCCACGTCCGGTGCCGGTTCCTGGTTCGAGTGGTCAACCGCAGTACGGGGCAGACCGAGGATCGGGACATCCTGGTGGAGGGCGCCGGACTCGGTTACCTCGGCCGGCATTCGATAGCCGTCGCCGAAGGACTCGACGGCCACCTTCCCCGGGTGTACGGGTTCGACGACGGTCTCCTCTACCGCGACTGGCTGCCGTCCGCCGGGCGGCCACCCACGGAACAGGCGGTGATCCGCGCGATCGTCGACTACGTCACGGAAAGAAGCAAGAAATTGGCTGTACGCACGGATCCCACTCCCCGGCTGCGCGGCCGAGCCCCGGCCTGGGAGGTCGCGGCCGAACTTCTGGCGAAAATGTACGGTCCGCTGGCACCGCCCGCGCAGTTGTGCCTACTCGAACCTGTTGTTCGGCGGCTGATGTTCGCAGCCGAAACCAATGTGGTGGACGGCAAGACCGACACCCGACACTGGTTGGCCGACCCGGCCGCCGACGGCCTGCTACGCAAGGTCGACTTCCACGACCGCGCGTTCAGCAACCTCGAATTGGTCTGCTACGACCCGGTATTCGACCTCGCCGGCGCCGCGGCCGACCCCCCGTCCGCGGCGTTCGGCGCTCGGCTCCGTGCGGCCTACGAACATACAACCGGACAGCACGTGGACGGCGAACGCTGGCTGCTGTACCGCCTCGGCCAGCTGTGGCGACTGGACAGGACGGGCGAGGTTCCAGCGGCACGAATGGCGCGCCAATCCGCGGCCGCCGTCCACGACTATCTCGCCGACCTGTACCTGGCCGACCTGCGACCGACGAGTGGTCCACTCTGCGCGATCGACCTGGACGGCGTGCTGGAATCGGACCCACTCGGTTTTCCGGCCACGACCCCGGCCGGTGTCCTCGCACTACGGGCACTGACCAGCCACGGATATCGGCCGGTGCTGGTCACAGGTCGCAGCCTTGTCGACGCGCGCGACCGCTGTGTGTCGTTCGGCCTCGCCGGCGCGGTCGCCGAGTACGGCGCGGTCTGCTATCGACGCGAAAGCGGAACGGTGACCGACCTGCGCCGGACCGACCAACGCGCGATGCTCGACCGGATCCGCGCCGCACTCGGTCGGCACCCGGACGTCCAGATCGACCCCGACTACCAGTACATCGTCCGTGCGAGGCTGCGGGACGGCCCGCTGCCCAATGGCTTGCTCGACCAGATTCCGGAATCAGCGGATCCCGCAGTCCGGGTAATCCACGGCCAAGGCCAGACCGACCTGATCGTCGAGGGCATCGACAAGGGCGCGGGTCTGCGGGCCCTGGCGGGCGAGCTGTCCGCCAGCGAATGCGCATTGGCAGTTGGCGACTCGGCGCCGGACCTCGCGATGTTCGACCTGGCCGCACTCGCCCGCGCCCCGCGCAACGCCGATAGGGCAGTGCGCTTCGCCGGCATACCGTTGACCCGGCGCGCGTACCAGTCGGGACTCGCGGAGGCATGTGCCGATCTGCTCGGACACCGACCGGGCGGGTGCCCGACCTGCCGGACGCCTGCACTTGCTCCGCGCTCGACCGTTCTGCTCACCGTGCTCGGCCTACGCGAGGACGATCTCCGAGCCCTCACCACCCGCACCGCGCGGCTGGTCGCCCTCACTCTGGGGAGGTCGCGATGGTAGCCATGCGAGTCGACAGCCCTGCACCCCGCGGGGAGTGGCGCGACATCATTGCACGCGACGCCGAGGCACTGCCCGAGCACGCGCCGGAATGGGTCGATGCCCTCTGCGAGGGCCACGAATTCGCGGATGCGAGTCGCCTGTACGAGTTTTCCGACGGTCGCCGGTTCGTGCTACCCCTGGTCCGGCGCCGAGGACCTGCCGGCGTCGGCGGCTGGCTCACGTCCTACCCGATTGCCCGGGGAATGGGTGGGCTGATCGGCAACGACCTCGACGCGGGCGTCGTGTCTTCAGTCGTCGCCGATCTCCGCCAGTCGGGAGCGACGCGGGTCTGGATTCGTCCCAACCCGCTCACTGCGAACCAGTGGACATCGTCACGCGGAACGGGCGTCACGGCCATAGCACGGCGGGCACACGTCATCGATCTCGCGGGCGGCCCCGACGCCGTACTGACCCGTATGCACCGCTCCACCCGTCGAGGACTGCGCGTGGCGGAGCGTTCGGGGGTGCGGATCGAGATCGACCGAACCGGACGGCTGCTGCCCGTCCACTACGAGCTCTTCAACGCGTCGGTGGAACGCTGGGCTCGACATCAGCACGAGCCGCTGGTGCTGGCACGGTGGAGGGCGCAACGACGCGATCCGCTGCGAAGGATGCAATGCATCGCCCGACACATGGGCGATGCCTTCGTCGTGCTGGTGGCTTTCGTGGACGACACCCCGGCGGCATCGGGTATCACCCTGCTCGGACAGACTGCGCACGACATTCGCGCGGCGATGGACCGGGACATCGCCGGCCCGAGCCGAGCGAACGAACTACTCCAATGGCACGCGGTCAGGCTTGCCTGCGAACGCGGGTGCGCCCGGCACCACCTGGGCGAGTCCGGGAATTCGGTCGGACTGTCCCAGTTCAAGGAACGCTTCGGCGCCGCCGCCGTCCCGTACGCGGAGTATCGGATCGAACGATTGCCCTACACACCCCTCGACCTGGCATTGCGAGGCATGGTCAAGAGGGTCCTGGGGTTTCACGATTCGTGATCAGCAGGTCACGCACCATGTCTGCCGGCAGCGGGCGGTGCAGCAGGAAACCCTGGGCTCGATAGCAACCGAGGTCGAGGAGGGTGCGAGCGGCCATCTCGGTCTCCACCCCTTCCGCCACCAGAATGAGATCGAACGACTTCGCAAGAGTGACAATGGATTTGACAATGGCCAGATCGGCCGGACTGTCGCCGAGATCGCGAATGAATTCGCGGTCGATCTTGAGGACGTCGAACTGCAGCTGCTTGAGCTGTGCCAGTGAGCTGTAGCCGGAACCGAAGTCGTCGATAGCCACCTGAACACCCAGGCCCGCGAGCCCGCGCAGTGCACGTCGGGTGCGATCGACGTCGCTCACCACTGCGTTCTCGGTGATCTCGAGGCATACGTTGCCACCGTCGATGCCGTACTCACCCAACTCTCGGGCGATGGAGTCGACGAAGTCCGCACCGACCAATTGCCCTGGCGACACGTTGACCCGCAGGACCACGTCCAGACCTGCGATCTCCGACCACCACTGGGCATACTGACGGAACGCGCTCCGAATAACCCAGGTACCCAACTCGGTTGCGAGGTTGGTCGACTCCGCGACGTGGATGAACGACTCCGGCATCAGCAGGCCGAGGAGCGGATGTTCCCATCGCAGCAGCGCTTCCACCGCAACGATCACACCGCTGCGCATGTCCACCTCGGGTTGGTAGACCAGATGCAGGCAGTCGTCGCTTATCGATGACCGCAAGCTCAGCTCGACGATGTCGCGACTCTCGCTCTCGGCCCGAATCTCTTCGGTGAACGCGGCGATACCATTGCCGCCCCGAGATTTCGCGGCAAGGAGAGCCTGATCAGCCTGCCGCAGCAGGTCCGCACTGGAGCATTGCCCAGGTATGCCCACTGTGACGCCGATGCTCGCACTTCTTGTCACGAAGACGCTGCCGATGGCTACCCTCTCGCTGACGATGTCCATGATCCCCGTCGCCATGATCTGGGCAGCTGCAAGGTCGAGTTCCCGACCGAACACCACGACAAATTCGTCCCCGCCCAATCGGGCGACGACGTCCTCCTGGCCGAGGTGGTCTTTCAGCCGGGCACCCACTGCCATGATGAAGGCATCTCCGGCAGTGTGACCGAGGAAGTCGTTGACGGATTTGAGTCTGTCCAGGTCGAGAAACAAGATTGCGACAGGGCCCGGCATTCCGGGAGCAATCCGGTGCTCGAGGTACTCCGCCAGGAACCGACGGTTCACCAGACCGGTCAGTTCGTCGTGGTCAGCCGAGTAGCGCAGTTGCTCCTCCGCGCGCACCCTCTCCTGGACCTGGGTCAGCAACGAGGCAATTGCCTTGAGCACGTTCACTTCCGCGGCGGTCCAGGAGTGGTCGCCGTATTTGATGAAGCCCAACGTACCGGTCGTCACGTCCCCCGAGACGAGAGGAACCGCAGCCAGCGTCACTTGCGGCACTCCCGCGCCCCTTGCCACTCGTTCCTGATACTCGGAGTTGTCCTGGCCCGGACGAACGAATCCGACCTCCTTCAGGTTCGCTGCTTGTGCGAATTCTGGTTCGGCATCGGCGAAGTAGACGACGCCGAGCGGGTCCGGATCTGGGATGACCTGCCTCTTCGGCCATTCGGCAACCAGGATGGTCGCACCGATTACATGGTCGTTACGCCTCAGCAAGCACGCATCGAGTTCGAAGTGGTCGACCAGGTCGCGCAGAACCTGCTCGGCAACGGTCACCCACGTCTCCGCATACGCTGCGCTCAATCGCGAAGCGACGGCGGTGACCAGTTCCTCGAGACTGCGCACGGATATTCGATTCTCCGTCAGACCCGCCGGCGCGGAGTGGCCTGGTCGCCCGAAAGGAAGCGCCGACTGCGGACCGAGGGGCGAGGGGCGTGGCTCATGCGCAGGATCAACACGAGAGTCTCTTCCGCCGCAACGCCGAACATCTCGCGCATCGCCCGCCGCCCCTCGGACAGCTGTGTGGTGTAGGCCGGCGCCAATTCCTCCAGGTCCGCCGTGTCCAGTCCGTACAGGAACACCGGCGAAATCGGCTGCACGGCCAGCCCGTGTTCCTCGGCGCTGATCCACACAGCCTCCAGCGCCGATCCCCCACGAACGAAGTCCAACGGTTGGTGTCCGTCGATGACCACCGCCGCGAGTGCCGAACTGGATCTGACCCGGTCGCGTGTCGTCGCCCCCAGGCTTCGCCCCAGTTGCCACTCGGCCAAGTGCGCCATTGCGTCGGACCTGCTCACAACCCGCAGCGTCGACGCGTCTGTGGCATCAAGTTCGAGCGATCGCATGTCGATGCCCGTCTCCAGGTTGTCCTCTCCCGGCCACCGCAGCTCGCCGATCATCTCGGCGTGGAGTCGAGGATCGAGAAAGCGCACTCGCTCCGACGCCGCAAACAGCTCTGACGCCGCGGTGATCGCACGCCGGTCTGTGATGATCCGCAGCCGCGCACCCTCCTCCTCCGCCGCTGCCGCCAGCTCCCGTGACGCCCGATCGCCAATGCGCTGTGGAACGCCGCGATGACGGTTGGTGCCACGGCGCAACATCCGGTCGTATCGACGTGCGAGCGCAGCATCGGACGAAGTACCGAAGGCCATCGTCGCCACCAACGTCGGGGTCTTTCGGTCGCCGAACATCTCGATCGACCCGAGAATGCCGAAGGCGGCGGCCGCAACCCGTGCGTTGTAGAGCGCTGCGCCGAGCGCGACGTAACTGCCGCGGAACTGCACGTCCATCGTCGAGGTACGGTCCGGATCCAGGAAGAGACGCAGCTCGGTGCGATCGGCCACCACCTTCCAGGGTTGCGCGTTTCCCCCGGAGGGCGCCGCATGCGCGGCGTGCACCACAGCACCGCGCCCGTCGACCGGCGCCGGCGGGGGCTCGACGTCGGTCGGATGGGCGCCCGTGCCGCCCGCCGCGGCCGTTGGCGAACTCAGCACGTCCAGCACGGCATCGAGATCGATCCGGACACGACCCGAGGGCAGCGCCCGTCCCAGGCCGAACCTTCGCACAGCAGCCGCGATGCTGGCTCCCCCGAACAACACGTCACCGCCGAGCTGCGGCCAGGTCGAGATGGTGGTGCCGATCTCGACGAGAGACGCGGCCATTCTCGAGGAGAGGTCCGCGGCACCCAGCACTCGAAGCATGTGCGGCACCTTCTCCCGCGCGGACAGCCCCGCCAACAACGCGCTGTCGACGTCTCCGAGCAATCCGTGGAACAGCGGCCGATCCGGTTCGAGGTCGAACCGCTCCACATCGATCAAGCCCCGGTCACTCGTCTCCATCACCACGGGAATCCGCTGTGAGCGGGCTTCCTCGCGCACCGCGACCTTCATGTCCAGCGAGTCGCACTCCTCGATCACCAAGTCCAGACCGTCGAGGAAATCAGAAATCGTGCCGACCGTAACTCCACCGGTGTGCACGGACACCGTGAGATAGGGGTCGACTTCAGCTATCCGGCGCGCTGCCACCACGGCCTTGTTGACGCCAAGGTCGAAGACTGTGGCCGGCACCCTGTTGAGGTTGGACAGGTCCACCGTGTCGAAGTCCGCGAGCCGAATCTTGCCGCACGTGCCCTCCAGGGTCAGCGCCAGCGCTACCGCATGACCGACGCTGAGTCCGACGATCCCGACCTCCAGCTCCGCGAGCCGATCCTGTTCCGCTCGGGTGATCTTGTTGCGGTTCCGGTCAAGTCGCAGGAGCCGGAACGCCGCCTGGTCGAGCAGTCGGACCGCTGCCCGTCGCCACGGGTAGTACGCCCAGACCGGCGATTCCTCGATACCCGCCGAGTCGGATGTCGACAGGATTCCTCGGAGGCTGGCGCGCTGCGCCTCGTACTTGTCGTGGAACTCGATCGCGGGACTCGCCCGGAGGCGGGCAAGCCTCGCCGCGTCCTCGGGGAGTCGCTCATCGAGCAGCGTCGCAGTGCACTCCTCGCAAGACAGATCCATGGCACGCTCCGAGCGTCACATCGAACGACTCAGCCTGATGGGTTCATCATGGTCGGTTGCGGTCGTCCGCGTGCGAGACCGCGCAAATTTGCTCGCGCCGATCCCGCCGGACGGACGCTGACGATCCCACCACATCATTCGCGTCCGATATCGCTCGTCTGGATACGGAGTTGCCGGTATGTGCTCGGCCACCTCTCCCCCGGACGACACCCACAACTGCAAGACATGCTCGGCCGCGGTTGCCAGCAGAAACTGCACGTCCAACATCTCCAGCGTGCAGTAGCCGATCCCGGCAAGTGAGCGAAGCAGCTCGCGTCGATGCGAGGCGTGGTCTGCCACCCACGCCGCTTTCATCTCGACGACGCCGAACGGGAGACGATCGGAGATCATCGTCCGAACCGCTTTCGCCCCGGGATGCGCCGCCCACTCGACGATGGCGTGGGCCTGTTCCGCGGACGAGTAGGGACCTTGCGCCCGCAGTCCGCCTATCACCGACCCGTCGGACGAAATGGCGACGAAGAACAATGCCGTTGACGAGCCGTCGCAAGTTGCCTCGTATTCCAATGCCTTCTCGGCGCCGTACTTGTGGTAGCCGAGCTGAGCCCCCGCGAGATATTCCGACCACAGCGCCGGCTCCGCGGCGGGACGTGCAGCAACGAATCGACATTGGGACCGCGGATCCCATACACTTCTGGTTTCAATCTTCTGGTAGATGCCCAGGTCTCTCGCATACGCATATTGACATGCCATATCAATTGGTCCATTCCGGAATCGAGTTGCGGACTACAGGACACGCGGGGCAACCGTCCCGATGAATCGTCCCACGCTCTAAGCGAGTGAAATGAAGAGCTCGACCTCACTCGCGTCTCGGGTTATCTCAATTTCTTCGGCGAAGGCGCGATCTATTCTTCCCTCCTGTGCGGCTGCCTCCACCTGCATCCACACATCCGCAACAGGATCGGCGACCGGACCGTCAGGAGTGAACACCGCGAAATATCCGCTCGGTACGCGAACATGAACGTCGCCCGTCACGGGGTCGTCGGAGCTGTCGCACTCATATCCGATCACCGCCGTCCAGCCGCCGTCTCCGTTCGGGACGAAGACGGTGACGATATCGACGACCCCCCGCTGCAGGATTCGTTCACGGGTGAATTCCATCAGGTCGCCGTAGCGTCCACCCGTCCCTGTCTCGACGTTCGGCAGAACCAGACCGCCGAAGTCCCGCACACCCTGCTTGACTATTTCAAAGCTCATGGCCGACACTCCCCCGCCATCGGCCCAACCGGGATGTACAGGTCTATTCGGTATTCGTTCGGATAGCATTCGAAGGCGCCCGTGAACCCGATGTCGATCCGCCCGGATTCCTCGGCGTCCCGTACCTGGTCCCACAGACCGCGCACCAGATCCGGGAATTCGCCCATCGAGGCAAACCGCGCATACAGTCCGCCCGGCACCCTGGCGAGAACGTGCCCCCGCAGCACCTCGTCGATCGACGAACACCGGTATCCGACGACCTGGGTGTAGTACGCATGGTTCTCTTCCGAGTGATCGGTGTAGATCGATGCCAACGACCCCGGTGGGTCTCTCTGGAGGATGAGCGACCAGGCCCGCTCGACATCGCGGTCACGCAACTTTCCGAGCGGACGCTTCGGGCTCCGCACTGGGAGCCCGGCGACGAGCGTCTCTCCGAGTTCGACGAACTCCATCTCCCTTGGTCGACTGTCCATCACGATCGATCCTCCCTGGAACGAGCCGCAAGTACGGTCACGGCACGACCTCGACTCGCGCCCCGCGTAGGTCAGGGTTGCACCCACCCGCGGACACCACAAGGGGCTCCACTCACTGCTTGGTCATCTGAATAGCCGACGGGTCCGGCCCCGCCTGCTGCATCCGCGCAAGCTCGGAGGGAAGCGGTTGGTACACCGCAACCCAGTCGACTTCCACCCCCACATGATCGGGATGCGGTCCGCTGGGGTCGCACGGCGGAAGGCCCAGCTCTTCTCGCTGCTGACACGCCCCCGCTTCGGCCTGCATAGCCAGCCCCATCGGCTCGTTCGGGACCATCACCTTCGAATGAGCTTCCGCCCAGACAACCCCGTCCAGCAGGTATCGCACCACGCCCGGCCCCCACTCGACCCCGACGGTGTGCCACTGCGAGAAATCCCCCATGACCGTCGCCCCGCTCTGGGCGTTCTCACCGTCCGTGTCGACCCAGTGCAGGAATGCCGATATGGCCGTGCGCGGACCGGCACTCTCGGCGAAATCGATTTCCGGCGGCCAGTCGTTGCCTGCCGGCCAGAGCAGCATGTGGTACGAAATGTCGTCACTGTTGTCGGCGCGCATCCGAATCTCCCAGCGACCGTACGTTTGTTCAACCCCGTGATTCGAGACGCCACCGCTGATCCAGCCGGTTGCGGTCTTCTCTGAATCCAACCTCAGCATTCCGCCCTGGTCACTGACCATCTTCGGATCCCACCAGCCATTGGGGTTGCCGCCAGGTTGTCCGGAGTACAGACTCCAACTCGATCCGAGGCTGCACCGGTTGAAGTCGTCAACGAAGATCTGGTGCCAGCCGGGTAGATCGCCCATCGGTGCCCCCACGCCGCCCGGAGGCGACGATGGTGCGCAGGAGGTCGAGGCAACCGGGATCACTTGATGAGGTACTGGTGGGGCGCTGCAGGCTGTACACCCGATGAGCGCTAGGGTCGCCGCGGCAAGCCTGCCGGCCATCACGGTCATCACTGCTGTCACCTCGCTACGTGGACAAATCGATCAGATGCCGGTAGGTGAGCGCGGCCGCGGCGACGAGCGACGCGAGGAGACACACCCACAGGACGTGCGCCAGCCGACCGCGTCCGATGGACCCGGTCGGGGGAACCTCCCATTCACGAATCGCTGCACAAGCAGCGAGGAGGCCGCCGGACAGCAGATAGAAGAAGACGCCCGCACTCATGGAACCTCCCCGATAGGCGGGCTGTCTGTTCGACGAAGAATGAGAATGGTGGGCTTGTCGACCATCGGGACGTAATGCCCCGAGTCGACTATTTTCGTTATCGCCTCACTGAGACGGTCGTAGGTCACACCGTCCTGAAATTCCAGCATGCCCATCCCCTGACTCGTGATGTAGATGTAGGAAGGTTGTTGATCGAGCGCGCACGTTCCGAGGTCGGCTAGGCACGGGGGTTTGTCGACGAAGACGATATCCGGCGTCTGGGAACCAATAGTGTTGGCGCCCAGCGCCGGAGGAGAGTAGCTCCACGACATTATCGAACTGCTCGGAGAAGCCGATGCGACGAATTCATCCGTCGCCGCCACCAGTTCGGGCGTCGTTGCCTCGAATGCGGTGTTGAGGCCACGATTCGTCGTCACCACGATGCCCAGGGCGGTCAGCACGACGGCCAGTGCGGCCACCATCGACCACCGGAGAGGGGCCGTGACGGCACCATCGCGAGTAATCCACAACCGCTGTGATGCTCGACTGATGCCAAATGCGGCGAGCGGAGCCAACATCGGTGCGGAGAGCACGAAACTGCGGATGACAACCTCGCCGTCATATCCCTGCAACGCAATCAGGAGAAACGCTGCTCCGAAGAGAGCACCGGAAAGCAGCCACGACCGACGCCCACGCATGGCGATCCAACCCATGAATCCGAGAACGGCGAAGGCCGCGGACGCACCGATCCGGAGGTATTGCATTTTCTTGTAGACGGGATCGCCGGTAAGACGGTCGCCGACACCCTCAGTGACGGAACTTCCGACCTTCCCTACCTCGCTGAAGATTCCGTACAGATGGCCCATCCAGTAGTCCGACGCGCCGTAGGTGAACCACGCTGCAAAAATGAGGCCGGCAACCAGCCACAACACCCGGTATCTGGTGGCGCCGAGCAGCGAGAAGAATCCGAGCGAGATGACGACCAGCAGCGGAGTGATCTGATGGGTGACCACATTTGCGGCGATGAGAACGATCAGAGCCGCGCCGATCGCGGCCGTACGCGCTCGGCCGAATCCAGGTACCAGGCCGAGGGTTCGGCGAGGCGCTGTCGTCAGGAATCCCAGCACACCCGGATCGAGACGCGGCAGTGGTGCACACCGAAATTGCCAGAGCAGGGTTGCAATGATCGTCGAATAGAAGACAAGTGCGACAGATTGCGGCGCGAAGTAGTCCTGTTGATACCAGTTGAACAGTTGGTACAGCACTACTGCGAGCCAGGCGACGCGTGTCCTCCCCGTCACCGCAACAGCGATCGCATAGACAGGAAACGCGAGCACACAATTGAAGTACAACGGCGCCAACGCCATGAAAGGTTGGCTGTCGGGCAGATGCGCGACCGATGTCAGGTGCGCACCCGCGGAAAAGAACCCGGCCCAACTGAACCGGGCGTCGACAGCCTTCGGTAGCGCCCCCTCCTGCATGATTGCCGTGATGAATCCACGGTGCACGAACGCGGTCGGGAAGGACGACTCACCGGTGGCGATCGGCACGAGCAGGGTCGCATACGTGATGAGCACGACCGTCGAAGCCGCCATCACGACATGATCGATCCGGGACCGTGTGAGGGTCACCGCGACGATGCAACTGATCAGGACGAGCCCTGCGACGTACGGCCAACCAACCTCGGTGATGATGCCGAACTTGCCTGCGGCCATGTAGTCGAGCGTCGACGTCTGCCGAGCGAAGAGAACCACTGCGGCAACGAGCGCGACCAGTTCGGTTGCACGCCATCTGTCCATCCACAGCGCATTCTGGTAGCGGTTGCGCGACACCCGGAACCTCGACGGGAGTCGGAGCCACACTGCGACGCAGAGCACCAGAGCCGATACGCCGAGAACCGTTTGAGTGCGGTACGGGTTCCACCAGTGACCGATCAGGGAAAACTGACTCACCAGGATCGTCGTAGCCAGGGACAGCGCGACTGCCAGGCTCGCGGCAAGTGCGCGCCCCGGGATGCGCAGCGCGATGACGATCGGGATACCGGGAACGAAGGTTGCGCCGAATATCACCAGGGCGGCCCGCAGTTCCGGCGGTAGCCATTGGTCCTGACCGTTCCCGCCGACGAGTGGCACCAGCATTGCCGCTGACGCCAACACTCCGACCAGCAGCGCCGCACGAGGTGACCAACCGAAGGAGGGCAACCGTCCCGCCGGCTCGATGTCGAGGGGGGAAGGGCCGGCGTCCGTCGCCGTCAGAGCGCGGCTGACGGCCATGAGAACGCCCTAGCCGAGCGACGAAGTAACGGTCCACACGTACCGCTCGCGCCGAACGCGTGGACCACGGAGTCCACTCGAGATGTGTTGTCGCCGACTACCACGATCACCTCGTTCCCGACTCGCGAAACGTTCCTCCGAGGTGAAGGCGCTTCGGTCGAGGCAGTGCCAGGCGCAACCCAGCCTAACAACATGCAACGACCGTAACGCCGCATTCGAGGGATTGGCCGAGGTCAGCCGACCCAGTACTGCGCCCACTCCGAAGCGGTGAGCTGCCCCGGCCCGGTCCCGCCCGCCTGCGCGGACAGCTCGGTCGCCCGGATCCGCGCCACAAACGACAGCGTTGCCTTGCGCAACACGTCCTCGGCATTCCCGGGATCGCCGAGCCTGATCACCAGAATCTCGGGCGGGACCAGCTCGCGGGGCAGACCCGCCCTGCTCGCCCGCTCGATCACCTTCTCGGCCAGTGCGAGGGCCGGCTGCGCCATCGCGATTCCGTCCATGCAGGACGCCCGCGCCTTCTCCGCGGTCTTGGCCACTTCCCAGGCCGCCTCCTGCTCGGCCACGTCGACGGGACCGGTGTGGCCGTTGGTCAGGTGCGGACTGCGGTGCGTCAGCTTCGCGACCAGGGTGGCGGCGACGTCGTCGACGGTGAACCTGCCCGCGGCCTGCGCGATGCGCGAGTGGAAGAGCACCTGCAGCAACAGATCTCCGAGTTCCTCACGAAGCCCCTCCGGATCGCCCTCCTCGATCGCGTCGAGCAACTCGTAGGTCTCCTCGAGCAGGTACCGCCGCAGCGAGTCGTGGGTCTGGGTGATCTCCCAACCGCCGAAACCCCACAGCCGGTCCATCACCTCGGCGGCCTCGGCGAGCCCCTCTCCTACCCGGGGTGCGTCCGTGTCGCTCACGCGGGCGCACCCACCGGCAGCGACACGTCCACGGCCCCGGCAGCCTTGCCGTCCATCGCGAGCAGGAAGTCGGCGATGTACTGCAGCAGTTCCACGTCCCGCACGCGGTCGGCGCCCACTCCGCCGGATCCGGTGCGCGGCAACGGCATCTGCACCATCCCGGTGGTCGCACGGTATTGCGCGGCGGAGTACAACCGCTTGAGTCGCAACTGTTTCGAGTCCGGCAGCTGCATCGGCGAGATCTTCAGCTGGGTCCCTGCGACCGACACCTCCTCGATCTCGTACTCGCGGCACAGCAGTCGCAACTTGGCCACCGAGACCAGCCTGCCGACCTCCTCGGGCAGCGGTCCGTAGCGGTCCACCAACTCCTCGACGACGGCGGTGATCGCGGCGTCCTGTGTGGCGGCGGCCAGCTTCCGGTACGCCTCGAGGCGCAGCCGGTCGCTGGTGACGTAGTCCGGCGGGATGTGCGCGTCCACCGGCAGGTCGATGCGCACCTCCTTGGTGCCTTCGTCGGTGACGATCGGCCTGCCGTCCGCAGCGGCCCGGTAGGCCTCGACTGCCTCGCCGACCAGGCGGACGTACAGGTCGAAGCCGACGCCGGCCACGTGCCCGGACTGCTCGGCGCCCAAGACGTTTCCGGCGCCGCGAATCTCGAGGTCCTTCATCGCGACGGCCATACCGGCACCGAGGTCCGAGTTCTGCGAGATGGTCGCGAGCCGGTCGTACGCGGTTTCGGTGAGCGGCTTCTCCGGCGGGTACAGGAAATACGCGTAGCCGCGTTCGCGACTGCGCCCGACCCGGCCGCGCAGCTGGTGCAGCTGGGACAGTCCGAGCGAGTCGGCCCGCTCCACGATGAGGGTGTTGGCGTTGGAGATGTCGAGGCCGGTCTCGATGATGGTGGTACACACCAGCACGTCGAACTCGCGCTCCCAGAAGCCCTGCACCGTCTTCTCGAGTGTCTCCTCGTTCATCTGACCGTGTGCGACCACCACCCGCGCCTCGGGCACGAGTTCGCGAAGTCGCTTGGCCGCCTTGTCGATCGAGCTGACCCGGTTGTGCACGTAGAACACCTGACCGTCGCGCAGCAGCTCGCGGCGGATGGCGGCGGCGACCTGCTTGTCGGCGTAGGCGCCGACGTAGGTGAGGATCGGGTGCCGCTCCTCCGGCGGGGTGAGGATGGTCGACATCTCGCGGATCCCGGCCATGCTCATCTCGAGGGTGCGCGGAATCGGGGTGGCGGACATGGTGAGCACGTCCACGTGGGTGCGCAGCGCCTTGATGTGTTCCTTGTGCTCGACGCCGAACCGCTGCTCCTCGTCCACGACGACCAGGCCGAGGTCCTTCCAGCGAACGCCGGTCTGCAGCAGCCGGTGCGTTCCGACCACCACGTCGACCTCGCCGTCGGCCAGCTGCGCGATGATCTCCTTCGACTCGCCCGCGTCGGTGAACCGGGACAGCCCGCGCACCTTCACCGGAAAACTGGCCATCCGCTCGGTGAAGGTCTGCAGATGCTGTTGTGCGAGAAGGGTTGTCGGCACCAGAACCGCGACCTGCTTGCCGTCCTGAACGGCCTTGAACGCGGCCCGCACCGCGACCTCTGTCTTGCCGTAGCCGACGTCGCCGATGACGACGCGGTCCATCGGGACCGGCTTCTCCATGTCGGCCTTGACCTCGTCGATGACGGTCAGCTGGTCCTGTGTCTCGGTGAACGCGAAGGCGTCCTCCATCTCCTTCTGCCACGGGGTGTCGGGGCCGAAGGCGTGACCGGGCGCCGCCTGGCGCGCCGCGTACAGCTGCACCAGCTCGCCGGCGATCTCACGAACCGCCTTGCGCGCCTTGCGTTTCGTGTTCGCCCAGTCGGAGCCGCCGAGCTTGCTCAGCGCAGGCAACTCGCCGCCGACGTAGCGCGACAGCTGGTCGAGGGACTCCATCGGAACGAACAGCCGGTCGCCGGGATGGCCCCGCTTGCTCGCCGCGTACTCGATGACCAGGTACTCCCGGCGGGCACCGCCGACGGTCCGCTCCACCATCTCCACGAACCGGCCGATGCCGTGTTGATCGTGCACGACCATGTCGCCGGCGGCCAGCGCCAGCGGGTCGACCTGGTTTCGGCGCTTGGCGGGCAGCCGTTTCCCGTCGCCGGCCGCGGTGACCCGGTTGCCGGTCAGGTCCGACTCGGAGATCAGGACCAGGCCGACATCACCGTCGGTCGCGGCCGGGAAGACGAGACCGTCGTGGAGGCTGCCGCACAACACCTCGACCTGACCGCGCAGAGGATCGCCGCCAGGCGCCAGCGCGGCGGCCGGTACCTCGGCCTCGCCGAGCCGTTCGAGCACGCGGTGCGCTGTGCCGGAGCCGGCGACCACCACCGCGGCGCGACCGCCGGCGGCAACGTGTGCGCGCAGCATCACGAACAGTTCGGCGAGCAGGTCTTCGGAACCGCGGACCTCGGGCGCGGGGCGAAGGTCGAGGACCAGTTCCTCGTCGCGCCCGGAGGCGAGCGGGCTGACCGTCCACCAGGGCCTGCCGTTCGCTTCGGCACTCTCCCGCACCTGCCGGAGGGACCGATACGCGGACGCCCCCAGGTCGATGCCCCGGGTGTCGAGAGGCGCCGCACCACCGATCGAGGCCGCGGTCCACGAGGCCTCCAGGAACTCCTGACCGGTGCGCACCAGATCCGTTGCGCGGGTACGAATCTTCTCGGGGTCGCAGAGCAGCACGTGTGTGCTCGCGGGTAGCACGTCGGTCAGCAGGACCAGCTCGCCGCCGAGGAGTACCGGGAGCAGGGCCTCCATGCCCTCGACCGGGATACCGGCGGAGAGCTTGTCGAGCATCTCCACGAGCGCGGCGTCGGCCTGGTTGTCCTGGGCCAGCACCGCCGCGCGGTCGCGGACCCGCTCGGTGAGCAGCAACTCGCGGCACGGCGGCGCGATCAGCATCGCGACCTCGAGCTCCGGAATCGACCGCTGGTCCGCCACCGAGAAGGCTCGCAGCTCGGTCACCTCGTCGCCCCAGAACTCCACCCGCACAGGGTGATCGGCGGTCGGCGAGAACACGTCGAGGATCCCACCGCGGACCGCGAACTCGCCGCGCTTGCCGACCATGTCCACACGGGTGTACGCCATCTCGACCAGTCGCTGGATCAGTCCGTCGAACGGGGTCTCGGTGCCCACCCGCAGCGTCACCGGTTCGATCTCGCCGAGCCCTGGAGCCATCGGCTGCACCAGCGAGCGCACCGTGGTGACGACCACGCTCAGCGGCGGGCCGTAGTCGGCGTTGTCGGGGCAGGCGAGCCGGCGCAGCACCTCGAGTCGCCTACCGACCGTGTCCGCGCCCGGCGAGAGCCGCTCGTGCGGCAGCGTCTCCCAGGACGGGAACTGCGCAACCGAGTCGCCGAGGATCTCGCGCAGCTCCACGGCCAGGTCGTCGGCCTCCCGGCCGGTGGCGGTGACCAGCAACAGCTGGGCGCGCTGTGCGATTGCGGACGCGACGAACGGGCGCGCAGGGTTGGGGGCGACGATGTCGAGGGCGGCCCGTCCGACCGCGTCCCGCACGTCGGAGAATGCAGGGTGCGCGAGTGCGACGCGGGCGACACCGGCGAGCGGAAGCTGCTCGTGCGTCACCGGGGTCGAGGCGTGCTGGGAACGGGAGGGCAACGTCGATGCTCCTGTGTGGACGAGCGAGGCCGCCACGTCGACGGCCACGTCGATTCTAAGCCGGGCCGCCGACAGAGTCAGCGACGGTCATCGGCGCGAGCGGCGCACCGCGAACTCACGGAAGTAGTCGATCTTCCCGGCTGCGACCAGCGACGGCAGGATGAAATGCCACGCCCGCTCAGTCCGGGCGTTCAGCTGATCGAGCGTTCCGGTGGCGTGCGCCACGACCCGGGCGCCGAACAGGGCCTCGAAGATGAACATTCCGACGTCCCGGGCGTCGGAGTCCGCGGCCACATCGCCCTCGTCGATCGCACGTTCGGCCATCGTCACGAAGTACTCCTGCCAGGTCTCGACGACATTGTCGCCGGTCCCCCGATGGTCGCCGACCTCGTGGTGCAGGCGGTACATGGCCGCGACGATCGGGTCGGCTGCGGCCACGTCGGCCGCGAGGTAGGACAGCCCGATCATCGTCTCCAACGCGGGGTTCCGCAGTTCCACGAGCGGCGCACAGGCCACGCCGAGGCGTCGGGTCCCCTCGTCGATCACGCCCCGGGCCAGGTCTTCCTTGGACGCGAAGTGGAAGTAGAGCGAACCCTTCGTGGCACCCGACTGGGCGACGATCTCGCTGAGGTTCGCCTGCGCGTACCCCAGCCGGGCGAACACTTCCGCGGCGGCGAGCAGGACTGCGTTCCGCGTCGCCTCGGCACGTTCCTGCCTTGCCATAGACCGCCTCCTGCCGACCGACAACCCGCAGTCGGTTGCGACTGAAAAATACCACCGGTTCGGTTAATCGCTCGGAATTGTGACCGCGGGTTGCACGATCAGCCGAGTTCGGTACCTGCGAGGCGCTACTCCCCGAGCTGCGGGTCCGCCTCGAGATTGGTCAGGCCGTTCCAGCACAGGTTCACCAGATGCGCGGCCACCACCTCCTTCGGCGGGGTCCGCTCGTCGAGCCACCACGTCGCCGTGGTGGCGACCATCCCGACCAGCGCCTGCGCGTACAGCGTTGCCAGACCCGCATCGAACCCGCGGCGCGAGAAGTCGCCGGCGAGGATGTGGCCGACCTGGGTGACCGCCTCGTTGAGGAGGCTCGAGTACGTGCCCTCCTTCGCCGACATCGGGGAGTCGCGGACCAGGATCTGGAAACCTTCGGTCCGCTCCTCGACGTAGGTCAGCAACGCCAGTGCTACCCGCTCGACCCGCACCCGGGAACGGTTCTGGGCGAGCGACGAGGTGATCATCTGCAGGAGGGTGGACATCTCGCGGTCCACCACGACGGCATAGAGGCCCTCCTTGCCGCCGAAGTGTTCGTAGACGACCGGCTTGGAGACGTTGGCCCTGGCGGAAATCTCCTCGATCGAGGCAGCCTCGTAGCCACGCTCTGCGAAGACGCTGCGACCGATCTCGATCAACTGCTCGCGACGCTGGGTTCCGGTCATCCGTGTCCGCTGTGACTTGATCGGCACAGCCGACTGCGACTTGATCGACATATCCGACTGGGATTTGCCGGCGGGGGCCTGCGGCGGTCGGGACATGTGGTCCAGCGTATCGGCCACGCGCGCGGCTACCGGCGAGGCGGTTCGCACGGAAGCCGGGTGGCGTGCGAGGATCGTGGGCGCACAGCGGGGCCCGATCGACGCTGGATCGAGCTTTCACCATGGATCGATCGAAACCGCAGGTGCGGCAATCCGCCGTAGTGTAATGGCAGCACCTCTGATTTTGGTTCAGATAGTTCAGGTTCGAGTCCTGGCGGCGGAGCGTTCCAGACAGTCGATTTCGAGGAGCTTCATGCCAGTCGAGACCGCCGTGATCGTCCTCGCCGCGGGCGCGGGGACACGAATGCGGTCCAAGACCCCGAAGGTGCTGCACAGCCTCTCGGGTCGGACGATGCTCGCCCACTCCCTGCACGCCGCGGCCGCGCTCGATCCGACCCATCTGGTCACGGTGATCGGGCACGAACGCGAGGCCGTCGGTGCAGCCGTCGCCGATGTCGCCACCGAACTCGGAGTCAAGATCGCCACCGCGGTGCAGGACGAGCAGAACGGCACCGGCCACGCGGTCGCGTGCGGGCTCAGCGCACTCCCCGACAACTTCGCGGGCACGGTCCTCGTGACATCCGCCGACGTGCCGCTCCTCGACGGCGAGACCCTGCGCGGCCTGCTCGACACGCACGTCCAGGCGCCGGCCGCCGCGGTCACCATCCTCACCTCCACGGCCGCCGACCCGACCGGGTACGGCCGGATCCTGCGCACCACCGACGGCGAGGTCAATGCGATCGTCGAGCAGGCCGACGCCACCGACTCGCAGCGCGCGATAACCGAGGTCAACTCGGGAGTGTACGCATTCGACGCGGCTACTCTGCGGTCCGCACTGACGGAACTGAGCTCGGACAACGCCCAGGGCGAGCTGTACCTGACCGACGTGATCGCGATCGCGCGGCGGTTCGGCGGCAAGATCCGGGCACAGCGCCTCGAGGACTCGCAGCTGGTCGCCGGCGCCAACGACCGGGTGCAACTGGCGGACCTCGCGCGAGAGATGAACCGTCGCATCCTCGACGCCCACATGCGCGCGGGTGTCTCGGTGATCGATCCGTCGACCACCTGGATCGACGTGGACGTGACCATCGACCGCGACGCGACGATCAAGCCCGGCGTGCAACTGCACGGCCGCACCGAGATCGGTGAGGACGCGGTGGTGGGACCGAACAGCACACTCACCGACGTCGTCGTCGGCGCGGGCGCGTCCGTCGTCCGGACACACGCCGACCGCGCGCGCATCGGTGCGGGCGCGACCGTCGGACCGTTCACGTACCTGCGCCCGGGCACGGTCTTGGGTGAATCGGGCAAGCTCGGCGCCTTCGTCGAGGTGAAGAACTCCGACATCGGCGATCACTCGAAGGTCCCGCACCTGACCTATGTCGGCGACGCGAGCATCGGCCACCACAGCAACATCGGGGCGTCGAGCGTGTTCGTCAACTACGACGGGGTCAACAAGACCCGTACCGTGGTGGGGTCGCACGTGCGCACCGGGTCGGACACCATGTTCGTGGCGCCCGTCCGGGTCGGCGACGGCGCGTACACGGGAGCGGGCACGGTGCTGCGGTCCGATGTCCCGCCCGGGGCGCTCGCCGTCTCCGGGGGCAAGCAGCGCAACATTGACGGCTGGGTCGAGCGCAATCGACCCGGCACAGCGGCCGCCGAGGCAGCCGCTATGGCACAGCAGCACAACATCGAGAACAACGAGGACGGCGAAGAGCAGTGACCGCGAATTGGATCGACAACCAGAAGAACCTCATGCTCTTCTCCGGTCGCGCGCATCCCGAACTGGCCGAGCAGGTGGCGAAGGAACTGGACATTCAGATCACCCCGCAGACCGCGCGCGACTTCGCCAACGGCGAGATCTTCGTGCGATTCGAGGAGTCGGTGCGCGGCTCGGACGCCTTCGTCCTGCAGAGCCACCCCGCGCCCCTGAACCAGTGGATCATGGAGCAGCTCATCATGATCGACGCGCTCAAGCGTGGATCCGCCAAGCGCATCACCGCGGTGCTGCCGTTCTACCCGTACGCCCGCCAGGACAAGAAGCACCGCGGCCGCGAGCCGATCTCGGCCCGCCTGATCGCGGACATGCTCAAGACCGCCGGTGCGGACCGGATCATCACCGTCGACCTGCACACCGACCAGATCCAGGGCTTCTTCGACGGCCCAGTCGACCACATGCACGCCCAGGGTCAGCTCGCCCAGTACGTCCGCGAGAACTACGGCACCGAGAACATCTGCGTGGTCTCCCCGGACGCCGGTCGCGTCAAGGTTGCCGAGAAGTGGGCCGACGCCCTCGACGGCGCGCCGCTGGCATTCGTGCACAAGACCCGCGACCCGCTGGTGCCGAACCAGGTCAAGTCGAACCGCGTCGTCGGTGACGTGAGCGGCCACACCTGCGTGCTGATCGACGACATGATCGACACCGGCGGCACGATCGCCGGCGCGGTGAAGGTGCTCAAGGACGCCGGCGCGGGCGACGTGATCATTGCCACCACGCACGGTGTGTTCTCCGACCCCGCAGCCGAGCGCCTCGCGTCCTGCGGCGCCAAGGAGGTCATCACGACCAACACGCTGCCGATCCCGGAGGAGAAGCGCTTCCCGACGCTGACCATCCTGTCGATCGCCCCGCTGCTCGCGCGGACCATCAAGGAGGTCTTCGAGAACGGCTCGGTGACCTCGCTCTTCAACGGCAGCGCCTAGGCGGCTGCGCCGCCCGTGAGTCTTTCCGGCCCACTGAGGGGCCAGAAAGACTCACGGGCGCTAGCCTTTTGTTTGTGTTCTCCGGATTCTCCGACGCCGCCCTGGACTTCTACGAGGACCTGGAGGCGGACAACAGCAAGACATTCTGGACCGCCCACAAGGCGGTCTACGAGTCGTCGGTGCGTGCGCCCATGGTCGGGCTGCTGGTCGAGCTGGAACGGGACTTCGGCGAGGGCAAGGTGTTCCGGCCCTACCGCGACGTCCGGTTCTCCAAGGACAAGACCCCGTACAAGACCCATCAGGGCGGCGTCGTCATGGTCGGTCCCGGCATCGGGTACTACGTCCAGATCGACGCGTCGGGCCTGTTCGTCGGCGGCGGCTTCTACCAGAACACGCCCGACCAGGTCGCGCGGCTGCGTGCCGCCGTCGACAGCGACCTGCGCGGCGAGCAGTTGGTACGACTGACGCGCGCACTGGAGAAGTCGGGATTCGAGATCGGCGGAGACCGCCTCAAGACTCGTCCGCGCGGGTTCGCCGAGGACCATCCGCGGCTCGAGCTGCTGCGTCACCGCACGCTGACGGCGGGGCGCAGTTACGGCTGCCCGCAGTGGCTCGACAGCGCTCGGACGCTCACCGAGGTGCGCGCTTCGTGGGAGTCGCTGCGCCCGCTGACGGAGTGGCTGACCGACGTCGTGGGCGGACCGACGGGATAGATCTGCCCGCCGGGAAACCGCTTGCGCGGCAAGAGTTTGCCTGCGCACGGCCACTACCGAACCGAGTTGGCCATGAGATTGATCACGTCTGACACTTCAACCGCAGGAACGTAACGATCCGGTGTCGTGTGCCGGCGAGCTCTGCCCTATTGTCATGCGTCGTGATTGACGCGCAGACTCTCGATGTCCCGGCCGGAACCACAACGATGCAGACGGCTCGGCGTTGGGTTCCCGGCGCCTGCGTCTGGTGCGGCGACGACGTCGCCGTGGAGATGTACCGCAACGAGCCGCGGTGCGGCACCTGCCGTGAGAACGAAGAGATCATCGAGGGCGCGCGCCGGTTCCTCGGCATGTACGGCCTGCGCCCGCTCGGCGGCACCCTGCAGTCCGACGACGAGGAGGAGCGCGAGTGGCGCGTCACCGCTCGCGACGCCCGCGCCGCCCTGAACCAGACCAAGCTGGCGTCCCCGCCCGACCCGGCATTGGTCCGTAAGGCGTTGCGCCCCCGCGCCGCCGCCGTCGTCGCCGAGACCGTCGTCGCGTCGCGCGCGTCCACCGCGACGGGATCGGCAACCCGCGCGGCCGCCACCGCACGCACGACCCGTTCGGCGGCCGGGCAGGCGGCGGTCAGTTCGGACGCCGTCGACCTCGACGAGATCCAGGCGCGGGGACTGGCCCTGCTGGACCAGATGAGCTCCGTCGACGCTCAGCTCGCTCAGGTCGCCGACCAGTCGGGCCTGGCGGCCCGCGCCCGCCGCAGCGATCTCGAGAAGCAGAAGGCGACGATCATGCGCACCCTCGGCGCACTGGAGAAGGCGCGGCAGAGCGCGCAGCGGTAGCTGGCGTGCGTCACGATGGTGTGGTGACCATCGTGATCCGCGACGCCCACGCCGACGACCTGCCCGGCATCCTGGAGATCCACAACGAGGCGGTCCGCAACACGACCGCGATCTGGGACGAGGAGCCGGTCGACATCGACGACCGTCGCGCGTGGCTGGACGGCCGCGAGCGGGCCGGGTTCCCGGTGTTGGTCGCGGTCGACACATCGGTGGGAGTCGACCGAGTGGCCGGCTATGCGACCTACGGCGTGTGGCGGGCCAAGAGCGGCTACCGGCACACCGTGGAGAACTCGGTGTACGTCCACGTCGACCATCACCGCAAGGGCATCGCCTCGCAGCTGATGGCCGCGCTGATCGAACGGGCCCGCGCCGGCGGCATCCACGTGATGGTCGCGAGCATCGAGTCGACGAACACCACCTCCATCGCTCTGCACGAGCGGTTCGGGTTCCGGACGGTCGGGGTGATGCCGGAGGTGGGCGTCAAGTTCGGGCGGTGGCTGGACCTGACTTTCATGCAGTTGACGCTGTAGACCTCCCGGCGGTGTCGAGCATCGTCAGTGCTGGTGGTTCGACGATTTCGAGGACAAGCATCGGCTGGCCTTACGCTGTACATCAGGTCGAACCGGTTGCATGTGTAGCGCTCGCCGCTTGCTGGACGATGTACGGAATGACGTGATGCGTCGCCGGGGCAGGGCGCATGTCAGAGAGTCGAATTTGGGAGTGGGCATGACACCTCGAGGATTCTTCGCACGCCATCGCATCGCATCGGGCCTGATCGCGCCCGGAATCCTCGGCGTGGCCGCCTTGGTCACGCTGCCATGGGCACTGTCATCCGGGCCCCGTACCGCCGACACAGAACTCACGTCGTCAGTGACCGAGTGCCACGACATGGTCACCGTCTCGATCGCCGGGCGCGGTGACACGCCCTCGGCGGACACCCCGAAGCTCGTCGACGCCAACGGCAATGCGCTCCCGGCCGCGCTGTCGACCGACTACAGCAGCAAGTGGCTCGATCCGGTCGCCAACGCCCCGGCTGCCAGCGTCAACCCGAACTCGTACGCGTCGGTCTACGTCGCGTACCCCGCGAACATGGACAGCTACGAGAGCGCCGTCACCACGGGCGTGGCCAACGCCGAATCGGTGATGCAGCAGATCCAGCAGTCGTGCCCGAACACCCGGTTCGCGATCGTCGGCTACAGCGAGGGCGCCGACGTCGCGCGGCGGGTCGCGATGGACGTCGGGCATCAGACCGCCGACGCCAAGGGCGGGTACGGGATCGTCAATCCGGCGAACGTCACCGGTGTCGTCATCTTCGCCGACGCCGGCCGCGCGGACGGTACGGGTCCCTTCCCGGGCGCGACGAACCCGTTCACCAACCCGAACGGTTTCAACCAGGCGTACCAGACCGGTACCACCCCGGCCGACGGACAGGGCGCGGTGCAGGGTACCGGCGGTTCCGACTTCGGCGCCCTGAACGGCAGGATCGCGTCGTTCTGTTCGGACGGCGACCTCACCTGCTCGGCGCCGCAGAACATCTCGCTGCTCAACCTCGCGGTCAACGTGGGTAGGCAACTGAACGTCGACTCACTCGAGAAGAACGGTCTCACGCTGGACAACGGACAGGGCGTCGCAGTGGTGCTCGGGCAGATCGCGTTCAATGCGTTCCAAGAGATTCGGGCGACGCCGAACTGGATGCAGGGCAACGAGACGTTCCTCGACGTGCTGCTGAAGGTGTCCGACCCGGCCTACAAGCCCGGACAGACGACTGCAGTGACGGACACCGCGCAGGACGCGTCGATCTCCACCAACCAGATGTCACCGCTGGCCTATCTGCCGCAGAAGATGTTCAAGGAGATCGTGGGGCTCATCGCGACGAACCAGAACACCATCCCGGTGGTCATGAGTGACCCGTACAACCTCACCCTGGGCCCGGATGCCAAGGGGCATCACTTCGACTACTGGCGTGACGCGAACACCGCCGACGGCAAGCCACTGACGTCATCGCAGTACGCGGCGGCCTGGCTGACGCAGCTCGCTCAGCAGGCGCAGGCAGGACAGCCGCTCGACACGACGGTCAAGCCGGACGCGACGACGGTCAAGACTGTCGTCGATCAGGTGACGGCGACACCGACGCCGACCTCGGCTGCCGCCACGACGTCGGGCACTGCGACCACGTCCACGTCTACATCGAATTCGGCGACACCGACCGACTCGGCTTCCGCTTCCGCGACAACGACTGCGCCGACCACGGCTGCACCCACGCCGGCGGCAAATGAGGTCGACGCTTCGACGAGCGTGACCCCGGAGACGACGAGCGCGGCCCCGACGGTGGAGACGCAGACCGCGGCGGTTGTCCCCACGACGACCGCGGCGGTGTCGACCACCCCAACCACGACCCCGGCGGTTCCGAGCTCGACCAGGTAGGTCGCACGGCGGATTCGTCAGTTGTCCGGCGTGACCGGAATCCAGGAGCCGCATCGCTTCCGAGGGGTCAGGATCGCCGTCGGTGTGACCACGCAACCGAGGTTGGCTGACCGATGGCCCGGAGGAATAAGAGCCTCGTTCGGCTAGCCGGTCAGAAGGGCGCAGGTTCGCTGAGGTCGACGACGAGGACCGGCTTCGGCGATGGGTCGACATCACGGTCGCGGTTGCGCCAGTCCGGCGCGAGCGCGTCGAGGATGTAGACGAGATCGTCTTCGACGCCGCGGCCGCGGTGTGGGCCGAAGAGTCGTTCCATGGTTGCGTCGTCGGTGAGTGGCCCGAATGGGAGACCCACGTCGGGGTCGGCGAAGGCGCCGGCCGGTTCGGTGACGGTGACGATCCCGTTCGGATCGGTCCACTCGAGACGCCCGCCCCCGACTTGCCTGACCTTCCATCGGCCGCTCGTCTTGAGGCGGTGGTGCCGACGGCACAGGCAGGCCAGGTTCTGTTCGACCGTCCACCCGCCCGCTGCCGGATCGGCATGATCGAAGTGCACGGTGTGGTCGATGTCGCAGGTGGAGGCCCGCGCAGTGCATCCCGGAAACCTGCACGTCCCATCCCTGGTGCGGACTATCTCGACCAATCTTGCGGAGGGCCGATATGTCAGTGCTTCGCGGCGGCGCCGGGTACGTTCGCGGACCGCGGCGGGAGTGATGCCGGCCGCGGACAGACTGCGGCCGATGCCGAGGATCGGGCCGTGTGCCGCGGTGTCGACTCGTCGACCGGTGAGCCACACGGTGTCCGGGTCGGGATCGGGCACGCCGGAATCTCCCGAACCTGCGCGACCACTCCCCTCCGTTCCGCACAGTGCGTCGAGAATCGCTTCGCGGTCAGATTCGCTGAGCGTCAACACCTTCCGCCATGTCCCGTCCTCGGCAAGTTCCCGTGCCAAGTCCGCATCGATCGGCCCGTATCCGGCGAGGTAGCCGGGCAGGTCATCCAGGCCGAGGAGGGTGGTCGCGTTGACCCCGACCATGATCGTCGCCTTCGGCAGCGGCGGCAGGGCAGGCGGAGTTGACGTCGTCGCAGAGGGCACGCCCAGTGCCACGGCCGTTGCGGCTGATGCGACACCGTGGCTTGCAGTGTCACTGCTGCCATTAGCAGAATCCTGGCCGCCGGGTTCCGCGGCAACTGTGGCGGAGGAGTTCAGGTCACCGTCGCTCACGGCGAGCTCGACGGCATTCCCGGAATCCTGGCCGCCGGGTTCCGCGGCGTTGGGAGTGATGGGCGGGACACTCACGCCCGACGACTTCGGAACGTCGTTCGCGGTGCACTCCCGGCGTCCGCACAGGCATTCCAGTCGGCCGTGGCCTTCGGCGAGGGCTTGCAGCGCATCGGCGCGCCGCTGCGCGAAGGTCCGCGGATCGTGGGCGCAGACGTCGAATGCCATGGACCGCAGACGCATCGCGACCACTTGGCCCGCGGCGGCCGGCATCAGCCCCTCGAGCGTGCACATTCCGTCGTCGGCGGCCCGCACCCGGACGTCACGGTCCTCGACCGCGCGCTCCCGCCGACTCCGCGCACCCTCCGGATCGTGACGAGCGATCAACCGCTTTGCCCGACGCCGCAACGCCGTCGACGTGCACCGCGCCGCACCCTCGACCATCCGCCGTTCGAGTTCGTCGAGCGCATCCTCGGAGACGTTCGCCAGTGCATCCGAAATCACGGTCGCCTGAACCAGATCGAGCTTCCCGGCGGCGAACAGCGCCGACACTCGGTGCAGCCTCCACCGCAGATCGCAGCCGAGCCCGATGAGATTCTGCGCCGCCGCCTCGGTGATGTGCAGGATCCCCGCGACCTCCACGTGCGCGAACTCGCCCTGGAACGCCTCGTTCCGGCCGCGCCGCGCGTCCTGCGCGCACCGCGCGATGTACACGGTGGCTGCCGCGTCCACTTCACGGAACTGCGCCCGCGCGATCGCCGCGTGCTGGTCCACCAACGCCGACGGCCACTCGCAATCAGGGATGCCGTCGAGCACCCCTGCCTGCGAAGATCCATCGGATTCGAACACAGTTTCGAGTATATGCCGAATAGCCTTTCAGCGCGCCGTTTTCGCGATTCGATACTTCCCTAATCGCGGAAGTGAGCGCACCGTCGCCGCAGTCAGGAGCAGTAGTCGGGTTCGCCCTGCTTGACCACGGAGAGCACCGCGTCGCCCTCGCCGAAGGTCGATCCGGCGGGCGGGGTCTGTCCGACAACCACCCAATTGCGGTCAAGCACGGGGGCGCGACTCTTCCCGGTGGCGTCCTTGCTGCGGGAGGAGAAGACACCGGCCGCCTGGATGGTGTCCTGGGCGTCCTGCAGATTCACTACGAGCAGAACACCATGGTCCTCGGCGACCCAGGCCGGCGGCAGCACCACCGTGCCCAAGCTGAAGGTGAACATGATCGAGGTGACCGGCTAGCGGTGCGCAATCACGTCGGCGACGACAGCAACCGCGTGCGCATGAGGTCGAGCACCCGCTCGACGGCGGCGAGCGTCGGCTGGCCGGGCTCGTCGACGAGATGCTCGGTGAGCACCGAGTGCGGTGGCAACGCCCCCTGCGGATTGGCGCTTGCGCCATCGAGTTCGACGGCGACGAACGCTTCACCGAGCTGTTCGCGCAGGAACTCGAACCGCTCGGCGGGCACGAACCGGTCCCCTACGAACCGCAGCCCGAGCACGGTCAATCCGCCCGCGCATCGCTCCTTGACACGTGCGAGGTCCTCGGGCGAGATGTCGATCGTGGCCCGCCGCCCCGCAGTGACGGCGAGCGGCAACGACGGCTGCGAGAGCACCGGTGCGAGCAGGACGTCGTCTGCGGCCATCGCGAGGGCGAAACCGCCGGTGAAGCACATTCCCACCGCGCCGACCCCGGGGCCGCCGCAGCGCGCGTGTTCGTGCCGGGCCAGTGCCCGCAACCAGCCGATCACCGGCGAGGTGCGCCCGGTCGCGAGCACGGTGAACTCGCGATTGATGCAGATCGGGATAATCGTGGACGCCGCATTGACGGCCGCGGCCGCGATCCCGTGCGCGTCCGGGTGCGGGTCGCGGCCCGGGCGCCCGAACAGGTGCGGGAGCACCGCAGTGCAGCCGATATCGGAGATGCGTCGGGCAAAGTCGAGGACCTTCGGCGTGATGCCCGGGACCTCGGCCATCACGATCACGGCTGGCCCCGTGCCGCGACGGAAGACGGTCCGGGTCGCGCCGTCGTGGGTGAACTGATCGCGGTCGAAGTCGCTCAGCTCGTCGTCGGACATCGCACGCCCCTCTCGTCAACGACCATCTTGCCGTAGCCCTCCCCTGATGAGCGGCCAACGCCACGGTACTGCGCCCACCAAGACGGCCCTTGCTGGTGAGCTGCTCGCAATCAAGCACGCGCTCAAGCGATTTCCGCGCCGAGGCCTCCACAACCTCACTGACGGCCTGGGCGCACGCCTGCCTCGCCCGGCACTGCTCGATCGACACACCGGCGACGTGGCACGGCGGTCACCCGCAACCGGGATATCGGCCCGGTGTCACGCCAGTGCGCGCGAGCACTGCAGCCTGACCTGGGCACATGTCCACCATGCAGCCTGTCCGCTTTGCGCGTTTTGTGACTGGGCGCACATCGTTCCCGTTCAGTGAGACTCGCCACTTCGCCTCGGCGGCGCTCCCGTATCAATGTCTCCAGCACTGAGATGTGCGTCACAACACCACCTCACAAGGAGCACACACCATGGGTTCTACCGAAGTTCTCGGCGGCCTCAAGACCATCCAGCCGTACCTCGGCATCGCCACCGGGCTCATGAGTGGCGCCGGCGCGCTGGTCGGCCTGACCCTCCTCGCCGCACCGATGCTCGCGTCGGCCTCCGCCTGATTCAGGTTGCACGTGGCCGGTCCCGCTCGTTCGACAACGGGACCGGCCACACCTGGTCATCTGACCAAACCGCTGGTCACAGACATCTACTTCCGACATTTCTTGCAATTCGGACGGTGTCCGTAACTCAATGTTGATATTCCTTATCAGCGATTTCTCATATATTGATACGCAGGATTACCGGATCCTTTCGCTTGTGATACGAATTACTCGGCGCAGGCACTGAGACCTGCGTCACTCCCCCACCCTCAAGCAATTAGGAGTCACCCCATGGGTTCTTCCGACGTCCTCGGCGGCCTCAAGACCATCCAGCCGTACCTCGGCATCGCCACCGGCCTCATGAGCGGCGCCGGCGCACTGGTCGGCCTGACCCTCCTCGCCGCACCGATGCTCGCGTCGGCCTCCGCCTGACTCCACCGGCCGGCCCCGCTCGATCGAGTGGGGCCGGCTGCCGGATCCGGCCGCTGCCCGACCGTCAGCCCGCCCGGTCCGCGAGGATCAGCGCGAACCGGTCCAGCGGATCCGTCCACACCCGATCACTGCCGAAGCCGGCCGCGGCGAGCTCCTTGCAGATGCCCTCGACGCGGAACTTCGCCGAGATCTCTGTTCGCATCTGCTCACCCGCCGCGAACTCCACCTCCAGGCCCAACGCGGGAACCTGCACGGTCATCGGTTCGACCGCCTCCACACGCATTTCGATCCACTCACTGACCTCGTCCCACAGCGCCACGTGCCGGAACCGGTCGAGGTCGAAGTTCGCCCCCAACTGGTCATTGAGCACCGACAACACGTTCAGGTTGAACCGCGCGGTGACGCCGGCGGCGTCGTCGTAGGCAGGCACCACTACCGCGGGATCCGTGACCAGCCCGACCCCCAGCAGCAACTGCTCACCCTCCTCGAGCACCTCGGCGACCGAGGCGAGGAACTCGGCCCGCTCCTCCTGCACCAGGTTGCCGAGCGTGCCGCCGAGGAACGCGATCATCCGCCGGCCACCACGCGGGAGGTTGTGCAGCGTGTCGGTGAAGTCGCTGACGATCCCGTGCACCGTCAACGCTGGGAACTCCGCCGCCACCTGGCGCACTGCCGACGCGAGCGCCGCCTCCGACACGTCCTGCGGCACATACCGCTCCAGCGTGCCGTGCTCGGTGAGGGCGCCGAGCAGCACTCGCGTCTTCTCCGACGACCCCGACCCGAGCTCGACGAGGATCTGCGCTGACGTTGCCTCCGCGATGTGCGAGGCACTGGCCCGCAACAACTCCCGCTCGGTACGGGTCGGGTAGTACTCCGGCAGCCGGGTGATCTCCTCGAAGAGTTCACTGCCCTTGGCGTCGTAGAACCACTTGGGCGGCAGCCACTTCGGAGTCGCAGTCAGGCCGAGACGCGCATCGGCCCGCAGATTCTCGTGCAGTTGCCGCGGCGCCAGGTGAACCTCGACGGTCGGTTCGTTCATGCACTTGCCTCCAGTTCGGTGATCTCCAGATGCCCGGGCCGTGCCTCGAGAAGGTGTCGGTCGGGCACCACCAGCCACCCCTCCTCCTCGTCCACCGGTTCCGAGGCCACCACTGCGACCGACTCGTCGACACGGACCGACAGCGAGTGGTACACCGCCGACGCCCACAGCCCCGTCCCGTCACTCAGCAGCAGGTTCAGCCGCGACAGCGGCGCCGCCTCCAGCACGTCGATGAGCACACTGCGCAACGCCTGACCCGGTTCCTCGGTGTCGAGCCGTCGCCGCACCATCGTCCACAGCAGAGCCGAATCGGTGAGCGCGGGCATTCGCAGCAACTCCACCGCCGGCAACCACTCCGCGAGCGCCGCAATCGAATCCGGCCACCCGTCGATACTGCCGTTGTGGCTGAACGCCCACTTGCCATCAGTGAACGGGGCGCAGGCCTCGCGGGTCAGCGGCATTCCGACGGTGGCCGAGCGCACCGCGGCCACCACCGCAGGCGCCGCCACCTCGCCGAGCGCCCCCTCGACCGCCGGATCGGACCAGACCGGCGCGGGGTTCCGGTAGGCGACCGGGTCGCGACCCGGCGGCCACCACGCGGCGCCGAAGCCGTCGGCATTGATCACGCCACCGCCACGCATCTCCCGCGGCGCCCACGACTGGGTCAGCAGGCTGCGCTCCCCACCCGCCGTCAGCACATCCGCGACCGTCCGCGACGGGCCGAGATACCCGAGATGCCTACACATCTATTCGGATACGTCTCGTGCGCAACGGAACCCGGCGAAGATCTGGCGGCGCACCGGATGGTCCCAGTTCCGGAACGTCCCGCGGCACGCCACCGGATCGGTGCCGAACGAGCCACCGCGCAACACCTTGTAGTCGCCGCCGAGGAACACCTCCGAGTACTCCCGGTACGGGAACGCCGAGAAGCCCGGGTACGGCAGGAAATCCGACGACGTCCACTCCCACACGTCGCCGATCAGCTGGTGCACACCGAGCGGGGACCGGCCGGCCGGATAGGCGCCGACCGGTGCCGGCTCGAGGTGCCGCTGGCCGAGGTTCGCGTGCTCGTCGGTGGGTTCCTCGTCGCCCCACGGGAATCGGTGCGAGGTCCCGGTCCGCGGATCCCACCGGGCCGCCTTCTCCCACTCCGCCTCGGTGGGCAGCCGTTTGCCCGCCCACCGGGCGTAGGCATCGGCCTCGAAATAGCTGACGTGCACGACCGGGCGATCCGGCGCCACCGGCGCTCGCACACCGAATGCGCGCCGCCACCAGTCGCCCGAGGTGTCCCGCTCCCAGAACTGCGGGGCCACCAACGCGGCCGACTGCCGGTGCCGCCAACCTCGCTCGCTCCACAGTTCCGGTCGCCGGTATCCGCCGTCGCCGATGAACTGGAGGTACTGCCCGTTCGTCACCGGCGCGGCATCGAGCGCGAACGTCGGTACCTCGACGCGATGCGCAGGCCGCTCGTTGTCCAGCGCCCACGGGTCCGTGGAGGTCCCCATCGTGAACGCGCCGGCCGGCACCACCACCTCGTCCGGGACGGCCGTGTCGATCGCGGGCGGCACCGGTTCGGCCGCGAGCACCGGTGCACCGCTGCGCAATTGGTGGGTGGCGAGCATCGTCTCGTCGTGCTGCTGTTCGTGTTGGGCGATCATCGCGAACGCGAACCCGTCGTGTTCGAGCGGCCTGCCGCGCAACGGTGAACGGTCCAGCACGTCCCAGGCCTTCTCACGGACCTGCGCCACGTAGCCGCGGGCCTGCGCAGGGTCGAGCAACGGCAGGGCCGGCCGGTCGGCGCGGGCGTGCTTGAACGCGTCGTACAGCTCGTCGATGTCGCGGCGCACCGGCTCACGGCCACCGACGTCCCGGACCAGCCACAACTCCTCCTGGTTGCCGATGTGCGCGAGGTCCCAGACCAGCGGGCTCATCAACGGCGAGTGCTGGGCGATCAACTCCCCCTCGTCGACGCATTCGGTGAGTGCGAGGCTGCGCTCGCGGGCCCGGGCCAGCACGGTCGCGAGATCGTCGCGCAACGCGTCGGTACTCATGCGTCGGCCTCCTGGACGGGGGTGCGGCCGCGACGACATCGCTGCGCCGCGGCGGACAGTTCCACCGAGAAGGACCGTGACTTCGATGCCGCCAACGACAGCAGACCGACTGCGGCACAGCGTAATTCGGTGTCGACCAGGCCGAACTCGGCAGCGTCGCGCCAGCGACCAGCCGTGCCCGCGGACAACGCGGCTGCCTCGGCGACAGTCTCACGGTCGCAGAGCAGCGCATCCAACGCGGCGATCGGCACCCGCCACAACTCCCCCGGCTGCGCGTCGAGGTAGCGCACCTCCAGATGGCCCGCGGCGCGGACCGGCGGGAACAGCGTGCTCAGGTGGTAGTCGAGGTCGCGGTGGTCCGGACGACGGCCGATCACCTCGTCGAGCTCGCCCGCCATCCAGTCGGCGAAGGTGGCATCGCCGGCCAGGGACCAGTCGTCGGGACAGTCGCCGCAGCCACCGATGACGCACAGCATCGGCGCGTCCAGGGCCCACCGCCCGTAACTGCTGATCGGGTCGGCCAGCGGTGGCGGGTCGGTGCGCCCGGGGTCCAGTTCGAACCAGGCCCGCATCCGCTGCGACGCCCAGGCGCCGTCCGGAATGCCCCACAGCCGGGGCGAGCAGGCGAACGCCGCGAGCAGCGCGGGCCCCACCGCGTGCAGGACCGTCCAGCGCTCCGACACCTCGACGGCATCCGCACCGGCGTCCACGCTGACCTGCGTGGCCGCGGTGTTGCACATCATCAGTCGGCCGTAGGGGCCGATCCGGTCGAATCGCTCTTCCATCGCCCGGTAGCGAGGCAGCTGCAGGATTCGATCGGCCGGACGGGCGGGGTCCGCGGCGGCGTCGACCATGGCGATGTCCGCGCGGGCGAGCCTGCTGCGGAGCTGCTCGGAGTCGGCCGTGAGTGCGGCGCACAACTCCTCCACCGACGGGAGTGGAGTGCTGGAGAGTTCGATCTGGCCGCCGGGCTCGAGCGTCACGGCGCTTCCGGCCGGGAGCGGGCGGGCGGGCGAATCGGGGGCGATGCTGGTCGGGGCGTGCGGCGCGAGGACCGACGCGAGGTCGTGCAGGTCGGGGCGGTGCGGATGGGACGGATCGTCGGCGCGACAGTGCAGGGTCAGCCACTCCAACTCGGCACCGATCAGCCGCGGCGGCCCGAGTTTGAAGCAGACGCCGCCGATGTAGGCCTCCGCCGCGGCCCTGGTGGTGAGCCGCGCGGACCTCACTTCTCTTGCCAAAGTCACTGCCATCACGCGCTCCGATCATCGGGCGGGCACCGCTACAGGACGTACGGGTGATGAGGGTAGATGCCGTCACCGACACTAAACCGAGATCGCTGATCGTGTCACCCGCCAGATGTAGCGTCGAGGGTCAATGCCGACCACCACCGGGAGGTTCGATGCTCGACCAGCAACGAGTCCGGGAGGACACCCCCGGTTGCCTCGACAAGGTGTTCCTCGACAGCGCCGGGTCGTCGCTACCGCCGCGCCCGGTGGTCGACGCCGTGGTGTCCCACCTGCGACGGGAGGCCGAGGTCGGCGGTTACCGCGCCGCCGCGGAGCGCGCCGACGACCTGGCGGAGGTGAAGGCCTCGATCGCCGAACTGCTCGGTGCCCGACCCGAGGACATCGCGCTCGTCGAGAGCGCGACACGCGCCTGGGCGGATTTCTTCTACGCGGTACCGCTGTCGCCGGGTGACCGCATCCTGATCACCGAGGTCGAATATGCGAGCAACGCGATCGCCGCGCTCCAACGCGCCCGCACTGCGGGCGCACACGTCGAGGTGGTGCCGTCCACCCCGACCGGCGAACTCGACCTCGAGGCGTTGCACAAGATGCTCGACGAACGGGTCCGGGTGGTCTCGCTGGTGCACGCGCCGACCAACGGCGGACTGCTCAACCCGGTCCGCGAGGTGGTCGACCTCGCCCACGGCGTCGGCGCACTTGTTCTGCTCGATGCATGCCAGTCGCTCGGGCAGGTCCCCCTCGACGTCGTCGAACTCGGAGTGGACGCCCTGTCCGCGACCGGCCGCAAGTGGCTGCGGGGCCCGCGCGGCACCGGACTGCTGTACCTGCGCCCGGAACTGGCACGGACCATGGAACCGGCGGCACTGGACCTGCACGGCGCCCAGTGGGCCGAGGAGTCCGGCTACCGGCTCGCGCCGGACGCGTCGAGGTTCGAGTTCTGGGAGTGCAGCGTCGCGAGTCGGCTCGGGCTCGGCGTCGCTGTCCGCTACCTGCTCGACCTCGGCATCGACGAGATCGAGCAGGCGGTCTCGGCCCGCGCCGAGTACGCGCGCACCGAACTCTCGACCCTTTCCGGCGTCACCGTGCGCGACCTCGGCGGCCAGCGCAGCGGCATCGTCTCGTTCACCGTGGACGGCGTGGACCCGAACGTCGTCCGGAAGTCCTTGGCGGACAAGGACGTCACCGTCACCGTCAGTGGCCGTGGTTCGACCTTCGTCGACATGAGCAAACGGAACCTGGACGGTGTGGTCCGCGCTTCCCCGCACTACTTCAACACGTTCGAGGACATCGACAGGCTGGTCGCGGCGGTGGCAGAACGGTAGGCCTGCCACCGCCGCGTCCCGGCTTCAGCTCAGGTGGTGCACTTCCTGCAGCCCGTACACCGGGGTTGCGATCCCCTCGTAGCGGGCCTTGAGCTGCAGCGCCAGGTACAGCGAATAGTGCCGGGACTGGTGCAGATTCCCGCCGTGGAACCACAGCGACTCCTGCTGGGTGGGCTTCCACATGTTGCGCTGTTCGCCCTCCCACGGTCCCGGGTCCTTCGTGGTGTCCGAGCCCAGACCCCACACCTTGCCCACCTTGTCCGCAACGTCCTGTCCGATCAGGTCCGCGACCCAGCCGTTCATCGAGCCGTAGCCGGTGGCGTAGACGACCACGTCGGCGTCGAGTTCGGTGCCGTCCTCGAGGATCACGCTGCGTTCGGTCAGTTCGCGGACGTCGCCGTGGGCGAGCTTGATGTCGCCGTTGGCGACGAGTTCCGCTGCACCGACGTCGATGTAGTAGCCCGATCCGCGGCGCAGGTACTTCATGAACAGCCCGGAGCCGTCGTCGCCCCAGTCGTGCTCGAAACCGGCCTGCTCGAGCCGCTCGTAGAAGTCCTTGTCCCGCTCGCGAATTGCGTCGTACACCGGGATCTGGAACTCGTGCATGATCCGGTACGGCAGCGACCCGAACGTCAGATCCGCCTTGTGCGTGGTCACGCCGGCCGCCAACGCCCGCTCCGAGTAGAGGTCGCCCAACCCCAGGTCCATCAACGAATCGGACTTGACGATGTGCGTGGAGCTGCGCTGCACCATCGTCACGTCGATGCCGTGCTCCCACAAGGCACCGCAGATGTCGTGCGCGGAGTTGTTGGCGCCGATCACCACGACCTTCTTGCCGACGTACTGGTCGGGACCGGGATGCTTGCTGGAGTGGTGCTGATCGCCGAGGAAGATCTCCTGCCCCGGGAAGGTCGGCACGTTCGCCTTGCCGGACATGCCGGTGGCCATCACCAGGTGCTTGGGCCGCAGGGTCAGCTCCTCGCCGTCCCGGTCGACCTCGACCGTCCACTCGCCGCGGACCTCGTCGTAGGCGGCGGAGGTACAGGTGGTCGAACTCCAGTACGGGACCTCCATGACCTTGGTGTACATCTCGAGCCAGTCGCCGATCTTGTCCTTCGGCGCGAACACCGGCCAGTTCGACGGGAACGGCAGGTAGGGCAGGTGGTCGTACCAGACCGGGTCGTGCAGGCACAGCGACTTGTAGCGGCCGCGCCACTGATCGCCGGGCCGCGCGTGGCTGTCGATCACGACAGCGGGGACCCCGAGCTGACGCATCCGGGCACCGAGGGCGATGCCGCCCTGCCCGCCGCCGACGATGACGACGTACGGCTGAACGGTGCGACCGAGTTCGCGGTCCTCGATCTCGCGTTCCTCCGCCCAGGTCACCCGGTTCTTGTCCGCGCCGTGCTTGGCGCCGCGCGGCCGACGCGTGCCGGTTCCTTCCTCGAAACCCTTGAGTTCCTGCAGCGTGGTCAGCAGGGTCCAGGCCCGGTCGCCCTCGCCGTCGTCCTTCAGCCGCAGGTGGCCCTCCCCGCGGCCGGTCGCCGTCTCGAACACGATCCACGCACTGACGACGCCGTCGGCGTCCTCCGGGGTCTCGGTGGTCCGGAATCCGGACGGGTCCGCGTCGTCGAGCCGCTCGGTCAGCATGTCGGCGACTCCGGCGCGGCCCTCGACGGTCTTGATGTTCCAGGTGAACGAAACGAGGTCGCGCCAGAAGCTGTCCGCGGCGAACATGCCCGCCGCGGCCGCGACGTCACGCGCGGCGAGGGCTGCCTCGAAGGCCGCCAGCCAGGCGTCGACGCGCTGCTGTGGTGCCGCGGTGTCCGGCCGGAGAACCGGATCGAGTGTCTGTGTCATCGCTGAGCCTTTCCGTGGATGCTGTGACTCAGAGCACACTCCCCCGCCTCGGCCGCGACAAGCGTTGCGTCACGTTGCACCGATTGTGGCGCGCGACACACTCCCGACATATGCTCGCCGGACCAGTGCGACGAGGAGAAGTGGGGATCGTGGGCACCTTCAGCGCGGTCACTCCGGGAACCGACCTGCCCCGCTACGCCCGCGAACTGTCCCGGATGCACGACGCGCTGATCGGCGGCGGCCGGTCGGCACTGCGCCCCCGCGCGGTGGTGCAGCGGTCGTGGGCCCGCGTGCTGGGCACCGGCCTCGCGCCGGACGGCACCAACACACGTGCGCTGCTGCCGTTCGACGAGGTCGAGCGCCGCCGCTCCCGCTCGCCGCTGTCGGGAGTGATCGACGATCTCGCACAGGTCATCGCGGGCGTCGCCGAGGCTTCGCAGCTGCTGATGGTGGTCACCGACGCCGACGGAGTCATTCTCTGGCGCGCCGGCTCGGCCAAGGTGCGCGACCGCGCGAACACCCTCGGATTCCGGGAGGGTGCCGAGTGGACGGAGACCACGGTCGGGACCAACGCGATCGGCACGGCGATCGCGGAAGCCGCTCCGGTGCAACTGTTCTCGGCCGAGCACTTCGAGCAGGCCCAGCACCCCTGGTACTGCACCGCCGCGCCGATCCACGATCCGCGCACAGGCGAACTCCTCGGTGTCCTCGACGTCAGCGGACCCGCCCTGACGTTGCACCCCACGATCAGCGCGCTCGTCGAGACCGCCGTCCGCATGGCCGAAGCACAGATGTGGCGTCACCACGAGCACCGACTCGAGCGCCTGCGCACCACCGCCGCGCCGCTACTCGCGTCCGTGACCGGGCCGCTGCTGCTCGTCGACGAGCACGGCTGGGTGGCCCACACCTCCGGCGTCGCCGCCACCAAACGAATCGCCGCGCCGCGCAACGAGCGGGCCCTGACCGTGCCCGGCCTCGGCCTGTGCCTGCCCGAACCGATCGCCGACGGGTGGCTGATCCGGCCCGCGGGCGCGGCCGTGCGAATCCTGATGGAACTGGACCTGTCCGGGCCGCCCGTCGTCGTAGTCACCGGGGCCGACTCGACGTGGCGGTCTCCCGTCACCGCCCGGCACGCCGAAATCCTGGTCCTGCTGCACCATCGCGGACGCCGCGGTATGTCGGTCGCGGAACTGAGTTCGGGGATCTACGGGGACCCGGACCATGCGGTCGCGGTCCGCGCGGAGATCTCGCGCCTTCGGCGCGCGCTCGGCTCGGTGATCGAGGGCCGCCCCTACCACCTCGCGGACTCGATCGAGCTGTCACTGACGTTCGGTAACGAGGAACGTCTCGCCGACTGCGCGTTCGTCCGGCGCTCCGCCAGCCCGGCGGTCCGCGCACTCGCCCGGCCGCACGACGATTAGCCGCGTCGCGCCCGTTCGGGTAGGCTGTCCAAGTTGTCTCGGCGAGGGTGAGCCGCTTCCACGTTTGCGAAGCAGGGCTCACCGTGATCGACGCGGCCACGGTTTCCATTCGAGCAGTTGCTCCGGGCCGTAGCGCGTTGTCCGCCCCCGTCGAGCACAGCATCCAAGCGAAGTAAATCTGATGTGAGCCGTAGGAGCTGTATTCCCATGTCGACCGACGTCAACAACCTCGTCGCCGCCGTCCGCACCGAGTTCGGCAAGGGTGCCGCCCGCCGCGCCCGCCGCGACGGCCAGGTTCCCGCCGTGCTCTACGGCCACGGCACCGACCCGCAGCACCTCAACGTGCCTGCCCGTGAGTTCGCCGCGATCCTGCGTGCCCACGGCACCAACGCCGTGCTGACCCTGGACATCGCCGGCACCGAGCAGCTCGCGCTGACCAAGTCGGTCGTCGTCCACCCGATCCGCAACTACATCGAGCACGCCGACCTGCTCGTCATCAAGAAGGGCGAGAAGGTCACCGTCGAGGTGCCCGTCGTCGTCACCGGTGAGGCCGCCTCCGGCACCATGGTCGCCCAGGACGCCACCGTCGTCGCCCTCGAGGCCGACGCCCTCAACATCCCCGAGCAGATCGAGGTCTCCGTCGAGGGCCTCGAGGTCGGCAGCCAGATCCACGCCAGCGCCCTGACCCTGCCCGCCGGCTCCACCCTGCAGGGTGACCCGGAGGTCCTGATCATCAACATCGTCGCCGCCCCGTCCGCCGAGGCCATGGAGTCCGAGGGTGCCGGCGCCGAGAGTGCCGAGGCTCCCGCGGAAGAGGCCACCGAGGCCGCCGCGGAGTCCGAGGCCTAGGCTTCGCCACCGCACACATCAGTGCAGCGCTAACGTCAGCGGCGCGCCGTCCCACACGGGGCGGCGCGCCGCTGCCGTCTGCGCGGCACGTCACCTACCACCGAGAGAGCCGATCGCGTTGAGCGAGCCAACCGAAGCACCCGCCCTCGTCGTCGGGCTGGGCAACCCAGGACCGCAGTACGAGCGCACCCGGCACAACGTCGGCTTCATGGTCGTCGAGACGCTGGCCGAGCGCGAACGAGCCCGCTTCAGCGCGCACAAGAAGAGCGGCGCGGACGCGGTGACCGTGCGCATCGCGGGCCGCCAGGTGATCCTCGCGAAGCCGCGCTCCTACATGAACCTGTCGGGCAAGCCGGTCGCGGCGCTGGCCCGGTTCTTCTCCGTCGACCCAGCGAATCTGGTTGTCGTGCACGACGAACTGGACCTCGACTACGGGACGCTGCGGCTCAAGCTGGGCGGCGGCGAGGGCGGCCACAACGGCCTCCGGTCCATCTCGCAGGCCCTCGGCACGAAGGACTACCTCCGCACCCGGGTCGGGATCGGTCGTCCACCCGGGCGGATGGACCCCGCCGACTACGTGCTCAAGCCGTTCTCGTCGGTCGAGCGCAAGGAACTCGACCTCGTGCGCGAGGAGGCCGCCGACGCCGTCGAACTGCTGCTGCGAGTGGGGCTCGAGGCCGCACAGAACCAGCTGCACTGACTCGACGCGAGCCGCGCTCCACGGGCTCTGATCGCGTAGTCGACTACGCGTGTGCCGCCACTCGGCGGGCCCGACGATGAAGTTCCCTCGCCCCACCCCCGGACACCCGAGGCTGGGACACCACCCACGAGGAACGGACACGTCATGAAACTCTGCGCTCCCCTGATGATCGGGGTGGTCCTCGCGCTGCCCCAGATTGCGGCCGCGCCCGCCGCGACGGCCGCCGACCCCATCGGCGACCCCGCACTCTGGCTGACCACCTACCGACACTCGATCGTCTGCGACGGCGGCGTATGCGCCCCGGTGGGCGACGGCGTCGCAAGGGTCAGGATCAACGGCGACCACTTCACTCTCAACAGCCCCGTCGACCTCGTCGTTCGGCGTCCGGACGGTGAAACCACTTCCTTCACCACCACGGCACGGCCGCTTCCGGGCTTCGTCGCCGGCGCGTTCAGCTACGAGTCTCCCGTGCTCGACGACTGCGACGGGACCACGACCTCCCACATCCAGGCCCTCGACGGCTCGTCCAACCGGTGGTCCGCCGAGGTTCCTGTCGTCGATGCCTGCGGCACCGCATGACGAGCGCGACGGACCTCAGTTGTCTCCGACAGACACAATTCAGTTGTCTCCGACAGACACAATTCAGTTGTCTCCGACAAGGGTCGCCGAGTGCCCGCGCCGCAGCTTGCCCGAGGAGGTCTTCGGGATACTGCCCGGCCCGAGCACCGCGACCGTCCGCGGCCGCACCCCGACCTCAGAGAACACCGCGTGCACGATTTCGTGCTCGATCCGCTTGACCTCGTCGGGGTCGTCGATCGCGTTGGTCTCCACCGCGACCGCGAACGACTCCCGCTTCTGTCCGGCATCCAGACGCACCGCGACCGCATTGCCCGGGCGGACCCCCGGAACCGAGCTCGCGGCGCGCTCGATGTCGGTCGGGTAGATGTTACGACCGCCCATGATGATGACGTCCTTGACGCGGCCGCACACGACCACCAGCCCGTCCTCGGTGAAGTACCCGACGTCGCCGGTGCCGAGCCAACCCTCCTCGTCCTGCGCGGTGCGCGGCCCGTCGACAGTCAGGTAGCCGGGGGTGACGGCCTTGCCCCGGACCTCGATGACCCCGACGTTCCGCGCGCTGAGGACCCGCCCCTCCTCGTCGACCACTCGCCCCTCGAGGTCGGGCACCATCTTGCCGAGCGTGACCATCCTGCGTGCGTTGTGCTTGGTGGACGGCACCGCGTGCTGCATCGCCTCGAGCAGGTCCGGGTCCACCAGGTCCAGCACCATCCCCAGACCCGTTTCCGGTAGCGAGACCGCCAGGGTCACCTCCGCCATCCCGTAGACCGGCGCGAGCGCCATCGGGTCGAGGCCGAACCGAGCTCCGGCCTCCGCCACCGCGGTCAGCGTGTCGGGGTCGACCGGCTCGGCGCCGTTGATCATGCAACGCATCGTCGACAGGTCGACGGCCCCGTCCTCGGCCTGCGCCAACCGTCGCGCGAGCACCGAGTAGGCGAAATTCGGTGCGGCAGTGACGGTTCCGCGATACTTCCCGATCAGCTCCGCCCACAGTAGCGGCGCACGCAGGAAGTCGAGCGGTGTGGTGCTCACGATGTCGGCGCCGAACAGCATCGGGAGGGTGAGGAAACCGATCATGCCCATGTCGTGGAAGAGCGGCAGCCAGCTGATCATCACGTCCTGCTCGGGATCGATCTTGAGCCGCTCGATCATCGCGCAGGCGTTCGCGTGCAGGTTCGCGTGCGTGAGCCGCACCGCCTTGGGCGACCCGGTCGATCCGGACGTCAGCTGCTGCACCACGATGTCGGACTCCCCGGTCTCGACCGGGTCGAGGTCGCGTCCCGCGTGCAGCTCGTCGACTGTGACCACCCGGATGCCGCGCTCGGCGAGCAGCGGCGCCGCGGCCTCGAACGGCGCACCGAGGACCACCGCGTGAGCCTCGATCATCGCCACGACCACCTCGGTGTCCCGGGCCCACACTCCGAGGTCGGTGCGCGGGGTCGGCTGGTGCAGCATGGTCACCGACGCGCCGCGCATCCAGATCGCCTGACAGGACGGCGCGATGTCCACTGGCATCCCGGCCAGCACCCCTACCGCGTCGCCGGGGCCGATGCCGGAGGCCTCCAGGCCACCGGCCATCCGCCGGGCGATCAGGTGGATATCGCCCCAGGACTGCCGCAGCGGGGTGCCGGGCTCACCCGTCACCAGCCCGCGGCCACTGCTCTCGGCCGTCGCGTACATCTCTTCGGTGAACCTGCTCACGATGGTCTCCTCACCAGTGCGGGTCACGCTAGAAGGCGGAGTCAAGGACAACTGTGCGCCGGATCCCCGTCCCCACATTTGTTTCAGCGCGAACCGGCGCTCGGTTGTTACACGAAAACCACGGCGCCGCGGTTCGGGGAGCGCCTCACCGCGGTCACCGGGGCACGGGTAACCTGGACTACCGGCCTATCGCCTCTGCTCCCCCGCCTTGTCTTTCAGTTAGGAATCCCCGGTGACCACCGAGCCCGCGTCCGCGCCAGCCGCACCGTCCACCGGCACCGCCGCCGAGCCCGCGGTGGTGGACAAGTCCGCCAAGGCGCTGACCGCGGAGGCGACGCGGCGACGGACCTTCGCCGTCATCTCGCACCCCGACGCCGGTAAGTCGACGCTCACCGAGGCGTTGGCGCTGCACGCGAAGATGATCGCCGAGGCGGGCGCCGTGCACGGCAAGGCGGGCCGGCGCTCCACCGTCTCGGACTGGATGGAAATGGAGAAGGCCCGCGGCATCTCCGTCAGTTCCACCGCTCTGCAGTTCAGCTACCACTCCTCCGAGACGCCCGACGACCAGGTCAACGTCATCAACCTGGTCGACACGCCCGGCCACTCCGACTTCTCCGAGGACACCTACCGGGTACTCACCGCCGTCGACGCCGCGGTCATGCTCATCGACGCCGCCAAGGGCCTCGAACCGCAGACACTCAAGCTGTTCCAGGTGTGTCGCCACCGCGGCATCCCGGTCATCACGGTGATCAACAAGTGGGACCGGCCCGGCCAGACGCCGCTCGAACTGCTCGACGAGATCCACGAGCGGATCGGACTGACCCCGACGCCGCTGTACTGGCCGGTCGGCATCGCCGGCGACTTCCGCGGCCTGCTGCGCCGCGGCGAGGACGGCGCCGCGACCGAGTACATCCGGTTCACCCGCACCGCGGGTGGCGCCAAGATCGCCCCCGAGGAGATCCTGGACGCCGAGGCCGCCGCCGCTCGCGAGGGCGGCGAGTGGGAGACGGCGGCCGAGGAGAGCGAACTGCTCTCGGCGAGCGGCCAGGACCACGATCAGGAGATGTTCCTGGCCGGGCAGACCTCGCCGGTCATCTTTGCCTCCGCGATGCTGAACTTCGGCGTCCGGCAGATCCTCGACACCCTGGTCGCGCTCGCCCCCGCCCCCGGACCGCGCGACGACGTCAAGGGCACCCCGCGCACGGTGACCGACCCGTTCAGCGCGGTGGTGTTCAAGGTGCAGGCGGGCATGGACACCGCGCACCGCGACCGGCTCGCGTTCATGCGAATCGTCTCCGGGGTCTTCGAGCGCGGGATGGTCGTCACCCACGCGCAGACCGGTAAGCCGTTCACCACCAAGTACGCGCAGACCGTCTTCGGCCGCGAGCGCTCCACCGTCGAGTCGGCCTACCCGGGCGACGTGGTCGGTCTGGTCAACGCGACCGCCCTGGCACCCGGGCACACCCTGTTCACCGACAAGAAGGTCGAGTTCCCGCCGATCCCGTCGTTCGCCCCGGAGCACTTCTCGGTGCTGCGCGCCGAGAGCGCCAGCAAGTACAAGCAGTTCCGTCGCGCGGTCGAGCAGCTCGACTCCGAGGGCGTCGTGCAGATCCTTCGCAACGACATCCGCGGCGACGCGGCACCGGTGATGGCCGCGGTCGGGCCGATGCAGTTCGAGGTGGTGGCCGCCCGGATGAAGGCGGAGTTCTCCGTCGAGGCCCGGATGGAGGGCCTGCCGTACCAGCTCGCGCGCCGCACCGACGCCGAGTCCGCGACCGAACTCGGTCGCCAGCGCGGGGTCGAGGTGTTCACCCGGTCCGACGGGGTCATGCTCGCCCTCGTCAGCGACAAGTGGCGCCTGCAGTACATCCAGAAGGAGCATCCGGAACTCACTCTCGAGCCGCTGGTCGCGACTGCGGACTGACCGTCGTGAGCCCCCTGCTCGCCCTGTTCGACGCGCAGATCCACATCGGCAGTGCCTCGATCCTGTGGCGTGAGGTGATCGGCAACGGGTTCGGCATCGCCTCCGCGATCGGCGGGATGAAGCGCGTGGTGTGGGCCTGGCCGGTCGGCATCGCGGGAAATGCGTTGCTGTTCACCGTGTTCATGGGCGCGCTGTTCCACACCCCGCAGGACCTGAACCTGTACGGGCAGGCGGGCAGGCAGGTGATGTTCATTTCGGTGAGCGTCTACGGCTGGACGCAGTGGCTTCGCTCGCGGCACGCCTCCGGCGAGGCGGTCCTGCCGCGCTGGGCGTCCCGCCGGGACCGCCTGCTACTGGTCGCCGGAATGGTCGTCGGGAGGGTGGTTTTCGCGCAGATCTTCGAACGGATCGGGTCGTACGGCCCGTGGCCGGAAGCCTGGATCTTCACCGGTTCGATACTCGCGACCTACGGCATGGCGCGCGGATGGACCGAGTTCTGGCTGATCTGGATCGGCGTGGACATCGTCGGCGTCCCGCAGTTGCTGCACGCGGGGTACTACCCGTCGGCGGTGCTGTACGTGGTGTACGGGGCCTTCGTGATCTGGGGTTTCGCGGTGTGGCTACGGATCACGCGGCGCGGGAATCTGCAGCCTGTGAGCCCCTAACCGTTTCCTGGTGTTTCACCGACGGTACCGCCGACCTGTCCGCGAGTCCGCGCGGTGGCACCCGGCTGCGCCTGCCCCGCCGCAGACAGGCGACGAGGCAGGCGAGCACGCACCCCGCCGGACGGGGTCAGCTACCTGAACTGCCTGCGCTTCCCGAACTTCCCGCACTGCCCGAGCTCAGCGACGGCAACGTCTCGAAATCCCAGGTGTTGCAGCCAAATTTCACGTTGTCCGCGAAGCTGGTGCTCGCACTCGCGCCGGTGCCGACCCGGATCCCGTAGGCACGGATCTCGGCCTTCGGGTTGGCCGCCTTGATGTCGGCCAACGACACCGCCTGGCGCCCGGTGGCGCCCGCAATGTCCCTCGAACTCCACCACTTCCCGTTCTCCAGCGCGTCGTAGCTGTGCCACTGCCCCGCCGCAGGGATGCCGCCGTTGCGAGACGCCTCCCAGGTCAACGCGGTGAATCCGTCGGCCGCGCCGTCGGTGCGATTGGCGCCCCACACCCGCAGCTGGTACGCGGGGGCGACGGTGCTGTCGAGGAACACGTTGTACCCGAGCCCTGCGGCATCGGCGAGCGGAGTGCGGGTCGGCTGGTAGTAGGTCACCGCCTCCGAGGTGGAGTTCACCCCGAAGTTCAGCGCACCGTTGCCGGTGCCGCCCGCAACGCCCTCGGGGTTGTCGACGAACCGCGGACCGTTGCTCTCGATCGGCAGCCATCCCCACGTGAAGAACGGAAACACCTGGGTGGTGCCGCAGGTCAGGCTCCCCGTGGAGGATCCGTCGTTGCTGCCAGCGCTACCGCTACTGCCGAAATCCGGCAGCTGCGCGGAGGCCGGTGCCGCCATCCCGACCAGTGTTGCCGCCGCCGCTGCCGCGGCCAACCCTCCGAGCCGAAACTTCCGAGACGTCATACGCAAATCCCTCTCGTCCGAACGCATCCAGACGAGGGCTGCACGCAACCCCCGACGGTGCGCTTCCCGGTTGTGGGTTCCGTCACAGCATGAAACCCGACGTGAACTTAACACGACAAAAGACCCACCGCTCTGCGGCGGAAAAGCCAGGTGGTGGCCAACTCTCACGCACACATGCGGTCGAGGCCCGGATCGGCGAATTGAAAACCCTGGACTACGAGGACTTTTCGAACAAACACCGACCCGAGACCGCCACACCGCCCGCGCAGTTCGAATCGGTTCCCGCCGCACTCACCGAGCCCTGATGATTCACTAACGGCCGCCGAGATTTTCGTCCATACCTTGGGTCCGGTCGAAGCCACCGGAGCTCGACCCGACCCAAGGAGTCACCATGTCCGATTCCCTCACCCCCAGCTCCGTGCGTCGCCGCATCGGCCTGGCGGTCGGCGCCCGGTAGGTGCAACACACTCGATCGCTAGATTCCGGCCCGTCGGACCAGGGCGTCCACCAGCCCGGGCGAGAGTGAGTCGACGAACCGCAGCAGCTCGGCATAGCTGGGCATCAGCTCCACCGGCCGTGTCCGCACGGCCCGCACCAGCCAGTCGGCCGCCTGCTGCGGGGTGAGCGCGGCCATCGAGTCGTAGTCCTTCGTCGGCGCGATCATCGGCGTGCGGATCAGCGGGAAGTGCACGGTCGTCACGGCCACCCCTCGACCCGACACCTCCGCGCCCAGGTCCCGACCGAACGCGGTGATCGCGGACTTCGACGCGTGATAGGCCGCGAACTTCGGCATCACCCGGCCGGGGACGCCCCACGTCGCGACGTTCACCACGTGCCCCTGCCCGCGCTCGAGCATCTCGGGCAGCATCGCCAGAGTCAGTCGAACCGGGCCGAAGTAGTTGAGCGCCATGGTCCGTTCGTAGTCGTGGAAACGGTCGAGCGATTCCTCGACGGTGCGGCGGATCGACCGGCCTGCATTGTTGACCAGCACGTCCACCGGCCCGTGCTCGGCCAGCACCACCTCGGTGAGCTGCTCGACCGATGCCGCGTCCGTCAGGTCGCAGGGGATCGCGTGCGCCACCCCGCCCGCGCCGCGGATCTCGTCGCGCACCGCCTCGAGTGCCTCGACCCCGCGGGCCACCAGCACGACCTCCGCGCCGAGTTCGGCGAACCGGTGCGCGGCCGCCTCCCCGACGCCGGACGACGCCCCGGTCAGCAGGATCGCCTTCCCGTCGAGCCCTCCGTCACCTGACCCGGTCAGGCGGCCGGCGAGCGAGCGGATCGAGGGCACCGGGTTGAGCGCGGCCCTGGCGAGCATCTCGGAAATCATCCGTCGAGTGTGCACCTACCGCCGGATCGCCCGAGAACGAACGTCCGTAGGTGCACACTCGACGGGCTAACCGAACAGGGCGGCGATCGCGTCGGGGTCGACCGCGTCCAGCGTCGCGGGCGACCAGGACGGATTGCGGTCCTTGTCGACCAGCACTGCCCGCACCCCCTCGGCGAAGTCCGGAGCCCGGGTGACCGGACCGGTGAGGGCCAGCTCGCGCTCCAGACAGCCCGACAGCGAATCGGTCGCGCCGCGGGTGATCAACTCCGCGGTGACGAACTGGCTGGTCGGCGAGTGCGCGAGCATCGCCGCACGGGTCTGCTCGGTCCACGCGTCAGCGCCGGTGAGCCGGCCCAGCATCTGTGCGGGCGTCCCGGAGCCGAAGACCTCGTCGATCTGCGCCTGGCGGTCCGCGAGCGGCGCCTCGGCGGCCGCTTCGGCGAACTTGTCCAGCCCCTCGGTCAGCGAGCCGGCGCGGATCGCGTCCGCCAGCTCGGGCAGTCGCTCGCTCGGAACGAAGTGCGTCGCCAGGCCGAACGCGAGCGCATCGCCCGCCCCCGCCCGGGCTCCGGTGAGCCCCAAGTACATTCCGGCCGCGCCGCGCAGTCGGGGCAGGAAGTGCCCGGCCCCGACGTCCGGGAAGAAGCCGATGGCCGTCTCGGGCATGGCGAGCACAGCCCGCTCGGTGACCACCCGCACCGACCCGTGCACGGAGATCCCGAGCCCGCCGCCCATTGCCGCGCCGTCGATCAGCGCGACGTACGGCTTCGGGTACTCCCCGATCAATTCGTTGAGGCGGTACTCGGAGGCGAAGAACTCGTGAACGAATTGAGGGTCGCGCCGCAGCACCGCAGCCCGGACCGCCTTGATGTCGCCACCCGCGCAGAAGGCCCGCTCGGAGGCGCTGGTCACCAGCACCGTCTCGACGGCCGGGTCCTCGCGCCAGGCGAGGAGCGGTTCGTGGAGGTCGCGGATCATGCTCGGGTCCAGCGCGTTGAGTGCATTCGGGCGGTCGAGGACGATCTCGCCCACACCCCCGCTCACGCTGGTCCTGATGAACGTCATACCCGCTCCCGTCGCACGCCGTTCACGGCCACAGGGTCTCGGTGGACCATCCCGTCGGGGCGGCCCGCCGATACCGCCACCGCTGGTGTCTGCGGCCCGGATCGGCGAGCCAGAACTCGACGCTGTCCGGGACCAGGCACCAAGCCTGCCAGCCCCGAGCGACGAAGTCGGGATCGGCCTCGATTCGCGCACCCGCCGCGGCGACAGCACGGTCGTACTCGGCCTCGTCGGTGAGCGGCTCGCTCTGCCTGCTCGCCGCGGCCACCGCCCGCGCCGTCGCCGACCGTTCCAAGTAGTCACGCGCACTGATCTCGGCCGATCCTGCCTCGACGCGGCCGCGCACCCGGACCTGACGGCCTCGCCCCGGCCAGTGGAACGTCAGCGCCGCGGCGGGGTTCTCGGCGAGCTGGCGGCCCTTCGGTGAGTCGGTGGCACCCGAGAACCACCAGCCGTGTTCGTCGACGTCCTTGAGTGTCAGCACCCTGGCGTCGACGTCTCCCGTCGAGGTCGCCGTCGACAGCACCGTCGTCTGCGGATTCGGTTCGCCGGCCGCGACCGCCTCCTCGAGCCACCGCAGGAACAGGACGGAGGGCTGCGTCGGGATCTGGCCGGGGTCCACTGCGGGGTCGCCCGGCAGCGAGGGCAGGGCGCGCAGCCAGGCCCTGGTGTCGGGAAACGCGGACCGGGGTGGGAGGTCGGGCATGCTCGACACCCTATGCCCGGCCGTGACCCGGCACTGTCAGGCGGACTCGGGCGTGATCTCCATCGCGGCCCAGCGATTCGATGTCAGCTGGAAGCTCGGCACGTCGGCGAGCGCGATCACCATCTCGTAGGTCCGCTCGTACCCTGTGTGCGAGATCCGCCACTCGCCGTTCTCGTTGCGCGCGTAGCGGTCGTGGTAGAAAGCCGAGCCGCGCAACAACATTCCGTCCTCGGGAATGATCACCGTGTCGGCGAGTACCCACACACCGGTGGCGGTGTCCCCGTGGACGTCGATTTCCGGCTGCCCGCAGAGGTGCTCGGTGAGAACGTGCGGCCCGAGGGTGATCTCCATGAACGAGCACAACGCGTCCCGGTCCTCGAAACCGAGGTGCTCGCCGTAGGTCGCGGTCGCCTCCGGCAGCAACGTCTCCCGGAACACCGACCAGTCCTTGGTGTCCAAGGCCCGCGTGTAGCGGTGCTTGAGCTTGCTGATCTCGGCGAAGGCCTCCAGATCCATGACGCACGCCCTCCGTGACGGTGACCCATGAACAGACACTGACCTGTCTCGCAGAGTAGTCGCCTTCACGCGCACGCGGGAGGTGAATAGAACCGGCCGGACTACTCCAGCTCGGCCGCCAACTCCATCCACCGCTCCTCCGCGGTCTCCTTCTCCGCCACCACCGCTCGCAGCTCGGCGTCGAGTTGCTGCAGCTTCTGCTGATCCGTGGCCGCCTCCGCCAACGCGGTGTGCAGCGTCGCCTCACGCTCGTCGAGCTTGGCGACCTGGCGTTCGAGGCGGCTGAGTTCCTTGCGTGCGGCGCGGTCGGCGGCGCCGTCGCGGACCACCGCCTGCCCGCCGGTGCCACCGGCCCGGGGGGCAGGGACCGACGCGGGGCCCGGTGAGGCCAGGGCCGCCACCGCCTCGCGTCGGCGCAGGTACTCCTCGATTCCGCCCGGCAGGTTGGTCAGTTTGCCGTCGCCGAACAGTGCCCAGGTGGAATCGCAGAGCCGCTCGATCAGGTAGCGGTCGTGACTGATCACGACCATCGTGCCCGCCCAGCCGTCGAGGATGTCCTCGAGCTGCTGGAGGGTGTCGATGTCCAGGTCGTTCGTCGGCTCGTCGAGCAGCAGCACGTTCGGCTCGCTCATCAGGACCCGGGTCAGCTGCAGACGACGACGCTCGCCGCCGGACAGGTCACCGACCGGAGTGCGCTGGCGCGCCGGCGTGAAGCCCAGCCGCTCGGCCAACTGTCCGGCGGAAACCTCCTTGTCGCCCAGCATGATTCGCTCGGCGACATCCTTGACCGCGTCGAGCACGAGCATCTTGACCGGCAGGTCGTCGAGTTCCTGTCGCAGCCAGCCGATCTTGACCGTCTGACCCTGGATCCGTTTGCCCGACGCAGGTTCGAGCTCGCCGGCGAGGGTCCGCAGCAGCGTGGTCTTGCCGGACCCGTTGACGCCGACCAGACCGATCCGCTCGCCCGGCGCGAGCCGCCAGGTCAGGTCGTGCACGAGCTCGCGGCCGTCCGGTGTCGCCAGGCGCGTGTCCTCGAGTTCGATCACGACCTTGCCGAGCCGGCGCTGCGCGAAGGTGGCCAGCGCCACGTTGTCACGCGGCGGCGGCACGTCCGCGATCAACGCCTCCGCGGCCTCGATCCGGTATTTGGGCTTGGACGTTCGCGCCGGGGCGCCGCGGCGCAGCCACGCCAGCTCCTTGCGGGCGAGGTTGCGTCGGCGTTCCTCGGAGGCGTCCGCCTGACGGGATCGCTCGGCGCGCGCGAAGATCCAGTCGTTGTAGCCACCCTCGTAGCTTTCGACCTTGCCGCCCACCACTTCCCAGGTCCGGTTGGCGAGGGTGTCGAGGAACCAGCGGTCGTGCGTGACGACCACCAGTGCGCTGCGCCTGCCGACGAGATGCTCGGCGAGCCACTGCACACCCTCGACGTCGAGGTGGTTGGTGGGCTCGTCGAGCACCAGCAGGTCCAGGTCCTGCACCAGGGCCGCGGCCAACGCCACCCGGCGGCGTTCCCCACCGGACAGCCCCTCGACGCCGCGGTCGAGGCCGACGGAGTCGATGCCGATCCCGGCCAGGATGGACCGGATGCGCGCGTCGCCCGCCCACTCGTGCTCGGCCATCCCGAGCGGCGCGAGCACCACGTCGGCCACCGTGGAGCCGGCGGGCAGCACCCCACGCTGGGTGACCACGGCCATGCGCAGACCGCCGACCCGGCTGACCCGGCCGCTGTCCGGTGTCTCGAGCCCGGAGAGCACCTCGAGCATGGTGGTCTTGCCGCCACCGTTGAGGCCGACGACCCCGATCCGCTCGCCCTCCTGCACCCCGAGCGAGACGGAGTCCAACAGGGGCTTGATCCCGAAGGATTTCGAGACCTGCTCCAGGTTGATCAGGTTGGCCATCAGTGCTCCGTCTCGTGATCGATGATGCGGGCGCCGGGCACCGGTCCGTGCGCAATGCGCACGGTCCGGCACACGCCTGCGCCTGCCAGTTCCGCGCCGACCGCGACTGCGGCCTCGGCGTCGGCACAAAGAAATGCGCAGGTGGGCCCGGAGCCCGAGACGATGCCGGCGAGTGCGCCCGCATCGGTGCCCGCCCGCAGGGTTCGGCGCAGCGCGGGCGCCAGCGACAGCGCCGCGGGCTGTAGGTCGTTGCCGAGCAGCGGGGCGAGGGCGTGCGGGTCGCCGGAGGCCAGTGCGTGCATGAGTTCCTGGGCGTCGCCGAGCCGCGGCGGGCTGCCCTCCGCCCGCAGCCGGTCCAGTTCCCGGAACACCGTCGGGGTGCTCAGTCCGCCCTTGGCCAGAGCGAGCACCCAGTGATAGGTGTCGCGGGCGAGCACCGGCAGGAGCCGCTCGCCGCGGCCGGTGCCGAGGGCGGTGGACCCGTGCAGCGAGAACGGCACGTCGCTGCCGAGCCGCGCGCCGATCTCGCTCAGCTCGGCGCGTCCGAGTCCGAGCTGCCACAGCTCGTTGAGCCCGACGAGGGCGGCCGCGGCGTCGGCACTGCCGCCCGCCATGCCACCGGCGACGGGGATGCCCTTCGTGATCGTGATTGCGACGCCGGGGGCGCGACCCGCGCGCTCGGCGAGCAGTTCCGCGGCCCGCCAGACCAGGTTCCGGCGATCGGTGGGGACGGCCCGCGCGTCGTCGCCGCGTACGGTGACCGACAACTGGTCGGCGTCGGCGAACCGAACGTCGTCGCTGAGCGAGAGCGCCTGGAAGACGGAGGTCAGCTCGTGGTAGCCGTCTTCCCGGAGGTCACCGACGCCCAGGTGGAGGTTCACCTTCGACGGCGCCCGGACGATCACGGGAAGCGGAACTACGGACAGCACAAGGCACCAGCCTAGTGGAGAAATACCAGCCCGTTGACCGTCGGACCCAGGCCCCCTCGGACCGCGACCCGAACCGCCGACCTCGGGAGGCACAGACCGTCGGCCGTCGACTCCCGGCGGCGATCAGGCGTGCGGGGCGTCCGTGTCCTCGGCGAACATCGCCTCGATCCGCGCCTTGATCTCTGCGGTACTCATCGCGGCACCGCCACCTGTTGTGCCGATCGCCGTCACAGCGCCCGCCCCCGACCCCGACATGTTCATTCTCTCCGATCGTTCGTACTACGAATTCGATTGCGATGGTTCATTTTTCGAGCGAGCCGGGCGGCGACCACGGCGACGGCGGATCAGAGCCCGACAACCCGCTCGAGCGCACCCAGCTCGTCGTCCAGGTACCCCAACATCGGCTCGAGGTCGGGCACGGTGCGCCGGCACCCGGTCAGCCCGAACGCGATCTCGTCGTCGGTGCTGGTGCAGGTGATGTTCAGCGCCTGCCCGTCCACCGGAATCGACAGCGGGTAGAGCGCCGTGAGCCGGGCGCCGTTCCAGTACAGCGGTGTGCCCGGGCCGGGCACGTTGGAGATCATCACGTTCGCAGGACGGATCGGGGCGCCCGACCCGAGGAACATCCCCATCGCCAGCGGGACAACCCCGAGCGCACTCATCGCGCGGATCTGGGTGGCACTGCGGGTGCGCATCGACTCCTTCCCCTCCAGCATCGACTCGCGGACGGCGGCGAGCCTGTCCGACGGGGCGTCGAGGTGGGTGCCGAGGGAGCAGGTGAGCATCCCGATCTCGTTTCCCGCAGTGCCCTCGCGGCGCTCGCTGCGCAGAGAGACGGGGACCATCGCGACGAGCGGGCTGTCGGGCAGTTCGACGCGGTCGGCGAGGTGGGTCCGCAGCGCCCCCGAGCACATGGCGAGCACCACGTCGTTGATGGTGGCGTCGGCGAACTTGGCAACAAGTCGGAGCCGCTCGATCGGCCAGGACCGGGCGGCGAAGCGGCGAGCCCCGCCGATCGGCACGTTGAACACGGTTCTGGGGGCGGCGAGCGAGAGCGCACCGCCGCGGTCGTGCAGTGCGCGGTCGACGGTCGCCACGAGGGCAGGCACCAGGCTCGCGGCCTCGCCGACCGCCCCCCGAGTCGCGCGCACCGCGCTCGCCGCGAGATCGAGCGCCCCGCCGCGGTCGGCCTGCGGCTCGTCCCGGACCACGGTCAGGGCCGCCCTGCGCTCCCCCGCGTTCGGCTCCCACGGCGCCGGCATGTCCCGCGCATCCGGGTCCTCACTCAGGGCACGTCGCAGCATCCGCATCGCCGAGACCCCGTCGGCCACGGCGTGATGGATCTTCATGTAGACGGCGTAGCGACCGTCGGCGAGCCCCTCGATCAGGTGCATCTCCCACAGCGGACGATTGCGGTCGAGCAGGCCGGCGTGCAGTCGGGAGACCAGGTCCATGAGTTCGGTCATGCCGCCCGGCTGCGGCAGCGCGTCGTGCCGGACGTGGTGATCGAGGTCGATCTCGGTGTCCGTGTCCCAACCCCACTGTCCGAGCGAGGTCACCGAACGCCGCGCACGCTTGCGCAACCGCGGCGCGACGTCGCCGCGCCGCAGCGCCGCGTCGAGCATCGCTCTGACGTCGGTGGCGTCCATACCCTCCGGCGGCTGCAACAGCACGAGGCCGCCGACGTGCATGGGATGCTCGCGCGACTCGCCCAGCAGGAACATCGAGTCGGTCGGTGACATCGGTAGGAGCATGGTCCGCCTTCTTCCGGTGCCGATGGGTGTGACGCAGGTTATGCGCTACCCGGGGTAACAATGAGGTGTGATAAAGGTCACGACTCGGTTGCTATGCGACTTTCTACATCATCGAGAACCGCCCCGGCCACTCGGTCAAACGTCCAGGTAAACGACTGAATCCGGGGTCGCGACGCGGCAACGGGACGAATGCGACACCCGCGAAATCGTGGACAGTCCGACCCTGCTCACGAGAGACCCGGCGGGCGGGGACGGAATCACACCGCGGCGCTACTCGCCGTAACAGGAAACGATTCGAATTGAGGCGGCAAATGCTACTCGCGAGTACGCGAAAACGTTACTCGGAAGTAGCCTTTATCGGCCGATTCCGACCTCCGAATGACACCTGAATTCCATTGCAGCGCCGCGTAATTGAACAATCGATGTAACGACATGACATCGCCGCCGAAATAATGCATGCTGGCATATCGGTAGGGCCGACTGGGGCCGACCGGGCGTCGGAGGAAACGCCGGATTTTGCGGCTGTCGCGTTGACGCAACGACGCGGCCGAACCTCCGAGCTCCCGGTGACCGGTAATCCAGCGGCCACGGCTTGGCTGTGGGCAGCCTGGCACGTCGAGGACACCGGAAGGGTTCCACTCGACGGCCGGAGTGTGCCCGCATCGCGTGGCCGTCGAGCGCTCACTGTCGTGCGGTCGACAACTTCTTTCAGGAAACGGTGGCACGAGAACGGTGGCTAAAGGAATGTTCACACGGATTGCGGTAGTCAACCGGGGTGAGGCGGCGGTCCGCCTCATCCGGGCCGTACGCGAGCTCAACGCGGAGCACGATCACGCCATCACCACGATCGCGCTGCACACCGAGGCCGAGCGTCGCGCCATGTTCGTGCGGCAGGCCGACGAGGGTGTCACGCTGCGCGCCTCCACCACGGCCGCGACGCCGTACCTCGACCACGCCGAGCTCGAGCGCGCCCTGCGCGAGGCACGCGCCGACGCGGTGTGGGTCGGCTGGGGCTTCGTCGCAGAGGACCCCGCCTTCGCCGAGGTCTGCGCGCGCCTGGGCATCACCTTCATCGGCCCGTCCGCCGACGCCATGCGCCTGCTCGGCGACAAGGTCGAGGCCAAGCTGCTCGCCGAGAAGGTCGGCGTCCCGGTCGCCCCGTGGTCCGGTGGTCCGGTCGAGACCCGCGCCGACGCACGCCGCCACGCCCAGGCCATCGGGTACCCGCTGATCATCAAGGCCCGCTCCGGTGGCGGCGGGCGCGGCATCCGCAAGGTGTACGCCGAGGAGGAGCTGGAGCTCGCGCTCGAGCGCACCCAGGGTGAGGCCGAGCGCTCCTTCGGCGACCCCGTCGTGTTCATCGAGCGGCTGGTCACCGAGGCCCGCCACGTCGAGGTACAGGTGATTGCCGACGCCCACGGCAACGTGTGGGCCCCGGGCGTGCGGGACTGCTCGATCCAGCGCAAGAACCAGAAGGTCATCGAAGAGTCCGCCTCCCCGCTGCTCAGCAAGGAGCAGGCCGACCACCTGCGTGCCGTCTCCGCGGATCTGGTGCGCGCCGCCGGCTACTGCGGCGCGGCAACCGTCGAGTACCTCTACCAGCCCTCGCAGCAGGTCTTCACCTTCCTCGAGGTCAACACCCGCCTGCAGGTCGAGCACCCGATCACCGAGGCCACCACCGGCATCGACCTGGTCAAGTTGCAGATCCACGTGGCGGGCGGCAACCCGCTGGTCGGCGACTGCCCGCCCGAGTTCGGGCATGCCGTCGAGGCCCGCCTCAACGCCGAGGACGCCGACAACGGCTTCGCGCCCGCCCCCGGCATCGTGCAGTTGCTCAAGTTCCCGCTCGGCTCCGGGCTGCGCGTCGACACCGGCATCGCCCAGGGCGACGTCATCCCGCCCGACTACGACTCGATGGTCGCGAAGGTCATCGCGTGGGGTCGTGACCGCTCCGAGGCCCTTGCCCGGCTGCGCACCGCGCTGCGCGAGACCACCGTCGTCCTCGAGGGCGGTACCACCACCAAGTCCTTCCTGCTCGACCTGCTCGACCGCGAGGAGGTCATCTCGGCCAGCGCGGACACCGGCTGGCTGGACCGCACCGGCGCGGGTACCGCGACCGGTCCGACCCGCACCGCGTCGATCGCGTTGCTGGCCACCGCGATCGACGTCTACGACGCCGAGGAGGCACTCGAGCGCAACGCCTTCCTCACCACCGCCCGCGGCGGCCGCCCCCGCACCAAGAACACCGTCGGGCGCCCGGTCGAGCTGAGCTACCAGGGCCAGGCCTACCAGTTGGTGGTCGGGCAGATCGCGCCGCGCCGCTACCTGATCGACGGCGACAGCGGCGAGGTCGAGGTCGACGTCGACCGGCTCGGCGAGTTCGAGAGCCGGCTGGTCGTCGGCGGCCGGCGCCACCACGTGGTGTCCGTCGCCGGTCCGGCCCACCACCTCGTCGAGGTGGACGGCATCAGCCACCAGATCAGCCAGGACGAGGCCGGCGTGGTCCGGGCGCCGTCACCGGCCGTCGTGGTCGCGATGCCGGTCGCCGTCGGCGACGAGGTCGAGGCGGGCGCCACCCTGGTGGTGCTCGAGGCCATGAAGATGGAGACTGCGATCCGCGCCCCGCACGCGGGCATCGTCCGCGAGGTGCTGGCGATCGTCAACTCCCAGGTCGACGCCGGCGCCCCGCTGCTGAGGGTGGACCAGGTGGCCGAGGAAGCGGTCACCGAGACCGCACCGCGGGTGGAGTTCGCCGCGCCGGAGGTCCGCGACGGCGACACCCTGGGCGAGGCCCTCGCCCGCCTGGACGCGCTCAGTGCCATGATCACCGGCTTCGACGTCGAGGCGGCACGCTCACGCGCACTGCTCGCCGAGTACCGCGAACTGCGCGCGGCACTGCCCGAGTCCGACCACACCCTCGTCGAAGCCGAGCTCGCGTTGCTGACCACGTTCGCGGACCTGTGCGAACTGTCCCGCAACCGGCCGACGGCCGACGAGGAGGACACCGACGAGCGCGTGCACAGCCCGCGCGAGCACTTCCACTCGTTCCTGCAATCCCTCGACGTGGACGTGCACGGAATGCCGGAATCGTTCCGTGCCAAGCTTTCTCGTGCACTGCAGCACTACGGCGTCACCGAACTCGAGCGCACCACCGACCTCGAGGAGGCGGTCTACCGGATCTTCGTCGCGCAGCAGCGCACCGAGGCCCAGGTCCCGATCGTCGCCGCCCTGCTCTCGCACTGGATGCGCGACGGACGGGTCGGTGCCGACACCCTGCCCGCACTGGCGGAGGTGCTCGACCGCCTGGTCCTCGCGACCCAACTGCGCTTCCCTGTGGTCGGCGACGTGGCCCGCAGCCTGCAGTTCCGGATCTTCGACGAGCCGGTGATCCGCCGCACCCGCGAGCAGGTCTACGACGGCGTTCGCGGCAGCCTGCAGTACCTGGCGGAGCGGCCAGGCGCGGTCGACCGGGCGGAGCGGATCGACGCCCTCGCCGACACGTCGGAGCCGTTGGTGGGCCTGCTCGCCGACCCGGTGACCCAGCCCGGCGACCTGCTCGAGGTGGTCACGCGGCAGTACTACAAGATCCGCAGACTGCAGGACGTGAAGACCCTCGATGCTGATGGTTTCGACTGTGTGACAGGAACTTTCGAGCTCTCGGGCGAGAACCTGCGCCTCGTGTCGGTCGCCGCCGAGCACGCCACGCTCGGCGCGGCGCTGGCCGCCGTCGACGGGGTGGTCGGGCCCGCGCCCGTCAACCAGGTGGTGGACCTCTACCTCACCTGGGCCGACGCCCCGGCGGGCGCCGACGGCCTCGCGGAGGCGCTGCACTCCGCACTGGCCGCTCACCCGGCGTCCACGGGCTGGCGCCGCGTCACCGTCACGGTGGCGGCCGCCGACGCCGGCACCGCCCAGCGCGTGGTGACCTTCCGGCCCGCGGCCGCGCCGGACTCCGGTCTCGCCGAGGACAAGATCATCCGGGACATGCACCCGCTGACGGCGCAACGCCTGGACATGTGGCGGCTCAAGAACTTCAACGGCACCCGACTGCCCGCGCCCGCCGACACCTACCTGTACCACCTCGTCGCGAAGGAGAACCCGACCGACGAGCGACTCATCGCCATGGCGCAGGTGCGTGACCTCACGCTGCAGTTCGACGCCGACGGCGAGATCGACGCCGCACCGGCCATCGAGCGGGCCGTCGCGTCCTGCCTGGACGGCATCCGCCGGGCCCAGGCCGACCGCGGCAAGAACCGCCTCGAGAACAACCGTGTGGTGCTGTACGTCTGGCCGACATTCGAAGTCTCCGCCGACCGGATCGCCCGCATCGCTCAGCACGTCGCGCCGCTCACCGTCGGCGCCGGCCTCGAGCAGCTCACCATCATCGGCCGGCTGCAGGAGACACCGGCGACCGCGCCGCGCGAGGTCGCGGTGCGCTTCTCGTACCGGTCCGGCGCAGGATTGCAGGTCGCTGTCACCGAGCCGCCCACCGAGCCGCTCAAGCCCCTCGACGAGTACACCCAGAAGGTGCAGCGCTCGAAGTCCCGCGGCACCGTGTACCCGTACGAGCTGATCCCCGCCCTGACCGCGGGTGGCAGCTTCGTCGAGTACGACCTGGATGCGACGGGAAGCCTTGTCCCCGTGGAACGTCCGTACGGCCGCAACACCGCGGGCCTGATCGTCGGTGTGGTGACCACGCCCACCGCGCGATACCCCGAGGGCATGACCCGTGTCGCCCTCTTCGGTGACCCGACCAAGGCTCTCGGCACGGTCGCCGAGGCCGAATGCGCCCGACTGGTCGCCGCCGTCGACCTCGCGGAATCCCTCGGCGCTCCGGTCGAGTGGTTCGCGCTGTCGTCCGGTGCGACCATCTCGATGGAATCCGGCACCGAGAACATGGACTGGGTCTCGCGCGGGCTGCGCCGGATCATCACGTTCACCCAGAACGGCGGCGAGATCAATGTGATCGTCGCGGGCATCAACGTCGGCGCCCAGCCGTACTGGAACGCCGAGGCCACCATGCTCATGCACACCAAGGGCATCCTGGTGATGACCCCGGACAGTGCGATGGTGCTCACCGGCAAGCAGTCGCTCGACTACTCGGGCGGCGTCTCGGCCGAGGACAACTTCGGAATCGGCGGCTACGACCGCGTGATGGGCCCGAACGGCCAGGCGCAGTACTGGGCGCCGAACCTGACCGCCGCCATCGGGGTGCTGTTCGGTCACTACGAGCACGCGTACCTCGGTGCGGGCGAACGCTTCCCGCGCAAGGCCGAGTCCACCGACCCGGTCGAGCGCGACGTCCGCTGCTTCCCGCACGTGCACCCGTCGAGCGAGTTCACCACCGTCGGCGACATCTTCTCGGCGGAGACCAACCCGGACCGCAAGAAGCCCTTCGACATTCGGACCGTGATGCGCGCGGTGGTCGACCAGGACCACGCGGTGCTCGAGCGCTGGGCCGACATGGCCGACGCCGACACCTCGGTGGTCTTCGACGCCCACCTGGGCGGCAACGCGGTGACGGTGATCGGCATCGAGTCGCGCGCCATCGCCCGCAAGGGCTGGTTCCCCACCGACGGTCCGGACCAGTGGACCTCGGGCACGCTGTTCCCGCGGTCGTCGAAGAAGACGGCCCGCGCGATCAACGCGGCATCCGGCAACCGCCCGGTCGTGGTGCTCGCCAACCTGTCCGGCTTCGACGGCTCCCCCGAGTCGCTGCGGAACCTGCAGCTCGAGTACGGCGCCGAGATCGGCCGTGCCATCGTCAACTTCGACGGCCCGATCGTGTTCGTGGTGGTCTCGCGCTACCACGGCGGCGCGTTCGTGGTGTTCTCCGGCGCACTGAACGAGAACATGGAGGTCCTCGCGGTCGAGGGCTCGTTCGCCTCCGTGCTCGGCGGCGCGCCCGCCGCGGCGGTGGTCTTCACCCGCGACGTCAACGCCCGCACCTCCGCGGACCCCGGCGTGCGGGACCTCGAGGCCCAGCTGGCCGCGGCCGAGGAGGATGCCGAGCGCACCCGACTGCGGGTCGAACTGGCCGCCGAGCGGGCGGCGGTCCGTTCCGCCAAGCTCGGTGAGGTGGCCGCCGAGTTCGAGGCGATCCACAACATCGAGCGCGCCCGCGAGGTCGGCTCCGTGCACGCGATCGTCCCGGCCGCCGACCTGCGTCCGCGCCTGGTCGACGCGGTCGAGCGCGGCATGGGCAGGGCGCTGAACGCGCAGTAGCGGGGTGTAACTCGTGCAGAACGGCGCCGTCGAGGTTTATCCCGGCGGCGCCGTTCTGCTGTCCACGGCTCGGGCCCGCTGCCGAGCTTCGCTGAACCCGGACACCACCCAGACAGCGAGAGCCGCTGCGGCGTAGCCGGAACCGAGCACGGCGACCACATTCCATCCCCACCTCGCGTAGACAGCGCCGGCAGTGAAGGCACCGAGGCCGCTACCGATCGAGTAGAAGACCATGTAGCTGCCGACGATCCGACTACTCGACGCGGGATCCTCCGATACGAGTCGGTTCTGGTTGCTCACGTGGACCGCCTGAACGGCGAAGTCCAACACCACGACCCCGACCACCAGAGCGGCCAGCGAATATGCCGCCTGCCCACTGAAGGCCCACGAGACGACCAGCAGTACCAGCGCGATCGCGGTGACCCGCTCGCCGAGGCCCTTGTCGGCCCACGCGCCGGCGCGGGCCGCGCCGAGAGCGCCTGCCAGGCCCGCGATTCCGAACAATCCGATCTGGGCAGGCGAGAGCCGCCACGGCTCCGCACTCAGCGGCAGTGCCATCGCGCTCCACAATGTGCCGAATGAGGCAAAGAGCAACAGGGCGATCGTCGATTTCGCTCGGAACACGCGATCGGTGGCGGTCAAGGTCACGACCGAGGCGGCCGCGGCCGAGTACCGCCCACCCGCCCGCGGACCGTCGTCCCGTGGCAGCATCGCGGCCGCGAGCGCGGCCAGCACCAGTGACAGGACCGCTGAGCCCGCATACACCGCACGCCACCCGGCCAGATCGGCCACCAGTCCAGATACGGTTCGGGCCCCGATGATGCCGACCACCACCCCGCCTGTGACCACGCCCAGGTTCCGGCCGCGTTCCGCCGGGGCACTGATCGCAGCCGCGTAGGCCACCACGATCTGTACGACCACGGAGAACAGTCCGGCCAGCGCCATCCCGATCAGTAGTTGAGCGGCCGTGGTGGAGTTCGACACAGTCAGTGTCCCGAATCCCGCGGCAATGCCGAGACCGGCGATCAACCACCGGCGATTCATCAGGTCGCCCAGCGGGACCAACAAGATCAGTCCGAGCAGGTAGCCGACCTGCGCGACCGTGACGATCAACCCGAGGCTCGCGGTCGGCAGCGACAGGTCCGAACCGATCCGCCCCAGTAGCGGCTGCGCGTAGTAGATGTTCGCGACGGACACCGCGCACAGCACCGCCAGCAGAATTCGCAATCGGTGCGTCACAACTACCTCCCTTTGGTTGCAAATCAAAACCAAATGAACCGTAGGGCATAATGGTTTCGAAACGCAACCGAAGGGGGCAATCCATGGCACAACGCGCCGAGTGGACCGATCCGCAGTGCCCGGTCGCACGGACCGTTGACATCCTCGGGGACCGCTGGTCCCTGCTGATCGTGCGGGATGCGTTCGACGGGGCTCGCAAATTCAGTGAGTTCCAGCGGAACCTGGGGATCGCGAGGAACATCCTCGCCGACCGACTCCGAACTCTCGTCGAGCACGGAATCCTCACCCCGAAGCCGAGCGGGTCAGGCACCCGCCACGAGTACGCCTTGACCGACAGCGGCCGGGATCTGTTCACCGTCGTCGTGAGCCTGCGCCAGTGGGGTGAAAGGCACGCGTTCAGACACGAGGAACGCCGATCCACCATGATCGACGAGTCCACGGGACACCCGGCACCCACGTTGCGGTTCGTCAATGCCGACGGGATCGTCCTCGACTCCACCAACACCCATGTCCGGAAGGTCGACGACCACTAGCTCATGCCTCGCTGTCGAGGACTGCTTTCGTCCGCAATGGGTGCCATGCTGACCCCATGCTGCAGACCTCGGCGAGACTGCTCCGACTGCTGTCCCTGCTCCAGACGCGGCGCGAATGGTCGGGCACGGACCTGGCCGAGCGACTCTCGGTGACCCCGCGGACCGTCCGCCGCGACGTGGACAAACTCCGCGACCTCGGCTATCCCGTCAACGCGAACGTCGGCGTCGGCGGCGGCTACCAACTGGGCGCCGGCGCCGAGATGCCGCCGCTGCTCCTCGACGACGAGGAGGCCGTCGCGGTCGCGTTCGGCCTGCAGTCGGGCGCCACCGGATCGGTGGAGGGCCTCGGCGACGCGTCGCTGCGCGCGCTGACGAAGCTGCGGCAGGTGATGCCCTCGCGGCTGCGACACCGACTCGACGCCCTCCCCATCGACGTCGTCCCGCAGACCGCACCGCGCTCCGCGGTCGACGCATCGGTGCTCACCGCGATCGCCTCGGCCTGCCACGCACAGGAGCGGCTGCGCTTCGGCTACCGCACCCACGACGGCACCGAGACCCGTCGCGAGGTCGAACCGCACCGGCTGGTGCGCGCCGGTGCACGCTGGTACCTCGTCGCCTGGGACCTCCTGCGGTCGGACTGGCGGTCCTTCCGAGTAGACCGGATGACGCCGAAAACGCCTGTCGGACCGCGGTTCACGCCGCGCGAGCTACCGACGGGCGATGCCGCGGCATTCGTCTCCCGCGGCATCAGCCGCGCCGCCGGCCAGGTCAGCGCCCGGATCCTGCTGGACGCCCCGGCCGACCGGATCGCCCCGATGGTCGACGAGTTCTGGGGCGCAGTCGAAGTGCTCGACGCGAACCGGTGCGCGCTGGAACTGCGCGGCGACTCGATTGCCGGTATCGCGGGGTGGCTCAGCGCCTTCGACGTCGACTTCACCGTCCTCGATCCACCGGAACTGCGGCAGGAGTGCCTGCGGATCGCCGCACGGCACGCGCTCCTCGGCGAGCGCTACCGCCTGGCGACGACCTGAGCGACCCGGGGCGTCGCTCGGCGGAACCGGCAGGCGGCGGGTGCCCGGGTCACTCGTTCCCGGACACCCGCCGCATCCTCACCGCCGCCGAACGGCCGGGCGCTGCAGTTCCCGCGCGGCCACCAGCAGGCATCCCGCCGCGCACCGCAGCACCGCCCGAACCGTGGGACTGGCGACCGTGGCCACCACCGCGTCGCGCATCAGACCCGCGCCCGCTCGGCGTCGAGTTCGGCCGTACGCGGCGTGCGCAGTGTCGCGCCGGCCAACACCGCCCCCACGAGCGCGATCACCGCGGCCGCCACGAACGCCGCCGAGAACCCGTCGGTCAGCGCACCGAGGTCACCGATGCGTCCGGCGCCCGCGGTCGCCGCGATGGCGGTCGCCGCCGCGAGCCCGAGCGCGGATCCGAGCTGATAGCTCGTGTTCACGATGCCGGACGCGAGACCGCCCTCCTCGGGACGGGCGCTCGAGATCGCCGTCCCGAGCGACGGGATGAACGCCAGGGCCATGCCGAGCGCCGACACCAGCGAGGCGGGGAGCACATCGATCCAGAAGTTCCCGTCCGGACGCACCAACGACAGCCAACCCAGCCCCGCGGCCAGCAGGACGAGTCCGGCCACCACCAGCGGCTTCGCTCCGAAGCGCGCGATCAGCCGGGGTGCGAGCACGATCATCGCGAGCATGATCAGCACCGTCATCGGGACCAGCGCCGCGCCGCTGGGGAACGCCGACAGGCCGAGTACCTGTTGCAGGTACAGGTTCAGGAAGAACCACATCGGAATCCACGCCGCGCCGAGCAGGAACTGTGCAAGGTTGGCGGCACCCAGGTTCGGCGTCCGGAAGATCGCCAGCCGGACCAGAGGTTCGCGTCGCCTCGCCTGGATCGCGACGAATCCGACCAGCAACAGCGCCGCGGCGAGCAGGACTGTCCACGTCTGCGCGGCGGCCCAGCCGACCTCCGGTGCCCGGACGATCCCGTACACCGCGGCGCCGATCCCGAGCGTCACGGTGAGCGCGCCGACCAGGTCCAGCCGACCGGTGGCGCCGCCGCGTCCACCGGGCAGCAGCGCGGGAGCCGCGACCAGCGCGAGGACCGCGATCGGGATGTTGACGAAGAACACCCACGGCCACGCCGCGTACTCGGTGAGCAGGCCACCGAGGAAGACCCCGGCGGTACCGCCGGCCGGGGCCGCCGCGCCGTAGACCGCCAACGCCCGGGTCAGCTCCTTCGGGGTGGACCCGAAGATCATCATCAGCAGCGTGAGGGCGGCGGGGGCGATCAGCGCTGCGCCGACGCCCTGCACGGCGCGGCCCGCCAGTTCGACCGGGACGTTCCCTGCTCCCCCGGCCACCGCAGACCCGCTCAGCAGAATCAGCCAGCCGAGGCCGAACATCCTGCGGGCGCCGACCAGGTCTGACAGTCGACCGCCGAGCAGCAGTAGCCCGCCGAAGACCACGACGTAGGCGTTGAACACCCAGGTCAGGTTCTCCTGGGTGAATCCGAGGTCGGTGCGCATCTGCGGCAGCGCCACCCCGATGATCGACGTGTCCATGATGACCATGAACTGCGCGAGCGCAATCAGCCCGAGCGCCAACCATTTTCGTGACGCCACCGAATCTCGTACCTTGTCCATCTCGATCACTCCCTCGTGTGTGTGCGGAGGCCGTTCCCGGCGGAATGCCGTGGTTCCGGTTTATACCCCCCATGGGTATGCAGCGCAATCCCCGACACACACTTGCGCAACCTACCCCCCAGGGGTATGTTCACTTCCATCAAGCCCCTACCCCCCAGCGGTATCGGCACCGATCGAAGGAGACCGACATGGACATCGCGAACTACACCGTCACCGGCATGACCTGCGGACACTGCGCGAGCTCGGTCCGCGAAGAGGTCGGCAAGATCGACGGCGTCACCGCCGTCGACGTCGACGTCCCCACCGGTCGCCTGACCGTCACCAGCTCGGCGCCGCTCACCGCCTCCGCGGTGGTCGGAGCCGTCGAAGAGGCCGGCTACGCAGCCGCACCGCAGCAGTCATGAACACACCAACCAAGCTGGTCGCCTACACCGGGGGGCTCGCCGTCATCTTCGCGGCGGCCCTCGGTGTCGGGGCGGCCGCAGGGAGTCCGATCGCCATGACCACCATCCACGAGAACCACGCCGCACACATCGAGACCACCACGGTCCCGGCCGGACTGCAGGTTTCCGAACAGGGGTACGCCCTGTCCGAGATCACCGCCCCGGCCGCCGCGAACGAGGCGGGAACCCTGCGGTTCCGGATCCTCGACCCCGCGGGCGCCCCGCTCACCGCATTCGACACCCAGCACGACAAGCAACTCCACCTGATCGTGGTCCGAAGCGACACAAGCGAATTCCGGCATGTACACCCGACCCGCGAGGCGGATGGCACCTGGTCGATCGACTGGAACTGGCCGACCGGGGGCACGTACCGCGTGTTCGCCGACTTCCAGGCGACCGGCGGCCCGGCGCTCACCCTCGGTCGAAACGTCGACGTGGCAGGCGATTTCGCGCCGACGCCGCTGCCCGCACCGGCACGGACCGCACAGGTCGACGGCTACCAGGTCATCCTCGGCGGAGACCTGACCACCGCCGGCGGACCGCTCACCCTGAGCGTCTCGCGAGACGGCAGGCCAGTGACCGACCTGCAGCCCTACCTCGGCGCCTACGGACACCTGGTTGCGCTGCGCACCGCGGACCTCGCCTACCTGCACGTGCACCCGCAGGGCGAGCCGGGCGACGGCGTCACCGCCCCCGGCCCGGACGTCACCTTCCACGCGCAGGCGCCCAGCAACGGCAGCTACCGCCTGTTCCTCGACTTCCAGCACGAGAACGCTGTACACACAGCCGAATTCACCGTCGCCGTCGGGGCTGCCACCGAACCCACCGCCGCACCCACCGCCGCACCGGCCCCCGCCGGCCACGGGCACTGACGACCACCGACCGAGAGGATCAACGATGAACCCCGTCACCCAGGCACCGCCCGACGCGCAGGTCGAACTGCTGATCGGCGGCATGACCTGCGCCTCGTGCGCGGCCCGGATCGAGAAGAAGCTCAACAAGCTCGACGGGGTGACCGCGACGGTCAACTACGCCACCGAGAAGGCCAAGGTCGTGATCGACGGCGCCACCGACCTCACCCCGGTCGACCTCGTCGCCGAGGTGGAGAAGGCCGGCTACCGCGCCACCCTGCCCGCCCCCGCAACCCCCGACGCGCCCGCGGGCGCGAACGAACCCGAGGACGAGCAGTCGCGCGCACTGGCCGCACTGCGGACCCGGCTGACCGTCGCCGCGGTCCTGTCGGTCCCGGTGATCGCGATGGCGATGATCCCGGCCCTGCAGTTCACCAACTGGCAGTGGCTCTCGCTCACCCTCGCCGCGCCGGTGATCGTGTGGGCCGGACTGCCCTTCCACCGCGCCACCTGGGCCAATCTCAAGCACGGCGCCGCCACGATGGACACGCTCATCACCATCGGCACCGGGTCTGCCTTCCTGTGGTCCCTGTACGCCCTGTTCTTCGGCACCGCAGGCGAACCCGGCATGACGCACCCGTTCTCCTTCACCGTCGGTCGCACCGACGGCGCAGCCAACATCTACCTCGAGGTCGCCGCCGGCGTCATCACCTTCGTGCTGGCCGGGCGCTACTTCGAGCAGCGGTCCAAGCGTCGCGCCGGGGCCGCGTTGCGCGCCCTCTTCGAGCTCGGCGCCAAGGAGGTGTCGGTGCTGCGCGACGGCGTCGAAACCCGTATTCCGGCAGCCGAACTCGCGGTCGGCGAACTGTTCGTGGTGCGCCCAGGCGAGAAGGTCGCCACCGACGGCGTCGTCACCGAAGGTCGCTCGGCGGTCGACATGTCGATGCTGACCGGCGAATCCGTGCCGGTCGAGGTCGGTGCTGGTGACGCCGTGGTCGGCGCGACCGTCAATGCCGGCGGGCGCCTCGTCGTGCGCGCCACCCGCGTCGGAGCCGACACCCAACTCGCTCAGATGGCTGCGCTGGTGGAGGACGCGCAGAACGGCAAGGCGCAGGTGCAACGCCTCGCGGATCGGATCGCGGGGGTGTTCGTCCCGGTCGCCATCGCGATCGCCGTTGCCGCACTGGGCTACTGGATCGGCACCGGCAGCGCGCTCTCGGTCGCGTTCACCGCCGCCGTGGCGGTGCTCATCATCGCCTGCCCGTGCGCCCTCGGACTGGCCACACCCACCGCGCTGCTCGTCGGCACGGGGCGGGGCGCCCAGATGGGCATCCTCATCAAGGGTCCCGAGGTCCTCGAGTCCACCCGAAGGGTCGACACGATCGTGCTGGACAAGACCGGCACCGTCACCACCGGCACGATGACCCTCCACGACGTGGTCACCGCCGACGGCACCGACCGCGCCGAGGCGCTACGCCTGGTCGGGGCGCTGGAGAACGCCTCCGAGCACCCCATCGCGAAGGCGATCGCGGCGGCTGCCGCCGCCGCGGGTCCCCTGCCCGAAGTCGACGGCTTCGCCAACGTCGAGGGCCTCGGAGTGCAGGGCGTCGTCGACGGGCACGCTGCCGTCGCGGGCCGGACCACGCTGCTCGAGGACTGGTCGATGCACCTGCCCGACGCCCTCGCGGAGGCCAAGGCCGCCGCGGAGCGGGACGGCAAGACCGCGATCGTGGCGGGCTGGGACGGCGCGGCACGGGCCGTGCTGGTCGTCGCCGACACGGTCAAGGCCACCAGCGCCGACGCGATCGCCCAGTTCAAGCGGCTCGGCCTCGAGCCGGTGCTGCTGACCGGCGACAACGCTGCCGCCGCCCGAGCAGTGGCCGACCAGGTGGGCATCGAGACCGTGCTGGCCGAGGTGTTGCCCGCCGACAAGGTCGACGCCGTCAAGGAGCTGCAGTCCCGTGGCAAGGTGGTCGCGATGGTCGGCGACGGCGTGAACGACGCCGCCGCACTGGCCCAGGCCGACCTCGGCCTGGCGATGGGCACCGGCACCGACGTCGCGATCGAGGCCAGCGACATCACCCTGGTCCGCGGCGACCTCCGCTCGGCCGCCGATGCGATCCGGTTGTCCCGCAAGACACTCGGGACCATTCGCGGCAATCTGTTCTGGGCATTCGCCTACAACGCGGCGGCGATCCCGCTGGCCGCGGCCGGCCTGCTCAACCCGATGCTGGCCGGGGCAGCGATGGCCTTCTCGAGTGTGTTCGTGGTGAGCAACAGTCTGCGCCTCAAGCGCTTCCGGTAGGCGTCACGCACCACCGGGCCGAGCATGGCTCCGCTGCTCGGCTAGGTCGAAGTAGCAATTGCACACTGACCCAGGCCCCGGCTCCCAGCCCGCAATCGCGGGCCGGGAGCCGGGGCCTCGTGCGTCGAGGCACCGCATGCCGGCCCTTGTCTGATTCCACTGAGCGGGACTGACGAGAACGTCTTGTGCTGTACGTCACAGAATGTCCCGAGCTAGTTGAGGATCACACAATTTGGCGCTAACGGAGGATCAGAATGAGTCGTCGTTCCAGACGAGGCAATCGCGGCTTGGCTGCGGTCACCCTTGCGGTTGCAGGAAGCCTGTTCTTGGCCTCGTGCGCAGGCAACAACGAGGGCAGCAGCGGTGGCAGCGCCGACGCACCTCAGACTGGATCCGACCTCACCATCGGACTGGTCAACAAGCAGGGCGATCCCGGAACTCCCGTCAAGGGCGGAACGCTGACCTTCGCCGGCTACACGGCGGTCACCACGCTCGACCCCTCGAAGTCTCAGGCCGCCGGTTCCGCCGGCGGTACCGAACTGGCCGCGATCTACGACACGCTGATGCGTTACGACCCGGTCGCGAAGAAGTTCGATCCGCAGATGGCCAAGTCACTCGAGTCGAGTGCGGACAACCTGTCCTGGACGTTGAAGCTGCGCGACGGGACCAAGTTCAGTGACGGCAGCCCCCTCGATGCGCAGGCCGTGACCGCGAGCATCAACCGCTATGTCGCCAGGAAGGCACCGCAGTCCGCCCTCTGGGCTGCGAAGGTCGCGTCGATGGACACCCCGGACGCGACGACGGTCGTGTTCCACCTGTCCAGCCCGTGGACCGGCATCCAGTCGATGCTGTCCACCGGTCCGGGCATGATCGTTGCCCCGTCGGCGCAGCAGGGCGACCAGTTCACCCCGATCGGTGCCGGCGCCTACAAGCTCGAGAAGTTCGCGCCGAACGAGGAGCTGGTCCTGACGGCTCGCCCCGACTACTACGGCGGCGCACCCCAACTCGACAAGTTGCGTCTGATCAGCATCGTCGGCGGTCAGCCCACCGCTGATGCCCTCAAGACCGGCGGCGTCGATGCTGCGTACGTACGCACGCTCAACCCCGCCCTCGATCTGATCGACGCCGGCTACCCCGCATTCGTCGACATCCCGTCGCTCGGGTCCATCGCCAACGTCAACATGGCGCCGGGCCGTCCCGGTGCGGACGTCCGCGTCCGTCAGGCCATGGCGTACGCCGTCGATCCGCAGACCCTGAACACCCGCGTGAATGCGGGTAAGGGTATGCCCGGCCAGGTGATCTTCCAGGACACCTCGCGCTGGCACAACGACGTCAAGCCCATCGGTGTCGATCCGGCCAAGGCCAAGACACTTCTCGATGCGGCGAAGGCCGACGGGTACAACGGCAAGGTCACCTTCCTCTCGTATCAGGAGCCGGCCGCACAGGCATCGGCATTGGCCGTACAGGCGATGCTGAACGCTGTCGGTTTCGACACGCAGATCGAATATGCCACCGGCCCCGGCGATCTGGTGAAGAGGATGTACGTCGACCGCAACTACGACATCAGCAGCGCGGCGATCAACCTGTCCGAGGCCGATCCGTTCGAGCGTCTGTACAGCAGCCTCAGGACGGGTGGACCCAACAACACCACGGGCTACTCGGATCCCGAAACCGATGCGCTGCTCGACAAGCTCGGAACTGCGGTGACGGACACCGACAAGAAGGCGGTGCTCGCCCAGATCCAGGAGCGCGCCAATGTGACTGTGCCGTGGCAGGTCTGGGGCAACGTGCCGAACATCGACGTCTGGGCGAAGAACGTGAACGGCATCAAGCAGAGCGTCGACGGCATCATGCTGTTCGACACCGCCTGGAAGTCCTAGACCTCCTGTGGCAATGCGCATCCGGCTCCGCGGGGTCACCCCCGGGGGCCGGATGCGCCTGCCGACCCATTTCGAAGTACGAGGAACTGCTGTGAATTGCGAGCTCGGTGTCCGAAGGAGACGAAATCGATGAATGTCGGCGCAATCGGGAAAAGACTGGGCCAACTCGTTGTTGTGCTCCTGATCGTCAGCTTCGGCACTTTCGTGCTGGCATCGTTGATTCCCGGCGATCCTGCCGTGTCCGTCCTCGGGGAGGGACGCACCCCTGCGGAGTACGCGGAGGTTCGCCAGCAACTCGGTCTCAATGATCCACTCGTCGTTCGCTACTGGGACTGGCTGACAAGTGCCGTCACCGGCGATCTCGGACACTCGCTGGTTCCGCCGCAGCAGGACGTCCTCACCGCCATCGGTTCGGCCCTGCCCGTCAGCGTTCAGCTGGCCGTGATGGGCCTGATCATCGCACTGCTCGTCGCCGTACCGCTGGCGCTCTGGTCCGCCCACCACGAAGGTGGAACCGTCGACCGGATCATCAGTGCCGCGACCTTCGGTGTGCTGTCGGTGCCGAGCTTCCTGGCCGGCCTGCTGCTGATCATCCTGACGGTCAACACTCTCGGCTGGTTCCCCCGCTCGCAGTGGGTGCGTATCGGCGAGAGCGTCTCCGGAAACCTCTCTCACGCAATACTCCCCGCGATCACCATCAGCCTGCTCGAGATGGCGATGTTCACGCGCGTTCTCCGCAGCGACCTCGTCACCACGCTGCGTGAGGACTACATCCTGGCCTCGAAGGCCAAGGGCATGCCCACGCTGCGCGTCCTCTTCAGTGACGCGCTGCGGCCCTCGTCGTTCTCACTCATCACGATGATGGGTCTGGCGCTCGGCGGCATGATCGGCAGCACCGTGATCGTCGAGACGCTGTTCACGCTGCCCGGCATGGGCACGCTGATCGTTCGGGCCGCCCAGCAAGGCGATGCGCCGATGCTGTTGGGTGCGGTGGTCGTGATCGCCGTCCTCTACGTCCTGATCAACAGTGCAATCGATGTTCTGTACACCTATCTCGACCCGAGGAGTCGTCGTGTCCATGTCTGAAGTGACGCCTGACGGAGCGGCGACCACCCCGGCACCGTCCGAGGTGATGACATACCCACGCCAGACCGTGCTGCTTGCGCCGAGTCCGGTATCGCCCCTGGCAGGTCCGAAGCATCTGTATCTACGGGGAAGCGTGTGGACCGTTCTCGGTCTCGTCCTGTTGGGGACAGGCCTCTTCGGTTCGGCCGTGATGATGCCGGTCCGCATCGCGTTGGTCCTTCTCGCTCTGGTGATCCTGTTCAAGGGCCTGGCCAAGCTGGGCACTGCCAAACTGGGCAAGGGTTTCGACCTGTCCTACTGGCTGGCCTGCGGATGGCTGGCCGTGCTGATTCTTGCCGCGATCTTCGCGCCTCTCCTGCCCCTCGGTGAGTACAAGGACACGGTCAAGACTCTGGCCGAGCCCGGATTCGCCTCGCCCAGCCTGCTGTCCGCTCACCCCCTGGGTACCAACAACTTCGGCCTCGACCTCTTGGCCCGCGCGCTGTTCGGAGCCCGGGCATCGCTGACGGTGGCCGTGTGCGCCGTCCTGATCGGCATCGTCGTCGGCGGCACGATCGGTGTGATGGCCGGCTACTTCCGCGGCAAGCTGGACGCGACTGTCGGCATCCTGACCAACTCGCTCCTCGCGGTTCCCGCGCTGGTTCTGCTCATCGCGCTGGCGGCCGTGCTGCCCTCCAACCTGCGCAACATCACGTTGGCACTGTCGATTCTCTGCATACCCAGCATGGTTCGAATCGCCCGAGCGAACACCATCCTGGTGGCGCAACGCGAGTTCGTACTGGCCGCCCGGGCCATGGGCGCGACCAAATGGCGGGTGATCTGGCGCGAACTGGTTCCCAACGTCCTGGTGCCGGTGGCTGCCCTCGGCCTGGTGACGGTCTCCGGTCTGATCGTGGCCGAAGCGTCGTTGAGCTTCCTGGGTCTCGGTATCGCCCAGCCCAATCCGACGTGGGGAAACATGATCGCCGAGGGCCAGGGCGGCATTGCGGAGAAGCATCCGTTCATCGTCCTGGTGCCGGGCGTGTTCCTCTTCCTGACAGTGTTCTCGTTCAACCTCATCGGTGAGAAGTACCGGAGCAGGATGTGAAAACTCCAACGCACGACGGGCGGCGTCAGATGACGGACAAGACTGCGCGAGCCGATGCTCCGCTCCTGCAAGCAGACAACATCCGAACCGGATTCGCCACCGCGAGAGGACAGCTGAGAGCTGTCGACGGTGTGTCGATCACGGTCGCGGCCGGCGAGACTCTCGGAATTGTCGGCGAGTCGGGTTCGGGAAAGTCGGTACTCGGCCGGACGATCATGGGTCTGCTCGAGAAGGGCCCGGCCATCGACATCACCGGCACCGTCACATTCGCCGGACGGGACCTCGCGTCGATGAAGAAGTCCGAGATGAAGCACTTCTGGGGCCCTGAGGTCGCGATGGTCTTCCAGGATCCGATGACGTCGCTGAATCCGTTCAAGCGCATCGGTACTCACATCACCGAGTCGTTGAGGTTTCACCTCGGCATGAAGAAGGACGCTGCGCGCGATCGCGCGGCCGAATTGCTGTCGATGGTGGGGATTCCCGAGGCGAAGCGTCGGCTGGACCAGTTTCCGCACGAGTTGTCCGGCGGCATGCGTCAGCGGGTGGTCATTGCCATGGCCCTCGCGTGTGAGCCGAAACTGCTGATCGCCGACGAGCCGACGACGGCGTTGGACGTGACGGTGCAGAAGCAGATTCTGGACCTGCTGGCCTCGCTCAACGACTCGCTGAACATGGCAGTGATCTTGATCAGCCATGACCTCGGAGTGGTGTCGGGCCGATCTGATCGGGTCGCTGTCATGTACGCCGGATCGGTGATGGAAACCGCTGCGACCGAAGAGATCTTCAGCCGCCCGCGGCACCCGTACACCGAAGCGTTGATGGCCGCGATCCCACGCCTGGAGCACCCGACGCACACCGTGTTGCAGACCATTCCGGGTGGACTTCCGGACATGACCAAGCCGATGGTCGGCTGCCGCTTTGCCGCGCGCTGCAAGTACGCGCAGGAGAAGTGCCTGACCGACGATCCCGAGCTCGCGAGCGGTGCTACCGGTGATCGAACGTCCGGCGCACACGAATTCGCGTGCCACTTCCCGGTGGACACACCGGAGGGGATGGCAGCGCTGGTGGCGAATGAAGAGGCCGGTACGACCGCTGCCGGCCTGACGGTCGGTTCGAGGGAGTTGGTCTGATGACATCCGTGGTGGAGACGAAGAAGCCCGCGACGAGTACCCCGGCCCTCACGGTCGAGGACCTGGTCGTCGAGTTCGGGGTCGGCAGGGGCCAGACCGTCCATGCCGTGTCGGGGATCAGCTTCACGGTGGGCGAGGGTGAAACCCTGGGCGTGGTCGGTGAATCCGGCTGTGGAAAGTCGACGGCCGGCAAGGCGATCATGCAACTGCCGTCCCCGACGTCCGGGTCGATTCGCCTCGGCGACGTGGAGATGACCTCACTGGACCCCGAAGCACTGCGCCGCAGCCGTACGTCGTTGCAGATGATCTTCCAGGATCCGATTTCGTCGCTCAATCCTCGACGCAAGGTCAAAGCACTTGTGACGGAGGGCCCCTCGATCTGGGGTAACAAGGACAAGGCGGCCGTCGAGAAGCGGGCCCGGGAAGTGCTCGCGGAGGTCGGCCTCGATCCCGACATGGTGTGGGACCGCACGCCGCGGGAACTCTCGGGTGGTCAGTGCCAACGGGTGTGCATTGCCCGGGCATTGATGCTGGATCCGAAGGTGCTGATCTGCGACGAGCCGGTGTCCAGCCTCGACGTCTCGGTGCAGGCCCAGATCCTCAATCTGTTGGAGGATGCGAAGCGTCGCCACGGGCTGAGCCTGTTGTTCATCGCCCACAACATGGCGGTGGTCAAGAACATCAGTGATCGGGTGATGATCATGTACCTGGGACGAGTGTGCGAGATCGTTCCCGCCGAGGACATGCAGAATCGGGCACTGCACCCGTACACCCAGTTGCTGCTGTCGTCGATTCCCGACCCGGATGCCGGCGCCACCGCAGAGCAGAACGTCGAGCAGACCGCGGTGGAACTTCCCTCTCCGCTGAACCCGCCGAGTGGCTGCCGTTTCCGTACGCGCTGCCCGCTGGCGACGGACCGGTGCGCTGCCGAGGTACCGCAACTGCGACTTGTCGACGACGGTCACCAGGTCGCCTGCCACAACGTGTGACGCACGTGCGCAGCGTGTTCCGAACGTAGCCGGCCCGATGCCGCCACACCCGAACAAGCGGGTGGGGCGGCATCGGACTTTTCGGGGCGGACGCCGTCGGTACCGGTTACACCCCGACCCGCTGCCCGGCGAGATACGTTCCGAGCACCGCGATGTCCCCGATCCGCATCGGTTCCACGTCCAGCGGGTTCTCCGCCAGCACCACGAAGTCCGCGAACTTGCCGACCTCGATCGAGCCGACCTCGTGCTCGCTGAACAGCTGCCACGCGGCGTCGATGGTGACCGCCCGCAACGCCTCCTGCACGGTGACCCGGTGCTCGGGGCCGAACGTCCGGCCCCGCCGTGACGTTCGGGTGACCGCGACCTGGATGTTGCGCAGCGGCTCGATCGGCGTCACCGGGCCGTCGTTGTGGAACGAAATACGCTGCCCCGCATCGAGGGCAGCCCGCGCCGACGTCCACGAGTGACCGCGATCCCCGAAGAACTCGTCGAGCACCTCACCCCAGTAGTAGATGTGGTCCACGAACAGCGAGCACGTGACACCGAGTTCGGTTGCCCGCCGGTACTGTTCGCCGGTCATCGACCCGCAGTGCTCGATCCGCAGCCGCGCATCCGGTCGCGGATGCTCCCGCTGGATCTCCTCGTACACGTCGAGAACCATGTCGATCGCGTTGTCGCCGTGCGAATGGCAGGCGATCTGCCAGCCGTCCGGGTAGTAGCTGCGGCACACCTCGAGCAGCTGTTCCTTCGTGTAGTTCGCGTGCCCGCGGTGGCCGGGCTCGAGGCCGATCGCATGCGTGGAGTCGGAATCCTGGTAGGCGAAGGAGGTGTCGATGTTGCCGACCCACGGTGAACCATCGGACCAGACCTTGATCCCGATCTGGCGGAACATCTCGTCACCCTCGCCGACAGCACGCTTGCTGCGACCCGCCGGTCCCGACGTCTCGTAGGCCCGGACCCGGACCGTCGCGGAGCCGGACTTCGCCAGTTCCTGGTACCGCTCGAACAATGCCTCCCCCAACGCCAGGTCGCCCACCGTCGTGACTCCCTGGGCGTTGAGGTAGTCCATCTCGTGGGTCATCAGCCGCGGAAAGTCCTCGGGCTCCGACATCATCGGGGGGCCGCCGAGAATCCACACCGCCGGCATCTCGAAGCCCCTGCCTGTCGGGTTCCCGTCCGCGTCCCGCTCGTACTCGCTGTGTCCCTCGTTCGGGGTGTCCCGGGTGATGCCGAGCAACTCCAGGCCCCTGCGGTTGGTCCAGGACGAGTGCCCCGAGTTGTGCACCACGCTCACCGGGTTGTCGGGCGAGATCTCCGTGAGCAGTGCGCCGGACATCTCCGGCAGGTCCCGCAGCAGCAACGAGTCCCATCCGTAGGCCGTCACCCACTCCCCCGGTTTCGCGCTCGCCGCGGCCGTTCTCAGCCGGTCCATCACCGCCTCGGCACTCGTGCACACGGTGGGGCGGATGTCGACGACGCCGGGGCCGACGATGGTCATGTCCATCGCGGGGTGGGCGTGCGCATCGATGAACCCGGGCAGCAGAGTCGCGCCGCCGAGGTCGACGACGTCCGCGGCGGGGTTGTCCCCGCCGGCGAGGTCGGCGGCGCTGCCGACCGCGGTGATCCGCCCGTCCTCCACCGTGACCGCGGTCGCGAGGGGGTTCGCCGGATCCATGGTCACGACAGTCGCGTTGGTGAAGATCTTCTTCATGGGACTCCTCGTTGTCGGGTTGTCGGGCTGTCAGGGAGTGACGGGCGCGAGGACTGGCGCCGCGGCTGTGGGTGGTCGCCGCGCGGGCACCCGCATGAGGAACGCGACCGCGAGCGCGGCGAGGACGAAAAGGACGGACAGGGCGAGCATTCCCACACCATAGGCGTGTGGGGTGCGGGCCTCGCCGGTCGTCAACAGCGCGGCGACCGGTCCGGCGACACCGAGCCCGAGGCCCATCCCCAGTTGTCCGACAGCGGGTTTCACCGATCCGACAGTGCCGATCAGGCCCGGCGGTGCGGCCGCCGCAACCACCGCGGACTGCGGGTTCTGCATCCACATGATCCCGAACCCGACCACCAGGACGCCGAACCCCGGGACGGCCAGCTCGCGGCCGACGGCAGTGAAGATCTGCGACGCGAGTCCGACCGCCAGAACCAGCAGACCGGAGACGAACATGGTCCGCGGCCCGACCCGGTACCGCGACATCACGAAGCCGGACGCCGTCGCCCCGGCGATGCTCCCGACGCCGATCAGTGACGCCACCATCGCGACTCCAGCATCAGTGTGCCCCAAGGGAATTGCCATGGCCGGGAACTGCCCGATGATCGCGCCGTTGGCCAGGTTGAACATCAACCCGACGAGACAGGCGCCCGCGAACGCGGGCGCGGCGAAGAGCCCGACGGGAAAGCCCGGGTTCGCGCAGCCCGCCTCCCACCAGACGAAGGTCGTCAGCACGACGAGGGCGATCACGACACCGCCGAGCACCACCGGTGAACCCCAACCTCTGGCGCTCCCCTGGCTCAGGCTGTATATGAGGGCAACGAGCCCGACTCCGGCGAGCACCACCCCGAAAGTGTCGAACCTCCTCGACGTCGCCGCACGGTTCTCCGGCAGCAGCAGCGCCGCCGCCACGGTCGAGACCAGGGCAAGGGCGCCGGTGAGCAGGTACACACAGCGCCAACCCCACTGCTGCTGCACCAGTCCGCCCGCCACGCCGATCAGCACGATCGCGACGGAGTCGACTACCAGCCACACCGAGAACGCCCTCACCAACCGGCGGTCGGAGAACAGGGCCGGCAGGAAGGCAAGCACCATCGCGAACGACATGGCCGTCGAAACCCCCATGAGCACGCGACCCGCACCGAACACCCACTCATTGGTCGCCGCGGCGCCGGTGACCGCGGCAGCAGCGACGCCCGCGCCGCCGAGCACGAGTATCAGCTTACGGCCCTTGAGGTCTCCGAGGATCGCGACCCCGAGCATGCAGGCCGCCAGCGCGATGGTGCTGATCGAGCGGAGCAGATCGGACGCCGCCGGATCGAGGCCGAAGTCGGCGGCCACCGCCGGCATCGCGACCGCGTTCAACTGCGGGTCGACGGCTTGGAGCGTCGAGTTCAGCACGATGACGGCAAGCGCGGCGGCGAGCGGGCGGCGGGTCCGCAGCGTCCGGGCCGGCCAGCGCTGGGGCACCGGGGTGTGGGGGTACGCGGGTACTGCAAATCGAGCCATCGAGCGGTCCTTCGGACGATGCGCGGACAGGACGGAGGGCTAGTCCGACCCGCCCGGATCGCGTCGTTCGACCGCGAGGAGGTACACCTTGCTGCGCCGGAAGGCGGCACGCATGGGTCCCTCGAGGATGAGCATGTCCGCCAAGCTAGGGGGCGCGGCACGGCGCGACAACGCTGGTCTCACTCAATGAGCAAGATCACTGAACCGTGTCTGCGAACCGGACGAAGTCCGCGGGCCACGCCTCGGCCTGCCGCAGGACAAGGTCGAGACCGTAGCGCCTCGCGCCTGTGCACGGACTACCGCCCGCCCGGTATGTCCCAGCTTCCGAAGTTGGCGCCCGCGATGGCTCCGATCATCGATGAGGTGCACGAGCTGAACGCACGAAGGTCTCCCGCCTCGCATCACGACGGGAGACCTTCGTTGTCCATCGACCGGCTACCGCGTGGATCGACCCTGATCTCCCAATCCCCCAGAGGAACCCTCACCCAACATCGTGATCAGACCCCCCACCGCCTGCAAAACCGACCCAATCAATTCCATCACAGGATCCTCTCGACAGCGAATTGCCCGACAGGGTATTTCACGCACCCTCGGGAGCGCCCGACCCGGCGCTGCGCCGAAGGCTACCGACCCGCCCCGACCCCCATACAGGAACTCGAATATCACTGCAGCAATTAACTATTCGTTCAACACAAACGAATGCAGGAACTACTCGACACTCTCAAACCTCACCAAAGCGGCGGGTTCCAAGACCTCATCGGAGAAGGATTCGGGCGGCGCGGACGGACCGACGTCAGGGGCGCGTCATCCGATCGGATCGACCGCGGCCAGGCGCACGAAGTCCGCGGCGTCGAGGACCTCGCCGCGGGCGGACGGCTCGATCCCCGCCGCGACCAGCCGGCGCTCGGCCTCTGCGGGCGATCCCGCCCAGGTGGCCAGCGCGGCCCGCAATGTCTTGCGGCGCTGTGCGAATGCAGCGTCCACGACGGCGAACACCCTGCGGCGGTGCTCCTCGTCGATCGGCCACGGCGGGGTGGGGTAACGGTCGATTCGGACCAGTCCGGACTCGATCTTCGGTTCCGGCCAGAACACGTGCCGGCCAACCGATCCCGCGCGACGGACCTCGCCGAAGAAGTTCGCCTTCACGCTCGGTACCCCGTAGATCTTGCCGCCGGGCGAGGCAGCGAGCCGGTCCGCGACCTCCGCCTGCACCATCACCAATGCGGTACGGAGCGACGGGAACGCGGCGAACAGGTGCAGTAGCACCGGGACCGCGACGTTGTAGGGCAGGTTCGCCACCAGTGCGGTCGGCTCGGCCGGCACCTGCGACGGCAACACCCGCATCGCGTCCTCGAGGACCACGTCGAGCCGTCCGGACAGTTCCGGCGCGCGCTCGGCGACGGTCGTGGGCAGCCGGGTCGCCAGCTTGGGGTCGATCTCGACGGCGACCACCCGCTCGACGACGTCGAGCAGGGCCAGCGTCAGCGAACCGAGGCCCGGGCCGACCTCGAGCACCACGTCGTCGCGAGTAACCCCGGAGACCGCGACGATCTTGCGGACGGTGTTGCCGTCGTGGACGAAGTTCTGACCGAGCTGTTTGGTGGGCCTGATGTCGAACTCGGCCGCCAGGGTCCGCACCTCGGCCGGGCCGAGCAGCGCGGCCTCGCCCCGCGGGGTCGCCTCGGGGGTTGTCACTGCGGGTTCACCTCGGTGTCTGACACAGGGGTGAACCTATCGCCTGCCGTGACCTGGGCAGAAATCCGGCGCGCGGTCAGCGCATGCCCAGTCGCGAGGTGCACGCCGGCCAGGCACCCCAACCCTGCGACTGCTGGGTCTTGCTGGCGATGGCGATCTGCTCCTCACGGGTGGCCAGGTCGGCGCGGGGTGCGTACTTCAGGCCGCCCTGACGCTCCCAGGTGTTCTGGTCGAACTGGACGCCGCCGTAGAAGCCGTTGCCGGTGTTGATGGCCCAGTTGCCGGTCGCCTCGCACTGGGCGAGGGCGTCCCAGGTGGACCCGTTGGACACCGGCGGCACCTCGGTGCCCGGCTTGGCGCCGACCCGGACGACCTTGGGCTGCGCGGGCGTGGTGACGTTAGCGGCGACCTCGTGCCGCGCGGACTCGACGCCGTTGACGGTGGTGACGGCGTAGGTCACGTCCTGGACGCCGGGCGTGCCCGCGTGTTCCTGGACCGTGCGGCTCATGTTCATCGTCGGGTCCTCGATCCGCTGCTCCGGCGGGGCCAGCGGCTGGGTCTCGACCTTGTTCTCGGTCCGGGTGCGGGTGACCTTCACCTCGAGGCCCTCGGTCACCGGGGTCTCCGGGGCGGGTACGACGGTGTCCGCCTGCTCGAGCGGCACTCCGTGCGCGGCGAGCAGGTCGCCGACGGTGGCGGCGGCCAGGCGCACGGGGGCGGCCGCGGCGGCGCCGTCGATCAGGTTCACCACCTTGGCGCTGATCACGTCCAGGTTGGCGCCGTCGAGCGGGAGCCGCTGTGACCGCGAGGCCGAGACGTGCACGTCGCCCGCCAGGCGCTCCTGCTGCAGAGCCTCGTCCACTGTCAGTGCCGTGGTCCACAGCGTTCGCGGCTGCCCGTCGACGGTGAGGTTGAGCTCGCGGGCCCGCCGCAGCACGACCTTCTCGCCGTCGGCCACCGTGGCGTCCTTGGCGGGTGCGACCACGTCCTTGTCGCCGATCGCGTACCCGGCGTCGGCGAGGACGCCACTGACGTCGGTGGACATGGTGCTCAGCGCGATCGCCTCGCCGTCGACGTCGACGGTGACCGTCTTGTGTCGGCTGACGGCGAGCACACCACCGGCGAGCAGGGTGAGCAGGAGCGCCCCGACGACGAGCCGCAGCAGCGGCGAGTTGGCCTGGTTGATCCGAGTCAGAGGTGACACAAGTGAGTCCTGGTGCGGTCGGTTACCGGAGAGTGACCCCGGCCTTCTTCGATCACAGTACGGTAACGAAAGAGTGCAACTACGGCAACCACAGCGCTGTGACCTGCAGAGAAGAACGTTGCGGACTAGGGTCAGACGCCGGGTCACCGCCCGCGACACGGCTACCAGGAAGTGACGTGAATGCGCACACACAGACGCCGAACACTCGCCCGACTGCCCGTCCTGCTCGGCGTCCTCGCCCTGCTCGGCCTCGTCTTCGGCCCCGGCACCGCCGCCGCCCAGCCCGACTCCGGCAAGACCTATGTGATCGCCACCGACGTCACGTTCGCCCCGTTCGAGTTCCAGAACGAGCAGGGCGACTTCGTCGGGATCGACATGGACCTGCTCAAGGCCATCGCCGAGGACCAGAACTTCCGCTACGTGGTCAAGCCGCTCGGCTTCAACGCCGCCGTCCAGGCCCTCCAGTCGCGTCAGGTGGACGCGGTCATGGCCGGCATGTCGATCACCGACGAGCGCAAACTGGTCTTCGACTTCTCCGACCCGTACTTCGCCTCCGGCGTGCAGATGGCCGTCGCGAAGTCGAACGACAACATCAAGTCCTACGAGGACCTGCGCGGCAAACGCGTCGCGGTCAAGACCGGCACCGAGGGCGCCACCTTCGCGGACTCGATCAAGGACAGGTACGGCTTCAGCACCGTCACCTTCGACGACTCCGCGAGCATGTACGACGACGTCAAGACCGGGAACTCTGCGGCCGTGTTCGACGACTACCCGGTTCTGCTCTACGGCATCGCACAGGGCAACGGCCTCAAGACCGTCACCGACAAGGAGGCCGGCAACTCCTACGGCTTCGCGGTGTCGAAGGGCCAGAACGCCGAACTGCTCGCCAAGTTCAACGCCGGACTGGCAAACCTGCGGGCGAGCGGGCAGTACGACAAGATCCTGAACACCTACCTCGGCGAGCAACCGCAGAGCCAGGGCGGCAAGGGCTTCTTCTCACTCCTCAAGAGCACCTACCCGCAGCTGCTCAAGGGCCTGTGGCTGACCATCGTGCTGACCGTCGTCTCGTTGGCGATCGCGTTGGTGCTCGGGCTGGTCTTCGGGTTCCTCCGGGTCTCGACGAGCCGGATCCTGCGGGCGATCGGCGTCACCTACGTCGACGTCTTCCGCGGCACCCCGCTGCTCGTGCAGGCGTTCTTCATCTACTTCGGCATCCCTGCCGCGCTGAACTTCCAGATGCCGGCCATGACCGCGGGCATCATCACGCTGAGCCTGAACGCCGGCGCCTACATCACCGAGATCATCCGCGGCGGCATCCAGTCCGTCGACAAGGGGCAGATGGAGGCGGCCCGCAGCCTCGGCATGGGCTACCTGCCGTCGATGCGCAAGGTGGTGCTGCCGCAAGCGGTCCGGACGATGATGCCCTCGTTCGTCAACCAGGCGGTCATCACGCTCAAGGACACCTCGATCCTGTCGGTGATCGGCATCGCCGAACTCACCCAGACCGGCAAGATCATCATCGCGAGGAACTTCGAGTCCTTCAACATGTGGCTGATCGTCGGCATCTTCTACTTCGTCATCATCATGGCGCTGACCAAACTCTCCAACCGGCTCGAGAAGAGGATCACCGCGTGAGCGAGTCGACAAGCGTGACAACCGAACCCAAGATCCGCGTCTCGGGACTGGTGAAGTCCTTCGGCGAGAACGAGGTGCTCAAGGGCATCGACGTGGACATCGTGGGCGGCGAGGTGGTGTGCGTCATCGGACCGTCCGGCTCCGGCAAGAGCACCTTCCTGCGCTGCCTGAACAAACTCGAGGACATCACCGGCGGGACCGTGATCGTCGACGGGTTCGACCTGACCGACAAGAAGGTCGACATCGACAAGGTCCGCCAGCACATCGGGATGGTGTTCCAGCACTTCAACCTGTTCCCGCACATGACGGCGCTGGAGAACGTGATGCTCGCACCGGTCCAGACCAAGAAGGCCACCAAGGAGGAGGCCCGGGCGACCGCGCTGAAGCTGCTCGCACAGGTGGGCCTCGGCGAGAAGGCGAACGCCAAGCCCGCCAGCCTGTCCGGCGGGCAGAAGCAGCGGGTCGCGATCGCGCGGGCACTGGCGATGAGCCCGGACATCATGCTCTTCGACGAGGCGACCAGCGCGCTGGACCCGGAGATGGTCGGCGAGGTGCTCCAGGTGCTGCGCGACCTCGCCGCCGAGGGCATGACGATGGTCGTCGTGACGCACGAGATGGGCTTCGCGCGCGAGGTCTCGGACCGGGTGATCTTCATGGCCGACGGCTACATCGTCGAGGAGGGAACGCCCGCCGAACTGTTCGGGAACCCGCAGCACGAGCGCACCCAGGACTTCCTGCGCAAGGTGCTGTGACCGCCCGCGACGGGGCGGGACGCCGTGACCGGGATCATTCGGCGCAAGCCCTGTCGTCCACGGCCCGGGATAGCCAATCCGGTGGTGGTGTGCCGCGGATGTCGGACCGTGGTGGGAGTGTGTGATTCATGATCGTTCGCTACCGGTACCGTGCCTACCCGACCGGCGGTCAGCAGCAGATGCTGGCCCGGGCGTTCGGGTGGTGTTCAACGACGCGCTCAGGGTCCGGCAGGACGCCCGTGCTGCTGGGGTGAAGATGACGGACACCGAGGTGCAACGCCTGGTGGTCACGGCGGCGAAGAGCACACCCGAACGGGCATGGTTGGGTGAGGTGGCGTCGGTGGCGCTGGTGCAGGCATGTCAGGACGCCCGCCGCGCGTACCGAAACTTCTTCGACAGTCTCTCGGGAAGGAGGAAGGGCCAGCGGGTCGGGGCACCGAGGTTCCGGTCCCGCAAGGGCAACAGGCAGTCGATCCGGCTGACCCGCAACGGGTTCACAGTCACCGGCCGGGGTGTGCGGTTGGCGAAGATCGGTGACGTCGAGCTGGCGTGGTCCCGCGGACTGCCGTCCGCGCCGTCCTCGGCCACCGTCGTCCGGGAGGCCGATGGCCGGTACTACGTCTCGTTCGTCGTCGAAACCTCCGCGACGCCACTGCCCCCGTCTACGACGGTCGCCGGTATCGACTTGGGCCTGACGGATCTGGCGGCGATCGTCCGCTCGGACGGAACCCGGGAGAAGATCCGCGCACCCCGCCACCTGCGGGGAGCGGAACGTCGTCTCGCCTGCGGGCAGAAGGCGTTGGCCCGCAAGGAGAAGGGCTCGAAGAACCGGGGCAAGGCCCGCCGCCGGGTGGCGGTCTTGCACCGGAAAGTGAGGGAAACTCGGCTCGACCAGCACCACAAACTCGCGCACCGGCTCGTTCACGACAACCAAGTGATCGCGGTCGAGGACCTCGCCATCGCCGGGCTCGCACGAACCCGTTTGGCGAAGTCTGTGCACGACGCCGGATGGAGCACCCTCGTCCGGCTGCTCGAGGAGAAATCCGTCAGGTACGGGCAGACGGTCGTCAAGGTCGACCGTTTGTTCCCGTCGACCCGCACCTGCTCAATCTGCGGGTCGGTTGGGGACAAGAAATCGTTGTCGGTTCGGGAATGGGTGTGTCCGTGCGGGGCGCACCTGGATCGGGACTACAACGCGGGAGTGAACATTGCCGACGCGGCCGGGCTGGCCGAGTCATTAAATGCTTGTGGAGCAGATGTCAGACTCCGGCTTGCCGGGGCGGTCAGCATTGAACCAGGAACCCACCGAACGGATGCAGCGTGATGCTGCGACGCGTAGGACTCCCGGCCGTTCACGGCCGGGAGGATGTCAATAGCATGTGACTCGGACCACACCGGCGAGCCGGGCCCGATCACGGGCCGGCCACGCACGAACCAGGAGTTGCCATGCTGAGCACGATGCAAGACGCCCCACTGTCGATCGCGCAGATCCTGCGCCACGGCGCCAGCGTGCACGGCGCCGCGGAGGTGGTCACCTGGACCGACCAGGGGCCGCGGCGCGAGAGCTACGCCGATGTCGGCCGTCGCACGGCCGCACTGGCGCACGCCCTGCGCGGGCTGGGTGTCACCGGCGACCAGCGAGTGGCGACCTTCATGTGGAACAACGCCGAACACCTCGAGGTGTACCTGGCCGTGCCGGCGATGGGCGCCGTCCTGCACACCCTGAACATCCGACTGTTCCCCGAGCAGCTGGTCCACGTCGCCAACCATGCCGAGGACCACGTCGTCATCGTCGACCCGACGCTGATCCCGCTGCTGGCCCCCCAACTGCCGCAGCTGACGACGGTCAAGCACGTCATCGTCACGGGCAAGGACACCGCGGGTCTGCAGGCGCCGGCGGGCGTACAGGTGCACAGCTACGAGGACCTGCTGGCGGGACAACCGCAGGAGTTCGACTGGCCAGAGGTGGACGAGCGCAGCGCGGCCGCGATGTGCTACACCTCCGGGACCACCGGGGACCCGAAAGGTGTTGTGTACTCGCACCGTTCGATCTACCTGCACTCCATGCAGGTGTGCATGAGCGACGGCCCGAACCTGCGCCAGGGCGATCGCGCCCTCGCGGTCGTGCCGCAGTTCCACGCGATGTCGTGGGGACTGCCCTACGCCGCCTTCATGATCGGCGCGACCCTGATCATGCCGGACCGGTTCCTCCAGCCCGGCCCGCTCGCCGAGATCATCGCCTCCGAGAAGCCGACGATGGCTGCGGCCGTCCCCACCATCTGGCAGGGCCTGCACCTCCATCTCGAACAGCATCCGCAGGACATCTCCAGCATGAAGGAGGTGCTGATCGGCGGGTCCGCGGTGCCGCCGTCGCTGATGCGGGCATTCGAGGACGAGCACCAGGTGACGGTGCTGCACGCCTGGGGCATGACCGAGACCTCGCCACTCGGGTCCGTCGCGCGACCGCCCGCCGACGCCACCGGCGACGAGCGCTGGGCCTACCGCTTCACCCAGGGCCGCTTCCCCGCGTCGGTCCAGGCCCGCCTGGTCGACGACGAGGGCGCAGTGGTCCCGCACGACGGCACCGGCATCGGCGAGCTCGAGGTCCGCGGACCGTGGATCACCGGCTCGTACTACGGCGTGGACGACGCCGACAAGTTCGACGGCGGATGGCTGCGCACCGGCGACGTCGGCAGCATCACCGCCGACGGCTACCTCACCCTGACCGACCGCTCCAAGGACATCATCAAGTCCGGCGGCGAGTGGATCTCCTCGGTCGACCTGGAGAACGCCGTGATGGGCCACCCGTCGGTCGCCGAGGCCGCGGTGATCGGCGTGCCGGACGAGAAGTGGGACGAGCGGCCACTGGTCGCGGTCGTGCTGCGCGAGGGTAGCGGGACGTCCGTCGCGGACCTGCGCGACTTCCTGGCGGACAAGGTCGCCAAGTGGCAGCTGCCGGAGAACTGGGCGCTGATCGAGGAGGTGCCCAAGACCAGCGTCGGCAAGTTCGACAAGAAGCGGCTGCGGGCGCGGTTCCAGGACGGCGGACTCGACGTGGTCCGCCTCTGACCACCGCGCCCTGAGACCCCTCGGACTGCCGTCGCCGTCAGATTCCGTAGACCCGCTCCGCAGTCGCGGTGGCGGCGGCGGCCAGTTCGAGGGGATCCTGGCCACGCGTGCGCGCCAGCGACCGGACCGTGTACGGCAGGCAGTACGGCTCGTTCGGAGCGCCCCGGAACGGGTGCGGAGTCAGGAACGGCGCGTCGGTCTCGACCAGCAGCTGGTCGTCGGGCACCAGTTTCGCCGCCTCGTGCAGCTCGCGGGCGTTGCGGAAGCTGACGGTCCCGGAGAAGCTGAGCACGTAGCCCGCCTCGACGCACGCCAGCGCCATCGTCGCGTCCGACGAGAAGCAATGGAAGATCACCGTCTCCGGAGCGCCCTCGTCGAGCAGCACGGTCAGCAGGTCGTGGTCGGCCTCGCGGTTGTGGATCATCAGCGGCTTGCGCAGCCGCTTGGCCAGGTCGATGTGCCAGCGGAAGCCCTCGACCTGCTCCTCGATCCCTGCGCAGCCGTCCAGCTTGCCGGGCCAGTAGTAGTCGAGGCCGGTCTCGCCGACCGCGACGGTCCGAGGGTCGGCCGCGAGCCGCTCGATCTCCGCCTTGGTCGCCTCGTCGAGGACGTTGGCGCGAGTCGGGTGGATCGCCACCGCCGCGTACACCCTCGGGTCCCAGTGCGCGGCGTCGACCGCGAACCGCGCGGCCGCCAGGTCGTCGGCGACGGTGACGACCCGGCCGACGCCCACCTTCGAGGCGCGGTCGAGGATGTCGGCCACCGACTCGGCGTCGCTCGCGCCGCAGGCGTCGAGGTGGGTATGCGCGTCGATCAGCGGCGCGAGCGGCTCGGGCAGGTCCGGGGCCGGACGATCTTTGCTCATGCGGACATTGTCGACGGCGCCGCGGGCCGCGGCCGCACCACCCTCGGTCAGACCCGCTGCGCGTCCACCTCGTCGACGAAGCGCGTGACCTGAGCGAGTGCGTCGACGGCCTCGGGCACCGCGAGATAGCCGGCCTGGAACACGTGCACCTGGCCGGGCCAGACCCGCAGCTCGCATCGCCCACCCGCCGCGAGAGACGCCGCGGCGAGGTGCTCGGCGTCGGCCTGCAGGACCTCTCGCCCGCCGACGTGGACCAGCATCGGCGCCAGCGCCGGACCTGCCCCGGACGCGACATCCAGTCTGGGGTCGGCCGGGTCGGCGTCGGCGAGGTACATGCCGATCAGTCGGCGACCCGTGGCGGCCTTCGCGTACGGATCACGCACGGCCGGCTCGCGGGTCGCGGCCAGCGTCATGGTGGGGTCGACGACGGGCGAGAACAGCACCAGAGCGGCCGGCTGTGGCAGACCCCGACGGACCAGCTCCCCCGCGAGCCCGAGCGCGAGGTGACCGCCCGCCGAGTCACCGGCGACGACGATGTCCTCCGGCCGGTGGCCGCGGCCGAGCAACCAGCGGTACCCGGCGAGCGCGTCGTCGTGGGCGGCCGGGAACGGGTGCTCAGGCGCGAGGCGGTACCGCAGCGCGAACACCGGCCGTCCACACGCCTGCCCGACCCTGTCGATCAGCCCTCTGTGTGTGCCGGGCGAACAGGAGAAGTAGGCGCTGCCGTGCAGGTAGTAGACGACGCGCGTACCCGGCTCCGGCACCGCGCCGACCCACTCGCCCTCGACGCCGCTCTCGCGGACCCGAACGTGGAACACCCCCCATGACGGCATGACCAGGCGCAACACCTGCATCCCCAGTCGCCCGACCCGGGCACCGAGTCGGGTGGGCGACAGCACCGCGCCGAACTGGCGGATCGTGACGTACATGACGGCGGCGACGATGCGGCTGGCCCGCGACGGGGTCGTGGCGGTCGGCTCGGCGAGTGGTGGCATGGGCAACACGATGCCCCTCCGACACCGATCTGACAAGCATGCGTGTCAGATCCTCAAGATCGACTCAGCCTGTCCTGCGCCGCTTCGAACAACGTCGCACACACCTCGACGAGCGTCTCGACGCGCTGACGACGACCGCCCAGCAGCCAATCGACCAGCAGGTGGTTGACCGCCCCCACCAGCGCGACGGCCGTCAGCGACGCGAACTCGGCAGACACGTCCGGTCGCAGTTCCGGCAGCCACACCGCCGTCACGAGTTCGGCGAACTCGCGGAGCACTCCCAACCGGGCCTCCTCCAGCTCGGCCGACACACCGACCACCTCGATCAGCACGATGCGCGCGCGGCGAGCGTCCTCGGTGAGGCATTCGACGAAGGCCGCCAGCCCGGCGTCGGCCATCGCCCGCGGCGACGGACCTGCGGACTCGAGTGCGCCGGTGGTCGCTCCCCTGACGGTGTCGACTACCTCGGCATACAGGGCGACCAGGCAGGCATGCCGGTCCTTGAACGACTCGTAGAAGTACCGCTCGGTCAGCTCCGCCTCCGCGCAGATCTGCTTGACGGAGGTCGCGGCGTAGCCCTTCGCGCCGAAGAGTTCGAGCGCCGCAGCCAGGATCGCAGTGCGTCGGGCGACCGCGCGCTGCCCGGCATCGAGCCCCGAGTACCTGCGGCCGGCGCCGCGAGCGAGAGTCATCCTCGTACCTTCCCCCATCCCCGCATTCGAGGGTAGTCTCATCTGACATGACGCCATGTCACATCAGTGCGATCCGGCCGACACGAGGAGCGAGACCGACATGACAGTGACACCACTGACCGGACGCGTCGTCGCGGTGACCGGCGGCGCCCGGGGAATCGGCCGCGAGATCGCCTCCCAGCTCACCCAGGCCGGGGCGCGGGTGGCCATCGGCGACCGGGACGGCGCCGGCGCGCGCCGCACCGCCGCCGAAATGACCGGCACCGCACAGGGTTTCGACCTCGACGTCGCCGACCGGGACTCCTTCGCCGCCTTCCTCCGCGCGGTCGAGGCGCTGTGGGGCCCGCTCGACGTGCTGGTCAACAACGCCGGCGTGATGTGGGTCGGCCCGTTCGACGCCGAACCCGAGTCGGCCCGCCGTCGCCAGTTCGACGTCAACGTGCACGGGGTCGTCAACGGCGTGACCCTCGCCGCGCCCGCCATGCGCGAGCGCGGCGCCGGGCACATCGTCACCGTCGCGTCCGCGGCGTCGAAGCTCTCACCGCCGGGCGAGTCGACCTACGCAGCGACCAAGCACGCAGTGCTCGGCTACCTCACCGGCGTCCGGGCCGAACTGCGACGCAGCGGGGTGCACCTGTCGGTGGTCATGCCGGCGGTCGTGAACACCGAGCTCGCCGTCGGCACCGCCACCGGGGCCGCAGCGATGCTCCAGCCGGAGGACGTCGCCCGGGCCGTCGTCGCCGTCATCGAGCGCCCACGGTTCGAGGTGACCGTGCCCGGCTACCTCGGACCGCTGGTCCGCGCGGTGAACGTCCTGCCTCGACCGGTCCGCGACCTGGTCTTCCGCGCGATGGTGCCGGACCAGGTCGAAGCCGTCCGGGACACGACCGCACGGACCGACTACGAACGCCGCGTCCTCGGCACCGACACCTCCACCGACACCGATCCGTCAGGAAACGACAAATGACCAGAACCGATCCCCCCACCACGGCTGTCCGCCCGATCCCCGAGTTCGACGGCGTCCACGACGTCTGGCCGCGCGGCGCACGGCTCGAGGCCGTCCGCGACGCCGCCCTGCGCTACCGAGAACGCTTCCTGACACAGGGACAGGTGCGGGCGATCAAGAGTGTCGACATCGCCGCCGCGCCGTACCCGGCCCGGTTCGCCTTCCAGGGATACTCCGTCAACGCCAACCCGATGATCTCGATCATCAACCGGATGTTCGTCATCCAGTTCGACGGTTTCGACGGCGAACTCAAGACCCTGGTCTGGGAGCCCACCGTCGCGGCCGGCTCCGCGGAGGCGCCGTTCTACGCCAAGCTGCAGAAGTTGTCGCGCAAGCTCCGGGCGGAGTCGCTCTTCGTCAAGTACTACAACGACCCGGAGCAGGTGCTGCCGCGCCTCGGGCTGCGCAACGAGGACGTCGACTACCTCAGCTTCGACCATCTGCATGTGCAGGACGTGCGGATGATCATGGGCAGCACCGCGGTGATCGAAGGCGAGACCCGACCCCGCGACGCACTGTTCCCGAACGCCAGGCTGCTCGTGCACCGCAAGGAACTCGGCACCTTCGAGTCGATGCACCCGATGCAATGGGCCTGGTACGTCGACGGCGGTATGGACGGTGTGCCCGCCGAACGGCTCGAGGTCTTCGACGGTGACGTCGAACTGGGCGTCGGTGTCAGTCTGCTGTGGACGCCGGGTCACACCGACGGCAACCACTCGCTCTGCGTGAACACCCCCGACGGGGTGTGGGTCTCGTCGGAGAACGGCATGGCCCCCGACAGCTGGCAGCCGGAGCACTCGAGGATCCCCGGGGTGCGGCAGCAGGCCCGCTTCTACGGCCGCGAGGTGGTCCTGAACGGAAACACCCTCGAGGACTCCCTCGACCAGTACGACTCGATGGTCAAGGAGAAGACGATGGCGTCGCCCTCGAAGCGCGATCCTCGCTGGCTGCAGGTCATCCCGTCTTCGGAGTGCGCGAATTGGAAGCGGCAGTGGCCGGTCGTCCCGACGTTCAGTCACGGTGAGCTGGACTACGGCACGATCACGATCCCCCCGCGTACTCGCGGGTGAGGGCGTGCGCGGGCAGATCTGCGCGCCACCGCCGTGCGCGGCGCAGTTAGAGTAGGCCCACCATGACTTCGCCCGCTCCCGCCCCCCGGACCCCGTTCTATCTGACGACCGCGATCGCGTACCCGAACGGCGCCCCGCACATCGGACACGCCTACGAGTACATCTCCTCCGATGCGCTCGCCCGCTTCAAGCGGCTCGACGGCTTCGACGTGTTCTTCATGACGGGCACCGACGAGCACGGTCTGAAGATGCAGCAGACCGCCGCCAAGGAGGGCATCGACGTCCGCGAACTCGCGGCGCGGAACTCCGACGTCTTCCAGGCGATGGACAAGGTGCTCGGCATCTCGTACGACCGGTTCATCCGCACCACGGACACCGATCACGAGCTCGCCTGCCAGGCGATCTGGGAGCGGATGGTTGCGGCCGGCGACATCTACCTCGACACCTACGCGGGCTGGTACTCGGTGCGCGACGAGGCGTACTACACCGAGTCCGAGACCACACTGCTCGAGGACGGCAACCGGATCTCGACGGACACGAAGACCGAGGTGGAGTGGACCGAGGAGTCCACCTACTTCTTCCGACTGTCCGCGTACCAGGACAAGCTGCTCGCGCTCTACGAGTCGCACCCCGAGTTCATCGCCCCGTCCACCCGGCGCAACGAGATCGTCAGCTTCGTCTCCGGCGGACTCAAGGACCTGTCGGTCTCGCGCACGACCTTCGATTGGGGTGTGCCCGTTCCCGGCGACCCGTCGCACGTGATGTACGTCTGGGTCGACGCGCTGGCCAATTACCTCACCGGCGTCGGCTACCCGAACACCGACTCGGAGGCGTTCACCCGGAACTGGCCCGCCGACCTGCACATCATCGGCAAGGACATCAGCCGCTTCCACACGGTGTACTGGCCCGCCTTCCTGATGTCGGCCGGCCTGGAGATCCCCAAGCGCGTCTTCGTGCACGGATTCCTCTACAACAAGGGCGAGAAGATGTCGAAGTCACTCGGCAACGTCGTCGACCCTCTCGAAATGGTCGAGCAGTACGGCCTCGACGCGCTGCGCTTCTTCCTGCTGCGGGAGATCTCCTACGGCCAGGACGGCAACTACAGCCACGAGGCGATCGTCACCCGGATGAACGCCGACCTGTCCAACGAGCTGGGCAACCTCGCACAGCGGTCGCTCACCATGGTCGCCAAGAACTGCGACGCCGTGGTGCCGACGCCGGGCGAGCTCACGGACGACGACCGGGCCCTGCTCGCGCAGGCCGACGCGCTGCTCGAGAAGTGCCGCGCCGAGTTCGACGTGCAGGCGCTGCACCACGCCCTCGAGGCGATCTGGCACGTGCTCGGCGAGACCAACCGCTACTTCTCGCAGCAGGAACCGTGGGTGCTGCGCAAGACCGACCCCGCCCGGATGGCGACGGTCCTGTACGTCACCCTCGAGGTGGTGCGAATCGTCGGAATCCTGGTCCAGCCCGTGATGCCCGACTCCGCGTCGAAGATCCTCGACCTGCTCGGACAGTCCGAGGGCGCCCGCGACTTCGCGCACCTGGGCGAGCGGATCGTGGCGGGCAGCCCGCTGCCCGCGCCGTCGCCGGTGTTCCCGCGGTACGTGGAGCCCGAAACCGCCTGACATGTCGGGGCGCGGCACATTCGACGACGGGCGCCCGTCCGCTGAGGCCGGGGCGCTCGTCGGGGCGGTCGCGGCCGCGTACGAGCGTGGCTGGCAACCCGCGGACCTGCTGCATCTGACCAGGCGCGAGGGTGAGTGTCCGCCGGCCCTGGCCGCGACCGCCGTGCTCTACCAGGCCCGACAGTGCCGCGCGGCGGACCGAGCCCCGACGGCCTGGTCGGACCAGCTCCGGGAGGTCGCCGACCAGTACCCGGATCAGGCCCGGCTCGCGGACGGCGTACCGGTCGACGATCCGCGGGGTGACCATCTCGCGGGCGCCCTCGTCGCGGGCCGGTCCGGCTTCCTGGGCTACCAGATGACCGAACTGGCCACGGAGTGGAATCGGCTGCCGGGCACGACGATTCTGCTGCCGCTGCCCGAGGAATGGCCCGCCCACCGCGCCGACGCGCCGACGTCGGAACCCGCCGGTGATGCCGATCCGAAGGTGCTCGGCCGTATCCGTGGCCTGCTCGCCAAGGCCGAACGCACCGAGTTCGAGCACGAGGCCGAGACCTTCACGGCGAAGGCCCAGGAGTTGATGACGCGCTACGCGATCACCTCCGCGCTGGTGCGTTCGCGCTCGGCAGCGGGACGAACGGCGGTGCACAGCAGGCGCTTTCACCTCGACAACCCGTACCTGACAGAGAAGGTGCATCTGCTGACCGCGATCGGCGAGGCGAATCGGGTGCGCACCGTCTGGGCCGCCGACGTCGCGATCGCCACCGCCGTCGGCACCGCGATCGACCTGCAGCAGGTCGACATGCTGTTCACCTCCCTGCTCGTGCAGGCCACCCGGTCGATGCAGTCCAGCGCCGCGGAGGGTCGCAGCGGCTCGCGCACCACGCCGTTCCGCAAGGCGTTCCTCGCCGGATTCGCCTCCCGGATCGGTCAACGACTTCGCGAGGCTGACGCCAAGGCCACCGAGGACGCCGCCGCCGACGAGTCGGTCCCGCTGAACACCCTGCTGCCGATCCTCGCCGGCGCATCGGCGGCGGTGGACTCGGAATTCACCCGACTGTTCCCCGGCACCCGCAAGTCACGAGCCCGCTCGGTGGACGCCCACGGCTGGTACGCGGGCCGCGCGTCCGCCGACGACGCCGCACTCACACCCGGAGCCCGCCCGATCCGCCCCGGGAAGTAGCCCCGAAACGGCTTCTCACCTGCCCGAACGTTACTTGTCGGACCCCGGGTGCACACTGTCACCATGGGGAGCATTCGAACGCATATTCGACAGCCTGAATCATCCGACGAGCAGTGGCACGCGCTGATCGGCGCGCTGGCCGCCGCCTACGAGCGCGGGTGGCAACCCGCCGACCTGGTACACGTCGCGAGCCGCGCGCTCGACGCCACTGCGGTCCGATGCGCCGCGGTGACAGTGCTGCACGAGGCGGATCTGAGCGGGGCGTGGTCGCGGGCGCCGCAGGGCTGGCTCGATCAGCTCCGGACCATCGCCGACGTCCACCCCGAGAGGAACGATCCGGCGGAGATCGGCGCGGCCGAGTGCGCATCACTCACCTTCCTGTGGCGACGACTGCCGCGCTGGCACGTTCTGTGCCCACCGCCGTCCGCGTGGCCGACCCGGCGCGCCGAGGATCCACACGCCTCGGCGACCGCCGCGGATCCGAAGGTGCTGAACAAGATCCGGGGACTGCTGGCGAAAGCCGAGAGCACCGAATACACCGAGGAGGCGGAAACCCTCACCGCCAAGGCACAGGAACTGATGACGCGATATGCGATCGGCGCGGCGCTGCTCGAGGCCGCTACCCCCGGCTCCCGGGTGGTTGTGCACAGCAAGCGAATACACCTCGACAACCCGTACGTGAAGCAGAAGGTCCTGCTGCTCACCTCGATCGGCGATGCCAACCAGGTGCAGACCGCCTTCACCGCACAGCTCGGCATCGCGACGGTGGTCGGGTCTCCGGTGGACCTCGAACAGGTCGAGATGTTGTTCACCTCGCTGCTCGTCCAAGCCACCCGCGCCATGCGGACCGAGGGTGAGAAGGGCTCTCGCTCCACGCCTTTCCGCAAGGCATTCCTGTTCGGCTTCGCCGTCCGCATCGGTCAGCGACTGACCGAGGCCGGCAAGGCGGCGACCGCGCAGGCGGTGGTCGAGTCGGAGGTCGAGTACCGCGACCTGCTGCCGATCCTCGCCAATCGCGCGGAGGCAGTGCAGGCGGAGGTCGCGCGGCTGTTCGGCCCCATGCGCGAGATGACCTGTTCGGCGGTCGACGCCGGGGGATGGCACGCCGGGCGTAGCGCGGCCGACGCGGCGACGTTGGCCTCGGACGGTTCCGCAATCGCGGGGTGAGGAATGGACACGATTCGGGTGGCGGGCGAGCTCGTGAAAGTCTTGTCCGATGCGGATCGAGCGGATCGGAGAGGGCGGCACCCCGGCCGAGGTGTTGCGTGCACTCGGGCGCCTCGCCGCCGAGCGTCACGAGGCACCGCCCGCCGCCCTGATCGGCGACTGGTTCGGGTCCCGCGCGATACTCGCGCCGACCGTACGTGCCACGCCGGTCCAGCCGACACACGCCTTCGACGTGACCGGTCGGTCCCCCGACTCCGGTGGCCCGGTGATCGGCGGCGGGTGGATCGGCTACCGCTCCTACCCGGATCGCGTCGCCGCCGCACCTGCACCCACCCTGCCCGAATCCGCGGGGGGCTGGACGGACAGCGTCCTGCGGCAGGACACGGACGGCTGCTGGTGGTACGAGTCGCTCACCGAGAAGCGTTGCCCCCCACACTGGTCGGCCGCCGTGGCCCGCCCTCGAGCCGATCCTCGGAGCTGGCACATCGACTGGACCCCACCCGACCGGGCCGCACACCGTCGCGGGGTCGAGCAATGCCTCGAGGCCATTCGCGAGGGCGAGGTGTACCAGGCATGTGTGTGCACGCATTTCCGCGGCCGGGCACAGGGCGATCCGCTGGACTTCTTCGCGGACGCGGTGGAGGCGACCGGGCCCGCACGCGCCGCATTCGTGGCAGGCGAGTGGGGCGCGGTGGCCTCGCTGTCGCCGGAGCTCTACCTCGCCCGGCACGGAGACCGGGTCACCTCGAGCCCGATCAAGGGCACCCTCCCCATCGCGGGCGACCCGGACCTGCTTCGCGCCTCCACCAAGGACGTCGCCGAGAACGTGATGATCGTCGACCTGGTCCGCAACGACCTCGGCCGGCTGGCCCGCCCCGGTTCGGTGACGGTGACCGACCTGCTCGGCGTCTACCCCGCGCCCGGCGTCTGGCACCTGGTCTCGACCGTTGCCGCCACCGTGCCGACCGGGACCACCACGGCCGACCTGCTCGACGCGAGCTTCCCACCGGCATCGGTCACCGGCTGCCCGAAACACCGGGCCCGGCAGCTGCTGTCCCGGTGGGAGGAGAGCTCGCGAGGGGTGTATTGCGGGACAGTCGGTTTCACCACCCCTCAGGCGGGAACCGAACTGAACGTGGCGATCCGCACGGTCGAGTTCGATCCAGACGGCGGGGCGAGGCTCGGCGTCGGCGGGGGCATCACCATCGACTCCGACCCGGATGCGGAGTGGCAGGAATGCCTCGACAAGGCCTCGAGCATCCTCTCGCTCGGCCTACCGATCGCACCACCCTGATCCGAACCCGCCGCCACGCGACATCATTCGGCCCCACACTCACCCCGTGCGGATCCGGACAGCTCGAAGTCCGTCCACCGCTGCGGCGACAACTCCGCGGTGGACGAGCAGATCCGGTCGACGATGGACTGCTCGTCCAGTCGCCATGCCCGCAGGACTCCGTCACCGTCTCCCGCGAAGACGGTCTCCGTCCCCGGCCGGAACGCCACCTGCCAGCGGCCTGTGCCCGCAGTGGTGATCGGACCACCCACCTCCCGCATCGCGCCGGCATCCGACACGTCCCACAGTCGTACCGTGCCGTCGTCACTGCCGCTGACCACGTGCCGGCCGTCCGGGTCGAACGACACCGAGTACACCGTGCCGGTGTGGCCGCGCAGCGCCGCATCCCTGACCACGAGCGTGCCGTCCGAACTCCTGTCCCACACCTGAACCGACTGGTCGTCGTCCCCGGCCACCATCGTCTTCCCGTCCGGGCTGAAGGAGAGCGAGTTGATCCCACTGCGACGACCGTCCGTCGTGACCTCCACCGAACTCGGGTGGGCACGATCGCGCACGTCCCAGGCGTGCACCCCGCCGTCCGCATCCGCCGCCACCAGATTCGTCCCGTCCGGGCTGAATGCGACGGTCCGGACCAGATTGCTGGGCCCGCTCAGCGCGTCACCCCACGGCACCGGCCGCTGCGGATCCGCCAGGTTCCACAGCCGAACGCTGGTGTCGTCGTCGCCGACGGCGAGGGTCGAACCGTCCGGGCTGAACGCCAGCTCCCAGGTGAACCGCGTGCGGGTCAGGATCGGCTCGCCCAACGCGCGGGGGTGCTCGCGGTCGCGCACGTCCCACACCTGCACCTGCCCCCCGTTGGTGGGCGCAGTCGCCATCAGCTCACCGTTCGGCGACAGCGCCACCACGTGCGCGCCGCCGAAGGGCCGCGGCAACGCGGTCGCGCTGGCCAGCGACAACCGGCCGCCGCCGACCAGTGTCCACAGCCGGATCACCGAGTCGTATCCGCCGGTGGCCATGATTCCGCCGTCTTGCGACATCGACGGCAGCGTCAGCGCGGACTCGGAGACCGCCAGCGCCGTCCGCGGCAGAGTCCACACCCGGACCATCGAGTCCTGGCCGCCGGTCACGATCGTCTCACCGTCGGAGACCAGGGCCACGGCGGGGACGCCACCGCCGTTGCCGGTCAACGCCGGCCTCAGTTCACGCAGGCTGCCACGGGCCGGGTCCACCGCCCATCGCTTGACGATCCCGTCCCAGGACGCGCTGACGAGCGTCGCCCCGTCCGGCGAGAACGAGATGGTCCAGATACCGCCGGTGTGCGCCTGGACGGGGACCCCGATCGGGCGCACCGCGACCACGTCGGTCGCGTCGAACAGTCGGAGGACACCGTCGTCGCTGCTGGCGGCGAGCGTTCGGCCGTCCGGCGAGAACGCGACCGAGTGGACCACGTCACCGAACCCGTCGAGCACCGACGGCAGCGGGGTCGGCGTGCCGGGCTTTGCCATGCTCCACAGCCGCACCGTGCGATCGTCGCTGGCCGTCGCCAGTACCGCGGAATCGGCCCGGAACGAGACAGTCCGAACCGCGCCGGCATGGGCGCTGAGCACGGTCTTCGGGAATTCCCCGGACGACGGGTTGGACGTGTCGAACAGCATCACCGTGCCGTCGTCGTTCGGCACGGCCAGAGTCCGCCCGTCCGGACTGAACCGGATGTTGTGGACCGCCCGGGACCCGGCACGGGCCGCCTCGAGCAGCGGTTTCGGTGCGGAACGGTCGGTGATGTCCCAGATGAACACGGTTCCGTCGCCGCTACCCGCGGCCAGGATGTTGCCGTCGGGGGTGAACGACACCGACGCCATGTACTTCGCGGACCCGCCGAGCGGGATCCCGATCGGTCGCGGGTCCGAGCGGTCGGTCAGGTCCCACAGCCGGACCGTCCGATCGTCGCTCGCCGACGCCATCGTGGTGCCGTCGGCGGTCACCGCCACCCCGTACACCGGGCCCTGATGCCCGCTCAACGCGCGGCCGACCGGCGTCGACTCCGTTGCGATGAGGCCCGAATAAGCGGAGTCGTCGCCCGGCCGCATCTGCCAGGCGGCCAGCGACAGTCGCGCGGCCGTCGTCGGGTCGGTCTCACGCATCGAGTCCGCCAGGGCCACCACCTGACGGAACTGCGCGGCGCTGCGTTCGGACTCGGCCCGGCTCTTCGCGGTCCATGCCATCGACACCGCGACCAGCGCGATGACCGTCGACACCACCAGCCCGGCCATCACCGCCCGCTGCACCCAGGTGTTGCGGCGCACGTGCTGCGTGGAGGAGGCAAGGAACTCCGACGCCCCCGGGGTCAACGACGACGAGACCCGGGCGACGCCGAGCCCCTCGGCCGCGACCCGGGATGCGTCATGTTCGGCGACCATGTCGAGACGGGCACGCTGATAGAGCAGGCTGCTGTCCCGCTCCGACTGTTCCCAGCGCGCGGCGTCCTCCTCGATCTGCTGGCGCAGCGCCGAGTAGGACCGGTCCTCCTGGATCCAGGACTTGAGCCGGGGCCACGCCTCGATCACTGCGTCGTGGATGAGCTCGACACTCTCGGTGTCCGCGACGAGGACCCGGGCCGCGATGAACTGGTCGACCACCTGCTGCCCGGCGACGGTGTCGTCACCGGCGAATGCCAGCAGCTGCGGCAGGGTCCGCCGAATCTTCACGTCGGTGCCCGTGTGAGTGACGTACACCAGGTGCACCATGATCGACCGCGCCAGCACCCGACCGTGCTCGTCGAGGTCCTCCCAGGTTCGTTCCGCCGTCGCGGCCACCGACCCGCGCACGCCTCCGGTGGAGCGGTAGCTCGCAACAGTCAGCGCCCCACCGCGGCGCCGTTCCCACATCGTGTCCAGCAGATGCGACAGCAGAGGCAGCACCGTGCCGCTGCCCTCCGACGACGTCAGCACGCCCAGGTCGTGCAGGATCAGATCGACCAGGCCCGCCTCGAGCTTGAACCCGATCAGCTGTGCGGGACGGGTGATCACGTCCACCATCTCGGCACGAGTCAGCGGCGCGATCGCCTTGCTGCGACGCTCGAGCGCCTCGGCGAGCACCGGATACGACAGTGCCTGCTCGTAGAAGTCCGAACGCATGGTCGCAACGACCGACGGCGCCGCATCGGGTGTCTCACCGGAACCGAGAGCAGACGCGGCGTACGCGAGGACCGCCAGGAAGCGCACCCGTTCGTCCTGCTCACCGCACTGTGTGAACAGCTCCTCGATCTGATCGACGACGATCACGAGCGACGGCGCCCCGAGCCGCTCCGACGCTGCACGCATCGCCCGTCGCACGCCCTCCCGATCCGGCCGCTCGACGACCGATGCGAGTTCCGGCAGGGCCTCGCTGATCGAATCCAGCGGACAGGGCCCCGGGGTGAACACCACGCTGGCGGAGGCCGCCGTCTCCGCGTCCGGGTCCCTGCGGGCCAGATCAGGGACCAGGCCCGCCTGAACCAGCGACGACTTGCCGACGCCGGAGGCCCCGGTGACGATGACCAACCCGTGACCCTGCGCGGCGATGACCGCGTCGACCAGACCGCGCAGACTCGCGCTCCGACCGAAGAACAGTCGCGCGTCCTCGGCACGATAAGGCTCGAGTCCCCGATACGGCCGCACCCCGGACACCGGTGCCGCGACGGCGACCGGCTTGACCGACTCGGGCCGACCCCGGACGGCGCCGCCCTCGCGCGCGTCCCGCCACCACCCGTGCCACTGCTTGACCGAGTAGAGGCCGGGTGCGGGCGGCTGGGCTCCGTGCAGTTCCTGCGCGGCACGGATGAGAACCACGAGAACCGGACGGACCGAGTCGAAGCTCGCGGGCACCCGCTTGCCCGACCGCCAGTCGCTGAGCCGTTGCACTGAGACCTGCTTGTCGGCGCCGAGCGCGCGACCGAGGGCCGCGGATTCCGACACCACCGTTTTCAACGCCGGTCTGCCGGCAGTCGCGAACAGCAATCGCATCTGGTCCGCAAACAGCAGTCGGGCCTGAGTGGACGGATCACTCGGCAGGCTCGGCTCCAACTCCGAGTCGCTGCGAGGGCTCCGCTCCCGAACCTGCGGATCTGCCTCCGAGTCCCCTGGCCGGCTGTCCGTCATCCTCGATCACTCCTCGTTCACCCCGGCGGAATTCCGCTGCGGAAAAGTTCCTCACCGGCGATGAACTGGGACGATACCCGAAAGACACTGCACACCGATTGGTTGGGTTTGAGTCGGCCAGCAGAGTTGACCTCGGCGCAGGACGGCCGGCGCCACGACGCAGCGCCGGCGGGAACTAGGAGTTCGAGGGGTAGTTCCCGCCGGGCAGCGGAGTCACAAGGCCGCACCGATCCAAATCCGGGGAGCAATCGTGAACAGACTCGCAGTCAAGATCGCATCGATGGTCCCGCCGACCCTCGCCGCCGCGTTGGTCGTCGCCGCCTCCGTCGCTTTGATCATGGTGATGGCCGCCCCGCCGAACTGACAGCCGAGCCCGAGAGAATTCCCCTACGCCTTGCGGGCCGCGAGCACCGCTTCGTAGACCTCCCGCTTGGACACCCCCGCGGTGGCGACCATCGCGCACGCATCTTTCAGCCGTGCGCCGTCGGCCACCAGCCGCTCGACCTCACCGACCAGATCCTCGGGCTCGGCGGCCACTGGACGGGCCCCCTCGAGCACCACCGTGATCTCCCCCCGGACGCCCTCTGCGGCCCACTCCGCGAGCTCGGCGAGCGTCCCGCGACGCACCTCTTCGTAGGTCTTGGTCAGCTCCCGGCACACCGCAGCGCGGCGCTCCCCGCCGAGCACGGCGACCGCGTCGGCCAGGCAGTCTGCCAATCGGTGCGGCGCCTCGAAGAACACGCACGCCCGCGGCTCCGCCCGGAGCGCCTCCAACCACGACCGCCGCTGGCCCTGTTTGCGCGGCGGGAACCCGTCGAAGCAGAACCGCTCGACCGGCAGCCCCGACAGCGCGAGCGCAGTGGTGACCGCGGACGGGCCGGGCAGGCAGGTCACCGGCAGGTCCTTCGCCACGCATGCCGCGACGAGCCGGTAACCGGGATCGCTGACCGAGGGCATACCGGCGTCGGTGACCAACAGCACCGTCCGCCCCTCCTCGATGTCGGCGACCAGTGCCGGCAGCCGGGTCGTCTCCACCTGGTCGTAGAAGCTGACCACCTTCCCGGTGATCGTGACGCCGAGCGCAGCGGCGAGGTGCTTCGTCCGTCGGGTGTCCTCCGCGGCGACGACGTCCGCGGTGGCCAGCGCCTCCCGCAACCGATCCGAGGCGTCGCGGACCTCCCCCATCGGCGTCGCGGCAAGGACCAGGCAACCGTTCATGTCCGACAGCCTACGATCGACGGGTGACCCAGTTGACGGACGAGCGTGCGACGCCCCCCGTCGACCGTCCTACCCTGCTCAGTCCCGGCCCGACCAGGCCGGCCTCGGACCCCGGACCCACCGACCGCTTCCGCGGCTGGGTGGTGACCCTCTTCGTCACGGCGATCGCCGCGATCACCCGTTTCGCGATGCTCGGCTACCCCACCGACGCGGGCACCCCGGTCTTCGACGAGAAGCACTACGCGCCCCAGGGCTGGCAGGTGCTCACCGACGGCTGGCTCGAGGACAACCCGGGCTACGGACTCGTCGTGCATCCGCCGGTCGGGAAGCAGATGATCGCGATGGGCGAGGCGATCTTCGGCTACAACGGTTGGGGCTGGCGGTTCTCCGCGGCGGTCGCGGGCACCCTGCTGGTGCTGCTGGTGCTGCGGATCGTGCGCCGAATGACTCGTTCGACCCTCGTCGGCGCGATCGCGGGCGTGTTGCTCATCGCCGACGGCATGACTTTCGTGTCCTCCCGGATCGGGATGCTCGACATCTTCATGGCGCTGTTCGTGGTGGCCGCGTTCGGCTGCCTGATCGTCGACCGCGACCAGATGCTCGAACGGATGGCCCGGGTGTACGCCGAGGGCCGGATCCTCGACACCGCGTACGGGCCACGCCTTGGCGTGCGCTGGTGGCGGTTCGGCGCCGGTCTGATGCTCGGTCTCGCCTGCGGCACCAAGTGGTCGGGCCTGTATTTCATCCTGTTCTTCGGCCTGATGAGCGTCGCCTTCGACGTCGCGGCCCGGCGCCGGTACGGGGTGCGCCGCCCCTGGATCGGTGCGGGTCTGCGCGATGTGGGGCCCGCGCTGTACGCGCTGGTGCTGGTCCCGGTCGTCGTGTACCTGTCGACCTACTGGGCCTGGTTCGCCTCGGAGACCGGCGTCGACCGGCACGCGGTCGGGTCGAAGGTCGGTTTCGGCGGCTCCTTCTCCTTCGTCCCCGAGGCGCTTCGCTCACTCTGGTACTACAGCGGCAATGTGCTCGAGTTCCATGCCGGACTGACCAATTCGGCGGGCAACCACCATCCGTGGGAGTCGAAGCCGTGGACGTGGCCGATGGGACTGCGGCCGATGCTCTACTACTTCGCGGAGGGCGACCAGGTCACCGGCTGCGGCGCGTCCACCTGTGTCAAGGCGGTCATGCTGATCGGCACGCCCGCCATGTGGTGGCTGGCGGTACCGATGCTGGGCTGGGCGTTGTGGCGCGCGCTGGTCGGCCGGGACTGGCGGTACGCCGCGGTGCTCGTCGGCTACGGTGCGGGCTTCCTGCCCTGGTTCGCGACCATGGACCGGCAGATGTACTACTTCTACGCCGTCGCGATGGCGCCGTTCATGGTCATGGGCCTGGCCCTGGTGTGCGGGGAGGTCATCGGCCGGGCCCGGGACGCGGCCGAACGCCGGGGCACCGGACTGCTCGCGGTCTGCCTGTACGTCGGGCTGGTGATCGCGAACTTCGTCTGGTTGTGGCCGATCCTCACCGCGCTGCCGATCACGCCGGAGGCGTGGCAACAGCAGTTGTGGCTACCCAGCTGGCGTTGACCGGGTCCGACGGGTCGAGCGCTTCTGAGTCGGAAGCGCCAGCCGTCGCTTCCGCTCGCGCGCCAGGATCATCGGGTCGTGGCACAGGTCCCGGTACAGGGACACGCACAGCCCGATCATGACCAGCACGAACGGCGCCGCCGCGATGATCGTCATCGTCTGCAGCCCGTTGAGCGCGTCCTTGCCGCCGGTCCACAGCAGCAGCACGGCCACCCCACCGGTGAGCAGTCCCCAGAACACCACCACCGCACGGCTGGGATGGCTGGTGCCGCGTTGGGACAGGGTGCCCATCACGATCGACGCGGCGTCGGCACCGGAGACGAAGAAGATGGCGACCAGGATCATCACCAAAACGGTCGACAGACCGGCAAGCGGCAGGTTGTCGAGCATGCCGAACAGCTGGGACTCGGAGCTGCCGCGGCCGGCGAGGTCGATGCCGTCACGCTGCTGCCCGATTGCCGCGCCGCCGAACACCGTGAACCACACCAGGCTCACCAGGCTGGGCACCAGGATCACGCCGACGACGAACTCACGGATGGTCCGGCCGCGGCTGATCCGGGCCAGGAACATCCCGACGAACGGGGTCCACGAGATCCACCACGCCCAGTAGAAGATGGTCCACGAGGACAGCCACTCGGCGGTATCCGGATTGCTCGACGCGGCGCTGCGCGCGGACATCTCCGCAATCTGGCCGGCGTACGCGCCGAGTGTGGTGGGGACCAGGTTGAGGATCAGCACCGTGGGTCCGAGCACGAACACGAACACGGCCAGGACCAGCGCGAGCACCATGTTGATGTTCGAGAGCCACTGGATCCCCTTGGACACCCCGGAGACCGCGGAGGCCACGAACGCGAGGGTCAGGACTGCGACGATCACGACGAGCAGGAGGGTGCCCGCCTCCTGCAGCCAGCCGGTGACCTCGAACCCCGATCCGATCTGCAGCGCGCCGAGGCCGAGCGAGGCGGCGGTGCCGAACATGGTCGCGAAGATGGCGAGAATGTCGATCACCCGGCCGATCGGGCCCTCGGCACGCCTGCCGAGCAGCGCGATGAACGCAGAACTGAACAGCTGCTTGCGGCCGCGCCGGTACGTGCCGTAGGCCAGCGCGAGCCCGACCACTGCATAGGTGGACCACGGGTGCAGGCTCCAGTGGAACATGGTGGTCGCCATCGCGGTGCCGACCCCGCCGTTCGTTCCCGGCGGCGGAGTCACGAAGTGCGCCAGCGGTTCGGCGACGCCGAAGAACATCAGCCCGATGCCCATGCCCGCACTGAACATCATGGCGATCCAGCTGACGGTGCTGAATTCCGGCTTCTCCCCGTCCTTTCCGAGCGGGATGCGACCGAACTTGCTCACCGCCAACCACAATGCGAAGAGCACGAAACCGGAAGCGGCGAGGATGAACAGCCACCCCATGTTGGTCACCAGCGAGTCCAGGACCGAACCGGTGACGGAGTCGAAGCCGTCGGGGGCGACGACGCCCCAGATCAGGATCGCGGCGACGATGGCGGTGGTGACACCGAACACGACGTAGTCGGTGCGTGGCCCGGCGGGGCGTGCACCGTCGTCTGGTTGGCCGGAATCCTGCTCGGGTCGATCAGTATTGGCCAGCATGCAGGCTTACGTTGCTTGCCTTCGGAGCCAATTGCAACCGCAGGCGGGCGCGCGTCGCACCCGCCTGCGGTTCGGTGATGTCGCTACACCGTGGCTTTCGCTCCGAAGCGACCGCCGACGAGCGCGTCGAGACTGATGCGGCCTGCGCCGGTCGCGGCGAGCAGCAGGGAACCCACACCGAGCGCGACCACTAGCTCGTAACCGCCCTGGCCGACGAACACGCCCTGGTCGTAGTGGACCGTGAAGAAGGCACCGAGCATGTCGACGAAGAGCAGGATGCCCGCGATCGGGGTGAGCAGTCCGGCGATCAGCAGGATGCCGCCGCCCAGCTCGACGGCCGCGGCGAAGATCGCGGAGACGTCGTGGAGCGGGACGCCCATCTGCTCGAACGAAGCCTGAGTGCCGCTGATGCCGTAGGTGAAGAACTTCTGCCAGCCGTGGGCGACGAAGACGACGCCGAGGCCGATGCGGGCAACAAGGATCGCGAGGTCTCGGAATGCGCTGGATTTCATGTATGGGTCCTTTGCGATGTGCGGCGCAGTTTCATGGAACGTCCCCACTGTGACACAGGTAAGTTGAAGCGTCAACTATGCGACACGGGGACGGCGGCCCGACGGCGCAGCACGAATCCCGCCCACGAGACCAGTACGAGCGCCGCGACCAGCAGTCGGACCAGGTTCACCGCGTCGACGGGATACAGCACGCCGGTGATGTAGTACGCGATGAATCCGCTCGACGGAAGCGGCGGCCCTCCCGCCATGCCGCGAGCCCAGTTCTCCAGATCGGTCAGCGGGCAGTCGTACCCGACGAGCACCGAGCCGAACCCCCATGCCACCGCGAACAGGTGCAGCACGATCGTCCGGCGCCAATGCCAGGCCAGGAAGCCGCCGAGAACCACGTACCCGATGAAGGCGAAGTGGACAGTGACGGCGATCGTCTCGATCGCCCGAAAGATCAACGCCGGGAAGACCATCACCACCTCCAGTGCCGGCCCCGAGTCTCAGGGTAGTCCGGTACGAGGCGCCGAGGTCAGGCTCCGCGGATCGCGGCTTCCACCAACGCGCGAGCGACCTCGTCGTCGAGCCCCAGCCCTCGCACCACCGCAACGTAGTCGGTCGCCGCCCGCTCGGCCGCGGTCATCGACGCGTCCCCCACCGCCGCCACGAACGACCCGAGTCGGCCGCGGGTCTCGATCGCGCCGAGCGTCTCGAGTTCGCGATACGACTTCGCGACCGTATTGGCCGCCAGACCGAGTTCCTCCGCGAGCGCCCGGACCGTCGGCAGCTTGGTGCCCGCGATCAGCTTCCCGCTGCGCACCTGGTCGAGAACCTGGCGCTTGAGTTGCTCGAAAGGGGCGGTCGGCGAATCGGGGTCGATGACGATGCGCATGCCGCGAGGCTAGCCCGGCCGGCCCGCGCCGGCACCTCAGTCGGCGAAAGCCTCGGCAAGGTTCTCGAACCAGGCCGACTCCTCGACGAGCCTGCGACTGCGCCAGCCGTCCTCGGTGCGAACCAGCTCGTGGTTGTACCAGCCGCCGCAGAAGAACTGCTTACCCGGCTTGACCACCATCGGGTTGAAGAACATCGCCCGCACCGTGGCCTCGTCGCCGGCCAGGCCCACGGTCAGGTTGGACACGAAATGCTGTGTCTGCGTGAACAGGTCGAGCATCGGGGTCAACGCGGACACGACCTCCTCGACGGTGCCGAGCGGACCGCCGGTGGCCGAGTAGTCGATGTGCGCGTCGGGAGTGAACACCGTCCGGTACAGCGACCAGTCCTTGGTGTCGACGGCATGCGCGTACCGCGTCAACAGGTCCGTGATCTCGATGCGGTCGCCGATCGTCTGCAGGTCCATGCAGACATACAAGCGCACCGGTTCGCGGTTTCGACCCGGAACGGCAGAATGGGCGCCATGGCAACGAAAGCGACGATCTACCACAACCAGCGCTGCAGCACCTCCCGCACGGTCCTCGCCCTGATCGAGGCGGCCGGCATCACCCCGACCGTCGTCAAATACCTGGAGACCCCGCCCTCGCGCGACGGCCTGCGCAAGCTGCTCGACGACGCCGGACTCAAGCCCAGCGAGGCGATCCGCAAGAAGGAGTCCGTCTACAAGGAACTCGGACTGGCTCAGGCCGACGAGGACGAACTGCTCGATGCCATGGTGGAGAACCCGATCCTGATCGAGCGCCCGATCGTGGTCACCGACAAGGGCACCGTGCTGGCCCGGCCCGCCGAATCGGTACGAGAGATCTTGTAGTCGTCGTTGCGCTGCCGGCGGTCTCGTCCCAGATCCTGAAGCAGTGACTCCAGAGCGTCCCTGCACCGGGGGTCAGAGGCCGAATGCGCCACCACGGACGAGGATGTCGGCACCGATGGCGACGAGAACGACGGGCAGCACAATGTGGTCCCAGCGCGCGAGGGCGGCCGCGATCATCGGCCGGTTGGCGAAGTATCTGCCAGCCGCGCACCACACGGCCACGAGCAGGAGGAACACGGCGGCATAGGCGAATACTTCACCGAGATCCGCTGCGGCGAACACCGGGACGTACACGCCGATGTTGTCGCCTCCGTTGGAGATTGTGACGGCCGCGACGGCCCCTACCGTCGGATGCGAGATCGCGGGGGCGTCCGCGCCACCGGTGGACGAAACCCTGCCCCTCCACGCCTGCATCGCGTAACGAATCCCGAGCGCCAGCGGCAGTATCCCCAGGTACGGAATTACTGTATCCGGCAACAGCCCGACGCCGAGTCCACCGGCAACCGAGACGCAGACGATCCCGACGAATCCGAGGTATTGACCTGCCACCACCCGTGACTCGGCTCGCCGTTGGCCGACGACACGACCGAAGAAGAGCGTCAACACCACCAGGTCGTCGATGTTCGTCACCGCGAACAACCCGACTGCGCGACCGATGAACGCCAGATCCACACTCACCGGAGCAGTTTCCTCGACGGCTGCGCTGTCGGCACCGCGACCACCCGTGACCGGTTCGCCGCCCGAGCGGTGGGCTCCTCGCGCACACAGCGGATCAATCGACGCAGGGGGTTCCGTGATCGGCCTCGACCGGAGCGCCTTGCGGACCTGCGGTGGGCACAGCGGCACTCGAGTCCGGGGCCCGCCCAGTCGAGCCGGCGGGGGAGGTCACCGCTTCCGTCTCGCCGGAAGGTGGCGTGTCGGGGCTGTCGGCGCCGAGGGTGAGGCTGACCCTGTCGGAGGGCAGGGCACTACTGGCAGTGGCGGTCACGGAGTACTGGTCGGCGACGACCTGCGCCACGGCCTGCGCACCGGAACCGTATGTCACGGTTGTCGATTCGGTTGCGTGGCCGGTGGTGGTCGACCCGGTGCGATATCCCTGGGAGGCCAACGCGGCGGCGGTGGCGCCGGCCAGCCCGGCTCGTCCCGTTCCGTTGACGACGTCGATCGTCTCCCGTCCGGACGGTGACTCGGCTTTGGTCGTGGTGCTGGCGGTCGCGGTCCCGGTCTTGAACAGGTTGGCGATCTCGGCGCGCAGGCGGGTCGGGTCGACCTTGTTGACGTCCTGGCTGTCGATGGTTGCGTATCCCTCGATGGGCAGGGTGTAGAGGTCGAGGCTGCCCGAGGTCAGGTTGTCCGCTTGCGAGGCGAAGGTCACCGGGTCCAGTCCCGAATCGATGACGACGTCCTTCTTGACCACGTCGAGCAGGGCTTGCATCTTGCCGATGTTGCCGATCACGCCCGTCGACTTCAGGTTCGCGATGACCGCGGAGATGAACGCCTGCTGGCGGTGGGTGCGGTCGAGGTCGCCGTTGTCGAGTCCGTGCCGCTGCCGCACGAACGCGAGCGCCTGGGAGGGGTCGAGAGTCTGCTTGCCCGCCGGGAAGTTCGCCCCGGAATAGGCGTCGCGCACCGGCGCGTTCAGGCAGACCCGCAGGGGGCCCAGCGCCTGCGCGATGTGGTAGAAACCGATCAGGTTGACTTCGGCGAAATGATCGATCGGCACACGCAGCAGGTTCTGCACCGTGGTGAGTGTCGAGCGTCGGCCGGCATCGCGTGACTTCTGCTCCAACGTGGCCGGGTCCGAGACCCCCGACTTGGACAAACGGTTCTGCTCGTCGAATTTGGCGAGCCCGTAGGCCTCCTTGATCTTGCGCATGCCGTAGCCCGGAACGGCGACGTAGTCGTCTCGTGGGATCGCCGCGGCGGTGGCCCGGCTTCCGTCTCCGGGGACATGGAGAAGGATCAGGGTGTTGGTGTTGTAGCCGCCGACGTCGCTGTCGCCGGCGTGCAGTTCGTCGGTCACGAATTGCGCGGGCAGGTCGCTGCCGTCCATGGCCTTTCGGCTGTCCAGTCCGATCAGCAGGATGTTCGAGTCACCATGCTCGGACCTCGGCCCGTCCGCCCCGAGAACGCTCAAGGCATCGGAAACGTGAAGCCCGGACACCACGTGCGTTTTGGCCGCCCAACCGAACCCGACACTGCACAGCACCACGACCGATGCCGCGGCGGCGAACACCCGGACCGTACGCACACCCCGTGGCGCCCTACCCTGCTGCCTGTCCGGGCGATCCGCGATCGGCCCGCCCCGCGGCGCAGCCCTGCGCGACGGATCCCGTGGTGCACGGTTGGACACACCGACCACGGTACCGATCACCAGCGGCGAACCCGGGACCTCGCACAGACATCTTGTCCGGCGGCGTCGGAGTCGATCCACCCGGCGGGAGTCATTGGAGATCCGATATGACCCTGACCTGCCCAGATGTCTGTAAACTGCCTGTCGGTGCCAGGCACTGCCGCGGCGGTACGGGCCTGCCACTGTCGGGAGATCACCATGTCCAAATCTGCGGCGTTCATGGGTCTGGGCGACACCCCGGACCTCGAGCGAATCATCGCCGACCATGCGTACCGCGGGGTGCGGCTGCAGTTGGCTGTGCGAACGGTGCTGGTGGTGTTGATCGCGTTGACGTTGGTGGTCGTCCCCCCGGCTCGCGACGCCGCCGTGTGCTACGCCATATTCGCCTGCTACGCGTTGTGGGCGGCAGCAGTTGCGGTGTGGATGGGCCACAGCGGCCGGGCGCACGTCGACGCGAGTTGGCTCGCCCTCTTTGTCGACCTTGCGGTTGTCGCGGCGTTGACACTGGTGGCGGGAATTGCCGCACAGCAGAGCTGGACGGCGAACATACTCACCAACGCGCTGTTCATGATCCCCCTGCTGGCCTGCACGCAGCTGCGTCCGGGAGTGTGTGCTGCGGTGGTGGTGCCGACCGTCGCGGTGTTCCTGACGGCCAGCTGGGCCACGATGACATCGAACGAGGAGCCGTGGTCGTCGATCCTGCTCAGCACGATGGCTCTGGCCGGACTGGGTGGCGGCGCGATCGGGCTGTCGTGGATCCAACGCTCCCGGGTACACACCATCGGCACCTTGGTGCGCGACCGCACCGCGCTGCTCGCCGAGCTGATGAACCTCGAGCAACGTGAGCGGCAGGCACTGTCCGAACGACTGCACGACGGTGCGCTGCAGTACGTGCTCGCTGCCAGACAGGACCTCGACGACGTCCGGAACGGACAGTCGGATGCACTGGACCGGATGGACGAGGCGCTGCACGAGTCGTCGAGGTTGCTGCGCAGTGCGACCTCCGAACTGCACCCTGCCGTCCTCGAACATGTCGGACTGGCGCCGGCACTCGCCGACCTCGCCCGGTCCGCCGCCGTTCGAGGTGGTTTCGACTGTGAGGTGAACGCGGAAGGCTGGCCGGACGGTCTTCGTACGTCGGTGGACTCGATGCTGTACGGCGTGGCGCGGGAGTTGCTGACCAACGTCGTCAAACACGCTGCCGCGCAATCCGTTCGAGTGGATCTCCGGTGGACCGGCCAGCGGGCCACACTCGAGGTCGTCGACGACGGCGTCGGCATCGGCGCACAGGTCCGCGACCGGAGTCTGACTGCCGGGCACATCGGTCTGGCTTCACAGGAGCTTCGTCTGGCCGCGGCAGGTGGGAGTTTGAGCGTCCGCCCGGGGACTCGGACCGGAGCCGTGGCCCGCGTCGACGTCCCCGGAATCCCGGCCACCCGGCAGCGCTGCGCTCGTTCGGCAGCTACCTCACTCGAGCGCGGTCAATAGTGCGGTGAGAGTGCGCGTCTCGGTGGCGGGGTCGGGTCTGCCGGCCCGCAACGCCTTGAGGACGCTGTCGATCCGGCTGTCGACGACGCGCCAGGTGGTTTCGTCCGCGGGACGCAGGGACACCTCGTCGTCGTCCCACGCAGTTTCGAGGTCCTTGACCCGCGCTGTCGCGTCAGCCTGGTCGCCGGCCCGCACCTTTGCGAGGGTGTCCTGTGCGATCACGCGGAAGTTCGCCACGTCGGACGGCGGGAAGTGCTCGGTCACCTGCCCGGGGCTCAGGGTCGTGGCCACGGTTGCCGTGCCGGTTTCTTCTTCGCTCGCCACGGTTGCGTGCGGCTGCCCTGAGGACCAGGCCAGCAGGGCGACGGTGGCTACGGCGATCGCGGCGTAGTACCCGAGCATGACCCGTTCGCGATCCGGGCGCGAAGCCGCGGCCTGCGCGTGGGTGCGGTCCCGGTCTTCGATGACGTCGCTGCGGGTGCGCGTGAGGTACACGACCGTGGCGAGAATCGCGACGAGGAAGATCGCACTGGTGACCGCGGTGCCCAAACCGAGACCGTGCTCGGTCGACGGGGATGCGAACCAGTCACCGAGGTTCGCGCCCAGCGGCCGGGTCAGAATGTAGGCGAGCCAGAAGGACAGCACAGCGTTCGCACCGAGCCGCCAGCCGATCACGACCACGACGATCAGCGCGGTCGGCAGGAGAACCGAGACGCCCGGTCCCCAACCGGTGAGGTCGAGCGTCCAGTCGCCAGCCGCAGTTCCGAGGGCGAACGTGACCAGAACGGCGAGCCAGTAGAACAACTCCCTCGGCATGGTGACAATGCTGTGGATCGACAGGGTCCGCTCGCGCGCAAACCACACGCCGAAGACCGCTGCCAGGGCCCCGACGAAGACGCTGGTACTCACCGCGAGCGGTACACCGAGGCTGTCCGTGAGGATGTCGGTGTACAGGGTGCCGGTCACGCTGAGCACGACGACTGTCAGCCAGTAGACCAGCGGCACATAGCGGTTGAGGCGCAGTTGGCAGCCCAGGACAGCGGCAAGGACCACCGTGAAGCCGAGCGCAGTCGTGTTCAGGCCGACGCCCAATGTCATGTTGATCCAGTCGGCGAAACTCTCCCCTACTGTCGTGCACAGGATCTTGATGACCCAGAACCACACCGTGATCTCGGGCACCTTGCTCAGCAGTGCATCTTGGGTCTTGACGGCCTCGGATCTCGATGTGTCGGTCACGACGACCGACAGTAAGGACACGTTGCTGAACGGACGCTGAGGCTCGGAGCCGCGGTGCGACTGACCAGATCTGCAGTCGAGGCCCGCTCACACCGGGTCGCGCTGCACCGGACAGGACATGCACCGCGGGCCGCCGCGTCCCGAACCGAGTTCGGAGCCCGCGATGCGCAGCACCTCGATGCCCGACGACTCCAACCGCGCGTTGGTCTCGACGTTGCGCTCGTAGGCCACCACCACGCCCGGCGCCAACGCCAGGGTGTTGTTGCCGTCGTCCCACTGCTCGCGCTCGGCGGTGACGTGGTCGAGTCCGGTGTCGATCACCCGTAGCTTGCCGATGCCCATCGCGTCGGCCGCAGCCTCGACGAACGGGTCCGCGCCACGGATGCTGACGCCGCTGTCCTCACGGCGCAGGGTGAACGCGGTCAGGGTGTGCGCGACGGCCGGGTACATCACCACCGCGTCCACGTCGACCATCGTGCACACGGTGTCGAGGTGCATCGACGCTCGCTGCTGCTGAATCGGCACCACCAGCACCGTGTGCGCGAGATCGTCCTCGAAGACACTGCGTGCCAACGCCTCCGCCCCAGCGGGCGTCGTCCGCTCCCCCACTCCGACGGCGATCACTCCCGGCGCGAGCAGCAACACGTCGCCGCCCTCGACCGGCGCGGTGTGCGACTCGTAGGCCCGTCGCACACCGAGGAAACGCGGGTGGTGCGCGTAGATGAGGTCGGTCAACGACGCCTCCCGCGCCCGGGCCGGCAGCGCCAGCGAGGTGATCGCGACCCGATCGCCGATCCAGAACGACGAGTCGCGGGTGAACAGCAGGTTCGGCAGCGGCTCGATCACGAAGTCCCCGCCGTGGTGCATGCGCCGCACCAGGGACGCCCCACTGGGACCGATCGGCAACTCGTCGAACGTCATTCCCGCGGTGAGCACCGTGGCGAGGGTGACCGGGTCCGCCGTCCGCAGGTACGTCGACAGCTCCTGGGCGAGGGTGTGTCCGAGTCGCCGCGGGTCGACCGCGGCGGCGATCCCCTGGATCCTCGCCGCCCCGCTGACCGTCAGCGCCTCGGTCAACACGTCCGAGAGCAGGAGGGTGTCCACCCCGCGCGAGCGCAGCAGGTCGGCGAAGGCGTCGTGCTCGTCCTGGGCGCGATCGACCCACGGCAAGCCGTCGAAGAGCAGCTGGTCGTTGTTGCGCGGGGTCAGCCGCTTGAGTTCGTCGCCCGGCCGGTGCAGCAGCACCGTACGCAGGGTCCCCACCTCGGAGTCGACCCCCACCCCGGACGTGCGCTCGCTGGCCATGACACGACGGTAGTTCCACCACGCGCACGCCGCGAGCCGTCCGTGCGGCGCCGGAACGGAGGAAGCGGCGCGTGGTTCCCGTTGGCACTCGCCGGCAGGCCGAAGCCGGCGAGTGCCAACCTTGTTCAGGAACCGAACTGCAGGCTGTCCGAGCCGAAGGATTGCCCAGTCGTTTCGGGCAGCACGGCGGTGTGCTCCGACCTCACGGCCTGCAATGCCAGCGGATCCAGTCCGAGCAACGTCAGGATCGTGGGTGCGATCTGGGTGGTCTCGACGGGGGCGGTCACGGTGCCATGCTTGGCGGCACCCTCTCCACGGATCACGATCGGTACGTTGCGGTCCTCCGCGCCCGCGCCGCCGTGCTCGGCGATCTTGCCCTTGCCGCCGGTGAACACCACCCCGTGCTGCGCGATCGCGTACAGGTCGGGCACGCGCGCATCACTCGGCGCGGTTCCGAAGAACGCCGCGGCGTCGACTCCCGCGTGGACCACGTCGACGCCGGATCCCGTGTACGGCTTCGACTGTCCGTTGACGTCGGCGCCGACACCGTTGTGATGCAGCAGGTAGTCCTTGGCGAACGCGGCGGCGGCCGAGGACCGATCGGAGAACCACATGATCATCGCGTCGTCGTCGACCGCGTGTGCGACCAGCGCGGGCGTACCCGGGTGCGCGGCCGCCCAGGCGGCGTTGAGCCCGTCGATGATCGGCTGGTCGTCGATGCGAGTGAGCGTGGCCGGGTTCATCGGCGACTGTCCGTGTTTGGCGGAGAGGATGATCGTGGTGTCGTCCTCGCGGTGCCGGCTGTGGATCTCGTCGACGATCCGTCCGACCTGGGTGTCGACGAAGTCGAGTGCCGAGGCGAGGACGGGACCGGGTGTGGCGCCGTCGGCAAGGTAGCCGCCGGGCTTGCCGCCGGATGCCGGCAGTTTCTGTGCGGTGGACACCGACTGGAAGTTCAGGCCGAAGATCGCCGGTACCGAGGCCTTGGTGGTCCGTGAGTGGTCGTACCCGTCGATCTCGTTCAGCACGGCCTGGACCTTGTATCCGTCGTACTGCTGGGTCTTCGCGTTGTCCTTGGTCCAGTCCTTCCCCGCGGGGACGCCGTCAGCCTGGCTGTTGACCTCCGGCGTGAACAGATCGTCGATGCTCGGGTCGATCGAGCCCGGACCGTTGAGGATGTCGTACGCCGCATGCTTGTCCGACCACGCCGTCCGCAGTCCCGCCTGCTTGGCCACCTGGAAGACGGTGTTCACCTGCAGGTAGTCGTGGGCGCTGACCGGCGTGCAGGTCTTGGGGTCGACCGGCAACTTGCTCGGGTCGATCACCGAACGCGGGTTCCCTGTCATCGACAGGATCGCGGCCGGCAGCCCGGACAGTCCTTGCCCCGCATCGATCGAGTCGGGGTTCTTGTCCAGGGCCTCGGTCAATTCGACCTGTGCGCCGGGTGCGACTCCCGCGCAGGACGTGGTCCCGGGGGCGAGCAGTGACCGGTTGTAGCTGTCGTCGTAGTACACGCCGGTTGTCCGGGGGTTTCCGCCGGTCACCTGGGCAACCATGCCGGGGAACGAGTCCGACGGCACCGGCGTCTGCGCCGCGGTGTAGTCGACGCCGTCGCGAACAAGGTGCGCGAGAGCCGACTCATGGTGCTGCTCCGCATATTTCGCGAGATCGCTCTGATGGAGCCCGTCCACCGAGATCAGCAGCACATGCTTGGCCGCCGCCGGATCCCTCTCCGGCGGCGCTGCGGCGGCGATGGAGCTGGTGAACGCGGCGCTCGCCAACACCACACTGGCGCACACCGCACTCTTGGACACAACGGATCTTCCCGACATCGGAACCCCTCCCGCGACCGGACCCTCGCCGGCGGCCGGATCAGGACACCTCGACCGGGCAAACTCCCGCAACACGGCAGATGTACACTGCCCGAACATGTGCCGTCGCAACGGAATTGAGCCGGCAGACTGACCCTTTTGTCTGGTGATTCCCTCAATAGGCTTGAGCCGCACAGGAATTCGAAGTCAATTTGCCCGTTGCGCCCGAAGTGCCGCGAAGGTCACCAAGGTCGAGTTCGGACCGGAGCCGTCAGGTGATCAGCCCGCGTTCCCGGGCGGCGGCCACTGCGGCCGTTCGGCTGTCCACCTCGAGCTTCGAGAACACGTGCACCAGATGCGATTTCACGGTGGCCTCGGTGACGAACAGCTCCTTGGCGATAGCCCGGTTCGACAGCCCGCGCGCGACCAGCGCCACGATCTCGGTCTCGCGTGAACTCAGCTCGACCCTCGGCGACCGGATTCGCTGGAAGAGCCGTTGCGCGACATCGGGATTGAGTACGGTCTCACCGCGTGCCGCAGCCCAGACCGCGTCGACCAAGACCGCCGGGTCGCTGTCCTTCAGGAGGTACCCCGCGGCCCCCGCCTCGACGGCGCGCAGGATGTCCGCGTCGGTGTCGTACGTGGTGAGCACCACCACCCGCGGCGGGTCCGGGCGGGCGGAGAGGGCCGCGGTGGCCTGCGCACCGTCCATCCCCTCGCCGAGCCGCAGGTCCATCAGCACAACGTCGGGCCGTTCGCTGTCGACGAGTTCGAGGGCCTGTTCCCCGGAGGAGGCCTCCGCGACCACGTCCAGGCCTTCGTGCGAGGACAGCAGCGCACGCATGCCGGCCCGCACCACCGGATGGTCGTCGACCAGCAGGATGCGAAGCCGCTCGCCGGTCATCGCTGCTCCTGCCCGACGGGAAGCGTTGCCGCCAGGGCCGTTCCGTCGCCCGGCGCCGATTCGACGACCAGTGCGCCACCGAAGGAGTCGAGCCGGTCCCGCATCGCGCGCAGACCGAACGAGGTGGACGCGAACTCGCCGTCCGGATCGAACCCGACGCCGTCGTCGACCACGTCGAGCCGGACCTCGTCGATCCCGTAGCTCAGAGTCAGCCGCACCTGCCGGGCCGCCGAATGCAGTCGCACGTTCGCCAGCGCACTCTGCGCCACCCGCAGCAGCGCCACGTCGTAGTCCATCGGCAGTGCGACGTCCTCGCCGTCGACGACCAGCTCGCCGGCGATGCCGGTGTGCTCGCGCAGCTGCACCAGCAGCCGGCGCAACGCGGAGGCCAGCGACGCGTCCTCGAGAGCCGACGGGGTCAGGGCCCCGACCACCCGGCGCGCCTCCGTCAGGTTGTCCTGCGCGGTCTCGGCGATCTGGTCGAGGATCGCCGTCGGCTCGTCGCTGCGTTGCCCCGCCCGCGCCAGCAGGACGATGGAGGAGAACCCCTGGGCGAGGGTGTCGTGGATGTCACGGGCCAGCCTGGCCCGCTCGCCGGCCGCACCCGCCTCCCGCTGGAGGGAGGCGAGTTCGTCCTGGGCACTGAGCAATTCGTTGTGCGAGCGGGTCAGCTCGTCGAACAGGCGGCGGCGCTGCTGGGCGTCGCGCAGCAGTTGTTGGTAGACCACCGCCATGCCGGAGGCGGCGGCGGCGCCGAAGATCGGGCCCAGGATGGAGGCGAGAGTGTTGTCGGTGCCGTGCCAGAGCACGGCACCGACCGCCACCGCGGTGATCGCGACCGTGGACGCCAACGCGCTGCGCGTCGAGAGGAGGTGGAAGCACAGGAAGAACAGGGGGAACGCCAACCACACGAAGTTGACGCTCAACGCCGCGAGACCCAGCCAACCGAGCACCAGCACGCCGAGCCACACCCGGCCGTACCAGTCGTTGCCGGTCGCGGCGGACCTGCGTGCGAACCACATGCCGAGCAGGTACCAGACCAGCACCACGCCGGCGAGCAGCAGCGCGCCGGGCCGGTGTTCGCCGTCCGCCGCACTGCGTGCCGCACCGACCGCGAGCAGGAGCACGAACAGGGCGTGGGCGCCGAGTTGCATGATGCGCAGCACCGACGCCGGGCCGTCGTCGTGGCCGCGGGTCTGTGCCGCGCCGTCGCCGTGGCGGGTGTCCGAGTGCTGCATTGCATCCACGCTAACACCGACCCGACGCCCTGACCGGCCACGACGGGCGATCTCCAACTTTCGATTGACCGCCGCACCCATCCGTTGCGCGATGCCGCGACCCGGCCTCGCGGACCAGGCTGGTAGCCATGTTCCTCAGTATTCGTGACCTCCGATTCGCCAAGGGCCGCTTCGCGCTCATGAGCGTGGTGCTGTTCCTGATCTCACTGATGGTGGTGATGCTCTCCGGGTTGACGGCGGGACTGGGCAACCAGTCGATCGCGGCCGTGAAGAATCTCGGCGCGACCTCGTTCGCCTTCGGCGCACCCGCCGAGGGGCAGCAGGTGTCGTTCACCGACTCCCAGGTCACGGAGCAGCAGGGGCGCGCGCTCGCGGCGACACCCGGTGTCGACGCGGCGACCGTCATCGGCATCGCGCCCGCCCGCGTCACCGTCGACGGACGCGACGTCAGCGCCAGCGCCTTCGGCGTCGACGGTTCCTCCTTCGCCGCCCCGGTCCCGCTCACTCCCGGCGAGCTCGCCGTCAATCGTGAACTCGCACAAGACAACGACTGGACCGTCGGCCGGACCGTCGAGCTGGGCGGGCGACCGTTCACCGTCTCGGCGTTGGTCGACGACTCGTTCTACAGCCACCAGTCGGTGGTGTGGCTCGACCGCACCGACTGGCTGAAACTACCGACCGCGGGCGGTAGCGAAGGCACCGTGGTGGCGATGCGGACCTCGAGCGGTTTCGACGCGAACGCGGCGGCCGCCGCGACCGGCACCGCGATCACCGACGAGCAGGGCGCGATCAACGCGATCGGGTCGTACACCTCGGAGCACGGTTCGCTGCTGCTGATGCAGGGGATGCTGCTGGTGGTCAGCGCGCTGGTGGTCGGCGCCTTCTTCACCATCTGGACGATCCAGCGGGGCCAGGACCTGGCCGTGCTCAAGGCGGTCGGCGCGTCCACCGGATACCTGCTCCGGGACGCGCTCGGCCAGGGGCTGGTGGTGCTCGTCCTGGGGGCCGGCCTCGGCACGCTGGCCGCAGTCGGGCTGGGCGCCGTCGCCTCGACGGCGGTCCCGTTCACCCTCACCGCGACCGGCACATTCCTGCCCTTCTTCGCCCTGATCGCGCTCGGCATGCTCGGCGCGACCGCCGCGCTGACCCGGATCGTCTCGGTCGACCCGCTGACCGCGCTCGGCTCGGCCCGCTGACCCCCACCCCCAGGAACAGGAGATCCACATGAGCATCGCGCTGAAGAACACGGTCCTGACCTACCCCGACGGCGACACCCGACTGCGGGCCCTCGACGACGTGGACTTCGCCGTCGGCCGCAGCGAACTGGTCGCGGTGACCGGACCGTCGGGGTCCGGAAAGTCCAGCCTGCTCGCCGTCGCCGGGCTGCTGATCACCCCAGACTCCGGCACCGTCACCGTCGACGGCGTCGACGTCACCGACCTGAGCAGGTCGGAGCGCACCACCGTCCGACGCACGCAGCTCGGTTTCGTCTTCCAGCAGGCCAACCTGATCGCCTCGCTCACCGCCACCGAACAGTTGCTGATGATCACCCACCTCAGCGGCGGCAAGGTCCGCGGCCAGCGGGCCCGCGCCCGCGACCTGCTGTCCTCGCTGGGCCTCGAACAGCAGCTCGACAAGCGCCCGCACCAGCTCTCCGGCGGCCAGCGCCAGCGGGTCGCGATCGCACGGAGCCTGATGAACGACCCCTCGGTGCTGCTGGTGGACGAGCCGACGTCCGCGCTCGACGAGAGCCGGAGTCGTGAGATCGTCGGGCTGTTGGCCGATCTCAGCCGGGACCGCGACGTGGCGATCGTGATGGTCACCCACGACCTCGGTCAGCTCGATCTGGTCGACGAGGTCTACGAGATGCACAGTGGCCGGTTGACCCGGGCGGCAGTGCCGGCCTGACACCGGCTGAACGGACCGTGGGCCCGGACGCTGAGTGCGTCCGGGCCCACGGCTGTATCAGGTGATGTGGCGCTAGCTGCTACCGAACAATCCGCCGAGTCCGCTGGCGCTGCCGGTGCCGCCGCCGGTCGAGGGCACCGAATCGGCGACGGTGATCGTCGTCGTCGCCTCCGAGGCGAGGTAGCCCGGTGCGCCGGTGTAGACCGCGCGGATGTCGACGGGGCCGTTGACGGTGAACGTGTAGGTCTGGTTGGCGACGCCGCCCGTCACGGTGACCGGGTTACCGAGCGGCTCGGGCCCGCTGAAGAACTGCAGGGTGCCACCCTGGGCCTTCGGGGCCACATTGGCCGTCAGGAAGATAGCGCTGCCCTTCTGCGCAACCGCGGGCACATTGAAGGTGATCGTGGTCGCGACGTCCGTCGCACCCGGGGTCGTGATGCTCAGTGTCTGCACGTTCGAGGTGGAGGCGGCATATCCGGGGGCACCGGAGAACTCCGCGGTGATCGACTTGTCGCCGGCCACGTTGAAGTTCTGGACCACGCTGGCCTTGCCGTCGGCGCCGACCGTGCCGGTGCCGAGAACGGTCATGCCGTTCTTGAAGGTCACCGTGCCCGCGCCCGGGAACGGTGACACCTGCGCCTGCAGGCTCACGTCGACATTGGTCTGTGACGTGGTCGGGATGATCAGCGTCGTCTGCGTCGTCATGTTGCCGGGAGCGACCGTCGCGGTCTGCACTGCCGAGGTCGACGTGGCCGAGAACGGCGTCTCCAGGAACGTCGCCGTGAAGTCGTGTGAACCGGCGTCCGTGGAGGCCGGGGTCCAGTCGACCGAGGTCGCGCCGTTGGCGTCCAGGCTCCCCTGACCGATCTTGTTGGTGCCCGCGAAGAACTGCACCAGATCGCCCGCCCGACCACCGAGCACGTTCGCCTTCAGAGTCGACTTGACGCCGCCCTGGAGCACCCCGACAGGCGCGAGGGTCGTGGTGGTGACGTTCTTCGGCACGATGAACGCCGGGCCCTGGTTGAGGTACGCGCCGGACGCGGCCGCGCCGTTGTACTGGATTCCGGAGTTCAGCGCCGCCGCGCGGGGGCAGTTGGCCCCGACTTGGTACTGGAAGGAGAAGGTCGGCGAGTTCGTCGCATCCACCGGCCAGCTGCCGGCCACGCGCAACGTGCCCGCGCCCTGGCTCTGCAGCGCGACCGGGATACCGGCCACCGTCGCCGAGCCCGCGACGTAGTTCATGCAGGTCGGGTGGTCGTCCTCGAACCAGTTGACGGTGTTGGCTCCCGCCACGGTCGTCGTGACGGTGACGACCTCACCCTCGAGCGGGGCGGTGTTGCTCACGGTGCGGCTGAAGTTCACCGCGCCGTCCGCCCACGTGATCGTCCCTGGGGCCGCGACCGCGGCACCCGCCCCCATCGTCACCGCGAAACCCGCGGCGACCGCTAACGCACCCGTCGCCGCGACCACGCGGCGCACAGACATCCCCGACATGTCTTTCCTCCAGAGCCGAGGGCACCCACCAGCGTGGGAACACCCAGTGTTGTCGTCCCGGAAACCGACTCCCCCAACTTTCGGGGCCATCGGCGTGGACCGAATCGAGAGGCAGTAGACCACGCCCGGAAAGGGCGCGAGGGCACTTTCGACCAACAAGATGGACGGTTGTCCGGTCTGTACAGAGAAAAAACAGACCAATAGGTCAGTCCCGGGATCGCTCCTACAGGAACTTGCTGAACTGGTCGTTGGCCTTCTGCATCACGAACTCGTACGGCGGCGCGAACTTGCGGGCCCACCAGTACCCGAAGCGAATGTCGTTGGAGGTGTACACCAGGTAGCGGTCACGCTTGATGCCGCGCACGATGCAGTCGGCCACCTTCTCCGGTGTGACCGCGCGCTTCTCGAAGCGGTGCACCAACTTCCGAACCCGCGGGTCGTCGCGGTCCACCCCCGCGATCTGGACGGTGCCCACCAGTGGGGTCTTCACCCCACCCGGCACCACCAGGGAGACCCCGATGCGGTGCCGCTTGAGGTCGAAACGCAGTACCTCGGAGACACCGCGCAGGCCGAACTTGCTGGCGCTGTACGCGGCGTGCCACGGTAGCGCGAGCAGGCCCGCCGCCGAGGACACGTTGACGAGGTGGCCGCCGCGACCGGCCCGCACCATGGGCGGCACGAAGTTCTCGATGATGTGGATCGGGCCCATCAGGTTGACGTCGACCATCGACTTCCAGTGCCGGTGCTCGAGGTTCTCGACGGTGCCCCAGGCGGAGATGCCGGCGACGTTCATCACCACGTCCAGCGCGCCGTGGTCGGCGTCGACCTCCTGAGCCCACGCGGTGACCGCGTCGTAGTCGGAGACGTCGAGCGCCCGCGACTGCGACACGGTCCCGCCGGCGCGGCGGACGAGTGCGACGGTCTCCTCGAGTCCCACGGCGTTGATGTCGGTGAGGAAGAGTTCGGCACCCTCGGCCGCGGTGGCCAGGGCGGTCGCCCGGCCGATCCCACTGCCGGCGCCGGTGATCAGGCACTTCTTTCCGCGCAGATCCTTCACCGCTGTCTCCCCCTGCCGTGTGGTCACGTCAGGCGGAGTCTACGCGGCGACCGCGGGCGGCAGGCCCGGGTAGTCGCGGCCGGTCGCCGACGGTCGGGGCCCGTCGGAATCGCGGTGCCGCACCGGCTTACAGCCGAGTCGACATCTCGTCCTGGTAGTCGCGGATCGTCTTCTCCATGGCGTCGGCGGCCGCCGTGTCGTCGTGGCGGCGGGCCTCGTCGGCACGGTCTCGCAACGTCCGAATCGCGGTGCGCAACTCGTTGTCGGTCATCCTGTGATCCATGCCGTCAAGTCTGCTCCGCCGCGCGACGAGTGCCAACCGGCCGACCGGATCGAGACCACAACGTTGACCACCTCGACCGCCCTGGTTCGCGCGATATGCTCGAAGAGTCCACGGCAACCTCGGTGCCGGACAACTCTTCGATCGAGGCTCCCACCATGGGCGATGTCGACTCATTCGCGTCACCGCGGGACGGCGCCGGGATCACCGCGGAACTGAGCGCCGCGGGTTTCGAGAAACCCGAGGAGGTCGGTCGGGGCGGTTTCGGCATCGTGTACCGCTGCCTGCAACGTGCCCTCGACCGGACCGTGGCAGTGAAGGTGCTCACCGCCGACCTCGACGAAGACAATCTCGAGCGCATCCAGCGCGAGCAACGCGCCATGGGCAGGCTCTCGGGACATCCGCACATCGTGGACATCTTGCAGTCCGGCGTCACCGGGTCCGGCCGGCCCTACATCGTGATGCCGTACCACCGGCACAATTCGCTTGACGCCCTGGTCCGTGCCCAGGGACCGATGGACTGGGCGGAGGCGGTCGCTGTCGCGGTGAAGGTGGCTGGGGCGCTCGAGACCGCGCACCGCGTCGGCACCCTGCACCGGGACGTCAAACCCGCGAACATCCTGCTGACCGGATTCGGTGAGCCACAACTCACCGATTTCGGAATCGCCCGTGTCGCAGGCGGATTCGAGACCAGCGCCGGCGCGGTCACCGGTTCCCCGGCGTTCACTGCCCCGGAGGTGTTGCTCGGCCGACCACCGACCGCCGCCTCCGACGTCTACAGCCTCGGGTCGACGCTCTTCTGCCTGGTCACCGGGCACGCAGCCTACGAGAGGCGCAGCGGCGAGCAGGTGGTGGCCCAGTTCCTGCGGATCACCACCCAGCCCCTCCCCGACCTTCGCCCCGACGGCCTCCCCGCCGACCTGTGCACGGTGATCGAGGGGGCGATGTCGGAGGATCCGGCCGATCGCCCGCCATCGGCGGCGGCCTTGGGCGACGCTCTGCGCGAGGTGCAACGCAGGCACGGGCTCCGGATCGACGAGATGGCGCTGCCCGACGACGTCGCACCCGAGGGCACCGACGCCGACGTCACCGCGGCGTTCCCCGCCCCGCTCCCCTCGCGCGCCGCCACCGCGCGGCGCTCGGCCCGCACACCCGGCCGCGGGGCCTCTGCGACAACCACTCCGCCGACACCCGAGACCAGGTTCCGGCCGCCGACACCGACGCGGGCCCTGGTCGAGCGGCGACAACTGGTCGAGGCGATGCGCATCGACCAGCGCCGCCGGCTGACCGTGGTGCACGCGCCCGCCGGGTTCGGCAAGAGCACGCTGGCCGCCCAGTGGCGCGACGCGCTCACCGCCGACGGGGTCGCGGTCGCCTGGCTCACGGTCGACAACGACGACGACAACGCGGTGTGGTTCCTCGCGCACCTCGTCGAGGCGATCCGCCGCGCGGCGCCCAGCCTCGCCGAACAGCTGCAGCTGACACTCGAGGAGCACGCCGACGAAGCCGAACGCTATGTGTTGACCTCCCTGGTCAACGAGATCCATGATCGCGGCGAACGCATCGCCCTGGTCATCGACGACTGGCATCGGGTCTCCGGCACCGCGACGATCGACGCGCTGGACTTCCTGCTCGAGAACGGCTGCCATCATCTGCAAGTCCTCGTCACCAGCCGTAACGTGACCGGGCTGCCGATGAGTCGGATGCGGGTCCGCGACGAGCTGGTCGAGATCGACTCCGCCGCACTTCGTTTCGACGTCGCGGAGTCGCAGCAAATGCTCGTCGAACTCGGCGGCCTGCGACTGTCGGATGCCGATGTCGCCGGGCTCAACCAGTCCACCGACGGCTGGGTTGCGGCGCTGCAGCTCGCCGCGTTGTCCCTGCGCGAACGCGACGACCCGGCCGAACTGATCGACAGCATCTCCGGCCGGCACCATGCCATCGCCGAGTATCTCGCCGAAAATGTCCTCGACACAATCGATTCCGACACTCTCGAGTTCATGCTCGCGACGTCGATGACCGCCAGGACGTGCGGCGAACTCGCCTCCGCGCTCACCGGCAGTCAGCGGGGTCTGGCGATGCTCGAGGAGGTCGAACGGCGCGATCTGTTCCTACGCCGGATCGAGAACGACAACGACTGGTTCCGCTACCACCACCTGTTCTCCCAATACCTGCGCCGACGGCTCGACCGCGACCATCCCGAGCGGGTGCCCGAGCTGCACCGGACCGCCGCGCGCTGGCTGGCCCGACACGAACACCTCAGCGAGGCAGTCGATCACGCGTTGCGCGCCGGCGACCCCGGCCTCGCCGTGGACCTGGTCGAGGCGCACGGCAGCGACCTGGTCGAACGCTCGCGGCTGGCCACCCTGCTCGGCCTGGTCGGCAAGCTGCCGCCCGCGGTCGCGGCGACCCGGCCCCGATTGCAGCTGGCGGTCGCCTGGTCCAACGCGCTGCTGCAGCGCGTCGCACCGGCCGAGACCGCGCTCGACCTCGTCGACGCGACGCTCGAGGACGGCGGTCTGACCGCGGTCGAGATCGGGGACCTTCGCACCGAGGCCGCCGTGGTCAAGGGCGTCCTGGCCGTCTCCGCCGGCCGCCTCGACGGAGTCCGCGAGCTCACCGCCGCCTGCCGGGAGCGCGCCGACACGCTGCGTCCCTGGGTGATGTCCGCGGCCGCGAACGTCGCGTCGCTGTCGGCCCTCCATCGGTACGACTTCGCCGAGGTACGCCGACTTCAGGAGTGGGCCCACCGATACCACGAGCAGACCGACAATCCCTTCAGCGCGACGTACGGCTACTGCTTCTCGGGGATCGCGGCCAACGAGGAACTCGACGTCGCCGCCGCCGAGCAGGACTTCCGGACCGCACTGGCCCACGGGGCCAGACTCGGCGGCGGCTCGCACATCACACGACTCACCGGGTCACTGCTCGGCAACCTGCTCTACCAGCGAGGCGACATCGCCGAGGCCGAGCGACTCCTCGACGAGAGCATCGAACTGCCCACGGGGCCGACCGGCATCGACTTCCGGCTCACCTCGCTCGGGGCGGGACCCAAGATCCGTGCCCTCCGCGACACCCTGACCTCCTCGGCCCGCGACCTGTGGGGGCGAGTCAACAGCCCCGAGTCGGACAGCCCGTCGGCGGGCCTCGCCGATTCCGCCACACCCGAGGTCGTCGGACTGGCCGCCTACACCGCGGAGATCGAGGAGATCGCGGGCATCCGGGCACTCATCGCCGAGGACTTCCCCGGCGCGGCGGAGGACGCGTGCGTCAGGTCCCGGGCACTCGTTGCGCGACTCGACGGCCACGGCAGGCCCCGCGCACTGCTCGAGGCGCAGCGACTGCTCGCCGCCTCCTTGGCTGCGGCCGGACACCGGGACGAGGCGTGCGCCACGCTGGCGCCGGTCGCCGCGACCTGCGCGGAACTCGGGCTGGTCCGCTTCATGCTGGACGAGGGTCCGCCCATCGTCACGGCCGTCACTGCGCTGGCCGAGGACCGGCGCTCCGGTCGGTGGCCGCCGGAACGGCCGAACGTCCCCCTCGGCTTTCTCGAGAAGGTTCTCGCGGCCGCCGCGGAGCCGAACGAATCCGGTTGAACTGCAGAAACAATCGCAGGATGTCGACGATCCCCGCCGCCTGGAGCGGCGCGAGATGCAGAAAAGGCGCCATCCGTCTCGCGGATGACGCCTCTTCCTGCCGATCTGGTGGAGCTGAGGGGAATCGAACCCCTGACCTCTTCGATGCGAACGAAGCGCGCTACCAACTGCGCCACAGCCCCTGACCACGCCCCCGAAGGAACGCTCGGCAACTGTAGCAGGACGGAGCGTGCAGTAAAAAATCGGCCGGTCAGCCGGGTATTCAGCCCCTCCCCGACGCACCGCCGGGGGTTGCGGCGTCGAGGATGGTGCACCCGAGCGGGGTCGCACGCCACTGCTCGAACGAGCGCTCGAGCGCGAAGCGACCGTCCGGCTCGCGCACCAGCGTCCGACTCTCCGCGTTGCCGGGGTTGTTCAGCGACTCGAAGTACTCCACCGACCAGTGGAACCAGCGCATGCAGAACAGCCGCATCGTCAGGCCGTGCGTGACCACGAGGGTGTTCGGTGGGTAGTCGGGCTTGGCGAAGTGCCGGTAGAGCGTCTCGAGGAAGGTGCTCACGCGGTCGAAGACGTCCGCGCCCGACTCCCCCTCGGCGAATCGATAGAAGAAGTGGCCGTAGCTGTTTCGCAGTTCACGCTGCCGGGCGATGTCGTGCGGATCCTGAAAGTTCGCCCAGTCCTGCTCGCGCAGGCGGGGCTCCTCGATCCGGCGATCGATCAGGTCGTCGATCCCCAACGCGTCGAGGGTCTGGTACGCCCGCAGGTACGGCGAGACGTACACGCAGACCTTCCGACCGTCGAACTCCGCCCGCAACCGCTGCCCCGCGGCCCGCGCCTGCTCGACACCGCGCGCGGTGAGCGGGATGCGGTAGTCGGGCAGGCGCTCGTAGATCGCGGGGTCGATGTTCGCCTCGGACTCCCCGTGCCGAAGCAGCACGATGCGCTCGGGCGCGTGCGCCGGAGCCGACAACCCACTGCGCTGGGGCAATGGGGCTACTGCGCTCGGCATTCGCGGGCTATTGCCCGACCACCCGCCGAACCTCCTGGGGGGGAAGGTCCTCACCGGCCTGCTCGTCGTAGTAGTCGAGGTGGTCGAAGCTCGGATCGCCGTCGTCGACCTCGAGGACCACGGCACCGGGCCTGCGCAGCCGCGACGGGATGAGCCGGAGCTCCTCGTCCTCGCGGGACTCGACGCCGAGCCGGGACCGGCTGAGCCTGGCCATCCGCCTGCGCCGGATCTCCTGCTCGATCTGCACCTGGCGGCGCAGGTAGGCCATGTACCCGACCAGTGCCACGACCCCGGCGACGCACGCCCACCACATCGCCGGCGAGATGACGACTGCCAGCGCCGCGGACATGATCGAGACCAGCACCAACCCGAGGACTGCGCGCTGACGGAAGGAGTACCGGGCGGCCTGCGCGATGGCGTCGGCCTCCGGGTCGAAGCCGCCGCGCCCGCGGCGCTGCGGCACGTACCGCCCGGCCTCGTCGCGGTCGTCGTGGCCGTAGTCGTCGTGGCTGTAGTCGTCGGATTCGTCGTACTCCCGATCGTCGAACGCCGCGTCGGCTCCTGCGTGGGATTCCATCCAGTCCTCCGCGTCCATCGGGCGATTGGGATCGCTGCGCCAGTTCGGATCGCTACGGTGCCCGGTCGCCGGACCACGCTTGTGCTGCCGGGCGAGTTGATCCCTGTCGAGCACCCGCGTCGCCAGCGCGACGTCGGTGGTCTGGCGAATTCTGGGACGACGCTTGGCCTGCATGGGCAGCAGCACGATCAGCCACACCACCACCAGCGCAATCCACAGCAAGGAGGAGTTCATCATGTCAGCGACCTCCCTCCCCGTCGTCTGTCTGCACGGCTGCTACCAGCACGCCTGACCGAAGTGGCATGCCCAGGCTAGTTGTCCCGACGCCCTGTTCCCCGCAGACGCGCCGACTCATCTTTCCCACATGCCACATTAGTCACTACCGACCCACCCCCGCACACCGGGTAGCCAAAAGATAACCAGCGAGGCTCAGCCCCAGGTGGCCTTACCCGAACGCACCAACCTGTCGACGACCGTGGCCTCGACCTCCTCGACCGTGATCGCCACCAGCAGGTGGTCGCGCCAGGCGCCGTCGACGTCGAGGTAACGCCGCAGCAACCCCTCCTCGCGGAAGCCGACGTTGCGCAACACCGCCTGGCTCGCCACGTTCTCCGGCCGGACCGTCGCCTCGATGCGGTGCAGGCCGACCGCCGAGAAGCCGTGGTCGAGGCCGAGCGCCAGCGCTGCGGTCGCAACGCCCTGGCCGCCGACCTCCTTGGTCACCCAGTAGCCGATCCAGGCCGAGCGCAGCGCCCCTCGAACGATGTTGCCGATCGTCAGCTGTCCACAGAACTTGCCGTCCAGCTCGATCACCATCGGCAACATCCGCCCCTTGCGCGCCTCCGACCGCAGGGACGAGCACAGGCCGGGCCAGTTGCCGATGTGGTGACGGGCCTCCCACGGGCCCTCGCCGGTGGGCTCCCACGGTCGCAGGTGTTCCTGGTCCCGGATCCGGATGCGGCTCCACGCGGCGGCATCGCGCAGCCGGATCGGTCGCAGCGTCACCCGCCCGGCACCGACCACGAGTGGTCCGAGCTCGGCCGGCCACCCCGGGTGGACGGAGTATCGACCCAGCGCCGTCGCCACCGCCTCAGCCTCGCTGAGCGAGGAAGGCCACGTCGACCTGATCCCCGGTCCGGATCTCGGTGACGTCGGGATCGATCAGCACCAGGCAGTTCGCCTCGGCCAGGGTGGCGAGCAGATGGGAGGACGCTCCCGGCGCGCCGCCGAGCGCCTGCACCAGGTACTCGCCCGTCGACTCGTCCCGCATCAACTGCCCCCGCAGGAATCCCTTGCGCTTCTCGATCGAGGTGATCGGCGCGACCGTCCGCGCGGTCACGATACGACGCATCGGCTGCCGCCGACCGAGCGCGATGCGAATCAGCGGCCGGACCATCACCTCGAACACGACCAACGCGCTCACCGGGTTCGACGGCAACAGGAACGTCGGCACCTCGTCGCGGCCGAGCTGGCCGAAGCCCTGCACCGACCCGGGGTGCATCGCCACACGCTCGACCTCGAGGTCGCCGAGCTCACGCAGCGCCTCGCGGACCTGGTCGGAGGCCCCACCTCCGACGGCGCCCGCGATGATCACGATCTCCGACCGGATCAGCTGTCCCTCGACCACCTCGCGCAGCCGACGGGAGTCGGCGCCCGCGATCCCCACTCGGTTCACGTCGGCGCCGGCGTCGCGTGCCGCCGCGGCGAGCGCGTAGGAGTTCACGTCGTACACCTGGCCCGGCCCCGGCGTGCGATCGACGTCGACGAGTTCGCCGCCGACGGTGATCACCGAGAGTCGGGGCCGCGGGTGCACGAGGACTTTGTCCCGCCCGACCGCGGCGAGCAGGCCCACCTGGGCTGCACCGATGATGGTGCCCGCGCGCACCGCGACGTCACCGGGCTGCACGTCGTCGCCGATCCGGCGGACGTAGTCGCCCGAGCGGACCGGGGCGAGCACCCGCACTCGGTTCTGGCCACCGTCGGTGCGGTCGAGCGGAAGAACGGCGTCGGCGAGGGTGGGGAGCGGCGCCCCGGTGTCCACCCGCACGGCCTGACGGGGCTGCAGCCGGGTCGGCTGGCGGGACCCGGCCGTCACCTCACCGACCACGGGCAGCGTGATCTCGATCGGTTCGCCGTCATCGCCGAACATGTCAGCACCCGCACCCGCCACGTCCACGCTGCGCACCGCATAGCCGTCGATGGCGGCCTGGTCGAATCCGGGGAGGGGACGCTCGGTGACCACTTCCTCCGCGCACAGCAAGCCCTGTGCCTCGGAGATGGCGACGCGCACCGGCCGGGGCGCGACCGCGGCAGCGGTCACCCTGGTCTGCTGCTCCTCAACCGAGCGCATGTAGTCATTGCCTCCCGACCCCACTACCGACCCGTCTGCTGCAATCTCTGCACGAGCCATTCGCGCAACGACGGGCCGTACTCTTCGCTGTCGAGCGCAAAGTCAACCGCAGCACGCAGGTACCCGCCGGGATTTCCGAGGTCGTGTCTCCCACCACGATGCACCACCACATGCACCGGATGCCCCTCCGCGATCAACAACGCAATCGCATCCGTCAACTGCAACTCGCCACCCTGCCCCGGCGTGATCCGACGCAACGCATCGAAGATCGCCCGATCCAACAGGTACCGGCCCGCCGCCGCGAACGTCGACGGCGCATCCTCCGGCTTCGGCTTCTCCACCATCCCCGTGACCTTCAGCACGTCCGGGTTGGTCGCGTCCGGGACCTCCTCGACCTCGAACACCCCGTACGCACTGACCTGATCCTTCGGCACGTCGATCGCACACAGCACGCTGCCACCACGCTTGGCCCGCACCCGCGCCATCGTGTCCAACACCCCACGCGGCATCACCAGATCGTCCGGCAACAACACCGCGATCGCGTCCTCGTCGTCGTCGAGCACCGATTCCACACACCCGACCGCATGCCCCAGCCCCAGCGGCTCGTCCTGCACCACCGACTGCACCGCCAGCAGACCCTGCGCCTTGCGGACCTTCTCGAGCAGATGCGACTTCCCGCTCTCCTTGAGCTTGCTCTCGAGCACCAGGTCTTCGACGAAGTGCGCGACCACCCCGTCCTTGCCCTCCGAGGTGACGATCACCAGCCGCGAAGCACCCGAATCCGCAGCCTCACCCGCAACCAGCTCGATGCCCGGGGTGTCGACAACGGGCAACAACTCCTTCGGCACCGTCTTCGTCGCGGGCAGGAACCGGGTACCCAGTCCCGCCGCGGGCACGACCGCCGTGCGGAAGTGCCGTGTTTCATTGGTGCCGGACTCTGTCATGAGCACACCCTATCTACCGGTTGGTCGCCCACGAGTTCGTAGGGTTACCTGTATGGATTCACCTGGGCGGACACCGTCGGCGCCGGCACTGACGAAATCGCAGTGGCGCGAACGCGTCCTGGCGGCGCGCCGGACGCTCGATCCCGACGTCCGCGCCGCCGAGGACCGGGCGGTCGCCGCGGCAGCCCATGACCTGGGGACGACGGCCGGGGCGTCGGCGACGGTCTGCGCCTATGTGCCGGTGGGCCGCGAGCCCGGGTCGATCGAGATGGTCGAATCGCTCAGCCTGGTGGTGGGACGGGTGCTGTTGCCCGTCGCGGGCGCACCCGGACCGTTGCAGTGGGCGCCGTACCGCGGACGCGACGCGCTGGTCCGGGCCTCGTTCGGACTACTCGAGCCCGCCCGACCGCACCTGCCCCCGGAGGCGGTCGCCGAGGCGGCACTGGTGTTGGTGCCGGCGTTGGCGGTGGACCGCCGTGGGGTGCGGCTCGGCCGCGGGGCCGGCTTCTACGACCGCAGCCTCGCCCTGGCCGACCCCGGCGCCCGCCTGATCGCGGTGGTCCGCGACGACGAGCTGGTGGACCAGCTGCCCGAGGACCCGCACGACATCCGGATGGGCGAGGCGCTGACACCCGCTCGAGGCGTGCAGTTGCTGCGCTGATCGTCCGCACCACCGGCCCCGACGAGGGCAGTGTCGACCCGAGGGAATGGACAGCTGATTAGCGGCGTTGGCACTCCTGACTGTAAAGTGCCAATGCCTGCGGTATCACTACCCAGGCCTGAGTACCCCGTGCGGAGGAACCTGCAGTGCCCACCTACTCCTATGCCTGTACCGAATGCAGCAACCGGTTCGACATCGTGCAGTCCTTCAGTGACGACACCCTGACGGTCTGCCCCGAGTGCTCGGGCAAGCTCCGCAAGCTCTTCAACTCGGTGGGCATCGTGTTCAAGGGCAGCGGCTTCTACCGCACCGACAGCCGCGGCGGCGGTAGCACCGCAAGCGAGGCGGCAGGCACCAAGACGGAGTCGGCGCCCGCCAAGAGCGATTCTTCGTCGTCGAGCTCGACCGCGAGCGCACCCGCGCCCGCCGCAAGCGCCTCCACCAGCTAGTTTCGAGTTGTCCACAGCCGCCGGATTCGTCCACAGGACGGGTCCGGCGCGACTGTTTCCCGCCTCGGGCGGATCTAGCGTGTGTTCATGCCACGCCGTCGCGACACCCTCGCCCGCACCCTCGGCGACCGCCTCGCGCGACTGACCAGACCGGGGTGGGCGCGCACCACTCTCGCCCGCCGGATCGGGGCGGCGGCCCTCGCGCTGGCCGCACTCGTCCTGCTGATCCGCGGCGACCGGGACGCCGACGAAGTCTCGGTGGTGACCGCAGCCCGCGATCTGACACCCGGCGAGGTCCTGACCCTCGCAGACCTGAAGGTGACGCCGACCGGTGCCGGCGCCGTGCCCGCGGGCGCCCTGCGCGTGCCCGAGGAGGCGGTCGGGCACACCGTGGCGGGCCCGGCCCGGCGTGGGGAAGCTCTGACGGACGTACGCCTCCTCGGGCCTCGCCTCGCGGAGGCCGCCGTCGGCGGGCCCGATGCCCGGGTGGTCCCGATCCGGTTGGCCGATCCCGAGGTCACCGACGTGCTCCGTGTCGGCGACCGGGTCGACGTGCTCACCGTCGGCGCCGACCGGTCCACCGAGCCTCGCATCGTGGCGTCGGGCGCCACCGTGGTCCTGGTGACGGCGAAGGAATCCGGCCGCACCACGCGGGAACGGGTGGTCATGCTCGCACTGCCCTCCGCAGCTGCGACAACGGTGGCCGCGGCGTCGCTGTCCGGCGCGTTGGCCGTCACCTTCCGCTGATCGACCGGATGTGCGCTTGCCCGCGGGCGGTTAGGGTTCCTAGCATCGTTGTCCAAGCTCACCAACCGGCCGATCGAAACGGAGACACCATGCTCAAGGGCTTCAAGGACTTTCTGCTCAAAGGCAACGTGCTCGATCTCGCGGTAGCGGTCGTGGTCGGCGCGGCCTTCACCGCCATCGTCACCGCCTTCACCAACAACATCGTCAATCCGCTCATCGCCTCCGTCGGCAGCGCCGAGATGGGATTCGGCTTCCAGATCACCGACAATCCGGAGACCTTCGTGAACGTCGGCGCAGTCCTCACCGCGGCCATCAACTTCGTGATCATCGCCGCGGTCGTCTACTTCGTGCTCATCCTGCCGTACAACCACGCCAAGGCACGGTTCGGCAAGCCCGTCGCGGAGGCGTCCACCGACAACGAACTCCTCAGCGAGATCCGCGACCTGCTGGCCGAGAGCCCCGCCATGCGCAGGCAGTAGCCACTCACCCGCCGAGCACAATCTGGGCCCGTACCGAAATTGGTACGGGCCCAGACTGTTTCGAAGTACTCGGAGATCAGCCGATGCTGAACGGCTGACCCCACAGGGTCACAGTGCTCGACACGTTCTCGGTGTTGACCTTCACCTTGACGTAGGAACGGGCCTGCGCGTAGCCGGCGCACCCCTCGACCCCCATGGTCGAATCCGCCCACGTCACCGACCCGGAGTTGCCGGTGAAGGAATTCTCGCCGGAGTGCGACTCGCCACCGAAGTCGTCCGGGGCCTCGAGGTCGAGGAGGCTGAACGCCTGCGCCTCGCCGGGGCCGATGGAAACGTTGCCGGTACCACCGGCGCTCGGCTCGGACGGAGTGCCGTCCCAGCCGGCGCCCATGCCGGACTCGGCGCCCGCCTCGCCGCCGAGGGTCAGCTGACACGCCACGATGTAGCCGGGTTCGATCTTGCCGCCCTCGGCGTTCGGACCCGAAATCTCCACCTTCGCCGACCCCGACACCCACACGTTGCGGTGCAGCGGCGTCGCACCCATCGACGGCGACACCGTCGCGGACTCACCGGTGCGGGTCACCGTCACGACAGTGCCGTCGACCAGCGTCTTCGAGATCGACCCGTCCGGCAGCGGCACGAAGGTGTCCGCGTTCGCGGCACCCGCGGAGAAGAACCCGATCGCGACGGCGGCGACCGATCCGACCGATGTCACCTGCAGCCCGCGACGCAGGCCCTTGTTGGAAGTACGCATGAAAACCCCTCTGAGGGAAGTCATCTCACATCCGGTGAGATGGAATGAACAAGGAATGAGAAGAACGAGACTCGATCAGCCGATGCTGAAGGGCTGGCCGTACAGGGTGGTCTTGGAGTAGTCGTTGCCGACGATCTCGACCACCGTGTAGGACCGCGCCTGGGCGTACCCGCCGCAGTTCTGGATCTCGAGCTGCGTGTCCTGGTACTGCACCGAGAAGGCGCCGTTCTTCTTGATGTCCTTGCCCGCCACGTTCACGAACTTCACCTGCCCCGCAGAGACTGGCACGGTCAGCGATCCCGACAGGGAGGGACCCGACAGGTCCATGCCGGCGCCGAGCGACCCGCCGAGGCCGGTGATGTCCACCTGGCAACCCACGATGTAACCGGTGCTGATCCGCGAAACCCCGTGTGTGGACGAGTTGTTCGTGCCCTTGTCGTTGGTCGCGCCGTTCCACGGGCCCGCCTCACCGTCCTCCGAGACGCCCGTGACGTCCGCGGTGACGGTGCCCGACACCCACGCGACACGACCGGCGCCGTTGGCTGCCAACGAGGGAGAGATCAGCGCACTCTCGCCGGTGCGGGTGACCGTCGCACCCGGTCCGGCCTTGTGCCCGTCGGGCAGCGGGACGAAGGTGTCGGCACTCGCCACGCCGGTGGACATCAGGCCGATCGCCACGGCGGCAACGGCGCCGACGCCACCGATTCGGGCGCCGCGTCGCACGCCGGACTTGCGGATCTCACTCATTCGTACCCCTCACAGGTGTCGGCCCAGCGCCCGGCGGTCGGGAGCTGAGCTTGGTTGCCTCGCAAAGCTAAAGCCTTGGACGGGCGTCCGAAAGGGTGCAAACCTCACTTTTACGCATCGTTAACTGTGCGGGAACCGAACGAAACACACGAAGCCGGGGACCTGTGGATTCCTCCGTGTGGTCCCCGGCTTCGCGGGAGTGTCGAACAGTGAGTGGAATCACGCGCTGACCCGTAATCCGGTCCGCCGGTGAGTGATTCAGCTCACACGAGCGGGCTTCAGCCGATACTGAACGGCTGACCCCACAACGTGACGATGCTGTTGACGTTCTTCGTGTTCGCAGTCACCTTCACGTAGCTACGGGCCTGCGCGTAACCCGCGCAACCGTTGACTGCAATGGTCTCGTCGGCCCACGTGACCGAACCACCCTTGCCCTTGAAGGCGTTGGCACCCGAATGCGACTCGCTACCGAACGCGTCGGGAGCCTCGAGGTCGAGGAGCTTGTAGTTCACGGCCTGGCCCGGTCCGATCGACACGGTGCCCGAGCCCTTGCCCGACTGCGTCGTCTTGTCACCCGCGTAGTTCGACCCGATACCCGAGTCGGCGCCCGCCTTGCCGCCGAGGGTCAACTGGCAACCCACCACGTAGCCCGGCTCGATCTTGCCGCCGTCGGCATTCGGACCGATCAACTCGACCTTCGTCGAACCCGACACCCACACGTTGCGATGCAACGGCGTCGCACCCAGCGACGGCGAGACGTTCGCGGACTCACCCGTACGGGTGATCTTGACGACCGTGCCGTCGGTGAGGGTCTCGGTGATCGACCCGTCCGGCAACGGCACGAGGGTGTCCGCGTTGGCGGCACCAACCGAGAAGAGGCCGACGGCGACGGCGGCGGCCGCACCGACGGAGGCGATCTGCAGCCCGCGACGCAGGCCGGTCTTACTGGCGTTCATGAATTCCCCTCTGAGGGTTAAGATTTCACAGTGGTGTGGAACTGTGCGCGCCGTTCACCCCCATCGGGGTGAACGCCGCGCACGGGCGCCGAAGGCGCGTCAGCCGATGCTGAAGGGCTGGCCGTACAGGGTGGTCTTGGAGTAGTTGTCGCCGACGATCTCCACCACGGTGTAGGACCGGGCCTGGGCGTAGCCGCCGCAGTTCTGGATCTCGAGCTGGGTGTCCTGGAACTGCACCGAGTACTTGCCGTTCTTCTTGATGTCCTTGCCCGTGATGTTCACGAACTTGACCTGCCCCGCGGACACCGGAACCGTCAGCGAACCGGAGAGCGACGGACCGTTCAGGTCGATACCGCCACCGATCGACCCACCCAGGCCGGTGATGTCCACCTGGCAACCCACGATGTAACCGGTGCTGATCCGCGAAATCCCGTGCGTGGACGAGTTGTTCGTGCCCTGCTCGTTCTTCGCCCCGTTGTACGGACCGGCCTCGCCGTCCTTCGTGATCGAAGACACGTCCGCAGTGACCGTGCCCGACACCCAGGCCGTACGCCCGGCACCGTTGGCCGCCAGCGACGGCGAGATCAACGCACTCTCACCGGTACGGGTGACCACCACCCCCGCCGCCGACTTCGACCCGTCCGGCAAGGGCACGAAGGTGTCGGCGCTCGCCACACCCGTCGACATCAGGCCGATCGCAACGGCCGCAGCCGCGCCCACACCGGCGATACGGGCGCCACGGCGCAGGCCGGACTTGCGGTTCTCGCTCATTCGTTCCCCTCATCACGTTCTGCTACTTCTCAACCTCGACCGCCGAGATTGACGAGTGGTCCCATAAGGCCCGGCGAAGTATTACCAACGCCGATGACCGCGAGGTGAACCCGAGATGATCAATTGTTGGTACGCGCATTACTGATGAGGTGCCATCGGTAAGCCGTCTTCGCCCGAGGGGACGTACCCATCGACGGCCCGCCTGGACCATTCGAGGAGCTGACTCGCCGAGGAGGCTAACCAGGGCGGACCACGCTGGCAATGAATAGTTTTCGCGAAGGGGCGTGAGTCGTCACACAGTGTTAAGGAAACAATTCGCCGCCGACCGGACACGGTCGACGGCGAATCATGTGACGGCGTCAGGAAGCTGTTCACCGGACGTTTCATTTCCGTCAATCTTTTGCCAGGGCATGTCCTAGCCGTGGTGCGGGGGAACCTGACGTCGCAGCCACTCGTCGCCGCCGGACTCGGAGGATCCAGGCGAGTCGCCGTCGCCGCGCTCGTCGCGCGTGGTGTCGGGGAGGACGTCACCGAAAATGCGCGCCAGCCGGGCCCGATCGATCGGGTCCCGGCTGGGGCGTGCCTGCTCGGCGTGGTCGGTGATGTCTATTCCTCTATCCAGGAGAGCTCGCCGATCACCTGGCCGGCGAGCGGCGTGAGCGTGGCCATCCCGTCGCGCACGGCGGCACGGGACGAGGCCAGGTTCACCACCAGGGTACTTCCGGACACGCCGACGAGTCCGCGTGAGAGCCCGGCGTCGAGCGCGCCCGCCGCGAGCCCGGACGAGCGCAGCGCCTCACTGATTCCGGGGATCTCCCGGTCCAGCACGGCTGCGGTCGCGTCGGGTGTGACATCGCGCGGGGAGACACCGGTGCCACCGACGGAGATCACCAGGTCGACGCCGCCGATCACCGCGGTGTTGAGGGCATTGCGGATCTCGACCTCGTCGGCCGCCACCGCGACGGTGGCGTCGACGAGGAACCCCGCCTCACCGAGCAGCTCGGTGACCAGGGGTCCGATCGAGTCCACCCCCTCGCCGTGAGCGGTTCGATCGTCGACGATCACCACGAGAGCGCGGCCGGCCAGCGGGGTTTCGATGTCCATGACTCCTACGGTAGTGGCTGACCGGCCGGTGGAACCGACCCGGCCGTAAATCCGGGACACGGCCGAACGGCCGCGCCCGGAGGCGCGGCCGTTCGGTGTGACCATCAACGCCCGCCCGTGGTGGGCGCCGCCGCGAGAGTTACCTCGACGGTCTTCGGGTTCCCGCCGTTGGCATCGGTGTAGGTGACCTTGACCTTGTCGCCCGGGGCGTGCGAGCGGATGGCCGCGATCAGCGCGTCACCGCTGTCGATCATCCGGTCGTCGACCCGGGTGATCACCACACCCTTCGGGATGCCGGCCTGGTCGGCGGGGCCGCCCTGCGTGACGTCCTGGACGCCCGCTCCGTGTGAGGTGTCCCGAGAGGACACCGACACCCCGACGATCGCCTGGCTGGCCTTGCCGGTCTTGGTCAACTCGTCCGCGATGCGGCGGGCCTGGTCGACGGGGATCGCGAAGCCGAGTCCGATCGAGCCGCCCTGCTGTCCGCTGGCCGCCTCGCCGCCCAGGGTGGCGATCGCGGTGTTGATGCCGATCAGCTTGCCGTCCATGTTCACCAGCGCGCCACCCGAGTTGCCGGGGTTGATCGCCGCGTCCGTCTGGATCGCGTCGATGACGGTGTTCTGGTTGCCGGACTCGCCGCTCGTGGAGACCGGGCGGTTGAGGGACGAGATGATGCCGCTGGTGACGGTGCCCGCGAGACCGAGTGGCGATCCGATCGCCACCACCGGCTGCCCGACCTGCAGGTCGCCGGAGGTACCCAGCTCGATCGGGGTCAGGTCGTTGCGGCCGTCCACCTTGATGACGGCGATGTCCGAGGTCGGATCGGTGCCTACCAGTTTCGCGGTGGCGGTGGAGCCGTCGGCGAACGCGACCGCCAACTTCCCGTTCGGGCCGGCGCCCGCTGCCACGTGGTTGTTGGTCAGGATCAGACCGTCGGAAGACAGGATGATGCCGGAGCCCTCACCCTCGGCGTTGCTGCCGGTGACCTGGATCTGCACCACGCTGGGCAGCACCTTCTGCGCGACCGACTGCACCGAACCGGCCGGGGCGTTCGCGGTCTGGGTGGCGTTGGCCCGCGGGGAGTTGAGCGCGTTGGTCACCTGGCCGGAACCGCTCCCGTTGTTCGCGGACCAGGCGCCGACGGCGCCGCCGATGCCGCCGCTGACCAGCGCGAGCGCGATGGCGCCCGCGGCGATCGCGGTGCGTCCCGACTTCGGCTTGCCGGCGGTGCTCGGACCGACCGACACCGGAGCGGCCATGCCCGCGGTGGTCTGGCCGCCTGCGGTCGGGTACTGGGCGGTCGCGCCGTACGGGTCGTGCGGCTGCTGGTAGCCGCCGTACGGCGCCTGCTGGTAGCCGGACTGCTGGTAGGCCTGCTGCGGGTGCGCCGAGGTCGGGTGCGCGACGGTCGGGTACTGCTCGGTCGGATTGTGGGCCGCCGGGTTCACCGCGGTCTGGTCGTCCGACGGCGCCGACGGGGTGTGCGGCGGCTGACCGGCCGGGGTCTGGGTGTTCGGGGGCTGGGCATTCGGGGGCTGGGCATTCGGGGGCTGGGGCGCCCAGTGCGAATCCTGACCCTGGTTCTGCTGGTCGTCGCTCATGGCTGTGTGGTGTCCGTTCTCCCCTGCGCACCCGCGCGGGCACGCTTCGAATTCGATCTCGTTGTCCCCAAGCCTGCACGCGCGTTCTGAGAGAGGCCTGAGACCCACCTATCAGTTTGCCGAGATCCTGTTGTCAGCACGACCATCCGCGACGAAATCGGCCTCGCCGGGAAGCACGATCGTGATCAGGGCCCCGCCGCGGACGGACTCCCCCGCGGTGACCGTGCCGCCGTGCTTGACGACCACCTGCCGGACGATCGCCAGCCCCAGCCCCGATCCGGGCATCGACCGCGCGGCGGTCGCACGGTGGAACCGCTCGAACACCAGTTGCCGGTCCTCGGGCGGGATTCCCGGTCCCGCGTCGTCGACGGTCAGCGCGAGGTGGCCTGCGTCCAACTGTCGCATCCGCACCCGCACCTGCGCACCCGGCGGGCTCCACTTCGCCGCGTTGTCGAGCACGTTGAGCACGGCTCGCGCCAGCCCGGCACCGTCGCCGTAGACGAACCACGGCACGGTCTCGACCTCGAAGTCGACCTCGTTGCGTCGCCGGCGGGCCCGCTCGAGCGAACGCTCCACCGTCTCGGCGACGTCGATTCGCTCGTGCACCGTCTCCGGCGCGTCCTCGCGGGCCAGGTCGACCAGGTCGCCGACCAGCGTGGACAGTTCCTCGATCTGGGCGATCACGTCCGCGCGCAGTTCCGCCATGTCCTCGTCCGGAATGCGGGGAGCGCCGGGTCGTCCGGACGCGATGAGGAGTTCCATGTTGGTGCGCAACGAGGTCAGCGGCGTCCGCAGCTCGTGCCCGGCGTCGGCGACGAGTCGGCTCTGCCGGTCCCGCGACTCGGCCAGCGCCCGCAGCATCGTGTTGAACGAGACCGTCAGTCGGGCGAGTTCGTCGTTGCCGGTCACCGGGATCGGGGTGAGGTCGTCGGTGCGCGCCACCCGTTCGGCGGCCGCCGTCAGCCGGGCGATGGGCCGTAAACCGGTGCGGCCCACCGCCATACCGGCGAGCGCGGCCAGCCCGACACCACAGCCGCCGACGACGAACAGCACCCAGGCGAGCCGGTCGAGCACTTCCCCGGTCGGCGCCAGTCGTTGCGCGATCACCAGGGTGCTGCCGACATTCGTCTTCTGCGTCAGCACCCGCTGTCCTTCGATGGTGCGCAGCGCGGAATCGTGTTCGCCTCGGGCGACGGACATCTCGGCGTCGCCGATGGGCGCGTTCGAGCCCGGCGGCATGTACACCTTCAGGTCCGGGAAGATCAGCGCGACGCTGATGTCGTTGGAGTAGAAGGTGGCCAGAGAGATGGAGCGGAAGTCGAGGGCGTCGAGGTTGTTGTCGATCAGGGTGGCCGAGCGGCTGCGCAACTGCGAGTCGACCTCGTTGTACAGCGCGCGCGAGACCACCGCGTAGGCGGCGATCGCCATGACCGCCACCGCGATTGCCACCACCGAGGCGGCGAGAAGGGTGACCCGCCAGCGCAGTGACACCGACCGGGTCAGCGGCATCGGCGGGCGCATCTCGGGCATCGGCGTCGGCTCACCGAACGTGGTGCCGGGTGCCGGGTTCTCTGCGGGTGTGTCCGACGCGGCGACCTTGTGCGCCGTCGCGCCGCGTCCGAAGGGTGCGACCATCACGGGGGCGTCTCCCGCAGCACGTAGCCGACACCGCGGACGGTGTGAATCAGCCTCGGCTCGCCATCGGCCTCGGTCTTGCGTCGCAGGTACCCGACGTACACCTCGAGCGCGTTACCGGAGGTCGGGAAGTCGTAACCCCACACCTCCTCGAGGATGCGGCTGCGGCTGAGCACCCGGCGCGGGTTCGCCAGCAGCATCTCCAGCAGGGAGAACTCGGTGCGGGTCAGACTGATCGAGCGCCCCTTCCGGGTGACCTCGCGGGTGACCGGATCGAGGGTGAGGTCTTCGAAGCACATCGTCTCCGAGTCCGCGCCCGGCTCGGGGGCGGCCCGCCGCAGCAGCGCACGCAGTCGGGCGAGCAACTCCTCGAGGGCGAACGGTTTCGGCAGGTAGTCGTCGGCGCCCGCGTCCAGACCCGCGACCCGTTCGGAGACCGAGTCCCGCGCGGTCAGCACCAGGATCGGCAGGTCGTCACCCGCGCTGCGCAGCCGGCGGCACACCTCGAGCCCGTCGAGGCGGGGCATCATCACGTCGAGCACGAGGGCATCGGGCCTGTTCGCGGCGATCTTCTCGAGCGCGTCGAGCCCGTCGACGGCGAGGTCGACGGTGTAACCGTTGAAGGTGAGGGAGCGGCGGAGCGATTCCCGCACGGCACGGTCGTCGTCGACCACCAATATGCGCATGCTCATAGTTTCTACCTGTGAACTGAGATCCGGCTGAGAGGTCGCTGAGGCGTGTCGGTGGAGATCGTGTCCGACGGGATCAGTCGTCGACCAGACGCGGTCCGGGCAGACTCCAGTGACGCCACAGGGCAACCAGCCGGATCGCCGACGCCGAGATCGTCCCCACGACGAGTGCGATGTCGGTGTTCAGTCCCAGGCCCGAACAGGCCACCACGGCCGTCGACCCGATCAGCGCGGGTATCGCGTACAGGTCGCGCTGAAGCAGCAGTGGGATCTCGTTGACAAGAACGTCGCGCAGGACGCCGCCGCCGATCGCCGTGGTCGCGCCGATCAGGCAGGCCGCCTGACCGCTGGCGCCCGCGTCCAGCGCGATGGCCGCGCCGCTGCTCGCGAACAGCCCCATCCCGACGGCGTCGAGCACCAGGATCTCGCGGCGCAGCCGTCGGACCGCGGCATGCAGGAAGAACACCACCAGCGAGGTGAGCACTGCGGTGGTGAAGAACCTCCAGGTGTTCAGGGAGGTCGGTGGGGTGATGCCGAGCAGGACGTCGCGCAGGACGCCGCCGCCGATGGCCGTGAACACCCCGATCAGGCAGACCCCGAAGATGTCGAGTCGCTTGCTCACCGCGACCAGCGAACCGGACGCCGCGAAGGCCACGACACCGATCAACTCGACAATCTTCAGCAGCACCGGTCCAGGGTGTCACGGCGCACGACGGAAATACCGCTACCGCCGCGCCCGGAGTTCCCGACGGTCCTCCACCACCGGGTCCGCGGTCAAGACGGCTCCGGATCGCTCACCGGGCGCCGGGTGAGAAACCGCGTGCCCGTACTCCCGTCCTGGAAGACCACTGGGTGGTGGTCGGGATGGATGCTCTCCTTCATGCCGTGCCCTCTCTCTTGACGTCGCTGTACGGCGATTCGCTTGCCTCGCAAGGATCTTGGTGCCACTGACCGAACGGGTCCGACCACGTCGGCCAGTGGGTCTGGCGGTCGAGTTCCTCGTCGGTGACCAGCGCCCACTGCAGTGCGCGGTCGATGTCGGTCGGGTCGGCGGCGTGCGCGAGCACCACCAGCGACACGTCGCGATCCCCGAACCGCTCGTCCCAGCGCATGGCCGCCATCGCCCGCCGCGCGGTCGGCTCCCCTTCCTGCTGGTCGGGCGTCATCGCGGCGAGCCATCGCCCGCCGTCGCCGACGCGCAGTCCCCCGCCCGCCGATTCGAGCCAGAGCACCCGGTCCGGTTGGGTGGCCAGCCACAGCCGGCCGCGCGCGGTGACGACGCCGTCGAGCAGGACGTCGAGCGCCTCGTGCAGACGCTCGGGATGGAACGGACGCTCGGCGGCGAACTCGACCAGGGTCACACCGCAGTCCGTGGCCAGCGGCGGCTGCCCGCGGAGCAACGGCGCGTGCGCATCGGCGGCGGCGCCGCGCCTGGCGCCGGCGGGGATCCGGGCGAGCAGACGCGGCGCGTCCGGGGCGAGGTCGTCGCCGATCCAGTCGATCGGCGCGGTGGGGGCCAGCCGGGCCAGCACCGCGTGCAGTCGGGCCTGGTTCCACCCGTCCGCGCCCGCCCCGGCGACGACCAGCGCGTCCGCGCACCCGACCTGTCCGACGACGACCTGGGCGACGGTGCGCTCGTCGTCGCCGACGCCGAGTCCGAGCTCGAGCAGGGTCCGGTCACCGGTGGCGTCGTCGAGCCAGCTGTCGGCGTCGACGCAGGCGATGACGGCCTCGATCCGCACGTCCCTCGACGCGGGGCCGTCGAGTTGCCCGACCACACCCTCGACGACCACCTCCTCGACCGCCCGGCACAGCGACTCCGGTTCGAGCGTCCGATCCAACTGCACCGCGATACGTCGCACCGAGCTGCGCGCATGCAGTCGTCGCAGCAGCGGCAGCAGGTCCTCGCGCAGCGTGCAGGACACGCAGCCGTGCGCGAGCTCGAGGACGGTGGTCCGGGCACGTCCGTCCGGGTCGGTCACGGTGCGGCGCACCACCCCCTCCCCGAGCCGGCTCAGGTCGTGATGAATCAGCACTGTCCCGTCCGCAAGCAATGACCGTGCGGTGGTCTCGGCGACATCCGACCAGCCCGCGACCACCACGAGCGGCGTTCGTCCGTCCGTCACTGCAACACCCTTTCGACAACGATTGTCATTAACTGGAAGTGACGCTACAGTGAGAACCGGCCATTGTCGAAAATGATTTCCATTAGCAAGGAGGCCGCGATGTCGGCGCACTGCCAGGTCACCGGACGCACGCCGAGTTTCGGCAGGTCCGTCTCTCACTCGCACACCCGAACCAGCCGGCGCTGGGACCCGAACATCCAGCGCAAGACCTACTACCTACCCAGCGAACGACGGCGGATCACGTTGAGCGTCTCCGCCAAGGGCATCAAGACCATCGACCGCGACGGCATCGAGGCCGTCGTCGCCCGGCTGCGCACCCAGGGGGTTCGGCTGTAATGGCACGGAACGAGACCCGTCCGATCGTCAAGCTGAAGTCCACCGCCGGCACCGGCTTCACCTATGTCACTCGCAAGAACCGCCGTAACGACCCGGACCGACTGGTGCTGCGCAAGTACGACCCGGCGGCACGCAAGCACGTCGATTTCCGGGAAGAGCGGTAGGCATGGCCAAGAAGTCCATGATCGCGAAGAACGAGCAACGGAAGGCCGTCGTCACCCGGTACGCCGAGCGTCGCACCGAACTGAAGGAGACGATTCGGCGGCCGTCCACCCCGGCCGACGACCGCGCTGCGGCCCTGGCCGCCCTGCAGCGTCTGCCGCGCGACGCGAGTCCGGTACGATTGCGAAATCGTGACGCTGCGGACGGACGTCCGCGAGGTCACCTACGGAAGTTCGGCCTGTCCCGTGTGCGCATGCGCGAGATGGCCCATCGTGGGGAACTGCCAGGCGTCCGCAAGTCCAGCTGGTAATCGAGCCGTAAGGGAAGCAATGGCAGTCAAGAGAGCCCCGTCGAAGAAGCCCCGCGGCGCTGACGCGGGCCGCAAGCCCAAGAAGAACCCGCTCTTCGCGGCGAAGATCGAGCACGTCGACTACAAGGACGTGAACCTGCTCCGCACGTTCATCTCCGACCGCGGCAAGATCCGCAGCCGTCGCGTCACCGGCCTGACCCCGCAGCAGCAGCGTCAGGTCGCCGTCGCGGTGAAGAACGCCCGTGAGATGGCCCTGCTGCCGTTCACGAGCCGGTAGCCAGTCACACGCACCAGAAAGGCCGCGCAGTCCTGAAGACTGCGCGGCCTTTCTGCATCCCCCGCCGGTCGCGGAGTGCCCGTCCGGCCGCCGAGTGTGCACCTACCGGCGCCCGCTCTCGGCCGATGCTCCGGCAACTGCACGCTCGGCGGTCAGCTGCGGACCACCGCGCGCAGGGCGGGGGCGATCACGTCGTCGAGTCGGTCCCACGGCACCGTCACCACGACCAGCCCGGCGGCGTGCGGACCGACCTGGTAGTCGGCGAAGTGAATCTCCATGCCCGCCGGCGTCGGAATCCAGTTCGCGAAGTTGGCCTCGGCCGGTTCGATCCCGGACCGTTCGAAGCCCTCGCCGACCGCGGTGGCGGGCAGCAGTCGGGCCGACTCCTCCGACAGTCGCTGCAGTCCCGCATGCAGGTCGGGAAACAGTCCCCCGAGGGTGATCGGCTGCGCGCTGTCCGCGTCGATCACCACCGTCGCCACCAGAGGTGTCGGGTGCGCACCGGGTGGGTCGGCATTCCACGAGGTGACCAGCAAGCCGGCCACAACCCGGGTGCCGATGTGCGCGACCTTCGACTCGTCGCGACCTTCCAGGGTGAACCGTTCCCCCGCCGAGCCGTCGATCTGGTCCTGCAACGCCGCGTGCACGGACTGGTTGAACTCCGCCGCGACGGCAGGGTCGCCACCGGCGACCTGCGGCAGCACAACGTCGTAGCGGACCCGACCGTTGTCGCCCGTCACGCGAGTGGTGGTCGCGGTGTACGCCGTCGAAGCGGCGGACGGCTCGGAGGTCCCGCCCACCGAGGCGGTCGACTCGGCCGAGACAGACTGGGCGCTCGGCACCGGCGCTGCGGTCCCACCGGTGTCGGAGGAGCAGCCGGCGGCACCGAGCAGCACTGCGGCCGCGATCGGGACAACTCGTCGTGTGAGCGTGCCTGAGTTCGCCATGGAGCAATCCTCGAGGCAAGGCGATGCAACGGCAAGGTGACGCGCGGTGAAGTCATTCGCGCAGCTACCGACTAGACTCCTGGGGGTTGTTCTCCAGGAGGTTCGCGGGTGTCGGGTGTGTTCGCGGGCTTCACTGTCATATTCGTCGTCATCGCGATCGGCTACGCGCTGGGACGCTCGCGGGTCCTCGGCGAGCACGGCGAATTCGTGCTCAGCCGACTGGTGTTCTTCGTCGCCACACCCGCCCTGCTCTTCGACACCCTCGCCCATTCGGACCTCGCGGTCATCTTCTCCCCGACGCTCGCGGTCGCGGCCGCCACGGCGTTCGTGGTCGGCGGCATCTACCTGGCGATCGCAATGGGCTGGCTACGCAAGCCCCTGCCGGAATCGACGATCGGCGCGCTCGCCGCCAGCTACGTCAACTCGGCGAACCTCGGGATCCCGATCTCCGTGTTCGTGCTCGGCGACGCGTCGTTCGTGGCGCCGTTGCTGCTGTTCCAGATCGTGGTCTACTCCCCGATCGCACTGACCGCTCTCGACCTCGCGACCACCCGTCGCGGCGCGTCGCTGGTCGAGACCGTCACCACTCCGTTCAAGAACCCCATCGTGGTCGCCGGGATCGCGGGCCTCGCGGTCTCACTGTCCGGGTGGACGCCGCCGGAGGCGTTGACGCAGCCGTTCCACATCATCGGCGGGGCCTCGGTGCCGGGTGCGCTGCTGGCATTCGGCATCTCGCTCTACGGGGTCCGGGTGTTGCAGCGGGGTGTGAGCCCGCGCCGCGAGATCGCGCTCGCCTCGGTGCTCAAGATCGGACTCCAGCCGGTGCTGGCATACCTGATGGCCCGCTTCCTGCTCGGCCTCGAGGGACACGAACTGTTCGCGGTGGTCGTGGTGTCGGCGCTGCCGACCGCCCAGAACGTATTCGTCTACGCGAGCCGCTACCAGCGCGGCATGGTCCTGGCCCGCGACACCGCCCTCGTCACCACGCTGGCGTCGATCCCCGCGATCGGCCTCGCGGCGTGGACGCTGGCCTGACACCGCGCACCCGGACCGCCGGCGGGATACGGTGTGGCATGCGCCACACCGCCATCGGTGTCCTCCTACTCGCGGCCGTTGCCGGGTGCTCCGACAGCGCAGGCTCGGGTGACGGCACCGTTGTCAGCAGTCCCGCGGCGACCAGCCCGGCCCCGATCATGGCGACCACCAACCCCACGCCGGTGAACATCCCCGGCGCCGATCCCGGCACGGTGTTCATCCCCGACGCCGAGCTGGTCGACGCGCATCCCACCCCGTTCCAGTCCTACTCCGTCCTCGGCGCCGGCGACGTGATCGGTGTGCATTTCACCGCGGGAAACCCGGAGTGCGTCGGCGCGGACGCGACGGTCACCGAGTCCGACACCTCGGTGGCGATCGCGCTGCGCACCGGCACGCGCGCCGACGCGGTGGGCAAGGCGTGCACCATGATCGCGGTGCCGGGCACGATGGAGGTACCACTGAGGGAGCCGCTCGGAACCCGGCTGGTGACCAGCAGGTAGGTCGACGCCGGCTACGCCGTGTCGCGCTTGGCCTGACGCTGCACACCGGCGGAAATGTCGGACGCCTCTCGCTTCTTGCGCCCCGCCGACTGCTTCTTCGACTTCTCGTTCAAGGCGGCCGGCAGGTTGCCTGCTGCGGAATCGAACCTGTCTTCGGCGACGGACGGGGCGTCCTTGCGCGCCAGGGCGAGGCGGGCCCGCTTGAGTTCGGCGGCACTCGCCTTGGCCACGACCCCCAGTCGACGGCTGACGCGAGCCAACGCATCCTCGAAGATCTCGGTCCTGGCCGCATTGCGCGTCGTGGTCCGCCGGGCGGCACCGCGACTCGCCTTGTCGGTCACGGCTCCCGCCGCCTCACGCCGGTACAGCGTGGAGTGTTTGTTGCGCGCCTTGCGGACCCGGGCATGCAGATCGATCAGCGCAACCTCGTCCAGACCGGCCAGCTGATCGCGCTTCGTCTCGAGCACGAGCTGGATATCCTTTTCCGACAACGACTTCAACAGCTTCTTCATCACATACCCCTTCGCGGGATGAGCCCGAGGAATCCGCTCGCCGACCGCGGCACAGTGCGCGAATCCGACACTACCGCTCGGGATCAACGCCTGCGCCGCAACCGCATGTAGTCGCTGACGACCGCCGCACCCAACCTGTCGAGTTCGGGTGCCACCACCCGACCGCCGACTCGCTGCGCCATCCGGTCCACCACCCGGGCCAGCCCGGGGTCGTCGCCGAGTCGGAAGATGGTCACCTGCGCACCCAGCTTGGCCAGGTTGTCGAGCTCGCGGACGGTGAGCCCCAACGTCTTCGGGTGCGGCGGGTAGTCGAAGAACGCGTGCCCGTCGGGTTCGAGGTGTGCGGTCGGTTCGCCGTCGGTGACGATCAGGACCACCGGCTGCGCGTTCGGGTTGCGACGCAGGTGCCTGCCCGCGAGCAGCAGCGCGTGATGCAGGTTGGTGCCCTGGTCCCAGGCGCCGTCCAGGCCCGCCAGCTCGGCCGGGGTCAGTTGCTGGGCGAGCCGGCCGAAGCCGATCAGTTGCAGGTCGTCACCGCGGAACCGGGTGGTGATCAGGTGGTTCAGCGCCAGCGCCGTGCGCTTCATCGGCACCCACCGTCCGTCCATCACCATCGAGAACGAGGTGTCGACCAGCAGCGCGACCGCCGCCTGGGCGCGCTGCTCGGTCTCGGCGATCTCGACGTCGGAGACCTGTAGGCGCACAGGCAGTTCCGCGACACCCCCCGATGCGGCACGCAGCACCGCGTTCGTGACGGTCCGGGTCACGTCCCACGGTTCGGTGTCACCGAACTCCCAGCTGCGACTCGATCCGGTGGGTTCGCCCATCGCACCGGCGCGCTGGGTGTCGCGTTCACCACGACGACCCGAAAGTCTCTGCGCCACATCGTGCAGCGCCGACTGCCCGAGCTGGCGCATCGCCTTCGGCGACAGCCGCCACTGACCGTCCGCCCCGCGGTCGAGGAAGCCCTGCTGTTGCAGGGCACGCTCGAGGTCGGCCAGGGCGCGGGCATCGGTGGCCGCCTCGTCGCCGAGCTGACGCAGCAGCGCCTCGGGGTCGATGTCGTCGAGCTGCGCACCCGCGTACTCCTGGGACAGCTGCTCTGCGAGCTGCTCGAGCTCGGCGATGTCGGCGAGGGCGGCGGCGCCCTCACCCAGCCCCATCGGCTCGTCGCCCCGGAACCGTTCGCTGCCGCTCCAGTTCTCCCCCGGGCGCGCCGACCGCAGGTTCGCGTCCAGCCGGTCGAGTTGCTGCATCAGGCTGGGGCTGCCGAACGCCTGCTGCGCCAACGCATCCAGCTCGGCCCGTTGCTCGGGAGTCAGCGAGTTCCGCAGTCGCTGCGCGGCGGCCGCACGGCGGGCCAGCGCGTCGAGCAGTTCCTCGGTGTCACGAGGATTCTCCGGGAAGAACTCGCCGTGCTCGTCCATGAACTCCGCGAAGTCGGCGTCGGTGTCCTCGCCACGAGAGTGCTTGTCCAACAGGTCGTTCAGATCGCGCAGCATCTCGTCCACCCGGGCACGATCCTCGGCGGTGGCGTTCTCGAGTGCCTGCTTCATGCCCGCGAAGCGCTGATCGAGCAGTTCCCGGCCGAGCAGGTCGCGGATCTTCTCGTAGTCCTCGCGGGCCTGCGGGCTGCGCCAGTCGTACTCCGACAGGTCCCGGACCGCCTGGGCGGTCGACGGCGGCAACTCGCCCAGTTGCAGCTCGGCGAATCGCGCGTCGTCGTCGAGCGCGCGGGCGAGTTCCTGGCGTTCGGCGAGCACCGCGCGGTCGAGCAGCTCGCGGACCTCGTCGAGGGTGCCGCCGAGATTGTTGCGTTCGAGCAACTCGCGCCTGCGCCGGTTCGCCTGCGCGGCGAGTTCGTCGAGTCCGCGCATCCGGTCGGTGCCGCGGCGCAGCAACTCGCGCAGCGCCCGACGAGGCGACGAGCCTTCGAGCACGTCGTTGCCGATGGCGTCGAGGGCCTCCCGCAGGTCCACCGGCGGGGCCAGTGGGTCGTCGCCGCCGTGATAGGGGCCGTACCGCTGGTACATCAGCTGTACACCAGCTGCCCGTCGTCGTCGGGATCCTTGGCGATCCGCCGAGCCAGGTAGAGGCCCTCGAGCGCCAGCTCGACCGCCGCGGCGCGCGCCCCGACGCTCTCGGCGCCCAGCCGGTCCGCCAGCGCGTCGAACACCGCCAGCTCGGGCAACTCCCCGAGCAGGTCCTTCGCCGTCACCCGTTCGCCCGTCACCACCGGTGAGCCGGCCTCGATCGCCGCCACCAGCGGCCCGAGGTCGAGGCCACCGAGCCGCTCACGCACGGTGTCGGCGGTGGCCCGGCGCAGCAGGTGCTCGAGCACCTCGAGCTCGCGGCCCTCCTCACCGGACTCGAACTCGATCTTGCCGCGCAGCACCTCGACCACCGTGCCGAGGTCCACCGGTCGCGCGGTCGGATCGACCTCGCCGAGCACCGCCCCGCGGTGCACCGCCGCGGCGCTCACCGTCTCCGCGGCCGCCACCGCGAACCGCGCCGACACCCCGGACCGCTGGTCCACCGACGGCGACTCCCGAAGCAGTCGGGTGAACCGGGCCAGGATCTCGAGCAGGTGCTCCGGCACCTCGGCGCGCAGCTGCGCCTCCTGCTCGATCACCGCGATCTCGTCGGCCAACTCGCTCGGGTAGTGGGTGCGGATCTCGGCGCCGAAGCGGTCCTTGAGCGGGGTGATGATCCGTCCGCGGTTGGTGTAGTCCTCCGGGTTCGCGCTGGCCACCAGCAGCACGTCCAGGGGCAGCCGCAGCGTGTAGCCGCGGACCTGGATGTCGCGCTCCTCCATCACGTTCAGCAGCGACACCTGGATCCGCTCGGCGAGGTCGGGCAGCTCGTTGACCGCGACGATGCCGCGGTGGGCGCGCGGGACCAGACCGAAGTGGATGGTCTCCGGGTCACCGAGGCTGCGCCCCTCCGCGACCTTGACCGGATCCACGTCGCCGACCAGGTCGGCCACCGACGTGTCCGGGGTGGCGAGCTTCTCGGCGTACCGCTCACTACGGTGCCGCCAGACGACCGGCAGCGCGTCGCCCAGTTCGGCCGCCCGCCGGATCGACGCCGGGGTGATCGGCTCGTAGGGGTGCTCACCCAGTTCCGAGCCCGCGATCACCGGCGTCCACTCGTCGAGCAGCAGCGGGAGGGTTCGCAGCAGCCGGGTCTTACCCTGGCCACGCTCCCCGAGCAGCACCACGTCGTGGCCCGCGATCAGCGCCCGTTCGAGCTGCGGCAACACGGTGGCGTCGAAGCCGACGATGCCAGGCCAGGGGTCACGGCCGTCGCGCAGCGCGCCCAGCAGGTTCTCGCGGATCTCGTCCTTGATCGGGCGCTGCACGTGTCCGGACGCGCGCAGCTCACCGAGCGTGCGCGGGCGGGGTTCGGGGTTGGTGACAGTCACCTCACCAACGCTACGAGTGTTCGGCCGATTCGGCACCCGGGTCGCACAATTCCGCCGCGATCCGCGTTGCCGATTCGAGACGCGGTTAGCCGCGCAGGGAACGTGCGCGGCGAGTAGTTTTCCCCGCGGGACACCGCCCGAGGATACGGAGACACCGTCGTGACCGAAACGGACGACACCACCGCACCACCCGCGAACCGGGGCTTGCTGGCCCTGGCCGGCGTACTGCTCCTGATTCCGCTCGTCGCCATCCTCTGGGTGCCGTTCTATGCGCGGGACACTCCGCGGCTGGGCGGGTTCCCGTTCTTCTTCTGGTACCAGTTCGCGTGGGTGTTCCTGTGCGCGGCAGCCACCTTCGCGGCCTACAAACTCGTCCTCAAGGCACGACCGCACCGGCCCATGTCGCGCCCCGACGAGACCGACGGCGGCGACCGGTGAGCGCGCCCGAGGTGCTCGCGGCGGCCGGCTCGGACGGCGTCGACGGGGTCGCCCTCGCGGTGCTGATCGCCCTGTTCGCATTGGTCACCGTGCTCGGGTTCATGGCCTCCCGCTGGCGGCGGGCGTCGAGCCTGCAGAGCCTCGACGAATGGGGACTCGGCGGGCGCAGCTTCGGCACGTGGGTGACGTGGTTCCTGATCGGTGGCGACATCTACACCGCGTACACCTTCATCGCGGTGCCCGCGGCGATGTTCGCGCTCGGGTCGGTGAGCGGGTTCTTCGCCATCCCGTACACGATCATCCTGTACCCGATCATCTTCGTGTTCATGTCCAGGCTGTGGTCGGTCAGTCACCGGCACGGGTACGTCACGACCGCGGACTTCGTCGGCGGCCGTTACGGTTCCAAGTGGCTCTCGCTCGCGATGGCGCTCACCGGCATCCTCGCGACGATGCCGTACATCGCGCTGCAGCTCGTCGGCATCCAGGCGGTGCTCGAGGTGATCGGCCTGGGCGGCGCCGACAACGTGATCGCCCGGGACCTGCCGCTGCTGATCGCCTTCGCCGTGCTCGCCGCATACACGTACTCCTCGGGACTGCGCGCGCCCGCGATCATCGCCTTCGTCAAGGACACCCTGATCTACCTGGTCATCATCGTCGCGGTGATCTACCTGCCGTCCAAGTTCGGCGGCTGGTCGCACATCTTCGACGCCGCGCAGACCAAGATGGAGACCCCGAACCCGGCCACCGGCAAACCCACCGGCTCGTTCATCCCGAACAGCCAGCAGTACTGGGCGTACTCGACCCTCGCGCTCGGGTCTGCGCTGGCCCTGTTCATGTACCCGCACTCGGTCACCGCGACCCTGTCGTCGAAGTCCCGCAACACGATCCGGCGCAACGCGACCATCCTGCCCGCGTACAGCTTCCTGCTCGGCATGCTCGCGCTGCTCGGCTGGGTGGCGATCGCCGCGGGCACCAAGCCGATCGGGCTCGACGGAAAACCCAACGCGCAGCTGGTGATCCCGCAGCTGTTCGAGGACGCCTTCCCGTCCTGGTTCGCCGGGGTCGCGTTCTCGGCGATCGCGATCGGCGCACTGGTGCCGGCCGCGATCATGTCCATCGCGGCGGCAAACCTGTTCACCCGCAACGTGTACCGCGAGTGGTTCCGACCGTCGGCCACGCCCGCGCAGGAGGCGAAGGTCAGCAAGCTGGTCTCGCTGTTCGTCAAGTTCGTAGCACTGATCTTCGTGCTGACGCTGGACAAGCAGAACGCCATCAACTTCCAACTGCTCGGCGGCATCTGGATCCTGCAGACCTTCCCCGCCATCGTGTTCGGGCTCTACACCCGCTGGTTCCACCGGTGGGCGCTGCTCGCCGGGTGGGCTGTGGCGATGGTCTACGGGACGGTCGCGGCGTACAACGTCTCGTCCGCGACCACCCCGCACTTCGCCGGCTCGCTCGCCTCCATCCCCGGCATCGCCCAGATGGGGTACATCGCGCTGACCGCGTTCGTGGTGAACGTGGTGATCGCGGTGGTGTTGACGCTCGTGCTGCGCGCGGTCAGGGCGCCCGAGGGCGTCGATGCGACGATCAAGGGCGACTACTTCGCCGACGCCGGCGACCCGAGGGTCCGGCCACTGCCCGCGACCCCGACGGAGGCCACGCCCAGCCCCTGACAGAATCTCCACCATGGCCGACACCGAGATCACCTTCACCAGCGGCGACGTCACCCTGCACGGCAGCCTCCGCCTGCCCGCCGACGCGCCGGGGCCGGTCCCCGCAGCCCTGCTCCTCGCCGGCAGTGGACCCACCGACCGCAACGGGGACAGCGCGGTGCTGCCCGGGCCGATCGGCACCCTGCGATTCCTCGCGGACACGCTCGAGCAGGCGGGCATCGCGAGCCTGCGCTACGACAAGCTGGGGAGCGGCGAGACCGGGCTCGGCCCCTACGACGTCGAGGATGTCGCGGGTCTCGGCTTCTCCGTCTTCGTCGACGCCGCCGCCGACGCACTGAAAAACCTTGCCGCACAGCCCGACATCGACGCAGACCGACTGCTGGTCATCGGTCACAGCGAGGGTGCACTGGTCGCGATGGCCCTGGCCGTCCGCGAAGGCACACCGACGCTGGTCGGGCTCGGCCTGCTCGAGCCGCTCGCCGTCCGGCTGCTCGACCTGCTGACCCGGCAGATCGCGGGTCAGGTGGACGCCGCGGTCGCGGGCGGGCAGCTGCCGCTGGAGCTCGCGGACCAGCTGCGCACCGGCCTCACCGACGCCGTCGAGTCGCTGCGGGCCGACGCCACCGTCCCCGACGACCTGCCCGAGCCGCTGCGGCTCGCGGGACTGGTCTCCGTCAACGCGAAGGCCCTCGCCGAGGAGGACGCACTCGACCCGCAGGTGCTGGCCGCACAGCTACCCGCCGGGCTGCCGGTGCTGACCAGTTGCTCCGCCCGCGACATCCAGGTCGACTGCGGCGACGTCGCCGCCCTGGACACGGCCCTCGGCGCGTCCGCGCTGACCTCGATCCGGATGACCACCGCCAACCACGTGCTCAAGGAGATCGGCGAGCGGGTCTCCACCGGCGCCGACTACGTCGAGGACCTGCCGTTCTCTGCGGAGTTCGCGGCCGGGTTCGAGAACTGGCTCGCGCAGCTGTAGCCCTCCTCCCGCCGGTGTCCGCGTTCCCCCGGCTGACCGCTCGCTGCGCTCGCTTCGCCGAGTGTGCACCTTCCGTCGTCTTCACTCGGGCGATGCCCCCGCAAGTGCACACTCGGCGGCCTGTGGATGGACCGCGGAGTTGTCCACAGATCGGGGCGACCCCTTCCGTCTGTGCGACTGATCGGCCAATGTCGGCGTATGGGGGAATTCGCCGGTCCGTTCCTGGGTACCGTGGCGGTCGCGTCGGGTGTTGTGACAGACCGCCAACTACGCCTCGACTACACGCGGCTGCACCGGGATGTGTACATCGCCAAGGGAATTGCGCTCGACGCCGTCATCAGGGCACGGGCCGCCGCGCTGTGGGCGGGCGAGGACGGAATCCTCGCCGGACTCTCCGCCGCCGCCGTGCACGGCACCAAGTGGATCGATCCGGGTGCCCGGCCCGAGCTGTTCCGGACGGGCAGCCGACGCGGCGCAGGGGGCATCTCGATCCACGGCGATGCGCTCGAACCCGACGAAATCTGCATTGCCGGAGGGTGGCTCACCTCGACGCCGGCCCGCACCGGGTACGACCTGGGCCGCCGACTGCCGTTCCTCCGGGCCGTCGAGACCCTCGACGCGCTCTGCAACGCCACTCGCATCACCCCGGCCGATATCGCCGCCCTCGCCGGGAAGCACCGCGGCACAAGAGGAATCGTGCAGCTTCGCCAGGTCCTCGAACTCGTGGACGGCGGCGCGGAGTCACCACCGGAGACGCGGACCCGACTGACCCTGGTCGACGGCGGGCTCCCCCGCCCGAGCACCCAGGTCAAGGTTCGGAACAAGCGCGGGCAGATCGTCGCGCGCTGCGACCTCGGTTGGAAGCGCTGGAAGGTGGTGGTGGAGTACGACGGCGACCACCACTGGACCGACGAGGAACAACGCACCCGAGACATCGAGCGCTACGAAATGCTCGCCGGTCTCGGTTGGCGCGTCGTCCGCGTCAGTTCCGAGCAGTTGCGACTTCGTCCGCACACCATCGCGCGGCGCGCGCGTGAGAAGCTTCGGGAAGCCGGCGCACCCGTCTGACCTGCGTCGAGTGTGCACCTGCTGACGCCTCCACTCGGCCGATGCCCCCGCAAGTGCACACTCGGCGGCGGGCGGCGGCGGCGATATCGACGTGCACCGACGCCGAGAGTGCTGTAGCGTCCTCGGCTAACCCACCACGCCAGAGCAGAAGGGAACGCCCGACATGACGATGTCCATGCACGTATCGGTACACGCAGCAGCGTGGCGTTGCCCCATTTCGGCCAAGCGTGTCCCCCGAGGACGATCCTGACAACCGGATCACCGGATCAGTTCTCGGCACCCAGGGCGCATTCGCTCGGGTGCCTTTCTTTTACCCGAACAACCCCTCGCGGAAACCTTCCGCACACACAGCACAGACACACTCGACCAGTACAGAACAAGGAGTTCACATGAGACTTCGCATCAGCCAGCTGTCCACCGCCCCGCCACTGACGGAGCTGCCCGCCGACCTGACCGGGCACGCCGTCACCCTCGACCTCTCGCACACCGACGCGACCCAGCGTGCCGCCGCGACCGACCTCGCCCGCGAGCTGCTCGACCGCGGCGCCGCCCGCATCGTCATCTCCGGCTCCGCCGCCTGAGGCCAACCGCCGCGTCGAGTGTGCAGTTTCCGGGGCATCGCCCGAGGGGAAACGACGAGAGGTGCACACTCGGCGGAAGCCGGGCATGCACCTCTCGGGGTGAAGCGGGACGCGGTCAGTGCGCGAAGTGGCGCGCTCCGGTCAGGTACATCGTGATGCCGGCCTCGCGGGCCGCCTCGATCACCTCGTTGTCGCGGACCGAACCACCCGGCTGCACGACGGCCTTGACGCCGGCGTTGGCGAGCACCTGCAGGCCGTCCGGGAACGGGAAGAACGCGTCCGAGGCACCGACCGATCCGGCGACCCGGTCACCGGCGCGGTTCACCGCGAGGTGCGCGGAGTCGACGCGGTTGACCTGGCCCATGCCGACACCGACCGAGGCGCCGTCGCTGGCCAGCAGGATCGCATTGGACTTCACGGAACGGCATGCACGCCAAGCGAACTCGAGATCCTTGAGTGTCTGCGCATCCGCGGGATCGCCGACCGCGAGGGTCCAGTTCGCCGGGTTGTCGCCCTCGGCGTCGAGCACGTCGCGCTCCTGAAGCAGTGCACCGCCGGAGATCGGCCGCAGCTCGATTCCGGTCGCCGTCGGCGCGGTCGCCTGCAACACCCGAACATTCTTCTTGCGCTGCAGAACTCCGAGTGCGCCGTCCGCATAGGACGGGGCGATGATCACCTCGGTGAAGATCTCGGCGACCTGCTCCGCCATCTCGACGGTTATCTCGCGGTTGGCCGCGATCACGCCGCCGTATGCGCTGACCGGATCGCAGGCGTGCGCCTTGCGGTGCGCCTCGGCGATGTCGGCGCCGACGGCGATGCCACACGGGTTGGCGTGCTTGATGATCGCGACCGCGGGCTCGGCGAAGTCGAACGCGGCGCGCCACGCGGCGTCACCGTCGGTGTAGTTGTTGTACGACATCTCCTTGCCGTGCAACTGCGTCGCCTGCGCCAGCCCCGGGGCGGCGGCCGGGTTCACGTAGAGGGCGGCGGCCTGGTGCGGGTTCTCGCCGTACCGCAGCACCGCGCTGCGGTCCCAGCTCGCACCCGCCCACGCCGGGAAGGCCGAGTCCTGCTCCACCAGCGTCGAGGTCATCCAGCTCGCGACCGCCACGTCGTAGGACGCGGTGTGCTGGAACGCCTGCGCCGCAAGGGCGGTGCGCTCGGCGAGGGTGAACCCGCCCGCGGCGACCGCGGTCAGCACGTCCTCGTAGCGGGCCGGGTCGACGACCACGGCGACCGACGGGTGGTTCTTCGCCGCCGCGCGCACCATCGACGGTCCGCCGATGTCGATCTGCTCGACGCACTCGTCGGGCGTCGCGCCGGACGCCACGGTCGCGGTGAACGGGTACAGGTTGACGACCACGAGCTCGAACGCCTCGATGCCGAGTTCCTCGAGCTGGGCGAGGTGCTCGGGCTTGCGGGTGTCGGCGAGGACACCGGCGTGCACGCGCGGGTGCAGGGTCTTCACCCGGCCCTCGAGGCACTCCGGGAAGCCGGTCAGCGACTCGACCGGGGTGACGGGGATGCCGGCGTCGGCGATCCGCGCCGCGGTGGAGCCGGTGGAGACCAGCTCCACCCCCGCGGCGTGCAGGCCGGTTGCCAACTCGACCAGGCCGGTCTTGTCGTACACACTCACCAATGCGCGGCGCAGCGCCTTACGTTCGGTCACTTGGGATCACGGCCTTTCGTCCGTCGGAAACAACACCTCGCGTGGCGACGGCGGCGATGACGTCCACCAGCAGTCGCCGTTCCACAGTCTTGATGCGCTCGTGCAGGCTCGACTCGTCGTCGTCCTCGAGCACGACCACCGGTTCCTGAGCCAGCACCGGACCGGTATCGACACCCGAATCCACAAGGTGCACAGTCGATCCCGTCACCTTCACGCCGTATGCCAGCGCGTCCGGCACGGCGTGCGCCCCCGGGAACGAGGGCAGCAACGCGGGATGGGTGTTGATGATGCGACCACCGAAACGGCCCATGAACTCGGGGCCGAGGATCTTCATGAAACCGGCGGAGACGATCAGATCGGGCTGGTGCGCGTCGACGGCCGCGGTCAGCGCGCGGTCCCAGGCGTCGCGGTCGGGGTACTCACGCAGCGCCACCCGGAAGGCGGGGATGTCCGCGGATTCGGCGTGCGCGACGGCCGCGCAGTCACGATCGACGCCGACCGCCACGATGCGGGCCGGGTAGTCGCCGACGGCCGCCGCGATGAGCGACTGCAGCAGGCTTCCGGTGCCGGAAGCGAGGACCACGACCCGGACCGGGCTGTGCGATCCGGGGCGGAAGACATGCGGGGCGGTCAGCGCTCTACTCCTTGCGGCCAGCGGCCGGCATGCCCGACCGGTGGGTAAGCCTAGTCGCTGCCGGCCCGGGGACCGTCGGGCAGGTCCGACTCGACTTCATGCGTCGTGACCTGCGCCACCTCGTCCGAGTCGACCACCTCGGCGTCGACCACCACGCTCTCCGCGCCGGCGTCGAACCGCTCGACGGCCGTGCCGACGGGGCTGTCGACCACGACGTCCTCGAGTACCTCGGCCTCGATCACCGCACCCGAGCTCACCGGGGTCTCGACAGCGTCGACCTCGTCTCCGTCGGCCTGCTCGTCCCGGATCCGCGCGGGCAGGACCAGCATGCCCGCGGTGGCACTCCGGGTCGGCTGCGCCACGGGCTCCGGTCGGACCACCGCCTGCTCGACACGCGGACCGCGGCGCCAACGCACCAGCGCGGCAGTGACGGCCCCGAACACCGCCAGCCACCCGAAGGTCAGGCCGGCGAAGGTCGCGACGTTCACCCCGACCGTCCCGAACGTCCCGAGGTTCCCGCCAGCCGCGAATCCGAGCGCGGCGAACACCACCGCGACCGCGGCCGCACCGACCAGGGCGGACTGCACGGCCTCCCGCACGGAACCGGCCCGCCGGGCGCAGTCACGACCGAGGAACGCCCCGAGGACCGCCGGGATCACCAACCCGACCGCCCACCCGCTGCCCTGCTCGGCGGGCAGCACCCCGAGCACCGGCAGCGCGGGCACCGGGCCGCCGACCACGTCGAACATGCTCACCGAGGCCGCCCCGACGTGCGTCGCGGACCCCACCAGCACCGCGGTGGAGCCGATCACGATGTTCGGCAGGTACAGGATCGAGACGACCGTCAACCCGAGTGCGCCGGTGATCCCCTCGCCGGCCTGCAGCAGCTCACCGACCGTCGACCACGACGCGAGCAGCGAGACCACGGTGATCGCCGCGCCTGTCGCGAGCAGCATCACGCCTGCCCGCAGGGCGGGACGGGCCGCGTCGAGCACCCAGCGGGGAAGACGCCATTGCACGGCGACCGGTCGCCACACCCGGGTACCGATGCCGACGACCGCCCCGACCAGGTGTACCGCGAGCACCCAGGCGAACGCGGCCAGCGCGTTCGGCGGCGACAGCGCGATCACCGAGGAGGCGTCGGCGACGACGGCCAGCGAGATCGCAGTGGCCACCAGCGGTCCGGCGACCGCGGCACCGAGCACCCACCACCGCTCGTGCCGGGGACTGGACTCGGTCACGGCCCGCGCACACCCGCGCGCGACCGCCCAGATCATCAGCAGGGTGGGCAGCAGCGGCAGCACGCCGAGTGACGCGCCGCCGATGGTCAACTGCACCTGGTGCAGCGCCAGCCAACTCGCGGCGATGGCCCCGCTGGTCCCGGTGAGGTCGCTGTTCGCGGCGACCAGCGTCACCAGCACACAGGTGGCGATCAGCACCAGCCCGACCAGCGTCGGACGCAACGCGATCCCGAGCAGGGTGCGGACCTGATCGGGTGTCGGCTGCGACGGCACCGGCCTCCGGCTCAGTTTCGTCCGGGCGGTGTCGCGGCTCAGCAAGGAACTCATCTCCTCGAGGGTGGCATCTCGGCCGACGGCGGTCGGCCAGGCGCGCCGATCGGCCGGGGCCGGGCGCGGCGGCGCCCGCCGATCGAGATGGCCGGGCGCGGCGGCGCCCCCCCCGGCGTTCACCGAGGGGCGCCATGCGGTCGGGCGGTCAGTCGTCCTTCGGCTCGGACGCCGTGGGTGCGGCACCGAACGCCTGCGTCGGCGCGGGGGCGCCCGGCGTCTGCTCGGTCGGATTCGCGGACTCAGAAGGCTTCGGCACCACGACCGTCTCGTCGGCGGCGGGCGCGGCGTGCTGCGGCTGACCGTAGGCATGTCCGGACTGCGGGTACGACGGGGGCTGCGGCGGCGCGTACGGGTTGGGCTGGCCGTAGCCGGGCTGTCCCTGCGCGGGCTGTCCCTGCGCGGGCTGTCCCTGCGCGGCCTGTCCCGGGGCAGGGTATCCGCCCTGGTACTGACCCTGCGGGTAGCCCGGCGCCTGCGGCTGACCGTAAGGCTGACCGGCCTGCGGGTAGCCCTGCGGCGGCTGACCGTATCCCTGCGGCGGCTGACCCTGCGACTGACCGAAGCTCGGCTGCGGCGGACCGTATCCGGTGGGCGGCTGACCGTAACCCGGCTGCGCGAAGCCGGCCGGCTTCGGCGCGGGAGGCTTGAGCAGGCCCAGTTCGTAGAGCACCACGGCGATCGCGAGCACGGTCTGGACGAAGCCGAGCACCAGGTTGAGCACGCCACCCCAGGCCAGGGTCACGCCCTCGGAGAGGCTGAACAGGAAGAACAGCCCGACGAGGAAGCCGACCAGCGAAGTGGCCGCGGCGATGCCCTTGTAGGGGTTGCCGGGCAGCAACGACAGCCCTGCCAGCAGTGCACCGACGAGCAGCAGCGCCAGTCCGATGACCGGGTAGCCGCCCTCGAACGAACTCTGGCTCAGCGTGGTGTCGCCGAAGGTGCTGACCTTCGCGAACGGGGCGAACCCGAACAGGAAGTTGACGATGCCCAGCCCCAGCACACCCAGCGTCAGCAGCTGCGGCAGACCCTTCGCCGCGAGTCCGCCGAAGGGCTGCGCGGGGGGACCGTAGCCGGGCCCTGCGGGCGGGTACGTCATGATCGGCTCCTTGCTGTCGTGCGCGGACGCGTGTCTTCTGAACGCTAGCGCACATTCCTGTGTTGAACCTGGGGCGTGTGTTCACGCTGTGACGGGCGGTGCGGGTCCGGAAACGGCCGAAGGGCACCCACGCTCGCGCGAAGCGAGTGCGGGTGCCCTTCGACAGGACTGCGGGTGTCAGGCGCCCACGGTCAGGCTCTCGAGGATCTCGCGCGCGAGGGCGGCGGTCTCGGACGGCGTCTTGCCGACCTTCACGCCGGCCGCCTCGAGGGCGTCCTTCTTGGCCTGCGCGGTGCCCGAGGAGCCGGAGACGATGGCGCCGGCGTGGCCCATGGTCTTGCCCTCGGGGGCGGTGAAGCCCGCCACGTAGCCGACGACCGGCTTGGTCACGTTGGCCTTGATGTAGTCGGCCGCACGCTCCTCGGCGTCGCCGCCGATCTCGCCGATCATGACGATGAGCTTGGTCTCGGGATCCTTCTCGAACGCCTCGATGGCGTCGATGTGGGTGGTGCCGATGACCGGGTCGCCGCCGATGCCGATGGCGGTCGAGAAGCCGTACTCACGCAGCTCGAACATCATCTGGTAGGTCAGGGTGCCGGACTTGGAGACCAGGCCGACCGGGCCCTTGCCCGCGATGTTGGCCGGGGTGATGCCGACCAGCGCCTCGCCGGGGGTGATGATGCCGGGGCAGTTGGGGCCGATGATCCGGGTCTTGTTGCCCTTCTCGACGTTGTAGGCCCACGCGTACGCAGAGTCCTGCACCGGGATGCCCTCGGTGATGACCACGAGCAGCGGGATCTCCGCGTCGATGGCCTCGACGATGGCGTCCTTGGAGAACGCCGGCGGGACGAACGCGATGGAGACGTCCGCACCGGTCTTCTCCATGGCCTCGGCGACGGTCGCGAAGACCGGCAGCTCGACGTCGGAGCCGTCCGCGGCCTTGTGGGAGACGGTGGTGCCTGCCTTGCGGGCGTTGACGCCGCCGACGACCTGGGTGCCCGCCTTCAGCATCAGGGCGGTGTGCTTGGTGCCCTCGCCGCCGGTGATGCCCTGGACGATGACCTTGGAGTCCTTGGTCAGGAAGATTGCCATTGTTCTAGTCCCTTACTTCGCTGCGAACGCGAGTTCGGCGGCCTTGTCGGCGGCCTCGTCCATGGTGGCGACGACCGTGACCAGCGGGTGGTTGGCCTCGGCGAGAATGCGGCGACCCTCTTCGACGTTGTTTCCGTCCAGGCGCACGACGAGCGGCTTGTTGGCCTCGTCGCCCAGGGTCTCCAGGGCGCCGACGATGCCGTTGGCGACCGCGTCACAGGCGGTGATGCCGCCGAAGACATTCACGAACACGCTCTTGACCTGCGCATCGTTGAGGATGACGTCGAGGCCGGCGGCCATGACCGCAGCCGAGGCGCCGCCGCCGATGTCGAGGAAGTTGGCGGGCTTGACGTTGCCGTGCTTCTCACCCGCGTAGGCGACGACGTCGAGGGTCGACATGACCAGTCCGGCACCGTTACCGATGATGCCGACCGAGCCGTCGAGCTTGACGTAGTTGAGGTCGTTCTCCTTGGCCTTGAGCTCGAGGGGATCGGTAGCGTCGCGATCCTCGAAGGCCTCGTGGCCGGCCTGACGGAAGCCTGCGTTCTCGTCCAGTGTGACCTTGCCGTCGAGGGCCAGGATCTGGTCGTCGGGGGTGCGCACGAGGGGGTTCACCTCGACGAGGAGGGCGTCCTCGTTGATGAACACCTCCCAGAGCTTCTGGATGGTGACGGCGGCGGCGTCGAGCACCTCGGCGGGCAGCTTGCCGGCCTCGGCGATGCTGCGCGCGAACGCCAGGTCGACACCCTTGACGGCGTCCACCGGGATCTTGGCGAGAGCGTCGGGGTTCTCCTCGGCGGTGACCTCGATCTCGACGCCACCCTCGACCGAGCACATGGCCAGGTAGGTGCGGTTGGTGCGGTCCAGCAGGAAGGAGATGTAGTACTCCTCGGCGATGTCGCTCGCCTCTGCGACCAGCAGCTTCTTGACGACGTGACCCTTGATGTCGAGCCCGAGGATCGACTCCGCGTTGGCGACCGCCGCGTCGACGTCGGCGGAGTACTTCACGCCACCCGCCTTGCCACGTCCGCCGACCTTGACCTGCGCCTTGATCATCACGGGCTTGCCGATTTCCTCGGCAATCTCACGTGCGCCTGCGACCGTGTCGGTAACACGTCCGGCCGACGTCGGCACTCCATGCTTGGCGAAGAGTTCCTTCGCCTGGTATTCGAAGAGATCCATCTGCTCACCGTCTCGTCTGCGTTGACGCCCGCTCGAGGGGTAAGAGCGGGTCCGTTCGGACTGTATCTAGTTGAATCAATGACCCATCGGTCGCCTTGGTGCTATGTGGCATATCTCACGGGGTCACACCGGTGCGCGGCAGGTCACCGCCGATCGACACGAACGGCCACGACAGCCGTCGCCGTCAGCGCCGCCACACCCAGGATCGCGGCCACACCACCGGGACCGACCACAGGATCGATCACCCGGCCGCTGGTCAGTGGCCACCCAATCAGGTATACGCCCATGCCCGCGGCCGCGCCCAACGACCCCGCCGCTGCCCGTGCGGGTCGCGCCTTCGCGGCGACCCAGACGGCGACCACCACGACGACCGCGAACAGGGCCCGCCCCCACATGTCCCACCCCCAGGGCCAGTGCGTCACCGAGTCCGGGCCGTAGCCGGTGCCCCGGTACAGCGGCAACGCCAGCGCGACCACCGACACCACCGCCGCGGGCATCCCGACCAGCAGCACCGCGCGCCGGGGCGGGGTGTCCACGGAGGTGTCGATGCCCTCACGCTCGGCGGACCCCGCGCACCAGGCGAGCAGTCCCGTCACCGCCGCCGCGACGGTCGCGAGCCCCAACACCCACGCGCCCGGGCCCGGGCCGACCCCGGGCAGGTCCGTCGCGACCACCACCGACTGCAGCACCGCGGCGACGGCGGCGACGAGCGCCGCCCACAGCACCCCGACCGCCGGGCGCACCAGCGCGGCGAATTCCGACAGCAGCAGCCACGCCGACGCCACCACCAGGACCGCCGCGGCGACCAGGGCCACGCGGGTGGCGAGGATCTGCGGCTGCGGGAGACCGTCGGGCACGGACAGCACCGGCAGTAGCGCACCGACCGCCGCGAGCAGGCCTGCGGCGATCCCGGCAAGGCCCGCGCGCCGGTGCCAGCGGTCGACCCGGGCGCGGGCCGCGGCCTCGGCGGCGGCCAGGGCCTTGGCCGTCGGCTTGCCGGACCTCCGGGTGGACGGCGCGGCGGACTGCGCGCCCGCGCCTCCGGCCAGCCCGGCGATCCCCCGCCGGGCGCGCGCGGCCGCCACCGCGGGAAGCGACACCCCGAGCGCGACCAGTGCGGCGCACGCGACCGCGGCGACCACGGACCCCGGCGCGAGGGCGACGCCGTCACCCGCTGCGGCGCCGGCCGCCAACCTGGACCCCGACAGTCCGAACGCGGCGGTGCCCGCACCGATCAGTGCGCCCGCCGCCACGCCGGGCGCGACCGACACCAGTGCCGCCGCGACCACCACGAGCACCGCGACCACCACGAGGGCCGAACCGATCGCGGTCGCCGGGGGCGAGCCGACCAGGGGGTGCACCAGCAGCACCGGGTCGGACGAGCGCAGCGGTCCGGCCAGTGAGGCGACCGCGAAAACCAGTGCAGCCAAGACGATTCCCGCACCCCACCCGGCGCCGATCCGGCGGCCGACGGAAGCGCCGTCGTGGTCGGGGTAGCTGCTGTGGCCGTACCCGTCGCCGTGCGAGGCGCGCGCGACGGTCAGCATGCCCAGCAGTCCGGCGACCACACCGAGCGCGTGGCCGGCCAGCACCGCGTAGGCGCCGGGACCCGCACTCAGGTGGGCGGCGGTGAGTGGACGGAACAGTTCGAGCCGATTGGCGTCCACCGGTCGCGCCCACAGTTGGAGGTCGAGCACCAGCAGTCCTAGCGCGACCGCCCCGGCGCCTGCGGTCAGCGCCCCCGCGACCGCGGGACTGCGGCGCGCGGCGACCAGGGCTGCCACGGGAGCGGCGACGGCTCCCAGCACGGCGACCACGGCCGCGGCGGCCACGGCGGCGCCCGCCTCCGGCCGAACGACCCCGGCCGGTGCGGCCAGCGCGACGAGGACGGCGCCGAGCAGGCCCGCCGCGATCGCCGCCGCCGCGGTCCGGCCGGGGTCGGCCGGGCCTCGGAGGTCGGGGCCGTTTGCCTCGGCCACACGTTGGGGTTCGGCACGGGTACGGGACCGGTCTCGGGGTGAGGACGCCACGGGATTCGACGCTAGCCGCGTGGGTGTGACGGTCGGCGGGCCGACACGAATTCCGGGTCGTCATCCGCAAAGTCCGTGATCAATCTGTGATGCATCTCACAATCGCCCGGTCAGCCGCGCGGAAGAGTTGCGGGTCTCGCGACCGTTTCGTTACCGTCGCTTCGGTCAATGTCACAGGCAGGTCACGAGCGGAAGGGTTTTGAAGGTTGTCCAGACACCGCGCGCCCTCCGTAACCAGCCACTTCAGCGTCCAGCCGGTACCCGATTCGGGGCCCGCAACTGACCTGATCACCGCAGGTCACACCATCGATTCCCGCTTCGGGACGACGAAGGCGCCCAGTAGACCGGCCCTGCCCTTCACCGCCGATGACGCAACCACGCAGTCGTATTCGCAATACTCGGCACAGCGTTACACCGGGTCACCAAGTCTTGAGACCCCCCGCATGAACTTCCGATCCACCTCGCTCGCCCAGCAGGACACCCCGTATGCCCCGGACACCGCGGCGTCGGACTTCGACTCGGACTTCGCAGCTCCCGCTCGACGCGGTGGAGCGCACCGGATCCCCACACCCCCCACCGCCCTCAAGGGCCGCGCCGCCGTAGTGGCGGTCGCCGCTGGTGCCGTCGTCGCCGCCGGACAGGCCGCGCTCGACAACGGATCGTCCACGACCTCCGGGGTCACCCTCGCCGCCGACGACAGCGCGTCGAACATCGCCGCCACCGCCGAGCCGCAGGCCGCGCAATTCGGCGCCGGCTCCACCGGGTCCCCGCAGGCGCCCCAGGTGCTCAACGTCGCCGACCCGGCCGACCTCAGCCAGTTCTCGAACCTGCTCGCCAAGGGCCAGCGGTTCAGCCAGGAGCGTGCCGCCCGTGAGGCCGCCGCCCGCCGCCCGCTGTTCGTCCTGCCCGCCGTCGGCACCTTCTCCTCGGGCTTCGGTTCACGGTGGGGCACGCTGCACGCCGGCGTCGACATCGCCAACGCCATCGGCACCCCGATCTACGCGGTCGCCGACGGCGAGGTCATCGACTCCGGGCCGGCCTCCGGCTTCGGGATGTGGGTGCGCCTCAAGCACGCCGACGGCACCATCACCGTCTACGGCCACATCGACTCGTCCCTCGTGTCGGTCGGCCAGCACGTGATGGCGGGCGACCAGATCGCGCGGATGGGCAATCGCGGCTTCTCCACCGGCCCGCACCTGCACTTCGAGGTGCACCTCGCGGGCGACAACAAGATCGACCCGCTGCCCTGGCTGGCCACCCGCGGCATCAGCCTCGGCGTCGAGCGCGACTGAGCCGCGACCCGCGCCTCCACGACTGGGTGATGGGAACCGTCAACCAATCAGACCGAATGATGGTTCCCATCACCCGTCCGGTACGCCCCACCGCGCCTGGACCGGAAGCCACCGTTACTGCACTACCCTTCGGACAGTCGGAGCGTTGACGCCGCACTGCGAAGGGATCGAGTGATGAACTACTCCCGTGGAACCGCTGTCCTGGCCGCAATCGTGGGCGCCGGCTCACTGGCGTTGGCACCCAGCGCATCCGCCGCCACCCGGGTGAACGAACCCGGGCGCTACGTAGCCGAATTCACCTTCGACGCTCCCGGCGGAAGTCCTGCCGCGACGACGCTGACGTTCGACGCGCTGCCCTCACCGCTCGGCAGTTCGTCGTAGCCCGAGCCCGACCACTGGGCTAGAGCTTGATCATGGGAACGCCGCCGATCAGCATCAGGCGGACCTTCCCCGCGGACCCGAAATCCACGGTCACCGTTGCCGTCGGCCCGGTCCCCTTGGTCTCGAGCACCGTGCCCAGGCCGTACTTGTCGTGACTGACGCGGTCACCGACGGCGAGCACCAGGTGGTTGTTGCGCGCCTTCGGCGCGCCGAAGCTGGGAGTCGACGCTCCCCCACCCGATCCGGCACCGTATCCACCGCCGCTGCCGTAGCCTCCGCCGTAGCCGCGACCGCCACGGTCCCGACCGCCGCCGATCGCGCCACCGCCCGGGCCCGGGTCTTCTCGGCGCCAGTGCAGCAGGTCGGACGGAATCTCCTGCAGGAAACGCGATTCCGGATTGGTGATCGGCTGGCCCCAGGCCGAGCGCAACACCGCGCGGGTGACGTAGAGCCGGTGCCGGGCCCGGGTGATGCCGACGTAGGCCAGGCGCCGTTCCTCCGACAGTTCAGCGGGATCGCCGAGTGCGCGCATGTGCGGGAACTGGCCGTCCTCCCAGCCCGTCACGAACACCACCGGGAACTCGAGGCCTTTCGCGGTGTGCAGGGTCATCAGGGTGACCACGCCGTCGCCGTTGTCCGGCAACTGGTCCGAGTCCGCCACCAGCGACACCCGCTCCAGGAACGCGGCCAGCGAACCCGGATCCGGTTCGCCCTCACCGGGATTGGTGTCGTCCTCGTCTGCGGCCGCCAGCGCACCCTCGAGGCCCTCGTCCACCTCGTCCTCGATGCCCGCGGCGTTGCGTGCGTCGGAACTGAATTCGCGGGCGACGCTGACCAACTCGTTGAGGTTGTCCAGCCGCGCGCCGTCCTGCGGATCGCTGCTGGCCTCGAGTTCGGCGCGGTAGCCGGTCTTGTCGAGCACCGCCTCGACCACCTCGCCGATGTCGATCAGCCCGGTCCCCTCGGGCTGGGCCTCGGGCGGTGTCCCCTCGGGCTGCATGCTCGAGCGGATCTCGTCCATCATCTCCGCGAACGCAGCGATCGCCTTCTGCGACCGGGTGTTCAGCAGCGGAACGGTGCCCGCGGCCGCGTCACGCAGGGCCGCGGCGAACCCGATACCGCGCTGCTCCGAGTGCACGGCGACGCAGGCCTCGGCGCGGTCGCCGATGCCGCGTCGCGGGGTGTTGAGGATGCGGCGCAGGCTCACCGTGTCGTCGGGGTTCGCCAGCACCCGCAGGTACGCGACGATGTCGCGGACCTCCTTGCGCTCGTAGAACCGCACCCCGCCGACCACCTTGTAGGGCAGGCCGAGCCGGATGAAGATCTCCTCGAGCGCCCGCGAGGAGTTGTTGGTCCGGTAGAACACCGCGACGTCGCCGAACTTCGCGTCACCGTTGTCGACGAGCCTGTCGATCTCCGAGGCCACGAACGATGCTTCGTCGTGCTCGTTGTCGGCGACGTAGCCGGTGATCAGCTCGCCCTCGCCGGAGTCCGTCCACAGCCTCTTCTCGCGGCGGCCGGTGTTTCGGGAGATCACCGCGTTGGCGGCCGAGAGGATGTTCTGGGTGGAGCGGTAGTTCTGCTCGAGCAGGATGGTCCGGGCGTCCGGATAGTCGCGCTCGAATTCCTCGATGTTGCGGATCGTCGCGCCGCGGAAGGCGTAGATGGACTGGTCCGCGTCGCCGACCACGCACAGTTCCGACGGCGGGACCGGCCCCTGCCCCTCGTCGCCGACCAGGGTGCGTACCAGTACGTACTGCGCGTGGTTGGTGTCCTGGTACTCGTCGACAAGCACGTGCCGGAACCGGCGCCGGTAGTACTCGGCCACCTGCGGGTGAGCCTGCAGCAATGCCACCGTCTCGCCGATCAGGTCGTCGAAGTCCATCGCATTGGCCGCGCGCAGCCGCGCCTGGTAGTGGCCGAACACCTTCGCCACCAGCCGGACCAGCTCGTTCGGGGCCTTGTCGGCGTCCGCCGCGGCCTGCTCCGGCCCGACCAACTCGTTCTTGAGGTTCGAGATGTGGGTGGCCAGCAGTCGTGCCGAGTATCGCTTGACGTCGATCTCGAGGTCCTTGGAGATCATCGTCAGCAGCCGGCGCGAATCGTCCGCGTCGTAGATGGTGAAGTTCGAGTTCAGTCCCGGCAGCAGCGCCGCCTGCATCCGCAGGATCCGCACGCAGCTCGAGTGGAAGGTCGAGACCCACATGTTGTTCGCGCGCGGGCCCACCAGTTGCGCGACCCGCTCTCGCATCTCCGCGGCGGCCTTGTTGGTGAACGTGATGGCCAGGATCTGGCCGGGCGAGACGTCACGCTCGGCGAGCAGGTACGCGATCCGGCGGGTGAGCACCGCGGTCTTGCCGGATCCGGCACCCGCCACGATCAGAAGCGGAGAGCCGGTGTGCACGACCGCCTCGCGCTGCTGCGGATTCAGTCCGTCGAGAAGTGCGGCCGAGGACGTGCGGGCACCCGCGTGAGCTGCTGCTGAGAATGTGTTCATCGCATCCCAACGCTACCGCCGGGCACCGACAGTGATGCCCCCGGCCGTGGCCCGACCAGGCACCCGACCGTGGCTGGACGTCGCGGTCCGTGGCAAACTGGAATCATGCTCAGTGTCGACCCTCGCCAGAGCTGGCGATTTTTCTACGGGTACCGGACTCCGGTGCCCGTGGCCTGAACATCCCACGAGCCCCGCGGTCCGCTTCAGCGATCCGGGGCTTTTTCGTGAGAAGGGCCTGGATCGGGTAACGACCCGCGGGACCGAAAACGATCCACAGAATTGACACGAGGAGAAGTACATGGGCGCCCACACTTCGCCGAACGACGCTTCGAACGAGGCAACCCCGGCCGAGGCCACGGCCGCTACCGACCTGCCCGCCAGCGAGGCCGAGATCAACGAGCTCCGCAAGGAGATCGACCGGCTCGACGCCGAGATCCTGGCCGCGATCAAGCGGCGCAGCGAGGTCTCGCAGATCATCGGCCGCACCCGGATGGCGTCGGGCGGACCGCGACTGGTGCACAGCCGGGAGATGAAGGTCCTCGAGCGCTTCAGCGACCTCGGCCAGGAGGGCCACACCCTGGCCATGCTGCTGCTGCGCCTCGGCCGCGGCCGGCTGGGGCGCTGACGCGCCCGTGCGCGCGGTTCACCCCGGTTGGGGTACACGGCGCGCACAGTCGGCGCAGCCGGACAAAACGGTCAGCGACTGCCGATATACGGTGACCACGGCCGTCCGTGCGGCCACGGTCGGCGAGGGAACCCGGTGCGATTCCGGGACTGACGCGCAACGGTAACGGTCCTGTCCAGGAGCGAAGTCCGAATGCTCGCCGATCGAGTTCGGTGACATTCCGGCCCCGCGACTGGGCCCTGGACCAGGAGTTACCGCTTCATGCGACTTCGTCCCCTCCGCTGTACCGCTGCGCCGGCCGCGGCCAACGCGACGGACGTCTCCTCGCGCGCACGCGTTCCCAGTCCGCGGGCGGGGTCGACCCGCACCGATTCGAGAGCGCTGCTTGCCGCGATCCTCGCGGCAGGACTGGCTGCACTCGTCGTCTCGATCGCAGTCACCATCACGATCGGGCCGGCCGACCTGTCGGTCCGGGACGTCTACGCGGTGGTACTCGAGCACGTCGGTATCGGCTCGTCCGGGTTGAGCCGTCTGCAGGACGGCATCGTGTGGGAACTGCGGCTCCCGCGGACACTGCTGGCTGCGGTGTGTGGGGCCGGCCTGGCACTGTGCGGTGCGATCATGCAGTCGCTGCTGCGCAATCCTCTCGCCGATCCGTTCGTGCTGGGCATCTCCTCCGGTGCGTCGACCGGGGCGGTGCTGGTGGCGGTCGTCGGCATCGGCGGCGGCGCGATCTCCCTGTCGACAGGCGCGTTCGCGGGCGCGGTGGTGGCCTTCGCCGCGGTGGTCGCGCTGGCCGCGGGATCGGGTGGTGGCACCGCGCGGGTGATTCTCGCGGGAGTCGCCGGCACCCAGTTGTTCTCCGCGTTGACCTCGTTCATCGTCATGTCGTCGGCTGACGCCGAGCAGACGCGCGGGGTGCTGTTCTGGCTGTTGGGTTCGCTCAGCGGCGCGGACTGGACCGATGTGCTGTTGTGCGGCAGCGTGACTGCGCTCGGCATCGTCGCCTGCCTGGCTGTGGCGTCGTCGCTGGACGCGCTGACCTTCGGGAACTCCGCGGCTGCATCCCTGGGGGTGTCCGTGCGCAAGATCCGCGTCCTCCTGCTCACCGTCACCGCGCTGATCACCGCGGCGCTGGTCAGTGCCGCCGGAGCGATCGGTTTCGTCGGGCTGGTGCTGCCGCACGCAGCACGGTTCCTCGTCGGCCCCCGGCACAGTCGGCTGCTGCCGTCGACCGCGCTGATCGGCGCGGTCTTCATGGTGTGGGTGGACGCGATCGCCCGCACCCTGTTCGCGCCGCAGGAGATTCCGGTCGGTGTCGTCACCGCACTGATCGGCGTTCCCGCGTTTGCCCTCATCCTCTTTCGCATGCGGCGGACCTCGTGACGTGGCGGGCGGTGGTCACCGCCCGGTGGAACGCAACCCGTCGGCCAGCTTCTCCACCGCGTCGACCGCACGGATACCGGGGTCCAGTTCGGAGCCGGTGAGCACCACGTAGCGGCGTTCACGCACCGCGGACAGCTCCTTCGTCACCGGATTCGATTCCAGGAAGGCTATCTTCGTGTCCAACGAGTCTCCGTCGACCCGCTTGCGGCTGAGATCACCGAGCACCAGTACGTCCGGATCGCGGTCCGCGAGGATCTCCCAGTTCACCTCCGGCCAGTCGTCCCGCGCGTCTGCGAACACGTTGACCGCGCCCACCTCGGCTGCGAGCAGACCTGGGGCGGAACAGCATCCGGCCATGTAGGGGGTGTCGATTCCGGAGAACCAGAAGGCGACGGTGGGCCGCTCGGCCCCCACCCCGGCGGCCGCAGTGGCAGCGTTCATCCGCGCCCGCAGTGTGTCGACCAACGCGGAGCCGCGCTCCTGGACATCGAAAATCGCAGCCAGTTCCCGAATTTCCCGGTACAGCGTGTCGACCGTGAGCGGCCGGTCACGGGTGACGTCCTCCCCCGCGACGGTAGCGTCCACGCACACCGAGGGCGACTGGTAGGTCGGCACGCCGAGTTGCGCGAAGCGGTCGCGGTCGGCGACGACCGCGGGTGTGAAGGTGTGTGCACTCGCGGAGGTCACCAGGTCGGGCTCCACACCCAGCACGGTTTCGAGCGAGGCGTCGTTGTCGGCCAGTCGCGGCACGGTCGCGTCGGACTCGACGAGATGTCCGAGCACCGGGTCGAACCACGTGGAGGTCCCGACCATCCGGTCCGCGAGGCCCAACGACAGCAGGATCTCGGTCGAGCTCTGATAGAGCGAGACCGCCCGCCGCGGTGCGGCACCGAAAGTGACTGTCTCGCCGCAATTGTCGAGGGTCAGCGGATATGCCGTGGCGCCGGGCTCATCCGGCACACCGCTGGATCCGACGACGGATCGGTCGTTGCTCGCACATCCCGCGACGAGGGCGGCGCCGCAGATGAGGGTGGCGGCGGCGAGCACGCCGCGGTTGGCCGTGAATCTGGACACGAGGGCACGTCCTTCGGTTGAGGGCCCGGTCGCGGGGCCCGTCGACGATGTAGGTCGGCATCTCTCGACGCCATGCCCGGCAAGCAGTCGGACTCGGGGCGGAGCCCCTCACCGTTGCGCGTCAGTTCCGGATTCGCACCGGATTCCCTCGCTGGACGGTTCGACCGTAGCAGTCAGCGGCTCGACCGCCCGCCGCCAGTGCGGCCCCAGGGCCTGCTCGAGGCAGACCCCGTCGATCACGGTGTCACGCAGAACGGCCGCCAGTTCGTCCGTCGTGTGACCGACCGTGGAGTGCCAGGCCGCGCAGACAGAGGTGCGCCGGAACACCTGCAACACCAACTGTGCCGCCCCACGGCTCGGCGCCGACCGTAGCAGCGCATGCGCGATCAGCCGACGGCGGGCGGACAACGTCAGCGCGGACCTCGTCCACAGGTGTCGGTCGATGTAGTCCGCAGCCAACGCCGGGGTCACCGCAACGGCCGCGACGGCGCCGCTCGTACTGCGCGGGATGTCCACGATCCCTCCGAATCTCGTGTCAGGAATGCGGGTACGGCAGGTTGCTACTTCTGTCCTCGTCCACCCGGATCGGCCTCCCGAGTTGCGGGAACGCACGCTGGGCGCACGCGGGCCGGTCGCACACCTTGCAGCCGGCTCCGATCGGGACCGGGGTCGCCGGATCGTCCACCTGGAGGCCGTGTGAGTAGACCAGTTTGTGGGCGTAGCCGATGTCGCAGCCGAGGCCGATCGCGAAGTTCTGTTCCGGCGCAAGGTATCCGATTCCGCCACTGTGGGTGGTCCGGGCGATCCACAGGTAGGTGCGACTGTCGGGCATCTGGGCGACCTGGGTGAGCACTCGCCCCGGGTTGACGAAGGCCTCGTGCACGACCCAGAGCGGACAGCTACCGCCGACACGAGAGAAGTGAAAGGCAGTGGCGGACTGTCGCTTCGAGATGTTTCCGGCCCGATCGGTACGCACGAAGAAGAACGGCACCCCGCGGTGCCCCTTACGTTGGAGGGTGGAGAGTCGATGACAGATCGTCTCGAATCCGACCTCGAACTCGATCCCGAGCAGGTCGATGTCGTAGCGCAGCGACTCCGCAGCGCGGAGGAACCTGGTGTACGGCAGGATCAGTGCACCAGCGAAGTAGTTCGCCAACCCTATCCGGGCAAGGGCGGCCGATTCCGCGTTGAGCGAATCATCCTCGGCAACAAGCGAATCGAGTAACGTTGCGTGAGCGAGAAACGCCAGCTGCGTGGCCATCTGGAAGGCGCGCTGCCCCGGCGTCAGTCGACGGGCAATGGTCAGCGTGCGCCCACGCGCGTCGAACGCGCGCTTGGGACCGAAGGCCACACCGTCCCCCGTGCCCGTTTCGTCGGCCCGGATCTGCACGGTAACCCCGAAGTCCGAGCGCAACAGTTCCGCCAACTGCAGGTCGAGCGCACCCACGCTCAGGCCACTGCCGGTGAACATCTCCTCCGCCGCCTCGTCGAGCTCGGGGATGTGATTACGGCGGTCGTAGAAGAAGTCGCGCACCGCCTCGTAGGGCATCGGAGCGTATTCCGCGCCAGTCGGCTCGCCACCGGACAGTTGCGCAGAGAACTGCTCGATCTGGTCGTTCGCGGAATGCAGCCGCCGGTGCAGGGCCACCAGGGTGCGACCGATCGCGGGCATCCGGGCCACCAGTTCCTCGACCTCGCCGGGCGTCGCCTCGCCGGCCTCCGCGGTCTCGGTGAGCACCTCGTGCAAGTCCGCGACCAACCGGGCATCCTCGTCCGTGGCGAAGAACTGCACATCCAGGTCGAACGCCGCGTTCAGCTTCATGAGAACCGGCACCGTCAGCGGACGCTGGTCGTTCTCGAGCTGGTTCAGATAGCTCGGCGAGAGTCCCAGCCGCTTCGCGAGCGCAAGCTGAGTCAACCCACGCTCCTCACGCAGTCGCCGCAGTCGAGCACCGGCGTACATCTTCCGCATCACTGTCCTCCCGAGGGCCCCGAGTCGTCGCTGCCGCGAGCGTACCCGTACACATTTGCAACATTCGCAAATGTTGGTCGGTTCGACCGCAAACATAGTCATTTGCAACATATTTCAGGTCGTCAAAGGAGTGTGTAGCGTGCGAAATATCGGCTGGACATCGCTACTCGGAGGTTTGATGAAGATCCATCCCGTTCGCACCCGCCGCTCTGCGGAGGAATTCCCGCAATCGGAACACCTGGCCTGGAAGATCGCGGAGGTCGCAACCGACCCCGTGGACGTCCCGGAGGCTGTATCCGAGATGGTGATCAACCGCATCATCGACAACGCCTCGGTCGCCGCGGCTTCGCTGGCTCGGCGCTCAGTGTCGAACGCGCGCGCCCAGGCGAAGGCGCATCCCCACACCCCGGGTGCGACCGTGTTCGGCATCGGCGGCACCTTCTCCCCGGAATGGGCGGCCTGGGCGAACGGGGTCGCCGTGCGCGAACTCGACTTCCACGACACCTTTCTCGCCGCTGACTACTCGCATCCCGGCGACAACATTCCACCGATCCTGGCCGTCGCCCAGCACGCCGGCCGCAGCGGCGCCGACCTGATCCGGGGGCTGGCAACGGGTTACGAGATCCAGATCGACCTGGTGCGCGCGATCTGCCTGCACGAGCACAAGATCGACCACGTCGCACACCTCGGCCCGTCCGCCGCCGCCGGCATCGGCACCCTTCTCGGCCTGGACATCGAGACGGTGTATCAGGCGGTCGGACAGGCGCTGCACACCACGACCGCGACGCGTCAGTCCCGCAAGGGTGCGATTTCCAGCTGGAAGGCGTACGCGCCGGCCTTCGCGGGGAAGATGGCGGTCGAGGCAGTCGACCGTGCGATGCGCGGCGAAGGCGCACCATCTCCCATCTGGGAGGGCGAGGACGGCGTCATCGCCTGGTTGCTCGGCGGTGCGACCGCCGAGTACGACGTACCTCTGCCCGGCGTCGGTGAGGCCAAACGCGCGATCCTCGACAGCTACACCAAGGAGCACTCGGCCGAGTACCAGAGCCAGGCCCCGATCGACCTGGCTCGTCGCCTGCGCGGGCGAATCGGCGACCTCGAGCAGATCGCCTCGATCGTGTTGCACACCAGCCATCACACCCACGTGGTGATCGGCACCGGCTCGAACGATCCGCAGAAGTTCGATCCCACGGCTTCCCGAGAGACGCTGGACCACTCGGTGATGTACATCTTCGCCGTCGCCCTGCAGGACGGCACCTGGCACCACGAGCACTCCTACGCGCCGTCGCGCGCACAGCGGCCCGACACGATCGACCTCTGGAACAGGATCTCGACGGCCGAAGACCCGGAATGGACGCGGCGCTACCACTCCACCGACCCGGACGAGAAGGCGTTCGGGGCCCGCGCGGTGGTCACGCTGAAGAGCGGCGAAGTGATCGTCGACGAGCTCGCGATCGCCGATGCACATCCGCTCGGTGCCCGTCCGTTCGCGCGCGAGCAGTACATCGCCAAGTTCCGCACGCTCGCCGAGGACGTGATCGCGCCAGCCGAGCAGGACCGCTTCCTCGACGCCTCGCAACACATCGCGGACCTGAAGGCCGGCGAACTCGGGCAGCTCACGTTCAGCGTGAGCGAGAACGTGCTCGCCCGCGCACCGAAGCTGCCGAAGGGACTGTTCTGATGCCGGGCCTGATCGCCGCTGCCACCTCGGCAACCGACAAGCGAATCGCGTTCCGGCTCGGGCTCGCCTCGGGCTCGATCCAACGGTTGCCGGGGGCGATCAATCCGCTGACCGCCAAGTTGATCCAGGAAATCGGCTTCGAGGGCGCCTACGTGTCGGGCGGTGCATTCTCGGCGAGCATGGGGTTGCCCGATATCGGACTCACCACGTTGACCGAGGTCGCCACCCACAGCGCCCAGATTGCCCGAGTCACGGACCTTCCCGTGCTCGTCGATGCCGACACCGGGTTCGGTGAGCCGATGAGCGCGGCCCGTACCGTCACCGTCCTCGAGGATTGCGGCGTCGCCGGACTGCATCTCGAGGATCAGGTGAACCCCAAGCGGTGCGGTCACCTCGACGGCAAGGCGATCGTGTCGACAGACGAGATGGTGCGGCGGCTGCGCGCCGCGGTGTCGGCCCGGCGCGACCCGAACTTCGTCATCTGCGCCCGCACCGACGCAGCCGGGATCGACGGGATCGACGCGGCGGTCGACCGTGCCAAGTCGTACGCCGCCGCCGGCGCCGACCTCATCTTCACCGAGGCCCTGCACACCGAGGCCGACTTCGAGAAGTTTCGCGCCGCCGTGGACATTCCCTTGCTGGCGAACATGACCGAGTTCGGCAAGTCGCAGCTGATCCCCGCGCAGACGCTCGAGGACATCGGCTACAACGCGGTGATCTACCCGGTCACCACGCTGCGCCTGGCAATGGGTGCGATCGAGTCCGGTCTGCGGGAGATCCACGCGACGGGAACACAGTCGGGCATGGTCCCTCGGATGCAGACCCGCTCCCGGCTGTACGAACTGCTCGAGTACGAGCGCTACAACGAATTCGACTCGGGGATATTCAATTTCACCATCGGGGAGGCACGGACATGACCGAAACGACAACCATCTTCAAGGGCCTGGCCGGGGTGGTCGTCGACACCACCGCGATCTCCAAGGTGGTACCCGAGACCAACTCGCTGACCTACCGGGGCTATCCGGTGCAGGATCTCGCCGCGCACTGCAGTTTCGAACAGGTGGCGTACCTGCTGTGGAACGGTGAACTGCCCACGGACGCGCAACTCGAGATGTTCACCCAGCGCGAGCGGGCGAACCGGCGCGCGGACCGTTCACTGCTGTCCCTCGTCGCCAAGATGCCCGACAGCTGTCACCCGATGGACGTGGTGCGCACCGCCATCAGCTTTCTCGGGGCGGAAGATCCTGCCGAGGAGGACAATTCGCCGGCCGCGAACCGTGTCAAGGCGCTGCGCATGATGGCGGTGCTGCCGACCATCGTGGCCGCGGACCACCGTCGCCGCCGGGGACTGGACCCCGTCGCCCCGCACAGTCATCTCGGGTTTGCCGAGAACTTCCTGAACATGTGTTTCGGTGCGGTGCCGGCCCCGGCGATCGTCAGGGCCTTCGAGGTGTCGCTGATCCTGTACGCGGAACACAGTTTCAATGCGTCCACCTTCGCCGCACGCGTGGTCACCTCGACCCTGTCGGACATCTACAGCGCCGTCACCGCCGCGATCGGCGCGCTCAAGGGCCCGCTGCACGGGGGAGCAAACGAGGCCGTCATGCACGACATGCTGGAAATAGGTGAGCCCGCCCGGGCGGAGGTGTGGATACGCGACAAGTTGGCGCGAAAGGAGAAGGTGATGGGGTTCGGCCATCGCGTGTACCGCAGCGGCGACTCCCGAGTGCCCACCATGCGCGCAGCCCTTGCCGACGTCGCCGCGCACACCGGCGGGGACAAGTGGGTACAGATGTACGAGACCCTCGAGCGCACCATGAACGGGGCCACCGGAATCAAGCCCAACCTCGACTTCCCCACCGGGCCTGCGTATTACCTGATGGGCTTCGACATCGAAGTGTTCACCCCGATCTTCGTGATGAGCCGCGTCACCGGGTGGACAGCGCACATCATCGAGCAGGGCGAGTCCAACGCACTGATCCGGCCGCTCAGCGAGTACACCGGGGTCGCGCAGCGTCCGGTGGTCGCCTGAGGCATGCAGATCCACGAATCCGGCGACCGACGGGCGGCCGCACCACGGTAGGTGGCGCGGCCGCCCGCGGAATCGGGTCGGCCGATGTCGAACGGCTGACCCCACAACGGCGCTAGGTACGACGGCGGTGTCGGGCACGCAACCCGACGAGGACGTCGACCAGCAGGAAGGCGATCAGGCTGAGTCCGAGCAGCGGAACGAACCACCCCACGGCGGCCGCTCCGGCGGCGAGGCCGATCGCCAGGGCCGGACGGACCTGCCGCAGCGCACCGCGCAACGGCGGTCGGCCGACCGCCCAGTCGGACCCGCGGGTGGGCCTTCGTCGCCACCACATGAGGTAGCCGCGCACGATGACCGTCACCAGGGCGACGGCGAGCGCGGCGAGGGCGAGCTGATTGAGCAGCCCGAACTGCAGCCCCATGTGCAACTGGATTCCCCAGGACGTGAGCTTCGCGGCGAGCGGCCACGTCGAGAACCGCAGCACGTCGGTGACCTGACCCGATGCGCCGTCGACGGCGAGCGAGTCCGTGGCGAACACCCAGGGCTGACGGGTCTGGGCGACCGTGAACGCCGTCGTGGACGTCGCCGGGATCGACGCCTCGACGGCGCCGTCGACGCCGTTCTCCCGCGCCGTCGCGAGCACCGAGTCGATCCGCGTCACATTCGCGGCAACGAGATCGGCACCGTTCCCCGACGCGACGCCGTGCCCCCCGTGCTCGGCATGCCCACCCGGCGCAGCAGCCGCGGGCGCCCCGAGGGTGTTGTCGATCTGCGGCGTGGTCCAGCTCAGTGCGGTCCGGAGCTCACTGACGTTCTCCCCCGCGTACTTTGACCAGGTCAGGCCGGTCGCGGAGAGGAAGACCAGGCCGACGGCGATCCAGATCCCGACCACGCCGTGCCAGCTCGACGTTCGCGCACGCTCCGACGTCGAGCGGTCCACGGTGAGCAGTCGCGCCTCGGATCCGTTGCGTTGCCGGACCTTCCGGTAACGGTCCCACCAGAGGTAGACGCCGCCGAGGGCGACGACCCACATCCACGAGGCCGCGAGTTCGCTGTAGATCCGGCCCGGCTCACCGAGATGCAGGTGGCGGTGGAGCTGCGAGATCCAGGTCCGCAGTGGCAGAGCGCTGCTGCTGCCGTAGACGGTCTGCTCGCCGACCGGGTGCGCAGTGGCCGGGTCCACGAAGACCGCTCGCCGCTCGGACTCGCCGAGTCCGGGATCGCTGAACAGGACCCTGGTGGTGTCGCCGGGTTCGGGTGCGGGACGCACCGCGGCGACGGTCAGGTCGGGACGGACCTGTTGCGCCGCGCGGACCTGGTCCGCGACGGGCAGGGCGGGCCCGGTCGAGTCCACGTGCAGGTATTCGCGGTAGACGAGTTGTTCCAGCGAGGGCGCGACAGCGTAGAGCCCGCCGCTGACGGCGGCGATCAGGATGAACGGCGCGATCAGGATGCCGGCGTAGAAGTGCAGCCGCATCATCACCGGACGGATGCTGCGGGCCGGGGCGGAGCCGGGGCGTTTCGGAGGTGGCGAGGTGTCGTTGAGCGTGGATGCGCGTTCCCGCTCGACTTCGGGTGCAGACATGGTTCAGTTCTCGATTCGATTCGGCCGCCGGCCCGAGGCACCACACGGCGGCACCCGACCACCGAGGGTGGGGCGCAGGCGCGGGTACCGCCGCGGGTGCGACGGACAGAGGATGCGGCGTCGCCGTGCACACGACTCTGGTGTGGCGGTCCGCCGGTGAAAGGGTGCGCCGGGCGCGGCAGGGCGCGGTCGGACGACAGCGATGCCAGCGGTAGCGGCGTGATCAGGGCGCGACGTCGGACCCGTGACGGGTCGTATCCCCCGTCTACGGTGCATGTACGCGCCGAGGAGCGTCTCGCGGTTCCGTGCGAAGCGCGAAAGGAGAGACGTGCCCTAGTGGGCGGGCAGCGGTGGGCCGCGGGTCCCGACGCTCGAGCCGACCAGCAGCCGGCGGGCAACTCTCGGGCGATACTCGGGGACGACGGCGGCGATGGGGGCGACCACCGGAATCGCGGCGAACAGCGCCGGCAGAATCCGGCGCAGCGCGGAGACGGCCGATGCGCATCCTCGCTCGCCCGCTCTGATGAGCACCGCCGACACCACGACGGCGAGCGCGTGCATGGCCACCATCGCGGGGCTGAGGGCAAGCCCATGACGGTGGGCCGCGCCGAGCGCCAGCGTGGTGTGGCCGATCACCTGGCCCAGGGTCAGCGCCCCGGCGAGGAACAGCACGGTGTGGCTGGCGATGCGGGCCGACGCGACGACGGCACCGACCGCGGCGCATCCAAGCACCAGCAGCACCATCGAACTCTCGGCGGGGACCGTGCCGCCGCCCATCGCGTGGGCCGCGACGCTGACCGCGCCGGACAGCGAGCCCACGAAGGCGCCGCGCATCCGCGCGGTCACTGCCTCCCGTGTGCTCACCGGCAGAGACTACAACGCACTACTACCGCGAGTAGTACAGGGATGACGGCGCGCGCGCCCCGACACCGTCGAGGGCACGCGCGCCCACCTCGCTACAGCTCGGATCGCACCGCTTCCGCGGCGGCGACGAGGTTCCGCAGCGAAGCCCGAACCTCGTCGATGCCGCGGGTCTTGAGGCCGCAGTCCGGGTTCACCCAGAGCCGTTGCGCAGGAACGGCCTTCAGTGCTTCACGCAACGACTCGGCGACCTCCTCGACCCCCGGAACACGCGGTGAGTGGATGTCGTAGACACCGGGGCCGACTCCGAGGTCGAAACCGACGGCGTTCAGGTCGTCGAGCACCTCCATGTGCGAGCGTGCCGCCTCGATCGAGGTGACGTCGGCGTCGAGACCGACGATCGCGTCGATGACCTCACCGAACTCGGAGTAGCACAGATGGGTGTGCACCTGAGTGGAGTCCGCAACGCCGGAACTGGCGAGGCGGAACGCGCCGACCGACCAGTCCAGGTACTCGGGCCGATCAGCGGCCCGCAGCGGCAGCAGTTCCCGCAGGGCGGGTTCGTCGATCTGGACGATCGCGGCGCCGGCCGCCTCGAGGTCGACGGCTTCGTCGCGGATCGCGAGCGCGATCTGGCGCGCACTGTCAGCCAGCGGTTGGTCGTCCCGGACGAACGACCACGCCAGGATGGTCACCGGACCGGTCAGCATGCCTTTGACGGGCTTGTCGGTCAGTGACTGAGCGTAGGTCGTCCAGGCCACGGTCATGGGCCGCGGCCGGGAGACGTCACCGAACAGGATCGGGGGCCGCACGCAGCGAGACCCGTAGGACTGCACCCAACCGAACTCGGTGGCCGCGAAACCGTCGAGTTGCTCGGCGAAGTACTGGACCATGTCGTTGCGTTCCGGCTCCCCGTGCACCAGCACGTCGAGCCCCAGCTTCTCCTGCAGGACAACCACATCCGAGATCTCGGCGCGCATCCGGTCGAGGTACTCCTCACGGCTGATCTCCCCCGAGCGCAATCCGGCCCGGGCCACCCGAATCCGCGAGGTCTGCGGGTACGAACCGATGGTGGTGGTCGGCAGCACCGGAAGCTCGAGCCGCTCGGCCTGCAGCTCGCGACGTTCCGCCGCGGGTGCCCGACCGCCCGCGGCCGCGATGTCCGCCAGTCTGTTCCGGATCTCGTCGTTGCGCAGCCGCGCGTCCGACCTGCGCGAGGCGGCCGCGGCGGACGATGCCGCCAGTGCATCGACGACCGCGTCGCGCCCGGCCGTCAGTGCGGTGGACAGGGTGACCACCTCGGAGACCTTCTCGGTTCCGAACGCCAGCCACGAGCGCAGCGTCTCGTCGAGTCCGGTCTCGGGGTCGAGGGTGTGTGGCACGTGCAGCAGCGAGCATGACGTGGACACCGCCAGCGATCCCGCCGATCCCACCAAGCCGCCGAGCGCGACGAGGGCCGTCTCCAGATCGGTGCGCCAGATGTTGCGGCCGTCGACGACACCCGCGACCACCAGCTTGCCGACCAATGCGGGCACGGCGGCAACCGCATCGACCGATCCCGCGACCAGGTCCAGCGCGATCCCCTCGACCCCGGTGCTCGCCAACGCCGGCAAGGCCGGACCGAGGTCCCCGAAATAGGACGCGACGAGGACGGCCGGTCGATCGACCGCCGCGGAGAGCCGGTCGTACACGCGCCGAGCGGTCTCGATCTCGGCCTCGGATCGGTCGGCCACCAGCGCGGGCTCGTCGATCTGCACCCAGCTCGCGCCGGCTGCGGCGAGGGTGCGCAGCAACTCCGCATACAGCGGGAGCAGCTCGTCGATCCGGTCGAGTAGGTCGGCGGACCCGTCGACCGGTTTGGACAGCAGCAGGAAGGTCACCGGGCCGAGGATCACAGGCCGTGCCGCAATGCCCAGCGCGAGCGCCTCTTCGAGCTCACCGACCACTTTGCTCGAGTCGAGCGCGAATGCGGTGTCGGGACCGATCTCCGGCACCAGGTAGTGGTAGTTGGTGTCGAACCACTTCGTCATCTCGAGCGGTTGTACGTCCGCGGTGCCGCGGGCCGCGGCGAAGTAGCGGTCCAGTTCGTCGGGGATCCCCTGCACCCGCGGCGGCAGCGCGCCGACCATCGCGGCCGTGTCGAGAACCTGGTCGTAGTAGGAGAAGGTGTTCACCGGTATCGAGTCCAGTCCGGCGTCGCGCAGTCCGGTCCAGGTCTGCGCTCGCAGGGTCCGCGCGACGTCCTCGAGCTCGGGCCGGTCGATCCGGCCGGCCCAGTAGGCCTCGACGGCTCGCTTGAGTTCGCGGCGCGGTCCGATCCGCGGCGACCCCAGGACCGTGGCGGCGAAGTGCGGGAAAGTCAGATTTTCGGGTGTTGCGGTCACGACAGTGCTCCATGGAAAACGTAGGAGTGGTCACCACCGGAAGACGGGTACACCTGACGAAGCCCCGGGCCCACTCGCACGAGGGAGCCACACACTGCCATCTGTCAGGCCCACACGCCCAGTCCACGAGGCGGCAAACCGCCGGGCACGGCGTGCCCGGCGCAGACGGCAGGTCTTCGGACTCGCGGGCACCGGGTTCTCACCCGACCTACTGGCCGTCGCTTCCCAGGCTGGGCGCCCAGTGCTGATGACGGCGGTCGTTCCTGCATACCGCTGCGGGACAGTCCCGGATTCTCACCGGGTTCCCTCTCACCCCTCGGACACGTCCGAGGCGCTTCGACGCCGCGCCCGACCTTCGGGGCTCCTCACGATCACGCACGGCGAACCAACTGCATCCACCAGACTAGCGGCTGGACGTCCTGGTTCGATTCAGCCTTCTCAGGTGGTGGAAGTACTCCCGCACTCGCGAACTGTGACCACTAATGTCGAGCACATGAGTCTCGACATCTCCGCGACATCGGCCTGGCAGAAGTTGCGCGCGCACCACGACCAGGTCGCCGACCGGCATCTGCGCGAGTTCTTCGCCGAGGACCCGGAGCGCGGTCGAGAGCTCACCGTCACCGCGGGTGACCTGTACATCGACTACAGCAAGCACCGGGTCGACCGCGAGACGCTGCGACTGCTGGTCGACGTGGCGCGCGCCGCGGGTGTCGAGGAGCGCCGCGACGCGATGCTGCGCGGCGAGCACGTCAACACCTCCGAGGACCGGGCCGTACTGCACACCGCGCTGCGACTGCCCGCGGACGCCACCCTGACGGTGGACGGTCAGGATGTCGTCGCCGACGTGCACGAGGTGCTCACCAGGATGGGCGAGTTCACCGACCGCCTGCGGTCGGGACAGTGGCGCGGCGCAACCGGCGAACGCATCACCACCGTGGTCAATATCGGCATCGGAGGGTCCGACCTCGGACCGGTGATGGCGTTCCGGGCGCTGCGGCACTACGTCGACTCCGGCGTGACCGCGCGGTTCGTCTCCAACATCGACCCCGCCGACCTGGTCGGCAAACTCGCCGGTCTGGACCCGGCGACGACGCTGTTCATCGTCGCGTCGAAGACGTTCTCGACCCTCGAAACGCTCACCAACGCGACCGCCGCCCGGCGCTGGCTGATCGCTGCTCTCGGCGAGGACGCCGTCGCCAAGCACTTCGTCGCGGTGTCCACCAACGCCGAGCGGGTCGCCGAGTTCGGCATCGACACGGCCAACATGTTCGGGTTCTGGGACTGGGTCGGCGGCCGCTACTCGGTGGACTCGGCGGTCGGGCTGTCGCTGATGTGCGTGATCGGCAGGGAGGCATTCGCGGAGTTCCTCGCCGGCTTCCACACCATCGACCGGCACTTCGCGGAGCAGCCACTGGAGTCCAACGCCCCGGTCCTGCTCGGGATGATCGGGCTCTGGTACTCGAGCTTCTTCGACTCGGATTCGCGTGCGGTGCTGCCGTATTCGAACGACCTGGGCCGGTTCGCGGCATACCTGCAGCAGCTGACGATGGAGTCGAACGGCAAGTCGGTGCGCGCGGACGGGTCGCCGGTGAGCACCCCGACCGGGGAGATCTTCTGGGGCGAGCCGGGCACCAACGGCCAGCACGCCTTCTACCAACTGCTGCACCAGGGCACCCGCCTGGCGCCGGCGGACTTCATCGGATTCGCCGAGCCCACAGACGATCTCGCCACGATCGACGGCACCGGATCCATGCACGACATCCTGATGAGCAACCTCTTCGCCCAGACGAAGGTGCTGGCGTTCGGTAAGACGGCCGAGGAGATCGCTGCGGAGGGCACCGCGCCGGAACTGGTGCCGCACAAGGTGATGCCGGGCAACCGGCCGTCGACGACGATCCTCGCGCCGAAGATCACGCCGTCGGTGGTCGGCCAGCTGATTGCGCTCTACGAGCATCAGGTGTTCGTCGAGGGCGTGGTGTTCGGCATCGACTCCTTCGACCAGTGGGGAGTCGAACTCGGCAAGGTGCAGGCCCTCGAACTCGAGCCGCTGCTCACCGATCCGCAAGCACCTGCCCGACAGGATGATTCGTCGACCGACACGCTGGTGCGGTGGTACCGCAGCCGACGCGGCCGGGCGGTCTGACTACTCGATCGTCGGCGCGCCCGCGCTCTGTCCTCGGTTCGGATGAATGTCCAGCGAATCCAAGCCGCATCACAAACGATGCCGTACCGTGATCGAATCATTGGCCGGCCTGGACGTTTGTCCAGCTAACGGTCACGGCATCGCGAGAAGGGGTTCGAGAGTGTCGAAGGACAGGAATCTGCGGCGGCTGGTCGCCGGCGCCAGTACGGCAGTGATGGCGGTCGGCATCGCCGCGACGTTCGGCGTCGCCGAGGCATCCGCCGCACCGGTGAACCAGTCGACGGACTCCGGCCAGTGGACGTTCAACCGGACGATCAGCAACGGCACCCCGGCTCCGGGCGAGACGATCACCGTCACCAACGCCATCCGCTGGAACGGCGGCCTCGCCCCCACCATCAGCTCCTTCAAGGACATCCATCCCGCCTGCCTGACGTACGTCACCGATTCGTCGAGGGTCAACGGCAAGGGCGTCGGCACCACCAGCGACGCCACCTCCGTGAACATGAACGGCTCCTGGATCCGCAGCGCCGTCGACCGCAACATCGACTACTCGGTCCAGTACACGGTCGGCGCGGACTGCGCCCGCGACACCGCCCTGATGACCGGCGCCGGGATCAGCTCGAACCAGGGCCTGGGCTCCCAGAACACCAACGCCGGCCCCACGCTCAGCGTCACGAAGAACGCCACCTCGACCACCGTCGCGGTCGCACCCGCCCCGCAGGCCACCAAGGCCTCGACCCTGACGGCCAAGGTGACGAACAACGCCACCGGCACCGTCGAGTTCGCCAACAACGGCACCGTCCTCGGCACCGCCGCCGTGAGCAACGGCACCGCCGTCTACGCCTGGACCCCCGCCGCCGCGGATGCAGCCAAGGCGTTCTCGGTCACCGCGAAGTACCTCGGCGATGCCACCAACGCGGTGTCGGTCTCCCCCGCGCAGACCGGGATCGTCGGCGCAGCCCCGGCTGTGCCCGCCGCCCCCACGGGCGTCACGGCCACCCCGACCTCGGTCGTGGCCGGTAACGCCGTCACCGTGTCCGGCAATGCCGAGGCCGGCTCGACCGTCAAGGTCACCGCAGGTGACAAGACCTGCACCGCCACCGCCGACGGCGCGGGTGCCTTCCACTGCAACATCGTCTCCACGACCCCCGGCACCCTGACCGTCACCGCCGTCGCCACGAACACCGTCGGCACCTCCCCGGCATCTGCCCCGGTCACCGTCACCGTCACCCCGGTCCAGGCCGGCACGGCGCTGATCAACGTGGACCCGGCCTCGCCGATCGCGAACAACCCGGCGACCATCTCGGTCATCGGCGCCGACGCCAACTCACACGTCACGGTCAAGAACGGCGCCGACACCGTCTGCACCGCCACCGCCGACGCGAACGGCACCGCCGTCTGCACCTGGACGCCGGCCGCAGGTAGCCAGACCCTGACCGCCGAGGTCACCGTCGGCGGCACCGCGACCACGGTCACCAAGACCGTCACCGTGGAGGCCGTCTCGACCGGCCCCGGCACCGGTTCGCTGGCCGGACTGTTCGGATCCAGCTAGTCCCCCCACCGAGAGTACGGTCGAGCCCCCACCGGCGAAATCCGGTGGGGGCTCGACCTTTTCGACTGGCTACGCGACGTGCCCGTGCGGGCACAGGTGCGACCACGCGTCGGTGGTGCGCACACTGCCGCGACGGTAGGCGACCCGGGCCGCCAGGTCGTTCTCGGTGAGCCAACGCAACGCGGCCACCCCGCGACCGAGCGCAGCGGTCGCGGCGGCGTAGGCCCACAGTCCGTCCTCGGCAATCACCGTCACGCTGTCGACCCCGCCGTCCGCCGCGTCCTCGCCGGGCACCGCCGCGCGGGCCGAGGCCATCGTCCGCCCCGACACCACCTCGACCTGTTCGCCCTCGCCGAGACGGCACCCGCCGAGACCGACCTGCCAGCCACCGATCGGGCAGTGCCCGGAGGTCGCGACGATGTCGTCGACCCGCACCATCACGCCGCATTCGAGGTTGTCGGCGGCGACGCGGGCCGCGTGGTGCGCGGTGCCGGCCTTCGCGGTTCCGGTGATGTCGAGAAACACCCCGAACGGCGCGAACACGGTGTCACCGTGCACTCGGACGTCCGTGAATCCCGGCGCCGGATGCGTACCCGGGACCTCTCCGGCCTCCAGCGACAACGGTGAGACCGCGCCCGCGGTCATCCGGGCTGCCCACAGGGCCGATCTGATCAGTTCGGTCAGGCGCGCGCTGACCTTCACCGGCGTGCCCTGCGCCAGATTGACCGCATGGATCTCGGCGTCGCCGCGCGAGAGGTCGCACACGGCCTGGACGTCCGACAGGGTGGCCGACACCATCTCCGCCGCAGCGGTCAGCGCCGCCCACTCGGTGACGCGCACCTCGACCTCGCTCCCCCAGGTGCTCCATTGCGTGCTCGGGACCATGATCGTGCTCCACGGAATTCGGGCGCTGATGTCGCTCAGCTGATGTTGAACCTCCAGTATGCGCCCGGATCCTGTGGGTGGCCTGTGGGATTTTCCGCGGGGTAGCGTCAGCGCATGGCTGTGCGCACCGAACGAAACGGGCCCGTGACCACCGTCGTCCTCGACCGGACCGAGGTCCGCAACGCCGTCGACGGGCCGACCGCCGCGGCACTCGTCGAGGCCTTCACTGCCTTCGACGCGGACCCCGAGGCCGCGGTGGCGGTCCTCTGGGGCGAGGGCGGTACGTTCTGCGCCGGGGCCGACCTCAAGGGGCTCGGGACCGACCGGTCGAACCGCCTCGACCCGGACGGCGACGGCCCGATGGGACCCACCCGGATGCGCCTGTCCAAGCCGGTGATCGCCGCGATCTCCGGGCACGCGGTTGCCGGCGGCCTCGAGCTTGCCCTGTGGTGCGATCTGCGGGTCGCCGAGGAGGACGCGGTGCTCGGGGTGTTCTGCCGCCGCTGGGGAGTGCCGCTGATCGACGGCGGCACGGTTCGCCTGCCGCGGCTGGTCGGCAGCAGCAGGGCGATGGACCTGATCCTCACCGGCAGGCCGGTCGACGCCGCGGAGGCGCTGGCGATGGGTCTCGTCAACCGGGTGGTCCCGACCGGTGCGGCGCGCACCGAGGCCGAGGCCCTCGCCGCGCAACTGGCCGCGTTCCCCCAGACCTGCATGCGCCAGGACCGGCTCTCGCTGCTCGAACAGGAGGGTCTGGGTGAGAGCGACGCGCTGCGTCGGGAGTTCGAGCACGGCCTGCTGTCGGTGCAGTCCGACGCGCTCTCGGGTGCGGCCCGCTTCGCGGCGGGCGAAGGCAGGCACGGGAGCTTCGACTGAACACCCCACCGGACCGCCTGTCGGTGGTCGACGAGATGTTCCTGCGCACCCACCACGGCTTCGGCACCCCGGTGGTGATGCAGGGCCTGTGGCGCAGCGAGGGCGAGGTGGACCCCGCGGCCCTCGCCGGTGTGCACCATCTGCTGTCGTTGGGCCCCTTGAGCCGCACCGTGATTCGCCCCCGCATCCCGGGCGCCCGGCTCCGCTGGCGGTCGGGCGCAACCCCGTGGCCGCTGGACTACCCGACCGCCCCGATCGCCGCCGGCGCGGTGGTCGACTGGGCGGACCGCGTGGCCGGCGAACCGGTCGACCCCGAGGCAGGCGCGGGGTGGCGACTGGCCGCCGCCCGGATCGACGGCGGCGGGACGGTGGTCTCGCTGCTGTGCTCGCACGTGCTGGCGGACGCCCGCGGCCTGGCCGGGGTGCTGGCCGAGGCGATGTCCGGGTCCGCCGCAGCGGTCGCCCCCGGGCCCACGCACCCGCGGCGCGCCGACCTGGCCGACGCGATCGCGATGTACGCCTCGGTCGGCGCCCGGACGCTGCGCGCCGTGGCGGGGTTGGCGCTGCATCCCTCGAGGAAGGCAGCGCTGCTGCCCGTGCGCGCCGTTCACCCCCACCGGGGTGCACAGCGCGCACAGTTGCCGGAGGCACTGGTCGTCGAGGTGGACGCCGCGCACTGGGATGCCGCGGCGGGCCGGGACGGGGGCACCCCGAACTCGCTGCTGGTGGCGCTGGCCGGGGCGATCGCGGGCTCGGGCGTCCCGTTGCAGGTCAGCGTGCCCGTCGACCGCCGCACCGACCCCGGCTCCGCGTCGAACGCGGTGGACATGGCAGAGGTGACGGTCGCGCCGGGCGACTCCCCCGCCACGGTGCGTACGGCGCTGCGCCAGGCGTACGCCCGACCACCGATGTCCAGCCCGGCCGGGTTCCCGCCGGAACTGCTGCAACTGCTGCCCGACGCGACCGCGTACCGGCTGGCGCCGAACCCCGGCGAACGGGACGTGCTGTGCTCGAACGTCGGCACGGTCCCCGACACGCTCGGCATGCTCGGCGCGTGCCGGGCGAGCGGGATCGCCACCAGGGCGGTGCACCCCGGGGTCACCCCCGCACGGGCCGCGGAAATACGAAACCGCTTGTCCGCGTACCTGTGCCGCTTCGGCGACCGCTACACCCTGGCGCTGGTCTCGATGGACGGCGAGCTCCGCGAGCGGGCCGAGATGGCACTGACCGCGTTCGGGTTGACTGCGCGCTACTGGTGAACGCACGACCGGTCCGGCCTATGGTGGAACCGAACCCGTGATCTTTGTCGAGACGAGTGGAGTTCCCCGATGAGCGAACAGGACATCCTCGCGCGCATTCGCGAGCTCGTGGACACCGAACATTCCCTTCGAGCGAAGACCGAAGCGGGCGAGCTGGACCCCGACACCGAGCAGGCACAGCTCGCCTCGGTCGAGCAGACCCTGGACCAGTGCTGGGACCTGCTCCGCCAGCGCCGCGCCCGCGCGGATGCCGGCCTGCCGCCGGACGAGGTGCCGGTCAGCCCGGCCGGGCAGGTCGAGGGCTACCTCCAGTAACCCGCTTTCGGGACCCGGGTCCGTTCTACGGTGGATGCATGGCCACACAGTCGGAGTACGACGTCATCGTTATCGGTGGCGGACCTGCGGGCGAGGTCGCAGCCCAGTACGCCGTCGCCGGTTCGGACCGCACCGCGGTGATCGTCGAACACGAACTGCTCGGCGGCGAGTGTTCCTACTGGGCCTGCATGCCCAGCAAGGCCCTGCTGCGGCCCGCGACGGTGGCGGCCGCGGCGCGTGCCATGCCCGGCGTCCGGGAGGTCGTCGGCGACGCCGGGCTCGACGTCACGGCGGTCCTGCGTCGCCGCGACGAATTCACCAGCCACCACAACGACTCCGGGCAACGCTCGTGGTCCGGCTCGCTGGGGATCGACGTCCTGCACGGTTCGGCGCAGCTGACCGGCGAGCGAACGGTCGAGGTCTCGACCGGCGGTCACGGCGACCCGCCGACCGGCACGCTGCGGGCGCGCCACGCGGTGGTCCTCGCGACCGGCTCCCGGCCCGCCGTCCCGTCGATACCCGGACTGCGCGGGGCTCTGCCCTGGACGTCCCGGGACGCGACGAACCTGCGCGAGGTGCCCGCCCGGGTCGCGATCATCGGCGGCGGCGTGGTGGCCACCGAATGCGCGACCTGGCTGCTCGCCCTCGGTGCCCGCGAGGTCACACTGATCGTCCGCGGGAGTGCGCTGCTCGCGTCCGCCGAACCGTTCGCGGGCGAACTCGTCGCCGGGGCTCTGCGCGCGGCGGGCGCGACCGTGCGCTTCGGCACCAGCCCGACCGCCGTGCACCGCGACGGCCCGCACGACACCGGCGAGGGCCGGATCCACGGCGGCCCGGTGACGGTGACGTTGGACGACCCGGCGCGGACCGAACTCACCGTCGACGAGTTGATCGTCGCGGCCGGGCGCAGGCCCGCGACAGCCGGACTGGGTCTCGCGGCGGTCGGTCTGGGCGACGACCGACTGTCCACCGACGACCGTCTCGCGGTCCAGGGTGTGCCCGGCGACTGGCTGTACGCGATCGGCGATGTCAGCGGCCGCGCCCCGCTGACCCACATGGGCAAGTACCACGGCCGGGTGTGCGGCGACGTGATCGCCGCACGCGCCGAGTCCCGCCCGCTCGACGGCCCGCGCTACCTCGCGAGCGCCGACCACGGCCGGGTCCCCCAGGTGGTGTTCACCTCCCCGGAGGTCGCGTCCGTCGGCCGCACACAGCGTCAGGCCACCGCCGACGGGTTCGACGTCGAAGCCGTCGAGGTGGACATCGCGGTGGCCGGATCATTGCTGCTGCGAGACGATTTCGCCGGCCACGCCAAACTGGTGATCGACCGCGCCACCGACACGCTGATCGGCGCGACGTTCGTGGGCACCGAGGTCGCCGAACTCGTACACGCGGCGACGGTGGCGGTGGCGGGCCGGGTGCCGATGGAATCGCTGTGGCACGCGGTGCCCGCGTACCCGACCGTCAGCGAGGTCTGGCTCCGACTGCTGGAGGCGCGTCGTGGTTGACCCCCTGGTGGTGACGACCGCCGACGGTGCGCTGCTCGGTCGCGAACAGCACGGCCTGCGGACCTGGCGCGGGATCCCCTACGCCGCACCGCCGGTCGGCGAACTCCGGTTTCGCGCCCCGCGGCCGGTGGTCGGTTGGCCCGGGGTCCGCGAGGCGCTCGAGTTCGGCTCGGCCGCGCCGCAGTCGGGCCGCGGCGGCCGGCGCGGCACCGACGAGGACTGCCTCACCCTGAACGTGACGGCACCCGCGACGCGCAGCGACGCCCGCCGGCCGGTGATGGTGTTCCTGCACGGCGGCGCCTACAGCGGCGGGACGGCGTCCATGTCGTTGTACCGCGGGGACTCGCTGGTGCGCCGTGGCGATGTCGTGTACGTGTCGGTGAACTACCGCCTCGGCGCCCTCGGCTACCTCGATTTCAGCGAATACTCCACCCCGGAAACACCTTTCGAATCCAACCTGGGCCTGCGAGACCAGCTCGCCGCGCTGCACTGGGTGCGCCGCAACATCGCCGCGTTCGGCGGCGACCCGGACAACGTCACCCTGTTCGGCGAGTCCTCGGGCGCCAACGCGGTCACCACCCTCATGTGCGTCCCTGCCGCCGAGGGACTGTTCGCCCGTGCGATCGCCGAGAGTCCGCCCGCCGCCTCCGCGTACGGGCCCGACCGCGCGAAGGCGTGGGCCACCGAGTTCCTCGACATCCTCGACGGCCCATCCGATCCTGCCCGCGCCCTGACCGAGGCCGACACCGACGCGCTGGTGCGCGCCGGCGATGCGCTGGCCGCGCGCGGCGCCGACGAGGTGCCGGGCACCAGGGCGTTCGCGCCGGTGGTGGACGGCGACCTGGTTCCACTCCACCCGCTCGACACGTTCGCGTCGGGTCGTCAGCACCGTGTCCCGCTGATCATCGGCACCAATGCCCATGAGGGCACGCTGTTTCCGCGCTTCCTCGACATCATTCCGACCGATCCGGCGCGGATCGAGAAGATGTTCGCGGAGACCGACCCCCTCCTGAAGTCCCGCATCCAAGCGGCGTACCGGGGCTACCCGAACAGGCGCGCGGCGGTCCGACTCGGCGGCGACGTCACGTTCTGGGAGCCGTCGATCCTCGTCGCGCAGGCCCACACGACCGCCGCCCCGACCTACGCGTATCGCTACGACTTCGCGCCGCGCCTGTTCGACGTCGCCGGGTTCGGCGCCACCCACGGAACCGAGATGCTGGCCGTGTTCGGGGCCGCCGACGAACCGCTCGGCCGGGCCGCGACCGTGCTCGGCGGCCGCCGCGGGCTACGCGCGACGACCGCCGTCGTGCAGTCGCACTGGCTGCACTTCGCCCGGTACGGTGCGCCCCGGTCGAGTTGGCCGGTGTACTCGACGCAGCGCCGCGAGACGCTGATCCTCGACTCGGTGCCGCGGATCGAGGATGATCCGGACGCCGAACTGCGGAAGGCCTGGATCGGCTACCGGCACCGGCGTTGAGCGGGGCTACCCGCCGGCTCCGTTGTTCGGGTTGGTGCAGATCGTGCCCTCGCATGGCACCACCGTGCCGTCGCCGTTCGGATTCTGCATCACCGTACCGCCGTTCTGCTGGGGGTCTGTGCCCGCACCGTGGTCGGGATTGGTGCAGATCGTGCCCTCGCAGGGAACGAAGTTGCCGCTGCCGTCGGGGTTCGGAATCGCGCCGGCACCGACGTAACTGCCCGCGGGGCAACCGGGATCCTGGTTCTGGGCACAGTACTGGGGACTCAGGTTGTTGCCGGTGGAGCCGTCCGCGCCGACGGGACCCGCCGCGGGAGTGACCACCGGAGTGGGCGCAGGCATGTGCGCCTGGGCCCCGGGCTGGACCGTCGGTGCCTGCTCGTGTTGGGTCGGGTTCAGCATCGGCATGGTGGTAGTGGTCGTGCTGGGCGCGGTGGACGACGTGGCGGACGGCGACGTGGTGGTGTCGGTGTTCGACGAGTCGTCGCTACACCCGGCCGCGAAGGCCGTCAGAGTAAGTGCGGCAAGGACAATCACACTGCGTTTGAGCATGTAGTACTCCTACCGAGACGTCTGCCCCCGAGGCCTCGAGGGCACCTCGGACGGTAGCCGGTACAGCCCCAGGATTCGTCGAATCCGACCGGATGTCGCACGACACCGTCACGACGCGAGGCTATTTCAGCAATCTGGACATGCGGCGGTCGGCGAGGATCTTGCCGCCGGTCTGGCAGGTCGGGCAGTACTGGAACGACCGTTCGGCGAACGACACCTCCCGCACCGTGTCCCCGCACACCGGGCAGGGCAGGCCGGTGCGCGCATGCACCCGCATCCCGGACCTCTTCTCCCCCTTGAGTCGAGCCGCGTCCTGCCCGACCGACCGCTGCACCGCGTCAGTCAACGTCGAGCGCATCGCGCCGTGCAGGGCGGCCACTTCCTCGGCACCCAGCTTGTTCGCGGTCGCGAACGGGCTGAGCTTGGCCACGTGCAGAATTTCGTCGGAGTACGCGTTGCCGATCCCCGCCAGCACCGACTGATCGGTCAGCGCGGTCTTGATCCGCTGCGATGACTTCGAAAGAAGCTCGGCCAGAGCAGGTTCCGTGACGTCGAGGGCGTCGGGACCGAGCCGGGCGATGCCGGGCACCTCGGCGGGGGTGCGCACCAGCCAGACCGCGAGCCGCTTCTTGGTGCCCGCCTCGGTGAGGTCGAACGCCGGAGTGCCGCCGTCGGGAGCGAACAGGTGCACCCGCAGTGCCAACGGCCCCTTACCCGGTTTCGGTGGCGTCGCACTCGGGTTGTCGCTCCAGCGCAGCCAACCGGCCCGCGACAGGTGCGTGATCAACCACAGCCCGTCCTCCTCTCCGCACCGGATCCCGAGATGCTTGCCGAACCGCGCGGCGCCGCTCACGTCGCGGCCCTGCAGGTCGGAGATCGGCGGGTCGAAGGTCTTGAGCACGCTCAGCGCGGCGACGTCCACCCGTCCGACCACCGCACCCACCGCGTGGGCGCGAAGAAACTGTGCCAGGGCCTCTACCTCGGGCAGTTCGGGCATGAAGACAGGGTATGCGCCTGCGGCGCCCGTGCGCGTTCTTTACCCCGGTCGGGGTGAATCGCGCGCACAGTCGCGTCAGCGACTTCGGACGAGGTACGTATCCATGATCCAGCCCTTGCGCTCGCGCAGTTCGGCGCGCACCCGGACGATCTCCTGCGAGACGTCGGGCAGGTCCCCGGAGATCAGCACCTCGTCGGGCGTACCGAGGTAGGCGCCCCACCAGATCTGCCAGTCGCCGCTCAACTGCGCGAAACTGCAGTCCGCGTCGAGCATCACCACGGCGTCGCGCACGCCGTCGGGCAGGCCCTCGCGCAGCCGGCGGCCGGTCGTGATGTGCACCGGTTCGCCGATCCGGTTGAGCACGATGCGGTGCTGGGCGGCCAGCGACTGCACGCTCGTCACGCCGGGGATCACCGAGTACTCGAACGTCTCGATGCCCCGGGCGAGCACGCGCTCGACGATCCGCAACGTGCTGTCGTACAGCGACGGGTCGCCCCACACCAGGATCGCGCCGACACCCTCGACTGCGCCGAACTGCTCCTCGAAGATCGCAGCACGTCGGTCGTGCCAGTCGTCGACCACGCCTTCGTAATCCGACGGGGTCCGGTCCCTCGGCGGGTCGACGATGTCGACGATCCGGTAGTCACCACGCATGTGCTCGTCGAGGATGCCGGTGCGCAGGTCGACCAGGTCCTGCTTCTCGGCGCCCTTGCCGATGACGAAGAACACCTCCGCCCGATTCATGGCCTTGATCGCCTGCACCGTCACCTGGTCGGGGTCGCCGGCGCCGATGCCGATCACGAGGAGTTCACGCATGCGCGCAGGCTATCGCCCGTGAGTCCTTCTGGTCCGCGACGGGGCCGAAAGGACTCACGGGCGGCGCAGCCGCCTAAACTTGCCCCCGTGCACACCCCCTACGAAGACCTGCTGCGACTCGTCATGGAGACCGGCACCCCGAAGGCGGACCGCACCGGCACCGGCACCCGCAGTGTGTTCGGCCACCAGATGCGATTCGACCTGTCCGAGGGTTTCCCGCTGATCACCACCAAGAAGGTGCACCTCAAGTCCATCGTCTACGAGCTGCTGTGGTTCCTGCGCGGCGAGTCGAACGTCAAGTGGCTGCAGGACCGCGGCGTCACCATCTGGGACGAGTGGGCCTCCCCCGAAGGTGAACTCGGCCCGGTCTACGGCGTGCAGTGGCGCAACTGGCCGACGCCGTCCGGCGAGCACGTCGACCAGATCACCCAGGTCATCGAGACGCTGCGGACGAACCCGGACTCGCGCCGGATGATCGTCTCGGCCTGGAACGTCGGCGAGATCCCGCAGATGGCGCTCGCCCCCTGCCATGCCTTCTTCCAGTTCTACGTCGCCGACGGCAAGCTCAGCTGCCAGCTGTACCAGCGCAGCGCCGACCTGTTCCTCGGGGTGCCGTTCAACATCGCCAGTTACGCGCTGCTCACCCACATGGTCGCGGCGCAGACCGGCCTCGAGGTCGGCGACTTCATCTGGACCGGCGGCGACTGCCACATCTACGACAACCACACGTCGCAGGTCACCGAACAGCTCGGCCGCGAGCCGTACGAGTACCCGACCCTGAAGCTCGCCAAGCGCGACTCGATCTTCGACTACGAGTTCGAGGACGTCGAGATCGTCGGCTACCGGCACCACCCCGCCATCAAGGCGCCGGTGGCCGTCTAGTGCTGGGACTGATCTGGGCGCAGGGCCTCGGCGGCGTCATCGGTCGCGACGGCGCCATCCCGTGGCGGATCCCGGAGGACATGGCGTACTTCAAGTCCGTCACCACTGGACATCCCGTGGTGATGGGCCGCAAGACCTGGGACTCGATCCCTCCGAGGTTCCGTCCGTTCAGCGACCGCCGCAACATCGTGGTCACCCGCGACCCATCCTGGTCCGCCGACGGCACCGACGTCGCACACTCCCTCCCGGAGGCGCTGAAGTTCGCCGGGCCCGGCGACGTCTGGGTCGTCGGTGGCGGCCAGATCTACGCGGAGGCGCTGCCGGTCGCCGACCGGTTGGCGGTGACGGAGGTGGACCTCGACGTCGCGGGCGATGCCTACGCCCCGCCGATCGGGCCCGAGTGGTCGCCCGAGACCACGGGCGAATGGCAGAAATCGACACGCGACGGCGTCCGGTTCCGGTTCCGCACCTACGTCCGCAGCTGACCGGTTCGGCGAGTACTGCGCCACGCGGCGTGACGTGGGCCATACTGCAGGGGCAGGTCTTTCCCCAGCCACCGGAGAGGCATCAGATGGACAAGAAGTCGCTGACCGCCGTTGCCCGCCAACAGCTCAAGCTCGCCGCCGCGGCATCGAGCGGTCGCAGTTCCCAGACGATCTACGGCGGCCATCAGCGCAGCCTCCGCCAGACGGTGGTGGCGTTGCGCGCCGGTGAGGCGCTCGCCGAGCACGACAGCCCGGGCGAGGCCACGCTACTGGTGCTCAGCGGGACGCTGTCACTGGTCGCGGGCGACGACTCCTGGAAGGGGTCGACCGGCGACATGCTGATCATCCCCGCCTCCCGGCACAGCGTCGAGGCGCTCGAGGACGTCGCGTTCCTGCTGACGGTCGCGAAGTAGTCACCCGACAACATCGGCTGTGAATTTCGGTCACAGATACCTATTGACCATCGCACCGAGCGGGTTTACGTTCTGACCGAGGACGGAAATCGCAGCGAATCAGCTGGGACCGCAACCACGAATGGGGTTCGTGGCGGTTCGCATCGATGCCGATGGAAGGACAGGCGATGACCCGAATCATCACGCCGACCGACCGCGAAACGGTCGCCGGACGACTGCTCGAGGGATCGGTCAAACGCTCCTACGATCCCGTCGTCGACCTGGACTGGGACGCACCACTCGAGGACGGCAAGTACTTCCTGCCGCCGTACGTACTCTCGCTCTACGGCACACCGATGTGGGAGTCGATGAGCGAGACGCAGCGCGTCGAACTGTCCCGCCAGGAGTCGGCGAACATCCTCAGTGTCGGGTACTGGTTCGAGAACATCCTGCTGCAGGCGCTGCTGCGCAACCTGCTGCATCACGACCCCACCTCGCTGCACACCCGCTACGCACTCACCGAGATGGGCGACGAGTGCCGGCACATGACCATGTTCGGCCGGGCTGTCGAGAAGATGGGCGCCAAGCCCTACCAATTGAGGTGGTACCAGGCCATCGCGGCCAACCTTCTGCCGAAGACGTTCCGCGGCACCATGCTGTGGGTTGCCGCACTGATCGGCGAGGAGATCTTCGACGCCACCCAGCGCCGTGTGCTCGACGACCCGCAACTGCAGCCGATGATCTCGCGCGTGATGCGCATCCACGTCACCGAGGAGTCGCGTCACATCCGCTTCGCCCGCGAGGGTGTGCGCCGACGAGTCGCGGAGAGTCACCGGCTCGAGAGGTTGTGGGTCGGTTCCGTCCAGGGCCTCGGCGGTCTGCTGCTGCAGCGACTGTTCACCAACCCCGCCATGTATCAGCGCGCCGGACTCGACCCCAAGCAGGCCCGTCGGCAGGCGCTGGCCAATCCACGCTTCCGCGAGAACCAGCGGCGCGGCTTCGACAGCCTCGCCGAGTTCCTCGAGGACACCGGGCTGATGCGCGCGAGTTCGCGGGCGATGTGGCGCCGGGGAGGGTTCCTGTGAGGTGGTCGCGGCGGCCCACGTCCGCCGACACCTGGACCGCCGCGGACGAACTCGAGCCGGACACCCTGTACTCCGGCGCGGCGACACTCTCGCGCGGTGAGGTGGCGCTCGCCGTCACGGTGCACCTCAACGGCCACTTCGAACCGCTCGACGGCAAGTACCACTGGCACGGTCGGATCGTCGGCGACGGCGTCGAGACCCTCAAACTGCCCGATCGGCACCCGCTGCTGCTCACCCTCGTCGGCGGACCCGCGACGCCGGCGACGCTGGCCGAGCAGGACCCGTGGGGAAACTATCGGATCGCCGGAACCGGTACGCCCCCGTACCGGCTCGAGCCGGTCGAGGTGGACGTGCCGCTGCGTTAGCGTGGACGCATGAGCGAGCCGTTCGAACGCGAGGACGTGCGTGGCGATCTGCACCGCCCCGATGCAGATCCGGCGGGGGCCCTGCTGTTGACGCACGGCGCAGGAGGCAATCGCGACGCGAGGTTGTTGCTGCGCGCCGCCGAGGAATTCGCCGCCCAGAGACTACTGGTGCTGCGCTACGACCTGCCCTTCCGGCAGCGCCGCCCGAAGGGGCCGCCCAGCCCTTCGACCGCCGAACGGGATCGCGAGGGCATCGCGAGCGCGGTCGCCGCGATGCGCGAATTGTGCACCGGCCCACTGATTCTCGGTGGTCACTCGTACGGAGGCCGGCAGTCGTCGATGCTCGCGGCGCAGCGACCGGAGGTCTGCGACGGCCTGCTGCTGTTCTCCTACCCCCTGCATCCGCCCGGCAAGCCCGAGAAGGCCCGCACCGCGCACCTGCCGGACCTGCGCAGCCCCTGCGTGTTCGTACACGGCACCCGCGACCCGTTCGGCAGTCCTGACGAGATGCGCGCGGCCCTCGACCTCGTCACCGCGCCGACCCGACTGGTGCTGGTCGAGGGCAAGGGCCACGACCTCGCGCCGGACCGCAGCGAGGCGGTGCCGCTCGCGGTCGAGGCAGCCAGGGCGACATTCGGATTCTGTGACCGGGCAGGCCGGCCGTGACCGCCGACGAGACCGTCGTCGAGACCGCCGTCGCGGCACCCGCGGCGCGGGTGTGGCGCGCGCTCCGCGACCCGACGCTCATCCGGCGCTGGCACGGGTGGGAGTACGACGACGAGCACGGGCTGGACGAGGAGATCCGCCAGATCTTCGTCGACGGCGTCGTCGAGGACGCGGCGGCGATGGTCCTGACGGTCCACGGCGGCGACCGCTTCACCGTGACGCCGGGCGCCGAGGGCGCCGTGGTCCGAATCGTACGGGCCGCCAAGGGATCCAACCCGGAATGGGACGACTGGTACGACGACGTCACCGAGGGCTGGACCAGCTTCCTCCAGCAGCTCAAGTTCGGTCTCGAACGCCATGACCTGGCCGAGCGCTGCACGCTGTACCTCGACGGCCCGACCGGCGGCGCCACCGTGATGGAACTGCTCGGTGTGGCCGGGGTGACCGGGCCTCCCGGCTCCGCGTACACAGCGCTGGTCTCGACCGGGGACGCCCTGAGCGGCACGGTGTGGTTCCGCTCCCCGAAACAACTGGGGCTGACCGTCGACCAACTCGGACCGGGACTGCTGGTGCTCGCCATCCAGCCGGAGAACGCGCAGCGCCCCGGCGGCGGCGCCCAGATGATTCTGAGCGCCTACGGCCGGGGCGCCGAGGAGTTCGCGGCCCTCAGCGACCGCTGGACGAACTGGTGGAACGCCCGCGATCAGGCCGCGGGGTGCTGCTGACCGGTCGGCTCGCCGCCGATCAGCTCATCACCACGCCCATGCTCGGCCACCAGATGGTGCTCTTGACGACGTCGGTGTCGTTCGGCCCGACCTTGTGCCACAGCGAGCCGTAGACGGCGCCGACGACCATGCCGTTGCCCACGTTCAGCGGGGCGGTGGAGATGACGGTCGGGATCACCTTGTTGTTCTGGTCCAGTCGGGCGATGCCGCTGGTGCCGTTGGCCAGGCTGTACCAGACCACGTTCAGCTCGGCGCCGGTCTGGTTGTCGGCGATGCTGCCGGGACCGCCGAAGAAGCCGAACCGGAACTCGTTGTTCATGTTGGTGGCGACGCCGGCGCCGTAGAGCTGGCCGAGGACGTCGCCACCCTGGCCGGTGTCGGAGTAGGCGGGGATCGGGAAGATCTGTCCGGGCAGGGACAGCACGGGGGTGGCGATGTCCTTGGGCGCGCCGATCAAGCGCTCGACGGCATCCTGGGCCTCCGGGTTGCCTGCCGCCGCGGCGCGCAGTTGGACCGCGGCACCGGCGAGGTCGACGGTGGGCGCGGGAGCGGGGGCCGCTGTCGCGGTCCCGGTGAACAGCACCGCCACCGCGGCGCAGACGGACGTGATCAGTGCGGCCAGGCGGCCGAGGGTGGATCGCTGCATCATGGTCTCCTCACCGATGACTTAGGTACCCGAAACATCGGTTCCGGTCGGTTTCCCGTTACAAGCCAGCACACTGGACGGACTCTCTAAGTGACTCCTAATGTTCCGTCAAGGATCGCTGAGTTCTCCGTCCATAGCGTGGTTCCCGTCGAACCCGATCGGGTCGACCACCACGAACGAGGAGATCCTCATGGGCCAGTTCCACGCCACCACCACCCGAATCCGCCGAATCACGATCGCCGCCCTCGGCGTCAGCGCGGCCGCGGCGCTCGCGGTGCCCGGCGCCGCGTGGGCGTCCACCGGCGTGCCGACCGGTGACCCGGTGGCCGCCGTCGCGTCCGCGCTCGGCGCCGGCTCCTCCGACGCCGCCACCAAGTCGTGCGGCGGGGTGGTGAAGCCGGTCTCGGAGGCGGAGATGCAGAAGCTGCTCGGCGGCGGACTACCCCTCACCGAGGACGCGGGCGCGTTCAGCCTGGACGTCCATGGCACCGACAAGGTCGACCTCAACTTCGACGAGTCCGGCGTGAACGTCATCGAGATCACCCCTCGGAACTGCTGAGCACCCTGGAGGGACGGGCACCATGGACCGGGTGACCGACCACGCCCGCATCCTGCTCGTCGACGACGACCCGAAGGTCCTCTCGTCCCTGACGCGGGGGCTCCGCCTGCACGGTTTCGACCTCGAGACCGCGCAGGACGGCGCCTCCGCGTTGCGGGCGGTCACCGCATCGACGCCCGATGCGATCGTGCTGGACGTGAACATGCCGGTCCTCGACGGGGTGAGCGTCGTCACCGCACTGCGGGCGATGGGGAACGAGGTGCCGATCTGCGTGCTCAGCGCGCGCACCACCGTCGGCGACCGGATCGCCGGACTCGAAGCCGGCGCCGACGACTACCTCACCAAGCCGTTCGAGCTCGGTGAACTGGTGGCCCGGTTGCGGGCACTGCTGCGCCGCGTCCCCCGCACGTCCGCCCCCGCGGGCACGGGCGCGGTCACCGTCGGCGCACTGACCGTGGACCTGCCCGGACGACGGGTCCACGTCGACGGCCGGCGTGTCGACCTGACCAAACGCGAGTTCGACCTGCTCGGCGTGTTCGCCGAGCACGCCGGCATCGTGCTGAGCCGTCCGCAACTGATGCGGTTGGTGTGGGGCTACGACTTCAACGCCGACACCAACGTGGTGGACGTCTTCATGACCTATCTGCGCCGCAAGCTGGAGGCGAACGGGATGCCACGGGTGCTGCACACCGTGCGCGGGGTCGGGTTCGTGCTCAGGGAACAGCCGTGAGCCGCCGCTCGCCGTCGCTGCGCACCCGGGTCGCTCTGGTGTCGGCGCTGGCGGCCGCCGTGGTGATCGCCGCGATCGGGGTGGCGTTCGCCGTCTTCCTGCGCGTCAACGGATCTGCACAGCTCGACCGCACACTCGACTCGCTGTCGCTGCACATCTCGCCGGACTCCGCGCTGCAAGGCGAGGGCATCGTGATCGCGGGGCTGCCGGTCGCCGACCCGGCGGCGGATGGGGTGCGCACGACATCGATCGACGGCACGGCGGTTCGGGCGAAGGAGGTGCCGGTTGACGGCACCGCGGGGCAGGTCCTCGCCGTCTCGGTGCCCGAAGACGCCTTGACCCGGGCGATCCGTGAGCAACAGTGGCAGGTCGCCGGAACCGCGGCAGCGGCGATCGTCGCTGCCGCGGGACTCGGATGGCTGCTGGCCGGGCGCGCGGTGCGGCCACTGCAACGACTGGCCGCGGCCACCCACACTATTGGAGACCACCCCGGCGCCCGGCGACCGAACGTGCGCGGCGCGCGCGAAGCCGAGGAGCTGTCGGAGGCGATCGGCCACATGCTCGAACGAATAGCCAAGGCGCAGAATCGAACCGAGGAGGCACTCGGGTCGGCCCGCGACTTCGCCGCGGTGTCCGCCCACGAGCTTCGCACTCCGCTCACCTCGATGCGCACCGACTTGGAGGTTCTCACAACCATGCAACTCTCGGATGAGCAACGCGGGGAGATCCTGCGCGATCTGGTCGCCACGCAACGTCAGGTGGAGACGACGTTGACCGATCTCGAGCGCTTGGCGGTGGGCGAGCTGTCCGATGCCGAAGACCACGAGGAGGTCGATCTGGCCGAGCTCGCCGATCGATGCGCACAAGAATCCGCACGTGTCCACCGCGGGCTCGACGTCGATGTCTCGGCTCCCGAAAGCCTTGTGGTGCGGGGAATTCCCACCGGGCTGCGGCTCGTTCTCGACAACGCCGTCACCAACGCAGCGCGGCATGGCGGCGCCCGGCGGGTGCGCGTCACCGTCGACAGGGACACGCGCGACTCCTCCGTCGTCATCCTGGTGGACGACGACGGGATCGGAGTGCCGCACGCCGAGCGCGCGACCGTGTTCGAGCGGTTCGTCCGCGGCGTGGGCTCGCGCACCGACGGGTCCGGGCTGGGTCTCGCACTGGTCGCCCAACAGGCCGCACTGCACGGTGGCACCGCCGAGCTGGTCGACAGCCCGCTCGGCGGCGCCAGACTGTCGTTGCGGCTGCCGCTGAACGGTCGCGAGGCGTAGTTCTCGACGACTCGACGAGGTCGGTCTAGTCGGCCTCGACCGGGCGCACGATGAGCACCGGGCAGTCGGCGCTGTTCATCAGCGCGGTGCTGGTCGATCCGAGCAGCATGCCCGTGAATCCGCCCCGGCCGTGGCTGCCGACCACGAGCAGTTGTGCCCGTTCGGAGTAGTCGCTCAGTACCCGCACCGGACGGTCACGACCGACGACCCGCTGCACGGACACGTCCGGGTACTGCTCGATCCAGCCGGCCAGCCGTTCGGAGAGCACGGCCTCCTCGGCGGCCTGGATCGAGCTCCAGTGCGGGTCCTCGGCGGTCGCACCGAGCGAGGGCTGCACGGACACGTCGCTCCACACGTTCACCGCGATCAGTGGTGCGCGGCGGGCCGAGGCCTCCCGGAACGCCGCGGCGAGCGCGGCCTCACTGATCTCGGAGCCGTCCACGCCGACGACCACGGGCCCCTCGGTCGGCGGCCTGCCGTCGAGCGTGCGCCCCCGGATCACCGCGACCGGCGCCGTCGAATGCGCTGCGACACTGCGGGTCACCGAGCCGAGCACCGCACCGGTGAACTCACCGAGGCCGCGGCAGCCGAGGACGATCATGCTGGCGGTCGGCGAGTACTGCAGCAGGATCTCGGCGATCCGGCCCTCGTGCAGCTTGGTGTCGACGATCAGGTCTCCGACGTCCTCGGCGGCCTCCTTGGCCAGCACCGCGGCGCCGTCGAGGTGCGCCCGACCGGCGTTCGTCAGCTCGTCGCCGTACCCCCGGGCCAGGTAGGGCTCGGTGTAGTAGTACGCGGGCACGTGCACCACGGAGACCAGCAGCAGCGGCAACTTGCGCGCCGCGGCCGTACGTGCGGCCCAGACCACCGCCGCCGATGCGGATTCCGATCCGTCCACTCCGACCACGATCGGCTTGCCTGCGCTCATGCTGCACCCTCACTCATCGACGACAACTACCCGACCATTGTCGCCCGCCCGTGCCGAGTGTGCAGTTCCCGACGCTCGACCGAGCCTCAGCCACGCTGCGGGTCGGTCAGGTACGCCTCGAGCCGCCCCGACCGACGCTTGGTCAGCGTCGCCGCACCACGCAACGCGGCGAACCAGATCGCCAGCGAGACCACGGTGCTCGTGAGGACCAGACCGAGCAGGCCGTCCCCGGTCAGCGAGTTCGCGTTGATCGGCAGCCGCACGTGCACGACCAGCAACGGCACCAGCAGCACCACGACCACGGCCGCGGGGAACACCGCGTACGGCAGCACGACCAGCACGCCCCACCGCACGATCACGGACCGGAACCGCCGCCGGTTGTCCCAGCGCCACCGCAGCGGATTCTGGTGGTACGGGAGGAACACTCCCACCCAGGTCGACAGGCCCAGCGCGCCGAACGGTGCCACGCAGATGATCGCCGTGACCGCCGCGGCGAGGGACAGGTCGTGCTCGACGAACCCGACCGCCAACGCCACCAGCACGCAGACAGGCGCCACCAGGATCCACAGCACGACGGTCTTGGCCCAGAGCAGTCGCTCGAGCGCGCCGGTGTCCGTGAGCTTGTCGAGCACGTCGAGCGGGTCCTGGGCCAGCACGTTGGTCGCGGAGACGTCCGCGTACATCCAGCCGGCGAGGGCCGCGGGGAATCCCCACGGGCCGGTGAACTCGAACAGCCAGCTGCGTGGGAGGAGAAACCAGGCCGCGGTGACCAGCAGGGCGTTCCCGAACACCGTCAGTGGGACCTCGGCGGGCCGCCGCCAGGCCCGACTCCATTCCGAGCGAACGGTGGTGGCCAGGGTCCGGCGCATCCCTCGACAATAGGCACCCTCGCCGGGCCGCACAGCTCAGTCGACGTCGCGTCGGCGCAGCACCACCGCGGTCGCGACCACGAACACCACCAGGTAGACCGCCAACACCGCGGCCGCGAGACCGGGGCCGAGCACGGTCAGGACGCCCGGCGTCCGCTCGGCGTCGGACGCGGCGCCGCCCAATCCGCCCGCCAGCGATCCGGCGGCGGTCCCGGGCAAGTAGTCGGTGACGAACCGGATCGGGTCCAGCACGGCGCCCACCCCGCGTAGCAGGTTCTCCACCACCAGCACCCACACCAGACCGAGCCCGACTGCCAGGGCCGGGCCGCGGGCGAGGGTCCCGATCAGCACCCCGCACGCCGTCCACATCCCGAGGATCAGCATCCCGGCCCCGATCGCACGCGCCGAATCACCCACCCACGGCAGCCGCATCGGTTGCGACTCCGCGCCGGCGACGATCGAGGACACCCCCAGGTCGACGGCGAACACCACGACCACCAGCGCGGCGACCACCACCGCCAACGCGACGAGGGTGCCGCCGATGGCGGTCAACCGTCCGGGGCCCTGGGTCAGCGCCGTCTTCCAGGTGCCCCACCCGTATCCGCTGCCCGCGGCGAGCGCGCCGAGGGTCAGGATCAGTGCGCCGCCGAACATCGCCATGCCCTGGGTCAGCACCTCGGGTACCGCGCCGGGCAGCATCCGTGCGAGCAACACCGACCGCGGCACGGCCGCACCGAATCCGGTGCCTCCGTCGCTGCGATAGGTCAGGTAGTTGAACACGTAGACGAAGGTGAGGTTGAGGACCAGCCAGGCTGACAGCAGGACCCACAACGAGGGCCACGTCCGCAGCCGCAGGAACTCCGCCCGGGAACTCGCGGTCAGTGTGTTCATCGTGAAACCTCCGGGTCGTCTCCGGTGGAGTCCGAGCCTCGCGTCATGTCGAAGAAGGCCTCCTCGAGGGACCGTTCGCTGCTGTGCACGTCGAACACCTCGATGCCGGCGCCGACGAGTGCACGCACCAACCTAGGGGCGACACCGGCATCCGCGTCCACCCGGATGCCCGTGTCGGTCGCGGCGACGCGGTTCGCACCCGCGACGTCCCGAGCCACCGCCAGGGCCCGCGGATACGGCGTCGCGCGCACGACAATGGTTGTCCCGCCTCGTAGTTCGGACACCGTGGACTCGGCCACCAGGCTGCCCGCAACGATCACGCCGACACGGTCGCAGGTGTCCTGGACCTCGTCGAGCATGTGACTCGACAGCAGGACGGTGTGTCCGTCGGCTGCGAGATCGGTGATCAGGGAGCGCATCTCGGCAACGCCGGCCGGATCGAGCCCGTTCGTCGGCTCGTCCAGGATCAGCAGGTCCGGGTCGCCGAGCATTGCCGCCGCCACGCCGAGACGCTGCTTCATGCCCAGCGAGTAGCCGCGGAACCGGTCGTGTGCCCGTGCCCGCAGACCCACTCGCTCGAGCGCGGATTCCGCGGCGGCATCGGACAGTCCGCGGTACCGGCACAGCACACGCAGGTTGTCGCGACCCGACAGGTACGGGTAGAAGCCGGGCCCCTCGATGAGCACCCCGATGCGGGCGCACGCGGACGGATCGCCGGGGTCACGGCCGAGCACTGTCGCGGTTCCGGCGGTCGGGCGCACCAGACCCACCAGCATGCGTAGGGTCGTGGTCTTGCCCGCGCCGTTGGGGCCGAGGAACCCGTAGACCTCCCCCGCCCGGACGGTCAGGCTGACACCGTCCACCGCGGCCCTCCCGCCGTACCTCTTGGTCAGGCCGTCCGTGGCCACCCGCAACTCGGTTGTCGTCGTCATGGCTTCCAGCCTTCGCCGCGTACGCACCGAGCACATCCGCCGCGCGGCGACATTCGAGCTACGCCCGCAGGACGACGCCGCGGGCCCCCGCGCGGGGCTAGGTTGGGGCCATGCCCAGACCGTTCGACGTCGCGCTCGCGGGAGTCGTCGGCGTGGTGTCGGTGCTCGGCTCGGTGGCCGCGGCACGGCACGGGCATCCGGCACGCCCGCTGGACTGGTTCGCCGTTGCAATGCTCGTGGTCGGCGCGGTCGCGTTGCTGTGGCGGCGGGTCGCACCCAACGCGGTGCTGGCGGTGACGCTGGTCGCGACGTTGACGTATCTGCTGCGCGGGTACGGGATGGGTCCGATCTTCCTGTCGCTGGTCGTCGCGTACCTCACGGCGGCGCCCCGAGCACGGCGGTGGCCGATGTACGCGCTGCCCGCGGTCGGGTTCGCCGTGGTGCTGTGGCTGGTGCCCTGGGTCACCGGACAGGACGCCGTGCCGGCCGCCGCGATGGTCGGCATCGGCGCGTGGCTGCTGACATTGGTGGCGATCGCCGAGGGGATCCGACAGCGCCGGGAGGCGATCCGGGCGCGCCGCCAGCGTGCCCGCGAGGCCGCCCGCAGCGCCGAGGAGGAGCGCCTGCGCCGCGCCAGCGAGGAGCGCCTCGACATCGCCCGGGAACTGCACGACGTTCTCGCACACAGCCTTTCGCTGATCAATGTGCAGTCGGGCGTGGCACTCGAACTGCTCGACAGCAAGCCCGAGCAGGCCGGCGTCGCGCTGGCCTCCATCAAGGACGCGAGCCGCGAGGCGCTCGTCGAGGTGCACTCGATGCTGCGGACCCTGCGCCGCGGAGGTGAGCTCGCCCCGCTCGCACCCGCTCCTTCCGTCGCCGACCTCGACGCACTCGTCGAACGCGCCCGCGGCGCCGGAATCGACGTGACGACAATCGTTTCCGGCACCTCACGACGTCTGCCCTCGGCGGTCGACCTTGCCGCCGCCCGCATCGTCCAGGAGGCGCTGACCAACGTGGCACGGCACTCGGGACAGTCCGCGGCCCGGGTGCGGGTGGAGTACCGGCCGGACCGGCTCGAGGTGCGCGTCGACGACGACGGCCACGCCGCCGGATCGTCCGAAGGCGGCGTCGGCGGCGTCGGCGGCGGCATCGCGGGTATGACCGAGCGCGCGCACGCCCTCGGCGGCACACTGAGCGCGGGCCGTCGCACCGACGGCGGGTTCCGCGTCGAGGCGCGACTTCCGCTCTCCGACAGCGACTCCGGAGAGGACGTGACGTAGGTGAGCATCCGGGTGATCGTCGCCGACGACCAGTCCCTGGTACGGGCCGGGTTTGCCGCGCTGCTCGAGGCGCAGGACGGCATCGAGGTGGTCGGGCAGGCCGAGGACGGCGCGCAGGCCGTCGCACTGACGACGGAGTTGGCGCCGGACGTCGTGTTGATGGACATCCGGATGCCGGTGCTCGACGGACTGGAGGCCACCCGGCGGATCGTGGCGCGACCCGAACTGTCGGCCGTGCGGGTGGTGGTGCTGACCACCTTCGAACTCGACGAGTACGTCTTCGAGGCGATCCGCGCCGGCGCCGCCGGGTTCCTGGTCAAGCACACCGAGCCGGCCGACCTGGTACGCGCGGTGCGGGTGGTGGCCGACGGCGAGGCCTTGCTATCCCCCGGCGTCACCCGCCGCCTGCTCGCGGAGTTCGCCACCCGCGCCAAGGAGGCCCCCGCACCGCGCCTGCTGGCCGAGCTGACCGACCGCGAACGCGAGGTGATGACGCTCGTCGCCGAAGGCCTGACCAATGCCGAGATCGCCGAGCGACTGGTGCTCAGTCCGGCCACCGCCCGCACCCACGTCAGCCGGATCCTGCTCAAACTCGGTGCCCGCGACCGCACCCAACTGGTCGTGCTGGCCTACGAGTCGGGCCTGGTCCGGCCCGGTTGGCGGGGCTGACGCCGGTCACCGGAAGGCGGACGACTCGTGTCGAGCGAACTCACCCTCGCGGAGAACCTCGCGGAGAACACCCATGAGACGGCGAATCGAAAAGGTACAGATCGTGCAGTCTGTACAGATCATGCAGTCTGTACAGATCGTGCAGTCTGTACCTTTCGACTTTCGTGCGGATGGAGACATTCCGGCCCGAGCGACGTCCCCCGGCCCGCCATTCGACCGCCCTGGCGCACCCGGTGTACGCGCCGGTGCGTACCGGCGGTGCCGCCTGCCGACCGATGCGCCGACCGTCCGCCGCCGAGCAGGCTGGATGCATGAACACTCTCGGAGCACAGACCGCACTGATCCTGGCCGACAACTGGGACGGCCGCTACGGACCCGGGTGGGGACCCGGGCCGTGGTTCTTCCTGATCCCCCTGACCTTCTGGATCGCGGTGATCGTGATCGTCGTGCTCGCGCGCCGGCGCTGGCGCGGCCGGCACGGCGAGTCCACGCTGCGCGACGTCTACGCGCACGGCGAGATCACCGAGGCCGAGTACCGGGCCCGCCTCGCGGTCCTGCGGGAGACCCGACGATGAGGGTTGTCGTGGTCGAGGCGCCCACCGGGTCCGGCCGGCAGTGGGCCGAGCGCGCCCGAGTGCTCGACGAGCAGGGGTTCGATGCGCTGCTGGTGCCCGACACCCTGTGGACGCCGTCGCCCTTCCCCGCGCTGGCGGCGGCCGCGGCTGTCACGCGGACGCTGCGGCTCCGCACCTGGGTGGCCGCGGCGCCGCTGCGCACGGCGGCGGCGTTGACCAGGGAATGCCGTGCGCTGCAAGCATTGTCGGACGGACGTTTCGAACTGGGCATCGGCGCGGGACGTCCCGACGCGGAGGCCGAAGCCGGCCGGCTCGGGACGTCGTGGGGCACCGCCGCGCAGCGGATCCATGCGGTGGAGGAGTCGGTGGCCGCGGTGCGCGCCGGCGTCGACCCCGTGCCGGAGGTGGTGGTCTCGGCCGCCGGGCCGCGGATGCTGGCCGCCGCTGGACGGGTGGCAGACCGGGTCGCGCTGGCGCTCGGCCCGACCACGACGGAGGCGGATCTGGCCGACGCGGTCGAGCGCGCACGCGAAACATGTGGCCGAGCAATGACGTTCACCCAGTCATTGGTGGGCATCGGCGACGCGCTGCCGTCGTACTTCGCCCGAACCGGCGGCCCGACGCTCGCGGAGCTGCTGCAACTGGGGTCGGCCGGACTGCTGCCCGCAGACCCCGGCCGGGCCGCGGACGTCCTGTGCACACGGGAGGAGGAACTCGGAATCGCCGAGGTGACGGTGCCGGGCGAACTGTCCGAGGCCTTCGCCCCGGTGCTCGCCCGGCTCCGCCGCTGAACGTGTCGGGAACTCAGTCGATGAGGTTGCGGAAGTCCTCGATCAGCTTGACCCGACCGGCCGAGTCGCCGGCCAGCGGGCTGACGGTCAGGGTGGTCACGCCCGCCTCGGCGAACGCCGCGACCCGCTCCTTGACGTACCCGGCGGGACCGATCAGCGAGATCGCGCGGACCAACTCGTCCGGCACGGCCGCGGTGGCTTCCTGCTTCTTGCCCGACAGGTACAGCTCCTGGATGGTCGCGGCCTCCTTCTCGTAGCCGTACCTGCAGGCGAGGTCGTTGTAGAAGTTCTTGCCCTTGGCGCCCATGCCGCCGATGTACAGGGCCAGGCTCGGCTTGACCCACTCGAGCATGTGGTCGACGTCCTCGCCGATGGCCAGCGCAGGGCCCGCGTAGATCTGCAGCTCGCCCAGGCTCGGGTCGCGCTTGGCCTTGCCCGCCGCGAGGGACTCGCCCCACACGTCGCCGGCGCGCTCGGGGTCGAAGAAGATCGGCTGCCATCCCTCCGCGATCTCGGCGGTCAGAGCCACGTTCTTCGGGCCGAGGGCGGCGATGACGATCGGGATGCGCTCGCGCACCGGGTGATTGATCAGCTTGAGCGGCTTACCGAGTCCGGTGCCCTTCTCCGCGGGCAGCGGCACCTGGTAGTACTTGCCGTCGTACTGGACCTTCTCCCGCCTCCACACCTGACGGCAGATGTCGACGATCTCGCGGGTCCGGCCGAGCGGGGCGGTGTAGGGCACGCCGTGGAAGCCCTCGATCACCTGCGGTCCGGACGCGCCGAGGCCGAGCACGAACCGGCCGTCCGAGACGAAGTCCAGGCCCGCCGCGGTCATCGCCATGAGCGACGGGGTACGGGTGTAGATCTGGAAGATGCCCGACGCCAGTTCGATCGTCGAGGTTTTCGCCGCCAGGAAGCCGAGCTGACTGACCGCGTCGAAGGAGTAGGCCTCCGCGAGGAAGACGATGTCGAGACCGGCACGCTCGAGGTCGGCGACCTCCGCGACGGTCTCGGCGAACCCGCCGCTGTAGGTGATCTGCATTCCGACTCGCACCCGGACACCTCTAATCGACTCGATGTGACACTTCTCCACGAAGCCTACGCATGCCCGCACCCAATCCGAATGACAGAACCGACCACCATTTGTGACCGAAACTCCTACGATCGCGCCGTGACGAGGAGACCGGTCGACTGGCAGCGCTCACACGTGATCGTGACGGGCGGTTCGCAGGGCATCGGTGCCGCGGTCGCGCGGGCCGCGGCGGGACGGGGCGCGGCGGTGTCGATCCTCGCGCGCGGCGAGCAGCAGCTGCGTGCGACGGCCGAGCCGATCGGCGCACACTGGGCGTCCGTCGACGTCACCGACCCGAAGGCACTACAGCGGGCCGTCGAGGACGTGGAGGCTCGGTCCGGGCCGTGCGACGTGCTGGTCGCGTGCGCGGGCACCGCGCTGCCCGGGCGGTTCCTCGAGGTACCGATCGACGAGTTCGAGTCGCAGATGCGGCTGAACTACCTCGGCGCGGTGCACGCGGCCCGGGCGGTACTGCCGTCGATGGTCGCGCGCGGGCGCGGTCACGTGGTGCTGACCAGTTCCACCGCCGGGCTGATCGGTGTGGTCGGATACAGCGGCTACGGTCCCACCAAGGCCGCGGTCCACGAGCTCGCACACTGCCTGCGTTACGAGGTGGAGCCCGCCGGCGTGACGGTCTCGGTGCTCTACCCGCCGGACACCGACACGCCCGGTTTCGCCGTGGAGAACACGCGCAAGCCGGTCGAGACGTCCGCCGTGTCCGGTGCCATCACACCGGTCAGCGCGGACGTCGTCGCCGCCGCGGTGATCGCGGGTATCGACAAAGGGCGCCATCACATTTCGGTCGACCCTCTCACGCGGGTCCTGGTCCGCGCCGGGGGCATCGTGGAGCCGGTGATCCGGCCGTTCCTGACCCGGACCATCCGGAAGTCGCTCGGGACGTGAGCAACTAAGGCAGCGTCCAGAACACCCTCGTGACAAGCCAGAAGACGATCGCGGCGACGGCGAGGAAGGCCACCGAGATCGCCACACCGAGTCGCTCCGTGCGCAGGTCCCGGGGATCGTCGGGCTCGAGCCAGAACCGCAGGGCACGGGTGACCACCGGCATGACGACCCACGTCAGGATCGTCACCGACAGCACGTTGCCGACGAGCAGGCCGAGCCACAACGGTGCGCCCGGCCAGATCTCGGCGATCAGGAGGGTCAGGATCACCACGGTCGGGTACAACCCGATCAGCACGGACAGCGCGGTCTTCCACTGCGCCGCGGGTGCCGCGTCGGGACCGCCCGCGGGGAACCACGACCCGAACGGGTTCGCGATGGGGTGGACCTCGAATCCTCGGAACTCGCGGCCCTCCTCGAGCAGGGCCGCCCGCTCCGGCGACGACAACCACCGCTCGAGGTTCTCCGAGGAGTCGAAGGTGAACAGGATCGTCCAGTTCTCCTGGATCCCCGTCACGGGGCGACGCGTCTGCGACCCCCGAAAACCGGGAAAAGCCTTCTCCGCCTCCACGACCCGCTGCTGCCAGGCGAGGAACTCGGCCTCCCTGCCGGACACCGACGGGTGCGAGACCGCGACGGTCACCGCGTCGTCATTGCCCGAGGCTCCGCCCGAGGTGTCGTCATTGCCCCAGGCTCCGCCCGAGGTGTTGTCGCGGACCTCGTCGATCAGCACGTATTGGCCCAGTACTCCCGAAGCTGACCCGAAGTGCAAAGTAGCGTTCGTTCAGGGGGGGCGACCTCGGTGACTAGCTGCTGCCGCTGCTTCCGAATGTCGGCGGGTCCGGGTCGGGTGTGGGTGTATCGATCTCGATCACCGACACCGCGTCAGATTCCTGGTTTGCCACGTAGGCGCGGGTGCCGTTGGGGGTGATCGCGACACCGTTCGGGAACTTGCCGACGGGGATGGGGGAGCCGATGACCGTGTTGGTGGCGGTGTCGATCACCGACACTGTCGCCGAGTAGAGGTTGGTGACGTAGGCGCGGGCACCGTTGGGGGTTATCGCCAGTTGATACGCGTGGCCGCCGATGACGGGGATGGGGGTGCCGATGACCTTGTTGGTGGCGGTGTCGATCACCGACACCGTCCCGGCGTTTTCGTTGGCCACGTATGCGCGGGCACCGTTGGGGGTGATCGCCACACCTTCCAGACCTCGGCCGACGGTGATGGGCGTGCCGATGACCTTGTTGGTGGCGGTGTCGATCACCGACACCGTCCCGTCCGAATAGTTGGTGACGTAGGCGCGGGCACCGTTGGGGGTGATCGCCACACCGGCCGCGCCGCTGGGGCCGCCAACGTCGATGGGGGAGCCGATGACCGTGTTCGTGGCGGTATCGAACACCCACACCGATCCGTCCGAATAGTTGGTGACGTAGGCGCGGGCACCGTTGGGGGTGAACGCCACACTCTGCGCGATACCGCCCATGTCGATAGGGGTGCCGATGACCGTGTTGGTAACGGTGTCGATCACCGACACCGTCCCGTACGCAGAGTTGGTGACGTAGGCGCGGGCACCGTTGGGGGTGATCGCCACACCGTCCGCGCCGACGCTGCCGTCGACGGTTATGGGGGTGCCGATGACCGTGTTCGTGGCGGTGTCGATCACCGACACCGTCCCGTCCAGATGGTTGGTGACGTAGGCGCGGGCACCGTCCGGGGTGATCGCCACACCGCGTGGGTGATCGCCGACGGGGGTGGTCGTGACCACGCTGTCAGCCCACGCTGCGGGGGAACCAGTGGGTGGCGCGATGGTCAGGGTCAGCGCGGCGAACGCGACGAGGGGCACGACAGCGCGGTGGCGCATCGGATGTCCTTACGGATGGAAGGGACTGCTGCACGATCGGGTGGTTCGGTTGCCGCCGAAGGCGGTGGCTCCGGGTGCTGACGACCCAATCGTCTGAAGAGAGTAAACGACCAGGCCACGGAGACCTCTCGGTAGTGTTGCCGCCGTGTTCCGTGTTCCGACTATGGAGGTTGTTGTGGAGGTGGGCGGAGCTTCCACATACTGCTGCGGGGCCATATACGAAGACGGCGAGGACACCTGCGGGAGCTGCGGCGAGCCCCTCTAGGCCGAACTACCGATTAGCAGTGGCTGCCTCCTTCGGCAGTTCAGATCAGAGGTTGTTCGGCTCCGTAACTTCCGCCGATCGTCCAGTCGTCTTCTGAAACTGACACACGAACAGTGCGAGGACAGGTCCGGGGCGTCCTGTTTGCCTGTCCTGCAAGCCGATGCCGGACGGGTCGCTCCTACAGGACCTCGACTCCGGCCGACCCAATCGGGTCGAGGACGAGCTTTCCCCGGATGTGCTCGGCAGCATGATCGTTGATGTAGCGGTAGAGGGTGGCGCGGCTGAATCCGAGGACTTTGGCGATCTCGGCCTTCGGGGTGCCGGCCTCGAGCATCTGCTTGATCGCACGCGCCTTCTCCGGGGTGATCTTCGTAGGCTGACCGCCGACCCGACCTCGAGCTCGGGCCGCCTCGAGACCAGCCATCGTGCGTTCCCTAACCAGTTCTCGTTCGAACTGAGCGAGCGCCCCAAACAGGTGAAAGGTGAAACGCCCGTTCGGTGTCGAGGTGTCGATCCCATCAGTGACGCTTCGGAGAGCGGCCCCGGCGTCCTCGATGCGCTGCACCGTCTCGATCAGATGCGGGAGACTCCGACCCAACCTGTCCAAGCGCCACACGGCGAGCGAGTCCCCCGGGCGAAGGGCGTCGAGCACCTTTTCCAGCTCTGGTCGATCGCGGCGGGAACCGGACGCCGTTTCTTCCCAGATCCGCAAACAGCCGATCGCCTCCAGTGCGTCCATCTGAAGATCGAGGGACTGATCGGCGGTGGAAACCCTGATGTACCCGAGAATGGCGCTCACAGGACAAGACCGTCTCAGAAACGTCCGACAGCCTCCAGTGGGCACCTGAGAGCGTGAGACAGGTTTCTGAGACAGGTCACGAAATGATCACAACTGCCGCTGTTTCGAGTGAGGCAGCTGTTCGAGGCTGTCAGTTTCAGAAGTCGGCTGCACTGGGTGTCAACAGTGGGCTGCACTGGCTGGGATCGTCTGCCTCGGGCCAGTCTTCGATGATCGCGAGGGTCTGTTCCAGGAGTCGGTCGGCGTGGTCTTCGACGGTGTCGAGCAGGTCACCGACATCGGAGAGTGCGGTGTGGGCGGCGCGGCGGGCGGCGATGCCGTGGTCGAAGTACTCGCCCAGCGGTGCAGAGATGCACTCGGGGTTCTCGGCGCGCTCGGGCTCGGGCGTGGTCGCCGTTCCTGCGCGGCGGGCGGGAGCGGTGTGCGTGGGCGCTCGTCCGTTCAGGTGCGCCTCGGCGATGGCGGCGACCGACGCGGCGGTCAGCGGTATCGGTTGCAGCGGCAGGTACCCCCACCGGTCGATGCTGGTCAGCAGCGGTGCATCCGAATCGGGAAGGGGCGTACCGCCGGGGATCTCGCCGCGCTCAAGGTGATGGGCGAGGAGGCGGGTGCTGGGGTGCCGGTCGGTGAAGGCGAGGACGTCGGCCCACCGCCGGTAGACCGCGGCGGGTGAGAGACGCGGGTCGGGGTGTGCATCCAAGCGCACCGGATGCGCACCGGCGACGAACAGCGTGTCGTTCTCGACGCTCACCTCGCTGCGCCGCAGTCTGCTGATCCGCTCGAACCCGAGCCCGGAGGCGGCCAGGACCAGCAGCAGTCCGTCGCGGCGGCCGAACAATCCCTGCGGCCACCCCGCCGTGGGGACCTCCGGGAGGCGTTGACGCACCTGGTGTTTCGCCCTCGCCAGACGCGCCGAACGGTTGGTGTCGAGTGCGCTCCGGATGGTTTCGGCCCGGCCCGGGGCGGGCAGACCGACCCGCTCGTGCACGTGGTTGACCGCGCTGACCCGCCGCCGGTGGGTTGCCGGCGCGGCGGGGTTCTCGGCGAGAAACGTCGCGAGGGTGGTCGGGTCGGCCGGCAGCGTGTCGAGATTCGCCGCGGCGGCCCAGTCGGCGAACAACGCCCAGTCGTGCCGGTAACGCCGGTCGGGCCCGCTCCGCGGGGCGTCGCGGCCGGCAATCACCGAGGCGAGGCCGTCGCGCATGTCAGAGCCCGATGGTGGTGACGGCGTTGCCGATCAACGGGGCGTGCTCGCGGGCGTACACCTCGAGCATCCCGACGGTGGTGTGCCCGGTCTGACGCATGATCGCGTGCGCGTCCGCGCCGTTGCGGAAGGCCTGGGTGACGAACCCGGCCCGCAGCGAGTGTCCGCCGAGGCGGGCGATGAGGTGCTCGTCGTAGCCGGCTTGCTCGGCGAGGCGGCGGATCGCCTTGTGCACCGCCGCCCCGGACAGGGCCGTGTCGGAGAGGTTGCCGTTGCCCCGGATCGACCGGAACAGCGGTAGCTCGGGGAGGGTGAGCGGGTGTGGGCCGCGGCACACGTGTGCGTCGAAGGCCGGGGTGGTCCGCAGCAGCGCGATCACCGCGGGCCGGCCGCCGGTGTCGGAGGCGGCGACGACCTGTGCCCACCGCAGGTAGGCGCACGGCGGGCAGCTGAGGTGGCCGGTCGTGAACGGCAGGGCCCGCACGGTGCCGGTTCCCTCCTGGTCGGTCTTCGAGCGGCGCAGCGCGACGTGCAGCCCGTCGAGCCGGTGCACGCGCACGTCCCCGCAGGCCAGTCCGACGAGTTCGCTGCGCCGGAAGGCGCCCGCGAACCCCATCAACAGCAGCGCGCTGTCGCGGCGCTCGAGGATCTCCGACGCCCAACCGGTGACCCCGCGCCGGACGGCGGCGACGAGGGTGACGACGTCCTCGACCAGCAGCGGGGCCCTCGGCGTGCGGGGGCGGTCCCCGGCGCCGGCGTAGTCGCGGCGGATTCCGGACAGGGTCGTCCGGACGATCTCGTCGCCGGTGGGGACCGGGTGGCGGGCGGTGCGGTGGTGGTGGGCGATCGCGGCAACCCAGCGGGCCAGGGTGGCCGGGGCGTAGGCGCGCCGGCCGTCTGGGGTGAGAGTGTCGGCGGTGTCGACGAGGTAGGCGGCGACGGTGACCGGGTGCGCCGGCAGCGCGGGGTGTCCGTGGGCGGCGCACCAGCGCTCGAAGCGGCGCCACGCCGAGGCGTAGGTGCGGTAGGTGCCGGCGGCGCGGGCGGAGGTCATCGACGCCGCGATGCGGTCGGCCACCCCGGCCGGCACATCCGGCACCCGCGGGGCGACATGGGCCGCGACCTGCGACAGACCGGCGCGGCTCGCGGTGTCGTGGTCGATCGTCATGGCCACGGACGCTACAAGCGCCCACCGACACCCCCCCGTTCTGCCCGGGGGGTGTCTTTCAGGGCCGGTCAGGCGACCTTCCGGGATCGCCGGTCCTGACGGCGCTGGTGCGCGACTGCCTGGATCGCCGTGACGGCGCTGGTGTCGATCCGTGCCATGTCGGCACTCGTCTCACCCACGCTATTGATCTTGTCCGCGAGCTCTTTCGCCTTGTCGGAATGCTCGGCGAGGCGATTCCACCGCCACACTGCGCGGGGCATCGCGGCGAGCTCGTGAGCTGCCTTGGCGCGACTGACGATTGCGTGCGCTCGGGCGTCGCCGAGCATGGCGGTGCCGGCGGGTGGACAGCACTGGGGATCGGCGCACGCCACTTGCGACCACAGCGCTCGATGCGAACGGAGGGCGGTCAGGGTCTTCGCCGGGATGCTCCGGCCCAAGGCGGGAACGAACACCGGCCGGCGCCCGAACCCGCCGTCGGTCGGAGCTTCCCGGTGTCTGGTCATCTCGACACGAAGGTCGCATTTCTCGCGCCACCCGATGCCGGTTTCGTATCCTGCGGCCCCAGCTGCAATGCACGCTTCGCCGAGAAGGCCCTGCTGCCAGGCGATGACCGGGTATCTGGAACTCAGTCGCTCGATCATCAGGACCAGGTCCATCAGACGGTCCTCGGGCTTCACGCCGGCGGCGACCTTCGACGCGGCCACGGCGACCTCTGTGGGGCGGAGGGCCTCGAGCGCCGCGAACGCCGCTCCGAGCACTTTCGGGCCCTGGACCGGGTGCAGCAGGCGCCATCCCGGGGCGAACACGGCCGTCACCGGCAAGGTCACTCGGTGGTCGTCGAGGTAGCGGCGAGTGCCGCGCCACAGACTCGCCTGCACCTCGATCCAGCCGCCTGTGGCGTTCTCGAGATGGACATACGGAGGGATGATCGACGTGGCGCCGTTGGCGATCTGGTGGTTGACGCTTTCGCGGATGAGGTCCTGCTGCCGCGCCGGCGACAGGGCATCGGCAGGAGTCCAGATCTTCGGGTCGCCGAACGGCAGGTTCGCCCACTTGTCTCCGGGGTGCTGGAAGTCCTGGAGGAAGTACGTCTGCGGGTCGATCAGGAACGGGACACCCGCACGGCGGGCCGTGTCGCCGATCCCGGGTGCGGAGTTCGGTGTGTGGGCGTCGACGACGATGCGGCTCGGCACCGCCGCCGCACGGCGCGGCCCGTCGAAGCCGAAGATTCGCCGCAGCAGGGCCGCATCCGTCGACAGTGCTCGAATCAGCAGTTCAGCCATGTCCACACCTCGTTTCTGTCACAAGAGTAGCATGTGACTGAGAAAGTCAAACCGCAACTTGCGCAGCAACTCAATCTGCACAAGTATGACGGCATGATGGAAAGGGAGCGGCGGCGATGACAGACAGGAACCGTCGACACGAAGCCGGGGGGTCGTTGACATACATGCGGGTGATCGAGGACATCACCCGTTCCGGGATCACCCAAGGGGAGCTCGCCAAGGCGGTCGGCGCCGGATCACGCTCGGTTCAGAACTGGGCGAGCGGTCAGAACTCGCCTCGCGGGAAGTCGGTCACGAAGCTGCTCGATCTCCGCAGCATCGTCGACCTCCTCGGAGAGTCGTACACAGAGGAGGGGATCGACATCTGGCTGCACTCGCGTAACCGCAATCTCGACATGCAGCGACCGGTCGACCTCCTCGTCGAAGGACGAATAGACGAAGTACTCGACGAGGCCCGTTGGGTCGCAGGAGGAATGTGACTTGGATTCCCTACCCGCACGCCTGTCCCAGGCGACGCCGATCAGTGTGACGGGGACGTGGCAACGGCACGTGCCCGCCAAATTCGCACAAGCTGCGTTGGACGGTCGGTCCGCCGTCGGGCGGTGGGGAACGGAAGACTCGTTCCCGGTGCTGTACCTCGGCCAGCCCCTGGACTCGGTGGTCGTCGAAGCCTATCGACACCTGGTCGACCCGGTGGACAACCCCGCGATGGCCTCGGCGATCCGGCCTCGGGTACTGGTCACGTGCGCCGTGGACGTCACCGAGATCCTCGACCTGCGCGGTGCGGCCAATCGTTCGCTCGCCCAGCTCACGATGGCGCAGCTGCAGTCGCCGACTCGGGATCGCCAGTCGTACGCCGCGTGCCAGAACGTATCGGCCGCAGCCCATCAGCTCGGCTTTCACGGGATTGTCACACCGGCCGCGACCGAACGGGGTGAGACGCTCGTGCTGTTCACGGACATCCTGCCCTTGCCGGAGAAGCCGACGGTGATCGCGGACGAGACCTGGATGCAGTTGCCCGCCGACCCTCGCCGGGAGCGGGGAGAAGATCGGCTCCGGATCGTCCGGGACCCGAACTGATCGACCGAGGGCGCGTACAGCCGAGCAGAAAGCAATGCCACACCGAGAAGAAGTAGGTGCGGTGCGTGCCGGCTACGGGGGTGTGCCGGTCGACGGTCGGCGTTTTGAGGCCACAACCGCCTGCCGGCACCCCCGTTCCCGCGAAAACGCGGTGAGGTGGGGTTTCGCCGGGGTGGGTGCGGAAATCCGTTTTTCCGTCACCCACCCCGCGCAAACCGAGAGTGACGCGGAGGCAAGGCGCATTTCTTGGACCGGTGGCGAGCGGAATCGTGCGGATAGATCAACTCGAGGTTGCAGTAGTACTCGCCGAAAATCGGGCGCCGCGGCGAAGAAACCCGCAGGAAAGTGGTCGGCCAGCCGTGGCTGCGTAGCCATCGTTGGGCTCCCGAGGGCAGGTCATCGGTCGACCGCATCTCCGGTCCATCGGGCACGGCCAGCAGCGGGTCGTCTCCACAGACGGTGCAGGCGATGTCGGCGACTGCGTGGGCTGGTGCGCATTCGGCGCAGTGATGGATGGCGGTGAGTGTCCCGGCACCGTATCCGCGGCACCCTCCACCGCAACGACAACCGCACCGTCGGCGACGCCGGGGCTGACCGAAACTTCGACCGCCTCGTCGTCGTCGACGACCTCGCCGCAAATCCCGCCCGGTGGCACGACTGCACCTGGCGCCGACCGCTATTCGGCGGTCGCGACACCATCCCCGGCGAAACCGACGACTGGCGCGGAGGCTACGACCTCCACCCCCGTGGCGTCGAGCTCATCGCCCGATCCGGCGCGGGCGCCCGCGCCGGTCCCAGGCGTTGCCCGGGAACGGCAAGAAGATTCCGTACACGGGCAAGCCCACCGAGAACCCGAACGCCACGGTCGTCCCGGGCAAGATGCGCTCGGATCGGGAGGAGATCCCGGAGGACTTCACCAAGGAGGACGCCGACAAGGCGGAAACCATGGAGGCCCGGATCATTCAGCAGCAGTCGGCACGCGGCGCCACGCTGTTCCTGACCCCGGGCTGTCAGGTGTACTGGCCGGCACCGTACGAGGTGTGCGGCGCGATCAAGGACAAGTACAACTCCCTCGGCGGCCCGTCCAGCTTCCTGCTCTGGCCCACCACCAACGAGCTGACCAATCCGGACGGGGTCGGCAAGCGCACCCAGTTCATGAACGGGCCGATCTACTGGTCACCCACCGGCGGCGCGCACCCGGTCGTCAACAGCTTCCTCAACCGGTGGGGCGTGTACGGCTACGAGGCTGGATTCATCGGGTACCCGACCACCGACGAGATAGTGCACCCAGATGGTGTCGGCAGGAGGCAGGAGTTCCAGAACGCCACGATCTACGTGTCGACCCCGAACGCAATCGGGTCGGTCGTGCGCGGCGCGATCCGCGACAAGTACAACTCTCTCGGCGGCTACAGCGGGACCTTGGGCTATCCAATGACCGATGAACAGGCCTCGGTTCAGCTGCTGCAACCGACCGGCGGGACGACGCAGGTCTTCCAGCACGGAATGCTCGTATGGAACACCCAGACGAACGCCGTCGCGATCGCGGGTTGGCAGGACATGTCCCAGATCCCGAGTGCGGCGGCATCTGCCCCGGCCACCCAACCGTCTGCGGCTGCAGGTGGTGGAGTAACCCCGATGTTCCAGTCAGGATGCCCGGCCGGCACGACCGGGTACACCGGCGCTCAGGCGGCGTTCAACTGCGTCGTCCGGTACCAGGACCAGGGTGGCACCTGGATCAATCTTCGAAGTGGGAAGGGCGATCCGAACGGCTTCGGGCAGTTGCACTACAAGACCGATCATCAGGTCAAGGATCGCTGGGTGGAGCTCCTGCTGCAGGACAGCTACGGAGTTCCGACCTCGTTCAACGCAGAAGGGACGGGCGTTACCGCCAACCCTGATCGATACAGGTATGCGCAGGGGTTGTACACCGATTTCGCTGGGCAGCGAAACTATCTCATCGCGCTGCAGGTGATCGTCGACTTCGCCCCCACCAATCAGGTGTCCGACAACACGCAGTTCGGGATCGTCACCTCGTACTGCTCGGATCCGAACAACAACGACAACATCATCCAGTTCTGCCCTCAGCTACCGCCCCCGTACCTGTGAGGTAACAAATGTCTTCGGGTTGGGCGCAGAGATGCGCTCAACCCGAAGACATTTCGCATAGACGCGCCACCCGGTCGGCACCACACTCGGTGACTCGTGCAGCACGAGTTCTCGGCCAACTCCGCCTGGCATCGCTCGCGATTGCGTGGCCAGCAATCCGGTCCCGGCGACAGTTGCCGCGAACACGGGAACCACGGGACTGTAGTCGCCGATGCGCCGCTCCTCGCTCAAGGTGCCAGCAAGGGTATGGATCCCCTCGGCAATGCTGGTATGCCGGACGACAGCCTGGAATCCGTCCTCACCGGTCACCAGTGACACGCCTGCATCCGCTGGCGTGGCCGGCGCAATGTGGCGAACCTCAGCTGTCACCGTGGAAACCAAGCCCGCGGGCGCCCCGTGAACGAGTGTGTTAAGCAGGCAACTGAGCGCCACTCGGTCACCGACCGCGTACTCGCGAGCAGGATTCGCGTCGAGGACGACCCACATGGACCTCACCTAACCCACGTTAGCGCGCGCATTTGCGCTGCTGAACCGGGCGCGAACAGGGTGCCGGGGGCCATCCGTGACAAGTGTTGTCAAACAGGCTCGGAAGGAGGCCATCTCGGGTATCCGACCAGCGATGAGATCAACACCCGCTGAGCTAGCAGCGTTGGGAACTCGTATGAACGTGTTCCAGGCGGGGATATCGTCTGGAACGCGATTCAAGGAGCAGCCGATGGCGTCTGGGTTCGGGCGGAGAACATGTTGGTCGAACTCCGTGGATTCACATGCGCGAGATCGAGCGCCCATCGGAACAACGATTGTGCTGTCGTTCCGATGGGCGCTCGATCACATCGGTGATCGGCGGTACATCCTGCCGATCGAGGCACCCGACTGGGATGCGGCGACGGGATCCGACCACCTGATCACCCGGCTCGACTTGTTCTTGTATGCCCCTGGGTGGCAGGAGCGAAGTGCACACCCGATCAGCGAGGCAGTCTCCGTGGTGGTGATGCCCCCGCCTCCAGCTAACCGTTGAAACAGGTCGTGTCACGAGCGAAGCTCCCAACCGGTGATGGTTGGGAGCTTCGCTCGTCGGCAGGCACGTAACTCTCGGCGCACGTACGCACGTCCACGCAGAAGGAGAGCTCACACGCCGATCTCGTTCCGGTTCGGCCGCAAAGGATCGTTGGCGGCCGACAGCCTGACGGGGCTGACGCAAATTGGAGTTTCACCTCAAACGTACTGGCCAGTACTTTTTGTAACCAAAGCGAGACTTGTCAATTAAGTCCGAGATGTGAAGTTTACCTTTAGGTTCAGCAATGAACGACCCAGTTCACAGGTACCTCCCAGGAGCATTCCAGGAAAGCAGGTGCAGTTTGAACCAGAGTTCATGGCGCGGGCATGAGTACCGTCGCCGACATCGGAAGGGCGCCGCGCGGGCGCTCGGAACCCTCGCCGTCACCGCCACGCTCATGGTGACCGGCGTGAGCACCGCGATCGCAGCACCGACTACCTCGCCCTCGCCGACTCCGGTCGAAGTCGAAGAGTCCTCCACGGCAACCTCTTCGACGCCATCGACCACGACCACGACCACGACGCCACCGCCCACATCGGCGGCATCAGATCCTGTGTTGAAGGAATCGCCCGCCGCGTCGGCGACCAAGCAGCGCACGTCGACACCCCCGGCGGTGCCCAGCACTGCGGTCGAAACCACTTCGCCTTCCCTCACGACGACGTCGAGCGCCGAGGCCACTAGCAGCTCACCGGCGCCGGCCGCCGCAGCGAACGGGAAGAAGATCCCGTACACGGGCAAGGCGACCGAGAACCCGAATGCCACCGTCGTACCGGGCAAGATGCGTTCGGATCGGGAGGAGATCCCGGAGGGCTTCACGAAGGCCGACGCGGACAAGGCCGAGACGCTCGAGGCCAAGGCCAAAGACCCCAAGAACGCCCGGTCCACCTTCGGAATCCTGGCCTGCCAGTACTTTTGGCCGTCGCCCCACGCGGTGTGCGGCGCAATCCTGGACAAGTACCTGTCGCTCGGCGGCTCCAACAGCTTCCTCAAGCACCCGATCAACGTGGAGCTGGGCAACCCCGACGGCGTCGGTCGCCGCCAGGAGTTCCTGGTGGGTCCGATCTACTGGCATCCCACCCATGGCGCTCATCCGGTCGTCAACAGCTTCATGACCAAGTGGGGCTCCAAAGGCTGGGAAGCCGGCATCCTCGGCTACCCCACCACCGACGAAGCGGTCAACCCGGACGGCGTCGGGCGACGCCAGAATTTCGTCGGCGGCACAATCTACTGGCACCCTCTAGCGGCACCCCAGGCCGCGTTCGTCGGCGGAGCGATCCGCGACAAATGGGGCCAGACAGGCTGGGAGGGACCGGGCGGCCTACTCGGCTACCCCACCGAAGACGAGAAAGTGGTCGGATCGAACGGCGCAGGCCGAATGAACCGCTTCGAGAGAGGCGTGATCTACTGGTCGCCAACTACAGGTGCGCACCCTGTATCGGGGATCATTCTTGCAGAATGGACCGAATCCGGCTATGAAACCGGGTACTACGGCTACCCGACCGGTGACGAGTTCGCAATGAACCCAGGCCGCAAGCAGGTATTCCAAAACGACTACATTGACTTTGGGACAGCGCAGTCGATTTCAAAACAACACTACGACTGCTCGCTCAATCAGTCATGGCCTGTCGCAACCAGTTCGACAAACTGGGTAAGAAGCAATATTCGTGCGACGTGTACAGACCCGAAGCAGAAGATTGAGATGATCACTCAGTACTTCTACACTGCGCCCGGCCAGAGCAATGAAGTAAACCTAACTGAGGCCGTCCAGGTAGCTACCGGCCCCCAACCCCTCCATGAGTTCAAGCGCGGATATACATCGACTTGCGTCAATGGAACATATCGAGCGAGGACGAAATTCAATATCATTAATGCGGACGGCGGAACCCTGCCTCCCCCTACTCCCCACAGGTCAGATCCCGTTGTGGTGAGCAATTGCCGAACAGTTGCGCCGGTGTGCCCCGCTACCATGAGTCAACCAGATTGCAATGCATCGGTCGACGCATACCTATTCGCTGTACGGAAGAACATGGCCGCACGGCCGGGATATGCAGGTAAGAGCGTCTTCGACAACGACTTGAATCACCTACCGACCCCAGTGACGAAATGGCTAGAGTACGACGTCTATCTACCCGACTCAAACAATGATCGCACCGCCGAGCGTCTTGTTATCGACGACGGGGATCGCCTCGGGAAGATTTGGTTTTCCAAGGATCATTTCAAGACACAAGGAGGGTGGACTGGCTGGGAACTAGAATAGGGGCAGTCCCCAGCCTGGCGCGAAGTAAAGTATAGCGCCTTGTCAACCGTGAGGGGGTCTCGGAATTCCGCATCACTCCGAGACCCCCTCACGAGTCCACGGTATCCAAGGAAGCGAAATATGACACTGGATCGCGATAGGCCTAGTTCAGGACGAATTTGGACTCCCATCGACCGAGCCGACAAAGTTCAGCTTTGGTCAGATTTCAATAAGCGTTACAAGTTTCAACCCGGACTTGAGCCTGAGGATTTTCCTGGAATCGCAGAGCCTGTGCCGTCAATTACATTCAAGCTCGCCAAGAATCCCACCAAGTCTGCATATCGGGATAACTTCAATCGGATCAATATGGAGGCTCTCCAATCTTTCCAGTCGATCGTTCCAGCGGGACGCGAAATGATAGCCTTGGACTGGCAGCACCCATGCTTCCGGTTCATGCCGTCCGCGGTCGAATCATCAAATGAAATTGACTGGAAGATCCCGGTGTATCCGAATGGCGACTACTACATTTTCGTTACCGAATCGCTCAACGAGGGGACATTTGGGCACCCATGGGAGCATTCTATTTGCGTATTCGGATCGCAGCTAGTTGATGAACTTGGTAGTCGTCTGGGAAAATGGCTCACCCCGATAAGGATCGACGGAAAGTCCACCTAATGAATACAACGAGGGGGTCAACGCGGCGTTCGCGGTCACCGGCACGCCCACGCGCCGTACGTGTGGTACGGGGCGGCCCGTGATGCGAGAGTGGAGACCGCGTGCGATTCGACGACGCGTTCGGCGTACGTCGGGGGATCGCCCGACACGGCCAGGGAGGCGATGGACCGGTGCTGGCAATACGACCGGGAGCGCCTTCTCGTTGAGTCCGACTGACGGGCTTTCGCTGCCGCGTTCCAGCGGTCGTCAGGGTTGGCCCAATACTCCCGAATCTGACCCGAAGTGCAAAGTAGCGCCCGTTAGGCGTTGATGTTCCGGCGTGAGCTGTTCATCGCCCTTGCGGCAGAATCTTTCGGCGCACCGCAGAGAGAATTGACCTGCCGGCACAGCGCGCCCTGATCGGCCAGGCGAACGGTGCGTGACCGGCGGGAAGATCTCTGTTGCCCCCGTGCAGCGAACCGCACCACCGACGAAGGGACAGATCGTGGCGAAGAAGGTACTTGTCGAGTACGTCGACGACATCGACGGCACCCCCCTCGACGCCGACGGCAAGACCATCACCTTCGCGGTCGACGGAGTCGAATACTCCATCGACCTGCACAGCGAGAACGCCCGCGCATTTCACCGCGCACTCGACCATTACATCGAACACGCCACCAGATTGAGCTCCCGACGCGAAACTCCCGGCGTCGTGCTGTCGCGATCCCAGGCCCGCACGCGATCCCAGGCGATCCGACAGTGGGCGGCAACCAACGGACACAGCGTGCCCGCGCGGGGCCGCATCCCGGGCGCAATAGAGCAGGCGTACATCGCGGCCCAGTGATCGTAGGGGTGGAGGGTCGGGGCCGGCCATCGTCACCCGAGATGTGTCGCGGTGGGCTGGTGGCCGAGCGTCCCGGTGGGGATGCCCAATTCGGTGAAGGTCGACAGCAGTCGGTCCACGTCTGCCGCGTCTCGGCAGCCGTATCGGGCGAGGTCGAACAGGGATCGGGCGACGGTCGGGTCGGTCCGGGCGGCCGCGACGGCGGCGTCGACTTCTTGCTTCACGCGCGCCGAGACACAGCCGGTGTCCTCGGTGCTGGGTGCCGTGCCGCCGTTCAGGGACGGGGCGGCGCTCGGCGGAGATCCCGGTGCGAGGTGGAGACGGGTTCGGGTGTCAGAAGGGAGCCATGCGTGCCGCGGGCGAGGATCGTCCCGCGCTCGATCAGGCCGATGGCCGTGGCGGCAGCCTCGAGCAGGAGCGCCTGATCGGGCCAGGTCAACTCCTCGAAGGGTCGTCTGTGCAGGCGCATGTTCCGGCCACCGAGCTGCTCCCACACCTGCCGCAGATCAGTCCCCCGACACCCCGCCCGGCCGAGGGGCGCGCACAGTTCGTCGAGGAGGGTGCGCAGCAGGCGGAACCAGACGCCCGCGTGAACCTGTCTGCGCGGCAGCGTGACACGACCATCCCTCAGCGCCTGGGAGGTGCGTGCGTCCATCGCGGCCACCGGATCGGAGGCCGGTGTGGGCCGGTCCTGGTCGGACTCCCACCCCACGTAGACGGCGGGCAGGCACTCGCACGGTTCGAGCAGGCATCGATGTGTCGGGCAGCTGAGCTGCAGCGGCAGGTTCCACGTCAGCAGCAGCGCCGGAACGACGGCGTCGTCAAGGCAGCGCCGGCAGGCCCGTTGGACGGGTCGCCCGGGTGGCAGCCATGGCCGCCAGCCGGGCGGCGGTGTGCGCGACGGCCGCCGGTCCGTTGGAAGCAGGACCGAGAACTGGCGGGTGTACGTCTCGAACGAACAGCTGCAGGGGTCGAGGCTGTCGAGCAGCCACGGTACGAGGCCGGCCAGGCTCATGCGGCGCAGCCGGTCCGGCTCGACACCGCTGCGCCCGGACAGGGACTCGAGCAGGTCCGGCGGCGGATCGGAGTCCAGGCCGGCATCCGTGATCCGGTGATGGCCCAGGTCGTGTTCGAGCAGTCCGGGCAGCGTGAGCTCGTAGGCGGCCGCGGTCCTGTGCAGCCACGAGGACAGGGCCTCGCCGTCGAGGAGTGCGGGATGGATCGGCCACCGCGCGGGCGGGGTCACGGGATCTCGCGTTCGAATTGTCTGCGGCGCTCGCTCGGCCCCACGTACGCGGCCATGGTCAGGGTGCGCCGGTTGATGGCCTCCTCACCGCCCTCGACCGCCGCGACGGCGGCCTCGGTCAACAGCAGTGCCAGCTCTCCGATTGTGCCCTCGCTGCGCGCGAGCAGGTAGCTGGTCATGTCGTCGGTGGCGAGGTGTGAGCGTCGCCGCAGCGGGAAGGACGCGGCGAAGCTGGCCACCAGCGAACGTGAGTCCCCACCACCCTCCCACAGCGGCAAGGTCATTGGCGCGAAGCGGTTTTCGAGTTGGTCGTCGGTGCGGATGGCGAGGTAGGCCTCCCGGGTGCCGACGCCCACGATCGGGATCCGGAGCTCGTTGCCGAGGTAGCGCAGCAGGTTCAGGAATTCGCGGCGGACGCCGTCGCGTCCGGCCAGGACGTTGTGCAGCTCGTCGATCACCAGCATCCGCACCCCGGTCCGACGCAGCAGCGACAGGGTCGTCTGTTCGAGTTCGGACACCCGCCGGCGGGGCCGAACGCGTGCTCCGAGGGCGGCCTGCAGCGCCACGAAGAACCGGGCCACCGACGGGTCGGAGGGCATCTGGACGGCAAGCACGGGGATGTGCTCGCGGTCGGTGTCGCTGACCGGCGGGTGCCGGCGCCGGAACTTCTCGACGATCATGGATTTGCCGTTGTTCGTCGGCCCGACCAGCAGCAGGTTCGGCATCCGCTGCCGGGCCGGCCAGGCCAGCAGCGTCTCGAGTCGGTCCAGGGCGGTGACCGCCCTGGGGTAGCCGATCCACCGGTCGGCGCGTATGTGTCGGAGCCTCTCGGATCCGGGCAGTCGCGCGACCGCGCGCGCGTCCTCGCGCAGGTGGGTCAGGTCCTCGGGTCGCTCGTCCATCGTCACCATTCCTCGATGTCGTCGAACGGGGCGCTCACACAGTCGGTTTCGTTGTCGCCCTTGCCCTTCGGTGGGGGCGGTGGGTGTCCGGGCGCCGGTTCCTCCCGGAGGTGTCGGCGCCGTTCGCCGTCCCGGCGGGCCTTGCGGGTGGTCTTCTGCGCGACGGCGGTGATCTCGCGCATCTGGGCCAGCATGCGGAAGAGGGTGGCCTCGTCGACCTGACCTCGGGCCTGTTCACGCAGGCGGGCGATCGCCTGCCGTTGTTCCCACAGGGTCACCGGTGGGTGCGAGAGCGTGCGGTAGGGCACCTCGACGTAGTCGCGGCCCTCCGGGTCGAGCACCCACACTCGGCTGATGTCGCGTGGGTCGCGCCGGATGACGAACTTCTCCATCCGGTCGCGGCGGGCGATCCACGGCTTGAGGGCGTTGGCGAAGTAGTGGATGTGGTCGATGACGAAACCGGTGCGGGTAAGCCGGCGCCGGATGACCGGCAGGAAGTCGACCAGAAAGGCGGTCGGATTCGACACCAGGGTGGGTGTGCCGCACCGGGCGACCTCCTCGGCCCATCGGCCGGCGGGGGTCTGACCGAGACCGGCATGGACGCTGCCGTGGTAGGACGCGACGGCCAGGGTGAGCCAGCGCTCGAGTTCGGCCAGGGTCAGGGCCGCGGTGGCCTCGGAATCGTAGGCTCCCCTGGCCGTCGGATTCGAGAACGTCGTGCCGGGCAGCTCGTGCACCCGTGTCATGACGGTGCCGATGAGCCGTTCGACGATCCCGCCGTAGTGGGGGCGCCCGGGCGGGCGGTAGTCGAGGTCGATCCCGTGCTGTTGGCATCCTCGGCGCAGCGCCTCGCTCTTGAACTCCGGTGCGTTGTCCAGGTACAGCCGGTTCGGCTTGCCGCCCATCGGCCAGTCGACCCGACCGGACAGTCCCAGCGCGTCGAGCCACAGTCGTTTGTCGCAGCACACGTGACCAAGGCAGAGCCCGACCGACACCGCGGACGGGGCCTCAGCGTCACGACCATGCCGAGCACGCACCGGCTGCGCTCGTCGATCGCCACCGTCAGATAGGGGCGCCCGATCGGCTGCCGTTCCCGGTCGTCGACGACCATCACGTCCATGACGGTGTGATCGATCTGCACCCGCTCCAGGACTTCGCTCGCGGTCGGTGCCGTGCCCCCGACCGCCTGCAGTGTCCTGGCAGCATCGCGGCCCTCCCGCCGCCGCGCGACCACGCCCGGATGCATCGCAGCAATCCGCGCGGAGACGGTGTTGCGGGCCGGGGCCGTCAGCCCCCGCTCCCGACACGCCTGCGCGATGCCCTGGTAAACGACGGCCAGCGACGGCTTCTGCCGCTTCAAGTAGACCCTGCGTAGATGCTCGGCCACCAACTCTTCGAGTTGATCCGGCAGACGGCCCCCGCCACGGCCCCCGGACGATCGGCCCCCGAGCAGATCCGAGACCACACCCGAACCGCGACGGCACCGATCGACCAGCGTATACACCTGCCTGCGTGAGAGCCCCAGCCGCGCGGCGGCATCGTCTGCCGCCTTGTGCCCCACAGTGTCCATTGCGGACAACGGCGCAATCACCGCAAACCGCGCTCTGGCCTGCTCCCACATCGCGTCCGACGAGGTGAGCACACCGCTCTCCGTGACCGCGGGCCCCTCCGCGGTCACGGGCCGAACCCCCGGCGCGCACGGCGCATGTCGCAGTCGACGATAGTGCACATCACTTCTGATCGGCAGTGTCAGAAGTTCCCCGCACGACACACCGTTACCCCACGAAGCCGTGCAGTCGACTCCTGAAACCGACAGAGGCGGCGAATCGGCTCGGCGACCAACTCGCGGCGAGCCGGCGGAGATGTCTCATCTTCAGGTGTTACAGAATCGGTCGATTGTTGGACGGCTTCGGCCCCCTCCCCAACACCTCCACTCCGAAGTCGGGCCGAAAGCGCCCGTTCCCGGCCGAATGCCGACATCCCCGCCAAATTGGAGTTCAACCCAAACGTACTGGCCAGTACCTTTTGTAACCAAAGTGAGACTTGTTACCTAAGTCCGAAATGCGACGGTGACCTTTAGGTTCGGCAGTGAACGACTTCGTTCACAAGTACCTCCCAGAACTTCCCAGGAAGAAGGTGCAGGTTTGAACCACAGTCCAAGGCGCGGGCACGAGTACCGGCGCCGACATTGGCGGGGTGCCGCGCGAGCACTCGGAGCCATCGCCGTAGCAGCAACCATCGCGGTGACCGGGATGAACACCGCGACCGCAGCTCCCTCCACCACGCCGACGCCAATACCCTCCGCGACTGAGAAGGCATACGAGACAACATCATCGGCAGTCCCGACAACCACCCCTGCGGCAACCGATCCCGCAGCCGAGGAAACGACCACCGCAACTACCATCACGTCACGGGTTGCATCCCCCGCACCCTCGACGAGCGCACAACTCACGACTAGTACGCCGGCTACGACGACTACCGAGCCAACTCCCAGCACCGCTCCAGCGCCGGCGGCGAGCGGGAAGAAGATCCCATACACCGGCAAGCCGACCGAGAATCCGAACGAGACCGTGATCCCCGGAAAAATGCGGTCGGATCGCGAGGAGATCCCCGGGGGCTACACCAAGGAACAAGCCGACAAGGCCGAGATGAAGGAAGCCCGGACGCAGAAACAGGCTCAACAGGCCCGCGCGGGCCTACTCGCGCCACCGCCGCCTGGATGCCAGCAGTACTGGCCGACAGAATGGAACGTGTGCGGCGCCATCCGCGACAAGTACAACTCGCTCGGCGGACCCCTGAGCTTCCTGCTGCTACCGGCGTCCCACGAGCTGGTCAACCCGGACGGGTTCGGCAGGCGCTCAGTCTTCCAGAATGGCCCGATCTACTGGTCCGCGGCTGGTGGCGCGCACCCGGTGGTGAATCATTTCTTCGCCGCGTGGGCACGCAAGGGCTACGAGGGCGGATACATCGGATACCCGACCACCGACGAGATCGTTAACCCCGACGGAATCGGCCGACGCCAGAACTTCACCGGTGCCACCATCTACTGGAAGCTGAACGAGGCCTACTCGATCGGCGGCCTGATCCGGGACAAATGGGGCCAGACCGGCTGGGAAGGTCCCGGTGGCTTGCTCGGCTACCCCATCACCGATGAGGTCGTCCTGCCGGATGGGCAAGGACGAATGAACCGATTTGAGCGTGGCGTTATCTACTGGCACCCGACCTTCGGCGCCCATCCGGTCACCGGCCGCATCCTCCTCCAGTGGGGAAGCGAGCAGTACGAAGCGGGAATATACGGCTACCCCACCGCTGACCCGCAGCAGGTTGGAACAAATCAAACCCAGCAGTTCCAGTACGGCACAATCGGCGGTCCTCAAGCTATCGCCCGCTTTACTGCGACGGAACCGGAAGACACCCCCAGTAACGTGAATATGCCCGACTATGTCGGATCAAATGGGCAGTACGTCACAACGCTTCCTGCCAATTTCCAAACCAGGGACTGCAATACTGCTGGAACAGGTACTGGATCGGGGTACGCGGCGTGCGTCACATACGGCGCGCACACTACTGACCCGACCATCATGATGACGCCAGGGCAACCTCCCCTCGAAGAACAAGCGCCGCCGCCCGTTCAGCCATTCTCGGCACCAATCGTTACAAAGAATTGGTGCGAAAAAGACTACGACGAGGAGGCGAAGACAGGGAATATCACCAACAGCTGGATAGCGGAACGCACGTACGCTTGCTCGGTTCACCCCGTCGTTCTCACACTAAAGAATATATCAACGAATGCGCTGCTGGCGAGAGCCAATGCGAAGTTCGTGCAGGAAGTCCACACTAAGTACAATGACCCGAAGCAAAATGAATATCGGGCAATGTTTGACATTGAAAGCGTTTTCCGAACCCTGGAAGGGGCAAACGCGCCATTCACGCTGAGTGCAAGTATTTCATGCCCCACCAGCGCCTGCACGGCCGCCCAGCAGGACGGCATGGTCAATGAAAACATTGTTCCCGGCGCTCAACTGTTTGTCTACTCAAAGATCTCGTTTGGAGATCTCGCACCCGGCGCTCTCGTAAGCGGCCCCGCAGAGGTGGACTGGACGCTTAGCGGAATACCGACCAGTCCTGGATCAAACGAAGGGGTTGATTCCACACCCAATATTCGGTGCGATAATGACACTCCGCCGCCCGGGTTCGCCAAGGTGATCGGCAAAGGTTGCGTCTTCCCCAATCGGTCGCCAATCATGGACGTTGTTTCTGATCCAAATCAGCAAACGATTGCAAATCACATCAAGCGGGCCCAACAGTCGGGACTCAGGGGTGCAGAGACTCTATATGCGACAGGGCCGTTGAACCGGATGGCCGACAAGAATGAGAGGATCAAGAACCGCAATCGGGCTTGCCCGGGCACTGCCAACAAGTACGACACTGCTGGTGGAACGAAGAGTTGCGACGAATATCCGTTCGCATCAACAAAGCAGGGTGCCGCCCAGCCTTCGGATATCGTCCAACCGCCGAATGGCCGCACCTTCTCGGGATGTGGCGTCAATGACCTCCCGAGGGTCGACCCTAGTCGGACGGGGAGCAGCGGATACAGCGTCTGTATGGTCCCGGTTGGGGAACAAAGTAAGCAAGCGAACGCGATCGGATCGTTCTACTATCAGAACCGGCTCCTCGACGGCGAGGCGTTCTTTGTGAGAGCCGACACCGGTAACTGACAGCGGCAAGAACAAGAAGGTGGAGGAGGGCCGAGAGTGCGGATCTACACTGGAACTGTATGGGCTGAGGAACAGGTCTTCATCTGCGATTCCGGGGATCCGTTCTCTCGGTCCGAATCCATTGACTTCAATAATTCAGGGGTCGGGCCATTTTCCGGACAGGGAATAATTCTCTTCGCGATACCCGAGTATTACGGGAGTATTCAGGTAACCGTGCAGGTACATGACTCCGATCCCGGGCTTGACGCCGAGACCTGGTCTCGGGTCGCCGAGGGGAACTTCGCCACCGATCTTGGTGAACTCCGAGTGCTCGGTGCTGAAATGAATGAAGCAACGGGCGAACTTGACCAGCCACTGACCTCCGCCGGTGCATACGTAGCACACCTCCGGCTCCATGTACGCCCGCTCCCCGTGCCTGAACAGCACACATGGGAGGACATTGGTGCAGTGTGCCTAGTCCAACTCTGGATTACCGGCGGGGCTGCACAAACTTCAGTTGATCCCTCTTATCGTTGACCCCGACAGGGGACATCTGACTGTAGGGTGTCGGTCTGCCACCGGAAGTTGTCAGCGCAGCGACGATTCTCGGACGGACCGGATAGTGACTCCGGGGAAGCCACCACTGACCAAAGTGCCCGTAATCGGATGTGCAGAAAACTTTCAATTCTGCGACACCTATCGGTTGCGCTCTCCGGACCTCCAGCACTGCCAGTAAATAGACCCCAATCTCAGAGTGCATCGATCTGTTCCACTGGAACCAGGTACGAACACCCTTGCCAGACTGCCGCTCCCCGCAACTCACCTGGTGTTGTCGGGAGGCGAGCCGGACCCCGGTTCCGGCGCTACGGTGAGGCATGCGCCTGGTCCCCGATCCGCCGACGCCGGACGATGATGACGAGTTCACGCTGACGCCGCGACAGATGCATATTGTCGCGATCGTGGCGCGGACCCTGGCCGACAGTGCCTACGACGACATCGACACCCACGGCGACGCGCCCGTGACCGCCGGCGCGGATCGGTCAGTGTTCACCGAGTACCCAGCCACCACGTGGGACCAGCCCGCGGCATGGCGCAGGCACGCCGCCAGGTCCTTCGACGACCTTGCCGCCGACGCTGAATCCGGCCGCTCACCACGACCGACGTGCACTGGCGAGGAAATGGCACTACACCTGATCCTGCGACGCGCCTCTGCACTGCATCACGACGGTCATTTCGATGATGAATTGGCCGCCATTCCCAGGCATCCCGAGGATTCCGACTGGGCCGGCCCCCTGGACTACCTGTTCGAGGACCACGACGTGCTGACCCTGTTCGACGGCATTACACCCGACGACGGGGTCAACCTCGACCCACCGGCCTGGTTCGATCCGTTCGAGCCGCCCCGAGCTCGCGACCCTCAGCGCGGATACCGCCGATAGCCGTACCGGCGGACGGCCAGTAGCTGTCGGGCAGTCGAGGCCCGCTCGGCAGAAATTACGGCAACCCCACCGGGTCACGCAGCGCGACACCGATTCCCGGGACTTGACCAGTTCGGATCGTTCTGGTTGTCGCGATTGCCCGAGTGTTGCACTATGCCCTAATGCCTACGTCTCAAGCGCCGTTCCTGTCGCCCCGGAGTCAGAAGATCCCGACAGCTCGGCAGTTTCTCGGCCTGCCAATGCTGTACTTCGGCCTTGGATTGTTCCTTGCGCCTCTCGCGCTCACACTTTTGAAGTACCTCCTGCGAGTGGACTCCACGCAGGGCTGGTTCACGGTGTGCTTCCTTGCTCTCGTTCTCGCAGGCGGAGTCGGCTACGTCGCGTATCAAAGCCCTGTAATCGCTTGGTGGCATTGGCTGTTCATCGCGTTCGGCGCCAACCTGTTCCTCGGGGCACTCGCCCGTACAACAGAGGCCCAGGCCCTCTACGTCGTCTTCTCACTCGTCAACTTGGCGGGGTTCCTGGGAGCGGTCGCCGGGGGCATCGCCGCGAGCGTGCAAATGTCGAAACAACCTGCAACCGCACCCCACGACGCCCGAATGGTGGCCCCGATCGTCGGCCACACTGCCGATGGACAGCCGGTGTACGGCGCCCCCATTCGTTCACAGTCCACCAACGTCTTCGCAATTCTTGCCCTCGTGTTCGGATTCCTCGGCGGCGTACTGGCGATCATCTTCGGTCACATCGCTCTGAGCCAGATCAAGCGCACTGGTGAGAGCGGCCGTGGCCTCGCCATCGCCGGACTGGTTTTGGGCTACTTCTTCGTCGCGTTCTGGCTGGTGCTCGTCATCTCGATAGCCTCCGGCAACGCGTAGCGCCAACGCCGCCCGGCTGGAGTGGAACTCCACCGCCGAATACGCCTGTCTGGCACACTTACTCGTTGCCGACATGCACGCCCGCCTGGCGGAACTGGCAGACGCGCCGGATTCAAAATCCGGTACCCGTGAGGGTGTGGGGGTTCGATTCCCCCTGCGGGCACCACGTCGGCTGTACCGCGGCAACGTTGAGGCAGCGGACCGGATGCTGGTGGGGTGCCCGGGTGGGGCCCACGTTCCTCCGCGTTCAACCGGCCGATCATTCAACGGCTTGCACAGGGGGAAACCCCACCCGGGTGAGCCGACAGTACGCGCTGCGGTCGGCGCACCGCACCCGGATTTCCGTGCCGACGTCGCGCACGCGAGAAGCCGTGCGCGACGTCGCCGGGTCAACGCGCCACCGGTTGCGCCCCACCTTGCACCTCCGGTCACGTTCGGGAGTACTGGGCCGTATTGGGCGGGCGGGCCGTCGAAGAGATCCTCGCCCCGGGCCAGCAGTTGCCGACGCACCCCACTGTCGAGCCACCGCTTGAGGTTGTCGGTGCCGTCGAACCGGTAGACGACCGACCGGGCACCGGGCACCGGGCGTCGGGGCGACCTCGGTCCCCAGGAACCCTGTGAACACCGCCGCGGCGCCGTTCACTTCGTCCTGCCAGTGCCGGAATTCGGACTCGCGGCCGGGGCGGAGGCGTTGGGTGATCACCACGGTCGCGCACTGATGTCGCGGCGATGCGCCGTCCGGCACAGACACGTCAGTGAATCTACTCCGGGGCACACGCCCCGAGAGCCCGAAACGGTGTCAGCCCCGGAACGTCCGGCGGTACGCGACCGGCGAGACGCCGATCGTCGCGTTCAGGTGCTGGCGCAACGACGCGGTGGTCCCGAAACCCGACCGCTGCGCCACCAGATCCACCGGAAGGTCGCTGGCCTCGAGCAGTTCCCTGGCCCGGTCGAGGCGTCGTGCGGTCAGCCACCGGTTCGGCGTCGTCCCGACCTCCTCGCGGAAGCGGCGGGTGAACGTGCGCACGCTCATGTTCGACCGCTGCGCCAGATGTTCGAGCGACATCGGCTGGTCGATCTGTTCGAGGGCCCAATGCCGCACCGCCGCAGTCGATTCGGATGACGGTTCGGGAACCGGCCGCTCGATGTACTGCGCCTGCCCGCCATCGCGCCAGGGCGGCACCACGCACCGGCGCGCGACCCGGTTCGCCACCTCCGCGCCGTGGTCGCGGCGCACGATGTGCAGGCACAGGTCGATGCCCGAGGCGACGCCCGCCGACGTCAGGACCCGGCCCTCGTCGACGAACAGCACGTTGGGATCGACCCGCACCGCCGGGTACGTGCGCTGGAAGTGGTCGGCGTGGCTCCAGTGGGTGGTCGCGCGCAGGCCGTCGAGCACGCCCGCCGCGGCGAGCACGTACGACCCGATGCAGATCGACACCAGTCGGGCGTCCGGCCTGATCCGCGCGAAGGCCGCGGCCAGTTCGGGTGACAGTCGCCCGTCCTCGACCTCCGGCCCCAGTTCGTGCGTAGCGGGGATCACCACGGTGTCGGCGGTCTCGAGCAGGTCGGGACCGTGCTCGACGACGATGGCGAAGTCCGCCTCGGAACGGACCGGACCGCCGTCGAGGCTGCAGGTCCGCACGTCGTATAAGCCGGCCCCGTCGGCGCCGACCGCTCCCCCGAACACCCGCGACGGGATGCCCAACTCGAGGGGAATGACGCCGTCGAGCGCCAGGACGACCACGCGATGCACCGACATGGCCGAATTCTTTCACATATTGGCTATCCAGCCACTGGTGTGTGCGACCAACGGCCCCGAACAATGACATCCGTGACTTCAGAGATGACGGCCACCGGGCCGCTCGCGCCGATCCCGACGACCCGCCCGCGGATCCACCGGGCCTGGATCGTCGCCGCCGTCGCCTTCCTCGCCCTGGTCGGTGCGGCCAGCTTCCGCGCCGCGCCGTCGGTGCTGATCGAGCCGCTGCACGAGGACTTCGGCTGGTCCAGGGCGACGATCTCCGCCGCGGTCTCGGTCAACCTGGCGCTCTACGGGCTCACCGCGCCGTTCGCCGCGGCCCTCATGGAACGGTTCGGGATGCGGGCGGTGGTCTCCTCCGCACTCGTCCTGGTCGCGACCGGCAGCGGGCTCACGGTGTTCATGACCGCGGGATGGCAACTGGTGCTGCTGTGGGGCGTGCTGGTCGGCCTCGGGACCGGGTCGATGGCGCTGGCCTTCGTCGCGACCGTCACCGACCGCTGGTTCGTCGCCCGTCGCGGGTTGGTCACCGGCGTCCTCACCGCGGGCGGGGCGGCCGGCCAGCTGGTGTTCCTGCCCGTCCTCGCGATGCTCGCCGAGCGCTACGACTGGCAGGCCGTCTCGCTGACCGTGACCGTCGCCGCGCTGGCCGTCGTACCGCCGGTCCTACTGTTCCTGCGGAACCGGCCCGAGGACGCCGGGACCACCCCGTACGGCGCGGCGCCCGGCTACACACCACCCGTCCCTGCCACCACGACCCGAGGCGGCGCCGCCGGACGCGCTGTCGGCGTGCTGCTCACCGCGGCCCGCACCCGCACGTTCTGGTTGCTGGCCGGGACGTTCGCGATCTGCGGCGCGAGCACCAACGGTCTGATCGGCACGCATTTCGTGCCGGCCGCCCACGACCACGGGATGCCGGCGACCGCGGCCGCGAGCCTGCTGGCGGTGATCGGCATCTTCGACATGGTCGGCACCATCGCGTCGGGCTGGTTCACCGACCGCTTCGACTCGCGCCGCCTCCTCGGCGCCTACTACCTGCTGCGCGGGATCTCGCTGATGTTCCTGCCGATCCTGTTCGCGGAGTCCGTGCACCCACCGATGCTCGCGTTCGTCATCTTCTACGGCCTCGACTGGGTGGCCACCGTGCCGCCGACGGTCGCACTGTGCCGCAAGCACTTCGGCGCCGACGCCCCGATCGTGTTCGGCTGGGTGCTGGCCTCGCACCAGATCGGTGCGGCCGCGGTGGCCTTCCTGGCCGGCCTCGTCCGCGATCAGTTCGGCGGGTACGACTCCGCCTTCTACGTCGCCGGCGCCCTGTGTGCGCTTGCCGCCGCTCTCTCGCTCGCGATCGGCAGGCGGGCCGCCGGCCACGCCGAGTGACAGCCGACACATCCAGGGTCGGAGTGTGGTCAAAGCAACAAAATTGCACTCATCTGCAAGTTTGCAGACTCGTGCAATCTCGGTACCTTCGAGGAGGTGACCACGCAACTGCCACTACGCGACCGCAAGAAGGCCGCGACCCGGAGGGCACTGAGTGACGCCGCGGTTCGACTGGCCAAGACCCTGGGGGTCGACGCCGTCACGGCCGATGCGATAGCCGCGGAGGCCGGAGTGTCCACTCGGACCTTCCACAACTACTTCCCGTCCAAGGAAGAGGCCATCCTCTACCGCTTCGAGACGGACGTGGGCGAATGGGTGGCGCAACTCAGCGCCCGCCCCGCCGACGAAGCGATCTGGGACTCGCTCGAGCGATTGGTCGTCGGCATCGTGACGGACCCCGCACGCGACGTCGCCGAGACCTTCGCGGTGATGGCACTCATCGAGGACAGCCCGGCGCTGATGGCCCGCAAACTCGAGGTGCACGGCCGGGTGAGCCGGATCCTCGGCGAAGCCATCGCGGACCGCACCGGGACCGACGTCGACAACGACCTGTACCCGAACCTGCTGCAGATGGCCTCCGGCGCCGCCTGCAAGGCCGCCATCGACCTGTGGATGCAGGGCAACACCGGCTACGACACCCCCGCTCCCCTCGTGACCGAGGCGTTCGCCCAACTCCGGGCCGGACTCCCCCCACCCGCCCGTCCCACGGTCACCGCGTCGCGGCCCGCCCAGTCCTGAACAGTCCCGACCAACCCTGACACCGAAGGGTCCTCCATGGCCACCCATCTCTATCGGATCGGCAAGTTCGCCTACCGGCGAAAAGGCACCGTCCTGTCCATCTGGCTCGCGATCCTCGTCCTGATGGGCGTCGGGGCGGCCACCCTCTCCGGCCCGACGAACGACTCGTTCTCCATCCCCGGGACGCCTGCACAGAAGGCGCAGGACCTGATGTCCGAGCGCTTCCCCGCCGCAGGCAAGGACCCGTTCAACTCCCTGTCGGCGCGGTTCGTCTTCGCCGCCCCCGAGGGCCAGACGCTGGCGACACCCGCCAACGAGGCGGCCATGGACGCGACGCTGGCGAAGGTGCGCACCATCGATCTGGTCGAGCCCGCCGCGAAGGTCGACCCGTCGGCACCCGCGGCCGGATCCGATCCGGCCGACCCGGCCGCGGGCCAGCACAGCGCCGCCCTGGTCAATCCCGTGGTCGCGAACGACGGGCTGATCAAGATGGTCACCGAGCAGGCCGAGAAGTCGGGCAAGCCGGTCGATCAGGCCGTCGCCGATGCCGAGGCCCTGTCCCCGCTGAGCCCCGACAAGACCGTCGGCTTCGTCGAGGTCCCCTTCAGCGGCTCGCACACCGACGTCACCACCGAACTGACCGACCAGATCGACGCCGCCGCACAGGTCGCCCGCGACGCCGGACTGACCGTCAAGCTGAGCGGTACCGCCGCCCAGACCCAGGAGGGGCCCGGCGGCTCGACCGAACTGGTCGGCATGGCCGTGGCCGCGATCGTCCTGATGATCACCTTCGGATCCCTCGTCGCCGCGGGCCTGCCGCTGATCTCCGCGATCATCGGCGTCGGCATCGGCAGCCTCGGTATCACCGTGGCCACCGGCTTCACCGAACTCGGGTCGATGACACCGACGCTGGCGATCATGATCGGCCTGGCGGTCGCCATCGACTACTCACTGTTCATCGTCTCCCGGTTCCGACACGAGATGACCGTGACCGACAACCGCGAGGAGGCGGCCGGTCGCGCCGTCGGGACCGCCGGTTCGGCTGTGGTGTTCGCCGGCCTGACGGTGATCATCGCCCTCGTCGCGCTGCGCGTGGTCGGCATCAAGTTCCTCAGCGACATGGGTATGGCCGCGGCCTTCTCCGTGTTCGTCGCGGTCCTCGTCGCGCTGACGTTCCTGCCGGCGATGCTCGGACTGTTCGGCCGCAAGGTGTTCGCGGGCAAGATCCCGTTCGTCAAGGCCAAGGACCCCGAGTCCGGTTCCGTCAAGCCCGGTCCGGCCATGCGCTACGCGAACTGGGTGGCGCGCGTCCCCGCGGTCCCGCTGATCGGCGGCGTGCTGCTGCTGGCCGTGCTCGCCCTGCCCGCGACCGGGCTGAAGCTGGCCCTGCCCAGCGAGAGCACCGGTGACCCCGCGACCAGCTCGCGGCAGGCGTACGACCTCGTCGACGAGGGCTTCGGCCCGGGCCGCAACGGCCCGCTGCTGGTGGTCGTCGACGCGAAGGACGCGACCGTCCCCGCACCCGAGGCGTTCGGCACCGTCCTGCAGACCATCAAGGACCAGCCGGACGTCACCAACGCCCAGGTGATCGGGATGAACCCGGCCGGCGACACCGCGCAGATCATGGTGACCCCGTCCAGCGGGCCCACCGACGCCCGGACCGTCGACCTGATGCAGTCCATCCGCGACAGCGAGGCGGGCCTGCACGAGAAGATCGGCGTCAACTACGGCGTCACCGGCCAGACCGCGCTCGAGACCGACGTCTCGGACCGGCTGCAGAGCGCGCTGATCCCGTACCTCGCGGTGGTCGTGGGCTTGGCGTTCCTCCTGCTGATGCTCGTGTTCCGGTCGATCCTGGTGCCGCTCACCGCGACCGTGGGCTTCCTGCTCAGCGTCGCCGCGACGTTCGGTGCAACGGTCGCGATCTTCCAGAACGGCTGGGGCGGGATGATCGGTAATCCGCAGCCACTGGTCAGCTTCATGCCGATCTTCCTGATCGGTGTGGTGTTCGGCTTGGCGATGGACTACCAGGTGTTCCTGGTGACCCGGATGCGTGAGGAGTACGTCCACGGGGCGTCCGCCAAGGACGCGATCAAGATCGGCTTCAGCCACGGCTCGCGAGTGGTCACCGCCGCCGCGCTGATCATGATCTCGGTGTTCGGCGCCTTCATGGCCGAGCCGAACTCGTTCATCAAGTCGATCGGCTTCGCACTGGCCGCGGCGGTCTTCTTCGACGCCTTCATCGTCCGCATGGTGATCATCCCCGCGGTGATGGCACTGCTCGGCGACAAGGCATGGTGGATTCCGAAGTGGCTGGACAAGATCCTGCCGAACGTCGACATCGAGGGCGAGAAGCTGCGGCGTGAGCTGCCGGCGGAACTGCCCGAGGAGGAGACGGTCGCCGCACGGTAGTCGCGGCACACCACGACACCTCCGGTCGCGTCGGGACACCGACACGACCGGAGGTGTTGTCGTGTCCGGGCCTGGTTCCGCGCCTAGGCTGAACCCTCGACAACCATCTCGAGCGGGCGCGGTGGCCCGGCTCCGGAAGGCAGACGGGATTCCATGGCACACCACGCTCATTCGGAACGCATCGCGGGCCTGAGCCGCACGCAGAAGGCGACGCTGACGACGGGGGTCGGTTTCTGGCACACGGCCGCCGTACCGGACGCCTCGATCCCGTCGATCATGCTGACCGACGGTCCGCACGGCCTGCGCAAGCAGTCCGAGGGCGGTGATGCGCTCGGTCTCGGTGACAGTGTCCCGGCGACCTGCTTCCCGCCGGCCGCCGGGCTCGGCTCCAGCTGGAACGTCGACCTCATCCACACCGTCGGCGCCGCGCTGGGCACCGAAGCCCGCGCCGAGGGCGTCTCCGTGCTCCTCGGGCCCGGCGTGAACATCCGCCGCTCGCCGCTGTGCGGCCGCAATTTCGAGTACTACTCCGAGGATCCGTTCCTGGCGGGCGTGCTCGGTGCCGCATGGGTGCAGGGCGTGCAGTCCCGCGGGGTGGCCGCGTCGCTCAAGCACTTCGCCGCGAACAACCAGGAAACCGACCGGATGCGCATCGACGTCCAGGCGGACGAGCGCACCCTCCGCGAGATCTACCTCCCCGCGTTCGAGCGAATCGTCACCACCGCCCGTCCCTGGACGGTGATGTGCTCGTACAACAAGGTCCGGGGCGTTCAGGTGAGCGAAAACCGTTGGCTACTCACCGAAGTCCTGCGCGACGAGTGGGGTTTCGACGGTCTGGTGATGTCGGACTGGGGAGCGGTCAACGATCGGGTGCGGGCGCTGGCCGCCGGCCTGGACCTGACGATGCCCGCCGCGGCCGGCGACGACCGGGTGGTCGCGGCGGTCGAGGCAGGCGGGCTGGACGAGTCCGTGCTCGACCGTGCGGTCGGTCGGCTGCTGACCCTGCTCGATCGCACCGCCGCCCCCGCCGACGATCCGGCCGGCTACGACGCCGGCGCGCATCACGACCTCGCCGCGGTCGCCGCCACCGAGTCGGCGGTCCTGCTCAAGAACGACGGGGTGTTGCCACTCGACCTATCCGACCTCGACCGGGTCGCGGTGATCGGCGAATTCGCCCGCACCCCACGGTTTCAGGGGTCCGGCAGCTCGCAGGTCGTGCCCACCCGCGTCGACTCGGCGCTCGACGCCATCGGCGATCTCGCCGGGGAGGGCGCTGCCGTCCGTTTCGCGCCCGGCTTCCGGTTCGACGGCACCGCGGACCCCGAATTGGTCGCCGAGGCGGTGGCGCTCGCCGAGCAGTCCGCGACGGTGCTGCTGTTCCTCGGCCTGCCGACCGAGTTCGAGTCGGAGGGCTTCGATCGCACCGGCATCGACCTGCCCGCGAACCAACTGGCCCTGATCGATGCGGTCGCCGCGGTCAATCCTCGTGTCGCCGTGGTGTTGTCGAACGGCGCCGTCGTCGCGACGGCGTCGTGGCAGGACCGCGCGCAGGCGATCCTCGAGGGGTGGCTGCTGGGACAGGCCGGCGGATCGGCGCTCGCAGACCTGCTGTTCGGGCTGGCCAATCCTTCGGGACGGCTGACCGAGACCATCCCGCTGCGCCTCGCGGACACCCCGAGCCGTCTGAACTTCCCGGGCTCGGACGGTGTCGTCGTCTACGGCGAACGCATCCACGTCGGCTACCGGTGGTTCGACACCCTCGACCTGCCGGTGGCGTACCCGTTCGGATTCGGCCTGTCCTACACCACCTTCGAGTACTCCGACCTCGCGCTCGCCCCGTCCGCCGACGGACTCGAGGTGTCCTTCACGGTCACCAACACCGGCGACCGCGCGGGCGCCGAGGTACCGCAGGTCTACGTCCGCGACGTCGAAGCGAGCGTCGACCGGCCCGCGCACGAACTGAAGGGGTTCACGAAGGCCCACCTCGCGCCCGGCGAGGCACGAAGGGTGACGGTCAGCCTCGACGGGCGCGCGTTCGCGTTCTGGTCTGTGCGCGAACACCGCTGGGTGATCGAGGCCGGCGACTTCGAGATCCGAGTCGGCGCCTCCTCCCGGGACATCCGGCTGGCCCGGACGTGGGCCTCCCCCGGTGACGGCATTCCGGCGACCCTGACCGGCATGTCGACCATCGGCGACTGGTTCGCGCACCCGATCGGCGGGCCACTGCTGCTGGCGGCGTTCGCGGACGCGGGCGGCGGTGACGGCGCCGGATTCGGCGACGTCGATCCGCTGGTCATGAAGATGGCGGCGGGGGCGCCACTGGCGAAGATGGCCTCGTTCGCCCCGGGCATGACAGCCGACCGGGTCGAGGGACTGGTCGAAGCAGTTCGGGCGCAGAGCACACTCGGCTGACGGACGTCCGGAGCCGACCACCCAGCGAGAGGCGAGTGACCGTGACCAGGCCGAAGCACGAAGCCCAGGAACCGACCGCCCCAGGGCAACGGACGAAGAAGCTGCGCAGCCCGCTGTTCTGGGCGGCGCCGATCGTGGTGGTGGCGCTGCTCATGTCGCTGCTGGCCGCGCTGTACCTGGGGGGCATTCTCGACCCGAAGGGCAGCCTGCACGGTTTCCCGATCGCGGTCGTCAACCAGGACGAGGGCGACGTCACCCCGGGGTCTGACGTCCGGCAGAACATCGGCGACCAGATCGTCGACGGACTGGTGGCCGGGGTCCCCTCGGACAAGGTCGACCTGGTGCAGGTGGGGATCGGGAGCGCTCGGTCGATGCTCGATTCGGCCGAGGTGTACGGCGCGATCGTGATCCCGTCGGACTTCACCAAACGGCTGATGATCCTCGCCCAGTCGAGTGTCGTCCCGGGCGACGTGGAGCGCCCGGTCATCACCGTGTTCACCAATCCGCGGGCGGGCACGTTCGGGGTCGGGATCGTGCAGTCGATCACCGAGCCCGCGATGGCCACCGTCAACGAGACCGTCGGCAAGCAGGTCAGCCAGCAGGTCGCCGCCGCGGTCGGGAGTACGCCGGTACCGGGCGCCTCACGGCTGACGCTCGCGACACCGATCGACGTGCAGACGGTCGCGCACAAGCCGCTGCCGGACGGCACCGGAAACGGCCTGTCCGCGTTCTACTACGCGCTGCTGGTGATCCTCGCCGGGTTCACCGGGGCGATGATCGTGAACACCCTCGTCGACGGCATGCTCGGGTTCGCACCCACCGAGTTCGGGCCGCGGTACCTGCACAATCCCGCGGTGGAGATCTCCCGGTTGCAGACCCTCGCCGTCAAGTGGGGCGTGATGCTCGTGCTCGCGCCGCTGGTGTCCGGGCTGTACCTGTGGATCTCGCACCTGCTGTCGATGCCGCTGCCGAACGCATTGGGGCTGTGGCTGTACGGCATGTTCGCGATCGCCGCGGTCGGAATCACCGCGATGTCGGTCCTCGCGGCCTTCGGTACCGCCGGGATGATCATCAACCTGATCATCTTCGTCATCCTGGGTCTGCCGTCCGCCGGCGGCACCATCCCGATCGAGGCGACACCGCCGTTCTTCGGCTGGCTGGCAAGTTTCGAACCGATGCACCAGGTGTTCCTGGGTGTGCGGGCGCTGCTGTACTTCGGGGAGGGCGGGTCACGGGAACTCGCGCACGCGGTGATGATGACGGCGATCGGGCTGGTGATCGGGCTCGTACTCGGTGCGGTCGTCGCGGCGCTGTACGACCGCAAGGGGTTTCACCGCGGGGTGGCCAACCCCGAGCCGGCCGCCGATCCCGCGACTACCGCCTGATCTGCGCGGGCACTGGAAACACCGTCAGATCAGGTTCGCGCCCTTGCCGATTCGCCGGCGAAGGTCCCGCATCAGCAGGTAGCTGCCACCGTTACGGATGAAGCTCGGCAGGAACCGGTTGACGAACGAGACGAAGATGAACAGGTGCTCGAAGCGGCGCCGGTCGTCCTCGGTCCACTCCAGGGCAAGTTGCTCCCGAAACAACGGGGGCAGGAACCCGATCGTCAGGAACCTCAGCAAGTTCCTGAACGGCGCCCGGATCGGCCAGGCGATCATCCGCAGTCCGACGAGGTCGTCGAAGAACTGCATCGACCGCTCGTCGAACTGCACCCGTTCGCACGCCGTGTTCCAGTACACGTCGAAGTCGGCACGGGTGGCGGGCCACATGTCCTCGGTGACCTGCAGCGTCGTGCCGAGGGTGGAGGACCGCTGGTAGAAGTGCTCCAGGTCCTCGCCCGACAGTCTTCCGTGCAGCAACTGGTGCGAATCCTCGAACCCGATGTATAGGCACGCCGCGACCCACAGCTGCAGTTCCCGGTTGAAGGCGTTGTACTCGACCGGACTGTTCTCGTCGGACCGCACCTGCCGATGTGCGCCGTTCACCGCCTCCCGGTAGGCCGCGCGTTCGGTGTCGGTGCCGAGGATCGCGACCGCGAGGTACTGGGTGGTGGTGCGGGCCCGCTTCCACGGGTGGTGCATCAGCGCACCGGACGGCACCTTGCTCTCCATCACCCCGTACGCGACCTCCGGCCAGCCGATCTGCATGGCCACGTTCGCGGCGGCGCCCGCGAACGACCAGAAGTCGAGGGCGTCGGTGAGGTCCGGGTTCTTCCGGGTCCACCGCTTGCGGGAACTGGTGACGGTGATGCGGGTCTGCGCGGCGGTCAGCCGCGGACGGTCGTCGAGATTGACATAGCTGCGAGGCACACGCCCTCCTTCGATGGATCCCCCGTGGGCGAAACGGTCGGTACACCAACAGTTCCGGACTCCGATCGCGTTCACCCCTCCGCGACCACGATCGGCACCTATGCGAATTGCCGTTAACATACCACCCGCGCGACCGACGTCGAGGACAATCGCCGAACGGATCTGCCGCGGGTGATGACGCCCCGGCCTGCCGGTTCCCGCTACACTGCCTACTGCAGCGGGGACGGGCAGCGATGCCCACACCCCACGCCCTCGTAGCTCAGGGGATAGAGCAACCCTCTCCTAAAGGGTAGGTCGCAGGTTCGAATCCTGCCGAGGGCACCATGCCATCAGGGCCGGGCCGGTCATCACGAGCTGGCCGCCGCCGCGATCACGTCGGCCACCACGCCCGGCTGCGAGACCAGCGCGACATGCGAGGCCTGCACCTCGCTGGTGTGGGCGCCGATCCGACCGGCCATGAACCGTTGCGCGGCAGGCGGAATCACGGTGTCGTTCGCCGAGACCAGGTACCAACTCGGGGTGCTCGACCACGACGTGGGCCCGGACGGCTCGAGGTTCGCCCAGACCGCGAGGGACTTCTGGTGGGCGAGCATCGTCGCGGCCGTCGCGTCGCTGACGTCCGGCGCGAATACCTTGTGGAACGAGGAGTCGGCGATGTAGGCGTCGAGGTTCTTGCCGCCGAACGCGTGCGCGTCGTCGACGACCTTCATCTGCAGCGCCGGCGGCAGCAGTTGACTGCCGGGGAATCGGATCGGGTCGAGCGCGAGCGCCACCGGTTCGCCCTGAGCCGGGGCGAAGGCCGCGACGTAGACCAACGCCTTGACGTTCGGATTGTGGGTGTTGGTGATGACGGCACCGCCGTACGAGTGCCCGACGAGCACCACGGGACCGGAGATCCCGCCGAGAGTCTTCTCGATGGCGGCCGCGTCGTAGCCCGGACCGCGCAGCGGATTGTCGGGCACCACCACCGGGTAGCCCCGTCCGCGCAGGTTGGCGGCCACACCGTCCCAACTGGTGGTGTCGGCGAACGCGCCGTGCACCAGCACGATCGTCGGCAACGGTTTCGCGGCTGCCGGGCTCACGGCCATCGCCCCAGCGAGGGCCGCCAGAGCCAGCATGACGAAGGCTGCGCGGACGAAACGGATGATCTTCATGACGTGTCCCTTCGCAACGACTGCGACGACAACGATCACCGGCTCGACGGCCGGCTCCGACTGGGCTGCCGACAGGCATACCCACGGGCAACGATAGTCGCGCCCGAAGATCGGTCAGGGGAGAACGGTCCATTTCGTAGCGATGAGGAACCACACCGACCGGTATGGATGCCTTGCCTAACCTCCCCTTTGTCGGCACTATGTCCGAGTGCCCAACATCGGTCGGAGTCCCGTCGCACTGCTGTCGCTGACCACCGCGGCGGTACTCGCGGCCGGCGGATGCTCGGCCTCGAACGCGGACACCGACGCCGCGTCCGACCCGACCAGCATTCCCACCGCGTTCACGAAGCCGCCGTCGACCGCCGCGGTGAGCAACTGCGGACCGGACAGCGGCGCGACGATCAGACCGGGCACGCTCACCATCGCCACGGACTCCCCCGCCTACGAGCCGTGGTTCGTCGGCGACGATCCGTCCAACGGCAAGGGTTTCGAGGGTGCGGTCGCCAAGGCCGTCTACCAGAAACTGGGCTACCGACCCGACGAGGTGCAGTTCGTGCGGGTGCCGTGGACGGAGGCGATCAAGCCGGGCCCCAAGACTTTCGACTTCGACATCAACCAGGTCACCATCGTCGGTGACCGCCGCGACGCCGTCGACTTCTCGTCGCCGTATTACGCGGTGGCGCAGTCGATCATCGCGATGTCGGGCACGCGGGCGGCATCCGCCCACAATCTCAATGACCTGACCTCGTACCGGCTCGGCGCGCAAGCCGGTACGACCAGCCTCGCGGCCATCACCGGCACCATCCGCCCCGCCATCGCGCCTACGACGTTTGCGACCAACGACGAGGCAAAGGCGGCCCTGGCCGCCGGTACCATCGACGCGCTGGTGGTCGACATCCCGACCGGCCTCCAGATCACCAAGTCCGACCTGCCGAACAGCGTTCTCGTCGGCCAGTTCCCGCGACCCAACACCGTCACCGAGTTCTTCGGGCTGGTGCTCGAGAAGAACAGCAAGCTCACGTCGTGTGCGTCGGCAGCCCTCGACGGACTCTACGCCGACGGCACCCTAGACCAGCTGTCGCAGACCTGGCTGATCGACTCGGCCCGGGTGCCGATCCTCGAGTGAGACTCAGGCGTAGAGGCTGACGAACTTCTTCAGCGAACCCTCGATGTCGCCCTTGAGTGCCCTCGCGACACCGGACCCGATCGGGCCGAACAGCGGCGCCCCACCGAGTTCGACGTCGAGGCCCACCTCCGAGCCGTCGCCCTTCGGCGTGACCGACAGCGTGAGGTTGACCCTGACTCCGCCCTTGCCGTCGCCCTTGAGGGCCAGGCTGCGCGGCGGCTGGTAGTCGGTGATGACCCACTTGACGCGGTTGCGCATGCCCTTGACGGACACCACCGACTCCGCGGTGGTCCCGGTGGCCAGCTGTGCGGGGATCTCGCAGCGCCAGCCGTCGTGGATCGAGAGCCAGTTGTCGAATTCCTCCAGCGCGCTTGCCTTTTCCCACGCATCCTGCGGAGCGAGTGGGACGGCGATCGAAACCTTGAGCTTGGCCATCGATGAATCGTAGCGAACCGGAAACGAGAGCGTCCCGCACCCGGGTCGGGGAAACCGGGTGCGGGACACGTTCTCGAGCGGCGGATGCCGTCAGTGGGCCACGGCCTTCTCCACACCGACACCGGTGAGGGAGCGGACCTCCATCTCGGCCTGCTTGGCCGGGTCCTCGAGCTTCCGGCGACCGACGTACGTACCGACGATGCCGAGCACGAAGGCCAGCGGGATCGAGACGATGCCCGGGTTGGCCAGCGGGAACCAGGCGAAGTCACTGTTCGGGAACATCGACGACGGCTTGCCGGAGACGGCAGGCGAGAAGACGATCAGCACGAGGCAGCTGATCAGGCCGCCGTAGATGCTCCAGAGTGCACCGGTGGTGTTGAACTTCTTCCAGAACAGCGAGTACAGCAAGGTCGGCAGGTTCGCCGAGGCCGCGACCGCGAAGGCCAGCGCCACCAGGAACGCGATGTTCTGGCCCATCGCCATGATGCCCAGCACGATCGCGACGAGACCGATCACCACCACCGTGATCCGCGAGACGCGGACCTGCTCCTCCTCGGATGCCTTGCCGCGCTTGATGACGCTGGCGTAGATGTCGTGCGCGAAGGACGCCGACGCGGTGATCGCCAGGCCCGCCACGACCGCGAGGATGGTCGCGAAGGCGACCGCGGAGATGATCGCCAGGAAGATCGTGCCGCCCAGCTCGAAGGCGAGCAGCGGAGCCGCCGAGTTCTCCTTGCCGGGTGCGGCGAGGATCCGGTCGGGGCCGACCATCTTCGCTGCGCCGTAGCCGAGAACCAGCGTGAACAGGTAGAAGGCGCCGATCAGGCCGATCGCCCAGGTCACCGAGCGGCGGGCCTCCTTGGCGGTGGGCACGGTGTAGAAGCGCATCAACACGTGGGGAAGGCCCGCGGTGCCGAGCACCAGGGCGATGCCGAGCGAGACGAAGTCCAGGCGCGACATCGAGCTGATGCCGTACTTCGCGCCGGGGGCCAGGATGTCGCGGCCGGCTGCGGCCTTGTTCGACGAGCCCGCGACCGTTTCCTGCGCCTGGGCGAGCAGCTGGGAGAAGTTGCCCTTGACGGCCAGCAGCACCAACACGCACATGATGCCCGCGCCGAGGATCAACAGGACCGCCTTGACCATCTGCACGTAGGTGGTGCCCTTCATGCCGCCGATGAGCACGTACACGATCATCAGCACACCGACCACAGCGACGACGATCGACTGACCGGCCTTGCTGTGGATGTCGAGCAGCAACGCGACGAGTCCGCCGGCGCCGGCCATCTGCGCGAGCAGGTAGAACAGCGAGACCACGAGGGTGGACAGCGCCGCGGCCATCCGGACCGGACGCTGCTTGAGCCGGAAGCTCAGCACGTCGGCCATCGTGAATCTGCCTGTGTTGCGTAGTAGTTCGGCGACCAGCAGCAGCGCCACCAGCCAGGCGACGAGGAAGCCGATCGAGTAGAGGAAGCCGTCGTAGCCGTAGACCGCGATGGCGCCCGCGATGCCGAGGAACGAGGCCGCCGACAGGTAGTCGCCCGCGATCGCGAAGCCGTTCTGCGGGCCGGAGAACTGCGCGCCGCCGGTGTAGAAGTCGGAGGCCTTCTTGGTGGTGCGGCTCGCGCGGATCACGATGCCCATCGTGATCACCACGAACGCGACGAAGATGGCGATGTTCAGGGTCGGGTTGCCGACATCGGTGCCCGATGCCGCGAGGATCTCGGTCACTGCTGCGGTCCTTCCAGTTCTTCGCGGATCGCCGAGGACCGCGGGTCGAGCTCACGGTTCGCGAAGCGCACGTACAGTCCGGTGATCACGAAGGTCGTCACGAACTGGCCGAGGCCCAGGATCAAGCCCAGGTTGATGTTGCCGACGACCTTGGTCGCCATGAAGTCGCTCGCGTAGATGGCGAGCAGCACGTACAGGGCGTACCAGGCGAGGAAGAACGCCGTCATCGGGAACACGAAGCGGCGCAGCCTGCTTCGCAGTTCCTGGAACTGCGGGCTGGCCTGCATGTCGATGAAGGCCTGCTCGTCCGGGGTCGCCCGCTCGGGCGACCTCTCCGGACTCAGGTCTGCTGTGGTCACTGCGGACTCCTTAGCGAACGGGCAAAGTGAGGAAGGTCTAGCCGCAGACGGTAATGAGATGCAGGTCACAGCCATAGCCGGTTCGACTGTTCGACGCCGAGCTGTCGAGTTGCGCGCCGGACGGTCGCTGTAGAGCGACGAACGGCACGGGCGGCTGCGCCGCCCGTGAGTCCTTCTGGCCCACACCGGGACCAAAAGGACTCACGGGGACCGGAGGTCCCCCTCCCGGTCGCGGCCGACGCCGAGCCGCTCCGGCGCGTGCATCCGGGTGAAGATGCGACCGACACCCTCCGGGACCCGGTCGCGTGTCACCCGACTGACCACGACCATCACTCCGAACGCGAGCGGGACGCTCACCGCGGCCGGGTACCCGACCAGCGCCGCGGCCCATCCGCCCCACAGGCTGTCGGCGATCCCGCCCGCCGCCGTGGCCAGCGCCGCGGCGCCGGACGCCAGCCCGCCCGCGACCATCCCCGCGGCGGCGCCCGGCGCGGTCAGCCCGCGCCACCAGATGCCGAGCACCAGCAGCGGGCACAGGGTCGACGCCGCGACCGCGAACACCATCCCGACCGTCCGCGACAGGTCCAGCGAGACCACCCCGACCCCCAGCGCCAGCGCCGTCGCGCCCGCCGCGACCGCGGCGACCCGGAAGTCGCGGACCCGCCCGCGCAGCACATCGGTGCTCAGCACGCCCGCGACGCTGACCAGCAGCCCCGAGGAGGTGGACAGGAACGCGGCGATGGCGCCGGCCGCGACCAGTGCGGCGAGCAGTTGCCCGCCCCAACCCGAGAGCACCGTCCCCGGCAGCAGCAGGACCGCGGCGTCCGAGGTGCCGGTGATGAGCAACTGCGGGACCCACAGCCGGGCGAAGACCCCGAGCACCGTGGGGAACAGGTAGAACACCCCGAGCAGCCCGATCACGGTCAGCGAGGTCAGCCTCGCCGTCCGACCGTCCGGGTTGGTGTAGAAGCGGACCAGCACGTGTGGCAGTCCCATCGCACCGAGGAAGATCCCGAGGATCAGCGAGTACACCTGGTAGAGCGGGTGCCGGCCGCCGAATCCCCAGCCGGGTTCGAGCCACTGCGCGTCGGTGGCCGGCGCCCCCGCGACCACCGGCACCGGCGAGCCGGCCTCGAGCACCAGCGAGGTGCCCGCCCCGAACCCGTGCTCGCCCGGCGGCAGGGACAGCGGACCGTCCACCGTGCGGTCGTCGATTGTGCCGGTCACGGTGGCCCGCAACGGGTCCGACACCTGGACCACCACGTCGGTGGTGATGTCGACGGTGGTCCGGTCGGCGACCGTGGGCGGCGCGGGCGAGCCGAGGTCGTGGGGTCCGCCGAAGAAGTGCACGCCGAGCACCAGGGCCGGCACGGCGACCGCGGTCAACTTGAGCCAGTACTGGAAGGCCTGTACGAAGGTGATCGAGCGCATGCCACCGCCGACGACGTTCGCGATCACGATCAGCCCGACGCCCACCGCGCCCACCCAGGCCGGGATGCCGAGAAGGATGCCCAGCGTCAGGCCCGCGCCCTGGAACTGCGGCACCATGTAGAGGATGCAGATCACCGCGACGACGACCATCGCGAGTGAGCGCAATCGCGCTGAGCCGAGCCGGAACTCGGCGAAGTCGGGCACCGTGTAGGCGCCGGACCGTCGCAGCGGCGCAGCGACGAACATCAGCAACCCGAGGTACCCGGCGGTGAAGCCGACCGGATACCAGAGGGCGTCGGCGCCGTACTTCGCAATCAGGCCGGCGACACCGAGAAACGATGCAGCGGAAAGGTATTCACCGGAGATGGCGGCGGCGTTCCACCTCGGCCCCACGCTGCGTGAGGCGACCAGGAAGTCGGAGGTGGTGCGCGCCAACCGAACCCCGTACGCACCGATCGCCACCGTCGCGACCGCCGCCGCGACCAGGCCGACCACCGTGGCGACGGGAAACGCCTGTCCGGACATCTTCGGCCGCCGCGGCTCAGTCGTCGGCCAGGTCGACGAACTCCTGCTCGGTGCGCTCCGCGAGCCGGATGTAGAGACGACCGACCGCGTACAGCACCGGGTACACCGCGACTCCGAGCACCACCCAGGCCACAGCGTCGGGCAGCGCCGGGACGGCGAACATCACCAGCGGTACCGCGCACACCAGCGCCACCACTCCCGCCGCGACGCGCAACGCGAGCCCCAGCTGCGCGCGCACCAGCGCACGGATCATCGCCTCGCCGACCTCGGTGTGTTCCTGGACCTCGACCCTCGTACGGACCACGCGGGCGCCGCGCCGGTGCGCCAGCACCACCCGCTCCCGGGCCCGCGGCGATCCGGCTCCCGGCGCGGTCACCGCGCGGTCCAGCTCTGCCGCGGCGTCCGCACCAGGCGGTCCTTGAGTTCGCGGGTGTGTCTGCGGCTGACCGGGAGCTCGACCACCGGGCCGTCCGCGGTGGTGCGCAGGCACACCACGGTTCCCGTGCCGACGCTGCGGATCCCGGTGACGAGCGGCAGCGACACCAGGTACGAGCGGTGCACGCGCAGGAACCCGGCCGGCTGCCAGCGGGCCTCGAGCGCGGAGATCGGAATCCGGACGAGGTGCGAGCCGGTCGCGGTGTGCAGTCGCGCGTAGTCGCCGTCGGCCTCCACCCACGCCACCGCCGACCGGTGCACGAGGGTGGTGACGCCGCCGAGTTCGACCGGAATCACCTCGTCGGTCTCGGTGGCGGGTGGCTCCTCGCCCCGACTCGACTGCGACCGGCGCGGCTGCCGGACCCGGCGCACCGATTCGGCGAGCCGCTCCTCGCGCAGCGGTTTGAGCAGGTAGTCGACTGCGCCGAGATCGAACGCGTCGACCGCCCGGTCGTCGTGCGCGGTCACGAACACGACCGCGGGCGGGGCCGCGAACGCCGCCAGCACGCCCGCCAGTTCGAGCCCGTCCAGTCCGGGCATGTTGATGTCGAGGAAGACCGCGTCGATCGGGGCTGCGCGGCCGAGCCGATCCTTGATCACCCGAAGTGCGGTGGTGGCGTCGCTCGCGGTGAGGATCTCGCCGACGTCCTCTTGCGCGCGCAGCAGGTACGCCAGCTCGTCGAGCGCCGGGCGCTCGTCGTCCACGGCCAGCACGGTCAGTGGGGCCTCGCCCGACCCCTCGGCATTCTGCGTCACAACGGATCCATCGTGCCACGCCGGCGATTCTGTGCGCGTCACGGCGCGTCCGGTCACGCTCGGATCCCGGCGCGGAACTTCGGCACCCGCATGCTGACCTTGGTGCCGAGGCCCGGCGCGGTCTCGACCACCAGCCCGTAGTCGTTGCCGAACGCCGCGCGCAGGCGGTCGTCGACGTTGGCCAGGCCCACGTGGGCCGATTCCTTCGCACTCGGCCTGCCCGCGCCCGACTCGATCGCGTCCAGCGATCCCGACCGCAGCAGTTCCGGGTCCATCCCGGCCCCGTCGTCCTCCACACTGATCAGGCAGTCGGTGCCCTCGTCGGAGGCGACGATCGTGACCGTGCCGTGGGACTGGCCGGAGATCCCGTGCCGCACCGCGTTTTCCACCAACGGTTGCAGCGCCAGGAACGGCAGCACCACGTTGAGCACTTCGGGCGCCACTTGCAGGCGCACCTCGAGGGCGTTGCCGAACCGGGCGCGCTCGAGGGTCAGGTATCGGTCGATGTTGCGCAGCTCGTCCGCGAGCAGCGTGTACTCCCCCGCCGACCGGAACGAGTACCGGGTGAAGTCGGCGAACTCGAGGATCAGCTCCCGCGCGCGATCCGGGTCGGTGCGGACGAACGACGCGACGGTGTTGAGGGCGTTGTAGATGAAGTGCGGACTGATCTGCGCGCGCAGCGCCCGGACCTCGGCCCGGTCCAACCGGGCGCGGGAGGCGTCGAGCTCGGCCAGTTCGATCTGGCTGCACGCGTACCGGGCGACCTCGCTGATCGCGCCGAGCATGCCGGGGCCCGGCTCGGCGGTGGTGACCACGCCGAGCACCCCGACCACCCCGGAGTCCTCGATCAGCAGGGGCTGAACGATCAACGCCCGCACCGGTGCCCCGCCGAGCTCGCCCTGCCCGACCAGCATCCGCCGCTCGCCCTCGACCGCCCGGACCGCGGCCTCGGCGAAGCGCGCGGCCAGATCCTCGTGCGGGCCGTTCCACGCCAGCACTGCGCCGTCGACGTCCGCGATCGCGAGGGCGTCGGCCCCGGTCAGGTGCCGCAGGTGCGGGGCGGCCTCGGCAGCGGAGGTGGCGTCGAGGCCACGCCGCAGCGGCCTGGCCGCCAGCGACGCGGTGTGCAGGGCGTCGTGCACGGCACGCTCGGCGGGGGTGGTCAGCACGCGACGAGTGCGCAGCCACACCGCGGCGATACCCACGACTACGAGCACCGCCACCACGACGAGGACGGTGAGCACGGTGCCGGGCATCAGTCGACCGTCCGGTCGAGCAGCGCGATCAGCTTCGCGGGCGCAACACTGCGGTACGCGTGCTCGACGATGTCCTCCACGTCCACCCAGTGTCGTTCGGCGAGTGGGCCGTCCAGCGCGACGTCGAGGTAGACCCCGACCCAGCCGCGCCCGCCCACGTACGGCGGCACGAAGAACCGTCCCGGGTCGCGTCCGATCCAATCCTGTTGCGCCCCAGGCGGTGCCGCCGCCCAGAACGCTACCCGTGCATCATGGTGCCGGTCGGCGAAGGTGACGAATTGCGGAGTCCGCCGAACGAACCAGGCCGGCTCGCCGTGACTGACCCGCTCGGTGGCTTCCGGCAGCGCCAGGCACAGTGCGCGCAGCCGGTCGAGCGGTCGGGGCACGGTCATGCGCTCACGTTACGACAGGACGGGGCGTCACCACCGCTGCCGCTGCACTCGCGCTTCGGCCGCCGCCTCCTCCATGTCCAGACTCTCGAGCACCCGACGCAACACCTCGTCGTCCAGCTCGCCGGCGTCGCGGGCTGCGATCAACGCGCCGCGCTGAGCCTTGAGCACCCGGGTACGCAGCGCGTTGAACAGTGCGCCGGCGTCCCGGAGCTTCGCGTCGTGCTCACCGAGGTACTCCTCCTGCTCGGCCGCGATCCTGGCCTCGGCGGTGCGCCGCACCCTCTCGGCAAGCTCGACCAGCTCCTCGGTGCCCACCCCCGGCGGCGGGTCGCGCAGCACCTCGAGTAGCGCGGCGTCCGCGGCAGACCGCGACACCTGCCGGGCCAGGGTGGTCTGCTGCGCGGTCCGCTGCTCCTCGTCGGGATCGGCGACGTCGAGCAGCCGGATGAGGGTCGGCAGCGTCGCGCCCTGGATCAGCAGAGTCCCGACGGCCACCGTGAACGCGATCGCCTGGATGACCCCGCGACCGGGGAACGGGTCCCCCGCCAACGTCGTCAGCGGCACGCCGGACGCGGCGGCGAGGGTCACCACACCGCGCATCCCGGCCCAGGAGATCACCAGGTTCTGCCGCCAGTTCAGCCTCGCGTCCGAGGTGGGGAGCGAGACGATCGAGCGGGTGACCTTGCGTCTGCCGCGGTTGACGAAGATCCAGGCCGGCCGGACCACGATGACGAGCGCCAGCACGGCGAGTCCGTAGCCGAACACGTGATGCACCGGCAGACCGTCGGCCCGCACGTCGTCGATCACGAACTTCAGTTGCAGGCCCATGTACGCGAAGACGAACGTCTCGAGCAGCAGGTCCACCGTCGGCCACACCGCACGTTCCTGGATGCGGGTGTCCACCGACTCGTCGCCGACGGTGCGGCCGAGGACGAACCCTGCGGTGACGACGGCCAGCACCCCCGACGCATGGATCTCCTCGGCCGCCAGGTAGGCGGCGAACGGCAGCACCAACCCGAGCACCGTCTCCATCGGCGAGTCCACGATCCGCGCGCGCACCAGGCGCACCAGGCCCGACAGCACCAGGCCGACCAGCACCCCACCGACGATCTCGTAGAGGAAGAACAGGATCGGCGAGTCGATTGCGATCTTCTTGCCGGTCACCGCGGCGACGGACAACGCGAACAGCGTCAACGCGGCCGCATCGTTGACCAGGCTCTCGCCCTTGAGGATCGCCATCATGCGGGCGGGCAGGCCCAGTCGCCTGCCCACCGAGACCGCCGCCACCGCGTCCGGCGGAGCGACCACCGCGCCGAGCACGAAGGCCGCCCCGAGCGTGAACTCGGGGACCAGCCAGTTCGCGAAGAACCCGACCGCGACGGTGGTCACCACCACCATGCCGATCCCCAGCCGCAGGATCGGCGCGAGATTGCGGCGGAAGGTGCTGAACGAGAAGTCCAGCGCCGCCGAGTACAGCAGCGGCGGCAGCACCACCCCGAGCATCAGGTCCGGCGGCATCTCGAGGCGCGGTATGCCCGGGATGAAGGACGCCGCGGCACCGATGGTGACCAGTACCAACGGAACCTGGAAGCCGAGGCGTTTCGCGAGGCCGGTGAGGGCGACCCCCGCGATGACGACGAACAGCAGCCAGGTGAAGTTCATCGGCGTCTATCCGTGGTCCAGGTCCACCGCGCAGCTGCCGCCCTTGCCCGGCAGCCGGTGCCGGTTTGTCGCGACCGTCCGGTACGCCGCGTCCTGAATCTGGCGGATCCCCCAGATTCGGTAGAAGTACAACGGGATTCGACTGCCGAGGACGCCGGACAGGGCCGCATTGACTGCGCCCGCGCCGTGGTGGCGACCTCCGGACGAGTCCAGTGCCCAGGCCTGTTCGAGCGCCTGGTCCGTCGTCACGCCGAAGTGGGCGGGCGCGCCGGCCTGTTGCAGCGGCACGACTTTCACCCGACCGCGGCGATCGAGCCGCGCGAGCAGTGCGGCGCTACGCACACAGAAGCCGCAATCCCGGTCGTAGAGCAACTCCACGGTGAAACGCGGGGCGGCCTGACGGTCGGGCATTGCGGCTCCTGTGGGTTGTGTGCGCTATTCCTTCGGCGGGATGACCTTCTTCGCCGCATCCTGGACCTTGTCGACCGTGTCCTTGTACTTGCCGCCGGTCTTGTCGTCGATGAAGTCGCCCGCCTTGTCGACGGCGCCCTCCACCTTCTCCGCATTCTCGGACGCGATCTGCTTGCCCTTGCCGAACAGGCCCTTCAACGTGTCTGCGAAGCTCATGGCGTCTCCTTCTCCGATGCCGGACCGGCACCTGTCGTTCTCGGGCGGAGCCTCGGGCATGCCGTCGTGCTCCGGTGGAGCCTCGGGCATGTCGTTCAGGGGTCGATCCCCCGCACGGACCAAGTCTCACAGCTTTGACCGGTACCCGCCACAGTTGCACGCAGCGTGACACTAAGCCGCGGGCGACTCCGGCAGCGAGAACAGCCTGCGCTTGTCCCCGGAGATCAGCCCCGAGACCCACCACCCCAGTTCGACCAGCCCGATCCCCACCGCGCCGCACACGACCGCGACGGTGGTCGCGGCGACGTTCGACGGGTCCAGCTTGAAGAACTCGCGGGTGAACGGGACCGAGAACAGCACCAGGTAACCGGCCACCGACCCCGCGATCAGCACGATCTTCCACCACACGTACGGCCGGGCCACGATCGCCAGCACCCAGACCGCGATCATGATCAGCGTGATGAGGGCAGTCGTGCTCGCCTGGATCGTCTGCGTCTCGGTCGCGTGCGGACCGGAATAGACGAGCGCGTACGCGACGAACGTCGCGATACCGATGACCAGGCCCGACGGGATCGCGAAACGCATCACCCGAGGCACGAACCCGGTGCGTGCCCGCTCGTTGTTCGGAGCCAGCGACAGGATGAACGCGGGGATACCGATCGTGAACCAGGCCGCGATCGTGACGTGTCGCGGTAGGAACGGGTACGGCATCGCGTCGAAGTCGAAGATCTGCGAGGCCACGCCCGACAGCCCGATCAACAACGCCAGCAACACCGAGTAGACGGTCTTGGTGAGGAACAGATTCGAAACCCGCTCGATGTTGCCGATCACCCGCCGTCCCTCGCCCACCACGTACGGCAGGGTTGCGAACTTGTTGTCCAGCAGCACGATCTGCGCCACCGCCCGCGTCGCCGGACTGCCCGATCCCATTGCCACGCCGATGTCCGCGTCCTTGAGGGCGAGCACGTCGTTGACGCCGTCGCCGGTCATCGCGACCGTGTGCCCGCGCGACTGCAGCGCGCCGACGATCTCACGCTTCTGGTCGGGCCGGACCCGGCCGAAGGTTGTGGACTCGTCCAACGCGTCGGCCAGTTGGTCACGGTCGTCGGGCAATTCGCGCGCGTCGACGGCGCGATCGCCGCCCGACAGGCCGAGCGAGCTGGCGACCGCACCGACCGAGACCGCGTTGTCACCGGAGATGACCTTCACGGACACCTTCTGCTCGGCGAAGTACTCGAGGGTCTCGCGGGCGTCGGGTCGCACCCGTTGCTCCAGCACGACCAGCGCTCGGGGTGTGACCTGTCCCGGCGCGGACGCATCGTCCACCGACCGGTCGCTGCTGCCGAGCAACAGCACCCGCAGGCCCTTGGCGCCGAGTTCCTCGGCGGTGCGGGCCGCGTCGGACTGCGAATCGAGGAGCACGTCGGGGGCGCCGAGCAGCCAGTTGCCCTTGTTCCCGTACGAGATTCCGCTCCACTTCTTCGCGGAGGTGAACGGGGCCACGGCGGTGGAGTTCCATCCAGGGTCGTGGTCGACCGACTCCGCGATCGCCAGCACACTGGCGTTCGGCCGTGGGTCGTCGCCGGCGAGCGCGGCCAGAGCGTCGCGTACCTCGGCGTCCTCGCCGGTGAGCACCCGCAGTTCCGACAGCCGCATACCGTTCTCGGTGAGGGTGCCGGTCTTGTCCGCGCACACCACGTCGACGCGGGCCAGCCCCTCGATCGCCGGCAGTTCCTGGACCAGGCACTGCCGCTGACCGAGCCGGATCACACCTACCGCGAAGGCGAGTGAGGTCATCAGCACCAGGCCCTCGGGCACCATCGGGACCAGCGCGGCGACCATGCCGCTCAGCGCGGAGCCCAGATTCTGCTGACTGATGAACAGCTGGTTGTAGATGATCAGCAGGCCCGCCGGGACCATCATGTAGGTGATGACCTTGAGGATCTTGTCGACGCCGCTGCGCAGCTCCGAGTGCACCAGGGTGAACTTGCTGGCCTCCTCGGCGAGCTTGGCCGCGTAAGCGTCCTTGCCGACCTTGGTCGCCTGGTAGGCACCACCACCGGCCACCACGAAGCTGCCCGAGAGCACCTGTGCGCCAGGCAGTTTGTGAACGGGATCGGCCTCGCCGGTGAGCAGGGACTCGTCGACCTCCAGCGCCTCGCCCTCGACCACGGTGCCGTCGACGACGATCTGGTCACCCGCACCGAGTTCGATGATCTCGTCGAGCACCACCTCGTTCGGCGCGACAGCGACGGCTGCGCCGTCACGGCGGACCTGCGGCTTGGCGGCGCTGACGATCGCCAGCTTGTCGAGGGTCTGCTTGGCGCGGACCTCCTGGATAATGCCGATCGCGCTGTTCGCGATGATCAACAGGCCGAACATTCCGTCGATCACCGACCCCGTGGCGAGGACGATGATCAGCAGCACCCCGAGGATCGCGTTGATCCGGGTGAACACGTTGGCCCGGACGATGTCCTTGATCGAGCGGCTCGCGCGGCCGGGCACGTCGTTGGTCTTGCCGTCCGCCTTGCGCCGGGCAACCTGTTCCGCGGTCAACCCGACCGCCAGGTCCACGTCGGTCACGGGGATGGTGGCAACTGCCCCCGGTCCAGCTGGATTCTCCTCGTCGGCCATGCCCGCCAGGTTATGCCAGTGCGAGCCACCAGCGCCGCTGGGCGTCCGGGCGCAGCACGTCGATCCGCTGTCCGGGCATCGGGACGCGGACCCGGGTGCCCGACCCCTCGGCGGCCGCGAGCAGCCGCGTCACCGGTTCCACCCAGGGATGGAAAGCCAGGTTGAAGGTGGCCCAGTGCACCGGGACCAGCACGCCGGCGGTGTCGTCGCCCACGGACAGGTCGGCGTGCATCCGCACCGCCTCCTCCGGGTTCATGTGCACGTCCGGCCAATGCTCGTCGTAGGCGCCGACCGGCAGCAGCGTGAGGTCGAACGGGCCGTGCCGCTCCCCGATCTCGGCGAAGCGCAGGGAGTACCCGGTGTCACCGCCGAAGAACACCGCGTGCGCGGGCCCGCGAACCACCCACGACGCCCACAGCGTGGTGTTGCGGAGCAGTCCCCGCCCGGAGAAGTGCCGGGCCTCGGTGCAGGTGAGCGAGAGCCCGCCGAGCGTGACCTCCTCGTCCCAGTCCAGCTCGACGATCCGGTCCTCGGGGACCCGCCAGTGCCGGAGGTGGGCGCCGATCCCGGTGGGGACCACGAACGGCGCGTCCTGGGTGCGCACCAGCGCCTCGATCGTGGCCTTGTCCAGGTGGTCGTAGTGGTCGTGCGAGATCACCACGGCGTCCACCCGCGGCAGGTCGGCGACGGCGACAGGGGCCGGGTGCAGCCGGGCGGGTCCGATCAGCCGCGACGGCGAGACCCGGTGGCTCCACACCGGGTCGGTGAGCACCCGGAACCCGTCGACCTCGACGAGCACGCTGGAATGGCCGTACCAGGTGACCGCCAACTCGGCCGCCTGCACGGGCGCGAGTGGAGTGGCGAGCGGGATCGGCCGACGGGGGCGACCGAGGCGGCCGCGGGTCAGGATCGACGACAGCAAGCTCGACTCGGAGCCCCGCACCACCTGGCTGCTCGGGTCGGAGTTGTGGAAGCGCCTGCCCCGATACCGCGACGACCCCAGCGCGTGCGGCGCGATCGCCGCCGTCGACGCGCCGATCTGGCCGGGCACACCCCAACTGGCCCTGACCAACGCCGCCGCGCCAGTCACCGCTACCGCCGCCGCCACCGCGGCCCGCACACCCATCTCAGCGCCCCCGGAAGTTCGGTTGACGCTTCTCCTGGCGCGCCTCGCGCGCCTCGTGCATGTCGTCGCTGGTCCAGGCCGCACGCAGGGCGTCGAGCTGCTCGGGGGTCGGCGCGTCCTGGGTGCCGTCGTCGTTGAATGCGAGCTTGAGGTGCCGCAGCGACAGCGGTGCGAGTTCGGCGACTCGCTTGGCCCAGTCCTGCGCGAGCGCGAGGTCCCCGACCTTGTTGGCCAGCCCGCACGCGAGGGCCTCCGCGGAGCTGAGCCGGTCGGCCCCCATCAGGACGGTGCGGGCCGGCCCCCCACCGGCGAGTGAGACGAGCCGTCGGACGGTCCACGAGTCGACCGAGATGCCGAGTCGGGCCGCGGGCACCGCGAAGTAGGCCTCCGGCGCGACCACCCGCAGGTCCGCAGCGATCGCCAGCTGGGTGCCCGCGCCGATCGCCGGACCGTTGACTGCGGCGATCACCGGCACGGGCACCGAGTCGACGGTGTGCAGCATCTCGAGCAGGGTGTCGGTGAAACCGTCGGCGTACACGTCACCGGAGAGGTCGGCGCCCGCGCAGAAGGCGGATCCGCGCCCGGTCAGCACGATCGCTCGCGCGCCCCCGGCCACGGCCTCGTCCAGCGCGTCGCGCAGTAGCACGCACTGTTCGGTGTCGAGCGCGTTGCGTCGATCCTCGCGCTGCAGTTCGATGGTCACCACGTCGCCGTCACGGCTGGTCCCGATCATGGTGTGACCGTACCGTTCACCCCCGGGAGGTTGCCAGCATGGAAACGCACGTGGACGTCGCGGTCATCGGCGCCGGGCAGGCCGGACTGTCGGCCGGGTACTACCTGCGCAGGCTCGGCCGCGAGGCCGGGATCGACTTCGTCATCCTCGACCACGCGCCGAAGCCGGGCGGTGCGTGGCAGTTCCGTTGGCCCTCATTGACTTTGAGCACGGTCAACGCCGTGCACGACCTGCCCGGCATGCCGTTCACCGATGTCCTCGACGACTCTGCGCCCACCGAGGTGCAGGCGGCGGACGCGGTTCCGCGGTACTACGCCGAGTACGAGCGTCGATTCGACCTCCCGGTCCGCAGGCCCGAACACGTGCGGGTGGTGTGCGACCACGGTGACCACCGTGTCGACGACGACCCCGGCAGTCGCAGCGGCCCCCTCACGGTCGAGACCGGCGACGGCGGCCTGACCGTACGGGGCATCGTGAACGCCACCGGAACCTGGGAGCACCCGTTCATCCCGCGCTGTCGCGGCGCAGAACTGTTCCTGGGCCGCCAACTGCACACCCGCGACTACACCTCCGCCGCGGAGTTCGCGGGCCGGCACGTGGTCGTGGTCGGCGGCGGCATCTCCGCGGTCCAGTTGCTCGACGAGATCTCCCGCGTCACCTCGACGACCTGGGTGACGCGCCGCGAGCCGCAGTTCCGTGACACCCCGTACACCGCGGCGGAGGGCCGGGCGTCGGTGGCGGTGGTCGAGGACCGGGTGCGCCGCGGGCTGCCTCCCGGGTCGGTGGTCTCGGTGACGGGGTTGCCGCTTACCCCGGCCCTGCGGGCGGCACGCGAACGCGGGGCACTGCACCGGCTGCCGATGTTCGACGAGATCACCCCGGACGGGGTGCGCTGGGCCGACGGTGGCTTCCGCCGCGCCGACGTGATCCTGTGGTGCACCGGATTCCGTAGTGCCCTGGACCATCTCGCACCGCTGCGGCTGCGCGGGCCCGGCGGCGGCATCACGATGGACGGCCGCCTCGCGACGCGCGTGGCCGCGGACCGGCGAGTACACCTGCTGGGGTACGGGCCGTCCGCGAGCACCATCGGCGCGAACCGGGGCGGTCGGGCCGCGGCCGCAGAACTGATCGAGCACCTGACCGGAAACTGATCCGAAGGCTCACAGCGGGTCACACCGCGGCCCAGCTCCCCATCCTGATCTCGCGCGGAGTCGATCCGGTGACTTCGCGGACCGCGCGGCCGAACTGGCTGAGCCCGGCGAATCCGCTTCGGCGGGCGATCTGACCGATCGACAGGTTCGCGTGGTCCGGGTCGGAGAGCAGCTCCACTCCGAACCGGACCCGCCTGGCGCGGATCAGGCCGTAGACCGTGCGATCCTCGCCTTCCATCAGCTTGTGCAGGTAGCGAGTGCTCACGTTGATGCCCGCGGCCACTCGGTCGACGTTGAGGCCGGGGTCCGCGAAGTTCGTCTCGATGAACCGGTGGACACGGGCACGATTGCCCATGGTCATGTCGCCCGGATCGCCGGCACGATCCGACGACTGTCGGACCACGGCGAGCGCGAGGTCGACGACCGCGTGTTCGATCAACGAGATCTCGGCGGACGAGGTCGGCTCGTGCGCTGTCAACGGTTCGAGCAGACCCGCCAGTGCGACCCCGAGCGGGGAGCCGGACAGCACTGTGCCGCTGAGGTTTCGCGGATCGAGCGATTTCGCCGCCAGCAGGGTTCGCGGCAGGTAGATGAAGGCCACGTCGCTGCGGTCCGACAGGTCGAGTTCGAAACTTCGCCCGAAATCCACGTAGACGACGTCGCCCGCCTTGGCGAGGATCGTCGTACGGTCCTGCTCGAGACCAGCGGTTCCCGCGCGGACGCAGCCGAGCGCGACGTAACTCCCCATCACATCGCCGAGCATCCGTGAGGTGCGGGTACCGGTCACCGCCGTGGAGCGCATCCGATTGACCCGGACGTCCCCGAAGTCGGCGGACGCCATGGAGGCGCTGAATCGTTCCGGTTCGTCGGCGCTGAATCTGCAGATCCCCGAGAACATGTCGATGCCGTCCGAACCCGCCATGCTGATTCCGCCCCGGAAGCGCTGGGTCAACCCCGTGTCTCGGACTACTGCATGCACACCGCCCCTGCCTTCCCCCCGACAAGAATTTTGCTAGACCATAGCTCAATCCTTACGAGGAAAGGCGGATCACGTCCGAGGTCGTGTCACGCCAACGACGTGCCCACCACCCAGCCCACGCCGCCCAGGACCACCAGGGCGACAACCGAGGTCATCACGAAGAGCCACACGCTCCAGTCCAGGCCCTCGCCGTTCGCGCTGTCCACGACAGTGCGACGGTCGTCCTCGGTCGCCACGGGCGTCGCGACGACGTCGACGAGAGCACCGACGAGTCCGTCCACTCCGTCCGCATCGGAAGACCATGTGCCCGCTGTGATCTCACGGAGCACCGCGGACAGTCCACGAACATCGTCGAGTCGGGTGACGCTCGGCGGCCGACCAGGAAATGCCAGGTAGGCGATCCCGTCCATGCCCACCCGAACCCGGTTCGGATCGTCAAGGGAAACAACCGTTTCGCCGTGATGCGCGTCCTGCACCGCCAGCGCCAACGGGATCAGTGCCGACGCCGCGCCGTGTTCGCCCGAATCTCCTGCCGCGACCTCCGCGAGCGACCGACTCGGCCGCCACTCGGAGACGACCACGGCGAGCGCGTCCACCGCGATCATGTCCAGAATGCCGGCCAGCGCGCCGGACCTGATCCGGCACAGCAAGACCGTGCGGGCGAAGTACTCGTCGACGGCCACCGCAGCCGACCCGGGCCCCGCGAAACTTGCGACCGTCAGCGCGACATCGCGGCCCATCGGCACGTCACGGGCATGCCAGAACTCGGTGTCCGGGGCCGATCCGCAGAGCGCGAGCAGTCGGTACCGCCCGCCCGCGAACAATGCACCCGGCACCCGTTCCGCGACCGGGGTCCGTGGTGTCGGCAGCGTGACGGTTCTCGGCATCGACAGTTCCCACTGCGACCCGAGGCTTCGCCCGAGGACGGGTACCTTCTGCTGCCCGAGGTTTCGCCCGCGAGGTTCCGCGGTCCGGCGTCGCTGGTCAGTACGCACGGGCCGCCGCCCCCGTCGTCGGTCCGCCCGCGAGCGCACGCAGGGCCGGCCTGATCAGTGCGCCGATCCTCGGTTCCGCAACCTCTGCCAGTTCGAGTGTCGGGCTGCCCCACGGTGTCCGAGCGGTGTCTCGGTACTCGAATTCCCAGCCGAGGGCGGAGTTCAGTCCCTCCGCCAGGGCCTGGTGGTACTCGTCCCACCCGTACTGCTGCCAGTCGAGGAACCGCTCGACCACCAACGGACGCCACAGCGCGTCGTGCAGGGCAGGCGCCTTGGCCGGCACGTAGACGCGACTGCGCACCGTGCGCCGTTCACCCGACGTCTCGGCGTTGGCGATCGCGACGAGACCCACTGCGGGGCACCACTCCACCCCGGCGCCGATGTCGAGTCGCACCGCGGTCGCGTGCCGCTCCCACAACGCGAGCGTCCGGTCGACAGCCGCATCGTGCGCTGCGACGACCGTGTCGAGGCACTCCGATCCGGTGGCGAATGTCGCGGCCAGCACGGAGAGCATCGGCGAGAACGACATCTCGAATCCGACGACCCGCGAAGACTTGTCACTTCCGGTGGCGGGGGCGGCGAACAGCCATCCCACCGATTTCTCGTCGGGTGGACGGGTGAATGCCATTCCACTGGTCGATGCCCCCGCCCAGCGTAGTCGCGCGATATCGCACGCTTTGAGCGACGGAATCGAATTCACATGCGCGACAACCCACGTCATGGCTTCGATTCTGGCACTCGAAGTGCGCGAGCGCCGGACGAGAATCGAGGGTGCGCGCTACCGTGCGCGAATCGTCGAAACCATATGCACAGATTGAGCAGTGGTCAGACCGGCGCAGTGGTCAGACCAGTGATGTCCCCACGAACCAGCCCAGCGCGCCGAGAAACACCAATGCCACCACCGAGATCGCCACGAACAATCGCACGTTCACCTCGGAACCGCCCTGGTCCGGACCTGCCGCGGACACGGCCTCGGCGTCGAGGGCCTCGGCCCGCGCCGCCGCCACCTCGGCCTGAGCGACGATGTACTCGAGGGTGCGGACGACGAGGTCCGCGCTCGACGCCCCCGAACAACCCGTCCCCGCAGTCAATTCGTCGTAGGCGGCGCCGAGCACCCGAACGTCCTCCTGCCGCGTGGCGCTCGGATGCAGGCCGGGGAACGCCAGATACGCAGTCCCGTCCATACCGACCCGGATTCGGTTCGGATTATCCAGGGAGACAACCCGTTCGGGACGTCGATGCGCGCCCTGCACACCACGCGCCAACGGCAGGAGCGCCGCAGCCGCGCCGGCGGCACTCGGACCGCCCGCAGCGACCTCCGCGAGCGTGCGGCTCGGCAACCACTCCGACACCACGACGGCTGCGGATTCCACGACCACCATGTCCAGGATCGGCGCCAGCGCCGCGGACCGGACTCGGCCCAACCAGACGGTGCCCGCGAAGCAGTCCGCAACGGCGGCCGCCGCGTCGGGCCCGCGTCCCGCGAAGTCCACCACGGTCAGCGCGACGTCCTGCCCCGTCGCCAGGTCGTGGGCGTGCCAGAACCCGGTGTCCGACGTCGCGTCGCAGCGCTCGAGCAGTCGGTACCGCCCCGCCGCGAACAGTGCGCCCGGCACCCGTTCCGGCGTCGGAGGAGGCGGTCGCGTGATCGACTTCGGCGTGATCGGTGGCGGCCGCTTCTGATTCCGACGTCGGTGGTCAGTACGCGCAGCACCCCGCGTCATGGGCTCGATTCTCCCACTCCTGGTCGACGCCCGCCCGGTGACGAGGGGCGCTGCGGATGCCGTGCGCGAATCGTCGAATCTCCGTGCGCGGATCGCCCGCTACCGGTCCCCGCTCGGGCAACTCACGGCCTGGGCACCACGACGCCGACCGGCCCGACGCCGACGCACAGAGTCAGGGTCGGGTCGAGGGCGCGCACCTTCAACCGGTCGCCGCCGCCGACGAGCCGCACGAACACGCTGTTCGGGCCGCGCCGGACCGGCACGACGACCGGACTGCCGTCCTGCATGGCCAGCTCGATCCGTCCGTCGTCGTTCGCGAAGTAGTTCAGCTGCGCCGTCCACTCCCAGCCCGACATCGGCCCGTCGAGCGGCAACTCCGACCCCTCCGCGGTGACGCGATGACCGCAGCCGGGCACCGGTCCGGCCTCGATCGCACGGGTCCAGGTCACCTCGGCGTCGACCACCCCGCCCGAGTCGTCGATCATCCGGAGTTCCGGCGTGGACTCGGCGAACGCGGGCCGCTCCGGCAGCGGCGCGAGCACCCGACCGGCGAGGTTGTGCGGGTACGCGACCGGAAGCAGCACCCAGATCGAGACGGGCTGTTCGAGCAGCGGGACGTCGCGGTGCGCGGCGAGCGAGGACCGCGCGGTGGCGAGGTAGTCGACGGTCGGGTTGTCCTCCCAGCTCCTGGTGAAGGTCGCCGTCGACCACAGACATCCGGCGACGAACACCCCCGCGAGCACGGCCGCCACCGCGCGACGGGTGCGGGTGAGCGGGCGGACCCGCGTCACCCAGCGGTCCCGAACGGGGGCGCGCAGGACCAACGCCACTGCGATCGCCAGGACGACGGCGCTGTCCGCCAGGTAGCGCAGCGTCTGCCCCAACTCGTAGGTGGTGTCCGGACCGGACCGGACGATCACCATCGCGGCCTCGGAGGCGAGCACGTACGCCGCCGCCGCGGGCCACACCCACCCGACGCGCCGCTTCCACAGCACGCTGCCGAGCACGATCGCCACCGCCGTGGCGACACCGGCCACGACCAGCACTGTCGGCGGGTCGGCCCACGGCGGGCTCGGCGGCCAGCGGTCCCACGACCACGGCCCGCCGAGCACCGTCGGCAGCAGCCCCTTCGTGGTGGTGTGGGTCAGCAGCGCGGCGGTCATCTCCGAGTTCTGTACGGCGACCGTCGGTTCGACCGCGAACCGGTACACCACGGCCCAGATCGCGACCACCACCGCGGACGGACCCCACAACGCCACACCCCGCACCAGCGCGCCGCGCACCGGTCGTCGACGCCCGTCGACCCGTCGCAGCAACACGACCACCGCAAATGCCACGAACGGGACGAGAACGGACTTCTCGAAGAACAGCAACGACCCGACGAACACCACAGTGCCGCTGACCGCGTAGCGGCGACGCCCGGTGCGGCACAGCGCGACCGCGTCCGCGGCGACCCAGGCCAGCGCGGCCTGCAGCGGCAGCGCGTTCAGCCCCGCCGCCCACCACGCGAACGACGGCAACGTCAGCGGCGAGAACAGGTACAGCCCCAGCGGGACCAGCAGCATCATCCCCGAGGCTCCGCCCGAGAGCGTTCCGGGCCTGCGGCCGAGCAGGACCGTCAGCAGTCGCAGCACCGCCAGCGAGGCGAGCGCCTGCAGCAGCACCAGCATCACCGCAGGCACCGCCCACTGGTACGGGGCCAGCCGGGTTGCCAGGCCCGCCGCGAGGAACGCCGCCGGCATGAAGTGCCCGTCGTGGTCGTAGAGCAGGAACTCGCGAGACAGCAGCGGCAGGCTCGCCGAGCGGCCGGCCAGGATCAGGTCGTCCCAGTAGAAGTAGCCCCGCGCCGCCACCACGCCGCGCACGACCAACTGCACCGCGATCAGTGCGACCGCGAGTTGGAGGACGCGAGCGCCGGCAGGTCGCGGGAAAGGTTCGGTCCGCGACTCCCGAGGTCCGGCCGATGTCGCGCCGACGACCGAACCTGGAACTCGCATGATCTACGAACCCTATCGCCGAACGCCGGGTCGACGGTTCATCCGCGACGGAGCGCGTCCACCACCATCCTGGGCGGCGGATTGACGTGCGCGACGCCGTCGATGACGACGGTCGGCACCGTCTCGTTCCCGTCCGCGACGGACCGGACGAACGCCGCGGCGTCCGGGTCCTTCCAGATGTCGACCTCGCGCGGGCGCAGGCCGCGCAGTCGCAGCGTCGCCCGCATCCGCATGCAGAACGGACAGCCCGGACGCCAGTACAAGGTCACCTCTGCGGGAGCGTTCACCGCCTCAGTCTCCACGCGGGCCGCGGCACCGCGCTACCTTCGAGCCGATGACCGCCCGGAATCTGCTCCGCTGGTGGCCGCCGATGGGCGTGCTCGCCATGATCGCGCTCGGCCTGGCCGTGGGCCGCGGCTCCACCTCGGTCGACGCGGCATTCCTCGACGATGCCAGGGAGGTGACCGGCCAGCGCCCGACATGGCTGCTGGCCTTCACCGACTGGTGGCTGCTCGGACCGGTGCTGGCTGCCTCGCTCGCGGTCGCGCTGTGGCGCAGGCAGTGGCGACTGGCGGCGGTGGTCGCGGTGTGCCCGTGGCTGGTCCTCACGATCAACCAGGTGCTCAAGCACCTCTTCGACCGCCGCAACGGCCCCTACCTGGAGTACCCGAGCGGGCACACCACGCTGGTGGTGGTCGTGACGGGGATGGCACTGCTGGTGGTCGGGGTGCGCTGGTGGGCGGTGGCAGTCGTGGCGGTGGTCTGCGCGCTCGGCATGCTCGGCCTGGTCACCAACGGCTTCCACTACCTCACCGACACGATCGGCGCGGCACTGCTGACCACCGCGCTGGTCTGCCTCGCCGCCCGGGTGGCCGGCCTGATGCCGGCGCGACCACCCGGCGGCGGGCGGCACGAGGAACCGGCCGATTAGCCCATGTCGAATTCGTCGGGGTTCGGACCGAGCCGGTTGCCCGTGTCCAGACCCGCGATCGCGGCGAGGTCGTCGGCGTCGAGTTCGAAATCGAACACCTCGATGTTCTGGCGAATCCGGTACGGCGTCACCGACTTCGGGATAACCACGTTGCCGACCTGAAGGTGCCAGCGCAGCACAACCTGGGCAGTGGACCGCTGGTGCTTCTCGGCGATGCGTCCGAGCACCGGGTCGTCGAGCAGACCCCGGCCCTGCCCCAGCGGCGACCACGCCTCGGTCACGATGCCGTGCTCGGCGTGGAAGGCCCGCAGCTCCGGCTGCGCGAAGTCGGGGTGCACCTCAACCTGGTTGATCACCGGGACCACCCCGGTCTCGTCGATGATCCGGGTCAGTTGCGCCGGCTGGAAGTTGGAGACGCCGATCGACTTCACCCGGCCGTCGGCCCGCAGCTCGGCGAACGCCCGCCAGATGGCGAGGTAGTCCTCGCGCATCGCCCGCGGCCAGTGGATCAGGTACAGGTCCAGGTAGTCCAGGCCGAGCCGGTTGAGCGAGGCCTCGAACTCGAAGAACACCGCGTCCCGCGTCCACGGTTGGGCGGTGCCGTTCCAGAGCTTGGTGGTGACGAACAACTCGTCGCGGGCGATGCCGGACGAGGCGATGGCGCGGCCGGTGCCGGCCTCGTTGCCGTAGATCGCGGCGGTGTCGATGCTCCGGTAGCCGATGCTCAACGCGCTGGTCACCGCGGTGAAACTCTCGTCGTCGGGCACCTGCCACACCCCGAAACCGAGCTGGGGAACGGTGTTGCCGTCGCTGAGGGTCACGTTCGGGACTGGGCTCACAGAGGTCATAGAAGCAGACAACGGCCCACACCGCAGACTTGTTCCGCACGACCGCGCGATCGGGGCGCCTGCGAGAATTGCCCCATGACCGCCACCCTGCACGCCGACGGGCTGTCCGCATCCCGCGGCGAGCGCCTCCTTTTCTCCGACCTCGACCTGGTAGTCGCACCGGGCGATGTCGTCGGACTGGTCGGCGTGAACGGCGCGGGCAAGTCCACCCTGCTCTCGATCCTCTCCGGCGACACGACTGCCGATATCGAGGGCACCGTCACGCTCAGCCCGCCGCACGCCACCGTCGGTCACCTCACCCAGGAACCCGAGCGGTTGCCCGGCGAGACAGTCGAGGGATTCCTCGGCAGGCGCACCGGTGTCACCGAGGCGGAGGAGGAGATGAACGCCGCGGCGGAGTCGCTCGCCGAGGACGGTGGGGACGACCGGTACTCCCATGCCCTCGAGCGCTGGCTCGCACTCGGCGGGGCGGACCTGGCCGAGCGTGCTGAGAAGGTGCTCACCGACCTCGGCCTCGACGTCGGCCTGCACGCCGAGATGACCGCACTGTCGGGCGGCCAGGCGGCCCGGGCCGGGCTGGCCTCACTGCTGCTCTCGCGCTACGACGTGCTGCTGCTCGACGAGCCGACCAACGACCTGGACCTCGACGGCCTGGAGCGGCTGGAGCGGTTCGTCGCCGAAGCTCGTACCGGCATCGTGGTGGTCAGCCACGACCGGGAGTTCCTGGCGCGCACGGTGACCGGGATCGTGGAACTCGACCTGGCACAGCAACAGATCTCGGTCTACGACGGCGGCTACGACTCGTACCTGGCCGAGCGGGCCATCGCCCGCCAGCACGCGCGGGACCGCTACGAGGAGTACGCCGACACCAAGGCCGGCCTCGAGGATCGCGCGCAGATGCAGCGCAACTGGCTCGAGCACGGCGTCCGCAACGCCCGCCGCAAGGCCAAGAACGCCGACTCCGACAAGATGGGGCGCAAGGCGCGCGCGGAGTCCACCGAGAAGCAGGCCGCGAAGGCCCGACAGACGCAGCGCCGGATCGAGCGGCTCGAGGTGATCGAGGAGCCGCGCAAGGAGTGGGAACTGCGCATGCAGATCGCCGACGCTCCGCGCAGCGGCAGCGTGGTCGCAACCCTCGGCGGCGCGGTTGTTCAACGTGAAACGTTCCGCCTCGGACCGATCACCACCCAGATCGACTGGGGCGACCGGATTCTCGTCACCGGACCGAACGGGTCCGGCAAGACCACCCTGCTGCGGGTGCTGCTCGGCAAGCTGACCCCCGACGAGGGCACCGCGACCCTCGGCTCGGGCGTCGCGGTCGGCGAGGTGGACCAGGCGCGCGGCCTGTTCGAGGGCGACGAGGCGCTGGCGGAGGCGTTCGGTGCACAGGTACCCGACTGGCCGGATGCCGAGGTGCGCACCCTGCTCGCCAAGTTCGGCCTGCGCGGCGCACACGTGCTGCGACCCGCGAGCTCGCTGTCTCCCGGCGAAAGGACAAGGGCCGCACTGGCTCTGCTGCAGGCACGCGGGGTGAACCTGCTGGTGCTCGACGAACCGACCAACCACCTGGACCTGCCGGCCATCGAGCAGCTCGAGCGCGCGATGGACGAGTACGAGGGCACCCTGCTGCTCGTCACCCACGACCGCCGGATGCTGGACACGATGCGCAGCACTCGACGGTGGCGGATGACCGACGGGACGCTCAGGGAAGAGTGAGCGGGGCTGCCCGGACTCGTCCTCCGCTCTACACTCGGGCACGAGTCCGGTTTGCCACCGGCCCCTCCCCCGTCGTGTCCGGACCTAGCCCAGTGGAGACTGCGTGACTGCGAACACCCTTGCCGTGGACCGAGTCTCCAAGCGCTACGGGGACGTGGTCGCACTGGACGACCTCAGCTTCGAGGTCCACCCCGGCGAGATCTTCGGCTTCGTCGGTTCCAACGGCGCGGGCAAGACCACCACCATGCGGATTGCGCTCGGCGTGCTCAGCGCGGACTCCGGTGAGGTCCGGCTCGGCGACCGGCCGATCGACCTCGACGTCCGCCGCACCATCGGCTACATGCCCGAGGAACGCGGCCTGTACCCGAAGATGAAGGTCGGTACGCAGCTGTCGTATCTGGCCGAGCTGCACGGGCTTTCCCGGACCGAGGCTCGCACCGCCGTCGAGCACTGGACGGAACGCCTGGGCATCTCCGAGCGACTCGGCGACACCGTGGACTCGCTCAGCCTCGGCAATCAGCAGCGGGTCCAGCTTGCCGCCGCCCTGGTCCACGACCCGGCGGTGCTCGTCCTCGACGAACCGTTCTCCGGCCTGGACCCGGTGGCCGTCGACGTGATGAGTGCGGTCCTGATCGAGAAGGCGGCCACCGGTGTGCCGGTCATCTTCTCCAGTCACCAACTCGACCTGGTGCAGCGGCTGTGCCACCGCGTCGGCATCATCGCCCGCGGCCGGATGCGCGCCGTCGGCACAGTCGACGAACTCCGCGGCACCGGTCGCCAGCAGCTCCTCGTGCACGCGCCCGGTGCGCCGACCGGCTGGGCGGACGGTCTCGCCGGCGTCCGCACACTCGGCCACAGTGACGGCCGCACCAGGCTCGAACTCGACGCGGAGACCGACGATCAGCAGGTCCTTGCCGCCGCGCTGAAAACGGGACCGGTGCACGAGTTCTCGCTGCACAGGCCCTCCCTCACCGAACTGTTCCGAGAGGTCGTGGCCGCGTGAGCGCTCCCACCCCGATGCGCACCCGAACTGCACTGGGCAACACCCGCGCGATCCGCCTCGTCGCCCGGCGCGAATTCCGCACCCAGGTCCGGAAGAAGAGCTTCCTGATCAGCAACGTGATCGTGCTGATCGCGATCGTCGGCGGCATCGTCGGATACTCGATCTTCTCCGGCGGCAGCGCAGAGGACCGCGCCACCGTCGGACTCGTCGGCGACCAGTCGCTGTCCGCCCTGCTCGTCTCGGCGGGCGAGCGGACCGGCACGCTCGTCGAGGTGTCCGAGGTGCCCGACGAGGCCACCGCCCGCGACCGCGTCGAGTCGGGCGACCTCGACGTCGCCCTGGTCCCGCATCCCGACGGATCTGCCACGGCCGTCACCGATTCGGAGATCGACGCGGGCCTGCACACTGTTCTCGTCGCCGCGGTGTCGGGCCGGGCCCAGCAGTCGGCGCTGGCCGCGCAGGGCGTGGACATGGCGGCCCTCGACAAGGCCACCGCCACCGCCGCGGTTACCGTCGACGCGATCAACCCACCCGATCCCGAACGGGGACAACGGGTCGCGCTGTCCATCGCCGCAGTGATCGTGCTGTACATGCAGATCCTCGCGTTCGGCATGTACGTGGCGATGGGAGTCGTCGAGGAGAAGTCCAGCCGGGTCGTCGAGCTCCTGCTGTCCACCCTGCGACCGTTGCAGCTGTTGTGGGGCAAGATCATCGGCATCGGCGCGGTCGGGTTGCTGCAGCTGACCGCCTACGGCGTCGCGGGCATCGGCGCGGGCATGGCGACCGGCGCACTCACCGTCACCGGTGCCGCACTCGGCACCGTGGCGGGCACCCTCGGCTGGTTCGTCCTCGGCTTCGCGTTCTTCGCCGTGCTGTACGCCGCGGCCGGCTCGATGGTCTCGCGACAGGAGGACGTCAACTCCACCGCGATGCCGATGACACTGCTGATCATGGCGATGTTCTTCACCGCCTTCTCCGCCGTCGGAAACCCGGACGGCACGCTGAGCAACGTGCTGAGCTGGATACCGCCGTTCTCCGCGGTGCTGATGCCGCTGCGGATCGCGGCCGGTGTCACCGGGCCGGGGCAGGTGCTCGGCACCATCGCGATCATGCTGGCCGTCACGGTCGCCCTCTCGCTTGTCGCGGCCAAGATCTACCAGCGCTCCATCCTGCGGGTCGGCAAGACGGTGTCGTGGAAAGAGGCGTTCGGGCGCACGTAGCCGCCGACGCCTCGGGATATGGTCGGGCACATGACCGAGCGACTGTCCGCCCACGAGATGCTCGACCTGGTACTCGACACCGACAGCTACGTCTCCTGGGACCGGCCTCCGATCCGGGTGGACACCGACCCGGCCTACCGAGCCGACCTGGACGCGGCGGAGGCGAAGACCGGCCTGGACGAGTCGGTGATCACCGGCGAGGGCGCGGTGCGCGGTCGCCGGGTCGCGGTGATCGCCTGCGAGTTCGGCTTCCTCGCCGGCTCGATCGGCGTCGCCGCCGCGGAACGGATCGTCTCCGCCGTGGAGCGCGCGACCGCCGAGTCCCTGCCGCTGCTCGCGTCGCCGACCTCCGGCGGCACCCGCATGCAGGAGGGCACCCTCGCCTTCGTTCAGATGGTGAAGATCGCCGCGGCGATCACCGTACACAAGGCGACCCACCTGCCGTACCTGGTGTACCTGCGCAACCCGACCACCGGCGGGGTCTTCGCGTCCTGGGGTTCGCTCGGGCACGTGACGGTCGCGCAGCCCGGCGCACTGATCGGGTTCCTCGGCCCACGCGTCTACCAGGCCCTGTACGGCGAGAAGTTCCCCGACGGCGTGCAGACCGCCGAGAACCTCTACGCCAACGGCGTCATCGACGGGGTGGTGGAACCGAAGTGGTTGCGGCACCTGGTCCATCGGGCGTTGCGGGTGATGACCGGCGAGTCCGACGAGTGGGTGGACGGGCACCCCGAACCCGCCGAGATCCCGGACGTGCCGGCGTGGCAGTCGGTGATGCTCTCGCGACGAACGGACCGGCCCGGCATCCGACAGTTGCTGAGATACGCTGCCACCGAACAGGTTCCGCTCAGCGGCACGGGCCAGGGCGAGGCCGACAAGACGGTGCTGGTGTCGCTGGCCCGGTTCCGCGGGGCGCCGTGCGTCCTGTTCGGCCAGGACCGCAGCGGCCAGTCGGCTCAGCACACGATGGGACCCGCAGCACTGCGCGAGGCGCGCCGGGCGATGAAGCTCGCCGAGGAGCTGGGCATACCGCTGGTGCTGGTCATCGACACCCTCGGAGCGTCACTGTCGAAGGAAGCCGAGGAACGCGGGCTCGCCCCCGAGATCGCGCGCTGCCTCGCCGATCTCGTCACCCTCGACACCGCGACCGTCTCGGTGCTGCTCGGTCAGGGCACCGGCGGCGGTGCACTGGCCCTGCTGCCCGCCGATCGGGTGCTCTGCGCACAGAACGGCTGGTTGGCCCCGCTGCCGCCGGAGGGCGCCAGTGCCATCGTGCACCGGGACACCACGCACGCCCCGAGCATGGCTGCGGCCCAAGGCATCCGATCCCTCGACCTGCTCCGCGACGGCGTGGTCGACGCGATCATCCCGGAAGTGCCCGACGCCGCGGACGAGCCGATCGGGTTCTCCAAGAGGGTCGGCGAGGCGATCGCCCGCGAGTTGTCGAGGCTGGTCGACGTGCCTGCCGAGCAGCGGTATCGCACGCGGATCGCACGCTACCGCAACCTCGGTATCGCCGGAGAGTGAGAGTGTGGGATTCCTCCCGGATTCCGGGAGGAATCCCACACTCTCACCACCCTGCTAGCTACCGCCGGCCGCCACCGACGGCACGATCACCGCCGCGATGATCGCGGCGTTGACGGCCTCGACTGCCTTGCGGACGGCGGCCCCGGCCCAGTCGTCGGCGGCGACTGCCTTGGCGCGCTTGCGGATCGCCTTGCGGTCCGCATCCGGGAACACCTTGTGTGCGGCGTCCACCGCGGACAGCAGCGACACCAGTGCGGCCGTCCGCGGTTCAGGTCCGGTGCCGTCGACCAGCACCGCCCACAGCTTCTCGCGCACCACCCGCTCGTGGGAGGGATCCACCGACGGCCACGTCTTGGTCGGGAAGATGCCGAGCAACTTGCCCTTGCGCTCGTGCACCCAGCCCCGCTCGACGATGCGTCCGAGCACAGCCTCCCGCAGCCCCTGGCCGAGTTTCTCGATCGCCCGCTCCGGCTTCATCGGCTTCGAACCCCGCAGCTGGGCGGTTGCCCGCGCGAGGATCGGGTCCAGCGGCGCGGTGCGATCGCGCAGCACCAGCCGACCCTTCTTCACCTCGCCGTCCTCCGCGGCGGGTTCGACCACCCCGTCCAGCGCGAGGTCGAGCAGCACCGCTCCGGCCAGTGCGCGGGGCAGCGCGGTGCCGTCCACCAGCGGCTTTCCGGTCTTGCCGTCGAGCAGGAGCAGGAGCAGGTCCTCGGCGAGCAGAGTCATGGCTCCACCGTACGACGTCCGCTCCGCCGATCGGGATAGGGTTCGTCGGATATGACGGGTGTGCGAAACACGATTCAGGCCGCGGTACTGGTGACGACGGCGGCCACACTGACGGCGTGCGGATCACGCGACTACCCCGGGGTCGACCTCGACGTGCTGCCGGCGGACGCGGTGGGCGCGATCTCCGTGGGGGCCGTGGATTTCGTACAGAGCGACATCTTCAACCAGAACCGCTCCCTGACTTTCCTTTTCGATGAAGGCGGGGAGGTGGTCGGGCGCATCGAGGGCGACGAGATCCACGCAACCCAGGCACTGGCGTCACCGGGCCGACTGGTGACGGTGTCCGCGCATGCGGTCACGACGATGACCCCGACGTCACGCATCGATTTCGGTATCGACGAGTCGACAGTCCAGGCTGCGGTGAACGACCCGGCGACCGGCGTGGCGACCGTCTGGTTCAACGGCGGCCGGGAGAGCGTCTTCGTCACCGTCGCCGGCGACGGCCAGGCCGCCACCGGTTCGGTGCCCGGCCTGGTCGACGCCGCGGCGCAGTGCGGCGACCGCGTGGTCGCCGTCGCACGGGACGTCGGCCCCGCCGACACCGATGGCCGATACGTCGCCAGGCTGTTCGAGGTGCCAGTCGGCGGCGACCCGGTCGAGCGGGGGAACTGGCTCACAGGTCTCGACTTCTCGGCCGCATCGGCGGCTGCCGTCTGCACCCCCGATGGTGGGGCGATGCTCTCGCTGCACCGGTCGCCGCCCGCGGCCGACGGCAGCGAGTCGGGGCTGACGTTGGTTCGCACGGACCCGACCGCCGGGGACCGGGACGCCCGGCCGATCGCGATGGACGGCCACTCACCGGCAACGCGCCGCGGCTCGCTGACCGTCGTCGAGGACCGCTTGTACTGGCTCAACTGGGACGGCGATGTGCTGTCGGTGCCCCTCGACGGCCCGGCAGATGCACGGCCGGAATGGACGATCCCCGAAGCGGGCGAGGGCACCGTCGCGTCGGTGACCGGCACCACCGTCGCCGTGCTCGACCCCGCACAGCGGCCACCGACCCTCACCCGCTACGACCTCGTCAGCGGTGCGCGGGCGGGCGAACGCGTCGAGTTGGCGTGGCTGGCGGAGGTTGCCGGCACAGGGACCGAGAGCGGCAACAACACCTACGCCGTCTCCGATCTCGACCTCCTCCCCGTGCCCCGGTGACCACCGTTCACCGACCGTTCACGACCACCCACCGACTGTCCGATCGCCACGGGCATTCCACCGACCCCGTCACATAGGGTGTAGTGCACATCACAGGTCAGCGAGAGGACACGAGTCGATGAGTTCAGTCGGGCACGCGAACGGTGGCTATGCGGAGGCATTCGGCCAGAGCGTCGAGGACCCCGAGGGATTCTGGCTCGGCGCGGCCGAGGCAATCGACTGGGTCGCCCCGCCCACCCGCGCCCTCGACGACTCGGCCGCCCCGATGTACCGCTGGTTTCCGGACGCCCGGATGAACACCTGCTTCAACGCCCTCGACCGGCACGTGGCGGCGGGGCGCGGGGAGCAGGCCGCACTGATCTACGACTCCGCGATGCTGGGCACCACCCGCACCTACAGCTATGCCCAACTGCTCGACGAAGTGTCGCGATTCGCGGGTGGGCTTGCTGCGCAGGGCATTTCCGCAGGTGATCGCGTGGTCGTGTACATGCCGATGATCCCCGAGGCGGCCGTCGCGATGCTCGCCTGCGCGCGGATCGGCGCGATCCACTCGGTGGTGTTCGGCGGGTTCGCCGCCGCCGAACTCGCGGCCCGCATCGACGACGCACAGCCGAAGGCACTGGTCACAGCGTCCGGCGGGCTCGAGCCGGGACGCACGATCGAATACCTACCCTTGGTCGAGCGGGCGCTCGGGTTGACCGCCCAGGCACCGGCGACGGTGATCGTCAAGAAACGGGAGCAGATCCCGGGCGCCGCTTCCGATTACCCGGGTTGGCTGGACTGGGACGATGCCGTTGCGGCCGCCGGACCCGTCGACTGCGTGCCCGTGGCGGCGACCGACCCGCTCTACATCCTCTACACCTCCGGCACGACCGGTAAGCCCAAGGGCGTGGTCCGCGACAACGGCGGGCACGCCGTCGCGCTGGCCTGGTCGATGCGCAACATCTACGACATCGGCCCCGGCCAGGTCATGTGGACCGCGTCGGACGTCGGCTGGGTGGTCGGTCACTCCTACATCGTGTACGCGCCACTGCTGGTCGGCGCGACGACCGTCATGTACGAGGGCAAGCCGGTCGGCACACCCGACGCGGGCGCGTTCTGGCGGGTGATCGCCGAGCACAAGGTGCGGGCACTGTTCACCGCACCGACCGCGATCCGCGCCATCCGCAAGGAGGACCCGGACGCGAAAGAGCTTGCCCACTACGACATCTCCTCGATGACCACGCTGTTCGCCGCGGGTGAGCGACTCGACCCGGACACCTACGAATGGGCCACCCGCGAGCTCGGCGTGCCCGTGATCGACCACTGGTGGCAGACCGAGACCGGTTGGGCGATCTGCGCGAACCTGCGGGGACTCGACCCGATGCCGATCAAGGCCGGCTCGCCAACGGTGCCGGTGCCCGGTTACCGCGTCCAGGTGGTGGACGCCGAGGGCGCAGAGGTCGAGGCCGGCGCCGAGGGCAACATCGTGATCGCGCTGCCACTGCCGCCCGGCACCCTGGCCGGGTTGTGGCGCGACGAGGAGCGCTACGTCAAGTCGTACCTGGCGACCTTCCCCGGCTACTACCTGACCGGCGACTCCGGCTACGTCGACGCCGACGGGTACGTGTTCGTCCTGGGCCGCAGCGACGACGTGATCAACGTCGCCGGGCATCGGCTCTCGACCGGCGCGATGGAGGCCGTCGTCGCCCAGCACGCGGCCGTCGCCGAGTGCGCGGTCGTCGGCATCAAGGACGAGCTCAAGGGCCAGCGCCCCAGCGGCTACGTCGTGCTCAAGGCCGGTGCGGAGGTCGAGCCCGAGCAGCTGCGCACCGAGCTGGTGGCGATGGTCCGCGACCAGATCGGCGCCGTCGCGACCTTCCGCGACGTGACGGTCGTGCAGGCACTGCCGAAGACCCGCTCCGGCAAGATCCTCCGCAAGACGATGCGCCAGATCGCCGACCACGAGGACTACACCGTTCCCTCGACGATCGAGGATCCCGCGGTGCTCGACGCACTGACCCGGCTGCTCGGCGGCCCGGGCGCCTGACACACTCAGAGGATTCTCAGAGCGGCGACGAGACCCGGCCAGGCACAATGGCGGGGTGACCGATCCCGCTACCGCGACCGTCCTGGTCGTCGACGACGACCAGGACGTCCTCGCGTCCCTGCGACGCGGCCTGCGCCTGTCCGGCTTCACCGTCCTCACCGCGGCGGACGGTGCGCAGGCACTGTCGGTGGTCGCCGAGCGCTCCCCCGACGCCGTGGTGCTCGACATGAACATGCCCGTCCTCGACGGCGCCAGCGTCGTCACCGCGCTACGGGCGATGGGCAACGACATCCCGATCTGCGTGCTCAGCGCCCGCTCGTCGGTGGACGACCGGGTGGCCGGCCTCGAGGCCGGCGCGGACGACTACCTGGTCAAGCCTTTCGTACTCGCCGAACTGGTCGCCCGGATCCGCGCGATGATGCGCAGGCGCACCGCTCCCGCTGCTGCGCCCGCACCGGCAGGCAGCATCGGGGTCGGAGGCTTGTCGGTGGACCTGCTGGGCAGGCGGGCCGCCCTGGACGGGATCGAAATCGAGCTCACCAAAAGGGAATTCGAGCTGCTCGCCGTCCTGGTCCGCAATGCCGGGGTAGTCCTGACCCGCGAGCGGCTGCTCGAACTGGTCTGGGGGTACGACTTCGTCGCCGACACCAACGTGGTCGACGTGTTCGTCGGCTACCTGCGGCGCAAGCTCGAGGCGCACGGCCACCTCCGCATCCTGCACACCGTGCGCGGCGTCGGCTTCGTGCTGCGGGACACCCAATGAGCCGTCGGCGGTCGCATTCGCTGCGGGCCCGCGTCGCAGCCGCCACCGCCCTCGGCGCCGCCATCATCGCCGCACTGCTCGGCATCTTCATCTCCGTCGCGATCTCCCGCAACAACGTCAGCCAGTTGGACCGGCGGCTGGACACCGCGTCCAGCGTGCTGATCGCCAACGTGGCGTCCGCGACCTCGTTCCTGCCGACCTTCGGCGACGGCGGCGCGTTCGCGGTGACCATCCGCTCCGGCGGGTCCGTCGTCGTCAGCACCCCCACCCAACTGCCCTCGCTCGAGCCGGGCGCCACGACCGTCCGCGTCGACGGCGTCGACTACCGCGTGGTCACCAACCCGATTCCGAAATCGTCGCTGCTGCTCTCGTTGGCGGTGCCGGCGTCCGAGGCCCGCGACGTGACCACCGACCAGCGCCAGTGGGTGATCATCGCCGGACTGCTCGCCGTCGCCGCCGCGACCGGGCTCGGCTGGATCTTCGGCGGCCGTGCGGTGCGCCCGATCGTCTCGCTCACCCACCAGATCGGTAGTGACACACCGCAAGCCGCACAAGTATCCGGGGTTCGCGAGGCGGAAGAGCTGGCCGACGCCATCGAGCTGATGCTCGGCCGAATCGCGGACGCGCAGTCCCAGACCACCGCCGCCCTCGACACCGCGCGAGACTTCGCCGCAGTCTCCGCCCACGAGCTGCGCACCCCGCTGACCGCGATGCGCACCGACATCGAGGTGCTCAGCACCCTCGAACTCGACGACGCGCAGCGCGCCGAGATCCTCGCCGACCTGGCCCGCACCCAAGGCCGTGTCGAGGCCACCCTGTCCGCACTCGAGCGGCTCGCCTCGGGCGAGCTCTCCAGCGAGCGGGACCACGTTCCCACCGACCTCGTGGAACTGTGCGACGCGGCCTCGAACGACGCCGAGCGCCAGAATCCGAACCTGACGGTGCGCGTCGAGTCCGACCCGGTGCTCGTGATCCGCGGACTGCCCGCGGGAATGCGTCTGGCCGTGGACAATGCCGTCGCGAACGCGGTTCGCCACGGCGGCGCCACCGAAGTCGCGCTGGCCGTGCAGCGGCTCGATGACGGCACCGTCCGGCTGACCGTCGACGACAACGGCCGCGGCATCCCCGAACCGGAACGCGAGGTGGTCTTCGAGCGCTTCCGCCGAGGCTCCGCCGCTTCGACCGGCGGCTCCGGCCTGGGGCTGGCACTGGTCGCGCAGCAGGCCCAATTGCACGGCGGCCGAGCGTGGTTCGAGGACAGCACCCTCGGCGGGGCGCGCCTGGTGTTCGACATCCCGCCCCGCCCCTGACCTCGCCGCCCGCGCCCCCAAGCATTGAATGGGGGTTCAGTGACCACCTTTCGACCCAGAATGACCACTGAACCCCCGTTCAATGCAAGGCGGGGGCTGCTGGGGCAAGGCGGGGACGCCGGAGTCCGCGCATGCGAAAGGCCCCGTATCGCATTGCGACACGGGGCCTTTCGGATCTGTCAGGCGCTGGGTTTCTCAGACACCCAGCAGGTCGATCACGAAGACCAGGGTCTTGCCGCCGAGCGGGTGACCCGAGCCGGCCGGACCGTACGCCAGCTCCGGCGGGACCGTCAGCTTGCGTCGGCCACCGACCTTCATGCCGGGGATACCTTCCTGCCAGCCCGGAATCAACCGGGGCAGCGGGAACTTCACGGACTCGCCGCGCTGGAACGAGGAGTCGAACACCTTGTTCGTGTCGTACTCGACGCCGTGGTAGTGCACATCGACGACGCCACCGGGCTGCGCCTCGGCACCGTCACCGACGGTGATGTCCTCGATCACCAGCTCGGCCGGGGCCGGGCCGGTCGCGGGCTCGATCACCGGCGCCGCCGGCGGAACCACGACGTCGAGGAGATCGATCACGAAGACGAGGGTCTTGCCCGAGAGCTGGTGTCCGGCACCGGCCGGGCCGTAGGCGAGCTCCGGCGGGATGGTGAGCTGGCGGCGACCGCCGACCTTCATCCCGGGAATGCCCTCCTGCCAGCCCGCGATCAGGCCGGCGAGCGGGAAGTTGATCGACTCGCCGCGGCTCCACGAGGAGTCGAACTCCTCGCCAGAGTCGAACTCGACGCCGAGGTAGTGCACCTCGACCTTGGCGCCGGGAGTGGCCTCGGCGCCGTCACCAACGGTGATGTCCTTGATCACGAGCTCGGTGGGCGCGGGGCCCTCCTGGAACTCGATCACCGGCTGCTCGTTGCTCATGCGACCTACCTGCTTCCGAGATCGACGTAGTTGCGTTCGGTGTAACCGGTGTAGATCTGCCGAGGGCGGCCGATCTTCGTGGCCGGGTCCTCGTGCATCTCACGCCAGTGCGCGATCCAGCCGGGCAGTCGACCCATCGCGAACAGCACGGTGAACATCCGCGTCGGGAAGCCCATCGCGCGGTAGATCAGGCCGGTGTAGAAGTCGACGTTCGGGTACAGCTTGCGCTCGATGAAGTAGTCGTCGGTGAGCGCGGCCTCCTCGAGCGCCTTCGCGATCTCGAGCAGCTCGTCGTCGCCGCCGAGCTTGGCGAGGATGGTGTCCGCAGACTTCTTGGCGATCGCCGCGCGCGGGTCGTAGTTGCGGTAGACGCGGTGCCCGAAGCCCATGAGCTTCACGCCGTCTTCCTTGTTCTTGACCTTGCGGACGAACTCCTTGACGTCACCGCCGCTGGCCTTGATCTCGTCGAGCATCTCGAGCACGGCCTGGTTGGCGCCGCCGTGCAGCGGGCCCCACAACGCGTTGATGCCCGCGGAGACTGAGGTGAACAGGTTGGCGTCCGACGAGCCGACCATGCGCACCGTCGACGTGGAGCAGTTCTGCTCGTGGTCGGCGTGCAGGATCAGCAGCATGTCGAGGGCCTTGGCGACCTCCGGGTCCACCGCGTACGGCTCGGCCGGGAAGCCGAACGTCATCCGCAGGAAGTTCTCCACCAGCGACAGCGAGTTGTCGGGGTAGAGGAACGGCTGGCCCACGGACTTCTTGTATGCGTAGGCCGCGATGGTCGGCAGCTTCGCGAGCAGTCGCGTGGTGGACAGCTCCACCTGCTCCGGGTCGTCGGGGTCCAGCGAGTCCTGGTAGTACGCCGACAGGGCGTTCACCGCGGACGAGAGCACCGGCATCGGGTGCGCGTTGCGCGGGAAGCCGTCGAAGAACCGCTTGAGGTCCTCGTGCAGCAGCGTGTGGCGCTGGATGCGGGTGGTGAACGCGGCGAGCTCGTCGACCGAGGGCAGCTCGCCGTAGATGAGCAGGTAGCTCACCTCGAGGAAGGTCGAGCCCTCCGCGAGCTGTTCGATCGGGTAACCGCGGTACCGCAGGATGCCCTGCTCGCCGTCGATGTAGGTGATCGCCGACTTGGTGGAGGCGGTGTTGACGAATCCGGGATCGAGGGTGGTGTACCCCGTCGCGGAAAGGAGCTTGCCCAGCTCGATGCCGTCATTGCCCTCAGTTGCTTTGGCAATGGACATCGAGTGTTCGCCACCCGGATAGCTGAGCGTGGGCGTGGTGTCATCGACAGCGGGCACGAAGGATCCCTCTCAAACTCGAACCTTTGCGAGTTGCAAATATCAGTCGTCTAGAACCTAGTCGCAGTTCGGTTCGGATGCCCAGGGAGGGTCGGTTTCGCGACTACAGAGCGTCGATTCCCCAGGTCCCCGCCCAGGACTGCCCCGGACCGAGAACCACCTGGTCGATACCGGAATTGAACGCGTCCGGCGGGCACGTCATCGGCTCGACCGCCAGTGCCCGACCGCGCCCCGGATAGCCCTGCCCGTTGGCCGGGTCGGCGGTGAAGACCTGAACCCAGCCGAAACGGCGGTCCGCCCACAGCACGGCGCCGGATCCGTCCGCGGCCCGCAACTCGTGCCGGGCCCGACCGTCCGGGTCCGGCACGATGGAACTGAACGGGGTGTCGAGCTGGACGCCGGCGAGGCTGCGCGCGGTGGTGAAGTCGTACTCGGTGCCGTACACCGACTCGGAGTTGCCGCTGGGCAGCATGCGGTCCGGGTCGAGCGGCAGTCGGGTGCCCGCGGTCAGCCGCAGGGTGCACTCGTCGAGCGGCGTGTCCCCCGCTCGCAGGTAGGCGTGCACGCCGAGCCCGAACGGCGCGGGCATGGCGCCGATGTTGGTCGCGGTGTGCGAGACGGTGAGCCCGTCCGCGCCGAGCTCGTGCGCGACCGTCAGCTGCAGCGGGTACGGCCAGCCCTTGTGCAGTCCCACCCGGATCGTCTGCTCCACCCGGTGCGCGGAGTGCTCGACCAACTGCCAGTCGTCGCGGCGGACCAGTCCGTGGATCGCGTTGCCCCGGGCCGGTTCGGTCAGGGCCAGCTGATGCTCGACGCCGTCGAAGTAGAAGTGCCCGTCGCGAATCCGGTTCGGCCACGGCGCCAGCACGAGGCCCGCCGAGAGTGGCGGTCGCTCGCCCGCCTCCCAGGTCTCCGTCAGGGCGCGGCCCGCATGCTCGAGCACCCGCAGACCGGCACCGCGGGCGACCACCTCCGCGGTGTAGTCGCCGGATCGAATCGAGTACACGGGCTCACGCATGCGCCCCAGTGTCCACCAAAGCTGTGAACCTGCGGTCAATACGGTCGGTTAGCTTCGTCCGACCCGGTAGCGAAGGAAGATCGGGAAGGCCAGGCACGCCAACACGGTTCCGATCACCACCAGGATGCCGCCACCGGCCGCGGCGACCGCGGTCCCCGCGTAGTACGCCGCGACGCCGTGCAGCACGTCGCCGATCCGGGGACCGCCCGCAACCACCACGATGAACACGCCCTGCAGCCGGCCGCGCATCTCGTCCGGCGCGACCTGCTGGAGCATGGTGCTGCGGAAGGCCGCGGAGATCATGTCCACCGCGCCGCCGAAGGCGAGGAACGCGAGCGCGATCCACATCAGCGCAGGACCGCTGGCGGGCGAGGCGAAGCCGACCGCGACGCCGAACCCGACCATCGCCAGGCCCCACGCCACGATGCAGGCCACCACCGCGCGGCCCTGGTAGCGCACGCCGGGCAGCCAGCCGGAGAACACGCCGCCCATCACCGCACCCGCGGACATCGCCGCGAACAGCAGACCGAGTGCGACGCCGCCGGACACGGGGTCGCCGAACGTCTCGTGCGCGATCTGCGGGAACAGCGCGCGCGGCATGCCGAAGACCATCGCGATGATGTCCACCACGAACGAGGCCAGCAGCACCTTCTGAGTGGACAGGTACCGGAACCCGTCGACGACTGCCCCGATACCCGCCTTGGTGGTGTGCCCGGTGGGCGGCAGCTTCGGCAACGCGATCACCGCCCACAGCGTGGCGAGCAGGGCGATCGAGTCGATCAGGTAAAGGCTCGGCAGTCCGACGGTCGGGATGAGCACGCCCGCGAGCAGTGGTCCGGCGATCGCGCCGAACTGCACGACCGTCATGTTCAACGAGTTGGCCGCGGGCAGTTGGTCGCCGGGAATCAGCCGGGGAATGATCGCCGCCCGCGTCGGCTGGTTGACCGCGAAGAACGCCTGCTGCAGCGAGAACAGGCCGAGCACCAGCCACACGTTGTCCACGCCCGCGGCGGCCTGCAACCAGAACAGCACCGAGGTGACGATCAGCCCGACCGTGGTGATGGTGATCAGCCGGCGCCGGTCCATCACGTCGGCGAGCGCCCCACCCCAGAGCCCGAACACCACGAGCGGCACCAAGCCGAAGACGCCGGTCAGGCCGACGTAGGCGGAGCTGCCGGTGATCTCGTAGACCTGCTGCGGCACCGCGACGACACTGAGCTGGGCGCCGATGACGGTGACGATGCCCGCCATCCACAGCCGCCGGTAGTGCGGTTCGCGCAGGGGTGTGGTGTCGGCCAGCAGCCGACGCCGTTTCAGTTCGGTCACGGCTGCAGGCGCTCCGCGATCCACCCGGTGTCGGTGCGGGTGACGAGCACCCGGTTGTGCATGCGGTTCGCCCGGCCCTGCCAGAACTCGACGGTCCGCGGCCGGATCACGAAGCCACCCCAGCCGGGCACCAGCGGCACGTCGTCGACGCCCGAGAACCGCGCGGTGACCTCGGCCAGCTGGGCGTCGAGGGCGGCGCGGGAGTCGATCGGCCGCGACTGCTGCGAGGCCCAGGCACCGAGCTGCGAACCGCGCGGGCGGGTGCGCCAGTAGGCCTCGGTGACCTCCGGATCGACCCGGTCCACCGGGCCACGGACGGTCACCTGGTGTGCGAACGCGATCCAGGAGAAGGTCGCCGAGGCGTACGGGTGGGCGTCGAGCTGGCGGGCCTTGCCGGAGCCGTAGTTGGTGTAGAAGACCAGCCCGTCCTCGGTCAGGCCCTTGCACAGCACGGTCCGCGAGGCGGGCAGGCCCTCGGCGTCGACGGTCGCCAACACCATCGCGTTGGGCTCGGCGATCCCGGCCGCACTGGCCTGGTCCATCCACTTCTGCAGCAGCGGCAGCCAACCGTCTGCAAGCGCCGCCACGTCCAGGTTCGACTCCTGCGCAGGCGAATTCATACCCTGCGCCGCGTACGCCACCCGCATCGCGGCCAGGTCGACGGGGCCGGCGGGCGGGAGCTCGGGATCGGGTGACACAGCCGATGACGTTACTCCCGGGTATGCACTGCTCACCTGCGACGTGGAACGGGATAGAGTTCTGCGGTGACCGCGGCGTCACGTGCCTGCAAACCATGCACGCGCCCCGCAGGACGGTGATGGCTTAGTCAGTGCGGCCCGGACCGGCGGCACTCGGATGAGGAGAGTCCACGAGCAATGGCATCGAGCGCGGCAGTACCCGAGGATTTCGTCAGTGGACTCGAGGGCGTCGTCGCCTTCACCACCGACATTGCGGAACCTGACAAGGACGGCGGCGCACTGCGCTACCGCGGCGTCGACATCGAGGACCTGGTCGGTCGCGGCGTCACCTTCGGTGACGTGTGGGCACTGCTCGTCGACGGCCAGTTCGGCCAGGGCCTGCCGCCCGCCGAGCCGTTCCCGCTCCCCATCCACACCGGCGACGTCCGCGTCGACGTGCAGGCCGGCCTCGCGATGCTGGCCCCGATCTGGGGCTACCAGCCGCTGCTCGACATCGACGACGAGACCGCCCGCGACCAGCTGGCCCGCGCCTCGGTGATGGCCCTGTCCTACGTGGCGCAGTCGGCCCGCGGCATCTACCAGCCCGCCGTTCCGCAGAAGGTCATCGACGAATGCGACACCGTCACAGCGCGTTTCATGACCCGCTGGAAGGGTGACCCGGACCCGAAGCACACCGAGGCCATCGACGCCTACTGGGTGTCCGCCGCCGAGCACGGCATGAACGCCTCCACGTTCACCGCCCGCGTCATCGCCTCCACCGGCGCCGACGTCGCGGCCTCGCTGTCCGGCGCCATCGGCGCGATGTCGGGCCCGCTGCACGGCGGCGCCCCGGCCCGCGTGCTCCCGATGATCGAGGAGACCGAGAAGACCGGCGACGCACGCGCACTGGTCAAGGGCATCCTGGACCGCAAGGAGAAGCTGATGGGCTTCGGGCACCGCGTGTACCGCGCGGAGGATCCCCGTGCCCGTGTGCTCCGCGCCACCGCCAAGCGCCTGGACGCCCCGCGCTACGAGGCCGCCGCCGCACTCGAGCAGGCAGCACTCACCGAACTGCGTGAGCGTCGCCCGGACCGCGCCATCGAGACCAACGTGGAGTTCTGGGCCGCGGTGATCCTCGACTTCGCCGAGGTCCCCGCGCACATGATGCCCGCGATGTTCACCTGTGGTCGCACCGCAGGCTGGTGTGCGCACATCATGGAGCAGAAGCGACTCGGCAAGCTGGTTCGTCCGGCTGCGATCTACACCGGCCCCGCGCCCCGCACCCCCGATTCCGTCGAGGGTTGGGACAAGATCGCCCGCTAGTCGGCCGCGACCCAACCGTGCAGGCCTCGTCACCATCAACACAGAAGGACGTCAAGACGCGATGAGCACCCCGATCATCCCCGCCGAACTCAAGCCCGTTGACGGCCGCTTCGGTTGCGGACCCTCGAAGGTCCGCCCCGAGCAGCTGCAGTCGCTGGTGGAGGTGGGTGCCTCGGTGTTCGGCACCAGCCACCGCCAGAAGCCGGTCAAGGACGTCGTCGCCCGGGTTCGTTCCGGCCTCGCCGACCTGTTCTCGCTGCCCGAGGGCTACGAGGTGGTGCTCGGTAACGGTGGCACCACCGCGTTCTGGGACGCAGCCGCGTTCGGTCTGATCCGCGAGAAGTCGCTGCACCTGACCAACGGCGAGTTCAGCTCGAAGTTCGCCTCGGTCGCGAAGGCGAACCCGTTCATCGGTGACCCGATAGTCGTGTCGGCCGAGCCGGGCAGCGCGCCGGTGCCGGTGTCGGACCCGTCGGTGGACCTGATCGGCTGGGCACACAACGAGACCTCGACCGGTGTCGCGATCCCCGTCTCGCGTCCCGCGGGCTCGGAGAACGCCCTGATCGCGATCGACGCGACCTCCGGCGCCGGCGGCCTGCCGGTGAACATCGCCGACTCGGACGTCTACTACTTCGCTCCGCAGAAGTGCTTCGCCTCCGACGGCGGCCTCTGGATCGCGATCATGAGCCCGGCCGCCCTGGCCCGCGTCGAGGAGATCAAGACCTCGGGCCGCTGGACCCCGGACTTCCTGTCGCTGCCGATCGCGGTCGACAACAGCTCCAAGGACCAGACGTACAACACCCCGGCGCTGGCCACCCTGCTGCTGTTCGCGAACCAGATCGAGTGGATGAACGGCAACGGCGGCCTGGACTGGGCCACCTCGCGGACGAAGGACTCCTCGGACCGCCTGTACTCGTGGGCCGAGGCCAGCGAGTACGCGACGCCGTTCGTCGCGGACCCGGCCCACCGCTCGCAGGTTGTCGGCACCATCGACTTCGACGACAAGGTCGACGCCGCCGCGGTCGCGAAGATCCTGCGGGCCAACGGAATCGTGGACACCGAGCCGTACCGCAAGCTGGGCCGCAACCAGCTGCGCGTCGGCATGTTCCCGGCCATCGACCCCGATGACATCAGCCAGCTGACCAAGAGCATCGACTGGGTGGTCTCTCAGCTGGGCTGAGATCATGTCGACAGTCCAGCTCTGAGCCGGACAGGTACCTCGATCAGCCCCCGACGCCTCCCTGGCGTCGGGGGCTGATCGCATTCCGGAGCCGAGAAGTATTAAGTACTGTGGATCACAGATAATTGGGCCAAGGGAAGAGGCTGTCCGATGACCACGAAGACCGACTACCTCGACGTGCTGATCGTCGGAGCCGGACTGTCCGGCATCGGTGCCGCCCACCACGTGCAGGACGCCTTCCCCAACCGGACCTTCGCCGTCCTCGAGGCTCGTGACGCGATCGGCGGCACCTGGGACCTGTTCCGCTACCCAGGTATCCGGTCCGACTCCGACATGCAAACCCTCGGCTACCGCTTCCGGCCGTGGACCGACGAGAAGTCCATCGCGGACGGCCCCGCGATCCTCGACTACGTCCGGGACACCGCCGCCGAGGCAGGCATCGACAGGCACATCCGATTCGGACACCGCGTGATCGGTGCCGACTGGTCGAGCGAGCAGAGCATGTGGACGGTGACCGCCGAGCACGCCGGCGAGATCGTGACACTGTCAGCCCGCTTCCTGTACGCGTGCACCGGGTACTACCGGTACGACGAGGGGTTCACCCCGAAGTTCGAGGGCACCGAGCGGTTCCGCGGCGAGATCGTGCACCCGCAGCACTGGCCCGAGGATCTCGACTACACCGGCAAGAAGGTCGTGGTGATCGGCAGCGGCGCGACCGCCGTGACGCTGGTGCCGTCGATGGCCGCCGACGCCGGGCACGTGACCATGCTGCAGCGCTCCCCCACCTATATCGCGTCGCTGCCCGCGAAGGACCCGATCGCGAACACCCTGCGCCGCGTCCTCGGCAACCGGATCGCGTACCCGATCACCCGCTGGAAGAACGTCGCGTTCTCCACGGTCACCTACCAGCTCAGCCAGCGGTTGCCCCGACTGGTCAAGGCGTTCCTGCGCAAGGCCCAGGAGCGGCAACTGCCCGACGGATACGACATCGGCACCCACTTCACCCCGCGCTACAACCCGTGGGACCAGCGCATGTGCCTCGTCCCGGACGGCGACCTGTTCCGCGCCATCCGGCACGGCAAGGCGTCCGTAGTCACCGACCGGATCGCGACCTTCACCGAACGCGGGCTCGCGCTGGAGTCCGGCACCGAACTCGACGCCGACGTGATCGTCACCGCGACCGGGCTGAACCTGCAGATCTTCGGCGGTGCCGAACTCTCCGTCGACGGAAAGCCTGTGTCCCTTCCCGAGACGTTGGCCTACAAGGGCATGATGCTCAGCGACGTCCCGAACTTCGTGTTCACCATCGGCTACACCAATGCGTCCTGGACGCTCAAGGCCGACCTCGTCGCCGAGTACTTCTGCCGACTGCTGGCCCGGATGGACGAACGCGGGGAGAGCGTGTGCGTGCCCGTCAACAACGACCCGACGCTGACCACACGTCCGCTGCTCGACTTCGAGGCCGGGTACGTGATGCGCTCGGTGGCCCAGTTCCCGAAGTCCGGTTCCCGCGCGCCGTGGCAGCTCGGCATGAGCTACGTCCACGACCTGGTCACCCTCCGCCACCGGACCCTCGACGACGGGGTCATGCAGTTCAGCTAGTTACGCGCTTCTGAAGGATCAGTTCCGGATACCGAAACAAATCCTTCAGGATCGAGGACTCGCGGGAACCGTCCGCACGGCACCGCGTCAAACCGTGCATGACGCCGAAACGCGTGCACTCGACGATGTCCAAGCAGGACGGCGTGATCACCCTGCACCAAGCGCTCGACGCAGGGATGACCAAAGCCGGGGTGAGCCGTCGAGTCGCGTCCGGCGAGTGGCGAAGGCTGACCACCGGTGTCTATCTGCGGTCCGACCGTCCACACTCCTCGGCCGTTCGACTGCGCGCCGGGGTGTACGCGGCCGGCGAGAGGGCCGTTGCGGACGGTCCGAGTGCGGCGTGGTGGCACGGGTTGATCGACCGACCACCCACTCGATGCCATGTCACGATTCCGGCGCGGCGGTCCGTCACGCGCCGTGCGGGGGTACGGATCCGTCGGCGTGACCTGGAGTGGACCGACGTCGGAACCCTTCGGTCGTTGCGCTGCACCGATCTCCCCCTGACTGTGCTCGAGGCTGCGGTCTCACTCCCACGTGGTTCGGTGTTGATGGACCGCGCACTCCAGCGCCACACGACACTGCCGGTCCTCCTGTCGGTGCACGAACGGAACCTGGGCCGGCACGGCAGCGCCGCGGCCGCCCGGCTGCTGCAGGCGGCCGGCGAGGGCGGCGCATCCGAGGCCGAACGGATGCTGCACCGCCTTCTACGTGGGGCCGGAGTCGCCGGTTGGACGCCGCATCTGACGAGTTGTGGGTACGAGATCGACGTGGCGTTCGTCCGGGAGCGGGTGGCCATCGAGGTGGACGGGTGGGCGTGGCACCGCGACGTCGAACGGTTCAACCACGACCTCGAGCGACAGAACGTCCTGGTGAACACGGGTTGGCACGTGCTGAGGTTCAGCTGGCACCAGCTGCGGTACGACCCGGACACGGTGCTCGGCCAGATAGTCGCTGCCCTCGGTCGATCGTGAAGGATTCGTCCCGGAAACCGGAACGAATCCTTCACGATCGCAGGCGGGAAGCGCTACTCCGCGACGATCGCGTCGGCCTCGATCTCGATGAGCAGGTCGGCGTCGATGAGCTTGCTGACCTCGAGGATGGTGGTGGCCGGCCGGATCTCGCCGAAGACCTCGCCGTGCGCCAGGCCGGCCTCCTCCCAGCGGCTCATGTCGGTGAGGAACATGCGGGTGCGGATGACGTCCTCGGGCTTCGCGCCCGCTTCGGCGAGCGCCGCGACGATCCGTCGCAGCGCCTCTCGGGTCTGCTCGGCCAGGCTGTCGCCGCCGACCGGACCGTCGGGACCGGAGGCGGTGGTGCCGGACACCGACACCTGCTGCCCGATGCGCACGGCCCGCGAGTAACCGATCTTCGACTCCCAGTCGGAGCCGGACGAGATGTTGTTTCGATTCGACATGCCGCCGATTCTGTCAGGGCCGCTCACCCTGCTCCGCAACGAACCTCCGGAACGGCTCGAGCCCCTCGTCCCCGAGCACCGGCCCGACCACCTCGACGGCCTCGTCGGTCGACTGGGCGACGTCCGCGCAGGTGAGCCGGAAACGCGGCCCGCCGCTGAGGATCTCGCCGAAGTCCGCGGCCGCGGCGGCGAACACGATCCGACGCACTCCCGCCCACACCATCGCCGCGCTGCACATCGGGCACGGTTCGCCGCTCGCGTACACGGTCCCTCCGAAGAGTCGCTCCGCATTGCCCTCCGCGCACGCGGTCGTGATCGCGTCGAGCTCGGCGTGCTCGGTCACGTCACCGGAGGTTGCCACGGAGTTCGCGCCCTCGCTGACCACCGTGCCGTCGGCGGCGACCGCCACCGCACCGAACGGCCGGTTGCCCGCGTCCCCGGTCTCGACGGCGAGGGCGATCGCCCGGTGCAGGTGCGTGCGGTCGACCTCGTCGATCTCGTTCATCTCGCCACCTCCGTCGAATTCCTCCGCAACAGTGCATTCGTCCCCACGCCCACCACGATGAACGCGATCCCCAGCCAGGTCGGCCCGCCGTCCATCGCCAGGGTGATGATCCCGATCGGAACCAGCCACACCGCGAGTGGCGCGAACAACTCCCGCAACGGCGGGACCGGCTCGGCAGGACGCCCCTCGGCGACGGCCGCCCGCGCGCGGGCCACGTCGGGATACCAGTTCGTGAACTGAAGCGCGCACAGCAGCGCCGCGGTCTGGATGACCCACCCGGTCCACAGGTTGTCCGGATCGTCCAGGATCGCGTCGCCGTAGAAGCCCGCGACCGCCGCGATCAGGAAGGCCAGCGCCCACGCACCGGTGATCACGTAGTTGACTCGAAGGAAGGTGGGCGTCCGCCAGTACTGCTCCTCGACCTCCTCGCGCGCGTACTGGATGGTGAACGGGACGCGAGCGAGCATCGACCCGACCGCGATGAGCACGAGGGTGACGTTCGCGATCTCGCCGACCCAGACTTCCATCCACTCCTGCCCGGCCTCGTCGATCGAGAAGTGCAGCATCAGCAGTCCGGCGAAGAACGCCACGTCGACGACGCCGAGGATCTTGAGGGAACGGCCACGAGCGAGGTCCACGACCACGAACACCACCGACAGCGCGAGTGCGACCCCGGCCGCGACGACGAGCCGTCCCGGTCCCTCGAACACCCCGAGCACGATCCATGGGGCGAGTCCGGTGAGCGGCCCGTCGAGCAGCGCACCGAACGCCTCGAAGGCCCGCCGAGCGGGCGAGGAGGTCCGCGCAGTAGCGGGCACGTTCTCGACCATCACGACCGATGCTAAACCCGGCCAACGCGGTTCGGGGCCGAACGGACAGCGACCGGACCGAAACGAACCAGAGAGGATAGCGTGCCGGGAATTGAAGGAGCGCACCCGACGTGGCGTGTCCTGAGCCCACACCGATCACGGGTCGATTACAGTCGGCTCGGGCAATATCGCGAACCGACGCGATGAGGAGGTCAGAGTGCGAGAACTTTCTGTGATCGGACTGGAGCCCGGCGGATCGCACGTGGTGTGCGCGGACAGCGAGACCGGCGAACGGTTCCGAATCCCGGCCGACGACAAGCTGCGCGCGGCCTCCCGCGGCGACATCGCGCACTTCGGTCAGATCCAGATCGAGTCGGAGAGCCAACTGCGCCCGCGGGACATCCAGGCCCGCATCCGGGCCGGCGCCACCATCGAGCAGGTCGCGGACGAAGCGGGCGTCTCGACCAAGCGCGTCGAACGCTTCGCCCACCCGGTGCTGCTCGAACGCGCCCGCGCCGCGGAGATGGCACAGGGCGGACACCCGGTCCGGGAGAACGGTCCGACGGTCGAAACCCTCGCCGAGATCGTCGCGCTCGCGTTCCGCACCCGCGGGCACAACATCGACGACGCGACCTGGGACGCCTGGCGCGACGACGACGGACACTGGGTCGCCCAACTGCAGTGGCAGGCCGGCCGGACCGGCAACGCCGCACACTGGCGCTACCAGCCGGACACGCACGGCGGCACCATCTCTGCACTCGACACCGCGGCCACCGACCTGCTCGATCCCGACTTCGGACGCCCGCTGCGCGGCCTCGCCCCGCTCGCCCTCGAGGTCGGCAGTGCGGTGGACGGCGCGTCGATCGCGGACGACGAATCCGACCAGCTACCCCTGCCCGAGACGGAGTCGGGAACCGAGGACGACGTCGCCGAGATCGAGGGCGACGAGCACCTGCCCAAGGTCGCGCCGCAGCATCAGGGCGGCAAGGACAAGCGCGGCAAGCCGTCCCTGCCTTCCTGGGACGACGTCCTGCTCGGCGTCCGGAGCAGCGGCCGCGGCTGACCCTCGCCGGACTTACGGTAACCTTCGGTAACACTTAACTGGGTTCCGTAAGCGCAAGGGGAGAACGCGTGCTCGACTTCGACTGGCGTCCGCGCCTGACCACCATCACCCGCAACGCCTGGGGGCTGACCTTCGGCGGCGGCGTCGAGCCCGCCGAGCGCACCCCTTCCGAGCGGCTGCACAGCGGACACCACCGCGACCTGTACCGGTTCGGCGTCGAGCGTCGCCGAGACGCCCGCCCGGTACTGCTGGTGCCGCCGCTCGCCGTCTCGGCAACCTGCTACGACCTGCGCCCCGGCCAGAGCATGGCCGCCCACCTGCTCGGGCAGGGCCACGCGACCTACCTCGTCGACTACGGCACGATGACCGCCGACGACCGCCGCATGGGCTTCGAGGCCTGGGTCGACGACATCCTGCCCGAGAGCATCCGACGCGTCAGCGACCTGCACGACGGAGCCCCGGTCGACCTGGTCGGCTGGAGCCTCGGCGGCACCATGTCCCTGCTCACCGCGGCCGCCCACGCCGACCTCCCGATCCGGTCGGTGACGGCGGTCGGAACGCCGGTCGACTACACCCGCATCCCCACCATCGCCCCGCTGCGGGCGGTCGGTGCCGTCACCAGCGAGCGGCCCCTCACCGCGGCCACCTGGGCGCTCGGCGGCCTGCCCGCACCCGTCGTCCAGGCGAGCTACCGTGCGACCGCGCTGCAACGCGAATTGCTGCGCCCCTGGTTCATCGCACGCAACCTGCACGACACCGAGTCGCTCGCCCGAATGGAGTCGATCGACCGGTTCATGGCCTCGATGCCCGGCTACCCCGCCCGCTTCTTCCACCAGTTGTGCCAGCAGCTGATTCTCGGAAATGCGCTTGCTGCAGGGCAATTCCGACTCGGGGACCGGGTCGTCGAGCTGTCCGAGATCTCGGTACCGGTGCTCGCGGTCGGCGGGACCACCGACGTTCTCGCGCCCGCCGCGTCCGTGCAGGCACTGGTCCCGCTCCTGACCGGATCGCCGTCGGTGCGCTTCGAGGGCGTACCGGGCAGTCACCTCGGACTGGTGGCCGGCCCGGGCGCGAAGGACACCACGTGGCGGTTCCTCGACGAGTTCCTCGTCGACCCGATACCCGCCATCTGACGACTCGGCGGTGCGCCGACGCCCAATCCCTCGCGAAAGTCGTACCCTGCTAACAAAGGGAACGAAAGCGAGGTGCGGGCCGTGGGGGCCAAAGCATCAACGATCTGGTACGTCGACGCCCCGGACCCCCTCGCAGTGCTGCGCGAAAGCGCCGAGTGCGACGCCGAAGCCGCCCGCGCACTGGTCGGCGCACTCTATCCCGAAACCGTCGTTGCACCACTGACTCCCGGCGCCATCGCCACCTCCGCCGGCGTGGGCAGACACGAGGTGTACATCGGCAGCTTCCCGGGGCTGACCGTCGTGTGCGGAGCGAACCTCGCCGTCCACGAGCCGTCGACGCTCGACGAATCCTGGACGCGGCCACTGGCTTCCGAACGGACGTACCTGGTCTGCACCGACCCCGACACTGCGTGGGCCTCGTTCGCCTGCTGGGAACGCGGCGCGCTGCGGCGATCCTTCAGCGCGACGCCGGTGCACATCTACGAGGACATCGGCATCCCGCTGGTGTGGGAGCGACCCTTCTGGGCGGGCGAGCACCCGATGAAGCACCCGATCGAGGTGCTACCCGACCCGCAGTCCCTGCCGTTCAATCCCTGCGAGTTCGCCGAGGCCGCGAACGCCGAGTGGCTGGGCTTCCGCTACACCGGCCCGGTACGCGACGGTGAGATCGATCCCGCGACCGTCGGCGTCTGCGGATTCGGCGTCTACGCCGAGGGCGAACTACCACCGGCGCCTGCTCTGGAGCCGAAACCTGCCGGGAGCCTGCGCCGTTGGCTGCGCCGGCTCGCGGGAGCGGAGCCTGCGTAGCGAGCGCGGGCACCGGAGCGGAGCCTGCGTAGCGACCAACTGCGCAGCTGACTGTCAGCCGGCGCCGAACAGCAGCGCCACCCATCCCCCCACGACCCCGATCACGCCGCCCAGCAGTACCCACCGCCACACCGGCACCGCACGCCACGGCCACAGCGTCGGCGCGACCCCGGCAGCGACCACCGCGTTGACGACGATCGCCAGCACTGGATGAACGGCCACCATCGCAGCGCCGCAAGCGATTACCGCGGTCGCGACCACCGCGGCCGAGAATCCCGACACGACCCAGCCGGGACCGTTCACCCGCCCGTCCTGACCCGTTCGTAGAAGGCCATCGCCGCCGCCGTCGCCACGTTCAACGAATCGGTGCCGGGCGCCATCGGAATCCGTGCCCGCACATCGGTCTTGCGCATCGTGTACTCGGACAGTCCCGGCCCCTCCGCGCCGAGCAGCAACGCCACCTTGTCCCCGGTCATCGCCTCCGCGAGGGTCATCGCCGAGGGGTTCGGGGTCAAGGAGATCAGCTGAAAACCCTTGTCCCTGAGCAACTGTAGGCCGTGCGGCCAGTCCGGAACCCGAGCGAACGGGACCCGCAGCACGTGTCCCATCGACACCCGGACCGCCCGCCGGTAGAGGGGGTCGGCGCAGGCGCCACCGAAGAGCACCGCGTCCACCCCGAGACCCGCCGCATTGCGGAACATCGAACCGATGTTCTCGTGATCGTTGACGCCCTCGAGCACCGCGACCGTCCGAGCGCCCGCGAGCACGCCGTCCAGGTCGAGTTCCGGCGGGCGGTGGGCGGCGGCCAGCACGCCGCGGTTGAGGTGGAACCCCACGACCTCCGCCATCACGTCGGCGGTCGTCCGGTAGAACGGCACGTCCACCCCGTCGAGGTCCTCGGCGAGTTCGCCGAGCCTGCGGTCCACCCCGAGCAGGCTGATCGGGTCGAACCGGGAGGCGAGCAGTCGCTGCGCGACCAGCACTCCCTCGGCGATCACCAACCCCTTGCCGTCGGGCAGGTCGGGACGGCGATCCGAGGAGTTGAGGTCGCGGAAGTCGTCGAGCCTCGGGTCGGCCGGATCGTCTATGTCGATAACGTGAGCCACGCGACCATCTTGCCGCACTGCGACCCGGCCCCTGCCGGCCCTACTCGGAGTCGTTGACGATCCCGCCGATGATGTCGATGGACTGACGCAACACGGCCTGCTGCTGGTCGTCCAGACCCGCGAGGCGATCCGTCATCCACTGCTCGCGAGCGGAGGTCTCGTCGGCGAGCAGCGCCCGTCCCGCATCGGTGAGGGAGACGATGATCTGACGCCCGTCGGTCGGGTGCGGGGTCCGCAGCACCATGCCGGCCTCGGCCAGTGACGCGATGACCCGGGTCATCGACGGCGGCTGCACCCGCTCGCGTGCGGCGAGTCCACCCGGCGTCATCGGTCCGTGCTCGTCGAGGCTCGCGATTGCTGACAGCTGGGTCAGCGACACCGCGGAGTCGGCACGCCGACCGCGAAGGTGTCGCGACAGACGCACGACCGCCAGGGAGAGATCGCTGGCAAGTGAGCGGGTATCCAAGGTCACCTACGGAGGATACGGCACTGCGTGACAACTGGTTCAGGTAATGGCGTCAGTTATAGGACCGACAGCAAAGTAGGCCACGAACAGCGCCGCAACCACCCACAGGAGCGGGTGAATCTGCTTCGCCTTGCCGCTCGCGGCGCCGATGACGACCCACGCGATGAAGCCGACGCCGATGCCGTTCGCGATCGAGTAGGTGAACGGCATCACGACGATGGTCAGGAAGGCCGGCAGCGCCACGTCGAACTTGGTGAAGTCGATGTCGCGGACCTGCCCGATCATCAGCGCACCGACCACCACGAGAGCCGGGGCGGCCGCCTCGATCGGCACCACCGAGTACAACGGGGTCAGGAACATCGCGGCCAGGAACAGCAGGCCTGTCACGACGTTCGCGAGGCCGGTGCGAGCGCCCTCGGCGATGCCCGAGGCGGACTCCACGAAGACGGTGTTCGACGAGGCCGACGCGCCACCGCCGACGATCGCGCCGGCGCCCTCCACCACGAATGCCTTGCCGATGCCCGGCAGGTTGCCGTGCTCGTCGGCGAGGCCGCCCTCCTTGCCGAGGCCGGTCATCGTGCCCATCGCGTCGAAGAAGTTGGCGAGCACCAGGGTGAACACCAGCAGGCTGGCGGCCAGGACGCCGATCCGGGTGAAGGCACCGAACAGGCTGACGTCGCCGACCAGGCTGAGGTCGGGCAGCTGCGCGAGGACGTCCGGCAGGACCGGCACGCTGAGGTTCCAGCCCTTCGGATCCACGCCCTTGGACGCCCCGACGTGGAAGACGGCTTCGAGAACGATCGCCAGCGCGGTGGTGACCACGATGCCGATCAGCAGACCGCCACGGACCTTGCGCGCCACCAGAATTCCCATCAGCAGCACACCGAACACGAAGATGACGGTGGGCAACGACGCGATGGAGCCGCCGATGCCGAGACCGACCGGGACGGTGGTGCCGGCGACGTCGGGGATCCGCCGGACGAAGCCCGCGTCGACGAAACCGATGAACGCGATGAACATGCCGATGCCTGCCGCGATGGCCGACTTGAGCGCATCCGGGATGGCGTTGAACACCGCGGTCCGGAAGCCCGAGATGGCAAGCACCACAATGATGATGCCGTCGATGACCACCAGACCCATCGCCTCCGGCCAGGTGACCTGGGGCGCGATGGTCACGGCGAGCAGGGCGTTGATTCCCAGTCCGGCGGCGATGCCGAACGGATAGTTCGCGACGATGCCGAAGACGATGCTCATCACGCCCGCGACGAGCGCGGTCACCGCTGCTACCTGGGCCACGGGAAGGATGTTGCCGAGCACGTCCGTCTTCGCGGCCGCGTCGTCGGCGGAGAAGCTGCCGAGGATCAGCGGGTTGAGCACCACGATGTAGGACATCGCGACGAAGGTGACGAGGCCGCCGCGCACCTCTTTGCTCAGTGTCGAACCGCGTTCGGTGATCTTGAAGTAGTTGTCAAGGAGCTTCGAGGTTCCAGCCATATCGTTCATGTCTCCATCGCCGAAGGTGCGCGTCGCACTTCGGAGGTTAAATCACCAGCCGCGGTAGCGTTACTCGCGTGACGCACACCGCACCTCCCCTACCTGCTCGGCTGACCGATCCGCGGCCCGTGGTCGCCATCGGCACGATCGCCTGGTTGGTGGCGACGATCGTGATGCTCGCCGCCGGCGACCGGTGGGCTTCCGCCGTGCCGATCTGCTACGCCGGCCTTGCGGTCGGCGCGGCGGGTTTCGCCCTCTTCCTCGTCCAACGCGCGGCGGCGCGGCGCGGCAGCCGGACCGCGCAGCGCGGCCTCAGCTGAACACCGGTATCCGCTCGGTGTCCGGGTCCGCGTCGAACTCGGCCTCGACCTCGTCTCGCTGACGGCGCCGCCACCAGACGGTCAGCAACACCGACCCGACCACCAGTGCCGCCAGCACCGCGATGGCAAGCCAGAACCGTGACCCGTAGTAGCCGACCAGCACCATCCGCAGGGCATTCTGCGCGTAGGTCAGCGGCATCAGCTCGTGCAGCCAGCGCAGCGGCGCGGGCATCTGCTGGATCGGGTACACCCCGCCGAACGCGAAGACCTGGATCATCAGCGCACCCAGCCCTACGAAGGTGCCGTTGACCGGACCGAACACGACGGTGAACAGTCGGGCGGTCGCTACCGCGGCGGCCCCGATGAGCACCATCACGGCGACCATCGCGAGCACGCTCGGCGGGTCCGCCTTCGCCACGGTCAACGAGACCACCGAGAACACCAGGGCGGCGGCCAGTGTCACCGCTGCAGGCACCCGGTATCGACGCAGACCCTCACGCAGGATGCTCCCGTGCACGCGCCGGACCGGGCCGCGGCGTGGCCGCACCACGAACCAGGTGAGGATTCCGCAGAAGAACAGCAGCACCGACATCACCGCCGGGACCGCGCCGGGACCGAATCCCACTGCGGGATAGATGTTCTCGGACTTGAGCTCCACCGGGGAGGACAGCAGGCCCGCCGTGGTCTCGCGCTCGGCGGCAGTGAAGTGCGGCACCTGCTTGGCGCCGTCCGCGAGTCCGGTCGCGAGCTGGGTGCTGCCCGCGCCGAGCTGGCCGACGCCGTCCTGGAGCTGGCCGAGCCCCGCTTTGAGCTGGCTGCCCCCAGTGTCGAGCTGACCGAGCCCGGTGGAGAGTTCGTGCGCTCCGGAGTCGACCTGGTGCGCGCCCGTGGACAACTGCCCGAGGCCGGTGGACAGCTCGCCCGAGCCCGCGGCCGCGGCATTGAGCCCGCCGCGGAAGTCCGCCTTGGGATCGGAGAGCTCGTGCGCTATCTGCTTGGCGCCCTCACGCAGCTGCTTGAGCTGGCCGGGCAGGTCCTCGGTACCCATCGGGACGCCGGAGGCCACCATCGTGTCCACCAACGGCCCGATCACGGTGTCGATGACATCACTGATCTGGGTAGCGCCCGCCCCCAGCTGGTCGGCGCCGGCCACGAGCTGGCCCATGCCGTTGTGCAGGTCGCCCGCGCCACGCGCCGCGTCGTCGGCGCCGGACGCCAACTGGCCGGTGCCGTTCGCGAGCTCGACGCTGCCGGTGTGCGCCTGCGTCAGGCCGGTGGAGAGCTCCACGCTGCCACTGGCGAGTTCCTTCGTACCCGCGAGCGCCTCACCTGCGCCGTCGGCGAGCTGCTTCGCGCCGTTCGCCGCGTCGTTGAAGCCGGTGCCGGCGTCTCCGAGGCCGACGAGCACCTGGTCCACCGACTGCTCGCCGATGGATTCCGAGACCGCCGAGCGCACCTGCGCCATCACGCTCTCACCGACGGGGGTGGCCACGAGGCTGTTGTGGTCGTTGTAGACGACGTCGAGCTGAGCCTTCTGGCCCTTCCCGCTCGCGGCGCTCGCGATGTCGCGGCTGAAGCCCTCCGGGATCACGACCGAGAAGTAGTAACGCCCATCCTCGACTCCGGCCTTGGCGTCAGCGAGGCTCACCTCGTGCCACTGCACGTCGCCGCCGTCGATGAGGGCCTTCGCCACATCGTTGCCCGCCTGCAGCTTGGTGCCGTCGAGGTCCGCGCCGGCGTCGGCGTTGACGATGGCGACGGGCATCCGCGAGACTGTGTCGCCGGGGTTCCACAGAGCCCACATGTAGAAGCCGAGCAGCGCCAGCGGCGCGATGACCAGTATCGCGATCGCGGTGCGAGTCAGGTGGACACTACGCGTCGCCATGGGCTTTTTCTCCTGAACCGAATTCTGGACAGACGTCCAGGTTGGGTCAGGATAAGGAAGTCAAGGTCATTCGGCAACGCTTTCGCCAGATTTACGGCCACGCGAACCGAACCGCGAGACGCCCCAGATCCACAGCGCCGCCCACACGGCCCCGAACACCCAGCCCGCCAGCACATCGGTGAGCCAGTGCGCGCCCAGATACACCCTGGACAACCCCACCGCGACCGTCCACAACGCCAGCAGGCCGAAGATCACCGGGTTGCGCGCGCGGGGACCGAGCACCCGCACCAGCGCCGCGCCCACCACACAGACCAGGATCGCCGACATCATCGCGTGCCCGGACGGGAACGAATGGGTCGCCTCGTCGACCAACCGCTCCGGAATCGGTGGTCGCTCGCGACCGAACAGCAGTTTGAGCCCGTTCATCACCAGCAGCCCGCTGAGCATCGCCCCGACCACCAGTTCCGCCTCGCGCGGATGCCGTCGCACCAACAGCGCCACGGCCACGGCCGCCGTGATCACCCACGAGACCAGCGTGCCGCCGAGATCGGTGACCACCGTGACCACGTCCGTGAGCCACGGTGTGCGGATCCGGAGCATGGCGTCGAGGACACTCTGGTCAATCCACACCCGGCGCCTCCACTCCTAGGAAGTACCCGTACTCCGCCACGTGGGTGTGACCGGAACCGTCCACCCACCACGGCAGCTCGACCTCCCGCTCCACCGCGCCGGACAGCCGCACCAGCAACCGGTCGTGCACGACCATCACCCCGCGCGGCAACGGTCGCCCGAGCGCCACGTGCGCGAGCACGGCGCCCGGCTCGCGATCCCAGTCGCTGACCCGGCCGGCTCCGACCACCTCGCCGCGAACCCCCTCGGATGCGGGCGCCAGGTCCAGCAGCTCGGCGAGCGCAGGGGCGGTCGGCAGGTCCCCGACCACCAGCAGCTCGGGCGGGACCGCCGCGGCGAACCACGGCCGGTCGAGGACCACCGCCGCGGCGGGATCTGCCAGCACGCCCGAGACAGTACGGACGCGCGGCGGCGGCGACAGCTCGTCGAGGTCGATGGCGTCGGCAGCGGTCGCCGCCCCGAGCAATCGGTGCGTCCGGGCGATCACGGCCGGACTCGGCTCCCGCTCGGGGTCGGCCAGCCGGTCGAGCAGCAGCCCCGCGAGCGCGGTCCCGTCCACTCGGTCCGCGGCGAGCGCCCCGGACAGGACCGCGGCGTCGGGGTGGTCGAGCACGTCGAGCAGTCCCTCGAAGGTGCGATCGTCCGGCCCGCGCAGTGAGCCGAGCGGCTCGCCGTGCACGTGGGCGTGCGCACGCAGCCACCACGCCGTGTAGCCGTCACGGTCGGCCAGCAGCGCCGCCGTGTCGGGCTCGGCGGCCAGCAACGAGAGGGCTGCGGGCCACCGGTCCTGGTCCACCAGGTCCAGGTCTCGGACGGCGACGAGCACCTCGGGATCCGTGGTCAGCGTCGCCCACCACGCGGGCTCGTCGTCGAGGTCGTGTTCGGGCCCGGTGGGAAGCTCGGCGCGCAGCACCGCGAACGACCAGCCGACACCGAGCGCCCGGAGCGCGTCGTCGCCGTGCCGCTCGACCACGTGCGCCGCGACCTCCCCGAACGGCGAGTCCGCCGTCAGCACGGACGCCAGCGGGGCGTGGGGCAGCAGCAGCTCGTCCGCGGCCCGCAGCTCCCCGTCTGCGTCGGGCAACGGCAGCTCCCCGAGCCAGCTCGGCAGGTCCCCGCGGCCGTCCACAGCCGCGACCAGTGGCAGCACCGCGTCCGCGAGTTCGGTTGCCGCGAACGGATCCCCGTAGTCGACGTCCTCGATGCGCGCTCGCAGTGCGGGGTCCGCGAGAACGTCGCCGGGGCCGACCGTGCCGGCGCCGAGCCGGGCGAGCAGCGGATGCGCGGCGTCCGGGTGCACCAGCCGGATCCAGTCGACCCCGCGGCCCGCGACACCGAGGTCGTCCCGACCGAGAACCGTGGTCCGCGGGCCGGTCACGGTGCGGCCGTCGGCAAGCGGCACCGGCACCGCGGCCAGCTCCTCGACCGCCAGCGCGTCCACCACGAGCGGCTCGAGTTCCTGGTACAGCCTTCCCCACCACTCGGGTTCGCGATGCAACCCGGACAGCAGCTCCGCCAGTCGGGCCAGACCGATGCGGTGCGCACCCACCGCGGACAACGCCTGTGCGCTGCCGGCGCCGGACAGCTCGGGGACCACCAGTCCGGGCACCGCGTCCGCCAGCAAGGCTGCCAAGTCGGCGGTGAGTCCGGGCAGCACGGTCGCCTCACGCGGAGTCAGCATCGCGTCGCCGACGCCGGGCAGCCACCTGCCGTTCGTCAGCTCGCGGAGCACCGACTCCCGCAGCTGTTCGTCGACCTCGCCGCGAGCGAATCCCGGCACCGGCACCAACTTCAGCCGCTGCGAGACAGGAAGGGCAGCAACGAAATTCACGTACCCGTCGGCCAGGTGCGCCACCGCGGCGCCGGGCATGACGCGCCGGCGGTCGGGCTGCAACTCGGTATCCGCGACAACGATCGCGGGCAGCGACAACTGCTCGTCCGACCGGGTCGGCGCACGCAGGACATCGGCCTCGACCGGGCGCACCCTGCCGCCGTCGACCGGAACCAGCCAGCGCGCCGAGGCAGCCCGGCACTGCCACCACGTGCGACCGTCGATCTCGACGACGGTCAGCGGCCCGTCTCCGAGCGGCCGCTCGGCGCGCACGAACTCCCGATCCGATACCCGGATCGACTGCAGCGCAGGAAGTTCCAGCAAGAGGTCGGCCGCGTCGTCGGCGAGCTCGTCGAGCAGTCGGGCGCCGTCCACGCCGGGACGGAGCCCGAGCACCACCTCGGAGTCGAAACCCTCGCAGGCCGGAAGGTCGTTCGGCCAGACGAGCCGCAGCACCGGCACGCCGTGTTCCGGCACGGCCAGGCCCGCGGCGTCGAGTTCGTCCCGGGTTCGGGTGGCGGAGAAGGTGATCGAGCCGGTGGTCGAGCGCAGGTCGATCTCCTCGCTCACGGCGAGGACAGCGGTGAAGCCGACGCCGAATCGACCGACGCCGGTGTCACCCTTCCCGGAGACCCGCAGCGCAGACAGTGCCTGCACGCCGGTCTCGTCCAGGGGCGCACCGACATTCGCGACGTGGAGGTCGGAGCCGTCGAGCCAGATCTGCAGCCGGCCGGGCACACCCGACCGGGCCGCCGCGTCCGCGGCGTTCTGCGCCAGTTCGGTACCGAGCCGGTCGCGGTAGCCGCCGCGGACCAGGTCCGCCTCGGTCGCCGCGTCCTCGCGGAGCCGGGTCGGCGAAGACGTCCAGGCCAGCAGCGTGGCGGCCCGCAGCGCGTCCGCGCCGAAGGGGTCCGGCGCGGTCAGTCCGTCGATGCCGGAGCCGCCGGAATCTCGGTGACCTCGGGCTCGACGGTCACCTCGGGCTCGACGGCCGCCGGTTCGGCAGTCGCCTCGGGCTCCGAGATCGGCTCGGCCGGGGTCGCCTCGGGCTCGGGGAGCACGACCACTTCCACCGCACCGTCGTCGTAGGCGTCGAACTGCGGGCTCCCGGCGCCGGTCGGCAACTCGGTGTCCGAGTGCGCGCCGCAGCCGTACTCGGCATGCACCACGTGGCCGTCCGCGGCCATCTCGTTGCCACACACCCCGAACGCGGCGCGCATCGAGCCCGCCAGCGGAAGGTAGAACCCGCACAGCGAGCAGATCGACGGCGCGGCCTTCGCCATCTCCGAGTCCGGGCCGTAGTCGCCGTCGTGCCACCGCTCGGCGGCGTCGAGTCGACCCTCGAGGCTCAGGACCTGCTTGCGCCCGAGGCCGACTTCCCGTGCCAGCTCGTCGACCTCGGGGTCGCCGCTGGCCACGTAGCCGGGCACCAGCCGCGGATCGGCGGCGCGCGGGGCCAACAGGTCACCGGGACCGAGGTCGCCGGCGCGGACCCTCTCGTCCCAGGGCAGCCAGTCCGGTGCGATCAGCGCGTCGGGGCCGGGCAGCAGCGCCAGCTCGCTCACCGTGACCCGGTCACTGTCGGGCGCCGCCGCCAGGACCACCGCCCACTGCCAGCCGCGGTAGCCGGGCAGCGTCGCGGCGAAGCGATGCGTGGCCGAGCACTCGTCCTCGTAGGTGACGCCGAGATGCGTGCCGACCTCACCCTCACCGAGGTCGGTCAGCGCCTGCCGCGCCAACCCCACGGCATCGGCCAGCAGGGGGCGCACATGGGCAAGCTCGGGGGCAGACTGGGCACTCACACCCTCATTTTGCCGTATCGCAGCAAATGCGGGGCAGGTCGGGCTGTCATGCTGGCCTGATGTCACTCCTCCGGACCGTCGTCGTCGCCGCGCTGGCGCTCACCGCCGCCACCGGATGCGCCCGCGGCACCACCCCGGCCGACGGCGTCGGCGTCGACCGACTGCGGGTCGAGGTGGTCGCGACGCACCCGCACGACCCGACCGCCTTCACCGAGGGACTCGAGGTCTCGGACGGCGAACTGCTCGAGGGCACCGGACTGAGTGGGCAGTCGTACCTGAGCGCGCGCGACCTCGCGTCAGGCATCGAGCGGACTCGAGTCCCGGTACCGGACGGCATGTTCGGCGAGGGTGTCACCGTGGCCGGGGACACCGTCTGGCAACTGACCTGGCAGGACGGGGTGGCCCTGGCCCGCGACCGCGGCACCCTCGCGGAGCGGTCCCGGGCCCGATTCGAGGGCGAGGGCTGGGGCCTGTGCGCGCAGCCCGACCGCCTGGTGATGAGCAACGGCAGCGACACCCTCACCTTTCGTGACCGGGTCACCTTCGCGCCCCTCGGCAGCGTCGCCGTCACCCTCGACGGCAAGCCCCGGGACAATCTCAACGAACTTGAATGTGCAAGCGACGGAAGGGTGTACGCCAACGTGTGGCGAACCCCGTACATCGTGCGGATCGACCCGGCGGACGGACGGATCACCGCAGTGATCGACGCATCAGGCCTGCTCAGTGAGGCCGAGTCGCGCAATGTGGACGTGCTCAACGGGATCGCGCAGGTGCCGGGTACCGACCGGTTCCTGATCACCGGCAAGTACTACCCGAAGCTGTTCGAGGTGCGCTTCGTCTCCTGATCCCGATTACCCGCGGGGCGTGTGGTCCTTCGTCCGGGTTCTAGGACAGAATTGGGGGGTGACCGGACCTCGCGAGCCCTACGACCCCAATGGGAGTCGGAACTCCGGCGACCGCGGTCGCGGCGAGACTCACCCCGGCTACGCGAACTATCCGCCGACGCGGCGCGTGTCCGGCCGCCGTCAGCCGCTGCCCCCGCTGCACCCGGTCGACAACACGCAGCGGGAGGAGCCCGCGACCGAGCAGATCCGGCAGCCGAACGCGCCCAAGCCTCCGCCGATCCCCCGCAAACTCACCGTCGCCCGAGTGGCTGCCATGCGGAGCCGGGAACTGACCAACAAGGGCATCGCCACCTTCCACCGGGCCGCCAAGGCGGATGGCGCCGACAAGTCCGGCCTGACGGCCCTCACGTACGCGGTGATGGCGAACTTCGCCACCGACGCCGCGGTCGCCGTCGCCCTGGCCAACACCCTCTTCTTCTCGGCCGCCACCGGGGAGGACAAGACCAAGGTCGCGCTGTACCTGCTCATCACCATCGCGCCGTTCGCGGTGATCGCACCGCTGATCGGCCCGGCCCTCGACCGACTGCAGCGCGGTCGGCGAATCGCACTGGCCTCCTCCTTCGCGCTGCGCACCGTGCTCGCGGTTCTGTTGGTCTTCAACTTCGACAGCTGGGCGCTCTATCCCTGCGCGCTCGGCATGTTGGTGCTCAGCAAGTCGTTCTCGGTGCTCAAGAGCGCCGTCACCCCGCGCGTGCTGCCACCGGAGATCGACCTGGTGCGCACCAACTCCCGCTTGACCGTGTTCGGGCTGATCGGCGGGACCATCGGCGCGGGTGCGGTGGCCGGCCTGATCGCGTTCGTCGCTGGATCGACCGGTGTCCTGTGGTTCACCGCGGTGGTCACCGTGCTCGGCGCCTACCTCAGCATGCGCATCCCGGCCTGGGTCGAGGTCACCGAGGGCGAGGTGCCCGCCACCCTGCACTACCACGGTGACAACGCCGACACCCAGGTCATCGACCGCGAACACAAGGACACCGTCAAGGCGAGCAAGCGGCGCCAGCCGCTGGGCCGCGCGGTCATCACCGGACTGTGGGGCAACAGCACGATCCGGGTGCTCACCGGATTCCTCACCCTCTACATCGCGTTCGTGGCGAAGTCGCGCACCGAGCACGCCCCGCTCGAGCAGGCCGCGATGCTCGCCCTCGTCGGCGCGGCCGCGGGCATCGGCAACTTCGCCGGCAACGCCACCGGCGCCCGGCTCAAGCTCGGCAAACCGACGGTCGTGGTGTTGCGGTGCACGATCGCGGTCACCGCGGTCGCGATCATCGCGGCGTTCACCGACAGCCTGCTCACCGCCGCACTCGCCACACTTGTCGCCTCCGCGGCGAGCGCGCTGGCGAAGGTCTCCCTCGACGCCTCGCTGCAGGACGACCTGCCGGAGGAGTCCATCGCGTCCGGCTTCGGACGTTCGGAGACGGTGCTACAGCTGAGCTGGGTCGTCGGCGGCGCACTCGGCGTAATGCTGCCCACCCAGTACTGGATCGGTTTCACTGTGGTGTCGGTAGTGCTCGTCCTCGGTCTGATCCAGACCGTCCTCAGCTACCGGGGTTCGACCTTGCTCCCCGGACTCGGCGGCAAACGCCCCGACGTCGCCAACCAGGAGATCCCGGAACCGGTCTCCAGCGCCGACTGACAACAAGAAACGGAAACCGATGACTCTGCAAGCCCGGACGAAGAAGACCATCGCAGCACTCTCGGTGGTCGCACTGGTGGCCGCCGGTGGCCTCGCCGCCGTGGTCACCGTGCTCGTCCACGACGCCCCGGAGACCCTGCCGACGGTCACCGCGTACGCGCACTACAAGTCCGTCGACGTACACGCGGGCGTGTGCGACGCGAACCTCGCGTGCGCGGGGCTCGAGGTCGCGAACCTCAGCGTTCCCGAGGGGCAGCCGCTGCAGCTGTCACTGCCCAAGGACGTGTCGAACTCCGACTGGCGGCTGAATGTGCAGATCGGCAACCCGAAGACCGGTGAGGTGTTCAACGGGTACCGCGACTACACCCCGGGCGAGGCGGCCGCCGTGACGGTGCCGTCCGGCAAGGACGAGCAGCTCCTGGGCGTCGTCATCCAGCTGCCGACCGACGGCGGCCTCGCACCGGTGTGGGCGGTCCAGACGTTCTAGCTGTCGAGTTCCCGGGCCACAGCGCGCACGACCTCTGAGATCCGCTGCGCGGTCTTGCGGTCCGGGTACTTGCCCCGACGCAGGTCGGGCTGCACCTTGGCCTCGAGCAGCGTGATCATGTCCTCGACCATGCCGTGCAGCTCGTCGGGGGTGTGCTTGCGGGCGGCGTCGGCGGTGCGACTGCCGCCGCCGCTCTGACGAAGCGTCGGAGCCGGGTCGAGCACCTTCAGGCTCAGCGCCTGCGGCCCGCGGCGGCCCGCGGCCATCCCGAACTCGACGCGCTGACCGGCCTTCAGTCCCTCGACACCCGCGGGCAGCGCAGACGACCGGACGTAGACGTCCTCACCCTCTTCCTGGGCGAGGAAGCCGAAGCCCTTTTCAACGTCGTACCACTTCACCTTGCCGGTAGGCACTGTGTTCACCTGCTCATCCACATAAAGGAACGCGCCCCACCGTGTGTGAGACGCGACATCCGCAGTCTACCCCCGCGTGCCCCTGGGGGGCACCGGGGATTTCAGGGGATAACGTTGAGCGGTGGCCAGTGAATCGTCCCCCCGCGGCGCCGTGACCCTCCGCGTCGCGCTCGTCCTCTTCGCACTCGGCATCGCCGCCATCGTCGCGATCTTCGTGGTCTACGCCACCGGCCACGAACCGGGCCTCGGCCTGTACCTGCTGGCCCTCGCGTGTCCGCTCGGATTCCTGCTCGGCATCGTGTCCGCGCTGCAGTCCGGACGGCGCGTCCGACGAAGGGACGAATGATGAGGATTCTGCTCAACATCATCTGGCTGATCTTCGGAGGCCTCTGGCTCGCACTCGGCTACTTCGTGGCCGGGGTGATCTGCTGCATCCTGATCATCACCATCCCATTCGGCATCGCCTCGTTCCGGATCGGCGTGTACGCACTGTGGCCGTTCGGCAAGACGGTGGTCAGCAAGCCGACCTCCGGCCTGGGCTCCCTGATCGGCAATGTGATCTGGCTGGTCCTGTGTGGAATCTGGCTGGCCATCGGCCACGTGGTCAGCGCGGTCGCGATGGCCATCACCATCATCGGTATCCCACTGGCGATCGCGAACCTGAAGATGGTGCCGATCTCGCTGATGCCGCTCGGCAAGGACATAGTCGACGTCGGCTCGACACCGAGCTACCCGGCGAGCTACGGCTCGTGAGCACCACGCCCCGCACCGTCCCGGTCGCGGGGCGGGCGCTCCCCTCGACCCCCTGGCTGGTCGGGATCCTCGCGGCCCTCGCCGGCACGGTGGTCGTCGCGCACGACCGGGTGGTACCGCTCGGCTACCCGCTGTGGGGCCTGTTCCGCAACGGCCTCGACCTGCTGGTCTACCGCAGTGGCGGCGCCACCGTGTGGACCGACGCCGGCCTCTACGACCACGCACTGCACGGCGGCATGTGGTTCACCTACCCGCCGTTCTCCGCGATCCTGTTCGCGCCGTTGCGGGCCTTCTCCCCCGACATGACCAGCCTGCTCGGCTACATCGCGAACTTCGCGTTCCTCTATCTCGTGGTGGTGTTGTGCTGGCGTCAGCTCGGGTACCGACCTGACCGCACGTTGTACGTCGTCAGCGCACTGCTGACGGTGATCTTCACCTGGCTCGAACCAGTGCGGACAACCATCTGGCTCGGCCAGATCAACCTGCTGTTGATGCTGCTGGTGATCTGGGACCTCGGCAGGCCGCAGGGCAGCAGGCTGCGCGGCTTCGCGGTCGGGCTCACCGCCGGTATCAAACTGACGCCCGCACTGTTCATCGTGCAACTGGTCGTCACCCGGCAGTGGAGGGCGGCAGCGACCGCCGTCGCGACCTTCGCCGTCACCGTCGCGATCGGCTTCGCGGTGATCTTCTCCGACTCCTGGGCCTACTGGACCGTCACGCTCCGGCAGTCGACCCGGATCGGGGAGACGGCGTGGCCGGCGAACCAGTCCGCCGCCGGGGTGATCGCCCGCTGGCTGCACGTGGCGGAACCGCCGCGGCTGCTGTGGCTGGCCGTCGCGGCGGTGCTGGCGGCCCTCGGCATGTCGGCGGTGCACCTGGCGCACCGACACGGCCAGGCCCTGCTCGCGACCACCATGTGCGGCCTGACCGCGTGCGCGGTCTCCCCGTTCTCCTGGGGCCACCACTGGGTGTGGTTCGTGCCCCTGATCATTCTGGCGATCGACCGCGCATTCCGCTCGTCGCGGGCGGTCGCCTTCGCCCTGCCGGTGGCCCTCGCTGCGCCGCTGCTGTGCTGGGCGCACCAGTTCCCGGACGGGGTGTGGGCGGTCGGACTGTTCATGATTCCGGCGCCCACCGCGCTCGTCCCGGTCTTCGCTGCGGTGTACCCGTTGCTCTTCGTCGTGACCGCGGTCACCGTGGTCGCGACACTCGCCCGACGGCGCGTCGAGGAACCCGAGGTCAGCCCCCAGACGTCCTGTGATCTGCCTCACATCACGGTGGGATCACGGGAGGGTCTCGGGCCGACACCGGTCGCCTGACCTGCAAAAACATCGAAAAACTCGGGCGAAACGCCGAAGATCCCGAAAATTCCACAGGAGATGACTCACCGCGTTCGGCCACGTACGGTCATGTGCGGCCGGAACTTCGGCCGATCCGGACCGCCGCGCCAAACCTTGTCCCGCGGAACGGATTCCCACGAATTACCCAGGGACGAGGACGGGGGACCCACGTCCCCAGCGGACACCGGAAGGCAAGCACCAGGCCTTCCTTGGGGTGAAGCCGGAATCGCATCGATCACGACGCGATAACGGCCGGGCGACCTCTCAGCCCGAACCCGACAGCTGACCTCGCAGGCGCGTGCGGAGAGGAACCACCATGACCGCTGGACGCCATCGCAAACCGACGAACACGCGCAAGACTGCCGCCAAGGTCGTCGTCACCACCGCAGTCTTCGGCGCAGCGGGTGCGGCCTTCGCGGCCCCCGCCAATGCAGCTCCCGACTCCGACTGGGACCGGCTCGCGCAGTGTGAGGCCGGCGGCAACTGGGGCATCAACACCGGCAACGGCTTCCAGGGCGGCCTGCAGTTCTCGCCCAGCACCTGGACCTCGCACGGTGGCGGGCAGTACGCCGCGACCGCCAACCAGGCCAGCCGGGAGCAGCAGATCGCCGTCGCCGAGAAGGTCCTCGCCTCGCAGGGTTGGGGCGCCTGGCCGTCCTGCTCCGCCAGCCTCGGCCTGACCAGCGGCTCCACCCCGCGCACCGCGCCCGCCGCCACCCCGGCGCCGGCTCCCGCGCCCACCAAGACCCCCGCCGTGACCAGCGTCCCGACCACCAACGGCACCGCCGACGTGCTCGAGTCGCTGGACAGCACCCTCGCGACCGTGAAGTCCCACGTTGCCATCGATCCGCAGATCGAGGCGCTCTACGAGCAGGCGAAGCTGAACCCGCAGGTGATCGAGTTCCTCAAGGCGAACTCCGCCCTGCTGCCCCACTGACAGCAACAGTTACACGGAAAAGGCCCCGCACCTTCGAGGTGCGGGGCCTTTTCCGTGTGCGCGGCCGTCAGCGGTTGATGACGGTGTGCGGGTGTGCGTACGGCAGTTCCGACACGGGGCGAGGGAACTCGGTGTCCTCCCCGAACGGGGACAGCCCACCGGAGCGCGTCGACGAGAGCTCCGTGACGGCGTGGTCGCCGTCCTGGATCTCCGCCGCCGGCCAGCCTGGATCAACGTATTGCTTGCTCGAATTGTTAGCCACAAGGCCATTTTGACACCGAGGCCGCGCCTGGACCACCCCAGGTATCTAATCTGAAGAGCGATGACCGACACCGAAGGTGCTGCCCCGGCCGCCGACACTCCTGGCGGCCCCGCCGCGGCGACAGAGAGCTTGGCGCTCTGGCTGGCCGCGCGGAGCGACGCCGAGCTGGCGGAGCTCCTGCGATTGCGCCCGGACCTGGCGGTCCCGCCGCCCGCCAACCTGGCGGTGCTCGCCGCCCGCGCGGAACAGCGCGCCTCGGTGCTGCGCGCCGCCGACGACCTCAACGTCCTCGAGTTGACGTTGCTCGGACTGCTGGCCCTCGAACGGGCGGCGGAGGTAGGCGTGCGCCGCGAGCAGCTCACCGACGCCCTCGCCGGGCGGGCGCCGGTCCGGGCGGTGGACAAGGCTCTGGGCGCGCTGCGAGAGCGGGCTCTCGTGTGGGGCGCCAAGGTGCTGCACGTCGCGGTCGCGGCGGCGGGCGCGGTGACCTGGCGTGTCGATCAGCCGGGCGAGTCCATGACCGCGGACCAGATCGAGGCGTCCCTCGGCCACCTGACGGACGCCGAACGTCGCCTGCTCGAGACGCTGGCGACCAGTTCGCCGATCGGCCGTACCCGGGACGCCGCTCCCGGCACCGCGCCCGACCGGCCCGTGCAGCGGCTGCTGGCACTCGGACTGCTGCACTGGATCGACGACCAGACCGTCGAACTGCCGTACCAGGTGGGCCAGGCGCTGCGCGGCGAGACCGTCACCGACCCGACGGCGCTGACGCCTCCGCCGATCCGCGCGAGCAAGCACAAGATCGCGGACGTCAACGCGGCCGCGGCCGGTGAGGCGTTCGAACTCGTCCGGCACAGCGAGGACCTGATCGCGGCGCTCGGCGACCAGCCCGCCCCGACCCTCAAGGCGGGCGGACTGGGAGTGCGCGAGACCCGCAGGCTGGCGAAGGTCGCGGGCATCGACGAGGCGAGGGTGAGCCTGCTGGCCGAACTGCTCGCGGCGGCCGGGCTGATCTCGAGCGGCGCACCCGACCCGTTGCCCGCGTCGGACACCGGCGACGACTACTGGGCGCCGACCGTCGCCGCCGACGCCTGGCTGAACTCGAGCACCGCGCAGCGCTGGCAGACGATCGCGCAGGCCTGGCTCGAGATGCCGCGCCGACCCTGGTCGGTCGGGCTGCGCGACGTCAACGACAAGCCGATCGCGGCGCTGTCCGAGGAGGTCCGCGCGTCCGGAGCGCCGCGCGACCGCCGATTCGTGCTGGAACTGCTCGCCGAGTTGGGCACCGGCCACGGCGCGACCGTCGCCGAGGTGGCGGCGGCGGTGGCCTGGCGACGACCCCGCTGGTCGGCCCGACTGGGCGCGGGCGCCGTCGAGCACACCCTCGCGGAGGCGACCGCCGTCGGGCTGGTCGGACGCGGCGCACTGACCTCCCCCGGCCGCAGCCTGCTGCACGGCGCGCCACCCGAGTCGGTGCTGGCGGAGATGAACGCGGCCCTGCCCGCCCCCATCGACTACGTGCTGGTGCAGGCCGACCTGACCGTCGTCGCGCCGGGACCGCTGGTGCCCGACCTGCAGGAGCAGATCACGATGGTCGCGGACATCGAGTCGGCGGGCGCGGCCACGATGTACCGGATCGGCGAGTCGAGCGTGCGGCGGGCCCTGGACGCCGGCCAGAGCGCGGCGGAACTGCAGTCCCTGTTCGCGAATCACTCGAGGACACCGGTGCCGCAGGCCCTGACCTACCTGATCGACGACGTCGCCCGTCGGCACGGTCGGCTGCGCGCCGGCATGGCGTCGTCGTTCGTACGGTGCGAGGACCCGGCCCTGCTCGCGGAGGTGGTCTCCTCCCCGGTCGCGGAACGTCTGGCCTTGCGGGCGCTGGCCCCGACCGTCGCGATCTCGCAGGCCGCACTGGCCGAGGTGCTCGAGCAGCTGCGGGCAGCGGGTTTCGCACCCGCGGGCGAGGACTCCTCCGGCTCGATCGTTGACCTGCGCCCGCGCGGTGCCCGGGTCTCGAAGCGTCGGGCGCGCCCGGTGCGCAGTCCCGCCACACCGAGCGAGGAGCAGCTGACGAACCTCGTGCGGGCGCTGCGGGCGGGCGAACGCGCCGCGGCGGTCCCCCGCGGCGGCGGTGTCCGGTCGGACGGCAGCCGGGCCAGCAGCGCCGCGACGATGGCGCTGCTGCAACTGGCAGCTCGGGTCAAGCGCAGCGTGCGGATCGGCTACGTGGACGCGCAGGGCGTGGCGTCGGAACGGATCGTCGACCCGGTCAGTGTCGGCGGGGGCCAACTCGACGCGTTCGACCCGGCGACCGGCGCGATCCGGCGCTTCACACTGCATCGGGTGATCAGCGTCGCGCTCGTCGACTGAGCGCAAAATACTGCGCCAACAATGTTTTGACCAGCGCGACTGGCATTTCCTGCGGAATGACGTATGGTCTGGGCCAGTGATTGCCACTTCGAACTCAGGAGCGACAATGGCAGACAAGAAACCGGGCAAGAGCCTCAAGAAACCTGCACAGTCATTGAAGGAAAGGCGTGCAGAAAAGAGGGATCGGGCGGTGGAATCCGGCGAGTTGATCCGCAGGCGGAAACGCCACTGATCCTCGACGCACTCCGCTCGTCCACTATGCACCCCAGCGCGATCGCGTCACCGGACCCGCGGCCAGCAGATCTGCTCCACCAGTGGTTCGCGCAGATGGCCGGGGAGCGTTCCTTCGATCGGGATTCCCGAATACTCCCCGCAGCGAAAGACAGAAGGATTCTCCGTGAAACGTGCGCTGTTGACGCTGGATCGAATCGAGGACAAACTCGAAAATGAACTCGACACCATCGACGGGCATTTCGAACGCGACGCGGGATATCGGTCCGGAATTTCCGAGGCGCTCGTTCAGGTCATGGATGCGAAGAAAGATCTGACGGCGCGTCGATAGGTCACACGAATTGGCAGGATTTCCCGTTTCGTCGGGCAGTCCTGCCAATTTCGTGGGTAACCCGGCGGCCCCGACCGGCGCGGCACGTCTGTGCCGTTGCCGGGCCGTCCTCCTCGGCCGCGACCGCTCCGCCCACGAAGTGTGGACAATGGAGTGGTTGTCATCGCTAGGAGGCGCACGTGACCGATGGACCGCTGATCGTCCAGTCCGACAAGACCCTGCTGCTGGAGGTCGACCACGAGCTGGCCGGACAGGCACGACAGGCCATCGCGCCGTTCGCCGAACTCGAGCGCGCACCGGAGCACGTGCACACCTACCGGGTAACGCCGCTGGCGCTGTGGAACGCGCGCGCCGCCGGGCACGACGCCGAGCAGGTGGTCGACGCGCTGGTCACCTACTCCCGGTTCGCGGTCCCGCAGCCGCTGCTGGTGGACATCGTCGACACCATGGCCCGCTACGGCCGGCTGCAGTTGGTCAAGAACCCGGCCCACGGGCTCACCCTGGTCAGCCTGGACCGCGCGGTGCTCACCGAGGTGATGCGGCACAAGAAGATTGCACCCATGCTCGGCGCGAAGGTCGACGAGGACACGGTGATCGTGCACCCGTCCGAGCGAGGCCACCTCAAGCAGATGCTGCTCAAGATCGGCTGGCCCGCCGAGGACCTCGCCGGGTACGTGGACGGCGAGGCCCACCCGATCGACCTCGCCTTCGAGGAGGGCCACTGGCAGCTGCGTGACTACCAGGAGATGGCCGCGGACTCCTTCTGGGCGGGCGGCTCCGGCGTGGTGGTGCTGCCGTGCGGCGCGGGCAAGACGATGGTCGGCGCCGCGGCGATGGCCAAGGCCAAGGCGACGACCCTGATCCTCGTCACCAACACCGTCGCGGGCAGGCAGTGGAAGCGCGAGCTGATCGCGCGGACCTCGCTGACCGAGGACGAGATCGGCGAGTACTCGGGTGAGCGCAAGGAGATCCGCCCGGTGACGATCGCCACGTACCAGGTGATCACCCGCCGCACCAAGGGTGAGTACAAGCACCTGGAACTGTTCGACTCCCGCGACTGGGGTCTGGTGATCTACGACGAGGTGCACCTGCTCCCGGCGCCGGTGTTCCGGATGACCGCGGACCTGCAGTCGCGACGCCGCCTCGGGCTGACCGCGACGCTGGTCCGGGAGGACGGCCGCGAGGGCGACGTGTTCTCGCTGATCGGGCCCAAGCGGTACGACGCACCGTGGAAGGACATCGAGGCGCAGGGCTGGATCGCCCCGGCCGAATGCATCGAGGTGCGGGTGACGATGACCGACGCCGAGCGGATGGCGTACGCGACCGCCGAGCCGGAGGAACGGTACAAGCTGTGCTCGACGGCACACACGAAGATCGCGGTGGTGAAATCCATCCTCGCGAAGCATCCGGATTCCCCGACCCTGGTCATCGGCGCGTACCTCGACCAACTCGACGAACTGGGCGAGGCGCTGGGCGCCCCGGTCATCAAGGGCTCGACGAAGAACAAGGAGCGCGAGGAGCTGTTCGACGCGTTCCGCCGCGGCGAGATCCAGACACTGGTGGTGAGCAAGGTCGCGAACTTCTCCATCGACCTCCCCGAGGCGTCGGTGGCGGTGCAGGTGTCGGGCACGTTCGGTTCCCGCCAGGAGGAGGCCCAGCGGCTCGGCCGCCTGCTGCGTCCCAAGCACGACGGCGGGCAGGCGCACTTCTACTCGGTGGTCGCGCGCGACACCCTCGACGCCGAGTACGCCGCGCACCGTCAGCGATTCCTCGCCGAGCAGGGCTACGCGTACCGGATCACCGATGCGGACGACCTGCTCGGACCGGCGATCGGATAGGCCCAGTCATCGGGTAGAAATAGGACCGTGCGCAGCTTCGAGTTCCCCGTAGACCATGCCCACGCCAAGTCCGTCAACGAGACGCTCGGCGACGTCCGCAGGCTGCGGTGGTCGTCGATCATCACCGCGCTGCTCTTCGCGGCGCTGGCGGTGTGGCTGTTCACCCTCGCGCACCCCTGGTCGTACATCGTCGGCGTGGTGATCGCGCTGATCGCGCTGACCTCCCTGTGGATGGCGTACTGGGCGCCGCGCAAGGTCGGGTCGATCGAGGCCCTGTACGCCAAGGGCGAGTTGGTGCCGGCCGTGGTCGCGGTGCCGCGGCCGCGCGGCGCGACGCTGCTGGCGCTGGTGAACACGGCGAAGCCGTCCGCGGACCGCCCGCACTACGCGCTGGTCACGCGCAACATCCGCACCCTGCCGGGGCATTCGCTCACCCATGTCGGTGAGCGGGTGCCGTCGATCTCGGTGCTCTCGGATCGCAGCACCAAGTCCGCCTCCGACACCTGGCAGATGGTCAGCCCGATGCCGATCGCGTGGGGCACCCGCGACCCGAAGGTGCTTCGCCGGGCGGCCGAGCAGATCAGTGGCGCCGAGTGGAAGCTGCTGGCGAAATCGATCCCGCTGGCCGAGGACGTCCCGCGCGCGGAGAACCAGCAGATCCCGATCGCGGCCGCCGACCTGCCCGACAACCTGCGCTAGTCGATCCGGGGCCAGTCCTCGGCGGGCTCCCGCGGATCGGCGTAGAGCAGCCCCGCGACCCACTCGTCCCGTCGGCGCCCACGCTGCAACCCGCCGGCACGACGCGTGCCCTCGAACCGAAAGCCCACCCGGCGCGCGACCACGGCCGAGTCCGTGTTGCCGACGAAGGCGCGCCACTCGATTCTCTCGAGCGCAAGTCCGTCCGGTTCGAACCCGAAGTCGCACACCAGGTTCACCGCCGCACTCATCAGCCCTCGCCCGCGGACGGCGGGGTCGAGCCAGAACCCGAGCTCGGAGGCCGAGTCGTCGAGTGCGCCGAGCCCGATCATTCCCACCACGGGGCCGCGAGGGGTGTGTCGCAACGCCCAGGTCGGACTGCGATCGGCCCAGCCGGACGGCACCACGGTCGACACGAACCGCTCGGCGTCCTTCAGCCCGTAGGGCTTCGGGAGGGTGGTCCACTCCCCGATCTCCTCGTCCCGACAGCACCGGGTGATCGACTCGACGTCGTCGACGGTCGGCGGTGTCAGGCACAGACCCTGGCTGGACAGCTCTCGTACGAACATCACACCCTCCTATCCGGCGAGCGCAGGAATCACCTCACGCTCGAACAGTTCGATCCCGGTGGTGTCGTAGGCCGCCTCCGGGAAGTAGCAGATCGCGTAGCCGAGTCCCTGGTCGCGCAGTCCGGTGAGCTTCTCGACGATCTGCTCAGGCGTGCCCACCGCGGGCATGCCCCGGAAGGCCGCCATCGAGGCCTCGGCGAGGTCCTCCCCCACGTACCGGGCAATCCTGGCCTCGGTCTGCGCGAGCCTGGCCTCGACGTCGGCCTCGGTGACACCGATCGCCACGTTGAAGTTGGCCGACCGCACGATCGCGTCGAAGTCGGTACCGACGTTCGCGCAGTGCTCCCGCAGCAGTGCAGACTTGCGAGCGAACACGTCCGGGGTGCCGTCGAAGTTGGTGTACTGGGCGTACTTGGCGGCGATCCTCAGCGTGACCTTCTCGCCTCCGCCGGCGATCCAGATCGGAATACCGCCGTCCTGCAACGGCTTCGGCTGCACGATCGCGCCGTCCACCTGGTAGTGCTTGCCGTCGAGGGTGGCCGAGCCGGTGGTCCAGGCCTGGCGCATGATCTGCACACCCTCGTCCAGTCGGGCCAGGCGCTCGCCGGGCGGCGGGAAGCCGTATCCGTAGGCGCGCCACTCGTGCTCGTACCAGCCCGCGCCGATACCCATCTCGATCCGGCCACCCGAGATCAGGTCCGCGGTGGCGGCGACCTTCGCCAGGTAGGCGGGGTTGCGGTAGCTGACCGCCGTGCACATCTGGCCGAGCCGGATGGTCGAGGTGACGGCGCCGAGGGCGGACATCAGCGACCACGCCTCGTGGGTCGCCTCCTCGGTCGGGGCGGGGACGGTGTGGAAGTGGTCGTACACCCAGGCCGACTCCCACGGCCCCTGCTCGGCGCGCAGGGTCACGCCCTTCATGACGCCCCACTGGTCGACAGGGTCGATGCCCGCCAGGTCAAGTCGCCAGCCTTGCGGCACGAACATTCCGAATCGCATCATTCGACCCTACCCAGGGATGCCGACGGGCCGCCTGCTGTAGCAGGATCGAATCATGGCCGTCGCCGAACTCACCGAGAGCTTCGAATCGCACCGCAGCCACCTCCTGGCAGTCGGGTACCGACTGACCGGCAGCGTGGCGGACGCGGAGGACGCCGTGCAGGAGGCGTGGCTGCGGCTGAGCGAGACCGACGCCGGTGCCATCCGGGACCTGCGCGGCTGGCTGACCACGGTGGTCGGCCGGATCTGCCTCGACCACCTGCGCAGCGCTGCCGTCAGACGGGAAAGCTATGTGGGACAATGGCTTCCGGAGCCGATCGTCACCCCGCTCGGATCGCTCGCACCCGCCGACCCGCTCGACGAGGTGGTTCGCAGCGAGGACTCGCGCCTGGCCGCGATGATCGTGCTCGACACCCTCGGCGCGGACCAGCGCACCGCGTTCGTCCTGCACGACGGGTTCGGCGTCCCCTTCGACGAGATCGCCGGGGTCCTCGGCACCTCGGTCGCGAGCAGCCGTCAGCTTGCCTCCCGGGCCCGCCGCACCGTGGCGGGGGCTCATCCCCCTGCACCGGACCCGGGACACGACGAGGCGGTGGGCCGGCTGATGACGGCCATGTCGTCGGGCGACCTGCAGGCGGTCCTCGACGCCCTGCACCCCGATGCGGTGGTGGTCGGCGACGCGAACGGCACCACCCGCACGGCGGTCAACGTGATCCACGGCGCGGACAAGTTCGCCCGCTTCTTCCTCGGACTGTTGAATCGTTATGGGGCGCAGGCACTCCAGTCGGCCGAGCCGGTTCTGGTCAACGGCGAGCTCGGCATCTTCACGCACGGCTGCGCCGGGGACGCGACGCATCCGGGCTTCCCGTCGCGGGTCGGCGGATTCGCCGTCCGCGACGGGAAGGTCTGCGCGGCCTACGACATCGCCAATCCGGACAAGCTCAGCGGCGTCCGGCTTCCCGACCGGCCTCTGCCTGGTCTGCCCACGGCACCCGGCACGCGTCACCGGAGCTGAAGCCCTGGTCGACGATCCCGAGTGCCGAGTTCATCCGCGACCGCTGGTTCTCCAGCGAGATCTGGTAGGTGAGTTCGACGACGCCCGCGTCACCGAACCGGCGCTGCAGGTCCGCGACCTGCTCGTCGGTGACCTCGGTCGGGGTGGCCGTCATCGCGTCGGCGTAGGCGATCGCGGCGCGCTCGTCGTCGCTGTAGAGGGGGGAACTCTCGTAGTCGCCGATCTGTTGCAGCCGGTCCACGTCCAGGCCCTCGAGCCGCATCAGCATGGACCCGAAGTCCACGCACCACGAGCAGCCGACGGTCGAGGCGACCCGGTACACCGCGATGTCACGGACGTTGGCGGGCAGCACGGTCGAGGCCTTCGCCGCGGCCATCTCGTGCCGCGCGGAGGCCACGAACAGCTTGCGGTGATGAGCCAGTACGGCGAACGGCTCCGGCACCTCACCGTACTGACGGCCCGCGTACCAGTAGGCGAGCTTGACCAGCAGGCCGGCATCCTTGGGGGCGACGGGTGAGATTCGAGTCATGGTGCTCTCCTGTTCGCGAGTACGGCGGTCCTCGTGGTGCCGCCTGTCCCTTGGACGAGACAGCCCCGGTAAACGTGACAGTAGGCGTTTTCCCAGCCCGGCGTACGCCGCCTAAGCTGTGACGATGCCCGCAGCACGCCACTCGCAGACGGTCTCGCGCCTGCAGCCCTTCGGCTCCACGATCTTCGCGGAGATGACGGCACTGGCGACTGCCACCGGCGCGATCAATCTCGGCCAGGGATTCCCGGACACCGACGGACCGCGCGCCATGCTCGACGTGGCACGGGCCGCGATCGCGGACGGCCTCAACCAGTACCCGCCGGGGCCGGGTATGCCGGTGCTGCGCGAGGCGATCGCCGCAGACCGCGCCGCCCGCTACGGGATCGCCCACGATCCGGACACCGAGGTGCTCGTCACGGTCGGTGCCACCGAGGCAATCAGCGCCACCCTGCTCGGACTGGTCGAGCCGGGCCAGGAGGTGGTGCTGATCGAGCCGTACTACGACTCCTACGCCGCCGCCGTTGCCCTGGCGGGCGGCGTCCGGCGCACCGTGCCACTGGTCGCGGACGGCGACGGTTTCGCGCTGGACCTGGACGCGCTGCGCGCCGCGGTCGGGCCGAACACCCGGATGCTGGTGGTCAACACCCCGCACAACCCGACCGGCACGGTCCTGACCGACGCCGAACTCGCCGCGATCGCGGACGTGGCGACCTCGAACGACCTCCTGGTGCTCAGCGACGAGGTGTACGAGCACCTGGTGTTCGACGGCCGCCGCCACACCCCGCTGGCCGCGCTCCCGGGGATGGCCGAGCGCACCGTCACCGTCTCGAGCGCGGCCAAGACGTTCGCCGTCACCGGCTGGAAGACGGGCTGGGTGTGCGGGCCGGCCGAACTGGTGGACGCCGTGCGCACGGCCAAGCAGTTCATGTCCTTCGTCGCGGGCGGGCCGTTCCAGCCGGCGGTCGCGCACGCACTGCGGCACGAGCAGGACTGGGTGGTCTCGCTGCGGGAGTCGTTGCAGCGCAAGCGCGACGTGCTCGGCGCCGCACTCGCCGAGGCGGGCTTCGGGGTGCGCGCGAGCGGCGGGACCTACTTCGTGTGCGCGGACATCACCCCGTTCGGCACCACCGACGGGCTGGCGTTCTGCCGGTCCCTGCCGGAACGGGTCGGCGTGGCGGCGGTCCCGGTCAGCGTGTTCGCCGACCACAAGGAGCCGTGGAATCATCTGGTGCGCTTCGCCTTCTGCAAACGCGACGACGTGCTCGCCGAGGCGGCCGAGCGACTGCGCGGCCTCGCGGGGTCATGAGCGCGCGCACTGTGCCCGCGGATTTCGTCCGGCGCGCCGCTGAGGTCGCCGCGGGCGGCGGGTTCGACATGGCCTTCCCGCTGGACGCGGCCGGGGTGTCCGCGTCGGTACTGCGCGACCAGTCGGCGCGCATCACCCCGGACCAGCTGACCCGCTTCACCCAGGCCGCCTGGCAACTCACCGACGACGAACTGTTCGGCCTCAGCGCGGCGCCCGTGCCGCGGGGCACGTTCAAGCTGGTGTGCCTGGCACTGATCCACACCCCGGACCTCGGCAGCGCGCTCGAACGGATGTCCGACGTGATCCGCGCCCTGCCCGGACTGCCGCCGCTGGACCTGGAGACGGGCGAGTCGACCACCCGGCTGGTGGTGCGGATGCCCGCCCGGTCGAGCACACTGCCGCCCGCGACGGCGCGGGCAGCGGACCGACTGCTCACCGACTTCGTGCTGATGCTGATGCACCGGTTCGCAGCCTGGCTGATCGGCCGACGGGTCCGGCTGGTCGCGATGGAACTTCCCTATCCGGCACCGGATTCGGCGCTCGCGAAGAGCTACGACGCCATCTTCGGGGTACCGGTCACCTTCGATGCCGGGGTCGCCGCGCTCGAGTTCGACAACTCGCTGCTGCGGGCGCCGATCGTCCAGACCGAGGAGACGCTGCTCGACTATCTCCGCGCGTCGCCGAATCTGCTGTTCTCCGAGCGCGACTACGAGAGCACCGCGTCGGCCCAGGTGCGCAAGGTGTTCGAGGCCGGGGTCAAGGGCCGCACGTCCACCGCGGACGACATCGCGGAGATGCTCTCGATCAGCGTCCCGCACCTGCGCAGGCTGCTTCGCCAGGAGGGAACCTCACTGAACCAGTTGCGCGAGGAAGTGCTGCGGGACGCGGCGATCTCCGGCCTCGGGCGCGGCGAGCCGGTGGACGAGCTGTCCGCTCGGCTCGGGTTCTCCGAACCGAGCGCGTTCCGCCGCGCGTTCAAGCGCTGGACCGGGGAGACCCCCGGCGCCTACCGCTGACCACGAACTGTCAGGTCAGCTGACGCAGAATTCGTTGCCCTCGGGGTCCGCCATGGTGATCCACCGGAACGGGCCTTGCTCGCCGTGATGCAGCACGGTCGCGCCGCGTGCGACGAGTCCGTCCGCGACGGCCTGCTTGTCCTCGCCGACCCGCACGTCGAGGTGCAGTCGGTTCTTCACCGACTTCGTCTCGGGCACAAGCTGAAAGAGCACCCGCGGACGGTCCGGGTGGTCTGGGTCGCTGATCGCCGCGCCGACCTTCCAGACCAGGACGCCGTCGTAGACCTCGGTGTCCTCCTCGCGCGCGTGCCCGGCCGCGACGACGCCCCGGATGAAGTCCTCGTCGCTCGGCTCGACCCGCCAGCCCAGTGTCTGCGCCCACCACTTCGCCTGGTCGTGCGGTCGTGCGGAGTCGACGGTCACCTGGAATTCGTAGCCCATGCCGGGACCCTACTTCCGGCCACCGACACCGCGCTCGGGTCCGCGCATCTTGCACGGACCTCCTGCGAGGTGTGTGGTTGAGGACGTGCCCCCGTCACATCGGCCGGGTTTCGCCGGTCATCTCTCATGACAGCCGGCGACGAAGGAATGTGACCGATGGACGAGAACGAATTCATGGCACAGCAGTTCGAGTCGCACCGCCCGCACCTGCACGCGGTGGCCTACCGGATGCTCGGTTCGGTCAGCGAGGCAGAGGACGCCGTCCAGGAGGCCTGGATCCGGCTGGCGCGTGCCGACACCAGCGACGTGGAAAACCTGGCGGGCTGGCTGACCACGGTGGTCGCGCGGGTGTGCCTGAACCTGCTGCAGTCGCGTCGCTCGCGACGGGAGAACCTGCTCGGCGTCCACCTGCCCGATCCGATCGTCCGGACGGTCGACGACGTCGGTCCCGAACACGATGCGCTCCTCGCAGACTCGGTGGGTCTGGCTCTGCTGGTCGTGCTCGACACCCTTGCCCCGGCGGAGCGGCTCGCGTTCGTGCTGCACGACATGTTCGCGGTGCCCTTCGAGGACATCGCGCCGATCGTCGAGCGCTCCCCCGCTGCAGCGCGGCAACTCGCCAGTCGCGCCCGTCGGCGGTTGCAGGGCGCTCCGGTGCCCGATTCGGACCTGACCCGCCAGCGCGAGGTGGTCGACGCCTTCCTGGCCGCCGCCCGCGGCGGCAGCTTCGAGGACCTGGTGGCGGTGCTGGACCCGGACGTCGTGCTCCGAGCCGACGTCGGGGTGGTGCCCGCGGGCGCGTCGACGGAGGTCCACGGCGCGGAGGCGGTGGCCGAGCGGGCGCTGAACTTCGCCAGGCTGGCGCGGTTCGCCCATCCGGCCCTGGTCAACGGGACCGCGGGCGCCGTGGCGATCGCCGAGGGCCAGATGCTCTCGGTCCTGGGCGTCACGATCAGGGGCGGCCGGATCGTCGAGATCGACATCCTCGCCGACCGCGACCGGCTCGCCCAACTGACCGTGGAGGACCTTCACTGACCGGTCCCCGCGTCGTCCCCGTTGCCCGCGACGTGCGCATTGACCGTCCGCAACCCGATCACTGCGGCGCCGAGCAGGAAGATGCTGCCGGCGAGCAGTGCTCGCTGGAAGCCGGAAGTGAGCGCGTCCGGAATCGCCGCTCCGGATCCGATCAACTGGTTGGAGTACGAGGTCGCGATGGCCGCGAAGATCGCCAGGCCCAGCGCACTGCCGACTTGCTGCGCGGCGTTGAGCAATGCTGCGGCCAGGCCCGCCTTGTCCTCGGGCACACCGGCATTGGCGGCGGTCGTGACGGCGACGAACACCGCCCCGAGGCCGAACGAGACGATCATCAGCCCGGGCAGCAGGTCGGTCAGGTAGGAGCCGTCGACGGGAATCCGGGACAGGTAGTACAGGCCGGTGGACGCGATCAGTGCGCCCGCGACGATGACCGGGCGGGTTCCCATCCGGCCCAGCAGTTGCGACGAGATGCCTGCGGCCACACCCACTCCCAGGCACAGCGGCAGGTACGCGGCGCCCGTCTGCATGGGTGAGTAGCCGAGAACGTTCTGCATGTAGATGGTGAGGAAGAAGAACATCGCGATCAGTCCGGCGAAGGCGATCAGTCCCGTGACGTTGGCCGCGGCCAGACCCTTGATCCGGAAGATCGACAACGGCAGCAACGGATTACGGCTTCGCTGCTCGTTGACCACGAACGCGGCGAGCAGCGCGAACGCACCGGCGAACTCGCCGACCGTGCGGGCCGTGCCCCAGCCCTGGTCGGGCGCCTTCACCAGGGCGTAGACGAGCAGGAGCATGCCGCCGGTGACCAGGACGGCACCGACGGCGTCGAAGTTGGCCAGCCTGCCGCGCCGCCGGTCGGTCGGGATCAGCGCGAAGACGGCGGGGAGCACGAGGATGCAGGCGACCGGGTTGACGAACAGCACCCATCGCCAGCCGGGTCCCTCGGTCAGCAGCCCGCCGAGGAACACCCCCACCGCCGATGCGAGCCCGCCGACGCCGCCCCAGACCCCGAGCGCGGCTCGCCGCTCCGGCCCCTCGGCAAAGGTCGTCGTCAGGATCGACAGTGCGGCCGGCAGCATCAGCGCGGCTCCGATCCCCTGTGCCAGCCGCGCGCCGACCAACACGCCGCCGTTGCCGGCGAACCCGCCGATCAGCGAGGAGATCCCGATGAGCACGGTGCCGGTGACCAGCACGCGACGGCGGCCGATCAGGTCGGCGGCGCGCCCGCCGAGCAGCATGAACCCGCCGTAGGTGAGCAGGTACGCGCTCGGCACCCACTGCAGTCCCTGCACGGAGAAGTCCAGGTCTCGGCGGATGTCGGGCAGGGCGATGTTGACGATGGACGCGTCGACGAAGTCGAGGAAGGCGACTGCGCACAGCAACGCGAGCGTGAGCTTGCCGAGTCCGGTCGAGAGCGACGGCCCGGTCCTGGGTTCGGTGGTCGAGGTGAACATGTCGGAACCTTTCTGTCACCCCTCATGACAGATCTGGCCTCGACGATGTGACGGGGACGGTGTCTCGTGCTCGAAGTCCGTCGATGGTTGCCGGGGATCCACGTGGATGCACCGGAAGGCGGAGGAGTCCCAGGTAGCGGTGTTCTACCTGGGACTACGACAACGCAGCGAGGCGCCGCGTGGGCCGCGGCAACCGCGAGAAGACTTCGGGCGCGAGGCACTAGCTCCGGTCGATGTACGCCTCGAGTTGATCGCGTTCGCTCTGCAACTCGTCGATGCGGCTCTTCACGACGTCACCGATGCTCACGATGCCGACCAGGTGTCCGTTTTCGAGCACGGGCAGGTGCCGAATCCGTCGCTCGGTCATGGTGGCGGCGAGGCTGTCCACCGTGTCGGCGGGCGCGCAGGTGAACACCGCCGTGGTCATGATGTCGGCGACGCTCGCATTGAGCAGTCCGGCGCCCCGTTCGTGGATCTGACGCACCACGTCTCGTTCCGTGACGATCCCGACCATCGCGTTGTTCCGGACCACGACGAGGGCGCCCACGTTGCGTCGGGCGAGTTCGCCGATCAGCGCACTGACCGTGATCCCCGGATCGACCGTGACCACCGCGGGACCCTTGTTCTGCAACACATCCGCAATTCGCATCCGGATACCCCGATCCATCCGCTGCCGGCTTCCTGTGTAGATCATAGGCAGCGTCGAGGCCGCCGACCATCGTTACGGACGCGACCATCGGTTTGCACGGCGGTGCACTATCCGACGGCGGGAAGTGATCGATCCGCGGCGAGCCTCACCGCCAGCCCGCCGAGCACCGAGCCCGTCAGGTAGCGCTGCATCCTCAACCATCTCGGCCGCCTCGCGAGAAGACCCGAAATCGATCCCGCAGCAACAACTATCGCGGCATTGACGGTCAACGCGACCGCAATCTGCACGCCGCCGAGCCCGAGGCTCTGCAGCCACACCCGCCCGGCGACGGGATCGACGAACTGCGGGATCAACGCGAGATACATGATCGCGATCTTCGGATTGAGCAGATTGGTGAGCAGACCCATGGCAAACAGTCGCGACGCGGAATCGACGGGTAGGGATCGGGGCGCGAAGACCGACCTCCCACCCGGCCGGACCGCCCGCCAGGCCAGCCACACGAGATAGCACGCGCCCGCGAGCTTCACTCCGAGGTAGGCCTGCGGCACCGCGACGAACACCGCCGACAGGCCCACCGTGGCCGCGATCAAGTAGCAGAGGAAGCCGGCTGCGACGCCGCCGAGCGAGATCAGTCCCGCGCGCCTGCCCTGGGTGACGCTGCGCGAGACGAGGTACATCATGTTCGGACCCGGGGTGAGCACCATGCCCAGTGCGACCGCCGAAACTCCGAGAACTGCCACACCTGACATCATGACCACGACGCTGTCATGCGCCATGGTCCGGTGTCGCGGGCCAGTTGGGAGCCACTGGACGGGCCGCCACTGGAACAGCCGTTCTCCAGGGTCGCGCTGATGGTGTTCTCGATGTCACCGGCGTATCCGGTTGCGCCTGTTCAGCTTCCGGTTCGAGGGTGTCACCCGCTGAGCCGATGTCAACCGGCGAACTTCGCGACGGCCTGCTCGGTGACCGGGGTGAAGAGGTTGATCAGGTTGCCGTCGGGATCGCGAAACAGCAACGACCGGTTCCCCCACGGCATCGTCGTCGGCTCGTTGACGAAATCCTCGACCGTATCCCGCAACCGCCGGTAGTCGGCATCGACGTCGGGGACCAGGAATTCGATGATCGCGGTGTGATTGTCGGCTGGGCGCGCGCTGCCCGCAGCGAACAGGGCCACGGTGCGGGCGCTTCCGATCGCGAGGGTGCCGGCCGGTGTGACGATCTCGGCGAAATCCGATGTAGCCCAGTTCACTTCGCCGTCGGTCACGTGCTGATAGAAGCTGACCAGCCGCTGGATGTCGTCAGTGATCAGACGGATCGAGACGAGCTTCATGATTGTGCGCTCCTACTGTCGGATGGGGCAGAGGTTCCACCGCCGCCCGCCACGGTAGAGCCGATACCGGACAGTTTCCGCCCGGTATCGGTGCGAGAATTTCCCGATGACCCGCCCCACCGCCAGAGTGCTGGCCCTGCTCGAGCTGTTGCAGACCGGCGGTACCCACACCGTTGGAGAACTCGCCGGACGGCTCGACGTCGATGAACGCACCGTCAGGCGATACGTCACCCATCTCGTCGACCTGGATATCCCGGTCCGATCGGTGCGGGGCCGCTACGGGGGATACCGGCTCGCTCCCGGGTACCGAATGCCACCGCTGATGCTGACCGACGACGAGGCGGTGGCCGTGTTACTCGGGCTCCTCACCAGCCGCGGCACCGACCGGTCGACAGTGGCCGCCCGCGCAGCCGACAGCGCGACGGCCAAACTCCGCCGCGTCCTGCCCGCACGTCTGACGGCCCGCCTGGACGCGCTGATCAACACTGTCGAATTCACCGCCGACGCGCGCCCGGAAGTGGCGGTCGAGACCGCCGTCCTGCTCCGGCTCGCCGAGGCCACCCGCGAGCACCGACCGGTCACAATCTGGTACACCGACCGAAACGGGCGGTCCAGCCAACGGACCGTGCATCCCTACGGGCTCGTCGACCACTCCGGCCGGTGGTATCTGACAGGGATGGACAGCAACAGCGACGAACTACGTCAGTTCCGGCTGGACCGCATCACCGCGGTCAGCACTCAGGCCGGAACGTTCGCTCCGCCCACCGGATTCGAGCCTGCCGCTCATCTGTTGTCCGCATTGGCCAACGCGCCTTATCGGCACGAGGTATCGATCCGAGTCCAGGGCACACTCACCCAAGTCCGCCCGCTGCTCCCTGCGACGATCGCGACCGTGCATGAGATCGACTCGCAGCCCCCTGACGCCGACCCGTGGGTCCGGGCCCGAATCCGCGCCGAACAACTCGACTGGATTCCCGCCCTCCTCGCCGGCCTGAACCGCCCGTTCGTCATCGAACACCCCGACACGCTCAACGACGCCGTACGCGCCCTGGCCCGCCGACTCACCGCGGCCGCCGACGGCCGATACCAAACCCATAGGTAGACACCGTCCGCCACCCGAACGCCCTGATCCGGTGCCGCGCTGCGGTCAACCAATGGAACATACGTTCGACGAGGCGTACGATTCAGCCGTGGACATCGCGGTACAGGCGTCGCTGTTCGACGACCCGACCGGCGGCGCTCGTCTGGGCCCGCTCGGCACTTCGGTCCGCCGTCGGGTCCTGACCGACGGCGCCTGGGTGGACGTGCGCCCCGGCTGGCTCACCGGATCCGAGCTGTTGTTCGCCGACCTGGCCGACACGGATCGGCCCGGCGCGGTGCCGTGGCGGGCCGAACGCCGGCAGATGTACGACCGTGTGGTCGACGTACCGCGGCTGGTGAGCTTCTACGACCAGGACGTGCCGTTGCCCGACCCGCTGCTCACCGAGGCCCGCGATGCACTGAGCGCGCATTACCTGCCCGAGCTCGGCGAGCCGTTCACCACCGCGGGCCTGTGCTTCTACCGCGACGGCTCCGACAGCGTTGCCTGGCACGGCGACACCATCGGTCGCAGCCGCACCGAGGACACGATGGTCGCGATCGTATCGCTCGGCGCGGCAAGGACTCTCGCGCTGCGCCCGCGCAGCGGCGGGCCCGCGGTCCGGTACGCGCTCGGCCACGGCGACCTGCTGGTGATGGGAGGGTCCTGCCAGCGCACCTGGGAGCATGCGGTGCCCAAGACCGCCCGACCGACCGGGCCGCGGATCAGTGTGCAGTTCCGGACTCGCGGCGTGCGGTAGCGACCGCGTCGGCGAGCCGGTCCAGCTGCGCGGCGGTGGTGTCCCAGTCCAGGCAGGCGTCGGTGATGGACTGGCCGTAGGTCAGCTCGTCCGCCTTGCCCAGCGTCAGGTCCTGCCGTCCGGCCACCAGGAAGCTCTCGAGCATCACGCCGACGATGCCCTGCTCGCCCGCCGCGATCCGCGCCGAGAGGTCGGTGACGACGTCGACCTGCCGCTGGTGGTCCTTCTGGCTGTTACCGTGACTCGCATCGATGACCACCCGCTCGGGCAGCCCCGACTTGCGCTGGCGCGCAAGGGTGTCGGCGACCGTCTCGGCGTCGTAGTTCGGTCCGGCGCTGCTGCCGCGCAGGATCACGTGGCAGTCCGGGTTGCCGACGGTCCGGATGAGCGCCGACTGCCCGTTCAGGTCGGTGCCGGGGAAGACGTGGCTCGCGGCGGCGGCGCGGGTGCCGTCGACCGCGACCTGGATGTCACCCTCGGTGGAGTTCTTGATCCCGACCGGCATCGACAGGGCGCTGCACAGCTGCCGATGCACCTGGCTCGCCGCGGTGCGCGCTCCGATCGAGCCGTAGCTGACCAGGTCCGCGATGTACTGCGGGGTGATCGGGTCGAGGAACTCGCAGCCGACCGGAAGCCCGAGCGCCGAGATGTCGAGGAGCAGCTTGCGGCCCATCCGCAGGCCGGTGTTGATGTCGAAGCTGCCGTCCAGATGCGGGTCGTTGACCAGGCCCTTCCACCCGAGAGTGGTGCGCGGCTTCTCGAAGTACACCCGCATGACGACGTGCAGGTTCTCGCGGTGTTCGGCCGCCTTGACCGCCAGGCGCCGGGCGTAGTCGAGCGCGGCCTCGGTGTCGTGCACCGAGCACGGCCCGACCACGACGATCAGCCGGTCGTCGTTGCCGGAGAGGATGTCGACGGTGCCGGCGCGGCCGGCCCGCACGGTGTCGGCGACCGCGGGGTCGACCGCATGCTCGCGGCGCAGTTCGGCGGGCGCGAGCAGCGGGGAGATGGAGATGGTCCGCTGATCGTCGAGGCCGAGAGCGTCGGTGTCGAGAGTGAGAGTCATGGGTGTCCTGTTCGTTCTAGGCCGACCCAGGAGAATGCGTGCACACCCGCGAGCCGGTCGATTCCGGCTCTGGGGGTGGAAGAAGTCAGCGCGTGGTTACGCCGACCGACCCACCCGGGGCCGGCCTGCTAAACCAGAAATACGCGCGCTGCACGTTCGCCACTGTAGCAGTGGTTCCGGAACCAAACGGGGAACGGTCACCCCATGTGACAGATGGTCACCTGCTTGGCGGAGTCGCCACTGCGTAGAAGCTCAAGCGCCATGACTTGTCGGGAGATGATCATCTCGGTCCGGGAGCGATCGGTGTCGAGAGTCCGACGGGGTTGGGCGCGGGTGGGTTTCGTACATGCGGAGCGCGACGAGCAGTGCGGCGGCGGCGCTGACTGTTGCGGCCGCCCACACGGCGGCATGCAGGCCGAGCACGTCGGCGACGATGCCGCCGAGGATGGCGCCGACCGCGTAGCCGCTGTCACGCCAGACCCGGTAGATCCCGACTGCGCGACCACGCCACTGCGGGTGGGCGACATCGCCGACGACCGCGAGCAGTGTCGGGTAGACCATCGAGGTTCCGGCGCCGAGCAGGACCGCACCGACCGCCCATCCGGTGAATCCGGTGCTGGCGGCGATCAACGCCAGGGCGGCGGCCTGCACTGCCATCCCCGCTGTGATCAGGTGCTTGCGACCGATCCGATCCGAGAGGGCTCCGGTGACGAGTTGCCCTGCGCCCCATACTCCGGGGTAGAGGGCGAACAGCAGGCCGATCTGCGCGGGAGCGAGGTCGGCGGTGGCGAACAGCAACGGAAACAGGCCCCAGGAGAGTCCGAAGTTGAGGTTGTTGACCAGTCCGGCGTGGCTGGCCGACGCCAGTGCGGGTTCGGTGAAGGACGTCTCGACCGCGATCTGACGGTTGGTCAGGTCCGCGTGCAGATGGTCGTGGAGTCCGTCGCTGCGCTGGGTGTGTGCGGCCGCCTCCAGTCGGGCATGGTCGCGGGTCTCGCGCACGAAGACCCCGGACAGGACGAGCGCGATGGCTGTGTAGGCGAGGCCGAGCAGGAACGGTGCGGGGCGAAGCCCGTGTTGTTCGGCGAGGTAGCCGGCCAGCAGCGAGCTCACGGCGACCGCACCGTATCCGGCGGCCTCGTTCAGGCCCATGGCCAGGCCGCGTTTCGCGGGTCCGACGAGGTCGATCTTCATCACGACGGTGGTCGACCAGGTCAGTCCCTGGTTGATGCCCAGCAGGACGTTGGCTGCCACCACCCATCCCCAGTTCGGGGCGAGGATGAGCATCAGCGGCACGGGGACCGCGAACAGCCAACCCGCCAGCAGGACCGGTTTGCGGCCGTAGCGGTCCGAGAACGTGCCGGCGAAGTAGTTCGCGATCGCTTTGGTGATCCCGAACGCCGCGACGTAGGTGAAGATGAATGTGTAACCGGTGAGCCCGAATTCGTCTTCGGCAAGCAGCGGCAGCACGGTCTGCTGCTGTCCGACCATGCCGCCGACGAGGGCGTTGACCGCGACGAGGAGGGTGAACTGGGCGGCGTTCTCCCTCAGCCCGAGCACCGGCGGCCGATGTGGGGTTCGGGTCCTCATTTGTCGACCTGCAGACTCTGCCCGACGGCGCGGGCGTAGTCCGCCGGGCAGCCGTCGAGGACCCGGACGTCGCGGTGTCCGGCCTGTTCGAGGATGCTCGCGGCACCCATGGCGCGTTCACCGTGCCCACACATCACGACCACCGGGCGACCCGGGACCTGGTTGAGGTGCCGGCTGAGCGCGCCGAGCTCGATGTGCAGGGCGCCGGGGAGGTGCCCGGTGGTGAACTCGCCCCGCTGGCGGACGTCGAGGACGGTCACCGGATCCGTGGCGGCGAGGTGGTCGGCGTCGAGGAGCGCGACCGTGGCGACCTCGTCGTCCGGCCATGCGAACATGCCTCCGTCCAACTCGCCGGCGAGCGAATCGAATCCGACCTTGGCTGTCTCCCAGGCGATGTCGTCGGGGTCCTGGTCGGCGGCGCGGACGATCACCACCGGCCGGTTCGGGTCGACCAGCCAGCCGAACCAGGTGGCGAACACCGGCCGAAGGGTGATCGACAGGGCACCGGGTAAGTGACCGGCGGCGTAGTCGGTTGCCTCACGCGTGTCGACGACCTGCGCTCCGTCGGCGATCAGGTCGCGGACGTCACCGGCCGTCAACGTCGGGAGGGTGGGCGTGGCGCCGAGGACGGCCGGGCCCTTGTGGTTGATCTCTCCGAGGCGCAGGAAGTAGTCGGGGAAGGTACCGAGGGAGCCGAGCAGGGCCGCGACGAACTCGTCTTCTCCCGCCACCTGGAGAAGTGGATTGGTGGCGCGTTCGCGGCCGATGGTGCTCACTCGCTCACCGGTGAGGGTGGACGAGCAGAACGAGCCCGCGCCGTGGGTGGGCCACACCGGCGTGCCATCGGGCAGCTCCATCAGCTTCTGCAGCGAGCGGTACTGCGCGCGGGCCAGGGGCACCGTCCGGTCCGGGCTGACGAGGTCGGTGCGGCCGGCGGTCCCGACCATCAGCGAGCCCCCGGTGAACACCCCGAGCAGCCGGTCCCCCGCGCGAAGCAGGTAGGACAGGTGCTCCGGGGAGTGACCGGGCGTGAACAACGCCTCGAGGGTGAAGGCCCCGAGGTCGACCGTGTCGCCGTCCGCCAGTGCGGTGACCTCGAATCCGCGCGGCCCGACGTCGGGTGCGAGCACCACGGCGCCGTCGACGGCGGCGAGTTCGTGGGCCCCGGAGATGAAGTCGGCGTGCAGATGGGTCTCGACCGCGTAGGCGATGCGCAGGTTGCGCCGCTCCGCCTCGGCGCGGACCTGCCGCAGGTCCCGTTCGGGGTCGAGCACCAGTGCCCGCCCCTGACCGACATCCAGGAGGTAGGTGGAGTTCCCCAGCCCTTCGTCTACAACGGGGACGAGGGTGAAATCGGTGGACATCGTCTGGCTCCCTGGTCGCGAAACCCCAGAACAGAGGCTTATTCCAATACTCTATGGATTAGTATCCCATGGATTGCTGGAGCAGCCAAGGCAAGGGACTTCCCGACGCGCCGATCGACCTAGGGACTCACGACGGGCAGGCCCGCGAGGCGCCACTCGAGCATTCCCTCGTCGAGCCGTTTGATGGTCAGTCCGGCCTCACGAGCGATGCGGACCGCGTCGGGAGCCATGACGCAGTAGGCGCCGCGGCAGTAGGCGATGATGTCGCGCCCCACAGGTAGCGCGTCGAGGCGACCGGCCAGGTCCGCGAGCGGGACGTTGATGGAACCGGGGATGTGTCCCGCCTCGTACTCCTCGTGCGGGCGCACATCGAGCAGCGTGATCTCGCCTGCATCGCGCCGGCGGATCAACTCCTCACGGGTGACGGCGTCGTCGGGTGAACCGAGCACCGCCGCCGCGGCGTGTGCGACGTCTGCCAGGTGCGCCTCCGCGACCGTCTGGACGAGAACGAACAGCGCGGCGACGTCCGGGCCGGCCAGGCTGTAGATCTGCCGGGTGCCGTCCCGCCTCGCCACGACCAGGCCGCTGGATTTGAGTGCCTGCAGGTTCGCCGACGCGGTAGTCACGTTCATCTCGGTCGCCGCCGCGATGGCGTCGACCGTTCGCTCGCCCTGCGCGAGCAGGTCCAGGATCTGCAGTCGCCCGCCGTGGCCGAGCGCCTTCCCGACACGCGCAATCTGGTCGTAGAGCGCTGATTTGCGGCTCGACACTCAACACACCTCACTTATTCCAATGAATTATGGAATAGTGTAGTCACTGTCGTGTCCGCTCGCCACGGACGACATCCCGCTCGAAGGACCACCATGCCTCACCCCGACCACGATGCCGACGTCGCCTTCCGGCCGGACGGAGGCGGCCGACCCGTGTACCTCGACTACCAGGCCACCACACCGGTCGACCCGCGCGTCGTCGACGCGATGCTGCCCTACCTGACCACCGAGTTCGGCAACCCCTCGAGCGGCCACTGCTACGGCAGAGCGGCGAGGGCCGGCGTCGACAGGGCCCGCCGGGAGGTCGCCGAACTCATCGGCGCCGATCCTGCCGAGATCGTTTTCACCGCCTCCGGCACCGAGAGCAACCACCTCGCACTCACCGGGACCGCGCAGGCAGTGCGAGCTGCCGGCGGCGGAAACCACATCGTCATCAGCGCGATCGAACACCCCGCCACCCAAGAAACCTGCGACCGACTCGGCCGCGACGGCTTCGAGATCACCCACGTACCGGTCGGCCCGGACGGACGGGTCGACCCCCGACTGTTCGCCGCCACACTTCGCCCGGAGACGATTCTGGCGTCGATCATGCTGGCGAACAACGAGATCGGCACCATCCAGCCACTCGAGCAGCTCTCCGCAATCACGCGGGACCGAGGAATCGTGCTGCACTCCGACGCCGCCCAGGGGCCCGCGACGATCGACGTCGACGTCGACGCACTCGGAGTGGACCTGCTCACCGTCGTCGGCCACAAGATGTACGCACCGAAAGGTGTTGCCGCACTCTACGTGCGCTCACGTGCACCGAGACCTCAGCCGCAACTCGTCGGCGGCGGCCAGGAACGCGGACTGCGCGCATCGACCGAGAACGTCCCAGGGATCGTCGCACTGGGCGCCGCCGCCGGCATCGCGCGACAGGAACAGCCCGCGGACGCGGCCCGCATTCTCGACCTGCGCGTCCGACTTCTCGACGGACTCGCAGACGCAATGCCCGACCTGACCGTCAACGGATCCCTCACCCACCGGATCCCCGGCAACCTCAACCTGACGATCCCCGGCGTGACCGCGGCCGAACTCATGACGAAAGCGCCGGGACTCGCCTTCTCCGCCGGAAGCGCCTGCCACACCGGCGATCCCGCCCCATCCCCGGTCCTGGCGGCCATCGGCCTCACCGGCGAGGAGGCGGCCCACACCGTCCGACTCGGCATCGGCCGCTACACCACCAGTGCCGACATCACCGCCGCCATCACGGAGCTGAGTGCTGCCGCCCGCCGGTAGGCGAGGCAGGCATCAGAATCTGCCCGAGGGTGGGGGTGGTTCGCCACCCTCCCTCTGCTGCCGCTGCAAACCCGCGTGCACGAGAATGCCTGTGCACGATCCTTGAACAGCTGCCCCGTTCCACTCACCTGACATCCAGAGGAAGACTTCATGAGCGTCCACAACTTCACCGTCGCGACCGCCGACGGCACCACCGAGGACCTGAGCGGCTACGCCGGCAAGTACCTGCTCATCGTCAACGTCGCCAGCAAGTGCGGCCTGACCCCGCAGTACGAGGGCCTCGAGGAACTGAACCGCAAGTCCGACGATCTCGGCCTGCAGATCATCGGGTTCCCGTGCAACCAGTTCGCGGGCCAGGAACCCGGCACCGACGCCGAGATCCAGGAGTTCTGCCGCGTCAACTACGACGTCACCTTCCCGGTGTACGGCAAGATCGACGTCAACGGCGACGACGCGCACCCGCTGTACCGGCACCTGCGCGCCGAGGCGCCCGGCGACTTCGGCCCCGACAACGGTTTCCTGTTCGACCACGTCAGCAAGACGATGCCCGAGTCGATCGGCACCGACGCGGTCAAGTGGAACTTCACCAAGTTCCTCGTCGACCCCGAGGGCAACGTCGTGCGACGCTTCGAGCCGACCGTCCTGCCCTCGGAGATCGAGACGGCGCTCGCCGGCCAGGCCTAGCGGCAGCCCCGAATCCAGCGCACCCGCCCTCGGGACCGCCGTTCACCGGCTCCCGGGGGCGTCGCCGCAGGTGGCGGATGGTCAGAGATCGGCTTTCCTGAGGTTCAGTCGACTGACGAAGCTGCTGCTGCGAGGACCTGGGCAAGGTCGGCGGGACGGCTCCACATGGGCCAGTGGCCCGTCGGGAGATCTACGAGTTCAAGGTTCTCGAGGTTTGTAACCTCGGCGAACATGGGATGGCCAGCCTTGGCCAGTGCCATCAACTGCGTACTCGGGAGCGAGCAGCACACCACCGTGGTCGGAACCTTCAGGCGTGCATCGTTGTTGAGCTCCACGGATTGACGCAGCACGGGTCCAGGTTCGGGGACAGCTCGAAGCCGGAAACGCTCGAGAACGTCGGCGCTCAGGCCGTCAATGCTGGCCTGCTCCTTGAGCGCCTCGAAGGGCGGCAGTGGAAACTCTTCCAGTTCATCTGGGGCGTCAGGGGCGAAAACAGTGCCGGGCGAGACCGGGCCACTATCGACCCAGATCACCCGGCGGACCAGCTCGGGGTGCCGGTCGAGCACAAGACTCACGGGAGCATTGGCTCCGCTATGCGCCACGATGACCATTGGCTCGGATTCAGAAGCCAAGACCCGCTCGATCGCCGCTGCTTGATCATCGAGAGTCCTGGACGCTCGTTCGGAGTCCGTCTCGTCGAGGCCGGGCAGGGTCATCGGGATAGCCCATCGGCCCATGGCGGTCAGGTGTTCGAGGACCTCGTCCCATGCCCAAGCTCCCAGCCAGTGGCCAGCGATCAAGACCGTGGTCGGGTCATTCGTGTTTGTCGTCATACCGAAATCCTCGCAAGCCACTTGGACAACGGTATGTCACTATTTCTGGCATCATTTTGGATTGGAGGGAAATTTGAGGCGAGCAGAGCGGCTTCACGCGTTGTCGGAGATGCTGCGACGAAGCGGCTCTCGTGGATGCACTGCGGAACAAATGGCGAGCGAGTTTGGCGTGTCAGTGCGCACAGTCAAGCGGGACCTTGATGCACTCGAGAACAGCGGCGCGCCGATCTGGTCGCGTCCGGGCCCTGGCGGCGGATACGGTCTGGCCGCTCGATCCAATCTCCCACCGATCAGCTTGACCCCGGCACAGGCGGTGGCGCTTCTCACGGCAATATCAGCTGCACCCGATGCCCCTTATGCCGACCTTGCCTCTGCCGGCGTTCAGAAGATCTTGGGTGTGCTTGATCCTCGGACTCGGAAGAAGGCTGACGAGCTCGCGCGTCGCGTCTGGGTCGATGTTGAACCGACTGCCACGCGGGCAGTCAGATCGGCCCTTGAGGAGGCAATGGCCGAGCAGCGTGTGGTGCGCATCCGCTACACCGCGGGTGACGGCAACAAGACCACCCGCGACGTCGAGCCGGTGATATTCGCGTCCAGAAATGGTCGCTGGTATCTGATCGGCTGGTGTCGGCTACGGAATGAAATGCGATGGTTCCTCGTGACGCGCATCGAGCACGCCAGCGTAACCAAGACTCACTGTGGCGACCACGGCATTCAGGAGGTTGGCACTCCCCCCGCGACGGCAAGGTCCGCGCAGAGCCGAGGCGAGTGAGGCTGTCGATCAACGTCTCCGGTCAGTACAGCTAGATGTACCCGAAGCGGCGTGTCCCGCCAATCCTCGCTGCATCTCGACATCAATGTCGGTGCGTGACAACCGATTCGACAAGGTCGTGAATGGTCTCCGCGAGACGCTCGGTCTGGTCGGTGCGGATGTGATGAAGGACGAGCTCGCCGTTCACGCTGCTGAGGAGAACCCTCGACAGCACCTCGGCATCCGCGTCGGGTCGAGCTTCGGAGAGCAGGGCCGCGATGTGGCCGTACCAGAAAGCGTGAATCGCCTCGGCGTGCGGATCCTCGGCTGCGTCGTCGTACGCGATCATCAATTCGACGTTGTCGACGACCAGTCGGAACATCGCGTCGAAATACGCGAGTAGTCGGTCGGCGGCCGGTGCACCGGGCCCCAGCGGCGGCGCACCACTGACGACGGCGTCACGCAGCGCCGTTGCGCGATCGAACACCAGCGCCCTCATCAATCCGGCCCGGTTGCCGAATCGGTGAAAGATCGTCCCCTTGCTCACGTGCGCGGCCGCGGCGATCTGTTCGATCGAGACGTTGTCCGCCCCGAACTCGGCGAGTAGGGCGTCGGTGGCCTCGAGAATCGCGCGCCGGTTGCGGACGGCGTCGCTCCGCTCCCGCTTCGATTCGTTACTCACGCGCACCTCCATTGACAAGTTGACCGACGGTCAATATCGTCGGCCTTCATTCCTGAAACTGTACTGACGGTCAAGTTAGGGAGAACCAATGAGAGCGATCGTAATGACAGCGGCGGGCGGCGCGGACGTGCTGGTCGAGCAGGACGTGCCAACTCCGACACCAGCCGCCGGCCAGATACTTGTCAAGGCAGGCGCGATCGGAGTTCACTTCGCCGAGACACAGCTCCGATCGGGGATCTTCCCCATGTCACCCACCCCTCCCGTGGTCTTCGGCAGCGAAGCGGCCGGGACCGTCACCGACGCCGGGCCGGGCGTCGATCCCCGCCTGATCGGCGCCCGGGTCATCGTGACCACCGACGGCACCGGCGCCTACGCCGAACAGGTGGTCGCGTCGGCAGCGACCGCGGTCCGGGTCCCCGACGATGTGCCGTTGACCGACGCCGTCGCCACCGCGGTACCCGGCGCGGTCGCGCTGACCCTGTTGCGTGCCGCCGCGATGGACGGGCACGAATCGGTGCTCGTCGAGGCCGCCTCGACCGGCGTCGGCGCATACCTCCTGCAGATGGCCAAGGAATTCGGCGCCGCGCGGGTCTTCGCGACTGCGGGTACCGACACGAACGGGGAGCGAGCGAAGCTGCTCGGGGCGGACGAGGTGTTCGTCCACTCGACTCCCGGATGGCAGGACGCGATGCGCGGCGTCCTGGGCGACACGACGATCGACGTGGCATTCGAGTCGATCGGCGGCGAGACGGCAACCGGGCTTCTGGATGCAATGACTCCGCTCTCCGGACGGATGCTGTCCTACGGACTGCTCAGTGGGCGCCCCGCCGCGATCTCGGCCCAGGACTTGATGTTTCGCGGACTGACCTTCACAGGATGTGGCGGTCCCGCCTGGCTGGAGCGCGTCGCGGCGGCCAGAGCGGAGATCCTGGAACGGGTGTCGGCAGGGTCGATCAGGCCACTGGTCGACTCGGTGATCCCACTCGCGCACGCCCATCTCGCGCACGAGAAGATCGAGCAGAGGAAGACCTCCGGAAAGGTGATCCTCGACCCCACGGCGTGACACGCCCCGCGTCGGCCGAATCTCGGTCAACCGGGCGGAGGTTGCGCTCCGGGTGGAGGATGGACACCACGCCCCGTCACCCGACTACCGGAGGTCACCGTGATGAATCTCGTTCGCCGACTTGCCGTCTGCGCGGCCGTCGCGGTCGGTACGGTTCTGGCGCCGGCGGCCGTCGCCTCCGCGGCGGTCACCGTTCCGTTCCAGATCAACCCGGCGCCGTTCGGGAACCCGAACGGCAGCTTCGACGCGCCCCCGGTCCGCTGTGTGGCCGTGGTCGGCGAACGGCCGGGCGCGACGACGGTCACCGGCGGTGAGAAGGGCGGGTGGGGCTGCCTGCTCTCGTCCGAGGTGCGCTGGCTGAACCTGTCGACCGGGGCGTCCGGTTCCACCCGGCTGTCGGACGGACTGAACGGGGTCCCTGCCCAGGCGATCCTGCAGACCGGGACCGGACAGGTTGCCATAGCGATCGAGTCTGCCGCCGGAACGATCACCCCAGGTGTCGCGACGTTCTACGTTCCGTAGCCGGCGACCCCGCCTCGCTGCCACACCGAGGCGGGGTCGCCGGGCCGGTCTACCGGCGATGGCAGGCCTTGCGGTAGTCGTGCAGGGCGTGGCGCGCGGCCTGAAGGTCCTTGACCTCCTGCTGATGACCTGCGCGGAAGTTCTTCCACTCGGCTTTGCGCTGCTCCTTGGGCAGAGTGGCGACCTTCGCGAGCTCGCTGGCGACATCCGGGTGCGCGGCAAGGTAGGACGCCACCGCCGGTGCGGTCTCGGCCATCGCCTGCCACCGCGCCTGCGGCGAGCACTGCGGTGCCGCCGGAGTGGGTGCGGGCGCGGTGTCGGCGAGTGCCGCCGCGGGAACGGCAACCATCGCCAGGCCCACCAATCCGACCCCCGCGATCGCGCGCCGAGCCCGGATGGAAATCGATCTGCTGGCTGTCATCGTGTGTCAACTCCTTCGACATACCGACCCGCGGCCGGGACGGCCGCCGCCGTAGCCGGTGCCACCTCTGAATGTGGCAGCCGAACCTGAGATCCACCTGATAGTCGGTGCGGTTTTCAGCGTTCTCTCAGCGGAACAAAGCCAATAGATTGTGCACAACTAAACGGTGCACTACCTTTAAGTCCGTGACCGACGAACTGTCCCTCGACCGCCAGGTGTGCTTCGCCCTGTACTCGGCCTCGCGCGCCGCCACCGCGGTCTATCGCCCACTGCTCGACGACCTCGGCCTCACCTACCCGCAGTACCTGGTGATGCTGGTGTTGTGGGAGCGCGACGGGCGCGGCGTCCGGGAAATCTGCGAGGAGCTCAACCTCGACACGGGGACTGGGTCTCCACTGCTCCGGCGCCTCGAGGGGCTCGGCCTGCTCTCACGACAGCGCCTGGACACCGATGAACGTCGGGTCGAGGTGCACCTCACCGACAAGGGGGCGGCACTGCGTGAGAAGGCCCGAAACATCCCCCGACTACTCGCCGAGTCCACCGGCCTCGACGAGGCAGAAATGGTCGCTCTGCGCGCCGCCCTGGTCCGGGTCACCGAGGCCCTGCACTCGGCCACGACCCCACACCACCACTCGCACTGACCCACAACACAAGGAGAACCCATGAAGGTGCTCTACACCGCCGAAGCCCTCGCCACCGGCGAGGGACGCAACGGTCACGCCCGGACCTCGGACGGCCGGCTCGACCTCGACCTCGCCGTTCCCGCTGCCATGGGCGGCAGCGGCGACGGCACCAACCCGGAGCAGCTGTTCGCGGCGGGCTACGCCGCGTGTTTCCACTCCGCACTGCAGGCCGTCGCCCGCGCGAGCAAGGCGAACGTCGCGGATTCCGCGGTGGGTGCCCGGGTCGGGATCGGCTCGCTCGACGGCGGCGCCTTCGGCCTCGAGGTGACCCTCGAGGTGACGCTGCCGCACCTGCCGCGGGCCGAGGCAGAAGACCTGGTCGCCAGGGCGCACCAGGTGTGCCCGTACTCCAACGCGACCCGCGGGAACATCGAGGTCACGCTGGTGGTCGCGGAGTCCGACGACTGACGGTCAGCCGCGTCCCGCGAAGATCCGCTGCCACACAGCGGGATCCGTGCGCGGACCGCTCGGGGTGTCCGCCCCGTACCGCTCGATTTCGGCGTCGATGTCGAGCGGTCGGGTCGGCGGCATCCCCGGCACGAGTTCCTCCTCGACCCGACTGTCGGGCACCAGCCAGCACACCTCGAAGTCGATGCCGTCGGGGTCCGAGCCGTACAACGCCTTGGTCGACCCGTGATTGCTGGCACCTACCAGTGCGCCTGCGGCACTGAGCTTTCCGCGCATCTCGGCCAACTCGGCGAGGGTCCCCACCTCCCAGGCGAGGTGGTAGAGCCCGACGTCACCCTGGCGGGCACGACTCGGACCGCTCGGGCTCTGGAACAGGCCCAGGTCGTGGTCGTTGGCGGAACCTGCCGCCTGCAGGAACGCCGCACCGGGGAATCCGCCCGGCAGGGGCCGAAATCCGAGCACGTCCCGGTAGAAGGCGAGACTGCGCTCGAGGTCCGCGACGAACAGCACCGCGTGGTTCAGACGGCGAATCGACATGCTCGACCCTCAGCTTTCGAACTCGTAGGTGACGCCTGTCAGCGTCTCGGATTCGCCCCACAGTGCGGCGGCGACCGCCCGGTCGCGCGACTTCGCGTTGGATGCGACCACCTTCGGGTAGCCCCGCTGCTCGAACGGTCCGTCCGGCCCGATGAAGGTGCCACCCACGGCGTCGGCGGCCGTGGCCGCGTACAGCTCCGGCAACGCGCCCATCTCGGCGCTCTGCGCCATCAGGTTGCCGATACCCATCACCCGGTCCCACACCGAGTCGGTGTGCCCCTGCAGGCCGGTGGACGCGTAACCGGGATGTGCGGCAAGCGATTTCACCGCAGACCCGGCGGCCGCGAGGCGGCGGTCGAGCTCGTAGGCGAACAGCAGATTCGCCAGCTTCGACTGCCCGTACGCGGGCCACCGACGGTAGCTGCGATGCTCGTAGTTCGGGTCGGCCAGGTCGATGGTGCCGAGCCGGTGCATCAGCGAGGACATGGTGACCACTCGGTCGGTGATCCGGTCCAGCAGCAGGCCGGTCAGTGCGAAGTGTCCGAGGTGATTGGTGCCGAACTGCATCTCGAATCCGTCGGCGGTCCGACGGTTCGGCACCGCCATCACGCCCGCATTGTTGACCAGAACGTCGACGGAGTCGATCCCGGCGGCGAACTCGCGCACCGAGTCCAGGTCCGCGAGATCCAGTTTGCGGACCCGGGCGCGCGATCCGAGTGGACGCGCCACCTCCTCCCCCTTCGCGACGTCCCGGCAGGCGAGCACCACGTCGGCCCCGGCCCCGGCCAGGGCGCGGGCCGTCACCGCCCCGAGCCCGCTGTTCGCGCCGGTCACCACGAAGGTGCGCCCCTGCTGATCGACGATGTCCTGCGCGGTCCATTTCGTCATTGCCCGAGTTTACGACCGTCGATCCCCGCCGGCGCTAGCCTGGTCGCCATGGCAAAGAAGAAGTGGTCGGCACTCGGTCCTCGCACCCGAAAAGCGATCGTCGCGCTCGGCGTCGTCGAAGTGGTGATGCTGGTTGCCACCCAGATCGACATCGCGCGCCGGCCGGCCGAGCTGGTTCGTGGCCCCAAGAACCTGTGGCGGGCACTGGCGTTCGTCAACATCGTCGGGCCTGTCGCATATTTCGTCAGGGGCCGACGCACCGCACATTGACTGTGCACGCGATGACGGACAGGGCACTGGGCGGAGCGCGCGATCCATCTCGTCACCGGCTCAGCCTGTGACCAGTGCGGGCACGGATCCGACGGACCCGTGCCCGCACTCTGTTGCTGCGACTCGCCTACATGCCGCTCTTGAAACCCGCTGTGACCGACTTCAGCAGGGCGAGCAGATCGACGAGATCCGAGCTCCCGGCGCCACCGTTGTTCGTCGTGGTCGTCGTGGTCGTGGGGGTGGTGCAATCGGCCATTCGTTGCTCCTGCTTGTCATTTCCGGCGCCTCTGTCGGTTCCGGCACGTGATTCGGCAACGTACATTTTCTGCCGCCGCCGCGGGCGGGATCGTCGAATATTGCTTCGCGCCCGGCCCACCGGGACGAGTCCGGTGCGGCCGCTACTGTGCTGGGCATGACGGAGAACACACTCGGGCTGGCCGTGATCGGCACCGGATTCGGCTGCATAACCCACGTACCCGCGTTCCGGGACGCGGGCTTCGAGGTGCGGGCGCTGATCGGGCGCGACCGCGACCGCACGGCCGAGCGGGCCGCGCGTTTCGACATCGCCAACGCGGTCACCTCGCTCGACGAGGCGCTCGCGGCCGCAGACATCGACGCGGTCACCATCGCCACTCCCCCGCACACCCACGCCGAGCTCGCGATCGAGGCGGCCGAGCGCGGCCTGCACGTGGTCTGCGAGAAGCCCTTCGCCGCCGACCTCACCCAGGCGCGGGCCATGCTCGACGCCGTCGAACGCGCCGGTGTGGTGCACCAGATCGGCACCGAGTTCCGATACGCGACGCCGCAAGCCCTGCTCGCCCGACAGGTCGCCGAGGGCGCGGTCGGCACACCGAAGCTCGCCACGCTGCTGATGCACCTGCCGATGTTCGCGGCGGAGGGCAGCGAGGCGCCGGGTTGGTGGACCGACGGCTCCGCGGGCGGCGGCTGGCTCGGCGCCCAGGGCACCCACATGATCGACCAGATTCGCGCCACCCTCGGCGAGTTCGACTCGGTCAGCGCCGGACTTCCGGTGGTTGCGGACCGCGGCCAGACCGCCGAGGACAGCTTCACCGTCCACTTCCGCACGGTCGACGGCGTCGACGGAGTGCTACAGAGCACCGTCGGCTCCTGGGGTCCGCTGATGATGACCACCCGGATCGCAGGCACGGGAGGGACCGTGTGGATCGACGGTGACCGGGTCCGGCACGCCGACGCGACCGGCGAGCGCGAGGTCGAGGTGCCCGCGGACCTGACGAACCCCGCTCCCCAGCCGCCGCCGTTCGACTTCTTCAGCACCACCTACGACTGGCTGCACGCCACCGGCCTGGACCGGGCGCCGTACACCCGCCTCGCCGACGCCTTCCGCCGACGCATCCTCGGCGAGCCGATCGCGGCGACAGAGCCCCGGCCGGCAACCTTCCACGACGGGGTGGCCGGACAGGCCGTGCTCGACGCGATACGACTCTCGGCCGCCGAGGGGCGGTCCGTGCGGGTCTCCGACATCGGCTGACACCGCGGTCGAGCACAGACGAGGGGCGTGGATCCAGCGGATCCACGCCCCTCGTCGACATTGAGGCGACCGGCTACATACCGCTGACGGCGCCCGCCGTGATCGACTTCACGAGCGCCAGCAGCTTCAGGATCGCGTCGAAGTCACTGCTGCCACCGCCCGTGGTGGTGCCGGTGTTGGTGCCGGTCCCGGTGCCGCTGCTGTCAGCTGATCCGAACATTCAAACTCCTCGGTGGTCGTTCCCATACCCCATGGCATCGGACATTGCGCGGACGCTACATCAGCACGTCGTCGGACACGCCGGAAGTACGGATCTTTCTGCAAAGCAATCGATTTGGTTAAACGCTACTTCCTCCGCCGGAAACCCGATGCGGTGCCCGAACGGCCGCGGAGGCACCGGACGACCGTCCGGCCCGCGCCCGTTCCGACAGGCGTAGGTTCGTGACGTGCCCGACGCCCCGCTCCCCGTTCGTGACGGCCTCAACCCGACCCGGTTGCGGCTGCCCGCGGACGACCGATGGACGACGGTCCTCGGCTACCTGCTCGCCCGCTTCCCCGACGATGCACCGCGCCTGCGCGAGAAGGTCGCGGCGGCCGAGGTGGTGAACGAGGCCGGGGTGCCCGTCACCGATGAAACCCCGTACCGTGCCCACTCTTTCGTGTACCTCTACCGCGACCCGCCGGTGGAGGAGCGGGTGCCGTTCGAGGTCGAGGTGCTCCATCGGGACGAGGACCTCCTGGTGGTCGACAAACCGCACTTCCTCGCGAGCACACCCCGCGGACGGTACGTCGCGGAGTCGGCACTGGTTCGGTTGCGACGCGACCTCGACCTGCCCGAACTCACGCCGGCGCACCGACTGGACCGGGTGACCGCCGGCGTACTGGTCTTCACCGTCCGCGCGCAGGCCCGCAGGGCGTACCAGTCGCTGTTCGACGAACGCCAGGTGGCCAAGGAGTACGAGGCGGTGGCCGGCTTCGACCCCGATCTGAGCCTGCCCCGAACCGTGCGAAGTCGGATCGTCAAGCAGCGTGGCATCCTGCAGTGTCTCGAGGTGCCCGGCGAGCCGAACGCGGAGACCCGGATCGAACTGCTGGGGGCCCGAGGAAACCGGGCGCTCTACCGACTGCTGCCGCACACCGGCAAGATGCACCAACTGCGCGTGCACCTGAACTCGCTGGGCATCCCGATAGTCGGCGACAACTTCTATCCGAAGCTGTACGACGTTGCACCCGAAGACTATTCGAATCCGTTGCAGCTGCTCTCCAGATCGCTCACCTTCACCGACCCCTACACCGGGCGGACCCGTCGCTTCGTCAGCGAGCGCCGCCTGGCGGCCTGGGACTGATCGGCCGAAACGTCGTCTACTACGCACCGTAGTGGACTGGGTCACAATATCTTGCATCTCAAATGCAAGTTTCATAGCGTCGGCTCATGAGCCTCTCCCCTGCGTCCACCGAAGTCATCCGAGCCACCCTCCCCGCGGTGGGTGCGGCCATCGAGGACATCACCGCGCTCTTCTATCCGAAGATGTTCGCCGCGCACCCCGAGCTCGAACGCGACCTGTTCAACCGCGGCAACCAGAAGCAGGGGCAGCAGCAGAAGGCGCTCGCCGGAGCAGTCGCCGCATTCGCGACGCTGCAGGTCAGCGCCGACTCCCCGCGGACCGACCTGATCATGTCGCGGATCGCGAACAAGCACGCGTCCCTCGGCATCACCGCGGATCAGTACGAGATCGTGCACAAGTACCTCTTCGAGGCCATCGTCGAGGTGCTCGGCGAGGCAGTGACACCGGAGGTCGCGGCGGCCTGGGACGAGGTGTACTGGCTGATGGCCGACACCCTGATCGCCATGGAGCGGAGCCTCTACACCTCCGCCGGCGTCCCCGAAGGCCAGGTCTGGCGCGACGTGCGCATCAGTCGCCGAGTGCTGCAGTCGGCAGAGACGGTGACCTTCGTGCTCAGCCCGGCCGATGGGAGTTCCTTGCCGAGTTACCGTCCCGGACAGTACATCTCGGTTGCCGTCACCCTTCCGGACGGAGCTCGGCAGATTCGCCAGTACAGCCTGGTCGGCACACCGTCCGCGACGGACTGGCAGATCAGCGTCAAGGCGGTGCCCGCGGACGGTTCCGGAGCTCCCGCCGGCGAGGTGTCGAACTTCCTGTACGACAACGTGTTCGAGGGCGACAGCCTGCAGGTCTCGCTCCCCTTCGGAGACCTGGTCCTCGAGGAGGACGACGCCCCGCTGCTGCTGGTGTCCGCGGGCATCGGCTGCACCCCGATGATCGGGATGCTCAACCACCTCGCGACCACCGAGGACCGGCGCCGCGTGTCGGTGCTGCACGCGGACCGCTCCCCGAGCCGGCATGCACACCGCGCGGAACTCACCGAACTGGTGCAGCGGATCCCGTTCGCCACCATGCACCGCTGGTACGAGAACCTCGGGAACCGCGAGGAGTTCGGCACCACCCACCTCGGCCGTGCGGACCTCTCGACAATCGAGATCGAGGCGGGGACGCAGGTCTACCTGTGCGGTCCGATGCCCTTCATGCTCGCGGTCCGGGACAGCCTGCTCGACCGACAGGTCCCCGCCGAAGCCATCCACTACGAGGTGTTCGGCCCCGACAGCTGGACCGCCACCGTCTGACGCCCACCCCTCAAGGTTCCCCAATGTCACACCGATTCCCCATGCGGGCACCACAGTGACATTGGGGAACCTGCAGGAGGGGGTGTCCGACACAGCCCGGGCGTCAGGGCCGGGACTTCAGCGACCGGACAACAGCTCGACAGCAGTCCACGGCTCCGGCATCAGCACGCGGACTCCGTCGCGCCGCCCCTGCTCGAGCAGGAATTCCATCGCCGCAGCCAGATCGTCGACCGGATACGGCAGGGGCCGCAGCGGTCGACTCAACGGCCGGGTGAAGTCGTCCCAGTGGACGGGGATCACGGTACGGGCGCCGGTCGCGCGGACCACCTCGTGCCAGTAGTCGGACCGGAACCGCGCGCTCTGACGCCCGAGCGTGCCGACACCGAGGTAGACCACGTCCGCATGGTGGCCGTCGAGTCGTCCGGGTACATGGTTTGCGCTGGCGTGCACCAGGACACTGCCACGCGGGTGGCGGAAGAAGATCGAGTAGGCCTCCCCCGTACGCCACTGCCGCGCCCGCGCGGGCGGCACCAGCGGCGAATCGACAGTGCCCGGTGCGACGTCACCGGGGCTGTGCAGGCCGGCGACGAAGGTGACCCCGAAGTCGCCGAAGCGCAACTCCGCCTCGCCCTCGACTGCACGGATCAGCCGGTCGGGCAGCCCGTAACCGCGGGCAATGTTCGCGGTCGACCCCGAACCGATCACCGGAGCGTCGAACTTCTGCGCGATCACCGGGGCGTCGAGCGCGTGGTCGTAGTGCGAATGGGCGCACAGCACTGCGTCGAGCGCGTCGATTCCGGCGCGGCCGAGGCACTCGTCGATCAGGGCGGCGTCCGGTCCGATCTTGCCCAGGACCAGCCTCACGAACCCGGGTCGGGTGACGAAGCCGTCCACGAGCAATGCGGTGCGCGCGTCCCGGATCAGCACGCTGCTGGTGCCGAGGAAGGTCCCGCGCACGGAGGACCCGATCGACCCCTCGGCCGCGGGCAGGGTGTCGTATCCGGCGACCGACGGCCGACGCAGCGGGATGCGGGGCGACACCGGCGTCACCGCGCCGCGGCGAGCAGGACGGCGGCCGCCGCGCGGGCCTGACCGGCCGGGTCCGGTGACTGTGTGATCGCCGCGGTCGCCATCGCGCCGTTGGCCAGGATCGCCAGCTGGTCCGCGAGCGCGGCCGGTTCCCCCGCGTCCTCGACCAGCTCACGCAGGCAGGCCAGGAAAGCCGCCTTGTGGGTGCGGGCGATCTGCGCCACCGCATCGTTGACGCCGCCGAGCTCACCGAAGGTGTTGATGAAGGTGCACCCGCGGAAGTCCTCGCGGCGGAACCACGCGTCCAGGTAGTCGAACACCGCCAGCACGCGCTCGTGGGGATCGTCGTACGGCTCGAGGAAGGCGGCGAGCTCGGCCCGCACCGCCAGATCACGCCTGTTCAGTACGGCCTCGACCAATCGATCCTTCGCCGGATAGAGCTGGTAGAGCCGCTTGAGTGAGACTCCGGAGCCGGACCGGATCGCGTCCATCCCGACCGCCTGCACGCCGTGTTCGTTGAACAGCGCCTCGGCCGCGTCGAGCAGCTTGGCGTCCGCAGTGTCCGCATCCATCTCGATGTCACCCCTTGCGTGGAGAACCAACGTTCTCTACGCTACACCTCACGAGCAGGAGAACGCTCGTTCTCCTCCGAGGTCAGGAGCGACCATGTCCAGCTTCCCCACCCGGCACTGCACCGAGTCCATCGACGGCCAGGAGGTCTTCTACCGAGAGGCTGGCGACCGCGCCAATCCCACTCTCGTTCTGCTGCACGGTTTCCCGAGCAGCTCCCACATGTACCGCAACCTGATCGCCGCGCTCGCCGACGACTTCCACCTGGTCGCCCCCGATCACGTCGGATTCGGGCGGTCCTCGATGCCCGCCGTGGACCGATTCGACTACAGCTTCGACCGGCTCGCCGCGATCACCGAGGCCCTGCTCGACCGACTCGGCCTGGACCGCTTCGCGTTGTACGTCCAGGACTACGGCGCCCCGATCGGCCTACGCATCGCCGCCAAGCACCCCGAGCGAGTGACGGCCCTGATCACCCAGAGCGGCAACGCCTATCAGGAGGGCTTCACCCCCTTCTGGGACGTGCTGTTCGCACACGCGAAGGACCGGCGGGCCAACGAGGCGCGGGTGCGCGAACTACTCGAACTCGACGCAACCCGCTGGCAGTACACCCACGGCGTGCCGGCGGACCGGCTCGACCGGATCGCGCCGGAATCCTGGCTCGTCGACCAGGCCGGACTGGACCGGCCGGGCAACAAGGAGATCCAGCTGCAACTGTTCTGGGACTACCAGTTCAACCTCGACCATTACCCGGCGTTCCAGGAGTACTTCCGCAGCCACCAGCCGCCGACGCTGGTCGCCTGGGGCCGCGGCGACGAGATCTTCGGACCGGCCGGAGCCGAGGCGTTCGCCCGGGATCTGCCCGACGCCGAGATCCACCTGCTCGACGCCGGACATTTCGCCCTCGAGACCCACCCGGACGAGATCGCGGACCTGGTCCGCGACTTCCTCGGCCGCCACCACTGACCAACCCGACCCGACGGAGACGACCAATGTCCTTGCTCACCAGCAACTCCGGACCCACAAGCGCGATCCGGCTACGCACACTCGGGACGAGCGCCCGCGCCGCACTCGCGGCCGGCGCGGTAGTGTCACTCGCGCTCGCGGCGCTCGCGGCGGTCGAGCACGGGCTCGGCCTGCCGGTCTTCGCGTTGCCCTACGCGGCCTCGGCCGCCGTGGTCGCCCTCGCACCGACGGGACCACCCGCACGGCCGGGCGCCATCCTGCGCGCCTATCCGGCGGCGGCACTCGCGGCACTCGCGATCACCGCGGTCGTCGGGCCGTCGGAGGTCGCGGTCGCCGGGTCGGTCGTGGCGGCAGTCGCGGCGATGGCCGTCCTGCGCGCCCCGCACGTTCCCGCCGCCCTGTGCGCGGGCGGCATCGGGCTGGCCGACCCGGGTCCCGGGTACCTGCTGCACACCCTGGTGCCCGGCGTTGCGGTCGTGATCGCTGCCGTCGCGTTGGCCGGGCTGATTGTGCCCGGTTTCAGGTATCCGCTCCGCGGTTGACCCCGGAGGGAAGTGGAACCGGTGCGGTGGGCAACGATTGGGGGCCGCCCACCGCGCCGGTGCCCACGGGATGGGGGTCCCGCGGGATCGAAGCCGCCCCATGCGACTACCCGATCAGTACATCGCGACAGTTAACAGCCCGCAACTTCAGCGGTGCGAATGGGTCGACCGTCACAGATCGACCCGATCGAGACCTTCGTCAAAAGCTGGAACGAATCCGCCGGCATGAACGAGAAAAGCCCCTTCCTCGAGATCGAGGGAGGGGCTATTCGCCTGAATAGGAATGGTGGCCAGGGCCGGGATCGAACCGGCGACCTTCCGCTTTTCAGGCGGACGCTCGTACCAACTGAGCTACCTGGCCGGGCGGCACCCGAACCGAATGCCTAGGCAATACAAAAGCGACCCTGACGGGACTCGAACCCGCGACCTCCGCCGTGACAGGGCGGCGCGCTAACCAACTGCGCCACAGGGCCTTGCTAAGAGCATCGTTGTCATCCGACACTCGGTCTTGCACCGGTTAGGAACTGTAGCAGGCGAACCCGCTACCTCCCAAAACCGTACCCCCTACGGGATTCGAACCCGCGCTACCGCCTTGAAAGGGCGGCGTCCTAGGCCGCTAGACGAAGGGGGCCTACCGAATTTCTCCGGCAAGTACCCGCAACGGCTGTCCGTTGGGAGCTGGGATAGCTTAGGACACTTGTTTCGGAAAACTCAAATCGACTGGTCAGAGCCTGTTTCCGGCGCAAGAAGCTGCTCCGCTTCGGCGACCGGCGGGGCATCCGCCTGCGCCGCGACCGCGGCCTCGGCCCGAAGGTCTTGCCACCCGTCGCGTCGCCACTGCGCCAGCCACTCCTCCGAGGCCATCGCCTGCAGCAGCACCTCGAAGGCCTCCTCGAACCGGTCCCGCAGCCCCGTGCTGTCGGTGGTCATGTCGAGCATGTACCGCTGGCCGGCCAGGCACGCCCCGAGGACCCGACTGAACACCGCCGGATCGGCATCCGCCCGCAGGTGCCCCTCGCGCTGCGCCCGCAACACGAGCTCGTGCGCGGTGTGCCCCCACACCTGACTGCCACCGGAGCGCACCTCGGAATAGAACTCCGGCTCGATGATCAGACGGAATTCCGCCTGCACGATCGTCTCGGCGGCGAATCGCTCGGCCAGTTCGACGATGATGCCGTGCAAGACCTGGAAGGGGTCCGCGTCGACGCGCTTCCAGCGGTCGGTCGACTCGGTGTAGCGCTCGAGCGCTGATGCGAGGACCGCTCGGGCGAGATCCTCCTTCGACTCGAAGTGGAAGTACATCGCGCCCTTGGTGGCGTGCGAGCCTTCGAGAATGGTGTTCACCGATGCCGCCGCGTAGCCGCGGCGAGCGAACTCCACTGCCGCCGCCTCGACAATCGCGGCGCGGGTCCGCCGCGCGCGTTCTTGTTGACGTGCCATATGCGCTTGCCCTGCCTCCGAAACCTGCTAGTCGCCCCGACAGGTCACCAGAAGACCTCGGCTCAACCCTAGCCCCGATCGGGACCGATTCGCCTCAGTCGACACCCGCTACGATTACTACTGGCGAGTAAGTTTCCCCCAGGCGGAACACACCGAGTGGTATGATTTGACCGGGCTCGGGTGCGCGGCAGGGGGTGCGCACCCGAGCTTTCCGCGCCTACGAGCGCTTCTGCGGCGCGAACCTGCAACGGACGAATCCAGTCCGCGGTCACAGCCAGTTGCGCCGCCTGAAGTTCCACCACAGTCCGCTCGCGAGCACCACGATCATGGCCGCGCTGAACCAGAACCCCGACTGCTGACCGAACCCCGGGAACGGGATGTTCTGGCCGAAGTAGCCGGTGACGCCGGTCGGAATCGCGATGATCGCCGCCCACGCAGTGAGCTTCTTCATGATCTCGTTCAGCGAATTACCCTGCATCGCAAGATGTGTCGCGAGTATCGACTCGATGGTGTCGCGCAGTCCGTCGATCCGTTCGGTCGCGCGCAGGGCATGGTCGTAGACGTCCTGGTAGTACGGCACCATCTCCGTCTCCAGCACGTGCGCACCCTGCCGCAGCAGCGCGCTGAAGGCCTCGTTCATCGGCAGCACCGCCCGCCCCAACTGCGCCACCGCCTTGCGGAGCGTGAAACTGCGTAGCTGCACGGCGTTCTTCGGCCCGGCACCCACCAGGAGGTCGTCCTCGAGCGCCTGGATCTGGTCGTCGAGTTGGTCGATCGCCGTGAAGTAGCCGTCGACCATCGTGTCCAGCACGGTGTGCAGCAGGAACCCGACCCCGTATGTCGCGAGGTCAGGGTTGTCGTCCCAGTCGGCGAGGATCGGTTCGAGCGGGAACTCGTCGTCGGCGCGGATGGCGATCAGGGCCCTGGCGAGGATGAAGACCGACAGTCCCGTCGCGGCGAGCACTTCTGTCGACGGGTCGAAGCGGACAGCCCGGGCATGCAGCAGGCTGTGGTCGCGGAACCGGACGAGCCGAGGGCGCTGCCGGCCCGAGATCGCACCCTCGACCGCGAGCGGGTGCAGCTCCACCTCCCCGCCTATCAGCGGCGACAACGCGACGATGTCCGAGACCGACGGGGCGAGCAGATCCAGCCAGATCAACGCGCGCTCGTCCGACCGATGCTCGGCGAGCTCCTCGACCGGAAGGTCCGTGCCCGCCAGCACCCCGTCCCGATAGAGCCGGTTGCGGATCCGGCAGGACACCTGGACGCGCTCGACGTCCGATTCGTTCATCGACCCTCCCGGCTCGCGATTCCACGCCATCATCGCCCGGACCCTGCCGAAAGTCGGGGACCTCGGCCGCGACGGGTCCGGTCAGACACTCACGGGCCCACTCTAAATACGAAGCAAACCTGTTCTTCTGTCCCGATTCCATCAGGTACACCACACGCGCTAGCGGTAGATTAGACAGCTAGACTGATATTTATTGACGCTGCTCAGGAGGTGACGTCGGTATGACCGGCACGCGATCGAACGACCCCGCGATCCAGCTCCGCGAGGACATCGCGACCTTCTTCCGCCGGCTGCGGGCCCAGCGCGCCGAGCACATGCTCACCCCGTCGCAACTCCAGGCCCTCGGTCACCTCGAACGCGGCGGACCGATGACCGCCTCCACGCTCGCCGCCCTGGAACAGGTCACGCCGCAATCCATCTCGCGGACCGTCGCCCTGCTCGAGGACGCCGGCACCATCACCCGGCAGGCCAATCCAGCCGACGCACGGGCCAGCCTGATCAGCCTCACCGACCACGGCCGTCGGATGCTGTCGACCGACCGCGAACGGCGCACCCGCTGGCTCGCCGACGCACTCGAAGCCGACTGCACCGAGGCCGAACGCGAGGTGCTGTTCATCGCCGGGCGGATCCTGCGTCGTCTCGGCACCGGAGAGCCGCGGACGTGACCGCGCAGCCCGACACTCGCACGGCCGAACGCACTCGGCCGGTCCCCCGACGGCTCAGTGTCGGGCTCGGTTCCGGCACCGTCCTGCAGCCGCTGAACTCCTCGATGATTGCCGTCGCCATCGTCGCGATCGGCCAGGACTTCGGGTCCAGCTCGGGGATCGCCTGGGTGATCTCCGCGCTCTACATCGCCACCGCGGTCACCGCGCCGACCGCTGGCAGGCTCGGCGCCCTGTTCGGAGCCCGCCGCGTCTACCTCGGCGGACTGACACTGATCGCACTGGGCGCCGTGGCGGGCGCGCTCGCCCCGAGCCTGGGCTGGCTGATCGCCGCACGGGTGCTGTTGGGCATCGGCACCGCGACCCAGTACCCGAACGCCATGACGATCGTGCGCGAGTACGCGGACCGTCATGGCGCACAGCCACGCTCGGCGATCGCAACACTCGCCGCCTGCGCGCAGGTGGTGGTCGCCCTCGGCCCCACGCTCGGTGGTCTCCTGGTCGGCGCGTTCGGCTGGCAGTCGATCATGTGGGTCAACCTGCCGATCGCCGCCGTGAGCGCCGCGTGGGTGCTCGCGGTCGCCGCCCCCGACGGCCCACGGCGGGCGGGCGGCACCCCCGCCGAGGTGCTGCGGTCGCTCGACCCCGCGGGCATGGCACTCTTCCTGGCCGGAACCTCGACACTGATGTTCTTCCTGCTCTCGCTCACCACCGGCCCGGCGTGGTGGCTGGTGCCGGCGTGCGCGACCGTGTGGGTCGCGTTCGTCGCCTGGGAATCTCGCGCCGCAGCCCCGTTCATCGACGTCCGCGCACTCGCCGGCAACCGCACGCTGAGCACCACACTCGGGCGCACCCTGATCACCTACACGGCCTTCTACTGCGTCTTCTTCGGGCTGCCGCAGTGGCTGCAGGGCGGGCGCGGGATGTCCCCGGCTGCCGCCGGTCTGATGATGCTGCCGGTCGCCGGCGTCGGAGTGTTCGCGACGATGACGGCATCCCGGCTCTACGGGCGCCACGGGGCACGGCGCACCCTGCTGGTGGGCACCACCGGACTGGTCGCCGGCGGCCTGCTGCTCGCCCTCGCGGAGAACTCGACCTCGCCGATCGGCCTGATCCTGGTGGTCGCCGCGATCCTCGGCATCCCCAACGGCTTCAACAACATGGGCAACCAGAACCTGGTGAACTCGGCGACCAGCGCCCGCGAGGTGGGCACGGCGATCGGCATGTACCGCACGATCCAGTACGTCGGGGCGAACCTCGCTGCGGTGGTCATCGAGGTCACGATGCGCGACGGGGCCGACGACATGGGCCTGCACCGCACCGGCGCCGTGATCGCGGTGCTCGGCGCGACCCTGCTCGTGGGGGTGCTGTTCTCGCGAACGCTGCGCGAGCACTAGACTCCTGCACCGCCCGCCCCTTTAGCTCAGTTGGTAGAGCTACGGACTTTTAATCCGCAGGTCCTCGGTTCGAGCCCGAGAGGGGGCACGGTGACGATGCCGGCCTCCGGCAGGGGCGCCGGCATGAGCATGCGACAGCGTGTCACGCAGGCGACCGCGTCCCGCCGGGAGCTCTCCCGGCGGGACGTTCTGCATCCGCGGCCCCACCGCGATCCCGCGATTGTGTCGAGCATCACGTTCCCGGCCACCCTCTCGACACAGCCACGCCCAACCCTCCCCGCCCGGTTACCCGCACGTACCTCGTTGCACCACAAGCACATTTGCGCCGATCAGGACGAACGTCCAACAGCCGCAACATGACCCACGGACCGCCAGGCCGTTAGGTAACGCTTTTGCGTCACCTGACGAATGGATTTCCCGAAAGGTGGTTTCGTCTGATACCACTGACATGGCGGCAATCGTTGAAGAACGGCCACATCGATTAGGAGTCAACATGATTCGTAATTGCGATCGGCCCGCGAGTTCCGGCACGAGCACCCCCACGGGGGACCCGAAGGGCGGTGAGCGGCGATGAGCCCCTCCAACGTCAAGCAGCAGACCTTCCCGCGCAGCTCAGCACTGACACGAGCCTGCCCGGGTGAGCGAATCGTCGCGTCAGCCGAGACCCGGTCGACCGACATCGAACTCGGCCACTCGACGCTCCAGACCCTCGGGGACATGGACGCTTCCCCGCTCACCGACGAGCAGGCCGCCGGCCTCGGACGGCTCGTCCGCCGAATCGTCAACAGCGCCGCCGGACTGCCAGGTGGCTTCGACACCGTCGAAGACCTGTGCCGCAGCTACCTCGACGCGCAGCTGTCCCGCGCGAGCGTCGACCGAACCCGCATCGCGATGCAGCGCACCCTCGACAAGCTCCGTCCGGCCGCGTCGAGCTCGTAGCCGGAGCCGATCCCACCTGGGAACGGACAAACCGAACACCTGCGAAATCGGGGTCGACAGCACGCGCCGTCCGGGCACAGAATGGGGTTCCGAGAGGTCGTACGCAGGGAGGCCACCATGATGGATTCGGTACATGCCCGCGAGGTTCGCCGCGACATCCTGGTCGTCGTGACCGGGGTCGCCCTGGTGCTGTTGAGCTTGTGGGTACCTGTCAACGGCGACCAGCAGATCACCGGCTCGATCCTGGTCCTCGGTCTCGTCGCGTACTCCGCCGGACTCTGGGCCATGACGACCGAGTCGAGGGCGAGCCACGTGGGACTCGTCGTCCTCGGCGCGATGCTGCTGCTGTCGCCACTCGCGATGAACTTCCCCCGCGGCACCACCGCAGCGGCCACCATCGCCGTGGTTGCGGGAGTGATCATCGCCGGGGTGGGCATCCTCGGACTGCTGGCCCGCCGCGACCAGCCGGTCGCCGTCAGCCGGGAACCGGAACACCAGCCGGCCTGACCGGGCGTCGGCCCAGCCAGCCGCACCGCGACAGGTCTGGCGTCGGCCGGTCTCGGGGTCGCGCTGGTACCGGTGCAGGATCCCGCCCCGCTGAGCGAATCGGTCAGCCCTCGCCCGGCGACTCCGACCGCGCCGACGTCTGCTGCTCGGTCGCCCGGGCCTGATCACGCATCCGGCTGAGCTCCCTCCCGCGCCTGCGGTACGCCACACCGAGCCAGACCAGCACCGCGAACGCGAGCACGCCGATGATCGCGCCGACCAGCGAGGCGCCCCGGAATCCCGGCGCGTCGACGTCGAGGATCCGTTCGCCCGCGTGCGCAGCAGTGTTGTTGCCCAGCACGACCGTCAGCGTCATCAGGTTCGGCAACGCCAGGATCACCGCGAGAACCACGGACGCGATCTGCGCGGCCCGGCTGAACTTCCGGCCCCGGACCCGCCAGGCCAGCTGGATCAGCAGCAAGGGAAGCAATGTGCACAGCACGCCGTAGAGCAGGCCCCACGCGATACCCCGGGTGAAGCTGCCCGAGGACAGCGAACCCGCCTGCTGCGCCCACCATCTCGGCAGGAACGCGGCCAGGACGAAGTACGTGATGACGAGGACGACGAGTAGGACCGCGCCGGCGATGGCCTTCTTCGCCCATCCCGGTAGACCCGTGCGTCCCGCATCGACCGGCCGTTCGGCGAAACCATCCTGACTCCCATTGGTCATGGATGAATCCTGCTCGCATGACCCGGGTTCCGCCACCGATCCACGATCGGCGCGCATGGGCGCCAACCGTTCACTACTGTCGGACGCACCGGGCCGCCGGACATCGGTAGTCCTCGACGAGACGGGCTCACATGGCATCGATCGATGAACTACTGTCCCAGATTCCCATCAGTCAGATCGCCGCGAAACTCGGCGTCGACGAGGCCACCGCGACCACCGCGGTCAAGTCGGCGATCCCGACCCTGGTCGGCGGACTCGAGGCGAACGCCCAGGACCCGGCCGGCGCCGCCTCCCTCGAGAACGCGCTCCAGAAGCACTCCGATCCCGCCTTCCTCGAGGGCGGCGTGGACCTCGACCAGGTCGACGCGGCCGACGGTCAGAAGATCGTCGCCAACGTCTTCGGCGACAGCACGGACCAGGTGGTGAGCGCGCTCGGCGGCGTCGGCGGCGCGGGCGGCAGCTCGCTGGTGGGCAAGCTGCTGCCGATGCTCGCACCGATCGTGCTGGCCTTCGTCGCGAAGCAGATGTCCGGCAACAAGGGCGGCGCTGCCGCGACCCAGGCGCAGTCGGGCGGCGGTGGCATCGGCGACCTGCTGGGCGGCCTGCTCGGCGGCGGGCAGTCAGGCGGCGGCCTCGGCAACGTGCTCGGCGGCCTGCTCGGCGGCGGGCAGTCAGGCGGCGGCCTCGGCGACCTGCTGGGAGGCCTGCTCGGCGGCGGCAAGAAGTAGCACGGCCGCTCTACCGACAGTCGGCGTGGAGAACGGCGGCGTCCGTGTACTCGGATGCCGCCGTTGCGCGATCCGATGCCGGCACGTTGGCGTAACGGATCACCCCACCGCCGCGATATCTATGCGGGAATGTGCCCGGAACGCGCAGAAAATTCCCAGCTCGTGACCAATCCGAAGCAATGCCGAACGTGGTTACGGTCCCGTAGGCTAGGTTGAGCCGATTTTCCGCGGATACATGGAGGCAAGTTAATGGCCAGAGATTTGACCCAGCTGGAGCTGCTGCAGGAGCTGCAGCCCGTGGCCGAATCCAACCTCAACCGGCACCTTTCCATGGCGAAGGACTGGCACCCCCACGACTACGTCCCGTGGGACGAGGGCCGCAACTTCGCAGCGATGGGCGGCGAGGACTGGGACCCCGAGCACTCCCGTCTCGATCCGATCGCGAAGGCCGCGATGATCACGAACCTGCTCACCGAGGACAACCTGCCGTCGTACCACCGCGAGATCGCGGAGAACTTCTCCCGCGACGGCGCCTGGGGCACCTGGGTCGGTCGCTGGACCGCCGAGGAGAACCGCCACGGCATCGTGATGCGGGACTACCTGACCGTGACCCGCGGCGTGGACCCGGTGGCCCTCGAAGAGGCCCGGATGATCCACATGACCAACGGCTACTCCTCCCCCGGCGACACCGAGGGCCTGCTGCACTCGGTCGCGTACGTGACCTTCCAGGAACTCGCGACCCGCGTCTCGCACCGCAACACCGGCAAGGCCTGCAACGACGACGTCGCGGACCGCATGCTGGCGCGCATCGCGGCCGACGAGAACCTGCACATGATCTTCTACCGCAACATCTGCGAGGCCGCGCTCGACGTGTCGCCGGACCAGACGATCGCGGCGATCACCGACGTCGTGACGCACTTCGAGATGCCGGGTGCCGGCATGCCGAACTTCCGCCGCAACGGCGTTCTCATGGCCAAGCACGGCATTTACGACCTGCGCCAGCACCTCGAAGAGGTCGTCATGCCGGTGCTGCGCAAGTGGCGCATCTTCGAGCGTGAGGACTTCACCGGCGCGGGCGAGGCCTCACGGGACGCGCTGTCGACGTTCCTGGACGACCTCGGCGTGCAGGCGACCAAGTTCGAGGAGCAGCGCGACCGCATGCTCGCGCGCGAGGCCGCGAAGGCGGAGCGCGAGGCGTCCTGAGGGAAGCACGTATTCTGTGCCCGGTACCGAACTTCGGTACCGGGCACAGTCATTTCCGAGGTATCGATGTCAACTCCCACCGCTCAGCACCTGCGCATCGGCTCGCTGGAGCTACATAGCCCCGTCGTGCTCGCCCCGATGGCGGGCATCACGAACGTGGCCTTCCGCACCCTCTGCCGCGAGCTCGAGCTCGAACGGTCGGGCAGCACGTCGGGCCTGTACGTGTGCGAGATGGTGACCGCGCGGGCCCTCGTCGAGCGGCAGCCCGCCACCCTGCACATGACCACCTTCGGGCCCACCGAGTCGCCGCGGTCGCTGCAGCTCTACACCGTCGACCCGGACACCACCTACGCGGCGGCCAAGATGATCGTCGACGAGAACATGGCCGACCACATCGACATGAACTTCGGCTGCCCGGTGCCGAAGGTCACGAGCAAGGGCGGCGGCGCCGCACTGCCGTACAAGCGCACCCTCTTCGGCCGGATCGTCGCGGCCGCGGTCAAGGCCACCGAGGGCACCGACATCCCGGTGACCGTGAAGTTCCGCGTCGGCATCGACGACGAGCACCACACCCACCTCGACGCCGGCCGGATCGCCGCCGGCGAGGGCGCCGCGGCGGTCGCGCTGCACGCCCGGACCGCCGCGCAGCGCTACTCCGGAACCGCCGACTGGGGCGAGATCGCCCGACTCAAGGACCACGTCACCGACGTCCCCGTGCTCGGCAACGGCGACATCTTCGCCGCCGAGGACGCGGTGCGGATGATGGCCGAAACCGGCTGCGACGGCGTCGTGGTCGGTCGCGGCTGCCTCGGCCGACCGTGGCTGTTCGCCGAGCTCAGCGCGGCCCTGAACGGAACGCCGGAGCCCACGCCGCCGACTCTCGGCGAGGTCGCCACGATCATCCGCAGGCACGCCGAACTGCTCGCCGCCCACCACGGCGAGGACAAGGGCCTGCGCGAGCTCCGCAAGCACGTCGCCTGGTACCTGCGCGGCTTCCCGGCCGGCTCCGACATGCGGGTGGCGATGGCGATGGTGTCCACGCTCGACGAACTGGACGGGCTGCTCGTCCAGCTCCCCCCCGATGTGCCGTTCCCCAAGGACGCCGAGGGACCGCGCGGCAGGCAGGGGTCGCCCGGCAAGGTCTCCCTGCCCGAGGGCTGGCTCGACGACCCCGAGGACTGCCTCGTTCCGGCAGGCGCCGATCTCATGCATTCCGGCGGCTGACCAGCCACGATCGGACCCGACTGGATCACACAGGTCCGGTAAGTATCATGTGGGAACCGTCCGGCGTCGGCGGTGGTGATTACGCGAGAGGTGAGGGTCTGTAGGTGGGCGACGATCACGGTCCGGGCCCCGCGCCCGAGGGTCGCGCCCCGTGGGAGAGGCCCATCTCCCATGTGAGCCGTCCCATCCCGCAGGTTCCCCGCCAGAACCCGCCGCCCCGGAACCCGCCACAACCCCCGCCACCCCCCGAACCCGAACCCGAGCCGAAGCCGACGGGCTGGATGTACCGGGCCGAGCCGGAGGTCGTGTCGCCTGCGGACGACGCGGCGCCGGCCCTGACCCGGCTGGTCGCCAGCAAGCGCCGCAAGCAGAAACGCCTGCGCGTGATCGGTCGCAGCGCGGTCGCGATGGTCGCCGTGCTGGCCCTCGTCCTCACCGGCGTCGTGTGGGGGTACCTGCGCGCGACCGACAACGGCTTCCTGCAGGTCGCCGCCCTCGACCCCGACAGCACCGACGTCGTCGACCCCGGCGGCCAGTACGGTGACGAGACCTACCTGATCGTCGGCACCGACAGCCGGGCGGGCGCCAACGGTGGCGTCGGAGCCGGGTCCGTCGCCGACGCCGAGGGGTCCCGATCGGACACGGTCATCCTGGTCAACGTCCCAGCGAACCGCAGTCGCGTCGTCGCGGTGTCGTTCCCCCGCGACCTGGACATCGTCCGCCCGAGCTGCCAGGCCTGGGACAACGACAAGGGCGAGTACACCAGCGAGATCAACCCGGGCGCCGACAACGACAAGCTGAACTCGGCATACGCCTTCGGCGGTCCGAAATGCCTGGTCAAGGTGATCCAGAAGATGTCGGGTCTGAAGATCGGCCATTTCATCGGCATGGACTTCTCCGGCTTCGAGTCGATGGTCGACCAGGTCGGCGGTGTCCAGGTGTGCGTCAACGCGCCGCTGATCGACGACGAACTCGGCACCGTGTTGGCGACCGCCGGCAAGCAGACCGTCAACGGCGCCACCGCACTGAACTACGTCCGCGCCCGCAAGGTCGAGGCCGAGGGCAACGGCGACTACGGCCGCATCAAGCGCCAGCAGATGTTCCTGTCCTCGTTGCTGCGGTCGGCCCTGTCGAACAAGGTGCTCTTCGACCCGGGCAAGCTCAACGGGTTCATCAACGCCTTCACCCGGGACACCTTCGTCCAGAACGTCGACACGAAGTCGCTGGTGACCCTCGGTCGCTCGCTGCAGAAGGTCGACGCGGGGGCCGTCACCTTCCTCACCGTCCCCACCGCAGGCACCAACGAGCTCGGCAACGAGATCCCCCGCCTCGAGGACATCCACTCGATCTTCCAGGCGATCATCGACGACGAGCCGCTGCCCGGCGAGTCCCGCAAGGCCGACGCCGCGAAGGCGTCGACGACGAGCACTCCCCCCACCGCGGTCACACCCGCGCCGGCGCCGAGCCTGCTCGCACTGTCCCCCGCGAGGGTGTCGATACAGGTCTCGAACGCATCCGGAGTGACCGGTGTGGCGGCCCAGGCGGCCAGTTCGCTCGGTGCGCACGGCTTCCAGATCTACAGCGTCGGCAACTACACCGGCATCAGCGGCGCCACCCTGGTTCGCTACGGACCAGGTCAGGAGGCGGAGGCCGCGACCGTGGCCGCCGCGATTCCCGGCGCACTGCTACAGGAGACCTCGGACCTCGGCGCCATCGTCGACGTCGTCCTCGGGTCGGGCTTCTCCGGGAAGGTCAGCACGCCGCCGACGGTCGGCAGTGCGCTGCACCCGACCGTCGCGCCGAAGTCCACGGTCGTCTCGGGCACCACGATCGAGGAGCTCCCGCCGGACCTGTCGTTCACGAACGCGGCCGACGATTCTTGCGCATAGCGCCCTGACGTGCAGTGTCATTCATTCGATGTTCACCTCGTGATCGTGACTTGGTTCCTGGCAGGAACTAGGCTGTGACCTCATGCGCGTGGCTTACAACGAACAGATGACCGAACTCGCCGACATGCTCGGCGAGATGGCGGGCCTCGCGGGAACGGCAATGGAGCGGGCGACCCAGTCGCTGCTGCAGGCAGACCTCCCGCTGGCCGAGCAGGTCATCAGCGATCACGACCAGATCACCGAACTCAGCGTCTCCTGCGAGGAGCGGGCCTTCGCCCTGCTCGCGCTGCAGGCCCCTGTCGCCGGTGACCTGCGGTCGGTGGTCAGCGGCATCCAGATCGTCTCCGACATCGACCGGATGGGCGCCCTGGCGCTGCACGTCGCCAAGATTGCGCGCCGGCGACATCCGAACCACGTACTGCCGGAGGAGGTCAACGGTTACTTCGCGGAGATGGGACGGCTGGCGGTCGCGCTCGGCGCCGGCGCCAAGGAGGTGCTCGAGACCCGCGACCCCGAGCGCGCCGCCAAGCTCCGCGAAGAAGACGACGCGATGGACGACCTGCACCGTCACCTGTTCACGGTGCTGATGGACCGCGAGTGGAAGCACGGCGTCGCCGCGGCCGTCGACGTGACGTTGCTGGGACGGTTCTACGAGCGCTTCGCCGACCACGCCGTCGAGGTGGCCCGCCGGGTCATCTTCCTGGTCACCGGCAAGATGCCGGTCGATCCGGACGAGACCACCGAACCGCAGGCCTGACCCTTCCGACCAGCGACGCCCCGACCGGAATCCGGTCGGGGCGTCTTCGTCACCGGGGCGCTTCCGCGACGTCGAACGGGCGGTTGCCGGAGCATCGCCCGAGAGCGAGACCCGACAACCGCCCGTTCGGCGATGTCAGCGTTGCGGGGTTACCCGAAGCGGCCGGAGATGTAGTCCTCGGTGGCCTTCTGCGTCGGGTTGGAGAAGATCTTCTCGGTGTCGTCGATCTCGACGAGCCGGCCCGGCTTGCCGGTGGCCTCGAGGTTGAAGAAGGCGGTCTGGTCGCTCACGCGGGCCGCCTGCTGCATGTTGTGGGTGACGATCACGATGGTGAAGTCCTTCTTCAGCTCCGTGATCAGGTCCTCGATCGCCAGCGTGGAGATCGGGTCCAGGGCCGAGCACGGCTCGTCCATCAGCAGCACGTCGGGCGAGACCGCGATCGCGCGGGCGATGCACAGTCGCTGCTGCTGGCCGCCGGACAGTCCGCCGCCGGGCTTGTCGAGACGGTCCTTGACCTCGTTCCACAGGTTCGCGCCGCGCAACGACCGCTCGGCGATCTCGTCGAGCTCCTTCTTGTTGCGCACCCCCTGCAACTTCAGGCCGGCCACGACGTTGTCGCGAATGGACATGGTGGGGAACGGGTTCGGGCGCTGGAAAACCATGCCGATGGTGCGGCGCACGCCGACCGGGTCCACCTGCGAGCCGTAGATGTCCTCGCCGTCGAGCAGGATCGCGCCCTCGACGCGGGCACCGGGGGTCACCTCGTGCATGCGATTGAGTGAGCGCAGCACCGTGGACTTGCCGCAACCGGACGGGCCGATGAAGGCGGTCACGTTGCGAGGGGGAACGGACAGGCCGACGTCCGCGACGGCGTGGAACTTGCCGTAGAAGATGTTGACGTCCTTGAGGTCAAGACGCTTGGCCATGGTGGCTCCCTCGAGATTGGGTGAAAACTGACACGGTCATCGGGTCACTTGCTCCGGACCCGGGACAGGTGGCCGATAGCCTTCGCGGCGATGTTGAGCACCGCGATCAACAGGATCAGGGTCAGCGCCGCGCCCCAGATCCGGTCGGTGCCGGCCTGGGTGGGGTTGTTCATCTCGGCGACCATCACGCCGGGCAGAGAACCCATCTCCCCGCCGAACATGTCGAAGTTGATGAACGACGCGTAGCCGACCAGGATCAGCAGCGGCGCGGTCTCGCCGAGCACGCGGGCCAGCGCCAGCATGACTCCGGTGATGATGCCGGGCAGCGCAGTGGGGACCACGATCCGCATGATCGTCTTCCACTTCGGCACGCCCAGCGCGTACGACGCCTCGCGCAGGTCCTGCGGCACGATCCGCAGCATCTCCTCGGTGCTGCGGATGACGACCGGCACCATCAGCAGCACGAGCGCCAACGACACCGCGAACGCGGACTTCGGGAACCCGAACGTCGCGATCCAGAGCGCGTAGATGAACAGCGCCGCCACGATCGACGGGACGCCGCTGAGGATGTCGACCATGAAGGTGGTCAGCTTGCCGAGCCGCGAGCCCTGCGCGTACTCGACCAGGTACACCGCGACGAAAAGGCCGAGCGGGATGGACAGGGCGGCGCACACCAGTCCCTGGAGCAGGGTGCCGATCAACGCGTGATAGATGCCGCCGCCGGACGCGGACGCCGACAGCCCGTTCATCGAGTTGGTGAACCAGGTCGGGCTGGTCAGTGCGGGAAGACCCTTGCGGATCACCGTGAAGAGCACCCACACCAGCGGGATCAGTGCAATGACCACCGACGCGGTGACGAGCACCCGGGCGACGATGTCGCTGACCCGGCGTCGGCCGCTCACCGACTGGAAGGTGGGCTTCTTGACCGGGCGGTCGAGAGTCGCCGTCATGTCAGTCCTTCTTTCCGGCGATGGCGGCGCGAGCGCCGGCGTTGACCACGAAGGTCAGCACGAACAGCACCAGTCCGGCCGCGATGTAGGCGCCGGCCTGAATGTCGTTGTTGAACTCGGCGTAACCCAGGGCAATCTTCGAGGCGAGGGTGGAGCCGGTGTCGAACAGCGATCCCGAGAAGTCCTTCGTCGTGGTGCGCAGGATCATGTACAGGGCCATCGTCTCGCCGAGCGCGCGGCCGAGGCCGAGCATCGAGCCGCTGACGTAGCCGGACTTGCCGAACGGGATGACGGTGGTCTTCACGACCTCCCACTTGGTGGCGCCGAGCGCCAGCGCCGCCTCGATGTGCGCGGTCGGGGTCTGGGTGAACACCTCGCGGGTCACCGCGGTGATCACCGGAAGGATCATCACCGCGAGCACGATGCCCGCGGTGAAGATGGTGCCGCCGCCCCGCACCGAGCCGGAACCCGTCGCGAACAGCGGAATCCAGGCCAGGTTCTCGTTGAGCCACACGGCCAGCGGCCGAATCGCGGGAGCAAAGATCAGCATCCCCCACAGGCCGTAGACGATGGACGGCACCGCGGCGAGCAGGTCGATCACGTAGGCCAGCGGTTTGGCGAGCCGCTTCGGCGAGTACTGGGTGAGGAAGATCGCGATGCCCAGCGCCACCGGCATGGCCAGCACCAGCGCGAACACCGACACCATCACGGTCACCAGGAACAGGTCCAGGACGCCGAACGCCATGTGGTTGATGTCGGTGGTGACCCACTTGGTACTGGTGAGGAAGTTGACCTCATTGCGTGAGAGCGCAGGGACGGCCCGCCAGATCAGGAAGGCCCCGATCGCCCCGATCAGCACCGTGACGAACACCGCGGACCCGGTCGTCAGCGTCGTGAAGATCCGGTCGGCCGGTCGGGTGACCGTCCTCGCGGGGGCTGCGGGTGAGGAAGTGATCGGTGCCTCCGGTGCTCCGAGCGGCCCGCCCGCCCCGACCCCGGGGTCACCGGGGCCGGGTGCGGGAGGCGCCGATTGGGTGGGCGCGTCGCTCATCTGCGCTCGCAATCTTGTAGGTCTGAATATAGAGCGGTTGGTTCGAGCGGGGACACTCAGCCGATCGCGGAGATCGACGCGTTCAGCTTGTCCTTGACGGTGCCGGGCAGCGGGACGTAGCCCTGCGCGGCGAGATCGGCCTGTCCCTCGTTGGCAGCACTGGTCAGGAACGACTTCACGGCCGCCGTGGTGTCGGCGTCGTAGCCCTTCGAGCAGACGATCTCGTAGGTGGCCAGGACCAGCGGGTACGCGCCGGCCTCGGTGCTCCCGAAGATCGAGTTGAGGTCCAGCGCCAGATCGCCCGAGTTCTCGTTCTTGAACTTGGCGCCCGCGATCGCCTTGCTCGCCGCGTCGCCGGTCAGCGCGACCGCACCGGAACCGTTGTCGATCTTCGCGGCCTTGAGCTTGTTCTGGTCCGCGAACGACTTCTCCACGTAAGTGATCGACCCGGGTGCGCCGGCGACGGCCTGCGAGACACCGGCCGAACCCTTGGCACCCTCACCGACGCCGCCGACGAAGTCGGAGCCCGCGCCCTGGGTCCACGCGCCCTTCGAGGCGGTGGTCAGGTACTGCTGGAAGTTGTCGGTGGTGCCCGAGGAGTCCGAGCGCACGATCGGGACGATGGCCTCGTCTGGCAGGCTGACGCCGCTGTTCAGCGCGGCGATGGCCGGGTCGTTCCACTTCTTGATGCCGCCGTTGAAGATCTTCGCGAGGGTCTCGCCGCCCAGCGTCAGGTTGTCGACGCCGTCGAGGTTGTACGCGATCGCGATCGGCCCGAAGACGAGCGGCAGGTTCCACGCGTCGTTTCCGGCGCAGCGCGCCTTGGCGGCCGCGGCCTGGTCGCCCTTGATGGCGGAGTCCGAGCCGGCGAAGTCGATCTGCTTGGCGATGAACTGGGTGCGACCGTCACCCGAACCGCTGGGGTTGTAGGCGAGCTTGACGCTGTGGCCCTTGTCCTTGCAGACCGCGATGTACGTGGACGTGAAGGCGTCCATCGCGTTCTTCTGTGCGGAGGAACCAGCGGCCGACAGCGCTTCCTTGCCCTCGCAGGTGGCGGTGGATGCCGCACTGTTGACGGTGGTGCCGCCGGACGCCGAGTTGTTGTCGCTACCACACGCTGCCAGGGTCATGGCACCGATGGCCACCACACCGAGCACCGCAGCATTGCGCTTGAAGTTCACGCTGTTTCCTCCGGGAGGCTCAACTTATCCAGGCAGCACCGCGCCGCCCTGCCGTGAAAGGTAAGCGGGAGGGGTAGCCAGACGGTCCCAGGAGGGTGAACGGAGAATGAACACCTGCACAGATGAGCCGCAGATCACGCGGCTCCGCCGCCCGTGCGCGCGGTTCACCCCTACCGGGGTGCGCAGCGCGCACAGTTCCCGACCTCAGCCTGCCTTGGTTTCGGGGATCCGGAAGTCGGCAGCGGCGACCACGGTCGCGGCCTGCGGGTTCTTCAGCGAGGCCGCGTAGGTGTCGACGTACTCCTGGCCGGTCATCCGCATCAGCTCGTACATGATCTCGTCGGTGACCGCCCGTTCGACCCAACGGTTGCCACCCATGCCCTCGAACCGGGAGAAGTCGATCGGCTCGCCGAACTTGACCTGCACCCGCCGGCGGCGCCACCGGAACGGTCCGGGCGGGCAGACCTCGTCGGTGCCGATCACCGCGACCGGGATCACCGGCAGCCCGGTGGCCAGGGCCAGCCGGGCGATGCCGGTCTTGCCCTTGAACAGCCGGCCGTCGGGCGAGCGGGTGCCCTCCGGGAACAGGCCCACCAGCTTGCCCTGGTCGAGCAGTCGGCGGGCGGTCTCCAGCGCGGCACTCGCGGCGTCCGCGCCGCTGCGGTCGATCGGCACCTGGCCGGCGCCGGCGTAGAACGCCTTCTGCAGCGCACCCTTGAACCCGGGCGTGGTGAAGTACTCGCTCTTGGCGAGATAGGTGATGCGGCGCGGCGACGACAGGGGCGCGAAGAGCCAGTCCGCGATGGACAGGTGATTGCCGGCCAGGATCGCCGGACCGTCGGCCGGGATGTTCTCGAGTCCCTCGACCTTCGGGCGGTTGTAGAAACGGATGAAGGGTCCGACGAACACGAACTTCAACAGCCAGTAGAACATGACTACCCTTGTGCCCCTTCGTATGCGACGTCGACGTGATACCGCTCGAAGGCGAGCCGGTCGTATGTGTGCAGTGCCGCGACGTTGTCCGCCTCGGTGTAGAGGAGCACCGCGTCGAGTCCCCGATCCCGCAGGTATCGCAGGCCCGCGACAGTGAGAAGTCTACCCAGTCCACGACCCTGCGCCTCGGGTGCGATCGCGACCACGTACACCTCCCCGATCGCCGGGGAATCCGCGGTCGCGGCGTGCACCTTGGTCCAGTGGAAGCCGAGCATCGCGCCGGTCGCCGTATCGGTCGCGACGAACAAACCCTGCGGATCGAACCAGGATTCGGCCACCCGCTCGTCGATCTCGCGCTGCGTCCACGCCCCCTGCTCGGGGTGCCAGTCGAAAGCCGCGGCGTTGACCCGCAACAACTCCGCGTCGTCGGACGGACCGGCGTAGGTCCGCAGCGTCACGCCGCCCGGAACGGCGACCTCGGGCAGTGCTGGCTCCGCCAGCGGCCTTCGCAGTTGGAGCAACTCGCGGGCCGCGTGCAGACCCAGGTGGCCGGCGACCGCGCGGGCGGCAGGCAGGTCACCGTGTGCCCAGACGCGGGTGCCCGGACCGCCACGCTGCAGCGCCTCGCGAATCAGCACTCGCCCGATGCCACGACCGCGACGTGCGGGCTCCACGACCGCCTCGGCCATTGCGGGGTGCTCGCCCTGTGCCTGCTCGACGCCGGCGTAGCCGACGATCGTGTCGTCGAGGGTCCACAGCAGGTGCTCGGCACCCGACTGCCCGGTCAGCCGGTGTACGGCCTGCTCCGAGATCGGCGCGACGCCGTCGGTCGCAGCGGCGCGCTCGACCAGCCCACGGATCTGCTGCTCCTGTTCGGCGTCGAGCAGGAAGAACCAGCTCATCCCGGGCTCGGTCATCTACAGGGCCGTGCCGTTCGCGGCGGTGAGCGCCGACCCGTCCGACTCGCCCTCGTCGCGGGCAGTCGCGTCCAGTTCGTCGTTGTCGGGGGCCTCCGCCACCGGTCCCGCCTTGCGGCTGGGCCGCACGGCCTTGTAGCCGACGTTGCGAACGGTACCGATCAGCGCCTCGTACTCGGGTCCGAGCTTGGCGCGCAGTCGTCGGACGTGCACGTCGACTGTGCGGGTGCCGCCGAAGAAGTCGTAGCCCCAGACCTCCTGCAGCAGCTGAGCCCGGGTGAACACCCGCCCGGCGTGCTGCGCGAGGTACTTGAGCAGCTCGAACTCCTTGTAGGTGAGGTCGAGCGGGCGTCCACGCAGCCGCGCGGTGTAGGTGCCCTCGTCGATCACCAACTCCCCCAGGGTGATCTTGCCCGCGTTCTCCGGGGTGGCGGTACCGCCGCTGCGTCCGACCAGGAGGCGCAACCGGGCGTCCAGCTCGGCGGGCCCGGTGCCGGGCAGCAGGATGTCGTCGAGACCCCAGTCCGAATTGACCGCGACCAGCCCACCCTCGGTCAGGACCGCGACGACGGGGATGGCGGATCCGGTGCTCCCGAGCAGTCGGCACAGCCCGCGCGCAGCGGCGAGGTCGGTTCGCGCGTCGACCAGGGCGAGGTCCGCGGAGCCCGCCTCGAGCAGCGACGAGACCTCGGTCGGCGCCGGGCGCACCGTGTGCGCCAGCAGCGACAGGGAGGGCAGTACGGAGTCCGGATTCGGGTCAGAGGTCAGCAGGAGTAGCTCCACGCAGCCTTCCCCTCTCGTCGTTCATGTGCCTGAGCACGTCGATGTGCCTGAGCACGCGGCGACGGTGACGCGATACTTCGAGAACAGACTAGCGTGCCCCTGCTGGCAGCCAGTCAACCCTCGTGCGATTCGCGTCCGTCACAATGGAGACCGTGCGGAAACTGATACTCGCCCTGGCCTGCCTGTTGGCACTCGTCGTGGTCGTCGACTTCGGCGCGGCCGCCTACTCCGAGTACCGCGTTTCCCGGAGCCTGCGCGAGGGCGGCGCACTCACCTCGGACCCGGAGGTCACCGTCACGGGGTTCCCGTTCCTCACTCAGGCCGCCGCGGGCACCTACAAGCACGTCGAGATCCGCGCCCGCGGGGTGGACAGCACCGTCGTCGGCGACGTGACGGTCGAGGCCAACCTGCACGGGGCGCACGTGCCCGCCTCCGAACTCGTCAACGGCAGCGTCCGCACAATCCCCGTCGACCATCTCGACGGCCGGGTCCTGATCGAGGCCACCAACCTGGGCAAGTTCCTCGGCATTCCGGACCTGGAGGTTTCTGCTCCCCCGGCCGACAAGTCCGACGGGACCGGCGGCTCCGGCGGCTCCGGAATGACCACCGCGGGCGGCATCGTGCTCACCGGGACGGTGCCGGTGGGGCCGCTCAAGGCGACCGTCAGCGTGCAGGCAAACCTGGTGCTCGACGGCGACAACGTCAAGATCGTGGCCACCAACCTCTACTTCGGCCCCGAGGGGCATGCGGACTTCACCGTCCCCGCGGTACTCGAGCCGACCGTGCTCGGACTGTTCACCAAGAACATCGACGCCCAGCAGTTGCCGTTCGGACTGCGCCCGACCAAGGTGTACGCGCAGGGCTCACAGGTCGTCATCGAGGGCTCGGGCGACAACGTGGTGATCAACCTCGACGAAATGGTGCGGTCGTGACCGCGCTGATCGTGCTCGCCGCGGTCCTGGTGGCCGCGGCGGCAGTCGGCCTGTTCCTGCGGTCACGGGCGGGGAAGGTCCGCGCGACCGAACCCGAGGCACAGACCACCGACGTCCGGCTGCGCCTGCTCACGGAGGCCGGAGTTGCCGGCGCCGGACCGACGGTCCTGCACTTTTCCGCCGACTGGTGCGGCCCCTGCGCAGCCGTGCGCCGAGTGGTCGGGCAGACGCTGGAGAACCTGGATGCCCGCCTCGGCGTCGACGCTGTGCACGCGGTCGAGGTGGAGGTCGACATCGACGAGAACCCCGCGCTGGCACGCGAACTCGGCGTGCTGTCGCTGCCGACGACCTTCATCTTCGACGCCGCCCAGCAGCAGCGCTATCGCGTGTCGGGGGTTCCGTCGGCCGCGGACCTCGAGGCCGCCCTGGTCCCGCTGTGCGGACCCGAGGGTTCGAATCCCCCGAAAAACGGGTAGGCTCGCCCCGTGCAAACCAGCCAAGAGCTCCTGCTCACCCGACGCCGCGCAGTCGATCTGTGCCGCCTCGGCGGTTGTTGCTGTACCTGCTTCTGATCCTCACGGCCGCGCTTCGGCGCCCGCGCCCCGGCACCGAGTGCCCGAGCCCCACGCCGTGACCGATCCGGACACCGCGCCCTGTCTTTCGCATCTCACGGCATCCGTTCACACGCAGGAGCACACTCCAATGCCTACCACCGTCCCCACCACCGCGGCCCCGCACACCGCCGCCGCGGATCAGGTCGACGTTCGCGGACCCCGGTTCGCGGCGTGGATCACCACCGCAGTACTCGTCGTCGTGCTCGCGGTGTCCACCTTCTCCCCCATCGCGGCGGGCCTGCTGCTCGCCGTCCAGGCCGTCGTGTTCGCCGTCGGTGCCGCCCTCGGCCCGCGTCGCAGCCCCTACGGCCGGCTGTTCGCCCAGTTCGTGGCCCCTCGGGTGGGCCCGGCCAGCGAGCGCGAGCCGGTCGCACCGCTGAAGTTCGCCCAGCTCGTCGGCGGCGTGTTCGCCGTTGTGGGCGTCGTCGGGTTCCTGACCGGGCTGGCCCTTCTCGGTACGATCGCGACCGGCTTCGCGCTCTTCGCGGCCCTCCTCAACGCGGCATTCGGCATCTGCCTCGGATGCCAGATCTACCCGCTCGTGGCCCGCGTCCGCAGGTCGACTCCGATCCCCGCGGCGTAGCCGCACAACCCCACCGGCCTCGGCCGCACCACCACCGAAGTACCGACACAAGTCACGTACCGAAAGGACAACCATGGCTCGCTCCGACGTCCTGGTCTCAGCCGACTGGGCCGAGCAGAACCTCAACGCACCGAAGACGGTGTTCGTCGAGGTCGACGAAGACACCTCGGCCTACGAAGGCGGCCACATCGAGGGTGCAGTCCGGCTGGACTGGCGCAAGGACCTGCAGGACGGCGTCCGTCGTGACTTCCTGAACCGCGAGCAGTTCTCCGCACTGCTGTCCGCCAAGGGCATCGCGAACGACGACACCGTCGTTCTGTACGGCGGCAACAACAACTGGTTCGCGGCGTACGCGTACTGGTACTTCAAGCTGTACGGGCACCAGGACATCAAGCTGATCGACGGCGGCCGCAAGAAGTGGGAGCTCGACGGGCGTCCGCTGTCCACCGCCGAGGTCACCCGCCCGGCCACCGAGTACACGGCCGCCGAGCCGGACACCTCGATCCGCGCCTTCCGCGACGAGGTCATCAACGCGATCGGCAACAAGAACCTGGTCGACGTCCGCTCGCCCGACGAGTTCTCCGGCAAGATCCTCGCGCCGGCGCACCTGCCGCAGGAGCAGGCGCAGCAGCGTGGACACGTCCCCGGCGCCATCAACATCCCGTGGAGCACCACGGCCAACGAGGACGGCACCTTCAAGTCGGACGACGACCTGACCGCGCTGTACGCGGCCAAGGGCTTCGACGACAGCAAGGAGACCATCGCCTACTGCCGCATCGGTGAGCGCTCGAGCCACACCTGGTTCGTGCTGCAGGAGATCCTCGGCAAGTCCAACGTCAAGAACTACGACGGCAGCTGGGTCGAGTACGGCTCTCTCGTCGGCGCCCCGATCGAGCTGGAGGTTCGATAACCATGTGTGGAGCACCTGTTCAGGGTCAGACCCTGCCCGCCGGCGTTGACGTCGAGAAGGAGACCGTGATCACCGGTCGCGTGCTGGCCGCCGACGGCCAGCCGGTCGGCGGCGCGTTCGTGCGTCTGCTCGACGGCACCGGCGAGTTCACCGCCGAGGTCGTGGCCTCCGGCACCGGCGACTTCCGGTTCTTCGCCGCACCCGGCACGTGGACCGTGCGAGCGCTGTCCAGCACCGGCAACGGCGATTCCACGATCAGCCCGGAGGCCAACGGCCTCCACAGCGTGGACATCACCGTCAGCAAGTAGCGCCTCCGGCGCCTGTGCGCGCAGTGCACCCCGACCGGGGTGAACCGCGCGCACAGTTGAGGCCCCGCACCGTCACCGGTGTGGGGCCTTTCTGCGTCCCGGCCCGGCTCGGCGCACCCCGGGCGCGACCGCCCCGGACCCCGGTTTAGACTGTCCCCGTGGTCATCTTCTTCGAGGTGCTGCTGGTTCTCGCAGCGATCCTGATTACTTGGTTCTCGCTCTACGTCGTGTACCGCTTGGTCACCGACAAGCCGTGAGCCAGTCCGGCGACGGGGACACCGTCGGCTCCAAGGACGACGCGTCCGCGACCGCGGGTGACGCCGGCGTTTCCGCCGAGCAGTCCGTCCGTCGCGGCAGCGGCGACCAGGCGGTAGCCGACGCGGTCGAGCGTGCCAAGGACACCGCCGCACGCAACATTCCCGTGCTGCCGGACCTGCCGCTACCCGAGGAAACCGCGAACCTGCGACTCGGACCGGACCTGAACCCCGGAATGCTCGCCCTGCTGCCGCTGGTCGGCGTCTGGCGCGGCGAGGGTGAGGCCAGTCATCCCGAGTCCGGCGACTACCGCTTCGGCCAGCAGATCGTGGTCTCGCACGACGGCGGCAACTTCCTCGCGTGGGAATCCCGGTCGTGGCGACTGGACACCGACGGCGAGTACGTCGGCCCGGACCTGCGCGAGAGCGGCTTCTGGCGGGTCGCCGGCGACGGCATCCCCGGCAGCGTCGACGAGGAGGTCGTCGAGTTGCTGCTCACGCACAGCTCCGGCGTCGTCGAGCTGTACTACGGGCAGGCACTGACCCAGTCGAGCTGGGAACTGGCCACCGACGTCGTCATCCGCAGCAAGCAGGGTGCGCTGGTCGGCGGCGCCAAGCGTCTGTACGGCATCGTCGAGGGCGGCGACCTCGCGTACGTCGAGGAACGCATCCTCGCCGACGGCCCACTGAAGCCGCACCTGTCCGCGCGCCTGTCCCGCTACATCGGATAGCAGCGCCTCCGGCGCCCGTGCGCGCGGTTCACCCCGACTGGGGTACTCCGCGCGCACAGTTCATGGATATCCACAGCCTTCGATTCATCCACAGGGGCCGTCTCCCGCGTCCCGCCGGGCACGCATCGTGTCGGTCGTGGCCGTCATCGTCCCGACATGACCACACCCGACCTCCAGCAGTTGCTCGACACCCAGCACGGACTGATTTCCGCGCCCCAGGCCGCGGCGCACGGCTACACCCGCAAACACGTGCAGTACCTCCTCGAGTCCGGGCAGTGGCAGAGGCCGCTGTTCGCCGTCTACGCCGCGACCACCGGACCGTTGACCCGGCCGATGATTCTGCGTGCCGCACTGCTCTACGGCGGAGGCGCCGCAGTCCTGAGCCACGACACCGCTGCCGAGGAATGGGGCATGGTTCCCGTCGCCCCTGACGCACCCGTCCACCTCACGGTGCCGTACGGTCGCTCGGCGCACAGCCAGCCTCCGACGACCATCCGAGTCCCGATCCGTCCGCACGAGCCAGTCCCTCGGATCGGCGAGGTACTGCATCCAGGCGTCGTGATACACCGGTCGCGCGCCTTCGACCACATCGCCGTCCCCACCGATCCGCCACGAACATCGCTCGCCGACACCGCCCTCGACCTCGCCGTCGCGATGCCCAGCGCGCGGCAGGCCTACGGGTCGATCGTCGCGAGCGTGACGAATGGGCGAATCGGCCTGTCCCAGATGCGAACCCGCATCGAGAAGCGCAAGCCGCGACGCTACAACAGGGCGATCGAGGATGCCTGTTCGATGGTCGCCGGCGGCATCCAGTCGGTGCTCGAACTCCACTACGCACTGGACGTCGAGCAGGCCCACGGACTTCCCGCGGGCGATCGACAGGGGCCGGTGAACGTCGACGGGGCGACCCTCTACGAGGACGTCCGGTACGCCGTGCTCGGCGCCGACCTCATCGTCCGACTCGACGGCCACAGGTGGCATTCGTCGCGAAAGGTGAAGCGGCGCGACCGTCGACGCACGAACGCGGCAACCCTGGTCGGTGTCGACCAGTTCGTGTACGGCTGGGAAGAGGTTCACGACGAGGCCTGCATGGTGGCCGGCGAAGTGCGGACCATCCTCGAACGCGGCGGGTGGCGTGGCCTCAACCCGTGCCCGAACTGTGCGCGCGAAATACCCCGGGTGGGGTGAACGGCGCGCACAGGCGCGGAGCGCCGAACGACCCCCGAGCCATACCGCGCGACGGACGCTTGTCGTCGTGCGGTCCCGGTCGGAATTACCGGGGGCTCGGGGGCCGGGTGACTGCCTGAGATTCGCCAGCCGCAGACGCGCACGGAGCACCCTTCTGCTCCGCAGGCTCCGCTCTCGCGAATTCCACTCAGCGGTAGCGGCTAGCGGACAGCCACCTCACGCGTCCTGTAGTTCTTCAACTTCAGACCACCTCCTTCCTCGTGTACCGACGAAAGTACGCCCGCCGTCGGCACCGCGCAATCGATTAAATTCGGCGCCCTGCCAGCGGGGATACGCTTCTACACCGGTGCGGAACCTGCTTCGCCGAAGGTGTGCCAGTAGTCCGCGAACCGGCTGCGCACGGTGGGGTCGCTGACGGTCCCGCCCGGCCCGACCGCCTCCCGGGGCACCGGCAACTCGATACACGCACGTTCACGAAGGTCGACGTCGACGTAACCGAGCACCGTGCGGAGCGCGTCGGCGGCCCCTCGTCCGCGACCGGTCGCGGCGACGTTGATCCACGCCGCGGGCCTGCCCGTCATCTCGGTGCCCCCGACCGTCCAGTCGAGCAGGTTCTTGAGACTGCCTGGCAGGGTGCCCGCGTACTCCGGGGTGCAGAAGACGACGCCGTCCGTCGACGCGATGGCCCGGCGGAGGTCCGCCACCGCGGGCGGGAGCGGATCGGTGTCGTCGTCGGGGTTGAACATCGGCAGCGTCGCCAGGCCCTCGTACACCACGGCGCTCGACCCTGCCGGCGCCTCCTCGCGCAGCGTCGCGAGGGCGGCACCGTTAGTGGATCCCGCCCGGGTACTGCCCGAGATCAACAACAGTCGCATCGGCGTCCTCCGAATCGGCGCCCGCGCACCGGGTCACGAGGGTCGACGTTACCGCCCGACCGACGGGCCACCGGAACCGGAATGAACTGTGCGCGTTCGGTACCCCGACCGGGGTGAACGGCGCGCACGGGCGGCGGAGCCGCGATCAGCAGGTGGACGGGGCGGGATCGCCGCGGAAGCGGCCCTCCATCCAATCGATGGCCTGCGGCAGACCGAGGACCGCCGCGGACAGGTGATCCGGAGTCGGCGTGAGCAGCGACTGCACTGGTGTCCCCGCAGCGCAGTAGCGGTGCAGGGTGTTGTCGATGGCGTCGACCGGGATCAGGCCGTCGATCGGGCTGTGCCACTCGAAGATCGGCGCTTTCGGGATGCCCGGGTACAGCTCGAGGCTGTTCTCGTCCATCACTTTCCACGCCGCCGGATCGTCCATGAAGTTCTGCTTGTCGGTCATCTGCGCCGCGCTGCGGCCGATGCCCCAGAACATGATCTCGTTGGTGCAGCCGTTGCCGATCCGCTCCTGGAGCTCACGACCCTGGTCGTTGAGCAGGGCCGTGACGTTCATCCGGTCGGGGTACTCGCGCTCGAGGCCCAGCGCGGCCGCCATCGCGAGACCGAACGCCGGGTGCGGATTGGTGCCCAGCGCCGAGGCCATCTTCCCCAGGTTCATCGGCACACCGCCCTCGGCCGCACCGACGATGTTCAGTTCGGGTGCGTAGGTCGGCGCCAGCGCGGCCGCCCACGCGGTCGCCATTCCGCCGCCGGAGTATCCGCCGAGGCCGACCTTGCTGTGCGTCACCTGCAGTTCCGGCACCCGCTGTACCGCGCGGATGCCGTCGAGGGTGATCTGGCCGCCGAGCTTGGCTGCGCCGTAGGCCATCCGCGGGCCGAGGTGGTCCGGAAGCGCGACCGCCCAGCCACGGGCCAGTGCGATGTTCAGGCCGGGTGCCTCCCGGATCTGGGTGAACCAGTCCGTCGTGTAGAGCTCGGTGGCGATCTTGCACTTGTTGCCGAGCGCATTGATGATGTGCTGGTACGACATCAGCGGAGCGTCGGGAACGTGGTTCGGGGGCATCAGGAAGGTCGTGTTCGCCGCCATCGGCCTGCCCTCGGAATCCGTTGTCCGGAACAGCAGTTCCCACACCGCACTGCCGGGGAAGTACAGATTCGGAGGCATCTGCCGGATCTTGAGTACATCGCCGGGGGCGTGCGCGGCGAGATCGGGCGGTGCACTGAAGAACGGGTCCGGGTCCGCGACCGGATAGATCGGCAGAGCGGCAGCGCTGCCCACCCCCACCGTCGCGACTGCCAGCGTCGACGCCAATCCGACCACGATGCCGCCGACCAGCCTGCGAATCAACGTTCCCATGGACCACTCCCCAGTCATCAGGACGTTCGATCGAGCATGTCGCGAGAACTATGCCAGGGCGCCCGGACCGCTCACCGGTTTTTCTGTCACTGCTTGGTCTCGACGACGCCAGGTTCGGTCTCGATTCGGTCACGCCCGCCGGGCGTCGCCGACCCGCCGACGCCGACCTCGAACACCCGGTCGGCGCCGCTCTCGCTCGGCAACTGATGGGTCACCACGACCACCGACCGGCCCGGGCCGACGAGAGTCCCGCCGCGATCGAGCAGGGCCCGCAGGATCGCGTCGCCGTCCTCCGCGTCGAGGTGCTCGGTCGGCTCGTCCAGCAGCAGCACGCTCGCCGGCGAGACCAGCGCCCGCGCCAGCAGCAGTCGTCGGCGCTGGCCACCCGACACCGATCGTCCGCCCGCGGCCAGCGTGGTGTGCACGCCGTCGGGCAGCTCTTCGACCCACGTACCGAGCCCGACCGCCGTCAGCGCGGCGAGTGCCGCGGCTTCGTCCAGGTCGCCGCGCGCCACCCGCAGGTTCTCGAGCAGGGACGTGTCGAACAGGTGCGCGTCCTCCGCGAAGAACCCGACCTCCCGCCGCAGCGACACCGGGTCGATCCGGCCGACGGCGTCCCCGTTGACCGTCACGGTGCCACCGCGCGGGGCGAGCAGTCCCGCCAGCGTCATCAGCAGCGTGGTCTTGCCCGCCCCGCTGGGCCCGACGATCGCGACGCGCGCGCCGGGCGGCAGGTCCAGGTCCAGCGGCGCGGTCTCCGATCCGCGCATCCGTTCGGCCGTGGGCCAGCCGCACCGCACCGACTCCGCACGCAGGTGGACCGGCGCGCTCAGCTCGACACCGCCTGCGGGACCGGCATTTTCGCCCGACCGGTCGAGCAGGTCCAGTATCCGCACCGCGGCCAGGCGGGCCCGCGTCAATGCGACCGCCGCCGCGGGCAACGCGGAGGTCGCCTCGAATGAGGCGAGCGGGACGAGGACCAGGATCGCCAGCGACATCGGCGTCATCGCGCCCGGCGAACCACCCTCCGTTCCGTACAGGGTGATGCCGATCAGCAGCGAACCGAGCACACTGGCCCCGATCGCGAGCGGGGTCGCGGCCCCGGCGAACGCGGACGGTGTCGCCGCCCGGTCGGTGGCCCGGACCACCTCGCCGTCCCAGCCGCGGGCCCGCAGGACGGTCTCGTCCAGCCGGCCCGCCACCCGTAGTTCCGCGGCGTGGTCGAGGGCGAGGACCGCGGTCTCGGCGAACCGCGCCGACGCCAGCGCGCCGTCCGCCTCGGCCATCCGGGCGGCCCGCGCGGACAGCATCGGCGCCAGCACGCCGGACACGGCGAGCGCGATCGCGAGCACCAGGGCGGCCGCGGGTGAGATCAGCGCCAGCCCGACGACGGCCGCGACCGCCAGCACGACCGACACCGCCATCGGGATCAGCGCCCGCACCACCACGTCACCGAGCGCGTCGACGTCCGCACCGGTGCGCGCGAGCAGGTCACCGCGGCGAAGCCCGGCGACCGCGGCCGGGTCCCCGGCGGCGAGCCTGCGGTAGATCCCCGCCCGGGCCGCGACGGTGCCGCGCAGCGCGGCGTCGTGGGTGGCGAGGCGTTCGAGGTACCGGAACAGGCCGCGCGAGATGCCGAGCGCACGCACTGCCACCACCGCGACCGACAGGTCGAGCACCGGCGGCATCTGCCATGCCCGGGTGATCAGCCACGCGGACAGTGCGGCCAGTGCGAGGGCGCTGCCCAGGGTCGCCACGCCCGCCGCGACGGCAGCCAGGACGCGTCGTGGGTTCAGCTCGAGCAGCCGCAGGGCGCGCAACAACGGGTCGCGGGTCATGCGGGCACTCCCGAGTCGGAGGCGACGGTCACCACGGTGTCGCCCGCGGCGAGGACGGTCGGGCGGTGCCCGACCATCACCACGGTGGCCCCGCGAGCCGCCAGTGCGCGCACCGAGGCGAGCACCCGCGCCTCCGTCTCCGGATCGAGGTGGGCGGTCGGTTCGTCGAGCAGCACCAGGCGTGAGTCGGAGAGCAACAGCCGGGTCAGCGCCAGGCGCTGCCGCTGACCGAGCGACAGGCCGAGTCCGCCCACACCGACGCGGGTGTCCCAACCGTCGGGCAGCTCTGCCAGCACCTGATCGAACCCCGTTGCCGCGCACGCCTTGTCCACCAGTTCGGGGTGCGCGTCGAGCGGTCCGGTGAGGTCGAGGTTCTCGCGCAGGGTCCCGGGGATCAGCACCGGATGCTGCGGCAGCCAGGTCAGTTCGCGCCACCACCTCACACGGTCGAGATCGCGCACCGGGGTTCCGCCGACCGTCACCTCACCCTCGTCGGGTTCGGCCAGTCCGAGGATCAGTTGCAGCGCGGTGGATTTCCCGGCCCCGTTCGCGCCGGTGAATACGGTGACCCGAGCGGCCTCGAGCGTCGCGTCGAGACCGCGCGGCGCCGAACCCGCACGGGTACGGACGCCGACCCCGCGCAGCACGACCGGCCCGGCCGGTACCGCCGACATCGCGGCGCGACCGGATTCGCTGTGCTCGTCGAGGACCCCGAACGCCTTGTCCGCCGCGGCCATTCCGTCGTCGGCGGCGTGGAACTGGGCACCGACCATCCGCAGCGGCAGGTACACCTCGGGCGCGAGGACCAGTGCGATCACACCGGCACGCAGGCCCATGTCACCGAACACCAGCCGCAGCCCGATGCTCACCGCCACGAGCGCGACCGACAGGGTCGCGAGCAGTTCGAGCACCATCGAGGACAGGAAGGCCACCCGCAGCGAGGCCATCGTCGTACGCCGATGTGCGTCGCCGAGTTCGCGCACGCGCCTCTCGGGACCCCGCTCGCGTCCCAGTGCCCGCAGCGTCGGCAGCCCGGCCAGCAGGTCCAGCAGCTGCGCCGACAGCGCCGTCATCGTCTTCAGCGAGGCCGCGGCCCGGCCCTTGGTGAGCAGTCCGACGAGGATCATGAAGATCGGGATCAACGGCAGTGTGATCACGACGACGACCGCGGACGTGGTGTCCACGAACAGGATCACCAGCAGTGTCAGCGGGGTGACGGTGACCGCGAGCAGCAGCGCGGGCAGGTACCCGGTGAGGTAGGCGCGCAGCCCCTCGATGCCACGGGTCAGGACGGTGGCAACTTCGTCGCGCCGCGGGTCGAGTTCGCGTGAAGGCAGCGCGGTCGCCGCGGTGAGCACCTCGGCGCGCAGTTCGCCGATCACCCTCGACGCCGACCGGTGCGCGTACCGGGTGTGTGCCCACGTCGCCACCGTCCGCACCGCGATCGCGCAGGCCAGCACGATCAGTTCTGCGCTCCAGGCGCCGACCGAACGTGCGGTCGGGTCGGTGATCACACCGGCCAGCACGGTCCCGATCATCAACGCCGAGACCACGACGGTGGCCGTGACGACCAGCGAGAGAACGACGGTGAGAACGAGGTACCCGCGAGCCGAACGCGAGTACTGCCACAACCGGGGGTCCACCGGGCCGCGCCTGCGGGTCTGCGGTGCGGGCGCGGCCGGTGCGTCGAGCGACATCTAGCGCGACTTCAGGGGCAGACCGATCGACGGCGGGATGTGCGCGGTCGAAATACGCTGGCGGAACACCCAGTACGTCCAGCCCTGGTAGATGATCACCACGGGCGTCATGAACGCGGCGGCCCAGGTCATCACCTTCAGCGTGTACGGGCTCGACGAGGCGTTGTAGATGGTCAGGCTGTAGGCGTCGTCGGTGGTCGAGGGCATCAGGTACGGGTACAGCGAACCGAACAGCAGTGCCACCGCGGCGATCACCGCGACGGTGGTGAGCGCGAACGCCCAGCCCTCGCGCGCCTTCGCGGTGAGCGCGACCACCCCGACCAGTGCGGCCGCCGCGACGGCGACCAGGATCCAGGTCCAGCCCTTGCCGTGCGCGAGCTGCGTCCACAGCGCGAACGCACCGGCCACCACGACTGCCGGGATGGACAGTCGCGCAGCAACTTTCACCGCGTCCTCACGCACCTCCCCGGATGTCTTCAGGGCGAGGAACACCGCCCCGTGCAGCGCGAACACGATGGCCGTGGTCGCCCCGCCGAGCAGAGCGTACGGATTGAGCAGCTCGAAGAACGAGGACGTGACCTTCTTGTTCTCGTCGATTCCCACGCCCCGGACGATGTTCGCGAACGCCACGCCCCACAGGACGGCAGGCACCCAGGAGCCGATCATGATGCCGAGGTCGGCGCGGGCCCGCCACGTCGGGTCGTCGATCTTGCCGCGCCACTCGATCGCGCAGATCCGCAGGATCAGCGCCACCAGGATCAGCAGCAGCGGTAGGTAGAAGCCGGAGAACAGCGTCGCGTACCACTCCGGGAACGCCGCGAACAGTGCGCCGCCCGCGGTGATCAGCCACACCTCGTTGCCGTCCCACACCGGACCGATCGTGTTGAGCAGCACCCGCCGTCGGGTGTCGGTCCGCCCGAGCACCGGGAACAACATGCCGACACCGAAGTCGAAGCCCTCCAGCACGAAGTAGCCGATGAAGAGCACCGCGATGGCAATGAACCAGAATTCCTGCAGTCCCATGGCCGGCTCCTAGTAGGCGAACGAGAGTTGCTTGGGGGTGCCCGAGTCGTCGGGTTCGGGTGGGCCCTCGCCCGGCGGGTGCGCATCGTGCGGCAGTGGGCCCTCGATGGCGTAGCGGCGGATCAGCCAGAACCAGACCACGCCCAGCGCCGCGTACAGGACGGTGAACACGATCAGCGAGGTCCAGACCAGCGCGGTCGGGTGGTCGGACACGCCCTGGTTCACCATCAGCCGGATCTGGTCCACGCCGGTGGGATTCGGCGCCACCACCCAGGGCTGGCGACCCATCTCGGTGAACACCCAGCCGGCGCTGTTGCCGAGGAACGGCGTCGGGATCATCAGGATCGACAGCCAGCCGAACCACTTCTTGTCGGGTACGCGGCCACCGCGGGTCATCCACAGCCCGACCACCGCGAGCAGCGCCGAGCCGGCCGCCCAGCCGATCATCGCGCGGAAGGTCCAGTAGGTGACGAACAGGTTGGGCTTGTAGTTACCCGGGCCGTACTGCGCTTCCATCCGGGCCTGGATCTCGGTGACGCCCTCGACGGTGGCGTTGAAGTCGTTCTTCGCCAGGAAGGAGGTCAGACCGGGGACCGTGATGAGGTGGGTGATGTTGTCGCAGTTGTTGTGAGTGCCGACGGTGAGGATCGAGAATCCGGCGCCGGTCTCGGTGTGGCACAGCGACTCCGCGGAGGCCATCTTCATCGGCTGCTGCTCGAACATGAGCTTGCCCTGGATGTCGCCGGTGATCGCGAGGGCGACTCCCGAGGCGACCATCACCCACAGCGCGAAGATCGTGACGGGCCGGAACATGGTGCGCGCGGCGGACTCCCGCTCGGCGGCGACCGCGGTGTCCGTGGTCTCCTTCGCCTTTCGCATGTTGCGCACCATCCACCATCCACCGATGCCCGCGACGAAGGTGCCCGCGGTCAGGAACGCTCCGGCCACGACGTGCGGGAAGGCCGCCAGCGCAGTGTTGTTGGTCAGCAGGGTCCAGATACTCGTGAGCTCCGCGCGCCCCTTCTCCGGGTTGTAGACCGCCCCGACCGGGTGCTGCATGAACGAGTTGGCCGCGATGATGAAGAATGCCGACGCGTTGACGCCGATCGCGACGAGCCAAATGGTCGCCAGGTGAACGAGTTTCGGAAGCCGGCCCCAGCCGAAGATCCAGAGCCCGATGAAGGTGGACTCGAGGAAGAACGCGACCAGACCCTCGAGCGCGAGGGGCGCGCCGAACACGTCGCCGACGAACCGGGAGTATTCGCTCCAGTTCATCCCGAACTGGAACTCCTGCACGATCCCGGTGGCGACGCCGAGCGCGAAGTTGATGAGGAACAGCTTGCCGAAGAACTTGGTCAGTCGGTACCAGTGGTCCTTCTTGGTGACCACCCACATCGTCTGCATGACGGCGATCAGCGGCGCGAGACCGATGGTCAGGGGCACCAGAATGAAGTGGTAGACCGTCGTGATTCCGAACTGCCAGCGTGAGACATCCAGTGCGTCCATGGCTACTCCCAGACAGGGCCCGTTGGACAGGCTTGCCGGCACTGAGTCGTGGGCTGACGCCTCAGTCCCGTTTCACAAGGTAACGCCCGCGGCGCGGTGCCGCAGAGCTTTATCTACTACGTAATGTAGTAGTCATGTCAACTCGAGAAGGAGGCCACGCGGAGGGCGTCAGGCGGCGTCCTGCTCGGCGCCCACGGTCTCCGCGGCCAGGTCAACGAGGGTGGACAACTCCTCGGCGATCTCCGGAGCAGGCAACGACAACCCGTTGAGCGTGTGCACCCGTGCGGCGAGAGTCACACTCGACAGCAGCCAGAGTCCGTCCGCGAGAATGAGATCCGCGGGCCGCAACGGCTCCACCCGACAGCTGAACCGGTGCGCGCTCGCGGTCTCGTAGAGCGCCTGCTGCGTGGTCCCGGGCAGGATTCCGTGTTCGACGGGCGGGGTGATCAGGGTGCGTCCACGCGAAATCAGCACGGTCGACCTCGGCCCCTCGAGGACGAGACCCTCGCTGCTGGTGAAGATCACGTCGTCCACCCCGAGCGAATGGGCGTGTCGCAGCGCCGCCATGTTCGTCGCGTAGGACAACGTCTTGGCGCCCAGCAACTGCCACGGCGCCGTCGCCGCGACGTCCACCGAGTAGCCGCGGGCCAGGGTGCACACCGAGATTCCGTCCCGTCGGGCGCCGGCGACCCGCTCGGCGACCGGGCCGACGGTGAGATAGCCGGTCGGACCGCCGCCGCTCTCGCGGCCGCGACTGAGCACCAGGCGCATGACGCCCTCGCGGTCGCTGCCCCATTCCTCGAGCGCCAACCCGACCGCGATCCGCCAGTCGTCGAGGTCCGGCACCGGCAGGTCCAACGCCGCCGCCGACGTACGCAGCCGCGCCAGGTGGAGTTCGATCGTGCACGGGGAGCCGTCGCGAACCAGGACGGTCTCGAAGACCCCGTCGCCGCGCACCGCGGCCAGGTCGTCTGCGTACAGCAGTGGGACGTCGGGGTCGTGCACGGTGCCGTCCAGGGTCACCAGAACCTGATCAACCATGACTCCAGCCTATCGACGCCCGGCTTCGGGGAGTGCGTCGCCGCGCGGGCGCCCCGGCGCGGCCCCCTCCTACTATGGGAGTGTGTCCGATTCGCCGAGCCTCACCCCGAGTCCACTGCTCACCCTCCCCGGCGCCGTCCCCGCCCCGGACGACTCCCCCGACGCGGGCGTCGCCTGGCATTACGGCGACCCGCTCCGCGAACAACGCAGCGCCCAGACCACCGCGGCCGTCGTCGACCGCTCGCACCGCTTCGTGCTGTCCATCTCCGGTCCGGAGCGGCTGACCTGGCTGCACACCATCTCCAGTCAGCACGTCGCCGACCTCCCCGACCGCGCCTCCGCCGAGAACCTCAGCCTCGACGTCAACGGCCGCATCGAACACCACTTCGTGCTCACCGACCTCGACGGCGTCACCTGGATCGACACCGAGGCGAGCTACGGACCGGGGCTGCTCGGCTTCCTGCAGAAGATGGTGTTCTGGGCGAAGGCCGAACCGAAGCCCGCCCCCGACATGGCCGTCCTCAGCCTGCTCGGACCCGACATGCGGCGCCCGAAACTGCTTGCCGCACTTGGCCTGAGCGGACTGCCCGATGTCTACGGCGCGGTCCCGCTCGACGGCGGCGGATTCCTGCGCACCATGCCCTGGCCGGACGGCGACGCCTGGGACCTGGTGGTGCCGCGGGACCGGCTCACCCACTGGTTCACCGCGCTCACCGACGCCGGCGCCGCACCGGCGGGCAGTTGGGCATTCGAGGCGCTGCGCGTCGCGGCCCTGCGCCCACGCATCGGCATCGACACCGACGAGCGCACCATCCCGCACGAGGTGCACTGGATCGGCGGGGTCGCCGAACACGGGGCCGTGCACCTGGACAAGGGCTGCTACCGCGGCCAGGAGACCGTCGCCCGGGTGCACAACCTCGGCAAGCCACCCCGGCACCTGGTATTGCTGCACCTGGACGGTTCGGCCGACACCCGACCCGAGCCGGGCGACCCCGTCACCGCCGACGGTCGGGCGGTCGGGCACCTGGGTACCGTCGTGGATCACCACGAGCTCGGCCCGATCGCGCTCGCCCTGGTCAAACGCACGGTGCCGACCGACACCGCACTGGTGGTCGGCGGCGCGGCCGCGGCCATCGACCCGGACTCGGTGCCGAGCTACGACGCGGTCCAGCCGGGCCGCGCCGCCGTCGACCGGCTGCGCGGGCGGTGACCGCCATCGGGCGGGTCGACGCGGTGTGTGTCGTGCACGCCGAACGCGACAGCGGGACTCGGCGTGTGCGCCGCACCGCCATCGACAAGCGCCCCGCCGACGGACCGGTTCGGGTCGGACCGCTCGGCCTCGCCGGCGACCACGTGTGCGACACCGAGCACCACGGCGGCCCGTTCAAGGCCGTGTACGCGTACCAGCAGGACGAGGCGGAGCGCTGGGCGGCCGATCTCGGCCGCGAACTGCCCGCCGGCTGGTTCGGCGAGAACCTGAGGATCAGTGGGATCGCGGCGACCGACGCGGTGATCGGCGAACGGTGGCTCCTCGGCGACGGCGAGACGGCCACCGAACTCGAGGTGACCGGCCCGCGCACCCCCTGCGGCACCTTCGGCGTGTGGTCCGGGGAGCCGGGCTGGGTCAAGCGATTCGCCGAACGCGGCGACACCGGCGCCTACCTGCGGGTGGTGCGGCCCGGACAGGTCGCGGCAGGCGACCCGATCCGGCGCGTGCACGTGCCGGATCACGGCGTGACGGTCCGGGCCCTGTTCACCGGCCGCGATCCGGAGGCGCTGGTCGCGTTGCTCGCGCAGCAACCCGACCTGTCGCCTACAGTCGCGGACAAGGCACGCCGACGGATCGCCGGGCTGAAGGTGCAGGTGGAGTATTGAGCGTCGAACTGGTCGAGGTTGTTCGCTCCGGGTTCCGCGAGTGCGTGCACCGCGGCTCGCTGGTGGTCCTCGACCCCGGCGGTGAGCCCCGGATCGCGCTCGGCGAGGTGCACACCCCCATCTACCCGCGGTCGTCGAGCAAGCCGCTGCAGGCGGTCGCTGTGCTGCGCAACGGATTCGTCCCCGACGGCAGTCGTGAGATCGCCATCGCGACCGCCTCGCACGAGGGCGAACCCGGACACGTCGCCGTGGTCGAGGCACTGCTGCGCCGAAACGGGTTGAGCGAGAACGACCTGTTGAGTCCGCCCGCGTTGCCCGCCAACGAGGTCGCCCGGGCCCGACTCCTCGCCTCCGGAGCCCTCCCCCGTCGCATCTTCATGAACTGCTCCGGCAAGCACTCCGCCATGCTGGCCGCCTGCGCGGCGAACGGATGGCCCCGCGAGAACTACCTCGACCCGGCACATCCGCTGCAGCGCGCGGTCCTCGAGACGATCGCCGAACTGTCCGGCGAGGCGGAGTACGAACTCGGCATCGACGGCTGCGGGCTGCCGATCGTCCCGCTGTCGCTGACGGCGCTGGCGCGGGCGTTCTCGGCCCTCGTGACCGCCAGGCCCGGCACCGCGGAGCGTTCGGTCGCCGACGCGATCCGCGAACACCCCTGGCTCGTGTCCGGCACCGGCCGGGACGACGTCCGGCTGATGTCCGCGGTTCCCGGGTTGGTGTGCAAGGTCGGCGCCGACGGCGTGCACGCGGGCGCGCTCCCCGACGGCACTGCGTTCGCGCTGAAGGTCGACGACGGCGCCGAGCGCGCCCGACTGCCGCTGACGGCGGCGTTGCTGCACCGGATCGGGGTCGACTGGACCGAGGATCTTGCCGAGTTGGCCTCGCCCGCGGTGCTCGGCGGAGACGTCCGAGTGGGCACGATTCGGGCAATTCCGGGCGTGCTGAGATAAATCAGACACCCGACGCGGGCAGGGGAGGGAGCGCTCGTCTCGTTCTCACGCTAGAGTGTGTGTCAGGAAGAAATACACACTCAAACGGGGCCGCCAAAAATTCCCAGGCCGCCCCGCGGAAGCGCGAGGGGGTTGGCCATGGGCCGCGGCCGGGCTAAGGCAAAGCAGACCAAGGTTGCACGCGAGCTCAAGTACAGCTCGCCGTCCACGAACTTCGACAGCCTGCAAAAGGAACTGTCCGGAGGTTCGTCCAGCTCCCACCGGAACGGGGTACTCGCCGACCAGCGTTCCGACGACACCGCGTCGCGCTGGGACGACGACGAGAACGACGACTGGCGCCGCTGACGCCGGCACTGCACGACGAATGAGGGGGAGCCCACCGGCTCCTCCTCATTTTCGCGTGCGCGCACGCGGTGCGCTGCGCCCTCCCCCGGCGCCGCGCACACTCCACAACTGATCCCGCATCTCGGGCGAAGCCACTGACGAGAACGGACCGCCCAGCGCCGTTGAGGCGCTGAACGGTCCGTCCAGGTGGTCCGAAGGTGCCGGGCCCCGATGGGGCCGGCGGCTCAGAAGCGCGGGTGGTCTCCCACGAGCCGCACGAGGTCCGACCCGTCCTGCTTGTCGGAGGCCTTCGCGACGGTGCCGAGCGTCCAGCAGTCGATGTGCCGGGCGGTCAACACGGCCAGCGCGCGGTCCACGTCCTCGGGCGCGACGATCGCGACCATGCCGACGCCCATGTTGAACGTCTGCTCCATCTCGAGGCGCTCCACGCGGCCACGCTGCGCGATCATCGCGAACACCGGTGCCGGGCTCCAGGTGCCGCGGTCGAGCTCGGCCACCAGACCCTTGGGCATGACCCGAGCGAGGTTGTTCGCCAGTCCGCCGCCGGTGACGTGGCAGAAGGTCCGCACGTCGGTCTCCGCGATCAGCGCAAGGCAGTCCTTGGCGTAGATCTTGGTGGGCTCGAGCAACTCCTCGCCGAGGGTCCGGCCGAACTCCTCGACGTGCCCGGTCAGCGACATCCGGTCGATCTCGAGCAAGACCTTGCGGGCCAGCGAGTAACCGTTCGAGTGCAGGCCCGAGGACCCCATCGCGATCACCACGTCGCCCGGCCGAACCCGGTCGGGACCGAGCACGGCGTCCGCCTCGACCACGCCGACGCCGGTGGCGGACAGGTCGTAGTCACCGTCGGCCATCAGGCCCGGATGTTCGGCGGTCTCGCCGCCGAGCAGCGCGCAGCCCGCGATGATGCAGCCGTCGGCGATGCCCTTGACCAGCTCCGCGACCCGCTCGGGGACGACGCGTCCGACCGCGATGTAGTCCTGCAGGAACAGCGGCTCGGCACCGCACACGACGAGGTCGTCGACGACCATCGCGACCAGGTCCAGGCCCAGGGTGTCGTGCTTGTCCATCGCCTGCGCGACGGCGATCTTCGTGCCGACGCCGTCGGTGGAGGCGGCGAGCAGCGGCTCCTTGTATCCGCCCTTGAGCGCGAACAGTCCGGCGAAGCCGCCGAGCCCACCCATCACCTCGGGTCGACTGGCCTTCTTCGCGAGCGGCGCGAACAGCTCGACCGCCCGGTCACCCGCGGCGATGTCCACCCCCGCCGCAGCGTAGGAGGCGCCGGTGGGGCGGGGGTTCTGGTCCTCGGTCATCGGGTTTCAAGCTCCAGCTTGTTCTCGCCAGTGCCGTCGAGCACTGTCTGGTTGGTCTAGATCGTGTGACACACAGGTACGACCCGCAAGTATGCTGCCTCGCGGCCCGGCCGGCTGCCCAATGGGCGACCGAGGCCTACGGCCGGCTGAGCGCACTCGCGTTGTCGTTGTCCTTCGGCGCGGCCACACCGGCCGTGCTGTCGAGCATTCCCTCGAGCACGTTCTTGCCGATCGAGGTCTCGCTGGGCAGTGCGATCGGGTAGTTGCCGTCGAAACACGCCGAGCACAGACGCGACGCGGGCTGCTCGGTCGCCGCGATCATGCCGTCGATGGAGACGTAGCCGAGCGTGTCCGCGCCGATCGACCGGCGCACCCCCTCGAGCATCTCGTCCATGCTGTGGCCGGTCACGCCGCCGGGCTCGCTCGCCCCGGCACCGTTGGCGATCAGCTCCGCGGGCGACGCGAAGTCGATGCCGTAAAAGCAGGGCCACTTGACCGGCGGGGAGGCGATCCGCACGTGGATCTCGAGCGCCCCCGCCTCGCGGAGCATCCGGATCAGCGCGCGCTGGGTGTTGCCGCGGACGATGGAGTCGTCCACGACGATCAGCCGCTTGCCGCGGATGACCTCCTTGAGCGGATTCAGCTTGAGCCGGATACCGAGCTGTCGGATGGTCTGCGACGGCTGGATGAAGGTACGGCCGACGTAAGCGTTCTTCATCAGGCCCTGGCCGTACGGGATGCCCGAGCCCTGCGCGTAGCCGACTGCGGCCGGAGTGCCAGACTCCGGGACCGGGATCACCAGGTCGCCGTCGACAGGATGCTCCTTGGCCAGCCGTCGACCGATCTCCACGCGTGTGGCGTGCACCGAACGACCGCTGATCGTCGAGTCGGGGCGGGCGAGGTAGACGTACTCGAAGACGCAGCCCTTGGGGGTCGGCGCGGCGAAGCGCGAGGACCGCACACCGTCCGCGTCGATGGCGAGCAGTTCACCGGGCTCGATCTCGCGGACGAACGAGGCGCCCACGATGTCGAGTGCGGCGGTCTCGCTGGCGACCACCCAGCCGCGGTCGAGCCGGCCGAGGCACAGCGGGCGGACGCCGTGCGGGTCGCGCGCCGCGTACAGGGTGTGCTCGTCCATGAAGGTGAGGCAGAAGGCGCCGCGCAGCGTCGGCAGCAGATCCATCGCGGCCTGCTCGACGGTCCGGTCGGCGGCCGCGTGCGCGAGCAGGGCACCAACGATGTCGGAGTCGGAGGTGGCGCCGCCGGGCCGCTTGTCGTTGATCAGGCCGTACTCGCGAGCCCGCGCGGCGAGTTCCGCGGTGTTCACCAGGTTGCCGTTGTGGCCGAGGGCGATGCCCGTGCCCGCCGCCGTCGTGCGGAAGATCGGTTGCGCGTTCTCCCACGTCGTGGAACCGGTGGTGGAGTAGCGGCAGTGCCCGACGGCGACGTGACCCGGCATCGCGCCGAGAGTCTGCTCGTCGAACACCTGACTGACCAGGCCCAGATCCTTGAACACGAGCACCTGCGAGCCGTCGGCGACGGCGATGCCGGCCGCCTCCTGACCGCGGTGCTGCAACGCATACAGGCCGTAGTACGTGAGTTTGGCCACATCCTCGCCGGGAGCCCAGACGCCGAAGACGCCACACTCCTCGCGGGGCGGCTGCTCGTCCTGGTCGGACAGGCCCGTGGCGGGCGGCGCAGCGAGGAGATTTGGACTGTTGACCGACAATTCGGCTGGAGTCACCGGGGTTGCTCCCTTGGGGATGGGTGTGGGGGGCAAGCCCAGTCTACGGCCCCTCGCGGGATGCTCCGACCACCGGTGTCCGCGGCAGTCCGCACTGTCACGCGGGTCACAGGCGCAGCAGCGGCAACCAGTGCTCGATCTCCGACGCCCTCGTCCCGGACACGGTGAGCGCCCCCGACGCACCGGCCTCGGCGAAGGTGCGGACCCCGGTCGCCAGCAGCAGCCAGGTGCGCGGGTCGGTCTCGACGACGTTCGGCGGGGTGCCGCGGGTGTGCCGGGGCCCGGCCACGCACTGCACCGCGACGAACGGCGGGACGCGGACCTCCACCGACGAACCCGGTGCAATGTTCTCCAGGGTCCGCGCGCTGAGCCGGACCGCCGCGGCCAACTCGGCCCGGGCGGGTTGGGGGGCGTTCTCGTCGACGAGCCAGTCCCGGACCGCGAGTAGCGCCGACCGTAACTCGGCGGGATCGATCTTGCGTCGCGACGTCACCGGGCCAACCTACCGGCCGCCAGGTCCGCGGCTGCCGCCCCGCCCACATTGACCGAAAGATGCAGCAGCGCAGGGGCGATCACGCTGCCGCTACGCGCCCGCAGGAAGTCGAACAGCAGAGAACTCAGCGCCGTGAACGCGACCGTGCCGAGCACCGAGTCGCCCGCGTCGCGGGCCGGCCGGACATGCCAGAGCCCGAACGCGACCGCCCCGAGCGCAGCCGCCCCGCGCGGGAAGGCCCGGCGGGCCAGTGCGTACAGCACCGACCGGAACGCCAGTTCCTCCGCGAACACGGTGCCGAACGGGATGTGCACGAACACCCACTCGGTCAGGTCGGCGCGGCGCGCCCCCGCGCCCATCCGGGCCCTGGCCGCGGGCACCATGAGCGCGGCCGGGTACGCCGCGGCGGGGACGCTCGCGGCCACCGCCCCCACGCGCAGCCCCGAACCCACCGACACCCACCCGAGTTCGGCGGCGGACACCCCGCCCGCCACTGCGGCGACGCTCAGCCCGACCGCCATTGCCCCGTTCGCCCCCGCCCGCCCGCGCGGCCCGAGTCCGAGCCGCGGCAGGATTGCGTTGTTCCAGCCGACCAGCGCCGCCGCGGATCCGAGCGCGAGCGCCGCCCGGTTCATCTCATTTCTCCGGACCCTCGCTGCCGGCGATCGCCTCGAGCGTCCCGCGGACCCGCTCGGTGTCGGCCTGCGTCCAGCCGTCGGGCGCGGCGATGGCGAGCCAGCCGTCGAGGACGCTGGTGCCGTAGTTGTGGCCGTGACCGTCGGGAACCCCGGCGGCGTTGGCCAGGTCCGCCGACACCTGCCAGAACGTGACGAACGGGAACCACCGCATCTGCGGCAGTCGGTCCTCGCCGGGCTTCTCGGACAGCCAGTCCGGGCGCTTCAGAATCAGGTCCGTGGACCACCAGACCACCGGGTCGGAGGCGTGCTGGAGGTAGAGCACGCGCGGCGGCCACCAGGGACCCGGCGGCTGCGCAATGTCCGCGACCTCGTCAGCGAACCGCACCACCAGGCCGTCCGAGTACACCGGCTCGACCTCGGTGCTGCCCGGGTCGCGCCGCGAAACCAGTTGGTGCCAGAGCACGTTCGAGTTCGGTGGGCCCACCCACAGAACACCGTCGACCGTGTTGCGGATGTCGGCGAGGCCGTCGAAGGCCCCCTCCCCCGCCTGCGTGCCGAGGCTCTCGCCGTAGACGTAGAGCTTGGGCCGAGTCTGCGGCGGCTTGGTCAACCAGCGCTCGTGCACCTTGTCGATCAGCCGTTTGCCCGCCTCGGCCGCTTTCTCCCGGTCGGCGAGAAAGGAGATCCAACTGGGCAGGTACGAGTACTGAGTGGCGACGAGCGCCGAGTCGCCGTTGTGCACGAGCTCGATCGCCTGCGCCGCGGTCGGGTTCACCCAGCCGGTGCCGGTGGTCGGGATGATCACCAGCACCTTCCGCTCGAACGCACCGGTCCGTTCGAGCTCGTCGACCAGCAGGTCCAGTCGCTGGTCGGCGGTCGGCGCACTCTCGAGTCCGGCGTAGACCCGGATCGGCTCCTTGGCCGGGGCGCCGTTGGCCCGGCTCAGCTCTTGCGCATCGAGACCGCGGGAGACGAAGTTGCGGCCCTCGAAGCCGAGACTGTCCCAAGGCACCAACGAGTCCGGGCTGCCCGACTTCTCGGGCGCCACGGGCGCCACCACCCCGGCACGGGTGGTGTCGTTCTGCAGGCTGAACGCGGAGTTCGCGAGGGCGTAGACCTCCTTGACCAGCACGCCGGTGACCAGCGCGTACGTCAGGACGGCCACCAGCGCGAAGCCGAGCGGTAGTGCCGCCTGGCGGGGCACCCGCAGCCAGCGGTTGAGGTAGCGGGCGACCAGTCGACCCAGGTCGCGCAGCACCCGCCACACCGAGATGATCGCGGCCGCGACGAGCATGCTCAGACCGCCGGTACGGATGTAGCCGGTGGTCGTGGTGCCCTCGGCGTTCATCAGCGCCGACAGTTCGCGCTGCCAGCCCGCTGCGTAGACCAGCATCACCATCGCGGCCAGGATCGCGATGGCGACGACCCCGACCTTCAGCACCTGCATGTACCTGGGCGGCAGCGGCCACCAGGGTCGTTTCGCGAGGTAGAACCGGTAGACCGCCCAGCCGATCGCCGTGCCGACGCCGTAGCCGATCGCCGCGCTGATGCCACCGATCAGCCCCTGGAACAACCAGTCGCGCGGCAACAGCGAGGGTGTCAACGACCAGCAGAAGAACAGCGCCGCGAACGCGATACCGGTGAAGTCGAGGCTGAGAAGCCCCCACGCCCAGATGACGAAGGGGTGCTTGCCCGCCAGCCAGCCGGTGCGACGGTCGGCGGTCCGACCCGACGACACGGGAACCCCGGGCTGCGCGGCATCCGCCTGCGCCGTCCCGGGGTCCTGTGTCTCGTCGGTATCGGTCAATGGCTACCCGAACAGGGCCGGGAGTGTGCCTTCGTGGGTGGCGCGCAACTCCGCAAGGGTGACCGAGAACTGGTCCTGGACCTCGACGGAGTCGGAGCCCTCGTCGACGACGCCGATCCGCGTCCACGGCAGGCCGCGGGCGCTGCACATGCCGGTGAAGCGGGTCTCCTCGGTGCGCGGCACCGCGACCAGCACGCGGCCCGACGACTCGGAGAACAGCGTGACGAACGGGTCCGCACCCTCGGGGAGCAGGATCCGGCAGCCGGTCTCGCCGGCGAGCGCCGCCTCGACGACTGCCTGCGCCAGGCCACCCTCGGACAGGTCGTGCGCGGCGGAGACCAGGCCGTCGCGGGATCCGGCGAGCAGGATGTCGGCGAGCAACTGCTCGCGGTCGAGGTCGACCTTCGGGGGCACGCCACCGAGGTGGTCGTGTTCGACCTGCGCCCAGATCGAACCGTCGAACTCGTCGTGAGTCTCGCCGAGCAGGATCAGCGTCTCGCCGGGTTCGAGGCCGAGGCCGGTCGGGATGCGGCGGTGCACGTCGTCGATGACGCCGAGCACGGCGACGACCGGGGTCGGCAGGATCGCGGTGGCACCGGTCTGGTTGTAGAAGCTGACGTTGCCGCCGGTGACCGGGATCCCGAGCTTCGCGCAGCCGTCCGCGAGGCCGCGCACGGCCTGCTGGAACTGCCACATCACGCCCGGGTCCTCGGGGGAACCGAAGTTGAGGCAGTTGGACACGGCCTTCGGGGTGGCGCCGGTGACCGCGACGTTGCGGAACGCCTCGGCCAGCGCGAGCTGCGCGCCGGCGTACGGGTCCAGCGCGGTGTAGCGGCCGGAGGCGTCGGTGGCCAGCGCGATGCCGCGGCCGGTCTGCTCGTCGATGCGGATGACGCCGGAGTCGGCCTGCTCGGCGAGCACGGTGTTGCCACGCACGTAGCGGTCGTACTGCTCGGTGATCCACTTGCGGCTGCACAGCTGCGGCGAGCCGATCATCTTCAGCAGCGTGGCGCGCAGTTCGTCGGCGGTCACGGGGCGCTTCAGGTTCGCGCTGGTGTTCGCGATCAGCGCGTCCTGGGTGCCGGGGCGCTGCACGGGGCGCTCGTACACCGGGCCCTCGTGGGCGATGGTGCGCGCCGGCGCGTCGACGACGGTCTCTCCGTGCCAGTCGATGACGAGGTGCTCGCCGTCGGTGACCTCACCGATGACGGTAGCCAGGACGTCCCACTTCTTGCAGACGGCCATGAACGCATCGACGTTCTCCGGCGTCACCACTGCGCACATGCGCTCCTGGGACTCGCTCGAGAGAACCTCCGCGGCGGTCATGCCGGTCGCGCGGGTCGGGACCTTCTCGAGCTGGATGTGCATGCCGCCGTCACCTGCCGCGGCGAGCTCCGACGTCGCGCAGGACAGCCCGGCACCGCCGAGGTCCTGGATGCCGACGACCAGCTTGGCCTTGTACAGGTCGAGGCAGCACTCGATGAGCACCTTCTCGGTGAACGGGTCGCCCACCTGCACCGCGGGAAGCTTCTTGGGGCGTCCGCCCGAGCTCTCGTCGAAGGTCTCCGATGCGAGCACGGACACGCCGCCGATGCCGTCGAGGCCGGTACGGGCGCCGAACAGGATGATCTTGTTGCCGACGCCGGACGCGAACGCCAGGTGCAGGTCCTCGACGCGCATCGCGCCCGCGCACAGCGCGTTGACGAGCGGGTTGCCCTGGTAGGAGGCGTCGAAGACGGTCTCGCCGCCGACGTTGGGCAGGCCGAGGGAGTTGCCGTAGCCGCCGACACCGCGGACCACGCCGTCGACGACGCGGCGGGTGTCAGGGGCGTCGGCCGCTCCGAAGCGCAGCTGGTCCATGACCGCGATCGGGCGCGCGCCCATCGCCATGATGTCGCGCACGATGCCGCCGACGCCGGTCGCGGCGCCCTGGTACGGCTCGATGTACGACGGGTGGTTGTGCGACTCGACCTTGAAGGTGACCGCCCAGCCGTCGCCGATGTCGACGACACCCGCGTTCTCACCGATACCGGCGAGCATCGACGAACGCATCTCGTCGGTGGTGGTCTCGCCGAAGTACTTCAGGTGGACCTTCGAGGACTTGTAGGAGCAGTGCTCGCTCCACATGACCGAGTACATGGCCAGCTCGGCGTCGGTGGGGCGGCGACCGAGGATCTCCCGGATGCGGGCGTACTCGTCGTCCTTGAGACCCAGTTCCTTGAAGGGCTGGGCGACGTCCGGGGTCGCTGCGGCGTTGGTGACGGTATCGACCTGCGAGGACACTGGAAGTTGGGTCCCTTCCCTGGGGAGTCTGATCGGCAGACCGGCGGGGCGCTGCCAGCGCAAAGTCTAGCCGGGTGGGCCGACAGCGGCCGCACTGGTGGCAACGCACGCGGCCGGGTGCCGCACCTCGCGACACCCGGCTGCGCCGGTGAAGCTGCCTGTCCAGGTCACTGACCCTGCGGCGCTTGCAGTATCGGCGTCGCCTCGGAGGGGCGGTCGACTCCGAGCAACTTGGCCTCGCCAGTGGTAGCCGGGTCCGGACGATCCGCCTGGTCCGCCGCCTTCATCTGCAGACCATTCAGGTCGGTGCGGAAGTAGATGACGTTGTAGCGGTCCCAGGTGGTGCCGACGAACTCGAGGTACTGGCCCTTCGACCACGGGTGCATGAAACCGCCGTAGAGCGACGGGACCAGCAGCCCGCTGAGGATTGTCTGCGTGCCGCTCCACGGCCCCTCGAGGCGGTCGGCCTGGCGGATCACGATCGAGTTCGTCGCGTCGGTGTACATCGCGACGTACTTGTGCAGATAGTCGTTCCACTGCACCTGCAGCTCGCTGACCGGCGCCTCGATCACCGGCTTCGCCTGACCGATGTCCGCACCCCAGCCGGTGCCGTTCCAGTACTGGTAGGCGTTCAGGTTCAGGATCTGCGCGTACGCGACCCGTCCGAGCCGCGCCCCGCCGTTGCGACCCGACGGCGTGCCGTACTCGTAGACGAAACCGTCCTTCCCGTCCACGAACGCGCTCATCTGGAAGTTGTCGTTGCCCGGTGTCACCGCGGCGATGCCGGGAATGTCGATGCCGGCGACGTTCGCGCGGACCGTCGTCGGGTCCGCGGTCCAGGTCTCGCCGTTGTCCGTCGAGACCGCGATCGCAGAGTAGAGGGTGGTCCACTTGCCGGGCGAGTCCCAGGACTTCACCGACATGAACCGGGCGTACTGGGTGGTGCCGACGGAGATGCCCGCGGTCGGGATGACCGTGTACTCACCCGGGATGCCGAAGCCCTTGATGACCTGCCGCGAGTGATTCGGGCGGTCCAGCGGCGAACTGTCGATCCGCATCCCGTCGGCGAGGTTCGTGTCCGAGCTGCGGAACAGGACGTTGCTGCGCCAGTCGTCGCCGGGGCTGTCGCAGTCGCCGACGGTGTCGCCGAACGCCATCAGCACATCGTGCTGTCCCCCGGCGTTCCCGTTGTCCCACATGATGCCGAGGTCGGTGCCGGAGACGTTGAAGCGCGCGATCGTGTCGTTCGGGCTGCCCGGGCCGGTGACCATCTCGATCGCCTTGGTCTTGCCGGACAGGCGCGGCAGGGCGCCGTCGGGCGCCCCAGTGATCCATGGCAGGGCCTTGTCGAGCGACCCGGTGGCGCTGCCGGAACTGCCCGAACTCCCCAGACTGCCCGAGCCGGAGCCACCCTGGCCGCAGGGTCCGCCCGTCGCCGCCGAGGCGGGTGTGGCCATGGTCGCGGACACCGCGACAGCCACCACCGTCGCCGACAGAGCGGCAGACCACGATCGCTTCACTGTGAGCACAAGCAGGTTCCTTTCCGGAGGCCAACGCCTTGCGAGAACACCCCGGTATTCAGCGGGCGCTCTTCGTGCCACAGCCAACCACGCGAAACGCGTTGCTGCTGCGGCTGATGCGACAATTGTTATCAATGAGAACAATCCCGAGACGATGGTGCCGCTCCCCGCACGTCGGCGCAATCCGCCGCACGACCGACAGCCGGCCCTAGTCGGTGGGGGTGAGGAACGCCGCGAGCGCGTCGGCGTAAGCCGGGACGTCCGCAGCACCCATCAGCTCCCGCGACGAGTGCATCGCCAGCTGCGGGGCACCGACGTCGACGGTGGACAACCCGGTCCGCGACGCGGTGATCGGCCCGATGGTGGACCCGCACGGCAGGTCGGCGCGGTGCACGTACCGCTGCAACGGCACCCCCGCCCGGTCACAAGCGAGTGCAAAGGCACCGGCGCCCGCCGCGTCGGTGGCGTAGCGCAGGTTCTGGTTGACCTTGAGCACCGGACCGCCGTTGATCTCGATCCGGTGCGACGGCTCGTGCCGGTCCGGGTAGTTCGGGTGCGTGGCGTGCGCCATGTCCCCGGAGGCGCACACCGATCCCGCCATCGCCCGCAGGAAGTCCTCGCGACCGCCGCCACGCGCCAACACGATTCGCTCGAGCACCGAGTTCAGCAGGTCCGAGAAGGCGCCCCGGTCGGACATCGACCCGACCTCCTCGTGATCGAACAGCGCGAGGACCGGGATCGCGTCGCCAGGTTCCTCGGCGGCCGCGAGCAATGCGCGCGAGCCGGCGTAGCAGGTGCCCTGGTTGTCGAGTCGGGGCGCACTGACCAGTTCGCCCCGCAGCCCGACCACCGCGCTCGGCGCGAGGTCGTGCGTCATCAACTCCCACCCGAGCACCGCGTCCGCCTCGACGCCGGCCTCGTCGGCGAGGAACGCGAGGAAGCTGCGCGGCGAAGTGCCGACCCCCCAGATCGCATTGACGTGCCGCTGCGGGTCGAGCTGCACCCCCTTGCGGTCTTCGGACAAGTGGATCGCCAGCTGGGGCACCCGCAGGATCGGGCGGTCGACCCGGACCAGCTTCTCCTGCAAGCCGTTTCCGTCCCGCACACTGAGTCGGCCGGAGATGCCGAGGTCGCGGTCGAGCCACGAGTTCAGCCAGGCACCCCCGTACGGCTCGAGGCCGACCAGTTGCCAGCCCGCGGACTCGAGGTCGGGATGCTGCTTGACCCGCAGGTTCGGACTGTCGGTGTGGCCGCCGACAATCCGGAACGGCGCCGCCTCGCGGCCGCTCGCCTCGGTGCTCCACGCGACCAGTGACCCGCCGCGCACCAGGAAGTACCGGCTGGGCGCTGCCGGCCAGCCCTGGGTCTCGTGCAGCCGCACGAATCCTGCCGCGGTCAACTCCGCCGCGACCGTCTCGCACACGTGAAACGGCGACGGCGAGGCGTCGACGAAGGAGCAGAGCCCGGTTGCGGTGGCGTCGGTCAGGGAAGGCATGCAGCGATCTTATGACCGACGCCGGACCGCGGACCCTCAGTGCGCGCCGGACGACACACAGAACCGGTTGCCGTCCGGGTCGGTCAGGGTGACCCAACGGAACCCGTCCATGTCGTGGCGTTCGTACTCGCTCGCACCGGCCGCGACCAACCGCGCGACCTCGGCGTCGAGGTCCGGGGCGGAGAGGTCGAGATGGACGCGATTCTTGCCGGGGGTCGGGTCCGGAACCTTCTGGAAGGCAAGTTTGTACGGCGCGCCCGGCACACCGACGAGAAAGAACCAGCCCTCGTTCTCCTGCTCGATTCGCCCGCCGGTCTGCTCCGCCCACCAGGTGGCGAGCGGTCCCGGATCAGCACTGTCGAAGGTAATCATGCCCAGGGTGAGTGTCATGCCGGCACGCTACAACCGCCCTCCGACATGTTCCGGTCGCCGGCGCCGCCTCGAGCGCGGGCGTCGGCCCCGTCGGCTAGCGTTCTCCGGAGAGAAGATCACCAACGCCGATGCCGACGAAACGGACTTCGCATGACCGAATCCGCCCGACCAGCAACGACTCCCGAGTCCCAGACGGTTACCAGCCCCCTCTCCCCCGCGGCGATCTTCCTCGTCGCGACCGTCGACGAGGGCGGCGAGGCGGTCGCCCGGTCGCTGCTCGCGGACGCCGCGGGACTGCGCCGAGCGGTCGGATTGCGGGTGCCGGGCGCGGGTCTGGAACTGATCGTGAGCATCGGCTCGACCGCCTGGGACCGGCTGTTCTCCGGCCCGCGTCCGGCGCAACTGCACCCGTTCCCCGTGCTGCGCGGCGCCCGGCACCAGGCCCCGTCCACCCCCGGCGACCTTCTCTTCCACATCCGCGCGATGAGCCAGGACGCGTGTTTCGAACTGGCGCACCAGATCACCAAGCGACTCACAGGGGCGGCCACCGTGGTGGACGAGGTGCACGGTTTCCAGTACTTCGAGAACCGCGACCTGATCGGATTCGTGGACGGCACCGAGAATCCTTCCGGCGCAAAGGCCGCCACCGCGGTGACGGTGGGCGCCGAAGATCCCGACTTCGCGGGCGGCTCCTACGTGCACGTACAGAAGTACGTGCACAACATGACCGACTGGGAGGCGCTGCCGGTCCCCGAGCAGGAACGGGTCATCGGGCGCACCAAGCTCGAGGACATCGAGATGACCGACGACGTCAAGCCCGCCAACTCGCACGTCGCCCTCAACGCCGTCAAGGACGCGGACGGAAGGTCACTGGAGATCCTGCGGGCGAACATGCCGTTCGGCCGGGTCGGCGACGGCGAGATGGGCACCTACTTCATCGGCTACTGCCGCACTCCGGACATCACCGAACGCATGCTGGAGAACATGTTCCTCGGCAGTCCGCGCGGCAATTACGACCGCCTGCTGGACTTTTCGACCGCGGTCACCGGTTCGGCATTCTTCACCCCGAGTGCCGACTTCTTCGAGGTGCTGCCCGCGCCGCCGACGAACTGACGACGCGGGCCGCCGACTTCAGTGTCCGGGTAGCACGCAGACGCTGTCGAGGCCGAGCACGTGATTGAGCCGGCCGAAGGCCAGCCACGAGCCGATGCTCATCGACAGCTCCACCACCTCGGCCTGGCTGTAGTGCTCGAACATCCGCGTCCAGAACTCGTCGTCGAGGCCGTGGTGGTCGAGCGCGTACCGCTCCGCGTACTCGGCGGCCAGCCGGGTGCGCTCGTCGAAAATGTCGGTGGTGCGCCAGTTCTCGACGGCGTCGTCGAAACCGGCCTCGACCTTCTGCCCGTCCCGTTCGGTACGCCAGTCCTGGCAGAAGATGCAGCCGTTGATCTGTGCGATCCGCAACCGTGCGGCCTCGAACGCGCGCAGGTCGATGGTCGAGTGTTCGTACACGGACAGCGAGAACTGGGAGGCCGCGATCCCGATACCGGGGACCATCTCGCCCCACACGTACCCGATCGGGTCCTTGTCTTCGGGAATGTCGATGAGCATGGCTCGTCCTTTCGTGACTACCGTTTTCCGAGTTTGCCGACTGCGGGGCCCAATTTGCCGACGGCAGGACGCAGCGGGACGTCGAGTGCGTCGTAGAGTCCGGGTTCCGCCGCCACCAGCCAGTCGATGGCGCTCACCAGTCGCCCCACCGCGGTGGCGTTTCCGCCCGCCGACCGGCTGCCGTCCTCGTCGGTGCACTCGACGGACACCTCGATGTGCGGCCGGCCCTCGATGATCACCCGGTGAGCGCCGTCGCCGTCCGGCGGCATCGGCCAGTCGGTGGCGCAGGTCGGGTGGATGCGGGTGACGTGTTCGATGACGATGCGGGGTTCGCCGTCGACGATGCCCTGCACCTCGAACCGCACCGCGCCCTGGGTGCCCGCCTCGAAGTCGCCCATCGTCTTGGTGCTGACGGTCTCGTCGAGCGCGCGCCGGTCGAGGGTTTCGCGAATCTCGTCGAGTTCGACGCCGAGGGCCCGCGCCATCATCCGGACCTGTCCGCCCCACACCATGGTCGGGATCGTCGGCGCGATCATCGGCGGCAGGTAGTCCATCGGCTGTCCCATGCCGACCAGGTACCGGACCGAGTCGGGCTGGTCGTAGGTGGAGTAGTCGAAGATCTCCTGGCAGCGGATCACGTCGACGGTGCTGCCGAGCCCGCTGAGCAGCAGCGGCAGCACGTCGTTACCCCAGCCGGGGTCGACGCCGGAGGCGAACAGGGAGCCACCGCCCTCGGCGATCGCGGCGAGCACCGGGTCCCGCAGTTCGGCGGGAGCGTTGGTGGGGTCGTACAGCGGGTACAGCGCGGGGCTGACGACCACCGCGCCGGCGCGGATCGCCCGGCAGATGTCGGCGAGGGCGTCGTCGGGCCGGATGTCCCCGGACGCCGCGTACACCACGGCGCCGGGGCTCGCGGCCAGCACCGCGTCGATGTCGTCGGTGGCCGCGACCCCCAGTTCGAAGTCGAGCCCGGCGAGTTCGCCGGCGTCGCGACCCACCTTGTCGGGGTTGTGCACGAGAACGGCCGAGAGCTTCAGTGCCGGGTGCGCATCGACAGCTCGGATGGACGCTCGGCCCACGTTGCCGGTACCCCAGACGACGGTGGAGATCATGGCTGGGGACGCTACCGACTTGGAACAGGTTCTCGTGGTCGAATCGGGCGATTCAGGCAGTGACGGCGTCCGCCCGAATCGTGGCGGACGGGCGCAGCGGGACGTCGAGCGCGTCGTACAGTCCCGGCCCCCTCTCGACGAGCCAGGCGATGGCGTCGACGAGCCTGCCGACCGTCGTCTCCTCGCCGCAGCGGCCCGCCGCCCGGACCGTCATGTCGATTCGGGGCTCGCCGTCGACGAGCACCCGATGGGTGCCCGCGGCGTCGCCGGGCAGTGTCGGCCAGTCCGGGGCGCAGGTCGGGTCGATACGGTTGACGTGCTCGATCACGATGCGTGGTTGCCCGCCGACGATGCCCTGCACCTCGAACCGCAGCGCGCCCTGTCCGCCCGCCTCGAACTTGCCCATGGTGTCGGTCTCGACGGTGACCTCCAGCGCGCGCCGCGAGATCGTCTCGCGGATCTCGTCGAGTTCGACGCCGAGCGCCCGGGCCAGCAGCCGTACCTGACCGCCCCACACGGTGGTCGGCATTCGCGGAGCCAGCATCGGCGGCAGGTAGTCGAGGGGCTCGCCCATGCCGACGAGGTAGCGCACCGACCCCGGCTCGTCGTAGTCGGAATAGTCCACGATCTCCTGACAGCGGATCCGGTCCACCCTGGTGCCGAGTCCGCCGAGCAGCAGCGGCAGGACGCCGGTCGCCCAGTCCGCGTCGACGGAGGTCACGAACAAGGATCCGCCGCCCGATTCGATTGCCTCGCGGATCGGTTCGCGCACCTGGTGCCGGTCGTCGCGGCTGTCGTACAGCGGGTAGATCGACTCGGTGACCACGACGGCGCCCGCGCGCAGCGCCGCGCAGATGTCGGCGACCGCGTCGGCCGAGCGGGTGTTGCCGGACGCCGCGTACACCACCGCGCGGGGCCCGCCGGCGAGCACCGCGGCGGCGTCGTCGGTGGCGGCCACCCCGAGCGTGCGGCCCAGACCGCCGAGTTCACCCGCATCGCGACCGACCTTCGCGCGCTCGTGCACCAGCACGGCCGCCAGTTCCAGGCCCGGGTGCGCGTCGACGGCACGGATCGCCGCCCGTGCGATGTTCCCCGCACCCCACACGATCGTCGAGATCATGGGGCGGACCGTAGCAAAAGGGCGGACCGGAAAACCCGGTCCGCCCTCGTCGCGGTTCACCGTTTCGCTCAGGCGGTGAGGACTGCGTCCAGCGCGGAGTAGAACATGCCGAGCCCGTCGTCGCTGGGCCCGGTCAGCGACTCGGTCGCGTGCTCGGGGTGCGGCATCAGGCCGACGACACGACCGTTCGCGGACGCGATGCCGGCGATGCCACGCTGCGAGCCGTTCGGGTTGTCGCCGGCGTAGCGGAACACCACGCGACCCTCACCCTCGAGCTCGTCGAGCACCTGCTCGGAGGCCTGGTAGCGGCCCTCGCCCGACTTGAGCGGGATCAGGATCTCGGCGCCCGACTCGTAGCGCGCGGTCCACGCCGTCGAGGTGGACTCGACCTTCAGCCACTGGTCGCGGCAGATGAAGTGCAGGCCCTCGTTTCGGGTCAGCGCGCCGGGCAGCAGCCCCGCCTCGCAGAGCACCTGGAAGCCGTTGCAGATGCCGAGCACCGGCATGCCGCCCTTGGCGGCCTCGACGACCTTCCCCATCACCGGAGCGAACCGGGCGATGGCGCCGCAGCGCAGGTAGTCGCCGTAGGAGAAGCCGCCGGGGACGATGACGCCGTCGACGCCCTTGAGGTCGGCGTCGCCGTGCCAGAGGCTGACGGCCTCGCCGCCGGCGAGGGTCACCGCACGGGCGGCGTCGACGTCGTCGAGGGTGCCGGGGAAGGTGATGACTCCGATGCGCGCGCTCATGCGTCGACGCGCCTCACGGTCCAGTCCTCGATCACGGTGTTCGCGAGCAGGCCCTCGGCGATCTTCTCCAGCTCGGCGTCCTCGACGCTGCCGTCGATCTCGAGCTCGAAACGCTTCCCCTGGCGGACATCGGACACGCCGGCGAAGCCCAGTCGGGACAGCGCTCCGACGATGGCCTGCCCCTGGGGGTCGAGAATCTCGGCCTTGGGCATGACTTCGACTACGACACGGGCCACGTGCTGCTCCTCGCTTGGTGCTCCGGTACCGCCCGGGAGAATCACGCCGGGCAACTGGCAGTTTACCGGTCCGCCCGACCACCGTCCGCACCGACCAACTCCCGATCGAGTGAACGGTGCCGCGGGATGTGAACCAGCGCATACTCGGAGGCATGCAGCTCACCCACTTCGGTCACTCCTGCCTGCTCGTCGAGCACCTCGGCGCGAAGATCCTCTTCGACCCCGGCACCTTCTCGCACGGCTTCGAGGGCATCACCGACCTGGACGCAATCGCGGTCACCCACCAGCACCCGGACCACGCGGACCCGGCGCGGCTGCCCGCGCTCGCCGAGGCGAACCCGGGCGCCGCCCTGTACGCCGACCCTCAGACTGCCGCCCAGCTCGGCGGTCGCTGGGCCGCGGTGCGGCCGGGCGACGCCTTCGACGTAGGCCGAGTACACGTGCGCGGCACCGGCGGACGGCACGCAGTGATCCACCCGGATCTGGCCGTCATCGACAACACCGCGTTCCTGCTCGGCGACGACGAGAACCCGGCGTTGCTGCTGCACCCGGGCGACTCGCTGTACATCCCGCACGAGAAGGTCGACGTCCTGGCGCTGCCCGCGGCGGCGCCGTGGCTGAAGATCTCCGAGGCGATCGACTACCTGCGGGCCGTCGCGCCGCGCGTCGCAGTCCCGATCCACCAGGCGATCCTCGCGAACGAGGCCACCGGCATCTTCTACGGCCGCTACTCCGAGATGGCGCCGGACGGTACCGAGTTCCGCGTGCTGGGCGAGGAGTCGAGCGCCGAGGTGTCCTGAGTTCGGCCGGCTCACACCCACTGCACGAGTTGCCACACGATGCCGTTGGGGTCGGCGAACTGGCAGAAGCGCTCACCCCAGGGCTCGGTCTCGGGTTCGGTGACGACCGTGGCCCCCTCTGCGGCGATGCGGGCGAACTCGGTGTCGATGTCGTCGACGACGAACGCGATCAGCAACCCCTGGCCGGCGGGTCCGGCGATCGAGGCCGGCTTGAACGTGCCGAGGCCGGTCCGCAGGAAGATCACGTTGACGCCGGCATCCGGGTGGGCGAGCGAGACGAAGCCGTCGTCGGCCATCGCCTCGGTGAAGCCGAAATGGGTCTTGGCGAACTCCGCCGAGGCGGTGGTGTCGGCGACGTTCAGGGACAGGGCGGTGCCGGTGATCTTCATGTGACCTCCACGAGACGAGAAAACCTTATGCAATGTATAAAGTATAGCGGGCGCCGGCGTATTCCCACCCGTGGAGGTACCCGATGGCTCGGGAACTGATCGACCTGTTGTGGCGCGGGCATCCCGACGCGCCGAGGGGCGGCGCGCGCGGACCGCGATCGAAGGTCACCACGTCGCAGGCCGTCGACGCCGCGATCACCCTTGCCGACGGCGAAGGCCTCGACGCGGTCACGGTTCGTCGACTCGCCGCCGACCTCGGCATCTCCGCGATGGCGCTCTACACCCACGTCGGATCGCGCGACGACCTGCTCGTGCTCATGGTCGACGCCGTCCGTGCCGGTCAGGACCGGGCACCGTACCCGAGCGACGACTGGCGCGACCGGGTACGGCTGGTCGCCGAGGAGGAGTTGGCGCTGCACACCACGCACCAGTGGTTGTTTGACGTCACCGATCAGCGCACGTCGTTCGGCCCCGGCACGATCGCGCAGTACGACCACCAACTGCACGCGTTCGACGCGACGAATCTGGACGACGTGGCACGGGACGCCGCCCTCACGTTCGTCGTGGACTTCGCCCGGTCCGCGGCGCGCTCACGCCGCCCCGACCCACGGGCCGCCGACATCGCGGCCGTCTGGTCCAGCTGGAACGAGCGCCTCGGCGCGTACCTCGGTGACGACTTCCCGCTCGCACGACGTGTCGGCGCCGCGGCAGGAGCAGCGATGAACACGTCGTACAGTCCCGCCGCCGCCTGGAGGTTCGGCCTCGACCGGGTCCTGGACGCGGTGCAGTCCCTGGTCGACGCCGGCTAGGACCTCACGCCACCGCGGCGATCCCGCCCCGAAGCGGCCAGCGGTAGACCCCGGGGGTCGCCGCATGGTGCAGCGCGAGGTCGACGGCGTCGAGCGCGGCCTGTCGGGGCCCGGGCTGCGCGAGCTGCTTGGCGGAGATCGCGAGACGCACCGTTCCCCCGCGGCGGGCGGCCCGACCCGCGCCGAGCACCAGGGCTCGACACCACCACGGTTCGGTCCGGTGACCCTCGCCGATCCCGAGCACCCGGGCCCGGGTGACGGTGCCCCGTTCGAGGTCGTGGATTCCGGTCGCGCCGGCGAGCAACCGGAAGCCGGCGCGCGGCAGTGCGGACACCGCACCGGGCGAGGCCTGCCACCGCGGCGCGGCGAACAGTCGGGTCCGCAGTCCGGTCTCCTCCATCACCCGGTCGGCCGCGAGCAGTCGCAGCGTCGCCTCGTGCGCGGGCAATGCGGCGAATTCGGCCCGACGCTTCTTGGTGGCGGCCTGGTCGTAACCGTGCAGCACCACGGCGTCACCGCGGGCCTGGCGGCCACGCAGCCACTCCTGGGTCGGCTCGTCCCGGACCAGGCGGTACTTGTCCTTGAGTCTGGGCGCGACCAGCAGCGAGAGCGGTACGCCGCGACCGTCCATCTCGGCGGCGAACTCCTCGACCAGCTCCCTGGTCTCGTCCCTGATTCCAGACACCGACACGATCAGCTCTGCGGCCATGGCCTCAGCGTGCCACCCCAAGGTGAACAGGCGCTGACGCGCCCGTGAGTCTTTCTGGTCCGCCAGGGGGCCGGAAGGACTCACGGGCGGCGGAGCCGCCCTACGGCAGGACGGCCTCGATGGCCGAGACGAGCTCGGGTGCGTCGGGTTCGGTGCGCGGACGGAATCGGCCGGCGACGGTGCCGTCGGGCGCGATGAGGAACTTCTCGAAGTTCCACTGGATGTCCCCCGCGGCGCCCTCGGCGTCGGCGCTCTTGGTCAGCTCCGCGTACAGCGGGTGCCGGCCTTCGCCGTTGACCTCGATCTTCTCCAGCAGCGGGAAGGTGACCCCGTAGGTGGTCGAGCAGAACGTCGCGATCTCCTCGGGGGTGCCCGGCTCCTGACCCATGAACTGGTTGCACGGCACCCCGACCACCGTCAGCCCGCGATCGGCGTACTCGGTGGCGAGCTTCTCGAGGCCTGCGTACTGCGGGGTCAGCCCACACTTGGAGGCCACGTTGACCAGCAACACCGCGCGGCCGTCGAAATCGGCCAGCGAGGTGGGCGCCCCACCGAGGGTGTTGATCGAGATGTCTTGCAGCTGAGGGTTCGTCATGGCGACCACCGTACTCACCCGGTCAGGCGGTCGCCGTCGTGAACGTACGGACTCATCCGCAGCATCGCCCGCTTGGCGAGGGGCCTGGCCAGCGGCGCCAGGTATCGGCGCCACCCCAGGGTGGCCGCGATGTCGGCGACGATGTCGTCGACGTCGCGTGACTGGTAGGCCAGCAGCCGTTGACTCTCCGCGGTGTCCAGCCAGTCGGTCGCATACGGCCTGCCGCTGAACGCGTTGTCCGGCAACATGTCCAGGCTCATCGCGCCCAGCATCGTGGTCAGGTAGTCGCGATAGGTGAGCTGGCAGCTCGGTCCCCCGCCGAGGAACAGGACACGGCCCCACACCTGCGGCGTCTCGAGTGCGTTCGCGAGCGCGACGGCCGCGTCGGCGGGATGCAGCACCTCGATCCGGTTGTCGAGGCCGATCTCGAACATGATCGGCTCCGCGGGACGGATGCCGATGATCGGGACGTCCGCGAAACGCGGAATGAACCACTCCAGGCCGGACCCCCGCACCAGCTCCTCGCCCGCGATCTTGTGTGCGGTGTAGGCATCGGTCGGGACCAGCGGATCGTCGACCCGACGCGGAGGGTCGCGGTGCAGGGTGTGGCCGTGCACGTCGAAGGTGGACGCGAACAACAACTTCGGCGGCCGCGCCTGCGCAGTACAGGCCCGGACCACGACGCGGGTGCCGTCGACGTTGACCTGCCGCGCGTACTCCGGGTCGTCCTCGCTCGCCGGCGGGATCACCGCCGCCAGGTGCAGCACCGCCTCGGCCCCTTCGACCGCCGCCGCTACGGTCGCCGGGTCCCGGACATCGCCCCACATCACGTCGACGCCGCCGACGCCGCGGGCCCGGCGCCTGTCCTCCGGAGTACCGAGGGACAGGCACCGGACTCGATGTCCGCGCCGCTGCAGTTCGGCGAGCACGTGCGAGCCGATGTTGCCGAACCCGCCGGTCAGCAGCAGCTTCATGACCGGATGGTGCCCCGGCCGGGAATCAGCGGAAGGTCGAGCGCGGACAGCAGGCCGGGCTTGGCATCGCCGAGGTACGGGATCGCGTTGATCGCCCGCATTCCGGTGGCCAGGCAGCCGCCGGTGATCGGGTCGTCGTCGCGTTCGCCGCGGAAAGCGGTCTCCTGGGTGATGTTCGGGCTGCCCTTGATGATCACGCGGTACACGTCGTTGTCCACCGAGGTGGCGCGCGGCCAGTGGGTGGCCGCGGCGTTGGTGATCCGGTTGACGTGCTCGATGACGATCTTCGCCTCGTCGCCCACCCAGCCGCGGATCTCGAACCGCACCGCGGCGCACTGGCCCGGTTCGATGACTCCGAAGGGGTACTCGATCGGCTCGGTGGCCGCCCACTTCTCGTAGACGGTGTCGATCCGGTCCAGCTTCACGCCGACCGCGTCCGCGATCATCGGAATGGTGTGGCCCCACGCGAAGACCAGCACCTCCGGGATCTCCAGCACCGCGGGCTGCTCGATCGGGGCGCCGATGCCCATGGTCGGTCCGTAGTCGCCGGCATAGTTGGCGTAGTCCAGCAGTTCCTGCACCCGGACGCTGTCGACCCGACCACAGACACCCATCAGCGTCATCGGGAACAGATCGTTGGCGAATCCGGGGTCGATTCCCGTTGTGAAACAGGACTTTCCGCTCTCCCGGCAGGCCTCTTCGAGCGCGACCTTCATCTCCGGCGGGCACGGCTCGGGATAGACCAACGGCGTCATCGACGTCGACACGACGTGCTTGCCGGACCGCAGCGCGGCGGTCATGTTGTCGATGTTCTGCACTGCGTACTCGGCGGTCGGGCCGAAGTAGGCGACCGCGTCCGCGTCGGCACGTAGCGCCGCCTCCCAGTCCGTGGTGGCGGCGAGCCCGACCGGTTCGGCGCCGATCAGGGTGCCGACGTCGACGCCGTCCTTGGCCGGATCGTGCACGATGACGCCGGCGAGTTCGAACGCCGGGTGGTCGATGAGCTCACCGATGACGAGCTTGCCGACGACGCCGGTCCCCCAGACGATGACCTTGTGCTTCATGTCCTGCTGCCTCTCGAAGTATGATGTGCGACTGCGGTTTTCGACGGTCAGCGGAAGTACTCGCCCGCGTTCACGAAGAGGGTCTGACCGGTGAGCATCCGGGCCCGGTCGGAGGCGAAGAACACCACCGAGTTGGCCACGTCGTCGTCGGCGGGCATCTCGCCGAGCGGCATGTTCTTGGTGATCTCGCCGATCACGGTCTCCTCGGGGACGCCCCGTTCCTTGGCGGACAGCGCGACGTACAGCTCGATCGGCGGGCCCCACATCCAGGTCGGCACGACGGTGTTGACCCGGATCTTGTGCGGGCCGAGTTCCTTTGCCAGCGACCACATCGCGGCGTGCAGCGCCCCCTTCGAGGTCGCGTACGCGGACTGCGGGAGCTGCGGGTGGAACATCGCCTGCGAACCGATCAGCACGACCGAGCCGCCCCGCTTCTTCAACTCCGGCAGCGCGGCCTGAGTGAGGGTGAGGGTACCGATCACGTTGGCGTCGAGCATCGCCTTCCAGGCGTCGAGATCGGCTCCCTCGAGACCGCCGAAGACGTCCTCCTTCGCGGCGACGTTGACCAGCGCGTCCACACCGCCGAAGCGGTCGGCTGCGGTGCGGACCAGTTCGGCGCAGGCGTCCTTGTCGAGGATGTCCGTCACCGCGTACGCCACCCGCTGCCCGGTGGGGTCCACCTCCTCCGCCACCGACTTCAGGTTCGACTCGGTCCGGGCGCCGAGGACGACGTTCGCGCCGTCCCGGCTCGCGGCCAGCGCGATCTCCCGCCCGAGGCCGTTACCGACCCCCGAGACGACGACCGTCTTGCCCTCCAACAACTCCGCCATGTCGACCTTCCTCCGCAGGTATGACGCACACCATTACGTAACTTCGAGTTACGATTCTCGCAAAATAACACCGCGTTAGGCTGACGACAGTGACTTTTGGCGAAGAAGCAGCGGACGAAACGAACGAGCGCAAGCGGGGACGGCCGCGAAACCCGGCGATCGACGGGGCCGCACTGGTCGCCGCCCGGGAACTGCTGGCCGAGGTGGGCTGGGACCAGACCACGATGGTCGCGATCGCCGAGCGCGCCGGCGTCGGGAAGCCCGCCCTCTACCGGCGCTGGCCCTCGAAGACACACCTGGTGTTCGAGGCGATCTTCGGCTGGGTGGACGAGGCCACCCCGGTCGCCGACGCCGCCGACCCGGCGGAGTGGATCCGTCGTTCGTGCGCGTACTCGCTCGAACTGTTCGGCAGGCCCGAGGTCCGGGCAGCGCTACCGGGGCTGCTCGCCGCCTTCCGGGACCGCGAGGACCTGTTGACGGCACTGTGGACCGACTTCGGCGGACCGGGCGTCGGCATGCTCGCCGACACCCTGCGCGGCGGCGGGTCCGACGACAGCGCGGCCGTGGACGCGCAGGCCACCATGCTCTTCATCGTCGGCGGCTCGATGATGCTGCGGATGCTGATCGCCGACGAGGACGCGGCCGGACTGGCCGACCGGATGCCGGGCATCCTGACCGGCGGCGTCGCCAACCGGTAGGAATGCGGCTGCGCCGCAGTGGTGCGCTTACGGAGTCCGGGGACTCCGTTTCCACTCCACTGCGGCTACGCCGCACCGACGGTGTCGAGCACCCAGGCGTACTCGAACGCGACCTCTTTCCACTTCTCGTACCGACCGCTGACGCCGCCGTGCCCGGCGCTCATCTCGGTCTTGAGCAGCAGCGGCGCGTCCCCGGTCTTGGTGGCGCGCAAGGCCGCGACCCACTTGGCGGGCTCGACGTAGAGCACCCGGGTGTCGTTGATGCTGGTGATCGCGAGGATCGCCGGGTAGTCCTGCGCCGTCACGTTCTCGTACGGGCTGTAGGACTTCATGTACTCGTAGACGTCCTTGTCCGCCAATGGGTTTCCCCACTCGTCCCACTCGATGACGGTCAGCGGCAGGGACGGGTCGAGGATCGAGGTCAACGGGTCCACGAACGGCACGTTGGCGAGAATGCCGGCGAACAGTTCCGGCGCCAGGTTCGCGACCGCGCCCATCAGCAGGCCACCCGCACTGCCCCCGTCGGCGACCATCTGCGCGGGCGTGGTGCGACCGGTGTCCACGAGATGCCGTGCGCAGGAGACGAAGTCGGTGAAGGTGTTCTTCTTGGTCAGCATCTTGCCGTTGTCGTACCAGTGCCGGCCCATCTCGCCGCCGCCGCGCACGTGCGCGACCACGAACACCACTCCGCGGTCGAGCAGCGAGAGCCGCGCCACCGAGAAGCCCGGGTCCATGCTGGACTCGTAGGATCCGTAACCGTAGAGCAGCAGCGGCGCCGGACCGCCGGTGCCGCCGTCGGTGCGGCGCTTGACGATCGAGATCGGGATCGCGGTGCCGTCCGCCGCGGTCGCCCAGTCCCGGTGCTGCTCGTAGTCCGCGGGGTCGTAACCACCGAGCACCGGCTGGGCCTTGCGCAGCAGCAGCGCCCCCGTCGCGACCTCGTAGTCGTAGACCCGGTTCGGGGTGATGAACGAGGTGAAGCCCAGTCGCAGTAGCGGTCCCGACCACTCCGGGTTGTTGCCGACGCCCACCGAGTACAGCTCCTCACCGAACTCCAGCTCGTGCAGGTCGCCGTACCCGGCCGCGGTCAGCGGCCACACCGCCACCCGGGTCAGCGCGTCGCGCCGGTAGCTCAGCACCAGGTGGCCGGCGAACGCCTCGGCCTCCTCGAGCCGGACGTCGGCGCGGTGTGCCAGCAGGGTGCGCTGATCGGTCGGGTCCCCGACCGGGGCGTCGACCAGCGTGAAGTTCTCCGCCTTGCCCCCCTCGACGTCGCCGTTGTGCAGGATCAGGAAGCGGTCCTCCCCCGCGACGACCGCGTGCTCGACGGTGTACTCGACGCCGTCCACCCGCGGCAGCACCACCCGGAACTCACCCTCCGGGTTGTCCGACTCGAGGCAGAGGATCTCGGAGGTGATCTTGGAACCGATCCAGATCATCAGGTACTTCTCGCTGCGGGTGGACCCGAAACCCACCCAGAACCGCTCGTCCGGCTCGTGGAAGACCAACACGTCGTCGGCCTGGGCGGTGCCGATGCGGTGCCGCCACACCGTGTCGGGGCGCCAGGCCTCGTCCACGGTCATGTAAAAGACGTGCTGGTTGTCCACCGACCACGTCGCACCGGGCGCGGTACCGGGGATCACGTCGGACAGCTCGGCTCCGGTGGTCAGGTCCTTGAACCGCAGGGTGTACCGCTCGTCACCCGCGGTGTCGACGGAGTACGCGAGCAGCGTGCCGTCGAGGGTGACCGAGAACGCACCGAGCGAGAAGAAGTCGTGCCCCTGCGCGAGCTCGTTGCCGTCGAGCAGCACCTGCTCGCCGTCGATCGCGGTGTCCGCGGACAGCTCGGGCGGGGTCCAGTCGTCCGGGCCCGCGATCGGGCAGCGGCACTGCACTCCGTACTGCTTGCCCTCGAAGCTGCGCGAGTAGTACCACCACTGCCCCATTCGGGACGGCACCGACAGGTCGGTCTCCTGGGTGCGCGACTTGATCTCCTGGAAGATCGTCTCGCGCAGCGGGCCGAGGTGTTCGGTGTGCGCGTCGGTGTACGCGTTCTCCGCCTCCAGGTACGCGACGACCTCCGGGTCGTCCTTGGCGCGCAGCCACTCGTAGTTGTCGACGAACGTGTCGCCGTGGTGGGTGCGCTCGTGCGGGACCTTCTTCGCGACCGGCGCGACCGCCGCGGGGACCGGGGTGACAGGCGAACTCATGCCGACCACCCTATGCGCACGCGGCCGCGACCGGCGGCTACACCCAGTCGGCGAACGACAACCCGGAGATGCGCTCGTAGGCCTCGATGTACCTGCTGCGGGTGGCCTCGACGATCTCCGGCGGCAGCGGAGGCGGAGGCGTGTCCGAGGCTCGGTCCCAGCCCGACTCGGGCCCGGTCAGCCAGTTCCGGACGAACTGCTTGTCGAAGCTCGGCTGGACCCGGCCGGCCTCGTAGCCGTCGGCGGGCCAGTACCGGGACGAGTCGGGGGTGAGCACCTCGTCGGCGAGCACCAGGTTGCCCCCGGCGTCAAGACCGAACTCGAACTTGGTGTCGGCCAGGATGATTCCCCGGTCCGCGGCGAAGCTGGCCGCCCGGAAGTAGATGTCGAGCGTGTCCTCGCGCAGCTTGACCGCCAGGTCCTGGCCGAGCTGGTCCACGACCGTCGCGAAGTCCACGTTCTCGTCGTGGTCGCCGAGCGCGGCCTTGGTCGCGGGGGTGAAGATCGGGTCCGGCAGCTTGCTGGCCTCGACCAGTCCGGCGGGTAGTTCGACGCCGCACACGGCGCCGGTGCGCTGGTAGTCCGACAGCCCCGACCCGGTGAGGTAGCCGCGGGCCACGCACTCGACAGGGACCATGTTCAGCTTGCGCACCACCAGGGCGCGGCCGAGCACCTCCTCGGGGATCCGCTCGTCGTCAGGTGCGCCCGCGAGGTGGTTCAGCCCACCGAGTTCCTCGAAGAAGAAGACGCTCATCGCGGTGAGCACGCGCCCTTTGTCGGGAATCGGGGTGCTCAGGATGTGGTCGTAGGCGGAGATCCGGTCGCTGGCAACGAGCAACAGGTGCTCGTCGTCGATGGTGTAGAGGTCACGGACCTTGCCGCCGGCCAGGTGGGCGTAGTCGGAGAGTGAGGGGCGCACCCGGCAACCCTATCGGGTGCGCGGCGATGCCACCCCCACCCGACGGGAACCGGACAAGTCGGGCGTCCGCTATTCTCCGGTGCGGTGTCACGGTGTACGGGAAGCCGGTGTGAATCCGGCGCGGTACTCGCCACTGTGAGCAGGTACGTCGACCACTAGGGGCCCGACCCCAGCCACTGGATGCATGCGTCCGGGAAGGCGTGACCGACGGCTATCCCTGCCGAGCCAGGAGACCGGCCGTGACACATCCTGCATGTTTTCCACGAGTCATGGAAGGCGGGTCGCTTTGCGTACCCATTATTCGCCGCGAATCGTCGCGGCCACGGCAGCTACCGTCGCCGCTGCCCTCGCCCTGTCCGCCTGCGGCAGTTCGACGTCGTCGGATACCGACGCCGCGTCGATCTCCCTGCAGAACTGCGGCCGCACCGTCGCCCTCGACGGACCTGCCGAGCGTGGTGTCACGCTCAACCAGGGCGCCACCGAGTCCGCACTGTCGATCGGCGCGCAGGACCGGATGGTCGGTACCGCCTACCTCGACGACACCATCGCGCCGCAGTGGCAGGCCGCGTACGGGAAGATTCCCGTACTTGACGAGAAGGCCTTTCCCAGCCGCGAGGCGCTGCTCCAGACCAAGCCGGACCTGGTACTCGCGTCCTACGGAACCGCATTCGACGACAAGGCGGTCGGCACGCGCGAGTCGTTCGACGAGCTCGGCGTCGCCACATACGTCTCACCGTTCGGGTGCACGGACAAGTCGAAGCGTCCGCCGGTCGCCTGGGATTCGATCGCGGCCGAGATCGCCGACTACGGGACGCTGTTCGGCGACCCGGCACAGGCCGACGCGGTGAACGCGCAGATGCGCGAGACGCTCTCCGGGATTGAGGCGGCCGCGGCCGCGAAGGGCAAGAGCATCTTCTGGTACGACAGCGGTACCGGCACCCCGTACGTCGGGGGCAACGCCGGCGGCCCGCAACTGATCATCGACGCGGTCGGTGGCACCAACGTCTTCGCGGACGCCGCCGGAACCTGGCTGGACGGCAGCTGGGAGACCGTGCTGGCCGCGAACCCGGACGTGATCGTCCTGGCCGACGCATCGTGGGACACCGCGGAGGAGAAGAAGAACTACCTGCGGAGCGATCCGGCACTCCGCGACCTGAAGGCCGTGCGTGAGGACAGGTTCGTCGTGGTGCCGTTCTCGACGAGCACCCCCGGACCACGGCTGATCGAGGGCGCGCGTCTGGTCACCGAGCAGTTGGGCGGCGGCGGAGCGTGAGTGCGTCCACCCGGACACGCACCATGACCGGCACCGGCTTGTCGGCGGTCCTGGTGGCGCTGCTCGCGGTGAGCTGCGCGGCCGGGGTCGCGATCGGGGCGGCCGATCTGTCGATCGGCACGGTCGTCGAGTCGATCGGCGGACGCCTCGGCATCGGCCAGGGCACCGATCTGCTCACCACCCACATCGTGGTGGACCTGCGGATGCCCCGGGTGCTGGCCGCCGCGGCGGTGGGCGCGGGGCTCGCCGTGTGCGGGGCGGTACTGCAGTCACTGACCGGCAACCAGTTGGCCGACCCCTACCTGCTCGGCATGTCGGGGGGCGCGTCTCTGGGTGCCGTCCTCGCGCTGACCACCGGGGTGACTGCGGTGGGAGCCTTCGGATTCGGCGCCGTCTCGTCCGCCGCATTTCTCGGCGCTCTCGGCAGCCTGCTGCTGGTGTTCGTCATCGCGACGTCCCGGTCGGGGGCACTGTTGCCCGGCCGACTGGTCCTCGCCGGGATAGCGGTAGGACAGTTGGCTGCGGCGTTGACGTCGGCGCTGGTGCTGGTCGGCGACCGCGACGCCGCCCACCAGGTGTTGAACTGGACCCTCGGCTCGGTGGCCGGTGTGCGCTGGCCGGGTCTGGTCGGCATCCTGATCGTCGTCGCGGCGACGATGACGGTCGTCCTGGCCTTCAGTCGCGTGTTGGACTCGTTCGCGTTCGGTGAGCGTGCCGCCACGAGCCTCGGCACCCACGTCGAACGCTCCCGCTGGGTGCTGTACGGGGTGGCGTCGCTGTGCACGGCGGCGTTGGTCGCGCAGGCGGGCGTCATCGGCTTCGTCGGACTCGTGGTGCCGCACGCGGCCCGCATGCTCGTCGGGCCGCTGCACGCGCGTTTGCTCCCGGTGGTGGCGCTGCTGGGCGCACTGCTGCTGGTATGGGCCGACATTGCCGCCCGCAGCGTGATACCCGGACGGGAGCTACCGATCAGCATCGTCACCGCCGTGGTCGGGGTACCGGCGTTCGTGTGGCTGCTCCGACGCCGAGGAGCGCGCGCATGACGCACCACTCCCCCGAGATCCGAGTCGAAGACCTCACGTGGTCCGCTGGAGGCCACCGAATCCTCGACCGAGTGTCGTGCACGGCCCCGGCCGGGCGGGTGACCGGGTTGATCGGCCCGAACGGGTCGGGCAAGACGTCACTACTGTCGACGATCGGCCGGCTCGTGCGGCCCGACAGCGGACGGGTGCTGATCGGCGACGTCCCGGCGACCGCGATGCATCGTCGCGAGTTCGCCCGCACGGTCGCACTGGTGGAACAGCATTCGGCCACCGAACTGGACCTGACGGTGGAACAGATCGTCGAACTCGGCGCCATCCCGCACCGCGGCGGCTGGGCCCGCCCCTCAGCTCTCGGCACCGGCGGCCTCGTCACGGACTGCCTCACGACCGCCGGGATCACCGAACTGCGACACCGGTTGTGGCAGAGCCTGTCCGGCGGCGAGAAGCAGAAGACCCAGCTGGCCCGCGCGTTCGCACAGCGCCCCTGTGTGCTGCTGTTGGACGAGCCGACCAACCACCTCGACGTCTCGGCGTCGCTGGAACTGCTCGAACTGATCCTGGCCCGCGGACTCACCACGGTGGCCGCGATGCACGACCTCAACCTGGCCGCGATGTACTGCGACCACCTGGTGGTGCTCCGGGGCGGCCGGGTGGTCACCGAGGGACCGACCGAGTCGGTCCTCACCACCGAGTTGCTGGCGGACGTCTACGGCCTCGACGCGCTGGTGCAATCCCATCCACGAACGGGACGTCCGATGGTGGTGCTGTGTGGCACCGTCGACGCGACCACCGAAAGGTCCTTCTCATGAACGCGATTCAGCACAGCCGGTGGGTGATCGTCACGGCGCCCACCGACCGCGGCACCGACCCCCGCGACCAGGTGCTCGGGGCGCTGAGCACGCTGCGGGACCGGCACCCGGACACCGTCTTCGTGACGGCAGTGCTCGGCGGATCCGGAACCTCCGTCACCACGGCGCTCGACGAGGCGGCCGCATCCGCCGCGACCGAGGTGGTCGTGGTGAGCGCCCAGACCGTGCTGGACCGCAAGATCGACGCGTGGTTCCGCCGGGTCATCGGGCACTGGTTGCGTGAGCACTCCGGGGAACGAATTCCCGACGTGCGGATCGCGAATCCGCTCTCCGACACCGCGAACTACGCCGACCTGCTCGACGCCGCGATCTGCGGACCCACCACGGCGGCGCGCACCACCACCGCCCCGCTGACTTCCCCCTCGTGGGACGAGGTTCCGGGCTTCGCACGGCACGTGATGGTGTGCCGCGGCCCACGCTGTTCGGCCCGGGGCGGTCCGGAAACCGCGCAGGCCCTGGACGAGGCGCTCGAGGCGCGTGGTCTCGGCGACGACGACGTCCTCGTCACCCAGACGGGCTGCCTGTTCCCGTGCTCGCAGGCACCGGTGGTCGCGGTGTACCCCGACAACACCTGGTACGCCGGGCTACACACCGAGCGGGTGGAGCGATTCGTCGACGAGCATCTCGTCGAGGGCCGTCCCGTCACCGAGTGGCACGGAGCGCGGCGGTAGCTCGGTCTGCCACCCTGGAACGATGACCACCGTCGCACCCCGTGTCACCGTCACCTACTGCACACAATGCAACTGGCTGCTCCGAGCCGGATGGATGGCGCAGGAATTGCTGAACACGTTCGGCACCGAACTGGGCGAGGTGGCACTGATTCCCGGTACCGGTGGAATCTTCCAGGTCACCGCCGGCGACATCGTGGTTTGGGACCGCAAGCGCGACAGCGGTTTTCCCGACATCGTGACGCTCAAGAAGCTGGTGCGTGATGCGGTCGCGCCGGGCCGGGACCTCGGGCACGCAGATCGCGAGCGCACCGACTGAGCTCCCGGTCTTGACGGCCACTCGATCAGCGACCAGTGTTGGTCGAAGCCAAGCGGGGCGAAACTGCACCCCGTGAAGCGGCCGACCACGTCGCGCGTCGGCCGCGCTACACAGCTGTGCCACCCGCCCGGGGATTCGGCGAGCGGGCCGACCGAGCCCTGGCTAACCGAGTCGGCGCCGGATCGCGCCTGCCAAGTAGTCCAGGTCGGGTCGGCGCGGCATCGTCGGGCGGCCGCGGAGACCGAACCCGTCGCCGGCCGTACGAGGGATGACGTGCAGGTGCACGTGGAACACCTCCTGGCCGGCGACGGCGCCGTCGGCGAGGAAGAGGTTCACCCCGTCCGCGCACGGTCCGTCGGTGGGCAGTCCGGTGAGGTCGGTTCCGTTGTCCCGCAGCGCGGCCGCCAGTCGCTGGCCGACCGCGAACACCCGTCGACCGTCCTCGGGGTCCAACTGCGCCAGCCCCGACGCGTGCCGCTTCGGCACCACCAGCAGGTGTCCCGGCGTGAACGGCCGGATGTCCATGAATGCCAGGGTGTGCTCGTCCTCGTGGACGATGCTGGCCTCGGCGGTGCGCGCGACGATCGCGCAGAAGACGCAGTTCATCCGGGCAGCCTACGAGACTCTCAGCGTGCCAGGACCAGTTCCCCGGCGCCCCGGCCGGACCGGGCCAGCAACGCCGCGTACCGACCGCCGAGGGCGACCAGCTCGTCGTGGGTACCGCGCTCGGCCACCCGTCCGTGGTCGAGCACGACGATCTGGTCGGCGCCCTCGATCGTGGAGAGTCGGTGCGCGATGGTGATGGTGGTGCGGCCGCGACTGACCGTGTCGAGAGCGTCCTGGACCGCGCGCTCGGTCTCGTTGTCCAGCGCGCTGGTGGCCTCGTCCAGGATCAGGATCCGCGGGTCCCGCAGCAGGGTTCGCGCGATCGCGATGCGCTGCTTCTCGCCGCCCGAGAACCGGTGTCCGCGCGCGCCGACCATCGTGTCGTAGCCGTCGGGCAGGGATGCGATCAACTCGTGCACCTGGGCGGCACGGGCCGCGTCCTCGATCTGCGCGTCGGTGGCCTCGGGCCGGGCGTGCCGCAGGTTCTCCCGGATCGTCGCGTGCAGCAGGTAGGTCTCCTGCGAGACCACACCGACGAGCTCCGACAGCTCGGCGAGCGTGATGTCGCGCAGGTCGACGCCGTCGATGCTGACCCGACCCGAGGTGGGGTCGTGCAGCCGCGCGACGAGCGAGGCGAGTGTGGTCTTGCCCGAACCGGTTTCGCCGACCAGCGCCAGCGAGGACCCGGCCGGGACCGCGACGTCGACCCCCGTCAACGCGTCGCGGTCCGCATTCTCGTAGCGGAAGGCGACGTCGTCGAAACGGACCGTCCCCGCGACCGTCGCGCGCGGCATAGGGACCGGGTGCTCCGGGTCGTCGATCTCCACCTTCAGATCCAGGTACTCGAAGATCCGGCTGAACAGCGCCAGCGAACTCGTCACGGACACACCGACGTCCAGCAGTTGCATGAGCGGCCGGAAGAGCGCGCCCTGCAGGCCGGTGAACGCGACCAGGGTGCCGATCGTCATGCCACCGGAGGTCGCGGGCAGTCCGGCGGCCAGGTACAGCAGGGCGGGAATGGCGGCGAACACAATGTTCATCGTGGCCATCCGCCAACGGCCGGACAGCTCGGAGCGGACCTCGAGGTCGGTGAGTACCAGCGAGGAGTCCGAAAAGCGTTGCGACATGGCCGGGCCCGCGCCGAGCGTCTTGCCGAGCTGGATGCCGCTGATGGAGAGCGACTCCTCGATCTGGGTCTGCATGTCGGCGAGAGTGCGCTGGCGCTGGGCGGTGATGGCCCGTCGCATCCGGGCGACCTTGCGGGTCAACCAGATGGCCGGCGGGAGCACGATCAGCGAGAGCAGCGACAGTCGCCAACTCAGCACCGCCATCGCGACCGCGGTGCCGACCACGGTGGTGAGGTTGGACGCGATCGAGGTCGCGGTCGAGGTGACGACGGTCTGCATGCCGCCGATGTCGTTGGTCAGCCGGGACTGGATCTCGCCGCCGCGGGTGCGGGTGAAGAAGCCCAGCGACTGGCGTTGCAGATGGGAGAAGACGTCGGTTCGCAGGCCGTGCATGATGCGCTGGCCGACGGTCGTGGAGATCCACGTCTGCAGCACGCCGATGACGGACACGGACACGGTCACGGCGAGCATGCCGAGGACCGTCCACACCAGCAGCGGGACGTCCTTGTCGGGAATGGCGCGGTCGATCACCTCGCGGACCAGGAACGGGTTGGCGAGGGAGATCAGCGAGGACGCGACGATCAGCGCCACGACCACCGTGATCTGCCCGCGGTAGGGCCGGAACAGTGCGCCGATCCGGCGCAGGCTGACGGGTTGGTCTGCGAGTTGGGCGCGGTCCGCGGGATCGACCTTCGCGCCACGCGGGCCGCGTCCCGGACCGGGACCGCCGAAGTGGGGGCTCGTCATACAACCACCCCTCTCGAATGTTGGGGTAAGACTTATTGAGGTTCCCTCAACATGAGGCAACTGTCAAGTGAGGTAAGCTCCGTCACCATGACCGAGGCATCGTCAGAACAGCTCCGCGACCTCGTGATGTCGGCGTCCCGCACCTTGCGCCGGGGGTGGTTCGCCGCATTGGAACCATGGGAGCTGTCCCCGCACGAGTTCCGGGCGCTGCGCGTGATCGACCGCGAGGCGGGGGGACGTCCGCGACTCGGCGACGTCGCGAAGGCGCTGCGCATCGCACCCCGGTCGGCGACCGAGGTCGTCGACCGGCTGCAGAAGCGCGACCTGGTGCTGCGGGTCTCGGACGGAGTGGATCGGCGGGCGGTGTGTGTGCAGCTCACCGACGAGGGCCGAGCGCTGATCGCCGAGATGTCCTCGGTCCGGGATGCGCAGGCCGCCGACTTCTTCGCCCCGCTCGACGCCCACGATCGCGGCGAGTTGCGCCGCATCCTCGACCAGCTCCTCGCCGACGAGTCCTGACAGACCTTCCCCGGATGCGACAACGAGCCGCGACGCGGACGATCGGCCCCGCCGCCGACGAGCGCAACTAGCAACCTTTGGTTGCACATCCCGAGCGAATGCCCTACCGTCATATGCAACCAAAGGTTGCTAGATGACGGGAGAGCGAAATGGAGTACGGCAGCATCGAGCGGGAGATCCACGTCGAAGCTACGCCCGAGGTGGTCTACGAGGTCATCAGCAAGCCCGAACATCTGCGGGAGTGGTGGCCGGACGAGGCAGAGCTCGAGCCGGTGCCCGGCGCCACCGGGGTCATCTCGTTCGGCGACAGGACCATGCCGGACGCGAAGGTCGTCTCACTCACGGTGACGGAAGCCGACCCACCCCGGCGGTTCGCTTTCCGCTGGGTCTACGACGAGGGCGCGACCGTCACGTCGACCAACTCACTCCTGGTGACCTTCGACCTCGTCCCCTCGGGCGCCGGCACCCTGCTGCGGTTCACCGAGACGGGGTTCCGCGAGAGGGGCTGGGAGGCAGCAGTTCTCGAGGAGGCGTACCGCGAGCACGTCACCGGCTGGGACCACTTCCTTCCCCGCCTGGTCACGTACGTCGCCCGACTGGTGTCGACGCCGTGAGTGCCGCCGTCGACGACGACCTCTGGTCTGCGGTCGGGGACCCCATCCGGCGACGGATGCTCGACCTCTTGCTGAGCGGCGGCAGCGGGACCGCGACCTCACTGAGCGAGCAACTGCCGGTCACGCGGCAGGCGGTCGCCAAGCATCTCGGAGTGCTCGACCGAGTCGGTCTGGTCCACGTCACCCCGTCCGGGCGCGAGCGCCTCTACCACGTCGACCAAGCCCAGCTCGCCCGTGCGGTCGCGCAGCTGTCGTCCGTCGGGGCCGCCTGGGACGCCCGCCTGCATCGCATCAAACGGATCGCCGAGGCGATCCAGCGCAGCCAGGAGAGCTGACCCGCCACAAACGAACGTCGCCACGTCCGTGGCGGCGCCGACGAAACGCGCCCGAATGCGGACGCCCGCACTGGAAAAGAGGTATCGAGATGGTGGACATCCTGCACAGGATCGGGGTCACATCGACTCCCGAGGCCGTCTACGCGGCCCTGACCACGGTCGACGGTCTGGCGAGCTGGTGGACCGAAGACACGGACGGGGACGGCGACGTCGGAGGAGTCGTCCGGTTCCGCTTCGAGCCCGGCGGGTTCGACATGAAGGTACTGGAGGCTCAACCCACCGAGCGCGTGCTCTGGGAGGTCATCGACGGCCCCGAGGAGTGGCTCGGCACGCAGATTCGGTTCGACCTGAAACAGGAGGACGGCTACACGATCGTGCTGTTCCGGCACGAGGGCTGGCGGGAGCCGGTGGAGTTCATGTACCACTGCAGCACCAAGTGGGCGACGTTCCTCATGAGCCTGAAGCACCTGGTCGAAACCGGCAAGGGCGAGCCCGCTCCGCACGACGTCAGGATCAGCAACTGGCATTAGCCGCCGATTCGAGCGGCCCCGCCCGCAACGACGAGGACCGGGTCCACGCACCAGCGTGGACCCGGTCCTCGTCGGCGACCTCCTCGAATCCGGTCGACGCCGCGCTACAGAATCGGCGACGGCGAGTACTTCGCCGCCTCGGGGTACTGCTCGACCAACAGCGCCACCCGGCGCACCACCGCGTCGACCTGCGCCTCGGCCGCACCGATGAACGCGGACTTGTCGGCCAGCGCGGCGTCGAGGCCGGCCCGGTCGAGCGGGAACCGCTCGTCGGCAGCGAGGCGGTCGAGCAGGTCCGGCTCGCGGCCGTCCTCACGCATCGCCAGTGCCACGGCGACCGCATGTTCCTTGATGACCTCGTGCGCGGTCTCGCGTCCGGTGCCCGCACGCACGGCGGCCATCAGCATGCGGGTGGTCGCGAGGAACGGCAGGTAGCGGGTGAGCTCCTTCTCGATCACCGCCGGGTACGCACCGAACTCGTCGAGCACGGTCAGGAAGGTCTCGATCTGGCCGTCGATCGCGAAGAACGCGTCGGGCAGCGCGACACGGCGCACCACCGAGCAGAACACGTCGCCCTCGTTCCACTGGGCGCCGGCCAGCTCGGCGGCCATCGAGGCGTAGCCGCGCAGCACGACCTGCAGTCCGTTGACGCGCTCGCAGGAGCGGGTGTTCATCTTGTGCGGCATCGCGGAACTACCGACCTGGCCGGGCTGGAAGCCCTCGGTGACCAGCTCGTGGCCGGCCATCAGCCGGATGGTGTGCGCGAACGACGACGGCCCGGCGCCGACCTGCACCAGCGCGGAGAGCACGTCGTGGTCGAGCGAACGCGGGTACACCTGGCCGACGCTGGTCAGCACGTGCGCGAAGCCGAGGTGCTCGGCGACCTTCGCCTCGAGGAACTCGAGCTTCTCGGTGTCGCCGTCGAGCAGGTCGAGCATGTCCTGCGCGGTGCCCATCGGGCCCTTGATCCCGCGCAGCGGGTAGCGGTCGATCAGCTCCCGCAGCCGGGTCAACGCGACCAGCAGCTCGTCGGCCGCGGACGCGAACCGCTTGCCGAGGGTGGTGGCCTGCGCGGCGACGTTGTGGCTGCGACCGGCCATCACCAGCGACGAGTACTCGGCGGCCCGCTCGGCCAGTCGCGCGGCGACGGCGACGCCGTGCGCGTGGACATGCTCGAGCGACCGGAAGACCTGCAGCTGCTCGACGTTCTCGGTGAGGTCGCGGCTGGTCATGCCCTTGTGCACGTGCTCGTGGCCGGCGAGGGCGTTGAACTCCTCGATGCGGGCCTTGACGTCGTGCCGGGTGACCCGCTCGCGGGCGGCGATCGACTCCAGGTCGACGTTCTCGATCACCCGCTCGTAATCGGCGAGCGCCTCTTCCGGGACGTCGATGCCGAGCGCGGCCTGCGCCCGCAGCACCGCCAGCCACAACTGCCGCTCGAGCACGATCTTGTGCTCGGGCGACCACAGCGCCGTCAGCTCGGGGCTGGCGTATCGATTGGCAAGGACGTTGGGGATGCGGCTCACGGGCGCCCAGTTTACGGCTTCCCCGCGGTGTGTGATCGACGGCTACGCCGAGACGGGCGGCGCCACGATGTCGATCACCTGGAGCAGCATGTCCCGCGCGAGTGCCTTCGGATCGGGGTCGGACTCACTCAGCGCGCCCACCACGGCCCCGTCGACGACGCACACGAGCCGGCGCAACTGGTCCTGGCGCACCTCGCGACCGGACCGCCGCAGCACCGCGACGAGCAGGTCGTCGAGCTGGGCCCGCAGCCGCAACTGCACCTCGCGCAGCTCCGGATGCCGCGCGAACGCGACGAAACGCTCGTAGCGGTTGACCAGTTGCTCGCGCCCGCACGCGCCACCCTCGAATACCCCGACCAGCATGTCGACGATCAGCTCGACGGTCGCCTCGACACCCCGGTTACGTTGGGACACTTCGGCTATCCGGGCCTCCATCATGTCGAGCTCGCGCATCCCGCAGAGTTCCACGGCGGCGGCGTTCAGGTCGTCGAGGGACTCGAAGTAGTAGGTGGTCGACGCCAGCGGCAGATTCGCCCGTGCCGCCACGGCTCGGTGACGGACCGCGTCGAATCCGCCCTCGGTCAGCAGGTCCGCGGCGGCCTGGACGAGCGCGAAGCGGCGCCTCTCACCCTTCGGAGTCGCCGCTTCTGTCACCGCCCCATCCTGCCAGCGGGCAGCGGCTCTCCGCGTCGATTTGGTGAAGTGAGGTTAACTACCGAGCATCCCGCTGCGCGCCATCCGCGCCAACGCCTCCTCGATGTCGGCGGTCGCGCCCGCGAACGAGAGCCGCATCGTCCGATCGCCGTGCACGGTGTCGAAGTCGATGCCCGGTGCCACCGCGACCCCGGTCTCGCGGAGCAGTTCCGCGCACCACGCAGTCGAGTCGCCGGTGAAGTGGCCGATGTCCGCGTACACGTAGAACGCGCCGTCGGCGGGCGCGAGCTCGATGATCCCCAGCCGTGGCAGTCCCGACAGCAGCACCTCCCGGTTCACCGCGTACCGGCGCACGTGCCCGTCGAGCTCGGCGAGGGACTCGTCGGTGAACGCCGCGAGCGCCGCGTACTGCGAGATCGCCGGCGGGCACACCGTCATGTTCGACGCCAGCCGCTGCAGCGCGCGCCGCAGTCCGGTCGGCACCAGCATCCAGCCAAGTCGCCAGCCGGTCATCGAGAAGTACTTCGACACCGAGCCGACCACGACCGCCTCGGTGGAGGTCTCCCAGGCACATGCCGTTGCGGCGTCACCGAATTCGATGCCGTGGTAGATCTCGTCGGAAATCAGCAGGGTGTCGTGGTCCGCACACCAGCGCGCCAACGCGGCCAGCTCGTCGCGGTCGATCACCGTGCCGGTCGGGTTCGCCGGGCTGGCCACGATCAGCCCGGCGGGCGGGGTGTCGAGCGCCTCGAGCATCGCCACCGTCGGCTGGTAGCGGGTCTCGGGACCGCAGTCGAGTTCGACCACCCGGCAGCCGAGCGCGGTGAGGGTATTGCGGTACGCCGGATAGCCGGGCCGTGCCACGACCACCGTGTCCCCGACGTCGAAGGCGGCGAGGAACACGAGTGTGAACGCGCCGGACGAACCGGTGGTCACGACGACGTCCTCCGGGTCGACCGCGATTCCGGACCGCGTCGAGTGGTAGCGGGCGATCGTCTCGCGCAGCGGCAGGATGCCGAGGCTCTCGGTGTAGCCGAGCAGGTGGGCGTCGACGGCCTCGTGGGTGGCCCGCAGCACCGGCGCGGGCGCGGGCGTGGACGGCTGCCCGGCGGCGAGGGTCAGCACGTCGCCGTGAGTTCGCGCGCGCTCGGCCGCCGCCGCCCACACGTCCATCACGTGGAACGGCGGTACCTGGGATCTCTGGGACTCTGCTCGCACCCTCACGACGCTACCGCGATCCGTCGAACGGGAATTCACGGCTCGTGTCGGGCCGAACCCGCAGCCGTGAATTCCCGTTCGACGCGTGGGTGTGCCTAGTGCAGGTCGTTCGCGACGATGTTCGCCATGTTCCGCTCCGCCAGTGCGGTGATGGTGACGAACGGATTGACGCCGGTGTTGCCCGGCACCAGCGACCCGTCCATCACGTACAGGCCCGGGTACCCGTTCAGGCGGCCGTAGTTGTCGGTCGCCTTGTTCAGGACACAGCCTCCGAGCGGGTGGTAGACGAAGTCGTCACCCCACGTCTTGACCGTCCCGAACAGGTCGGTGCGGTAGATGGTCCCCTGCTTCTTGTTGATCTTGTCGAAGACCGCCTTGGCCATGTCGATCGCGGGCTGGTTCTGCGAGGTCTTCCAGGACAGGTCGACATTGCCGGTGCTGGAGTTGAACAGGAAGTTGGCCCGCTCGGGGTTCTTGGTGATCGCCAGGTACAGGCTGACGAACGTCTCGATGCCGGCGGGCATCGGTGCGATCTCGGCGAAGACCGGAGCGGTGGGATCGGCCCAGTTGTCGATGCCCAGCACCGGAATCGACGACTGCTTGGCTCCGGTCGCGTCCCAGGCCTGGTTTGCCCGGCCGACCATCACGTTGCCGTTGTTGCCCCAACCCTGGCCGACCTCGCCGGGCAGGTTCGGCAGGATTCCCTGCCCCTTCATCGAGACCAGCAGCTTGCTGGTGCCGACGCTGCCCGCGGCGAAGATCACCTTGTCCGCGGTGACGGACTTGGTCCCGACGACGTTGCCCTGCCCGTCGATCTGGTTCATCTCGACCGTGTATCCACCGCCGGACGATGCGGGCGCCACCTTGGTGACCTGGTGCATCGTCGTGATGGTGAGCTTGCCGGTGGCGGCCGCCTGCGCGAGGTAGGTCTTGTCGAGCGACTTCTTGCCCGCATTGTTGCCGTAGATGACCTCGCCGGCGAGCGCCGACTGGGTGACCGTGCCGGCGTCCTCCTGCTTCATGTAGTTGAAGTCGTAGACGTTGGGCACGAACGTCGTCGCGAAGCCCGAGGCTTCCGCCGTCTTCTTGGCGGTGCGCGCGAACTGGTAGTACTTGGTGGAGCTGAACCAGGCCGGATCGATGTTGTTGACCCCGAGCGCCGCGTTCGCCTTCGGGAAGAAGGTGTTGTACATCTCGTTCGAGTCGACCGAGGGCAGGATCTCCTCGAAGTAGCCGCGTTTGGGCGTCACGGCCATGCCACCGTTGACCAGCGAGCCACCGCCGACGCCACGGCCCTGGTACACCCGGATCCCGGCGAAGTGTTCAGCGTCGAGGACACCTGCACCCTTGGTGATGTTCTGGTTGATCGGGATGCCCATGATGTTCGAGAGCGGCAGATCGGTCTTGTCGCGCAACCAGGTCGAGCGCTGGTCGGGCTTGAGGATCGGACAGAAGATCTTCCCGTCCGAACCCGGGGTGGTCCAATTCTGGCCCATCTCGACGATGTTGGTCGTGATGCCGGCCTGCGTCAGCCGCAGCGCCGCGACGGCACCGCCGTAGCCGCTGCCGATGATCAGGACGGGCACCCGGTCTCCCGTGGCCAGGGCGCGCCTCGGCGAGGCCGCCGCGGCCAGCCAGGAGGAGGACAGCGCCGCGGCGCCCACCGCCATGCCCGACGCCGCGAGGAACCTCCGGCGGGAGAGCCGGGCGTTCGTCAGTGGCGCAAATCCTCGTGATCCTCGGTACTCGCTCAACGGAACCTCTCTAGTTCACTGGTCAACAAAGTAGAACTTGTTATACCGGCACACCGGAGCGAAAGTTTGAGAACCGGCGAGTAGTTACCCGGCAGCTTTCAGCGTGGACCTGATGCCGCGAAAGGGCTGAGACACAGGCAATTCCGCGGTAGTGTGCATCCCTTCACGCGAACGAGGACGGGGCAATCGCCGCAAATGCGACGATTGCCCCGTGCGGTTCACACGCCTCAGGTGCGGCTAGTGGAGATCGTTGGCGACGATGTTCGCGATGTTGCGTTCGGCCAGTGCGGTGATGGTGACGAACGGGTTGACGCCGACGTTGCCGGGCACCAACGAGCCGTCCATCACGTACATGCCCGGGTACCCGTTGAGGCGGCCGTAGTTGTCGGTGGCCTTGTTCAGTACCGCGCCGCCGAGCGGGTGGTAGGTCAGGCCGTCGTTCCAGACCTTGTTGCTGCCGAACATGTCGGAGCGGTAGACCGTGACCTCCTTCTTGTTGATCTTGTCGAACACCACCTTGGCCAGGTCGATCGACTTCTGGGCCTGCGCCTGGGTCCAGGACAGCCCGACCTGCCCGGTGCTCGAATTGAACTGGAACTGAGCACGTTCGGGGTTCTTGGTGATCGCCAGGTACAGGCTGATCCACAGTTCGGCACCTGCCGGGAACGGTGCGATCTCCGCGAACACCCCGTTGGTGTCCCAGGCGTCGATGCCCATCGTCGGGATCGACGACTGCTTGCTGCCGGTGGCATCCCACGCATGGTTCGCGCGTGCGACCATCACGTTGCCGTTGGTGCCCCACTCCTGCCCGACCGCACCGGCCAGGTTCGGCAGGTGGCCCTGCGCCTTCATCGAGACCAGCAGCTTGCTGGTGCCGACGCTGCCCGCGGCGAAGAACACCTTGTCCGCGATGACGGTCTTGGTGGCGACGATGTTGCCCTGCTCGTCGATCTGTTCGATCTCGACGCCGTAGCCGGAGCCCGGCGCGGGTGCAACCTTCGTCACTCGGTGCAGTGGGCTGATCGTGACCTTGCCGGTGGCCGTGGCCTGCGCGAGGTAGGTCTTGGGCAGTGACTTCTTGCCATGATGGTTGCCGAAGATGACCTCCCCGTCGAGCGCCGACTTCGGGACCGCGCCGGCCTCTTCCTGCTTCATGTAGTCGAAGTCGTAGACGTTGGGCACGAACGTCGTCTTGAAGCCGGACCGCTCGGCGACCTTGCGCCCGACCCGGGAGAACTTGTAGTAGTCGGTGGACTCGAACCACGCCTGGTCGATGTTGGTGACGCCGAGGGTGGCGTTGGCTCGCGGGTAGAAGGTGTTGTACATCTCGTTGGCATCGACCGAGGGCAGGATCTGCTCGAACCACGACCGCTTAGGGGTGACCGCCATGCCACCGTTGACCAGGGACCCACCGCCGACGCCGCGGCCCTGGTAGACGTTGATGGCGCCCATGTTCTCGGCGTCGAGGATGCCGGCGTACTTGTCGATGTCCTTGTCGATCGAGGCGCCCAGGAAGTTCGAGACGGGCTGCTTCGTCCGGTTCCTCAGCCAGTAGCCCCGCTTGTCAGGACTGGCCGTGGCGGTGAAGATCTTGCCGTCCGAACCGGGAGTGGTCCAGTCCCGGCCCATCTCGACGATGTGGGAGTCGATGCCCGCCTGCGCCAGACGCAGCGCGGTGACGGAGCCACCGTAGCCACTGCCGATGATCAGGGCCGGCACCCGATCCCCGGTGTTGAGTGCGCGGCGCGGCGCGGCGGCCGCGCTGACCCAGGAGGAGGACAGAGCCACGGCGCCTGCCGCGATTCCCGTGGCCGCAATGAACCTTCGGCGGGAGAGCTGGGAACTCGACGGAACGGCGGATCCTCGTGACATTCGGTATTCGCTCAACGGAACCTCTCTGTTTCACGGCGGAAAAGTCGAACTCGTTATACAGCCGTGACAGTGCGTTTCGTCCCCTTACCGACGGGTAGTTAATGTCTGTCAAACAAATGACACATCTTCAGGCAAAATCGTTGTGCCCAAGCGCTTTACCCGGTACCGTCGTCTCCCGAAATCGGGCATCCGACACAAAACGGTGCCCCTCGCCCGGCAGGAAGCCGACTCGAGGGGCACCGTTTTCACGATACGAAATGCCTGTGATCAGATGCTGATGCGTCCCTCGACGGCGGCGAGGCCGATGTCGGTGCGAAAGTGCCCGCCGGGCAGTCGGATCGCGTCGAGCTTCGCGTAGGCGTCCGCCCGCGCGGAGGTCAGGTCGGCTCCGGTGCCGACGACGCTGAGCACCCGCCCGCCGGACGAGAGGACCGTCCCGTCCTCGCTCAGCGCGGTGCCGGCGTGCAGCACCCCGTCCGCGTCGGCGCCGGTGATCTTGTCGCCCGTGCGCGGAGTGCTCGGGTAGTTCTCGGCGGCCAGCACGACCGTCACCGCGGCGCCGTCGGCCCAGCGCAGTGGCGCCACGTCGGAAAGGGTGCCGGTCGCGGTGGCGTAGAGCAGTTCGCCCAACGGCGACTCGAGCAGTGCGAGCACCGCCTGAGTCTCGGGATCGCCGAAGCGGCAGTTGAACTCGACGACGGCCGGACCCTGGGCGCCCATCGCGAGGCCGGCGTACAGCAGACCGGAGAAGCCACTGCCACGCTTGACCAGTTCCGCCGCGACCGGCTCGACGACGTCCTCGACGATCCGGGTCACGGCCTCGTCGGGCAACCACGGCAGCGGGGTGTAGGCACCCATGCCGCCGGTGTTCGGCCCGGTGTCGCCGTCGCCCACCCGCTTGTGGTCCTGGGCGGGCAGCAGCGGGACCACGGTTTCGCCGTCGACGAGACAGAACAGCGAGACCTCGGGTCCGTCGAGGAAGGACTCGAGCAGCACCGGGTGCCCGGTCTCGAGCAGCTCCGCGGCATGCTCGCGGGCGGCGTCGCGGTCCGTGGTGACCACCACGCCCTTGCCTGCGGCGAGGCCGTCGTCCTTGACCACCCAGTTCGGCCCGAAGCGGTCGAGGGCCTCGTCGAGCTTGGCCGGGTTGTCGACGACCTCGCTGTGCGCGGTGCGCACGCCCGCCGCGGCCATCACGTCCTTCGCGAACGCCTTCGACCCCTCGATCCGGGCCGCCGCGGCGGACGGTCCGAAGCACGCGATCCCTGCCTCGCGCACGGCATCGGCGACGCCGACCACGAGCGGCACCTCGGGCCCGATCACCACCAGGTCGGCGGCGACCTCCTTCGCGAGCGCCACCACCGCGTCGCCCGACGCGACGTCGACGGGGTGCCGGTCTGCGATCTTCGCGGTCCCGGCATTGCCGGGCGCGCAGATCAGCGCCGTCACGCTCGGGTCGCGACCGAGGGCGAGGAGCAGGGCATGTTCACGGGCACCAGAGCCGATAACGAGTACGCGCACGGGCCTCAGACTACGTTCCGGCCTGCACCCGAGGCGAGGTCAGGTCGTACAACGTGACCCCGCCGACAGTGCTGGAGGTGAAGTTCTCGGTCACCCAGGTCGAGATCGACGAGCCCGTGCCCGACCCACCCATGCCGCCGCCCATACCGCCGCCCATACCGCCGCCGGCGATGAAGTAGTGGATCTTGCCTGCGTCGACGTACTGCTGGAACTGTTCCAGGGTCGGCGAGGGGTCGCTGCCGTTGAAGCCGCCGATCGGCATCACCGGCTTCTCGGTGGCCAGCTGGTAGCCCGATGCGCTGTTGGACCCGATGGCCGCCGCCACCCACGTGTAGCGGTCCGCGCCGGAGGCGAGCAGCGCGGTCAACTCGGGGCTCGGGGTGCTCCCGTTGAGCAGTCCGCCGGCGCCGCCGCCGAAGCCACCCGGTGTCTCGGCCGCGCCCATGCCCATGCCCATGCCCATGCCCATACTCATGCCGTCCGATGGCTGGCCGGGGACGCCTGCCGTCGCGCCCGCCCCGTCCGAACGCGTGCCGCCAGGTAGCCTGCCGGCCGTTCCGCCGGGCATCTGGCCCCCGGGCACACCCGGACGCATGCCCGCGAAGTCCCAGCGGCCACCCGGGCCGCCGCGGCCACCGAACATGCCGCCGCCGGTGTTCGGCCCGGCCGAGACGATCGAGCCCTGGTGCGGGGTCGCCACGGTGTCCACCGCGTAGGCGGTCGGTCCCGCCAGTCCCGCGACGACCGCCGCCAGGGCCACCACCGCCGCCAGCCAGCCGGTCAGCCGCGGCACCAACAGGGCGAGTCCGGTGACCACCCCGACCACCAGGACCACCCACCGCAGCCACGGCACGAACGAGTCACTGCGGCCGAGCAGTTGCCACGACCAGCCGGCCGTCACGAGCATGGTCACCGCGAGGACGCCCCGCACCCAGGGATTCTCGCGGCGCCGCCACCCCGATACCGCACCGGCGCCGACCAGCGCACCGATCATCGGGGCCAGCGCCACCGTGTAGTAGGCGTGGAAGATGCCGGCCATGAAGCTGAAGACAAGGCCGGTGGTGAGCAGCCAGCTGCCGAAGAGCACGAGCGTCGCGCGCTTCGAGTCGATTCGAGCAACCCTGCCGCGCAGCACGATTCCGAGGACGCCGAGGATCAGGGCCGCGGGAATCAGCCAGGCGATCTGGCCGCCCTGCGCGGAGTCGAACATGCGGGTGATGCCGGTGCTCCCCCACATGCCTCCGCCACCGCCGGGACCCCCGGGCGGCATGCCTCCCGGCATGGCGGCACCCGGGGTGGCCCCGCCCGCGGTCGCCTCGGCCATGGCACCGAACGAGCGCCCGCCACCCCCGACGCTGCCGCGCTCGTTGCCGTTGAGCCGGCCGAGCCCGTTGTAGCCGAGGGTCAGTTCCAGGATCGAGTTCTCCTGCGAGCCACCGATCCACGGCCGCGAGCTCGCCGGCCACAGCTCGACCGCCAGCAGCCACCAGCCCGCGGCGACGACCATCGCGGCCAGCGCCGCGAACAGCTGCGCGATCCGCTTGCCGAGCTTCGGCGGTCCGAACAGCAGGTACGTCAGCGCGAGCGGCGGTACCACCAGCATCACCTGTAGCTGCTTGGTCAGGAAGCCGAGCCCGACGAAGACGCCGGTCAGCACCAGCCAGCGGGTGCGTCCGTCCTCGATGCCGCGCAGCAGCGCCCACGCCGCGGCGAGGGTCAGCAGTACCAGCAGCGCGTCGGGGTTGTTGAAGCGGAACATCAGCACTGCCACCGGCGTCAACGCGAGTACAGCACCGCCGAGCAGTCCGGCGACCGCGCCGAAGTACCGTCGGACCGTCGCCCACAGCAGCGCGACCGACGCCACACCCATCAGGGCCTGAGGCACCAGGATCGCCCAGGAGCTGAGTCCGAAGGCCCGCACCGACAGCGACATCAGCCACAGCGAGGCGGGCGGCTTGTCCACCGTGATCGAGTTCGCGGCGTCGGAGGACCCGAAGAAGAACGCCTTCCACGACACCGAACCCGCCTGCACCGCAGCGGAATAGAAGGAGTTCGCCCAGCCTGAGGCGCCGAGGCCCCACAGGTAGGCGACCGCGGTGCCGATCAGCAGGACGGCGACCGCCCACGGCTCCCAGTTCCGGCGCGTCGGCATCTCCGATTCGGTCGGGGCGACCGGTGCGGCGGGACCGGGATTCGCCGCGTCGGTATCGATCTCGGCCGTGGTCACAGGTCAACTCCCTTGTCGTGATTGCGGAACACCCATCGCAGGGCAATGAAACGGGTCAGCGTGGCAACGAGGTTGGCGATCACCAGCACCGCCAGCTCGAGGTGCTTGGAGGCGTCGGGCAGCGTCCGGTGCAGCACGAACAGCGACCCACTCGTCAGCAGCAGGCCGATCGCGAACACCGCCAGACCCTGCAGCTGGTGCTTGGCGGCACCCTCCGGGCCGCGGACGCCGAACGTGAAGGCCCGGTTCGCGGCGGTGTTGAAGATCGCGGTCACGAGCAGCGCGACGAAGTTGGCTGCCTGCGCACCGAAGACGGAGTGCAGCAGCAGGTACAGCAGCGCGTAGGCGATCGTGGACGTCACACCGATCACCGCGAACCGGACCAGTTGGCCGACCATGCCGTGCGGCACCCCAGGCACCAGCGGTTCCCGTCCGAGGCTGGTCCGCAGCGCGGCGACCGGCAGCGAGCCGGTGGCAAGCGCGCGTCCCACCCGGACCACTCCCTTGAGATCCGCGACAGCGGTGGAGACGATGTCCACCGTGCTGTCGGGGTCGTCGACCCAGTCCACCGGCACCTCGTGGATCCGCAGCCCGACCCGCTCGGCGAGCACCAACAGTTCGGTGTCGAAGAACCAGCCGGTGTCCTCGACGAGCGGCAGCAGCTGTCGGGCGACGTCCGTGCGCATCGCCTTGAAACCGCACTGGGCGTCGGAGAATTTCGCACGCAGCGCGCCACGCAGGATCAGGTTGTAGCAGCGGGAGATGACCTCCCGCTTGGGTCCGCGCACGACCCGCGAAGAGCGCGTGAGCCGGGAGCCGATCGCGACGTCGGAGTGTCCGGACACGAGCGGGGCCACCAACGGCAGCAACGCGTTGAGGTCGGTGGACAGGTCCACGTCCATGTACGCCACGACCTGTGCGTCCGACGCGCTCCACACGGTATGCAGGGCGCGCCCACGGCCCTTCTCGTCGAGGTGCACCACTCGGACCGACTCGAACTCCTCCGCCAGCCTGTTCGCCACCGCGAGGGTGGCGTCGGTGCTGGCGTTGTCCGCCACGGTGATCCGGCTCGGATAGGGGACGGATCCGTCGAGGTGCTCGCGCAGCCTGCGCACGCAGCGCTCGAGGTCGCGCTCCTCGTTGTAGACCGGGATCACCACGTCCAGGGTCACGGTCGCGGTGTCGCGGGGCGCAGCGGTATCGGGGCGCACCGCGTCGCCGCCGACTAGCGAGTTCGTCATGCCATCACACTGTCGCCCGAACCTGCACCCTCCCTGGAGTGCGGCTGGCAACTTCCTGTGGGCGCGGGCGTCTCCACCACCCAAGCAATGTGATCTACCTCACACAGCGACCGCGATGAGTGCCAGGCCCGATCGCCGTCTACCTTGCTGAACTCACCGCACGGTGACGACAGAGTTCGACGAAAGGTCCCAGATCATGGAATCCATCACCACCCCAGCCGGTATCACGCTCGCCTTCGATCGCCGTGTCGGTGGCGATGCCGGAACCGTAATTCTCGTCGGCGGCGCATTCAGCTACCGCAACTTCCCGAAGATGGTGGAGCTGGCCCAGAAACTGGCCGATGAATACCGTCTCACCGTCATCAACTACGACCGTCGTGGCCGGGGCGACAGCAGCGATTCGCCGGGCGTGTACGACGTCGAGAACGAAATCGACGATATCGCCGCACTGGTCGAGGCCACCGGTGGGTCCGCCGCATTGTTCGGCTGGTCCTCCGGCGCGGGACTCGCCCTGCTCGCAGCCGCCTCGGGCCGGGTACCCGGTATCACAAAGGTGATCGCCTTCGAGCCACCGTTCGTCGTGAATCACGAGAACTTCGTTCCCCCTGCGAATCTCCATGTGACGCTACATAAGCTGATTGCCGAGGACCGCCGCGGCGAGGTCGTGAAGTTCTACATGACCCACGCCATGGGTATGCCCCGCTCCTTCGTCGCCGTCATGCCGTTCACGCCGTTCTGGAAGAGCCTGAAGGCGACAGCCCCTGCGACAGCACATGATTGGGCCGTCATGGCCGATTACATGGGCGGCGAACCGCTGCGCGCGGCGGACTGGTCCGGCATCACCGTGCCGACCCTGGTCATCTCCGGCGGCAAGAGCGGCGATCTGCTGCGCACCGCCGCTCGCGCGATCACCGCGGCACTGCCCAACGCTCAGCACGTGGAACCGGCCAAGCTGAGCCACAACCCGAACATCGCGCTCCTCACCCCGCCGGCCGGAGACTTCCTCACCGGTACAACCGAGTGCATCAGCTGATCCACCGTCCACCCACACCCCACCACACCCTCAGGAGAACTCCGATGCCCGAAATCACCGCAGGCCTGTTCATTTCGCTCGACGGCATCGTTGGAGAGCCTCAGGACTGGCACTTCCCCTACTTCAACGACGAGATGGGCGCGGCCGTCGGCGCACAGCTCGCGTCGGCCGACACCCTGCTACTCGGCCGCGAGACCTACGACAGCTTCGCCGGGGCCTGGCCGGAGCGGGAGGCTGCGGGCGGCGAGGATGCCGACATGGCCAAGGCCCTCGGCGATGCCCGCAAGATCGTCGTATCCCGTCAGGAGCTCGAATTCACCTGGCGCAACTCCGAACAGCTGCAGGGTGATCTGGTGGAAGCCGTCACCGAACTCAAGCAGCAACCGGGCGCGACGAGTGTCGCCATGAGTGGCTCCCCGTCGGTCGTCCGGCAACTTCTGGAAGCCGGGCTCATCGACGAACTGCATCTGCTCGTGCACCCCATCGCACTGCGCAGCGGCAAGCGACTGTTCGACGAGGGCGCGCCGATCCCACTGCGCCTCATCTCCGCCCAGACGTTCACCACCGGGGTGTTGCACCTGGTCTACACCTCCGTCGAGGCCGCCGGCTCCGTCGGCTACGACGACGCCAAAGTGCACCTGCAGCGGGCAGACCACACATCGGGCGTCGCCGAATCGGGTCACCCGGCATAATCGGGCGCATGGCATCCGTGTTCAGCATGATCATCGCCGGCGACCTGCCGGGCCGGTTCGTCTGGGAGGACGAGGACGTCGTCGCCTTCTTGACCATCAACCCGATCACCCAGGGGCACACCCTGGTGGTCCCGCGCACCGAGATCGACCAGTGGCAGGACCTCGACGGCGAGGTGCTCGCCAAGTGCACGCGGGTCGCGCAGATCATCGGGCAGGCGGTCCGCAAGGGCTTCGACGCCCCGCGGGCCGGACTGCTGATCGCCGGACTGGAGGTGCCGCACCTGCACCTGCACGTCTTCCCGGCGTTCAGCCTCGGCGACTTCAACATCTCCGGCGCCGACCCGAACCCGTCGCCCGAATCCCTCGACGCGGCGCAGGCCACCGTCAAGGCCACGCTGCGCGAACTCGGCCACGGCGCCAACGTCCCCGCCTGACGCACCCCTACCCTCGACCCGAGTGAACGGAACGTTCACGCGATCTGGTCGACCGGATGTTCCGTTCACTCGACGCAACGCAGGCCCCCACGCACTGATCAGTTCGCGGGGGTCCGTGTCCGTCGATGTCCCGCTTACCGGGACTTGGCTCCCACTCGAGCCAAACAAACGCTTGGTTGTTAGGTGACGGTCGAGACCTCTCGACCCTCCGCCGTCTGCGGACCGCGTACGCACCCGACGACCAGGAGGAACCGTGACCCCAACGGGCCCAGATCCCGCCGCCTGCCGAGCCGACGACGTCCACGCGATCGAGCGCGTCTTCGCGGGGCGACTCCGGTGCATGGACACCAAGCAGTGGGACCAGTACGCCTCGTTCCACACCGACGACATCGTCAGCGAGACCTGGGGCGGGCTCCCGGACGACAAGCAGCCCAGCACCGACGGCGAGTCGAACCGGGTCGTCGGCGGAGTCGCCCTCACCCGCGCGATCAGCCGACTCCTCGACGGCCCGGTCCCGGTCACGACCGTCCACCACGGGCACTGCCCGGAGATCACCCTGACCTCGCCGACCACCGCGACCGGTATCTGGTCGATGGAGGACAAGCTCTGGTGGTCCGACGGCGACACCGAGCACCACCTCCACGGCTACGGCCACTACCACGAGCACTACCGCAAAGTGGACGGGCAGTGGTTGATCAGTTACCGCAAGCTGACCCGCCTGCGCGTCGACGCGACGCCCGGCTTCTGGTCCTTCCTGAAGGAGTTGTGAGCACCACCGTGACCACCACCGAATCCCCGCTTCTGCGTCCGCTTCGCATCCGCGGCCTCGAACTGCCCAACCGCATCGTCATGTCGCCGATGACCCGCACCTTCTCCCCCGGCGGGGTCCCGACCGAGGACGTCGCGCAGTACTACCGGCGCCGGGCCGAGGGCGGCACCGGACTGATCGTCACCGAGGGCGTCGGGATCGACCACCCCAGCGCGATCGATCACCCCGACGTGCCGAACCTGCACGACCCGGCCGCCCGGGAGGCGTGGCGCCGCGTCGTGGGCCAGGTACACGAGGCCGGTGGAAAGATCGCACCGCAGCTCTGGCACGTCGGGCCGCTGTTCGGTGCAATGCGCACCGTCGAGGACGTGACGCCGATGCGGCCGTCCGGGGTGTGGGGAGAGCCCGGCGTCACCTCGTACCCGCAGGAGTACGTCGAGCGCGCCGTCGTCCCGACCGCGGCGATGACCGAGTCCGACATCGCCGACGTGATCGCCGCCTACGCCGACGCGGCCCGCACGTCCGCCGAGATCGGCTTCGACGCGATCGCGATCCACGGCGGCCACGGCTACCTGCTCGACTCGTTCCTCTGGGCCTCGACCAACCTGCGCGACGACGCGTGGGGCGGAGACATGCTGCGGCGCACCGCCTTCCCCGCCGCGGTGGTCCGGGCGATCCGTGAGGCGATCGGCGACGACCTGCCGATCATCTACCGGTTCTCCCAGCACAAGCAGCAGGACTTTTCTGCGCGAACCGCGGAGACGCCGGAGGAACTGGGCATCGTCCTCGGTGCACTCGTCGACGCCGGTGTGGACGTGCTCGACGCCAGCTCGCGCCGCTTCGACGCCCCCGCATTCGACGGCAGCGACCTCTCGCTCGCCGGCTGGGCCAAGAAGACCACCGGCGCGATCGCGATGGGCGTGGGCTGCGTCGGACTCGGCAAGTCACTGCGCGACGGCCGGCTCGCCGGCCCTACGGTCGAGTCGGTGGACAACATCGCCGACCTCGAGCAGCGGCTCGCCACAGGCGAATTCGACCTGGCAGCCATCGGTCGCCTGCACCTGGCCGACCCGCGCATCGCGGAGACGCTGCGCGAGCGCCGCCCCCTGCCCGAGTTCGACCGCCGCATCCACGAGACGGTCCTGACCTAGGTGTACTGCCCAGGGACGTTGGTCAATCGGCTGAAGGGAACGTTCCTACCGATGGCGGAGTGTTGCCGGTGGTGATTGTAGGTGTGTAGCCATCCCGACAACGCGCTCCGTCGGGCTTGTTCTG
>NZ_VIGH01000003.1 GCF_006704125.1 Rhodococcus spelaei
TGTCGCGGTGAGGGTGACGGTGAGTTGTCCCATGCCGTGGGGGAGTTTGCGGGTGCGGACCTTGCGGCGGGTTTCGGCGTCGCGGCGGGCGCGGGCGGCCCAGTCGGCGTCGTCTTCGATGAGCAGGCGGTCGATTTCGGTGCCCAGTGGTGTGGGGGCGAGTCGGCGGGCGGCGGCGAGGATGGCCTCGTCGAGGCGTTGGAGTGCGGCGCCGGTGGCGGCGCGGGTGCGTTCGTCGATGACTCGGATCTTGCTCAGGGGCAGTTCGCCTGTGGTGAAGGCGGCGCGGACGTCGGGGAGTCGGACGAGGGTGTAGCCGAGGCGGATGTAGGTGTTGACGGCTTGGTGGCTGATGGAGAGTTGGAGGGCGATTTCGGCGACGGCGGATCGGTGTGCGGTCTCGGAGTCGAACATGGTGCCGGGTGCTCGGTGGGCGTAGGTGGCGCGGGAGGTGGTGTAGTTCATGATCTGGGCGATCAGGTTCGCGGCGGCGGCGTTCTCGGTGCGGGCGGTGTCGCTGATCTCGGTGAGGAGGGATCGTTCGTGGTCGGTGAGGGGTGTGTGTTCTGCTGTTGCGCTCATCGCGACCACCCCCCCGTGAGTTCGAATGTGTGTTCGAGTCTACCTCCGGTTGTGAAGTGTGGCAACCACGTTCATCTCGTGCGACCTTCGGCTGCGAGCTCCGCCAACGCCGCGAGCGCGAGACCGGCCTTCGCTACTGGTACGAGCAGGTGGTCGTGGTGGAACCCGGCAATCACGTTGCAGCTGATGCCAGCCGCGGTGAGTCGGGCACTCACTGCCGCGGTCAGCCCGATTGCGTCGAGCGCGGAGTGTGCGCGCAGCGTGATCCATGCGGCCTCGAAGTCGTAGTGCCAGCCGTGGTTGTCCGCCACGGCTTTCGTCACCACCAGCGTGGTGCCTTCGTCTTCGACGACGGTCGCCTCCGCGCAGACCTGGTCCGGTTCCAGGACCGAGACGAACACATAGGTGCCGGCGCGTCTGACCGGACTCATCGAGGAGAGCAGGACGTCGAGGTCGCGTTCACCGGACATGGGTTCGACGATGTCACAGTGTGTGGGTACTCATCGCGGCATGGACGAGCCCGAACCGGGCGGCCCGCGTCGTCCCGCTGTGGTCGAACGGCGACTGATTCCGGGGTCAGAATCGGTGGCGGGCGGCGCTCAGGTCCACCCTGCCGTCGTTGATCGGTACACCCTCCAACGCCAGCTTCGAGATCTGCCGGTGCGCGAGATGCGGCGCGGGCCGACCCGACGCCGGGACCACCCGATGCCAGGGCAGGTCGGAGCTGTCGGTGCGCATGATCCAGCCGACCGTCCGCGGGCTCGACAGTCCGGCCGCGGCCGCGATGTCGCCGTACGTGGCGACCCTGCCCGGCGGGATCGACGCGACCAGCTCGCGCACCCGCTCGACCTGATCCTCGGTGGTCGCGGCCACCTACAGCAGCTTCTCGATCAGCGCGGCCACCTCCGCGGGCCGCGACTGCGCCACCATGTGGTCGACGTCCATCTCGACAACGGTCAGCCGGTCGCCGAGCCGTTCGGTCAGCGCGCCGCGCAACTCTGCGCTCACGTACGGCGGCTGCACACGCATCGCCTGCACGAGCACGGTGGGCAGGTCCGCGGGCGGAACCACGATCGGGCGCGCGAGCTCGCCCCAGGACGCGACTACAGCGGGCACCGCGTACCGCCAGCCGACCCGGCCGCCCTCGAGCTGAATCAGGTGCTCGGCGATCTCCGCGTCCAGCACCTCGTCGGGGACGTCGGCCCACGCGCCGTGCACCTTCTCCGACCTCGCCTCCGCGGCATCGGTGTAGTCCGGGTAGCGCACCGTCAGGTCCGCGATCTCCAGCAACTTCGCGGGATCGAGTGCCATCGCCGGGTCGAGCAGGAGCAGTGCCCGCACTCGCTCGGGTGCCCGGGCTGCCAGGTGCAGGGCGATGGTGCCGCCGAACGAGTGCCCGACCAGCACGACCGGTTCGCGGGCCTCGGCCTCGAGCAGTTCGACGAGGCTGTCCACCTGGTTGTCGATCGACCACGGCGGCGCCCAGGTCGATCGGCCGTGACCCCGCAGGTCGGGGGCGAGCATCCGCACCTGCGGCAGGTATCCGTCCGCCAGGTGCTGCCAGCGTTGCCCGTGCCCGGTCATCCCGTGCAGCGCGAGGACCGGGGGTCCGTCCACCGGGCCGTATCTATGGATCTCGAGGTCCGCCACGACCGCCATCTTGCCCGATCGGCGCGAGACCGATGTGCGGGCGGCGGCGTTGTCGGTGCCCCGTGGTGGAATGCCTGCCATGACGGACGCGGAGGGACAGGACAGGGTGCAGCGGTCGGGCGCGACCCTGGTCCGTCGCGCGCCAGAAGCCGCGGCGCCGCGAGTATGGGGCGCCGACGCCGCGCGGATCGCGGCCGAGGTGCCCGGCCGGTCGGCTCGGCGACCGTGGCAGGTGCTCGGAGGTCCCGGCACGGGTAAGACCTCGCTACTGGTCGACCTCGCGGTGTCCCGGATCGCCGGACCGGACGGGGACCCGGAATCGGTTCTGGTGCTGACACATTCACGCAAGGCAGCGACCGCGGTCCGGGAGGCGATCACGGCGGGACTGCTCGGCGCCGGATCCTCACGCGCCACCCGCGAGCCGCTGGTGCGCACCGTGCACTCCTACGCGTTCGCTGTGCTGCGCTTGCAGGCCGCCGCGCATTCGAACCCCCCGCCGCGGCTGATCACCGGCGCCGAGCAGGACGCGGTACTGCGCGAGATGCTGCGCGGCGACGTCGAGGACGGAGCCGGCCAGTGGCCCGAGCGGCTGCGACCCGCGCTGCCCATGGCCGGGTTCGCCGTCGAATTGCGTGACCTGATGCTGCGCGCGGGCGAACGCGGGATCGGCCCGGAGGACCTGGTCAAGCTGGGCCACGACCACCATCGGCCGGAATGGGTCGCCGCGGGCAAGTTCGCCACCCGCTACGAGCAGGTGACGCTCCTGCGTGGTGCCGTCGGCGTGGAAGCCCCGGAGGCGACGGCCCCCGCCCTCGACGCGGCGGAGCTGGTCGGTGCGGCGCTGTCCGCCTTCGCCACCGATCCTGACCTGCTCGCCCGCGAACGTGCGCGCGTGCGGTACCTGTTCGTCGACGACGCCCAACATCTCGACCCGCAGGCAGCCGAACTGATCCGACTGCTCGGGCGGGGCGCGGACCTGGCGGTCGTCGCCGGTGACCCCGACCAGTCCGTGTTCGGTTTCCGCGGTGCGGACTCGCGGTTCCTGACGGACCTCGCCGAGGCCGGGTCCGACCGGCAGGTCGTGCTCGACACCAACTTCCGTAACGCCGAACGCATCTCGGAGATCACCGGGGCGATCGCGGCCCGGCTGCCCGGACTGCCGCCGCACCGCGGTGCGATCGTCCGACCAGCCGAGGGCGGCGAGGTGGGCGAGGCGCAGGTGGCAGTGCTCGGCACCCCGGGCAAGGAATCCGCCCTGATCGCCGACACCCTGCGGCGGGCGCACCTGCGAGACGGAGTGCCGTGGTCCCGGATGGCGGTGATCGTGCGGTCGGTCCCGCGGGCGTTGGCGCCGCTGCGCAGGGCATTGCTGTCGGCGGGTGTGCCCGTCACCACCGCATCATCCGAACTGCCTCTCGCCCGACAGCATTCGGTCGGTGGACTGCTCCTCGTGCTCCGCGCGGTCGCCGGCGGGACGTTCACCGGCGAGGACGCCCTCGCGCTGGTGTCCGGCCCGGTCGGTGGGGCGGACCCGGTGACGCTGCGGCGACTCCGGCGCGGACTGCGCCGGGTCGAGCTCGCGACCGGCGGCGAGCGGGACTCGGCGGAACTGCTGCGCGTGCTGATCGCGGAGGGCGAACAGGCGCACCAGGATCTGGTCGGCAAGCTCACCGACGGCGAATTCGCCGCGCTGCGGCGCGTACTCACCATCCTCACCAGGGCCAGGAAGGCCCACCGCGACGGTCGCGGCGTGGAGAACGTCCTGTGGGCCTGCTGGCAGGCCACCGGCCTGGAGAAGCGGTGGGCTGCCGCCTCCGCGCGTGGCGGTCCGATCGGGGCGCAGGCCGATCGCGACCTCGACGCAGTGGTCGCGCTGTTCGACGCGGCGGCCAACTATGTCGACCGGCTACCCCGCTCCACCCTCGCTGGCTTCGTGGAATACCTTGCCGACCAAGAGATCCCGAGCGACCCGCGGAATGTCGCTGCGGTGCCCGGCGAGGCGGTCGCGGTGCTCAGTGCGCACTCCGCGGCGGGCCGCGAGTGGGATGTCGTGGTGGTCGCCGGCGTGCAGGAGGGTCTGTGGCCCGGCTTGCGGGCGCGCGGGACGTTGCTCGGCACCGAGGCGCTGGTCGACCTCACCGCCGGTGTTGTCGATCCCTCGCCGGGCGGCGGCACGACGCTCTCTCGCACCGCGCCCCTGCTCGCCGAGGAACGACGCCTGTTCCTGCTCGCCTGCAGCCGGGCCCGGCGCACCCTGCTCGTCACGGCCGTGCGGTCGGCCGTCGGCGACGCCGACCTGGTTCAGTCCCGGTTCGTGGACGAACTGCTCGGCCGCGGGGATGTCGAGGGCGAGCTCGGGGACTCGGACTCGTGGCCGGAACCCGTGCTCCCGAGCCGGGTGCTGGCACTACCGTCGCTGATCGCCGAATTACGCAGGGTCGTGTGCGATCCCGAGCTGGCGGACACCGACCCGCAGGCGCAGGCGCGCGCCGCGAAGCAGCTTGCCCGCCTGGCGCGCGCCGGCGTGCGCGGCGCGCACCCCGAGCACTGGTACGGCGTCGGCGGCGCCAGCTCCGAGGCACCGCTCTGGGAGCTCGAGGACGGCCCGGTCCCGCTGTCGCCGTCGACGATCGAGCAGCTCGACGCGTGCCCTCTCCGCTGGGCGCTCGAACGGCACGGCGGCACCGACGGCGAGAACACCCATGCGGTCACCGGAACCCTGGTGCACACGCTGGTACAGGCGGTTGCCGGCAAGATGCCGCCCGAGCAGGTCCGGCAGGCGCTCGCCACCGCCTGGGACGCGGTCGACCTCGGCTCGCAGTGGTACTCGCGGCGCGAGATGGACCGCACCGCGCAGATGATCGACTCGTTCTCCGAGTGGCTGCGGTCGACTCGCGGTGAGCTCACCGAGGTCGGGGTGGAGGTTGCGGTGGACGGGGTGCTCGAGCCCCGCGGGCCCGGCGAACCGTCGATCCGGTTGCGCGGCCGCATCGACCGGCTCGAGCACGACCAGGACGGTCGGCCGGTGATCGTGGACGTCAAGACCGCGCGCTCACCGGTGAGCAAGGAGGCTGCCGAGCAGCACGCCCAGCTGGCGACCTACCAGGTCGCAGCGTTGGCCGGCGCGATCGACGGCGAACCCCCGGCGAAGTCCGGCGGCGCCCGACTGGTGTTCGTAGCCAAGCCGAGTCGCAAGGAGGGCGCCACCCAACGCCTGCAAGCGCCGCTCACCGAGGAGTCCGAGGAGCAGTGGCTCGACGCGGTCCACGCAGCCGCCGCGGCGACCCGCGGGCCGCAGTTCATGGCAAAGCCGAACGACGGCTGCCGGCACTGCCCGGTGACGTCGAGTTGCCCGGCTCAGGAGACAGGACGGCAGGTGACCGGCCTGTGACGACGCGACAGGTGCGGGTCACGCCTGCGGAACTCGCGGCCGCGCTCGGTCAGTTCCCGCCGACCGAGGAGCAGGAAGCGGTGATCGCCGCACCGCTCGGACCGACGCTCGTGGTGGCGGGCGCCGGGGCAGGCAAGACCGAGACGATGGCAGCGCGCGTGGTGTGGCTGGTGGCCAACGGACTGGTCGACCCCGAGCAGGTGCTCGGGCTCACTTTCACGCGCAAGGCCGCTCAGCAGCTGACCAGCCGGATCCGGCAACGTCTTGCGCGCCTTGCCGGTTCGCCGTTGCTGCGCACCCTCGACCCCAGTGGTCAGCTGCGCGGGCGAATCCTCTCGGGCGAACCGGAGGTCAGCACCTACCACTCGTATGCCGGACGGCTGCTCACCGAGCACGGACTGCTGCTGCCGATGGAGCCGTCCGCGGAACTGCTCTCCGAGACCGCGTTGTGGCAGCTGGCGTACCGGGTGGTCAGTTCGTGGGACGGCGACCTCGACACCGACCGCAACCCGACCTCGCTGACCGAGGCTGTCCTCGCGCTGTCCGGTCAGCTCGCCGAGCACCTCGTCGAACCCGACGACCTGCGCGAGGCGCACACGGAGTTGGACAAGCTGATCCACACCCTGCCCGCGGGCCCGCGTCAACGCGGCGGGCCGAAGAAGGACCTGCTCGACATCCTCGACACCCAGCACGAGCGGATCGCACTGCTGCCGCTGGTGCAGCGGGTGTCCGAGGCGTTGCGCCGCGAGGGCGCACTCGACTTCGGCAGTCAGATGTCGCTGTCCGCGCGGGTGGCAGCCGAGCATCCCGAGGTCGGGCGGTCCGAGCGGGGGCGGTTCCGGGTGGTGCTGCTCGACGAGTACCAGGACACCGGACACGCCCAACGGGTACTGCTGTCCTCGCTGTTCGGTGGCGGTGAGGACGGCGGACTGGCGCTCACCGCGGTGGGCGATCCGATGCAGTCCATCTACGGCTGGCGCGGCGCGTCGGCGGCGAACCTGCCACGCTTCGCCACCGACTTCCCGCTCCCGGACGGAACGCCCGCGCCGCGACTCGAGCTGCTCACCAGTTGGCGGAACCCGGCGGAGGCGTTGATTCTCGCGAACGCGGTCTCCGCACCGTTGCGCGAGCGGGGTGTGCCCGTGCAGGAGCTGCGACCCAAGCCGGGTGCCGAACCCGGGGACATCAGGCTCGCCCTCGCGGAAGACGTGGAACGCGAACGGGACTGGGTTGCCGAGCGGATCGCCGCCGACTACGCCGCGGCCCGCGACCGGGGCGAGGACCCGCCGACCGCAGCGGTCCTGATCCGCCGCAACGCCGACGCGGCGCCCGTCGCGGCCGCGCTGCGCCGACGCGGACTGCCCGTCGAGGTGGTCGGTCTCGGTGGGCTGCTGCACATCCCGGAGGTCGCCGACGTCATCGCGATGCTGCGCCTGGTTGCGGACCCGCTCGCGGGCAGCGCGGCGATGCGGGTGCTCACCGGTGCCCGCTGGCAACTCGGCGTGTCCGACCTCGCCGCGCTGTGGCGGCGGGCGCGTGAGCTGGCGATCGGTGCGACCCGCGGCACCGCGGGCGCGGTGACCGACGCGGCGAGCCTGGACCAGGCGCTGGAGGCGGCCCTGCCCGGTGAGCATGCCGAGCTGGCCGGCCTCGCCGACGCCATCGCGGACCCAGGCCGGGCTGGGCGCTACTCGACGCTCGGCTACGCCCGAATCGGCGCGCTCGCGGCGGAATTGGCCTCGCTGCGCGAGCGGATCGGCCAGCCGTTGACCGAACTGGTCGCGGAGGTGGAGCGGGTGCTCGGCATCGGCATCGAGGCGCAGGCCCGCCTGCCCTGGAGTCGCGACGGCGGGGCCGGCCGCGAACATCTCGACGCATTTGCCGACGCGGTGGCGGGGTACGCCCGCAACCCGTCGGCCACGCTGACCGGACTGCTCGCGTTCCTGTCCGCCGCAGAAACCGTCGAGAAGGGGCTCGCGCCAGGCGAGGTCGAGGTCGCGAAGGACCGGGTGCAGGTGCTGACCGTGCACTCCGCCAAGGGGCTCGAATGGGAGGTCGTCGCGGTGCCGCACGTGGTCGGCGGGGTGTTCCCCTCCACCACGGCATCGGGGAGTTGGCTCGGCGCGGTTGCCGAACTGCCGCCGTCGCTGCGCGGGGACCGCGCACACGAGGGTGACGGCGCGGACGGAGTTCCGGTGCTCGACCTCGAGGACGTATGCGATCGCAAGGACCTCGAGGACGCGCTGACCGCGCACAAGGACGCGTTGACCCGCCGCAAGCTCGACGAGGACAGGCGCCTGTTCTACGTGGCACTGACGCGGACCGAACGTGCCCTCTACGTCTCCGGCCACCAGTGGTCGGAGACGGGGTCCACACCGAAGGGCCCGTCGGAGTTCCTGATCGAGATGCGTGCCCTGGTCGACGCCGCTGAGGCGGAGGGTCGGCCGATCGGGGTGGTGGAACAGTGGGCGCCGGACCCGGAGGCGGACGCGGAGAACCCGCTGACGGCGGAGCCGGTGACGGCGCTGTGGCCGCAGGATCCGTTGGGGGAGAGGCGTGCCGGGGTCGTCCGCGGCGCGCAGCTCGTGCTCGACGCGCTCGCCGCACCCGAGGCCGCCGACGCGACCGAGGACGATCCGGAGGGCTGGGCGGCGGACGTCGAGGCGCTGCTCGTCGAGCGCGCACGGCGGGCGGCCGCGCGTGCGGAGGTCGCGCTGCCGACCCAGTTGTCGGTCAGTCAACTGGTCGACCTCGCCGCCTCCCCGGACGAGCTCGCGGCCCGGCTGCGTCGACCGCTACCCTTCTCGCCGAACCCGTTGGCGCGCAGGGGAACCGCATTCCACGCCTGGATCGAGCGCAGGTTCGGGGCAACCCGACTGCTGGACATCGACGAGTTGCCGGGCGCGGCGGACGTGGACGGGGCAGGCGACGACGACCTTGCCGCACTGCAGGACGCGTTCCTGCGGTCGGCGTGGGCCAATCGCAGCCCCGTCGAGGTGGAGGTGCCGTTCGAGACGTCTATCGCGGGCACGGTCGTGCGGGGTCGGATCGATGCCGTCTTCGCCGACCCGGACGGCGGCTGGACGGTGATCGACTGGAAGACCGGGGCCGAACCCTCCGCGGCGAACGAGCACGCGGTCGCCATGCAGCTGGCCGCGTACCGGTTGGCCTGGGCCGAGTTGATGTCGGCGCGCGCGGCTGCACGCGGGCAGGAGCCGATTGCGGTCGACCGGGTGCGCGCAGCATTCCACTACGTGCGGACCGGACGGACGATCGCGCCCTCGGACTTGCCGGACGCGCCCGAGTTGATCGCGCTGATCGAATCGGCGGGCGCGAGTTCCGCCGGGAGCTGACCTCAGGCCGCGTCGCGTCGGACCTTCAGCGCCGCGGCGATCAACGGAATCTGCAACGGCAGGCGCGCGACTCCGAGGATCTTCAGGGGCAACGGAGTCGAGCTCCGGCCGAGCCAGTCGACCGCCATCTGCACGTTGGCCGGGAACACCGCGACGAACAGCGCGGCAGCGAGAGTGCCGCCGAGCCGGCGCGTCCGCGGAATGGCGATTGCGGTGCCGACCGCGAGTTCGGCCACCCCGGAGGCGTAGGTGTACGTCCGAGCATCACCGGGAAGTTGCCTCGGCACTATCGCGTCGAACGGCTTCGGATTGACGAAATGCAGGGCGCCCGCGCCGAGGAGGATCGCCGACAGTCCGGTGCTGGGAGTGATTGCCATGCCTCGACGGTACTGGTGTGTTGGGGGGATCGGGGTTGTGCAGCAACGTCGGCAGGCGTCGAATGGAACGCATGGATCCGGAGGAGCGCTTCTCCGCGCTGGTCGACCATTTCGAGGGGGCACCCGGTGTCACGGCCCCCGGAGTTGGCGGCACGCGCGGCTTCGGCTCCGCGGCCCTGAAGGTCAACGGTTCGATATTCGCGATGCTCTCGCACGGCCGACTGGTGGTGAAACTGCCACGCGAGCGGGTCGTATCGCTGATCGCGGACGGGGTGGGGTCGCCCTACGACGCGGGCAAGGGTGTGCCCATGAAGGAGTGGATGAGCGTAGCCGGCGGCACCGACGAATTGTGGCGTGCATTGGGCCGCGAGGCGCTCGACTTCGTCGGCGCGCGGCGCCGTTGATCGGTCTGGGCCGCCGCGCGTCCGCGGCTCGGTTAGGCTCCCAGCCGATGTCTGCGAACTGGAAACGCCCTCATGGCCGGTAAATTGCGTGCGCGCCTGCGGGATCAGGAGAACTTGACCGAGCGACCCGACTTCGCCCTGGTGAACGTCGTACGGATTCCGGAGTTGGTCCGCAGTCCGTTCCAGATGATCTTCCGGCGCGTGATGATGGCCGTCGCGGTCCTGATGCTCGCAGTCTTCGTCGTCTACCTCGATCGTGGTGGGTACAAGGACGCGCAGGACAACGAACTGTCGTTCCTGGACTGCCTCTACTATGCGACGGTCTCGCTCTCGACCACCGGCTACGGCGACGTCACCCCGATCACCCCGAGCGCTCGACTGATCAACGTCATATTGATCACCCCACTGCGGGTGCTCTTCCTCATCATCCTGATCAGCACCACCATGGCCGCGCTCACCGAGCGATCGCGCCAGGCATTCAAGATCCAGCGTTGGAGGCACGCCGTGCGCAATCACACCGTCGTCGTCGGTTACGGCACCAAGGGCCGGACCGCGGTCGACGCCATGCTCGGTGACGACATCAAGCCGTCCGAGATCGTCGTCGTCGACACGGACCAGACCGCGCTCGACTCCGCCGCGGCGCTCGGCCTGGTCACCGTGCTCGGTTCGGCAACCAAGTCGGACGTGCTGCGGCTGGCGGGTGTCCAGAACGCGGCCTCGGTCATCGTCGCGACCAACCGCGACGACACCGCGGTGCTCGTCACGCTGACCGCGCGCGAGGTCGGGCCGAAGGCGAAGATCGTCGCCGCGATCCGCGAGACCGACAACTCGCACCTGCTGCGTCAGTCGGGCGCCGACTCGGTGGTGGTCTCCTCGGAGACCGCGGGCCGGCTGCTCGGCATCGCCAGGACCACCCCCACCGTCGTGGAGATGGTCGAGGACCTGCTCACGCCGGAGGCCGGGTTCGCGATCGCCGAGCGCGAGGTCGAGCGGGACGAGATCGGCGGGTCGCCGCGGCACCTGTCCGACATCGTCCTCGGCGTCGTGCGTGACGGCCGGCTGGTCCGGGTGGGTTCGCCGGAGGTCGACGCGGTCGAGGAGAACGACCGCCTGCTCTACATCCGCCGCGTCAGCAACTAGTCCTAGGGTTGCTGACGTGCCTCACTTCGAAATGACCGAACTGCCCCTGCTGTCGCGGTCGGCCCTCGACCGGGCGGAGGAGTTGCGCGGTGACGCGGATGCGCTGCGCGCCGGCTGGCGCGATGCCTCCGTGCTGCGCGTCAATCATCGCGGACAGGCCCGGATCGAGGGCGCGGAGCTCGTGCTGGAACCGGCCTCGGGCCTCGGCGATGAGCCGCTACCGGGCGCGGTGTTTCTCGGCCGGCGCGACGGCCGTCACCTGTGGGCGGTGCGGGTCACGGCGCTGACCGGTGAACTCGGTGACCTCCGGCTGATCGGGCACCGGCTCGACGATTCGAGCGCGGGCCTACTGACCACGGCCGTCGCGGTGCTGAACTGGCACGACAGTGCCGGTTTCAGTTCGATCGACGGCGCGCCGACCACTCCGACGATCTCCGGCTGGTCGCGGCACAGCACCAGCACCGGGCACGAGGAGTTTCCGCGCACCGACCCGGCAGTCATCTGCCTCGTACACGACGGTGCCGACCGGGTACTCCTGGCACGGGGGCCGAGCTGGCCGGAACGCCGATTCTCCGTGCTCGCCGGCTTCGTGGAGGCGGGCGAGTCGCTCGAGGCGTGTGTGGCTCGCGAGATCGCCGAGGAGGTCGGGCTTGTGGTCCGGGACGTGCGCTACCTGGGTAGTCAGCCCTGGCCGTTCCCGCGGTCGGTGATGATCGGTTTCTCCGCGGTCGGTGACCCGGATGCCCCGCTGACCTTCGCGGACGGCGAGATCGTGGAGGCACACTGGTTCGGCCGGGACGAGGTGCGGGCGGCGCTCGCCGCGGGCGACTGGACCTCGACCTCGGACGCGCGACTGCTCGTCCCGGGTTCGGTGTCCATCGCCCGCGGCATGCTCGAGGCGTGGGCCAAGTAGAGGCGTGGGGCCAAGTAGTTAGAGACCCAGCGCCTTCTTGACGTCGACGAGGGTCGGGTTCGTGGCGGTGCTGCCGTCGGCGAACTTGACGGTCGGGACGACGTGGTTGCCGCCGTTCACGCTGCCGACGAACTCGGCGGAGGCGGGATCGTCCTCGATGTCGATCTCGATGTAGCCGATACCGGACTCGTCGAGCTGCTTCTTGAGTCGGCGGCAGTACCCGCACCAGGTGGTCGAGTAGATGGTCAGGGCGGTGTCGGTGTCTGTAACGGTCACGGCGCATACAACACCACGACCGGCGCGAATTGTTCCGTGCGGCTGCGAGCGCTGTCGGTGGTCCCTGCGATGATGGGTGCCATGTCAGCCGACGCAACAGGACTTGACCCGCAGCAGTCGGCCGCCGTGCTCGCCCCCCGCGGGCCGGTGTGTGTGCTCGCCGGCGCCGGCACCGGCAAGACACGCACCATCACGCGCCGGATCGCGCACCTCGTCGCGGGCGGGCACGTCTCCGCCGGGCAGGTGCTCGCGGTCACCTTCACCGCGCGGGCCGCGGGGGAGATGCGGGCGCGGCTGCGCACCCTCGGCATCGGTGAGGGTGCGAGTCAGGTGCAGGCCCGAACCTTCCACGCCGCGGCGCTGCGGCAGCTGCGCTACTTCTGGCCGCAGGTCGTCGGTGACACCCAGTGGGACCTGCTGGACCGCAAGTTCGCGATCGTCGCGCAGGCGGCGAACCGGGTGGGCCTGTCCACCAGTACCGAGAGTGTGCGCGACCTCGCGAGCGAGATCGAGTGGTCGAAGGCGTCCCTGATCGCGCCCGAGGACTACCCGGTCGCGGCGGCCCGGACCCGGCGCGAACCGCCCGCGGACGCGAGCAAGGTCGCCGACGTCTACGCCGCCTACGAGGCGCTCAAGGTTCGCGACGGCGCCATGCTGCTGGACTTCGACGACCTGTTGCTGCACACCGCGGCGGCGCTGGAAGAGCACTCGACCGTCGCCGAGGAATTCCGGGACCGCTACCGCTGCTTCGTCGTCGACGAGTACCAGGACGTGACGCCCCTGCAGCAGCGGGTGCTGGACGCGTGGCTCGGCGAACGCGACGACCTGACCGTCGTCGGCGACGCGAACCAGACCATCTACTCCTTCACCGGCGCGACCCCGCGCTACCTGCTGGACTTCTCGCGGCGGTTCCCCGAGGCCACCGTCGTCCGGCTCGAACGCGACTATCGGTCGACCCCGGAGGTCGTCTCGCTCGCCAACCAGGTGATCGGTGCCGCCCGCGGCCGGATCGCCGGGACCCGACTGCAGCTGATCGGCCAGCGACCGTCCGGTCCGGAGCCGGAGTTCGCGGAGTTCGACGACGAGCCGGCGGAGGCCGCCGCGGTCGCGAAGTCGATCGCCAAGCTCATCGCGAACGGCACCCCCGCCGCGGAGATCGCGGTGCTCTACCGGATCAACGCCCAGTCCGAGGTACACGAGCAGGCGCTGACCGAACTCGACATCCCGTTCCAGGTCCGTGGCGGGGAGGGGTTCTTCACCCGGCCCGAGGTCCGGCAGGCGGTCTCGGCACTGCGGCAGACGGCGTCGCGGGCGGATCTGCCCGAGGGGGCCGATCGTGGGCCGGCACTGATCACCCTGGTCAAGGCGGTCCTGGTGCCGATGGGTCTCACCGATGCCGAGCCGGCGGGTGCCCAGGCGCGGGAACGGTGGGCCTCGCTCGGCGCATTGGTTGCACTGACCGAGGAGTTGCTCACCCACGAGCCGGACCTCGACTTGGCAGGCCTGCTGCGCGACCTCGCCGCCCGTGCGGAGGCTCGGCACCCACCGACCGTGCAGGGTGTGACCCTCGCGTCGCTGCACGCGGCCAAGGGCCTCGAGTGGGATGCGGTGTTCCTGGTCGGGGTCACCGACGGCACGCTGCCGATCGCACACGTGCTCGGCGACAGCAAGAGCGCACCCGACGAGGCCGGCATCGAGGAGGAGCGTCGGCTGCTGTACGTCGGCGTCACCCGTGCGCGTGAGCACCTGCAGTTGTCGTGGGCGCTGGCCCGCAACGAGGGCGGTCGCAAGTCTCGCCGGCGCTCCCGCTTCCTGCACGGCCTCGTTCCGGAGGACTCGCCCGCCTCCCGGATCGCGGCGCCCGCGCCGCAGAAGAAGCGACCGCGCTGCCGGGTGTGCGGCAAGCAGCTGCTCGGCACCGCGGCGACGATGCTCGGGCGTTGCGAGACCTGCCCGTCGAACCTCGACGCCGCGTTGTTCGACGCCCTCAAGGCCTGGCGGTCCGCCAAGTCCAAGGAGCTGAAGGTCCCGGCGTACGTGGTGTTCAGTGACACCACGCTGACCGCGATCGCCGAGCAACAACCGCGCGACGATCGCGCATTGGTGACGATTCCGGGGATCGGAGCGAAGAAACTCGAACGGTTCGGAGCGGACGTACTCGCGGTAGTCCGCGGGGATGATCCGGTCGCCACGGCACAGGCGTCGCTCATCGAGGACGTGTAACCGCAGGTCAAAAATGGGTTGTGCGGTCCGCGGGAGACCGCATACCCTGGTTTCCGACGCGGTGAGCTTCGGCTTGTCGCAGTGGTACCCCGAAGGAACGACAGTCCGCACGAACGAGAGGGAGGTGATTGGCCATGATCGATTGGAACGGCAGCGCGCAGGGCGTCGCAGCGACCACTCGTATCGCTCCCGCCGCTCACCTGCCCGCGGCAGCGTGGTCGGTGGCGCCCAAGCGCGTCGATCGCCATCGCGCAGCAGACGCAGCAGCTCTCTCGTCCGTGCCCAGGAGTAGACACCGAGTCACCACTCGGTAGGAACCTCTCCTTCCTCTCGGCCACGGACGCACCAGCGGACCGTGGCCTTTTTGTTTTCGAGCACCCGCTCCAGGCCCGGCTACAGGTTCGCACCACTTTCCTGTTTCCAATCCAGAGCCAAAGGAGCACGACGTGTCTACCGCGACAGTCGCCAACCCCATCGAGCCGACGGTGATCCGCCCTGTGCGTCGCGAGTTGCCCTGCCGCGCCGACAACCCCGACCTCTGGTTCGGCGAGACCCCCGCCGAACTCGAGCAGGCCAAGACCCTGTGTGGGCAGTGCCCGGTCCGCGCCCGCTGCCTCAGCGCCGCGCTCGACCGCGCCGAGCCGTGGGGGGTGTGGGGCGGCGAGATCCTCGAGCAGGGCGTCGTCATCGCCCGTAAGCGTCCCCGCGGCCGTCCCCGGAAGGTGGCGGTGTGTGCGTGAGGTCGTAGTCGACGACGACGGCGGCGTGATCGCTCATCCGTCGGTCCGGTGACGGTTCGCGGTCGGTGCCCGCGGCGACGGCAGCCCGGGCGAGCCGCGGCGTCGCGAGGTGGTAGTCGATGCGCCAGCCGACGTCGCCGACGAACGACTGGCCCAGCCACGACCACCAGGTGTACGGCCCGTCGGTGTCCGGATGCCGGCCGCGGACGACGTCGACGAGCGTGCGTGGGGACAGGATCGAGTCGAACCACTCACGTTCCTCGGGGAGGAAACCTTCCATCTGGTTGCTGCGCCGCCAGTTCCGTACGTCGTAGCGGGTGTGGGCGATGTTGAGGTCGCCCATGAGCAGAAATTCCCGGCCGCGGGCGCGGGCGTCCCGGCGTGAGCGTGTCAGCTGACGTGCGAAGGCGTCGAGGAAGCGCATCTTGCGTTCGTAGCGGGCGCCGCCGTCCGGCGCCTCCCGCATCCGCCCCGGCTTCTGGAGGTGCGCGGGGAGGCCGCCCTTGGGCAGGTACAGCGAGGCGACCGTGATCGGCGCGTCCGCGAGGTCCACCTCGAGGTAGCGGCCCTGATTCGCGAACTCGCGCAGTCCCCGGGCCAGCGGAGTCGGCTCGAGTTCGACTGTGTCGGTGTGAGTTTCACCGGGTGCCCGCAGCAGTGCGGTGCCGGTCCAGGTGCGCACCGACTCGGGTGCGTGCCGAGTCAGGACGGCGACACCGTTGCGTCCGGCGAGGGTGCCCTCGTCGTAGGCGAGGTGGTACGGGCCGAACACGCCGTGGGGAATAGCGGATGCCCGGGCCCGGACCTCCTGCAGCGCCACCACATCCGGATCGCGCTCGCGCAGCCACTGTTCGAATCCCCGTCGCTGCGCAGCTCGGATGCCGTTGACGTTGAAGGTCGCGATCCGCACGATCGCACAGTGTAGGTGCAGTGCCGAGCTACTCCGCGCGCCGCACGTCCTCGGTGAAGCCGGGCAGCCACTGCGTCAGGATCCCCATGTACGGCGCCTCGGCGTCGAGTTGGGCGCAGATGCCGACCGAGCCGAGAAGCACGCGGAAGATCATCACGTACTCGGCGGGCAGGTTCAGAGCGCGGGCGGTGCGGAACTGGGCGGAGGAGAAGTCGGTTGCCGTGCCGGCCGCACGCTGCAGCCACGCCCGCGTGAAGTGAAACGACTCGGTGTGGATGGGATCGGTGAAGGGGCGCAGGTAGTTCGCGATCTCCTCGTCGGTCACCTTCTTGCCGGGGAGCACGAAACCGTTGGCGCGCAACAGTTCTGTCAGCTCCTCGAAACGTTCCTCGAGCGCCAGCCGGACCATTCGGCCGAGGACCGGGGGCAGCCCGCCGGGCATCGGGGCGCACGCGCCGTAGTCGAGCACACCGAGCCGGCCGTCGGCCAGCATCATGAAGTTGCCGGGGTGCGGATCGCTGTGCAGCAGGCCGACCCGCGCGGGCGAGGCGAAGTGGAACTCGGCGAGCAACGCGCCGGCGTTGTTGCGCTGGTCCACGGTGCCGCCGCTGATGATCGCCGACAGCGGGGTCGCGGACATCCACTCGGTGATCACCACCTTGGGTGCGCTCGCGATCACCCGCGGGATGGCGAACTTCGCGTCGCCGTCGAACGCCGTCGCGAAGGCGCGCTGGTTGTTCGCCTCGATGCGGTAGTCCAGTTCGTCCTCGGTCCGTGCGCTCAGTTCGTCGAGGACGGGCTTGACGTCGGCACCCGGCATCACGGAACTGAACAGCCCGGCGAGCCGGGAGAGCGTCTTCAGGTCCGCGCGCAGCGCCTCGTCCGCCCCCGGGTACTGCACCTTCACCGCCACGTCGCGGCCGTCCGACCACACCGCCCGGTGCACCTGCCCGATGCTCGCCGAAGCGGTGGGCGCGTCGTCGAAGCTGCTGAAACGCTCCCGCCAGCGGGTGCCGAGCTGCTCGTCGAGGACGCGATGCACCTTCCGCGCGGGCAGTGGCGGCGCCTCCGCCTGCAGCTTGGTCAATGCGTCCCGGTAAGGCTCGGCGAACTCCTCCGGGACTGCGGCCTCCATCACGCTCAGGGCCTGCCCGAGCTTCATCGCGCCACCCTTGAGCTCCCCGAGCACGGTGAACAGCTGCTCGGCGGCCTGCTGAGTCAGTTTCGCGTCGATCTCGTCGCGGTCCCCACCGGCGAGCTTGCGTCCGAATCCGACCGCCGCGCGCCCGGCGATCCCCAGCGGAATGCTCGCGAGTTTGGCGGTCCGGGCGGAGCTGCGGCGGGGGATGTCAGGCACGTCCCCATCATGGCTGACGATCCTGAGATTCGCCTACATCCGAGGTACGCCCGCGGCAGACGCAGTTCGGGTGCGGGTGCCAACGTCGCCGGACCAGACGCGGGACGGCCAGATCGAGTTCCAGGGTGGCGTCCAGGCTGGCGGGGGCGCGGGTCGGGTCGCCGCCGATCAGCGCGTCCAGTTGGGCCAGCGCCAGACCCGTGGTCGCGAGCACCGTGTCCGGTCCCGCGTGCCCCACCGCACCGAGCAGCTGCGCGGCCAGGTGCGGCCAGTCCCCGTCGAGTTCGGTCCTGGTCAGGTCGGCGCAGCGCAGGCAGCTGGTGCGCCCCGGGAGCACCAGCGGGCCGACCACGCCGCGGCCGTCGCGCAGCCGGACCTGAAGGTGCGCAATGCCTTCCGCGACCAGTTCGGCGACCAGTCGAGGGTCGGGCACCAGCTCGTCGGCGAGCACGATGCAATCCGCGCTCGGCAGCCGTCGCCGTTCGCCGAGCTCGCCGGGAGCGGTCCGGGAAAGCCTGACCCGGCCGTCGGCGAGCGCGGCGGCGATCCCGTCCGAGAGCGGCCCGCGACCGTGCAGGTGCACCGACCGGACCAGGGTGCGACGTGGCGTGGAGGTCAGGACGGCGGCCTCTTCGAGCTCGGCGAGGATCTGCGCGATGTCGGCGGTGTCGATGCCGAGCGTGTTCGCCTGCCACACGATGTCCGAACGGCTGTGTCGGCCGTCGAGCAGGCGCAGGAGAGCGGACAACGCGGCCGCGGTCACCCCGCGAGGCGGCCGGAGAAGGAGCGCGCGCTCGGGATCCCAGCCCAGTTGCAGCGTTCCGCTGGGCCGGACCAGGACTGGGATCCGGGGGTCGAGCCGGGGTGCGGCGGTGCGTGCGAAGACCGGTGTCATGGTCCGACAGTGCCAGGGCCACCGCCGCCGGCGGTCGGTTCGACGCCGGTTGTCCACAGGGCTACAGCGCTGTGACCTGCATGATTTGGGTTGGCGGACTACTTCTCCGGCGACTCGGTGCCGCCGGGACCTTCACGCTGCTCCCGCTCGCGGGCCTCGGTGGCCTCGAGCTGCGCGATCGGATCGTCGAACGTGCTCGTGCCGCCGCCGACCACCCGATCGACGAAGGCGGCCGGGTTGTCCAGGTCGGTCGAGTCGGGCAGCAGGTCGGGGTGCGCCCAGACGCCGTCGCGGCCGTCGATCCCGGCAGCCTCGGTGAGCTGACGCCACAGCTGGGACGCCTCGCGGACCTTGCGCGGCCGAAGTTCGAGACCGACCAGGGTGGCGAAGGTCTGCTCGGCGGGACCGCCGGTCGCGCGGCGGCGACGCAGCGTCTCGCTGAGTGCGGCCACACCCGGCAACCGCTCGCCGAGGGCCGCGGCGACCACCGTCTCCACCCAGCCCTCGATCAGTGCGAGCAGGGTCTCGAGGCGTTCGAGTGCCTGCTTCTGTTCGGGGGTGGTCTGCGGCTCGAAGGTGCCCTGCTGCAACAGTTCCTCGAGCTTCGCCGGATCGGTGAGCGCGCTCGGGTCGATGCCCTGGGCGGCCTCCTCCATCGCGGAGAAGTCCATCTTGATGCCGCGGGCGTACTCCTCGACGGTGGCGAGCAGTCGCTGTCGCAGCCACGGCACGTGCACGAACAACCGCTGGTGGGCGGCCTCACGGGCGGCCAGGAACACGAGAATCTCGCGGTCGGGCTGCTCGAGGCCCTCGCTGAACTTCTCGATCGCCGTCGGCAGCAACGCCGCGACCCCGGTCGGGCCGAGCGGCAAGCCGACGTCGGTGGAGGTCAGCACCTCGGACGACAGCTGGCCGAGGGCCTGGCCGAGTTGCGAGCCGAAGGCGAGCCCACCCATCTGGCCCAGCATGCCGAGCATCGGCCCGGCCATCTGGCGGGCCTCCTCGGGAAGTCCGGACACCCACATTCCGGAGACCTGCTCGGCGACCGGATCGCACAGCCGCTTCCAGGTGTCGAGGGTGTTGTCGAGCCATTCGGCCGCCGTCCAGGCGACCGTGCGGGTGGCGCCTGCGGGCAGCGTCGTCGACCCGTCGAGCCACAGTTCGGCGAGGTGCGCGGCATCGGCGACGGCCGCTGCGGTACCGCTGGGGACGGGGGGGACGGTGCCCAGTTGCTGCAGGGCGAGCTTCTTGGCCACGTCGTAGTTGACCGGGCCGGTCGAGCCGCCGGGCCCCATCGCGCTGCCCATGCCGCTGAGCATCTGGCCGAACTGGGTGAGCATCTGGCCGAGCTGCGCCGGGTCGAAGCCCTCGGGGTTGAATCCGAACGGCATGCCGCCGGGACCGGTCGGGTCGCCGCCGGACCGATCCTTGTCGGGATCCTTGTCGTCGTCGGAGTTCGAGAAACCAAACGGCAGATTGCTCATATCTCAACGGTACAAGGCGCTGCCCCGTGAAGTGACCGCGGAAATCACGCCGAGGGCGAACATGACCGCCGCCGACCGCCCTCTACCCTGGACCGGGTGAATCGACGGATGGTGACCCTGGTCGCGGCGCTGGTGCCGGTCGTGGCGCTGCTTCTGGTCGGAATGTGGGTCACGGTGCCGTTCGTGGCGCTGGGCCCGGGTCCGACGTTCAACACTCTCGGCGACGTCGACGACAAGCCGGTGGTCGACATCGAGGGCACCGAACTGGACCCGACCTCGGGCAACCTCAACATGACCACGGTCTCGGTCCGCGACGGACTGAACATCTTCGAGGCGTTCGGGTTCTGGCTAAGCGGCGACCACGGCCTCCGTCCCCGCGAGGAGGTCTACCCGGCCGACAAGAGCCGGGACGAGGTCAAACAGGAGAATCAGGCGGACTTCCAGCAGTCCGAGCAGTCCGCGGAGCTCGCCGCACTGCATTTCCTGAACAAGCCGGTGATCCTCGAGGTGTCCGAGGTGAGCCCGGACGGTCCGTCGAAGGACGCGCTGCGCGCCGGTGATCAGCTGGTGAGCATCAACGGGGCGCCCGTGCGGACCGTCGGCGACGTGCAGCGCGCGGTCGCCGAGCTCGCACCGGGCACGGAGGTGAGCGTCGTCGTCAAGCGTGACGGCCAGGACGTGACGGTGCCCGTCGCGCTCGGGGCACGCCCGGGATCCCCGGCAAAGGGCTACCTGGGGATCACACCGACCGAACGACCCGACGTCCCCTTCACCGTGAACTTCAATCTCGCGGAGGTCGGCGGGCCGTCGGCCGGGCTGATGTTCACCCTCGCGGTGATCGACAAGCTGTCCACGGGGGAGCTCAACGGCGGGCAGTTCGTCGCGGGCACCGGCACCATCGACTCCGACGGCGACGTCGGTCCGATCGGTGGCATCCCCTACAAGCTCATCGCGGCCCGCGACGCCGGCGCGACCACCTTCCTGGTGCCGGCCCGGAACTGCGACGAGGCCAAGCAGCGGACCCCGGACGGACTGCGACTGGTCAAGGTCGAGAACCTCGACGGCGCCGTGCACGCGCTGGAGTCGCTGAACGCCGGCGGTGACGCGCCCGCCTGCTGACGGCGGTCAGTAGTCGTCGGGCGCGTCGAACGTGGCGTACAGCGCGTTGATCAGGTTCGGAGCCAGGTCCTCGTAGGTCAGCAACTCCGGCTCGGCGTCGGGATCGTCGTCGGTCGGCATGAGCTGCAACACACAGGCGGACGGTCCGTCGCGCAGGACCGCGGCGATCAGCCGGGCGTCGCGACGTTCGGGGTGAGCCTGAGCGGTGGCCCGGGCCACCTCGTCGGCGGCATGCTGATCGGTGATCACCGGTGCGACCGCGCTGTCCAGGTCCGACTCGGCGGTCGGCGGCAGCACCACGATTTCCTGGACCAGCACACAGCCGGCCACCTCGGCCGGCCAGCTGGTGGTCGAGAGGAACTCGTCGAGAGCGGGGGAGCCGCCGCCGACGTCCTCGGGGAACGGTTCCTGCTCGACCGGGGTCAGCTCGGCGCCCTCCTCGAGCTGGTCGAGCAGGTCGGGCTCGGCGGCCGCCAGGATCGCGGTGGGAACGAGGGCGAACATCTGCGGGGGCTGGCCCCAGCCGCCCGCGTCGGCATAGTCGGCCACTTCGTGTACGCACCGGGGCAGTGCGTCGGGGGACAGATCGGCCGGGCTGCGGTACTCGCCATCGAAATCGCTCACGGGTCCATCCTCGCACTCGGGCAACTCGGACGACGCCACTGCTCGCATGGCGAAGCTGCGTAGAGTGGGACAAAACACCACGCGGTCGCCCTGTGCGCCGCCCGACTCACGGGAGTGTGGCACGTGGGCATGCGGCCCCCCACCGGTCTACCGTCGTTGTCCAAACGGAGCCGAGTGTTGTTGGTACTGGCGCTCGTCGCGGCGGCGCTGCTGCTGATCGGGCCTCGCCTGATCGACGCGTACACGAACTGGTTGTGGTTCGGCGAGGTCAAGTTCCGCAACGTCTTCACCACCGTCCTCTTCACCCGACTGCTGCTGTTCCTGGTGGTCGGACTGATCGTCGGCGGCGCGGTGTTCCTCGCGATGTTCCTCGCCTACCGGTCCCGTCCGGTGTTCGTCCCGGTGGCCGGACCGAACGACCCGATCGCGCGGTACCGCACCACGGTGATGGGTCGGCTGCGACTGTTCGGCATTGTGGTGCCCGCCGTCATCGGTGTGCTCGCCGGTCTGGTCGCGCAGTCGAACTGGGTTGCCGTGCAGTTGTTCCTGCACGGTGGATCGTTCGGAGTGAAGGATCCGCAGTTCGGTCTCGACATCGGTTTCTACACGTTCGACCTGCCGTTCTACCGCCTGGTGCTGAACTGGCTCTTCGTCGCGGTCGTCATCGCCTTCCTCGCGAACCTGGTGACGCACTACATCTTCGGCGGCCTGCGGCTGACCGGACGTGATGGCGCCCTCACTCGTGCCGCACGGGTCCAGTTGGCGGTTCTGGCCGGCACCTTCGTCTTGTTGAAGGCGGTGGCCTACTGGTTGGACCGGTACTCGTTGCTCTCGAGCAGCCGCAAGGAACCGACCTTCACCGGCGGCAGTTTCACCGACATCAACGCGGTGCTGCCTGCGAAGCTGATCCTGCTCGCGATCGCGGTGATCTGCGCGCTGGCGTTCTTCGCGGCAATATTCCTGCGCGACATGCGGATCCCGGCGATGGCCACGGCACTGCTGGTGCTGTCCTCGATCCTCGTCGGTGCGGTGTATCCGCTGGTGGTCGAGCAGTTCTCGGTCAAGCCGAACGCGGCCCAGAAGGAGGCGCCGTACATCGAGCGCAACATTCAGGCGACGCGCGAGGCGTACGGGATCACCAACGACCAGGTGCAGTACGTCGACTATCCCGGCATCGGCAAGAAGCAGCCGCAGGACGTGCCCGCTGACGTCACGACGATCGCGAACACCCGGTTGCTCGACCCGAACATCCTCTCGCCCACGTTCACCGCGCAGCAGCAGTTGAAGAACTTCTACGCGTTCCCACCGAGTCTCAATGTGGACCGCTACAGCATGAACGGGCAGCTGCGTGACTTCGTGGTGGCCGCGCGTGAGCTGTCACCGTCGAATCTCAGCGGCAACCAGACCGACTGGATCAACCGGCACACGGTCTACACCCACGGCAACGGTTTCGTCGCCGCGCCCGCCAACCAGGTCACCGCAGTGGAGGGTGAGAGCCAGAACGCCACGGGCGGGTACCCCATCTACAGCGTCAGCGACCTCAAGACCCAGCCCACCGAACCCGCACTGCGCGTGGATAATCCGCGTATCTACTTCGGTGAGGTGATCGCCAAGTCGGATGCCGACTACGCGATCGTCGGCGCCGCCGGTAGTGCCCCGCGTGAATACGACACGGACGACTCGAAGTACACCTACACCGGCGCGGGCGGCGTGTCGATTTCGAATTGGTTCAACCGCCTTGCGTTCGCGGCGAAGTACACCGAACGCAACATCCTGTTCTCCGGAGCGATCGGATCCGATTCGAAGATCATCTACAACCGGGATCCCCGCGACCGGGTGAGCAAGGTGGCTCCGTGGCTGACCACCGACGGGACGGTCTATCCCGCGGTCGTCGACGGCAAGATGCAGTGGATCGTCGACGCGTACACGACGCTGGACACCTATCCGTACGCGCAGCGCAGCTCGCTCGAGGGTCTGGTGACCGACAGCGTGGACGCAAACACGGGTCGACTGCTGCCGAAGAAGGAGGTCTCGTACATCCGGAACTCGGTGAAGGCCACCGTCGATGCGTACGACGGCACGGTGACCCTGTACCAGGTCGACGACAAGGACCCGGTGCTCAAGGCGTGGATGGGCGTGTTCCCCGGCACGGTCCAGCCGAAGAGTGCGATCACCGACGACCTGCGCGCGCATTTCCGGTACCCGGAGGACCTGTTCAAGGTGCAGCGGGAGATGTTGGCGAAGTACCACGTCGACGATCCCAACGAGTTCTTCACCAACAACGCCTTCTGGTCGGTGCCCAGCGATCCGACGATCGAGACGGACAAGAACCAGCCGCCGTACTACGTGCTGCTGGGTAACCAGGAGACGGCGAAGCCGGAGTTCCGGCTGACCAGTCCGATGGTCGGCTACAACCGAGAGCTGCTCTCGGCGTACATCTCGGTGAACTCGGATCCGACGGATTACGGCAAGTTCACGGTCCTGCAGTTGCCGACGGACACCCAGACCCAGGGTCCGCAGCAGGCGCAGTCGTCGATGACGTCGAACTCGCGGGTGGCGAGCGCGCTGTCGCTGCTCAAACAGTCCAACAAGGTGCAGTACGGCAACCTGCTCACGCTGCCTGTCGAGAACGGCGGGATTCTCTACGTCGAACCGCTGTACACGCAACGGAATTCGGCGAACGCGTTCCCGCAGTTGACCAGTGTGCTGGTGAGCTTCAGCGACAGCACGGGCATTCGGGTCGGGTACGCGCCGACGCTCGCGGAGGCCTTGAGTCAGGTGTTCACTCCGGCCGTCGGAGCGTTGGCGACTGCGCCGAGCGCGGTGGCCACGCCACCCGCGCAGGGCGAGCAGGGTCAGGCGACCTCGCCGCCGAGTGGAACAGCGCCGCCGATCCCGGTGCCGGCGCCCGCTCCGTCCGCTGACGTGGGCAAGGCGCTGGCCGAGGTGGATGCCTCGCTGACGGCATTGAAGTCGGCGCAGCAGAGCGGCGACTTCAATGCGTACGGTGCGGCACTCGATCGCCTGCAGAAGGCGGTCGCGGCGTACCAGGCGCTGCCGAAGTAACAGTCGACAACGAGTGGGGCCCTGCCGTCCGATGATTCGGATGGCAGGGCCCCACTCGTTGTCTCGGGTCAGCGGGTGAGGCTGGCCAGGAAGACGCTGTTGTGATCGAGCAGCTGCTGCACCTGGTCGCCGTAGCCGTACTGCTTGGCGGTCGTGACGGCGGTGTCGGTGGCCTGCTTGACCTGGTCCGCGGACGGCGCCGGGAAGTTGGCGGGCAGGACCGGGGCGGCGGGCGCAGCGGGGGCGGGTGCGGGAGCCGGGGCCGGTGCCGGTGCCGGGGTGGGCTCGGGTGCCGGTGCGGCTTCCTCGGAGGTGCCGGCACTGAGGTACTGGCCGCACACGGGCCAGGCACCGGCACCCTGGCTCGCGAGGGTGTTCTCAGCGACGCGGATCTGCTCGGCCTTGGACGCGCCGTGCGGGGAGCCGGAGCCGCCGTTGGCGGTCCAGGTGCTCTGGGAGAACTGGAGGCCGCCGTAGTAGCCGTTGCCGGTGTTGGTCGACCAGTTGCCGCCGCTCTCGCACTGTGCGACGCCGTCCCAGTTGTGGGTGGCAGCGGAGGCGGTTCCGGAAGCGAGGCCGAAGGGGACTGCGACGAGGGCGCCGGTGACGGCGGCCCAACCGAGCGCACGCGTGGTCATCTTGCGAGTGGTCATGCGGGTGAATCCTCTCCGCGCTTGCTGACGGGGCCGGCCTGGGCGGGTCGAATTCTCTCCATCGCCCGGCGTGCGAAATCGGCGCTTCCGTCCCTGCCCCTCGAAGGTTTCGGGGTTCCGATCCCGCGGGGCAGAGTGGTGCAGCGGCGGGTCGGCTGGGCCCGGTCGTTTCGGGCCGATTGCGACCGTACGCAACAACTTTGGGGCGGTCACATCGTCGATCGGCGGCCCCGAATGGCCGCCGGTTCCCCAGAATTCCGATGTTCGGCCAGGTCAGTCGGGATTGTTGTAGGTTGTCCACCGGTTCGTTACCGGTCCGTTATTGTGCCGGGGATCACCGCAAATTTGTGCCCCCGGTCACAACTGCGACCTCGCCTGGGGGCGGTGCGCGCACGAAAGTCTCGCGATTTGTGTTTCGTTCAGACGCTCGTGTAACTTCGTTCATGCAGCGCGGGGTGGAGCAGCTCGGTAGCTCGCTGGGCTCATAACCCAGAGGTCGCAGGTTCAAATCCTGTCCCCGCTACCACAGAACGAAAGCCCGGTCTTCGGACCGGGCTTTCGTCGTTTCTGGGTCAGGGTTCGGCGCGCAGTCACGGAGTGACGACCGGACCGGGGGAGTCAGTTGTACAGGTAGATACCGCCGGGTCCGTACAGGATGGTGTCCGGGTCGTTGTACAGGTCCGGGGAGTTGTACAGGGGCGTCGCCGGGGAGTCGTACAGGGATGTCCCCGGAGAGTCGTACAGGGAGACGGGCGGGGGCACGTCCGACTGCGAGTCGCAGGCCACGGCGGGCCACGCGTTGGCGCAGCCGATGCGATCGGCCGTGTCGACAGCCGTGGCACTGGCGACTGCGCTCTGCGCGACGAGCGCACCCAGGCCGAGGGCGATCCCGACTCCCAGTCCGGCTGCGGTGTGGACGCGGGTCTTGGTGGTGGACATGCGGTGCTCCTCACGAATGTTCGGGATTCCGCGATGTGCGGACGTAGCAAAGCCTTCCGCGGACGGCGAGTGCAGAGAACGCCCCCAAGGGTGGAAGACCCCCCCACCATGGGGGGTGGAACTTGGGCGCTTCCGTCTGCCGCGGCGTCAGGTGGTCGGGGGCGCTCGAAAGTTCGTGTAGAGTAGTTCTTGCAGCGCGGGGTGGAGCAGCTCGGTAGCTCGCTGGGCTCATAACCCAGAGGTCGCAGGTTCAAATCCTGTCCCCGCTACCACAGAACGAAAGCCCGGTCTTCGGACCGGGCTTTCGTCGTTTGTGGCGACGGATCAACCGTGCGTTGCGCGCACGTGCGCACGCTCACCCTGAGGGCCGAAGAGGCTGAGAATCTCGCTGGGTTCGTCGGACGGGTTGCCGAACCAGTGCGGGATGTGGGTGTCGAACTCCGCGACCTCACCCGGCGTCAGGACGACGTCGTGCTCGCCGAGGAGCAGGCGGAGCCGGCCCGAGAGTACGTAGAGCCATTCGAATCCCTCGTGCGTCTGCAGTCGGGGCTCGCCTGGCGGCCAGTGCGCGGGAATGACGTGTTTGAAGGCCTGCACCCCGCCGGGGCGTCGGGTCAACGGGATGATGGTGACGCCGTTGCGGGTGATCGGACGTCGGTGGATGCGCGGGTCGCCGGTCTCGGGCGCGCCCACCAGTTCGTCCAGGGGGAGCTGGTGGGCCCGGGCGAGCAGCAGCAGGAGTTCGAGGGTGGGGCGGCGGCGGCCGGACTCGAGCCGGGACAGCGTGCTGACCGAGATTCCGGTCGACTCGGACACCTGGGCCAACGTCGCGCCGCGTTGCCGTCGTACGGCGCGCAGTCGCGGGCCGACCGCGTCGAGCACGCCATCGAGGTCGGGTAGGTCCTCGCTCATCCCACCATTTTGCCGTCTCGGCAAGGTTTCTTGTCAAGACCGCCAGCGGGGGTGGACAGTCGAGTGAGCATCGGTACGAGTGAAGGGTGACGCAGTGAACGAGAAGTACGACGTGGTGGTCGTCGGCGGCGGATCGGCGGGGCTCAGCGGAGCACTGACCCTGGCGCGGGCGCGACGCTCGGTGCTGGTGGTCGACGCCGGCGAGCCGCGCAACGCGCCCGCCGGGCACGTGCACAACTACCTGGCGAGGGAGGGCACGCCGCCCGCCGACCTGATCGCGGCCGGGCGGGCCGAGGTGGCCGGCTACGGAGGCGAGATCGTCGCTGGCACGGTCGTGGCGGCGCAGCCGGCGGGCGCGGACGGGTTCCGCGTCGTGCTCGACACCGGGGGATCGGTCCTGGCGCGCCGTCTGCTCGTGACCACCGGCCTGGTGGACGAGTTGCCCGACATCCCCGGTGTGGCGCAGCGGTGGGGTCGCGACGTGCTGCACTGCCCCTACTGCCACGGTTGGGAGGTGCGGGACCAGGCGATCGGTGTGCTCGGTACCGGTGCCTTCGCGGTACACCAGGCCCTGATGTGGCGGCAGTGGAGCGCGGACGTGACGCTGTTCGCCCACACCGCGCCGGAGCCGACCGACGCCGAGCGCAAGCAGCTGTCGGCACGCGGGATCACTGTCGTTCCAGGCGAAGTCGCGGGCCTCGAGGTGGCGGACGACCGGCTGGCCGGGGTCCGTATGACGACCGGCGAACTGGTCGCCCGCCAGGCCGTGGTGGTCGCGCCTCGCTTCACAGCGCGGTCCGAGGTGCTCACGAGCCTGGGTCTGGAGCCGACCGAGCAGGTGATGGCGGGCGAGGTCATCGGCACCTACGTTGCGGCCGATCCCACCGGCGCCACCGCGGTGCCCGGCGTGTGGGTCGCGGGCAATGTCGCCGACCTGCGCGCGCAGGTGATCGTCGCGGCCGCGGCGGGAGTGAATGCGGGCGCGGCGATCAGTGCGAGCCTGATCGACGAGGACGTCGCGGACGCGGTGGCGGCGCGCTGATCCGACTCCGCGTCAGTCCATCTCGGCGAGGACCCGGCGCAGCAACTTCCCGGTCGCGTTGCGTGGCAACTCGTCGAGGAAGACGATGTCGCGGGGCACCTTGTACCGGGCCAGGTGCTCCTTGACGTAGGACTGCAGGGCCTGAGCGTCGTGTGTGGCGTCGGGGGCGGCGACGACGAAAGCTCTCAGCCGGTGGCCGAACTCGGCGTCCTCCACCCCGATCACCGCGGCGTCCAACACGTCCGGTCGATCGGCGAGCAGGTTCTCGACCTCGAGGGGGTAGACGTTCTCGCCGCCGGAGACGATCATGTCGTCGTCGCGACCGTCCACGAACAGCAGTCCGTCGCGGTCGAAGTGTCCGACGTCGCCGGTGGAGAGCAGGCCGTCGATGCGCTCCTTGTCGCGACCGTCGGTGTAGCCGTTGAAGCTGAGCCCGCTGGAGACGAAGATCCGGCCGACCACCCCGGGTTCGGTGATGCGGGTGCCGGTGTCGTCGAACAGTTCGACGCGGCAGGTGACCGGGGCGCGGCCTGCGGTGCCGGGCGCGCGGGCGAGGTCGGCGGGCGTCGCAACCGTCGCGACCGCGACCTCGGTCGACCCGTAGAGGTTGTGCAGTACGTGCCCGAAGGTCTCGGTGGTCCGCCGGCAGAGGTCGGGGGACAAGGCCGACCCGGCCGCGAAGATCACCTTGAGGTTGGTGGTGTCGTAGCGGGGCAGGATCTCGGGGCCGAGGTCGATGATCCGCTGCAACATGGTCGGGACGACCACGAGGACGTCGGCCCGGTTGTCGGCGGTGAGCGCGAGCGCCTGCTCGGGGTCGAACCGTCGCTGCATCACGACGGTCTGACCGAGCGCGAGCGCGAGGGCGAACTGCGACAGCCCGGTGCCGTGGAAGGCGGGAGCTGCCATGACCATGGTCTGGGCGCGTCGCAGCGGCACCCGGTCGAGGAACTGGGCCGAGGCGAGTGGTGAAGTGTGTTCGCGCGGAGCGCCCTTCGGCGTTCCGGTGGTGCCGGAGGTCAGGAGCACGAAGCTTCCGTACACTGCCGGAACCGGAACCGCATCGGTGCGCCTGCCCGCGCGGAGGTCGTCGAGGTTGGCTGCGCGACCGGACGAGTCCTCGCCCCAGGACAGGTACAGCCGGACTTCGGGCGGCAGCGCTGCCGCGACCGCCTCGAACTCCTCGTCGTAGACGAACGCGCCGACCTGTTCGCGGGCGGCGACGTCCACGAGTTGGGGCGGGGCGAACCCGGTGTTCATCAGCACCAGTTTCGCGCCGAGCTTGGCGGCGGCGAGCATGGTGAGTACCAGTCCACGGTGGTTGCGGCACATCGCGCCCATCACCGAGCCCGGGGTGATGCCGTCCGCGGACCAGGCGCGCACCAGGGCGTTGGACTGCTGCTCGAGGTCGGTGTAGGTGAGCTGGCCGCGCTCGTCGACGATCGCGACGGCGTCGAGTCCGTGCGCGGCGTGCGCGTGGATCGCGCCGGCGAAGGGGCCGTACTTGCCGACCGCGCGAATCGAGGCCAGGCCCCGGTCGAGGCGGGGGAACGGCACGAGTCCGGAGCGGATCATCACCCGCGCCGCGCCGACAGTGTCGGTGACCTTGGTCAGTACGCCTGGCATCGCTTCCCCCCTGCGGAACGGCTCGGGACCTTCGGCCGCAAGCCTAGTGCGGGGTGGGGTGCGCGCGACAGGGTTTGCCGACAGACTGAAGGGCACCGCCGCGGCGATGCCCTTCCGTCTGTCTCGGCGTTCGGTCTACTTCAGCTGAGCCGACGACTTGCCGAGCAGGCGACGAGCGATGATCAGCTGCTGGATCTGCTGCGTGCCCTCGAAGATGTCGAGGATCTTGCTGTCGCGGGCCCACTTCTCGAGCAGTGGCCGCTGCGAGTAGCCGTAGGTGCCGGCCAGTTCGACGGCCTTGAGCGAGACTGCGGTACCGGTGCGGCCGGCCTTGGCCTTCGACATCGAGGCCTCGAGTGAGTTCGGCTGCTTGTTGTCGGCCATCCAGGTGGCGCGCAGCGAGAGCAGGTACGCAGCCTCCCAGTCGGCTTCGAGCTGAAGGAATTCCGCGGCCGCAGCATGCTGGTTGTAGGCCGGGGTGTCGTAGGAGATCTCGACACCGGCGTCGGTGAGCACCGCACGCAGTTCCTCGAGCGCGGCCCGGCCCAGGCCGACGGCCATGCCCGCCACGATCGGACGGGTGTTGTCGAAGGTCTGCATGACCCCGGCAAAACCCTTCTCGACGTTGACTTCCGGGCTTCCGAGGATGTTGTCCTTCGGGATCCGGCAGTCCTGCAGCAGCAGCACGGCGGTGTCGGAGGCCTTGATGCCGAGCTTGTGCTCGAGCCGGGCCACCGACAGGCCCGGTGCGTCGCGGGGTACCACGAACGACTTGATCGCGGCGCGGCCCTTGGTCTTGTCGACGCTCGCCCACACGACGATGTGGGTGGAGCGCTCGCCCGCGGTGACGAAGATCTTCTCGCCGTTGAGCACGTACTCGTCGCCGTCGAGGACCGCGGTGGTGGTCACGGCGGCGGAGTCGGAGCCGAAGCTGGGCTCGGTGATGGCCATCGAGGCCCACACCTTGCCGAAGCGCTCGAGCTGCTCGTCGGTGGCGACCGCCGCGATCGCGGAGTTGCCGAGGCCCTGGTACGGGATCGACAGCGTGAGTCCGACGTCGCCCCAGCAGGTTTCGATGACGTTCATCAACGAGGCCATGTTGCCGCCGTTGGCGTTGCCGATGACGGACGGGGCGTCACCGCGGCCGAGGGCCGCGCCGGAGGCGCCGGTGCCGGAGTCGTTGAGGCCCTCGACCATGGCGGCCATGGTGTCGAGTTCGACGGGGTACTCGTGCTCGGCGAGGTCGTACTTACGCGAGACCGGGCGCATGATCTGCGCCGCGACCTGATGCGCCTGGTTTGCGGACGCCTTGAGCTTCTTGGGGAGTTCGAGATTGATCACAATGTCTCCTAGTGGACAGCAGCGGCGTCAGATGAGGACGATGCCTTCGGCAACGCCGATGGCGCGGAGGTCGCGGTACCAGCGCTCGACCGGGTGCTCCTTGGTGAAGCCGTGGCCACCGAGCAGCTGCACTCCGTCGAGGCCGATCTGCATGCCCTTCTCGGACGCCAGCTTTCGAGCCAGCGCGGACTCGCGGGCGAAGGACAGGCCCTGCTCGGCGCGGGAGGCGCCACGCAGCGTCACCAGTCGCAGGCCGTCGAGTTCGATGGCGATGTTCGCCACCATGAACGCGACCGCCTGGCGGTGGCTGATCGGCTCGCCGAACGCTTCGCGCTCGTTGACGTAGGGGATCACGTAGTCCAGCACGGCCTGACCGGTGCCGACCGCCATCGAGGCCCAGCCGAGGCGGGCGAGGCGGATCGCGTCGGCGTAGTCCGCGGCACGCTGGTCGGCGTCGCCGTCACCGAGGATCGCCGATTCCGGCACCGCGACGTCGGTCAGGATCAGCCGGCCGAGTCCGGCGGCGCGCAGACCCATGCTCGGATCCGCTTCCACCACAAGTCCCTTGGCGTCGGACTCGACGATGAAGAAGGCAGGCTTGCCGTCCAGCTCGGCGGCGACGAGGAAGAGTTCCGACGCCGCGGCCGCGGGCACCAGCGACTTGACGCCGTTGAGCTTGTACCCGCTGGGGGAGCGAACGGCCTTGGTCTGCAACGCGAACGGGTCGAACAGCGCGCGCGGCTCGTTCACCACGACTGCGGCGTTCGGGACCTGCTCGCCGGTGAACGCCGGCAGGTAGGTCTTCTGCTGGCCGTCGGTGCCCCACTGCGTCAGTGCGACCGCGACGCCGCTGGGCGCGAGGATCGGCAGGGCCAGGCCCATGTCGCCGTGCGCGAGGGCCTCGGCGACGAGTGAGTTGGTGACCGCACCGCGCTCGGAGGCGGCGCCGTCGAGCTCCTCCGGGACGTTGATCAGGGTGATGCCCAGCTCGGCGGCCCGCTTGGTGAGGTCGGCGGGCGCGGCGGCGGCCTCGTCGGCGTCGTGGGCGGCCGGGCGCAGGATCTCCGCCGCGAAGTCGCGCACGGTCGAGGTGATCATCTGCTGCTCGTCGGTGGGGGTGAGGTCGAAGTAGTCGGCGTTCTTGCTCGCGCCGTCGGGCAGACGCTTGGGCTTGCCGCCGCCGGTGACCTTCGTGAAGGTGCGGGTGGCCGCGCCGAGGGTCTTGAAGCCGGTCTTGGTGCCCTCGTAGGTGACCCGGTCGATGGTCTGACGCAGGTTGTACTTCTCGGCGAGCTCCGACCCGGTGATCCTGGTCAGCACGCGCATGGCAGCACCCATCGCGTCCCGCTTGACCGGGTTGAGGCCGACCGCCGAGGTGTCGCGGGGCTTGCGCGTCGCACCGTTCGATTTCACAACGCTGTCTTGCTTGCTCATGATCACCAGTTTCTCGGTGTTCGGTCTTGGACGGTCGTTATCTTACTCCGGAGTAAGAAGTGAAGTCGAGTGTTCGTCGCAAGTGACGGCGGTCACGGTCGAGCTCCGACCGGCCCCAGACGCCGGAACCGGCCCGATCTCGGGTGGTGAGAATCAATCTCACCGCCCGACACCGAGCCGGCTCCTCAGATCATGCGTTGGCGCCGATGCGGGTCCGGCTCAGTGCTGACACATCCATTCGGTGCCGTAATGGGCGGCGTTTCCGTCCTCGAGGTGGACCCACGTTCCGCCGTTCTCGCAGGGGGCCCCGGCAACCTTCCCCTGTGCGTTCCCGTCCGTGTTGCTACTGGTGACGCCGCCGTTGTCCTTGGGGTCGGTCCCGGCGCCGTGGTTAGGGTTGGTGCAGATCGTGCCCTCGCACGGAACGTAGGTGCCGTCGCCATTGGGGTTCGGAATGGCGTTGGCGCCCACGTAGCTGCCGGCGGGGCATCCGGGGTCCTGGTTCTGGGCGCAGTATTGCTTCGTCAGGTTGTTGCCGGTCGACCCGTCAGCACCCCGGTCGCCCTGGTTGTTGGGTGCCGGTGCCGGTGCCGGTGCCGGTGCCGGTGCATTGGCGTGTTGGTTGTTTGACGACTCACCCGAATTGTCTGTCGGGACCACCGGACTGGCGGCCGGGGTCGGCGCGCTGCTGACGGCGGTCGTTGTAGCTGCCGGTTTCGTTGTGGTGGAGGTGTCGGAGGATGTGTTGCTCGAACACCCCGCGCCGGTTGCCAGTGCACCGGCGAGTACCGCGATCATCATCCAACTTTTCAAGTGGGCCTCCTCGATTGTGGCGCCGCGCGACGGCCGCCGTGTTTTCAGACTTGCGGAATTAGTTCAGCCTTGCGGAAATATCAGGTTAGAGATTGAACGACGTCGCCGATGGGGATCGGCGGCAACGCGCAGACCATATTCATCGGCGGATCGTGGAAGAAGGCGGCCGGCGAACACGCGAATTTGCCGATTTGTCGTAATTGAAGGCGCTGCCGTGGAACGCCCACGTCACACCGTCCCGGCGCGAATGCCAGGCCTGCGAGCGTGATGCCTTTGGTAGCGACAACTGTGTCGATCAATCGACATTGTCGACTCCTGTTCGTCGTGAATTGCGCGTTCTGCGCGACAATTATGGAGACGTATCGTGAAATTCGCGCGCGACAGGTCGAGAACTTTGCCATTGCATTGCTTGGCGATGGTGAAACCGCACTGTCTCCTCCCTGAGCAGGAGGTTCCCGGACTGGGCGTCACCTACCGTGGGGTGGTGACCGCAATCCGCGCGCCCCGCAACCCGCGACTGCTGGTGCGCTGCGCGCCGCTGGTCCTGGTGCCGATTCTGCTGCTGGCGAGTACGTATCCGGGTGAGTACCGGGTACCGCTGAGTTACTGGTTGCTCGGGTTGGCCGCCGCGGCGGTGTTCCTGGTGGGCGACCGGTGGCCGCTGCCGGCGTCAGTCGCGATCTCCGGGCTGGCGGTACCGATGTTCGCGGCGCACTCGTGGGGGTTGTCGGGACTCGTCCCGTACCTGGGTGCGATCGCGTTGACCGAGGTCACGATGCGTGAACGAAAGGCTGGACCCGTCGTCACTGCCGCCGTGTGCTGGGCGCTCGCGGTGCTGGCCGGGCTCTGGTTCGACAGCTACTCGGTCTTCTGGCGAGCGGCTACGGCTGTCGAGACGGCGGCATACGTGGGTCTTCCGCTGCTGCTCGGGCTGTACCTGCGCGCACAGCGCGACCTCGCGACGACCTACCGCGCGCAGGCGGCCGCGGCCGAGGCGCGCCGACAGCAGGCGGCGGTGCACGCGCGGGTGGTCGAACGCAACGCGGTGGCACGCGAACTGCACGACCTCGTCGCGCACCACATGGCCTCGATCGTGCTCCGGATCGGGGTGGCCCGGCACGTGCTCGCCGATGCCGACCCGCGCGTCCAGGATGTGCTCGACGACGTACACGCCACCGCCTCCGATGCATTGTCCGACATCCGCAGACTGCTGGTGGCGCTGCGTGATCCGGCGCTCGGTGAGGTCGCGCTCGTCGAATCGGACGCGGTGCGGACCGAGGTCGACGCCGCCGTCGAGCGAACCCGTGCGGCCGGCTTCGTGGTCAGCACGGAGGTGGACCCCGATTTCGGTCGACTGGACGCGATCGGGCGGCTGACCCTGCTGCGGGTGGTGCAGGAGGCGCTGACCAACGTGATGAAACACGGGGACCCGGCCGGCGAGGTGCACCTGGCCGTACTGCGCCGGAGCGCAGGAATCGCCGTGCGGATCACGAGCACCGCGCGCGGTGATGAAGCGTCGAACCCGGACGGGCACGGCATCCTCGGGATGGGCGAGCGGGTCGAACTCGCGGGCGGAACGCTCGACGTGGGCGCCACCGGCTCCCGCTGGGAAGTGGACGCCTGGTTGCCGGAGGTGGCGGTCGCGCCCGCCCACGAGCGCGCGAGCGCGGGCGGCGACCGATGATCCGGCTCGTGATCGCCGACGACCAGCGACTCGTCCGGGCTGGTCTGAGGATGCTGTGCGAGTCCACCGACGACCTCGAGGTCGTCGGTGAGGCATCGAACGGCGCCGAGGCCGTCCGGCTCTGCGCGGAGCTGGCGCCGGACCTGGTCCTGATGGACCTGAGAATGCCGGGGCTCGACGGGATCGAGGCGACCCGCCAGATCCACGCGTCGGGACCCGGGTCGAAGGTGTTGGTGCTCACCACCTTCGACGACGACGATCACCTCTATCCCGCGCTCGCCGCGGGTGCGGCGGGCTTCCTGGTCAAGGACACCGCGCCGGCGGACCTGCTCGGAGCGGTCCGTCGCACGGTGGACGGAGACATGCCGTTCTCGCCGACAGTGCTGCGGCGTGTGGTCGCTCGCGCGGTCGACACCGGCCCGGCGGCGGGATCGGAGCTGCCTGCGGTGCGGTTGACCGAGCGGGAACGCGAGGTACTCGCACTCGTCGGCGAGGGACTCGGCAACCAGGAGATCGCCGACTGCCTGCACCTCGGCGTCACCACAGTGAAGACACACGTCGCGAACCTGATGGACAAGACCGGCTGCGACAACCGGGTGCGGCTGGCGATCTTCTCGCACAAGGGCGGTGCGCGCTAACCGCCGTGGCCGCCGTGCCCGCCCGCGCCCATCTGCATGGGGGGCATGGCCATCGGCATCGGCGCCGGGCGCTGGCCGGGTTCGAGAACGAGGAACTGGCCCATCATGCCCTGGTCCTCGTGCAGCATCAGATGGCAGTGGTACATGTACGGGTAGGTCGGGTCGGCGTACTCGCTGAACCGCAGCGTCAACCGGATCGTGGCGCCGGGCCGCGCGTACACGGTGTCCTTCCAGCCGGACAGTTCCGGCGGCGGCGCCGCCCCGTCGATGTCGAGGATCCGGAACTGGGTGTCGTGGACGTGGAAGTTGTGTGGCCAGTTGTCGACATTGCGGACGGTCCAGATCTCGGTGCTGTCCACGGTGGGGGTGAAGTCGATGCGGTTCATGTCCATCCGCTCGCCGTTGATCATGAACCACCGCAACTCGAAGCGGCGCTGCGCGGCGGCGGCCGACGGGTCGAGTCGGGGGAGGGTCGCGAGCGTCGTCGGCAGTGCGGCGGACCGGCCCGGGTTCGCGGCGGGGCGCAGTTCGAGGATGTCGAAGATGTCGGCGAGACCGAACTTCGCGGCCTCGCCGGCGGCCACCCCGGCGTGGTCGTCGAACGCGAACGCGCGCAGCAGCACCGGACTTTCGCCGGTCGCGACCACGATCTCCGCGCGCTCACCGGGGCTCAGTGCGATCCGCGTCATGGTCGCCGGCTTCGCTAGCAGGCCGCCGTCGCTCGCGATCATCGCGAACTCGCGGTTGTCGGCGAACCCGAGGTTGTACATCCGGCCGCCGGACCCGTTGAGGATCCGCAGTCGCACCTTCTCGGTGCCCACCTTCAGGTGGGCACCGGCGATCCCGTTCGTGACGATCGTGTCGCCGAGCAGTCCGACGTCGGTGGGGTCGGACTCGTCGAGCGCGCCGTCGGCGGTGAACCGGCGGTCCTGGATGATCAATGGGATGTCGTCGACACCATAGGTTTTCGGCAGGTCGAGGGCATCAGCCTCGTCGTCGTCGACCACGAACAGCCCGGCCAGACCACGGTAGGCGTGCTTCTCGGTGGAGCCGTGCGGGTGCGGGTGGTACCAGAGGGTCGCCGCCGGCTGGTTCACCGTCCACGTCGGTTCCCAGCGCGCACCGGGCTCGATCGTCTGGTGTGGTCCGCCGTCGAATCGGGCCGGGACGTGCACCCCGTGCCAGTGCACGGTCGTCGCCTCCGGCAGGTCGTTGGTGATGTCGAACGCGACCGTCTCGCCGCGCCGGGCCCGGATCGTCGGGCCGAGCACCGGACCATTGAATCCCCAGGTCGGCGTGGAGGTTCCGGGAAGCATCTCGGTGGTGCCCGCGGCGGCGGTGAGGGTGAAGTGCCGGACCCCGGACGAGTCGACGGTGGATTTGGCGAGGGGCGGCACCGGCAGTGGCCGGCGGCCACCGGTGGCGCTGCCGCTCGTGGCCGCATCGCCGGTCGGGTTCGACTGTCCGCGACCGCATCCCGCAGACAGCACGATGGGGGTGGCGACCAGCCCGAGCAGCAGGGCTCGGCGGGACAACGTTGCGGTGGACGGGGGCTTCACGGTGCTCCTCGGTGACGACTTCGACGTGGCGGGGGACGACATCGAGTCTTCGCGGAACCGGCCGCCCGGACGTCCGCCCGCGGGCCGCGGATTCCGTCGTCGCATTCCTCCACAGGGCCCTTGTCTGGCAGACCAAACAGTGTTATGGCCCCGGGATCGGCACGGCGAGCCTTGACTCTCACACCGTGTGAGACCGCAGACTCGTCGATGTGACCGGCACCCCCAGGTTGATGTCCATCGGCGAGTTCTCCACCGCCACCCGAATCAGTGTGCGGATGCTGCGCCACTACGACGCGCACGGCGTGCTGGTCCCGGCGGCGGTCGACGCGATCACCGGCTACCGCCGGTACCGCCCGGAGCAGACTGCCGTCGCCGCCCGTGTCCGGCGGCTCCGCGACGTCGGCTTCGGGGTGTCCGCCATCGGGGCACTGCTCACCGCCGCTGACACCCCCGGCTACGTGCGTGCCCTGCGAATCCAGCGACACGCCCTGGCGGAAGAGGTCGAACGCGCCCGGACTCGGCTCGCCGCTCTTGACCGAATGCTCGACGAATCCTCAGAGGAGACCACCATGACCACCGCCGACACGACCACCGTCGAACTGGCCGACATGCCCGCGCACACCCTGGTGTGCCTGCGCGGCACCGTCGCGAACTATGCCGCGGAGGGTGAGTTGTGGCAGCGATTCCTGCCCGCCCTGCAGCAGCAGGGGATCGAGCCAGGGCTCGGCGGCTGCATCGAACACGACGGCGAGTTCCTCGAAGCCGACGTCGACGAATCGGTGTTCGTGACCGTGCCGGACGGCACGCGCGCCGAACAGCCACTGGTGACCGTGACGGTCCCGGCCCGCCGTGTGGTCGTAGCCACCGTGACCGGCGCGTTCGCCGAGTCGATTCCGCGCGCCCATGACGCGATCGCGGTGTTCCTCGCCGAGCACGGACTGTCCGCGTCGCGCACCGAGGCCGACGTCACGACGCACCACTTCAACGTGTACGTCGACGACCCGAGCAGCACGCCGGAGCAGGACGTGCGTACGGCGGTGTACATGCCGGTCCGCTGACCGCTCAGCGCAACCGCTGAAGGACCTCGTCGTGCAGCAGTCCGTTGGTGGCGACCGCGCTGCCGCCGTGGGGGCCGGGACGGCCGTCGAGCGAGGTGAAGCGTCCGCCCGCCTCGCGGACCAGCAGGTCCAGCGGGGCCAGGTCCCACAGCGAGACCTCCGGCTCGGCGGCGATCTCCAGCGCGCCCTCCGTCAGCAGGCAGTAGGACAGGAAGTCGCCGAAACCTCGTACGCGCCACACCTCGTCGGTGAGGGCGAGGAACTCGTCCCGGATGCCCAGGTCGCGCCAGCCGCTCAGGCTGGAGAAGCTCAGGCTCGCGGACTCGAGCCGGTCGACCGCGGAGACGGACAGTCGGGCCGGCGCACTGCCGTCGAACGTGGCGAAGGCGCCGCTGCCCGCGGACGCCCACCAGCGCCGGGACAATGCGGGCGCGCTGACCACGCCGACCACCGGAACGCCGTCCTCGAGCAACGCGATCAACGTCGCCCACACCGGCACACCCCGGACGAAGTTCTTGGTGCCGTCGATCGGGTCGATCACCCACTGCCGACCCGCGAAGGACACGTCGCCGCCGAACTCCTCGCCGAGCACCGCGTCGGCCGGGCGTTCCCGCGTCAGGATCGCGCGGGCTTCACGTTCGACCGCGAGGTCCGCGTCGGAGACCGGAGTCAGGTCCGGCTTGTCGTCGACCCGCAGGTCGAGCGCACCGAAACGGGTCCTTGTGATCGCGTCGGCTTCGTCGGCGATACGGAGGGCGAGGGCGAGGTCGGCTGCGCGATCGGTCACGGGGGTACAGGCTACCGGCGGTCAGGACGATGCCTGCACCTCGCGCAGCGCCCCGGTCGCGACGTCGAACACGAACCCGCGCAGCGATGTCGTCGCGGTCACGAACGGGCTGGCCTCGATGCGTCGCAGCGACTGCCGCACGTCCTCGTCGAGGTCGACGAACGCCTCCGCCGCCCATGCCGGCTTGATACCGGTGTCCTCCTGGATCGAGCGCTTGAAGTCGTCGTCGGTGAACGTCAGCATGCCGCAGTCAGTGTGGTGGATCAGGATGATCTCGGTGGTGCCGAGCAGTCGCTGGCTGATCGCGAGCGACCGGATCTCGTCGTCGGTGACCACGCCCCCGGCGTTGCGGATCACGTGGGCGTCGCCCTCGCGCAGTCCGAGGATCCGGTACACGTCGAGTCGCGCGTCCATACAGGCGAGCACCGCCACGTGCCGGCTCGGCGGCAGCGGCAGCGGGCCGGAGAAGGTCTTGACGTACTCGGCGTTGTTGCGCAGGTATTCGTCGGTCACGCTCATGGGTCGGCTCCGTCCGATCGGTCGTGCCCCCATGCAACGCGGGTACGCCCGGTCGGGCAAGGTTTCGGCTCCCGGCGATCGCAATGACCGGCTGCGTGCGGGCGTGACCTGGAACGGGCGGCGGACCCGGTAACCTTGACTCTTGTGCATCCCGACGTTTCCGCTGACCTCGCCGAGCTCGACACCACTCTGACGACCGTCGAGGCGGTGTTGGACGTCGAGGAGTTGCGCCGCCGCATCGACGAGCTCGAGCACCAGGCGGCGGATCCGGATCTGTGGAACAACCAGGACCACGCCCAGCAGGTCACCAGCGCGCTCTCGCACGCGCAGGCCGAACTGCGGCGCGTCGTGGACCTGCGCTCGCGACTCGACGACATGTCCGTGCTCTACGAACTCGCCGAGGAAGAGGGCGCCGACGCGGTGGCCGACGCCGACGCCGAGCGGACCAGTCTGCGCACCGACATCGAGGCGATGGAAGTCAAGACCATGCTCTCGGGTGAGTACGACCCGCGTGACGCGCTGGTCAACATCCGCTCGGGTGCGGGCGGTGTCGACGCGGCGGACTGGGCCGAGATGTTGATGCGCATGTACATCCGCTGGGCGGAGAAGCACGGTTACGGCGTCGAGGTCTACGACACGTCCTACGCCGAGGAGGCAGGCATCAAGTCCGCGACCTTCGCGGTCAAGGCGCCCTACGCGTACGGCACCCTCTCGATCGAGATGGGTACGCACCGGCTGGTGCGAATCAGCCCGTTCGACAACCAGGGCCGCCGCCAGACCTCCTTCGCCGAGGTCGAGGTGCTGCCGGTCGTCGAGACCACCGACCACATCGACGTCGACGAGAACGACGTCCGCGTCGACGTGTACCGCTCGTCCGGTCCCGGCGGGCAGTCCGTCAACACCACGGACTCCGCCGTGCGCCTGACGCACGTGCCGACAGGCATCGTGGTGACCTGTCAGAACGAGAAGTCGCAGCTGCAGAACAAGGTGTCGGCGATGCGGGTGCTGCAGGCCAAGCTGCTCGAGCGCAAGCGCCAGGAGGAGCGCGCCGAGATGGACGCGCTCAAGGGCGACGGCGGCAGCTCCTGGGGTAACCAGATGCGCTCCTACGTGCTGCACCCGTACCAGATGGTCAAGGACCTGCGGACCGAGTACGAGGTCAACAACCCGTCCGCGGTGCTCGACGGCGACCTGGACGGATTCATCGAATCCGGCATCCGCTGGCGGATGCGCGGAGAGCAGGACTAGGTGCTCTCGCTGGCTCTCGACTTCGGCACCAGCACCGGCGGCTTCAGCCACTGGGCGAAGACGAGCGGCCTCGAGATCGTCCTGTACGTGCTCGGCGGGCTGATCGTCGCGCGCTTCCTCAGTTGGGTCGGGAACCGGATCACCGACCGGATCGACCTGAACTACCAGGAGGGTGACGCGCTGGTCCGGTCGGAAGCGACCAAGCACCGGCACGCCCTGGCCCAGGTGATCACCTGGGTGCTCATCACGATCGTCTACGTGCTGGTGACCATCGAGGTGCTGCAGCGGCTCGGCTTCGCGGTCAGCAGCCTGGTCGCGCCCGCCACCGTGCTCGGCGCGGCACTCGGTTTCGGCGCCCAGCGGGTGGTGCAGGACATCCTGGCCGGGTTCTTCATCATCACCGAGCGGCAGTACGGGTTCGGCGACGTCGTCTCCATCATGGCGGTCGGGGCGGGGGAGTCGGCCCTCGGCACCGTCGAGGACGTCACGCTCCGGGTGACCCGGCTGCGGTCCTCCGACGGCGAGGTCATCACCATCCCGAACGGCCAGATCGTCAAGGTGGTCAACCTGTCGAAGGACTGGGCACGGGCGGTCGTCGACGTGCCGGTGCCGACGTCGGCCGACATCAACCACGTCAACGACATTCTGCGGACGGTCGGTCGCGAGGCGTTCGCGGACCTGGACCTGGAACCACTGCTGCTCGACGAGCCGTCGGTGATGGGGGTGGAGAGCATCGAGGTGGACACGGTGAACATCCGCATGGTTGCCCGCACCCTGCCGGGGAAGCAGTTCCAGGTGGGACGCGAGTTGCGGGTCCGCGTCGCGGCGGCGCTCGGTCGCGACGGAATCTTCGTCGGTCCGGAACTCGCGGTCGACCAGCCGGGTGAGGAACACCGATGACCGACCATCGCTGGACCATGCCGACCACGCTCCTCGGTGGTCGGGTGCGGACCTCGACGGTGTTCCTGGTGCTCGCGTTCCTGGCCACGGCGGTGATCTACGACATCGCCAACCCGAACGAGGGGACGACGGGTACCGAGCAGCCTCCGGTCCCGGCGGCGACGAGTGCGCCGGCACCACCGCCCGCATCCAAGACGCCCGCGCCCACACCGTCGAGCTCGAAGACCGCGCCCTCCGTGACACCGAGTTCCTCGGCCGAGTCGAGTGGGACTCCGACGGTCACCACGCCGCCGCTGATCGTGCTGCCGCCGGGAGTGGTTCCGCCCGGGGTCGAGTTGCCGCCGGGTGTGGCGGTCGAGTCGTCGACGCCGCAGACCACCGAGGCCACCACCAGCACCCCGTAACGCTCTGGCCTGCGGCCCGTCGGTTACAGACAGGGCACGGTCCGATCACGGCTAGACTGGCGCCTCGTGATCAGCGTGGAGAATGTGTCGAAGTCGTACAAGGCGTCGTCTCGGCCCGCCCTGGACAAGGTGAGCGTCTCGGTGGACAAGGGCGAGTTCGTCTTTCTCATCGGTCCGTCCGGGTCCGGGAAGTCCACTTTCATGCGCCTGCTCCTCAAGGAGGAGACCCCGACCGCGGGTGAGGTGCACGTCGCAGACTTCCACGTCAACCGGCTCTCGGGCCGCCGCATCCCGAAGCTGCGGCAGACCGTCGGATGCGTGTTCCAGGACTTCCGTCTGCTGCAGCAGAAGACGGTCTCGGAGAACGTCGCCTTCGCCCTCGAGGTGATCGGCAAGCCGCGCAACATGATCGACCGCACGGTGCCCGAGGTGCTCGACCTCGTCGGACTGTCCGGCAAGGCGGACCGGCTGCCCAGCGAACTGTCCGGCGGTGAGCAGCAGCGCGTCGCCATCGCGCGGGCGTTCGTGAACCGCCCGCTGGTCCTGCTCGCCGACGAGCCGACCGGAAACCTGGATCCGGACACCAGCGGCGACATCATGTTGCTGCTCGAACGGATCAACCGAACCGGAACGACGGTGTTGATGGCCACCCACGACAACCACATCGTCGACTCGATGCGGCGGCGGGTGGTCGAACTCGATCTCGGACGCGTGGTGCGCGACGAGGCCCGCGGTGTGTACGGCGTGGGGCGCTAGCCGCAACCCGCCCGCCGTCCCACCCCGACACACGAAGGACAACGACTTCCGATGCGCGCCAGCTTCATCTTCGGCGAGGTTTTCACCGGCCTGCGCCGCAACATCACCATGACGATCGCGATGATCCTGACGACAGCGATCTCGCTCGGCCTCTTCGGCGGCGGCCTGCTCGTCGTCCAGATGGCGGGCAAGACGCAGCAGATCTTCCTGGACCGCGTGGAGGTGCAGATCTTCCTCACCGACGACGTGTCGGTCGGCGACCCGGGCTGCACCCAGGACATCTGCAAGGGCCTGCGCACGGACCTGGAGAACACCCCGTCGGTGGTCTCGGTGACGTACCTCAACCGGGATGACGCGGTCGCGGACGCCAAGAACCGGGTGTTCAAGGACCAGCCCGAGCTCGCGTCGATGGTCAGCCCGAACGCGCTGCCCGCCTCGTTCAAGGTCAAGCTGTCGGATGCGGAGCGTTTCGGCGTCATCAACGACGCGTTCGCGACCCGGCCCGGCGTGCAGAGCGTGCTCAACCAGCGCGACCTGGTCGAACGCCTCTTCAGCGTGCTCAACGGTATTCGCAACGCCGCGTTCGCCATCGCGATCGTGCAGGCGATCGCGTCGATCCTGTTGATCGCCAACATGGTCCAGATCGCCGCCTTCACCCGCCGCACCGAGGTCGGCATCATGCGACTGGTCGGCGCCACCCGCTGGTACACCCAACTGCCGTTCCTCCTCGAGGCCGTCGTGGCCGCTCTGGTCGGCGCCGCCCTCGCTGTCGCAGGCCTGTTCACCGCGAAGACGTTGTTCGTCGACGACATGCTCAGCGACGTCTACGACGCGAACATCGTCGCGCGGATCTCCAACAGCGACGTGCTCCTGGTCTCGCCGTTCCTCGCGCTCGTCGGCGTCGGCATGGCCGCGGTGACCGCGTACGTGACCCTGCGCCTCTACGTGCGGGAATAACGAGTTGCCCGTCGAACTATCCTTAGGTACAGGACATTTCTTGTACACCTCAGCGGACTGAAGGGCCCGGACGTGAAGGAAAAGGGCCGCAAGGTCATCGCGAGTAACCGCAAGGCGCGGCACAACTACACCATCATCGACACCTACGAGGCGGGCATCGCGCTCGTCGGTACCGAGGTGAAGAGCCTGCGCGAGGGCAAGGCCTCGCTCGTCGACGCGTTCGCCACTGTCGACGACGGCGAGGTGTGGCTGAGGGGGCTCCACATCCCCGAGTACACGCAGGGCAGTTGGACCAACCATTCGCCGCGGCGCACCCGGAAATTGTTGCTGCACAAGCGCGAGATCGAGCACCTGGTCGGCAAGACCCGCGAGGGCAACCAGACCTTGGTGCCGCTGTCGATGTACTTCTCGGACGGCAAGGTCAAGGTCGAACTCGCTCTGGCCAAGGGCAAGCAGGACTACGACAAGCGTCAGGACCTCGCCCGCCGCACCGCCGAGCGCGAGGTGACCCGCGAACTGGGTAGGCGGGTCAAGGGCATGAGCCGCTGACCGCGGTCCTGCTCGCACTGCTGGCCGCCGTCGGGTACGGGGTCAGCGACTTCGTCGGTGGCATCGCATCGCGACGGGTGGCTGCCCTGCGGGTGGTGATCGTCTCCTACCCGGTGTCGCTGCTGATCGTGCTCGCCGTCGCGCCGCTGGCGGGTGGCGAGTTCTCGTCCGACGCGATGTTGTGGGGTGCGGCCTCCGGCGTCGCCGGCGGTCTCGCGGTGTGGTGGTTCTACCTCGCTCTCGCCGAGGGGCCGATGTCCGTCGTCTCGCCGTTGACGGCGGTGCTGGTGGCCGGCGTCCCGGTCGCCGTCGGGTTCGCGATCGGGGAGCGGCCGGGCCCCCTGGCCCTCGCCGGCGTCGTGCTGGCGTTGGTCGCGGTGGTGATGGTCAGCCGGGAGACCGCAGAGACCGCGGGCGAGGCGGTGGACGGGCACCGGGTGAACTTCACCCCGAGAGTGGCCTGGCTGACGGTCGGGTCCGGGCTCGCCTTCGCGCTGGCGTTCGTGTGCCTGCACGAGATCGGGGACGGGTCGGGGTTGTGGCCGCTGGCGGCGTCGAGAGCGTCCGCGACGGTCGTGGTGTGGGTGGTCGCGCTCGCCGCGCGACAGTTCGCCGCCCCGCCGCGCGGGGTGATCCGGCTCGCGCTCGGGATCGCTCTCCTGGACGTGACGGCAAACGCCGCGATGATGTACGCCTTCTCGGGTGGACTGCTCTCACTGGTCAGCGTGATCGGTTCGCTGTACCCGGCGGCCACGGTGCTGTTGGCGATGACGGTGCTCGGTGAGCGGGTCGGGCGACTGCAGCGGGTCGGGATGGTGCTCGCGCTGGCTGCGGTCGCGATGATCGCGGTCGCCTGACTAGATGAACTGCTCGGCCACGGCGGTCGTCATCAGCTCGTAGCGCAGGTGGGCCCGCGCGAACTCGGCGGTGCCGTGCGTGAGCGAGCGCAAGTCCACCGGGTAGCGGGCCAGTTCGATTTCCGGGACCTCGGCGCGGAGCAGCGCCAGTCCGGGCTCAGGGCTCTCGGTGCCCAGCACGTGGCCGCGCCGCGCCGACAGGTCGGTCATCACCGCGCCCAGGTAGTCGTCGGGCAGGATCACCCGCACCGCCGACACCGGTTCGAGCAGTCGGATGTCGGTGTGCGAGGCGGCGTCCCGCAGTGCCAGCGCGGCGGCGGTCTGGAACGCGGAGTCCGACGAGTCCACCGAATGGGCCTTGCCGTCGACCAGGGTGACGCGCACGTCGACGAGCGGGTGCCCGGTCGCGACGCCGGTCAGAAGTTGGGTACGCACGCCCTTCTCCACCGACGGGATGAAGTGTTTGGGCACCGAGCCGCCGACCACCCGGACCACGAACTCGAAGCCCTCACCGGTCGGCAGCGGTTCCACCTCGAGGTCGCAGATGGCGTACTGGCCGTGCCCACCGGACTGTTTGACCAGCCGGCCGTGACCGGATGCACTGGCGCCGAACGTCTCCTGCAGCGCGACCCGGTACTCGGCGGTGTCGACGTGCACGCCGTGCCGGTTGCGCAACCGGTCGAGGGTGACCTCGGCGTGCGCCTCGCCGGTGCACCACAGCACGATCTGGTGGGTCTGTGGGTTCTGCTCGAGGCGCAGCGCCGGGTCCTCCGCGACGAGCCGGGCCAGGGACTGGGACAGCTTGTCGTCGTCCGCCTTGCTGTGTGCCTCGACGGCGATCGGGAGCAGTGCGGCGGGCTGCGGCCACGTGTCGAGTGGCGCGGCCGCGGCGTCGTCGGCGAGGGTGTCCCCGATGTGTGCGCTGGCGACCTTCGCGACGCAGACCAGGTCGCCCGCGACCGCCTCCGGGACGGGATGCTGCTGCTTCCCGAACGGCCCGCTCAGCGTCGTGATCCGCTCCTCGGTGGGCTCGCCGCCGCCCGGTCCGACCACGTGGACGTGGGTGTCGGGGCGCAGGGTGCCCGCGAACACCCGGATCAGGCTGATCCGCCCGACGTAGGGGTCGCCGGTGATGCGGACGACCTGCGCCGCCAGCGGGGCCTCCGGGTCGGCGGCGGGTTCGTCACCGACGCGGTGGGTCGGGTCGGGGAACGAGCCGGCGACGAGGTCGAGCAGTTCGGCTGCGCCGACCCCGTACTCGGTGACGGCCAACGCGGGATGCAGTGCGCAGTCCACGATCTCGCGCCGCAGTCCCTCGGCCAGGGCGTCGTTGTCGAGTTGCTCACCCGCGAGAAAGCGTTCCATCAGGGCGTCGTCCTGACCGGAGATTGCCTCGACCAGGCTCTCGCGGGCGGAGCCGATCTGGGGTTCGTCGCCGGGCTCGCCGTAGCGGCGGCCGGTCAGCAGATCGACCGAACCGCACGGTCTTCCGTCGGCGAAGACCGGCAGGAACACCGGTCGCAGGGTGTCGGTGCCGAGACCGAACGCGTCGTGGCAGGCGGTGAGTATCGCGTCGAAACTGCTCCGGGCGACGTCGAGTTTGGCGACCGCGATGGCCCGCGGGATACCGGCGGCCGCGCACTCACGCCACAGCGCGCGGGTCGGCGCGGTGACCGGGTCGGTCGCGGACACGACGAACACGGCGGAGTCGGCGGCATGCAGTCCGGCGCGCAGTTCCGCGGCGAAGTCGGGGTGTCCGGGCGGGTCGAGCAGGTTGATCCGGACACCGTTCCAGTCCAGCGGTAGCACCGCCAACTGCACCGACCGCTGCTGCTGGTGCTCGATGTCCTCGTAGTCCGAGACCGTGTTGCCGTCCGCGACCCGGCCGGCCTTGCCGATCGCGCCGGCGGCCAGGGCGAGAGATTCGGCGAGGGTGGTCTTGCCCGCGCCGCTGCATCCGACCAGCACGACATTGCGGATCTGTTCGGGCGACGTGACGGGCGTGACCTGGCTCGCACGGGATGAGGTTCGGTCGGCCACGTCGGCCTCCTCGCGGTTGCGGTGTCGGCTCGTCAGTCGAGTCTAGGCCCGCACCAGCACGGCAACCGGGGATTGAGCTACTTGGCGACGCGCTCCCACATCTGCAGGTAGGCCTCGGCGCCGCGGCTCATGTCCTCGATGATCTGGTCCCCGTCGGCACCCGCCACGATCTTCATGTCCGCGATCCAGTCCGGGATCAGGCCGTACTGTGCGACGCCGTCCTTGTTGAGGTCGAAGACACGCTGCCCGGTCCGCTGGCGGTCCATCACGGTGCCGCCGTCGAACGTCGTGTACGGGTACTGCAGCGGGTCGGTTGCGGCGCTGTCCCGAGGGGCGGCCTGCGGGCCGAAGCCGTTGGTGTCGGCGCCGTAGCCGAAACCGAAGTAGTACTTGTCGCTGCGGGCTTCGCGCGCCTTGCGCCAGGCCGCGACGAAGCCGGGCTCACGGTCCGCCTTCGGGTCCTGACCCGGCTCGGCCTTCTGGGGTTCGAGCTGGCTGGCGTACAGCGCGACGAACCCGCCGAGTGCGTAGACCCGCTGGTAGAGCAGCGGGTCCGACCAACTGTGGCTGGACACCACACCCGAGTACTTCGCGTCCTCGAGGATCTTGAGAGTGTCCTCGGCGGTCTTGACGCTCATGTGGTCGATGTCGACGATCATGCCGCGGTCCATCATCCCGCGAATCATGTGCTCGCCCAATGCGGTCAGGCCGCGGGTGTTGCACAGTGGGCCCTTCGGGTACACCGGTGTCGTGACGCCCGCGGGTAGTGCGGACAGTGCCGCGGCCGGACCGTCGCCGACGCTGAGCAGCGGATTGTCGTGTGCCGCACCCGTGCAGGGCTCGGCTTCCCAGAACTTCCCGGTACTGAGGTAGTTGCCGACGTTGACGGCGACGCCCTGCACCGCCGGGTCGAACCGGACGCCGCCGAAGGCGTTGTCGAACTTGTGCGTGACGATCATCTGCCGCACGCCCATCGCGTACACCTCGTCGAGGCCGCGGTCGATGTCGGCCTCGGTGCACTGCGGGACGTCGCCCACGACCTTGCAGCCGAACGGTTCCGAGGTCTCGATGCCGAGGGTGACGGCGAGCTTGCCCTCGGCGGCGACCTGCCGGACCTGTTCGGGGGAGCTGACTATCCGGAACCAGCCGCGGCCAGGTCCGCCGTACTGGGCGTCGATGTAGTCCTGCATCTCGTGGACCTGGACGGCCTCGGCGCGGATGGTGTCCATGTCGTTACAGGAGCGGTTCTTGAGCGGGTAGACGTCGCACAGCACCCGGTTGTTGACCAGCAGGTTGGTGAAGATGCGCAGGCCGCCGCGCCAGGCCCGCTCGACCCACTTGTAGTAGGTCTGCTCGTGGGTCAGCGAGTCGTGCGCGGGCCAGTCCGCGAAGGTCGGCCAGCCGGTGGTGTCGTGCTCCTCGAACGGGCTGCCGTGCGAGATGACGTTCTCGAGCAGCGCGGGCAGGCCGTTGCTGCCGTGGTCCGGGCAGTCCCGCAGCGCGACGGTGATGCCCTGTGGGTCGAAGGGCTTGCCGCAGTGCACCTCGCCGCCGATGAACAGGTTCGCGTCCAGGTGCACGTGTGCGTCGATGAAGCCGCGGACCTCGCCGTTCGGGCCGGTCCCGGACAGCGGGGTGCCGGTGGCGCCCACCTCGGAGTCGGGGAAGTCGGCACAGCCGCCGGTCGGGACGAGGGTGAACCGTCCGCCGGTCGGGTCGACCCCGGGGTTGCTCAATGCCAGCCCGTTCGGGCCGGCGGTGAGCTGGTTGCCGTTGGATGTCGCGGTGACGGCGTAGATGCCGTCGGTGTGGGTGAGCGTCCAGTCGGTTGCGGGGGTGGCGTCGCGAGTGGAGACGACCTTCTGGGTGCCGTCGCCGGCGAGCAAGTCGCCGCCGGGGCCGTAGAACATGAACCGGCCCAACTGGGAGGCGTGCATGCGCAACGGTTCGGCGTCGCTCACTGCGGGTCCGTCGGCGCGGTAGCCGGCGTCGGCGCGCCGGACGAACTTGCCGGTGGGCTCGGATTTCAGGGCGTAGCAGCCGTTCGCAAGGCCGAAGACCGGGTCGTCGCCGGGGCCGATCGGGGCGGTCGACGGTGCGGAGGCCGCGATTCCGGCGGTCGCGACGACGAGCGCCAGTGAGAGGGACAGCGCGTGCACGAGACGGCGGCGGGTGCGCCGGGCGAGAGGTGTCATGTGTGTCCGCGATCCCCCATCGAAACAACTACCTGATTGTGGTCGGAAGCGTAGATCATTTTGGACAAATGTCCAGTATTGGCGCGGCGGGAGAAATGAGGATGATTTTCCGGCGCCGGGGCGTTACAGTGTGTGGTCCCAGCAGGTTGCTGGGCGCGTACGGGGCTGAACGGTTTCGACTTTGTACGTTGAGTCAGGGGAAGCGTGTCGGTGCAGGCAAGAGACCACCGTAAGCGTCGCTGCAAACATATAAGCGCCGATTCCAATCAGCGCGACTACGCTCTCGCTGCCTAAGTAGCGAAGCGTGTCTGTCAGTCCGATCTCGCCCTCGGGTCGGGTACTGGCATCAGCTAGAGGGCTTTACCTACCGGCTCGGTCGCGGAGTCGGATGGGACATCAAACAGTGACTGGGATCGTCATCACGGCTTGTTCGCGAGACCGGGAGATCCAAGTAGAGGCATAGCGAACTGCACACGGAGAAGCCCTGGCGATTCGGCGAAGGACCCGGGTTCAATTCCCGGCAGCTCCACCGAGATGGCGGCGAGGCCCCGGACCACATGGTCCGGGGCCTCGCCGCTTTTCGTGGATTTGCCGTCAATGGGTTTCCTGCAGCCGGCCCCACCCCGAGGCGGTGGTGCGCCGCATCTGCTCGACGACGAGCGGTGCGGAGACCACCGCCACTGCGGCCGCCAGCTGCACCCAGCCTGCGACGAAGAGCCCGAGCGGGATCGTCGCGAGTCCGGCCACCGCCACCAGTACCCGGACCCGGCTCGGGCCGATCTGCAACACCCGTCGGAACTCCGCGTCGCCGAGGTAGAACAGGGCCACGCCGGTGGCGAGCGCGACGGAGCCGGCGGCGCCGAGCCGGGCGGTCGGATGAGCGATGATCTGGTGCATCCCCACCGCGATGGCCAGGATGCCGATCAGCATGGGGATGTGGGCGTAGAAGTAGCCCCGGATCGCCAGCAGCGCACGGGGGCCGGGTTCCGCCGTCGCCAAGGCGTGTTCGGCCTTGAGGTCGTCGCCGGACGAGAAGTACGTCCACCACAGCGCCGCAGGCAGCGCGAGCGCGAGCACCACGACGGCGGCCAGGCCGGCGCTGACGTTGTCGGTCTGGGCACTGAGCCCGATGGCGATGACTGACTCGCCCAACGCGACGATGATCAGCAGGCCGTGCCGTTCGACGAAATGCTCCGCGTTGAGCTCGAATTGTGGGGCCACCCCGAGGTAGGGCGTGATCATCTGGATGGCGATCGCCACCACCCACAGCACGTACATCGGCACGCCGTCGACGAACCCGGCGACCAGGATCAGCAGGGCGGAAACAAGATTGAACGGCGCCAGCCGTAATACTCCCTTGCGGGTACTGGACTGGTTCAGCATCACCAGGTGCACGCACACGACGATCAGGTAGCCGATGCCGAACGCGATCCCGGAGCCGTCGAAGACACTCGGAACGGAGATCGCGCATATCAGGAAGCCCGCCATCGCGACCAGCATCGGCAGTTGCCGCCGCGGAGTGGTCGGCGGCACCTGGTTCGTCAGCCAGGCGTACCCGCCGTACATCCACCACAAGGCCGCGAAAACCAGGAGCACCCGCAGGGCCCCCGCGATCGAGAGTTCGTGCTCGAGAAGGGCGGTGAGTTGGGTGATGGTGAACACGAAGACGAGGTCGAAGAACAGTTCCAGGTTCGTCACTCGGGACGCGGGAACCTCCACCGACAATCGTCGACCGAATATCGACATGCCGACAAGGTACGGCACCCACCCTCGGCGAGGTGACCCAAAAGCCCCGGCGCAGCGGCGAATTGCACCGATCGGCGCACAAGGTGCACGACGAGCTCGTGGCACAATCTGGAGCACCTCCACTGAAGGCATGAACGAAAGCAGGATCGTGCTGTGACCATCGCCCGACCGATCACCTTCACCACCCCCGACGGCATCACGCTCGCCGGGATGCTCCGTGAGCCTGACGACGTAACGCGTCGGGCAGCGATCGTCCTCACCGGCCCGTTCACGGGAGTCAAGGAGCAGGTGGTCGCGATCTATGCGGAGGGTCTGGCGCGGCGCGGCTACGTCACCCTCGCCTTCGACCACCGGAACTTCGGCGCCAGCGGAGGACACCCTCGCCAACACGAGGACTCCGCCGGCAAGCTCGCCGATCTGAGTGCCGCCGTCACCTGCGTGGCCGCTCACGCCGATGTCGATCCCGAACGTGTCGGCCTCATCGGAATCTGCCTGGGTGCGGGATATGCGCTCAAGTCCGCAGCATTCGACCCGCGGGTGCGCGCGCTGGTCACCGTTGCCGGCGCCTACAACAGCCCGCAGGCCATGCGGGCCGGGATGGGACTCGACGCCTACCGGGACACCCTTCGGGAACTCACGGTCAAGGAGCAGGCCACCTCCGACGGACAGCCGATGATGCTGCCCGCGGTCCGCGACGGAGCCGGCGAGGCCGCGATGCCGGGAGCGGAGCCGTTCGACTACTACGGCACCGACCGAGGCGCCGTACCCGGATGGCGCAACGAGGTGACCTACGGATCCATCCGCCAACTGCTGACCTTCGACGCCGCGGTCGGGGCCGACTTCCTCGCCGTCACGCCCGCGCGGATCATCCACGGCACGCGTGACGAGTACTGCTCGCCCACCGCCGCCCAGGAGGTCTTCGATCGGATCGACGGCGTCCGCGACCTGATGTGGATCGATACGACCAACCACATCGACCTGTACGACCGGCCTCGCTACGTCGAACCCGCGATCGAGGCGTGTGCGGACTGGTTCGACGACCACCTCGTGCAGGCGACCACGGCGCACTGATCTCCGGGGGACGACGCCGATAGGCTCGGGGCGTGGATTCCGGCGACGTCGACTTTGCGCACACAGACGAGGCGGCGCGCAAGCGGCGTGACAAGGCGGTCGGGCTGGCCCGGTACGTCTGGGACCGGGGGATCGGCGGACCCGAACTGCTCGCCCTGCCCGACGACCGGCTACGCAAGCTCGCTCGGGCGGCGGGGGCGAACCCGCCGAGTACTCGCGAGACGTGGTCAGTGGTCGCGGAGATGCTCGACGAGAAGTCGCGCTGGGCGGCAGTGCATCCCGACGACCCGCGGGCGGTGCCTGCGCACGCAGACGAGAAGATCATGTGGGTCAAACCGCCGCTGCCGCCCTGGCCGTCGCGGTAGCTCTCTCAGGCCTGCGGGGGAGTCAGCAGTTGCTCGGCGGGGGCGTCCCGGCGAAGCGGCCGTCCAGCCAGGCGAAGGCCCCGGGCACACCCTCCACCGCGGCTGGTCCGTGGTCGCCGGGGAGGACGTCGAACTGGACGGGCACGCCTGCGCCACACCATCTCCGTATGGTCGCGGCCGTGGAGTCGAGCGGTGCGAGCTGGTCGCCGCTGCCGTGCCACGCGAAGACCGGCGCGCGTGGGGTGCCGGGGTACATCAGCAGGCTGTTCTCGTCGAACACCGCCCGCAGGCTCGGCGCATTGATCTGGGTCGGGTCCTTCGACACCTCGGCGGTGCTGTGCCCGGCGCCGTCGTCGATGATCTGTTGCGAGCAGGCGTTCGCGATCTGATCTCGGAGTTTGATGCCGGCCGGGGTGAGGAAGTTGTCGACCGCGACGCGGGAGGGGTACTCCCTCTCCAGCCCCAGTGTGGCCGCGAACGCGAGGCCGAACATCGGATGCGGCGCGGTCCCGAGTCCGTTGGCCAGTTCGCTGAGGTTGGTGGGAACACCGCCCTGCGCGATTCCGACGATGTTCAGTTCCGGAGCGTAGGTCGGTGCCAGCGCGCCGGCCCAACCGGTCGCCATGCCGCCACCCGAATATCCCGTCAGCCCCACCGGGCTCCGTCCGACCCGGGCCTGTGGCAGGTGCTGGACCGCTCGGATCCCGTCGAGCACGATCTGACCGCCGAGCCGGGCGGCGCCGTAGGCGCTGGTCGGACCGAGATGGTCGGGCAGCGCGACCGCCCATCCCCGGGCCAGCAGCGCCGGGAGTGCGGGTGCCTCCGTGAGCTGGCCGTTGAACAGGGTGTGCGAGGGCCCGCACTGAGTCCCCAGCGAGTTGATGATCGCCTGGAACGACAGCAGTGGCCGGTCGACACCGCCGCGCGGCACCATCACGGTGGTCGTCGCCGCGATCGGGGCACCGGTGGAATTGGTGGAGCGGAACAGGATCTGCCAGCCGTCGGCGTTGCCGTAGCGCGACACGTCGACCGGTCGCGCGCGGAGTACGTCACCGTTCGCGTGCGGGGCCAGGTCAGGTGGCGACCAGTAGAAGGGGTCGGGGTCGGAGACGGGGACGACCGGCTGGGCCGACACCGTCGGTGACGCCAGTGCGAGACTGGCGAGGATCGTGAACGTGGCGGCTGCTGACCGCCGGAGCCAGGTGTCCATAGACGTCCCTTTCCACGTCACACCCTAGCCCCGGTCGCCGTACCGCGTCCCGGTTCCGGCGGGCGCGGATTGCTAGCCTGTGGCCATGCATCTCCCGATGTTTCCGCTCGGCGCGGTGCTGCTTCCCGGCGAGGCGCTCCCGCTGCAGGTGTTCGAGCCGCGCTACCGCGAGATGGTCGAGCACTGCACGTCCTCGCCGGACCGAATGCAGTTCGGGGTCGTGCTCATCTCGCGTGGTCACGAGGTCGGCGGCGGCGATCAGCGCACGGACGTCGGGACCACGGCACGGATCGTCGAATGCCGCCCCGGCGTCGGCGGCCGCTTCCTGCTCGGGTGTGTCGGTGAGCGCCGGATCAAAGTCCGCCGATGGCTTCCCGACGACCCCTATCCCCAGGCCGAGGTGCAGGACTGGCCCGACGAGGGTTCGGTGATCGGGGCCGGCGCTGTCGAGGAGGTCGACGATCGGGTCGACGAGTTGCGCGAGGTGGCCGCCGACCTCGCCCGGGCGGGGGGCGCGCGCCCACCCGACTTCCCCTCACTGAGATCGTTGCCGGGCGGTCCGGGAGAGCAGGCGTTGACGCTCGCCGCCCGCCTGCCGCTCGGGGCCGCGGATAGACTTCGAGTGCTGTCCGCGCCCGGCCCCGGCGAGCGGCTGATCGTCCTCGCCGACGCGCTCGCCGACGTCATCGCCGCGGCGCGGTTCCGCCTGGCTGACTAGGAGACGTGGATGCGCGGTGACGGGTCGTTGCTCGCAGTCGTCGCGGCCGGCGGGGCCGTCGGCGCGCTGGCGAGGTTCGGTGTGGCGCAAGCAGTTCCGGTCCAGCAGGGTCAACTTCCGTGGGCCACCCTGGTCACCAACGTGGCCGGCTGCTTCCTCATCGGCGTCCTGATGGTGGTCATCACCGAGGTCTGGACCGCACACCGCCTGCTGCGGCCGTTTCTCGGGGTCGGCATCCTCGGAGGTTTCACCACCTTCTCCACGTATGCGGTCGAGGTCCGCGGGCTCCTCGCGGACGGTCACTATCCGATTGCGTTCGGATACCTCGCGGGCAGCGTGATCGCGGCGCTCGCCGCCGCACTGGCCGGGGTATGGCTCACCCGGGTCGCCGCAGGCGCCCGGATCGGGAAAGGAACCTGAGATGTCGTACACGACCTCCTCGCAGACCGAGTTGCGCCTGTCGATCATCCTCGGCCAGGACGACCTCTGGCATCACAAACCCAAGTACCAGGAGATCGTGCGGCGGGCCCGCGACGCAGGCCTGAGCGGGGCCAGCGTGTGGAGGGGGGTCGAGGGGTACGGCGCGTCCTCGCACATCCACACCACGCGACTGCTCGACCTCGCGGACGGTCTGCCGGTGCTCGTGGTGATTCTCGACGAGCCGACGCGGGTTCGCGCGTTCGTCGACACCGTCGCCGAGTTGCTCACCCAGGCCACCGTCACGCTCGAGGACGTCGAGCGGGTGCACGTGGCCGAGGTCCCCGCGTGACGGTGCTGCTCGTGCTGGTCGGCGGTGCTGTCGGCGCGCCCGCCCGCTTCCTGCTCGACCGGACCGTGCAGTCGCGCCACGACAGCGAGTTCCCCTGGGGCACCCTCGCGGTCAACGTGATCGGGTCGCTGATCCTCGGCGCGCTCGTCGGCGGCGCGAGCGCGCACGGCGGCGCGCTGATGACGCTGGTGGGCACCGGCTTCTGCGGCGCCCTGACCACCTTCAGCACGTTCAGCTACGAGACGCTGCGACTGCTCGAGGACCGGGCGCGGCTGTACGCGTTCGCCAACGTCGCGGTCACCCTGGTCGCCGGCATCGGGGCGGCCTTCCTCGGATTCGCCGCGGCGCACGCCGTGCTCGCGTGATCGAATGAACCCATGGCGCACGAACGTGCGGGCCGGACTGCCCGCCCCGAGGACCTCGAGGACCTGCCCCACCTGGTGACGGCGTACTACACCCGCACCCCCGACCCCGAGGACCCGGACCAGCGGGTGGCGTTCGGGACGTCCGGGCACCGCGGGTCGAGCCTGGACGGCGCGTTCAACGAGGCGCACATCCTGGCCACCACTCAGGCCATCGTGGAATACCGTGCGGCACAGGGCATCACCGGGCCGCTCTTCCTCGGCCGCGACACACATGCACTCTCCGAACCGGCCTGGACCTCCGCGCTCGAGGTGCTCGCGGGGAACGAGGTCGACGTGCTGATCGACGCGGCGGGAAGGTACACCCCGACCCCCGCGGTGAGCCATGCGATCCTGCGCCACAACGCGTCCGGGCCGTCCGCCCGCGCCGACGGCATCGTGGTGACGCCGTCGCACAACCCGCCGCGCGACGGTGGCTTCAAGTACAACCCGCCGCACGGCGGACCGGCCGACTCGGACGCGACGTCGGTGATCGAGCGGCGTGCGAACGAACTGCTCGCCGCCGGTCTCGCGGGGGTGCGCCGGGTGCCGGTGACGAGGGCGACCGCCCGACCGTACGACTACCTCGGCACGTACGTCGACGACCTGCCGAACGTGGTGAACCTCGACGCGATTCGCGGCGCCGGCATCCGGATCGGCGCCGACCCGATGGGCGGCGCGAGCGTCGACTACTGGGGCGCGATCGCGGACCGGCACGGCCTCGACCTCGCGGTGGTCAATCCGCTGGTCGACGCGACGTGGCGGTTCATGACCCTCGACACCGACGGCAAGATTCGGATGGACTGTTCGTCGCCGGACGCGATGGCGTCGCTGATCGGGGCGCGCGAGCGCTACGACATCGCCACCGGCAACGACGCTGACGCCGACCGGCACGGCATCGTCACCCCGGACGCGGGGCTGCTGAACCCGAACCACTACCTGGCCGTCGCGATCGAGTACCTGTACGCGCACCGGCCGGGCTGGTCGCCGGGCGCCAGGGTCGGCAAGACGGTGGTCAGCTCGTCGATGATCGACCGGGTGGTCGCCGGGCTCGGCCGGGAGCTGGTGGAGGTGCCGGTCGGGTTCAAGTGGTTCGTCCCCGGGCTGCTGTCCGGGGAGCTCGGGTTCGGCGGCGAGGAGAGCGCGGGGGCGAGCCTGCTGCGCACCGACGGCACGGTGTGGACGACGGACAAGGACGGTCTCGTGCTGGCCCTGCTCGCCTCGGAGATCCTCGCGGTCACCGGCAGCGCGCCCTCGCAGCGGTACCGCGAACTGGTCGCCAGGTACGGCGACCCCGCCTACGCGCGGGTCGATGCGCCGGCCGACCGGGCGCAGAAGGCCGCCCTGGCCGCGCTGTCTCCGGAACAGGTCAGCACGACGAAACTCGCGGGCGAGCCGATCACCGCGGCGCTGACCGTCGCCCCCGGCAACGGTGCTCGGATCGGTGGCCTCAAGGTGTGCACGGACAGTGCGTGGTTCGCGGCACGACCGTCCGGCACCGAGGACAAGTACAAGATCTACGCCGAATCGTTCCGTGGCCCAGAGCATCTCGCGCAGGTGCAGGACGAGGCGCGGGAGGTGGTCTCGCGGGCGCTGGGAGCGCACTAGCATCGGGGGTACATGAACACCTCCGAAACCAAGCTGCCGCGCGAGATCTGGGTGCTGGTCTCGGCCAGCTTCGTCATTGCACTCGGCTTCGGCATCGTCGCGCCCGCTCTCCCGCAGTTCGCCCGCAGCTTCGACGTCGGTGTCCTCGCCGCGACGATGGTCATCAGTTCGTTCGCCCTGATGCGGCTGCTGTTCGCGCCGCTCAGCGGCACGCTGGTGCAGCGGTTGGGGGAGCGGCCGACCTACCTGACCGGTCTGCTGATCGTGGCAGCCTCGACCGGTGCGGTGGCCTTCGCGTCGAACTACTGGCAGTTGCTGCTGTTTCGATCCATCGGCGGCATCGGCTCGACGATGTTCACCGTCTCCGCGCTCGGGCTGCTGATCCGGATCACCCCGCCCGCGATCCGCGGCCGCGTCTCCGGTCTCTACGCCACCTCGTTCCTGTTCGGCAGCATCGGCGGCCCTCTCGTCGGCGGCGCCTTCGTCGGCTTCGGACTGCGGGTGCCCTTCCTGATCTACGCGGTGGCGCTCTTGATCGCGGCGGCCGTGGTGTACGTGAGCCTCCGGGAGTCCGCACTCGCGGCGCCCGAGAAGGCCTCCGGGGTGCCTGCGATGACGTTCCGTCAGGCGGTGCACTCGTCGACCTACCGGGCGGCACTGCTGTCGAACTTCGCCAATGGGTGGGCCGTGTTCGGCGTCCGGGTCGCGATGGTGCCGCTGTTCGTGGTCGAGGCGCTGCGTGAGGACGCGGCATTGGCGGGCATCGCGCTGACGGTGTTCGCGGTGGGCAACGCACTCGTGCAGCTGCCCGCGGGCCGGTTGTCGGACGAGCACGGGCGACGGCCGTTCGTGCTCGTGGGGCTGGTGATCACCGGGGTGTGCACGGCGGGCCTCGGGTTCAGCCCCAACCTGTGGGTGTTCCTCGCGCTGTCGGCGGTCGCCGGAGTGGGTTCCGGGTTGATGAACCCAGCACAGCAGGCCGCGGTCGCGGACGTGGTCGGTGCGAAGGCGCGCGGCGGGCCGGTGCTGGCCGCGTTCCAGATGGCCTCGGACGTCGGGTCGGTGGTCGGTCCACTCGTCGCCGGCGCGTTGGCGCAGAACCTGTCGTACGGCACCGCCTTCGCGGTCACCGGTGCGTTGACCGTCCCCGCGTTCGCCGCGTGGCTGCTCGTGCCGCGGACGGTCGCGCAGCCGTCAGCCGGGGACGCCGCCGATGAGCAGACCGACCAGGTAGGTGGCGCCGACCGCGACCGCGCCGAAGAGCAGTTGCCGCACGGCCCCACGGACCTTGGACTGCGACGTGAACCCGGCGGCGAGAGCGCCCGCGACGAGTAGGCCGAGGCCGCCGAGCGCGAGTCCGGTGGGGAGCGAGTCGAATCCGAAGAGGTACGGCAGCAGCGGGATGACCGCGCCGATCGCGAACATCACGAACGACGACCCGGCGGCCACCAAAGGCGACGGCTTCTCGGTGGGATCGACGCCGAGTTCGTGCGTCAGGTGAATGGTCACCGCGCGCTCGGAGTCGCCGTGCACCTCGGTGGCCGCGGCGCGGGCCGTTCTCTCGCTCATCCCCATGTCCACGAACATCCCGACCAGTTCCGCCTGCTCGGCCTGCGGATGTCTGGCCTGGGCGCGGGTCTCCACCCGCACCTCGGCGTCGATCTGCTCGTTCGCCGTCGACACCGAGGTGTACTCCCCGAGGGCCATCGAGAAGGCCCCCGCCGCCAGTCCCGCGACGCCGCTGAGGACGATGGCGTGCGCGTCCAGTCCGCCGCCGCCGACGCCCGCGAGCAGCGACGTGTTGGTCACCAGCCCGTCCATCGCGCCGAACGTCGCCGCGCGGAGCCAGCCGCCCGACACGTTCGCGTGGGTGTGGTCGAACTCATGCGGCAGAGCACCGCCGTGCGGGTCCATGACCGCGAATCTACGCGCGACCTCGGTACCGTGGGACCCGTGTTGATTCGTGTCGTCAGCCTCCTCGCCCGCCTCGGACTCGCCGCGGTGTGGTTGATCTCGGGTTGGATCAAGTTCGCCGACCCCACGCAGACGGTGGTCGCCGTGCGGGCCTACCAACTGCTGCCCGAGGACCTGGTTCGCCCGGTGGCGTCCGCGCTGCCGATGCTCGAAATCGCACTCGGTCTGCTGCTGGTCGTGGGCCTGGGTGTCCGGCTGACCGCCATCGTGTCGGTGCTGGCCCTGGCCACCCTGATCGCCGCGGTCGCCTCGGCCTGGGCGCGGGGCCTGTCGATCGACTGCGGCTGCTTCGGCGGCGGTGGTGCGGCCGACGTGGACGGCTGGGACTACGCCCGGGAGATCGCCCGGGACGTCGGGTTCATGGCCCTCGCGGTGTGGCTGATCGTGTTTCCCCGCAGCCCACTCGCGCTCGGCCCGCGCTCGCGCCCCCAAGTCTCAGTGCCGGCTCAGCAAGAGGTGGCAGAGTAACGAGCCGTATACGGAATCGGACCCTAAGGACTGCAACTGTGAGCGCGAAGAAGGTCAAGCCCGTCAAGTACTCGCCCCAGCCGACGTCGAGTCGCACGACGTACATCCTCGGCGGGCTGGCGATCGTGGTGATCGCCGCGGTCGTCATCGGTGGGGTGTTGTGGAACAACAACCGCAGCAAGCCCCGCAACGAGGGCTACGGCGGGGTGTCGAACTCGGCGGTCCAGGTCGCGATCCAGGAGGACGGGGTAGTCCGCCTGGGAACCCCGGGCGCGACGACCACCATCGAGGTCTTCGAGGATCCGATGTGCCCGTACTGCGCCGAGTTGGAGAACACCAACGGCCAGGAGATCGCGCAGAAGATCGACGAGGGCACCCTCGCCGTCCGGTACCACACCCTGGACTTCCTGAACCGGCTCTCCGCCAGCGGTGACTACTCCAGTCGCGCGGCCGGGGCGCTGCTGTGCGTCGCCGACAGCGGCAACGCGATCGCCTACTCGAGCTTCCACTCGGCCCTGTTCTCGCCGGCGAACCAGCCGAAGGAGAACGGCAAGTCCGATCACAGCAATGACGACCTCGCGCAGATCGCCAAGGACTCCGGCGCCGACGACGCGACAGCACAGTGCATCTCGACCGGCGCGAAGGTGGCCGACGCCACCGCCGCCGCGGAGAAGGGCAGCGCAGCCCTGGCGGCGAGCGGTGCCCGCGGCACGCCGACGGTGATCAAGGACGGCACCATCATCGACGCCCTGGGCGACGTGAACTGGGTGACCAAGCTGAACTGACCCGGCGGACCGGGGGACAGACGAACGGGTATCGGGTAGGCCATCTCCGAGGGGTATGGCGGATCCCGGTACCCGTTCCCTTTCTCCGGGTGTTCGGGCTTTGACCAGCCGATTTGTTGGCCGCGCTCGCGATGGTGTAACTTTTTCCAAGCAAGCGGGACACGGTTTCCGACTGCGACAACTGAACACGGGGCTATGGCGCAGCTGGTAGCGCACCACACTGGCAGTGTGGGGGTCAGGGGTTCGAGTCCCCTTAGCTCCACAGAAAGAAACCCGCTCTGACAATCCGTCAGAGCGGGTTTTTTCTGTGTCGGCTCACTCGTCTGCCTGCAACCTCAATCCGGCGAGCAGTAGGTCGAGTCCCGCCCGGAACTGGTCGCCGTCGTCGTGGCCGTCGAACTCGTCGACGATGTAGTGGATGTACGGGTGTTCGTCGGGGTCGAGCGCCCGCCACTGATTTGCGAATCGAGTGATGTACTCCGCGCCGGTCACTGTGCCGTCGGCGACCTCGGGCGGGATCTGCTGTCCCAGGTCGGTCGCGGTGCCGATGACGAATCCCAACACTGCGGAGACGCCGTGGAATGTGTCGCGTGGGCTCAGGCCCAGTCGCATCACCTGTCGTCCGAGGCTCTCGTACAGGTGTAGTCCGTTGGGCTGGACTCCGGTGTCCCGCATCAGGTAGCCGCCGAGCCAGGGGCGATCGACGACCGCGTCGAACAGGGCGACGGCGATCGCTCGGAGGTCGGCTATCGGGTCGTCGGTGTCGGGGAACTGGTCGGTCCGCGCCACGACGTCGCCGAGAACATGGTCGGTGGCGCGGTCGAGCAGTTCGTCCTTGTTGGACACGTACCAGTAGATGCTGGCCACGCCGCCGCCGAGCCGTGCGGCGAGTGCTCGGAACGTCAGGGCGGATTCGCCTGCCTCGTCGAGCAGGGCGACGGCTTCGCCGATCACGGCTTCCATCGAATGGGACGTGCGGCGCCGTCCACTGGCTCCTGCCGACCATCGGCCGCGACCTCGGCAGCGGCACCACTGCCCTGCAGTGGGTCACCGGCGCCTACTCGCTGGTGTTCGGCGGACTGCTGCTGACCGCCGGATCGATGGCCGACCGGCTCGGCCGGCGCCGGGTGCTCCTCGTCGGACTCGCCGCATTCGGCCTGATCAGTCTCGGTGTCCTCGCCGTCACGTCGACCGGGGAGTTGATCGCGTTGCGTGCCGCGCTCGGGCTCGCCGCCGCAGCGATGGCGCCCATCACCAACTCCCTCGTGTTCCGGCTTTTCGGCGACGACGCGCTACGGATGCGGGCCATGACGCTGATGATCGTCGTCGGCATGAGCGGCTTCGTTCTCGGCCCTGTGCTCGGAGGCACCGCATTGGCGCACGTCGGCTGGGAGTGGCTGCTGCTGGTCAACGCCCCGATCGCGCTCGTCGCCTGGATCGGCGTGCGACTCGGCGTCCCCGCCGACGATGCCGCCGGGCTGACCTCGGATCGGCTCGACCTGCCGGGCGCGGCCCTGAGCATTCTCGCGATCGGCCTCGGCTGCTACACCCTGACCGCCGGCGTCGAGCACGGCTGGATGTCCGTGTGGACCTGGGCGTCGGCTCTCGGCGCCCTCGGTGCGCTGGTGGCGTTCGTCTGGCACGAGCGTCGTACGCCCGACCCGATGCTCGACCTCGGTCTGTTCACCACCGGCACGGTGCGTGGTGCCGCCACCGCGCAGGTCGCTACGTCGATCGCGATGGCGGGCGTGATGTTCGGCCTCATCCTGCACTTCCAGTACGCCTACGGCTGGAGTCCGATGCGCGCCGGATTGGCCAACCTGCCGATGATTCTCACGATGATCGTCGCGACACCGTTCTCGGAGTTCCTGACGAAGCGTTTCGGGCATCGCATCGCGTGCCTGATCGGCGCGGGATTCCTCGCCGCCTCGCTGGCCGGTATGGCCTGGGGTGTGCAGCACGGCTACCTGGTGATCGCCGTGTGCATGGTGCTGATGACCATCGGCCTGCGGACGGTCATGACGATCTGCGCAGTCGCACTCGTCGATGCGATGCCGGACAATCGCACGTCGATCGGCGCAGCGCTCAACGACACGGCGCAGGAAGTCGGCACCAGCATCGGTACTGCGGTGATCGGCACCTTCATTGCGGTCCTGGTCACCACCAGCCTTCCTACCGGGATGTGGAGCAGTGGGCTGGTCGAGTCGTTCTTTCACGGCGAGCGGATCGCCTACGCGGTTCTCGCGGTGGTCGTCGGCGTGATCGCGACCTGGGGTGCGCTGACACTGACCGACTCGCGATCGACCGATGAGCACGGGTGAGGGTGATCTACGCACGACGTGGTGCCGTCGGGAGGTCACAGAACGTCAACGGTTCCCTGAGAACTGCCACGAAGCCTGGCCTCGCCCCGCTCGCCTCTGTTTCACTTGGGGCGCTTGTGACCAGTGTGACTCGTGTACAGCGCAGTGAAAGGAGAGTGGTGCAGCGGTCATCCCGCACGCACCCATCCGGGATGAAGAAGACCCTCGTGACCGCCGGCCTCGTCGCCGCCTCACTGACCGCCATGCTGGTGCCCGGTGTGGCCGCCGCCGACCCCACCACTGCCCCCGCCACCCCGGCCGCCGAAGGCGCCGCCAACCCGACGCCGCTGACCGGCAAGACGGTCTTCCTCGATCCCGGACATCAGGGCACCAACCACAGCGAGAACTTGTCCAGGCAGGTGGACGACGGTCGCGGCGGCAAGAAGGACTGCCAGACCACCGGAATGACCAGTCTCGGCGGCGTTCCCGAGCACACGATCAACTGGAACGTCTCGCAACTGGTGAAGACCAGCCTCGAGACCCTCGGCGCCAAGGTCGTGCTCAGCCGCGCCGACGACTCCGGGTGGGGCGGCTGCGTCGACGAGCGCGCCCAGGCGGCCAACAAGTCGGGCGCGGACCTCGCGATGAGCATCCACGCGGACTCGACCACCACGGGTGCGGACGACAAGGACCACGGCTTCCACCTGATCGTGCCGACGCTGCCGGTGCCCGACGCCAAGGTCCAGGCCGTGCAGTCCACCACGGGCCTCGAGGCGTCGAAGCTGATGCGCGACGCCTACGTCAAGAACGGCTTCACCGCGGCGAACTACGCGGGCGTGGTCGACGGCATCCAGAGCCGCAGCGACATCGCCGGTCCCGCGCTCACCACCGTGCCGCTGGTGTTCGTGGAGATGGGCAACGGATCCAACCCGGACGACGCCGCGGTGCTCGACAGCCAGCAGGGTCAGCTCAAGCACGCGATCGCGATCGTCACCGGCGCCGTGAACTACCTGATGGGCGTCACCAGCAACACCGCCACCACCCCGGCCGCGACGACGACTCCGGCCACGGCCGCCCCGAGTACCACGGCACCGGCCGCGGCCACCGAGACCACGACCACGACCACGACGCCGGCGCCGGCGACCACGACCACGACCGCCACGCCGGAGGCGGCGCAGGCGAACATCATCACGCAGGGGCTGGCGACCCTGCAGACCCTGCTGCAGACCTTCGGCCTCGACGGGCTCAAGGACTTCGCGACCGCGGAGAACCTCGGAGTGTTCGCCGAGCTGATCAGCAAGCTGCTCGGCGTGATCAGCGCTCCGCAGGGCTGACCGTCACCCGGTAGGCCACCGACAGACCGAAGGCCGGACACCTCTCCGGGTGTCCGGCCTTCGGTCTGTTGCGGTGTCGTGGTGGGTCAGCCGGCGAGTGAGCCGGTCGAGCCGCTGCCGAGCGACCCGCTGCCGAGCGAGCCGAACCCGGACAGCGAGCCTGTGCCGCCGCCGAACGCGTCGATCACCCGCTCCATGCAACCCTGTGCGGCGACGGTGATGAGCGCGACCGGACCGCCCGCGACCGCGGCCAGGCGCTTGCCCGCGGCGTTGACGAAGACGATGACATTCTCGAGCGAGAGTTCGCTGGTGGTGTTCCCGACGAGCGCGCCGAGACCGCACTCCCTGATCGCCTTGACCACGACGGTGCCCGCCGACGACTGGGCCGCCGTGTCGACGTCCTCCCTGGCGGCCGGGCCGACCACTCCGGGCGAGTTCGCGGGTGCGACGGGTACCTCGCCGACCTTCGTGGCGGTGGTCGAGTCGGCGATCGAGACGACCGCTGCGGGATTCTCGATGCCTCGCGGGTTCTCCGAGGCGTTGGCGAGACCCGTGCCGAGCCCGAGCGCCAGCAGCAGGGCGGTGAAGAATATTGTGATTCGCTTGGTGTTCATCCTGTGTTCCCCCGAAGTATGTTGTGTACGAGATGATTTCGTGCCGCGTCGAGGGACCGTGAAATGCCCTGTAACGCAGCGCTATTACATCGAGATACACAGGCTGCTGCAACACCTTGGTCGGCCGATGTGACCGGACCGGCGCTGACCCCGCTCTATGACCGCAGCCACGATTGCGCCCCGATGCCGCACGCGTCACAGTCGGTTCCGCCCGCCTAGGATGAGTGGTCGATTCGAGGAGGGTGTGAACGTGGCCAAGCGGCGGATACCGGTGATCCTGGTGGCCGGGTTTCTCGGCTCGGGGAAGACGTCCCTGCTCAACCACCTGCTGCGGGGCCGGCACGGGGTGCGGATCGGCGTGATCGTCAACGACTTCGGCTCGGTCAACATCGACTCGATGATGGTCGCGGGCCAGGTCGACTCGACGGTCTCGCTCAGCAACGGTTGCCTGTGCTGCGCGGTCGACGTCAGCGAGATGGACGCGATGCTGGATCGGCTCGCGCACCCTCGCTCGGACATCGACGTCATCGTGGTCGAGGCGAGCGGGCTCGCCGAACCCCGCAACATGGTGCGGCTGATCCTCGGCAGCGAGAACCCGCGGATCGGATACGGCGGCCTGGTCGTGCTCGTCGATGCGGCGGAGTTCGAGGACACCAGGACCCGGCACCCGGAACTCGACTTGCACGTGCGGATGGCGGATCTGGTGGTGCTCAACAAGACCGACCGGGTCTCGCCATCGGAACTGCAGCCCATCTGCACCCGCGTCGAGGCGCTCAACGCCCGCTCGCCGGTGCTGCCCACCGCCCACGGCCGGGTCGATCCCCGGTTGCTGTTCGACGAGGTGGCCCGCGCCGACGACGGCCCGCGGCAGCTGAGCCTCGACGAACTGCTGGCGGAATCGCACGACCACGGACACGACTGCGGTGACCACGCGCACCTGCACGACCACTACGAATCCGTGACGTTCGCCAGTGCGCGGCCGATGGATCCGCGGGCCCTGGTGGACTTCCTCGAGGATCCGCCGCCGGGCCTGTACCGCCTCAAAGGCTTTGTGTACTTCGGCATTCCGGGTCACACGCTGCGGTACACGGTGCAGACCGTCGGCAGTCACATCCGCTTCGAGACGGCGGCCTGGCGCCGCGGGCAGTCGCGCGCGACGGAACTGGTGCTCATCGGATCAGGACTCGACGCCGACGACCTGAGGCGGCGCCTCGACGACTGCGTCCGGGAACACGAAAGCGGTGCAGAGGCCATGACTGGCGTGCACCGCTACGTGGTGGAGAACTAGAAGTCAGGGACGCGTGGCGCGCCTGCGACGCTGGTTGCTGCCGCCGCCCGACCCCGGGGTCTCGCTGCTGTACATCACCGTGGGCTGGCCGGACCCCTGACCGCGCCCGCGGCCGCCCGAACCCCGCCCGCCGCCGGAGGAGGCGCCTTCGCCGCCGCGGCCCGCGCCCGAACCGGACTGCCCGCGTCCGCGGCCGCCACCCTGGCCGCCGCCGTTGCGGGCACCGCCACCCTGACCGCCGCGGCGCTGACCGGCGCCGGCGCCGCCACCACGGCGGCCGCCGCCCTGCCCCTGAGGCTGGGTCGCGGGCTTGGGTGCGGGCACCACGTGCGGCGCGATCTCGCCGACCAGCTGGTTGACCGGATCGGAATCGGCGGTCACCTGCTGCGGGGTCACCTTGATGGCGGCCTTGCGCATCAGGATCGCCAGGTCCTTGCGCTGCTCGGGCAGCACCACCGTCACCACGTCACCGGCACTGCCCGCGCGGGCGGTGCGGCCCGAACGGTGAAGGTACGCCTTGTGTTCGGCCGGCGGGTCCACGTGCACGACCAGCTGCACCTCGTCGACGTGCACACCGCGAGCGGCGACGTCGGTGGCCACCAGCACGCGTGCCTCGCCCGCGGAGAACGCGGCCAGGTTGCGGTCACGCGCGGCCTGGGAGAGGTTTCCGTGCAGATCGACCGACGGGATGCCCGCCTCGGTGAGCTGGCGGGCGAGCTTGCGCGCCTGATGCTTGGTGCGCATGAACAGGATTCGGCGACCGGTACCGGAGGCGAGCTTGTGCACGAGCTCCTTCTTCGCCTCGACGCCGGCGACATCGAACACGTGATGGGTCATCGCGGCGACAGGCGAGTTGGCCTCGTCGACCGAATGCAGCACCTCGTTGTGCAGGAACTTCTTGACCAGCTTGTCCACCCCGTTGTCGAGGGTGGCCGAGAACAGCAGTCGCTGGCCGTTCTGCGGAGTGGCGGACAGGATCCGCGTCACCACCGGCAGGAAGCCGAGGTCGGCCATGTGATCGGCCTCGTCGAGGACCGTGATCTCCACGGCGTCGAGCGAGACGAACTTCTGCTTCATCAGGTCCTCGAGGCGACCCGGGCAGGCGACGACGATGTCGACCCCGGCCTTGAGTGCCTGCACCTGACGGTGCTGGGACACGCCGCCGAAGATGGTGGTCACCCGCAGGTCGTAGGCGGCCGCGAGGGGCTCGAGCGTCGCCGAGATCTGGGTGGCCAGCTCGCGGGTCGGCGCGAGGATCAGGCCGACCGGGCGGCCCGGACGGCGGTTGCCGCCCGCGAGGTCGCCGGCGAGGCGGGCGACCATGGGAATGGAGAAGGCCAGCGTCTTGCCACTGCCGGTCTTACCGCGGCCGAGCACGTCGCGACCCGCAAGGGTGTCGGGCAGGGTGTCGACCTGGATGGGGAACGGCGAGGTGATCCCGCCGTCGGCCAGCGCCTTGACGAGGGGTTCGCGCACGCCGAGGTCGGCGAAGGATTGCGTCATTGTGGTCGAGTGCCTTTCGGGCATCGGGTTGCGCTGGGCACCGCACGGGAGGACCACTCGGTCCACACGTGAGAGTCAGCACAAAAGTGGCGAGATTGCCGGTGGGCAAAATCGATCGCCGCAAGAAGAGCTCGTGCTGGGTGCACAGAGGAAACGTCCACGACGTCCGGCGCAGAAAGTCAGCGCCAAGTGATCCCCAGCATAGCCGAAGAACGGACCCGCCTCGGCGTAGTCTGCGTCACACCCGTGCTACAGCCCCACCCATTCCGTGACCCCGTCCGCGAAGTGCTGACGCTTCCAGATCGGCACTTCGGCCTTGATCCGTTCCACCAGGAGGGCGCACGCGGTGAAGGCCTCCGCGCGATGCGGCGCGGCGACCGCCGCGACGAGTGCGAGATCTCCCACCACGAGCGCACCCACCCGGTGCACCGCGGCCACCGGCAGCCCCGACTCCGCGGACACCTCCTCGCAGCAGCGCCGCAGGAAGCGTTCCGCGTCCGGGTGGGCCTGGTACTCCAGGGCCGAAACAGCCTGCCCGCCATCGTGGTTGCGTACGACGCCGCTGAACAGGACGACGGCGCCGTGCTCGGGACCGGCGACCGCTGCGTCGACCGCGCCCAGGTCGAGGGGTTCGGACGAGATGCCCGCCAGCAGTTCACTCATCGTGCATTCCTCCGCCCGCGACCTGCGCCAGGAGATGGTCGAGGACCGGCTCCAATACCGAGATGCCGTCGCGCACACCGCCGGGCGAGCCCGGCAGGTTCACGACGACCGTCCGTCCGGCGAGGCCGGCCAGCCCGCGACTGAGGGAGGCGTGCACCGTCTTCTCGGTTCCCTTGCGGCGCATGGCTTCCGCGAGGCCCGGTAGTTCGCGGTCCAGTACGACCCGGGTGGCCTCGGGGGTCTGGTCGGTCGGCGAGGCGCCGGTGCCGCCGGTGCTCACCACCAGCGACGGTCCGCCGGTGAGGGCGTCCGCGAGTCCGTCGGCGATGTCGGCGTCGGCGTAGACCAGAGGTCCGCGCACCGAGAATCCCTGTGCCGACAGCCAGTTCGCCAGCATCGGGCCGGTGGTGTCCTCCCGGGTGCCGTTGGCGCCGCCGGTCGATGCAACCAGCACCACCGCCGAGCGGTCGCCCGGGGAGGGCGCCTCGACCGCCGTGGCGGGCCGCGTGGCGTCGGTCTCGCCGCGAACCCAGTGTCCGCGCTTGCCGCCGTCCTTGGTGAGCAGTCGCACCGCGTTCAGGCTGGCCGCGGGGTCGACCGCCTTCACCATGTCGTGCAGCGTCAGTCCCGCTACCGCGACGGCGGTCAGCGCCTCCATCTCCACCCCGGTCTGTCCGGTGGTCTTGGCGGTCGCCTCGATCGTGATGGCGGTGTCGGTGAATCCGAACTCGACCTTCACCGACGACAGCGCGAGCTGATGGCACAGCGGGATCAGTTCCGACGTCCGCTTGGCGCCCGCGATGCCGGCGATCCGGGCGGTCGCGAGCACGTCGGCCTTGGGCATGTCGTCGGCGCGGACGAGCCCGATCACCTCGGCGGTGGTCTGCAACTCGCCGGCCGCGACCGCGATCCGGGCGGTGCTCGCCTTGGCGCCCACGTCCACCATCCGGGCCCGGCCCTCGCCGTCCAGATGGGTCAGGTTCTCGGTCACAGTTGCCACACCCGCACGTCGTCTCCCACTTCCATTGCCGTCACGTCCGCCGGGACGTCGATCAGTACGTCGGCCCTGGCCAGCGCCGCAACCAGGTGCGATCCCGGTCCCGATTCCAGTGTCACACCCCCGTCAACGCGCCGCCCACGCAGGAACTGGCGCTTGCCCGCCGCCGAGGTCAGGGCGACCGTCAGCGGCGCGCGCTCCTCGGCCACCGGCGCGAGGCCACCCGCCCGTCGCAGTTCGGAACGGGCGAACACCTCGAACGAGACCAGCGTGCTCACCGGGTTGCCGGGGAAGTTGAGCACCGGCACACCGTCCACCTCGGCCAGGCCCTGCGGTCCTCCGGGCTGCATCGCCACGTGCCCGAACCAGCCGCCGAGCGGGGTGAGCACCTCGCGCACCACCTCGAACTCGCCCATCGAGACACCGCCCGAGGTGATTACCGCGTCGGCGGATGCGATTGCGCGGTACAGGATTTCGCGGAACTGCTCGGGGTCGTCGGTGCTCCGGTCCACCGAGACCACCTCCGCGCCGTTGGCCGCCAGGCTCGCCGAGAGCGCGATCGAGTTGGAGTCGTAGATCTGTCCGGGCCGCAGCGGTAGGCCGGCCCCGACGAGTTCGGCGCCGGTGGTGATAACCGCGATCCGCGGGCGACGCAGCACGGGCACCTCGACCATCCCGACCGCCGCGAACATCGACAGGTGACGGGCGGTGAGCGTGGCGCCGGCGGCCAGCAGCAGGGTGCCGGCGCGCACATCGCTGCCGCGCTCGCGCACGTACTCGCCCTCGCGCCGGGCAACCCGGACGGTGACGGCGTCGGTGGTGGACTCGGTGTCCTCGACCGGCACGATTGCGTCGGCGCCCTCGGGTACGGGTGCGCCCGTCATGATCCGGACCGCGGTTCCCGGCTCGAGGCGGGCCGGGCCCGCGTCCCCGGCCGCGACCGTCACGGCCACCGGCAGGGTGACCGGCGCGTCGGTCACCGACGCCGCGGCAACGGCGAATCCGTCCATCTGCGAGTTGCGGAACAGCGGCAGGTCGAGGGGAGAGTGCACGTCGTCGGCCAGGACGCGGCCGAGTGCGGCGGTGACCGCGACGAGCTCGGTTCTGCGTGCGAGGGCGGGTTCGAGGAGTGCACGAACGCGGCTCACGTGCTCGTCGACGGATCTGCTGGTCATGGCCCTCCCGGTGGCGTGATGCACCATACTAGGACGGCAGACGTAACACCGAGGTCGGCGGCTGTAACACGTCGGCGGTCATACTGGTCACGTGAGTGAGAAGGCGACGCGATGACGGCGACGGTGCGGCCGGTCCACATCGGGTTGCCGCGCGTGCGCAGCCTCGCCGAGATCTCCGACCGTCCCGAGGTGCCCGGACTGGTCGATCGGTTCGGTCGGGTGGCGAAGGACCTCCGGGTGTCGATCACCGAGAAGTGCTCGCTGCGCTGCACCTACTGCATGCCCGCCGAGGGACTGCCGGAGATTCCGCAGCATCGGCTGCTGAGCGCCGACGAGATCGTGCGCCTGGTGCGGATCGCGGTCGAGGACCTGGGGGTGGACCAGATCCGGTTCACCGGTGGGGAGCCGCTGATGCGGCGTGACCTCGAGGACATCGTGGCCGGCTGCGCCCGCGCAGTTCCCGGCACCCCGCTGTCGATGACCACGAACGCGGTGGGGCTCGAGCACCGCGCCCAGCGACTCGTGGACGCGGGCCTGACGCGGGTCAACATCTCGCTCGACTCGATCGACCGCGCGCATTTCGCCGAGCTCACCCGCCGCGACCGCCTGCCGTCGGTGCTGGCCGGGATCCGCGCCGCCGCCCGTGCGGGCCTCGCGCCCCTCAAGGTGAACGCGGTACTGATGCCCGAAACTCTCAGTGGGGCAGGCGATCTGCTCGCGTGGTGCCTCGCGGAAGGAGTGCATCTGCGCTTCATCGAGGAGATGCCACTCGACGCGGACCACGCCTGGGACCGCTCCTCGATGGTCGACGCGCAGCGGTTGCTGGCGGTGCTGGGGGAGCGGTTCGACCTTGCCGAGGTCGGACGCGAGGACCCGTCGGCGCCCGCCGAGGAGTGGCGGGTCGACGGCGGACCGGCGACGGTCGGCATCATCGCCTCGGTTACCAGGAACTTCTGCGCCGACTGCGACCGGACCCGGCTCACCGCGGAGGGCACGGTGCGGTCCTGCCTGTTCAGCGACGAGGAGGTCGACCTGCGCGGCGCGATGCGGTCGGGGGCGAGTGACGAGGACCTGGCCGGCATGTGGCGCGGGGCGATGTGGAACAAGTGGGCCGGGCACGGCATCGACACGGCGGATTTCGAACCGCCGCAACGCAGTATGGGGGCAATCGGTGGCTGAGCGATCCGTGGCGGTGCGCTACTTCGCGGCGGCGGCGGAGGCTGCCGGCTGCACCGAGGAGGACGTCCGACTCGACGAGGGCGCGAGCCTCGGTGACCTGCGCGCCCTGCTCGTGGACCGGCACGGCGCCGGCATGGAACGGGTGCTCGGGGTGGCCGCCTTCCTGCAGGACGACGAGCTGACCCGCGATCTCGCGCTGGCCGTGGCCGCGCGGGTGGACGTGCTGCCGCCGTTCGCCGGCGGCTGATCAGGACCGGTTCTCGATCGACCACTGTTCGAAGGTGACCGTGCCGCAACGGTTCTCAGGTGTCAGGTTCAGGCCGGCGCGCAGGAATCGGCCGGGCGGGCCGGGCACCGGCAGGCCGAGCACCAGTGCCCGGCTCCCCGTCACCCGTTTCCAGGTCTCGGCGAGCTCGCGCATGGTCGCGACCTCCGGTCCGCCGACCTCGATCCGGCTGCCGGGGGACTCGGCCAGCGCCGCGTCGGCGAGCGCCCGGGCGAGGTCGGCGGGGGCGATCGGCTGGAACCGCGCGCCCCGGACCGCCGGCAGGACGCCGATGCGGGCGGTCGTGGCGAAGATCGACCGCAGCAGCGTGTGGAACTGGGTGGACCGCACGATCGTCGTGTCCAGGCCGGATGCGGCGTAGATCCGCTCCTGCTCGGCGATGGCGTCGTAGTAGGAGAACCGGACCTGGTCGACCCCGACGATCGACAGCAGCACTGCGCGGCGCACACCCGCAGCCTCGGCCGCGCGGGTCAGGTTCCGGGCACCCTCGGTGAACACGGGTCGGGTCTTGCGGGTCTGGCCGTTGACGGCGGAGACCAGCACCTCCACGCCGTCGAGCGCGGCGGCCAGGCCCTCCCCGGTGAGCAGGTCGCCGGGGGCGTGCTCGATGCCGGCGACCGCCGGCGCCGGCGCGTGCCGGCTGAGTACCCGCACCCGCTGCCCGCGGGCGTGCAGCTCGGCGACCACCGCGGCGCCCGCGGTGCCGGTGCCGCCCACGACGAGGACGGTGCTCATCGCGTCACCTTCCACCAGTCGTCGAGCGGGGTGACGGGCACCGAGCGCTTGTGCCGGGTCGCCAGGAACATGCCCTCGAGCTTCGTGGCGACGGCATCGGTGACCTCGCGGCCCTCGAGGTAGTCGTCGATCTCCGAATAGCGGAGGCCGAGCGCCTCCTCGTCCGGCAGTGCGGGCCGGTCGTCCTCGAGGTCGGCGGTCGGGACCTTGCTCCACGTGCTCTCGGGGGCACCGAGGTGCGCGAGCAGCGCCGCACCCTGCCGCTTGGACAGTCCGGTCAGCGGGGTCAGGTCCACGCCCCCGTCGCCGAACTTGGTGAAGAAGCCCGTGATCGCCTCGGCAGCGTGGTCGGTGCCGATCACCAGGTGGCCGAGCTGGCCGGCGATCGCGTACTGGATCACCATCCGTTCACGCGCTTTGATGTTGCCGCGCACGAAGTCTCGCAGTTCACCGTCGTGACCGATGATCTCGTGCAGGCCGTCCGCGCTCTCGGCGGCGGCCGCGTCGGTGCTCGGCTTGATGTTCACCACCACCGAGCGGTCCGGCGCGATGAACTTCAGCGAGACCTGGGCGTCGTGCTCGTCGGACTGCACCCCGTAAGGCAACCGGACGGCGACGAACTCCGCCGCGTGTCCCTCGGCGCGCAGCTCGGTGACGGCGAGCTGCGCGAGCCGTCCCGCGAGGGTGCTGTCCTGTCCGCCACTGATGCCGAGGACGAAGCCCTTGGCCGGGGTCGAGCGCAGGTAGTCCTTGAGGAACTGCACCCGCTCGCGCACCTCGGACGCCGGATCGATGGTCGGCTTCGCGCCGAGTTCCTGCAGGATACGAGCACGCAGTGTGGCCATGCGGGCCACTCTAATAGAGTTCGGGGCGTGACCACCCAGCAGATTCTCGTCGTGTCCGCCACCGCCGCGGAGGCCGCGTACGTTCCGTCCGGTTTCGACGTGCTGGTCACCGGAATGGGCAAGGTCGACGCGGCGGTCGCGGTGGCGCAGGCGCTCGGCCGGTATCCGGAGGGTGCGCGGCCGCTTGTGGTCAACATCGGGACCGCCGGGGCGCTGCACGACCACCACGCGGGTTTGTTCGTCCCGTCGACGGTGCTCAACCACGACATCAGCGCCGAGGTGCTCGCATCGCTGGGTTATCCGGTCCGCGACCGCATCTCGATCGACGGCGGCGACGGGACGGTGCTCGCGACCGGTGACATGTTCGTCACCGACCCGGTGGTGCGCGCGGATCTCGCGGCCCGGGCGGACCTGGTCGACATGGAGGGGTTCGCGATCGCGGCGGCGTGCGACCGGATGGGCGCTGCGTGCCGAATCGTCAAGCACGTCAGTGACAGTGCCGACGACTCGGCGCTGGACTGGCCCACCGTGGTGGACGCCAGCGCACGAGTCCTCGGTACCTGGCTCACCGACAACTGCTGATCTCTCTACTGGGCGTGCAGTCCCAGTCCGTGACCGTCTGCGCGCATCAACCGCAGTCGGTCGGCGTCCACCGTCGCGGTGGTCTGTCCGTCCAGGACCGTCAGCACCGCCCGTTCCACGTCGGCGACCTCGCCCATGCACGCCATCCTGGTGGTGGCCAGCGGTCCGAAGGTCACGGTGTCGCCGGACACCTGGGCCGTGCCGGTGAATCGATTACAGCCGGTGGACCCGGTCACGTTCCCGTCGGGCGCGATAGTCAGTGTGGGAGTGGACTGTTCGAGCGCCGCGGAGGTGGTGATGGCGTTCGGGTCGATCGTGGTGTCGACCACCCAGGTGGTGCCGACGAGTGGGCGGTCCGGCTGCGCGACCTTCTTGTCGAGCAGGGTGACGGTGGTCGAGTCGGAACGCAGGGTCAGGGTGTCGTCGGTCAGGCTCCAGGCGGGACTCGCCTCGAGGAGCGAGGTCATCCAGGCGTCGGCCTCTCCTTTGTCGCCGATGCAGGCCATCATCGTGGTGGCGAGCGTTCCGGTGGTGAGCTTGCCGTCGCGCAGGTCAACGGTGCCCGAGGCGCGGTTGCAGCCGGCGGTCGCGGAGATCCGGTCGGGCTCCACGAATTCGACGGTCAGCGGTCCGCCGCCGGGGATCGGCGTGCCCGAGACAGTGGTCGAGACGAAGGTCCGGTTGAGCAGGTCGTCCTGCGGTGGCGGTGACGCCGGCGTCTGGCCGTTCGAACATGCGGTGAGGGCTGCGACGGCCAACAGTGCGGGAACGGCTGCTCGGAGGATGCGCATCCTCGGAGCCTAGTGAAGTCACGGCGCGCGCGTGACGCGTCGCACGAGATCCTCCCAGCTGTCGGCGATCCGGTCGATCGGGATGTGCAGGCTTCGCACCTGGTGCAGCACCAGGCTGGCCTCGAGCGGGGCGAGCAGGCTGATCGCGAGGAGTCGAAGGTCGCCGTGCGTGTCCGCGGCGGTCAGCAGCGTGACGGTGTGGGTCAGGCCCACGTTGCGGGCGGGTCCGCCGAAGCGGAGTTCGGGTGCGGTCTCCACCGCACGCAGGACGTCGCCCTGGACCTCGACCATCGACAGTCGGGCCCGGCCGTAGGCGACGAGTCGGTCGACGGGATCGGCGCCGGGACCGAGCGGTGGCGGGCCGAACATGAAGGCGTGCTGGAGTTCGGTCTCGGTGTGGTCGAGCAGGGCCTGCATCAGGCCGGACCGGCTGCCGAACCGGCGGAAGACTGTGCCCTTGCCCACACCGGCCTTGGCGGCCACCGCGTCCATGGTCACGGCGTCGGCTCCGCGCTCGGCGACCAGCATCGCGGCGGCGTCCAGCAGCAACGCCCGGTTTCGTGCGGCGTCGCAGCGTTCGACCTCGTGTGGGTCGGCCATGGGGACTTCGGTGGGCTGCACGCCGCGATCGTACCCCGTCGGGAACATAAGTGGACCGCGGTCCGGTTGGTTGGTATACCTAGATGGACGACCCCGCACCACACGAAGGAATTCAGCACCTATGTCACAGACCCGAGTCCTCGCCCTCGTCGGTAGCCTGCGCGCCGGCTCCGTCAACCGCCAGCTCGCCGAGACCGCCACCCGCACCGCGCCCGAGGGCGTCGAGGTCACCGTCTACGAGGGCCTCGCGGAGGTGCCCTTCTACAACGAGGACATCGACGTCGCCGGCACCATCGCCTCCGTGGAGGCGCTGCGCGCCGCCGCGGCCGAGGCCGACGCCCTGCTGCTGGTCACCCCCGAGTACAACGGCACCATCCCCGCCGTGCTGAAGAACGCGATCGACTGGATCTCCCGGCCCTACGGAGTCGGCGCGGTCAAGGACAAGCCGGTCGCCGTGATCAGCGCCTCGCCGAGCCCGAACGGTGCGAAGTGGGCGCACGAGGACACCGTCAAGGCCATCCGGATCGCCGGCGGCTCGGTGGTCGAGGACTCGTCCATCTCCATCGGTGCCACCGCCGAGAAGTTCGGCGCGGCCCATCCGAGCGAGCATGCCGAGGTTTCCGGTCAGGTCGCCGACGTCGTCGCCGGCCTCGCCGCCGCCGCGGGCGAGCTCGTCAACGCCTGATACTGCAACACCTTTCGGCCCCGTCCGGCGTCCGCGCCGGGCGGGGCCGTCGCCGTGCGGGTCTCGCATCGCCTTCACTCGCCGAGGTCGAAGAGGCCCTGGTTGTCGGGGTGTTCGACAGTCCACCGCACGTGTGTGACGAGTGGCTCCAGGCTCAACCTGCTGACCGCGGCTTCGAGCAGACGGTCGTCCCGTTCGGTGGCCGTGAGTTCCGCAACGACCTTGACCTGGCCCGCGCCCGGTGTGTCGAACGACTGTACCGACCGCAGTCGGAACTCTGGCCGGGTTATCGCCTGCACAGTGAGTCCACGCACGTGCGCTTCGGCGTCTTCGCGGCAGGTCACCTCGAATCGGTAGTCGGCCGACGGCAATTCGCGTCCGGTCTTGGCCGGCTGATGGTCCATCAGCCGACCGAGCGGGCGAAGCAGCGTATTGGCCGCCATGATCGCCACCGTGCCGATCACCGCGACCCAGTACATGCCACCCCCGGCGAGCGCGCCCACGGCGGCAGTCGCCCACAAGGTCGCGGCCGTGTTGAGCCCGGTGACCGAAGCGCCCTGCTTCATGATCACCCCGGCGCCCAGAAAGCCGATTCCCGAAACGATCTGTGCGGCAACCCTGGTCGGATCGCCAGGTCCGTCGAAGCTGTATGCGCCCATGATCACGAACAGCGTCGCTCCGAGGCTGACCAGGGCATTGGTTCGCAAGCCCGCGATTCGTGCCCGCCACTGTCGTTCGATCCCCACGGCGGCGCCGAGGCCCAGGCCCAGCGCGACACGGAGGAGAATCACTGTTGTATCCATCAAATTCCTTTCCTGCCGGCCACCGATCGGCGGGTGAACCCACGCCGCGTGGCGGGGCAGCGGTGGCCCCGGTGGTGGCGCGAGCCGAATGTCGGACGAGGCGGTCAGCCGGCCGGTGCCGGGGCGGGAGGGGTGTTCAGGTCGTTGGCGAACTGAATGCCACTGACGATCGCGACTGGACCGCCAACGAGGATGGTGCCGGCGACGGCGCCAATCGCGCCCGCCGCGGCACCGGTGACAAGGCAGCCGCCGATCGCGCCGGGCACCGTCAGTGTTCCGATGGTGGCGACGGTCGCGCCCGCGCCCAGGATGGCGCCACCGGCGATGCAGCCGATTCCGGCGCCCACCGCGGTGCCGATCAGGCTGCCGATCGCCACCCCGAGGCTGACCTCGGCGCCGAAGTTGGTCAGGGCCTGGTTGAAGTTGGCGTCTTTGGTGGCATCGATGCTTCGGAGCGGAAGCCAGGTGTTCTCGAGCGGTCGGGCGACCGCGGGATCGGTGCTCGGCGTCAGGGTCGCGGTGTTGCCGTCGATTCGTGCGGCGATCGGCCATTGCCTGCCGTCCCGCTGGTACGTCAGCGGGACCCCGGCGACCAGCGTGCCCGAACCGTCGAGCACCTGGAACTGATCACCTCGGACGGTGAGCGATCCGGTATCGGTGGTCAGCACTACGGATTTGTCCACCAGAGCGGCCTTGTAGTGGATTCCAGGCAGCACGTCGGCGCTCACCGTCGAGTTGTCGGGCCGGTCGGTGCGCGCCGGTGCCGCCCCGGCGGTAGCCGCCGTGATGCCCGTTGCGGCGACAACGACGGCGGCGGTCGCGGCGAGCTTCTTGATCTTCATGGGTGTCAGTTCCCGTCTCTCGGACGAAGTGAAGATTTGGACATGATTTCTTGCTGCCGAACACAGTTGGCTGTCGGCGTGGGGGTCACCACTGGGTTCCGCCGCCGAGGGAGGCGGCGATGATCGACGGTTGGGTCCAGGACGCACGTAGGTTCGCGCGCTGGGGAGGGGCGCGGCCGGTGCAGCAGTCGTCGAGCATCGCAACACGGCATCGTGCGACGAGCGAGCACCCGATCGGGTGTCGTACGGGTCGCCTGTGCGGGTGTTGTCAGGTTCTGACGGCGGGGACCAGGCCGTGTCCGAGTGGGAACACAACAGAATTCGGACAGGGACTGTCGCTGGTACTCAACTGTGTTCTCACCTCCTCGCGGCTGGGACGCACGGGGGCGTCGAACCAAATGCAGGCAGGGAGACCCAGAAGCAGAATCTGGGCGGGCACCCCTCTCGTCAGAGCTTCGGCACTGCACGACGTGTCTCGACCGATCGAGAAGCCACTTCGGATAACCCCTTAATCCGGGGAGATCTGTCCTAACCTTGGGCGTCTTTCGACGTCGTCAGATCAGTGGCCTGTGTTCGTGCAGGAGCCTCACCTAGCGAGGTGCTTGCCGGGAAATACTGTCCGCCCGTTCGTGCGAAAGTCAAGGCCTGCGTGCGATATACGCAAAAAGGTCGAATCGGCGGGTGTGTCGACAGCAGGGGTGCGCTCCGGACAGCTCGGGAATTGCCGACAGTTCAGGTGAATGATTCAATCATGTTGTATGCCAATGGATGTGAAAACATCATCCGGCCGGGCGGCTGCCAGTGTCGATCGGGCGCGTTCGCCGGTGGTCGTGACCGGCCGACCTGAGGTGTGAGTCATTCCACATGCGATCGGTCCGAATTGCCGGGTTGTCGGCCAGCTCCGACGCCGGCTCGGGTCGATCGATCAGATGCGGCGTTCTCGGCAGGGACCTGCGCGCCGCGCTGCGACGACGGGTTGAATCCGCCTAGGGTTCTTCGTTCAGAGTGAAGGCGGTCAGCGTCGCCGCGCCGGCGCAGGGATCAGGATGTCGGCCGCCGTTGCGATATCCGACCCACCAACTCACCACTCCCGAATCGGTTCCGGCGGTGACACTGCACGCGGCCGGGTTGCTCGGCAGCTCTGCCGTGAAGGCGGTCGCTCGTGCGACCCTGATCGCCGTCACGGCGTAGCCGAGTTCGGTGTCCGTTGATCGTTCTCGTTCCAGCGACCCGTCGACGAACCAGGAGAACACGGCTTCCGCGCCCCCGTCGTTACCGTCGAGCGACCACTGGCATATCGCGCCGCGCGTCGTCCGGTGGGCGGTGCTTTCGCCAACGGCGCCCGCAACTTCGGATTCACCTGCCAGTCCGCAGGGGTAGCTCGAGTTCGGTTCCGTCGGCGTCGGCGTGGGCGTCGCGGCGAGGGGTGTTCCAGTGCCGCTGCCGCCGCACCCGGCGATCAGGAGCATGAGCGCTGCGGCAGCCGCGGTCGCGAGGGTTCTCGTCCTCATCGTTCGACACCCCGGGTGACGCTCGACGACGTCAGCGCCGTCGCTGCGTCACATGCTCCCCGACGGGCGCTGTCACCGATGTCGACTGTCCACGCAATGAGATCGGGTCCGGCCGCTGCGACGATCTCGCAGACCCTGTCGTCGGCGGAATGCGCCTCGAACCCCGCAAGCCCTGCGACGGTGAGGTCGGTCGGCTCGAGGTTCGCGCTCGCGGCCGCTGTCCTCTCGACTGCCAAGGGACTACCTCGATACCACCAGGCCTGCACGTAGCTGCGTGACCCTTCCCAGCGACAGCCGATCGGGTTCTGCACGACCCGAGTCAGCGAGGGCAGGGACGTTGTCTGTGACACCTCTGCGTCGGTCATCGACGCACACGCCGCGAATCGGAACCCGGAGGCAACCGGCGTGCTCGTCGGTGCGGCGGCGTCGCGGTTCTCGTCACCCGAGCAGCCCGTGAGCAGGGACGACACCGTCACGATCCCGGAGAACGTCCCGATCACCCCGATGTAGCGCCACCGGTGGCCCCGACGTGGGGCACGGATGGCCGTACGGGCGAGGGGCGAGAGCGCTGCTCGGTGCACGCACCCGACTCTATTCCGGCGCCGCGGGAAAAGTGGCTGCCGAGGTCCCGGTATCGGCACTGGCGATGGGCAGCGTGGTCGGTGTGTCCACCGGTGCACCACGCAGTTCGTCGTCGGACGAGCCGGCTCATCCCGGCCGCTGGTCGGTCCGCCGGGCCCCGACGACGACCGTCGCGCCGACGTCCTCGCCGTGCACCACCCGCGGCACCAGTCCGGCATCGGCGAAGGCCGCCGCGGTCAGCGGTGCCTGCTGCCTGCTCGTCTCGATCAGCAGGTGTCCGTTCGGTGCCAGCCACGCCGGCGCTCCGGCCGCCACCCTGCGCTGGATGTCCACGCCGTCGGTGCCGCCGTCGAGCGCGACCCGCGGTTCGTGCAGGCGCGCCTCGGGCGGCATCAGGGCGACCGCGTCGGTAGGCACGTACGGTGCGTTGACGGCGAGCACATCGACGCGGCCGCGCAGTGCCCCGGGCAGTGCGCCGTAGAGGTCGCCCCGGTGCACCCGACCGCCCGGAAGGTTGCGGCGGGCGCAGGCGACCGCAGCGCCGTCGATGTCGCTGGCGTGCAACTCGATTCGTGCCAGCGAAGCGACGAGGGCCGCGCCGACCGCTCCCGACCCGCAGCACAGGTCGACCACCACTGGGGGGTTGCGGCCCTCGCAGTCGCGACTGAGCAACGCAGCGGCTTGGTGCACCAGGAACTCGGTGCGGCGACGTGGGACGAAGACGCCCACGTCGACCGCGATGCGCAGGCCGCGGAACTCGGCCCAGCCGAGCACCTGCTCGAGCGGCAGGCCCGCGGTGCGGCGCTCGATCATCGCGGCGAGTTCGGACGGGGTGTTCGCCGCGTCCAGGAGTAGGCCTGCTTCATCCTCTGCGAAGACGCAGCCTGCGGCACGGAGTGCGCCGACAACGGCCGCGAGATCGAACGGTGAAGCGGAAGCCGTCATCAAAGGCCTTTCGGGAATGCCGAAGGGGCTGCGGACGCACGCTACACCAACGCGTAGGGGTGCGGCGGATAGTGCAGGGTACCTGCATTGACGTATAACTAGTCGCATGCCACGCCCCGCCGCCAAGGACAATCGCGAGGACGCGCCACCGTCGATGGCGCGCTCCTCGCTGCTGCGTGAGCTGCCCTCGACCGAGCGCGGTCTGCGCACCCGGTCGGCGTTGATCGCGGCGGCCCGCAAGGTCTTCGAGAAGTCGGGCTACCTCGACACCCGGCTGATCGACATCACCAAGGCGGCCAAGTGCTCGGCGGGAACGTTCTACACGTACTTCTCCAGCAAGGAGGAGATCTTCGCCGCGGTTCTCGAGCTCGCGCAAGAGGACATGATGCACCCCGGCATGCCGCACGTGGCCGCCGACGACGACCCGGCCGCGATCATCGAGGCGAGTAACCGGGCGTACTTCGAGGCGTACAAGCGCAACGCCAAGCTGATGGGTCTGCTCGAACAGGTCGCCAGCGTCGACCCGGAGTTCCGTCGGCTGCGCCAGCAGCGCGCCGACGCGTTCGTGCGACGGAACGCCCGCAGCATCGAGAACCTGCAGGAGCGGGGGCTCGCTGACGCCGACCTCGATCCGATGCTCGCGTCGCGCGCCCTGTCCGGCATGATCAGCCGCCTCGGGTTCGGGTACTTTGTCGCGCGCGACGGCCAGGCGGACGGCGCGCAGGTCGACCTGGACGAGGTGATCCGCACCGCCACCCGGTTGTGGGTCAACGCGCTGCGCATCGCGCGCTGAACTCCACATCGACGCCGAATTACATGCAGCCACACATCAACCCCGAGGAGAACACATGATCGCCGTCATCGCAGTGATGACCGTCAAGGACGGAAGCGGAGCGGAGTTCGAGGCCGTCGTCGCCGAGCTCGCTGCCCAGGTGCGGGCGAACGAGGAGGGCACCCCACTGTTCCAGCTCACCCGCTCGAAGGCCGATCCGAACATCTACAAGTTCATGGAGCTCTACCGCGACGGCGACGCCATCAAGGCGCACGCCTCCACCGAGTACTTCACGGCCGCGTTCAAGGCGATGGCGCCGTTGCTCGTAGGTGAGCCGCAGATCGAGTACCTGGACGCGCTCTGAGCTGATCGGGACACCCGCGACGGGCCTCCGGCTGCCGGGGGCCCGCCGCGTTCCGCGCGGATCGAGTGTCGCGAGCTGGTGATTCAAGTCGAACTTGACGCCGGATTCATGTATAACCGGGAGATGGACGCGATTGCGTACGTACGGGATTCCGGCGACGGACCGACCTCGATGGTGCCGCCGGACCTGCTGCGGGATCCGCCGGCCACCGCGCGCGGAGTCCGCACCCGGGCCGCGCTCGTCGCGGCGGCGAGGGCGGTGTTCGAACGCGACGGATACCTCGAGACCCGGCTGACCGACATCGCCAAGCGGGCGCGGTGTGCGACGGGAACCTTCTACACCTACTTCGCCAACAAGGAAGAGGTCTTCGCTGCCGTCCTCGAGGAAGCGCAGCAGGAGATGATGCATCCCGGAATGGACCGGGTGCAGGGTTCGGACGACCCGTACGCCGTACTGGAGGCGAGTAACCGGGCCTACCTTGCGGCATACCGGCGCAACGCCCAGTTGATGGGGTTGCTCGAGCAGGTCGCGCACGTGGACCCGAGCTTCAGGGAGTTTCGCACCCGACGGGCGGAGGCGTTCATCCGGCGCAACGCACGCGGTATCGCGGACCTGCAGGCGCGGTCGATCGTCGATCCGGAGGTGGATCCGCTGATGGCGTCGAGGGCGCTGTCCGGCATGGTCAGCCGGCTCGCGTACGCAGTTTTCGTGCTGGGGGAGGCGGGTGAGGGCGGCGTGGAGTTCGACTTCGACGCGCTCGTCTTCACGGTCACCCGGCTGTGGGCGAACGCCCTGCGGTTCCCCGACTGCCGCTGAGCGACGATCGAAGGTAGCGGTTCAGGACGCGGCGACGACGCGGGCCAGGGACTCGGCGACCAGCACCGGCTTGTCCGAGCCGTCGCGCTCGACCACCTGGCTCATCGTGACCTGAATGCCGCCGCCGACCTCCTCGGCGGAGATGATGGTGGCGCGCATGCGGATTCGCGAACCGACCGGGACCGGCGCGGGGAAACGCACCTTGTTGTAGCCGTAGTTGAGGCTGTGGGTGAAGCCGTCGAAGGCCATCAGTTGCGAGGACAGGTGCGGGCCGAGGGACAGGCTGAACAGGCCGTGCGCAATCGTCCCGCCGAGCGGGCTGGCCGCGGCCCTCTCCACGTCGATGTGGATCCACTGGTGGTCGTCGGTCGCGTCCGCGAACGCGTTGACGCGCTCCTGGGTGACGTCGTACCACTCGGTGGGGCCGAGTTCGGCGCCGATCAGTTCGGTCAGGTCGCCGGCCGTGGTCGGGCGGACGGGAAGCGCAGTGGTGTCGATCATGATTCTCCCTGTATGTCGCAGGTCAACGAGGGTGTCGGTGGGCGGGTCCGGATTCGGACCGGCCAGAGGTTGAATATGACGCCGGATTCAACTATACATGACGGAGAGACCTGGATCACGTACGCCACCCACACGAAAGAGGGACTCGGAGTGAAGGTTGCAGGCAAGGTTGCCATCGTCACCGGCGGCGGGGGAGGCATCGGCGGCGCGCTAGCGGAGGCCTTGACCGCGGCGGGTGCCCGCGTCGTCGTGGCGGACCTCGACGCGTCCACCGCGCAGGCCGTTGCCGACAAGATCAACGCCGAGCGCCCCGAGACCGCGGTCGCCGCCGGCGCGGACGTGTCCGACACCGACCAGATCCGAGGGCTGATCGCCCTGGCGGAGGGCGAGTTCGGCCCTGTCGAGATGTACTTTGCCAACGCCGGCATCACCGGTGCGCCCGGCCTCGAGGCCGACGAGGCGGCGTGGGACCTGTCACTCGACGTGAACCTGCGGGCACACATCCGCGCCGCGCAATTGCTCGTTCCCGGCTGGCTCGAGCGCGGAGAGGGCTACTTCGTGAGCACCGCGTCGGCCGCCGGACTGCTCACGCAGATCGGGTCCGCCACCTACGCGGTCACCAAGCACGCCGCGGTCGGCTTCGCCGAATGGCTCAATGTCACTTACGGCGACCGCGGAATCCGAGTCAGCTGCCTGTGTCCGATGGGCGTCAACACCAAACTGCTGTACTCGGGAGAGGAGTCCGGCGAGGGGCTCGGCGTCGCCGCGACTCGGGCCGTGACGTCCGCGGGCGACGTGCTCGAACCCGCCCAGGTCGCCGCCGATGTGCTCGCCGCCGTGGACGAGGAGCGCTTCCTGATCCTGCCGCACGCCAACGTACTGGACATGTACCGGCAGAAGGGATCCGACTACGACCGCTGGCTGCGCGGCATGCGCAGGTACCAGGCTTCGCTGCTGGGGCAGGGCTGATGGATTCGCTGGTCCTCGCAGAGGCACGCGGTAACTGATGCTCGCCGCCTTCCGCGGCCCCGACGTCGTGGAAGGCGTCGCCAGCCACCTCGACCGACGAACCCCGAATTTTCCCTCCCTACCCGTCAGGAGTTCACATGTCACTGTTTGACATCTCGGACAAGGCAAAGCAGCTCGAGGTCGAGCTGCTCGACTTCATGGAGTCGCACGTCTACCCGGCCGAGGCCGTCTACGACGAGCAGATGCGCGAGTCCGGCAACCCGCACTTCCAGCCCCCGATCCTCGAGGAGCTCAAGGACGAGGCCAAGAAGCGGGGCCTGTGGAACCTCTTCCACCCGCACCCCGGCACCGGCGCGGGCCTGACCAACCTCGAGTACGCGCCCCTCGCAGAGATCATGGGCCGCAGCCACATTGCCTCGGAGGCGTGCAACTGCAACGCCCCCGACACCGGCAACATGGAGGTCCTCGAGCTCTTCGGCACCGAGGAGCACAAGAAGAAGTACCTCGAGCCGCTGCTCGACGGCACCATGGCGTCCGCGTTCGCGATGACCGAGCCGCGGGTCGCCAGCTCGGATGCCACCAACGTCGAGCTGTCGATGGTCAAGGACGGCGACGAGTACGTCCTCAACGGCCGGAAGTGGTTCGCCTCCAACGCCCTGCACCAGAACTGCAAGGTGATGATCGTGATGGGCAAGACCGATCCGACTGCACCCACGCACCGCCAGCAGTCGATGATGGTCGTGCCGATCGACGCCCCCGGCGTCACCGTGATGCGCGGGCTGCCCGTCTTCGGCTACCAGGACCGCGAGGGCCATGCCGAGATCGACTTCGCGGACGTCCGGGTTCCCGCGAAGGACGTACTCAAGGGTGAGGGCGAGGGCTTCGCGATCAGCCAGGCCCGCCTCGGACCCGGCCGCATCCACCACTGCATGCGGGCCATCGGCATGGCCGAGCGCGCACTCGAACTGATGTGCAAGCGCGCGCAGTCCCGGGTCACCTTCGGCAAGCCGGTCGCCGACAACGCCAACATTCAGGACTGGATCGCCGAGGCGCGCATCGACATCGAGATGATCCGCCTGCTCACGCTCAAGGCCGCCTACCTGATGGACACCGTCGGCAACAAGGAGGCGCAGACCGAGATCGCCGCGATCAAGGTCGCCGCCCCGAACATCGCCCTCAAGATCGTCGACCGCGCGATCCAGGTGCACGGCGGCGCCGGCGTCACCGACGACTTCCCGCTCGCGATGGCGTACGCGCACCTGCGCACCCTGCGCCTGGCCGACGGCCCGGACGAGGTGCACAAGCGCGCCATCGCCCGCCGCGAGCTGCGCCAGTACCGCGACCGGCGACCCGAAGGACTGTGACCATGACGAATTCGGACCTGACCGGAAAGACCGCGATCGTCACCGGTGCCTCCCGCGGCATCGGCCTGGCGACGGCGCAGGCCCTCGCCACCGCCGGCGCGAACGTCGTACTGACCTCGCGCAAGCAAGAGGCTGCCGATGCGGCCGCCGCGCAGATCGTCGGCAGCGCCATCGGTGTCGGCGCGCACGCCGTCGAGGAGGACCAGGCTCGCGCGTGCATCGAGCGCACCCTCGAGACGTTCGGCAGCCTCGACATCCTGGTCAACAACGCCGGCACCAACCCGGCTTTCGGGCCGCTGGTCAACCAGGACCACGGCCGGTTCGCGAAGACCATGGACGTGAACCTGTGGGCTCCGCTGCTGTGGACCGGACTGGCGACCGAGGCGTGGATGGGCGCGCACGGCGGCTCGGTCATCAACACAGCCTCGATCGGCGGGCTGGGCCACGAGGCCGGAATCGGGATGTACAACGCGTCCAAGGCCGCGCTGATCTACGTGACCAAGCAACTGGCACTGGAGCTTTCGCCGCGAATTCGGGTCAACGCGGTCGCACCCGGGGTGGTGCGCACCAAGCTGGCCGAGGCGCTGTGGAAGGAACACGAGGCGCAGGTCTCGGCGTCCACCGCTCTGAACAGGATCGGCGAACCCGACGACGTGGCCTCGGCGATCGCCTTCCTGGCCTCGGACGCGGCGAGCTGGATCACCGGCGAGACCATGGTGATCGACGGCGGACAGCGCCTCGGCGACGCCCTCCAGTACCGGAGCGGAGCGTCCGTCGGTGTCTGATGCCGTGCAGGAGATCGTCGGGATCGACCCGGTCGCGGTCACCCGCTGGGTCGACGACCTCGGAATCGAGTTCACCGGTCCGCTGAGTTTCGACCGGATCGGCCTCGGCCAGTCCAATCTGACCTTCCTGGTCCGCGACACCGAGGGCCGACGCTGGGTGCTGCGGCGGCCGCCGCTCGGGCACCTGCTGGCCTCGGCCCACGACGTGGTCCGCGAGGCGAGGATCATGTCCGCGCTCGCCGACACCGACGTGCCGGCGCCCCGGATCTTCGGTGTCGCACAGGATCCGGCGATCTCCGACGTGCCGCTGGTGCTGATGGAGTTCATCGACGGCCAGGTCGTCGACACGATGGAGATCGCGCGGTCGCTGACCCCGCAGCGGCGCCGCGAGATCGCGATGTCGTTGCCGCGCACCCTCGCGAAGATCCACGCGGTGAACCTCGACGAGGTCGGTCTGTCCGACCTCGCGAGCCACAAGCCGTACGCGGCCCGCCAGCTCAAGCGCTGGGCGGGTCAGTGGGAGCAGTCCAAGACCCGGGAGCTGCCCGCGCTCGACGACCTCACCCGACGGCTGGTGGCCGCGATGCCGGAGCAGCGTGAGCTGTCGCTGGTGCACGGCGACTTCCACCTCCGCAACGTGATCGTCTCCCGCGACAACGGCGAGGTCATCGGTGCGCTCGACTGGGAGCTGTCCACCCTCGGAGATCCGTTGGCGGACATGGGATCCATGCTCGCCTATTGGCCCGAGCCGGGTGAAGACACCGGGGGAGACTTCCCGGCTTCCACCCTCGAGGGCTTCCCGAACCGAGCCGAGGTCGCCCAGATCTACCTGGACGAGACCGGGCGGGACCCGCAGGCCCTCAAGTTCTGGCACACGCTGGGGCTGTGGAAGGTCTCGATCATCGCCGAGGGCGTGATGCGGCGGGCGAGGGACAACCCCGCGAACAAGGCCGCGGCGGGCACGCCGACCGTCGAGCGAATCGATGCGTTGGTGCACAAGGCCCGCGAAATTGCCGACGCGGCAGGCATTTAGACACACCCGCGGTATTTCCTTTCGAGTAGGAGTGATCATCCATGAGTGAACGTAGGACCGCGATCGTCACCGGCGCGGCGCGCGGAATCGGTGCTGCCGTCGCGAAGAAGCTCGCCGCCGACGGCTACGCGGTGGCCGTGATCGACCTCGACGAGGCGGCCTGCGCCGCAACGGTCGACGCGATCGAGGCCGCCGGTGGCGCACCCCTGGCCGTCGGCGCGAACGTCGCCGACGAGGCCTCGGTCGCCGAGGCCGTGGAGCGGGTTGCCACCGAACTCGGGGCCCCGACGGTGCTGGTCAACAACGCCGGCATCACCCGCGACAACCTGCTGTTCAAGATGACCGTCGAGGACTGGGACTCGGTCATGAACGTGCACCTGCGCGGCTCGTTCCTGATGACCCGCGCGGTGCAGAAGTACATGGTGGAAGCCAAGTTCGGCCGCATCGTCAACCTGTCGAGCGTCTCGGCGCTCGGCGCGCGCGGGCAGGTCAACTATGCGGCAGCCAAGGCCGGTGTGCAGGGCTTCACCAAGACCCTCGCATTCGAGCTCGGCAAGTTCGGCGTGACGGCCAACGCGATCGCACCGGGCTTCATCGAGACCGAGATGACCGCGGCGACCGCGGCTCGGCTCGGTGTGGACTTCGAGGACTTCAAGACGATGGCCGCGGCCGAGATCCCGGTGAACCGTGTCGGCCAGCCCGAGGACATCGCGAACACCGCCTCGTTCCTCGCCAGTGAGGGCGCCGGCTTCGTGTCCGGTCAGGTCATCTACGTCGCTGGTGGACCGAAGGACTGACGTCCGCCCACCGCACATCCACCGACTCTCGTCAGGAAGACAACCATGAAGGCGGAGACATCATGAAGGCATGGCGCGTCAACGAACTCGGCGAGCCCCGCACCGTCCTGCAGCTCGAGGACGTTGCCGAACCCACCGCCGGTGACGGGCAGGTCCTGGTGAAGGTGCTGGCCACCCCGGCCAACTTCCCGGACGTGTTGCTGTGCCGCGGTCAATACCAGATCAAGCCGCCGCTGCCGTTCACTCCCGGTGTGGAGCTGTGCGGTGAGGTCGTCGCCGTCGGTGCCGGTGTCACCCGCGCCGCGGTCGGGGACCGGGTCGTCGGCAACCCGGCGCTGCCGGGCGGCGCGTTCGCCGAGTTCGCGGTGATGAACCAGGCCAACGTGTTTCCCGCGCCGAAGGCCCTCGACGACGCCGAGGCCGCCGCGCTGAGCATCGGCTACCAGACGGCGTGGTTCGCGCTGCACCGCCGCACCCAGATCGTCGAGGGCGACTACCTGCTCGTGCACGCCGCCGCGGGCGGTGTCGGCAGCGCGGCGGTCCAGCTCGGCAAGGCGGCCGGCGCCAAGGTCATCGGCGTGGTCGGTGGACCCGAGAAGGTCGAGTACGCAAAGGCTCTCGGCGCGGACCTGGTGGTCGACCGGCGCACCGAGGACTTCGTCGCGGCGGTCAAGGAGTTCACCGGTGGGCACGGCGCCGACATCGTCTTCGACCCGGTCGGCGGCGACGCCTACGCCGGCTCGACCAAGTGCATCGCCTTCGAGGGCCGCATCGTGGTGATCGGTTTCGCGGGCGGCACCATCCCGCAGCCGGCCCTGAACCACGCGCTGATCAAGAACTACTCGATCGTCGGCCTGCACTGGGGTCTCTACCAGGCCAAGAACCCGGCCGTCATCGACGCCTGCCACGAGGAGCTCACGCGGCTCGCGGACGAGGGTCTGCTCAAGCCGCTGATAGGCGAGCGCCTGGCACTGACCGACGCCGCCGACGGTGTCGGCCGCCTCGGCGACGGCAGCACCGTCGGCCGCTTGGTGTTCCAGCGGTGACCGGGCTGTTCGACGTCGCCGGAAAGACGGTCGTCGTCACCGGCGGCACCCGCTGACAGGCCGACCTCGAGGGGCGGGATCGCTGGTCGATCCCGCCCCCCGGACGTGCACCCACGGACCTGTGAACCGGGAGCGCCCGTGGCACCCCTCGACGAGATCCTCGGCCTCGCGGAGCCGGCGTCGGACACCGCTCCTACGTCAGGGCAGTGTCGGTCGGTAGTTCGGCGGTCTGCGCACCTGCGTCGCCTGTTCGAAGGCGAACGCGTAGGTGATCAACTTCGCGTCGCTCGCGGCGGTGCCGATGAAGGACAGCCCGAGCGGCAACTCGCCCCGCGCGTACCCGGCGGGCACCGTGACGATGGGGTATCCGGCGAGCGCAGAGTTGCGGGTGGAGCTGGCGAAAGGCTTTCCGCCGCCCTGGTAGTCGAGCGCCGGCGCGGGCCGCTCGCTGGGTGTGACGATCGCGTCGAGCCGGTATTTCGCCAGCGTGTTGTCGATGGCGCGGCGAGCACCCTCGGTCGCGGCCTCCCGATGCGCACGGTAGACGGGATCGGTGATGTCACCGTCGGTCTGGTCGGCCATCTCGAACAGTTCCTGCCCGAAGCCGGCCAGCTCCGTGTCGGCATGCTGCCGGTTGTAGTCGATCAGCCCGGTCAGATCGTTTGGATGCCCGCCGGGGGTGGCGGCCAAGTAGGCGTTGAGGTCGTGCTTGAACTCGGTCATGACTGCCGGAAGCAGGTGCTCGGCAACGACCTCGTCGGAGTTGGGCACCTCGGTGCCCTCGACCACGGTCGCGCCCAGGTCTTCGAGCTGCTGGACTGCTTGTTCGAACACGCGGTCCACGTCGGGGTCGACGCCGATGCGGCCCTCGCGCCACACGCCGATCCTCTTGCCTCGCAGTCCATTCGGGTCCAGCATGGTCCGGTAATCGGCGGGCAGGACGTCGTCGGCGTCGACCGAGTCCGGGTCGGCGGGGTCGGTGCCGTGGATTGCCGCCAAGGTCAGCGCTGCATCGGTGGTGGAGCGAGCGATCGGTCCGGGGCTGTCGTGCCGGGAGGTGATCGGCACGATGCCGTTGCGGCTGACCAGACCCAGCGTCGGCTTGACGCCGACGGTGGCGGTGACGCTCGCGGGGCACACGATGGATCCGTCGGTGTCGGTGCCGATGGTCACGGCGGCGAGGCCAGCCGCCGCGGCGGCGGCGGAACCGCTGGACGAACCACAGGGGCTTCGGCCGAGGACGTAGGGATTGCGCGTCTGGCCACCGGTTGCACTCCAGCCGGCGATCGCCCCAGGGGAGCGGAAGTTGGCCCACTCCGACATGTTCGCCTTTCCCAGGATCACTGCCCCGGCCTCGCGCAACCGAGTGACGAGGAAGGCGTCGTCGTCCGGCCGGGCGTCGAGCAGCGCATTCGAGCCCGCGGTGGTCGGCTGCCGGTCGGCCGTGTCCATGTTCTCCTTCAACAGGACCGGGATCCCCTCCAGCGGCCCTCGTGTGCCGTCGCCCCTGCGTAGGTCGTCGCTGGCGCGCGCGATGCTCATCGCGTCCGGATTCGTCCGCACTACCGCTCCGATCAGGGGATTGAGGCGCTCGATCCGCTGCAGGTAGGCCGCTGTCAGCTGCTCGGAGGTGATCGTCCCGTCGTCCATGGCGTTCTGGAGGTCGACGATGGTGACGCGATCGAGGTCGAGCCCGGACGGCGGTGTCGCGGTGCCCGCGCTGCCGCCGGCGGTCGAGGCATTCGAAACCTCGGCGCGCGTGGCGTCGGGGCGAGCGGCGGTCCCCGGAGCGCAGGCCACGACCAGAGAAGTGAGTGCTGCGGCGACAGCAGTACGGGGCAGTGCCGACTTGACGAGACTGAACACGGTTCCTCCAGGCGATCCATCACGAGCGCGGGATACGTTCTCACACAATGTTTCCGCTCGAGTCACGGTCGAGATCAGCGATCGCTGGTCCTGACATCCATGATCGAGACAGGCCGGGGGTCACCTCGGCCGTCACTTCCTACTCGCGGGTGCCGATCGCGGCGACCGGATCGGCGCGCATCGCGGCGCGGGTCGGGATCGCGATCGCGACCAGACCCAGCAGTACTGTGCCGGCGACGATCAGCCCGTAGACGGCGGGCGACACGGTGGGGATCGGACGCCCCGACACCGCGACCGCGATCCCCGTGAGCGGGGGTGCCGCGATCACCGTGCCCAGGACCGCGGCGACCGTCACGACGATCACCGATTCGGTGCGCATCATCGCCCGCACCTGACGGGTGCTCGCCCCGACCAGGCGGAGCAGCGCGAACTCGCGGCCGCGTTCGGCGGTGGCCAGCACGAGGGTGTTCACGACGGCCACCGCGAGGTAGCCGAGCAGCACGACGAGCGCCACCAGATTCACCCCCGACTGCATGCGCCGCTGGTCCTGCCCGGCCGCCGCGAACTCGCCCCGGTCGGCGACGGCGACACCACCGAGCGCGGTGATCGCGGTGTGCGCCTCGTCGACGCGGCCGGGTTGCGCGGACACCAGCAGGGTGTCGGTCAGGCCGGACGTGGTGTGCGCGAGCACCTGCGACACCGGCAGGGTCACGTCGCCGAAGCCGAGACCGCGCCCGTACGTCGCGACCACCTCCGGGGCGACGAGGGTGCCGTCGCCCAGTCGCAGCGCGACGGTGTCGCCGATGCGGGCGCTCATCGCGAACGCCGCGTCGGTGGACAGCGCGACGGTGCCGTCCCGCAGCCGTCCCAGGTCGCCGTCGCGGACGTCGAGGTCGAGGGTGGATGCGGTCGTGGCCGGGTCGATGCCCTGGACCGGGTACGTTTCCGTGTTCGGCGACTCCCCGCCGGTGGTGAAGAGGGCGGTGGTCCGGACGATCGGATTCACCTCGCGGACAGCGCCGTTCGCGACGACGCCGTCGATCAGTGCCGGGGACAACCCGGCTGGTGCGGTGACGACGAGGTCCGCGGTGATGCCGCTGCGGGACTGGTCGTCAGCGGCCGTGGCGACCGTGTCCTGCGTGAACAGTTGGACGGCGCCGATCGCGATCGCCAACGCCAGCGGGGTGATCGCGGACGCCAGCCGACGCGACCGGGTGCCCGCGTTCGCGGCGGCGAGGACGAACGACGGGGACGCACTGCGGCGCAGCGGGCCGCCGAACCAGCGGACCGCACCGCCGACGAGGACCGGGCCCAGCAGCGCCACCGCAATCACCAGCAGCATCGCCGACGCACCGGCACCGGCGATCGCCGCCTGCCCCGGCAGCACCATCGGCAGCAGCGACGTCGCGATACCGCCGGCACCGAACACGACCCCGGTGACGAGACGACCCCAGCCGATTGTGGCCGGTTCGACCGCGGATTCCCGCAGGGCCTCGGTGGGATCGAGCCGGGCCGGGCGCCGGGCCGCGACCGCGCCCGCGATCCGGGCCGTCACGAGCGCGAGGACGGCGCCGACGACGGCGGGGATCGGGCTCAGTGCGAGCGCGAAGTCCGACGGCAGCACTCCCGCGTCGACGAACTGGAGGTGCAGGAGCTGGGCGAGCGCGTAGCCGGGTGCGATACCCAGCAGTGCGGCGGCGCCCGCGACGAGCAGCACCTCGGTGCCGACCAGCCGGTGGACCTGACCGGGAGTCGCGCCCGTCGCCCGCAGCAGCGCGAACTCGCGGCGCCGCTGCTGGATCGACAGCGACAGGGTGCTCGACACCACGAACATCGCGATGAGGATCGCCACTCCCGCGAACGCCGCAGACAGCGCCATCAGCTCGCTGCGGGCGGCACCGGCATCGAGGAATTCGACGTCGCCGCGGCCGTCGCCGGTGTAGGTGACCACGTCGACCCCCGGCAGCGCGTCTCGCACGCCGGCCGCGAGCGAGTCGGCGTCGACGCCGTCGTCGGCGAGCAGTCCGACGGTCGCGACCCGGCCGCTGTGCGGCCACAGGTCACCGATCCGGGCGTCGGACAGGAACACCGACCCCGGCCGGTCGACGGGCTCGGGCTGCGGGGCCGCCACGACACCGACGACGGTGTACTCGTCGCCGATACCGCCGTGGCGCAACGTGATCCGGTCGCCGACCGCTCCGTTGCCGGTCACCACGACCTCGTCGGACGATTCGGGGGCGCGGCCGTCGGTGAGCGTGTACGGCGCCAGGACCGTCGACGACCACGGATGCGCGTCGAGCAGACGTCCGTCGTCGGTGGACAGCGGCACCGCGAGGTCGGGGACCGCCGCCCGCACCCCCGGTATCCGGGACAGTTCGTCGACGGTCGAGCCGGGGAGCAGGGCGCGTTCGACGAACGGCTGGTCGACGTCCTCCCGCAGGTCAAGGGACTGCCGCGCGCCGACGACGACGTCGGCCCCCGCGTACCGGTGCGGGGTGACGCCACCGCGGATCCCGGACTCGAACAGCACGGCCAGACCGCACGTGAGGGCCGCCGCGCAGAACACGGCGACGAACACGGCCGCGAAGCTGCCTCGCCGCTGCCGCACGTTCGCGAGCGCCAGACGCTGCAGACGGGAACGACGCATACTCACCACTCCCCGAGATGGGTCATGTGGTCGGCGACCGCCGCGGCGCTGGGCGAATCCATCCGTCCGACGAGGCGGCCGTCGGCGAGGAACAGGACCCGGTCGGCGTGCGCGGCGGCCACCGGATCGTGGGTGACCATGACGATCGTCTGACCGAGATCGGTGGTGGTGTGGCGCAACAGGTCCAGCACCTGGCGGCCGGTACGGGAGTCGAGCGCGCCGGTCGGCTCGTCGGCGAAGACCGCGTGTGGCCGGGTGATCAACGCCCGGGCGATCGCGACCCGCTGCTGCTGACCGCCGGACATCTCGGCGGGACGCCGACCGCGCTTGTCGGCCAGGCCGACCGCGTCCAGCACGTGGTCGAGGTGCGCGCGGTCCGCACGGCGGCCGGCCAGCAGCAGCGGCAGCGTCACGTTCTGTTCGACGGTCAGCGCGGCCATGAGGTTGTACGCCTGGAAGACGAAGCCGATGTGATCGCGACGGAAGAGCGTGCGGGCCTTGGGCTTCAGGGCACTGATCTCGGTGTCGCCGAGCCACACCGACCCACGGGTGGGCCGGTCGAGGCCGGCGGCGCAGTGCAGGAACGTGCTCTTGCCCGAGCCCGACGGCCCCATGATCGCGGTGAAGCTGCCCGGGGCGAGGGACAGGCTGACGGCGTCGAGCGCCGTGACCTGCGTGCGCCCGGAACCATACGTCCTGCTCACGTCGGCGAGGCGGACCGCCGACTGCGGGGGACTCTGCACCGGGGGCAGGGGAGAGGTGAAGGAGGTCATGGCGACAACGCTAGGAATCGGCGACGCCGCAGAACATCCCGTGCGGTACCCGATCGATGGTGTAGTCAGCTCTACCGACAGCGCCACTGTCGTGCGGCATGCTGGGGTGATGCAGCGGACCGAACGCCTGAACGAGCGGTGGCGCGCCGTCCGTTTCCTCTTGGTCGAGGCCGGTGCCGCCGTCGTCTCGCTCTGTTTCCTCGTGGTCGGGCTGGTGGTCGGGTCGATGCTGATCCTGATCGTCGGCTGGCTCGCGGTGCCCGCCTACGTGCGGGCGCTCCGGTGGTGGGCGGGCCGGGCGCGGCGACGATCGTCTGCCTACTCGGGCCGGGACGTGGCCGAACGGTATCCGACCGTCCCCGACCGCCCCGGTTTCGACGACCTGCGCCGACTGCTCACCGCGCCGTCGACGCGCCGCGACTTCGGGTGGGTCGCGGTCCATTCCGTCGCGGCGCTCACGTCCGGGCTTCTCGCGATCATTCTCCCGCTCGCGGCCGTGAACTCGCTCGCGATCCCGTTCTACTGGTGGGCGCTGCCGCCGGTCGAGCCGGTGAGCAACATCTACCCGGTCACCTCGTGGTGGGGTGCGGCGGGGATGCCCCTGGTGGGGGTCGGGTACGCGATGCTGGCGTGGTGGGGGATCCCGGCCCTCGCCCGCGGTATCGCCGGACTGGCCGGGAAACTCCTCGCCCCGGGACGGGAAACCGAACTGTCCGAACGGGTCTCGGCGCTCACCGTGAGCCGGGCCGCCGCGCTCGACGCGCACGCCGCGGAACTGCGCCGCATCGAACGCGACCTGCACGACGGCGCCCAGAACCGTCTCGTCGCCGTCGTCATGATGCTCGGCCTCGCGGAACGCTCGCTGCGGGTCGCACCCGATCAGGCGCTGCCGCAACTGTTGCGGGCACAGGACGCCGCCTCCGATGCGCTGTCGGAGCTGCGGACCCTCGTCCACGACATCTACCCGCCGATCCTCGACGAGCTCGGGCTCGGCGGGGCCGTCTCCGCGCTCGCGGGCCGCAGCACGGTGCCGTGCATCCTCGACACCGGTGGGCTGCGGCGGGCACCGGCCGCGGTGGAGGCGGCCGCCTATTTCGTGGTGGCCGAGGCGCTCACCAACGTCGCCAAACACAGTGGCGCCGGGCAGGTTCGGGTGACCCTGTCCACGCGCGACGACGACCGCGGTGCCACGCTCGTCATCGACGTCCGCGACGACGGGGTGGGCGGGGCGGTCGAGGCGCCGGGCGGCGGAGTGGCCGGGATCCGACGCCGCGTGGCAGCGTTCGAGGGAACTGTGACACTGGACAGCCCGCTCGGCGGGCCGACGAGACTCGAGGTGGAACTGCCGTGCGGATTCTGATCGCGGAGGACGACGCGCTGCTGCGGGAAGGCCTTGCCCTGCTGCTCTGCAGTGTCGGCATCGAGGTGACCGCCGCCGTCGACGACGCCGACAAGTTCCTCGCCGCGTTCGAGGCCGACCCGCCCGACGGCGCGGTGCTCGACGTGCGGATGCCGCCGACGTTCACCAACGAGGGTCTGAAGGCCGCGATCGAGGCCCGCCGTCGACGGCCGGGTTTCCCGGTGCTGGTGCTGTCGGCGTACGTCGAGGACCGGTACGCGGGCGAGTTGCTCTCCGACGGTGCGGGCGGCGTCGGCTATCTACTCAAAGAGCGGGTCGGGCGGGTCGAGGAGTTCGTCGACGCGCTGCGCCGGGTGGTCGGCGGCGGCACCGTGATGGACCCCGAGGTGATCTCGCAGCTGATGAGCCGGCGCCGCGCCGACGATCCGATCCGCACCCTGACCCCGCGCGAATCCGAGGTGCTCGGCCTCATGGCAGAAGGGCTCGGCAATACCGACATCGCCCGCAAACTCGTCGTGAGCGACACCGCGGTGAGCAAGCACATCGGCAACATCTTCGCCAAGCTCGGGTTGTCTGCATCCGACAGCGGGCACCGGCGCGTGCTCGCGGTCCTCGCGCACCTGCGGTCCTGATCCGGCGTCACCGCTCTCGGGGTCACGCTGTGGTGAAATCCGGCCGCCGTGACGACCGTCATGTCCGGACCTGGTTTGATGACTCGCGCACGCCGAATGAAGGGATTGTGCGCAGTGACACCGGATCCGATTGCCGACCTCGAGGCCGAGTTGGTGGACGTGTGGCGGCGCGGCACCATCCGCACCCGGGAGCGTGCGCACCGCATCCACCCCAAGCTCGATCCCGCCTGCTACCCGCTGCTCATGCTGCTCACGCGGCAGGACGAGGCCGTCCCGATGGCCGTGTTGCTCACCCAGCTCGTCGTCGAGAAATCGACGCTGACCAGGCAGATCGACGCCCTCACCCGTCTCGGGCTCGCTCGGCGCACACCCGATCCGGAGGACGCCCGCGCGAGACTCGTGTCGTTGACCGAGGAGGGGCGGAGCCTGCTGTCGGAGCAGCGTGCGGAGGCCGTCGCGGCGTGGCGCCGGGAGTTGTCCCAGTGGGACGCCGACGACCTCCGGACCCTCACCTCGCTCCTGCACCGCCTCGGTAGCTCCGTCGATCGGGGCTGACCCACCAGCTCATTGATAGTTGCAGCATGCAACCAACTGAGTATATAGTTGCGACTATCAACTAATGGAGGTGTGATGGTCAGTCCTGAAACCGCCACGAATCTGATCGACATCCTGCGTGGACTGGTTCGACAGGCTCGCGGGGTCGCCGTGCGGTCGCAGCATCTGGGAATGCTGCCGCCGCCGCTCGGGGCGTTGCTCGGGAACGTCGAGTGTTCTCAGGGGCATCGGCCCAGCGTGCTGGCGGAGGAGTTGCGGGTCACCCAGTCCGCGCTCAGCCGCCAGGTCTCGCATGCCGAGGCGCTCGGCTACGTCCAGCGCACGCCCGATCCGCTGGACCGGCGCGCGACCCTGCTCTCGCTCACCGAGTCGGGAGCCGAGGCGCTGCGGATCCATCGCGAAGCGCAGCTCGACTGGCTGCGGACGGCCATCGCCGACTGGAGCGAGGAGGAGGTGGCCGACCTCGCCGGCCGCCTCGACCGCCTGCGCTCCGCGCTCGACGCCGAGCCGGTTCCACTCACCGCGGCGTACTGAGCCGCCCCCACACCCCACCGGCCGGGTCGAACCCCGTCGCCGGCAGATCTGTTCTCGAGGAGTACCAACACATGAGTTCACCCGTGTCCCAGGACACTCCGCCAAATACCGAGGCGGAGGGACCCGGCCCGATGACGCACAAGCAGCGCATCGAGGCCCTCGTCGGCCTGCTGCTGGGCATGTTCGTCGCGTTCCTGTCGTCGACGATCGTCTCCAACGCGCTGCCGACCATCATCACCGAGTTGCACGGCACCCAGGACCAGTACACCTGGGTGGTCACCGCGACCCTTCTGGCCTCGACCGCGACCACCCCGATCTGGGGCAAGTTCGCCGACCTGGTCAGCAAGAAGCTGCTGATCCAGCTGTCCCTGCTGCTGTTCACCCTCGGCTCGGTGCTCGCCGGCCTCTCGACGTCGGTGCCGATGCTGATCGGGTTCCGCGCAGTCCAGGGCCTCGGCCTCGGCGGCCTGCAGGCGCTCGGCATCATCATCATCGCCGCGATGTTCAGCCCGCGTGAGCGCGGTCGGTACCAGGGCCCGATGGCCGCGGTGATGTCCGTCGCGACCGTCGCCGGTCCGCTGCTCGGCGGCCTCATCGTCGATACCAGCTGGCTCGGCTGGCGCTGGTGCTTCTTCGTCGGAGCGCCGCTCGCCGTGATCGCGCTGGTCGTCATCGGACGCACTCTGAACCTGCCGGTCGTCAAGCGGGACGTGAAGATCGACTACGCGGGCGCCACCCTGATCGCGGCAGGCGTGAGCGTGCTGCTGATCTGGGTCACCCTGGCGGGCAAGAACTTCGAGTGGGCCTCGGCCACCTCCTACGAGCTGGTCGCGGTTGGCGTCGTGCTGCTCGGCCTGGCGATCTTCGCCGAGACCAAGGCTGCGGACCCCGTGGTGCCGCTGCGGCTTTTCCGCGACCGCACCATGACGCTGGCGACCTTGGCCAGCATCGCCGTCGGTGTCGCGATGTTCGGTGGCGCGGTGTTCCTCGGTCAGTACTTCCAGATCGCGCGCGGCTACTCGCCGACCGCGGCCGGCCTGCTGACGCTGCCGATGGTGTTGGGTTCGATGATCTCCGCGACCCTGTCCGGCGCGCTGATCACCAAGTACGGCAAGTGGAAGAAGTTCCTGGTCGTCGGCGCGGTCGGAATGGCCGCCGGGTTCCTGCTCCTCGCCACCACGGACCACGCGACCAGCATGGTGCTGATCGGGGTCTACCTGTTCGTCCTCGGCGCCGGCATGGGTATGACCATGCAGAACCTGGTGCTCCCGGTGCAGAACAACGTCGCACCGTCCGACCTGGGTTCAGCCAGCGCGACCGTCGCGTTCTTCCGGTCGCTCGGCGGCGCCGCCGGCGTCTCGGTGCTGGGTGCGGTGCTGTCCTCGCACGTCACCGAACTGACCACCGAGGGCCTGGCCAACGCCGGTGTGGACATGAGCAAGGCGGGCGGATCCGGTGCCGGACTGTCGAACCTCAAGGAGCTGCCGGAGCAGATCGGCACCATCGTGCGTGCCTCGTACGGCGATGCCACCGGTCGGGTGTTCCTGATCTCCGGCATCATCGCCGCGCTCAGCCTGGTCGCGATCCTCTTCATTCGCGAGGTCGCACTCAAGGACAAGAGCGCGATGCAGCAGCTCGACGCCGAGCGGGCGGCGCGGGGCGCGGCCGAGGTGGCGGCGGTCTCAGGTGCGGTGATCGACAGCGAGATGATCGCCGAGGTCGACGAGATCGAGGACCGGGTGGAGGCATCTGCCCCGTCCGGCCGGCACGCGGCCCCTACCGGCAGGCACGCGGCGCCCGACCTCGACTGACGGCCGCGGCAGGTAGACAGGTGCCCGTCGGTTCCCGGTTCACACCGGAACCGACGGGCACCTTCTCGTCCGCGAGGTCGCCGCTAGAGCCCGGCCTCGTCGAGTGCGGCGTCCACCGCGTCGCGGACCTCGTCGAGGCTCTTGCCGGACGACAACTCGCGCGCGGTGAGCTCCTCGATCCGTGTCTCGACCTCCCGGTACCGGGCCAGCCAGCGTTCCTTGTCCGCCTGCCAGTAGCCCATCACGTCGAACCGGTCTGCGCCCCAGCCGAGTCCACGCCGCAGGTGGGAGCGGATCGCGCGGGAGGCGCCGGTCTCGCCTGCCGACCAGACGTACCCGGGCCCCGGGGGCAGCGCCAGCGTGGCCAAGTGGTGGGGCAGCACGCTCGGGCCGTGCCCGTTGCCGGTCCCGTGCAACCAGGTGACGGTCAGGTCGGCCGCCGTGCTCCAGCGCTGCTCGTCCCGGGCGTCGGGGACCTCGGCGACCAGGTGTGCCGCGGTCCCCGCGGGCAGGTTCTCGATGATCCGGCCCGCCGCGGGCAGTCCGGTCAGGTCCGCGAGTAGAAGGTGCCACTGCGCATCCGCCGGCGGGTGGTACCAGCCCTTGGCGCGGGACAGGCGCACCCGCGATCCGACGGTCGCCGCGCGCGCCCAGTCCGCGGCGGCACCGCCCGCATGGACCGCGAAGTCGATATCGAGGGTGCCGGCGGTCTCGTCCCAGCGCCGGACGGTGTAGCTGCGCCGGTGACCGTCGAACTCGACCAGCACCCGCTCGTCGGGGTCGCCGCTGGACGAGAAGTCGGTCAGGCCCGCACCGGCGAACCGGATACGGCGCAGGCTGGGGGACAGCGGCACGATCGCCACCGCGTCGGCGTTGAACTGGGGGTCGTCGGCGGTCGGCACCGCCCCACCTTAGGTGGCATCCGGCGCGGCGATGCACAACGCGGGCGAGGCGATCCACAGCACCGCGAAAATGTGAGCCGCGACACGCCGATCGAGGTGGCTTTTCGGCCCGGCTGGATGCTTACGACCTGGGAATTCCAGGGATGTGGTTCACAACATCTCGCGCCTTGCGGATATGTCGGCCACTAGGTGTAGTGTCTAGAACACCGAGAGGGCAGAGCCGGAACGGTCGAGAACTGCAGGCCCGAGCACTGTTCCAGTAGGTGAGATAGGCGTCACAGTTTCGTTGAGATTTCGCTGGTTGGCCAGTGAGTCGAGTCGGGCGGGGAAGCCCGAATGCGACAGCGAGACTGTTACACCGCGTTTGCTTCACAGTGTTGAGCTTTCACAGTGTTGAGGCAGTGCCGAGTCACCGCAGTACCGAGCGACACAGTTCACTGATCGGTTCCGTAAGCCAGGGGAGAGAGGGACTTAGATGAGCATCACCGTCTACACCAAGCCGGCGTGCGTTCAGTGCAATGCGACCTACAAGGCGCTCGACAAGGCCGGCATCGACTACGCGGTCGTCGACATCACCGAGGACGCGGAGGCCCGCGACTACGTCATGGCCCTCGGCTACCTGCAGGCGCCCGTCGTGGTGGCCGGCGACGATCACTGGTCGGGTTTCCGTCCGGACCGGATCAAGTCGCTCACCGTGAGCGCCGCCTGAAGAACTTACGGAGATGATCAGCCGTGACATCGGTGGTCTACTTCTCCAGCGCGTCGGAGAACACCCATCGCTTCGTTCAGAAGTTGGGTGTCCCGGCCACGCGAATCCCACTCCACGATCGCAACGGCACGTTCGAGGTCGATGAACCGTACGTCCTGATCCTGCCCACCTACGGTGGCGGGACGACCGTGACCGGCAGGGACACCCACTACGTCCCCAAGCAGGTCATCCGGTTCCTGAACAACGAACACAACCGAGCGCTGATCCGAGGGGTCATCGCGGCGGGCAATACGAATTTCGGTGAGTCGTACTGCTTTGCCGGAGACATCATTTCAAGGAAGTGTCAGGTCCCGTACCTGTACCGCTTCGAACTCATGGGCACCGCCGAGGACGTCTTCCGCGTTCGCGAGGGGCTGGAACAATTCATGGAGAGTGAACAGTGGCACCGACAATCACAGACGCAGCCCCGGCTGGGAGTGTAGAGCGCGCTGCGGCACGACCCGACGCGTCCGCGGGGGAGCTCGACTACCACGCGCTGAACGCGATGCTCAACCTGTACGGCCCCAACGGCGAGATCCAGTTCGACAAGGACCGCGAGGCCGCGAACCAGTACTTCCTCCAGCACGTCAACCAGAACACCGTCTTCTTCCACAACCAAGACGAGAAGCTGGACTACCTGGTCAAGGAGAACTACTACGAGCGTGAGGTTCTCGACCAGTACACCCGTAACTTCGTCAAGACGCTGATCGACCACGCGTACTCGAAGAAGTTCCGGTTCCCCACGTTCCTCGGCGCATTCAAGTACTACACCTCGTACACCCTCAAGACGTTCGACGGTAAGCGCTACCTCGAGCGGTTCGAGGACCGGGTCTGCATGGTCGCGCTGACCCTCGCCGCGGGCGATGAGGAGCTGGCCACCAAGCTGGTCGACGAGATCATCGCCGGCCGCTTCCAGCCGGCCACCCCGACGTTCCTCAACTCGGGCAAGAAGCAGCGCGGCGAGCCCGTGTCCTGCTTCCTGCTCCGCATCGAGGACAACATGGAGTCGATCGGTCGTTCCATCAACTCCGCACTGCAGCTGTCCAAGCGCGGCGGCGGAGTTGCGTTGTTGCTCAGCAACGTTCGCGAGCACGGCGCCCCGATCAAGCAGATCGAGAACCAGTCCTCGGGCGTCATCCCGATCATGAAGCTGCTCGAGGACTCCTTCTCCTACGCCAACCAGCTCGGCGCGCGTCAGGGCGCCGGCGCGGTCTACCTGCACGCGCACCACCCGGACATCTACCGCTTCCTCGACACCAAGCGCGAGAACGCGGACGAGAAGATCCGCATCAAGACGCTCTCGCTCGGAGTGGTCATCCCGGACATCACGTTCGAGCTGGCGAAGAAGAACGAGGACATGTACCTCTTCTCGCCGTACGACGTCGAGCGGATCTACGGGAAGCCGTTCGCGGACATCAACGTCACCGAGAAGTACTACGAGATGGTCGACGACAAGCGGATCCGCAAGTCGAAGATCAAGGCGCGCGAGTTCTTCCAGACCGTCGCCGAGCTGCAGTTCGAGTCAGGCTACCCGTACATCATGTACGAGGACACGGTGAACCGTGCCAACCCGATCGCGGGCAAGGTCACCCACTCGAACCTGTGCTCGGAGATCCTCCAGGTCTCGACGCCGTCGACCTTCAACGACGACCTGTCCTACAGCCACATAGGCAAGGACATCTCCTGCAACCTCGGTTCACTGAACATCGCCAAGGCGATGGACTCGCCGGACTTCGCGCAGACCATCGAGGTCTCCATTCGTGCGCTGACCGCGGTCGCCGACCAGACCTCCATCGACTCCGTCCCGTCGATCCGGAAGGCGAACGACGAGGGTCACGCCATCGGTCTCGGGCAGATGAACCTGCACGGCTACCTGGCCCGCGAACGGATCCACTACGGCTCCGACGAGGGCATCGACTTCACGAACATCTACTTCTACACCGTGGTGTTCCACGCGATCCGCGCGTCGAACGAGATCGCCAAGGAGCGCGGCACGTACTTCGCGGGCTTCCCGGAGTCGAAGTACGCCTCGGGGGAGTTCTTCGACAAGTACACCGACCGGGTGTGGGAGCCGGCGACCGAGCGGGTGAGCGCATTGTTCGCCGATGCGGGCGTGCACATCCCGACCCAGGACGACTGGCGTGAGCTGAAGGCGTCGGTGCAGCAGCACGGCATCTACAACCAGAACCTGCAGGCCGTCCCGCCGACCGGCTCGATCTCCTACATCAACAACTCCACCAGCTCCATCCACCCGGTGGCGTCGAAGATCGAGATCCGCAAGGAAGGCAAGATCGGTCGCGTCTACTACCCGGCGCCCTACCTGACCAACGACAACCTGGAGTACTACCAGGATGCCTACGAGATCGGGTACGAGAAGATCATCGACACCTACGCCGCGGCCACCCAGCACGTGGACCAGGGCCTGTCGCTGACGCTGTTCTTCAAGGACACCGCCACCACCCGCGATATCAACAAGGCGCAGATCTACGCGTGGCGCAAGGGCATCAAGACGCTGTACTACATCCGGCTGCGGCAGATGGCCCTCGAGGGTACTGAGGTTGAGGGTTGCGTCTCGTGCATGCTGTGAGGCCTGCCAACGGTATTTCGAACGGAATGAGGACATCGTGAGCCAGAAGATCAAGCTGATTGATCGCGTGTCGGCGATCAACTGGAACCGCGTCCCCGACGAGAAGGACGCGGAGGTGTGGGACCGCCTCACCGGCAACTTCTGGCTGCCGGAGAAGGTCCCGGTGTCCAACGACATCCCTTCCTGGAACACGCTGACCGCGCACGAGCAGCAGCTGACGATGCGGGTGTTCACCGGCCTGACGCTGCTAGACACCATCCAGGGCACCGTCGGCGCCGTCAGCCTCATCCCGGACGCGCTGACCCCGCACGAGGAGGCGGTGTACACCAACATCGCGTTCATGGAGTCGGTGCACGCCAAGAGCTACAGTTCGATCTTCTCGACGCTGTGCAGCACCCGCGACATCGACGACGCGTTCCGCTGGTCGGAGGAGAACCCGAACCTGCAGCGCAAGGCCGAGATCGTGCTCGAGTACTACAACGGTGACTCGCCGCTGAAGCGGAAGGTCGCCTCGACGCTGCTCGAGTCGTTCCTGTTCTACTCGGGCTTCTACCTGCCGATGTACTGGTCCTCGCGGGCCAAGCTCACCAACACCGCGGACCTGATCCGGCTGATCATCCGCGACGAGGCGGTGCACGGCTACTACATCGGCTACAAGTACCAGAAGGGCCTCGAGCAGCTCACCGCCGCCGAGCGCGAGGAACTCAAGGACTACACCTTCGAGCTGCTCTTCGAGCTCTACGACAACGAGGTCGAGTACACCCAGGACCTCTACGACGAGGTCGGGCTCACCGAGGACGTCAAGAAGTTCTTGCGGTACAACGCCAACAAGGCGCTGATGAACCTCGGCTACGAGGGCCTGTTCCCGAAGGACGAGACCGACGTGAACCCGGCGATCCTGTCGGCGCTGTCCCCGAACGCCGACGAGAACCACGACTTCTTCTCCGGCTCGGGTTCGAGCTACGTGATCGGCAAGGCCGTCAACACCGAAGACGAGGACTGGGACTTCTAACCCGCCCCGCTCGGGACTTCTAGAGCGCGCCGCACAGCTGGTGAAGGGAACCATCATTCGGTCTGACCGAATGATGGTTCCCTTCACCCGTATGGGGAACAGGGCTAGCGTCGAGGGCGTCCGATGTCACCTCAGGTGAGGAGACGGCGATGAGCGGCAAAGTGGTGCACTTCGAGGTCCCGTTCGGCGACGGGGACCGAGCGAGAGAGTTCTACAAGCAGGCGTTCGGTTGGGCGGTCACGGAGATGCCGCAGATGGGCTACACGATCGTCTCGACCGGTCCGGCGGCGGAGTCGGGGATGCCCGCGGAACCCGGATACATCGGCGGCGGCATGTTCGAGCGCGGCACGGACACCCCACAGGGTCCGGTGATCACGGTCGACGTGCCCAGTATCAACGCCGCACTGGCGAAGATCGAGTTGTTGGGCGGACAGACGATTCAGGCGAAACAGCCGGTCGGAGAGATGGGATTCGCGGCCTACTTCAAGGACACCGAGGGCAACATCATGGGCCTGTGGGAGCTGGCGGGCGGCTGAACCAGGCCTCTGCCTCGCCGCGCAATGCCTTCTCGATGCGCTGGGTGGAGCTAGCGGTGAGGTCGCCGGGCAAAGCGTCCGGCGCGAACCACCCGACCTCGAGGTTCTCCTCGTCGGCGGCGCGGGCCTCGCCGGCGACCGCCCGCGCGAGGAAACAGACGTCGAGATAGCTCGCGACGTGAGCGCGGAGGTCGGTGACGAATCGGGGGACGGGCATTCAGTACCGGAAGGTGACCGGCGCGGCCTGCTGACCGGAGTACGGCAGCAGGATGCTCGGCTGCAGCGGAGCCGCGAACCTGGCGGGTACGTCGGTGAACTCGGTGGCCCCGGCCTTCGCCGGTGTGTCCAACTGCGCGAACCGGATCCGGTTCATCCTGTCGGTGCCGACCATGTTGCCGTCCGAGGTCTCCGCGGACAGGAACGTGCCCTCCGGGGTGAACTCCACCCACGGGTTCGCCAGGGCGATCTCGGCGAGGTGGAATCGGGTGTAGGACACCACGGTTCCGCGATAGCGCACGGTACCGAGTCCGGTCGACGGGTCGACCTCGTCCGCGTCCAGCTCGAAGGTCAGCCTGCCGTCACCGCGGACCGTCGCGCCGTCGCTGCCTGCGACCGAGCCCTGCGTGGTGCGCTTGACGAGATCCTTGTAGCCGGGTGCGAAGGCCCACAACAGATCCTGCGTGGGAGTCGCCGGGGCATTCGGTCCGGGGGAGGGGTCGAAGTTCACCGGGACGGACAGTTCCTCGGCCGCGTTGACCGCCTCCGCGGCGGCGTAGGTGTAGACGCCGTAGGCGGCGTCCGCCGGCACCGTCGCGGGCTTCTTGACGGTGAGTGTCGCGGTGAAGGAGCCGTCTCCGGCGAGTGGAACCCACTGCTGCCGGATCGTGCGCCGGAAGTCGAACGGCGCGTCCGGTACCCGGTTCAGGGCATCCTCGGACATCACCCACGCCGTGGCGGAACGCTGCTGCCCGACCCGCGACTCGGCGGGCGCGTCCTGGGACGGTCGCCACTGCGGGGCGAACGCACCGAACGCCACGAAGGTGCCGTGCGGGACGCCGGGCGGCACCGGGACGGGCAGCCCGCCGGTGTTGGCGTTCGGATCGAAACCGGTGCCGTGCACGACGATTCGGTCGCCCTCATGGACGGCACTGGTGCCGAGCGGGGTGGTGCCGTCGGCCGCGAACAACTCGATGCGGGCCGATGCGGCCGTCCCGGCGGCGGGAGCAGCGGCGGCCGGGCCGGCCACTGCGACCGATCCGATCAGTGCCGCACTGAGTGAGCCGAGCAGTACGCGAACACGAAGTGACATGGTGGTCCTCGTTCGAAGGTCGGTGAAACTAGTTGGTGTAGCCGTTGAGTGAGGCCTTCAGGTCGTTGAGGATTCCGCCGGCCGCAATCACACCGATCCCGGTCATCCAGATCTCGTCGTCCACCTTGAACACTCGCTTGTCCTTGACCGCGCCGAGTCCCTGCCACAGGCCGCCGTCCATCACCTTGACGCCCTGACCCTGCGCCTCGTCGCCGTAGAAGCTGACGTAGATCACGTCGCCCTCGGCCTTGGACAACTCCTCCTCGCTGATCTCGGCGAACCGCCGGTCTTTCGCGCCCTCGAGCCGCTGGAAGGGGGGACGCTGCACGCCCGCGTCGGTGAGAACCTGGCCGGAGAAGCTGTCCGGTCCGTAGATCCGGATGACGCCGGGCATGAATCGCACGACCGACGCCTGGGTTTCCGACGAGTTCAGGGACTTCCCGGTCTCGGTGGCCTCGCTCTTGTAAGCGTCGAGCGACTGGCGCGCGCTGGCCCCGCGGCCGAGCGCGGTGCCGTCGAGCACCATGTTTTCCTTCCACGTGGTGCCCACCTTCTCGGTGAAGGTGGTCGGCGCGATGGCGCTGAGCTGCTGGTAGAGCTCGGGGGTGCGGAACTTCGAGCCGAGGATGAGGTCCGGGTGCAGCGTCGCGATCTTCTCGATGTCAGGCTGCTGCAACGTGCCGACGGGCTCCACCCCGGCGATCTTCGCGCCGAGGTACTTCGGCTGCGACCCGACCGCGCCGGTCACCGCGGCGCCGACCAGGCGGTCCTGCAGGCCGAGCGCACACACGGTGTCGAGTTTGTCGGTGTCGAGGACGACGATCCGCTGCGGGTCGGCGGGGACCTCGGTCTCGCCCGCCGCGTGCACGATCTTGCGGACGGACCCGGTCACGCCCTCGGGGTCGACGGGAGCGGTTGGGCCGCAGACATTTTCGGTGTCGCGATCGTTGCCGAGTACGCCGGCGCCGGCCACGCTGGTGGTGCTGCGCGTGATGCTGCTCGCGGCGTTGTCGGTGGTCGATCCCCCACATGCGGCGAGCACCACGGCCGAGGCCGTGAGCAGGGCTGCGGGGGCGAGGCGGCGAATGAGCGCGGGCTTGCGCATGGGTGGATCCTCCTGACGAGTGGGGCGGTTCGAGACTAGACGCGGTGCGGGTCGACGCCGAAGGCCGCCGCGAGGTCGTCGAGGATGCCGTCGGCGCCCTGGACGCTCACCGCGGCCATCCAGATCGTGTCGTCCACATCGACCTTGCGGCCACCCAGACCGGCCCACATCGGGCTGGTCAGGAACGGCTTGGCGTGCTCGACGACCGAGTCGTCCGGCGAGTGGTACGTGCTGACCAGGATCAGATCGGCATCGGCCTGCGAGATCAGTTCCGGGCTGATGTCGTTCGCGATACTCGACGGCTTGGCCGGGTCGGGATCGGCGCTGGCGGGCCGGGCGATGCCGGCGTCGGCGAGCACGATCCCGCTGAACGAGGTGCTGCGGTAGATCCGTGCGGTGGGCTCGCCGGCGAAGCGCACCACGGAGACGGTCGGGCCGTCCGCCTCGGCGTTCACGTCCGCTCCGACCGCCGCAGCCCGCCGCTCGTAGGCGCCGATCTTGTCCGCGGCCAGGTCCTCCTTGCCGAGCGCGCGCCCGAGCAGCCGGTGATCCCGAGCAGGGCGACCGTCGCGCAGCTCGCGAGTGCGAACAGTGCCCTTCGAAAGATCACGGCAAACTCCAATCAATGCTTAGGTAAGCGAAACCTTAGCAAGGCTTGACTTCTTGTGGTCACCGCCTCCCGCCGGGCCGGGGAACGGCGCACAATGACGCGATGGCCGTGTCGATGCACACCGTGCTGGGAACCGCGCTCCGCGAGCTCCGCTTCCAGCCGACGGACAAGCGGATACGGGCGCTTCGCGGCGGTGCGGTGGTAGCCGACTCGACCCGGGCCGCCCTGGTGTGGGAGCCGCGCCGGGTCGTGCCCACGTACGCGGTGCCCGCCACCGACGTCCTCGGTGAGCTGCGACCCGTCCTCGATCCGCGGGTCGCTGCGCACACCTGCCCCGGCGCCGCCCTCAGTGTTGCCGTCGCGGGCGAGGTGCTGGCGGACGTGGCGTTCCGGCCCGCCGATCCGGAGCTGGCCGACATGGTGCTGCTGGACTTCGCCGCATTCGACTGGTCGGAGGAGGACGAGCCGGTGCTCGGGCACCCTCGCGATCCGTTCCACCGGGTCGACGTCCGCCGCAGTTCGCGGCGGGTCCGGATGGCGATCGGGAGCCTGGTGGTCGCCGAGTCGGACCGACCGTCGCTGGTGTTCGAGACCATGCTTCCGGTCACGCGGTTCTACCTGCCGCGCGAGGACGTCCGCGTGCCGTTGGCGCCCAGCGAGACCCGCACCTACTGTGCCTACAAGGGTGCGGCGTCGCACTTCTCGGTCGACGGCGTCGGTGAGGCCGGGATCGACGTCGCCTGGAGCTACGAGAGTCCACTCCCGGACTGTCCGCAGATCGCCGGACTGGTCGCCTTCTATCAAGAGCGAATCGACGTCAGCGTCGACGGAGTGCCGATCGAACGGCCCCGTACTCCCTGGTCAGGGAATGGCTGACGAGGATACGCGACACGAAGTACGACAGTGGGTAGGACCGACTCCGCGGATCGAGGGGGGACGGTCTACGATTCCTCAGAGCGCAAGCCATGAGGACGTTCGCCTCGCTGCCCGGGGCTGGATGTCCAGAGCGGAGCCTGCGGAGCGACCAAGGGCACATTCAGGAGGATCAGTGACTGCCGTAGCGCCCCAGCCAGTCCCCGAGATAGCGGCCAAGCGGCCCTACCCGGCGCGACTGGGACCCAAGGGCTCGTACATCTACAAGATGGTCACCACGACAGACCCCAAGGTGCTTGGGATCATGTACATGGTGACCGCGTTCGCGTTCTTCCTCATCGGCGGCCTGATGGCCCTGCTGATGCGCACGGAGCTCGCGGTCCCGGGCATGCAGTTCCTGTCGAACGAGCAGTTCAATCAGCTGTTCACCATGCACGGCACGATCATGCTGCTCATGTACGCGACGCCGATCGTCTTCGGCTTCGCGAACTACATCCTGCCGCTGCAGATCGGCGCCCCCGACGTCGCATTCCCCCGCTTGAATGCGTTCAGCTACTGGCTGTACCTGTTCGGTTCCACCATCGCGACCGCCGGCTTCATCACCCCCGGTGGCGCCGCTGACTTCGGTTGGACCGCGTACAGCCCCCTCACCGACGCCCTGCACTCGCCCGGTGTCGGCGCGGACCTGTGGATCCTGGGCCTCGGCGTCAGCGGCCTCGGCACCATCCTCGGTGGCGTCAACATGATCACCACGGTGATCTGCCTGCGCGCCCCCGGCATGACCATGTTCCGGATGCCGATCTTCACCTGGAACATTCTGGTCACCAGCGTCCTGATCCTGCTGGCCTTCCCGCTGCTCACCGCGGCGCTGCTGGGCCTGTTCGTGGACCGCCACTTCGGCGCGCACATCTTCGACCCGGCAAACGGCGGCGTCCTGCTCTGGCAGCACCTGTTCTGGTTCTTCGGCCACCCCGAGGTGTACATCATCGCGCTGCCGTTCTTCGGCATCGTCTCGGAGATCTTCCCGGTCTTCAGCCGGAAGCCGCTCTTCGGCTACAGCGGTCTGGTCTACGCGACGCTCGGTATCGCCGCGCTGTCCATCGCCGTGTGGGCGCACCACATGTACGCCACCGGCGCCGTGCTGCTGCCGTTCTTCTCCTTCATGACCTTCCTCATCGCGGTTCCGACCGGTGTGAAGTTCTTCAACTGGATCGGCACCATGTGGAAGGGGCAGGTGACCTTCGAGTCGCCGATGCTCTTCTCGGTCGGCTTCCTGGTCACCTTCCTGTTCGGCGGCCTGTCCGGCGTGCTGCTCGCCAGCCCGCCGATCGACTTCCACGTCACCGACACGTACTTCGTCGTCGCGCACTTCCACTACGTGCTCTTCGGCACCATCGTGTTCGCCACCTACGCCGGCATCTACTTCTGGTTCCCGAAGATGACCGGGCGCCTGATGGACGAGCGCCTCGGCAAGTGGCACTTCTGGACCACGTTCATCGGTTTCCACACCACGTTCCTGGTGCAGCACTGGCTCGGTAACGAGGGCATGCCCCGTCGCTACGCCGACTACCTGCCCTCGGACGGGTTCACCACGCTGAACACGATCTCCACGATCGGTGCGTTCATCCTCGGTGCCTCGACGCTGCCGTTCATCTGGAACGTCTTCAAGAGCTACCGCTACGGCGAGATCGTCACCGTCGACGACCCGTGGGGCTACGGCAACTCCCTGGAGTGGGCGACCAGCTGCCCGCCGCCGCGGCACAACTTCACCGAGCTGCCCCGGATCCGTTCGGAGCGCCCGGCGTTCGAGCTGCACTACCCGCACATGGTCGAGCGGATGCGCGCCGAGGCGCACGTCGGCCCCGGCCACGGCGACAAGTCGGCCAAGGTGCTCGAGGACGCGCACTAGTCACAACCGCACAGAAGGCCCCGCCCGAGCATCGGGCGGGGCCTTGTGTTTGGGAAATACTGTGGTTGGCACAATGGTTCGCAGACCCCGCGTCGGCATTCGCGGGATGGAGGGAGTTTCTCGGTGGCTTCAGACACCACGGTCCTGGTCACGGTGACAGGGCCGGACCGTCCCGGTGTGACGTCGGTTCTGCTGGCGGCGCTCGCGCGCCACGGCGTGAGTCTGCTCGACGTCGAGCAGGTGGTGATCCGGGGGCGGTTGACGCTGGGCGTGCTGGTGTCCAGCCCGTCGGACCCGGAGGCCCTGCAGGAGGCGCTCGAGGACGCGATGGCGACCGTCGGGATGACCGTCGACGTCGAGATCGGTTCCGACGCCGGTGCCAAGCCCGCCCCGTCCACTCACGCGGTCGTGGTGCTCGGCAGTCCCGTCACGGCCCGCGCGCTGCGCCAGATCGCGCGCGAACTGGCCAAGCAGGGCGCGAACATCGACTCCATCCGTGGCATCGCGGACTACCCGGTCACCGGTCTCGAACTGATGGTCACGGCCGCGGAGACCGGTGAGGATGCGAACGGAGCCCTGCGTACCTCTCTCGCGGAGGTCGCGTCCGCCGAGGCGGTGGACATCGCGGTCGAACGCGCCGGCCTGGCCCGGCGCGCCAAGCGTCTGATCGTCTTCGACGTGGACTCGACGCTCGTGCAGGGCGAGGTCATCGAGATGCTGGCGGCCCGGGCAGGCAAGGAGGACGAGGTGCGCGCGGTCACCGAGTCCGCGATGCGCGGCGAGATCGACTTCACCGAGTCGCTGCACCAGCGGGTCGCCGTACTCGCCGGGCTCGACGCCTCGGTGATCGACGAGGTCGGCCGCGACCTCGCACTGACCCCCGGCGCCCGCACCACCATCCGCACGCTGCGCAGGCTCGGCTTCCACTGCGGGGTCGTCTCCGGCGGTTTCCGTCAGGTCATCGAGGGACTCGCGCACGACCTGGAACTGGACTTCGTCGAGGCGAACACACTCGAGGTGGTCGACGGCAAGCTCACCGGTCGCGTGATCGGTGCGGTCGTCGACCGGGCCGCGAAGGCGGTCGCGCTGCGCAAGTTCGCCGCGCAGGTCGGGGTGCCGATGGAGCAGACCGTGGCGGTCGGCGACGGCGCCAACGACATCGACATGCTCAACGCCGCGGGCCTCGGCGTCGCGTTCAACGCGAAGCCCGCCCTGCGCGAGGTCGCGGACACGGCCCTGTCCCACCCCTTCCTCGACGCCGTTCTGTTCGTGCTCGGGGTGACCCGGGACGAGGTGGAGGCGGCCGACGCAGTGGACGGTCTGGTACGCCGGGTCCCGCTGTGACACAGGAGGTTCCGGACACGCGGCCAGGTGCCCGGTTCCGGGACCGTCACGCGGTCCTCGCCCGCGGATACGGCGACCGCCCCGACCCCGAGGACCCGTCGCTGGTGCTCGCGATGCCGCTGGTGTTGCACATCGCCAAGGCGGAGCCGCCCGCCCGCAGTGCGGTGCTGCAGGCCGCGGCGACGGCGACTGTCACGCTGTGCCTCGACGAGCGCGTCGGTACCGGCGAGGACGGCGAACCGGGGCCGTGGCGCGGCGACTACCTGGCCTGGACCGGTGCACGCATCCGCAAGGTCGCCCGTCGTGCCCGCGGCGCCCAGTGGCTGGCCGCGCAGGACGTGGACGGCGTCACCGTCGACGTGGACGGGGCGCAGGCGCGCGCCCTGGTGCCGGGTCCGGTCGGCGCCCTCGACCCGCGGATCCGCAGACTGCAGATCGGCGGCACCGACCTCGACCACGACAGTCCCGGCGACGTTGCGGACGGCGTGCCCGTGCTGTGGGTCGACGGCTCGCTCGGGATGACCGTCGGCAAGGCCGCCGCACAGGTCGGGCACGCGGCGATGATCCTCGCGGGCGCGATGACCACCGAGCAGGCCTGGCGCTGGGCCCACGACGACTTCCGGTGCGCCGTCCGCGACGCCGACCCGGACCGCTGGGCCGCACTCGTCGACGCGGTCGGCGCAGGCCGGGCGGTCGCGGTGCGCGACGCCGGCTTCACCGAGGTGGCGCCGGGCTCGACGACCGTTGTCGCCGAGCTGCCCGACTGACAGCCGATCAGCTGCTGAAGCGCCGGTCGACGGCCGCGCCGAAGTCCACCGTGCCCGGGATGTCGCCCGCCGCGGTGAACGCGTCCGCGATCTCCTGCTCCGAGGCCACGACCTGGTCGGTCAGCGCGATCGGCTGCTTGATGGACCGGGTCCAGGTGGTTCGCGAGGCGTCCGGACTGATCGAGGTCAGCTCCGCGTACTTCGTCGACCACTCGTCGAGGTTGTTCTGCGACCACGCCGTGGCCGCCGCGTAGCGCTGGAAGAAGTCCGCGATCGCGGCCGACTTCCCCGCATCCGCCAGGGCGCCCGTGGACGCGGCCCAGAAGTTGTACCCGTTGGCGGCCTGATCCGCCGTCGCGATCGCCCGGGCGCCCGACTCCTTCTCCGCGATCGCGGTGTACGGGTCCCAGGTGGCCCAGGCGTCCACGTCGCCCTTGGTCAGCGCGGTGTAGCCGTCCGCGGGGGAGATGAACACCGTCTCCACGTCGCCGCGTGACAGGCCGGCCTTCTTCAACTGCAGCAGCAGGTTCGCGTGGGCGGAGCTGCCCTTGAAGGTCGCGACCCGCTTGCCCTTCAGGTCCGCGACCGACTTGATCGGCGAATCCCTGCCGACGAGGATGGCGTCGCCCTTGCCGGTCGCCTCGAGGGCGCCGACGACCTTGATGTTCGCCTTGGACGCCGCCCCGAAGATCACTGGGGTGTTGCCGGTCTGCGCGAGATCGATGCCGCCCGCGCTCGCCGCCTCGACCAGTGGCAGTCCCGCTGTGAACGTGGAGAACTCGAGCTTGTACGGCAGCTTGCCGAGCTGTCCGGACGCCCGCAGCAGTACCTCGATCGAGATGGCCTTCTGGTCGCCGACCTTCAGCGTCACCGCCGACAGATCCACCGGACCGGTCGGAGCGGCGGCTGCCGGCGTCGAGTCGCCGCCGCTGCATGCACTCAGCATCAGGGAGGTGGCGGCGAGGACGGCGATCCCCGCGAGTCGGACACGGGACGAACGGCGAATGTGGTGGAGTTTCACTGCGGTGCTTTCTCTTTCGGTGTCTGTGGGTACGCTCGGTCGGATGGGGCGAGGTGTTCAGGCATCGACCCCCAGCAGGCTCAGCAGGCGGCCCGCGTACCGTGCAGCCTCCGGTGCCGCGTGCCTGCGCGGGCGCGGCAGGTCGATCGGCACCTCGTGCGCGATGCGACCGCCGTCGAGGATCACCGCACGGTCGGCGAGCGCAACCGCCTCGGCGACGTCGTGGGTGACCAGGAGGACCCCGAATCCGTGTTCGTCCCAGAGCCGGAGCAGCAGGTCGTGCATCGACAGCCGGGTGAGGGCGTCGAGCGCGCCGAACGGCTCGTCGAGCAGTAGCAGGCTCGGCTCGGCGACCAGTGCCCGCGCGATCGCGGCCCGCTGCGACTCGCCGCCGGAGAGGGTCAGCGGCCAGGCATCCGCATGACCGCCGAGTCCGACCTGGGCGAGGACGCGGGTCGCCTTCGCGCGCCTGCCTGCGGCGCGGCGGCGGTCGGCGAGTCCCAGTTCGACGTTGGTCGCGACGTCGAGCCACGGCAGCAGGCGCGGTTCCTGGAAGGCGACGGTCGGGCGGTCCGGGATGTGCAGATCGCCCGTGTGGTCGTCGGACAGGCCCGCGAGCACCCGCAGCAGCGTCGACTTGCCCGACCCGCTCCGGCCGAGCAGGGCGACGATCTCGCCGCGGCCGATCTCGAGGTCGATCCCGTCGAGGACGGTGTTGCCGCCGAAACTCTTGCGCAGACCCGAGATTCGGGCCGCGGGTGCGGTCGGTCGGGTGAGGGTGTCGGTCATCGGTACGTCGGTCCCTTCGTGTCGGTTGTTCGCTACAGCGCCGCGGCCGGCAGCCAGCGCAGCGCGCGCCGTTCGAACCAGCGGACGATCGAGTCGGTGATCAGGCCGAGCAGGCCGTACACGAGCAGTCCGAAGATGACGATGTCGGTGCGCAGGAACTCACGCGCGTTGTTGACGATGTAGCCGAGTCCCTTGCCGGCGTTGATCTGCTCGGCGACGATCAGCGACAGCCAGGCGACGCCGAGGCTCAGGCGCAGGCCGACCAGGATCTGGGGGAGGGCTCCGGGCACCACCAGGTAGCGCAGTCGCTCGACGCGACTGAGCCTGAGGACCCCGCTCAGTTCGAGCAGCTTCGGGTCGAGCTGGCGGATCCCGGCATAGGTGTTGAGGTAGAGCGGCACCGCGACGCCGAGCGCGATGAGGTAGACCTTCGGCTCCTCGCCGATGCCGAACCAGATGATGAACAGCGGGATCAGTCCGAACAGGGGCACGGTCCGCAGCATCTGCAGCGGCGGGTCCACGACGTACTCGCCCACTCTGCCCAGCCCGGCGACGATGCCGAGTCCGAGACCGAGAGCGGCGCCGAGGGCGAATCCGAGCAGCACCCGCTGGCCCGAGACCACCAGGGCGTCGCCGAGCGCGCCGGACCGGTACACCTCCAGTCCCGCCGACAGGACCACCGAGGGCGCAGGCAGCGTCCGCTCGGACAGCAGTCCCGACTGGCTGCCGACCTGCCAGGTGATCAGCAACGCCAGCGGTGTGAGGGCACGCAGGAACCCCGGTCGGCGATACAACGGCACTGCGGTGTCGCCGCCGGGTACGCGGTCGGCGCCGCGGCGGGTGATGACGGACATGGGTGGTCCCCCTGGCGGTTCCGGCCCGCCCGGTTGGCGGGGCCGATGCCGAATCATCCGGGTGCGCTGGGGTACTCCGGAAGAGTTGGAATCAGCCGGACGTGATGTGTTGGCCCGGTGCGAGTGATGTGCCTGTGGCTTGGTTTGACGGCGAAACGGGCTTAAGGTGAGCGCGTCCAGCACGGGAGCCCTGGCGTCGTAGGGCTGAGAGGGAGCACGGCTGCTCCGACCGTCACACCTGATCCGGGTCATTCCGGCGTAGGGAGCAGCGCGATGTCTGTTGTGCGTCCAGAATCGGGGGAGTCGTCCCTCGAATCGTCGGAGCCGTCCTTCACCCTCGACGAGAACCCCACCCGCACTCTGGGTCTCGGTGCCCAGATCGGGTTGTGGGGAAACCTCGGCATCTCGTTGCTGCTGCCGGTTGCCGCGACGTACACCGTCCTGCAGGGTCAGTCGCTGCTCGCGACGCTGCTCGCGGTGGTCGTGGGCGCGCTGATCGGTTCGGCGCTGCTCGGACTGACCGCGTCCGCGGGCGCCTCCGTCGGGGCACCGGCGATGGTGATGATGCGGGGCCTGCTCGGCAACAGGCTCTCCGCCCTGCCGACGGTGTTGAACCTGGTCCAATGCGTCGGGTGGGCGACCTTCGAGGTGTTCGTCATGGCCGAGGCGGCCGCCAGGCTGACCGGGTGGCAGCGCTGGCCGTTCGTGCTCGTCGCCGGTGTGCTCGCCACCCTGATGGCGTTGCGACCGCTGAAGGTCGTACACATCCTCGCCAGGTACGCGGTGTGGGCGGCGATCGGTTCGACGGTGTACCTGCTGGTGAACGTGCTGATGAAGGATCTGCCCTCCCTTACCGACGGAACCTTCTCCGGCTTCTGGACCAGCGTGGACCTGGTGATCGCCATGCCGATCTCGTGGGTGCCGCTGGCCGCCGACTACGCCCGGCACTCGCGCTCGCCGCGGGCCGCCTTCCTCGGCGCGACGGTCGGCTACGGCGGCGCCACCATCGCGTTCTTCGCGCTCGGCGTACTGGCGTTCGTGGCGTTCGGCCTGGATCCCGGGTTCGACATCATCGGCAGTCTGCTGGTGCTCCCGTTGGCCGGGGTGGCGCTGCTGATCCTGGTCATCGACGAGATGGACGAGGCGTTCGCGAACATCTACTCCACCGCGATCAGCGCGCAGAATCTTCGACCGTCGCTGGACCGCCGGTACCTGGTGGTCGGGGTGGGCGCCGTCGCGACCCTGCTCGCGCTGAGCGTCGACGCCTACAGCTACGAGCCCTTCCTGTTCCTGATCGGCGCCGTGTTCGTACCACTGACCGCGACCTTCCTGGTCTCCTTCTACCTGATCAAGCGCGGGGTCTGGGACGTGTCCGAGTCGGCGCCCTCACGCTGGGAGATGCTGGTGCCGTGGGTGATCGGATTCGTCGTCTACCAGTTGGTGACGCCGACCTACTTCACCGGATTCGGTTCCGGATGGACGCAGTGGTGGACGAACCTGCAGTCCTCGCTGGGGATCTCGTCTGCCGGGTGGTCGGCGTCGCTCGCCTCACTGGTCGTGGCCGGGGCGCTGACCGCACTGATCGGCCTGGTGCGGGCCCGGAAGGCGGTGCGGGCGTGAGTCTCTCGGCACGACTGCAGGCACTCGGTCGGCCGGTGCTGGCGCAGCAACTCGCGCATCCCACCGTGGCCGGAATCGCGCGGGGCGACCTCGACCCGGCGACCTTCCGCGGCTGGCTCGAACAGGACTACCTGTACCTGCTGGACTACACCAGGGTGTTCGCGCGGCTCGCCTGGCAGGCGCCCGACGGTCACCTCGGATACCTGGTGGACCTCGCGCACTCGACCCTGCACGAGGAACTGAGCCTGCACCGAGAACTGTCCGAACCCTTTGGTGCGCAGTTCGACTCCGCGGTGAAGAGTCCGCAGTGCGAGGCGTACACGGACTTCCTGCTCGACGCGGCGTCAGACTACGGTCGCGGGTTGGCGGCACTGCTGCCGTGCATGTGGGGGTACTCGGAGCTGGGCAAGGCACTGGCCGTGAACCCGCCGGCCGACCCGCGGTACCGCCGGTGGGTGGACACCTACGCAGACCCCGCGTTCGCGGAGCTGGCGGACCGGTGCGCGGCGATGCTCGACGAGGCGGCTCCCGATCCCGCGGTCGCGGAGCAGGCCTTCATGGCGGCGATGCGGCACGAACTCGCGTTCTGGGACGCCCGATGAGCCGGGCCGTGGCGCTGGTCGAGGGCGAGTCGGACCGCTGGCGGCGGCTGGCCGAGCACCCGTTCGTGCTGGCCACCGCGGACGGGACGCTCGAGGTCGGGGCGTTCGACCGCTGGCTGCTCGAGGACCATGCGTTCGTGGTCGAGTTCCGCCGGTTCCTCGCCGGCGTCCTGACCCTGGCACCCGACGAACGCTCCCGCGACGTGCTGGCCGGCGGGATCGCCGCTCTCACACCCGAACTCGAGCTGTTCCGTGTCGAGCTCGACCGTCGCGGCCTGGACCGAGACGGCTACCGGCCCAGCCTCGGGTGCGCGTCGTACACCTCGTTCATGATGGCGAGCCTGCACGACGGCTACGAGGTCGCCTCGGTGGTCCTCTACGGCGTGGAGAAGGCGTACCTCGACGCGTGGACGACGGTCCGCGAGCGCGCCGCGGCCGCCGACTCGCGGTACCGGTCGTTCATCGACAACTGGAGCGCGCCGCCGTTCGCGAGCTACGTCGCCGACCTCGGCGAGCTGCTGGGCGCCGGGGAACCCACCGCACGTCAGAGGGCGGCCTTCGGCCGGGTGGCGGAGTTCGAGGTCGCGTTCTGGGACGAGTGCGGCGCCCTGCCCCCCACCCCACCCGCGGCATGAACGGACCGTTCAGGTTCACCATGAACCTGAACGGTCCGTTCACGCCCAGACGCGGGCGGCCGACACGCGCGGCGATCCTGTTGCGTGTGCGCTGTGCCGGTGCGAGAGGATGGCTGCCGTGTCCGAACCTGATCCCGATCTGCTCATCGACTTCGACGACGTTGTGATCCGCCGCGGCGGCGTGACCCTGGTGGGTCCGGTGACCTGGAAGGTGGAGCTCGACGAGCGCTGGGTGGTGCTGGGCCCCAACGGCGCGGGCAAGACCTCGCTGCTGCGGATCGCGGCCGCCGAGGTACACCCGACCTCCGGGCACGCGAACCTGTTGGGCGAGACGCTCGGTCGTGTCGACGTCAACGAGTTGCGGCCGCGGATCGGGTTGTCGTCGTCCTCGCTCGCGCAGCGGGTGCCCGCCGACGAGACGGTCCGGGACCTCGTCGTCTCAGCCGGCTACGCGGTGCTCGGTCGCTGGCGCGAACAGTACGAGGAGATGGACACGACCCGTGCGGTGGAGATGCTCGAGAGCCTCGGCGCCGAGCACCTGGCGGACCGCACCTACGGCACCCTGTCCGAGGGCGAGCGCAAGCGGGTGCTGATCGCGCGCGCCCTGATGACCGACCCCGAACTCCTGCTGCTCGACGAGCCGGCCGCCGGCCTGGACCTCGGTGGCCGCGAGGAACTCGTCGCGCGTCTGTCCGACCTGGCCGCCGACCCGGACGCGCCCGCCACCGTGCTGATCACCCATCACGTCGAGGAGATCCCGCCCGGGTTCACCCACGCGCTCTTGCTCAAGGAGGGGCAGGTGGTCTCGCAGGGTCTGATCGACGACGTGATCACTGCGGAGAACCTGACGATGGCGTTCAGCCAGTCCATCACCCTGGACCGGGTCGACGGACGGTTCTTCGCGCGGCGGACCCGACTGCCCGGCCAGCACCGCCGCTGAACCGCGTTTTCCGTGGCCGCGCGAACGTCCGGTGCGGGCCGCGTTGTAACGTCCGACACATGGCCTCACACGATCTGCACCCCGATGTCCCGCCGAAGGATGCGTCCACAGTCATCCTGGTGCGCGACTCCGCATCCGGGCCGGAGGTGTTCCTGCTGCGCCGCGTCGGCGGCATGGCGTTCGCCGGCGGCATGACCGTGTTCCCCGGTGGCGGAGTCGATCCGCAGGACGCCGAGGCCGACGTCGCCTGGACCGGCCCGCCGGTGTCCTGGTGGGCGGAGCGCTTCGGCGTCGACGAGGCCAAGGCGAAGGCTCTGGTGTGCGCGGCGGTGCGGGAGACCTTCGAGGAGTGTGGCGTCCTGCTGGCCGGACCGACCGCCGAGACCGTGGTCGCCGACACGACGGGGTACGCGGACGCTCGCCGCCGGCTCGAGGCGCGCGAGCTGTCCTTCAGTGAGTTCCTGGCGAGCGAGAACCTGGTGCTGCGTGCGGATCTGCTTCGGCCGTGGGCGAACTGGATCACCCCCGTCGGCGAGCACCGCCGTTACGACACCCGGTTCTTCGTGGCCGCGGCGCCCACCGGTCAGGTCGCCGACGGCGCGACCTCGGAGGCCGAAGAGGTCGCCTGGCAGACGCCCGAGCAGGCCGTTGCGGACTGGTCGCAGGGCCGCACCATGCTGCTCCCGCCGACCTGGACGCAGCTGCGCTCGATCGACCAGTTCGATTCCGTCGCCGACGTTCTCGCCGCGCAGCCGGAGATTCCGGCGATTCTGCCGACGCTCTACGAGGAGGACGGCTCGCTGCGGGTTCGCTTCCCCGGACAGGAGCCGTACTACGCCGCCGGGATGCACCCGTGGGCAGAGCGGTAGCCTTCGCGCATGGCTGAGTTTGTGACTCTCGAGGTATCCGACGGCATCGGCACCATCCGGTTGGCCCGTCCCCCGATGAACGCCCTGAACCGACAGTTGCAGGAGGAACTCCGGGCCGCCGCCCGCGAGGCCACCGTCAACGCGGAGGTCAAGGCCGTCGTCGTGTACGGCGGCGAGAAGGTGTTCGCGGCGGGCGCGGACATCAAGGAGATGGCGGAGATGTCCTTCGCCGAGATGAGCCCCGTCGCGGGTGACCTGCAGTCGGCGCTCGGCTGCATCTCCGAGATCCCCAAGCCGACGGTCGCCGCCATCACCGGGTACGCCCTCGGCGGCGGCCTCGAGATCGCGCTCGGCGCGGACCGCCGGATCGCAGGCGACAACGCGAAGGTCGGCGTCCCCGAGGTGCTGCTCGGCGTGATCCCCGGCGGCGGCGGCACCCAGCGTCTGGCCCGACTGATCGGCCCCAGCAAGGCCAAGGACCTGGTCTTCACCGGACGGTTCGTCGGCGCCGAGGAGGCTCTCGCGATCGGTCTGATCGACGAGATGGTCGCCCCGGACGAGGTGTACAACGCGGCACGGAAGTGGGCCTCGCAGTTCACCGGAGCCGCGAGCCGTGCGTTGGCCGCCGCGAAGGCGTCGATCGACCAGGGTCTCGACACCGACCTGAACACCGGCCTGAAGATCGAGGCACAGCAGTTCGCGCAGCTGTTCGCGACCGCGGATCGGACGATCGGCATGGAGTCCTTCATCGCGAACGGTCCCGGTAAGGCGCAGTTCACGGGCGAGTAGTAGCGCATCTACCGCCGAAAAACTAGAACTTGTTCATTCCTTACTACCTAGTAGGCTCTCACCCATGACTGCAAGCCCTAACGACAGCGTCGATCCCGCGCCGCGCCCGCACGCCACCGCCGAAGAGGTCGAGGCGGCTCGTAAGGACACCAAGCTCGCCCAGGTGCTCTACCACGACTGGGAAGCGGAGACCTACGACGACAAGTGGTCGATCTCGTACGACGAGCGCTGCATCGACTATGCCCGTGGTCGCTTCGACGCCGTTGCGGGCGACCTCCCGCTGCCCTACGAGCGGGCACTCGAACTCGGCTGCGGCACCGGCTTCTTCCTGCTCAACCTGATGCAGGGCGGAGTCGCCAAGACCGGCTCGGTCACCGACCTGTCGCCCGGCATGGTCAAGGTCGCCCTCCGCAACGCCGAGAACCTCGGCCTGTCGGTGGACGGTCGCGTGGCCGATGCAGAGCGGATCCCTTACGAGGACAACACCTTCGACCTCGTCGTCGGGCACGCGGTGCTGCACCACATCCCCGACGTCGAGCAGTCGCTGCGTGAGGTGCTGCGGGTGCTCAAGCCCGGCGGCCGGTTCGTCTTCGCCGGCGAGCCGTCCACGATCGGCAACTTCTACGCGCGTTGGCTCGGCCGGGCCACCTGGGAGGCCACCACCCGGGTGACCAAGCTGCCGTTCCTGGCGGACTGGCGCCGCCCGCAGGCCGAGCTCGACGAGTCCTCCCGCGCTGCCGCGCTCGAGGCCGTCGTCGACATCCACACCTTCGACCCGACCGACCTGGAGAACATGGCCAAGTCGGCCGGTGGCGTCGAGGTGCGTGCCATCACCGAGGAGTTCGCCGCGGCGCTGCTCGGTTGGCCGGTCCGGACCTTCGAGGCCGCGGTACCGCCGGAGAAGCTCGGCTGGGGCTGGGCCAAGTTCGCGTTCGGCGGGTTCAAGACCCTCAGCTGGGTCGACGAGAAGGTGCTCAAGCACGTCGTCCCGCGCAACTTCTTCTACAACGTGATGATCACCGGCGTGAAGCCGGAAGCGAAGTAACAGATCTCGGTGGGATATGACTTCACCCTGGAGGACGTGCGGTACCTGAGCTCCGCTGACGGTACCTCCGCCCTGACCGAGGTGGATCAGCTCGAACTCTCCGCGCGCACGCACCTGGCCGACATCGGCCGGGTGCGTGCCCGTTTCGGCGACCGAACCGCCGCCCTGGTCGAGACGACACTGCTGCGACGCCGCGCCGAGGTGAAGCTCGACCCCGCACCCGACTGGCTGCTCACCGACGACGCGCTCCAGCAGGCGACCCCTGCCGTGGTGGCTCGCCATCGCGCCGGCCGGGTGGCGGGCCGGGCCGTGCACGACGTCACCTGCTCGGTCGGGGCGGAACTGTCCGCACTGGTCGGCGTCGCGGACGTCGTCGTCGGCAGTGACCTGGACCCGGTGCGGCTGGCGATGGCGGCCCGGAACGTGCCCGGCGCCACGGTGATTCGCGCCGACGCGCTGGTCCCGTGCACCCGTGACACCGTCGTCCTCGCCGACCCGGCGCGGCGGTCGGGCGGCAAACGCAGGCACGACCCGGCCGCGCTGGTGCCGCCGCTGCCGGACCTCCTGGATGCCTACCGTGGGCGCGACCTGTCGGTGAAGTGCGCGCCCGGCCTCGACTACGACGCCCTGGACTGGGACGGCGAGGTCGAGGTGGTCTCGCTCGACGGCGGCGTCCGCGAGGCATGCCTGTGGTCGCCGGGGCTCGCGGGTACCGGGGTGCGGCGCCGGGCGACGGTCCTGTCCGCGGACGGCTGTGGCTGGGAACTGACCGACGCGGAGCCCGACGACATCCCCGACCGCGAACCGGGACAGTGGATCGTCGACCCGGACGGGGCGGTGGTGCGCGCGGGCCTCGTGCGGCACTACGCGGCCCGGCACGGACTGTGGCAGCTCGACCCGCGGATCGCCTACCTGACCGGTGACGCGGTCCCCGCGGGTGTGCGGGGGTTCCGGATCGTCGAGCAGTTCAAGTACACCGAGAAGGCCCTGCGTCAGGAGCTCGCGCGCCTGGACTGCGGGGTGGCGGAGATCCTCGTTCGTGGGGTGGACGTGGACCCGGCGGTGTTGCGGCCCAGGCTCAAGCTACGGGGGTCGGCCTCGCTCAGCGTCGTCCTCACCCGCGTCGGGCGCACGCCGGTGGCCTTCGTCTGCGAGGCCGGGGTCAGGGCTTGAGGACGAACAGCTCGCCGAGCAGGGTCGGGGTGAGCACCTCACCGCTCGGTCCGATCGACGTGCCGACCGTGAAGCCGGCGGCGCCGGGCAGCACGGTCTGACTCGCGCTCTCGCCGGTGCCGGTGTCGAACGCCAGCACCGCCAGTCCCGCCGTGCCGTCGCGCACGACGGTGTAGCCGGTCCCGCCTGCGGTCTGTGCGGGCACACCGAGCTGGAGGACGTCCTTGCGCTCCCAGACGAGTTCCGCGTGGTCGCCCCGGTCGCGCAGCGCGAGCAGGTGTCCGTCGCGTCCGCCCGCGGGGACGATGAGTCCGTCGGCGGTCACGGACGGACCCTCGGCGGCCACGTATCCGATGTCGTGGCTCCACCGCGACTTGCCGGTGTCGGTGTCGAGCGCCCAGAGGGTGCCCTTGGTGTCGTTGGCGTAGAGGGTGCCGCCGTCGGCGGACAGCACCGGACTCGACGAGCTGCCGCCGGGTACAGCGTCGCTGGACCACTCCTCGGAGAGAGCGCCGTCGGCATAGCGCATCGCGACGATCTCGGACTGCGAGCGCCCCGGCCTCCACACGTCGACGTAGAACCGACCCGACTCGAGGTCGATCGCGGGAGTGTGCGGGACCGGGCAGTCGGGGGAGCCGAAGAAGCACTGGTCGAGGCCCTTCGCCGCGGCCGGCAGCGGCACGTCCTGCGCCTGGTCGGCGGTCGGTGCCGGGATCAGCTGGTAGGAGGGCACGATCTCCTTGCCGGTTTGCGGGCTGAGCACCGAGATCACCCCGAACTGGGTGACGAACAGGACGTTGCCGTCGCCGGTGAACTGCGCCGACATGGGGGTGCCGCTGACAACGGTGCGCCAGCGCAGCTGACCGTGCTCGTTGAACGAGTTCATCGCGCCGTCCTCGCCGATGTACACGTTCGTGTTGTGGTCGACCAGGGGGGTGGCGGCCGCGACGCCGGGACCGAGTCGGGTGCACCAGCGTTTGCGGCCGCTCTCGATCTCGAACGAGTAGAGGTTGCAACCGTTGTCGCTGCGGGTGGTGACGAAGATCTGCCCGCCGGACGAGATCGAGGCCGCCGTGGCGGTCGGTGCGCCCAGGGGGCGTGACCAGGCGAAGGACAGGGACCTCGATCCGGCGACGGGGCTGGTGTCGCTGTTGCGGGCGTCGGCGTGCATGCCCGGCCAACCCCCGGTCGAGTAGATGCTGTCGACCTGCGAATCGCTGCTGCAGCCGCCGACGACCAGTGCCGAGATCGTCGCCAGCGACACTGCCGCCGACCGTAGGACACGCCGCATTCGTCACTCCTCGTGTGGTTTTCGCTCGATGCACACTATCCGGCAGTCCCGGCCGCACCCGGCACCCGCCCCGCGTCGCGGGCTGCCCCAGGTGCCCTCCGGTCGCGTGCACGTGCGTAGCCGATATTCCAATTCGGAGGGAACGCCATGAATGTAATTTCGGTTGAATATCGACGTCCAGCGGATGTTATGAATTCGTGATTAAACGCTATTCCCGATGCGGTGGGATCGGTGTCATTCAAATGAAATATGTAATTCGGTGCGCAATTGTGTTCAAATGGAAACATGGGACGGCGTCAGAGCGGGTCCACGGGTCAGTCCAGCCATGCACGGCACAGCCACGCAGCGCACGAGGTGCGAACTCCCTCTGCGCGCGGTAACGAAGAGGGATACCTCCTGGGCTCACCCGCCGCGGGGGTGTACATCGTGGTCGCCCTCGTCGTCGGTGGCGCGACGTTGATCGGCGCGATGACCGCGTCGCTGCTCGCCGTCGTCGTCGTGCTCGTCGGGGCACTGGTCGCAGTGTTGTTGCTCAGCGGGACAGGGTGGCTTGGCGGTCACGGCTGGATGGGTCGCGGCAGACTTCACTGGCACTGATACGTAGGCTGTCGATCCATGACCAGCATGTGGGGCGCACCGTTGCGCACGAGGTGGCGTGGATCCCGTCGAAACGACAGTGAGCAGGCTCGATTCCTGACCAAGGACTCGCTGCGTTGGGTGATCGCGAACAAGGCGTACACACCGTGGTACCTGGTCCGCTACTACCGCCTGGCGAAGTTCAAACTGGCCAACCCGCACGTGATCCTGCGCGGCATGGTCTTCCTGGGTAAGCGAGTCGAGATCCACTCGACGCCGGGCCTTTCCCGGCTCGAGATCGGCCGGTGGGTGCACATCGGCGACGGCAACGCGATCCGGTGCCACGAGGGCTCCCTGCGCATCGGCGACAAGGTCGTCTTCGGCAAGGACAACGTGGTCAACACGTACCTCGACATCGAGATCGGCGCCTCGACTCTGGTGGCGGACTGGTGCTACATCTGCGACTTCGACCATCGGATGGACGACGTCAACACCCCCATCAAGGACCAGGGCATCGTCAAGGGGCCCGTCCGCATCGGTCCCGACACCTGGGTTGCGGCGAAGGTGACCGTGCTGCGCAACACCAAGATCGGCCGCGGCTGCGTGCTCGGCGCGCACGCGGTGGTCAAGGGCGAGGTGCCCGACTACAGCATCACGGTCGGCGCGCCTGCGAAGGTCGTCAAGAACCGCAAGGAGGCCTGGGAGGCGGGCGCCGCCGACCGGGCGAAGTACATCGCCGCGCTCGAGGACATCGAGCGCAAGAAGGCCGCCGCGGCGGGATAAGCGCCTCCGGCGCCCGTGAGTCCTTTCGGCCCCACTGCGGACCAGAAGTACTCACGGGCGACGGAGTCGCCTAGCGACCAGGGAGCGGGCGCAGCGGGATGTCCGGGCGCGCGAGCGGGTGCCGCACGCGCCGCTTGGCGCTCAGGTACACCTGGGCGGTGTCCTGCGCGACCTGATGCCAGTCGAAGTCGGACGTCAACCGCTCCCGCGCCGCGGCCGCACGTCGTTGCGCCGCGGCCGGATCGTCGAGCACCTCGCGCACCGCGGAGGTCAGCCCGTCGACGTCTCCGGGCTGGAACGACATACCGGTCACGCCGTCGACCACCGCCTCGCCCAGTCCTCCGGCCGTCGAGGTGACCAGCGGTGTCCCGGAGGCCGCCGCCTCGAGGGCGATGATGCCGAACGGCTCGTAGCGGCTCGGCAGAACGATGGCATCCGCGCCGTGCAGCCAGCCGAGCAGTTCCGCGTGGTCGAGCGAGCCGAGGAAGCTCACCGACCGGACCACCCGGTGCGTGCGGGCCTGCTCGCGCAGCCACTCGTACTGGGTGCCCTCGCCCGCGATCGCCAGCGTGGTGCCCGGATGGCTGCGCCGGATCCGTGGCAGGGCGGCGATGATGTCCTGCACGCCCTTCTCGTACTCGAGCCTGCCGACGAACAGCAGTCGCGGCGGACCCGACCGTGGCGCTCGCTCGCGGTAGTTCCAGGTCGCGACGTCGATTCCGTTGCGGATCACCGTGATCGGCGCGAGCTGCGGGCCGTACAGTTCGGTGACCTCGTCCTCCATCGACGCCGAGCAGGTGATGATCGCGTCGGACTCGTTGGCCAGCCACCACTCCACCGAGTGCACCTGACGGTTGATCGTCCCGGAGATCCAGCCGCTGTGCCGGCCCGCCTCGGTCGCGTGCAGGGTGGAGACCAGCGGCACGTCGTAGAACTCGGCCAGCGCGATCGCCGGGTGCGCGACCAGCCAGTCGTGCGCGTGCACGACGTCCGGCCGCCAGCCTTCCCCGAGTCCCGGCTTGGCCAGTCCGACTCCGGCCCGGACCATCGCGTGACCCATCGCCAGCGTCCACGCCAGCATGTCCTCGCCGAACACGAAGTGAGCGGGGTCCTCGGCCACCGCGACCACCAGCACACCCTCGGAGACGTGTGTGATCGTCGGATGGGTGGACGCGTCGGTGCCGGTGGGGCGGCGCGAGAGCACCACCACCTCGTGCCCGGCCGCGGCCAGTTCGGTCGCGAGGTGGTGGACGTGCCTGCCGAGCCCGCCGACGACCACCGGCGGGTACTCCCACGAGACGATCAGGACCTTCATTGGGCACTCCCGGTTCATGTCGAACTCTCGGCGTGGTCGGGCAGGCGTCGTGCGTCGAGGCCGGGGAAGAGGCCGTCGGCCAGGTGCCATCCGTCCGCGAGGCGCTGGGCCCGTTCGGTCTGCCCGGACGAGACGGCGTCGGCGATCTCGCGGGTGGCGTGGGCGTGCTTGTGGGCTCGGTCGCGGGCGTATCCGGCCGCGGAATCCTTGCTCACCATGAACGCCCAGTCGCTCTGCACGGTCATGATCGCCTCGCGCAGGATCTGGTCGTTCACCCGGTCCCGCAGCTCGGGCCTGCCGGGGGCGCGCTGGGAGCCGCGGGCCTTGTCGACGGTGTCGAGCGCGGTCTGGACCACCTCGGAGTTGAGCTGGACGAGGTCGGAGACCTGGTCGCCCGCCCACACTCGCCAGTCCTTGCCGCTGCCCCAGGACGAGTCGGTGAGTTCGACGGGCTCGCCGACGTACCCCTTCGCGCGGGCCTGGGACAGGGTGCCGACCTCGACGCCGGCCTCGGGAAGCGCCCGCAGCACCTTCTCGAGCCACTGCGGACCCTCGAACCACCAGTGGCCGAACAGTTCGGTGTCGAACGCCGCGACGACCAGCGCGGGCCGTCCGGTGCGGTCGCGTTCGGCGCGGATGCGGGCCTTGACGGTGTCGACGAAGTCCGCGACGTGCCGGTCGACCGCGGCGGCGGCGAGCTCCGGGTCGTAGGGTGCCTTGTCCTTCGAGTCGACGGTGCGCCCGGTGACCCGCGACGGCTTGAGGCCGGTGTCGTGGTCGTAGGTGTGGAAGTCGCGGTAGGCGCCGTGGCCGGGGTAGCCGGATTTCGGGGACCAGACCCGGTAGGAGACCTGCAGGTCGCGACCGAAGGCCACCACGTCGGACTCGCGCACCGGACGGCCGAGCGAGGTGTCGCCGCGCAGTGAGGGTCCGTCCACCATGAAGTGCGTGATGCCCGCGGCCTGGTACTCGCGTTCCATGCCGGGGGTGTAGCCGCACTCGGGTGCCCAGATTCCGGAAGGCTGTGTGCCCCACCGGGACCGGGCGTCCGCCAGGCCCTCGGACAGCTGGAACCGCCGCAGGCGGGGGTGCAGCAGCGGCTGGAAGGGATGCGCGAGCGGACCGCCGAGCAGTTCGATGGTGTCCGCGTCGACGAGGCGTCGCAGCACCGGCGAGCCGCCGTGCGCCCAGAGCTCCTCGAACTCGGTGAGCGCCTGCGCGGACAGTCGGTGTTCGCGGGCGCCGAGGTCGCGGCGCGGCTGGTCGGGCATCAGCGCGGCCTCGTGCGCACGCAGCTGCCAGTTGCCGAGCCAGTGGTACATCCCCGACAGGCTGTGCGGGTCGTCGAGCATCGCCGCCAGTACCGGAGTGATGCCCAGCGTGAGCAGGTTCGCGCGACCCTCGTCGGCGAGGGTGCGCAGCACCCGGGTCAGCGGCAGGTACGACGCCGCCCAGGACTGGTAGAGCCACTCCTCGCCGACCGGCCACCTGCCGTGGTTGGCGAGCCACGGCAGGTGCGAGTGCAGGACGAGGCAGAACATGCCCGGTTCCTGTGATGCGTCGCTCACGGCGTGGGCTTCCGGGCGATCGCGACGAGGTCGAGGCTCGCGTCGATGTCGGCCGAGACCAGCGCGAAGTCGTCGACGGTGATCGACTCGACATCGCTCACCAGCTCGGCGGGCCAGGGCTCGCCCGCGAGCGCCCGCTCGATCTGGGCGTCGATGAACGAGCCGCCGTGCTTGGCGTCCAGCTCGCGCAGCCGGGGGCCGTGGTGCACACCGGTCATGAGATCGACGACGAATCCCGCCTCCTCGAGGAGTTCGGTCATCTCGGCGGCGTTGAGCTCACGGGTGTGGAACGGATTGAGCGGGGTGTCCCGGCCGGGGGAGAAGGTGATCCGGTTGGGGGTACTGATCAGCAACTCGCCGCCCGGCGTGAGCACGCGGAAGCACTCGGCCAGGAACTGGGCCTGGTCCCAGAGGTGCTCGATCACCTGGAAGTTGACCACGGTCCCGACGCTCGCGTCCTCGATCGGGAGGTCCGCGAGATTGCCCTGGCGCATGTCGATGCGGGGGTAGCGGGCGCGCACGTGCTCGACTGCGGAGGTGTCGTAGTCGAGGCCGATGACCTTGTCGGCAACGTCGGCAATCATGTTGGCGCCGTAGCCTTCTCCGGATCCGGCCTCGAGCACGACCCGACCGGCAGTGCGTTCCAGGAGCTGTCGGTAGACCACCTCGTGGCGGCGGAACCAGTAGTTCTCCTCGGGCACGCCGGGGACGGTGCGCTCGCCGGTCAGCGGCAGGGTCGCGTCGGCTGAAGTCGGCACTGATGTGTTACTCACCGGTTCGAGATTAGTGCCACGTGTTCCATTCGGTGGCGGGGTGGTCCACATCACAGCCGCCAATGGTCCTCCCGGCCGTTATGGTGAACGGGATTTCGCCATAAGTTACCTGCGGGTAACTTAGTGTGAGGTAATGTCACGCACGGTCATCGTGCGAACAGATGAATACCCAGAGCTCGGCCCATCCGGCGCCGCTCGCTGAGAAGACAGACACAGGAGGTCGACGAAGACCCATGACGAACATCGTCGTTTTGATCAAGCAGGTCCCCGATACCTGGTCCGAGCGCAAGCTCACCGATGGTGACTTCACGCTCGACCGCGAGGCAGCGGACGCCGTGCTCGACGAGATCAACGAGCGCGCCGTCGAGGAGGCACTGCTCATCAAGGAGGCCCAGGGCGGCGAGGTGATCGTGCTGTCGGCCGGTCCCGACCGCGCCACCGACGCCATCCGCAAGGCGCTGTCCATGGGTGCCGACAAGGCCGTGCACGTCAACGACCCGGCGCTGCACGGCTCCGACGCCATCCAGACCGGCTGGACCCTCGCTGCCGCGCTCGGCCAGATCAGCTTCGAGAACGGTGAGGCGGCCGACCTGGTCATCGCCGGCAACGAGGCGACCGACGGTCGCGTCGGCGCCGTGCCCGCGATCATCGCCGAGTACCTGGGCATCCCGCAGCTCACCCAGCTGCGCAAGCTGACCGTCGCCGACGGCAAGGCCACCGGCGAGCGTGAGACCGACGAGGGCATCTTCGGCCTCGAGGCCTCCCTGCCCGCGATCGTCTCGGTCACCGAGAAGATCAACGAGCCGCGCTTCCCGTCCTTCAAGGGCATCATGGCCGCGAAGAAGAAGGAAGTTCTGGTCCTCACCCTCGCCGACCTCGGCGTGGACCCGGAGACCGTGGGCGTCGCGAACGCGGGCACCACCGTCACCGCCTCGATCCCCAAGCCCCCGCGTACCGCTGGCGAGCGCGTCAGCGACGAGGGCGACGGCGGCACCAAGATCGCCGCCTACCTCGTCGGCCAGAAGATCATCTGATCCGCGCCCCTCAACCAGCAGACACAGACGTAGGAGAGAAGTAAGCCATGGCAGAAGTACTCGTGCTCGTCGAGCACAACGAGGGTGCGCTCAAGAAGGTCAGCACCGAGCTCATCACCGCAGCCCGCGTTCTCGGTGAGCCGGCCGCGGTCGTCACCGGTCCGGCCGGCACTGCGGCCAAGCTCGCCGATGCGCTCGCCGCAGCCGGCGCCGCGAAGATCTACGTCGCCGAGTCCGACGACATCGACGGCTACCTGATCACCCCCAAGGTCGACGTCCTCGCCGCGCTCGTCGAGACCGCGAGCCCGGCCGCCGTCATCACCGCCGCCAGCACCGAGGGCAAGGAGGTGTCGGGCCGCCTCGCCGCGCGCATCGGCTCCGGTCTGCTCTCCGACGTCATCGACGTCAAGGCCGACGGTACCGGCGTGCACTCGATCTTCGGTGGCGCGTTCACCGTCGAGGCGAAGGCCAACGGCGAGGTCCCGGTCATCTCGGTTCGCCCGGGTGCCGTCGAGGCCCAGCCGCAGGCCGGCGCGGCCGAGCAGGTCACCGTCGAGGTGCCCGCCCAGGACGAGAGCGCCGTCAAGGTGACCTCGCGTCAGCCGATCGTCGGTGGCGACCGCCCCGAGCTCACCGAGGCGTCGGTCGTCGTCTCCGGTGGTCGCGGTGTCGGCAGCGCCGACAAGTTCTCGGTCGTCGAGGCGCTCGCCGACTCGCTCGGTGCCGCAGTCGGCGCGTCGCGCGCCGCGGTCGACTCGGGCTACTACCCGGGTCAGTTCCAGGTCGGTCAGACCGGCAAGACGGTCTCTCCGCAGCTGTACATCGCACTCGGCATCTCCGGTGCCATCCAGCACCGCGCCGGCATGCAGACGTCCAAGACCATCGTCGCGGTCAACAAGGACGAAGAGGCCCCGATCTTCGAGATCGCGGACTACGGCGTCGTGGGCGACCTGTTCAACGTCGCACCGCAGCTCACCGAGGCCGTGAAGGCTCACAAGGGCTGACGCCTGCACAGTTTCATCTGCACGACTTCGAACGCCCGCCGCTCTCCCTCGAGGGAGAACGGCGGGCGTTCCTCTTTCGACGGCCCAACGTGAGGAGATCGCCTACACAACGAGAAAGGCCCCCGACCGGAGTCGGGGGCCTTTCTTCGGGTGACCGACGGGACTCGAACCCGCGACAGCCAGGATCACAACCTGGTGCTCTACCAACTGAACTACGGTCACCATCGCTTTCCGACGCTCCGCCCCTTGCGGGACTGTGCGTCAGCAGCGTGGACGATACTAGCGTGTTCCGGGGCCAAGTTGCCAATCGGTATCTATTCGGCGACCAAATCCTTGACCACTGCGGCGATATCGCTGGTAGAGGGGCCGGGGTCGGCGACGAACGCCGTGCGTCGGTAGTACTTCAGCTCGCGGATCGACTCCTTGATGTCGGCGAGGGCCCGGTGCGAGAGACCCTTCTCCGGCTGGCCGAAGTAGATCCGCGGGTACCAGCGGCGGCACAGTTCCTTGATCGAGCTGACGTCGATCATCCGGTAGTGCAGGTACTCGTCGAGGAGCGGCATGTCCCGTGTGAGGAAGCCGCGGTCCGTGGCGATCGAGTTGCCCGCCAGCGGTGCGGTGCCCGCCGTGGGGATGTGTTCCCTGATGTACTCGAGCACGCGCCGCTCGGCCTCCTCGAGGGTCACGGTAGAAGCGCGGACCTCCTCGGTGAGTCCGGACTTGGCGTGCATCTCCTTGACCACGTCCGGCATGCCGGCGAGCGCGTCGTCATCGGCATGGATGACGATGTCGACTCCGTCGCCGAGGATGTTGAGGTCGCTGTCGGTGACCAGTGCGGCCACCTCGATCAGCTTGTCGGTGCCGAGCCGCAGTCCGGTCATTTCACAATCGATCCACACAAGTTTGTCCTGCACGAGCATCCACAGTAGTCACGGTGATCTCGGCTAGGGTTCGCGGTGGACACATTCGCGGCAGTTGCTGCTCCGAGGAGGGCATGAATGACGGTGGATCCGACCGCATCCGGGGATTCCGGGCAGACAAGCAGCGCGGACGAGCTCGCGGCGAAGGCGGCCGCGGCAAAGGCCGCAGCCGAGGAGGCGGCCCGGATTGCGGCCGAAGCGGCGGCAGCGGCGGAGGCCGCGCTGCAGCAGGCGCAGGACGCGGAGAAGCAGCACGCCGCGCAGGTGGCCGCGGCGAAGACACCGGCCAAGGAGCCCGCTCCGGCCACCGCGCCCACGGCCCCGTCCCCATCGCCGCCGAGCGCACCAGGCGGCGCGGCCCAGGAGATCGCGGCCGGCTACTCCTTCGACGGCGGGGCGCTCGAGCTCGGCACGATCATCGTCGACGGTGTCGTCGATTCCACAGCGCGCGTGCGTATTCCGCTGGCAACGCTCAACCGGCACGGGCTCGTCGCGGGTGCGACCGGCACCGGCAAGACCAAGACGTTGCAGGGCATCTGCGAACAGCTTTCCGCCGCAGGCGTTCCCGTGGTGATGGCCGACGTCAAGGGTGACGTGTCCGGACTGTCCGCGCCCGGCCAGGCGGGGGAGAAGATCGCCGCACGGGCCGTCGAAACCGGCATCGCAGACTGGGCGCCGACGGCGTTCCCGGTCGAGTTCCTGTCGCTCGGCACCGGTGGCATCGGCATCCCGGTGCGCGCGACCATCACGAGTTTCGGGCCGATCCTGCTCAGCAAGGTGCTGGGCCTCAACGACACCCAGGAGTCCACCCTGGGACTGATCTTCCACTGGGCCGACACCCAGGGCCTGGCGCTGCTGGACCTCAAGGACCTTCGCTCGGTCATCGCGCACCTGACCTCGGACGAGGGCAAGGCCGACCTCAAGGGCATCGGTGGGGTGTCGTCGGCGACGGCCGGGGTGATCCTGAGGGCGCTGGCGAACCTCGAGGCGGACGGCGGCGACACCTTCTTCGGCGAACCCGAACTCGACACGGCGGACCTGCTGCGGGTCGGCCCCGACGGCAAGGGCGTCATCACGCTGTTCGAGCTGGGCGCGCAGGCCGCCCGGCCGGTGATGTTCTCCACGTTCCTGATGTGGGTGCTGGCCGACCTGTTCCAGACGCTGCCCGAGGTCGGCGACGTGGACAAGCCGAAGCTGGTGTTCATCTTCGACGAGGCGCACCTGCTGTTCGCCGACGCGTCGAAGGCCTTCCTGCAGCAGGTCGAGCAGACCGTCAAGCTGATCCGCTCCAAGGGCGTCGGCGTGTTCTTCTGCACGCAGCTGCCGACGGACGTGCCGAACAACGTGCTCTCGCAGCTCGGCGCGCGCATCCAGCACGCGCTGCGCGCGTTCACCCCGGACGACCAGAAGGCGCTCACCAAGACGGTCCGGACCTACCCGAAGACCGAGCACTACGACCTCGAGAAGGCACTCACCTCGTTGGGCACCGGAGAGGCCGTGGTGACCGTGCTCTCCGAGAAGGGCGCGCCGACTCCGGTGGCATGGGCGAAGATTCCGCCGCCGCGTTCGCTGATGGACACCATCGGGGAACCGGCGATCCGGGTGGCGGCGGCGGCCAGCCCGCTGCATGCGAAGTACGGGGAGACGATCGACCGGGAGTCGGCCTACGAGCGGTTGACCGCGAAGGTGTCGGGAGCACAGAGCGACGGGCTCGACCTACCGCCTGCGCTACCGGACCTGCCCGACCTGCCGCCGCCCGCCCCGGACGAGCCCAGTGCCGTGGAGCGGATCATGGAGAACACCGCGGTCAAGAGCTTCCTGCGGTCCGCGGCGACTGTCGCCGGACGAGAAATCTCGCGGTCCATCTTCGGGACCAGCCGCCGCAGGCGCTGACGCACTGTGCGCGCCGTTCACCCCAACCGGGGTGAACGGCGCGCACGGGCGGCGGAGCCGCCTCACACCGGCGGGAGCAGTCGGGGCACGACCTTCCCGGTCGGGTTGCGCGGCAGTTCGTCGAGGAACGCGACCTCCCGCGGCACGCAGAACCGGGCCAGGTGGGCCTTGACGTGGGCGCGCACGTCGTCGGACGTCAGGGCGCCGCCGGCGGCGTCGTCGGTGCGCACGACATAGGCGGCCAGGCGGGCACCGAACTCCGGGTCCTCGATCCCGACCACGGCGTTCTCGAGGACGCCGGGCAGTTCGCTGAGCAGGTTCTCGACCTCGCGTGGGTAGACGTTCTCGCCGCCGGAGACGATCATGTCGTCGCTGCGACCGTCGAGGAAGAGCAGACCGTCCTCGTTGAAGTGTCCGAGGTCGCCGGTCGACATCAGACCGTCGCGCACCTGCTTGTCGCTGCCGGCGCGGGTGTAGCCCTCGAAGAGCATCCCGTTGCCGACGAAGACGTGGCCGACCTCGCCGTCCGGGACCGGGTTCCCGTCCTCGTCGAGGATCCGCACCACCGTCCCGAGCGGAGGGCGGCCGGCGGTGGCCGGGTGCTGCGCCATCTCGTGCGGCTGCGCGATCGACGCCCAGCTCACCTCGGTGGAGCCGTAGAAGTTGTAGAGCACCGGACCGAACACCTCGAGGGTCTTGTGCACGACGCCGGTCGGGATCGCGGATCCGCTCGCCGCGATCACCCGCAGCGACGACAGGTCCGCGTCGCGGGTGCCGGACGGCAGGTCGGTGATCCGCTGCAGCATCGTCGGCACCACCCACAGCGCGCTCGCCTCGTGCTCGGCGACCGACGCGACCGTCGCGGCGGGGTCGAACCGGCGGCTCAGCACCATCGTCGACCGCAAGGCCAACGCGATCTGGGTGGCGGCCAGACCCCAGGTGTGGAAGATCGGGGACGCGACGACGGTGGTCTCGGTGCTGCGCAGCGGCAGTCGGGACAGCACCGCGGACGCGGGCATCCAGCTGCGCGGCTCGGGTCGCGAGGCGCCCTTGGGGGTGCCCGTGGTGCCGGAGGTCAGCACGATGATCCGACCGCGTCGGGGCCGGCGGTCGAGTGATCCCGCGCCGCCGCGCCTGCCGTCCTCGATCAGCCCGTCGAATCGTGCCCAGCCCTCGGCGCCGGAGGTCCCGTCCTCGACGTGCCCGGGGTCCTCGAACACCGCGACCCGCAGCGTGCTGTCGGGGATCAGCCCGGTGAACTCGGGGTCGACGAGCAGCCAGTCCAGTTTCTGTTCGACGACCACCTCGGCGAGCTGAGTGGTCGACGCGCCGGTGTTCAGCAGCACCAGGTCGGTGCCGAGCCGCGACGATGCGCCCATCGCGACGAGGAAGCCCCGGTGGTTGCGGGCCAGGATCCCGATCCGGCCGCGCTCACGCAGGCCGCGGTCGCGGAGGGCGACGGCGAGCGCGTGTGCGTCGGTGTCGAGCTGGCGGTAGCTGACCGAGCCGAGATCGTCGACGACGGCGATCCGGTCGCCGCTGCGACGGGCGGCGACGGCAAGCAAGCCGCCCGCGGTGAAGTCCCACTGGAACCAGGCGGAGACCACGCCGGTGAGGGCACTCGGTCCGATCGGTCCGACGATGCCGGCCTTGGTGATGGGGACGAGCCCCTTGATCAGGTCGGTGGCTCCGGCAAGGCTCGGCATCGGGCAGTGTCCTCCTGGCGGCAACGGGACTGTGCTGTGGTTCCGACCACAGCACAGTCAACTTACTCGTCGGTAAGGACTGGCGCCAGTGGGTGCCGATGTTGCTAGCGGGATGCCTCGCGGCGCAGCAGATCCTCGACCGTCTCGCGCCGGATCAACTCGCGACTGCGGCCGTCGCGCACCGCGACGATCGGCGGCCGGCCGACCGCGTTGTAGGTGGAGGCGAGGCTGTGGTGGTAGGCCCCGGTCCCGGGGACGGCGAGGACGTCACCCGGGTGCAGATCCGACGGCAGCTCGACGTCGACCGCCAGCTCGTCGCCGGACTCGCAGTGCCGGCCCGCGACCGTGACGACGGCGGGCGCCGCCGACGAGTGCCGATTCGCCAGCGCGACGCTGTAGCGGGCACCGTACAGCGCGACCCTCGGGTTGTCGCTCATGCCGCCGTCGACGCAGACGAAGGTCCGGCCGCCGGTTATGTGCTTGACCGACACCACCCGGTACACGGTCACTCCCGCCCTGCCCGCGACCGCGCGGCCGGGTTCGAGAGTGATTCGCGGGCGCGGGAACCGGTACCGAGCGCACGCCTCGTCGAGCGCGTTCTCGATCGCGCCGGCCAACGTACTCAGGTCCAGCTGCGGATCGTCGGGCCGGTAGCAGATACCGTGTCCGCCACCGAGATCGAGCTCGGTGAGGATCAGCCCGTGGTCGAGCCGGATCTGCGCCATCTGCCCGACCATCAGGTGCACTGCGGTCGCGAAATGTGCGGCGTCGGTGATCTGCGAGCCCAGATGGCAGTGCAGGCCGACCAGGTTCAGTCGCGGTTGCCCGAGTACCCGCCGGACGGCGTCGTCGGCCTGACCGTGGGCGAGCGGGAAACCGAACTTCTGGTCGGTGACGCCGGTGGCCACCGCGGGGTGGGTGTGCGCGTCGATGCCGGGCGTGACCCGGATCAGGACGTTCTGCCTGCGGGTCAGCGACGAAGCGAGCAGCGCGATCTCGGTGACCGAGTCCAACACGATCCGACCGACCCCGGCCGTCCGCGCCGCAGCCAGTTCAGCGGGCGTCTTCGCGTTGCCGTGCATGATGATTCGCCGCGGGTCGACGCCGGCGGACAGTGCGATGGCCAGTTCCCCCGCCGAGCACACGTCGAGTGCGAGCCCCTCCTCGGTCACCCAGGACGCCACCGCGCGGGTGAGCAACGCCTTTCCGGCGTAGGCGATCTCGGCCTCCGGGAACACCTCCCGGTAGGTCCGGCACCGGCCGCGCAGGTCCATCTCGTCGAGGACGTAGCTGGGCGTGCCGTACTGGTCGGCGATGTCCGCCAGCGCCACCCCGGCCACTGTGATGCGACCGTGGTCGTCGACGTGGGTGCCGTCCGGCCAGACGGCGGGGTCGAGGCGCGGGGTCATTGCCGAGCGCAGCGACGGGAAGATCTCGAGCAGGGTCACCGTGGTCTCCTTGGGTGGATGTCACCCTCCGGAGTACTCCCCGAGATCCCCGCTCACCGCACCCTTGACGGGCCCTTGACGCCGGCGGGGGCGGTTTTGACGCGAACCGACTAGCCGCCCAGCTTCTTGTAGAAGGTGCCGACGATCGGGGCCACCACCGCCCGCGGGCTGTACTGCCCGGCGACCGACATGCCCTTGCTGAGGATGCCCGGCACCACGCGCATCTTGTTCTTCGCGAGTGCGTCGAGCGAGACCTTCGCGGTGTACTCGCTCGAGATCCAGAAGAAGTCGGGCACCAGCCTGTCCACGATGGACGCCTCGGCGGGGTCGGGCGTTTCCGTGCGCACCGGGCCCGGCGCGAGCAGCGTCACGTGCACGCCGGACCCCTTCAGCTCGCCGCGCAGCGACTCGGAGAAGGTGTTGACGAAGGCCTTGGTGGCGGCGTAGGTCGCGTTGTTGGGGATCGGCATGTTGCCGGCCGCGGACCCCACGTTGAGGATGCCGCCCGAGCGGCGCTCGATCATGCCGGGCAGGACCGCCAGCGTGAGGTCGTGCACGGCAACGGCATTGAGCTCGACCTGGGCCCGCTCGTAGCCGGCGTCGAGCTCGGACACCGGCCCGAAGGTCGCGATGCCGGCGTTGTTGCACAGGATGCTGACCGGGCGGTGCGCGAGTTCCTCGGTGAGCGCGGCGCGCTTGTCGCGGTCGGACAGGTCCACCGCCCGCACCTCGACGGTGACCCCGTGGGCGGCGGTCAGCTTCGCGGCCAGGGCATCGAGCAGGTCGCCGCGGCGAGCGACGAGGATCAACGAATGGCCCTGTGCGGCCAGCTCGGTGGCCAGCGCCTCGCCGATGCCGGAGGAGGCGCCGGTCACGACCGCGCGGGTGTCGGGGGTGGGGGTAGGCAGGCTCACGGTGGTCAGGCTAACCGCTACACCGTCGCCGCGAGCGCGGTGCCCTGTCACAGCGCAGCCGCGAGCCGCGTACCTTGCTCGATCGCCCGCTTCGCGTCGAGTTCGGCGGCCACGTCGGCGCCGCCGATGACGTGGACGGGCAACCCGGCCGCGGTCAGGTCGGCTTCGAGGTCGCGTACCGACTCCTGGCCGGCGCAGATCACCACGTTGTCGACGGCGACCACCTGCGGCCGTTCCCGCTTCTCACCGAAGGTGATGTGCAGGCCCTCGTCGTCGATCCGCTCGTAGTTGACGCCGGAGATCTGGTGCACGCCCTTCTTCTTCAGCGCGGCGCGGTGGACCCAGCCGGAGGTCTTGCCGAGGCCCGCGCCGATCGGGGTGGTCTTGCGCTGGAGCAGGTACACCTCGCGTGCGGACGGGGTGGACCGCGGTTCGGTGAGCGCGCCGGCGGCGGACTCGTCGGAGGTCACGCCCCACTCGCGGTTCCACTCCTCGAGATCGAGCGCCGGGGAACGTTCGTGGGTGAGGAACTCGGAGACGTCGACGCCGATGCCGCCCGCCCCGATCACCGCGACCCGCTCGCCGACCGGTCGGCCGTCGCGGACGAGCTCGGCGTACGACAGCACACTGGAGTGCTCGATGCCGGGGATCGCGGGAATCCGCGGGGTGACGCCGGTCGCGAGCACGATCTCGTCGTGGCCGCCGTCGATCAGCCGCCGCGCGTCGACCCGGGTGCCCAGGTGCACCTCGACCCCGGCCAGTTCGAGTTGGCGGGTGTAGTAGCGGATCGTCTCGGCGAACTCCTCCTTGCCGGGGATCCGACGCGCGATGCCGAACTGGCCACCGATCTCGTCGCCGGCTTCGTACAGGTTCACCTCGTGCCCGCGCTGGGCCAGGTTCAGTGCCGCGGACAGTCCGGCGGGTCCGGCCCCGACCACCGCGACGTTCTTGCGTCGCCGGGTGGGGGAGAGCACGAGGTCGGTTTCGCGGCCCGCACGGGGGTTGAGCAGGCAGGACACCTTCTTGTTGCCGAAGGCGTGGTCGAGGCAGGCCTGGTTGCAGGCGATGCAGGTGTTGATCTCGTCGCTGCGTCCCGCCTCGGCCTTGCGCACCCAGTCGGGGTCGGCAAGCATCGGCCGGGCCATCGAGATCAGTTGTGCGTCACCGCGGGCGAGGATCTCCTCGGCGGTCTCGGGCATGTTGATGCGGTTCGACGCGCACACCGGGATGGTCACCTCGCGGGCCAGGCGCTCGGTGAAGTCGACGAACGCCGCGCGGGGCACGGAGGTGACGATGGTCGGGACCCGCGCCTCGTGCCAGCCGATGTCGGTGTTGATGATCGTGGTGCCGGCGGCCTCGAGTTCGCGTGCGAGGGTGACGATCTCGTCCCAGGTCTGGCCTTTCTCGACCAGGTCCGCCATGGACAGCCGGAACAGGATGACGAAGTCCGGGCCGACGGCCTCGCGGGTGCGTCGGACGATCTCGACCGCGATGCGGCGACGGTTCTCCGCCGAGCCTCCCCACTTGTCGGTGCGCTTGTTGGTGCGCGGGGCGAGGAACTGGTTGATGAAATAGCCCTCGCCGCCCATGATCTCGACGCCGTCGTAGCCGGCAGATCGGGCGAGTCGCGCGCAGCGGACGAAGTCGCCGATGGTCGACTCGACGCCGCGGCCGGTGAGTGCGCGCGGTCGGAACGGGTTGATGGGGGCCTTGATCGAGGAGGCCGAGGCGCTGAGCGGGTTGTACGAGTACCGGCCGGCGTGCAGGATCTGCAGTGCGATCTTGCCGCCCTCGGCGTGCACGGCGTCGGTGACCGTGCGGTGTCGCCGGGCCTGCGCCTTCGTGATCATCTCGGCGCCGAACGGCACCAGCCATCCGGTGCGGTTCGGCGCGTAGCCGCCGGTCACGATCAGCCCGACGCCGCCGCGGGCGCGTTCGGCGAAATAGGCTGCCAGCTTGGGGATGTCGCGGACGCGGTCCTCGAGCCCGGTGTGCATCGACCCCATGACGACGCGGTTGCGCAGGGTGGTGAACCCCAGGTCCAGCGGGGACATCAGATTCGGGTACGGGTTGCTCACGGGGGCGGCCTCTCGGTCGTCGGGTTCGGGACGGTGATCGGTGGCAGGAGCGGAGCCTGCGGAGCGACCAGGGTTGGCAGGAGCGGAGCCTGCGGAGCGACCAGGGTTGACAGGAGCGGAGCCTGCGGAGCGACCGGAACTAGAGGGCATCGAGGACCTCCTGGCACCACAGGGTGAAGCCCTCCTCCACGCGGATGCCGCCGCGGAGGACCAGGTACTGGTGCAGTTGGGGGCCGGAAAGCCGGTCGGGTGCGGGGAAGTCGCGCTTCTCGATCAGTCGGTAGACCTCGAGGCGGCGTGCGTGGTCGTCGCGGTGTCGGGCGACCTCCGCCTTGACGTCGGCGAGATCACCGAGGGAGGCGGCGCGAATCTTGACGGCAAGTTCGTTGCGCAACTGGCCCGGCTCGGTCGGCTCGGCGATCCAGCGCTGCAGTTCGGTGCGGCCCGCGTCGCTGACGCGGTAGACCTTCTTGTCGGGACGGCCGTCCTGGCCGACTGTCCGCGCGTCCACCCAGCCCGCCTCGTCCATCCGCTTGAGCACGCGATAGATCTGCTGGTGGGTGGCGTTCCAGAAGAAGCCGATGGACTTGCCGAATCGGCGCGCGAGTTCGTATCCCGAGCCGGACTGTTCCGACAGCGAGACCAGTAGTGCGTGTTCGAGTGCCACGCGACTCAGTATCTATGCAACGAGGTGACTATGCAACTGGATGTATAGGCGTCGAGGGGCCTCCGTGGCCCGACGGGCGCGCCGTCGCGATCTCCTCCGTGCGGATCGAATCAGCGGCAGAATGGCACCGATGGCACGGTCATCCGACGGAGCGCCGGCCGGATCCGCGGGATCCGGCGAACAGGACATTGCGCGGTTCGTCGGGCGGATCGGTCTGGTCGACCATCACTGCCACGGCGTGCTGCGCGACCCTCTCGATCGCGACGGGTTCGAGTCCTGGTTGTGCGAGGCCGACGGTCCCGGACGCTGGCACGGCACCATGTTCGACACCCAGGCCGGCCTCGCGGTCCGCCGCTTCTGCGCCGCGCCGCTCGGCCTGGCGCCGCACGCGGGCGCCGAGGATTACCTCGCGCGCCGCGCCGAACTCGGTCCCGACGAGGTGGCCCGGCGGTTGCTGCGCGCTGCTGGAATATCAGAGTTCCTGGTGGACACCGGTTTTCGGGGAGACAGTCTGACGCTGCCGAACGAGTTGGCAGCCCTCGCGGGTGCGCCGGCGCGGGAGATCGTCCGGCTGGAGTCCGTGGCCGAGCGGATGATCGTCGGGTGCGGTGCCACCGAGTTCGCCGAGTCGTGCCGGGACGCGTTGGCGACCGCGGCCGTGACCGCGGTCGCGTTCAAGTCGATCGCCGGGTACCGGGTCGGCCTCGACCTGGCGCCGGATCGCCCGGCCGCGAGCGAGGTCGCCGACGCAGCCGCACGGTGGGCGTCGAACGTCGTCACCGGAGCGGGTCGGGTGCTGGCGGAACTGCTCGAACTCGCGCCGCTGCGGTCGGTGCTGTTCTCCACCGACGGCTGTGGGCTGCCCGAACTGTTCCTCGTCGGCGCCGAACTGTTCCGCCGGGCGCTGTCGGGGTTCCTCGTCACGGGCCTTGCTGACGACGCCTGGTCACGCCGGGACGCGGAACGGATTGCGACGCTGATCGCCGCAAACAACGCCAGGCGCCTACCGCCTCGACTGAGTCCGACGTGGTGAGGCGATCTGCATGCAAGTTGCCCGGCGCTGCCGGCGGTGTGCGGGTTCAGGACCCGCTGGACCCGCCCGACTTGGTGACCGTGCCGGCCGCGTTCGTGGTCAGCAGCGGCAGGAACGTGTCCGCGATGACCTGATGCCCGACCGGGTTCGCGTGGATGTCGGCGAGCGAGCACATCCACGTCCATTCGCAGATTCTCGCGACATTGCGGGGCAGAGTTCCGAAGGGCGGGACGTCGACGGTGGTGAGGACGTCGTTGTTGGAGAACGCGTTCAGAACATCGGCAGTCTTGAACCCGTTCGCGCTGTTCGCAGTGGTGATGGTCGCGGCGAGCAGGTTGTTCGCGGCGGCGGTGCCCTGCGCTACCACTTGGGACGTGCCGCCCTTGAGCCAGCTGGCGAGTGCGGGGTCGTAGTAGTTCATCCCGACGTAGTGCGGGTCCTTGCCGCCGGCCTTGTGCAGTTCGCCGGTGATCTTCCCGAGGTTGGTGCCGATGGTGCCGAGGCTCTGCGCGATGCAGCCGACATCGGGCAGGCCCGCGGATCCGGATCCGGCCGTCAGGCAGTGGTAGATGTCGTTGGCGCCGACGGTGAGGGTGAGGTACTTGACCCGCCCCTGATGTGCCGCCAGGAACTTGGTGGCGAAGTCGAGTTGGGAACTCGCGTCGGGGTAGACGCACTTGCCGCCGTTGATCATCGACACGGTGGTCTCGCCATCGCATCCGATGCGCACGAACTGCAGGTTGGGGTCGGATTCCTTCAACGTCTTGTAGAGGAGATCGCTGTAGGAGACGGGTTCGTCCTTCTTCGTGTTCGGCTGATAGCCCGCGGCGAGGGAATCACCCATCGAGACGTAGTACGTGTCGGTCGGATTCTCCGGCGGGACGGTCGGCGCGGCGACGGCGGGAGCGCCGGCGAATCCGATCGAGACGGCCGCGACGGCAACGGCGACGGGCAGAAGTCGAGAGAGCATGGGTGCCTCCAGATCTGTGTGAACCGACCAGAATGACGGACCGCTCGAAAGGGTATGGCCGGCACCGCCGCCCACGACGCGAACTGGGGAAATCGTTACGTCGCGGTGACGGGTACCGGCGGCACTCGCTCGCCTAGGCTCGCCGTATGAGCGCACCGGTGGTCGGCGACGGCGTCACCCGCAGGCAGGTATTCGCCTGGGGCTTGTGGGACTGGGGTTCGGCCGCGTTCAACGCGGTGATCGTCACCTTCGTGTTCTCGGTCTACCTCACCGACGCGGTGGGGGAGAACCTGCCCGGCTCGGTGTCGGCGAGCAGCTGGCTGGGCTGGTCGCTCGGTGCCGCGGGACTGTGCATCGCACTGCTCGCCCCCGTCACGGGCCAGCGGTCGGATGCGACCGGGCACCGACGGCGTTCGCTGGCGCTGCTCACCGCCGCGGTGGTCGTCTGCATGCTGTTGATGTTCTTGGTGCGGGACAGTTACGAGTACCTGTGGCTCGGACTGCTGCTGCTCGGTGTGGGGTCGGTGATCTTCGAGCTCGCCCAGGTGCCCTACAGTGCGATGCTCCGCCAGGTGTCCACCCCGGAGAACATCGGTCGGGTCTCCGGGTTCGGGTGGGCGATGGGCTATTTCGGCGGCATCGTGCTCCTGCTGGTGTGCTACTTCGGATTCATCACCGGTGACGGCGACACCCGCGGGCTCTTCGCGCTGAGCACCGACGGCGGACTCAACATCCGGTTGGTGGCGGTGCTGGCGGCGGTCTGGTTCGCCGTGTTCGCGATCCCGGTGCTGTTCGCCGTTCCGGAACTGCCGCGCACGCAGACGGGTCCGGACCTCTCGGGTGCGGCCTCGGGAGCTGTGACTGCAGGGAACGTGGGGTTCCTCGCCTCGTACCGGGTGCTGTGGCGGGACCTGCGCGAGCTGTGGAACGCCGACCGGCACACCATCTACTTCCTGGTGGCCAGCGCGCTGTTCCGGGACGGGCTCGCAGGCGTGTTCACCTTCGGCGCGGTGCTGGCGGTCAATGTCTACGGCATCGCGTCCTCGGACGTCCTGCTGTTCGGTGTCGCAGCGAACGTGGTGGCGGCGGGCGGGGCGTTGGCGGCGGGTCGCGTCGACGACCGACTCGGACCGAAGGCGGTGATCGTCGGGTCGCTCGGCTCGATGCTGGCGGTCGGGGCGGCGCTGCTCGTGGTGTCGGGGCCGGTCGGGTTCTGGATCTTCGGACTGCTGCTGTGCCTGTTCGTCGGCCCGGCGCAGTCGGCGGCGCGCACCTTCCTGACCCGGATCACGGTGGTGGGCCGGGAGGGGCAGATGTTCGGCCTGTACGCCACGACCGGCCGGGCGGTCTCGTTTCTGGCGCCGACGCTGTTCGGGCTGTTCGCGTGGATGTTCGCCAGCGACCGAGCCGGGATCATCGGACTGCTCGTGGTGCTCGCGGTCGGTCTCGCGGCGCTGCTCCCGGTGCGTGCACCGGCACGTGGTGCGCAGCCCGACTACCGCTTGGCGCCCTCCGCGCGCTGAATCCCGAGCTTTTCCGCGAACAGTCGGCGCTGCACGATCCAGCCGGCCGCAGCGAGCGCGATCCAGATCAGCGTCGAGGTGACCTGCTGCCAGCCCGGATTGGGGTCCCGGAGGAAGGTGAGCGCGCTGGTCATCCTCCCGAGGCCGCTCAGGATCATGCTGGCGCCGCCGATCGAGGTCAGCCACAGCAGTGCTCGGGCCCGGTACTTGTCGGCGAGGAAGGCCCCGGCGACCGCGACGGCCACGACCACGATCGCGCCGAGCGCCCAGTTCTTGTCACCGGGTTGCAGTACGTCCGCGAGTTTCGCGCCCGCCATCGCGCCCGTGAGCCCGCCGATGAAGTAGGCGGAGAACTTGAAGACGAGGGTGGTGACGACCCACGCGGCAACCGCGCCGATCAGCGCGAAGAGGAACGACGTCCAGAGCGATGGATTGAACAGGTCGGTGATCAACCAGCCGAGGCCGAAGCCGGAGGCCAGCACCGCCAGGTGCAACGACCGGATGCCCCAGAAGCACAGCAGGGCTCCGACCAGGACTACCGCCAGTCCGCTCATTTCCCGTTCCCTTCGATTCGTGCGAGGACCGCGTCGGCGAGCGCGCCGGGTGCCTGTTCGGGGATCCAGTGACTGATGCCGTCCAGTTCGACGAAACGGTATGGAGCGTCGACGAATTCGCCGCACCGCTCCGCGCCCGCCCGGCCGAGTGCCTCGTCGCCGTTGCTCCAGACGTAGGTGGTGGGCACGGTCACCGGCGCGATGTCGCCGAATTCGCGGCCCATGGCCCGGTACCAGGACAGGGCGGCGGTGAGCGCGCCCGGTTCGGCGAGGGTGCGCACGTGCTCCGCGACCTGGGTGGGGTCGACGTCGCCGAAGACCGCCCGCAGGCGGTGGGCGTCGTCGGCGAGCAGCGCCCGCTCGGCGGAGTCGCCGTGCCGGAACACTCCGATGTAGCGCGACCGCTGGCGTTGGTCCTCGTCCTCGCGGAGCGCCCAGCCGAACGCGGCCGGGTGCGGCACCGACACCGCGGTGAGCGTGCGTACCCGGTCGGGGTGGCCCGCGGCGACCACCCAGGCCACCGCGGCGCCCCAGTCGTGACCGACCAGGTGGGCGCTCTCGATCCCCAACGTGTCCAGCAGGCCGACCGCGTCGCCGACCAGGTTGGCGATTCCGTAGTGCTCGACGCCGACCGGCCGGGCGCCGGCGGAGTACCCGCGCTGGCTGGGTGCGATCACCCGGAGTCCGGCCGCGGTGAGCAGTGGGGTGATCGGGCGCCAGCAGGCGGCGGTCTCGGGGAAGCCGTGCAGCATCAGGACCGGCGCGCCGTCCGCCGGACCGGCGGTCGTCACGTCGAAGGTGTAGTCGCCGACCTCGACGGTGGTGGCGAAGGCGGTCGGATCCATGTGTCCCCCAAGATCACTCGCGGTCGTTGCGGTGCCGGTGGCGGCTGCTCGCACATGCCTGTCCGGAACACTACCGCGACGCGTGTCACCGTCCGGTCAATTGCGTGACGGCGACCGTGGGTGTCGACACCGAACCTCTCGACCGCGCGACGCTGCGGTGGCATATCGTGCGCACTACGTGACGTCAATCACACACAGTCCGTCGAAGGGTCGTATTGTCCGGTATGAGCGAAGGGGAGTTGTGACGGATAACAGTCGGACCAACCGACCGCTGCAGATTGCCGGACGCCCGGCGTCGCAGTGGCTGTCCGCGCGCGCGGCGGATCTGACCGCGCGGGTGATCGCCCGTCTGGTCGACGAGTCGCCTGTGTACCGCGCGTTGCCCCGGGAAGAGGTGGACGGCGAGATCGCCGAGATCGTGCACCGCAACATGGAGCTCTTCGCGACGCTGGTGTTCGAGCGGCGTGCCGCGTACGACTCCGAGCTCGTCGAGCAACGCAACTCCGCGGCGCGGAGGGCGGAGGAGGGCGTGCCGCTCGAGGCGGTCCTGCACGCATATCACCTGGGGATCGGGATGTCCTCGCAGGATCTGTTCGCTGCGGCACAGCCGGGTGACATGCGCGACGTGCAGGTCCTGTTGACGATGGTCCTGGACTTCCTGCGCAGGCTCACCATCGCGGTGAGCGCCGCGTACCTCGAGGAACGCCAGATCATGGAGAGTCAGGAGAACTCGGGTCGGCGCTCGCTGATGTCGGCGCTCGTGGCGGGCGATCCGCTCGACGCCGTCGTGCACCGGACCGGACTTCGGCTGGCTCCGCACTACCTCGCGCTGACCCTGGCGATCGGTGAGAACGCGGACGAGCGCGGGTCGGGGGTGAGCGGCACCGTTGCGAGCCGCCGCAAATTGCGTCGCCTGCAGGGGCAGTTGGACCGGATCACGGGGGAGCCGGCGCTGACCGTGATCGACAGCGGGGGCGGCACCGCGCTGATCCCGTGTTCCGCGTCGCCGCCGGACTGGGACGAACTGCGCGCGACGATCGAGCGGGTGCGTGTGGTGATCGGTGCCGACATGTGGGTCGCGGGAGTGGTCGCGGCCCCGGGAGAGGTGCCGGACGCGGTGACCCTGACCGCGGACATCGTCGCGCTCGTGGGGCGCGCGGGACGACCGCCCGGCCTGTACCGGCTGCAGGACGTGTTGCTCGAGTATCAGCTGAGCAGGCCGAGTGCCGCGCATCGCGAACTGGCCACGCTGCTCGACCCGCTCGTGGGCAAGCCCGAGCTGATGCAGACCCTCGAGACCTACGTGGCGAACGGGTTGAACCGGCGCGCCACCGCCGCCGCCCTCGACGTGCACGCCAATACCGTCGACTACCGGATGCGCCGGGTGGCCGAGCTCATCGGTCGCACTCCGTCGGACCCGGCGGACCTCCCTCACATCGGCGCGGCACTGGTGGCCCGGCGGGCGCTGGGCTGAGAGTCGGCATCGGGCATGCTGGACCCGATCTCGAGGGGGAATTCGATGGTGTGGGTCCGACGTGTGGTGATTGTGCTCGGTTGGCTGGCGGTGCTTTCGGCCGCGGTCGGAGTCGGGGCGCACTATCTCGACACCACCGCGACCACGCTCGTCGTGCTCGCCTCGTTCGCGCCGGTCCTGATGGCCTGCGCTGCGGCCGGCCTGCTCGCGCTCGTTTCCACCAGGCGGTGGATCGGATCGGTCGTGGCGGCGGCGGTGCTGGCCGTGGCGGTGTGGACCCAGCTCCCCCTGTACGTCGGGGACGCGCGGCCGGACGGGGCGTCCGATCTGACCGTCATGCAGGCGAACGTCTACTTCGGCAACAGCGATATGGAAGGTATTGTCGCGCAGGTCAAGTCGAGGAACGTCGACATCCTGACGGTCAACGAGCTGACGCCCGAGGCGGTGCCCCGGCTCGGTGAGGTGGGACTCGACGAGGTGCTGCCGTTCCGGTACCTGCGTCCGACGGAACTGGGCGGCGGGACCGGGATCTGGAGTCGCCACCCGATTTCCGGGCAGACCGAGCACATGGGGTTCGTGATGAACATGGTGTCGGTACGGGTGATTCCGCCCGGGCAGCGGCCGTTCGTGGTGGTCGCTGCGCACCCGCTGCCACCGGTGCCGCGTGCGCAGACCGGCATCTGGGCGCGTGAGATGGTGCAGGTGAAGGACATCCTGCAGCGCCTCTACCAGGATGCCGAGCCGGTGATCGTCGGTGCCGACTTCAACTCGACCTACGACAATGCCCAGTTCCGCGAGCTGCTCGGAGACGGATACCGTGACGCCGCAGAGCAATCCGGTGCGGGTGCGCTCCGGACCTATCCTGCCGACCGTTGGTGGCCGCCGGTACTCGCGATCGACCACGTCCTCGTCGCGGGTGCGACGGCCACGAGTGCCGGCGTCGTCGACCTGCCCGGCTCGGACCATCGCGGGGTGGTCGCCACGGTCGCGGTGCCGGCGCTCGAGGGCACCGCGGGACTCGGCTGATCGAATCACGCTGCGTCGAGCGACTGTCGGTACTCCCGTGGGCTCATGCCGTGCACGCGTTTGAAGGCCGCGCTGAGCGCGAACGAACTGCCGTAGCCGACCTTGCGTGCCACCGCGCCGATCGTCGCCTCGGGTGTCCGCAGGAGATCCGCGGCAAGGGTGAGGCGCCACCCCGTCAGGTAGGACATCGGCGGTTCGCCGACCAGCTCGGTGAACCGCCGAGCCAGGCTCGCGCGGGAGACGCCGACCTCGGACGCGAGTGAGGCGACCGTCCACGGGTGCGCGGGATTGTTCTGTAGTCGGCGCAGGGCCGGGCCGATCACGTCGTCGCCGTGCGCGCGGTACCAGGCGGGGGCCGAGGATTCCGGCCGGGCGAACCACGTCCGCAGCACGGTGATGAGCACGAGGTCGAGCAGACGGTCGAGCATGACGTCCTGGCCGGGTTCGTCCTTGGCCATCTCGTCGCCGAGCAGGGGGAGGAGTGGGCTGTCCCACTCGTCACGGCGGACCGTCAGCAGGCGGGGTAGGGCGCGAAGCAGTCGATCGCCGACCGCGGCGCCGACCTGATAGGTGCCGGTGATCATCACGACCTCGCCGTGGGCGTTGTTTCCCCAGGTTCGGATGCCGAGGTCCATTGCCTCGCTGAGTGATTCGCCATCCGGTGTGGTGCAGATCTGGCCCGGATGGACGATCACCTGCGGGGTGGTGCCCGGACGGTCCGAGACGGTGTAGGGGTCGGGTCCGCGCACCACCGCGACGTCGCCCTGGTGCATCGGCACCGGGTCTGCGCCGTCGTGCGCGACCCATGCCCGACCTCGGACCATCGCCACCAGGGTCAGCGGCGCGTGGTCCTGAATGCGCAGCGACCAGGGTGGGGACAGAATCGAGCGGAGCAGGAAGGCTCCGCGCGAGCGGGGTCCGTCGAGGAGTCCGGCGAGTGGGTCCATGGGATCGAGCCTAGACGCTTGCGTATGTAAATGCGCCTGTCGACTATGGATCGTCTCGCCTTCGGACGATTGACTGGATGCATGACAACGAATGCGAAGGACACCACAGCAACACTCGTGCTCGGCGGCACCGGGAAGACCGGACGTCAGGGGGCGGCGCCCGACGCCGCGACCACCGGCGTGTCGGAAGGCTGACGAATCATGTTCTCCCTCATTCGTGGTGGTGCGCTGTTCGGGGCGACCGTCTGTACCGGACTGATCGCCGGCCTGTTCTACAGCTTTGCGGTTTCGGTCATGCTCGGGTTGCATGCGTCCGACGACCGAACCTTCGTCGAGGCGATGCAACGGATCAACGTCGCGATCCTCAACGGCTGGTTCGCCCTCGCCTTCGGTGGCGCCCTGGCCTTCACGGTTCTCGCGGTGGGAATGCACCTGCGTGCGCCGTGGCGTCCGGCACTGCCGTGGGTCGTGGCCGCCCTGGTGCTCTACCTCGTGGTTCTGGTCGTGACGTCCGTGGTCAACGTTCCACTCAACGACGATCTCGCGGCAGCCGGATCACTCGACCATATCGCTGATCTCGGCTCCGTCCGTGCACATTTCGAGTCGACGTGGGTGCGCTGGAACGTGGTTCGTGCGGTCACCTCCACGGCGGCGTTCGCGTGCCTTGCAGTGGCCCAGTGGGTGCTCGCCGTTCGAGATTGAGGTCCCGGCAGACTCGTAATCTGCATCACCCCAAAGTCTTCCGCCGCGTGCCGTGCCTGCTCGGGGTGCGGAACCCGGCATACTCCTCTCGGTCTGTTCCCGAGTAAGGAGTTCCCCCTTGAGTTTCCACACTGTGGCCCGCCCGCGCCTGATCATGATTGCCGCGTGTACGGCCGCACTGACCCTCACCGGCTGCAGTGCGCAGCTGGCCGAGGCCGACGCCGCGCCCACCGGCAGTTCGAACTTCGGTAGTTCGGGCGGCGGGCCCGCGGTCGAGCAGTCCGCCACCCTGGCGCTGCTCGACACCCTCGCCGTCAAGGGCCGCGCGCCCAAGACCGGATACAGTCGCGACGAGTTCGGGCAGGCCTGGTCGGACGATGTCGCCGTCGCGGGCGGTCACAACGGTTGCGACACCCGCAACGACATTCTCGACCGTGACCTGACGGACAAGACGTACAAAGAGGGTAAGAAGCAGTGCATCGTGCTGACCGGCACCCTGAACGACCCGTACACCGGTAAGCGGATCCAGTTCACCCGCGGCCAGGACACCTCGACCGCGGTGCAGATCGACCACGTGGTCGCCCTCAGCGACGCGTGGCAGAAGGGCGCCCAGCAGCTCGACGTCGACACCCGCCGGAACCTGGCCAACGACCCGCGCAACCTGCTCGCCGTCGACGGTCCGACCAACCAGCAGAAGTCCGACGGCGACGCGGCGACCTGGCTGCCGCCGAACAAGTCGTACCGCTGCACCTACGTCGCCAAGCAGGTCGAGGTCAAGGCCGCCTACAAGTTGTGGGTGACCCAGGCGGAGAAGGACGCGATCGCGCGCGAGCTCGGCTCCTGCTGACGGCGCCTTCAGATCAGGGTGATGGGAACCTTCGTTCGGTCTGACAGGCTGAAGGCCCCCATCACCCTGTTCGGTGGTGGGTCGGGCGCCAGCCGCCCATGCCGATCATGATGAGCCGCAGCTGGTGCTCGGCCCGGTCGATCACCGCACGCTCTTCGCGGCCGCCGGGGTGATCCACCTCGAGCACGTCGATCACCGTGGACATCATCGCGCCGACGATCAGGTCGGCCGCCATCTCCAGATCCTCGACCTCCCAGCTCGCGAGCGCGGGCATGCGCGACAGGTCGATGGTGAGTTCGCTCGAGAACAGCCGTAGTTCGGCTGCGATCGCCCGGCGCACCTCCGTGACGCCGCCGTAGCGTTCACGGCTGAGGAAGCGGAACTGGCCCTCGTGGGCGCGAACCTGCCGCAGCAGGATGTCCAGCGAGACGCTCGCGTTCTTGGTGCTCGGGTCGCGTCGGGCGTCTCGCAGCATCCGGCGCAGCATGCGCATGCTGTCCTCGACCAGTGCCACGCCGAGTTCGTCCATCGAGGCGAAGTGCCGGTAGAAGGCGGTCGGGACGATCCCCGCCGAACGGGCCACCTCGCGCAGGCTCAGGCTCGCGAAGCTGCGCTCCTCGAGCAGTTCCAGGGTGCCATCGAGTAGCGCCTGCCGCGTGCGCTCCTTGCGTTCGGCTCTGCTTTCGGGCTCGCTCACCATTCGAGTGTATGGCTGTACACCGTCAAAGGCTGCACCGACCCTGTAATCGGCGTCACATCCTGCTAGGGGTTGACATCTACCTGGGACTTCCTGTCACACTTGTTTGTGTACGAGTGTGCACTGAAAAGTGGATCGACCGTACGCCACAGGCCCACAGCAGGAGGTTGCAGTGACCGTGCAGACCCGAACCCGCCGGCGCCGGCCGTCGCTGGTGTCGTTGCTCGAGGCGATGGCGACGCCGCACCAGCTCGACCGCTACCTCGAACTCGTCAACCCGATGGCCACCGTCCGTGACCTCCGCGCCGAGGTCACCGCTGTGCGCCGTGCCACGGAAGGCTCCGTCACCCTCGTGTTGCGGCCCACCCGGCAGTGGAAGGGCTTCGCCGCCGGGCAGTTCGTCCAGGTCGGGGTGGTTATCGACGGTGTCCGGCACACCCGCTGCTACTCGCCCGCGTGCTCGGAGCACCGCGCCGACGGCAGCATCGAACTCACGGTCACGGCACATCCCGAGGGCCTGGTCTCGCAGCATCTGTACCGGCACGCCGAGGTCGGCCTGGTGGTCAGTCTGTCGCAGGCCGACGGGGTGTTCCTGCTGCCCGTCGAGCGTCCCGAGAAGGTCCTGCTGATCAGCGGCGGCAGCGGTATCACCCCGGTGATGTCGATGCTGCGGACCCTGCTCGACGAGGGGTATGCCGGCGACGTCACCTTCCTGCACTACGCGCACGCAGAGGGCGACGTCGTGTACCGCGCCGAGCTGGCAGATCTGGCTGCCCGGCACGACAATCTGCGTCTGCTCCTCGCGTACACGCGTTCCGGGGACGGCGACCTGCACGGGTACTTCGGGCCGGGCCACCTCGACGCGGCCGCCCCGTGGCACGCCGACGGGCAGACCTACCTGTGCGGGCCGTCCGGGCTGATGCGGTCGGTGCGTGAGCATTTCGACGCAGTCGGTCTCGGCGACCGGTTGCACGTCGAGGAGTTCACGCCCACGCTCGCCCCCGCCGACGACGACGCCACCGGCGAAGTGTCCTTCACGGCGTCTGGGGTCACTACCGACAACTCGGGGGCCAGCCTGCTCGAGCAGGCCGAGTCTGCCGGTCTGACACCCGAATTCGGGTGCCGGATGGGTATCTGCTTCACCTGCACTGCCGTCAAGACCTCCGGGTGCACCCGCAACCTGCGCACCGGCGAACTCGATTCCGATCCGGACCAGCCGATCCAGTTGTGCGTCAACGCGCCAGTCGGCGACGTATCTCTGAATATCTGAGTCGTCGACATCTGACTCCACACCGATCAAGGAGAACTCCCATGCTCGGAATTTCCCTCCCGACGTTGCCGCTGCTCGGCGGCGCGAAGCACGACCCGTCCACCGACCCCGTCGTGCTCAGTTACGAGCAGGTCGAGGAGATCGGACGCGACCTCGACGCCCTGCGAGCCGAGGTCGTCGCCGATCTCGGCGCGAAGGACCGCGAGTACATCTACCGGATCATCAAGGCGCAGCGGGGCTTCGAGGTTGCCGGTCGCGGCCTGATGTACCTCGGCTTCCTCCCGCCGTTCTGGCTCGCGGCGGTCGGCGCGCTCGGCGTCTCGAAGATCCTCGACAACATGGAGATCGGCCACAACGTCATGCACGGCCAGTACGACTGGATGCGTGAGCCGGGGTTGAACTCGCGGGTGTTCGAGTGGGACACCGTGTGTCCGGCCGACCAGTGGCGGCACTCGCACAACTACATGCACCACACGTACACCAACATCGTCGGCCGCGACCGCGACATCGGCTACGGCATCCTGCGGATGGACCAGGGGCAGAAGTGGCACCCCTACTACCTCGGCAACCCGGTCTACGCGTTCGCGCTGATGATGCTCTTCGAGTGGGGCGTGATGTTGCACGACCTCGAGACCGAGAACGTGATCAAGGGCAAGCGCAAGTGGCACGACGTCAAGCCGCTGCTGCAGGGGATGCGGCGCAAGGCGGGCCGCCAGGTGCTCAAGGACTACGTCGTCTTCCCGCTGCTGACGGGGCCGCTCTTCGTCACGACCTTGCTGGGCAACGCGAGTGCGAACCTGGTGCGCAACGTGTGGACGTACTCGATCATCTTCTGCGGTCATTTTCCTACCGGCGTACAGACTTTCACCGAGGAGGAGACCGCCGAGGAGACTCGCGGCCAGTGGTACGTACGGCAGATGCTCGGCAGTGCGAACATCGAGGGCAGCCGGCTGTTCCACATCATGTCCGGCAACCTCTCGCACCAGATCGAGCATCACCTGTTCCCGGACATCCCGGCGAACCGCTATCCGGAGATGGCGCCGCGCGTGCGGGCGCTCTGCGAGAAGAACGGCCTGCCCTACAACACCGGCGGCTTCTTCAAGCAGATCGGCTCGGTGTGGGGCAAGATCTTCACGCTCGCGCTGCCCGACTTTCTGACCGGTTCGACCCCGCCGACCGGTGTTATCGTCGAACGTCGGAAGGCCACAGTGTGAGAGGTGACGCGTCCATGGTGAGCAAGTTCGAGCGACGCAAGGACACCGTCCAGGAGTTGACGGAGTCCGGGGCCACCCACGTCGGCAAGATCGCGATGATCATCGCGGGCGCGGTGCGCGACGTGACCCGCGAGATCGGCGACTGGATCAGCGACGGCATCGAGATGCGCGAGGCGTCGAAGAAGGCGCAGGCCGACGAGGGGCGGACGGCCGCACGCACGGACCCCGACGAGGAGTTCGGCGCGGGGGAGTCCGACCCGCGGAAGTAGCGGTCCCGCGAACGGGCGGTTCCCGGTGTCGGCTGTCGGCCGATACTCCGGGAATCGCCCGTTCGTCATCTCACGGTCCGGTGGTGGCCTCGGCGTTGCGTGACACCCGCCGCAGCAGCGCCGCGAGGGTCTCGCGCTCCCGGTCGTCGAGTCCGTCCAGTAGTCGGCGGTCCCGTTCGACACGGCGCGGCAGTTCGCTGTCGACGAGGGCGCGCCCGGTTTCGGTCAGGTGCAGCAGCACCACTCGGCCGTCGCGCTCGAACGGCAGCCGCTCGAGCAGTCCGACCTTCGCCAGGCGGTCGGCGTGCTTTGTCGTGGACGCACCGCTGGTCATGGTCACCGCGGTCACCTCGCTGGCGCGCAGCGGCCGGTCCGCGCGGGCCAGGGCGCACAGGATCTCGAACTCGACGCGGGTGACACCGGTCGGCGACAGCGCTCGGTCGAGTTGGTGCAGTGCCTGCGAGCCGATCCGGGTGATTCGCCCGATCACCTCGATCGGGGAGGTGTCCACCTGGGGATAGGTCCGGGCCCATTCGGCTCGCACGCCGTCGACGAAGTCGGGGGAGTTACCGGTGTCGCCCATGCGCACATCCTAAGCGACCGGTTTCACACTGTTTCATATGTATTTTACAAATGAAATACATCTACCATGGGTGCGTGCGCACCACGACTCCCGACGCCTCCGTCCGCCCCGACGCCGCCGCGAACCGGCTGCGGCAGTCCCGTGGCGCGCTCGCGCACTCGGTCTCCGTATCCACCTGGCGGAGTGCGCTCGAGGTGCGGCCCGCGGACGCGACTGTCGCGGCCTCGATGCGCGTGGGCATCGCGGCCGCGCTGGTGTTCGTCGGTTGCGGGCTGCTGGACCTGCGGCAGTACGCCGGCTTCGCGGTGCTCGGCGCGCTGGCCTCCGCATTCGCCCGGCACGAGCCGCTGGTCCGGGTCGCGGCCAAGGTGACGTTGGTCGGAGCGCTGCTCGTCGTCTTCGTCGCCGGCGGCGGACTCCTCGCGCTCGCGCACCCGCCGATGTGGGCCGAGGTCGCCTTCATGTCGGTCGGTGCCGCGGTCGCTGCGGCCGCGGTCTCGGCCTTCCGAATCGCCGGCCCGGGCCCGGTGATCCTCGTGTTCGCGGCCACCGCTGCGGTCAGCCATGTCACGGCACCCGGCGATCTCGTGGGGTCCTGCCTGGCAGCGGCGATCGGGTCCACGGTGGGACTGCTCGCGGCCGCGGCGCCACTGCTGGTGCTGCCGCTCGGCCCCGCCCGACTGGCTGTCGCGCGTGCGCTCGCTGCGGTCGCCGCGCTCGAGCGCGGCGCGTCACCGGCGCCGTCGTCCGGCGGCGCCGCGGGCGAGGTAGCCGGGCCGGCGCGCGCCGCGATCGCGCATGCTCGGGAGAAGTTGGCGCTCAGTGGTGCTCGGGGCGCTGCGTCCTGGCACCACCGCGACCTGGTCGCGCTGCTGGACGAAGCGGAGGCGGCGGTCGACGAGTGGGCGACAGGCGACTCGGCGCGGCTGCGCGACGTGGTCCGGCACGAGGCAGAACTGCGGAAGGTCAAGCGCCGCAGCACAATTTTTGACAGTAGTGCGAGCGTCCGGGCATTGGCGCTGCCGCGGCCCGAGGGGTTCCTGACGGTCGGCCGTGCCGGGGTGCGGTCGCCGGTGGTCCTCGGCAATGCGATGCGCATCGGGCTCGCCTCGGTCTGCGCCGGCTGGTTCGCCGCGGCGGTCGGGCTCGACCATCCGCTGTGGGCGTCGATGGGCGCGATGGCGGCCATGCAGGGCGTCACGTACGCGTTGACGGTGCAGCGCGGGATTCAGCGGCTGCTGGGCAACGTCGGCGGCGCCGTTGTCGCCGCGGTCCTGATCGGGGCGGGCCTCGGGTACTGGCAGACGGTGGTCGCGATCGTGGTGCTGCAGGTGACCGCCGAGTTGACGGCCGCCCGGAACTACGCGCTCACCTCGCTCGCGGTCACCCCGATGGCGTTGCTCATGGTCGGGCTCGGGTCGGACATCTCGCCCGAGATCGGTGTCAGCCGCGTCGTGGACACCCTGGTCGGGGTTGCGGTGGGCGTCATTGTCGCCGCCGTGACCATCAGTCGCTCGGATCGGCAGCATCTTCCAGCCTCCCCTGCCGCCGATGCGGGGGAAGATGTCAAAATTGTTCGTACCTGAAAACTGGGGGCGCGGTCGTCGAGTGCGCCCGTCGAGCGTGGAGGCGATGATCCGATGAGCGAGAGTGTGCAGGCCGGAGACCTGGTCCATATTTCGGACACGGCAGGCACCTGGGTCGTGGAAGAGGTCAGGTCGGGCATGGCCCTGCTCCGTGACGGCGAGGACCGGCGTATCTCGTCGCGGCTGTCGAAGCTGACGGTCGTGCGCAAGGGCGCCGCCTGACCCGGTCGTTCACGCACGTCACGGCGTCGCGAGGAACTTCTCCACCGAGGGCCGCGCCTTCGGGTTGCCCTCGTCGATGCCCATGACCGCACCGATGCCGGCGCCTACGACATTGCCGATCATGCAGCCGGCCATGAAGTTCGGGAAGATCGACACGCAGCCGATGAGCAGGCCGACGACCGACCCGGCCATCATCCTCTGCTGACCGCCGTTCGCCCAGCCGATGCCGATCTCGTTGGTCATGGTCTGGAAGGCCTCGCGCTTGGGCTGGTTGTCGGGCCAGGCGCGGTCGGCGACCATGCCGGAGGCCTCTGCGGCGGAGGGGAGTTGGGGCGGGGCGGGGACCTGGGGTAGGCCCGGCAGTTGAGGCAGGGCCGGTAGCTGCGGGGCCGGAAGTTGCGGCAGGTCCACCTGTGCGGGAACGGGGAGTTCGAGCGTCGGGAGCGGCGGCATGGGCGGGAGCGTCGGCAGCTCGGGCAGCGGCGGCAGCGGTGGCAGCTGTGGTTGTGCGGCAGCGGTTCCCACGCCTGATCCGAGTGCGGCGACGATGAGCACGGGCATGACAAGAGCCTTGGCCATTTTCACGGCGATCCCCATTTGATCTCGACGGCTATCCAGACACGACCCGAGTCGGACGCGACACTGAGTCGAACACGACGACGGGCCCGATGCCTGGGCCCGACCCTTGGGCGCCGCGCCACTTGCGGCCACCCACATCAGAGAATTTGCGAGCGAACTCGGAGTCCGCGATTGAGCTCGGAGTTTCGCGATTGAGCTCGCGTTGAGCGAAAACCTACGTATGCCGTTCGGCGCACGCGCCGGTGCCCGCAGCTCGGTCTGCTTCCATAGCGCTCCTCGGAGGGTCGCCAAAAATCAGAGTTCGACTGTACCGCGCCCGCGGGCGGCCCGTTGGTGGAATGGGGAGCGCGGTGCAGTCCCCCGCCTCGCGAACCCGCACCGGCGGGCGATTCGAATTGGTAACCTGCGCAAGCGCACACGTGTTGATCGACCGTCCACGTTCACTGCCTTTCCGCTTCGTTTCGAGGAGGAATTCGTCATGACGACTCAGGTGACAGGTGGTGCGGTGGAGGCGGAGCGCAGACACTCGGGGCGCGGCGATCCGGCGACCGGCAACGGCGGCGCCGGGGGTGGCGATGTGCCGCGTCGGACCTTCCTCGGTGGTGCGGGTGCGTTGCTCGCAGCGGGCGTGGCCGCTGGCGTCGTCGCGGAATCCGGTGTTGCACAGGCGAAACCGCTCTCCCGCGCGGCATCGGGCAATCGTCCGAAGCGTCCGAACATCCTGATCCTGGTCACCGACCAGGAACGCCCCCCGATGTACTGGCCGCCGGGCTGGGCCGAGCGGAATCTGCCGAACCGGCAACGGATCGCGGACCGCGGCCTGTCCTTCGACAACGCCTTTTGTGCGGCCGCGATGTGCTCGCCGAGTCGCAGCACGTTCTTCACCGGGCTGTATCCCGCGCAGCACGGGGTGGTCGCGACACTCACCACGGGCGGCACGGTGTCGCCGACCGAACCGGTGCTGTCCACTGCCACGCAGAACATGGCCCGGGTCCTGGCGTCGGCGGGCTACGACGTCCAGTTCCGCGGCAAGTGGCACATGAGCAAGGGTGTCGACGGCGGCGACGCGAGTCCCGACGACGTGGCGGCCTACGGGTTCAGGGGATGGCAGCCGCCGGAGGCGGGTCAGGACACCAATCCTGCGAACTTCGGTGGCGGCTGCGCGAACCGCGACCAGAAGATCGCCGACGAGGCGGTCGAGTTCCTCAATTCCGTTGACCCACACAGTGATACTCCGTTCGCGCTGGTCGTGTCGATGGCGAACCCGCACGACCTGCTGGCCTACCCGCAGACCTGGAACGCGGCCGAGGGGGACTGTGACAACTACGGTTCGGCGGCGCCGGGCTGCTTCGAGCAGGGCATCGACCTGCCGCCGACCATCGACGAATCGTTGATGACGAACTACAAGCCCACCGCGCAGGTGCAGTCGCAGGTGTTGTTGGCGGCGGGACTCGGACCGCTGCTGGGTCCGCAGTCCGCGCACAATTACGTCAACTTCTACGGCTACCTGCAGAAGGTGGTGGATCGTCACATCGGCAGCGTGCTCGACGCGCTGGAGGCCAAACCCGGTCTGGTCGAGAAGACGGTGATCGTCCGGATCTCCGACCACGGGGAGATGGGGCTCTCGCACGGCGGCCTGCGGCAGAAGATCTTCAATGCCTACGAGGAGACGCTCCGGGTGCCGCTGGTGATCAGCAATCCCGTGATGTTCCCGCAGGCCGTGCGGACCGGTGCCCTCGCGTCGTTGATCGACGTGATGCCGACGCTGGCGACGCTGGCCGGGGTGCCCGACCGCGGCGCCTGGAACTTCCTCGGAACCGACCTGACGCCGGTGATCGACGACGCCGCCGCGAACCCCGCGTCGCCAAGCGTGACCGTGCAGGACAACGTCCTGTTCACCTACGACGACCAGAACTGCGCCACCCCGGACGGTCAGTTCATCGTCACCCAGCCGAACCACATGCGATGCATCCGGGAGCGCAGGTACAAGTACGCGATGTATTTCGACCCCGCGCGGATCGCGCCGTCTCAGTACGAGCTCTACGATCTTCAGGCCGATCCGCAGGAGCTGCACAATCTGGCCAATCCGGCGAACACGGGGCACTACCAACCGGACCTGCAGGCGCAGATGCACGGGAAGCTGTACGCGAAGATGGCGGCGACCGGGACGACGCCGCCGGGGTGACACGGCGAAGGGGCGCGGGCCCCGGCAGGTTTGCCGGGGCCCGCGACGGGTCGAGCGCTAGAGGCTTCCGCCGAGGCTGCCGGTACTGCCGCCGCCGCCAGGCTTGTTGCCCATCATGGTCATGAGCTTGCCCAGAATGTCGACCAGGCTGTTGAGAAATTCCATTGTCGTATCGCCTTCGCTATCGGGTCCTGCTTGGTGACGCGGCGTCGATCGGCGGCCGGCGCGGGATTGGACCGCACCTGTCGACGAGCGCGGCGACGGATCCTCGCTCCCCGCGACCGCGCGCGGGGTGACTCCGTCGTCGCCGTGGCGGCGGGATCGGTGGTGAGCGGCAGGGGAGAGCCGCCACGCTCTCGCGGTCGGGCCGACCGGACCGGTCGGTGCAGTGTCCTGCCATGAAACTCACCTCACCCAGGACTATCGTCCGCGGACGGCGTTGCGTTGCACATCACCTTGTCTGATTCGGTTGGATCTTTGGTTCGACGACGGCGACGAGTTGGGAATCGGCCGTTGGAGATTCGGGACGACCCACTCCAATGGGGTTACGGCGGTCGAGCTTTCGCATGTCAGGGGCGCTGTACGGCGTACAGCACGACAAGGTGGGGAGCGGTGGGGTCGCCGTTCGTAGACCGCCGCGGTCGAAGCCTGCCGCGACATGGAAATGGCGCCGCCGGGTCGGGGGTCCGGCAGCGCCATCGGCTCAATTAGTACCGGGCGCGGTCTCGGATGGGAACGGTTGAGCGGCAGATTAGGGGAAAGTACGGGGGCCTCGGCGGCATAGGGGATTTGCCCCGAGGCGGCTCCCTCATTCGCCGCCGAGTCGGTGTAGAAGCTCGACGGCGGCGCGGGTGTACTCGCCGATCCAGCGGTCGTGGATTCGCTTGATCGGCATCGGTGCCAGTGCGAGCCGTCGTTCGCGTCCGACCTTGCGGCCGGTGACCAGCGCCGCCCGTTCGAGCACTCGAAGGTGTTGCAGCACCGTCGTGCGGTCGATTTCGGGGAAGTGGGCACAGAGTTCGCCGGTCGTGCAGGGGGAGTCCTTGAGGGCGTCGAGCATCCGGCGTCGGGTGCGGGAGGCCAGCGCCTTGAAGACCATGTCGTCGTCCGCGCCCTCGCCGCCGTCCACATTCATGTTGTAAAATTACAACATGAATGACTCGACCAGCCTGACCGAGCTCACGTTCACTGTCTCCGGCCATGTCTCGCGCCCCTGCTCGGAGGTATACGAGGTCGTTGCCGACCCGGAGCAACTCTCGAAGTACTTCACTACCGGCGGCGCACGCGGTCGACTCGAGGCTGGGGCCGAGGTCACCTGGGACTTCCACGACTTCCCCGGTGCCTTCCCCGTCGCCGTCATCGATGCTCAGCCGCCACGGCGCATCGTCATCGAGTGGGACGGCACCGCGACCGCCGGCGACACCGGGAAGACCACCACCACCTTCGAGTTCGAACCCGTGGACGACGACACCCGCACCCTCGTGACGATCACCGAATCAGCCTGGCTGCCAACCAAGGACGGCGCGACGCACGCATTCGGGAACTGCCAGGGCTGGACCGGCATGCTCGCCGCGCTGAAGGTCTGGGTCGAACACGGCATCAACCTTCGCGACGGCTTCTACAAGTAGCGGCGACGGGACTGCCGGTGTGGTGCGGTGGTAGCTTCCAACTGCCGGGAGCGCCGGGTCGGATCTGGTGAAAGGGTGTCCATGCGTGCATCTTTCGTGGCGTCGATCGTGCTCGCGGTATCCACGGCGCTGGTCGCGCTCGTGGGCCCGGTCTCCGCAGCGCCGCTTCCGGTGCCTCACGACATCACCGTCGGAGTGCGGGCCGAAGCGGCCAACCCCGGTGGATCGCTACCGGACTCGAACGACTGGTCCTGCAAACCGACCGCCGAACATCCTCGTCCCGTCGTCCTCGTGCACGCGACGTTTCTCAATCGCCAGGTGAACTGGTCGACGTACGTGCCGCTGCTGCGGAACGAGGGCTACTGCGTGTTCGCGCTCACGTACGGGACGATCCCCGGCACGGCCTGGCCGCTGAGTGCGATCGGCGGCATCGGTTCGATGAAGGACAGCGCGCACCAGCTCGGCGCTTTCGTCGACGACGTCCTCGCCGCGACCGGGGCGGACAAGGTCGACGTCGTTGCCCACTCCCAGGGCACGCTGATGCCGAACTACTACGTCAAGTTCCTCGGTGGAGCCGCGAAGGTGGACAAGTACGTGTCGCTGACCCCGCTGTGGCGCGGAGGCGGGCAGTCGCCAGCCGTCGACGACCCGGAGATCGGTGCGCCCTACGCCCTCGACCCGGCGCAGCGGGAACTCATCGGCCGAGCGTGCGCGGCCTGCCTCGAGATGGAACCCGGGTCCGAGTTCATCCGGCAGATTAACGACGGCGGCCTGTACGCGCCCGGCGTGACCTACACGAACATCATGACCCGCTACGACGACATCGTCGTTCCCTACACCAGCGGTTTCGTCCCCGGGCCGAACACGACGAACATCGTCGTGCAGGACCAGTGCCCGCAGGACATGTCGCACCACATGGGCATGGCCGGCTCGCCCGTCGCGGCCGGGCACGTGCTCAACGCGCTCGATCCCGAACACCAGCGCCCGGTGCCGTGCCTGGCCGTACAGCCGAACACGGGGGCGCCACTTCGGTGAAGGGAACCGCGCCGACTCGGCGGCTGCAGTGAGTCGGAGGTCGCATGCCGACCGGACGTCGGCAGTGTGACGGTGCGCCTGCGTGACACGCTTTCACACCCTCGCGCGGGCGCACCCCGGCTGGAGGCCGGCAGTGTCTCAGTGCGCCTGCGTGAAGCCGTCTCAAGCCAAAGAACCCCACTTCAGCGGCTTATCGGTGAGATTGGCGTCGATCCGAGGGCGTCGATTCCAGCGGAGATCGGGCGATCTACAGGACCTGCGAGCGACAGGGCGGCACATCGAGCAAATCGAAAGCTTCAGCCAGACGAGTTGCTGGAGTTGGCGGACAGGTACCGACGTGGAGCGTCCATCTACGAGCTAGCTGACCACTTTGGAATACATCGGCAAACCGTCAGCGCCCACCTACGACGCGCTGGCGTGGCAGCTCGACCATCATTGAAGATGACGCCGCGAGTGGTTGATCGAGCAACGCAGCTCTACCGCGAAGGGATGTCGACAGTGCAGATCGGCAAGGAACTGAACATCGGGACGAGCACGGTTGGCAAGGCACTCAAGCGAGCCGGCGTTGAAATGCGACCACCCGTGGCAAATAGATGGAAATAGGTCCGAACCTCGATACCTTAGTTTGGGAACGTCGAACCAAGAATGATGCGCCACAACCTCTTGGCCTCCTCGTGGTCGCCATCTGCCTCGGCCGCTCTCGCCTTCGCAGCGCGATCGGCGGCGGTTCGGAATGATTGGATAACCTCCTGGCGCGCGGTCCACGAGAGATAGCCACTCAACGATCCCGACTGTCCACCCGGGTCACTTACATCGATGTGGTTCGGCGCCCACTCGAAGAAGCTGGTCAGCCCACTCTGTCGATTGCTGCCCAGCGTACTGAAGACATGCGCAGCCATCGTTTCGAGGTGGAACGAGCGTAATCGCTTAGAGTGTGCCCCATTCCATTTCTTGAGCAGTCGAACCAGCGGGGACAAGTTGTAGCCGAGTTCGGCATGGCGCTTCGTGAACCAGCTATTTGCCACTGTGGGCGACGTGTTGATCCACCCGCCATCGCCCTTCGGAAGGCCATAGACATCATTGCCATGAGAGAACACAGGTGCAACGTCAACGTGTCCACCGCTCTGAAAGAAGATGCGCACTGCCTGACCGCGCGCTCCAACCTGCGCAGTGGACAACCCGTCGTACGCCTTGCGAATCCGATAGAGGAACGATTGGGAGTCGTATTGGTACTTACTCCAAGCGTTGTTGACATTGGAAAAGACAGCCAGTACGTCGACGTCGTCGATAGGTCGAATAATGGTTCCTTTTGCAGCTGAACCCATTAGGACAGCGCGAGAGAATGGAAGATCGCTCGTCGCGGGAAAGGCCGTCGTCAAGTTCTCGATGACACGATTCTTGCGAGCCTCGATGATCGAGGTCTTTTGATAGTCCGTGACGGAGATATCGTCGAGGAACTGTGCCATTGCTTGGCTCGTCGTCAATGTCATCCGTGGAACTCCCGTGCATGGCGGCCGAGCTGATCTGCAGCGGACTTCATTGCGGCCTCGTTGCTTCTGCGCGTGAGCCGGTAAAGCAGATCAGGTACCTGTGGCGTTGACCTCCGCAATTCGAACATGCGGTCCTGCCAGACCAGTAGATCTTGCCCTTCCAAGGCTTGGCCCGATGTGTTCGTAAGTCGACCCTCAATCGAACGAGCAAGATCTCCTCGGTCCCGCGCCGCACGCCGGATACTTACGATGTACTCGACTACGTCGAGAGAGGCGGGAAGTACAGGGAGTAGCACGCCGGCGAGAAAGGTTGGTAACGGGAGCTTCGCGATGACACTAAGCACTACCAATGCGATACCCCAGACAATCGATGATGCGATCCATAGAGTCACCGTTGTCCTCAGCAATCGATCGGAGTACGAGGCATTTGCTCGTTGGGCGATCGCAACCGCCACTTCATTTGAGTCTGCCTCGTTGATCGGATACCATCCGAGAAGCTCCTCGCGATCCGCTACGGAAAGAAGTTCAGCGTCAGGCCCTGCCAGTTTCGAGATATCCTCAATAGAGGGAAGTGTCGATCGGATGACGGTCCGTGGCATCGCGAAAACGAAAAAATCAAATGCTTCCTGTGTTGCAGCTGCGCGAGTAGTGAGTGCGGAGATCCGCCACTCCAGCGCCGTTCGCCCCAGAAACAGCCAGCCGCCAGCGATAGCACCCATCAACACTGCAAGTCCAGGCCAAGCTGCCGAAATGACCGGCGCAGCCAGTCCGATTAATAGTAATCCGGTCCAGCGCAAGCTCTGCCAGAATTTTGCCTTCGAGTGAATACGCCTCTGAGCTATTAACAGGCGGAGCGCGTCCTGCTCATTCTGTCTTCGGAGCATCGATGCGCTGGACGGCGCGGAATAGTCGTGGGGGTTAGTGGGAGTCATTTTCGTATCATCAGTCCTACTGATTGAACAGCAGTTTTAGCTGTTCAATCGACCTTTCGTTATCTCCGTCTTGATCGTAGTCTTTGGCTCTTCGAGATCGAGTCACGGCCGTGGCCAGCTTCGACATCGCATCAAGCCGGGTTGACTCCGAGGAGCACGCGCCAAATCGTGAACCGAGACCTGTCGGATCGTTCATGGCGGCAAGTTCGGCCTCATGCATCTTCTTCAGCGACAAGTAAAGGTCCCAGAGTGGCGAATAGCCATTTTCGCCGTCCATGTGTTTTGCGGTCCGCATTTCGACATAGCACGATGAGACAGGAACGTTGCGCAGGTACTTCCAGACCTTGACCTGGCGCGCAAGTTTCTTGACGGCGCCGCCGTGCTTGTTGTTGATGTCGGTGACGTACCGGTTGTGATCCTTCGGATAGGTCTTCATCCAACCGTCAGTCGGGTCGGCGATCCAGTAGCCAGTGACGCCGGGATATGCTGGCACGACCTCGACATCGGCGTCGGCAAACCTGCAAACGACCGCAGGTCGGCGAACAACGACGGTCGTGCTTGGAAAGCGCGCCTGAAGCGTCTCCTTGACCTTGTTGAGCATCGTCCACGGAGACTCGGGGCGCGCGCCCTTCATGGAGACAAGGAAGTCCGCATCGCTATGCCTCCATACGCCGGTCCCATGCTTTAGCGAGCCGATCTCGAACATTTCGTGTACGCCGAGATATAGGTCAAGGCGCGCTTCGATTGCCGCGCGATGCCCCCGCGCAGAATCGAACTGGGTCGAAGTGGGCGTGTAGAGACTGGTGAGTTCGTCGAGCCAAGCCCGTGCGGATTGCGTCATGCCCACAACTCCTCGGCGAGTGGCGCCCTGTTTAGTTGGTCTCGCCGGCTGCGCCAATCGGGCAAGTACTTATCCATCAGACTGGTGAACCTCTCGCCGTGGTTGCGTTCGAAGTAATGGGTCATCTCGTGGACGACGATGTATTCCAGGCAGTCGGGGTGCTTCTTGGCGAGTTCGGCATTGAACCAGATGTGTCGACTCTCGCGGTTGCAGGAGCCCCACTTGGTCTTCATGCGCCGGATAGTCCACTTCGGCACCGTCGTGTTGAGCGCCCGCTCCCACCTGGTGATGAGCTCAGGAATCGCTCGCCGGAGCTGGTCGCGGTACCACTTGTCGAGGTAGTCGCGTCGCTTCTCGGCCGAAGTATCAGCGGGCACGTAGAGCACGAGCCGCTCGCCGTCGATCTCGAAGTGAGCCCGACCTGGCCGCTCGACGACCTTGAGCCGGCGACGAACACCCCAGACGTAGTGGGATTCGCCGGTCACCATCTCACGCTTGGACTGACGTTCGACAGATCGCAGCTTGTCGCGCTGACGCTTGATCCACGACAGACGCTGGATCACCGCCAGTCGCACCTGGTCGTCGTCCAGCCGCTGCGGGGCTGCGACGCGGACGCGGCCCAGCGGCGGGTAGACACCGATATGCAGGTTCTTAATGTCCTTGTAGATGACGTCGATATCGATGCCGCGGATGGTGAGGTAGGCGTTAGCGGTACTCATCGCGCGCCTTCACTAGGTCAAACAGTTCGTCAAGGCGGTCGAAGCTGTCGTCAAGCGTGCGGCTGATCGCCCGCTTGACGACCTTCTCCTTCATCGTGTTGCCAACCCAGTCATGCGGCTTGCTCGTCAGGATCGCGGTATCCACCTGGATCGGCGTCGCCGGATCGGACCAGCCGAAGTCGATCAGGGCGCGACGGGCGCCGTTATCCGCCCAGTCGGGATACTTCGTGTCCGACTCCTTGGCGCCGAGCTTCTTGGCGGCATCGAGCAGCTTCGCCAGATACTCCTGGTAGTCGATGGCCTGCTGGCGGCGCTGTTCGATGATCGCGTCGAGCAGTTCACTCATCTTGTCGTAGTACTTCGGATTCAGCGCGTGCTCGTCGATGATCACCTTGCGCATGTTGTTGGCGATCGTCTCGGCGACTGCTTCGGGGTCCTTATTGATCCCGGCCGGTAGCTTCTCGATCGCACCGTCACCGAGCTTGACGATCAGATCGATCAGACCCGTGTCTTCGAAGTTGGAGACGACTTCGGAGGCGCCGGCCTGGATGTAGGTGTCGAGCAGGAACCGCATGCCGGCTTCGTACTGCTTGAAGTCGACGTCCTCGCCAGCACCGAGCTTCACCTCGGCACGCACGTCGACGTAGTGCGCGATCTCCTTCTTGATCGCCTCGGCCTCGACAGCTCCATAGCCAGCCGCAGCCATGTCGTTGGCGAGGTTGGCGTAGGCACGGGTGACGGCAGCGACCGCCTTATAAAGTTCGACGCGCTTCGGTTCGTTGGCCTTGAGTTGATCGGCGTTGCCCTGCTCCATGGCGCAGAAATATTGCTGGTACTGCAGCGTGTTCTTCGGTGGCGCAACAGGTTCGACAAGGGCGCGGATGCGTTCGAGGGCTTCGTCGAGGTTCTCTCTGGCCTTCTCGATACGGTCGGAGAGCAGCCCTTCGATGTCACCCTTCTCGTATCCGTCCAGCGCCCCGGATGTGTAGTCGCCGACGGCGTCTTCGATGGAGTTGAATAGGTCCTGATAGTCGATGACGTAGCCGTAGTCCTTGTCGTCGCCGTCGAGTCGGTTGACCCGGCAGATGGCCTGGAACAGGCCGTGGTCGCGCATCTTCTTGTCGATGTAGAGGTAGGTCGCGCTCGGCGCATCGAAGCCGGTCAGCAGCTTGTCGACCACGATCAGCAGTCGCATCTGGCCGGGGTTCTCGATGAACTGCTTCTTGACGGCCTGCTCGAACTCCTCGACCTTGTTCACGGCGGAATCTTCGGGTTCGTCGAAGTAGTCGGCCAGCATCTTGCGGTAGATGTCGTACTGGCGGATCTTCTCGGTCTTGCCTGCGCCGGAGTCTTCCTTGGCGATGTCGCTGGCATTCGGGGTGTAGCTGGTGACAATGGCGCACTTACCCTTGAAGCCGGCCGCGACGAACATCTCGTAGAACTTGCAGGCCTGGTAGATGCTGGAGCCGACGAGCATGGCGTTGCCGCGCCCGTCCATCAGGCGGGGCTTGGTCTCCATGTCGAGCAGAATGTCGTTGACGATCTGCTTGGCGCGCGGCTCGCTAGAGACAACCTTCTGCATAGTGCCCCAGCGTTTCTTGAGCTCGGCCTTGCTGAGGTCGGTCATGCCCTTGGTCTTGACCTCGAACCACTTGTCGACCTGTGCGGGCGACGTCAGATTCTGGTCGATGTTGCGGGCTTCGTACTGCAGGTCTAGCACTACACCGTCGGAGACAGCTTCGTCGAACTTGTAGGTGTGGATGAACGAGCCGAAGGTCTCGATGCTGGTGGCCTTGTCGGCCTTCAGTAGCGGCGTACCGGTGAAGCCGATGAACATCGCTTCGGGCAGCAGCGCCTTCATGGCGGTGTGCATCTTGCCGGACTGGGTGCGGTGGGCCTCGTCGACAAAGACGAAGATGTTTCCCTTGGCCTTGAAGTCTTTCGGGATGGTCGCGTGCAGTTCCTTGATGAACTCGGCGGTCGCCTCAACGTCCGCGGTGTCGCTGTCGGCAGCGCGGAACTTGTGGACGAGGGAGCAGATCAGCCACTGCTCGCTGGCATTGAGCGTGCTGATTAGGTCGGCACCACTCTTGGTGCGGTAGATCTGCTCATTGACGCCGTTGAAGACCTTCTCGATCTGGTCGTCGAGTTCGGTGCGGTCGGTGATCAGGAGTACGCGAGCGTCAGGCTGGTTCTCTCGAATCCACTTGGCAAGCCACACCATCGTCAAGGACTTGCCCGAGCCCTGGGTGTGCCAGATGATGCCGCCCTCGCGCTTGGCGATGCGGTCCTGGGTGGCTTTGACGCCGAAGTACTGGTTGTGACGTGGGCCCTTCTTGACGCCCGCGTCGAAGACGATGAAGTTGTGGATCAGTTCGAGTAGACGCGGCTTGCTGCACATCTGTAGGAGTGACCGGTCAAGCGGGTCGCCGACGTCGGAGGGTTCCTTCCATTCCAGCCAGTACTTCTCCGGCGTGTCGATGACGCCGTAACGTAGGCCTTCGACGTCGTTGCCAGCGAAGACGAACTGCACTGTCGAGAAGAACGACCGGATGAACTCTGGCTTTTGGTTGCCGATGGTCTGCCGGATACCTTCCGAGACAGCGACTTTGGAGCGCTTCAGCTCCAGCGTGGCGAGCGCCAGGCCGTTGACGTACAGCACCACGTCGGGGCGCTTGGTGTGCTGGCCCGCGATGGTGACTTCCTCGACGACGACGAAGTGGTTGGCCTCGGGGTTCTTCCAGTCGATCAGCCAGACCGTCTCGGTCTGTTCGCCGACGCCAGGCTTGACCTTCACGCCGTAGCGCAGCAGCCCGTAGACGTCCTTGTTCGCCTCGTACAGGTCGTGGCCGGCACCGACCGAGGTAGCTTTGCCGAGCTGGTCGAGAGCGCGGTTGATAAGGTTGTCGTCGTAGCCGCGCGCCGTCAGGTTCTGCGTTAGCAGATCAGTCTCGATGTTGGCGTTGTGCTCGCGGTACTCCCAGTTGCCGAGGTACTCGTACCCGAGCTGGTCGCGGAATAGCGCGACGACGCGGTTTTGCGCCTTCCGTTCAATCTGTCCTACGTCACTCATTGCTCACCTCCTGCTTCATCGCCTCCTCGACTCCTTCGGTTTCCCACTGCCCATAGCTTGTCTGTATGCCCTGAATCTGCCAGTCCTTGCGTCCATTAGCGGCGCGGCCGGCAACGATGGCGGCCGCGGCGCTCGGACTAGCAAACACATGGTTGCGGGTGAAGCGCATCGCCGAGCCATCGGGCGTCGGCACGAGCGTCCCATCGTGCTCCAGCTTCGCCCGCAGACCGGTGTAGCTGTGGCTCTCGCCACCGGTCCATTTCAGTCGTGCGCTGGAACCTTCGAACACAGTGAACTCGCCGTCGACCTCCTGAGCGGTCGCGGTGATGCCCAACTTCTTCAGTGCCATCTCGAACAGCGGAGAATCCGTCCGGGTATCGGCAGTTTCGAAGCTTGATCCCACTGAAGTCGCACGTGGTGACCGGAAGAGGTTCACCCCGAGCACCGGCAGCACAATCTTGGCCTGCTCGATGAAATACTCCATGTCCGACACGTCGGCCTCGGGCAGGGCGATCGGCGGTGGCGCAGTGCCATTGGTGAGCCGAGCTCGACTTGCATGCAAGGCCAGCGTGATAAAACGACTCTCCAGGTAGCGGGCATGCGCCTTTGTCAGGTTGGTGTCTTTGCTGGTCAGCACGATGGCTCGATCCCAGAAGTCTTTGCCGCTCTGGTCTTCCGAGCGAGCGTGCTGGTACAGGCGCTTGCTGATGTCGTCACCTTCACCGATGTAGGCCATCTGCCCACCGAGACTGTCCGGGTCATCGCCGAGCAGGATGTAGATGCCGGTGCGGGTCGCCTCGGGACGCTTCAGGAGTGCAGCCAGGTCCGAACGTGGCGCAGCCACGACGTGACCGGTCCAGTTCATGATCTCGGCCGTGAGCAGACCACCAGGCGTGCCGTCAGCGAGGAACAGGCGAACCGATTTGCCGCCGCTCACGATGTAGCCTCCACGGGCAGACGAGTGCGGCCAGTCAGGAGCTGTTGCATCATGCCAGTCTTGATGGCATGGGCTTTAATTAAACGGCGCTCAAAAGTCAAAATTTCAGCATCTACATCGGTGAGCGTCGACCTGATTGCAGCTTGCTCGTCGATCCGCGGAAGCTGCAGATCGAAGTTGCGTACCATCCCCGCGTTAAGGTTGGACTGCGTCCCTTGCTGGCCGAGCAATTTCACTTGGGGCTTAAGATGCTGTAGCCAGTAGTATAGGAACTCTCGGTCAAGCCTCGGACCCGTCTTTATTCCTAGAATTGCCTGACTTGACGCCACCCGCCCCACAGCGAGGCTACACTCACCAATCGATGCGTACATCGCATAGAGAACTACATCCGGTTCGTATAGCTTGGCCGAACTTGATGCAAGTCCATCCTCTGTGAGGGTATTTTCAGTTTGAGCGATATATTTTCCGCCTCGTGTCATATCGGAAATAGAGACCCAAGGAATGCCGCCTCCGTAGTACTTGGTGACAGATGAAAGCGGAGTGCCTCCACTCCCCATGCTGGCGACAGCTCCCAGCTTCGTCAACTCCCAGTCATCACTAAATCCTGGCAGACGGGTGCGGCCGGTCAGGAGCTGCTGCATCATGCCCTGCTTGATTGCCTGCTTCTTGGCGATGAGGCGTTCGAGGGTCGTGATCTGATCATCCGCTGCGTTTAGTGCGTCAACAATGCGATTCTGCTCAGCTCGCGTGGGTGTCGGCAGGGGCACGCGGAGGAGGTTTTCCTTCGTGAGATGCGCCAACGTCGCTTTTCCAACCACGGCTGATAGCTCGCCGGTACTGGCCCATCTTTCGAAGAATGCGACTAAGAGATTCGGATTATATTGCCCTTTCGACCGTAGTCTGTGGAGCGTGTTCAGGAAGTATGCTTCAGGGATCTCGTTGCTCCAAACTGCGGAACGCCCGATTTCACCACCCTCGCACATTAGAACGTCGCCAGTAGTTAGTCGCAGATCTCGAATGTCCGCACCTGTCAACGGAGCCACGATTGCCTCGCTGACCCGCACCCGTCCCCAGCGCACACCGCGATTATTGATGCACGTCTTGAGTTCGCCGCGATTCACTGCGGCGTCGAGTCGTTTACCGAGCTGCACCTCGAACTCGTCAGCAACAGTCGATTGCCGCCAGGCTAGCGTGGCCGTCATACCTCGACCCCCATCGCGGAAAGATGGACTGCAACCTTCGCTTCGAGATATTGCAATTCAGCCTCCATGTCGCCGACTGTGTCCGTGTAGCGTTCTCCGAGTTGCTGAATACGAATAACAAGGTCGAGCGTAAGAGCTTCAACCTCGCCAGCCACGCGATGCACCACAACGGCCCGCCACTTGTCATCAAGTACTAGCGTCTTAGCGTCTCCCTCGGTCAAATCGCCGTACTTCTTGAGTGTGGCGAGGTCGAGGTCGGCCTGTGCATCCTTGACGGCCTTCTTGGCGACGGCTTCGGCGTTGTACAGCTTAGTGGCGTGCTGCAGTGCCTTGACCTCGTCGGGGTCACCGCCGGTCTTGATCGCCTTCAGTCGCGCAGCGACGAGGACCTTGGAGATCTTGTCGTCGTCCATGGCGTCTGCAAGCAGTCCGTCCTCGACGGAGTGTTCTTCGATGTACTCCTCGACGGCGCGGGCGGCTTCCTCGGCGGCGGCAGTGAGGTCGTCAATCTTGGCCTGTTCGTCGGCGAAGTAGCGCGCCACGATGAGTGCCGGCGGGATGAGGTCCATCTTGTACTTGGTGGCGCTACGTCCCGAGCCGACAACCAGATCAGGCGTCTCAGTGAGCTTGCGCTCCTTGTCGTCGATGGTCTTGCGTGGCTTGGCCGCATTCAGCCAGCCGTCGGCCATGACCAGGTAGACGTCGTCGTGCATGGTGTCGTGCCAATACGTCATGAGCTGCTCGTAGATGTCATACTCGTCGAGCAGTGGCATCGGCTTGAAACGCTTGAGGAGATCGTCGCCGATGGTCGTAATCAGGTCGTTCGGCTTTGTGTCGGCAGTGATGCCGGCGAGCGCGTCGCGGTGCGTGGTGAACCAGTCCTCGATGATCCCGGTGGCTTCATCGCGGAGTTTGTGGAAGCCGGGTGCGTCGAAGATGGCCTGCTGTACGGCGCTGACGTCGATAGCCAGGCCGCTGTAGGCCGGACGATTCGCGGTGAAGATCTGGCTGCGGAGCGACGGGAAAGCATCCCAGTAGCTCTGGAGCACATCGAGATCGCGTTCCGGAATGCCGCCGTGCAGGTGGGCGCTGAGGTCTTGCAGGTCCTCGGGTTCGGAGGAGTCGATGTAGCGCGGGATGTTGAGGTTGTAGTCGTTCTTGGCGTCGGCGATCTCGCTCATCGGCACCATGCGTGAGTAACGCTCGATCTCGATTTGCTTGTTGAAGGTGTCGACAACCTTGTGCAGATCCTGGCTGCGCAGGCGGTTCTTGTTGCCATCCTTCACGAAGCCCTTGGAGGCGTCGATCATGAAGACGCCAGTGCGCGCCTGGGCGTTCTCCTTGTCGAGAATGACCACACAAGCCGGAATGCCGGTGCCGTAGAACAGGTTTGCCGGCAGACCAATGACGCCCTTGATGAAGCCCTGCTTCAGGAGTCGGGTGCGGATCGTGGCCTCGGCGTTGCCGCGGAACAGCACGCCGTGCGGCAGAATGATGGCGGCCTTGCCGGTGCTCTTGAGTGAGGTGAGTGCGTGCAGCAGGAAGGCGTAGTCACCGTTTTTCTCTGGCGGGCGACCGTATTCGAAGCGGCCGTAGTCGTTCTCGAGGCCGTTGTTCCAGGACTTCACCGAGAACGGCGGGTTCATGACGATGTAGTCGAAGGTCCGCAGGTTGTCACCCTTGGTGAACTGCGGGCTGGTAATGGTGTCGCCCTTTTCAATCTCAGCGATCTCGTTGCCGTGCAGGATCATGTTCATCTTGGACAGCGCCCAGGTGGCGTTGTCCTTCTCCTGGCCGTAGATCGTCATGCCGCGCGGCGCCTCGGCGGCCGCCTTGAGGAGCAGCGAGCCGGAACCGCAAGCCGGGTCGTAGACCGTCTGGTCCTGACGCGTGTTCGGTCCGATGCCAACCACCTTGGCGAGGATGCGGGAGACCTCGGCCGGCGTATAGAACTGACCCTTGCTCTTGCCGGACTCGGTGGCGAAGTGGCGCATCAGGTACTCGTAGGCGTCGCCGAGCAGGTCATCGCCCTCGGCGCGCGAACCGCGGAAATCGAGGTCGTTGAAGATGGTGACCAGCTTAGAGAGGCGGTCCTGCATCTCCTTGCCCTTGCCGAGCTTCTCCTCGTCGTTGAAGTCGGCCTGATCGATGACATTGCGCAGGTCGTTGGCTTCGGCGAGCTTGGCGATGATCTTGTTGAAGCGGTCGCCGATCTCCTTGTCGCCCTTGGCGGCGAGCATGTCGTCGAACGAGCCGCCCGCAGGTACCTCGATGAGGCTATTCGCGTCGGTCTTGGCCTTGTCGGACACGTACTTCACGAACAGCAGCGTCAGGATGTAATCCTTGTACTGGCTGGCGTCCATGCCGCCACGAAGCTGATCACAACTTGCCCACAGTGATGAGTAGAGGTCGGACTTCTTAAGCGCCACAGCTGGTCTTCCTGTTGTGTCTGTAGGCATATGTGATGCCATTTTACCATTTATTCGAACATATGTGCGAAGATTGCTTACCTCGCCGTTTGATCGCGTCTCAGCATGCCAGAGGGCACCGACAATGCGGCTGATGTCAGGGTGTCGATCGGCAAGGCCGACATGATGCGCAAGTCGACCACAGAACCCTGAGGCTGCCAGTTATCCTCGACGTTGTATTTCGGGTCCTGGTACCCCCGCGCGCACCACAATCGACAGCACGATCCCCGCAGGGTAGCGGTCCGGAAAGTACTCCCAGCCATCATCGTCTTTCATCTTCCAATGGGCTTGAGACGATCCCTCCAGTGCCTGGGCCCGCACCGGCACCATGAGGTCGACCTCCTCACCCGGCTGTGTATCAGGGATCGGCACCCGGTAAGGCGATCGTGGCACGCCGTAGCCACCTGGTGCCCCTTCCCGTACCAACCACCGACCGATCCACGGCACGGTGCCACTGTTCCGTACTCGCCAGACCTTCTTGAAGATGAAGAATGGCGGCATGATCGTGCCGTCCGGCACCGTTATGTCGGCGACGAATGTCGAGGCATCGCCGGGTATCGGGAAGCGCGGACGCGACGCGACCGGTTGACGCTGCCGTGGTCGCCAAGACGTGACGCTTTCGACGTACAGCCCGAAGGCCTGCCCATCGCCGTTGAAGCGGTCCTCGTAGAAGGCCACGATCGCCAGCCCGGGACGGTCTCGCCCCCGCTCGACATTGCTGAGGTGCCCCTTGGTGGTGCGCAGCTGTCGAGCTGCTTCGGTCAGCGTCATGCCGGCTGACTGGCGCAGGTATCGCAGTTGGTGTCCCAGTGCGGTCAGTGCCGCTCCACTGCCCATACCACCAGCATGGTTTGGAGTTCGCCCAACGCCAAGTACCCGGCCTACGTTCGCAATCAGTCGAAGTATCGGGTCGGAGTCACTGACTTATCTCGATGATCCGATAGACCTCAAACGCGAAGGCAATCCCATGTCCACCATCGTCTCCCGTCCCAACAGCAGCCTTGTCGCCGCCCAAATGCCCGACACCTTCACCCGCACCGAAGGCAGGGATCTCGCTCGTCTGCAAAACCGTGAGGTCGCCCGTGGCCTCATCGCTAGTACCCGCGTGCAGGCCGCTGGCATGGTCGCGGCAACTGGCCTACAGATCACCGGCATGCTCAGCCGCGAGGCAACATTTCAGAGCAACGGCGACCCCCAGGTGGCTGCGCGCCTCGATCACATCGTCGATTGCTTTGCTGAATACGTCGGTGCCGAAGTCGCCCGATTCCGCTTCTGACCAGGAGGCAGTTCACCATGTCGTTGACAGCCCGACGTCCTGGTGTCGCGAGCTCGATCGCGCGTGACGTGCGGGACCGGATCGAAGGGTGGCCGTCGTGACCACCGTTGGCCTCGTGATCGAGTTCTGCGTCCTGTGGCTCGCCATGTGGGCGATCTGCATGGTGCTAGCCGTGGCGTTCATCGTGCTCATCATCGATCCGATCGAACAGTGGCTGGACCACCGCCGACAGGCTCGTAGGCGGGACGCCCAGGCGGCCGCAGCGATCGAACGCATCACCCTCGAAGCGGATCAATCGATCCAGCGCCTGGAATCCGCCTACACGCAGGCCCAGGCGTCGATGCGCCGTATCGCCCGCGCACCGCGACACCCGACATGAGCGCCTCCGACCCGAAGTCGTGGATCGACCAGCTCGTCGGAGCGTGCCTCGGCCTCCTGGGCGGGGCGATCGCGCTGTACTGCGCGGTCCAGGTCATCGAGGCGGTTCTGCCGTTTCTCGTGGCGGTCATCGGAATCGCCACGCTCACTGCGGGCGCCATTGCCGCGTTTCAGTGGTATCGCCAACGCTGGTGATGGCCAGCCGGAATAGGTGGGAAATCGCAATCTGTGACCGTGTTCCGGTCGGTGTTGTGGAATGCAGCAAAGTTATTGACCGTTGCATCAATGCAAAGTTAAATAGATATATCGCACGTTGCATCAAAGCAACACGAAACAATCCAGTAATGGGAAGGAGGGAATAGCTATGTCACAAACACGAAGAAATTCATGCCGCAAGAATGGCCGAGGAGAACGACACATCTCCATCAGGGCGGTCCGCCGCGACCCGCCCGATCTGCGCAAGCTGAGCCGCGCCGTGATCACCCTCGCGCTGGCTGAGGCGGAAGCCGCCAAACAAGCACAGGTGACCGAAGCCGCAACCCAGGACGACGCTGCGGCTGAGGTGTCCGATGACTAAGTCCGACACAACGACACGTCATGGGCTTGCCTGGCAGCAAATCTTCTGGCCGTCACCGCTGCCAGAGGAGGCAGCGCTCGGGCTCTTGCGGCGTCTGGCCGCCGAGCGTCGGGCACCACGCTTGGTACTGGAGGCCCGGGCGGATCGCGGCGGTGTCCGCTACCTGGTGGGCACGCCCCTCGGCTACCGGCAGACCGTGCGGCGGCATATCCAGGAGATGGTAACCGGCGCCACCGTCGTCGACTGCGACGATGAGCGCGGCAAGGTGGCGACATCTCGCCGCATACGCCTCGGCGACAGCAGTCGCCCAGTCCAGACACTCGACCCGATCGCGACTACTCGTTCGGTCCTCAGCGCACTCGCCGCTGTCAACGGCGCTGAACTACTCGTCATCCAAGTTGTGCTCGGGCCGCGGCGATCACCCCGTGCCCTGCCTAGCCTTGGGCTGCCAGCCCGTCAGTCGCTGACGTCCAAGGTGCTGCACGGTGTCACGCCGGAGCGCGACACCGACCGGCGCGCAGCGGTGAAGGCCAAGCTCGGCCAACACGGCTTCGCATTGACCATGCGACTCGGTGTCACAGCCAGCACCGTCGAGCGCCGCCAGGCACTACTGCTCGGGCTACTGGGCGCCCTCGGCACGGCCGAAGCCCCCGACGTTCGCGTGTCCATCACCGCCGAACAACCACGGGGCATCAACGAGGCCCGCTCGCCCTGGATATGGCCGCTGCAGCTGAGCATCGCTGAAATCTGCCAGCTGTTGGGCTGGCCGGTCGGAGAGACCGACACCGAATTCCCGGGTCAGCCGTCACGGCACCCAAAGCTCGTGCGACCAGCCAAGATCGCGAGTAAGACTGACCGCTTTGTTGCGACCACGAACGCCCCTGGCGTGAGCGGGAAGCTTGGATACAGCGTCACGGACGCCCTGCGGCATACCTGGGTGTTCGGACCGAACGGCACCGGCAAGTCGACCTTGCTGCTCAATCTGATCTATCAAGACATGGCGGCGGGACGTGCCGTCGTCGTGATCGAGCCCAAAGATCTGGTGGCTGATGTGCTGGCGCGAATCCCCGCCAATCGCCGCGACGACGTGGTCGTCTTCGACCCACTCGATAGCGCACCGGTTGGAATCAATCCGCTGATGCGATCCGGGGGCCGCAGTGCAGAGCTGGTGGCCGACACCCTCTTCGGGGTGTTCCATGCCTTGCACGGCGATGGCCTCGGCCCGCGCAGCTCGGACATTCTGCAAAATGCGCTGGCAGTTCTGGCCCGCCGCGACGATGCCAGCTTGGTGATGCTGCCGTTACTCCTGACCAACCAGGGCTTCCGGCGCTCACTGACCCAGCACGCCATGCGTGACGACCCGATCGCCTCCGGTCCGTTCTGGCAGTGGTTCGAGGGCCTGTCGGATGACGCTCGCAGCGTGGTCGTGGCGCCGCTGCAGAACAAGCTCCGCCCGCTCTTGCGACCGGGATTGCGGGCGTCGCTCGCGCAGCGCTCGCCCCGATTCAACATCCGCCATGTGCTGATGGAGAAGAAGATCCTGCTGGTGCCACTCCAAAAAGGTGTCCTCGGACCGGAGGCCGCCCGGCTGCTGAGCGCCATCATCCTGGCCGAGCTGTGGCAGGCGATCCGCGAACGGGCCGCCCTGCCAGTGATCCAGCGCCATCCGGTCATGGTCTACGTCGACGAGGTCCAGGACTACCTGAGCCTGCCGACTGATCTGAGCGACGCTCTCGCCACCGCGCGAAGTCTCGGCGCCGGCTTTCATCTGGCTCACCAGTTCCGTGAACAGCTGTCGCCGTCGATGCGCGCCGCGTTCGAAGCCAACGCTCGCTCACGCATCTGCTTTCAACTGAATGCTTCTGACGCCAAAGCGATGAGTGCGGGCCAGAAGGTGCTGACACCAGAGGACTTTGGCGCACTGCCCGCTTACCACGTCTACGCCAGTCTGCTGCAAGACAACACCCTGCAGCCGTGGGCCTCCGGCGTGACCCTGCCACCACCGCCGGTCTGCAGCGATCCGCTCGATATCCGGGCACGGAGCCGGGCACGGTTCGGGCAGCCGCTCGACGACATCGAAGCCGGCTTCGCGGAGCTTCTAGTCGGCGATCGGGATGAATCGGTGATCGGCCGTCGTCGCCGGGGGTCGTCATGACCGAAAACCCGGCCAGACAGACGGATCAGGACTGGGCCGGCGCCGTACCGGTCGGCCGCCCGGTCGCGTGGTCGAACCGACAGGGGTCGTCGCAGGTCGGGGCCGAATCTGGCGGATTAATGGCGGCGACTCGTCAGGATCTGTCCGTTCCTTCCCGTTCTCGGAGTGCGCGGGTCGGGCGCCGGAGGCTAGAGGCGGTGCGCGGTCATCTGTCCGAACGGGACTGGGCAATCCTCGCCACAGTGGCGGCCCATCGTTTCGTAACGACCGCCCAGCTGGAGGCCTTCCATTTCGCCGGGCACGCCAGCCAAATGTCCGGCGCCCGGGTCTGCCGCCGCGTCCTGGAACGGCTACGCCGCGAGCGGGTCCTCGGCACCCTGGAGCGCCGCGTCGGCGGGATCCGAGCCGGCTCGGCCTCGTATGTCTGGCACGTCGACGCGGTCGGTGACCGCCTCTTGCGAGACGCCGAGCCTCGTCGGACCCGGCGCCGACGCTACGAACCGTCGCTGCACTTTCTGCGCCATACGCTGGCCGTGGTCGACACCCACCTCAGCCTGCTCCGGCTCAGTCGTGACGGCCGCGTCGAGCTGATCCAGGTCGATGCCGAACCGGCCTGCCATCGCCGCTACCCAGGGCTTGGCGGCGGGACGATCACCCTCAAATCGGACCTGTTCGCCGTCACAGTCAGCGGTGAGTTCGAGGACAGCTGGTTTATCGAAGTCGATCTGGCCACCGAAAGCCTGCCCCGACTGGTCGCCAAATGCCAGGAGTACGAGGCCTACCGGCGCAGCGGTGTCGAAGAGGCCGCCCGCGGCGTCTTCCCGATCGTGGTGTGGACCATCGAAACCGAGCGTCGCCGCGAGGCACTGCTAGCGGCAATCGCCACCGACGCCAACCTGCGGTCTGACCTCTATCGGGTTATCGCCCCGGATCAGCTGGGCGCCTTGGTCAGTGGGGGTGCGTCATGAGTCGGCTGCCACGAAACCGGGTCTTGGTGGGCGACGCGCTCGAACAGCTTCGCCAATTGCCGGACAACAGCGTCGACATGGCGCTAACCAGTCCGCCGTACTTCCGACTACGGGACTACGCCGTCGATGGCCAGATCGGGCTCGAAGGCCACGTCAACGCTTGGGTGGCCTCGCTGACGGCGGTGTGCGCTGAGATTGGCCGCGTCCTCGTGCCGACCGGCACCTTGTGGCTGAATCTAGGCGACACCTATGCCACCGACGCCACGCAAGGGGCCAAGCCGAAGAGCCTGGTGTTGGCGCCGGAACAGCTAGCCATAGCGCTGCAAGCCGACGGTTGGATCCTGCGTAACAAGATCGTCTGGGCCAAAACCAACCCCATGCCGACCAGCGCCCGTGATCGACTGGCCTGCACCCACGAGGTCATCTACGCCCTGGCGCGAAACCCCGCCTACCACTTCAACCTCGACAGTATCCGCGTGCCGCATCGATCGACCGCAGCGAAGCACCGCCGGGCAGTGACTAGGCAGCGGGAAGTCTGGCGCGGACCGAACGGTGACGATGCCTCGGGACTGGCCGCCATGAAAGCGGCGGGGCGGGTGGGCCATCCGCTCGGCAAGAATCCCGGCGACGTTTGGCACCTCGCCACCAGCAACTTCCGCGGCGGTCATCACGCCACCTTCCCGGTCACTCTGGCAGCCCGCGCCATAGCTGCCGGGTGTCCGGAGGCGCGCTGCCGCCGGTGCCGCTTGCCTTGGACGAGGAGGCTTATCCGAGCGCTCGGCGGCGTCGCCACCCGCGCCACTCTGGGACCGTCCTGCGACTGCGGGTCTCCGTCCGAGCCCGGCCTCGTCCTCGACCCGTTCATCGGCAGCGGCAGCACCGCCGTCGCCGCGCAGCAGCTCCAACGGGATTGGCTCGGCATCGAACTCAACCCAGACTTCGCAGCACTTGCCAAGGATCGAATCGAAGCCCAGCGGGTCGCCGATCCCAGAGCCAACCCCGACAAGGCAGCGGCCTGACCGGTACCTCGTCGGTGCCCTGCGGCCAGAGCGATCGACACCCCGTCGATCGCCGACCGCACCAACACCGAGGAGGAGCCATGTCCGCACCGGACGAGGCAGCCAGCAAGAACACGGGTGTCAAGACGCTCGCGATCCGGCTGGAACCAGAAATGCACGCGCAGCTCACGCTTATCGCGGGACTGCGCGGCAGCACCGTCACCGACGAATTCCGGGGCGCACTGGTCGCCCATATCGCGGCCGCCAAGCAGGCACCGGAACTCGCCAACAAGGCCGACACCGCGCTCGCCGACATCGAACGCGAGGCCGCCCTCAGGCGCGACGCCATTGCCTCCCTGTTCGGGGCTGAGCAACCACCCGCCACGGGTAGCCGCTCACGCCCCACTCGCAAGGGGGCAGGCGACAGTTCGCCAGACGAGAGCTAACCGCCGTTCGGCATCTCGGTGTCGTCCCTCCATTACACGAGGGACACCGGGTGCGACGGGAGCAGCAGGTCGAGTCACTACTCGTCTGCACGCTCCCGTCGCCCCATCACCCAACACGACAACCATCAACGACAAAGGAGGTGACTATGACCAATGAACATGAACCACACAGTAATTCAGGCGAACATGAGGCCAGCCGAGAGCGCATCGACCCACCGGCGCCGCGCATCTATGTCGCCTCGCTGTCCGACTACAACAACGGCCGCCTGCACGGCGTCTGGCTGGACGCGGCCAGGGAAGCGGCGGATGTCCAGGCCGACATTCAGGCCATGCTGGCCGCCTCGCCAGAGCCAGACGCCGAAGAGTTCGCCATCCACGACTACGACAACTTCGGTGACGCCCAAATCTACGAGTACGACTCGATCGAACTCGTCACCCGTATCGCCCGGGGTATCGCCGAGCATGGCCTGGCTTTCGCCGCCTGGGCCAGCGTCCAAGAAGGCAACGACGACGCCCTTGACCGCTTCGAGGACGCCTACCTGGGACACTACGACTCGATGGAGGCCTACGCCGAACAGCTCATCGACGACCTTGGCTATCAGCGTCTGCTCGACGATGCAATCCCGGAGTCGCTGCGTCCCTATGCCCGCATCGACACCGAGGCCCTGGCTCGTGACATGCACCTCGAAGGCGACCTGCATTTCATGCCGACTGACGACGGCGGCGTCTGGCTGTTCGACGGCCGGATATAGCCCGCAATTCGAAACGCAAGGAAAGCCTTGGCTGCCAAGGGATTGCGTTGTAGAAAAGGTGAAAATCATTGCATACGTGCAACATTCACCATAAAATAGGAGTAGAAACGGAGACGACAATGAACGAAAAGCAATCGGAAATACTGGCTGAGTTACTACGCACCAAACGCACGGCACTGGGACTGTCTGCCAGCGAAGCCGCTCGACGGGCGGGCATCCAACCGTCGACTCTGACTAGACTCGAACTCGGTCAGATCGTCGCCCCGACCGCCGCCAACCTGCAAGCCCTTGGCGCGGTCCTCGGGATCACCAGCGCTGACCTCTTCGCGACCGTCGGCTGGATGCCGGAAGGCGACCTGCCGAGCATGACCCCGTACCTGCGCAGCAAATACCGCGACATGCCACCCGAAGCCATCGCTGAGATTGAACAGCACTTCGCCAAGGTCGCTCAGGCGCACGGCATTACCGTCAACGGACCAGTGGGCAATGAAGATGAATAGCTAACGAGCGCAATAACTCTCACCGTGAAAGGAGAACCGTTATGCACTACAACAACACCTCAATCGAGAACCGCAGTGTGCTGGCCAATCTCCGCGCGGTCATCCCTACTCGCGACAATGTGACTTTCTATGAAGCCCTCCGCATCGCGGAGCTGCACGCCAACCGACTGCTCGAACTCCACCGGATCACCAGCGGCCCGACGCCGCGCGAGATCATCACCGAACTGCCCAAGCTCCGCATCGAATACGTCGACGCGCCAGTCTCGGGCGCCAGCTTTTGGAACGGCCGAGCCTGGGTGATCCAGCTTAATCGTCAGGAGAGCTGGACGCGCCAGCGCTTCACTCTGGCCCACGAGTACAAGCACATCATCGACCATGGATCGGCCACGACCCTCTACACCGGTACCGCCAAGGCGACGGCCGCCAAGCAAGCCGAACAGGCCGCCGATTACTTTGCGGGCTGCCTGCTGGTGCCGAAGCGCCTCCTCAAGCGGGCCTGGGGCACCGGGCTGCAGCGCCCCCGCGATCTGGCGCGTTACTTCCAAGTGTCCGAACAGGCCATCACCGTTCGACTGGCCCAAACCGGGCTGGTCAAACGAACCGCCCGCTGCGCGGCACCGCGCTTTCGCACCTACTACCGCACCGTCCGCAGATTGCAAGGAGCTTGGTCATGACCGCAACCGCAGCACAGATAGAAGCCACAGAAGCAAAGGCTGCGGTGTCCTACATTCGGGTCTCTACCAAGGAGCAGGCCGAGCGCGACGGCGACCCCGAGGGTTACTCGATCCCGGCGCAGCGTGACGCGAACCGTCGTAAGGCGGCCTCAATCGGTGCGGTAGTGATTGAGGAGTTTGTCGACCGAGGCGAGTCAGCGCGGTCGGCGGACCGCCCGGAGCTCAAGAGGATGCTCGCCCACGTCAAGGCGAATCAGATCGACTTCGTGATCGTCCATAAGGTCGACCGCCTGGCGCGCAACCGCGTTGACGACGTCGAAATCAACCTCGCCTTGCGCAACGCCGGAGCCACGCTTGTCTCGGCGACCGAGAACATCGACGAGACAGCCTCGGGCATGTTGCTGCACGGCATCATGAGTTCGATCGCCGAGTTCTACTCCCGGAACCTCGCCGCTGAGGTCAACAAGGGCATGGAACAAAAGGCCAAGACCGGCGGCACGCCCGGCAAAGCGCCACTCGGCTACCGCAACGTCGGTGCGCTGAATCCCGACGGACGCGAAGTTCGGACGGTGGCCGTCGACCCGGAGCGCGCGCCGCTGATCACCTGGGCCTTTCAGGCATATGCCACTGGTGACTGGACACTGAAATCACTCACCGCCGCGCTCGAAGATCGAGGCTTGACGACAGTGCCGACCCCGAAGCGGCCAGCCTCGCCGATCAAGTTCAACTCACTCCACAAGATCCTGACCACGCCGTACTACAAGGGTGATGTCACCTACCGCGGGGTCAACTATCCGGGGCGCCATCTGCCGCTGATCGACGAGGTCACCTGGGCGCGCGTGCAAGACGTGCTCAGCTCGCACGCCACGGGGGAGAAGCAGCGCGAGCACCCGCACTATCTCAAGTCCAGCGTCTTTTGCGGCGGCTGCGGTAGTCGGCTAATCGTCACGATGTCCAAGAATCGATACGGAACTGTCTACCCGTACTTCATCTGCATGGGTCGCCATCAGAAGGTCAACGGCTGCACGCGAAAGGCGGTGTTGATCGATGTCGTCGAGGAACTCGTCGAAGACGTCTACCGCACCGTCCAGCTCGCTCCTGAAATCCGAGGCCAGGTCGAGGCCATGCTCCGCCAAGATCTGCAATCGACGCGCGACAGCGCTGAGGCTGAGCAGCGCGACCTGACCACACAGAAGGAGCGACTGACCAACGAACGCGCCCGACTACTGCAAGCGCACTACGCCGGTGCAGTGCCGCTTGACCTGCTCAAGACCGAACAGGATCGGATTGCCCGGCACCTCGCCAACATCGAGGACCGGCTTGTGGTCACCGGCGTCGAGTTCGAAACCATCGAACAGAACCTGCGGACCGCACTGGCCTACGCCAGCAACTGCTACAAGGGCTACCTGGTTGCTGGCCATCACGTCCGCAGGCTCTACAACCAGGCTTTCTTCGAACGCATCTTCGTTGACGACGACCAAGTACGCGTTGAGCTGAGCGAACCGTTTTCGACTTTGATGGGCGGGGAGATTGCGAGCTCGGCCCGGCGTTACGCCGAATCGCTCGCGACGAACAGCCGCGACGAAGGTGCGCCTTCCCTTACTGACATCCTTAGTCGAGACAACAAAAAACCCTCGTCTCGCGACGAAGGTTTGAAACAGCACGTTTTGGTGCCCCCGGCAGGAATCGAACCTGCGACCTAGAGATTAGAAGGCTCTTGCTCTATCCAACTGAGCTACGGAGGCATGATCCGCGGGGGATCGGCTCAGAAGTCTACCGGCTCGCGGGGGTGGTTCCGGCCAGGCGCGAGGGCGGGCGCTTCGAACCTGACCGAACCGCATCGGCGCGGGCCTCCTACCCTGGTAGCTATGGCAACACCCGAGCTCGCCCCCTCCGACACGCCGCAGACCCGCAAGGCAGGGGAGTCCTCGGTTCCCGTCTTCGTCACTCTCGGGATCATCGCCGGCCTGGTCGCGGCGATCGTCGTCGGGCTGACCGCCTCGGAGGCGCTGATCCGCCTCGGCATCCCGGACCCGGGCCCGCTCACCACCTACGGACTGCCGGCGGTCAAGGGGATCGGTGAGGTCGCCGCCGTCATCGCGATCGGTTCGCTGCTGCTGGCTGCATTCCTGGTGCCACCGCAACGCAACGGCGTCCTCGACGTTGACGGCTACCGTGCGGTGCGGATCGCCTCGCACGCCGCGATCGTCTGGGCAGCCTGCGCCATCGTGCTCGTTCCGCTGACGGTCTCGGACACGTCGGGGCAGCCGCTGGGCACCGCCCTGCAGCCGCAGAACCTCTGGAAGGCCATCCCGCAGATCGAGCTCGCGGGCGCCTGGCGCAACACCGCGATCCTGGCGGTGCTCCTCGCGGTCGGCACCCGGCTGGTGCTGCGCTGGGGGTGGACTCCGGTGCTGCTGCTGCTCGGGATCGCGACCCTGATCCCGCTCGGACTGTCCGGGCACTCGTCGGCGGGCGGCTCGCACGACCTCGCGACCAACAGCCTGCTCTGGCACCTCATCGCGGCGTCGCTGTGGGCGGGCGGACTGATCGCGCTGCTCGCACACGCACGGCGGCGTGGCGCGTACACCGACGTCGCGGCCCGCCGATTCTCCGCGCTGGCGATCGTCGCGTTCGTGATCATGGCGATCTCCGGCGTGCTCAACGGCCTGGTCCGACTGCCGATCGCCGAGCTGTTCACCAGCACGTACGGCTGGCTGCTCGTCGCGAAGACGGTCGCGCTGGTGGTGCTCGGCGTGTTCGGATTCGCACAGCGTCGCCGAGCGCTGCCCGCGCTGGCCGCCGACCCCACCTCGCGCGGCGCGCTGATCCGGTTCGCGGGCGCCGAGGCGCTCGTGTTCGCCGCGACCATAGGTATCGCCGTCGGCCTCGGCCGCACCCCGCCGCCGCCGGAGGACCTGCAGCCCACCCCGGCCGAGGTGCAGTTGGGCTACAACCTGGACGGCCCCCCCACCTTGGCGCGGCTTGCCTTCGACTGGCGTTTCGACCTGATCTTCGGGACCGCCGCGATCGTCGCGGCCGTGGTCTACGTGATCGGTGTGCGCCGCCTGCGCAAGCGTGGCGACAGCTGGCCGATCGGCCGGACGATCGCGTGGGTGCTCGGCTGCGCGACCCTGCTCGTCGCGACGTCCTCTGGCCTCGGCCGGTACTCGCCCGCGGTGTTCAGCGTGCACATGGGCGCGCACATGGCGCTGTCCATGCTCGCCCCGGTGCTACTGGTGCTCGGCGGTCCGATGACCCTCGCGCTGCGCGCCCTCAAGCCCGCCGGACCGACCGGAGTGCCGGGACCGCGCGAGTGGCTGCTCGCCGCGCTGCACAGCCCGGTCTCCCGGTTCCTCACCCACCCGCTGGTCGCGTCGGTGCTGTTCGTCGGTGGCTTCTACGCGCTGTACCTCGGCGGGATCTTCGGTGCGACGCTGGACTCGCACGGCGCTCACCTGCTGATGAACCTGCACTTCATCCTCAGTGGGTACCTCTTCTACTGGGTGGTCATCGGCATCGACCCCGCCCCGCGGAATCTCACCCCGATCACCAAGCTCGCCATGGTCTTCGGCTCACTGCCGTTCCACGCGTTCTTCGGCATCGCGCTGATGAGCATGGGCGAAGTCATGGGCGGCTGGTACTACCGATCGCTCGCGCTCGGCTGGAACGACGATCTGATCGGCGATCAGCGGCTCGGCGGCGGCATCGCGTGGGCGACCGGCGAGATCCCACTGGTGCTCGTGATGCTGGCGCTGCTGGTGCAGTGGTCGCGGGCCGACCAGAAGACGGCCAAGCGGGTGGACCGCGCTGCCGACCGCGACGACGACGCCGAACTCGCCTCGCACAACGCGATGTTCGCCGAACTCGCGCGGCGGGATCGAGAGGGTCAATGACCTGAGGGCATGGCGGCGAGGGCGGCCCTGTCGCGGGCCTGCGCCGGCGTCACGGTCTGTGTGTGCACCGGGTCCTGCCCGTTGAAGTGTTGATCGAGCACCGCGTGCGTCATCGGGAGTAGGTGTTTGATCACCGCCAGTTCGACCCTTGGATTGCTGGCGGCCCGCACGACGGCGCGGGTCAGTGGGGCGACCGCCCGGTCGACCAGTGCGGGCTGGTCGAAGTCGCCGAGCCGGCGCATCCAGTCGGGCAGCGTCGAAACGGTGGCGGGCGCCATCAGCCGGCTCATCGCCCACAGCGGCCACCGGCCCCGCCCACCCCTGGTGCGCAGCAGGTAGTGCATGGCTTCGACGGCCGGTTCACTGACACAGAGCCGCGACCGTACCTCGGCGAAGTATTCGCGTACCTGCTCGCGCGAACGCGGGACGTCTTCGACCCTGCAGGTCTGCAGTTCGGCGGCGACGACGCAGTCGGCCCAGTAGCGGTCCTCCTCCTCCGGTGCCAGTGGTCCGGGCCCGAACCTCTCGTAGCTCTTGAGTACCGAATGCCACCCGGTGACGTGGATCCACAATTGACTCTCGGGACTGTTGGCGCTGTATCGCTTTCCGCTGATCGGTTCGATCCCGGTGGCCTTGGTGTGCACGCGCATCAACAGTTCGGACGTCTCGATCGCCGAGCGGCTGTCGCCGACCGCCACGATGAGGAAGTAGGAGAGGGTGCCGTCCAGACGTCCGCGTGGGTCGAGATAGATCCCCTTCGCATCGGCGACCGCGGCGGTGAGGAAGGGGTCGAAGTGCTCGAGGGTGACCGCACGTTGGAACCCGAGCAGGGCGGTCGGGTTGGTCCACACCTTCCAGGTCGGCGATCCGGGTCCGAAGAAGCCTTGGTCCTCGCGTCGGCGAGCAGCGTCGAACGGCCATCCCCGCTCGGCGAGCATGCGGGTGGACGTCCCGTCCTCTATCGCCGTCATGTCGTCTCCCTCGATCCTCGGGCGGTCGTGTACCACCCTCGCAGTGAATACAACGAGACCGTAGCAATTGCGGGTCGTGAATACAACGGTTCCGTAGCATTGGTTGGGGCAGTGCCGGGATCGTGGTCGGGGAAACCGTAGGCTGGACATGGAGGTGGATGGATGACGGAGGCGGACACGACCGCAGCTGGGCGGCCTCGCCGCAGGTACGCCCCGCGGCTGCCGCCCGAAGAGCGACGCGAGCAGTTGCTCGACGCCGCGTTCGCGGTGACGCGTAGGGTGGGCCTGCACGAGCTCGGCATGGAGGCCGTCGCTGCCGAAGCCGGTGTGGGTAAACCGGTGTTGTACACAGTCTTTCGCACCAGGGCCGAGCTGGTCGCTGCGCTACTCGATCGCGAGAACGACCGCGCTCTCGATCAGGTCCTCGCGACCATGCCGACGGACCTGAGCGTCCTCGGGCCGTCCGCCGCGTACGCGGGCACCGTGTCCGCGTTCGTCGGTGTGGTACTCGCGAATCCCACCCGGTGGCGGCTGATCCTCACCGCTCCCGACCAGGCGCCGAGCGAATATCGCGAGCATCTGCGCGCCTCCAGGTCCACCGTGCTGGCCCGTGCCGAGGGCCTCGCGCGAGCAGGGATCGCACTCGAGCCGAACCTCGCGGGACTGGATCCGGAGCTGCTGGCGCACACGATGCTCTCGTTCGCAGAGATGCTCGGCAGGCTCGCGGTCAGCGACCCCGTGACGTACTCGAGTGAGCGGCTCGAGGCCTACGCACGAGCCCTCGCCGGGTCGGTGACGCGCCGTCCCGGCGCATAGCACGACCCTCCGACGAACGACGGCTCCGCGCACCGGTTTTCGCGTCGCCTGTGGAGTAGTCGCGTGGTTGTCCACAGATTCGCCGCGACCCTGGAATCCGGTGGGTGCCCGATGGAGGCTTGCAGTCGAGGGGCCCTCGGGTCCACCGGATGCAAAGGGGCGGAACATGTACGAGACGCACACGGCGGTGGTCGGCACCGTCATCACCATCCCGGCAAAGCGGCTCACCAACTCCGGTGAGGAGGTGATCAGCTTCCGGATGGCCAGTAATACCCGGCGCCGCGACCAGTCCACCGGCGAGTGGACCGACGGCGGCACCCTGTACCTGACGGTCAGTTGCTGGCGACGCCTCGTCGCCGGCGTCGGTGCGACGTTGATGAAGGGCGACCCGATCATCGCGTACGGGCAGCTGCGCACCAACGAGTACACGACCCGCGAGGGCGTGGACCGCTCCGATCTCGAAATGCGGGCCAGCGCGCTGGGGCCGGACCTCGCGCGGTGCATCGCGAAGCTCGACCGGTCCGCGCGCGCCGGACAGTCGGGTCAGGAGCCGGGGACCGGTCAGGGGGAGGACCCCGACGCGACTTCGCCGGACCCGGATGCCGAGCCGGCGCCCGACGCGGCCACCGAGAGCGTGTTCGAGGCGGTCTCGGTCGGCTGAGTGACAGGCCGAAACCACCTCGGCGCGACCCGGTACAGGCCTACGGTTGTGACAGCCGACCGGCAATGTTGGGGAGGCGAGCGCAATGCTGCGCACGAGAGTCTCGGCGCTGTTCGTGACGGTAGTGGCGGTGCTCGGCGCGGTGACGGGACTGCCCGTCACCGCGACCGCGGCACCGGCTCCACCCGGGTCGGTGATCTCCTCGGAGGACATGCCTCGGGAGCGCTGGCTGCCCGGCGCCGGGCAGGCCCAGCGGATCACCTATGCCACCACCGACCACGTCGGCGCGCCCGCGACCAGTACCGGGGCGCTGTACCTGCCACCGGGTCGCCCGCCCGTGGGCGGCTGGCCCGTGGTGTCCTACGCGCACGGAACGATCGGGGTCGCCGACCAGTGCGCACCCTCGAGCGCGGGCCTGTACGAACCCGAGGCGGACTACCTCGGGCGATGGCTGAACCGCGGGTACGCGGTGGTGGTCACCGACTACCTCGGCCTCGGCACGCCCGGGGTCCTGCCGTACCTCGACGGCCGCGCCGCCGCACACAGCGTGATCGACATGGTGCGGGCCGGCCGTGCGGTCGAGCCCGATCTGGCACCCAGGTGGGTGGTGGTCGGGTTGTCCGAGGGCGGGCAGGCGGCGCTGCTCACCGCGCACGAGGCGACGCGGTATGCGCCCGACCTCGACTACCGGGGCGCGGTCGCTCTCGGGGCGCCCGCGAATCTCGAGAAGCTGTTCCCGCTGGGTGGACCGGGCTTCCCGGACGTGGGGATACGAGGACTGACCACCTTCGGACTGTTCGCGGTCGTCGGATTGCGGGCCGCGCGTCCGGACCTCGACATCGACCAGTACCTGTCCCCGCTGGGGCTCGAACTGGCGGCCAGGGCCGAGCAGTTGTGCTCGCCCCAACTCGGTCGCGAGGTCGACGGCATCTCGGTCGGACGGTTGTTCTCCCGGCCGCTCGACAATCCCGAGATGCGCAGCGCGCTCACGGACTACCTCGCGGTGCCGACCGACGGGTACGACCGGCCGCTGTTCGTCGGGCATGGGCTCGACGACGTGACCGTGCCGATTCCGCTGACCCTCGCACTTGCCGCGGACCTCGAACGGGCAGGGACCGATCTCACGTTCGTCGCCTACCCGGGGACCGGGCACGTGGAGACGCTCGCCGCCTCGTTCGCGGACTCGACGAGGTTCGTCGACCGGGTGATGGGATAAGCCGCCGCATCCGAGGCGCCGTGCGGTAGACAGGGTCATTCCGTCAACACAGTGGGAGAGACGATCGCGATGCCGCACACCAGGATCCGGGTACTAGTCGCTGCCGTCGGCGTCGCGATCATTTCGATGGTCGGGATGCCTGCGCTCGCCGGACCGGTGGATCGCGGCGAGGTGCTGTCGACGTCGGATCTCGCGCCGGTCGCGTCGATCCCCGGCGCGGACCGCGAGTACCGCGTCACCTACCGCAGCACCGACCACAACGGTGCGCCGACGGTGAGCAGCGGTGCGATCCACGTGCCCGCGGGCCCGGTCCCCGCGGGCGGCTGGCCGGTGGTCTCGTACGCGCACGGCACCGTCGGTGTAGCGCAGTCGTGCGCGCCGTCGCTCGCGGGGGAGACCGCCGCGGAGGCCGACTATCTCGCGCGCTGGTTGGCCCGCGGCTACGCGGTGGTTGCCACCGACTACGTCGGGCTCGGCACGCCGGGGCGGCTCGCCTACCTCGACGGGGTGGCCGCCGCTCACAATGTGATCGACATGGTCCGGGCCTCCAGGTCCGTGGTCCCGGACCTCTCGCCGAAGTGGGTGGTCGCCGGGCTGTCGCAGGGCGGGCAGGCCTCGATGCTCACCGCCCGGCTGGCCACCGCGTACGCGCCCGAATTGGACTACCGCGGCGCGGTCGCCATGGGTGTCCCGTCGAACCTGGACCGGCTGTTCCCGCTGGCCGGCCCGGGAATCCCCGACCTCGGTCTGGTCGGGCTCACGAAGTTCATGCTGTTCACCATGATCGGCATGCGCGATGCGCGGCCGGAGCTGAAAGTCGACCAGTACCTGTCCCCGAAGGGGCGCGAGCTGGCCGCACTCGCCGAGCAGATGTGCACGGTGCCGTTCGGTCAGCACGTGGTCGGGGTCTCGGTGGGCGACCTGTTCGCTCGGCCGCTCGGGACCGACGAGATGCGCGGGGCGATGACGGAGTATCTGGGCATCCCGACCTCCGGCTACGACAGGCCGGTCTTCCTCGGTCAGGGCGTTGGCGACCTGGTGGTACCGATCCCGTTGACGCTGGCGTTCGCCGGTGAACTCGCGGCGTCCGGCACCGACCTCACCTTCCGGACATACGCCGGCGCGGACCACATGGGCACCCCGGCGGCCTCGTTCGAGGACTCAGTGCCCTTCGTCCAGCGCGTCATGCAGTAGTCGACCCGTGGCACCGGGTGTCACAGAAGTCGACAATTCGGCGAGCCGGTGCGGTAGAACAGGACGCGTGCGAGAGACGACTGTGAACACGCCCACCGAATCCGGATCGACAATCGGTGTGCTGCACCGGGTTCGGCGGTGGATTGTCGCGGCGGTTCCGCTGGGCCTCGCGTTCGCCGTGGTCGTCGCCCCTGTCCCCGCGGTGGCCCAGGAGGCTGACACCGGTCCGGGAGTGGTGGTCTCACGTGGGGCGCTGGCCCCGATCGCGGAGCTGCCGGACACCGCGGACAGCTACCGGCTCGTGTACTGGACGGAGGGCCCGACCGGCACGCCGGCACGCAGCGCGGGCGCGGTGTACCTGCCCGAGGGCACGCCGCCGCCGGGCGGCTGGCCGGTGATGTCGTGGGCGCACGGGACCACCGGTGTCGGTGACGACTGCGCGCCCTCGTCGGGGTACGATGTCACACCGCTCACCCGCGACTACATTTCCGCGTGGTTGGCGCAGGGTTACGCGGTGGTGGCCACCGACTACGTCGGACTCGGCACCGAGGGCGAGCACGCGTACCTGCACGGTCGTAGCGAGGGTCGGGCCGTGATCGACATGGTCCGCGCGGCCCGGGCGGTCACCCCGTCGCTGTCGAAGTCCTGGGTGGCTTTCGGGCACTCGCAGGGCGGCCACGCAGTGATGTTCGCTGCGCACGAGGCGACCAGTTACGCGCCGGAGCTGGACTACCGAGGCGCCGTCGCCACGGGAACCCCGGCGAACCTCGAACAGCTGTTCCCGTTCGGCGGGCCGGGATTCCCCAACCTGGGTCTGAACGGCCTGACCGCCTTCGCGGCGTACGTGATCGACGGACTGAAGGTGGCACGACCGGACCTGCCTATCGACGACTACCTCACCCCGGCCGGCCGCGAGCTGGTCAAGGCCTCGGAGACGATGTGCTTCGTTCCGCTCCTCAAGCACGCGGGAACCCTCGGGGTCGGCGAGATGCTCAGTCGTCCCCTCGACAACGAGCAGGTCCGCTCGGCCCTGCGCGACTACCTCGCGGTCCCCACCACCGGCTACGACCGGCCGGTGTTCGTCGGGCACGGCCTGACCGATCAGACGGTCCCCTTCCCGCTCGGCGCGAAGCTCGCGCTCGACCTCCAGGTCGCCGGCCAGCCGGTCACGTTCCGGCCCTACCCGGGCAACCACGGCGACTCGGTTTTCCAGGCCTTGCCCGACACCTCGACGTTCGTGCGGTCGCTGTTCGGCCGCTGACGTTTCGAGCCGCCTCGCGGCGGTGACCACACCATGACACCGGTGCCGTACCCGCTGGGTGCGAAGCTGGCGGGCCGACCTCTACGGCAACGGGCAGGACGTCACGGTCCGCTCCTACCGGAGTGACCACCAGGTCTCCCTGACGCAGTCGTTGCCCGACGCGATCGCGTTCGCTCGCGCGCACATCTGACCTGCGGCGCGTCGACGGGCGCCTGCGGCGGCGTGGATTGGGGCGCCGCCACGTCTGCCGATACTCTGGTGCCCATGGCGGAGTTCATTTACACGATGAAGAAGGTGCGCAAGGCGCACGGCGACAAGGTCATCCTCGATGACGTCACGATGAGCTTCTACCCGGGCGCGAAGATCGGTGTCGTCGGCCCGAACGGTGCGGGTAAATCCTCCATCCTCAAGATCATGGCCGGCCTCGACCAGCCGGGCAACGGTGAGGCGTTCCTCGCCCCCGGCGCCTCGGTCGGCATCCTGATGCAGGAGCCGCATCTCGACGAGACCAAGACCGCCCGCGAGAACGTCGAGGAGGGCCTCGGCGACACGATGGTGCAGCTCAAGCGCTACAACGAGATCGCCGAGCTGATGGCCACCGACTACTCCGACGAGCTCATGGAAGAGATGGGCGAACTCCAGGAGAAGCTCGACCACGCTGACGCCTGGGAGGTCGACTCCCAGATCGAGCAGGCCATGGACGCCCTGCGCTGCCCGCCGGCCGACGAGCCGGTCACGCACCTGTCCGGCGGCGAGAAGCGTCGCATCGCGCTGTGCCGGCTGCTGCTGAGCAAGCCCGACCTGCTGCTGCTCGACGAGCCGACCAACCACCTCGACGCCGAGTCGGTGCTCTGGCTCGAGCAGCACCTGGCCGCCTACCCCGGCGCCATCCTGGCCGTCACCCACGATCGCTACTTCCTCGACCACGTCGCGCAGTGGATCTGTGAGGTCGACCGCGGCCGGCTCTACCCGTACGAGGGCAACTACTCCACCTACCTGGAGCAGAAGGCCGACCGGCTCGAGGTGCAGGGCAAGAAGGACCAGAAGCTGCAGAAGCGCCTCAAGGAGGAGCTCGCCTGGGTCCGCTCCGGCGCCAAGGCCCGGCAGGCGAAGAACAAGGCCCGCCTCGACCGCTACGACGAGATGGTCACGGAGGCCGAGAAGCACCGCAAGCTCGACTTCGAGGAGATCCAGATCCCGACCCCGCCGCGCCTCGGCAACGTGGTGGTCGAGGTGGACAACCTGGACAAGGGCTTCGAAGGCCGCCTGCTGATCAAGGACCTGTCCTTCACGCTGCCCCGCAACGGCATCGTCGGCGTCATCGGTCCCAACGGCGTCGGCAAGACGACACTGTTCAAGACCATCGTCGGGCTCGAGGAGCCGGACTCGGGCACCGTGAAGGTCGGCGAGACGGTCAAGCTCAGCTACGTCGACCAGACCCGCGCGAACATCGACCCGAAGAAGACGGTGTGGGAGACGGTCTCCGACGGGCTCGACTACATCGAGGTCGGCCAGAACGAGATGCCGTCGCGCGCCTACGTCTCCGCGTTCGGGTTCAAGGGCCCGGACCAGCAGAAGCCGGCCGGTGTGCTCTCCGGTGGTGAGCGCAACCGACTGAACCTGGCGCTGACCCTCAAGGAGGGCGGCAACCTGATCCTGCTCGACGAGCCGACCAACGACCTCGACGTCGAGACCCTCAGCTCCCTCGAGAACGCGCTGCAGGACTTCCCCGGCTGCGCCGTGGTGATCTCCCACGACCGCTGGTTCCTGGACCGGACCTGCACGCACATCCTGGCGTGGGAGGGCGCGTTCGGCGACAACGAGGCGGCCTGGTACTGGTTCGAGGGCAACTTCGAGGCCTACGAGGAGAACAAGGTCGCCCGGCTCGGCGCCGACGCGGCCCGCCCGCACCGGGTCACGCACCGCAAGCTCACCCGGGACTGACCGAGTGTCGGACAAGACGTACTCCTGTGAAGTCCAGGTGCGCTGGGGCGATTCCGATCGCCTCGGCCACGTGAACAACGTGCTGTACGCCGAGTACGCGCAGGAGGCCCGGACCAGGTTCTTCCGCGACTGCATCATCGGGGTGGGCGCGCCGCCCGCCCCGATGGTGGTGCGGCGGATGGAGTTCGACTACCTGCGTCCGGTGACCGACGCGACCGGACCGCTCACCGTCGAGGTGAGCATCCTGCGCGTCGGGAACTCGTCGTTCACCGTGCGGCACGTGATGCGTGACCGGCACGGCGCGGTCTGCGTGGCCGCGGACGGCGTGATGGTCGGCTTCGATCCGAAGACCGAGAAGTCGGTTCCGTTGGGCGAGCGCACCCGCGAGCTGCTGTCGCAGTACGTGCCGGCGGGGGCCGCGCTGTAGGTCTGCGGTTGGCAACCTCTCGGGCGAAGCCTCGGGCGCATATGAAGCTGTCTCGGTCCTGCCGCGGTTAGGCTCGGGGGCACACCTGTCGTATCGACCAGGGGGTGAACCGCGAGATGACCGTATCCGCCGACCGATTCGACGCGGCGTGGACGGCGAGCCTGCCCACCGGGCTCGCCGCACACCTGTCGGAGGTCGCCGCCGCCTACTTCCGGAACACCGATTTCGCGTGGACCGGTGGTGCCATCACCGACGTCGCGACGGCCGCGTTCGGCGAGCACCTGACCTTCGCTCTGCACAGGCCGGCCGAGCATTCGGTGTCGCGTGTGTGCGTGCCGACGGTCGGGGCCCCTGCGGTGCAGGTGGTCACCGACGACATGCCGATGCTCGTGGAATCGGTGACCGCGATGCTGTCCCGGCTCGGTGTCACCGTCGTCGAGATCGTGCACCCGGTGCTGCGCGTGCAGCGCGACGACGGCGGTGACCTGGTCGACGTCCTGGTCGACGGCGGCCAGCACGAGCGGTCGACGCGGTCGGAGTCGTGGATGCACCTGCAACTGCATCCGGCGACCGACCCCGCGCAGTTCGACACGATCGCCGGCGCCGTGCAGGACGTGCTCGCCGATGTGCGACATGTCATCTCGGACACCGAGGCGATGCGCTACACCCAGGCCTCGCTCGCCGAACAACTCGAGGAGCTCGCCGATCGGGGTGACAGCGGCTACCCCGAGCGGGAGATGCGGGAGTGCGCTGCGTTGCTGCGCTGGCTCGCCGCCGGCAACTTCGCGTTGCTCGGGTATCGCCGCTACGAGTTCGGGGACCCGGGGGTGCACGGCACCCCCGCCGCGCACATCGTCGCGGACAGTGGTCTCGGGGTGCTCGGGGCGAAGACCCGGACCGATCATCGAATTGACCTTCCGGCACCGGAATTCGGCACCGACAGGCCGTTGCTCACCTTCGCGCAGGGGCCGATGCCCGCCACCGTGCACCGTTCGGTGTACCCCTCGTTCGTGGCCGTCACCGAGGTGGGTCACGACGGCCGGATCACCGGAGAACACCGCTTTCTCGGGGTGTTCACGGTGACCGCCCTGCACGAGAACGTCCTCGACATCCCGGTGATCTCCGGGCGGGCGCGGGCGGTCATCGAGCGCGCAGGGTTCGAGCTGCACTCGTTCTCCGGGCAGGCGATGCTGGAGGTGATCCAGTCATTCCCGCGCACGGAACTGTTCTCCATCGACGCGGACGCCCTGTTCGAGACGGTCACCGCGGTCCTGGCCATCGGTGTGCGCAGGCAGGCTCGGCTGTTCCTGCGCCACGACCACGCGGGACACTTCGTCTCCGCACTGGTGTATCTCCCACGGGACCGGTACAACACCAGGGCGCGCCTGGCGATGCAGGCCATCCTGCTGCGCGAGCTCGGCGGCGGGACACTCGAGTACGGCGCCAGGGTCACCGAATCCGACCTTGCCATGGTGCATTTCACGATCCGAAATCCGGCCGACGGTGATGCCGCCATCATCGACACCTCGTCCGCGAATCGGGACCGGATCGAGTCGCTGCTCGCGGCGGCCAGTCGGTCCTGGGACGACGACCTGACGGACGTGGCAGCGGCCGAACCGCTGGTGAGCACGCTGACCGCGCAGCGGTACGCCGCCGCGTTCCCGGAGAGCTACAAGGAGGACTTCGGCGCGGCTCGCGCCGTTCGCGACATCGCCCGGCTCGAGGTCCTCGGCGCCGACGAGATCGACCTCGAGTTGTACCGCTGGCGCAATGCACCGCCCGGGGAGTGGCGCTTCACCCTGTACATCTGCGGGGAGGGGGTCTCACTCAGTCAGGTGCTGCCGGTGCTGCAGAGCCTCGGCGTCGAGGTGATCGACGAACGGCCCTATTCCGTCTGCCGACCGGACGGGACCACCTGCTGGATCTACGATTTCGGGTTGTCCGCAGCGCCCGAACTGATCGACGCCGCCGTCGAGGAGAACCTGGACCGCGAGATCGGCGAGGCCGAGGACATCGCGGAGTCGGAGGAGGCCCGTGCGCTGCACCGCCGTTTCACGGACGCCTTCACCGCGGTCTGGTTCGGCCGCTCCGAGCCCGACAAGTTCAACGAACTCGTGCTGCGCTCGCGGCTCGAATGGCGTCAGGCCGTGGTGCTGCGTGCGTACGCGAAGTACCTGCGCCAGGCCGGATTTCCTTACAGTCAGTTCCACATCGAGGGCGTGCTGCTCGAGCACGCCCACACCGCGCGGTTGCTGGTCGAGCTGTTCACTGCCATCTTCGACCCGGATGTGGCCTCTGCCGAACGGGCCGAGCATCTGGTCGGGGAGTTGGGGGCGCAGATCAAGGAGATCATCAGCCTCGACGCGGACCGGATCCTGCGCGGAATGCTCTCGCTGGTCCTGGCGACGCTGCGTACCAATGCCTACGTCACCGGCCCCGACGACGGCCATCGCGATGTCCTGGTGTTCAAACTCGATCCGGGGCAGATCGCCGAACTGCCCCGTCCGCGTCCGCGTTTCGAGGTCTTCGCCTACTCTCCTCGGGTCGAGGGCGTGCATCTGCGGTTCGGCGCGGTCGCCCGTGGCGGGCTGCGCTGGTCGGACCGCCGGGAGGACTTCCGGACCGAGGTCCTCGGCCTGGTGAAGGCGCAGGCGGTGAAGAACGCCGTGATCGTCCCGGTCGGGGCCAAGGGCGGATTCGTCGTCAAGCGCCCACCGCAACCGACCGGTGACCCGGCGGCGGACCGGCAGGCCGCGCTCGCCGAGGGTCAGGCGTGCTACCGGCTGTTCATCTCCGGACTGCTCGACGTCACCGACAACGTCGATCCCGGCACCGGGGCAGTGCTGCCGCCGGAGCGGGTGATCCGCCGGGACGGCGACGACACGTACCTGGTCGTCGCGGCGGACAAGGGCACCGCGTCCTTCTCCGACCTCGCGAACGAGGTTGCCGCGCAGTACCGTTACTGGCTCGGTGACGCGTTCGCCTCCGGCGGCTCCATCGGCTACGACCACAAGGCGATGGGCATCACCGCCAAGGGAGCCTGGGAGTCGGTCAAGCGGCACTTCCGGGAGATGGGCCTCGATCCCTCGGCCGACGACTTCACCGTGGTCGGGGTCGGCGACATGAGCGGCGACGTGTTCGGCAACGGCATGCTGCTGAGCCCGCACATCCGACTGGTCGCCGCCTTCGACCACCGGCACGTCTTCCTGGACCCGAATCCGGTTGCGGGACGGTCGTTCGCGGAGCGTGAGCGCCTGTTCCGGCTGCCCCGTTCGTCGTGGGCGGACTACGACCGTTCGCTGATCAGTGCGGGCGGCGGAGTGTGGGAGCGGTCGGTGAAGTCGGTTCCGATCGCCGCGCAGGCCCGGTCTGCGCTGGGCCTCGACGAGTCCGTGACCGAACTGTCCCCGCCCGAACTCGTCCGCGCCATCCTGCGAGCGCCCGTGGACCTGCTGTGGAACGGCGGCATCGGCACCTACGTCAAGGCGAGCAGCGAATCGCAGGCGGACGTCGGCGACAAGTCGAACGACACCGTCCGGGTGAACGGCAACGAGGTGCGCGCCAAGGTGATCGGTGAGGGCGGGAACCTCGGTGTGACGTCCCGCGGGCGGGTCGAGTACGACCTGTCCGGTGGCCGGATCAACACCGACGCGATGGACAACTCGGCGGGTGTCGACTGCTCCGACCACGAGGTCAACATCAAGATCCTTCTCGACACCGCCGTCAGCGCAGGCGAACTCGCGCGCCCGGATCGCAATGAGCTGCTCGCGTCGATGACGGACGAGGTCTCGCGACTGGTGCTGCGTGACAACATCGACCAGAACAATCTGATGGGCACCTCGCGCGCCGATGCCGTCGGGATGCTGGGCGTTCACGCCCGGCAGCTGGCGGACCTCGAGCGCACCAGGGGACTGGACCGCGAGCTCGACGTGCTGCCCACTCCCGCGGAGATCGAGCTGCGCAGGGAGGAGGGCCGGGGCCTCACGTCGCCGGAGATCGCGACGCTGCTCGCGCACGTCAAGCTCGCGCTCAAGGACGACCTGCTGGCCAGCGAGCTGCCCGACAGCGACACGTACGCGACCCGGTTGCCCCGCTACTTCCCGCGGCCGCTGCGCGAGCGGTTCGCACCGCAGATCCGAACGCACCGGCTGCGCAGGCAGATCGTGGCGACCATGCTCGTCAACGAGGCGATCGACTTCGGCGGTATCAGCTACGCGTACCGGCTGGCCGAGGAGACGGGAGCCGGCAGCACCGACTCGATTCGGGCGTTCACCGCCGCGACCGAGATCTTCGACCTGCGTTCGGTCTGGTCCGAGATCCGCGAGGCGCCGGTGGCCGCGTCGGTCGCGGACGAGTTGGTGCTCGAATCGCGGCGGATGTTGGACCGGGCGTCGCGCTGGCTGCTCTCGAACCGGCCGCAACCGATCGCGGTGGGCGCCGAGATCAACCGGTACGCGGCCCGCGTCCGTACGCTGATGCCGCAGGTTCAGGGGTGGCTGCGTGGCCACCACCTGACCGAGATCGACCGCCGGATGGCGCCGGTTCTCGAGCGCGGCTGTCCGCGCGAACTGGCACGCCGGGTCTACGGGATGCTCGATGCGTTCCCGGCGCTCGACATCATCGACATCGCCGACATCGCCGAGCGCGACCATGACGAGGTCGGCACGCTGTACTACGCGCTCGACGAGCACCTCGGCATCGACGAGTTCCTCACCGCGATCTCGGGTCTCGAACGCGGCGACCGATGGCACTCGCTGGCGCGGCTGGCCCTGCGCGACGACCTGTACGGCTCGTTGCGGTCGTTGACCACGGATGTGCTCGTAGCCGGTGAACCGTACGAGAGCGCCGAGGAGAAGATCGAGGACTGGGAGTCGACGAACTCGTCGCGGCTCGCGAGGGCGCGGGCAGCGCTCGGTGAGATCGTGGAGTCTGGGACCCTTGACCTCGCGACGCTCTCGGTGGCGGCGCGGCAGGTACGGAGCATGGTGCGCGGAGCGGGCACCCGATCGGAGGGTATGCGGTGAAGGTCGAAGCGGTGGAGGCCACGGAGGCGGCGGTGGGGTTCCACACCAAGGTCGGGGTGCGCTGGTCGGACATGGACGTCTTCCAGCACATCAACCACGCCAGGATGGTGACGCTGCTCGAGGAGGCGCGGATTCCGTGGCTGTTCGAGGACGACCGCCCGACCGTGTCGCTACGCAATGGCGCGGTCATTGCGGACCTGCACGTGCGCTACCGCGGTCAGTTGCGCCACGACGACGGGCCCCTCGACGTGCTGATGTGGATCGAGGCTGTGCGTGCGGTGGACTTCACCATCGGATACGAGGTGCGGGCCGGTGGGGCCGACCCGGAATCCGCGCCCGCCATCGTCGCGTCCACGCAGATCGCCGCGTTCGACATCGACACCCAGCGGCTGCGCCGACTCACCGCCCCCGAACGCGAGTACCTGGAGAGCTGGAAGCGTGGGTGACCGGGTACTGACGGCGGACCGGGGGGAACGGGAGAATCTCGCGGCCTTCCTGGCACGGGCCGTTCGTCTCGACGAGGCCGCGGTGGTGCGGCTGCGCCAACGCGACGACACACATCTGGTGGCATGGGCGGCAACGGGATTCGAGGCGCTCGCCGCGCGGGTGGTGGCGGGCCTGATCCGGCCGCAGGACACCGTGGTCGCGGCCGACGGGCTGCTGGGGGCGTTGCACGCCGGCGACGAAGTGGACCCCGGCTACGCGATGGACTCGGCCTGGCGGGGCGCGCTGCCTCCGGACGAGGGCTACGTGCACGTCGACGACGTGCCCGCCGCGGCGCTGATCGAGCTGGCCAGGCAGGGTGCCGAGGTCGCCGCCGAGCACGGCGGGCCGAAGGGCCCACCCGCCTCGCTGCTCGCGCAGGAGGTACTCGCGGTGGACGGCGGCGGCGAGCACGTCGTGGTCAGCATGCGGACCGTGTTCGCCCTCGCCGCAATGGGATTCGTCCCCGGTGCGGATACCGAGACGGCGGCCGTGGATCCGGCCGAGCTCGTGCGGGTGCGTGCGAGCCGGACCTGGCTGCGGCTCGACGCGCGCTACGGCTCCGTCTTCGCCCGGCGTGGGGGCGAGATCCCGATCTCGGTGCTCTGACGGACAGCGAGCTCTTACGGACGGCTCAGACCAGCCAGGCCGCGGCGTTCGGCGGCAGCGCCCCGTCCACCAGTGGTGCGCTGGAGAGCAGCACCTCGCCCGGCGGCAGCGGGATCGGCGCGTCGGTGGCGTTGAGCGCGCACGTCAGCCCGCCCCGGCGCCGGAAGGCCAGGCAGCCGGGCGGGCTTCCGTACCAGTCGATCTCGGTTCCCGAGAACTCCGGGCGGTGTGACCGCAGTTCGATCGCCGTCCGGTACAGCGACAGCGTCGACTCGAGGTCCTCGAGTTGCGCTTCGACGGTCAGCGGCGCCCAGTCAGGCGGCATCGGGAGCCAGGTGTCGGAGCCGGCGGTGAATCCGTACGGCGGCGCGGTGCCCTCCCACGGGATCGGTACCCGGCAGCCGTCGCGGCCGCGTTCGGTGTGCCCGGAGCGTTCCCACACCGGGTCCTGCAACGCGTCGTCGGGCAGATCGGTGTTCGGCAGGCCCAGTTCGGCGCCGTTGTAGATGAAGGTCGCGCCGGGCAGGGCAAGCTCGACCAGCGCCATGCCGCGGGCCCGGTCCAGGCCGACCCGACCACCGCCGTAGCGGGTCACCTCCCGCTCGACGTCGTGGTTCGACAGCGTCCACGTCGGGGTGCCGCCGACCGCCGCGACCGCCGCCATCGAGTGCTCGATCGCGGCCCGCACGGTCTCCGCCCCGAACTCGGCCTCCGCGAGCCGGAAGTTGAATCCCAGGTGCAGTTCGTCCGGCCGGATGTACTCGCCGAAGCGTTCGTTGTCGCGGACCCAGATCTCGCCGACCGACATGGTGCCCGGGTACTCGTTCATCACTGCGCGGATGCCGCGGTGGATCGCGTGCACCCCGGGGTTGTTGAATCGCGGATCGTCGTCGCCGCTGCCGAGCAGCTCAGTGTCGCTGTTGCGCATCAGTTCGTTGGTGTCCCAGTCGTGGTCCGGTAGGCCCTCGGGTTTGGCCATGCCGTGCGCGACGTCGATGCGGAAGCCGTCGATGCCCCGTTCGAGCCAGAACCGCAGCGTCCGCTCGAGGTCCTCGGCGACCTCCGGGTTGTCCCAGTTCAGGTCGGGCTGTTCGCGGGCGAAGATGTGCAGGTACCACTGGCCCGGGGTGCCGTCGGACTCGGTGACGCGGGTCCAGGCCGGTCCGCCGAAGATGGACGGCCAGTTGTTCGGAGGTACGGAGCCGTCCTCGCCGAGACCGTCCCGGAAGATGTATCGGGCTCGTTCGGGGCTGCCGGGCGCGGCGGCGAGCGCTGCCACGAACCACGGATGCCGCGAGCTCGTGTGGTTGGGGACCAGGTCCATCGTGACCTTGATCTTGCGGTCGTGTGCCTCCGCGATCAGGCCGTCCATCACCGCGAGGTCCCCGAAGAGGCGGTCGATGTCGCGCGGGTCCGAGACGTCGTACCCGTGGTCGGCCATCGGCGATCGCATCACCGGGCTGAGCCACAGTGCGTCCACCCCGAGCAGTTCGAGGTAGCCGAGGCGGTCGCGGACGCCGCCCAGATCGCCGACCCCGTCACCGTTCGAGTCGGAGAACGATCGTGGGTAGACCTGGTAGAACACGGCGTTCGTCCACCACGGATCCGTGGCCTCCGGCCCGATCTCGGCAGTGCTCACAGCCCCGTCAGTGCTCACAAGCTCACATAGTGCCAAACCCGGCCGACCATCACGACTCGTGGCGCGGGGCGGTCAGATCGGCGAGTTCACCATCGACGCGGCGGCCATGTCCATGTAGTCGGTCAGCGCGCGGCGGTGCTGCGCGTCGAGCGTCGACTCGTCGATCGAATCGATCGCGATGTGCATGCAGCGCAGCCAGGCGTCGCGCTCGAGGGGGCCGATCGTGAACGGCTGGTGCCGCAGCCGCAGTCGGGGGTGCCCGCGCTCGTCGGAGTAGGTGCGCGGTCCACCCCAGTACTGCTCGAGAAACAGTCGCATGCGGCGTTCGGCCGGACCGAGGTCCTCCTCGGGATACAGCGGCCGGACGATCTCGTCCTTCGCGACTTCCTCGTAGAACCGGGCGGTCAGGCGGCGGAACGTCTCGGCGCCGCCCACCGCGTCGTAAAAGCTCATCTCGGCATCAGTCATGGCGCCCACCATTGTGCCCGTCCCGGCGTGGGTGTGCCGCCGGGCCGGTCGGATCGCGTCTCCGCACCCGCGTCGTTGCCCGCCGTTCACCGAATGTCCTGCAGGTTTTGTGCCGAAATGGGCGTGCGTCGACGTCGCATCCGTGGTCCACTGGGTGGGGTCATTTCCGGAGGTGGCATGAAGCACCGACAGAGCGCGCGAGCGCATCGACAACTCGAGCCCACTGGCCCGCGCGACACGCGTGGGGCGGGGGCTTCCACGCTGCAAGTGTTAGACGAGGGCCTGAGACCCTCGATCCCGGGTGAGGACGCGGTGCCTGCCTGGGTGAAACGCCGGGTGCTGCTTCTCAACGCCACCTTCGAGCCACTCACCGCACTTCCTGTCCGCCGGGCCGTTGTGCTGCTGGTCTGCGACAAGGCCGACGCCGTCCACGAGGACCCGCTCGGACAGGTGATCCATTCCGCCGGCTGCTCCGTGCAGGTGCCGTCGGTGATCCGGCTGCGCAACTACGTACGGGTGCCGTACCGCGCCAGGATCCCGATGACCCGCGCCGCGCTGATGCACCGCGACCGCTTCCGCTGCGCCTACTGCGGCGACAAGGCCGAGACGATCGACCACGTGATCCCGCGCAGCCGCGGTGGCGGTCATTCCTGGGAGAACTGCGTCGCCTGCTGCGCGCCGTGCAACCACCGCAAGGCCGACAAACTGCTCAGCGAACTCGGCTGGACGCTGCGCGCCGCGCTGGTTCCGCCGAAGGGCCAGCACTGGCGCCTGCTCGCGGCCACCAAGGACCTCGACCCGATCTGGTTGCGGTACCTCGGCGAGGGCGCGGCATAGCGGGTGGTCCCTGCGGGCTTTTCGTGCGGGTCATGTCACCTTTGCCGGACGACTGGGCTACCGTTTGGCAGGTGAGCATTCTTGAGACAGTGCTGATCTTCGTCGGGATCCCCGTGGTCGCCACGGCGATCATCGCGGGACTGTGCTTCCTGGCCAAGCCGGTCGCGGGTTCGACGCCCGCGCACTACTCGCTCGACAAGGAATGGACCCACAAGCCCGTGCTGTGGTCCGCCGTCGACGAGGTCACCGTGGCGGGACACCATGGCGGACACAAGGCCATCGCGGCCGGTTCCGCAGATCTGATCGGAGGTTCGGCAAGTGGCAGGTGGTAACCGTTTCCCGGCAGTGATCGAGGCCGACCTTCCCGTGGGGTCCGTCGTGACCTCCAGTGGTCGCGTCTCCTCGGTGCACCGCATCGGCGATCCGTACGACGATCTCCCGTTCAGCGTCGACGAGCTGGTGACGCTCGACGACGCGTTGACCGACGCGACCCGTTCGACCAAGGTGCGTTTCAACGCGTACATCGGACCGCTCGGTGAGGACCCCGCGACCGGCGTCGACGAGCTGTTCCCGAGCACCCCCGAGGCCGAGCGTTCGGTCCTCATCGCGGTGTCGCCGAACCAGCGCGCCGTCGAGGTCCGCTCCGGCAAGGCCGTCGCGGACCGGGTCACCGACCGCGTCGCGCAGCTCGGCGTGACCGCGGCCGTCTCCTCCTTCGGCGAGGCGAACCTGATCGACGGACTGGTCAGCGCCGTCCGCGTCATGAGCGCGGCCATCGTGGCCCGCTAGCCGCCGCACCGACAACGAAGGGTGATGGTTCCCTTCATCCGGTCAGACCGGATGAAGGGAACCATCACCCTTTTTCGTGGCTGCTCCTAGCCGGCGTCGAACGCGCGCGCCTTGAGCGACCGCACGATCCCGGCGCGGCCCTCGACCACCAGCCGGCGCAGCGCGGGCGGCAACTCACCGGAGAGGAACTCGTCGGCCGCCGCGATCGACGCGTCGCTGATCGACCACGCCGGGTACAGCCCGACGACCACCGTCTGCGCCACCTCGCTCGACCGGCGTTCCCAGACACCCCGAATGTCCGCGAAGTAGCGCGCCACGTACGGCTCCAACAGCGCGCCCTGACCGGGCCCCGAGAAGCCGCCGATGATCGCGCGGGCGGTGATGTTCGGGACCGTGTCGTCGCCGACCACCGTCGACCACGCCTGTTCCTTGACCGCGGCCTGCGGCCGGGACGCCCGCGCCGCTGCGGCCTGCCGCGCTCCCGCTGCGGTCGGGTCGCGCTGGGCCTCGGCGTCGATCAACGGGCTCGCCGTCCCGTCTGCGTCGACCTCCCCGGCGACGGCCAGCGCCTGCACCAGACGCCACCGCAGGTCGGTGTCGATCTCCAGGCCCGGCAGGCCGACCGTCTCCGGATCGGCGTCGAGCAGTTCGGCGAGAACCTCGGTGTGCCAGGCCGACAGCTGCGCCCCGGTCAGCGAGTTCACGAACGCCAACTGGTGGTCGGAGCCGGCCTCGGCCTCGCGGGCCAGTTCCAGCAGGCGGTTGGCGAAGTCGGGCCACCCGGTCTCGGTCGCCCAGCCGGGCTCGGCGTAGGCGGCGAGCGCGGTGTGCGCTTGCATCAGCAGTCGCTGCACAACGCCGACCTCGGTCTCGGCGCCGATACCGCGCTGGACGAGGGCGACGAAGTCGCGGGCCTTGAGCTCGGCCTGGCGGGTCATCTCCCAGGCCGCGGACCAGGCGAGGGTGCGGGGCAGCGGGTCGGCGATGTCGCCGATCCGCCCGATCAGCGTCTCCAGGGACTCCGGGTCCAGCCGCACCGAGCAGTAGGTGAGGTCGTCGTCGTTGACCAGCACGAGTTTGCCGCGCTCGACCCCGACCAGTTCCGGGATCTCGGTGCGCGGTCCCTCGACGTCCAGCTCGATCCGCTCGGTGCGGACCAGTTTGCCGTGCGGGTTGTCGTCGTAGATGCCGATGGCGAGCCGGTGCACGCGGGTCTCGCCGGCGCCGGGCTCGGCACCCTCCTGGATCACCGCGAACGAGGTGAACTTGCCGTCGGCGTCCAGCTCGAACTCCGGCCGCAGGATGTTCAGGCCGGTGGTCTTGAGCCACTGGGCGCCCCAGTCGGACAGGTCCCGTCCGGAGGAGCGCTCCAGTGCGGCGAGCAGGTCGTCGAAGGTGGCGTTGCCGAAGGCATGTTCAGTGAAGTACGCGCGCAGGCCGGCCAGGAACGGCTCGAGCCCGACGTACGCGACGAGCTGCTTGAGCACCGACGCGCCCTTGGCGTAGGTGATGCCGTCGAAGTTGACTTCCACCGCGGCGAGGTCGGGGATGTCCGCGGCGATCGGGTGTGTCGACGGCAGCTGGTCCTGCCGGTACGCCCACGACTTCTCCACGTTCGCGAACGTGGTCCAGGCATTGGTGTACTCGGTGGCCTCGGTCTGGCACAGCACCGAGGCGAAGGTCGCGAAGGACTCGTTGAGCCACAGGTCGTCCCACCACTTCATGGTCACCAGGTCGCCGAACCACATGTGCGCCATCTCGTGCAGCACCGTCTCGGCGCGCCGTTCGTACGAGTAGCGGGTGACCTTGGACCGGAAGACATAGTCCTCGAGGAAGGTCACCGCGCCGGCGTTCTCCATTGCGCCCGCGTTGAATTCGGGTACGAACAGCTGGTCGTACTTGCCGAACGCGTAGGGCACCCCGAAGCTGCGGTGGTAGAACTCGAAGCCCTGCTTGGTCTCGGTGAACAGCCGCTCGGCGTCCATGTGCTCGGCGAGGGAGGCGCGGCAGTAGATGCCGAGCGGGATGTGGCCGTGGTCGTCGCTGTACGAGTCGCTCCACCGCGCGTACGGTCCGGCGATCAGCGCGACCAGGTAGGTGCTCATCTGCGGGGTGGTCCGGAAGTGGTGCTCGCCCGGTGTCGGAGCCAGGGTTTCGACGAGCGCGGCGTTGGAGATCACCTTCCAGTCGTCCGGCGCGGTGACGCGAATATCGAAGGTGGCCTTGAGATCCGGCTGGTCGAAGCAGGCGAACATCCGCTTGGCGTCCGCGGTCTCGAACTGGGAGTACAGATACACGGCCTGGTCGGTCGGGTCCACGAACCGGTGCAGGCCCTCGCCGGTGTTCGAATACTCGCAGTCGGCCTCGACGACCAGTTCGTTGCGCTCGGCGAGATCGGTCAGGGTGATGCCCTCGGACTCGTCGTAGCCGCTGACGTCGAGCGCGCGACCGTTGAGGGTGGCCGTGCGCACCCCGCGGGCGACGAGGTCGACGAAGGTCTGCGCGCCCGCCTTCGCGCCGAACGTCACCGTCGTGCGGGACAGGAAGGTCTGCTCGCCGGGTGCCCCGTTGCCGTCGGTCAGGTCCAACTCGATGCTGTAGTTGTCGACCGTCAACAGCTCCGCGCGCTGCGCTGCCTGGTCGCGGGTCAGGTTCGGTGGGGCCACGGGGGGACGCTCCTCGGGTTGGGGGACGGGTACTCGCGCTCTATCCCATCACGACGCGCGGACAGCCACGACCGCTCAGGCGCCGACCTCGCTCAGCGGCACGGCGGGATCCGACAGCGCCGCCGGATCCACCGGGACCTTGGATGCGACAAGCGACTTCACTGCGTCGGTGACGTCCCAGACGTTGACGTTCATCCCGGCCAGTACCCGGTGGTCGACGTCCAGCCAGAACGCGACGAACTCGCGGCGGATCGCGTCCCCGCGGACGACGACTCGGACGTAGCTGCCTGGCGGCGCGTGCCCGACGTACTCCATGCCGAGGTCGTACTGGTCGGTGAAGAAGTACGGCAGGTTGGTGTACTCCTCGCTGCCGCCGAGCATCGTCGACGCCGCGACCGCGGGCTGGTTGAGCGCGTTCGCCCAGTGTTCGACGCGGATGCGGGCGCCCAGTACCGGATGCTGCTGCGCGGCAATGTCGCCGACCGCCACGATGTCGGGATCGCTGCTGACCAGTCGGGCGTCGACCAGGACGCCGCCGTCGACGGCGAGCCCCGCCTGCTGCGCCAGTTCGACATTCGGCGCGGCACCGACCGCGACCAGCACCGCGTCCGCGGCCAGCACGTCGCCGGTGCCCAGGCGCACCCCGGTGGCCCGGCCCGCCTCGGTGGTGATCTCCTCGACCGTCGCGCTCACCCGCAGGTCCACGCCGTGCTCGCGGTGCAGTTCGGCGAACACGGTGCCCATCTCGGGGCCGAGCGAGCCGAGCAGCGGCAGCTCCGCAGCTTCGACGACGGTGACGGTGACGTCGTGCCCGCGCGCGGCCGCGGCGACCTCCATGCCGATCCAGCCGGCGCCGATCACCACCAGTCGCGAACCCGGGGTCAGCGCGGCGAGCAGTGCGTCGGACTCGTCGACGGTGCGCAGGTAGTGCACGCCCTCGGCGTCCGAACCGGGAATCGGCGGTCGCCTCGACCGGGACCCGGTGGCCAGGGCGAGCTTGTCGTAGCCGAGGGTCGAGCCGTCCGGCAGCGTCACCCGGTGCGCGGCGGCATCGAGGGCGGTGGCGGTGGTGCCGAGTCGCAGGTCCACATGGTGGTCGCGGTACCAGTCGCCGTGGTGCACGGTGAAGTCGGGCAGCGACTTGGTGCCGGCGAGATGTTCCTTCGACAGCGGCGGCCGCTCGTAGGGGAGGTGGTCCTCCTCGCTGAGCAGCACGATCTCGCCGTCGAAGTCCCGGTCGCGCAGACCCTCCGCGACCTTCGCTCCGGCGAGCCCGCCGCCGACGATGACGAACGTACGGTTCGGTGACATCTGCCACGCTCCGTTCCCGGGGGTCTCGTATCGTCGACGGTACTGCCCCGCACCCGCCCCGGGAAGCTATCGCGAGCCTCCGTGGTTGTCGTGTGACGAGGAGCCGAAATTCGTTCCGCTGACCCGACCGATGGAGAGCGCCAAGTGACTGAGACGACGAAGGACACCGCAGACTTCTGGTTCGACCCGCTGTGCCCGTGGTGCTGGATCACCTCGCGCTGGATCCTGGAGGTCGAGAAGGTCCGCGACATCGAGGCCAACTTTCACGTGATGAGCCTGGCCGTGCTGAACGAGGGCAAGGACGACCTGCCCGAGCAGTACCGCGAGTTGCTGGAGAAGGCCTGGGGCCCGGTCCGCGTGGCGATCGCCGCGGCGAAGGACCACGGTGACGAGGTGCTGCTGCCGCTGTACACCGCGATGGGCACTCGCATTCACGACCAGGGCAACAAGGACCTGCCCGCCGTGATCTCGGAGGCGCTGGCGGAGGTGGGCCTGCCGGCCGACCTGGCGTCCGCGGCCGACACCGACGTCCACGACCAGGAGTTGCGGACCAGCCACAAGGCCGGCATGGATGCGGTCGGCCCCGACGTCGGTACGCCGACCATCCACGTCAACGGCGTCGCGTTCTTCGGCCCCGTCCTCTCGCGGATCCCGCGCGGCGAGGATGCCGGCCGGGTGTGGGACGGAACGGTCGCCCTGGCCTCGTACCCGCACTTCTTCGAGCTCAAGCGCAGCCGCACCGAGGACCCGTCCTTCGAATGATGCGCTGACGCGCAGTGGTGCGGATACGGCGTTCCTGCACTCCGTGTCCGCACCACTGCTGCCTACGGCAGCATCAGGATCCGAGATCGCCGCACTCGAGCATGCTGTGAGCGTGCATCCCGGGCGGCTGCCCGACTGGCTGCCACGATTCGTCGTGATGATCGAGTACGCCGCGTCCCAGGGCTGGGTCGACGGGCACAACCGGCGGGTGCGCGCCCACCGTGAGCGGGCCGGCCGCGACTAGTTCAGGGCCGGAAGAACAGTCGGCCGTGCCGCGAGCGGTCCCGCAACGCGTGCGCCCGCCAGGTCAACACGGGGTGCCCGGCCAGCAGGTTGACCAGCCAGGGGAAGAATCCGCGCTCGGTGACGGCCCGGTCGGCCATCTCGTGGAAGCCCACCAGGTTCATCAGGTACTTGCCCGCGCCGAGGACACCGATCGCCCCGACCGCTCCGTCGGGGCGATTGCAGAGACCGTGGTTGTCGGCGGTGTACTCCTGCGCCCGCGAGAGCGACGAGCCGAGTCCCGGGACGTAGTTCGACGCGAACATGCCGAGCTGACGCCAGTACGAGGCGTGGCCCGCGGCGATGTGCCCGACCTCGTGGCCGACGATGAACGCGAGCGCGTCCGGGTTGCGCGCGTGACCGCCGATCTCGAACAGGTCGCTGTAGACCACGACGTACCGGCGGAACCCGTGACCGGACGCGAACGCGTTGATCCGACCATTGCCCAGCACCACGTAGCCGTCGGGCACCTCACGCATGCCGAACCGTGCCGCCGCCTCGACCAGCATCCGGTAGCCGTCGGGAAACTGGGTGGGCGTCATCTTCACGCCGTTGACCCGCTGGGACGCGTACATCTGCCCACGTGCCAGGAACACGACCGCGGGGGCGAGCAGGAGCAGGACCACCCAGTAGTCGAGCCTGCCGAGGAGTAGCAGCGCGATCGCCGTCAGATAGGCGAGGGCGGTCACGGTGACCGACACGACAAGCAGTGCGATCTCGAACCGGTGCCGCGCCGGCATGCCCCACGGGGAGAGGCCGCGCGGTGGAAATGCCTGCGGCGGAGGGAACCCCGGCGACGTGACGGGTGGCACAGGGTGCGCCGTGACCGGTGAGAACTGCTCCATGGGAACAGACTGTAGGCGTGGGCGCATGCCGTCCGCGGGTCGGTCGGAGGTGGTCTGACAGAATTGGCACATGCGCGTATACCTAGGTGCCGACCACGCTGGCTTCGAACTCAAGAATCTGATCAAGGACCACCTCGTCGCGAACGGCCACGAGGCGGTCGACTGCGGCGCCCACGAGTACGACGCGCTCGACGACTACCCGGCGTTCTGCGTCGAGGCGGCGCGCCGGACCGTGGCGGACGACGGCAGCCTCGGCATCGTGCTCGGCGGCAGCGGCAACGGCGAGCAGATCGCGGCGAACAAGGTGCCCGGCGCCCGCTGCGCTCTGGCCTGGAGCGTCGAGACCGCGCAGCTCGCGCGCCAGCACAACAAGGCTCAGCTGATCGGCATCGGCGGGCGCATGCACTCCACGGAGGAGGCGCTCGCGATCGTGGACGCGTTCCTCGAGACCCCGTGGTCGGGCGAGGAGCGGCACCAGCGCCGCATCGACATCCTCTCCGAGTACGAGCGCACCGGCGTCCCGCCCGCGCTGCCCGAGGCCTGAGTGCCCGAGGGGCACACCCTCCATCGACTCGCACGGGAGCACCAGCGACACTTCGCCGGTGCTCCCGTCCGCGTCTCCAGCCCGCAGGGTCGGTTCGAGGCGGGCGCAGCACTGGTCGACGGGGCGGTGCTGGTGACGGCCGAGGCCTGGGGCAAACACCTACTGCACCACTACGACAACGGGCGCGTCGTGCACGTGCACCTCGGGCTGTATGGCAAGTTCACCGACCTGCCGCTGCCGATGGGCGTGCCGGTCGGGCAGGTACGGATGCGGATGGTCGGTGCCGAGATCGGTACCGACCTGCGCGGCCCGACCGCCTGTGAGATCTACGACGAGCCGCAACTGACCGCGCTGGAGAACCGTCTCGGACCGGACCCGCTGCGGCCCGACGCCGACCCCGACCGTGCGTGGCGCCGAATCTCCAAGTCCCAGACCGTGATCGGTGCGCTACTGATGGACCAGGCGGTGCTGGCCGGGGTGGGCAATGTGTACCGGGCGGAAGTGCTGTTCCGGCACGGCATCGACCCGGAGCGTCCCGGCAAACGGGTCAGCCGGTCCGAATGGGACGCCGTCTGGGCGGATCTGGTCGAACTGATGGCGATCGGTGTCGACGCCGGGGTGATGCACGTGGTGCGGCCCGAGCACGACACCGGCGCGCCGTCGTATGCGGTGGACCGGCCGCGGACCTACGTCTACCGCCGTGCAGGGGAGCCCTGCCGAGTGTGCGGCACGCCGGTCCTGCACTCGGTCATGAAGGCGCGCAACCTCTTCTGGTGTCCCACCTGTCAGGCGTCCTGACGCACGCGCGACGCGCAGGGCGAACGGAAACGGCCCGGGTCGAATGACCCGGGCCGCATCAGGTTCGTGACTCAGAAGTCGAAGTCGCCGAATCCGCCGCCGTCGAATCCACCGCCGTCGAACCCGCCGTCACCCATTGCGCCGTAGTCGGTGTCGCCGCCCATGTCGCCCATGTCGCCCATATCGCCGCCCTGATCGCCCATGTCTCCGCCGGCCGCGTCCAGGCCGTCCTGGTAACCGTCGCCGTAGCCGTTCTCGAAGGCCTGCGCGTCGTACCCGACACCGGACATGCCGCTGAACATCGCGGAGAACAGCAGCATCGAGCCGACACCCCAGGCGCCGGCCACCAGTGCGGGCTTCCACCACGGTTCGGAGTACCACCCGGCCGGGACCGGCCGACCTGCGACGCGACCGCCGGGGTAGTAGTTCGGGGTCTGCGCCGACGGGTTCGGCGATGCCGAGACCTGACGCCCCTCGAACTCGATGTCACGGTTCTCGGTGACCTCGCCCGCAGACTTCTGGCCGTCGATGCTGGGCACCTCGGGACCGGGGTCCATGCCCATCGCGGTGCGGGCGGCGCGGATGTAGTAGAGGCCCTCGAGCGCGGTCTGCTTGGCCAGCCGTGCCTGGGCGGGGGTGCCTGCCTGCTCGATCTGCGAGCCGGCCGCGGTGTACCGCTCGGAGGCGTCGGCCAGCGCCTGCTTGGAGGCGGTGTCGGTGCCGGTCAGGTTGTACACCTGCCCGCCGAGGCGCTCGATCGCCTGCCGGGCGTCCGCCTTCGCGTCCTCGAGTTGGTGAGCGGTGTTGCCGACCGACTTCCTCTGGCTCTTCATGACCAGAAAGACGACGGCGGCGATGATCACAAGGATCAGAAGGAGTTCCACAGGAGACCTTCCTGAAGGGACAAACCGGACACCTGTCAGTTTACCGGGATTTGCGGCGGGCTCCCCGGGGGTGGACCGTGTCGGTGGCCGATGCGAACATATGTTCGTGTCCACATTCGAGCGGCCTACCGCAGGAGAGGCGACGATCCTGCATGCCGACCTCGACGCGTTCTATGCCTCCGTCGAGCAGCGTGACGACCCGTCCTTGCGGGGCAGACCGGTGATCGTCGGCGGTGGGGTGGTCCTGGCGGCCAGCTATGAGGCGAAGGCGTACGGGGTCCGGACCGCCAGCGGTGGTGCGCAGGCACTCCGGCTGTGTCCGCACGCGGTGGTCGTGCGACCGCGCATGTCCGCGTACGCCGAGGCCAGCCGGGCCGTGTTCGAGGTGTTCCGCGACACCACCCCGCTGGTCGAGGGCATCTCGATCGACGAGGCGTTCCTCGATGTCGGAGGACTGTCACGGCTCGCGGGTAGTCCCGTCGAGATCGCCACCCGGCTGCGCCGCGAGGTACGCGAGCAGGTCGGGCTGCCGATCACGGTCGGGATCGCCCGGACCAAGTTCCTCGCGAAGGTGGCCAGCGCGGTCGGCAAGCCCGACGGGCTGCTGCTGGTCCCGCCCGACCGCGAGCTCGCGTTCCTGCATCCGCTGCCGGTCGAACGGTTGTGGGGCGTAGGCAAGGTCACCTCCGGCAAGCTCCACGCTTACGGCATCGACACCGTGGGCCAGATGGCGACCCTGCCCGAGCGGGAACTTGCAGCCGTCGTCGGCCAGGCCGCAGGCAGGCATCTGCACGCACTCGCTTGGGCGCGCGATCCGCGGCGGGTGCAGACGACGGGGCGGCGGCGCTCGATCGGTGCCCAGCACGCACTCGGGCGCAGGCCGCGGTCCTTCGAGGAGATCGACGCCACTCTCGCCGGACTGGTCGATCGTGTCGCCGGGCGGCTACGCCGGGCCGGGCGGGTGTGCCGCACCGTGGTGCTGCGGCTGCGCTTCGACGACTTCACTCGCGCCACCCGCTCGCACACGCTGGTCCAGGCCACCGCGCGCACCGAGGTGATCCTCGTCGCGGTGCGGACGCTGCTGGCCGATGCCAGGCCGATCATCGCGGACGGAGGGTTGACCCTCGTCGGCGTCGCGCTGACCAACCTCGACGAGATGGGCGGCGAGCAACTGTCGCTGCCGTTCGAGCCGGACACCGGGGTCACCGCCGAGGTGCCCCACGGTGTCCGGCTCGACGGCGCGCTCGATGCCGTGCGGGACCGATTCGGTCCGGTCGCGGTCACGCGCGCCGCACTGCTCGGGAAGGATCGCGGCGAGAGCCTGCCGATCCTGCCGGACTAGGCGTTCGCGGCCGCCGCGTTCAGCTGCTCGAGGGTGCCGGTCGCGTCGAGGTATTCCTCCACCCAGCGCTCGATGACCGCGGCGGTCTTCTCGACCTTGGCGAACTGGCCCACGACCTGGCCGACCGGGTTGAAGGCGACGTCGACGGTCTCGTCCGGGTACTTGTGGGTGGCGGCGACGGCCATCCCGGAGACCATGTACTGCAGCGGCATGCCGAGCGGCTCGGGGTTGCCTTCCTTCTCCCACGCCTCGGTCCAGTCGTTGCGCAGCATCCGGCAGGGCTTGCCGGTGAACGACCGGCTGCGGACGGTGTCGCGGCTGGACGCGTCGATGTACGCCTGCTGCTGGACGGTGGTGTTCTCCGCCTCTTCGACCATCAGCCACTGCGAGCCGGACCAGGCGCCCTGTGCGCCCATGGCCAGCGCCGCGGCGATCTGCTGGCCGCTGCCGATGCCTCCGGCGGCGAGCACCGGGACGGGTGCGACCTCCTTGACGACCTGCGGCCACAGCACGATCGAGCCGACCTCGCCGCAGTGGCCGCCGCCCTCGCCGCCCTGCGCGATGATGATGTCGACGCCCGCGTCCGCGTGCTTGCGGGCCTGGTAGGGCGAGCCGCACAGTGCCGCGACCTTGCGGCCGGCGTCGTGGATGTGCTTGATCATGTCCGCCGGCGGCGTGCCGAGCGCATTTGCGATGAGCGTCACCTTCGGGTGCTGTAGCGCGACCTCGACCTGCGGGGTGGCGGTGGCCTCGGTCCAGCCGAGAAGCTGCAACGCGTTCTCGCTGCCGTCGTCGGGCAGCGGCACCCCGTGGTCGGTGAGGATCTTGCGGCCGAAGTCGAGGGTCTCCTTGGGGACCATGTTCTGCAGCATCGTGGTGAGCTCGTCGGCGGACAGGTTCGAGTCCATGCCCTCGTACTTGTTCGGGATGACGATGTCGACGCCGTACGGGTGGTCGCCGATGTGCTCGTCGATCCAGTTCAGCTCGATTTCGAGCTCCTCGGGCGTGAACCCGACCGCGCCGAGCACGCCGAAGCCGCCGGCCTTGCTGACGGCGACCACGACGTCGCGGCAGTGGGTGAACGCGAAGATGGGGAACTCGATGCCGAGGTCATCGCAGAGCGGGGTGTGCATGCGCGGTTCCTTCGCTGAATAGATGGCAGAGTTGTAACAGGTTCCACCATAGGTCGCGGCGCGCTCGGCGGGGCGTTGTCCGGGAAATCACGTCGGAACACGAAAAAGCCCGCCACCGTGCGGTGGCGGGCTTTGCCTGCTGGAGGGGATGACGGGAATCGAACCCGCGTAGCTAGTTTGGAAGACTAGGGCTCTACCATTGAGCTACATCCCCGAGCACACGACGTCACGGGATCGCCATGACTGTCGTCTGCGTTGGAGACTGTACATAACCTCGCTTTGGATTCGCCAATCGGGTGGCCGTAGGATTCCCATTCGGTAGCGGCCCGCGGTTCTCGATCCGCGGTCGCCGATGCTCGCGGACCTAACGGGGTGTAGCGCAGCTTGGTAGCGCATCCGCTTTGGGAGCGGAGGGTCGCAGGTTCAAATCCTGTCACCCCGACCAGGGACAACGTAAGGAAAGCGTGCGCCTGAAGACCAGGCCACGCGGCCAACGAGATAGACCACACGAAGGAGCATGTCCGTGAAGAGCACCGTCGAGCAGCTGAGCCCGACGCGGGTCCGTATCAACGTTGAGGTGCCCTTCGAGGAGCTCAAGCCCGATTTCGACAAGGCGTACAAGGCGCTCGCTCAGCAGATCCGTCTCCCCGGCTTCCGTCCGGGCAAGGCCCCGGCCAAGCTTCTCGAGGCCCGCGTCGGTCGTGGCGCCGTGCTCGAGCAGGTCGTCAACGACGCACTGCCGACCCGCTACCAGGAGGCCGTCACCTCGGGCGAGGTGAAGGTCATCGGCCAGCCCGAGATCGAGATCACCAAGATCGAGGACGGCGAGCTGCTCGAGTTCACCGCCGAGGTCGACATCCGCCCCGAGATCGCCCTGCCCGACTTCGCCACCCTCGCAGTGACGGTCGACCCGGTCGAGATCACCGACGAGGCCGTCGACGAGCAGCTGCTCTCGCTGCGCCAGCGTTTCGGCACCCTCACCGGTGTCGAGCGGGCCGCGGCCGAGGGTGACTTCGTCTCCATCGACCTGTCCGCCACCGTCGACGGCGAGGCCGTCCCGGAGGCCACCGCCGCCGGACTGTCCCACGAGGTCGGATCGGGCCAGCTGATCGAGGGTCTCGACGAGGCCGTCGTCGGTCTGAAGGCCGGCGAGTCCAAGGAGTTCACCACCAAGCTGGTCGCCGGTGAGCACACCGGCAAGGAGGCCGTCGTGACGGTCACCGTCGGCACCGTCAAGGAGCGCGAGCTCCCCGAGGCCGACGACGACTTCGCCCAGCTGGCGAGCGAGTTCGACACCCTCGACGCCCTCAAGGACGACCTGCGTGAGCGCGTCGGCCGCGTCGCCAAGGTCGAGCAGGCCGGCCAGATCCGCGACAAGGTCCTCGAGACCCTGCTCGAGACCGTCGAGGTCCCGCTGCCCGAGGCCGTCGTCAAGGCCGAGGTCGACGCGGCGCTGCACGACGCCATCCACGGTCTCGACCACGACGAGGCGAAGCTCGCCGAGCTGCTCGAGGCGCAGGGCACCAGCCGCGAAGAGTTCGACGCCGACGCCAAGGCGTCCGCCGAGAAGTCCGTCAAGACGCAGCTGCTGCTCGACGCGATCGCCGAGGCCGACGGCACCCAGGTCGGACAGCAGGAGCTGACTGAGCGGATCATCTTCCAGGCGCAGCAGTACGGCATGTCGCCGGATCAGTTCATCCAGCAGATCCAGCAGGCGGGCCAGCTCGGCGCCGTCTTCGCCGACGTTCGTCGCGGCAAGGCGCTGGCCGGCGTCGTCGAGAAGTTCACCGTCACCGACACCGACGGTGCCACCGTCGACACCGCCGAGCTGTTCGGCGGCGGCGAGTCGGAGGACGCGGCGGAGTCCGACGAGAGCTAGATTTCACGCCAATAGCGAACAGGGGCGGCACCGGGACTCCGGGGCCGCCCCTGTTCGTTAGTGTCTGTGTCAAGAACCAACGTTTCAGTGATGGAGAAGGCAGGTACCGTGACTTCACAGAACCCGGCGGCTTCGCAGGGCCCCGCCATGACTTCGGCCACGTCAGGTCTGAATCTCAGCGACTCGGTGTACGAGCGCCTGCTGCGCGAGCGCATCATCTTCCTCGGTACCCAGGTCGACGACGACATCGCGAACAAGCTGTGCGCGCAGATCCTGCTGCTCTCCGCGGAGGATCCGACCCGCGACATCTCGCTCTACATCAACTCTCCGGGCGGCTCGGTCACCGCCGGCATGGCGATCTTCGACACCATGCAGTTCGCGGAGTGCGACATCGCCACCTTCGGGATGGGCCTGGCCGCCTCGATGGGGCAGTTCCTGCTCTCGGCCGGCACCAAGGGCAAGCGGTACGCCCTGCCGCACGCGCGGATCATGATGCACCAGCCGTCAGCGGGTATCGGCGGTTCGGCGAGCGACATCGCGATCATGGCCGAGCAGTTCAAGCACACGAAGCGCGAGATGGCCGAGCTGATCGCCGAGCACACCGGCCAGACGGTCGAGCGGATCAACACCGACTCCGACCGCGACCGTTGGTTCACGGCGACCGAGGCCAAGGACTACGGCTTCGTCGACCACGTCATCTCCCGCGCGCGGCAGGCCGGCGGCACCGGCAGCAACTAGCCGAGTCCGCCCCGACGCCCCTCAACACTTTGGAGAAGAAGATGACCAACTTGTTCGATCCCCGTGCGCTGGGTGGACAAGCCCCCGCTGCACCCCAGTCCCGCTACATCCTGCCGTCGTTCATCGAGCACTCGAGCTACGGCGTCAAGGAGTCGAACCCCTATAACAAGCTGTTCGAGGAGCGCATCATCTTCCTCGGCGTGCAGGTCGACGACGCCTCGGCGAACGACGTGATGGCCCAGTTGCTGGTGCTCGAGTCGCTCGACCCCGACCGCGACATCACGATGTACATCAACTCGCCCGGTGGCTCGTTCACGTCGCTGATGGCGATCTACGACACGATGCAGTACGTGCGTGCCGACATCACCACCGTCTGCCTCGGCCAGGCCGCTTCCGCGGCGGCGGTGCTGCTCGCCGCGGGTACCCCGGGCAAGCGTCTCGCCCTGCCGAACGCGCGCGTGCTGATCCACCAGCCCTCCACCGGAGGCATCCAGGGGCAGGTCTCGGACCTCGAGATCCAGGCCGCGGAGATCGAGCGCATGCGCCGGCTCATGGAGACGACGCTGGCCAAGCACACCGGCAAGGACGCCGAGGTGATCCGCAAGGACACCGATCGCGACAAGATCCTCACGGCCGAGGAGGCCAAGGAGTACGGGATCATCGACGACGTGCTCGCCTACCGCAAGCTCTCCGCCCAGAAGTAGGGCGCGGTGCGCCCGGACCCGGGTGGTCCGGGCGCATGCGGTCGTCGCCGGCGGGGCGAAACACCGTCAACAAGTCGACCTGGTTCCGAGACAACGGGTACGGTCACATGAGGGGCTTTCGCCCGCGGAGAGAGCAGTTCGTCGAGAATTCGACACCCGCGGCGACATCGGCACCCGACGCTAGTGCAGCTGAGAAGGAAGTAGGGACCTGACGAGATGGCACGCATCGGTGACGGCGGGGACCTGCTGAAGTGCTCTTTCTGCGGTAAGAGCCAGAAGCAGGTGAAGAAGCTCATCGCGGGCCCCGGGGTCTACATTTGCGACGAGTGCATCGACCTGTGCAACGAGATCATCGAGGAAGAGCTCGCGGAGTCGAGCGAGGTCAAGCTCGACGAGCTGCCCAAGCCCGCGGAGATCCGGGACTTCCTCGAGAACTACGTGATCGGTCAGGACGCCGCCAAGCGCACGCTCGCGGTGGCCGTCTACAACCATTACAAGAAGATCCAGGCCGGGAACAAGAGTCACGATGTGCGTGGCGAGAGCGTCGAGCTCGCCAAGTCGAACATCCTCATGCTCGGCCCCACGGGGTGCGGCAAGACGTACCTGGCGCAGACTCTGGCGAAGATGCTCAACGTTCCGTTCGCGATCGCCGACGCGACCGCACTGACCGAGGCCGGCTACGTCGGCGAGGACGTCGAGAACATCCTGCTCAAGCTGATCCAAGCCGCGGACTACGACGTCAAGCGTGCCGAGACCGGCATCATCTACATCGACGAGGTCGACAAGATCGCCCGCAAGTCCGAGAACCCGTCGATCACCCGTGACGTCTCCGGCGAGGGCGTCCAGCAGGCGCTGCTGAAGATCCTCGAGGGCACCCAGGCGAGTGTGCCGCCGCAGGGTGGACGCAAGCACCCGCACCAGGAGTTCATCCAGATCGACACCACGAACGTGCTGTTCATCGTGGCGGGTGCGTTCGCCGGGCTCGAGAAGATCGTCTCGGATCGGGTCGGCAAGCGGGGCATCGGATTCGGCGCGGAGGTGCGGTCCAAGGCGGAGCTCGACGCGCAGGATCGTTTTGCCGAGGTGATGCCCGAGGACCTGATCAAGTTCGGTCTGATCCCCGAGTTCATCGGCCGTCTGCCGGTGGTCGCCTCGGTGACGAACCTGGACAAGGAGTCGCTGGTCCAGATCCTGTCCGAGCCGAAGAACGCGTTGGTCAAGCAGTACACCCGGCTGTTCGACATGGACGGTGTCGAGCTCGAGTTCACCGCCGACGCCCTCGACGCGGTCGCGGACCAGGCGATCCTGCGTGGGACCGGTGCCCGCGGCCTGCGCGCCATCATGGAAGAGGTCCTGCTGCCGGTGATGTACGACATCCCGAGCCGCGACGACGTCGCCAAGGTGGTCGTCACCGCGGAGACCGTCAACGACAACGTGCTGCCGACCATCGTGCCGCGCAAACCGGAGCGGGAACGCCGCGACAAGTCGGCGTAATTGACACAGCGCCGCGACAAGTCGGCGTAGTTCAAGTTTTCAGCGAGGACCCCCACTCGATCGAGTGGGGGTCCTCGCCGTTTCACGTCATGTCCTGTCGCGCAGGAAGGCGACGACCATGTCGCCCAGCATCTTTCGCTGGTGTTCGCGCAACTCCGGCGCCACGAGGTTCTGCCCGAACAGGGCGTCCCAGGTGAACTGGTGTGACACCCGGAATCCGGCGTAGCTGCTGAGGATCATGTGGACGTCGAGGGCGCCGACGTCGGTGCGGAACAGTCCCTGGCGTTGGCCGTCGACGAGGATGCGCGAGACCAGGTCGGCGGCGGGGGCGCCGAGGCCGCTCAGGGCGTCGGACTTGCGAATGTGCTGGCCGCGCAGCATGTTCTCGCCGGCGACGAGTCGAACGAAGTCCGGGTGCTGCTCGTGATGGTCGAAGGTCAGCTCGGCGAGGGCCCGGATCGCGCCGATCGGGTCGAGGCCGCTGATGTCGAGTTGTCTTTCGTGCTCACGGATCTCGCCGTAGGCCCGTTCGAGGACCGCCTGGTACAGGCCTTCCTTGTCCGAGAAGTAGTAGTAGATCATGCGTTTGGTGGTGTGGGTGCGTTCGGCGATGACGTCCACCCGGGCGCCGGCGAAGCCCTTGTCGGCGAACTCGGTAGTCGCGACGTCGAGGATGTTCTCGCGGGTGAGGTCGCTGTTGCGTCGGCGCTTGCTGGGTCCGGCTGCGCTCGGCTCGGTGGGCGACATGGCGACACTCTAGCGCTCGATACCCGCGGTCTCCTCGCGCCGCTGCCGTCCGACTGTGCTCAGCTCCGCGCCGGGAACTGACGCCTTCCCCGGGGTTCCCCAATGTCGCATTGGTTCCCCAGGAGGGCATCGATGTGACATTGGGGAACGGTTGGGTGGGGTTACGCGAGGCGCTCGAAGACGGCGGCCAGGCCCTGGCCGCCGTCGATGCACATGGTCTCGAGGCCGTACCGCGACTCGCGGCGGTCCATCTCGCGCAGCAGGGTGGCCAGGATGCGGGCACCGGTCGCCCGACGGGGTGACCCAACGAAATGCCCGACCCGTTGGGGTTCAGGCGCTCGTCGGTGGGATCGAGCGGGCGGCCACCCGTTTGGCGAGCGAGTCCAGGTGCGGGCCCGCCACTTCCGGCAGGGTCAGCGACGACAGGTAGCTGTAGCCGAGCTCGAGCACCCGCGGGGTGAGCCAGAAGACTGATCCGTTGGTGCGCACGTAGCCGAGTTCGACCAGGGTGAGCAGGAACCGGCGTGCGGTGGCCCGAGTCAGCTCGGTCGATTCGGCGACTTCGCTGAGGGTCTGCGACGGGTGCTGGGCGTCGAAGGCGCGGATGACGGCCAGTCCCCGCGCGAGGGACTGCACGTAGGCGGGTGACGATTCGGTCATGGGCCTGCCTGCTCCTCGGTGTCGACGCTGCCGACACCCTCCGCGAGTGCATTCTTGCCCAGTGCGAAGGCCAGGTTGCTGTTCGGCACGCCCGCGTAGACCGCGGTGTGCAGGAACACCTCGACGAGCTCGTCGGGGACCATGCCGTCGCGCAGGGCCGCCCGGATGTGCATGTCGAGCTCGTGCTCGTTCCCGACCGCGGTGAGGATCGCGAGGGTCAGCAGGCGGCGGGTGTGGTGGTCAAGGCCCGGCCTGGACCAGACGTCGCCCCACGCGGTGCGGGTGATGAAGTCCTGGAACGGTTCGGTGAACTCGGTGGTCTCGGCGATGGCGCGGTCCACGTGGGCGTCGCCGAGCACGCTGCGGCGCACCCGCATCCCCGCTTGGTAGGTCTCGGTGCGCTGCGCGGGCCCGGCGGCGTGCGCAGCGATCAGCGCGGTGACCCGGCCTGCCTGCTCGACATTGGCGAGGTGTGCGGCCGGATCGAGCACGTACAGGGTGGAACTGGCGGTGTGCTCGGCGATGTACCGGAGATCCGCCGGCGTGGTGGAGGGGTCCTGCTCGCCCGCAATGACCAGGGTCGGCGCGGAGATCCGTGCCAGGTCGGCCCGACCGTCCCAGCCCGACAGGGCCTCGCAGCACGCGGCATATCCCTCGTCCGCGGTCGCCTCGACCATGGCTCGCGAGCTCGCGACCAGTTCCGGGTCGCGGGCAGCGAGTTCGCTTGTGTACCAGCGCCCGACCACGGCTTCGGCGATCGACGCGGTGCTCTCCGAGCGCACTGCAGCGGCGCGGTCCAGCCAGCTCTGCGGCTCAGCGAACCTGGCGGAGGTGCACAGCAGGGTGAGGGTCTGCACCCGGGTGGGGGCGTGCGCGGCGAGCCACTGCGACACCGCGCCGCCGAGCGAGTGTCCGACCAGGTGCACTGCGGCGAGCTTCAGGCTGTCGAGCAGCGCGAGCACGTCGCCCGCGAGCTCGGCGACCGTGTACGGGCCTTCGGGGACGGGGGAGCCGCCGTGCCCGCGCAGGTCGACTGCGACGACGTTGGCGTCCGCGGACAGCGCCCGCACCTGCGGGTCCCACATGGACCGGTCCGACCCGAGCGAACCGAGTAGGACGAGTGTCGGTGCGCCGGGGCCGGGCCCGGTGATCTGGTGGGCGAGGGCGACCGTCACGGGATCTTCTCCTTCACGGGGGTGCGGGCGGTCGGCACGCGGTCGACGAGGTCGCCGGCGTGGCCGAGATAGCGTGGGGGTCGAGTAGTCCGCGCGTGCCGCTCCTAGAGGTAGAGGAACAGCGTCTCGGCGCCATTCGGGTCGGCGTCCTGCACCACGATGTCGAGGTGGTACCCGTCGGCGGTCGCGGCCGCAACGAGCTTGGCGCGCTGGGCTTCCGGTAGTGAGGACAGTACCGGGTCGGCGGCGTTGGTGTGCGCTTCGTCGGGGAAATACAGCCTGGTCACGGCGCGGTTGAGCATGCCGAGGGCGAACACGGAGACGTTGAGCCGCGGGGCCTCGGTCAGCCCGTCCTCTGCGGGCAGTTCACCCGGTTTGACGGTGTTGATCCGAACCGTGCCGGTCTCGTCGGCGGCAACCCTCCCGAACTCACGGAAGGTGCAGACCTGCGTTCCATGCGGGTCATCGTGCTGACCGACCACTGCAGCAAGAAGGGCGAGCCGAAGATCGTGGCCGAGTGCTCGTTGCCGCTGACCGGTGAACGCTGCGTGCAGCGCATCATCACCGACCTGGCCGTGCTGGACGTGACCGCGACGGACTCGTCCTGGTCGAGACCACGCCCCGCGCCAGGTGACGACCCCATCCTGGTGCGGGGCGTTCTGTGTTCCTGTGCCTTCGATATCGTCGACGAGGTGAGTGTGTCCGACGAGGGAGCCCGGCTCGAGGGCCTGCGTGCGGTGCTGACCGGACCGCTGCCGGAGATCGGACGCCGGTTCTCGGCCCTGGTGGCGGAGCTGGCGCCGCACTCGGCGCTGGTGATCTTCACCCGTGAGTGCACCGGGCGGCCCCGCAAGGTCGCCGGCGATCCGAAGGTCGTCGATCGGGTCACGGTCGCCGAACTCGATCGACTGCGCACCGAACTCGGTCCGCCGGAACCCGACAACACCCGGCTCTACCGGGGATCCGCGACCCTCGCCGGCCGCGAACGGCCCGTCCACGCACTCCTCGACCGCACCGACACACTGCTGGTGCTGATTCCGCGAGCCGAGTTCACCTCCGCGAACCTGGGATTGGTGCGGTCGCTGTTCGGGGTGGTCGCGTTGGCGATCCAGTTGCAGGTCCGGCAGGCCAGTCCCGCCTACCTCGCGGAGTCGCGGGCGGCGTCCGCCGAGCGGGCCCGCACCGTCGCCGAACTCACCGAGACGCACGCGATCACCCTCGAGACGATCCTCGCGACGCTGCGCTCTCGAGACCTCGACGACGCCCGCGCCCGCGACACCGCCCGCGAGACCGCGACCTCCGCGCTGATCGGCCTGCGCTCGGCCGTGGATCAGCACCGGGAGATGGCGGAGGAGGCGGCGACCACCGCCTTCGCCCGGTTGCGCGGCGAACTGCGCGCGCTGGTGCCCAGCGGCGGCGTCGAACTCGAACTCGTCGAACCGCCGGTGGGGGGCCGTGGCCTGCCCGGCGAGGTCGCGCACGCGGCGAGGGCGGTGGTCCGCGGCGCGGTCCAGACGCTGTCCACCCAACCCGACCTGAGCCGGATCCGGATCGCGTGGGACTGCGACGGCTCGAACCTGCTGATCGACATCCGCGACGACGGCCGGGGTGCGGCGGACCTGGCCGAGCTCGGCCGTCAGCTGCGTCCCCGGGTCGAAACCCTGGGCGGCACACTCGAATCCGAGTCGACGGTCGGGTGGGGATCGAGTCTGCGGTCGGTGCTGCCACTGGACCTGCCGGTGGTCGCGCCTAACCGCCCCGCCCTCGCGGCGCTGGGGCCGAGGGAGGCGGAGGTCCTCGAACACCTGGTGGCCGGGCGGCGCAACCGGGTGATCGCCGAGCGACTGCGGGTCAGCGAGAGCACCGTGAAATTCCACGTGGCTGGTGTGCTGCGCAAGCTCGAGGTGGCCACCAGGGGTGAGGCGGCGGCGGTCGGCGCGGAGGCCGGGGTGAAGGCCGCGCCCTGACCCCGCTGGCCGAACGGCCAGGTAACTTCGTTCCTTCGGCCAGGGCCCGGACGGGCTGGTGCCGACTACCGTCGAGACGGACGCGCACACAACCAGGTGCGCATGCGTTGATTATCGCGACGAGAAGGAGAACGGACATGCCGCAGCAGGTACGGGGAGTGATCGCACGCGCGAAGGGCGCGCCGGTGGAGATCGTGGAGATCACGATTCCCGACCCCGGCCCGGGCGAGGTCGTCGTCGCCGTCGCGACCTGCGGGGTGTGCCACACCGACCTGACCTACCGGGAGGGTGGCATCAACGACGAGTACCCCTTCCTACTCGGGCACGAGGCGGCCGGGATCGTCGAGAGTGTCGGCGAGGGAGTCGATTCCGTCGAGGTCGGCGACTTCGTGGTGCTCAACTGGCGGGCCGTGTGCGGGCAGTGTCGCGCGTGCAAGCGGGGCCGCCCGCAGTACTGCTTCGACACCCACAACGCGAAGCAGAAGATGACCCTCGAGGACGGCACCGAGCTGACCCCCGCGCTGGGTATCGGCGCGTTCGCCGACAAGACCCTCGTGCATGCGGGTCAGTGCACCAAGGTCGACCCGTCGGCGGACCCTGCCGTCGTCGGACTGCTCGGCTGCGGCGTGATGGCCGGCATGGGCGCGGCGATGAACACCGGCAACGTCGGCCGCGGCGACTCCGTGGCCGTGATCGGCTGCGGCGGCGTCGGTGACGCAGCCATCGTGGGTGCCCGCCTCGCCGGAGCCAGCAAGATCATCGCGGTGGACCGGGACAACAAGAAGCTCGAGTGGGCGCGCGACCTCGGCGCGACCCACACCCTCAATGCGACCGAATTCGACGTCGTGGAGGCCGTCCAGACCCTCACCGGCGGATTCGGTGCCGACGTCGTCATCGATGCCGTCGGCCGCCCGGAGACGTGGAAGCAGGCGTTCTACGCCCGCGACCTCGCCGGCACGGTCGTCCTCGTCGGCGTGCCCACCCCCGACATGACCTTGGAGATGCCGCTGGTCGACTTCTTCTCCCGCGGCGGCTCGCTCAAGTCGTCCTGGTACGGCGACTGCCTGCCCGAGCGTGACTTCCCGATGCTCGTCGACCTGTACCAGCAGGGCCGGCTGCCGCTGGAGAAGTTCGTCACCGAGCGGATCGCGCTCGACCAGGTGGAGCAGGCGTTCGAGTCGATGCACCGCGGCGAGGTGCTGCGTTCGGTGGTCGTGCTGTGAGCGACCTGCGGGTGGATCGGGTCGTCACGTCGGGGACGTTCGAACTCGACGGTGGCAGTTGGGATGTCGACAACAACATCTGGCTGATCGGTGACGACAGCGAGGTCGTGATCGTGGACGCCGCGCACACCGCGCAGCCGATCGTCGACGCGGTCGGCGGCCGGAAGGTCGTCGCGATCGTCTGCACGCACGGGCACAACGATCACGTCACCGTCGCGCCGGAACTGGCAGAGCGGCTCGACGCGCCGATCCTGCTCAACCCCGCTGACGACGTGCTGTGGGCGATGACCCACCCGGGCGTGCGACACCTGTCGTTGGAGGACGGTCAGCGGATCACGGTGGCGGGCACCGAGATCCAGGCCATCCACACCCCGGGGCACTCGCCCGGCTCGACGTGCCTGTACCTGCCGGAGGCGGGGGAGCTGTTCACCGGCGACACCCTGTTCTCCGGCGGCCCCGGCGCCACCGGACGGTCGTACTCGGACTTCCCGACGATCATCGGCTCGATCCGCGACAAGCTGTTCGCGCTGCCCGCGGAGACCCGGGTGCACACCGGGCACGGGGACGGGACCACGTTGGGCACCGAGTCGCCACACCTCGAGGAGTGGATCGCCGCCGGTAGCTGACGGCGGCAACTTATGGCAGTCACGCTCAGAACGGTGGAGGTTCCGGGTCTAGGCTCGTCGCGATCGGGGCGACTGCGCCGCGTCGTCCGGTGATCCGTGGCCGCAGGCCGCTGGGGTCCGCGGCCCCGGACGCTCCGCCTGGGAGTGTGACCGCGGTCGAGCCGAGCGTGGAGGTCCACAGGAGGGCGTGGCCACTGATGTCGGGGCCACCGATGGTGACGACCTTCCACAGCCCCAGCGTTTTCAGCTGGTGGTGGAACGCGCAGAGGCATTGCAGGTTGGAGACGATGGTCCAGCCTCCGGTCCGTGGATTCCGTGCCAGATATTCGACGATGTGGTCGAGCTGGCATTGCGCGGCGGGTCGGCTACAGCCGGGGAACCGGCAATGCTGGTCCCGTGCCCGGACCAGTGCGGTGGTCGCGGCGTCGGGCCGATAGGTCAACGCCCCCGCGGGCGGGACGAGCAGCCCGCCATGCCCGTCCCGGTGCATGCCCTGCGTGAGTGCTGGGTTCGCCTGCACGGCAGCGAGGATCGCATCGGCCATCGCGCCGACACTGGTCGGGGGCAGGTGCAGTGGTGGTGAGGCCGCACTCCCTGGGGTATCGGGGACGCCCGCGGCCCTGCGTCGACTGCCACGGGCGAGGAACGATCGGACGCAGAATCGAGGCGGCGGCGGATTCGACAGCAATGGGTCGTCACGGCCCGATCCCGGCGGCTCGGCTGGGTTGGATTCGGGCAAGTTGGTGCCGCATTCACCGACCGAATTAGATTCCTCCGGTTCGGGTTTCCGGTCTCCGGCATCCGCGCCGTCAGGATCCGCAAGGTCGGTATTCGCCGCGCCGATGCCCTCGTCGTCGTGGCCGACGAGACCAAGCTCCTCCGCGAGTTCTAGCATCTCGGTGAGCATCGCCTGCCAGGTGCCGTTGGCCGCCAGTTGCCGTGCCAGTGCCGGGTCTATGAGGCCGTGGCCGTGCAGGTATGCGGGCTCGGACAGCAATCCGAGCAGCGTCGGCAGGTCGACGGTGATCTGGGTGAGCGGCGCCCGTCGTCCCGGTAGGGCATCCTCCTTCGCCGCGTCGCAGTCGTCGCGGCCGCACGTGCACTCGAGGTACGGCTCGCCGTGCACGAGCGCCATCACCGCGTCGACCAGGCGTTCCTGGGCACCGCGCCGATCGCGCCGGCACACTGTGCCGGCGAACTCGGCGACCAACTGTATGAGCGCCTCGCCCTCCTCCGGCGAGACGGTCACCTCGACGGTCGCGCATCCGGTGCCGCGACGCTTGACGATCCGCCGCGCGAACCTCTGCGCATCCTCACGCTGGGCGGCTGCTTCGTCGGGGTTGTGCAGGGCGACCAGGCGTTCGATCTCCGTCGCCAGCGGGCCGGGTGACAGGTGCAGCGCCGCGGCAAGGATCTGAGGTTCGAGGGCGGTCACCGTTGTGGGGGAAAGCCCGGTCATCCCTCGCGAGATCGTCCGCGCCCGAGCAAGATCGATGTCCCCGGCCTCGAACTCTGTCCGCGTGAGCGGCAACCGCAACCGCAGATCGATCCCCAATGCCGCCCACGACTCGGCGACCGTCTTCGAACACCCCAACCGGACAGCCAGTTCGGCGATTGCCGCGTTGCCGCAGTCGGCGATCTTCCCCGATCCCAACTCCGCATCTCGCTCGATCCACGCATCCCACAACGCGCCCGCCGCCAGCACCTTCCGTGCCGCGGCCCGATTCTCGCTTCGCGCACTGTCCGCTACCTCGACGAGCAGTGCGGCGTCGACCGGTAGGGGGAAGTGGGTGGCGCTCGCCCTCAGGTCGCCGCATCGCGACCCGTCCTTCAGCCCCACACCGGATTCGAACATACATTCGATCTTACGTCACCCGGCTGACATGTGCAGCGAAATCGACCACCAGAACACTGTGCAGCCAGGGCAACTACGAAGAATGCGCAGAACTCACCGGTTGATCCGGTCGGCGTCGTACTGAAGCGAATCGGCGGGACCGATCGGCAGCGCTTCCAGTTCCGCGCACGAGAGGATCTCGTTGGCGGCCGCGCGACTACATCCGACGATGGTCGAGTCGAAATCGACTTCGGTACCGATACACCACGCGTGATCTGCGGGCCACACGAGATTGCCGGACAATGCCCACGGCTGTGCCCCGAGCAGTTCGGCAATCGTGAATGCCTCGGCCAAGGCGCCGGCCAACACGAGGTAGTTCCGGCCCGGGTGCTGCAGGCGCGGCCCCGCGACAAGTCGAGCCGCCGTCGCAGCCACCGGAATGGGCGTGGAGAAGGAGTGCCCGGCTTCGTCGATCCCGAACATGATCCCGCTCCCGTTGAGGTGTCCGGACCCTTCCCACAGCGCGAAGTACGCGTCGTCCGGGGTGGTGGTGCGGCGCGCCAGCAGTTCGACCAGCACATGGCAGTCAGGCTGGTCCAGCGCACCAGTCTCCGGGTCGTCGCCGTCCCACAACTCACTGTGTGGATTCAGGGGACCCTGCGCGTCGATCAGACGCCACCACTGCACCAAGGGATGAACTTGCCGCCCGGTCGCCGCAGCCACATCACGCCACCGCACGACCCGGTGGTCGTCGACATCGATGGGGTGCAAGACCCGCACGTAGGCCTCGAACCCATCGGGAACAACACCCGTCACCGATCCCCGCCGCCCCGTCAACCGTGGACGAATCCATTCACCGACAGACACATCCGCAGCGGGCTCCACATGGTGATCGTCTCAGGGAATGGGCGTTCGTGCGTCACATGGCGTGTCGCAGCGCCGAGCAGCGGGTCGATCGCCGACTCACGCCAGCTTGATCCGCTGCTCGCCGGTGTAGACGTTCATGGTCTCGCCGCGGAGGAACCCGACGAGGCTCAGCCCGGACTCCGCGGCGAGGTCGACGGCCAGCGAGGACGGTGCGGACACCGCGGCGAGCATCGGGACGCCGGCCACCACGGCCTTCTGCACCAGTTCGAACGACGCCCTACCGCTGACAGCGAGGATCGACTCGGACAGCGGCACCCGGTTCTCGGTGAGCGCCCAGCCGAGCACCTTGTCGACGGCGTTGTGCCGCCCGACGTCCTCGCGTAGCGCGAGCAGTGCGCCGTCGGCGGTGAACAGGCCGGCTGCGTGCAGGCCACCGGTGGAGTCGAACACCCGTTGCCGCGCACGCATTGTCGCGGGCAGCGACGACAACACGGCGGTCGCGACGGTGAGCGGCGAGTCGGCCAGGTCGTACGGCGCGCGTACCCGCACCGCGTCGAGTGAGGCCTTGCCGCACACCCCGCACGCGGAGGTGCTCAGAAAGTTCCGGTCGGCGTTCGCGGGCTCCGGCACGCCGGGGGCGAGCGCCACATCGAGGACGTTGTAGGTGTTGGCGCCCTCGTCGTCCACGCCGTCGCAGTACCGGATCACAGAGACGTCCCGCGCGGAGGAGATGATGCCCTCGCCGAGCAGGAAGCCGTGCACCAGGTCGATGTCGTTGCCGGGGGTGCGCATCGTGACGGTCAGCGCTCGCCCGGCGGTCCGGATCTCCAGCGGTTCCTCGACCGCGAGGGTGTCCGGCCGGCGGACGCTCCCGCTCTGACCGATCCGCAACACCGACCGACGGGCGGTGACGCGGCCCATCAGTTGCTCCTGACCGGCTCGAGTCGCACCAGCACCGCTTTGGACACCGGTGTGTTCGACTTCGCCGCAACGTGATCGAGTGGAACCAGCGGGTTGGTCTCCGGGTAGTACGCGGCCGCGTTGCCCTTCGGGGTGTCGTACTCGACCACCCGGAAGTCGCTGACGCGGCGTTCCTCGACCGTGCCGTCGGCGCCGGTCCACTCGGAGACGATGTCCACCGCGGCGCCGTCGGTCAGGCCCTGCTCGGCGAGGTCGGCGGCGGACACGAAGATCACCCGGCGTCCGCCCTTGACGCCGCGGTAACGGTCGTCGAGGCCGTAGATGGTGGTGTTGTACTGGTCGTGACTGCGCAGCGTCTGCAGGATCAACTTGCCGGGGGGAGTGGGCACCCACTGCAGCGGATTCGCGGCGAAGTTGGCCTTGCCTGTGCGGGTGGGGAATTCGCGACGGTCGCGCGGCGGGTGCGGCAGCTGGAACCCGTCGGGCTGGCGGACCCGCTCGTTGTAGTTCTCGCAGCCCGGCACCACCCGTGAGATCGAGTCACGGATGCGGTCGTAGTCGGCGGTGAACGCGGCCCAGGGCACCGAGTGGTCGCGGCCGAGCAGTTCCTGGGCCAGGTCGCACACGATCGCGACCTCGCTGCGCAGGTGCTCGCTGACGGGGGTCAGGTTGCCACGGGAGAGGTGGACCATCGACATCGAGTCCTCGACGGAGACAAGCTGTTTCCCGCCGGCCTGGACGTCCTTGTCGGTGCGGCCGAGGGTGGGCAGGATGACGGCGGTGCGACCCGTGACCACATGCGAGCGGTTGAGCTTCGTGGACACCTGCACGGTCAGCGCGCACCGTCGCAGCGCCTCCTCGGTGGCTGCGGTGTCCGGGGTGGCCCGAATGAAGTTGCCGCCCATCGCCATGAACACGTGCGCCTTGCCGTCACGCATGCCGCGGATCGCCTCGACGGTGTCCCACCCGTGCGTGCGGGGACTGGTGATGGAGAACTCGCGGTCGAGTGCGTCGAGGAACGAATCGGGCATCTTCTCCCAGATGCCCATGGTGCGGTCGCCCTGCACGTTCGAGTGGCCGCGCACCGGGCACACGCCCGCGCCCGGCTTGCCCATCATGCCGCGCATCAGCAACAGGTTGGTGATCTCCTGGATGGTGGCCACGCCGTGCGCCTGCTGGGTCAGTCCCATCGCCCAACAGGCGATCGTGCGCTCCGAGCGAATCATCGCGTCGGCCGTGTCCCGCAGCTGGGTCATGGTCAGGCCGGTGGCCTCGAGCACGGTGTCGAGATCGACGCCGCGTACCTGCCGCTCGTACTCGTCGAAGCCAGCGCAGTGCCCGTCGACGAAGTCCCGGTCGACGACCGTGCCGGGGGCGGCGTCGTCCGCCTCGAGCAGCAGACGGCCCAGTCCCTGGAACAGTGCCATGTCGCCACCGAGGCGGATCTGCAGGAACTCGTCGGCGATGTCGATTCCGTGCCCGACCACCCCACCGACCCGTTGCGGGTCCTTGAACCGCAGCAGGCCCGCCTCGGGCAGCGGGTTGATCGCAATGATCTTGGCGCCGTTGCGCTTCGCGGCCTCCAGGGTCGAGAGCATCCGTGGGTGGTTGGTGCCCGGGTTCTGGCCGGCGATGAGGATCAGGTCGGCGTACTCGAGGTCGGGCACCGTTACCGAGCCCTTGCCGATGCCGATGGATTCGCTCAGTGCGCTGCCCGAGGACTCGTGGCACATGTTCGAGCAGTCGGGCAGGTTGTTGGTGCCGAAGCTGCGGATCATCAACTGGTACAGGAAGGCAGTCTCGTTGCTCGTGCGGCCGGAGGTGTAGAAGACGGCCTCGTCGGGGCCGGCCAGCGAGCGCATCTCGTCGGCGATCAGTCGGTAGGCCTCGCCCCAGCCGATCGGCGTGTAGTGGGTTGCGCCCTCGCGCAGCACCATCGGATGCGTCAGGCGGCCCTGCTGCCCGAGCCAGTAGTCGGTCTTGTCGGCCAGTTCGGCGACCGAGTGGGTGGCGAAGAACTCGGGGGTGACGGTGCGCAGGGTCGCCTCCTCCGCGACGGCCTTGGCGCCGTTCTCGCAGAACTCGGCGGGCTTGCGGTGGCCGGGCGTCTCGGGCCAGGCGCATCCCGGGCAGTCGAAGCCGTGGCGCTGGTTCAGGCGGGTCAGCGTCTTCGCAGTCCGGACAGCGCCCATCTGCTCGAACGCCCGCTGCAGGGAGACGACGACGGCACGCGGACCGGCCGCGTGGTCCTCGATGCCGGTGACTTCGAGTTGGGTTTCGTCGATGTCGCTTTCGGGTCCCTTGCGCGTCATGTCTCCATAGTGGACTCGTCGGCTACCTGCCGAAAGTCGTACCGCCCCGAATGTCCTACTGTTTCGGCTAGCCTTACCTAGCTTTGGTCGTCTTATGGAGGAGAGTCGATGGCAGACGCCGGTCGCATCACGCGTCGTGGGTTTCTGGTCGGAACGTCCGGTGCGCTGCTGGCGCTCGCGGCGGCGGCCTGCAGCAGCGGAGGTGACGGAGGCGGCTCGACCGGATCCGCGGGTGCCACGGTCACCGACAAGTACGGGCAGACCCAGGTCGGAGCGAACCCGCAGAGGGTCGTGAGCGTCGGATACAACGACCAGGACGCCATCCTCGCGCTCGGCGTGGTCCCCGTCGGGGTGTTCGACTGGTACGGCAACCAGCCCGACGCGACCTGGCCGTGGGCGCACGACCTGCTCGGAGGCGCACACCCCGCGATCGTCGGCACCGCCAACACCGGTATCGACGTCGAGAAGGTCGCGGCCACCAACCCCGATCTCATTCTCGGCACGTACTCCGGGGTGACCCAGAGTCAGCACGACAAGCTCAGCGCGCTCGCGCCGACCGTCACCCAGCCGAAGGAGTTCGCCGACTACGGTGTGCCGTGGCAGGACCAGACCCGGATCATCGGCACGGCGCTGGGACGCTCGGACAAGGCCGAGGAGGTCGTCTCCGCCGTGCAGGACAAGTTCACGTCCGTGGCCGCCGCGAACCCCGCGTTCAAGGGCAAGACGGTGATCGTCGGCGCGCTGAAGGGCCCCGGCCAGTTCGGTGTCTACGGTCCGGAGGACCCCAAGGTCCGGTTCTTCACCGAGCTCGGATTCGTCAATCCGCCTGTCACGCAGCAGATCAACAACACCAACTTCGCGCCGATCAGCACCGAGCAGCTCTCGCTCGCCGACGCCGACCTGCTCGTCTGGTACGCGGGCGGTGGCTTCGGCGACAAGCTGCGCGCCGAGCTCGACAAGACGCCCGTCTACAAGGAGCTGCGCTCGGTCAAGGAGGGCCGGACCATTATCCTCGAGGACGAGGCCGCCGAGGCGATGACGTGGAGCACCGTGCTGTCGCTTCCGTACGCGCTCGACAAGATCCCGCCGCGGATCGCGCCGCTGCTCACCAAGTAACGGTCGCGATCACCGACACCGCCGCGCGCGGTCCTGGACCGCTACCCGACGCTCCGCGCGACGAGTTCGGCCAGCGTGGCCGGCGCCTCCAACATCGGCCAGTGTCCGACGTCCGGGAGCAGCGTCACCTCGGTGCGCGGTCGCAGCGCGGACAGCCGTGCCGGCATGTCCACCACGGCGATCGGATCGTCCGCGCCCCACAGCAACGTCAGCGGACCCGTGTACTCGACGAGCCCGGCCGTCCACCGCGCCTGGTGTGCCCGACGTTCGAGCAGGTAGCGGTTCTGTCGAGGCAGCAGGCGCCCGCCCCGACCGTGCTGGATCATGCGCACCAACGTGTCGATCGCCCCGTCCGGTGCGGGGGAGCGGGGGCCGAAGCTGCGCGCGAGCGCGCGGGCGATCACCCAGTCGGGGGGATCGACGGGCAGCGGTCTCGCCGGCATCCGCAGCATCGCGCGCTGCCCGCCCGTCAGGTGGGCCAGGTCGATGAAGATCGAGCCGTTGGTCAGGATGACCCGTTCCGGAACGAACCCGAGGTCGCCGTGGTTGTGGCGGTGCAGTATCTCGGCGACGACGGTGTCGCCCATGTCGTGTGCCAGCAGCACACATCGCCCGATCCCCAACTGCGCCAACGTCGACTCGACGAGATCGGCCTGTTCGAACAGCGAATACCGCGCCGTCGGAGGTTTGTCGGAGAAGCCGAATCCGAGCAGGTCCAGCAGCACCACGCGACCCGACGACGCGAGGCGGTCCGCGACCGCGGCGAAGTCGTGCGACGAGCCCGGGAACCCGTGTACGACAACGATCGGCGGCCCGGCGCCTGCACCCAGTTCGGCGACGAAGATCGTGTTCGCGCCGACCGTGAGGTGGCGGCCGAGGTGACGCCAGGCCGCCAACACAGGTGGTAGGGGACTGCTCATCGGCCCGTTCCGTTCTGTCCGTCGTGCCTGTACCGGACAGTCTGCCGGACATGTCGGCACGCCGCGCCGGTCTCGTGGCAGTATCCGGCTCGGGCGTTCCGACGAACAAAGGACTGCAATCGTGAGCATCACTCGCACCGCGCTGGTCACCGGTGCCTCGTCGGGCATCGGTGCCGCCGTGGCCGAGACCCTCGTCGACCGTGGCTGGCGGGTCTACGGAACCGGTCGCGATCCGTCCACCATCGCCGACCCGATCCCGGGAGTCGAGTACCTCCCGCTCGACCTCACCGACGGCGCGAGCATCGAGGCCTGCGCCGCCGCCGCGGGTGAGGTCGACGTGCTCGTCAACAACGCCGGCGAGAGCCAGAGTGGTCCGATCGAGGAACTGCCGATGGAGGCGATCGAGCGGCTCTTCCAGACCAACGTGTTCGGGGCTGTCCGGTTGACCCAGTTGGTGCTGCCGGGGATGCGGTCGCGCGGCTACGGACGGATCGTGATGGTCGGGTCGATGCTCGCGAGTTTCCCGCTGGCTTACCGGTCGTCCTACGTGGCGACGAAGGCGGCGATCAAGGGCTTCGCGAACGCCGCGCGGCGCGAGGTGGCGCCCTACGGCGTCGGCGTCACGACGGTCGAGCCGGGCGCGATCAGCACCGGAATCGGGTTGCGGCGCACGCACTACCTTGCCGAGGGTTCGCCCTACACCGCTGAGTACAACACGATGATCTCGCGGCTCGACGCCAACGAGGCGGGCGGCATCTCTGCGGCCGAGGTCGCCGCGACCATCGTCAAGGCAATCGACGCCGACCGTCCGAAGCAGCTGTACGCGGTGGGCAGCGGCGCCCCGTTCGTGTTCGCCCTGCGCCGGATCGTCCCGCGGACGGTCGTGGAGCGGATCGTCGCGCGCAGGCACGGACTGTAGCGACTGCGGCGGCGGCCGGACCCGGTTGCACTCGACCCGCGTCAGTTGTCGTTGTCGAAGAAGTGGTTGTCGTCGCAGCGGTGGTTTCCGAAGAAGAAGTGGTTCCCGACGAAGAAGTCGTTGTCGCCGCACCGGCGGTCGTTGTCGAAGAAGTGGTTGTCGTCCCGGTGGTCGTTGTCGAAGAAGCGATCCCGGTCCTGGTGCGCGCGCCCGTGGTCGTTGTCCGAGAAGTGGTCGTTGTCGGAGAAGTGGTCGTTGTCGCCGTGCCCGCGGTCGTTGTCCGCTCGGGCCAGTGCGCCGGCAGAGACCGGCGACGCCGATACAGGGGCTGCACTGGCGACGGCGATGCCGACGGGAGCCAGGACCAGGGCCGCGGTCGCCACGGCAGCGAGTGCCCTGCGGTACGGCCTTGCGGAGATGTTCATGATGTGTCCTCGATCGCTGCTGAAGGATCGAGTGCGCGTGCGAACCCGCGACTTGCGACCCATGCACAAGACACGATTTCGCGGCTGCTTTGGATCAATTCCGTGATGGTGGCGCGGGGGATCGAGCGCCGGGACGGGAGACCGCCTCGCGGACTTCGGGGCCCGACTGTCGCAGATTGAGCACGACCACCCCGGCGATGATCAGCACCAGCCCCAGCACCTTCCAGCCCGAGAGCCCCTCGCCGAGGAAGGCGATACCGATCACCGCGACCGACGCGGTCCCGATGCCCGACCACAGCGCGTACGCGAGGCTCACCGGCAGCGCGCGCAGGGCCTGTGCCATGCACGTGAAGGACACCACGTACCCGCACAGCACCGCGGCGGTCAGCAGCGGGCGGGTGAACTGCTCGGTCCGGCCCAGAAAGACCGTCGCGAGGATCTCGGAGGTGATCGCGACCGCGAGAAATGCCCAGGCGCGGCGGGTTTCGCTCACGCGAGGCCGCCCACGTTGAGCGCGACCACTCCGGCGACGACGAGGCCGATGCCGAGCACCTTCGAGGCGGAGCGCGGCTCGTGCAGGATCAGCATGCCGATCGCCGCGACGGCGGCCGTGCCGACGCCCGCCCAGACCGCGTAGGCGACCCCCACGTCGAGCGTGCGCAATGTCTTGGACAGCAGGTACAGCGCCACGCTGTACAAACCCAGTACCGCCGCGGTCGGTACCGGTCGCCGAAATCCCTCGGTTCTGGGCAGCAGGCTGGTGGCCAGCACCTCCGCCGATATCGCCACGAACAGGAAGAACCACGCCACGGTCATGTGGTCAACTTAGAGGGTCGACGTTCCGAGAGGAGTCCTCGCATGGCAGCCAAGCACACCCTCTTCGTGGTGCCGGGAACGTGGGAGGCGGTCGCGGCCGCCGACGGAAACTCGGGTGGAGTGACGCCCAGCGCCGAGATCGGGATGCTGCGCGGCGTCACGGATCTGTTGAACCGCACCGTCTTCGACGTCGTCTACGTGAACTATCCGGCCAGCTTCGGTCCGATCCCGGGTGGCGGGGAGAGAGTCCTGGCGGCGCTCGGGGACCCGTCGTACCGCAAGTCCCGGGACATGGGTATCGCCGAGGTGATCCGCCTGATCAACGCCCACCAGGGCACCTTCGGGTTGCTCGGCTACAGCCAGGGCGGCGCGGTGGTCTCCCTCGTCGGCCGTGAACTCGTCTCCGGCGCACTGCGCGACCGTCAGCGCGACTGCCTGTGGCTGCATGCGGTCGCGTCACCGCACCGGGGCCTCGGCCGCACCTTCCCCCTGGGCAATCGGCTCGCCGGGCAGGGCATCTCCGGGGACGACATCACCGCGACCGGCATCGTCGACTGGTTCGACTTCTGCCTGCCGGGCGACATCTACGGCGACGCCGACCTCGCACACACCTACCTGCAACTGGGCTACGAGCTCGCGACCGAACTGACCCTCTCCGATCCGGTCGCGATGGTCGCCGGGATCGCGGAGAGCCTCGTCCACGGGCAGCTCCGGCAGGCGATCCTGGACCTCGGTGAGGACCCGCTGACGATGCTGAGCAAGACCGCGACCACCGCGGCGGTGCTGGCACAGTTCCTGCACGACGACCCACACGTGCGGTACGGCACCCGCGACATCATCCCCGGCAGCACCGCGCTCGCCTACTCTGCCGGCTACCTCAACTTCTGGGGGCCGCGCCGCTGAGTGTCGCCCGCCCGTTCTCTAGAATCACTGGGTGACCAGTGCCGCGCCGCAAGACCCCAAGAATCCCGCCGACGCCCTCCCGAAGAGCTGGGACCCCAGCTCCGTGGAGCAGGAGCTGTACGAGGGCTGGGTCGACGCCGGCTACTTCACGGCCGACCCCACCAGCGACAAGCCGGGCTATTCGATCGTGCTGCCGCCCCCGAACGTGACCGGCAGCCTGCACATGGGCCACGCGCTCGACCACACCCTGATGGACGTGCTCTCCCGCCGCAAGCGGATGCAGGGCTACGAGGTGCTGTGGCTGCCGGGCATGGACCACGCGGGTATCGCCACCCAGAACGTGGTGGAGAAGCAGCTCGCCGCGGACGGCAAGAAGAAGGAAGACCTCGGCCGTGAGGCGTTCGTCGACCGGGTGTGGGACTGGAAGCGTGAGTCCGGCGGCACCATCGGCACCCAGATGCGCAGCCTCGGCGACGGCGTCGACTGGAGCCGCGACCGGTTCACCATGGACGAGGGTCTCTCCCGCGCCGTCCAGACCATCTTCAAGAAGATGTACGACGCAGGCCTGATCTACCGCGCCGAGCGCCTGGTCAACTGGTCGCCGGTGCTGCAGACCGCGATCTCCGACATCGAGGTCAAGTTCGAGGACGTCGAGGGCGAGCTGGTCTCGCTGCGCTACGGCTCGCTCGACGACTCCGAGCCGCACGTGATCGTCGCCACCACTCGAGTGGAGACCATGCTCGGCGACACCGCGGTCGCGGTGCACCCGGAGGACGAGCGCTACAAGCACCTGGTCGGCACCACCCTCGAGCACCCGATCACGGGTCGTCAGATCCCGATCGTCGCCGACGACTACGTGGACCCCGAGTTCGGGACCGGCGCGGTGAAGATCACCCCCGCGCACGACCCCAACGACTTCGAGATGGGCCTGCGGCACAACCTGCCGATGCCCACGATCATGGACAAGACCGGCAAGATCGCCGACACTGGCACGCAGTTCGACGGCATGGACCGGTTCGAGGCCCGCGTCAAGGTGCGCGAGGCACTGGCCGAGCAGGGTCGAGTCGTCGCGGAGAAGCGTCCCTACCTGCACAGCGTCGGGCATTCCGAGCGCAGCGGCGAGTCCATCGAGCCGCGGCTGTCGCTGCAGTGGTGGGTCAAGGTCGAATCGCTGGCCAAGGCCGCGGGCGACGCGGTCCGTAACGGTGACACCAAGATTCACCCGGCGAGCCTCGAGCCGCGTTGGTTCGGCTGGGTCGACAACATGCACGACTGGTGCATCTCGCGTCAGCTGTGGTGGGGTCACCGCATCCCGATCTGGTACGGCCCCGACGGTGAGGTGCGCTGCGTCGGACCGGACGAGACCGCACCCGAGGGCTGGGAGCAGGACCCCGACGTCCTCGACACCTGGTTCTCGTCCGGACTGTGGCCGTTCTCCACGATGGGGTGGCCGGACAAGACTCCGGAACTCGAGAAGTTCTATCCCACTTCGGTTCTCGTCACCGGGTACGACATCCTGTTCTTCTGGGTCGCCAGGATGATGATGTTCGGCACGTTCGTCTCCGAGGACGAGGCGGTCACCGCCGGCGGCGCGAAGAGCGGACCGCAGGTGCCGTTCGAGGACGTCTTCCTGCACGGGTTGGTGCGTGACGAGTTCGGCAAGAAGATGTCCAAGTCCAAGGGCAACGGCATCGACCCGCTGGACTGGGTGCGCGAGTTCGGCGCCGACGCGCTGCGCTTCACCCTCGCCCGCGGTGCGAACCCGGGCAGCGACCTGTCGGTCGGTGAGGACCACGCCAAGTCCTCGCGCAGCTTCGCCACGAAGCTGTTCAACGCCACCAAGTTCGCCCTGATGAACGGTGCGGCGCCGGCCCCGATGCCGCCGCGCGCCGACCTCACCGACGTGGACCGCTGGATCCTGGACCGGCTCGAGCAGGTGCGCACCGAGGTGGACGCCGCGTTCGACCGCTACGAGTTCGGCAAGGCCTGCGAGGCGCTGTACCACTTCGCGTGGGACGAGGTCTGCGACTGGTACCTCGAGCTGGCCAAGGTGCAGTTCGCCGGCCAGGAGGCGGAGAACACGCGAGCCGTGCTCGGCAACGTCCTCGACGCGCTGCTGCGCATGCTGCACCCGGTGATGCCGTTCGTCACCGAGACGCTGTGGAAGGTGCTCACCGGCGGCGAGTCCGTGGTGATCGCGCAGTGGCCCGCCGCCACCGGTGACGCCGCCGACGAGGTCGCCGCCACCCGCATCGCCGACCTGCAGCGACTGGTCACCGAGATCCGCCGGTTCCGCAGCGACCAGGGCCTCAACGACAAGCAGAAGGTCTCCGCCCGCCTGACCGGCGTCGCCGAGGCCGACCTGGACGGCAAGCAGGCCGCCGTCGCGTCGCTGGGCAAGCTGACCGACCCGGCCGACGACTTCACCGCGACCGCGTCGCTGGAGATCCGGCTGAGCCGGGCCACCGTCACCGTCGAGCTGGACACCTCCGGCACCGTCGACCTGGTCGCCGAGCGCAAGCGGCTCGAGAAAGACCTCGCCGCCGCGCAGAAGGAGCTCGCGGGCACCGCCGCCAAGCTGTCGAACGAGGCCTTCCTCGCGAAGGCCCCGGACAACGTGGTCGACAAGATCCGGGCCCGGCAGACGCTGGCGGCCGAAGAGGTCGAGCGGATCACCGCGCGGCTGAAGGACATGGACAGTCAGGTGCAGGCGTGAGCGACGAACAACCCGTCGGACCGGCCCGGGCCGGCCGGCCCACACCGGTCGACATGGCGGAGCTCGCGCTCGTCGAGGCCGAACTCGACAAGCGCTGGCCGGAGACCAAGATCGAGCCGTCGCTGACGCGGATCGCGGCGCTGATGGACCTGCTGGGCTCGCCGCAGCACAGCTATCCCGCGATCCACGTCGCCGGCACCAACGGCAAGACCTCGGTCACCCGGATGATCGACGCGTTGCTGACCCGGCTGCACCGGCGGGTGGGCCGAACCACCAGCCCCCACCTGCAGCTGGCCACCGAGCGGATCAGCATCGACGGCAAGCCGATCTCCCCGCGGCTGTACGTCGACACGTACAACGAGCTGGCGCCGTACATCGCGATGGTCGACGCCCAGTCCGAGGCCGCGGGCGGTCCCGCGATGAGCAAGTTCGAGGTGCTCACCGCGATGGCGTACGCCGCCTTCGCCGAGGCGCCGGTGGACGTCGCGGTCGTCGAGGTTGGCCTCGGTGGGCGTTGGGACGCAACGAATGTCATCGACGGACAGGTCGCGGTGATCACCCCGATCAGCCTCGATCACGTCGAGTTCCTCGGCGGCGACCTCGCCGGAATCGCGGAGGAGAAGGCGGGCATCATCAAGAAGGCCCCCGAGTCGCTGGTGCCGCGTGACACCGTCGCGATCCTGGCCGAGCAGGTCCCCGAGGTCGGTGAGGTGCTGCTGCGCCGCGCGGTCGAGGCGGACGCCGCGGTCGCGCGCGAGGGATCCGAGTTCCGGGTGCTGGCACGTCAGGTCGCGGTCGGCGGGCAGCAGTTGGAACTGCAGGGCCTCGGCGGCGTGTACAGCGACATCTTCCTGCCGCTGCACGGCGAGCACCAGGCGCGCAACGCCTCGCTGGCGCTCGCGGCAGTGGAGGCGTTCTTCGGTGCCGGCGCCGACCGTCAGCTCGAGATCGACGCCGTCCGCGAAGCCTTTGCCTCGCTGACCAATCCGGGTCGGCTCGAACGGGTGCGCACCGCGCCGACGGTGTTCCTCGACGCCGCTCACAATCCGGACGGCGCGCGGGCGCTGGCCGCGGCGCTGGCCGCCGAGTTCGACTTCCGGAAACTGGTCGGCGTCGTCGCCGTGCTGGGGGACAAGGACGTCGACGGCATCCTGACCGCCCTCGAACCCGTGCTCGACGAGATCGTGGTGACCCACAACGGGTCCCCGCGTGGAATGGACGTCGATCAGCTCGCGGATCTGGCGGTCGCCCGATTCGGTGACGAACGCGTCGTGGTGGCCCCGACGCTGCCTGACGCGCTCGAGACCGCGATCGGCCTGGCCGAGGAGGTCGCCGAGCCCGGTGAAGCAGTCTCCGGGGCAGGCGTCGTGGTGACCGGATCCGTGGTCACCGCAGGCGTCGCCCGCACTCTGTTCGGAAAGGACCCCGCGTGAGCACTCCCGATCAACCGGCCCCCGAGCCTGGTGGCTTCAAGCCTCCGGCGAAGGATCCGTGGAAGAGTTTCCGCGGGGTCTGCTCGGGCATGCTGATCCTCGAGGCGATCGTGGTGCTGCTCGCGATCCCGGCGGTCGCGAAACTCGGCGACGGCATCAGCGGCGGCGCCGTCGCCTACATCCTCGTTCTCGCCGGCCTGATGATTCTGGGGTGCGGCGTCCAGGGTCGGTCGTGGGCGATCGGATTCGACCTGGCATTGCAGGTCGCGATGATCGCCGGGTGGTTGGTGCACCCGGTGGTCGGCGCGCTCGGACTGCTCTTCGCCGCGGTGTGGGTGTACATGCTGTACCTGCGACGAGACATCCAGGAGCGGATCGAACAGGGTCTGCTTCCAGGGCAACGAGACTGAACGTTTAGGCTGTTCACCCGTGACTGAGCGCACCCTGGTACTGATCAAGCCCGACGGCGTCGCCCGCCGATTCGTCGGAGACATTCTTGCGCGAGTCGAGCGCAAGGGCCTATCCATTTCCGCGCTCGAGATGCGCACCGCCGACGTCGACGTCGCGGGCAAGCACTACGCCGAGCACGCCGAGCGCTCGTTCTACCCCGGACTGCTCAATTTCATCACCTCCGGGCCGCTGGTCGCCGCGGTGGTCGAGGGCCCCCGCGCGATCGCGGCCTTCCGGCAGATCGCCGGCGGCACCGACCCCGTCGAGAAGGCCGTTCCCGGCACCATCCGCGGCGACCTGGCCCTGGACGGTCAGCAGAACCTGGTGCACGGCTCCGATTCGGTCGAATCGGCGGAGCGGGAGATCGCGCTCTGGTTCCCGCACCTCGCGCGGGGCTGACAATCCCCGCACGGCCGTAACTCCATCAGCCGCCGCGGTGCGCCGTTGGCGCGGGCCGTCGCGCACGTGTGGGATACTGGCAGTGGTCGGATCCGCATTTGTTCCGTATTTCCCAGGTTCGGTGCGGACCCGACCGGATGACACCACGGTTCGATGCCCTCATCGCTGTCGCGGCATGGAGGAAATCCCTCGCCCACGACACGCTGGATGATCAGGCGCACGGACCACGGAGCACAGCCATCCAGCCAGGCGCCGTACGAGTTGCCAGTGACTAACGGATCACTGACAACCGCGCGGGGCGAGACCATACACACTCGCGCCTACCCGGTGCGAGCACACAAGCAGTGCTCTCGAGTGGCCGCGTCACACCCGGTTAGCCAAGGTGGACGCGCCCGGGGGCCCGAGGAGACTTACGTGGCCGATCAAGCGCCGCCCGAAACTTCACAGAATTCCGCCGCAGAGAACGCGGCACCCGTGTTCCCGGACAAGATCCGGGTACACGCGCTCGCCAAGATGCTGGGCCTGACCAGCAAGCAGGTGCTCGCCAAGGTGGCCGAGTTCGGCGCCGAACTGCGCAGCGCCCAGTCGAGCGTCGACCGGGCCCTCGCCGAGCGAGTGCACGCCGCGCTCGCCGGTCCCGTCGAGACCCCGGCGGCCGAAGCGCCCGCGGTCGAGGCACCCGCCGTCGAGGTGGCTGTTGCCGAGACGCCGGCCGCGGAGGCGCCCGCGCCCGAGACCCCGCCGGCTCTCTTCACCAACGTCGACGAGCCGCACGTGCACACCCCCGCAGCCGAGGCCGCACCGGTCTTCCAGGCACCGCTCTTCCTCCAGCCGGAGGCCGAGCCCGCGCCGCGTCGTCGCCGGGCGCGCCGCGAGGCCGCCGCTCCGGACGAGGCCGCCCCCATCGAGGTCACCACCGTCGAGCCGGTGCGCGCCGAGGTCGTCGAGGAGGCCGCCGAGACCGCAGCGGTCGAGGAGCGGTCGCACGCCGAATCCGAGGACGACGGCGAGGGCCAGGGTCGTCGCAGGCGTCGTGGCCGTCGTGGCCGTGGCCGTGGCCGTGGCGAGCAGGCCGGCGAGGGCGAGCAGACCGAGGGGACCGAAGCGGTCGCCGCGGACGAGGAGCAGGTCGCCGAGGTCGAGACCGAGGCCGAGCGCGAGACCGAGGGTGCCGAGGCCGCCGCCGAGGAGGCCGAGACCACCGAGGCGGAGGAGTCCGAGGAGGGCGCGGGGAGCCGTCGCCGTCGCCGCCGTCGTCGCCGCAAGGGCACCGGCGAGGGCGCCGAGGGCGGAGCAGCCGAGGAAGACGGCGTCACGACCGTCGTCCACGAGCGTGAGCCGCGGACCAAGGCCCGCGTCAAGGATGAGGTCCAGGGGATCTCCGGTTCCACCCGCCTCGAGGCCAAGCGTCAGCGCCGGCGTGACGGCCGCGACGCCGGTCGCCGTCGGCCACCGATCCTCACCGAGTCCGAGTTCCTCGCCCGCCGCGAGGCCGTCGACCGCGTCATGGTGGTGCGGGAGAAGACCGGCGGCTCGCATCCCGAGGGACTGACCCAGGTCGCGGTGCTCGAGGACGGCGTCCTGGTCGAGCACTTCGTGACCAGTTCCGCCTCGGCGTCGATGGTCGGCAACGTCTACCTCGGCCGCGTGCAGAACGTGCTGCCGTCCATGGAGGCCGCGTTCATCGATATCGGCCGGGGCCGCAACGGTGTGCTGTACGCCGGCGAGGTCAACTGGGAGGCCGCAGGCCTCGGCGGCAACAGCCGCAAGATCGAGCAGGCCCTCAAGCCGGGCGATCAGGTGCTGGTCCAGGTCAGCAAGGATCCGGTCGGACACAAGGGTGCCCGCCTGACCACGCAGATCTCGCTGGCCGGACGTTTCCTGGTGTACGTGCCGGGCGGCAGCTCCACCGGCATCAGCCGCAAGCTGCCCGACACCGAGCGCAAGCGGCTCAAGGAGATCCTGCGCGAGATCGTTCCGCCGGAGGCCGGTGTCATCATCCGCACCGCGTCCGAGGGCGTGAGCGAGGAGGAGCTGGCCCGCGACGTCAAGCGTCTGCAGACCCAGTGGTCGGACATCGAGGAGCAGGCAGCCGCCGCGGACAAGGGCAAGTCGGGCAACCCGAAGGCCCTGTACGAGGAGCCCGACCTGCTGGTCAAGGTCGTGCGCGACCTCTTCAACGAGGACTTCGCGAAGATCGTCATCGAGGGCGAGAAGTCCTGGTCGACGGTGGAGAACTACATCAAGACCGTCGCTCCGGACCTGCTGCCGCGGGTCGAGAAGTACGAGGGCAACGGCGGCCCCGACGTCTTCGAGGCCAAGCGCATCGACGAGCAGCTCGCGAAGGCGCTCGACCGCAAGGTATGGCTGCCGTCCGGCGGCACCCTGGTGATCGACCGCACCGAGGCGATGACCGTGGTCGACGTCAACACCGGCAAGTTCACCGGTGCCGGCGGCAACCTCGAGGAGACTGTCACCAGGAACAACCTGGAGGCGGCCGAGGAGATCGTGCGGCAGATGCGGCTGCGCGACATCGGCGGCATGATCGTCGTCGACTTCATCGACATGGTGCTCGAGTCGAACCGGGACCTGGTCCTGCGCCGGCTCACGGAGTCGCTCGGTCGCGACCGGACCCGCCACCAGGTCTCCGAGGTCACCTCGCTCGGTCTGGTCCAGATGACCCGCAAGAAGCTGGGCACCGGACTGGTCGAGGCCTTCTCCACCACCTGTGAGCACTGCCACGGCCGCGGCATCATCGTGCACGCGGATCCCGTCGAGGTGCGTTCCGGCGACGACAGCGGATCGCGGTCCGGCAAGGGCGAGTCCGGCGGCGGTCGCAAGAAGCGCGGCCGCGACAAGTCCTCGGGCGGCAACGAGCAGCAGGCCCCGAAGAACGAGCAGCACGCGGCACCCGACGTGGACGCGACCGTCAAGCGTGCGCACCCGGTCGCACTCGCGATGGCGGCGCACCACCACGACGAGGAGCATGCGGGCGAGGCGGTGAACCACGAGGAGCCGGCGGCCGAGGAGCCGACGGTCACCGCCGCGGTGGAGTCCGCGGAGCCGACGGTCGTCGCGGAGCCGAAGGTCGTCGAGGAGTCCGAGGTTGCGGAGACGCAGGCCGTCGCAGAGCCCGAGGCCGCACCGGCCGAGGCTCCGGCGAAGGGGCGTCGCCGTTCGCGGCGGGCGTCGCGCGCGGCAGCGGCCCCGGTGGCCGAGGCCGAGGACGCCGCAGCCGTGGTCGTGATCCCGGCGTCGACCGAACCGGAGCCGGAACCCGCAGCTGCGGTCGTGACGGTCACGATCCCCGCAGAGGTGGCGCCGGCCGAGCCGGTGGTCGTCGCGGACGGGGAAGCGGAGGCGGTCGCACCGAAGCGGCGACCTCGACGTCGGGCCGCGGCCCGACCGGCAGGTCCGCCCGCGGACGTCGACGCCTGACCGCGACCGGTCGAGGGGAGTGGGCCAGTTTGACCCTACGGTTCTCCATCCCGTAATCTTGACCGGTCGCTACTCGGCGATAACGCTCTGCTGCGCCCGCTAGGGCGGCGGCGGGCGCGCCTGAGAAAGCAAGTACACCAGACCAGTCGCGCGGCTACTGCTGCGCGAGCACGTTCGAAGAAATAAGGGGTAGCCCTCCGATGGCAACGTACGCGATCGTCAAGACCGGCGGAAAGCAGTACAAGGTCGCTGTTGGTGACCTCGTCAAGGTCGAGAAGATCGAGGGTGAGCCCGGCACTGCAGTCTCGCTGGCCCCGGTCCTCGTCGTCGACGGATCCGAGCTCACCACCGACGCCGACAAGCTGGCCAAGATCACGGTCACCGGCGAGGTCGTCGAGCACACCAAGGGCCCGAAGATCCGCATCCACAAGTTCAAGAACAAGACCGGCTACCACAAGCGCCAGGGTCACCGTCAGAAGCTGACGGTCCTCAAGGTCACCGGCATCAAGTAACTAGAGCTTTTAGTTCCCAGGAGGGTTCGACATGGCACATAAGAAGGGTGCATCCAGCTCCCGTAACGGTCGCGATTCGAACGCACAGCGCCTCGGCGTGAAGCGCTTCGGCGGCCAGTCCGTCAGCGCCGGTGAGATCCTGGTGCGTCAGCGCGGAACCCACTTCCACCCCGGCGTGAACGTCGGACGTGGCGGCGACGACACGCTGTTCGCGCTTTCCGCCGGTGCGGTGGAGTTCGGTACCAAGCGTGGACGCAAGACCGTCAACATCGTTCCGGCCGCGGCGCAGGCCTGATTCTGCTCCGGTCGATCGTGTCGCCCCTGCGGTGACCGTTGACAGTTCTAAGCTCCCAGTAGGGGCGGGCGTGGGTCTCGAAGACCCTGCTCGCCCCTATTTTGTTTTCACACAGAGGAAGGGATCCGGCAGTCATGTCCCGATTCATTGACCGCGTGGTGCTGCACGTCAGCGCCGGAAACGGCGGCAATGGTTGCGCCTCCGTCCACCGCGAGAAGTTCAAGCCGCTCGGCGGACCGGACGGCGGCAACGGGGGCCGTGGCGGTGACGTGGTGCTCGTCGTCGACGAGAACGTGCACACCCTGCTGGACTTCCACTTCCACCCGCACGCCAAGGCGAGCAACGGCAAGCAGGGTGCGGGCAGCAACCGCGAGGGCGCCAACGGCGAGGACCTGATCCTGCGGGTCCCCGACGGCACCGTGGTCCTCGACGCCGACGGCAACATCCTGGCCGACCTCATCGGGGCGGGCACCCGTTTCGATGCCGCTCCCGGCGGGCGCGGCGGCCTCGGCAACGCGGCGCTGTCCTCGAAGGCACGCAAGGCTCCCGGCTTCGCCCTGCTCGGCGAGGAGGGTGTCGAGCGCGACCTGGTGCTCGAGCTCAAGTCGGTGGCCGACGTCGGCCTCGTCGGCTTCCCGTCCGCCGGTAAGTCCTCGCTGGTCTCGGTGCTCTCCGCGGCCAAGCCGAAGATCGCCGACTACCCGTTCACCACGCTGGTGCCGAACCTGGGCGTGGTCTCCAGTGGCGACACCACCTTCACCGTCGCGGACGTGCCGGGTCTGATCCCCGGCGCCAGCCAGGGCCGAGGACTCGGACTCGACTTCCTGCGGCACATCGAACGCACCGCCGTGCTCGCGCACGTCGTGGACTGCGCCACCCTCGAGCCGGGTCGCGACCCGGTGTCGGACGTGGACGCACTCGAGGCCGAACTCGCCGCGTACAAGCCGGCACTGTCGGACGACGTCAGTCTGGGCGACTTGGCGAACCGGCCGCGGATCGTGATCCTGAACAAGGCCGACGTGCCCGAGGCTGCGGAACTGGCGGAGATGGTGACCCCCGATTTCGAGGCGCGGGGCTGGCCCGTGTTCACGATCTCGGCGGTCAGCCGGGAAGGTCTGCGCCCGTTGACCTTTGCTCTGGCGAAGATGGTCGAGGAGTACCGACTCGCGCACCCGAAGGCGGAGCCGAAGCGGCAGGTGATCCGTCCGATCGCGCAGAACGAGACCGGTTTCAGCGTGATCGCCGACCCCGAGACCCCCGGTGGGTTCATCGTCCGCGGCACCCGGCCGGAGCGGTGGATCCGCCAGACCGCGTTCGACAACGACGAGGCCGTCGGCTACCTGGCCGACCGTCTCGCCCGGCTCGGCGTCGAGGACGCGCTGGTCAAGCAGGGTGCCGAGCCCGGCTGCTCGGTGACCATCGGGAACGTGAGCTTCGAGTGGGAACCGCAGACCCCCGCCGGCATCGACCTCACGCGCACGGGCCGCGGCACCGATCCGCGACTCGACCAGGTCGATCGCATCGGCGCCAGCGAGCGCAAGCACGCGCACCGGATCCGGCGCGGGCTCGAGGGCCTGGATCCCGACGAGCAGTGACCGCGGTTTCGAGTACCCGCGCCCAGATCGCGACCGCGCGTAGCGTCGTCGTGAAGATCGGATCCTCGGCGCTGACCAGCCTCGAAACCGGTTTGGACCGAGGCAAACTCGATGCGCTCGCGGACGCGATCGAGTCGCGGATGCGGGCCGGCTCGGATGTCGTGGTGGTCTCGTCCGGCGCCGTGGGTGCGGGCATCGCGCCGCTCGGGCTGTCGAAGCGTCCGCGCGACCTGGCGACGAAGCAGGCCGCGGCCAGCGTCGGACAGTTGGCGTTGGCGCACGCCTGGGGCACGTCGTTCGCGCGGTACGGACGGACGGTCGGGCAGGTGCTGCTCACCGCCGACGACATCGCCCGGCGCACGCAGTACCGCAACGCGCAGCGCACCCTCGACCGGCTGCGCGCCCTGCACGCGGTCGCGATCGTCAACGAGAACGACACCGTCGCCACCGCGGAACTGCGCTTCGGCGACAACGACCGGCTGGCCGCGATGGTCGCGCACCTGGTGAGCGCCGATGCGCTGGTGCTGCTCTCGGACGTCGACGGCCTCTACGACGGTGATCCCCGCAAGGGCGGCGCGACGCTGATTCCCGAGGTGACCAGTCCCGAGGACCTCGACGGTGTGGTCGCCGGGTCCGGGGGAGCGCTCGGTACCGGCGGCATGGCCTCCAAGCTCTCGGCGGCCCGCCTCGCGGCGGATTCCGGTGTGCCGGTGCTGCTCGCGGCGGCCTCGGACGCGGCCGAGGCGCTGTCCGGTGCGGGCGTGGGCACCGCGTTCGCGGCCCGGCCGGCGCGACTGTCCGCGCGCAAGTTCTGGGTGCGGCACGCCGCCGACACCCAGGGTGTGCTGCACCTCGACGCCGGCGCGGTCCGGGCGGTCGTGGACCGCCGCCGATCGCTGCTGCCCGCCGGGATCACCGCGGTGACCGGACGCTTCTACGGCGGTGATGTGGTGTCGCTGACCGGGCCCGACGGTGTGCCGGTGGCCCGCGGTGTGGTGGCCTTCGACGCCGCCGAACTCGACGAGATGCTGGGCCGCTCGACGATGGAGTTGCCGTCCGAGCTGCAGCGACCGGTGGTGCACGCGGACGACCTGGTTCGCCTCTGATCCCTCGTTGCCAGGGTGAGGGGATCCGGGTGGCGGTCAGACCGAACGAAGGTTCCCGTCACCCTGGGTGTTGAAGGCTGCGAGGGTCTCCGAGCAACCGGTTTCGAGTTTCAAGGTGGCGAATTCGTCGCCCCGGGTGGCGCCGCGGTTGACGATCGCGACCGGGATGGCGAGCTTCGCGGCCCGGCGCACGAACCGCAGTCCGGACATCACGGTCAGCGACGAGCCCAGCACCAGCAGGAGGTCCGCCGACTCGACGAGACCGAACGCGGCGTCGACCCGGTCGCGCGGGACGGACTCGCCGAAGTAGACGATGTCCGGCTTGAGGATGCCGCCGCACCGTTCACAGTCGACGACGCGGAAGTGCGCGGTCTCCTCGACCACCGCGTCGGCGTCCGGCGCGATCTCGACACCCGTTGCGGCGGAGACGGATTCGGCGAAGCCGGGATTGGCTGCGGTGAGTCGGTCCGCCAGGGAGAATCGCGAGATGCGGTGCTCGCAGGCCATGCACCGGACCTGGGCGTAGCTGCCGTGCAGGTCGATCACCCGCCTGCTCCCGGCCTTGGTGTGGAGCAGGTCGACGTTCTGGGTCAGCACCCCCGTGACGGTGCCGCCGCGTTCGAGAGCCGCCAGAGCGCGGTGACCGGCGTTCGGTCGGGTGCCGTCCATGTGCCGCCACCCGAGGTGGTTACGGGCCCAGTAGTGCCGTCGGAACGCCGCGTCGCCCATGAACTGCTGGTACGTCATCGGGGTGCGCGGCGGCGAATCCGGGCCCCGATAGTCTGGGATGCCCGAGTCGGTGGACATGCCGGCGCCGGTGAGCGCGACCACTCGGCGGCCGGCGACCAGATCGACGAGACGGTCGACGCCGACCGGTGCGGCGTCGACCGGGGGAGCGGACATGCCATCCAGGCTAACCCGGCGCGAATCCTCGAGATCTGGATGGCACGGTAGGTGACCGGGAGTGACGCCTGGTCAGTCGGTCCCGGGCTTCTGCCGCGGGTCGTCGACGACCTTCGGCGGACCGTCGGGGTGCAACGCACCGCCCTCGTTCACCCAGTCGGCGATGTCCGAGGCCTCCTCCGGGGTGACGGGCCTGCGCCTGCTGAAGAGCGACTTCACCTTCTCGCTGAATCTCGGCATGCCCTCACCCTAGCCCCGCGGTGACCTGCGGGCCCGCCCTGTGAACCGCGTGGAGCCCTCGGGTCGCGAGTACGGTCGATCGTATGGGTGTCATCGGTGAGCTGTTCCCAGGGAAGAAGCTGGAGAACGACGGAAGTCAGGACGGCGGCGGGCAGACGTATCAGCCCCGCATCGAACTCGACCTGGACGCGGGTGTGATCCGGGTGTCGCCGGCGAAGCCCGCCGTCGGCCCGCAGGAGCAGTCGGGCGAGTGACGGGATTGTCCCGCCCCACGGCGCCGGCTCAGTAGCCGGCGACCGGGTCGATCACCGCGTTCAATCGCTCGCCGGCCGCGAACCGGGCGACATTGCGGGCCACGTGGTCGGCGAAGGCCGCGGGCCGGACCGCTGGCGGATTCGAGCAGTGCGGGGTGACGACGGCGTTCGGCAGGGACCACAGCGGGTGACCGTCCGGCAGTGGCTCCGGATCGGTGACGTCCAGCCCGGCACCGCCGATCGTCCTGTCCCGCAAGGCGGTAACGAGTGCGTCGGTGTCGACGAGCGACCCGCGGGCGACGTTGACGACCCAGGAGTGCGGCCGTAGCCGGCTCAGCTGCTCCGCCCCGACGAGGTGCCGTGTCGCCGCGGTGGCGGGCGCCGCGATCACCACGTGGTCGACGCGGTCCCAGATCTCGTCGGTGCGGTCGGCGGGCAGGGTTTCCTCGGCGCCCGGGACCGCGACTCCCGACCGGTTCACCGCGACCACCCGCGCGCCGACCGCGGCGAGCATCGGGATCAGCGCCCGGCCGATGCCACCCGCACCGACGATGGCGACCCGGGACCCGCGCAGCGTGCCGACCTTGCCGAAGAACTCGTCCTGACGCCAGGTGGTCGTCGACCACTGTTCGGGGAGCGCACGGACGCCCGCGAGCAGCAGCGCGAGGGCGTGCTCGGCAACCGTCGCCGAGAAGGCCCCCGCGGCTGAGGTGAAGACCACCTCCGGGTGGCGTTCGATCACCCCGGACGCGAACCACTGCTCGACTCCCGCCGAGTACAACTGCACCCAGCGGATCGACTCGGGCAGGTCGTCGGGGAAGCGGTCCGGTTCGGCCGCCCAGATCAGCCCGTGTGCGCCGCCCATCGGCGACCACTCGCCGCCGCCGCGGGTGATCGCGTCCATCAGGAGCGGATCGGCGTGCGGGCCGAGGGCGATGGGGACTGGGGTCACGACGGTCACTCCTCGAACGACTTCAGCTGGGGACTTCGATCAGCGGGTAGACACCATTCTCGTCGTGCACCTCGCGACCGGTCACCGGGGGGTTGAACACGCACAGCATCCGCATCTGCGTGACCGGTTCCACCCGGTGCCGCTCGTGGCCGTCGAGCAGGTACATGGTGCCGGGCCTGAGCTGGTGCACCTCGCCGTTGTCCAGGTCGGTGAGAATGCCGTCGCCCTCGACCAGCCAGACCGCCTCGACGTGGTGAGCGTAGTGGAATTCGTTGACAGAGCCGGCGCGAATGGTGGTCTCGTGGAAGGAGAATCCGACGCCATCGCCGCCGAGGACGATGCGCTTGCTGCGCCAGTTGCCGTCCTCGCTGACGACGTCACGGTCGGTGTCGGTGATCTCGTCGGTGGTGCGCACGATCATGCGAATCGCCTCCTCAGGCGCAGATCTTGGCGGTCGCCTCGGCGAGGATGCTCAGGCCGTGGTCGAGCTCGTCGTCGGTGATGGTCAGCGGCGGAAGCAGTTTGACCACCTCGTCGGACGGACCCGACGTCTCCGCCAGCAACCCCTCGTCGAAGGCCAGCCCGCAGACCTTGACGGCCTTGCCGGGATCGTCGAACACCAGGCCCTGGACCAGACCGCGGCCGCGGGTGCTGACGCCGTCGAACTGGTCGGACAGGTTCGCGAAGATCTGGTGGATCCGTTGGCCTTTCGCGAGCGTAGAGCGCTGCAGGGCGTCGCCGGACCAGTAGTGGTCGAGCGCGGCAGTGGCAGTGACGAACGCCGGGTTGTTGCCGCGGAAGGTGCCGTTGTGCTCGCCGGGGGACCAGACGTCGAGTTCCGGCTTGAACAGGGTCAGTGCCATCGGCAGGCCGTAGCCGCCGATCGACTTCGAGAGCGTGACGATGTCCGGGGTGATGCCGGCGACCTCGAAGGAGAAGAACGGGCCGGTTCTGCCGCACCCCATCTGCACGTCGTCGACGATCAGCAGGATCTGGCGGTCCGCGCACAGGGCCGCGAGCCCGCGCAACCACTCGGGGCGGGCGACGTTGACCCCGCCCTCGCCCTGCACGGTCTCCACGATGACGGCGGCCGGGCGGTTCAGTCCGCTGCCGGAGTCGTCGAGCACCCGCTCGAACCAGTGGAAGTCCTCGGTGGCTCCGTCGAAGTAGTTGTCGAACGGCATCGGGGTGGCGTGCACCAGCGGGACGCCCGCGCCCGCGCGCTTCATCGAGTTGCCGGTGACCGAGAGTGCGCCGAGGGTCATGCCGTGAAAAGCGTTGGTGAAGTTGACGATCGACTCGCGTCCGGTCACCTTGCGGGCAAGCTTCAGTGCGGCCTCGACGGAGTTGGTTCCGGTGGGGCCGGGGAACTGCACTTTGTAGTCCAGCCCGCGTGGTTCGAGGATGTTGCGCCGGAAGCTGTGCAGGAACTCGCGTTTGGCGACCGTCGACATGTCCAGGCCGTGTGTGATGCCGTCCGAAGCGACGTAGTCGAGCAGTGCGGACTTGAGTACCGGGTTGTTGTGGCCGTAGTTCAATGCGCCTGCGCCGGCGAAGAAGTCGAGGTACTCGGTGCCGTCCTCGGCGCGCAACCACGATCCGGACGCGGAACTGAACACGGTCGGCCAGGTGCGGCTGTAGCTGCGGACCTCGGACTCGAGGTTGGTGAAGACGCTGTTGTCGGGGGTACTGCTGTCGGGAGTGGCTGTCATGGCTCTCCTTGGGGCTTCGGGGCTCGCCTGGTTCAGTGATCTCGGGTTCAGTGATCGCCGATGATGTAGAGCTCTTCCGATTCGTGCTGATCGGGAAAATGGTTCGGCTCGAACAGGCGTTGACGTGTGATCGAGGTGTAGCGGGTGCGAGCCAGCGCCGTGAACAGGGCCTGCGAGGCAGTGTTGTCCGGACTGATCGTCGTTTCGAGGCGGGTGACGCCCTGGCGGGCAAGGTGATCGAGGAGGTGGTTCAGCATGGATGCGGCGAGTCCGTGGCCACGCAGTTCCTCGTCCACCGCGACCTGCCACACGAACACTGTGCGCGGGTCCTGCGGGCGGACGAAGCCGGTGACGAAGCCACCGACCCGGCCGCCGTGGTCGGCGACGACCGAGCTGTCGTGAAAATCCCTGCACCACAGCAGGTAGGAGTAGCTCGAGTTCAGATCGAGCACCTGGGAGTCGCGGGCGATCTCCCAGAGCCTTGCGGCGTCGCCGACTTCGGGCGCTCTGAACGTGACCGCGACGGGTCCGGAGTTCGGGGTCGTGCTGTTTGTAACAGGCGTCATAGAGATTTCGAACGTATCAATGGAGGCAACGGATTTCAGCCACCTCTATCGACCAGTGCTGGAGAACCATGGCTCCCGCACTGGTTAGCGATGCTATGTGAGCCTGGTCACAACGTCGTGCTCAGTTGATGCTCGCCAGGGCAAACGGCAGGACCGTCGCCGCGCCCGCGGCGCGCAGTTCGCGGGCCGCCATGGTCAGCGTCCAGCCGGTGTCCGCGAGGTCGTCGAGCAGCAGGATCGGACCGTCCACCTCGGTCAGGTCCGGGGCCAGCCAGGCGCCTGCGAGACCGGCCACCCGGTAGGCGGAGTTCGCGGCCGAGACCGGCGGATGTCCGGGGGTGCGCGACAGCGTCCCCAGGTCGGTGAGCCGTCCGACCTGGGCCAGTCGCTGCCGCAGCGAGCTCACCAGCTGCGGGCGGGAGACCGATTCGAGGGACATCACCGCGACCGGCCTGCGCTCCCAGTCCCAGGCGGCCAGCACCGAGATGCAGGCGTCGACCACCGCGTCCGGGACGGGGGCGTCGGGCGCGTCGAACAGCGTGCGCAGCCGCTGGCCCCAGCCCAGGTCGGACAGCCGGCCGAGCACTCGACCGGGCTCGGGGCCGTCGGTGATCCTCCCGGACAGTGCGACGCCGAGCTTCGCCAGTCCGGTCGGCCACTGCTTGCGTGGCGCGAGGTCGATCCCCGGCCGGTCCAGCCGCGCGCGGGCCTGCTCGACGGCACCGGCGTCGACCTCGCCGCTGAGTGCCTCGCCCGTGCAGTTGTCGCAGCGACCGCACGGCTGCGGAGTATCGGATAGTTCGGGGTCGTCGAGTTGGCGACGCAGGAACTCCATGCGGCACATGGTCGTCCGCTGGTAGTCCACCATCGCCTGCTGCTCGGACTGTCGGGCCTGCTCGAGCCGCTCGTAGCGCGGGGCGTCGTACTCCCACGGCTGCCCCGTCCCGATCCAGCCCCCGCGCACCCGCTTGACGGCCCCGTCCACGTCGAGGACCTTGAGCACCATCTCGAGCCGCGACCGGTTCAGCTCCACCAGCGGTTCGAGCGCCTGCGTGGACTGCGGGCGCTCGGTGTCGAGGACCTCGATCACCCGGCGCACGACGTGCTCGCGTGGGAACGCGACGGACGCGAAGTAGCTCCAGATCTGCCGGTCCTCGTGACCGGGCAGCAGCACCACCTCGGCGCGGTCGGTGGAACGGCCCGCGCGTCCGACCTGCTGGTAGTAGGAGATGGGGGAGGACGGCGCGCCCAGGTGCACGACGAAACCGAGATCCGGCTTGTCGAAACCCATGCCGAGTGCCGACGTCGCGACGAGTGCTTTGACCCGGTTGCCGAGCAGGTCGGCTTCGAGGGACTCGCGTTCGGCCGGGTCGGTCTGGCCGGTGTACGCCGCGACCCGATGTCCCTGGTCCGTGAGCAGACCGGCCAGGTCGCGGGCCGCGGACACGGTGAGGGTGTAGATGATGCCGGATCCGGGCAGCGAGTTCAGTTGCTGGCCGAGCCACGCCGCGCGCTTGGTCGCCTCGTCGATGTGTACCACCGACAGTCGCAGGGACTCGCGTTCGAGTCCGCCTCGCAGCACCAGAGTCTCGCCCCCGCCGACCCCGAGTTGCGCGGACACGTCGGCGACCACCCGGTCGTTCGCGGTCGCGGTGGTCGCGAGCACCGGGATGCCGTCGCCGAGTTCGCCGATGAGTGTGCGGATCCGCCGGTAGTCGGGCCGGAAGTCGTGGCCCCAGTCGGAGACGCAGTGAGCCTCGTCGACGACCACCAGTCCGGCGTCCGCCGCGAGCGAGGGCAGAACCTGATCCCGGAAGTCGGGATTGTTCAGTCGTTCCGGGCTGACCAGCAGGACGTCGACCTCGCCGTCGGCGACCTGCCGGTGGATCTCGTCCCACTCGGTGACGTTGCCGGAGTTGATGGTCGCGGCGCGCACGCCGGCGCGTTCGGCGGACGCGACCTGGTTTCGCATCAGGGCGAGCAGCGGCGAGACGATGACGGTCGGGCCGTGCCCGCGGGCCCGCAGCAGCTTGGCGGAGATGAAGTAGACGGCGGACTTGCCCCAGCCGGTGCGCTGGACGACCAGCGCGCGTCGGCGTTGCACGACCAGTGCCTCGATGGCCGTCCACTGGTCCTCGCGGAGCCGGGCCTGCGGTCCGGCGAGCTCACGGAGCAGCTCCTCTGCCTCGCCGCGCAACTCGGCCTGGTCCTTCACGTCCGTCGACATGGGTCCATCCTGCCGGGTGGGACCGACACACTGCTCGCCCGTGCCCGTTGTGGTACGCCTGGGTGATGGACGCCTCAGTGCCCGACCCGACCGTGACCGCGATCCTCTCCGGGTTCGAGGCGGTGTCCACCGACCTGGTCGAGCTGTACCGGCACCTGCATTCGCACCCGGAACTGTCGTATCAGGAGCACGAGACCGCGGAGATCGTGGCCGAGCGGCTGACCGTGTCGGGCTTCCAGGTCACCGCCGGTCTCGGCGGGACCGGGGTCGTCGGGGTGTTGCGCAACGGCGACGGCCCGGTGGTGCTGCTGCGGGCCGACATGGACGCGCTGCCGGTGCGCGAGGACACCGGGCTCGACTACGCCTCGACGGTCACCGCGACCACCCACCTGGGTGAGACGGTGCCGGTCATGCACGCCTGCGGCCACGACATGCACGTGACCTGTCTGCTGGGCGCGGCGGCGTTGCTGGCCGACGGACGAGTGCACTGGTCGGGCACGCTGATCGCGCTGTTCCAGCCGGCCGAAGAACTCGGCGACGGTGCCCGCAGCATGCTCGACGACGGACTGCTGGACAAGGTGCCGGCGCCCGACGTGGTGCTCGGACAGCACGTGATGCCGGGCCCCGTGGGTACCGCGTTCGTGTGCCCGGGCACCGCGATGGCGGCGGCGCAGAGCCTGCAGATCCGGATGTTCGGTCGCGGCGGACACGGCTCGATGCCGGACGCGTGCGTGGATCCGGTGGTGATGGGTGCGGCGACGGTGATGCGGCTGCAGACCGTGGTCTCGCGGGAGATCTCCCCGTCCACGCCCGCAGTGCTGACCGTCGGTTCGTTCCAATCGGGGACCAAGGAGAACGTGATTCCGGACGAGGCGGTGCTCAAGGTCAACACGCGCTCCTTCGAGTCGCATGTCTCGGATCGGTTGCGGGAGGGGATCGTTCGGGTCGTCAACGCGGAGTCGGAGGCGTCCGGCGCGCCTCGGCCGCCGGAGATCACCGAACTGAACAGCTTCCCGGTCACCGTCAACGATGTTCCGGGGACCGCGCGAACCCTCGCCGCGCTCGGCGCACAGTTGGGCAGCGACAAGGTGTTCGAGATCGGACCCGTCTCCGGAAGCGAGGACGTCGGCGACCTGGCCAAGGCGGCCGGGGTCCCGCTGGTCTACTGGTTCGTCGGCGGTTTCGACGTGACGGACGGGCAGCCGTTGCCGTCGAACCACTCGCCGAAGTTCGCGCCGGTGATCAGGCCGACGCTCGACACCGGCGTGGCGGCGCTGATTGCGGCTGCGGTGGAGTGGCTCGACTGAGCGTCCTGCCTCCGCGTCGCGCGAGGTCGAGTGGGAAACACGACGTCCGCCAATCGTGATCTCCTCGACCGTCGGTTCAAACGTATTGGTGAATGAGGGATTCACATTCCACCTGTCCCCACGCTATGTGGGGCGAGTTGTCGGTGCGCTGGCGTTGAATCGCCGTACCGGGCACGCCCAGATGCGGGATGCTCCCAACACGGGCAGGAAGGGCTGTGGGAGATGGTGTTCGAGGTGAAGGCCACTCATCGGGTGACGTCGACAGGGGAGGCGGCGTGTGAGATCTACCCGGACGTGTTCATCGGCATGCGCGGCCAGGTGCTTTCCAGGTGGTCTGGAATGGCGATGCAGCAGGCTCGCGACATCGTCGAAGGGCTGCCCGATGGCACGCAGGAGTGGTTCGTCTGCCGAGGTCTGCCGAGGTCTGTCGACTGGGTGACTTCGGTCGCTGGGTTTCGGGACCGGCACTGGCTGGAACAGCACGGGGACGTGTACATCCTTCGTTCGACGCCGGTCGGACCGATGGGTCCCTCATGCCCGCCGCGGAGGCTACTGACCCCGTGAACAGCGGCCTGGCTGACGGTGGCCCAGGGACGCCGCCGAGTGCTGTCGGCACTTATGTCGGGTTCGAGTAGACCCGAGTGGGAGAGACCAATACGGCAGTTCGGCGCTCCTCGCGCATCACCCGGTCGTAGGTGGGCCAGTCGTCGTGGGTCCCCCCTGCTGCGCTGAAGATGTCGCGAAGCATGAGCCGGAGTCGTTCGGCGTCAACTTCGGGGTGAGGGTCGTCGGGTCCGATCAGCTGTGCGCGGCCCTCGACGGCGACCCATTGCCAGCCGGCGCGGACGACGACGGCGATGGTGGGGTTATCGCGCAGGTGGGCGAGTTTGAGGGTGCCGCCCACGGCGACGAACGCGACTACGCGCTCACCTGTGGTCGGATGGGCCAGCACGCCGGCGTTGACGACCGCGGTGTGCGGGGTGTGGTTGGCGCGGACGGTGACGACGACACTGAGGCCGTGGTCAAGCGGCACCAGTTCTGAAAACCGTTCTAGGTCGTTCACGTGTACCTCCGGTGGATCGACGAAAGGGTCGCCCGCCCTTCGACGGTAGCGCTGTCCGGTACGGAATTGAGCCATTCCGGCCACCGAATCGGTCGCTTGCCACCTGCGAAGCCGGCCGGGTGAATCCGCCGGCCGAAACCCTTCCATCCGGAACCTGCGATTGAAGGCTTCGGGCATGTAGCCCGCACAGTCGGACTGCGTGCATCCCGCGTTCCTTCGGCGAGAGGAATCTTTCGAGGGACCCGCGAAGAAGCGCGGTCCTCGAACCTCAGTCGCCGTACAGCGCGTCGAACTCTGCGGTGAAGTTCTCCCCGACCACCTTCCGCTTGATCTTCAGGGTCGGGGTCAGCTCGCCGGTCTCCTGCGACAGGTCGCGCTCGGCGACGGCGAACTTCTTCACCTGCTCGGGCGGGGCGAGTTTTGCGTTCGCGGCATCGACCGCCTCGGCCACCAGCTCGAGAACTCGTGGATGCCGGGACAATTCGGCGATCGAGTCCGGCAGTCCCTGCGCCTGCGCCCACGGCAGCACGGTCTCCGGGTCGAGGGTCACCAGCACCACCGGGTAGGGCCTGCGGTCGCCGTGCATGATCGCCTGACTGATCCACGGCGAGCGTTTGAGGTCGTTCTCCAGGTTGGCCGGCGTCAGGTTCTTGCCGCCCGAGGTGACGATGATGTCCTTCTTGCGGCCGATGATCGAGACGTAGCCGTCCTCGTCGATGGAGGCGAGGTCGCCGGTGTGCAGCCAGCCGTCGCTGACCGCACCGAACGACGCGTCCGCCATCTTGTAGTAGCCCTGGAAGATGTTGCCGCCGCGCAGCAGCAGTTCCCCGTCCTCGGCGGTCTTCGCCTCGATGCCGGGCAGCGGGCGGCCGACGGTTCCGAAGCGGTGGTGGCGTGGGGTGTTCACCGTCGCGCCGGTGGAGGTTTCGGTCATTCCGAAGCCCTCCATCACGGGAACGCCGCAGCCGTAGAAGAACTCGAGGATCTCCTTGGCGATGGGGGCGGCTCCGGTGATCGCCAGTTCCACGTTGCCGCCGAACAGCGCCCGCACCCCCTGGAAGAGGGCCGTGTCGGCCGCGTCGAACCGGGTCTGCAACTCGGCGGGAACCTCCTCGCCGGCCTCGACCAGGTCACGCACCCGCACGCCGAGCGCGGCCGCGGCGAGGATGCGTTCGCGCTCCTCGGCTGGCTTGGACCCGACGGCCAGGGTGTAGACCTTCTCGAACACTCGGGGGACCGACGGCAGGTGGGTCGGCCGGACCGCCATCACTTCGGGCACGATCCGAGCGGTGTCGCCGCCCCAGTACGCGATCACCCCGCCGCGGTCGAACGCCAGCAGCTGGAACAGCAACGCGAACGCGTGCGCGAGCGGCAGGAACAGGTAGAGCACCATGTCCGCGTCGGAAGACGACCCCTCGGCCTCCTCGAGTGCCGTGTTGGCCGTCATGATCGAGCGGTAGTTCGCGTGCGAGAGAACGCATCCCTTCGGCGGGCCGGTGGTTCCAGAGGTGTACATGAACACGTAGGGGTCGTCGGGGGTGACGGCGCCGGCACGGCGGTGCAGTTCCTCGGGCCCGCATTCGCGGCCCCGGCGGCGGATCTCGTCGGCGGTCACCGCGCCGCCGGCCTCGCCGTCGAGAACGATCACCCATTCCAGCGCCGGTAGCTGGTCGCGGACGGCGGCGACCTTCGCGACCTGCTCCGCGTTCTCGCAGACGACCGCCCGGGCCTCCGAATTGCCCAGCACCCAGGCGCATTCCTCGGGGGAGTTGGTGGGGTAGACGGACACGTGCACTGCGCCCGCGGCGACGATCGCCAGATGCGCGACCGACCAGTCGAGGCGGGTGCTGCCGAGGACCGCGACCCGATCGCCGACGGCGAGGCCGAGGTCGATCAGCCCGGCGCCGAAGTCGGCGACCCGGTCGGCGAGCTCGGTGTAGGTGACCTGTTCCCAGGTGTCCGGCTCGCACTGGTAGCGCGCCGCTGGCCGGTCGCCGTATGCCTCGGCGGCACGAAAAGTGAGGTCTGCGAGGGTGTTTCCCGCGATTGTCCGGTTCATTCGACCCGCTCCGTCCAGCCGGTGCGACCGCACACCCGGCAGTCGGTCGCGTTGGGGCGATGCTACGTCCGGTTCGCGCCCCGGGGTGCCGCTTCGGGCATTCAATCGGTGCGTCGCAGTGCGGCGTCCACCGCCGCCCGGGTCGGAGCGGAGGCGGCGGCTCCGCCTCGGGTGGTCGCCAGCGCGCCCGCAGCGCAGGCCCGGTCCAGTGCAGCGGCCGCACCGAGGTGCCAGGACGCGACGAGGGTGCCGGCGAAGGCGTCGCCCGCCCCGGTCGTGTCCACCACCTCGACCACCGGGGGAGAGGCGTGTTGCGTACGGCCGTCGGGCCCGCGCAGGGTGGCGCCCCTCGCACCGAGCGTGACGACCAGGTGCGGCACTCGTGCGAGGACCGATTCCCCGATCTGCTCGGCTTCGGTCTCGTTCACGATCAGGACGTCGACGGCGTCGAGCAGGTCGTCCGGGAGCGGTTGCACCGGTGAGGGATTGAGGGCCACGGTAGTGCCCGCGGACTTGGCGCGGCGGGCACCGGCGGTGACCGCCCCGAGCGGCAGTTCCAGCTGGCACAGCAGGACGTCCGCGTCCGCGATCGCCGACAGGTCCAGGTCGGTGAGGTCGCGGACCGTCGAGTTCGCCCCGCCGACCACGATGATCGAGTTCTCTCCGGACTCGTCCACGACGATCACCGCGACGCCGCTCGGTCCCTCGACTTCGCGTAGCAGCGCGGTGTCCACCTCGGCGTCGACAAGGGCCTGCCGCAACTCGAGGGCGAAGGCGTCGTCGCCGACCGCGCCGACGAAGTTCACGGCGGCACCGGCACGGGCGGCCGCGATGGCCTGGTTGGAACCCTTGCCGCCCGGGCCGGTCGAGAAACTCGCGCCGAGAACCGTCTCGCCGGGAGCGGGTCGCCTGGCAGTCGCCGCGACGAGGTCCATGTTGATGCTGCCGAGCACGGTCACGCGGGTAGCGGGCATGGACCCGACGCTATCGGTCGGGGGCGGCCGGTGTGGTCTCGATCCGGACGCAGCAGTATCCGTCGGCGGGCGCGAGCCGGGCGGCACGGCCCGCGCACCCGGTGCCGTCGATCAGTCCCTCGATGAGCTCGAGGTTCATGCCGCAGACCATGTCGGTGTGTGCCTTGGCGAGCGTATGGAACGGGCAGTTCGCCAGGACGATGTCGCGACCCTCGTCACGCGGTTCGTAGCCGCAGCGCTCGAGCGTTGCGAGCAGGTCGGCGTCGCTGGGTCCAGCCTCGGTGCCGACCGCTCGGCCGAGGTCCCTGGCCCGCCGTCCCAGGATGGTTCGCGGCGGCTCGCCGGTGCGTTCGGAGTCGTCGATGGCCTGGGCGAGCAACTGTCCGGCCAGTTCGTAGGAGCGCTCGGGGAGTTGCACAACCACCTGGCGGTCGGAACGCCGGTACAGCTTGGACGGGCGTCCCGCGCCGGGGCCGGAACGGCCGCTGCGCCGTGCGAACTCGACGGTCAGCAGCCCCTCGTCGGCGAGCTTGTCGAGGTGGAAGGCCGCGGTCGGTCGGGCCATGCCCAGTGCCTCGGCTGCCTCGTCGCGACTGATCGGGTCGTGGTGTGCACGGACGTAGTCGTAGAGCCGCCGACGCGCCGGTTCTTCGAGCGCGGAGACGGCCGAGATGTCCGAGTGCGGATCCGGATCCATGACCCCATTGTAAAACCAATCAACGTTGACGTAATACCGGCCGGGATTCTATATTTAACTGTCACTACTTTTAGAAGGAGGAGCCATGTCAACAGATATGACAAGGCAGGTCGACACGGGCCGTGCACACCTCGCCGACCCCGGCTACCAGGCCTTCCTGGCGCTACGGACGGTGTTCACCATCGCGCCGATCCTCTTCGGCCTGGACAAGTTCGCCAACGTGATGACCGACTGGCCGAAGTACCTGGCGCCCTGGATCGACGGCATCCTGCCCGGCAATGCTCAGCAGGGGATGTACATCGTCGGTGTGATCGAAGTAGTCGCCGGACTGGTCGTCGCGATCGCCCCCAGGTTCGGCGCGTGGCTGGTCGTCGCCTGGCTGGCCGGGATCATCGTCAACTTGCTGACCCTGCCGGGCTACTACGACATCGCGCTGAGGGACTTCGGACTGCTGGTCGCGGCCGCTGCGCTCGGCCGACTCGCCGTCAAGTACGCCGGAGGACACGGGGCCACCCGGTGAGCGTCCCCATCGTCGACGGTCAGTTCACCTCGGCGCCGCGTCGAGCGTGTACGAGGTAGTAGCCGGCACTGACCAGCGCGCCGAACACGGCCCCGACCACCAGCGCGGTCCGGCCTGCCGAACTGAAGAACAGCAACACGACCACCAGGGCAAGGAAGGCCAGGGCCAGCCAGTTGGTGACCGGCGCGCCCGGCAGCCGGTAGTCGACTGCGGGCAGCCGGCCCGCGGAGACTGCCGCCCGGTACCGGAGGTGGCAGACCAGGATGGTGCCCCAGACGAAGATGATCCCGACCGTCGACACCGAGGTGATGTACAGGAACGCGCGCTCCGGCGAGATCACGTTGACCAGCACGCCGATCAGCATCGCCGCGGCCGAGAGGGTGATTCCCGCCAACGGGACCGACCGGCCGCTGAGCCGGCCGAACCGCTCGGGCGCTTCGTGCCGCAGCGACAGGCTGCGCACCATCCGCCCGGTGGAGTAGATGCCGGAGTTGCACGATGACAGCGCCGCCGTCAGCAGCACGAAGTTCATGATCCCCGCTGCAGCGGGAATGCCGATCTGCTGGAGGACCTCCACGAACGGGCTGACCCCAGCATGGAAGTCGCGCCAGCTCGCGACGCTCAGGATCACCACCAGCGAACCGATGTAGAACAGACCGATCCGGAACGGCAACGTGTTGATCGCCTTGCGCAGCGTCGGTTTCGGGTCGCGGGCCTCGCCCGCCGTCACTCCGACGAGTTCGACACCGACATACGCGAACATGACCACCTGCAGGCTCATCAGTGCCGCGCCGAACCCGTTCGGGAACACCCCGCCGTCCGCCCACAGGTTGGTGACGGTCGGGTTCGTAGCGTGCCCGATCCCGAGGGTGAGCACGCCGATGCCGATCAGGATCATCCCGATGATCGCGGTGATCTTGATTGCCGCGAACCAGAATTCGGCCTCGCCGAACAGTTTCACCGAGATCAGGTTGGCGCCGAACAGGATCACCAGCACCACCAGGGCGGTCAGCCACACCGGGACCGACGGCCACCAGAACTCGACGTACTTGCCCGCGACCGTGATCTCGGCCATGCAGGTGGCGACCCACACCACCCAGTAGGTCCAGCCGGTGACGAAGCCGAAGAAGCGTCCGAGGAACTCCTCGGCGTACTCGCCGAAGCTGCCGGAGACGGGACGGTAGGTGAGCAGTTCACCGAGCGCCCGCATGATCACGAAGATCGCCAGACCCGCCGCCAGGTAGGCGAGGATCAGCGACGGTCCCGCCGACTCGATGGCCGCGCCGGAGCCGTAGAACAGACCGGTGCCGATGGCGCCGCCGATCGCGATCATCTGGATCGTCCGCGAGTTGAGTCCGCGGCTGTATCCCTCCGACGGGTCGTCGGGCTGGGCGTCGGTGAGCACGTCGTCGTGGGGCTGGGTCATAGGCCGCCTTCGGGTTCGCTCAGGAGTGTCGGGCGGGGTCGATTATGCGCGCGCCGCCCGCGGCGGCGTCGCTCGGCGACCTGTCGTTACCCTGTACTCATGACCGCGGTGAACGAGACTGCACAGGTGAATGCCGATATCCCCGTCCGGGACGAGGTGCGTGAGGCGGTGCACGAGGCGGCCCGCCGCGCCCGGGTGGCGTCGCGGGTGCTCGCCCTGCTGACCACAGCGCAGAAGGACGCGGCGCTCCATGCCGCGGCCGACGCGGTGCTCGCCGCAACCGAGACGGTGCTCGCGGCGAACGGGGCGGACATCGACGCCGCCCGCGCCACCGGAACCGAGGAGAGCCTGCTCGACCGGCTGCGTTTGACCGCGGCGCGCGTCGAAGGCATCGCGTCCGGGCTCCGGCAGGTTGCGGGACTGCCCGATCCGGTGGGCGAGGTGCTGCGCGGATCGACGCTGCCCAACGGCCTGGAGATCCGGCAACTGCGGGTACCGCTCGGCGTGGTCGGGATGGTCTACGAGGCCCGCCCGAACGTGACCGTCGACGCGTTCGGCTTGGCGCTCAAGTCCGGGAACGCGGCGCTGCTGCGCGGCTCGAGCTCGGCGGCGAACTCCAACGCCGCCCTCGTCGAGGTGCTGCGCGGCGCACTCGAGGCGCAGGGCCTGCCCGCCGACGCGGTGCAGTTGCTGCCCAGCGCGGACCGTTCGTCCGTCACCCACCTGATCCAGGCCCGCGGCCTCGTCGACGTGGTCATCCCGCGCGGCGGCGCCGGACTGATCAACGCGGTGGTCCGGGACGCGACCGTGCCGACGATCGAGACCGGCGTCGGCAACTGCCACGTGTATGTGCATTCCGCCGCCGACCTGGCCAAGGCCGAGAAGATCGTGCTGAACTCCAAGACCCGCAGGCCCAGCGTCTGCAACACCGCCGAGACCATCCTCGTCGACGCCGCGATCGCGGACACCGCGGTGCCCGCACTCACGCAGGCCCTGCAGGCGCACAGCGTCGTCATCCACGGCGACCTGCCCGACATGGTGCCCGCCACCGAGGCGGACTGGTCGGAGGAGTACCTGTCGCTGGACGTCGCGATGAAGGTGGTCGCGAACATCGACGAGGCGATCGACCACATCGACCGGTACGGCACCGGCCACACCGAGGCGATCGTCACCGACGACCTCGCCGCCGCCCGGGAGTTCACCGCCCGCGTCGACGCCGCCGCCGTGATGGTCAACGCCTCGACCGCGTTCACCGACGGCGAGCAGTTCGGCTTCGGCGCCGAGATCGGCATCTCGACCCAGAAGCTGCACGCCCGCGGACCGATGGGGCTGCCCGAGCTGACCTCCACCAAGTGGACCGTCTGGGGCGACGGGCACACCCGACCGGTGTAGCCCCCGCCGAAGAATCTTCCGAACAACCAAGGAGCGAGTGTGGACCGCGCACTTCCGACGACGCCGCCGACCTTCGCGAGCGTCGACGACGTGATCACCCGACTCGCCGAGACCGGGTACCTCGCCGACAAGGCGACCGCCACCGCGGTGTTCCTCGCCGACCGGCTCGGCAAGCCGCTGCTCATCGAGGGACCGGCCGGCGTCGGCAAGACCGAACTCGCGCGGGCGGTCGCGCAGACCTCCGCCGCCGAACTCGTCCGGTTGCAGTGCTACGAGGGCGTCGACGAGTCGCGCGCGCTGTACGAGTGGAACCACGCCAAGCAGATCCTGCGGATCCAGGCGAGCAGCGAGCATTCGTGGGACTCGGCGAAGCAGGACGTGTTCTCCGAGGAGTTCCTGCTCGCGCGACCGCTGCTCACCGCGATCCGCCGCGACGACCCGACCGTGCTGCTGATCGACGAGGTGGACAAGGCCGACGTCGAGATCGAGGGCCTGCTGCTCGAGGTGCTCAGCGACTTCGCGGTGACCGTCCCCGAACTGGGCACCATCGTGGCCACCCGCAAGCCGTTCACGGTGCTCACCTCGAACGCCACCCGCGAACTGTCCGAGGCGCTCAAACGCCGCTGCCTGTTCCTGCACCTGGACTTCCCGGACGCCGACCTCGAACGTCGGATCCTGGCCAGCCGGGTGCCCGAGCTGCCCGAGGCGATCGCCGAGCAGTTGGTCCGGACCGTCGGTGTGCTGCGCGCCATGCAGCTCAAGAAGGTGCCGTCGGTCTCGGAGACGATCGACTGGGGCCGCACACTGTTGGCACTCGGCATGGACACCCTCGACGACGACGCGGTCCGCGCCACCATGGGCGTGATCCTCAAGCACCGAGCAGACCAGCAGCGGGCCGCGGCCGAGCTGCGGTTGAACTAGGAGCCCTGATGGTCGTCGACCCCGGACGCCTCGCCGCGCCGCACGGAGTGCCCGGGCACCTCGTCGACTTCGTGGAGGCGCTGCGCAAGCGCGGCATTCCGGTCGGACCGTCGGAGACCGTCGACGCCGGCCAGGTGATGTCCGTCCTCGACCTGCTCGACCGGGAGGCGTTGCGGGAGGGTCTCGCGTGCTCGCTGCTGCGCCGGCCCACCCACCGCGCCACCTTCGACGCCCTGTTCGACCTGTGGTTCCCGGCGGCGGTCGGGCAACGCGCTGACGGCAGCACTGCCGAGGTCGCGATCCCGCGCACCGAGGACGACGAGGTGGACCTCGAGGCGCTGCGGGAGCTGATCGCCGGACTGCTGGTGGACGGTTCACCGGAGTCGCTCCAGCTGATCGAGCAGCTCACTGCACAGCTGGTCGAGGAGCTCGGCAAGTACGAATCGTCCAAGGGCCCGTCCTTCTCCGCCTACCAGGCGCTGCGCGACGTCGCCCCGGAGACGCTCGTGTCCCGGATCCTCGACGGTCTGCTCGGAAATGCCGTGACCGGTGAGCACCCGGGCGGCGACTACGCCGCCGAGGTGGCCCGGCGCACCGCGAGGCAGCGTGTGGCCGACTTCCGCAAGATGGTCGAGATCGAGACCCGCCGCCGCTCGGCCGAACAGCTCGGCCGCGAACGCGTCGCGACCTACGGGGTGCCGAAATTGGCCGAGGAGGTCGACTTCCTGCGCGCCTCCGACTCCGAGCTGGTGGCGTTGCGCCGCACGGTCACCCCGCTGGCTCGGAAGCTGGCGTCCCGGCTGGCGGCTCGACGCAAGCGTTCCCGAGCGGGCGCGATCGACCTGCGCAAGACGCTGCGCAAGTCGATGTCCACAGGCGGGGTACCGATCGATCTGGTGCTGCGAAAGCCACGGCCGGCCCGGCCCGAACTTGTCGTGCTGTGCGACGTGTCGGGATCGGTGGCCGGTTTCAGCAACTTCACGCTGCTGTTGGTGCACGCGCTGCGCGAGCAGTTCTCCCGGGTCCGGGTGTTCGCGTTCATCGACACCACCGACGAGGTGACCCGGTTCTTCGACGCGGGCGCCGACCTCGGTTCGTCGATGTCCCGGATGATCCGCGAGGCCGACCTGATCTGCTACGACGGCCACTCCGACTACGGCAACGCGATCGGGGTCTTCGCCGAGCGGTTCTCGCACAGCCTGACCAGCAAGTCCTCGCTGCTGATCCTCGGCGACGCACGCAACAACTACCGCGACCCGAATCTCGCCGCGCTCACCCACCTGGCCTCGGTCGCCAAGCACACCCATTGGCTCAATCCCGAACCGCGCGGACAGTGGGGCAGCGGTGACTCCGCCGCGCACGTCTACGCCGACGCGGTGACCATGCACGAGTGCCGTTCCGCGCAGCAGCTCGCGGACGTGGTCGCGGGCCTGCTGCCCGTCTGAGCTTGGCGGTCGGGCAAGCCAGTAAGCTCGATCCTTGTGCGAAGCGCAGAGACAGTCGGCAGGCGCCGCAGGCGGCTGGGGGTGATGGGTGGCACCTTCGACCCCATCCACCACGGTCACCTGGTCGCGGCGAGCGAGGTCTCCGACAGGTTCGGTCTCGACGAGGTGATCTTCGTCCCGACCGGCCAGCCCTGGCAGAAGGCGGGCAAGGAGGTCAGTCCCGCCGAGGACCGCTACCTGATGACGGTCATCGCGACCGCCTCGAACCCCGGCTTCTCGGTGAGCCGCGTCGACGTGGACCGGGAGAAGGCCACCTACACCGTCGACACCCTGCGCGACCTGCGCGCCCAGAATCCCGACGCGGACCTCTACTTCATCACCGGCGCCGATGCGTTGGAAACGATCCTGTCCTGGCAGGATTGGGAGGAGCTGTTCCGGCTGGCGAAGTTCGTCGGCGTCAGCAGGCCCGGCTTCGAACTCGGCATCGAGCACCTCGCCGAGCACCTCACGGGCCAGCCGAAGGACGCGCTCACGCTCGTCGAGATCCCCGCCCTGGCGATCTCCTCGACCGAGTGTCGCCGACGGGCCAGCGAGAACCGGCCCGTCTGGTACCTGGTACCGGACGGGGTGGTGCAGTACATCTCCAAACGCAACCTCTACCGACCGCTCGACGCCGAGCGCCTCGACGGGGCTGTCACCGTGTCGCAACCGGCACCGGACAAGAGTCACATCCAACCGCAGAACCGGGAGAACACGTAAGTGAGCGCATCCGCCGAAGCCACCGAAATGTCGCGCATCGCAGCGCTGGCCGCAGACGAGAAGCTGGCCAACGATGTGGTCGTCCTCGACGTCTCCGAGCAGCTGGTCATCACCGACTGCTTCGTCATCGCCTCCGCGTCGAACGAGCGTCAGGTCAACTCGATCGTCGAGAACATCGAGGACAAGCTCCGCGAGGCGGGGCACAAGCCGGTCCGCAAGGAGGGCACCCGCGAGGGGCGCTGGGCGCTGCTGGACTACATCGACATGGTCGTGCACGTCCAGCACGACGACGAGCGGAACTTCTACGGCCTCGAGCGACTGTGGAAGGACTGCCCGGTCATCGCCGTCGAGGGCATCGAGCGCACCGCGACCGAGGGTACTGCCGAGCGCGCTGCGACCGACGGGGAGAGCGAGCAGTGACGTCCGGCCGCCCCGCCCGGCGGCTGATCCTGCTCCGGCACGGCCAGACCGAGTACAACGCGGACGACCGCATGCAGGGCCAGCTCGACACGGACCTGTCCGAACTCGGTCGCGTCCAGGCCAAGTCCGCGGCCCGCGCGCTCGCCGACCGGGAGCCCGTCGCGTTGATCAGTTCGGACCTGCGCCGTGCCCTCGACACCGCCACCGCGCTCGGTGAGCACACCGGGCTGACGGTCGCGCGCGACGAGCGACTGCGCGAGACACACCTCGGGCAGTGGCAGGGCCTGACGCACACCCAGGTCGACGAGCGCGATCCCGGCGCTCGCGCCGCCTGGCGTGCCGACGCCCGCTGGGCACCGCCCGGCGGCGAGAGCCGCATCGACGTCGCCCGGCGGTCGACGCCGGTGGTCGCCGAACTGGTCGCCGCACGTGAGCAGTGGGGCGAGGACCCGATCGTGCTGGTCGCGCACGGCGGGCTGATCGCCGCCCTGACCGCGGCCCTGCTGGACCTGCCCGTGGAGCGGTGGCCGGTGCTCGGCGGCCTCGGTAACACCAGCTGGGTGCAGCTCAGTGGGCATGGGGAGCCGGATGCGGTGAACTGGCGACTCGACGTGTGGAACGCCTCGGCGACGGTGGCCGGCGATGTCCTCTGACCTCGCGGCGTCGGATTCGGCGCCCGCCGAGCGGCCGGTCCTGCTGGTCCTGGCCGACTCGCTGTCGTACTTCGGACCGAAGGGCGGTCTGGCCGCCGACCACCCGCGGATCTGGCCGAGCCTGGTCGCCGCGGAGCTGGGTTGGGACGTCGAACTGGTCGCGCGGATCGGCTGGACCAGCCGGGACGCCTACTGGGCCCTGATCCAGGACCCGCGGGTGTGGGCCGCTGTGCCGCGGGCCGGTGCGGTCGTGTTCGCCGTCGGCGGCATGGACTCTTTGCCGTCGCCGCTGCCGACCGCGCTGCGCGAACAGATCCGGTACGTCCGTCCGCCCGCGCTGCGGCGGGTGGTGCGCTCGACCTACCAGTGGTTGCAGCCGCGGCTCTCGCCGCTCGGCTGGCCGGTGGCACTGCCGCCGAAGCTGAGCGGCGAGTATCTCGAAAGCTCCAGGGCGGCACTGGAATACATGCGACCCGAACTGCCCGTCATCGGAACCCTGCCGTCGGTGCACGACTGCGAGGCCTACGGCAAGGTGCACACGGGCCGCCCCGCGGCGGTCCGGGCGCTCGAGTCCTGGGGCGCCGAGAAGGGTGTGCCGCTGGTCGACCTCGCGGAGGCCGTGCGGGACAACGTGTTCTCCGACCGCGGCAACCCGGACGGGATCCACTGGGGCTGGGACGGGCACGAGGCGGTGGCCGCGGCGATGCTGTCCGCCATCAGGACGGCACTGGCGGCCGATACCGGGAGCGTGAGCGTCGCGGACGGGTCGCGGTAACGCCGATGCCCGTTGTCGTCGTCACCGATTCGTCGGCCTGCATCGACCCCGAGTTGGTGGCGCAGTACGACATTCGCGTGGTGCCCCTGCACGTCCTGGTCGACGGCCGGGACCTGCGCGAGGGACTCGACCCGATGCCCGACGACCTGCCCGCCGGCGCGACCGTCACCACCTCCGGTGCGTCCCCCGGCGAGCTGGCCGAGGTGTACGCGGGGGCGCTCGAGGACAGTGACGGCGACGGGGTTCTGGCCGTCCACATCTCCCGCCAGCTCTCCGGCACCTGGGAGGCGGGCAGGCAGGCCGCACAGGCACTGGGACCGACAGTCCGGCTGGTCGACTCCCAGTCCACCGCAATGGGAACCGGCTATCCGGCGTTGGCCGCGGCGCGGGTCGCGGCGGCGGGTGGGGACCTGCGCACGGTCTACGAACGCGCGGTCGAGGTGGCCGACCGTGGTCGGGTACTGATCATGGTCGACCGACTCGACCACCTGCGCCGCGGCGGCCGGATCGGTACCGCCGCCGCGCTGCTCGGCACCGCCCTCGCCATGAAGCCGGTGCTGCACCTGGCGGACGGCAAGCTGGTGCTCAAGGAGAAGACCCGCACCACCACCAAGGCGCTGGCCAGGCTGGTCGACGGGATCGTGGAGTTCGCGGGTGACGGCGACGTCGCGGTCGCGGTGCATCACCTCCAGGCCGCGGACCGGGCGGAGGAGGTGGCCGCGGCACTGCGCGAACGGCTGCCCCACGCGAGCGAGTTCGTGGTCTCCGAGTTCGGGGCGGTGCTCGGCGCGCACGTCGGACCGGGAGCGGTCGGGGTGCTGGTGATACCCGGGGGCGCGGGAATTCGGTCGAACCCGCAGTAGTGGTTACGGCCCGCGCACTGACCGGGCCAAACTGTTCATCCACAGGCCGAAAACTATCCACAGCGGCAGCCGATTTCGCAGTTCGAGCGGCAGGCCGAGGCGGACCGCGGTCCTAGCGTCGGGGCATGCGCAGCACGGACGAGGCACGCGAACAGATCAGGCGGCGACTCGACGCGATCACTCGCGTCGCGCCGGCCGGCGACGAGGACGCCGAGGAGCCGGACCAGCAGGCCGGGCGGCGCCCCGACTGGCTCGAGCCCGGCCCGCCACCGTCCCGGCCGCGGGCGCGCTTCGCGCCGGGACGACGCGGGGTGGCCGCGCTGGTGCTGGTCGGGGTGGTCGCTGCTGTGGTCGGGGTGGTCGGGGCGTGGCGAGACCGCCCGGTGGCGCACGCGGTCGCGCCGCTGCCCGCGGTGGAGGCCGACGGAGCCCCGGTATCCGAATCGGCACCCCAGCCCGCACCCACGCCGCCTGCCGATCCGGTCGCACCGCCCGCCCTCGACATGGTGGTCAGCGTGGTCGGACTGGTGCGCACCGCGGGTCTCGTGCACCTGCCGACCGGTGCGCGGATCGCGGACGCGCTCGCCGCGGCGGGCGGCGCGCGGGAGGGCGCGGACCTGCTCGGGCTCAACCTCGCGCAGAAGTTGGCGGACGGCGATCAGGTGCTGGTGGGCCTCGCCCCGCCGGAGGGTGCGGCCGTCACGGTCGGGAGCGCGACGGTCGGGGCCGGATCGTCCACCGCGGGGACGTCCGCCGCCCCCGCCGCCGGCGGGAAGGTCAACCTGAACACCGCGACAGCCGAACAGTTGGACGCCCTGCCCGGGGTCGGCCCGGTGACGGCCGCGGCGATCCTGGCCTGGCGGCAGACCAACGGCCGCTTCACCGATGTCGAACAACTCGGTGAGGTGGACGGCATCGGCCCCGGCCGGCTGCAGAAGCTGCGTGACCTCGTGACCGTCTGATGGCCGCACCGGAGACCGGGGCGGTCGACCTGCGACTGCTCCCGTCCGCCGGAATGTGCTGGGCGGCAACGGTGACCGGCATCGAGGCAGGCTGGCAGGCGTCCTTGTGGCTTGCGCTCGGCGCGGTCGTCGTCGCAGGCGTGGTCGGCTGGCTCGGACGACGGACCGCGGTGGCGGCGATCGCGGTGGCCGCGCTCCTGGTCGGCGCCGGGTTCGCGGTCGCGACCGCCGCTCGCGAGCACGCGGTGGCGACGCATCCGCTGGCCGCACTCGCCGCGGCGGGTGGCAATGCGACAGTCACCGCCGTGCCGGTGGACGACCCGAAACCGGTGCGCTCGCCCTCCGGGGACACCGTGATGATCCGTGCGAACCTGCGATCGCTCGGCGCGGGCATCGGCGCGGGGGACACCGAGATCGGCGGGGCGGTACTGGTGTTCGCGCCCGCTGACGGCTGGAGCGACCTGCTGCCGGGGCAACCGGTCACCCTGCGCGGCGCGGTCAGTCCGCCGCTGCGCCGCGACCTCACCGTCGCGGTGATCCGCGCGGTCGGCCCGCCCCGACACGTCGAGCCGGCCCCGTGGCCGCAGCGGGCGGCGGGCGCGGTGCGAGCCCGGTTCGCGGCGGCGGCCGCGGCTGTGTTGCCGCCCGATCCGGCCGGATTGCTGCCCGGGCTGGTGGTCGGCGACACCTCGGCCCTGCCGACCGGCGTCAAGGACGACTTCACGACCGTGGGCCTGACGCACCTCACCGCGGTCTCCGGGGCCAACGTCTCGATCATCCTCGGCGCGGTGCTGCTGCTGGTGCGGGCTCTGGCGCTCGGGCCGCGCACCTCCGCGGTGATCGCGGCACTCGCGTTGGTGGGCTTCGTGGTCCTGGCCCGCCCCTCACCGAGTGTGCTGCGGGCGGCGGTGATGGGCGCGGTCGCGCTGCTGGCCCTGGTCGCCGGTCGTCGCAAGCAGGCGATGCCCGCGCTCGGGGCCGCGGTGATCGTCCTGCTGGCCCTCTCGCCTGCGCTCGCGGTGAACTTCGGGTTCGCGTTGTCGGTGGCGGCGACGGCCGCACTGGTGCTGATCGCACCGGGCTGGGCGCAGCGGCTGACCGCCCGCGGCTGGCCCCGGGCGGTGGCCGAGGCGGTCGCGGTGGCGGCCGCCGCACACGTGGTGACGATGCCGATCGTGGCGGCGATGTCGGGCACGGTGAGCACCGTCGCGATCGTGGCGAACCTCGCGGTGGCCCCGGTGATCGCGCTGGTGACCGTGGTGGGCGCGGTGGCGGCGGTCGGCGCCACCGCGTGGATGCCGTTGGGGGAGTTGGTGGTTCGAGCGACCGGTCCGCCGCTGTGGTGGCTGCTGTGGGTGGCGCGCGAGGCCGCTGGGGTGCCGGGTGCGACGGTGACCGTGCCGTCGGGCCTGCTCGGTGCCGGGGTGACGGCCGCCGCGGTGGTGGCACTGGTGGTCGCGATGCGGCGACCGCGACTGCGGCGAATGACGGCGGCGGTCGTGCTCGGACTGGCACTGGTATGGGTGCCCGTTCGGGTGCTCTGGCCGGGCTGGCCGGTCCGCGGCTGGGTGCTGGTGGCCTGCGACGTCGGGCAGGGCGACGCGCTGGTCCTCGACGCCGGCGGCGGGGCGGTCGTGGTGGTCGATGCGGGCCCGGAGCCACGCCTGGTCGACGGCTGCCTGGACCGGCTCGGGGTGCGGACGGTGGCGGCGGTGGTGTTGACCCACCTGCACGCCGACCACGTCGACGGTCTGCCGGGGGTGTTGCGGGGGCGGACGGTCGGTGAGGTGGTGATCGGGCCGATGCGATTGCCGGAGGACGGTTTTCGTCGCGTCCGCGATCAGTCGTCGGCGGTCGGGGTGCCGCTGCGCGAGGTGCGGGCGGGACAGGCGCTGCGGGTGGGGGAGCTGACATTCCGGGTGCTGGGTCCGACGCTGCCCGTGCCCCGGGACCGCCGCGACGCCGCGGACGCCGCGAACGACCAGTCACTGGTGCTGTCGGTGGACACGGCCGTCGGCCGGATCCTGCTGACCGGGGACGTGGAGGCCGAAGGCCAGCGGGACCTACTGCGCGACCACGTGCCGCTTACCGCCGACATCCTCAAGCTGCCGCACCACGGCTCGCGCACGACGACGCCGGAGTTCCTGCGTGCGGTCGGGGCGCGGGTGGTGGTCGTGTCGGTCGGCGCGGGAAACACCTTCGGGCACCCGAATCCGGGCGTGCTCGCGACCGTCCGTGACGGCGGTGCGAGTGTCGCGCGCACCGACCAGGGCGGGGACATCGCGGTGAGCAGGTCCGGCGGCGGGGCCACTGCCGTCAGCCACCGTCGGCGTGGCACGATCGTCCGGTGAGCCCGACCTCCCCGCCCGCCCAGCTCCACCTCGTCCTCGGTGACGAGGAACTCCTGATCGAACGCGCGGTCGCGGCGGTCGTCGCGCAGGTGCGGGCGGCCTCGGCCACCGCGGAGGACGTGCCGGTCAGCCGGCTGCGGGCCGGCGACGCCAGCCCCGCCGAACTGGCCGAACTGCTCAGCCCGTCACTGTTCGCCGAGGACAAGGTGATCGTGCTCGAGGCCGCCGCGGAGGCCGGCAAGGATGCGGTGACGCTGCTGCTCGACGCGGCGAGCGCGCCGCCCGAGGGCTTCACACTCGTGGTGCTGCATTCCGGCGGTGGTCGCGCGAAGGCGATGGTCGGCGCGCTGCAGAAAGCGGGCGCCACTGTGCACGAGTGCGCCAAGCTCGCCAAGTCCGCTCTGCCCGACTTCGTGCGCGGCGAGTTCCGCACCGCCGGGGTGCGGGCCTCCCCGGAGGTGATCCAGGTGGTGCTCGACGCGGTCGGGTCCGACCTCCGCGAACTGGCAGCCGCGTGCTCCCAGCTGGCGGCGGACACCGGCGGCAAGATCGATGTCGCTGCCGTGCAGCGCTACTACTCGGGCAAGGCGGAGGTCTCCGGCTTCGACGTCGCCGAACTCGCCGTCTCCGGGGACCGGGTCGCGGCCATGGAGGCGCTGCGATGGGCGATGCTGCGCGGCGTGCCGCACGTGCTGCTCGCCGACGCCCTCGCCGACGCGGTGCACACGGTCGCGCGGGTGGCCTCGGCCGGCCGCGGCGATCCGTTCCGGATGGCGTCCGAGCTGGGCATGCCGCCGTGGAAGATCAAGAAGGCCCAGGGGCAGGCCCGCGGCTGGCGGCCGGAGACCATCGGCACCGCGCTCGGGGTGGTCGCGCAGCTCAACGCGGACGTCAAGGGCGCCGCCGCCGACCCGGACTACGCCGTCGAGTTCGCGGTGCGCCGGGTGTCGGAGCTGAGGGGCTGAGGACCCGCACGACGGGCCACGGACACGCGAAAAACCGCCCGGTCGAGGACCGGGCGGTTCTTGCTTGACGTCTCAGATCAGAGCTTGTTCGCGGCCAGCGAGAGGGCCGACTTCTTGTTGGCGGCCTGGTTGGCGTGGATGACGCCCTTGCTGGCAGCCTTGTCGAGCTTGCGGCTCGCGGAGACCAGGAGCTCGTTGGCCTTGTCCTTGTCACCCGCAGCCGCGGCCTCGCGGAAGGAACGGATCGCGGTACGCAGCGAGGACTTCACCGACTGGTTGCGCAGTCGCTGACGCTCGTTGGTACGGATCCGCTTCACCTGGGACTTGATGTTGGCCACGCGTAAAATCCTGTCGTCTTTGCTGGTTTCTTGTCAAAGAAGCTTCGGGCGCATACGGGCGCCGAAGTTCGAGGCTACCAGGGATGGCGGGGCCAACCCAAACCGAGTGGCCTTGTGTGGGGCAAGCGACGACGCGTCGCACCCCGCTGACCCAGAGGTTACCGCATCACCCGACGGTTGCCGGCGCTGGTCAGACTTACCGGTCCGTCGGGAACGGCGTGGCGCCCGGACAGGGGGGTTTTCCCGCGTTAGCGTCTCGATTTGAGAGTTTCCTTACACATGACCCTATTCAGCAAAGGTGGCACATGTCTCCTACGGCCCAGGAAGTGTTCGAGAAGGAACCCATCTCGGACGTCAAGAAGTACATCGCGGAGGGCATCGGCACCTTCGTGCTGGTGTTCGCCTCCGTCGGGACCGCGGTGATCGCCGGCGCCAAGGTGGGCAACCTCGGCGTCGCGCTCGCGTTCGGTCTGACCCTCCTCTTCCTCGTCTACGCGATCGGCCCCATTTCCGGCTGCCACGTGAACCCGGCGGTGACGTTCGGGCACCTCCTGCTCGGGCGGATCAGTGCGGTGACGGCCAGTATCTACTGGATCGCGCAGGTGATCGGCGGCCTCGTCGCCGGCGTCGTGCTGTTCGCCGTGGCGAAGAGCCTGCCGTCCTACGACCGGGCGGCCAACGGACTCGGGGCCAACGGATGGGGTGATCACAGTCCGTCCGCAATTCAGGGACCTCTCGGGTCAGTCCTGCAGAGTGGCTACGGCTTCGGCGGGATGATCGTCGTCGAGATCCTGCTCACCGCTCTGCTGGTGTTCGTGGTGCTGGCGTCCACCGACCAGATCTCGGACGTGTTCATGGCCGGTGTCTCGATCGGCTTCACCCTCGCGGTGATCCACCTCATGTCGATCCCGATCGACAACACCTCGGTCAACCCGGCGCGCAGCATCGGCGTCGCGTTCTTCCAGGACGGTGCGCCCAAGCAGTTGTGGGCCTTCATCGTCTTCCCGCTCGTCGGCGGTGCGCTCGGCGCGCTGGCCTACCGGGCGTTGTTCGGCAGGTACAACCGCATGAACGACTGACACCACCGGCAGTCGCACGGTGATGGGAACCATCATTCGGTCAGGCCGAATGACGGTTCCCATCACCCGTTTTCGGTGCCGGGCGTGTCGCGAATATTCAATAGCCGCAGCCGGTTCGAGACCTAGTCTGAGCCCATGCAGGTAAACAGCACCTTCGCCGTCACGTCCTTCGAGCCCACCGAGTACACCTCGCCGATCCGCACCGGCCTCGACGTCGGACACACGTTCATGACCAAGTCGTTCAGCGGTGACCTCGAGGGGCAGTCTCGCACCCAGTTCAGCTCGGCGTTCTCCCAGGAGACGGGGACCGGGACCTACGTTGCGATGGAGTCGTTCGAGGGCACGGTCGCGGGCCGTCGCGGGGCCTTCAACTTCGCGCACATGGCGACGACCGACGGCGAGACCCGCTCGCACCATCACCTCGTGATCGTGCCCACCAGCGGAACCGGCGAACTCGCCGGCATCACCGGGACGGGCGAACTGGTCGTCGACGGGGACGACACCCACCGGCTGCGGCTGGACGTCGAGTTCGGTTCGACCACCGACTGATTCGAGGGGTCAGCTCCAGCTGTAGTCGTGGCGCAACCGCGCCGCGACCTGTTCGAAGCGCCGGTGGTCGAGGATCGCGCCCTCGCGGCGGATTCCGGCCTCCGGCACGTCGAGCACCCGGTCGAGGCGGATCCAGCTGGGCCTGCCCTCGCCGTCCCAGGCGCCGGTGCCGATGCCCATCCAGTTGCGTTCGCCCTCGCGGCCGGCGTTCGACGAGAGCATCAGGCCCAGCAGCGTCGCGCCGTCGCGCCCGACCACCAGTACCGGGCGGTCCTTGCCCTGGCTCGGATCCTCCTCGTAGGTCACCCACGTCCAGACCACTTCGCCCGGGTCGGCGCGACCGTCGAGGTCGGGTGAGTACTCGACCTTCCGCGCCCGGTGCGCGGTCGGCACCGCGACCGACGACACCGGGCGGCCGGGGGCCGCCGGCCGCCGCGGCGGTACGGCCTTCGGGGTGCGCGACCCGCCGGGCAGCACGCCCGAACGCTGCAGGTCCTTGAACAGTCGAGGGCCCTCGCGCTTGGCCAGGTCCCCGAGTTGCTTGCCGATTGCGGTCCAGCTTCGTGCCATGGCGTCGAATCTATCGGCCTCCGACGGGACCGAGGCGTCTGCGGCCCGGTCACTTGGATATCCTGCATAGGTGACAGTGGTCCGGAACCGGGCCGGTGCCAGTCCAGCTAAGGGGCCCAGAAATCAGCAGCTTCGCAGACACCACGTTCACGGATCCCGCCCGGATCCGGAACTTCTGCATCATCGCGCACATCGACCACGGCAAGTCCACGCTCGCGGACCGCATGCTGCAGTTGACCGGGGTGGTCGAGGAGCGGGCGATGCGAGCCCAGTACCTGGACCGGATGGACATCGAGCGCGAACGCGGCATCACCATCAAGGCGCAGAACGTGCGGCTGCCCTGGACCGTCGAGAAGGAGGACGGCAGCACCGAAGAGATCGTGCTGCACCTGATCGACACGCCCGGCCACGTCGACTTCACCTACGAGGTCTCCCGCGCGCTCGAAGCCTGTGAGGGTGCGGTGCTGCTCGTCGACGCCGCGCAGGGCATCGAGGCGCAGACCCTCGCCAACCTGTACCTGGCGATGGAGAAGGACCTCACCATCATCCCGGTGCTCAACAAGATCGACCTGCCCGCCGCCGACCCGGACCGCTACGCCGCGGAGATCGCGCACATCGTCGGCTGCGAGCCCGAGGACGTGCTGCGGGTCTCGGGCAAGACCGGTGTCGGCGTCAAGGAGTTGCTCGACGAGGTGGTCAAGACGGTGCCGGCCCCGGTCGGGAACGCCGACGGCCCGGCCCGCGCGATGATCTTCGACTCGGTCTACGACTCGTACCGCGGCGTCGTCACCTACGTGCGCGTGGTGGACGGCAAGATCCGTCCCCGCGAGAAGATCACCATGATGTCGACCGGCACCACGCACGAACTGCTCGAGGTGGGCATCATCTCGCCCGAACCGAAGGCGACCGTCGGCCTGGGCGTCGGCGAGGTCGGCTACCTGATCACCGGTGTGAAGGACGTCCGCCAGTCGCGAGTCGGTGACACCGTCACCACCTTCCGCAACGGCGCCACCGAGCCGTTGACCGGCTACCGCGACCCCAAGCCGATGGTGTACTCCGGCCTGTACCCGATGGACGGCTCCGACTACCCGGTGCTGCGCGACGCCCTCGACAAGCTGCGGCTCAACGACGCGGCGCTGGCCTACGAGCCGGAAACTTCGGTGGCCCTGGGATTCGGGTTCCGCTGCGGCTTCCTCGGGCTGCTGCACATGGAGATCACCCGCGACCGACTCGAGCGCGAGTTCGGCCTCGACCTCATCTCCACCGCGCCGAACGTGGTGTACCGCGTGGTGATGGAGGACGGCACCGAGCACGAGGTCACGAACCCGTCGTACTGGCCCGAGGGCAAGGTGCGCGAGGTGTACGAGCCGATGGCCAAGTGCACCGTCATCGCGCCGAGCGAGTACACCGGCGCGATCATGGAGCTGTGCCAGTCCCGGCGCGGCGAGCTCGGCGGCATGGACTACCTCTCCGAGACCCGCGTCGAGCTGCGCTACACGTTGCCGATGGGCGAGATCATGTTCGACTTCTTCGACGCCCTCAAGTCGCGGACCAAGGGCTACGCCAGCCTCGACTACGAGGAGTCGGGCGAGCAGCAGGCCGCGCTGGTCAAGGTGGACATCCTGCTGCAGGGCGAGGCCGTCGACGCGTTCAGTGCGATCGTGCACAAGGACGCGGCGTTCGCCTACGGCAACAAGATGACCACCAAGCTGCGCGAGCTGATCCCGCGTCAGCAGTTCGAGGTGCCGATCCAGGCCGCGATCGGCGCGAAGATCATTGCGCGCGAGAACATTCGCGCGATCCGCAAGGACGTGCTCGCCAAGTGCTACGGCGGCGACATCAGCCGCAAGCGCAAGCTGCTCGAGAAGCAGAAGGAGGGCAAGAAGCGGATGAAGACCATCGGTCGGGTCGAGGTTCCGCAGGAGGCCTTCGTGGCGGCACTGTCCAACGAATCGGTGGCGGACAAGCCCAAGAAGTAGGCGCTGCGCCTGTGCGCGCCGTGCACCCCGATTGGGGTAATTGGCGCGCACAGGCGACGAAGTCGCAGAACGGAGTTGACGTGCTCGAGACCTGGTTGACCCGGAATCTGGACATCGAGGTGCCGATCCTCGGCGCGCCGATGGGTGGTCGGGCCGGCGGCACGCTGGCGGGCGAGGTGTCGAAGGCCGGTGGCCTCGGGTTGCTCGGCGCCGCGCGGTACGCCACTGCGCAGTGGGTGGCCGAGGAGGCCGCCGTCGCACGCGAACTGGGCGGGCGCTTCGGCGTCGGCCTGATGACGTGGTCGCTCGACGACGACGACAGCCTGCTGGACGCGGCGATCGCACAGCATCCGGCGCTGATAACCCTGTCGTTCGGTGACCCGGCCGCTTACGTCCCGCGGGTACATGCGGCGGGGATTCCCGTTGCCTCCCAGGTCAACACGCTCGAGGACATGCGGATCGCCGAACTGGCCGGGGTGGACCTGATCATCGCCCAGGGCGGTGAGGCCGGCGGACACACCGGCCGGATCGGCACGCTTCCGCTGCTGCAGGAACTGCTCGACGCGACCGATCTGCCCGTCGCCGCGGCGGGCGGCATCGGGACCGGCCGCGGTCTGGCGGCGGTGATCGCGGCGGGCGCCGAGGGCGCGCTGATCGGCACCGCGCTGCTCGCCAGCCCGGAGACGGTCGGCCCCGACTACGCCCGCGAGCGGGTGGTGAGCGCGGGCAGCGCCGACACCGTCTACACCTCGGTGTTCGACCGCGCGCGTCACCAGCCCTGGCCCGACCGGTGGGGTGGCAGGGCCGTCGTCAATGACTTCACCCGCGACTTCCACGGCACCGACACCCCGGTGGAGCGGTTGGAGGAGGCATATGACCCCGCCGACCCGGCGCTCGGTGTGGTGTACGCGGGCGAGGCCGTCGGACTCGTGCATGCCGCGCGCCCGGCCGGGGACGTGGTCCGGCAGATCGCGGCCGACGCGCAGCGGCTGCTCGCCCGTTTCGCCTGAGCGGCCTTGGTCGCTGTCTGGTTTGCCGGGTTGATCCGTGATCTCGGTGGAGGCTGTGCTAACTTCTCGACGTCAGGCGATGGCGGACGAGGAAGCCGGTGAGAATCCGGTGCGGTCCCGCCACTGTGATCGGGAAGCGAACCTCGACATGCCACGACCCTGCGGGGTGGGAAGGCGAGGCGAGCGTTGATCCGAGAGCCAGGAGACTCACGTCATCGCAACCTCTGAATCCAGGGCGGATTTCCCTGAGAGAGATGGCCTCGCCGCTATGTTGCGTACTCACGTGATGTCCGCGGCGCACGTCGATCGTCGATGTGTGCCGCCTTCGTTCGTCCCCCGATGTCACGGCGGACGTGCCCCCTCACTCGCGATTCTTCGCCGTTCGGTGCTTGCGCGCCACTGAGCGCGCGCTTACCGATTCTCAACACCCCTCACCCCCGATTCTGTCGAATCGGAGGTCTGTCAACCGCGCCGCGACGTCGGCTGCCTTCGTGACCCGGAGTGCTCGTTGTCTCACAAATCATCAACAATCAGGACCGCTGTGGTTGCGGCCCTAGCCGTGTTCGCCACCGGATGTGCAGGTTCGGGTGCCGTCGGAGGTGGCACAGGTGCCGCTCCAGCCGATTCGCAGGTCTTGCGGTTCGTCACCGCCAACATGCCGCGTTCGCTGGACCCGACGAACATCGACGCACAGCGGATCATCGAGAACGGCCTGGCCGAGCCGCTGGTCGTGCAGAACGACGATGCGACGCTCGCCCCGGGACTGGCCGCATCCTGGTCGAACGTCGAACCTACGTTGTGGGAGTTCACGATTCAGCCGAACGCCACCTTCTGGAGTGGTGCGCCCGTCGACGCGGCCGCGGTGAAAGCCGCTCTGGAACGCCATCAGAAGCTCAACAAGCGTGCCTCGTCGGTGCTCGGCGGGCTGCAGTTCGTGGTCAAGGACCCGGGCACGCTGCAGATACGCACGCCGAATCCGGATCCGGGATTTGCCTTCCGCCTGACCACCTACGGAATCCACAATGCCGCCGAGGCCGACCGGCTCGGCGCGGAGTACAACGCGAGACCGGATCTCACCGGGTACATGAAGCCGACTCGCTTCGTTCCCGGTGAAGTGCTTGTCGCCGAATGGAATCCGAACTACCGGATCCAGCCGTCCGGCCCGCATCTGCGGGGCATCGATGCGCGTCTCGGCACCGATTCACAGGCTCGGCAGCTCGCCGTGCTCTCCGGTGACGTCGACGGTGAGTTCAACGTCGAGGTGGATTCGCGAGTCCGGTACGAGCAGCGCCCCGACGAGTTCGACGTCTACGCGCAGGCGCCGACCACGCGCAACGTCTGGATGAACATGGCGAAGGTCCCGGCGCTGAAGGACAAGGCCGTGCGCCAGGCGCTGAACCTGTCGGTCGATCGAGGCGCCCTCATCGAGGGACTCAACCGCGGTTTTGCAACCCCTGCCACCGGGCACTTCCCGGCAGGTCTGCCGTACGCCCTCGACAGCGGTCCGGCGCTGAGCCCCGACATCGTCGGCGCACGCAAGCTTCTCGACGATGCCGGATGGGTTGCGGGTCCGGACGGTGTGCGCGGCAAGGACGGTCATCGCCTCGAGTTCTCCATGCTCACCTACGCAATCTTCCAGCCGTTGGCCATCGCCCTGCAGAGCCAGTGGAAGGACATCGGAGTCGGCGTCGAGTTGAACTCGGTGGAGACCACCGCGTCGAATCAGCTGATGATCGACGGCGACTTCGAAGTCGCCACCTACTGCTCCTGCGGAAGCGCCACGGGTGACCTGGCCGGCCAGCTCAAGTCCTACTACCGGACCGGCGTGGTCTCGAACTACGGCGGGTTCAGCGATCCGGACGTCGACCGGCTGATCGACCAGTTGGGATCGGAGTTCGACCCGGCCACGCAAATCGACCTGGCGCACCAGGTGCAGGACAAGGTCTCGGCCGACGTGGCCGTGATCTACCTGTTCAATTCCACCCAGTGGGCCACCGGGTACTCGACGAAGGTGCAGGGCGTCGACCCTAACCTGTCGAAGAAGATCCTGCCCACGATGTGGCTGTCCGAGTAGCCGACCATGGTGCGATACACGGTGGTTCGCGTGCTCGCCACGATTCCCGTGCTGCTGGGCATCACGGTGGTGCTCTTCACGCTGCTGCGCCTGATTCCGGGCGATCCGACGCACGCGATCCTGCTCGCGATGGCGGAACCGGGTGCCGACATCAGTCGGCTTCAAGACGACATCACTGCGCTGAGAACCCAGTTGGGCCTGGACCGGACGTATCCGGTTCAGTACCTTGCCTGGCTCGGCGACGTGCTCACGGGCAACCTCGGGGCGTCGTTCCGTAGCGGCACTCCGATCGTGGACGAGCTGATGCTGCGGCTGCCGGCGACGTTGGAGTTGGCGGCGGCCGGGCTCGTGGTCATGCTGTTGATCGTTGTCCCCACCGGGATCGTCGGTGCGGTCCATCACGGCCGCGGCCCGGACCGCGTCCTGCGGGTCGTCTCGCTCCTCGGCGTCTCGATGCCGAGTTTCTTCCTGGCGCTGCTCCTCATGTACGTCTTCTCGGTCCAGCTGGGTTGGTTGCCGACCTTCGGCAGGGGCGGTCCCGCGCATCTGGTGTTGCCCGCGATCACTCTCGGGATCGGGATGGCCGGGGGTGTGGCGCGGCTGCTGCGTGCGTCCATGCTCGACGCATTGGCTCAGCCCTATGTGCGCACAGCTGAGGCGAAAGGTCTACCGCTGCAGTCGATAGTGTTCAGACATGCACTGCGCAACGCACTACTTCCGGTCCTGACCGCATCCGGACTGATCGTGGGAGGGCTGCTCGGGGGAGCGGTGATCGTGGAGACCGTGTACTCGTGGCCCGGGGTGGGCCGCTACATCGTCGATGCGATCGCAGGCCGGGACTATCCCGTGATCCAGGCGTTCGCGTTGATGATGGCGGTGATCTGCGTGAGCGTGAACCTGGTGGTGGACCTGCTCTATCGAGTCGTCGATCCACGGGTGCGAGTCGGGGTCGGGGCATGAGCACGACGACCCGCGCCGGTCTGGCATCGCGGTGCGGTGCGGTGCTCCGCCGCGACAGACTGGTGGGACCGGCGGTGGCACTGCTCGTCGCCGTGGTCGCGGTGTCCGTCGCGGCGCCGTGGTTGAGCGTCCACGATCCGACCGCGGTCGATTTCGTGCAGGCGCTGCTCCCACCCTCTGCCGAAAACCCGCTCGGCACCGACAATTTCGGCAGGGACGTGCTGACCCGGCTGATGTACGGCGGCCGGGCGTCGTTGGCCGCCGCGGCCGTGGCCGTGCTGGTCATCGTCACCGTCGGGTCGGTGCTCGGCGGCCTTGCCGGGTACCTGGGCGGTGTCGTGGATCTGGCGATCACGCGGATGATCGACGTGCTCCTCGCCTTCCCGCGGCTGGTCCTGGCCATCGCGATCGCCGCGTTGCTCGGAACCGGCCTGGCGGGGCTGATCATTGCGATGTCCGTGGTGTCCTGGCCGGCGTACGCCCGCATCGTGCGGGGGCTGGTCCTCCAGGCGAAGGAAGAGGGCTACGTCGTCGCAGCGCGGGCGGCCGGTAGCGGCCGGGTCAAGGTGTTGCGGACCCACATATCCGGTGCGGTCGTCGGTCCGGTCCTGGTGGTGGCGATGGTCGACTTCGGCGAGGTCATCCTGGGGGTCGCGGCGCTGTCGTTCCTCGGACTCGGCATCCAACAGCCGACGCCGGAGTGGGGTGCGATGCTCAACGAGGCCAGGGGCTACCTGGAGGAGGCTCCGTGGGTGTTCCTGGCGCCCGGGCTCACCATCTTCCTCGTCGTGATCTGCGCCAACTACGTCGGTGACGCCGTCCGCGACGCCATCGACCCCCGTGCCGCGCACCAGTTGTCTCCGCGCCGATTCCGAGACCGGTGGCGCAGCAGACGAGGGACGGTGCGGCGCAGCAAGGAACGGGCGCGGCGCATGCGACTCGAGGAGCGTGCGAGTGCGTGTCGGGACCGCACGGACGTGATGCCGCCGATCGTGGTGGACGTCCGTGCCCTCGGTGTCGAGGTGATCGAGGGTGCCCCCGTGATCGCGGACCTGTCGTTGCGCATCCGGGCGGGGGAATGCGTTGGACTCGTTGGGGAGTCGGGCTCCGGGAAGAGCACGCTGGCGGCTGCGCTGCTGGGTCTGGTCCACGCCCCGCTGCGGGTGAGTGCGGGTACCGTCTCGCTTCTCGGGGAGGACGTGACCGGCTGGTCCTGGGACGACTGGCGACCGGTTCGCGGCAGGCACGTCTCGCTGATCACGCAGGACCCGATGTCCGCGCTGAATCCGCTGTTGCGGATCGGCGCACAACTCGACGAGTGCGGTACGGCGCACGGGTTGTCCGGCCGGGACGCTCGCGATCGGTCGATCGAGACGCTCGCATTGATGCGCCTGCCCGTGGACGTGCTCGGGCAGTTCCCCCACCAACTCAGCGGCGGCATGCGACAACGGGTGGTGATCGCCATGGCATTGGTGAACCGGCCGCAACTGGTGATCGCCGACGAGCCGACGACAGCACTCGACGTCAGTACCCAGGCCCGGATCCTGGAGGAACTGACCGCTCTCCGAACTGAACTGGGAATCGGGATGCTCTTCATCTCCCACGATCTCCGGTTGGTGGCAAACCTGGCCGACCGCGTCGTCGTCATGCACGACGGGAGGGTCGTCGAGGAGGGGGTGACGGCCGAGTTGTTCGACAACCCGCGGGCCGACCACACGCGCCTACTGATCGACGCGATCCCACGAATCGAACATCCGAAGGAGCGTCACGATGCTCTCTGTTGAGGGTCTTGAAAAGAACTACCGCGGAAAGGCTGTGCTCGCCGGAATCGATCTCACCGTCGGTGCGGGCAAGATCATCGGTCTGGTCGGGACGTCGGGTGCCGGCAAGTCGACTGTCGCGCGGTGCATCTCGGGACTGGAGCGGCCATCGGGAGGGGTGATCCGTTGGGACGGTGGGAGGCTCGGAGGCAGCCGGTCGAGGAGGCAGCGTCGTGAGATCCAGACCGTTTTCCAGGATCCACGGGCAAGCCTGAATCCGCGTTGGACCGTTCGCAGAAGCTTGCGGGAGCCGCTGGACACATGGTTCACAGACCGGCCCCGATCCGACCGGGACGCAGCAGCAGCGTCCCTGCTCGAGCAGGTCGGGCTCGGCGGCGACTACCTCGAGCGGTTCCCGCACGAGCTCAGTACCGGCCAGTGCCAGCGGATCTGCATTGCCCGCGCGCTGGCTCCCGAGCCGCGTCTGCTGCTGCTCGACGAGCCGCTCTCGGCCCTCGACCTTCCCGCACAAGCACAGATGCTCGACCTGCTGCGTGAGCTGAAGAGCGTCCGGGACCTGAGTTACCTGTTCATCTCCCACGACATCGTCGTGGTGAGTCTGCTGTGTGACGAGGTGGCGGTGCTCGAGCACGGTCGGATCGTGGAGCACGTGGCGGCGGGCACGCTTCTGACTGCGTCGGCGCACCCGCACACGCGTGCGCTGATTGCGGACACCCCGATCCTGCCCCGGCGGGGTGCCGACTCGTGAGCCGGGTGATCGATGGTGGAGTTCTCGCGGACGCAGAGGCGTTGGGTGACCGATTCGTCGCTTTCGTCGGCCCGCAGGTCGGGCCGGGATGGATTCCCGCGGCGGACCTGTTCGGGAGTGGACTGTCGGACGCGGTCGCGACGAAACGGGAGGCGCGCGGGGCGGTCAGCGACGCAGTCGCCGGCTCGTTGCTGCTGGCCGAGTACTGCGCGAGGCTCAGTGCGCCGGTGCTGGCCGTTCTGTACCGTGACGGCGCCTTTCTGGATCCGTCGCTGGGGAACGTGCAGGTACTGCGCCGTGCGGGGGTGATAGAGCGGTTGTCGTTCCTGCGGGGGCCTCAGCCGTGCCCGCCCGGGCAGGAAGCGGGGCTGGCGTCGCGCGTCGCGGACGCCTTCTTCGCCGGCAACATCGATGCGTGTCTTGGAGCCGTGCGTAACCAGTCCAGAGCGGGACTGCGGAGCCTGTGGTCCAACGTCGGAATGACGGTCGGCAGTGCGATGCTCACGCTGTCCTGGTCCTCACCAGACCGAGACAGGTATCTCGACGATGCCCGTGCCTTCGTCGCCTGCCGCCCGGAGATCGGCCGGGTGGTCAGCTTCGAGAGTGCCGAGTTCGACGGCGAACCGTGGATGTTCACTCGGCGAGACGCGTGCTGCCTCGCCTTTCGGACCACGGTGAACCAGACCCGCGAGAATCCCTACTGCAGCAACTGCAGCGTCCTCGAGCTCGGCGAGCGGATCACCAACTTCCACAAGGCGGCCCGGTCCTTCGAGGAGGGCCGGGCGCGCTGAACGAGAATCGGCGACCTACGTGGGGGAGTGAGCCGGCTGGAAGACGCCGGCCGCCGCGGCCTCCTCCGCCCGGATCACGTGCACCACGGCGTTGATCAGCGCCAGGTGCGTGAACGCCTGCGGGAAGTTGCCGAGATGACGACCGGTGCGGGTGTCGATCTCCTCCGCGTACAGCTTGAGCGGGCTCGCGTAACCGAGCAGCCGTGAACACAACTGCTTCGCGCGTTTCAGTTCGCCGATCTCCACCAGCGCCGACACCAGCCAGAACGAGCAGATGGTGAAGCTGCCCTCCTCGCCGGACAGACCGTCGTCGGTGGTCTCGATCCGGTACCGCAGCACCAGGCCGTCCTCGGTGAGCTCGTCGGCGATGGAGAGCACCGTCGCGCGGACGCGGTGGTCGTCGGCGGGCAGGAACCGCAGCAGCGGCACCAGGAGCAGTGACGCGTCGAGCGAGGGGTGGCCGTACCGCTGCGTGAACACGCCGCGCTCGTCGACGCCGTGCTCGAGGATGTCGGCCTTGATCTCGTCGGCGATCGCGGCCCATTGCAGCGCGTACGACTTCTCGCGGTGCAGCGCAGCGAGTTTCGCGCCGCGGTCGAGGGCGACCCAGCACATCACCTTCGAGGAGGTGAAGTGCTGCGGCTCCCCGCGCACCTCCCAGATGCCGCGGTCGGGTTTGCGCCAGTGCTTGATCGCCTCCTCGACCTGCCGCTTGAGCAGCGGCCACAACGCGGCCGGCACCTGGTCACGCGAGCGCACGTGCAGGTACACCGAGTCGAGCATCGTGCCCCAGATGTCGTGCTGGTCCTGGTTGTAGGCGCCGTTGCCGATCCGCACCGGCCGGGCACCGTCGTATCCGGACAGGTGGCTCAGCTCCTCCTCCTCGAGGGTGTGCTCACCGCCGATCCCGTACATCACCTGCAGTGGGGTCGGGTGGCCGCCGTCGGACTGGGACACGTCGGAGATGAAGGAGAAGAAGTCGTTGGCCTCGCGGTCCAGGCCGAGGGTGTACAGGCCCCACAGCGCGAACGTCGAGTCGCGCACCCACGCGTAGCGGTAGTCCCAGTTCCGCTCCCCGCCGGGCGTTTCCGGCAGCGAGGTGGTCGACGCCGCGAGCAGGGCGCCTGTCGGCGCGTAGGTCAGGCCCTTGAGGGCGAGCGCGCTGCGCTGCAGGTAGCCGCGCCACGGGTGGTCGGGGAACCGGCCGATGGTGATCCACTGCCGCCAGCACTCGGCGGTCTGCCACATCTTGTCGGCGGCGTCCTCGAACGTCTGCGGGCACGGCTGCCCACCCCAGGACAGTGCGACGAAGACGTTGTCGCCCTGGGTCATCCGGGTCCGGGCCCGCGCCTCGCGGCCCTCGAGCCCGAGCCGCAGGTTGGTCGTCAGTCGCAGCGTCGGGTGCTCGCCGAGGGCACTGCCCTCGCAGGTCGCGGTGGCCTCCTCGTAGACCTTGCCGGTGTACTCCCACTTCGCGGTGGCCCGGTGGTAGTCGAAGGCGGGCTCGCAGCTCATCTCCAGTTCCACCGTCCCGCTCACGCACTTCACGGTGCGCAGCAGGATGTGCTCGGCGTCCCAGTCGGTGGGGGTGCGCCGATGCGACCGCGAGCGCGCGGTGTTGTTGTGCCACGGCCCCATCACCATCGCGTCGCGCACGATCAGCCAGCCGGTCTCGGTCTGCCAGGTCGTCTCGACGATCAGTCCGCCGGGTAGGTAGCGCCGGGCGGCGGGCACGTTCTGGCCGTACGGCCCGATCCGGAAATGCCCGGCGCTGCGGTCGAGGACCGCACCGAACACGCTCGGCGAGTCCGGCCGCGGCACGCACATCCACTCGACGGACCCGTTGCGCGCGATCAGGCAGGTGGTCTCGCAGTCGGAGAGGAAGGCGTAGTCGTCGATCGGAGGAAACGTGGAGTGCCGCCCCGGATCCACGACGGCAGGCAGGTTGGCTGGCTCGTTGTCCTCGGTTTCGATGTCGTCGCGGGGTGCCATTTGCACATCATTCGCCCGCCGGGCGCGGTCGTCCACCGCAGGCGGCCGCGGGATAGGGTGGGCAGCGTGAATCAGATCGCCAGTTGGTGGGACGGCCTCGAGCTGTGGGTCATCGGGTTGCCGTACATTCCGCAGATCCTGCTGGTGATGACGGTCGCGCTGCCCGCCGCCTTCGCCATCGCGTGCGGCTTCGACAAGCTCCTCGCCCGCGTGTTCGCACTGCTCGGTCGCGACCGCGCGCAGACGGCTGCCGTGGCCACCCCGAGGAGTGCGCGCTGATGCCCCGTTCACGCGTCACCCTGGTCCTGATCGCCCTGATCATCCTCGTGCTCGTCGGCTGGTTGCTGACCCGCTGACGGGCGTCCTGAGTCGCTCCGCAGGCTCCGCTCGCGGACGTCCTGGGTCACTCCGCAGGCTCCGCTCCCGGACGTCCTGGGTCACTCCGCAGGCTCCGCTCCCGGACGTCCTGGGTCACTCCGCAGGCTCCGCTCCCGGACGCGGTGGCTCGGGTTCGATTCGGGCCGCCCGCTCTGCTAGATTCGTCGGCGTGTCTGCAACCGCCGTGCACCAGGTCCGCCATGAACTGGCGTTGATCGCTGTCGGCATGCTCGCAGTCGCCGATATCGACTGTTGTTGATCCCTCCCGTCGCGTAGCCACTTCGGCCGCGGCCGGTGCGCCCCACGAAGCGGGCCAGATCTCCCCAACCTCTGTGTCACTGTGAACCACAGCCGTGCCGGCTGTGGTCCTCACTGCGGTCCGACGACCGAACACATTTCACCTGCCCTCGAGGCATGAAAGGCATCTTCCATGAGCGTTCGCGCCCGCTTCACCCGCTCCGGCGTCCTGTTGGCCGCCGTCGTCACCGCAGGAGCCCTCGCCCTGACCGCCTGCAGCGGCGGCTCGAGCGACACAGCCGGCGGCGGTGACGCGACCGGGAGCGCGGACGGCAGCGGCGGCACCATCAGCCTGTTCGCCTACGCGGTCCCCAAGCCCGGCTTCGACAAGGTCATCCCCGCGTTCCAGGCCACCGACGCGGGCAAGGGCGTGAAGTTCCAGCCGTCCTTCGGCGCGTCCGGCGACCAGTCCCGCAAGGTCAAGGACGGCGCCCAGGCCGACTTCGTGAACTTCTCCGTCGAGCCGGACATCACCCGACTCGTCGACGCCGGACTGGTCAGCCCCGACTGGAACAAGGACGCCTACAACGGAATTCCGTTCGGCTCCGTCGTCACCGTGGTGGTCCGCAAGGGCAACCCCAAGGGCATCAAGGACTGGGACGACCTGCTCAAGCCCGGCATCGAGGTGGTGACCCCCAACCCGTTCAGCTCCGGCTCGGCGAAGTGGAACCTGCTCGCCCCCTACGCGGCCAAGAGCGACGGCGGCACGAACCCGCAGGCCGGCCTGGACTACATCACCTCGCTGGTGCACGACCACGTCAAGGTGCAGCCGAAGTCCGGCCGCGAGGCCACCGAGACGTTCCTGCAGGGCACCGGCGACGTGCTGCTCAGCTACGAGAACGAGGCCCTCTTCACCGAGCGCAACGGCGACCCCGTCGAGCACGTCACGCCGCCCACCACGTTCAAGATCGAGAACCCGGTCGCGGTGATCAGCAGCAGCAAGAACCTCGACAAGGCCAACGCGTTCAAGGACTTCCTGTACACGACTGAAGGCCAGAAGCTGTGGGCGCAGGCCGGATTCCGCCCGGTCGACCCGGCGGTCGCCAAGGAGTTCGCGGGCGACTTCCCCGCCCCGGCGAAGCTGTGGACGATCGCCGACCTCGGCGGTTGGAAGTCGGTCGACGACACCCTGTTCAAGAAGGACACCGGGTCCATCGCGGTGATCTATGACGGCGCGAGCAAGTAGCCTCACCGTGAGCATTGTCGAGACGGCGGCGGCGGGACCGGTGCCCGAGATCGGGGGACGGGTGTCCGAACAGAGCACCGCTCCCGCGCCGCCGTCCCGGCGCCGCCCCGGCTGGACCAAGGTCACCGGGACGGTCGGGCCCCTGGGCATCGGCGTCGCCATGCTCTGGCTCAGCGTCATCGTGCTGCTCCCGCTGGCGGCACTGACGGTGACGTCGTTCGAGGACGGCCTCTCGGGCTTCTGGGACGCGGTCACCAGCCCGGCGGCCCTCGCCTCGCTGCGGATCACCGTGTGGGTGTCCGCGATCGTCGCCGTGATCAACGTCGTGATGGGCACCCTGATCGCATGGGTGCTCGTCCGTGACGAGTTCCCCGGCAAGCGAATCGTCAACGCGCTCATCGACCTTCCGTTCGCGCTGCCGACCATCGTGGCCAGCATCGTGCTGCTGTCGCTGTACGGGCCGAACAGCCCGATCGACGTGCACCTCAACGCGACCCAGCCCGGCCTCGTGGTGGCGCTGGCGTTCGTGACCCTCCCGTTCGTGGTCCGCTCGGTGCAGCCGGTGCTGATCGAGACCGACCGGGAGGTCGAGCAGGCCGCGGCCTCGCTCGGCGCGAGCAACTGGGTCATCTTCCGCAAGGTGGTGCTGCCGACCCTGACGCCGGCCATCATCAGCGGTGCCGGCCTCGCCTTCGCCCGCGCGATCGGCGAGTACGGGTCGGTCGTCCTGATCGGCGGCAACATCCCACGCGAGACCCAGATGGCCTCGCAGTTGATCCAGCAGAAGATCGAGATCGACCGGCCGGTGGATGCGGCCGCGATCTCGGTGGTGCTGCTGCTGATCGCCTTCGCCACGCTGCTGGTGCTGCGGGTGCTGGCGGGCCGTGCGCAGCGGCGTGAGGAGCAGTCCCTGTGAACGTCTCGACGCCGGCGCGCATCGGCATGCGGGTGGTCGCGCTCGGCTACCTGGTCGCGCTGCTGCTGGTGCCCATCGTGGTGATCCTGTGGCGCACCTTCGAGCGCGGCATCGGCAGCTTCATCGAGTCCATCTCCACCCCGGCCGCGATCTCGGCGCTGAACCTGTCGCTGCTGATCGTGGCGATCGTGGTGCCGATCAACGTGATCTTCGGCGTGGTCACCGCGCTGGCGCTGGTCCGCGGACGGTTCCCCGGACGGGGGCTGCTGCAGGCCGTGGTTGACCTGCCGTTCGCGGTCTCGCCGATCGTCGTCGGCGTCTCGCTGATCCTGCTGTGGGGCGTCAACGGGTGGTTCGGCGCGCTGGACTCGCTCGGCTTCCGGGTGATCTTCGGGCTGCCCGGCATGGTGCTGGCCACCATCTTCGTGACACTGCCGTTCGTGGTGCGCGAGGTGGAACCGGTGCTGCACGAGATCGGCGACGAGCAGGAGCAGGCCGCCGCGACCCTCGGCGCGTCGAAGTGGCAGACGTTCTGGCGGATCACGCTGCCCGCCATCCGCTGGGGCTTGACCTACGGCGTGGTGCTCACCGTGGCCCGCTCGCTCGGCGAGTTCGGCGCGGTCATCATGGTCTCGTCCGGCTTCCCCGGCGTATCGCAGACCCTGACGCTGCTGGTGCATTCGCGCTACATCGACGACCACAACACCTACGGCGCGTACTGCGCGGCGACACTGCTGATGGGCATCGCCCTCGTGACGCTGCTGCTGATGACGCTGCTGGACCGGAAGAGGAGCAACGCATGATCACGTCGAGGAGCAACACATGATTTCCGTGATCGGCGCCCACAAGAACTACGGCGACTTCGCGGCGCTGAACAACCTGACCCTCGACATCCCGTCCGGGTCGTTGACCGCGCTGCTCGGGCCGTCGGGCTCGGGCAAGTCGACGCTGCTGCGCTCGATCGCCGGCCTCGAGCACCCGGACTCCGGCACGATCACCATCGCCGGGAAGGACGTCACCGGCGTGCCGCCGCAGAAGCGGGACATCGGCTTCGTGTTCCAGCACTATGCGGCGTTCAAGCACATGACCGTCCGCGACAACGTCGCCTTCGGCCTCAAGATCCGCAAGCGCCCGAAGCCGGAGATCGACAAGAAGGTCAACGAGCTGCTCGAGATCGTCGGCCTCGACGGCTTCCAGCACCGCTACCCGGCGCAGCTGTCGGGCGGTCAGCGCCAGCGGATGGCCCTGGCCCGCGCGCTCGCGGTGGACCCGCAGGTGCTGCTGCTCGACGAGCCGTTCGGCGCCCTTGACGCGAAGGTCCGCGAGGACCTGCGGACCTGGCTGCGGCGGCTGCACGACGAGGTGCACGTGACCACCGTGCTGGTCACCCACGACCAGGAGGAGGCGCTCGACGTCGCCGACCGGATCGCGGTGCTGAACAAAGGCCGGATCGAGCAGGTCGGAACGCCTCGCGACCTGTACGACCGCCCGGCCAACGACTTCGTGATGTCCTTCCTCGGGCCGGTCGCCAAGCTCAACGGGCAGCTGGTGCGCCCGCACGACATCCGTGTCGGACGCGACCCGAGCATGGCGGTCGCGCAGAAGGCGGGCACCGCCGAGTCGGCCGGAGTCACGCGGGCGACGGTCGAGCGGGTGGTGCACCTGGGCTTCGAGGTCCGGGTGGAGCTGCGCAACGCGGCCACCGGCGACATCTTCGCGGCGCAGGTGACCCGCGGCGACAGCGAGGCGCTGCAGCTCAAGGAGGGCGAGACCGTGTACGCCCGCGCGACGCTGATCCCCGACATCCCGGCGTAGGGCCCCGACTCACACCGTCGCTGCCCCGTCGACCGCCAGATCGGCCTTCCTCAGGACGGTCCTTCGCATGAGGGCGAGGAGCGCAGCGACGCCGGTGCCCGCCATCCACAACGGAAGCGGGTACAGGGTCAGCCGCTCCCCGAGGCCGAAGGTCAGAGTGCGGCCGAGAAGCAGGACGGCGCCGACGATTCCGGTGGTGGCACACAGTCCTGACCAGATCGCAATCCAGCGTCGCTCGCGCCAGAACTGCACGGCCAGCAGTACGAGCACCGCGTGGCGCGCCACGAAGCCGGGCAGGACGGCGGTCCAGTGGACGAAGGTGCCGTCGTTGGCGGGAACCATCCCGGTGGCGGCGGTGCTCAGCGCCACGACCGCGGCGAGGCCCAGGATCCACTTCTTGCCGCGCCCGTCCGGGATGTACCTGTGCAGCAGGGCCGCCCCCAGGACGGTCACGGCCCCCAGGACCATGAACGTGGCGTTCATGACGGCGTGCATCGGCGAGCATGCGTCCGGGCTGCAGGTGGTCACGCCCAGCGAGCTGATGGAATCGCGCGCGAAGCTGTACGGGGTCTTCCATGCGCCGGCGGTGACGAATTCCGCCAGGAGGTAGAGCACCGACAGTGACCAGGCCGCCCCGGCGGTGCCGAGTCTGAGATTGTGCTTGATCGGACTACTCCCTACAGGTTGCTCTGTGGGGATCTCACCCAAAGATCTGATCAGGCCGGCGTCCGGTCGGACTGGCAAATCTAACGGTACGGTAACAATCTGGCAGCAACCTGTGAACGGCCGTGCGATGTGCCCGAGCTAGCGCCGGAGCAGATCAGGCGGTCAGTGCCGCTCGGGTACCGGTTACGAGCTCGACCCCTGCGTGGTAGCGGTCGAGAGCGACCTCCGCGAGCAGGGGGTGTGCGCCGATCACGTCCGCGAAGATCGCATCCGGTGTGTACTCGGTGGCCTGGAGTTCGAGCCGGTCGGTGAGTCGTCCCGGGGCGAGGAACCATGGGGCGACGACGATCCGTTCGGCCCCGGCCCGTCGCAGCCGCGACACCGCTTGCGGCAGACTTGGTTCGGTGGTGGCGTAGCAGGTCTCGACGCCGGACCAGGCGGTGCCCGCGAGAAGACGCGGCGCAATCCGGGCGGTGCGAGCGTTGGCGGACCCGGAGGACGAGCCGACCGCGGCCAACACCACCCCGACCTCGGGATCGTCCGACGCGGCGCCGGCCGCTTCTGCCCTGGCCCGCACGGCGTCGACCAGTCGCTCGTCGTCACCCAGCACGTCCGCCTGGACAAGGTCGAGCCCGCGGTGTCGCGCGCGAGCGGCGGTGAGCAGGCCCGGCAGGTCCACCCGGGCGTGGAACGCGCTGCCCAACAGCAGCGGTACCACGACGGCCGACGAATACCCCTCGGCCGCAACGGCGTCGATCGCCTGGTCCGCCGACGGTGCGGACAGGTCCAGGAAGCACAGGCGCACGTCCAGGTCGGACCTGCTCGCCCTGATGCCGGCCACGGCGGCCGCGACCGCCCGCGCGGAGCGGGGGTCGCGACTGCCGTGCGCGACGGCTATCAGCGGTACGGACACGACGCTAGACGCGCGCCAGTTCGACGGCGGCGATCGCGTCGCCGACCAGACCGGCGGCGAGGGTGTTGCCCCCGGCCGGATCAATCAGCAGGAAGCTGCCGGTGTGCCGGTTGAGTTGGTAGTCGTCGGCGACGATCGGCTCGGCCACGCGCACCGAGATCTTGCCGATCTCGTTGAGCTCCAACGTCTCCGGCGACTGCTCGGTGGTGAGGTCCTGCTCGTCGAAGCGCTCGACAATGGATCCTACGATCGCCTGCGTGGTGCGGGTGCCGTGCTTGAGCAGCAGTCGTGCGCCGGGGCGCAGCGGCTTCTCGGCGAGCCAGCACACGGTCGCGTCGAACTCGCCGATCGGCTCCGGGGCATCCTGCGGGGAAGCGATGGTGTCGCCGCGCGAGACGTCCACGTCGTCCGCCAGGATCAGCGTGACACTGCGCCCCGCATGCGCGGAGTCCAGCTCGCCGTCCGCGGTGTCCACCCGGGTGACGGTGGTCCGGGTGCCGGACGGCAGGATCACCACCTCGTCGCCGGGCCGGACCGAACCGGCCGCGACCTGGCCGGCGTAACCGCGGTAGTCGAGGAACTCGGCGGTGCGCGGGCGGATCACGTACTGGACCGGGAAGCGCAGGCCCACCCGGTGCGGCTCGGCGTCCACCGGAATGGACTCGAGGTGCTCGATCAGCGTGGGGCCGTCGTAGTACGGCGTGTTCTCGGAGCGGACGGCCACGTTGTCGCCGTGCAGCGCCGAGACCGGGATCTCCAGGACGTCCTCGGAGGCCCACCCGAGCGAGGTGGTGAGGGTGTTGAACTCCTCTGAGATCTCCGCGAACACGGTCGCCGGATCCTCGACCAGGTCGATCTTGTTGACCGCGAGCACCAGCTTCGGCACGCCCAGCAGGGACAGCACCGCTGCGTGCTTGCGGGTCTGGGAGATGACGCCCTTGCGTGCGTCCACCAGCAGGATCACCAGCTGCGCGGTGGACGCGCCGGAGACCGTGTTGCGGGTGTACTGCACGTGCCCGGGGGTGTCCGCCAGCACGAAGGTGCGCTTGGGCGTGGCGAAGTAGCGGTAGGCGACGTCGATGGTGATGCCCTGCTCGCGCTCGGCGCGCAGGCCGTCGACGAGCAGCGACAGGTCCGGGGTGTCGAGACCGCGATCCACCGACGCGCGGGTGACTGCGTCGATCTGGTCGGCGAGAACGGATTTCGTGTCGTACAGCAGGCGGCCCACCAGGGTGGACTTGCCGTCGTCGACGCTGCCCGCGGTGGCGAGCCTCAGAAGGTCGGACATGTCAGAAGTAGCCCTCTCGCTTGCGGTCTTCCATGGCCGCTTCGGAAACTCGGTCGTCGCCACGGGTGGCGCCGCGCTCGGTCAGACGGGACGCGGCCACCTCGGCGAGGATCGCCTCGTTGTCGGCGGCGTCGGAGAGCACCGCGCCGGTGGTCGACCCGTCACCCACGGTGCGGTAGCGCACCGAGAGGGTCTGCAACTCTTCGCCTTCGGCCGGTCCGCCCCACACGCCGGGGGTCATCCACATGCCGTCGCGCTGGTAGACGGAACGCTGGTGGGCGTAGTAGATGCTCGCCAGTTCCACGTTGTCGCGGGCGATGTAGCGCCAGATGTCGAGCTCGGTGAAGTTGCTCAGCGGGAACACCCGGACCTGCTCGCCGGGGGAGTGCCTGCCGTTGTACAGGTTCCACAGCTCGGGACGCTGCTTCTTCGGATCCCACTGCCCGAACGCGTTGCGCAGCGAGAAGATCCGCTCCTTGGCGCGGGCCCGCTCCTCGTCGCGACGGGCACCGCCGAAGACCGCGTCGAAACGGTTCTCGGCGATGGCGTCGAGCAGCGGAACGGTCTGCAGCGGGTTGCGGATGCCGTCGGGGCGCTCGGTGAGCCGCCCGTCGGCGAGGTAATCCTCGACCTTGGCGACGTGCAGTCGCAGGTTGTACTTGGCGACGACGTGGTCGCGGAACGCCAGCACCTCGGGCAGGTTGTGGCCGGTGTCCACGTGCAGCAGTGCGAACGGCACCGGAGCCGGCCAGAAGGCCTTGATCGCCAGGTGCAGCAGCACCGTGGAGTCCTTGCCGCCGGAGAACAGGATCACCGGGCGCTCGAACTCGCCCGCCACCTCGCGGAAGATGTGGATGGCCTCGGACTCGAGCGCGGCGAGGGTGTCGAAGTCGCTGCCGTCGAGTTGCGGTCGGATGTCGGTCAGTTCAGCAGTCATGAGGCGTGCAACCCGCATTCTGTCTTGGAGTTGCCGGCCCACCGTCCGCTACGCGGATCGGAGCCGGGAGCTGGCTTGGTGGTGCAGGGTGCGCACCCGATGGACGGATAGCCCTCGTCGACAAGCGGATTCACCAGGATCGAGTGCTTGTCGATGTACGCGGCCATGTCCTCGTCGGACCACGCGGCGATCGGGTTGATCTTCACGAGGCCGAACGCGTCGTCGAACGAGATCAGCGGGGCGTTGGCGCGGGTCGGTGCCTCGACCCGGCGGATCCCCGTCACCCATGCCTTGTAGCCGGCGAGGGACTTCTTCAGCGGCGCGACCTTCCGCAGTGCGCAGCACCGGTTCGGCTCGCGAGCGAACAGGTCCTTGCCCTCGGCCGCGTCCTGCTCGGCGACGCTGGCCTCGGCCCTGGCGTTGACGATGTTGACCCCGTACACGGCCTCGACCGCGTCGCGGGTGCCGATGGTCTCCGCGAAGTGGTAGCCGGTGTCGAGGAAGAGCACGTCCACCCCGGGGTGCACCTGGGTGGCCAGGTGCACGAGCACGCCGTCCTGCATGTTCGACGCGACGATGAAGTCGCGTCCGAACGTGTCCTCGGTCCACTGCAGCAGTTCCAGTGCGGTGGCGTCACCGAGACTTGCCGCCCCCTGTGCGGCAAGTTCACGGAGATCGGCTTCGGTCGCGGTGGAAAGGTCGATACCCGTGCTCATCGCAGGTCCTCCTCGTCTGCTCGGACTGCCCATTCGGCGAAGCGTTCGCCTTCGTTGCGGTGCTTGACGAACTGACGCACCACCCGCTCGATGTAGTCGCCGAGGTCGGTGCTGTTCACCTTGTGCTGACGCAGCTTTCGACCGAAGCCGGAGTCGAGGCCGAGGCTGCCGCCCAGGTGGACCTGGAACCCCTCGATCTGATTGCCCTCGCCGTCGTCGACCAGCATGCCCTTGAACCCGATGTCCGCGATCTGGGACCGACCGCAGGAGTTGGGGCAACCGTTGATGTTCACCGTGATCGGCACGTCCAGGGCGGCGTTGATGTCCGCCAGGCGCTCCTCGAGCTCCGGTGCCAGCACCTGGGACCGCTTGCGGGTCTCGGTGAACGACAGCTTGCAGAACTCGATGCCACTGCACGCCAGCAGGTTTCGTCGCCAGTGCGACGGCCGGCCGTGCAGACCCAGCGGCTCGAGCTCGTCGATCAGCCATTCGACCTTGTCGTCCGGCACGTCGAGCACGATCAGCTTCTGGTACGGGGTGAATCGGACGCGGTCGGACCCGACGGCGGCCACCGCGTCGGCGACCTTGGTCAGGACGGTGCCCGACACCCGGCCCGCGATGGGGGAGAAGCCGATCGCGTTGAGCCCGTTGCGGGTCTTCTGCACGCCGATGTGGTCGATCGGGCGCGCCGGCTTCTCCGGCGCCGGGCCGTCGATGAGCTTGCGCTTCAGGTACTCGGTCTCGAGGACCTCGCGGAACTTCTCGATGCCCCAGTCCTTGATCAGGAACTTCAGCCGGGCCTTGCTGCGCAGTCGGCGGTAGCCGTAGTCGCGGAAGATCGAGACGACGGCCTCCCACACGTCCGGGACCTCGTCGAGCGGCACCCACACGCCGACCCGCTGCGCGAGCATCGGGTTGGTGGACAGGCCGCCGCCGACCCACAGGTCCAGTCCGGGACCGTGCTCCGGGTGGTTGACGCCGATGAACGCGACGTCGTTGATCTCGTGCACCACGTCCTGCTGACCGGAGATGGCGGTCTTGAACTTGCGCGGCAGGTTGGAGTATTCCTTTTTGCCGATATAGCGCCGAACGATCTCGTCGATCGCGGATGTCGGGTCGAGCACCTCGTCGAGCGACTCGCCGGCGAGCGGGGAGCCGAGCACCACACGCGGGCAGTCGCCGCAGGCCTCGGTGGTGTGCAGCCCGACGGACTCGAGGCGCTTCCAGATCTCGGGAACGTTCTCGATCTCGATCCAGTGGTACTGGACGTTCTCGCGGTCCGACAGGTCCGCGGTGTCGCGGCCGAACTCGGTGGAGATGCCCGCGACCGTGCGCAGCTGGTCGACGTTCAGGGCGCCGCCGTCGCAGCGCACCCGCATCATGAAGTACTTGGCCTCGAGCAGGTCGATGTTGTCGTCGCCGGTGAAGGTGCCGTCGTAGCCCTGCTCGCGCTGGGTGTAGAGGCCCCACCAGCGCATGCGTCCGCGAAGGTCACTCTTGTCGATGCTGTCGAAGCCCTGCTTCGAGTAGATGTTCTCGATGCGGGCGCGGACGTTGAGCGGGTTGTCGTCCTTCTTGGCCTGCTCGTTGGCGTTGAGGGGCTCGCGGTACCCCAGTGCCCACTGACCCTCGGCCCGGCGCTTGGCCGGGCGCGGGGTGCGGGCTGCTGTGGGCGGGGACGAGTCGACAGTCTGCGACATCAGGGCGCTCCAGAAAGTTCGGGGCGCCGGTCTTCGGGCATGACGTCAACGGGGAGGGCTGTCCCCGCTGGACACACTCCGAGACCGGCCAGGGACGAAAAGGGGGGGCTGGTGGAATGGCGTCTACGCGGTGGAAGGCAGACAGCAACAGCTGCAGACGCGCTTGAGATCCACATGGCGGCGAGCCACGAGCACAATCCCAAGTCCGGTCACGCAGGCAATTGTGCCAGATCAGATCGGCAAAGCCGACACCCGGGACCGATTTCCCCCGAAATCGGGGGGAATGCGCAGGCAGGGGCGGGTGTGAGGAAGACCACTCGTCCGGCGGTGGGACACTGGAGGGCGTGAGTGGACCGATGACCGAACCGGCTGTGGCCGCCTTCGTGCTGCCCGACGACGCCCTGGACGGGGTGGGATCGCGGCCGTTCGGCGTGTACGTCCACGTGCCGTTCTGCGCGACCCGCTGCGGCTACTGCGATTTCAACACCTACACCGCGGGGGAGTTGGGCACCTCCGCCTCGCCGCAGTCCTGGCTCGAGGGCCTGCGCCGGGAACTGGACGCCGGCGCGGCGATGCTCGGCTCGTCGGGGCGGGCAGTGCCCGCAGCGCAGACCGTGTTCGTCGGTGGCGGCACCCCCTCGCTGCTCGGCGGTGACGGCCTCACCGACGTGCTGGGTGCGATCCGGTCCAGCTTCGGGCTGGCCCCCGGCGCCGAGGTGACCACCGAGTCCAACCCGGAGTCCACCTCGCCGGCGTTCTTCGACGCGATCCGCGGCGCCGGCTACACCCGGGTCTCGCTCGGCATGCAGTCGGCGGCCCAGCACGTGCTCCGCGTGCTCGACCGCACCCACACCCCGGGGCGGGCGGTCGCGGCGGCACTCGAGGCGCGGGCAGCGGGGTTCGAGCACGTGAACCTCGACATGATCTACGGGACGCCGGGTGAACGGGACGAGGACCTGGACGCGACCCTCGCCGCGGTGCTCTCCGCGGGCGTGGACCACGTGTCGGCCTACTCGCTGATCGTCGAGGACGGCACCGCACTGGCCCGCCGGGTGCGGCGCGGCGAACTGCCGGCCCCGGACGACGACGTGCTCGCCGCGCGGTACGAGCGCATCGACGCGGCGCTCAGCGCGGCGGGACTGAGCTGGTACGAGGTGTCGAACTGGGCTGCGAGCGGCGCCGACGGGGCGAGCGAAGCGACGGGGGATTCACGCTGCAGGCACAACCTCGGGTACTGGGACGGCGGCGACTGGTGGGGCGCCGGACCCGGCGCGCACAGTCACGTCGGCGGGGTGCGCTGGTGGAACGTCAAGCACCCCGCGCGCTACGCCGACCAACTCGAGTCGGGGGTGCTGCCGGTGGCCGACAGCGAGCGGCTCACCGCCGAGGACCGGCACACCGAGCGGGTGATGCTGACCCTGCGGCTGCGGTCCGGGCTGCCGGTCGCGGACCTGACCGTCGACGAATTGTCCAGTGCCGAAAGGATTGTCGCGGACGGGCTGCTGTGCCGCGACGGCGACGCGCTGGTGCTCACCGACCGTGGTCGGCTGCTGGCCGACGGCGTCATCCGCGACATCCTGAGCTGAACCCTCGGTACGCAACTCCGCCCGCCCGGGGATCCCGGGCGGGCGGGGGTTGCGGCCGACTGGCTGCGGCCACGAACTGACGAGGAACTCAGGAAGACTCGTTTCCCAGCAACAAGTCGAGCAAAAACTCCGTGGCGCTGGGACAGTGACGGCTGGGGTTTTCAATCGCAGGGCAGTAGGTGGGACTTAGGTCGACGGAGCCTGCCGCCTCCCCGAGCGATAGCACTAGGGCTGCCGGCAGATCGAGGAAAAAGCGCTCGTTGGCGATCGTGCTGCCGGTGCTGCCGGTGGCTTCCTCGGCCGATGCGGTGCCCCCGCCGAGAGCCAGGCCGCCGCCGAGCAGAGCGGCGGCGACAAGGACGGACGCGCCACGGCGCGCCAGAGATCGAGACATGAGGTTCCTTCGTTCGAATGTGCTGGCTGGGTGGCCCACATCGGACGCCCCCCGATCGGCCAGAGTAGGGCGAGTCAGTCGGGCCGGCAGTCGAATTCGGGAATCGGCATCCTCGCAGGTCAGCCGTTAAACGCAACCGGCACGGGGTCACGCCTGGCGTTTGCCGCCACCGGGGATGCGGTCGGTGAACCGGGCCAGCCGGGCGGCGTCGCGGGCCAGGACCTCGGCGTCGCGCGCAATGATCGCGGCGCTGCCGTCGATGCCCTGCGCGCTCTCAGCGATCCGCTCCGCGCTCTCGGCGATCTGGCGGGCCGCGACCAGCAGTTCCGACAGGTCGTCGAGGGCTGGACCGAGGCGGTCGATGAGGGCGCCGAGTTGCTGGGCGCGTTCGACGACGGGCGCGAACGCGTCGAATGCGCCGCGGACCATCGTCAGCGTCGCCATGAACTGGCGCTCGAGGTCGCGCAGCTCACCGAACCCGAAACTGACGACACGCTCGGGCCAGGCGATCACGGTGAGCAACTCCACCGGAAGGGCTCGGCGCAGCTCGACGGTGACCCCGCGGGCCGTCACGCGCGGATCGCGTCGTAGTCGAAGACGCGCGCGTGCAGCACCACCCTGTTACGCAGCGCGGAGCGGACCGCGCGGTGCAACCCGTCCTCGAGGTAGATGACCCCGTCCCAGAGCACCGCGTGCGGGAACAGGTCCCCGTAGAACGTGGAGTCCTCGGACAGCAGTCGGTCCAGTTCGAGCACCTTCGTGGTGGTGACGATCTCGTCGAGCCGGACCTGCCGAGGCGGAATCTTCGACCAGTCGCGGACCGACATTCCGTGCTCCGGGTACGGCTTGCCGTCCCTCACGCCCTTGAAAATCATCGATGCATCCGTCGCGGTTGTCGGTGGAGTGCCCAGGGCACTTGTCAGTTCGTGCGCCACCACAGTAAGGCCTCCACGGGTCGGGGTGACCCGACGATTAGACTGGGTCTTTGCCACGGGTGACGCGAGAGGGAGGTGACCGGCATGTCGAGCACTGAGGAACGACGCTTCCAGGTGTTGCGCGCCATTGTCGCCGACTACGTCGCCACCCAGGAGCCGATCGGGTCCAAGGCCCTCGTCGAGCGGCACAACCTGGGCGTGTCCAGTGCCACGATCCGCAACGACATGGCCGTACTCGAGGCCGAGGGCTACATCGCGCAGCCGCACACGAGTTCCGGCCGGGTGCCCACAGACAAGGGCTACCGCCAGTTCGTGGACCGGATCGCCGAGGTCAAGCCGCTCTCGCCGGCCGAGCGCCGCGCGATCCTCGAGTTCCTCGAGTCCGGCGTCGACCTCGACGACGTGCTGCGTCGCGGGACACGACTGCTCGCCCAGCTGACCCGCCAGGTCGCGGTCGTGCAGTACCCGACACTGTCCGCGTCCTCGGTGCGTCACCTCGAGGTGGTCGCGCTCAACCCCGCCCGGCTGCTGCTGGTGCTGATCACCGACTCCGGTCGCGTCGACCAGCGGATCGTCGAACTCGGGGACGTGATCGACGACGAGAACCTGTCCCGGCTGCGGGACCTGCTCGGCGGCGCGCTCGAGGGCAAGCGGCTGGCCGCGGCGTCGATCGCGGTCTCCGAACTGGCCGCTGACGCCCCGCCGGAGATCCGCGACGCGGTGGTGCGGTCGGCGACGGTGCTGGTCGAGACGCTGGTCGAGCACCCCGAGGAGCGGCTCGTCCTCGGCGGCACCGCGAACCTGACCCGCAACGCAGGCGACTTCCCCGGCTCGCTGCGCTCGGTGCTCGAGGCGCTGGAGGAGCAGGTGATCGTGCTCAAGCTGCTCGCCGCGACCGGCGACGCCGGGACCGTCACCGTGCGCATCGGTGAGGAGACGCAGGTCGAGCAGATCCGCGGTACCTCGGTGATCACCACGGGCTACGGGGCGGGCGGCAACGTGTTCGGCGGCATGGGTGTGCTCGGACCCACACGAATGGACTATCCGGGAACAATCGCCTCGGTCGCGGCCGTTGCGAGGTACATCGGCGAGGTACTGGCCGAGCGTTGAACGGTGCGCGGATTCCCGCGCGAACGAGGACCGGCGAGATGAGCCGGTCCCACTTTCACTGATTACCTGAATTTGATCGACGACGAGGACGAGAGACACAACGTGGCACGGGACTACTACGGACTGCTGGGCGTCGGGCAGAAGGCGACCGACCAGGAGATCAAGCGGGCGTACCGCAAGCTCGCCAGGGAACTCCACCCAGACGTCAACCCGGACGAGGACGCACAGGCCCGGTTCAAGGACATCTCCACCGCCTACGAGGTGCTGTCCGACCCGGAGAAGCGGCGCATCGTGGACCTCGGCGGCGACCCGCTGTCCCAGGGCGGGGGCGCCGGCGCCGGATTCGGTGGGGCCGGCTTCGGTGGCGGGCTCGGCGACGTGTTCGAGGCGTTCTTCGGCGGCAGCGCGGGCGGCGGCGCCCGCGGGCCGCGCGGTCGGGTTCAGCCGGGCGCCGACTCGCTGTTGCGTACCAAGCTGACCCTCGCCGAGTGCGCGACCGGGGTCACCAAGCACATCACCGTCGACACCGCGATCCTGTGCGACAGCTGCACCGGCGCCGGCACCAACGGCGACTCCAAGCCGGTCAGCTGCGAGACCTGCCGGGGCGCCGGCGAGGTGCAGTCCGTGCAGCGTTCGTTCCTCGGCCAGGTCATGACCTCGCGGCCGTGCCCCACCTGTCGCGGTGCGGGTGTGACCATCCCCGACCCCTGCCACAAGTGCGGCGGCGACGGCCGGGTCCGCGCCCGCCGCGACATCGCGGTGAAGGTGCCGGTCGGCGTCAGCAGCGGCATGCGGATCCGGTTGGCCGCGCAGGGCGAGGTCGGGCCCGGCGGCGGCCCGGCCGGCGACCTCTACGTGGAGATCATCGAGCAGCCGCACGAGGTGTTCGTGCGTGACGGCGAGGACCTGCACTGCACCGTCCGGGTGCCGATGGTCGACGCGGCACTCGGCACCACCGTCTCCATCGACACCGTCATCGACGGTCCGCAGGACATCACCGTCGACGCGGGCACCCAGCCGGGATCGGTCGCGGTGCTGCGCGGCTACGGCATGCCGAAGCTGCGGTCCGGGGTGCGCGGCGACGTGCACGCGCACCTCGAGGTCGTGGTGCCGAGCCGTCTCGACGGCAAGCAGTCCGCGGCGCTGCGCGAGTTCAAGGATCTGCGCGAGAAGGACAACGCCGAAGTCGTGACCTCCGGCTCGCAGCACAACGGTGGGCTGTTCTCGCGGTTGCGCGAAGCCTTCAGCGGACGCTGACGGCGGCCCGGGCGATGGCCGCGACCGTCTTCTACCTCGACCCGTTGCCCGAGGTCGGCGCGATCGCCGTCCTCGACGGCAAGGAGGGCAGGCACGCCGCCACGGTGCGCCGGATCCGGGTCGGCGAACAGTTGGTGCTCTCGGACGGCCGCGGCGGCATCGCGCGGGCCGAGGTGGTCGAGGTCGGCAAGGACCGCCTCGACCTCGAGGTCACCGGACGTGACGACCTGCCCCCCGCGAGCCCGACGGTGACCCTGGTGCAGGCGCTGCCGAAGGCGGAGCGTTCCGAACTCGCCGTCGAACTGGCGACGGAAGCCGGGATCGACGCGATCGTGCCCTGGCAGGCCGCGCGCTGCGTCGCCAAATGGGAGGGCCCGAAGGCGGCCAAGGGCGTCGCGCGCTGGCAGGCGGTGGCGGTGGCCGCGGCGAAACAGTCACGGCGAGCACATATTCCGGAGGTCGCCGAGGTGCACCGCACGGCCGCCGTCCTGGAACGGGTGCGGGGTGTCGTCGGCGCGGGCGGCGTGGCCCTGGTGCTGCACGAGTCGGCGACCGTGGCATTGGCCTCGCTGGACCTGCGGCCGGCGCCGGAGGTCGTCCTCGTCGTCGGCCCCGAGGGCGGGTTGTCGGACGAGGAGGTCGCCGCGCTGACCGCGGCGGGCGCCACTGCCGTGCGACTCGGACCGACCGTGCTGCGGACCTCGACCGCGGCGGCGGTGGCGCTCGGCGCGCTCGGCGTGCTCACCGACCGCTGGTCCGCCGCGCCACTGCAGTAGCCATGCCACGCATCCGCATCGACTACGGCCCCGAACCGCAGCAGTTCGGTCACTTCTACCTGCCGACCGAGGTCTCCGCCGCCCCACTGCCCGTCGTCATGCTCCTGCACGGCGGCTACTGGAGCGCCGACTTCCACCTGAACCTGTCCACCGCGTTCGCGACGGAGTTGGCGAGGTCCGGCGTGGCGGCGTGGAACGTCGAGTATCGGCGGGTCGGTGCGGGCGGCGGCTGGGCGGAGACGAGCGCCGACGTGCAGGCCGCGCTGGCCGCCGTCGGCGACCTGTTGCCTACGCACGCCCCGGTTCCGCTGGACGTGTCCGACGTTCGCCTGCTGGGCCACTCCGCCGGCGCACAACTGGCGGTCTGGGTTGCCGGACAACGCGATTCGCCGGTCCGGCCATCGCGGGTGGTGTCCCAGGCGGGCGCGCTGGACCTGGCGTCGCGGGCAGCGACCCGGCGCGGGGGCGCCGTGCTCGAGGCGCTGTTCGGGGTGGACTTCGCGACCGACCCGCAGACGTACCTCGACGCGTCACCGCTGCACCGCGTCCCGACCGGGGTCCCGACGGTCTGCATTCACGGCGCCGAGGACGTGCAAGTACCGGCCGCGGCGAGCCGGGTGTACGTCGAGGCGGCGCGGGAGGCGGGCGACCGAGCGGCGTACTGGGAGGTGCCGGGCGAGGGCCACAACGACTTCCTCGACCGCACCTCGCGCAGCTGGGAGTTGTCGCTGCGGGCGCTGCTCGACCGGGACCCCTGGTCACTCGGTTGCTGAACCTGCCCCCACCACAGGTGCCCTGTCGATCCCGTTCGGGATCGACAGGGCACCTGTGGTGGGCTACCCGCCCGCCTCGGTCAGCTCTGCGCGCCGCCCGCGCCGAAGAAGGCTACGAGGCCGGCGACCGCGCCGATCCCGCCCAGGATGCCGGCGGCCGCACCGCCGATCGTGGCGACGTTGCCCAGCAGCTTCAGGTCTGATTCCGAAGAACCCATTTCTTCCTCCTTTGTGTCTGCGCCCTCATGGGTGCAGGGTTGACTGCTCTCCGCCGGTCGACGGTGAGCGAGACTTGCCGTGTGTTCGGCTCGAGCCGCGTTTGGGTGAGCGCCGCACGGGTTGGTCAGTCGGTCGCGACGGGCGCGTCTGCCTGTCGGATCGTGCGGGGAATGGCGAGTGCGGCTAGCAAGCCGATCAGTGCCGCGCCCGCGACCATCGCGAAGCCGATGGATACCCCGGTGTTCGAGTAAAGTGCACTGCCTTCCACCTCGAATGCGATGTGGGAGTTCAACATTGAGAACACGAGGACCGGAAGAATGGCGGGCAGGAGGTTGCCGGAGGTGGAGGCGATGGCCCCTGCCGTCGCAAGCTGCTGCGGCGGAACGGCTTCGATGAGCAGGTTCGGAGTCGCAGCGTAGGCCATGCCGCCGCCGAGTCCGACAAGAGCCGCGAGCACGATGACGATCGCCTTCGAGTCGTGCGACACGGCGAGCAACAGGCTTGCGGTGGCGAGGACGGCGAGTCCGGCGACCAGCATCAGCTTGGGCCTGATCCGCGGGGCCAGTCCACCGACGATGAACCCGCCGACCAGGGTCATTGCGGCCTCGGGGGCGTTGAACCACGCAAACTCGCTCGCATCGGCTCCGAACCCGTATCCGAGGCCGATGTCGCCGGGCGTCATGACCATGAGCGGCAACAACATGACGAAGGCGGCCATGGCGGCCCAGGCGAGACCCGAGCTCAGGGACGTCATTGCGACAGGATGCTGCGCCAGGATCGAGAGGTTGATGACGGGGTCGCGCAGCATCCGGGCGGACGCGAACCAGGCGACCATGAACGCCAGGCCGCCGGCCAGGAAGGCCAGCGTCGACGGCGCGGCCCACCCCCAGTCCGGTCCGAAACTGATCGCAAGCAGCAGTCCACCGAGGCCGGCGCCGAGGAGTGTCGCACCGATGAGGTCGATCCTCGATCGCAGTCGGACCGGAGACTCCTCGGTGGTGGCGCGGATCAGCACCGTGAGTACGGACAGGCCGATCACGAAGAACCAGAAGACTCCGCGAAATCCGAAGTGGTCGATGATCCAACCGGTGAAGAACGGCGCGGGGATGGCGATCAGGCCCATTCCGGTGGTCGAGATGCTCACCGCCATCGTCACCGTACGCGGCGGGTAGACGTCGCGGATCAGCGAGTAGACCAGGAACAGGCACGGGCTGAGGAACCCGGTCAGCGCCCAGCCGGCCACGACGATCCCGAAGGTCGGTGCCAGCGCCGAGACGAGGGCGCCGACGGCTGCGAGCGCAACGCACCACAGCAGCAGCTTTCGCTTGCCATGCGTGTCGGCGAGTTTACCGATCAGGGGCGAGGAGACCGCTCCGACCAACAGGAAGGACGTGATGATCCATACGCCCTGTGTGGTGTGGAAGTGCTCCGAAAGTTGCGGCAGTGCAACAGAAACCATCAGATAGCTGCAGGAGAGCATCTCCAGGACGAGGACCATGGACAGGAACGAGAGCAACAGTCGTGGCGTCCAGCCTCTCGAGCTGGGATGCGGGCTTTCCGATGTCAGGACGAGCGTGTCACCACCGTGGGATGCGAGATCCATGTGCGAGGCCTTTCAGGTGTAGGAACCTGGATTGGGGTCGAGTCGGCCACGCTCGGGCCGAGGGGCGGTGCGAGCGCAGCGAGCCAAAGGGATGTGGCAGCAGAACAGATGTGGGCGTCGCTCAGATTGGCGATCGCGAAGTCACCGGCGGCGGAGGGAACCACCCGCGGCCCGCGTTCGGGCGAGCCGGGTGGTTCCCTCCGGGTCCGGACGCGCGGTGGGCGCGGAGGGAAACGGAGAGGTCGTTGTGGAGCAGACGCCGTGGTCAGACGGTGTCGGTCAGATAGGCGGTCGCCTTCATCTCGACGCGCGGCGTCGGGGTCAGCCCGGCGCCGAGTTGAGCGACGCCCAGCGCGGTCCACGCCGGGTACGGCTCGCGGATGAACCGTTCCTTGACCGCGCTGAACGATTCGAGGTCGCCCTCGAGGTCGGTGTGGAACGTGACCAACTCGACCACGTGCGTCAAGTCGGCGCCGGCGGCCGCCAGCACCCGCTGGAGGTTCTCGAATGCGAGAGTGAATTGCGTAGTGGGATTGTCAGCGATGGTGCCGTCGAGTTGCTGTCCGAGTACGCCGGAGCAGATGACGAGGTTGCCTGCGCGCACGGCCGGGGCGATGTGCCACTGCTGATAGACGTGGGTCAGTTCTTCGGGGATGACGGGGCCGCTCGAACATTGCATCAGGTGAGCCATTTCTACTGGATGGACTGATTGTGGGTCAGATACCGGCGACCGCGACCAGCGGAGGCGACGACTCGGCTTCCGCCCAGCGGGCCTGGAAGGCTGCGTGGGGTATACCGTCGGTCCAGACTCCATCGAGCGCGAGTCCTGCAGTGAGCCTGCCGATCTCGTCGGCAGACATTGCGCCGCGCTCGCCCTCGACCGCCACGATCGTCCGGTCGTCCACCTTGTCGATGTAGGGCAGCCCCGTCGGGGTCTCGCACACCATGCAGGGCCGGGTGTGCGCTGGGCCCAAGGTCTTTCCGGGCAGCAGTTCGGTGAGCAGATCGAGCGTTTCGGCGATGTCCTCCTGCCTGCCGCCGGTGCGGACCCACCGTGCGATCGCGTCGGCAGAGTCGAGGGGGTTGTCGAGCAGGCTCTTGCCGGAGCATTTGATGTACCAGCGACCGTCCGGATACTGCAAGGGCGACATGACGATTCCGCCGAAGACCACCTCTCCGCCGGAAGCCTTCAGGTACATCATGGCCGGGATGTCGAACTCGGCCGGATCCGACACCTCGACCAGGACGACCGTTGCACCGTAGGTACGCATGTCCAGAGGCCTCGGCAGCAGACCGCTCACGTTGGTCGCGGCCCCCGTCGCGATCACCACTTGTTCACAGCGCCACGATTCGCCAGAACGAGCGGTGACGATCGCCCCCTGGCCGGACCGGTCGATCGTGTCGACCATGTCGCGGACCACCACGACGCCCTGCTCGACGGCGGCGGCCAGTTCGGCGCGCACCAGCCCGCGCGGATTGACGATGAAGGCATCATCGCGCTGAATGATGCCGACATGACCTGGCGCGAAACGCAATTCGGGATACTCGCGCTCCAACTGGTCGTTCTCCAGGTGCTCGACTTCGACGTTGAGATCGGCGGCGTTGGAGGCGAGCAGGGCTCGGTTGAACCACGCGGTCACACCGCTGCGTTCGGAGTCGTCCGGCATGATCGTCAGCGAATGGCGGGGCGTGGCGAACCGCTCACCGGTGCGTTCCTGCAGCTCAGGGAATCGGCGGATCGACCGCATCGCCAGCATCGACGTCATCAACGGGACCTCGAGGACGTGTGCCAGACGCCCCTGGTCGTAGTAGCCGGCCCACACGCCGTCGTGGTCGGCGAAGCCGGCCGGCTCGTCTGGTCCGACGACCAGCACGGATGCGCCCCGCTCGCTCAGATGTCGGGCGGTGGCCGCGCCGATGGGTCCCGCACCGGCGACGACGACGTCGAAGTGATTTCTATCCTGCATGAATGCTCCTCAATGGCCGGCTCGGGACAGGTGTGCCGCCGGAAAGACTCGATCGAGATTCCACAGCCGCCGCTGGGCTCTGACAGGCTGGAGGCGGTGCCTTCGGCGGTGTGTGATGTAGATCATCCACAGCTCGAGACGCTAAGTCAACAGTCTGTGTCGTTAATGTTTGGCAAAGGGGAACAGCGTTGGGTGACAGGCCAGAGGCGAGTGACAAACCTGAGCGGATTCGCACAGGTGGTCGGAGTGAGAAGGTGCGCATTGCCGTTGGCGAGGCGTGCCTGGCCTTCCTTGCGGAAGGCCGACTCGACTTCACCACCGTCGAGGTCGCGGCCCGTGCCGGCGTCAGTCGCAAGACGATCTACCGATGGTGGCCGACGCACACCGACCTGCTCGTGGAGGCGGTGTCGATGCACGTGCGACAAGTCGCCACGCCGGATACCGGCGCCTGGGAGTCGGACGTCCGCGCCTTCGCCGAGCAGATCGCCGAGTTCGCCGCCGGTCCTGTCGAAGTGGCATCGACGGCGCTCATGGCGACTCACCGCTACCCCGAATTCAACAAGCTCGTGCTCGAGCAGTACCGCCCCGTTCTCGAGGCGTGGCAGCAGATGGCGCAGCGGGCGATCGAGCGTGGTGAGGTCAACTCGGATCACACCCCGGAGGCGATGGTCAACGCGCTCGCAGCGCCCCTGTTCCTGGCGCCGATGACTCTGGGCCGCAAGGTATCTCCCGATGAGATCGAACGGATCGTCGGGATCGTTCTCGCGGCGACCCGGCCGGCACCGGGGTCCGGGAGCCGTCCTTGACCGGACTGTCGGCGGTGCGGGATTCGGCCGGTACTCGCTCGGAGCGATGTGGCGGGACGCGCGGATGATCGGTGTTTCGCGTGACGCCGGGGGACGGCTGGCACTGGTCACCGACCGCACCGGACTGGGGGAGGCCGGCCACCTGCCGGCCTTCCTCATCCCCGGCGAGCTTCGGGTGTTCGCCGCGAACTGGGAGGCCGACGCGATCGGGTGGATCGCAAGCGACTGACTTTGTCAGCTCCCGGACCTGCCCGGCAGGATCAGTGCGACCAGTGCCGCCCCGACCAGCAGTGTGAGCCCGCCGACCAGACTGGCTTGGGTGATGGCGTCGGCGAACGCGACCGACGCCGCGTCGTGCAGAGGTTCGGCGTACCGGGCGGACAGCGGGTTGGCGGCCAGCTCCTGCGCGACGATCGTTGCGCCGCCGACGGATTCGCGGGAGACCTCCATCGCCAGGTCGGCCTGGGCGGCCAGGTCCCCGCTCAGCTTCGGCAGTGGCGCAGCGTCGAGGTAGGGGGCGACCGATTGCTTGTAGGCGGAGGCCAGGATCGACCCGAGGATCGCGATGCCCAGCGAACCCCCGAGCTCGATCGCGGTGTCGTTGAGCCCACCGGCCGCGCCGAGGTCGCTGTCGGGGAAGCGCCCCATGATCGCGTCGGTCGCGGGCGGCTCGCCGATGCCGATGCCCAGCCCCAGCAGGATCAGCGGCACCGCGAAGTCGAGGTAGCCCGATCCGCCGTCCGCCCTCGTGAGCAGCAGCACGCCCGCTGCGGCGAGTGCCATCCCCGCGACGACGGTGCCGCGCAGCCCGATTCGCGGCGCGAGCCGCCCGCTGACAAGAGCGCCGACGGACACCGCGACGGCGAGGGGGAGTAGGCGTACCCCGGTCTCGAGCGCGCCGTATCCGAGCACGAACTGGAATTGCTGGGCGATGAAGTAGATCGCGCCGAACGCGGCGAGGAACACCAGCAGCACCGCGAGCGTCGCGCCGCCGACGGTCCGGTCGCCGAGCTTGCGCACGTCGAGCAGCGGTTGTGGGTGCCGCAGTTCCCAGCCGACGAACGCGGCGAGCCCGACCACCGCGGCGGCGCCGGCCACTGTCGGTCCGGCCGACCAGCCGAAGTGGAATCCGTTGATGATCGCGTAGACGCCGGCGCCGATCGCGCCGACCGACAGCAGGCCGCCGATCCAGTCGATGCGGCCGAGGCCGACCGCCCGGGACGGCGGGACCAGGATCAGTGCGGCCACCGCGGCAATCGCGGCGATGGGCACGTTGATCAGGAAAGTGGCACTCCAGGAATGGCTTTCGAGGATCCAGCCGGCGAGCAGCGGTCCGAGTGCGATGGCCAGTCCGGAGGTCGCGGCCCAGGCCGCGATGGCGCGGGTGCGTTCGGACTTCGGGAACGTCGCGACGAGCAGCGAGAGCGTCGCGGGCATGATGATCGCCGCGCCGACACCCATCACGACGCGGGCGACGATCACCGCGGGCGTGGTGTCGGCGAGGCTGCCGAACACCGCGCCGCCGCCGAACACGAGCAGTCCGGTCAGCAGCGCGCCACGCCGGCTGTACTTGTCGCCGATGACACCGCACAGCAGCATCAGCGCGGCGTAGGGGACCGTGTACCCGTCGATCACCCACTGCAATTGCGCACTGGTGAGGTTGAGGTCACGCGTCATGTCCGGCGCCGCGACGATCAGCGCGGTGTTGGCCATGACCACGATCAGCAGGCTCAGGCACAGCACCGCGAGCGCCGCCCACCGCCATCGGTACGGCCGCTGCTGATCGGTGACCGGCTGGGTAGCCAGGATGGTCATGGGGTGCTCCGTTCGAGGACCGGACCGCGCGTCATTGCACAGTGATGTGCAAGTTATTTGCTTGCACACCGCTGTGCAAGTTTCTTTGGCGTAGATCACACTCCGGCGTGGAACACTGCAGGGGTGACCGAAACGGTGAGGCCCCGGCGAAGCCAGGCGCGCGCCAACCGCGAGCGCATCATCGAGGCCGCGATCGGCGCTTTCGCTGCGAACCCGGACGCGAGCATGGACGACGTCGCTCGGGCGGCGGGTGTGGTGCGCCGAACCGTCTACGCGCACTTCCCGAATCGAGACGCCCTGGTCGAGGGCATCGCCGACGAGGCTTCCGTGGCGCTGGTCGCGATTCTCGGCGCCCGGCGACCGCAACCCGAGCGCCCGGACCTCGCCGCGGCGGTGCTCGCGCTCCAGACGTGGCCGATCGGCGACCGGTTCCGGATGCTGCTGACATTCGCGCGCAAGGAACTCGGTGAGGAACGCATCCACGACCTGCTCGAACCAGCACGCACGCCGAGCGTGGCGATCGTCGAGCGCGGTCAGGCCGACGGAACGTTCTCGTCCTACCTGCCCGCTCACGTACTGGTCACGATGACCGAGGCGGTCACCATGACGTTGCTCGAGGCGGCGAACACCGGCACGATCACCGATTCGGGGGAGTCGTTCGCGGTGGCCTCGCTGGTCCTGCTCGGCGTCGCGCCCGACCGCGCCGCCGAGGTGGTCGACGAGGCGTGGGTATGGCTGCGTAGCGCCGAGAATTACCCGGCGTGACCTACCGACACCTCGGGCGGGTGGTCGCCGGCCTTGCCGGCGACCACCCGTGTTGATGCCCTATTCCCAGGTGGGGAGCATGCTCTCGTGGTACCGGGCTCCGAATCCGCCCGTGGGCAGGATCTCGGTGATCCGGGTGAGGTCGGCGGAGCTGAGGTTCAGATCGGCGGCGCCGACGTTCTCCTCGACCCGCTCGGCGCTGCGCGTGCCGGGGATCGCGACGATGTCGTCACCCTGGGCCAGGATCCATGCCAGGGCCAGCTGGGACACGGTGGCGTCCTTCGACGCAGCCAATTCGGTGAGCCGGCGCGTGGCCTCGAGGTTCTTCTCGAAATTGCCCGGCTGCCAGCGGGCGTCGTTGGAGCGCATGTCATCGGCCGGATACCGGTCGGCGGGCTTCGCGGTCCCGGTCAGGAATCCGCGGCCGAGGGGCGAGTAGGCGACGAAGCCGATTCCGAGTTCGCGGAGTGTGGGGAACAGTTGCTCGACGTCCCGCTCGAACAGGGAGTACTCGGTCTGCAGCACCGAAACGGGCTGTACTGCATGGGCGGCGCGGATGGTCTTGTCGCCGGCTTCGCTCATGCCGAAGTACTTCACCTTGCCCGCGTCGACGAGTTCCTTGACGGTGCCCGCGACGTCCTCGATGGGAACGTTCGGGTCGACACGGTGCTGGTAGAGCACGTCGATGTAGTCGGTCTTGAGGTAACGGAGGCTGTTGTCGACGACTTCGCGGATGTGGTCCGGGCGACTGTCGACACCGAAGTCGCGTGCGGTGAAGCCGAACTTGGTCGCGAGCACGATGTCGTCGCGGAAGCCGGCGACGGCGTCACCGACGATCCTCTCGTTCTCGCCCCACCCGTACATCTCTGCGGTGTCGAACATCGTGACGCCGAGCTCGTGGGCGCGTCGGATCGCGGACGTTCCGCCCGCCGGGTCGGCGGCGCCGTAGGCGATGGAGATTCCCATCGAGCCGTAGCCGATGGCGGAGGTCGACAATCCCTCGCTGCCGAGGATGCGCTTGTCCATGATGTGTCCCTTCTCGAACGTGGATATCAGCATACGACGCTTTTGTCAGTCACTGTCAAGTTAGTCGTTTCATGTTGTTATTCGCGGTATGCTGTGGCGATGATGGCGTCGTCTTCACCAGGTGGGCTCCGAGCGCTGACCCGGGAGGCCGTGCGCGCTCGCATCGCCGATGCGGCGCTGGTCCTGTTCGACGAGAACGGCTTCGACGAGACCACGGTCGACGACATCGCCGCCGCCGTCGGCATCTCCGGACGCAGCTTTTTCCGCTATTTCCCCAGCAAGGAAGACGCCGTGATCGGGGACCTCGTCATTGCCGGCGCTCAGCTCCGCGACAACGTGGCCGAACGGCTGCCCGAAGAGACACCCTGGCGGGCGTTGCACCTGGGCATGCGCGAGGGTGCCGAACAGGCCGACGCCGATCCGACCCGGTGGCTCAGGGTCATGCGCGTCATCAACAGCGCGGCATCGCTCCGGGCACGGAATCTCGAGAAACACCTCGCGTGGTCGGCGCTCCTCGTCCCCGTCATCGCCGAGCACACAGAGCCGGACAGCAGGCTCGGTGATCTTCCCGCCCGGGCGCTTGTCGCCAGCGCGTTCGCATGCCTCGACGTGGCGCTCACCAGCTGGACCGAAGCGAATGCCACCGTCCCGTTCGGCGACGTCCTCGACGCAGCTTTCGACACCATGTGCGGCGCCGCAGCACCCGCCTCGCCGCACGGGTCCTGACCGGGGAGAACTCGGTGGGCGGCCGCACGGGTGCGCGATAGACTGCGTACATCATCGTCGAATCAGGGAAGTAGGCCATAGCAACCACGTGAGTGCAGACAGCGATATGGGTGGGACCGCAGTGACGGCAGACAGGCAGGAGCGCCCGGCGCGACGCTCGGTGCGGTCGAGTATGGAGATCTCGCCCGACGCGGTTCTGCCCCTGCTCGGTTCGACCGACGAGAACCTCAAGGCCCTCGAACGCGCTCTCGACGCCGACATCCACGTGCGCGGCACCACCGTCACCCTCACCGGCCAGGCGTCCGACGTGGCGCTCGCCGAGCGGGCGATCGGTGAACTCGTCGCCATCGTCGGTCGCGGCCAGTCACTGAGCCCTGACGCGGTCCGGCGCAGTGTCGCCATGCTGACCGACGGCGCGGGTGAGTCGCCGGCCGAGGTACTCAGCCTCGACATCCTGTCCAGGCGCGGCAAGACGATTCGTCCCAAGACGGTGAACCAGAAACGGTACGTGGACGCGATCGACGCGAACACCATCGTCTTCGGCATCGGGCCCGCGGGCACCGGCAAGACCTACCTGGCGATGGCCAAGGCGGTGCAGGCGCTGCAGTCGAAGAACGTCAGCCGGATCATCCTCACCCGACCGGCTGTCGAGGCGGGCGAGCGGCTCGGCTTCCTGCCCGGCACGCTGCACGAGAAGATCGACCCCTATCTGCGCCCGTTGCACGACGCGCTGCACGACATGATGGATCCCGAGGCGATCCCGAAGCTGATGGCGGCCGGGGTGATCGAGGTCGCACCGCTGGCATACATGCGGGGCCGCACCCTCAACGACGCGTTCATCATCCTCGACGAGGCGCAGAACACCACCGCCGAGCAGATGAAGATGTTCCTGACCCGGCTCGGCTTCGGCTCGAAGATCGTGGTCACCGGCGACGTCACCCAGGTGGACCTGCCGGGCGGCGCCCGGTCCGGGCTGCGCGCGGCCGCCGAGATCCTCACCGACATCGACGACATCCATTTCTCGGAGCTCACCAGCGCCGACGTGGTCCGGCACCGGCTGGTCTCCGACATCGTCGACGCCTACGAGCGTTTCGATGCCGACCGCCTCGGCGAGGTCAAGCTGGGCAATCGGGCGCAGCGTCGGTCGTCGTCGGCTCGCGCGGCCCGGCACTGACCACCCCACCGCGGCGCGGTACCGGCAATACAGGAGAAACTGCATTCATGAGCATTGAGGTATCCAACGAGTCCGGGATGGACGTCTCCGAGGCGGAGCTGATCAGCGTCGCCCGGTTCGCGATCTCCCGGATGGACGTGCATCCGGCCGCCGAGTTGTCGATGGTGCTCGTCGACCTCGACACCATGGCGGACCTGCACATGCGCTGGATGGACCTGCCCGGCCCGACCGACGTGATGTCGTTCCCGATGGACGAACTCGAGCCCGGCGGACGCCCGGACGCGCCGGAACCCGGACCGGCCATGCTCGGCGACATCGTGCTGTGCCCGGCGTTCGCCGCCGACCAGGCCGCGAAGGCCGGCCACTCCACGGCGCACGAACTGGCGCTGCTCACCGTGCACGGTGTGCTGCACCTGCTGGGCTACGACCACGCCGAACCGGACGAGGAGAAGGAGATGTTCGCGCTGCAGAACAGCCTCCTCGCCGAGTGGTACGAGGACCTGGCCCGGGCCGAGCGGGAGGCCGAACTCGCCGCCCGCGACCGGCGGCTGTTGGGCAAGACCGGGTTCGTCGACGGCCCCGAGCAGTGACCGGTGACATAGTCCTGATCCTGCTCGCCGCCGTCCTCGTTGCACTCGGCGGCCTGTTCGCCGCCGTCGACTCCGCCCTGAACACCGTGTCCCCGGCCCGGGTCGAGGACATGGCGAAGGATGCCCGGCCCGGCTCGGCGCGACTGCTGGCCGTCGTCTCCGACCGCCCGCGCTACGTGAACCTGATGGTGCTGCTGCGAATCGCGGCGGAGATCTGCGCCACGGTATTGCTGGCGGCAGCGCTGCTGGACCTCCTGGCCCGCGGCTGGGCGCTGGTGATCACCGCCGTGGTCATGGTGCTGATCAACTACGTCGCCATCGGCGTCGGCCCACGCACGGTCGGTCGCCAGCACGCGTACTCGATCGCGCTGGTCGCTGCCCTGCCGCTGCAGGCGATCGGCGTGCTGCTGTCCCCGGTGAGCCGGCTGCTGATCCTGGTCGGCAACTCGCTGACCCCCGGCAAGGGTTTCCGCAACGGCCCGTTCGCCTCGGAGATCGAGCTGCGCGAGCTGGTCGACCTGGCGCAGGAGCGCGGGGTCGTGGCCGACGAGGAACGCCGGATGATCCAGTCGGTGTTCGAGCTCGGTGACACTCCCGCTCGCGAGGTGATGGTGCCGCGCACCGAGATGGTGTGGATCGAGGCGGGAAAGTCTGCGGGACAAGCGACCTCGCTCGCGGTCCGCAGCGGTCACTCCCGGATTCCGGTGATCGGGGAGAACGTCGACGACGTGCTCGGCGTCGTCTACCTCAAGGACCTGGTGCAGAAGACCTACCACGACGTCGACGGCGGCCGCGGCGTCACCGTCGGCGAGGTGATGCGGCCGGCGGTGTTCGTGCCGGACTCCAAACCGCTCGACAGCCTGCTCGCGGAGATGCAGCGCGACCGGAACCACATGGCGCTGCTGGTCGACGAGTACGGCGGCATCGCCGGACTGGTGACCATCGAGGACGTCATCGAGGAGATCGTCGGGGAGATCGCCGACGAGTACGACACCGACGAGACGCCGCCGGTCGAGGACCTCGAAGACGGCCGGTACCGGGTCTCGGCCCGGCTGCCGATCGAGGATCTGGGCGAGTTGTTCGACCTCGAGATCGACAGCGACGAGGTCGAGACCGTCGGCGGGCTACTGGGATACGAGCTCGGCCGAGTCCCGCTGCCCGGCTCGGAGGTCTCCGTCGCGGGTCTGGTGCTGCGCGCCGAGGGCGGCAGCGACGTCCGCGGCCGGGTCCGGATCAGTACAGTTCTAGCCTGGCGGGCACCGCAACTCACACCCGAGCCGCACCCCGCCGACACTTCGACAACCACCGACTCAGGAGCCGAACGTGAGCACTGACACCCAATTCCGTTCCGGCTTCGTCTGTTTCGTCGGCCGGCCGAACACCGGCAAGTCGACCCTGACGAACGCGCTGGTCGGCACGAAGATCGCGATCACGTCCTCGCGGCCGCAGACCACCCGGCACACCATTCGTGGCATCGTCCACCGCGACCACGCGCAGCTGATCCTGGTGGACACCCCGGGACTGCACCGGCCTCGGACCCTGCTCGGTCAGCGCCTCAACGACCTTGTGCGCGACACCTATTCGGAGGTCGACGTGATCGGCCTGTGCATCCCCGCCGACGAGAAGATCGGTCCGGGCGACCGCTGGATCCTCGACCAGGTCCGGCAGATGGCTCCCAAGACCACACTGATCGGCATCGTCACCAAGATCGACAAGGTCAGCAAGGAGAAGGTCGCCGAGCAGCTGCTGGCGCTGTCGAAGGTGCTCGGGCCCGAGACCGAGGTGATCCCGGTCTCGGCGGCATCGGGGGAGCAGGTCGAGCTGCTGGTCGACGTGCTGGCCAAGGCGATGCCGGAGGGGCCCGCGTTCTACCCGGACGGCGAGCTCACCGACGAGCCCGAGGAAACCCTGATGGCGGAGCTGATCCGCGAGGCGGCGCTCGAAGGCCTCGGCGACGAGCTGCCGCACTCGCTGGCAGTCGTCATCGAGGAGGTCATCGAGCGCGAGGGCCGTACCGAGAAGCAGGGTGAGCTGCTCGACGTGCACGCGCTGCTCTACGTGGAGCGGCCCAGCCAGAAGGGCATCGTCATCGGCAAGGGCGGTGCCCGACTGCGGGAGGTCGGGACCAAGGCACGCACCCAGATCGAGAAGTTGCTCGGCACCAAGGTGTTCCTGGAGCTGCACGTGAAGGTCGCCAAGGACTGGCAACGCGACCCGAAGCAGCTGGGCCGCCTGGGCTTCTGACAGCTCGGCTGCTAGCGCTTGCGGCCGAACCGAAGCTTCCACGGCACCAGCGCCGACTCGAGCTGCACGCCCAGGCTCATCTTCGACACCCCGTCGGTGCGCTCCTCGAAGCGGATCGGGACCTCGGCGATGGTGAGGCCGTGCTGGACGGTCCGGTAGTTCATCTCGACCTGGAACGAGTAGCCGTTGGACTGAACCGACGTCACGTCGATGGTCCGCAGGGTCGACGCACGCCAGGCCTTGAAGCCGGCCGTCGCGTCCTTGACGCCCAGACGCAGGATCGCGTTGACGTAGAAGTTCGCCCACGCCGAGAGGGCCTTGCGGTGCCACGGCCAGTCCTCGGCGACCGCGCCGCCGTCGACGTAGCGGGAGCCGAGCACGACCGCAGCGTCGGTGGTGGCCAGCGCCGCGAGCATGTCCGGGACCACCTGGTACGGATGCGAGAGATCGGCGTCCATCTGGATCACCACGTCCGCACCCTCGTCCAGTGCGCGGGTCATCCCGGCGACGTAGGCGCGGCCGAGTCCGTTCTTCTCGGTCCGGTGCAGCACGCTCACCGGGAGCGGGCCGTCGGCCGCGAGGGCGTCGGCGACATCGCCGGTGCCGTCGGGGGAGTTGTCGTCCACCACGAGGACGTGCAGTCCCGGAATCTCCAGCGTGGCGAGCAGGCCGACGATCTTCGTCAGGTTCTCGCGTTCGTTGAATGTCGGAACGACGATGGTGGTCTTCTGGGCGACGCTGTCCATGGCACCTTTACGCAATCTGTTGTCCGCGAGCAATCGGCCGATTTTACTACCTGGGCAGCAGCATCAGAATCGCCGCGGAGATGTCCTGGCTGTCCGCGCCGGTCGCGAGCCGACGTAACTGCAGGCCGGCGATGGTTGCGACCAGCGTCGGGGCGATCGTCGTGGCGTTCGGCACACCGAGTCCCTCGAGGATGGTCACGGTCAGCGTGTCGTAGGCGGCGAAGCACTCGTCGGCGGCCGCCCGCAGCGCCGGGTCGCGGCCGGCCTGGATGTACAGCTCGAACGGCGCGACCCGCTCGGCGGCCCACCCGAGGTCCCGGACGACCTGCTCGGTCAGCGACGCCGCGTCCTGCACGGACAGCCCCTTGTCCCGGTACTTCTCGGCGAGCTCGGTCAGTCGGGCCGTCTCCTCGGTGACGAAGCCGAGCATCGCGTCGCGCAGCATGTCGGTCTGGCTGGCGAAGTGGTAGGTGATCGACCCCAGCGAGACCTGCGCCTGCGCCGCGATCCGCCGGTTGGTTACGGCGGCGATGCCGTCGGTGCCGATGACATGCAGCACCGCGTTCAGGATCCGCTCGCGCACCGGTGCCCCCGGGTCGCTCCGCGGGCTCCGCTCCCGCGCCTTAGGGTCGCTCCGCGGGCTCCCCTCCCGCGCCTGCTCGGCCACTTCACCACCACTGCTCGGGACATTCACGGTCCCACCGTAGTTCGCGTTCGAGCTGGGCGGCGAGGGAGACCAGCATCGGCTCGGTGTTGTCGTGACCCATCAGCTGCACGCCGCGGGGCAGTCCGTCGGAGGTGAAGCCGGCGGGCACGTTGACGCTGGGCCAGCCGAGGACGTTCCACGGCCAGGCGTACGGGCAGGCTGCGGTGACCACCTTGTCCGTCTCGACGTTGCCGATCCCGTCGATGGCGTCGACCAGTGGCGGCGGGGTGGCGGTGGTGGGCGCGAGGATCACGTCGAAGTCGTCGAAGATGGCCCCGATTCGCCGGCGCATGCGCGGTTCGGCGGCGCGCGCCGCACGCAGGGGCAGGCCGCCGAGCAGGCGGCCGGTGCGCGCATTGGCGAGGGTGCGCGGATCGAGCAGGTCGGGGTCGGGGACGCGTCCGCGCCACTGCTCGAGGCCGGCCATCGAGCGCGGCAGGAAGTTCAGGCCGAACAGGATGCCGTAGGCGGGATCGGCGACGACCACCTCGTGGCCGAGTCTGCGCAGCGTGTGGGCGGTGGCACCGATCGCGTCCCTGATCTCCGGGTGCAGCGTCCGTGGCGTCGCGGTGTAGGGGATCTTCAGTGACAGGGCGATACGCAGCCGTCCGGGTTCGCGGTCCACGGTGTCGCGCACCGTCACCGGCGGAGGCTGGTGCAGGTCGCCCTCGTGGTTGCCGGAGACCAGGTCCAGCAGCAGCGCCGCGTCGGCGACGGTGCGGGCGAGCGGGCCGTTGACGGTGATGCCGTAGAACGCCTCGGCGTCCGGCCAGGTGGAGATGCGTCCGCGCTGCGGCTTGATGCCGACGAGGTTGGTCCAGGACGCGGGGATGCGCACCGACCCGGCGCCGTCGGAACCGAGTGCGGCCGGCACCAGGCCGGCCGCGACCGCCGCCGCGCTGCCGCCGGACGAGCCGCCGGGAGTCCGGTCGTGGGCCCACGGATTGCGGGTGTGCCCGAACTCGCCGCCGGTCAGCGGCCACTGGCCCAGCTCCGGGCTGTTGGTTTTGCCGACGATCACTGCGCCCGCAGCGCGCAGTCGGCGCACCACCTCGGAGTCGGCGGACTTGGCGGGGAACTCCCCGGGACAGCCGAATGCGGTCGGCTCGCCGGTGACGTCGACGTCGTCCTTGACCGCGATGGGGACACCGAGCAGGGGCAGGCGTTCGCCGGCGGCGAGGCGACGGTCCGCGTCGGCGGCCTCGGCGAGGGCGGCCGTGCGGCGGACGACCTTGAAGGCGTTGAGTGTCGGCTGGCTGGCCTCGATCGCGGCGAGACTGCGCCGGACCAGTTCGACCGAGGTCGCGGTGCCGTCGGCTAGGGCCTTCGCGGTGTCCTCGAGGCCCAGTTGGCGGGTGTCTTCGATGCGCGTGGTCACGGTCCGCTCCGTCTCCCTGTCACTTGTTCGTTCGAACGAACAGTAGCGCCCGGGAGGGTGGAACGACGCCGGAATTGGAGATCTGTCGGCGTAATGTTTGACGCGGCCCCCTTCTTGGCAGGTCGGGGGAGCGGCAAGGGAAGGCCCATGTCCGTCCGCACACTCGAAGCTGACTATCTCGTCATCGGCGCAGGCGCGACCGGCATGGCGTTCACAGACACGCTCGTCACCGAGACCGGCGCCCGGGTCGTCATCGTCGACAGGCGAAGTGCGCCCGGCGGTCACTGGAACGATGCGTACTCCTTCGTCCGCCTGCATCAGCCGTCGCGCTACTACGGCGTCAACTCGATGCCGCTCGGCAGGGAGGCTGTCGAGACGAGCGGCCCCGAGGCCGGAATGTACGAGCGCGCGACCGGCGCCGAGATCCGCGCATACTACGAGCGCGTGATGTACGGGAGCCTGATCCCCACGGGTCGGGTCCGGTACTTTCCGCAATGCGACTACCTGGGCGACCGGCGCATCGTGTCCCGCGTCTCCGGCGCGACGTTCGACGTCACGGTCCGCACGAACGTCGTCGACGCCCGGTACCTCTCGCCCTCGATTCCCGTCGACACGCCTCCGCCATTCGAGATCGGAGAGGGCGCCGTCGCGATCCCCGTGAACCAGCTGGCACACATCACCGCGAAGCCCGAGCGATTCGTGATCGTCGGTGCGGGCAAGACGGCCATGGATGCCTGTGTCTGGTTACTCGAAAGGGGTGTCGATCCGGGAGAGATCCAATGGATCAAGCCCAGGGAAGCGTGGCTGCTCGGGCGCAGCTACGCCCAGCCGGGCGAACTCGTCGGAAGGATGTTCCACGGGTTTGCGCTGCAGATGGAGGCCGCCGCCCACGCGTTGTCCGTCGACGAGCTGTTCGACCGCCTCGATGCGGCCGAGCAGCTCAGGCGTGTCGACGAGGGCGTGCGGCCCACGATGTACAAGTCCGCCACCATCGGCGACTGGGAGCTCGGTCTGTTGCGTCGCATCGAGAACGTCGTCCGGTTCGGGCACGTTCGCCGGATCGAGCGCGACCGGATCGTCCTCGACGAGGGCGCGATTCCCACCAGTCCCGACCACCTGCACGTTCACTGTGCGGCCGACGGTCTGCCGCGTCCGCCCGCCCGGCCGATCTTCGGCGCTGACCGCATCACCCTGCAGCCCGTCCGGACCGGCCTCGTCCCGTTCAACGCGGCGCTCGTCGGGTTCGTCGAGGCCCACCGGGACGACGACGCGGAGAAGAATCGACTGTGTCCGCCGAACCCGTACCCGCACGTCGCCCTCGACTGGGCGCGGGCGACGCTGATCCAGATGCGGGCCGATCGCGCGTTGTCGAAGGAACCGGACATCGCGGAATGGCTCGAACGGTCGCGGCTGAATCCGATGAGCGGCCTTCGCGATCGGTTCGGGGACCCGACGGTGCAGCAGGCGTTGCAGCGATTCGGCGAGAACGTGCGTCCCGCTCGCGCCCGTCTCGCCGAGCTGGTGGGTGGTCGCACGAACCCGGGGTGAGCGCACACTCTGCGCGCACTGTGCGTGATTCCCGCCGATTCGGCGACAGAGTGTGAGAGCAGTCCGGGTTTGTCCCCGCACCGTGGGACACTTTCCGGGTGAGGTTGTACCGGGATCATGCGGTGGTGTTGCGCCAGCACAAGCTGGGCGAGGCCGACCGCATCGTCACCCTGCTGACCCGCCAGCACGGGCTGGTGCGGGCGGTGGCCAAGGGTGTGCGCCGGACCAAGTCGAAGTTCGGGGCACGGCTCGAACCGTTCGCGCACATCGACGTCCAGCTCTACCCCGGCCGCAACCTCGACATCGTCACCCAGGTCCAGACCATCGACGCCTTCGCCGGGGACATCGTCGACGACTACGGCCGCTACACCACCGCCTGCGCGGTCCTCGAGACCGCTGAGCGACTGTCGGGGGAGGAGCGGGCGCCGGCGCCGCGGCTGCACCGGCTGACGGTCGGCGCGCTGCGTGCGCTGGGAGAGCAGGTCCGGCCCGCCGAACTGGTCCTCGACGCCTACCTGCTGCGCGCCATGGGTTTCGCCGGCTGGGCCCCGGCGCTCGACGAGTGCGCCCGCTGCGCGGCCCCCGGCCCGCACCGGGCCTTCCACGTCGCAGCGGGCGGCGCGGTGTGCGTGCACTGCCGCCCGCCCGGGGCGGCCACCCCGTCGCCGGGGGTGCTGGATCTGATGGGCGCCCTCGAACGCGGCGACTGGGCGTACACCGAGACGGCGTCCGCGGCGGTGCGTGCCCAGGCCAGCGGTCTGGTGGCCGCCCATCTGCAGTGGCATCTCGAGCGCCAGTTGCGGACCCTGCCGCTGATCGAGCGGTCCCGACCGCATGCGCGTCCGGAGGAGCTCGTCAGGCAGGATGGGGACCGTGATTCGACGACGCGAACCGCAAGCTCGGCCTGACCGTGCGATCCGGCCACCGAGCCCGCACCCGTCGGGAGCGCGACCCCCGATCCTGCAGCCCGAACTGATCCCGCGGCACGTCGCGTTGGTGATGGACGGCAACGGTCGCTGGGCGCAGGACCGCGGACTGCCGCGCACGGCAGGCCACGAACGCGGCGAAGCGGTGCTGATGGACACCCTCGAGGGCTGCATCGAGATCGGCGTGAAATGGCTCTCGGCATATGCGTTCTCCACCGAGAACTGGAAGCGCAGCCCGGAGGAGGTGAAGTTCCTGATGGGCTTCAACCGGGACGTGATTCGCCGGCGCCGCGACGAGATGCACGAGATGGGTGTGCGGGTGCGTTGGGCAGGACGCCGACCGCGACTGTGGGCCAGCGTCATCAAGGAACTCGAGGTCGCCGAGGAGCTGACCAAGGACAACACCACCATGACGCTGACCATGTGCGTCAACTACGGCGGTCGCGCCGAGATCGCCGACGCGGCACGGGAAATCGCACGCCGGGTGGCGGCGGGCGAACTCAATCCCGAGAAGGTCACCGAGGCGACGGTCGCGAAGTACCTCGACGAGCCGGACATGCCCGACGTGGACCTGTTCCTGCGTCCGTCCGGTGAACAGCGGACCTCCAACTTCCTGATCTGGCAGTCGGCGTACGCGGAAATGGTGTTCCAGGAGAAGCTGTTTCCCGACTTCGACCGCCGCGACCTGTGGGCCGCGTGCGTGGAGTACGCCTCGCGCGACCGCCGCTTCGGCGGAGTCAAATGAACGGGCACAGTGGTGGGGTGAAGCAGCAGTGAGTGCGGGTACGGCCCAGGTGCTGCAGGACCGTGCCCGCGACGCCCTGGCGCATTTCGTCGAGGTGCGCGAATCCGACGACGGCTCATTGGGTTTCGAGTACGCCGGGGCGCTGTGCTCACTTCGTGCGGTGAACCTGGCACCGGGTCTGGACGTGCTGTCTGTGACGGCCGTGCTGGCCTGGGACCGTCCGGTCAAGCCGGCGCTGCACAAGAAGGTGGCAGAGAAGAACTCGATGATGCAGTTCGGGTCGATCACGGTGATCACCCGCGGCAAGCTGGCTGACGTCATCCTGCGCTACACCTTCCCCGCCGCCGGACTCGGTGACGAGGCGCTGACCACGATGCTGCTGCTGGTGCTCTCCGGAGCGGACCAGGGGCGTCAGGGGCTGTTGCCGTAGCGAATGACACTGTCGGTCGCTCCGTGGCGGGCGTAGCGTTGGTTCGAGTTCCCACAGCCGAATCTGGGGGTGCCGAGGATGGGACTCGACCAGGAAACCCAACCGGTGCCAGCGCGCAGTGACGCGGCCGGCGTGGTCGCCGGGTTGCGCGAGGTGTTCGCGACCGGCCGGACCAGACCCGCGGCGTGGCGGATCGCGCAACTCGAGGGCGTCATTCGGCTGCTCGACGAGCGGGAAAGTGACATCGCCGCCGCGCTCGCGGACGATCTCGGGCGCACCGCGTTCGACTCGTGGCTGCTGGACATCACCGCGCCCCGCGCCGAGGCCGCCTACGCGCGCGCCCGGGTGCGCTGGTGGATGCGCCGCAGCCTGCGCCCGCTGTCGGCGAACATGCTGCCCGCCCTCGGCTGGGTGCAGTACGAACCGCTCGGCGTGGTGCTGATCGTCGGACCGTGGAACGCGCCGGTGACCCTCGTGCTCAACCCCCTGGTCGCGGCGGTGGCGGCCGGAAACTGCGCGGTGATCAAGCCGTCCGAGCTGACTCCCGCGACGTCGCGGCTGCTGGCGCGGTTGATCCCCGAGTACCTCGACCCCGAGGCGGTGGTCGTGGTCGAGGGCGACGGGGCGGTCACCCAGGACCTGCTCGCGCAGGGGGTCGACCACTGCTTCTTCACCGGCGGCACCGAGATCGGCCGGAAGGTGATGGCCGCCGCCGCACCGCATCTCACCCCGGTGACGCTGGAACTGGGCGGGAAGTCTCCGGTGATCGTCGCCGCCGACGCGGACCTGGACGTGACTGCCCGCCGGGTCGTGTGGGCGAAGCTGCTCAACTCCGGGCAGGTGTGCATCGCGCCGGACTACCTGCTGGTCGACAGGTCCGTCCGAGACGACCTGGTCGCCCGCCTCGTGTCCACGGTCGAGGAGTTCCGTGCCCAGGCTCCCGAGCGCGGCCTGCGGGTCGTCGACGAACGCCATTTCGACCGATTGGCGAGGTGTCTCGCCTCGACCCGTGCGACCGTCGCGGTCGGCGGCGGCACGGACCGGGCGAGCCTGACGGTCGAACCCACCGTGCTCGTGGACCCCGAGCTCGACGAACCGCTGATGACCGAGGAGATCTTCGGGCCGATCCTGCCGGTACTCGCCGTCGACTCCCTCGACGAGGCGATCGCGTTCGTCACCGCCCGGCCGAAACCACTCGCCGCGTACCTGTTCAGCCGCTCGGGCGACTCTCGGCGTCGGGTGCTCGCCGGAGTCAGTGCCGGTGGGATCGTGGTCAACCACCTGATCTACCACTACACGGCCCCGCAGTTGCCGTTCGGCGGGGTCGGACCGAGCGGGATGGGCCGGTACAACGGGAAGTGGGGTTTCGAGGCCCTCAGTCACCGAAAAGCGGTGCTGGTCAAGCCGTTCAAGCCGGACCCGCGGTTCGCTTACCCGCCGTACACCGACCGGGCCAAGGCGATCATGCGCCGACTCTTCTAATCGTGCTTCGGTGTCAGAGCTGTGAGCGTCTCGGCGAGGTCCGCCTCCAGGCGGTCGCGGTCGACGCCGAGTCCGCTCAGCGGGCCGGTGCCGTCCTCGATCTCGAGCAGGGCGAGCAGGATGTGCTCGGTGCCGATGTAGTTGTGGCCCAGCCGAAGTGCCTGTCGGAAGGTGAGTTCGAGGACCTTGCGGGCTGCGGCGTCGTAGGGGATCAGTTCGGGTACATCGGTGGCCGGGGCGGGCAGCGTCGCGGTGACGGCGTTCCGAATGGCGTCGGGGTCGACGCCTTGCGCGGCGAGCAGCATCAGCGCCAGGGACTCCGGTTCGGCGAGCAGTCCGAGGGTCAGGTGCGCGGGCGTGACCGCGGGACTGCCGGCGGCCTGGGCCTCGTTGTGCGCGGCGGCGACAACGTTGCGCGCCCGCGGGGTGAACTGGTTGAAGCCCTGGTTCGGGTTGAGGTCTGCGGCCTGGCCGGGGTCTTTCGGGGTGAACCGCTTCTGGGCGGCCTGCTTGCTGACGCCCATGCTGCGGCCGATGTCGGTCCAGGACGCACCGGTGCGGCGGGCCTGGTCGACGAAATGGCCGATGAGGTGGTCGGCGACGTCGCCGAGGTGGTCGGCGGCGAGCACGGCGTCGGACAGTTGGTCGAGCGGATCGGCATGGACCTTCCTGATCGCGTCGATCAGGTCGTCGAGGCGGACGGAAGGTGTGAACTGCAGCGGTTCGGTCATGCGTCAACTCTAGGTTGACGACGCTGAGCCGTCAACCGTTGGTTGACGATGCCGCTCGGGCGGTCGCGCAGTTGCGGCAGGTGCCGAAGATCTCGACCGTGTGGCTGACGTCGGTGAACCCGTTGTCCTCGGCGATGGTGTGCGACCACTGTTCGACCGTCGGCCCCTCGACCTCCACGGTGTAACCGCAGCGGCGGCACACCAGGTGATGGTGGTGGCCCGACGAACAGCGCCGGTACACCGATTCCCCGGAGTCGGTGCGCAGCATGTCCACCGTGCCGGCCTCGGCGAGTGTCTGCAGGGTTCGGTAGACGGTGGTCAGCCCGATGCCCTCGCCGCGCTTGCGCAGCTCGTCGTGCAGGTCCTGTGCCGAACGGAACTCGTCGATCTCGTCGAGCAGTGCCGAGATCGCGCTGCGCTGCTTGGTGGCGCGCACGCCGACGGCGACGGGGCTGCGCTGGCCGGTCTTCTCGGTCACGGTCACTTACCTTCCTCGGCGTGGGCGACGGCGTCGACCACGATGTGTGCCAGGTGGTCGTCGACGAGACGATAGAACACCTCGCGACCGTTGCGGTCGCCGCGCACCACCCCCGCCGACTTGAGCACGCGCAGGTGCTGACTGATCAACGGCTGGGTGACGCCGAGCGCCTCGACCAGTTCGTGCACGCAGCGCTGCTCCTCGCGCAACTGCAACACGATGGCGATCCGCACCGGCGCCGCCAGGGCGCGCAGGATGTCGCCCGCCGCGGTCATCGTGTCCTTGCTCGGCAGCGCTGCGGGCGGAGCGGAGCCGGACGGTTCGTGCGTCGTGGAGTCGGCGTGCAGGTCGTCGGCGTCGGTGATGCTCACTCGGGCTGCTCCTCGTGTTCGGTCCCCAACGTGTCGGCCCCGCCAACCTTATTGCAAATCAATTCCATTTTGATATGCATGAGTATGCATGTCAACACCGGTTGGGTCACGCTCGCGGCGACCGATAGTCTGGTACGAGAAAACCGCACGTGACCGCAGCATCTATTACCCAGATGGAGAGCTTCCCCAGTGGCACCCAAGTCCAAGGTCGATACCGTTGCCAACCTCGCCAAGCGCCGAGGACTCGTCTTCCCTTGCGGTGAGATCTACGGCGGAACCAAGTCCGCCTGGGACTACGGCCCGCTCGGCGTCGAACTCAAGGAGAACATCAAGAAGCAGTGGTGGCGCAGCATGGTCACCAGCCGCGACGACGTCGTGGGCCTCGACTCCTCGGTGATCCTGCCCCGCCAGGTGTGGGTGGCGTCCGGTCACGTCGGCGTGTTCAACGACCCGCTCGTCGAGTGCCTGAACTGCCACAAGCGGCACCGCCAGGACCACCTGCAGGAGGCCTACGCGGAGAAGAAGGGCATCGACAACCCCGACGACGTCGCGATGGATGCGCTCGCCTGCCCGGACTGCGGCACTGTCGGGCAGTGGACCGAGCCGCGCGACTTCAACATGATGCTCAAGACCTACCTCGGTCCGGTCGAGTCCGAGGACGGCCTGCACTACCTGCGGCCGGAGACCGCCCAGGGCATCTTCGTCAACTTCGCGAACGTGCTCACCACCTCGCGCAAGAAGCCGCCGTTCGGCATCGGCCAGATCGGCAAGAGCTTCCGCAACGAGATCACTCCCGGCAACTTCATCTTCCGCACCCGCGAGTTCGAGCAGATGGAGATGGAGTTCTTCGTCAAGCCGGGTGAGGACGAGGAGTGGCACCAGTACTGGATCGACACCCGCCTGGCCTGGTACACCGACCTCGGTATCGACCCGGAGAACCTCCGACTGCTCGAACACCCCGAGGACAAGCTCTCGCACTACTCGAAGCGCACCGTCGACATCGAGTACCGCTTCGGGTTCCAGGGCAGCGAGTGGGGCGAGCTGGAGGGCGTCGCCAACCGCACCGACTACGACCTTCGGGTGCACGAGGAGTCGTCGGGTCAGGACCTCAAGTACTACGACCAGGCGTCTGGCGAGCGGTACACCCCGTACGTCATCGAGCCCGCGGCCGGCCTGACCCGCTCGCTGATGGCCTTCCTGGTCGACGCCTACTCCGAGGACGAGGCGCCCAACGCCAAGGGCGGCGTCGACAAGCGCACCGTGCTGCGGCTGGACCGTCGTCTCGCGCCGGTCAAGGCCGCGGTGCTGCCGCTCTCGCGTAACGCGGACCTGACCCCGAAGGCCAAGGACCTCGCCGCGACGTTGCGCAAGAACTGGAACATCGAGTTCGACGACGCCGGCGCGATCGGTCGCCGCTACCGCCGTCAGGACGAGATCGGTACCCCGTTCTGCATCACGGTGGACTTCGACACCCTCGAGGACCAGGCCGTCACGGTGCGCGAGCGCGACTCCATGGAGCAGGAGCGGGTCTCGCTGGACAAGGTCGAGGGCTACCTGGCCCAGCGCCTCCTCGGCGCGTAGGCAGCTTCGCTGCCTGTGAGTCCTTTTGGTCCCGGACGGGGCCAAAAGGACTCACAGGTGCGTTAGCGCCTGACGTGGGCCCTGGCCACCAGTTCCATCGTCACCGCGACCGCACACGTCTGCGCCAGCAACAGCCCGACCAGCACCAGGATCTGCACCGCGCCGGCCTGTACGGCCGACCCGCTGGCCAGCAGGACGCCGACGAATGCGCCCGGCAGGGTCACCAGCCCGACCGTCCGCGTCTGGTCCAGGCCGGGAAGCAGCGCATCAGCGGCTGCGGTCCGGATCACCTCCATCCGCGAGTCGCGCACACTCAGACCCAGGCTCAGCGCCGCCTCGACCTCCCCGTACCGCTGGGTGATGGCGTCGAGGGCTCGTTTGGCGGCGAGTGAGGTGGCCGTCATCGCGCCGCCGAGCACGATGCCGCCGATCGGGATGATCGCGACCCCCTGCAGCGGGACGACGCCGCTGACCAGCAGCAGCGGCAGTACCGCCCCGACCCCGACCGCCAGCGCCACGGCCAGCCACGTGCCCGACCACCCCGCATCGGCGCGGCGGGCCGACGTCACCGCCGCCGCGACGAACATCAGCAGCAGCACCAGCGCCGCCGACCACAGGTGCCTCAGCGCAGCGGTCAGCACCAGCGACACGGCCGCGAGCTGGAGGGCGCCCCGGATCGCCGCGCGCGGGACGGTCAGCGGGCGGTCGAGCGCGGCAACCCGGTAGACCACCGCGGCGAGTGCGGCCATCACCGCGCAGACGACCGCCAGGGCGAGCCCGGGGTGCGCCAGCGCGGTGCTCACCTAGAACCGGCCGCTGCGGCCGATCCGACCGGAGCTGCTCGGCCCGCCGAACGAGCCGGGACCGCGACTGCCGCCGCCACTGCCGCCACCACGGTTGCCCCAGCCGCCGCTCATCCCGCCGCGAATCATCGAGTCGATCAGGATTCCGCCGAGGATCGCGCCGGTGTTCGAGCCGGAACTCGGTGGGCGCCGGCTCGCCTCCCACTGCTGCACGTCGGACTGCGCCAGGCGCAGGGCCCGGGACGCGAGGTCGCCGGCCGCCTGCGCGTGCTGCAACGCCTTCGACGGGTCGGTCTGGGCCAGCTGCCGGGCGGCCTCGAGATGGCGCTGCGCCTCGGAGATTCGGGTGCGGGCCTCGGCACCGACGGCCCCGCGCCGGGTGCCGATGAAGTCGGCCGCCGCGGTGACCTGTGCGTTCGCGGCGGTGATGTCCTGGGTCAGTTTCTGTGCGGCGCGTTCGGACCGCTGCTTGGACTCGTTGGCGGCGGCCAGCACCCGGTCCAGCTCGGCGTCGGCGCCGGCGAGCTCGGTCAGCGAGCCCAGCGGGTCGGTGTCCTTGCCGGCGTCGGCCTTCGTGAGCGCCGCCTGAGCAGCCGTCCGGGCCGCGACCAGTTCCGGACCGCCGTGCGCGGCCAGGGCTTCCGCCGCGGCGATGTCCTTGCGTGCGTCCTCGAGTGCGTCGGGCAGTGTCGCGATGGCGGCCCGGATGTTCTCCGCGGCGTGGTCGACGCCGTCGAGAAGTTCGCGGACCTGGTCGACGGCGGACTCGGCGGCCCGGATGGCGACGACGGCGGGGCCCTGCTTGCCTGCGGGCAGCGTGATCGCGGCCCGCCCGGCGGTGACATTCTGATCCGCGAAGGCCAGCTGCCGGCCGGCCAGGGTGACGTTGTTCGCCACCGAAGCCAGTGCGGGGCCGGGGAATTCGCCGTGCAGCGCGGTGAGTGTCGCCTCCGACTCGGGTATCCGTACCGTCAGTTCGACGATGTGCTGGGTGAGGGCGTCGAGTCGCGCGGGTGCGTCGATGAGCAGATCGCGCATACCGTCGAACTCGGTGACGCGCGCATTGAGTTCCTTGTCCGCGCGGCTGCAGGTGGAGATCAGCTCGATCAGCATGTCCCGCTGCTGATCCGGGGTCTCGGGGATGTCGTCGTCGAGGCGCTGGCGGATCGTGAACGCGGCCGCGAGGGTGGACTTGGCGGTGTCGAACGCGGTGATGAAGGGCGCGGTGGCCGCGTCGCCGAACTCGCCTCGCGCGAGGTTCAACTCCTCCTCGCTGGTGCGAATCGCGTTGTCGGTCTCCACGAGTACCGCCTTGGCACGCGCGTCCAGGGTCTCGACCGGTAGCGCGGCGATCGCCGCGGGATCGGTCCAGTCGAGGTCCTTCGCGGCGTCGATTCCCTTGCGGACCCGCTCGCTACGGCGCCTGCGGGTGTAGAGCACGACCCCGCTCGCGCCGACGATCACCACGCCGCTGCCGATCAGCAGGTACTTCGCGGTGCCGCCGCCACCCGAACCGCTCATCGCGTCGCCGAGACCGCCCGCCATCGAGATCGCCGCGCCGGACCAGTCGTCCTCGCGCAGCGCGGGAACCACGGCGTCGCGCTCGATGGCGGCGATGTCCGACGCGCTCACCCCGGACAGGTTGCCCGGCACGTTCAGCGCGTACGCGCGGTCCCCGGTGGCCACGGCAAGGAGCGCGGACTCGTCACCGAGTCCGCTCGACTTGACGGTCTTGCTCGCCCACTGGTCGGCGTTCATGCCGCCGAAGTTGTCGACGTAGACCACCCACAGTTGCACGCGGTGCTCGTCGAACAGGCTGTCCAGCGCGGTCTGCACGTCGGTGCGCTGGTTCGCGTCCAGCACCCCCGCGGAATCGGTGATCTGTGAGGGCAGTCGGAGCGGGGCATCGGCCGCCGCGGTGCCGGGCAGGCAGAGCAGGGCCAGCAGCGCCGCCACGGCCGTCACGGCTCCGGCGATCGAGACGTTGCGGGGACCGGGTCGACCGGAAACGCGCGGATGTGCGAGTGACATGGCATGAATCTATCGGTACCGACCGCGATTGCGCCGTCACCGGCGGCCTCCGGTCGGCCCGTGACACCTGTCATGGTCAGGTCGTGACGGACGGCCGAGGCTCGGCGGGCCGCCACCGAGCAGGGTGGAGTCATGACCACAGCAGCGATCGACCTCCGAGATCTCCGAAAGCGGTTCGCGGTGGCCGGGGCGCCACCCGTCCACGCCGTCGACGGCTTGAACCTGACCGTCGCGCCCGGCGAGATCGTGGCGTTCCTCGGACCCAACGGTGCGGGCAAGACCACCACCATCGACATGTTGCTCGGGCTGGCCCGTCCGGACTCCGGCAGCGTCTCGGTGTTCGGGGGCAGCCCGGAGGACGCCATCGCCACCGGCCGGGTCTCGGCGGTGATGCAGAGCGGCGGCCTCCTCAAGGATCTCACCGTCGAGGAGACCGTCCAGTTGGTGGGCTCGCTGTTCGCCACCACGGCGCCGGTCTCGGAGGTGCTGGCCCGGGCCGGCATCGCCGACATCGCGGGCCGGATGGTCGGCAAGTGCTCGGGCGGGCAACAGCAGCGGCTGCGGTTCGCGCTGGCGTTGCTGCCGAACCCGGACCTGATCGTGCTCGACGAACCGACCACCGGGATGGACGTCGAGGGCCGGCGCGACTTCTGGAACGCGATGCGGGAGGACTCGAGCCGGGGTCGGACCGTGCTGTTCGCCACCCACTACCTCGACGAGGCGGACGCCTACGCGGACCGCATCGTGCTGGTCAGCCACGGCCGCGTCGTCGCCGACGGCAGCGCCGCCGAGATCAAGAACCTCGCGTCGGGGCGGGTGATCAGCGCGAATCTGCCCGGGGCGGACCAGCATCGGCTGCTCGCCATCGACGGCGTCGACTCCGTCGAAGTGCGCGGTGAGCGGGTCGTGGTGCACGCCAAGGACTCCGACGCGGTCGCTCGTTACCTGCTCGGCCACACCGATGCCCGCGACCTCGAGATCGTCTCGCGCGGACTCGAGGACGCCTTCCTCGCCCTGACCACCGACCGTCCCTTCGCCACTCAGGAGGCCTGATCATGTCCGTCACCACCGCCGACCCGTCGGCCCGCCGGCTGCCCGCCGCGGGCGGCTTCAGCCTCGGCTTTCTCGCACTCGAGCTGCGCCGCATGCTGCGCAACAAGCGGACCCTGATCTTCACCCTGGTGATGCCGCCGGTGTTCTTCGTGATCTTCGGCATCCAGTCCGACTTCCGCACGCAGACCTACGGTTCCGGCAATGTCACTGCGTACGTGATGATCTCGATGGCCGTGTACGGTGCGATGCTCGCGACCACCAGCGGCGGGGCGATGGTCTCCATCGAGCGGGCGCTCGGTTGGAGCCGGCAGTTGCGGCTGACCCCACTGCGCCCGATCGCCTACGTCGCCACCAAGATCGCCGTCGCGATGACGCTCGGGCTGGCGTCGGTCGCGGTGGTCTTCGTGGTCGGGGGAGTGGTCGGCGCGCACCTGCCGGCCGCCGCGTGGGTCGGGTGCTTCCTGCTCGCCTGGCTCGGGTCGCTCGTGTTCGCCGCCTTCGGACTGTTCATGGGCTACCTGTTGCCGTCCGAGAACGTCATGCAGATCATCGGCCCCGGCCTCGCGGTACTCGCGTTCGCCGGTGGTCTGTTCGTCCCGCCGTCCGGCTGGTTCGAGACGGTCTCGAAGTTCTTCCCGACCTACGGTGTTGCCGCCCTTGCCCGTTCGCCGCTCGGCGAGATCGGCGGCGGGACGCTCGCGGTGGCACTGGTGAACCTGGTGCTGTGGGCGACGGTGTTCGTGGTCGGCGCGGCGGTGCTGTTCCGCCGGGACACCGCGCGGGTGTAGGTCGCGCTAGCGTGGGGCCGGTGAACGAGACGAGTGTGGGAGAGCCCCGGGCGCCCGGTCGGTGGGGCTTCCTCTTCGCGGCGATCTGGCTGGTCTACCTCGCGTATCCGGTGTCCTCGGCGCTGCGGCTGACGGACACCGCGGCGAAGGTGTTCGCGCTGGTGCTGATCGGGCTGTTCGGTGTCGCGTACGTCGGGTGTTTCGTGGCGTTCCGCACGATCGACGGGATCCGCCAGCAGTGGCCGCGCCCCGAGCCGAGGATCGTGTACGCCGGATTGGCGGGCCTGACCGTGATCATGGCCGCGGCGACGATCCCGCTGGGTTCGGACGCGTTCGCACTCGCCATCTACATCGCGGCGCTGGCGGCGATCACCCTGCCAACTGTGCAGGTGTGGACGATCATCGCCGTGCTGGCGGCCACGGTGTTCGCCATGCCGCGACTGGTCGAGTCGGAGCAGCCGCAGGACTTCCTCGCCTTCCAGCTCGTCGTCGCGGCGTTCGCGGCCTGGGGGATCGGCCAGGTCATCTTCCGGAACATGCAGTTGGCCGCCGCCCGCGAGCAGCTCGCGACCATGGCGGTGGCGGAGGAGAGGCTGCGCGTCGGCCGCGACGTGCACGACATCCTGGGACACTCACTCACCGTGATCACCGTCAAGACCGAACTCGCCCGCCGGCTGCTCGACGTCGACATCGACCGTGCGCGAGCCGAACTCGACGACATCGAGGCGCTCGCCCGCGAAGGCCTCGCCGGGGTCCGGGACACCGTCGGCAGGCTGCGGGAGGTCAGCCTCGACGGGGAACTGGCCAATGCGCGGTCGGCGCTGACCGCCGCCGGCATCGAGGCGGTGCTCCCCGACGGCGTCTCGGCGGTCCCGCCGGCGCGGCGCGAGGTGTTCGGATGGACGCTGCGCGAGGCGGTGACCAACGTGGTGCGGCACAGCGGGGCGACCCGCTGCGAGGTCCGTCTCACGGCGGCGACGATCGAGATCTGCGACGACGGCATCGGACCGTCCGTGGACGGCGCCGAGCGCGGCAACGGGATCGCGGGCCTGCGGGAGAGGATCGGCGGAGCCGGTGGCGCACTGCGACTGTCGCGCCCGGAGACGGGCGGCTTCTGCCTGTCGGCCGTCTTTCCCGAGGTCGCACCCGAGCGGGGCCGGCGATGACCGAGCCGATCACCCTGCTGATCGCCGACGACCAGGCGTTGGTCCGCGGCGCCCTGGCCGCCCTGCTCGACCTCGAGTCCGACCTCAGTGTGGTCGCGGAGGTCGGACGCGGCGACGAGGTGCTGGCCGCGGTGCGGACGCATCGACCGCAGGTCGCGCTGTTGGACGTGGAGATGCCGGGCATGGACGGCATCGCGGTGGCCGAGCAGTTGCGGCGCGAGTGTCCGGATGTGCGGATCCTCATGGTCACCACCTTCGGGCGGCCCGGGTACCTGCGCCGCGCGATCGACGCGGGCGCGAGTGGATTCGTGGTCAAGGACACCCCCGCCCGGGAACTGGCGGACGCGGTGCGCAGGGTCCACCTGGGTCTGCGGGTGGTCGACCCGACGCTCGCGACCGAGACGTTGGCGACGGGCTCCTCGCCGCTGACCGCGCGCGAACGCGACGTGTTGCGGGCGGCGTCCGGGGGTGCGAGCACCGGCGTGATCGCGAAGACCCTGCACCTGTCCGAGGGCACCGTGCGCAACCACCTGTCCTCGGCGATCGGGAAGACCGGTACCAGCACCCGCGGCGAGGCCGTCCGCGCCGCCGAACGGCTCGGCTGGCTGTAGTGCCTGGCAGAGAACACCGGCTCCGCGCGTGCCGTTGGTCGGTGCAGTGCGGGCCGGCTGGCAGACTTGCGGAGTGAGTTACTCAGCAGCAGGCGAACGCGACACCGATCGTCTCGGGTTCGGGGGCACCCTGGCCCGGTGGACGCGTCGCGTCGTGGTCGGGGTGATCCTGATCGCCGTGCTGCTGGTCGGCGGTACCGCGTTCCGGGTGTGGCAGGTGGCCAGGATCAACGACCTCACCCACGCCGACGCGATCGTGGTGCTCGGCGCCGCGCAGTACTCGGGGACACCCTCGTCGGTGTTCGAAGCCCGACTGGAGCAGGCGGCGAAGCTGTTCGAGGAGGGTGTCGCGCCCACGGTCGTCACGGTCGGCGGCAAACAGGTCGGCGACGAGTACACCGAGGCGGCGTCCGGCCGCAACTACCTGATCGGTCGCGGCGTGCCGGGGAACCGGATCATCGCGGTCGAGGAGGGTTCCGACACCCTCCGCAGCATCGAGGGCGTCAGCCGGGTGATGGGGGAGCACTCGATGAACTCCGCCGTGCTCGTCAGCGACCCGTGGCACTCCCTTCGGACCCGCACCATGGCCCGCGACGCCGGGCTCGAGGCCTGGACCGCGCCGACCCGGCAGGGGCCGGCGGTCTTCACCCGCGAGTCGCAGATCCACGGAATTGCCAGGGAGACAGGTGCTTTGGTGTGGTATCAGCTGACCCACTTCTCTGCGGACTTCCCGTACACGGCGGGGCAGTGACCTCCGTGTCCTACACCGAACACGCCCTCGAGCGCCGCGTCGTCGAGCCACCCAAGACCGGCGGACTGCCCGGCACCACCGCCGCGCGCAGCGACTTCTCCCGCGACCGTGCCCGCGTGCTGCACAGCGCCGCACTGCGCCGGCTCGCCGACAAGACCCAGGTGGTCGGCCCGCGCGACGGCGACACCCCCCGCACCCGTCTCACCCACTCGATCGAGGTCGCGCAGATCGGTCGCGGCATCGCCGACGGCCTCGGCTGCGACCCCGACCTGGTGGACCTGGCCGGCCTCGCGCACGACATCGGGCACCCGCCCTACGGACACAACGGGGAGAAGGCGCTCGACGAGGTGGCCGCGGAGTGCGGCGGGTTCGAGGGCAACGCGCAGAACCTGCGGATCCTCACCAGCCTCGAACCGAAGGTCCTCGGCGGCGACGGCCGCAGCGTCGGACTCAACCTCACCCGCGCCGCGCTCGACGCGTCGATCAAGTACCCGTGGACGCGGCCGTCACCCGGCGCCAAGTTCGGCGCCTACGACGACGACGCCGAGATCCTGGCCTGGGTGCGTGCGGGCGCGCCCGGGACCCGACGGTGCCTCGAGTCCCAGGTGATGGACTGGGCGGACGACGTGGCGTACTCGGTGCACGACGTCGAGGACGGGGTGATCGCCGGCCGCATCGACCTGCGCGCTCTGGCCGACCCCGCCGAGCGGCGTGCACTCGCCGAGATGGGGGCCGCCGAGTTCCGGGGCCTGGTCGTCGACGACCTCGTCGAAGCCGCGCGCCGGCTGTCCGTGCTGCCCGTCGTGGTGGCCGCGGGCGGCAACTTCGACGGCACCCTGGCCAGTTCGGTGGCGCTGAAGAACCTGACCAGCGAGCTGGTCGGGCGGTTCGCCACCGCCGCGGTCACCGCGACCCGGGAGGTCGCGGGCGGGGCGCCGCTGTCCCGGTACGCCGCCGACCTGGAGATCCCACCGGTCGTGGGGGCCGAGGTCGCGTTGCTCAAGACCGTTGCATTGCGATACGTGATGTCCGACGCCGGGCACAAGACGAAGCAGGACCGCCAGCGCGACCGCATTCACCGGGTCGCGCAGTGGCTGATGCAGACCGCGCCGAGCTGCCTCGATCCGATCCTGCTGCCGGCCTGGGAACGCGCACACGACGACGCGGCCCGCACCCGGGTGATCGTGGACCAGATCGCCTCCTACACCGAGAGCCGGCTCGAGCGCGTCGACAAGCAGAGCCTCGGCGCCCAGGCCTCCTGGGGGTAGGCGCTGCGCGCCCGTGCGCGCCGTTTACCCCAACTGGGGTGCACAGCGCTCACAGTGCCGAAGGCGCCTACGGCAGCACCTGCGCCATCACCCGCAGGGTGTTGCCGCCCATGATCGCCCGGATGTCGTCGTCGCTGTGGCCGCGGTCGCGCAGCTCCTGCGTGATCACCGCGATCTCGCTGGTGTCCCAGGCGACCGTGGTCGAGCCGTCGTAGTCGCTGCCGAGCGCCGCGGTCTGCAGGCCGCCGACGGCGATGACGTGCTCGATCGCGTCGACCACGGCGGCCGGGGTCAACTCGCACACCGCGGCGTCCCAGTAGCCGATGCCGACCACCCCGCCGGTCGCCGCCACCCCGCGGATCTCGTCGTCGGTCAGGTTGCGGTTGACGTCGCAGGTCGCCTGCACGCCGCCGTGGCTGGCGACGACGGGACGGGTCGCGCGGGCGAGCATCTCCGCGATCGCCGGGTGGCTCGCGTGCGCGATGTCGACGATCACCCCGCGCCGCTCCATCTCCGCGAACACCTGCCGGCCGAGATCGGTCAGCCCGCCCTTGACCTCCCCGTGCATCGAGCCGCCGACCTCGTTGTCGAAGAAGTGGGTGAAGCCCGCCATCCGCATGCCTGCGTCGTAGAGCCGGTCGAAGTTCTCGATCCGGCCCTCGAGGTTCTGCAGGCCCTCGACCGAGAACAGCGCCCCCGTCACGTTCTTGCCGGCCGCCCGATCGGCGAGCAGTGTCTCCAGGTCGGCGCGCGTGCGCACGAGCTGGAGCTGGCCGTTCGAGTCGGCGGCGGCGGTCGCGAGCTTGTCGGCGTGGTAGAGCGACCGCTCCAGCAGCGAGCCCCAGGTGCGCGGCGGCTGCAACTGGGCGAAGGTCAGGAGCGTGATGTTGTCGGACTCCGCGGAGTTCGAGTCGTAGTTCTGACCCTTCGGCGACTTCGACACCGACGAGAACACCTGCAGGGCCACATTGCCCTCCTGCAGGCGGGGCAGGTCCATGTGGCCGCGGGAGGACCGCTCGAGGAGGTCGCGATCCCACATCAGGGTGTCCGAGTGCATGTCGGCGATCTGCAGGCTGTCGTGGAGCCGCTGCGTCTCGGGTGTGACCTCGGGCAGGTCACCGGCCTCGACCTTGTTCATGCTGCGCTCGACGGCACCGGGGGCGATCGTGAAGAAGCCGACCGCGGCTGCGGCGACCACGACGGGCAGACCGATCAGAATGCGACGCAGCCATCTGCGCTTCGGTGACGACATGGCGCGAATCCTAGGTGGTCGTCCGCCGAGCGGCGGGGACGCCGCCGTGCAGGCCCTAGACTGTCCCCGTGGCCGGCCGAATTCCTGAACGAGACGTAGCGGCCATTCGCGAGCGAACCCACATCGAGGACATCGTCGGCGAGTACGTCGCGCTCAAGCGCAGCGGCGGCGACTCCATGAAGGGCCTGTGCCCCTTCCACGACGAGAAGTCTCCGTCCTTCCACGCCCGGCCCAACCACGGCACCTACCACTGCTTCGGCTGCGGCGAGGGCGGCGACGTCTACTCGTTCCTGCAGAAAATCGAGCACATCTCGTTCGTCGAGGCCGTCGAGCAGCTCGCGGACCGGATCAACTACACCATCTCCTACGAGGGCGGCGGGCCGTCTGTTCAGCGCGACCGCGGCACCCGGGCCCGGCTGGTCGCGGCCAACGCGGCCGCCCAGGAGTTCTACGCCGCCCGGCTGCGCGAGCCCGACGCCCAGACCGCCCGCGACTACCTGACCGAGCGCAACTTCGACGGCCAGGTCGCCGTCACCTTCGGCTGCGGCTACGCCCCCGACGGCTGGGACACCCTCACCAAGCACCTGCTGACGAAGGGCTTCGAGGCCAAGGAGATCATCGACGCCGGTCTCGCCACCCCGGGCAAGCGCGGCACTCCGATCGACCGGTTCCGGCGTCGGCTGGTGTGGCCGATCCGCAACCTCAGCGGCGACGTCATCGGTTTCGGCGCCCGCAAGCTCTTCGACGACGACACCATGCCCGGCAAGTACATCAACACACCGGAAACCATGCTGTACAAGAAGTCTCAGGTGCTGTTCGGGCTCGACCTGGCCAAGCGGGACATCGCCAAGGGACACCAGGCGGTGATCGTCGAGGGCTACACCGACGTGATGGCCATGCACCTGGCCGGGGTCAAGACCGCCGTCGCCGCCTGCGGTACCGCCTTCGGCGAGGACCATCTCGCGATGCTGCGCCGACTCCTGATGGACGACAGCTATTTTCGCGGTGAGGTGATCTACACCTTCGACGGTGACGCGGCCGGCCAGGCGGCGGCGATGAAGGCGTTCGAGGGCGACCAGAAGATGGCCGGGCAGACCTACGTGGCGGTGGCCCCGGACGGCATGGACCCGTGCGAGTTGCGCCAGGCGTCCGGCGACGCGGCCGTCCGCGATCTGGTGGCCCGGCGAATCCCGATGTTCCGGTTCGTGATCCGGTCGCTGCTCGCCGAGCACGATCTCGACACCGGCGAGGGTCGGGTCGAGGCATTGCGGCGGACGGTGCCGGTCGTCGCCCAGATCAAGGACGCCGCGCTGCGCGAGGACTACGCCCGCCAGCTCGCCGGGTGGATCGGGTGGGACGACATCCCGACCGTGATCAAGCGGGTCCGGGAGGAGAGCCGGCGCCAATCGTCGCGGCGCGGGCAGCCGCAGCGGCCGGGACGATTCCGGGAGGACTCTCAGCCGGTCGCGGAAGCGCCCGCGGGCCCGGCGCGCCCCAACCCCCGCGATCCCGCGCTGTGGCCGCAGCGGGACGCGCTCAAGGCCGCGCTGCAGTACCCGGAGGTCGCGGGTTCGGTGTTCGACTCGCTGCCGACGGAGACGTTCACCCACCCCGCCTACGCGTTGGTTCGTCAGGCGATGTCCGACGCGGGCGGCACCGCGGCCGGACTCGGTGGTGCCGAGTGGATGGACGCGGTAGGCAAGCTCGCGGACCCGCTGCAGTCGCTGGTGACCGAGCTCGCGGTCGAACCGATCCGGGCGTCCGACGTGCCCCGGTACATCCCGCAGGTGCTCGCGCGGCTGCAGGAGGTGTGGGTCGGGCAGCAGGTGGCCGACCTCAAGTCCAAGCTGCAGCGGATGTCGCAGGCCGATCAGCCGGACGACTACATGGCGCTGTTCGGTGACCTGGTCGCGCTCGAGCAGTACCGCCGGAGCCTGCTCGAGCAGGCCGTCGGCGACAGCGCCGACGACTACTGAGCTGGGGAGTGCTGAGCTACTTCCGGTCGCGGGGGACGTAGATAGTGGTGTCCTTGTCGATGGCCTCGAGCGGTTCGAGCCTCGGCTGGGTGTTGAGGCTGTCCGAGAGTCTCTGGCGGCCGACCTCGATGACCTTCTTCGTCGCGGGGCTCCCGACGATCGCCTTGGTCGTCCGGCTGATCTGTTCGTAGCGGGCGCGGCCGGCCTTCGTGCCCAGCACGTACCCCGCCGCGACCCCGATCAACAAGCGCATCATGAACTGCTTTCCCTCCTGTCGAACGGCCTGACACAGTGTGCCTGATGGGCCTGCGGGCAGGCGATTTGGTACCAGGGTGGGTCTATGGGTTAAAGTCTGTTCCGCAGCCAGGCGAGAGCGACGGCTGCTGAGGTAATCCCCTGTAGCTCAATTGGCAGAGCTTCCGACTGTTAATCGGACGGTTGCTGGTTCGAGTCCAGCCGGGGGAGCTTCAGAAGGCCCCCGACCAAGTGCAAGCCTGGTCGGGGGCCTTTTTCGTGTCTCCGGCCGCCCGATTCCGCGTCATGTGAGCATCGTCGTCGAGAGCGGCGCGGGACGGGCCCTTCGGCGATGTCGGCGGCGACAGTTCAGATCCCGCGGCGCTGCCATGACGCACAGTCCTCGACCGCTACCCGGCCGCCCTCGTGGTTATCGTGGGAGCCGGAGATCGTCCGAGACCCTCGCCGCACGGGGTCGGCACCGGTGCCGGTAGCATTTGGCCGTCCGAATGTGCGCGTCAGAGCGCGTGTGAGGGACGAATGGGGCGGTAGCTCAGTCGGTTAGAGCCGTGGACTCATAATCCATTGGTCGCGGGTTCGAGCCCCGCCCGCCCCACTCGGCCGTGCGATCCTCTGCTGCGGCATCAACGCAGAACGGGCGGTCACCGCGACTGCTCGCGGCGACCGCCCGTTCGGCGTCAGGCGCTCACTTCCCGTGTGCGGCCTTGTATTCCAGTGCGTACGCGATCTTGCCGGGCTTGGCGTCCGAGTACGGTACCGACAGCTTGGCGAACTCGCCCTTGCCTTCGGCCTTGCCGTCGTTCCACTGCGCCAGGGCGCCGAGCTGGCCGGCGGTGAAGCCGCTGTCGACGACCGTGCCGGTGGGGAGGGCGGTCTGCGCCTTGGTCACTCGCTTGACGGTGTCGAGGTAGCTGGTCAGATCGCGCGGGTTCCAGCCGCTGATGTCGGCCGCGTCCTTGTCGCGCAACCACGCGCCCCAGTAGAACTCCTGGAACGGGATGGTGCCGGCGGTGAAGCCGATGTCCCGCGCGAAGTACATGAGGCTGCGGTACTTGTCGTCGGCGAAGTTGGCGAGGCCGACACCGGCGGGGAGGGTGTCGACTGCGACCTCCTTGCCGTTCACGTCGCGGTTCCAGACCCACCCGTTCTTGTGCATCTCGGCCCAGAAATCGTTGACGGACAGAGCGCTCAGGTTGCCGAGCACGCGAAGGCGCACGTGCACGTCGGGGCCCTCGGTCTCGTAGAAGGAGGTCAGCGTGTGGTGGCCGTCGGTCAGGTAGAGCTTGCCCGCGGGACCGACCACGACCGTCTTCATCGGCGCGATGGAATCGGCGGTCTCCTGGCCGACGGGCAGTTCGCAGGTGAACGAACCGGGGTCGGCGATCTTGGCGGCCGGCGTCACCGAGACGGCCTTGACCTGTCCGTTCGCCTCGCACCAGTCGTCGAACTTCTTGTTGATCGTGTCCTTGCCGAGGGTGTACCGGCCGAGCTTGTAGTACACCTCGTCGTAGCCGAGCGAGGGCTGCGTGGCGCGCACGTCGCCGATCCGGACGTCGAGCAGATCGCCGGTCTGGGCGCAGCGGTACTGGTAGTCGAGCGCGGACCCGCTCGACAGCAGTTCGGCGAGGCTGCCGGCGGACGGACCGCAGACCCGCGTCGTGGGCGCGGCGGCGGCGGTGCTCGCCGTGCCGAGGGCGCTGGCACCGACGAGGGCGAACGCGGCGAGCGTCGTGAACGCGGTGCGCGTGGTGAGGGGCATGGGTGGGTGATCTCCTGATCGACGGGGCGGTGTGCAGTCACCCTGATCTGCCCCGGTGACCGAGCGACCGCTTGGTGATGGACGACCCCTGGCCGGTGGGTGAACGGCAGGGACCGTCGACCGATCCCGTCCATCATCTGGACGACGGGGGCGACTGACGGACGAACGTCCAGTTCGCGACGCGTTCGGTGCCCCGTCGGCTGTGTCGACACGCCGACCTGACTGTCCGGTAACCGCTTTTCACCTGGCATTTCGGAACTCCGTTAGACCTTGCTACGAAATTCCCTTAGAACGTGTTCCAATTCCGCCGGATTCGGGCTATCGTGTGCCCTTGTGATCACCGTCACCTCGATCACGAGAAGCTGACGCGGAACGAAAGGCCGGAACGAAATGAAGACAAAGGGCGCGCTCCTGTGGGGTCTCAACGAGCCGTGGTCGGTCGAGGAGATCGAGCTGGGTGATCCGCGAGATGGCGAGGTCCAGATCCGCATGGAGGCGGCTGGCATGTGCCACTCCGACTACCACCTCGTCACCGGTGCCACTCCGATGCCGTCCTTCCCGGTGCTCGGCGGGCACGAGGGCGCCGGCGTGGTCACCAAGGTCGGCCCGAACGTGAAGAGGCTGAAGGAGGGCGACCACGTCGTCCTCTCCTTCATCCCCGCCTGCGGCGCCTGTGACCCGTGTACCCAGGGGCACCAGAACCTCTGCGACCTGGGCGGGGGCCTGCTCACAGGACAGTCCATCTCCGACGGCTCGTACCGCATCCAGGCCCGCGGCCAGAATGTCATCCCGATGGCCCTGCTCGGCACGTTCTCGCCGTACATGACCGTGCACGAGTACTCCGCGGTCAAGATCGACGAGCACATCCCGTTCGAGATCGCCGCGCTCGTCGGCTGCGGCACGACGACGGGTTGGGGCTCGGCGACCAACGTCGCGCAGGTCCGCCCCGGCGACACCGTCGCGATCGCCGGCGTCGGCGGCGTCGGCATGGCCGCGCTGCAGGGCGCGGTGGTCTCGGGTGCGCGCAACATCATCGCCATCGACCCGGTCGCGTTCAAGCGCGAGCAGGCCCTCAAGTTCGGTGCCACGCACGCCTACGCGAGCCTCGAGGAGGCCATCGTCCCGGTCATGGAGCTGACCTGGGGCAAGATGTGTGACAAGGTCATCCTGACGATGGGTGAGATGGACGGCGCGCTCGTCGATCCGGCGCTGACCCTGACCGCCAAGGCCGGCACCTGCGTCGTGACCTCGATGGGCAAGATGTCCGACATGGATGTGAAGATGAACCTCTTCCTCTTCGCGATGCTGCAGAAGACACTCAAGGGCAACGTCTTCGGTGGCGCCAACCCGCGGCACGAGATCCCGATGCTGCTCGACCTGTACAAGTCGGGTCAGCTCAACCTGCAGGACATGATCTCCAACACCTACAGCCTCGAGCAGGTCAACGAGGGCTACCAGGACATGCTGGACGGCAAGAACCTGCGCGGCGTCATCAAGTACACCGACGCGGACCGCTAGACCGCGAACGCACCACGGTGCCGGGCGACTCGATCGAGTCGCCCGGCACCGTCGTCTGTGCGGCCGGCTCGTAGGCTGACGCGGTGCACAGCCTCAACGCGATCCAAGACTGGCCCGTCGACCATGCCGCCGCGACGGTGGTCGGTCCGGACGGGCCGATCGGCGTCGCGGGGGAGCCGGACCGGGTGTTCGCGCTGGCGTCGGTGACCAAGCCGTTGGTGGCCTACGCGGTGCTGGTCGCGGTCGAGGAAGGTGCACTGGAGCTGGACATGCCGGCCGGACCACCCGGCGCCACCGTGCGACACCTGCTCGCGCACGCGTCCGGGCTCGCGTTCGGCGAGCATCGGGTCCAGGCTGCGCCGGGGGAGAAGCGGATCTACTCGAGCGCGGGATTCGAGGTGCTCGCCGACCTGGTCGAGACCGAGACCGCCATCGCGTTCCCCGAGTACCTGCGCGACGCGGTCTTCGCCCCGCTCGGCATGGGGAGTTCGGAGCTGACGGGCCCGGCCGGGCACGGCGCCCGCTCGTCGACCGCCGACCTGGCGCGCTTCGCCGCCGAACTGCTGCGGCCGACCCTGGTGTCCGAGCACACCGTTCGCGATGCCGTCACGGTGCAGTACCCCGGGTTGTCCGGCCTGCTGCCCGGCTACGGCACCCAACGCCCCAACGACTGGGGGCTCGGGTTCGAGATCAAGGGCGACAAGTCGCCGCACTGGACCGGTCGGGCGAACTCGTCGGCCACCTACGGCCACTTCGGGCAGTCGGGCACGTTCCTCTGGGTCGACCCGGCCCGGGAATTGTCGTGTGTGGCGTTGGCGGACCGGGACTTCGGCGACTGGGCGAAGGATGCCTGGCCTGCGCTGAGCGACGCGGTACTGGCCGAAATCGCCTGAATACGGGCAAACAACACCCGTCTCATCAGTTCCAGTGGCGCACAGGGTGCACACGGGGCACACTGGTACCGCGCAAGACATGGCTGCGACATGAGGCCGTTGGGGAAGACGTCCCTCGTCGAAGCCGGAGGTGCCTTGTGCGCGCATTGAATCAGTTCGCCGATGCGACGAACGGTGTACTCCACGTGCACTCGTCGCCAGCAGCGCTGTGCCCGCACGTCGAATGGGCCCTCGTCGCGACCCTCGACTCCCGCCCGAACCTCAAGTGGACCTCACAGCCGGCCTCGCCAGGTCAGTTGCGCGCCACCAGCAACTGGGTCGGCCCGGTGGGGACGGCGGCCCGGTTGGTGAACGCGCTGCGCGCCTGGCCGATGCTGCGCTTCGAGGTGACCGAGGACCCGAGCGAGGGTGTTGACGGCGAAAGATACAGTCACGTACCGGGTCTCGGCCTCTGGCGCGGGTCCACGAGCGCCAACGGCGACGTCATCCTCGGCGAGATGCGGCTGCGCGCCCTGATCGAGGAACACGGTCCCGGCGACGCACTCGCGTCCGAACTGGACAACGCGCTCGGATCAGCCTGGGACCAGGCACTCGAGCCGTACCGTAGCGGCGGCGAGGGCGGCGCCGAGGTGACCTGGCTGCACCGCAACGTCGGATAGCCGGTCGGTCAGGCGCTCGTGCGCGACTCGTGCGCGGCCCGGGCGCCGAGGACCTCGCCGAGGTGTTCGCGACTCCATGCACAGGCCGCAGCCATCGGCTCGAGCAGTGAACGCCCCAGCACGGTGAGTTCGTACTCGACCCGCGGGGGGATCTCCGGATACGCGGTGCGGGTGAGGAGGCCGTCGCGCGCCATGGCGCGCAGCGACTCGGTGAGCACCTTCGGGCTGACCATGTGCAGGGGCACCTGCAGTTCCGAGAAGCGCCGCGGACCCTCGTGCAGGCACGCAATGATCCGGGCCGTCCACTTGTCGCCGATCCGGATCGGCGTGGGGCCGGGCGTGCAGTCCGCGAACATGTCCCGATCGAGTCGATTGCTCACCTGGCCAGCGTAACTATCGTTGCGGTAACCGGCACCCCACTCGCTACGTTCGGCGGCATCGGTCGGCACTCGCCGGCCCCGTCGAACGGAGTCCACTCGTGAGCAGAATCATCGTGTTCGGTGCCGGCGGTCGCGCCGGCCGCCGCGTCGTGGCCGAGGCACGCTCGCGCGGCCACCAGGTGACCGCGGTGGTCCGTGATCCACACCCGAACCCAGACCCGGCCGGCGCGGACGTGCGGTCCGGCGACGTCACCAGCGCGGACAGTGTGGCCGCGCTCGCCGCCGGCCACGATGTCGCGATCAGCGTCGCGGCCCGGCTGGACATCGGGTCGGCGGAGTTCTACACCGCGGCGGCGCACGCGCTCGTCGACGGACTCGGCCGGGCCGGGGTGCGGCGACTGCTGGCCCTCGGTATCGGCACGATGCTCGAGACGGCCCCGGGGGTGCGGGTGCTGGACGCGCCCGAGTTCCCGGCGGAGGCACGGGAGTTCTCCCTCGGTCACGTCGCCGAACTCGAACTGCTGCGCGGCGCAGGTGAGGGCCTCGACTGGGTGATGTTCGCGCCGCCGCCGATCGTCCTCGACGAGACCGCGGAGCGCACCGGCCGCTACCGGATCGGCGGGACGAGTGTGCTCGCCGCGGATGCGTTCTCCTATGCCGACCTCGCGGTGGCGCTGGTCGACGAGGCCGAGAGGCCCCGGCACAGCAGGGAGCTGGTAGCGGTCGGCTGATCTGCCGGGAACACGTCGGGGCCGGCGGGAATTAATCGAGCAGCAGCGTCGTTGAAGCCGGTGGCCGCAAGTTTTGAGTGTTTGTGTCTTCTGCACGCTCGCAAGGAACAACGTTGCGGGCGCTGTGCAGCCCTTCAGGAATCTGGGTCATAACCCTTCGGTGTCTGGAGACGCCGCGTCGCGTCTGAAAAACCGGCCCGGGCGCACACGGTGTGTGCCCGACCAGCCCATGTAAGGAGTTTTCATGGCTCAGGGAACAGTCAAGTGGTTCAACGCAGAGAAGGGCTTCGGCTTCATCGCTCAGGCAGATGGACCGGACCTTTTCGTGCACTTCTCCGAGATTCAGGGTTCCGGCTTCAAGAGCCTGGAGGAGAACCAGCAGGTGGAGTTCGAGATCGGTCAGGGCGCCAAGGGCCCCCAGGCCACCGCGGTTCGCCCGGTCTGATCGTCGGGCGAAACCTCGCCGACAAGAGAAAGGCCCCGACCTCACGGTCGGGGCCTTTCGTCGTGTGACGCCCAGGTCAGAGCGGGATGTTCTTGTGCGCCCCGCGGCGGGCGGGGGCCGCGGCCAGGGCGGCGGTGACTGTGCTGCGGGTCTTGGCCGGATCGATCAGTTCGTCGACCACCCCGATCGACATCGCCCGGCCGACGCCGCCCGCGATCGCCTCGTGCTCGGCGGCGAGGCGGTCGTGCAGTGCCTCGCGATCCTCGTCCGATGCGGCGGCGAGGGCCCGCTTGTGCAGGATGCCGACGGCGGCCTTGGCACCCATCACGGCGACCTCCGCCTCCGGCCAGGCGTACACGGCGGTGGCGCCGAGAGCGCGGGAGTTCATCGCGATGTACGCGCCGCCGTAGATCTTGCGGGTCACGACCGTGACGCGGGGGACTGTCGCCTCGGCGAACGCGTGCAGCAGTTTGGCGCCGCGGCGCACCACGCCCTCCCACTCCTGGCTGACGCCGGGCAGGTAGCCGGGGACGTCGACGATCACGACGAGGGGGATCCCGAAGGCGTTGCACAGCCGCACGAACCGGGCGGCCTTCTCGGCGCTCTCGGAGTTGAGGCAGCCGCCCAGGCGCAGCGGGTTGTTCGCGATGATGCCGACGGTGCGGCCGCCCATCCGGCCGAGGCCGGTGACGATGCTGCGGGCGTAGTTGCCCTGCAGTTCCTCGAAGCTGGACTCGCCGTCGACGTTGTCGAGCAGTTCGTGCACGATCGGCCGGACGTCGTATGCGCGCTTGGCCGACTCGGGCATCATGGCCCGCAGGTCGGTGTCGCCGTGCTCGGCGGCGGCCTGGTCGAACGTGCCCTGGTCGGAGAACATCGACACCAGCCGGCGGGCCCGGTGCAGGGCGTCGAGCTCGTCGTGCGCGGCGATGTGTGCGACACCGGACTTCTTGGTGTGGGTGTCCGGGCCGCCGAGCGAGGCCATGTCGACCTGCTCACCGGTGACCGAGCGCACCACGTCGGGTCCGGTGACGAAGACGCGGCCCTCGGGCGCCATGATCACCACGTCGGTGAGCGCGGGACCGTAGGCGGCGCCGCCGGCGGCGAAGCCGAGGACGACGGAAAGCTGGGGGATCAGGCCGGAGGCGCGGACCATGGCCTCGAACACGAGGCCGACGGCGTGCAGGGCTTCGACGCCCTCCGCCAGGCGGGCCCCGCCCGAGTGCCAGATGCCGACGATCGGGGCCTTCTCCTCGATGGCGGTGTCGATGGCCGCAACGATGTGCTTGCAGCCCTCCACCCCCATCGCGCCGCCCATGACGGTGGCGTCGGAGCAGTAGGCGATGGTGCGGACGCCGTCGATCTCGCCGGACGCGGCGAGCACGCCGGACTTGTCGCGGGGATGCAGCGTGACGGTGGTCCCGGCGTCGAACAGGCTCTCGAGCCTCGTCAGAGGATCGCGCGGATCGAGCTGGGAATCGGATCTGGTGATCGGAGCCAAGATGGTCATCGCCGGTCCTCCTAAAGTGCTGAGCCGCCGGTGGCGGTGGTCGGGGTGGGGCCGGTCCCGGATGACACCGGGTCCGGACCCCACCGTCGAACTGTGCCGACCTGTCAGGCGCGGCCGAAGGCGAGCGCGACGTTGTGCCCACCGAATCCGAACGAGTTGTTGATGGCGAAATCGAAATCGCCGTTGCGGGCTTCGCCCTTGACAACGTCGAGGTCGATCTCTGGATCCTGATTCTCGAGATTGAGCGTGGGAGGAATGACCCCGTCACGCACACTCAGGACCGTGAGCACCGCTTCGAGCGCACCGACGGCGCCGATCGAGTGCCCGAGCGCGGATTTCGGTGCGTACACCGCAGCATGCGTACCGACCGCGGAGTTGATCGCCGACGCCTCGGCAGTGTCACCGATCGGCGTTGCGGTCGCGTGCGCGTTCACATGCTTGATGTCGGCCTTGGTCAGGCCGGCCGTCTGGATGGCCCGGGTCATCGCCCGTGCCGCGCCGGTGCCCTCGGGGTGCGGCGCCACGATGTGGTAGCCGTCCGAGGTGATGCCCGCACCCAGCAGTCGTGCATGGATGGTGGCACCGCGCGCCTTCGCGTGCTCCTCGGTCTCGAGGACCATCATGGCCCCGGCCTCGCCGAATACGAAGCCGTCGCGATCCTTGTCGAACGGACGCGACGCAGCCTTCGGGTCGTCGTTACGCGAGCTCAGGGCACGCATCATCGTGAAGCTCGCCATCGCGACCGGGTCGATGATGCCCTCGACACCGCCGGTGACGATGATGTCGGCGTCGCCCATGACCAGCATCCGGTAAGCGTGCGCGATCGCTTCCGAACCGGACGAACATGCCGAGACGGGCGTGATGACGCCGGCCCGGGCGCCGAGCTCGAGCCCGACCACCGCGGACGGACCGTTCGGCATCACCATCTGGACGGCGAACGGCGACACCTTGCGGTAGCCACCGTCCTTCATCTTGTCGACGGCGTCGAGGAGGGCCTCGCCGCCGCCGAGCCCGGTGCCGAGGACGACGCCGAGACGGTCCTTGTCGACCTCGGGGCTGCCCGCGTTCTCCCACACCTGGCGGCCGAGCACGAGAGCGAGACGCTCCACGTAGCTCATCCGTCGGATCTCTACACGGGAGAGGGAATCGTCGGGGCTCACCTTGAGGTGGCCACCGATTCGGACGGGGAGGTTGTACTCCTCGATGAACGGATCTTCGAGGATCCCGATTCCGGATTCGCCGGCGAGCAGGCCCTTCCACGTGGCATCCACGTCACCAGCGATCGACGTCGTGGCCGCGAGGCTGGTGACGACGATGTTGGGGAAGTTCCTGGTGGAAGTCACGGGCGAGCTCACTCCTCGTTCTTGGAGGCGTCGAGCTTGGCCTTGACGGCGTCGGCGACGTCGCCGCCCTCGGCCTCGAGCTTCTGGATGTAGCCGACGGCATCGCCGACGGTGCGCAGGCTTGCGAGGTCCTCGTCCGGGATCTTCACGCCGTACTTGTCCTCGGTCTGGACGGCGATCTCGACCATGGACAGGGAGTCGATGTCGAGGTCGTCGACGAACGACTTCTCGATGGTCACCTCGGACGGCTCAATGCCGGTGACCTCCTCGATGATCTCCGCGAGTCCGGCGATGAGTTCTTCCTGGGTGGCGGCCACTGGGTGGCTCCCTTCTTGTTTGTGTTTTCTGGGGTCCTGCCGTGCCAGGTTCGGGAGAACCGGACACATGTGCAAGTTTTCGCGTCCCTATGTGGAACGGTGTGGGTTTCTACCCGGTTCAGGTGAACTCCGCGAGACCGGCGAGGTCGTCGGGGGTCTTGAGGGCCAGTGTGGGGGTGCCCTTGATTTCCCGCTTGGCGATACCGACGAGGGTGCCGGCCGGCGGGAGTTCGACGACCGCGGAGACCTCGGCGCTGCGCAGGTATGCGCTGCACAGGTCCCAGCGCACCGGCTTGGTCACCTGTGCGGCCAGCTTGGCCAGCGCGTCGGCGCCGGAGGTGACCGGCTGACCGTCGGAGTTGGACAGCAGGGTGCGAGTCGGTTCCGAGGGGGAGATCCGCGATGCCGCTTCGGTGACCGCGTCCTGGGCGGGGGCCATGAACCTGGTGTGGAAGGCACCTGCCACGGGCAGTGCCCGCACGCGTGCCTTCTCCGGCGCATTCGCGGCCAGCTCGTCGAGCGCGCTCAGCAGGCCGGCTGCGACGATCTGACCGGCCGCATTGCGGTTCGCGGGTGCGAGACCGAGCTCGTCGAGGCGGGCGAGGACGGCCTCCTCGTCGCCGCCGAGCACCGCGGACATGCCGGTCGGCTCGAGCGCGCAGGCCTTGGCCATCTCCGAGCCGCGCAGCGCCGCGAGCGCGACTGCGTCGTCGGCGGAGATGACACCGGCGATGGCGGCGGCGGCCAGCTCGCCGACCGAGTGGCCGGCGGCGACCAGGTCTGCGGGCACCTCGCCGCGTCGGTCGAGCTCCTCGAAGGCCAGCAGCGCGGCCGCGACGACCAGTGGCTGGGTGACCGCCGTGTCGGTGATCTCCTCCGCGGTCGCGGTGGTGCCGAGACGGGCGAGGTCGAGGCCGGACGCCTTCGACCAGATGGCGAGACGATCGGCCGTGCCCGGCAGCTCCAGCCAGGGGCTGAGCATGCCGGGAGTCTGGGACCCCTGACCCGGGGCAAGCAACGCAATCACAGGGTTAAGGGAACACCGTTCAGGCGTCTCCGTGGGGTGTTGTTGGCAATGAACCTTGGACAAGTGTTTTGTGGGGATCCCACAAAACGGCACGTCGCCGTTCGCCATCGCGCCTGGACGGTCGTCCGTTACAACCCGATCCCATGGATTGTTGCGGATGTGACTGAAGTGGTGGAACTGGACGATTCGTGACGAGTTTGAGCCAGTCTTCCCACTGTTGCTGCGACTCGGAGTACGTACGCATCGCGAGGGTTTGTCGGATCCCTCCCAGTGACCTCGGCGATCTTCTTCAGGCGGTACCGCACAGTATTTGGATGGACGAACAGTTGGCGGGCGCAGGTTTCGACCGCCGCACCGCAGTCGAGATAGGCGTCGAGGGTGTCGGTGAGGGCCGAACCCGAGGTGGCCAACGGCTGGACGAGCAGGTCGTTGAGAGCGTCCAGTGCGGCGCGGTCGCCGAGCAGTGCGCGTTCGGGGAGCAGTTCGGCCGCGTGTACGGGCCGCGGCGCCCCGCGCCAGCCGGCCACGGCCTCCATTCCGGCCAGTGCCTCGACCGCGCTGAAGTGTGCCGCGCCGAGCGTCGGGGTGGTCGGGCCGATCACAACCGGACCGGACGAGAAGTTGGTCAGCAGGTCGCCCAGGAACGGGCGGTTGGCCTGGGACGGTTGCATCTCGCCGCTGACCACCATGACCAACCGTGAACCCTGGACCACGGCGAGCGCGGCCCGGCCGTGCTTCTGCGCCGTGGTGTGCACCGTCGACACCACCGAGACGCCCTGGTCGGGCGGCGGGGTACCGACCAGCACCGTGGCGGGCGCCGTCGCGTCCCAGTTCAGCGTCGCCGCACGCGAGAGCATGTCCGGACCGCTGTCACCGCGCACCACGGCGTCCACCACGAGTGCTTCGAGTCGGGTGTCCCAGGCGCCGCGCGATTCGGCGGCGCTCGCGTACACCGAGGCGGCGGTGAAGCCGAGTTCGCGCCCGTAGCGCAGGACCGCCTCGGTCAGGGCGACGAGTTGTTGGTCGTTGCGGGCCAACGCGGGCAGCCACTGCTCGAAGAACTCCATCGCGACACGCACCATGTCGACCGTCTGTCGCAGGGTCAGCCGCCGGGCCAGGTCCTGTGGGATGACCTGGAAAGCGTCGAGGCTGAACCGGATGTCGCTCTGCGGGTTCTGCAGCCACTCGAGGAAGTTGACCACGGCGGTCTGCACGAGCAACTGGACGCTGGCGCGCTGGTCGGCGTCGAGGTCACCGAAGAACGGCAACTGGTCCTGCATCGAGGTCACGGCCTCGGTGGACAGTCGGCCGGAGAACTGTTTGACGCGACGCAGCAGCGCGTCGGGCAGTGGATCCCGGGTCTGGCGCGTGCGTGCGAAGGCCGGGACGGGGGCGGGGTGGTGGGCTTCGTCGATCGGCGCCACTGCCTTCGCGTCGCCGCCCGGCGGTGTTGCCGCGGCGGACTCCTGCTCTCCCATAACACCGAAACCTACGCCCAGCGGGGGTGGACCCGAATTCCGGCGCACCGAAAAGGGGCGTCCCGGCACAGTGAACGGTGCCGGGACGCCCCTGCCGAAATGCCGACTACTACGCGCTGCCGGGATCCTTCAGTGACTTCGGTGCCGCGAGCACGTCGTCGATCCGGTACTGGCGCGCCGCCGCCGCCGGCGTGTTGTGCTCGACCTTGCCGGCCCGGGCCAGCCCGGACAGCACCGCCACCGCGATGGACTCGGCATCGACGTTGAAGTAGCGCCGCGCTGCGGTCCGGGTGTCGGAGAACCCGAACCCGTCGGTGCCGAGGGTGGTGTAGTCGCCCGGCACCCACTGCCGGATCTGGTCCGGCACCGCGCGCATCCAGTCCGAGGCCGCCACGAACGGACCCTCGGCACCGGACAGGGCCGCGGTCGCGAACGGGGTCGGGGGAGTGAGGTCGGGGCTGCGCAGGGCGGCCTTCTCACACTCGATGCCGTCGCGACGCAGTTCGCCCCACGAGGTCACCGACCACACGTCGGCGGACACACCCCAGTCGTCGGCCAGCAACTGCTGGGCGCGCAGGCCCTCCGGCATCGCGACGCCGGAGACCAGGATCTGGGCCCGCGGCCCGGTGCCCTGGGACTTGCTGTACAGGTAGATGCCCTTGAGCAGGCCCTCGACGTCGAGGTTCTCCGGCTCGGCCGGCTGCTGGTACGGCTCGTTGTAGATGGTCAGGTAGTAGAAGATGTTCTCGCCGCCGAAGCCGTCCACGCCGGGCGTCCCGCCGTACATCCGGCGGAGGCCGTCCTTGACGATCTGCGCGATCTCGTAGGAGTACGCCGGGTCGTAGGTGACCGCCGCCGGGTTCGTCGACGCCAGCAGCAACGAGTGCCCGTCGGCGTGCTGCAGGCCCTCGCCGGTCAGGGTGGTCCGGCCCGCGGTGGCGCCGAGCACGAAGCCCCGGGCCATCTGGTCGGCCGCCGCCCACAGGCCGTCACCGGTCCGCTGGAAGCCGAACATCGAGTAGAAGATGTACAGCGGGATCATCGGTTCGCCGTGGGTGGCGTACGAGGTGCCGACCGCGGTGAACGAGGCCGTCGATCCCGCCTCGTTGATGCCCTCGTGCAGGATCTGCCCGATCGAGGACTCCTTGTAGGCGAGCATCAGGTCCGCGTCCACCGAGGTGTACAGCTGGCCGTTGCGGTTGTAGATCTTCAGCGACGGGAACCACGAGTCCATGCCGAAGGTGCGGGCCTCGTCCGGGATGATCGGCACGATCCGCTTGCCGATCTCCGGGTCGCGCAGCAGCTCCTTGAGGATGCGCACCAGCGCCATCGTGGTCGCGACCTCCTGCTTGCCCGACCCCTTGCGCACCGCGTCGTAGGTCTTGTCCTCGGGCAGTTTCAGTGGCGCCACATCGGTGCGGCGCGACGGCAGGAACCCGCCGAGCTGCTTGCGCCGGTCGAGCATGTACTGGATCTCCGGAGCGTCCGGCCCGGGGTGGTAGTACGGGGGCAGGTACGGGTCCTTCTCCAGCTCGGCGTCGGAGATCGGGATGCGCTGCAGGTCGCGGAAGCGCTTGAGGTCGTCGAGGGTCAGCTTCTTCATCTGGTGCGTGGCGTTGCGCGCCTCGAAGTGCTTGCCCAGGGTGTAGCCCTTGATGGTCTTGGCGAGGATGACCGTCGGCTGGCCCTTGTGCGCCATCGCCGCGGCGTACGCGGCGTAGACCTTGCGGTAGTCGTGGCCGCCGCGCTTGAGGTTCCAGATCTCCTGGTCGGACAGGTCCTTGACCAGTTCCTTGGTGCGCGGATCGCGGCCGAAGAAGTGGTCGCGCACGAACGCGCCGTCGTTGGCCTTGTAGGTCTGGTAGTCGCCGTCGGGGGTGACGTTCATCAGGTTCACCAGGGCGCCGTCGCGATCCTTCTGCAGCAGCGCGTCCCACTCACGGCCCCACACGACCTTGATGACGTTCCAGCCGGCGCCGCGGAAGAACGACTCGAGCTCCTGGATGATCTTGCCGTTGCCGCGGACCGGGCCGTCGAGGCGCTGCAGGTTGCAGTTGACCACGAAGGTGAGGTTGTCCAGACCCTCGGTCGCGGCCACGTGTGCGAGGCCCCGTGACTCGGGCTCGTCCATCTCGCCGTCGCCGAGGAACGCCCACACGTGCTGGTCCGAGGTGTCCTTGATGCCGCGGTCGTGCAGGTAGTGGTTGAACCGCGCCTGGTAGATGGCATTCATCGGGCCCAGGCCCATCGAGACGGTCGGGAACTCCCAGAAGTCGGGCAGCAGTCGCGGGTGCGGGTACGAGGGCAGTCCACCGCCGGCGTCCGCGTGACTGTGCTCCTGACGGAAGCCGTCCATCTGCTCGGGCGGGATGCGGCCCTCGAGGAACGCGCGGGCATAGATGCCGGGGGAGGCGTGGCCCTGGATGAAGATCTGGTCGCCGCCGCCCGGATGGTCCTTGCCGCGGAAGAAGTGGTTGAAGCCCACCTCGTAGAGCGCGGCCGAGGACGCGTAGGTGGAGATGTGGCCGCCGACGCCGACGCCGGGGCGCTGCGCGCGGTGCACCATGATGGCCGCGTTCCAGCGGATCCAGGCGCGGAATCGGCGCTCGACCTCCTCGTCGCCGGGGAACCACGGCTCGGATTCGGTGGGGATGGTGTTGACGTAGTCGGTGGAGGTGAGCGCGGGGATCGCGACGTTCCGCTCGCCGGCGCGCTCGAGCAGTCGCAGCATCAGGTAGCGGGCGCGGGACGGACCCGACTGCCGCAGAAGTTCGTCGAAGCTCTCGATCCATTCGCCGGTCTCGTCCGGATCGATGTCGGGAAGGTAGGAGGCGACGCCCTCACGGATCACGCGTACCCGGCCGTCGGCGCCGGGGGCGGGATGCGGCGTGGGGTGCGATACCGGGTCCTGGGTGTGCTCGGACAACATTTGCTCCTCATCGCGGTGAACGCTCGGTGCGGCGTCCAATCCTGCCGAGTCGCCAGTGTGACGGCGGCTCGGTTTCAACATGACGGTGATCTACGTCAATCCTGCCAAACCGCTCCGGCGGCGGTGCAGTCGAGGCTGATTCGCCTGGATCCGAATATTTTGTGCCCTTTTCGGCGCGGTCCGCTTGCGCGAGAGCCGTCGAGCATGTTCGCTTTCACTACTGATCCGCACCGACCGGTGCTGGCTTTGAAGCTCGTTCAACAAGAGGAGGACACCACCGTGGTCGCCGCGGCCGACGCCCAGAACTACGCCCAGAAACTCGGCATTACCAATGACATGGTTGTTCAGGAACTGGGTTGGGACGAGGACACCGACGATGCCCTGCGGGCATCGGTGGAGGAGACCATCGGCACGGAACTCCTCGACGAGGACTCCGACGAGGTGATCGACGTGGTCCTGCTGTGGTGGCGGGACGGCGACGGAGACCTGGTCGACGCCCTCATGGATGCCATCAGCCCGCTCGCCGACGAGGGCTTCGTGTGGGTGCTCAGCCCCAAGACCGGTCAGCCGGGACACGTCGAGCCCAGCGAGATCGCCGAGTCCGCCCCGACCGCCGGCCTGACGCAGACCTCGGCCGCGAACCTCGGAGCGTGGTCGGGCAGTCGGCTCGTGCAGCCCAAGGCCCGCCCGGCCAAGCGCTGACCACCACCCCGACCTAGGAGTCGTCTTGCCGCTCGATGTGGGCGCACCCGCGCCCGAGTTCACGCTCAAGGACCAGAACAACCAGGAAGTCTCGCTCGCGGACTACCGGGGCAAGAAGAACGTGCTGCTGGTGTTCTACCCGCTCGCGTTCACCGGAACCTGCCAGGGCGAACTGTGCCGGGTCCGGGACGGGCTGCCGAAGTTCGAGAACGACGACGCCGCCGTGCTCGCGATCTCGGTCGGCCCGCCGCCCACCCACAAGATCTGGGCCGCCGAGCAGGGCTACACGTTCCCGCTGCTGTCGGACTTCTGGCCGCACGGTGCGGTCGCGCAGGCCTACGACGTGTTCAACGACAAGGCCGGGTTCGCCAACCGCGGTACCTTCGTCGTCGACAAGGAGGGCATCATCCGGTTCGCCGAGATGAACCAGCCCGGCGAGGCCCGTGACCAGGCAGCTTGGGAGAACGCGCTCGCCGCGCTAGATTCCTGAGTGCGATTCGGCGGGCAGTGGCCCGCCGAATTTCGGGCGTGTAGCTCAGTGGTAGAGCTCTGGTTTTACACACCAGCGGTCGGGGGTTCGAAACCCTCCGCGCCCACCACGGCGGCAGGTGAGACGGCAATCTCGCTGTCGGACAGGGGAAGCCCCCACCTCGAGGAGGTGGGGGCTTCCTGCTCATGTTCAGGTCATGAAGTGGGCGATTCACGTTGTCGGACAGAAGAAATCGTGTCGGGCCGGAGCGTGAGGGCTCAACTGCGATGTCGGCGGGTGAGAACAGCGGCGGACAAATCTGTTTCGTGGGGGCGTTGCCTACTTCTTCTTCGCCTTCTTACGCCGTCTGGCGGGCTTGCGTTTGACGACATTCTCATTCGGCGCGGCGGCGTCCTCGTGGAGGGTGCGGGCCGCGGCCCGGCGCAGGCTGTCCATCAGTTCGGGTGACCGGAGCAGGAAGGTCGATTCCTGCAGGGCGAGGAACCGGTCGCGGGAGATCAGAACGGCATTGCCGTGCTTGCCCGCGATCTCGACCGCGACGGTGTCGTGGTTGACGGCGCCGATCAATTTGTTCAATTGTTTGCGCGCTGATTTCACGCTCGTTGCCGCCACGGCCGACTCCATTCGCTGAGTAACTGCGTTGCGAATCTTGCCATCCGGCGGTCGGATTCGAGGCGGCGGCCGTGTGCGAGGTCACAATCAGAGTTCACTCAGGCTTCACCCGCCCCCGGATGACGCCTCCTACCGTGGAGCCACGGCCCTGCGAGGGCCGTGGCAGAGATCGATTGCCTCCGAACGTGCATGACGCCCGTGGGGAGACCAGATGGAATTCCTTGCCGCTCTTGCTCTGATCGCCGCCGCTCCGGTCGGCGTGCTCGGCGCGTACCTCACGGTGTGCGCGCTCTTTCTCACCGAGCTGCGCCGCCGCGACCGCCTCGACCACCACAAACCCGCCCCGGGCCCTGCCAAGCGCCCGAGGTGCTGACCGCGCTACGACTCGGGTGTGGACGGCGCCAGGTCGTGCCGACCCAGGAAGTCCAGTGCCGCGTCGGCAACCTCACGCCAGCCCGAATCGGCCACCAGCGAGTGGCCCCGGTCGGGGAACACCTGGTACTCGGTGACCCCGAGGTTGCGGCGCTGGATGTGGTACGCCGAGCGCACCAACGGTTCGGGTACCAGGCGGTCCTGCCCTCCGGCGACCATCAGCAACGGTCCGCGGGCGCTGCGGGTGTCCACCTTCGCCGGGCTGCCGGGCGCCAGGTTCGCGAGCCCGGCCTGGAACAGTGGCCGGCCCGGCGCCGGGATCGAGAAGTCCTCGTAGATCCGGTCGGACTCGTCGCGGGGGACCCCGTTGGCGAAGGTCGTGTGGAACGTCTCGGGGGTGTGGGACCAGGTCTTGGTCCGCAGTCCCGGTCGGCTCAGGACGGGCAGCACCGACCGGATCTGGGTCGGGGACATCCTCAGCACCCCCTTGAACTGGGCGGGAGCGAGGGCCACCGCGCCGCGGGCGAGTCCGCGACCGAGCAGTCGCTGCGCGATCAGTCCACCGAACGAGTGCCCGACCACGATCGGGGCGTCGGGCAGTCGCGAGATGATCGCCGCGTAGTGCTCGGTGGCCTCGCCGATGCCCTTCTTGTTCAGCGCGTCGGGGTCCTGGCGGGTCGCCGCGACCGTGGTCGCGTCGCCGGGCCAGCCCGGGGCGATCGCGTCGTAGCCCGCTGCGGTGAACAGATCGACCCACTCGCCCCAACTGATCGGGTGCATCCACAGTCCGTGGACGAAGACGACGGGGACCGCTCGGGACTGCGACACGGATGGCTCCTCGAGAGTGCGCGGGACGGCGCCGGCCAGCGGCATCCGACCCGAAGTCTAGGGCTGGTGGACCCGCCGAATCGAGGACGTCGGCGGATAGGGTCGTCGTGTGCGCCTGATCACGATCATCCAGTCCTCCGCCCTCGTCCCGGTGTGGCTGCGCATCCTGCTGCTGCTCGCCGGGGGAGCCAAGGTGTGGGGTGCCGGGATCTACTCGGGCTGCCACTTCGGGGGCAAGGACATTCGGATGGGCCTCGGGACCTTCGTCAACCGGGGCGTGCTGTTCGACTGCACCGCGCCGATCACCCTCGGCCGGCAGGTCGCGGTCGGCCACCGCGCGCAGTTCATCACCAGCACGCACGAGATCGGCCCCGCCGACGGTCGCGGCGGCCGCGTCTACCACCGCCCGATCGTGGTCGGCGACGGCTGCTGGATCGGCGCCGGCGCGACCGTCCTGCCCGGCGTCACGATCGGGTCGGGGTGCATCGTCGGTGCGGGCGCGGTGGTGACCAAGGACTGCGAACCGAACGGCGTCTACGCGGGCAATCCCGCCCGACGGATTCGCGACCTGCCGCTCGACGCGCCGCGTGCGATCAGCGGGGAATCCGCGGCAGCGACTCCGGGCAACTGATCCCGGCCGCGTACAGGACGAACGTCTCGGCGTCGCTCTCCCGGTAGCCGAGGCTCCGCAGCGCGCTCAGCGCGATGTCGTACCGGTTTCGGCGCGGCAGCGCGAGCTTCTCGCACACCAGCGCGGTGTGCTCGACGATCCGCTGGTCCGACTTCCCGCCGAGGGTCGGCACCTCCGACCGCACGTCGGCCAACAGGTCCAGCTGGGACTCGCTGAGCCCGCGGTCGGGTTCGGCGGAATGGGTGCCCGCCATCGCGGCGACCACGATGCCGACACCCACGAGTGCGGCGAGAAGTTTCGTCACGACTGTCATGGATAGCAGTCGGGACGCCCGTTGCGTAGACCTGAAATCGCGCGGATTCGATGTCTTCCCAGGACGATCCGAAGAATTCATCGGCAGGTCACCGCCGCGCCGATCGGGCGGAACCCGGTGTTCGGTGACCCCTCGACCTGGGACGACGGGACCGGTCAGGCCGGTTGCTACTAAGTGTTGCCAAGTACCGGTACTCAGTGTTACTTTCTACCGGTACCTGGCAACACTGAGTACTGGGAGGAGGTTCGATGAGCAAGCAAGCTACCGAGATGCTCAAGGGAGTCCTCGAGGGCATCGTGCTCGCGATTCTGTCGGAGCGACCCGCCTACGGATACGAGATCACGGCAAGGCTGCGCGATCAGGGCTTCGCGGACATCGCAGAAGGCACCGTCTACGCCCTGCTCGTCAGGGTCGAGCAGCGTGACCTCGTCGACGTGGAGAAGGTCCCGTCCGAGAAGGGGCCGCCGCGCAAGGTCTACACCCTCAACACGCGGGGGCGGGACCAACTGGGCGAATTCTGGAGGAACTGGAGCTTCCTCGCCGAACGAATCGAACATCTACACGAAGGAGAGAAGTGACCATGGCAGCCAAGTGGATCGAGACCCTCACCGGATCGCTCGAGCAGAAGAAGCAGTACAAGCAGTGCAAGGCCCGCCTCGAGACCCTGCCCGAACCGTATGCGACCGCCGCCAACGCGTTCCAGCGGTACCTCACTTACTACGGCGGCGTCACCGACGGCGACACCCTCCTCACGATGTTCAGCGACTCCGTCGATCTGTGGGAGCGCGCCGCAGCCGACGGCACCCCGGTGCGGGCGATCATCGGCGACGACCCGGTCGAGTTCGCCGAGACGTTCGCGCAGGCCTACTCCGGCAAGCAGTGGATCGACAAGGAGCGCGCCCGCCTCATCGAGGCGATCGCGGACGTCGAGCGGAGGGAGCAGCGATGACCGCCCAACCGGCCATCCGGGTGCAGGGCGTCGAGAAGTCGTACGAGCAGCTCCACGTGCTGCGCGGCGTCGACTTCGAGGTCGAGCGGGGCAGCATCTTCGCCCTGCTCGGCTCGAACGGGGCCGGCAAGACCACGCTGGTGAAGATCCTGGCGACGTTGCTGCGGGCGGACGCCGGCACGGCGACGGTCCACGGATTCGACGTCGCCACTGCGGCGGCGAACGTGCGCGAATCCATCAGTCTCACCGGGCAGTTCGCCGCGGTCGACGAGATCCTCAGCGGCAAGGAGAATCTCGTGCTGGTCGCCCGGCTCCGGCACCTGGCGAATCCCGGGGCGATCGCGGACGAGCTGCTCGCGCGATTCTTGCTGACCGACGCCGGCGACCGGAAGGTCGGGACGTACTCGGGCGGCATGCGTCGGCGCCTCGACATCGCGATGAGCCTGATCGGGAACCCGCCGGTCGTCTTCCTCGACGAACCGACGACGGGACTCGACCCCCAGGCCCGCAACGAGGTGTGGCAGGCCGTGCGGGACCTCGCTCGGGGTGGCACCACGGTGCTGCTCACGACGCAGTACCTGGAGGAGGCCGAGCAGCTCGCCGACAGGATCGCGATCCTGCACGAGGGCCGGATCATCGTCGACGGCACCCTCGCCGAACTCAAGCAGCTGCTCCCGCCCGCGAAGGTGGAGTACGTCGAGAAGCAGCCGACCCTCGAGGAGGTCTTCCTCAGCATCGTCGGTGCCGACGCACCGGCGGGTGCCGACACCGCGGGCGCCGTCGGCGCCGACCGAAAGGAACGATGATGACCACGCATGTCCTCGGCGACACCGCCGCCCTCACCGGCCGATCCCTGCGTCACATCACCCGCAGTCCGGACACCATCATCACGACCGCGGTCACACCGATCGCGATCATGCTGCTGTTCGTGTTCGTGTTCGGCGGCGCCATCGACACCGGCGCCGAGTCGTACGTGAGCTACCTGCTGCCCGGCATCCTGCTCATCACCATCGCCTCGGGTGTCGCGTACACCTCCGTGCGGCTCTTCAACGACCTGCAGGGCGGGATCGTCGAACGGTTCCAGTCGATGCCCATCGCCCGGGCGTCGGTGCTGTGGTCGCACGTGCTGACCTCGTTGGTCGCCAACGTGACCGCAGTGCTGATCGTCGTCGCCGTCGCCCTCCTCATGGGGTTCCGGTCGGGGGCGAACGCGTTCGAATGGCTTGCGGTCGCCGGCATCCTGATCCTGTTCACGCTGGCGCTGACCTGGCTCGCCGTGATCGCCGGCCTCTCGGCGAACTCGGTGGACGGCGCGGGTGCGTTCGCCTACCCGCTGATCTTCCTGCCGTTCGTCAGCTCCGCGTTCGTGCCCACGGAGTCGATGCCGGGGCCGGTGCGGGCCTTCGCCGACAACCAGCCCGTGACCTCGATCGTCAACGCGATCCGTAACCTGCTCGCGGGCCAGGCTGTGGGCTCCGACATCTGGGTCGCCCTCGGCTGGTGCGCTGGCATCCTCGTCCTCTCGTACGGTGCCGCGATCGCGATCTACCGGCGCAAGTTCGCCTGATCCACCGATCGTGTCGGCGAAGTGAGCACCTACACGATCCGCGCCAGGCAGTGCAGCAGCGCGGACTGTCCCGTCGAAGGTGCGTGGGTCATACCCGGGTATGACCCACGCACCTTCGACGGCGCCGTCGATTGGTAGACATACCGACGTGAACTTGCGTGGGACGGCACGAGCGACCGGAATCCTGATCGGCTTCGCCGCGGACCGGGCCTTCGCCGATCCCGCGCGACTGCACCCGGTGGCCGGTTTCGGTCGCGCCGCCGCGGCGCTCGAGCGCCGCAGCTACCGCGACGGCCGCGTGGCCGGACTCGCGCACACCGGACTGCTCGTCGCCGCGGTCACCGGCGGAGCGGTCCTCGCCGGTCGCGCTGCGGGCCGCCTCGGCTGGGTGGGGGAGAGTGCGGTGGTCGCGGCGGCGACGTGGACCGCGCTCGGCGGGACCTCGCTGAGCCGGGTCGGCGCCGACATGGCCGGCCGGCTCGAGCGCGACGACCTCGATGGCGCCCGGTCGCTGGTGCCGTCCCTGTGCGGTCGGGACCCGAACTCCCTCGACGGTACCGGAATAGCCAGGGCCACAGTCGAATCCGTCGCGGAGAACACGTCGGATGCGACGGTCGGGCCGCTCTGGTGGGCGGCCGTCGCCGGGGCGCCCGGGGTGCTCGGCTACCGCGCGATCAACACCCTCGACGCGATGATCGGCTACCGCTCACCGCGGTACCTGCGCTTCGGCTGGGCCGCGGCGCGGATCGACGACCTGGTGAACCTGGCACCGGCCCGGGCCACCGGACTGCTCGCGGTGGCCGTCGCGCCTGTGGTCGGCGGGTCGCCCCGCGCGGCGCTGCGGGCCTGGCGACGCGACGCCGCGGGCCATCCGAGCCCGAACGCGGGCGTCGCCGAGGCGTCGATGGCCGGCGCGCTCGGAGTCACCCTCGGAGGGCGCACCGAGTACCCTCACGGCGTCGAAGAGCGGCCGAGTCTCGGTGAGGGACCCGCCCCCGCGGTCGCGGACCTGCGCCGGGTGGTGCGCCTCTCGTCCGCGGTGCAGGTCGGCGCCGCGCTGGGGTCAGCGGCGCTTGCCGTAGCGGTCGGCGAGCTTGGCTTCCGTCGCCGTCAACGTCGTGGGCTCGGGCGCTGACCGTCGCAGCCCGCGCCGCGGCAGCACGATGTCGTCCTCGGCCTCGGCCTCGGCCTTGGTCGTGGCAACCGGCTCGGTGGCTGTCGGCTCGGCGGCAACCGGGGGGGTGGCCTCGGTGTCCGCTCGGTCGCGGCGGCGCTCCCGGAGCTCGGCGCGTACGAAGTACGCCAGCCCGAGCGGGGCCATGATCCCGAACGCCAGCCACTGCAGCCCGTACGACAGGTAGGGGCCGGCGTCGAGTTGCGGCAGCGGGATGGTGCCCAGCGAGCCGGGCTGGTCGCCGGCGAGCTGCAGGTAGAGGTCGACCGGCGTGACCCCGGCCGCGGTGCCGATCTGCGCGGGGTTGATGAAGTAGACCTGCGAGTACCCGTTCTCCCGGATCGGGTCCTTGCCCGGGATGGTGCCCTCGGACAGTCGCGGGCGGGCGGCGATCGTGACCTCACCGGTCGGTGCCGCGGCGAACTGCGGCGGCCTGCCGCCCTCGACCGGCCGCACGTACCCCCGGTTGACGAGCACGACCCGGCCGTCCGACAGTTGCAGCGGGGTGATCACCTCGAAGGCCGGCGAGTCCTCGATGGTGCGCAACCGGATCAGCACGTCCTTGTCGGGCAGGTAGGTGCCCGTCGCTCTGACCTGGCGCCACTCGTCGTGGGTGGCGAGCGGGCCCGACGCCGGCAGGATCGACTCGACCGGCACCGGATCCGCGGACACCGAGTCCGAGATCAGCTGGTTGCGCTCGGAGGTACTGGTGTTCTTGCCGAGCTGCCACGGGGCGAGCACGGAGAAGCACAGGTAGGCGAAGCCGGCGACGATGACGGCCAGGATCAACCAGCCCGGACGCAGCAGAAACTTCAGCCTTCGCACGCGTCCACGGTACTTGTCGAACGGACCGGCCCGAGCTACCGGTGGTCGCGCACCCACGCCAGCAGCCCGGACACCGCCGCCTCGATCTGCTCGCGGACCAACTCGAAGTCGTCGGTGTCGCCGTAGTACGGGTCGGGCACCGAGTCGCCGTCCGCATCCGGGTCGAAGCTGCGCAGCAGACGTCGCCGTTCGGTCGGCACCCCGAGGTGGGCCAGGGCGCGGTCGTGCCCGGTGTCCAGCGCGACCACCAGGTCGGCGCCCAGGTGGTCGTCGTCGAGCTGAGCGGCCCGGTGCCCGGTCGGGTAGCCGTGCGCGCGCAGCACCTCGTTGGTGCGCTCGTCCGCCTCGTGCCCGACGTGCCAGTCGCCGGTGCCCGCGCTGCTGACCCGGACCTGCGCGTCCAGGCCCGCCTCGCGCAGGCTGCCGAGCAGGATCTTCTCCGCCATCGGGGAGCGGCAGATGTTGCCGGTGCACACGAAGGTGATGTGCAGCACGCGGTCAGTGCGCATCGAGGACTCAGTGCTCATCGCGGACCCGTCGCTCGTCGAGGACCCGTCCGAGTTCGTCGACGCTGTCGACGCTCCAGTGGGCGTCGGCGGCCTCACGATCGGTGCCGTACCCCCAGCCGACGAACACAGTCGGGATACCCCAGTGCGCGGCGCCGTGAACGTCGTGTTCGCGGTCACCGACCATCACCACACCCGCGGTGCCGCCGTCGGCGGCGGTGGTGGGCTCGACGCCGAGCCCGCGCAGCGCGTGCTCGATGACGTCGGCCTTGGCCCGCCGGCCGGTGCCTTCGTCGCTGGCGCCGGCGATCACCTCGAAGTGCCGAGCCAACGAGAAGTGCTCGAGGATGCGGTTGGCGAAGCGCTCCGACTTGGAGGTCGCGATCGCCAGACGCGTCCCGCTCTCGGCGAGCGAGGTCAACAGCTCCTCGATCCCGTCGAAGACCGCGTTCTCCGCCCAGCCGATGTGGTCGTAGCGGTCGAAGTAGGCGGTCAGGGCGGCCTGCGCGGCCGCCTCGTCGAGGCCGAGCGAGCGCAGGGTGTCGATCATCGGCGGCCCGACCACCCGATCGAGCAGGTCGCCCTCCGGCGCGGCGACGCCGACGGTGGCGAGGGCGTGCCGGAAGCCGGCGAGGATGCCGGGTGCGGAGTCGGTGAGCGTTCCGTCGAGGTCGAACAGCGTCACCGTGGTGTCGGTCGGGGTCACCCTTCCATCCTGCCCGTTGGCGCACGGTCACCCCATGCACGCCCAGGACACCGCCGCCATAAACTGCCCCCGTGGACGAGCGGACCGATTTGCGACATCACGGCGACGTCGACGCCGAGCCCGGACTGCTCGACTTCGCGGTGAACGTGCGCGGGGACGGCCCGCCGGACTGGCTCGCCGAGCGTCTGCTCGCGGGCATCGCGACGTTGGGCCGCTACCCGTCGGTCGCGGCGGAGGAGGCCGCGCGGGACCAGGTCGCGGCGCGGCACGGCCGCCGCCGCGAGGAGGTGCTGCTGCTCTCCGGCGCCGCCGAGGGGTTCGCGATGCTGCCGCGGCTCGGCTCGTCCGCGGCGGTGCTGCTGCACCCCTCGTTCACCGAACCGGAGTGGGCACTGCGCGAGGCGGGTGTCCCGGTGGAGCGGGTGGTCCTGGACGCGCCGTATCGCCTCGACCCGGCGTCGGTGCCCGGGTCCGCCGACCTGGTGGTCCTGGGCAACCCGACCAACCCGACCTCCGTGCAGCACCGGGCCGCCGACGTGCTGGCACTGCGCAGGCCCGGACGGATCCTGGTGGTGGACGAGGCGTTCGCCGACGCCGTGCCGGGCGAACCCGAGTCGCTGGCCGGGATGTCGTTGCCGGACGTGCTGGTGCTGCGCAGCCTCACGAAGACCTTCGCCCTGGCCGGCCTGCGGTGTGGGTACGTCCTCGGGCCGCCGGAGTTGCTGGCGCAGTTGCAGGTCGGTCGGCCGCACTGGCCGCTGGGCAGCCTGCAGGTGGAGGCGATCCGGGCCTGCTGCGAACCGGCCGCCGTCGAGTGGGCCCAGCGCGAGGCGCGGACCATCGAGATCGAGCGTGCCGAGATGGTCGAGATGCTGACCGCCGCAGGCATTTCGGTGTCCGGTCCGGCGTGCGGACCATTCCTGCTGTTGCGGGTGCCGGACGGTGACCTGGTCCGAAAGAAACTGCGGGAGAGGGGGATCGCGGTCCGGCGCGGGGACACCTTCCCCGGACTCGGCCCCGACCACGTGAGAGTGGCAGTGCGGGCGGCAGAGCCCGTGAGCATGCTGGTGGCGGCGTTGACGGAGGTGTTGACATGAGTGTTGTCCTGTCCGAGGTGATCTCCGTGCTGGAGGAGGCGTACCCGCCGTCGCTCGCGGAGAGCTGGGACTCGGTGGGCCTGGTCTGCGGTGATCCGGCCGACGCCGCCACCCGGGTGATGTTCGCCGTCGACGCCACCGCGCCCGTGGTGGACGAGGCCCTCGCCTGGGGCGCGCAGCTGCTGGTCGTGCACCACCCGCTGTTGCTGCGCGGAGTGGACACCGTCGGCGCGCACACCCCGAAGGGGGCGCTGCTGCACCGGCTGATCCGTTCCGGTTGCGCGCTGTACAGCGCGCACACCAACGCCGACGCCGCGGACCCGGGTGTTTCCGACGCGCTCGCGCACGCCCTCGGCCTCACCGTCACCGGACCGTTGGACCCGGCGCCGTCCGCACCGTTGGACAAGTGGGTGGTCATGGTCCCCCTCGCCGACACCGGTGTGGTGCGCGACGCGCTGTTCGCGGCCGGTGCCGGGGAGGTCGGCGACTACCGCGACTGCAGTTGGACCGTCGCGGGCACCGGTCAGTTCTTGCCGGGGGACGCGGCCAACCCGACCCTCGGCGAGCCGGGCCGACTCGAGGAGGTCGCCGAGAACCGCGTCGAGGTGGTCGCCCGGCGGTCGCTGCGCCGGCGGGTGCTCGCCGCGCTGCGGGCGGCCCACCCGTACGAGGAGCCGGCCTTCGACGTGTTCGAGCTCGCCGACACCGGGTCGGCGCGCGGGATCGGGCGGATCGGCGAGCTCGACCAGCCGGAGTCGTTGCGCGAGTTCACCACTCGGGTGCGCCGCGCCCTGCCCGAGACGGTGTGGGGGGTGCGCGCGGCAGGCGATCCGGACACCCCGGTGCGCACGGTGGCGGTGTGCGGCGGCTCCGGCGACTCGCTGCTCGGCGCGGCGCGGGCGGCGGGCGTCGACGCGTACGTCACCGCGGACCTGCGTCACCACCCGGCCGACGAGCACCTGCGCGGGGGCGGCCCGGTGCTGGTGGACGTCGCGCACTGGGCCAGCGAGTTCCCCTGGTGCGCGCAGGCCAGGGGAGTGCTCGAGGCGCGGTTCGCGACCGTCCCCGGCTGGGCCACCGCGATCTCGGCGGTCCGGACCGACCCGTGGACGGTCGGCTGCGGCTAGCGTCCACGCCAGGGCGACGGGAACCAGCATTCGGTCTGACTGGCTGATGGTTCCCATCACCCGTTCTGGAGATGGCGTCGCGGGCGGTACGGTATGCACACCCCCCTCCCACCCGCTAGACAGCAGGAGCGAAGCACGCGTGAACGTCGAACCCCGGATTCAGGCCAAGCTGCTCGACCTCGCCGCGGTCGACACCGAGCTGACGAGGATCGCGCACCGCCGCCGCACGCTGCCTGAGCAGGAGGAGCTCGCGCGCCTCGAGTCCGATCAGGTGGGCCGCAAGGATGCCGCCGTCGCCGTGCAGATCGTCCTCGACGACCTCGACCGCGACATCAAGAAGCTCGAGGGCGAGGTCGACGCCGTCCGCAAGCGCGAGGAGCGCGACCGGAAGATGCTCGAGTCCGGGACGGTGGCCGCCAAGGCCCTCACCGAACTCGAGCACGAGCTCGGCAGCCTCGCCCGCAGGCAGGGTGTGCTCGAGGACGAACTGCTCGAGGTGATGGAGCGTCGCGAGGCCACCCAGGCCGACTACGACCACGCGGGCGGGCAGCTCAGCCAGATCGACGATGCGCTGATCGACGCGACCCGTCGCCGCGACGACGCGGTGGCCGACATCGACGCCGCGCAGCAGCGGTGCGAGACCGACCGGGCCGCGCTGGTCGGGGAGTTCCCCGCCGACCTGCTCGCCGTCTACGACCGCCAGCGGTCGGGCGGCGGGGTCGGCGCGGCACTGCTGCAGGCCCGCCGGTGCGGAGCCTGCCGGATCGAGATCGACCGCGGCGAGATCGCCCGGATCGCCGCGACCGCCGCGGACACGGTCGTCCGCTGCCCCGAGTGCAGCGCAATCATGGTGCGTACCAAGGAGTCCGGTCTGTGAGTTCCGCCGCGAGCGTGATCGTCGAGGCGGACGGCGGCTCGCGCGGTAACCCCGGCCCGGCCGGCTACGGCGCGGTCGTGTTCGACGCCACCGACCGGGCGGTGCTGGCCGAGCGCAACGAGGACATCGGGATCGCGACCAACAACGTCGCCGAGTACCGCGGACTGATCGCCGGACTGACCGCCGCCGCCGAACTCGGCGCGCGCGCGGTGTCGGTCCGGATGGACTCCAAGCTCGTCGTCGAGCAGATGTCGGGACGCTGGAAGGTCAAGCATCCGGACATGATTCCGCTCGCCCGCCGCGCCGGGGAGTTGGCCGCGGGGTTCGACTCGGTGACCTACACCTGGATTCCGCGCGCGGAGAACTCGCACGCGGACCGGCTGGCGAACGAGGCGATGGACGGGCTCGCGCCCGCCGACCTGGCTCGGACCGCGCCCGCGACCGCCGCAGCTCCGGCTCCGGCGCAGCCGTCGGCGCCGGGTTGGACTGGCGCACTGGGCAAGCCGACCCGACTGCTGCTGCTCCGGCACGGCCAGACCCCGCTCTCGGTGGAGCGTCGGTATTCGGGCCGCGGCAACCCGCAGCTGACCGAGCTCGGGCTCGCGCAGGCCGGCTCCGCCGCGACCCGGCTCGCCGAGCGCGGTGGCATCGCGGCCGTCGTGTCGTCGCCGCTGGGCCGGGCCCGCCAGACCGCGGCGGCGGCGGCGTCGGCGCTGGGCCTGCCGGTCACGGTGCACGATGGGCTGACCGAGACCGACTTCGGACAGTGGGAGGGTTTGACCTTCGCCGAGGCGTCCGAGCACGACCCGGACCTGCACCGTCGCTGGCTCACCGACACCTCGCTGCGCCCGCCGGGGGGCGAGAGCTTCGACGAGGTCCGCGGCCGCGTGGAGGGTGTGCGTGCCGACCTGACCCGCGACTACCCGGGGCAGAACGTGCTGGTCGTCTCGCACGTCACGCCGATCAAGACGCTGCTGCAGTTGGCGCTCGACGTCGGGCCGTCGTTGCTGTACCGCCTTCACCTCGATCTCGCATCGCTCTCGATCGCCGAGTTCTACCCCGATGGTGGAGCCTCGGTACGCCTGGTCAACGACACCTCGCACCTGTAGGGGCGGCTTCGCCGCCCGTGCGCGCGGTTTACCCCGGTTGGGGTACAAATCGCGCACAGTCGCGGAGCGCCATTTTTAGCAGGAGTAACATCTCTCGGGTGAACTCGCTGCTGACCAGTCGACGCTATGTCGACAACTGTCTGCAGTCGAGCGCTGTCTGTATGCGCTGACCCCCGGCCACCCGTCGCCGGACGTCCCCCGTCAGCCATCCTCGCGCACCCCACGCTCACCTCGAGCGTGCCTGCTGCTGCGCCCCCGAAGTGAAAGGCCCGCATCCATGTCGGCCCCCACCGCCGCTCGTCGGCGCCTGCCCGCCTGGGCAACCTCGTTCGGCACCCAGATCGTCATCGGCCTCGTCGCCGGAGTCCTGATCGGACTGCTCGCCCGCTCCATGCCCAAGGCCGACGACGGCAACCCGAACTGGCTCGCGAGCACACTCACCACAGTCGGATCGAGCTACGTCGCACTGCTCACCGTCGCGGTGATCCCGCTCGTGTTCACCGCGATCGTCAGCTCCATCGCGAACCTGCGTCAGGTCGCCAACGCCGCCCGCCTCGCCGTCCAGACCCTGCTGTGGTTCGCGATCACGGCCTTCGTCGCCGTCGTCATCGGGATCGCGGTCGGCCTGGTGATGCATCCCGGTTCGAACACCACCGTCGACGCCGGCGCGGCGGCCGCGCCGAAGAGCTCGGGCTCCTGGTGGGCGTTCCTCACCGGACTGGTGCCGCAGAACTTCCTCGCACTCGGAGCCAAGACCACGGTGACCGCCGGCGACGTCGTCGGGGACAAGGTGACCGCGCTGACCGGCACCACCTCGCTCAGCTTCAACGTGCTGCAGTTGCTGGTCATCGCCATCGCGATCGGTATCGCCGCGCTCAAGGTCGGGGAGAAGGCGGAGCCGTTCCTCAAGCTCAACGCGTCGCTGCTCGCGATCGTGCAGAAGGTGCTGTGGTGGATCATCCGGATCGCTCCGATCGGTACCGCGGCGCTGATCGGCAAGGCCGTCGCCACCTACGGCTGGGACGCGATCGGCCAGCTCGGCTGGTTCACCGCCGCGATCTACATCGGCCTGGCCCTGGTCTTCCTCGTCGTCTACCCGATTCTGATTCGCGCGCACGGCCTTTCGGTGCGCAGGTTCTTCTCCGGGGTGTGGCCCGCGACCCAGCTCGGTTTCGTGTCGCGCTCTTCGATCGGCACCCTGCCGCTCACCGAGCGGGTCACCGAGCGCAACCTCGGCGTGCCGCGGGCGTACGCGTCCTTCGCCGTGCCGTTGGGTGCGACCACCAAGATGGACGGCTGCGCCGCGATCTACCCGGCCATCGCCGCAATCTTCGTCGCCCAGTTCTACGGCCTGGACCTGAGCCTGACCGACTACCTGCTGATCGTCGTGGTGTCGGTGATCGGGTCCGCCGCCACGGCGGGCACCACCGGCGCAACCGTGATGCTGACGCTGACCCTGTCCACCCTCGGGTTGCCGCTCGCGGGAGTCGGACTGTTGCTGGCGGTCGAGCCGATCGTCGACATGGGCCGCACCGCGGTCAACGTCACCGGCCAGGCGCTGGTCCCGGTGATCGTCGCCAAGCGGGAGGGGATCCTGGACGAGGGTCTCTACAACGCGCCCCGGAACGGTGACCCGTTCGCGGAGGAGGACATCGAGGAGGACGCGGAGGAGCGTGCCGTCGCCGAGCGGTCGGTCGGCGAGAAGGTGCCCGCGACCGTGTGAGAGCGCCTTCGGCGACTGTGCGCGGCGTGCACCCCAGCAGGGGTGAACGCCGCGCACGGGCGCGTCAGCGCGTGACGAGCCACAGCGCGGCGACCGCGCCGACCAGCGTCAGCGGAACCGTCACCAGGCCCAACCGGGTGAAGGTGCCGATCTCCGCGGGCTGGCCGGCGCGGGCGACCACGCGTCGCCACAACATGGTCGCCAGCGATCCGGTGTAGGTGAGGTTCGGGCCGAGGTTCACCCCGATCAGCATCGCCAGCAGCAGGCCCGTCGGCGCCGCGGGGCCGAGGGCCGCGATCAGTAGCAGGGTGGCGGGCAGGTTGTTGACGAGATTCGCGGCCGCCGCCGCCACCACCGCCATGAGCAGCAGCGCGCCGAAGGACTCGCCGGTCGGCAGCAGACCCGCCAGCCAGTCGCCGACCGCGCCGCCGGTGAGCGGGGCGACCACCACACCCAGCGCGAGTACGAACAGCAGGAAAAAGGGATCGGCCGCGGCCAGCAGGCGACGCGGCCTCGTCCGACCCTCCCGCAGCGCCGGGACCGCCAGCAGCGCGGCCCCGGCCACCGCACACCACACCGGCGCCACACCGAGCAACCCGGACAGCGCGAAGCCGGCCAGGGTCAGCGCCAGCACCGCCAACGCCCAGCGCGGTGCGGGCACCGGTCGCGTTCCGGCGGGAGGCGGGGGAGTCGTTGCCGTGCCACGCAGTTCGCGGGCGAAGAACAGCCGCGCCACCGCGAACTCCAGACCGATCGCGACGACCCAGGGCAACGCCATCAGCGCGGTGAAATGGGCGAAGCCCAGTCCGGTCGCCGAAAAGGCAAGCAGATTGGTCAGATTCGACACCGGCATCAATGTGGACGCCGAATTGGCAAGGTGCGCTGACGCGTAACTCGCCGGGCGTGCCGACACCCCCATCGAGACGGCGGTGGCCAGCACCGCTGGGGTCAGCAGTACCACCGTCGCGTCGAGGCTCAGTACCGCGGTGGTCACCGCGCACGCGGCGAACACCAGAGCGAGCAGTCGCGTCGGACTACCGGTCGCGCCCGCGCGCAGCAGTGCGGCCGTCCAACGGAACACCCCGCACGCATCGGCGAGGTGCGCGAGCACCAGGATCGCCGCGAGGAACGCGACCGTCGGCCCGAGCGCCCGGAGCTGGTCGAGGGCCTCGGCGGGGGAGAGGGCGCCGATGGCCAGCACGACGACGGCCGCCGGCGCCGCGACCGCCACCTCGGGCAGTCCGTGCGGCCGCGCGATGGCGGCCGCGAGCACCAATGCGACCAGGACGGCCACCACGACGATCACCGGGCGAGTATTCCAGGCGGCACGCCGTCAGAGCAGCTTGCGCAGAGTGCGCAGGTTCCGATTCGTGGTGCTGGACTTGTACTTCGCCTTGCCTGTGCTCTTGCCGAACGGGCTGTCGAGGGTCTGGCCGCGTTCGACGTGCCAGTACAGCACCCCGTCGCCCAGTTGGACGCGTTCGCCCGGGGCGAGTTCGAGCGTCTCGGCGTTCGCGTACAGCTCGTCGAGCGCGGCCGGGTCGGAGGAGAGCAGCACGTACGGATGCCAGCCCTCGCGATCGGCCTCGAACGGGAAGTCCTCGACGATCCGCGCGAGCGTCGGCTGGTCGAGCAGCACGATCCACGCCTCGTAGCCGAACGTCCGGCGCAGGCAGCTCTCGATGTCGGACTTGAGGCCCGCGAAATCGGTTCGGTCCGTGTCGAACACGACGTTGCCGGACGCGAGCACGGTCTTGACGTTCGCGAGGCCGAGGGCGACGATCGCCGCCTTCAGGTCGGCCATCTTGATGTTGATGCCACCGACGTTGACACCGCGCAACAGCGCTACGTATCGAGCCATGGCGCAGAGCCTAGCGGTGACCCAGTAGTCTGGACCGGCGGACGAGTTGGTCGGGCGGCCGCGGCGAGGGGAACCGTGCGCGTGAGCGTGCAGGCCTCGCGCCGAGGAAAGTCCGGACTCCACAGAGCAGGGCGGTTGCTAACGGCAACCCGGGGTGACCCGCGGGACAGTGCCACAGAAAACAGACCGCCGGCCCGCGCCTTTCGGGGCGTGGTGCCGGTGAGGGTGAAACGGTGCGGTAAGAGCGCACCAGCACCCCAGGTGACTGGGGTGGCTAGGTAAACCCCGCCCGGAGCAAGGTCGAAGGCCGCACCTTCTCGAAGGTGCGGCTGCGCAGGTGTTCGAGGGCTGCTCGCCCGAGCCTGCGGGTGGACCGCTCGAGGTACCCGGCGACGGTGTGCCCAGATGGATGGTCGCCGCCCGGCGCTTCACGGCGCCGGGAACAGGATCCGGCTTACAGACCAACTCGTCCGCCCCACGCGAACCCGACCCCGTCGGGTGCGCCTGCCGGCGTTACCGCGGGTGCTCCGTCGTCGCCGTCGCGCTCACCTGATCGCCCCACACCGCTCGCGTGCCCGACTCACCGATCCGGTAGACCTGCACGATCGTCGACACGCCCGCGAGCAGTGCGACCGCCACGACGACTGCGGTCACGACCCGCCCCGCGGCACCAGAGCGTTGCTCGCGGACGTGCACGATCGCCATCACCACGGCTGTCGCGAGCAGGGCGACCGAGAAGTAGATCATCGTGTCGCCCAGGTCGGTGTGAGTGTGCACCGCCGGCGTGCGGTCGACGTGCCGCTCGAGCCATTCACCGGCGTCGGTCGTGAGTGGGGTGAGCGCAGTGGTCACCGCCGCGAGCGCCAGGGTCGGCCACACGAGCCGCCGGCGCGCGGCGGGCCACGCACTGCACAGGATCAGCAGGATCGCGGTCAGCGGTGCGAGCACCACGACGAAATGGACGAGCAGGACGTGTGCGGGAAGTCCGTTGATCGTCGACATGACGCCAGTATCGGGCCGGGTGCTGTGAGCCCGCTGTGAAGCGGATGCGGGACGCGGCCGCGACAACGTCAATGCCCCCGTCTGAACCGGACGGGGGCATTGAGGCGCAGCGTGTGGGGTCTCTACTCCCCGGGGCCGACCGGGTTGATCACCAGGAGGGTTGCCCAGTGCTTTGCGTCCTCGTCGCCGAGGTGCGGGAGCAGTGCGTCGTAGAGAAGGTAGGACATGGGGGCCATGCGGGGGTTTCTCCTTCGTGCGGGGGGTGCGATACAGCGAATCCGGAAACGGCAATAGCCACGGGTCCGAATCCGGCTGACCGTGGCTCGCTGCCGGGTAAGAATCTCACGGTTGTGAGCCGTCCTCAAGGGAAGTCCCAGAATTGGTTTCAGCGTGTCGATTCGGATGGCCCGGCGGTCCTCCAGCGGGCACACTGAAAACCATGACCGACGACGACCACCTCTGGTTCTACTGCATCTCCGACGGTTCCGTCCGGCAGGGCAAGGAGGCCCGCGGCGTCGACCGAATGGGTCCCTATCCGGACCGGGCCACCGCGGCCCGAGCCCTCGAGATCGCCGCCGAACGCAACAAGGCGGCGGACAAGTCCGACGACGACTGGAACAACTGATCGTCCCGGCCATAGGCTCGGCACTCGTGATGACTCGTATCTCTGCGCGCGGAATCGATTTCGGCGCGATCCGGGCCGACTTCTCGCTGACTGCCGACTTCCCGGCCGGCGCACTCGCCGAGGCCGAGGCGGCGACGGACCGGTGCGCGGAAACCCGAACCGACCGGACCGACCTCGCGCTCGTGACCATCGACCCGCCGACGTCGATGGACCTCGACCAGGCGCTGCACCTGGAACGCACCCCGACCGGCTTCGTGCTGCACTACGCGATCGCGGACGTCGCCGCGGTGGTCGTGCCCGGTGGTCACCTCGATCGCGAGACCCGGCGTCGCGGCCAGACCTTCTACCTGCCCGACGGTTCGCTGCCGCTGCACCCGCGCATCCTGTCGGAGGGCACGGCGAGTCTGCTGCCCGGACAGACGCGTCCGGCGGCGCTGTGGCGGATCGACCTGGACGAGCGTGCCGAGCCGGTGACGTTCGAAGTGACCCGCGCGCTTGTCCGTTCGGTCGCGCGCTTCGACTACGCGGGCGTGCAGGCCGACTCGGAGTCCGGTTCCCTGCACCCGTCGATCGCCGCGCTGCCCGAGTTCGGCAAGCTGCGCCTCGCCTCCGCACTCGAGCGCGGCGCGATCGAACTCAAGCTGCCCGAGCAGGAGGTGGCGTCCGACGGCGACGGCTTCCGCCTCGAGCTGCATCCGCGCACCGAGGCCGACGACTGGAACGCCGAGGTCTCGCTGCTGACCGGGATGTGCGCGGCGCGGTTGATGATCGACGCCCGGGTCGGGCTGCTCCGGACGCTGCCGCCGCCGGCCGAATCCGCGATCCGCACCCTGCGCGGTACGGCGCGGGCACTCGGGATCGACTGGCCGGCGTCGATGCCGGTCGGTGCGCTCCTGGCCCGGCTCACCCCGAGCAGCCCGAGCACGCTGGTCGTGATGAGCGAGGCCACCTCGCTGTTGCGCGGAGCCGACTACGCAGCCTTCGACGGCACGGTCCCCGAACTCGTGGACCATGCCGGCATCGGTGCCCCGTACGCGCACGTCACGGCGCCGCTGCGCCGACTGTCGGACCGGTTCAGCACCGAGGTGTGCCTCGCGATCTGCGCGGGAACCGAAGTGCCGCAGTGGGTTCGCGACGCCCTCCCGACCTTGCCCGAAGTGATGCGGGGGTCGGACTCGCTGGCGAACAAGGTGGACCGGGCCGGTGTGGACCTGACCGAGGCGACCCTGCTCGCCGGTCGCGAGGGCGAGCACTTCGAGGCGGTGGTCCTGCGCGGCGCGGAGGGCAAGCGGGACGCCGAGGTGTTCGCCGCACAGCCCGCGGTGATCGCCAAGTGTGCCGGCGGGCCACCGGAGGGCGAGACGGTGACGGTGCGCCTCGAGAGGGCGGACGTGGCCGCGCGCACCGTCACGTTCGGGTATCCGGCTACAGCAGGTCCCTCCGCTTCCTGACGGACCGCAGGCGATCGCGCGCGGCGGTGCGCGCCGACCGTCCCCGCTCGGCCTCGTCCGCGGTGAGCAGTCCGTAGGTGAAGGTGTCCTCGCCGGCCGCCCGGGCCCGGTCCGCTGCGGCGAGGAGGTGGCGCTGCGCGACCACCGCGTCCTGGTGCTCGCCGAGCACTGTCTGCAGGTCCTCGGCGGCGGCCGCGACCCGGACCACTTTCGGGCGGCTGTCCGCGACGGCTTCGGCCGCGTACCGCAACGCCTTGGCGCGCTTGCGGACCGCGTGCACCAGCTCCGGCTCCGGCTGACGACCCGACTCCCTCGAGCCGCGTCGCAGCCCGGCGTCGCGGCCGGCCCGGTCGAGTCGCCGGTACGCCCTCCGCAGCGACTTCGCGACCGACCCGTTCCCGGACGGTCGCCGTCCGGTGCACAGCTCGCCCAGGGCGGCGAGCAGGTCCCGGTAGCGCGATTCGTCGAGTGCGGCGACCACCTCCTCGTGCGCGGTGCGGTAGCCCGTCCGGTGGGCGGCCACGAGCCGGTGCCGCACGGGACCCCGGACCAGTTCGGCTCGCTGCGCCGCCAGCAGCGCGTCGAACCGCTCGGCCAGCACCTCCTCGTCGCGCGCGTCGCCGAGAACGGTGCCGAGCCATCGCAGTTCGGCCCGAACCGGATTCGCGAGCGGGCGCGCGAACACCGAGTCGTAGGTGCCGAGCACGCTGCGCAACCGGCGGGTCGCCACTCGCATCTGGTGCACCGCGTCCGGCTCGTCCCGGCGAACCGGGTCGGCGAGCGTCGTCAGGCGCTCGCTGTGGCGGCGGACCGAGTCCAGCACGGCGTCGGCGTCGGCCCGCTTTCGTGCGTTCCCCATGTCCTCAGGTCTACCGCACCGGCGGCGGTGCCGCACGGCCTCGGCGTCAACGCCCGCGGAAGCTGTCGGTCGCCTCCACGAGGTGATGGGTGATGCCGGGCTCGCCGGCCGCGTGGCCCGCGTCGTCGACGATGACGAGGCGTGCCGACGGCCACGCCCGGTGCAGGGCCCAGGCGCTGGTGGCGGGACACACCACGTCGTAGCGTCCCTGCACGATCACCGCCGGTATCGAGGCGATCGCGTCGATGTCGCGCAGCAGTTGGCCCTCGTCGAGGAAGCCGCGGTGGCGGAAGTAGTGGTTCTCGATCCGCGCGAACGCCAACGCGAAGCGTGACTGCGAGTTCTGCTCGACGTGTTCGGGTTTCGGTAGCAGCGCGCTCGTCGCACCCTCCCAGGCCGACCACGCGACCGCCGCGTTCAGCGCGACGTCAGGGTCGGGGGAGTGCAGCAGTCGGTGGTACGCCTCGACGAGATCGCCGGCGCGCTCGGATTCCGGGACCGGGGCCAGGAAACCCTCCCACAGGTCGGGGTAGATCGCGCTCGCGCCGCCGTTGTAGTACCAGTCGATCTCGCTGCGGCGCAACAGGAACACCCCGCGCAGCACAATCTCGGTCACTCGGTCCGGATGGGTCTGCGCGTAGGCCAACGCCAGCGTCGAACCCCACGACCCGCCGAACACCTGCCACCGTTCGACGCCGAGATGCTCACGCAGGGCCTCGATGTCGCCGATCAGGTGGCCGGTGGTGTTCACCGAGAGGTCGGCACCGTCCGCGACGTGCGGCGTCGAACGCCCGCAGCCACGCTGGTCGAACAGCACGATCCGGTAGGCGTCCGGGTCGAAGAAGCGCCGGTGCTCCTCGTGGATGCCGCCGCCCGGGCCGCCGTGCAGGAACACCACTGGCTTGCCGTCGGGACTGCCGCAGACCTCCCAGTGGATCCGTTGGCCGTCGCCGACGTCGAGCAGACCGGACTCGTACGGCTCGATCGCCGGGTACGGTGCCCGCACGGCCGTCAGAACCCGATCAGCCCGGCGGCGAGGTCGGGAATCTCGAGCGCGTACATCGCGCCCTGCCGGACGTCGGCGCAGTTCGCCTGGGTGATCGCGTCGATCCGGGACTTGTGCGCGATCAGGTCGATCATGTTGATGCCGTTCTGCGCGGCCCAGGTGCCGACGACGGTGTTCAACCCGCCCTTGCCGATCGTCGGGGTGTAGGTCCGCCAGTTCTGCAACTGTGCCTGCATGTCCGAGCACAGCTTGGCCGCCTGCGCGGCCGTCACACCCTCGACGTCCGCGGTGCCGGTCGAGCCGGGAGAGGTCGTGCCGGGCAGCGCGTGGTCGCTGCCGCTCGGTGCCGGGGTGGGCGCCGGGTCGCCGGCGCATCCGGCGGTGACCGCGAGGACGGCGGCGGCACCGGCGACGGCGAACGCGATACGGCGGTAGGACATGTGGGCACCCTGTCTGTCGGCGGATGTCAGTGGAAGGCGGAACAAGTTCCCCGGTCGGGTGAACACACTCCGAGTGTGCCATCCGGCCGGGGAACGGCGGCGCGAGCGCGCCGCGATCAGAAGCTGTGTTCCTCGGCGGGGAAGGTGCCCGCGCGAACCTCGGCGGCGTAGGCGGCGGCCGCCCCGCGCAGTTCGTCGCCGACAGCGGCGAACTTCTTGACGAACTTCGCGGTCTTGCCGCTGGTGTAGCCGGCCATGTCCTGCCAGACCAGGACCTGCGCGTCGCACTCGACGCCCGCGCCGATGCCGACTGTCGGGATCGTCAGCTTCCGGGTGACCTGCCCGGCGATCTCGGCCGGCACCATTTCCATGACCACGGAGAACGCACCCGCCTCCTGGACCGCGATGGCGTCGGCGACCAGTTGCTCGGCGCCGTCGCCGCGGCCCTGCACGCGGAAGCCGCCGAGGCTGTTGACGGACTGCGGGGTGAAGCCGACGTGCGCCATGACCGGGATTCCGGCCGCGGTGATCGCGGCGATCTGCGGGGCGACGCGCTCGCCGCCCTCGAGCTTCACGGCGTGCGCGAGGCCCTCCTTCATGAACCGGGTGGCCGTCGCGAGGGCCTGTTCGGGGGAGGACTCGTAGCTGCCGAACGGCAGGTCGGCCACGACCAGCGCGTTCGGGGCGCCCCGGACCACCCCGCGGACCAACGGGATCAGTTCGTCGATGGTGACCGGCACGGTGGTGTCGTAGCCGTAGACCACGTTCGCGGCCGAGTCCCCGACGAGCAGAACGGGGATGCCCGCCTCCTCGAAGATCCGGGCGGTCGAGTAGTCGTAGGCGGTGAGCATGGCCCAGCGCTCGCCCTCGGCCTTCATGGCCTGCAGGTGGTGGGTGCGGATCTTGGTTCGCTTCGCGGCCGGCTGAGCGGGCGCGGAACCGTACAAGGACGCAGTGTTGTCGGACATCAGGGTCCCTTTCGTGCCTCGAGGCCCAGTGCGGGTCCCCGGGTTGTGGGTGATGACACGCTCAGTCTGCCATTTCGGGTTGCGGCGCCGGCGGTGCAATTGGTCACACCCGGCAGGGAGGGTTTCGGGAAGCCTGGGCCCCGGAAACCGGGGTTCAGGCTTCCCGAATCAGCCTGGCGCGGTCGCCGAGCGCCTCGGTGATCTGCGCGATCACCAGGTCGGGTTCGAGTCGGAGCTGGTGCCATGTGAACCGCAGCACGTGCCAGCCGGAGTTGATCAGGCGGTTCTGGCGCTTCGCATCGTCGTTGAACCGGGTCACGTCACGGTGCCAGGCCCAGCCGTCGACTTCGATCGCGATCCGGCCGCGGACGAACGCGACGTCGATCTCGTACCCGCAGCTACACACGTGTGGACGCCACCCGGTCAGGCCCGCTGCCCGGAGCAATCGCAGCAGCATCCGTTCCGCCTCACTGTGCCCGCCCTCGCCTGCTGACCGCAGCAGTCGAGCGGCGGCGGAGGATCCGCGGCGTCCGCGATGTCGTTCGTGCACCGCCTCGAGGATGGGCAACGTCGTGTGTCGTTGCAGTGCGCGGTCCATCAGGACCGAGCCGTCGCGGAGTTCGACGGCCGCTTCCAGGACGGTCAGGGGCAGTTCGGTGATCCGTAGGCCGCGCACCGTTCCGACGTCGGTCCAGTCGAGGTCGCGCCTGCGGACACGGAGTCCCGCTCGGTTCTTCACGACGCGGGCGCGAGGAATGGTGACGCAGTCGTCCGTGGGTGGCCGGTCGGTGAGGCCGAGCCACCAGGCCGCGCTGGTGCCGCTGGCCGCCGCGCCCGGACCTGCGGCGAACACGGCTGCTCGCAGCCGCGCGGCGTGGGTGAGTGGACGGTCGGCGTGCAGGTACACGCCTAGGTGCAGGCGGCGCCAGCTCCCGCCGCTGACCCGGCGGTCGACTGCGGTTCGACTCATCCCCGCCGCGAGTGCCTGATCCAACGTGACGATGCCGTCCTGCTTCGCCATCATGGCGTGCACTGCAGTGGGAGTCATGCGGTCTTGGACGTCGGTCGGACCGTCCCCGGTTCCTACCTGTGTGCGATTGGGAAGGCTGAGCCCCGGAATCCGGGGCCGACGCTTCCGAAATGGGTCGGCAGGTCCGCCACGAGCCGCTCCCAGGGGATCCTCAGCAACCCGTGGCACCATCGACCAATGCCGCCGAACCGCCGCCTGCCCCTCGTCCTGGCCACGGGAGCGCTCGCCGCGGCGCTGGTCGCCGGCTGCGGAAGCGCCGTCGACGGGTCGGCCACCGGCGCGACCACCGGGACCGCGCAGCAGCGCCCGGCGGGGGACTTCGAGCCGGGCGCCGGGGTGGTCCCGGCCGGGCTCGAGAAGTTCTACACGCAGGTACCGCAGTGGGGGTCGTGCGAGGAGTTCGAGACCGACGGTCCGCTGGCCAGCCGGCTCGAGTGCGCCCGCGTCACCGTCCCGGTGGACTACGACAACCCGACCGGCGACACCGCCGAGATCGCGATCTCGCGCAACCCCGCGACCGGCGACAAGATCGGCTCGATGCTGGTCAACCCGGGTGGGCCGGGGGCGTCGGGGCTGTCCCTCGCGACCACGGGCGAGGACACCGACCTCGCCGCGCGATTCGACGTGATCGGCTTCGACCCGCGCGGGATCGGCGCGTCGACCCCGCAGATCCGCTGCCTGACCGACGCCGAGTCCGACGCGGTTCGCGCCGAGCCGGACGTGGACATGAGCCCGGCCGGGATCGCGAAGACCGAGGCCCGCAACACCGACTACGCCAGCAAGTGTGCCCAGCGCTCGGGGGCCGGGTTCCTCGCCCACGTGGGTACGCGCGAGGTGGTGCGGGACATGGACGTCATCCGGTCGGTGCTCGGCGACGAGAAGCTGACGTACGTCGGGTTCTCGTACGGGACCCGGCTCGGGTCCACCTACGCGGAGACCTTTCCCGCCAACGTGCGGGCGCTGGTGCTCGACGGTGCGATCGACCCGGCGCAGGACCCGGTCCAGGAGACGGTGCTGCAGGCGGGCGGGTTCCAGGAGGCGTTCGACGCGTTCGTCGCGGACTGCGTGACGAAGTCCCAGTGCCCGCTCGGCGCCGACCCGGGTCAGGCGGTCGCGCGGCTGCGGGCACTGCTCGATCCCCTGGTCGACCATCCCGCCGCGACCACCGATCCCCGCGGACTGAGCTACAAGGACGCGACGACCGGCGTCCAGCAGGCGCTGTACTCGCCGAACCTCTGGGGCGCGTTGCGCAGTGGGTTGTCGGCGCTGGCCGACGGACGTGGCGACAGCCTGCTTCTGCTGGCCGACCAGTACGAGGGTCGCGCCGACGACGGCAAGTACAGCAACATCAACGACGCCTTCAACGCGATCCGCTGCGTCGACGACCCGCCGGTCACCGACCGCGCCGAGGCGGGCGCGGGGGACTCGGCGTACCGGAAGGCGGCGCCGTTCCTCGACGACGGTCGCGGGACAGGCAACGCTCCACTCGACGCGTGCGCGTTCTGGCCGGTGCCGCACACCGGGAATCCGCACACCATCGAGGCGGCGGGACTGCCGCAGGTCGTGGTGGTCTCGACGACCGAGGACCCGGCGACGCCGTACCAGGCGGGAGTGGACCTGGCCAAGCAGCTCGGGGCATCGCTGATCACCTATCGCGGCACCCAGCACACGGTGGCGCTCAGCGGGGTCGCCTGCGTCGACGACCCGGTGGTCGAGTACCTGATCAACCTCACGGCGCCGCGGCCCGACCTCACGTGTTAGTAACCGATTTCACGATGTAACACAGATTTAACGGACTTTGCCTACTCTCGCGGACATGGATCGCCAAAAGGAATTCGTGCTTCGGACCCTCGAAGAACGCGACATCCGTTTTGTTCGACTGTGGTTCACCGACGTGCTCGGCTACCTCAAGTCCGTGGCGATCGCCCCGGCCGAGCTCGAGGGTGCCTTCAGCGAGGGCATCGGGTTCGACGGTTCGGCCATCGAGGGATTCTCGCGCGTCTCGGAGGCGGACACCGTCGCCAAGCCGGACCCGTCGACCTTCCAGATCCTGCCGTGGGAGCACAAGGACGGGGCCCAGCACTCGGCGCGCATGTTCTGCGACATCGCGATGCCGGACGGGACGCCGTCGTGGGCCGACCCGCGGCACGTGCTGCGTCGCCAGCTGGGCAAGGCCAGCGACCTCGGCTTCAGCTGCTACGTGCACCCCGAGATCGAGTTCTTCCTGCTGAAGAACGGTCCGTACGACGGCAGCGTGCCGATCCCCGCCGACAACGGCGGCTACTTCGACCAGGCCGTGCACGACTCCGCGCCGAACTTCCGCCGGCATGCGATCGACGCGCTCGAGTCGATGGGCATCTCGGTGGAGTTCAGCCACCACGAGGCCGCGCCCGGACAGCAGGAGATCGACCTGCGGTACGCCGATGCGCTGTCGATGGCCGACAACGTGATGACCTTCCGCTACGTGGTCAAGGAGGTCGCGATCGCCGAGGGCGTGCGGGCGACGTTCATGCCCAAGCCGTTCAGCGATCAGGCCGGCTCGGCGATGCACACCCACATGAGCCTGTTCGAGGGCGAGAACAACGCCTTCCACAACCCGGACGACCCGATGCAGCTCTCGGACACCGGCAAGGCGTTCATCGCGGGCATTCTCGAGCACGCCGGCGAGATCAGCGCCGTGACCAACCAGTGGGTGAACTCGTACAAGCGGCTCATCCACGGCGGCGAGGCCCCGACCGCCGCTTCCTGGGGACCGTCGAACAGGTCCGCGCTCATCCGGGTGCCGATGTACACCCCGAACAAGGCGTCCTCGCGCCGCGTCGAGATCCGCAGCCCAGACTCGGCCTGCAACCCCTACCTGTCCTTCGCGGTGCTCCTGGCCGCCGGCCTGCGCGGCATCGAGAAGGGCTACGAACTGCCGCCGGAGGCCGAGGACGACGTGTGGTCGCTGACCTCCGCGGAGCGTCGCGCGATGGGCTACAAGGAGCTGCCCGGCAGCCTCGACGAGGCGCTGCGCGAGATGGAGCGCTCCGAACTGGTCGCGGAGGCCTTGGGCGAGCACGTGTTCGACTTCTTCCTGCGCAACAAGCGGCGGGAGTGGGAGGACTACCGCAGTCGGGTGACGCCGTTCGAGCTCGAGACCTACCTCGGTCTGTAGATCGCCGATGGTCAAGCCGCCTACTGCTCGCTCGACGATCCCCGGAGCAGGCCGCCTCGGCCTGGTCGAACCGACCGCGCCCGAGGGTTTGGCCGCGCTGGGCTGGGTCAACACCGAGAGCGTCGAACTGCTCTGGTCGCTGTCCCGGGCTGCGAATGCGGACCTGGCACTGCGCACCCTGGTCCGCCTGCGCGACGGACTCGGCGACGACTGGGCCGAGCTCGATTCCGCGCTGCGCGGCGACAGTGCGCTGCGCGGCCGACTGCTCGGGGTGATCGGTGCCTCGAGCGCGTTCGCCGATCACCTCGTGGCGAATCCGTCCGGTTGGCGACTGCTGCGCGGGGACAAGGGGTTGCCCTCCCGGAAGGAACTCACCGACGAACTGCTCGCCGCGGTCGAGGCCGAGCCCGACGGGTCGGCCTCCCCGACGAATCTGGTCTACCGGGCGGGGGTCACCGGCCCCGCAGCGGTCGCCGCGTTGCGCAAGACGTACCGCGACCAGTTGATGGTGTTGGCGGCGGCGGACCTGGCGGCCGTCGTCGAGAACGAACCGGTACTGCCGTACCAGACCGTCGGCCACCAGCTCTCCGACATGGCCGACGCGGCGCTCACCGCGGCGCTGGCGGTCGCGGTGGCGACGATCTACCCGGACGGGCCGTGCCCGGCCCGGCTCGCGGTGATCGCGATGGGCAAATGCGGTGCCCGCGAACTGAACTACGTCAGTGACGTGGACGTGGTCTTCGTCGCCGAACCGTCCGACGCGTCCACCAGCAGGCTCGCCGGTGAACTCATGCGAGTGGGCTCGTCCGCGTTCTTCGAGGTCGACGCCGCGCTGCGGCCCGAGGGCAAGCGCGGCGAGCTGGTGCGCACCCTCGAATCGCATGTGGCCTACTACAAGCGCTGGGCCAAGACGTGGGAGTTCCAGGCGCTGCTCAAGGCGCGCCCCGCCACCGGCGACTTCGAACTGGGGAAGCGGTACGTCGACGCGCTGAACCCGATGGTGTGGACCGCCTCGGAGCGCGACGACTTCGTCACCGACCTCCAGGCGATGCGTCGCCGGGTCGAGGAGATGGTCCCGCCGGAGCTGCGCGAGCGCGAGATCAAGCTCGGGCGCGGCAGCCTGCGGGACGTCGAATTCGCGGTCCAGCTCCTGCAATTGGTGCACGGCCGGGCCGACGAGTCGCTACGGGTGCAGAGCACCATCGATGCACTGACCGCGCTCGCCGCGGGCGGCTACGTCGGCCGCGACGACGCCGCGAATCTGACTGCGTCGTACGAGTTCCTGCGACTGATCGAGCACCGACTGCAGCTGCAGAAGCTCAAGCGCACGCACACGCTGCCGCCCGCCGACGACGAGGAGGGACTGCGCTGGCTCGCCCGCGCCGCCCACATGCGTCCGGACGGTCGCACCGACTCGCTCGGCGTGCTCAATGCCGAGGTCAAGCGCAACGCGCTGCGGATCCGTCGACTGCACGCCAAGCTGTTCTACCGCCCGCTGCTGGAATCGGTTGCGCGCCTGGACAAGGACGCGATCCGGCTGAGCCCGGACGCGGCGACCCGTCAGCTCGCGGCCCTCGGCTACACGGCGCCCGAGAACGCCCTCGGCCACCTCAAGGCGCTCACCGGTGGGGCCTCGCGCAAGGGGCGCATCCAGGCCCTGCTGCTGCCGACTCTTCTCGAATGGCTCAGCGACACACCCGATCCCGACGCCGGACTGCTGGCGTACCGCCGACTGTCCGATGCGATGGTCGACGCGGACTGGTACCTGCGGGTGCTGCGCGACGAGGGTGCCGTGGCGCAACGACTGATGATCGTGCTCGGGTCCTCGGCATACATCCCGGATCTGCTGATCAAGGCCCCCGACGTGCTGCGGCTGTTCGCCGACGGACCGACCGGCCCGCGACTGCTCGACAACGACCCCGACGAGGTCGCCCGCGGCATCCTGTCGTCCTCGGCGCGCTACGACGACCCGGCTCGGGCGGTGGCGGCGGCGCGGTCGCTGCGTCGACACGAGCTCGCGCGGGTGGCCTCGGCGGACGTGCTCGGCATGCTCGACGTGCCGCAGGTCTGCCGCGCGTTGTCCTCGGTGTGGGCGGCGGTGCTCGGTGCGGCACTGGCCGCGGTGATCCGGGCCAGCGAGGCCGAGCGCGGCGAGCCCGCGCCGGCGTCCTTCGCGGTGATCGGTATGGGCAGGCTCGGCGGCGGGGAACTCGGCTACGGCTCCGACGCCGACGTGCTGTTCGTGTGCGAGCCCCTGCCCGGCCAGGACGAGGTGCGGGCGGTCAAGTGGGCCAACACCATTGCCGACCGGGTGCGCAAACTGCTCGGCGCTCCCAGCACCGATCCGCCGCTCGAGGTGGACACCGGGCTGCGCCCCGAGGGCCGCAACGGTCCGGTGGTGCGCACCCTCGCCTCGTACCAGGCCTACTACCGGCAGTGGGCCCAGGCCTGGGAGGTCCAGGCGCTGCTGCGTGCCCACACGGTCGCGGGCGACGCGGACCTCGGTCTGCGGTTCCTGCACATGATCGACGAGATCCGCTACCCGGAGGGCGGCGTGTCCGAGACGGCGGTCCGCGAGATCCGCCGGATCAAGGCGCGGGTGGACTCCGAGCGACTGCCGCGCGGAGCCGACCCGGCCACGCACACGAAGCTCGGTCGCGGCGGCCTCGCCGACATCGAGTGGACGGTGCAGTTGATCCAGTTGCGGCACGCGGACGAGGTGCCGGCGTTGCACAACACGTCGACGCTCGAGACGCTCGATGCGATCGGTGCCGCCGAGTTGATGAGCGAGACCGACATCGAGTTGCTCCGCGAGGCCTGGCTGACCGCCACCAAGGCGCGCAATGCGCTGGTGCTGGTGCGCGGCAAGCCGTCCGATCAGCTGCCCGGACCGGGACGGGTGCTCTCGGCGGTCGCGCAGGTCGCCGGTTGGAACAGCGCGGACGCGGGGGAGTTCCTCGACAACTACCTTCGGGTGACGCGTCGGGCGAAGGCCGTGGTCGAGCGGGTGTTCGGGGGCGAGTAGCCGGCCGACGTGTCCGTGCCCGCCGGGACGATTCCTTACGGCGTATACCACGCTTGTGTCACGAATGCAAAACGGAAACAGGTATACCTGTAGGTACATCTGCCGCTGTTTCGTTACCCAGCGACAGGAACTCTGTGTTTCGAAGTCGAGGCCACCCCGGTCCGGCGGAGAAACTCGGAGGACCAGGTCACATGGCAAAGCACAGGGCGAAGCAGGATCACCGACTGCGGCGATCGGTTCGCGTCATCGCTGTCGGTGCCGCGATCACCGGCGGAGCACTGGCACTGCCTGCGGCTCCGGCGATGGCAGCGCCGATCACGATCCCGGGGGTGGGCGCCTTCGAGATCCCGGGTCTGCCGGCCGCACCGGGTCTGCCTGCGGCACCTGCCGCGCCGCTGACCCATGGGCAGCAGGCGCTCGACGCCGCCCAGTCCAAGCTCGGCTCGCCCTACGTCTGGGGAGCAACCGGCCCGAACGCCTTCGACTGCTCCGGTCTGGTCCAGTGGGCGTACCGACAGGCGGGGATCTCCGTTCCGCGTACCACGTACGACCAGGTCAACGCGGGAGCGCCGGTCGGCAGGGGTGACCTGCAACTCGGTGACGTGGTGCTGTTCTACGGCGCCGAGCACGTGGGGCTGTACGCGGGCGACGGCATGGTCGTACACGCCCCCACCGAGGGGCAGCCGGTCAAGAAGACCCCGCTCGACTCGATGCCGTTCTACGCCGCCCGCCGCTACTGACACTTACCGGCCGTTCGGGTCAGTCCACGGCGGTGACGAAACCCTTGTCCACCAACCATTGTCGCGCCACGTCGGCGGGTTCGAGTCCCTCGACGTCGACCCGGCGGTTCAACTCGGTGATCTCCTGGTTGGTCAGCGCCGCGGAGATCGGCGCCATCACCTGCGCGACCTCGGGGTGGTCCTGTGCGAAGGACTCGCGCATGATCAGGGCGGGGTTGTACTTCGGGAAGAAGGACCGGTCGTCGTCGAGCAGCACCAGGTCCAGCGCGATGATCCGGCCGTCGGTGGTGAAGACCTCGCCGAACTTGCACTGTGTGCCGTCCGCGGTGGCCTGGTAGATGATGCCGGTCTGCAGAATCTGCTTCTGCGCCTTGGCCGGATCGAAGTCGTAGGCCGCGGCCATGCCGGGATAGCCGTCCTGGCGGACGTTGAACTCGGTCTCCACACAGGTGGCTGCCGCCGCCGGGTCGCGCTTGACCAGATCGGCGTACTCGGACAGCGTCCGCACCCCGGTGGCCTCTGCGGTCGCTCGACTGGTGGCCAGCGCGTACGTGTTGTTCATCGGTGCGGGGTCGGTCCAGACCAGGCCGTTGCGCGCGAGGTCCTCGTCGCGCACCGCCTCGAACTGTGCGGTCGGGTCGGGGATCGGATGCTCGTGGCCCAGGTAGTTGATCCAGCCGGTACCGGTGTACTCGTAGGTGACGTCGATCTGGCCGTGCACCTGTGCGTCGCGGGTGCTGTTCGAGCCCTGGATGTTGGTGAGGTCGCGGACGTCCGCTCCGGCGGCCGAGAGCGCGAACTCGATGATGTACCCGAGAATGATCTGCTCGGTGAAGTCCTTGGAGCCCACCGTGATCGGGACTCCGTCCAGTCCCTCGACGGGCGTGATGCTGCCCGGCCCGACCTTCAACGGGAGTGCCCCTCCGGACTCGAGCCCACAGGACGTCAGCGCGCACGCCGTTGCCGCGACCATTGCATAGGTCACGGCCTTGCGCAGCAGGCCCTTTCGAGGGCGGGTCATCGCAACCCCTTCGGCCCGAGGTAGGTCTCCGCCAGGGCGCCGAGCCAGTCGACGAGCAGCGCCAGGGACACCGCGAGGACCGCGCCCACCACCAGGGTCACGTTGTCGCGCAACTTGTATCCGGTGTCGATGAGGATTCCGAGCCCACCCGCACTGACCAGGAAGCAGAGAGTGGCCGTGCCGACTGCGAGCACCAGGGAGGTGCGCAGGCCGGCGAGGATGTACGGCACCGCCATCGGGAACTCGACTCGGCGCAGGACCGTCATCGCCGACATGCCCTGGCCTCGACCCGCGTCGATCAGCGTGCGGTCGACCTCCTGGTAGCCCAGAATCGTGTTACGCAGCACCGGAAGTAGCGAATAGAAGGCGATCGGCAGTACGCCGATCCAGAATCCGGTGGTCCGGGTGGCGAGGTAGAACAGCACCAGCAGGCCGATCGCGGGGGCGGCGGCGCCGATGTTCGCGATCCCGACGAACACCGGAGCGAGGCGGGTCCAACCGGGACGGGTCAGCAGCGTGCCCAGCGGTACCGACAGCACCAGCACGATCACCACCACCGCGACCGTGATGAGTACGTGCTGCCAGGTCAGGTGCGCCAGGTTGGACACGCTGATGCTGGCCTGTTGGGTGGCGGTGAGGTCGCGGCTGAACGCCCAGCCCAACACGCCGCCGACCAGGATCAGCACCAGTACCGGCTGCGCCAGCAGACGGACCCGGTCCGCGCGGCCGGTGGAGCTGGTGTCGATGCCCGCGGTCACGGCGCGGTGTCCTCGGGTGCCTCGTGCCGCCCGTGCGGGACGTCGTCGGGAGCCGACCCGCTCGCGACGGCCTCGTCGAGATCGTCGTCGTGGTCGTGCGCGTGTTCCTCACGCAGTTCGCGCAGCGCGTCGACCAGCGTGTCGATCGTGATCAGCCCGGCGTACTCGCCGCGCAGTCCCGTCACGACGGTGGACGCGCTCGACTCGGCGAGCAGCGCCTCGAGCGCGTCCTGCAGTGTCGACTGCACGGACACGATCTCGCCGACCGGATCGCCGATGTCGCGCAACGAGTTCACACCGGTCAGGTGCGCGGGGGAGACCCAGCGCATCGGGCGGTCGCGGCGGTCCAGGATCAGACCCCACTGCCGTTTGCGGGCGAGCAGGGCGCGCCGGAACTCGTCGACCGGATCGCCGTCGTGGGCGGTCGGGCACTGCAGCAGGCGCACGTCCCGGACCCGGCTGAGGGTCAGTTGCTTGAGGGAGGCGTCCGCCCCGACGAACCCGGCGACCATGTCGTTGGCGGGATTCGCCAGGATCGCCTCCGGGGTGTCGTACTGCATGATGTGGGACTGGCTGCCCAGCACGGCGATTCGGTCACCGAGCTTGACGGCCTCGTTGAAGTCGTGGGTGACGAACACGATGGTCTTGCCGAGTTCGGACTGCAGGCGCATCAGCTCGTCCTGCAACAGTCCGCGGGTGATCGGGTCGACGGCTCCGAACGGTTCGTCCATCAGCAGCACCGGCGGATCCGCCGCCAGCGCGCGGGCCACGCCGACCCGCTGCTGCTGACCTCCCGAGAGCTGTCGGGGGAACCGATCCCGATAGGTGTCGGGGTCGAGGCCGACGAGGTCGAGCATCTCGTCGGTGCGCTCGGAGATGTGCTTGCGGTCCCAGCCGATGAGGCCGGGCACGGTAGCGACGTTCTTGGCGACCGTCAGGTGCGGGAACAGGCCGGCCTGCTGGATGGAGTAGCCGATGCCGCGACGCAGGCGGTCGGGGTCGATCGACAGTGCATCCCGTCCGCCGATGGTGATCTTGCCCGAGGTGGGTTCGATGAGGCGGTTGATCATCCGCATCGTGGTGGTCTTGCCGCAGCCGGACGGGCCGACGAAGACCACCGTCTCTCCGGCCGGGATGGTCATCGACACCCCGTCGACGGCGGCCGACTCCTGCCCCGGGTAGCGCTTGACCACGTCCTCGAGCACGATCTCGACCCCGTGCACGTGGCCGTTGTGCGATGCGGTGTCGTCGCGTGATGCGGTGTCGGTCAACGGATCCCCCTCGAGGTGGTGAGTCGGCCGAGCAGGACGTAGAGCGCGTCCAGGATCAGGGCCAGGATGACGATGAGCACCGTCCCGGTCAGTGCCTGCGGCACCGCGGTCGGACTGCCGACTCGGGACAGACCGGAGAAGATCAGGTTGCCGAGGCCGGGACCCTTGGCGTAGGCGGCGATCGCCAGGATTCCCATCAGCATCTGGGTGCTGACCCGCATGCCGGCCAGGATCGACGGCCAGGCGAGCGGCATCTCGATCCGTCCGAGCACGCGCAGGCGGTTCATCCCGACTCCCCGTGCGGCGTCGGTGATCGCCGGGTCCACCGACGCGAGGCCGATGATGGTGTTGCGAATGATCGGTAGCAGGCCGTAGAGCACCAGTGCGGTGACGGTCGGGCGCACACCGAGGCCGAGGATCGGGATGAGCAGACCCAACAGGGCGAACGAGGGCACCGTGAGGATGGTGCTGGCCAGGCCGGTGGCGACGGCGGAGCCGATCGGGCTGCGGTAGACGAGGATGCCGATGCCGACGGCGATGATCGTCGCGAGCACGATCGACTGCACGACCGCGCTGACGTGGAGATAGGAGTCGGTGAGCAGCTGGCTGCGGCGTGCGGACATGAAGTCCCACCAGGCCTGGAAGTCCACCGGCGACACCTCCGATCGCGTGCTCTCCGATCACCACATTGCTCGCAGATCGGTCTCCGCGCAAAAGAAGCGTGAAAGCGGCGTGTCGGGAGGTAACAGACAACGGCGCCCCAACCGGAAGGTCGGGGCGCCGTTGTGGTCAGGCGTTCAGTGGTTCAACGACTTACACGTCGCGTCGGCGGTGCCGACTTACACGTCGTAGTACAGCTGGAACTCGTACGGGTGCGGACGCAGGTTGACCGGGGCGATCTCCTGCTCGCGCTTGATCGAGATCCAGGTCTCGATCAGGTCGGTGGTGAATACGCCACCCTCGGTGAGGTAGTCGTGATCCTGCTCGAGACGGTCGATGACGGCGTTCAGGCTGGTGGGGGCCTGCGGGATGTTGCGGGCCTCCTCCGGCGGGAGCTCGTAGAGGTCCTTGTCGACCGGCGCCATCGGCTCGATCTTGTTCTTGATGCCGTCCAGGCCGGCCATCATCTGCGCGGCGAAGTTCAGGTACGGGTTGCCCGAGGAGTCCGGCGCGCGGAACTCGAGGCGCTTGGCCTTCGGGTTGTTGCCGGTGATCGGGATGCGCACGGCCGCGGAGCGGTTGCGCTGGCTGTACACCAGGTTGATGGGGGCCTCGTAGCCCGGCACCAGGCGGTGGTACGAGTTGATCGTCGGGTTGGTGAACGCCAGCAGCGACGGTGCGTGGTGCAGGATGCCGCCGATGTACCAGCGGGCCAGGTCGGACAGGCCGGCGTAGCCGGACTCGTCGTGGAACAGCGGCTTGCCGTCCTTCCACAGCGACTGGTGCACGTGCATGCCCGAGCCGTTGTCGCCGAAGAGGGGCTTCGGCATGAAGGTGGCGGACTTGCCGTTCTGCCAGCAGGTGTTCTTGACGATGTACTTGAACAGCTGCAGGTCGTCGGCCGCCGCGAGCAGGGTGTTGAACTTGTAGTTGATCTCCTGCTGGCCGCCGGTGCCGACCTCGTGGTGGCCGCGCTCGAGCTCGAAGCCCGCGTTGGTCAGGTTGGTGGAGATCTCGTCACGCAGGTCGACGTAGTGGTCGTACGGGGCGACGGGGAAGTAGCCACCCTTGGGGCGGACCTTGTAGCCGAGATTCGGGCTGCCGTCGGCGTTGACCTCGTTGCCGGTGTTCCAGGAGCCGGAGATGGAGTCCAGCTCGTAGAACGCGCCGTTCATGCCGGAGTCGTAGCGGACCGAGTCGAAGATGTAGAACTCGGCCTCGGCGCCGAAGTACGCGGTGTCGGCGATGCCGGTGCTGACCAGGTACTCCTCGGCCTTGCGCGCGACGTTGCGGGGGTCGCGGCTGTAGGACTCGCGGGTGAACGGGTCGTGGACGAAGAAGTCCATGTTCAGCGTGCGGGCGTGCCGGAACGGGTCGATGCGCGCGGTCGAGACGTCGGGCAGGAGCATCATGTCCGACTCGTGGATCGACTGGAAGCCGCGGACGGACGAACCGTCGAACGCGAGGCCATCCTCGAAGACGTCCTTGTTGAACGCGGAGGCCGGGATCGAGAAGTGCTGCTGGACGCCGGGCAGGTCGCTGAACCGGATGTCCACGTACTCGACTTTTTCGTCAGCGATGTACTTGATGACCTCTTCGGCCGTGCTGAACGCCACGCTTGTGCTCCTTCAGTTGGGTCCCAGCCAGTAGTGATTGCGGCGGGTTTCGTCGAGGCGACGGTAAGGACTCGGTGTTGCCCAGCAATCAAGGCTGTGTTTCGTCAGTGTTACACGTCCCGAAAAACGACGTACGTCACACCGGGGAGGCCGTTTCTGTGAGGAGTCGGGTCCGCGCCTATCCTGGACCCATGGCGCGCATGACTGGATCCTGGCTCTCCGGCCCCACGGCGGCCCTGCCGAAGGACGACCACGAGGTGGGCCGGTACCGCGGAGAGAAGCTCGGGCTGCCCGAGAGCGGTCCCGGTGCGGCCGCGGGTTCCGGACGTCGCGTGCTCGCGCTCGTGATCGACTGGGCGATCTCGGTGGGCGTGGCCTCGCTGCTGGTCCGCGGCGACTGGACCGGCGGGGTGATCAACACCGTCGCACTGATCCTGTGGTTCGTGGTCGGAGTCGGCACGGTGTCGCTGTTCGCGTTCACGCCCGGACAGTTCGCCGTCGGCATCGGCGTGGCACGCGTGGACCGCCCCGTCCCGGTGGGATTCGTCCGGGCGCTGGCCCGGCAGGTGCTGCTGGTGTTCGTGGTGCCGGCGTTGATCACCGATCACGACGGTCGCGGCATGCACGACCGAGCCACCGGCACGATGCTGATCCGCTCCCGCTGACAGCAGCGACGAAGTCCCGGAATCGACGAAGGCGCCCTCCACACGGAGAGCGCCTTCGGTCGTCTGAGATCAGCGAGGCCGGCGTCAGCGGCGACGCATGGTGCGCTGCACGCCCTTCATCTTCGCGCCGCCGGGAATCGGTCCCTTCGGCATCGCCGGCCCGCCGCGAGTGCCGAGTGCGGCCAGGCGTGACTCGATGGTGTCCATCCGCTTGGTGTCGATGTTCTTCGGCAGCTTCGCCATGTACTTCTGCAGCTGCGACAGCGGGATCTGGCCCTCGTCGTTGCCGACGATGATGTCGTAGATCGGGGTGTCGCCGACCAGTCGCGCCGTCTTCTTCTTCTCCTGCGCGAGAAGGGACTTCACTCGCTGCGGCGCGCCCTCGGCGACCAGGATGATGCCCGGCCGCCCGATCACCCGGTGCACGGCGTCGAGCTGAGTGGTACCGGCGATCGCGTTGGTGACGCGCCAGCTGCCCTGCAGGTTGTCCAGTGCCCACGCGGCCGCACCGGCCTGGCCGTCGGCCTTGCCGTAGACGGACTTCTGCACGCGGCGACCGAAGATGATGAATGCGGCCAGCACGCCGAGCAGGATGCCGACCGGCAGCAGGAACCACTCGATCCCGAAGATCAGGCCGACGAGGAAGAACACCACCGCGAGGCCGACCACCGCGCCGATCATCAACGGCAGCAGCAGCTTGTCTTCCTTGCGCTGCATCTGGAAGGCCTGCCAGAGCTGGCTACGCCGCTCCTTCGATGCCTGTCGGCGGGCCGCTTTCGCTGCGGCCTTCGCCTCTGTGGATTCCTTGCCCTTGCCGTTCGCCATACCTCACAGGATACGTCTCGCGCCGCGCGCGAATCGCACCCGACCGCCGCCGGCTCAGGCGCGGGCCAGGCGTGCCATCAGCGAACTGGCCTCCTGGGAGGCGTCGCCCCCGTCAGCGAGGTGCGCCTGGCCCTCCGGCAGCGCGCGACCGTGACGGGCCATCGCCTGCGCGTACAGCCGCCCGGCCCGGTACGAGGAGCGGACCAGCGGCCCGGCCATCACGCCGGCGAAGCCGAGGTCGGTGGCGAACGCGGAGTGCTCGACGAACTCCTCGGGCTTGACCCACCGCTCGACCGGGTGGTGCCGCGGCGACGGACGCAGGTACTGGGTGATGGTGATGATGTCGCAGCCGGCCTCGTGCAGGTCGACCAGCGCCTGCCGGATCTCCTCGGGCGTCTCGCCCATGCCGAGGATCAGGTTCGACTTGGTCACCAGGCCGAAGTCGCGGGCCGCGGTGATGACGCCGAGCGAGCGGTCGTACCGGAACGCCGGGCGGATCCGCTTGAAGATGCGCGGGACCGTCTCGACGTTGTGGGCGAGCACCTCGGGGCGGGACTCGAACACCTCGGCCAGCAGGTCGGGCTTGCCGTTGAAGTCGGGGATCAGGTTCTCGACGCCGGTGCCGGGGTTCAGCTCGTGGATCTGGCGCACGGTCTCGGCGTACAGCCACGCCCCGCCGTCGGGCAGGTCGTCGCGGGCGACGCCGGTGATGGTCGAGTAGCGCAGACCCATCGACTGCACGGACTCCGCGACACGGCGCGGCTCGTCCCGGTCCAGTGCGGCGGGCTTGCCGGTGTCGATCTGGCAGAAGTCGCAGCGGCGGGTGCACTGCTCGCCGCCGATGAGGAAGGTCGCCTCGCGGTCTTCCCAGCACTCGTAGATGTTGGGGCAGCCTGCTTCCTCGCAGACCGTGTGCAGACCCTCACTGCGGACCAGCGACTTGAGCTCGGTGTACTCCGGGCCCATCTTCGCGCGGGTCTTGATCCAGTTGGGTTTGCGTTCGATCGGGGTCTCCGCGTTTCGGGTCTCGATGCGGAGCAGTTTGCGTCCTTCTGGGGCCACAGTCACGCGTTCGATGCTACGCCCGCGACGACGACGGTCTCCGACCGGGCGCGGCCGCAAACGGCGCCCTCAGCCGAAGCGGTGCGTGGTGAAGTCCGGCGTGCTGACCGGCCGTGCGGCGCCTGCTGCGACATCGAACGTGACCCGCTCGATGTCGTGCTCGGTGACCGGCAGCGACCCGTCGAAGGCCGCGGTGATCGCGGTGATCACGGCCGGGGTTACCTCCGCCACGGTGACTTCGCGCCCGAGTTCGCGGGTCAGGGAGGTGACGCCGGCGTCGGCGATGCCGCACGGGATGATCTCGTCGAAGGCGTCGAGCACCGCGTCGCAGTTGAGCGCGAACCCGTGCAACGCGACACCGCGCTGTACCCGCACGCCGATCGCTGCGATCTTGCGTTCGGGCAGCCAGGTCCCGTCGGTGAGCGAGGCCGGCAGCCAGACACCGGAGCGTCCGTCCACGCGCCCGCAGTCGACGCCGAGCCCGGCGCACACCGAGATCAGTGCCTCCTCGATGCGGCGCACGTACTTGACCACGTCCACCGGTTCGGCGAGTTTCACGATCGGGTAGCCCACCAGCTGACCGGGGCCGTGCCAGGTGATCTTGCCGCCGCGGTCCACGTCGATGACGGGGGTGCCGTCGGAGGGGCGGTCCTCCGGCGCGGTGCGGCGTCCCGCGGTGTAGACGGACGGGTGCTCGAGCAGCAGCAGGGCGTCACGGCCGCGGTCCTCGGCGCGCTCGTCGGCGAGTTGCCGCTGCAGGTCCCAGGCCTCGAGGTACTCGATCCGGCCGAGGTGCCGGACGTCGAGCGGGTCGCCGTCGAGTCGGATCGAGGAGGCGGTGCTGGTCATTCCGGACACGTTACGCCCGCCGGTGGGCGGCCTCGTCCGGGGCGCGGTCAGTGCGCCAGCGCGGCATCGAGGGCCTCGCCGAACGTGTTGTGGCGGAACGTGAATCCGGCGCCCTCCAGCACGGTGGGCAGCGCTCGCTGGCCCGTCAGTACCGCCTCGTCCGCGAACTCCCCGACCAGTGCACGGACGGCGAATCCCGGGACGATCCACGGGGTCGGGCGGTGCAGTGCGCGACCGAGGTCCGCCGTGAACGCGGCGTTGGTGAGGGGCGACGGTCCGGTCGAGTTGACCGGTCCGTCGACAGTGTCGGTGCGCAGCGCGAACTTGATCGCCTCGAGTTCGTCCTCGAGCGAGATCCAGGACAGGTACTGCCTGCCGCTGCCGAGCCGGCCGCCGAGGCCCAGTCCGAACAGGGGGCGGAGCCTGCCCAGCAACCCGCCGTGTGGCGACACGACGGTGCCGCTGCGGAGTAGTACCGTGCGGACCCCCGCGGTACGGGCAGACTCGGTGGCCAGTTCCCAGTCCCGGCAGAGGTCGGCGAGGAACCCGATGCCGAGCGCGCCCGACTCGTCGACGGCGCGGTCCCCGGTGTCGCCGTAGATGCCGACAGCACTGGCGTTGAGCAGCGTCGGCACCCCGGCCCGGGCAACGCCGTCGGCGACGACGCCGGTCGCGTCGATCCGGCTCTCCCGCAGGACCTGCTTGTAGTGGGCGGACCAGCGTCGGTCGCCGATGCCCGCCCCGCACAGGTTGACCACCGCGTCGACGTCGGCGAGCGCGCGCAGATCGATCTCGCCGTCCGGGGGCGACCAGCTGAACTCGTCGCGGGCGGCGGCGGGCCTGCGCACCAGGCGCCGCACCTCGTGACCGTCGGCGCGCAACGAAGCGACGAGCGCTGTCCCGATCAGGCCGGACGAACCGGCGACCGTCACTCGCATGGTCGAACCTCCTCGGGTGGCCGCTCGCCTCCGGGTGAAGGGAACCCTCGTTCGGTCTACCTGGTAGAAGGTTCCCCTCACCCGAACGTCGCGGGGGCACCATCAGTATCGATGGTGCCCCCGCGGGATGGTGCGCGAACTACAGGCCGAGGTCGGCCTCGAAGGCCGCTTCCTCGAGCCGCTGCTTGATCGTGGTGAGGAACCGACCGGCGTCGGCACCGTCGATCAGGCGGTGGTCGTAGGTCAGCGGCAGGTAGCACATCGACCGGACGCCGATGGACTCGTTGCCGTTCTCGTCGGTGATCACCATGGGGCGCTTGACGATTGCGCCGGTGCCGAGCATCGCGGCCTGCGGCGGCACCAGGATCGGGGTGTCGAACAGGGCGCCCTGGCTGCCGATGTTGGTGATCGTGAACGTGCCACCGGCGAGCTCGTCGGGCTTGAGGCCCCCGGAGCGCGCGCGCTTGGCGATGTCCGCGATCGCACGGGCCAGGCCGGCCAGCGACAGGTCGCCGGCGTTGTGGATCACCGGGGAGAGCAGGCCCTGCTCGGTGTCCACGGCGATGCCCAGGTGCTCGGCCGCGTGGTAGGTGATCTCCTTGGCGTCCTCGTTGTAGCTGGCGTTGACGTTCGGATGGGCCCCGAGCGCCTCGACCACGGCCTTGGCGAAGAACGGCAGGAAGGTCAGGTTCACGCCCTCGCGCTCGGCGAACCCGGCCTTGGCCTGGGCGCGCAGGGCGGCGATCTTGGTGACGTCGACCTCGAAGGTCTGAGTCAGCTGCGCGGTGGTCTGCAGCGACTCCCGGGTCTTGACCGCCGTGATCTGGCGGATCCGGTTGACCTTCTGGGTGGTGCCGCGCAGGTTCGCGAGCTCCGGGCGCACGCCTGCGGTGGCGGCGGGCGCTGCGGAGGCCGCGGGGGCTGCCGCGGGGGTGGCGGCCGGTGCCTTCTTCGCCTCGGCGGCGGCGAGCACGTCCTGCTTGCGGATACGGCCGCCGACGCCGGTGCCGGTGACGGTGGCCAGATCGACATTGTTCTCGGCCGCCAGCTTGCGGACCAGCGGCGTCACGTACGCACCGGAGTCCGCACCGGTCGACGGAGCCGACGGGGCGGGAGCGGTGGCCGGCGCGGCAGGTGCCGGAGCAGCCGCGGCCGGGGCGGGTGTGGGGGCCGGTGCCGGTGCGGCGGCGGGTGCCGGAGCAGGCGCCGGGGCGGCCGGGGGAGCGGGCGGCGCGGCGGGAGCCGGGGTACCCGAACCGATGACGGCGAGCTGACCGCCGACGTCGACGGTGTCGTCCTCCTGTGCGCTGATCTCCAGCAGGATGCCGGCGACGGGGGACGGGATCTCGGTGTCGACCTTGTCGGTGGAGACCTCGAGCAGTGGCTCGTCGACCGCGACCTCGTCACCGACGGCCTTGAGCCAGCGGGTGACGGTGCCCTCGGTGACCGACTCGCCGAGCTCCGGCATGGTGACCGGGGTGCCGGTGGCGGGTGCAGCGGCGGCTGCGGGCGCGGGGGCCGGTGCGGCGGCGGGGGCCGGTGCGGCGGTCGGGACCGGAGCGGCGGCGGGGGCGGGCTCGGGGGTGGCCGCAGGGGCGGCAGGCGCGGGGGCGGCCGCGGGGGCCTCGTCAGCGGAACCGATGATTCCGAGCTCTCCGCCGATCTCGACGGTGTCGTCCTCCTGGGCCACGATCTTGGTCAGGACACCGGCTGCGGGGGACGGGATCTCGGTGTCGACCTTGTCGGTGGAGACCTCGAGCAGTGGCTCGTCGACCGCGACCGTGTCGCCCTCCTGCTTGAGCCACCTCGTGACAGTTCCCTCGGTGACGCTCTCACCGAGAGCTGGCATCTGGACGGAGAAGGCCATGCTTTTGACTCCTCGACAGTTGTGTTCGGGTTGTTGAGTTTGTCGACTTGTGGTCGAAATTCATTGTGCAGTTAGTGCAGGTGTCGGGGAGTCGGATGCGGTCAGGTATTCCCCGACCGAGGCGGCCCGCGACGGTGCTCGTCCATCTTTCCATTGATCGTTTTTCGGCGTCCGATGAGGGGCTGGTCACATCGTCCTCATTCGGCTCACAGCATCGGCTGGCAAACTCGAAACTGAGACCGGAACAGGTGTCGACGCCGTGTGAGGAGGCAAGGACGTGGGACTGCTCAGCTGGTTTTCGAAGGGGCCGCGCGGGGAGCGTGACCACGGCGTCGACACCCAGTACCTGGCGAACTGGGTGCGCACCCACGTCGGGGTCGAGGCGTTCGTGGAGCCACAGACCACGGTCACACCGGTGACGGTGGTGCTGGTCGCGAACGACGGTGAATGGACCCGTCGGGCTGTCGGCGGGGAACGCGGGGCCCGGAGGCTCGGCGAAGACCTGCACATCCCGGTCTACGACGTCCGTAAGACCGGCTATCCGCAGCGGATGCGGGACCACGACGCGCGCCAGAAGATCCTGCGTAACCGCGCCCGGGAGGCGTGAGCAGCTCCGCTGCCCGTGCGCGCCGTGCACCCCGGTGAGGGTGCACGGCGCGCACAAGGGGTCAGCCCCTCTCGTCGATGTCCTCGAGGACGCTGATCATGGTCCGCACCGGAACGCCGGTGCCGCCCTTGCCGGTGTAGCCGAACGGGCCGCCGGTGTTGTAGGACGGGCCCGCGACGTCGATGTGCGCCCACTGGACGCCCTCGGCGACGAATTCCTTCAGGAAGATCGCGGCCGCGAGCATGCCGCCCCACCGGTGCGGGGTCACGTTCGCCAGGTCCGCGACCTTCGAGTTCAGGTCGCCGCGCAACTCGCGGGGCAGCGGCATCGCCCACGCGTTCTCGCCGATCTCCTGGGAGATGCGGGCGACGCGGTCGCGGAACTCGTCGGTGCCCATCACACCGGGGGTGCGATTGCCGAGCGCGACCATCTGTGCGCCGGTGAGGGTTGCGGTGTCGATCAGGTAGTCGGGGTTCTGCTCGCAGGCCTTGACGATGGCGTCGGCGAGGATCAGCCGGCCCTCGGCGTCGGTGTTGATCACCTCGACCGTGGTGCCGCCGTACTGGGTGAGCACGTCACCGGGCCGCTGAGCGGTCGACGAGGGCATGTTCTCGGCCATCGGCGCGTATGCGTCGACGGCGACCTTCAGCCCGAGCTTTGCCGCGAGCACGACCGTCGCGATGACGGCCGCGGCGCCGCCCATGTCGGAGGTCATGTTCTCCATGCCCGCGGCCGGCTTGATGGAGATGCCGCCGGTGTCGAACGTGACGCCCTTGCCGACGAGGGCGACCTTCTTGGGAGAGCGGCCGGTGCCCGCGTGGGTCAGCCGCACCAGGCGGGGCTGACGCGAGGAGCCCTTGCCGACGCCGAGGATGCCGCCGTACCCGCCCTTGGCGAGCGCCTTCTCGTCGAGGATCTGGACCTTCAGCCCGGCCGCGGTGCCCAATTCCTTGGCGCGGGCGGCGAACTCCTCGGGGTAGAGGTGGCTCGGCGGGGTGTTCACGAACTCGCGGGCGACGGCGACGGCCTCGGCGACGGCGGCCGAACGCGTCAGGGTGTTCTTCGCCGCGGCGGTGCGCGGCGCGGACACCAGCAACTCGACTCGGCCGAGCGGCTTACCGTTCGCGCCCGGCGCGGACTTCGCCTTGAACTCGGTGAAGGTGTACGCGCCGAGGTAGAAGCCCTCGGCGGCCGCGCCCAGGTCGATCGTCGACAGGGTCGTCGCGGCGACGGCGGTCCCGGCGAGGGCGCGGGCGGCCGCGCCGGCCGACTCGCGGACCTGCTCGGCGTCGACGGCGTCCGGTGCGCCGAGACCGACCGCGAGCACGCTCGACACGGTGAGACCGGCCGGCGCGGGAATCCGGGTGATCTCCTCGGCCTTGCCGGTCGCGCCCACCGCGACCAGCCCGGCGAGCACGGCCTCGGCGGTCGCGTCGTCGAGCACGTCGCCGACCGACGCCTCGGGGCCGTCCGGACCGGTGGTCAGGCCGATGACGAGGACGTCGACGCGCTTGGCGACCGAGCCCGCGAGGACGAGCTCGGGGCCGAGCGGCGAGTCGGACTTGGCAGGGCTCACTGTGTACTCCTGAAATGTCGGTGATCGGTTGCCCGCAACTGTAGTTCGGTCCCTTGCGCCGGGGGGGACGCTCGGCGGGCGTGTACCCGCGGTGTCGGTACGGGTGGACCTCGTGGTTCGGATGAGCCGACCCGGTTCGACGTCGACTAGCGTGGTGCCCCATGAGCGATGCGGAACTCCAGCAGGGACCCCTCCATGCCGTGCACACCGAGCTCGGCGCCACGTTCGCCCCGTTCGGTGGCTGGCAGATGCCGGTGTCCTACGCGGGTGTGGTGGCCGAGCACACCGCGGTCCGGGAGGCGGTCGGTGTGTTCGACGTCAGCCACCTCGGCAAGGCGCTGGTGGCCGGGCCCGGCGCCGCGGAGTTCGTGAACGCCTCGCTGACAAACGATCTCGGCAAGATCGGACCCGGGCAGGCGCAGTACACGCTGTGCGCCACCGAGTCCGGTGGGGTGGTCGACGACCTGATCGCCTACTACGTCAGCGACGACGAGGTGTTCCTCGTGCCCAACGCGGCGAACACCGCGGCCGTGGTTGCCGAGTTGGCCGCCCGCGCGCCGGCCGGGGTGAGTGTGACCGATCAGCACCGGGACTTCGCGGTGCTGGCGGTCCAGGGCCCGAAGTCAGCGGAAATCCTTGCCGTGCTTGGCCTTCCGACCGACATGGACTACATGGCGTTCGCCGACGCGAGCGTGGGTGGCACGCCGGTGCGGGTGTGCCGAACCGGCTACACCGGCGAGCACGGCTACGAGTTGCTGCCCACCTGGGACGGTGCGGAGGCGGTGTTCCGGGCGCTGGTGACGGCGGTCCGGGCGGCCGGCGGCGAGGTCGCGGGCCTCGGCGCCCGCGACACCCTGCGCACCGAGGCGGGTTACCCCCTCCACGGTCACGAACTGTCGACGGAGATCTCGCCGTTGCAGGCTCGGTGCGGGTGGGCGATCGGGTGGCGTAAGCCGCAGTTCTGGGGTCGCGAGGCGTTGCTCGCGGAGAAGGAGGCCGGTCCGGGCCGCAAGATGTGGGGCATCAAGGCGCTCGACCGCGGCGTCCTGCGCCAGGGCCAGTCGGTGCTCCGTGACGGTGCGCCGGTCGGCGAGACCACCTCGGGCACCTTCTCGCCGACCCTCAAGGTGGGTATCGCGTTGGCGTTGATCGACACCGATTCGGGAATCGCAGCGGGCGACCAGGTCGAGGTCGACGTGCGCGGGCGCGCGCTGCGGTGCGAGGTGGTCACGCCGCCGTTCGTGCCGCTGCACACCAAGTGACCGTGACCCGGGGCGAGTGACGTGGTGCACCGAATCGTCCGGTGGCGAAAAGTCGTGCGCAGTGCGTTCGATAGGATCGCGGCATGACTGGTGTCCTCGAATTCACGCGTGTCCCGCATCCCTCGCCCGCCTCCGAGGCGGAGCGAGCGCAGGTGCTGGCGTCGCCGGGATTCGGGAAGTTCTTCACCGACCACATGGTGACGATCGACTACACCGAGGGTGAGGGCTGGCACGACGCCACCGTGCAGCCCTACGGTCCGCTCACGCTCGACCCGGCGTCGATGGTGCTGCACTACGGGCAGGCGATCTTCGAGGGACTCAAGGCGTACCGGCAGCAGGACGGCACCATCTCCTCCTTCCGGGTCGGGGCCAACGCCGAGCGGCTGCGCACCTCCGCGCGCCGGTTGGAGATGCCGGAGCTTCCCGAGGAGCTGTTCCTGCGCTCGATCACCGAGCTGCTCGCCGTGGACAAGGACTGGGTGCCCGCGGCCGGTGGCGAGGACGCGCTGTACATCCGGCCGTTCATGATCGCCACCGAGGTGGGTCTCGGGGTCCGCCCGGCGAACCGGTACCGCTACCTGCTCATCGCCTCGCCGGCGGGCGCGTACTTCCCGCAGGGCGTCAAGCCGGTGAGCGTCTGGCTCTCGACCGAGTACGTGCGCGCCGCCCCGGGCGGCACCGGCGCGGCGAAGTTCGCGGGCAACTACGCCGCGTCGCTGGTTGCACAGGCGCAGGCCGCCGACGAGGGCTGCGACCAGGTGGTGTGGCTGGACGCGATCGAGCGGAGGTACGTCGAGGAGATGGGCGGGATGAACCTGTTCTTCGTCTTCGGTTCCGGTCCGGACGCGAAGCTGGTCACTCCCGAGCTGTCCGGCTCGCTGTTGCCCGGCATCACCCGCGACTCGCTGCTCACGCTCGCGGCCGATGCCGGCTTCGCGGTCGAGGAGCGCAAGATCAGCACCGACGAGTGGCGCGAGAAGGCGGCCTCCGGCGAGATCACCGAGGTCTTCGCCTGTGGCACCGCCGCCGTGATCACCCCCGTCGGCCGGGTCAAGTCCGCCACCGGCGAGTTCAGCATCGGGGGCGGCGAGCCCGGCGAGGTGACGATGGCCCTGCGCGACACGCTCACCGGCATCCAGCGCGGCACCTTCGCCGACACCCACGGGTGGATGAGCACGCTGGCCTGATCGACGCATCGATTGCGGCCCACGGCCTCGACGGTCGTGGGCCGCAGTCGTTTCCGGCGTCGGCAGTCGTTTCCGGGATCGCTCGGGGCTCAGCCGCCGACCAGCAGGCCCACCGCGGCGACCGTCACGCCGACCTCGACCGACGCGCCGAGCACATCCCCGGTGATGCCGCCGAACCGGCGCGCGCAATGCCGGGTCAGCGCGACGGTCAGGGCGAGGGCAATGACGACCACGACCGGACCCTGCCACCAGCGTCCGGGCACCGACCAGGCCGATGCGGTCAGCAGTGCGAGCGACCACAGGGCGCACGCCCAACGCCCCTGACTGTCGGCGACCAACGCGCCGAACCCGGTGGCGGAGGCGGCGGGCACGCCGCGTCGGCTGGTCAGCACGACCGCCACCCGACCGGCGGCCACCGCGAGGACGACCGCAACCCACTGACCCGAGTTCGCCAGCGCGCCGAACGAAAGTGTTTGTGCGCCAATACAGACCACCAGTGCAACCACACCGAACGGGCCGACGCCACCGCCGCGCATCACCTCGAGGGCACGCTCGGGCGGGCCGTAGCACCCGAGGCCGTCGACGGTGTCCGCGAGTCCGTCGACGTGCATACCGCGGGTCAGCAGGGCCAGTGTCGCGACGACGAGCAGGCCGGCGAGTGCCGGGTCCAGGGTGGCGCGCAGCAGCACCCAGAGCAGACCGGTGGCGACCAGTCCGAGCAGCAGGCCGACCAGTGGGGTCGCGGCGATCGCCCGACGTCCCGCGGTGCGGTCGATCGCCGGACCGCCCGGCCGGTGCAGGCCGGGAACCACGGTCAGCCAGGACAGCGCGAGCCGGCAGCCGTCGAGTGCGGCGCGCACCGTCAGTCCGTGGCCGGGGTCTCGACGTCGGCGTCCTCGCCGGTGCTCACGCCGGCGTCGGCGAACGTCGCCATGTTCGCCAGCGTGGTCACCGCGCCCTGCAGGACGGGCAGCGCGGCGAGCGCTCCCGAGCCTTCGCCGAGGCGCATGCCCAGGTCCAGGATCGGCACCAGGTGCAGTCGTTGCAGGGCCACCGCATGAGCGGGCTCGGTGGACTTGTGGCCTGCGACCCACCACTCCCGGGCGCCGGGGGCGAGCTCCTCGGCGACCATGGCCGCCGCGGTCACCACCACGCCGTCGAGGATCACCGGCGTCTTGCGCAGCGCGGCCTGTGCGAGGAAGCCGGCCATCGCGGCCAGGTCGGCGCCGCCGCCGACCCGCAGCAGGGCGACCGGGTCCGCGACCACCGGCCGCACCCGGCGCATCGCGTCGCGGATCGCGGCGGTCTTGCGGGCCCAGCCGGCATCGTCGACGCCGGTGCCGCGGCCCACCGCGGCGACCGGCTCGGTGTCGGTGAGGGAGGCGATCAGCACGGTCGCGGGCGTGGTGTTGCCGATGCCCATCTCGCCGGCGATCAGCAGGTCCGCCCCGGAGTCGACCTCCTCGTCGGCGATGGCCCGGCCGGCCGCGATCGCGCGCGCCACCTCGTCCTCGGTGAGGGCGTCCTCGCGGTCGATGGATCCGCTCGACCGCCGCACCTTGTGGGTGGAGACGGCAGGGTCGGTGTCCGCGTCGACGGCGATGTCCGCCACCCGCACGCTCGCGCCGGTGGTCGTGGCCAGCGCGTTCACCGCGGCGCCGCCGGCGAGGAAGTTCGCCACCATCTGCGCCGTGACCTCGGCCGGGTACGCGGACACGCCGTGGCGTGCGACGCCGTGGTCGCCGGCGAAGACCACCACCCGGGGCCGGGTGAACAGCGCCGGCGGGCACTGGCCCTGACAGGCGGCCACCCATCCGCCGAGCGTCTCGAGCCGACCGAGCGAGCCCGTGGGCTTGGTCAGCTGCGCCTGTCGAGCGTCCGCGGCGGCCCGGGCAGCGGCGTCGGGAGGCGTGATCGCGTCAAAGATGACGTCGGGTTCGCTTGTCACAGTGGGCCTTTCGGTGCAGATGTCGACATTGGTCACTTGAGCTTCATTGCCAGGCCCGCCACCACGAGCAGGACCTCGTCGCAGACCCCCGCGAGGCGGCCGTTCAGCGCGCCGATCTCGTCGCGGAACAATCGCCCCGAGCGGGTCTCCGGGATCACGCCGAGGCCGACCTCGGGGCTGACGAGCACGAGTCTGCCCGGGTATCCGGCGACCGCGTCGACCAGGTCGTCGCAGCGCGGACCGAGGGTGCCTCGAGGCAACTCCCACGCCTGCGCGGCGTCCATCTCGGCGGTGAGCCAGGTGCCCAGGTCGTCGACGAGGGTCGGGCCGTCGCCGGAGCTCAGGATCTCGGCGAGGCCGGGCCCGGACGCGCTCTCGACCGTGCTCCAGCGAGACGGTCGACGGACGCGGTGCTCACGGATGCGGTCGGTCCAGTCGGGGTCGCCCGGGTCCAGGCGGGCGGTCGCGACGTAGCGCACGGCGGCGTCGGCGGGCATCAGGGCCTCCGCGTGCCCGGACTTGCCGGAGCGGGCCCCGCCGAGCACCAGGGTGCGGGTGGGTGCGGCGGGGGAGGACACGGGCTAGACGCTACCAACGGCCGCGGGGCGGGACGCGAGACGCCGAACGCCGCACCGCCTTTCAGCGATGCGGCGTTCGGTGGATTTCCGCGTCAGACGGCGTCGCCGGGGGAGACCCGCGGCTGCGGCGCCCGCATCTTGCGGATCTGCGAGGCCCGCACGAACGCGTACCAGCCGAGCTTGAATCCGCCGTCGATGCTGTCGGGGTAGCGCTCGCGCACCTGCCGGTTGATCCGGCGGCCCATCAGGTAACCCTCGACCAACATGAACAGCATCATGATCAGCATCGCGAGCGTGACGATGGCCTGGATCGCCGGGTTGAGGAACATCGCCAGGATCAGCAGGATCGCCAACGGCATGAACAACCCCACCAGGTGGCGCCGCGAGTCGACGAGGTCGCGAACGTCGGCGCGCACCGGACCCTTGTCGCGGGGCAGCAGGTACTTGTCCTCGCCCGCGAGCATCCGCGCCCGACGGTCCGCGGCGTCGGCGCGACGCTCGACCGAGGCCTGCTTGCGATCCTCCTTGGAGCCGCGGGTCTGCTTGCGGCGGTCGCGCGCCTCCTTGGCCGTCAGCGGGGCGGGCGCGACGGGGCCGCGGCGCCTGCCCTCGGCCTCGCGGCGACTGGGCGTCGGGCGTCCCTTGCCTGCCGTCTCGGCGGACGGCGACGGCTCGACGGCAGTCGACTCGACGACCTCGTGGTCCCCGTTGTCGGAATTGTCGGCGTTTCCTCGGCGCAGCAGCTTCACCCCACCAGGCTACTTCCTGTGCCGGTGGGGACACGAAACGCGCCGCCGCGCCGCCCCTCCCGACCGGTCCTACACTCTGCCGATGCGAGTACTGATCGCCCCGGACTCGTTCGGAGACACGCTCACCGCGCCCGCGGCCGCGTCCGCGATGGCGTCGGGCTGGGCGCGGTCGCGACCCGGCGACCAGCTGATTCAGGCACCGCAGTCCGACGGCGGTCCGGGCTTCGTCGACGTTCTCGCCGGCCGGCTCGGCGAGGTGCACACCGCGACGGTGTCCGGCCCCCTCACCGCCGAGGTGAGCGCGCGCTGGCTGCTCGCCGACGGCGTCGCCTACATCGAGTCGGCGCAGGCCTGCGGGCTGCACCTGCTGGGCCGGTCGCCGGACCCGGACACCGCAGTCGCCGCGCACAGTCGGGGGGTCGGACAGTTGATCGGCGCGGCGCTCGACGCCGGCGCGACGACGGTGGTCGTCGGCCTCGGTGGCAGCGGCTGCACGGACGGCGGCCGCGGCATGATCGCCGCGCTCGCCGGCGGGGTGGAGGACGAGGCGGCGGTCCGCGCGGCAAGGGACCGGCTGCGCGGCGACCGGCTGATCGCGGCGACCGACGTCGAGCACCCGCTGCTCGGGCCGCACGGCGCCGCGGCGGTGTTCGGCCCGCAGAAGGGTGCCGATCCCGCGACCGTGACTGTGCTCGAGCAGCGCAATGCCACGTGGGCGACGATCCTCGACTCGGTCGCCGGGCGCGCGGTGACCGACGAGCCCGGCGCGGGCGCGGCGGGCGGAATCGGGGCGGCCCTGCTGGCGGTCGGGGCGAGCCGACGCGCCGGCGCCGAGGTGGTCGCCGAACTCACCGCACAGGATCACCTGCTCGCGTCGGCGGACGTCGTGCTCACCGGCGAGGGCCGGTTCGACCACCAGTCGCTGCGCGGCAAGCTGGTCGTGGCGCTGGCGCAGGCGGCCCGGCGGAGCGGGGTCCCGGTACTGGTCCTCGCCGGCCAGGTCCACCTCGACCCCGACGACGCGGAGCTCGCCGCGCTCGGGGTGGTCGAGGTGCATTCGGTCGCCGAGCACGCCGGTTCGGTGACGCTGGCCATGTCCGATGCCGCCCGACAGCTCGGCGACCTGGCCGAGACGGTCGCGCGGCGGTGGTCGAGCGGCAGGTGATCGGCGACGGGGGCGGTGGCAGTCGGGCGGGCAGCAGCAGGAATACTGCACCGGCAGGAACGCCGCATCGGCAGGAATACCGCGCGGCGGAGTACCGTTGAAGCGTTCACGGGTTTGGTACGAGCGAACAGGGAGAGCCCATGACAGTCCAGAACGAAGAGACGACCGCGCACAAGGTCGTCATGACCGATGCCGCCGCGGCCAAGGCGAAGGCCCTGCTCGACCAGGAGGGCCGCGACGACCTGGCACTGCGCATCGCCGTGCAGCCCGGTGGTTGCGCCGGACTGCGCTACCAGCTGTTCTTCGACGACCGTAACCTCGACGGCGACCTCGTCGTCGACTTCGGTGGCGTCAGCCTCGCCGTGGACCGGATGAGCGCACCGTACGTCGAGGGCGCGTCCATCGACTTCGTCGACACCATCGAGAAGCAGGGCTTCACGATCGACAACCCGAACGCCACCGGCTCGTGCGCCTGTGGAGACTCGTTCAACTGATCTGAACCAACCTCTGGCGCGGCATCCCTCTCGGGTGCCGCGCCAGAGTTGTGTGTGGGGTGCGGCGGGTAGCCTAGGGACTTTGTGCCGTCGATGGGACGTGCACCGTCGAAACTGAAAGGTCCCTCGCGTGACAATTGCGGTCACCGGCTCCATCGCCACCGATCACCTGATGCGGTTCCCCGGACGCTTCGCCGATCAGCTCCTCGCCGATCAGCTCGCGCACGTCTCGCTGAGCTTCCTCGTCGACGACCTGGTGGTCCGGCGCGGGGGCGTCGGCGGCAACATCGCGTACGCGATGGGCGTCCTCGGCGGCTCCCCGCTACTGGTCGGGGCCGTGGGCGCCGACTTCGCCGAGTACCGCACCTGGCTCGAGGGCAACGGCGTGAACTGCGAGCCGGTGCGCGTGTCGGAGACCGCCCACACCGCGCGGTTCGTCTGCACCACCGACGAGGACATGGCACAGATCGCGTCGTTCTACCCCGGTGCGATGAGCGAGGCCCGCGAGATCTCCCTCGCCGACCTGCCCGCCGACGTCGACCTCGTGCTGGTCGGGGCCAACGATCCCGCCGCGATGGCCCGGCACACCGAGCAGTGCCGCGAGCTGGGACTGCCTTTCGCGGCCGACCCGTCACAGCAGCTGGCGCGACTGTCCGGCGCCGAGGCCCGCGAACTGATCGGCGGCGCGAAGTACCTGTTCACCAACGAGTACGAGTGGGCGCTGCTGCTGCAGAAGACCGAGCTCACCGAGACCGAGGTCGCCGAGCAGGTCGGGCTCCGGGTGACCACGCTCGGTGCCAAGGGCGTCGAGATCGTCGACCGCGAGGGCAACTTCGTGCGTGTCGGCGTGGTGCCCGAGAAGGCGAAGGTGGACCCGACCGGTGTCGGCGACGCGTTCCGGGCCGGCTTCCTCACCGGCCAGAGCGCGGGCCTGAGCCTGGAGCGGTCGGCGCAGCTCGGCTCGCTGGTCGCGGTGCTGGTGCTCGAGACGGTCGGGACGCAGGAGTGGACCCTCGACCGCGACGACGCCGTCAAGCGACTGTCCGAGGCCTACGGCCCCGAGGCCGCCGACGAGATCGGCGCCCTGCTGAAGTAGGCGCCTCCGGCGCCCGTGAGTCCTTCTGGCCCCGACCGGGACCAGAAGGACTCACGGGCGCGAAGCGCTTCTACACGTGGACCGGGTAGACCGGTTCCTGGATCTGCGGCACGATGCGCTTCTCGACGAAGATGCCGTGCCACACCATGAAGCACAGCACCGTCCAGAGCCGACGGCTGTGATCCGACGTACCCGCGCGGTGCTCGTTCAGCATCGACGCGACCGCCGCCTTGTCGAAGATGTGGTCGGTCTGCGAGTCCGCGATCTGCTGGTGCGCCCAGTCGAACAGCTCGGTGCCCGCCAGCCAGTGCCGCAGCGGGACCGGGAAGCCGAGCTTGGCCCGGTGCAGCACGTGCGGCGGCACGATGCCCTCGAGCGCCTGCCGCAGCGCGTACTTCGTCGTCGTCTTGGTGATCTTCTGGTCCAGCGGCACCCGCGAGGCAACGTCGAAGACCTCGGTGTCGAGGAACGGCACCCGCAGCTCCAGCGAGTTCGCCATCGTCATCTTGTCGGCCTTGACCAGGATGTCGCCGCGCAGCCACGTGAACAGGTCCAGGTGCTGCATGCGGGCCACCGGGTCCCAGTCCCGTGACTGCGCGTAGATCGGCGCCGTCACGTCCTGATGGGTCCACTCGGGACGGAAGTCGCGCAGCACGGCCCGCAGTTGCGCGTCGTTGAAGCTGCGCGCGTTGCCGTAGTACCGCTCCTCGAGCGTCATAGAACCCCGGTTGAGCAGGCTCTTGCCGCGGGTGCCGTCAGGGATCCGGTCCGACAGTTTGCCCGCGGCGCGCCGCAGCGACTTCGGCAGGTACTCGAACGGCTTGAGCGAGAGCGGCTCACGGTAGATCGTGTAGCCGCCGAACAGCTCGTCCGCGCCCTCGCCCGAGAGCACCACCTTGACGTGCTTACGGGCCTCCTTCGCGACGAACCACAGCGGGACCAGCGCCGGGTCGGCGACCGGGTCGTCCAGGTACCAGACGATCTCCGGGATCGCGGCCGCGAACTCGGCCGGGGAAACGACCTTGACGATGTGGCGCGCACCGATCGCGGCGGCGGACTCGGCGGCGACGTCGACCTCCGAGTAGCCCTCGCGCTCGAACCCGGTGGTGAAGGTGATCAGGTTCGGGTTGTGCCGCATCGCCAGCGCGGCGATGGCGGTCGAGTCGATGCCGCCCGACAGGAACGAGCCGACGGTCACGTCCGCGCGCATGTGCTTGGCGACGGAGTCCTCGAGCGCTTCGGCGATCTCGCGGTAGCGCGCCTGCTCGGTGCCCGCCGCGAACGGCTTGACCGGGAAGTTCGGGGTGAAGTAGCGGGTGATGCGCGGCGCCTCGCCCGGGCGGACCCATGCGTACGAGCCCGACTCGAGCCTGCGGATCTGGGCGTGCAGTGTTTCGGGCTCCGGGACGTACTGCAGGACCGTGTAGTGCTCGATCGCGCGCGGATCGAGTTCGGTCCCGATGCCGATCACGTCGGCGAGTTCGAGCAGGCTCTTCTTCTCGCTGCCGAACGCGGTGCCGGCCGAACCGGTAGCGATGAACAGCGGCTTGATGCCGAACGGGTCGCGGGCGATGAACAGTTCGCGGGTCTCGGTGTCCCAGACGGCGAAGGCGAACATGCCTCGCAGCCGGCGCACCGCGTCCGCACCCCAGTAGTGGAATGCGGCGACGATCGCCTCGCTGTCGCCCTCGGTGTGGAACTGTGCCTCGTGGTCGCGGGCGAGTTCCGCACGGATCTCCAGGTAGTTGTAGATCTCGCCGTTGAAGGTCAGCGCGTAGCGCGTCGGGTTCTCCGGAGGACCCCAGCGCAGCGGCTGGTGCGAATGCTCGATGTCGATGATCGAGAGCCGGTTGAAGCCGAACACCAGGTCGCCGTCATGCCAGGTGCCGTGCTCGTCGGGACCCCGATGGCGCAGGCAGTGCATCGCGGAATCGACGCGCGCGACGCCGTCGTCCGTGGTTCCTTCGGAAGTCAGTAGCCCGAGCAGTCCGCACACAGCGTCCAATACCTCAATTCAGTCCTGGGGGAGGCTCCATGCTGGTTGGAACAGGTATGGAGCGGATTGCCGAATAACTCTGCCCGAGTATGCCGCAGACTCGCCGAACTGTTGGTTGTGACCCGAGGGTGGATGGGCGCCAGCTTTGGTCTACGCTGCGTAGTATTCGGGCTTCCCGCTGGGCTGCCCCTATTCATTTTGCGGCGATCAGGAAGGCGTGAACGTGGCGCAGAGTCGGATCCTTCGGCGAGCGGGGCTAGCAGCATCTTTGGGCCTAGCCGCCATGCTGCTGTCGGGATGTTCGATCGACAATTCGGTGCTTCGGTTCGGATGGCCGTCGGGCATTACCCCGCAGGCTGAGCGGATGCGTGAGCTGTGGACCTGGTCGGTCATCGCCGCCCTGTTCATGGGTGTGATCGTGTGGGGCCTGACGTTCTGGGTGGTGATCTTCCACCGGAAGAAGAAGGACTCTCCCGAGTTCCCCCGGCAGACGGCGTACAACGTCCCGTTGGAGCTCTTCTACACGGCGGTGCCGTTCGTCATCATCGCGGTGCTCTTCTACTTCACCGTGGTCGTGCAGAACTACGTCCACGAGAAGAAGGACGACCCGAACGTGGTCGTCGACGTGACCGCGTACCAGTGGAACTGGAAGTTCGGTTACCGCAGCATCGATCTGCGTGAGGGCGGCGCCAAGTACGACGGCGTTGACGTGGCGGCACAGGCCGCGGCCGAGCGTCCGGCCGAGGAGCAGGAAGTCCACGGCAACCTGGTGCCCGGGCCGATCAACGGCAAGAGCAAGAACGACCTGTCGTACCTGCATTACGACAAGATCGAGACCGTCGGCTCCAGCAACGAGATCCCGATCCTCGTGCTCCCGACCGGCAAGCGTATCGAGTTCCAGCTCGCCTCGGCCGACGTCATCCACGCGTTCTGGGTTCCGGAGTTCCTGTTCAAGCGGGACGTCATGCCGAACCCGAAGGAGAACCACTCGGACAACGTCTTCCAGATCAGCGAGATCGAGAAGGAAGGCGCGTTCGTCGGACGTTGCGCCGAGATGTGCGGTACCTACCACGCGATGATGAACTTCGAGGTCCGCGCCGTGAGCCCGGAGAAGTTCGCCAAGTACGTCGAGCTGCGCAAGCCGGCGGACGAGGGTGGACGCGCGCTGACCACTGCGGAGGCGCTCAACGAGATCGGCGAGTCGCCGGTCGCGACGTCGACGCATCCGTTCAACACCGAGCGGACGTACCGCCAGGCCACCGACGTCCTCCAGGGCGAGTACCAGTAGTCGTGCCGACGGCACCCAAGACCCATCAACCGCTGAAGGACGAGCTGATATGAAGATCGAAGCCAAGCTCTTTGAGATTTTGACGGTGTTTTTCATCCTCGTCGGAATCGTGTACGGCGTGTTCACCGCCGCATCGAGGACGGGCATCGAGTGGGCCGGCCTGACCGCCATCGCGCTGTCGGCCGGACTGACCCTCATCGTCGGAACCTACTTCCGCTTCGTGGCGCGTCGCCTCGATACCCGCCCCGAGGACTACGACGACGCCGAGATCTCTGACGGCGCAGGCGATCTGGGCTTCTTCAGCCCGGGCAGCTTCTGGCCGATCCTGGTCGCCGCGTCCGCCGGATTCGCCGCCATCGCACTCGCGTTCTTCCAGCCGTGGTTGATCGTCGTGGCAGTGGCGCTGATCCTCGCGTCGGCCGCGGGCCTGGTGTTCGAGTACCACGTCGGACCCGAGAAGCACTAGCAGTACACCCACGACGCCGAGGGCCCCGAACTCCCACCAGGAGTTTCGGGGCCCTCGGCGTCGCTGAAGCTCCTGTCGGGGCGGGCCTTCGACTCAGAACAGCGCCGGAATGCGGGCGTCGATCAGATGCGGACCGGGCTCGGCCAACGCCGCCGCGAACTGCGCGGCGAGCTCCTCACAGGTGGTTGCCGCACTCGCCGGGACACCGAAACCCTCGGCGATCTTCGCGAAGTCCATCGTCGGCCTGGTCAGGTCAAGCAGATCGTTCGCCTTCGGTCCACCCGCCTGCGCACCGACGCGGGACAGTTCCAGCTTCAGGATTGCGTACGCGCTGTTGTTGAGCAGCACGGTCGTCACGTTCAGGTTCTCCCTGGCCATCGTCCACAGCGCCGAGATGGTGTAGGCCGCGCTGCCGTCCGCCTGCAGCGCGATCACCGGACGATCCGGAGCGGCGACCGCGGCGCCGACCGCGACCGGCAGTCCCTGCCCGATCGCGCCACCGGTGAGGGTGAGCACGTCGTGGCGCGGTGACCCGGCGGTGGCCGTCGGCAGCAGGATGCCGGACGTGTTCGACTCGTCGGAGATGATCGCATTCTCGGGTAGCAGGGCGCCGATGACCTGAACCCAGTTCTGCGCGGTCAACTCGCCGGACGGTACCGCGACGTCGGTCGCGGGCGCGAGCCGAGGCTCCGTGCCGGGGCCGAGCAGGTCCGCGAGGTGTTCCAGCGCGGCGACCACGTCGGTGTCCAGACCCGCGAGGTGGTGCACGGTCGCACCCTCGGGGACCAGGTCGCTCGGCTTACCCGGGTAGGCGAAGAAGGACACCGGTGCGCGGGTGCCCGCCACGATCAGGTTCTCGACCCCGTCCAACTGGAACGCGGCCTGCTCGGCAAGGTAGCCGATTCGCTCGAGTGCGGGGACACCGGCGCCGCGGGTCAGCCTGGCAGGGAACGTCTCGACCATCGCGCGGGCTCCGGTGGCGGCGGCGATGCGGTCGGCGGCCGCGAGGCCGCGCGCGGTGGTTGCCGGGCCACCGACGAGCAGCACCGAGTTCTGCCCGGAGCGCAAGAGTTCGGCGAGATCGGCGACGACGGCAGGGTCGGGTCCGGTGGGGGAGGACGGTGTGATCGGCGCCGCAGCTTCGGCGCCCTCGTCCCACGAGATATCGGCCGGCAGAATCAGATTCGCGATCCTGGCGGGGGACGACAGCGACGCCGCGACCGCCTCCGCCGCATCCCGGCCGACGTCGGCACCGGATTCGGTGCGGCGTACCCATCCGTGGCTCCACTCGGCCAGCGGCTCGATGTCCGACTCGAGCGGCGCGTCGTACTTCTTGTGACAGGTGGCGTGGTCGCCGATGACGTTGACGATGGGGACGTGGGCGCGGCGCGCGTTGTGCAGATTGGCCAGGCCGTTGCCCAGGCCGGGGCCCAGGTGCAGCAGGGTGGCGGCGGGCCGACCCGTGACGCGGGCGTAGCCGTCGGCCGCGCCGGTCACCACACCCTCGGACAGACACAACACGCCCCGCATCTGCGGCACTGAATCGAGCGCGGCGACGAAGTGCATCTCCGAGGTGCCGGGGTTGCCGAAGCACACCCGGACTCCCGAGTCGACGAGTGTGGTGATCAGTGCCTGCGCACCGTTGCTCATGGGACTACCTTTCATCCGAAGGCGACGCGGCGGTCAGATCGGGGAACGGCGCCGGCAACGTCGCGGTGCGGTTCAGGCGGGGGTACGTGCACGCGCTCACCTCGTCCCGTCGAATACATCCGTGTATCGAATCCAAGCACGGGTGACCGAGCGTGGGGGTGTGAACGACACAACGAGGAAGGCCCCGAACCCTTGGTGGGTTCGGGGCCTTCCTCGTTGTGTCGAGCTAGCGTCGGCTCAGTGCTTGCTGCCGTCTCCCGACGGCTCCTGGCCGTCGGCGTACGACCCGTGGCCGTGCGTCTTGTCCTGGTAGTCCTTCAGGATCGCGAGCTGCTCGTGCTCCTTCTGGTGCTCGGCCGCGAGCAGGGCCGATGCCTCGTCGGACGGATCCGCGACCAGCAGGCTGCCGGAGCCGGGCTTGCCGGCCGAGCCGAGCTTGTTCATCTTCTTCGGGACCGGTGCGCCCTGGTACTCCAGCGGGAGCGGGTGGCCGTGATCGTCCACGGGTCCGAGGGGCTGGTGAACCTCGACGTACTCGCCGTGCGGCAGGCGCTTGATGACGCCCGTCTCGATGCCGTGCTCGAGCACCCCGCGGTCGCTGCGCTGAAGTCCCAGGCAGAACCGGTAGGTGACGAAGTAGGCGATCGGGGGCAGCAGAACCGCACCGATACGACCGATCCAGGTCATCGCGTTCAGGGAGATGTCGAACTTGTACGCGATGATGTCGTTGACGCACATGATGGTCAGGATCGCGTAGAAGGTGATCGCCATGACGCCGAGCGACGTACGAACCGGCACGTCACGAGGACGCTGCAGCAGGTTGTGGTGCGCGTCGTCCTTGGTGAACTTCTTCTCGATCCACGGGTAGCAGATCAGCACCGTGAGGACGAGGCCCATGATCAGGGCCACCGCGAACACCGCAGGAATCGTGTAGCGGCCGAAGAGGTAGACCTCCCACGCCGGCCACAGTCGGGCGAGGCCGTCCGTCCACATCATGTAGAAGTCGGGCTGGCTGCCGGCCGACACCTGCGACGGGTTGTAGGGGCCGATTGCCCAGATCGGGTTGATCTGCAGCACGCCGCCCATCACCGCGAGGATGCCGAACGTGAAGGCGAAGAACGCGCCACCCTTGAGGGCGAACACGGGCAGGATGCGGACACCGACGACGTTCTGCTCGGTGCGACCGGTGCCGGGGAACTGCGTGTGCTTCTGGTACCAGACCAGCGCCAGGTGCGCGCCGATCAGGGCCAGGATGATGCCGGGCAGCAGCAGCACGTGCGCGACGTACAGGCGGGGGATGATCAGCTCGCCGGGGAAGTCACCGTCGAAGACCAGCCACTGCATCCAGGTACCGATCACCGGGATGCTCAGCGTGATGCCGGACAGCGCGGCGCGCAGGCCCGTGCCGGACAGCAGGTCGTCGGGCAGGGAGTAACCGAAGAAGCCCTCGAACATCGCCAGGATCAGCAGCAGGCAGCCGATGACCCAGTTCGCCTCACGCGGGCGACGGAACGCGCCGGTGAAGAAGATGCGCAGCAGGTGCACGATGATCGACGCGGCGAACATCAGCGCGGCCCAGTGGTGGATCTGACGGACGAACAGACCGCCGCGGACCTCGAAGGACAGGTTCAGTGCGGTCTCGTACGCCCGCGACATCTCGACGCCGCGCAGCGGCTGGTAGGCGCCGTTGTAGACGACCTCGGACATCGAGGGGTCGAAGAACAGCGTCAGGTACACACCCGAGATCAGCAGGATGACGAAGCTGTAGAGCGCGATCTCGCCGAGCATGAAGGACCAGTGGGTCGGGAAGACCTTGTTGATCTGCTTCCGCATGCCCGAGGCGAGGTGGTAGCGCGAATCGAGGTTCTCGCCGGCCTTCGCGGCGTGGGCTGCGACCTTGGACTGGCCGCCAACTGTGGTTGTCATGAACGACGCTCCCAAAATCCGGGGCCGAGAGCCTCGATGAAGTCACCGTTGGCGACGAGGAAGCCCTCTTTGTTGACAGTAATCGGCAACTGCGGGAGTGCGCGAGCGGCAGGACCGAAGATCGGCTTTCCGTACTGCAGAGCATCGAACTGGGACTGGTGGCACGGGCAGAGGATCCGGTTGGTCTGCTGCTCGTACAGGGAGGTCGGGCAGCCCAGGTGGGTGCACAACTTCGAGTAGGCCCAGTAGTCGCCGAAGTTGAAGCTCTCCTGGCCCTTGCGGCGAACTGCGCGGTCGCTGTCCTCGGTCCGCAGGCGAATGAGCATGACCGGGTTGTCGGCACGCTTGAGTGCGTGGGACAGGGCCCTCTCGTTGCCACGCTCGGTTTCACGGAACGGGAACACGGTCTCCATCGCGCCGGCGTCGAGGTCCTCGGGGCGAACGAGGACGATGTCCTCCGGGCGTCCGGTGTTCCGTCGCAGGTAGATGGTCTCGCCGGGGAAGTTCGGCGTCCAGCCGGACGTCCACAGGTCGGACTTGTCGCCCTTGGCCCACGGGTTCTTGATCATGCCGCCGAGCGGCATGATCGCCATGATGCCGAGTGCGCCCGCACCGAAGCCGAGGCTGCGCTTGATCAGCTTGCGGCGACCGATCGTCGAGGTGTCGAGCGAGTCGCTCAGCTCGGCGACGATGGTCTTCTTGTCGACCAGGGCGGAGCCGCCGTCGTGGCGGTCCTGGATCGAGACCTCTTCGGGAACGAACTTCTTCGTGAACTTCACCGCGCCGACACCGAGACCGAGGATCGCCAGACCCATGGTCAGACCGATCAGCGGGGTGTACAGGTTGTACGCGCTGTAGCCCTCCTCGCCCATGCCCTTGTACTCCCAGGGCCAGAAGAGGTAGATCGCGATGAACGCGATGGCCGAGACGCCGGCGAGAGCGAACCAGAAGGCGACGCTGCGCTCGGCGCGCTTCTCGGCCTTCGTGCCCTCGACCGTCCAGCGCTCGCGGCGGAACGCAACGTCGACGCCGTCGAGGTTGGTACCGAGCTCGACGAGCTCGTCGCGACTCATCGCGGCGAGTTCGTCCTCGGTGTACTTCTTCGGCGTGTCGCCGTGACCGGCGTCGCTCATGACCTTGCTCCGATCCACAGTGCTGCGCCGACAACGGCAACGATTCCGATGACCCACATGGCCAGGCCCTCGGGACCGGGTCCGAAGCCGCCGAGGCCGTAGCCGCCGGGGTTCTTGGTCTCGCCCGAGGACTTGACGTAGGCGATGATGTCCCGCTTCTCTTCCGGGCTCAGCTGACGGTCGGAGAACTTGGGCATGTTCTGCGGTCCGGTCGCCATGGCCTGGTAGATCTGCTGCTCGCTGGCCGGGTCGAGCGGCGGAGCGAACTTTCCGGAGGACAGCGCGCCGCCCCGGCCGGTGAAGTTGTGGCAGGACGCGCAGTTCAGGCGGAACAGCTCGCTGCCGCGGGCGACGTCGTCGCCGCGCAGGGAGCTGGACGCGATCGAGCCGTCGGCGTCACGCACGATGGTCGGGCCGCCACCGTTGGCCTGCACGAACGCGCCGAGCGCGTCGATCTGCTTGTCGTCGAACTTCGGGGGCTTGCGCAACACCTGGGCCTCGTTGCGGGCCGCGGGCATGCGGCCGGAGGAGACCTGGAAGTAGACGGCTGCCTCGCCGACGCCGATGAGGCTGGGACCACGGTCCTGCACACCCTGCAGGTTCGCGCCGTGGCAGGTGATGCAGGACGTGTCGTAGAGCTGCTTGCCCTCGCGGATCAGCGCTGCCGAATCGTCGGACGCGGTGGCGACCTGCGGAGTCGGAGTCAGGGCCGAGGCGAGGAAGCCTGCACCGACAAGTCCCATCATCAGGACCAGGGCGCCGGTGACGCGCCGACGGATCTTTCGCTGACGACGGGCTTTCGAGGCAGTCGCGCTGTCGGCGGCTGCTGAAGGGGGGGATGAACTCATCTGTATCCCTTTGGTCTCGCGGGACGGACTGAACGGGCTTGGGCTGGGTACTGCGTTCAGCTTCTAACGGATGAAATAGATGGTGGCGAACAGGCCGATCCACACGATGTCGACGAAGTGCCAGTAGTACGAGACAACAATGGCAGCGGTTGCCTGCGCGGGGGTGAACTTGCTGACCTTGGTACGCGCGATGAGGAAGATGAAGGCGACGAGGCCACCGATGACGTGCAGGCCGTGGAATCCGGTCGTGATGTAGAAGACCGATCCGTAGGAGCTGCTCGACAGCGTGGTGCCCTCGTGAACCAGGTGGTAGTACTCGTACGCCTGACCGGCGACGAAGATCGCGCCCATGATCAGGGTGATGGTGTACCACCGGCGGAGGCCGAACACGTCGCCACGCTCAGCGGCGAAAACGCCCATCTGGCAGGTGAAGGAGGAGGCCACCAGAATCGCGGTCACGGGGACCGCGAGCTTGAGATTCAACTCGGTGGGCTCCGGCGGCCAGTTGCCGTTCGCCTGCGCGCGCGCGACAAAATACATCGCGAACAAACCAGCGAAGAACATCAACTCGCTGGACAGCCAGACAATGGTGCCGACGCTGACCATGTTCGGCCGGTTCAGCGAGTGCACGCGCTGGGTGATTGCGGATCCTTGGGTCCCTACTGCGCTCGTCACAGACAGAAGTATGACGCGCTGTCGTACGAGACGGCCACCCGGGTCCGTCATGGGCGCGTCGCGGCCCGTGACCAGTATGCCTGTGCCCGTCGATTGTGCAGGTCGGCGCTCGTGCGAGGGTGTGCACATGGAACGAGTGCGATGGTGGCGCAGGCTGTTCGGGGGTCGGCGGCCCGTCCCGTTGGAGCGTGAACGGACCGATCTGGTGGTCGTCGCATCGGGCTTCGACGACGTCGAGTCGTGCAGTACTGCGTTGGAGCGGGCGGCCGAGTTCGACCCCCGCTGGATCGCCCGGGACGAGGCGGTCCTCAGACACCATCTGCTGCTGCCGGCGGACCGGGTGCAGTGGGCCGTCGAGATCGCCGCCCAGGACGACTACTCGATGGCGACCGGTCGCTCCGCGGAGGTAGAGGTGCCCGAGGACGGGGCACTGGTCGCGCTGGTGCTGCAGCGGACCCAGATTCTCGACGCGTTGCACTGCTCGCAGGAGCGGTCCCGGATGGCGGGACTCGCCCAGCGTGGGGGCGGGCGGGTGCTGGGATGGGACGCGCTGCAGCCGCCGCGAAATCCGGTTGGCGGCACTGGCTAAGCTGCATCGGGATTGTGCCGGCGGCGAGGGAAGAGGCAGTTGCGATGGGGAGTTGGCCGGAAGTTCTCGGATCGCTGACGGACGGACGTGACCTCGACTCCGCGACGACCTCGTGGGCGATGAACGAGATCATGTCGGACAACGCGACGCCCGCCCAGATCGCTGCCTTCGGGATCGCGCTGAAGATGAAGGGCGCGACACCGGCCGAGGTGACCGGCATCGCCGACTCGATGCTCGAGCATGCCCGGACCATCGACCTCGACGGCGACGCGGTGGATGTGGTGGGCACCGGCGGCGACCGTCAGCAGACCGTCAACATCTCGACCATGGCGTCGGTGGTGGTCGCGGCCGCCGGAGTCCGCGTCGTCAAGCACGGCAATCGCGCGGCCTCGTCGAAGAGCGGCGGCGCCGACGTGCTCGAGGCGCTCGGAGTGCGAATCAACCTGACCCCCGAGGCGGTCGCGCAGTGCGTGCGCGAGGTCGGCATCGGATTCTGCTTCGCCCCGACGTTCCATCCGGCCTTCCGGTTCACCGCGGCGGCCCGCAAGGAGATCGGCATTCCGACCGTCTTCAACGTGCTCGGCCCACTGACCAACCCCGCGCGCCCGAAGGCGGGCCTGATCGGGTGCGCCTTCACCGACCTGCAGCCGGTGGTGGCGGGTGTGCTCGCCGGCCGCGGTGTGTCGGCGCTGGTGGTGCGCGGCGACGACGGCCTCGACGAGATCACCACCTCGACGACGAGCACGGTCTTCGTGGTCTCCGGCGGCCGGGTCCGCGAGGACCGGATCGACCCGACGGAACTGGGGATCGAGCGGGTGTCGCTCGAGGCGCTGCGCGGTGGCGACGCCGAGGCCAACGCCGCGATCGCCCGCGCCGTCCTCGGGGGCGAGCGAGGCGCCGTGCACGACGCGGTGGTGCTGAACGCGGCTGGCGCGATCGCGGCGTACAGCGGCCTCGAGGTGGGCCTCGACGCCGCTCTCCGGGACGGTTTGGCGCGCGCGACCTCGGCGATCGACAGTGGCGCCGCCGCAGCGTTGCTCGACCGCTGGGTCGCGGTCAGCGCCGCGCTGGCGCACTGACGTCCTCCACGGGACTCACATCCGCATGGTGAGGGGAACCATCAGCCAGGTGGACCGAATGAAGGTTCCCATCACCCGTCACTCGCCGATGGAGAACGCGGCCTCGACGTCGGCGCTGGCGTAGGACCGGAACGCGATGTGGGTCGTCGTCTGCACGACCCCGTCCACCTTGTTGATCCCGCCTGTCACGACCTCGGCGATCTGCTCGTGGTCGCGGACCTTCACGACGGCGATCAGGTCGACGTCGCCCGCACACGAGTACACCTCGGAGACACCCGCGATGTCGGCGACGGCCTGAGCCGTTTCCGGAATCCGGCTGGCCTCGGCATGAATGAGGACGATGGCGTTGATCATCTCGCTCCTTGTACAACAGTCGGAGGTGCCTCCGGGTCGCTCCGCAGGCTCCGCTCGCGGCTCCGGGTCGCTCCGCAGGCTCCGCTCGCTGCCTCAGCCTAGGCTGGCGCCGCGGGCGAGGGCGCACCACTGCTGCCACGCGCCGCCCCCGCGGCTCGGTTCGGCGTAGCCGTGGCTGGCGCGGACGATCCGCACACCAGGCGTGTCCAGCCAACCGGCGACGAGGCCCACCTCGCCTGCCATCGCCCCCCGCAACGGTGAGGGTTCGTCGATGACGGTTTCCGCGGCGAGGGTCAGCGCGTCGACCACCGGCATCGGTGGGACCCCGCGGGCCGCGACGCCCGCCGAGGCGAGCCGTCCGGCCCGGATCACCGCCAGTTCCCACCCGCCTCCGTCACGGGGCCGGGCGGCGACCAGTTCGTCGATCGCGGCGACACTGGCGAGCCGCTGCGCCCGCCGGAGGGCGGTGGCCAGTGCGGCCGTCCGATCCCGTAACCGGGCCGCGTTCTCGAACAGTTCGGCGGCCGCGAGTTCCTCGATGCGCTCGCGCAACCGGTGCAGCGGTTCGTCGTCCGCGCCGCGGATCAGTCGGCGCGCGGCCTCCACGACGGCGCCGTACTCCTCCGGACTCTGTGGTCTGCTGCCGGCCGGACAGCCACCGACCGCGGTCTCGGGACAGTCCGGCCCGTGTACCTGGTCGCGTCGAATCTTCTTGGTACAACTGCGGATTCGGCACACCTCGGAGATCATTGCCGCGACGTCGGTGGCGTCGGTGCGGTTGCCGAACGGTCCGAGTGCGTCCGCGGTGGACCGACGGGTCACGGACAGGCGCGGGAACGGCTCGTCGGTCGTCGTGATCCACCAGGCCCGTCGCGGGAACTTCGACCGCCGGTTGTACGGCGGCGCGTGCGCGGCGAGCAGTCGCAGTTCGCGGACCGCGGCTTCGAGTCCGTGAGCGCACTCGACGTGGTCGACGCGGGTGGCCAGCGCGACCATCTCCTTCATCCGCGCGCGTGTCTCGGAGCCGGTGAAGTAGCCCCGCACCCGCCGTTGCAGATTGACGGCCGTGCCGACGTAGAGCACCTCCTCGGACGGGCCGCGGAAGAGGTACACGCCGGGCGTGCGGGGCAGGTTCGCGGCCAGGCCGCGCTTACCGCGTTGCGCGGACGAGACATTGGGGAGGTAGTCGACGAGTTCGGGGTAGCTGTGCACACCGAGGTTGCCGACCCGCTCGAAGAGTCCGTGCAGCACGTCCACGGTGGCCCTGGCGTCGTCGAGGGCACGGTGCGTGGGACGGGTGCTCACGTCGAACAGCGACGCGAGTGCGGAGAGCTTGACCGACGGCGCCTCCTCTCGGGAGAGCACACGCCGAGCCAGCTTGACGGTGCACAGGACCTGGAACGGAGGCCAGGCGATCTCGCACTGCGCGGCGGCGGCTTTGAGGAACCCGATGTCGAACGGCGCATTGTGGGCGACCAGCACCGCGCCGCGTGCGAACTCGAGGAAACTCGGCAGCACGCGCTCGATGCGTGGGGCGCCGACGAGCATGGCCGAGGTGATCCCGGTGAGTTCGACGATGAACGGGGCCAGGGTCCGGCCCGGATCGACAAGGGTGGCGAGTTCGCCGATGACCTCGCCGCCTCGGATCTTGACCGCACCGATCTCGGTGATCGCGTCGTCACCCGAGCGGCTGCCGGTGGTCTCGAGGTCGACGACGACGAACGTGGTCTCGCGCAACGGGGTGTCCAGCTCGTCGAACGTCAGCTGGCGGGCGGTTGCGCTCTTCTGACTCACCGGTCCGAGGCTAGGGGGTGGTACCGACAGGCTTCCGATACGGGGAATGGTCGGGATTCGGGCGGATTCGGCATGTCGGAGCCCTTCGCTACCGTCCGTCTGCAGGGCCGCCGAAACGCCCGGACCGGCGAAAGAGACGAGGGTCACAGTGATCGTGGATTGCAGCGATTGTGGGGTTCGGGGCATTGCGTGCGGCGACTGCGTGGTGACGGTCCTGCTCGGCCACCCTGGCGTCGGCCCGGGGCGGTCGGACGGCGCGCCCGGGAATCCGGCCCGGATAACTATTGAGCAGGACGAACGAGCGGCGATGGAGGCGCTCGCCGAGGCCGGGATGGTGCCCAGGCTGCGCCTCGTGCGCGCGGCCGACCTCGCACAGACCAGTCGGTCGTTATCTTCTCGTGACACAGGAGCGGCGTAATGGCAATTCGAGGCCGGAAATGCGTGAATTGTCCGACTTTCCCCACGGGGTGAGTCGACACGGGGGATGGCCTTTCGTAATCTTCCTGAGACCTAGCGGAGTCTTGCCTCGCCACACCGGCGCGGCATCGCTAGGTACCGCCTAATCGATCTCCCGCAAGGGAATCGTGCCGGGAACCCAAGTTTCTCTGGGGTGAATCCCGTCGGAGCGCGACAGCGTGCCGCCGGGTAGGGCTGATCTTCCCAGTCCGAACCCGTCAGCTAACTCGGTCGGCGGAAGAATGGAAGAAAGGCCCCTCCTTTCGTGGCAACACTCAGTACCAAGCGCTCGATGCGACGGATCGTCGTCGCCAGCGCAATGACGCTCGGCGCGATCACCGTCACCGCGGCCCCGGCACTCGCCGAGCCGGTCACGGTCCCCGGCGTCGGCACGTTCGACATCCCGGGTGTTCCCGCCCAGACCATTCAGCTCCCCGCACTGCCGGGAGTGCCCGGTGTCCCTGCCGTTCCGGCGCCCGCGCCCGTCGTCACCGCAGGTGAGAAGGCCGTTCAGGCCGCCGCGAGCAAGATCGGTGCCCCCTACGTGTGGGGCGCTGCCGGTCCGGACTCCTTCGACTGCTCCGGCCTCGTCCAGTGGGCGTTCAAGCAGGCCGGCCTCAACCTGCCGCGCACGAGCTACGACCAGGCCGCCGCGGGCACCCCGGTCTCGACCTCCGCACTGCAGGTCGGCGATGTCGTCTCCTTCTACGGCGGCTCGCACTCGGGCATCTACGCCGGCAACGGTGAGGTCATCCACGCCGCGACCTCCGGTACCCCGGTCAAGCGCGCGCCGATCGCCTCCATGCCGATGGACGGTGCCCGCCGCTACTGAGCGGACGCCACGTCGAGCGCACGAGGGCCCCGATCCGGTTCGGATCGGGGCCCTCGTGCGTCCGCCGGTCGGGTCTGTCCGGTATGTCGAGTGGTGCGACGAATCGGGTGTCCGTGTGGGTGGACACCGCCGTATGCCATTCCGTAACCTGGTCGAGACCTTCCGAACCTCCTCGCTCCGTCCGGAGCGGAATCGGGGGTCACCGCCAGAGCGGGTCCCGCGTCGTCGAGATCGTCGAACACGGGGCCGCACCGAGAACCCAGCACTGCATCGGGTGGATCCCGCGTGGACTCCACCGATCGCCGACCGGGTCGGCAGCAACAGCGGAAGAAGGAGTACGAGTCTTCGTGGCGTCACAGAGATCGAAGCGGTCCAGGGGCGGAGCCCTGGTGACCGGCGTGCTGTCCATCGCACTGGTCGTGGCCGCCACGGGCACCGCCGGTGCCGACCCCGCGCCCGACAACCCGACCTCCGCGCTCGAGAAGCTCTCCGATCTCTCCCGCAAGTCCGAGCAGACCACCGAGGCGATGCACAACGCGCAGATCGACCTCGACTCCAAGGTCGCCGTCCAGCGCGACGCCGAAGCCCGGCACGTCGCCGACCAGGGGGTGCTCGACGCCGCCCGTGCGAAGGTCGCCCAGTTCCAGCCCGCGGTCGACAAGCTCACCGCCGCCAACTACCAGGGTGGCCGGGTCAACCGACTGTTCGCGGTGATGGTGTCCGACTCCCCGCAGCAGCTCCTCGACCAGATGTCCGCGTTGAGCGTGATCTCCGCCGACACGGCCGCCCAGGTCGGCCAGTTCAAGGAGGCCACCGACCAGGCCGTGGCCGCCGAGCAGGCCTCCCGCGAGTCGGCCGACGCCGCCCGCAGCGCAACCGAGCAGGCCAAGTCGATCAGTGACGGACTGCAGCGCACGCAGAGCGACCTCCAGGCGCAGATCGCCCAGGTGACCCAGGCGTTCGGCGCGCTCACCAACTCGGAGCGCTCCTCACTGAGCGGCTCGTCGTTCCCGCCCGGAGTCGACGCCGCGACGATCCTCAAGAGCCTCGTGCCCGGGGCCAACAACGGCGCGGTGCAGGCGGCGATGACGCAGATCGGCAAGCCGTACGTGTGGGGAGCCACCGGTCCCGACGGCTACGACTGCTCGGGCCTGATGGTGTGGGCGTACAAGCAGATCGGCAAGGCGCTGCCGCGGTCGAGCCAGGCCCAGGCCGCGAGCGGCATCCCGGTGCAGAAGTCGGAACTGCAGCCCGGCGACCTGGTGCTGTTCTACTCCGACGCATCGCACGTGGGCATGTACGTCGGCAACGGAAACATCGTGCACGCGTCTACCTTCGGGGTTCCGGTCAAGGTCGCGCCGGTGGATGCGTACCCGTTCTACGGTGCCCGACGGTACTGAGCACCGATCGGGAGATCCCGGCGCCGCCGCGACGCCGGATCCGACCCTGGGAGGCGGCGGCCCTGGTCGGACTGCTGTGCGCGGTCGCGGCGGCGGGTGCGCTCACGCTGCACTCCCATCGGCCGGGTGACGCCCAGTCCGGCTCGGCGAGCACCACGGCCACCGTCAACCCGTTCGAACAGGCGCGTCGGGCCGGCGTGCAGACCCTGCTCGACCGGTGGGCGGGAGCGGTGCGCGACGGCGACGCCGCGGCTCTGGCCGCGCTGTTCGACCAGCGTGCGCTGCCGGGATTTCGCGACGCCGAGATCGCGCGCATGCACAACCTGTCCGGCGTACCGCTGTCGGACTGGGGTTACGAGATCGGCGGCGACCCGGAGACGCCCGTGCCGACGGACCTCGCCGAGCAGCTGGGTGCGACCGACGTGTGGGCGCCGCCGGTGTACCTGCGGTACGCGATCGACGGCGCCGACCCCGGGCCGACCCGTAAGCCGGTCTCGCTGGTGGTCGCCCGTCGCGGCGACGACTGGAAGCTGGTCTCGGATCGTCCGCTGCCCGAGTACGGTCGCCAGACCTGGCGGGGGCCTTGGGATTTCGGTCCGGTGATTGCGCGCAGGGTGGACACGGACTCGCACACCTCGGTGGTGCTCGGCCACCCGGACCAGGAGCAGTGGGTCGACTCGCTCGCCGGGGAGCTGCGGACCGCGGTGCCGGCGGTGACCGACCTGTGGGGCGAGCAGTGGTCGCGTCGCACGGTGGTCATGGTCTCGTCGAGCCAGGACGAGTTCACCGAGCAGGCGGGCTCGGGGCACAGCGGCTCCGACATCGCCGCGGTCGCGGTGTCGGACGCGGTCGTGCCCGGGTCGACCGTCGTGACCGGGCAGCGGGTCGTGTTCAGTCCGGCCTCGGCGGAGCGGCTCACCGCGGACACCCGGAGGTCGGTGCTGCGGCACGAGCTGACCCACATCGCGTCGCGCGCGGTCACCATCGACGGCTCGCCGCTGTGGATGCTCGAGGGTTTCGCCGACTACTCGGGTCACCGCGGATCGGGCATCACCGTCGCGGCGGGCGCACCGACCGTCGCCGCCGCGGTCGCGGTGCACGGCCCGCCGGCGCGGTTGCCGTCGGATGCGGACTTCGCCGCGGGCGGCGAACGTTCGCTGGTGGCCTACGAGCTGGCGTGGTCGGTCAATGCCTTCGTCGCGGAGCGGTTCGGTGAGGATCGGTTGCGTGAGCTCTACCATGCGCTGGCCGCCGGACCGGTCGACTCGGCCGGGCTCGACGAGCGCCTCGGTACGGTCCTGGGACTGTCGCAGCGCGAGCTGGTCGGACAGTGGGGCTCGTGGATGGTTGCGCACCTGCAGTGACGTGACCCTGTGGGTGGGCCGCGGGCGGGCTACCCCTACGGTGGACACATGCGTCGAACCCTGTTGGTGACGAATGACTTTCCGCCTCGGCCGGGAGGTATCCAGTCCTACCTGCAGTCGTTCGCGAACGCGCTGCCGTCGGACGAGTTGGTGGTCTACGCCCCGCGCTGGCGCGGTGACAGTCACACGAAGTTCGACGCCCGCCAGCCGTTCGAGGTCGTCCGGCATCCGACCACGCTGATGCTGCCGACCCCGCTGGTCGCCCGGCGGGCCGCCAAGCTGGTGCGCTCGCGCGAGTGCGACAGCGTCTGGTTCGGCGCCGCGGCTCCGCTGGCGCTGCTCGCCCCGACCGTGCGCCGCGCCGGCGCGGAGCGGATCGTCGCGAGCACCCACGGCCACGAGGTCGGCTGGTCGATGCTGCCGGGCGCCCGGCAGTCGCTGCGCCGGATCGGCGACACCACCGACACGGTGACCTACGTCAGCAAGTACACCCGGCGCCGGTTCTCGGCCGCCTTCGGTGCGAACGCCGCGCTCGAGCACCTGCCGCCCGGGGTCGACACCGAGGTCTTCCGGCCGGATCCGGCGGCCCGGGCGGAACTGCGGGCCCGCTACGGGCTGGGGGACCGGCCGACGATCCTGTGCCTGTCCCGGCTCGTGCCGCGCAAGGGTCAGGACGTGCTGATCAAGGCGCTGCCGCAGATCCGTCGCTCGATCGACGGCGCCGTGCTGGTGATCGTCGGGGGTGGACCGTACGAGGGCGCGCTGCGGACGCTGGCGCGCGAGCACGGCGTCGAGGAGCACGTCGTGTTCACCGGGACCGCACCGTCGGCGGAACTGGCCGCCCACCACACCATCGCGGACGTGTTCGCCATGCCGTGCCGCACCCGCGGGGCGGGCCTGGACGTGGAAGGCCTCGGGATCGTGTTCCTCGAGGCGTCGGCAACAGGGGTTCCGGTGATCGCGGGCGACTCCGGCGGCGCGCCGGAAACGGTGCGCGAGGGGGAGACCGGGCACGTGGTCGACGGGCGGAAGGTTGCCGCCGTCGCCGAGTCGGTGGTCTCGGTTCTGGCCGACCGTGACAGGGCGGCCGCCATGGGCGCCGCTGGGCGGCAGTGGGTTTCGGAGCAGTGGCGCTGGGACGCGCTGGCCGCCAAGCTGTCCGGACTGCTGCATTAGGCGCTTCGCGCCTGTGAGTCCTTCCGGCCCGCCAGGGGACCGAAAGGACTCACAGGCGGCGGAGCCGCCCTACTTGGCGTAGATGGCGTCGATGTCCGCGGCGAAGCTCTGGTGGATGACGTTGCGCTTGAGCTTCATCGTCGGCGTCAGCTCGCCGGTCTCCTCGGAGAAGTCCACCGGCAGGATGCGGTACTTCTTGATCGACTCGGCGTGCGAGACCAGCTTGTTGGCCTCCGCGATCGCCGCGTCGACCTCGGCGACGAGGTCCGCGTCGGCGAGCAGGTCGGCGACGGTCGCGTCGGCGGACTTGCCGTTGCGCTCCTTCCAACCCGGCCATGCCTCCGGGTCGACCGTGATCAGGGCGCCGATGAACGGCTTCTGGTCGCCGACGACCAGGGCCTGGCTGATCAGCGGGTGGGCGCGCAGGTGGTCCTCGAGGCCGGCCGGGGCGACGTTCTTGCCGCCGGCGGTGACGATGATTTCCTTCTTGCGGCCGGTGATGGTGATGTAGCCCTCGGTGTCGACCGATCCCAGGTCGCCGGTGTGGAACCAGCCGTCCTCGACCGCGTCCTTGCTTGCCGCCTCGTTACGCCAGTACTCGCTGAAGACCACCGGGCCGGACAACAGGATCTCGCCGTCCTCGCCGATGCGAACGGCGTTGCCCGCCAGCGGCTTGCCCACGGTGCCGATCTTCTGGTGGCCGGGGGTGTTCACCGCGACCGCGGCCGAAGTCTCGGTCAGCCCGTAACCCTCGTAGATCGTCACGCCCATGCCGCGGAAGAAGTGTCCGAGCCGGGCGCCGAGGGGTGCGCCGCCGGAGATGGCCAGCTGGCACTGTCCGCCGAGCGCGGCCCGGAGCTTGCCGTAGACCAGCTTGTCGAACACGGCGTGCTTGACGTTCAGGATCAGCCCGGCGCCGCCGGTGTCCTGCGCCTGGCTCCACTGCACGGCGACCTCGGTGGCGGCGTCGAAGATCTTGCCCTTGCCGTCGCCGTGTGCCTTCTGCCGGGCGGTGTTGTAGACCTTCTCGAACACCCGCGGCACCGACAGGATGAAGTCCGGCTTGAACACCCCGAAGGTCGCGACGAGGTTCTTGATGTCGGCGGTGTGCCCGACGGTGGCGCCGGCGTCGAACGCGGCGAGGCTGACGGCACGGGCCAGGACGTGCGCCATCGGCAGGAACATCAGGGTGCGGCGACCGGGCTGCAGCAGTGAGCCGAAGCCGGAGGTGGTGATGCCGCGGGACTCGGCGATCAGGTTCGAGTGGGTGAGCTGGCAGCCCTTGGGGCGTCCGGTGGTGCCCGAGGTGTAGATGAGGGTGGCCGGATCGGCGGCAGACAGGGCGTCGGCGCGCGTGCGGACCTGCTCGTCGGTGATCTCGGCGCCGAGTGCGACGAGTTCGGCGACCGCTCCGGCGCCGTCGCCGCCCTCGATCTGCAGGACCTTGCGCAGGGCAGGCGACTCGGCGGCGACCTGACCGACGGTCTCGACGTGGGCGTCGTTCTCGACCACGAGTCCGACGGCGGCGGAGTCCTCGAGGATCCAGCGGACCTGCTCGGCGGAGGAGGTCTCGTAGATCGGCACGGTGACACCGCCCGCGGACCAGATCGCGAAGTCGATCAGCGGCCACTCGTAGCGGGTGGCCGACATCAGCGCGACGCGGTCACCGGGCTGCACGCCCAGCGCGATCAGACCCTTGGCGACCTTGGTGACCTCGGCCGCGAAGTCGCGGGCGGTGACGTTCGTCCAGGTGGACCCGACCAGGCGCTTGAATACGACGAGGTCGGGTCGCTGTGCGGCGTGGGTGTAGACCGCGTCGACAGCGGATGCGTCCTCGGGAACGGTGAAAGTTGAGGGAACGCTGAACTCACGCACGAAGGCCTCCGACACTGAGGATACTGACGAGTAGGTTTCTACTCGGCTCCACTGTAACGCCTGCGGATGCGACCTGCGCCACGCCCAGCGCACCGCGTATGTGAAGCTAACCGGGTGAGCAGCATTCAGGTCGCGGACCAGACCTTCATCGCGGCGGCCCCGGCGCGGGTCGCAGAGTGGCTCGGCGCCCCGTCCAAATGGCGGCGCTGGTGGCCGGATCTCCAGGTCGCCGTGCGGGAAGACCGCGCCGACAAGGGGATTCGCTGGACCGTCACCGGTGCGCTGACCGGAACCATGGAAGTCTGGCTGGAGCCGGTCCTGGACGGGACCATCGTGCACTACTTCCTGCACGCCGAACCGACGGGCGTGGGTCCTGCCGACCTGGCGAAGATGGATCTCGCGGCCGCCAACCGCGCGCGTCGCGTGGCGGGCAAGGACGTGACCTTCGAAGCCAAGAAGTCCCTCGAGGCGGGCCGGGCCGCGGGCGAGTCGCCCGCCGCCGTCGCGGGGTAGTACGCACTACGCGGCCCGTGAACGCGGGCCGTCGGAAAGGAAGCGTTCGCCGTATGGCCGACAAGACCAAGATGTCGATCACCGTCGCCGCACCGCCCGATCGGGTGATGGACGTGATCGCCGACTACGACGCGTACCCCGAATGGGTGGCTGCGGCGAAGTCGGTCGAGGTGCTCTCGACCGGCCCGCGCGGGCGCGCGAAGCAGGTGCGGTTCGTGCTCGACGCGGGCATGGTCAAGGACACCTACGTGCTCGAGTTCGACTGGGCCGCGGACGGCCGCTCGGTGACCTGGGAACTGCTCTCCGGCGAGATCCAGAAGGCGCAGTCCGGCTCCTACAGTCTCGAGCCGACACCCGACGGCTCGACGGTGGTGACCTACGAGCTGACGGTGGACCTGAACATCCCGATGATCGGCCTGTTCAAGCGCAAGGCAGAGAAGGCCATCACCGACACCGCGCTCAAGGAACTGAAGAAGCGGGTCGAGGGCTGACCGCGCTCGACTCCGACGCGTACCCCCGGGTGCAGCTGATCGTCGGCAAGGGCGGCGTCGGCAAGTCGACGATCGCGGCGGCCACCGCAATCGCGCTGGCGTGCAAGGGGATGCGAGTTCTGGTCGTGTCGCTCGACCAGGCCCATTCACTGCGCGAGGTGTTCGGACTGCCATGGCGTCCCGGTGGTGCGGACACCGTGAGCGAGGCAACCGAGGGCGTCGAGGTGCTCGAACTCGACACGCTGGCGTTGCTGGAACACCGGCTGGCCGCGCTGTCCGCGATGGTGCCGGCCGGCGGCGACCACGAGCACGGGTCGCCACTCACGCTGCCGGACCCCGAGGAGCTGACGGGACTGCCGGGGGCGCAGGAACTCGTCGGTCTCGCCGAGGTGACCCGGCTGGCCGGGTCCGGGGACTGGGACGTGGTGCTCGTGGACTGCCCGGCGACCGCGGACGCGCTGCGCCTGCTCACCGTTCCCGAGCTGGTTTCCGATGCGGTCGAACGGATCTGGCCCCGGCACCGCCGGGTGATGTCGGGTGCGGGTGCGGCGCAGTGGCAGCTGCTCGCGGCGCTGCTGGTCGACCGCCTCCTCGACTCGACCGTGCCGATCCGTGCACTGTTGGCCGACGGCACCAGGACCGGCGTGCGGCTGGTTGTCACCGCGCAGTCGGTCGCGGCGGCGGAGGCGCGCCGGACCGTGACCGCGCTGGCACTGCTCGGCCTGCGTCTCGACGGCGTCATCGTGAACAATGTTCTGCCGCTGTATGATTCGCAGCCGTCCGGGGGTTTCGAGCATCCCGTCCTGCGGTGGTACGCGGACCGGTGCGCCGATCAGCGGGCCGCCGTCGACGGGTTGCGTGACGCACTCGGTGACGTTCCGGTGCTCGTCGGGATGGATTGCGGCAGCGAGCCGGTAGGGTTGACCCCTCTCGCCGCGCTGGCCGACGCACTCTTCCCGGGTGCGAGCGAACCGTTGCCCGCAGGCGAGGCTGCGGCGGCTCCGACTGTCGTACTGGAATCGGGGGTGGGAGTGGAGTCGGTGTATGCGCTTCGCCTGCCGCTGCCGCTGGTCGATCCGTCGACGCTGACCGTCGGCCGGGTCGAGGACGACCTGCTCATCGGTGCGGCGGGTGTTCGCCGCCGGGTCACGCTCGCATCCGTGCTGCGGCGGTGCGTCACCGACAGCGCCGGCTTCGAGGGCGGCGACCTGGTGGTGCGCTTCCGCCCCGACCCCGGGGTGTGGCCGACGTGAGCGGCGACCACGCGGACCTGATCGCGGAGTTGCGCGCGCTGACCCATCTCGCCCTCGAACGGCTCGAACCGATGCTCGACCGGGCAGCAGAGGCGGCGGCGAACGCGGCCGACCCCGCGGACGGCGAGCCCGGTCCCTACGGGTGCGCCTGGTGCCCGGTCTGCGCACTGGCAGCGCTGGCCCGGGGCGAGCAGCACGACCTGGTCACCATGCTGGCGTCGCAGGCCTCGGTCCTGCTCGCGCTGGTCCGGGCCCTGCTCGACGAACACGGCTCGCACCCCGGTCCGGGCGACGACGGACCGGGTGGGGCCGGTCCGGGCGGCGCGCCGACGGACCGACCGCGCGCATTCGTCCCGATCACCGTGCAGGTCGAGGAGAATCCCTGACCATGGGCACTCGCGCGGGCACCTCGGCACTGACGATCGGGATCGACGTCGGCGGAACCAGCATCCGGGCCTCGGTGGTCGACGCGGACGGGCAGGTGCTCGACTCGGCCCAGGCGCCGACCCCGCAGTCCGCGGGGCCACTCGACGAGGCTCTGGACCGGACCGTGCGCGAGCTGGTGGACCGGCACCGCATCGGTGCGGTCGGGCTCGCGGTGGCCGGCTTCGTCAACCGGGACCGCTCCCGGCTCCGGTTCGCGCCGCACCTGCCGTGGGCGGATGTGCCGGTGGCGAGCGAACTGTCCGACCGGATCGGGCTGCCGGTGATCCTCGAACACGACGCGAACGCGGCCGCCTGGGCGGAGCACCGCTTCGGCGCCGCGTCCGGGGGCGGCAACGTGGTCACGGTCGCGATCGGCACCGGAATCGGTGCGGCACTGATGATCGACGGCGCGCTCTATCGCGGCAGCCACGGAGTCGCACCCGAACTCGGTCACCTGCAGGTGGTGCCGGACGGCCGGGCCTGCGCGTGCGGCAAGCGCGGATGCTGGGAACGGTACTGCAGCGGAACGGCATTGGTGCAGACGGCGATCGAGATGCTGGCCGCCAACCCGGACGAGTCGACCGTCCTCGCGTCCGAGGTCGCTCGCGATCCGGGCTCGCTGACCGGACGGCGGGTCGCCGGAGCGGCCCAGGACGGCGACAAGCTGGCGCTGCGCACCATGGCCGACTTCGCGCAGTGGCTGGGCGTCGGTCTCGCGATGGTCGGGGACGTCTTCGATCCGGACCTGGTGGTGATCGCGGGTGGCGTGGCGAGTTCGGCCGGGCTCTACCTCGACGACGCGCGCGAGCACTACACGCGGCTGTCGACCGGTGCGCGGCACCGGCCGCGGGCCCGGATCAGGCGCACCCAGCTCGGGGAGGCGGCGGCGATGATCGGCGCCGCCGAACTGGCCCGCGTCGCGCTGGACTGACGCGCGCACCGCCGCTGCCGGTTCGGTACAGTCATCGGACACGAAAATATGGTGTGAGCACGGCTGACTTCGGGAAGGCGCCATGTGGTACTGGCTGTTCAAATACGTTCTTCTCGGACCGATCCTGTTCGCCCTCGGCCGCCCGAGCATCGAAGGGGCGGAGCATCTTCCGGTCAAGGGGCCCGCGATCCTGGCGAGCAACCACCAGGCCGTGATGGATTCGTTCTACCTGCCGCTGATGGCCCCGCGGATGATCACCTTCCTCGCCAAGAGCGAGTACTTCACCGGCACCGGATTCAAGGGCCGATTCCAGAAGTGGTTCTTCTCCGCGGTCGGTCAGGTGCCGATCGACCGGACCGGCGCCGACGCGGCCAGTGATGCGCTGACTGCCGGTCTGCGGGTGCTGGGGGAGGGCAATCTGCTCGGCATCTACCCCGAGGGCACCCGCTCGCCGGACGGGCGGCTGTACAAGGGCAAGACCGGCATGGCCCGGCTGGCGTTGCAGGCCGGCGTTCCGGTGATTCCGGTGGCGATGGTCGGCACCGACAAGCTCAACCCGATCGGATCCAGGTGGCCTCGGCCGACGAAGATCGTGGTGAAGATCGGCGAACCCCTGGACTTCTCCCGCTTCAACGGCATGGCGGGCAACCGATTCGTCGAGCGGGCCGTCACCGACGAGGTGATGTACGCCCTGATGAAGCTCACCGGCCGCGAGTACGTCGACATCTACGCCGCAACCGTCAAGGACAAGCCGGCCGGCGTCGCGGCATCGCCCTCGTCCACGCCCGTCGAACCCGCCGAATCTCCCGTCGCCGACCGCGATTCCGGTACCGGTGGCGACGACCAGCTTCCCGACACCCAGGCCAGCTGAGCTCGCCGGCCCGTCGCGAGTCAGCCGACCGGGACCGGCGTCAGGTTCTCGTCGTCGACGGTCCTCGCCTGCCCGGAGGGTGCCGGCGCGATCCGGATCACCGCGATCAGGGCGAGGGTCGCGAGCCCCCACCACACGTACGACGACGCGAGGAACTGGTCCCACAGCGGCCAGTCGAGGCCACTGCTGCGGCCGGGCGACAATCGCCAGTGCGGCGCGATCACCATCAGGGCGACTCCACCGATCGTCCAGCCCGCCCACACTGCTCGCCGCCAGGGGTCCTGCGGGGTCCGACCCAGGGCAAGGTGCCCGAAGATCATCAGGATCGGCACGACCCACACCCAGTGGTGTGACCAGGACACCGGCGAGGCCAGCAGGCCGAAGAGGGCGGTCGCGGTGAGCGCGAGCGCGGGCTGCCGCGACGCGAACGCGCGTCGCACCGCGATCACCGTCACCACGAGGGCGAGTACGCAGCACAGCGCCCACACCGGAGTCCGCACCGACGCGTCGAGCCCGAGTCGCGCGAGCATTCCGGTGATCGACTGGTTGCCGGGGTAGGCGGGCTTGCCGATCCGGTTCGAGTCGATGAGCGTGTCGGTCCAGTACTGCTTCGAGTCCGAGAAGGTGACGGCGAACCCGACGGCGGTGCCGCCGAGGAACCCGACCGCCGTCCACACGGTGGCCCGAATGTCCTTGCGCAGCAGGAAGTACAGCACGAACACCGCGGGGGTCAGCTTGACGGCGGCGACCAGGCCGACCAGCAGTCCGCGCGGCCACGGCGTCTTCGGCAGCAGGCAGTCGGCGACGACGAGCGCCATCAACACGATGTTGACCTGGCCGTAGTCGAAGGTCGAGTACACCGGTTCGAGGATCAGGGCCCCCGCGAACACCGCTCCCGCCGTCCACCAGGTCACGGCGGTGTCGACCAGCCCGAGGGAGCGCAGCGTCAGCACCACCGTCGCGAGGAGGGCGACCAGCGACACGGTGGTCAGCGCGACGCTCGCCTGGTCGAGGGTCATCGCGGAGAAAGGGCTGAACACGATCGCGGCGAGCGGGGGATAGGTGAACGGCAACGGGTTGCCCAACGCGGTCGCGGGCAGCTGGCCGTACAGCGGCACGCCGTGCGCGAACGCGGTGCCGCCGATTCGGTACACGTCGAGGTCGATCCGGTAGAAGCTGCCGAGCTCGCGCAGTCGGGGGAAGCCCACCAGGTTGTACGCCACCCCCGCGACGACCGCGACGAGCACGGCGACCCGGGCCAGCACACCGACCGTCGTGATGCCCGTCGACCGGGCGCCGGGTTCGTCGGCGGTGCGGGCAGCGTCGGTCCCAGCGTCGGGGGGAGTCTGCACCAGTCATCCTTACGGTCGGGCGGTCGAGGGTCGGGGGCGGTCGCCGCACCGGTGTGCCGGGCGCACTACTCTGCCCCCGTGCGCTACTTCTACGACTGCGAGTTCATCGAGGATGGTCGCACAATCGACCTGGTGTCGATCGGTGTGGCCGCCGAGGACGGTCGGGAGTTCTACGCCGTCTCCACCGAGTTCGACCCCACCCGGGCCGGAAAGTGGGTGCGGGCGAACGTGCTGCCGAAGCTGCCGCCGCAGTCGTCGCCGCTGTGGCGGTCCCGCGAGCAGATCCGCAACGACCTGCTGAAGTTCCTGATCCCGAGGCCGGGCATCACCCCCGAACTGTGGGCCTGGGTGGCCGCCTACGACCACGTTGCGTTGTGTCAGCTGTGGGGCGACATGACCGCGCTGCCGCAGTCGCTGCCGCGGTTCACCCGGGAACTCAAGCAGTACTGGGAGGACGCGGGGCGTCCGGCGCTGCCCGCGGCCCCCGGCGATGCGCACGACGCGCTCGCGGACGCCCGCCACAACCTGGTCAAGTTCGAGGCCGTGCGCGTCGCGCTGGCGCTTCGCTGACAGTCGAACGGTCGATTCGGCCAGTCGAATCGCACCCTTTGCGCCCCGCGATCCGGTTAACGAATATCCTGTACGGGTGAACTGGACTGTCGACGTGCCGATCGACCGCTTGCCCGAACTTCCGCCGCTGCCCGCAGCGATGCGTCAGAAGCTGGACGATGCGCTGAGCAAGCCCGCCGCTCAGCAGCCGTCCTGGCCGGAGGACCAGGCCGCGGCGATGCGCACCGTGCTCGAGAGCGTGCCGCCGATCACCGTCGCGAGCGAGGTGGAGCAGCTCCAGGCCAACCTCGCCGACGTCGCGCGCGGCGAGGCATTCCTGCTGCAGGGCGGTGACTGCGCGGAGACGTTCGCCGACAACACCGAGCCGCACATCAAGGGCAACATCCGCACCCTGCTGCAGATGGCGGTCGTCCTGACCTACGGTGCGAGCCTGCCCGTGGTCAAGGTCGCGCGGATCGCCGGCCAGTACGCCAAGCCGCGCTCGGCGGACGTCGACTCCCTCGGGCTGAAGTCGTACCGCGGTGACATGGTGAACTCGCTGGTCGCCGACGCGGCCGTGCGCGAGCACGACCCGTCCCGGCTGGTGCGCGCGTACGCCAACGCCAGCGCCGCGATGAACCTGGTGCGCGCCCTCACCGGCGCGGGCATGGCGGACCTGCACAAGGTGCACGACTGGAACCGCGAGTTCGTCGCGTCCTCGCCGGCGGGCGCCCGCTACGAGTCGCTGGCCAAGGAGATCGACCACGGCCTGCGGTTCATGAGCGCGTGCGGCGTCACCGACCCCACGCTGCACCAGGCGAAGATCTTCGCCAGCCACGAGGCGCTGGTGCTCGACTACGAGCGCGCGATGCTGCGCCTCGACAACGACGACGACCACCCCAAGCTCTACGACCTGTCGGCGCATTTCCTCTGGATCGGCGACCGCACCCGTCAGCTCGACGGCGCACACATCGCGTTCGCCGAACTGGTGTCGAACCCGATCGGCCTCAAGATCGGTCCGAGCACCACGCCGGAGATGGCCGTCGAGTACGTCGAGCGGCTCGACCCGACCAACAAGCCGGGCCGGCTCACGCTGATCTCGCGGATGGGCAACGGCAAGGTGCGCGATCTGCTGCCCGCGATCATCGAGAAGGTCCAGGCCACCGGTCACCAGGTGATCTGGCAGTGCGACCCGATGCACGGCAACACCCACGAGGCGTCCACCGGCTACAAGACCCGCCACTTCGACCGGATCGTCGACGAGGTGCAGGGCTTCTTCGAGGTGCACAACGGCCTGGGCACCCACCCGGGCGGCATCCACGTGGAGCTCACCGGCGAGAACGTCACCGAGTGCCTCGGCGGCGCGCAGGACATCTCGGACCTGGACCTGTCGGGTCGGTACGAGACCGCCTGCGACCCCCGGCTGAACACCCAGCAGTCGCTCGAGCTGGCGTTCCTGGTCGCGGAGATGCTGCGCGGCTGAGCCCGCCCGACCCGCTCGCCCGACGGCCCGCCCCCACTCCGGGGGCGGGCCGTCGGGCTGCGTCCCGGACATCTCGGACGACTTCGCCGCTCGGGTCGAACCTGTCGGTGCCCGGCGATAGCGTCACGGTGATCACTGTCACATCTGACCGTTCGACACCCGACCACCGTCAGTGAGGGAATCGCAATGAAGATCACCGAAACGCAGCTCGGCGCGCCCTGTTGGGCCGAGCTCGGGACCACCGACATCGACGCCGCCGGATCGTTCTACGGCGGGCTGCTCGGTTGGCAGCCGGAGGCCGAACCGAACACCGAGGCGGGCGGCTACACGATGATGCTGCTGGACGACGATCCGGTCGCCGCGGTGACCCCGCTGTACCAGGAGGGGCAGCCGGTCGCGTGGACCGCATCCATCGCGGTCGCCGATGTCGACGCGACCGTGCGCGCGGCCACGGAGGCCGGCGGTGTGCTGATCGCCGAACCGATGGACGTGTTCGACCTCGGGCGGTTCGCCGTCCTGGCCGACCCGGCCGGTGCGGTGATCTCGATCTGGCAGGGACGTGCATTCCAGGGTGCGGGGCGGCTGAACGAGACCGGGGCGCTGTGCTGGATCGAGCTGCGCACCCGGGACACCGCCGCGGCGCAGGCGTTCTACACGAGCGTGTTCGGCTGGACGGTCAACGCCGGCGACGCCTACACCCAGTTCGGAGTGGACGGCAAGGACTTCGGCGGGATGATGGCGATGGGCGACGACTTCCCGGACGGGATTCCGCCGCACTGGGCGCTGTACTTCGGGGTCGACGACGTCGATGCCGCGGTGACGAGGGCGACCTCTCTCGGTGCGCAGGTACACGTGCCGGGCACCGACATCCCGGACACCGGCAGGTTCGCGCTGCTGACCGATCCGCAGGGCGGAGCGTTCGCGGTGTACACGCCGAAGTCCTGATCCGGCGGCCCGCTGTCAGCTACCGGTGTTCCACACCGGGTAGACGTAGTGGCCGGGGCCTCCGCCGGGCATGGACGATCCGGAGACGTTCGGGAAGTCCGCCGGCAGCCGCACGAGTTGATGCGGGTTGCCGGCCCGGTCGGCCTGCCAGCATCCCGTCAGCACCCCGTGGAACGAGGTGCAGACGATGCGGGTGCTCGTTCCGTACGGCGAGGTGAGCCGGTCCTTCGCGACGAAGGGATTCCAGTACTCGGGATTGTCCGGCGTCAGGAAGTTGGTGTTGTCGAACGGCACCGACGGAGACGGATAGTCCGGGATCGGCGGCCACTCGTCGGCCGAGGCGATGCCGGACCCAGCGAGGATCGCGGCGGCGGCGAGGGTGGTGGTTGCGGCGAGCTGGGCAGTGCGGCGAGCGGAAGTGCGCATCATTTCCTCATCTCCTCCGGTCGCGGGTTCGGATACCTGGGCGGCACGAGACCCGCTGGTGTGATCATCGCGATCATCCCGCTCGCCGTTATCGACACTGGTGCACCGCGATCACGCTTCAGCGCCCGGTGCCGGCTACGGCAATGCCTTCAGCGTGACCTTGCTGCCGGGCCGGACCCGTTCGCCTGCCCCCGGCGATTGCGTCAGGACCAGCGACCGGTCCGTCTCGACCGCCTGCTTGACCTGCACGTCGAGTCCCAGTTTGGTCAGCTCGTCGCGAGCCGACCCGACCGTGCGCCCGAGCATCGAGGGCAGTTTCACCGCGGTCGAGACGGTCAGCTTCACCGTCGAGCCCGCCCCGACGGTGCGGCCCGCTGTGGGGTCGGTCCCGACCACCTCGCCGGCGTCGACGCCCGAGTCGAAGACCTCCTCGGTGCCGGACACCGCGATGCCGAGTCCGTCCAGCGTCGCTCGGGCCTGGTCGACCGTCTTGCCGCGCAGGTCGGGGATCTGCACGGGCGGCGAGCCCTTGCTCCGCACGACCCGCACCTGCGACCCGACATCGAGCACCGTGCCCGGTCCGGGGTCGAGCGCGGCGACCGCGCCCGTCGGGGCGTTCGTGCTGAAGGCCTCGCCGCCGTCCACCGGCACGAAGGTGCGGTCCTTCAACTCCTGCTCGACCCGGCTGCGATCCTCGCCCGCGGTCAGGGCGGGGACCGCCGGGCGGCCGAGGGACACCAGCAGCGCGACCGACCCGTTGCGGGCCACCCGAGAGCCCGCGGCCGGGTCGGTGCCCAGCAGGGCGTCCACCGGAGCGGTGTTCGAGTACTGGCCGCGGACCTCGGAGTCGAGGCCCGCCGCGGCCATCGTGGACGCCGCGGTCGCCCTGTCCATCCCGTTGACCGCGGGCACCGCCGAGTACCGGCCGGACCCCATCCACCAGCCGCCGAACCCGACCGCCAGTGCCAGCACCACGATCACCGTCAGCCACACCAGCATCGCTCGCCGCGACCGGTGCCGCTGCGTCTCGATGTCCGGGTAGTCGTACTGCGCCCCGTCGTGGCGGTGGACCCGTGTCGCCTCGGCGGGTGGCTCGTTCGGGTCGTCGGAGCGCGGCGTCGCGGCGGTGACGACCTTCGTGTGCTGTGGCGCCGCGTGTTCGACCGCCGGATGCGCGCTCAGCGCCACCGTCGCGGGCGCCGCGGTCACCTCGGTGGGGGCGGCGGCATCGACCGCGGTCGGGGCGGCGGGACGCGACTCGGGGGCGACGGCGCCTGCCACCTGCATCGCCGCACTGAGATGCTGTGCCGAGCGGCGCGGGGCGGGCACGCGGTACGCCGGGAGCTGCAACTGGTGGCTCACCGACCGCAGCGCCGCGGACATGTCGCCGGCGTTCGAGAAGCGCTCGTCGGGATTGCGTGCGGTCGCGTCGAGGACCAGTTGGTCGAACTCCTCGGGCACTCCGGGGATCACCGAACCCGGGCTGGGCACGTCGGCGTTGATCCGCTGGTACGCGATGGACAGCGAGGTGTCGCCGGTGAACGGCGTTCGCCCGGTGAGCATTTCGAACAGCAGCACGCCCGTCGCGTAGACGTCGCTGCGCGCGTCGGCGTTGCCGGTGGTGACCTGTTCCGGCGACAGGTACGCCGCGGTGCCGAGGATCACGCTGCTCGACGTCGCGTTCGACCCGGCCACGGCGCGCACCAGACCGAAGTCGGCGATCTTCACCTCGCCCGTGTCCGAGATCAGGATGTTCTCCGGCTTGATGTCCCGATGGACGAGTCCCGCGCGATGCGCGACGGCCAGCGCGTCGAGCACCGGACCGGTGACGGCGGCGGCGGCGTGCGGTGGCATCGGTCCGCGCTCGCGCAGCAGCTCGCGCAGCGTGCCGCCGGCGACCAGTTCCATCACCAGGAAGGCGTGCTCGCCGTCGACGCCCTGGTCGTACACCGCGACGAGGCCGGGGTGGCTGAGCCGGGCCACCGCCCGCGCCTCGAACTCGAACCGGGCCACGAACTGCGGATCCTGAGCGAACTTCGGATCCATCACCTTGATCGCGACGGGACGGTCCAGCCGCAGGTCCATCCCGCGGTACACCATCGACATGCCGCCGCGTGCGATCGGGGAGTCCACCCGATAGCGGCGCTCGAGCAGTGTGCCGATCAGTCGCTGATCTCCTGGCCCCACCCGCAGATACCCCATTTCCCGTCGACAATGTACGCATCGATGGTAGCCAGCGGCACGGACCCGCGGCGGCACCCGATACCGTTAGCGGTGTGAGTGCCATCCCTTATAGCGACGACGTCCTCGACCCCTCCGTGGAGCTGTGGCAGCTGCCCGACGTGGCCAAGCTGCTCGGCGTGGCCGTCACGCGCGTGCACCAGATGCTCCGCGACGGCGAACTGATCGCGGTCCGCCGGTCGGGCGTGCTCGGCGTCCCCGAGGCCTTCTTCGTCGAGGAGGGTGAGGTCGTCCGGTTCCTGCCCGGACTGCTGGTGGTCCTGCGTGACGGCGGGTACAGCGACGAGGACATCCTGCGCTGGCTGTTCACCGAGGACGAGACGCTGCCGGGCACCCCGGCGGCCGCCCTGCACGGCGACCTCGCGCGTGAGGTGGTCCGCCGAGCCCAGGCGATGGCCTTCTGACCTGACCCAGGTCGGGTTTTCCGACTGACCCAGGTCGGCGATTTTGCGCCCAGGTCGCCACGCCGATTCCCGGTCGGGCCCGGCCCGCGCGAACTAGGCTCGACAGTCATGACCAGTCTGTCGGGCAAGGTCGTCCTGATCACCGGTGGCGCGCGTGGGGTCGGCGCGGAGGTCGCCCGGCGGGTGCACCGGCGCGGCGCACGACTGGTCCTGGTGGACCTGGACGCTGCGCCGCTCGAGGCGATGGCCGCGGAACTCGGACCTGACGCGCTTCCCGTCGTGGCCGACGTGCGGGACCTGCCGGCCATGGAGTCCGCGGTGGCGCAGGGGATCGAGCGATTCGGCGGCATCGACATCGTGATGGCCAACGCGGGCATTGCCAGCTACGGCAGCGTCCTGGCCGTCGACCCGGCGGCGTTCCGGCGCCTGATCGACGTCAACGTCGTCGGCGTTTTCCACACGGTGCGGGCGGCACTGCCGTCGATCGTCGAACGTCGGGGCTACGTCCTGATCGTCTCGTCGGCCGCGGCGTACGCGGCCGCGCCGGGGCTGGCCCCGTACTGCGCGTCCAAGGCTGGGGTCGAGCACTTCGCGAACTCGCTGCGCCTCGAGGTCGCGCACCTCGGCGTCGACGTGGGCTCGGCACACATGTCCTGGATCGACACCCCGATGGTCCAGGACGCGAAGGCCGACCTGCCCGCGTTCAGGAAGATGCTCGCCGCGCTGCCGGGGCCGCTCGGCAAGACGACGAGTGTCGAGGTGTGCGGGCGCGGTTTCGAGCGGGGCATCGAGCGCCGCGCGAAGCGAATCAACGTGCCCGGCTGGGTCGGCGTGGCCCGCTGGCTGAAGCCGCTCATGCAGACCACGCTCGCCGAACGCGACATCCGCAACAACGCCGGGACGTTGCTGCCCGAGATGGACGCGGAGGTCGCGGGTCTCGGCCGGTCGGTCAGCGCCCGCATGCAGGCGCTCGACGAAGCCGACCCGAAGCGCTAGCGGACAGCGGCCACGAGCGAACCCAGCAGCCGCGGCGCCGCGAGCGCGACCCGTCGCCGCGGCGCCACCACCGCGCGCCGGTCGAGCACCCGATACCCGCCGTCCTCGACCTCGCCGAGGATGGCCGAGTACAGCTCGAAGGCCGCGGTCATCCCGGGCCGCACCCGGGGTTCGAGCATCGCCAGCCCGGGCCGAGCACGCCGGTAGTAGTCGCGGTTGACGGCCACGAAATGGGCCAGCGCGCGCTCGATCCGCGGATCCGACGTCCCGGCGCCCTGGCAGTCGCGCAGCAGGTCGGGATCGACACCGAACGCCGACAGTTCGTCGGCCGGGAGGTAGACCCTGCCGCGCCGCAGGTCCTCGCCGACGTCGCGGATGAAGTTGGTGAGCTGGAACGCCTCACCCAGCGCCGCGGCTGCGGGTTCGGCCTCCGCGACCGCGGTGACGGTGCCGAGGACGGGCAGCATCTGCAATCCGATGGCGGCCGCCGAACCGTGCATGTACCCGCGTAGCTCGCCCATCGTGGCGTAGACAGCGCGGTAGTCGGGCGCTCCGGGCAGGTCCATCCGCATCGACGCGAGGAAGTCCGTGAAATGGTCGAGGTGGATCGAGTAGCGGCCGATGGTGTCTGCGACGGCCAGCACCACCGCGCGGGTGCCCGTCCGCGGCGCCCCGGCGACGGCGGCCAGCAGTTCGGACTCGATCCGGTCGAGCTCGGCCAGGCAGTCCGCGGCCGGGCGACCGGCCCCCGCCTCGACGTCGACCAGGTCGTCCACCGTCCGGGCGAATCCGTACAGGGCGTGGACCGCCGGGCGACGCTGCTCGGGCAGCAGGCGGGTCGCGAGGTAGTAGCTCTTGCCGTGCTCGGCGGCCAGCTGTCGGCAGTACCGGTAGGCCCCGGCCAGGTCGCTGTCGGCCGGGTCGCCGCCCGCCAGGTCCGCCCCTGGCCCGGCGTCGTGCAGCGCGGTCATGTCAGTCCCGGACGGTGGCCAGGTCGGACACCGGTGCGTCGGCTGCCGCGGTGGAACTGACGGACCGGATCCGCAGCGGGTCCACCGTGACCAGCGACCGCGCTGCCACGACCGCGGCGAACGTCGCGAGCAGCACGTGCGGCAGCGTGTACAGGCCGATCGAGCCGTCCGGCTGGAACACCAGCATCAGCCAGGTCGACAATCCGACCAGGATCACCAACGTCGTCGTGGACATGGCGAAACCGGCGGCGATCGCCAGCGGCCACGAGTAGTACCAGGGCAGCGCGGCGGGGGAGAGCACCACGATGACCACGAGCGCGACCAGGATGCCGAGCACGGCCTGTCGCGGCGTCTTGCGGAACCGCCACCAGACGGCGACCAGGATGACCACCATCGCGACCGCACAGATCGCCCGGGTCACCTCGAGTACCGGTCCCAGCCGGAGACCGGTGAACCAGGACGTCCCGACCGTCACGGCGTGCGCCATGATCGTCGGCAGCGAGAGCCAGTTGATGATTTTCGCGGAACCGGACAGCGCGGTGAGCCAGCCGAGGCCGACCCCGGCGATCAGCGAGGCCGCCGCGAAGATCGCGGCGAACACCCCGACCCCGGCGCCCGCGGTCCTGGCGAACAGTGCCAGCGGCGACGGGGGTTCGCGGCCCTCGTCCCTCGCGCGGTCACGCTCGTGGATCATCCAGATCCAGACCAGGAACGGCAGCGCCACCCCGGCCATCGCCTTGACGGCGACACCGAGCGCGACCAAGGCGATGCCCGCGACGTGATGCCGGTCGAGTACCAGCGTGATGCCGGCGACCATCAGGCCGACCATCAGCATCTCGTTGTGCACGCCGCCGATGAGGTGGATCAGGATCAGGGGGTTGAGCACCGCCAGCCACAGCGCGACCGCGGGGTTGCCGCCGAGCTGGCGGGCCAGCCGCGGCAGCGCCCACATCATCAGGGCCAGGCCCGGCAGCATGGTCAGGCGCAGCAGCATCGTCCCGGCGATCACGTTGTCGCCGGTGATCGTGGTGATGCCCTGGCCGAGCAGCAGGGAGATCGGGCCGTACGGGGCGGTCGTGGTGGTCCACACGTTGCTGACGTTGTCGAGCAGGACACCGGGGTTGGCGACCGGACCGACCGCGTACGGGTCGTAGCCGTCGCGCAGCAGTGCGCCCTGGGCCAGGTAGGAGAACGCGTCGCGACTGAACATCGGGACGGCGAGCAGCATCGGCGCGGTCCAGGCCGGGACGGTCCAGCGCAGTTCGCCGACAGTCACGTCGTCGGCCAGCACGGCGCGGCCGAGGCGCACCCAGGCCGCGATCATGAGCAGCACACCGATCCAGACGATCGCGGTGGACAGGACGAGCCCGTGGCCGAACCGCAACCACGACAGGTGCAGGTCCTCGAGCAGCGGATCCTGTCGACGCACCGCCCCGGACCCGAATCCGCCGAAGGTGATCATCACCGCGCCGATGAAGCCGAGGACGGCGGCGTGCCCGGCGTCGCAGCGCAGGAAGTCCGCGATCGCGCGCGGCCGGCCACCGGTGGTTGCCGGGCGTCCGTCGGCAGCGGGAGTGGGGGACGTCATCGGTGCGGATCTTCCCCCAAGGTTGCGCGGCGCGGCCGCCGCGGACGTCCGGAACGGCCGCGGCAGGTGTGGACGGTGGCCCAGTTTAGTAGCTCGGCGCTCGGGCCCGGGAAACGGCGTGATCAGCGGTGCCTGTCGGGCGTGCCTTCACACAGTTCACCTGCCGTTCGGCGGGGTGACACCCTCAGCGACTGCCGCTGATCCGCTGCGCGGCGAGCTTGCCCGAAACGAGGACGGTCGGGACGCCGACACCCGGGGTGGTACCGCAGCCCGCCAGCACGACGTTCGACGCGCCGGTGTCGAGGTTGCCGCGCCGGAACGGTCCGGTCTGGGCGAAGGTGTGCGCGGCCGCGAACGGGGTGCCTGCGGACATGCCGCGGTCCGCCCAGGTCTGCGGGGTGTCGACGAGATCGACCCGGAAGTGCTCGGCAATGCCGGTGTAGCCGCGCCGCTCGAGCTCGGCGAGCAGTTCCCGGACGTACGGGCCGCCGAGCGCCGACCAGTCCAGCGGCGCGCTGTCGAGGTTCGGGCAGGGCGCGAGCACCGACAGCGGTTCGTGCGACTGTCCGTCGCGGGTCAGCAGCAGGTTCTCGTCGGTGCACGCCGGTCGGGTCAGCAGCAGCGAGGGGTCGCTCATCAGCCGGCCGCGACCGCCGCGAGCGGTGATCTCGGCGAAGGTGCGCTCCCACTCGGCGCCGAAGTCGATGGTGTGGTGGCCGCTGCCGGTCCACCGTCGGGTCACCTCGACGGGGATCGTGCCGTGCGCGACCACTGCGGACGGCGAGTGCCGCACGGGCCTGCGCGGGAGGCGCGGCGGCGGTAGCAGTGACTGCGCACCGCCGAGGTCGGCGGTGAGTACGACGGCGTCCACCTCGTGGCTCACGCCGTCGGCGGTGTGCACCCGTCGGGCGCGATCGCCGTCGTACTCGATGCGGGTGACCTCGCTGTCGAGTCGCAGCACGCCGCCGGCCGCGGTGAACGCGCTCGCCATCGCCTCGGCGATCGTGCGCATCCCGCCGTCGGGGAAGTAGACCCCCATCGAGGTGTCCATGTGTGCGATCACCCCGTAGATGCCCAGCGCCGTCGCCGGACTGGTACCGGCGTACAGCGACTGGAACGTGAACACCCGCTGCAGGCGCGGGTCCCGCACGAAACGGGCGACCTTCGGCCCCAGCCTGCCGAACCCGCCGATCCGGACCAGGGTGCTCACGTCGGCCAACGCCGGACGCGAGGAGACCAGGTCCAGGGCGGAGTCGAAGTTCGCGTCGATGAAGCGGTCGAACTCGGCGGCGTACAGCCGCGCCAGCCAGGCCCGCAGTCTGCGGTACCGCGTCGCCTCCGCGGGCCCGCAGACCCGGGCGACCTCCGCGGCCATGGACTCGGCGTCGGAGTGCACCTCGAGCGCGGTGCCGTCGGCGAACCGTGCGTGATAGGCCGGTTCGAGTTGTCGCAGTCGCAGCGGCGGCTCGACGCTCTCGAAGTCCGCGCCGACCGCGGCGAGCGCCTCCGACACCAGCTCGGGCATCGTCAGAACCGTTGCGCCACTGTCGATCTCGTAACCCGGACCGGTGTGGATGCCCACCCGGCCACCCACCGTGGGATCTCGCTCGAGCACCGTCACCTCGCGGCCGGACCCGCGCAGGTGCAGCGCCGCCGCGAGCCCGGACAGCCCCGCGCCGACGACCACCACCCGGTCGGTGCGCCCGGAAACGACCCGCATCAGGCGTCGCGGCGGGCGACGGCCATCGCCAACGCCCGCAGGCTGGCCTTGGCCTCCGCGGTCGCCGACGAGGACTCCAGCGCCCGCAGGCCCGAGGAGGTCAGCTCGTCGATGCGACGCTCCACCGCGTCGACCGCACCCAGGTCGGTGATGATCGTGCGCAGCCGGTGCACCTGCTCGTCGGAGAGGTCGGTGCCGATGCTGCGGCGCAGCACGTCCGCGGTGCCGCGGTCGCTCTCGTCGGCCCGCAACAGTGCCTCGGCGAACAGCACGGTCCGCTTGCCTTCGCGCAGGTCGTCGCCCGACGGCTTGCCGGTGACCTCCGGATCGCCGAACACGCCGAGCAGGTCGTCGCGCAGCTGGAAGACGATGCCGATGTCGGTGCCGAACTCGCGGTAGGCCGCGATCAGGTCGTCGTCGGCGCCGGCCAGCGCCGCACCCAGGTGCAGGGGACGCTCGATCGTGTACGCCGCCGTCTTGTACCGGTTGACGCGCAGCGCCGCGGCGACCGACTCGTCGGCGGTGACCTCGGTGCTGACATCCAGGTACTGCCCGCCGAGGACCTCGGTGCGCATCGCGGACCACACCGGCCCGAGCCGGGTCTGCGCGGCCGCGTCGACCCCGGACTCGCGGACCATGTCGTCCGCCCAGGCCAGCGCGAGGTCGCCGAGCAGGATCGCGATCGACTCACCGAACCGGCCCGGCTCGCCCGACCACCGGCCGGCGCGGTGCCGGTCCGCGAACTCGACGTGCACGGTCGGGAAGCCGCGCCGGGTCCGAGACGAGTCGATGATGTCGTCGTGCACGAGGGCGCAGGCCTGCACCAGCTCCAGCGCCGAGCAGGCGCGCAGCACCGCCGCCGCGTCGGGTCCCGCGGGGTCGCCGCCCGCGCCGAGCCAGCCGGTCCAGGCGAATGCCGGTCGTACCCGCTTGCCGCCGCGCAGCACGAAGGCCTCCAGGGCCGCGACCGCGTCGGTGAACGTCCCGCCGACGGCGTCGGTGCCGGGGCGGCGGCTGGCGAAGAACTCACGCAGAGCCGACTCGACGGCCGGGGGTACCGAGGTCATCGGGTCGGGAGGGGTACTCATGACCGACACCCTAGTAGTCCGCCGGGGATCGACCCGGACGGCCGCCACTATGATTGACCGGTGACTTTTGATGGCGTCAGGGGACGCTCGAGCGAGGGCTGGGTGACCCACACCCCGTCCATCGTGGACCGGATCGGTGCGAGCAACGGTCGAATCCCGTTCTCGGTGGAGTTCTCTCCGCCGCGTGACGCCGACGCCGAGGCGCGGCTGTGGCGCGCGGTCCGCGCGTTCGAGCGGCTCGGTCCGGCCTTCGTGTCCATGACGTACGGCGCGGGCGGGTCGACGCGGGACCGCACCGTCCGGGTCACCGGACAGCTCGCCGAGGACACCACGCTGCTTCCGGTCGCGCACCTGACGGCGGTCGGCCACAGCATCGACGAACTGCGTGCGATGTGCGGCGCCTATGCCGACCGCGGCATCAGCAACATCCTGGTGCTGCGCGGCGACCCGCCCGGTGACCCACTCGGCGAATGGGTCAAGCATCCCGACGGCGTGGAGTACGCCGAGGACCTGGTCCGGCTGGTGCGGGACATGGGCGACTTCCACGTCGGGGTGGCGTCGTTCCCGGAGGGGCACTACCGCGCGCCCGACCTCGAACACGACACGAAGTACCTGGTCTCGAAGCTGCGGGCGGGCGCCGAGTACTCGATCACCCAGATGTTCTTCGACGTCGAGGACTACCTGCGGCTGCGGGACCGGGTCGCGAAGTTCGACGCCGAGCAGGGCGCCAAGCCGATCATCCCGGAGATCATGCCGATCACCTCGCTGCGGTCGGCGCGCCGCAGCCTCGAACTGTCGGGATCGAAGCTGCCCCCCGTTCTCGAGGAACGGCTCACCCGCGCCGCCGGCGACGGTCCGGAGGAGAACCGCGCCGCGGTCCGTGAGATCGGCATCGAGGTTGCCACCGAGATGAGTGAGCGGTTGATTGCGGAGGGTGCCCCCTGCCTGCACTTCATCACGCTCAACTTCGCGCGCGCGACCAGCGAGGTGCTGACCAACCTCGGCATGGCCGCGACGGTGCACTAGGCGCTCCGCGCCCGTGAGTCCTTCTGGCCCGTGTGGGGGCCGGAAGGACTCACAGGTGGCGCAGCCGCCTGCCCTTCCAGGTGTGGCCGCCGCGGCGGTGGCGCAGGTGCGAGTCCGCGGTCAGCGCGGTCAGCGCCACCACCGACAGGGGGTGAGCGAGCGCGTCCACACCGTCGCGGGCGGTGAGCCTGCCGCCGGACTCGGTGCGCCGGGCCAGCAGTCGGGAGGTGACCGCGCACCCGTACCCGGCCAGCCCCCACCGGCGGACACGGCCCCGGCCGAACACCGCGGCCAACGGCGGCACGAGGTACGCCGCCAGCGCCGCGGCGAGCACCGCGCTCGCGCCTGCCGGTGACCCGAATGCGGTCCACAACCATCGGCCGTGACCGGCGCGCGCCTGCAGCGCCCCGTCGTACATCCGGCAGTGCGCCAGGTCGCCCGCAGCGACGACCACGGTCCGCCCGCCGGACCGTCGCAGTGCCCGAGCCAGGTCCAGGTCCTCGACCACGCTGCCGGCCACGGCCCGGTGACCGCCGACCGCCCGGTACCCGGCCGCGTCGAACACCAGGAACTGCCCGCAGGCAATCGCCATCGAGGGGCGGGCGCTGCGATTGGCGACCGGCACCGGGGCGGTGGCGAACCACGACCAGCACAGCAGCGGTTGCAGGACGCGCTCAGCCGCGCTGACCGCCACCTGGAAGGGCCACGGGCACAACAGGTCCGCGCCCGACCGTCGCAGTTCGACGACCGACGCGGCGAGCGCTTCCGGTGCCAGCCGCACGTCGGCGTCGAGGAACACCAGCACGCCGTCGCGGGCGGTGGACAGTTCGGCGAGCCGGGCGCAGGCGGCGGGCTTGCCCACCCAACCGGGTGGCGGATCCCCGTCGCGGCGGTGCACGGCGAAGCGGGCGTCGCCGTCGATCGCGTCGTGCACCGCCGCGCCGGTGCCGTCCGTGGAGTCGTCGTCGAGGATCAGCACGCGCAGGTCGGCGACGCCGCGTTGGGCGCGCAGGTCTGCGATCAACGCAGGCGCGGCGGCGGCCTCGTTGCGGGCGGGAATGCAGACGGTGACCGGTTCGGTCGTCGCCGCGGCCCGCCGGTCCAGGCGCGGAAGCGTGCGGGCGTTGAGCGCCGCGATCGCCACGCCGGACCCGGACAGGACCGCCCCGGACCGGACCAGCACCCGCAGCAGCCGACTCACACCTTCTGCTTGTCCTTGCCCGCTGCGTCGGGGTGCTCGAAGCGTGGCGAGCGGTTGCGGCCGAGGTAGGCCATGGCGCCGACGATCACGGCGACGCCGAGGGCCACCCCGGTCACGATGCCTGCCCAGCCGGCGAAACTGCGGGTGTTCGGATCGGCGTAGCGGACCTCCGCGCGCATGGCGGTGACCTCGCCGGGCGGCAGCTTCCACGTGACGATGGAATCGCCGTCGCGGGTGCCGTTGGTGGTCGCGACGCGCGCCGGGAACGCGACACTGAACTGGACGTCGCTGCCGTCGGGGACGGACTTGAGGTCGGCCTTGCCGTCGAGGACGACCACGTCGCCGGAGCGCTGGAAGTTCAACTGCACGGCACTGCCGACCTGCCCGGACATCGAGCCGAGTTGCTGCACCTCACCGAAGGTCAGGTTGCTGAAGAACGCCTGACTGCCGACATAGCCGTCCTGCTTGTACTCCTGCACCCGGATCTTGTTGGCCAGCGAGTTCGGCGCGGTCAGCTGCGGGCCCGTGTCCTTGTCGTTGGCGGGCACGGTGGCGGCCACGATCTGGCCGGACACCCGGTCGTCGGAGGACACCCCCATCGACACCTGGACCCGCAGACATCCGCTGAGCAGCGGGACGCAGATCAGCAGGAGCGCGGACAGGGCGAACAGGCGTGCGCGGGACCGTGGTCGGGCGCGAGTGAGGGGCGGCTGCACATCGACATGGTGCCAGCCCGCCCTCGCGGTGTCAGGCGGTAGGGTCCGCGGCGCGCCGGGAAGGGGTGTCGCGCGCGCGGGGCCCGGCCCGCCGCAGTAGCCGCCCGAGCAGCGGAACACCGACCACGCCCATCCCGACCAGCCCGTACACGGCCGACCACCGCAGCTGCGGTCCCAGGAACACCGCATGCGCCAGCGCGGAGCCGAGCCACGTCCACAGGAACAGTGCCAGCGGTACCGCGTCGTCCGCGACGGTCGGCTCACGAACGGCCAGTCGCGCGTCGACGGAGGCGAGGGCCGCGGCCATCGCGATCGCGACCAGCAGCCAGCCGACGTAGTTGGTCCACGGGATCTCGCCCAGTCCGGGCAGCCCGGTGTGCGGTGAGCACCATCGCCACTGGCCGTCGACGACCATCTGCGGGTCCAGGAACAGGTCCCAGCCGACGATCCCGACCGCGGTGAGCGCGATGCGCGGGCCGGGGCGGTCCCGGCCGACCAGGTGGGTGACCGCGCACCACACCGGGTAGCTGCCCGCGGTCCAGGCCAGCGGCACCACCAGCGGCACGCCGGCGACGGCGGGGCCGAGCCTGCCGACCGCGTAGTCGTAGCAGCCGAACGGGAATCCGGTTGCGGTGCCGACCAACTCGGATGCCAGACCGAGCCCCGCGGTGACGGCCAGCAGGGCGATCGTCCAGCGTGCGCCCCGAACGGTCCAGGCGTGCGCCAGCGCCGCGGCCGCGAGAGCCAGCACCACGACGACGGTCACGTCGTCCCGTGCGGTGCCCGCGACGAGCGGGTAGGCGATCTGCGCGGCGACGGCGAGGGCTGCCAGTGCGGCGGGAACCGCGCGGCCGGTCATCGGTGCAGTATGCGCCGCAGCCGCCCGAATCGTGCGTCGGACAACGCCACTGATGCCGCACTGCGCCCGCTCGCGCCGGAGACGCCGCCGCCGGGGTGGGTGGACGCGCCGGTCAGGTACAGCCCCGTGGCGCCGGGCACTCTGTGCCCGGACAGTTCGGGCAGTGGACGCCACATGAACATCTGGTCCAGCGACATCTCCACGTGCATGACGTTGCCGCCGATCAGGCCCATCTCCGACTCGATGTCGACGGGGGACTGGACCAGGCGATGGCGCACGGACGCGGTGAATCCCGGTGCGAGCCGCTCGATCTCGGCCACCACGCGATCGCCCTCCGCCTCGGCCAGGTCGGCCCAGCGTCGCCCGCCGCTGAGTGCGTAGGGGTGCCACTGGGACCACAGTGTCACCTGGTGCTCGCCGGGCGGACTCAGGCTCGGGTCGATTCCGCTGAAGCTCATCGCGAGTACCGCCGGAGTGGGCGGCAACTCGCCGGCGAGCGCCGAGCCGTGTGCGAGGCGCAGCTGGGCGCGGTCGGAGACCAGCAGCTGCAGACCCGAGGTGACAGTCTCGCCGTCTGGGGCGCTCGGATACTCGGGCAGGGCGTCGGTGGCCAGGCGCACGACCATCCCGATTCCGGGCCCGACCCGGATCCGGCGCCGCCAGTCGTCGATCTGGCCGCGGTCGTGGCCGCCGCGGTCGAGCAGGTCCAGGGTGGTCAGGATGTGACAGCCGGCGACGACCACCCGGGAGCGCACCTCGCGGCCGGACGCGGTGCGGGTGGTCCAGCCGCCGGAGTCGCGACGCAGTTCGACCGCCGCGTCGCCGAGCCGGACGGTCCCGCCGTCGGCGGCCAGTCGGGACGCCAGCGCCCGCGTCAGTGACCCGCTGCCGCCGACCGCACGACCCGGCGGCAGGGTGTGCATCAGTGCGGCGAACCCGACCATCGGTGCGGTGCCCGGCTCGGACATCGGCGGTCCGGACTGGGCGCCGAACCAGGCCAGCGCAGCCTTCAGGTGTTCGTCGTCGAAGTAGTTGTCCAACAAGGCATCCCCCGAGGACAGGAACTCGCGGGACAGTGCTGCCGCGCCGGCACCGGTGTCCAGGCCCCAGAACGAGCGGACCAGTCGGCCGCCGGTCGGCGGGCCGCCGAAGGACCGCATGACCGAGGCGGAGCGCGGCCCCCAGTCCGCCACGAAGCGACGGTAGGCGTGTGCGTCGGCCGCGCCGCAGGACTCGGCGACGGACCGGCAGGTCCGGTCGAGGTCGCGGTGGAAGACGATGCCGGGCCGTCCCGACCCGGCGGGTGCGGGGGCGAATGCCCAGGGGTCGCAGTCCAGGTAGCGCAGTCCGTGGTCGGCGAGTTCGAGGTCCTCGACGATGCCGGTGTGCCGGATCATGATGTGCGCCGAGGATCCCCGGTCGACCTGGTGGCCGGGGAAGCGTTCGACGGTCGAGACCGCGCCGCCGAGGACGGTGTCGCGTTCGAGCACCTCCACCGACCAGCCGGCCCGGGCCAGGTAGCACGCCGAGACCAGCGCATTGTGCCCGGAACCCACCACTACCGCGTCGATCATCAGGTCAGGCTAGCGCGGCGCTCCGACACCGCTATCGAGGCAGGCTGTGGTGGTCGAGCGGCAGGGGGCGGCCGAGCACGGCGAACGCCCGGCTGTCGCCGGTGAAGGTGAAATGGCGTACCACGTCGGTGAATCCGAGTCTGCGGTAGAGCCGCCACGCGCGGTTGTCCTCCTCGGGCACCTCCGGCGTCGACAGCAGCACGCCTCGCTCGGGCCGGCCGGCGAGCAGTGCGAGCAGCATCGCCTCGCCGGTGCCGTGGCCCTGGGCGCCGGGGGAGACGTGCAGTTCGGTGAGCTCGAAGTAGTCGCCGAGAACCTCGTGGATCTGCTGGTCGTCGGCGCCGGAGCGGCTCATGCCGTCGCGCACCTGCTGATGCCACCACTGATGGGCGGCGCCGCGGTAGCCGTAGGCGATGCCGACCATCCGTTCGTGCTGACCGGGTGCGGCAGGGGACAGGGCCGCGACGGCGCGCCAGCCGGGCCGCGAGGTGTGCTCGGTCCACATCGGTGCGCGGTGGAACTCGGTGCCCCTCGGATAGCCCATCGCCTCGACATAGATGGCGAGAGCCTCGTCGAGGCGGCGGCGCAGTTCGTGGGCGGACAGTTCGACCAGTCGTGGCGCGGCGTTGGTGTCGACCGGACTCACCCTCTCTCTTGACGACGTGTCGGTGGGTGCAGCTATATTGAATACATCGAACGAATGTTCGATGTCGGCAATCCGGCGAAGCGCGAGGGAAGCGGGCTTCTCCGGATTGCCGAGCCTAAGGCCAACCCTGTGCATGCGGGAGGTGTGCGGAAGATGGCACTACGAGTGAACTTGCTCGATCGGGCGGACTCGCTGCTGGCTGAGGCGGCGGGCGCGCGTGATCCCTCCGATCGGTTCCGGGCCGCCTACCTGGCGGCGCTGCGGGGCGCGGGTGCGGCGCTCGCCGGTCGTCGTTCGAGATCGGGCTCGCGCAGTGCCTGGGTCCAGTTGGCGAAGGTGGAACCGACGTTCGCGGCGTGGGCCGAGTTCTTCGCGGGCCATTCCGCGACGAGGGCGGCGATCGAGGCCGGTATCTCCCGCACCGTCACCGCGGCCGAGGCGGATCGTTTCCATCGTGAGGTGTCCCGTTTCCTCACCGCGGTCGAGGATCATCTGGGGGGTGAGAACCGTCTCGACATGGCGCCCGTGGTGATCGTGGGGAGGTCTGCCTAGCAGCGGGATTGCGGCCGGTCGAGAAATTGGTTCTCAACTCGTTGTTGGACTAGGTGGTACGCCGTCCCGCGTACTCGTATCATTGACGACAGGTAGCCGCGATCGTCGGCAACCGGTCGTTTCGACCCAACGAAACGGCCGCCACCATTTCAGTGCCGGGGGAGGTACCGTGCCACTCTCCGAGCACGAGCAGCGGATGCTCGATCAGATCGAGAGCGCTCTCTACGCCGAAGACCCCAAGTTCGCCTCCTCTGTGAGGGGAGGCCGAATGCGAGCCGCCTCGAGCAAGCGACGGCTGCAGGCGGGGGCCCTCTTCGTTCTCGGGCTCGTCCTACTTGTCGCGGGCATTCCGCTTGCGGCGAAGGCGGACGCGCTCCTGATCGTCAGCCTGCTCGGCTTCCTTGTGATGTTTGGAGCCGGGGTCCTGTTCCTCATGGGAGGAACCAAGAAGGGCCACGCGGCAGTGCGAGACGAGAAGTCCGGTCCCGCATCGGGTTCGGGCGCAGGCAAGCCCTCGGGCGGCCGCAAGGCCGGCGGTGGGTTCTCGTCGCGCATGGAAGATCGGTTCAAGAGAAGGTTCGAGCAGGAATAGGTCGCTTCGGCCCCGTCCGTCGGGGCGGGTCGTGGTAGCTACGGTTCGATCGGCGCGGCACCGACAGGTGCCGCGCCATTTCTTTGTTTCGGGCACAGTGCATCCAGTGCATCCAGTGCATCCAGTGCATCCAGTGCTCCCGCGCACCTCCTCGCTCGCGAGAATCCCTCCGCTCCCCACATTCCCCCCTCGATGCCCCGCGGTCGCGTGTCCGGGTCGCCGAGCCTCCGGTTGACCTGGGAGTTTTGCGGCCAACCTGGCCGGTCGACGGTCGAGCACGGCCGCCGTGGCCGAAGCCACACAACTTTTCCCCCACTGCGCGCCACCGCTGTGAACTGCGGATTCACCTGCGACAGGCCGAACTTGGCGGCCTGTTGGCCTTGAAAGTGGGGCAAAGTGGGGTAACGTGGTGCGCAGCGGGGAGCAAGGTGACCGCTGAGGGCATAGGGCGTTCGAAGTTCGACTCATCGAAGTTCGGGATACGCAGTGGGAGGTGTCGAGTGTTTCTCGGTACCTACACGCCGAAGCTCGACGACAAGGGGCGACTGACGTTGCCTGCGAAGTTTCGCGATGCACTGGCGGGAGGGTTGATGGTCACGAAAGGGCAGGACCACAGCCTCGCGGTGTATCCCCGAGAAGAGTTCGCCGCACTCGCGCGACGAGCCGCAGCCGCATCGCGGAGCAACCCGGAAGCCCGGGCCTTCGTTCGCGGACTCGCGGCCGGCGCCGACGAGCAGCATCCCGACGCCCAGGGACGGATCACCCTCTCCGCGGACCATCGGCGCTACGCCGGGTTGTCCAAGGAGTGCGTGGTGATCGGATCGGTCGACTTCCTCGAGATCTGGGACGCGGGGGCGTGGCAGACCTACTCGGAGGAGAACGAAGAGAGCTACTCCCAAGCAAGATCCGAGCCACTGAGCGAGATCCTCTAGCGCACCCACCGCTTCGGCGAGTGCCGCGAGGCCTCTGCCCGACGCCGGCCCTGACGCACTTCCCCAGCGCCAGGTCCGGCCCATCGGACAGGGACCTCGAGGCATTCGCCCCCACTTCCCCTCCCAGGACCGTCAGCACCCGCAGCCAGGACCGAAACCCGGAGGTAGCAATCGTGGACGACGAGGTCAACCCGTCCCCCTCCTCCGGCGAGTTCGGCCACATCCCGGTCCTGCTCGGCCGGGCCGACGAACTTCTCGGCCCCGCCCTCACCCGTGAGTCGCCGGACGCGGACGGCGCGGTGATGATCGACGCGACGCTCGGTCTCGGCGGCCACTCCGAACACTTTCTCCGGACCTACCCGGGCCTGCAGCTCATCGGACTCGACCGGGACCCGGCGGCACTCGAGATCGCCGGCGCCCGGCTCGCCCCGTTCGGGGACCGGGTCACGTTGGTGCACACCAGGTATGACGGCATTGTCGACGCGCTCGAACTGGCGGGACTCGACCAGGTCGAGTCGGTGCACGGAATCCTGTTCGACCTCGGCGTCTCCTCGATGCAGTTGGACGAGGCCGACCGTGGGTTCGCGTACTCGGTGGACGCCCCACTCGACATGCGGATGGACCCGACCAAGGGTCTGACTGCGGCGGACATCCTCAACACATACAGCCACGGCGAACTCGCCCGCGTGCTGAGCACCTACGGCGAGGAGCGCTTCGCGGGGCGAATCGCCTCGGAGGTACTGCGGCGCAGGCAGATCGAACCGTTCACCACGAGCGCCCAGCTGGTCGAGGTGCTCTACGCGGCGATTCCGGCGGCCACCCGCCGTACCGGCGGTCACCCTGCCAAGCGCACCTTCCAGGCGCTGCGGGTGGAGGTCAACGGTGAACTCGACTCGCTGCGCGCCGCGATCCCGGCGGCCCTGGACGCTCTCGCGGTCGGGGGGCGGGTGGTGTTCATGTCGTACCAGTCGCTCGAGGACCGCCTGGTCAAGCAGGAGTTGACCCCGCGCACCAAATCCCGTAGCCCGGAAGGGCTTCCGGTGGAGTTGCCCGGAATGGGACCGGAGTTCGAACTGCTCACCCGCGGCGCGGAACGGGCGAGCGAGCAGGAGATCGAGGACAACCCGCGGTCGGCACCGGTCCGACTGCGGAGCGCTGAACGGATTTCGAGGAGGGTGACGGCATGACAGTTCCCGTGCGTGATCGCAGCAGTGCCACGACCGTTCGGCCGAAGGTGCACGGCCGCGCGCCCGCGACCATCCCGTCCCGTTCGAATGCTCCCGCCAAGTCCACGAAGAAGACTGCCGCACAGCGCGCCTACGCCAAGCGCAGCCAGCGCGCCTCCACCGGGACAGCTGCCGAGGTGGTCAAGCGTGGCTCGTTCAAGGCGCGAATCCCGTTCGTCGCCAGCATCATCGGGCTGCTGTCGGTCGGACTGGCCGTCACCCTGCTGCTGACCACGCGTGCCGCGGAGGACTCGTACAAGTTGAGCGCGGCGAAGGCGCACAACCAGAGCCTGATCGAGCAGCGCGCCGCGCTCGAGCGCGACTACCAGGTCGCGACCTCGGCACCGGAACTCGCGCGCAAGGCGGCCGACCTCGGCATGATCCCGGCCAAGGACGTCGCGCGACTGGTCGTCGACGACCACGGCGGCGTCCAGGTCGTCGGCAAGCCGACCCCGGCGCAGGGTGCCCCGGTGCCGCCGCTGAACAAGCAGCCCGGCAACACCGCGGCGAACACCGGTCTCCAGGTGGCCAACCCGGCCGCAGCTGCGCAGACGCCCCGGGGTGCCGCCCCGACGGCGGTCGCGACGCGGCCCGGCACGCCGCTGGCAGCCAATCAGCCGCAACTGCTCCCGCAGGGTGAACAATTGGTTCCCATGAACCAGGCCCGCACGACGTCAGGACAGGCAGGTAGCGCGGGCGGTCAGCGGTGACGCGAGGTCCCTCCGCTGCTCCACCCCGTATCCGCCAGGCCCCGCGCGGTGCCGCCCGGCCCGACGACACCTCGTCGTTCCGGTTCCGGTACCGAACGGGTCGTATCGTCATGTTCGTCGCGCTCGGCATCGCGGTGCTCCAGCTGTTGTGGATCATGGGCGTCCAGGCGCCGTCGCTGTCCGCGGAAGCCGCCAATCAGCGTTCCACCACGATGATCGACCCCGCGACGCGCGGGTCGATCACCGACCGTCGTGGCAACCCGATCGCGTTCACCATGGAGGCGAAGGCGCTGACCTTCCAGCCGCCGAAGGTGCGTAAGGAGATCGAGGAGGCGGCGAAGAAGGCCGGCAAGGATCCGAAGGTCGACGAGCGACTCGCCGCCATCGCCAAGGGCATTCACGACAAGCTCGGCGACAGCGCGCCGGAGAAGGACGTGCTCGCCAAGCTGAAGAGCAAGGAGACGTTCGAGTACCTGGCGCGCAGCGTCGACCCGAACGTGGCGGCGAAGATCGTCGACGACTTCCCCGAGGTGGGCCTCGAGCGGCAGGACATCCGTGAGTACCCCGGCGGCGCGCTGGCCGCGAACCTGGTCGGCGCGACCGGCTGGAACGGTCACGGACTGCTCGGTCTCGAGGACTCGATGGACTCGACTCTGGCAGGTACCGACGGTTCGCAGACCTACGACCGCGGTTCCGACGGCGCAGTCATCCCGGGCAGTTGGCGCGACAAGCAACCGGCCGTCAACGGGTCCGGTGTGGAGCTGACCATCGACTCCGACCTGCAGTACTACGTGCAGCAGCAGGTGCAGCAGGCCAAGGACCTGTCCGGTGCGAAGAACGCCTCCGCAGTGGTCCTCGACTCGCACACCGGCGAGGTGCTCGCGATGTCCAACGACAACACCTTCAACCCGGCGATCGGCGTGGGCAACAACGGCAAGGCCGAGATGGGGAACCTGTCGGTCAGCACCCCGTTCGAGCCGGGATCGGTGAACAAGATCGTCACCGCTTCCGCCGCGATCGAGTACGGGTTGACCAAACCCGATGAGGTGCTGCAGGTTCCGGGGTCGATCCAGATGGCGGGCGTCAGTGTTCGGGATGCCTGGGCCCACGGAGTGGCCCCGTACACCACCACCGGTGTGTTCGGGAAGTCGTCCAACGTCGGCACCCTGATGCTCGCTCAGCGGGTCGGGGAGGACCGGTACGCGGACATGCTCTCGCGCTTCGGGTTGGGCCAGCGTTCGGATGTCGGACTACCCGGAGAGAGTGCGGGCGACGTGCCCAGCCGCGACCAGTGGTCCGGCGGTACCTTCGCGAACCTGCCTATCGGACAGGGTCTCTCGATGACGTTGCTGCAGATGACCGGCATGTACCAGGCGATCGCCAACGACGGTGTCCGGATTCCGCCGCGGATCGTGCGGGCCACCGTCGACGCCGACGGCAACCGCACCGAGGCGGACCGTCCCGACGGTGTCCAGGTGGTCAGCGCGCAGACCGCCGCTACCGTCCGGGACATGTTCCGGGCCGTGATCCAGCGCGACCCGATGGGCTACCAGCAGGGCACCGGCGTCTCCGCGGGCGTCGAGGGTTACCAGGTCAGCGGTAAGACCGGGACCGCGCAGCAGGTGGACCCCGCCTGCAAGTGCTACTCGAACTCGAACTACTGGATCACCTTCGCCGGCATCGCGCCCGCCGACAACCCCCGGTTCGTGATCGGCATCATGCTCGACGCGCCACAACGCAGCGCCGACGGCACCGGCGGCATGTCCGCGGCCCCGCTGTTCCACAGCATTGCGTCCTGGATGCTGCAGCGGGACAAGGTGCCGCTGTCCGCGGATCCCGGCCGCCGCCTGGTGTTGCAGGCGGACTGATCCACGCCGAGTCTCCGCCTGGGACCGTCCGCCGGTAACCTGACACGTCGGCTTGCGACCGTGGCGTGCACCGCCATCGAACGTCAATTCTCGAGAGGAGTCACCTGCCCGTGCATGGGATCACCGCTCCGCAGCACTCGAACGGGCCGGGTGGCCTGCGACCAGCGCATCCGCCGACCACCGAGGTCGCGGCGCTGGCCGAGCTGATCGGCGCCGACCTCCGCTGGATCGGGGACCCGTCCGAGCGCCCGACCGTGACCGGGGTGGAACTGCGCGCCCAGGGCATCGAACCGGGTGACCTGTTCGCGGCACTGCCGGGAGCGCGGGCACACGGCGCCGAGTTCGCGGGCACCGCGCTCGAGCGCGGCGCTACCGCGGTGCTCACCGACGAGGCGGGCCTCGCGGTGATCGAGGCAGCCCACGCCGGCCCGGTGCCGGTCCTGGTGCACCCGAACCCGCGGGCCGTGCTCGGCGCCGCGTCCGCGACGATCTACGGCAACCCCTCCGAGCGACTGCAGGTCGTCGGGATCACCGGCACCTCCGGCAAGACCACCACCTCGTACCTCGTGGAGGCGGGCCTGACCGCCGCGGGTCGCCGCGCCGGACTGGTCGGAACCATCGAGACACGCATCGACGGTCGCCGGGTGCCCAGCGCGTTGACCACGCCCGAGGCGCCGCAACTGCACGCGCTGTTCGCGGCGATGCTCGAACGAGGCATCGACACCGTGGTGATGGAGGTCTCCAGTCACGCGCTCGCGCTCGGCCGCGTCGACGGCACCCACTTCGCGATCGGCGCCTTCACCAATCTCTCCCAGGACCACCTGGACTTCCACGCCGACCTCGACGACTACTTCGGCGCCAAGGCCCGGCTGTTCGCGCCGGACTCGACCGTCCACGCGGACCGCGCGGTGGTCTGTGTGGACGACGAGTGGGGCGCGCGGATGGCAGCCCTCGCCGAGCGCGCGACCACGGTGTCGACCACCGGGCCCGCCGACTGGACGGTCGCCGAGATCGACGCCACCGACGACGGTTCGCAGCAGTTCGTCGCGACCGGTCCGGACGGGGCCGTCCGCCGCGTCGGACTGCGACTGCCGGGCCGCTACAACGTGGCCAACGCGCTGCTCGCCCTTGCCACGTTGCAGGCCTGCGGGGTGGACCTCGAGCGCGCCGTCGACGGCATCGGGTCGGTCGACGTGCCGGGCCGGGTACAGCGCGTCGAGCGCGGGCAGGACTTCCTCGCGGTGGTCGACTACGCGCACAAGCCGGCGGCCCTCGAGGCGGTGATCGCAACCCTGCGCGGACAGACCCGGGGCAGGATCGCCGTGGTTGTCGGAGCCGGCGGAGACCGCGACCACGGCAAGCGGCCGATGATGGGCGAGGCGAGCGCGCGCGGCGCCGACCTCGTCGTGGTCACCGACGACAATCCGCGCACCGAGGACCCGGCGACCATCCGGGCCGCGGTGCGCGAAGGCGCGCTCGGCGTGCCCGCGGACCAGCGGGCCGAGGTCCGCGAGTTCGCGGACCGCGCGGCGGCCATCGCCGACGCGGTGCGGTGGGCAGCGGCCGGGGACGTCGTCCTCGTCGCAGGCAAGGGACACGAGATCGGGCAGGAGATCAACGGGGTGAAGTACCCATTCGACGACCGTGAGGTCCTCGCGGAGGCCATCGACGAGCGGCTGGGGGGAACGACACAGTGATCCCGATGAGCCTCGCCCGGATCGCCGAGATCGTCGGCGGCACCCTGCACGACGTGCCGGACCCGGACGCCGTCGTCAGCGGGACCGTCGAGTTCGACTCCCGCAAGATCGGTCCCGGGGGACTGTTCCTCGCGCTCCCCGGTGCGCGCGTCGACGGGCACGAGCATGCCGCGGCGGCCGTCGCGGCGGGTGCGGTCGCGGTGCTTGCCGCCCGACCGGTGGGCGTGCCCGCGATCGTGGTGACCCCACTGCCGCCCGCCGAGACGAACGCGATGGCCCTCGAACACGACACCGACGGTTCCGGCGCCGCGGTGTTGGCGGCGCTGGCGAAGTTGGCGCGCGCGAGCACCGACGAGCTCGCGAACGCGGACGCGGACGGGCGGGGACTGACTGTCGTCGGCGTGACCGGTTCGTCGGGGAAGACCTCGACCAAGGACCTGCTCGCCGCGGTGCTGAGTCCGCTCGGGTCGGTCGTCGCGCCGCCGGGCTCCTTCAACAACGAACTCGGCCATCCCTGGACCGCGCTGCGCGCCGACGCCGGCACCGACTACCTGGTGCTCGAGCTGTCGGCCCGCGGCGTCGGGCACATCGCCGCGCTCGCCGAGACGGTGCTACCGCGGATCGGCGTGATCCTCAACGTCGGCACCGCGCACCTCGGCGAATTCGGCTCCCGGGAGGCGATCGCCCTGGCGAAGGGCGAACTGGCCGAAGCACTTCCGCCCGCGGACCGGGGCGGTGTCGCCGTCCTCAACGCCGACGACCCGCTGGTCGCGGCGATGGCGTCGCGTACCCGGGCGCGGGTCGTGCTGGTCGGGCAGTCGGGCACCGCCGACGTCCGCGCCGTGAACGTCGCGCTCGACGAGGAGGCCCGCGCCGCCTTCACCCTGGTCACCGCCGACGGGTCGGTGGACGTCCGGCTCGGCGTGCACGGCGAACACCAGGTCGGCAACGCGCTCGCGGCCGCCGCGGTCGCGCTCGAGTGCGGCGCGAGCCTCGAGCAGGTCGCGACCGCGCTGACGCAGGCGCGTGCGGTCTCCGCCAAGCGGATGGACGTGCGCACCCGCGCGGACGGCGTCACGGTGATCAACGACTCGTACAACGCGAACCCCGACTCGATGCGGGCCGCGCTCAAAGCCCTGGTCACCATGAGCCGTTCCGGTGCGGGCGCGCCGCGCCGGACGTGGGCGGTACTCGGGGAAATGGCCGAGCTCGGGCCAGAATCTGTGATCGAGCACGATGGCATCGGACGGCTCGTGGTGCGCCTCGACGTGACCCGGCTGATCGTGGTCGGTACCGATCGGCCGCTGCGCGGCATGCATCAGGGCGCCGTCATGGAAGGCTCGTGGGGCGAGGAGTCGATGCTCGTGCCCGATGCCGAGGCGGCCCTCGCGGTGCTGCGGGCCGAGGTGAGCGGTGACGACATCGTGCTCGTGAAGGCCTCGCAGTCGGTGGGGTTGTGGACCGTGGCGGATGCGCTGCTGGCGGAAGACCTGGAGGGTGACCGGTGAGACAGATCCTCTTCGCGGGAGGCATCGCGCTGGCGGTGTCCATCCTGCTGACCCCCGTCCTGATCAAGCTGTTCTCGCGTCAGGGTTTCGGCCAGGAGATCCGTGTCGAGGGTCCGGCCAGCCACCAGGCCAAGCGCGGCACCCCGACGATGGGTGGCGTCGCGATCATCGCGGGCATCTGGGCCGGCTACTGGGGTTCGCACCTGGTCGGCATCGGGTACGACGCCGACGGTCCGCGCGCCTCGACGCTGCTGGTGCTCGGTCTGACCACCGTCCTCGGCGGTGTCGGCTTCCTCGACGACTTCATCAAGATCCGCAAGCAGCGCAACCTCGGGCTGAACAAGACCGCGAAGCTGGTCGGTCAGCTCGTGGCGGCGGTGCTGTTCGGCATCCTCGCCCTGCAGTTCCGCGGCGCCACCGGCCTGACCCCGGGCAGCACGCACCTGTCCTACGTGCGGGACATCACGACCGTCACGATGGGCTCGGTCGTGTTCATCCTGTTCGTGTACCTGCTGGTGAGCGCGTGGTCGAACGCGGTGAACCTGACCGACGGTCTCGACGGGCTCGCTGCCGGGTCGATGACGCTGGTGCTCGGCGCCTACACCGTCATCACCTTCTGGCAGTACCGCAACGCGTGCGAGACGAACCCCGGCAAGGGTTGCTACGACGTGCGCGACCCGCTCGACCTGGCACTGATCTGTGCTGCCGCGGCCGGCGCGTGCATCGGCTTCCTGTGGTGGAACGCGGCGCCCGCGAAGATCTTCATGGGCGACACCGGTTCCCTCGCGCTCGGCGGCCTGCTCGCCGGCCTGTCCATCACAACCCGCACCGAACTGCTGATGGTCGTCGTCGGCGCGCTGTTCGTCGCGGAGGCCGCGTCGGTGGTCGTGCAGGTCGCGGTGTTCCGCTCCAGCCGCAGGCGGGTGTTCCGGATGGCACCGTTCCACCACCACTTCGAACTCGGTGGCTGGGCGGAAACCACGGTGATCATCAGATTCTGGCTACTCGCGGCCATCGCCTCCGCGGTCGGCCTCGCGCTGTTCTACAGCGAGTACCTCGCCGTCGTCGGGGACTGACGCAGTGGCACTTCCCGACGACATCAGCCGCCTGGCCGGGCGCGGCGTGCTGGTCACCGGTGCACGGGTGTCCGGCCTGGCACTGATCGCGCCGCTGCGGGACCTCGGCGCCGAGGTGACCCTCGCGGACGGCGACCAGGGCCTGCTCGACGCGGCCGCAGCCGAACACGGGGTCGGGGTGTGCACGCCCGACCAGGCGGTCGCGGACATCGCCCGCTTCTCGCTGGTAGTCACCAGCCCGGGGTGGCGCCCGGACGCCCCGGTGCTCGCCGCCGCGGCCGGGGCCGGCATCCCGATCTGGGGGGACGTCGAGTTCGCCTGGCGGCTCGACCTCGCCGAGTTCTACGGACCCGCCCGCCGCTGGCTGGTGGTGACCGGGACGAACGGCAAGACCACCACCACCTCGATGCTCGAGTCGATCCTGCGCGCTGCCGGGATTCCCGCGGTGGCGTGCGGCAACATCGGCCTCCCGATCACCGACGCGCTCCGCGCCGGGACGAGGGAGACACCGGGTACCCGCAACGACGTGCTGGCCGTCGAACTGTCCAGTTTCCAACTGCACTGGGCGCCGTCCGTGCACCCGGCGGCGGGCGCGGTGCTCAACATCGCCGAGGACCACCTGGACTGGCACGGCGGCATGCAGGGCTATGTCGACGCCAAGGCGCGGGCGCTGACCGGGGAGGTCGCCGTGCTCGGCCTGGACGACCCGGTCGCCGCGGGCCTGGCCGGGCGCAGCGGCGTCGGCCGCACCGTCGGATTCCGCCTCGGGGTCCCGACGACCGGCGAATTCGGCATCGACGGCGACCGCCTCGTGGATCGGGCGTTCGCCACCGACGAGACCCTCGCGCTGACCGAGGAGATCACCCCGCCCGGACCCGCCGGACTGATGGACGCGCTGGCCGCGGCCGCGCTCGCCCGGTCGATCGGGGTGTCCCCGGCCGCGGTGCGGGACGGTCTGCGCCGCTACCAGGTGGGCCCGCACCGGGCCGCGCTGGTCGCCGAGGTCGGCGGCGTCGCGTACATCGACGACTCCAAGGCGACCAACCCACACGCGGCGCGAGTGTCGATCCTCGCGCATCCGCGGGTGGTCTGGGTGGCCGGCGGACTGCTCAAGGGTGCGAGCGTGGACGAGTTGGTCGCGGAGGTCGCGGACCGACTGGTCGGGGCGGTGCTGCTGGGCCGCGATGCGGCGCAGATCGCAGCCGCGCTGGCCCGACACGCGCCGCAGGTCCCCGTCGTCCGCGTCGACCGGGGGCACGATGATCGGGTGACCACGACCGACGCGCCCGACGCCGTGATGGCGCGCGCGGTCGAGGCCGCGGCCGCGCTGGCCGGCCCGGGGGACACCGTGCTGCTCGCGCCGGCGGCCGCCTCGCTCGACATGTTCGCCGACTACGGCCACCGCGGCCGCAGTTTCGCTGATGCGGTACGCGCCCTCGACCGGCCCGGGGATGCCGGAGCGGAGCCTGCGCAGCGACCGAAGGACGCCGGAGCGGAGCCTGCGCAGCGACCGAAGGACGCCGGATGAAGACCCCAGCGGGTCCGCGCGCTCGGTCGAGGGCGTCGAAGACCTCGACCGGCCCGCGCACCCGATTCGGTGCCTGGCTGGCCCGGCCGCTGGCGTCGTTCCACCTGATCGTCACCATCGCCATCCTGTTGACGGTGCTCGGCCTGGTGATGGTGTTGTCCGCCTCCAGCGTGGAGGCGTACGCGGACACCGGTTCCGCCTACGGCATGTTCGCCACCCAGGTGATCTTCGCGGCGCTGGGTGCGGTGCTGTTCTACGTGGCGCTGCGGATGCCCGTGCGACTGATGCGCAAGCTCGCCCTGCCCGGCTACGTCGCTTCGCTGGTGATGCTGGTGCTGGTGCTGATACCCGGCATCGGCAAGGAGTCCGGTGGCGCCCGACGCTGGTTCGAGTTCGGTGGACTGTCGTTCCAGCCGTCCGAGCTGGCGAAGGTCGCGCTGGTCATCTGGGGTGCGCACCTGCTCGCGTCCCGACGCGCCGAGCACGCGAGCCTGAAGGAACTCGTCATCCCGCTGGTGCCGGCCGCGTTGATCGCCTTCGCGCTGGTGGTGATGCAGCCGAACCTGTCGACCACGATCGCGCTCGGCATCATCCTCGCCGCCCTGCTGTGGTTCGCCGGTCTGCCGCTGAAGCTGTTCCTCGGCATCATCACCACCGGCGGTGCGATCGCTGTGGTGCTGGCGTTCACCGCCGGCTACCGGTCCGCGCGAGTGAAGGCGTTCCTCAACCCGGGCGACGACCCGCAGGGCATCGGGTACCAGGGCAGGCAGGCGAAGTTCTCACTCGCCGACGGCGGGCTGTTCGGGCGCGGCCTCGGACAGTCCCGGGCCAAGTGGAGCTACCTGCCGAACGCGCACAACGACTTCATCTTCGCGATTATCGGCGAGGAACTCGGGTTCATCGGCTGCCTGGCGGTGATCATCCTGCTGGCGCTGTTCGTCTTCGCGGGACTGCGCATCGCGATGCGCTCGATCGACCCCTTCCTGCGACTGCTGACCGCCACCGCGACCACCTGGATCCTGGCTCAGGCCATGATCAACATCGGCTACGTCATCGGCCTGCTGCCCGTCACCGGACTGCAGCTGCCGCTGGTCTCCGCGGGCGGCAGTTCGATCGCGATCACCCTGCTGATGTTCGGCATCATCGCGAACGCCGCGCGGCACGAGCCGGAGGCCGTGGCCGCGCTGCACGCCGGTCAGGACGGACGCTTCGCCAGGCTGCTGCGACTGCCCAAGCCGGAGCAGTACTCGCCGGAGCGCGCCGAGGCGGCCCGCCGGGCGGCGCAGGCCAAGGCCGCGCAGAAGCGGGCGGCCCAGCAGCGGGCGGCCCAGCAGCGTGCCGCGCAGGAGCGGGCGGCGCAGCGCAGGCTCGCCGAAGCACCGCGCCGGCAGGCCCCGGCCCGTGGCCGTCCGGCCGACCCTCGGCGCGGCGATGCCCGCGGCAGGCAGGCACTACCATCGGACGAGCGGACACGACGGTCGAGCGGCCGCACAGGAGAGCGAGGATTTCGTAGGTGAGCGGCACATCAGACACACCACCCGTCGCTTCGCCCGCCTCGGGGACACCACCCGTCGCTTCACCCGCCTCGGGGACACCACCCGTCACGTCACCCCGCTCAGGATCGCTGTCCGTCGTCGTCGCCGGCGGCGGCACCGCAGGCCACATCGAACCCGCGCTGGCGGTCGCCGACGCGCTGCGCCGGCTGGACCCCACCGTCACCGTGACCGCGCTCGGCACCGCGCGCGGCCTCGAGACGACCCTCGTGCCGGAGCGGGGCTACCCGCTCGAACTCATCCCGCCGGTGCCGCTACCGCGCAAACCCACGATGGACCTGCTGCGCCTGCCCGGCCGGGTGCGCGCCTCCGTCCGCCGCACCCGCGAGGTCCTCGACCGCGCCGAGGCCGACGTGATCGTCGGGTTCGGCGGCTACGTGGCGCTGCCCGCGTACCTCGCGGCGGGACGGGGAGTCCTGCGCCGGCGCCGTGCCGTTCCGGTGGTGGTGCACGAGGCCAACGCGAGCGCGGGCATCGCGAACAAGATCGGAGCGCGGCTCGCAACACGGGTGCTCGCGGCGGTGCCCGGCTCCGGCGTCGCGAAGGATGCCGAGATCGTCGGCATCCCGGTCCGAGCCTCGATCACCGGACTCGACCGCACCGCGCTGCGCGCCGAGGCCCGCGCACACTTCGGACTGCCCGCCGACGGCCCGGTGCTGCTCGTGACCGGTGGCTCACAGGGCGCGCGGTCCCTCAACGAGGCAATCTCCGGTGCCGCGGAAGCGCTTGCCGCAGCAGGTGTCTCGGTGCTGCACGCACACGGTCCCAAGAACACCCTCGACGTGGAGCAGTCCAACGCGGCGGCGCCGTACGTCGCGGTGCCATACCTGTCCCGGATGGACCTGGCCTACGCGGCCGCCGACGCGACCGTCTGCCGGTCCGGGGCGATGACCGTCGCGGAGGTGTCCGCAGTCGGGCTGCCCGCCGTCTACGTCCCGCTGCCGCACGGCAACGGGGAGCAGGAACTCAACGCCCGGCCGGTGGTCGCCGCGGGTGGCGGCATGCTGGTGGCGGACGCCGACCTGACGCCGAAGTACGTGGCAGACACCGTGATCCCGTTGCTCACCGATCCCGACCGGCTCGCCGCGATGAGCGCGGCCGCCGCGGGTGCCGGGCACCGGGACGCAGCGGACACGGTCGCCGCGATCGTGCTCGAGGTGGCCCGGGCGGCGGAGAACGCCGGGCCGACCGACAAGGCTGGGGGACAACGATGAACGAGACCGATCTGCCCGAACACCTGCAACGCGTGCACATGGTCGGTATCGGCGGTGCGGGCATGTCGGGCATCGCGCGAATCCTGTTGGCGCGCGGCGGGCAGGTGTCCGGGTCCGACGCCAAGGAGAGCCGGACGGTGCTCGCGCTGCGGGCCCGCGGCGCACAGGTACGCATCGGACACGACGGCGGCGCCCTCGACCTCCTGCCCGGCGGGCCGACGGTGGTGGTCACCACCCACGCCGCGATCCCGAAGGACAACCCCGAACTGGTCGCCGCCGCGGCCCGCGGCATCCCGGTCATCCTGCGACCGGCGGTGCTGGCGTCGCTGATGCGCGGTCACCGCACGCTTCTGGTCGCGGGTACCCACGGCAAGACCTCGACCACGTCGATGCTGGTGGTCGCGCTGCAGCACTGCGGTGTGGACCCCTCCTTCGCGGTCGGTGGCGAACTCAACGAGGCAGGCACCAACGCGCACCACGGCTCCGGGGACGTCTTCGTCGCGGAGGCCGACGAGAGCGACGGCTCACTGCTGCAGTACGACCCGAACGTCGTGATCGTGACGAACGTCGAGGCCGACCACCTGGACTACTTCGGCACGACCGAGGCGTACGTCCAGGTCTTCGACGACTTCGCCGAGCGGATCGCGCCCGGCGGGTTGCTGGTGGTCTGCCTCGACGACCCGGGGTCGGCGGCCCTGGCCGAGCGGGTCGCGGCGCGCGGGCTGCCGATCCGGGTTCTCGGCTACGGCAGCGGTGACGCGACCGGTGGCTCGGCGGGAGGTGGCGTCGAACTCGGTGCGCGCCTGCTCAGCTGGGAGGCCCGCGATGTCGGTGGTGTCGCCGAGGTCCAGTTGTCCGGCGAAAGCGGTTCGCGCACACTGCGACTGGCCGTCCCTGGCAGGCACATGGCACTCAACGCGCTCGGCGCGATCCTGGCCGCCCGCGAGGTGGGTGCGTCGGTCGACGAAATCTTCGAGGGCATCGGCGGATTCGGCGGGGTGCACCGCCGCTTCCAGTACACCGGCCGCGAGAACGGCGTGCGGGTGTTCGACGACTACGCCCATCACCCGACGGAGGTGCGGGCCGTGCTCGGCGCCGCACGCGAACTGGTTCGCGCCGGTGGCGGCCGCGTGATCGTGGCCTTCCAGCCGCACCTGTACTCACGGACCGCGGCGTTCGCGACCGAGTTCGGCGCCGCACTCGACCTCGCCGACGAGGTGGTCGTGCTCGACGTCTACGGCGCCCGCGAGGAGCCACTGCCCGGCGTGAGCGGCGCGCTTGTCGCGCAGGCGGTCTCGCGGCCGGTGCACTACCAGCCGGACCTGTCGGTCGCGCCGCGTCAGGTGGCCTCGCTGGCGCGCTCCGGCGACATCGTGATCACGATGGGCGCCGGCGACGTGACGATGCTGGGCAAGGAGATTCTCGGCGCGCTGGCCGCCTCGCCGGCGGTGGCACGGTCGCGGACCGGTTCGGGGCGGGCCGGGGAGTCGTCGTGAGCGCGGACCGGCGCTCGGGGCGTTCCGAGCGCGCCGGTCGGCCGGGACGGGCCGGGGCCGAGCGGTCCGCGCGGCCCGGGACGCGGCGGCAGGCGCGGCCGGATCAGGCACGCGAGGCCCGAGTCGACGAGCCCGGTCAGGGTGCCGAGCGGGACCGGGACGGGCGCCAGGATCAGCGCCGACCGGCGGATTCGGCCGCGAAAGCCGGCCCGGCGCCGAAGAAGTCGCGCCGGACGCGTCGCCCGAAGGTCCGCCGCGTACGGAACCGCAAGCCGATCCTGCTGACGGCGCTCGCCGTCGTGGTCGTCGTCGGGCTCGGCGTCGCGGCATGGTTCACGCCGGTGTTGTCCGCCCGCAAGATCACCGTGGTCGGCAACGTCGGTGTCTCCAGCGACGAGATCCTGTCGGCGCTGGCCGTCCCGGTCGGAAAGCCGTTGTTGCGCATCGACACCGGTGCGGCGGCGCAGCGGGTGGCCTCGATCGCGAAGGTCGACCACGCGCGGGTCGAGCGCGCCTACCCGTCGACCGTCCGGGTGACGGTCGTGGAGCGGGCCCCCGCGGTGTTCTACGACGCTCCGGAGGGCACGCACCTGATGGATGCGTCCGGGGTGGCCTACGCCATCGAGCCGGCGCCGCCGGGAGTGCCGCGACTGAAGACGGAGCATCCGGGCCGCGACGATCCGGCCACGGTCGACGCGTTGGCGGCTGTCACGGCACTGCCGCCGGAGTTGCGTGGGCAGGTGACCGAGGTAGCGGTCGGGTCGTTGGACGACATTCGGCTGGCGTTGACCGACGACCGGCAACTGATCTGGGGGAGTGCGGCGAATTCGGCGCGCAAGGCGGCAATTGCTCCGCCGTTGCTGAGTCAGCCGGGCAAGGTCTACGACGTGTCGAGTCCGGACCTGCCGACAATTCGGTGACGGCTCGCGACAAATCGCCGCGCTCGTCGGCGCGCCTGCTGGCGGATCGTGGTCCGCATGCATAGCGTTTCGCCTCAGTCAGCTACTTGACATAACTGTAAGCCTATGGTTGAGGTTGAGGGTTTAGGGATTCGACCCGACACGGTCACAATTTGCACAAGCGCCACGCAGATTGCACCAGCATCATCAGTAACCTCAGCAGCACCAGTAACGTCAGTACGACAAGCAACGTCAGTACTGCTAGCAACATCAGTACCGCTAGCAACACCCAGTGCGAATTCACACACACGGAAGGCGAGAGCCCATGACGCCCCCGCACAACTACCTCGCCGTTATCAAGGTCGTCGGCATCGGCGGCGGCGGCGTAAATGCGGTCAACCGCATGATCGAGCAGGGACTCAAGGGAGTCGAGTTCATCGCCGTCAACACCGACGCCCAGGCGCTGCTGATGAGCGACGCCGACGTCAAGCTCGACGTCGGACGTGAACTGACCCGCGGTCTCGGCGCAGGCGCCGATCCGGAGGTCGGCCGAAAGGCCGCCGAGGACCACAAGGACGAGATCGAAGAGGTGCTCAAGGGTGCCGACATGGTCTTCGTCACCGCAGGCGAGGGCGGTGGCACCGGCACCGGCGGCGCGCCCGTCGTCGCCAGCATCGCGCGCAAGCTCGGTGCCCTGACCGTCGGCGTCGTCACGCGCCCGTTCTCCTTCGAGGGCAAGCGTCGTGGCGGCCAGGCCGACAGTGGCATCCAGGCGCTGCGCGAGTCCTGCGACACCCTCATCGTCATCCCGAACGACCGGCTGCTCCAGCTCGGCGACGCCGCGGTCAGCCTGATGGATGCGTTCCGCTCCGCAGACGAGGTGCTGCTCAACGGCGTGCAGGGCATCACCGACCTGATCACCACTCCGGGTCTGATCAACGTCGACTTCGCGGACGTCAAGGGCGTCATGTCCGGTGCGGGCAGCGCCCTGATGGGCATCGGTTCCTCCCGTGGTGAGGGTCGGGCCATCAAGGCGGCCGAGTCGGCGATCAACTCGCCGCTGCTCGAGGCCTCGATGGAAGGCGCGCGGGGCGTGCTGCTCTCGATCGCGGGCGGATCCGACCTGGGTCTGTTCGAGATCAACGAGGCGGCCTCGCTCGTGCAGGAGGCCGCGCACATCGACGCCAACATCATCTTCGGCACCGTGATCGACGACTCGCTCGGTGACGAGGTCCGGGTGACCGTCATCGCCGCCGGCTTCGACGGCGGCGCCCCGGTGCGCCGGGCGGTCGAGCCCGCGCCCAACGCGGGCCGCGGAAACATCGGTGTCGGTCGGGCGGGGGAGATCGGACGCCCGCCCGCCGGTTCGCCCGAGGAATCCGCCGCGGCGCCGGCAGCGGCCCCGCAGCAGCGTGCGCCCCAGCACAGCGCCGAGACCCGCGACCGTCGCGAGGCTCGGGACACGGGCGCCTCCAGCCTGCCGCCGATCCCGGTCGGCGCCTCGACTCGGGCCGTTCCGGTCCCGACCGAGGAAGGCGAGGACGAGGTGGACGTGCCCGACTTCATGCGTCGGTGACGGTGCGCTCAGGTCGTTCCGCAGGCTCGACTCCTGCCCGCGTTCGGGTCCGCCGGGTCGTCACCTCGCGGACCGGCGGCGTCTCGGCGGCCCCCTACGACTCGTTCAACCTCGGTGACCACGTCGGCGACGACCCGGCCGCGGTCGACGCCAACCGGCGTCGGCTCGCGGCCGGTATCGGGTTGCCGTTCGAGCGTCTGGTGTGGATGGAACAGATCCACAGCCGCAACGTCACCGTCGTCGACGGCCCGGTCGACGGGCCCGTCGAGGCGACCGATGCGCTGGTCACGGACGTTCCGAACCTGGCGTTGGTGGTTCTGACCGCTGACTGTGTGCCGCTGTTGCTCTCCGACGACGTGGCCGGGGTGATCGCCGCGGTGCACGCGGGTCGGGTCGGCGCCCGGATCGGCATCGTGCCTCGGGTGCTCGACGCGATGGTCGCCAAGGGTGCCGCCGTGGAGCGGATCGGTGCCTTCTTCGGTCCTGCCGCCAGCGGACGCCAGTACGAGGTGCCCGCGGCGATGCGGGCCGACGTCGAGGCGCACCTGCCCGGCAGCGCGACCACGACCGTGCGCGGCACCCCGGGTCTCGACCTGCGGGCCGGCCTGCGCCGACAGTTGGCCGAGGCTGGCGTCGGTGGCATCGCCGAGGACCCGCGCTGCACGATCGAGGACCGCACCCTGTTCAGCTACCGGCGGTCGGGGACGACCGGCCGGATCGCGGGCGCTGTGTGGATGGAGCCGATCGACGGTGAGTGACGACCGCGCCGCGCAGATCGCGACCGCACTCGGCGAGGTCCGGGCCCGACTGTCGCGTGCCTGCGTCGACGCGGGCAGGGAGCCGGCCGAGGTGCAACTGCTCCCGGTGACCAAGTACTTCCCGGCGTCCGACGCGCGGATCCTGTACTCACTGGGCTGTCGCGATTTCGGCGAGTCCCGCGAGCAGGAGGCGTCGGCGAAGGTGCGCGAGCTCGACGACCTGCCCGGCGTCCGCTGGCACATGATCGGCAGCCTGCAGCGCAACAAGGCCCGCGCTGTCGCGGGGTGGGCCCATACCGTCCACTCGGTCGACAGTGGCCGGTTGGTGGAGGCGCTGTCGAAGGGCGCCGTCGCGGCCCTCTCGGACGGTGCACGAACCGAGCCGCTGCGGGTACTGCTCCAGGTCAGCCTCGACGCGGACCCCGGACGCGGCGGGGTGCCGCCCGCCGAGTTGCCCGAGTTGGCGCGCCACACCGCGACCGCGGGGGGGCTGGCACTGGCCGGACTGATGGCGGTGCCCCCGCTCGGTGCCGATCCCGACGCGGCCTTCGAGACGCTGTCCGGCCTGCATCGGGAGCTGCTGCACGAGCATCCGGACGCGACCACGCTGTCGGCTGGCATGACCGGCGACCTCGAGAGTGCCGTCCGACACGGATCCACCTGCGTGCGTGTCGGAACCGCGTTGTTGGGCTCGCGGCCGATAACCTCGGATTGATCGGCGTCCCGACCGATTCGCCGCCACGCCAAGGAAGGTCGATCGATGAGCACTCTGCACAAGTTCAAGGCTTACTTCGGCATGGTCCCGCTCGAGGATTACGAAGACGACTATCTCGAGGAGCCGCGTCGTTCGCCGCGCGGTGGCCGGTACGAGGACGGTCTCGACGGCGGCTACGAGGACGACGGCTACCCGGACCGCGGACTCGACGACATCGAGCGGCAGCCCGCACCGCGACGGATGGAGCCGCTGCCCTCCCGCAGCGCCCGTCCGGGAGTTTCCGCGGGACCCGCACCGCGTGTCACGTCCACTCGTGGCGCGCTCGCGGTCGACGCGCGCACCGAGTCTCGCATCGAGAGCAGGCGTGCCCCGGTCTTCGACGAGGGGGGACCGCTGTCGAAGATCACCACGCTGCGTCCGCGCGACTACGGCGAGGCGCGCATCATCGGTGAGCGGTTCCGTGACGGAACGCCCGTCATCATGGATCTCGTCGAGATGAGCAATGCCGACGCCAAGCGACTGGTGGACTTCGCCGCCGGCCTCGCGTTCGCGCTGCGCGGTTCGTTCGACAAGGTGGCGACGAAGGTGTTCCTGCTCTCACCCGCGGACATCGACGTGTCGGCTGAGGAGCGCCGCCGGATCGCCGAGAACGGCTTCTACAATCAGAAATAACGAGTCGTCGGGGGCTCGCCTCGGGCGGGTCCGGACAGGTGCGGTCGGGGGTTCCCGGCCGCACCTGGTTTTGATTGCTCCCGATGTGTCAGGCAGAGTGGTGGCGTGCCCTTGTTCGCGGTGATCTACTTCGTGCTGTTCGTTTTCTGGTTGCTGATCATCGGACGAATCATCGTCGAGTTCATCCGGACATTCGCGAGGGATTGGCGGCCCACCGGTTTTGTGGTCGTCATTCTCGAAGCCATATTTACGGTCACGGATCCTCCGATCAAGTTGCTGCGGCGACTTATTCCATCGGTATCGCTCGGTGGAGTTCGGTTGGATCTTTCAATCATGGTCTTGCTCTTCGTCGTGTTCATCCTGATGCAGGTCGTTCAGAGGCTTGCAGTATGACGCGCACGAATCAGCTTGTGGCGCAACCTCCGGGTCTGGTGTGACAGAATGGACGCCAGTTACAGTGCGAATGCGTGGAGCAGCACTGGATGCGCTATAACTGAATGCTTGCTAGACCGCCAACAGATGCGTGAAGGGATCCTTCCATGCCGCTGACACCAGCTGATGTTCACAACGTCGCGTTCAGCAAGCCGCCTATCGGTAAGCGGGGCTACAACGAGGACGAGGTAGACGCGTTTCTCGACCTCGTCGAGCAGGAGCTGACGCGACTGATCGAGGAGAACGCGGACCTCCGCCAGCGCGTGGGTGAGCTCGACCAGGAGCTCGCGGATGCGAAGAAGGCTCCCCGCCCCGCGGGTGCGGCCCCCGAGCCGGCCCGCGTCGTCGAGCCGCCCAAGCCGGTGGCGCCCGCGCCCGTCGCGGCCCCCGTCGCTGCTGCTCCCGTGGCCCGTACCGGCAGCACCGAGGAAGCGAACCTGCAGGCCGCCAAGATCCTGGGTCTGGCGCAGGAGATGGCCGACCGTCTCACGGGCGACGCGAAGACCGAGTCCGAGCAGCTCGTCACCACCGCGCGCACCAACTCCGAGCAGCTGGTGAGCGACGCGCGCACCCGCTCGGAGTCGATGATCGCCGACGCCCGGCAGAAGTCCGAGGCCCTTCTCTCCGACGCCCAGACCCGGTCCGAGACGCAGCTGCGTCAGGCGAAGGAGAAGGCGGACGCGCTGCAGGCCGACGCCGAGAAGAAGCACACCGAGATCATGGCCACCATCAATCAGCAGCGCAGCGTGCTGGAGGGTCGGATCGAGCAGCTCAAGACGTTCGAGCGCGAGTACCGGGTGCGGCTGAAGTCCTACCTGGAGTCGCAGCTCGAGGAGCTCGAGCAGCGCGGTTCGGCTGTCCCGGTCGACGGTGGCCAGGACGCCTTCGGTGGCGAGTCCAAGCCCGGCGTCGGCCAGTCCTTCGCCAAGGGAAGCAACTGATCGGGTTCCGCTAGGTCCGTGCTCGATCCGGTCCACCTCAGGGGATTGTCGTGCTGGTCCTGACGCTCGCGATGGCGGCGGTGGGGTTCGCCCTACTAGTGCTCGCCCTGATGACAGGCTCGGTTGTGTGGGCCTGGGGATGCATCGTGGTTTGTGTGATCGGTGCGGTGTTGCTGCTCGTCGGGTCGCTGCGTGGCGGTACGGCGTCCGACGAGGACTCGCAGAGCCGCGGCCGACACAGCTCCACCTGACCACCCGCAACGACCGAACTTCGAGTTCGGTCGTTGCGGTTGCCCCGTTTCGGGGTGATTTGACGGGTCCGACTAGAATCGGGTCCAGGCATCGATCCGGCCATCACCGGGGAGTCTTCGGAAGAACGGCGTGCACGCACGCTCACTAGAACCGAACGGGTGGGCCCGTCACAGCCCGTGTGAGAGGTCCGCCGACGGATACCCGTCTCCGGTGGGCAAGCGGGGTGGTACCGCGGCCAGGCGCACAGGCGCCCACGTCGTCCCCGTGCCGAACAGCAGGCACGAGGGAGATGACGGAGTTGACCGAGTCGACGAACGGCGCAGCCGACGTGAGCGCCACCTATCCACGCGTGGACCTCGGCGGTGGCAAGGCCGGCGCCAGCATCAACTTCCCGGAACTCGAGCAGCGTGTGCTCGCCGCGTGGGATGCCGACGACACCTTCCACGCATCCGTCGAGAACCGCGCCGATGCCGACGAGTTCGTCTTCTACGACGGCCCGCCCTTCGCGAACGGGTTGCCGCACTACGGCCACCTGCTCACCGGCTACGTCAAGGACCTGATCCCGCGCTACCAGACCATGCGCGGCAAGAAGGTCGAGCGGCGCTTCGGCTGGGACTGCCACGGCCTGCCCGCCGAACTCGAGGCGGAGAAGCAGCTCGGGATCAAGGACAAGTCGCAGATCGACGCGATGGGTCTCGCCGAGTTCAACGCGTACTGCAAGCAGTCCGTACTCCGCTACACCGACGAGTGGCGCGACTACGTGACCCGGCAGGCCCGCTGGGTGGACTTCGACAACGACTACAAGACCCTGGATCTGGACTTCATGGAGTCCGTCATGTGGGCGTTCAAGGAGCTCTACGACAAGGGTCTGATCTATCAGGGCTTCCGGGTACTGCCGTACAGCTGGTACGAGCAGACCCCGCTGTCGAACCAGGAGACCCGGCTCGACGACGCCTACAAGATGCGCCAGGACCCGGCCGTCACGGTCGACATGGTGCTCACAGTGCCTTCGGGTCACTCCGCAGGCTCCGCTCCTGCCCCCGGGCTCGCCGACCTGGACGGCGCGAACGCCCTGATCTGGACCACCACGCCGTGGACGCTGCCGTCCAACCTGGCGGTCGCGGTGCACCCCGAGGTCGACTACGTGCAGGTCAAGGGTCTCGATGGCAAGCGCTACGTGCTCGCCGCGGCCCGGGTCGGCCACTATGCCCGCGAGCTCGGGGAGACCCCCGAGGTGCTCGGCGAGTACATGGGCGCCGACCTGGTCGGACTGTCCTACGAGCCGCCGTTCGACTTCTTCCACGGCCCCGACAAGGGTCACGCCAACGCGCACCGGGTGCTTTCCGCCGACTACGTCACCACCGACTCCGGCACCGGAATCGTCCACCTCGCACCGGCTTTCGGTGAGGAGGACATGGATGTCGCCACGGCCAACGGCATCGAGATCGTGCAGCCGCTCGACCCGGGCGGAAAGTTCACGTCGATGGTCCCGCCGTACGAGGGCCTGCAGGTCTTCGACGCCAACCCGGTGATCATCAAGGACCTCAAGGCCGCCGGAAAACTGTTGCGGCACGAGACGATCGAGCACTCGTACCCGCACAGCTGGCGGTCCGGACAGCCGCTGATCTACATGGCTGTGCCGTCGTGGTTCGTCGCCGTGACCAAGTTCCGCGACCGGATGGTCGAGCTGAACCAGGAGATCACCTGGGTGCCCGAGCACATCAAGGACGGCCAGTTCGGCAAGTGGCTCGAGGGTGCCCGCGACTGGAACATCAGCCGAAACCGCTACTGGGGCAGCCCGATCCCGGTGTGGAGCTCCGACGACCCGGCCTACCCGCGGCTGGACGTCTACGGTTCGCTGGATCAGCTCGAGGCGGACTTCGGGGTGCGGCCGACCGACCTGCACCGGCCGATGATCGACGACCTGGTGCGGCCGAACCCGGACGACCCGACCGGCAAGTCGATGATGCGGCGCGTTCCCGAGGTGCTGGACTGCTGGTTCGAGTCCGGCTCGATGCCGTACGCCCAGGTGCACTACCCGTTCGAGAACCGGGAGTGGTTCGACGGCGGTAATGGTCAGGAGGCGCGTAACCCCGGCGACTTCATCGTCGAGTACAACGGCCAGACCCGCGGCTGGTTCTACACGCTGCACGTGCTCGCGACCGCGCTCTTCGATCGTCCGGCCTTCAAAACCGTTGCCGCCCATGGCATCGTTCTCGGCGACGACGGCCTGAAGATGAGCAAGTCCAAGGGCAACTACCCGGACGTCAAGGAGGTCTTCGACCGCGACGGCTCCGACGCCATGCGCTGGTTCCTGATGTCCTCGCCGATCCTGCGCGGCGGCAACCTGGTCGTCACCGAGCAGGGCATCCGGGAGGGTGTGCGCCAGGCCCTGCTGCCGATGTGGAACGCGTGGAGCTTCCTGCAGCTGTACGCTTCGAAGCCCGGTACCTGGCGTACCGACTCGCCGAACGTGCTGGACCGGTACATCCTGGCGAAGTTGGCGGCCACCCGGGACGCGATCACCGAGGCGCTCGACGTCAACGACATCGCGGGTGCCTGCGACGAGCTGCGCACCTTCTGCGACGCCTTGACGAACTGGTATGTGCGCCGGTCGCGTTCGCGGTTCTGGGACGAGGACCGCGACGCGATCGACACACTGCACACGGTGCTCGAGGTGGTGTGCCGACTGGGCGCGCCGCTGCTGCCGCTGGCCACCGAGGTGATCTGGCGCGGGCTGACCGGTGGCCGGTCCGTGCACCTGACCGACTGGGTGGGCGCCGACGAGCTGCCGGCCGATGCCGAACTGGTCGAGTCGATGGACGAGGTGCGCTCCGTCTGCGGCGCGGTCCTCGGCCTGCGCAAGGCACAGAACCTGCGGGTGCGGCTGCCGCTGCCGGAGGTCACCGTCGCGGCCGCGGGCGCCGAGAGGCTGCGCCCGTTCCTCGGCATCATCGCCGACGAGGTCAACGTCCGGAAGGTCGACCTGACCGAGGACGTCGACGTGCACGGCCGGTTCGAGCTCGTCGTCAACGCCCGCGCTGCCGGCCCCCGGCTCGGGAAGAACGTGCAGACCGTGATCAAGGCCGTCAAGGCCGGCGACTGGACCGAGACCGACGGCGTCGTGAGCGCTGCGGGCATCGCGCTGCTGCCGGAGGAGTACACACAGCGCCTGGTCGCCGCCGAACCGGAGTCGACCGCGGCATTGCCCGCCAATGCCGGCCTGGTCGTGCTGAACTCCCAGGTCACCGAGGAGCTCGAGGCCGAGGGCTGGGCCAAGGACCGGATCCGCGAGCTGCAGGACGCCCGCCGCGCGGCCGGCCTGGACGTCTCCGATCGGATCGTGGTGACGCTCGAAGTGCCTGCCGAACGGGTCGACTGGGCGCGGCTCCATCGCGACCTGATCGCCGGCGAGATCCTGGCCACCTCACTGGAGTTGGGCGTGGCCGGTGCCGACGCGGTCGAGCTCGGCGAGGGCGTGCGGGCGAGCGTGGCGAAGGCCTGAGCGGAGCCGAACTGTCGGTGCGGCGGCGTAGGTTGCTGTCATGAGCACCAGCAAGGAGACGGTCGCGTACGTCCTGGGGCAGCTCGAGCCCCTGGACGTGCGCGCCCGGTCGATGTTCGGTGAGTACGCCGTGTACTGCGACGGCAAGGTGGTCGGCTTCGTCTGCGACGACACGCTTCTCGTCAAGGTGTCCGACATCTCTGCCGAGTACGCCGCCGACCTTCCGCTGGGCCGGCCCTACCCGGACGCCAAGGACTATCACGCGGTACCCGAGGAACGGATCGACGACGTCGACTGGTTGCAGGAGTTCATCCAGCGCACCGCGGACGTCCTACCGGCGCCGAAGCCGAGGAAGTCCAGAGCACGGAAGCAGTGAGCGACCACCACCGGATTCGCGGTACGCGCTGGGTGCTGCACCTCGACATGGACGCGTTCTTCGCGTCCGTCGAGCAGCTGACCCGGCCGACGCTGCGCGGGCGGCCGGTCCTCGTCGGCGGCCTCGGTGGCCGCGGGGTGGTCGCCGGCGCCAGCTACGAGGCCAGAGCGTTCGGGGCCCGCTCCGCGATGCCGATGCACCAGGCCCGGCGGATGGTCGGGGTCGGGGCGGTGGTGCTGCCGCCGCGTGGCGGCCTGTACTCCGCGCTGAGCAAGACGGTGTTCGATGCCTTGCGCACGAAAATGCCTGTGCTGGAGATGCTGTCGATGGACGAGGCGTTCGGCGAGCCGGCCGAACTGGCGGGCGCCGATGCCGGGACCGTCCGGGCGTTCGCCGAGGAACTCCGGGCGCTGGTATACGTCGAGACGGGCCTGGTCGCGTCGATCGGGGCGGGCTCGGGCAAACAGATCGCGAAGATCGCCTCGGGCCTGGCCAAGCCGGACGGAGTCCGGGTGGTGACCCCGGACGAGCAGGCACCACTGTTCGAGGCGCTGCCGGTGCGCAAGCTGTGGGGGATCGGGCCGGTCGCCGAGGAGCGGCTGCGTCGCCTGGGCATCGAGACCATCGGCGGCCTGGCCGCGACGTCGGAGACCGAGGTCGTCTCGGTGCTCGGGGCGACGCTGGGGCCGGGGCTGCATCGGCTCGCCCGCGGCATCGACGACCGTCCGGTCGCCGAGCGTGCGGACGCCAAACAGGTCAGCGCGGAGACCACCTTCGCGGCCGACCTGGTGACCCTGGACCAGTTGCGTGCGGCGGTCGAACGGACCGGGTCCAGCGCGCATGCCCGACTGCTCCGCGACGGCCGCGCGGCCCGCACGGTCGTGCTCAAGCTGAAGAAGTCCGACATGTCCATCGTGACCCGCTCGGCGACGCTGCCCTACGCCACCGCGGACCGGCAGACGCTGGTGGCCACCGCTCAGCGGCAGGTGATCGACCCCCTCGAGCTGGGTCCGGTGCGACTGGTCGGGGTCTCGCTCGGCGGGCTCTCCTCGACCGCGCAGGGCTCGCTGTTCCCGGATCTGGACCACGGCGCACCCACCGACGAGGCTGTGACTCTCGACACAGCGGCGCCAGCGCAGTCGGTTCAGGTCGCCGCGCCGACCCCGACAACGGACGCGGGTTCGCGGTGGCGTCCGGGCCAGGACGTCGCGCACGCGGAGCTCGGTCACGGCTGGGTACAGGGCTGCGGGCACGGTGTGGTCACCGTCCGGTTCGAAACCCGGTCGACCGGACCGGGCCAGGCGCGCACCTTTTCGGAGTCCGACGCGGGGTTGACGCTCGCCGATCCCGCCGACAGTCTTCGTTAAGGAAGCCCTTATTTTCTTCCTGTTAACTATCGTGACAGGCGTCCGTGGGGGGACCGGCCTGCGCCACACCCGCCCCGCGCGACCCGAGCAGAGCAACCCGAATCGCTCTGGGGTAGAAACGAGCGCCCCGGAAGATCGTCAGAAGTAGTTCATCCGAAGAGAAGGACAAGCAATTGATGCTCCGTAAGACCCTCGTCGCCGGTGCCGCTGTGGCGGCCGTGTTCGCGCTGGGCGCCTGCAGCTCCAGCGACAACACCGCCAGCTCCACCACCACCAAGAAGACCACCGCGGCCGCCACCACCTCGGTCAGCACCCCGCCGGTGCCGACCGCCGCCGAGCTCAACGCGATGCTGGTCAAGGGCCTCGACCCGGCCACCCCGGTCGCCGAGAAGATCACCCTCGTGCAGGACGGTGCCGCCGATCCCGGCCTGTTCGACCAGGTCGCCGCGGCCGCCAAGCAGTCCAACGCCACCGTCACGATCGTCGACCCGATCCTCGACAACGGCGACGGCACCCTGACCGCCACCGTGAACATGAACATTGGCGGCCAGGTCAACCCGGGCACCGCGAACTTCGTCGTCGAGAACGGCCACTGGGTCCTCTCGAAGGAGTACGCCTGCAACATCGTCAAGCTGGCGAACCTCACCTCGCCCGCCTGCGCCTGATCCACCCCGAGCGGACTCCGCTCACCTCGACCGAATGCCGGTGTCCCTTGCGGGGCGCCGGCATTCGGCGTTCCGGGTGGTCCCGGGTCAGCCCGCGACGACGGCGCCGCGGATCCGGTCGACCGCGGTGCTGGCCAGGCCGGTCAGCACCTCCGGCTCGACCGGCTGCTGTCCGGACGCGACCACCTGCAGCACGGTCGACCCGACCATCGCGATCACCACGTCCGAGGTCATCGTCACGCCGTCACTGGCGGTGGTCAGCCGGACCGCGGTCGAGGCGTCGCCGACCTTCGACTGGTCGAGGCCGCCGAGCCGGTAGCCGACCTGCACCCCGTCGGCGTCGGTGCCGCGGTACTCGGTGCACTGCGTCAGCGTCGATTGGATGCGCGTGAAGGCCTGCGACGCACCGGTAGCCGGGAAGCTCGCCGCATCGGTGTCGATGCTGGTGAAGCTCGGGCCGCCGAAGCGGACCGCCGCCCGAGTGAGGGAGCCGGGGGACTGGTCGGCCACCTCGCGCAACACCTCGGCACACGCCTGCGGCGTGGTGCTCGACTTGTCGGCGCCGGCCGCGGCGGTCGCGGGAGGCAGGCCCAGGTCGCGGACCGGGTCGGGGAGTGCGACGAAACCGGCCGGGAGGTCCGCGGCGGTGAGCAGGGCGGCCTGCAGTCGGGCGGCGTCGGCGACGGGTCCGGCGTTCGGAGTAGCGGGGGCGGTCACGGTGACCACTGGTGCCGACGCGGCCGGTTCTGCCTCGCCGGCGCCCCCGCACGCAGTCATGGCGAGAGCAGTCAGCACGAGGACGCCCGCGCCTGCGGCACGTCGCCGTGTCACCGGGAGGCCCACTTGACCTGGCTCGAGGTCGCCTGGCGCAACCGTGTGGTGCTGTTCGGGTCGCTGTACGTCTGCTCGCCCCCGACGTTGACGGTGCCGTCGACCGGCAGCGGCGAGGACAGGTCGAGGACCAGGGTGCCGGTGCCCGCCATCACGTAGGTGTCGATGTTGAGGGTGCCCGCCTCGCCGGGCAGATCCCAGACCTTCGAGGCAGGCGTCTGGTTGACGGAGACCTCGACGGTGAGCCGGTCGCCGTCGCGTGCCTTGAGCGTCGCGGTGGTGACCTGGTTCAGCGCGATCCCGCTCGTCACCTGCTGCGCGACGGTCCAGACCGCGCCGACGCCGATCTCGGCGTCCGGGAACGCGACCGTCCGGTACACGGCCTGGTAGAACGCCTGCTCGATAGCGGAGCGGGCAATGTCCTTGGAGTCGGGTGCCGGGGTGATGCGCAGCGCCGTCACGGAGCCGGACGGGGTGATCGTCAGGCCGGCCTTCGACCCGTCCGAGACCTTCAGCGCGTCCTGCAACCGGGCGTCGGGAGTCGTGAGGGTGCCGAGGGTCAGGTCGACCGCAGACGCGGGATCGTGCTGACCGCCGTTGACCGTCGCGGTCAGCGGCATGCCGAGATCGGGGGTGGAGAAGTCCTGCTGCGCCTGGTCGTCGATCTGCTGGTACACCTTCGAGGTGGTCGTCAGCAACACGTGCTGCGGCACGTTCGTCGCCGGGTGGAACGTCACCTTCTCCCGCGGCTCCACCCCGGGGTCGAGAACCTGTGTCGTGACGGCGGAGACCGGGACGGTCGTCTCGTTGGACGCGGCCGTCGTGGTGGTCGTGGGAGCGGAGTCGTCGCCGCTGCCGCAGGCCGACACGAGGGTGAGGGCGGCGAGCCCCGCGGCGACCAGAGACGCGGTACGCGCAGCGGTGACGGCGAGCGCGGTACGCGCGGCGGGCGAGGGCACGGACCGATTCGAGAACACTGGCACCCGACCAGGTTAGCCACGGCTCGGGTGGGCTGCGTTCGACAACGCCGCGATAAGGGATGATGGCGGTGTGAGTGAAGCGGATAAGGCCGAGAAGTTCGCACCGGGCGAGGTGTCCGGCGCGGCACCGCTACGGATGCGACTGCTGATTTCGATCGCCGTGGTGATCCTCGGATTGGACCTGGCCACCAAGATCGCGGTCGTGCGGTTCATCGACCCGGGCAAGCCGATCCGGATCATCGGCGACGTCGTCACCCTCAACCTGATCCGCAATCCGGGCGCCGCGTTCTCGATGGCCACCGGCATGACCTGGCTGCTGACACTCGTCGCGATCGGCGTCGTGATCGGCGTGATCAAGATCGGCCGGACGCTGCGCTCGCCGTGGTGGGCGCTCGGTCTCGGGCTCGTCCTCGGCGGCGCGCTGGGCAACCTGATCGACCGCATCTTCCGGGCCCCCGGCCCGCTGCAGGGGCACGTCGTCGACTTCGTGTCGGTGGGCTGGTGGCCGGTGTTCAACGTCGCCGACTCGTCAATCGTGTGCGGCGCGGTGCTGCTGGTCGTGCTGACCCTGTTCGGGTTCAACCCGGACGGCACCCGTGGCAACGAGTCAGACTCCGACGGCAGCACCATTACAACCGACACCACCAACACCGACAACACAGACGACACCGGCACCGACCAGAACACCGAGGGGAACTCCTGATGCGCGAGACACGGTCGATGCCGGTGCCGGACGGACTCGAAGGCATGCGGGTCGACGCCGGACTCGCGCGCCTGCTCGGACTGTCCCGCACCGCGGTCGCCTCGCTCGCCGACGAGGGCGCCGTGCTGGTCGACGGGTCCGCGGTCGGCAAGTCCGACCGGCTGCCGTCCGGCGCATGGCTCGAGGTCGAACTGCCCGAGCCGGCCCGACCGCTGACGGTCGAGGCCCAGCCGGTCGAGGGCATGGACATCCTCTACGCCGACGACGACATCGTGGCGGTCGACAAGCCGGTCGGGGTGGCCGCGCACGCGAGCGTCGGGTGGACCGGACCGACGGTGGTCGGGGGACTGGCCGCGGCCGGGTACCGCATCTCGACCTCCGGCGCCCACGAGCGGCAGGGCATCGTGCACCGGCTCGACGTCGGGACCTCCGGGGTGATGGTGGTCGCGACCAGCGAGCGCGCGTACACGGTGCTCAAGCGGGCGTTCAAGCAGCGCACCATCGACAAGCGCTACCACGCACTGGTACAGGGTCACCCCGACCCGAGCAGCGGCACCATCGACGCGCCGATCGGGCGGCACCGCAGCAACGACTGGAAGTTCGCGGTCACCGCCGACGGCAAGCCGTCCATCACGCACTACGACACGGTGGAGGCGTTCCAGGCGGCGAGCCTGCTCGACATCCATCTCGAGACCGGCCGCACCCACCAGATCCGGGTGCACTTCGCGGCACTGCGCCACCCGTGCTGCGGCGACCTGACCTACGGCGCCGACCCCCGGCTCGCGGAACGCCTCGGCCTCGAGCGGCAGTGGCTGCACGCCCGCTCGCTCGGTTTCGCGCATCCCGCGGACGGTCGCTGGATCGAGATCACCAGCGAGTACCCGAAGGACCTGCAACACGCACTCGAGGTCCTCAGGAGTGCGTGAGCGGGCCGGCCTGGTAGCAGCAGCTGCCTGCGTCGTCGCCCTGGTCGTGCTCGTCGTCGTGCTGGGAGTCCTCACGCCGCCGCGACCGTCGTCCATCGCGACCGACCGCCTCGGCCCGGACTCGGGCGAGGAGGTCGCCCAGTACCTCGACCGTGCGCGGGCGAGCCTGGCCGAACCGGAGTCCGGGGACCCGCGCTGGGCGCTGGTGTCGCTCGCGCCCGAGACCACCGCACGGCAGGCCTACACGTTGGCCGACGGAGTGCGCGTCTCGCAGGTCCTGTTCCGGGTCCCGCTCGACCGGGTGCAGACACCGCTGATCGTCGTGGACGTCGCCGGCGAGGAGTCCGTTCTGCGGGCACCCGCGGTCGCGGCCGACCGGTCGCAGGGCAGCACCGGCGAATGGGACCGCCAGGCGCAGATAGACGCGGTGTCGGCCACGCGGCTCGCGCAGGACTGCGCGTGCGTGGTGGGACTGACGGTGCGTGGCGACCTCGACCGACTGCGCGCGCTCGCCGGTACGCCCGGAGTGCGGGCCGTCGAGGCGCTGCCGCCGGACGCGGTGTTCGGCCGGTTCGCGGTCAACCCGCTGCTTCCCGAGCAAACGCAGACGGCGGCGCCCGGACCGGACGACGGCGAGGTACCCGCACAGTGAAATTCGCCGAGTGGCCCGAGCAGTGAGCGTCGACGCGTCGAGGTGGTCCCGCCGCTCCGACGCAGAGGTCGGCGTCGCCGCCGGTGTCGGCGCGCACCTGATGTGGGGAATGTTCCCGATCTTCTTCGGCCTGCTCGCCCCGGCGGGGGCGGTGGAGATCCTGGCGCACCGGATGCTCTGGACCCTGGTGCTGATGCTGGCGGTCGGGTTGGCGACCCGCCGGATCGTGCGGTTGCGGTCGCTGACACCGCGATCGATGCTCCTGGTCGCCGCGGCGGCAACGATGATCTCGATCAACTGGGGTGTCTACATCTACGGCGTGACGTCGGGCAGGGTGGTCGAGACCGCGCTCGGCTACTTCGTGAACCCGCTCGTCAGCGTGCTCCTGGGCATGGTGATCTTCCGGGAGCGGGTCAACCGCTGGCAGGCGGGCGCACTGGCCCTGGCCGCGGTCGCGGTGCTGGTACTCACCGTGGACTACGGCCGCCCGCCCTACATCGCGCTGACGCTGGCGCTGTCCTTCGGTACCTACGGGCTGATCAAGAAGGTGGTCCCGCTGGACCCGGTCACCAGCCTCACCGCGGAGGGACTGGTCACCGCCCCGTTCGCGATCGGGTACGTGATCTTCCTCGCCGTCACCGGGGCCGGCACCTTCCTCGGCCACGGCGCCGGGCACACCGTGCTGCTGATGGCGGCCGGCGTGGTGACCGCGGCGCCGCTGCTGCTCTTCGGTGCGGCGGCCCAGCGGGTGCCGCTGGTCACGCTGGGGATCATCCAATACTTGACGCCTTCGTTGCAGATGGCGTGGGGCGTGGCGGTGCTGCACGAGGACATGCCCGCCTCGCGCTGGTTGGGTTTCGCGCTGATCTGGCTGGCGCTGGTCGTCTTCACCGGCGACGCCGTCCGTCGGGTGCGACGGACCAGGCGCGCGGTCCTGGTCCCGGCGCGCTGAGCTCGGGCATACCACGCGCCAGTTCGCGCCCACCTCGGCGCGCATGCCCGGTGCTGTCGGGGGCACCGCCTACACTCGGGGCACCCCAGTCCTCCCGGTCGACGCGACCGGTGAAACCGAGCACGGAGAGGCGCGCGTGGCTGACTCGTTCGTTCATCTGCACAATCACACCGAGTACTCGATGCTCGACGGCGCGGCGAAGGTCGGCCCGATGTTCAAAGAGGCTCAGCGACTGGGGATGACGGCCGTCGGCATGACCGACCACGGCAACATGTTCGGCGCCAGCGAGTTCTACAACGAGGCGCGCAAGCACGGCGTCAAACCGATCATCGGCATCGAGGCGTACATCGCGCCGGAGTCCCGCTTCAACACCAAACGTGTGCTGTGGGGTGATCGCAGCCAGAAGTCGGACGACGTCTCCGGTAGCGGCGCGTACACCCACATGACGATGGTCGCGGAGAACGCGACCGGCGTGCGGAACCTGTTCAAGTTGTCCTCGCGGGCGTCCGTCGAGGGTCAGCTCGGCAAGTGGGCCCGGATGGACGAGGAGATCATCGCCGAGCACCACGAGGGCATCATCGCCACGACCGGCTGCCCGTCCGGCGAGGTGCAGACCCGGCTGCGGCTGGGCCACGACCGTGAGGCTCTCGAGGCCGCCGCGAAGTGGCAGGAGATCTGGGGCAAGGACAACTTCTTCCTCGAGTTGATGGACCACGGGCTGTCCATCGAGCGGCGGGTGCGTGAGGGTCTGCTCGACATCGGCCGCAAGCTGGGCATCCCGCCGCTGGCGACGAACGACTGCCACTACGTCACCAAGGACGCAGCCGAGAACCACGAGGCGCTGCTGTGCATCCAGACCGGCAAGACGCTCAGTGACCCGACCCGGTTCAAGTTCGACGGCGACGGCTACTACCTCAAGTCCGCGGAGGAGATGCGCGCGATCTGGGACGACGAGGTGCCGGGGGCGTGTGACTCGACGCTGCTGATCGCCGAGCGCGTCCAGCCTTACGACGAGGTGTGGGAGCACCGGGACCGGATGCCGATCTTCCCGGTTCCGGAGGGTCACACCCAGCAGAGCTTCCTGCGGCACGAGGTCATGCGCGGCCTGGACCGGCGGTTCCCCGACGGCCCGCCGCAGCAGTACCTCGAACGAGCTGACTACGAGATCGGCGTCATCAACGAGATGGGCTTCCCGGCCTACTTCCTGGTGGTCGGTGACCTGATCAACCACGCCAAGGAGGTCGGCATCTGGGTCGGTCCCGGTCGTGGATCGGCCGCTGGTTCGCTGGTGGCCTACGCGATGGGCATCACCAACATCGACCCGATTCCGTACGGGCTGCTGTTCGAGCGGTTCCTCAACCCCGAACGCATCTCGATGCCCGACATCGACATCGACTTCGACGACCGTCGCCGCGGCGAGATGGTCCGCTACGCCACCGAGAAGTGGGGCAGTGACCGCGTCGCTCAGGTCATCACGTTCGGCACGATCAAGACGAAGGCCGCGATCAAGGACTCGGCCCGGGTGCAGTTCGGTCAGCCCGGGTTCGCGATCGCCGACCAGATCACCAAGGCGCTGCCGCCGCCGATCATGGCCAAGGACATCTCGGTCGCCGGCATCACCGACCCCGAGCACGAGCGGTACAAGGAGGCCGTCGAGGTTCGGACGCTCATCGACTCGAATCCCGACGTCGCGAAGATCTACCAGACCGCGAAGGGTCTCGAAGGTCTGATCCGCAACGCGGGCGTGCACGCCTGTGCGGTGATCATGTCGTCGGAGCCGTTGACCGATGCGATCCCGGTGTGGAAGCGGGCCCAGGACGGCGCGATCATCACCGGCTGGGACTACCCGTCGTGTGAGGCCATCGGCCTGCTGAAGATGGACTTCCTGGGGCTGCGGAACCTGACGGTCATCGGCGACACGCTGGAGAACATCAAGACGAACCGGGGCATCGACCTCGACCTCGACTCGCTGCCGATGGACGATCCAGCCACGTTCGAGCTGCTGTCGCGGGGCGACACCCTGGGTGTGTTCCAGCTCGACGGCGGCGGCATGCGCGAACTGCTGAAGCTGATGCAGCCCACCGGTTTCGGTGACATCGTCGCCGCACTGGCGCTCTACCGCCCGGGCCCGATGGGTGTGGACGCGCACACCTCCTACGCCAAGCGCAAGAACGGGTTGGAGGACGTCAGCCCGATCCATCCCGAGCTGGAAGAGCCGCTGGCGGAGATCCTCTCGGAGACGTACGGGCTGATCATCTATCAGGAGCAGATCATGCACCTGGCGCAGAAGGTGGCCGGGTACTCGCTGGGTCAGGCCGACCTGCTGCGCCGGGCGATGGGCAAGAAGAAGAAGGAGATCCTCGAGGAGGCCTACGGCGGCTTCCAGCAGGGCATGCTGGACAACGGCTTCTCCCAGCCCGCGATCACCGCGCTGTGGGACACAGTGCTCCCGTTCGCCGGCTACGCGTTCAACAAGTCGCACTCCGCCGGCTACGGGCTGGTCTCGTACTGGACGGCCTACCTCAAGGCCAACTACCCGGCCGAGTACATGGCCGGCCTGCTCACCTCGGTCGGCGACGACAAGGACAAGTCGGCGGTCTACCTCGCGGACTGCCGGAAGATGGGCATCACCGTGCTGCCGCCGGACGTCAACGAGTCTGCGGTCAACTTCGCCTCGGTCGGCAGCGACATCCGCTTCGGCATGGGTGCGGTGCGCAACGTCGGCGCCAACGTGGTCGCGTCGATCATCAAGGCGCGCACCGAGAAGGGGAAGTTCACCGACTTCTCCGACTACCTGAACAAGATCGACGTGCTCGCCTGCAACAAGAAGGTCACCGAGTCGCTGATCAAGTCGGGGGCGTTCGACTCCCTCGACCATCCCCGCAAGGGCCTGTTCCTGATCCACACCGACGCCATCGAGTCGGTGCTGGGTACCAAGAAGGCCGAGGCCGTCGGCCAGTTCGACCTGTTCGGCGACGCGGGCGGCGGCGACGAGTCGCTGTCGTCGGTGTTCGCGATCCGGGTCCCGGACGAGGAGTGGGACACCAAGCACCGCCTGGCGCTCGAGCGAGAGATGTTGGGGCTCTACGTGTCCGGGCATCCGCTCAACGGTGTCGAGCACATCCTGCGGCAGCAGTCCGACACCTCGATCGCGTCGATCCTCGAGGGCGAGGTCAAGGACGGCGCCCAGGTGACCATCGGCGGCATCGTCGCCTCGGTGGACCGTCGGATCAACAAGAACGGCCTGACCTGGGCCATCATCCAGCTCGAGGACCTCGTCGGCGGGATCGAGGTGCTGTTCTTCCCGCAGGCCTATGCGGTGTACGGGATGGACATCTCCGAGGACTCGATCGTGCTGGTCAAGGCGCGGGTCTCGATCCGCGACGACCGCATGTCGCTGATCGGCAACGACCTCGCCGTGCCCGACCTCTCGGCGGTCGGGGTGGCGAAGCCGATCGCGGTGAGCCTGCCGACCCGGCTGTGCACCCCGGACAAGGTGGGGGCGCTCAAGCAGGTGCTGACCCGGCACCCGGGCACCTCGGACGTGCACCTGCGCTTGATCAGCGGCACCCGGATCACCATGCTCAAGCTCGACGACAGCCTCCGGGTGGAGCCGTCCTCGGCACTGATGGGCGACCTGAAGGCGCTACTCGGCCCGAGTTGCCTTGGCGGGTAGCGGATTTCGCGGGTAGTTGCTGTCGTGGACGGGGTGCGGCGGCACTCACATCCGCATGCGGTGGTGCCGGAACATCTCGTCGTCGCCGCCGTGTGTGATGACGACGAGGGCAACGATGGTGTAGACGATCGCGAACAGCACCAGCAGTGCGCCGAAGAGCCACAGCGACAACTGTCCGAGCCGGCGTACCCGGTCCGACGCGTCTTGTGCGGCCCGCGGGTCACCGCCGGCCCACAGCGGATACACCTCGAAGGCGTGGGTGAAGGCGGAGAACGCCAGCGGCCAGAAGAAGAGTAGGGACGCCACCGCCCAGCCGGCATTGCTCGGCGGCCTGGCGGGGTAGGCGGGCGGGCCGGTCGGACCCGGCGGCGGGGTCGGTGCGGACGGGGCAGATCCTGTGCTGGGTGAATCGTCGGTCGGAGAAGTCATGGCAGCGCTCCAGGGGTGAGGGCTCCAGGGGTGAGGATTCCACTCACCAGGCTACGAGCCGTCGCTGTGGATCGGCTGAGAGTGATGCGCGCTAACTACTGCTGTTGCTCCAGTACAGGCGGCGCGCCCACCACACGGTGACGGTGACGGCCGCGGCCGCGAGGACCGCCGGTTGCAGTGCCTGGGCGAGCGCGAGCACCACGAGGAACGTCAGCAGGCCGACGACAAGTGCCTCGAGTTTGTACAGAGGCCAGCGGGTGCCCGCGATCTCGACGGTCGCGCCGGACCGCGACCTGCCGCGGCGCGGCTGTGCGGGGGAGTATCCGGCGGTCGTCATCAGTTCAGGGTACAAGCAGATTCAGTTTCGGTCCACCGAACAATTGTCTTCCGGGCGGCTGGATCAGTGCGTCGGGCTGCAGGTGTCGGCGCCGTGGTGTTGACTGACGACCATGCCTCTCGCCGGTGAGTACGAACCGAGTCCGAGTACGTGGGCCGCCGACCAGGTCGATCTGTACGAGCGGTCCGGTGGCACGGAGGGGACGGTGATGCAGGGCAAACCCGTCGTCATCCTCACCACGAGGGGTGCCAAGTCGGGCAAGCTCCGCAAGAGCCCGTTGATGCGGGTCGAGCACAATGGCGAGTACGCCGTGGTGGCCTCGCTCGGCGGCGCGCCGAAGCATCCGGTCTGGTACCACAACGTCATCGCGGACCCGCACGTCGAACTTCAGGACGGCCCGGTCAAGCAGGACATGACCGCCCGTGAGGTGACCGGCGAGGAGAAGGCGGTGTGGTGGGAGCGTGCCGTTGCGGCGTGGCCCGACTACGCGAACTACCAGCTCAAGACGGACCGTCAGATCCCGGTGTTCGTGCTGACCGCGCAGTAGTGGTGGCCACGTAGTAGCCCGGGTACCCGCCGACCCTCCGGAGGTCGCCATGGCGCCGACAACGGTGGCCACCCAGCTCGTCGCCCAACTCGTCGGGGCGGGGGTGCGCCGCATCTACGGCATCGTCGGCGACAGCCTCAACCCGGTCGTCGACGCGGTCCGCCGGTCCGGGGGCGCTGCCGCCGGCGGGATCGACTGGATCCACGTCCGGCACGAGGAGGCCGCCGCGTTCGCCGCGGCTGCCGACGCGCAGGTGACCGGGGAGCTCGCGGTCTGCGCGGGATCCTGCGGCCCCGGCAACCTGCACCTGATCAACGGCCTCTACGACGCCAACCGGTCCGGGGCGCCGGTGCTGGCGATCGCCTCGCACATCCCGAGCGCGCAGATCGGCAGCGGGTACTTCCAGGAGACCCATCCCGACCGCCTGTTCGTCGAGTGCGCGCAGTACTCGGAGCTGATCAGCACCCCGGCGCAGGCGCCGCGGGTGGTGCACTCGGCGATGCAGCACGCCGTCGCGCGCTCCGGCGTCGCGGTCGTCACGCTGCCCGGTGACATCGCGGACTGCCCGGCCGAGGGGACAGCGCCGACGCCGGTGCGGACCCGGCCGCCCGCTGTGGTGCCCGCAGAGCAGGACGTCCGCGCGCTCGCCGACGCGATCAATTCGGCCGAGCGGGTCGCGATCTTCGCCGGAGCAGGCGTCCGCGGCGCCCGCGACGAGCTCATCGCGCTGGCCGAGACGGTCGGCGCGCCGATGGGCCACACCCTCCGCGGCAAGGAATGGATCCAGTACGACAACCCGTTCGACGTCGGGATGACCGGACTGCTCGGCTACGGCGCCGCGCACGACGGCATGCGCGGCGCGGACCTGCTGCTGCTGGTCGGCACCGACTTCCCGTACGACCAGTTCCTGCCCTCCGACGTGCCGACCGCGCAGATCGACGTCGCCGCGGAGAAGCTCGGCAGACGCACGACCCTCGACCTGGCCGTGCACGGCGACACCCTGAGCACCCTGCGTGCGCTCGCCCCGTTGGTCCGGCGCAAACCCGATCGGGCCTTCCTCGAGGGCGAACTCGCCCGGCATCGCACCCTGATGGAGAAGGTGGTCGGCGCCTACACCGGCGACGTCAAGCAGCGCGCGCCCATCCACCCGGAGTACGCGGCGTCGATCCTCGACGACGTCGCCGCCGAGGATGCGGTGTTCGCCGCGGACACCGGCATGTGCAATGTGTGGACGGCGCGCTACGTCACTCCGAACGGCTCGCGCCGATTCCTCTCCTCCGCACTGCACGGATCGATGGCCAACGCCCTGCCGCATGCGATCGGCGCCCAGGTCGCGTCGCCGGGCCGACAGGTGGTCTCGGTGTCCGGAGACGGTGGGCTGGCGATGCTGCTGGGCGAGTTGGTGACGGTCGCGGCGTACCGGCTCCCGGTCAAGATCGTGGTGTTCAACAACTCCACCCTCGGCATGGTCAAACTGGAGATGCTCGTCGACGGTCTGCCCGACTTCGGGGTGGACGTGCCCGCCGTCGACTACGCGGCCGTCGCTTCGGCGCTCGGGATCTTCGCGCGCCGGATAGCGGACCCCGCCGACATCGAGACCGGGCTGCGGGCGGCCTTCGACCACGACGGTCCGGCGCTGGTGGACCTGGTGACCGACCCGATGGCGCTGTCGCTGCCGCCGACGATCACCGGTGGACAGGTCAAGGGGTTCGCCCTGGCAATGTCCAAGATGGTGATGAACGGTGGGGTGGGTGAGGCGGTCAAGATGGCGAAGTCGAACCTGCGCAACATCCCGCGCCCGTCCCAGTTCGACCCGCGCGGGTGAGCGCCCGGGCCGATTGGTCGCGTCGACCGGTCGAGTGGCAGCATTACGGGGGTGTCCAACATGCCGGAACTCGCTGACCTGAAGGCCGCGCTGCCGCTCGACGCGCGCGAAATCGATGCTGCCGCGGCGCGAATTTCCGACGTCATCGAGGCGACCCCGCTGCAGTTCAGCGCGCGACTGTCGGCGGCGACGGGCGCGAAGGTCTACCTCAAGCGCGAGGACCTGCAGGTGGTGCGCTCGTTCAAGCTGCGCGGCGCCTACAACCTGATCGTGCAGCTCACCGACGAGGAACGCGCCTCCGGTGTGGTCTGCGCGAGTGCCGGCAACCACGCCCAGGGCGTCGCGTTCGCGTGCCGCACGATGGGCATCAGCGGCCGCATTTACGTGCCCACGAACACCCCGCGGCAGAAGCGTGACCGGATCCGGGCGCACGGCGGCACGTTCGTCGAGCTGATCGCGACGGGCGAGACCTACGACGCGGCGGCCGCGGCAGCCGCCGCCGACGCGCGCCGCACCGGCGCCGTGATGGTGCCGCCGTTCGACGATCCGCGCACCGCAGCCGGCCAGGGCACCATCGCCGCCGAGATCCTCGACCAGCTCGGCGAGCAGCCCGGCACCGTCATCGTCCCGGTCGGCGGCGGTGGGCTGATCGCCGGCATCGCCACCTACCTGCACGAGCGCTCGCCGAGCACCGCGATCGTCGGCGTCGAGCCGAGCGGTGCGGCGTCCATGACCGCGGCCCTGGTCGCGGGGGCGCCGGTCACCCTCCCCGAGATCGACCCCTTCGTCGACGGCACGGCCGTCCGCCGGATCGGCGACCTGCCGTTCGAGGTGATGTCAGCGCTCGGGGCCGACGTGGTCTCGCACGGCTCGCTGCCGCTGGTGGCCGAGCCGCGTTCGGGGGCCGGTGCGGGCACGTTCGCGATGATCCACGCCGACGAGGGCGCGGTCTGCACGGCGCTGCTCGAGCTGTACCAGAACGAGGGCATCATCGCCGAGCCGTCGGGTGCACTGTCGGTGGCTGCACTCGAGTTGGTGAAGGTGCGGCCGGATTCGACTGTGGTGTGCCTGATCTCGGGCGGCAACAACGACGTCTCGCGATACGGTGAGATCCTCGAGCGTTCGCTGGTGCACCTCGGGCTCAAGCACTACTTCCTGGTGGACTTCCCTCAGGAGCCGGGCGCGTTGCGCCGCTTCCTCGGCGAGGTGCTCGGGCCCGACGACGACATCACCCTCTTCGAGTACGTCAAGCGCAACAACCGAGAGATCGGCGCCGCGCTGGTCGGTATCGAGTTGGGCTCGGCCGCCGGGCTGCCCGCGCTGCTCGAGCGGATGGCCGACTCGGGGATGAACGTCGAGCAGCTCGAGCCGGGTTCGCCTGCATACCGCTACCTCACGTAGGGCAACTGCCGGAACGGCGTCCCCTCCCACCTGTCCGCCCACCGCTTCGTCGGGTGTGCCCTCGGCGTGACCCGCGGCACACTCCTCGAGATCAGGTGTGTGACGACGGGCGAGGAGCCAGCATGACCGAACCGACCGAATTCGAGCCGACACTGCACTTCGACACCGCCGACTCGGGGGAGGGACGGAGCGCGGTCGTCGTGTGGCCCGGGGCCGAGCCGGTTCTGGCCGACCTGGTGTCGACCTTCGGTCATCTCGGCTTCCGGGTCGCCTCGCACGACAGGCTGCCGGACCGCGTGATGGACGGAGGCGCAGCCTCGGTGCACCGTTTCGGTTTCGAGGCAACGGATTTCGTGCTCGGTGAGAATGCGGCGAGGCTGGTCGAGGGAGCGTTCGAGGCCGGATGTCGCGGCGAGACGGAGTTCGACGGCTTCACCGGTCTGGTGGCGGCCGCCGGATTGTCGTGGCGTCAGGCGGCCCTGGTTCGGGCGGCGGGCCGTTACCTCGGCCAGGTCGGCCTGCGCGTGTCCGAGCCGAGCCTGGTGGCAATTCTGCGCTCGCACACCGGATTCGTTCGTGCCCTCGTCGCGCACTTCGAAGCCCGGTTCGCTCCCGGCGTCGACGACCGGGAGGCGACAGCGTCGGCCGCCGCGGGCAGGGTCGCCGATGCGGTCGCGGCCGCGACCACCCTCGACGAGGACCTGGTGCTGCGCGCCATGGCATCGTTCGTCTCGGCAACGGTGCGCACCAACTGGTTTCAGTCACCGACCGGGGACGGATCGGGGCACAAGGCGTACGCGTCCTTCAAGCTCGACCCGTCGCTGCTGTCCATCAGCACGCCGGTGGTGCCCTACCGGGAGATCTTCGTCCACTCGACCGTCGTCGAGGGCTCCCACGTGCGCGGCGGCGCCGTAGCGCGGGGCGGGCTGCGGCTGTCCGACCGTGCCGACGACTACCGGACCGAGGTCCTCGGACTGATGAAGACGCAGACGGTGAAGAACGCGCTGATCGTCCCGGTCGGCGCGAAGGGAGCCTTCGTGGTCCGCGGCGCCGCGACCTCTCCGCGCGAGGCCTACGTGACGTTCGTGAACGGATTGCTCGACGTCACCGACAACATGCTGGACTCGGCGGTGTCGTCCGACCCGGAGACCGTGGCCTACGACGGTCCCGACCCGTACCTGGTCGTCGCCGCGGACAAGGGCACTGCACGGTTCTCCGACACCGCCAACGAGGTCGCGCGGGCACGCGGATTCTGGCTCGGCGACGCGTTCGCGTCCGGCGGCTCGGCGGGCTACGACCACAAGGGGATGGGCATCACCGCGCGCGGCGCCTGGGTCTCGGTGCGCCGACACTTCGAGGAGGCGGGCCTCGACGTCGACACTGACGAGTTCACCGCCGTCGGCATCGGGGACATGTCCGGCGACGTCTTCGGCAACGGGATGCTGCTGTCGAGAAAGATTCGACTGGTCGGGGCGTTCGACCACCGGCACATCTTCCTCGATCCGGAACCCGACGCCGAGCAGTCCTACCTCGAGCGGTCCCGGTTGGCGACGATCGCGGGCGGATCCTGGGACGACTACGACCGGGCCGCGATCTCGGCCGGCGGCGGGGTGTGGTCGCGTTCGGCGAAGTCGGTCCCGTTGTCCCCGCAGGTCCGGCGGCGACTCGGCGTCGACGCGACCGAACTGCCGCCGAGCGAGGTGGTGCGGGCCCTGCTGCGCACCGAGGTGGACCTGCTCTGGAACGGCGGCATCGGTACCTACGTCAAGGCGTCGGCGCAGTCCGATCCGGACGCCGCCGACCCGCACAATCACTCGGTGCGGGTGGACGCCGACGAAGTGCGGTGCCGGGTCGTCGGAGAGGGCGGCAATCTCGGATTCACCCAGGCGGCGCGGGTCGAGTTCGCGCGACGGGGCGGTCGGATCAACGCCGACTTCATCGACAACGCGGCCGGTGTCTGCACTTCGGACCTCGAGGTGAACATCAAGGTCGCGCTGGACGCGGCGGTGCGCGCGGGGAGCCTGGACGCCGCCGAGCGGGACACGCTGCTCGCCGCCGTGACCGACGACGTGGCCGACGCGGTCCTCGCGGATGCCCGGCGCCAGACGCTCGCCATCAGTCTCGCCGAGGCGCATGCACCCTTCCTGCTCAGTCGCCACGACCGCCTGATCGCCAACCTCGAGTCGGAGGCCGGCATCAGCAGGACCGCCGAGGCGTTGCCGACACGCTCCGAGCTGGCCGCGCGGGCCCGGCAGGGATCGGGGCTGACCCGGCCCGAGATCGCGGTGCTGCTGGCCCAGTCGAAGAACCTGGTGCGACGGGAGCTGTTGTCCTCCAAGATGATTGACGACGGGGACTTCTCCGCGACGCTGTCGCGCTACTTCCCGCAGCTGGTCCGGGACCGGGTGCCCGTCGAGATCGCCGGGCATCGACTCGCGCGGGACATCGTCGCGGTCCGGCTCGCCGGTGAGCTGGTGGACCGCGTCGGTCCCGGGATGATCCGGCGACTCGAGGAGCGACTGGGTGCGAGTACCGCGGAGATCGTGCGCGGTTATGCAGCGGTCTCGGAGGTGCTCGGCGTCGACGAGCTGTGGGAGTCGGTGGTGGATCTTCGCGACGTCGCGCCCGCCGCCCGGTTCCGCCTGCTGGCGGGCGTGCAGGAAGTGATCGAGGGGGCGGTGTCCTGGCTGCTGCGGGTCGGCGCATCGGGCGCGCCTGTGACCAGGTTCGCCGCCGGGATCGCCGAACTGCGGCGCGCCCTACCGGGACCGTCGGGGGTGCTCGACGCGGACCTCGCGGCGCTGCGGACGCTCGGGGAGGCGCTGCCGTTGTCCGTCACCGCCGAAAGGTTCGCGCTGCCGGTGCCGCTCGTCGCGCAGGCGCACCGCGAACTCGGACGCCGGCTCGGACTGGACTGGCTCACCGAGAACCTCGAGGTCGGTCGGGAGTACTGGGAGTCGCGTGCCGCCGGCGCGGCCCGCGACGACCTCACGGCGCGGTGGCACGGGCTGCTGCGGGAAGAGCTCGCCAACGGCGGTCCGGTGGACGCCGCGCGCGCCGGTCGGGTGCGTGCGCTGGTCGACGAGCTGCGCGGGTTCGACCGGGTGGAGCTCGCGCACGTGTGCGTGGTCAACGCCGAACTCGGCCGCGCGATCCACGCCGCCGCGTAGCGCCCGCCGCCTACTTCGACTGCCAGGCGATGGTCGCGAGCAGCAGTTCCGCCCGCACTCGGGCCACGTCGAGCCTGCAGTCGAGCAGGGCCTCGACGCGGGCCATCCGGCTACGCAGGGTGTGCCGGTGCACACCGAGATTCGTTGCGGCGGACTCCCAGTGACCGTTGGCCTCGAGGTATGCCCGCAGCGAGACCACGAGCTCGGTACCGTGCCGGCGGTCGTGCTCGGCGAGGTCGGCGACGGTGTCCCGGGCCAGGTCGTCGAGCACCTGCCGGGACGCCGGCGTGGCGAGCAGCGCGTTGCCGGCGAGCGCCGAGAACTCGAGCGGTGTCCCGCCCGATTCCGCGGCCGAGGCGGCACGGCGGGACTGCCCGACCGCGGCGCCCGCCTCGGCCAGCGGCAGGGGGGTGCTCACGCCTACCCGGAGGGACCTCAGGACTGGCTTGGACAACCCGCGCAGCAGCGCACGGGCGGTGTCGGGAGTGTCCGAGCCGCGCAGCAGGACGGCGAGGTCGGTCTCGCGAACGGTCATGAACAGCGGTCGATCGGCTTCCCGCATCGCCCGCTCGACGGCGTCGGCGACCTTGGCGACGGCACTAGGGTGTTCGCACATCACGGTGAGCGCGCGGACCGCGTCGCGGTCGTCGGCGGCGGGGCCGAGGAGGGAGCGGGCCGGTGAGGTGTCCCCGGCTTCGGCTAGCACCAGGGCGAGCGCGAAGCCGTTGAGCCGGTTCTGCGCGGCGAGTAGTCGCTGCGGTTTCTCGTAGTCGAGGGCGAGAAGGGAATTGGCGTGGCCGAGGAGAATCTGGTCGACGCTGCTGAGCGGCGCCGGGCTCAGCAGTGCCAGGTGACCATGCGTTGCGGTCCCCACGCCGATGCGCTGCACCGTGATGGAGGAGCCGGACCTGCCGAGTGAGACCCCCGACGACGCGGGGCCGGTCAGCGTCGTGAGCACGGTCTGGATCTCGGCGGCGGTCGCCTCGTCGACCCGCGCCGGATGCGACGCGACGGATCGTCCCCGCCGGTCGAGGAGCACGGCCGTCGCGCCGGTGGCCCCGGCGAGTTCACGCAGGATCGCGGCGGCGCCGCCCTGGACCACCGCTCTGGTCATGCGGGGCTGGGCGCGGGACGCCCGCAACACGGCCTCGTACTGCAGTTCCGCAAGCCTGCCCATGATGCGCTTGGTGACCGCGTTGAACGGCGTGGCAAGGGGTACCTCGAGCAGGGGAAGGCCCAGACCGTCCGCGGCCGCGACCATGTCCTCCGGCACCGTGGGATGGGTGAGGCCGGTGCCGAAACCGACTGCCGCTACACCGGATTCGTGCAGTCTGGCAAGGTAGCGGGCCCTCCCGGACCTGGTCAGCGGCAGGCGGAGTCCGGTCGTGAGGACGAACTCGCCACCGGAGAGCCACTGGAACGGTTCGGGCAGTTCCGTCGTCAGGGCGAGTGTCACCTCGCGGTCGAGTCCGGTGGCGCCTGCTTTCAACTCGAGTGCCAGTTCACGCTGGGCCAGGATCCACCGCACCGGGACCGCCATCGCTCCTCCTGATCTCGCCCTGCCGGGCGTCAGCGCAACCGTGTCAGCGTCGCAGCGGACCGACCCTCGACGAAACGGTGCGATGAACAGTCCCGCACGCACCATTTTGGCACGTGTCGAGGTGAGTGACGTGGCGCACACTTGTCACAACCCGTCAGAGCGAACGCTGCTGTGCCCGCCATCGCCGTAGGAGGAATGGGAATCCATGGGAATCGAGTTGCTCGAGAACTTCGTCAACGGCGAATTCGTTCCGTCGTCCGCGACGGAGACGATCGAGGTGATCAATCCGGTCGACGAGACTGTCGTGGCGAGGTCGCCGATCTCGACGAAGGCGGACATCGACGCGGCGGTCGACGCCGCCAAGAAGGCATTCACGACGTGGGGCAAGACCACGCCCGGCGTGCGGCAGTCCGCGTTGCTCGCGCTGGCGGATGCGATCGAGGCACACAGCGACGAGTTGGTCGAGGCCCAGAGCCGTAACACCGGGCAGCCCAAGGCGGTCATCGCGGCGGAGGAGGTGAAGGTCGGCGCCGACCAACTCCGTTTCTTCGCGGGCGCCGCGCGGATGCTCGAGGGCAAGTCGGCGGGCGAGTACATGGAGGGATTCACCTCGTACGTCCGCCGCGAGCCGATCGGCATCGTCGGCCAGGTCACGCCCTGGAACTACCCGTTCATGATGGCGATCTGGAAGATCGGGCCGGCGCTCGCGGCGGGAAACACCATCGTGCTCAAGCCGAGCGACACCACGCCCGAGAGCACCCTGGTGCTCGCGCGCCTGAGCAAGGGGATCCTGCCGGACGGCGTGCTGAACGTGGTGCTGGGGAACGGCGGTACCGGTGCAACCCTCGTCGAGCATCCGGCGATCGGGCTGGTCTCGATCACCGGCTCGGTCCGGGCGGGCATCGCGGTGGCGGTGTCGGCCGCCAAGCAGCTCAAGCGTGCGCACCTCGAGCTCGGTGGGAAGGCGCCGGCGGTCGTGTTCGGCGACGTCGACATCGCCAAGGCTGCCGACGGGATCGCGGAGGCCGCCTTCTTCAACGCCGGCCAGGACTGCACCGCGGTGACGCGGGTGCTGGTGCACGAGTCGATCCACGACGAACTCGTCGACGCCTTGGTCGCCAAGGCGAAGACCCTCAAGACCGGGCTGCCCGACGACCCCGACACCTTCTACGGCCCCCTCAACAACGTCAACCACTTCGCTGCCGTGACCGGCAAGATCGCCGCGCTGCCGCCGCACGCGACCGTCGTCACCGGGGGGAAGCGGATCGGGGACAAGGGGTTCTTCCTGGAACCGACGATCGTGACGGGGGTGCGCCAGGACGACGACATCGTGCAGGAGGAGACCTTCGGGCCGGTGCTGACGGTGCAGTCGTTCAGCGACGAGGAACAGGCCGTCGAACTGGCGAACGACGTGCGTTTCGGCCTCGCCTCGAGCGTGTGGACCACCGATCACGGGACCGTGCAGCGGCTGTCGGCCGCACTCGACTTCGGCGCGGTCTGGGTCAACTGCCACATCCCGCTGGTCGCGGAGATGCCGCACGGGGGGTTCAAGTACTCGGGATACGGCAAGGACCTGTCCGCGTACGGGGTGGAGGACTACACCCGCATCAAGCACGTCATGAGCTCGCACGACTGACCGCGTGCGACGACTACGGCACGCCTACTTCACATTCGAGGGAAGAACCAATGAGTGAACTTCAGTACCGCCTCCCGCAGACGCGGGCTCTCGTCACCGAGTTGCCCGGCCCGCGTTCGCAGGCGCTGACCGCACGGCGCAAGGCCGCGGTGGCGGCCGGGGTCGGGTCGAGCGTGCCCGTCTACGCCGCCGACGCGGACGGCGGCGTGGTCGTCGACGTGGACGGCAACTCCCTCGTCGACCTCGGTGCCGGCATTGCGGTGACCAGCGTCGGTGCCTCCAATCCCGCTGTCGCGCAGGCGGTTGCGGAGCAGGCGGCGCACTTCACCCACACCTGCTTCATGGTCACGCCGTACGAGAGCTACGTGCGGGTGGCCGAGGAGCTCGCCGCGCTGACCCCGGGCGACCACGAGAAGCGGTCGGTACTGTTCAACTCGGGCGCCGAGGCGGTGGAGAACGCGGTCAAGGTGGCCCGGCTGGCCACCGGTCGCGACGCCGTCGTCGCGTTCGACCACGCCTACCACGGCCGGACCAACCTGACGATGGCGCTGACCGCCAAGTCGATGCCGTACAAGGCGCATTTCGGCCCGTTCGCCCCGGAGATCTACCGGATGCCGATGTCGTATCCGTTCCGCGACGAAGCCGGCCTCACCGGCGAGCAGGCGGCGCGCCGGGTGATCAGCCAGATCGAGAAGCAGCTCGGCGCCGACAGCGTGGCCGCGATCATCATCGAGCCGATCCAGGGTGAGGGCGGATTCATCGTGCCCGCACGGGGATTCCTGCCGACCCTGGTCGGATGGGCACGCGAGCACGGCGTCGTGTTCATCGCGGACGAGGTGCAGACCGGCTTCGCCCGCACCGGCGCCTGGTTCGCCAGCGAGGACGAGGGCATCGTCCCGGACATCGTCACCATGGCCAAGGGCATCGCCGGCGGCATGCCGCTGGCCGCCATCACCGGCCGGGCGGAACTGCTCGACGCGGTACACCCCGGTGGCCTCGGCGGCACCTACGGCGGCAACCCGGTCGCCTGCGCCGCCGCCCTCGCCGCGATCGACACCATGCGCGAGTTCGACCTGCCCGCCCGCGCCCGCCACATCGGCGACGTCGCCCTCGGTCGGCTGCGCGCACTGGCCGCCGATCTCGACGTCATCGGCGACGTTCGCGGCCGCGGCGCCATGCTGGCCATGGAGTTCGTCAAGGCGGGCGGCACCGAACCGGACCCCGACATCACCAAGGCGATCGCGGCCAGGGCGCTCGAGCAGGGCGTCATCCTGCTCACCTGCGGCACCTACGGCAACGTGATTCGGCTGCTGCCGCCGCTGGTGATCGGCGACGAACTCCTCGGCGACGCGCTCGACGTCGTCGAGGCCACCATCCGCACTCTGGCAGGGAGTACCCGTGGCTGATACTTCGACGACGCCTCCGGCGCCGGCTACCTTCCACCCGCTCGACCCGCTCGTCGCCGCGGAGTTCACCAAGGTCGCGACCGTCCTGTCCCGCGAGCACGGGGTCGGCCCGGGCTGGCGGTACGCGTCGATCGAGCTCGCCGAACCGAGCAAGGCCGCCGTCGCCGCGTTCGACGCCGACGGGGCGGTGCCGGACCGGCGCGCGCACGTGGTGTGTTTCGAGCGCGCCGAGAACAAGACGTACAAGGCGCTGGTCTCGCTGACCTCGGACTCGGTGGTGTCCTGGAAGCACATTCCCGGCGTGCAGGCGAACTTCACCGTCGACGAGTGGGAGGAGTGCGACGAGGTCCTGCGGGGCCACCCGGACGTCATTGCCGCGCTCGCCGAGCGGGGCATCACCGACATGTCGAAGGTGTTCATGGACACCTGGACCTACGGCGACGCGGTGATCCCGGAGAAGTACAAGGGCCGCAGGCTCGGCTGGTCCGACACCTGGGTCAAGGCGGCCGACGGCGCGAACCCGTATGCGGGACCGGTCAACGGCTTCCACTGCGTGATCGACGTCAACAGCATGGAGCTGCTCGAGATCGAGGACACCTTCCGTGTCGACCGTCCCGAGATCATGGGGGAGTACGTCCCGCGGCACATCCCCGAGCGGATCCGCAATGCCAGCACCCGGGAACCGTTGAAGCCGTTGGAGATCACCCAGCCCGACGGGCCGTCGTTCACGCTGGAGGGCAACAAGCTCGAGTGGCAGAACTGGTCGCTGCGGGTCGGGTTCAACTACCGCGAGGGCATGACTCTGCACGCGGTGTCCTACAACGACAACGGCCGTCGGCGCTCGATCGCGAACCGGCTGTCCTTCGCCGAGATGATCGTGCCCTACCGCGACCACTGCGACGACCACTACCGGCGCACCGCGTTCGACATCGGCGAGTGGGGCATCGGGTTCATGACCACCTCGCTCGAGCTGGGCTGCGACTGCCTCGGCGAGATCCGCTACCTGGACGCCACGCTGCACAACAGCAAGGGCGAGCCGTACACGATCAAGAACGCGATCTGCATCCACGAGGAGGACAACGCGGTCCTGTGGAAGCACGTGGACCACGACGGCGCCGAGGTGCGCCGGATGCGGCGGCTGACGGTCTCGTTCCACGTCACCGTCGCCAACTACGAGTACCTCACGTACTGGCGCTTCTACCAGGACGGCAACATCGAATGTGAGGTCCGGGCAACGGGAATCATGGTGGTCAGCCACTTCGACGAGGGTGCCGCGCACCCGCACGGCACACTCGTCGACCGGCGCACCTACGCGCCGTACCACCAGCACTTCCTGGTCGCCCGGATGGACCTCGACGTGGACGGCACCGAGAACACCGTCTACGCCAGCGAGACCGAGATGGTCCCGATGGGTCCGGACAATCCCTACGGCCTCTCATTGCGTCAGATCAGCACTCCACTGCGCACCGAGGACGAGGGCAAACAGGACTTCGACTGGCAGACCCAGCGCGCCTGGAAGGTGGTCAACGACAACACCACCAACGGACTGGGCACCGCGCCCGCGTACAAGCTGGTGCCCGGCGGGGCGATCCCGTCGATGTTCGACCCCGCCTCCCCGATCTTCCAGCGCAGTCAGGCGATCGGACACACCGTGTGGGTGACGCCCAACGCCGAGGACGAGCGCTGGCCCGCAGGCGAATTCGTCAACCAGAGCAGTGCCGACCACGGCCTTCCCGAGTGGACCAAGGCCAACCGCAACATCGAGAACACCGACGTGGTCGTGTGGTACGTCTTCGGCATCCACCACATCACCCGGCCCGAGGACTGGCCGGTGATGCCGGCGGACACGGTCAACTTCTGGCTCAAACCGGTCGGCTTCTTCGACCGCAACCCCTCGCTGGACGTCGCCCCGACTCCGACGAAGGCCTGTCATGTATCCGATCCGTGTCACGCAAAGGACGATCATGAGTAACTTCGACGAACTCCTCGCCACAGTGCCGACCGGGCTGTGGATCGACGGCGGGCCGGTCGACCCGATCGACGGCGGCACCTTCGCCGTGCTCAACCCCGCGACCGGCGAGAAGCTGGCCGACGTCGCGGACGCGACCGGCAAGGACGCGCTCCGCGCGCTGGACTCGGCATGCCGGGTCCAGCAGGAGTGGGCTGCGACCGCGCCGCGCAAGCGTTCGGACATCCTGCGCGCGGCATGGGAACTCGCCACCGCGCGGGCCGAGGACCTGGCACTGCTGATGACCCTGGAGATGGGCAAGGCGCTGGCGGAGAGCCGCGGCGAGGTGGCCTACGGCGCCGAGTTCCTGCGTTGGTTCAGCGAGGAGGCGGTGCGGATCCAGGGTCGGTACGCGACGGCGCCCTCCGGCAACGGCCGGATCCTGGTGACCAAGGCGCCGGTCGGGCCCTGCCTGGCAATCACGCCGTGGAACTTCCCACTGGCCATGGGCACCAGGAAGATCGGGCCCGCGCTCGCCGCGGGCTGCACGATGATCGTCAAGCCGGCGGAGGACACCCCGCTGACGATGCTGCTGCTCGCCGAGATCTTCGCGGAGGCCGGGCTGCCGGCCGGGGTGCTCTCGGTGCTGCCCGCGTCGGACGCCGCCTCGGTGACGGCGCCGCTGCTCGCCGATCCGCGGTTGCGCAAGGTCACCTTCACCGGATCGACCCGCGTCGGCAAACTCCTGATCGAACAGTCTGCCCAGCAGGTGCTGCGCACGTCGATGGAGCTCGGTGGCAACGCGCCGTTCGTGGTGTTCGACGATGCCGACGTCGACGCCGCGGTGGACGGCGCGATGGCCGCGAAGATGCGCAACGGCGGCGAGGCCTGCACCGCGGCCAACCGGTTGATCGTGGCGAATTCGGTGCGTGAGGAGTTCACCGCGAAGCTCACCGAGCGGATCGCCGCGATGACCGTGGGCGCCGGCTACGAGGACGGCACCCAGATCGGTCCGCTGATCAACGAACGTCAGCGGGGCAGCGTCGCCGCGCTGGTGGACGATGCGATCGCGGCGGGAGCGCGGGTGCGGACCGGGGGCGGCGTCGTGGACGGGCCGGGCTACTTCTACCAGCCGACCGTCCTCGACAATGTGCCCGCGGACTCGCGGATCGTCGCCGAGGAGATCTTCGGACCGGTCGCCGCGATCACCGGCTTCGACACCGAGGACGAGGCGATCGCCGCCGCGAACGGCACCGAGTTCGGCCTGGCCGCCTACATCTACACGCAGAGTCTGGACCGGGCGATGCGGGTGTCGCAGGCTCTCGAGTCCGGGATGGTCGGGGTGAACCGCGGTGTGATCTCGGACCCGGCCGCCCCGTTCGGCGGCGTCAAGCAGTCCGGCCTCGGCAGTGAGGGCGGCACCGAGGGCATCGAGGAGTACCTCGAGACCAAGTACGTGGCACTGACCCTGTAGTTGTCCGATCGGGACCACTTCGCCCCTACGCTCAACGAAGGTTGGCCGACATGCGTTTGGTAGTTGGTTATCTCGCGACCCCCAGTGGTGCCGACGGTCTCGCGCTCGCAGTCCTGCTCGCCCGCAGCCTCGGCGCCGAGATCGACATCTGCCTCGTCCTCCCGCCGGAGGAGCCCGTGGGTGTGCGGATTCCGACCGAGTCCGCGTACGAGGACCTGCTCGCCGATCAGGCAGTGGAATGGCTGATCGAGGCCCGCGCCACGGTCCCGGACGATGTGGTGGCACGTACGCATCTGCGGTACCACGAGTCCTTCGCGCAGGGCCTGCTCGACGCTGCCCGCGAACTGGACGCCTCGTTGATCGTCATCGGGGCGGCGGGGGACGGGCTGCTCGGCCGGCACTCGATCGGGTCGGTCACCGGTGAACTCCTGCACTGCGCCCACCTGCCGATGGCTTTGGCGCCGAGGGGGATGCGGCACTCGGCCGCGAAGCGGATCGGTCAGGTGACCTGTGCACTCGGTACCCGGCCGGGCGCCGAGGTGCTGCTGCAGGAGGCGGTGCGGGTCACCGAGTTGACCCAGGCACCGCTCCGGTTGGTGTCGCTGGTGCCGCTGGACGCGTCCACGCGTCGGCGGTCCGACACCCAGGCCGCGGCGCGTGAACGCAGCCTCGCGCACGCGGGCGCGGTGCTCGAGTCCGCGAAGTCCGCTCTGCCGGAGGGTATCTCCGTGGAGTCGCAGGTTGCGGACGGGACCACCGTCGAGTCCGCGGTGAGCAAGCTGGAATGGGTGGACGGCGACGTGATGATGGTCGGCTCGAGCCGGCTCGCGCGCCCGCGTCACCTCTTCCTCGGTTCGACGGCGGCCAAGATGCTTCGCGTTGTTCCGGTCCCCATGATCGTAGTTCCGAAAGAGGAGTTCTCCGACAATGACTGACGACGCGGAACGCGCAGCGACCGGCGGCCTCATCTCGAAGGGGCTCGCGACAGGCAAGGTCGGCACCCTCTCGGGCGCGATCATCGGGATCTCCTGTGTGGCACCCGGTTACACACTCACCGCCAGCATCGGCCTGATCGTGGCCGCGGTGGGACTGAAGATGCCCGCGATCTTCATCGCGGGATTCATCCCGATGTTCCTCACCGCCTACGCGTACCGGGAGCTCAATTCCGAGTCACCCGACTGTGGGGCGTCCTTCACCTGGTCCACCAAGGCATTCGGGCCGTATGTCGGCTGGATGTGCGGGTGGGGGATGGTGATGGCGACCATCATCGTGCTGTCCAACCTGGCCGCGATCGCGGTGCAGTTCTTCTACCTGTTCCTGGCCCGGGTGTTCGACACTCCGTCGATCGCCGACCTCGCCGGGAACAAGGCGGTCAACATCGTCACCACACTGGCCTTCCTTGCGATAGCCACGTGGATCTCGGGCCGCGGTATCACCACCAGTGAGCGGATTCAGTTCGTCCTCGTCGGATTCCAGATGGTGGTGCTGCTCGCCTTCGTGATCACCGCCTTCGTGCACGTGGCGAACGGATCCGCGCCGGCGAACCTCAGCTTCAGCCTGTCGTGGTTCAACCCGTTCAGCGGTCTCGCCATCGGCGCCTTCGTGGTGGGTCTGACCGGGTCGATCTTCGCGTTCTGGGGCTGGGACACCTGTCTGACGCTGGGGGAGGAGGCCAAGGATCCCAAGAAGACTCCGGGCCGGGCGGGCCTGCTGTGCGTGGTGTCGATCCTGATCACCTACCTGCTCGTCGCGGTCGCGGTGATGATGTACGCGGGTGTCGGGGAGGACGGCCTCGGCCTCGGCAACCCCGACAACTCGGAGAACGTGTTCGGTGCGCTGGCCGAGCCGGTGCTGGGCCACTGGGCGGGGCTGCTGCTCTTCCTCGCCGTGCTGGCGTCGTCGGCGGCGAGCCTGCAGACGACGTTCCTGCCCGCCGCGCGCACCATGCTGGCGATGGGTGCGTACCGCGCGTTCCCGAAGAAGCTCGCCGAGGTGAATCCGCGATTCCTGGTCCCGACCTACGCGACGGTGGTGGCCGGCGTGGTCACCGGGGTGTTCTACACGGTCGTCACGCTGCTCTCGGAGCGGACGTTGCTCGACACCATCGCCGCGCTCGGCATCATGATCTGCTGGTACTACGGCATCACGGCCTTCGCCTGCGTCTGGTACTTCCGTCGCGAGTTGTTCACCAGTGCACGCAATGTCGTGTTCAAGTTCTTGTTCCCACTCCTCGGTGGACTCATGCTGGCCGCGGTGTTCGTCATCTCGATCGGTGAGTCCATGAATCCGGACAACGGCAGTGGTGCGTCCATCGGCGGCATCGGGCTGGTGTTCTTCATGGGCTTCGGCGTGCTACTGCTCGGTGCGGTGCTGATGATCGTGATGCGGATCAGGCAGCCGGACTTCTTCCTCGGCCGGACCCTGACCCGGGACACCCCGGCGCTCGCCGGCGAGGAAGACGTCGCCGCCGTGACGCGCGGTTGAGCGGATGGCGGAGCTCGCAGGTCGGGTGGCCGCGGCGACCAGTGGCGTTGCGGCGGGCGCGCACCTGGTGCTGGCGGTGTTGCTGCTCGGTCAGTCCCTTGTGACGGCAACGGTTCTCGGGGTGATGGCCGGCTGGTGCCTGAACTGTGCCGGGCATCTCTGGCGGACGCCGACAGTGCGCGCGTGGACGGTCGCGGCGGCCGGCGGCGCGGCGATGCTCGCCGTGCACGTCGGTCTGATGGCCGTCATGCCGTTGTTGGGGAACGGCACGTCGATGCATCATCACGGCGGATCCGGGATGGTCGACGCCCCGAGCGCCGTGGCCGATCAGCGGGTCGACCTCGGTGGGCTGATGACCATGTCGATGGTCGCCGTCCTGGTCGCGGAGGCGCTCCTCTTCGCGGGTGCAGCGGCTACGGCGGTCGGGCGCCGCGAAGGTCAGCTCGACGGTTCCGTCTAGACCGAGTCGCCCTCGTCCGGGAGTCCGGGGGACCGAGCAGGCATGCGGCCCAGTAGCCGGTCGACCACCTGCCGGTGCAGTTCGGGATCGGGCTGCGGCAGGCCCATCAGGGCGGCGAGGTAGATGCCGTCGCCCGCGAGCCGGACGATCTCGGCCTGGACCGGGTCGTCGAACTCGGCGCGCAGGCCGTCGTCCCACGTCCGCATCATCTCGATGACCGCCTGCTGCACCTCGCCCTGCTGACCGTCGACCGACCGCAAGGCGGCGATGGTGGATTGGAACAGGGCGAGCTCGTTGGTCGTGCCGACGTTCATCGTCTGCAGGTACCACTCGGCGACCGAGGTTCCCGCCTCCTGGAGTTGCTGATCGGAGCGTTCGCCGAGTCGGCGGACCATCCCGGCGAGCAGTGCGTCCTTGCTGCGGAAGTGGTAGAGCAGGCCGCCCTTGGAGACGCCGGCTTCCGCGGCCACCGATTCGAGGGTGACCTGGGAGAGTCCGCGCCCGAGCAGAAGTCGCTCGAGGGCGTCGAGGATCCGGTCGCGGGTACTTGCCGCGGGAGGCTCGGTCGCAACGGGGCTCCTGTCACGGCTTGTGTCTGTCACAGAAATCACTGTACCGGCTGGACGGTTAACTGTTAACCTGGTCGGGGCACTGTACCGGCTGGACGGTTCAGTAGGCCGCATTGACTGAATTCATGCTTCGACCACTTGGGGGAGACCGTGTCTGTCACCGCAGACCGAACCGAACCGACCTTCGATCCGACGACCGTGCGGGCGAGCGCGCGCGACTGGGTGGGCCTGGTTGTGCTGGCCCTCGCCGTCCTCCTGATCTCCATCGACGCCACCGTGCTCGACCTGGCACTGCCGTTCGTCAGCGAGGACCTCGCGCCGAGCAGCACGCAGCTGCTGTGGATCATCGACGTGTACTCGTTCGTACTCGCCGGCCTGCTGGTGACGATGGGCACCCTCGGCGACCGCATCGGTCGACGACGGTTGTTGCTGATCGGCGCCGCCGGGTTCGGTCTCGCCTCGGTGCTCGCGGCGTTCTCCGTCAACCCCGAGATGCTGATCGCGGCGCGTGCGTTGCAGGGCGTCACGGGTGCGACGCTGATGCCGGCGACGCTCGGTCTGATCCGCACCACCTTCGTCAACCCGCGCCAGCGCACGGCGGCGATCGGCGTCTGGGGTGCGATGGCCGGCGGCGGCGCCGCGGCCGGTCCACTGGTCGGCGGCTGGCTGCTCGAACACTTCTGGTGGGGTTCGGTGTTCCTCATCGCGATCCCGGTGATGCTGGTGCTGCTCGTCTTCGGGCCCATGGTGATCCGGGAGGCGAAGGACCCGAACCCGGGCCGCTTCGATCTGGTGAGCTCGGGCCTGTCCATGCTCGCGATGGTTCCTCTTGTGTACGCGCTCAAGGAATCGGTGGTGCACGGGCCGAGCCTGACGCTGACCGTCGTGGCATTGGTCGGCGCCGGGGCGGCGTGTGCCTTCGTCCGCCGTCAGCGCAGCCTCGAGCATCCGATGATCGACCTGAGCCTGTTCGGGAACCGGTCGTTCTCGACCGCGGTGCTGACCAACCTGCTCGGGGTGTTCGCCCTCGCCGGTGTGCTCTTCTTCGGTTCGCAGTACCTGCAGCTGGTGCTGGGCAACGCCCCGCTGCGGGCCGGGCTGTTGATGCTGCCGGGGATGGTGATGAGCATGATCACGCCGCTGCTGGCGGCCTGGCTCGTCCGGCGGTGGAGCGCGGGCACGGTGTTGAGTGCGGGGCTGGTGGCCTCGGCCATCGGTGCCGCGATGCTGATCGGGCTCCGCGCGGACGGCGGCGCCGGGTTGTTCGTACTCGGCTTCACGTTCGTCGGCGCGGGCATCGGCATCGCCATCACCTTGACCTCCGACCTGGTGGTCAGCGCGGTCGAGCCGGAGCGAGCGGGCGCCGCGTCGGCGGTGTCCGAGACTGCATACGAGCTCGGTATCGCCCTCGGCGTCGCGATCCTCGGCAGCGTCGTGCTGGCGATCTTCCGTACAGGGCTCGACGTGTCGGCCCTGAGCGGCGAGGAGAGTCACGTCGCCCAGGACACGCTGGGTGGCGCGGTCGCGGTGGCGCAGTCGTCGTCGGAGTCGGTCGGATCCGCACTGCTGGAATCGGCTCAGCACGCCTTCGTCGGCGGCATGCATGTCGCGGCCGTCGCGACGGCGATCATCCTGGTGGCCAACGCGGTTCTCGTCCACCGGATGATGCGCACCCGCTAGTTCGCCGTTCGGGCCGGATTCGCCTCCAGGACCACGAACGAGTGGCCGGGGACGACGGTCGCCGCACCGGCCTCGGCCTGGGTCGGCGGGTCCCACCACAGGAGTGGGCGCCCGCCGACCGGGACCGTCACCGGGTCGGGGCCGAGGTTGCACGCGAGTCGGATGTCGCCGCGGTGCAGCACGATCCAGCGTTCGCCCTCGTCGTAGTCCACGCCGAGGTGTTCGAGCCACGGATCGGTGAGCTCGGCCCGCTCGCCCCGCAACGCGATCAGTGCGCGGTAGAGGTCGAGCAGGCGCCGGTGATCGGGCTCGGGCACCTCGTCCCAGTTCAGTTTGGACCGCAGGAAGGTCTGCGGGTCCTGCGGATCGGGGACCGCCTCGCTGTCCCAGCCGTGCTCGGCGAACTCGGCGCGCCTGCCCACTGCGGTCGCCCGGGCCAGTTCCGGTTCGGGATGCGAGGTGAAGAACTGGAACGGGGTGCTCGCGCCCCACTCCTCGCCCATGAACAGCATTGGCGTGTAAGGGGATCCGAGCACCAGGGCGGCCTTGACCGCGAGCTGTCCCGCGGACAGGTAGTGGCCGGGGCGCTGGCCGTCGGCCCGGTTTCCCACCTGGTCGTGGGTGCAGGTGTAGGCGAGTAGGGCGCTCGCCGGCGTGCGTCGCACGTCGAGTGGTCGGCCGTGGGTGCGCCCCCGGAAGCTGGAGTAGGTGCCCGCGTGGAAGAAGCCCTGCCGCAGGGTGCTCGCGAGGCATTGCAGCGACCCGAAATCGCCGTAGTAGCCCTGACGTTCACCCGACACGGCGGCGTGCACCGCGTGGTGGATGTCGTCGTTCCACTGCGCGTCGAGTCCGTAGCCACCCGCCGACCTCGGCGCGATCAGCGTCGGGTCGTTGAGGTCGGACTCCGCGATCAGTGTGAGCGGCCGGCGCAGGTGAGTGGAGAGCGTCTGCGTTGCCACGGCCAGGTCCTCGAGCAGGTGGGTCGCAGTGCGGTCATCGAGGGCGTGCACCGCGTCCAGGCGCAGTCCGTCGATGTGGAACTCGCCCAGCCAGCGCAACGCGTTGTCGATGATGTAGCGGCGCACCTCGCCCGAGGACGGTCCGGAGATGTTGACTCCGCGGCCCCACGGGTTGGTGGTCTCGGACAGGTACGGCCCGTAGCGGTCGAGGTAGTTCCCGGACGGTCCGAGGTGGTTGTAGACGACGTCCAGGATGACGCCGATGCCGCGGCGGTGGCAGGCGTCGACGAGGCGTTGCAGGCCATCCGGTCCGCCGTACGGCTCGTGCACGGTGTACCAGAGAACGCCGTCATAGCCCCAGTTGTGGTCGCCGTTGAACCCGTTGACCGGCATCAGCTCGATGAACCCGACGCCGAGGTCGACGAGGTGATCGAGGTGCGCGATCGCAGCGTCGAAGGTCCCGTCGGGGGTGAAAGCGCCGACGTGCAGTTCGTAGATCACGCTGCCGGCGAGCTGACGTCCGGACCAGTTCCGGTCCGTCCACGCGTCGGGGTCGAGACCGTGCAGTTGCGAGGGGGAGTGGACACCGTCGGGCTGACGCGGCGAGCGCGGGTCGGGCAGCACGGTCGGGTCGTCGTCGAGGACGAATCCGTAGCGGCTGCCCGGGACGGCGGGCGCGTCGGTGCGCCACCAGCCGTCGTCGCCGCGGGTCATGGAATGCAGGTTCCCGTCCAGGTGAAGCTGAACCCGGTTCGGAAGCGGCGCCCAGACTTCGAACGGGCGCACCGTGGTTTCTGGGTGTGCGGTGGTCCCTGGGTGCGCGGTGGTCCCTGGGTGCGCGGTGGTCACTGCGCCAGAATCGGTCACGGTTCCAGCATGCCGCACGGCTCGGAGAGGCGCAGCCGACCCCGGCCGGTTCGGGCGGCGGAGGTGACCGTTGTGGCTCTCAGAACGGCGGCGGGTCCGGGTGCGCCGGCGCGCGTTGTCGGGTCGTCGGCGGGGAGCCGCGCCGTCCCGTCACGACCGGAGCAGGGGTGGCGAGGGTGTGGTTCCCGTGATGTGCCCCCGCCGGCAGGGTGACGGCGGTGGCTCCGGTGGACGAGGTCCAGAGCAGCGCATGCCCGGCGAGTGCGGTGACGTCCCAGAATCCGAGGGTCTTCAGCTGGTGGTGGAACTGGCACAGGCACTCGAGGTTAGTGACGATCGTCCAACCGCCGGAAAGTGGTTCGTGGGATCGGTATTCGACGATGTGATCGAGTTGGCACTGCGCGGCCGGGCGGGTGCAACCCGGGAACCGGCAGTGCTGGTCGCGGGCGCGTACCAGTGCGGCCGTGGCGGCGTCGGGTCGATAGGTCAGGGCGCCATCGGGTGGTGCGGCCAGTCCGCCGTGCCCGTCGGGATGGGCGCCAAGGGCCAACGTCGGGTCGGCCTCGATCGCGGCAAGGATCGCCTTGGCGACGGTGCCGGCGCTTGCCGGGCGTAGTTGTACTGTCGATGTGCCTGTGCCTGTGCCTGTGGGTGTTGGTGTTGGTGTTGGTGCGGTGGTAGGTGTTTCGTCGATTGGTGCTGCCGGGTTCGGGCGTGTCGTTGTCGATGGCGGGGAACCGAGCCCGGGTAGTGATCCGAATTCGGGTACGTATCCGGCACTTCGGCGGGCCCCGCGTGCCAGATACGACCGCAGGCAGAACCGTGGCGGCAGCGGTGAGGTCACGGATGGCGGTTGCGCGGGCGGTTCATTCGGCGCCTGCGGTTCGGTCGACCTCTCTGCGCGAGCAGTCTCGGTATCGCGGAATTGGTCGTTCTCGACCGCGTCGGCCGCTCTGGCCTCGTCATCGACGACGAGGCCGAGCTGCTCGGCCAGGTCGAGGACCTCCGTCAGCATCGCCTGCCACGTCCCGTCCGCGGCCAGCTGCCGCGCCAGCTCCGGGTCCAACAGCCCATGACCGTGCAGGTACGCCGGCTTCGAGAGCAACCCGAGTAGCGTCGCGACGTCCATGGTGATTTGCGTCAGCGGTGCCCGTCGACTCGGTAGTCCCGCCCGGCCCGCGGCCGCGCAATCGTCGCGGCCACAGGTGCATTCGAGATACGGCTCCCCGTGCACGAGGCCCATCAGCGGATCCACCAGCCGGCACTGCTTGCCGCGTTTGTCGTGTGGGCAGACCGTGGCCGCGAACTCGGCGACCAACTGCATGAACGCCTCGCCCTCCTCCGGCGATACGGACACCTCGATCGTCGACAGATTCCCACGGCTGCGCTTGACGATCCGTCGACCGTACTCGACCGCGTCGGCCCGGTGCTGTGCTGCCTCGGCCGGGGACCGCTCGGCGACCAGTCGGCCGATCTCGGCGGCCAGGGGGCCCGGCGTCAACTGCTCCGCCGCCGAGACGATCTCCGGCTCGATTGCCGCCACCGTCTCCGGCGACAGCCCCGTCGTCTCCCGCGCGATCACTCGGACCCGAGCCAGGTCGAGGAATCCCGCCTCGAACAACGTCCGAGTTTCCGGCAGCCGCAGCCGGAGGTCCATCCCCAGCGACGCGTGCGACTCGGCGACTGTCTTCGAACATCCCAGCCGCACCGACAGTTCCGCGATCGCCCCGTTACCGCAGTCGACGATCGCCCCCGATCCCAACCGCACGTCCCGCTCGATCCACGATTCCCACAAGCGGCCTGCCGCGAGCACCTTCCTCGCCGCGAACATGTTCTCCGACCGGCCTGACCAGGCCACGCCGGTCAGTGCGGCGACGTCGGCCACCAGCGATGCGGTCTCCGCCTCTGCGTGGGATCTGATCGTCGTATCGAACATACTTGCGATTGTATGTGTGGGGTCCGACAACTTTCCGCACTGTCCCCGATGCCCTGCTGAACTGAGCGCCGGATCTATTTGTGCTCGACGGGCTCGGCGAGGACGGTCGGCTCCGTGCGGCCCCGCAGTGTGATGCTGCGTCTCGTCGTCCAGTGTCGGGACTCGACCTCGGCCGCGGCGTCGACGGCGTGCCCCGACGCGGAGGTCCGGGTCTCGCAGGTCTTCGCGACACCGGTCAGCCGCGCGGCCTCGTTCACCGGGTCGCCGATGACGGTGTACTCGTAGCGTTCTTCGGCTCCGATGTTGCCTGCGAAGACCTCGCCGAACGAGACTCCGATGCCGAAGTCGATCGAGTGCAGTGCGCCGAGGGTGTGCCGCAGGCTCCGGGCGGTCGCCAGCGCGAGGCCTGCCGGGTCGGCGACCGGCCGCGGTGCGCCGAAGATCGCCAGGGCCGCATCGCCCTCGAACTTGTTGACGAAGCCGTGGTGGCCCTCGACGGCGGTGACCACGACCCGGAAGAACTCGTTGAGTACGGTCGCCACCTCGTTCGGCGGGCGGGTCGCCGCCAGTGTCGTCGAGCCGACGAGGTCGATGAACAGCACCGCCGCCTCGACGACCTCGCCGCCGGCCAGCCCATTGCGCTCGGGTAGCGCATCGTATTCGAGTGCCCGGCGGGCGACGTCGCGGCCGACGTGGCGGCAGAGCAGGTCGTGCAGGCGCTCGCGCTCGGCCAACCCACGCACGATCTCGGTGAACCGTGCCGCCTCGTGAGCGGCATCGGGAGCTGAGGTGATCGAGGCGCCGGCCTTCGTGTGGGGCCGCTCGTCGCTGAACATTGCTCCTACTTCCTTCCCGTGCGGGCGACCGGCCGTCCCGGTGCGCTCACAGCTCAAATCCTGGGCCGTGGTCGCCCGGAAGTAGCCAGTAGTCCACTACGCATTTCGCTCCCGGCTCACCTCCTGTCGCTGCGTAGTGGGCCTGGAATGTGCCGCGGGTCCGGACACGACCATGTCGCGGCAATCGGGTAGTCGAGTACTCGCGACGGGCACGCGCGGGCGCCATAGCGTTCGTCGTGTCGCGTGGCGGTCGTGGGGCCCGCCAGGGCCTGCCCCATGCGGAGGAGGTTGTTGGTCATGACGCGGAGAATTGCTCGATACGGATGGCTGCCGGACCTGCCCGACCAACGCGATCACGTGTACGCGGCGCCCCCGGCGATCCTCGGTGAGATGCCTGCGAAGGTCGACCTGTCCACGGACTGCCCACCGGTGTACGACCAGGGGCAACTGGGCAGCTGCACCGGAAACGGGATCGCGGCGGCCTTGCAGTTCGACGCGATGAAGCAGAAGCTGCCCGACCAGAGCACGCCGTCGCGGCTGTTCATCTACTACAACGAACGAGCGCTGGAAGGGACCGTGAACCAGGATGCCGGTGCGCAGATTCGTGACGGCATCAAGACCGTCAACTCGGACGGAGCGTGTCCCGAAACCGAATGGCCGTACAACGTAGAGGCATTCGCGACCAAACCTCCGGACTCGTGCTACGCCGACGCCGCGAAGTTCCGCGCAATCGGCTACTCCCGGGTGGCTCGAACGCTGCCGCAGATGAAGGGCTGCCTCGCGGCCGGATACCCGATCGTCTTCGGCTTCACCGTGTACGAGAGCTTCGAGTCGGGACAGGTCGCGACGACCGGTGAAGTCCCGATGCCGGGCGCGGGCGAGCAGGTCTTGGGCGGTCACTGCGTGGTGGCGGTCGGGTACGACGACTCCACGTCGCAGTTCCTGATCCGCAACTCCTGGGGTCCCGGCTGGGGCCAGAAGGGTTACGCCACCATGCCGTATGCGTATCTCCTCTCGCCCGGACTCTCCAGTGACTTCTGGACGATCCGCACCGTGTCTGCTGCCACACAGTGATCCGCGCGACGGTGGGTGGGGCCTTCCGTGTCGATCTGGACTCGACGCCGGTATCCGGCTATCGATGGCGGCTTCGGGAACTGCCGGACGGCATCGAACTGGTCGACGCCGATTTCACCCCGGCGTCGAACGCCCGTCTCGGCGCCGGGGGAATCCAGCACTTCGAGCTGAGAGCCGCGGTGGCCGGCAGGTTTTCCCTCACCTTCACCCTCGAGCGGTCGTGGGAGGCGACTGCTGTCGATTCTCGAGTCGTAGACGTCGAGGTGAGTTGACGGCGGTGGCGTGGGGTCAGGCCGGGATACGGGCGAGCCGGCGCCATCGAGATTGCCCGATTTCGACGTTGAGGTAGTCGACTACGCATGACGGGTCACGTCCTGCGGCGAACGATGAATGTGTCGGAAGGTGACCGGGGACCGGTTGGGGGAGCGGTGCTCGGCACACGATCCGCTGTATCGGTGATCCCACTCCGCTCATCCGCACGGATGCCAACGCGGTCGGATCTGTCTCGAAAGGAATTCTGATGAAGCTCCAGAGAGCTGCCGCCGCCTCGGTGCTCACTGTCGCAGCGCTGGGAATCGGCGGTGGGACGTCGTTTGCCGATCCAGCGCCCCCGCCCGGCGCGATCGTGAACTATCACATCGGTGTGGCGCCGGACGGCCGTTCCGCGCGGGCCACCCTCGACGGTGCTGCGTTCAAGGTCGACCCGTCGGGTTGGTCGGTCGACGTGGTCAACGATACGGGCACCACGCTGGTGAGCCTTCCGCTGTTGTACCCGGCCAACGGCGATGTGTATCGACTCACTCCTGACATCGAAAACGGCGGCGGTCAACTCACGCTGACGCCCGACACGGTGCCGATGTCGGTCGAGCCGGGGACGCGCAACGTCGACAAGCCCACGCGCGACGAGGCGTACCGCAATCTCGTGTACCAGGCAGAGGTCGGATGGGCGGCCGGCGGATGGATGGGCGCGGCCGTAGCCGGTGCGATCGCGGGACCAATCTGTATCACCGTGGTGGGTTGTGTTGTTCCGCTAACCGCCGCCGCAATCGGTGCATACGTGGGTATTTCGATGTTCAACCCGAACTTCCAGCCCGCGGTCGACGCGTTCATGTCGACGTTCTAGAAGGCACGCCGAACTGAACAGCAATGGTGGCCGTGGCGATCGACGAAGGGACGAACCAATGTTCACCAAGAAGAAGATCCGCATTGCCTCGGCAATGATCGCTGTGTCAGGCGCCAGCGCCGTTGCACTGTTGGTGTCGCCGGTGGCGCATGCGTCGACCCCCGGACCGTTCACGCCCCAGGCAGGCCTGGGACTCTGCCCATTTCCGTCAGTTCTGAGCATGCCATTCGGGCTGACGGCGAACACCGCGGGCACGCCTACCGTCACGCTTACTTCGTCATTTGGCGCTGTCTCGCTCACAGGTGCGACGGTCAATTGGACAGATACCGCTCTCAGCCAGGCCGGTAGTGCGAGCGTTCACGGACAGGTTGCGACGGTGACCGGCAGTACATTCACGATGCCCGGCGTAGTTGCAGGAGATACCGTCACGATGCAACTGTCGTCAGGTGGGAGCTGCTGGATCAACGGGGGTGTTGCGACAGTGGTCGTTTGATGTGCGTGACGTGCATCGACCCTGAATAGTGCAGACGAGGCACCTCGCGGTGGATGCATGCGGATAGTCCGGGCGGGCCGATTGCGACGGAGTGGAAACTCCGATTTGTGGCAGTCGGCTCGCTGTGTGTTACCGACACCACGGGGTGAGTGTTGTCCACCCTCCCTCAGACAGAACCAATCCCGGGGTCCCTCGTCGATCGTATTCGTGTCCGCCAGATTTGTAGGTGACCGCGAAATCGAGGATCAGTCGAGGGAAGTGATGGCCATGTCGAGCACCCGAGCCGCCGCGAATCGCAGGGGACGCCGGATGACGGTGACCGCCGATGATGGTGTGCCACTGGCAGTTCGGACCTTCGGCTCCGCCGATGCGCCGCTGACGGTGATCTGCATCCACGGCTTCTGCCTGCGCATGGAATCGTGGATCCGCCTCCGCCTCGGCTCCGTGCTGGGTGCCCAGACCCAAGTTGTGTTCTACGACCAGCGGGGGCACGGTCGGTCGGGGGAGGGCGGCAACGAGACCTACACCATCGACCAGCTCGGCAGTGATCTCGACGCCGTGATCCGCTCCCTCGGGACGCACACGCGCATCGTTTTGGTGGGGCACTCCATGGGCGGGATGGTGGCGATGGCGTGGGCCCGCCAGCATCCGCGTCAGCTCGGATCGACGGTGGCGGGGATCGGTCTGCTCTCCACCGCGGCCTCGGGTGTGGCGGAATCGGGACTCGGCCGCGCGCTGCGCAGTCCACTGAGCGCCGCGCTGCGCCTTGGCGTGCGGTGGTCGCCGTCGATGGTGGACGCGGTGATCGGTGGGGCGCGGAAGCTGAGCGCGACGGTTGCCAGGGGCGGGTCGCGGACCGGCACCGTCGCCATGGCGGCGGGCGCGGGCTCGATGCTCGGTCGGACGCCTGCGCGCACCGTCGCCGGATTTCTCCCTGCGCTGGCAAGCCTCGATGAACGCCGGGCGCTTCCCCTGCTCGCGAGCATTCCCGCTCTTGTGTTGTACGGGTCTGCCGACCGTGTTACGCCACAGCATCATTCGGAGGATCTGGCGGAACAGTTGCCGCTCGCCGAGCTGGTTCGGGTCGACGGCGCGGGACACCTGCCACTGCTGGAGTGCCCGCAGGTGGTGGCCGCAGCGATCGCCCGACTGGTGTCGAGGGTGCGCGAGGACGCGAAGTTCGCCCCCGTCGACGACGCACTCTGCGTTGCGCGGGTACGTTGAAGATCCCCGCCGCGGCGTTCGTGGTTCCGATCAGGAAGTAGTCCATCTGGACGGTGTAGCCGGCCGGCCCGGCAATCGTGCCGGGTTGACGTCAGCGGGGTATTGGACTCGCCACGCTGTCGATGCTGCGTTGCGACTGGTCGTAGGTTCGCCCGGAATCGTGATTGGGGTACTTCACTACCCGCGTCGGATCCGCCCTGGCCCGGGATGATTGTTGTCAACCACCCCAAGGGATCCAGGAGATGAGCGAGCCATGAAGTCATCGATTCGTATTGCCGCCGCGGTCGCGGCGAGCGTCCCGCTGTTGGCCCTGGCGTCGGGACCGGCCACAGCGGCCTCCCGGTCCGCGGGAATGCTGTCACAGGGTGGTGGATCTGGTGCGACCAGGATTGTCGTGCTGCGGCCGGTGAACGCGGCGGGCGTCACGGCGCCGGGGTGGACCATCGACAGGTCGCACGCGAACGAGAGCGCGGACGGGTGCGCCGGCCCCTCGCCTCACACGGTTTCGGCGGGCGTCTACGACTGTGGTGCTTCGGCGTTGGCCGGGGACGCGTGCTGGCCGACCGCCGGGAGCAGCGACATCCTGTGCCTGACCGACCCATTCTCGACGAGGTTGACGATGTACCGCACGGGCGGGCCGATTGCGGATAAACCGATGCCCGCAAATCCGACCCCGATCGCACTCGAACTCGACAACGGCCTCCAGTGCCGCGCCCGTGTCGGAGGATCGTGGGGGCGGCCGGCCGCGCACCCGGACTACTTCGGTTACTACTCCTGCCCAATGCGCGGCAATGACTTTGTTGCTGTGTGGGGCCCTTCCGGCACTTCGCAGGGGATCACCAAGGGGGTGGACGGCTGGACTGTCCAGGTAGGCGACGCCAACGGACCGCTGAGCACACACACGGTTGCCGCCGCCTCCTTCGTAGGGGCTGCGTGAGCCGTCGTGCACGGTCACCCGATAGGTATTCCGGTGAAGTTGCACGACCCGTGAATTCAGTTGACGATGAATGTGCCTGCGACCGCGCATTCGGTCGTGGGACCGGTCACCCCGCGCCAGTAGCTGCCTTTCAGGATGCCCACGCCCATGCCGTGTGTGGGTAGCAGTACTCCCTGCCCCGGCAGAATCTGCACCTTGCCGCTGCCGGCGCTGCTCCCCATTAGCGGGCTGAGGTCAAGATTGTCGGTGCGCTGCGGCGGGGGTAGCAGGGCGAATGGATCGGCGACGAAGATCCCCGCAGGCTGTCCGACCGGTGCTTGGGCGCCCGCGCTGATTGGACAGGAGTTGCTCGTCGGACCGAAAGAGTTGTCAGCATGCGCGATTCCGGTGCCAACCAGTGCAATTGCAGCGATCGTCGCTACCGCCAAACCGCCGGTTGCCTGACCGGTGTTCTTGATCATGATCAATACTCCTCGAATCGTAATGAGTGCCGCGGTCGGCGCCGATGCCGGATGCGGTTCATGACTGCCACGTCCAGGCGAGCAATTGATCGCGGTCAGGGCATCGGAAGTTAGCTAGGCACCGAATTCAGCCGCGCTTCTTCTGAAGTCCTGTCGGGACTGCGTTACTGGCGGTATGCGGAACCGACGCGACGGAGCGGAAGCGCTGATCCGTCGGCGTCTGTCCCTTCGTTGACGGTGAGCGTTCACCTCCAGAGCGATGGCCTCCGAAGCGGATCAGGCGCTCTGCGGCATGCCGAGCATGCCGAGAATCTGATTGATGACCGTCGTGGCTTGGTTTGACGTGCCGGGGTTGCTGGGGCCGGGGTTGTTGGCGCCCGGGTTGTTGGCGCCCGGATTGGTCGAGCTGTTGGCGGGTACTGAGAAGTACACAGTCTGCGAATCGTTACCCGATTGATCCCCACTGCACCAGGCATGTTCCTGGCCCGGCGCAAGCGGTCCAATCCGGCGTGTTGGAACCCCAGCGGGTTGATTGGTTACACCCCATACTTGATTCGGGTCCCAGACCACGACCTGAAAACTGGTGTCTGGAGTCCCGTAGCCTGTGTCCGTACAGGTCACGATGACCGTATTGTCAGGGTTGACCGTAACTGCGGGTTGTCTGCCCTGCATATCGGCGGATGCCGTGCCGGTGCCGATCGCCAACATCGCGATTGGCGCCAGCGCGAAAGTCGCGGCCGCCCCAAAGGCCTTCACCTTCGTCGACCCGCTATGCGAGTGTCGATTCTGGACCTTGCTGTTGAACATTGGTTTACCTTTCGCTGGTTAGATCGTCTGTGGTGCATGCATTTCAGGTGCGACACCCGCGCGTGCGTGGCTCTGCCTTGCGTCAATCATCGGGCTCATTGGCGGTGCAGGTTCGAGTAGTGCGCTACCCGACTTGGTGTCGGAGAAGGGCGGCCTGTCGACAGGGGAGTCGGCGCAATCGCCTGACCTGATACAGGGGATCGCAGTTCTCGTACCACTGCCGCGGACCGGTCGGGGCGGGCACTCCGGTGTCGCAGTTGCGGGTGTAGTGCTGCGCGCAGACCCAGGTGCTGCCCGGATCGGGAGGCTCGGTCGGCTCGGGAGATAGGGGCCCAACGAAGGCTGTAGCTCCGACGAGCAGCAGTGCACGATTGGCTTGCAGAGTTGAGTGATCATTGTGGTGTCCCTTGATAATTGAGTGGTTGCGTTGCAGTTCGGGAATGCCTGCATTGGCCAGAGTTCGTCAGATGCGCTGCCGGGAGTAGATACCCTGCGGGTGTCCCGCGTCCTCAGTGGAGTACCAGTTTTCGACCGAAGGGGGGCTCGCCTTCACGGGGTTCAGAGGGTAGGACTGCCCGCATTGATGGAGCCAGTCGCTGCGTCGACCGACGGTGACCGGACAATTAGGTGGCTCATCGCTACGCCGAAGTCGTTGATTCCGATTGCGTCGCAGGCGAACCGGAAGAAGGTGTGGCGCCGTGTCGTTCGGCATCGGCGGCCACTGGAGCAACGGTTGCCGCCGATGCCGTCCAGAGGATTCTCACTGCGCCACGACTCGGCCACGGAACCCCTGCTGGGCCACAGCGCAAGTCCGGCCACGCGCTTGCTTCTCCGTCAGCCGTCGAATACCGCTTCGGCTTGCGTCGCCGGATCGGCCTCAACCAATGGATCAGCGCCGGTGAACTCGGCGAGTTCACCGGCAGTTCGCCGCAATTGGAAGGCGAATACTCCCTGGCTCTCGGCTCTGCACCCCTTGGCCGTCTCCGCTGCGATCGGCGGGCAGGAAGATTCTGGTCGAATGTCGACGACGTATCCGGTGTCCCACACCCCGGGATGAGGGACATACCACCGGTGGCTACCGATGCTCCACCGCTGGACCCCTGTTTGGAGCCGCGCGATTCCGCGAATCTTGAATGGTCAGAAAGACAAACCCACCACTCGGAGGTAACTGAAATGTCGAACACCATCAAGCGCACCGTCACCGCATTCGCCATCGCTGCATTCGCACTCGGAGCCGGGGCCGGAATCGCATCGGCCGACACCACCGGGGGCGGAGGCTGGTTCGACCCCGGGATCGGCGGACCGGGAATCAGCCTGACCGGCAACGGAAATGGAGGCGACGTCAGCAATGGCAACGGCGGCAACCTCACCGACAATGGCTACCAGCTCTGCGTCGCCGGCGTTACCGTCTTCTGCCCGCACTGATCGTCATGCGCGCCGACGGGCCGATGAGTTCCCACACAGCTGGATCACCGGCCCGTCGCCTGCGGCAGGTCGCCCTGCCGTCACGAAGCATTTCGCCAACTCAAGGAGTCACACATGTCAAATCTACTGAAGCGTGCCACGTTCACTGCGGCCATAGCCACTTGCGCCATCTGTGGTGGAGCAGGAATTGCGTCGGCGGTTGCCGGCGGTGCAGGAGTCGATCCAGCGGCCCTTTCACCCGTTGGGCAGTTGTCTCCGCCGTCGGCAGCGTCCTGTCCCAATCCGACCGATCCTTCGATTCCGGGGCCGGGCGTCAGCCTCCATGGCGTGCATGCCGAGGGACCCACTGTCGGCTGCCTGACGATTCCCAGCGTGGCGGTCGGTCCTGGTGGTGTCAACGCTGCCGGAATCCCGATCGGATTTCCAGGCGCCGCGGATTGATCCCCACCGGGGTCGGTTTCGATCAACAGGTTGCCACGCGGCCACCGAGGGAGGATTCTTTGCTCCCTTGGTGGCCGCGTGGTCGTGTTGTCGAACAACCGATTGGCACCCTTGCCTGCCGCAACGCGTCGCGGGACGATGGAAAGACTCCCCGGGAGGTTGACATGAGCTCCGATGACGACCCGCGCCTGAGCTACACCGACGCCGACGGGATCCCGAGACGACTGGCCCTGTCCGACGGGCTGAGCCACGTGACCATCGGGCGCTCGCCACACTCGGACATCGCGCTCACCGGCGACGCGGAGGTCTCCCAGTTGCACGCCACCGTCGACAAGGTGGGCGGGCACTGGGTGGTCGTCGACGACGGGTTGTCGCGCAACGGCACCTTCGTCAACGGTGATCGCCTCGCCGGGCGACTGCTGTTGCGGCCCGGCGATCGAATCCGGATCGGCTCGACACTGTTCACCTTCCAGAGCGTCGACATGTCCGCGTCGAGGGCGACGCGGGTCTCCTCCGGGGCCGTGATCACCAGACGGTCGCTTACCGAGATCCAGCACGCCGTGCTGTGCAGCCTGTGCCGGCCGTACAAGCACAGCGCCGCCTTCGCCAGTCCCCCTGGGAATCAACAGATCGCTGAGGAACTGTTCCTCAGCGTCGACACGATCAAGTCCCACATGCGTGAGCTGTTCACCAAGTTCGGTGTGGAGCAATTGCCGCCGAATCAGAAGCGGGTGCGGCTGGTCGAGCGCGCGATGCAGACCGGCATCGTCACCGACCGGGACCTGTGATCCGGCGGTGGCCGCTCACGAGGCCTGCACGGGTTGGCGTTGCGGTGCGTGCGGTCGCCGGTACCGTCGCCGGGTTCCGATGCGCCACTCCGCAATTGCGGCCGAAGCCCCGGCTCCGCCGGCGAGCAGCATGCACATGATCAGGGTGGGAATCGTCGGAACGCGGCCGGCCAGCACCCAGGCGGCGCCGACCAGCACGACACCGAGCAGTGCCGCACCGGCGATCGTCCCGGCGGACGCCGAGTAGCGACGGCGCCCGCGCCGAAGCGAGCGCACGAAGGACTCGATGTACGCCGCGGCGAACAGCAGCACGACGACGAACCCCACGCCGACCGCCGTGGTGCTCGCCGATTGCGTTGTCCGCACGGCGAACTGGGAGTTCGCGACGGGGGCACCCGCGTGCAGCAGGGTCAACTCGCCGCTCATCCGCCCGGCCAGCAGGTACCGGTTGACTGGCGGCGGTACCGCCGCGACGCCGGTGCCGCCGGACCAGACGATCGGGGCACTCTGGCGGCCGACGGTCGCGCCCAGCACCCGCAGGGTGACCTGCGCGGTGTCCGCGAGGCCGTCGCCGGTGGTCGTCACCGGCACGGGTTGCGACAGGTCGATGGGCACTGCGCCGCCCGTGGTCGGGTCGACGCCCGCGATCGTTGTCGTGCCCGGAGCTAGCGATCCTCCGGTCGACGGAGAGCCCAAGCCGAGAAGCGCGATCAGCACCGCGAGCAGGGCGAGGCCCGCGGCCAGCGCGAACGGCACCCGAGGGGACTTGACGTCGACCAGCGAACGGACCGGGACGAGCTCCTCGACCTGGGCGTCGGCGAGCTGGACACCCCGGGTGTGCACGGTGACGGACGGTCGCACGGTCGGTACGTCGGGACGCACCGTGGGACCTGGGAAGCCGGTCGGGGGCGCCGGTCGGGTCGGATCGGAGGCGGCTGCGGTGGCCGCGCGGGTGGTGGTGGGGCCGCCGAGGGTGGCCCCGGCCGCGGTGACGATCGTGTCCGCGCCCATAACCGGAATGCCGGACGCGGCGAGCCAGTCCGGGCCCCAGCACTCGGCGGCGGCCTCGGCGAGCGCGACGCCGAACGACTCCGCGGAGGCGAACCGGTCGTTGGGGTCGGTCGCGAGCCCACGCATGACGACCGAGGCCACCGAATCGGGAATCGTCGGTGCGGCCTCGCCGATCGGGGTCGGGGACTCGTATGCATGCATGAACAGCATCGCCATGCTGCCCTCACCCCTCGGAAAGGGCAGCGTGCCTGCGAGCAGTTCGTAGAGCATCGTGGTCAACGCGTAGACGTCGGTGGCGGGCGAGAGCGGCTCGCCGCGGGCCTGTTCGGGGGCGATGTACGCGGGGGTGCCGAGCACGTCGCCGGTGCGGGTCGCGAGCGTCTCCTCGCCGCCCACGACCTTCGCGATGCCGAAGTCGGTCATCTTCAGCGCGCCGGTCGCCGCGAACATCACGTTCTCGGGTTTGACGTCGCGGTGCAGGATGCCGTGCTCGTGGGCGGCCCGCAAACCTGAGGCGCACGCGAGGGCCACCGCGACCGCGGCGTGCGCGTCGAACCCGTCGTGGGTGAACCGGCTCCACACCGTGCCTCCGGGGAGGTACTCCATCACCAGCAGACACAGCCCGTCGTGTTCGACGAAGTCGTACACCGGCACTACGTGTGGGTGATCTATCGAGGCGAGCAACCTCGCCTCGGCGGCGAATCGCCGCTGGACATCGACGTCCGACGCGAACTGGGACGGCAACTCTTTGATCGCCACCGGGCGGCCGAGCCGCCGGTGACGGCCGGAGAGCACCACCCCGCAGCCGCCGTGCCCCAGTTCGTCGCCGACCTCGTAGGCCGGCAGCGCCAACCGAACCTGTTCGGTCTCGATGCTCATCGTCGCTCCCTGTCCTGGGTGGGAAGCGCAGTGGTGACGATGTCGGCGGTGCCCTCGGAACCTGGCTCGCTCGCGAGTTCGTCGGCGTCGAGTTCGTCGTCGCGATCCGGGGTCGGCGAGAGGTAGCCGATGAAGAAGAAGACGACTGCGAACAGGGCTGCGGCGAGTAGCCAGTGGGTGGAGTTCGGTACCCACCACCGAGCGACCGACCCGGTGAAGACCAGTACCAGCCCGATGCCGATGCCCGGGGTGAGCAGTCGGGTGCCGCGCCGCCACCGGTTGGGGGACAGGCGATGCCGGGCGATCGCCAGTGCCGAGTCGGCGATCGCGAGCGCGGTCAGGATCAACAGCGCCAGTCCGAACAGGCCGTACACCGAGAGCAGTGAACCCCGCACATCGACAACCGTGGACAGGGTTGCCGCGACGTGCCCCTGGTCGTCGACGGCGGTCAGGGTGCTGCCGATGAGGCCGGTTGCCTGGCCGTCGAGTCCGGACATGTCCAGCGCGTAGCTCACGGTCTCGGTCGCGGCGGGCGCGACCGACAGGTTGATCGCGGTCGAGTACGAGTAGAACGACAGCCCGACGACGTGGCCGGCGAAGTCGATGCGGCGCAGCAGAACCGGCGCCGCCGTGCCGTTGCTGACGGTCAGGGAGAAGTGCGCCGGGTGGGACGGGTCCAGTCGTACCGGTTGCGCGGCGGTGGCGTCGCCCGCGCCTTGGTCGTTGATTCTTGCGGAGAGCTGGACCGAACCGGGCGCGGGCTCGGCGTGCGCGGGGCCTGCGAACGTCAGGGCGAACGCGAGGGCGGTCAGGACCGCCAGGCACCAGTGCTTCATGAGCGCTCCCGGGGTGAGGGCGGCGGCAGCAGCCTCCGCCGATAGATCAACATGCCGATCAAGAGGAAGAAGACGATCACCGTCACCGTGGACGTGTCGGTGCTGACCTGGCTGGCCTGCACGACGTCGAGCGAGGCCAGGAGGATGGGCCCGCAGTTCGCCGCGACCTGGTAGCGCCCGACGTCGACCGAACCGACGGCCACGGGCGCCTGGAATCCGCCTGCCCCGTCGGCGACGGTGTGGCCGACGGGCTGGCCCTGCAGGGTGAGCGCGACGTTCGAGCCGGCCGGGCACCCTTCGCCGATCGCGGTCACCTCACCGCCGGGATCGACCGCGGGACTGCTCAGTGACAGGTCCTTGGTGGGCGCCTGGGGTGACGCGGGCGCCGGGCTGGGCTGGGGCGGGGGTGTATTCACTGCCGGCGGGAGCGGGGGAGCGGCCGGCTGTCGCGGGGCAGGCTCGCTGGCAGGGGCGGGTGCCGGGCCGGTGGGCGGCGGGGCCTCGGGCGCGGGTACAGGAACGGGTACGGGCGCAGGTGGGACAGGCACCGGAGCAGGATTCTCGGGCGGTGCTGGCGGAACCTCGGGCGGAGGCGGAGGCGGAGGCGGAGGTGGAGGTGGAGGTGGCGGCGGTTGGCAGAGGGAGGGGTTGGCTTGGCAGGGGTCTCGGGGCGGCGGCGGCGGCGGAGGGGGTGGCGGTTGGCAGAGGGAGGGGTTGGCTAGACAGGGGTTGCGCGGCGGTGGCGGTGGCGGGGGTGGGGGCGGGCAGACATCAACAAATCCGCAGTTACTGATCGGGATCGACGGGGCGCACTCCGCGCCAATGCACAAACCCGCCGCGTGCCCAGGCGACACAGCCGACACGGTCACGCCGCCGACACCGGCGAGCGCGGCCGCGAGGCAGCCGATCGCAGCTGCTCGGCGCGAACGCGAGGACTGGCGCATCGTCCCGATCTCCCTTCCTCAGCTCCGGTCGGTCGGCCAGCTGGACGAACGACCTTGTGTCCGTTGTGAACTCAACCAGCGTGGACCTAGGGTCGAGGCAGCGGCCAGCCGCCCGCGGGGTGGACACCTTCACCCCCACGTAGGAAATCGACCATCCGTGGTGTGGGGGCATCTGCGTGCCGTGTGTCCCGGCCCTCCAATCGTGGTGCTCGCACCGTCGCCGCACACGAGTAGTCCGCTACTCCAATCGGCTTGCTCGGGGAACGAGACGAGGATCGCCGCTACCTCCGGGGCCGAATCCATGCCTGCGGGTGTGCGTCCATTCAGCCCCGGGGTCGGTATGCGTGATCGAGCCTGCGCACGACCATGAACTGGCACCTCGAATCGAGGCTGTACCGGGAACGCAGTCCACACGAACCAGAAAGGCGTCATCATGTCCACACCCGACGGAACCCCCGACCAGAACCGCTATTACGTGCCGCCACCGCCCCCTCCGCAAGGGGCGGGCGGACCGGGACGAGCGGTGACCCCAGGCAAGGCGATGAAGGACGTGTCGATGGCAGGCTGGGGCCTGCTGGGCGCCGCGCTGATGACGACAATTGCGGGCTTCCTGCCGTGGTGGTCGATGTCGGTCTCGGTGATGGGCTACGACACGTCCGACTCGGTGAACGGCTGGCATCGGTTCTGGTGGATCGGGCTGCTCGCGGCACTCGGCGTTGGCGCCACGTACGGCTTGTCGGCGTTCAAGGTGATCGCATCGCACCCGAAGATGCCGGTCGTCCTCGTCTACAGCGCGCTCGGGTCCTTCGTGGTGACGCTGCTCGCGGTGCTCGACACCGTCACGCTCGGATCCGGTCGCGGGCTCATCGGTTCCGCGGTGTCCGCCGGTCCGTCGTTCGGCGTGTTCGCCGCGCTGGTGGCCACCGGGGCACTCGCGTACTTCGCGGCCCTCGTCGGCCAGGAATCCGGTGTGCGACTTCCCATCACGGTCAAGGGTCCACTCCGGAGGTGACCACACCGACGGCGAGGGTGGCCGGGCCCGATGGGCCCGGCCACCCTCGTGCTTCTTCCGAGGGGCGGGGGACCCGGGGCGAGCCTGCCTCGGGTCAGGGCTGGACGACGACGGCCGTAGTGAGCGTTCAGACCGTCGTGCCGCTGGTGTACGACCCCGACAGGATGCCGAGGCCCGCGGCGTTAGGCGCGGCGACGGTGTTCGTCAGCCCTGACCCGGGAAACACGGTGAATGAGCTCGCTCCGGTGAAGGGTGCGGCGAGACTGATCCAACTGTAGGACAGGTTGTTCGTCGTCGTCGCGGTGACGGAAGGGTCCTGAACCCCGACAAATCCGAGCGCCGCCAACGTTCTGGGCGCGACCGTGCCGCATCCGCCGCCGGGTCCGGGAAGACCGTGCCTGCATTCGCTGTTGTCGGTGCGGCAAGGGCCGCCGCACCGGCGAGCAGGAGCAACGCGACGGCGGGGCGAATTCTCCGGATGATGCTCATGGTGTCCTCTCCGATCTATCCATCGATCAGACTGGTGTGAGCTGGTCGGAACGGTAGGCGAAAGCATCACCTCGGTCCGGACTCGTCCAGGATCGCTGCCAATTTCGCCTCCGCGATGGTCATCATCGGGCCCACCGCCTCTGGCTCGATCCTGAGGCACTCGGCGATCAGCTCCCGCGACAGACCAGCGTCGCGCAATCGCAGTGCGAGCGAGTAGGTGACAGGAAGCCGCTCGAGCGCTCTTGCCCGCTGCTCGTTTGCCGCGATCATGTCGAACTCCTTGGGGGCGAACGAAGGTCATGCCGGTCAGCGGCGCGGTCGGCGCGTTGTCGGGGGCGGGGAGGTCATGGCATTCCTCACTTGGCCGAACACATTTCGCGACCCGAGCCGCGGTCCGCCGCAACCTGACAATCGCACTGGGTATCGGGTGCACTTCCTCGAATGAATCAATCTTCACCGCCGCGACGAGAACCCGGGTGAGTAGTCGACTACCCGAATGCGGCCCGCGTCCCCGATGTCACGGGACGCGTGCAGGCCGGGTGGAGGTATCCGGCTTCGTCGCCTTGACGATGTTGTACAGATGCGTACCCGCGCTCGCATTACGGACGCGGAACATTTCGATCTTCACGGTCGGATCCCCGAGTAGACCGGCTCGTTCGTACACCCGCATGATGGATGCCTCCGACCGGGCGTTGATCAGCGGCCAGTCCACCACCCCGAACACGAAATCTGACTGGGTCCTGTCCAGGACCATGTTTCCCGACAGTAACGCGCCGCCCGGCTTGACCAGGTCGAATGCGCGGCGAGTGAACGCGCTCGCCTGCGGCAACCCGCGTCCCCTGAACGCACCCAGTTCGTCGCCGTCCTCTGGGAGGTACTCCTCGAAACCCATGTTCTCGACCAGGTCGAAATGAGCGACCCCGGTGTCGCGTTCGAGCACATCCGGAAGGGCCGGATCGAGGATGTTCGTACGGATGGTGCGGACGGCACCACCGAAGCCCTGTCGCACGGCGTTGTTCCGCACCATGGACAGGGCCCGTCCATCGATATCGGCGACCGTCAAGCGGATCGCTCTGCCCGTCAGCTCCACAGCCCGTTGGGCCGCGCCGATGACGGGGTCGGCGGTGCCGCTCGCCAGACTCAGCACGTCGAGTGGGGCAGATCCTCCTTGCTGTGCAAAGTGGTCGGCCAGAAGATAGCCCATCGCCACGCCCCGGTCGCGAATGCCGATGGCGTCGTCGCCGAACCGGAAGTGTGCGACCGTCTCCGGCGAAATCGTCGCGGTGTCCCCCCGCCGATTGCTGATGACGGTGCCGACTTGGGGGTTTGTCAGGTACAGCAATGCCTCGGCACTCGGAACCATGGTCCGCCACACGGCAAGTCCCTCGACCGGCTTACTCCTCAACCACGCCTTCGTGTACGGGTTCCATTCACTCGAATCCATCGCCTCGACGCGGTCGACGGTGGGATCGAACCCGTCAAGGCGAAGTCGGTCCTCGATGCCGGCGATATAGGCGTTGACGGTCCGATGCGTCGCCGGATCGGCGTCGACATAGGGATCGGCGACCCGGATTTCGGCGAGTGCGTAGGGAAGGTTGCTGCCGTGATTCGGCGAGACCTTGGCGACGGCGGCCACGTGCCCCCACGAACAGTCAGGGTCGATCAATGGACTGGTCAACTTCAGTTCGAAGCAGTCGGTCAGTCGCGACGGCGATGACGTGGAATGGAAGCGCGTGGTGGCCGGGGTGCGGCGCGATTGATGCATGTCGGGTTCTCGATTCGTAGGGTGGGTGCGTTCGATCAGCATCGCCAGCGTGAGGGAGCACGGAAACCCCACCGTGTGTTGGAATTTCCCACCCGCGGGCGGAGAGTTGCAGCCCTATGGGTTGCCCCGATCGGATCCGGCGACCCCCATGTGAAGTGAGGTAGTCGACTACGCACGCGGCCCGCACCCGCACGGCGGAGGGTGGACACAGTCGGATCCAGCAGCCAAGCGTGACGGGTGAGGAGTGACGTGCCATGAAGCGCACTCTGGCCACCTCACTGGTGGCAGCGGCGCTCGCCGTCGTGACGGTCGCGGGGCCAACGGCTGCCGCCGAGCCCGCGGTAACAAGTCCCTCGGCCGGTGCCGGGCCGTCGGATCCCCTCGCAGTCGGGGCCGAGCGGACGCTGTCCGTCTACTCACCGTCGATGAAGCGCACGATCCCCGTCGACGTACTCACCGCCGCCGGTGGCGGCGCAGGCCGCCCCACTTTGTATTTGCTCAACGGGTCGGGCGGCGGGGAGGACTCGGCGAACTGGCGGCAGCGCACCGACGTGGAGTCCTTCTTCGCGGACAAGAATGTCAACGTGGTGATCCCGGACGCGGGAGCGTTCAGCTACTACACCGACTGGCAGCGGGTCGATCCGGTGCTCGGTCGCAACGAATGGACGACCTTCCTGACCAAAGAGCTTCCGCCCGTGGTCGATTCGGCCCTGCACGCCAACGGGGTCAACGCGATCGCAGGCCTGTCGATGGCCGGGACGTCGGTGCTCAACCTCGCGATCGACGCGCCGGGGCTCTATCGTGCGGTCGCTGCTTACAGCGGATGCGCGTCGACCAGCGATCCGGTGGGACAGGAATTCGTGCGCTTGGTCGTCGAGCGGGGCGGGGGAGACATCACCAACATGTGGGGTCCGGTCGGTGGTCCCGGTTGGGTGAACAACGATCCGTATGTCAACGCAGAGCGCCTGCGCGGGGTGACGCTCTACCTGTCCAGCGGGAATGGACTGCCGGGACCATACGACACCCTCACGGACCCACGGATCAACGGCAACCCGACCATGCTGGGGGATCAGGACGTGGTCGGCGGGGTGATCGAGGCCGCGACGAATGCCTGTACGCATCTGATGGTGGGCCGGCTGGCCACACTTGGCATTCCGGTGACCGTCGACTTTCCACCGACGGGCACCCATTCGTGGGGGTACTGGCAGGACGAGTTGCACAGGTCCTGGCCGGTGATCGCGGCCGCGCTGGGGGCGTGAGGGTGGGGTGTCGCGCTTGTCTATTTCCGCGACGCTGCCGATCGCCACCGCGGGTCTGGTCGTCAGGGCGGCTCGGTACACCGGATCCGGCTTGCACCGCCAGTCCGCTGGGTGGACCGAGTCCTTGTCCGGGCAGTCGCCGTCGTCGCCTAATCAGTAGGTCCCGCAATCCACAGAGTCGAGGTGACACCGATGCGGAGGGCGGTCCGGTGGTCGAACACACCCACGATTGTCGTGGCGCAACTGCCGGGGATGGTAGAGATTTGGTGAGGCTGTGATGTCCGAGCGATGGCCGCTCGTCGGCAGGGACGACGAGCTGGCGTTCGTCGGGAAGGCGCTCGGCGGTATTCATCGACGGGGATCCGGCGTGGTACTTGCCGGCGCGCCGGGCGTGGGCAAGACCCGACTGGCCAGAGACGCGCTGGCCGCGGCCGCACGACAGGGTGCGACCGTGCGATGGGTGGTCGCCACCCACTCCGCCCGTGCAGTGCCGCTCGGTGCGCTGAGCCGATACCTCGGGGATACCACCGGAGAGCCCGGCCGGATGCTGTCGCGGGCCAGCCGGACACTGGCGAGCGGTCCCGGCGGGAGCCGGGTGGTGATCGGGGTCGACGACGCGCACCTGCTCGATGCGACGTCGGCGCTGGTCGTGCACCAGATCGTTCTCGATGCGATGGCACCGGTGGTGATCACCGTTCGGACCGGCGAACCTGCGCCCGATGCGGTCACCGCATTGTGGAAGGACGGCTACCTCGACCGGCTCGAAATGCAGTCACTCTCCGAGGCGGAGACAGCGGGCCTTCTCGAGGTCGTTCTGGGCGGCGCCGTCGACAGGGCCAGCGCCCAGCGATTGTGGAGCCTGACCGCGGGTACGACACTGTTCCTACGTCACCTGGTCGACGCGGAGCGTACCGCCGGCAGATTGCGCCGCGAGTTGGGGATCTGGCGTTGGTCTGGAGATCCGGGCGTCTCCGCGGCGTTGGCGGACCTCGTCGAGGCGCAGATGGGTGACCTCGACCCGCAGCTGGGTGAGGTGGTGGATCTCCTTGCCGTCGGGGAACCGCTGGACATGGCGGTAATGGACGAGCTGACCAGCTCGCAGTCGGTCGAGCGGGCCGAGGTTCGAGCGTTGGTCACGGTGGACGCACCGGATCTGCAGGCGAGATTGGCGCACCCCCTTTACGGAGAGGTGCGACGCGCGCGAATCGGAACCGTGCAGGCTCGGCGGCTGCGTGGCCGGGTCGCGACCGCGTTGGCCGGCCGCGAGGGACGAGATGCCCAAATGGTCCTTCGCCGGGCGGTACTGGCCAGCGAGTCGGACCTGCCTCCCGACGTGCAGCTGCTCACCGCGGGCGCTCAGATCGCCCTCGCGCTCGGGGATGCAGACCTGTGCGAGCGGCTCGCGCACGCCTGCGGGGAGTCGGAGGGTGGCTTCGAGGCGCGGCTGCTGTGGGCCCGGGCGCTGAGCAGCTCGGGGCGGGGAACGGAGGCGGCCACCGAGCTGACGGCATTGCGCCGCCGTGCGGCCACCGACGATCAGCGTCTGCGGGTGTCGATACCGCAGGTGGTCAATCTGTTCTGGGATCTTGGGCGCGTCGGCGAGGCACAGCGAGCGGTGGACGAGGCGTTGGCGGCCATCGCAGATCCCGACGCGCGGCGGGCGCTGGTCTCGCTTTCCGCGGACATGGACTTCTGCCTGGGTCGGCCGGCGGTTGCCGTTCGGCAGGCGGAGCGAGCTCTCGATTGCACCAGACCGTCGAGTTCTGTTGTGCTGCAATCATGTTATGCACTGATCGGTGCTCTGGGGCTGCTCGGGAAGACCGACTGCGTCGGCTCCATTGCCGAGCGTGGGTACGCGGCCGCGGCGTCCACGCACTGCACCGCCATCTCGAAGGTCAGCCTGCGGCTGCAGCACGTGAACGCGTTGGTCGACGCTGGGTACCTCTGTGAAGCAATGAATCTGGCAGAGCTCGCTCTCGCGGAGTCGTCCAACGCGCCCGCCCCGACGCGCCTCAAGGCGATCTTCGTCAGCGGTCGGGTTGCGTTGCGCTGCGGTGATCTGCACGCTGCGGTGCGTGCGCTGCGTGAGGCACGGGCCGGACTCGGCGGTCACGGGGCGCTTGGGATGGCGTACGCATGCCGACTCACTCTTGCTCAAGCCCTCGTCGCCAGCGGTGACACCGAAGCTGCCGTCGAGGTACTGGCCGAGGCCGAGGATCTTCGGCACCCCGCCTACACCTTCCTGGACCCAGAGTTGTGTCGGGTGCGGGGCTGGGTGCTTGCCGCGCGCGGGCAGAGTACCGAAGCGATCATGTCCGCGTACAGCGCGGCGAATCGTGCTGTGGCGCTCGGTGAACCCAGCTTCGAAGTCCTTGCCTTGCTCACGGCGGTGCGACTCGGCGACAGGGGTTGCGGCGACAGGTTGGATTGCCTGGCCCGTTCGGTTGACGGACCCCGTGCGCCCGCGGCAGCCGAGTACGCCCGCGCGTCAGCGGCGGGCGACGGCCGGTCGCTGGACCATGTCGCGGCGACCTTCGAGCGAATAGGCGACAAGCTGGTGGCCATCGATGCGGCGGCACACGCAGCCGAGGCACACGGTCGCCGCGGGTGTCGCGGATCGGCTCTCGCCTCCGCAGCCCATGCCCGTCGCCTGGCTGTGGAGTGTGGTGGCGCCCGCACGCCGGCCCTGGCGGTGGTGGATTGTCCGCTCCCGCTCACCGGTCGACAACGCGAGATCGCCACCCTCGTCGCGCAGGGACTGACGAACCAGCAGATCGCCGAGCGACTGGTGATGTCGGTGCGCACCGTCGAGGGGCACGTCTACCGGGCGGGGCACAAGCTCGGACTTTCCACACGTGACGAACTCGCCCGCGCAGTGTTGGGCGTGTGATCGCTGCCAGGGTGGGTCGCTGGTGGTTGCGGGGCAAGAGCGAAACCGAAAGCCGCCGCTCGCCCGGCGAGCAGAGTGGGCGAGCGGCGTCGGAGATCAGGTGGGTCAGCGGGCGGCGTTGCCCAGGTCGATCGGCATGTTGATGCCGGTGATGTGGTGCGCCTCTTCGGAACTGAGGAATGCGACCACGTTCGCGACGTCCTCCGGCTCGCTGAAGCCGTAGGGCAGCGAGGCCATGAACGCAGGCGCCAGGGTGTCGGAGAACTTTTCCAGCAGTGGAAGCATGTCGGACATGATCATGCCGGTGTTGACGCCGTACGGATGCACGCTGTTGACGCGGATCTTGTGCATGCCCAGCTCGTTCGCCATCGTCCGGGTGAGGCCGGCAATACCGGCCTTGGTGGCGACGTAGTGACCGACGAACGGGGCGCCCTTGAGGGCCGAGACCGAGCTGGTGACGACGATGGAGCCGCCCTCGCCCTGCTCGATCAGCTTCGGGATGGCGGCCTTGCAGGTGTAGAAGACGCCGGTCAGGTTGACGTCGATGGTCTCCTGCCACTGCTCGGGCGTGATCTCCCAGGACAGGGCGGCCGAGCAGATGCCCGCGTTCGCCACCACGACGTCGAGCCGGCCGAACGCCTCGATGCCCGCGTCGAGCGCCGCGGTCACCGCGGCGAAGTCGCGCACGTCGGCCTTGGTGGCGACGATCTTGCGGCCCTGCTCCTCGACGAGGCGGACCGTCTCGGCGAAGTCCTCCTCGGTGGCGCCGGCGTACGACGTCGAGGCGAAGTCGATGCAGGCGTCGAGCGCGATGATGTTCGCGCCTTCCTGGGCGAACTTGACCGCCTCCGCCCTGCCCTGACCGCGCGCTGCGCCGGTGATGAATGCGACCTTGCCTTCGAACCGATTGCTCATGTGCCGAGATCCTCCGAGTGCTTCGACGATGTGTTCCCCGTCACGGTAGGCGTTGTTTCGTCATCGCGTGCCGGAATGTCTCGCTGATCGGAACGCGGCTGGTCACGCGCGCACGAGCAGTGCTACCGGCAACGCGTCGAGCATCGTGCCAACCCGGACCTCCCCGGTGTGGGACGTCCCCGTGAGGGTATCGGTCCAGGTGCCGGCTGGCAGCGTCACCGTCGTGTCGGTCCAGCCGCCGGCCGCCGTCAGTTGTACGCTCAGCCTGGTCGCCAACGCGATCACCTCGCCGCCGCGGGCGAAGCCGAGCAGGTGCCCGGACGCCGAGTCCCCGGCGAGGATCGGCCGGTACGACCCGCCGACGAAGCAATCCGGCCGCTCCCGGCGCAGGCGCAGCGCCTCCCGGGTGACGAGTAGTTTCGCGGCCTCACCGGTCGCGCCCGGCCCGAGTTCCGCGAGCAGTCGCCGGCGCCGGTCGAAGTCGACGATCCGGCGGTTGTCCGGGTCGACCAGCGAGTCCTCCCACAGTTCGGTGCCCTGGTACACGTCGGGGATGCCGGGGCCGGTGAGCTGCAGCAGCTTCTGGCCGAGGGCGACGATCCGCCCGTGCGGCGCGAGGCGGTCGACCAACGTCGACATCGACGCCGCGACCGGACCGTCGAACACGGCGTCCAGCCACTCGTGGACCCGCGCCTCGAAGTCCGCGTCGACCCGCTCCCACGAGGTGTGCACGCCGGCCTCGCGAATCGCCTTCGTCGCGTAGTCGTGCAGACGGCGTCGGACGTCGGCATCGGGACTGCCGTGGGTAGGCCACACGCCGAACATGTTCTGCCACAGGAACAATCCGGTCGCCCTGTCCGGGCTCGGGGTCGTGGACTCCCACTCGCCGACCGACGCCGACCAGGTCGCCGGGACCTGCGAGAGCACGCCGATCCGGGCGCGAACATCCTCCCCACGCTTGGTGTCGTGGGTGGACAGCGTCGTCATGGCTGCGGGCCACCGACGTGCGCGCTCGGCCTGCGCCAGGTGAAACTGCGCGACGGGCAGGGCGAACGACCCCGGATCGCCGCCGACCTCCTGCAGCGACACCAGTCGCGCAGTCCGGTAGAACAGCCGGTCCTCGACAGCCTTGGCCATCGCCGCTCCACACACCTGCTGCAGTCGAACGGCGGCCTCGCCGCCGGTGAGGACGGCCGCGACCACCGCCGAAAGAGGCTCGGCGAGAGTCGGATCGGACTCCGCCGCACGCGCGACCGCCGCGCCGAGCGTCCCGGCCAGCGGACCGTAGTCGGTGCGGTAGACGGGCACCTCGGTCACGGTCGCGACCACCGCGCGGGTCAGCGCCTCGTCGCTGAGCGCGGCCGCGCCCTCGCCGCGCATCGCGGCCGCGCTCTCGCGGCGCACCGCGCCGACGAGCCGGCGCACCTCCGGCGCGAGCGCACCGCGCAGCACCGCGCCCTTCAGTTCGTGTTCGCTCCGCGCGAGCGCCCGCGCGTCGCCGCTGTCGCCGGTGCCTTCGGCATGCAGGCGACCGAGCTCCTCCGCGCCGGACGGGTCGACGAACACGCCGCCGTACTCGGCGAGCGCGTCGTAGCCGGTGGTTCCGTCCACCGGCAGCGCCGGATCGAGCGGTTCTCCGGGGGCGAGGACCTTCTCGATCACGAGCCAGCGGTCCGGGCCGAGCAATCCGCGCAGCCGCGCCAGGTAGTCGGCGGGGTCGGCCAGTCCGTCGGGGTGGTCGACCCGCACCCCGTCGACGAGGTCCTCGGCGAACCAGGACGCCGGCTCACGGTGGGTGGCCGCGAACACCGTCGGGTCCTCCTGGCGCAGTGCGGCAAGGGAATTCACGGTGAAGAAGCGTCGGTAGCCCACCCGGCCGGACCGCCAGTGCACCAGCTCGTACGGCTGACGGCCGTGGACCCTCCGCGGGTCGAATGCCTCCGTGCCCGGTGCGATGGGAAAGCGGTGCTCGTGGTAGGCGAGCCTCGGCTCGGGCCCGTCGTCGTCGATCGTCACGGCGGCGAGGCCGTCGTCGCCGAGCACGGGCAGGGCGAATCGTCCCCGTTCCCAGTCGATGTCGAAGTATCGGGCGTACTCGGAGTCGCGGCCGTGCGTCAGCACGTCCCACCACCAGCGGTTCTGCCACGCGTCGGCCACGCCGACGTGGTTGGGGACCAGGTCCACCACGATGCCCATCCCGCGCCGGCGCAGCTCGGTCACCAACGACACCAGTGCCTTCCGGCCACCGAGACCCGGTGCGAGAGTGGTCGGATCGGTGACGTCGTAGCCGTGCACGGAGCCCTCGGCCGCGGTCAGCACGGGGGACAGATACAGGTGCGAGACGCCGAGGTCGTCGAGGTAGTCGGCGATCTCGCACGCGTCGTTCAGGGTCAGCGCGTCCGCCCGCAGTTGCAGCCGGTACGTCCCGGTGATCGGCTGCACGCTCAGCTCACCCGTCTGAGCACGGTCAGCGACCGGGCCTCGACCTTCAGGCTCGCTCCACCGCCGACCACGGCGTCGGACAGTCCGGTGGGACTTGCCGTGTCGAGCACCGCCATCCAGTGCGCGTCGGTACCGTCGGCGGGGACGGTGAATTCGAGTGACTGGTCGTGGGCGTTGAAGCACAGCAGGAACGAGTCGTCCACGACGCGCTCGCCCCGACCGTTCGGTTCGGCGATGGCGTCGCCGTTGAGGAAGGCGGCCAGCGACTTGCCGAACCCGCTGCCCCAGTCCTCCGGGGTCATCTCCACCCCGGCGGGGGTGAGCCAGGCGATGTCGCGGGCCTGCTCGCCGGACCGGGTCGGCTTGCCCTCGAAGAATCGCCGTCGCCGGAACACCGGATGGGCGGTGCGCAGCGCGATGGCGCGCCGGGTGAATTCGAGCAGGTCCGCGTTGGACTCCACCATCGACCAGTCCATCCACGACAGCGGCGAATCCTGGCAGTACACATTGTTGTTGCCCAGCTGGGTTCGCCCGATCTCGTCGCCGTGCGCGAGCATCGGGGTGCCCTGGCTGAGCATCAGGGTGCCGAGGATGTTGCGACGCTGCCGGGCGCGCAGCTCGAGGATCGCGGGGTCGTCGGTGGGGCCTTCCACTCCGCAGTTCCAGGACCGGTTGTGGCTCTCGCCGTCCTTGTTGTCCTCGCCGTTCGCCTGGTTGTGTTTCTCGTCGTAGGACACCAGGTCGGTCAGCGTGAAGCCGTCGTGGGCGGTCACGAAATTGATGCTCGCGCTGGGGCGGCGACCGGTGGACTCGTACAGGTCCGACGATCCGGTCAGCCGGGATGCGAACTCACCCAACGTCGCCGGTTGCCCACGCCAGTAGTCGCGCACGGTGTCGCGGTACTTGCCGTTCCACTCGGTCCACAGACCGGGGAAGTTGCCGACCTGGTAGCCGCCTTCGCCGACGTCCCACGGCTCGGCGATCAGCTTGACCTGACTGACCACCGGGTCCTGCTGGACGAGGTCGAAGAACGCGGACAGCCGGTCCACGTCGTGCAGTTCGCGGGCCAGGGTGGACGCCAGGTCGAAACGGAAACCGTCCACGTGCATCTCGGTCACCCAGTACCGCAGCGAGTCCATGATCAGCTGCAGCGTGTGCGGGTGCCGGGCGTTGAGACTGTTGCCGGTGCCCGTGTAGTCCCTGTAGAGCTCGGGATCGTCGTCGTCGAGCCGGTAGTAGGCGGCGTTGTCGATGCCGCGGAAGCAGATGGTCGGGCCGTGGTGGTTGCCCTCCGCGGTGTGGTTGTAGACGACGTCGAGGATCACCTCGATCCCGGCGGCGTGGAAGGACCGCACCATCGCCTTGAACTCGGCGACCGCGCCGCTCGCCTTCGCCGCCGAGGAGTACTCGCCGTGCGGTGCCAGGAAGCCGAAGGTGTTGTAGCCCCAGTAGTTTCGCAGTCCCTGGTCGATCAGGATCTGGTCGTGCAGGAACTGGTGCACCGGCATCAGCTCGATCGCGGTGACGCCGAGCGCGGTCAGGTGGTCGATGACCGCCGGGTGTGCGAGGCCGGCGTAGGTGCCCCGAAGTTCTTCCGGGACACCGGGATGGGTGGCCGTCATGCCCTTGACGTGCGCCTCGTAGATCACCGTCTCGTGGTACGGCCGCTTCGGTGCCCGGTCGGATGCCCAGTCGAAGAACGGGTTGATCACCACGGTGGTCATGGTGTGGCCCAGGGAGTCCGCGCCGAACGTGGTCAGCGACCGGTCACCGTCGAAGGAGCCGTCGAAGGCCTTGCCGTAGGGATCCAGCAGGAGCTTGCTCGGGTCACAACGATGCCCTGTCTCCGGTTCGAAAGGTCCGTGCACCCGGTAGCCGTAGCGCTGTCCCGGCACCACCGTCGGCAGGTAGGCGTGCCACACGTGCCCGTCCACCTCGGTCAGCGGTACCCGGACCTCGCTGCCGTCGCGGTCGATCAGGCACAGGTCCACGGCGTCGGCGACCTCGGAGAACAGTGAGAAGTTGGTGCCCGCGCCGTCGTAGGTGGCGCCGAGCGGGTAGGCACTGCCGGGCCACACCGTGGGCGCAGGGCGCCGGTCCGGGTCGTGCGCGGGCTCTGCCATGTGCTCGACAGTAGTGGTCGGGTGGGCGCGCTTCCTGCCGGATCGGGCGGAGGCTCACCCGTTGACCGGATACTCGCGGACGTCGGCGCTCACGATCGACTCCTGCTGGCCCGCATCGGGGCCGGACCCGCGGAAGCGCTGCAGCTGTTCTTCGGACTCCCAGCATTCGAACACGTTGATCCGGCTCGGGTCGACCAGGTCCGGCGACACGGCGAAGTCCCGGCAACCGTCGGCCTGCCGGGCCAGGCCGACGACCTCGGTGCACCCGTCGAGGTAGGCGGTGCGCCGCGCCGGGTCGACGTACAGGGGTCCCGCAACGATGATCATCTGTTCTCCTCGTCGAGTCGGTGTCCACAGGTAGACCTCCCGGCCCCCGCAGATTCATCGCTGGTCGCTATCGTCGGCCGCGTGAGCACCGACCGCTACTCGTCCGACCGCATCGCCGCCATCGACGCCGCGCACCTCTGGCATCCGTACGGCGCATTCCCGGCGTCCACCGAGCCGCTGGTCGTCGAGAGCGCCCGCGGCACTCGGCTCACCCTCGCCGACGGCCGGGAGCTGATCGACGGCATGGCGTCCTGGTGGGCCGCGGTGCACGGCTACCGGCACCCGGTGCTCGACGCCGCGGCCGCCGAGCAGATGGCCAAGATGAGCCACGTCATGTTCGGCGGCCTGACGCACGAACCCGCCGCCCGGCTCGCCGAGCTGCTGGTGCGGATCACTCCGCCAGGTCTCGACAAGGTGTTCCTCGCCGACTCCGGCTCGGTGTCCGTCGAGGTCGCGGTCAAGATGTGCCTGCAGTACCAGCGGGCGGTCGGCCGGCCCGAGCGCACCCGGCTGCTGACCTGGCGCGGCGGTTACCACGGCGACACCTTCGCGCCGATGGGCGTGTGCGACCCGGACGGCGGCATGCACGCGCTGTGGACCGACGTGCTGGCCCGGCAGGTCTTCGCGCCGATTCCGCCGGCCGAGTACGACGCGGCGTACGTCGCGGAGTTCGAGCGCGTCCTGCTCGCGCACCGACACGAGCTCGCCGCGATCATCGTCGAACCGGTCGTGCAGGGCGCCGGCGGCATGCGGTTCCACGACCCGCGCTACCTGAGCGAGCTGCGGCGCCTCGCCGACGAGCACGATCTGCTGCTCGTCTTCGACGAGATCGCCACCGGATTCGGCCGCACCGGGGAGCTCTTCGCCGCCGACCACGCCGGAGTCACGCCCGACGTCATGTGCGTCGGCAAGGCGTTGACCGGTGGATACATGACGCTCGCCGCCGCGCTGTGCACCACGGCGGTGGCGTCGGCGATCAGCGCGGGCGAGGCCGGCGGCCTGATGCACGGGCCGACGTTCATGGCGAACCCGTTGGCGTGCGCTGTCGCAGTCGCCGCGGTGGAACTGCTGCTCTCGCGGGACTGGCGGTCGGAGGTCGCAGCGGTCGGTGACGGCCTGCGGGAGTCGTTGGCCCCGGCGCGCGAGCTGCCCGGGGTCGCGGACGTGCGGGTGCTCGGCGGGATCGGCGTGGTCGAGATGGCCGAGCCGGTGGACATGCGGTCGGCGACCGACGCCGCGGTCGACGCGGGGGTGTGGCTACGTCCGTTCGGGAAGCTGATCTACGCCATGCCCCCGTACGTCTGCACGCCGCAGGACGTCCGGGCGATCGGCGCCGGGATGGTCGCGGCCGCTCGCAGTCAAGGTTGACCGAGGTGGCGGGTGCACCCACCGGCGCGGCCCATCCTTGAACACCGTTCAAGTAACCGCGTATGGTGCACAGTCGTGGGACACCATGACGCACTGAGCTGGCTCGACGACATCGCCGACGCGCGCCGCGCGGCCGGTCTGCGGCGCACGTTGCGCTCGCGCACCCCCGGCTCGGCGCTCGTCGACCTCGCGTCCAACGACTACCTCGGCCTCGTCCGGCACCCCGAGGTCCTCGACGCCGCCGCGACCGCGCTGCGTCGCTGGGGCGGCGGCGCCACCGGCTCGCGGCTGGTCACCGGCACCACCACCGAACACGAACTCCTCGAACGTGAGCTCGCCGGCTTCGTCGGCGCCGAATCCGGACTCGTGTTCGCCAGCGGCTATGCCGCCAACCTCGGTGCAGTCACAGCGCTGGGAGGCCGCGACGCACTGATCGTCTCCGACGCCGGCTGCCATGCCTCGCTCGTCGACGCCTGTCGGCTCTCGCGTTCGCGCGTCGTGATCACCCCACATGCGGATGTCGAGGCGGTCGGCGCCGCACTCGCCTCCCGCACCGAGCCCCGCGCGCTGGTGCTGACCGACTCGGTGTTCAGCGCCGACGGCGACCTCGCGCCGCTGCGAGCGCTGCATCGAGTGTGTCGCGAGCACGGCGCGCTGCTGCTCGTCGACGAGGCACATGGCATCGGGGTCCGCGGCGACGGCGGTCGCGGGCTGGTGCAGGAGGCCGGTCTCGCCGGGCAACCCGACGTCGTGGTCACCGCGACGCTGTCGAAATCGCTTGCCTCCCAAGGTGGTGTGGTGCTCGGCGACGAGCGGGTCCGCGCCCACCTGATCGACGCGGCCCGCACGTTCATCTTCGACACCGGGCTCGCGCCGGCCGCGGTCGGCGCGGCCCGTGGCGCACTGACAGTGCTGCGCCGCGAACCGGAGCGGGCTGTCGCGGTGCTCGGCCGCGCCCGCGATCTCGCCCGGATCACCGGCGCGGCCGAGCCGCAGTCCGCGGTGGTGTCGGTGATCCTGGGGGACCCGCAGGTCGCGTACGACGCCGCCCAAGCCTGCCGCGAACGCGGACTGCACGTCGGCTGTTTCCGTCCGCCGTCAGTGCCCGAGGGCACTTCGCGGCTGCGGCTGACCTCGCGCGCGAACCTCGACGACTCCGACATGAGCGTGATCGAGTCCGTGCTGACCGATGTGCTCGCGGCGGCACACGCGTGAGCATCCTCTGCGTCACCGGCACGTCCACCGACGTCGGCAAGACCGTGACCACAGCGGCGATTGCGGCTTGTGCGCTCGCCGAGGGTCTCTCCGTTGCAGTCTGCAAGCCCGCGCAGACCGGCGTCGCCACCGGTGAGTCGGGCGATCTGGCCGAGGTGCAACGGCTTTCGGGTGTCACGACCGTCGTCGAACTGGCTCGGTATCCGGAGCCGCTCGCACCCGACACCGCCGCGCGGCGGGCCGGGATGCCGTTGCTCGGTATCGCCGACGTGGTCGCCGCGGTCCGGGAGTTGGACGCCACCCACGACCTGACCCTCGTCGAGGGGGCCGGCGGTCTGCTGGTGCGACTGGGCGTCGGTGGGTTCACCCTCGCCGACGTCGCCGCCGACCTCTGTGCCCCGATGCTGCTGGTCGCCGCCGCCGGACTCGGCACGCTCAATCACAGCGCGCTGACCGTCGCCGCCGCCCGGCAGGCCGGGGTCCGGTGCGCCGGAACGGTGATCGGGTCGTGGCCGGCGGAGCCGGACCTCGCGATGCGGTGCAACCTCGATGATCTCGCGGACGTCACCGGAATCCGGGTGCTGGGGCGTATCCCGGAGGGTTCGGGTCGGCTCGACCGGACCGCCTTCACCGCCGAGGCGGTGCACTGGTTCGACACCGCGGTCCAGTGCTGGTTCGAGGCGGCGGAGCCTTCCGGCGAGACGGACCGCTGACAGGCCGGAGCCTCACACGGCTGTCGGTCGGCGCCGGCCGTCGCTGTCCGCGCGGCGCACAAGCGGGCCTCCGCCAGGCAAGAATTGCATTATCGGGTTCTATCTAATTCATGTTCACGGCCGGTAACAGTAAATTCGGTGCGGTCCGCTGATATTCGGCGCAGAGTGTTCATGCGCCACCCCGCAGGAATGCCCGTATGATTCGGGCAATGCTCGGCCCGCGTGAATGTGACAGTAAAGAGAATCCCATCCCGGTGTTCGAGACACCGCCGCGACGGCACCCGGACATGTGGTCTCATGCTCGCACGAACAGCGGGCCGGAACCCGAGTATCCATATCGACACAGTGGTCGAATCGAAATATGCGATTACAGCCGAATCGAGGAGTGAGGAAGGATGACAGCTTCCGAAAGCGACGCAATATTCGACACCCTTCTGGAATCTGCCAAGCGGCTGTCCTTCGATTCGCGGAGTCCACTGGTCTACCAGCCTGAACCTGGCGACGACGAACGTCACGGCATGACGCCGCAATGGTCACCCCTTTTCGGTACCCCGATGTGGGACGGGATGTCCGAATCGGAGCGTATTCGACTCACCCGGAGCGAAGTGGCGCAATTCCTGGGCGTCGGTATCTGGCTGGAGGTGGGTTTGCAGGTGGCATTGCTGAGGGCAAGTCACAGTGCGAATCCGGCACGACCTGACATCAAATTCCTTTTCAACGAATGTGCGGACGAGAACCTGCACTCGCTGATGTTCGCGAATGCCGTCGAAAGCATCGGATCGCGGTTCTATCCGCGCGACCGCATGCTGGACATCTTCGGCTGGTTGTTCCGACACATCGTCTGGGAGGAAGTGGCGTACGGAGTCGTCCTCGCCGGTGAAGAGATCTTCGACGTCATGCAACGTGACTGGATGACCAGCGACGACGTCGCGGCACCCATTCGTCGTGCCGCCTACATCCACGTAGTCGAGGAGTCTCGGCACATGGCGTATGCACGTCGAAAGATCCGTGATCGATTGATCGGACTCTCCCGCTTCAGGCGATGCATGAGCACCCTGATCATCGCGGTGGGAACGCACCTCATCGCGAAGAGTCTGATCAATCGCCGGGTGTACGACGACCTCGGACTCGACTGGGACGTCGTCAAGTCGACCATCGGTTCAAACGAACACCACCGGATGATGTTCCGGAAGGCCGCGGAGCCGTTCATCGAATTCCTGAGCAGAGAAGGACTCTTGAATTTCGGCGCTCGATGGATCTACCGAAAGTCAAACCTTCTCTGAGCAGGAGTCTGTCGTGACCCACGTCATCTTGGGCAATTGCTGCAAGGACGCCTCGTGTGTGCGGGTGTGCCCGCAGAACTGCATCCACCCGGCCCCGGGTGAGGACGGCTTCGCCTCCGCAGAGACGCTCTTCATCGACCCCGACTCGTGCATCGACTGCACTGCGTGCGTCGAGGCCTGCCCGGCCTCGGCCGTCAAACCCGAGCACGCGTTGACCTTGACCGAGCGCCCTTACGCCACCCGCAACAGGGAGTTCTTCGCGCAGGTGCCCGCGGTGCCGCGGGCACGGCCGCGGGTCGTCTTCGAACTGCCGCTGGCGGGCCCGACCGACCGGCTCGAGGTCGCCGTCGTGGGGTCGGGGCCGGCGGCGATGTACACCGTTCGCGAGCTGCTACGGCGATCGACGTCGATCCGCGTCACCGTCTACGAGCAGTACGACACCATCGGGGGCCTGCTGCATCGGGGGGTGTCTCTCGACCACGTCGGCGTGCGCGAGATGATCCGACTGTTCGACGTACCCTTTCGCGACGACCGCGTCACGATCGTTCCCGACACCGAAGTCGGCGTGGACCTGCCGATCGACGAACTCCGGACGAGGTTCGACGCCGTTGTACTCGCCTGCGGAGCCTCGCAGCCGCGCCGAGTCGGCGGTTCCATCGCGAGTGGCGGTATCTACCAGGCCATCGACATCCTGGTCGCCGAGAACTGCGGGTCCGGTTTCCATGTGCCGGCGCCCTCCGGACCCGCGTGCGTCGTGATCGGCGCGGGAAATGTCGCCTTCGATGTCGTCCGATGGGTTGCGAAGACCCGCCACCGGGCTTCCGCGAGCGAACGGGTCGGTGAACTGGTGGTCCTGTCGCGGTCGGCCCCGGACTGCGCGTCGTTCACTCCGTCCGCGTTCCACGAGCTTCTCGACCTCGAGCACGCCGAGGTGCTGATCGACGGCACCGGTAGCGCGCCCCGCGCCGGCGCGGACAACTCGCTGTCACGCGCGCTGTCGCGCCTGCCTTCCACCGAAGTCCGCGGCAGGCAGGCACTGCCGACTGATCCGGCAGGCCCCCTGCGCATCGTCCTGTCGTTCGGGCAGGAAGTGGCCGACCTCGCGACGACAGACCATGGCGCTGTCGCGGTGACCACGACCGCCGGTCGGACGTTCCACACGAACTCCGCGATCTGCGCCACCGGGTTCACCACCAAACGGATCGACGGCGTCCCACTCGACAATCGCGGCGTCGTGCCCAACCGACGAGGACAGGTGATCTCGCAGGACACAGGTGAACCGCTCGAGGGACTGTACGTCGTCGGCTGGGCGAAACGGGGCGCGTCCGGTGGCGTCGGCGACAACCGCACGTGCGCGGCCGAAACCGTGACCCAACTCGCCGCGGACCTGCGCGCTCGGGTGTGACCAGCTCAGTGCGGCACCGGGCATCCGCCCGAATATCCGACCGGGAAGTGCTTGATGCCGTTGAGCCAGCCCGACCGCAGCCGCTGCGGATCGCCGAGTCGGGTGATGTCCGGGAGGTGGTCCGCGATGGCGCCGAAGATCAGGTCGATCTCCATCCGCGCCAGGTTCGCGCCGAGGCAGTAGTGTGCGCCCGATCCGCCGAATCCCAAGTGCGGGTTGGGATCCCGAGTGATGTCGAAGGCGGTCGGATTGTCGAACACCTCCTCGTCGAAGTTCGCGGATCCGTAGAACATGGCGAGCCGGTCGCCCGCGCGGATCTGCTGCCCGCCGAGGACGGTGCCGGCTGTCGCGGTGCGCTGGAACGCGGTCACCGGGGTCGCCCAGCGGACGATCTCGTCGGCGGTGGTGGCGGGTCGCTCGCGCTTGAACAGCTCCCACTGGTCGGGGTTGTCGAGGAACGCGATCATGCCGTGGGTGATGGCATTTCGGGTGGTCTCGTTGCCGGCTACTGCCAGCAGCAGCACGAAGAATCCGAACTCCTCCGGGGTGAGCGCGTCGCCGTCCACATCGGCCTGGATCAGCGTCGTCACGATGTCGTCGGCGGGGCAGCGTCGGCGCTCGTCCGCCATCCCGTAGGCGTAGCCGAGTAGCTGCGAGACCGCTTCCAGCGGATCCAGGTCGTATTCGGGGTCGTCGTCACCGATCATGTCGTTGGACCAGTCGAACAGCTTGCCGCGGTCCTCCTGCGGAACCCCGATGAGTTCGGCGATTGCCTGCAGTGGCAGTTCGGCGGCGATCTGGGTGACGAAGTCCCCGCCGGTTCCGGTGGCCGCAGCCTCGGCGACGATTCGCTCGGCTCGGTCGGTGAGCGCTCCGCGCAGGTTCTCGATCGCGCGGGGAGTGAAACCGCGAGCCACCAGTTTGCGCAGCTTGGTGTGTTCGGGCGCATCCTTGTTGAGCATGATCAGCCGCTGCATCTCGAACGTCTCCCGGTCGACGTTGTCCCGCAGGCGGACCAGGGCGCCGCTGCGCCAACTCGAGAACAGCCCGCTGTCGCGGGATATCTCGCGGACGTCGGCGTGGCGGGTGACCACCCAGTACCCCTCGTCGGGGAAGCCTCCGATGCCGGGTGGCTGCGGATTCCACCACACCGGGCAGTTCCGTCGCAGCGCCGCGAGCTGCGCGTGCGGGACCCCGGTGACGTAGAGGTCGGGGTCGGTGAAGTCGAATCCCGCGGGCAGGTCCGTGTGGTGCAGCGACGTCATCGCGTCCCCTTCGGGTCGCACGCCCGGCGCATCCTGATCTGCTCCGAGCGCAGCATGAATACCGTAACGTGAGCAGTATCACATCATCTGTGCTCGGAGGTTCTGATGTCCACCAGCGAAATGATGGAGCTGCACCGCACGATCGGCCACCTGCGCCAGTGCGTCGGCTCACTGCGCACCGTCTACGGTGACGCATCGGCGGTCCGCCGTCTCGCCAACGATGTGGAGCGTCTCGGCATCGACGCGGGCGAGCTCGACGAGTCGCCGCCGCGGATGTCGCGCACCCCGTCGGAGGCCGAGCGGGTCGCGGTGCCCGAGGGCCCGTACGACCAGACGCTCTGGCTGGGCGCCGACGACGAGGGCGTCGGCGGACACCCGCACGAGCACCGGTGAGTGCCCCGGCCAGACCGAACTCCGGGGTCCGTTCGCCCGCTCGTGCGGCGATCTCCGCGCGCACGCTGCGGACGGACCGCTGGTGGCTGCCGCCGCTGCTCACCACGCTCGGCCTCGCGACGTTCGTGGTGTACGCGACCGTCCGGTCGTTCGTCCGGTCCGCCTACTGGGTCGACCAGTACCACTACCTGACGCCGTTCTACTCGCCCTGCATCAGCGACTCCTGCGTCCCGGGCTCGAGCCACCTCGGCACCTGGGTCGGCGCGCTGCCGATGTGGATTCCGCTCGGGTTCCTGGTGCTGCCGTTCCTGCTCGGATTCCGGCTCACCTGCTACTACTACCGCAAGGCCTACTACCGCTCGATCTGGCTGGCACCGCCCGCCTGCGCGGTCGCCGAACCCCACGGGTCCTACACCGGCGAGACCCGGCTCCCGCTGATCGTCCAGAACGCGCACCGCTACTTCTTCTACGTCGCGCTGATCGTGTCGGTGGTCAACACCTACGACGCGGTGATGGCCTTCCACGGGTCGTCGGGTGGCTTCGGCTTCGGTCTCGGCAACATTGTCATCACCGTCAACGTGATCCTGCTGTGGGCGTACACACTTTCCTGTCACTCCTGCCGGCACGTCACCGGCGGCCGGCTCAAGCACTTCTCCGCGCACCCTCTGCGATACCGGCTGTGGACCTGGGTGAGCACACTCAACACCCGGCACATGCAGTTGGCCTGGACGACGCTCGCGACGCTGATGATCACCGACTTCTACATCATGCTCGTCGCCAGCGGCACCATCTCTGACCTGCGATTCGTGAACTGACTCGAAGGGGGATCGCCCGTGGCCGAGGTCGAACGGCACGCTTACGACGTGGTGGTGATCGGGGCCGGCGGCGCCGGTCTGCGAGCGGTCATCGAGGCCCGCCAGCGTGGGCTGCGGGTCGCGGTGGTCTGCAAGTCGCTGTTCGGCAAGGCACACACCGTGATGGCCGAGGGCGGGTGCGCCGCGGCGATGGGCAACGCGAACTCCAAGGACTCCTGGCAGGTGCACTTCCAGGACACCATGCGCGGCGGGAAGTTCCTCAACAACTGGCGGATGGCCGAACTGCACGCCCGGGAGGCGCCGGACCGCGTGTGGGAACTCGAGACCTACGGCGCGCTGTTCGACCGCACCGCGGACGGCCGGATCAGCCAGCGCAACTTCGGCGGCCACACCTATCCGCGGCTCGCGCACGTCGGCGACCGCACCGGTCTCGAACTGATCCGGACGATGCAGCAGAAGATCGTCTCGCTGCAACAGGAGGACTTCGCGCAGACAGGTGACTACGAGGCGCGGATCAAGGTGTTCGCCGAGTGCACGATCACCGAGTTGCTGCGTGAGGACGGGAAGATCGCCGGCGCGTTCGGCTACTGGCGCGAGTCCGGCCGGTTCGCGATCTTCGAGGCGCCCGCGGTCGTGATGGCCACGGGTGGCATCGGCAAGACGTGGAAGGTGACGTCGAACTCGTGGGAGTACACCGGCGACGGGCACGCGCTGGCGCTGCGGGCCGGGGCGAACCTGATCAACATGGAGTTCGTGCAGTTCCATCCGACCGGGATGGTGTGGCCGCCGAGCGTGAAGGGGATCCTCGTCACCGAGGGCGTGCGCGGCGACGGCGGCGTGCTCAAGAATTCCGACGGCGCGCGGTTCATGTTCGACTACATCCCGTCGGTCTTCAAGGGGCAGTACGCGGAGACCGAGGAGGAGGCCGACAAGTGGTTGCAGGACAACGAGAGCGCGCGCCGCACTCCGGACCTGCTGCCGCGTGACGAGGTGGCGCGGGCGATCAACTCGGAGGTCAAGGCCGGTCGGTCCACGCCGCACGGCGGCGTCTACCTGGACATCGCCTCCCGCATGCCGGCCGACGAGATCGTGCGCCGGCTGCCGTCGATGCACCACCAGTTCCTCGAGCTCGCGGACGTCGACATCACGAAGGAGCAGATGGAGGTCGGGCCGACCTGCCACTACGTGATGGGCGGCATCGAGGTGGACCCGGACACCGGGTCGTCCAGCGTGCCCGGACTTTTCGCGGCAGGCGAGTGCTCCGGTGGGATGCACGGATCGAACCGGCTCGGCGGCAACTCCCTGTCGGACCTGCTCGTGTTCGGCCGCCGCGCGGGCCTCGGTGCCGCCACCTACGTCGAATCCCTCGATCGCCGTCCGGCGGTCTCGGCGGCCGACGTCGACGCCGCCGCGGCGATGGCGCTGGCGCCGTTCGATCCACCCGAGGTCGGGTCGGTCGGGGAGAACCCGTACACCCTGCACACCGAGCTGCAGCAGTCGATGAACGACCTGGTCGGGATCATCCGCACCGACAGCGAGATCCGGCTCGCGCTGGACAAGCTCGAGGACATCCGCCACCGGATCTCCTCCGTCACCGTCGAGGGGCATCGGCAGTTCAACCCCGGCTGGCACCTGGCGCTGGACCTGCGAAACATGGTGCTGGTCAGCGAATGCGTCGCGAAGGCGGCGCTGCTGCGCACCGAGAGCCGCGGCGGACACACCCGCGACGACCATCCGGCGATGGAAGCGCCGTGGCGGAACACGCTTCTGGTCTGCAGTGTGGTCGGCGGCGCGGACTCCGGTGGTCGGGCGGTCCCGGACGTCACCGTCGCGCCGGAGCCGCAGCAGCCGATGCGACCGGACCTGTTCTCGCTCTTCGATTTCGGCGAACTGTCCAAGTACTACACGGACGCCGAGCTGGCTGAGCACCCGGGGAAGGGAGACCCGCGATGAGCTACCAGGGAGCGTTCCGGGTGTGGCGCGGCGACGCCGACGGCGGCGACCTGCAGGACTATTCGGTGGAGGTGAACGAGGGCGAGGTGGTGCTCGACATCATCCACCGCCTGCAGGCGACCCAGGCCACGGACCTCGCGGTGCGGTGGAACTGCAAGGCCGGCAAGTGCGGATCGTGTTCGGCCGAGGTCAACGGCAGGCCGCGACTGATGTGCATGACCCGGATGTCGACGTTCACCGAGGCCGAGGTCATCACCGTGACGCCGATGCGCTCGTTCCCGGTGATCCGCGACCTGGTGACCGACGTGTCCTTCAACTACACGAAGGCCCGCGAGGTCCAGTCGTTCACGCCGCCACCGGGTCTGGCGCCGGGGGAGTACCGGATGGCGCAGGTGGACGTCGAACGTTCGCAGGAGTTCCGCAAGTGCATCGAGTGCTTCCTGTGCCAGAACACCTGTCACGTGGTGCGCGACCACGAGGAGAACAAGCAGGCCTTCGCCGGTCCGCGCTACCTGATGCGGATCGCCGAGCTGGAGATGCACCCACTCGACGTGGCGGACCGGCGTGAGGCGGCCCAGACCGAGCACGGGTTGGGGCTGTGCAACATCACCAAGTGCTGCACCGAGGTCTGCCCGGAGAACATCCACATCACCGACAACGCGCTCATCCCGATGAAGGAGCGGGTGGTGGATCGGCGCTACGACCCGGTGGTGTGGTTGGGCAACAAGCTGTTCCGTCGGGGCCGCTGAAGGTCTCGCGGTGCGGCGTCTCAGGGCACGCAGCCGGGGTCGAGAGCGATGGACGGGTCCAGACCGTGCAGGTAGGTGTTCAGCGCGTGCGCGCAGCCGACGCTCCACTTGGCGTAGGTCAGCGAGTTGAGTCCGTACCCGGTGTTGACGTGCTCGTAGTCTTCACCGAACGGGATGTGAGTCGCCAGGTCGACGGTGTTGTAGAACCGCCACGACACCGTGCTCAGCGCGCCGTACCGGGCGGCGAACGCGGCGTCGCCGACCTTCGGTGACGCGAACGACCACGCCTGCGGCTTGAGCGCCGAGTTTGCGGTCAGGTCCGCAACAAGCATGGTTGTCAGCGGTCCACCAAGGCTGTGGCCGGTGACGACCAGCGGCACAGCGGGATCGACTGCGGCGGTGAACCCGGCGATCCCGGGCGTGGTTGCGGCGTTGCCGGGCGTCATCGTCGTCATCGTCGTGTAGATGTCGAAGAACCCCTGGGCGACGTTGCCGCCGTTCGCGACCGGGGTGAACGGCACGAGATCCCACTGCACGTCGTCGAACCACTCGGTGAGAGTGTCGGTGCCACGAAGCGCGACCACCTGCATCGTCGGCCCGGCCGCGAGGTATCCGAAGAACCTCGGCGTGCCCGCACCCCCCAGGATGTCGCTCATCTGGATGTTGCGCACCAGGGTGTACCCCGCGGGCAGCGGGATCGTCGCCGGGTTGAGTTCGTCCTGGTGGCTGTTGAACTGGTCGAAGGCGGCCGCGACGAACGGCCCCAGGACCACTGCGGACGTCGGGTCGGTCGGGACGAGTGGCATGACGGCCTCCTTGCTGGGTTCGGTGAAACACGGTGTGATTGCTGACGATCCGTTCATGTCGGCGCGAACAGGTGCTGCACGAACGCGTTGGCCTCGGGTTCCGATGCGAGCATCGTCTCGAGGTGTCCCTTCGGGTACACCCGGAAGGTGAACCGCTGCCCGGCCGCGGCCAGGTCCGCGGCCAGTTTCAAGGTCAGCGGCGCGGGCACGATGGTGTCGAGTAGGCCCTGGCCGAGGAACAGTGGCCGGTCGTAGCCCCGGGTGGGGATCTCGAGCATCTTCCGGACCGCGGCCAGGATCGGGCCGTCCAGCTGCCGGGAGAACAGCGCGCCTATCGAGGTGGAGCCGAACGCGGCGTCCGCCTCCTCGTAGCAGAGCTGCTCGGCCTGGGCGAGCACCTGACGTCCCCGCGGGCTCAGGTAGGCGTCCACGTCGACGTCCGGCCGGGCCGCGCGCAGGCCCGCCAGCATGTAGGCGATGAACGTCGTCGTACCGGTCAGCGGCAACGGCGGGAACAGTGGACCACCCAGCGGCGCAAGGTTTTCGATGTTCGACGGCACTCCGAGCGCGATGGTGCCGCGGTAGTCGAGTTCCGGCGCGTACGACGTTGCGATCGTCGCGGTGACCATCGCCGCCTGTCCGCCCTGCGACTGGCCCAGGGCCACCCAGCGATTCGACAGACTGGGCTCGACCACCCGGGCGGCCCGGACAATGTCGACGACCGCGTGCGCCTCCGACATCCCGTCCAGATACGGGTGCACACCCTCGGTGCCGAGACCGACGTAGTCGGTTGCGACGATCGCGTACCCCTGAGCCAGCCACCGGCCGAGGTAGGGGCCGCCGATCTTCCCGGTGACCGTCGGCGCGCACGCGTCCGCGATCCCGACCGCGCCGTGCGCCCAGGAGATGACCGGCCACCCGCCGGGAGGGGGAGTGCCCGGCGGCAGGAACACCGCACCCGTGCTGGTCGCGGGCGCGCTGCGCGGTCCGAGAGTGCGGTAGGTGAGGGCCGTGCCGCTTGCCGCGCCGGGAATCCAGGACGATTGCGGCAGCGGACGGGACGCGACGACGGGATCGGCCGCGGAGGTGCCGGTCGCGGCGGCGGGTGCGGCCAGGGTGATCGCCGCCGCGGCGACCACCACGGCGGCGCACGCTCGCAGCGAGGCGACCATCACGTCATTGTGTCAGCTCTCGACCCGCGAGACCTCGCGAAGCGCACGGTGATGTTCGGCTGGGACGTCTTCCCGGTTCGGAGGCTGCGATCCGTGCGGGATCGACGTCGGATCAGTCGACGACGGCTTGCAGCCTGCTGCGGACGCCGTCGACGAACAGGCTCAGGCCGTAGTCGAATCGTGCTGTGCCGCTGGTGATGTCGTATAGCGGTGAGGCCTCCTCGGCGAGCGCGCCGTGTGAGTCCATCTGCATCCGGGACTGCTCGTCCATGGTCTGGCCGAGGATGTAGTAGAGCAGGGTGTCGGCCGCGAGCTCGGATTCGTCGCGGGGCAGTCCGGCCTCCGCGCAGGACTGCGCGAGGGTGTCGTGGGCGTCGTTGGTGGCCAGTCGTGCCGAGTACGACGCCGCCGCGAGCTCGGCGCCGTCGCGATGCGCGAGCAGGGCGTCACGGATCCGATGCGCGAGCGTCCGCAGGCGGGTGTCCCAGCCACGGTCCGCCATCGGGGCCGAGACGCCGGCGAGCATCGCGTCGGTGATCGCGGCGAGCAGCGTCTGCTTGTTGGGGAAGTGCCAGTACAGCGCCCCGGGCTGGACGCCGAGCGAGGTTGCGAGTCTGCGCATGGTGAGGTCGCCGAGGCCGTACTCGTCGAGAATCGCGATCGCGCCGTCGAGGACGTCACCCCGTCGCAGTTGCACTGTGCTCGTTCTCCCTGCCGGTCGTCGGTTGTTGACACCATTTCACCACGAACCTAACCTGAACGCCGTTCAACTTGTACGGTGTTCAAGTCTTTGTTCAGCGTGTCCGTCAGCCCGAGGAGTTCGAAGTGACCCAGGCCCCCGTCCGCACCGACATTCTCGCGCTCGCGCGGGAGCAGGTCCTCGAGCGCGGCGAGGGCCTGACGCAGGAGCAGACCCTGCAGGTGCTGCAACTGCCCGACGAGAACCTCGAGGAACTGCTCGGCCTCGCGCACGACGTCCGGATGAAGTGGTGCGGACCCGAGGTCGAGGTCGAGGGCATCATCAGCCTCAAGACCGGCGGCTGCCCCGAGGACTGCCACTTCTGTTCGCAGTCCGGGCTGTTCGCCTCCCCGGTCCGGGCCGCCTGGCTCGACATCCCGAGCCTCGTCGAGGCCGCCAAGCAGACGGCCAAGTCCGGCGCCACCGAGTTCTGCATCGTCGCCGCCGTCCGCGGGCCCGACGAGAAGCTGCTCGCACAGGTCGCGGCCGGTATCGAGGCGATCCGCAACGAGGTCGACATCCAGATCGCCTGCTCGCTCGGCATGCTCACCCAGGAGCAGGTCGACCAGCTCGCCGCGATGGGTGTGCACCGCTACAACCACAACCTCGAGACCTCCAAGTCGCACTTCCCGAACGTGGTCACCACGCACACCTGGGAGGAGCGGTGGGGCACGCTGAAGATGGTCCGCGAGGCCGGCATGGAGGTCTGCTGCGGCGGCATCCTCGGCATGGGCGAGACCCTCGAACAGCGCGCGGAGTTCGCCGCGAACCTGGCCGAACTCGAGCCCGACGAGGTGCCGCTGAACTTCCTCAATCCGCGCCCGGGGACCCCCTTCGGTGACCTCGAGGTGCTGCCGGCCTCCGACGCACTGCGGGCCGTCGCGGCGTTCCGGCTCGCGCTGCCGCGCACCATCCTGCGCTTCGCCGGCGGCCGCGAGATCACCCTCGGCGACCTCGGCGCGAAGCAGGGCATCCTCGGCGGCATCAACGCCGTCATCGTCGGCAACTACCTCACCACGTTGGGCAGGCCTGCCGAAGCGGACCTGGATCTGCTCGGTGAGCTGCAGATGCCGATCAAGGCCCTCAACGACACCATCTAGGGTTGACCACGTGACGATTCCGCACGAGCTGAACCGTTCCGAGGTCGTCGACTTCCCGGAACGCTACAACCCGTTCACCGGCCGCCGCGTCGTGCCCGGCGTCGACGACGCCGTCCCCGCCGCTGCCCTGCTCGGCCTCGAACCGCCGCGATTCTGCGAGGAGTGCGGTCGTCGGATGATCGTGCAGGTCAGCCCCGACGGCTGGTGGGCGAAGTGTTCGCGGCACGGTGTGACCGACTCGACCGCACTCGGCCTGAGGTGACCGTGCGGGCCCGGATCGTGAGGCCGAAGCTCGACCCGTCGGAGGTCAGGGCCGCCGCGCGGATCGTCGTCGCGGTGGTCCTCGCCAGCGCGATCGGTGGCATCGGCTGGGGCATGCTCGTTCCGGCGCAGCACTTCCTGGTGCTCTCCGGGGGTCGCGCGACGTCACTGACCTCCGAGAGCAACCACCAGTTCGACGCGGTCGCGCTGTTCCTGTGCCTGGGGTTGATCCTCGGCGTGCTCTCGGCGGTCGCGGTCTGGCTGTGGCGGTCGGTCCGCGGCGCGGTGGTGCTGGCCGGACTGCTGATCGGGTCGATGGTCGGGACGGCCGCTGCCGCACTGGTCGGGCTGGGGGTGGCCAGGCTGCGGTTCCCCGAGGTCACCGACGTCACGGTGGGACAGATCGTGCCCGCGACACCGGGAATCGGCACCCCGATGGCGTTGATCCTGCAGCCCTTCGCGGCGGCCCTGGTGTACCTGCTGCTCGTCTCGCTGAACCCGCGCGACGATCTCGGTGTCACGCCCGCTCCCGCTGCCGCCGGCCCCGACTCTGCATCAGCGATCGACGGAAGCCCGCAGGCGCACGTCACCGAGTAGCCGCGCCGACGCCATGACGCCGAGGCGTCGGGTGGCCAGACGGGTACTCAGCGAGGTCACCCAGTTCGCGAAGCCGGAGACGACGCTGGGCGGCGAGCTGCGGCGGTCGAGCGCGCGGAACGTGGTCGCGACCACCTGCTGGGCCGTCTGCATGCGGCCCACCGCCGCGTCCTCGGTGCCGACCACGTCGAAGAACTCGGTCCGGGTGGCCCCGGGGCACACGGCCAGGACAGTCAGCCTCGTGCCACGCGCCTCGGCCCACAGTGCCTCGGTGAAGCTGAGTACGAACGCCTTGGTTGCCCCGTAGACGGCCATCCCGGGGGTCGGCTGGAACGCGGCCGTGCTCGCGACGTTGACGAGCGCGCCGCCGCCGTCGAGCAGGTCGGACATGAAGGTGTGCGTCATGTCGACGAGACTGTTCACGTTGAGCTGGATCTCGGAGCCGAGCCGCCCGAGGTCCGCGGACGCGAAGTCCCCGTGGGTACCGAATCCGGCGTTGTTGACCAGCGAGCCGACCCGGATGCCGCGCTCGGTGAGCTCGTCTCGCAGTCGGGTCGCGGCGCCCGTGACGGCGAGGTCTGCCGGCAGGACCGTGACGGTGACGCCGTGGGCGCCGCGCAGCTCGTCCGCGAGCTGTTCGAGTCGATCCGCCCGCCGGGCGACGAGGACCAGGTCGGCGCCCCGCTCGGCGAAACGTCGGGCGAACTCGGCGCCGAGGCCGGCGCTGGCTCCGGTGACGAGGACGGTCGTACCGGCTACGTCGATGGACATGTCTGCTCCTCGGGGTTGACGGAATTTCGGTCACTGGATTCAGGAGCTCGTGGCGAGGCCCGAGCGTGCTCAAATGTAGTCACTGTCACCAATGTAGTCAACGACAACATTTTGCTATCCTGGCGGCATGCTCGCCGACCAGCCGTACCACCACGGCAGCCTCCGTCAGGTGCTGCTCGCCAGCGCCGAGAACACCCTCGAGAGAGAAGGCGTGGACGGGCTCTCGTTGCGCAAACTCGCCCGCGAGGCCGGCGTCAGTCACGCGGCACCGAGCAAGCACTTCCGGGACCGGCGAGCTCTGCTGGATGCGCTGGCGGAGTCGGGCTTCCACCGGCTGACTGGGACGCTGGCGGAGGCGGTCGCCGGCGCGCGGCCGGACGCGCGCGCTCGCTTCGTTGCGCTGGCGGACGCGTACGTCACGTTCGCGTTGGCGCATCCCGCCCTGCTGGCACTGATGTACGGGACCAAGCACGCGCCGGGTGCCACCGAGCAGTTGCTCGCCGCGGGCCACGAGTCGATGGACCTGACGGTTCGGATCGTCACCGAGGCGCAGGCGGCCGGTGACATCGGGCCGGGCGATGCCGACAGGATCGCCCTCGTCGCGTTCGCGGCGTTTCACGGCATCGCGACCCTCGCGGCGGGCGGCATGCTCGACGGTGCCCCGGTCGACGAGGTGGTCACGGCCGCCTCGGACCTGTTCTGGCGCGGTCTGGCCCAGGCCTGACGGCCCTCGGGCCGCGGGTGCTCAGGTCGGTGGACGCAGCGCGGCGAACTCGTCGGTGACGCGCAGCCGCGACTCGGCGAACCGGTACAGCGCGGGCGGACGGCCGCCGGACTTGCCGGACGGCGCGGTGGTGCCGGTCGCGGTGAGCACGCCGCGGCGGCCGAGGACCCGTTGCAGGTTGGTCGCGTCGACCTGGTAGCCCAGGGCCGCGCAGTAGATCTCGCGCAGGGTGGACATGGCGAACTCGTCGGGGGCGAGGGCGAAGGCGATGTTGGTGTACGAGAGCTTGGCGGCCAGTCGAGTGCGGGCGTGCTCGACGACGACGCCGTGGTCGAAGGCGGTCGGCGGTAGTGCGGACACCGGGTGCCAGGCGGTGTCCGCGGGCAGGTCGGGGTCGGCGTCGAGCGGGACCAGTCCGAGGAAGGTCGAGGCGATCAGCCGCACGCCCGGCACCCGCTGGGGGTCGCTGAACACCGACAGCTGCTCGAGGTGCGCGACCTCGCGCACGTCGACCTTCTCGGCCAACTGGCGCCGCGCCGAGGTGGTGAGGTCCTCGTCGTCGCGCAGGATTCCGCCCGGCAGCGCCCAGGCGCCTCGCTGCGGATCGAGTGCGCGCTGCCACAACAGCACGCAGAGCTCTTCGCCGTCCTCACGGTTGTCACCTGCGGGAACGGTGCGAACCTGGAACACCGCGGTGAGCACTTCGTGGAGAGTGTTACGATGGGGCACGTTTTCGATCGTAAGTCGAAAACCCCTTGAACGGAAATCCGGGCCAGCCCGCCCGGCATTTACAGCGAACCTGGTTCGCGGTGAAGGAGAACGGCCATGACATCAACGTTGTGGGCAGGTGCAGGTCAGATCATCGACGGTCCCGGTGGCTACACCGGAATCGAGGCCGGCCCCGAATGGGCTGCCGAGGTCCGGCGGCTGGCGAAGGAACGCGGCGCGACGCTGCTGGCGCACAACTACCAGCTGCCCGCCATCCAGGACGTCGCCGACCACGTCGGCGACTCGCTGGCACTGTCCCGGATCGCGGCCGAGGCCCCCGAGGGCACCATCGTGTTCTGCGGCGTCCACTTCATGGCCGAGACCGCGAAGATTCTCAGCCCGAACAAGACGGTCCTGATCCCCGACGAGCGGGCCGGCTGCTCGCTCGCCGACTCCATCACCGCCGAGGACCTGCGCGCCTGGAAGGCCGACTACCCCGACGCGGTGGTGGTCTCGTACGTCAACACCACCGCCGAGGTGAAGGGCCTGACGGACATCTGCTGCACCTCCTCGAACGCGGTCGACGTGGTCAACTCGATCGACCCCGACCGTGAGGTGCTGTTCCTGCCGGACCAGTTCCTCGGCGCGCACGTCAAGCGGGTCACGGGCCGGACGAACATGCAGATCTGGGCGGGCGAGTGCCACGTGCACGCCGGCATCAACGGTGACGAACTGACCGCCCAGTCGAAGGCGCACCCCGGCGCGGAGCTGTACGTCCACCCGGAGTGCGGTTGCGCGACCTCGGCGCTGTACCTGGCGGGCGAGGGCATCGTCGACGACGACAAGGTGAAGATCCTCTCGACCGGCGGCATGCTCGACGCAGCCCGCGCCAGCAACGCGAAGCAGGTGCTCGTCGCTACCGAGGTCGGCATGCTGCACCAGCTGCGCAAGGCCGCGCCGGAGATCGACTTCCAGGCCGTCAACGACCGCGCGTCCTGCCCGTACATGAAGATGATCACCCCGGCCGCGCTGCTGCGGTGCCTGGTCGAGGGCAAGGACGAGGTGCACGTCGACGATGCGGTCGCCGACCGCGCCCGCAAGTCCGTGCAGCGGATGATCGAGATCGGCAACCCGGGCGGCGGCGAGTAATGACCGGGCCCGGGGCGAGCGCAGCGACGGGGGGACTTGCCGCTGTGGCCTGGGAGGCGTACGCCGACCTGGTCGTCGTGGGCGGCGGCGTCGCCGGACTGACCGCCGCCCGCACTGCCTCGCTGCGGGGACTGAAGGTGCTCACCGTCAGCAAGGGCGGGCCCACCGATACCGCGACCCAGTACGCCCAGGGCGGCATCGCGGTGGTCGGGGACCTGCGCACGGACTCGGTGGACTCGCACGTCACGGACACCTGCGCGGCAGGCGCCGGCCTGTGCGACGAGGACGCGGTCCGTTCCATCGTCGCGGGCGGTCCGGCCGCGGTCGCCGCGCTCACCGACCTGGGGGCGGTGTTCGACCTCGGGCGCGACGGTGCGGTCTCGCGTACCCGCGAGGGCGGGCACAGCACCCGCCGGATCATCCATGCCGGTGGCGACGCCACCGGCGCCGAGGTCCAGCGCGCGCTCGGCGCGGCAGGCATGCCGGTGCTGTTCGGGGCGGCCGCGGCGCGTGTCGTCACCGACGCGGACGGCGTCACCGGACTGATCGTGCTGTCCGACAAGGGAGTCGGCGTCATCCACGCCCCCTCCGTGCTGTTGGCCACCGGTGGACTCGGGCAGTTGTACGCGTGCAGCACCAACCCGCCCGGCGCGACCGCCGACGGTGTCGCCTTGGCGTTGCAGGCGGGCGCGACCGTCGCGGACGTGGAGTTCGTACAGTTCCACCCGACCGTCCTGTTCAGCCCCGGCGGCGTCGGCCGCCGCCCACTGATCAGCGAGGCCGTCCGCGGCGAGGGCGCGATCCTGGTGGACGGCAACGGAGATTCGGTGACGGCGGGGGTGCACCCGATGGGTGATCTCGCCCCGCGCGACGTGGTCTCGCGGGCGATCGCCGACCGCATCCGCACCCTCGGCACCGACCACGTGTACCTGGACGCCCGCGCGATCGACGGCTTCGCTGCGCGCTTCCCGACCGTCACCGCGTCCTGCCTGGCGGCGGGCATCGACCCGGCGCGACAGCTGATTCCCGTTGCGCCCGCGGCACATTACGCGTGCGGCGGCGTGGTGACCGACGTACACGGCCGTACCGCCGTGCCGGGACTGCTGGCGGCGGGCGAGGTCGCGCGGACCGGACTGCACGGCGCTAACCGGTTGGCCTCGAACAGCCTGCTCGAGGGCCTCGTCGTGGGGGAGCGGGCCGGGACCGCGGCCGCCGAGCGTGCGCAGCGACGCGTCGAGGTCGCCGAGGCGACCCTGCCTGCGTTGCCGCGCGCCGACCGTTCGCATGTGCAGGCACTGATGACCGCGCACGCATCGGTGGTACGAGACGGCGACGGATTGTCGACGGCGGCAGCCGAACTCGACGAGGCCCCGGTGGTGATCGCGTCGTCGGTCGCCGACCTGGAGGATGCCGCGCTCACAGTGTCCGCCTCGGCGCTGGTGCTGGCGGCGCGGGCGCGGACCGAGAGTCGCGGGTGCCACACCCGCAGCGACTTCCCGCAGACCTCGGAGGTGCAACGCCGCAGCATCGTGATGCGGATGGACGCCGACGGCGCACTCGACCTACCCGAACTGGTGACAGGAGCATGATGAGCACGCTGGCCGACGGCCTGGACCGCGACGAGATCACCACGCTGGTGCGGGTGGCGTTGGACGAGGACCTGCGGTACGGGCCCGACATCACCTCGGTGGCCACGGTTCCCGCCGGGGCCGTCGCGAAGGCCTCGGTGGTCTCGCGCAGTGCCGGGGTGATCGCCGGACTCGACGTGGGCCTGCTGGTGCTCGACGAGGTCGTCGGCGCCGGCAACTACGAGGTGCTCGGGCGGGTCGAGGACGGCGCGGCAGTGCGTTCCGGCGACTCGGTGCTGACGGTGACGGCACCGACCCGGGACCTGCTCACTGCCGAGCGGACCATGCTGAACCTGGTCTGCCACCTGTCCGGGATCGCCACCGCGACCGCGGAATGGGTTGCGGCCGTGGATGGTACGCAGTGCAAGATCCGCGACAGTCGCAAGACGCTGCCCGGACTGCGGGCGCTGCAGAAGTACGCGGTCCGGATGGGCGGCGGCGTCAACCACCGGATGGGCCTCGGCGACGCGGCGCTGATCAAGGACAACCACGTGGCCGCCGCCGGCTCGGTGGTCGCGGCTCTGAACGCGGTGCGGGCCGTCGCCCCGGACATCGAGTGCGAGGTCGAGGTCGACAGCCTGGCCCAGCTCGACGACGTGCTCGCCGAGAACGTCGAACTTGTGCTGCTCGACAACTTCGAACTCTGGGAGACGCAGTCGGCGGTGCAGCGTCGCAACGCGCGGTCGCCGCAGACCAGGCTCGAGTCCTCCGGTGGACTGACGATCGACGTCGCCGCCGACTACGCGCGTACCGGCGTCGACTACCTGGCGGTGGGCGCGCTGACCCACTCGGTGACGGTGCTGGACCTCGGCCTGGACATGTGAGGCGGCTGCGCCGCCCGTGCGCGCGGTTCACCCCGCCTGGGGTGAACGCCGCGCACAGTCGGCGGAGCCGAACGGGCGGGATAGTCTGCAAGGGACTGAACGTTGGCCACAGGCTGAAGGAGTTCCCATGTCCTCTCGTCTCAACCCGTACATCAGCTTCACTGACAACGCCCGCCAGGCGATGGAGTTCTACAAGGACGTCCTCGGCGGCACCCTCACCCTGAGTACCTTCGGGGAGTTCGGCGACAAGGACGGACCCGGCGCCGACCTGATCATGCACGGCATGCTGGAGACACCGGCGGGCTTCACGCTGATGGGCGCCGACACACCGCCTGGCATGGAACACAATCCGGGCACCAACATCGCGGTGAGCCTGAGCGGCGACGACGCCGACGAACTGCGGGGCTACTGGGCGAAGCTCACCGACGGCGGCGCGGTCGCGGTGCCGCTCGAGAAGCAGATGTGGGGCGACGAATTCGGTATGTGCACCGACAAGTTCGGCATCGGCTGGATGGTCAACATCGGCGCGCAACAGGGCTGAGCTAGATGTACTGCCCAGGCAGGTTGGTTGAGAGATTGCGACGACACGCTGTAGCTGGTCGTTGAACAGCGAAGGTCTCCTGTCGTGAAGTGGAGCTGCTTAGACACCCACTACACCGACAGGAGACCT
>NZ_VIGH01000004.1 GCF_006704125.1 Rhodococcus spelaei
CGCGATCACCGGTGTGCCGATCAAGGAGGATCCGTACGTGCTGTACGCGATCGGTGACGCGGCGGCGGAGATCGCGGCCTCGCGGGCGGCGATCCTGGAGACGGTGGACCGGTTCTGGGACATGACGGAGAAGGGTCAGGCGGTCAGCTTCGAGCAGCGGGCGATCGGTCGGCGTACGCAGGCCGCGGCGGCGTGGCGTGCGGTGCGTGCGGTGGACGAGATCTTCGCTCGCTCGGGTGGCGGTGCGTTGCAGATGAAGACGCCGCTGCAGCGGTTCTGGCGGGATGCGCATGCGGGTCTGTCGCATGCGATTCACGTGCCCGGGTCGATCTTCCACTCGTCGGCGCTGACCCAGCTCGGTGGCGAGCCGCAGGGCGTCCACCGCTCGATGATCTGATCGTCTGACACGAAAAAGGATTGGTGGAGAACATGTCTGACATTCGATCCCTCGGCTACCTGAGGGTGCAGACGCAGGACGTCGCGCGCTGGCGCGAGTTGGCCGTGGACGGGCTCGGCATGGCCGTCGGCTCCGGCCCGGAGGAGGGCGGGCTGTACCTGCGCGTCGACGAGCGTCAGGCACGCCTGGCGGTGCTGCCCGGCGACGTGGACAAGGTGCAGGCGGTCGGCTGGGAGGTGCGCGACCAGTTCGGGCTCCAGGCCGTGCGCGAGAAGGTGGAGAAGGCCGGCATCGAGGTCCGCGAGTTCACCCTGGAGGAGGCGGACTACCGCGCCTTCGAGCGGGGCATCACGTTCACCGACCCGTCGGGGACGGCCGTCGAGGTGTTCTTCGGGCCGGTCCTCGACCACAGCCCGGTCGTGACCCCGCACGGTGGCCGGTTCGTCACGGGTGCCGCCGGTTTCGGTCACGTGGTGCTGCCGACGCCCCTCTTCCAGGAGACCTACGACTTCTACACCGAGGTCCTCGGATTCCTGCCCCGCGGCGCGATCCGGCTCGGCGGACCGGGTGCCCCCGGCCCCGCGCGTCGGGTGCGGTTCCTCGGCGTCAACGAGCGTCACCACAGCCTGGCGATCTGCCCGGCGCCGCCGACCGAGGTGCCCGGCATGGTGCACCTGATGATGGAGGTCGACACCCTCGACGCCGTCGGCCAGGCCCTGGACCGGGTCAACAAGCTCGGGTTCTCGCTGTCCTCGACCCTCGGCCGGCACACGAACGACAAGATGGTCTCGTTCTACGTGCGCGCGCCGGGCGGCTGGGACCTCGAGTTCGGCACCGAGGGCATGATCGTGGACGAGAGCCACTTCACCGCGGAGGAGATCACCGCGGACAGCTACTGGGGCCACGACTGGTCCGGTAGCGAGCCGCTCGCGGCGTTCACCCCCAAGGCGTAGTCCCGCCGGGATCGATCACACTGCCGACGCGGCGGTCGCACATGATGCGGCCGCCGCGTTTCGCATTTCGGCGGGCCTACTCACTCGAGGCCCGCTCGCCTATCGTGGACTGTCGGGATCCACCTTTCGGGAGGAGTCTGATGTCCAGTCCGTCGGTGCCGGACGAGGAGCCCCGTTTCGACGGGCTGCTCGCGGTGTATGTGAACTGCACGCTCAAACGCTCACCGGAGCGCAGCAACACGCAGGGGTTGATCGACCGCAGCGTCGGGCTGATGCGCGACGCCGGGGTGGCAGTCGACCAGATCCGGGCGATCGACCACGACATCGCCACCGGGGTGTACCCGGACATGGCAGAGCACGGTTGGCCCAGCGACGAGTGGCCGCGGCTGTTCGAGCGCATCCTCGCGGCCGACATCCTGGTGCTGGCGGGACCGATCTGGCTGGGCGACAACAGTTCCGTGATGAAGCGAGTCATCGAGCGGCTCTACGGGTGCTCGTCGATCCTCAACGACAAGGGGCAGTACGCCTTCTACGGTCGGGTCGGCGGGTGCCTGGTCACCGGCAACGAGGACGGCGTCAAGCACTGTGCGATGAACGTGCTGTACAGCCTGCAGCACCTCGGGTACACCATCCCGCCGCAGGCCGACGCGGGATGGATCGGCGAGGCCGGCCCGGGACCGTCCTACCTGGACGAGGGTTCCGGTGGGCCGGAGAACGACTTCACCAACCGCAACACCACCTTCATGACCTACAACCTCATGCACCTGGCGGCAATGATCAAGGGCGCCGGGGGAATTCCGGCGTTCGGGAATCAGCGGTCGTTGTGGGACGCGGGCTGTCACCCGGACTTCCCGAATCCCGACTACCGGTAGGGGAACGGCACTCGATCAGACCGGTGATGGTTCGCCTGAGGTCGACGGCGGGGACCGGTGTCGGCGCGTGCGCGTCCCTACGCGAGGCCGAGCGACCGCGCCAACGTCGGCCATGCCTTGGGCAGCTGGTCCACCCAGTATGCCCAGGCGTGCGTGCCCCTCGGCTCGAAGTCGAAGGTCGCCGGGATGCCAAGGTCCTCGAGTCGGGACTGCATCCTGTGGGTGCAGGCGTTCGCGGCCGCCTCGATGGATCCGCCCACCAGCACGCGGTCGCTGTAGTCGGCCATGCCCGGTGTCTCGTACCGGCCGGCCAGGCCCGATGCCACCGAAACGTAGATATCCTTGCCGCGCAGGGCTTCCGCGTTGCGCAGTGAGTCGTGTGCCGCCCAGCCCGGCCCGCCGACCTGTCCCCAGATGTTCGCCGGGTCGCCGCCCCGCGACGACACCGTCGCCTGGACGCTGATGCGTCCCAGGTCGTCGGTCGTCGAATAGCATCCGCTGAACGTGGCGATGCCGCGGTACATCTCGGGGTGGCGGTGGGCGAGCATCATCGCTCCCTGCGCACCCATGGAGGCGCCGAGGAGCGACTTGACGCCGTTGGTCTTCAGGCGCGTGTCCAGCAACGGCGGCAGTTCCTCGGTGATGAACGTTTCCCACTTGTGCAGGCCGACGCCGGGGTCGATCCGGTCCCAGTCGGTGTACATGCCGGACACGCCGCCGTCGATCATCACGACGTTCACGTTCTTGTCGGCGAAGAACTGGGGTGCGCCGCCGATGGTGACCCAACCGCTGGTGTCCTCCCGCGCGTCGACGCCCTCGAGTGCGTAGATCGACGGCCGGGGCACCGAGTTGTCCTTCGGCAGCAGCACTTCCACGCCGACGTCGCGACGCAGGGCGGGCGAGGCCACCGTGAAGCGGACGAACTGGTCGGACTTGCGCTCCTCGCCGACGATCGAAGCAGTGGTGATGTCGTCGCGGAGTGCGGGCAAGGGCGGGTGCTCGTTCTGGAGCGGACCGGGGATCGTCGACCCGGCGCTGACGCTGCCCCCGTCCGAGCTGGCGCCGCCGCTACCGCTGGCCAGGCTGCCGCTCGCGCTGCCCGAACTCCCGGCATCCGATGCGGCCAGCGCGGGCGGAGCGATCGTCAGAGCCACGAGAGCGGCAAGCGAGACGCCGACGACGCCGGTGTGTCGGGCCCGCGCCCTGCTCATCCAGCCTGAACCACTCATTGAACAACCCCCCACAGTGTCACCTTCAAGGCGAACTGAAACTACACCTGTCAGACAATTCGCACCCAGCGGATGCCGGGAGACGACTCGCCGGGAGCCGCAATCGGGGAGGTTACGGAGTCGGCAGCGCACCACGCAGCAGATGGCCGCGGGTGAAGCGTCGAATCCGCTTCATGCTTGCCCGGTCGTGATCATCGAAGGGGATCCACAACATGGTGCGCAAATGTGGCGCGAAGACGGCCGGGCTGCAGGCGGTACGGAGTGTGCCGTCGTCGAATCCGTTCGCCAGGATCTCGACGAGCATGGACATGCGCTCGCTCGCGCTCTTCCTGTACGTGCGGTCGAACGACGATTGGCCCTCGGTACCCTGGCTCCACGCCAGCGCCATCATGCTGGTCTCCTCGCGGAACTTCTTGTTTGCATTGGCGGTCACGAAGCTGAGGGCGTCGAGGGTCGCCGCTTTCGCCGACGGGTCCGTCGTCAGTGCCGCATGCAGGGCGCGATCGACCTGGTCCGAGTAGTTCTGTGCGATCTCGACGAAGAGCGCCTCCATCGAGTCGATTCGTCGGTAGATCGTGCCCATCGGGACACCCGCCGCATCGGAGACGTCACGGACTGTCGTGTTCGCGAATCCACGTCGGGCGAACTCGGTGCGGGCTGCAGCGATGATCACGCCCCTGATGTCGTCGGTGGCCGACGGCAGTGTCCACTCGGCGACCAGTTCACGCACCGCGGCCATCGGCGCGGAAGTGTCGAGGTCCGCGTCGTCCGGGCAGTCTTCGACGACTCCGTAGAGCAGCGAGTCGCAGAAGATCCGAGACGACTCCTGCGAGTCGATCGTGCTCGGTCGGTCGGTGACGGCAGCGATCGACGCGACCTGCAGGGCGTGTGCGAGCATTCCCGGATCGAAGTACTCGTCCGGCACGGTGGCGGCGAGGTCGTCAGCGGCGGACCGCCACAACCGGTACAGCCCGGCGGGGCGATAGTGAATGGCGGCGCGGAACCGATCACTGGACGAGGTGGGTGGGTCGAAGGCTCGGAGTCGGACAGCGGTGGCGTGGCGCTGGGCGAGCGATGTTGCCGTCGAGCACAGCTCGCGGAGTCGGGCCTCCGGATTCTTCGACGAGTGACCCGACCTGCGCAACTGCACCGCTAGCCCGTGCATGTCCTCGTTGAACTCGTCGAGGATGGCAACGGCAGCAGCTTCTTTGGACTCGAAGTGGTGATACAGACTGCCGGGAAGGATGCCGACCGCGTCAGCGATGTCGCTCATCGTCGTGCCGGAGTATCCCTTGCTGAGGAAGAGTGCGCTTACGGCCCAGTGTACCTCAACCGCCCGGATCCCGGCTCCGGGGCGTCGGTCGACTTCCTTCTCGTCCAGCATCTGCTGAGTCATCCTCGCTGTTGAACAGGGCGTTGTGGCCGAGAAATGCCGCCAACGTGAGGAAATGTTCGTTCGCCCTCGCTTGATAGTCAAACTCGGAGGATCTCGAACGTCGCTCGCGCCGTCAGAGGTGTCTGTGCCGCAGGCGAGTCAGGCTGTCCCCGCATGACAGCGGGAGACGGAGACCAGTTGCGATCAGGTCTCCGCCTCCGAGTGTCGCTTCCGCTCTGGTCAGAACTCGGTGACGCCGGCGTCCGGGGCAAGTTCGTGGGCGGTGATGAACTTCGACTCGTCCGACGCGAGGAACAGCACGGTGTCCGCGACGTCCTCGGGTTCGGTGATGTCGACCGGAAGCATGTTCATGAACATCGCACCGAGACGCTCATCCCTTGCCATCGCTGCTTGGAGGTCCACCTGCATGTTTCCTGTGCCCATCGCGGTGTTGACCCCAGTCGGGTGGACGCTGTTCACCCGGATGCTGTGCCGTGCCAACTCGGCAGCGAACGCCTTGGCCATGCCGCGGACCGCGAACTTGCTCGTGGTGTACGGAACCATGAAGGGCTGCACCTTGAGTCCAGCGGCCGAGCTGATCAGGATGATCGAACCGCCGCCCGCCTCCACCAAGTGCGGGGCTCCGACCATGACCGTGTTCCACACGCCGGTGACGTTGGTGCTGATCGTGTCCTGATAGATCTGCGGCGTCACCTCGTCCCAGGCCTTCGGCACGCAGATCCCGGCATTGGCCACCACCACGTCGAGCCGGCCCAACTCGCTGACCGCGGAATCGACGATGCCCCGGAGCTTCTCGAGATCCCGAACGTCCACGATGCCGGATACTGCCCGCCGGCCGGTCTTCTCGACGAGGAGCACCGTCTCCTCGAGGTCTTCCGGGGTTGCGGAGTCGTATGCCACGCTCGGCAGTGGTGCACACACGTCGACGACAATGACGTCTGCGCCCTCGTCGGCCAACCGGACCGCCTCGGCCCGACCCTGACCACGCGCCGCGCCGGTAACCAACGCGACCTTTCCAGATACGCGACCACCCAACTGAATGCACCGCTTTCCGTATCGTTCCCGAGGTGTGACTTGTTTTGTTACTCAACTGCTTCGGCCAATCGATGCCATCACGCGAGACCCTCGGATTCCCGGCGAGATGGTGACCGGGGAATGTGTGGGTGAGCTGTTGTCGCCGATCGGGCGGTTGGCAGCTGGTCGGCTCGATCCTACCGTTCGTTCCGGATGTCGCGCGGATCAATCGGAGCATAGATTTGCTTCGCAACTTCGGCAGGCGCCTCCCGGCTCAGGTCGTCGGAGCATCCGGGAGCGCACGCCTTCGTGTCAGATCCGCCCAGTCGACGGAGCACGGTGCGGGCTGCGTGAAAGCTGGAGACGACTGTGGCCGCACCCGATGCCGGGTGCGGCCACAGTCTGACCAGGCGTATGCCGTGTTTACTTGCGGTTCAGCAGCTTGCGCATCGCCACGGCCGCACCCTTGACCATCTTGTCGCGGGGGAAGCCGCTGCGCTTGACGGCCGCCTCGTAGTTGCCGCCTGCCACCCACACGGGGCCGTCGGTCAGGTGCTCGAGACCCTCGCGGGCGGCGTCCTCGGGCTCCTGCACGATCATGCCGGGGATGTCGAAGTTCAGTCCGGCGCGGATCATCGCGGGGGTGCGGGTGACGCCGAGGATGAATTCGACGACGTGCACGCCGTGCGGCTCGAGCTCGAGCCACAGGCTCTCCGCGAAGACCCGGCTGAACGCCTTCGAGGCCGCGTAGATGCTCTGGTGCTCGGAGCCCATGTAGCCGGCCAGGGAGCCGAGCAGCATGATGCCGCCGCGGCCGCGGTCCTTCATCAGCCCGCCGAAGTGGTGCGAGAGCTCGAGCTGCTTGCCGATGTTCAGCTCGATCACGCCGCGGAAGCCGTCGAGGTCGCCGGTGACGAACTCGTGGCCGTAGGAGTTCGCGCCCGCGTTGAAGATCAGCAGCCCGACCTCTACGTCGTCGGTGACCTTGCGGATCTGCGCGAGCGCGTCCGCGGCGAGCAGGTCCAGCGACAGCGTGCGGACCTCGCCGCCGTGCGTGCGCACCTTCTCCGCGGTCTCCTCGAGCGGACCGGGCTTGCGGGCGATCAGGACGAGGTTGAAGCCGGCCTGGGCCAGCTCGTCGGCGAACGCCGATCCGACGCCTTCGGAGCCGCCGGCGATGACGGCCCAGGGCCCGTACTGGTTGATGTCGATCATTGTTCTCCTCGAGGGCTCTGCTCGTTGTCGGGGACGTCGAGGAGTCCCTCGACGACGGCCATGTTTATCGAATCCTGCAGTGCACCACAGACTCGCACCTTGACGGTCCGAGCGCGCGACGGCACGCCCTCCCGGAACTCGGCACACGAGGACTCGGCGTCCGAGGTCCACTGGATCGCGGTGTGGTGGAAGCTGTTCTTCTCCACCAGCACTCGTGTGCCGCAGCGCCGACATTCCAACGGCTGCATGTCAGACCGACTGTGCTGCTGCGGCCGCCTTCGCGGCGATGTTGGCGTCGACCTCGCGGCGCCAGGCCTCGTTCGCCTTGGTGGTGTCCATCTCGAATTCGAAGCGTTCGGTCATCTCAGGCTTGATGTCGGCGACGTCGACGTAGAACTGCTCGTACCAGCGGCGGAGCTGGTAGACCGGACCGTCTTCCTCGCACAGCAGCGGGTTGTTGATCCGGGACTTGTTCTTCCAGATCGCCACGTCCTGCTCGAAGCCGGTCGCGATGAAGGTCGTCATGCCGTTGGCGATGGACTCGGCTTCGCCCGCCGGCAGCTGGTCGGTCTTCTTGACCATCACGCCGTACATCAGCACGAACTTGTCGGGTGCGATCGGGTAGTGGCAGTTGATCAGAATCGACTCGACGTCGAACGTGTCGTAGCGGTAGATCAGCTCGTCGATCATGAACGACGGGCCGTGGTACGCGGCGGTGGAGTGGCTGCCGAGGAGCTTCGGCTGGGTCGGGTCGTTCGACGGCGGCCGGACGTCCTCGCGGGCCAGGCCCTCGAAGTACTGGATCGCGGTGTGGCCCTCGAAGATGTTCTTGAACCGCGTCGGGAACGAGAAGTGCACGTAGAAGAAGTGCGCCATGTCGACGACGTTGTCGACGATCTCGCGGCAGTTGGTGTCGATGACGATGGAGTTCCAGACCCAGTCGGTCCACTCCGTGCCGGGCTCGTGCATCAGCGGGATCGTCACGTCGGCCGGCGGGGGGTTGCCCTCGGGATCGTTCCACACGAACAGCAGGCCGTCCTGCTCCATCGTGGTCCACGCCCGGGTGCGGGCCAGCGGAGGCACGCGCCGGGCGTAGGGGATGGCGGTGCACTTGCCCTTGCCGCCCCAGCGCCAGTCGTGGAACGGGCAGGCGACCGAATCGCCCTTGACGGTGCCCTGGCTCAGGTCACCACCCATGTGCCGGCAGTACGAGTCGAGGGTGTTGAGCTTGCCCTCGCTGTCGGCGAACACCACCAGCTTCGTGCCGAAGGCCTCGATGCCGTGCGGCTTGCCGTCCTGGAAGTCCCTGACGAGGCCGAGGCAGTGCCAGCCCCGCGCGTACCTGGTCGGCGCGGCACCGGCATCGATTACGCGAACTTCTTCGTCTGCGGACTGCGTGCTGGTCACGGTTCATTCATCCCTTCGAACGAAGCCACCTGCGACGGGCGGCGACGACCTATCTCGATCAGTATTTTCGAAGCTAGTGAGGCTTGTCACCGACGAGTGCGCCGATCTCACTGGCCGAGACCGGCTGACCAGCCACATCCGCCGTCGACCGGACTCCACTCCGCCGTTAACATCGGACAAATGGAGAACGAGTATCTCGAGCGTGTGTTGGAGCTGCTCCCCGACATCGCGAAGCGGGCCCGGGACACCGAGGAAGCCCGCCGGGTACCCGAGGAAACGATCCGGGCGCTGACCGGCGCGGGCGTCTTCCGGATGCTGCAGCCGGCACGCTACGGCGGCTCCGAGTCCGACCCCGTTCACTTCTACGAGATCGTGCGGGCGATCTCCGGCGCCTGCGGGTCCACCGGCTGGGTCACCTCGGTGCTCGGTGTGCACCCCTGGCACGTCGCCCTCTTCGACGACCGCGCGCAGGCGGAGGTGTGGGGCGAGAATCCGGACATGCTGATCAGTTCGTCGTACGCCCCGATCGGGTCGATGAACCGCGTCGCGGGCGGCTACGAGATCTCGGGGACGTGGCGGTTCTCCTCCGGTGTCGACTACACGGGGTGGGCAGTGCTCGGCGGCATGCTCCTTTCCGACACGGGCGCGCCGATCGACACCACCACGCTGCTCGTGCCTCGTTCGGACTACGAGGTCCGCGACATCTGGGACTCGGTGGGCCTGCGCGGCACCGGAAGCAACGAGATCGTTGTCGAACGCGCCTTCGTTCCCGACCACCGGGTGATGCGCAACTTCGAGTTCTCGCAGCTGCGCGGTCCCGGCCAGGCCGTGAACACGAGTCCGCTGTACCGGATTCCGTTCGCGACGGTGTTCACCTCCGCGATCGCGGCGCCGGTGCTCGGCGTGGTGTCCGGCTGCTACGAGAGCTACCTGGCCGCGATGCGGGACCGGGTGCGACTGAGCCTGGGCGGCGGCCGGTTCGCCGACGACCCGTTCGCGCAGGTGATGATCGGGCGGGCGTCGTCGGAGATCGACGCGTCGATCCTGCAGATGGACCGCAACGTGCGCGCACTGATGGCCGCGGCGTCGTCCGGACGGGAGGTTCCGATGCAGCTGCGCCTCCGCGCGCGTCGCGACCAGGTGCTCGCGACCGAACGCGCGCTCGACGCCATGGACAAGCTGTTCAAGACCGCGGGCGGACACTCCCTCGAGCGCGGCAACCTGATCGAGCGCGCCTGGCGCGACGCGCACGCGGGCGGGGTGCACGTCGCCAACGAGGCCGACCGTGCGCTCGCGCTGTACGGCCGGGGGGCCTTCGGCCTGCCGGTCGAAGACAACATGGTCTGACGCGACCTCGGGCGGTGACGCAGCCACCTCGGGCGAAGCCTCGGGCCATGAAGCTGCCACCTCGGGCGCCGTTGCTGCCACTACGTCGCCGCCCCCGCCGCTGAGGTGTCCTCCTTCGGCTCGGAGGAGAATCTGCGTGCCACGTTCTGCTCCGTCGAGGCGCCCGGCGACCACTGCGCGATCCACGGACCGGTGCCCTCGCTCGGGTCGATCACCCCGGTCTCGAGCCAGCTGTAGCGGCCGTCGAGCACCGCCTCGGTCAGGGTGTGGTCGACCTCGTCGGAGTTGTCCCACAGCGCGGCGAACAGCCGGTCGATCCGCAGTCGCGACTGCTGACAGAAGGCGCCGGCCAGCTCGTAGGCCGCGGCACCCGTACCCGTCGCGCCCTCGCCCGCGGCTTCGTCGGCGCGCTGCATCTCCGCGCGCACGCAGCTGGCGGACATCGCGAACAGTTCGGCGCCGATGTCCACGACCCGGCCGAGGAATGCCTGGTGCTTCTCCATCCCCGCCTGCCAGCGGGCCATGCCGTAGAACGTGGAGCGGGCCAGCTTGCGGGCGTTGCGTTCGACGAAGCGCAGATGCGTTGCGAGCGAGCCGAACTCGTCGTACGAATTGGGCAGTTGACCTTTGCCGGCGACGAGGTGCGGCAGCCACTTGGCGTAGAAGCCGCTGGCCCCGAGGGCCGCCTTCGCCTTGTGCTGCAGGTCGGACTTGGGGTCGGCCAGGTCGCCGGCCGCCGTCAGGTGCGCGTCGACCGCCTCGCGGGCCACCAGCAGTCGCATGATCTCACTGGACCCCTCGAAGATCCGGTTGATCCGCAGGTCCCGCAGTAACTGCTCGACGGGCACTGCCCGCTCACCCCGCGCGGCGAGCGAGGCGGCGGTCTCGTAGCCGCGACCACCGCGGATCTGGACCAGTTCGTCGGCGATCTCGCAGGCCATCTCGCTGGCCCACAGTTTCGCCAGCGCTGCCTCGATCCGGATGTCGTTGCGGCCCTCGTCGGCCATCTGCCCGGACAGTTCGAGCACCGACTCCAGGGCGAAGGTGGTCGCGGCGATGAACGAGATCTTCGCGGCGACCGCCCCGTGGTGGCCGACCGCCTTGCCCCACTGCACGCGCTCGACGGACCATTCCCGCGCGATCTTCAGCGACCACTTGCCCGCCGCGGTGCACATCGCGGGAATCGCGAGGCGACCCGCGTTGAGGGTGGTCAGCGCGATCTTGAGGCCGTCGCCCTCACGGCCGATCAGGTTCTCGGCGGGCACCCGCACCTGGTGCATCCGGGTGACGCCGTTCTCGATGCCGCGCAGGCCCATGAAACTGTTGCGGCGCTCGACGGTGATGCCGGGCGAGTTTGCCTCGACGACGAAGGCGCTGATACCGCCGCGGTGCCCTTCACTGCGCGGTACCCGGGCCATCACCACCAGTAGTTCGGCGACGACGCCGTTGGTGGTCCACAGCTTGACGCCGTCGAGTTCGTAGGCGGCGCCGTCCTCGATCGGGATTGCGCTGGATGCCATCCGCGCCGGGTCCGAGCCGACGTCCGGTTCGGTGAGGAGGAACGCCGAGATCGCACCCTTGGCGCAGCGCGGCAGGAACTCCGCTTTCTGGGCGGGCGTGCCCGCCAGCTTGAGCGGTTCCGGGACACCGATCGACTGGTGTGCCGACAGCAGCGCGCCGACACTCGGGTGCACCGACGAGATGAGCATCAGCGCCCTGTTGTACGCGACCTGCGACAGACCGAGCCCGCCGTACTCCTCCGGCACCTTCAGCCCGAAGCAGCCGAGTTCGGTGAGGCCCGCGACGTAGTCGTCGGGAATGCGGGCGTCCCGCTCGATGACTGCGCCGTCGAGGCTCGCGCAGTACTGCTCGAGCTTCGCCAGGAATGCGGCGGTCTTGTCGGCCTCGGCGGGCGCGGGCTGTGGGAAGGGGTGCACCAGGTCGAGCCGGAACCGGCCGAGGAAGAGTTCCTTGGCGAAGGAAGGTTTGTCCCAGCCGCTCTCGCGTGCCTCTTCGGCGACCGCTCGCGCCTGTTCCTCACTGACTTGGATCGGTGTCACCATGATCCGCCTCCTCCGACGGGCGACAACTATCAGCCTACCGGCGAGTAACGCGCTCCGGGCGCGGTTGCGAAACACGGATCCGCGCGGGCGGGGACGAGAGACTCAGCGCGCTTTCAGGAACCGATTTCTAAGATTAGCCTGCCCAAACACGCGAGAGGTGACTCGATGCTCGATACGTTGACCCGCAGGACCACACGCCGGGTGACGGCCCGGACCGCTGTACTGATGTGGCTGGCGGTCGCCGGGCCTGGCCTGACGGTGATGCTCGCGGACACCGACGCCGGGAGCCTGATCACCGCGGCACAGAGCGGTGCCACCTGGGGATACTCCCTCCTGCTGGTTCAGATCGTGCTCATCCCGATCGTCTACGTCGTGCAGGAGCTGACCGTCCGGTTGGGGCTGGTCACCGGTCGTGGACACGGTGAGCTGATCCGAGAACGGTTCGGGGTCGGTTGGGCGTGGCTGTCGGTGTCGACGTTGGTGATCGCGTGCGCCGGGGCGATCGTCACCGAGATGAGCGGTATCGCCGGGGTCGGTCTGATGTGGGGCGTGCCGAAATGGGTCAGTACCTCGGCGGTCGTGGTGTTCCTCGTGACGATGGTCTCGACCGGCAGCTATCGCCGGGTCGAACGGATCGCGATCGGGGTGGGGCTGTTCGAAGCGGTGTTCCTGGTGACGATGCTGCTTGCCGGGCCGGACCCGAACCAGGTGGCGCGAGGAATGGTCGACATGCCGCTGTCCAATCCGAACTACATGTTCCTGGTCGCCGCGAACATCGGGGCGGTCGTGATGCCTTGGATGATCTTCTACCACCAGTCCGCGGTGGTGGACAAGGGACTGACGGTCAAGCACCTGCGAATTGCCCGGTGGGACACCGCCATCGGTGCGGTCGTCACCCAGCTGGTCATGGTAGGGATGCTCGTCACGGTTGCGGCGACCCTGTGGGCGAACAGCGAGGGTGACGCGAGCCTGGACACCGTGCGGGACATCTCGAGTGCGATCACGCCGCACCTGGGAGACCTTGCCGGGCGGGTGCTGTTTTCCCTCGGCATGGTCGGCGCCGCGTTGATCGCGGCCATCGTGGCCAGCCTGACGGCGGCCTGGGGGATCGGCGAGGTCACCGGGTACAAACGGTCACTCGAGCACTCCCCGCGTGAGGCGCCGTGGTTCTACATGGTGTTCGCCGTGGTGATAGCGGTCGGCGCCATCACCGTGCTGTCGGGAGTCAACCTGATTCAGCTCAACCTGTACGTCCAGGTGATGAATGCGTTGCTTCTTCCGACGGTGCTGACCTTCCTGTACCTGCTCGCCCGCAGGGCGCTGCCCGACCGCTTTCGGCTGGCAGGAACATATCGCTGGGTGGTGCTGGCGATCATCGCCGGCACCGCGGGCCTCGGCGTGTACGCCGCTGTGATCGGCATCGTCGGGGGCGGTTCCTGACCGAGGTTCCGAAATGCCGGTGGCATCCGGTCTGCCGGAACCGCCGCCCGACGAGCGCGAATCGGCGCGAAACGTCGTTATTCTGACTATTACGACGATGTGAGCGCTGACGCGCCCGATCGTGCTGCCGCTGCTCCATCTGGTCGGATCCGCAGACCAGGCGCCTGCCTGGCGCCGAGACCTCGGGAGGTCGGTCATGGTGTTCTATCGGCGAGTGGGCAGCGTCCCGCCGAAGCGGCACACGCAGCACCGCGACGAGGACGGCCGGCTCTACTACGAGGAGCTGATGGGCGAGGAGGGGTTCAGCTCCGACTCCTCGTTGCTCTACCACCGGCACATCCCGACTGCGATTGTCGACGCGACGGAGTGGGAACTGCCGGACCAGACGTTCACTCCGAACCATCCGTTGGTGCCGCGGCACCTACGTCTGCACGACCTCCCGCACGACGACGTCCGCACGGACGCGGTCACCGGCCGCAGGGTGCTGCTCGGCAACGCCGACGTGCGACTGTCCTACGTGGTGGCGGCGGAGGAATCGCCGCTGTACCGCAATGCCATCGGTGACGAACTGGTCTACCTCGAGAGCGGCGAGGCGCGAATCGAGACGGTGTTCGGACCGCTGGAGGCGCGGTCGGGGGACTACGTGCTGATCCCGATGTCCACCACCCATCTGTGGATCCCCGCCGGAGCGGAACCGTTGCGCGCGTTCGTGATCGAGGCCACTGGGCACATCACGCCACCCAAGCGGTACCTGTCCCGGTACGGGCAGCTGCTCGAGCACGCGCCGTACTGCGAGCGCGACCTGCACGGCCCCGACGACCTCCTCACGGCCGCCGAGCCCGAGGTCGAGGTCCTCGTGCGGCACCGCACCGCGGCCGGCGTCGTCGGCACCCGGCTGGTGTACCAGCAGCACCCCTTCGACGTCGTCGGCTGGGACGGTTGCCTGTACCCCTACACCTTCAACGTCGCCGACTTCGAACCGATCACCGGCCGCGTGCACCAGCCGCCGCCCGCGCACCAGGTCTTCGAGGGCACGGGATTCGTGGTCTGCAACTTCGTCCCCCGCAAGGTGGACTACCACCCGCTCTCGATCCCGGTTCCGTACTACCACTCCAACGTCGACTCGGACGAGGTCATCTTCTACGTTGCCGGAGACTACGAGGCGCGCAAGGGGTCCGGCATCGGGCCCGGCTCGGTCTCCGTCCACCCCGGGGGCTGCGCACACGGTCCGCAACCCGGCGCCTACGAGCGCAGCATCGGCGTCGACTACTTCGACGAACTGGCCGTCATGGTCGACACCTTCCGTCCGCTCGGTCTGGGTGAGGGCGCACGCGCCTGCGAGGACCACGCCTACGCGTGGACGTGGTCGGGCAGGGGCCCGGCGCGATGACCGCCGCGCAGGCCGGTCCGGCAGCGCAGTTCGGCGTCGACAACCTGCCGTACGGGGTGTTCTCGGCGCCGGGTATCGGTCCGCGGGTGGGGGTGCGCTTGGGGGAGAACGTCATTGACCTGTCCGTCCTGCTGGGCGACGAGGTGTTCGCGCGGCCGACCCTGAATGCGTTCCTCGCGCGGGGGCCGGACACCTGGGCCGCGGTGCGCGCGCGGGTCACCGAACTGGTCGCCGGGTCGGTGCGGTCCGATGCCGTGCACGCTGCCGACACGGTGGTCATGCATCTGCCGTTCGAGGTGGCCGACTACGTCGACTTCTACGCCAGCGAGCGGCACGCGAGCAACCTCGGGCGGATGCTGCGGCCGGGACAGCCGCCGCTGCTGCCGAACTGGCGGCACCTGCCGGTCGCGTACCACGGGCGGTCGGGCACGGTGGTGGTCTCGGGCACCGAGATAGTCAGGCCCTGTGGACAATTCGTTCCCGATGGCGGTGGTGCGCCGGTGTTCGGACCGACCCGCCGGCTCGATCTGGAGGTCGAGCTGGGATTCGTGGTCGGGGTGCCGTCGGCGCCCGGGTCGCGGATCGGTCCGGACGAGTTCGGCGAGCACGTCTTCGGCGCGGTCCTGGTCAACGACTGGTCGGCGCGCGACATCCAGTCCTGGGAGGGTGCCCCGCTCGGGCCCTTCCTCGGCAAGTCGTTCGCGACGTCGATCTCGCCGTGGGTGGTACCGCTCGCGGCCCTGGGCGCGGCCCGGATCGATCTCCCGGCACAGGATCCCGAGCCGCTGCCGTACCTGCGTGGGTCGGGGCAGTGGGGGCTGGACGTGCGCCTGACGCTGTCGGTGAACGGGCAGGCGGTCTCCTGGCCGCAGTACCGCGGCATGTACTGGTCGCCGGCGCAGATGCTGGCGCACGCCACAGTCAACGGTGCCCGCGCGCGTACCGGTGACCTGCTGGCGTCCGGGACGGTGTCGGGGCCCGAGCGTGGCGAGTACGGCTCGCTGATCGAATTGTCCTGGAACGGAACCGAACCCGTGCCGGTAGGCGATCAGGTCCGGACGTTTCTCGAGGACGGTGACGAGGTGACGCTCACCGCGAGCGCGCCCGGCCCGGGCGGCACGCGGATCGGGTTCGGTGAGGTTCGTGGGCGAATAGGCGCTGCGCGCCCGTGAGTCCTTCCGGCCCGCTGGGGGACCAGAAGGACTCACGGCCGACGGAGTCGGCTAGCCCTTCATGTGCTGGGCTGCGCGGTAGGAGAACACCATCGCGGTGCCGAGCGGCACACCGGGACCCGGGTACACCTCGCCACTGACGGACGCGGAGGTGTTTCCGGCCGCGTACAGGCCGTCGATCGCGCTGCCGTCGGCGCGCAGCACCCGACCGTCGGCGTCGGTGACAAGGCCGCCCTTGCCGCCGAGGTCGGACAGCACGATCCGGGCCGCGTAGAACGGGCCGGTCTCGATCGCGGTCAGCGCGCTGTTCGGGTTGCCGTTCGGCGGGCAGAAGAAGTTGTCGTACGGATCCTCGCCGCGGTGGAAGGACTCGTCCACGCCGTGCTTGGCGTAGTCGTTGAACTGCTCGACGCTGGCGCGCACCGCGTCCGCGGGCAGGCCTGCCCGCGCGGCGAGGTCCTCGAGGGTGTCACCCTGCACCCAGGTGCCGGCCTCGAGGTGCTTGGCCGGTGCGGTGTTCGGGATGCTGATGCCGGGCAGTCCACCGCGCTCGCGGGAGTCGAAGATCATCCAGGACACGGCGTCATTTCCGCTGTGCGCCTTCATCGCCCGGCCGAACTGGTCGTACGGCAGCGACTCGTTCAGGTAGCGCTCGCCCTTCTCGTCGACGACGATGCCGCCGCGGATGCCGACCAGGAAGGCGGCGGTGCCGTCCGGCTGCTCCACGCCCGGGCAGAACCACGCCTGATCCAGCAGTGCGGTTGCGCCACCGGCCGCGACGCCGGCCGCGATCGGAACGCCGGTGTTGGCGCCGATCGGGCCCATCGACCACTCCGCCTTGCCGGGAGTGCCGTTCGCCGCGCGCGTTTCGGCGTTGGCCTCGATTCCGCCCGCGGCCATCAGCACGCCGCGGGTCGCCTTGATCCGGACCGGCTTCCCGTCCTGCACGGCCTCGACGCCGACGACGCGGCCGTCCTCGACGACCAGACCGGTCAACGCGGTGCCGGTGCGCAGGTCGGCGTTGCCGGTGCCGGCCGCGGCCGCCAGCAGTCGCCCGATCAGGGCGCGACCGCCGATCAGCTTGCCCGGCTTGTGGCCCTGTCCGGTGCGGTCCTGGTCGAGTTCGGGGCGCACCTTCGCGGCCAGATCGCCGATCGTGGCGGGGTCCAGGTCGAGCGCGTTGATCGATCGCCCGGTGTCCAGGCGGCCCTCGGCCTTGAAGTAGTCGGGGAACGCGCGGAACTCGAACTCGATGTTCGGATCCCGCTCCAGGAACTCGACGACCACGGGCGCAGTCTCGACATACGCGTCCAGGCGATCGGCCTCGGCGTCGCCGAGCAGGTTGCGCAGGTAGGTGCGGGCCAATTCGGTGGAGTCGGGAAGTTCGGCACGCTCCTGTACCTGCGTGCCCGGCAGCCAGACGGAGCCGCCGGAGTAGGAGGAGGTGCCGCCGAACAGGGCGGTCTTCTCCAGCACCACGGTGCGCAGGCCCTGCGAAGCGGCCGCATAAGCACCGGTCAGGGCGCCGCCACCCGAGCCGACCACCACTACGTCGAATTCGTCCGTCCAGTCCTGCATGTTCCTGCAACCTCCATCGCATCGTGTGTGGTGACAGGCAATCGCAGGCTGTGGGCCGGAAGGGGCGTGGCTCCCACTGAGCGGAACCGGACTCCGGCGAGCCTCTACAGGTGTCAGGATCTACCCTCAGTTCGTCGGAAGTGGAAGAAGTGGGGGACAGTGATGCCGAGGCTTGCGGAGGCACGGGACGCGGCCGAGCCGAGCTCGGTGGAACAGCGGGCGCGGCACGGCCGGATCCTGAAGGTCGCCGCCCAGTTGGGTGCGGAGAAGGAACTCGAGCGAGTGCAGATGCAGGAAGTGGCCAAGCTCGCGGGCGTCGCGATCGGCACCCTGTATCGCTACTTCCCGTCCAAGACCCACCTCTTCGTTGCCGTCATGGTCGACCAGATCCAGCGGATGGGGGATCAGCTGTCCCGGCGGTCGCGGGCTCACACGGGCCCGTCCGACGCCGTCTACGACGCACTGCTGCAGGCCACCCGTGCGCTGCTGCGGACACCGCTACTCGCGACGGCGATGATCCAGTCCGCCGCGACGTCCAACGCCGCGACCATTCCCGACGTCGCCAAGATCGACCAGCAGTTCGACCGGTTGCTGCTCGACGCGGCGCGGATCGAGGAGCCGACGGTGCGGGACGCGACGGTGCTCCGGTTGGTGGTCGCGCTGTGGTTCGGCCTGATCCAGTCGGGCCTCAACAGCCGTACCTCGATCCCCGAGATCGAGTCCGACCTGCGGATCGCGTGCGACCTGCTGCTCGGCGAGCTGCCGGTGCACCCGTTCTGACCGACTCCGAACCGGCCGACGGCGTGACCTGAGCTTGCAGCCAGGTCACGCCGTCGGCTGTTTCAGCTGCCGAACGGGTTGGGGTTGATGTTCCAGCTGGACCCGGTGTTGCCCGAGGATCCGGCGGGCAATGCGGGGACCGCACCGCCAGCGGACAGTTGTCGTCGCAGCTGGTCCGCGACGGCGACGGGTGTGGCCTTCCCGTCGTTGGCGAGCACGGTGACCGACCATCCCGTGGTCGGGACGAGTTCGGTGACGCTCTGTGAGCCCGCGCCCGATCCGTTTTTCAACGCGTAGGGCAGCTCGACGGGAAGGGCCGGGTAGAGCTGCCAGGCCATGCCCATCTGCATGTCGGTCCCGGGCTTCCCCGGTGCGATGTATTCGAGTGTCTTCTTCAGGGTGGGCGCCAGCGTGCCCGGTCCCCTGCCCATCGTGGCGACCGCCCACTTGGCCATGTCCTCAGCGGTGCTGACCAGGCCGCCGGCCCCTGCCAGCGCCGCAGTGTTGTTGCGATAGCAGGTGGGCACTCCGTCGTCGTACAGAACGGTGAGATTCGGATTCGGTTCCGTCTCGAGCTTGGTGTCGGCCATGAGGAGCGGGCCGGTCAGTTCCTTCGCGACGGCCTCAGCGAACGTCGAGTCAGCGTTGCCGAAGGGCGTCGTCAGCACGGAACCGAGCAGTCCGTAACCCCAATCCGAGTACAGCCAATCAGTTCCCGGCTCGAAGACCATGCTGTTGGGCAGTCCCAGGCCGGCACCCAGTTTCGCGACGTCGTACGTGGCCTCCGCATCGCAGCCGGCCCCTAGGTTGACGGGATAGTCGGCAAGCCCGGACCGATGGGTGACCAACTCGCCCAGCGTGATGGGCGGTCCACCCGGGCTCGGAAGGGTCGGTACGGTCGCGCCGGAGTTCGCCTGGATGTGGCTCTGGGCGGTGTCATTGAGACCTGCCTTGCCCTGGGCGATCCTCAGGGCCAGGAGCGCTGCGGTGAAGGTTTTCGTCTGCGAATCGAGCTGGAACTGGGTGTCGGGTCCGACCAGTCGGCCGGTGGCCTTGTCGGCCTGGCCGACGTAGTACGTCGTGACGATCGACTTTCCGGGGTCGTCGGGTGACGGTTTCGTGATCGCGATTGCCGAGCCAGGAATGCTCAGGAGGTGCTGCTGTACGGCCGCGGCTACGGCCTGCTGCTCCTTCTCGTCTCCGACGTTCGAGCCATTGTTGAAGGACACGGCCTCGGCGGCTTGGCCGACCCCGGCGAGTCCGAGCGAGGATGCGACGGTGAGTGCGGTGGCGAGGGCCGCGATGGTGACGCGGCGGGTTGTGGAGCGTGCGGTCGTCGGGCCGGAAGGGCCGTCACCGCACCAGAGGCTGCGTATTCCGAGATCTCCACGATTCGGGTGCACGACCAGGGACGGTACCGTCGCGCCGCGGCCGCCGCGAGCCGAAACCGTCGTGCCGGTCTGTTTCCGGCCTGGGTGCCGGAAGCACCGCATCTCGCTCGGTGGGACGACCCCGGACATTGCCGCCCGGCGATTAATAGAATACGTTTCAGAAACGTCTTCGTCAGGGGAGAAAACATGAGTAACGTCGTCATTGTCGAGGCAGCACGCACACCGAGCGGCCGCCGCCGCGGACAGCTCGCCGGGGTGCACCCCGCCGTGCTGCTCGGCCACGCCCAGAAGGCGCTCCTCGACCGCACCGGGCTGCCCGCCGACCAGATCGGCCAGCTCGTGGGCGGCGCCGTCACCCAGGCCGGGGAGCAGTCCAACAACGTCACCCGCCAGGCCTGGCTGCACGCCGGCCTGCCGTACACCTCCGCCGCGACGACGATCGACTGCGCATGCGGCTCCTCCCAGCAGGCCGTCCACATGGTCGCCGGGCTGATCGCCTCCGGCCAGATCGACGCCGGCATCGGCTGCGGCGTCGAGGTGATGAGCCGCGTGTTCCTCGGACAGGCGAACGCCCCCGGCACCGGCAACCCGTACCCGGACGACTGGACCATCGACATGGGTGACCAGTTCACCTCCGCCGAGCGGATCGCCACCAACCGCGGCATCACTCGGGCCGACGTCGACGCGCTCGGCCTCGAGTCGCAGCGTCGCGCCGCCGTCGCGTGGGCCGAGGGCCGCTTCGACCGCGAGATCGTGCCGGTCAAGGCGCCGGTCATCGACAAGGAGACCTTCGCCCCGACCGGCGAGTTCGTGGACGTGACCCGCGACGGCGGCCTGCGCGAGACCACCGCCGAGGGCCTCGCCGGCCTCAAGCCGGTCATCGAGGGCGGCATCCACACCGCCGGCAACTCGTCGCAGATCAGCGACGGTGCCGCAGCGGTGCTCCTGATGAGCGAGGACAAGGCCCGCGAGTCCGGGCTGCGCCCGCGCGCCCGGATCCTGGCCTCGACCCTCGTCGGCTCGGACCCGTACTACCACCTCGACGGCCCGATCGACTCCACCCGTGCGGTGCTCGAGCGCACCGGAATGTCCCTCGGCGACATCGACATCGTCGAGATCAACGAGGCCTTCGCCTCCGTGGTGCTGTCCTGGGCGCAGGTGCACAAGGCCGACATGTCGAAGGTCAACGTCAACGGCGGTGCCATCGCCCTCGGTCACCCGGTCGGCTCGACCGGCTCGCGCCTGATCACCACCGCGCTGCACGAGCTCGAGCGGTCCGACAAGTCCACCGCGCTGATCACCATGTGCGCCGGCGGCGCCCTCTCGACCGCCACCATCATCGAGCGCATCTGACCTCCCGTTGTTCGACCCCCACCGCGGCGTGAACGGACCGTTCAGGTCCTCCAGGAGCCTGAACGGTCCGTTCACTCGGTGAGGTCGACGCAAACGGCTAGAATTTCTTCTACTTAAGGATCCATTCATGACTATTGGACTGAGTGACGAAGACCGCGAGCTCCGCGACTCCGTGCGCGGCTGGGCGGCACGCCACGCGACCCCCGAGGTGATCCGGGAGGCCGTCGAGGCCAAGGTCGAGGTTCGCCCGACCTACTGGGGTTCCCTCGCCGAGCTCGGCATGCTGGGCCTGCACCTGCCCGAGGAGGTCGGCGGCGCCGGCTTCACCGTGCTCGAAACCGCCATCGTCGCAGAGGAACTCGGCCGCGCGATGGTGCCGGGACCGTTCCTGCCCACCGTCGTCGTCTCCGCGGTGCTGCACGAGGCCGGACGCACGGGCGAGCTCGAGGGCCTGGCCGACGGCTCGCTGTTCGGCGCGGTCGCGCTGCAGCCCGGCGGGCTGCGCATCGTCCGCGACGGTGACGATGTCACCCTGTCCGGCACGTCGAGCCTGATCCTGGGCGGCCAGGTCGGCGACGTCTTCCTGCTCGCGGCGGACGACGCGGGCGAGCTCGCATTCGTCGTCGTCGACCGCGATCGCCTGGACATCACCGAACTGCCCAGCCACGACGTGGTCCGCCGCAACGCCGAGATCACGGCGGACGGCATCGCGCTGGCCGACGGTGACGTGCTCACCCTCGCCGCACAGCGTGCCGTCGACATCGCCGCCACCCTGTTCGCCGCCGAGGCGTCGGGTCTCGCGGACTGGGCCACCACCGCCGCCGCCGACTACGCACGGGTGCGTCAGCAGTTCGGCCGGGTCATCGGCCAGTTCCAGGGCGTCAAGCACAAGATTGCCCGGATGCTCGGCCGCACCGAGCAGGCCCGCGTCACCGCGTGGGACGCCGCCCGCGCACTGGGCGAGGACGTCTCGGCCGCCGAGTCGTCGCTCGCCGCCGCCGTCGCCGCGTCCGTCGCGCCCGAGGCCGCGCTCCAGGTGACCAAGGACTGCATCCAGGTCCTCGGCGGCATCGGTTACACGTGGGAGCACGACGCGCACCTGTACATGCGTCGCGCGCAGTCGCTGCGAATCCTGCTCGGCTCCACCTCATCCTGGCGGCGACGGGTCGCGAGCCTCACGCTCGAGGGCGCACGCCGAGTGCTGAGCATCGACCTGCCCGCAGAGGCGGAGCAGATCCGCGCCGACGTCCGCGCGGAGCTCGAGCTGGCCAAGGCTCTCGAAGGCGCCGAGCGCAAGGCATACCTGGCCGAGCGGGGCTACACGTCGCCGCATCTGCCCGCGCCGTGGGGCAAGAGCGCGGACGCTGTCACCCAGCTGGTCATCGCCGAGGAACTGCGCGCGGCCAAGGTCAAGCCGCACGACATGATCATCGGCAACTGGGTGATCCCCACCCTGATCGCGCACGGCAACGCGGAGCAGCTGCAGAGGTTCGTCCCGCAGTCGCTGCGCGGCGACATCGTCTGGTGCCAGTTGTTCTCCGAGCCAGGAGCGGGCTCCGATCTCGCGAGCCTGTCCACCAAGGCCACCAAGGTCGAGGGTGGCTGGAAGCTCAACGGCCAGAAGGTGTGGACGTCGATGGCCCGGGAAGCGGACTGGGGAATCTGCCTGGCGCGCACCGACGGTGACGCCGCCAAGCACAAGGGCCTGTCGTACTTCCTGATCGACATCAAGAACAGCGGCCTCGACATCCGTCCGCTGCGTGAGATCACCGGCGAGGCACTGTTCAACGAGGTGTTCCTCGACGACGTGTTCGTGCCCGACGACTGCCTCGTCGGCCAGCCGGGTGACGGCTGGAAGCTGGCCCGCACCACCCTCGCCAACGAGCGGGTCTCGATGACCGGCGGATCGTCCCTCGGTGACGGCGGCGAAGCGCTCGTCGCGCTCGGCAGCAGCCTGCCCGGCGGCATCGACGACGAGCAGCGCACCGTGCTCGGGCAGGTGCTGTGCGACGCGCAGTCCGGTGGCCTCATGGGCCTGCGCACCACGCTGCGGTCCCTGACCGGTGCACAGCCGGGCGCCGAGTCGTCCGTCGCGAAGCTCCTCGGAGTCGAGCACATCCAGCAGACGTGGGAGGTCGCGATGGACTGGGCGGGACCGTCGTCCCTGCTCGGCGATCAGGGACGCACCTCGGCGACGCAGATGTTCCTGAATTCGCAGTGCATGTCCATCGCTGGTGGTACGACGAATGTTCAGTTGAACATCATCGGCGAGCGGATCCTCGGTCTGCCTCGCGATCCTGAACCAGGGAAGTAGGCACACAGCACATGAACCGTACCTTTGTGGTCGGCGTCGGCATGACCAAGTTCGAGAAGATCGAGAGCCGTGACTGGGAGTACCCGGACATGGTGACGGAGGCCGTGGGCAAGGCGCTCGCGGACGCCGGTATCGACTACTCGCAGGTCCAGCGCGCCGCCGCAGGGTACGTGTTCGGTGCGTCCACCGCGGGTCAGCGGGCGCTGTACGAGACCGGGCTCACCGGCATCCCGATCGTCAACGTCAACAACAACTGCGCCACCGGATCGACGGCGCTGCTGATGGCCCGCGAGTGGGTGCAGGCCGGTTTCGTGGACTGCGCGCTGGCGGTCGGTTTCGAGAAGATGACGAAGACGTCGATGACCGGCACCGGTGAGATGCCGAAGGTCACCACCCTCGACGACCAGTTGAAGGTGATGGTCTCGAAGTTCGGCTGGGGCAAGGGCCCGATGACGGCGCAACTGTTCGGCAACGCGGCGGTCGAGCACATGGACCGCTACGGCACCACCGCCGAGCAGATCGCCGCAGTGGCGGTCAAGAACCACAAGCACTCGGTGAACAACCCGTACGCCCAGTTCCAGAACGAGTACACCCTCGACCAGGTGCTGGGCGACAAGATGATTCACGCGCCCCTCACCCGTTCGCAGTGCTCGCCGACCTCGGACGGCGCCGGTGCCGCCGTGGTCGTCAGCGAGAAGTTCGTCCGCGAACACGGACTCGAGGACCAGGCGATCGAGATCGTCGCGCAGGCGCTCACCACCGACACCGCCGAGGCGTTTGCGGAGCAGTCGATGATCGACGTCGTGGGTGCTCCGATGACCCGCGCGGCTGCCGAGCAGGTGTTCGCCGAGTCGGGTCTGACGATCGACGACGTCGACGTGATCGAACTGCACGACTGCTTCGCGATCAACGAGATCATCACCTACGAGGGCCTCGGCCTGTGTGCCCCCGGTGAGGGCGGCAAGCTGGTCGAGTCCGGCGCCACCACGTACGGCGGCCGCTGGGTGGTCAACCCGTCCGGTGGCCTGATCTCGAAGGGCCACCCGCTCGGTGCCACCGGTCTCGCGCAGTGCGCGGAGCTGAACTGGCAGCTGCGCGGGCAGGCCGATGCCCGTCAGGTCGACGGTGCTTCCGTTGCCCTGCAACATAACCTGGGTCTCGGTGGGGCGTGCGTCGTCACGCTCTACCGGTCCGGAACCATTTCCAAGGAGTCATAGACACATGCCGATCGACGTGAGCGCCGCACTGTCGGCCGCCCCCACCGTCCGCGAGGCCAGTTGGACCGAGCGCGACGTACTGCTCTACCACCTCGGCCTCGGTGCCGGAGTGAACGCGCTGGACCCCGCCGAGCTCGGCTGGGTCTACGAGAAGGGCCTGAAGGTTCTGCCGACCTTCGCGATGGTTGCGGGGCAGGGAGTTTCGGCCGGAACACTGAAGCCGGCCGGGATGAACATGCCCGGCATCGACATCGACCTCCGCAAGATCCTGCACGCGGGGCAGGCGCTCACGTTGCACGCCCCGATCCCGGCGTCGGGTTCGGCGACGATCTCGTCGCGGGTCGCCGACGTCTGGGACAAGGGCAAGGCGGCGGTGATCGTGCTCGAGCAGTCCGCGGCCGACGCGGACGGAAACCCGTTGTGGACCACGGCGATGCAGATCTGGGCGCGGGGCGAGGGTGACTTCGGCGGCGACGCCGGACCGGACGTTGCCGCCGCGGCGCCGGAGCGGGCCGCCGACAAGGTGCTGGTTTCGCCGACCAGCACCCAGCAGGCGCTGGTCTACCGGCTCAGCGGCGACCTGAACCCGCTGCACGCCGACCCCACATTCGCGAAGATGGCCGGCTTCGACCAGCCGATCCTGCACGGGCTCGCGTCGTACGGCGTCGTCTGCAAGGCCGTCGTCGACGGTGTCCTCGACGGGGATCCGACTCGGGTGCAGAACTTCTCGGTGCGGTTCGCCGGGTCGCTCTACCCGGGCGAGACCATCGAGACGTCCGTCTGGCGCGACGGCGACACCCTCACCCTGCTGGCCACCTGCCCCGAGCGGGACGGGCAGCCGGTGCTCACCCACGCGACGATGGAGATCCGCTCGTGATGGAGTCCGGGGACCACCCGACCGCCGCGACCCATCCGCACCGGACGGTGCTGACGTCGGCGCCGCAGGATGCGCCGGTGGACCGCGCGACCGCGGCGGCGCGCCGAGTGATCGACGCGATGCTGCGAACCGACCGCGGCAACGCGAATCTGGACAGGGTCGCGGAGGAACTGAACAGCATCGCCGACCATCTCGAGGAGCATGCCCCCGAGGTGGCCGAGCGGATGATCGACATGTGGAGCGGCGAGGGCGTCACTCGCCACGACCCGATCACCGGTCCGGAGAACGCGATTGCGCCGCCCCTGGTGCTCGAGGGTCTCGAGGACGGATCGGTGCAGGGTGTGGTGACGATGACGCTGCCGTACCAGGGCCCTCCGGGGTGCGTGCACGGCGGCGTGTCCGCGATGCTGCTCGACCACGTGCTCGGCGTCGCGAACGCGTGGGGTGGCAAGGCCGGGATGACGGCGCAGCTGAACACGCGCTACCACAAGCCGACACCGCTGTTCGAGCCGCTGACGATCACCGGTAGGCAGATCTCGGTGGACGGCCGCAAGATTCACACCGTCGGTGACATCAAGAACGCCGCCGGCGAGGTGTGTGTCTCGGTAGAGGGGCTGTTCATCGACGCGGGCGTACCGCGCCCCCGCTAACGGGTCGCGGTCACGGGACACGATCACATCCTGGGTGAAGGGAACCATCATTCGGCCTGACCGGTTGATGGTTCCCTTCACCCGTTTCTGACTTTGGGAGAAGACATGGGAAAGTTGGACGGGCGCGCGGCGATCGTGACCGGCGCCGGCATGGGGATCGGCCGGGGCATCGCGGGTGCGTTGGCCCGCGAGGGCGCGGACGTGCTGGTCGCGGAGATCGACGAGGCCGCGGGCGCGGAGACCGTGCGGTGGCTGACCGAAAGATGGGGTGTGCGAGCGACGTTCGTGCGCACCGACGTCACCGATCGCGATCAGGTCGAGGCCATGGTGGATGCCGCGGTCGCGGAGTTCGGCCAACTCGACATTCTCGTGAACAACGCTTGGCGCTCGTTCGGCTACGCGCGGCTCGAGAAGACCGATCCCGACACCATGACGGCCGGCTTCGACATGGGGGTGATGGCCGCATTCTGGGCGATGCAGCGCGCCTTCCCGGAACTGGAGAAGCGCGGCACCGGGAGGGTGATCAACCTGGCCAGTCTCAACGGAGTCAATGCCCACATGTACTCGGTCGCGTACAACGCCGCCAAGGAGGCCCTGCGCGCACTGACCCGGACCGCCGCCCGCGAGTGGGCGCCGAACCAGGTGTGCTGCAACGTGATCTGTCCCGGTGCGCAGAGCGCGGCGTACAAGCGGGTGGCCGACGCGAACCCGCAGATGGCGGCGTCGATGGCCTCGGCGAACCCGATGGGACGCATCGGCGACCCACTCGACGACATCGGTCCGGTCGCCGCCTTCCTGGCGAGCGACGAGTCTCGTTACCTCACCGGCAACACGCTGTTCGTCGACGGCGGCGGGCACATCAACGGCGTGCAGTGGGCGCCGCAGGTGGACTGAACGCGTCCGCCGGGTCACCCCGGGAGGGGGCTGTCCGGCGCCAGGGCCTTGCTCAGTGACGCCAGGACCGCGGCACCGGCATCCTTGACGTTGCCCTGGTCATCGAACCCGGCCGGCTGATAGCTGGTGACGACCGCGATTGCGAGCTTCTTCGGCGGCAGGTACCCGACGATCGCTCCGCTGCCGGCGTACAGCTTGTTTCCACCGATCCACGGTCCCTGCAGCAGTACCGCCATCCCGAACGAGTGCTCGGCGGTGTTCTGCGCGCACGCGGCGCAGCCCTGTGCGGGGTGGCCGAAGCCGGCCAGGTTCGGGTCGACCTGGGCCCGGTGCGACTCGGGGGAGAGCAGTGTGCCCTCCCCGACCGCCTGGATCGAGGTGGTGAGGTCCGTGACGTCGGTGGTCTGCAGTGCGCCCTCCGGGGCCGTCCAGGACGGGTTCCAGAACGTCGACTCCTCGTAGAACGGTTTGTCCGGTGGGACGCCGAGCGTCTCGCGGCGCTCGGAGCTGAAGGTGTGCAGTACCGGTTCGGGGATCTGCGGGGTGTCCGAACCGTGGGTGTGCTTGAGTCCCATCGGGCCGACGATGTACTCGGACATCAACTCGCTCAGCGGTTTACCGCCCACCTTCGCCAGCACGGTGCCGAGAATCGCGTAGTTCGTGTGGGAGTAGGCCCAGTTGGTGCCGGGTGGGAAGGTCGGCGGCGCGGACGTGCCGATCGTGATCAGCTCCCCGGTCGTCCACTGCCGGAACGGGTCCAGGTATGTGCCGTCGGTGACCGCGGGCTGGTAGACGTAGTCGGCGTAGCCGGACGTGGAGTTGGCGAGCATCTCGATGGTGACGGCGTCCGCCTGGGGCAGGTCCGGCAGGTACTTCGACAGCCTGTCGTCGAGGCTGATCTTCTTCTGGTCGACGAACTGCAACAGCATCGTCGTGAGGTAGGTGTACGCGACGAATCCGTTGCGTACCTGCATGTCCGGCGTTGCGGGTACACCTGTCATCGATTCGCCGAGAGCACCGGTGTAGGTGTCCTGCCCATCGGTGGTCACCCGCACGATGAGCGACTTCAGGTTGTACTTCGTCATCGCGTCCCTGGCGATGGCCTCGACCTGTTGCTGCTCGGGTCCCGAGACTGTGGTGGAGGAGGCGGCGTCGTTGCTCGTAGTGGCACCCGAACACGCGGCGGCGGTCAGCCCGAGGACGACGGCCAGCGCGACAGTCAGTGCCTGCCGGCGATGCTGACGTGCGTACGCAGGCCGGCGGGGCGCTGCCTTGGGTCCGATCAGCACGATCTGTCCTCCAGACTCCGGCGAGCGCCGGTCCGCGGAGCCGATCTCCTCACGATCGACGCTAACAGCGCGGGCGCGTGCCGGGACCGGGATGCGAGGAACGGGATGCGAGGAAGCAACTCGTCGGCGTCAGACCCAGGCGCGGTCGGATGCCCGCGGATTGCCGGTCGGCTCGGAAAGTACTGATCCGGGCGCAAATTCATTCTGTACAGATCGTGCAATCTGTACAGACTGCACGATCTGTACAGATTGATTTCGCCGACCAATACAGTCGTTCGGGGCGGATCTGGCCGTCCACTTCGGCGAGGAACGTGGCTCAGAACCGCCAGAAGATCGGGATCACCACCACCGCGACCACCAGGAACCACGCCGTCATGGCCCGACCCATGCGCCAGTAGTCGCCGAACCGATAGCTGCCCGGACCGAGGATCGTCATGTTGGCCGTCGTCGTCGCGGGTGTGCAGTTCGGCAGCAGGCGGGTACCGACGAGCACCGCGATCGCGACGGTGCCGCTACCTGCTGCGGGCCTTCTGCTTCTTCCCCGGCCGCCGACCGGGGCCCGGCGGCTGCGCGGCGTTGGTGGTGTCCAGCGCGACCTCGCCGGGCATCCGGCCGGCCGGGATGATCGCCAGCAACGCCAGTCCGGCCAGCGCAATCAGCGAGGTCCGCAGCGCGCGAACGCGGGCGTCGGTGTTGATCACGACCGCCTCGTCGACCTGCTCGGGTGTGGCCGAGGTCCGATCGAGTACGTCCTTCAGGTGGTCGTTGGACACGAAGTTGATGTCGTCGAGATTGACCTCGGACTTCAGCGAAGCGGGAATGGTCGGGTTGTCCACGAGCTGGGTCGTGATGAGCGAGCCCAGGATGCCCACCGCGAACACACTCGCGACGGCGATGCCGACGCTGCCGGACATGTTGTGTACCAGGCCTCGCCACGCGCCGACGTCACCGGCGAGTTCCTTCGGTGCGGAGGTCAGCAGGGTGTTGAAGACGAGCGCGACGATCGCGCCCTGGCCGAGGCCGAGGGTGATCAGGCCGACGACCACCAGGATCTGGTGCCAGTCCATCCGAATCGTGAAGGCGAGCAGGGTGAGTCCGGCGGCGACGACCACGAAGCCGACCCGGGCGATCTGCCGCGGCGAGTACGTCTTGTAGAGCCGGGCGACGACCGTCGAGGCGATGAAGATCGACAGCGTGTACGGGATGATCGAGAACGACGTCGCAAGGCTGCTGCGCCCCTGGACGATCTGGATGTACAGCGGGATCAGGAAGTTCGCGGCGGTACCGACGAACATCATCAGCGCCATGCACAGCGTGGTGGCCCGCTCGGCGCCGGTCTTGAGGACGTCGAGGTTGAACAGCTGCGGTTTGCCCTCTCGCTTCTGCTTGCGGGTCCACGCGAAGAAGGCCTGGGTGAGCAGGCCGCCCGCGAGGATCAGGATCAGTGCGGGGGAGATGCCGAGGATCTCGAACGGGGCGGACGGCGTCGCCAGGACCAGGCCCCACGCGTTGAGGCCGCTGAAACCGAAGCTGAGCGCGATGACGGCAACGGCGGCGAACGCGGCTCCAACCCAGTCGATTTCGACCTCGGGGGCAGGCGGCACGATCTTGATACGGAAGCTCAGGATGAGGTTCACGACGGCGAGTGCGACGATCAGCGCGAACGAGTACCGCCAGCCGATCGTGGAGGCGAAGGTACCCGCGATGAGCAGCGCGAGGACGCCTGCCGCGGGGATGGCGGCCGCGAGGTATCCGATGGACTTCGCCTGCTGGTCGCCCTGGTAGTTGGCCGCGATGAAGACTGTCAGCGCGGGGGCGATCAGGGCGATCACGGCACCGGAGGCGGCCTGTGCGATGAAAAGCATGGCCGGGCTGACGCTCACCCCGACCGCGGCCATCGCCGCGCCGTGGATGACCACCGCGATCTGGAAGACGCGGCGGGTGCCGAACTTCGCGCCGATCTTGGCGCCGAGCAGGATGAACGCGGCCATCGCGAAGGTGCCTGCTGTGATCGCGGTGCCCACGCTCGTCGCCGGCGTGTCCAGGTCGGTGGTGATGCCGGCCATCGAGACCGTCAGTGCATTCACGGCGAACGAGGCCTGAATCTGCGTCAGCACCACCACGATCAGTGGCAGCCACGACGCGTTCGTTCCCGCGGTTGGTGTCGCTCTCGCGCCTGGCGTTGTGGACATCTACGCCCTCCCCTTGTCGGTGTTAGACGGTCGGTCGAACGACATTCAGCCGTTGCTGCCGGAACTTCCGGAGCTCCCCGCACTGCCGGAGCTGCCCTCGCCGCCGGCCGAGCCGAGGCTGCCGGTGTCGATGCCGAGCAGGGCCAGGACCGCGCCGACTGCGCCGGGAGTGTCCACCACGGCACTGCCGAGCTGGATCACCGAGGAGCCCACCTCGATCTTGGAGCCGACGAACACGGGCTTGAAATCGACGGCCGCCTTGGTGACGTTCGGGTTGGTGCAGACGCCGATCGCCACGTAGACACCCGCGGGAACGTCCTCGACCTCCCAGGTCCGTTGGCTCACGAAGCGGGTCATGACGTTCAGGGCCGGGCCCCACTGGAAGATCGCCGGGTCGAGCTGGTCGAGCGGCGGGATGGTGCCCGCTGCCAGGTCCGGCAGCAGGGCTACTCCCTTCGCCGGGTTGATCAGGGCGGCAGTGCAGACGGTGGCGATGTGTGCGAGTGAGGTGTTCGGGTTGACGAGATGAATCGTCAGGTGGTTGCCGTCCACCGTGGTGGTCAGCGTGGGGGCCACCGGCTCCGGCAGCACAGACGCCGGGTCCGGGGCCGCCGCCGCGACAGGTGCCCCGAGGAGTGTGAGGGCGAGCGAGGCTGTTGCCGCGAAACCCCAGATCGTGCGAATCGACTTCGAGCCTGCTTTGACAACGCTCACGCCATCATCCCCTTCCGGGAGGAACTCGATTCCGAGCGGTCCGAATCACCCGGGATCATTCCAGACCGATCGGTTCCGTGACGGGATGTTCGGGCCAACGCGAAGAGATTCCCCCGTGCTACGGAACGAGCGGGCCCCCAACCGACGAGGTCGGTTGGGGGCCCGGCGATTCGTTCGGTGTTGGCGTCGGATCAGGCCAGCGCCTTGGCCTTCAGCTGATCGAACTCGGCCTGCGAGATCGTGCCGGCATCGAGAAGTGCCTTCGCGTCGGCGATCTGCGCGGCGCCGGATCGGCCGGCAACGTCGCGGATGTAGGCGTCGGCTGCCTGCTTGGCCTCCTCGTGGGACTCGCGGTTGCGCTCAGCAATCCCGCGACCACGGGTCAGCAGGTAGGCGAAGGCAGTCAGGTACGGCAGCAGGATCAGGCCGATGATCCACAGGATGCGAGCCACGCTCGACATCGTGCGGTCGCGGAACAGGTCGGTGAGGACCTGGAACAGGATCAGCAGGTAGGCCACGAACGCGAAGACGACGAGCGTGTACCAGAACAGATCCCAGATCGAATCCAACACGGAGACTTCCCCCTTGTATGAGTGCCCCGGGTCCGGGGCGTGCCTCCAGACAATAGTCAGCAACTTTGTCGGGCGCGCGGACGGGTGGGCGACACGACTACCGGCCGGCGAGCAGCTGCGCCAGATGCATGCCCTCGCGCCCGGCGAGCTGGACGGCCTGTGTGCGGCAGGAGAAGCCGTCGGCCAGCAGAACGGCGTCCGGTGGCGCCTGCGCGAGTGCGGGCAGCAGTCCGGTCTCGGCGACGGCAACCGAGACCTCGTAGTGGCCCCGCTCCATGCCGAAATTTCCGGCGAGGCCGCAGCATCCGGCGAGTTGACGTACCCGTGCGCCGGCCCGCTCGAGCAGTGCACGGTCGGCGGCGAAGCCGAGCACCGCGTGCTGGTGGCAGTGCGGCTGGACCACCAGCTCCAGGCCGGCCAGGTTGGGTGGCGACCACGGGATCCCGTCGGGTCCGACTGTCGCGGTGAGGAATTCGGCCAGCGTGTGGGTGGACGTGGCGGCTCGAGTGGATCGCGGGTCGTCGGGTAGCAGCTCGAGCAGGTCCGAACGGAGGACGGCGGTGCACGACGGTTCGAGTCCCACGATGGGCCGGCCGGCCTCCAGGTGCGGCTGTAGTTGATCGAGCGTTGCGGCCAGTTGTCGTCGTGCGCCGTCCAATTGGCCGGTGCTGATCCAGGTCAGGCCGCAACAGGTGCGCCGTTCGGTGACGAGCACCTGGTATCCGGCGCCTTCGAGCACCGTCACGGCCGCGCGCGCCACCTCCGGCGAGAAGGCGTCGGTGAAGGTGTCGATCCACAGCAGTACCTCAGGCGACCCCGCCGCGGCAGGAGTCGGGCGTCGACGCCACCACTTGCGGAAGGTCTGCGTTGCGAAGCCCGGAATCTCACGGCGCGGGTCCAGCCCCGCCAGGCGCAGGCCGGACCGGCGCAGCGGACCGAATGCGCTGGCGCCGTTGATAAATCGTGGTGCGAGGGCCGCCACCCTCGTCCAGCGAGGTAGTTGGCCGAGGGTGTAGTGGCTCAGCGGCCGCGGGCGCCCACGATACCTCCGGTACAGCGCCTCCGACTTGTAGGTCGCCATGTCCACCCCGGCCGGGCAGTCCGAGGCGCAGGCCTTGCAGGACAGGCACAGGTCCAGGGACTCGGCCAGTTCCGGCGATCGGAAACCCTCGGCGACCAGCGACCCGTTGACCACCTCCTGCAGCACCCGGGCGCGTCCCCGTGTGACGTCCTTCTCGTCGCGGGTGGCCAGGTAGGAGGGGCACATGAAGCCGCCGGCGGCGGAGGTGTCTGCGCGGCACTTGCCGATGCCGACGCACCGGTGCACGGCTACCGAGAGGTCGCCGCCGTCGCGGGTCAGCGCGTGACCGCCGGCGGGCGGGATCGGGTGGGCCGCGGGCACCCGCAGGTCAGCGTCGACAAGGGCCGGGTCGACGACGACGCCGGGGTTCAGGATGCCCGCCGGGTCGAAGAGGGCCTTGAACCCCGCGAAACAGGACAGGGCGGCGGGGGAGTACATCAGCGGCAACAGTTCCGAGCGTGCACGGCCGTCCCCGTGCTCGCCCGACATCGAGCCGCCGTGCGACGCCACCAGGGCGGCCGCGTCCAGGAGAAACGTGCGAAAACGTTGCGGCGCGCGGTCGAACGGAAAGTCCAGTCGCACGTGCACGCACCCGTCGCCGAAGTGTCCGTACAGCAGTCCGTCCACGCCGTGCTCGCGGGTGAGGTCCTCGAAATCGCGCAGGTAGCGCCCGAGCCGGTGCTGCGGGACGGCAGCGTCCTCCCAGCCCGGCCACGCGGGCCGACCGTCGCGGGTCCGCCCGGACAGTCCGACCCCGTCCGCCCGAATGCGCCAGAGGGCGGCCGATTCCGGTCCGGTCGGCACCACCCGGGTGTCCACCGCGGTGGAGCGCCGGCACAGTTCGGTCGCGGTGGCGACCGCCTCGGCACTGGTGCCCCCGGACATCTCGACGAAGAGCCAGCCCCCGCCGCGGGGCAGCTCCGGGACGGCCGCGGCGCCCTTGTGCTTGCGCACCACGTCCACCAGTCGCGCGTCGATGCCCTCGACGGCGAACGGGTCCGCGGCCATCAGTGCGGGTACGTCGTCGGCCGCGGTCGGCATGTCCGGGTAGCCGAGGACGGCAAGGGCCGTCGCGGTCGGGACCTGGACGAGGTCGACGGTCGCCTCGAGGATCAGCCCGCACGCGCCCTCGGTGCCGACGAACGCCCGCGCCAGCCGCCCGCCGCGCTCGGGAAGCAGATGTTCGAGCGAGAACCCCGAGGCCTGGCGGTCGAACCGGCCGAGTTCGGTGCGCAGGGTGGCGAGGTTGGCGGTGACGAACGCGTCGAGCCCAGGGACGACGCCCAGGTCGTCGGCAAGTTCCCGCTCGCGTCCCGCGCCGTCCAGGATCCGGAGCTCGCGGACGTTGTCGGCGGTGCGGCCCCAGGCCACCGCGCGGGGTCCGCATGCGTTGTTGCCGAGCATGCCGCCTAGCGTGCAGCGGTCCTGGGTGGACGGGTCGGGACCGAAGCGGAGTCCGTGGGTGGCGGCCGCGCGCTGCAGCGAGCTGAGCACGACGCCCGGTTGGATGCGCGCGGTGCGCTCCCGGGGATCGAGTTCCACGATCCGGTTGAGGTAGCGGCTGAAGTCGAGCACCAGGCCCGGTCCGATTGCGTTGCCCGCCACCGAGGTTCCGGCGCCGCGTGCGGTCATCGGGAGGTCGTGTTCGCGCGCGGTCTCCAGTGTCACGGCGACGTCCTCGTCGGTACGTGGGAAGACCACCGCGGTCGGGACGACGCGGTAGTTGGAGGCGTCCGAGCTGTACTCGGCGAGGCGACGCGGGGCGTCGTCCACCTCGCCCGCAATGCGAGCGCGCAACGCGGCAACGGCGGAAGACGCGGCCTGTGAGCTGGACACCGTGCTGATTCTACGGCCGTCGCGCGATTGCCGGCATCGTGAGCAAGGTGAATGGATGTCGTACGCTGAACTATATTGTTAGACAGTATGACTGGACAAACAGGTCCAATTTCCGGGAGTTCGATATCGGGCCGTGCATGGCGTGCATGATGTCTGCTGTCCTGCCTGCTCGCGCTCCATCGAGCCGGTCACTCATCGAGAAGTGGATCACTGTGAAGACATCCCGTAAGAGCATTGCCCGTATGGGCGCCGTCGCCGGCTTCGCCGCCCTGGCATTGATCGCCAATCCGGCACTCGGTTCCGCTACCGTCGCAGGAACCGCCACGGTGACGAGCGCCGACAACAAGGTGACCGTGGCGTTCGCGGACGTCGCCTCCCCGTCCCTGTCGCTGTGCTGGGCGCAGGTGACCGATCCCGGTGGCACCCTGGTCGACGGCAACGCCGTGGCCCTGACCGGGAACCCGGCTTCGGGTAAGTACACCTCCGCGGTGCTCGCCGATGGAAAGTACACCGTCCGGGCCGCGTGCATCGACGGCGACGGGCTGACCTACCTCACACCGCTGGCGGGTGTGCCGGTCACCCTTGGTGATCCGGCCCCCGGCAGCAGCGTGGGTAGTGTCACGCTCGAAACCGGTAGCTCGACCGGCAGCCTGCAGAAGCTCTTCGCGAGCTGACGGGTACCACCACTACCGCGCGGCCAGTCGCGTCCGCAGTTCGGCCAGAAGGTCGGAGTTGTCGCGACGGCCGCGCGGACCCGTGGCCTCGGGGTGGGTGAATGTGTCGGAGCGGGTCCACTCCCGCACTGCCCACCGCTCGGAGATCGCCCACCTTCCGTCCCGACGTTCCATGAGGTCGACGAAGCGGCAGCCGCTGGTGAAGTCGCCGCCGGGTCGCTCCCAGTGCGTGTTCGTCGAGTAGGTCTCGCTGATCGCGACGTCTCCGTACAGCTCCACCAGATGGTTTCCGACGGCGTGCATGGTGCCGCCGAGCAGTTCGAGTTTCGGCTGCACCCAGGCGATGTACTCGTCGACGGTTCCGTCGAATCCGGTGTGGTGGTCGATGCCGTCCGGGTGGTAGCAGCTGCGCACGAGCTCGAAGTCGAGGCGGTCGATGCCGCGGCAGTACCGCATCACCACCTCGTAGATGGCCTGTTTGTCGAGCAGATCCCTGAGCTCCCGCGACTCGACCGTGGTCACCGTGCCTCCTCCTTGAGTCCGACCATCCACTCCACCAGCGCCGGGACCTGCTCGGCGCCGACAGCGAACGCCGCGGGCCGGAACACCACGACCGTCGCGCCCGCCCGGTGCCAGCGCAGTGCCTTCTCCGCGGTCGCGTCGAGATTCACCGTGCCGTTCGCGTCCCGCTCGGGTATCACCGACACCTGGATGCGCGCCGAGTGCGGATCACGACCGTGCTCGGTGAAGCACTCGCGCAGCAGCGCCACATTCTCCGCGAACGCTGCCATGTCGGTCGGGTTGACGGTCCAGCCGTCCGCGACTCGGGCGATCCGCTCGAAGTTCCGCCTACTGGGACCGAAGCCGAACAGGACCGGCAGCCGATCCTGCATCGGCTGGGGCAGGCAGTGGAAGTCGTAGAAGGAGAAGTCGCGGCCGCGGAAGGTGGCCGGCGCCTTGGTCCACAGCTCGCGACAGGCAGCCACGGTCTCCTCCATCCGCCCGAATCGGGCGTCGAAGGGCATGTTGGTGGCTGTGTACTCCGCCTCCTGCCAGCCGACGCCCATCCCGATCGCGACCCGACCGTCCGACAGTGCGTCAAGGGTGGCGATCTGTTTGGCCAGCAGGACCGGCGGCCGCACCGTCGCGATCAGCACAGACACCCCGAGCATGGCACGTTCGGTGACCGCGGCCACCGCGGAGAGCAGCGAAATCGGTTCGTACCACGGATGGTCGAGCGCGAACGCGAAGCCGTGCTCGCGGACCCGCTCGGCGTGCGCGGTCGCGTTGAACCCGAGGTGGTCGCCGGTCGAGATCAGGTCGACGCCCGCCCGATCTGCGAGGGCTGCGAGCTCGATCATCGACCGTGCCCGGCCATCGTAGAGGGCCTCGGCCCCGAGCAGGTTGAGCCCGATCTCGAGTGGCGCCATGGGTTTCCGTTCTGTCGACTACGGCCGGGGGAGTTCCCGCTCGTCGAGTACGCGTCGGAACGGCCCCGGTTCAGGACAGGGCGCGCCGGGCGTGCGCGGTCAGGTCGCCGGTGCGGTCGATGCGGCACAGCCTCTGGGTGAACCGCCACCGCCCGTCGATGCAGCCGAACGTGTCGAAGTAGCGGCCGATCAGGATCGGCTGCAGCGGCAGCTCGTCGGTGCCCTGCAGGACGGTGATGTAGGAGTGCGCGCTGGCCTCGATGTTGTTGTCCGCCACCGAGACCCGAACGTTGGTAATGACGTGCTTGGTGCCCGGGGTCGGTGGGTTGCCGTGCATCTGGACGAACGACTCGTTGGCGCGCAGCACCGCGGCCGGATCCCGATCGATGAGACCACCGATCGGGATCCCGTTCGCGTCGCACTGGCCGTACGTCGCGTCGGCGAACAGTTCAGCCACCACGGTCAGCTCGCCGCGGTCGATCAGGTGCGAGTACTGATAGATCAGGTCGCGAATCGCCTCGGTCGCGGCGAGCCGCTCGACGTTGTGCTGCAGGTCCATTCTCAGAACTTGACCTTCATGCGGGACACCTTGCCGGTTGCGTTGCGCGGCAGGGGCTCCGTGGTCAGACGCCACCGCGTCGGCACCTTGAAGTACGACAGGCGCTCGGTCGCGAACTGACGCAGTTCCTCCTCGCCGACGGTGGCACCGGCGCGAACCACCACGATCGCTGCGACCTCCTGGCCGAGATCCTCGTGTGCCTCGCCGACGACAGCGCACTCGACGACGTCGGGGTGCTCGTCGAGAACCTGCTCGATCTCCGTCGGGTAGATGTTCTCGCCGCCGCGCAGGATCAGGTCGGAGCGGCGGCCGGTCAGCCGAAGCCGTCCGCTGTCCATCCGGCCGAAGTCGCCGGTGTGCAGCCAGCCGCCCTCGCGGATCGACGCGGCGGTGGCCTCCGGGTTCTCCCAGTAGCCGAGCATGACGTAGGGGCTGCGCACGCAGACCTCGCCCTCCTCACCCTCCGGCAGAACGTCGCCGAACGGGTCGCGGATCTCGAGCGCGACACCGAAGATCGGCCTGCCGAGTGTGCCGGGGAACTGCTCGACGTCGATCGGGGTGGCGACCGCGATGCCGGTGCTGCACTCGGTGAGACCGTAGCTGTCGACGAGCGAGTTCTTGGCGAACGGCACCTCCTCGCGCAGACGCTGCTTGAACGCCACCGACGACGGGGCAGACGCCAGCGAGAACGCCGTCATCGACGAGGTGTCGTACTTCCGCACGTTGCCGTGCTCGATCAGCCGGGCCGCCATCGTCGGCACCGCGCCCCAGTTCGTGATCTTCTCGCGCTCGACCAGCGCGAGCACCCGGTCGACGTCGAAAGCGCCCTGGGTCATGATGATCGCGCTGCCGGACACGGCCTTCGGCACGATGATGTTGTGCAGGCTCGCGATGTGGAAGAGCGGCGAGCTCAGCAGGTACCGCGCGTCGCTGGGGCGGTTCGGGTCGTACTCGCGGCCGGAGAACGCGTCGATCATGGCGTCGCTGTACCGATGGTAGTCCGACACTGCGATCAGGTTCCGCTGGGAGTGCAACGCGCCCTTGGGCTTTCCGCTGGTCCCGCTGGTGAAGAGGATGACCGAGGGGTCGTCCTCGTCGACGTCGGCAGTGCGCAGTTCGGCGCCCCGGTTGGCCTCGATCAGGCGCGGGACGTCCTGCTCCATGGTGAGCACGGGCAGGTCGACGTCCGACTCGGCGACCAGCGCGGCGCGCTTGGCGTCGACGATCAGCACCTTCGGGGTGGTCAGCGCGACGCCGTACTCGATCTCCCGCGGCACCCACCAGGCGTTCAGCCCGACCGCGATCGCGCCGAGCGACTGCGTCGCCCAGAAGGCGATCACCCACTCGACGGTGTTCGCGGCGAGGATGCCGACCCGGTCGCCCTTGCCGACGCCGTACTCGTCGGCGAGGACCTTCGCGAAGGCCGCCACCTGCTCGCCGTGCTCACGGAACGAGAGCCGGCGGTCCTCGGTGACCAGGTAGTCGCGGTCGCCGTGGGCGAGGGACGCCGTCAACAGCTCGTGCACGGCCTGCTTCCGCTCGCGCATCACCGGCATCCGCGCACCCCGGACGTCCTCCTCGACGAGCTCGAACGGGGCGTCCGGTCCCGTCAGTCGGGAAACAACGGCGGCCAGGTAGGCCTGCGGATCGGTGGAAGTCGTCATGCGGGGTATGACCTTTCTCACGTGCTACGAATTGCAGAGCAACATCTCATGTGGGCCCGGGGCCGCGGAGGGCTTTTCCACTGACCGAGACTCGGTAGGTCGGTCGCGGAACGCCTGGATACCGTCGGCGCACATTGTTGTACGAGGAGCTGTTCATGACCGATCCGGAATTGCCGATCGCCGGCTCGTGTCATCACCACAACAAATGTAAGTCTGCCACTTACGGTGGCACCCGTTGCGCGCTGAATCCGAAGCCCGCAAACCCGCCCGTGGCCGCGTGAAGACGGCCGCAGTGATTACCCAGTCACCGAGTACAGGAGTCGAGTTGGAACGCGCCACCATTGCCGAGATGTTGCTCGACCGTCTGGGTGACGAGCACCTGGGCGTGCGGACCCGGGAGCAGGACTGGACGTGGGACCAGACGGTTCGCGAGAGTGCGGCCCGCGGAGCGCTGGCCACGTCGCTGCGGGTCGAGGGGCAGTTCCACATCGGCGTGCTGCTCGAGAACACGCCCGAGTTCCTGTTCTGGCTCGGTGGCGCGGCACTGTCCGGCGCCGCGATCGTGGGTATCAACCCGACCCGCCGCGGAGCCGAGCTCGAGGCCGAGGTCCGCTACGTCGACTGCCAGCTGATCGTGACCGACGCGGCCGGCATGGATCAGCTCCGCAGACTCGACCTCGGGCTGACCGAGGACCGGTTCATCCTCGTCGACGACCCGGCGTACCTGGACCGGGTCGCCGCGCATCGCGTCGAGCAGCCGGTCGCGGCTCCGGCCGTGGACGAGTCGACGCTGTTCCTGCTCCTGTTCACCTCCGGAACCACCGGCATGTCCAAGGCCGTTCGCTGCAGCCAGGGCCGGCTCTCCCGGCTGGCGTACGCCAACTCCGCCAAGTACGGGCACGTCCGCGAGGACGTGGACTACTGCTGCATGCCGCTGTTCCACGGCAACGCCCTGATGGCGCTCTGGGCGCCGGCGCTGGCCAACGGCGCGACCGTCTGCCTGCCGCAGGCGCGCAAGTTCTCCGCGTCCGGCTTCCTGCCCGACGTGAAGTTCTTCGGCGCGACCTTCTTCACCTATGTCGGCAAGGCGCTGTCGTACCTGATGGCGACGCCCGAGAAGGCCGACGACATCGACAACTCCCTGGTCCGCGGCTTCGGCACCGAGGCGTCCCCCGAGGACCAGGCCGAGTTCGTGCGACGCTTCGGAGCCTCGCTGTTCGAGGGCTACGGCTCGTCGGAGGGCGCCGGTTCGGTGAAGCTCGACCCGGAGGCCCCCGAGGGGGCGCTGGGCCGTCCCGCGCACGACGAGATCGCGGTCGTCAACCCGGAGACCCGGGTCGAGTGCGTGCGAGCGAAGCTCGACGAGCACGGCCGGGTTCTGAACCCGGACGAGGCGATCGGCGAGATGATCGACAAGGGCGGCGCCAAGCGGTTCGAGGGCTACTACAAGAACGAGCAGGCCGTCGCGGACCGCATCAAGCACGGCTGGTACTGGACGGGCGACCTCGGCTACATCGACGAGGCCGGCTTCATCTACTTCGCCGGTCGCAAGGGCGACTGGATCCGCGTCGACGGGGAGAACACGTCCGCGCTGATGATCGAGCGGATCATCCGTCGGCATCCGAAGGTCATCGCGACCGGCGTGTACGCGATTCCGGACCCGAAGTCGGGCGATCAGGTGATGGCCGCGATCGAGGTCTCCGATCTGACCGACTTCGATCCGGCCGAGTTCGCGTCCTTCCTGGGCTCGCAGGACGACCTGGGCACCAAGTCCGCTCCCCGGTTCGTCCGCGTGTCAACCAACCTCCCGGTCACCGGGTCGAACAAGGTGCTCAAGCGGGAGCTGCAGGCCCAGGTGTGGCGATGTGACGAACCGGTGTACCGCTGGGAGGGACGAGGCGAGCCCGACTACGTCCTGATGGCCGACGATGACAAGCGTGAACTGGAAGCGCAATTCGTGGCGTCGGGACGACAGCGGTTCCTCGGGGCCTGAGTTGTCCGCGCCCGAGGTGCAGGGACCCAGCGGCCGCCCCGTCGTCCTCGTGACCGGAGCCAGCCGTGGAATCGGCCGGGAGGTCGCACTCGCCTTCGCCCGCAACGGATTCGACGTCGCGCTGACGGCGCGAACCGTGCGGGAGGGTGAGGGTCGGGTGGCACCGCGCACCCGCGGTGAGCTGATCCCGGTGCCGGGCAGCCTGGAGACCACGGCTGCGGAGGTGCGGGCGTTCGGCGTCGACGCGCTGGCCGTCCCGATGGACCTGCTTGATGGGGCGTCGGTGTTCGCTGCCGCCGACCGGGTGCTCGAAACCTGGGGCCGCGTAGACGTTCTCGTCAACAACGCCTACGCGCAGACCGCCGGGAACATGGACCGGCTGCTCGACATCGAGCTCGACGACGCCACGGCGATGATGCGCGGCAACTACCTGCACCAGCTCGCGCTGATCCAGCGGTTGCTGCCGGCGATGGTCGGGCGGGGGTCGGGTGTCCTGATCAACCTGGTGTCCGGATCGGCGACGACTGATCCGCCCGCTGCACCGGGCGAGGGCGGCTGGGGGCTGTCGTACGCGGCGTCGAAGGCCGCGTTCGGCAGGCTTGCCGGCGCCGTCAACGCGGAGTACCGGCATCTCGGTGTGCGGGCGTTCAATCTCAGCCCCGGCTTCGTGGTCACCGAGTCGGGTGCGGCCCGCGGCGGCACCGACGCGATCACGGGCAGCGGGTTCGATGCCGTGCCTGCAACGGTTCCCGCCGCGGCGGCGGTGTGGCTGGCGACGGCTCCGGGCGCCGACCGCTTCCTGGGCAAGGTCGTGTGGGCTCCGAAGCTGGTGGAGTCGATCGCTGTGTGATCGCGCTGCGGGGCAACGGAAAGGGTCCACGCCTACACCACTTCTACTACTGGCGGTAGTAATGCATGTCACACATCATGTCGACACGGTGTCGATATGATGTCGGCAACGTGTCGATAAATCTGGGTATCCGCCTGCGATCGGCGCGCGCACCGTACCGACGACCAGTGGAGTCCGAAGCATGTTCCTTGCCCTGCGCGAACTGTGGTTCGCGCGTACCCGATTTCTCCTGATGGGCGCGGTCGTCGCCCTGATCTCCATCCTGATGGTGATCCTGTCCGGGCTCTCGTCCGGCCTGGTCAATGACGGTGTGTCCGCCCTGCAGCGCACGCCGATCCAGGCATTCGCCTTCGAGCAGGGAACCAAGACCGACTCGGCGTTCTCACGGTCCGTCGTGACCGAACAACAGGCGCAGCAGTGGCGCGACCGGCCCGACGTCGAGGATGCCGCGCTGTTCGGCAACATGATCGTCAACGCGAAGACGGGCAGCGGCACCCCGGTCGACCTCACGCTCTTCGGCATCGAACCGGGCTCGTTCCTCGAGCCCGCCGCCGCCGAGGGGACGGGCCTACGGTCGGACACCGACATCATCGTCAGCTCCACGCTCCGTGACCAGGGGGTGGCGCTCGGTGACACCGTCATCCTCGACCGGCTCGGCACCACACTCGATGTCGTCGGATTCACCGACGACAAGCGCACTTTCGGTCACGTCGACGTCGCCTACCTCCCGCTGCGCACCTGGCAGGAGGTGCACGCCGGCGCCAAGGTTGGCGAAAAGCCCGGTCCCAGCGCATATTCCGAGGCAAGTGTCGTCGCCGTCCGCGGCATCGACGGCTCGGTGCCGAACCTCGCCGCGGGTGACGCGGCCGCCGGGACGTCCGCGAAGACGCTCGACGAGTCGTTCGACTCGTCACCGGGCTTCTCCGCCGAGATGATGACCATGTCGATGATCAAGACGTTCCTCTACGCGATCGCAGCCCTCGTCGTCGGCGCGTTCTTCACAATCTGGACGGTGCAGCGCAGTCGTGAACTGGCGGTCCTGCGGGCAATGGGAGCGTCCACCGGATTCCTGCTGCGCGACGGGCTGGTGCAGGCCGTCGTCGTGCTGCTCGGATCCATCGCCGTCGGTGTGCCACTGGGGCTCGGCCTCGGTTCCGGACTCGAGGGCAGTGGCATGCCGTTCGCGCTCGAGACCGGACCGGTCGTCAACGGCGCCGTCCTGCTCGCCGCCCTCGGCCTGGTGGGCGCCGCGGTCGCCATCGTCCGCATCACCCGTGTCAACCCGCTGACCGCGTTGGGAGAGAACCGATGACCACGACCACGACGACCACCACCGGCCTCGCGCTGACCGACGTCAGCCTGCGGTTCGGGGACGGCGACTACACGGTCCTCGCCCTCGATCGGGTGAACCTGCGAGTGCCTCGCGGCGAGCTCGTCGCGATCGTCGGTCCATCCGGGGCGGGCAAATCGAGCCTTCTCGCGGTCGCAGGTGGGCTGAGTCGTCCGTCGAGCGGATCGGTGGACGTCGACGGCGTCGACGTCACGGCCATGCCCGCCCGCGCGCTGGCGAAGCTACGGCGCGACAAGGTCGGGTTCGTCTTCCAGTCGGGGAATCTTGTTCCCGCGCTGACGGCGCGCGACCAGTTGCGGCTCGTTCCGAAGATCACCGGCCGGCCCGGCCGCGACGTCGACGAACTGCTCGACTCGGTCGGGATGAGCCGACGCGCCGACCGCAGGCCGGGACAGCTCTCCGGCGGCGAACGCCAGCGGGTCGGGATCGCACGCGCGCTCATGGGCGGTCCGTCGCTGTTGCTCGTGGACGAGCCGACGGCGGCGCTCGACCGCAAGCGCAGCCACGAAGTGGTCGAACTGCTCGCGCGCGAGACCCACGAGGTGGGCGTCGCTACGATCATGGTTACCCACGACCACGACGTGCTGGTGCACTGCGACCGCATCCTCGAAATGGTTGACGGCCAACTGCAGCCACACAAGTAGCTCGCTCGCGAGCGTCGAGGAGGACCCGTGCCCAAGATTGCTGCAGCCACGGTCGCCGAGCACCGTGCCGCGCAGCGGCGGGCCCTCCTCGACGCCGCCCACGACCTGCTCTCGGAGAGTCCGGAGCGCACGCCGGGGCTCGCGGAGGTTGCGGCGAAGGCGGGTCTGGCGCGCTCCAGCGCGTATCACTACTTCAGTTCCCGGGAGGACCTGCTCAGCGCGGTCGTCGAGGACATGTTCCCGCGGTGGAACGGAAGGATCGTCGAGGCGATGGCCGGTTCGGAGGACCCGGTCTGGGCGTATGTCGACACCAACTTGCAGCTCGTGGCAGACGGGGAGCATGCCATCGTCGGCGCTCTTGCGAGCTTGTCCCCGCAGTCATTTCGGGACTCGAGGTTCACCGCACTGCACGAGGGTCTCGTGCTGCCGCTGGTCGAGTCCCTCCGGGCCGAGGGTGACCCGGACCCCGAAATGACCGCTCAGCTGATCAACGCGATCGTGCACAAGGGCACCGAACTGATTGAGTCGGGACGGGGTTTCGACGGCGTGCGGGCCGCCGTCCGCAAGGTTCTCGCCAGATAGCACGCGAAGGCTTCGACAGTGTCCCGGTCGTGCACTCTCAGTGGCGCCGGTCGGCGCGACCGACCCGCCACTCGGCCACGATCGCGTCCGCGTCGGCCTTGTGCACCGGCACGACCGGCGTACTCGGCGCCCGCAGGTAGTCGGCGATGCGGCGGTTCAGATCCGCGACAACGTCCCGGACCGATTGCTCGGTCGGCAAGTCCGCGATCGTGTCGGGCAGTCGCTGCACCTCGCGCCGCAGCTGTAGCGACGGCGGCAGCAGCGCTTCGGTCGTCAGGCCCTCGGCTCGCAGCTTGTTCTTGACCCACCACAGTTCGTCGTCGTCGGCGAGGTGCGGGATCGGCTTGCCCGCGCCGGGCAGGTTGTCGAACTCGCCGCGTTCCTGAGCGATGCGGATCTGCCGCTCGACCCACGACTCGAACGGCACGTCCCACGGCTTGCGCTCGGTCATACGACCATTGTCCGCGAGTTGCGGGCTACCGCGTTTCTGGGAAGGATCGGCCCCGGAATCCGGGGCCGATCCTTCCGAAGTGTCCGGCTACCGGGCCGTTCGGGTGCGGGCGTTCATGCCGAGGGCGACGGCGGCCGCGACGGCGGCCATCGCCGCGATCAGCCACCAGGCGTGCTGGAACGCGGCCACCTCGTCGCCGGCAGCCCGGCCCTGTGCGAGCACGGCGACGAGCAGGCTCACTCCGAGCACCGTGCCGATCTGTCGGGTCATGTTCACGATCGCGCTGCCGGTCGCGGACCGGTCGGCGGGCAGTTCGGCGGTCGCGGCGGACAGGATCGTCGGCAGGGCCAGCCCGACCCCCATTCCCGCGACCAGCCAACCGGGCAGCATCTGCGTCGCATAGCTCGGGTCCGGGCCGACGGAGGCGAGGATCGCGACGGTGCCGAGAGCCCACAGGGCGCACCCCGCGGCGGTGATGGTCCCGGGTGGCACTCGTCGGGACAATGCCTGCCCGACCGCGGCAAAGGCCGGCACCAGCAGCGGGCCCGGCGCGATCGCCAACCCGGTCAGCAGTGCGGAGTAGCCCCAAACCTGCTGCAGCCACAGGATGTTCGCCAGCAGCCCGGCCGCGAACGCCGCGCTGAACAGGAGCGCCGTGGCGTTCGACCAGGCGAAGGTGCGCACCCGCAGCAGGGCCGGTTCGACGAGCGGGTCCGGGTGCCGGGTGTTCCGTCGCCAGAACGCGGCGGCCGAGACGACGGCGACGGCGAGGGCCGCGAGGATCGGCGGGTCCGACCACCCCCACTCGGGACCCTGTACGAGGCCGAAGGCCAACGCCCCGATTCCGACCGTCAGGAGCGCGGCGCCGAACAGGTCGAGGCCGGCTCCGCCCCGCGCAGGCCGGACGTCGGGCACCAGCCGCAGTGCCGCGATGAGGAAGGCGAGTCCGATCGGGAGGTTGATCAGGAACACCCACCGCCAGGACGCCTCGACGAGAACTCCACCGATCACCGGGCCGAGGGCCGCGGCCGCTGCCCCGGTCGCGGCCCAGATGCGTACGGCGCCGGCGCGTTTGGCCTCGGGGACAGCGCTGATCACGAGTCCGAGGCTGGACGGGGTGAGAGCCGCTGCGCCTACCGCCTGCAGTAGCCGGAAGACGACGAGCAGCCACAGCGTGGGGCTGACGGCGCAGGCCGCGCTCGCGGCGATGAACAGCGCGAGCCCGGCCACGAACCCGCGCTTGCGTCCGACGCGGTCGGACCAGCGGCCGAGCGGGACGAGCAGCGCCGCGAACACGATGGCATAGCCGTTGAGCACCCAGCTGAGCTGGCCGAGCGTGTGCCCGGGGTAGCTGGTGGCGATGTCGGCGAAGGCGACGTTGACGACGAAGAGGTCGAGGCTCGCGAGGAAGGAGGCTCCGGACAGGACCGCGAGCAGGGGGCCGACACGGGTGTTCCCCGGCGCGAGCCCCGCGGGTATCTGACTATTGATTGCCATAGCCAGCAACGTAGACACTGACTCTGGTATTGGCAAGCCAGGGGTAGGCTGGCGGCATGAAGGCGGCAACACTGGACGGATTCCTGGCGGACCGAGAGGCCTGGCAGGCCACGCACTGCTCGATCGGCAGGGCGATGGAGGTGGTCGGCACCCGCTCGGCGATGCTGATCCTGCGCGAGGCCTATTACGGCACAACCAGATTCGACGACTTCGCGCGGAGGGTCGGGATCACCGAGGCAGTCGCCGCGTCCCGACTGCGCGAGCTGACGGCGGAGGGGCTGTTCGAGCGCACGCCGTACAAGGAACCCGGCCAGCGGACCCGCTACGAGTACGTACTCACGGAGAAGGGCTCCGATCTGCTGCCGGCCGTGCTGGCCCTGATGCTGTGGGGCGACAAGTACCTGCAGGGCGGTCGCGGGGGACCGCTCGGGCTCAGCGACGACACGACGGGCGATCCGGTCCGGGTCGAGGTGCGCAGCGAGTCCGGCCGCGAGGTGCCGCTGGCCGAGCTGCGGGTGAGCCCCAATGTCACCGAGGAGCAGGCCGCCCGCGCCCGCGATTCGCACCGGACCGCCGGACGGCAGTCCACTGGGAGGTCGTAGGTCCCGTCAGGGGTGCTCGGAGATCAGGACCCAGGACGAGGGTCAAGGGACGGTGATGGCGCGGTCGTCGGCGAAGTCGACCACCAGCTCGCGGCGCGCGATCTGCCAGCGGCCGTCGGTCTTGCGGTAGCGGTCCTGGTATCGAATCGCGACGGCGTTGTCCCGAAGGGCGCCGTCCTTCGCGCGGTAGATGTGGTGCGCGGTGCAGTACGTCTGCCCAACCGCGTCGATGTCGGTGGAGTCGAGGACCTGCTGGTGCACCGCGTGATGCGTGGAGTCCAGGTGCGCGGTCGCGGCCAGCACGGTGCTCGCGATCGCGTCGCCACCCACCGTGGTCGCACTGCCGCCACGCCGCACCAGTGCCGGCGGCTGCACGAACTCCGCATCGGCGGTGAACAGTCCCGCCACCGTCGCCGCGTCCCTCCTGTCGACCGCCGCGGCGTACCGCCCCACGAGATCCGACAAGGCCATCCGGTCCACAACATCCATAGTCCCGAGTATGCGGTCCCGCGCGAGCGCGCCGTCCGCTGGGCGGGAGCGGGTGTACCGAAACCCGGTCCGGTGCGCGAATGTTGGCGTACAAGTGAGTGAAGTACCTCGGGAGGGTCGTTGCCAGCACCGTCACACGCCGATCGGACGTCGTCGCCGCGGCTCGTGGTGGTCGCGCTGGCTTCCTGCGGCATCGCGGTCTCCCTGATGCAGACCATTGTGATGCCGCTGCTGCCCGAGTTCCCCCGGCTGCTGAACACGACGCCGACCAACGCCGCGTGGCTGGTCACCGCGAACCTCATCGCGGGGGCCGTCTGCGCCCCGGTGCTCGGTCGCCTCGGCGACATGTTCGGCAAACGACGAATGCTGCTGGTGGCACTGGCCGTGATGGTCGCGGGCAGCATGCTCGGTGCGGTGTCCGACGACTTCCTGGTGGTACTCGTCGCGCGGGCGCTGCAGGGAGCCGCGATGGGTGTGGTGCCGCTGGGCATCAGCATCATGCGCGACGAGTTGCCCGAGGAGAAGGTCGGCTCCGGCATCGCGCTGATGAGCTCGACGCTCGGCGCGGGCGGCGCCATCGGCCTGCCGCTGACCGGGGTGGTCGCCGAGAACCTCAGCTGGCACTGGCTGTTCGGCGGTGCCGCGGTGCTCGGCGTGGTCGAGCTGGTCGCGATCTGGCGGCTGGTGCCGGAGTCCCCGGTCCGGACCGGGGGTCGTTTCGACCTGATCGGAGCGGTCGGGCTCTCCGCGGCGCTGGTCTGCCTGCTGCTCGCCGTCACGCAAGGCAACGGCTGGGGATGGACGAGCCCGGCGATCCTCGGGCTGTTCGGCGGGTCGATGCTGGTGTTCCTCGGCTGGGGCGTCTACGAGCTACGGCTGCCGCGCCGCGCGGGCGGGAGCACCCGGCAACCGCTGGTCGACCTGCGTGTCTCGGCGCGCCCGCAGGTGCTGTTGACGAACATCGCGTCGGTGCTGATCGGTTTCGCCATGTTCACGTCCTTCATGGTCAGCGCGCAGATCTTCCAGGCGCCGACGGACAGTGGATACGGTTTCGGGATGAGTCTCACCCGCAGCGGCATGGCCCTGCTGCCCGGCGGGTTGATGATGATCGCCTTCTCCCCGGTGACAGCGGGACTGTCCCGCAGGCGTGGACCCCGCACCACCTTCCTCGTCGGCGCCGCGGTCCTGGCCACCGCCAATCTCGTCCGCACGGTGGCTCCGCATCAACTCGTGGTGGTCGTCGTCACGATCGCGGTCACCTCGATCGGCGCGGCCTTCGCGTACGGGGCGATCCCGGCGATGATCATGCGGGCAGTCCCGCTGTCGGAGACCGCTGCCGCGAACAGTCTCAACGCGCTGGCCCGGTCCGTCGGCACCTCCACGTGCAGCGCGGTCGTTGCCGCGGTCACCACCGCCTCGGTGGTGCAGGTCGCGGGCGTGACCCTCCCGACGGCGGGTGCCTACGCGGCGGTGTTCGCGATCGGCTCGCTGGCCGCGGTGTGCGCGTTCGTCGTTGCGGCCCTCATTCCGCGCGACGCCGGCATCGACGCCGGTCTACCGCTCAGTGAGACTGGTCAGGACCGAATCCGCATCGCTCCGTAGCGTCCGATCCTGCGCGAGGTGTACGTGGATACAGCGCGAGAAACGGGAGTGCATCGATGGAGTTGAGGGAGTCTGCAGCGCAGGTCGAACTGCGCAGGGAGCTGCGTGCGTACTTCGCGGCGCTGTTGCCGGAGGAGAAGCGCCGCAAGGCAGGCGAGGAGGGCGTGGGCGGCCAGTACTTCCGCGAGGTCGTCAAGCTGCTGGGCAAGGACGGCTGGCTGGGCATCGGGTGGCCGGTCGAGTACGGCGGGCAGGGCCGCTCGATCGAGGAGCAGTTCGTCTTCTTCGACGAGGTCCAGCGGGCCGGGCTGCCGTTCCCGTTCGTCACCGTGAACACCGTCGGCCCGACGCTGATGAAGTACGGCACCGAGGAGCAGAAGGAACGCTTCCTGCCGGGCATCCTCGCAGGCGACATCGTCTTCGCGATCGGCTACACCGAGCCGGAGGCCGGCACCGACCTGGCCTCGCTCAAGACTCGCGCCGTCCTCGACGGCGAGGAGTGGGTGGTCGACGGCAACAAGATCTTCACCTCCGGCGCCAACACCGCCGACTACGTGTGGCTCGCGTGCCGCACCGATCCCGAGGCCCCCAAGCACAAGGGCATCTCGATCCTGGTCGTTCCCACCGACGACGCCGGCTTCTCGTGGTCCCCGATCCCGACCGTCGGTGGCCTGACGGTGACTTCGACGTACTACAGCGCCATCCGTGTTCCGCAGGCCGACGTGATCGGTGAGGTCAACGGTGGCTGGCAGCTGATCGCCGCGCAGCTCAACCACGAGCGCATCGGCCTCGCCGCGATCGGTGGCCGCACCTACGGCCTGTGGCACCAGGTCCTCGCCTGGGCCAAGGAGAATGGCGCCATCGAGATCCCTTGGGTGCAGCAGGAATTCGCGCGCACCCACGCGAAGCTCGAGGCCATGCGCCTGTTGAACTGGAAAATGACGGCAGCCGTCGCGGCGGACACCCTGTCCGGCGCGGACGCCGGCGCCACCAAGGCGTACGGCACGGAGACGCACATCGACGTCTACCGCACCCTGCTCGGAATCCTCGGCGCTGCGGGACGAATCCGGCCCGAGTCGCCGGGTGCGCTGCTGGCCGGTCAGATCGAGCAGATCTCCCGCCAGGGCATGGTCAACACGTTCGGTGGCGGCGTCAACGAGGTCCTGCGCGACATGGTCGGCACGATGGGCCTGGGCCTGGTGCGGGAGAAGAGGGTCAAGTGAGCGACTTCCTCACCACACTCAAGGAATTCGAGGGACAGGTCCTCACCCCGACGACGTGGGGCCCCGACGCGGTCAACACTCCGATGATCCGGCACTGGGTCGAGACGATGGGCGACACCAGCCCCGTCTACCTCGACGACGAGGCCGCCCGCGCCACCGGACGTGACGGGGCCGTCGCGCCCGCGCTGATGGCACAGGTGTGGACCATGCGCACGTTCAACGACAAGATGGCGAACAACGATCCGTCGCAGGTGTGGACCGACCTGATCGCCACGCTCGACGCCGAGGGCTTCACGTCCGTCGTCGCGACCGACTCGGACTTCGAGTTCTTCGTGGAACTTCGCCCCGGCGACCGGGTTTCGCTCACCGAGGTGATCGAGTCGATCTCCGAGGAGAAGAAGACGGGTCTCGGTGTCGGGCACTTCGTCACGACACTGAAGACGTACCGCCGCGGCGGTGCCGCAAATGCGCACAGTGGCGACGACGAGGTTGTCGCCACCCAGCGGTGGCGCACCCTCCGCTTCAAGCCGAAGGCCGCGGAAGAGCCCAAGGGCCTGCGCCCGCGTCCGGCGCTCAACGCCGACAACGCCTTCTGGTTCGAGGCCGCCAAGGAGCACCGACTGGTGATCCAGCGCTGCACCGCCTGCGGCACGTTGCGCCACCCCACGGGACCGATGTGCGGGGCGTGCCAGTCGCTCGACTGGGACACCGTCGACGCCTCGGGCCGCGGCACCGTCTACAGCTTCGTCGTCAACCACCACCCGCGGATCCCCGGATTCGAGTACCCGCTCGTCGTTGCGACGATCGAACTCGAAGAGGGCACCCGACTGATCGCGAACATGACCGGTGTGACGCCGGACGACGTCGAGATCGACATGCCGGTGGTACTGGACTGGATCGACGCCGACCCGGATCTGACGCTGCCCGCGTTCCGGCCGGCCGCACGGGAGGACTCGTAATGGATTTCAAGTACAGCGAAGAGCAAGAAGCAATTCGCAACCTCGCCGGCGAGGTCTTCACCAGCAAGGCCGACATCGACCGGGTCAAGCAGGTCGAGCTGAGCGACGAGCGCATCGACCGCGACCTCTGGCGCGAACTGGCGAACACCGGCCTGCTCGGCATCGCCCTGCCCGAGAACCTCGGCGGCGGCGGACTCGGCCTCGCCGAGCTGTACGTGCTGCTCGAGCAGCAGGGCCGGCATGTCGCGCCCGTGCCAATCTGGCAGTCGGCCCTCGCGGCCCTCGCAGTTGCCGAGTTCGGCACCGACGAGCAGGCCGCAGCGCTGGTCCCCGGTGTCGCCGAGGGCACCAGCTTCCTGACGGTCGGACTCGAGGAGTTCGGCCCGTACGTCGACGGTGACCCGGAGACCACGGCCACCGAGGTCGCCGGCCAGTGGACGCTGACCGGCGCGAAGGCCGTCGTCCCGATCACCCACGTCGCGGACCGCGCGATCGTCTCGGCGACCACGCCGACCGGTGCCGCACTGTTCGTCGTCGACCTGGCCGCCGCGGGCGTCTCGGTCGAGCAGACGCAGTCCACGAACTGGGAGATCTGCGGCAACGTCACGTTCGAGTCCGCTCCGGCCGAGCTGCTCGGCCCCGCCGACGGCACCGCCGCGCAGTGGCTGGTCGACCGCGTCGAGCTCGCACTCGCCGCGATCCAGTTGGGTGTCGGCTCCGCGGCGGTGGAGCAGACGGTCACCTACCTCAACGGCAGGCACCAGTTCGGGCGCCCGCTCGCGACGTTCCAGGCCGTCAACCACCAGCTGGCGGACTGCTACATCGACCTCCAGGCGATGAGCGTGACGCTGTCGCAGGCCGCGCAGAACCTCGCCGACGGCATCGATCCGGGCACCTCCGTGCTGGTCGCGAAGTGGTGGGCCACCGACGGCGGCCAGCGCATCGTGCACCGCACCACCCACCTGCACGGCGGCATGGGCGTCGACACCGACTACCCGGTCCACCGGCACCTGTTGTGGGGCAAGCAGATCGGTGCCACCCTCGGCGGCTCCGCGTCCGATCTCGCACGCCTCGGCGCGCAGATCGCGGCCGGTGTCGAGGTGGTCGGATGAGCCTGACTCCCATCTCGGCCCGTCCATCCGCTCCTCGCTGCGTTCCTCGCTGCGCTGCGGTACTCGCTGCGATGCTCCGGAAGGACCTCGTCTCATGATCACCGCACCCGCCCTGACCGGGCGCAGCTACGACGACATCACGGTCGGCGAGGTGCTGCCCGAGCTGGCGATCCCGCTGACCCGCACGCTGATCGTGGCCACCGCGATCGCGACCCGCGACTTCCAGGACGTGCACCACGACCCCGAGCTGGCGCGCGAGCGCGGCTCGAAGGACGTGTTCATGAACATCCTCACCAGCAACGGTCTGGCGGGGCGCTTCGTGACGGACTGGGCGGGCCCGCACGCCGTACTGCGCCGGGTGAAGATCCGTCTCGGTGCCCCGAACTACCCCGGCGACACCATGACGATGACCGGCGAGGTCGTCTCCAAGGCGGACGGACTGGTCGAGGTGAAGGTGCAGGGCGCGAACAGCATGGGCAACCACCTCTCCGGCACAGTCACCGTTGCATTCGCAGAAGGGACCAGATGATGGCGATCAGCCCCCTGTCCGGCGCCGCCGCGATCGTCGGTATCGGCGCCACCGAGTTCTCCAAGAATTCCGGCCGCAGTGAACTGCAGTTGGCCTGCGAGGCTGTTGTCGCCGCGCTCGCCGACGCCGGCATCGACCCGTCCGAGGTGGACGGCCTGTCCACCTTCACCGCCGAAACCAACGGCGAGATTCACGTGGCCCGCAACTGCGGCCTCGGCGAGCTGAAGTTCTTCTCCCGCATCGGGTACGGCGGCGGTGCCGCCTGCGGGCCGGTGCAGCAGGCCGCGATGGCGGTCGCAACCGGTGTCGCCGACGTCGTCGTCTGCTACCGCGCGTTCAACGAACGGTCGGGTGTGCGGTACGGACTCGGCCAGCACGATCGGCCGATGGACAGCACCGCGGACCGCGCCGCCTACGCGTGGATGACCCCGCAGGGTTTGTCGACTCCCGCTCAGTGGGTCGCCATGTTCGCCCGCCGGTACATGCATCAGTACGGTGCGACGAGTGAGGATTTCGGTCGGGTCGCGGTGGTCGCGCGTAAGCACGCCGCCAACAACCCGCACGCGTGGTTCTACGAGCGTCCGATCACGCTCGAGGACCACCAGAACTCGCGCTGGATCGCCGAGCCGCTGCACTTGCTGGACTGCTGCCAGGAGACCGACGGTGGGCAGGCTCTCGTCATCGTCTCCGCGGAGCGGGCAAAGACGTTGGCCAACAAGCCCGTCGTCATCAAGGCCGCCGCGCAGGGCAGTGGCAAGGATCAGCACATGATGACCAGCTACTACCGTCCCGACATCACCGGCATCCCGGAGATGGGACTGGTCGGCCGCCAGCTGTACGGACAGAGCGGGCTGACCCCCGACGACATCCAGGCCGCGGTCCTCTACGACCACTTCACCCCGCTGGTGCTGCCGCAGCTCGAGGAACTCGGCTTCTGCAAGCCCGGCGAGGCCAAGGACTTCATCCGCGAGGGCAACCTGGAGATCGGTGGCCGACTGCCCACCAACACCCACGGTGGCCAGGTCGGCGAGGCCTACCTGCACGGCGTCAACGGCGTCGCCGAGGCCGTCCGCGTGATCCGCGGAACCTCGACGAACCAGCCGGGCGACGTGGAGAACATACTGGTGACCGCGGGCACCGCCGTGCCGACCAGCGGACTGATTCTGGGAGCAGCGTGATGACGACGACTTTGAATGCAGGCCAGTGGCGGGGCGTCGACCTCGGCACTCGCACGGTCAGCTACACCGAACGCGACGCGATCATCTACGCGCTCGCGGTCGGCGCCCAGGCCACCGAGCTGGACCTCGTCTTCGAGGAGCGGCTGCGGGTGCTGCCGACGTTCGCGCTGACCCTGGCCCAGTGGGCGCCGGACGAGCTGGGGCTGCGAGGTGCCTTCGACATGAAGACGGCGCTGCACGGCTCGCAGGAGCTCAAGGTGCTTGCACCGATGCCCCGCAACGGTGAGATCACGCTGAAGGCCAGCGTCGGCGAGGTCTGGGACAAGGGCGCTGCCGCGGTGTTCGAGGTGGTCGTCGAGAGCGAGTACTTCGTGGCGACCTGGTCGCTGTTCGCGCCCGGCTACGGCGGATTCGGCGGGGAGCGGGGACCGTCCAAGCCCGCCGCCCCGGTCGGGGAGCCGACGGTCACGACCGAGTTGGTCACCAGCGCCAATCAGACCGCGCTGTACCGCCTGCTCGGCGACAAGCACCACATCCACATCGACCCCGAGGCGGCCGCGCACATCGGTCAGCCGCGCCCGATCATGCACGGCCTGTGCACGCTCGCGGCGAGCACGCTGCCGATCGCGCGGGAACTGGGCGTGCATCCCGCGGATCTGGTCGAGCTGTCGGGTCGCTTTGCGGCGCCGGTGTTTCCGGGCCAGAGCCTGCCTATCCGTGGCTGGCAGACCGACCGCGCCGTCGATTTCGAGCTGGGCGACGCGATCTCCGGCGCCCGCGTGAAGTTCGCGGGCTGAGCGGGTGGCCATCGCGAATCCCGCCGACTTCACCGGCAAGTCGGTCCTGATCACCGGCGGTACCAAGGGAATCGGCCGCGTCACCGCGGAGACGTTCCTCGCCGCGGGCGCGCGGGTGACCGTCTGCGCGCGCAGTGAGCCGGAGACGTTGCCGGAGACCGACGGTCGACGGGCCGAGTTCCTGCCCGTCGACGTCCGTGACGCAGACGCGGTCAAGGAGATGGTCGAGGCCGCCCGCGCCGCGATGGGTGGGCTCGACGTGCTGATCAACAACGCGGGCGGATCGCCGGACGCCGACGCGGCGACCGTGTCCACCCGGTTCGTCGACAAGATCGTCGCCCTGAACCTGTTGGCCCCCTTCTACGTCGCGCAGGCCGCCAACGCGATCATGCAGCAGCAGGAGACCGGTGGCGCGATCGTCAACATCGGGTCGGTGTCCGCGCACGACCCGCAGCCCGGTACCGCCGCCTACTCGGCGGCCAAGGCCGGCCTGCTGATGCTCACCAAGGCGCTCGCGCTGGAGTGGGCGCCGAAGGTCCGCGTCAACCACATCACCACCGGACTGATCCGCACCGAGGCCGCGGCGTCGGTGTACGGCGAGGACGGCGGCGCCGCCGTCACCGCCACGCTGCCGATCGGCCGGATGGCGGTGCCGTCCGACATCGCCGGCGCCTGCCTGTTCCTGGCCGGTCCGCTGGCGTCGTACGTCAACGGTGCCGACATCGCCGTCCACGGCGGTGGCGAGTACCCGGCTCGCTACATCGCCACTCACCCCGAAATCGGCTGACTCACTTCATGATCGGAGCATGACCATGGGAATCCTCGACGGAAAGGTCGCGCTGGTCACCGGCGCAGGCCAGGGCATCGGCCGCGGCATCTCGCTGGCCCTCGCCAAGGAGGGCGCCGCGATCGCGGTCGCCGGCCGTACGGAGTCCAAGCTGCACAAGACCGTCGCCGAGATCGAGGAGTTCGGTGGCCGCGCGATCCCGGTCCGCTGTGACGTTTCGGTCGGCGAGGACATCACCGCGTCGGTCGAGCAGACCGTCAGCGAGCTGGGCGGCATCGACATCATGGTGAACAACGCCAACGACTCGAAGCCCGGCAAGCTGCTCGACGTCGTGGACGCCGACTTCGAGCGGGCATTCGCCTCCGGCCCGCTCGCAACGCTGCGATTCATGCGCGCCTGCCACCCGCACATGGTCGCCCGCGGCGGCGGCTCGATCGTCAACCTGGTGACGTCCGCTGCGGTGCGCTGGGATGCGAGCAACTACGGCGTCTACGGCTCCATCAAGGAGGGCACCCGCGTGCTCACCCGCGCCGCCGCCGCCGAGTGGGGCCGCGAGGGCATCCGCGTGAACAACGTTGCGCCGCACGCCGTGACGCCCGCCCTGGAGTGGTGGATGGAAAAGAACCCGGAGGAGGCCGCCGAGTTTGTCGCCGGTATCCCGTTGGGCCGGGTCGGCGACCCGGAGGCCGACATCGGTCGCGCCGTGGTGTTCCTGTGCTCCGAGGACTCCCGCTACCTCACCGGCTCGACCATGCCGCTCGACGGCGGCCAGTCCCGCTGGGGATAGGCGCTTCGCGCCCGTGAGTCCTTCTGGCCCCGTGGTGGACCAGAAGGACTCACAGGCGGCGAAGCCGCCTCTCAGCGTTCTTACAGCTTGAATGAGTAGATTCCGTCAAATGCAGGCCCGACATCTCGCCCTTCCCCGTAACTGGCCCCTGGGCCTCGCAGCTCTCATCGTCGCGGCGGGAATCCTCGGCGTGTTCGGTCCGTGGGACATGAGCGAGAACCCGATCATCCGGGCGTCCACCTCGCTGTACACCAGCATCGATTCGGCCACCGCCTCCTGGCCCAGCGCTGCGGGCACCCTCAGCGACCTCGTCGCCGAAGCCGGACTGTTCGCCCTCGCCGGGATGCTGGCGCTGGTGTTGTGGTGGGGACGAGGCGACGCCCGCACCCTCGCGGTCGGCATCGCGGCAGGCGCCGGTGCGGTCGGGTCGGCGATTGCGACCCTCGCGGTCAAGTCCGTAGTCACCGAGGAACGCCCCTGCACCGCCATCCCCGGGGTGCACGCGCTGTCGGAATGTCCACCGCTCGGCGATTGGTCGTTCCCCAGCAACCACTCCGGCATCGCCGCCGCCCTCGCGACCGCCGTGGTACTCGCCGGTTACGCGGCTGGACGGGTATGGCTGTCCGTGCTCGCGGTCCTGACCGCACTGGTAGTCGGTCTGTCCCGCGTGGTCAGCGGCGTGCACTACCCGCACGACGTCGCCGCCGGACTGGTCTTCGGGTCCTGCATCACGTTGGCGTGTGCGGTGGCCCTGACACCGGTGACGGCGATGCTCGTGCGGCGGTTCGTGCCCCTGCACGGCGAGCCCGGACCGGCCCACGGCCGCGAGCCGGTCTCGTCCTAGCGGCCGTCCGTCAGCGCCCGCTCGACCCGGTCGGCTGCGGGCGACGGGTTCTCGTGTTCCCACACCCGGACCACCAGCCAGCCCGCATCGGCGAGTCGTGCGTCGGTGTCCCGGTCGCGCGCGACGTTCGCGGCCAGTTTGTCGGCCCACCACTGCGCGTTGTTCCTCGGCTGCGTCGCGTGTTCCGGGCAGCGGTGCCAGAAGCAGCCGTCCACGAAGACGGCGACCCGGGCGGTCGGGAACACCAGGTCGGCGCGCCGACGCATCCCCGACAGCGGCGCCCGGTCCACCCAGTAGCGGCGGCCACGCCGATGCAGCTCGCGGCGCAGAGCCAGCTCGGGTGCGGTGTCGCGGCGGCGCTGGATCCGCATCCGCTCGCGGGTGGACGCTGAGTCGGGGACCGGCGCGGGCATAACCGTCATTGTCGTCCGCCATTCGAAGATCAGCCGTTGCCCGCCGCCACACGGTGATGGGAACCAACAGCCAGTTGGACCGAATGATGGTTCCCATCACCCTGAGGAGGAGGGCGCCGCATGGGCGGTGGGCGGGTGTGGGGTCAGCGGGAGACGAGCGGGAGCCGGCGGCGGGTCTTCGCCGCGGCCAGCATCTCGGCGACGTCGGTGATCTTGACGCGGGGCCTGCCGGTGGCCGCGCCGCGAGCCCGCTCGACCGCGTCGATGGCCTGCCAGCCGCGGTAGTCGATGCGGCCCGGCTGCCGCTGTCCGACCAGCTTGGTGAGCTCCTTGCGACTGCCCACCGGGCGGACCAGGCGGCCGGCCTGGAAGTCCTCGAACAGTCGGGCGACGGTGTCCTTGGCGCAGGACTTGTTGGTGCCGATCACGCCGGAGGGCCCGCGCTTGATCCAGCCGGTGGCGTACACCCCGTCGACAACCGCGCCGTCGGGATGGGCGAGTACCCGTCCGTGGTCGTTGGGAATGGTGCCGCGCCGCTCGTCGAACGGGACACCCGGCACCGGGACGCCGCGGTAGCCGATGGAGCGCAGTACCAGCGAGGTCGGCACGTTCTCGGTGTCGCCGGTCGGTCGTGCACCGAGGACGCCGTTCTCGCCCGCCACGAGATCGTTGCGGACCACGGTGACGGCCTCGACGTGGTCGGTCCCGAGCACCGCGGTCGGTGACGCCAGGTACCGGAACACGATCCGCTTGTGAGTGGGATCCGCTGTCCGCTCGGAGAATTCACGTGCCAGCTGCACCTTGAAGGCCGTCGACGGTTCCAGCTCACCCCTCGCCAGCTGACTGTCGGTGGCTTCGTCGAGTGCGAGTTCCGCGGGGTCGACGACGACGTCGACTCCGGCCAGGTCGCCGAGCGCGAGGAATTCCGGGGTGCTGTACGCCGCCTGGGCGGGACCGCGACGGCCGAGCAGGACCACTTCGCGAATATTGCTGTGGCGCAGTGCCTCCAGTGCGTGATCTGCGATGTCGGTCTTCGCCAGCTCGTCGACGTCCATGGTGAGGACCCGCGCCACGTCGAGTGCGACGTTGCCGTTGCCGACGATGACGGCGCGCTCCCCGGACAGGTCGAACTGCGTGTGTGCGTGGTCGGGGTGCCCGTTGTACCAGGCGACGAACTCGGTCGCCGCGTGGCTGCCGGGCAGGTCCTCGCCGGGGATGCCCAGCCGGCGGTCGCTGGATGCGCCGACCGCGTAGATCACCGCATGATGGTTCGCCATCAAGTCCTCGTGGGACAGGTGCTCGCCGATCTCCACGCCCAGGTGGAACTGGAAGACGTCCTTCGCCGCGGTCCAGTCGAACGCTTCCGCAATCACCTTGGTGCCCGGGTGATCCGGCGCGACCCCCGCCCGGATCAGGCCCCACGGCGTCGGCAGCTTCTCGAACATCTCCACCTCGACGTCCGAGTGGATGAGCAGTTCTTCCGCCGCGTAACAGGCGGCCGGGCCTGCGCCCACGATGGCCACCCGCAGCGTCCCGAGGTCCGTCCGCTTGGCCTCGGTCGGCTTCAGGGGCTTCCAACCCTCCTGCAGCGGGTACTTGTCGTAGTAGCCCGCGTTGATGTCGGCATACCGGGCGTCGGATTCGCTGAGCTGGTCGTCCGGGAAGATCGCGGCGACCGGGCAGGCATCCACGCAGGCGCCACAGTCGATGCAGGTATCGGGTTCGATGTACAGCATCTCGGTGGTCGCGAACTGTGCTTCTTCCGGCGTCGGGTGAATGCAGTTCACCGGACACGTTGCGACGCAAGAGGCGTCGTTGCAGCACGCCTGGGTGATCACGTAAGCCATGGGAAGAATGTCCTCGATGCGGAAGCTGGGATATGCGGGACGGCGTTGGCCGTCAGAGCAGGTTGACCTTCTTGTAGAGGATCTTGCTGGGGCCGCCGACCAGGCCGGACTCGGTGAGGAAATGCATCAGCTTGGCGCCTGACTTGCGGACCGTGTCCTTGTAGTGCTGGTTGTTCTTGGCCTCGGCGATCGCGCGCTCGGTGTCGAGTCCGGCGTTCGCGTAGACGTCCTTGCGAATCATCGACTTCATGACGAAATAGACGACGGCGGCGGTGCTGACACGCTCGACGGCCAGCCGGGCGCGGCTCGCATCCTGCAGGCGCCGGCCGACCTCCTCGCGCGCGAAGCGGATGTGCCGGGCCTCCTCGAGCACGTGGATCTTGCTGACCGTGCGGGTGATCGGCTGGACGCGCTCGTCCTTCATGAAGTCGCGCTGCATCATGTCGAGGATCTCCTCGGCGGCCATCACGCTGGCGTAGGCGTTCGCGCCCCGGAAGAAGTTGCCCCAGATCCGGCCGAGCTTGTGGATGACCGGGTGCGGACCGTAGCTCGGCATGCCGAAGCGTTCACCGGCACGGGCGAACATCACCGAGTGGCGGCACTCGTCGGCGACCTCGGTGAGGGCGAACTGGACGTGGCGGGAGTGCTTGTCGCGCCCGTAGACATCGCGCAGCAGCATCTGCATGAGCAGGATCTCGAACCACAGGCCGACGCTGGAGACGCTGGCGGCCTCGTGCTTGGTGAGCTCGACCTTCTGTTCCAGAGTCATCTCGTCCCACAGCTTCGTCCCGTAGAGGGTGCTCCACTCGGGGGTCAGCCCGAACTTGTCCGCGGGCACCGGCGCCTCCCAGTCGACCTCGATCATCGGGTCGTAGGACTTGCGGGCCGAGGACGCCAGCAGTCGGCGGGCGGTCTCTTCGCGATCGGAGACCGCGGGACGCTGCGCGGGGAGAGCGGTAGTCATGTCGACCCTTCGTTCGTCTGACGAGGCGTTCACCTGACGAGGCGTTCACCTGACGGGGCATTCACCTGACGAGGCATTGATGTGACAAGCCGTTTATGTAACAACAGGTAACAGGTAATGGGACTGTACCTCCGTCCGCTCCCTGTGACAACTGTCACCGCACGCCCCTTTTATCCGAGAAAAGTTAGGCGTCCCGAACTTCTTGATATGGTGAATCAAATAGTGGTCCGAGCTGCGGAGGTCGAGGCGTGGAAAGTGTTCGCACGGTCGACCTCGCGAGCCCGCCGGTCCGCCGGGGGGCCGGGCTCGGGCGGCTCATCGCGCTCCTGGGTCCGGCGTTCGTCGCGGCCATCGCCTACGTGGATCCCGGCAACGTCGCGTCCAACCTGACCGCGGGCGCCAAATACGGCTACCTGCTGGTGTGGGTGCTGGTGATGGCCAATGCGATGGCGGTGCTCGTGCAGTACCTGTCCGCGAAGCTCGGCCTGGTCACCGGGCGGTCGCTGCCGGAGTTGCTCGGCGAACAGCTCGGTCGACGCCGACGCAAGGCCTTCTGGTTGCAGGCCGAACTGGCCGCGGTCGCGACCGACCTCGCGGAGGTGATCGGCGGCGCGATCGCGTTGAACCTGCTGTTCGGGGTGCCGCTCCCGCTCGGGGGCCTGATCACCGGCGCGGTGTCGATGGCCATCCTGTCCACGCAGGCCAGGGGCCAGCGGACGTTCGAGTTCGTGGTCATGGGCCTGCTCGCGATCATCACCCTCGGTTTCGTCAGCGGGCTCGCGTTCACGGATGTCTCGACGAGCGAGGCGATGGCGGGACTGGTGCCGCGCTTCGACGGGGCCGAGACGGTTCTGCTCGCGGCCAGCATGCTCGGGGCCACTGTGATGCCGCACGCGATCTACGTGCACTCGGCGCTGGCGCGGGACCGGCACGGTCGCGGGATCCGGCCCGCCCTCCTACCGCGACTTCTCAAGGCCACCAAGCTCGACGTCGGCGCTGCGCTGCTGGTCGCGGGCACGGTGAACATCGCGATGCTCCTGCTCGCCGCCTCGGCGCTGCGTGGCGTCGACGGGACGGACACCATCGAGGGGGCGCACGCCGCGATCTCCTCGGCGCTCGGCCCGGCGGTCGGGGTGGTGTTCGCGATCGGTCTGCTCGCCTCGGGGCTCGCGTCGACGTCGGTCGGCTGTGCGGCGGGCGCGGAGATCATGCACGGTCTGCTGCACATGCGGATCCCGATGCTGCTGCGCCGAACCGTGGTGCTGATTCCGGCCCTGATCGTGCTGTCCATCGGGGCCGACCCGACGATGTCCTTGGTCGTCAGCCAGGTGGTGTTGAGCTTCTGCATTCCGTTCGCCCTGGTACCGCTGGTGCGGATGACCGCCGACCGCGAACTGATGGGCGAGCACGTCAACCGTCGTGGCACTACGCTCGCGGCCTGGACGGCGACCGCCGTCATCGTGGCGCTCAACGCCGCGTTGCTGGTGCTCACCGTCACCCAGTAGCGAGGGATCAACCGGTCGATCCGATCGAGTGGACGCGCCCGTTCACTCGGTGTCCGAGGCGACGAGGGTGGCCTCCTCGGCGGGGGCCACAGTTGCCGGGGTGCGCCGGCCGGGCGCCCATGCGCCGACGATCACCGCGGCCCCGAACATCACTCCGGCCAGCACGTACGACGCGTGCGACATTCCGCCCATGAACGCGCCGCGGGCGAACTCGGCGAGCTGCTCGCCCTGCGGGCCGCCTCCTATCCGGGCCACCTCGAGCGCCGCGGCCAGCGAACTGCCCACGTACTCCTTTGCGATCTCCGGCGCCGCGGCGACCGCGGGCGCGATGTTGTGGCTGTAGCTGGCCGCGAGCAGGCTGCCTGCGAGCGCGGTCCCCACAGCCGCGCCGACCTCGCGGGTCGTGTCGTTGACCGCGGATGCAACGCCCTGCTTGCCGTCCGGGGTGTTCTCGACGATGCCGGTGGTCGCCGGCGCGGTGCACAGCCCGAGCCCGAAGCTGAAGATCAGCAGCGCGACGACGGCGGGTCCGTATCCGCCGTCGGCCTCGAGCCTGCCGATCAGTATCAGGCCGAGTCCGGCGAGGGCGAGTCCGGAGGCGGTCAGCCCCCGCATGCCGAGTCGCGGGATCAGCCAGGGCGTGACCACGGAGACGACGATCATCGGCACGGACATCGGTGCCAACGCCAGCGCGGACTGCAGGGCGGTGTAGTCGAGCACCAGCTGCATGTACTGGATGATCAGGAAGAACAGGCCGAAGGTCGCGACGAACTGCAGGGTCAGGGAGGCTGCGCCCGCGCCGAACCCGCGGACCGCGAACAGTCGCACGTCCAGCAGCGGGTGTTCGCAGCGTAGTTCGACGGCGGCGAATGCGACCCCGGCCACGATGCCGACGGCCAGCGCGGCGGCCACCCATGGATCGGTCCAGCCGCGGATCGGGCCCTCGAGCAGGCCAAGCACGAACAGCCCGATCGACGCGCTGGACAGCAGCGCCCCGGGGATGTCGAAGGCCGGTGAATCCTGGTCCCGGGACGACGGCAGGGTCCAGGCCAGGGCAAACAACGCAAGCGCCGCGGCGACGAAGCCGACGAAGATCGACTGCCACGGCCAGTGTTCGAGCAGCAATCCGGACACCAGTAGTCCGGCGATTCCGCCGGACGCGGCGACGCCGGCCCAGATGGCGACGGCCCGCGACCGCTGCGCGGGCGGGAAGCTCACGGTCAGTAGCGACAGCGTCGCGGGCATCACCAGGGCGGCGCCGACGCCGGCGGCGGCCCGCGCGCCGATCAGCCACGTCGGCGAGTCGAGGAAGATCGGTACGGCGGAGGCGGCGGCAAACATCAGCAGCCCGATGGTCAGCACACCGCGGCGGCCGTACCGGTCGCCGAGCGCACCGGCGGGCAGCAGCAGGGCGGCCAGGGTGAGGGTGTAGCCGTCCACGATCCAGGTCAGCTGACTTTGGGTGGCTCCGGTGTCGAGGGCGATGTCCGGCAACGCGGAGTAGAGCGCCGCGGCCGCGGCCATGACCATTGCCACCGCCGAACATGCCACGGTCAGCGTCCATAATTCTCGGACGGACATCTTGGTGTTGCCGGGGTGGGGCTGACTGCTCATGTATGCCTCCGGTGCCAACGAGACTGTCAGTATCGTTTGGAGACCGATAGTTTCACAACCCCGACCGGAGGTGCCATGGGCGAGCAACCGACCGACTCCGCATCCCGAGAGGACCCGCGCAAGGCCCGGTCCCGGGCGCGACTACTCGACGCCGCGACCGCGCTCCTGGTCAAGGGCGGTACCGAGGCCGTGACCATCGACGCCGTGACGCGGGCGGCGAAGGTCGCGCGCGCGACCCTCTACCGTCATTTCGACAGCGGCACCGAGTTGGTCGCCGCTGCGTTCTGCCGGTTGATCCCGCCCGCCTCGGCCGTTCCGGAGGGCCTCGACCTGCGGGACCAGCTGGTTTCGCTGCTCACTCGTCAGGCCCGCCTGATCGAGGAGGCCCCGATGCAGCTGACCGCGATGTGCTGGCTCGGCCTGGGGCCGGGCCTCGGTGCGGTCGACGACACGCCCGGCCATCCCGAGCTGCGCTCGCTCCGTCGACACATCGCCGAGCAGTACAAGGCGCCGTTCGACCGGGTGTTCGCGAGCGCGGCCGGTCGGGAACTGCTCGCCGGGGTCGACTACGAACTGGCCATGTCCCAGCTGCTCGGACCGATCGTGTTCACCAAGCTGGCGACGCTGCCGCCGCTCGGACCGGAGGCGTGCGCACGGATCGTCGACGACTTCTTGCACGCCCGGGCCGCCGCGAGTTGACGCGCGGCCGGGCGATCAATCGACCCGTTCGTATGCGCGAGACGGTCCGGGGCGCGGATACTGGTTCCAGCGCGTCAACTCAGCGCACGCCACAAGATCGCAATCGCAGGTCCGCTCGCAGTGGGTGTCCGATCCGCGCCGCGCACGGCGGCCGCCTGCGAGGGCGAACCCTCCGGGAGGGACGAACCATGGCCAAGAGGATTGCAGTGCTGATCGCAATGGCGGCGGCCGTTCTCGGATATCTCGGTGTCGGCCCTGCAGCCGCGGCGGCCCCGGCGGTGCTCGGCGGTGGCTCCGGGATCATCCTCGCCAACGAGGCCCTCTGTACGCTGACCACCATCGGCCACGACAACGCGGGCCGACTGGTCGGTATCACCGCCGGCCACTGCGGAGAACCCGGCGCCGAGATCGTCCCCGAGCATCGCGAGGACGCCGGAGTGGTCGGACACCTCGTGGCCAAGAGCACCGACCTCGACTACGCGGTGATCCAGTTCGATCCGGCGAAGGTCGCTCCGGTCAACCGCATCGGCAAGGTCACCATCACCAATGTCGGTGCGCCCGCGAACTTCCCGGACATCGTGTGCAAGGAGGGTCTGCGCACCGGCAACACCTGCGGCGTCGCCTGGGGTGACCTGCTGCAGTCGCACGAGACCTGGACGCAGATGTGCGTCATCGAGGGTGACTCGGGAAGTCCCGTGGTACGCGGTACTACTCTGGTCGGCATGGTGAACGCCTACGTGGGTTTCGCGTGCCTCGGCCCGGAACTCGGTACCAACCTCGACAGCATCATGAACGACATCAACGCGCACGGCGGCGTCGGTGCGGGCTACAGGCCGATCTAGCCGCAGATGCCACCTCGTAAACGCAGCGGTGACCATCTCACCGAGCAGGACCTGATCGACCTCTCCACCGCACTCGACGCGGGCAAACGTGCGACCGTTTACCTGATCGACGCCACCCCGAGCCTCGGCATTCCCGCCGGCTGCTCGGCCAAGGTGGTGTCGATCGACGGCAGCACCGTGCTGATCCGGCCGAAGGGCGTCAACGACGAACTGCCCTACGAGGCAGACGAATTGCGCCTGACCCGGCAGCCCGCGAAGGCAGCCCCGGCAAGAGCGGCGGCGAAGTCTGCGGCCACGTCGCCCGCGACGCAGCGGCCCAGCACCGTCAAGGATGTCGAGGCGCGAGCGGCGGCGTCGAGGGCGTCCGCGGCGCCGAAGGCTGCCACACCGAAACCCGGGGCACCGGCACCTGCGGCACCGAAGTCGGTGTCAACGGCCAAGGCGCCCACCGCAACCACTCTCATCGCGCAACCGAAGGCTCCCGTGACCGCACCCAGCACCGAACCCGCCGCGACCACACCGGCCCCCGCCAAGCGGGCCCGCCGCGCGAAGGACCCGGCCAGCGTGAGCGTGACCCTGCACGCCGAGGCCGGCAACGAGTGGACGGTCACCGTGACACACGGCGAGCGACGTCCCGGCAAGGCGGCGCCGGTCACGGCCGACGCCGTCGAACGCGCCGTCGCCGAACTCGGCGACACCACCGCGCAGCAGGCGGTCGCGGCGGTGCTCTCGGCGGCTCGCGAGGCCGCGGCGCAGCGGGTCGACGAGCTCAGCCGCCAACTCGCCGAGGCGAAGAGCGCGCTCGAGTCGCTCGGCGCGGACGGCGCCTGATCGACCGGAGGATCCGACGATGACCGAAACCGAGACCGTCGCAGAGCTGTTCGCGCTCGACTCGTTGATCTCCGACGAGGAGCGTCAGATCCGCGACACCGTTCGGAGGTTCGCGGCCGATCGGATCCGTCCGCACATCGCCGACTGGTTCGAGGCCGGTGTGCTCCCCGTCCGCGAACTGGCCCGTGAACTCGGCGGTCTCGGTGTGCTCGGCATGCACCTCGATGGCTACGGCTGCGCCGGGATGAGCGCGACCACCTACGGTCTGGCCTGCCTCGAGCTCGAGGCCGTCGACTCCGGGATCCGCAGCCTGGTGTCGGTACAGGGGTCGCTGGCAATGTTCGCGATCCATCGGTACGGCTCCGAGGAGCACAAGCAGCGGTGGCTGCCGTCGATGGCGGCGGGCGAGGCCCTCGGCTGCTTCGGTCTGACCGAGCCCGACTTCGGTTCCAACCCCGCCGGGATGCGCACCAACGCCCGCCGCGACGGCGACGACTGGATCCTGCGCGGCACCAAGATGTGGATCACCAACGGGTCGGTCGCGGACGTCGCCGTGGTGTGGGCGCGCACCGACGACGGGGTCCGCGGTTTCGTGGTGCCCACCGACACCGCCGGCTTCTCCGCCCCGGAGATCAAGCACAAGCTCTCGCTGCGGGCCTCGGTCACCGCGGAGCTCGTCCTCGACGACGTCCGGCTGCCGGCGTCGGCGATGCTGCCCGAGGCCCGTGGGCTGTCCGGTCCGCTCGGCTGTCTCAACGAGGCTCGCTTCGGCATCGTTTTCGGCGCGCTCGGCGCCGCCCGCGACTGCCTCGAGACCGCGATCGACTATGCGCAATCACGCGAGGTGTTCGACAAGCCGCTGGCCGCCTTCCAGCTGACCCAGGCCAAGCTCGCGGACATGGCGCTCGAGCTGGGCAAGGGACAGCTGCTGGCACTGCACCTGGGCCGGCTCAAGGACCGCCACGAGCTGCGACCCGAGCAGGTGAGCCTCGGCAAGCTCAACAGTGTCCGGGAGGCCATCGCGATCGCCCGCGAGTGCCGAACCATTCTGGGCGCCAACGGCATCACGCTGGAGTATCCGGTGATCCGGCACGCGAACAACCTGGAGTCGGTGCTCACTTACGAGGGCACGTCGGAGATGCACCAGCTGGTGATCGGTCAGGCGCTGACCGGGTCCTCCGCGTTCCGGTAGCCGCTCTTGTGCGGACCGCTTCCCGCGGGGCAGTCTGGGTACCGAGGGGGCCGTCACGCGAGCGGAGCCGGACATGGACACCACGACGACCGAGATCGCACCGGGCATCTACCGCTTCTCGACCTACGTCGACGACGCCAACCTGGTGATGAACCAGTACCTGATCGACGGCGACGAGCCATTGCTCTTCCACATGGGTCAGCGTGCGCTGTTCCCGTCCACGTCGGCCGCCGTGCAGCGGGTGGTCCCGCTCGATCGGCTCCGATGGCTGGCCTTCGGGCACGTCGAGGCCGACGAGTGCGGGTCGATGAACTCGTGGCTCGCGGCCGCCCCGAACGCGGTGGTCGCGCACGGCGCACTGTCGTGTTTCGTTCAGGTCGCGGACCTGGCCGACCGACCGCCCCGACCCCTGCAGGACGGCGAGGTGCTGGAGGTCGGCGAGAGGCGCGTCCGTCACATCGACACCCCGCACGTGCCACACGGCTGGGACGCCTGCCTGGTGTTCGAGGAGTCGACGTCGACGCTGTTGTGCGGTGACCTGTTCACCGCGTTCGGCAGGCCGCCGGCCGTGACGGACACCGAGATCGTCGGCCCCGCAATGGCCGGGGAGGAGATGGGCCGTGCGACGGCACTGACTCCGGCCCTCGGTCCGACGATCCGGTCGCTGGCCGACCTCGAGCCGACCACCCTCGGACTGATGCACGGACCGGCGTTCACCGGGGACTGCGTGGGGGCGCTGCGCGATCTGGCGGCGGGGTATCAGGAGAGGTTCGAGGCGGAACAGGAGCGGCTGGGCGGCCGGGCGTAAGCCTCAACCCCGCCGCAGCGCGGACGCCTTGAGCCGGCTGTAGCCGCGTACCCGCAGCGACCGCAGGGACCGCAACTGGAACTTCGGATTCCCGCTGAGCGCGTCGGCGAGGGTGGAATCGACGAGAACCGTTCCCGGTCGAGCCGAACTCGTCAGGCGCGCAGCGATGTTCACCACCGATCCGTACGCGTCCCCGAACCGGACCAGAACCTCGCCGCGGGCGAGGCCGACCCGCAGGCTCGGCAGTTCCTCCGTGCTGGATGCGGCGTCCTGCAGGGCGAGCGCGATCGCGGCGGCGTCGGCGGGGTCCTCGGCCGCGAACATCACCTCGTCGCCGACGTTCTTGATCACCCAGCCGTGGCCCTGGTTGATCACGTTGTTGACGGTGGACTCGAAGTACTCGAGTAGTTCGGTCAGTTCGGTGATGTCGATGCGCCGGGTGAGGCTGGTGTAGCCGACCATGTCCGCGAAGCCGATCACCAGGGTGCGGCTGTCCACCTCCTCGCCGCGATTGTCGAGGAAGCGAGCGGCATTCGACGCCAGGTGCCTTCGCCACACGTACGACTGCAGGCGCTCCAGGGTCGGCAGCATCTGCTCGGCGACGAGGGTGGCCTGGGCCGCGACCGCGTGCGGGTCGGCGGGCTCGCCGGGATCACGGTGCTCGAGTCGGTCCAGGATGTGACTGTTGAGCAGTCCCAGTTGCCACTCCGCGAGGCGCGAGAACGACTGTCCCAGTGCCCGGGTCACGGACACCTCGAGATCGGGATCGATGATGCCCCGGTCCACCAGCGAGGTGATGCCCCTGAGCGCCTCGACGTCGGCGTCGGTGAACATTGCCGCGTCGCTACCGACGTCGGCGGCGAATCCCATGGCGACCCATAGCTTCTGCACCCGTTCGAGGGGTATGCCGGACAACTCCGAGACCTGTTCGCGGGTGTACTTCATCTCGCCGCCGAGCAGGTTCCGCTCGACCTCCGCCTGGATCATCGCGAACTCGCGTGCCTGCCGCCGTTCGCTCGCGTGCTCAGCCACACACCGCCCCGTTCGACGCCGACCCGACCAGCTTCGCGTACTTGGCCAGTACGCCGCGGGTGTAGCGCGGCGGCAACGGTTCCCAGCCCTGGCGCCGACGGTCCAGTTCGTCGGCGTCGACCAGCAGGTCGAGGGTTCCGGTGCCGACGTCGAGCCGGATCTGGTCGCCGGAGTGCACGAACGCGATCGGCCCGCCGTCCACCGCCTCGGGCGCCACGTGCCCGACGCACAGGCCGGTGGTGCCGCCGGAGAATCTCCCGTCGGTCAGCAGCAGCACGTCCTTGCCGAGCCCGGCGCCCTTGATGGCTGCGGTGATCGCGAGCATCTCCCGCATGCCGGGCCCGCCCTTGGGGCCCTCGTAGCGGATCACCACCGCGTCGCCCGCGGTGATGGTGCCGTCCTCGAGCGCGTCGAGGGCGGCCCGCTCCCGGTCGAAAACCCTTGCAGTGCCGGTGAACACGTCGGACTCGAAGCCCGCCGACTTGACCACCGCGCCGCCCGGTGCCAGCGACCCGGACAGGATGGTGATACCGCCGGTCGGATGGATCGGATTGCTCATCGCGCGCAGCACCTTTCCGTCCGGGTCGGGCGGGGCGATGTGGGCGAGGTTCTCGGCCATCGTCTTTCCGGTGACAGTCATGCACTCGCCGTGCAGCAGACCCGCGTCGAGCAGGGCCTTCATCACCACCGGAACCCCGCCGATGTGGTCGACATCGACCATCACGTGGCTGCCGAACGGCTTGACGTCGGCGAGGTGCGGCACCCGGGCCCCGACGCGACGGAAGTCGTCGAGGGTCAGCTCCACATGCGCCTCGTGCGCGATGGCGAGCAGGTGCAGTACCGCGTTGGTGGAGCCGCCGAACGCCATCACCACGGCGATCGCGTTCTCGAAGGCCTCCTTGGTGAGGATGTCCGAGGTGGTGATGCCGCGGCGCAGCATCTCCACGACGGCCTCGCCGCTGCGCCGGGCGTACCCGTCGCGTCGCCGGTCGGTCGCGGGCGGTGCGGCGCTGCCGGGCAGCGACATGCCCAGTGCCTCGGCCGCGCTGGCCATGGTGTTGGCGGTGTACATGCCGCCGCAGGCGCCCTCGCCGGGGCAGATCGCACGTTCGATGGAGTCCACGTCGGCCCGGCTCATCAGCCCGCGGGAGCAGGCGCCGACCGCCTCGAACGCGTCGATGATCGTGACCTCCTTCTCGGTGCCGTCGGACATCTTCGCGATGCCCGGAAGGATCGAGCCCGCGTAGAGGAAGACGCTGGCCAGATCGAGGCGGGCGGCCGCCATCAGCATCCCGGGCAGGGACTTGTCGCACCCGGCGAGCAGTACCGAGCCGTCGAGTCGTTCGGCCTGCATGACGGTCTCGACGCTGTCCGCGATGACCTCCCGCGAGACAAGCGAGAAGTGCATGCCCTCGTGGCCCATCGAGATTCCGTCGGAGACCGAGATGGTGCCGAATTCGAGCGGATAGCCGCCGGCCGCGTGGACGCCGTCCTTCGAGGCCTTGGCGAGGCGGTCGAGGGACAGGTTGCACGGGGTGATCTCGTTCCACGAGGACGCGACGCCGATCTGGGACTTGCCCCAGTCGTCGTCACCCATTCCGACCGCGCGGAGCATCCCGCGCGAGGCCGTCTTCTCGAGGCCGTCGGTGACGTCGCGGCTGCGGGGCTTGATGTCGGGGCCGTTCGGTTCCTGGGACACGCTGTTCATCATCCTCCGGTCGGGCCTGCTCGGCGCTCCGAATCGACATCGCGGCCGGTCAGAGCCAGTAGTCGGGTCTGGAGTGGGGCGTCCTCGGACACCTCGATCGGCGCGGCGAACAGTCCACTGGCGCTCAGCATCTCGCGTTGGGCGTCGAGCAACTCCCACACCGCCTCGACCAGCGCCGGGTCCAGCGTCTCGTCGAGTCCCGCTGCGCGAGCGAGATCCCAGCTGTGGATCACGATGTCGGAAACCTGTTCGCGCAGATAGTGTTCCACCGTGACGGTGCCGTACGACAGGTGCACCGGCGCGGCAGGGGGTGCCACCTCCCAGGCCGCGCCCGCGAGCCCGGCGAAGCGGTGCCACTCCGCCGCCAGGTCGGGCCCGAGTGGGTGCACCCGGGCACCCGCCTCGGAGAGGGTCAGACCGCCGAGCAGCGGCGGAATCCACTGCTGCTCGACGATCACGTGTCGGACCAGGTCGGCGACGTCCCACTCGGTGTCCGGGGTCGGCGCCGCCCAGTCGGTGACGGCGTCGACCCGCGAACCGAACTCGTGCATCGCCCGCCGCTGCAGCGCGAGCCACTCGAGTGCCACGTGCGCCTCCGTTACGGCTGCGCGGGCGTCGGCGTCATGACGCTGAACACGGCCCCGGTCGGGTCGGACAGCACCGCCATTCGTCCGACGGTCGGGATGTCGAACGGTTCGGCCATCACGCTGCCGCCCGCCGCGTTCGAGGCCTCGACCGTGGCATCGGTGTCGTCGGTGGCGAAATAGACGTGCCAGTGGGTGGGGACCTGAGGCATCTGCGGCGTGGTGCAGCCGCCGACCTGGTCGTCGCCGACTTGCAGCAGCGTGTACGTCGGGCCGCCCGGCATGTCCGCAACGGAGGACCCGAGGCCGAGGACGGCCGCGTAAAACGCGAGCGCCTTGTCGGGGTCGGGGGTGATCAGCTCGTTCCAGACGACGGCGCCCGCGTCGCCGACCAGCGTCGCGCCGATGTGCTGGCCGGCCTGCCAGAGCCCGACCACCGCGCCGGTCGGGTCGCTGACGAAGGACATCCGCCCGGCATCGCCGACGTCCTCGGGACCCATCAGCACCTGACCGCCCGCTCCCGCGACCTTCGCCGTTGCGGCGGCGGCGTCGTCGGTGGCGAGGTAGGTGTTCCACATCGACGGTGTCCCGGCCGGCACGCCCGGTGGTTGGCCGCCGACGGCGGAGACGTAGTTCCCGCGCACTCGCGCCATCGAGTAGACGCCGCCGCCGGGAGTGGGCATGTCCTCGAAATCCCAGCCGAACAGGGCGGTGTAATAGGTCTTGGCGGCGGCGGGATCCGTGGCCGACAGGTCCACCCAACAGGGGGTGCCCTGCACGTAACTCGACCGTTCGGGCATGGCGATGTCCTTTCACAGAGAGGAATCGGACTTCTCGGGCCTTGCCCACCGACTTCGCTGTGCGAGGCCCATCGGTCACGTTTCCAGTCCGCGGCCCGTTTGGAAAGGGGCAAGGCCGGTGCGGCGGTTCCGTCAGCTCGATCGTTCCCGTACCGGGGCGACGGCAGGACCGGAGATGTCGCAGCGCGACTTGCATTCGATCGAATCCCTGGGCTCCTCGGCCGGTGCACCCGCAGGAATCAGGGCGGCCGCGATCGCCGCGCCGATCACCAGCAGACCCACACAGATCAGCATCGCAACGCGGAATCCGTGCGAGAACACCTGCGGGTCGGTGTAGTTCGTGCCCGCGATCCCGGCCAGCCCCGGCAGCGCGGCGACCGCGAGCAACTGGCTGCTGCGGGCGACCGCGTTGTTGACCCCGGATGCGATGCCGGCCCGGTCCGTGGACACCGAGCCGAGCACCGCGCCGGTCAGCGGCGCCACCAGCGCCGACAGTCCGAGACCGAACACGACCACCCCGGGCAGCACGTCGCGCAGGTACGACGCCCCGGGCCCGATCCGCAGCATCAGCAGCAGACCGGCCGCCGCGATCAGCGGACCCACGCTCATCGGGAGTCGCGGGCCGCGGTGTTGCGCGAATCGTCCGGCCCGCGCGGAGAGCAGCAGCATCAGCACGGTGATCGGCAGCGTCGCCAGGCCGGACGCCAGCGGGGTGAACCCGGCACCGAGCTGGAGCTGCAGTACCAGCAGGAAGAAGACGCCGCCGAGTGCCGCGTACACGGCGAGCGTGACCAGGTTTGCCGCGGCGAAGACCCGGGAGCGGAACAGCGACGGCGGCACCAGCGGATTGTCGGTACGGAGCTCGACCAGTACGAACGCGAGGAGGAGCGCGGCACCGGCGACGACGGCAACCCAGTGCCCGGCGATCAGGCCGTAGGTGAGTGCGGCCAACGCGAGTGCGGCCAGCACTGCCCCGGGGAGGTCGAGCCGACCCTGCTGGTGCGGGTCGCGGCTCTCGGGAACGTGCCGCACCGCCACCCACACCACCGCCGCGGCGAGCGGGAGATTGAGCCAGAACACCGCACGCCAGCTCGACACCTCGACGATCCAACCGCCGAGTAGTGGTCCGGCGGCCGAGGCCACCCCGCCGAGACCGGACCACAGGCCGATGGCGGCGCCGCGGTCGTCGGGGTCGATGGTCGCCGACAGCAGCGCCAGACTCCCGGGGGTGAGCAGCGCGGCCCCGACGCCCTGCAGGACGCGGGCGGCGACGAGCAGTTCGATCGTCGGGGCCAGCCCGCACAGGGCCGAGGCGAGCGCGAACCAGACTGTGCCCCAGACGAACACCTTGCGCCGGCCGAGCCGGTCGCCGAGCGCACCGGCCAGCAGGATCAGTGAGGCCAGGGTGAGGGTGTAGCCGCTGAGCACCCACTGCAGCCCCGCGACGGAGGCGCCGAGGTCCTCGCCGATGCGGGGGAGCGCGATGTTGACGACGGTGGCGTCGAGCATCGCGAGGGCGGAGCCGAGGACGGTCGCAAGCACCACCGCGCGCCCGGTGGACGAGCGCAGGTGGACGGTCGCGCCGGGCGAGTCCATGCACCGCAGGCTACAGGCGGCTGCGCCGCCCGTGAGTCCTTCTGGTCCCTGTGCGGGCCAGAAGGACTCACGGGCAGCGGAGCTGCCTAGTTGTAGTCGTAGAACCCGCGGCCGGTCTTCTTGCCGAGGCGACCGGCGTCAACCATCCGGCGCAGCAGTGCCGGCGGCGCGAAGTGCGGCTCCGCGAACTCGGCGTACAGCGACTCCGAGGCGGCGAGGGCGACGTCGAGGCCGACGGTGTCGAGCAGCGTCAGCGGGCCCATCGGGTAGCCGCAGCCGCCCTTCATGGCCGCGTCGATGTCCTCGGCGGTCGCGTAGCCGGACTCGAGCATCCGGATCGCGGAGGTCAGGTACGGGATGAGCAGCGCGTTGACGATGAAGCCCGACCGGTCCCCCGCCTGCACGGTGGTCTTGCGCAGGGTGTCCTTGGCGTAGTCGGTGACGGCCTTCGCGGTCTCCGGCGAGGTCACCAGCGTGGAGATGATCTCGACGAGCGGCATCACCGGCACCGGGTTGAAGAAGTGCACACCGACGACCTGCTCGGGGCGCGAGGTGGCGCCCGCGACCTTGATGACCGGGATCGAGGAGGTGTTGGTCGCCAGGATGCCGGACGGCTTGACGATCTTGTCGAGCTTGCCGAAGATCTCGTACTTCAGCGCCTCGATCTCGGGGGCCGCCTCGATGACCAGGTCACGGTCCGCGAACTCGTCGATGTCGAGGGTGACGCGCACCCGCGCGATCGCGGCGTCGGCCTCTTCCTGGGTGATCTTGCCCTTGGCGACGCCGCGGGAGATCGACGACGCGATCCGCTTGGTCGCGGCGTCGGCGTACTCCTGCTTGGTCTCGAGTACCAGGACTTCACTCCCGGCCTTCGCGCACACCTCGGCGATTCCGGCACCCATGGTGCCGCCACCGATCACTCCGATCAGCTGCACAGTCATCTCTCCAAACCTGAAATGCTCGTCATGTTGTCAGGGCCATTCTGCTACGGACCGGTAATTACGTTGTCGGCCGCCCGCAGCTCGTTCTTGCGGACCTTGCCGGTCGGGGTGCGCGGCAGGTCCGACGCGAACACCACCTCGCGCGGCACCTTGTACCCGGCGAGCAGGCCGCGGGTGTGCGCGATCAGCTCGTCCGCGGTCACCTCCGCACCCGGCCGGACCAGCACGAACGCCTTCGGACGCTCGCCCCACCTGTCGTCCGGTACACCCACGACCGCGACGTCCGCGACCGCCGGATGCGCGACGATCGCCTGCTCCACCTCGACCGTCGAGATGTTCTCGCCGCCGGAGATGATGATGTCCTTGGCGCGGTCCTTGAGCTGGATGTAGCCGTCCGGGTGCAGGACGCCGAGGTCACCGGTGTGGAACCAGCCGCCCGCGAACGCCTCCTCGGTGGCCTTCGGATCGCGGTAGTAGGCGAGCATCACGTTGTTGCCGCGGAGCACGATCTCGCCCATCGTCTCGCCGTCGGCGGGCACGTCGTGCATCTGCTGGTCCACCACGCGAGCCGTCTCGGCCTGCAGCATCCCGACGCCCTGCCGGGCGATCAACACCGCGCGCTCGGCCGGATCGAGCGCGGCCCACGACTCCTGCGGCTCGCAGATCGTGTACGGCCCGTACACCTCGGTGAGGCCGTAGACGTGCACGACGGTGACGCCGAGGGACTCGAGTTGGCCGATGACGGTCGGCGACGGCGGCGCGCCCGCGGTGGTGATCCGCAGCGGCGTCGACAGCGGGTGTGCCTGCGGTGCGTCGGCGATGGTCGAGCAGACGGTCGGGGCGCCGCACAGGTTGGTGATGTCGAGCGTGTCGATTGCGTCCCAGATCGCGTCGGCACGCACCGCGCGCAGGCACACGTGGGTGCCGCCGGCCGCGGTGACGGCCCATGGGGTGCACCAGCCGTTGCAGTGGAACATCGGCAGCGTCCACAGGTACTTGGTGTCCCCGGTGAATCCGTTGTGGAAGGTCTCGCCGAACGAGTTCAGGTAGGCGCCGCGGTGGGAGTACATGACGCCCTTGGGTTTTCCGGTGGTCCCGGAGGTGTAATTGATCGCGATCGTCTGCTGCTCGTCGGCCACACCCCACACCAGAGGCTCGGCAGCGGACGCGTCGACACTGCGCAGGAATTCGTCGTAGACGGCGGTCGCGACACCGGTCACCGGGTCGGTGAGGGTGATCGTCGAGTCGGGGATCTCGACGATCTCACGCACCGACGGCACGGCGTCGCGGACGGTCGTGACCGAGCCGAGGAACTCCGAGTCGACGAACAGGATGCCGGTGCCGGAGTGGTCGAGGATGTACTCGAGCTCCGGCCCGGCGAGGCGCGAGTTCAGCGCGATCAGCACGCCCCCGGCCAGCGGCACTGCAAAGTGCGCCATCAGCAGCTCCGGGGTGTTCGGCGAGAGGTACGCCACCCGGGCGCCGGGCTCGATGCGTTCGCGGAGCACGTGCGCGAGCTGCTCGACCTCCGCCGCGAACTCCCGGTAGGTGTAGTGCCGGTGTCCGTGGATGATCGCGGTGCGGTCGGGGAAGACCGCCGCCGAACGTTCCAGGAAGCGCAGGGGGCTGAGCTCGGAATGGTTGGCGGTCGGGGTGATGGGCATGCGGCTACCTCGTGTGACGGGGCTTACAGATGGTTGCCGACGACGTTATGGCCCACTCGGAGGCGGCCGCTACCCTACGAAGTGGGTATGCAATGAACGAGAACATGAGGCCGGACGACGAGGACGCGCTGCGCGGTGAGCTGCGGGCGCTGCGTTCGAGCACCCCGTTTCCGGTGCTGTTCGGTGGGTCGGTGGCGGACGGCCGGATGCTGCTGTCCGGGTTCGCGGGCACCCGCAGTCGGGTACTGCGCGGCCTGGCGATCGACGCCCGCTGCGGGCTGGGCGGTCGGGCGATCGCCGAGCAGCGGCCCGAGGTGGCGCCGGACTACTTCGCCTCCAGTCACATCACCCACGACTACGACGTCCAGGTCGCGGGCGAGGGCATCGAGTCGCTCCTGGCGGTCCCGGTGGTGGTGCGCGGGGTGACCCGCGCCGCGATCTACGGCGGGCTGCGGGCTCGGCGCCCGATCGGCGACGTGATGGCCGGCACGGTGCTGCGTTCGGCGACCAGGCTGGCCCGCGAGATCGAGATCCGCGACGAGGTGGACCGCCGGGTGCAGCTGATCGAGCGCGCCGATGCGGAACCGGTCGCGCGCAGCACGTCGGAGTCCGAGCGGATCACCGAGAGTTATCTGCTACTACGGGAACTGGCTGCGCAGGTCGCCGACGCGTCGGTGGCGGAGCGGCTGCGTGCGGTCGAGCGGACGCTGCGCTCGTTGGCCGCCGTCGAGGATGTCGATCCGTCGATCACGTTGTCGCCGAGGGAGTTCGACGTGCTCTCCCACGTGGCATTGGGCTGTCGGAACGCGGAGATCGCCGAGCGTCTCTCGCTCAGCGTCGAGACGGTGAAGACCTACATGCGGAACTTGATGGCCAAGCTCGAGGTGAGCAGCAGGCAGCAGGCGGTGTTCGAGGCGCGGCGGCGAGGGCTGCTGCCGTAGAACCAGCTCTGGTCGATAGCTACCGCGGCCGGTAGATCTCGCGACGGTGCCCGATGCGAACAACCAGCACGAGAAGCCGGTCGTCGTGAATTTCATACACGATGCGGTAGTCGCCGGTGCGGACCCGCCATTCGCCTGCGCCACCCGCTAGCTGAGTAGCCGCCGGCGGTCGTGGCTCTACCGCGAGCAGTTCGAGTGCGGCCTGAATACGGCGACGAACCTGGGGGTCGAACTTGCGCAGTTGGCGGGCAGCAGCCGGCGCCAAGGCAATGCTGTACGTCATGTCAGGCCGAGATCGGCCTTGACCTGCTCCCACGGGATCGGTGTCTCACCGGTCTCGTCCATCTCGGCGCGGGCGGCCTCCGCCGCCCTGATGTCGATCATGTCCTCGGCGAGCTCGATGAGTCTGTCGAGATCATCCGCGTCGATGACCGCCGCCACCCGCCGCCCGCGTCGGGCGAGGTAGATCGGTGAGTGCTCGGTGCCCACGCGGTCGATGATCTCGGACAGCTGTTGGCGTGCCTCCGAGACGGGAATGGGAGCTCGAGCAGACATGAACAAATTGTACGTTTGAACCTTGAAACGTACAAGGATTTGAGCGAGGGCTCGGTGTCGAACGGGCGCTACTCGTCGCGGGTGCTGATCGCCGCGATCGCCTCGCCGGTCGGGGAGGCCGCCGAGTTGGTGGTCATGATCGTCTGCCGGTAGTGCTCGGCGGAGCCGTCGGGGCGACGCTCGAACAGGTCCACCGCGTAGGCGCCGGGCCCTGCCTTCCGTGCGATGACGCAATGCGTTGTGCCGACCGGAATTTGGGCGATGCCCTTGCTGATCTGCTCGGCCGACCCGACGCGGGCGCCGGCGGCGACGAAGGTGCGGGCCAGGACTCCGTCGCGGGCGCGGTAGTAGGCGTCCTCGAAGCCGGCGATGGTCGCGGCGCCCGCGTCGGGGGAGTCGAGGCTCGCCGGATCGCCCGACGCGAGGCCAGCGCACCACGGACTCTCCACGGCCGCAACAGTTTCCGTGTCCTCGGCCGACCGCAGCGTGAGGAAGGCGGCCGTGCCGGCTCCCGCGGCGCCCGCTACGACGACCAGCGTGGCGACCGTCGCGACCAGGGCGCCGCGTCGACGGCGGGGCGTGCGGTCCGACGGCTGCGGGTCGTCGAAGGGGCCGACGGCGTCGTCGCCGGTCGACGAGGGGCTCAGCCAGGGACTCGACCTGTCGGCCGCCTCGGGATCCGGGATCGGGACATCGACCGACGACGGCTGGTCGCCGGCGGTCATCCAGGCGTCGTTGCTGTACGGCGACGACGGTCGGCTAGCCACGATGTCTCCTCACCGGACCCCTCGTGCGGGGCCGTCCTTCTACGGGGCGAGCCCCGCGTGCACTGCGTTCAGGACGTCGGCGACGGCACCGGTGGCCGGTTGGAAGGCGCGGCCCAGGTCGGCTCCGACGGTCTCGATCTCGGCCACCGCATTCGCGCCGACCGGGTGCGCCACCGCGGCGGTCCGGACCACACCGATCTGCGCGTTCGTGTCCGCGGTCAGCTGTGCGAGTTGCTGCGGCGCCGCGTCGGCGGCGGTGCGCACGGCCGCCACCACCTCGTGGCCGCCGGGCATGGCCTCGACCTGCGCCACGGCCTGCCTGGTGGCAGCGGTGATCGCCGGCGGATCGACGACCGGGGCGTCGGGGATGACGAACTCGACCGGCTCGGTGCTGGTGTCGCCGGCGCCGAACGCGGCGCCCGCGACACCGCCGACGATCGCGCCTGCAGTGCCCGCCACCACGGCGACGGGGATGCCGGCGACGGCTGCGCCTGCTGCGGCACCGATACCGGTTCCGATCGCTCCGTTCGTCACGGTGCCGACGCCCGGCCACACGACCGTCCCCATGCCCATGCCGATGTTGCCACCGATCGTTCCGCCGATCAGCCCACCGACGACCGCGGCCGGCACACCCGCGACCGTGGCCGCGCCCAGCCCACCCGCCGTCGCACCGGCGATCGTCGCCGCGGCGACCTTGTCCGACCGCGAGGCCTCGATTCCGATCGAGCGCCAGAAGGTGGCCATCTGGGCCTCGGCCACGGCAGCGGAGTTGTTGGTCTTCTCCATGTCTTCCTTGCTGAGCCAGTTCGGCTTCGCGGCAATGAAGTCACCGAGCCGCAGCATGTCCCGCGGCGCCTCGATCGGCGCGACCGGCGCGACGGGCTCGGGCAGGTGCAACGTCTGGACGGTGGCCGGGGCGACCGGGGCCTCGTCGTAGGTCGGCACTGAGCGGGTCGGCACGTTGTCGTACTCGACGGGCGGTGCGACCCAGTACTGGCGCGGCTCGGCAGGCTCGGGGGCCGGTTCGGGAGCAGGTGCGGGTGCGGCCTCGGGCTTGGGTGTGGAGTCGCCGACACCCGGCTGTTCGGCCTCGTCCGTCATCACGCCGGGCTGCACCGGCGCGGCCAGGGCGGTGCCGGCGCAGGCGACGGCCATGGCCAGCGGAATCGTGCCGGCGACGGCAACCCGCTCGGCCACCTGACGCCGCCTGCTCTTGAATGTGTGCATCCCCATGATGTCCCCCCGATGTCTTTCGTTTGTTGCTCAGTCGGGGGTGAGTTGGTGCCGACACACGAAGCGACCACGTGCGCGGTCAGCGCCGTGGACCTGGTCGATGCGTTGTCCGTCCGAAAGGCCGGTGTGAATCCCCCCGCGTCTACCCCCGACCGGCGAGTGTAGCGGGTTCGGGCAAATCGTCGTCGTCGCGGAGTTCCACGGTGACCCGCCCGGCCCGGTCGTACTCGACCCGTCGAACTCGGGTTCCGTGTTCGGAGACGATGGTGGCCAGGGCGTCCCGGCCTGCCGGCAGGGACCGTGCGGTGAGGGTCCCGTCCGAGCAGGAGTCCAGTTCGTCGACGAGTCCCGCCCGGATCCGTGTCACCGTCTCGGCGGGGGTGTCGGCGAGGCCGCCGTCGTCGAGCAGGATGACGCGTGCACCCCGTCGCCGCGCCGAGTCTGCGGCCGCACACACCGCCTCGTCGGAGGCGAAGACCGGCGCCCGCAGGGTGTCGCGCAGTCGGGATTCCAGTACCGCGCATTCCTCGCGTTCTCCGGCCGAGAACTCGTGTCCGTCCGCGGAGGCCTGCAGGATCGGGCGGGCGAGGTGGTCCAGCCGGGTGAGTTGGGTGTCGCGTTCGCGGAGCACGGCCTGCGTCATGGCCTCGTCCGCGGCCCGTTCGGATTCCCGTTCCCGCAGCCGGAACACCGCGAACCCGAGCGGCCGGATGCTGTATGCGAAGAACACCGACATCAGGACGGGAGCGAGGTTGATCGAGGCCAGTCGGATTCCGGTACCCCAGCCTTGGCCGGTGGAGTCGGCCCAGGCGCCGCTGGTGAGGATCATCAGAGCGGCACCGGTGAAGGCGTACGCCGCGCGTCCGCGCACCGACATGTAGACGAGAACCACGGTCACGGCGCGAATCTGCCAGGCGGAGTCCAGCGTCCAGCCGGGCACCGGCAGCTGCCACAGGACCAGTGCGCACGCGACGGGCCCCAAGGCGGTCAATGCGATCGTGTGGGCGGTCGGCAGCGGGTCACCCGGCACGGTGATGATCACCGTCGCTCCCGCGGTGACGAGCGCCGCCGCCAGGATGGTCGGCCAGATCCGGTGTACCCCATCGAGATTGGCCAGGGCCGCCACTGTGAAGCTCAGGCAGAACAGGGCCACCGCCACTTTCGCGGCCGGACGGTCCATGCCGAGCAGGACGCGCACGTCCCGGAAGTCGCGGGACGAGGACCGGGTCATGACGGCACCGTCCAGCGCAGTGTCACCCGGGTGCCGCGGTGTGCGGCGGAACGGATCTCGGCGGTGCCGCCGGGCACGGACGCCATGCGCGCGCGGATGCTCACGCTGATACCCAGTCCGTACGGCGGAACCCGGTCGGGGTCGAACCCTCGGCCGTTGTCGGCGACGAGCACCTGCAGGCCATCGGTGTCGACGTCGATCGCGACGATCCGGTCCGCCGTCAGGTCCGGACCGTCCGCGTGCTGGAGGCTGTTTCGGAGCGCCTCGGCCGCGGCGGATGCCATCGCGCGACACGCCTCGCGGGGGATGGTGACGGCCGAGGTCACCCGGACGTCGGTGTCGACGTCGCCGTGTTCGTCGACCTCCACCAGCGCGGAGCGGATCAACCCGACCGCGGCCTCCGTGTCGAGGTCCTCGGTGGCGACGTCGCTGGCGCGTAGCCGGTCGAGTTCGCGCAGCGCGACGCCCGACTGTTCGCTGAGCTGGTCGGTGTTGCCGCGGCGTGAGAGGCCGAGCAGCGTCGACATGACGCGGTCGTGGATCAGTGCGTCGAACCGCTTGCGCTCGACGTCCCGCGCGGCGACGGCGGCGGTTGCCGTGGACTGCCGCATCGCCGCGGCGCGCGTGCCGTCGAGGGTTCGGCCGGACTGGACCGCGGCGATGGTCGCGACGACGTACATGCTGTTGGTCATCACGACATTGAAGATCTCCGGCGCCAGTGTGCTTTCCGGACCGTCCCGGGTGATGTGCCGGATCAGTTCCGCCGCTGCGGAGCTGAGCACGAGGTATACCAAGCTCGGGATGGGCCGCCAGCTCAGCGCCGTGGCCATGGCGACCAGGCCGGGGAGCGCGAACAGCCACACCTCGCGGGTGGGCGGGATGTTTCCCTGCAGCGTGGGCAACCAGGCGACCGCGGCGACGAGGTAGGTCGCGGCCCCGAGGGTGCCGAGGCCGCGAACCCACCGCAGGTCCCGGGCGTAGCTGGCGGGCCACAGCGCGAGCATGGGAGCGAAGACGATGACCGCGGCGACCGGGGTGTACCACGGCGCGAGTGCATGGGACTGGGCGATGAGGACGGGGATCAGCACCACGCCGAAGAACAATGCGCCGACGCCGATCACGCGGGCGAAGGTGCGGATGACCTTCGCTTCGGCGTCGCCGATCCCGTTGTCGCGGCCGGTCATTCGCGCACGCCCGGCGGCGAGTGGCTCACAGTTCGTCGAGCGAGATCAGCCCGTCCTGCACGGCGCGGGCGACGAGTGCGGCCTTCGTGGGGGCCGACCGGCCGACCTGGCTGTACTTCGCGCGGATCCGTGCCAGGTGCGTGTTGACGGTGCCGATGGACAGGAACAGGTCCGCGGCGACGGTGTTCTTGGAGTCGCAGCGCAGCCACCGCAGCAGTACCTCGACCTCGCGCGGCGACAGCGACGGCTTCCGCATGGCCTGCGGTGACATGGCGTGCGGCGTCGGTCGGACCGCGAGAGCGGATGATCGGTGGAGGTACTGGTCCAGTGCAGCGGTCATGTCGTTACTCCCCAAGCTACGGCCGAAAATGGGGGCTCGACCCCACGTCGCGAGTCCCCTGTGCGATATGACGGTAGGTGTTGACTCGACGATTGCCGAGACGGCAGTTCCCTGCCCGTAGAAATAGGGGCACGCTCACGCTTGTGGGTCGGAGGCGGCGACCTCACCGGCAACCGGGACCGCGGCCGGGCGACCCGCATGGTCGAACTCGGTGCGCCGGACACCGTCCGCCCCGCTGACCAGGATCGTTGCCATCGACGCCCGACGCGGCGGCAGGACCCGGACGGTGACCGCTCCGTCGGTGGCCGAGGTGAGCTCGGCCGCGACCGACCCGAGAAACCGCGCGCGGGTGTCCGCGGACGAGTGGTCCATGGCCTTGTCGTCGAGGAGGATCACCTCGACCCCGCGACCGCGGGCGGCGCGGGCGGCGGCGTCCACCGCCGGGTCGGACAGTCCCGGGGCGCGCAGCAGGTCGCGCAGGTGTGCTTCGAGCAGTCGGCAGGCGAGGCGTTCGTCCTCGTCGAGGTTGTCGCCGCTGCCGATCCGCTCGAGCTGGGGTCTGGCCAGCTCGTCGAGTCGGCTCAGCTGGCGGTCGCGCTCCTCGAGCACGGCGGTGTCCGCGGCCTCGGCGGCGATCCGTCGGGTGGTCTGCTCCCGCAGACGGAACACCGCCAGGGCGGACGGTCGGATGGTGAACGCGAAGAAGGTCGCCATCAGCAGCGGCGCCAGGTTGATTACCGAGATGGCGAGGCCGTGGGCGGCGCCCTGACCGGTCAGTGTCGACCACACCACGCAGGTCGTGATCGTCGCGACCATGCCCAGCCAGGCGAAGGCGGTCCGGCCCCGCACCCCCATGAACGCGTAGATCGCGGTGACCGCGCCGAGTGGCCACATCTGCAGCGGACTGGACACCGGGATCGGCAGCACGCCCAGCACCAACGCGCAGGCGACCGGACCGATCGCGGTCATCGCCAAGGTCGGGTAAAGAGGGAGTGGATCGCCGGGTACCCGGACCAGCGCGACCGCGCCGACCGTCACGATCACCACGGCGAGCAGCATCGGCCCGTACGCGGTGATGCCCTCGCTCGATGCCGCCGCGACCACGAGGAAGGTCAGCGAGTAGAAGGAGACGAGAAGCCGCGCCGCGACGCTCTGCATGCCGACCATCCCACTGATGTCGTAACTGCTCGGGGACGGCGTCACGTCTCGCTCCAGGAAAGGTGCACCCGGGTTCCGTCGGACGGGCGGGAGTCGATGCGGGCGGATCCACCGGGCAGTTGCCGCATCCGGCCGACGATGCTGACCGCGAGGCCGAGTCGGTGGGGGGGAACGGTTCTCGGATCGAACCCCTTCCCGTTGTCGGAGACCCGGACCGACAGCAGGTCGGGGGTCAGCGCGACCTCGACGGCACGGTCCGCGTCGTCGCCGGCGTGCCGGATGCTGTTGCGCAGAGCCTCGGCCAGGGCTGCCCCGACGGCGCGGGTGGCCTCGGCGGGCATGGTCAGCGAGTCGGCCTGCTGCCTTCGGTTGATCTTGAGGACGACGTTCTCGTCCACATCGGTCGCGGCGGTGCGCAGGTGGGTGAGGATCTCGGCGCTGTCGAACCGTTCGTGCAGGCCGGTTCCGGTGCGCAGGGCGTCGAGTTGTCGCATCGTGCTGCGGGACTGCCTGCTCACGCTGGTCGTGGCCCCGAGCCGCGAGGCGGACAGCAGGGTCGACATCACGCCGTCGTGGATGAGGGCGTCGAACCGTTCGCGTTCGACGGCGCGGGCACGGCTGGCGGCGGCCGAGGCGGCGGCCGCGTGCGTGGAGTCGGTGGTCGCGTCGAGCAGTCGGCCGGTGCGCAGCGCCATCACCGCCGCGCCGACGAACAGGGTACAGAACATGATCGTGAACGCGATGTCCGGGATCAGCGGGCTGGTGATGCTTCCGTCGCGGGCGATGTGGTTGAGGATCTGGACGCCGGCGCAGCCAACGATCATGTGCGCGAACGCAACTGCCGGACGACACGCCGCGACGGCGGCGAGGCTGGCAACTCCGGGGAAGGCGGACAGCCACACTCCCTCCCCGTTCGTCAGCGAGGGACCGTGCCAGGCCAGTGGCCAGGTCGCGACCGCGACCAGGTAGATGACGGCGGCGGCGGCGGCCGACACCCGCAGTACCCGGGTGTCGGGCAGGAAGGACGTCAGGCCGAAGGCGATGCCGGATCCGAACACGGTCACCGCGGCCACCGGGGTCCACCACGGGGCGAGGTGGGTGTCCTCGGACAGGATCGTGGGCAGCAGGAGCAGGAGGTAGAAGAGGTATCCCGCCGCGGTGAACATCGCGAAGGCCCGGAGGATCCGGTCGGTGGCCTCGCGGCGGGCCACGGCCGCGGCGCCCGGCGACGTCATCCGTGGTCGGGGTGCTGCGGGACCGGCAGCCAGCCGTCTTCCACGGCACGCTTGTACAGCTCGGTCTTGGTGCGCGCGGGCCTGCCTGCTTCCGCGTACTTCGCGCGGATGCGGGCGAGGTAGTCGTTGACGGTGTGCGGGGCGAGTCCGGTGAGGCTCGCGACTCGTGCGGCCTTCTCGCCGGATGCATAGAGTGCCAACACATCTCGTTGTCGGGGGCTGAGTCCGACGTCGAGGAGTCCGGGGTCGCCGTCGATCGCGGCGGCCCACTCGGTGGTGACGACCTGCTCGCCGCGGGCGGCCGCTGCGATCGCGGCGATGACGGTGGCGTTGGGCTCGGACTTGCGGAGCACTCCGAGCACCCCGGCCTTGGCCGCGAGCCGCACGAGGTAGGGGTTCTCCGCGCCGGTGAACACGAGGGTCTCGAGGCCGGCGTCCCGCAACTGTTCCACGTTCGACTTGGGGGACGAGCCGTCCGACAGCCGCAGGTCCAGGATGACCAGGTCCAGCGCGACGCCCTGCGCGAGTAGTTCGGGAACGGTCGCGGCGGAGGCGGCGATCGCGAGGTCGGACTCGTCGGCGAGCATCGTCTCGAGCCCGATCACCACCGACTCGTGGTCCTCGACGATGCCGATCCGGCGCGGGCCCGCGCCGGATCGGTTGTCGTCTGTATTCGCCGCGTTTTCTGTCATTTGTGGTCCTCGCACACCGGGCGCCTGAGCCGTCCCGTGTGGGCAGACTGCAGCAAACCGTAACAGTCGGTGGGGACGGCGGGATTCGGGTGAATCGGGAAGATTCTAGGACGGGTCGATTCGCGATGTGCGGGATGTCCCACTCTCGGCTCGGCACTCGGCGAACCGACGCTACGGCACGATTCAAGGCGCCGGTATCTGCCGAATGAGGGACATCCTCCGCCCCGCTCCAGTAGCGAATACCCGCTGGTAGGAGATACTGTTGCTCTTAGTCAGGCGAAGGATGAAGGGACAACTGGACAACCAACCAAGATCATTTGAACGTTTGACCAGAAAACTCCCGATTCTGTCCCGCCTCTGTGATAAACACATCCAATCGCGAACCGGATTCCGGCCATGGGCACTCGCTTGATGGACGCCAGTTACGACGTCGCGACCCCTTGAATCGAGCGCGGATGTCCGAAACCGAGCCCACCCGACCTGGGCGCACGTAACCAGATCCGACTACCCGTTTCTCTCCCTGACCCCCAGCGGGGGTCCGACGAAAGCTGAGCACATGAACAAGCAGACCAAGGGCGCCATCGCCGCCGGCGCGGCCGCACTCCTCCTCGCCGGTGGTGCCGGCACCATGGCCGCGTGGAATTCCACGCAGTCCCTCGGTGGCGGCACCGTCAGCTCGGGTAAGTTGACCCTGAGCACCGTCGCCGGCAGCACCGGCTGGAAGTGGGTCAACGGCCCGCAGGTCGGCCAGGCGTTCAACCCGGCGAGCGACCTGCTCGTCCCCGGCGACCAGGTCGCCTACAACGCGGTCGTCGCCATCGGCGCGCAGGGTAAGAATCTGTCCGCGAAGCTGACCGCCGACGCCGCCAGCATCACGGGCACGAACGGCCTCGACACCGCGCTCACCAACGTCGTCACCGCGGACGTGGACGGCACCAGCCTCCCGACCGGTGCGGGCGGCGCCACGGTGACCAGCGCGCAGGACAACAAGAACGTCAACGTGCACGTCAACTTCACGCTGCCGACCAGCGTGGCGGGTACCACGGCGCAGAACGGCACGGTCAACCTGTCGAACTTCGCCGTCACTCTGACCCAGCAGTAGGTCGCTGACCCGCCCGCCGCTCTCGCGGCGGACTCCGCGAACGCGCCGACCGGCCCATCCGAACCCCGGATCCGGGTGGTCCGGCCGGCGTGTTCGCGGAATTCGGTTCGGGCCCAACGGCTCTCACACTTCCGGCGCGGCGCCGCGCCTCACCGCTTCACCCACGCACGAAAGGTCCCAGCGAATGTCGCGTCATGAGGTTCCCAATTCCCCGTCAGGGTTCGGCGCCCGGGCGCGCTCGCTGATGTCCGGAGGCAAGCCGCGCGCGATCGCGTCGCTGGGCATCGTGCTCGGCCTCGGCGCCATCGGCACCCTCGCTGCGTGGAGCGACTCCGCGACCGCCACCTCGGGTGTGTTCTCCACCGCCTCGGTGGACCTGCAGCTCAACGGCAGCAGCGGCCCGGCGGTCGGGTTCACCACCCTGACCAAGACCGGCATGATGCCGAACGACAGTGTCGCAGCGGTTCTTCCGGTCAAGAACAATGGCACCGCTGCCTTCTCTTACACGATGGCCGCCGCGGCGACCACCGCTCCGGAACTGGCTCCGTTCCTGAAGGTGACCATCACGACGGGCGCCTCGAACGGCACCACCTGTGCCGGCACCGCGGTCGCTACGAACGTCGCCTTGGTGTCGGGCGGGTCGGCGAACCTGATCTCGACCGCGCGTCCGCTCGCGGGCGGTGCCAGCGAGTCCCTCTGCTTCCAGGTCACCCTGGATCCGATGGTGACCACCGCCGCCCAGGGCAAGACGGTGAACACCTCCTTCAACTTCAACGCGACGACAGCCTGAGTGCGACATGGCAATTCACTCAAACCCCACCGCATCCGGCCGCTCACGCGGCCGTGAAATCGCCCTCAACGTCGGTGCGATCGCCGGCCTGATCTGCGTGCTGGCCGCCGCGGCCTCATTCCTGTTCGGCATCAAGCCGCTGATCTTCCGCTCCGGCTCCATGTCCCCGAGCATCCCGACCGGCGCCCTTGCGCTGTCGAAGGCCACCCCGGTCGCGGACCTCGCGGTTAGCGACGTGGTCAGCGTCCCGGATCAGCAGGGCACCCGAATCACCCACCGCATCAAGGAGGTCGTCTCCACCGACGGCACCACCTCGGTGCTGATCCTCAAGGGCGACGCCAACAAGGACGCCGACATCTCCCCGTACACCGTCACCGAGGTGGACCGGGTGTTCTTCTCCGTCCCCGGCCTCGGCTACGCCGTCTCCTGGCTGTCCTCGCCTGCCGCGATCTTCCTCGGCGGCGGACTGGTCGGCGGGCTGATGGTGCTCGCCTTCGGCCCGGCGTCGAAGCGCAAGGACGACAACGGTTCTGGGGATGGTTCGGGCGGTCCGGGCGAGCACGAGCGGATCGAGCAGCCGGCAGCGCCTGTCTACGCCGACGCTCCCACCGAGCAGTTCCGCGCCCCGACCTTCCAGTTGCGCCGAATCGTGCCCGCCCGCACCGCGATGGCGCTCGGCGCGGTCGGCCTGACCGTGCTCGCCGGGTCCGCGGTCGGCACCAGCGCCGCATTTGTCGGCACCAATACCGCGAACAGCGGGACGTTCGCGCCGGCGGCGAAGCTGCTGCCTGCTGTCACAGGAAACACCTGCTGGAACGACTCCAAGGTCGGCTACAGCGGCGCGGTGCTCAGATGGTCACATATCGGCGCGCCGTACTCTTACAAGATCATCGTCAGACGCGGATCCAGCACCTGGAACATCGACGTACCCTCGAAGTCTGCGGGTACGCAGGAAGATCGGTGGGTCGACAGCGGCGTCGTTGGCGCACACACGGACTGGAACTTCGTCGCAGAGATTCACACGGTGAACCCGGCTGGTCAGATCTCGGCAGACTGGGTTGGAACCAACGTCTGGCAGCAGTACACGAACACAGTGAAGTGCAACGGGCAGACGTCGGGCACCACGTCCGGCGCGGGCTTCTTCTCGGCGCCGGTTCCCGGTGGTGGGGCGGGTGCCCAAGCAGCGAACCTGGCGGCCGCCGGTCCGACCACCACTGCCCCGCAGACCACGACGGCAACGCCTACCGCGACGACGACCACCGCGACGCCGTCGACGACGACCACCTCCGCGACCACCGCGCCGTCGACCACCACGACCGCGCCGGCGACCACGACCACGACGGTGCCGCCGACCACCACCACGACCACGACCACGACCACGGTCCCGCCGACCACCACGACGACCGAACAGAAGGCGCCCGCCGCCCCGGCCCCGGCCGGTGACCTGGCGGTCGCGAACACCTCGACCTCGGGCAACTACACCGCGGCCGTGAGCGCAACCACCGCGACGATCACCGACAAGTCCGGCGCGCAGACGTTCTCCGCCGCCGTCGGCAAGGGCGCCATCGCGCAGTGGGCAAAGAGCTCGGACCAGCTGTGGATCGTCGACGGAAAGAAGCTGTCTGTGGTGGACGCGGCCACAGGCAAGCAGACGCCCGTCGATCCGTCCTCCGACACCGTGCCCGCCGACGTGGCCGCACTGGTAGCGAAGTAGGAGCGCGATGAACCTCAAGACGAAGGGTGCGATCGCGGCCGGTGCCGCGACGGTGCTGCTCGCGGGCGGCGCCGGCACCATGGCCGCGTTCAACGGCGGCGGCAGTGTCGGTGGCGGAGCGGTCGGCGCAGGCAGTCTATCGCTCGCCCAGAGCGGCACCCCCAGCTGGAGCGACCAGTTCGGCCCGGTCAACATCACCAACTACAAGGCTGTCCCCGGTGACGTCCTCACCTACAAGGCCAGCTTCACGGTGACGGCCAAGGGCACCAACCTGATTGCCAATCTCGGAGCCGACAGCGGCACCATCACCGGTGACGCGGCACTCAAGGCAGCGATGAAGTCCTCGGTGACCGCCACCACGGGCGGTGCGTCCCTTCCGTCGAACGCTGGGGGCACGGTGATCACCCCGGCTCAGGACGGCAAGGTCGTCGACGTGAAGGTGATCTTCACCTTCGCCCCGTCCACGTCGGGCGCCACGGCGCAGACGGCCCGGCTCGATCTGTCCAACTTCAACATCACCCTGAAGCAGGTGTAGTCACCATGTCGAACAAGACTCGTTGGTTGGCCATCGGTGGCGCGGCCGTCGTCGGCGTGGCGTTGCTGTCGGCGCAACAGACCGGCGCTCTGTGGACGCAAAGCCAGACCCTGGATGCTGGCACCATCCACTCCGGCACGCTCGACCTGTCCGTCGGCGGCAGCGGGATCAGCACCTACCCGTTCACCGCGCTCGCCGGCGCGAACATGATGCCCGGTGGCTACGCGCAGGCACCGGTGAAGGTTTTCAACTCCGGCAACGTGCTGATGAAGTACAAGCTGCTCAGTGGAATCCAGTCGAATTCCGCTGTGCCGCTTGACCTGACCCTCTCGACTGTCGTCAACGAGGCGGCCTGCCCGGCCACCGGCAACCCGACCGCGCCCACCCAGCTCTACAGCGGCGCGCTGGTCGGGTCGACGTTCGCCGAGCGGTCCGTGCAACCCGGAGCCGCCGAGGTACTGTGCCTGCGCGCCACCGTCGGCGCCGCCGCGCAGCCCGGTCAGAGCACGACGGCGACGTTCACCTTCTCGGCACAGTCCCGATGAGTGACACGGTGGAGGGCGCCGACCTCGGCGCGTGGGGATGGGTCAAGAGCATCGTCTCCTGGCTCGTGCTGATCGCCGTGGTGGCGATCCTCGCGCTGACCATCGTCGTCCCCCGGCTGACGGGGTCGACGCCCTACACCGTGCTCACCGGCTCGATGATCCCCACCTACCCGCCCGGCACGCTGATCGTCGTCAAGCCGCAGGACCCGATGTCGCTTCGGGTCGGGGACGCGATCACCTTCCAGAAGGAGTCCGGCAACCCGACGGTGGTCACGCACCGGATCATCGAGTCCCGGCAGAACTCGCAGGGTGAGCGCAGCTTCGTCACCCAGGGCGACGCCAACCCGTCCCGCGACCAGAATCCGGTTGTCCCGGAGCAGGTTCGGGGCAAGGTCTGGTACAGCGTCCCCTATCTCGGGTACGTGAACAACGTCATCACCGGTCAGCAGCGCGCACTGATGATCGTCGTGGTCGTCGGTGGCCTGTTCCTCTACGCGGGCTACATGTTCGTCGGGGCGATCCGGGAACGCACCCGCAAGGGCCGGCCCGACGGGCAGGCGCCGACAGATCCCGTTCCCGCGCCCGCCTCTGTCCCCGCGCCCGCCCCCGTTCCGGTGCGTGCGCACGCCGGACCGACAGCGACAGGCTCGCAGTGGTCCGAGGCGGACACCATCGTCATGCCCCGCATCGACGGGCGGCACCGAGCCCCCTGACGCGGTATGACGTCGATGGCCGCGACAATGCCCGATGCGCGCACGACTACGTCATCGTGTACCGAGAACTGACCGTCGACGAGAAGATCGCCCATCGCCACAGCAGCGGGCTTCTCGTCGGTCGAACGCCTGCGCATCGCCTACCGCACAGCCCGCATGATCACCGAACGGGACACTCCCGAGGTGGCGCAAACCTGGTTTCAGGGCCTTAACCCGGAGTTCGACTCCCGACACGGCGACGGATTCACGCTCTGGGCCGTCTACGAACGCCCCGGCGACACCGCAGTCTCCTCGTACGTGACCCCCTTCGACCTGGTCTGGGTCGAGGGCTGACGAACCACGGAGCTTTGCTCGCAACTTTTGTGAGACCGACAACGAGGCCGGTTCGCCTAGTCGAACGTTCGGGTCGAAGCTTCCCGCGGCCGAGGGTGCCGATCCGCACAGACGGAAGGGGCGGAGCTGCAAGAACCGGAGGGCATGGCTACCGAGGGGTGTAGCTGGCCCGCCACGTCTGGTTCGCCTGTCGTGTCCAAGAATCGACCCCAACCGAACGTCATCCAGACGCGGCGGTGCCCCACCGGTATTTCGGTGGGGCACCGCGGGTTGAGCGAGGTGGAACTGGTCGATCAGCTGCCGAAGATGCTGGTCAGCGAACCCGTGTCCATGGATCCGTTGCCGCCGCCGGTACCCGCGGTGGCCGTCACCGTGTGCACAGCGGAGGTGGACGTCGCGTGGGTGGCGTCACCGGCGTAGACGGCGGTGATGGAATGCGCACCCGCGGTGAAGATCTGGGTGAGCTTCGCGACGCCGTTGGTCAGAGCCACCGGCTGGCCGAGGTTGGTGGTGCCGTCCTTGAACTGGACGAGGCCGGTGGCGCCGGCCGGGGTGACCGTCGCGGTCAGCTGGACGCCGGCGCTGGTGTTGGTGGTGGCCGGGCCGGTCACCACGGTGGTGGTCGCGCCCGCGGCCGGGTCCGTCACGGTGACCGGGAAGGCCACCGAGGTGGACGTCGCGTTGGCGGTGTCACCGGAGTACACGGCCGTGACGCTGTGTGCGCCTGCGGTGCTGAACGCCTGGCTCAGCGTGGCAATGCCGTTGATGACGGCGGCCGGGGTGCCGAGGTTGATCGCGCCGTCCTTGAACTGGACGGTGCCGGTGGCCGCGGCAGGGGCGACGGTCGCGGTCAGGGTGACCGGCACTCCGGTGGTGGCAGTGCCCGCGCCGGTCACCGTGGTGGTGGTCGGGGCGCCGGCGGTGTCGAGCTCGAAGTCGAGGCTGAAGTTCGGGTTGACGGACTTGTCCTGCGAATCGTTGCCGGCGTCCTTCGGCATGCCGACGACGAGCATCACCTTGGCGGTCTGGCCAGGAGCGAGGTGGGCTGCCTTGAGCTCGGTGCCGGCCGTGGCCATGTTGTTGGTGACGTCGACGACGTCGCCGCTCGCGTCGTTGATCTCGGCCCGCACGTATGCCTGCATGCCGGCGTCGATGGTGTAATTGCCGAGGTACACCTGGAGGGTGCCGCCCTGGTTGGTGCCGTTCTTGGCCCAGAATTTGCTGGTCGACTCGCTGCCCGGGACCAGGCCGCCGCCGAGGTTGGGAATCTTGTCCATCCCGCCCCAGGTGGACTGGTCGGTGGAGTACTGCAGGAGGGTGGGGTCGGCGTGCGCGGCAGCGGGCACCATCACGGCGGCAAAGGCCGTCATGGACAGGGCTGCGGCTGCGCCGCCAATGGCAGTGGCAAGCCGCTTGAAGCCGCCCTGCGTGATGATGGTCTGGGTCATTGCGGCAGCGTAAAGGAAGAATTGGTCCAAGCGTCCAGTTTGTAGAAACTTGTACTTCGTCCAGTGTGGGCATCCGTAAGCGACCCGAAAGATGCCGTGTCGGCCGTTCGGCTGGCCGTCCGGCGTGTCCCGCGGGGCGCGCCGCGCGGGACAAGTGACGGTACCGATGACGGACTATGCGGGGCCGAAAAAGATCCTGTGGTGGATTCCCAGATACTGGCGGCCGACCGCCCGGTTCGTCCAATTGGTGGGGCGTCGGCGCCGAGAGTAGGGTGTCGGGGTCCAGCAGAGTCGATGGAAGAGGAGGTGTGGCTTGTCGTGAAGGGCCAACCTCCGAGTACCCGCCGAAGTCGTCGCTGAGCCCTCGGGCGCTAGTTCTCCATCGCACAAGCTCCTTCGCGCAGCGGCGATTTCGCGATCACCACACCGCACGTCACCAGACGACGTGCTGCCCGTGCATCCGACTTACGCGAAAGCTGTTCCCCATGCGTGAAAAGCGTCCCTTCCGCGCCCTGCTGCCCAGCCGCGCCGCCGACCCGTCCCGCGAGCTGATCGCTCCCGAGCACTCGATGGCCCCGCACCACACCCCGCCCGCGCCGATCGTGGTCGCGCCGGTCGAGGCCAGCGTCGTCAACAGTGCCGTCTACCGCGACGGCTGCCGGATCGAGACACCGTCCAACCTGGCCGACGCGTTGCGCAGCCTGCCCGACGCGTCGTCGATGGCGTGGATCGGGATGTACCGGCCCGACGCGGAGCAGTTGCTCGCGGCCGCCGAGCAGTTCGGACTGCACGAGCTCGCCGTCGAGGACGCCATCGTCGCGCACCAGCGACCCAAGCTCGAGCGCTACGGCGAGACGCTGTTCGTGGTGCTGCGGGCGGCCCGCTACCTCGACGAGACCGAACGCGTCGACTTCGGCGAACTGCACGTGTTCGTCGGCCCGACCTTCGTGCTCACCGTCCGGCACAGCGAGTCGCCCGACCTCTCCGCCGTCCGCGCCCGCATGGAGAACGACCCCGACCTGCTGCGACTGGGCCCCGAGGCGGTGCTGTACGCGATCCTCGACGCAGTCGTCGACGGTTACGCACCGGTGGTCGCGGGCCTGCAGAACGACATCGACGAGATCGAGACCGAGGTGTTCAGCGGCGACCCCAAGGTGTCGCGGCGCATCTACGAACTCACCCGCGAGGTCATCGAGTTCCAGCGCGCCACCCGTCCGCTGCTGGACATGCTCAGCGGGCTGTCCGCCGGGTTCGAGAAGTACAAGACCGACGAGGAACTGCAGCGGTACCTGCGCGACGTCACCGACCACGCGACCACCGTCGTCGAGCGGGCCGACGGGTTCCGTCAACTGCTCGGCAACATCCTCACCGTCAACGCCACGCTGGTCTCGCAGACCCAGAACGAGGAGATGTCGGCGCTCACGCAGGCCAGTTACGCGCAGAACGAGGAGATCAAGAAGGTCTCCGCCTGGGCCGCAATCCTGTTCGCGCCCACCCTGATCGGCACCGTGTACGGCATGAACTTCGACTCGATGCCGGAACTGCACTGGGCCGGCGGCTACCCGATGGCGTTGATGATGATGGTGCTGACCTGTTTCGGGCTGTACACCGTCTTCAAACGGCGCGGCTGGCTGTAGTGCCTCAGCCCGCCGGCTGGTCCTTGCCGCGGAGCTTGCGCCACTGGGTGACGGCGATGTACTTGACGAGCAGTCCGTAGTTGCGGAGCTTCTGCACGGTGGTCCCTTCGATGTGCGACCGCGCGGTGGTCGCGCGGCCAACGGCCCACAATACGGTTAGCTGATTCGCCGCAAGGCCGGTTCGGCGGATCAGTCCCGACCCGCGGACGGTCCCGCCCGAACGGATGCCTGTACACCGGCGCCGACCCCGCCATACGCTGGATGGACTCCGTCCCTCGAGAGTGAGGATGAGTCGATGAGCAATCACGTGTACAGCGTCACCGAGGTGGTCGGGTCCTCGAAGAAAGGCATCGACGACGCGATCGCCGGGGCCGTGGCCAGGGCGAACGAGACGGTCCGGAACCTGGAGTGGTTCGAGGTCGTGCACACCCGCGGGCACATCGAGAACGGGAAGGTCGGGCATGTGCAGGTGACCCTCAAGCTGGGGTTCCGGCTCGACACCGAGTAGTTCCGGGCTCGGTCACACCGACGCAGGCGCCTGGGCGGGGCGCGTGTTCGGCGCGCCGATCGGGCCGGGGTGGGTGACTATGGGTGGGTGGACCTGCCGCTGAGCCCGCCCCTCCAGCCGATGCTGGCCAAGGCCGCCGCGAGCGTGCCGGCACAGCCCGACGGCGCCGAGCCCGAATGGTCGTACGAGCCGAAGTGGGACGGCTTCCGCGCCATCGTCTTCCGTGACGGCGACGAGGTGGTGCTCAGCTCCCGCAGCGGCAAGGACCTGGGCCGCTACTTCCCCGAGATGCTCGACGCGATCCGAGCCGAACTGCCCGACCGCTGCGTGCTCGACGGCGAACTGGTGGTCCCGCGCGAGGTGGACGGCCGCACCCGGTTGGACTGGGAGTCGCTGTCCGAGCGCATCCATCCGGCGGCCAGCCGCGTCACCCTGCTCGCCGAGCAGACGCCGTCGCAGCTGGTCGGCTTCGACCTCCTCGCGCTCGGCGACGACGACCTCACCGGCCGACCGTTCGCGGACCGTCGCGCCGCCCTGCTCGACGTGGTCGGCGGTGTTGAATTGGCCGGCACCGCCGGCGGACCGTCCTGTCACGTCACCGCCGCGACCACCGATGCGGCGCTGGCTCAGCGGTGGTTCAGCGAGTTCGAGGGCGCCGGCCTGGACGGTGTGGTCGCGAAGAAGCTTGCCGGACAGTACCTTCCGAACAAGCGCGAGATGGTGAAGGTGAAGCACGCACGCACCGCGGACTGCGTGGTGATCGGGTACCGGCCGCACAAGAGCCAGCCGGGGATCGGCTCGATGCTGCTCGGCCTCTACGACGGCGACGACATGCACTTCATCGGCGGCGCTTCGGCTTTCACCGCCGCGCGACGCGTCGAACTGCTCGACATCCTCGACCCGTTGCGTCTCGGCGAGGACGTCGTGCACGACGGCGAGGCCAGCCGGTGGGCGGCGGGCAAGGACCGCCAATGGGTGCCGCTGCGACCCGAACTGGTGGTGGAGGTGGCCTACGACCAGCTCGAGGGCGACAGGTTGCGGCACGTCGCCCGCTTCCTGCGCTGGCGACCGGACCGCGAGCCGCGGTCGTGTACCTACGAACAGCTGGAGGTTCCGGTGCGCTACGACCTGACCGACGTCCTCGCCGGGGGTAAGTGACATGGCGACGAAGGCACCGGCGATCGAACTGGACGTCGACGACATCGCGGTTCGCCTGTCGAGCCCGGACAAGGTGATGTTCCCGCAACTCGGCGCCGACGGCGGCACCAAACGGCATCTCGCCGAGTACTACCGCAGCGTCGCGACGTTCGACGGCGGCGGCATCATGACCGCGCTGCGGCAACGGCCCACGCACCTGCAGCGGTTCCCGGACGGCATCGAAGGTGAGGAGGTGTACCAGAAGCGTCTGCCGGCCAAGCGGCCCGAACACCTCGGCACGTGCACCGTGACGAACCCGAACGGACGCACCGCCGACGCATTGCTGGTGCGTCACCCCGCCGACATCGTGTGGGCCGCGCAGATGGGCAATGTCACCTTCCACCCGTGGCCGGTGCGGTGCGCCGACACCGACCGACCGGATGAGCTGCGGATCGACCTGGATCCGCAGCCCGGCACCGGCTTCGCGCAGGCGCGGGCGGTCGCGCTGGACCTGCTGGCACCGCTGCTCGACGAGCTGGGTCTGGTCGGCTACCCGAAGACCTCCGGCGGTCGCGGCGTGCACGTGTACGTGCGGATCGAGCCGCGCTGGGACTTCATCGAGGTGCGGCGCGCGGTGATCGCAATGGCCCGCGAGATCGAGCGGCGCGACCCGACCCGTGTGACCACCGCCTGGTGGAAGGAGGAACGCGGGGAGCGGATCTTCGTGGACTTCAACCAGACCGCGCGGGACAAGACGGTCGCGTCGGCCTACTCGGTGCGCAAGACCCCGCGGGCGACGGTGTCGACGCCCGTCACCTGGGCCGAGTTGGCGGACGTCGAACCGGACGACTTCACCATCGCCACGGTGCCCGACCTGCTCGCCCGCCGCGGTGACCCGGCCGCGGGCATCGACGCGGTCGTGCACACCCTGGACGGCCTGCTCGAGATGGCGGAGCGGGACGCGGCGAACGGGCTCGGGGACATGCCGTATCCGCCGCAGTACCCGAAGATGCCCGGGGAGCCGAAGCGGGTGCAGCCCAGCCGGGACCGGGACCGGAAGTAGCCGTCTTCGGGCCACGTCCACCGTATTTCGACAGTAGGCTCAGCATCGGCAAGGCATCGTCACACGGCAGTTCACGCGCGAACCTTCGGAGGATGAGATGACCGAGAGCCCTATCGTCGAGAGCAACGAGGCGATCCTGCGGATCGCCAAGGACGTGTGGTGGATGCTGCTGGTGCGCGGCATCGTCGCCGTGATCTTCGGCATCGTCGCGATCGCGTGGCCGCACGCGACTGTCAAGGTGTTGATCGTCGTGGTCGGTGTGTTCTGGATCGTCGACGGGGTGACCTCGGCGGTCCGGGCGATCCAGGCCCGCAAGGTCGTGCAGAGCTGGGTGTGGTGGCTGGCCGCCGCCGTCGTCTCGGTGGCGGCGGGCATCGTCCTGTTCGCCTGGCCCGCCTTGACCGCACTGGCCTTCGCGTACCTGATGGGATTCTGGGCGATTCTCGTCGGCATCCTCGAGGTGATCGGCGCGTTCCAGGTGATGGCGAACGGTGGGCAGTGGATCGGGGCGATGGTGGCCGGCGTCCTCGCCGTCCTGTTCGGCCTGGTCCTGTTGATCTGGCCCGGCTCCGGTATCACCGGCCTCATGTGGCTCGTCGGTGGGTTCGCCATCCTGTTCGGAATCCTCTTCCTGGTCAGCGCCTTCCAGGTGCGGTCCGCAGCCAAACGCGCCGGCGTCGTCTGAGCCGATGGTCGAGCGGTCGGCGCGCATCCACTCGTTCGGCGATGCCTCGCGGCCGCCGACGCAGATGCACGTCGACCCTCGCTTCCTGCCGCTCGCGGACGCCTTCTTCGAGCTGTACCGAACCCGGGACAACGGCGGCGGTGCGCTCGCGGCGTACCTGAACGGTGAACTGGTGCTCGACATCTGGGCTGGGTGGGCGGACCGCGACCGGCGCTGGACGCGGGACACGATGGCGTTGTCCTTCTCCACCGGAAAGGGTGTCGCGAGCACCGCTGCGCATCGCCTCGCGGAGCGTGGCGTGCTGGTGTACGACGAACCGGTCGCCAGCTACTGGCCTGAGTTCGCGGCCGCAGGCAAAGAGCGAATCACCGTGCGGGACATGCTCACCCATCGAGCAGGTTTGCACCGGGTGCGGGGTCTGGTACCGGGACGGCGCGGCCTGCTCGACTACGACGCCGTGGTCGCCGCGCTGGCCGCCGCCGCCCCCGATACCCGTCGGCTGCGAGCTCCCGGCTACCACGCGGTCACCTTCGGTTGGCTCGTCGCCGAGACGGTCACCCGAGCCACCGGGAGGGACTTCGTCGACGTGGTGCGCGACGAGATCGCGAAACCGTTGGGGGTCGGTGACTTCTGGTATCGAGTGCCCGCGGACCAGCGTGGCCGGATCGCGAAGCTGTTCCCGCACATCGCGCCCGGCGGGGTGCCGTGGGAACTGACGTCATCGGTGCTGTCACGGGTGCGCCCGTTGCGCGGGCTCGCCGAGGCGGCCATGCCGGACGGTTTCGACGAACTGGTCCGCGACCCCGCCGTGCACGATGCGGTGATGCCGGGCTGGAACGGGGTGTTCACCGCGCGGGCGCTGGCCAGGATGTACGGGGCGATCGCCAACGGCGGCGCGATCGACGGCGTGCAGTTCCTGGCGCCGGAGACCATCGCGCAGATGGGAACCGTGCAGACCCGCGGACGCGACTACGTGCTCGGTGCGCCGGTGAACTGGCGCCTGGGCTACCACCCGGTGATCGTCGCCAACCGGGTCCAGCCGCGGCGCGCGTTCGGGCACTACGGCGTCGGGGGCTCCGGTGCCTACGCCGATCCCGACAGCGGGTTGTCGCTGGCGTTCGTCACCAACCGGATGGGCAACGCGCTCACGGCCCTCGGTGATCTGCGGTTGGCCCGCCTCGGCGCGAAGGCGCAGGCGATCACGGCCCGAATCTGAGCTTCCGGTCCGTCTCGCCGCCCACACCGCAGCTGTCGCCGTCACGCCCGTTCTGCACGGACAGAACGGTTGTGACCGCCGCAGAAGGGGTGAGCGGATCGAGTCCAGGTGTGAACCGAACCGTCCACCGCGTCGTGTCCCGTACATGGATCAGCGCACGGCACCGCCGCATCCGCGCCCGGTCGCGTTGCATGCGGCCGTCGGCGCCCTCGACCTGGACCGCTACCTGCGCTGGCGCCGGGACCGCGACGGCGACCCCTTCCGGCTCGCCATCCCGAGTTTCGGCGAAACCCTGTTCACGGGCACAGCGGACGGCGCCGAAGAACTCTTCCGACTGTCCCCGGGACTGTCGACGCCGCCGCTGCCGAATCCCATCGATCCGTTGGTCGGCGCGAACTCGCTCATCCTGCTCGCGGGCGACCGGCATCGCCGCGAACGCAGACTCATGCTGCCCGCCCTGCACGGGAACCGGATGCGCGAGTACGGCCAGATCGCGGTCGACGCCGCGCGCGAGGAGATGAACGGCTGGGTGCCGGGCGTCCCGATCCGGGTCCGCGAATGCGCCCGGGCCGTCACCCTCACCGTGATCGTGCGAGCAGTGTTCGGCGTGACCGACCGGACCCGTCGCGACGAGTACGCCCGCGTGGTGACCGGATTCCTCGCTTCGTACGGACTGCCGCTGGTGCTGGCGCCCGCGCTGCGGCGACCACTGCGCGGGCGCGGTCTCTGGTCCCGGTTCGTCGCGCAGCGGTCCCGGTTCGACGCGCTGCTCGCCGAGGAGGTCCGGGGCCGCCGGGAGCGCGGCGGCACCGGCGGCGACATCCTCACCATGCTGATGGACGCGCGCTACGAGGACGGCACCGGCATCGACAGCGCCGACCTGGTCGAGGAGCTGCGCACTCTCCTGGTCGCGGGGCACGAGACCACCGCCACCTCGGTCACCTGGGCGCTGTGTCATCTGCACCGCGAGCCGCGGGTGCGGGCCCGACTACTCGCCGAACTCGACGCTGCGCGACCCGACCCCGCACCCGGCGACCTGGCCGCGTTGCCGTACCTCGGAGCGGTCTGCCAGGAGGTGCTCAGGCTGCACCCGGCCGTTCCCGTCGTGCTCCGCCGGATGACCGGTCCCGCCGTGCTGCGGGGGGTGCGCCTCGACGCGGGTGACACCGCGGGGGTGGCACTGGGCCTGCTGCACTCGGACACCAGTGTCTTCCCGGATCCCGGACGCTTCGACCCGGACCGGTTTCTGGGCCGGCACCACTCGCCCTACGAGTACGCACCGTTCGGCGGTGGGCACCGTCGTTGCGTCGGTGCCGCGTTCGCCGAGTACGAGATGCGGATCGTGCTGGGCACGATCATGTCGGAAGCACGCCTCCGGATGCCGGACCGGGACCGTCGCCGGCCGCCACCGGTCGCGGTGCCGCACGACATCGCGACCGGCCCGCGCCGCCCGGTGGTGCTGGACTATCTAGGCCCGCGCTGACGGGTCGCTACCATGGCGTCGATGGCAAACGGTCGTCGACGCGCCGCGGAGTGACGTCCGCGGCGTCCGCGTGTGTGGGGGTCCACGCGGCGGCGTAGTGAACGGACGGGGAGAGCACCTTGGGTACGACGAGAATGTCCGCGCGGATCGCGCTCGCGCTGGTCGGGACGGCCGCGGCAGCGACGGCGCTGGTGGCACCCGCGCAGGCGGCGCCGCTGTTCCCCGGCGGACCCGAACTCCCGACGCTGCCGCAGTTACAGCTCCCGACCATCCCGGGACTGCCCGCACCCGCACCTCTCGCCCCGGCCGAACCCGTCGTGGGGCCGGCGAACTTCTCCGCGCCGAGCCTGAACCCCGCCGACGGCGAGGTCGTCGGAGTGGCGCAGCCGATCATCATCCGGTTCAAGGAGAACATCGAGGACCGCGCGACGGCCGAGCGGGCCGTCAAGATCACCACCACCCCGAAGGTGGAGGGCGGTCACTTCTACTGGACCAGCAACAGTCAGGTGCGCTGGCGGCCGGAGGGGTTCTGGCCTGCGAACACCGATGTCGTGGTCGAGGCGGGCGGCTCGCGCTCGGCCTTCCACATCGGCGACGCGGTGGTCACGACGGCGGACGACGTCACCAAACAGATCACCGTCACTCGCAACGGTGAGGTGGTCAAGACGATGCCCACCTCGATGGGCAAGACCGGCCACGAGACCCCGAACGGCACCTACATCGTCGGCGAGAAGTTCCGCGACATGTACATGGACTCGTCCACCTACGGGGTTCCGGTGGACTCGCCGGAGGGGTATCGCACCTACGTCGAGTACGCGACGCGCATCTCGTACAGCGGCATCTTCGTGCACGCCGCCCCGTGGTCGGAGAACCAGCAGGGCTACAGCAACGCCAGTCACGGATGCCTGAACGTGAGCACCGAGGACGGCAAGTGGTTCTTCGAGAACGCGCGCAAGGGTGACCCGGTGGTCGTCATCAACACCAGCGGCGGGACCCTCGACGGGCACGACGGCTTGGGGGACTGGAACCTCTAGCGTCGAATTTGTCGTGAGTTAAGTCGGATTCGTCCTCCGCGTAACCGGTCGGTCGCTAGCGGACATCACGATTCCGCGGTGAGATCGAGTCCCCAACGAACACTGCCCGAGACGGGCCCGCGCAGCTTCTTCGGTAGGCCGTGGGGTGACTACGCGTTGTTCCTGGTGCTTGTGGGGCCGAACGTCGCGCTGCTGATCGCGTTCACCTATCGTCCGCTCCTGGACAACATCCGACTGTCGTTCTTCGACTGGAACATTTCCGAGCCGACCGCCACCTTCGTCGGCCTCTCGAACTACCGCGAGTGGTGGGGGCGGTCGGACAGCTGGCAAATCGTCACCAACACCGTGGTCTTCACCCTCGCCGCGGTCGTCGGCAGCATGGTGCTCGGACTGGCTCTGGCACTACTGCTGGATCGAAACATGAAGGGCCGCAACCTGGTCCGATCTGCAGTGTTTGCGCCCTTCGTGATCTCCGGCGCGGCGGTCGGTGTGGCATTCCAGTTCGTCTTCGACCCGCACTTCGGCCTCATCCAGGATCTGGCCCACCGGCTCGGATTTGGCTCGGTACCCGACTTCTATCAGGATCCGCACTGGGCGATGTTCATGGTGACCGTGACCTACCTGTGGAAGAACCTCGGGTACGCCTTCGTCATCTATCTCGCTGCGCTGCAGGGAGTTCGCAAGGAGCTGATGGAGGCCGCGGAGATCGACGGCGCGGGGCGCTGGACCACCTTCCGTCGTGTCCTGCTGCCGCAGCTTCGTCCGACCACCTTCTTCCTGTCCATCACGGTGCTGCTGAACTCACTGCAGGTCTTCGACATCATCAACGTGATGACTCGAGGCGGCCCGCTCGGGACCGGTACCACCACGATGGTTTTCCAGGTGTACGAGGAGTCGTTCCGAAACTTCCGTGCGGGGTACGGCGCCACCGTGGCGACCATCCTGTTCCTGGTTCTGCTGGTGATCACGGCCTTTCAGGTCCGCGTCATGGACAGGAGTGAGCACCGGTGACGACTGTGTTGACCAGGCCGCCCAGCGAGGCCGACGCCCCCGTCGTCGAGCGCGTGGCCGGGTCCGTGAGTCGACGCGAGCGCTGGATCCGGGTCCTCGGATACCTGGCGATGGCCGTGGCGCTGGTGATGATCGGACTGCCGCTGGTGTGGATCCTGCTCACCTCCTTCAAGGAGCGGCCGGACATCTACAACCAGCCCGCGACCTGGTGGCCGCGGCCCTTCCATCCCCAGAACTACACCGAGGCAACGCAATCGGTTCCGTTCTGGACCTACCTCCGAAACTCGCTGGTCATCACCTCGGTGCTGGCGGTGGTCAAGTTCGGCCTCGGTGTGCTCAGTGCATTCGGCTTGGTGTTTCTGCGGTTCCCCGGCAAGTCCGCGCTCTTCCTGCTGATCATTGCCGCGTTGATGGTGCCGAACCAGATCACCGTCATCTCCAACTATGCGTTGGTCGCTGAGCTCGGGTGGCGAAATACATTCGCGGGCATCATTATTCCTCTGGCAGGTGTCGCCTTCGGGACGTTCCTGATGCGCAACCACTTTCTCTCCATCCCGCCCGAGATCATCGAGGCCGCGAGGATGGACGGCGCCGGCAACTGGCGTCTGCTCTGGCGAGTGGTCCTGCCGGTGTCGGGGCCGACGATGGTGGCCTTCGCTGTCATCGTCGTGGTCAACGAGTGGAACGAATACCTCTGGCCCTTCCTGATGTCCGACGACTCGTCGGTGGCTCCCCTGCCGGTCGGACTGACGCAGTTGCAGAACAACGACGGCCTCACCAATTGGGGCCCGGTGATGGCGGGCACGGTGCTCACCATGCTGCCAATCCTGGTGGTATTCCTCGTGTTGCAGCGGCACATGATCAAGGGCCTCACCTCCGGCGCGGTCAAAGGCTGACGACCGCTACGGCGTTTTCCCGCAGTGCATTCCCTCCATACACAGTCAGGAGCTGACAGGTGATCATCAACCGACGCGGATTTCTCGGAATGTCCGGTGCCGTCGCCGCGGGTGCGGCACTCACGGCCTGTGCCGGATCGGGCTCGGGCAGTGGCGAATCCACCGCATCGAGTGGCGACGCGAAGACGATCGACTTCTGGTCGAACCACCCGGGCAAGTCCCAAGACGTGGAGAAGGAACTGATCTCGCGTTTCCAGGCGAAGTTCCCCGACCTGAAGGTCAACCTCATCGATGCGGGCAAGAACTACGAAGAGGTCTCGCAGAAGTTCAACGCCGCTCTCTCTGGTGGCAGCGTGCCGGATGTCGTGGTGCTCTCGGACGTGTGGTGGTTCAACTACGCATTGACCGGGGCGATCGAGCCGCTGGACGGACACTTCGCCGCCGCTGAGGTGGACAAGTCCGACTTCGTCGACTCGCTGCTCGCCGACTACGAGTTCAAGGGTTCGCACTACGCGCTGCCCTATGCGCGCTCGACGCCCCTGTTCTACTACAACAAGGAGGTCTGGTCGCAGGCAGGCCTGCCGGACCGCGGCCCGGCCACCTGGCAGGAATTCGACCAGTGGGGTCCGGAACTGCAGAAGGCCGTGGGCGACGGCAAACTGGCGCACGGGTGGGGCAACGCGAAGGACTACCTCGGCTGGACCTACGAGGGCCCGGTCTGGACGTTTGGTGGTGCGTACTCGGACGGCTGGAACCTCACTTTCGACAACCCGAACACCATCGGGGCCGGCAACTTCCTGCGGGACATGATCCACACCAAGAAGTACGCCGCCGTCTCCAACGACATCGCCAACGAGTTCGGCGCGGGGATCCTCGCGTCCACGATCGCCTCGACCGGTGACCTGTCCGGAATCACCAAGAACGCGACGTTCGACTTCGGGACCGCCTTCCTGCCGGCAACCGAGGGCAAGCCGGGCTGCCCGACCGGAGGCGCAGGCCTCGCCATCCCGTCGAAGATCAGCGATCAGCGCAAGATCAATGCGCTGAAGTTCGTCAACTTCATCACGAACGCGGAGAACACCGCGTACTTCTCGCAGAAGGTCGGCTACATGCCGGTGCGCAAGTCGGCGGTGAACGACCCCAGCCAGCAGGCGTTCATGGCGGCGAACCCGCGGTCGGCGACCGCGGTGGCGCAGCTCGCCCACACCCGATCGCAGGACTACGCGCGGGTGTTCGTGCCGGGTGGCGACAAGATCATCGGCACCGGTCTCGAGCAGATCGCGCTGCAGAACGCCGATGTCACGTCGACGTTCGCCAACATCACCGGGCAACTGCAGCAGATCATCGACCGCCAGATCACGCCGAAGCTGAAGTAGGAAGAGGTACACCATGGCCACGGTGCGATATTCGACCGTCAGTCACCGTTATCCGGGATCGGACCGGATGGCCGTCGACGGGCTCGACCTCGACATCGCCGACGGCGAGTTCGTCGTGTTGGTCGGTCCGTCGGGATGCGGCAAGTCGACCAGCCTGCGGATGCTGGCCGGCCTCGAATCGGTGGAGTCCGGGGGGATCGCGATCGACGCGGTCGACGTGACGGCACTGCCGCCGCGCGCTCGCGACGTGGCTATGGTGTTCCAGAACTACGCGCTGTATCCGAACATGACGGTGGCCGGCAACATGGGATTCGCGCTGCGCAACGCCGGGATGAGCAAGAGCGACACCGAGGTTCGCGTTCGAGAGGCCGCGCGGATGCTCGAACTCGAGGACCTGCTCGACCGAAAGCCCGGTCGGCTGTCCGGCGGTCAGCGCCAGCGGGTCGCGATGGGTCGCGCGATCGTGCGCCAACCCAAGGTGTTCTGTATGGACGAACCGCTGAGCAATCTCGACGCCAAGTTGCGGGTGAGCACCCGAGCGCAGATCGCCGGGCTGCAGCGGCGACTCGGCACCACCACCGTCTACGTCACCCACGACCAGGTCGAGGCCATGACGATGGGTGATCGGGTGGTGGTGCTGCGGGACGGCAAGCTCCAGCAGGTGGCCGCGCCGCGCGAGCTGTACGAGGACCCGGTGAACGCGTTCGTAGCCGGATTCATCGGATCACCGGGGATGAACCTGATCGAAGCCCCGGTGGTCGACGACGGCGCCGCACTCGGAGCTCTCCGAATCCCGCTGCCGGCGAGCGCAATCGGACAGGATCGGGTGCTGGTGGGTGTGCGGCCCGAGTCGTGGGCACTGGTCGGGCCGTCGGACCACGACGCGCTGCACGTCACGGTGGATCTCGTCGAGGAGTTGGGCGCGGAGTCGTTCGTGTACGGGGTCGACCCGACGGCCGATTGGTCCAGCCGGACCGGAAAAATCGTCGTGCGAGTGGATCGCAAGAGCGCGGTGGCTCTCGGGGAGCAACTGCACCTGCGGCCGATCTCCGAGGAGGTTTACTTCTTCTCGGCGATCAGTGAGCAGCGGTGGCGCCGGTGATGCGGGCGACGGTCTCGTCGATCGCCTCGATGGCCTCGGTGCGGCTGTAGTCCTCGTGCGCGAAGCTCTCCCAGCCGGTGAGCAGGCACCACCACAGCATGTGGCGCACCCAGCGGACCTTGAGGGTGCTGCTGAAAGTGCCGTCGGCGCGACCGCGTTCGAGCAGTTCGAACAGCGGTGCGTCGATGGTGCTCAGGCGCACCCAGAACGCCTCGTTGGACAGCGCCTGCGGGTCGCCGTAGATGAGTCCCAGCAGCGGCCCGAGGTCGAAGCACTCGTGGCTCATCCGGCGCAGCGCGGCGTCGGCGGGGCCCTCGGTGGGCCGTGCCCTGATCTGTGCGGCGCTGAGCTTGTCGAGGGCGTCCTCGCCGAGCGCCACGATCAGGTCGTCGCGCTCGGGGTAGTACCGGTGCAGGGTGCTCCGACCCACCTCGGCGTGCGCGGCGATGTCGCTCAGCGGCGCGGCGGCATTCTGGCTCAGCACCTCGACGGCCGCATCCAGGATCGCCCGGCGGGTGCGGGCCCGGGTTCCCGACTCCGGCGCAGTCTCAGACGACATGTCCCCACATTAGCAGTGTGAACGTTCGAATTGAAACAATGATTGACAGAAGTGGGACAGTGGTGTTCCACTGATGGGCATGACCGACTCACCTGAGAAGTCTTCCTGGGTCAACGTTCGACTGTTGTGGTCGTTCATCCGGCCGCATCGTGGCACCCTCCTGCTCGGAATCGTGCTCGGCCTGGTGTTCACCGCCGCGGGCCTGGCGTTGCCGATGGTCGTCAAGCTGCTGCTCGACTCGATCACCGCGGGCACGAACATGACGCCGCTGATCATCGCGCTGGTCGTCATGCTCATCGTCGCCGGCGTGATCGGCTACATCGAGCTGAATCTGCTGGGCAGGCTCGCCGCGCGGGTGGTGTACGACGCACGGGAATCGATGGTGCGCCGGTACTTTCGCGCCACGGTCGGCAGCCTGACCAAGCGGTCGTCCGGTGAACTCGTCACCCGTGTCACGTCGGACACCGTACTGCTGCGGGAGGCCGCGTCGTCGAGTCTGGTCGAACTCGTCAACGGGACGGTTGCGATCGTCGGCACGCTGGTCCTGATGGGTTTCCTCGACCCCGTCCTCCTCGGGGTGATGCTGGGCGCGCTCGGCGTGGTCGGGGCATGCTCGGCGGCCGTGATGCCGCTGATCGCGAAGTCCGAGCGCGCGGCCCAGGAGTCGGTCGGCAAGCTCGGCGGCGGTCTCGAGGGCGCACTGCGCGCCATCCGCACGGTCAAGTCCAGTCGGGCCGAGTCGCGCGAGGTCGAGCGGATCATCGTCGACGCCAAGGAGTCCCAGCTGCACTCCGTGCGTGCGGTCAAGGCCAGCGCGTTGGTCTGGGCGATCTCCAGCGGCGGAATGCAGATCGCGCTCGCCGGGATGCTGGCCTTCGGGGCCTGGCGGGTCGGTTCGGGGGCCCTCGCGGTCTCGAGCCTGATCGCCTTCCTGCTCTACGCCTTCCAGTTGCTCGAGCCGGTGTCACGACTGTCCCGCAACGTGGCGACCATCCAGTCCGGGATCGCCGCCGCCGCCCGGATCCGCGAGGTGCAGGCCCTCGACCTGGAGGATCACGACGAGTCGGCCGAGGTTCTACCTCTGCGCACCCAGCCGGACGTGCCGCTGATCGAACTCGTCGACGTCACCGCGCGGTACGCGCCCGGTTCGAAGCCGGCCCTGGGTGGCGTCAGCGCCACCATCCCTGCGCGCGGTCACACCGCGATCGTCGGACCGTCCGGTGCGGGCAAGACCACGATCTTCTCGCTGCTGCTGCGATTCCTGCATCCCGAGTCCGGGCAGGTCCTCCTCGGCGGCACTCCGTACTCGGACCTCTCGTTCGAGCAGGTGCGCTCGCACCTCGCGTACGTCGAGCAGGACACTCCGGTGGTGCCCGGTACGGTCCGGTCGAACCTGCTCTTCACCTACCCCGAGGCGACCGAGGAGGAGGTGTGGGACGCGTTGCGCGCCGTGCACCTCGACGAGACGGTGCGCGGACTCGAGCACGGCCTCGACAGCGACCTGTCCGCGACGAGCGTCTCCGGCGGACAGCGGCAACGGATCGCGTTGGCGCGGGCCATCGTTCGCCGACCGGACATCCTGCTGCTGGACGAGGCGACCGCCCAGCTCGACGGCCGCACCGAGGCAGCGATCCACGAGGTGATCCGCGAGCTCTCGCAGACCGGTGCGGTGCTGACCATCGCACACCGGCTCTCGACCGTCATCGACGCGGACCAGATCCTGGTCATGGACGAGGGCAAGATCAGGGCGCGCGGCACCCACACCGAGCTGATGGCCTCGGACTCGCTCTACCGGGAACTGGTGGCCGCGCTGCGGATCGGACCCTCCGTCCCCGTCGCGGTATAGCTGCGGCGTCGGCGGGCCGGCGGTACTCTCGGGCGATGACAGGCGTCGCCTTCGAGAAGCCGGAACCCGCCGACGACCGGCGCAGGCGAGGCAAGGGGCTGCGGGCGACGGTGCCGCGCGGTGCCCACGGTGACTGGGAGTCCGCACCGGGCCGTCCCGATCCGACCGATGTCCTCGACCAGCAGAACGCACTCCGGGTGCCCGAGCTCGTGCCGCTGCGGTACGAGCGAATGCTGGTCTCGCCCTTCACCTTTCTGCGTGGTTCGGCGGCGATCATGGCCTGGGATCTCGCACACGGCCCGCGCACCGACCTGATGGTCGCGGCGTGCGGTGACGCCCACCTGGCGAACTTCGGGCTCTTCGCCGGTCCGGACCGGCGACTTGTCTTCGACCTCAACGACTTCGACGAGGTACACCGCGGCCCCTTCGAGTGGGACGTCAAACGCCTCGCGGTGTCGCTGACGGTCGCGGCGACGGACAACGGGCACAGTCCCGCCGACGCCCGCGCGGTGGCGCGCACCGCCGCGCGGTCGTACCGGGAAACGATGGCGCGCGCCACCGGGATGACCGCGCTCGACGTCTGGTACGCCCGCATCGAGGCGGACACGGTGCTCGCCGACCTGCGGGACGAGATGACCAAGCGGCAGTTTGCGGTCGCCGAGGGTGCGCTCGAGAAGGCCGAGACTCGCACCCAGTTGGGCGCGCTCAAGAAGTTCGCCCGGCCGACGAACGGCGGGTTCCGGATCAAGGAGGACCCGCCGCTGATCGTCCGGCTGCCCTACGACCGGCAGGTCGAGGCGACGCAACTGCTGCGCAACGCTTTCGGAAGCTATCTCGAGACGCTCGCCAGTGATCGTCGACAACTGATGACCCGCTACCGATTTCAGGACATCGCGAGGAAGGTGGTCGGGGTCGGTTCGGTCGGCACCATGTGCTTCATGGCGCTGTTCGTCGGCGACACCGCGCACGACCCGCTGTTCCTGCAGGTCAAGGAGGCGCAGGCGTCGGTACTGGCGCCGTACGTCGAGGGCAGGCCGTACACCGATCAGGGGCAGCGGGTGGTCGAGGGCCAACGGTTGATCCAGAGTGCGAGCGATCCGTTCCTCGGCTGGTTCACCGGGACGGGACCACTGGGCCGCGACTTCTACGTACGCCAGTTGCGCGACAAGAAGGGCGGCTTCGACGTGGGATCGATGCGGCCCGAAGGGTTGAGGGTGTACGCGCGGTTGTGCGCGACCGCGTTGGCCCGCGCGCACGCCCGCACCGGAGACCCGGTCGCGATTGCCGGATACCTCGGGACCGGAACGGTGTTCGACGAGGCGATCGAGCGGTTCGCAGCCGGCTACGCCGAGCAGAACCGCCGCGACTACGAGCAGGTGCGGCTCCGCCGCAGTGATGCGGTCAGGGAGTCCTGAGACTCCGCAACCGCACCACTGCGACTCCGCTGCATTTCACCAGATGCGCACGCGCAGTTCGGGTTCCAGGTAGAGCGCATCGCCCGGCGTGACGCCGAACGCCTCGTGGAAGGTGTCGAGGTTCCGGACCACGCCGTTGCAGCGGAACTCCGGCGGGGAATGCGGGTCCACCGCGAGGCGACGGATCGCCTCCTCGTTGCGGGCCTTCGTGCGCCACACCTGTGCCCAGCCGAAGAAGACCCGCTGCAGGCCACTGAGCCCGTCGATCTCGGGTGCCGAGTCGGCGCCGAGCGCGATCCCGTACGCGACCAGCGCGATGGACAGCCCACCGAGATCGCCGATGTTCTCGCCGATGGTGAACTCGCCGTTGACCTTGTGTCCGGGCAACGCCTTGGGCTCGAACTCGTTGTACTGCTCGATGAGTGCCTTTGTGCGCTTGCCGAATTCGGAGCGATCGGCATCGGTCCACCAGTCGACCATGTTGCCGTCGCCGTCGTACTTGGCGCCCTGGTCGTCGAATCCGTGGCCGATCTCGTGGCCGATCACCGCGCCGATGCCGCCGTAGTTCGCGGCGTCGTCGGCGTCGGCGTCGAAGAACGGCGGCTGCAGGATCGCTGCGGGGAAGACGATCTCGTTCATGCCGGGGTTGTAGTAGGCGTTGACGGTCTGCGGGGTCATGAACCACTCGTCCCGGTCGACCGGACCACCGAGCTTGGCGAGGTCACGGTCGTGGTCGGCGGCGTAGCCGCGACGGTAGTTGCCGACCAGGTCGTCCGGCGAGATCTCGAGGCCGCTGTAGTCCCGCCACTTGTCGGGGTAGCCGATCTTCGGGGTGAACTTCTCGAGTTTGGCGAGCGCGGCCTGCCGGGTGTCCGGGCTCATCCACTCGAGTTCGGAGATGTTGCGGCGGTACGCCTCCTGCAGGTTCGCCACCAGTTCCTGCATACGGGCCTTGGCCTGCGGCGGGAAGTGCCGCTCGACGTACAGCTTGCCGACCGCCTCGCCGAGCAGGTCCTCGACCAGCGAGACGCCGCGCTTCCAGCGCTCGCGGTTCACCTCGGTACCCGACAGTGTCTTGCCGTAGAAGGCGAAGTCCTCGGCGACCAACGCCTCGGTCAGGTACGACGCTCGGGAATGGATCACCTTCCACGCCGCCCAGGTCTTCCAGTCGTCGAGGGGGCGCTGGGTCCACAGTGCGGTCAACGAGGTGAGGAAGCTGGGCTGGCGGACGACGATCTCGGCGAAGGTCTCACTGGCGCCGCCGAGGCCGGACACCCATGCCGCCCAGTCGAATCCGGGATTGTCGTGGGCGAGGTCGTCGAGCGTGACGAGGTTGTAGCTCAGCTCGGCGTCGCGCCGCTTGACCACGTCCCAGTGCGCGGCGGCGATCGCCGTCTCCAGGTCCAGGATGCGTCGCGCGGCGCCGGCGGGATCGGGCCTGCCCGCGAGCTCGAGCATCCGCTGCACGTGCGCCAGGTAGGCGTCGCGGATCTCGGCGTAGGAGTCCTCGCGGTAGTACGACTCGTCGGGCAGGCTGATCCCCGACTGCGTCAGGTGCACGAGGTAGCGCGCGGAGTTCTTGGCGTCCGTGTCGACGTAGTTGCCGATCGCCCCCGAGACGCCGGTGCGCTGCAGGCTGCCGAGCAGTCCTGCCAGCGCGGACAGGTCGGCGGCGCCGTCGACGGCGCCGAGTTCGCCGGCGATCGGGTCCAGCCTGGCACGTTCGACGGCCTCGGCGTCCATGAACGAGCGGTACAGGTCGCCGATCCGCTGGGCGTCGGAACCGAGGCCTCCGCCGGTGTCGGCGGCCTCGGTGATGATGGCCCGTACGTCGACCTCGGCCTGGTCGTAGAGGGTGCGGAAGGCGCCGTCGACCGCGCGGTCGGCCGGGATGTCGTAGTCGTCCAGCCACTTGCCGTTGACGTGCACGAACAGGTCGTCCTGGGCGCGGATGCCCCCGTCGAGGTGGGTGAGGTCGATTCCGGAGTGCGACGTGGTCATGGCGTCCTTTCTACCGCGCCCACGCCGTAGGTGCTGCGTGCCCGTGAGTCTTTCCGGCCCCCGTGCGGACCAGAAGGACTCACGGGCAGCGGAGTTGCCTCACACCCCGATGTTGATCGCGCCGCGGTAGCCGTCGGCGGTCTTCGCGACGGTGACGATGCCGGTCGCGTCGAAGATGCCGTCCTTCGCGTTGTCGACGTTGTTGGCCCGCCCGGTGTGGTCGCTGTAGGGAGCGTTGGCGTAGATCTCGTCGAGCAGTGCCTCCTCGAAGAACAGCTGGGTGGTCAGGACCGTCTTCTTGTCCACGTGCACCTTGAGGTGGATGTGCGTGGTCCGGCCCATGTACCAACCGGGGAAGATGGTGGTGAAGGTCGCGACACCGTTGGCGTCCGTGGTCTGCGCGCCGCGCAGGTAGGTGCCGTCGTCGGTGGTGGTCGCCTCCGCGTCGCCGACGCTGTACGAGCCGTTCGAGGTCTCCCCGGATCCCGCGCCACCCGGACCGCCCGGACCGCCCGGACCGCCGGGACCGCCCGGACCGCCGGGCCCGCCCTGGGGCGGCTGCGCACCGGCCGGCGGCCCACCCGCCGGAGGTTGACCGCTCGGACCGCCGGAGCCCTGCTCGCCGGACGGCGGACTGCCGTTCGCGCCCATGGACCCGGACTCGAAACCGGAGTACACACCACCCGCATCGCAGTGCCAGACCTCGACGACCGCATTCGCGACCCCACCCCCGCCCTCCGGAGTGCACGTCGCCGAATCCTGAACGCGCAGCGCCAACTCGAACGTGGCGCCGGGTCGATCCTCACGGATGTCACTGCGGATGGAGTCGACGTCGAACCAGTACGGGCCTTGCGTCTCCTCCTTGCTCGCCACGCACTGCGGTGCCTGGGCGAGCAGGGTCATGACGTCGCCGGCCGCCGGGTTCGTGGTCGCGGGGGCGGCCGAGGTCGTCGAGGTGCCCGTCGAGTCGTTGCCCGCGCAAGCGGCGATCAGGCCGCTGAGCCCGACGGTCCCGCCCAGTGCGAGGGCCCGACGCCTGCTGACGCGGGCTCGGCTGCGCTCGATGTCCCTGTTCACATTTGACTCCGATCAATCTCGTTGATGGGTCGATCTTTGCTCTCGCTGCTGCGAGCACGCTCCGATCTACCCGCGAGGATCCTGTGAGTCCGCTTCAGCTCCGCCAACTGTGCGCGCCGTTCACCCCAATGAGGGTGAACGGCGCGCACAGGCGGCGGAGCCGCGTCAGCGGGGCGGGGCGGGGATGGTGGTCGGGACCTCGAGTGTGACGGAGTACCGGTCCTCGAGGTTCTGTCGGAACTCGTCCTGGCAGCGCTGCAGTTCGGTCTGGTTGTTGCCTGCGTCCCGCACGCAGTCCACGTAGTCGCGGCCGCCCACCCGGTTGAAGATTCCGATGCCGACCACGATCAGCACGATCGTGATGATGATCGCGGCGATGCCGAGCAGGATGCCCGCCAACGACATTCCGCCGTTGGTGGCGGTCTGCTTCTTGAACTGCGACCGGCCGATCAGACCGAGGATCAGTGCGAGGACACCGAAGACGAAGCCGCCGATGATCGTCCACACCGTGACGATGCCGAGGATGCCCACGATCAGGGCCGCGATGCCCATGCCGTTGCGGGGTGCGATCGGCGCTGCGCCGGGATAGGGCTGAGCCGCGTACTGCTGGCCGCCCGGATACGGAGGCTGGCCGCCGGGGTACTGCTGGCCGCCGGGATATTGCGGGCCGCCGGGGTACTGGGGTGGTCCGCCGGGATACGACGGTTGCCCACCCGGGTATTGCTGCCCGGCCGGGTACTGGGGCGGGCCGCCGGGATACGGGGGCTGGGCACCGGGATACGGCTGCTGACCGAACTGTGGCCCGTCCGGCGGCTGACCCCCGGGTGGCCTGGACTCCTCGGGACGGTCGGGCTCGTCGGGAGGGTTGGGCGGCGGAGTCGTCATCAGTTCTCCTCGGGCGTGAACCGTGGGCACCAGACAAGCGATCGTCCCCGCAGACTAGCCCGCAAATGCCCGACGCGTCCGGATTCGTCGGCCCGCGCCAACGACCGAACGGGGGCTCACGGTCGATTCGGTGGTGCGATATCGACCATGAGCCCCCGCTCAAGGGTTTCGGGGTGTCGGCTACGAGCTGCCGAGCAGGTTCTCGAGGCTGCCAGCGGTGCCGAGCGTGCTGCCGAAGGAGCTGCCGTTGCCCCCGCTGCCGGAGGAGCTGCCGTTGTCGGAGCTGCCCGCGCTGCCGGTGCCGTTGTCGCCGCCCTTACCGATCTGGAAGTTGCGGACGTAGAACGTCGAACTCGACCCCGACTGGTCGATGCAGTTCGTCAGAGCCCCGTACGGGCCGTCGGCGAGACCGGTGAGCGACGCGGTGGCGGACTTCGCGGCGTCCGCGACGTTGCTGACGAAGGTGATCGTGGGTTCGAAGGTCGGGGTGACCGCCGGATCCGCGGACGTCGTCACCTTCGGGTACACCATTGCGGAGTAGTCGCCGGCAGCGACTCCGGTGGCGGTGAGGGGGCTCGCCTGCGGGCCCTTCGCGTAGTCGTCGAGCGACTTCTGCAGCGCCTTGGCGTCCAGCGATCCCTTCACCACGAACGGAGACATGCAGAACACGTTCGCATCCGCGGGTGCGGTGACCACGACCTTCGCGTCGCTGCCGGTGACCTCGACGGTCAGGGCCGGGGAGTTCTCGACCACCTTGAAGGTCGGCGCGATCGGCTCGGCGCCGGCGACGGCCGGCGCGGCGAGCACGCTCCCGGCGAGAATTCCCATGCCTGCCAGGGCGATCCGGGTGGTGGTCTGTGCCTTCATGCGTCTCCCTTGTTGATCGTCCGCGGTATCCGACGGACAGAGTGCCGCGCCCACCGTAGAGGAGATTGCCGCCGCTGTCTGTCGTTCAAGGGAGGTAAAAGACGCCAGGTCAACGGTTTAACGCAACTGGACGCTGGCCGCGGCCCGGGCCAGGAGCCGGCCGGTCGCGTCGGTGAGCGTCGTCTCGACGAGGGCGAGCCTGCGCCCGGCCCGCACGACCGCGGACTCGACGCGGACGGCACCGCCGTCGATGGTGGGGGAGCGCACGAAATCGATCCGCAGATCGAGCGCGCGGTAGTCCTGCCCGGGCGCAGTCAGGGTCTGCGCGGTGAGCCCGGTCAGCAGGTCGGACGTGGCGATCAGGTTGCCGCCCTGCACGGAGCCCAGGTAGTTCGCCATCCAGGGCTGCGGGGTGAACTCGGCGACCACCCGGCCGTGCTCGACCGCGGCCAGTTCGACCCCGAACAGACCGGCCAGCGGACCCCGCGCCACGGCGCCCGAGGCAACTGCCGTCACCACGTCGAGGCCCGGGAGGTCGGCGAACTCCGCCGGGTCGGTGACGGGTTCGGCGGTCGGGACCGGGAGCGGATCGCCGCCGAAGACCGTGTCGGCATGCGTTGCGCCGCGGCTGACGACGACCGATCGGGCGGTGAGCACGGCCAACGGCTGTCCGTCCGGCCCGGTGACGTCGCCTGCCGACAGCCCGATGCCGGTGTCGAGGTCGAGGTGGACCACGTGACCGCGAGCGACGAGCTCGCCGTGGTCGGGCAGTGGCGCCGCGAGCGCCGCGGTGACCTGCGACAGGACTGTCTGGGTCCCGGCCGGCACGGACCGTCCTGCGGCGCTGCCGGGTACGGCGTCGACGAGAACACCGATCGACCCGAGAATGGTGCGCCCGCGGTGGTCGTGGAACCGCGGGCCGACCGCCTGGGCGTAGTGGGTGTGCCCGGGCTCGGACTCGCCGCGGCGCGCGCCCATCAGGGTCATCAGTCGGTCGGTCGGGGGCGCGGCGGTGGCGGTCATGTCGTCTTCTCTATCACCCGCTCCGGGGCCGTCCCGCCGGTGGCCCGTCAGTGCGCGACCATCCCGCCGTCCGCGATGATCACCTGCCCGGTGATGAAACTGCCCGCGTCGGAGCGCTCGACGAGGCGGTCGCCACCTTCGCGCCGTCCACATCCACGGAGGGAGTGCCGCGGGTCGGCGCGGCCGGTGCCGCGCGTCGAGGCGTGAGCTACGGCCGGCCCAGCTGCGCACTCGAACCGGATCGGGCGAGCAGCATGCCGCCGGCGTCGACCAGTCGGGTCTCGATCAGCACGATCCGGCGACCGGCCCGCACCACCTCGGCCTCGACCCGGATCGGCGGGCCGTCGACGGCGGGGGAGCGGACGAAGTCGATCTTCAGGTCCAGCAGTCGGTACGACTGCCCGGCGGTGGTCAGCGTCTGGGCGGTGAGTCCGGTGGTCAGCGCCGCGGCGGCGAAGAGCATGCCGCCCTGTACCGAGCCGACCTGATTGCTCATCCAGGGCGCGGGGATGAACCGCGCGGAAATCGTTGTGTCGAAGACGGATTCGACGTCCAAGCCGACAAGGCCGGCGAGCGGTCCGCGAGCGAGGGTGCCGGCGGCGATGCCGTCCACGACGGCGCGCCCGTCGAGTCCGATCAGGGACTCCGGTTCCGCCGGTTCCGGGTCCGGTATCACCAGGGTGGCGGCGGGACCGATGTGGACGTCGTCCTGCGCGGCGCGGGTGACGATGACGCTGCGGGCGAGCAGGCTCACCGCGGTGGCACCGTCCTCGGTGACCACGCGGCCCGAGGACAGTCCGGTGCCCGCGTCGAGGTCGAGGTGCTCGATGCGGGCCCGCGCGGTGAGCGTCCCGACCTCGGGGAGTGGGGCGGCGACGGCGGCGGTCAGTTGGGAGACGACCGTCCGGTTGCCGTGGGGAACCGAAGCGAAGAACGCGCCGGCCACCGCGGAATCGGCGAGGACGCCGACCGAGGCCAGGCCGGACAGTCCGCGGTGGTCGTGGAACCGCGGGCCGGCTTCGCCCTCGAGATCGGTGCCAGCCGGGGACATGGCGAGCACGCGGACCCCCATCATCGTGTTCAGGGGGTCGACGCCGCGCGGGCGCGTTGCGGATGCGGTCATTCGTCCTCAGTAGCAGGCTGCGGGCGTCGCGAACAGCGCCGGTCCCGGCCGCCGGGACGAGGGTTCTCAGCCGCCCAGGCGGGCGTGCATTTCCCAGACCAGTACTTCGGCGGGCGCGTCGGCGGACAGCCGCTGGCCTCCCGTCGCGGTGAAGCGCACCGCGTCGCCCTCGGACAGTCGGCCGGCACCCTCGAGCGTGACCTCGCCCTCCGCGACGAACAGGTGCAGGTACGGCGACTCCGGCAGGGTCACGGCGTCGCCTGCCTGCATCCGCGCGACGTAGAGCGCGGCATCGGAGTTCGCGATCCCGATCGCGGACTGACCGCGGTGCTTTCGCATCCCGGAGGCCACCGGCACCAGGCCACCGCGCATCAACTCGCCGTCGATCTCGAGCTGTTCGTAGCCGGGCGTGACGCCCGACTCGTCGGGCAGCACCCACATCTGGATGAAGCGAACCGGCTCGGCGTGCTCGGGACTCTCGGCTCCCGCGAGCCGCCAGGAGTCGTTCTTCTCGGAGTGCAGGATCCCGGTGCCCGCACTCATCCGCTGGGCAAGGCCCGGGTAGATGACGCCGGAATGGCCGATCGAGTCCTGGTGCACGAGCGATCCCCGCAGCACCCAGGTGACGATCTCCATGTCCCGGTGCGGGTGCGTCTCGAAGCCCTGACCGGGCGAGACGATGTCGTCGTTGTTGACCATCAGCACGCCGTGATGGGTGTTGTCGGGATCGTAATGCTGGCCGAAGGAGAACGAATGCTTCGAGTCGAGCCAGGAGACCCGGGTCTTGAGTCGATCGCCTGCGCGGTGGATGTCGACGTGCGGGGTGGTCAGTGCCGTCATGGGGCCTCCTCTTTGGTGCTTCGATTTTCAACAGTACGGAGGTCCGCAGCAATGGCCGTACGGTTGACCGTCCCGATGCGCGAACGATGCCGATCGGGGTCGTAACCGTGAGGTATCCGCGACCTGTTGCGGCGGTCGTCGTCGCCAACGACGATCGGTGACGAACCGTGAACCCGACCGTGAACGGAGACACCATGTCCCAGATTCCGGGTATCGATCCGTCCGTCCCGCCGAGCGGCGCGGGATGCGCCGACTGCGAGGCGACGGGCGGGTGGTGGGTGCACCTGCGGCGGTGCGCCCAGTGTGGCCATGTCGGCTGCTGCGACTCGTCGCCCTCGCAGCATGCGAGCGCGCACGCCGCGGCCAGCGGGCATCCCGTGGTCCGCAGCTTCGAACCGGGCGAGGACTGGTTCTGGAACTACCGGACGCAGGCGTACGCCGAGGGTCCCGAACTGGTCCCGCCGCAGCACCACCCGATCGAGCAGTCGGTGCCGGGACCACGGGAGCGGGTACCGCAGGACTGGCCCGATCACGTCCACTGACCGCGCCCGGTCAGCTACGTCAGCGTCTCGTGGGCGGCCGGGACGGACCCGAGCCGGCCGGCCTGGAAGTCCTCGAACGCCTGGATCACCTCGGCCTTGGTGTTCATCACGAATGGGCCCGCCATTGCGACGGGTTCGCGGATCGGCTTGCCGCCGAGGACGAAGACCTCGAGGGACTCGGTCCGCGAGTCCTGGGTGTCCGCCGCAGCGATCGTGATGGTGTCGCCGCGTCCGAAGACGGTCATCTGCCCCGATCGGACCGGCCGCCGCTCGGCGCCGACCAGTCCGTCGCCCGCGAGTACGTAGGCGAGCGCGTTGAACTCGGGATTCCACGGGAGGGTGAGGCTCGCGCCCGGCGCGATGGTGGCGTGCACCAGTGAGATCGGGGTGTAGGTGGAGCCGGGGCCGTGGTGGCCGTCGACCTCGCCGGCGATGACGCGAACGAGCGCGCCGCCGTCGGGGGAGGAGAGCAGTGCGACCTTGTGGCCGGTGATGTCCTGGTAGCGGGGTGCTGCCATCTTGTTGTCGCGCGGCAGGTTCACCCACAGCTGCACGCCGTGGAAGAGGCCGCCGGTCATCACCAGCTGCTCGGGCGGAGCCTCGATGTGCAGGATGCCGCCGCCCGCGGTCATCCACTGGGTGTCGCCGCCGCTGATGACGCCGCCGCCACCGTTGGAGTCCTGGTGCTCCATGGTCCCGTCGATCATGTAGGTGACGGTCTCGAAGCCGCGGTGCGGATGCCAGGGCGTGCCCTTGGGTTCGCCGGGCGCGTAGTTGACCTCACCCATCTGGTCCATGTGGATGAACGGGTCGAGGTACTTCAGGTCGACGCCCGCGAATGCGCGGCGGACCGGGAAGCCCTCTCCCTCGTAGCCCTTGGGGGCGGTCGTCACGGACAGCACGGGACGCGCGGTGGCATCGGGTGCGGGCTCGGCGATGCGGGGCAGCGCGAGGATGTTGTCGACGGTCACGGCGGGCATGGTGGCTCCTCCGGTCTTGTAGTTGATTGTTCAACTAGTTCACACTAGCTCAACGCTGGACAAGCGGAGGTATTCCCGAGTTCCTGACGAGCGCACACAAGCTGTCGCGATCACACCCGTACTGCGTTCTTTGCCAGGGTGATCGCGACGAAAGGGGTGTGCCGACGGGCGCGAGCGTCGACTGGCGGACTACGCCCTGGCCGCGACGGGGCGCCCGGCCTGCTGATGCCGATCCAGGATCATCCGGAGTCCCGGGTGGCGGGCGGCGAGCTCGTGCCAACTGTCGCTGGGCAGGTCGCTGACGTCGAACATGTCGTCGACCTGGGCCTGTGCCATCCGGTCCCAGTGGTGCTGCAACGCCCGCAGCAGGTCGGTCCGGTCGTCGAAGACCTCGGCGTACCGCGGGTTCCACGGCAGGACGCCGGTGGGGGTCCGCTCGATGTCGTCGCAGATCTCGAGCAGCAACTGGACGCGCTCGCGGGTGCGAGTCGGCGCGAACGGGCGGGTGGTGTTCATGATCGGCTCCTCGAGTGCGTCGGTGTTTCGATGTGCCCAACGCTATGGACTGACCGCCGCCGAGTCGTCGTGCCGGAGGAGGGACCTGCCCTGCGACCGCCGCAGGGACCGGACTGCGACCACGGTAGGAGTGCGACTGCTTCTCCAGAGGGATCCGCTCGCCGGGTTTGCTCCCTACGCTGAGGGGGTGGGCGTACTGGTCTGGTGGCGGTCGCGATACGAAAGTCGGGCACCCGAGCGGGTGCGCGACTACCCGTGGTGGCTGCCGACCTGCATGACGCTGATCACGATCGTGGTCGCGGTGATCGCCGTCGCGCAGCGCGGGGACCTGATTCCGCCGGGGCCCGCGGCGCTGGCCGGGCTGATCACCGTCGTCCCCGGCGTGAGCCAGCTGATCACCGCCAGGGTGTGGCCGCCGATGCTCATGACGGCCACGACGATCGGTGGCGTCGTGTGGCTGCTGCTCGATCCGGTGCAGCAGGACTTCGCGCCGGTGCTGCTGATGGTGATGGTCGGGACGGTAACGGCAACCGCCGGGGCCTGGTGGGGACTCGCCGCGAGCGTCGCGAGCATCGGCACCCTGATCACGGTGGCGGTCACGGCAGAGTTGGCGGATGTCGGGATCTACGTCGGCGGTGTGCTGCTCGGATTCGACGTCGGGTTCACGATGCTGTGGCAGAACCGGGCCCTCGAGGCGGAGCGCAGCGGCCGGCGGGCCGAGCGGGAACGGGCCACCGTCGCCGAGCGCCAGCGCATTGCCCGAGACATCCACGACGTGGTCGGTCATTCGTTGAGCGTGACGCTGCTACACCTGACCGGTGCGCGGCACGCCCTGGAAACCGACCGCGACGTCGACGAGGCGATAGACGCCCTGCGGGACGCCGAGCGGATCGGCAGGGAGGCGATGGCCGACATCCGCCGCACAGTCGGACTGCTCGCGACCGAGGGGACCGAATCCGCCGCGCTGCCCGGCGTCGAGGACATCGCCGCACTGGTCGACACCATGCGGGGCGCGGGACTCTCGGTGAGCTACCGGACCGACGGTTCGCCGAACGTGACGCCGGGCACCGCCCTTGCGCTGTACCGCATCACCCAGGAGTCGCTCGCGAACGTGGCCAAGCACGCACCGACTTCTGCCGCGTCGGTCAGGTTGGAGTTCACTCCTGCGCAGGCTCGCGTGACGGTCGAGAACGGCCTGGCAGTGAGGCAGCACGGCCAGGGACGGTCCGGCTCGGGACTGACGGGCATGGCCGACCGTGCCGCCCAGCTCGGTGGCATCGTGCAGGCCGGCCCCGATCCCGAGGCACCGCGCTGGGTCGTCGACGCACGGCTTCCGACCGGAGTCGCCACCGCCATTGCAGACTGTCCGTGGAAGGTGGTGACCGGTGATGTCTACAGAGCCAAGTGATTCCGCGGATCAGATACGCGTCCTACTCGTCGACGACCAGGAACTGGTGCGCTCGGGCCTGCGCCGAATCCTGCGCCCGCGAGACGGATTCGCCATCGTCGCGGAATGCACCGACGGCGACGAGGTGCTGGACGCGGCATCCGAGCACCCGGTCGACGTGGTCGTGATGGATCTGCGGATGAAGCGTGTCGGTGGCATCGAGGCCACCCGACTGTTGCGCCGTCGCGGCGACGATCCGCCGGTGCTGGTCCTCACGACCTTCGACGACGACGAATTGCTCTCCGGTGCGCTTCGGGCGGGGGCAGCCGGGTTCGTCCTCAAGGACGCCGGGGCAGAGGAGTTGATCCGTGCCGTCCGAGCCGTCGCCGGGGGCAGATCCTGGCTCGACTCGGTGGTGACCGGTCGGGTGCTCGCCGCGTACCGATCGTCGCCGCCGGCGCACCCCACGGCCGAGGCCGCGCCCGAACGGCTGACGCCGCGCGAGAAGGACGTGCTGCGGCTGATCGGTCACGGGCACAGCAATTCCGAAATCGCCGACGCCCTGGTGATTTCCGAGCTCACCGTCAAGAGTCACATCGGCCGGATCTTCACCAAGCTCGACCTGAGGGACCGCGCCGCCGCCATCGTCTACTCCTTCGACCACCACATCGTGCGGCCCGGCACCAGCTGACGGACGTGCGCCTCCTACCAGGGTAGGAGGGAGGTTTGCCACCGCGGCACGACGCCTCCGACACCCAGACGTCCTAACGTCGGTGGGGACACGAAATTCACCTAGCTGCGCACGAACCGTCGCAATCATCTTGCGGTGGAGGGGAGTTGGTTGTGCTCACCCGTCTGGCTGCCACCTGTGCCCGTCACCCGAAGCTGGTGCTGTTCGCCGCGTTGCTGGCCCTCGTCGTTCTCGGTGTCCTCGGAGCGTCGGCCCCGGGACACCTCCGTGGTGGGGGGTTCGCCGACCCGGCCGCACCGTCGAGTCGGGCCAATGCCCTGCTCGAGTCGAAATTCCAGGCAGGAGACCAGAACCTGGTCTTCCTCGTCACCGCCGCCGAGGGCGTCGACAGTCGACAGGCCAGGTCGGTGGCCGACGACACCGTCGCAGCGCTCGGCCGCGAGGCCGATGTCAGCCAGGTGGTGTCGTACTGGTCGATGCCTGCGCCCTTCTCGGCGCAGTTGCGCAGCACCGACGGTCGAATCGGGGTGATCGCCGCACACGTGGCGGGCGACGACGCCCAGGCGCCCGAACGTGCCGCGGCGATCGCTGCACCGCTGACCGGCCGCACCGGATCGGTCGACGTGCAGGCCGGAGGTCTGGCGTTGGGTACCCACGAGGTCGACGAACGCATCTCGCACGACCTCCTGATCGCCGAAGCGGTTGCGATCCCGATCACCGCGGTGGCGTTGACCTGGGTGTTCGGCAGTGTGGTCGCCGCGGCACTGCCGGTCCTGCTCGGACTGGCGTCGATCGTGTCGACGCTCGGGGTGCTCCGCCTGATCGCCGACGTCACGCCGGTGTCGGTGTACGCCTTGAACATGACGACGGCGCTCGGGCTGGCGCTCGCCATCGACTACAGCCTGTTCATCGTCAGCCGCTACCGGGAAGAACTCGCCGCGGGTGTGGATACGACGGAGGCGATCGTCCGGGCTATGGGGACCGCCGGTCGCACCGCGGTGGTCTCGGCAGCGGCGGTCACGCTGTCACTGGCCGTGCTGGCGATCTTCCCGCTGTACTTCCTGCGGTCGTTCGCATACGCCGGGGTCGCGGTGGTCGTGGTCAGCGCCGCAGCCGCGATCCTGGTGATGCCTGCAGCACTGGCACTGCTCGGAAACCGGGTCGGTGCATGGGATCTGCGGGTCACGGTCCGTCGGGCGCTGCGACGACCGCCGCCGCGTCCGTTCGAGTCCGAGTCCCCGTTCTGGGGACGGGTGGCCGAGCGTGTGATGCGCCGCCCCGTTCTGTTCGGGGCAGCCGCACTGCTGGTGCTGCTGACACTCGGCGCGCCCGTTCTGTCCATGCGCGTGGGGCTCCCCGACGAGCGGACCCTGCCTGCGACCGCGTCGACCCGGATGGTCGGCGACACCGTCCGCGCCGAGTTCACCGGCAGCCCGCAAACCCAGTTGACGGTGGTCGCCCCCGACACCACCGGGTCCCCCGACGCGCTCGGCTCGTACGCGGCGGCGCTGTCGAAGGTCCCCGGTGTCACCGCGGTGATCTCGTCGGCGGGAATCACCCTGTCCGGACAGTCGGTTTCGCCCGGACCCGCGGCCAAAACCACACCGATGACCCGAGGCGACAGCTCGTACCTGTACGTGGAGAACGCCGTCGAGCCGTACTCGTCGCAGGGTCAGCAGCTGGTGCGGGCGGTCCGGGCGGTGCCCGCGCCGTGGCCGGTGCAGGTTACCGGTCTGGCGGCCGAGAACGTCGACACCACGGCCTCGCTGGTCTCCCGACTGCCGCTGGCCGCGGTGCTGATCGGCGTGCCGATGTTGGTGGTGCTGTACTTCTTCACCCGCAGCCTGGTGCTGCCGGTCAAGGCGTTGGTGCTCACCCTGCTGTCGCTGACGGCGACGTTCGGGGCAATGGTCTGGATCTTCCAGGACGGCCACCTGGCGGGCCTGTTCGGCGTGACCCCCACCGGCTACCTCTCCGCGGCGATCCCGATCCTGATGTTCTGCTTGGCTTTCGGTGCGTCCATGGACTACGAGGTGTTCCTGCTCTCGCGGATCCGCGAGGAATGGCTCGTGAGTGGGGACAACACGCGCGCGGTCGCCCGCGGTCTCGCCCGGACTGGGCGGATCATCACTGCCGCGGCAGTCATCATGGCGATCGTCTTCATCGCCGCGGCCACCTCGTCGATCTCGTTCATCGACCTGTTCGGGGCGGGTATGGCGCTGGCCGTGCTGATGGACGCCACCGTGGTGCGCGGGGTGTTGGTGCCCGCGTTCATGCGACTGTTCGGCGCCGCGAACTGGTGGCCGTCGCGGGCGACCGTCGCCTCTGCTCCTGCACGAGAGCATGTCCCCGGCGAGCACACCCCCGCTGTCGCGATCTCACCGGCGTTGCACGCGGAATAGCGTTGTGACGGCGACAGTGGGGCTGCGCAGTCCCTGCGCCCACCTCGAAATCAGGGCAGCAGCACGAACTTTCCGCTCGCGTGCGGACCCTGAAGCTCGACGTGGGCCTGCGCCGCGGCGTCGAGTGGGAAGGTCTTCGCGACGAGGACGTCCAGCTTGCCGCGCCCGGCGAGTTCGATCAGCTCGGACCGCGCCTCGAACCGGATCCGCGTGCTCTCCGGGCTCCCCGCGCCGATTGCGGGGAAGCCGTCCTGCGCGGCCCGGCCGAACGCGACGATCGTGACGATGCGGTCGCGGTCCGAGACAAGGGCGAGCGAGGTGTCGATCGCCTCGTCGGTGCCTGCGGTGTCGAAGGCGGCGTCGACCCCGTTCGGGGCGGCGGCGCGCACCCGGTCGAGCAGACCGTCGCCGTACGCGACGGGCACCGCGCCCAGGCTGCGCAGGTAGTCGTGCTTGGACTCGCGGGCGGTGCCGATCACCGTGGCGCCGCGGGCGACCGCCAGTTGCACGGTGAGCGCGCCGACCGCGCCCGCCGCGCCGTGGATGAGCAGGGTGTCGCCGGCTCCGACCCGGGCGGTGGTCAGCGCGTCGACCGCCGTCGTCCCCGTCGCGAGCAGTCCGGCGGCCTGCTCCCACGGCAGCGTCGACGGCTTGGGCAGCACGTCGCCGGCATCGAGGTTGAGTAGCTGGGTGTAGGTGCCCTTGCCGGGGTGGAGGATCACCTCGTCGCCCACGGCCAGCGGGCCCGCGGGGCCGGCCGCGCCCTCGCCCACCGCGACGACCACGCCTGCGCCCTCGAGTCCGGGGCGGACCGGCAGCGTGGCGGGGTCGGAGCCGAACGCCCCGCTGTACGTCTTGAAGTCGAACGGGTTGACGCCGACGGCGCGCAGTTCGACCTGCACCTGTCCAGTCCCGGGCGCCGGCACCGGCTCGTCGATCACGGTGAGGACCTCGGGTCCTCCGAACGCTGTCGCTACCACCGAATTGGCCATGTCTGGCCAACGACGCGGCGGCGGTCGTCTATTCCGTCGGAGCGGCGTCAGCCCCTTCTCTGCACTCGGATCAATTTTGGACTCGGTGCAAGTTTGGGTCTAGGCTGGGACCGTGACCACCCCACCGGGCCTGCGTGCGGCGAAGAAGCTGGAGACGTGGCGTTCGCTGCGTGCCGCCGCCGTCGAGCTCGTGTCGGCACGCGGGTTCGACGCGGTGAGCGTCGAGGAGATCGCCGCCGCGGCGAACGTCTCCAAGAGCACCCTGTTCAACTACTTCGACTCCAAGGAGTCGCTGCTGCTCGACCCCGACCCCGAAGACTCCGAGCGCTGGCAGGCACTGGCGGATGCCCGTCCGCACGATGAGCCGATGTGGGAGTCGTTGCTGGAGATCGTGATCGGCAGCGCGGGACGCGATGGCTCGAAACTGTTGCTGCGCAAGAGTGTCATCGAGCAGTGCCCGACGCTGTTCCAGTCCGCCTGGGCGTCGAGCGAACCGTTCCGGTGCTTCGTCCGCGGCTGGGTGACGCAGCGGCTCGCCCCGGACAACGACGCCTTCCGGGTGGCCCTCGTGGTGAACACCGCGTTCGCGGTCGTGCACGCCGCCTACCGATCCTGGGAGCCCCAAGAGGGGCCGGACCGGTTCACCGCTCTGGTCCGCGACGGATTCGCGGCCGTCGGTGACGGTTTTCTCCAACTCGGCGGGCCGCCCGCCCCCGGCACCGGAAAGTCCTGAGGCCGCCCGGTGAACGCCCTGCTCGAGCGCTTGCAGACCCTCGACTCCCTGGTGGTGTACGCGGTGGTCACGGCGCTGGTGTTCACCGAGGATGCACTCCTGCTCGGCTTCGTGATTCCCGGCGAGACCGCGGCGATTCTCGGCGGGGTCGTCGCGAGCCAGACGCATGCGCAGCTCTGGCTGATGATCGTGCTCGTGGTCGCGGCGGCCGTGCTCGGTGACACCGTCGGTTTCGGGATCGGCCGCCGGGTCGGACCGCGAATCCTGCAGCTGCCGTTCCTGACCGGCCGTCGACGGCTCGACGGGGCACAGGAACTGCTGCGTCGACACGGCGGACCCGCGGTGTTCGTCGGCCGGTTCGTCGCCTTCATCCGGACCGTCATGCCCCCGCTCGCGGGGATCAGCGGGATGCCCTACCGACGCTTCCTGGCCTTCAATTCCGTTGCGGCGCTGGTGTTCGGAGTCGGCAACGTGCTGCTCGGTTTCGTGGCCGGCAACTCCTACGAGAAGGTCGAGAAGGCGGTCGGCGGCGGCACCGGTGTCCTGATCGCCGTCGCCGTGCTGGCGGTGGCGATCTGGTGGCTGCGCCGACGGCGCACCGCGACATTCACGGTCGCGGCGGAGCCGGCGGTCGCCGAGGGTGTGCACACTCCGGGAGGCTGACCACCCGAACCCGCGCAACTCCCGGACCGGCGTCGCCGGTGGTCGGGATCGCGCTGATGGCGGTCGGCAAGCCGTGGCGTGAGCGGCGGGAGGTCCGGCGCATCCTGGCACACCGCACGACGATGATGGCCGACGCGCAGGGCGCCGCCCGCGAACACGGCATCGCGACCCGCACCGAGGTACTCGCGAAGTACGGCGCCGGGGAGTCGGCCGCATCCGCCGAGGTACTCGAGGACGAGGACGAGCAGGCAGGCGACGCGTTCACCAACTACGGTCGCTCGCTCGCCGGGATCGACGGCGACGGCTACGCGGGCGAGGGCGGCAGGCATCGCCGGCCGGACCAGTCGTAGGGGTCAGTCGACGCAGGGGGTGCCCTGGTCGGCCGCGATCGGGGCGCCCTGCGGCCCGGCGGTCGGGGCGGCCGGTGCCGGAACGCCCGGGCTCGCGGTGCTGGCGGCGGGCGCCGGTACCTGCGTGGTCGGCGGGGTGAGATCGACGCCGACGCTGTCCGGTCCGAGCGTCACGGCGACCCGGTTCGTGGGCAGCGCGGAGTCTGCGACTGCGGTGACGCCGTACCGGTCGGCGAGCGTCGCGGCCAGGCCCTCGCCGCCGGTGCCGTACCGGATGTCGGTCGAGGTGACCGCGGACCCGGTGGACAGGGAGCCCGTCCGGTAGCCGAGGGCGGCCATTTCGGACGCGGTCGAGGCGGCCAGCCCGGCGTGGTCGGTGCCGTTGACCACGTCGACAGTCTCGTGCCCGGACGGCTTGGTCGCCGGAGCGGTCGTGGTGGGCCAGCCGGTCGGATCGCCGGTGGCGAACAGTCGGCTCACCTCGGTGCGCAGCCTGGTGACGTCGACCTTGTTGACGTCCTGGCCGTTCACGGTCGCGTACCCCTCGATGGGCAGGGTGTAGAAGTCCAGGTCGCCGCCGGTGAGGTTGGAGGCCTGCGAGGCGAACTTGACCGGATCCATGCCGGAATCGATGACGATGTCCTTCTTCGCCGCGTCGACCAGACCCTGCATCTTGCCGAGGTTGCCGATCACGCCGGTCGACTTCAGGTTCGCGATCACCGCGGAGATGAACGCCTGCTGGCGGTGGGTGCGGTCGAGGTCCCCGTTGTCGAGTCCGTGCCGCTGCCGCACGAACGCGAGTGCCTGCGACGGGTCGAGTGTCTGCTTGCCTGCGGGGAAGTTCGCCCCGGAGTAGTCGTCGTGCACGGGGGCGTTCAGGCACACCTGCAGCGGTCCGAGGGCCTGGGCGATGTTGTAGAAGCCGATCAGGTTGACCTCGGCGAAGTGGTCGATCGGCACGTGCAGCAGGTTCTGCACGGTGGTCAGGGTGGACTTACGCCCCACCTCGCGGGACTTCTGTTCGAGTTGGGCGGCATCGGTGACGCCGGTGTCGCGCAGCCGGGTCTCCTCGTCGGCCTTCGCGAGCCCGTACGCCTCCTTGATCTTGCGCATGCCGTAGCCCGGGACGTTGACGTAGTCGTCGCGGGGGATGGCCGCGGCGCTGGCCCGACTGCCGTCGCCCGGCACGTGCAGGAGCAGCAGCGTGTTGGTGTTGTATCCGCCGACGTCGCTGTCGCCGGCGTGCAGTTTGTCGGTGACGAACTGAGCGGGCAGGTCGCTGCCGTCCATGGCCTTGCGGCTGTCGAGGCCGATGAGCAGGATGTTCGTGTCGCCGTGCACGGACCGCGGGGCGTCCGGTGCCAGCGCCTTCAGGGCGTCCGAGGTGTACATCCCCGAGGTCAGGCCGGCCTGCGCGGCCCAGCCGATTCCCACCCCGGCCAGCACGACCGCCGACATGGTCCCGGCCACGATGCGCATCCCCCGCAGCCCGGCGGCCGGGCGCCGGCGGGTCCGGGTCGGCCGATGGCTGTGCCTGCCCCGCCGGTGGTCCCGGCGCGGCCCGTCATGGCCCGGCGACGCCGAGGTGGAGGAGTACGACACGAAGGCCACGGTACCGATCGATGCGGGGGAGTCCGGCGGCCGCATTCGCGTGGCGGGCTGCGGCATCGTCGACCTGGGAATCTCTTTACCAAGCCATACGACCCCTCGGTCAGGATTGCGGATTCGTTGGGGATGCATTGGCATGACCTTGAATCATGATGTGACGCACAACATTCCACTCGTTTCCGGGTGATCTCAGGGGCACACTGGTGCGGTGTCGTTCGTCGATGTCCCGCTGACGCTGTCCACCGCCCTCTCGTCCTGGCGCTGGGACGTCCCGACCCTCGTCGTGGTGGCGGCGCTGGGCGGCGGCTACGGGCGCGCCTACTCGATCGCGGCGCGCCGCGGCGCGGGGGTCGGCCGGGGGCGGCTGCTCTGCTTCCTGCTGCTCGGCTGCGCGCTGTGGCTGGTCGCCGCGTTCAGCTTCGTCGGCGTGTACGCCGACACCCTGTTCTGGGTGCGGGCACTGCAGGTGGTGCTGTTGTTGTTCGTCGTCCCGTTCGGGCTCGCGCTGGGCAAACCCGTCACGGTCGCGCGCGCCGCCCTCGGCGAGACCGGACGCGCGCGGGTGGACGCCGTCGTCGGCAGCCGGGCCGCGCGGGCATTGACCTACCCGGCCACGACGTCGCTGGCGATGCTGGCGACGCCGTGGCTGCTCTACCTCACTGGGTGGTACCCGGCGGTGCTCGAGCACCAGGGCGTCGACCAGCTGACCCGGCTGCTGCTGGTCGCGGTCGGCTTCGGCTACTTCTACTCACGGCTGCAGGTCGACCCGGTGCCGCACCGGTACTCGCAGATGATCTCGCTGGCGATCACGGTCGTCGAGGTGATCGGGGACGGCGTGCTCGGCATCGTGATCTGGCTCGGACCCGAGATCGCCGCGGAGTACTACCAGCAGTTCGCGCGGAGCTGGGGGCCGGATCGGCGCACCGACCAGGCGATCGGAGCCGGCATCCTGTGGCTGCTCGGCGACGTGATCGGGATTCCTTTCCTGCTGGTGCTGATGCGCGCGTTCAGCCTCGACGACCGCGCGCAGGCTGAGGCGATCGACGCCGAACTCGATGCGGTCGAGCACGCGACCCCGGCCGTCGAGGCGGAGGCCTCGGGGGGATTGTGGTGGGAGCAGGACCCACAGATGCAGGAACGATTCCGCAGGCAGTAGACGCCCAGCCACAGAGAAATCTCATACCCCTGCCACCGTCGTCCCACATACCGCCCGTACCTTCGGGAGTATGGTTGCCGCACATGTGAATCCGTCCCGCCTACGCCGTTGGTGGCCCGGCCTCGTCGTGGCCGTGGTGCTGCTGGTGGTCGTCGGGGCAGGCGCGGCGTACTGGATCGGGACGGACCGCTCCACGGGCAGCAGGGTCGTTGCGATCGTGAACGAAGACTCCGGGACCGTCACTGCAGGCAAACAGGTGCGTACCGGGGATCAGGTGGTCGCCTCGCTGCAGGAGTCGGACGCGTTCGCCTGGGAGGTAGTGGACGCCGACGCCGCCACCGATTCGAAGTACCTCGCCTCGGTGACCATCCCCGAGGACTTCTCCGCGACGGTGGCTTCGCTGGGCACCACCACCCCGCGTCAAGCCCAGTTGTCGGTGCACCGCAACGGCGGCTCGGCGGCTGACGCCGACGCGATGTCCGCGCTGACGGCCACGGTCTCGGAGCAGACCGGCGCCAACGGCATCAAGAACCTGCTCAGCGGCATGTCGTCGGCGCGCAGTCAGCTGCAGCAGACCCTGCTGCCGGCCCAGCTGCTCGCGACCGCGACCGGCGCCGCGGACACGCAGGCCCAGCAGCTGCTCGGCAGTGTCGACTCGGTGCTGCCGTACCTGAAGACCGCCAACGACGGCGCGAACCAGCTGGTGGACGTCGCCGGCAAGGTGTCGGGAATGGTCGGGCAGGCCAGCGGCCCCGCCGGCGAGCTCTCCACGCGACTGACCTCTCTCGGTGTCACCATCGGCGACCTCACCACGGGCACGGCGCGACTGCAGGGCGGGCTCGGCGCGGCAACGAAGGCCTTGCGCGCATCCGGGCTGGACGCCGGCAACGCGGCCGGGGCGCTCGAGCGGACCGTCGCCGACCTCGGCGAGGTGTCCAGCCAGCTGACCGCCGTCACCAAGCTGCTCGGTTCCGGCGTGGGTCCGGACACCGACCTCGGTGACGCGCTGAGCAGCGGTTTCGGCCAGCTGCGGGACGTGTCCGCGCAGCTGAGCAGCGCGGGCGAACAGTTGCAGGCCGGTATCGGGCCGATCGCGCAGCAGGCGCCGCAGATGTTGGGCGAGACCAAGAATCAGATCCTGGCCGGCATCACCCAGCTCAAGACCGTGTCGGCGCAACTCAACGACCAGCTCGGCAAGGGCGTGGGGGCCATCCCGGTGCGCAATGCCGCGCAGCAGCAGCAGATCTCGACGGTGCTCAGCGCGCCGGTGTCGGTGGTCGAGACCGGCGGAGCCGCGGGTCCGGGACTGCTGACCGCGCGGAACGCGGCGATCGGTTTCGCCGCGACCACGTTGCTGCTTGCCTGCGCGCTGGGGTGGTCGCTGAGACGCGGGCGTCCGGTGTCCGTTTCTGCCGAATCGGACGGCGTCGATGCGTCATAGTGGGGCATGCCGACCACCCGGATTGTGACGACACGGACCCTGAGCATGGCGGCGATCGCCGCGACGATCGCCCTGACGGCCGCGGGCTGCGGTAACGACGGCGCGTCCGGCGCCGACGGCCGAGCGCACGGCATCACCACCCAGGCCACCGGGAAGGTGGCCGGCACACCCGACACCCTCACTGTGGTCCTCGGCGTGCAGACCAAGGGCGCCGAGGCCAACGCGACGCTGGCCGCGAACGCGGAGAAGGCCACCGCGTTGATCGACACGCTGAAGGCGAAGGGCCTTGATGCCAAGGACATTGCGACCAGCGGACTGTCGGTGCAGCCGACCTACGGGCCCTCCGGCGTGATCACCGGCTACCAGGTCGACAACCAGGTGACCGCGACGGTGCACGACATCGGCCGGTCGGGCGAGCTGATCGACGCGGCCGCCGCCGCGGCGGGCGACGCGGTGCGGGTGCGGGACACCACCTTCTCGATCGCCGACGACGGCGAGCTGCGCGCGCAGGCCCGCGAGCGCGCGGTGCGGCAGGCGCAGGCACAGGCCGGCCAGATCGCCTCCGCCGCCGGGGTGGGTCTGGGCGCGGTCCGCTCGATCACCGAGGTACCCGCGAGCGGACCGGCGCCGATGCCGGGCGTGTTCGCCGACCGGGTGCCGACGCCGATCCAGCCGGGCAGTCAGGAGCTGAGTGTGACGGTCGAGGTCGTCTACGACGTCGACTGAACCGTCTCGTCAGCGGAGCAGGTCCCACCGCCCCGGATCGCACTCCAGCGCGGGCCGGTCCCAGTTCCCGAGGTCGGCCGCGGCGCTGTAGGTCTCGTGCAGGAACTCGAGCACCGTGGCATCCGGGTCGGCGGCTGTGCGGACCGCCTCGTAGGGGAGCAGGAACTGCTGGAACTCGGTGCTGTAGAAGGCGTCCCGCGGTCCGACCGGGTAGTCGGCGAAACCGTCCGGCGCCGGGTAGCAGTACGAGTAGAAGGCGCCCTCCTCGCCGCCGCCCGGCCAGAAGCCGCAGCTGCTCAGTTCGTGCGAGTAGCCCTCGACCATCACCCAGTCGCCGCAGTTGGGTGCCCCGCCCGGATGGGTGGGTGCGGACCGGCCGGAGAATCGGGTGCAGGCCAGATCCATTGCACCCCAGAAGAAGTGCACGGGGCTGACCTTGCCGATGAAGTGGGAGCGGAACGTCCTGAAGACGCGGTCGGCCTGCACCAGTTGACGCCAGAACAGCTGCGCCGCGTCCGGGGCGTACGCGCAGTGCACGGTGTCCTCGGCGAACGGGATGGCAGGCTCGACCTCGTTGGGGGCGGCCTGGATTCGCACGTGGACCCCGAGGTCGGCGAGCGCCTGCATGGTCTCGGCATGGAACTGCGCGACCGACTTCGGTTCCAGCGCAACCTCCCCCGCGCGCCCGTCGCTGGTACGCAGGTGCAGGCGGTGGTCGCAGAAGTCGAACTCGACGTCCAGGGCGCGGCCGCCACACGGGATGGTCCCGGTGCTCAGGCCGCGCGCGGTGACGTACAGCGTCACCTGCCACCAGTGATTGACCAGGGGCGAGAGCGCCATTCGGACCTTCCCGACAATCTGGGTCCACATGTGCAGCGTGTCCCGGGTGGCGGTCCAGTCGGCCACGCGCAATGCAGGCCAGGTCAGGGCGGTCGGGTTGTGCTCGGTCACCGTGCCTCCGTCCGGGTGAATGCTCACCGGTCGTTCGGATTCAGCTGGGGCGTGGGTCGACGAACCGAGTGTATCCACCGTCGCTTCCGTTCGGCAGGGCACGAGTCAATACCGGCCGACGCCGTCGATTGCGGCCTAAGCTCGAGCCGTGGCACACACCGAGTCCTCGTTCATCGGCAAGCACGGCACCCGCATCGACTACGACGTCTGGACGCCGGACGGGCCGCCGGTCGCGGTGCTGGTGCTCGCACACGGGTTGGGTGAACACGCCCGGCGCTACGACCACGTGGTGGAGCGGTTGGTGGGGCTGGGGCTGGCCGTGTACGCGCCCGACCATCGCGGCCACGGGCGGTCGGGCGGCAAGCGTGTCGAGCTCAAGGCGTGGTCGGACTTCACCGACGACCTGCACCAGCTCGTCGGCATCGCGACCACCGAGCAGCCCGGCCTCGACCTCTACCTGCTCGGACACAGCATGGGTGGGGCGATGGCGCTGTCCTACGCGCTCGACCACCAGGACCTGCTGGCTGGGCTGATCCTGTCGGGACCCGCGGTGGACGTGACCACCGGCGTGCCGGGCGTCGTCGTCGAGGTCGGCAAGATCGTCGGACGCTTCCTCCCGTCGCTGCCGGTGCAGACCCTCGACGCCAACCTGGTCTCCCGCGACCCGGCGGTCGTCGCCGCGTACAAGGCGGATCCCTTGGTGCACCACGGCAAGGTGCCGGCCGGCATCGCACGCGGGCTGATCGTCAACGCCGAGTCGCTGCCCGAACGGCTGCCGTCGCTGCGGATCCCGCTGCTGCTGTTGCACGGCAGCGAGGACGGACTGGCGAACGTGAACGGCAGCCGCATGATCGCCGCGACGGTCACCCTGGACGACCTGACCTACACGGAGTACCCGGGGCTGTACCACGAGGTGTTCAACGAGCCCGAGCGCGAGCAGGTGCTCGACGACCTGGTCGGGTGGCTGCAGCCACGGCTCGCGCACTGAGCCCGCGCCGAAGGTCCCGCGTTCGGGCGTTCGGTTTCGCCCCGCCCGACATGCTCGCGCGGGTAGTCTCCGGGCGCTCGCTGTTTCCCGCACCGATAGGTCGCTTCCTTGACACGTGACATGTCCCGGCGCCGCTTCATGGCCCTCGGTGCGGGAGCGTTCGGTGCCACCGCGGCGAGCTCGCTGCTGCCGCCCTCACTGCAGCAGGTCCTCGCCGCCCCCGTCGCGCCCGGCAGCCTCGGCTCCGTCGAACACGTGGTGCTGCTGATGCAGGAGAACCGGGCGTTCGACCACTACTTCGGCACGCTGCGTGGCGTCCGCGGATTCGGCGATCCCAACGCCCTGCGGCTGCGCACAGGCCGGACCGTCTACGAGCAGCCGGCCGGCGACCAGGTGGTGGTGCCCTTCCCGATTCGCGACTCGGCGCAGGCGCAGCGGATGGACAGTCAGAACGTCACCGCGCTCGACCACGAATGGGCAGGCGGGCACAAGGCGCTCGCCGCCGGGTGGCATGACGGCTGGGTCCCCGCGAAGACGGCGGCGACGATGGCGCACTACGAACGGCAGGACATTCCGTTCCACTACGAGCTCGCCGAGTCCTTCACCATCTGCGACGCCTACCACTGCTCGGTGCCGACCTCGACCGCGCCCAACCGCAACTACTGGGTGTCGGGCTACACCGGATTCGAGTCGAACGGCGCCCGCGCGGTCACCAATTCCTCGTACCTGCCCGGGCATTCGGGATACACCTGGACGACCGTGCCGGAACGGCTGGAGGCCGCCGGGGTGTCCTGGCACACCTACCAGGAGTGGGACAACTTCACCGACAACAACCTCGAGTACTTCGTCTCCTTCAAGAAGGTGGTCTCGCGGCTGCTGGGCAGCCCGTCGCTGCTGCCGTACCAGTTCCCGACGCTGATGGCGCTCTACGGCGGGCTCGGCCTGCTGCCCGCACCCGCGCAGGACGTGCTGCTGCGGTGCCTCGACGAGGCGGTCGGCCGGCTCGATCCGGCCGACCGGCAGCTGTACGAGCGGGCGCTGCGCCGCGAGCGGCCCGGCCGGCTCGCGGCCCGGTTCCGCGCCGACGTCACGGCGGGGACACTGCCGCAGGTCTCGTACCTGGTGCCCTCGACCGTGGATTCGGAGCACCCGTCGGATTCCTCGCCGGCCGCCAGCGCGAGCCTCGTGTACCAGGTGCTCGACGCGCTCGCCTCGGACCCCGAAACCTGGTCGAAGACGGCGGTTTTCCTCAACTTCGACGAGAACGACGGGTACTACGACCACGTGCCGCCGCCGATGCCGCCCGCCGGGACCGTCGACGAGTTCGTCGGCGCGGAGGCGCTGGGCCTCGGCCCGCGGGTGCCGATGACGGTCGTCTCGCCGTGGACGGTCGGCGGCTACGTCTGCTCGCAGGTGTTCGACCACACCTCGATCACCCAGTTCCTGGAGAAGCGGTTCGGGTTCACCCAGCCGGAGATCAGCGGGTGGCGCCGGACCGTCAGCGGCGACCTCACCTCCGCGTTCGACTTCGGCGCCCCGCACGCCCGGCCGTCGGTGACCCGGCCGCCGGCGGCGCCGCCGCTGAAACCGAGGTGGACACCCGCGCCGCCGACCACCGGGCGAATGCCGGTGCAGGAAACGGGTTCTCGGCCTGCCCGCGCGCTGCCGTACCAGCCGGACGCGCACGCCGCGCTCGAGGCGGGGGCGCTGACGGTCCAGCTGAGCAACTCCGGCGAGCGGAGCGTGCACTTCGCGCTGTACCCGTACGCGGGCGAGTTCGAGACGCCCCGACACTTCGACGTCATCGGCACCTCGAACAGCTCGGTAGCGCTGCCGCGGGGCAAGTACGACCTGACGCTTCTCGGGCCCAACGGTTTTCGGCGTGAGTTCGCAGGCAGCGTCAGTGGCGCGGGGGCCGGGGTGTCGGTCCGCAACGCGATCGACGCCGGTGGTCGGGCGGTGCGCGTGACGATCCGCAATGCCGGCGCGGGACCGGTGACCGTGCGGCTGACCGTCGGCGGGCAGGACAGCGGCGGCGTGATTGCCGCGGGCGCCGAGTCCCACTACACGATCGCGTCGACGCGGGGCTGGTACGAGGCGGAAGTGACCCTGACCGAGGACGCTGCGTTCCGGCGCCGGTGGACGGGGCACATCGAGAACGGTGCGGAGAGCGTCAGTCAGGGCGCGGTGGTCGTCGCGGCCACCGGGGACCTGACCTGGTCCGGGCCCGCGCCGGGTGGTTCCGGCTCGACCAATCCGCTGGCGGGATCGTCGTCGCTGCTACCGCTCGGTACCGGCTCGGCCTAGAGGGGAATTGTCATGTCGCAGTTGACTCATCGCACCGTCGCGGTGAACGGGATCGAGATGCACGTCGCCGAGCGCGGCGAGGGTCGGCCGGTGGTGCTGTGCCACGGGTTCCCCGGACTCTGGTTCACCTGGCGGCACCAGATCGAGGCACTGGCCTCGGCCGGGTACCGGGTGATCGCGCCCGACATGCGCGGGTACGGCGGGACCAGTGCGCCGGCGGACGCGAGTGAGTACGACCGTCCGCACACGGTCGGGGACATGGTCGGCCTGCTCGACGCCCTCGACGTCGAGCAGGCGGTGTTCGCCGGCCACGACTTCGGCGCGCACCTGGTGTGGGACCTGCCGGCCTGGGCCCCGGGTCGGGTGTCGGCGCTGATGCAGCTCAGCGTGCCCCGCACCCCCCGCCTGCCCGTGCAGCCGAGCGTCGGGTTCAAGTACCTCGCCTCCCAGCACTTCGCGCACGTGCACTACTTCCAGGAACCGGGTGTCGCGGACCCTGAGTTGGGGGAGCACCCGCGCGAGTTCCTCGCGAAGATCTTCCACGCGCTCAGCGGCGCGAACCGGTACCTCGACTGCTGGGACTTCCCGTCCGAGGGCAACGGCTACCTGGACGTGCTGCCTCAGCCACCCGCGCTGCCGTGGAACTGGCTCAGCGAGGACGAGTTCGACTACTACGCAGCGGAGTTCACGAGGACCGGGTTCACCGGTGGACTGAACTGGTACCGAGCCGAGGACGCGGTGTGGGTGCAGAACGAGGCCCTGCACGACCGTCCGATCGAGCTGCCGGTGACGTTCATCGCCGGGGCGAAGGACCCCGTGCTCGAGATGATGGGCAGGGAGCCATTCGCGGCGATGCGAAAGCTGGTACCGGGCCTCGTGTCCACCCACGTGATCGACGGTGCAGGGCACTTCGTGCAGATGGAGAAGCCTGCCGAGGTGAACGCGGCAATGCTCGAGTTCCTGGCCGGCCTGCCCGCCTGACGGCCTGACCGCCCGCCCCCGTCGGGTTGCCCGCCGCCTCACGGTGATGGGAACCAATAGCCAGTTAGACCGAGCGAAGGTTCCCATCACCCTGTGGAGAGGGGCGGCGGGCCGCGACTACTTGATGGTCGCGAGCGAGGCCAGGGTGCCCGAGCAGGCGTCTGCCACCTCGGCGCCCTTCTTGTCGAAGTGTGCGGTGAAGAACTCCGCGTGGTCGGCGTGCTCGTGGAAGTGGTGCGGGGTGAGCACCGCAGAGAACACCGGCACGTCGGTGTCGAGCTGCACCCGCATCAGACCGTCGATGACGGCCGACGCGACGAACTCGTGCCGGTAGATGCCGCCATCGACCACCAGGCCCGCGGCGACGATCGCGGTGAAGCGGCCGGTGCGGGCGAGGCGCTGCGCGTGCAGCGGGATCTCGAAGGCTCCCGGGGTCTCGAAGTACTCGATCTCGGAGGGATCGTGACCGAGCTCGCGCCACCGGGCGGCGAAGGCGTCGCGTGCATGGTCGACGATGGACCGGTGCCAGGTGGCCTGGACGAAGGCAATGCTCATGCACAAATGCTAGAGCCGGACAACGTCGCGACACCAGCGGGACCGGCGATTGCGGCGAGGTTCCGTACCGATTGGTTTGAATATGGCTGGTGTGCAGTCGGATTCGTCGAACGGGCCGATCGCGGCGCCGTCCGTACAGTGGGAGCATGGACAAGCCCGACGTGACACTCGAGAACTCCGACGCGGTCTACGACTACTACCTGGCTCACCAGCAGAACCGGCTGCTCGCCAAGGCCGCGTACGCGACGCTCGCCTACCGGTTCCGCCCCCGGATCAGGTACGCGGAGGGCGTGCGGGAGCGGTTGCGGGAGTTGGTGCGCTCGAACACCCGGCTGGTGCTGGCGGTCAACCACCTCACGGAGCGGGACCCGTACACGGTGGCCGGCGCGGCCTGGCGCAGCCCGCTGCGACAGGTGATCGGGCGGACCAGGGTGCTGGCGAAGGACGAGCTGTTCGCCGAGCCGACGCGGCGTGACCGCATCGACCTGATGGGCAGCATCCCGGTCTTCCGTGGCAAGAACCACGGCATGCGGGCGGTCAACGCGGCTGGTCAGCGGATGATGGACGTGTGTGCCGAGCGGATGCGCCGAGGCGACGACGTGGCCATCTTCCCGGAGGGTACCTGCAACGAGGAGGACCCGACCCGGCTCCAGCGGATCGGCAGCGGGATCGGTCACATCACCAGCCGGGCGATGAAGCTCGGCGTGCGCCCGGCTCTGGTGCACATGGGGATCAGCTACGGTCCGGGCGTCGACCGGTACGCCGACGACGCCGCCGTGCGCGGGGCCAGTGTGTACTTCACGACCCCCGTGACCGACCTGCCCGAGAAGCCCGCGGAGATCGCCCGGCTGGTTCAGGCGGGGTTGCAGGACGCCGTCGACGGCGCGGTGGCCCGGTACTGACGCCGCTCCTATACCCCCTTGGGTATGCTGGGGTGAGACGACGAAAGAGGGAGCGCAATGCAGCAAGTGGACCTGGCCGGCCTGGACGAGGCGCTGGCGGCGGGCGCACCGGTGATCGACGTGCGCGAGGCCGACGAGTACGCGCAGGGTCACGTACCCGGTGTGGCGCTGATCCCGCTCAGCGAGTTCGCCGGACGTGTCGGCGAGATCCCTTCGGCACCAACAGTGTTCGTCATCTGTGCGATGGGTGGCCGGAGCGCGCAGGCGGCGAACTTCCTCAACGCGTCGGGCATCAACGCAGTCAACGTCGTCGGCGGCACCGACGCGTGGGTCGCCTCGGGTCGCCCCGTCGAGACCGGCGCCTGAAAAATCGGCGCCTGACAGATCGGGGCCTGGCGAGGCGTCAGAAGTTCATCGTCAGGTTGTGCCTACCGGGGTTCATCCAGTCGGTGACAACCGCCTTACCCGGTGCCTGGGCGGTGCCGCCGCACCCTACGACGACCCGGAATCGCCCGGCGTCGTAGGTGGTGAAGGTGTAATTCTGGGTCCAGCTGTGGCCGCCGCCGTCGCTGAGTTTGCTCGGGCCGGACTCGCCCTTCTCGCTGACTACCCACGCACCGGTCGGTCGCGACTTCTGCTGTGCCGAGTTCTGGCAGGTCACCGTGCCGAAGACGGTCTGCGGCGTCAGGGCCTGCGCGGATGGGGCGGCGAGGAGGGCGGCCGCGGCAACGAGAGTCGCGGCGGCAGGTGCGGCTGTGAGCAAGCGCATCTTCGAGCCTTTCGATTGCGAGGGCTTTCGAAATCGACCGATGCAGAGTCTACGGCCGCAGCCGCGCCGTGTGGCTCGAATCAGGCGCGTCGCCACGCTCGGTCGTAGGCGTTCTCCTGCGCCTCCCGTGCGGCGCGGCGGCGCGGATTCTCCAGGTCCTGCGGCAGCCCGTTCTTCTGCAGGCGCCGGGCCCGGTTCTGGTCCATGTAGACCACCGAGTAGAACAGCGCCAGCAGCACGCCGAGGAGGACCATCGACCCTCGTAGCCACAGTGGGCCGGGGAAGAGCATGAACACCGCGAACAGTGGCAGGAACGGGACCATCGCGCGGATCAGGTGCCGGATCAGGAAGTGGTCGCCGGTCAGGTCGCGGAGGACCCAGGCGTGCATCGAATCGGGCAGCTTCGCGCCGCAGGCGTAGGCGACCCACTGCAGCGGGTTCGGTCGGGTGGCGCTCATGGGTTCAGGGCTCCTGCCTCGAGTGCGGCCTTGTTGATGTCGGTCAGGACGCGGTGCAACTCCTCGAGCTGTGGGAGCCCGACGCCGAGTGCCGCGACCACGGCCGGTGGGATCAGTTCGGCCTGCGCGCGCAGGTCGCGTCCGGCGTCGGTCAGGTCGACCACCAGCGACCGTTCGTCCTCGGTGCTGCGGCTGCGGGTGATCAGACCCGAGGCTTCGAGCCGCTTGAGCAACGGCGAGAGGGTCGGCGAATCCAGTTGCAGCGCAGCGCCTATCGATTTCACGGACATGGGCGCCTCGCCCCAGAGTGCGAGCATCACCAGGTACTGCGGGTGCGTCAGGCCCATCGGTTCGAGCAGCGGTCGGTAGACGGAGAGCACCGCCCGGTTGGCGACGGCCAGCGCGAAGCAGACCTGGCGGTCCAGTGCGAGCGGATCGGATTCGACGGCAGTCACATAAAGAAGCGTACACGAATAGATCGCGCACTAACTAAATCTGCGACGCACATCCGCTGAACGGGAGTTCATGGTCCGGTTTCGAGTCGAGAACGGACCGTGAACTCCCGTTCAACGCTGCGCGGAGCGGGTGGGGGGCTGTCACGGGCGGCGGCCGAGGCAGGCGGCGAGCCGGTCGATCGCCGGTGTGTCGTCGGCGACCTCCTGCGGCGGACCGAAGGGGCTGCGGTCGGGCGGGATGGCGGACAGCTTGCTGCGGGTGAATTCGAGCGCCTGCTCGGACATTGCGTCGGGGAAGTGGACCGCCTGCCCCGTCGCGCGGGCAAGGTCCCAGCCGTGGGTGAGGATCTCGGTGATCCGCAGGTGCAGTGCCACGATGCCGGGAACCGTGCCGAACGGCACCGTGACCTGCTGCTCGCGCACCCCCGGCCGGCGAAACGCCGCGAGCACCGCGTCTGCGGCGTCGCGGTAGGCGGCAGCCGGGTCGGAGCCGAGCGACTCGACGGGCGGCGGGCCGGGGATGCCGGCAGGCTGACGTCGGTTCACGACCTCGGCGAACATCTGGTTACCGGCGACCATGTGTGCGACCAGTTGGCGGACGCTCCAGTCGGTGCACGGTGTCGGCGCGTCCCACTGGTCGTCGCGAACGGCGGCGACCAGCTCCGTCGTGTCGGCGAGGACTCGGGCGAGTTGGTCTTCAGGTGAAGGAGCCATTCATCCGTCGTACCACCGCCGTCACCCGAGCGGAACCTTAAAACAGGCGCGATACCGGGGTGGTCGGGTCGATGGTGACGCCCATCCGGCGCAGGTTTCCGTCGAGCACCTGCCAGATGGACACGGTGAGAAAGTCGGCGAGCTGGTCGATGCCGACTTCGGACTGCGAGCTGCTCAGCCAGCGGTTGACGCTGACGTCGACCAGTCCGATCAGTCCGAACGCCATCGTCTCGGCCAGGGCCGGATCCTTGCCCTGCGTGCGCAGGATCGCGTCGAGCATCGCGCTGAGCTGCACCGCGATCGCGGTCTTGGTCCCGGTGACCGCCCGTGATCCGGTGGTCCGGTGGCTGGCCGATCCGATGCCGAGGAACTGGTGCAGTCGCGGCGACTCGACGATCCAGCGCAGGTAGTTGTCGACGGCGTTGGCGATGGCCTCCTCGATGGTGCCTTCGGGGGTCAGTCCCGGGGTCACGTGCTCCATCAGTCGTTCGAGGATCCGGGCCCGCAACTGTTCGTCGAGGTCGCCGCGGTCTTTGAAGACCCGGTAGACCACCGACCGGGGCACGCCGGCGCGCTCGGCGATCTGCTTGACCCCGATGTCCGCGCCGCCCTCGTCGATCGCGGCCATGGCGGCGTCGAGGATCCGGTCCCGGCGGTCGGCCTTGTGGTCGTCCCACCGGGTGGCGCGGCCGTCCGATTCGGGGCGCGGGGCGGCATCGACCTTCTCTGGCATCGACCACACGATACCCACACAGGTGATTGACGGGACAGTGTGTCTCACTTAGTTTAGTGGGACAGCGTGTCGCAGACAGTTTCGTCTCTCACTCAGGAGTGGAAATGGGCAACAGGGTTTTCGTCGTCGGCGTCGGGATGACGAAGTTCGAGAAGCCGGGGGCCCGCGAGTGGGACTACCCGGACATGGCCCGGGAGGCCGGCACCAAGGCCCTCGAGGACGCCGGCATCGACTACCGCCAGGTGGAACAGGCCTACGTCGGTTACGTCTACGGCGAGTCCACCTCCGGCCAGCGCGCCGTCTACGAGTTGGGCCTGACCGGCATCCCGATCGTCAACGTCAACAACAATTGCTCGACCGGCTCGACCGCGCTGTACCTCGCGACGCAGGCCGTCAAGAGTGGCCAGGCCGACTGCACCCTCGCGCTCGGCTTCGAGAAGATGCAAGCAGGCTCGCTCGGCACCATCTACGACGACCGCGAGCAGCCGATGATGCGGCACCTGCTCGCGCTCGCGGAGCTGCAGGAGTTCGCGATGCCGCCCGCGCCGTACATGTTCGGCGCCGCCGGCAAGGAGCACATGGAGCGGTACGGCACCACCGAGGAGCAGTTCGCCAAGATCGGCGTCAAGAACCACAAGCACTCCCTGAACAACCCGTACGCGCAGTTCCAGGACGAGTACACGCTCGAGGAGATCCTGGCGTCGAAGCGGATCTACGGCCCGCTGACCAAGCTGCAGTGCTCGCCGACCTCGGACGGTTCCGGCGCCGTGATCGTGGCGAGCGAGGCGTTCGTCGACAAGCACGGCCTCGCCGACCAGGCCGTCGAGATCGTCGGACAGGCCATGGTCACCGACATGGAGTCCACGTTCGCGGACCGGAGCGCGATCAGCCTCGTCGGCGCCGACATGACCCGTGTCGCCGCCCGCAAGGTGTACGAGCAGGCCGGCATCAGCGCCACCGACGTCGACGTCATCGAGCTGCACGACTGCTTCTCGACCAACGAGCTGCTGACCTACGAGGCGCTCGGCCTGTGCCCCGAGGGTGACGGCGGCAAGCTCGTCGACGCCGGCGCCACCACCTACGGCGGCCAGTGGGTCGTCAATCCGTCGGGCGGCCTGATCTCCAAGGGGCACCCCCTCGGCGCGACCGGTCTGGCCCAGTGCAGCGAGCTCACCTGGCAGCTGCGCGGCACCGCCGACGCCCGGCAGGTGTCGGCCGCCGCGACCACGTCCGGGGTCGCGCTGCAGCACAACATCGGTCTCGGCGGCGCGGTGGTCGTCACCGCCTACCGGCCCGCCAATCGCTAGTCATCCAACCCAGAACATCCTCACCCGCAAGGAGTTTCGTCATGGCTTCCGTTTCCGTCTCCGCCTCGCTGCCCGCCGCCCCCGAGAAGACCTGGTCCGCGCTCTCCGACCTGTCCCGCTGGGAGGAGTGGTTGACCATCCACCAGGGCTGGAAGAGCGAACTGCCCACCGAGGTCGCGCTCGGTGCCAACTTCACCGAGGTCGTCTCGGTGATGGGCATGGCCAACAAGATCGAGTGGACCGTCACCGAGGTGGACGCCCCGAACCTGGTGAAGATCGCGGGCACCGGCATGGCCGGCGTCACCGTCGAGTTCACCCTCAAGGTCGAGCCGGAGGGCTCGGGTTCCAAGGCCGTCATCGACGCCAGCTTCAAGGGCACCATGATCGTCGGCCCGATCGGCAAGGCCGTTGCCAAGAACGCCGCCGCGGACCTCGAGGCCTCCCTCGCCAAGTTCGCCGAGCTGGTCGGCTGACGCCCTGATGAATGCGCCGGTCGACAGGGAAAACGCAGTCGAGTTCGACTCGTCGGGTCTCGGTCAGTGGACCGACGAGGAACGCTTCGAGGTCACCGCCGAACGGATCGCCGAGTACGCCGCGGCCACCAACGACCCGATCGAGCGGCACCTGCGCGGCGAGATCGCCCCGCCGGTGTTCGCGGTGGTGCCGGCCTTCTTCTCGATGGCACCCGCCGCGCTCTCGGTGGCGCCGGTCGAACTGTTGATGAAGTTGGTGCACGGCGAGCAGGACTTCCACTTCCACCGCCCGATCTACCCCGGCGACACACTGGTGGTGCGGGCCAAGCCGACCGGGTTCGAGGGCCGCGAGAACGGCTCGACCGTGGTCGTGTACGTCGAGACCCGCACTGACACGGGCGAACTGGTCAACGAGCAGTGGATGACCGCGTTCTTCCGTAAGTCCGACGCAGGTCCCGGAGTGGGTGACAAGGCGCCCGAGCATCGCTTCGACGAGGCGCTGCGCGGCACTGCTCCGGCGGCGTCGGTTACCGCGCACATCGACAAGGACCAGACGTTCCGGTACTCGCCGGCCTCGGGCGACCCGATGCCGATCCATCTCGACGACGAGATCGCGCGGATGTCCGGACTGCCCGGGATCATCAACCACGGCCTGTGCACCATGGCGTTCACGTCCTGGGCCGCGCTCACCGAGCTGTCCGACGGCAGGACCGAAAGGCTGCGCCGGCTCGCGGTCCGCTTCGCCAAACCGGTTCTGCCCGAACAGGACATCGAGACGCGGTTCTGGGCTGCGCCCGTGAGTCCTTCTGGTCCGCAGGGGGGCCGAAAGGACTCACAGGCGTATGCCTTCGAGACCACCGTCGGCGACGAACTGGTCATCAAGGACGGCCTCGCCGTCATCTCCGACAGCTGAATCTGCTGTCACCACATTTTGAGGAGGCCTCACCAATGGGAAGCTTGGACGGACGCGTTGCGATCATCACCGGCGCGGGACGCGGCATCGGCCGCGAGCACGCGCTGCTGTTCGCGCGGGAGGGCGCCAGCGTCGTGGTCAACGACCTCGGCGGCGCCAACGACGGGTCCGGCTCCGACGCCGGACCGGCCCAGCAGGTCGTCGACGAGATCGTCGCGGCCGGTGGGAAGGCTGTCGCGAACACCGACAACGTGGCCGACTGGGCCGGCGCGAAGGCGCTGGTCGACCAGGCCGTGAGCGAGTTCGGTCGACTCGACGTGCTGGTCAACAATGCGGGGATCCTGCGCGACGCGTTCATCGCGGGCATGGAGGAGAGCCAGTGGGACGCGGTGATCGCGGTGCACCTCAAGGGGCACGCGGCCACCCTGCACCACGCCGCCGCGTACTGGAAGGCGCAGTCCAAGGCGGGCGAGCCGGTCAGTGCGGCGGTCGTCAACACGTCCTCGGCGTCGGGCACGTTCATGCCGAACGCCGGCCAGGGCAACTACGGAGCAGCCAAGGCGGGCATCGCCGCGCTGACCCTGGTCGCCGCGGACGAACTCGAGCGCTACGGCGTACGGGTCAACGCGATCGCGCCGATCGCCCGCACCCGACTGACCCTCGCCACGCCGGGCATGGGTGCGCTGTTCGCCGCCGAGGTCCCCGAGGGCGAGTTCGACGCGTTCGCACCGTCGAACATCTCCCCGCTGGTGGCCCGACTCGCCTCCGCGGACTGCAAGCTCACCGGCAAGGTGTACGCGGTGCAGGGCGGCGGCATCACCGAGCTCGCCGGCTGGCACGACGTCACCACCATCGAGTCCGAGGGGCCGTGGACCATCGACGACCTCGCCGACCGGCTGGGCTGACGACCATGGCGCGCAACAGTTACGAGCTCGGCCTCGGCCTGAGCGAGGAGCATACGGCGCTGGCCGACTCGGTGCGGGCGTTCGCCGAGCGGACCATCACCGCCGAGCAGGTCCGGGCGGCAGTCGACGCGAAGTCGGAAGCAAAGTTCCCCGAGTTCTGGTCGGCGTTGGTCGGGCAGGACCTGCTGGGCCTGGCGGTCCCGGAGGCGCAGGGTGGGCACGGCGCCGGCCTGCTCGGGCTGGCGGTGGCACTGGAAGCGTTGGGGCGCACCGTTTCTCCCGGCCCCTTCGTGCCGACGGCGCTGGCGGTCGCGGTGCTCGCGGCCGCCGACTCGAAGGTCGGCATCGAGGTGCTGCCGGGTCTGCTCGACGGGTCCCGGACCGGGGCGGTGGCGCTGGGGCAGGGGCAGTTTCACGTGGAACCCGACCAGGGCGGCTACCGCCTGACCGGTGTGGCCGACGCGGTGCTCGGCGGCGAACATGCCGACGTGCTGCTGCTGCCGGCCACCATCGGCGACGAGACCCGCTGGGTGGTAGTCGATTCCGCCGACGTGACCGTCACCGCACAGGACAGCATCGACGTGCTGCGCGGCTCGGCTCGGGTGCAGGCCGACGGCATCCGAGTGGACGCCGGCCGGGTGCTCGACGGACTCGACGAGAGGCGGGTGCGCTCGATCGCGACCGTGGTGCTCGGCGCGGAGGCGGTCGGCGTGATGTCGTGGTGCGTGTCGACGGCGTCGGAGTACGCCAAGACGCGGATCCAGTTCGGCCGACCGATCGGCCAGTTCCAGGGCGTCAAGCACAAGTGCGCGCACATGGGCATCGCGCTGGAGAAGGCGCGGGCGGTGGTGTGGGACGCGGCGTCCGCACTCGACTCCGGTGACACCACAGCCGATTTCGCGGCGGACGTGGCAGCGGTGATCGTGCCGGATGCGGCCGTGCAGGTGGCGCAGGACTGCATCCAGGTGCACGGCGGCATCGGGTTCACCTGGGAGCACGACGCGCATCTGTACTACCGCCGCGCACTGTCGTTGCGGGGCGTGCTCGGCACCCGCGAGGACCGGGCCGACCGGGTCGCGGCCCAAGCGCTCGCGGGCGTCACGCGGGCATCGGTGATCGAACTGCCGGACGAGGCCGAGCCGATCCGCGAGGCCGTCCGCGCCGAACTTGCCCCGGTCGCTGCGATCGAGGACGAGGACGATCAGCTGATCGCGCTCGGCGACGGCGGCTGGGTGCAGCCGCACCTGCCCGAGCCGTTCGGGCGCGGCGCGGGACCCTTGGAACAGATCGTCATCTCGCAGGAGATCAGGGCGGCGGGGATCGCGATGCCGCAGCTGCTGATGGGCGGCTGGGCGGTCTCCGCGGTGGTCGGGCACGGAAACGAGCAGCAGAAGCAGGACCTGGTGGTCCCCACCCTGCGCGGCGATCTCGTGTGGTGCCAGCTGTTCTCCGAGCCGGGTGCCGGATCGGATCTGGCGGCGTTGAGCACCAAGGCCGAGAAGGTCGACGGTGGTTGGAAGATCACGGGACAGAAGATCTGGACCACCGTCGCGCAGTTCGCGGACTGGGCGATGCTCATCGCGCGCACCGACCCGTCCAAACCCAAGCACGAGGGCATCACGTACTTCGTGCTGGACATGTCCACTCCGGGCGTGACGGTGCGGCCGCTGCGGGAGATGACCGGCTCGGCGCTGTTCAACGAGGTATTCCTCGACGACGTCTTCATTCCCGACGAGAACGTGATCGGCGCGGTGAACGACGGCTGGCATGTCGCGCGCACCACCCTGGCCGGCGAGCGGGTGGCGTTGAGCCAGAAGATGGAGGCCTACGCCAGTGACAGCGACCTGCTGGCGTTCGTCGCGGGCCGCGAGCTGGGCCCCGTCGGGCGGTTCCACTTCGGCGAGTTGATCGCCGAGAGTCAGGCCATCGACCTGATCGGGTCCCGCATCGTGCTCAAGCAGTTGTCGGGTGTGGACGTGAGCACCACCTCGTCGGTCGGCAAACTGTTGGGTATGGGTCTGGGACAGTCGATCTCGGAGTTCGTGGTCGCCGAGCTGGGGGCGGCGGGCGCCGTTGCGATACCCGGACAGCCGAGCGACAAGGCGATGGAACAGCTAATCGCCGGGCGTGCGACGACCATCTACGGCGGCACCACCGAGGTGCAGCTGAACGTGATCGGCGAGCGGATGCTGGGGTTGCCTCGGGATTGAGTCGGCTACGCGGCAGCGGATCCCGGAGTTCGTCGGACTCCGGGACCCGCTCTGCTGTCGTTACGGTCTCTGCAGAATTGAGCGGTTGTAGTAGCCGTCGTCGTCCTCATCGGCGGGGCGATCGGTCGCCGTCGCGTCGGATGCGTTCTCCGCCAGCGCCATCAGGGCGGTGATGCGGGGATCGGCGCCGAGTTCGCCGCGCAGGTCCCGTGCCTGCACCTCGGCGTCGCGGCGGGCGGACTCGTACGCCTCGACGTGCTCGCACCCTCCCCAGAGTGCGAATGTGCTGGTCAGGACGATAGCACGAGGTCGGAGAGGGCGAAGTCGGTCGGAGCGGGCGGGCCGGGCAGGGCCTGCACACACCTTTTGTCGCGATCACCCTGGCAAAGAACGAATGAACGCCCAGTAGGGGTGTGACGGCGACGAAACGTGTGTGTGATCGAGGTCGTTAGTGGCCGGGGTGACCGTCGAGCGCGACGAACCGCCGAAGTTTCCCGGTCGACTCGTGTCGCTCGAGCCGGTCGACGACGCGGACACGCACCTCCGCGTCCGGCAGCCGATGCCGGCGCAGAGCGGCCACCAGCGACGAAGTCAGTGTGGCCGTGTCGGGTCGGCCCACCACGAGGATCTCCGCCCCGGCGCTGGTCTGCCGAACCTGGTACTCGGAGACGCGAGGATCGGTGCCGAGCACGTGGCGGAACGCGCTCGCGGGCACCGTGCACAACCCGTAGTGGAAGTCGTCGTCACGGCGGCCGGCGATGTCGGCCACCCGCACGAACGCGCTTCCGCAGGAGCACTGTCCAGGCAACATCGTGACCTGGTCGCCGAGGTCGTAGCGAATGAACGGGAACGTCCGGTTGGCGAGCCCGGTGGCGAGGGTCCTGGCGGCGGGTTCGTCGTCAGGGACCGGCACACCGGCCTCGTCGACGCGTTCGAGTACCACCTCGTCCTCGCACACGTGCAGCCCGTCGGCGTGCCCGCACCCGACCGCCTGCACGCCGATCTCGGTCGACCCCCACAGGTTGTGGATCGGCACGTGCCAGGCGTCACGCACGGCCTGTCGATCCTCGTCGAGCAGGGGCTCGGAGTTCGTGCTGACCCGGGCGAGCTCAAGCTCCAGGTCGCCCGCCAGGGCCGCGCGGGCCAGCCGGCCCACCACCGTCGCGTACCCGACGAGATGGGTCGGCCGGGCTGCCGCGACCGCGGCGAGGACCTCGTCGAACGGTGCGCGCGCGGGGATCACGACGGTGTCCATCCCCGGTGCGGTCGCCACGTCGAACAACGGAGTGCTGGCATGCGGAGGCTCACCGGCCGTGAGCACCGCGAGGCGGGTTGCACGTGGCAGCGGCGGACCCCGCAGCTCCTCCCGCGCCTGGAATCGCCAGGCGAGGCAGGCGAAGGACACGAACAGCTCCCAATCCCACGCGTACACACCCCGCACACCGCTCGACCCGCCGGAGCTGAAGATCTGCTGACCGCCCGGCGTGTACGAAAACCACGGTTGTTCGGCCAGGATGCGCTCTGCTGCGCGGCGGTCCAGGTCGGGGACCGTCACGATGGTGTCCCACTCGTCCTGCGCCTCCTGCTTGGTCATCACCGGCAGACTCGCCAGGTCGGCGACCGTGGCGGTAGACGGATCGAGGTCACGCAATCGTCGCGAGTGAAAAGGCGACCGCTCGCGGGCGTATCCGAGCAGCGCCCGCAGCCGCTGGTCGCGGTAGCGCTCGATCTGTTCCCGCGACCAGTCCATGCGCCCGATGTGGTCCTCGAACGCCGCGTGCACCGCATCGAGGTGTGCGTCGCGTACGCGCCCGTACGCCGCTCTCGGATCGCGCACCTGAGGGCTGCTGTCGTGGACCGATCGGGACATCGTCTTCTCCGCGCCAGAGGAGATCTTGGGTCAGATCGTGCACCTGCCGACCAGTCTTCCACAGCTGCGAAATCAGATCATCCCCGCGAACGCGCCGCGGCGATCCGGGCGAGGCTGCCTGCCGTCACAGAACAGGCTCGGGGACAATGAACGCCATGGCGACCGTTCAACCCTCGGCGAGCGACGAGAACTTCGCAACGCTGCAACAGGACCCGTTCTTCGACGTGGTCACCGACCTGATCTCCGGGTACCTTGCCGATGCGTTCGACGATCCGGCCGGCGGGGAGGTGGATCGATGGACGCTGAGCGCGCTGCCGGCGACCAACAGTGCCGCGGAGCGGCAGCGGCTGTTCACCCTCAACGTCGGGCCGATGGAGGTGCTCTTCGTCGAGCGGTTCACGGAGGGCGGCGAGGTGGTGGACTACCGCACCGGGCTGTATGTGTCGGCATCCGCGCTGAACGCCGAAACCGGTTGCACACTGGACGAACTCGCGCTCCGAACGCCGCTGGTACGGATGCAGCCCACCTCGATGGCATCCGCGGACGGGGACGGCGTCCTGCTGGACTGGTTCCTCTCCGACGAGGGCGCCGACGAGCAGTTCTTCGAGCTGCCGCTGGACAAGGCGACCCGGCCCCTCGCCGAACATCTCGTCACGAAGGGCCGCGGGCCCTACGCCCAGTTCCACAACCGCGCGTTCGCGGCCCACGTCCTCGCGCAGGAGACGACCGATGAGTGACGACCTGCCGATCCGACTGCCGCGGGTCCTGCGGGACGGGGACGACGACGCAGCCGTCGACGTGCTGCGGGAGTACTTCGCGCGCCCGGTGATCAAGACGGGCCACCTACGCACCGGCGCGAGGTGGGACTCGTGGGACCCCAGCGGCAGGCGTGAGGCCGACGCCGACACCTTCACCGCCGACGATCTCGTCGCAGTGACCCTGTTGTCGGTACAGGTGCCGGCGCAGGGGGCGTGGATCATGCTCGGGGACAAGCACGCCGAGCTCGATCGCCTACTCGTCGAGGTGGGGCCGGACCGCGAGCTCGTCGACGAACCCGAACCCATGACACCGGAATCGCCGGCCCGGCGACTCGAAACCGCACTGCGGGAGGTCCACGGGATCGGTCGCACCATCGCGTCGAAACTCATTGCCCGCAAACGCCCGCGGCTGTACCCGATCTACGACGACGTCGTGGGGAGGCAGCTCGGCACGAAGGTCGCGCACCTCGAGCCGGTGCGGCTCTCGCTTCGCCACCGCGATGGCGAACTGCACCGTCGACTGGTCGACCTGCGGCAGCGGGCGGACCTCCCGGAGTCGGTGCCCGCGGTGCGGGTGCTGGACGTGCTCGCATGGATGCAGGGCAAGGGATACTGATCGACTGTGACGGGGAGGCAATGGCGCGAGGTCGTGCCCGACACCGTGCACGACGCGCTCGACACTCATGGCTGGCGGGTCCGCGCGGCGTCGGCGCGGGGGAGTGCGCACCACGACGCGGCGACGCCACGGCAGGACGCGTACGCGGTGCGGCACGGACGCGGCCGTCTCGCGGTGGTGGTCTGCGACGGCCTCGGCACGATGGAGTTCTCCCACCTGGCCGCGGAGGCGGCGAGCGCGGCGCTGGCCGATCATCTGCTCACCGCGGAACTCGAGGTTTCCGGCGACTGGACCGTGCACCTGCGGGTCGCCTCCCAGGCGGTGACCCGGGCGGCGGGTGACGTGCTCGGTGACAGCGCACCGAGCCTCGACGCCGTCGCCGACGTCATGGCCACCACCGTGACCGCCTTCGTCGTCGAGGGGGTCGACGGTGGCGGCCCCTGGCTGGCACACACTGCGACCGTCGGCGACAGCAGTGCCTGGTGGCGGCAGACCCGTTCCGGCGCACTCGGATTCGACCCCTGGCTGCTGATGTCCGGAGGGCGTCTGACCCGCAGCGAGGTCGCCGCCACGCGTGCGCTCGCCCTCCCGCTGCCCGACGACGCCGTCGTCGCCGGCTCCAGTTACGAGGTAGACCGCGAGGAACTGCTCGTCGTGTGTAGCGACGGCATAGGCGACGCGTTCGACGACGGCGGCAGCGCCGTCGCCGCCGGGTTCGCGACCGGATGGACCACCCCGCCGCGGCTGTCCGACCTCGCCGATCGCATCGCGTCCGAGGAGGCCGGTCACCGCGACGACCGCACCGTCGTCGCGGTGTGGACGCCGCGGTGACAGTCCGTCTCAGTTCACCGGCGTCCAGACCCCGCACCGCTTCGCGGTGAACGCGACGTCCGAGGCCTGGATCGTCACCACTGCCGGCCCGTTCTCGTTGCCGTTGGCGAGGATCTCGTCGAAGTCGCCGCTGGTTCCGCTGGACCGCTGCCAGTAGCACCCGTTGGTCCCGCTGTTGCGGTAGGTGCCGGGGTTGATGTCCTTGCCCACCAGGAAGATTCCGTCGCCCTTGATGGTGCTGCGCGCCGCCTCGCGCTCCTTCGGCAGCAGTGCCTGCTCGCGCTGAGCGAGCTCGCCGCTCAGTTTGTCGAGCTGCACCTTGCGGGTGTCGAGCGCGGCGTTCTCGATCCGGGTCCGGTCGGCCAGGCCCTTCTCGCGCTGCTCGACCGACTGCACTCGCTGCGTCGTCGACTGCTCCTGCGCCGTCGCGGCCTGCTCACGCTGCTCGATCGAGGCGATGCGCTCGCCGAACGGGTCCGACCACGCGAGAATGCCGATGCCGACACCGAACAGCAGCGCCGCGACCATCGCGCAGATCCACGGCCAGCGGTGCGGCGTGGTGGGGGCGACGGTCGGCGCGGTCGGAACCAGCGGCTCCGTGGAGGGGAAGTACTCGGTCACGTCGAGCTCCTGTGCATACGAACGAGGTCGCGCGCCGACGGTTCCTGCCGTCATTGCGCGACGCGCCCTCGACATTTGTGAGAGCCGCACAGACTGACAGAGGGCACCGACAAGTTTCGCCGCCGCGCATGCGGCGACCTCACCGAGTCGCAGAACTGGGCACGATGGGGTCCGGCGACGAGATCCGCGACACTACCGCGGACCTACTGCACGAGCGCTTCTCCCGATGGGCGTGAACACCGGTTCCGTGAGGTGCGGTTCGTCCGCAATGTCTGAACGGCATGGAGTTGCCAGCAAACGTGAAGGTGCCTGGCATTGCGAGCCGCCTCGAGGCGCGGGTACGAATGAGTTGTCGGCCAGTCGTGCAACACATTTCGTCGCAGGCAGGTTCGGCACCGTATCGCACTCATCGACAAAGGAGTATTCACATGGGTTCATCGAACTCGGATCTCAGTCAGATCGGTTCCATCGCAGGCATTGGCGCCGTACTGCTTGCCCTGGTCGCGGCGGGAACCGGCAGCGCATCGATGTCGGGATAGCAGGTCTCGTTCGTCTCCCCCCGACGACATCCGGCCCGCGCCCGATCGGGTGGGGCCGAATGTCGGGCCATTGGTGGACCGACGTCACGCCGCAGGCGGACCTGCGGCGTGACGTCCCGGATCGGTGCGATGGCGGTCCCTCGCCCGCGGCTGTGACCTCGGCGCACTAGACGAGGTACTGGGCCCGCCACGCCAACACTCCGGTCCCCACGCACACCCCCGCCAGCAGGACCACCCACAGCCACCGCGGCAGGTGGGTGAGGTTCCGCAGCTGGTCGAGATCCGAGTGGCCCGAGCGGGTCCCGGCAGCCTCGACGACCGTGCGCAGGTTCCCGATGAGCAGCAGCCAGATGGCGACGTAGCCGAACTGCAGCTGTAGGGAGGCTGATCCGAAGTAGGCGACGACGCCGAATGCGGCACCGCTGACCACCAGCACGAGGAGGCCGAAGAGGTTCCGGATGAACGGCAGCATCACGACCATCAGTCCCACGGTGCCCCACAGCAGGATTCGGAGCCAGCCGCCCGCAACGAGGGCGGCACCGCCGAGGCCGAGCAGGGACGGCGCGAGATAGCCCGCCGCGGCAGTCAGCACCATCCCGGGCCCGCGCGGCTTACCGCGGGAGAGCGTCAGACCCGAAGTGTCCGAATGTAATCGGATCCCGGTCAACCGTCGCCCCGTCGCGACCGCGGCAATGGCGTGGCCCGCCTCGTGCGCGAGTGTCACCGCGTGCCGGGACAGCGGCCACAACGGCCGCAGCAGCACGAGCGCGGCCGCAACGACGATCGGCAGGTAGGTGGACCACTGGTCCCAGTCCGGATTCACCCGACCATCGTGCCAACCCCGCCCGGCGACACCGACACCGCCGGGTGAAGGGAACCTTCAACCAGGTAGACAGGGTGAAGGTTCCCTTCACCCTGGGCTGGCGTGGGTGTCTTGGTGTGTGGGGGAAGGGGGTCAGCCCTGGATGCGGCGGAACGGTTGCGCCTGCTCGAGTTCGAATGCCAGTTCCAGCAGGGTCCGCTCGTCGCCGTGCGCCGCCGAGAAATGCGACGCCAGCGGAAGTCCCGTCGCGGTCTGGTGCAGTGGAAGCGAGATCGCGGGACCGCCGGCGGCGTTGTTCAGCGGGGTGAACGCCGTGTAGTCGACCAGCTTTCGGAACAGGTCGTCGAAACTCTGCGTCGGGGAGAGGAACCCGAGCGGCGGGGTGGTGTGCGCGACCACCGGCGACAAGATCACGTCATACTTCGCGAAGGCGTCCGCGTAGACCCGCTGGGTGCGCCGCAACCGGTAGAGGACGCGGGGCGTCTTCGCGATGTTCTTGCGGTACATCGCGGCCAGGCCGCGGGAGAGGTTGTCGGTCTTGGCCTTGTCGAAGTCGGAGCCGAACATCTTCTTGCCCCCGCTGCTGATCGCGAAGGACAGGAATCCCCAGTACAGGCCGAAGTCCTCGACGAACGACGGTCCGACGGGCATCGGTGCCTCCTCCACGCGATGCCCCAGACCGGCGAGTAGGTCCGCGGTCGCCTGCACGGACGCCCGCGTCTCGTCGTCGGTGCGGAAACCGTTGACGGAGTCGACGATGACGCCGACGCGCAGCCTGGTCGAGCTGGGTCCCTCGACTAGCCGAACCGGCGGAAGTTTCGGGTTGCGGTAATGGTTTTCGGCGGCCGCGTAGTACCGGGCGGTGTCCCGGACCGTCCGGGTGACGACGCCCTGCGTGACCACGCGGATCGGCATCGACTGGTCCATCGGGTCCGCCACGGTGCGGCCGCGGGTCGGCTTGAGGCCCACCAGTCCGCAGGCGGCGGCCGGGATCCGGATCGAGCCGCCGCCGTCGTTGGCGTGCGCGATCGGCACCACACCGGCCGCGACCAACGCCGCGGACCCGCCCGACGACGCACCGGAGGAGAACTCCGGGTTCCACGGATTGTGTACTGGCTCGCCGGCCGCGTACTCGGTGGACGCACTGAACCCGAACTCGGGCAGTCTGCTCTTGCCGAGTGAGACCAGGCCGGTGGACAGCAGTTGGGTGACGACGTCGCTGTCCCGGTCCGCCGGCTTCGGGGTGAAGGCCGCGCTGCCGTGGCCGGAGGGCAGCCCGGTGACGTCGACGTTGTCCTTGACGATGGTGGGGACACCGCCGAACACGCCGCGGCGCGGCGCGTCGGCCTGTGCGAGGGCCCGGTCGTAGTCGGCGAACTGCACCGCGTTGAGTCCCGCCTGGACCGACTCGGCCCGCTCGATCGCGGCCGCCACCACCTCGCGGGCCGAGGCCTGCCCGGACGCGACCAGCTCCGCGACCCCGGTGGCGTCGAGGTCGCCGAGGGCGTCGTCGCGGAAGGCGTGCACACGGAAGGCGGGGACTCGGGTGCTGTCGCTGCTCATGGGGTCCTCGGGGTCGCGGGTGCGGGTTCTCGCCAGCCTAGGCGGGCGGGTCGATCTCCGACAGCCCCTCCTCGGTCAGCTCGAGCCACCGCGTCGGACCGATCTCCCGCAGGAACGGGAGGTCGTGGCCGGCGACGATCAGGGCGCCCCGGAACTGGGCGAGTGCCTCGGTGAGGTGGCGGAGACTCGGCAGGTCCAGGTTGTTCGTGGGCTCGTCCAGCAGCAGCAGCCGTGGCGGCGGTTCGGCGAGCAGGATCGTGGCCAGCGCGGCCCGGAGCCGTTCCCCGCCCGACAGGGCAGCTGCGGGCACATCGGCGTCGCGGCCGCGGAACAGGAAGCGGGCCAGGCGTCCGCGAATCTGCTCGTCGGCGGCGTGCGGGGCGGCGTCGGCGACGTTCTGTGCGAGCGTGCGGGATTCGTCGAACACGTCGAGTCGCTGCGGTAGTGACCGCCACGGCACCGACGGCGACGCCTCGGAGACCGCGCGCAGCAGCGTGGACTTGCCGATCCCGTTGCGGCCCACCAGCGCGATGCGCTCCGGCCCGATGACCGACAGTTCCACTCGCTGACCGCTCGCCAGGGTGGTGTCGAGCTCGAGCACCCGCTGTCCCGGGTGAACGACGCTGTCGGGCAGGTCGATTCGGATCTCCTTGTCGTCGCGGACCGCGTCCTCCGCTTCGGTGAGGGTGCGACGTGCGTCGTCGAGTCGATCGGCGTGCACGCCACGCAACTTGCCGGCCGACGCCTGGGCCTGCCGCTTGCGTTCGCCGGCCAGGATCCGCGGGATGCTCGACTCCGTCTTCTTGCCGTAGCGCTGACGGCGGTCGATCTTCGTCTGCGTCTCCACCAGTTCCCGGCTCTGCCTGCGGACGTCGGCGCGCGCATCGCGGACCGCGGCCCGCGCCGCCTCCTGCTCGGTGTCGACCGCGTCGAGATAGTGGGCGAAGTTGCCGCCGAAGAACCGCAGTTCCCCGGACCGCAACTCGGCAATCGTGTCCATCCGGTCGAGCAGCTCGCGGTCGTGGCTGACGATCACTGCGATACCCGCGAACTGGTCGATCGCCGCATACAACCGCGACTTCGCCCGCAGGTCCAGGTTGTTCGTGGGTTCGTCGAGCAGCAGTACCTGTGGTTCGGCGAGCAGCGCGGCGGTGACACCCAGCAGCATCGTCTCGCCGCCGGACAGGGTGCCGACAGTGCGGCCCAACGACTCTGGCGTGCCCGCGACGTGGGCGAGGCCGAGCCGGTCCAGGGTCGCGACGGCCCGCTCCTCGACATCCCACTGTCCCGTGGCCACCGCGAAATCGTCGTCCATTCCCTGCCCGGACTCGATGCGGTGCACTGCTTTTCGTTGCGGCTCGATGCCGAGCACCGCGTCGACGGTGCGAGTGGGGTCGAGCGTGAGGTCCTGTCGCAGGTAGGCGAGGTCGCCCGCGACGGTCACCGAACCGCGGTCGGGGGTGAGTCTGCCCGCGATCAGGCGCAGCAGGGTGGACTTGCCGACGCCGTTGCGGCCGACGAGACCCGTGCGACCGCCCGGGAAGACGCCGTCGACTCCGTCGAAAACCTGTTCGCCGTCGGGCCACGAGAAGGCGAGGTCGGACAGGGTGAACGAGGACAGGGTGCGTGAGGGCATGGATGCTCCTTCGAGGTGGGTGCGGGGCGCGCGGGTACGGCGAGTACCGCGGCGCCGAGAGCGCGTCACAACCTCTATGCGAGCAAGGGCCCTTCTCCGATCGTCGACAACAGGACGGACCCCAGGCTAGGGCGGTCGGACCGGGTCGGCAAGTGAATTAGGCGCTGCGCGCCCGTGAGTGCTTCTGGTCCCTCTGTGGGCCAAAAGTACTCACGGGCGGCGAAGCCGCCTCAGATCTGCGGACCCTCGGTGCGCAGGTCGTCGACCTTGCTCATGGCCTCGCGCAGTTCCGCGAGCCACTCCTCGGCGTGCTGGCCGGCCAGTCGGACCGTCCAGGCCAGCGCGTCCGCGCGGGACCGGGCCACGCCGGCGTCGACCAGCGTGTCGAGCACCTTGCGCTCGGGTTGACGCAGCCGCGTCATGACCGGCACCGCGAGGTGGGTGAACAGCACGTGCTGCTCGCCGAGTGTCACCCCCCACGCCACCTTGCGGCCGTAGCGGGCCTCGGCCTCGTCGGCGATCCGCATCCGGTCGGCCCGGGTGCTCTCACGGAACCGGGAGATGCGTCCGTCGACCGCGGCCGGGGTGGTGTCCTCCGGAGCCGGCAGTTCGCCGGTCACCACGATCTCCTCGCGGTCCACCTCGACCGTCGCCGGCCCGGTGAACCAGTCGTCGGGAAGTCGGCCGGCGAACCACTCGGTCGCGTCGGAGGCGTCGGGAGCCTGCGCCTGCTGCCATCCGCCGGGCCTGCCGAATCGCCGACCGCCCGGACCCTGTGCGTTCCTCATCGTTCTCACCTCGGAAATTGCCGTGATTACTTGATTACAGTGATACGCCTCTTTCCGTCGGAGCGCCATGGCCGGTGGCCAGTCGGGCCGCCTCGACCGGGTCGGACCACACGTCCATCGGGACCACCCCGGTACTGCGTCCCGCACTGTCGAGGAGCCGGCCCATCCGCTTGGTGAACCCCAGTGCGACCGTCCGGTCGACGATCCGGAGCGAGGGCGTGCGCTCGGCGAGCAACTGCTCCAGGCGTTGGGCGTTGTCGAGAGAACGCAGCCACGTGCAGTACAGGAAGTTGGTCGACCCCCCGGTCATTGCCATGCATGCACGGGTCTCGGGCAGCGTGACGAGCTTGCGGGCGATCGACTCCGACTCGTCGGCAGGCACCCGCCCCCAGACCCACAGGGACACCGGCCACCCCGACAGCGGCTGCGCCACATCGCAGCGGAACACCACCGACCCGCTCGCGACCATCGTCTGCAGCCTGCGTCGCACGGTGCTCACACTGCGGCCGAGGCCCGCGGCGAGATCGGTCAGCGAGGTGCGCCCGTCCACACACAGCCTCCGGACGAGTTGCCGCTCGGTCTCGTCGAGCGGTCGCAGCATCCTGCTGCCGGCCCGACCGGACGAGCCCAGGTGTGCCCTCTGCTCGGCGTCGAGCGATCGCAGTCGCCAGTCGCCGCCGACCGCATACGGCCTGGTGACCAGGTGCGTCCGGGTTGCGCGGACGCCGTCCAGCGGTCCGATGGAGTCGAGTACGTAGCGTGACAGTGCGGTCAGGTCCGGCACTCCCACGGTCAGCAGCAGGTCGCGTCCACCGCTGGTGTGCTCGACCGTCATCACGTGGGGCCACCGGGCGAGGGCCGCCGCGGTCTCCTGCACCCGACGGGCGTCGCAGTCGATCTCGATGAACGCCGCGATCTGCGGCCCGCCGGGGTGTGCCGTCACCCACGCGATCCCCGCCTCGACCAGCCTCGACCAGCGCCTGGCTGCGGTGACCGGGTCAACACCCAGCGCCTTGCCGACCGTGGACCACGGGGCTCGCGGATCGAGTTGCAGCGTGTTGATCAGCGCCAGGTCGATCTCGTCCACGTCGTCCCGACCGGCAAATTCCTGACTGTCAACTGTGTTCACGACAAAATCCTGCAATTCAGAGGCTGTGACGGACGTCATGACCATGATTCCTCACGGCCGGATGCGTCCGGCGACATCGCTCGAAGGAGTAACCGTGTCGATACGTGACGACGCCCGCGACCTGCATGGCGACCTGGTGCAGCTGCGCCGCGCCCTGCACGCCGAGCCCGAGGTGGGCCTGCACCTGCCCCGCACCCAGGAGAAGGTGCTCGTGGCGCTGGACGGGTTGCCGTTGCAGCTGTCCACCGGTTCGGCCCTGAGCTCGGTGATCGGCGTGCTGCGCGGCGGGAAGCCCGGCCCGACGGTGCTGCTGCGCGGCGACATGGACGCGCTGCCGGTGGCCGAGCGCACCGGGCTGGACTACACGTCCCGCAATCCCGACCGGATGCACGCCTGCGGTCACGACCTGCACACCTCGATGCTGGTGGGGGCCGCGAAGCTGCTGTCCGCACACCGCGACCAGCTGGCCGGCGACGTGGTGTTCATGTTCCAGCCCGGCGAGGAGGGCTACGACGGTGCCCGGCTGATGATCGAGGAGGGCATGTTCGACGCGTCGGGTTCGCGGCCGATCGCCGCGTACGGGCTGCACGTCAGCGCGTCGGGGCTCCCGAGCGGAGTGTTCACCACCCGGCGGGGACCCGTGCTGGCCGCGTCCGATGCGGTGCAGGTGACGGTCCGGGGCCGCGGCGGGCACGGGTCGGCGCCGCACAGAGCCCTCGACCCCATCCCCGCGGCGTGCGAGATGGTCACCGCCCTGCAGACATTCGTCACCCGGTCGTTCGACCCGTTCGACCCGGTGATGCTGACGGTCGGCGCATTCCAGGCGGGCACCGCGAACAACGTGATCCCCGACGAGGCGCGGTTCGACGCCACCGTGCGGTCGTTCTCGGCGGAGAGCCACGCCCGGGTCCGGGACGGGTTCGCTCGGGTCTGTGCCGGGATCGCCGCGGCGCACGGGCTCGAGGTGGACGTCGACTATGTGGACCAGTACCCCGTGACCGTGAACAACGATGTCGAGGCCGAGTTCGCCGCCGACGTCGTCGGCGAGGTGCACGGGGAGGAGCGGTTCGTCTGGACGCCGCAGCCCGCGACCGGCTCGGAGGACTTCTCCCGCGTGCTCGACGAGATCCCCGGCGCGTTCGTGTTCCTCGGCGCGCGCCCGGGGGACAAGGACCCCGCCACCGCCGCGTACAACCACTCGCCGCTCGCGGAGTTCGACGACGGCGTGCTCGGGGACGGCGCCGCGCTCTACAGCGAACTCGCGCTGCGACGACTGGCCCAGAGTCGACCCGCCGCCTGAAGCCGGAGTCCGCATAGTCTCGAGGCCATGCGAATGAAGCTGGGTGTGGCGATCGTCGCGGTGTCGGGGCTGGTCTGGGCGACCACGGCGTGTAGTAGCGGACCGACCGAGACGGAGACGGCAGCGCAGCAGTTCGCCGACGCGCTCACCCAGCGCAACGCGCAGGCGGCGGCCGCGCTGACCTCCGACCCCGCCGCCGCGTCCGCGGCGATCACGCAGCTGTTCGACGGGCTCGCGCCGCAGGATGCCACGTTCACCGTGGCCTCCACCGACAGCGACAAGGGCACCTTCACCCTCGCAGCGGACTGGACGCTCGGTGCCGCGCCCACCACCGCCGCGACGTCGGCGGGACCGGCACCGACCACCGCCCCCACGACCACCCCGTCCCCGCAGCCGCCCGAGAAGTGGAACTACACCACCACAGGTGGCGGGCAGGTGGTCGCCGACGGCGGGAAGATCCCGTGGGACGCCCAGCTGCTCGCACCCGGACTGACCGCGGACACCACGCTGCGCTACACCACCCTGTCCGGCGGGTCACCGAAGGTGCTGGCCGACAACGGTTCACCGCTGATGGCGGAGCAGACGGTGACACTGGTGAACGTCGACCCCGCGAAGACGCCCGACCCGGCGGCGACCGCGGGTGCGCTCGCGCCGCTGCTCACCCCCGTCGCGCCGACCGTCACTGCCGCATCACTGCAGTCGGATATCACTGGGGCACAGGGCAAGACCGTCACCACGATAACCCTGCGCGACGCCGACGTCGCGCCCATCGCGGAGCGGCTCGCCGCCGTCCCCGGCGTCACCCTGGTCAAGCAGACCCGACTGCTCACCGTCGACAAGGCCACCAGCTCACCCGCGCTGGACGGACTACGCGAGCTGTGGCAGCAGGGCCAGGACGCCTCCGCCGGCTGGGCCGTGCAGTTGGTGCACGCAGACGGGTCCGCCGACAAGGTGGTCGGCCGCGACGGGACGGCCGCGCCCGACATCGCGAGCACGCTCGATCCGGCGGTGCAGACCGCCGCGCAGGCCGCGATCGCGACGCTGCCGCAGCAGGCCGCGGTCGTGGCGATCCGGCCGTCCACCGGCGCGTTGCTCGCCGTTGCGCAGAACGATCCCGCCAACGCGCAGGGTCCGATCGCGCTGACCGGTCTGTACCCGCCCGGCTCGACCTTCAAGACCGTCACCACTTCCGCTGCGCTGCAGCAGGGTTCGGTCACCCCAGACACGGTGCTGCCGTGCCCGGGCACCGCGAACATCGAGGGTCGCACCATCCCCAACGACGACAAGTTCGACCTCGGCGCGGTGCCCCTGCACACCGCGTTCGCGCGGTCCTGCAACACCACCATGGGGCAGCTCGCGGTAGCGATGCCGCCCACCGCGCTGCACGACGCCGCCCTGCAGTTCGGCCTCGGCGTGGACTACGTGACGCCCGGTCTGACCACCGTCACCGGCAGCGTGCCGGCCGCGGACACCCCCGCCGAGCGCGTCGAATCCGCAATCGGGCAGGGTCAGGTCACCGCGTCCCCGTTCGGGATGGCGATGGTCGCGGCGTCCATCGCGCGCGGCTCGACACCGCTGCCCATGCTGGTGGCCGGGAAGCCGGGCGTCGCCAACGCGACCCCCACCCCCGCGCCGGCCGTGGTCACCGAGCAGCTGCGCACCATGATGCGGGAGACCGTGACCGCGGGCACCGCAACACAACTCGCGGACATCCCCGACCTACGCGGCAAGACCGGGACAGCCGAGTTCGGCGACAACACCAGCGCGCACGGCTGGTTCGTCGGCGTCGACGGCGATGTCGCTTTCGCGGTGTTTGTCGCCGGCGCCAACAGTTCTGCCCCCGCCGTCGACGCGGCGGGCCGGTTCCTGCGGCCGATCCAGCCCGTGCTGCCCCGGTGAGCGCGGCGCACTACCTGCTGCTGGTCGTCGCCGGATTCGGGGCGGGACTGGTCGGGTTCGTCACCGGCCTGGCCTCGATCATCTCGTACCCCGCGCTGCTGGCGGTCGGGCTGACGCCGGTCGCCGCCAACGTCACCAACACGGTTGCGATGGTCGCGGTCGGTGTCGGCGGCACCGCGAACTCGCTGCGCGAACTCACCGAGATGGGCCCGCGGCTGTGGCGCTGGGCGGCGGTGAGCGGCGTCGGGGGACTGGTCGGCGCGCTGATCCTGTTGTGGGCGCCCGCAGGGTCGTTCGAGACCGTCGTCCCGTATCTCGTCGCGGTCGCGTCGCTGGCCTTGTTGCTGCAGCCGCGGATTCGGAAACTCGCCGGTGGCAAGGAGTTCCCGGTGCTGTACCCGGCGGCGCTCGGGGTGGTCGCGATCTACGGCGGCTACTTCGGAGCCGGTGCGGGCGTGATCTTCCTGGCGCTGACGCTGATCTGCACCGGACTGTCGGTGTGGCGGGCCACGATCCTCAAGAGCTTCCTGCTCGGGATTGCGAATCTTGTGGCCGCCATTGCCTTCTCGATGTCCGGTGAGGTGAACTGGGGTGCCGCGGCGGCGATGGCGCTCGGTGCACTGCTCGGCGGCTGGTGCGGACCTCCGGCGGTGAAGGTGATCCCGCCGACCGTGCTGCGGATCGCGGTCGCGCTCGCCGGGTTCGGGTTGGCGGGCTGGCTGGCGCTGAAGTGATGCCGGTCAGTGCACGCCGCGCATCATCTTGCTGATCCACGGCGCCAGCAGCACCATCACCACGCCGACCGTGATGGATGCCAGGCCCACCCACATGAAGTACGGGGCCTGGTCGTCGGTGTCGTAGTGCTTGGCCAGCGTGCCGGCCAGGGAGGAGCCGAGCGCCACCGACAGGAAGAACAGTGCGACCATCTGCGTGTGGAACGCCTTGGGCGCCAACTTCGTCGACAGTGACAGCCCGACGGGGGAGAGGAACAACTCGGCGAAGGTGAACAGCAGCAGGATGAACGCGAGGCCCAGCAGAGGGGTGCCGTTCGCGCCGCCCCCGGCGAACGGAAGGAACGCCAGGAACGCCAGGCCCATGATGGTGGTGCCTGCCGCGAACTTCAGCGGCGAGGACGGTTGGCGCGGACCGAGTTTCGTCCACATCGCGGCGAACACGCCCGCGAAGACGATGATGAACACCGGGTTGATCGACTGCACCCACGAGGCCGGGAACTCCCAGCCGAAGAGGTTCCGGTCGAGGAACTTGTCCGCGTAGATCGCGACCACGGTGAACTGCTGCTGGAACAGCGACCAGAACGCCGCGCTGGCCAGGAACATCGGAATGAACGCGATCACCCGGCTGCGTTCGGTGCTGGTGATGTGCCTGCTGCTCAGGATCAGTGCGAAGTAGCCGACCGCGGCGACGATGGTCAGCCCGACCACCACGTCGGACAGGTTGTCGGCGGTGATCACCCCCGTCAGGCAGAGCACCGCCACGACCACCAGCGCGGCGACGCCGCCCGCCGCGTACCGCCACAGCACGGGACCGGCCAGCGGGTTCAGCGGCCGCGCACCGATCCCGGCGAGACGCTTGCGGCCGACGGTGTACTGGATCAGTCCCAGCGCCATACCGATCGCGGCGAGCGCGAACCCGGCGTGGAAGCCCCAGTTCTTCTGCGCCCACCCGGTCAGCAGCGGACCGACGAAGGCGCCCAGGTTGATTCCCATGTAGAAGATGGAGAAACCGGCGTCGCGGCGCTCGTCGCCCTCCGAGTACAGGTCGCCGACCAGCGAGGTGGCGTTCGCCTTGAGACCGCCGCTGCCGACCGCGATCGCGACCAGTCCGACGCCGACGCCCGCCAGTCCCGGGATCACGGACAACGCGATGTGGCCGAGCATCACCAGGACGGCAGCGTAGAACAGCGTCCGCTCGGAGCCGAGGATCCGGTCCGCGATCCAGGCGCCGAGGATCGTCGAGAGGTAGACCATGCCGCCGTAGGCGCCGACGATGCTGACCGCGGAGGTCTCCGAGAGCCCGAGTCCGCCGTCGGTGGCCGAGTAGTAGAGGTAGTACGCGAGGATGCCCTGCATCCCGTAGAAGGAGAACCGCTCCCACATCTCGACGCCGAACAGGTTGGCCAGCGCGAACGGCTGACCGAAGAACCCGTGGTCGGACTGGGGACTCCGGGGTGGCGACTCGAGTTCGCTCATCGGAAAGCTGTCCCACGGCGGACGTGGCCACGCCGGGTTGTCGCCAAGTTGTTAGCGGGACCCGCCCCCGCTCAGTGCGCGGTGGAACGCTTGCGCACCAGTGCGTAGATCGCCCGCCAGCCGAGCAGGAACAGCGCGAGCACACAGGTGGCCACGATGATGAAACTGAATGCGGTGCCCTGTCCGCCGATCACCCGCAGGATCATCCCGCCCGCGACCGTGCAGATCCAGATGATCACCCCGGCGGGGATCACCGAGGCGGGCAGCGACTTGTTCCGGTACAACCCCTCGTTCGCCGCCCAGCCGATCGCGAGCCCGCCGAGGAACGGCCAGGCCGTGCTGACCAGGCCGGCGACGGCGTTGGCCTCGTCGTGACTGCGGCGTCCGATCGCGCAGAACACGATGACGAGCACGATGTCGACGACCAGAACCGGCAATACCTTCTTCACGCCGACCAGGGTAGGCCCGCGCGAAGAGTTCCCTTTGGGCGGGACGGACCGTTTCAGGTTTCGGCATCCGGACCTACCGTGAGCCGCGACACACCTGATCGGAACCGACACGCCAGGAGGCAATGAGAATGACGCAGTGGAACGAGGAGTGCGACGTTCTGGTGGTGGGCTCGGGCGGAGGCGGCGTCACCGGCGCCTACACCGCGGCCCGCGAGGGACTGTCGGTGATCCTGGTGGAGGCCACCGACAAGTTCGGCGGTACGACGGCCTACTCCGGCGGCGGGGGAGTGTGGTTCCCGTGCAACCCCGCCCTCCAGCGCGCCGGCACCGACGACACCATCGAGGACGCACTCGAGTACTACCACTCGGTCGTCGGCGACCGCACCCCGCGTGAGCTGCAGGACGCCTACGTCCGCGGCGGTGCGCCGCTGATCGAGTACCTCGAGCAGGACGAGAACCTGAAGTTCGAGATGCTGCCGTGGCCGGACTACTTCGGCAAGGCCCCCAAGGCGCGACTGGACGGCCAGCGCCACACCATGCCGTCCGTACTGCCGGTGTCGGAAGCGCCCGAGTTGCGAGAGGTCGTGCGCGGACCGCTGGATGCCGACCGGCTCGGCACGCCCGCGCCCGACGACTACTTCATCGGTGGGCGGGCGCTGATCGCCCGCTTCCTCAAGGCGATCGAGAAGTACCCCGACGCCACGCTGCAGCGCAGCTCCCCGCTCGTCGAGTTGGTCGTCGAGGGCGATGCGGTGGTCGGCGGCATCGTCGAACGCGACGGCGAGCGCGTCGCGATCCGCGCCCGGAAGGGTGTGCTGCTGGCGGCCGGCGGCTTCGAGGGCAACGACGAGCTGCGCCAGAAGTACGGCGTGCCCGGCGTCGCCCGCGACACCATGGGCCCGTCGGCCAATCTGGGTAAAGCCCACCAGGCCGGCATCGCGGTCGGAGCCGACACCGACCTGATGGAGCAGGCCTGGTGGTCGCCGGGCATGACGCATCCGGACGGCCGCTCGGCGTTCGCGCTGTGGTTCACCGCCGGCATCTTCGTCAACCAGGACGGCAAGCGGTTCGTCAACGAGTCCGCGCCCTACGACCGGCTCGGCCGCGACATCATCGCCCAGTTGGAGGACGGCTCGGCCACCTTGCCGTACTGGATGGTCTACGACCACAAGGAGGGCGAACGCCCGCCGGTCAACGCCACCAACGTGTCGATGGTCGAGACGGAGAAGTACGTCGAGGCCGGTCTCTGGCACACCGGCGACACCCTCGAGGAACTCGCCGCCAAGATCGGCGTGCCGGCGGAGAACCTGGTGGCCACCGTCGCGCGCTTCAACGAGATGGCCGGCAAGGGCGTCGACGAGGACTTCGGTCGCGGCGACGAGGCCTACGACCGCGCATTCTCGAACGGTGAGCCGCCGCTGGTGACCATCGACCAGGGCCCGTACCACGCGGCCGCGTTCGGCATCTCGGACCTCGGCACCAAGGGCGGTCTGCGCACCGACACCGCAGCGCGGGTGCTCGACAAGTCGGGCAATCCGATCCCGGGCCTGTACGCGGCGGGCAACACGATGGCTGCGCCGAGTGGCACCGTCTACCCCGGCGGGGGTAACCCGATCGGTACCAGCATGCTGTTCGGCCACCTCGCCGTGAAGGACATGGTCGGCGGCAAGTAGCCACACACGAGCGAACCCGCCGTGGCCCTGTCGGGCCGCGGCGGGTTCGCTCGTGTACGTGGGTGGATCAGGCCTGCAGGCCGGCCTCGATCTCGAGGGTGATGGTGATCTTGTCGCCGACGACGGCGCCGCCGCCCTCGAGCGGCATGTCGATGCTGATGCCGAAGTCCCTGCGGTTGATCACGGTGCTGGCCTCGAAGCCGGCGACCGGGCCGTTGCCCATGCCCGGGTTGACGCCGTTGAACTCGAGCTTCAGCTCGACCGGGCGGGTGACGCCGTGCAGCGTGAAGTTGCCCTCGACGACGAAGTCCTCGCCCTTGGCGCGGACACCGGTGGACGCGAAGGTGGCGGTCGGGAACTGCTCGGCGTCGAAGAAGTCGGCGGTCTTGAGGTGGCCGTCGCGCTGCTCGTTGTCGGTGGTGATGGACCCGACCTGGATCTGCGCCTCGACGGAGGGGGTGCCGTCGGCGGCGACCGTGACGGCGCCCGAGAAGTCCTGGAAACGGCCGCGAACCTTGCTGACCATGAGGTGGCGAACCGAGAAGCCGACGGTGGAGTGGCTGGCGTCGATGGCCCAGGTGCCGGGGGTCAGGGTGGGGAGGGCGGTGGCGGTGGTCATGGGGGCTCCTCTGCACGGTGGCTAGCTGATTGAATGTTCAACCTCTTGCTGGGTCCAACGGTGCCACCGCCGGTTCGCTTCCCGCAACCGAGTGTGGCGTCGGTCACATCGGCCCCGGAGCGGCCGTTCCGGTGACCGTGGCCAGCACCGCGCGCAGCGCGGACGCCGTCACCGACCGGTCGAGGGCGACGCCCCACTCGACACGACCGCCGACCCGGCACTGCGCGAACGTGACCGCCTGCGCATCCCGGCCCGACGTCGTCGACTGCTGCGTGAGTGCGAGGACCTCGAGGTCGATGCCGCGCTCGGACAGGACCCGGGCCAGTGCATCGACCGGGCCGGTGCCGACGGCGTCGCCGTTCACCGCGATCTCGCCGGAGGTGGCACGGATCCGGAGCCGGTCGCCGTTCGCGAGGTGCTCGACGGTCCACTGCTGCAGTACCCCGTGGTGGAAGTAGTGCTCCTGCAACAACTCCCACAGCTGCTCCGCGCTGATCTCTGCGCCGCTGCTGTCGGTCGCCTGCTGCACCCGCTTCGCGAAGTCGATCTGCAGCAGTCGCGGCAGGTCGATGCCGTAACCCGACTGCAGCAGGTACGCGATGCCGCCCTTGCCGGACTGACTGTTGACCCGGATCACCTCGGTGTAGTCCCGGCCGACGTCACGCGGGTCGATCGGCAGGTACGGCACCTCCCACGGGTGTCGGGCCGGATCGGCGCCGGCCGTCTCCGCGCTCGCATGGTGGTGCGCGAAGCCCTTCTTGATCGCGTCCTGATGCGTGCCCGAGAAGGCGGTGTAGACCAGGTCGCCGCCGTACGGGTGCCGGGGGTGAACCTCGATCCTGTTGCAGTACTCCACGGTTCGGCGAACCGAGTCGATGTCGGAGAAGTCGATCATCGGGTCGACGCCCTGGGCGTGCAGGTTCAGGGCGAGCGTCACCAGGTCGACATTGCCGGTGCGTTCACCGTTGCCGAACAGACAACCCTCCACTCGCTGCGCCCCGGCCAGGACCGCCAGTTCGGCGCAGGCCACGCCGGTGCCGCGGTCGTTGTGCGGATGCACCGACAGGATCACCGACTCGCGGCGGGCGAGGTTGTGGTGCATGTACTCGATCTGGTCGGCATACACGTTCGGTGTCGAAATCTCCACGGTGGCAGGCAGGTTGTGGATCACCGGACGGTCGGGTGAGGCGTCCCACAGCTCGGTGAGGCTGTCGCAGACCTGCAGCGCGAAGTCGGGCTCGGTCAGGTTGAACACCTCGGGGGAGAACTCGAAACGGACGCCGGGTGTCGCGTCACCGCCGCGGGCGACATCCTGCGCGGCATCGAGGATCAAGCGGTGCAGCGTGTCCCGGTCATGTCCGAGCACGACGGACCGCCAGGTGGGAGCTGTCGCGGTGTACATGTGCAGCACGACGTTCGGCAGCCCACGCACCGACTCGTAGGTGCGTTCGATCAGATCGGTGCGGGCGGCGGTGAACACGACGATCGTCACGTCGTCCGGCACCAGGTCTTGCGTGGCGAGGTCGCGGACGAAGTCGAAGTCGGTCTGGCTGGCGGACGGGTATCCGACCTCGATCTCCTTGTAGCCCATGGCAATCAGCTGCTCGAACAGTTGGCGCTTGCGCTGCGGGTCCATCGGTTCGGCGAGGGCCTGGTTTCCGTCGCGCAGGTCCACCGGGACCCACAGCGGGGCGACGGTGGTCCGGTTCGTCGGCCAGGTGCGGTCGATCGGCGGTACCGGCACCCGCTCGTCGTACGGACGGTAGCGGTGGCTGGGCATGGCGGACGGGGTCTGGCGGTTCCAGTTCATGGCGAGCTCCAGGCGAATCGGAGGGTCGACCGGCACGGCGGAACCCCGCGACGGGGGGCCGGTCCGGTCAGACCCCGTCGCGGCGGTGAAGGAGAAGCCCGCGGAAAGCCATGACGGGTACGCTAGGCCTTATCAGCTTGTCTGACAACCCGAGGAGTTCACGTGGCCGCGCCGTTGCGCCGAAACCTGCTGGCCGATCAGGCCGCCGACCTGCTGCTTCGCCGACTTGCCGCCGGGGAGTGGGAGGTCGGGGCGAAGCTGCCGGGGGAGACCACCCTCGCCGCCGAACTGGGGGTCGGGCGGTCGACCGTCCGGGAGGCGCTGCGCATGCTCGGCGGGCAGGGCCTGCTGCGGGCGCGGCAGGGCGCCGGCGTCTTCGTCGAACGCACCGAACCGGCACGCGGGGAGGGCTGGGAGTCGGTGCTGCGTGCGGAGACCGTCGCCGCGGTCGTCGAGGTGCGCAACGCGATCGAGGTCGAGGCGGCCCGTCTCGCCGCGGGTCGGGCCGACGAGGAGGACGTTCGCGCGATGCGCGTCGCGCTCGACAGACGCGGCGAGGCGTTCGCCGAGGGGGACCGCGAGTTCGTCGAGGCCGACATCGCCGTGCACCGCGCCGTGATCGTCGCCGCGCACAATCCGGTCCTGACCGAACTGTTCGAGACCTTCGTGCCGCGGCTGACCGACGCGATGCTGGAGTTGGTCGACCTGCTCGGTGTCCGCGACAGCGATCCCGACCTCGATGCCGACGGGCACCTCGCTCTGGTCGACGCGGTCGCGTCCGGCGACGCGGATGCCGCCGTCGCGATCAGTCGGGCGCACCTCGAGTCGATGCTGGCGGCTGTTCGTCGCTGAGCGCGGCGCCGTCCACCGGTCGGGTGATGGTTCCCTTCGCCCAGTCAGACCGAATGATGGTTCCCCTCACCCGGGGTGGTGGTGGTCCTCGGTGGGGTTGGTGAGCGGGTTGGTGAGCGGGTCGGTGAGCGGGTTGGTGAGCGGATTGGGGGGCTGCGCGCGGTTCTGCAGGCCCTGCTGCTCGGCGCGCTCGAGTTCGACGTCGAACTCCAGGTCCTCGTGCTGGTGCCCGCGGAACAGGAAGAGGAAGACCACCCAGCCGGCCAGCGCGACCAGGATGAAGCTGACCCCGCGGTACACGAACGCCGCGGCCACGGCCTGCGAGGCGCTGATGCTGGCCGCGGTGGTCAGTGTCGCGATCAGTGTCGCGTCGACGAAGACCAGGCCCCCCGGCGCCAACGGGATGGTCGCGACCGCCTTGCCCGCCGCGAACGCGATCAGCAGTCCCGACAGCAGCGGGTCGGCCCCGATCGCGTAACAGGCGAAGGCAAGGCACACCACGTCGCCGATCCGATGCACCGCCGACCAGCACAGCGTGATCGCGGCGTCCTTCTTCCCCAGCTGCACCGACTCGAGCTGGGTCAGCGTCTCGCGGACGGTGTGCATCCCGGTGTCGGCCGGCTTCCCGCGCATCGAGTTGACCCGGACGAGCACCCAGCGGGCACCGGACTCGATCGAGCTCGGGTGTGCGGAGACGTAGCGGACCGCGAGCACCAGGGCGATCAACCCGACGAGTGAGAACGTCAGCGTGAACGGGCTGACCGAGCCGCCGACCAGCAGTGCGCCGCCGAAACCGAGCAGGGCCAGGCCCGCGGCCGCGATCACCCCGGAGATCGCGAGCTGCCAGGACGCCACCACCGGGCTCGCGCCCCAGCGCCGCGTCTCCCGGTAGGTGAAGGCGGTCGAGAAGACCTGACCCGCGGGCAGCGTCACCGCCATCGCGGTCGACGCGTAGACCACAGCGACCGACTTGCGCTGGCTGACCTCCACCCCGCCGGCGTGCAACAGCTGCTTCTGCACGCGGCCGTACCCGCTGAGCGAGACCGCCTGCGCGAGAATGCAGGCGGCCAGCCAGCCCCAGTGGATTTCGGTGAGCGCCCGCCAGGACTCGTGCAGTCGTGGCCACAGGTACACGCCCTCCGCGCACAGCAGCGCGACGACCAGGAGGCCGGCGACCCATTTGACCCACCAGAAACGACCGCGGCGACGTTCGGGGACGCCCCCGTTCGGGTCCGGCTGCGGCGCTACCACTAGCCCAGACTAGCCAACGGCCGGCGAATCACCCGCCAACACCGGACCGACGGTCACGGGTACCGGATCGGGCTCGCCAGGTGGGTCACGCGGTTCCGGCCCCGCAACTGCACCTGCTCACCGAGCTCCCACTGGGCCTGCTCCTCGTCGTCGGCGAAGTACACGGCGCTGGTCGAGGCCAGCACCCGGCTCGGGCGCAATTTGGCCAGCTCGGTGAGCCGGGACGCCTCGTTGACCGGGTCGCCGATCACCGTGTATTCGAAACGCTCTGCGGCGCCGATGTTTCCGGCCACCGCGAGGCCGGCCGACACGCCGATTCCGATGTCGAGGCCGGTGATGTCGTTGAGCGCGAACCGCAGCTCCCGCGCGGCAGCCAACGCCGCGGCCGGGGCGTCCGGCCGGTCCAGCGGGGCGCCGAAGATGGCCAGGGCCGCGTCGCCCATGAACTTGTTGACGAAGCCGTGATGACGGTCGACCACGTCGACGACCACCCGGAAGAACTCGTTGAGCAGGCTGACCACCTCGCCCGGTGGCTGCTCGGCCGCGGCCCCGGTCGAGCCCACCATGTCCACGAACAGCACCGCAACGAAGCGGGTCTCGCCGCCGAGTTCGGTGCCGAACTGCAGCGCGCGACGCGCCACGTCCTCGCCGACGTGCTGACCGAACAGCTCGCGCAGCACCCGACGCTCGGCCGAGTCCGCCATCATCCGGTTGAAGCCGACCTGCAGCCGGCCGATCTCGCTGCCGTCGAACACCTCCACCTGCACGTCGGTAGCGCCACGCTGGACCCGCTCGATGGCCCGGCGCAACTGGCGGATCGGGTCGGAGACCTGGCTGGCCGTCAACATCGACAGCACGAACGCGGTGGTGATCGTCATGCCCGACAGCAGCAGGATCGCGACCGCCAGCGAGTTGGTGGAGAACTGCAGGTCGGTGCTCAGTTGAGTGGCACACAGCAGGATGATGCCGATGACCGGCATCAGCGTGCCCAGCCCCCAGGTCATCGCCATCCGGGTGCCGACGCCCGGTGCCAGCGTCCGGTCGAACCGGCCTTCACTCAGCGCCCGCGCCGCGACCGGTCGCAGGATGCGCTCACCGAGCATGTAGGTGAAACCGAACGTGGTGGTCGCGGCCATGCAGACCGTCACCACCACCGCGACCGCCAGTTCTGGCATCTCCGAGGCGGTCAACGCCACGAACAGGATCCCGCCGAACACCCACAGGATCAGGTGCACGATGGCCTGCCGGAGCGGGGCGTGCAGGGCGGCCATCTGCTCGCTGCGGGTCGGGGGCCCGCCGCGCAGCTGCCAGCGGATCACCGAGCGCAGCATCATCGCGGCTGCACCGAGGCTGACGACTCCCGCCAGGAACAGGTAGATGCCGAAGACGATGCCGTTGCGTACCCGGTCCGCGATGATCGCGTCCGTCTCCGTGATCGGCAGCCCGTACCTGATGAACGCCAGCACCAGAACGGCACCGATGAAGTTCGCCAGGATCATCGACCCCATGTAGAGCGGCCAACGACTGCGCATGGTCAGCGCGACCGCTCGATAGGAGGATGCCAGCACAGCGACCAATTTAGCGCTGCGGTGCAGACAGTCGACGATGCGGACTCGGGAAACGGCCGTCCGGGCACGTCCCGCAAAACCTCCGCGCGGCCGATAGGCTCGCCCGGGTGACCGCGAACGAGTCGCCCGAGACTCGACCGCGGGGGGCCGACGCCGCGTCGGTGCACCCGCTGGTCCGAGTCAGCGCCGAGTGGACCTGGCGACTGCTGGTGCTCTTCGCCGGCCTACTGACCCTCGGCTACCTGGTCCACAAGCTCGACACCGTGGTGATCCCGGTCGGGCTGGCGCTGCTCGCGTCAGCGCTACTGTCCCCACTGGTCAACTGGCTCCAACGGAAAGGCGTCCCGCGGTCCGCGGCCGTCGTCGTCGTACTGGTCGGCGCGATCGGCCTCGTCGCCGGCATCATGACGTTCGTCATCGAACAGTTCATCACCGGACTGCCCGGACTGACCGACCAGTTCACCCACTCCGTCAACCAGATCCAGGACTGGCTGACCTCGGGGCCGTTCCACTTCTCCGAGGAACAGATCCGCCAGGCCGGCGACTCGGTGGTCAAGTCGATCCAGGACAACAAGCAGGCCCTCACCAGTGGAGCCCTGACCACCGGCAAGGTCATCGGGGAACTGTTCACCGGCGCGGCGCTGACGTTGTTCACCCTCATCTTCTTCCTCTACGGCGGCGAGCAGGTCTGGGCGTTCGTCACCCGGATCATCCCGACCCGTTCGCGTGAGCGGGTCCGCCTCGCGGGCAGCCAGGGCTACGGTTCGCTCGTCGGCTACGTGCGCGCGACAGTCGCGGTCGCGGCGGCCGACGCCCTCGGTATCGGGGCCGGACTGGCGATCCTCGGGGTCCCGCTCGCGCTTCCGCTGGCCTCGTTGGTGTTCATCGGTGCATTCATCCCCATCGTCGGTGCCTTCCTCACCGGGTTCGTCGCGGTGCTCGTCGCGCTGGTGACGAAGGGACTGATCACCGCGCTGATCACGCTCGGCATCATCATCGGGATCATGCAGCTCGAGGGGCACGTGCTGCAGCCGCTGCTGCTGGGCCGGGCGGTCCGGCTGCACCCGCTGGCCGTGGTGCTGTCGATCACCACCGGCATCGTGCTGGCCGGAATCGTCGGTGGTCTGCTCGCGGTGCCGATCGTCGCGGTGCTGAACACCGCGGTCCGGTCGCTGCTCGCGGAGGATCCCGAAGAGGTCCCGGACGAGGTCGACATCGAGGACCCGCACCTGCCGCTGTTCCCGGCCATTCCCGACGAACCTGAGTAACTCTGCGGCGCCGCATATTCTGGTGCCATGGATGCAAGGGATCTGCGGGTGTCCGACGCCGAACGCGAGCACGTGGGGCAACTGCTGCAGCGTGCGGTCGGGCAGGGCATGCTCTCGCTCGGGGAGTTCACCGAACGGATGGACACCGCACTGGCCGCCAAGACCCGCGGCGAGCTGAACGCGGTGCTCTACGACCTGCCCGGGATGCGGGTGGTCACGGACGAGGCGCCGCGGCAAGCGGTCCCAGCGCCCGGTCCGACCTACGCCGCGCCGAGTCCGGTGCCGACGCCGACGAACGCCGTGCGCGCCACCATGACCTCGGTGACCCGCAAGGGGCCCTGGCAGGTGCCGCCGACGCTGCATGTGAACAACAAGTTCTCCAGCGTCACCCTCGACTTCAGCGAGGCGGTGATGCAGACCCAGGTGGTCGAGCTGATCGTCGACGACGTCTGCGGGACCACAACGCTGATCGTCCCGCCCGAAGCGACGGTCGACCTCAACGGCGTCGACACCGTCGGCGGCAGCACCACCAACCGGGTGCGCACCGGACCTGCGGCCGGACCGCTGCACCTGGTGGTCCGCGGGAAGGTCCGGTTCGGGTCGATCACCGCCAAGCATCCGTTCGGGACGTCCTGGAAGCGGATGCTCGGCTGAGACACCCCCAGTTCTCCCCGAGATCGCAGCGGGAAGAACCGGGGGAGCCGGTCACTCGCGCTTCTGGCGGGCCAGCAACTCGCTGACGCTGACCGTCGGCGCACCCTCGGTGTGCCGGTGACGGCCCGGCTCGAGAGGGGGCTCGACCGGATCGTCGGCGGGGGCAGGCACCTGCGGGGCGGGCCGCTGCGGTGCGGGCGGCTGCGGTGCCGGTGGGACGGGGGCCGCGGCCCGAGGTGCGGGCGCGGGCATCGGCGCGGTGGGCATCGGCGCGGCCGCGGCAGGCCGCGGCGGAACCGGACGTGCCTGCGGCGGAACCGGCCTCGGCTGGGACGTCGCCTGTGGCTGTGGCGTCGCCCCGTGCCCGTTCTGCGACATCCCGTTCTGGGCGGGCACCCCGTGCGGGGCGTTCGGGACCGGCACGTTCGCCGGCTCGCGCGCCGGCATCCGGAGGTCCTGCAGCCAGCTCTCGATCGGGCGGTCCTGCGCGGACGGGGTCGATTCCGCCGCACGCGGCGCGGGCACCCGCGCCGACGGACTCGACGGCGCCGGCTGGGGGCGCTGCGTCATGGCCTCGGTCTTCGGGCTCACCCGGGGGATCGGTTCGGTCAGCGGCTCGCCGACCAGCGGCTCCACCGTCGCTGCGATGCGCTGGGCGGCCGCGGTCCTCGGTGGCAGCACCCGTTCGACGGCGTCGCGGGTCAGCGGGTTCGAGGCGCGCGCCGGGACCGGCTCGACCGGTGCCATCACGACACCGACCGCGGCGATCTCGGGCACGTTCTCCGGCATCCGCTCGTCGGCCAGGATCGGCTCGCCGAGGCCGAGTCGCTCCTGGATCCGCTTCATCCAGGCGGGCGCCCACCAGCAGTCGTCGCCGAGCAACTTCATCGTCGCGGGCACCAGGAACATGCGGATCAGGGTCGCGTCGATGACGAGCGCCGCGATCATGCCGTAGGCGATGTACTTCATCATCACCAGTTCGGAGAATGCGAACGCGCCGGTGACGACGATCAGGATCAGTGCGGCGGCGGTGATGAGGCGGCCGGTGTGCGCGGTGCCGACCCGCACCGCCTCGGTGGTGCTGGCGCCCTGCGCGCGCGCCTCCACCATCCGCGACAGCAGGAACACCTCGTAGTCGGTGGACAGACCGTAGATGATCGCCATGATCAGCACCAGCACCGGCGACATGATCGGTCCGGGCGTGAAGTTGAGTAGGCCCGCGCCGTTGCCGTCGATGAAGATCCAGGTGAGGATGCCGAGCGTGGCGCCAAGGCCCAGTGCCGTCATCAGCACGGCCTTGATCGGCAGCACCAGCGATCCGAACGCCAGGAACATCAGCAGCGTCGTCAGCAGCACGACCAGCGTGACCATCAGTGGCAGGTTGTCGAGCAGTGCCTTGATGGAGTCCTGCTCGATGGCGGGTGTACCGCCGACCAGCACTTTCACGCCGTCGGGGACTTCCATCGCGCGGAGGTAGTCGATGGTCGCGGCGGAGTCGTTGCGGTTGACCAGGCCGGCCTTGAAGACGGTCACGTCGTCCTTGGTCGGGTTGTTCACCGTGAACTTCTCGACCAGACCTGGGGCCGCGCTCGCCTCCTTGACGATCTGGGTGATCTGCGCGCCCTTGGCGCCCTCGATCACCAGCTTGACCGGCTCGGACCGGGAGTTGGGGAACAGTTCGTTGAACTCGCCCTGTGCGACGCGGGTCGGGTTGTCGGGCGGCAGGTAGGTCTCGTTGATGCCGCCGAACTTGATGTTCGAGATCGGGATGGTCAGCAGCAGCAGGCCGATCACGATCGGGATCGCGACCTTGAGTGGGTGCTTCATCACCCACTGGGTGAGCCGACCCCAAATGCTGGACTCGATCTCGTCGGTGGTCTTGGTCTTGCGCATGAACTTCAGACCGAGGGCGTCGACCCGCTTGCCGAGGATGCCCAGAATCGCGGGGAGCACGGTCACCGAGATCATCGCGGCCAGGATGACCGCCGCGATCGCGCCGTAGGCGACCGACTTGAGGAAGCCCTGCGGGAAGATCAGCAGGCCGCCGAGGCTCGCGACGATCATCGTCGCCGAGAACACGACCGTCCGGCCCGCGGTCATCACCGTGCGCCGGACGGCGTCACCGGTGCTGTAGCCCTCGGCGATCTCCTCCCGGAACCGGCTGACCATGAACAGGCCGTAGTCGATCGCGAGGCCGAGGCCGATCAGCGAGACCACCGGTGAGACGAACGAGTTGACCTCGGTGAAGTGGGTGATCAGCTTGACCACACCGTTCGCGGCGATGATGGTCAGCCCGCCGACGATCAGCGGCAACGCGGCCGCGACCACACCGCCGAAGATGAAGAACAGCAGCACGCCGACGGCGGGAATCGCGAGGATCTCCATCCGGTGCACGTCGTTGGCCATCGTGTCGTTCAGCGTGCCGGTGACCGGCTGCAGGCCGGTCAACTGCACGTCGACGCCCGGGATGTAGAACTGGTCGCGCACCTTCTTGAAGTTGGCCGCGACCTCGGTGTCGTTGGCGCCGGCGATACCCACGCTGGCGAGGGCGTGTTCCTTGCTGGCGTCGGTGAACAGGGCCAGCTTCGTCGACCAGTAGCTGCCGTTGACCTTGAGGATCTGCTCCGGGTTGTTCCGTGCGAGCTGATCGAGGTGCTGGGTGATCTTCGCCGCGAACGCCGGGTCGTCGACCGTCTTGCCGTCGGGCGCGGTGAAGAGCAGCACCACGTCGGCGTTGGTGTCGCGCCCGAAGGTGCCGTCCGCCAGCTTGGCCGCGGCCACGGACTCCGAGCCCGGATCGTCCCAGCCGCTCTGGCTCAGGTGGTTCTCCAGGCCGAGGCCGTACGCCCCGAGGCCGAGCATCAGCGCGACCATCACCCCGATCACCGTGAATCGGAGGCGGTAGACGATGCGGCCCCAGCTGGCGAACACTATTGAACTCCTTGACGCCCGATGAGCAGGGCTGACAGCGGTCTGAACGGCTGCAACCAGGCGCCCTCGTCGGGGAGCGAGTCGAGGCTCACCCGCGGCAGCGGCTCGCGGAACACCCCGGGGATGTCTTCGAGGTCGACGAACTCGAGGATCTCCGAGGCGACCGCCCAGCTCGCGTGCTCGCGGAAGCCGAGAACCTGGACGGGGACGCCGGTTGCTGCGATGTCCTCCAACGGCTCGCGAAAAGCCTGCCCGTCGGCGGAGGCGACCATGATGCCCGCCAGGCCACCGTCACGCGCGCGAAGGGCGATGTGGTCGAGCATGTCGGCGTCGACATCGCTGTCCTCATCGATCTTCGGCTTGGCGAACACCGCGAAACCCACATTACGCAAGGCCTCGACCCACGGGCGGACGACGTCGGCGCTGCCGGGAGCGATGTTCGTGAACACCGTCGCCTCCGGTTCGAGGCGCACCGCGCTGGTGCCCGACAGTTCCGCCGTGCGGCCGAGCAGCCACCGGCCGAGCGCGTCGAATCGTGGCCGGTAGGCGGCGGTCGGACGACCGCCGAGGATGGCGCCGAGCCCCATGTCGAGGTTGGGTGCGTCCCACACCAGCAGCACCCGCCGCGGGTGGCGCACCTCACCTGCGTCCGTGCCGGGTGAGTTCGCCCCCACTGCGGTGCCGGTGTCCGGTAATCGCTCGCTGACGCTCATGCTTCGACCTTTCCCCAGATCAGTTCGGTGATCGGACGGCCGACGCGGTGCGCCTTGTCCTCGAACTTGGTGACCGGGCGTTCGTGGGTCATCGGCGATTCGATGTCGCCGGCGGCGAGTTCGTCCCAGTCCAGCCGGGTCAACCGGGGTTCGGCGTCGCCGGTCTCGGCGATCCACTCGGCGTACTCGGCGTGATCGGTGGCCACGTGCAGCACGCCGCCGGGCATCAGCCGGTCGGCGATCAGGGAGAAGGTCGGGGCCTGCAGCAGCCTGCGCTTGTGGTGCCGCGCCTTGGGCCACGGGTCGGGGAAGAACACGCGCGCCCCGGTCAGCGACGCCGGCGCCAGCATGTTCTCCAGCACGTCCATCGCGTCGCCGCGCAGCACCCGGATGTTCGAAATGGACTCGCGCTCGACGGCCTGCAGCAGCTGCGCCAGGCCGGGGCGGTACACCTCGACGGCCAGCAGGTTCACGTGCGGTTCCGCCTTGGCCATCGCGGTGGTCGCGGTGCCGGTCCCGCAGCCGATCTCGACGATGGTCGGGGCCTGCCTGCCGAACCATGCCGCGGTGTCGAGCGGCTCGTCCGACACGTCGGCGCCGATCACCGGCCACAGACGATCCCAGGTCTGCTGCTGGGGGTCGGTCAGTGCGCCGCGGCGCGATCGGAAACTGGTTACCCGGGGGTACAGGCGGGAGCCCTGTTCGGCGGCTCCAGCCACCCGGGGTTCGGCGTCATTCACCGGACCATTGTCACGCATGCGGCCGGTTTCCGGCAGCGGGGCCTTAAGGGGAACTTGAGAGTTTCCTGGGAAGCGACGCCGCCGACCGCGGGCGCTCCGGACCGCGCTGTCATCGGGGAGCGCCTCCGGAATCGTCTCGACCAGCGCGTTCAGGGCCGTGCGCCGGATCGCGCACCGGTCGACGCTTCGGCTGTATTCCAGGTGTGACGGCCTCGGGCGCGTGCAATCATCGTTATCGGACGCGCCGGGGAGGGCGCGCCGACTTCTCCGTATTTCTCTGTGCATCTCTTGTGGGGGTGGTGACGTGATGCCGTCGACGGGTGTGGACCGACTGCTGCAGACGCTCGGCGAGGCGGACCCGACGGCCGCGGCGACGATCGCTCGGGCGACCCGACTGCTCGGCGCCGCGGTGCGCGTCGAGGTCACCGGGCGGGCCGGGGTCGGGAAGTCGGCGGTCGCGGCGTCGCTGGGCCCGGTCCCGGGAGCGGCGGTCGAGCAGACCGCGTCGTGGGACGTGCCGGGCGCCGCCGACCCCGACCTGACCGCGGACGTCGTGCTGCTGGTCGTCCTGGACCCGCCGAGGTCCGCGGACCGGGCGGCCCTGCGGGAGGCGGGTGAGCGGGCCGTACTCGTGCTGAACAAGGTGGACACACTCGGCGACCCGGCCGCGGCGGCCGACCACTGCGCCGACGAACTCGGGACGTCGTGCCTGCCGACGTCGACGGTCGGCGAAGGGAGCGGGATCGGGGCGGTCCGGCACGCGGTCGCGGCCCGGGTGGCGGCGGTGCGGGCGGACCGGTCGGCCGCACTGCTCGCGGCGTTGCGGTCGCACACCGGCATGGCGGCTGTCCGAGACCCGATCGAGGAGTACCTGGCTGGCGACGAGGGCGTCCGGCTCGCCGCGACGGCCACCGGGGAACCCGTCCCGGCCGACGAGAGCAGGCCGCAGGCGCTGCGCCGGGCCGTCGACTGGCGTGACCGGATGGCCGCGAGCCGGGACGCGCGCGCGATGCGCGCGGCACTCACCCTGCAGCGCGACGCCGTCCGGTCCTGGGGTCGCGATGGCTGAGGAGCCGCCCCCGGAACTCGTCTCGGTCGTGCGACGCTGGGATCCCGGCACTCTCGCCGATCTCGACCGCCCCGACCCGGCCGACCGGCATCCGTGCGTGTCGGTGCTCGGACTGCCCGGCACGGGTGCTGGTGAGCTCGCCGCGCGACTGCGGTTCGCTGCGCCCGGGATGCGGTTCGCCGAGCACCCCGACCCGCAGGCGACGGTCGTGCTGATGGTCCTCGACGCGTCGGGACCGCTCGGCCGGGAGGAACTGGACCTGCTGCGGTCGGGCACCGCGGAAGCGTGGTCCGTGACGTTCGCGCTCACCGGCACCGACGCGCACCGCGGCTGGGAGGCGGTGCGTGAACGCGACGTGGCGCTGCTCGCCGACCACGCACCCCGGTTCGCCGGCGCGGTGATCCACCCGGTCTCCGCGGGCGGCGACGAATGTCTGACGGCCCTGCGTCACGAGCTCGCCGCGGCGCTCGAGCGGGACCGGGCCCGCGTTCCGGACGCGCCCGGCGCCCGGCTCCGCGCGGCCGCGAACCGGACCCGAGAGCAGGTGCGTTCCACCGCGACCGCTCTGCGGAGCGACGAGGACACGGCGGAGTTGCGTGCGCGGCGGGTCGCGTTGATCGCCGACCGCGACGGCGTCCGGGCGGAGTCTGCCGCGACGCTGCGCCGACTGACCGCGTTGGCCCGCGTCGACCTGGTACACGACGTCGGCGACCGGGTGCGGGCGCTGTCGGCGACCGCCCGCTCCCGGATCGACCGCGCCGACCGGTCGGAGCTGACCCGGTTCCCGGAGTGGCTCCGGGCCCAGGTGGTCGGGCTGACCGCGGACCTGGACGAGGCGGCGGGTGAGCGGCTGGACCGGATCGCCGCGCAGGTGTCGGGGAGTGCAGGCGATGCGGGGCGGGCGGGGGAGGCGGTGGTCGGGCCGCCGAATCGGACGCCCCCTGTGCTGGACGGTCCGGAACCCCGCCATCGTGGTGTCGAGGACCGGATGATGATCCTGGTCGGCGCGTCCGCCGGTCTGGGCCTCGGCCGGCTGGTGATGGCTCCGATGTCGACGGTGCCCGCGTTGAACCTGGCGAGCATCCCGGTCACCCTGCTGGTCGGTGGCGTCGCGGCCTGGTGGTTGACCCGGGCACGCGGGCACCTCGCCGACCGCAACCACCTGCGGCAGTGGGTGGCCGAGTCGCTCGCACAGGTGCGGGCGGCGCTCGAGCAGCGTGCACTGGGACGACTGGTGGACACCGAGGCCCGCGTCGCCGAGGCGGCGCTCGCTGCGCACCGCCGGCGGGCCGCCGAGGTGGACGAGCGGCTCGCCGGACTGGACCGGCAGTTGCGTGAGTGCGTGACCCGGACGTCGGGTCGGCTGGCCGCGTGCGAACGCGACCTTGCGGTGCTCGACCGGTATCTGGGTGAAGGTCGGCCGGAACCGGAACCGGCACCGGGCCGGGTGCGTCCAAGCATCTGAGCGACCGGTCCGGATCCGGCCGGTCATCGAAGCGGAAGGAACCGCGATGATCTTTCAGGACGACCTGCTGCTCGGCGCCCCTGATCTCGGTGTCGCCGATCTCGGTGAGCACCCGATGGGCGCGGACGTCGGCGAACTCGAGTTGCGTGACCCGACCGTCGACCTGGACGGGGACGGGGTCCTCGACTCCCGCACAGTCACCGGCTCGGCAGGCGTCGCGATCGCGTCCGATCTGGACGGCGACGGGTTCGCCGATCACGTCACCACCGTCGAGCAGGACGGTGCGTATGCCGCGTGGGAGGCGCACCGGGACCCGGACGGGACGCTGCAGTGGGAGCGCACCGATCACGGCCGGCTCTAGGGCATGTCTCCCAATCCCCGTTTCGGCGCCCCTGGCGCCCAATCGCCCCCCTGCGGCGTTGTCGTCGTCGCCGATACAACAGCGGTATCGGCTCCTCCTCCGCCTTGCAGGACGACGATTGCCTCGCCAGGTGCATCCAAGAGGGATTAGGAGACACGCCCTAGCTGCGATGCCCCGAGCCGTGTCGGCGGATCGGATCAATTCTGACCCCACCCGTAACGGAAAACGCGAAAGCCCTGAGGAACTGGACGCTTGTCCGTATAAAGGTCCGTGTGGGTGAACAGCGTCGCCCACACGAAACCTCTACACAGGGCCTCCGCACGCCCGATGGCGGGGCCTGTACTTGATCGAACGGAGATCTACATGTCCCGATCCTCGATGGCCCGCGTTGCCGCGGCCGCCGCGTCCGGTGCACTCGTCGTGGCCGGTGTGACCGTCGGTGTCGGCTTCGGCGCGGGCACGGCCGCTGCGGCCGGCACCTGCAACCAGAGCAGCCAGGTGAGCAAGAGTGACATCACGACCCTCGGCATCACGCACAACTACTCGAAGACGGTCTCGGCCGCCGAGGCGTCCCCCGGCACCGAGGTCACCTACACGACCGTGGTCTCGACGACCGGCATCGGCAACCCGTACGTCAACACCATCAACGACATCCCGCCCGCCGGCTTCGGCGCGCCGGTCAAGGCGACGGTCACCGCGTACCAGGTCGGCATCCCGACCGGTGAGCACGAGAGCGAGGTGACCCCCACCCAGAACGGCAACGGCTGGAAGGTCACCAATACCGGTTGGTCGGTCAACTCCTCGAACCCGGTCACCCTGAAGATGACCTACAAGGTTCCGGACAACGCCGCGCTCTTCTCGCAGGTCACCAGCGGTGGCACCGGTGTGGCCGGCACCGTCGGCGTCTCGAACGAGATGCCCAACCTGACCGCGTGCTTCACCGTGCGTCTCCCCAATGCAGGCGAGGCGACCACCGGCAGCCTGGACATGGCGGGCCTCGGCTCCTCGGAGGGCCAGCTCAGCTCGACCGGCTCGGTCTCCGACGTCCTGGGCGACACGATCACCAAGGCGCTGAAGAACGGTAGCTAGTCCGGCCGTGGACTACTGAACACCTCCGGCGGTGACGAGCGCGGCTCGCCGCCGCCGGAGGCCTTTGTCGGGTACGGCCGCGATCGTCACGACCAGTTCCGCGAATTTCCGGCAAAGGCCTGTGAAGCTGGACGCTTGTCCGTATAAAGGTCCGAGTGTGTGACTGCGATCACGCACATCGAAACGTCTACGCAAGGCTTCCGCGCGCCCGACAGCGGGGCCTGTACTTGATCGAACGGAGATCTACATGTCCCGATCCTCGATGGCCCGCGTTGCTGCGGCCGCCGCCTCCGGTGCACTCGTCGTGGCCGGTGTGACCGTCGGTGTGGGCCTCGGCGCAGGTACCGCCAGTGCGGCCGGCACCTGCAACCAGAGCAGCCAGGTGAGCAAGAACGACATCAGCACCTGGGGTATCACCCACAACTACTCGAAGACGGTCTCGGCGGCGCAGGCCGCTGCCGGCACCAACGTCACCTACACCACGGTGATCTCGACGACCGGCATCGGCAACCCGTACGTCAACACCATCAACGACATCCCGCCCGCCGGCTTCGGAGCGCCGGTCAAGGCCACGATCACGGCGTTCCACGTCGGCATCCCGACCGGCCAGCAGGAGGAGGAGGTGACCCCCACCCAGAACGGCAACGGTTGGAAGGTCACCAACACCGGCTGGTTCGTGAACTCCGGGAACCCGCTCACGCTGAAGATGACCTACAAGGTTCCCGGCGACGCCGCGATCGGCTCGCAGGTCACCAGCGGCGGCACCGGTGTGGCCGGCACCGTCGGCGTCTCCAACGAGATGCCGAACCTGACCGCCTGCTTCACCGTCCGCATCCCGAACCCGGGCGAGGTCACCACCGGCAGCCTGGACATGGCGGGCCTCGGCTCCTCGGAGGGCCAGCTCAGCTCCACCGGCTCGATCTCCGACGTCCTCGGCGACACGATCACCAAGGTCCTCAAGAACGGCAGCTAGTTCCTCGCGGTAACGACTGACGCCTCCGGCGGTGACGATGAACGAATCGTCACCGCCGGAGTTGTCTGTACGCCGCGAACGATCGCTGAATCGGTCCTGTGAGGCATCCGACCAGACCCGATTCCCGCAAGAGGGACGGGCAGAGTTAACCTCTTAGCAGGACACCCGGCGCCCGTGTCGTCCGCCACCGTGTGCAACCACTCGCACGCGGCGGTCGAACAGCGGGTAGCACCCCGCCGAGAGGGAGCAATCGGCTCCATCGCATGCCTCTTCCGGCGTGCGGTCGACTCGATTCCGGCACACCCAGGGAGAGTTTGATGACCTCAGCGACCATTCCAGGTCTGAACGGTACTGACGCGCCTACCTCGCATGGCGAGCTGCTCGCCTGGGTCCGCGAGGTAGCCGAGCTGACGCAGCCGGACCGTGTCGTGTTCGCGGACGGTTCCGACGAGGAATGGGACCGCCTGACCACCCAGCTCGTCGAGGCCGGCACCTTCACCCGTCTGAACGACGAGAAGAAGCCCAACTCCTTCCTCGGCAACTCCGACCCGTCGGATGTGGCGCGCGTGGAGTCCCGCACCTACATCTGCTCCCGCGAGGAGATCGACGCCGGCCCCACCAACAACTGGATGGACCCGACCGAGATGCGGGCCCTGATGACGGACCTGTACCGCGGCTCGATGCGCGGTCGCACCATGTACGTGGTGCCGTTCTGCATGGGCCCCCTCGGTGCTGCCGACCCGAAGCTCGGCGTGGAGATCACCGACTCCGAGTACGTCGTCGTCTCCATGCGCATCATGACCCGCATGGGCCAGGCCGCACTGGACAAGCTGGGCACCGACAAGCCGTTCGTCAAGGCGCTGCACTCCGTGGGCGCGCCGCTGGCCGAGGGCCAGGCCGACGTCCCGTGGCCGTGCAACGACACCAAGTACATCACCCACTTCCCCGAGGACCGCGAGATCTGGTCCTACGGCTCCGGCTACGGCGGCAATGCCCTCCTGGGCAAGAAGTGCTACTCGCTGCGTATCGCGTCGGCCATGGCCCACGACGAGGGCTGGCTGGCCGAGCACATGCTGATCCTCAAGCTGATCTCGCCGGAGGACAAGGCGTACTACGTCGCGGCGGCCTTCCCGTCCGCCTGTGGCAAGACGAACCTCGCGATGATCCAGCCGACCATCCCCGGTTGGCGTGCCGAGACCCTCGGTGACGACATCGCGTGGATGCGCTTCGGTGAGGACGGCCGGCTCTACGCCGTCAACCCGGAGTTCGGCTTCTTCGGCGTCGCGCCGGGCACCAACCACGGTTCCAACCCGAACGCCATGAAGACGGTCGAGGCCGGCAACACGCTGTACACCAACGTCGGGCTCACCGACGACGGCGACGTGTGGTGGGAGGGCCTCGAGGACAAGCCCGAGCACCTCATCGACTGGAAGGGCAACGACTGGACCCCCGAGTCCGGCACGCCCGCCGCCCACCCGAACTCGCGCTACTGCACCCCGATGTCGCAGTGCCCGATCCTCGCCCCCGAGTGGGACGACCCGCAGGGCGTTCCGATCTCGGCGATCCTGTTCGGCGGCCGTCGCAAGACCACCGTCCCCCTGGTCAGCGAGTCCTTCGACTGGCAGCACGGCACCTTCCTCGGTGCAACGCTGTCGTCCGAGCAGACCGCGGCGGCCGAGGGTGCGGTCGGCACCGTCCGCCGCGACCCGATGGCGATGATCCCGTTCATCGGTTACAACGCCGGTGACTACCTGAACCACTGGATCACCCTCGGCAAGAACGCCGACTCGGCGAAGCTGCCGAAGATCTTCTACGTCAACTGGTTCCGTCGCGGCGACGACGGTCGCTTCCTGTGGCCCGGTTTCGGCGAGAACTCCCGCGTGCTCAAGTGGGTCATCGACCGCATCGAGCACAAGGCCGGTGCGCAGACCACGCCGATCGGCTTCGTGCCGACCGCCGCGGATCTCGAGCTCGACGGGCTCGACGTCGACGCCGCGGACGTGGACGAGGCACTGGCCGTCGACGTCGAGGAGTGGAAGCAGGAGATCCCGCTCATCACCGAGTGGTTCGAGTTCCTCGGTGAGAAGGTGCCCTCGGGCATCCGTGACGAGTTCGAGGCACTCAAGCAGCGCCTGGGCTGACCTACCGCTCTCGGGTGAGGGGAACCTTCAATCGGTCTGACCGGTTGAAGGTTCCCCTCACCCGTTTCGGGAGTCCGGTTTCGGGGGGACGCGGGCGCAGTGGTGCAATACATACACAGACAGCGACACCCGGGACCCGTGCGGCCGGGGAGAGGATCAGCCATGAGCCAGATCTACGAGAACGTCACCGAACTGGTCGGACGGACGCCGCTGGTGCGGTTGAACCGGGTCACCGACGGGGCGCAGGCCCAGGTTATCGCCAAGCTCGAGTTCTACAACCCCGCCAACAGCGTCAAGGACCGGATCGGTGTCGCGATCATCGACGCCGCCGAGCAGTCCGGTGAGCTCAAGCCCGGCGGCACCATCGTCGAGGGCACGTCGGGCAACACCGGCATCGCGCTGGCGATGGTCGCGGCCGCGCGTGGCTACAAGGTGATCCTGACGATGCCGGAGACGATGTCGACCGAACGCCGGGTGATGCTGCGCGCGTACGGCGCCGAGATCGTGCTCACTCCCGGCGCCGAGGGCATGGCCGGTGCCGTGAAGAAGGCCGAGGAGATCGTCGCGCAGACCGAGAACGCCGTCCTGGCACGGCAGTTCGCGAACCCGGCGAACCCGGCGATCCACCAGCGCACCACCGGCGAGGAAGTCTGGGCCGACACCGACGGCGCGGTCGACATCTTCGTCGCGGGCATCGGTACCGGCGGCACCCTGACCGGCGTCGGCCGCACCCTCAAGGAGCGCAAGCCCGGTGTCCAGATCGTCGGTGTCGAGCCCGCGGACTCGCCGATCCTCACCGGGGGCCAGCCCGGCCCCCACAAGATCCAGGGCCTCGGCGCGAACTTCATCCCCGAGATCCTCGACCGCGACATCTACGACGAGATCATCGACGTCGAGCTCGACGACGCGATCCGCGTCGCCCGCGACCTCGGCACCGACGAGGGCATCCTCGGCGGCATCTCGGCGGGCGCGAACGTCTGGGGCGCCCTGCAGCTGGCGAAGCGTCCGGAGAACGCCGGGAAGTTGATCGTCGTGGTGGTGCCCGACTTCGGCGAGCGCTACATCTCCACCCCGCTGTTCGAACACATCCGGGACTGAGAGTCATGGGAGTGCTGCGCACGGTTCGGGAGGACCTGCAGGCCGCACGCGGCCACGACCCGGCCGCGCGCAGCAACGTCGAGAACGCCGTCGTCTACTCGGGACTGCACGCCATCTGGTCGCACCGGGTCGCGCATCGCATGTGGGCTGTGCCCGCGCTGCGCGGTCCGGCGCGCGTGCTCGCGCAGTTCACCCGGTTCCTCACCGGCATCGAGATCCATCCCGGCGCGACCATCGGCCGGCGGTTCTTCATCGACCACGGCATGGGCGTGGTGATCGGGGAGACCGCGGAGATCGGCGACGACGTGATGCTCTATCACGGCGTCACGCTCGGCGGCAGGTCGCTGGCTAAGACGAAGCGGCACCCGACGGTCGGTAACCGGGTGACGATCGGAGCGGGCGCGAAGGTATTGGGGCCCATCGTGATCGGCGACGACAGCGCGATCGGAGCGAACGCCGTCGTGACCCGTGACGTCCCGGCGGATTCGATCGCGACCGGTATTCCCGCGACCATTCGGCACCGCAGTGGCAAGCAGCACGAGGAGTTGGTGGACCCGACCACCTACATCGACCCGGCGATGTACATCTGAGCTGATCCACGACAACGCTAGAGGTGCAGGCTCGCCTCGTCCCGCGTGGACAGGGTGAGCACGGCCTTGACGATGTGTGGGTGGCGCTCGAGCCGCGCCTCGAGGTCCCGCAGGATCTCCGCGACGGTGTGTTCGGCGAAGTCGCCGACCAGGTCGACTCCGGCGACGAGGTAGACCTGGCGCGGTCCGAGGTACTCCATCCGCAGCAGCGTCACCCGGTCCACCTCGGCCAACGCCAGCAGCGCCTCGAGTCCGCCGTGATGCAGCTGCCCGGACGCCTCCTCGCCGACCAGGAACCGGCGGTTGCGGTCGATGAGCACCACCGCGATCACGGCGAGCAGCACGCCGACCGCGATGGACCCGATCGCATCCGGGATGGGGGATCCGGTCAACTGGTGCAGCAGGATCCCGACGAACGCGATGACGAGACCGATCAGGGCGGCGGCGTCCTCGGCGAACACCGCCCGCACGGTCGGGTCCGAAGTCTTCAGGGCGTGCTCGAGCAGGTCCCGGTCGGCGTCGTCGGCCTCGTCGCGGATCTGCCTGAACGCCTGCCGGAACGAGATTCCCTCGAGCACGAACGCGATCGCCAGCACCGCGTAGGCCACGCCGAAGTCGGTGGCCGGCTCGGAGTGGAAGAGCTCCTGGATGCCGTGCGTGATCGAGACCCCGGCGCCGAGGGCGAACAGTCCGAGGGCGGCGAACATCGACCAGATGTAGGCCTCGCGTCCGAAGCCGAGCGGGTGCGCGTCCTCGGCAGGTCGACGTGATCGCCGGTTCGCGATCAGCAGCAGCACCTCGTTGGCGGTGTCGGCCCACGAGTGGGTCGCCTCGGCGACCATCGACGCCGACCCGGTGAGCATCGCCGCGGCGGACTTCGCGACGGCGATCGCAAGGTTCGCGCCGAACGCGAGCAGCACGGTCAGCGTGCTCTCCTCGGCCGCGTCGTCCCGGGGCGAGCCTTCTCCCGCGGTGGACTCGCTCATGCCCGCCACGATAGGCGCCGCGACAGTCCTCGGCCGGGTGACGGGCGGCCACGGGTTGATCTTGAAATGCTAACGATCCGGACATCGGCACCGATCTGAACGCGGGGGCCGCATATCGTTCTGCAGTCTCCACGGCGCCGCGGCACATGCTGAGGCCTCGGAACCGATGATCGTGCTTATGTGAAAGGGTCACACATGCGAGAAACCACCCGGAAGAGCGTCAAGCGAGTCGTCGGCGGTGCCGCGATCACCGCGGCGACCGCGGCTGCCGTGGCAATGACGATGCCCGCGACCGCGTCCGCGGCGACCACCGTCAAGCCGCCCGTCGTCGAGGCATCGTCCTCGGGAACGACGATCAAGATGACGGTGACCAACCCGAATTCGGCCGGCACCCTTCTCCCACCGAGCCTGGTCGGGTGCAATGCATTCGTCGTCAACGCCGCCGACGTGCCGGCCGTGGTCTCCGATCCGACGAAGCTGCTCAAGCAGGGCGTGGTCGTGTACCCGACCTTCTCGAGCCCGGCCACGCTGTTCGGCGCGCTGCCCGGACAGACCGCGACGAACAGCGTCGCGAACATCCCCGAGGGCCTGTACGGCGTCATCGGCGGATGCGTCGATCTCTTCGACCTCCAGCACCCGGTCGTCGGGACACCGAAGATGCTTCTCGTGACGTCGTTGGATCTCAGCGCGATCGGCAGTTCCGAGCTTCCTGCGTTCGGCAGCTGAGCCGTTCTGTCTCCGTAAGAGATCCTGGGGGATTCCTCCCGGATTGCGGGAGGAATCCCACAGGATCATCGGGGTCGGACCCCCGAAACGACGAACGCGCGCCGCACCTTTCGAGAGGTGCGGCGCGCGTTCGCGTCAGATGCTCAGGCGCCGTAGCCGGGCGGCATCAGGATGGACTTGAGTTCGCAGTACTCGTCGAGGCCCTCGGGGCCGCCCTCGCGGCCGATGCCGGAGTTCTTGTAGCCGCCGAACGGGGAACCCGGATCGAAGGCGTACCAGTTGATTCCGTAGGTACCGGTGCGGATCTGCTTGGCGACCTCGAGGCCCTTCTCGACGTCGGTGGTGTACACCGAGCCGGCCAGGCCGTAGTCGGAGTCGTTGGCGATCTTGATGGCCTCGTCGACGCTGCCGTAGGGGATCACCGACAGCACGGGTCCGAAGATCTCCTCGCGCGCGATCGTCATCGAGTTGTCGACGTCCGCGAAGATGGTCGGCTCGACGAAGTAGCCCGTGTCCAGGCCGGCCGGCACACCGCCGCCGAGGACGATGCGGGCGCCCTCCTCCTTGCCCTTCTCGATGTAGCCGAGGACCTTGTCGCGCTGCTTGGCGGTGATGATCGGGCCGAGCTGCGCGGCCGGATCGTCCGGCATGCCCATCGGCATGAACCCGGCGAAATTGACCATGGCCTCGACGATCTCGTCGTAACGCGACCGCGGCGCCAGGATGCGGGTCTGGCCGACGCACGCCTGGCCGGAGTTCATCAGGCCCGACAGCACCAGCATCGGCAGGGTGGCCGCGACGTCCATGTCCTCGAGCAGGATCGCGGCGGACTTGCCACCGAGCTCGAGCGAACAACGCTTGAGGTTCTGCGCGGCGATGGCGCCGATCTTGCGGCCCACGGGGCTGCTGCCGGTGAAGGTGATCTTGTCCACGTCGGGATGCGAGACGAGGTACTCGCCGGTCTCCGCGCCGCCGGGGACGATGGACAGCACGCCCTCGGGCAGACCGGCGTCGGCGAAGATCTCCGCGACCAGGTTGGCGTTCATCGGGGTTTCCGGCGCGGGCTTGAGCACCAGGGTGCTGCCCGAGAGGATCGCCGGGGCCAGCTTGTTGACCAGCAGGAACAGGGGGACGTTCCAGGCGATGACCGCGGCGACGACACCGACCGGCTCGCGCACGACCTTGCAGACACCGAACGGACCGGTGCGCTCCTCCTCCCACGGGAACGACTCGGCCAGCGCCGCGTAGCTGTTCAGGACGGCCAGCGTCGGCGTCTTCTGCATGAGCTCGACGCCCGCGCGCGGTGCGCCCATCTCGGCCGTGATCAGCGTGCACAGCTCGTCGGCGCGCTCCTCGATCAGCTTCGCCGCCTTGAGGAGGATCTCGGCACGCTGCGCCGGGGTGGTCTGCGGCCACGGGCCCGTCTCGAGTGCGGTGCGCGCGGCCGCGATCGCGGCGTCGATGTCCGCGGGTGCGGCGACGGGAACGCTGCCGACCCGCTCCTCGGTGGCGGGGGAGAAGACCTCGAGGCGCTCGTCGGTGGCCGGGGCCACCCACTTGCCGCCGATGTAGAGCTGGTCGTAGTCAGTCATTCGAATTAGTCCTTGCTCGTGTCGGTCTGGTTGTGCTGGTGCGGTTGTGGTCGGTGGTCGGCGGGTCCGGGGTCGGGGTGCGGCTCGATCGAAGCTGACGTCACGGCACCCTCGACCAGTAGGTGCCGTCGAGCATCGCCTCGAGCGTCGGGCGGTGCAGGATCATGTCGTCGGGGTCGGCGGGCTGCTGCGCCTGGCCGAACGCGATCGCGCGTGCCTGCACGCGGAACATGATCGTCGCGTGCCGCAGCGCAGCGTAAAGGCTGTAGTAGTCCAGGTTCTCGCACTTGTGCCCGGTCAGCTCGGTGTACCGGGCCGCCATGTCCTCGCGCCGCATGAAGTCGGGCAGGCCGGGCAGGCCCGCGAGAGTGGCGAGATCCTCGAAGAACCTGTGCAGGAAGATCATCCACGCCAGGTCCATCTCACGCGGACCGAGCGCCGCCATCTCCCAGTCCAGCACCGCCACCGGCTCGAAGTCCCGGTACATGATGTTGCCGATCCGTGAGTCGCCCCAGCACAGCACCGCGGGGGAGTCGTCGGCCGGGACCGTCGCCTCCAGACGGTCCAGGCAGCGCTCGATCAGCGGCGAACGCGGACCGTCCGCGGCCGCCCACTCGTAGAACCCGCGCTGCCGCGCCAGGTGTGCCCGCAGCGACTGCTCGGCGCTCGGTCCCGCGTCGTGCAGTCGCAGGAAACCGAAGTGCTGCTGCGGATCCGGGACGGCGTGCAGTCGGGCCAGCACGTCCACCGAGGCGTCCTGCAGGGTGCGACGCTGCTCGGGGGTGGCCTCGGAGACCCAGGACCCGAAGTTGTAGGGCATCACGTCGGGCGGGACCGTGCCCTCGATGCGTTCCATCACGAAGAACGGCGCGCCGAGCGCAGTCGGGTCGGACTCCGACCAGTACGCGGTGGGTACCGGTACGTCCGACAGTTCACCGACGCCCTTCATCACGGCGAACTGGGTGTCCATGTCGTAGCTGGGGAACACCGGCATCGAGACGGCGGTCGGCTCGACCCGGGCGACCAGCTCGTGGGCGCGCCGTCGACCGTCTTCCGCTGTGCTCTCGGTTCGCTGCGCAGGCTCCGCTCCGGGGAGCGCGTCCTCCGCCGACTCGGTCCACGTCGCGTCGAAGAGGATGGTTTCGCTGGAGATGCCGTTGGCGTCGGGGAGCCTGACGCCGCTCACCGTGGGGTCGGCACCGTCGTGCAGGCGGCCGGCCAGCCAGACCTGCAGAGCGTGCCGCAGTTGTTCGGGGTCGCGTTTGGAATCGGTCGGCCGGGCGATCTCGGCCGCGTTGTCCGGGGCGGTTCCTGTTGTGCTCACGTGCCCTCGATCCGTCGTTCCCGGTGGGGGAGCCGAAGTGTGGTGAGAAGCACACTAGAACACGTTACAGACTTGCGGGGGTGAAAACAGCCCCTATTTCGGGAGAACCTGTAACGAAACTCCAGCGACCTAGCTGACCAGCATCAATGCGCCCGCGCCGATCAGCGTTGCGCGGCCGCCGAGCTCCGCGGGCACGATCCGCAGCCCGCTGCTGAAGGACAGTCGCGCGTGCCGGGCAGCTGCCTCGACCATCGGCCCCCACAGCGGCTCACCCGACTGCCCGAAGCCGCCACCGACCACCGCCAACTCGAGGTCCAGGAGCGCGGCCGCCGACGTGATCGCCGTGCCGACCGCGGTCCCGGCCCGATGCAGCGCCGCCAGCGCCACCTCGTCGCCCGCGTTCGCGGACTCGGACAGTTCGAGGCCCGTCGACCCGACCCAGCCCCGGGCATTGGCCCAGCGGACGGCGGACGGTCCGCTGGCGACCGCCTCGAGGCAGCCGAATCCGCCGCATGCGCACGGCACGTCGTCCACCCCCGGGACCACCACGTGACCGATGTGCCCGGCGTTGCCGGTCCGGCCGCCGACGATGCGCCCGTCGAGGATCACGCCGCCGCCGACGCCGGTCGAGACGATCATCCCGATCTGGTTCGCGGTGCCGCGGCCGGCGCCGAAACGCTGCTCGGCGAGCGCGCAGCAGGCCCCGTCGACGGCGAGTCGGACCTGCGCGCCGGGGAACAGGGACCGGACCGCGTCCACGAGGGGGAAGCCCTCGCGCCACTGCGCGATGTTGAGCGGGCCCACCACGCCCGCCTCGACGTCGACCGGCCCGGCCGAGCCGATCCCCACCGCCGTCACCGGGCGCCCCTCGGACACCTCACGCAGCAGCGTCTCGGTCGCCTCCCAGACGCCGGTCGTGGGCGTGGGCACCCGTCGCTCGCGCAGCAGTTCGCCGGCGGGGGAGACCAGTCCCGCCGCGAGCTTGGTGCCGCCGATGTCCAGGGCGAGAACGGTCATAGCGGGGAGAATAGGCGCCTGCGGCACTGTGAGCGCCAAACACCCCAGCCGGGGTGAACGGCGCGCACGGGCGCGTCAGCGCTTCTTCAGCACCACGACGAGGTTCGAGACCAGCGCCTCGCGCAGCCACGGCAACCGGACCATCCACCACGCCCAGCGCGGGTGGTAGCGCGGGAACGCGGCGAGCAGCTCGCCGTCTGCGGTGGACCGTGCCCAGCGCAGCCCGTCCGACGCACCGACGTCGAACAGCGACACCCCGAAGCGGTTCTTGGGTTCGCGGCCCTGCTTGCGTGCGTACCGGCGGGCCGCGTACTCGCCGCCGAGGACGTGCCAGGGGCCGGTCTCGTGACCGCCGAACGGACCCCACCACAGCGTGTACGAGAGCACCATCATCCCGCCCGGCTTGGTCACCCGCAGCATCTCGTCCGCCATCGTCCACGGCTCGGGCACGTGCTCGGCCACATTGGAGGAGAAGCAGATGTCGACGCTGTCGTCCCGCAGAGGCAACGCCATCCCCGACCCGCGGATGCCGCCGTGGCTGGGCAGCCCGGCCGCGTGCATCTCGGTGGGATCCGGCTCGACCGGCACGTATCGGGCGCCGGCGCGACGGAACGCGTCCGCGAAGTAACCGGGGCCGCCACCGACGTCGAGGACCGTACGACCGTCGAGGCTCTGCCCCGTCATCCCGGCATAGAGGTCCTCGATCAACTCCAGCGAGTCACCGGCCAGCGCGCCGTAGAACCGGTCCGGGTCGGACTGTTCGTAGCGGAAGTCGGAGAGCAGTCCCACCGACCGCCGGAGGGTGGCCCGGCGGGCGAAGATGCGGGTCACGGGGAGCGCGGTCACGGGAGGCAACCCTACTGAGCGGCGTGGCGACCTCCCGCCGCGGCCGGAGGTAACGAAACCTTCCGAGGTCGGCAGCCGATATGGTGAGCAGCGGCCGCGCCGCGGTCGTGACATCCGACGGTCCAGGAGAAGTCGTGCGCGAGGTTCTGTTGTTGTGCTGGCGCGACACCGGGCATCCGCAAGGCGGCGGCAGCGAGCGCTACCTCGAGCAGGTGGGCGCCGGGCTCGCGGACCGCGGCATCAAGGTCACCCTCCGCACCGCCCGTTACCCCGGCGCGCCGCGCGAGGAGACTGTCGACGGCATCCGGATCAGCCGTGGCGGCGGCCGGTTCACGGTCTACCCCCGCGCGCTGGCCGCGATCGCCGCGGGCCGGCTCGGCTTCGGACCGCTCCGAGGCATCTCGCCCGACGCCGTCGTCGACACCCAGAACGGGATCCCGTTCTTCGCGCGGGCGGTCGCGGGCGCGCCGATCACCGTGCTGGTGCATCACTGCCACCGTGAGCAGTGGCCGGTCGCGGGACGGCTGATCGGCCGGATCGGCTGGTGGGTCGAGTCGGTGCTGTCGCCGCGCGTGCACCGGCGCAACCAGTACCTGACCGTCTCGCTGCCGTCCGCGGAGGAACTGTCCGCCCTCGGTGTCGACGCCGAGCGGGTCGCGGTGGTCCGCAACGGCGCCGACACCGTCCCGCCGACCGTCCGCTCCGGCGACGACGACACCCGGACCGTGCACCCGAGCATCTGCGTGCTGTCGCGGCTGGTGCCGCACAAGCAGATCGAGGACGCCCTCACCGCGGTCGCGACGCTGCGGGCGCGCACCCCCGGACTGCACCTGGACGTGATCGGCGGCGGCTGGTGGGAGGAGAACCTGCGCGGTCACGCGCACGACCTCGGTATCGCCGACGCGGTGACCTTCCACGGGCACGTCGACGAGGAGCGCAAGCACGAACTGCTCTCGCGCGCCTGGGTGCACGTGATGCCGTCCCGCAAGGAGGGCTGGGGACTCGCGGTGATCGAGGCGGCCCTGCACGGCGTCCCGACCGTCGGCTACCGCAGCTCGCGTGGCCTGACCGACTCGATCGTCGACGGGGTGACCGGACTGGTCGTCGGCGGCGAGATCGCGGGCACCACCGACGAGGTGGCTGCGCTGACGGACGCCGTCGAGCAGCTGCTGGTGGACGCCGAGCGCCGCGCCGAGCTCGGTGAGAAGGCCCGCGGCCGGGCCGCGGAGTTCTCGTGGACGCAGACCGCCGTCGGGGTGCACACCGTGCTCGCCGAATCCGCCGCGGGCCGGTACGTCTCAGGCCTGATCGGCCCGATTCCGGCGGTACCGGCCGAGCACGCAGCCGAGCGCGCCGCCGGCTAGCAGCGCCGCCCACACGAGGTGCGCGGCGACCGCCGCGCCCCGAGCAGCCGGACGGTCCGGCACCGGGGTCAGCTCACCGGGCACCCGGTACAGCGACAGGTGCTCGTCGGCGAACACCGGCTCCAGTTGCGCGAGGGTGCCCTCGGCGAAGTCGAGCGGCCCGGACGAGTCCCGTTCGACGAGCACCCAACCCACCCCGAGGTCCGCCAGGTGCCGCGGGTCCATGCCACCGAGCAGCACCGCCTCGACCTGTTCGGCGCGGTCGCCCTCGCCGCCGATCTCGATGAAGCTGCCGCCGGTGAAGGTCGGGTCGTGGCGCGACCCGACGACCAGCCGACCGGTCTGTGGCACGTCCAGCGGCAGCATCCGCGGCGCCGGATCGAGGACCGGTGCGGTACCGGTGTACGGGAACCTGCGGAACGTCCCGCCGGGCAGCACCGCGACGTCGCCCTCCTGGCCGTCGAGCTCCGCCCCGACGGCAGCCCAGGACGGCGGGTAGTGCACCGGTCGCAGCGCGCCGCCGACACCCCACGCCAGGTCCGGCAGGGCGATCAGCAGCGCGACGATCCCGACCGCGGCGGCGGCCGATCCTGAGGTCTTCCTGTCGGCTGGCGGTGGAAGTCCTCCGCGATCGCCGAACACCCGACGGCACAGCCGCGCCAGGTCGGGCACCCCCGCCGCCGCGGCCAGCGCGTAGAACGGGACCGCCAGCGCCACCCACTTCTGGGCGTCGCGCAGCAGTCCGGCGCCGGGCACGTGGACCACCGCCCACTCGCCCGCCTGCAACCCCCACCCGGTCGCGCCCAGCGCGGGCAGCACGACGGCCGTCGCGGCGACGACCGCCAGCGCGACGAGCACCGGGTTGCCGCGCCGTCCCCCGCGAGCGGGAGGTACCCCCAGCCACAACGCGGGCAGCCCGCAGACGACGATCGCCAGCACGACGACGGTCCCGGCCGGCGCCCACAGTCCGGATCGGCTGCCCGGCAGCGCTTCCGAGTTCCAGATCCCGCCCAGTCCGGCCAGACTGCCGAGGGTTCCGAGCCCGGGTTCGGCGCGGGCGGCGAACGCGGCGACCCCCGCCGGGTCCGAACCCTGCGCCCCGGCACCGGACAGGGCGGTCGCCGTCAGCCACGGCGCCGACGCCAGCACCGCGGTGGTCGCCGTCAACGCCAGCCGCGACCACCGCGCGCCCACACCACCCGGCACCGCCGCGAGGACCAGCGCGAGCGTCGCGGCGAGCAGCGCACCGGTCGGGGTCAGGGCGGCCGCGGCCAGCGCGACGGCGAGCGGACTCCACGCCCGCCACGACCACGGACGGCCCGTGCGGCGCAGTCGGTACATCGCGAGCACCGTCCACGGCAACGCCGCGTACCCGGTCAGCAGGCTCCAGTGCCCCTGCAGCAGCCGCTCGGCGACGTACGGATTCCACAGCGTCACCGTGGACGCGAGCAGTTGCGCGCCGAGCCCGGCCGTCGGCAACAGCGTCGCGACCATCCGCGCGGCGCCCCACCCGGCCAGCCACAGCGCGGCCAGCAGGATCGCCTTGACCACCAGTCCGCCGTCGAGCACCGGCGACAGCACGGCCAGCAGCGCGTCCTGCGGGACCGCACGCGCGGCCGCGTCGGTCAGGCCCAGCGCCGAGTCGGTCAGGTACGAGCGCGGGGTGCTCACCGCGTCGCGCAGCAGCAGGTGGCCGGGGCCGAGCAGCGGTCCGAGGATCAGCATCGCCAACGCCAGGCTGTACAGGCTGGGCACGGCCCGGGGAAGCCCGGCGGGCCGCGCGATCATGGCTCGAGACTAGTGCGGAGGCGTCGGTGCGATCATGGGCGCATGACACCTCGCGCCGCCGCCACCTCCGCGGCGGCCGGGATGACGATGGTGACGATCGGGTCGATGACCGCGAACGTGGCCGCGTATCTGTTGCAGCTGTTCGCCGCCACCTGGCTCGGTCCCGCCGGCTACGGGGAGTTCGCCTCCCTGCTGGCGGCCCAGCTCGTGCTCGCGGTGCCCGCGCTGGCCCTGCAGACGGTCGTCGCGCGTGAGGTGGTGCTCGGCAGCGGGGCGGATGCGCTGCGACGGCTCGGCCTGCGGTGCGCGGCGATCGTCGCGGTGCTCGCCGCGCTGCTGGTGGTCCCGGTCGCGGCAGCCCTGCACACCTCGGTCGGGGCGACCGCTGCGGCGCTGCTGACCGCGCCGGTGCTGGTCCTGCTGGCCGCCGAGCAGGGACTGCTGCAGGGCCGAGGCCGGTTCCGGGAGCTGAGCGTCGTGCTCGCCGCGGCGGGCGTGGCGAAGGTTCCGGCGGTCGCGGTGCTCGCGGTCGGGGGCGGTCCCGGGGTCGCGCTGGTCGCCACCGCGGTCGGTACCGCGGTGGTGGCGGCGGGGGCGCGGGTGGTGGTGGGCCGCGAGGTCGGCTCGGTCGCCGAGACCGCGCCGCCGGCAGTGGGTGTGGCCGCGGTGCTGCGGGCCTCGCAGGTGCAGCTCGCGTTGATCGCCCTGTCCTCGGTGGACCTGCTGCTGTCCCGGGTGGTGCTCGACGAGGCGCAGGCCGGGCAGTACGCCCTCGGTGCGGTCGCGACGAAGATCGCGTTCTGGTTGCCTGCAGCGGTCGGGGTGGTGCTGTATCCACGGATGGCCAACCCCGCGCACTCGGCGGGGGCGATCCGGTCCGCGCTCGGAGTGCTGGTCGGGCTCGGGGCGGTGATGGTCGCCGCGGCCGCGCTGGCCGCGCCGTTGGCGCCGCTGCTGGCGGGCCGGGACTACGCGTCGGTGCAGGGACTGCTGTGGGCGTTCGCGCTGGACGGCGCGTGCCTGGCGGTCCTGCAGGGCGCGCTGTTGTCCGCGATCGCCCGCGAGCGCACCCTGCTGGCGTTGGTCGCGTGGGCGGGGCTGGCGGTCGAGGTGACGCTCATCCTGACGGTGGCGTCGAGCATGCGGCAGCTGATCCTGATCACGGTCGCCTGCGCGGCGGTGACGGCCGCCCTGGTGAGCGTGGCCGCCCTGCGCGGTGCCGACACGCCGCCCCACCTACCGGGTGAGGGGACCCCTCGCCCGGTCTGACTGGTTGAAGGTTCCCTTCACCCCGGCGGGGCTCCGGCGGCATGGGCTCACAACACGACCCCGACCTCCGCGAGCCGGCGACGCAGCCGCACCAGGTGACCTCCCGGCCAGTACACCCGACCGCAGTCCGGGCATCGGCTGAACTCGGACTGCTCGCGCGCGACCTGGGCGGGGACCTGCCCGACCACCTGCGCGCCCGGGACCCGCACGAGTATGCCGTTGCATCGCGCGCACCGGGTGAAAGGTCTTGTCCGCGAATGTAACTGGAATCGGTCGAGTACCTCGCGCAGTTGACGTCTCGGGTCGGTCTCGTGCACGAACGCGCCGTGGGTCAGGGCGGCCCGGCCGAGCAGTCCGACGTCGCGGGTCAGCAGTGTCCGGGACTCGGCCAACGAGATCGTCATCAGTTCGTCGTCGTCGAGGTCGTTGCGGTAGCTGCAGTCGAATCCGAGCAGTCGTAGGTACGACGCGAGCCGGCCGAGGTGCACGTCGAGGACGAAGCGGGGCTCGCGCAGCGGTCGCGGCCGCAGTCGGGTGACGCCGGTCAGGTCGAGCCGCTCGAACATCGGGTACACCGCGACCCGCTCGCCGCCGCGCAGTAGACGGTCGAAGCCGACCGAGACGCCGTCCACCAGCACCAGGTCCACCTCGGTGTGCGGCACGCCAAGCGACTCGATCCGGTCCTTGACCGAGGGGGTGCCGTCGAAGGTGTGCGGGAAGGTTCGCTTGCGCAGGGCGGGCGCCAGGAAGTCGTTCAGCTCCTCGTAGAAGCGGAACTCGCAGCGGTGCCGGGGTGCGCGCATGGTGGAAAGTCTCGACAGCAGGCGTCTCGACCGTGAACCTACGCCCGCGCCCGCCCCGCCGCATCGCCCCGCGATCGCACTGCCGGCGAAGCTCACGTGCGGGGCCGGACAACTCCGCTGCGACGTGGCACGATCGCGGAGGTGACCAACAGTCCCACCGCGGAGCAGCGCCGTCGCGACCTCACGCTGCTGCGGCGCGTGCGCGACCGGATCGACCGGGAGTACGCGCAGCCGCTGGACGTCGAGGCACTCGCACGCGGCGTGCACATCTCGGCCGGGCACCTCAGTCGCCAGTTCCGGCTCGCGTACGGCGAGTCGCCGTACGCGTACCTGATGACGCGGCGGATCGAGCGTGCGATGGCGCTGCTGCGGCGCGGCGACCTCAGCGTCACCGAGGTCTGCTTCGCGGTCGGCTGCTCGTCGCTGGGCACCTTCAGCACCCGCTTCACCGAGTTGGTCGGTGTGCCGCCGAGCGTCTACCGGGACCAGACGCGGCCCGAGGCGGAGATGCCGTCGTGCGTCACGAAGCAGGTCACCAGACCGATCAGGAATCGAGAAGCGTCGACCCAGACCCGCGCCTAGCGTGATCGTCATGAACATCACCATTCATTCGGCATTCCTCCCCCACGACGACCGCGACGCAGCGCTGGCCTTCTACCGCGACATCCTCGGCTTCGAGGTCCGCAAGGAGGTCGGTTACAACGGGATGTACTGGATCACGGTCGGCCACCCGGACCAGCCGGGCACGTCCCTGGTCCTGCACCCGCCGGCCGCGGACCCGGGCATCACCGACGACGAGCGGCGCACGATCACCGAGATGATGGCCAAGGGGACGTACGCGATCCTCACACTGGCCACCCCCGACCTCGACAAGACCTTCGCGGAGCTGGAGGCGAGTGGCGCGGACATCGTCCAGGAGCCGATCGAGCAGCCGTACGGCATCCGCGACTGCGCGGTTCGCGACCCCGCAGGCAACCTTCTCCGCATCAACGAGGTGAACTGACATGACCTCCATCGCATCCCTCACCCTCGACGTGCCCGACACCGGTGCGGCCGAGGCCTTCTACGACACCTTCGGTCTCGGCGCCCACGTGAACGTGCGCGCCGCGGAGGTACCGACGACCGGATTCCGCGGGTACACGCTGTCGCTCGTGGTGTCCCAGCCGAGCAACGTCGACATGTTCATCGGGTCCGCCCTCGACGGCGGCGCCACCGCACTGAAGCCGGCGAAGAAGGGCTTCTGGGGTTACGGCGGTGTCGTGCAGGCCCCGGACGGAGCGATCTGGAAGGTCGCGACGTCCTCGAAGAAGGACACCGGACCGGCCGCACGGCGGCTCGACGACATCGTGCTGTTGCTCGGCGTCGAGGACGTCAAGGCGAGCAAGCAGTTCTACGTCGATCGCGGGCTGGAAGTGGCGAAGAGTTACGGACGCAAGTACGTCGAGTTCGCCACGCCGCCCGAGAACGTCAAGCTGGCGCTCTACGGGCGCCGTGCCCTCGCGAAGGACGCCGGGGTCGCCCCGGACGGCACCGGATCGCACCGGATCGTCATCGGCAGCGACGCCGGATCGTTCACCGATCCGGACGGCTTCGCGTGGGAGACCGCGTCCGTATGACGATGTTCGGGTAGGGACAGAGACCGCAGGCCGCGAAGGCGGCTCCGCTCGAGGGATGGAGACAACGTGAGCATGGCCACGACGACGAAGACGCAGTCGACCGGGCGCCGCGCCGCCGACAGCCACGACCTGATCCGCGTGCACGGCGCGCGGGAGAACAACCTCAAGAACGTCAGCGTCGAACTCCCGAAGCGGAGGCTGACGGTGTTCACCGGCGTCTCCGGCTCGGGCAAGAGTTCGCTGGTGTTCGCCACGATCGCCGCGGAGTCGCAGCGGATGATCAACGAGACGTACAGCGCCTTCGTGCAGGGCTTCATGCCGACGATGGCGCGGCCGGACGTCGACGTGCTCGAGGGGCTCACGACGGCGATCATCGTCGACCAGGAGCGGATGGGCGCCAACCCGCGCTCCACCGTCGGCACCGCGACCGACGCGAACGCGATGCTGCGGATCCTGTTCAGCCGGCTCGGGACGCCGCACATCGGTTCGTCGCAGGCGTTCTCGTTCAACGTCGCTTCGGTCAGCGGTGCCGGCGCGATCACCATGGAGAAGGGCGGCCGGGAGGTGAAGGAGCGTCGCAGCTTCAGCATCACCGGTGGCATGTGTCTGCGCTGCGAGGGCCGGGGCAGCGTCTCCGACTTCGACCTGACCGCCCTGTACGACGACAGCAAGTCGCTCAACGAGGGTGCGCTGACCATCCCCGGCTACAGCATGGACGGCTGGTACGGCCGCATCTACCGAGGCTGCGGCTTCTTCGACCCCGACAAGCCGATCGCGAAGTTCACCAAGAAGCAGGTGAACGACCTGCTGTACAAGGAGCCGACGAAGGTCAAGGTCGACGGCGTCAACGTCACCTTCGAGGGCCTGATCCCGAAGATCCAGAAGTCGTTCCTGTCCAAGGACCGTGAGGCGATGCAGCCGCACATCCGGGCATTCGTCGATCGCGCGATCACGTTCCAGACGTGCCCCGACTGCGAGGGCACGCGGCTCAGCGCGGAGGCGCGGTCGTCGAAGATCGACGGCGTCAGCATCGCCGACGCCTGCAAGATGCAGATCAGCGATCTCGCCGAGTGGGTGCGCGGTGTGGACGCGAAAACGGTGGCGCCGCTGGTGAAGTCCCTGAGCGAGACCCTCGACTCCTTCGTGGAGATCGGCCTCGGCTACCTCAGCCTCGACCGCCCGGCGGGCACGCTGTCGGGTGGAGAAGCGCAGCGCACCAAGCTGATTCGCCACCTCGGCTCGTCGCTCACCGATGTCACGTACGTCTTCGACGAGCCGACCATCGGTCTGCACCCGCACGACATCGCGCGGATGAACGGGCTGCTGCTGCAGTTGCGGGACAAGGGCAACACGGTGCTGGTCGTCGAGCACAAGCCGGAGGCGATCGCGATCGCCGATCACGTCGTCGACCTCGGCCCACGCGCCGGCACCGAGGGCGGTGAGATCGTGTTCGAGGGCACCGTGGAGGACCTGCGCTCGAGCGGCACCCTCACCGGCAAGCACTTCGACGACCGGGCGTCGGTGAAGCCCGCGGTGCGGACCTCCACGGGGGCGCTGGAGGTGCGCGGCGCCGACACTCACAATCTGCAGGACGTCGACGTGGACATCCCGCTCGGTGTGCTCGTCGTGGTGACCGGTGTGGCCGGGTCGGGCAAGAGCTCGCTGATCGACGGTTCGCTGTCAAAGCGTGACGGTGTCGTCTCGATCGACCAGGGCGCCATCAAGGGGTCCCGGCGCAGCAACCCCGCGACGTACACCGGTCTGCTCGACCACATCCGCAAGGCGTTCGCGAAGGCCAACGGCGTCAAGCCCGGGCTGTTCAGCGCCAACTCCGAGGGTGCGTGCCCCAACTGCAACGGCGCCGGCGTCGTGTACTCCGACCTGGCGATGATGGCCGGCGTCGCGACGCCGTGCGAGGTGTGCGAGGGCAAGAGGTTCCAGGCCGAGGTGCTCGACTACACGTTCGGCGGCAGGAACATCGACGAGGTGCTCACGATGTCGGTGGCGCAGGCCGAGGAGTTCTTCAGCGGCAGGGAGGGAGCAGCGGACTCGAAGATCCCTGCGGCGCACAGGATTCTGGACCGTCTGGTGGACGTCGGGCTCGGGTACGTCAAGATCGGTCAGCCGCTGACCACGCTGTCCGGCGGCGAACGGCAGCGTCTCAAGCTCGCCACCGCCATGGCCGAGAAGGGCGAGGTCTACATCCTCGACGAGCCGACGACCGGTCTGCACCTCGCCGACGTCGAGAACCTGCTCGGCCTGCTGGACCGGCTCGTCGACTCCGGCAAGTCGGTCATCGTCATCGAGCACCACCAGGCGGTCATGGCGCACGCCGACTGGATCATCGACCTCGGCCCCGGTGCGGGTCACGACGGCGGCCGGATCGTCTTCGAGGGCACCCCCGCCGACCTCGTCGCCGCCCGCTCCACCCTCACCGGCGAGCACCTGGCGGCCTACGTCGGAGCCTGATCTGGGCCGGCGCGGAAGCGCCACTGTCCGGGCACAGCGAAAGGGCCCGCACTCGAGTCGAGTGCGGGCCCTTTCGCTGAGGGTGTGGCTACAGCCGGGTGGTCGGCGGATCCTGGTCGCGCGGGTCGACGGCCGGGAACTGCTCCGTCTGGTCCGTGGTCCAGTCCTGCCTCGGGATCATCTCGGTGTCGGCGTCCCGGGAGTCGTAGCCGGAGTCGCTCCGCTTGTCGAGGTTCACGCCGGGTGCGTCCGGGGTGGTGGCGGGACCGGTCGCGACGGCCGGGTTCTTCGGGCCGCGTCCGCGGGTACCGAGGTAGATGCCGGCGATCAGCGCGATGACGCCGAGGATGCCCGCGACGATCGGCACGGTGCGGCCGAAGATCGCCAGCTTGTCCTGGCCGTCCTTGGCCTGCTGGACCTGGTACTCGATGGTCTGCTCGTCGAACGGCAGCGTCGCCTTGAGCACCGTGACCTCGGGCTTGTCAGCGGTGCGGGCGTAGTACTGGTACAGCTTCTCCTGGCCCTTGACGACGACGCCGGTCTCCGGGTCGACCCAGGTGTCACGCTCGTTGGTGTACCAGCGGGTCATCGTGACGGGCGCGTCGCCGCCCTCGACCCCCCAGACGGAGGCCGGGAAGGTCAGCTTGTTCGTCGGCGAGGAGACCACCTTCGACAGGTCGACGGGCGCGACCTTCTGGTTGTAGTGGTACACCTTCATCCCGTTGATCTCGGTCTCCTCGACGAAGTCGATGTCGTGAGTCTGGCGGGCGTTGATGTCGTAGTACGGGTACGACTTCTTCTCGGCGTCGAACGGCCACTTGTACTGCAGGCCGTCGCGCTCGACCTCGTCGGCGGGCTTGTTCGCGTCGGTCTGGATGGTGCTGGTGCCACCCGGGACCGGCATCGAGCTGACCCGGTCGACGGTCACCGTGTCGACGGTCGCGGTGAGCAGGCCGGTGTCACCCTGCTTGTCGGTGCGGCGCAGCGTCTGACCGGCCTGGACGGTGATGTCGTTCGCGTTGGACGGGTCGACGACGGTGACGTAGCGCTGTGCGACGAGCGGCACGTTGGTGTTGACGACGGCCTTGCCGGAGGTCAGAGACTTCGAGTCGAGGACGTCTCCGTTACCGGTGGCGACGGTGGTGACCTCGAGGTCCAGCGGGGTCTTCTTGAGCTTGCCCACCGTGTACGTCGGGATCAGCAGTGCGGCTGCCAGTAGGAAAGCGCCGAGCCCCACCAGAATGCAGGCGAGTGTCCTGCTCGGCCCTGAGCGTTCCGCCATCTGTGAATCTCCTTCGTCTCCGATGAGCCGTCCCCGTGGCACGACTGTGCGCCGCGCCGAGCGCAGAGTGCCCGAATCGTGACACTCAGTGAGCCAGACAGTAACAGTGTCGGGGGTCCTGTTGAGCTGGCACGCCGGATATCGGACACCGTAAGGAACTCGGCTCCGTGCCGCGCTCCGAGCATGCCGGGGCACACTGGACGCCAAATGGATACCAATGCAGCGCCCGCGCCGTCGACGGTCGGTCCGGTCCGGGGCTTCGTCCCGGCACTCGACGGGATGCGCGGGCTGGCCGCGATCGGCGTGCTGATCACCCACGTGGCCTTCCAGACCGGTGCGGGGTCCACCCCGGTGCTGGGGAGGGTGTGGGGGCGCTTCGACCTCGCGGTCGCGGTGTTCTTCGCGCTGTCGGGCTTCCTGCTCTGGCGCCCGCACGCCGCCACGGCCCGCGGGCTGGGGAAACAACCCCCGACCGGTCGCTACTTCCTGCACCGTGCGGCGCGCATCCTGCCCGCCTACTGGGTGGTGGTGGTCGTGGTGCTGCTGTTCCTGCCCGCGGCCGGCGGCGGCTGGCGGGTGTGGGCCGCCAACCTCGGTCTGGTCCAGGTGTTCGTGCCGTTGACCCTGACCGACGGCCTGACCCAGATGTGGAGCCTGTCCGTCGAGGTGGCGTTCTACGCGCTGCTGCCGCTGATCGCGCTGGCACTGTCGCGACTGCGGGGGCCCGCGGCGAGGTGGCGCATCCCCGTGCTGCTCGGCGCGGCGGCGGTCAGCCTTGCCTGGGTGTACGTACCGGTTCCCACGCCGGACGGCATCCACTCCGACAACTGGCTGCCCGGGTACCTGCCCTGGTTCGGTGCGGGCATGCTGCTCGCCGAACTGGCGATGCTCCCGGACGGTCCGGTGCACCGGCTGGCCCGGCGTCGCGGGGTGATGGCGACGATCGCAGTGGTGGCCTTCGCTCTCGCGTGCACCGACCTGGCCGGTCCGGAGGGGCTGGTGCGGGCGGCGCCATGGCAGTACTCGACCAAGATCGTGCTCGGCGGCGTGCTGGCGTTCGCGCTGCTCGCGCCGCTGGTGCTGGACGTCGCCCGTCCGCACCGGTGGCTGGCGGGCCCCGTCGCCCTCGCGGTCGGCCGCTGGTCGTACGGGTTGTTCATCTGGCACCTCGCGGTGCTCTCGATCGTGTTCCCGGTCTTCGGCATCCTGCCGTTCCAGGGCCAGTTCCTGTTCGTACTGGTGGTGACGCTGGCCCTGAGCCTTGCGGTGGCCTCGGCCAGCTACGCGCTGCTCGAGGAACCGGCCCGGCTGGCGCTGAACCGCTGGGAGAGCCGCCGACGCGCAGCGCGCGCGGCCGAACCCGACAGCGGCACCGCGGCCAACCCGACCGCGACCACCGCGACCAGCGTCGCGAGCTGAACCTGCCAGGCGTGCCCGACGTACCCGCCCGGTGCCCGCCACGGTCCGGTGGACAGCAGTGCCGCACCGGTCACGGTGCCCAGCCCCGCGAGCCCGACCAGGGTCCGGGCCGCCGCGACCGGTCCACGTAGCCGCCCGACGGTGATCGCCAGCGCCGTCACGATCACGGTGACCGCCAGCCCGGGCCAGCCCGCGACGACCGTCGCCGACGCCAGCACGCCGACGTAGCCGGCAGTGGCGCTGCGCCAGGTGCGTGGCGCCGGACCGGGATCGGTGGGGCGGCGGCGGGTCCCACGCAGCACGATCGGGCCCAGCGCCAGCGCGAACAACGGGATCAACGCGAGCAGTCCCGCCGCGATGCCGAGCCGGTACCAGCGGTCGGTCGGGAACTCGAGGGTGACGGTGCCGTCGGTGCCGGCGGGGATCACCCAGCCCTGCTGCCAGCCGTTGACCACCACCCGGGACAGCTCGGTGCCGTCCGGTGCGGTCGCGATCCAGCCGATGTTCTGCGACTCGGGGATCACCACCAGCCGGTCGCGGCCGGTGGCGGTGAAGGTCAGCTCGCGGTGGTTGGGGGTCCAGGCTGTGGTGGGTACCGGCGTCTCGGCCCGGGGCGCGTCGGAGACGGGCGGGGTGGCGGCGTCCAGGCGCAGGCCGTCGACGAAGAACGCCGGTCCCGGTGCGACCACGACGGACTGCTCGCCCGCGGGGAGTGTCGCTGCGGGGGTGCCGCAGACGGTCGCGGGAACCGGTGCGCCGGAACGCAACTGCTCGGCTGTCGCGGTCACCGTGGTGTGCAGTACCTGACCCGCGAAGGAGATCACCGGACCGTCTGCGCAGCCGACGGTGACGGTCCGATCGGCGGCGTCCGCCGGGTCGGGCCCCGTTCCGGGCATCACCACGTCCCGACCGTCGGGTCCGGCGGTGAGCACGCCGATCTCGGCGATCCCGGTCGGCTGCGGCTGCGCGAACCCGAACGCGGTCTGGTCCAACACGTCGTCCCAGGCGGTCACGCTGAGCACGATGCGGTCGGTGACGGCGGGTTCGAGTTGCACCCGGCCGTCGCGGATCTCACGTACCTGCGGGCCGGTGCCCAGGTTGACCGCGACGGCCGTCGCCGGGGCGGGCAACGCGCCGAGGCTCGGGGTGAGCTCGAGTCCCGTCACCCGGACGGGGTGCGGAAGATTCAGCGTGACAGTTGGTTTCGGTCCCTTGCCGGTGGTGGAGTCGGTGGCGGCGGTCCAGCTGGTGCGGGGGTCGCCGTCGGTCGCGGCGGCCGCCGAGCCGCGGACGTCGCCGACCTCCGAGTCCCCGACGGCCTGCACCCGAGCGGGGTCGGCCAGCAGTGCCTCGAGCGCCGGGCCCTGTCGCGACCGCACCAGCAGCCGCGGCGTCACTGTCGTGTCGGCGGGCACCGACAGCGTCCGCTCGAACGCGGCGAGTTCCTCGGGCTGCATGGCCAGGCCGCGGCCGCAGCGCACCCGGTCGGTGGCGTCGACGCAGCCGGTGCGGCCGGGCAGTTCCTGGCCGAGGTCCCAGGCGTCGACGGTCGCGCCCGTCGGGGTGGGAGGCAGCACTGTCCGGTGGCGGATGGGCACGGTGACCGGGTGGTCCCGGTCGGTGTAGTCCTCGACCGACAGCTCGCTGATGCCGAACTGGGTTCCCACCGAACCGTCCTCGGTCCTGGTGGCGGTGATCTTGACCCAGTCGGTCTCGCCGGGCGGCAGCGAGACGGTCAGCAGGTCGCCCGGCTTGCCGACCCGCACCGCGGTGCTGCCGTTCGCGGTGGTGATCTCGAGCTGCTTGACCGGGACGCCGAGCGCGGCCGGGCTGGTCCGCAGGTGCAGCAGCCCGGCGCGGACCGGATTGTCGAAGTCGAGTCGAAGCCACTGTCCGAGTGCGCTTTCCAGGCCGTTGCTGAACCAGCCGGTGGCTTGGTCGCCGTCCACCACCGCGGCGGGCCCGCTGCCCGGCGCGGTGCCGCCGAGCTGGGTGGCGTCGGCGGCGGAGCTGGACACGCTGATCCGGGCGCCGTCCCACACGCCGGTCACCAGCGGCGCGCCGTCGACCGGGTAGTCGGGCACGAGGTTGTAGGTGCGCCGCGGGTCGTCGGGCCCGCGCAGTGCCGAACTGTGGTTGTCGACCTGGCCGAAATCGGTTTCCCGGTCGGTCGGGGTGTCGGTGACGGTGACGGAGTCGACGGGCAGTCCGGCGCGGGCGGCGTCGGCTGCCAGCAGCACCGGTCCGGAGGTCGGGCTGTCGCCCGGCTCGCGCCGGGAGTTCAAGCGCTGCAACGACTCCGGTCCACCCTGCACGACGGGCACCGCGGCCAGGTCCACGGTGAACGGGCCGGACGCGACCGTCTCGGGTCGATGCGGATCCGAGACCCGGTAGATCTCGACAGCCGGATACCGTGGCCGCAGGTCGCCGTCCGCGACGAACCCGTCCACGTGACCCGGACCGACGTCCTCCCCGAACTGGGCCACCCGGGACAGTCCGGGGGAGTCGTCCACGGCCTGGTGGACCAGTAGCGGTCGCGTCGAGCGGGACGTCTCCGGATCCAGGTCGTTGCGCACCACCAGGTAACTGATGCCCTGCTCGAGCAGGGTTTCGGCGAGTCCGTCGGACGGGCTGCCGTCGGCGATCAGGCGTTGCACGGAGTCGAGCGCGCGGATCGCGCCCGGTGGCACCAGCGGCACGGCGTCGCGGACCGCCCACGGGGTGGTCGCCAGCGCCTGCAGGGGTTCGTCCCGGGTCAGGCCCCAGACCTGGGCGGCGAACGGGGCGCCCGGGACCACCAGCGCGCGCTGCGCGTCGGACCCGTCGGGTGAGGTGCCGCCGGCGTTCTCGCTCAACCAGTCCGCGGCCTCGTGCCAGTAGCCCGGCACCGCGTCGTAGGCGCCGCGCGGCGCGAGCTTGCCGGTCCAGGCCAGCGAGGTGGACAGGGTGAGTGCCACGAGGATCAGGCTGGTGACCGCGACCATCGGTTCGCGTTCGGGGTGCGCGAACGCGCTGCGCCAGCGGGCGGTCGGGACCGAGCCGGGCAGCGGGACCTTCGCGAGCAGGTGCGCGAGGCCGAGCGCGAGCGGCAGCCGGACCAGCGGTTCGAGCTTGTGCACGTTGCGCAGCGGGGCGCCGCCGGAGTCGAGGAAGGTCCGGACGGTGTCGGCGAACGGGGAGCCGAGTTCACCGACGTAGCCGGCGGCGAGTCCCGCGAGCCCGACGAACAGGATCAGTACCAGCCTGCCCTTGGCGGGCATGGCCCGCATCGCCAGCCCGGCCAGGCCCGCGGCGGCGATCAGTCCGGTGGCGACCACGGCGGCCGGCTGGGTGACCAGGACCGCGCCGGCGATGCGTTCGGGGGAGACGAACGGGGTCCAGCTGTCGGTGCCGCGCAGCACCTCGGTGAGGCTGGTCCACTGGGTGGTGACCCCGGAGGACTCGATGTAGTCGAGGAACGGCGGGCTGACCTTGCCGAGCAGCAGCAGCGGCACCATCCACCACGCGACTGCCAGCAGGCACAGCGGGATCCACCAGGCGGTGAATCGCCACCAGCGCCGGTTCGGGCGGTGGCTGACCCACCACAGCGCCGCGATCAGGCAGGCGGCGCCGGTCGCGACTGCGTTGACCGCGCCCATCAGTGCCACCGCCACCGCCGACTGCGCCGCCAGCACCGAGGCGCTCCGCGCCCGTGAGTCCTTCTGGCCCGCGTGGGGGCCGAAAGGACTCACAGGCGACGAAGTCGCAATGACAACCGGCAACAGCACCCACGGCGCCAGCATCATCGGCAGGGTCTCGGAGGAGATGGAACCGAGGGTGGTCAGCACCCGCGGCGCGAGGGCGAACGACAGCGCCGCGATGATGCGCGAGCTGCGACTGCCGACACCGAGGGCCTCGGCGAGCCGGACGATGCCCCAGAAGCCGGCGATCAGCAGCAGCGCCCACCACACCCGCTGGGTGATCCACGGCGGAATGTGTGCGAGCTGGCCGAGCGCGAAGAACGCGCCGTGCGGGAAGAAGTAGCCGTACGCCTGGTTCTGGACCTGGCCGAGGGGGGCCTGGCTGGACCACTGGTGCGAGGCGCGCGCGAGAAACCCGATCGGGTTCTGTGTGAGGTCGTACTTGGTGTCGGCGACGAGCAGTCCGGGGGACTGCAGGAACGCCAGTACGAAGGCGACGGCCGAGGCGCCGAACAGCCACCGCCGCGACAACGGCGCGGTGTTCACGCGGCCGGAATCAGTGACGGAGTTCGGCGCCCCGGACGTCGGGGACGAGCTGGAAGTCGTCTGCGAGGAGCTGTTAACGGCTGCCGTACTCAACCTGGTTCAGCAGGGAGGAATTGGCGTTGCCGGTGCGGTCGATGTCCGGACGGGTGTTGTCCGAGGCGGCCGCGGTGATCCCGAAGACGGCGCCGAGTCCGAGGACCGCGCCGATCACTGCACTTGCCACGCCGGGGACAAGGAACTTCATCTCGGATCTCCCATTTGCTTCTGCCTGGCTGAAAACGTTTCGCGTCAAGGTATCACCCGGGGCGGGACGGGAGGGCTCGCTGCCGGAGTTTGCCTCGACGCGGTGACCCTTGCCCGCCTGCCCTCACGAAACGCCCAGCGCGCCGAGCAGGGTGCCGAGTTTGGTTGTCGTCTCGGCCAGCTCGGAGTCGGGGTCCGAGGCCGCGACGATGCCGCCGCCCGCCCAGGCCCGCAGTCGCAGGCCGTCCGCGTCGACCTCGGCGCACCGGATCGCGACCACCCACACGCCGTCACCGTCGGCGTCGCACCAGCCTGCGGCGCCGCCGTAGAAGCGGCGGGGTTCCTCGGTGGCGCGGATGGCGTCGAGCGACGCCGCGAACGGGGTGCCGCCGACCGCGGGGGTGGGGTGTAGCAGTCGGGCCAGTTCGAGGGCCGACGGTGCCGGGTCACGGAGCAGTCCGCGGATGGGGGTGGCCAAGTGCCACACCTGTCGGGTACTGACCAGCTCGGGCGCGTCGGGCACCGACAGTTCGGTGCAGACGGGCCCGAGGACCTCGCGGATCCGGTCGGTGACGTAGGCGTGCTCGATCCGGTTCTTCGCCGACGCCAGCAGGGCCTGGCCCTCGGCGTGGTCGGCCTCGGGATCGGCCCGCCGCGGCGCGGTCCCCGCGAGGGGGAAGCAACGGACCTCCCGGCCGGTCCGTTCGAGCAGCAGTTCCGGGCTGGCCCCGACGAGGGCGTGCCCGGTGTAGTCGTCGCCGGCGGGGGTCAGGTCGACGCCGAATCCGTTGCCGTGCGGATCGCCGTCGACCAGTCGGGCCAGCAGCGACCACGGCCGGATCGGGTGGTCGGCTTCGAGGATCACCGAGCGTGCGGCGACCACCTTGTCCAGTTCGCCCGCCCGCAACCGGTCGACCAGGACGGCGACCCGGCGCAGGTGTTCCTCGGGAGCGGGCAGTCGCTCGGCGACGCGGACGGCGGGCAGGGTCGGCACGGCCTCGGGGCGCCACGGCCCGGTGGTGAAGACCGCGGTCTCGGGGGCGGTCAGCGCGGCCGGACCGCAGGGGTCGAAGGGCAGCGCACCGACGACGAGCGGGACGTCCCGCCGCGCGAGAGCCTCGGCGGCGGCGTCGATTCCGCGGTACTGGTCCCGGCTGCCGGAGGTGCGCAGGGTCCGGTCGGCGCGCGAGAGCAGGAAACCGTCCATGTCGGCTCTCGACGATAGTCGCCGGTGCCCGAGCGCCGACGTGCCGGGCGCGCCCGACCCCTACCTTCCTGGCGGAACGATCAGCACCGGGCGGTGACTGTGCCGCAGCACGTGGTCGGCGACCGACGACTGCAACAGCGACTTCAGTCCGGTGGTGCCGCGGGTGCCGGTGACGATGATGTCGGCGTTCAGATCGTCGGCCGCCTCGACGATGGTCGTCCAGATGGTGGTGACGCATTCCGCCGTCCGGCCTTCCGCGTTGAGCCCGACGCTCCGCGCGAGGTCGAGGCCCTCGACGTTGACGGTCTTCGCGTCGGTCAGTGCGATGTCCTCGCTGTCCTCGTCGGGGACCCACTCGGGTTGCATCACCCCCGACAGTCCCGACATCCGGGCGGCCTGGCGGACCATCGGTTCCCAGGCGGTGATGACGACGGCGCGTTCGGCGCTGAGGAAGCGGCCTGCGTATTCGACTGCGCGCTTGGAATTCTCGGTTCCGTCGTAGGCGATGAGCATCAGGTCGGCGGGCATCGAGACCTCCTCTTCTCGGGCGGCGATCCTGCCCTCAGGTTACCGTGCCGGGGCCCTCGCGGGGCCTCGCCGCGTAGTCGAAATGCCAGGTGGGGCCCCTTCGCCCCAGGGCTGTGCGTCCACGTGGATCCCCGGCGGCCGGCAGTGGATCTCGAGAGCGGGGCATTAGGCTCGTCCTGTGACCTTCACCCGATCGACCCGTGTCGCGACCCTGGTTCTCGGTCTCGGAATGCTCGCCGCGTGCGGCACCTCGGGGACCGACTCGACGACGTCGGCGGCCCCGCCCACGACGACCGAGGTCCCGAACCGGGACCTGGTGACCGGGGCCCGCGACCAGAACGAGCCGGCGGTGTGCGGCGCCGACTTCCTGGCCGGGCTCTCGCCGCGGCAGAAGCTCGCGCAGCTGTTGAACGTCGGCGTGACCGGGACCGCCGACGCGGTGGACGTGGTGCGCCGCGAGCAGGTCGGCGGCATCTTCGTCGGCAGCTGGACCGACGAGTCGATGCTGGCGGGCAAGCAGGTACCGCAGGTCGAGGCGGTCGCGAAGGTGCCGCTGATGGTGAGCATCGACGAGGAGGGCGGACGCGTGTCGCGGGTCGCGGACCTGCTCGGCGACGACCCCGCGCCGCGGACGGTCGCGCAGACGATGACGCCGGAACAGACCTATCAGATGGCGTTGACCCGGGGCCGCCAGCTGCACGACCTCGGCATCACCGTGAACTTCGCGCCGGTCGTCGACGTCAGCGACCAGCCGGCGAACTCGGTGATCGGGGACCGGTCGTTCTCCGGTGACCCGGCGGTCGTGACGCGTTACGCCGGCGAGTACGCCCGCGGCATGCGCGACGCCGGGGTGTTCCCGGTGATCAAGCACTTCCCCGGCCACGGGTCGGGGTCGGGCGACTCGCACACCGGCGAGGTGACGACGCCGCCGCTGGACCAGTTGCAGACACGAGACCTGGTGCCGTACCGCACGCTCGTGACCACCGGCGTCGGTGTGATGGTCGGGCACCTCGACGTGCCGGGCCTGACCGCGCCCGGTGTGCCCGCGAGCATCAGCCCGGCGGCGATGAACCTGCTGCGCACCGGGACCGGCTACGACGCGCCGCCGTTCGACGGCCCGATCTTCACCGACGACCTGTCCGGGATGCGGGCGATCACCGACCGGATGGACATCGCGCACGCGGTCGGGGCCGCGCTGACCGCGGGCGCGGACGTCGCGTTGTGGTTGACCACGGCACAGGTGCCGGAGGTGCTCGACCACCTCGAGCAGGTCGTGTCGTCGGGTCAGCTGAGCGCGCAGCGGGTGGACGCGTCGGTGCTGCGGGTGGCGCGGGCCAAGGGCGTCGTCAGCTGCTGAGCTCGTTGCCGCAGTGAGGGGCCGGTGCGAGTCGGAGTCGGCGTGCCGGGGAGAATGCGGAGAACGTACGAAATTCTTACTCTAGAGTAAGATCGACTGTGGGGTCTCCACCGCGTGTGGGACCGCAGACTCTGGAGGAATGATGGCTGGCGGCACCAAGCGGCTCCCTCGCGCAGTGCGCGAGCAGCAGATGCTCGACGCCGCGGTCGAGGTGTTCTCCGCGAACGGCTTCCACGACACCTCGATGGACGCGATCGCCGCCGCTGCCGAGATCTCCAAGCCGATGCTCTACCTCTACTACGGCTCCAAGGACGAACTGTTCGCCGCGTGCATCGCCCGCGAGGGACTGCGTTTCGTCGAGGCCATCACCCCGGCCGCCGACCCGCACCTGACGCCGCGCGAGCAGTTGCGCGCCGCGCTCGTCGGGTTCCTCGGGTTCGTCGACGAGAACCGGCCGTCGTGGATGGTGCTCTACCGGCAGTCGATGTCCCAGCAGGCGTTCGCGTCGCAGGTGCAGGGCAGCCGGCAGCGGCTGATCGAGCTGACCGCCAAACTGCTCGAGTCCAGCACCAAGGACCCGGAGCCGGGTACCGATTTCGGCATCATGGCCGTCGCACTGGTCGGCGCGGGCGAGGCGGTCGCGGACCGCGTCGCGGGTGGCGAGATCGCCGTCGACGCCGCCGCAGACCTGCTCGAGAGCCTCGCCTGGCGCGGCCTCGCAGGCAAGAAGAAGTAGTAGCGCGCCGCCCCGGGTGATGGGAACCTTCGCCCGGTCTGACCGGTAGAAGGTTCCCATCACCCAGCCCGTGGGCGGCCGAGTCGTCTACCGCAGGGTCGCGGTCAGGTGCGGGTACCCCTTCTTCGGGTTGCGCATGGCCAGGTCCCAGCCCGACCCCCCGACACCCGAGGCACTGTCGCCGGTGACCTCGTCGGCGTAGACGTTCACCGTTGCCGGCAGCACCACCGGCTTGCCGAACTTGACGCGGTAGGTGACCGAGTCGGCGACCCGACCTTCCACCGCGCCGAGCACGGCGGCTGCGCTCCACATGCCGTGTGCGATGGTCCGCGGGAACCCGAATGCCTTGGCGCCCAACGACGACACGTGAATCGGGTTGCGGTCACCGGAGACGGCCGCGTACTTGCTGATGGTCTTCTGGTCCACCCGCAGGGTGCGCATGGGCTGCGGAGGCGTCTCCTCGGTGCGGGGCGCCTTCTCCTCCCTCGGCGCCCCGGTGGGGTGCATCTTCAGGAAGCTGCTGACCTGACGCCAGACCAGTTCGCGGCCGACGTTGATCTCACTGACCAGGTCCACCTGGGTGCCCTTCGGGTGCGCGCGCAGGTTCTCCGCGTGCACCTTCAGGTCCAGCGGCTCGCTCGCCGAGATCGGTCGCAGCTGCTCGATCACGTTGTCGGTGTGCACGGAACCGATTGCCGGGAAGGGGAACTCGGCCGAGACCATCAGCTTCATCACGGTCGGGAACACCAGCGTGAACGGGTAGGTGATCGGCAGGGTGTCGCCGAACCTCAGCCCGCACACTCGCGTGTACGCAGCCAGGTTGTCGGTGTCGACCCGCAGTCCCTTCAGTGCGAGGGTCTGCTCGGGCAGGCTGCGCCGACCGCCCGACTTCCCGACCACCGGCAGCGAGCCGAGAGCGGCGCGCGCGTAGATGTCGAGGGTGCTCGGCTGCCGGTCGAGTTCGATCACGCGGCCCGCCATCAGGCACCCAGCAGCGACTGGCCGCACACCCGGACGATCTGACCGGTGACGGCGTTGGAGGCGGGGCTCGCGAAGTACGCGACCAGCTCTGCGACGTCGACGGTCTGACCGCCCTGCAGCAGCGACGACATCCGGCGTCCGGCCTCGCGGGTCGCGAACGGGATCGCGGCGGTCATCGCGGTCTCGATGAAGCCGGGTGCGACGGCGTTGATGGTGATCTGCTTCTCCGCCAACACCGGAGCGGTGGCCTGCACCAGGCCGATGACGCCGGCCTTCGAGGTGCCGTAGTTGGTCTGGCCGCGGTTGCCCGCGATGCCGGCGATCGAGGACACGTCGACCACCCGGCCACCCTCCTTGAGCGCGCCCTTGGCGACGAGGTGGTCCGTGATCTTCTGCGGCGCAAGCAGGTTGACGCCGATCACCATGTTCCAGCGGGCCTCGTCCATGTTCGCCAGCGTCTTGTCGCGGGTGATGCCGGCGTTGTGCACGATGATGTCCGCGCCGCCGTGCCGTTCGAGCAGGTGCGCGGCCAGCTTCTCCGCGGCGTCCTCGGCGGTGACGTCGAGCGCGAGCGCGGTGCCGCCGACCTTGTTCGCGGTGTCCGACAGCTCGGCGCCGGCGGCCGGGATGTCCGCGCACACGACGTGCGCGCCGTCGCGGGAGAGCACCTCGGCGATGGTCGCGCCGATGCCCCGGGCGGCGCCGGTGACGACGGCGACCTTGCCCTCGAGCGGCTTGTCCCAGGAGGCGGGGGCGACGGAATCGGCGGCGCCGACCCGGATCACCTGACCGCTGACGAACGCCGACTTCGCCGAGAGCAGGAAGCGCAGGGTGGACTCGACGCCGGACAGTCCGGTCGCGGCCTTCGGGGAGACGTAGACCAGCTGGGCGGTCGCGCCGCGCTTGACCTCCTTGCCGACGCTGCGGGTGAATCCCTCGAGCGCGCGCTGGGCGATCTGCTCGTCGACGCCGGACGTCTCCTCGGGGGTGGTGCCGAGGACCACGACGCGGGCGCTGGGTGCGAGGTTGCGGATGACCGGCTGGAAGAACTCGAACAGCCCGACCAGCTCGGTGACCTGGGAGATGCCGGTGGCGTCGAACACGAGTGCGCCGTAGCGGTCGTCGTGCGGCTGCGCGGTGACGTAGTCCGAGAGCAGCGCGCGCAGCGGCTCGACCAGGCGGCCGGCGCCGCCGATGACGATGGGACCGGCCAACGGCGGTTCGCCGGCCTTGTAGCGCCGCAGGTGCTCAGGCTGCGGCAGTCCGGCCTGCTTGGCGATGAATGCGCCCGGCGCGGACGAGAGGAAACTGGAGTAGAGGTCGGGAGCGCCCTTGCTGGCTGCCACGGTCCACCTTCTTTGTCGCGAAATCGGGCACCCGCTGTCCGGGTGCGGTGTCGACATTGAACTTACTCTGCAGTAAGTTTGATGTCGAGGCAGGATCCCAATGCATCGAGATCCCACATACATGGAGACCGACGTGACCCCCAGAGCCCGAAACAGCAAGCCGGCCGCAGCCCCCAAGGCCGGTGGCAGGCAACTTCGCCCCGTCGCCATCCTCGGCGGCAACCGCATCCCCTTCGCGCGCTCGGACAAGGCGTACGCGCAGGCGTCCAACCAGGACATGTTCACCGCCACCCTGGACGGCCTGGTGAGCCGGTTCAACCTGCAGGGCGAGCGGCTCGGCATGGTCGCCGGCGGTGCGGTGCTCAAGCACAGCCGCGACTTCAACCTCATCCGCGAGTCGGTCCTCGGCAGCGCGCTCAGCCCGTACACCCCGGCGTTCGACCTGCAGCAGGCCTGCGGCACCGGCCTGCAGTCGATCGTCGCGGTCGCCGACGCCATCGCCGCCGGACGCATCGAGTCGGGCATCGGCGGCGGCACCGACACCACCTCCGACGCTCCCATCGGCGTCAACGACGAGCTGCGCGAGTTCCTGCTCTCGGTCAACCGCGCCAAGACCACCGCCGACCGGGTCAAGCTGCTCGGCCACGTCCGCCCCTCGATGGTCGGTCTGGAGATCCCGCGCAACGGCGAGCCCCGCACCGGACTGTCGATGGGCGACCACGCCGCGATCACCGCCAAGGAGTTCGGCATCCGGCGCGAGGACCAGGACGAGCTGGCCGCCGCGAGCCACAAGAACATGGCAGCCGCCTACGACCGCGGTTTCTTCGACGACCTGATCACCCCGTTCCTCGGCCTGACCCGCGACGACAACCTGCGGCCCGGCTCGACCGTGGAGAAGCTGGCCACCCTCAAGCCGGTGTTCGGCACCAGGCTCGGCGACGCGACGATGACGGCCGGCAACTCCACCCCGCTCACCGACGGCGCCTCCGTCGCGCTGCTGTCGACCGACGAGTGGGCCGCCGAGCGCAACCTGCCGGTGCTGGCGCACCTGGTCGACTCCGAGACCGCCGCCGTCGACTACGTGCACGGCGACGACGGCCTGCTGATGGCCCCGACCTACGCCATCCCGCGGCTGCTGGCCCGAAACGGCCTGACCCTGCAGGACTTCGACTACTACGAGATCCACGAGGCGTTCGCCTCCGTCGTGCTCGCGACGCTGCAGGCCTTCGAGTCGGACGAGTACTGCAAGGAGCGGCTCGGCCTCGACGGCGCGCTCGGCTCCATCGACCGCAGCAAGCTCAACGTCAACGGATCCTCGCTGGCGGCCGGGCACCCGTTCGCCGCGACCGGCGGCCGGATCGTCGCGTCGCTGGCGAAGATGTTGGCGGAGAAGGGATCCGGTCGCGGCCTGATCTCGATCTGCGCGGCGGGCGGCCAGGGCGTCACCGCGATCATCGAGCGGTAGCCGGCCACTTCGACGCACGACCTTCGGCGCACGGTCTCGGATCACACTGATCCGAGACCGTGCGTTTCTTCTCGTCGTGTACGAGGATGCGAGCCATGACTGTTCGCACCGTTGCGCTCGCCGAGGGCCTCGACGTCAGTGCCCAGGGGTACGGGGCCATGTCGGTCGCCCCGGTCTACGGGCCGGTCGACCCGGCGCAGGCCCTCGCCACCCTGCATCACGCGATCGACATCGGCGTCACCTTTCTCGACACCGCCAACGTGTACGGGGACGGTGCCAGTGAGAAGGCTGTCGGCGAGGTGCTGCGCACCCGGCGTGGCGAGGTGCAGTTGGCCACCAAATTCGGTCTCGTCGGCCCCATCGCGAACGGACAGCGGGGCATCGACGGACGGCCCGAGCATGTCGCCGGGTACCTGGAGGCATCGCTGAGCCGCCTCGGCGTCGACAGCGTCGACCTCTACTACCTGCACCGGGTCGATCCGCACGTGCCGATCGAGGAGACGGTCGGTGCGATGGCGGCGCTCGTGACCGCCGGAAAGGTCCGGCACCTCGGCCTGTCCGAGGCCACCGGCGACGAACTGCGGCGCGCCCACGCGGTCCATCCCATCGCTGCGATCCAGAGTGAGTGGAGTGTGTGGAGCCGCGACGTCGAGCGCAGCGTCGTCCCGACCGCCGCCGAACTCGGTGTCGGTTTCGTTCCGTACTCGCCGGTCGGTCGAGGGTTCCTGACCGGCACCTACGACCCGTCCGCACTCGGCGAGTCCGACCTGCGGCGCAGGTTCCCCCGCTTCGACGCCGAGGCCCAGCCCGGCAACGCGAAGGTGCTCGAGGTGATCGAGCAGGTCGCCCACGAATCCGATGCGACGGCGGCGCAGGTCGTGCTGGCCTGGCTCTACGCCAAGGGGCGCGAGTTCGGGTTGCCGGTCGTGCCCATCCCGGGGACCCGGGTCGCCGCCCGGGTCGAGGAGAACGCCGGAGCGGTGATGTTCGACCTCACCGCCGACCGGGTCGCCCGGCTCGACGAACTGGCCGCGATCACCGTCGGGGCGCGTTCGGCTGATCCGACATGGGTGTCCGTCGGGCGGGAGTAACCAGGACGCCCCGAGAGTTCGATCGAACACCCTCGCGCCACCCGGTCTCGGGAAGGTCACGGAGAGAGCTTTTCGTGCGCCTGTCTGGCAACGCGGAGGTCACGAACCTCCAGCGATCCGGTGTGGCGTGTGACACGAACAGGTCCCCGCGCCGGTCCGTTCCGCGGCGACGACGCCGGGCGCCCGTTCGGTCGGGCAACGGTGCGGGAAACCCGCACGCGGGTCGCGCGGAGGGGCGGGCCAGGCCGTCGTTGCTGAGCGCCGCTGGACCCGAATTATGTTGCATTGCAGTGTCATCAGTCGAACTGTCGGTTTATCGCCGTGACGGCAGCAGGGTGGATCCCGGTTCCCGTGCCGCTGCCGTCGAGTGGCCCCGTTCGGTGGGGGTGGAGGCGGCGAATTGTCGTCGAATGTGACCTGCGTTATTCGTACGCTGTCAACGTGACGCTGGTCTCGATACCTTGAAACCCGGTCTACCTGCGGCGTTACCTGGTTGTGACCTTATTGCTGCGTGACGGTGATCAGACGGAGGCCACAACGTCCTCCGGTGACGCCCGCGGCACCGTTCGGAGGCCGAGCCGCTCTCGGCCGAATCCTGGAGCACAACCCATGTCAGTTTCACATGCGCTGTCTGTTTCACATTCGCGCCACTTCCGTGCGGCGGTCGCCGCTGCGGCCCTGATCGCCACCGCCGGCACCGTTGCCGGCGTCGCCGGGGCGGCCAACGCCAAGGCCGACACCGTCAGCTCGCCGCAGGCCCGCTTCCACGCAGCCAGCGACCTGTTCGCGACCCTTCAGTTCCCCGCACGCCCCGCGGTGGAGCCGGCAGGCTCCCCGCAGGCAGCCGCGCCGGCCCCGGCGGAGCCTGCGCCACCGGCCCCGGCCCCGGCCGAGGTCACCCCTGACGAGCTGGCACGCATCGTGCCGCGCATGCCCACAGAGAAGGTGGCGGAGTACGTCGCGCCGCTGAACGAGGCGATGGCACGCGGCGGTATCGACACTCCCGTCCGTCAGGCAGCGTTCATCGCGCAGCTCGCCGTCGAATCCGACTCGTTCCGCACGTTCCAGGAGTATGCGTCCGGAAGTGACTACGAGGGCCGAGCAGACCTCGGCAACACCCAGGCAGGCGACGGCGAGCGCTACAAGGGGCGCGGCGCCATCCAGATCACCGGTCGCCACAACTACGAGAGTGTGAGCCAGTACACCGGCATCGACTTCGTCGCCCATCCCGAGCTGCTGGAGGCGCCGGAGAACGCGTTCACCACAGCGGCCTGGTACTGGACGTCCCGCAACCTCAATCAGGTCGCGGATTCCGCGGGAATCGTCCGGGTGTCCGAGGTCGTCAACGGTGGTCACAACGCCCTCGCCCAGCGGGTGGCGGACTTCCAGCGCGGTCTGGACGTGCTGATCCACCCGTAGTGGCCGCTGCAGATACGGCAGTCGGCGCCGGTAGCGCCAGTTCTCGACGAGGACTCATCGGCTGCCGCGTCCCCCGCATCGAGGGAGGGTCATGTTTCGGCAGGTAGGAACGGTTTCTTGGGACCGCTCACAATCCGAGCGAAGAATCTTTGGAATTTGTGTAACGCCCCCGCAAGGCGGTGCGATAGTCAGGTTGTCCCGTGCAGCAGCCAGACCCCCGACCCGGTTGCTGTGCGGGACATCCTTGTTTCACGTGGATTCCGGACTCGGACCGGTCGTGACAACGACGAGCGTGGCGGATGAATGATTGTCATCTCCTCCATCGGTATTCGGGTGGGCGCTGGTCGATTTGTCCGGGCTAGGCTGGTTCGGTCGGCGGGCAAGCGGCCCAGCTCGACGAATACGATCGGGAGGGCCTTGATGACCGGCGGTATCGGCAGGCATTCGGGCGGCGAGACGCCGCCGCGGAGCCCCGACGACGGGCACGAGCCCAGGCATGCGGACGGCCCGAACAACGAGGGGCCCGCTCAGTCCCAACTCCCCGCGGACGCCCCCACTGTGCGCATCCATCGACCGGCTCCGGCGGCCGGAACTGCTTCACCCGCAGCGGATTCCGGCGCAACACCGGACGTGGACACACAGGCGACGGGAGCTCCGGCCGCGGAGGCGGCGACTGTTGCGCAGCCGGTCGCCGGGCTCACGTCCGCGCCCGCCGGGCCGCCGCCCCCGCAGCCACCGACAGAACCCCCGCAGCCGCCGGCCGAACCCCCGCAGCCGCCGGCCGAACCCCCGCAGCCGCAGGCCGAACCCCCGCAGCCGCCGGCCGGGCCCGAGGCGTCACAATCCGGACCGGCAGGCCGCTCGCGGCGATTCAAGGTCGGCGTCGGCGTCGCTGCGGTACTCGCGGCGGGCGCAGTCGTCTATGCGGTGGACTACGCCATGTCGGCGGATCGGGTGCCGCGCGGCGTCACCGTTGCGGGCGTGGACGTCGGTGGCAAGACACGTAGCGAGGCGGAAACCGTACTGCGCGCGCAGATCGGCCCGCGGGCGCAGCAACCGGTGCAGGTGCAGGCCGGCGACGTGCAGGCCCAGTTGGTACCGGAGGCCGCCGGTCTCGGCGTGGACTGGCCCGCGACCCTCGATCGCGCCGGCAACCAACCGCGCAGCCCGTTGACCCGGTTCACCTCCCTGTTCTCCCATCGCGAAGTCGGGGTGAGCGCCACCCGCGACGACGCGAAGCTGGCGGCAGCGGTGAACGAACTGCGTGCGCAGACCGACCGCGGCCCGCTCGAGGGTGCGGTGGTGTTCGAGGGCGCGAACCCCGTCGGTGTGCCCCCGCGCGACGGCCAGACCCTCGACGGTCCCGGCGCCGAGGCGGCGCTCGCCGACGGCTGGGCCGATCGGGACGGTGTGCGGGTGCCGGTGCAGGTCACGCGGGTGTCGGTCACGCAGGACGCCGTGGACAGTGCACTGCGGGACGTCGCTGCCCCGGCTGTCGCCGCCGACCTCGTGGTCACCGGCAGGGACGGCAAGAGCGCGGTGCTCGGCCGAGACCAGGTCGGCGCTGTGCTGACGTTCGCGCCGGACGATCGCGGCGGGCTCACCCCGCGGTACAACGTGGATGCCGCGGCCGGGCTGCTCGGCCCGCAGCTCGCCTCCACCGAGGTGCAGCCGAAGGACGCCTCGTTCTCCCTCGCGGGCGGCACCCCGACCGTCGTGCCGGCGGTGGCCGGCGAGGCGATCGACTGGCACAAGACGCTCGATCCACTGCCGACCCTGCTCACCGGCCAGGCGCCGCGGACCACCGCGGCGATCTACCAGCCGAAGCCGCCCGCCCTGACCACCGAGGCAGCGCAGAAGTTGGGCATTCGGGAAGTCATCGGCGAATTCACCAGCGGCGGTTTCGAGTACGCGTCCGGGGTGAACATCAGACTGGCGGCCAAGGAGATCGACGGTGCGCTGGTGAAGCCGGGAGACACCTTCTCGCTCAACGGGTACACCGGCCCGCGCGGCTCGGCGCAGGGCTATGTGGAGTCGGGGATCATCAACAACGGTCGACCGGACAAGGCAGTCGGCGGCGGCATCAGCCAGCTGGCGACGACGCTGTACAACGCCGCGTACTTCGCGGGCATGGAGGACGCTGGTCACACCGAGCACAGCTACTACATCTCGCGGTACCCCGCGGCCCGCGAGGCCACGGTGTTCGAGGGCGCGATCGACCTGCAGTTCAAGAACGCCTCACCGACCGGCGTCCTGATCGAGACGATCGGCACGGGATCGGATGTGACGGTGCGGCTCTGGGGCACCAGGACGGTGGATGTGCAGTCGATCACTGGCGACCGCTCCAAGTACACCTCCCCGAACACTGTGACCCTGCCGAAGGGCCCGGGATGCGTGGCATCCGGCGGCGCCCAGGGCTTCACCACCAGCGACACCCGGGTGATCACCGATCACGCGTCGGGCAAGGAGATCTCGCGGCACACCCGGACCGTCAAGTACGACCCGGTGCCGATCGTCAAGTGCGAGTGAGGCATCCGGCCGTCGGCGGAGTTCGAGCATGGTGAGCAGTCGACGGTAGGTGTCCGCCTCACATCGGGTGAAGCTCACTCCGAGTGGGTGATGCGTCCGATCGGCGGGCGCTCGCCGCCGAGCAGTCGGCGGTGCGCGTCGTCCAGCTGGCGCTCGGCGCGCGCGTCGACCCACCGCTGCCCGCCGGGCAGTCGGGCGATGCCACGGTGCTTGACCGTGTTCGCGACGGCGCGCCACACCGGATACCACGGCGGCCGCATCGGCACGCGGAGCGCGAGCACCCCGGCGGGTCCGAGCAGTGTGGTGGCGAGACTCAATCCGCGTTCGTAATCGTAGGTCCGACGGATCCGCTGGAAGTTCTTGTGGCGGATCAGTTTCGGTGAGTCGATCAGCGACTTCGCCAGGGCGAGGCTGTTGGCGTCCGCCGCAGGTGACGCCGTCCCGATGTGATAGATCATCCGCCGCCCGGCGGCCTCGGTGAACGGCAGCCAGTGCTCGTCCACGCCCATCAGCCAGCCGACGTAGCACCACAGGTGCATGGCGGCGTCGGCGTCCCGCTTCGAGTAGGGGATGCCGAGCACCCGGGTGTGGATCAGGAAGGTGGTCGAGAACAGCCCCAGGGTGCCCGCCTGGTCGAACTGGTTGATCGGCAGGCCGAGCCGGTCGCTGCGCCAGGTGGGGTCGTGTTCGTGCTGGTAGTTGAGGAAGGCGTGCATGGCGCGCACGTGCACGGTGAGCTTCCAGCCCTCGCCGTCCCGATCGAGCCCGCCAGGCGCGGTGACTGCCCGCCACCACACGCTGGTCTCGGACACCCGCCGCAGAGTCTGCTCGCCGGTGAGCTTGCCCGACGCCATCAGGACCGGCAGCGGCCCCGAGTTGTTGTAGCCGCCGAGCAGTGAGCCGTAGCCGAGGACCAGCGACGCGTCGAGTCCCGCGCGCCGCAGCACCCGCGCCCCGTGCGCCAGCTTCTGCTCGTCCACCCAGTCCGGGGTCCGGGCCAGGAGTCCGAAGAACTCCCGCAGCGGTTCCGGGGCATCGGGGATCGACTCGATGCCGCGTTCGAGGGCCTCGCGGAACATCGGCATGGACACGACGTGGTCCTCGCGCACCGCTCGGACGAGGGCGTCGCCCGGTTCGTCGCGTTCCAGCAGTGCTCGGCCCAGTCGGTCCCGCTCCTCGTACGTGGGATCCGGCGCCGCGCCGAGGAACAGTCGCAGGGGCGCCGCGACTCGTCCCGCGGAGATCGGATCGCGCATGAACCGTTCCGGGACCGCCGCGGGCGGTGCCGACGTGGCCGGGGCCGCCGATCGAGGCTTGCTCACAGGGCTAAACATGCAGGATGACAACGGGCGTTGTCAATGCCTGCGCCGGTGGTGCGGATGCGGCGTGCCCGCCCTCCGTATCCGCACCACTGCGGCGGGGCCACATCTACGATTGATTCACGTCGAATCGAGGAGGCAGCGATGCCGCGATACCTGTGGCAGGTCACGTACTCGTCCGAGGGTGCGAAGGGTTTGTTGACGGAAGGCGGCTCATCCCGTCGCGATGCGATTACGCAGATGGTCGAAAGTGTCGGCGGCACAGTCGAATCCTGCTACTTCGCGCTCGGCGGGCATGACCTGGTCGTGATCGGGCAGGTGCCGGACGAGGTGGCGGCGGCGACGCTCGGTATCCGAACCGCCGCTGCGGGTGCCGCGAGATCCGAGTCGGTGGTTTTGTTGACGCCGGAACAGGTGGACGACGCGGTGCGGCGCGAGGCCGAGTATCGAGTGCCCGGTCGCTGACTCGGCGATTGGCCAGGCTTCTGAGGTCACGGGACGTCGCCGTCCTCGGGAGCCTCGTGGTCGGCGTCGGGGCGCGTTATGCACTCGCGGTGTCGTCGTAGGTCCGCGTCCCGGCGTGCGCGGGCGCGTTGGAGTGCCTGGGCGAGGAGGTCGTCCAGATGGTGGCGGTGATTGATGCGCGGTTGTCGGTCGGGGTCGATGTGGGCGGGTGCGATCCACTCGGTGCGCCCGGGATGTTCGGATTCCGGTGGCGCGGTGCGGGTTCTCCACCCCGCGGGGCCGTCCTTGACGAGGGCGTGGCATGCGTCGCATGCGAGGTCTTCGTTGGTGATGTCGGTGCCGGCGCCGTGGTTCCACTCTCGGATGTGATGCACGGCGGTCATGGTGGCGGGCGCGTCGCAGCCGGGGCGGGTGCAGCCGCGGGAGGATGCGATCAACGCCAACCTCTGGTCGGCGGTGGCGAGGCGTTTCGAGCGGCCCAGGTGCAGCGGGCGCCCGTGGTGGTCGAACAGACACAGCACCGGGTGTGCGTGTTCGGCCATCCGCAACGCGTCCCGGATGGGCACGATCCCACCGCCGGCGGTCGTCGCCACCCCGGACGCGTCTTCGAGTTGCTGCAGCGTCATGGTGATGATCGCGGTGACCGGCAGTCCGCGGTGACTACCCAGCACCCCCGACCCGAGCAGGTGTCGCAGGCCGGTCTTGAGGGCGTCGTGACCTCGTTGTCCGGCGGTGCGGGTGTCGCGGGCCGCGGCCTTCACGAGGGCATCGTGGTCGAGGTTCGGGGATTCGGCGTCGCCGGCGGGCGAGTCGGGGTCGTCGGGGTTGTTCATGCCGGGCCGGGCGAGTTTCGCGAGCAGCGGTTCGAGCAGCGCCCTGGTTTCGGGGTCGACCAGCCCGGAGATCGGGGTCATGAGGTCGGCATCCTGTTTGCCCATGCGGAAGCAGCGTTGGCGGGCGCGGTCCGTGTCATCGGTGAGGCTGCCGTCCGGATTGAGGTACCCGAGCAGCTGCTGGCCCGCGTCGGCGACCGCCCTCGGGGTCGAGGACCGGGCCAACTCGGCTGGGGGTCCCTCCCTGCACGAAGTGCTTGGGGGCGGATCTGTTCGGCCACCTCCACGGCGGCGGGGTCGACGGCGCGGGGGGTTTTGCCGAGCACGCCGCGGATCTCGTGGACGTGGTCGGGGCCGATGGCGCCGTCGCGTTGGGCGGTGGCGGTGGCGGGTAGGTCGGGGGGTAGTTGTTCGCCGGTGGGGTTGTGCCAGGTGCCGACCTTCTTCGCCGCCGCGACCCGGCGGGCCGCGTCGCCGGAGGAGATCCGCAGGGTGGCGATGAGGAAGGTGCTGATCGAGGAGCAGTCGAGGCTCCCTGGCAATGACCGCTCAACCGCTTCCACCACCAGTCGGGTTCCGACCGCCGCCGCCTTGCGCAGCGAGGCCTCCAGGCGCTGGAGCGTCTCGACGACTTCGGCATCCGTCAGCCCGGACAACTCATCGGTGAGCAGGCCGTCGACGGCGGCGGAGAGGGCGGTCAGGTGTGTTGCCACCTGCCCGACCTCTCCGACCCCTGCTATCGAATGCATGTTCGAAACACTAGCGCGACCCACCGACAAGAATTCGTGGAATGTCACCCTGACCTTCCGCCGACTCTGATCGGCTGCGTTCCGCCATGTCGAGATGCACGAAAGATTGACGGGAACGCCGGACTACTTTGACGAAGCTCGGGTGTGGCGGCCGTGACAGGTCAGATTGGAGTGCGCCGCGGACTGCGGTGTTCGGCAAAGACGGTATTGCTGATTGGAAACCTGTTGGCTGCAGGTCAAGGTGACGGGCGGCTTACCTGATCGAATTGGACCAGTTGTCACATTTCCGTCGTGGGCGGTGTCTTTACGGTGTGTGATCGAGGTCGACGACGGACCATCCGAGGGCTCTGCGTCGTCTGAAGTTCCGAAAAGCTCGGCCATAGAAGGACTTTGCATTCCCTAACCCGAATGACAGGACTGAACATGGACACGACATCGGCAGGAGAATCATGGTGAGGGCACTGATCGTGTGCACGTCCGTCTCGCACGGCAACACCCGAAAGATCGCGGACGTCATGGGCGCGGTGCTGTCTGCGTCCGTCATGGCTCCCGAGGAGGTCGATCCGACTGAGTTGCAGGGCTACGACCTGGTGGGATTGGGTTCCGGGATCTTTCAGATGTCGTTCCACCCACAGCTACGAGAATTCGTCCGGGCACTCCCACCGCAGCCTGCAACCGCGGCGTTCCTCTTCTCCACCAGCGGCTTTTCCGAACCTCCGTTCCGGCGCTACAGCCGCTCCCTCGAACGGCAACTCGAGCAGAAGGGGCTCAAGGTGCTCGATACGTTCTCCTGCCGGGCGTTCGACACCTACAAGCCGTTCAAGCTCGTCGGCGGCATCAGAAAGGGACGGCCGGATATCGACGATCTGCAGGCAGCGCATACATTCGCCGAGCACCTCCGTATGCAGACCATCCCCGCGTCCTGAGCGGTCCGACGCCGATGGCCAGATCACGATCAGAACGGCGCTGCCGCGCACCGAACTGGTCGGTGCGCGGCAGCGCCGTCGTGTATCCGGGTTTTGCTACCCGAAGCGTCTAGAACGCCGCTTCGTCGAGCTCCATGATGTCGTTGTCGACGTTCGCGATGATGGCGCGGTTCGCGGTGAGCTCCGGCAGCACGTTCTTCGCGAAGAAGGACGCGGTCGCGACCTTGCCCTCGTAGAACGCCTTGTCCTTGTCGCCGGCACCGGCGTCGAGCGCCTTGATTGCGATCTCGGCCTGCTCGAGCAGACGCCAGCCGATCAGCAGGTCGCCGACGGACATCAGGAAGCGGACCGAGCCGAGGCCGACCTTGTACAGCTCGGTGGGCTGCTCCTGGGCGCCCATCAGGAAGCCGGTCAGCGTCGCGGCCATCGTCTGGACGTCCTCGAGAGCGGTGGCCAGCAGCGCACGCTCGCTCTTGAGGCGGTTGTCCGCGCTGTCGCTGTCGATGAACTTCTTGACCTGGCCGGCGACGTGGGCCAGGGCGACGCCGCGGTCGCGGGCAATCTTCCGGAAGAAGAAGTCCTGCGCCTGGATCGCGGTGGTGCCCTCGTACAGCGAGTCGATCTTGGCGTCGCGGATGTACTGCTCGATCGGGTAGTCCTGCAGGAAGCCGGAACCGCCGAGGGTCTGCAGGGACTCGGTCAGGTACTGGTACGCCCGCTCGGAGCCGACACCCTTGACGATCGGGAGCAACAGGTCGTTGACGCGGAACGCGAGGTCCTTGTCGGCGCCGGAGACGGCCAGCGCGGCGGCCTCGTCCTGGTGCGCGGCGGTGTACAGGTACACCGAACGCAGGCCCTCCGCGTACGCCTTCTGCATCGCGAGGCTGCGTCGGACGTCCGGGTGGTGGGTGATGGTGACGCGCGGCGCGGCCTTGTCGGTCATCTGGGTCAGGTCGGCACCCTGGACGCGCTGCTTGGCGTAGTCCAGTGCGTTGAGGTAGCCGGTGGAGAGGGTGGAGATGGCCTTGGTGCCGACCATCATGCGGGCGTGCTCGATGACGTCGAACATCTGCGCGATGCCGTTGTGCACCTCGCCGACCAGCCAGCCCTTGGCGGGGATGCCGTGGCCGCCGAAGGTGAGCTCACAGGTGGCGGAGGCCTTGAGGCCCATCTTGTGCTCGACGCCGGTGACGAAGACGCCGTTGCGCTCGCCCATCTCGTTCTTCTCGAAATCGAAGTGCGTGTTCGGCACGAAGAACAGGCTCAGGCCCTTGGTGCCCGGTCCGGCGCCCTCGGGGCGTGCCAGGACCAGGTGGAAGGTGTTTTCGAACATGTCATCGGAGACGGCGGAGGTGATGAAGCGCTTCACGCCCTCGATGTGCCAGGAGCCGTCGTCCTGCTTGATCGCCTTGGTGCGGCCGGCGCCGACGTCGGAACCGGCATCCGGCTCGGTGAGCACCATGGTGGCGGCCCAGCCGCGCTCGACGCAGGTCTCGGCCCACTTCTTCTGCTCGTCGGTGCCGTTCTCGAACAGCACGCCCGCGAAGGACGGGCCTGCGGCGTACATGAAGGCGGCGGGCTGCGCGCCGAGCAGCATCTCGGCGATGGCCCAGACCACGGCGCGGGGCGCGGGAACGCCGCCGATCTCCTCCTGCAGGCCCATGCGGTACCACTCGCCGTCCCACATGGCCTTGAAGGAGGCCTTGAAGCCCTCCGGAATCGCCAGGGTGTGGGTCTCGGGATCGAAGACGGGCGGGTTGCGGTCCGTGTCGGCGAAGGCCTCGCCCAGCGGACCCTCGGCCAGCTTGGCGACCTCGGCCAGCATGGTGCGGATCGTGTCGGCGTCCAGGTCTCCCCAGGCGCCCGCACTCAGGGGCTTCTCCAGGTCGAGTACCTCGAACAGGTTGAACTCCAGGTCACGGACGTTGCTCTTGTAATGGCCCATGTCTTCTAACTCTCCCGGTGAGATGGTGCGGTCTAGCCCCTGGTCAGTACCGCCCAAGTGGCTACTCGTCGGTAACTTAGCCGATGTTACTCGTGATTCAGTTAGCTGCCAACAGAAGTGCGAAATCCGACGACCAGGTTGTCGACAGCCGGGCCCTGCTCGGTCTCGCGTACGCGACGCACCGCGACGGTGATCGTCAGTAAGTCGCCCAGCGCTGCCTCCAATTCTATTGCAGTGCTGTGAGATTCGTCGTCGAGGCGGTCCGGGTCCGGATGCTGGTCCAGGATCAGCAGGATGCCTCCCGGCCGCAGGGCGGCGACCGCTCTGCGCAACACCGCGGCCCGCTCGTCAGGGCAAAGGTGCAGGTAAACGGCCAGGGCTAGGTCATAGTCGGTCCCGAATTCGAGATTCGTCACATTTCCGAGGGCCCAGTCGATCCGGCCGCGGACCGAACGGGGCAGTGGCGCTGCGCTGCGCTGCGCCTTGTTCAGTGCGACTGCCGAGAAGTCCACTGCGGTGACCTGCCAGCCGCGGGTGGCCAGCCACAGCGCATTGCGGCCCTCCCCGCACCCCAGGTCGAGAGCGCGGCCTGCCGGAACCGAGGTGACCTGCTCCACCACGGTCGCGCTCGCGGCCGATCCCCACAACAGTTCATCGCCCGCGTACCGGGTGTCCCAGTCGTGTGAATCCATGAGGGGCACGGTATCGGCTGGTCGCGGGGAACGTGGTTCGCGAGCGTGATCGTGTGAAGTCAGCCCTGCTCGAGGAAGGCGTCGATCAGCACGAGCTCGTCCTCGTCGAGCGGGCGGGACAGGTGCGAGAGGTTGCGTTCCACCTGGCGTGGGCTGGACGAGCCGATCAGCACGGACGTCACCTGTGGTTTTGCGTCGAGCCACGCCACGGCGAGCTCGGACAGTGGGCGGTCGAGCTCGCTCGCCAGGCCGAGCAGCTCCTCTACCCGGGTCAGCGCCGCGTCCGTCGCGCCGGCCGCGAAGTACTCGGACTTGTCGAACCGGGAGCCCTTCGGGAAATCCATGTTCTTGCGGTACTTGCCGGTGAGCAGTCCGGCCGCCAGCGGGTAGTAGGGGATCACGCCGAGGCGGTGTTCTTCGCACGCCGGCACGAGGTCCGCCTCGACCGCGCGCTCGAGCAGATTCCACTCGATCTGGGCTGCGGTGAATCGCGCGAGTCCGCGCTCGCGCGCAGTGCCGTCGGCCTGGCTGATCTGCTGGGCCGAACTGTTCGAGCACGCTATGTGACGGACCTTGCCGGCCTGCACGAGCGCGTCGAGCGCTTCGAGGGTGTCCTCGATCGGCACCTCCGGGTCTGGGGTGTGCTGGTAGTAGAGGTCGATGTGGTCGATGCCGAGCCGCCGCAGACTGGCCTCGCATGCGCGCCGGACGTATGCGGGGGACGAGCCGCGGTCCTCCGTGTCCATCGGTGCGCCGAACTTGGTCGCGACGACGGCGAGGTCCCGGCGTCCGGCCAGCGCCGCGCCGAGGATCTTCTCGGACTCTCCGGCGGAGTAGACGTCGGCGGTGTCGAAGAACGTGATGCCGTGCTCGAACGCCGCATCGACGACCTCGCGCGAGGCGGCGGTGTCGAGGCGGGATCCGAAGTTGTTGCAGCCCAGGGACACGGTCGAGACGACCAGATCGGTTCCGGGCAAGGGCGCGTAGTGCATGGTGGACGAACTCCTGACGTTGGCACGTGTACGGGGCCGGGGTGCGACCCGGATCCGGACAGTACGCAGCGTCGCGGCGTCCCCCGACGCCGAATCCCGCTGTGTGGTAACGGAAAACGGGCTCGGCGAGCAGGTGTGACGAGAGCGTGTCGGTGACCGTCAGCGAGTGAGCGTGGTGTGCAGGAGCAGGACGTTGTAGTTCGAGTGCACCGTGGTGAGGAAGTACAGGTCCGGTCCACTCGACCAGGGGTGCATGTAGGCGCCATATGCGGTCGGCAGCTCGCGCGCGTCGACCAGTACCTCGGGCGGACCCCACGGCCCGGTCGGGCTCGGTGAGCGCCGCATCACCACCGAGTTGAAGTTGTCGGTGGTGAGCATCAGGTACTGGCCGAGGAACTGGTTGAACTGCACCGACAGCTCGCCGACGCCGCCGAACACGATGGGCGCTGCCGCATTGACGTCGCCCTTCTTCCATTCGTTGCCGTTCCAGTACTCGTACGCACCGAGGTCGCGGAGCTGCTTCTCCGGCACCCGCGCCACGTAGGCGAGTCCGCCGCGACCGGGCGGCGTGCCGTACTGGTAGACGTAGCCGCCGTCCTTGAGGAAGGCGCTCATCTGGAAGTTCCGGTTGCCGCCGTCGCTGGGACGGATGGTCTCGGGTGCCATCGCCCAGTTCTCGCCGTTGTCGGTGGAGAACGCGAGTCCGGAGTTGTTGGTCTCCCAGTGGCCCGGCTCGCCCCAGTGGTTGACCGACATCATCGACATGTACTGCACGCCGTCGACCGCGACTCCCGCGGTGGGGATGTGGCTGATCTCCACGTACGGGATCTTCGGGCTGGGGATCAGCTCCTTGGACTGGCCCAGGAAGTCGCGCGGGGAGCTGTCGAAGGTCATGCCGTCCGCGAGCTGGTGGTCCGAGCTGCGGAACAGGGTGTTGCTCCGCCACGACCACAGGCTGCCAGCCAGCAGGTTCGGGATGCCGAGGCCGGCGGAGTCGCCGAACGCGGTGAGGATCTGGCCGTTGCCGTTGTCCCACATGATGCCGAGATCGGTCCCGAGCACATTGTCGTCCTGGGTGCGGTTGGCACTGAGCAGGCCCGTCATCTGTGCGACCGCGTTGGTGCGACCGCGCAGATCCGGTAAGCCGTTCGTGCCGTTGAGCCCGGGAATGGGATTGACCGTGTTCGGATCCGCTGCGGCAGGACCGGCGAGCGCGACCAGCGCTGCCATGCCGAGGATCGAAGCCTGTACGACTGTCTTGGTACGTCCAACCATCACACGCATCTCCTCGACCGCTGTCGTGTTGTCCCGTGTCTTGTCCTGAACCCACTTACATCTGTCGCGAACTACATCCGTGCTGAACTACATCAGTCTTGAACTACATCCGTCCTGAACCCACTTCAATGGCCGACCGCCGTGCGGCCGACCCCCGTCGATCGTAGTGATCTTGGACATAAAGTCACAGTACTTCTTGTTATCGGTGTGTACGCATGGGGCAGATGAGGTAAATGCGAGGTTCTCGCGACCGGTTCGTCCCGGTTTCGCCACGCCACCGGGTCGGTCGGTGATATGAACCGGACCGCAAAGTCTGCTGTGGACTCCGTCACCGTGCGGGGGACGCGCACAGTACGGTGTCGGGTGAGGAGTTCGTGTGATTCACCCGAGCATCCGACGGAAGAGATATAGAGGAGAACAAGCAATGGGTGCAGCGATCGCGAACTCCACGGAGCTTCGTCATTCCGCGATCCTCGGTCTCGGCGTGTACCGGCCCGAGCGGGTCGTGACCAACGACGAGATCTGTGAGCTCATCGATTCGAACGACGAGTGGATCCAGTCCCGGTCGGGAATCAAGAACCGGCGCTTCGCCGGCCCCGAGGAGAGCGTGCTCGCGATGGCGATCGAGTCGGGCCGCCGTGCGCTGGCCGCCTCCGGTCTCACCGGTGAGCAGATCGGCGCCGTCATCGTCGCCACCTCGACCTACCCGGTGCAGACCCCGCCGGCCTCCGCCCTGGTGGCGGACGCGCTCGGCACGGGTGGCGCGGGAGCCATCGACGTCGCCGCCGGCTGCGCGGGCTTCTGCTACGCGCTCGGCCTGGCCTCGGACATGGTGCGAGGGGGCACCGAGGAACACGTGCTGGTGATCGGCGTCGAGCGGATGAGCGACTCCACCGAGCCCACCGACCGATCCGTTCGCTTCATCTTCGGCGACGGCGCGGGCGCGGTCGTGGTCGGGCGTGGCGACGAGGCCGGCATCGGCCCGGTCACCTGGGGTTCGGACGGCGCGCAGGGCCGGGCCATCCGCCAGGAGCCGGACTGGGTGGACTTCGCCGAGAACCCGACCCAGAAGCGGCCGTGGATCAAGATGGAGGGCACCTCGGTGTTCCGCTGGGCGGCCTTCGAGATGGGCAAGATCGCACAGCGCGCCCTGGACCGGACCGGCATCACGGTCGAGGACCTCGACGTCTTCATTCCGCACCAGGCCAACGCACGCATCACCGAGGTCATCGCGCGCAGCATGAACCTGCCGGAGACCGTCTCGGTCTCCAACGACATCGCCGAGACCGGTAACACCTCCGCCGCGTCGATCCCGCTGGCGATGGAGGAGATGCTGCGCACCGGCAAGGCGAAGGCCGGCGACACCGCGCTGCTGCTCGCCTTCGGCGCCGGACTTGCCTACGCGGGCCAGGTCGTGAAGATGCCGGTGCTCGCCGAGAGCTGAGCCCGAACCCGTACGTAAGCACTGAAGGTGCCGCTCCGAGATTCGGAGCGGCACCTTCAGTGTTCTGTGCGGTGGATCGTCGCGGTCAGCGACCGAAGAGGCTGTCCAGCGATCCGGTGCCGCCACCGGTGCCCGGTGTCGACGGAGCGGACACGTTGACCACCCGAGCGTCCGACGACGAGCCGAGGAAGCCCGCCGCCCCGCTGTAGACCGCGGTCACGCCGTGCGCGCCGACGGTGGTGAAGGCGTGCGAGAGGGTCGCGGTGCCGCCGCCGAGCGCAACGGGGCCTCCGATCGCGGTGGTGCCGTCGAAGAACTGGACGGTCCCGCCGGCCTGGCCCGGCGCGACGGTGGCCGTCAACGTCGTGGCCTGATCGGGTGCCGCGGTCGCAGGCGCGTTCAACGAGGTGGTGGTCGCGGCCTCGTTCGGGGCGGGCACCGACACGGCGACGGTCCTCGCGGAGGCGGTGGACGAGGCGAATCCCCTTACGCCGCTGAAGCTTGCGGTGATCGAGTGCGACCCGGCGGTGTCGAAGGTGTGGGCGAGGACGGCCACCGAGCCCGACACGGCGACCGGCGCGCCGAGGGGAGCGCCGCCGTCGAGGAACTGCACGGTGCCGCCGGCCGGTGCGGGCGACACGGTGGCCGCGATGCTGACGGCCACCCCGGTCTTGGCGTGGGTGGGGGTGGTCAGCGTGGTGGTGGTGGCGACGTCGACCGTGTTCACCGTGACGGTGCGGGCCTCCGAGGTGGACCCGGCGAACCCGGGCGCGCCGCTGTAGACCGCGGTGACTGCATGCGCGCCGTCGGTGCCGAAGGCATGCGAGAGGGTGGCCGTCGTACCGGTCAGTGCGACGGGGTCGCCGATGTTCGCGTCACCGTCCTTGAACTGCACGGTGCCGCCGGCCGGGGCCGGACTGACCGTGGCCGTGAGATCAACGGCCACACCGTTGTTCGCGGTGGCCGGGGCTGCCAGAGCGGTCGAGGTGGTGGCGTTCGGCGGGGCGGTGACGTTGATCGTCGCGAGTGGTCCGGCGCCGACGTTCAGTGCCGCGCCCGCATTGTCGCGAGGAGAGCAGCGCGTCGCGGACCAGTACGAGACGGAGAACACGGGGTCCTTCTCGCGGACCAGCGAGGTGTAGAAGTTCTCGTCCGCCTTGTAGTTCGCGGCGTTGCCGGCGGTGCGAACCTTCGGCTGCACCGTGCCACCCGCGGGGCCGGCCACAGCCGTCACCTCGATCGCGGGCAGTTGGTAGGAGGTGTCGCCGGAGTCGGCCGAGGTGACGACGATGCCGCCCTCGGCGCCGTCGTTCGTGGCCGGGCCGTTGCCGACGGTCTCGTTGTTGCCGGACAGGCGCAGGATCGTGCCGGTCGCGGACGGGGAGCCGGTCTCGGCAACTCGGGTGACCGTGGGCGCCGCGCCCCCGAGGTTGACCCCGGTACCGGGAACTACTGTGGCCGAGACGAACTGGGCGCCTGCGGGGATCTCGTAGTCGAACTTGATCCGTGACACGCTCGAGCGGATCCGCAGGTTCTCCCCGTTGCGCGGCAACGACATCGGGGCCGGCTGGAGTCGGTAGGTGAACGTGCTGCCCGTCACCACGCTGGCCGGGGCGTCGACCGTGACCCCGGTGGCGATGGTCTTGTCGGTGGTGTCGAGCAGGCTCTTGAACTTGCCCCAGCAGGCGGCGTTGAACGATGCCGTGGTCGGTGCGGCGGTGGCGGGGGCGGCGAGCAGCAGCCCGCCGGCGGTCAGTGCGGCGGCCGCGAGGGCCGCCGCTGCGCGCGTGGACGCGTGCGACATGGAAACTCCTGAGTCGAAGATGCGGCGGTGACGAATGGTCATGAGCCGGACGGGAATCCACCGGCACTGCCAGTGCCGCCGCCGGTCTCGGCCGCGGATGCGGTGACGGTGAAGGCGGGGGAGGTCGAGGCGACGAAGCCCGGTGCGCCGCTGTAGACCGCGGTGATCGAGTGTGCGCCTGCCGTGGTGAACGTGTACGGCGCGATCGCGACACCATTGACCACCGCCACGGGCGCGCCGATCGCAGTGGTGCCGTCCTTGAACTGGACGGTGCCGGTGGCGGCGACGGGCGAGACGGTCGCCGAGAGGTCGACCTTGCTGCCGACGGTCGCGGAGGGCAGGGCCGTCACCGTGGTCACGGTGGCGACGTCGGACGGCGCCGGGGCGTTGACGTCGACCGTGGTCGAGGCCGACCCGGACGGCGCGAAGCCGATCGCGCCCGAGTACGACGCGGTGATGTTGTGATGACCGGTGGTGGTGAAGCTGTACGCCAGCGTTGCGACGCCGCCGACGACCTCGACCGGCGCACCGATCGGGGCGTTGTCGTCGAGGAACTGGACCGTGCCACCGGTGGGTGCCGGTGCGACCGTGGCGGACAGGCCCACCGCGGAGCCGGTCGTCGCGGTGGCGGGCAGGGTCAGGGAGGTGGCGGTGGGCGCCGCGACCACGCTGGCGGGCTGCACGTCGACGGTCTGCGGGGCGGAGGTGGAACCGGTGAAGCCGGCGACGCCGCTGTAGACGGCGGTGACGGCGTGCGGTCCGGTGGCGGTGAAGGTCTGCGACAGCGTCGCGACGCCTGCCTTGACGGCGACCGGTGCGCCGAGGTTGGTGGTGCCGTCCTTGAACTGGACGGTGCCGCCGGAGGGCGCCGGAGCCACGGTCGCGGACAGCGTGACCGCCGCGCCTGCGGTGGCCGTGCCGGGCACGGTCAGGGTGGTGCCGGTCGCGACGTCGGGGGCGGCGATGGTGACGGTGGCCAGGGGGCCGCCACCGGCGTTGAGGGCGGCGGCGCCCTTGCTGTCCTTGGGTACGCACCGCGTCGGCGCCCACACCGTTCCGACGAGGGGTGCGCTGGCCTTGGCCAGCTGGGTGCTGTAGTTCTCGTCACTGTTGTACGAGGCCGCGTTCCCGCTGACCCGCAGCTTCGGGGTGATGGTGCCCGCGTTGCCCGCGACCACCGTGACGTCGACGGCGGGCAACTGGAAGACGCTGTTGCCGCCCGAGTTGGTGGTGCCGTCGAGGTTCTTCTTGAGTTTCGGCGCGCGGATGCCGCCCTCGCTGCTGCCGCTCGAGGAGGGGCTGTTGCCGATGACCTCGTTGTTGCCGGACAGGCGCAGGAACGGCCCGGCGGCGTCGACGCTGCCGGCACTGTTGATGCGCAGCACGTTCGGTGCGACGTTGTCGATGTTCTTCGCGGTGCCTGCGACCACCGCGGCGTTGACGAAGGTCGAGTTGGCGGGGATCTCGAAGTCGAACTTGATCCGGGACAGGTTGGTCGTGGTGCCGCCCGACTGGGAGTCGGGGTACGAGGCGGGCGCCGGCTGGATCCGGTAGGTGAACGTCTGGCCCGGGGTGACGGTGGCGGGAGCGGTCACCGTCGCCGACGTGGCGGACATCTGGTGCTGGGGGCCCGCGAACTGTGACGGGGTGGCCTGGCAGGCGTTCTGGAAGGAAACGGTGTCTGCGGTGGCGGGCGAGCCGATCAGGGCGAGCCCCGCGGTCAGGGCGACGACGCCGATGGGCGCCGCACAACCGCGCAGGGTGGATCGAGGCATGGATGAACCGGGTCTCTCATGAGGAATGCGGGCATAGATCGCCGGTAGTAGAGCACGCGGGCCCCGGTCGAAGAAGGTGATTCGGTGAAATATATGGACGACTGTTCAGGAAGGGTTGTTGTCGGCGGCGGCACCGCCATGACCTGGGGTTATTCGGAGACGCCGAAGGGCGCCTCCGCGAACGGAGACGCCCTTCAGTGGTCAGGTGGAGGCGCCTGATCGGCGCGCTCCGACGAGACTAAGTCGCTCAGATGGTGCGAACGCCGGTGGCCTGGGGGCCCTTCTGGCCCTGGCCGATCTCGAACTCGACCCGAGCACCCTCGTCGAGGGTCTTGAAGCCGCTGCCCTGGATCTCGGAGTAGTGCACGAACACGTCGGGTCCGTCACCGTCCTGCTCGATGAATCCGAATCCCTTTTCGCCGTTGAACCACTTGACGGTGCCCTGTGCCACGTTATTACTCCTGTTACTGCGAGCGGGTCCTCAGGTCGAGAACCCTGGTCTCGGTTGTACAGCCTGCCAGCTCATGGTCGTGCTGTCGACAGCGGGGCCTACACTAGGTGGTTCTGCGGCCATAATCACGCCGCCACGCGGGTGTTGCATCGGTCTCCGCACCGGCGAAGGATTGAAGCCGCAGTGGTCGCGGTCGTGGGCCGCCCGGTTGTCGTCGCGGCGGTGGACCGCGATGCGTCGACCGCCGGAAGTTGCTCGCTGCGGGCGTGCCCCGTGGCAGGAGGCGACGCGATGTTCATTCAGCTCATTCAGGGGAAGGTCGCCGACGAGGCCGGCCTACGGCAGTGCATGGATCGTTGGCGGGACGAACTGCAGCCGGGTGCGACGGGGTACCTGGGCGCCACCAGCGGTATGTGTTCGGACGGTACGTACATCGCACTGGTGCGGTTCGAGTCCGCCGAGGCCGCTGCTCGGAACAGTGAGCGACCCGAGCAGGGCACGTGGTGGGCCGAGACCGAGCGGTGCTTCGACGGTCCGGTGACGTTCATGGATTGTGCCGAGGTCAGCGAGTGGATGGGCGGCGGGTCGGACGCCGCCGGCTTCGTCCAGGTCATGGAGGGGCACAGCCGGGACACCGCGCGGATGCGCGCGCTGCTGACGCAGGTCGAGGGCGAAGTGCAGAAGGCCCGGCCGGAGATCCTCGGTGGGACCCTCGGCACCGACGGCAAGGACGGATACGTCGAGGCCGTGTACTTCACCTCCGAGGCCGAGGCGCGGGCCCACGAGCGGATCGAGATCCCCGACGACCTGCGCTCGCTCTTCGAGGAGGAGAACGAGCTGATGGGGGAGGTCGCCTACTACGACATGCGCGAGCCGGTGATGGAGTCCGCGCGGAGGTGAGTACCTGATCTGTGCGCGTGCCGGAAGGCGCACCGGACGATCGACACCCGGGAAGGTTGACAGCGCTCGTCGGCGGCACCTACCGTCGAATTCACCAGCTGATGAATTATCGCGAGTTCGCTGCCCACCTTCCTCGGGAGTGCCCAATGCGCGCCATGATCGTCAAGGAATTTCGAGAACTCGGCCGGGACCGCCGCACGCTCGCAATGCTCGTCGCGCTGCCTCTGCTGCTACTGGTCGTCTTCGGATTCGCCGCAAACTTCACTGTCTCGACGCTCGACGTGACGGTTGTCGGACCCGGGGCCGACGCGGTGGCCAGTCGCATCGCGTCCGACGCGCAGACGGCACAGGTCCTGCACGTGAGCACCGTCGATCCGTCGGGCACCGACGCGACCGCCCGGGACGCGCTGCGTGACGACGTCTCGGACCTGGCGATCGTCACCGGGTCCGGAAAGCCGATGGTGTACATCGACGGGTCCAACCTCTTCGCCGCCCAGTCGGCGAAGATTGCGGTCGCGAAGATGGGCCCGGCCGTCGAGTCCGAGGTGCTCTACAACCCGGATCTGAAGACGTCCTGGGTGATGGTGCCCGCGATCATCGGCCTCATTCTCACCTTCATCGGCACCATCATCACCAGCATCGGCCTCGTCAAGGAGCGTGAGGCGGGAACGCTCGAACAGCTTGCCGTGATGCCGTTCTCGCCGGCAGAGGTGATCCTCGGGAAGATCACGCCGTACTTCCTGCTGGCCGCCCTCGACATGATCGTGGTGACCGTGCTCGGCATGTGGATCTTCTCCGTGCCGTTCAACGGCAACGTGCTGATCTTCGCCTTGGGGGCCGCGATCTTCCTGTTCGTCGTGCTCGGGATCGGGGTGTTCATCTCCACGATCTCCAAGACCACGGGGCAGGCGATCCAGGCGGCGATGATGGTGCTGCTGCCGCAGATTCTGCTGTCCGGCATGATCTTTCCGCTCAACGCGATGGCGGCCGGTGTCCGCTGGATCGGCTACCTGCTGCCGCTGACGTACTTCACCAAGATCTCCCAGGGCGTGATGTTGCGCGGAGCGGGCCTGAACACTCTCTGGGGTCCCATTGTCGTGCTGATCGTCATGGCGGTGGTGATCTTCGGCGCCGCCGTGGTCCGGCTCAAGCGGTCGATCGCACCGGCAGGAAAGGCGGTGGTGCGCAGTGCAGTCGCCTGAAAGCATCTGGGGTGCAGACGAGCTGACCGTCCGATACGGTGACCGGCCCGCCCTCGACGACGTGACCGTGGACATTCGGCGGGGGGAGGTGACCGCGGTCGTCGGCGGCGACGGCGCGGGCAAGACCAGCCTGCTCGGAGCGTTGGCCGGACGGGTGCCGATCGCGGACGGCACCGTCACGATGCCCGCCAAGAACGACGTGGGTTTCCAGCCGAGCAGTTCGGGTGTGTGGCGGGACCTGTCGGTGGACGAGAACGTCGAATTCGTCGGCAGCGCTTACGGAATGAGCTCGAATGTGCTCGCCGACCGGAGGGCGCGACTGCTCGGGCCCGCGGGACTCGATGGTGTCGGTGGCCGACTCGGCGGCCAGCTGTCCGGTGGCATGCGGCAGAAGCTCGGCTTCTGCCTGGCGATGCTGCACCAGCCGCAGGTGCTCCTGCTCGACGAACCGAGCACCGGCGTCGATCCGGTGAGCCGGGTGGAGTTGTGGAGGATGGTCGCCGAAGCCGCCGCTGCGGGCACGGCGGTCCTGATGTCGACGACCTACCTGGACGAGGCCGAGCGGGCCCAACGCGTGCTGGTCCTCGAGGACGGTGGGGTGCTCGGGCTCGGCACACCGGACGAGGTGATCGCCTCGGTGCCGGGCTCGATCTCCGCCGAGCCCACCCGCCCTGGCGCGTCGTCGAACCGGGTCTGGCGTCGCGGCAACACCTTTCGAACGTGGGACCCGGACGGACCGGGGAACGAGGACGGTGAGCTCGATTTGGAGGACGCGGTGATCGCACTCATGCTGGCCAGGAACGAGCGGCTGGAGGCCCATGGTGGCTGAGCAGTTGTCGATCGACGCGCGCGCGGTGTGGCGGAACTTCGGGGCGTTCACCGCGGTGCGCGAGATGTCGCTCCAGGTACGCCCCGGCGAGATCGTCGGCCTGATCGGTGCGAACGGGGCAGGCAAGACCACCCTGATCCGGATGATCCTCGGACTCGAGGCGGTGGACCGGGGCGAGGTGGACGTATTCGGCCTCCCGCCGTCGCGGCACACACGCAGCCGTCTCGGCTACATGCCGCAGGGGTTGGGTCTCTATCAGGAGCTGTCGGTCCGGCAGAACGCGGAGTTCGTCGCCGAGGCGTTCGGGATCGCGGCGCCCGCCCTGCCGGCGGCACTCGAGGCGGTCGCCTCGCGTCCGGTGCAGGAGATCGGTCTCGGCCTGCAACGTCGACTCGCGTTTCACTGCGCACTGCTGCATCGGCCGGAACTACTGGTCCTGGACGAGCCCACGTCGGGTGTGGACCCGCTGGCGCGCAGCCGGCTGTGGGACACCATCCACGACCAGGCCGACGCGGGCTGCGGGGTGCTCGTCACCACGCACTACCTGCAGGAGGCGCAGCAGTGCACCCGGTTGGCGATCATGTCCCACGGCCGGCTGGTCGCGCACGGGAGCCTCGAGGACATCATCGGCGGGCAGACCGCGGTGGCCGTGCGGGCGCCCGAGTGGGCACGGGCCTTCGATGCACTGGTCGCGGCGGGGCTACCGGTGACGCTCGCCGGTCGTCTGGTGCGGGTAGCGGGGGTCAGCGCCGCGGAGGTGCGTGCCGCGCTCGTGTCGGCGGGAGTGGAAGCGGCGGTGACGGAGGTGCCCGCCACGCTCGAGGAGACGATGGTGCTCATCGACCGCGAAGTGAAGATCCCGTCCTGATGGTGGTGGGACGGCGCAGCGGGCGGCGGCCTGGGAAGCGGGACACCCGGGACGAGATCCTCGACGCGGCGCGGCAGGCGTTCGCCCAGTCCGGGTACGACGCCACCACGATCCGAGCGGTCGCGGAGTCGGCCGGGGTGGACTCGGCGTTGGTGCATCACTATTTCGGCACCAAGGAGAAGCTGTTCCTGGCGACGATGGACGCGCCCGTCGACCCGAGGCGCTACGCGGAGAAGGTCATCGACGGGCCTCGGGACCAACTCGCGGAGCGACTGTTGCACACGGTTCTCGCACTGTGGGACTCGCCGAAGGGTTCGGCCGCGATTGCCTTGGTGCGCAGTTCGATCGCGCACGAATGGAGTGCCAAGCTGCTCCGCGAGTTCCTGCTCAAGCGCGCCCTGCAACCGATCGTCGAGTCGGTCGAGCCCGATCCGGATCTGGCCCGGTGGCGGACGAACCTGGCCGCCACCCAGCTGATGGGTCTGCTGTCGATGCGCTACCTGTTGGCCCTCGAACCGCTCGCCTCGGCGCCGCACGGGCAGATCGTCGAGCTGATCGGACCCAATCTGCAGCGATACCTCACCGGCGAGTTGGGGGAGTCCTGACGAACGCCTACGGAAGCGAGAGCGTGTGGGTGTGCGACTCGACGGCCCGCTGCAACTCCTGACGCGACAGGGTCCGCGCGCCGCACGCGCAGCGGACGGGCAGGGCGTCGTCCTCGAACTCGGAGGCCTCGATCAGGTCGACGAACTCGGAGCCGAGGCTGTCGCCGTGGTGCGCGGTGTCGACGAAATCGCGTGAGCCGTGGGTGTGGGGTCCGCCGGACACGACCGCGGGACCTTCCTCGGTTCGGTAGACGGTCGCCACGTGGTGGCTTGCGGGGCAGGTGACCCGTACCAACGCGTGATCGCTGCGTTGCCGACCCAGGGCATCGACCGCGGTCCGCGCGATCGCACGGCGTTCGGACGGGGAGACAGTTCTGGTGTTCATCACTCCATTGCACACCCGGAACGCACCCGGCATAAGGGGTGAATTTTCGTCATCCACTCGACGAACGGGAGGTTGTCGGGACAACGGCCGAGAGGCCTGCCCGGTAACCGCCCGTTCGCGGTGAAGAACTAGTCGACCACGTAGGCGGCGAACCCACCGTTGCGGTCCCCGAGAGCGAACAACACTCCGGCCACGTCGCCGTCCGGAACCTCGACCGAGGCGCGCAGGGTGCCGCCGCCGTGCAGTCGGGGCAGCGCCGGCCCAGCGCGTCACGAGTTCGCGCACGACGTCCGGGTGTTCGTCGGCGATGTCGTGCGCCTCGGAGAAGTCCTCGTCGAAACGGAACAGTGCCCACCGGTCGTCGGCGAAGTCGCGATTGCCCGTCATCAGTTCCTCGTCCCGTGAATAGTTCCTCGTCCCGTGAATCTGAAGAAATTTGGCGGACGTGTCGATCCACTGGCTTCCCCGTTCGACCTGTGGATGAGAGGGTCCGAGAGCGGATCCGGCCAACCCAGGGAGAAGAACCATGAAGTACATGCTGATCATGCGCGCCACCGACGATGCCTTCGCGGGAATGATGGACGTCGACTTCGGCGAGATGCTCGAGACGATGGGCAGGTACAACGACGAGATGATCCGGGCCGGAGTGCTGGTCGCGGCGGAGGGCTTGGACCCCGACTCCGCCTCGGGCGTCGTGGTCGACCACTCCACCGAGCAGCCGGTGATCACTGACGGCCCGTACGGCGAGACCAAGGAGTTGTTCGGCGGGTTCTACATTCTCAACGTGGCGTCGAAGGAGGAGGCTGTCGAGTGGGCCAAACGGTCACCGGTCACGGGCGCGGGCTTCAAGACCGAGATTCGCCGGGTCACGACGATCGACGAGTTTCCCCAGGAGAACGAGTGGATCCAGAAGGAACGGACGTGGCGCGAGGCCACCGGCCAGCTCTGAGCGGAGTGACGGGCGACGGCCACACCGGGCGTGAGGCCGTCGCCGCCGTCTGGCGAATCGAGTCCGCGCGGATCGTCGGTGCGCTCGCGCGGTACACCGGCGACTTCGCGCTGGCCGAGGACCTGGCCCAGGAGGCGTTGGCCGAGGCCCTCGTGACCTGGCCACGTGACGGTGTGCCACGTAACCCCGCGGGGTGGCTGCTCACGGTCGGTCGGCGTCGCGCGATCGACGCGTTCCGTCGGCGGTCCGCCCTCGACGAGCGGTACGCCGCCCTCGCCCACGGTCTGGGCGAGGGTGGTGTCGTCGCGGGGAGCGGCCCCGCCGATCCGCGGGACGCCGAGGACGTCTTGTGGGATCCGGACCAGATCGACGACGACGTGCTCGCGCTGATGTTCATCTCCTGCCATCCCGTTCTGTCCCGGGAGGCGCGGGTGGCGCTCACCCTGCGGGTGGTCGGCGGTCTGACCAGCGACGAGATCGCCAAGGCGTTCCTCGTCCCGACTGCGACCGTGCAGGCGCGGATCACGCGAGCGAAGAAGACCCTCGGGGCGGCCCGCGTACCGTTCGCGGTGCCGTCGGTGGAGGAGCGTTCCGAGCGGCTCGGCTCGGTGCTCAGCGTGATCTACCTGATCTTCACCGAGGGGTCCTCGGCAAGCTCGGGTGGCGACCTGATCCGCTTCGATCTCGCGGGCGAGGCGCAGCGTCTCGCGCGGGTGCTGGCCGGGCTGGTGCCGAACGATCCCGAAGTCCACGGCCTGCTGGCGCTGCTCGAGCTGACCGCGGCGCGCTTCCCTGCCCGCACCGGGACGGACGGCGAGCCGGTCCTTCTGGAGCACCAGGACCGCCGCCGCTGGGACCGCGCCGCGATCCGCCGGGGGCGAGCCGCACTGGCCCGCGCGGAGCAAGCCGGCCGGGGCCTGGGCACCTACGGCCTGCAGGCGGCGATCGCCGAATGCCATGCCGTCGCGCCGTCGGTCGACGCGACGGACTGGGAGCGCGTGGTGCTGATCTACGAAGCGCTCGGCCGGCTCGCGCCGTCACCGGTGATCGGCCTCAACCGGGCGGTGGCGGTCTCGATGGCCCAGGGACCGGCGGCTGCGCTGCCGATCGTGGACGAACTGGTGGCCGCCGGTACGTTGTCGAACTCGCACCTGCTGCCGAGCGTTCGGGGGGAGCTGCTGGTCCGGCTGGGACGCGCAGACGACGCGCGGACGGAACTGCAGCTCGCCGTTCGGCTGTGCGGCAACGAGCGCGAGCGGGCGGTGCTGGAGCGCAAGCTCGCCGACCTCGGCTGACGGCCCGGAGGGGCGGTGATTGCACTGCGTGGCAACCGTCAGACGTATCCGTCCGCCCGAGGTTGGAGCGCTCGGAGGTAGCGGTCCGTGATGCGACGCTGCACGATCCGGGCGATCGGGGAGCCCGCCCGCGACCACCACGTCGCCGGACGGGAGAACGCGGTGATCGCGAGCGTCACCGTGTCGTCGTCGTGCCACACGACGCAGAACCGCTCCTCGCCGCGTTCGGGATGCCCGGTCAGGGTGCCGTAGGCGAATCCTCGACGCCGCGCCTCGTCGACGACGTACACGACCTCGCAGTGCGCAGTCAGATGCACCGGTCCGGCGCCGAGTCGCAACGTCACCCGGGCGCCGGTCTCCGCACGCGGGGTCGTCGCGGACACGCCGATTCCCGCGCGGCGGTGCATGTCCCAGCGCATCAGTCGCTCGGTGGCGTCACGGAACGCGGCCTCGCCCCGCCCGATCACGCAATCGCGCCGGACATGGTGGTACCCGGCGGGCAGTTCCGTTGCAGTGGCACCGATTTCGGCGTACGTCAGCTGTAGCGGTCGATCGTTCACGGGCGGTGCCCCCCTCTCGCCGGGTGTCGCGGCATGGTGGTGACGTCGAGGGTAGACCCGCCGGGCGGATCGGGCCGGTAGCCGAGACGGGCGAGGTCCGCGCTCTGGAACGGGGCGTCGATGCGGCTCGAGCCCGCATCGACTCGGGACTAGTCTGGACACGAGGTCGGGACCGCGTCCTCAGGAGGTCGTGATGATCTGTGACCCGGTGTGCTTCTACCCGCTCGATCGGCCGTGGGCGTGGCCGTTCTGGCGCGTACTGTTCCCCGGACTGTTCCCGTCGTCAGGCATCTGGCCCTGGTGATCGACCGAGTCCGACCATCTGACCTCAGAGCCAGCGCGGCGGCGCCTCGTCCGCGCCGGTCGTAAGTCCGATGCCGCCGCGTCCGGCGGCCCAGCGCACGACCGACGCGAGCGGACCGCTCACCCGTGCCGCGGTCGCGGAATCCTCCTGCACGGCACAGGGTGTGAGGCCGTCGACCTCGAGCACGATCCCCGCACCGAGGTCCTTCTTGCGCCACATCCCGACGATGTCGTCGAGCAGCGACTCGAGAACCACGGTCGGGAAGTCCCCGAAGCGACCCCCCTCGCCGAGGTCGACGGCGTGGATCCACACCTCGCGGGTGCGCATCCACGCCGTCTCGGCGGCGGGGACGATCCGGCCCTGCGCGGTACGCACCTGCGCGGACCACGCCGACGGCGGCAGGTTCCGCCACTTCTCGTCGAGCCGGGCAACGGTGTGTGTGAACAGGTTTCGCAGGGCCGCCGCGTTGAGCGTGGCACCCTCGTCGATCTCGTGTGCCCGCTGCTCGGTGGAGGCGTACATCGGCGTCTCGACGCCGGTCGCCGCCCAGTCCAGCAACCGGCACAGCGCGGCCGCGTTATACCCGACGTGCGCGACCAGGTGCCTGCGCGTCCACCCGGCGAGCAGGGTGTCGCCGTCGAGTTCGTCGTCGGTCAGCTCGGCGAGATGCTGCGCGAAGTACGCGGTACCGCGCCGCGCGACCAGCAGCCGCTCGGACAGGTCGAGATCGTTGAAACCCACTGTGCGGTCCTTTACTTGACGATCGTCTTGTTGCGCACCGAGCCCGCGATGTACGCGCCGGCGTCGGCCTCGGACACCTGATGGGCCTGCTTGTCGATCACGACCGCCAACTCTGCCTCCCAGTCCCGCTGCCCGGAGGTGCGGTGCAAGTGCAGGCGCTCGACGATCGGATCATCAGAGAAGGCGAAGAGGTCCACCCGGACTCGGCGCCCTGGGACCACTCGACCAACGACGGCACAACGATCATGTCACCCTTGCCGACAGTGTGATCGGCGGCCGCCTACCCTGGGGACATGGCCGAGCTCCCGGGTACGCGCATCGGGACGTTCGAGCGCGAACAGGCGGTCGAACTCCTGACACGGCACCTCGGCGAAGGGCGGTTGACCCTCGCCGAGTTCGGCGACCGCTGCGCGCTGGTGGAATCGGCCCGTACCAACCGTGATCTCGCGGTGCTGTTCTCGGATCTACCCGACGTGACTGCGCAGTCGGGGCGTCGACGATTGCTCTGGCTGCTCGTCCCGGTCCTGCTGGTCGGTCTCTACCTCGGGCTCGCCGCGGCCGACCTGACCATGTGGTTCATGCCCGCTGCGCTGGTGGTAGTGGTCGGTGCCGGTGTGCTTCGCCTCGGTACACGTCGCCGGCGACCGGCCCGTCCCGGATTCCTCGCCACCGAGGACGTCGTCCCGGCGACCGTCGCAGCTGCGCCGCGACGCAACTTCGCCCTGATTCCGTACGCACTGGTCCTGATGGCCCCGGCACTGATGCTCAGGCTGCCGATCGTCGTGCTCGCCGCCGTCGGATTCCTGATCTTCGCGGTCGTCCAGGCCGTCGACAACGGCTGACACCTACACCTACAGCTCGGGCGCTGTGACCGGAACCGGTCACAGCGCCCGAGTGGTGCCTGAGGTCAGGCGCTTGCGGCCTCGCGCTCCGCGACGATGGTCAGCGCGATGTCGATGAGCATGTCCTCCTGGCCACCGACGAGGCGGCGCTTACCGGCCTCGAGCAGCAGGGTGCGCACGTCGACGCCGTAGCGCTCCGACTGGATCTCCGCGTGGCGCAGGAAGCTCGAGTACACGCCGGCGTAGCCCAGGGTGAGGGTCTCACGGTCGACGCGGACAGGCCGGTCCTGCAGCGGGCGGACGATGTCGTCGGCGGCATCCTGCAGCTTGAAGACGTCGCAGCCGTGCTTCCACTCGTACAGATCGGCAACCGCGATGAACGGCTCGATCGGGCAGTTGCCCGCGCCGGCGCCGTGTCCGGCCAGCGACGCGTCGACGCGGTAGACGCCTTCCTCGACGGCGACGACGCTGTTGGCCACCGACAGCGAGAGGTTCTCGTGGGCGTGGATGCCGATCTCGGTGCCCTCGTTCAGGACGTCCTTGTAGGCACGGACGCGGTCACGGACCCCGCCCATGGTCAGGCGTCCGCCCGAGTCGGTGACGTAGACACAGTGCGCGCCATACGATTCCATCAGCTTGGCCTGCTTGGCGAGCTCCTCGGCGGGCGCCATGTGGCTCATCATCAGGAAGCCGGAGACGTCCATGCCGATCTCGCGGGCGGTCTCGATGTGCTGCGCGGAGACGTCGGCCTCGGTGCAGTGCGTGGCGATGCGCACCGACCGCACGCCGAGCTTGTAGGCGTGCTTGAGCTCCTCGATGGTGCCGACGCCGGGCAGGAGCAGGGTGGTCAACCGGGCGTGCTCGAGCACCTCGGCGGCCGCCTCGATCCACTCCCAGTCGGTGTTCGAGCCCGGGCCGTAGTTCACGGAACCGCCGGCCAGGCCGTCACCGTGGGCGACCTCGATGGCGTCGACTCCGGCGTCGTCGAGGGCCTTGACGATCCGCTTGACGTTGTCCGTCGAAATCCGGTGACGCACCGCGTGCATGCCGTCACGGAGGGTGACGTCCTGGACGAAGATGGTGGGGTTGGTGCTCATCGGGTGGCTTCCTTCTTCTGGGCGATCCGCTCCGCGATCTGCTGTCCTGCCGAGGTCATGATGTCGAGGTTGCCGGCGTAGGCGGGCAGGTAGTGGCCCGCGCCCTCGACCTCGAGGAAGATCGACACCTGGTGCGTCGGGCGGTTGCCGTCGACGAGCAGGGTCTCGACCGGCTGGTCGGCCGGAATCTCGGTGATCTGCACCTGCTGCTTGAGGCGGTAGCCGGGCACGTAGGCGGAGACGTCGCCGACCATCTTCTCGATGGACTGGCGGATCTCGTCGTGGGTGGCCGGGTCCGGGGCGTCGACCAGGCAGAAGACCGTGTCACGCATGATCAGCGGCGGCTCGGCCGGGTTGAGGATGATGATCGCCTTGCCGCGCTTGGCGCCGCCGACCGACACGATCGCCGCCGAGGTGGTCTCGGTGAACTCGTCGATGTTCGCGCGGGTGCCCGGACCGGCCGACTTCGACGCGATGGACGCGACGATCTCGGCATACGCCACCGGCACGACGCGGGAGACGGCCGCGACCATCGGGATGGTGGCCTGGCCACCACAGGTGACCATGTTGACGTTCGGGGCGTCGAGGTGGTCGTCACCGTTGACCGCGGGGATCACGTACGGGCCGATGGCGGCCGGCGTCAGATCGATCATCCGCTTGCCGAACGCCTGCAGACGTTCGTTGTTGACGACGTGCGCCTTCGCCGACGTGGCGTCGAAGACGATCTCGATCTCGTCGAAGTTCGGCAACTTCACCAGACCCTCGACGCCTTCGGCGGTGATCGGCACGCCCAGGGCGGCGGCCCGCGCAAGACCGTCCGAGGCGGGGTCGATGCCGACCATTGCACCCATCTCCAGGTGCTCCGAGTGGTTCAGCACCTTGATCATCAGGTCGGTGCCGATGTTGCCGGATCCGATGATCGCGACCTTGACTTTGCTCATGCGTTCTCTCCTTCCGTGAAATGTGCTGTCACGGAACCGAGTCCGGACACTGTGACGACGACGGTGTCGCCGGACGAAACGGGTGCCATCGGGCCGAGGGCGCCAGAGAGGATCACCTGACCGGCGCGCAGCGGCTGGCCGAGCTCGCGCGCGGTCTGCGCGAGCCACACCACGGCCGCGATCGGGTCGCCCAGGCAGGCGGCGCCGTTGCCGGAGGAGACCTCCGTGCCGTTGACGCTCATCGACATGGTCACCTCGACCGGCTCGACCTCGTCGAGGGTGCGGCGCTCGGTGCCCAGTACGTACACGCCCGACGAGGCGTTGTCGGCGACGGTGTCGCCGAACCGGATGTCCCAGTCGGTGATCCGGCTGTCGCAGATCTCCAGGGAGGCGACGGCGTAGTCGATCGCGCCGCGGACCTGCGCCGCGTCCAGGGGGCCGTCGACGAGATCCGCGCCGAGCACGAAGCCGACCTCACCCTCGATCTTCGGCTGGATCAGTCGGCTCATCGGGATGTCGCTGCCGTCGGCGAACTCCATCTCGTCGAACAGCACGCCGAGGTCGGGCTGGCCGACGCCGAGCTGCTCCTGGACGGCCTTCGAGGTCAGACCGATCTTGCGGCCGACCACCCGGGCGCCGGCCCGCACCCGCAGATCGTTGAAACGCTGCTGGACCGCGTAGGCGGCCTCGAGGTTGTCTGCGCCGATCAGTTCCCGGATCGGCGCGCACGGCACACCGGCCGCGGCGGCGGCCGCGAGGCGGTCCGCGGCGGCGGCGACGGCGGACTCGCTCGCTGCGATGGAGTTCGTGGGCTGGCTCATGACCCCTACTGTTACGGGATTCGGACGCCTGATCCAGGTAGTTGTCTCACTCAGCGATACGCTCGAACGATGACGGGCGCCGCGAACCTCGACACCGTGCTCGGCAAGGCGGTGACGATCCTGCGGGCCTACCGGCCCGAGGATCAGGTCCTGCCGCTCGCGGAACTGGTCCGCCGGACCGGCCTGCACAAGGCCACCGTGTATCGCCTCGCGGGTGAACTGGTCGCGAATCGGCTCCTCGACCGCGTGGACGGCGGTTACCGGCTCAGCGGTGGCCTGTTCGAACTCGGCATGCTCGCCTCACTCGAGCGCAGTCTGCTGGAGATGGCGATGCCGTTCCTGCAGGATCTGTACGAGCGCACCCACGAGACCGTGCACCTGGGTGTCCGCGACGGCCACGACGTGGTCTACGTCGCGAAGATCGGCGGCCACCGGCAGGCCAAGTCCCCATCCCGGACCGGCGGTCGGATTCCGTTGCACTGCTCCGCGATCGGCAAGGCGCTACTCGCCAACTCCGGTCCCGACCTGCAACGCGAGGTGCTCACCGCGCCGATGGTCCGGCGCACGCCGCACACCGTGGTGGCGCCGGGGATCCTGCGCCGTCAGCTGGCCCGGATCGTCGAGACCGGGGTCGCCTTCGAACACGAGGAATCCGCGCTCGGCATCGCGTGCGTGGCCGCCCCGGTCTTCGGGCACGACGACGAACTCGTCGCGGCGGTCAGCGTCACCGGACCCACGAGCCGGTACCGGCCCGAGGCGCAGGTCGCGGCGGTTCGCGCGGCCGCGGCGGGCTTGGGGAGCACGATCGCCCGCCGCGAGCGGATTCGGTAGGCGTCACAGCGACCGGTGTCGGATGTGTCCCCGTTGCGCGTTTCCTATCCCGCGGCGAACTTCTCGGAGGTGCCGAGGTCCACCGGCAGGGCGATTCCGGTGATTCCACGTCCGGTGTCGCCGACCAGGTACAGGACCGCGTCCGCGACAGCCTCGGTCTCGACCCAGGGCTGGGGCAGCAGGTTGAGCTTCTGCATGATCTCGGCCGTGTCTTCGAGTACCGGGTTCTCGAGGTCCGGGCGGAACCCGCGCACCATCGCCTCGTTGTCGATCATGGTGGTCCGCACGTTGCCGGGATGAACCGAGTTCACGCGAATGTTCGCCCACGCCAGTTCGTTTGCCAGCGACTTCGCCATCCCTCGAACCGCGTGCTTGGCCGTGGAGTAGTGCACGATCCCGGGAACGCCGCGAAGACCCGCCATCGAACTGATCAGCACGATGGAACCGCCACGGTTGCCCGCCATCATGTGCGGGATCGCGACCTTGGTGGTCTGCCAGACTCCGGTGACGTTGATGTCCAGCATCTCGCGGAACTCGTCGGGGGTGAGGTCCCAGGACATCTTCGGTGACGCGGCGATGCCGGCGTTGGCGACGACGACGTCGAGTCGGCCGAACCGTTCGACGCCGGCGTCGACAGCCTTCTGCAGTGAATCGAGGTCGCGGGTGTCGGCGACGGTCGCAACGATGCCCCGGCCCTGGGCTTCCACCAGTGCGACCGTCTCGGCGAGGTCGGCCTCGGTGGCCATGTCGTAGCCGGCGGTCGTGACGGGCGCGCAGCGGTCGACCGCGATGATGTCGGCGCCTTCCGAGGCCATCTTCACGGCGTGTGCGCGTCCCTGTCCGCGCGCCGCGCCGGTGATGAACGCGACCTGGCCGGTGAGCTTGCCCATGGTTCTCCTCTTGCTCGTTCGAAACTGAAACATGTGCATCATCCATCGCCGGCGGTTTCCGGGTGGTGGTTTCCCGCGAGAGTTGGAGCGCCCGGCGAAGGCGTCGCGGAGGGGGCGTCCGCGACGGTAGTCACGCGATAGTCTCGGGCGATGTCACCATTGAGCCCGACCCTCGTGGGCCGGGTCTTCCCGACGACGAGCTACATGGTCGGCCGCGAGAAGATCCGGGAGTTCGCCCGCGCCCTGCGGTCCACCAACCCGCTGCACCACGACGTCGAGGCCGCCCGTGCGGCCGGGTTCGACGACGTCATCGCCCCGCCGACGTTCACCACGGTGATGGCGGGTCAGGCGATATTGCAGCTGGTGGAGTCGCCCGACACGGGCCTGGTTCCCAGCCGCGTCGTGCACGGCTCGGAGAAGATCGAACCCCATCGTCCGATCGTCGCGGGTGACGACCTGGCAACCACGCTGACGATCACCGACGTCACCGAGCGCGCCGGCAATGCGATCCTCTCGACGGTCTTCGAGATCCGCACCACTGCGGGCGAGTCGGTCGCGACCGTCACCTCCAGCCTGCTCGTCCGAGGAGAGGACGCATGACCAGCAGCACCGCCCCGACCTTCACCCACCTCGAGCTCGGTGCGATCGTCGCCAAATCGGATCTGACCGTCACTCGGGAGGATCTGGTCCGGTACTCCGGCGCGTCCGGGGACACGAACCCGATCCACTACAACGACGCCGTCGCGGCGAGCGTCGGGCTGCCCGGTGTCCTCGCCCACGGGATGCTCACCGCGGGCCTGGCGCTGCAGGTGGTGGTCGACTGGATCGGCGACCCCACCACGGTGACCTCCTACGAGACCCGGTTCACCCGCCCCGTCGTCGTCGACCCGATCGACGGCGCCGACCTGACCTTCACGGCCAAGGTCGCCCGCCTCGATGCCGAGACGCGCACTGCGCGGCTGGACATCACCGTCACGTACGAAGGGCAGACCGTGCTGGGGAAGACGCAGGCACACGTCCGGTTCCCTGCATAGCCACGGATCCGTCCCCGCGGGCCGTCAGGGATGTTCGGCGGTGGCCAGCCAGGCCGGGGCGAGGAGTCGGTCGCGAGTCGAAGCCGAGTCCGTCGGCGACGGCTGCCAGGGACGAGGTCGGTTGGCGCGCCAGGGTGCGGACAACCGGCTGGGCTTCACCTATGTCCCACGGCACTCGATCGAACTCGAACACCGTGTGCTCCGCTGTGCCGGACGCCGCAGCATTGCGTGTGAAGGTGTCGAAGTCGCCGCGATACAGCGCATCGAAGTCGGCTGGCGTCGGTTGGTCGGGGGAGCCGGGGACGTCGGCGGTCATGGGTTGCTCCTTCCACGGCGATGCGATTTTCGGATCCCGGGTGGAGGTCTGGGCGCGGGCTCGTGCGGTGGGCACGGCGCCCCGCTTGCGGGCGTAGGCACGCTCGATCCCGGAAGTCCAAATCGATTGCTACCGAGGAAATGTCGTAGTGCGCCCGGGACGGTCGCGTCGTCGCATCCGAGTCCAAACCCGACCAATGGCGATGTGAACCTGGTTCTCACGCCGAGGGTGCGCGGAAGTAGTGCCCGGCCTCCAGGTCCTCGATGAGCCCGGGCTGGATCGGAGTCCAGCCCAGCAACTCCTGGGTGAGCGCGCTCGATGCCGGCACGTCGAGTGCGAAGATGGGCCCGAGCCAGCCGAAATGGTCGGCGGCGTCCTCCGCCGGGATCGACGCGACCGGAACACCCAGGTGACGGCCTATCACTTCGGCGATCTCGCGTGCGGAGATCGCTTCCTCGCCGACGTAGCCCGAGACACCGCGAATCCGAGCCTGCAGGAGCGTGAGCTACTCAAGCTCGCCACGCTCGGCGTCGCGTCCGCCGACGCGCTGCGACACCGCGGTGTTCCGGATCCGGCGGCCGTCCTCGCCGCCGAAACCGGCGTCACCGTCTTCAAGGTCGCCTTCGAGGAGTGGATCGGTGAAGCGTCGTCGAGGGATTTCCCGCACTGCGTGCACGACACCCTCGAGCAGATTCGGGTGCTGGTCGGGGGCGGCTGATTCTCGCGCCACGTCGATCCCGCACTGGCGTGATGCGGGGGGTGAGCGCTCACCCCGTATCGCGCGAGCAGAGCGGCGGGGAGTGGCGGGTGGGGTTGCGCGAGCACCGTCTCCATTGCACGATTTGTAACGAATTGTGGTGCTTCAGTGGATATCAAGGTTGCGGGGACGTCTCGGTTCTCGCGGTAATCGGACAAGGGGAGCGATTATGAGCAAACTTTTGGCGCGCCGCGTGGGCGCTGCGGCCGTCGCCGCAGTCGGGTTGGGGACCGCGGTGGTGACCGGAGGAGGCGCGGTCGCCAGTGCCGACCCCGCGCCGCCGACGTCGACGACCATGACGTGCTCGAGCGCGAATCCTCTGTTCTGGGCACCGTCGTTCACGTGGACTGTCAACGCCGCGTCGGGGGAGTCGCTCCGTCCGGGTGGATCCGGGCTGGAGCCGGCAATCCTGCTCAGCGGCGGCAACGAACTGCCTACGCCCCCCGGCGGTCTCATCCCGAGCATCGGAGTCAACTGGTACGGCACGCGGGTGTCGGTCGACTGGCACAACACGACGACGGGACAGTCCGGCCGCAGCGTCAGTGACGAGGCGGCCTGGCAGCAGAAGCCCGGGATCCCGGTCAACCGCACCTGGACGGGAACCGGAACGGTGTCGTTCACCGTGACCGTCGAGACCGGCGCGGGATGGCGGTTCGTCAATCCTCAGAACGCGGTCTGCAAGGGGACGATCTCGGTGGTACCCGGACGGTGACTCTGACCGCCCGGTTGGCGGTGTGCCTTGGGGCGCATGGCCAACCGGGCGGGCCGGCGGCTCCGCGGTGCTGTCCGGGCTAGCATGAGAGAAGTCTGCCGGCGGGTACCGCGCAGCAACGCGGTGCTCGAACCCCGGTGTTGGGGCGGTGATGCCTCGAACACCAAAACCATGACGTCGGCGTTGACAGTGCTGCTCGCGCAGGACGGCAACTCCGGTTCAGCGACCCGGTTTCCACCTACGAGCCGGGTGTGCCCAACGGCGAGAACATCACCGTCGCAGAGCTGTTGACGATGCGCAGCGGGCTCTACAACTACACCAGTGCGCCCGAGCTGGCGGCGGCGCTCGATGCCGACCCGACCCGAGCCTGGACGCGGCAGGAGGTCCCGGACCTCGCGTTCGCACATCCGCCGGAGTTCCCGCCCGACACGTCCTACGAGTACAACAACACGAACTACGCACTGTTGGGTCTGATCGCCGAGAAGGTCGGCGGGCGCCCACTGGCACAGCAGTTCCAGGATCGACTGTTCCGCCCGCTCGGGCTGCGGCAGACCTCGCTTCCCGCCGCCGGCGGCGCCGTTTCCACGGCGGACGACCTGTCCGGGTGGATCCGAGCGCTGGTGTCGGGCAAGGTGCTGAATCCGGAGTTCCAGCAGCAGTGGCTCCGCAGCCTGCGTCCCGAGGACCCGAACGCACCCGATGGGCAGCAGTACGGCTACGGCATCAGCTTTCAGCGTTTCGGACCGAATGCCACGATGTACTACCACGGCGGTGAGATGCCGGGCTTCAACTCGTTCATCGGCTACGACCCGGACAACGACGTGACGCTCGTGATCTGGACGAACCTGACCCTGTCGCCGGAAGGCAAGACCACGGCGAACGCCTTGCTGCCAACGGTTCTCGATGAGATCTACACGGGGTTGGCTCTGGTGCCCGCCGCGACCACCGTCGCCGCCAGGTGACGCGTCGGGCTGAGTGCGCGGACGCCGATTCCACCATCACCCGAGTTCCCGACGCGCCGCGATGATCACGGCTGCGGGCGCCGGGGACGGGTACGGGCTGTCGCGCGGCGAGGATGCTCGGCCTGAGCGGCGACACCCTTGCCGCGCTCAAGCACAAGCTCGTGGCCTGACGGACTCTCCCGACCGAAAAGGACCAATTGGTTCGTTTTCCTTCGGCCGGCCGGTCGCGTGTTCTAGGTTCCAGTCATCGGGTTCGACATCGCGCCCCGGACGGAAAGGAATGACGATGCAGTTCAACCTCGCGGACGTCGTCGAGACGGTCGCTTCGGCAGTCCCGGATCGGGTCGCGCTGACGTACGAAGACCAGGACTTCACCTATGCGCGACTGGACGCCGAGGCCAACCGGACTGCGCACCTCCTGGCGCAGGCGGGCATCTCGCGCGGCGACCACGTGTCGCTGTTCCTGAAGAACAGCGTCGAGCACGTCACCAGCATCCTCGGGCTGATCAAGATTCGTGCGGTGCCGATCAACGTCAACTACCGGTACACGCCGTCCGAACTCGAGTACATCTTCACCAACTCCGATTCGGTGGCAGTGATCGTCGAACTTCCCGAACACCAGCGTGTTCTCGCGTCGCTTCTCGGCAGTTGCCCGAAGATCCGGGCGGTGTTCGTGGTGGGGGAGACAGCAGACGAACTCCGCGACGCCGCCGAGTCGCGTTCGGTGGCCGTGGTCTCCTTCTCGGACTCGCACGATCTGCCGACCACCTCGGACTTCGCTACCCGCTCGGGGGACGACCTGTATTTGCTCTACACGGGCGGAACGACCGGATACCCGAAGGGCGTCATGTGGCGGCATGACGACTTCTTCCGCAAGCCCCTTTCCGGCGGTAACCCCTACGGCGACGAATCGAGGCGCGATCTCGCCGAGGTTGCCGCTGCCGCCAAGGAATTCCCCGACATGTCCTACCTCATTGCGGCGCCCCTCATGCACGGCGCCGCGCTGTACTCACTGTTCACTTTCTTCACCCTGGGTGCTCGCGTCGTGCTCAAGCGGGACTTCGACCCGCGGAAGGTCGTCGAAGCCATCGAGAAGGACGGGGTGCAGGTGATCCTGATCGTCGGCGACGGCATGGGGCTGCCGCTGGTCGACGAGATGGAGCGCAGGCAGGGCGAGATCGACTTCAGTTCGCTGTTCTCGATCACCTCGGGTGGAGCGCTCTGGTCCACGAGCGTGCGCGACCGCATGGTGGCAGTGAAGCCGGACCTGTTGCTGCGCGACAACTTCGGAGCCTCGGAGTCCGGGAACGACGGTGCGTTCACCGTCGACGAGGCCGGAAATCTACGTATGCCGCCGTCTCCCAACATGATCCTGGTCGACGAGAGACTCGACGAGATACTGCCGGGCTCAGACGATATCGGCTTCATCGCGCGGATCGGTAGCGTTCCGCTCGGCTACTACGGGGACGAGGAGAAGACCGCTCGGACGTTCCCGACGCGCGCCGACGGCACCCGTCTGTCGGTGCTCGGTGACATGGGCCGGGTGGAATCGGACGGCACTATCGTGTTCCTCGGCCGAGGTTCGCAATGCATCAACACCGGTGGTGAGAAGGTCTTCGCCGAGGAGGTCGAGGCCGCACTGCACGCGCACCCGGCCATCGCTGACGCCCTCGTCGTGCCGGTGTCGGACGAGCGCATGGGACAACGGGTCGCTGCCGTGATCGCGACGTATCCCGGCTCGCCCGAACTGACGCTCGAGGCGGTTCAGGAGCACTGCCGAACAGCGTTGGCCGGCTACAAGATCCCGCGTTCGATGGTCCTCGTCGGCGAGGTCAAACGAACTCCCGCAGGCAAGGCCGACTACGGCTGGGCGACGACCGTCGCCTCGACGTAGTCGGCACAGGTCATCCGGTCCGGTTCGTACTCGGCGCAGCCGGCGAGTGCGAACCGGACCGCCACGAGTTCTCGAACTCGAGGTGCAGCATTTTCGAAGTGAACCTTGCGACGTGGCGAACACCGGTGCAGCGTCGAGGTCCTCGCCTCGTGCCGTTGAGGATCGGCGCCGGTCAGTTGGGTGTGGTGCCGTCCGGCATGGTGGCGTCGGTGAGATCGGCACCGTCCAGCACGGCGGTGGCGAGGTTCGCACCGGTCAGGTTGGCCTTGGCCAGGTAGGTGGCGATCAGGGTGGCGCCGGTCAGGTCGGCCTCGCCGAGAAAGGCGCCGGTCATGTACGCGCCGGACAGGTCCGCTCCGGCGAGATCCGCGTGCCCGAGGTAGGTGGAGGTCAGGTACGCCATCGTCAGGTCGGCGCCCCGGAGGCCCGCCCGGGTGAGGTACGCGCCGGTGAAGTTGGCGTCATGAGCGAGCACGCCGGTGAGATCGGCCCGCGACAGGTCGGCCCCGACGAACTCGGCGGAGGTCAGGTTCGCACCGGCGAGGGTGGCGTCGACGAGGCTGGCACCCGACAGGTCGGCGCCGGTGAGGTCAGCGCCCGCCAGGTTGGCGCCGCTCAGGTTCACTCCCGCGAGATCGGAATCGGCGAGGTCGATGTTCGCCGAGTCGTGCACTGCCCGTGATGAATTCCAGGCCGCGACATCTCTGCGGAGTAGGTCGAGCGGATTCGCCTGCGATGTCGATGTCATGGAGCTCCCGTGTCGGACGAGCTTGGTGGCCGTCGCCGGTAGGTTGACGGCGTCAACCTACAACGGCTTGTTGACAGCGTCAACCTCCTTCTATCCTCTGGAGGTGCAGGAAACGACTCGGGACACACGTCGCACGCTCATCGACGCGGCCAGTGCGCTCCTGGCGCAGGGCGGACCCGCACACGTCACGCTGCGCGCAGTCGGTACCGCCGCCGATGTGTCCCGGACCGCGCCCTACCGACACTTCCGGGACAAGGACGACCTACTCAGTACGGTGGCCGCCGAGAACCTGGCCTTCCTGAGGGCGGAGATGCAGCGCGCAGTCGCCGACACCGCGGCCGATTCCACCCCGTTGTACCGCGCCTGCCTTGCCTACGTCCGCGTCGCCTGGGAACACCCGAACCACTACAGGCTCGAGTTCGGAGGCGACTACACGATCAACCCGAGCCGGGTGCTGTGGGACGCCGCGAATGAATTCACCGGTTACTTCCATGAACTCGTCGTCGAGGCGCAGGAGAGCAACACCCTCATCGCCGGCGACGTCCGGGAAGTCGGACCACTGCTGTGGGTCCTGCTGCACGGATTGGCCATGTCCAACCACCTGGTCGCCGACCGGAGCTGCGGGCCCGGGACGGGCTACAGCGCAGCCGACCTGCCGCGGGTGCTCGCGCTCGCGCTACGAAACCTGGCCCCACGCTGAGCCTTCGGTCGCCGCAATCGGATCGCCGGACCGGACACGCACAAAGTCGAGGTGCTCACGCGTGCATACGCGTCACTCAGTAGAGGTCCATTGCGGTCCAGTGAAGCAATCTCCTTGTCGCTGACGAACGGTCGGGTTGTCGATCGGCGCATTCCGGCTGTCCAGGCCGAGGTCGATCAGCCCTCGGTAGTGTTCGATCTTGTCGTCGATCGCACCGAGATCCTGGTGCAGCTGGTCGAGTTGGGTGAGCACTCGTTCGCAGTGCTCGAGCAGCAGCGCAATCCGGCGGCCGTGGCTGGTCGCGCCCTCCTCGTGGAGTTCGAGGAACCGTCGGATCTCCGCGACCGGCATGCCGGTACGACGCAGCCGGATGATCAGTTGGATCGTCCGCAGTGACATGTGGTCGTATCGGCGGCGCCCGTCACTTCCGCGGTCGACGCGTGGGATCAGACCCTCACGCTCGTACCAGCGACGGACACGCGGTACCCGAGAGAGTCAGCCACCGATCCGGCCGTGCAGGGTCGCGAGGCCGGGCCCTTCGAGCTCTTCCGTGACACCGTGCCGGCCGGCGATGGACATGAGCAGGGCCTCGCCCGGTCCGCGGACTTCGGGTCCGCTTCCCGCTGTCCAGTCGAGGTCGGTGGCGACCAGCCGGAGGCCCCGGATCCGCCGACGCGCGCCGATGGGGGGTGCGACGAGCGCAAAGTCCAAAGCCGGCACGAGCCGCTGCGCGGGGATGACACGCGGGATGCCGAGTGGGCGGCGAATGTCCTGCTGGTGGACCATTCCGTCGACGAGCGCGATCCGGCCCCCGAAGCCGGTGGTGAGTCCGCGGGGTCGCATGCTGCGATCGAGCAGGTCTACCAGCTGTTGCGGGCTGTGCCCGGCGAGGTCTGCCAGTCCGATCTCGTTGGCGCGGTCGAACCGCAGGCAGGCCCGAGCGAACCGGCGAGCGAGCCTGACCGGGCTCAGCTCTTCGTAGCTGAGCATGTGCGCAACGACGTCGCGGACGGTCCAGCCCGCACACAGCGACGGGGCCTGCCATTGTTGTGGCGTCAGTGAATGCAGGAGGACTGCAAGCTGGGCTCGCTCGGCGTGGGCCAGGTCCTTCACCTCAGACATTTCCGCTCCCTGGTTGGCGGCTCGCGGGTCGCTTAGCTCGCTCGTTGCCGCATGCGGGTCGTGCCGATCTCCGGTGACGATGGGTATGCCCGCAGTATGTCCTACTCCGAAGCTCCGACGTGCCGGAATTCGCGCCGGCGAACGGGGCATGTACAAATGTGGCGTCACCCAGTCGTGCAACGCATTTCGCTGCGCCACGGTGCGACAACCCACCCCTCGACAAAGGAGTACATCCATGGGTTCTTCGGACGAACAGCTCGGCCAGATCGGCACCATCGCAGGAATCGGCGGAATCGGGCTCCTCGCGGTCTGGGCCGGCGCCGGCTTCGTCTCGATGTCGTAGCGCTCGAGCGAGTCCGCTACCTGAGTGTCCAGCCCGTTCCGGATGGGGCGGGCTGGGCCCCTGGTGCTGCACGAGCCGGTCGACGGACTGGTCTTGACATGGTGTCAATCGTGGCGTTTGACTTGGACGCAGCTTGTGTTGAATCGCCCCATGTTGTTCTGGGAGGTTGACGTATGCGCGGCACAGGGTTGGCGGGCCAGGGGCATCGACGCGGTGCGTCCCCCCACCGCAGGGCCATCTCGGTACTGTCACTGGTCGCAGCGTGCCTTCTCGCTCTGGCCACCAGCCAGACAGCCAAAGGCGAACCTGCGGCAGACACTGCGGACACCGGGTTCGCGATCCCCTTCGCGGGGGCTCCCGGCTACGAGCGCCTGGCACCGACGCTGATGACCGGTTCGGATCAGCTCAACCAGCCACTCGGTCAGCAGGCAGCCGACGAGATTGCCGGACAGATCGGGCTCGACAGGGCAGACGTGTTGTCCGACAGCCAGTATCGCGACCTCGTCACCGGCGGCGGAGTCGGCGGCAACCGCGATGCTGCCGAGGTGATCGACGCATGCACCCGGATCCTCACCAACACGAACGGCCGTCCCCTCCTGTCCAACGTCGACGGCCGTCCCACGCCGTCGGTTCTGGCCAGCTACGGGCTCTACGTGAACACCGGCGGACTGCTGGAGAGCCCGGCCAACGCGGACGCGCCGACGAGGCAGGTGAACTCGTTGATCGCTCCGGGTGGATTCGTGGGCACCTGGTTGAGGGACAACGGGGCATCGCGTTCCCTGATCGCGCTCTACCGGTCGGCGTACACCGTGCAAGCGGTCTACGGCTTCGCAGCACAACAGATGTCGGGCACGGCTCAACTGGTGACCAACACCAAGGGAGGCGTGAATTCGGAGGTCGGCATGTCGATGGCGCCGCCGCTGTGGACAGTGAACTTCGCACTGCTCTACATATTGAAGCCGTCCCTGGCGGCCGCGATGCCTGCCCACTGGGCTCCCATTCCTCCGGCGGTTGCCGACGCAGTGAGGTCCAGCCCTACCGGCCAGGTGCCATTCGGCGACTACGCGTCCTACTTCCGGTGATTCGATTCCGGGGCCCGGCGAGGGGTCTTCAGCCGTCGTTCAGCGGTGTGTCCGGGAGGTCGATCCGATAGCGATCGATTCTTGGGCGGCGTCCAGTTGGGCCGTCGGCTCCGCGCCCACGGGATCGGCCCCGACGCGCGTGGCGGACCGGACCGAGCCCTGCTGCAGGAAGGACGGAAGAACCGCCGCGGCACCACCGACTCACGTCGGGGGCCGCGGCGGCTTCTGTCACCTGTCGGCTCAGGGCTGTTGCATCCACGCCTTGTCGAACAGCGTGATCTGGGTGGCGTCCGGGACGATGCCGTGGACCTTCGGCTGCCAGGCGACGAAGGTGGGGATCGCGCTGGTGACGACCGAGGGCACCGTCTCGTTCGCCTGTTGCTGAATCTTGGCGATCACCGCGCGCTTGGCATCCGTCGTCCCCGCGGCCTGGAGTTCGCCCAGCAGGCTGTCCATCACCGGATCCGCGTAGCCCGCGGTGTTGGACTTCGACTGGCTCTGCATCGTGGTGTAGAGGCCCAGGAACGGGATGGACTCGTACAGCCCGATTCCGGCGTGCGCCAGGTCGAAGTCGTGCTTGACGTACACCTGGTTGACGACGTCCGAGGCGCTGTTGGCGTAGACGATGTCGACGGTGAAGCCGACTGCCTGCAGCAGGGACTGCACGGCCAGGCCGATGGCGCGGTCGCGGGGTTCCTGCAGCACCACGTACTTCAGCTTGCCGTCGTAGCCGTCCTTCTTGGCCTCCTCGAGCAGCTGCTTGGCCTTGGCCGGGTCGTACCCGAGCGCCTGGACGTCGGTGTGCCAGTCGGAGGCATCGTTGAACAGTTCGGCGCCCGGCAGGCCCTTGCCGCTGTCGACCCGCTCGTCGACGATCTTCGGGTTCGCCGCGTACGCGATCGCCTGGCGTACCCGCACGTCCGCACCCGGGCGGCCGGCGCGGTTGTTGATGATCTCCGCGCTGCCGGCGTTGAGGAAGCTGACGTATCCGGGATAGTCCGCGGCCCTGGCCTTCTCGATGACCCCGCTGTCGCCGCGAAGGAACGCGGCCTGCACGCCGCCGCTCGCGAGCGCGTCCCAGGTGGCCTGGGGGCCGTTGAGCGCAACGACCCGGAGCCGATCGAGGTAGGGCGCGCCGTTCCAGTAGTCGGGCCGGGCCTTGAGCACGAGCTCCTCGTGGGGTGCGTACCGCTCCTGCACGAACGCGCCGGCGCCCACCGGGGTGAACGCGTCGCCCTGCACCGAGCTCTTCGCCACGATCATGCCCTGCCCGAGCGCGAGCATCGCCTCGAACTCGGGCCACGGCCGCGTCAGCTTGAAGGTGACGGTCGACGGGTCGGGAGTGTCGACGGCGGCGACGTTGAGCTGCCACACCTCGCTGCCGTTGCCGCGGTTCTGGGTGTAGCGGTCGATGCTCCAGCGCACCGCCTCGGCATCCAGCGGGGTGCCGTCGCTGAACGTCACGCCCTCGCGCAGCTTCAGTGTCCAGAGCAGTTGGTCGTCACTGGCCTGCAAGGACTTCGCCAGCTGGGGGGCGTACGTCTTGGTCCCCGTGTCGTAGCGCATCAGCACGTCGTAGACGGCGGCCATCTCGGCGCCGCCCGACCCACCCCGGGCGGCCGTCTTCGCCGGGTCGAGGGTGACGGCCTCCGAATGCGTGCCGAAGGTGAGAGTGCCGCCGCGGACCGGGTCCCCGGCGTCCTGGTTGCCGACCAGTCCGCTCTGGGCGGATCCGCCGCCGTTCGCGGCGTCGGTGGTGCCACCGGAATTGGCGCAGGACACCAGCAGCACGGTTCCAGCGACGGCCGCGGCCGTCAGCCGAACACACCTACCCAGTACAGAACGACCCATCGGTCCACCCTTCTCTCCGCGGCGGCAGCGACGGGGGAGCGTCCGCCCCGTCGTTCGCCGATCACGGTGAGAACAGCACGAGAGCCCCCATGGATGTGATCCGCGTCTCGTTGAACGAGACTGTCCGCGTCGGCCCGGAGTGCCTGTGCCCCAGGCCGGGAACCGCACCTTCACGGGGCCGGACCTCCGGATGCCGGTGAGCGCGGGGGTTCGTCACCGCGATTCCCGCGCTTCGCCTGACCGCGCGGCGCCGTGACGGCAACGACCTGCATGCCGAATTACGATCGCGCCGCGCGGTCAGCGAGTGCCTTCCGCTCAGTGGTGGAGGGTCAGGCGACCTTCGCGAGCAGTTCCGCTCGCTGGCGAGGCCCGAGCCCGGCGACGCGGCGGGTCTCGGTGATGCCGACGGATTCGGCGATTTCGCGGGCCTTGATCTTGCCCACGCGCGGCAACGACTCGAGTAGGTAGAGGACCTTCGTCTTGCCGATGATCTCGTCTGCTTCCGCATTGTCCAGGACGTCCTCGAATCGGACCTTCCCGGACTTGAGGCTCTCGCGTAGTTCGGCCCGCGCCTTGCGGGATGCGGCTGCCTTCTCCAACGCAGCGGCACGCTGTTCTGGGGTCATCGTGGGCAATGCCATCGTCGGTCCCTTCTCTTTCGGGTCACGAGGTTTCTCGATCCGGCTGTGCCCCAGCGTAGAACGACCCTCCGACAGGTTTCCGGCACATCCGCTCGGCGTGTTTGCGCGGGCCGAGCAGGCGAAATACTGCAGAACGTGACGGACCCGACAAGGTGCCGGCCCTCGTGGCGTGCCCCTCACATTCCCGTGAAGCGAAGTGCCGGTCACCATCGCCGGGTAAACACTGACGTTGCCTACGCAGAGGACTCGCCATGACGGTTCGAGCCCCTGTTCCGCCGCAGACGATGGGAGATCCGACGTGACAGCCGCACTCGACCAACACCTCCACCGGCCACCAGGGCCGGAGGCATGTTCGGCGTCCCGAGTCTTTCGGAAGCCGGCGCTTTCACCGCGAGAGGTCGAGGTGCTGCTGGGATGGCTGCGTTGCGATTCCAAGAACGCCGTCGCGGTGGACCTGTTCCTGTCCGTGGGCACCGTCAACACTCACCTCGCGCGCATCCGCGCCAAGTACCGCCAGGTCGGTCGGCCGGCACCGACGAAGGCCGCGCTCGTCGCGCGCGCGGTGCAGGACGGCATGATCTCACTCGACGAGCTGTGAGCCCTCGAAGACGAGACTCGGGCAGGTGGTCACCCATCCAGTCCATTTGGTTGGTGCGCAGCAGGTCTCGCCCGACCGGGACGCCGTCGGGGACGTCGCCATCGGCCCGGACCGCCGTCGTCTCTGGAAGCACTACGAATGGAAAGACTCGTTCGACTGGCACTCCACGGCGGCCCGCCCGAGGATAGGGTTAAACACCAAGCGGCCCGGCCGAATCGAGAAAGATCGGGGGAGTGAGGCCGAAGTATGCGCTAGGTATTCGAACAGTTATATTCCCCCGATGTTGAAAGTGCGCCTCGGTATCCGAGCCCGGATCCTGGCCATCGCATTGGTTCCCAGCCTGGCGTTGCTCGGAATCGGTGTCGGCACAGCTGGCTACCTGATCCGTGAGGGCCGACAGTCCGAACAATGGGCGGAAGCGAACCGGGATGCGGTGAGCCGCGCTCGCGATGTGGTTGCCGGGGTGCAGCAGGAACGGATGCTGTCGTTGTGGCAGTTGTCCGGTGAACGGGGTGATCCGGCCGCGCTCGGCGCAGCACGGAACCGGCTCGACGCCGCGTTCGCAGAGTTGGCCCCCTATTCGTCGAGGTTGCAGAGCGCGTCACAAGGCACTATGGGTGCCGATACGGGTGGATTCGACACCCTGCTCGCCAGCCTGCCCCAGATCCGTGGTGCGATCGACGCGGGACGAATGTCGATCGACGACACATACGCGCTCTTCAACAAGATTCTCGATGCGGTTGCGCTCGGTACCAACCTCGTCACCACCAACGCGCCCAACGCCGAAGTCGGCGTCGCACTCATCAATGGCGTGCGCATCCTGCACGCGATGGAGGGACTGTCACGTTCCGCCGCGCTCACCGCTGCCGAACTACAGGGACAGCTCAACAGCGGTCCGCTGCGAAACGACTATCGAAATCTGGTCGGGTCCTACCGGATCGCACTTCCGCAGCTCGCCGCCGACCTGGCCGCTGATCCAGCGGCCGAGAAGTTCCGGGCAGTACTGGCCTCTCCCGGTTGGCAGCAGGTGGCCGCGATGGAGGACTACCTCATCAATCCGCCGAAGGCGGACAAGAGCGGTGTCGTGCCAGAACCGCCAATGACCTTCGCCGAGTGGCACACCGCGCAGGAACAGCTGTCTGAAGACGTGATCGGTGCATGGAACGGCCTGAACGACCGGGCGAACCAGATCGCTGCCGACGACGGCAATCGCACCGCGGCGAACTCACTGTGGGCGGGTGCCGCTGTGCTCGCGCTTGCGCTCGTGGCATTCCTGCTGTCGCTGTGGCTGGCCAACCGCCTGATCGGGCGGCTCAAGCGCCTCCGCAAGGAAACACTGGACCTGGCAGAGGTCGAACTGCCCGAAACCATGCGCAAGCTGGGCGCGGGCGAGCAGATCGATCCCAAGGCCGCGCACCTGGACTTCGGTGACGACGAGATCGGCTCGGTGGCACAGGCCTTCAACCGCGCACACACAGCGGCCGTTTCCGCCGCGGTCACCGAGGCCCGGACCCGCGACGGCGTGCGCGCGGTGTTCCTCAACATCGCCCACCGAAGCCAGATGGTGGTGCACCGGCAACTCGAGGTCCTGGACGAGGCTGAACAAAGCCAAGAGGATCCCGCCCTGCTGGAGACTTTCTTCCGACTCGACCACCTGGCGACCCGCGAACGCCGCAACGCCGAGAACCTCATCATCCTCGGTGGCGGCGAGCCCGGCCGCCAGTGGCGGAGTCCGGTGCCACTGGTCGATCTGGTGCGTAGCGCGATCGGCGAGAGCCTCGACTACACGCGGGTGCACACCCGCCGCATGCCTCAGGTGTTCATCGTCGGCAACGTGGTCGCCGACCTCATTCACCTGCTCGCCGAACTGGTCGACAACGCGACGGCGTTCTCCCCGCCGCAGTCGCGCGTCGAAGTGAGCGGCAACGTGGTCGGCAAGGGGGTTGCGATCGAGATCACCGATCAGGGCATGGGAATGCCCGTCGAGGAACTCGACCGCGTGAACGAGATGCTGCGCAATCCACCGGATTTCGGAGTCGAAACGCTCTCGACGACTTCACGCCTGGGCCTGTTCATCGTTTCACAGCTGGGCGAACGGCACGGAATCAGTGTGCAGCTGACCGAATCCGAGTACGGCGGCATTCGCGCCATCGTGCTGGTGCCGAACTCTGTGGTCGCCGCCGATGCGACACCTACGGCCGGCCATCAGCCAGATCGGTTCGCCGGGCATCGACCCGAGCGGCAGATGGCCGGCGCGATGCCGGAGTTCACTTCTGTCGAATCTGCCTCGGCTGCAGTGGGTGTCGCAACACTGGCGCCCCCAGTTCCAGCGCCTCTGACCGAACAGCCGGTGCAGTCGGTGGCCCCGCAGCGGGCGTGGGCGAACCTCGACCGCATCGACAGCGCGCCGCACACCGAGTACACGGAACAGTCCGTGGCAACCCCGTGGCACGAGCTGCCGACCCTCACTGTGGAACCGGAGCCCCTCGCTCCGCAACCGTTGCCCGACAACGGCGGTGACGTTCGCCCAGACCTGCCTCGTCGTCGTCGGCAGGCCAGTCTGGCACCGGAATTGGCGCACGATCGTCAACTCGAGGTGGAAGCGCAGGAGCCTCCACGATCGGCGGAGCAGGCTCGAGATCTGATGTCCGCCATCGCGTACGGTACCCAGCAGGCTAGGCATTCCGAACCCCCACTCGGGTATGCAAACAGGGACGAAATGGAAGGTGAAGGAAGGTGAAGGTGACGACGTCTAACTCGGGTGATCTGAACTGGCTTCTCGACGATCTGGTCAACCGCCTTGCCGGGGTGCGCTACGCAGTCGTGCTTTCCACCGACGGGATGCTGCTGGGCCGATCCACGTCGATGAGCCGTGAGGACGCCGAGCACTTCGGCGCCATGTCGGCCACTCTGTACGGGCTGGCACGCAGTGCGGGACAGCGCTTTCAAGGCGGCAGCGTCCGCCAGGCCGTCATCGAGCTCGAGAAAGCGGTGCTGTTCGTGACGGCGGCCGGTAGCAACGCATGTATTGCCTTGCAAGCCGTCGACACCGCGAATCTGGGTATGGTCGCGTATGAGATGAACCTGACTGTGCAGCGTGTCGGTAGCTATCTGTCCGCCGATCCGCGCAGCGGTGTGGCCGGGCACGGAGCGTAGGTTGCCGTGACACGTATAGGCCAATCGTGGTTCGACGACGCGGCCGGTCCCCTGGTCCGCCCGTACGCCGTCACGCGGGGCCGCACGATGGGCGCGGGACACGATCTCGACATGCTCACGCTCGTAGTGACCGTGTCTCCCGCTCCGCGGCTGCAGCACGTCGAAACCGAGTACGCGGAGATCGTTCAGTTGTGCGGTACTGCGCAGTCGGTGGCCGAGGTCTCGGCGCACCTGAATCTGCCTCTGGCGGTTACCAAAATCCTGGTCGGCGACCTCATCGCCGAGGGAATGTTGAACTTCCGGGTTCCCGCCAGCAGCGACTCCTACAACGACATCGCCGGGATCGGCGACCTGAACATTCTGCAAGCAGTGCTCGATGGAATCCGAAAGCTGTAGACCACTATGCCTGACAATGCGTCCCCAGCCGACCTGGCTGCTTCGGTCAAGATCCTCGTAGCCGGCGGCTTCGGAGTCGGTAAGACCACGTTGGTGTCCTCCGTCAGTGAGATCACACCACTACGTACCGAGGAAACGATCACCGAATTGTCCACCGGCATCGACGATTTGTCGGGCGTGGAGGGTAAGACCACGACTACAGTGGCCCTGGACTTCGGTCGTATCACCCTCGATGAAAGCCTGGTTCTGTACCTGTTCGGCACGCCTGGGCAGGACCGATTCTGGTTCCTCTGGGACGAGCTGGTGCGCGGGGCCCTCGGCGCCGTCGTTCTCGCGGACACCCGCCGGTTGGAGAACTCGTTTGCCGCCATCGACTTCTTCGAACGGCGCGGTGTCTCGTTCGCGATCGCGGTGAACTGCTTCGACAGCTCACAGGTCTACACCACTGACGAGGTACGCGATGCGCTCGACCTCGACACCAAAACCCCTGTCGTGCTTTGCGACGCGCGTGATCGCGAGTCGTGCAAGTCCGTTCTGATAACGCTCGTCGAACACCTCATCGTCCAGGCCAGCAGCTCGGTGGCCTGAGCGACGCAACGTTCGTCGTCGCGTCCGGTTCAGTCTCCGGTCACAGTTGGTGCAGCGCCGCGAAGACCCGCTCGGTGTACTCGGCGAGGCGTTCGGTGCAGTGTTCGAGCTGCCGGTCGGCCCTGACGGCGCCGTCCGCCCCGAACAGGTCGCGGGCCTTGAGGTCCCGATGCCAGCGCCGCAGCCGCTCGAGGCTGTGCTCCTCCTCCTCGAGTTCGGCCATCGTCAGCTTGTTCTTGGCGATCTCCTTGTCGATCTCCGTGTCGAACTTGCCGCAGTCGGCGAGGAACTCGCCCCACTCCTCGGCGCGTTCGGCGTTGAACATGGCTTCGAGCCGGCTCGAGTCGGTGTCGTCGCGGCCGTTCGCCGACAGGGTGACGATCTCGCCCTCGCCGCGATCCACGAGCTCGACTACCCGGGTGACGCCGGCGGCGAAGCCGGGCACGTCCGGCACAGCCCATGTGCCCTGGCTGAGCGCGAGAGCGCCGATCCGGCGCAGCTCACGCCACACGGCCACCCGGTGCCGCGAGGGAATGGTCGGCCCCGACGGGAGCTTCACGACCAGGACGAGCCAGGACACGGTATCGGGAGTCACGTGACTAAATGTAACACCCGATACACAAGGCCTCTCGGAGAATGTCGACGATTCGGCCACCGGCGACGGCATGGCGGAGCGGTCGGCGCCGGGGCGGCACCCGTTCGCAGCGCGCCGAGTTCACCCGCCGATGCAGAGGGCGTGCGGGAACGCGGGCTGGTGGGATCGGCCCGCCCCAGGCTGCGTTTCGGGCTCACGAACTTGATGAAAGCTGTACTCCAAAACGAAATTCAGGCGACATGGCTGAGTTTGCGTATGTGCATCGAGCCGCTAGCCCTCCTCTCGAAGGGGAGTAGTTCACTCTGGATCGCCCGGAAACCGGTGGACAGAGGCGGATGGTCGACATGCTGGCGCCGGGTGGTGCCCGGTCATCCACCGAACAGGCGCGTGAAAGCTGTTCGGCGAGCGAGACCTTCGGACAACACCACTGTTGGCCGAGGGCTCCCGGTTTCCCGTTCGGATGAGCCCCTCGGCCGTTGACCCGAGGGCCCGAAACCGATGTCACTGAATTCCGCAAAGGTCGATCCACCCGTCATGTCCGCCGGCCGGGGGACTCTGTTGCGCTCGTTGGGAATTGCCGCGATATGCATCCTGCCCGCGCTGGTCGTGCGGGTCGCGGGGATGCACCCGAACCCGGTCCTGGCGTTGCTCGTCTATGGCGCCGCGGTGGTCGCCGCGAGTTTCCTGCTCGCGTGGGCGGCCGAGGCGGCGCAGATAGACGTCTCCGGGGGGCTGGCGATCGCCGTGCTCACCCTGATTGCGGTGTTGATCTCGATCGCGGTGGCGAAGAAGGCCACCGGCAAACCCGTCACGTCCCTCGCTCTCGAGCCCGGCAACCGCGTCGAACTCGGATTCCTCCCTGGTCGCGGGCATCTTCGCGTTCCTGATTCCCGCGACCGGCCAGATCCATCTCGTGTTCGGTGTCGCACTGCTCGCCGGGTTCGGCTTCTATCTCTACAAACTCACCCGCGGTGACGTCGAGGAGCCCGACCTGATCGGCACCGCCGCCGCCATCGGGGACCTTCCCGACCGGGCCCGCCGCACCCTGGTCATCGCAATGCTCGTCGTCGCGGCCGCGGTCATCCTCGCCTGCGCTGAACCGTTCGCCAACAGCCTCATCGACGCGGGCACCGAACTCGGCATCGACAAGTTCCTGCTGGTCCAGTGGCTCGCCCCGCTCGCCTCCGAGGCCCCAGAGTTCATCATCGCGATCATCTTCGCCTCCCGCGGCAAGGGCACCGCCGCCATCGCGATGCTGATCTCCTCGAAGGTCAACCAGTGGACCCTGCTGGTCGGCTCGCTCCCGCTGGCGTACCTGGCCGGCGGTGGGGGATCGGCACTGGTCCTCGACGGACGCCAGGTCGAGGAGATGCTGCTGACCGCGACGCAGACCATGATGGGTGTTGCACTGATCCTCGTGCTGCGCTTCCACCGCTGGTCCGCGTGGGCACTGTTGGCGCTGTTTGTGGTGCAGTTCCCGATCACCTCGACCGAGGGGCGCCTGGTCCTGTGCGGCGTGTACGCCGTCGTCGCCGTCTGTGCGTTGGCGGTCAACCGCCGGCATGTCCTGCCCACCCTGACGGCGCCGTTCACCCGAAACGCCACGGTGCACGGCGGCCACCCCCGTCCGCACGCGGAGATCCCGAGTCCCGCCGCTCCGCCTGGTAGCCGCCCGCCGACTGGCGACACCGTCGGATAGCGGCGCATCATCGACCTATGGAAGTCGAGGTGGTGTACTTCGACGGTTGCCCGAATTGGCACACCGCTCGCGATCGCCTGAACGAGGCCCTTGCCGCAATGGGAAGGGCTGACATCGCCGTCCGCCTGCGGCAGGTCGAGACCGTCGACGACGCCGAGGCAACGGCGTTCACCGGTTCGCCGACGGTGCTGATCGACGGCGTCGATCCCTTTGCCGAGCCCGGTGCCGTTGTCGGGCTGTCGTGTCGTCTGTACCGAACACCTGACGGAGCGGACGGATCACCGACGGTCGCGCAGCTCGTCGCGGCGCTGAGGCAGGCGGGCGCCATCCCGAACTGACGAACGGTGGGGGCCGCGACAGCCGCTGGCCACGAGTCTCCGGTCCCGTCCGGCCCCGTCGGGAGACCGGGTCTGCCGGCCGACGTCCTGGGCCGGCCACGGGCCCACGCGTCGGCGACCGGTCACTGGTCGCGTTGCGGCACAGACCGTTTCGGCGACGCCTCGGACGGTGCACGAGAGCCGGCGTTGCGCCCGCGACCGCGTCGTGTCACCACCGCCGGGGACGCCCCGATCAGCACGGCGATGACTGCGTAGCCCGCGGTGAGCGTTGCCGCCGCCGCGACACCGGCGACCAGCAGGGGCCCGCCCGCGTCGCCGACCTCGCGGCCGAGTTCGGCGGCGCCCATCGTCTGCCCCATCCGCTCCTCGGGTGTCGAGGTCGCCAGGGCCGCGAACGCCACCGGCGTGATGAGCCCGGTGCCGACACCGATCCCGACCGCGGCCACCAGCACCCCGACCAGGCCGGGCAGCATCGCGCAGGCCAGTCCCGTCGCGGTGATCACCAGGCCGGCGGTGATACCGGTCCTGGTCGTCAGGCGTCCCGCGTCCAACGCGCGACCCGCGCGGGGTTGGACCACCGCCGCGCACAGCGCGAGCACCGAGACCGCCGCCCCGGTGACGACCGGGCCGAGGCCGGCGGCGGCGCCGGAGACGGGAAGGAAACCGACACCGACGGACAGGGCTGCGGTCGCAGCGGCGAGCGCCGCGGTGGGCCGCAGGAACGATCCCTCCGACAGCCGCCTGCCCAGGTCCAAGAGGGTCTGCCGTGAGCGCGGCAACGGGGGAACCGTCGGGACCGCGCACGCCGCCCACACCGCCACCGCGCCGCCGAGGACGGCCATGACGCCGAACAGCAGTGACAGCCCACCCACCCAGACCACGACACCGCCGAGCAGAGGGCCGAGGGTGTAGCCGATGCTCTTGTAGAACCCGTAGCTGCCGAAGGCCTTGCCCTGCTGCGTCTTCGGGCTCATCCGCGCCACCAGGGCACTCGCGGACGGCGAGAACGCCGACGCCGCGGCGCCCTGGCCGAGCCGGGCCAGCCACAGCCAACCGGGGTCGTCGACGACGACGAACACCGCCGACGCGGCAGCGAACGCGACCAGCCCGCCGATCAGCACGGGGCGGGCACCGATCCGGTCCGCGATCGAACCGAACACCGGCTTGAGCACCAGCTCCGCGCCGTCGTAGAGGGCGAGCAACACACCCAGATACAGCAGGGACTCGCGCAGGCCACCGGTCTCGGAACCCAGGTTGGCGGCGATGCCGTGGGCGCCGAACGCGGTGGTGAAGCCCGCCGCGTACAGCGGCCACATCCGCCACGGCGGCGCGGCCGCACGGTCGGTGGCAGGTGAGGACATCACCGCACTCCATCCTCGGCGGTATCAAAGGTCACTGGATCTAATGTAACACCCGATACATCAGGTCTCTGTCGCCTGCATGCGGGTCGACACAGGCGACGCAGAGGTCTGCGAGGTGAGCCATCTGACGGCGTCGGGAGCGCGGGCTCCGCCGTGGGCGAAATCGGGTATGACGGCGGCCACTACGGATGTTCCACGAGGCATGGCTGCAGATGATGATGCGCTGGACGCCTACTCGGCCGTGGTGACGGCGGTGGCGCAGCGGGTGCTCCCCAGTGTTGCCAGCTTGCGGGTGATGCTGCCGGGAGGAGCCGGCGCTGGGAGCGCGAGCGTGCTGACCGCAGACGGCTTCCTGCTGACCAGCGCGCATGTGGTGTCGGGCGCGTCGAGTATCGAGGCGGCGTTCGCGGACGGCACCGAGGTGCGCGCGGACGTCGTTGGCTGCGACGTGTTGTCGGATCTCGCGGTGCTTCGTGCTCGCGGAGCCGTGCCGGCGCCGCTGGAGCAGGGTGACGCGGCGCGACTGCAGGTGGGGCAACTGGTTGTCGCGGTGGGCAACCCGCTCGGCCTGGCCGGCAGTGTGACCGCGGGCATCGTGTCGGCCCTGGGCCGCTCGCTGCCCACCAGCGAGGGTCGGGTCGTCGACGAGGTGATCCAGACCGATGCCGCTCTGAACCCCGGCAACAGTGGAGGGGTGCTCGCCGACAGCGCCGGCCGGGTGGTCGGGGTGAACACCGCGGTGGCAGGGGTCGGTGTCGGCCTGGCGGTGCCGATCAATGCCACAACGCGCCGGTTGATCGCCACGCTGATGTCGACCGGGCGGGTGCGGCGGGCCTGGCTTGGTCTCGCGGGAGCGCAAACGCCGTTTCCGGCAGTGCTGGCCGCGAGGACAGGGCGCCGTTCGGGCATGAGGATCGCGCAGGTCGTCGTGGGCAGTCCCGCGGATCGTGCCGGCCTGCGCGCCGGGGACATCGTGGTCGCGGCGGGTGGCGCGGACGTGGCGACGGCGACCGCCCTGCAGTCGCTGATGATCGAAAACGCGATAGACCGGCCGATGGAAATCACCGTCTGGCGTTCGGGTGCGCTCGTCGACGTGATCGCGGTGCCGCGCGAACTGGCGCCCCGGGGGTGAGCGGCCGCCTGTACCTCGACGGATCCAAACCGTCCGTGCGTCACAAATTGTCTGGAACACAGGCCAAGAGCGGCTCGCCGGTGAGCAGCCTGCACAGCAGATCAAACGGAGCCAGGGCCACGCTGTTCGCGAGGTCGGTGGATCCCGAATTCTGGCCAGGGGCTGCGTGAAAGAAGTCGCTGCTCCCGGAATCGGCGACATCGGTCGGATATCGGAGGTTGGCGGGCGCGGCCGATGCCGAAGCCGCAGTGCCGAGGGCGATGGTGGCGCTGGCCAACGCAACGATGATTGAACGCTTCAAGATGACCGTCTCCGTTCGTGCTCTGTCGACGCCGCGCGACGTCGTGGAAACCATATATATCGCTCGTCCGGTCGGTAGCGGATTCGACCACATCTGCGGCAGCGATAATCCTGTTGTCCCGGTGTCGATTTCGCGGCCCCGTGTCCAGTTCCTCGACCCTCCGGAGATGCGAATCGGCTCAGGACGTTTCACGGTGCCGGCGCTGGCGCTTCGACCTCGAGTCGGTGGATGGCGCCGGCTCGCAGCCGCGCAGCTTCCTCCGGCTCCCAATTGGGCGCCGTGGCGACGAACAGCTCACGGCCGCTGGGGCCGCCGAGTGCAACCGCGTAGGGGCTGGGGAAGGAAAGTCGGGTGTCGACCACGCCGTCAGGTGTGATCCGGACCAGCTCGTCGCCGAACGGGAAGGCGACCCAGACCGCTCCCTCGGCATCGACGGCAAGCCCGTCCGGGAAGCCGCCCTCGAACTCAGCGAGCACGCGGCGGCCGGTCAGGTCGCCATCGGCGCCGACGTCGAAGGCCGTGAGACGCCCGGGAACAGAACGGGTCTCGGCGACGATCAGGGTATTCCCGTCGGGGGTGACGGTGATCCCGTTCGGGAACCAGAGATCGGAGGCAACGGCGCGGGTGGAGCCGTCCGGCTCGATCAGGATCAACACGGTGGGGTGGGGCGCATCCGGCGGCGCCGAGTCGTCGCCGTAGTTGCCCACGTAGGCGCGGCCCTGTCCATCGACGAACATGTCGTTGCAGTGCCACTCGGCGAGACCGGACAGATTCGCATGCTCGACCGTGCCGTTTGCTTCGACGCGCAGCACCTTCCGATCTTGCTGGGAGACGACCAGCGGTGTGCCGTCGGGGAGGAAGCCGATGCCGGATGGACGGCCGGGCACCGTGGCGATCGTCTCGGGCTCCGACCCGGGGACCAGTCGCATCAGTCGATGGTCGTGCATGTCGGAAAACCACAGTGCTCCGTCGTGCCAGCGCACGCCTTCGGGGAAGGTCAAGCCTGTGGCGAGAACCTCGGATTCGATAGTGCCCCATGGGGTGGTGGACTTCGGATCAGGTGCGAGATCGCGTAGTGATCGACGAGTCATGGTGAATGCTAGCTGATTTCGAGCGCCGGCGCCGCCGACTGGACGGGGCCGGTGGCGGCCTGTTCTTTCGCAGCGATCACCGCGCGGAGTTCGTCCATGCTGACGTCGGAGACATAGCGTCGGGTGACCTGCCATTCGTCGTGCTGTTCGATCACCACTGCGGTCGCCAGGCGCAGGAACGCGGCCGGGTTGGGGAAGATCTCCACGACGTCGGCGCGGCGCTTGATCTCCTTGTTCAGCCGCTCGATCGGATTGTTGCTCCAGACCTTCTGCCAGTGCGCCCGCGGGAACGCGGTGAACGCGAGCACGTCGTGCTTGGCGGACTCCATCATCGCGGCGACCTTCGGGAACGATGAGGTGAGGGTGTCGACGACCTGATCCCACTGGGCGGCGACCTCGATCGGGTCGGTGTGCGCGAAGATCGTCTTGACCGCCGCCATCACCGGTGGCACGTGCTTCGAGTGCACCGCGCCCTGCAGGTTGCGCATGAAATGGACACGGCAGCGTTGCCACGCAGCACCGCTGAACTGTTGTGTGACAGCGGCTTTCAGTCCTGCGTGGGCGTCTGAGACGACCAGGTGCACCCCCGCCAGGCCGCGAGCCTTGAGGCTGGCGACGAACTCGCGCCAGAACTCGAACGACTCCGAGTCTCCGACGGCGGTGCCGAGGACCTCGCGGGTGCCGTCGATCGACACCCCCGTGGCCACCACCAACGCCTGGGACACCACGTGTGCCCCCACGCGGACCTTGCAGTAAGTGGCGTCGAGGTAGACGTACGGGAAGGTGGTGTGCGTCAGTGTGCGTTCCCGGAATCGTGCGACCTCGGCATCCAGGCCGGCGCAGATCCTCGAGGCCTCGGACTTCGACACCCCAGAGGAGACGCCCAGGGCGGCGACGAGGTCGTCGACACTGCGGGTGGAGACGCCGTGCACGTAGGCCTCCATGATCACCGCGTGCAACGCCTTGTCGATCCGCCGACGGCGTTCGAGCAGCGACGGGAAGAACGTGCCCGCCCGCAGTTTCGGGATCTTGAGTTCGACGTCCCCGCTGGTCGTCGACACCGTCTTGCTGCGGTGTCCGTTGCGGTGGGTGGTGCGGTTGTCTGTGCGTTCGTAGCGGCCGGCACCGAGGGTTTCGGTGGCCTCGGCCTCGATCAGCTCCTGCAGGCCGGCGCGGATCAGCTCGGCGAACACGGATCCCACATCGGCGCCCTTGAGGGCGTCGAGGCGGGCCAGCAGGGCAGAATGCTCATGGGTCATCGCGTAGCTCCTGTGCGTGAGTCACTGTGGTAGGTAACTCGTTCACCACTACGCGATGGCCCACCCACTGCCGGGGAGCGACACACCCCAGGCCAGGGCCGGGGACGCCTCACCCGATCCCCACCACCCCAGGGGACTTACCCTTCCATTCCGCGCGCAGCGACTTTGATGCAGCTGCCGAAAGGTTCTCAGCCTCAACGGAATCCCAGGCATTTGACGTGAGTGTCGGATCTTTGACGATCTCGATGCACAAGGGAAACGGCAGCGGTGCGATCGACTTCCACGACTCCGACCAGGCTTTCCAATTCGCGATCGGAGGATGGGTGTACTCACCCTCAGGGGCACCCGGCGGGGTCGGCATGTATGAGAAGTTCGAGAGCAGGCACATCGACGGACCGTGGTACGAGTTCAACGCCCGGTATCCGAACTAGTAGGCCGTATCCCGAGGAGTCAACGACGTCGCCGGCGACCAGGTCTCGATCTACGCGTCATCCGCGGAATTGAGGGGTTCGAGTCGGTGTCTGGGGAGAAGACGGTGGTATTCACTTACACCCGTCCGGGATAGAGCCCGAGCATGCCCGTCATCTCGACCGTTCCGGAGGCTAGGGCTGCGACCAGCGGTGCTTCTCCGCTTCCTCGTCAATCACTTCGCGCTCGTGGTCCTGCCATTTCGCGATGGCGGTATCGACGTCGGAACCGTCCGTCGGGGCGTGCGAGAACATCGGGAGTGGATTGAGGGCGTCGGGGATTCGGTACGAACGTGAACCATCTGGCAACCCATCCCACTTTTCGATGTCAACGATCACCTGGCGTAGTTGGTTCACCGCGAGAATGGCGGTGTGGTCCACCAGGGCTTGACGGGCGGGGACCCCGGTGGAAACTCCTTCGGCCCAACCGAGGTCTACATAGAACTGGAAACGTTCGCTTCCCTGGAGCCTCACCTTCAGCCTTTCGACGACAGTGCCAGCGGCGAGGACGTAGTCGGTCATGCCGATCTGAACTTGGAGATCTGCAGTTGTGCGTATGAGGTCGTTTGCGATGGCGACGGCGCGGTCGACGTACGTTTGGTAGTCGATCGAGCGCGCCACATAGAAATCCCGAATGACCTCGTGGAGATCGGCAAGCGAGGCACGGGCGGAGGTGGTGTAGCGGTTGGCATGCTCACGGTTCAATGCCGCGCGTACCTCGCGACGGTTCTCAGCGAGTTGGCGTTGAACGAAAAGCCAGGCCGCCACCACCGCGGCTCCCGCGACCACAGTCGGAATGCCGACATTGGCGAACCATTTGGCGGTCGTGACCTCCGCCCACACGCTTTCAGCGCCACGGTGCACCGGGGGACACCAGAGTGTGAGCGCGACAACGATCGTCATAGCGATCGCAGCGGAGATCAGCAGAACGGCATACCGGGCCCAGAACCGTTGCACTAGGTTGATCCCTTCCCTCGGTTGCTGCATCGGACGACAGTATCTGGGCGGCTCTGCGGCCGTTTGACCTGGTGTGATGGCATGTGTCCGGGTGCTCAGGTCTGGGAGGCCGGCGGAGTGGTGCAGGTGCAGTGCTGACGATCGTCCGAGTCGGCGTCCCTCCTGAGGCACCGCGTATCGGTGAATGTCTCAGGGGTCTCAGACTGATGTGATGACGTTGGTGTTGATTGATCATTTCGGTGCGGACCGCTGGTTGTGTCCGCCGTTCGACCGCGCGGTGTCGTACGAGAGGGAGGACTGGTGGAACAGGCCGAGTCGCCGCGGTGACGCCTGGTACGTGCAGGTGATGGAGGGCGATGCGGAGGTGGCCCGCGTTGAGCTGGATGACCCTGGGGGCATCAACCCGGAGCACGTGGGGGTGCCGGAGCTCGGCCCGGAGAGGTTGGAGATCCAGCTCGTCGAGGTGGCTACCGCGGCGCGTGGCCTCGGTGTTGGCACTGCGGTGGTGCGCGCTCTGGAGGAACGGCATGCAGATCGGCGGCTTTTCGCGTACAGCGAGGACGCACACGGTTTCTGGGGTTCGTTGGGGTGGGATCGGTTCGATCACCCATTTGGTGAGCGGGTCCGGCCGCTGTTCATTCAGCCGGTCCGCGAGTGAGCCCTAGGAGCCGGTAGCCGTCTCCACACTGTGTCGTCGGGCGGCTCCCCTGCTTTCTGGTGTGGGGCCGTTTCGTGTTTCGGGGGCGTGGCGTGGCGTGGGTGGGTTCGGTGCCGGTGGGGGAGCGTGGGAGGTTTGTGGTTGCGGTGTGGTGTCGGTCTCTCGCCCGGTAGGTCGACTGGAGGACCGGCCCGTAGCAACCGGGCCGGTCCCACGAACTGATGCAGAGCGGCCCGACACCGGGGCCGCTCTGCTGTGCATTGGGGTCAGCTTCCAGACGATCCGAAGTCGAACGGGCTGAGCTGGAGTTGCCGCCGGATGTGGTCTGGGTGCCGACGGTGAACGGGATCAGCTTTAGCGCTGTACGAGTCCTATACGCCCGGATCGGGCCGTTCCAGATCAAGGCTGCTGAGGCTAGTCACTAGTGCTCTCGAAGATGGCGTTGGCCGCAAAATTCCGGCGGCTGTCGTAGGAAAAATCACTCCGATCGACGTCGGGAATCAGGGTGTCGGGAATCTGGTTGCTTGGCCAGTTTTCGCGAGGCACGAGGCTCGTCAAGTAATGGATGTTGGGGCCCGCGAGATAGCGCCTTCTCTTGGAACCATTGAAAGAAGATTGGACAGTGACAAGGCGTGTTGCGGCCCCGATCAGGTCCAGCCCGCCTTGATTCGCTGCGCGCTGTTCGATGCTGTCGCTCACCTTCATGTGGAGCAGCGGGCGATTTTCGATCCAGTACTGGTGCTGCGTCAGGGCGTTGCGTTCAGGCAACTCCGTGGAGATATCAAAGAATGCGTCGACAACCTCGTCGTGAATTCGGTCCCACACGGTTTGTGTCGCAATGGCCAACGGCATTTCTGGAGAAGGAGATCCAATATTTGCGGAAATTGCAGCCATGTCGGCCCCGAACTCGTCGAGATAGGCCGACACGGCGGCGCTTGCTGTCCTTGGTTCGAGTTTGGTCCAGAGCTGATAGGTCACAGCTGCCCACCATGCGTGCAGGACTGGTTCCCGCCGCTCTTGGTCGGTGGTGAGCCGGGTCAAGGTACGCGCGGCATCTCCGCAGTGAGACAGGTCGGATACCTGCTCCATTGCAGGTCCAATGCTGTCTCGAATCTTGGTGCGGAGGAGGGGGCCTTTCACCCGATCATGCGCGTGCGCGCGGATGACGGAGTCGCGGGGGAGATCGCCGGTGTTGATCAGTGTGATGAGTTCGGCGCGGATGCTCCTGTCACGGATGTCCTTGGCTGGGAACCCGAACGCAAAGTAGCGGTCGAAATAGGTTGGCTGCCGAATCTGGAGTGGGGCCGCCTCTGGAATCGTTCGGTACGATCCGTCGACGCGGGGAACGGCCTCAGGAAATAGGGCGCGCAGCACCGTGAGCGCGCGCTGTGTATCAGTTGGGTTCTTGCCTTCCGGGTCGATGGTGATCGAGATCTTTTCTCGTAGCATGGTCGCGCGTTTGTGGTCCTTATCCACGTCGACTGATTTCCCAGTCTGATATGTGAGATCTGACTTCCATGTGACCAAATGGCGATAGAGCTCGTGGTGCTCAAGCCGTAAGTAGGTGAGGAGGATGGCGTCGAGGAGGTTGATTTCGTCGCAGGGCCGGGCTGTCGAGCCCTTCTCCGTGATCAGCGCGAGGATCATATCGACTTGGGCGAACAGTCGATAGACCGTGCGCAGGGTGAGGTGATCGAGGGGCAGCCGCGCTAGCAGGACTTCGAGGTCTTGCTCGCTGCGGTCGGTGTCGTAGCCGCCCCGTTCGGCCAGTTCGCGAAGACGTTTGTCGATCACGTTGGCGAGATGGACGTCCTGGATCGGCGGTAGTTGGAAGGGGTACTGGACGATCTTTTCGAGGTACTGTTCGGCGCGCCGGCGGCTACCACCAGCGAGATCGGTGTGGGTGAGGACGTCGGTGACGGTCTGAGTGTCGTACGAGAGCAGGTAGTGCACACCTTTGAATCGCCCGAGCAGTCGCACGGCTTTCATGACGGCTAGCAGTTCATCGCGGTGTAGGCGATCGACATCGTCGACGATGACGAGTACGCGGAGCCCCAGTTCTTCAAGGAAGTGAGAGATCTTCTCGAAGCGCTCGGCGAATGGGTTCTCCTCGAACCTCAACTCTTTTGCAGTGTCGGCTCCCGCCTCCGTGGCCGCGTCTACTGTCTTCTGGATGATGCCTTCGCCGAACTTGCTTTCCACCCAACCGGTGAAGAGGGTTTGAGCCCCGGCCGCGAGTATCGGGGCGGCTAGGTTGAGCAGCTTCTTTCCGTTCTCAGTTTTTCTTCCTCTGTTGTCGTCGAGTGCGGATGCGATCGTGTTGTAAAACTCTTCGGTCAAGGCCAACTCGTTGTTGGTGGCCCATGGGGTGAACTCGACGACCGCCCAGTCATCCGGGACATCGGCAAGGGCATTTCTGATCTGAGTCAGTGTGGATGTCTTGCCAGCACCCCAAGGTCCCGCGAGACCGAAGACCACACTGTCCCCGGTGCTGGCCTGTGCGATGCGCTGTGCAACCTGCATGGCGAACCACTCACGTTCGAGCAGGTCTGGACGTGGGTCATTCTTGGCAAGCGCGGCGTCGGTCACGAAGATGTTGGTGGCGGGGTCGTAGCTCACGGCAGTGATGATCGCAGGTCGATCCTCGGCCGTTGAACAGTGCTGGTTGGTTAGTTGCGCCGTCCGCCATGTGGTCGCTCGCGTCAGCTAGTGGAACGCCTCGAACCCCGATGCGGCCCCGCATGCGACCGGTGAGGCCGCCGGGTCACCTGATCGTGCAGCAGACCCCTCGGCCACCGGCCGTGCAGTCGGATTAGTCGTCAGCATAGGGGCCGGCGAGAAACCCGTGACGGATCACAGTGAGGGTTGCCGCTGTCTTTCGACGGGGCCGTCAGAGCTGGTTCAGTCGCGGTGCCCGCCAGCGTCTTCGAGTCGGCGGGACTCGTCGATCACCTTGGGGATCTGGGTCTGAACGGCGCGGTTGACTGCAAACCAGCCCGCACCGAGGGCGATGAATCCGGCGATCAAGATGAGGATGATGAGCCAGGTGGAAGTGGTCTGGTTGGTCTTCTGGCCGTACAGCGCGAGCGAAGCAGCACCTCCGGCGTTAGCCGCATAGGCGCCGTAGAGGATTGCGCGCCACCGCAGGGCAGCCATCTGGCGGACGGCAGTGCCCGCCGGGATGCCGACTGGACTGTAGTGGTTGAGCTTCCGGAGATTGCGGTATGCCGGGACGAGCAGAACAACGGCCACGACGGCCAGGAACTCTGCGAGGTAGGCCAGCAGGGGGTTGTTCATGGGAGGATTCTGTCATTGGCGGCGGACATGTCGCGGCTGGTCATGGTGGTGTTGGATTGACTAGTGGGCCCCGGGCCAGCCACTGCCAACACTCACAGACGGTTCAATTTCGAAGGGTCATCATTTCGGTCAGGGTGCGCTTGGTGGCATGGATCGGGCAGATCAAAGAACTGAGGTCGTGAGATCGGTGGCTGTATCGCGTTCAGCGCACTGTCGTCGACTCATCACCGAATCTGGAAACCAGCCTATGGGGCAGGTCACGGGTTCGCAGTTCGATCTTCTTCGGGAAGCTCCATGTCCGAATTCTGCGACTACTGTGGGTGATAGCCACCTTCGCAGGTGACTCCCTACTAGCACCTTAGGTCCGTCAACACGTCCTGGGGCCAAACAGGACGTGTCCCGGGTGATCGCGCCCCTGCCGGTCCATCCGCCTGTGTCTCGTGATTGTGTCTCGTGATGAGGTGGTGGTCGAAATTCGTCTCTGAATCCGAGAAGGACACCGACTGGAATTCGGTGTCCTTCGTAGATTTCCATCATGATCCTGCGCGGATCAACATGACTCATGAGGTGGTGACTACTCATGACAGTACTCCTCTGCGCCCTGGCGGGACCAGGGCAATCAAGAACCTTGTCGTTCACCGTTGACCGTGGTGATCGATGATGTCGGCGTACCGTCGCCGCATCGATGATCCTGAGGCGATTGCGGTGTGTATCAGGTGCTTTGAACCACGATCGGTTGCCACAGACGCGTGGGCGGTGGCAGGACCGTGGGTGCGCGAGACGGTGGTGTTGTCGGGTCCGACGCTGCACAGTCAGGCTGCGAACGCGATGAAGGTGCTCTCACGCCTGGCGGTGTGGGCCCTCGACGACGGGTTGGTCCTCGATCGCGAGGTGGTTCTGACCCCGGAGGTGCTCGAGCGGTATCGGCTCGTCGGTATGAGGGAGTTGGCGCCGACGTCGCGGGCGGCGGAAATGTCACGGCTGCGGCGAATCGCTCGCACCGTGACGGTTCGGGCGCCGTGGCCTCCGCCCGGTGAGCGTTCGTCGCGGCAGGAGTTGTCGCCGCCCTACACGGATGCCGAGGTCGCCGCGTTCTGGAGGTGGTCGACCCGTCAGAACGGTCCGTTCCGGGTGCAGGCGATGACCGCGGTTCTGGCGCTGACGTTGGGGGTTGGCGCGCGGTCTGGGGAGTTGTTCGCGGTGACCGCTTCGGACGTGGTCAAGGTGGGCGGAGTGACCGCGGTGCGCCTCGGGTCGACGCCGCGGCGGCGGGTGGTCCCGGTTCGCCGTCGCATGGTGCCGAGGATCCGCGATGTGTGCCGGGGCGCCGGCAGGGGACCGCTGGTGGCGTCGACGCGCAGCGGACGGGACCAGGCCGCCGCGCTCGTTGCCTCGTTCGAGTGCGCACGTTCGTCACCGAAATTGACGGTGGCGCGCCTGCGGTCAACCTGGCTGACCCATGTGCTGGCCGATTGTTCTGTGGCGGAGATTTTCTCGGTCGCGGGTATCCGGAGCGGCAAGACCTTGTCGGATCTGATTCCGTATCTGCCGGCGCCGGAAGCCGGTTCGCCCGCATGGCGTCGGATGCGAGGTGAGGTACGACAGTGACTCGAACTGAGCAGGAAGCCATCGACCTCTTCACTCCCCGAGTGCGGGCGGAGTTGTGGGAGGAGATCGGTCCGTTCGTCCGCGACGCGGTGCGACGCGGATTCGAACCCACGTCGATACCGAAGGTCGCAGGGGACCGCATGGCGATAGTCGCGTCCATGGTCATCTGGGCTGTCGAGCAGGGAATGGAACTCGACGTCAAAGAGATCTTCCATCCGGCGACGGTCAACCGCTACTCGGTGACTCTCCCCGGACTGTCCGAGGCCACCCGATCATCGCGCCGAGCGACACTGACGACCCTGTCACGGCGTATCACCCGAATCGCGCCCTGGGAACCGCCGCGCAAGGTCCTGCACTCCTCGACGGAATACCGGCCGTACACCGACGGCCAGACACGTCGTCTACTCCGATGTGTGGACATGCAGGCGAACACCTTCCGCAGCCACGGCCTTGTCGTGCGTACTGGCACTCGGGCTCGGCGCGGGACTGAGGACCTCCGAGATCCGAGCAGCCACTGGCGACGACGTCGTCAGCCGTCGATCGCACCTGGCCGTCCGTGTGCGCGGTCCCCACGCCCGGACGGTCCCTGTCCTCGACCGGTACGCGCCGATCGTCGCCGAATGCGCCGCCCGCACCGGTCGAGCGCACCTGTTCCGGGAACCACCGCCGCGGAGTGAGTACCTCTCGACGTTCCTCGGCAAGTGCGAGATTCCGACACGGTTGCGGCCCCTGCATGTGAGTCGGCTCCGCGCGACCTGGGCGGTGACGATGATCCAGACGGTTCTCTCCCCGTCTTCAGGGACCTGTTCGGATGCACCTCGCAGAACACCCTGAGCAGGTTGCTCGACTGGGTGCCGCCCATGCCTCCGGCGAGCTCGAACCCGAAACTGCTCGACCTCATCACCAAGGCGGTCCCGCCATGACACGGCGTCGCGCACGCCCGTTCCGCGACATCGACACCCGGGTGAACCACTGCGAGACTTGGCAGTTCAAACGAGCCGTAGCGGTCCTCGAGCACTGCAGCGCACGCGCATTCGTCAACACGGTATTCGCCAAGAAGGCCGGCGCGAAACGGATACTGACCGGGGACGCCCCCATCGTGGCGTTCCTGCTCACCCCGATGCTGACCGTGGATATGCATCTGGTCATGGTGACTGCCACCATCCGAGGATGGAGCCCGTCTCAACGCAAAGCCGTCGGGCTAGACAAAGGCGCGGACATCACCTACAAGATGGTGTGTGACGGATTCGCCAAACTGTGCCGGGCCTGCGACCGCAGCGACGACTGGGGCGCCGCGTCGCTGGCGCAACAATTGCTCACCGCCTCGCTGCTCGGGAACCCACCGACTGGCGCTGAGGCGGTCGACAGCACGGACGTCGAGACTTGGGCCAGACCACGCTATTCGAAGGTCGATGCCGACGATGACTCCGACTTTCCGGAGGGAGACCCCGACAGCGGTGGCGCCGACACGACGCCGCATACGCCGCGCCGCCATCGCCGGCCCACCGCTCCCAGGTCAACAATCGATGGGAAGCCCGAATACACAATCGATGGGGATGCTCTCGCAGCGCACCGTAGTGCCGGATTTGGCCAAACCGAGATCTACATCGGGTTCGAAGCGCATGTCGTCACCGATGTCCCAAGCAAGCCGGGCGCCGGACCGGTCCCGCACGTGGCGCGAGGTCTGCACGTCACGCGAGCTGGATACCACCGCGGCACAGCCGGATTGATCGCCGTCCTTGCCGCAGGTGAGCTCCCTCAGCCGCGCGAAGTTATCTGCGACCGCGCCTACAACAACACCAAGGACTGGAGATACGCACTGCCTCTGCATCGCTGCGGGTACGTCCCCATCGTCGACCTTCACCCCGCCCAGTACGGAATACACCCCGGCCCTGTCCCAGGCGCGATCTGGATCGACGGAACCCTGTACACCACATGCCTGCCTAAACGGTTGTGGAAGCTGCCGAAAATCAGTAGGGACATGACTGTGACCGAACTGGCACGCGCACAGGAACTGCGGGAGACCCGCGCTCAGTATGCATTCGTGCCCCACGGAGCTAGGCAATCCGACGGCACCCAGAGGTTTCGGAACCCCGCAGTATGGCACGCCAGTATCCGAAGCCCATTGTCGCCACGATCGATGAGGCTGGGATACGAACACCCGACCGTGCAATGCGACCGCCGCAAGCCGGATGATCCGTGCGCGTGCTGCAAGACCGTCACGATCCGCAACGAGGATCAACCCCGAACTCGCATGCCGTTCCCGCACGGAACCAAGCAATGGTTTGCGTCCTATCACCGTAGGGTCGGCATCGAGTCCGTGTTCGGGGATCTGAAGTACAACGTCCTTCATCTGCGGCGGGGGTATTACCGAGTGTTCGGGCTCACCGCGCACCGGCTGTTGCTCGGATTCACCCTCGCCGCACTCAACCTGATGATCCTGCGGGACTGGGGCCTCAAATGCAGCACTCTCGACTTCTGGGGCAAGCTCCTCGGGGAACCCGAGCCTGAACGTCGGCACAGCAAGTTGCGACATCGGGTCTCTTACGGATCCGCGTCACGCGCGAAAACTACTGCACTGAACGGCACCTAGCGGCCCCGCCCCGAGAACCGCCACCCAGTCGAAACGGGGCGAGCACAGTCACTTGCTCTGTATGAAGTGAGCCAGATCGACCAAGAAGACCTGTTTCTAGCAGTTGGCGCGCCGATAAGTGAACCCGAGCGAGCCTGATGGGTGAACACCCTAGAGAGCCGATGACGGGAATCGAACCCGCGTATTCAGCTTGGGAAGCTGATGTTCTACCATTGAACTACATCGGCATGCAGGCATTTTGCCGCCAATCGAGCGGTTCAACACCCTGCGAGCGGCAACTCTAGCAGACCGCTAATCTCTTGTTGTGCTCCTCTCCGATCGCGACATCCGTTCCGAAATCTCGACCCGCCGCCTGGGCATCGACCCGTTCGACGACTCGATGGTTCAGCCGTCGAGCGTCGACGTGCGACTGGACCGGTTGTTCCGCGTCTTCAACAACACGAGGTACACGCACATCGACCCGGCGCAGCAGCAGGACGAGCTGACCAGCCTCGTCGAGCCGGCCGAGGGGGAGCCGTTCGTGCTGCATCCGGGCGAGTTCGTGCTGGGCTCGACGCTGGAGTTCTGCAGCCTGCCCGACGACCTCGCCGGCCGACTCGAGGGCAAGTCGAGCCTCGGCCGCCTCGGATTGCTCACCCACTCCACCGCCGGATTCATCGACCCCGGTTTCAGTGGGCACATCACCCTGGAACTGTCCAACGTCGCGAACCTGCCGATCACGCTGTGGCCGGGCATGAAGATCGGCCAGCTGTGCCTGATCCGGTTGTCCAGTCCGGCGGAGCACCCGTACGGCAGCGCCGCGGTCGGGTCCAAGTACCAGGGGCAGCGCGGCCCGACGCCGTCGAAGGCGTACCTGAACTTCGTGAAGTCGCCGACGCAGTAGCGCGTCCCGCACGACCGTCACCCGCCAGTAGCGCGCCGAGTGTGCACCTGCCGTCGCGTCGCGCGAGAACGGGCGACGGGAACTGCACGCTCGGCGGACGGGCGCGCAGCAACCGGATGTACACCTGCTGTTGCCCGGACCATCGCGTGCGGTACCCGCCCCGCTCACCCGCGGCGACTACCAAGAACGTATGCGCTGCACCGTATTCGGAACCGGCTACCTGGGCGCCACGCATGCCGCGTGCATGGCCGAACTGGGACACGAGGTGCTCGGGGTGGACATCGACCCCGGCAAGGTCGCCAAGCTGTCCGGCGGCGAGGTCCCCTTCTATGAACCGGGCCTCGCGGACGTCCTCCGGCGCAACATCGACGCGGGCCGGCTGCAGTTCACCACCTCCTACGTCGACGCCGCCGCGTTCGCGGACCTGCACTTCCTCGGCGTCGGCACCCCGCAGAAGAAGGGGGAGTACGCCGCCGACCTGCGGCACGTCTACTCGGTGATCGACACCCTCGCCCCGCTGCTCGACCGTCCCGCGGTGATCGTCGGCAAGTCCACGGTCCCCGTCGGTACGGCGGCTGAACTCGGTTCGAGAGCAAGGGAACTCGCGCCCGCCGCCGACGAGGTCGAAGTAGCGTGGAACCCCGAGTTCCTGCGGGAGGGGTTCGCCGTCGAGGACACGCTGCGTCCCGACCGCCTGGTGCTCGGCGTCGACCGGGCCCGGTCCGGACGGGCGGAAGTGCTGGTCCGGGAGCTCTACGCCGACCTGATCGCGGACGAGGTGCCGTTCCTGCTCACCGACCTGCCGACCGCGGAACTGGTCAAGGTGTCCGCGAATGCCTTTCTGGCAACCAAGATCTCGTTCATCAACGCGATTTCCGAGGTGTGCGAGGCGACCGGTGCCGACGTCACCGCGCTGGCCGACGCGCTCGGCTACGACGCGCGGATCGGACGCCGATTTCTCAACGCGGGCTTGGGTTTCGGTGGCGGCTGCCTGCCCAAGGACATCCGCGCGTTCATGGCGCGGGCCGGCGAGTTGGGCGCCAACCAGGCGCTGACGTTCCTGCGGGAGGTGGACAGCATCAACATGCGTCGGCGCACCAAGATGGTGGAACTGGGCACCCGGGCGGTCGGCGGGTCGCTGCTCGGGGCGAACATCGCCGTCCTCGGCGCCGCGTTCAAGCCGGAGTCCGACGACGTCCGGGACTCGCCCGCCCTCAACGTCGCCGGGATGATGCAACTGCACGGCGCGGTGGTCAGCGTGTACGACCCGAAGGCGCTGGACAATTCGCGCCGACTGTTCCCGACCCTGAACTACGCCACCTCGGTCGCCGAGGCCTGCGCGGGCGCCGACGCGGTGCTGCTGGCCACCGAATGGGACGAGTTCCGGTCACTTCGTCCGGCGGACCTCGAAGGCCACGTCCGGGCGAGGGCGATCGTCGACGGGCGCAACTGCTTGGACGCCGACGAGTGGACCGCGGCCGGCTGGAGCTACCGGGGTCTGGGCCGCGGGTGACACCGCAAAGCTGGACGTATGACCAGTTCTGGATGCCCGCGGTCGGCTCGCACCGTCCGCGCTGCCGCCGAGGTGGTTCGCTAGACTCACCGAGTTCACGTGCGCCCTGAACGAGGGTCGGGGGAGCGCAACTGTCTGTTAAGAGGCGGCTCGATGAGTGCGGTGCTGGGAGTGTCGGTGGGGGCCAGCGCTGTCCGCATGGCGACGCCCGCAGCGCCCGAGCAGTACGGGCCGACGGCCTTCCTCCGCCAGGACATCGCTGTGGACTCGGATCGCCGGGAGGAGCTCGCCGCCCAGTCCATCGGGGTGCTGCTCGAACACGACGACCACGCGAACATCGGCGCCACCGCCGTCACGTACGACCTCCCGCACCAGGCCGACGCCCTGCACGAGGCGATGGGCCGTCAACGCCTGCACAACTACCACCTCGTGCCGTCCGCGACCGCGGTGATCACGCTGCTCGAAGCCACCGGACAGATCGGGGACGCGCAGACCGTCGTCCTCTACGACCTCGGCAGCTCCGGCGTCACCATCAGCGTCGTCGACCGGTACACCCGCTCGGTCCTGGTCTCCGAGCACAGCACCGTCGCCGGCGGCGACTACTTCGACTGGATCGTGCGCGAGCAGCAGCACCGCGACCACGGCCTCGGCGCACCGGCCGACGAGTGGGCGGCCGCCGACCTGGCGCAGCGATGCCGAGCGGCCAAGGAGCAACTGTCCGAGTCCGATGCGGTGTGCCTACCCGGCGACGGCGGACTGATCCTGCTCACCCGCGAGAAGTTCGAGTCGCTCGTCGCGGTGCCGGTCGAGGGGTCTGCCCGGCTGGCCCGCGAGGTGATCGCCGCGTCCGGCCGTCACCCCGACGTGGTGGTGCTGCTCGGCGGCGGCTCGCGCATCCCCCTCGTGCAGTCCGTGCTGCGGGGCTGGCTCGCGCTGCCGACCGTCGTCCCCGCGGAACCGGAGATGGTCGCCGCGCAGGGGGCAGCCCTGCTGGCCACCCCGGTCGTCGCGCCCGCACCCGTCGAGCCGCCGCCCGTCGACCCGCCGGCACCGGTCCGGGGCCGGACGTCGAAGCGGCAGCTGATGGTCGCGGGTGCCGCCGCAGCCGGACTCGTGGTCGTCGCAGGGGTCGGCCTGGCCCTGGGCGGCGGCAACGACGGCAACCAGGGTGCCGGCGGAACCACCGTCGCGACCGAGGACACGGTGCCACCCACCACCGCCGCGCCGACCACCACCGCACCGACCACGCCGACCCCCACCCCGGAGCCGGCGGCGGCCGCCCCGGCGCGCTCGGCCACGACCTCGACGCCGCCCCCGCCGCCGCCACCCCCGGCGACGCGCTACCTGAACCTGCCCGCGCCGATCCAGATCGAGGTGCCGCCGGGCATCCAGTTGCCGCCCGGCATGGTGCGCTAGCGGTCCTGCTGGTCGAGCGGGGTCAGCGTGCCGCGTGCCGTCCGGCCGGGCGCGCAGCGGGGACCTTCGCGCCCGCCCCCATCGGCCGGGCCAGCATCACCGCGATGGCGGTGGTCAGCGGCACCGACAGCGCGAGTGCGATGCCTCCGACCGACGACCGGACGATCTCGATGGCGACCGCGTCGCCGGTGAGCACGTCGGTGATCGACCGCCCGGCGACCGAGAACAACAACAGCAGCGGCAGCGCGCCGCCGGCGTAGGCGAGCACCAAGGTGTAGACGGTGCTGGCGATGTGGTCGCGGCCCACTCGCATCGCCGCGCCGAAGACCTCACGCCGGTTCGCACCCGGATCCAGGTGCGCCAGCTCGAACGCCGACGAGGCCTGGGTGATGGTGACGTCGTTGAGCACGCCGAGCGAGCCGATGATGAACCCGGCGAGCAGCAGGCCGGTGATGCTCACGTGCCCGATGTAGGTCTGCACGTTGGTGTTCTGTTCCTCGGACAGTCCGGTCAGGTGCGTCATCTCGATCGCCACCCACGACAGCACCGCGGCCAGCGCCATCGAGGCCAGCGTCCCGAGCAGCGCCGAACTGGTCCGCAGGCTCACCCCGTGCGCCAGGTACAGCACCGCGTAGAGGATCACCGCACCGCCGACCAGTGCGACGGGGATGGCGGGCTTGCCGTCGAGCAGGGCCGGCAGCATGAACCCGACCAGCACGCCGAACGCGACGAACAGTCCGAGCAGGGCCCGCAGGCCGCGCCAGCGCGCGACGACGATCACCACCACGACGAACGCTGCGACGATCAGCAGCAGCGGCAGCCCTCGGGAGTAGTCCTCGAAGGAGTACGAGGTGGCGCCGGACTGGTCGGTCTGCCGCACGAGCCGGATGTTCTCGCCGACCCGGAGGTCGGGCTGGCCGGGGCCGGGGCCGATCTCGAGCAGCGTGCGGGTGCCCTCGTTGGGGCCGGACCGGATGTCGACGAGGCTGCGCTGGCACTGGTAGGAGGCATCGGAGGGGGCCTGCGGTGCGCCGGTGAACGCGCGGCCCGCCGACGGACTGCCGCACGGTCCGAGGTCCTGCGAGGTGACGGTCCCGGCCTCGGTGACGACGGCGCCGCCGCCCGCGGTCTGGAACGGCAGGGGGATCTCGACGCTGTGCTTGCTCGGCCACAGGATCACCGCACCGACGAGGACCGCGATACCGATCGCGGCGAGCAGCCCGACGACCACCTTGGCCGCGACGGGGCCGACGGGGACGGGACCGGTGTGGCCGTGACCGTGGCCGTGACTCATCGAGCCTGACTCCGCATGCGGTCAGGGTACCGGCGGTCGCTGTGTGGGCAGACCGACGGCTGTCGCGGCAAGCCCGCGCGCCGTCGCTGAATCAGCGCCTTTGTGTGGCTTTTTTGTCGCTTCGTGTGATTCAATATCGCCGGCGTGCAACGGCGGTCGCCGATCGGGGGAGCGGCGGCCGGGGGCCGCATCTGGGTGGGGGAGACCCGGGTGCGCGAGTCGTCAGCGTCGAACCGGGGAAGTTTGCAGCGGTGGCGGGGAACAGGGGGGTGTATCCCCGCCACCGACCCAATTGCCCACAGGGGGGGGAGGGGCAATCGGGCTTGCTGGACACCCGAGGTGTCGGTGACGAATCTACATTGCCCCGCCCTGTTTGTCCGCACACCGGGGTGCCCGACGGCCCCGCGGTATTCCCATCCGAAACCGTGGAAACCGGTTGGTTAGGCTCCCCCGATGGCCGGATCACTGGAACTCGCGCGCAAACGGGTCGACGCATTCATGGCGGCGTTGCCGATCGAGCGACCCTGGTCCTTCGACGATTTCATCGGCTGGATGGAGGCCGAGCGCGGGCGTCCGATTCGGCTGGAGCCGGTCAATGCAGCGGTGATCAGCGGCGCCCCCTGCGGACTCTGGATCGGCCGCGAGGACGACGACGTCGTGATGTACGCCGCGGGCGCGTCGGCGTACCTGCGCCGCCACATCGTCTATCACGAACTGGCTCACATTCTGCGCGGCGATTCCGGGCTGGGGGTCGACCTCGCCGCCCTCCAGGCGCTGGCACCTGACGTGCGGCCGGAGACAGTGCGGTCGCTGCTGGGCCGATCCGGATACGACGACGAGGTGGAGCAGGAGGCCGAACTCCTGGCAACCCGGCTCTTCCTCGCGGATTCGGGCGCGGTGAGCGAACGTTCCGGCGTGGGTGCCAAGCAGTCGGTCCGGGTGTCGCGGCTGACCAACGTTGTCTGGAGTCGGACCTGACCTCCACCATGCCCGCGGTCGTCATGTGGCCGCTGCTGATCGGCATCTGGGTGATCACGGTGATCCGGCTGATCGTCATGCGGACCGGACCGGCTCAGCGCCGAATCAACATGATCCTGGTGTTCTGGGCCGCCGTCGCGACCTTGCGCGCGCCCGAGGTGCAGTCGGCGTTGGAGTCGCACCTCACCGACATCGCCGTGATCCGGCCGTTGACGCACCTGTTCGCGATGCTCGCGGGCGCCGCCATCCTCGGACTCGCCGCGGCGATCACCATGGGACCCGCCGAACCGTCGTGGCGTCAGCCGCTGGTGTACGCGGTCACCCTTCCGATGGGACTCTCGCTGCTGTTCCTGAGCGGTGAGTCGAGGGCGTCAGGGCTCACCATCGAGGAGGCCGGCGGCTGGCAGTGCGCGGCGTACTTCGTCGTGTACGCCATCCCGATGGTGATCGCCGTGACCGTCGTCCTCGGGCTGTGCGTGGAGGTCCTGCGGTCCGCGCCGGCTCGCCGCGAGGGCGTGGCGATGGTGATCCTCTGCATGATGTGCGTGCTGTCCCTGTTGGACAACATCAGCAGACCGGTCGCCGCGTTCTTCTCGGCCGCACACGTGGACAACGCGTTGACGAGGTGGCGGGCCGAGTCGAACGACGTGCTCTTCCTGCCGGAGGTGGCGCTCGTCGCGGTGGTCAGCGCGATTCCGGTCGTCACGATGTTGCTGCGCCGCCGGGAACTGCGCCAGCTCGCCCCGATGTGGTCGACCCTGACTGAGACGGTGCCGCAGGTCGTGTTGCCCGCCTCCGGATTCGAGGAGCGACTACACCGGACCGTGGTGGAGATCTGGGACGCGACGATGATGCTGGAGCCGTACGAATCGGCTGCCGAGGACACGTCGTTGGAGCGCGAACTGGACCGCCGCGGGATCGTCGGCGACAAGCGGATCGCGGTCCGACGATCAGTACAGTTGCTGCGAGCCTGCGAGCGGAAGCGGACCGGCCGTCACCCGCTGGATGCGGCGCACGGCCGGAGTGTGGACCTCGGAAACGAAGACCCGGCGAGCGAGAAGCGGGTCCTGCTGGGCCTCGCACGCAGCTGGAAGTTGGCCGCCACCATCGCTTTCCAGGATCAGACCGACACCGAGTTCGACGCCCGAGAAAGGAGCGAGGTCCGGGCCACCCCACTGGTGACTCACGACCCACGCAACTGATGGAGACACGACCGATACCGCATCCCCCGCGCCGCGTCCCCGTCCTGGGCGACATCCTCGGGATGGACCGCAGCGCGCCCAGTCAGCGGACGCTGTGGCAGCACCGGCAACTCGGCCCGATCTACCAGCGGGTGATCGTCGGTACCAAACTCACCTTCGTGACCGGTTCGGAGCTGGTCGAGGAGATCAACGACGAGAAGCGTTTCCGCAAGCACGTCGGCAGGCCGTTGGCGAACCTGCGCACCATCGTGGACGACGGGTTGTTCACCGCGTTCCACAACGAGCCGAACTGGTCGAAGGCGCACAACATCCTGATGCCGGGCTTCACCCGGGACGCGATGCGCGGGTACCACCGGACGATGCTGGAGACCACGCGCGAGCTGATCGTCCGCTGGGACGAGCACGCCACGGCGGAGTTCGTCGACGTGCCGGCGGAGATGAGCAAGCTGACCCTGGAGATGATCGGCCGGGCCGGATTCGGGTACAGCTTCGACTCGTTCCGCAGTGACGCTGCGGAGGATCCGTTCGTCGCGGCGATGCTGCGTGCCCTGCGGCACGCCGAGCAGGCGGCGATCCCGATCCCGTTCCGGGGCCTGTTCGCCGGCAAGGCGGAGCGGCAGAACGAGGCCGACATCGCCTACATCACGGGCGTCGTGGACCGGGTGATCGCCGAGCGGCGGGCCGACCCCGACGACACCCACCACGACCTGCTCGAGCTGATGCTGCATTCGAGCGACCCCGATTCGGGGGAGTGCCTGGACGAGGTGAACATCCGCAACCAGGTGCTGACCTTCCTCGTCGCGGGCCACGAGACGTCGGCCAACGCGCTGGCGTTCGCGCTGTACTTCCTGGCCCGGAACCCGGAGATCGCGGCGAAGGCGCGGGCGGAGGTGGAATCGCTCTGGCCGGGCCAGGACGAGCCCGACGTCACCTTCGAGCAGGTCGCGAAGCTGCGCTACGTCCGGCGAGTGGTGGACGAGACGCTGCGGCTGTGGCCGACCGCCCCCGGGTACTTCCGGGAGGCCGTCGCCGACACCACGATCGGTGACGGGTACGAGTTCAAGGAGGACGACTGGGCCTTCGTGCTGGTGCTCGGGCTGCACCGCGACCCGGTCTGGGGCCCGGACGTGGAGACCTTCGACCCGGACCGCTTCCTGCCCGAGCACGTGCGGGCCCGACCCGGTCACGTCTACAAGCCGTTCGGGACCGGCCTGCGGGCGTGCATCGGCCGTCAGTTCGCGCTGCACGAGATGGTGCTGGCGTTGGCGCTGCTGGTGCACCGCTACGACTTCGAGCCGGAACCCGGATACGAGCTCCGGGTCAAGGAGCAGCTCACGCTGAAACCGGACGAGTTCCGGCTGCGGGTGAAGCGCCCTGTCAGTCCGTGACCTCCCCCGTCGCCCCGCTCGGCCCGCCGAGCCGGGCGAGCAGCCCGATCAGCTCCTCCATCGCCTGACGGGGCAGGGCGCCGCCGGACTGGTCGGGCTCGGTCAGCGACCGCATCGACAGGCTCTTGACTCCCGCATCCCGCGCCATGATGCAGAGCCGGACCTGCGTGTCGACGTACCCGTAGTCGTTGCCGGACAGGTACACGCGCGAGACCTCGAAGTGGTCGGCGACCGCGTCGAGGACGTCGACGGACGGATCGGCGAGGCTGCCGTCCCGGATGGACCCGACGACATCGGCCGCGATCGGGTGTCGGAGCCGGCGGCCGAGCGCGAGGGCGACCTCCTCGTTCGACTGCTCGGGGGCGCCGCGCCGGTGCCCCCATTCGAAGAGCCGGTTGACCCGGGTGGCCAGGGGTATCGAGGGCTCGTCCGGTCGGGTCATGCGTCTGCTCCTCGTCGTGCCTGCCACCGGCGGCGGAACCGGGACTCGGTGTCGGCGTCCACATCGATCGGCCGCCCTGCCAGCCATCTCCGGTAGAGCCGTTCCTGGTTCTCGGTCGGGTCGTCGCCCGCCGGTTCGTCGAGATGGTGGCCGAAGGCGAACTCGATCAGCGCGGGCACCGGCACGCCGGGGCCGGCGTTGGTCTCGAGCAGGCCGGTGACGTAGACACCGGTGATCCGCGAGACCGCCTCGTTGAGCGCATCGGTCGCCTTGTCGAACTCCTGCTGGGTGACCTCGGGCCAGCGGTCGCGAAACGAGTTGAGCATCGCGTGCGGTGTCATCAGCTCGACGATCATCTCGAGGGGCACCGCGACGGAGTCGGGACCGAACTCGGTGGCGCGCGGAGGGCCGGAGGAGATCGGGTTGTCGGCGGCCTCCAGCGGCTCGGGATGACCGCCCAGCAGGGTGCGCGCGGCGCTGCCGGCGGCCCAGTTCAGCCCGGTGTCGATACGGCGGAGCGTTCGCTGGCTGGGCTCGGGACCGGTGCCGTTCTCGGCCCGTGTCTGTGCGGCATCGGACGGTCCGCCGGCGGCCCGGACCTCGTCCTGGGTCAGATTCAGGGTGCGGCGTCGTTCGATCACGAACCTGCCGAAGCGCGCCCTGTTGTCGGAGACCATGGGTCCACCCTATGTTGCCTGGATCACCCACCCAACGCGGTGGCCATGTTTTTGTCGCTTGTTTGTGGCTTTTCCTGGGTGTCGGGGTTCAGAACGTCTCGCGATGCACCGCATCGTCGAGCGGGCGACCGTCACGCCAGCCGAACCGCACCAGGTCGGGTGTCTGCTGGAACTGCGAGACCGGGCCGACGCACAGCCAGGCGATGGGGCGCACCGGCGCCGGCACACCGACGAGATCGGTGAGGAACTCCTCGTCGTAGAAGGACACCCAGCCCACGCCGATGCCCTCCGCGACCGCGGCCAACCAGATGTTCTGGATCGCGAGCACCGCGGAGAACACGCCGGTGTCGTCGACGGTGTGCCTGCCGAGGATGTTCGCCCCGCCGCGGCTGGGGTCGTAGGTGACCACGATGCCGGTGCCGGACTCGCAGATCCCCTCGATCTTGATCGGGTCGAACGTCTCGCGACGCTCCGGCGGCAGCGAGTCCGCGAAGTTCCGGCGGCAGTCGGCGACGTGGTCGGCGAACGTCTCGAGGGTGTCGGGGTTCTGCACGACGACGAAATCCCACGGCTGGGTGTTGCCGACGCTCGGCGCGTTGTGCCCCGCCTGCAAGATCCTGGTCAGCTGGGGTTCGGAGATCCGTTCCCCGGTGAATTCGGCGCGCACGTCGCGTCGCATCCGGATCGCGTCGTACACGGACATGGCCGACCCGGACTGAGCGAAACTGCCGTTCACGTTGTTCTCCACCCCGCCGACGCTATCGGATGCACTCGCGGACGTTCGACCACCCCGAACCGCGGTAGCCTCCGAGGATGATGTCCAGGGTGGCCGGTCGGCGCGGACTGCGCCGGATCCTCGCCATCGTCTCGATCGTCGCGGCATTGGGACTGGGAGGTGTCACGGTGGCCGGTGCGCAGTCGGGGGGACGGGTCGGGGTCGAGGGAACCTCGCTGCGGCTCGACGGAAAAGCCTGGTGGCCGGCGGGGTTCAACGCATACCAACTCGCGACGAACTGGTCGGTGAACAAGGGCTGCGGCGCCGAGGTGAACCTCGACGAGTACTTCGCGGGCCTGCCGCCGCACTCGCTGACCCGCTTCAACGCGTTCGAGGCGCTGGCCACCGACAAGGTCACCGGGCGACGCGACTGGACCGCGGTCGACGCGGTGTTCCGGGCGGCGGAGCGGCACGGACAGCTGCTCGTCCCGGTGCTGACCGCGCAGGACGGGGCCTGCGAGAACGAGGTGTTCAAACAGCGGGACTGGTACGCCGACGGATGGCGCAGCGCCCCGCACGGCGCCGCAGCGTCCTTCGCCGAGTGGACCGAGTCCGCGGTGACCCGGTGGCGTGACTCCCCGGCGCTCGCCGCTTGGGAACTGGTCGGGGAACCGGAGACCAGCGTCTGCCACGGCGGGAACTGCGACCTGGCCTCGCGGACCTGCCCGCCCGACGCGGCGTCGGTGTTGCGGTCGTTCATGGACGAGGCGGGCGCGGTGGTGCGGCGGGCCGCGCCCGGCTCCCTGATCACGGCGGGGCTGACCGGTGGCGGCCAGTGCGGCACCGCCGGCGACGACTACCAGTACGTCGGAGCGTCGCCGAACGTCGACATCCTGCAGTACCACGACTACCACGCCGACGGAATCGCGTTGCCCGGCGACCGGTGGAACGGTCTGGCCGTGCGGATCCGGCAGGCGAACGAGATCGGCAAACCCCTGTTGGTGGCCGAGATCGGTCAGGCCGCCGGGCCGGGTGCGGCCACCGTCGAACGGCGGGCATTCGACATCGAGCGCAAGATTTCCGGGCAGCGCGCCGCGGGCACCGCCGGGGCGTTGCTGTGGTCCTTCGTGCCCGATCCCCGGCATCAGGACGCGACGTACGACATCGGCAAGGGCGACCCGCTGTTCGCGGTGATGGCCCACTACAACGCCGTCGGCGGCCCCCCGGGACGAGACTGAGCGGTCACTCCGGGCGGTCAGCCGCGGACGCCGGAGTCACTGGCCGGCGGGCTCGCCGAGGACCCGGTACATCCGCCACGTCGGCTGGTCGGCGCCGGTGTTGGGGATCTCGAGGTCAAGGCTCGCCACCGTGCCGCCGTTGTCGAAGATCGTGGGATAGCGGCGGTTGACGGCGTCCGATGCGCCGCGGCCCTCCGTCGGGATCGCCATGATGTACCGCACGCCGTGCCCGGCCGGATCGTTGAGCGCGCCGACGAAGTCCTTGTCCGACGGCACCACGAACTGCTTCGGGTTCTTCGACGCGGCGACGATGGAGAACCCGTACACGGTGTCCATCAGCACCGAGCCCTCCGGCAGGTTCATCGCGTCCAGATAGTCCGCGATCTGCCGTTCCGTCGCGAACGTGTCGACGATCGCGCGCTGCTTCGCCTGTTCGACGGGATCGTTCTCACCGGCACCGAAGAGCACGCCGAGGGCGTACTGCTGCACGGACAGGTGCCGGTTGCCCATCGCGACGACGGTGACCGGGATGCTCACCGCCAGCGCGAGCACCGCTACCAGCGCGACGACCGGCATGCGGGACTGCCGCTCGTCCCGCGGAGCGGAGTAGGCGCCCGGCCTGCGGGACTGCAGGGTGCCTCGAACGGGGCTGAACTGGAGTGCGTACACCGCGACGAGCGGGATCACGCAGATGTAGAAACGGAGGAAGGGGAAGGTCACCCCGGTGACGTACGAGTAGGCCTGGAACGCGAGCACCGACCCGAACAGCAGGGTCGGCACCAGCACCTCGACGTCGCGGCGTCGGATCGCGAGGGCCGCGACCGCCGGGACGAGCAGCGGCATCGCCGGCGCCAGCACCAGGATCGACGCCGCCGAGAAGCCGAGCGCAGGCAACCCCGACTCGGTGGGTCCCCCGGACTGCGCGAGGATCTGCGCGTTGCCGTAGCCGGACTCGAACTGCGCGAACAGTTGCCCGGTCAGCAGCCAGCTCGTCGCCGCCCACACCGAGACCGACAGCGCGCCCGGCGCGACGACGATCACCGCGTCGAGCAGCGCGGACCGACGCGAGTGACTGCGCGCGGAGGACGGATCGGCGTGGGTCGCGCGCCGCCGTGTCACGACCGCGACGAACACCGCTGCCGCCGCGATCGCGACTGCGGCGTCGTAGCGCGTCAAGTATCCGAGACCGAGGGCGACGCCGACGGAGATCAGGTCGTGCACGTCGTCGGTGCTGGTCCAGCGGATCAGCCGCCGCGTCGCCCAGCACATCAGGAAGATGAACGGCGCCTCACTCATCCCGGTCGCCCCGTAGAACAGGATCATCGGGTTCACGGCGAAGAGTGCGGTGACGGCGACCTGCTGCCAGCGCGGGGTTCCGCGGTCCGCCGCGATGCCCCAGATCTGCGCGACCGCGGCTGCCATGAACATCGCGGACATGATGACGCCGGCGAGGCCGTAGCGGGTCAGCTCCGGGATCCAGGGGCTCAGCGCGACCAGCGGCAACTCCACCAGGGACGTCAGTGGGGTGAAGATGAAGCCGATCTCCGCGAGGTGCGGGTCGCGGCTGAACAGCGCTCCCTGCGCCGACTGCACGCGGCTCAGGGCGTCGCCCATCAGGAAGTGGTATCGCAGCGCGAGAACGAACCCGAGCACCAGGTAGACGACCAGCGCGAGGGCGAAGACGACCTGGACCGGCCGGACCCACCTCATCGCGGTACCCCCGCCGGTTCCGGCTCGGGTCCGGGCTGCGGCGCCGGCTCGTCGAGTCCGTGGAAGGTCTTCTCCCAGTAGGAGGGATTGTGCAGCAGCTGCCAGCAGCCCTTGATCGCGGCGATGCTCATCAGAAGCCAGTACAGCGGCACGGTCAGGCAGGCGAGGAGCAGCCGCGGGTCGCGGCCCTCACGGCAGCCGACGAGGTTCAGGAAGATGGTGACCGCGTTGCCGAAGACCAGACAGATCAGGGCGGGGTAGTAGACCAGCGGCGGGAAGATCTGTCCGATCGCGATCGGCTGGCCGAGCAGCCACGTCAACGTGATGAACCAGAAGACCATGTTCAGGCACGCGATGATCGGGGTGCCGGCGAGCAGCAGCGTGAACCGCAGGAACGCCAGTGGACCGATCTGCCGCCACAGCCGCACCGGACGCCGGGTGTGTACCAGCCAGGTCTGCAGGTAGCCCTTGTACCAGCGGGACCGCTGCCGCAGCCAGTTGATCGCGTCGCTGTTGGCCTCCTCGAGCGTCGTCGAGTCCAGCACTGCGGTCTTGTATCCTTCGGCCGCGATCCGGACGCCGAGGTCGGCGTCCTCGGTGACGTTGAACGGATCCCAGGCGCCGATCTCGTCGAGCACCGCCCGGCGCAGATGATTCGACGTGCCGCCCAACGGAATCGGAGCCTTGATCCGCATCAGGCCGGGCAGCAGGTAGCTGAACCAGACGCCGTACTCGACGGTGAACCAGCCGGTGAGCAGATTCTGAGTTCCGTTGCGGAAGGCCAGCTTCGCCTGCACGCACGCCACCTTCGGGTCGAGCCGTGCGAAGGTTGCCGCCACCCGGCGCAACTGCAGCGGTTCCGGGATGTCCTCGGCGTCGTAGATCGTGACGATGTCACCCGTCGCGAAATGCAGCCCGTAGTTGCACGCTTTCGGCTTGGTCCGCGGATCCGCCGCGGGCACCAGCACCACGGTCGCGACCTCGTCGACACCCGCCGCGGCGGCCGCCTCGATGGTGGTGGTGTCGTCCTCCTCGAGAAGCAGCAGGATCTGCAGCTTCTCCTTCGGGTAGTCGAGGGCACTCATGGCGGCGATCAGTTGCGCGATCACCTCGGTCTCGTCGTAGGCGGGCATCAACACGGTGTACGTGGGCAGGTCCGCGTCCGGGATCGCCAGCGCCTCTTCGTCGCTGACGGTGTGGATCGCCTCCGCGGGGAGGCCACGGCGGAAGATGATCAGCCGATCGATCAACGTCAGCACGTACGCGATGGTGCTCAGCGCCGTCGCGACGATCAGTGTGGGGATCGGGAAGAACGCCAGGCACACCACCGCGACCGCCGCGATGGCCAGCAGCAGGTTCCGCTGCCACGGCACGAACGCCCGCGACGCCGATGCCATCGGGTCGCGCTCGCGCAGCCCGTTGACGGCGTCGTGCAGCGCCCGCTCGCGGAATTCGGGTGTCGGTTGCGGTGATTCGGTCACGACGCGGCCTCCCACTGTTTCTCGACCAGGGCGTGCCCGAGCGACGAGAGCAGATTCACGTCCTTGAACCGCGGATTCTGATCGACCTGGATCGCGTTGCCCCGCAACAGCACATTGAGCGACTGTCCGGCGATCGACCCCATCTCCGGCGACAGTTGCGGGAAGTTTGCACCCGGATCGTGGTTGTCCACCGACAGCAGGTTCACCAACTGGGTCATGTCGCCGCGCTGCCAGATGAACTGCAGCTTCGTCCAGGTGAGGAACAGCTCCTCGTCGACGACGGTGTAGAGCCGGCCGATCACGTCGTGCCCGAGGTCGACGTCGATGGTCTCGGATCGGCGGCTGCCGAGCGTCGAGTACAGCGTTTCGCCGGGATAGACGGCGAGGGTTGACGGTTCACGGGTGCGCAGATTGTCCACCACCACGCTGCGGACCCGGTTCTTGGTGTCCCAGGCCGGGTTCACCTCGTCCGCCTGGAGCATCTGCCGCGTCAGCGTCGCATCCGATCCGAAGAATTTCGGTGCCCAGTCGATTTTCTCGATCTCGGTCTGGGTCCAGCCGGACGGAACCCGCAGCCACGCCTCGCCATCCGGCGGTCCGGGATCGACATGCACGGCGGTCGGCGGTGGCAACGGGGTGAAGGCCTGCAGGACCGTCGCCACGACCAGGATCGCCGCGGCGACCCCGATCGACTTCACCGTCGGTCGGCGCGGGGAGCGGATGCCCGATCCCGGGTCGGTGCCCCGCTTCGCCACGACTGCCAGGTACGACAGGCAGACCGCGGCCGCGACGATCACCGCGGGCAACAGCTGGATGTACGCGCCGCGTGCGTCGGGCCGCGCCGTGTGCATCGCGAGGAGCAGGCCGAGCCCGAGGACGAAGGTGAGCGCGGCCGCCGCCACACCGCGACGCCAGGTGCGAGCGACCGCGATACCCGTGCCGACGGCGACGAGGAATATCCCGACCGCCCCCGCCGCGAACCACGACCCGCCGAGCGCGACGACCATCGTCCGGTACGTCAGCGGCACGAACAGCAGGTACGCCAGCCAACCCGGCCAGTACCGGCACGTCGCGCGGGTTCCGAACAGCAGCACGCACGCCCCGAACAGGAATGCGACTGCAGCCAGCAGGTCCAGCCGCAGGAGCGTGAACTCCTCCCGGTACCGCGGCACCAGCCAGTACGAGATGCCCAGTGACACGAGCATCGCGAGGATGCCGACGATGTAGTCGACCTCCCGGTCGTGAATCGGCAGCTCGCCGTGCCGACGGCGGGTGATGCCGATGGCCATCGGCACACCCAGCAGCACCATCAGCATCAGATACCCGACCAGCCCGGTCGACTGTGCATCCGGCAGGGTCCGCAGCGTCGACGTCCAGAACCCGACCACCAGGCAGACGGCGATCAGCACCCACCGCGCGGTGAGGGCGGCGAGGGCGCCGTGCTCCCGGGGCGACGCGGGACGTTCCGCGACCGTGACCATGACGCGCCGCTAGCGGGTGGCCCGCGGCTTGCGTCGGCTGACGACCCAGACGGCGAGCCCGCCGAGCAGACCCAGCAGGAGCACTCCGCCGGCCGCCGCCAGCACGCCGCGGACGACGGACCGGTCCGCGCTCTCCGGGGTGGGCGCCGCCATCGACGACAGGTTCACCGGGACCCGGTCGCCGGTCTGGAACAGCACGTCACCGGTGAGGGTGAACCAGCGGTTCCGGTCGGCCTGCAGCCAGTCGAGGATCCGGTCCAGGTTCTCCGGGACTCCCGTCGACGTCGCGACCACCAGCATCCGGGACTTGTTCGCGTCCCACGTGGCCTGCAGCGACCCGAACTGCATCGACGGGACGGCGACGCTGCGGGGAGTCCCGTCGCCGTTCGGGTCGGCCAGTTCGACGGTGTTCTCGCCGGTCCGGCTGAGTGGCAGCGTGATCGAGTTCGGCAGGCCACCGTCCGGTGCGACCAGGATCGTCGGCGCGGTCGAGTTGACGGCGTCGTCGAAGGACACCAGTTGCGGGCGCATCGGGGTGACCGTCATCGCCTGCAGTCCGGTCGTCAGGGTCAGTGCCCGCCGCAGGTTCGCCAGCGTCGGGGTCTGCAGTCCGACGTCGACCGTCGGCAGCAGTGCCTGCGGGAGTGCGCCGAAGCCCGCAGGGCTCGGCGGGGTCGCGGTCTCGCTGCGGACCGGGCTGCTCGGGTCGATCGACAGCGTGACCGGCTGGGTGGATCCGCAGGTCATCACCCCGGCGACCTGCAGCGTCACCACCATCTCGGTGTACCGCTTCAGCAGGTTGTTCGGGATGTCGATCCACTGGTCGATCCGGCCGGTGTCGTCGACGGGCCAGTGCGCCAGCGTGGCGTCGCCGACGGTGATGGTGATCTGGCCGTTCTGCGCGCTCGGCAGCGGGGTGTAGTTGCCGAGCAGGTGCACGGTCACGTTGTCGGACGGGCGTCCGAGCCGGGCCTGGTCCAGGCCGACCGTCACCCGGGCCCGACCGGTGGAGGTGGAGGTCAACTGGGTGACACCGAGGTCGCTGAGGGTGGTCGCATCGGGAGCGAGGACCGGTGCGGGGTCGAGCGCGCCGGCGGTTGCCGTCGACGAGACGACGATCTTGTCGAGGGAATTGACCAGCAGTCGGGTCTGATCGAGGAGTTCGCTGCCACGGCCGGACAGGGTGAGTACCGGGACCCCGCCGGCCGACGGGGTCATCCGTGCGGCCGCGGCGTCGGACTCGGCGATCACCACCTGCCGCTCGAGAAGGCCCACCGGCTGGTCGGGCACGCTCTGCCCGGGCGCGAGGGGGCGCAGGTCGACGATGGTGCGCTGGTTGGCGTAGTGCGCGGTGACCGCCGTGCCGAACTCCAACGCGGCGGCGGACTCGTCGACGGTGGGGTTCTCCGGCACGTACAGGTCGAGTCGCTGCAGCACCGGCGGCAGGAAGTCGGCGATGACGCCGGGCTGAATCTCGTTGCCGCTGTAGTCGATCGACGCGTCGATGATCGACAGCGAGTTCTCGGTCCAGTCCTCGGCGCACCACTGGTCGTCGAGCGGGGCCAGGTGCGAGCGGAGCTGTACCTGCGCGGCGTTGTCGACGACCGGCAGCCCGGCCAGCGGGATCGTCACCGGCGCAGTCGGTGCCCCCGCGGGCACGTCGATCCGGCTCAGGGTGCGGCCGTCCGCGATCGCGTCGATCCATCCGCGCCCGGACCCGGCCGGGATCTGGATGGTGCCGCGCACCGCGGCCGGCGCCATGCCCGCCGGCACGGGGATGTGCAGGCTCACTGTCGCGTCCTGGCCGGGAAAGTTCAGGGTCTGACCCAAACCGACGGCGGGCAGGCCCAGGCTGGCGTCCCGGTGCACCGGGCGGGGCGCTGCCGCCGCCGGGGAGACGCCCGCCGCACCCAGGATCGCTGCGGTGGCCACACAGGTCGCGGTCCAGAACCCGCGACGGAGTACACGTTCCGACATCCGTCCTCCTCGAGTCGACAGATCAGACCCTACGAGTCGGCTGGGGGATTTGCCCGGTGAACGCGCCGCTACTGGCTGTAACTGGCCAGGAAGTTGCCGAACCGCTCGATCGCCACCGCGAGGTCGCGGGCCCACGGCAGCGTCACGATCCGCAGGTGGTCGTGGTCGGGCCAGTTGAACCCGGTGCCCTGGACCATCAGGATCTTCTCCTGCAACAGCAGGTCCTGGACCAACTTCTCGTCGTCGTGGATCTCGTAGACGTTCGGGTCCAGCCGGGGGAACGCGTACAGCGCGCCCTTCGGCTTCACACACGAGACGCCGGGGATCATGTTCAGGCGCTCCCACGCGACGTCGCGCTGCTCGAGCAGTCGGCCGCCGGGCAGGATCAGGTCCTCGATGCTCTGGTAGCCGCCCAGTGCGACCTGAATCGCGTGCTGCGCAGGCACATTCGGGCACAGGCGCATGGAGGCGAGCAGGTCGAGCCCCTCGATGAAGCTGGCCGCGTGATCCTTCGGGCCGGTGATCGCGAGCCACCCGGAGCGGTAGCCGGCGACGCGGTACGCCTTGGACAGGCCGTTGAAGGTCAGGCACAACAGATCCGGGGCGAGGGTCGCCAGCGACGTGTGCTTGGCGTCGTCGTAGAGGATCTTGTCGTAGATCTCGTCCGCGAGCAGCAACAGTCGGTGCTTACGGGCCAGCGCGACGATCTGGCTCAGCACCTCCGTGGAGTACACCGCGCCAGTCGGGTTGTTCGGATTGATCACCACGATCGCCTTGGTGCGCGGGGTGATCTTCGACTCGATGTCGACGATGTCCGGGTTCCAGCCGTCGGACTCGTCGCACAGGTAGTGCACCGGGGTGCCGCCGGCGAGGCTGGTGGTCGCCGTCCACAGCGGGTAGTCCGGCGCGGGGATCAGCACCTCGTCGCCGTTGTCGAGCAGCGCCTGCATCGTCATCGTGATCAGCTCGGACACCCCGTTTCCGAGGTAGACGTCGTCGACGTCGAGCTCCGGGAAGCCCGGTACCAGCTCGTATCGGGTGACGATGGCGCGGCGGGCGGACAGGATGCCCTTGGACTCCGAGTAGCCCTGCGCGTTCGGCAGCGCGGCGATCATGTCGCGCATGATGACGTCCGGCGCCTCGAACCCGAACGGCGCCGGGTTGCCGATGTTCAGCTTGAGGATGCGGTGGCCCTCCGCCTCGAGCCGTGCGGCGTGCGCGTGTACCGGTCCACGGATCTCGTACAGCACGTTCTGCAGCTTGGTGGACTGCTTCAGTTCGCGCGGGACGACGTGCTGGTGGTGGGAGGGCTCCGAGACGGTCACCCGTCCATGGTGCCACTGCGAGTAAAGCCATTTTCGGTCGGGGAGCGTGGCGAGCAGCACAAACTGTCCGGTCAACGGCTGCTCAGGCAGTCATCGCCCCGATTGCACCGGTGAAATACGGAACCAGCCAGATCGACCACACGACGATGCTGAACCGGTGGAAGCCCGCCTTCTCGGACGGTCGGTCGCGGACCAGGACCCTCGTTCGCGGTTCCCGCTCGAACGACGTGCACGGGGAGGACGATTGGAATCGAGCCACCGATCGATCGGAGAGGCCGTAGCGATGACCGTACCCACCTTTCCCCGCCCCGCGCCGGTCGATCTCGCGCACCACAGTCACCTCACCGGGATCTTCGCCCCGCAGCGCACCGAGGTGGACGTGCGCGACCTCCAGGTGATCGGCGCGCTGCCCGACGACCTGCAGGGCGCCTACCTGCGCAACGGTCCCAACCCGCGCTTCGACCCGATCGGCAACTACGTCTATCCGCTCGACGGTGACGGCATGGTGCACCGCGTCGAACTGAGCGGGGGCACCGCGCGGTACACGAACAGGTTCGTCCGCACCCCGATGGTGGTCGCCGAGGAGAAGGCCGGCCACGTGATCTGGGCGGGCGCGACCGACCTGTACACCCCCGGCGAGCGGGAGGTCGGGCCGGAGTTGGCGGGCACACCGCGCGAGCTGCCCGACATCAACGTCGTCCGGCACGGCGGCCGGCTGCTCGCGATGGCCGAGACCGCACCGCCGTACCGGCTCGACCCGACCGACCTGTCCACGCTCGGCCGCGAGACCTGCGACGGCGCCATGGCGGTCGGCAGTACCGCGCACCCGAAGGTGGACCCGGTCACCGGCGAGATGGTGCTGTTCAACTACCTGCTCGAGGCGCCGTACCTGACCTGGTCGGTCGTCGCCCGCGACGGCTCACTGTCGCGACCGCCGACCGTGGTCGAGGGCCTCGACAAGGCGCTGATGATTCACGACATGGCGCTGACGGAGCGCTTCGTCGTGCTCGTGCTCTGTCCGCTGGTCTTCGACATTCCGGCGATGCTCACCGGCGGGGCGGTGCTCGACTGGCGGCCCGACGAGGGCACCCGCATCGCGTTGATTCCGCGTGACGGTGGTCCGGTGCGCTGGGCGAGTTGCGAGGCGTTCTGGGTGTGGCACTTCGCGAATGCCCGGGACCTGCCGGACGGCCGGGTCGGCGTCGACTACGCCCAGTGGTCGTACCCGGGCCTGCTCGCCACCGGCGACGAGCCCGCGCTGGGCGGACTGGTCCGTGCGGTGATCGATCCCGTCCGCGGCACCGTGGACCGGGAGGTCGTGTGCGATCGCGACGTCGAGTTCCCCCGCGTCGACGACCGTCGGCTCACCGGCCTGGGCGGGACGGTCGCGGCCATCGGCAAGCTGCGCGGGCGCGAGGGCATCATGGACTCGCTGTGGTTCGTCGACCCGGATGCGGGGACGGAGACGCATTGGGAGCCAGGCTCTCTCGCCGTCGCGGAGCCGGTGTTCATCCCCGGCGCCGGGCGGGACTACTGGGGAATGCTCGGCACGGACCGCTGTGATCTGTCGTCGTGGTTCCTGCTGCTGCCCGCCGACGATCCGGGGTTGGGTCCGGTCGCGAGGGTGCGGCTGCCGATCCGGGTTCCCGCCGGCTTGCACGGGGCCTGGCTCCCTGCCTGATCGTGTTCTCGGTCACTCTCGGTCGGGTATTCCCTTCGCTAGCTTTGATAAGGACGGTCACTCGTCGGATACTGCTGAGTCGCGGGGGCGCTCGACGTCAGTTTCATGCTGGCTAATTCGTGTCAGGGTCTGGGGTTAGGGAGTTCTCGAGGTAATGCGAGGGGTTGGTTCGTCGCGCGCTGGTCGCGGCAGGGGGAGTTGGCGGTCGTCGAAGCGGCATCTGTGGCTGCTCGGGTTGATGGCGCCGCTGAGTCCGTTCGTCGCGTGGCTTCTCGTGCGGGCGTTCGGGCTCGGACTGTTCTGGGCCGCCGGTGTGCTGCTGATGGCGGTCGTCATCCCGCTGGTCGACGTGGTGGCCGGCGTCGACAAGGCCAACCCGCCCGACGAGGCGATGACGGCGCTGGAGAACGACCGGTTCTACCGCTGGTGCACCTACCTGTACCTGCCGGTCCAGTACGCCGGCCTGGTCTTCGCCTGCTACCTCTGGACCACTGCGCCGATGGGCTGGCCCGAGCGGCTGGCCATGGCGGCCACCGTCGGTGTCGTCGCGGGCATCGGCATCAACGCGGCGCACGAGCTCGGTCACAAACGGCCCACCCACGAGCGGTGGTTGGCGAAGATTGCGCTCGCGCAGTCGCTGTACGGACACTTCTACGTCGAGCACAATCACGGCCACCACCTGCGGGTGGCGACCCCCGAGGACCCGGCGACCGCCCGGTTCGGCGAGTCGTTCTGGGCATTCCTGCCGCGCTCGGTGACGGGTGGCGTGGGCTCGGCGTGGCGGCACGAGCGCGACCGCCTCGCCCGTCGCGGCGAGCGCACCTGGAGCCCGCGCAACGACGTGCTCAACGCGTGGGCGATGAGTGTCGCGCTCTTCGCGGTGCTGATCGCGGTCTTCGGTTGGAGCGTCGCTCCGTGGCTGCTCGTGCAGGCGGTGATCGGGTTTGCGCTGCTCGAGTCCGCGAACTACCTGGAGCATTACGGGCTGCTGCGGGCGAAGCTGCCGAGCGGTCGGTACGAGCGGGTTGCGCCGGAGCACAGCTGGAACAGTGACCACCTCTGCAGCAACCTCTTCCTCTACCACTTGCAGCGGCACAGCGACCATCACGCAAACCCGCTGCGCCGGTACCAGACGCTGCGCAGCATGCCCGAGGCCCCCCAGCTGCCCGCGGGATACGCGACGCTGATCTGGCTCTCGTTCGTGCCGCCGCTGTGGCGCCGGGTGATGGACCCGCGACTGCTGGCGCATTACGGCGGGGACCTGTCCCTGGTGAACGTGGTGCCGGGATCGGTGGTCGCGCCGGAACGGGTGTCCGCTGGGCGGTAGTCGGGCCGGGTGCGGGCATCTCACCCTTTCTGCCGCGCGCACAACGGTTTTGGGCGTGCAGCGAGGGTGTGACGGCGACAGCGGGTGTGTGCTCGTCGGGGTTCATGGTCGCGCAGTGCGCTCGACGCGACCGTACGTCCAGCAGGTCGAACACGCGCCGGGCGCGGGCGGCACTGGGACGTCCCGCGATCGCTCCGGCCGCACGGGCGAGCACCGCGGACGTCAGCCCGGTGCTGCGCAAGGCGCGGGAGTGAGACGGCGCAAACGAAAACGCGCCCCGACCGAAACCGGTCGGGGCGCGTTCCCTGGCTGGTGCTACTTCTTGCGGCCGGGGGCCTTCGCTCCGGACTTGAAGCCGAGCGCGCCGGGCTTGGCCTGCGGCGGTGCCGGGGCCTCGGCCGGTGCGGCAGCCTCGGGTGCAGGTGCCTCCGCCGCGGGTGCCTCAGCCTCGACCGGCGGAGCCTCGACCGGCGGAGCCTCGACCGGAGCCGGTGCAGCCTCGACCGGTGCAGCCTTCTTCGCGCCCGGAGCCTTCGCTCCGGACTTGAAGCCGAGCCCACCGGCCTTCGGCTGCGGCGGTGCGGCAGGCGCCGCAGCAGCAGGTGCTGCGACCGGCGCAGCCTCGGCGGCGGGTGCCGGTGCGGCAGCAGCAGGAGCCGGAGCGGCAGGCGCCGGAGCAGCGGCCGCCTTCGCGCCCGGAGCCTTGGCGGCGCCCTTCATCTGCAGCCCCTTGCCCGGAGCCTTGGCGCCCGAGGCGAGCCCCAGACCCTTCGGCTTCTCGGCAGCGGGTGCCTCAGCGGGGGCGACTGCCTCTGCTGCAGGTGCGGCGGGAGCGGCGGCGGGCTTGGCGCCCGGAGCCTTCGCTCCACCCTTCATGCCCAGACCCGGAGCCTTAGCCCCGCCCTTCAGGCCGAGGCCCTTCGGAGCGGCGGGTGCCTCGGCGGCGGGTGCGGCGACCTCGGCGGCCGGTGCGGCGGCGGGCTTGGCGCCCGGTGCCTTCGCGCCGGGAGCCTTGGCCAGACCCTTCATACCCAGGCCCTTGGCGGCCGGCTTCGGGGCACCGGCAGCGGCCGGGGCGGCCGGGGCGGCGGGTGCCGCAACCTCAGCCTCGACCACAGGAGCGGCTTCGGCGACCGGCGCCGCGACCTTCTCCCGCTGCGCGACCTTCAGGTTCGCGGTCAGCACGGACGGCTCGAGCCGGGTGACGGAGTTCAGCATCAGCTGCGCGACGTCCACGACCTCGACGCCCTCGCCGAGGCCCTGCTCCTGGCGTGCGGTGACGCCGTCGGTGAGCATGACACGGCAGAACGGGCAGCCCGTGGCGATCTTCTTGGGATCGGTGGACAATGCCTCGTCGACGCGGTCGACGTTGATCCGCTTGCCGATGTTCTCTTCCATCCACATGCGCGCGCCGCCGGCGCCACAGCACATGGACCGTTCGCCGTGCCGCGGCATCTCGACGAGCTTGGCGCCGGAGGCCTCCATCAGCTCACGGGGAGCGTCGTAGACCTTGTTGTGGCGGCCGAGGAAGCACGGGTCGTGGTAGGTGACGTCTTCCTGCACCGACGCGACCGGGATGAGCTTCTTCTGGCGAACCAGGCGGTTGAGCAGCTGGGTGTGGTGGATGACCTCGTAGTCGCCGCCCACCTCCGGGTACTCGTTGCCGAGCGCGTTGAAGCAGTGCGCGCAGGTGACGACGATCTTGCGCTTGGACTGCTCGACGCCGTCGAAGACCGAGTTCAGCATCTCGATGTTCTGCATGGCGAGCTGCTGGAAGAGGAACTCGTTGCCCGCGCGGCGAGCGGAGTCGCCGGTGCAGGTCTCGTCGGCGCCGAGGACCATGAACTTCACGCCCGCGGTGGCGAGCAGCTCGGCGACGGCCTTGGTGGTCTTCTTCGCGCGGTCCTCGTAGGCGCCGGCGCAGCCGACCCAGAAGAGGTACTCGTAGTCCTCGAAGGTGTCCGCGTCCTTGCCGAACACCGGGATGTCGAAGTCCATCTCGGAGATCCAGTTGAGGCGGTCCTTGGAGTTCTGGCCCCAGGGGTTGCCCTTGTTCTCGAGGTTCTTGAACAGGCCGGCCAGCTCGGACGGGAACTCCGACTCGATCAGCACCTGGTAGCGGCGCATGTCGATGATGTGGTCGACGTGCTCGATGTCGACCGGGCACTGCTCGACGCAGGCGCCGCAGTTGGTGCACGACCACAGGGTCTCGAGGTCGATGACGGGCGCGAGCTCGCCCTCGACCGTCTCGCCGACCAGCTTGCGTCCGGCCTCGGTGAGTGCGGCCTCGGGGATCTTGGCCAGTGCGGCCTCGTTCGGCTTGCCGTCGGCGTCGACCAGGCCGATCTCGTCGCCGCCCATGTCCTTGCGGCCGCCGGCGAGCAGGTACGGCGCCTTGGTGTAGCCGTGGTCGCGCAGCGACATGATCAGCAGCTTGGGCGAGAGCGGCTTGCCGGTGTTCCAGGCGGGGCACTGCGACTGGCAGCGACCGCACTCGGTGCAGGTGGTGAAGTCGAGCCAGCCCTTCCAGGAGAAGTCCTCGATCTGGCCGGCGCCGAGAGTGTCGGTGTCGGGGTCGACGTTGTCCATGGTCAGGGCCTTGCCCTTGGACATCATGGGCTTGGCCGCGCCGAGGGCGACGCCGCCGTCGTCCTCACGCTTGAAGTAGATGTTCGGGAACGCCGAGAAGCGGTGCCAGGCGACGCCCCAGGTGATGTTGCGGCCGACAACGAAGAGCCAGACCATGCCGGACATCAGCTTGACGAACGCGAAGATCGAGATCAGCGTGACGTTCGCCGGGATTACCTTTGCGATCTGACCGGTGATCGGGTCGGTCCAGGCGGAGTGGCCGGCCAGCGACAGTACTCCTGCCTTCACCAGCACCATGCCGATGCCCTCGGTGAGCACGACCCATTCGACGAAGTAGGCGGGGCCGAACTTCGATCCGCTGAAGCGGGAGAGGCGCGCGGGCATCCGCGGGTGGTTGAGCTGGCGGAGGACCATCAGCGTGACGATGCCGACGACGGTGCCGACGCCGAGAATCTCGTCGCCGAGGTGGAACCACCACGTGTCACCGATCAGCGGCCACGACCAGGTGGGGTCGAAGGTCTGGCCGTACGCCATGAACCAGAACTGTGCGCCCGCGAGGAAGCCGATCATGACGAGCCAGTGCGCCCAGCCGACGGTGCGGAACTTCGCCATCCGGGTGTGCGCGATGAACTCGATGATCATCTGCTTGATGCGCGGGAAGAACGGGCGCCAGCGGTCCGGTGCTGGCTGACCGATCATCACTGTCTTGCCCATGGTCCAGGCCCCACTCAAGAATGAGGCCCAACACACAAGGCTGAGCAGTACGCCGATCGTGCCCAACGTGATCGTCAGGGCGTTCATGTCACGGCCTTTCCTTCTTCGACGGCATCGCCTGCGACTTCGCGGGCGGCACCTCGGTCCTGTGAGACTTCTCGGGCGGAGCCTCGGGTCATCTCACCGTTAAGTTACCCGTCGGTAGCATCACGGTTCAACGTCGAGTTCATCGCTGCACTGTCAGTTGATCGATCAGACGGCACAGGTGTTCTGACGCTCACCGTAAATCGTCGCCCTCGGCGGGCTCAGCGCAGGTCAGCCTAACTTCGAGGGATGACCTGCGCGGAAGCCCCCAGTTCGCGTATCGTTTTGCGCGGCTCACGGTCCTTGTTCTCAGAGGGCCCACAGATTAGGGTTCGCCTGTTGTTCAGACTTTTGTTGCCATGATGTTTCTTCCGGAGGGGATTCACCGAATGAGAATGAAGAAGTTCGCCGTGTCGTCGATGCTGGCGGTTGCAGCCCTGGGCATCGGCGCCGGCACCTCGCACGCGCAGCCCGCCGCGCCTGCTCCGGAGAAGATCAACTGGACCTCGAACATCGTCGACAAGTCCGTCGTGACCACCATCGACGCGGGCGCGTTCAAGGTCTCGGGCGACGGCAAGAACATCGAACTGCAGGACGGCACCGGCCACGCGGTCGTGAGCCTCCCGCTCGCGTTCCAGCTCAACGGCCTTCAGTTCCCGATGGACAAGAAGGTCAGTGAGGACGGCAAGACCGTCACCCTGACCCCGGTCTTCGATCTGGGCAAGGCGAAGACCGTGACGGGCGTTGCGCAGCCGATCAACGGCGCGGGCCTGGCGGTCAAGGACATCGCCTCGCCGGAGGAGAACCTGATGGCGCAGGACACCTTCACCTCGCAGCTGGCCGTCGCCACCGCGTCGGGTGGTCTTGTCGGCACCGTCATCGGTTGCGTCGCAGGCGGGCTTCTTGCCGCTCCCGGCCTTGTCACCGCCCTTCCGGGCTGCGTCACGGGTGCAGGTATCGGTGCAGTTATCGGCACCATCGTTGTCGGCGGCCCGACCCTGGTCGCCGCGGGCATCGGCCTGGGGCAGACGCTGACGGCGGAGCCGGGCACCACGGTGTACGCCAAGAAGTAAGACTTCACAACGCGAGAGCGGCCCGTCACCTCCAAAGGAGGTGACGGGCCGCTCTCGTATGTGTTGGACGTCGAGCCGCCCGACCGGATCGACATTCGTGCGCCGTGGACATCCGTGCGCCGTGGAGTCGATGTACGTCGACCCCACGGCGGTCACGTCGCGGTCAGGACAGGCCGGCTCCGCCCGCGTTGGTCGCGATCGTGACGATGTAGCCGATCGACGTGAACAGAACGGGGAGCAAATCCTCCATTGCACTTCCTTGTCTGTAATGCCGACGGTCCCGCCGGCGTCGGGTCCGACTGGTCCCCCCAGTCAGCTTTCGTTGCCGCGGCGAAAGACCAACTGCCGCAGCGACATCGGCATTCTACCGGCTCCGGCCGACAAATGTGAACGCTTGGTAAAGGCGCTCCGCGCCCGTGCGCGCCGTTCACCCCAGCTGGGGTGAACGGCGCGCACAGTGCGCGAAGCGCAAGAGGGGCACCGAGCGCGTGATGCACTCGATGCCCCTCTTTTGCGCCGGGCGCAACCTAGCTGGTGCGGACCTTCAGGCCCGGGTTGTCGCCGATGATGGCGTTGATCGGCGTCGCGAACAGCTGCGGCGAATCGCCCATCAGCGTCGTCACGACCGAGGCGACCTCGCAGTACTTCATGTCGCCCACGTTCGAGGCGCTGGAGATGCCGAGGGCGCGGTCGCCGGTGACGACGGTGCCGCCGCTGTCGCCCTCGAGGGCGCAGATGTTGGCGGAGAAGCCGTTTCGCAGGGTCCGCTGCCCGACCTTCACCGTCTGGTCCACCGCGTTGATGGTGCCGCAGCTGAATCCGGTGGTCAGGCCCGACTTGCAGACCGGCGCGCCGACGACCGGGTCGGCGGTGCCGGTGATCGCCAGGGGCGCCTGACGGGGCACGCGCACCAGGTTGTTCTGGAAGCGCGGCGCCGCGTCGTTGTCGATGCGGATCACCGAGAAGTCGTGACCGTCGAGGTTGGTGCGGGCGAAGGTGCCGAATCGCGGACCGAAGACGCCGTCGGCCGGCATCTGGAATGCAATGGATGCGGCCGAGGTGCCCGCGGCGCCGCGATTCGGATCGCAGTGTCCCGCAGAGATGTTCACGGTCGCGCCGCTGGCGTCGGTGCCGTTGAAGCCGAGCGAGCAGCGGAACGCGCCGTCCTTGTTCTCGGCGGCGTAGGAGTCGCCGCCGAGCAGGGCGTCGGCCGGGGCTCCGCCGTTGTTCACGGCGGCCGGGGCCACCGAGCCCAGCGCGGGGGACAGGGCCAGCACGACGCCGTCGAGGAAGTCGGGCAGCTGCAGGCCGCCGATTTCCGCGGTGTTCGTCACCCGCAGCACCAGGTTGTTGTTCACGGTGTCGACGACCGCGCCGCCGACCAGCCCGGCGAGCGGTGCGGGCAGCTTGGCGATCCAGCTGTTGGCCTTGGCGAGCTGGTCCTGCAGGGCCTTCTCGCTGTGCGGCAGGTCCTTGACGGTGTAGCCGGCGGCCTCCGCGGCCTTCCGGGCGGCGTCGGCGTCCTTGCCGTCGGTGAGCCCGATCAGCGGCTTGCCCGACGGGTCCAGCCACGCGCCCGCGAAGTTGTCCGGGAACTTGGCGCGCAGTTCGTTCGCGAACCCGACCAGCTTCTGGCCGGACTCGGCCTTCGCCAGGTACTGCTCGGGGCTCAGGCCGAGGTCACGCTGGATGGCCGTCACGAGGTCGGCGGGCAGCGGGGCGGCAGGCGCCGGGGTGACGGGATCCGCGTGCGCCAGGGCGGCGGAAGGCGCGATCAGGAGGAGGGCAGCCGTGCCGATCATCGCGGCACGGCGTGCGCGGACGCTTCGCATGGGGACCTTTCGGTGTCGGCATGCAGGTCGAGGGCATGCGGGCATGACACAGCCGGCTGTGGCCGAGTCGATACCACCTTATGGGGTTGACCGGCGCTTGCATACCGAGAAAGGGAAATCGTGGCGAACTCGAAAAACGCCGGGAACGGGCAAACCGACCATTGGTGCCGAAAGCGGCGACGGCCGCACCGAAAGTGTCGGTGCGGCCGTCGGAAGCAGGATCTCCGAGGAGTCAGGCAGGTGCGCTCGCGGTGCGGACCCGCAGGTCCTTGCCGAGCTTCGCGTTCGCACGGTCCAGGATCTTCTCGATCGGGATGCCGATGCTCGCGGTCCCGCCGTCCGGAGCGAGCACCAGGTTCGCCTCCATGCAGCTCGGGGCGCCGCCGGAATTGGAGCCGCTGGTGACGCCGAGGGCACGGGTGCCGGTCAGGATCGCGCCGCCGCTGTCGCCGCTGAGCGTGCAGGTGGATCCGGCGAAGCCGCGAACCAGGCGGGTGGAGCCGTCCTCCATGTGCAGCGGGGCGTCCACGCTCTCGGCGATGACCAGCCCGCAGGTGAACGTCGAGGTCTGGCCGGACTTGCAGATCGGCGCCCCGACCACCGGCCGGGCGGTCCCGGTGACGGTGACGGTGGTGCCGTTCGCGCCGCGCACCGACGGGGTGTCGAGGCCGGCGGCCACGCCCGCGTTGTTCAGCTTGATCAGCGAGTAGTCCAGGCCGTCGGCGTCGACCCCCATCGCGGAGTTGGTGAAGGCGCCGATCTGGGTGCTGCGGCTGACGTCGTTGTAGTCGGGCAGGTACACCGGTGAGCCGGCGCCGACGGCGGGGTGCTCCTGGCTCGGGTCGCAGTGCCCGGCGCTGATGTTGTAGGACTCGCCGTTGCCCGCGACGCTGTTGAACCCGAACGAGCACACGCCGATCTGCTCCGGCGTGGTGTCGTGGGAGAGCGGCTGCGCGGTGGTGATGTAGGTGTCGCCGCCCTGCGGCCCCTGATGCACCGGGCCCGGGCCGCCCGGCGTCAGCACGACCTTCAGCTGTGCGAGCAACGTCGGCAGGTTCAGCGCCCGGCCGAGCGGGCTGTTGACCACGTCGATGACGATCTGGTTGTCCAGCACGTCGATCGAGGTCGAGTTGATTTGCGAGGACACGTCTTTCGGGAGTCCGGTGATCCAGCTGTTCAGCTGGGCCAGCGAGCTCTCCAGGGTGTTCGCAGAGACCGCCGCCATCTTGGTGGCGTAGCCGTCCTTGGTGACCTGCTGCGCGGCCTCGGTGGTGGTCACCGCGACCACCGGGACGCCATCGGTGCCCAGCCACGATCCGGCGTAGCTGTCCGGCCGGTCGGTGCGCAGGCCGTCGGCGTAGGTCCCGAGGCGCTGCGCGAGTTCGGCGCGCTCGAGATACTGCTGCGGCGTCAGCTTGAGATCGCGGGAGATGGCCTCGACCAGGTCCGCAGGCAACTGCTGTGCCTGCTTCTCGGTCGAGAGGAGTTCATGCGGTGCGGCCTGTGCGATGGCGGTGACCGGGAGAAGCGTGGCAGAGGCCAGGATGGCGGCGCGCAGCGCCAGCGGCAGACGCATGAAGACCCTTCGTTGCGAGCGGACGGTTGTCAGCGCTCCACCTTAGGGCAAGGCGCGCGTGTCCGGCCGTAATCGCAGATCAATCAGGGTGCGACGCCGCACCGTTCGTCGATCAGGGCGCCGGCTGCTCGGCGGGCTCCGTCGTCGTTGTCGTCGTCGTGGTGGTCGTCGTGGTGGTGGTCGTCGTCGTCGATGCGGTCGTCGTCGTCGGCTCGGTCGTCGTGACGGGCGGCGGGGGCGGCACCACGATCGACGTGACCACCACCGGCGGCAGCGACGCGGTGGTGGTCGGCGCGACGGTGGTGCGGGCCGGTGTCGTGACGTCGGACGGGGGGATCGGAACCGCCGCGACCGTAGTTGTCGTCGGGGCGGGCGCGGCAGTGGTGGTGACGGCGACGGTCGTGGTGGCGGGGACGACGTGCGGGACCGGTGTGCCGGAGGTGTTGTCGCGGAGCAGGACCACGCCCGCGACGATCGCGCCGAGCAGCAGCGCGCCCGCGGCGCCGGCCGCGATCACGAGCGTGCGCCGGCGGCCCGGGTCGGGGGTGTCGGCCGCGGGGCCCGGAAGCACCTGAGCGACTGGCAGGCCCGGCCCGGCCTCGGTGAACGCGGTCGGCGGCGCCGGGGCGGGCAGCACCGGCAGGGAATCGGTGTCGGCTTCGCCGACCGATGACGCGGTGGCTTCGCCGACCGATGACGCGGTGGCTTGGCCCGACGGTGACGCGGCGGCTGCCGCGATGGGGGTGGTGGCCGCGGCGGCCAGCGCCGCACCGGTCGTGGCCGACCCGACGACCGCCGCGCTCCCGCCGGCGGCCAGGATCGCGGCGCCCAGCGCGGCGACGTGCGGCGGCGCGGTGACCGTCGCGATCCCGAGGGTCGCGGCGGCCAGCTCGGCCACCAGTGGCATCGCGGCGCCGCCGCCCGCCAGAAGTACCGTCCGAACGACGGCGGGGTCGAGTTCGTGGGCGCCGATCGTCTCGGCGACCAGGGACAGGCCGCCCTCGACCGGCCCGCGGAGCATCTCGTCCAGCTCCGCGCGCGTCAGCCGGACCGGCGTGTCCACTCCGGCAAGCGCCACCGCGACCGTCGCTTCCTCGGCGCTGCCGAGCTGCTCCTTGGCCAGCCGGCACCGGTCCCGCAGCGTCACCAGTTCCGCCTGCGTCGTCGGATTCGCCAGATCTATCGGACCCAGGTCGGTCGCGACGGACCCGAGCACGTGCTCGACGACGGTCCGGTCGAAGCTGTCCCCACCGAACAGGGTGGAGAAGGTGGACGGGCGGAGCAGGCCGTACGAGGCGGGGGAGGCGGTGCGCACCAACGACACGTCGAGTCCCGCGGAGCCCAGGTCGAACACCGCGACGACGCCGTCGCCGAGCGGGCCGTGCGCGGTCTCGAGCCAGGCGACCGCGGCGACCGCGTCCGACACCAGCGTCACCCCGCTGAGCCCGACGTGGTCGAGCGCGCCTCGCATCGCGTCGACGGTCGCCTCGTCCCAGGGCGCCGGGTGGGACGCGACGACGGTGGGGTCGGGCAGTCCGGGGAACTCCTCGTCGGCGAGGGTCACCAGGGCGCTCATCGCGGTCGCGGCGAGATCCTCTGCCCGGTACGAGGTTCCGTCCGGCCGGGGCACACCGGCCGGGTCGCCGACCTTCGCGACGAAGCCCGCGACCACGCCGTCGGTACCGGGTTCGAGCCCGAGGACGACCTCGTCGGTCCCGTCCGCCAGCTCGCTGAGTCGGAGGGTCGAGCGCCGTGTCACGGTCGGAGCGTCGGTGAGGGGCGTGCCCGCATCGCAGCGGACGGCGGTCGAATTGAGGTTGCCGACGCCTAGCCCCAGCCCCGCGGCCATCCATGTCCCCTTCAGTAATGCGAAGTATGTCCGGCCACAGTATCGGCAGAGCCTTCCCGGACCGCGGACCAGCGTCGCCTGCGCCGCAGGCCGGGTTGTCCTACGCTCGATCGGAGAGTGTTCGCCCACGAGGGAATCCGCGGCCGCACCGACTCCCGACCGCAGACGAGCGGAGTGCTGATGAGCGGAGTGCAGATGAGCAGTCCCGTCCCACAGCCCGTCCTCGAGCCGCTCAGCGCGGCTGCGCTCTTCCTGGTGGTGGTCGCGGGGCCGGGGGACGAGGACGCCGCGCACGTTCGCGCGGTGGCCTCCGATGTGGGATCGCTGGTGCGTGCGGTCGGCTTCCGTGAACTCGGCGGCTCGCTCCACTGCGTGGTCGGCATCGGCTCGGACTTCTGGGACCGCGTCGGTCCCGCGGAGCGGCCCGCTTCACTACACCCGTTCGTCCCGTTGCGGGGCGGGGTGCACAGCGCCCCGGCCACCCCGGGCGACGTGCTCTTCCACATCAAGGCCGCGCGCGCCGACCTGTGCTTCGAGTTGGGACGGCAGATCGTCACCGCGCTCGGCGACGCCGCCACGGTCGTCGACGAGGTCAGCGGATTCCGCTACTTCGACGCCCGCGACCTGCTCGGCTTCGTCGACGGGACGGAGAATCCCACCGGACCCGACGCCGGATCCGCGGCCCTCGTCGGCGCGGAGGACCCCGCGTTCGCCGGCGGCAGCTACGTGATCGTGCAGAAGTACCTGCACGACATGGCCGGGTGGGCCGCGCTGAGCACCGAGGAGCAGGAGCGGGTCATCGGCCGCACCAAGCTCGAGAACGTCGAACTCGACGAGGACCGCCAGCCGTCGAACTCGCACGTCGCGCTCAACACCCTCGTCGACGACGACGGTACCGAGCGGGAGATCCTGCGCGACAACATGCCGTTCGGGAGCCTGGCCGCGGGCGAATTCGGTACGTACTTCATCGGATACGCGAAGGACCCGGCGGTCACGGAGGAGATGCTCCGGCACATGTTCCTCGGTGACCCGCCCGGCAACTACGACCGGATCCTCGACTTCTCCACCGCGGCCACCGGCACCCTCTTCTTCGTGCCGAGTCGTGACGTCCTCGAATCGCTTGCCGCAGCAAGCGAACCCGAATCACCGGAAGATCCCGCCGACGAACCCCGGTACGACCTGTCCCTGAACATCGGTGAACTCAAGGGAGTTGCGCAATGACCGATTCGAAGAACCTGCACCGGCAACTGGCGCCGGTGACCGAGGCCGCCTGGCAGCAGATCGGCGAGGAGGCGGCGCGCACGTTCAAACGGCACGTCGCGGGCAGGCGGGTGGTGGACGTCGCGGGACCCTTCGGCTACTCGTACTCCGCGCACAACCTCGGCCGGGTGCGGCCGATCAGCTTCGTGGACAGCAGGATTCGCGCTCAGCTGCGCGAGGTGCACCCGCTGGTGGAGCTGCGGTACCCGTTCACGCTCAGTCGCGCCGAGGTGGACGACGTGGACCGCGGCTCGCTCGACTCCGACTGGCAGCCGGTCAAGGACGCGGCCAAGGCGATCGCGTTCGCCGAGGACCGGGCGGTGTTCGCGGGTTTCGAGGAAGCGGGCATCCGCGGTCTCGGACCGTCCAGCAGCAACCCGACCCTGGAACTGCCCGCGGACCCGCTGGCGGTGCCCGACGCAGTGGTCTCCGCGCTGTCGGCGCTGCGACTGGCCGGCGTCGAGGGCCCGTACTCGGTAGTGCTGGACGCCGACGCCTACACCGCCGTCAGCGAGACCCGCGACGAGGGCCATCCGGTGTTCCACCACCTCAAGGACCTGGTGGACGACATCATCTGGGCACCCGCGGTTCGCGGCGGGTACGTGCTGTCGACCCGCGGCGGGGACAACCAGCTCACGCTCGGCACGGACCTGTCGATCGGCTACGACAGTCACACCGCGACCGACGTGACGCTGTACCTCGAGGAGACGCTGACATTCTCGTCGTTGACGGCGGAGGCGGCGGTAGTGTTGGCGCGGTGACCTACAGCTACCGCGACGCCAACTTCCTGCAGAAGATGATGCGGGCCTCGGGCAGCATCGCACCGATCTCCTGGCTGTACGCCAGGACGCTGCACCGGATCGACCCCCCGGTGTTCCGGATGACGAAGGGCCGCAGGACTTTCACCGGCATCCTGACTGGTCTGCCGATGGTGATGCTCACCACGACGGGAGCCCGCAGCGGGCAGCCGCGGACAGTTCCGCTGGTCGCCGTGCCGGACGCGGGCAGGCTGTTCGTCGTCGCGTCGAACTACGGCCAGGAGGGCAATCCGGCCTGGTACCACAACCTGGTCAAGCATCCGGACGCGACGCTCACCATCAACGGCGGGGCGCCTCGGGCGGTGCGAGCCTACGAGGCCGAGGGCGCCGAGCGGGAGAGGCTGTGGGCGCTCGACCTCGAGGTGTACCCGGGCCGAGCCAGCTACCAGCAGCGCGCCACGGGCAGGCGGATCCCCGTGATGGTGCTCGAGTCCGTCGGCGACTGAGGTCGGGTTCCCTACTTCGGGTTGACGCTGACCACCTTGCAGACGAACTCCTCGAACTTCTCGAGCCAGTCGGCGACGAAGGCCGCGGTGTTCTGGTCGGTGATCTCGCCGTCCTCGTTGATCAGGCCCTCGGTGAACTGGATGTACGCCTCCGGCTGCGCCAGTTCGGGGGAGTTCACGAACGACAGGATGCTCCGCAGGTGCTGCTGGCCGACCGCGGTGCCGATCTTGCCGGGGGAGGTGCCGATGACGGCGGACGGCTTGTGCGCGAAGGAGTTCTGGCCCCACGGCCGGGAACCCCAGTCGATGGCGTTCTTCAGCGCGCCGGGAACCGAGCGGTTGTACTCGGGCGTGACGAAGATCAGGGCGTCGACGGCGGCGATCGCCTTCTTGAACGCGAGGCCCTCGGGTGGGTAGTCGGCGTCGAAGTCGTGGTTGTAGAGCGGCAGGTTCCCGATCGGGATCTCCCGGAGCTTCAGGTTGCCGCCGGAACTGAGTCGCAGCAACGCTTTTGCGAGCCTGCGGTTGATCGAGACCTTGGAGAGACTGCCGACGAACACACCAACCTGGTACGACATCTTCGGCCACCTTCCCGGATCGGGTCATCCGGATCGAGAGCTGGGATTTGCGCCTTCGGTACGGCTACTGAGGCTACGCCCCGTGCCCCATCGCCCGCAGCATGGAGAGCATCTCCGCGCGCGACTGTGCACCGAGGCGTCGGCGGATGCGCGCGACGTGGTGTTCGACCGTCTTCGCCGAGATGAACAACCGGCCGCCGATGTCGCGGTAGGTCAGGCCCGTCACCAGTAGCCGCGCCACGTCGGACTCGCGTTCGGTCAGTGTGGCGCCGATCTCGCGGTCGGCGCTCGGGGTGCCCGTCGACGCCGGGGGCGGACTGGGCCGCAGGGCCCGCGCCACCTGCAGCAGCGCAGTGGCGGTCGAGGTGTCGGCGACCCGTAGCGCGGCCTCGCTGGCGAGTCGGGCACCGTCCCAGGGCAGGCCGATCGCGCCGAGGGTGCATGCGGCCTGCTCGACCTCCGCGGCGTCGATCTCACCCTGGAGCACACGCAGCCAGGCCCGACCCGCGCGGGCGAGGCCGGCGGCGTACGAGCTGGTCTCGGCGGCGGCGCCCAACGCGGCGGCGTGCGGGATCAGGTCTGCGGGCGTCTCGGTGAGGATCGCGGCCTGCACGCCGTACCAGTGCAGCGGCGAACCCCACAGCGACGGCTCGCCGAGTCGGGTCAGCAGGTCCCTGGCCTGGTCGATCAGGTGCGCGAGCCGGTCGATCTCGTCCAGTCGGGCCGCGCCGAGCCAGAGTTCGCCGAGCGGCAGCAGGCTGAACACGTCCACGGAATGCTCCGCGATCACGCCCTGTGCGCGGTCCCACGACCGGCGCAACGCCCCGATGTCGCCGGTGCGCCGGGCCAGACCGACCTGCAGCGCGTCGGCGAACAGGCTGTCGCGCGGCCGCAGGTCCTCCGACGGAATCGAATCCACGGTCCGCGCGGCGCATTCCAGATCGCCGTGCACCATCGACACCCACGCGAGCAGCAGTTGGTGCCGGGCTCGGTCGACGCCGCCGTCGAGGTCGGCGTCGAGGGCGCGCTGCAGCACGGACTGCGCGCGGCCGAGTTCACCGCAGTGCAGGGCGGCCAGTGCGGCGACCGCCGCCGCGCTGTCGGGGAGCAGTCGCGGGCGGGAGGCGTTGGCGGCCAGGGACAGCGCGCGGGACATCGAGTTCAGTGCGATGGGGGTGGAGCCGGACATCGACTCGCGGAGCCCGGCCGCCAGCAGCGTGTCGGCCGCGGTGGCCGAGGTCGGCGGGGCGTCGGCGGCCGCGCCCGCCATCGTCGCCGCGGATTCCGGTCGACCGGCGGCGAGCAGCACCATCTCGGCGATCGGTCGGTCGGTGCCCGCGCGGTCGGAACCGAGCCACTCGTAGAGGTCGGCGCTGCGGGCCAGCATGCCCTGGCGCGCGGCCGTGCTGGCCGCGATCCGCACCGCGGCGGCGAGCTCCTCGGGCGTGGACTGTGCGGCCCGCTCGAGCAGGCCGTCCGCGAGCCGGGCCGCGGTCTCGACGTCCCCGCTCCGGCCCGCGGCCTCGGCCCGGCGCAGTGCGAGCGTCTCCGCGTCCCCGCCGGCCCACAGTGCCTCCTCGTACAGCACCGCGGACAGTCGAGGCGCCGCGGATTCGGCTTGGCTGCACAGGAACTCGGACAGGTCGGGGTCGGCGACGCCCGCCGCGGCGAAGGCGCGGGCCGCGGGCAGGTCGAGGGCGCCGAGCGACAGCTTGGTCTGCAGTGCATCGAGCTGCAGTCCGGCCAGGCGCTGGGCGCCGAGCGTCGCACGCAGCGGCTCGGCCACGGACACGAGCAGGGTGTCGGACGGCAGCAGCAGGCCACAGCCGCGGGCCCGGTCCACCAGGTCGCGACCGGTAACCGGATCGAGGGCGAGTTGCCGGGCCAGTTCCGCGCCGTCCAGTCCCGCCCCGATCGCGGCGACGGCCAGCGCCGAGAGCAGGTCCGCGTCGAATCCGGCGAGTACCTCGCCGTGGCAGGACGCGACCGCGGCGGCGACCGAACGCTCCATCCCGGACGGGGCACCCCCACGGGCGCCGCGCAGCGAGTCGAGGGCGGCGTCCACGCAGCGAGGAAGCCCGCCGGTGAGTCGGTGGATCAGCGAGGCGAGCTGACTCGGAAGGGGCGCTCCCAGAAGCAGTTCCGCACGCGCGGCGACCTCGCGCGGGGTGAGGTGGCCGAGCGTGACCGTGCCGTCCATCGCCGCGGACAGTCCGCGTAGGGCGTCGTTGGAGGGGCGCGGCTCGGCGGCCACCACCAGCGTGAGGTCGGTGCGCGGCGCCAGCGCGGCGAGCGCGGCGAGCGCCGTGGCCGGCAGCAGGTGGGCGTCGTCGATCACCACCGTGGAACCGGGCGCGGGTGCCGCGTCCGGAACGGTGGTCGCGACGGTCGCCGGCGCGTTCTCACGCACGAGCGCGAGCAGTGCCGACTTTCCGGTCCCCGACGCGCCGCGGACCAGACGATGCGGGTGACCGCCCCGGACCGCGTCGAGCAACGCCCGGGCGGCCGGGCCCGCAGCGGCCGCGGGCGCAGGCGGCGCCAACTGTGACAGCACTTTCGACTCCCTCACCCGCCGAACCTATTTCCCGGTACCGAGCACGCCGCCGAGCACGCCGCCGACACCCTGGCCGACGCCGTTGACGAGGCCGCCGACGCCGTTCGCGACGCCACCGACACCCTGGCCGACACCGTTCGCGACCGCTCCGGCGCCGCCGACGACGCCATTCGCGATCCCTGCACCGCCGTCGCCCGAGGGCTGACTCGGGGCGGGCGCCGGCGCCGGAGCAGGGGCCGGAGCGGGTGCCGGAGCGGGTGCCGGCGCGGGGGCCGGAGCAGGTGCAGGGGCAGGGGCGGCGGCCGCCGGTGCGGCCGCGGCCGCGGCGGGCGCCGGTGCGGCCGAGCCGGGTGCGGGCGCGGAGCCGGCGGTATTGCCCGCGGCCGACGCCTGACTGCCGCCCGATCCGGGCGACTGCGCCGCGGTGGCCGCGGCCTGGGTGGGGTCACCGGCGGCGGCGACCGGAACGGCCACCGGGGTGCCGTCCGGATTGACCGTCGCGGAGAGGCCAACCGGTGCAACCGGATTCGTCGTCCCGAGTGGACTGGTGCCCGCCGCTGGGGTGGCGCCGCCGCCGTTCGATGTGAAGGCACCGGTACCCAGGGACAGGCCGCCCGCCGCGAGCAGTGCGAACGCGGCCGCGGCGGCGGTGACGATGGCCGCCTTCTTCGGAGTGCTCATCCCGCCGCCGAGCCGGCGCCGCGACGGGGCAGCAGTCGATGTCCGTGCGGAAAGAGCTGCGGGAGAGAATGCTTCGGTCCTGTCATCCGCTGCTGCGTCCGCGGCGGCCAGGGTGGCACCGAGCACCGCGAACGCCGCGGTGTCCGCCACCGGCGGGACCATGAGGGCCGCACCGATGGAGGCGGCACCCTTCGCGGCGGTGCGAGCGGGATCGATGTCGGCGAGCACCGGCAGTCGAAGCTCCGCCGAGAGCAGTTCGGTGACGAGCGGAATGGCCGAGCTGCCGCCGGTCAGCAGCACCGCGCCCACGTCCGAGAGCTCCACGTTGGCGCTGCGCAGGGTCTCGCGGACCAGTTCGAGCGAGTCGGCGAGCGGCTCGCGGATCAGATCCTCGAGCTCCTCGCGGACCAGGCGGACGTCGCTGCGGCAGCCGGGCAGGTCGATCGCGATGACGGTCTCGGTGTCCGAGGACAGCGCCTCCTTCGCCTGCCGGCAACGCGCTCGAAGTTCGTCGAGGGCGGCCACGGCGGCGGGGTCGAGCGGGTTCATCTCGCCCAGTTCCGCGGTGACACCGTCGAGCACGTAGCGCAGCGTCAGGTGGTCGAACTCGGCGCCGGAGAAATCCTCGGACTGCATCGGCTTGCCGAGAATCTCGATGCTCTCGCCGGGTCGTACCAGGGTCACGTCGAGCGAGCTGCCGCCGAGGTCGTAGACGAGCACCGGGGCGTCGTCGAGCGACGGTCGGGACCGCTGCAGCCACGCGAGCGCCGCCTCCGGCTCGGTGACCAGCGCGACGTCCGGCAGCCCGTCGTGGTCGAGCGCGGCCGCCAGCACGTCCGACTGGTAGGACGACCACACCGCGGGATGCGCGACCACCACCGTCGGGGCCTCGGGCAGCTCGCGGGAGGCGCTGTCGACGAGGCTGCGGACCGCCGCCGCGACCAGGTCCTCGCCGGTGTGCGTCGAACCGTCGTCGGCGATCAGTGCCACCGGGTCGCCGACGCGCTGCGCGAAACCGGACACGAGTGATCCGTGCAGGCTTGCGGTGTCACCCGCGGTGGGCAGTCGTAGGGTCGCCCTGCCCACGGGTGGCAACACCAGCGTCGAGGCCGTGGTGACCGCCGCGTCGCGACCGCCGGACTGTTCGCCGCCCTCGGTGACCGCGACCGAGTTGACCGAACCGACAGTGAGTCCGAGTCCTACCGACATCGTCATTCTCCCGTGCTCTCGGATGCGGTTGGTTGAGTACCGCTGATATGCCCAGTGTCGTGCGCAGCGACGGTTTCGTTACCGTTTGCGGCGACAAAATCGCAGATGAGGGGCATTTCCCCTATGCCCGGGGGATCCCCTATGTCGCCCTCCCCGAAGGCGCCCGGGGCAATGGGGGGAGTTGACCCCGTTGGGCAAACCGCGCCCGGTCCATAGCGTCGAAGGCAAGAATTTCGTTCGAGTTCGCTGCTTCACCGAACTTCCCGCTTCACCGAATTATCAGGAGACCGACATGGCCACCAACGCGCTACTCGACTTCATCCTCAGCCTCCTGCGGGACGACGAGGCCCGCGCGCTGTACTGCAAGAACCCCGACGCGGTGCTCGCCGCGGCCGGCCTCGGCGACGTGTGCAGTGCGGACATCGCCTCGGTTGCCCCGCTGGTTGCCGAGTCCGGCATCTTCGCGGGCGGCGGCTCCGAACTGACCAGCATCCTCAACGCGGGCCTCGGCACGGCGCTCGGCGGCGGGGCCGAAGGCGGCCTCGGCGGAGCGGTGGGCGGCGGGCTCGGTGGCGGGCTCGGGCTCGGGGGCGGCCTCGGACTCGGTGCGGGCGCCGGACTCGGCCTGGGCGCGGCCGCGGGCGGCGGCTTCGGCGGTGGCGTCGACCTGTCCGCGGAAATCGGCGCGGCGCTGAGCGCGGCCCTGCAGGCGGCCCTGTACATCGGCGGCGAGATCGGCGCGCAGCTGGGTGCGGCGCTCGGCGCCGCCCTGCAGACGTCGGTCGCGGGCGGCCTCGACCTGAGCGGGGCTCTCGGCCTCGGTGGCGAGATCAGCGCGGCCCTCGGCGGGGCGGTCGGGGTCGGCGGCCAGGTGGTCGCGGATCTCGGTGCGGCGCTCAACGCGGCCCTGGCCGGCGCGACCGACATCAACCTCGGTGGGTTGGTCGGTGCGGCCGGCGGGGTGGACCTCAGTGCAGTGCTCGGTTCCGCCCTCGGCGTGGGCGGCGCGCTGGGCGCCGATCTCGGTGCTGCCCTCGGTGGGGTGCTCGGTGCAGCCGTCGGCGTCGGCGGCAACCTGGGCGGCGATCTCGCAGCGGCCCTCGGTGGCGGTCTCGACCTCGGTGCCGGGCTCGGCGCAGCACTGGGCGGGGCGCTGGGCCTCGGCGGCGGCCTGAGCACGGCCCTCGGCGGCGCGCTCGACGCCGCCATCGGCGTGGGCGGCGGCCTCGGCGCGGAGCTGACCGGCCTGCTCGGTGGCGGCTTGGGTGCCGGCCTCGAGGGTGGCCTCGGTGGTCTGGCCGACCTGGCGGGCGGTCTCGGGGGAGGCCTCGGTGGCGACCTGAGTGCGGTCCTGAGCAGCGCGCTCGGTGGTGCGCTGGGTGCAGGCGGGGTCCTCGGCACCGACCTGGGTGGCGCGCTCGGTGGCGCGCTCGGCGGCCTGGTCGACGCGGGTGCGGGCCTGGATCTCGGTGGGGCACTCGGACTCGGCGGCGCGCTGGCGGGCGCGCTCGGTGGCGGACTCGGACTCGACACCGCACTCACCACGGACCTCGGCGCCGCACTGAACGCCGCACTCGGCGCGGGCGGCCTGACGAACATCGGTGGGGACCTGACCGGCGCGCTGGGCGGCGTCCTCGGTGGGGACCTGACCGGCGCGCTGGGCGGCGTCCTCGGTGGGGACCTGACCGGCGCCCTCGGTGGCGACCTGAGCGCGGCCCTGAGCAGCGCCCTCGGTGGTGCGCTCGGTGCGGGCGGGACCATCGGCACCGACCTGGGTGGCGCGCTCGGCGGCGTCCTCGGTACGGCTCTCGGCGCGCAGGGCGGCCTCGGCGGTGCGCTGGACGCGGCACTGGGCGGCGGCGCCGATCTCGGTGGCGCGCTGAGCAGCGTCCTCGGCGGTGCACTGAACCTCGACAGCGGGCTCGCGGGCAGCCTGGGTACCGCGCTCGGGGGCGCCCTCGGCGCGGGCGGGTTGACCGGGCTCGACCTGGGCGGGCTGCTCGGTGGCGGGGTGGACGCCGGACTGGGCGGCGACCTCGGTGCCGCTCTGAGCGCCGCGCTCGGCGCGGGCGGCGGGGCGGACCTCGGTGCGGCCCTCGGTACGGCGCTCGACGGCGTCGTCGGTGGCGGCCTCGACCTCGGCGCCCTGGCTGGCGCGGAAGGTGGCCTCGGTGGCGCGATCAGCTCCGCGCTCGGCGGTGCGCTCGGCGTCGACGGTGGACTCACCTCCGACCTCGGGGCCGCGCTCAACGGCGCGTTGAACGTCTCGGACCTCGACCTGACGGCCGCTACTGGACTCGGAGGCGTGCTCCAGAGCGCCTTCGGGGTCGGCGGCGAGATCGGATCCAACGTCGGCGCCGCGCTCGGAGGGGTGCTCGGCGCCGGCTTGGGTGGCGATCTCGCCGCAGACCTCGGCGCGGGAGCCGGGGCGAGCGCAGGACTGGACCTCGGCACCGCGCTCAGTGGGGCGCTCGGCGCGACCGGCGGGGCGGGTGCGTCCTTGAGCACCGCCCTCGACTCCGCGCTCGGTGCCGGCGGCTCGGCGACCGGCGCGCTGAGCGGACTGCTCGGGGCGGGCGGTTCGGCGACGGCGGGACTGGGTGGACTGCTGGGCGCAGGCACTGGCCTGGCCGGCGGCCTCGACACCGCGCTCGGGGGTGTGCTCGGTGCGGGCGGTGGAACGGCCGCGGACCTCAACTCCGCCGTCGGCGGTGCCGCGAACGGCGCGATCGACACCACGGCCGGGCTCGGGGAGGGCCTGACCGCGGGACTCAGCGGTGGTCTCGGCGGGCTGATCGACGCCGGCACCGGACTCGGCGCCGATGTGACCGGCGCGTTGCACACGGCGACGGACGCGGGGGCGGGCCTGACCGGCGCGGTCTCCGGCGTGACGGATGCGGGGGCCGGGCTGACCGGCGCGGTCTCCGGACTGGCGGATGCGGGGGCCGGCCTGACCGGCGCGGTCTCCGGTCTCGCCGACGCCGGCGCCGGCCTGACCTCCGGCCTGAACGCGGCCGCGAACGTCGGTAGCCACCTCGGCGCGACCGTCGGTGGCGTGGCCGGGGCGGCCGGCACCGCGTCCGGCTCGGGCACCGCGTCCGGCTCGGGCGCTGCCGGTGGCTCGACGACGACGGACGGGCACGCGGGCGGCGACCTGGCCGGCGGCCTCACCTCCGGCCTGCACACTGCGGCCAGCGGAATCGGCGATGTGATCGGCTCCGGTGTCGGGCACGCGGCGGGCGCGGCGACCGGTGGCGGCGACGTGATCGGGTCCGGTGTCGGGCACGCGTCCGGTGCGGCGGCAGGCGGCGGCAACGCCTGGTCCTCCGTGGACGCCTCGCATGCTTTCGGCAACGAGGCCACCACGACGCACGAGTCGGACACGGGGCTGTTCTCCAACGGCATCGGTGGCGTCACCGGCGGCCTGTTCGGTGAGCACCACGACGCGACTGTGGTCGACACCCACACCGGTGGCGACACCAGCGCGCACGTGGATCCGATGCATCACTGAGCCGTCGAAGTTGTAACGAAACCGGCCCCGCACACGCTATTCGTGTGCGGGGCCGGTCTTCGCGGAGAGAAATGTGGGTCGGGTTCATGGACAACGCATCGGGAGCGGTCGTCACGCCTGCGTCGAGCACCGAGGCCAGATCGGCTGCGACGGCGGAAATGGTCGCGATGCTCGAAGGGACCACGCAGATCGCGCGGTCCGCGGGCCGCGGTGACCTGGTCGCGAGGTTGGACGGAGCGACCAGTCGAGTGCTCGATCCGCGGATGCGGATCGTCGTGGTTGGCCCCCTCAAGCAGGGCAAGAGTCAGCTGGTCAACTCGCTGCTCAACCTGAACATCTGCACGGTCGGTGACGACGAGACCACCGCCGTGCCGACGGTCGTGGCGTGCGCGGAGACGGCGTCCGCGGAACTGGTGCTCGCCGAGCCCGGCTCGGAGCCGATGCGGGTACCGTTTCCGCTGGACGAGCTCGGTCGGCTCACCCCGACGACACCGCTGGCGGGTGGACGCGAGGTCCTGCGCGTCGAGGTCAACGTCCCGAGCCCATTGCTGGCGGACGGGCTGGTACTCGTCGACACTCCCGGTGTCGGTGGACACGGAAACCCTCATGCGGCAAGCACTCTCGGTCTGCTACCCGCCGCGGACGCGGTGTTCGTGCTCTCCGACGCGAGTCAGGAGTTCACCGAACCCGAACTCGCCTTCGTCCGCCAGGTGCTCGGCCTCTGTCCCGCGGTGGCCTGCCTGATCAGCAAGACCGACCTGTACCCGCACTGGCGGGAGATCGTCGAGGCCGACCGCGGCCACCTGGCACGGGAGGGGCTGGCCGTACCGCTCATCCCGGTGTCGTCCGCGTTGCGCTCGCATGCGCTGCGCCTGCAGGACGCCGAACTCAACGAGGAGTCCGGATTCACCGCGCTCTACGACTTCCTGCGCGAGCAGGTGCTCGCCCGCGGCGATGTGAGCACCCGCCGTGCGGTCGCGTTGGACGTGCACTCGGTCTCCGAGCACCTCACCCTCGCGCTGGGCAGTGAGCTTGCGGCGCTGCGTGATCCGGAGAAGGGTGCCGCCGCCGTCGCCGAGTTGCAGCGCGCCAAGGTGGCCGCGGAGGAACTGCACAAGCGCACCTCGCTATGGCAGCAGACCCTCTCCGACGGCATCACCGACCTGGCCGCCGACATCGACCACGACCTGCGGGACCGGCTGCGCCGGGTGACCAGGGAAGCGGAGGAGACCGTCGACGAGGGCGACCCGGGCAAGGACTGGGCTCAGCTCGGCGAGTGGCTCGAGCAGCAGGTCGCGACGTCGATCGGCGACAACTTCGTGTGGGCGCACGACCGCGCGGTGTGGCTGGCAGAGGTGGTGGCCGAGCACTTCGCCGAGTCCGGCGCGGTGGACCTGCCGCACCTGGACGTGGCCGATCTCGACGGCGTCCTCGAGCCGGTGGCCTCGCTCGCCGACCTCGAGTCCGGTCGGATCGGCATCACCCAGAAGGTGCTGGTCGGGATGCGCGGCTCGTACGGCGGCGTGCTGATGTTCGGCCTGATCACCACCATGATGGGCATGGTGCTGGTGAACCCGATCTCGGTGGGCGCGGGACTGCTGCTCGGCACCAAGGCCTACCGCGAGGATCGGGAGGCGCGAGTCCTCAAGCGGCGCAGCGAGGCGAAGATGGCGATCCGGCGTTTCGTCGACGACGTCAGCTTCCAGATCAACAAGGAGTCCAAGGACCGGCTGCGGCTGATCCAGCGGATGCTGCGCGACCACTTCACCGCCATCGCCGAGCAGACCCTGCGCTCGCTGAACGACTCGCTGCGCGCCGCGCAGGAGGCCGCGAACCTGGCGTCCGCGGAACGGTCCCAGCGGGCCGCCCTGATCGAGGACCAGATGCGTGCCCTCGCGGAGCTGAAAGACGCTGCCGGACGGCTGCTTCCGGCCGGGTCCGGCGAGGGGTCGACGGCATGAGTGTCGGGGCACTCGGGCAGGCGCGTGAGCTGATCGGGTCCGCGCGGGGGCTGTACTCGGGCGATGCCGGGGTGCGGGCCCAGCTGGACGGCTGCGCGGAGCGGATGGAGGAACCGCTGCGCGTCGCGCTCGCCGGGTCGTTGAAGGCCGGTAAGTCGACGCTGCTCAATTCCCTTGTCGGACAGGACATCGCGCCGACCGATGCGACCGAGTGCACCCGGGTGGTGACCTGGTACCGCAGCGGCGCCACGCCGACGGTGACGGCCTGGTACGACGGCGACCGCACGGCGAACGTGCCGGTGCAGCGCCGCGAGGGCAGCCTGAGTTTCGACCTCGGCGGACTCACCGCGTCGGAGGTGGACCGGCTCGAGGTGGAGTGGCCGGCGAGGGCGTTGCGGCACACCACAATCATCGACACCCCCGGTACCTCCTCGCTCTCACGGGACGTCTCGGCGCGCACACTGCGGATGCTCACGCCGGAGGGCACCGCGTCCGGCGCAGACGCCGTCGTCTACCTGCTGCGTACCCTGAACGCGAGCGACGTGCAGTTCCTCGGCCAGATCGGTGCGCACGTCGGCGGCGAATCCGGACCGCTCGGCGTGGTCGGGGTGGTCTCCCGAGCAGACGAAGTGGGGGCGGGCCGAATCGACGCGATGATGTCCGCGAAGGAGGTCGCGGCCCGCTTCGCCGCGGAACTCGAGCTCACCGGGCTGTGCCAGGCGGTGGTTCCAGTGGCGGGACTGCTGGCGCTGGGCGCACGCACGTTGCGTCAGAGCGAGTACGCGGCGTTCCGGGCACTGGCCGAGGTGCCCGCCGACGACCTGCAGTTGGCGATGCTCTCCGCGGACCGGTTCGCCCGTCCGGACAGTCCGCTGCCCGTCGACGCGTACACCCGCGGGCAGCTCGCGCACCGGTTCGGACTGTTCGGCATCCGGCTGGCGGTCGCCTTGATCAAGCTCGGCACCCCCGATTCGCCCACGCTCGCAGCCGAACTCGTCGAGCGCAGCGGTCTCGACGAGCTGCGGCAGGTGATCGACGTGCAGTTCGGTCAGCGCGCGGACCAGCTCAAGGCGCACTCCGCGCTGCTGGCGCTCGAGCGGGTGCTGGCCGCCGACTCCGGTTCGGAGGCCGGTCGCCTGCTGGTCGCCACCAAGCGGCTGCTCTCGGATGTGCACGGATTCCAGGAGATTCGGCTCCTCGGCAGACTGCGGTCCACTCAGATCGCGCTGTCCGACGAGGATTCCGTGCGCCTGCAGCGGCTGATCGGTGGTTTCGGCATCGCTCACACCGAGCGGCTCGGCCTGGACCCCGACGCGGGGTTCGCCGAGCAGCGGGACACCGCCCTCGCCGCCGTGCGCGGCTGGCGGGCCTGGGCCGAGCACCCCCTGGTGGACCGGTTCACCTCCCGCGCCTGCGCGGTCGCCGCCCGCAGCGCCGAGGGCGTGTTGGCGGAGCTCGCCGCCCGCTGACCCGCCCCAGCCCCCCTTGCTCCCCCCTCCTCCCCCAGGGTGATGGGAACCTCGGTTCGGTCTGACTGGCAGTTGGGTCCCTTCACCGTGGGGTGGGCGGGTGACGGTGCACACTGTGGCTTGAGTTCGGTGAGCCAGTTCTCCTAGATTCCTTTCGCTGAAGCAAATGAGTAGCTAATCGGGGGGATTTTCATGAAGCATCGTCGTGTCACAAAGAGCGAACCAGGCGTGCAGCGCCGGACTGACGCGCACGGCGCGCACGGAGGCCACGATCGCCTCGACGATCCGCTGCGACCCGTCCAGGTCCGCGACGGCCTCGGACACCTCGGTGGCGACGGCGGTCGCGGCCCTGACGATCACGCCCAATGTCTACGGGCGCACCCGCGGTGACCGCGGCCGGCTCGTCGGCCATGAGACAACCCGCGCACCACCCCTGTACTGCGGATTCTCGGTCGTTGACAGGTCGACTCGGCGCTGGCACGGTGGCCCCGTGACCGTCCGTCGAGCGTGGGAGACCGTGTGACCGCGCTGTCCGGGATCGACATCTTCGCCGGGGACGTCCTCGACGACCCGTACCCCGTGTACGGACGGCTGCGCGAGTTCGCGCCCGTGCACCGGGTCCCCGAGACCGACTTCTACCTCGTGTCCACCTGGGAGCTGGTCGCGGAGGCCGCCGCCCGCACCGAGGAGTTCTCGTCGAACCTGACCGGGGTCCTGGTCCGCACGGAACACGGCGCCCCGACCACCTTCGACATGAGCGGAGGCGGGCAGGCGGTGCACGTGCTCGCGACCGCCGACGAGCCCGACCACCGACGGCACCGCAAACAGGTGCTGCCGACCCTGGTGGCCAAGCGGGTGCGCGCACTCGAGCCGGTGGTCCGCGAGCTGGCCGAGCGGCTGTGGACCGAGGGTCATGACGGCGACCGGATCGACTGGGCGACGGCGATGGCCGACCGGCTGCCGCTGGCGATGGTCGCCCATCTCGTCGGGCTGCCGGAGCAGGACGTCCCGCGACTGCTGGTCTGGGCGTACGACAGCACCGAACTGCTCAGTGGGATCGTCGGCGACGACGGCCTCGCCCGACTGGTCGGGTCGGCGGCCGAGCTCGCGGGCTACCTGCACGCGAAGTTCGCACTCGCGCAGGCAGATCCGCGCGACGATCTGATCGGGGACCTGGCCCGGGCCTGCACGGGGGGTGAGCTCGCGGAGCACGAGGCCGTGCTGATGCTGGTGCAGTTGGTCGGCGCGGGTGGCGAGTCCACGGCAGGTCTGATCGCGTCCGCCGCCCGACTGCTGGCCACCCGTGCGGACCTGCAGGCGACGCTGCGTGAGCACCCGGAGTCGATCGACGCGTTCCTCGACGAGACCCTCCGCCTGGAATCGCCGTTCCGTGGCCACCATCGGCACGTGCGTGTCGACGCGGTCCTCGGCGGGGTTCCGGTGCCCGCGGGCAGTCACCTGCTGCTGCTGTGGGGGTCGGCCAACCGCGATCCGGCGGTCTTTCCCGACCCCGACGAGTTCGACCTCCACCGCCCGAACATCCGCTCGCACATGGCCTTCGGCAAGGGCCTGCACTTCTGCGTCGGTGCGGTGCTCGCCCGGATGGAGGCGCGGGTGGCGGTGTCGCTCCTGCTCGAGCGCGGCGGGCTCGTCGCGCTCGACGGTCCGGACGCGACGCGGTGGGTGCCCAGCCTGTTCGTGCGGCGGCACCGCCGAATGGTTCTCGCGGTCGACGGCTGAGACGGGGCTACTTGCGTCGCAGCCAGTCCCCGACTTGCGCCGCGAAAAGTGTTGCGGTGCCGACCAGTACGAGTCCGGCGTAGGCCAGCGGTGCCCACTGCAGAACTCCGCCGGTCGCAGAGGACGCGTCCGCGAGCAGCGTCCAGAACGCGACCGCCGCGCCCGCGGACAACAAGCCGATCACCGCGAGCGCGATCCGGGCCCCGGCATGCCGGGCGCGGAGCAACTGCAGGCAGATCAGCGCGGCGACCAGCAGGAGCGCCGCTGTGCCCGCGCTGACGAGCAGGGTCAGGGAGACTGCGTCGGTGATGTCCCGGTGCGAGGTGGTGGGGCTCTGCTGCGCGAGGCTGCCTTCGAGGGCGGTCCGGACCGAGGACAGGTCGAGGGCCGTCGCGGCCGCGATGCCGATCAGCACCGCGAAGGAGGCCACCCACGCCCACGTCGCCAGCGACAGTGCCCGTGGCGCGGCGCCGTCGGCGACCGGGTGACGAGGCTCGACGCGGAACTCCGGCCTCGGCGGCGGGGGGCGGTGCGGCGCCGGGCCGGTGCCGGACCCGTCGCCGGCGGAGTCGTCCGGTCCGGGTTGCTCGGCGGCTGAGTTCTGCACGACAGGATCGTATCCGCCGGTCCCTTCCCCGCCGACAGGTCTGGGCGGGGAAGGGACCGGTCGGTCAGAGCGCGAAGGTGTACCAGCTGGAGAACGTGCTCAGGTGTCCGCGAATCGCGACGCCGATCAGGTTGAGACCCGGCCCGGTGGAAAGGTCGACGCGGACGGGTGCGCCGGGAGCCTCGGTGCTGCTGAACGGCACGGTCACCTCGTGGCTGAACGGGGCGATTCCGTCCATCCACGCGATGGTGACCGGCATCGAGCACACCGGATTGGCGTCCCAGGCCGGTCCCTGCCCGCGCATTCCGCGGGAGGTGAGGACGACGGTCCTGCTGCCGGGGCGGGTCGGGTCGGTCTCGACGTCCAGGTGGATTGCCCCGGCGCACAACGCGTTGTCGCCCACCACCCAGATGTCGTCACCCAGAAAGCCCAGCTTGGGCGTCGGATACGGCGCCGCCGCCGACACTCCCGCCGTCGCGACGAGTGCGGCCGTCGCAACGGCGGCGACGGCACCTGCGCGCACGGCAAAACTACGAATGGTCATGTGAGTCCCCCGTAAGTGACACTTCCCCTGGCGACCCCGCGGCGGTTGGCCGCGTGATCGAACGGTCAGGTTGGCACATTGTGAGGCCCGGGAACAAAACCCGAAACGTCCCCGTTGAGCATCTCGACAGCCTTGAGTGTGCTCGACTCAAGTTTGGTTTGACTCCGGAATTGCCGGGGTGCAAACTTGAGCCTGTGCCACTCACTTAAGGTGAGAAAGCGAGAAACACATCCAGCACGTCGAGCCCGGCCGATCCATGGCCGGGCGTGCTGCAACACGTAGGAGGAATCACTATGGCTCGTGCGGTCGGTATCGACCTCGGGACCACCAACTCGGTCGTGGCAGTACTCGAGGGCGGCGAGCCCGTAGTGGTCGCCAACTCCGAGGGCTCCCGCACCACCCCGTCGATCGTCGCCTTCGCCAAGAACGGTGAGGTGCTGGTCGGCCAGCCCGCGAAGAACCAGGCGGTGACGAACGTCGACCGCACCATCCGTTCCGTGAAGCGCCACGTCGGTACGGACTGGAACGTCGAGATCGACGGCAAGAAGTACACCTCGCAGGAGATCAGCGCGCGCACGCTCATGAAGCTCAAGCGTGACGCCGAGGCCTACCTCGGTGAGGAGATCACCGACGCCGTCATCACCGTTCCCGCGTACTTCGAGGACGCGCAGCGTCAGGCGACCAAGGAAGCCGGCCAGATCGCCGGCCTCAACGTCCTGCGCATCGTCAACGAGCCCACTGCGGCCGCGCTGGCGTACGGCCTGGACAAGGGCGAGAAGGAACAGACCATCCTGGTCTTCGACCTCGGCGGCGGCACGTTCGACGTGTCCCTGCTCGAGATCGGCGACGGTGTCGTCGAGGTCCGCGCGACCTCCGGCGACAACCACCTCGGCGGCGACGACTGGGACGAGCGCATCGTCAACTGGCTCGTCGACAAGTTCAAGGCGTCCAGCGGCATCGACCTGACCAAGGACAAGATGGCCCTGCAGCGTCTGCGCGAGGCCGCCGAGAAGGCGAAGATCGAGCTGTCCTCCTCGCAGAGCACCTCGATCAACCTGCCGTACATCACGGTGGACGCCGACAAGAACCCGCTGTTCCTCGACGAGCAGCTCACCCGCGCCGAGTTCCAGAAGATCACCTCCGATCTGCTCGACCGCACCCGCGCGCCGTTCCAGGCCGTCATCAAGGACAGCGGCATCTCGGTCAAGGACATCGACAACGTCGTGCTCGTCGGTGGTTCCACCCGCATGCCCGCCGTCTCGGACCTGGTCCGCGAGCTGACCGGCGGCCGTGAGCCCAACAAGGGCGTGAACCCGGACGAGGTCGTCGCCGTCGGCGCCGCCCTGCAGGCCGGCGTCCTCAAGGGCGAGGTCAAGGACGTGCTGCTGCTCGACGTCACCCCGCTGTCCCTCGGCATCGAGACCAAGGGTGGCGTGATGACCAAGCTCATCGAGCGCAACACCACCATCCCGACCAAGCGCTCCGAGACCTTCACCACGGCCGACGACAACCAGCCGTCCGTGCAGATCCAGGTCTTCCAGGGCGAGCGCGAGATCGCCTCGCACAACAAGCTCCTGGGATCCTTCGAGCTCGCCGGCATCCCGCCGGCCCCGCGTGGCGTGCCGCAGATCGAGGTCACCTTCGACATCGACGCCAACGGCATCGTGCACGTGACCGCGAAGGACAAGGGCACCGGCAAGGAGAACACGATCAAGATCCAGGACGGCTCCGGCCTGTCCAAGGAGGAGATCGAGCGGATGGTCAAGGACGCCGAGGCGCACGCCGAGGAGGACAAGGCCCGTCGCGAGGAGGCCGAGGTCCGTAACCAGGCCGAGTCGCTGGTGCACCAGACCGAGAAGTTCGTCAAGGACAACGAGGACAAGGTCCCCGCTGACGTCAAGACGAAGGTCGAGGCCGCCATCGCGGAGGCCAACACCGCCCTCGCCGGCACCGACATCGCCGCGGTGAAGGCTGCCGTGGAGAAGCTCGCCACCGAGTCCCAGTCCCTGGGCCAGGCGATCTACGACGCCCAGGCCGCCGATTCCGCCGCCGGTGACGGTGCGGGCCCGAGCCAGGGTGACGACGTCGTCGACGCCGAGGTCGTGGACGAGCCCGCCGACCAGGACAAGAAGTGACCGCGGAGAACCCCGACCGCGAACCGGCCGACGCGCCCGCCGCCGACGCCGACACCACCCCGGCCGCCGCTGATGCGGCGGCCGGGGCCGCGGCCGAGATCGAGGTCGACGAGCTGGCCAAGGCCATCGTGGAGCGGGACCAGGCCGTCAAGGACCTGGGCTACGCCAAGGCCGACCACGCCAACGATCTGCGCAAGTTCAAGATCCGGCAGGCCGAGGCGGTCGATGCCGCCAAGGTCGCGATCGTCACCAAGTTCCTCGACGTCGCGGACGACCTGGACCGGGCCCGCGCCCACGGTGACCTCGAAACGGGTCCGCTGAAGGCGTTGTCGGACAAGCTCTCCGGCGTGTTCGAGGGCATCGGACTGGTCGCGTTCGGGGAGGAGGGCGACGTGTTCGCCCCCGACCTGCACGAGGCCGTGCAGATGGAAGGCGACGGACACCACCCGGTGCTCGGGGCCGTCCTGCGCAAGGGCTACCGCCTCGGAGACCGGGTGCTGCGGCACGCAATGGTCACCGTGACGGACGTCGAGCCTGCGTCGCCGGAGTCCGAGCAGTAGGTACACAGGAAGTAGCGAGAGGAGGAGACGCCCGGTGAGTCAGCGGGAGTGGATCGAGAAGGACTTCTACAAGGACCTGGGCGTCTCCTCTGACGCCTCGGCCGACGAGGTCAAGAAGGCGTACCGGAAGTTAGCGCGGGAGCTGCATCCCGACGCGAACCCGGGTGACGCCAAGGCCGAGGAGCGGTTCAAGGCCGTGAGCGAGGCCAACGCGGTGCTCTCGGACCCGGCCAAGCGCAAGGAATACGACGAGGCCCGACGGCTGTTCGCCAGCGGCGGTTTCGGTCGTGGTGGATACCAGCCCGGCGCCGAATACTCCACCGCTGGTGGCGGTTTCGGTGGCGGAGAGTTCAACATCGGGGACCTGTTCGGCGGTGGCGGCGCCGCCGCGGGCGACGGCGGCATCGGGGACCTCTTCGGCGGCCTGTTCGGCGGTGGACGGGGCGGTCGCACCGCCACCGCGTCCCGGCCGCAGCGAGGCAAGGACGTCGAGGCCGAGACCACCCTGCCGTTCCGCGAGGCGGCCACGGGCGTCACCGTGCCGCTGCGCCTGACCAGTCCGGCCTCGTGCACCACCTGCCACGGCAGCGGTGCGAAGCCGGGCACCAGTCCGCGGGTGTGCCCGCGCTGCAACGGTTCCGGCATCGTCAGCCGCAACCAGGGCGCGTTCGGCTTCAGTGAACCCTGTGACGACTGCAGGGGGACCGGCTCGATCATCGACGACCCGTGCGAGGACTGCCACGGTACCGGCGTGCAGAACCGGACCCGCAGTATCACCGTCCGGATCCCGCCCGGGGTGAGCGACGGACAGAAGATCCGCCTCGCCGGACAGGGTGAGGCCGGACTGCGAGGCGCGCCGTCGGGCGACCTGTACGTCACCGTTCATGTCAAGGCGGACAAGGTTTTCGGGCGCAACGGTGACGACTTGACCGTCATCGTCCCGGTGAGTTTCGGCGAGTTGGTGCTCGGGACCACGCTGTCCGTGCCGACCCTCGAAGGTCGGGTCGGGGTGAAGGTGCCGCCGGGCACGGTGGACGGCAGGATCCTGCGCGTGCGCGGGCGCGGCGTACCCAAGCGCGGCGGTGGCGCCGGCGACCTGCTGGTGACCGTGAAGGTCGCTGTGCCACAGGATTTGGACGACGATGCGGCAGCGGCCCTGCATGCCTACCTGGATGCCGAGAAGGCCAGTGGATTCGATCCCCGTGGGGGATGGGCGGGCGCCTGATGGCCCCGCAGGCGATGCGACGGAGGTGAACTATGTCGGAAGAGCGAGATCGGGGCACTCCGCCGGATCCCGATGCGCAGGTGTTCGTCATCTCCGTGGCGGCCGAGTTGGCCGGGATGCACGCGCAGACCCTGCGCAACTACGACCGGCTCGGTCTGGTCACCCCGCTGCGGACCACCGGCGGCGGACGCCGGTACTCGCCACGGGACGTGGCACTGCTCCGTGAGGTGCAGCGACTGTCCCAGGACGAGGGCGTCAACCTGGCCGGCATCAAGCGCATCATCGAGCTGACCAATCAGGTGGAGAGCCTGCAGCGCCGGGTCACCGAAATGGCTCAGGAGATAGCGCAACTCAGTGCGGGCTACCGACGTGACCTGGTGCCGCTGCCGCGCAACAACGCGCTCGTGGTGTGGAAGCCACGGCACCAGCGCTGACGCTGCACGTACGCATCAGGGATGTCCGACGAGTACGTAACCGGCGTTCAGGTTCGGGAACCCGGTGTCCAGGGTGGGGTTGATGCCGTAGGCACCGGCCACGCCGGTGATCCGGGTGCCGTCGAGTGACGAGGCGCCGCGGTAGTTGTTCGCGGCGAACACGGCCTGGGCGCCGCCCGGCAACGCATACGTGACGTCCACTCCGACCCCGTTCGGATCGTTGTTGTACGCGGTGACGATCTCCGTCGAATGTGGAGCGAGGAAGCCGCGTGGCGCGCTCATCCACTGCCCGTACGGATTCGACGAATCCTGCAGCACCATCGGTGCGTCGGTGGCGTTGGTGATCGTCATCGCGATCGTCGGTCCGTCGGTGGGAAGCGTCCCGGCGTCGGCGGCGCCGGCCGTGGCGTGGGCGACGCCCGCCACCGCGAGGGCGGTGACGGGCAGAACCGCGTAGCGGGCGAGACGGCGGCTGGGGGTGATGATCATGGTGAATTCTCCTGTGTCAGTGGCGATGACTCAACTATCCGGCGCGGGCGCGGTCTCGTCTGTCCGCCGACCGGCCCGGGGACCGGGTGAATCCGGGGTCCACCGATCGGGGGACCCGCTGCCGGAGCTGCTCGGAGCATCCCCTCGAATCGCCTGTTCACGGGGGTGATCGCGTGAGAAGCTGGGCCATGACCGTTCTCGGTTCCGGGGGAACGAACGTCGGGAAGGTGCGGGTGGTCGTCGGCGACGACCACCCGATGTTCCGCGACGGCGTCGTGCGCGCGCTCGTCGGGAGCGGGCTGGTCGAGGTGGTCGGCGAGGTCGACGACGGGGCGGCGGCGCTCGAACTCATCCGCGAGCACCGACCACAGGTCGCCCTGCTCGACTATCGGATGCCACATCTGGACGGCGCCCAGGTGGCAGCGGCGGTCCGCCGCGACGAACTCGGCACCCGGGTGCTGCTGCTCTCGGCCCACGACGAGGCCGCGATCGTCTACCACGCGCTGGAGGAGGGGGTGGCCGGCTTCCTCCCCAAGGAGTCCACCCGCTCGGACATCGTCGCCGCGGTCCTGGACTGTGCGAGCGGCCGCGACGTGCTGCCCGCAGACCTGGCCGCGGGACTGGCGGGGGAGGTGCGCCGGCGCGCCGAACCCACCGGCCCGGCGCTGAGCGCACGGGAACGGGAGGTGCTCGCGCACATCGCACGCGGGTTGAGCATCCCGGCCATCGCGGGTGAGCTGTACCTGGCGCCGTCCACCGTCAAGACGCACGTGCAGCGGCTCTACGAGAAGCTCGGCGTCGGTGACCGGGCCGCGGCGGTCGCCGAGGCGATGCGTCGGGGACTGCTGGAGTGAGCAGACCGGCGGCTCCTACTTGCCTGACCTCGGCGCCGGGCACGGGAACCCGGGTCGAGTTCACCGTCGCGTCGGTCAGACCGGGCAGCCCGACCCCGTCTGGCGGGTGACGAAGTTCGGCCGCACGTCCAGGTCCGGCTCGTCGTAGAGGCGGTGGAACGTCGGCGTCAGCGCGGCGGACATCGGTGGGTTGATCCACGACCAGTCGGTCGGGCAGGCGCGGCCCGCCTTCTCCTCGCGGTCGACGAAGTCGAGGAACTGCCTCGCCACCGTGTGGTGATCGACCATGATCACGCCGGCCTTCCGGTAGCTGTGGATCACCGCGCGGTTCAGCTCGACCAGTGCCCGGTCCCTCCACAGGGTCCGGTCCGAGCGCATGTCCAGTCGCAGCTTGCGCGCGATCGTCGGCAGCATGTCGTAGCGGTCGCTGTCGGAGAAGTTCCGAGCCCCGACCTCCGTGCTGACGTACCACCCGTTGAACGGCGCGCACGGGTAGGTGAGGCCACCGATCTCGAGGTCCATGTTCGAGACCGCGGGCACCGCATGCCATTTGAGATTCAGCTTCGCGAACCACTTGTAGTTCGGATGCTCGAGCGGCACCTCGAGGACCAGGTCGCGGGGCACCTCGAACCACTGCAGCGGCTCGTCCGGAACGGAGATGAGCAGCGGCAGCAGGTCGAAGTGGGTGCCCTCGCCGCGCCAGCCCATCGCGGTGACCTGCTCGGTGAGCTCGATGTGCGCGGGATCGCCGACGACGGTTCCGTCGGCCTGTCGATAGCCGGCGTACCGGATCAGCTGCGGGCTGAGGATGCGGAACTCGCGTCCGTCCGGCAGCGGCCGCGGCCCGATGGTGATCACCGACTGCAGGGCGCCGCCGTTGGTGGCCGTCCGCAGGTGGTCCCAGCAGGCCTGTGCGAGGTCCGCTGCGGTGACCGCGTGCCGCGCGTCGAGCAGTTTGAGGGTGCGCCAGTGGTTGCGGCCGACGCAGCGCGCATGGTTGCGCCAGGCGAGCTTGGCGCCGACGAGCAACTCCTCCGCGGTGTGCTCGTACCGACCGGTCAGTGCGAACTCGTCGAGCACCTCCGCGACCCGCGACGCCGGCAGGTGCGCCAGTTCCGGTTGCCGGAAGAACTCGGCGCACTCACGCAGGCGACGGTCGAACTCGTCGGATGTGGGCGCCGGTCTGGTCGCGACCTCTCGGTCACGCAGGCATTCCTCCCCGAAGGACATGGGCACTGCGGTCGGTCTCCATTTCTCTGCGGCGCGCAGGCGGAACCGGGCGGGTCCGCTGGTGCTCGTGTGACGCGTGAGTCTTTCATGATTGCAAAGAGTCTTGCCCTTTCCATCCGGGGTGATCGTCGCTTAGACTCGCCCACGACCCATCGGCGACCGCCGTGACGGGCCCCGCGACCTGCCGGAACGCGACAGGTCGCGGTTTGTGTGCGGAACGGGGACTCTGCAGTGGACTCAACGACTATTTCGCTTGTCCGGACGACCTTCAAGGCCGTCGCGGCCGTCGACGACGGACCGGAGAAGCTGACGCGGTCGTTCTACGGGATCCTGTTCGCGCAGAACCCCGAGGCTCGCGAGTTCTTCCCGGCCGCGATGGACGTCCAACGCGATCGCCTGGTCCAGGCGATCGCATACGTCATCGACAAGCTCGAGAACCCCGAGTCGATCCTCCCGTTCCTGGCGCAGCTCGGCCGCGACCACCGCAAGTACGGCGTCGAGGACGCCCACTACGTCGCCGTGGGCAACGCCCTGATCACTGCCCTGAAGAACTTCGCCGGCTCCGAGATCTGGACCGAGGAGGTCGACTTCGCGTGGCGTGAGGCCATCGCCCTGATCGCCTCGACGATGATGGACGCCGCCAATTCGGAGACCGGCCCGCGGGCCTGGATCGGCACCGTCGTCGAGCACAAGCAGGTGCTGCGCGACGTCGCGGTGGTCCGGCTGCAGCTCGACAAGCCGATGCAGTACGGCGCCGGACAGTACGTCAGCGTCAGCGTCCCGGGTCGCCCGCGGATGTGGCGTTACCTCTCGCCGGCCATCCCGGCGAACGACCAGGGCCAGATCGAGTTCCACGTCCGCCGTGTCTCGGGTGGTTGGGTCAGCCCGGCGATGGTCGGTCAGACCAACCTCGGCGACACCTGGGCGATCGGGTCCCCGCTCGGCGCGCTCGGTGTGGACCGCACCACGGAACGCGACATGCTGATGATCGGGTCGGGGACCGGTATCGCGCCGCTGCGTGCGCAGGTGATGGAAATGGCCATGCGCGGTAACAACCCCCGCGTGCACCTGTTCGTCGCAGGCACCTATCCGTGCGACCTCTACGACATCGAGACGCTCTGGCAGCTCTCTCAGACCAACCCGTGGCTCACGGTGATCCCGGTGTCCGCGGAGGACACCAACCCGTGGTGGCACTTCGACCCGATCCCCACCCCGCCGCCGGGCATGTACCAGCGGATCACCGGCAAGGTCGGGCAGGTCGTCGCGGAGTTCGGCTCGTGGGCCGACCGCGACATCCAGATCGTCGGATCGGCCTCGATGATCCAGACCACCAAGTTCCGCCTGCAGGCCAAGGGCACACCGGTGGAGAGCATCCGGCACGACCCGCTGTTCTGACGGGTCACGTCCCGAGGATGTTCACGGCGCGGGCGGCGACGAGTCCGACGGTCACCAGCGAGACGACGGCCTGGGACATCATCAGCACCTTCGCCCACCGCGACAGCGGCATCGTGTCGGTGGGGGAGAAGGCCGTCGCGTTGGTGAACGAGACGTAGAGGTAGTCGAGGAACGTCGGCCTGAAGTCCGGGTCCAGTCGGGCGTCGGCCATCTGTGGGAACAGGAAGTCCGGGGTCTGGCTGCGGGCGCCGGCCCGTGCCGCGGGCCCGCCGCGGTCGAATTCCCAGTACCACAGCGCGTAGACGATGACGTTCGTCAGCCAGATCGAGGCGCCGGACGCGAGGATCTTGCCCGCCGTGACGTCAGCGCCGGTGAGGATGGCGTCGATCAGTAGCACGGTGGACACCGCGTTGGTCACCGCCAGGACACCGATCAGCACGAGGGACAGCGGGCGCAGCGCCGGATGACGGTCGTGCACCGGGCCGGGATTGCCGATCAGCAGGATCGCGCACAGCACGATCTCGATCGCGGGTGCCGCCGAGCGTGGTCGCAGCACGAACGAATCCGGCAGCAGCAGTTGCAGGATCACCGCGACGAGCAGCACGGCGATCATCGACCAGCGCGGCTCGGCCAGGTGCGGTCGCAGCCAGCCGGGCAGTGGTGCGTGCTCGCCGCCGAGCGCTCCGTACTCCCAACGCCGCACCCGCCCGGACGGCTCCTCCCCGCCCGGCGAGTCGCCGCCCTGATCGTTGCCCGTCACAGGTGCCATCGTCCACGACCCGGCCGGCCGCCGCCCGGTGAACGGGAGGTCGTGCGCGGTATGTCCGGTCAGCGGGAGTGGCCGTAGGCGCGGGTCGCGGGCCGCTCCTAGCGTCGTTCGCAACAATCATCAGCGAAAGGCAGGCAACGTGAGCGCCTCTACTTCAGCGTCCGCCGGAACCGAACCCACCGAGGTCGACGCCGTCGTCGTCGGTGCGGGCTTCGCGGGAATGTACGCGTTGCACCGCCTACGCGCCGACGGCCTGCGCGTGCGGGTGATCGAGGCGGCCGACGGGGTCGGCGGTGTCTGGTACTGGAACCGGTATCCCGGTGCGCGCTGCGACGTCGAGAGCGTCGACTACTCCTACTCGTTCTCCGAAGAACTGCAGCAGGAGTGGGACTGGAGCGAGAAGTACGCGACGCAGCCCGAGATCCTGCGCTACGCCAACCACGTCGCCGACCGGTTCGACCTCCGGCGGGACATCACGTTCGGCACCCGCGTCACCGACATCGTGCTCGACGAGCAGGCACTGCGATGGGAGGTCCGCACCGGCTCCGGCGACGTGGTGTCCACGCGTTTCGTCGTCCTGGCGGTCGGCCCGTTGTCGAACGCGAACATCCCCGACATCGCGGGCCTCGACTCGTTCGAGGGCGGTGTCTTCCACACCGCACACTGGCCGCACGAGGGCGTCGACTTCACCGGCAAGCGGGTCGGTGTGATCGGCACGGGATCCTCTGGTATCCAGACGATTCCGTGCATCGCGGAGCAGGCCGCGCAGCTGCACGTGTTCCAGCGCAGCGCCAACTACAGCGTGCCGGCGGGCAATGTCCCCCTCAGCGACGCCGATCGAGCGGCGCAGAAGGCGAACTACGCCGAGCGGCGTCGGCTCTCGTTCCTGAGCGGTGGCGGTTCGCCGCACGAGGCACATCCGAAGTCGGCGCTCGAGGCGTCCGAGGAGGAGCTGCGGGAGGCCTACGAGCGGCGCTGGCAGCTCGGCGGCGTGCTGTTCAGCAAGACCTTCCCCGACCAGGTGCTCAGCACCGAGGCGAACGACACCGCCCGGATCTTCTGGGAGGAAAAGGTCCGCGCGGTGATCGACGACCCGGCGGTCGCGGAGTTGCTGATCCCGAAGGATCACGCGATCGGCACCAAGCGGATCTGCACGGACGCGAACTACTTCCAGACCTACAACCGCGACAACGTGAACCTCGTCAACCTCAAGGCGACGCCGATCGAGAGCATCGACGCAACGGGTGTGCAGACCACCGGCGAACGTTACGAACTCGACGCGCTGGTCCTCGCAACCGGATTCGACGCGATGACCGGGTCGATGGACAAGCTGAACATCGTGGGCCGCGGCGGACAGACGCTGAAGCAGGCGTGGGCTGCGGGTCCGCAGACCTACCTCGGGCTCTCGGTGGCCGGGTTCCCGAACCTGTTCAACATGACCGGCCCGGGGAGCGTCTCGGTGCTCGCGAACATGGTGCTGCATTCCGAGCTGCACGTGAACTGGGTGGCCGACGCGATCGCCCACCTCGACGCGCACGGCGCCGCCGCGCTCGAGGCTCGTCCGGACGCGGTCGCGGACTGGGTCCAGGAGTGCACCGACCGTGCCGCCGCGACCCTGATGCCGACCGCGAACTCGTGGTACGTCGGCGCGAACATCCCCGGCCGCCCCCGCGTGTTCATGCCCTTCGTCGGCGGGTTCGGCGTGTACGGACAGATCATCGCGGACGTGGCGGCCGCGGGCTACAAGGGATTCGACGTCATCGAGGCGCCCTGACGCCTGCTGAATTGCGCTGTGTGGTAAGCGGAACCGCCAACTGGGCAAATTATGCTCACAGTTTGACGTGACCTGGATCACTCACTAGCCTCGCCACCAAGCAAGTGCTTGATCGATCCGTTGGCATCTTTCGCACCAAGGAGAACCCTTGAAGATTCGGCATTCCGCACTCGTCGCGGCAGTCGCGGCGTCCACCCTCGCGCTGGCTGGTTGCGCCGGCTCGAGCTCCGACCAGGCGGGCGGCGGCGGGGCCGACCAGCCCTATCGGGTCATGATCACCGCCGGGCTCGGAGGCCAGGGCGCCCTCGCGGCGAACGCCAAGACGTCGGTGCTCGCGGCGAAGGCGGGTGCGCAGGTCGTCAACGGCAAGGGCGGCGTCGGCGGTCGCCAGGTGGAGTTGACCGTCGTCGACGACGGCGGCGACCCGACCACGGCGGTAACCAAGCTGCGCGAGGCGATCTCGTCGAACAAGAAGCCGGACCTGTTCCTGGACTCCGGGCCGTCGACGGTGGCGCTCGCGGTGCTGCCGATCCTCAAGCAGAACAGCATCCTCTCGTTCAACATCAGCCCCACCGAGGCGACTTCGGACCCGAAGCAGTTCCCGCTCAACTTCGACCTGGCACCCGGACCGGACGTCAACAACGTCGCGATCGCCGGCTACGCGAAGGGCAAGGGCTACGACGCGGTCGGCATCATCCACTCGAGTTCCGGGTCGGGTGAGGCGTACGGCGCGGCGGCGAAGAAGGCGTTGTCCGACGCCGGGATCAAGGTCACCGACAACCAGGTGTTCGACCCCGCCGCGCTGGACATGACCCCGCAGCTGCAGTCGCTCAAGAACTCCGGTGCCAAGGCTCTGGTCGTCGACGCCTACGGCGCGCCGCTCGGCTACCTGTTGCAGAGCCTCCAGCGGCTCGACTGGAACGTGCCGCTGATCGGTCAGACCACCGTTTCCGCAACGAATCTCATCGCCACTGACCCGCCGACCGGCGTGCTCGGTACGCCTCAGGTGGCGAACCTGGTCACGCAGGTCTTCCGGAGCACCGTCCACGACGCGAACGACACCGAGGTCAACCAGATGGTCGACACGATGAAGTCGCTCGGCGACATCCCGTCGACGCTGATCCTCGCCGACAATTTCGACGCCTTCCAGCTCGTCGCGGCGGCCGCCGACCACGCGGGCACCACCACCGACGCCAAGAAGCTTGCCGCGGCGCTCGAGACCGGCTCCGTGCTCGAGAAGGCCGAGACGGCCTTCCTGCCGAGGTACAACTTCACCGCGGACTCGCACGCCGCTGCCCCGAACACCGACGCCTACAAGTTCGTCGCGCCGAGCAAGATCGTCAACGGCCAGTTCGGAAACCCGAACGCATGACCCTGCTCTGGTCCGGGCTCGCACTCGGAGCCGTGTACACCTTGGTCGCGATCGGCTACAACATCGTGTTCGTTTCCTCGAACACCTTCAACTTCGCGCAGGCGCAGCTGATGATGGTCGGCACCTTCGTGGCCTACACGGGCCTGGTCACGCTGAAGCTTCCGGTTCTGGTCGTTGCGGTGCTGGCCACGGTGACGGTGATGATCCTGGCGGCGGTGGAGGAGATGGTGGCGGTCTGGCCGGTCTCAGACCATCAGAACCAGTTGGTCACCACCCTCGGCGTCGCGACGCTGCTCAACGGTGCCACCCAGTTGATCTGGGGCAGTGAGCCGTTGACGGTTCCGTTCTTCGGATCCGGCGACCCGATCACGCTACTCGGCGGGCGCACCTATCCCGCCGAGATCGCGCTCCTGGTGCTGGCGATCGTGTTGGTGATCGTGTTGAGTCAGGTCAGCAGGCGCACCATGACCGGACTCGCCCTGATGGGGATCTCGGAGGACCGTGAGGCGGCGATGCTCCGCGGTGTCAACGTACGGCGGCTCGCCCTCGGCGCGTTCGTATTCTCGGGTGCACTCGCCGGGTTCCTGGGACTGTTCGTGGGGCCCAAGACCTTTGCCGTCGCCACTCTCGGCGCCGCGCTCGCGATCAAGGGCTTCGTCGCGTTGGCGATCGGCGGCTTCGGCTCGCTCCCCGGAGCGTTGATCGGCGGGTTGTCGGTCGGATTGATCGAGTCGTTCTCCGCGCTGAACTTCGGTAGCGAATACAGCAGTATCGCGGTCTTCGTCGTGCTGATCGTGGTGCTGCTGGTCAAACCTGCCGGACTGTTCGGCCGGGTGCGGGAAAGGGTGGTCTAGCCATGGCTCTCTGGCGTATGTACAGGGCACTGCCGAGTTGGCTGATCCCCGCCATCCTGGCCGTCGTAGTCGTCGTCCTGCCTTATGCGGGACTGAGTTTCGCCGCCTCCCGACAGATCCAGCTCGCCTGCATCCTGGCGCTCGTGGTCTCAGGCCTGAACTTGAGTCTGGGGTACGCCGGCGAACTCGCGCTGGGGCAGGCGGCGATGTATGCGGCGGGCGCGTACACAGCTGGACTGATGTCGATCCACGGGCACACCGACATCGTGCTGCAGTTGCTGGTGTCCGGTCTGGTGGCACTGCTCGTGGGAATCGTGACGGGTGTTCCCGGATTGCGACTCGGGGCGTGGTCGATGGCCATGACCTCGTTCTTCCTGGTGCTGTTGGTGCCGGACATCCTCTCCGTGTTCAAGGAGACCACGGGCGGCCGGAACGGACTCAGCGGAATCGTGCCCGCCACGCTGTTCGGGCAGCCGATGGACGGCACGCAGTTCTACGTGGTGATCGCGGTGGTGACCATCGCCTGGTTTGCCGTGTTCCGGAACCTGGTGGTGTCGCGGCACGGCATCGCTTTCCGCACTCTCAAGCAGAGCCCGGTGCTGGCCTCGTCGGTCGGGGTCTCGGTCTTCCGGATGAAACTGCTCGGATACGCGATCGGCGCCTTCCCCGCCGGTCTGGCGGGTGCACTGTTCGCGAACCTGGACCTGTACATCTCCCCGGAGGCGTTCGGATTCACCTTCGCCACAGCGGTTCTCGCAGCATCGATCCTCGGCGGCTCGGCCAGCGTCTACGGCGCGCTGGTCGGTGCCTTCATCATGCAGATCGGACCCAACCAGTCCTCCGCATTCCAGGAGTACGCGCTCGTGTTCTACGGCGCCTTCCTGATCGTCGGTGGGGTACTGCTCTCCGGTGGTCTGGCGCGGCTCGGACGCGGACTGGTGTCGCGCCTCGACCGGCGGGCCGGGGTCGGCTCCGCTGACGGCTCTGCGGCGCCCGACGGGGACGGGCGGGTCGAGATGCAGATCGGCACTCTGCGTGGGGCCCCACTCGTTGTCGAGGGAATATCGAAGAAGTTCGGTGGCAACCAGGCGTTGTCGGAGGCCTCGCTGCGTGCCGAACCGGGCAAGGTGACGGCGCTGATCGGACCGAACGGCTCCGGCAAGACCACCATGCTCAACATGATCTGCGGCTTCTATCGCCCGGACTCCGGTCGAATCCTGGTCGGTGACAACGAGGTTCAGCGGCTGGCTCCGTACCGGGTGGCAAGGGTGGGCGTCGCGCGCACCTTCCAGACCCCGAACATTCCGGACAACATCACCGTGCTCGACGCTGTGGCGGCCGGTCGGTACAGCACCGATCGGGCGTCCATGTTCTCGACGGTCTTGCGGCTGCCGCGATTCCGGAAGGTACGGGCGGCAGATCTCGACGAGGGCCGCAGGGCGCTGGAGATGGTCGGCATGGCGCACCTCGCCGACGAGACCGCCTCCTCGCTGCCGCTGGGCATGCGCCGGTTGCTCGAGGTGGCTCGGTCCGTGGTGTCCTCCCCCCGGGTACTGCTCCTGGACGAGGTGGCCTCGGGCCTGGACGAGAACGAGGTGCAGCGCCTCGCCGAACTCATCAGGGCGCTGCGCGACGCAGGCGGCACGATCGTGTTGGTGGAGCACAATTTCCGACTCGTGCTGGAGCTGGCCGACAGCATCGTCGTTCTCGCCCAGGGCAGCGTCATCGCGGTGGGCAGTCCTCACGAGATCGAGGAGAACCCCCGCGTGCTGAGCGAGTACCTCGGCGTCAGCGTCGAGGAGTCCGGGGGACGAACGCTCGGCGACGAGGAGGCCGCGCTGGCCGGAGAGGTTGGCCAGTGAACACCGACAAGCCGCTGCTGAGTGTGCGCAACGTGGAGTCCGGTTACGGCGACCTGCGGGTGGTCTGGGACGTGAGCCTCGATGTCCACCCAGGCAGGGTGACTGCACTACTCGGTCGCAACGGGGCGGGCAAAACCAGTACCCTGCGCGCGATTTCGGGTCTGAACAAGGTCTCCGCCGGCACGGTCGAGTTCGACGGCGAGGACATCTCGAAGCTGGCGCCGCATCAGCGCGTCCGGCGGGGGATGGCCTATGTGCAGGAGGGCAAGAGGGTCTTCCACCGGCAGACCGTCGAGCAGAATCTGCTGCTCGGTGGGTACACCCGCCGGCTGCGTCGCTCGGCCCTTCGACAGGAGGTCGACCGCATCTACGAACTCTTCCCGATCCTCGGTGAGAAGCGTGGACTGCTCGCCGGGGCGATGTCCGGCGGCCAGCAGCAGATGCTGGCAATCGGTCAGGCGCTGATGGCTCAACCGAAGCTGCTGCTGCTCGACGAGCCGTCCGGCGGTCTCGCGCCCGTCATCGTCAACGAGGTGATGGAGCGGGTCGCCGCACTCAAGGAGACCGGACTGGCGGTGCTGCTCGTCGAGCAGGCGGTGGAAGCGGCGATGAGCGTGGCCGATCACGTCACCGTGCTCGACATCGGGCGGGTGGTGATGGACGCCGACGCCGCCGACATCGACGACCTGGCCGTATTGCGCGACGCCTACTTCGGTCGGGTATAGGCGGAGCGCCGAACTCCCGGCTCGCGTCGAATCCGACAGTGAGCCGGGAGTTCGGCGTTCGTCGTCTTTCGGCCCTCCCGCTGCGCGGGAGGGCCGGTGTCGTTCCAGGGGGCGGGGCCCTAGCGTCGATCTGGACGTGGAAGGGGGCAGTTGTGTCTCGAATGACGGGCAAGGTTGCGGTCGTCACCGGTGCGGCGAACGGGATGGGTCGCAGTCACGCGGTGCGGTTGGCGGCGGAGGGTGCCGACATCATCGCCCTCGACCTCCCCGGCGCGGCTGCCGACCTAGCCGAGACAGCCCGCCTGGTAGGCGAACTCGGGTGCCGCACGGTGGTGGCGAGTGCGGACGTGCGCGACCTCGCCGCGGTGCAGGCCGGGGTCGACCGCGGCGTCGACGAGTTCGGTCGGCTCGACGTGGTGGTGGCGAACGCCGGCGTCAGCGACAACCCGGGGCCGGCGTGGACCATCGACGAATCGGTGTGGCGGCGATCGCTGGACATCAACCTGACCGGGGCCTGGCACACGGTGAAGGCCGCGGTGCCGGCGATCGGCGCGGACGGCGGCTCCGTGGTGATCGTCAGCTCCACCGCCGGCGTGAAGGCGGTCGCGGGTGCGGCGCACTACTCGGCGAGCAAGCATGCGGTGATCGGTCTGATGCGCACCCTGGCAAACGAACTGGGTCCACGTTCGATCCGCGTCAACGCGCTGCTTCCGGGTGCGGTCGGGACCAAGATGACGCTGAACCCGGCGACCTTCGCCCGCCTGCGCCCGGACTTGGAGAACCCCTCCGCCGAGGACGTGATGGAGGTGCTCGCGCGCAACCACCTGCTGCCGGTGCCGTGGGTGGAGTCGGAGGACGTGAGCAACGCACTGCTGTTCCTGGTCTCCGACGAGTCCCGGTACGTCACCGGAACCCAGCTGGTCGTCGACGCCGGCCTGACCCAGAAGGTGTGAACATGAGTGGACGGGTAGCAGGCAAGGTCGCGCTGGTCACCGGCGCAGCGCGGGGGATCGGGCGGGCGCAGGCGCTGCGGTTCGCGCAGGAGGGCGCGGACGTCATCGCCGTCGACCTCTGCGGGCCGGTCGAGACGGTGATCACCCCGCCGTCGAACTCCGAGGATCTCGCCGAGACGGAGCGGCTGGTGCGCGGAACCGGCAGGCGCGTCGAGGTATTCGAGGTGGACGTCCGCGACCGTGCCTCGTTGGCCGCGGCGGTGGACGCGGGCGTGGCTTCCCTCGGCGGCCTCGACATCGCGTGCGCCACCGCGGGAATCACCTCGTCGGCTCCCGCTCTCGAGCTCGACGAGCAGACCTGGAACACCATGCTCGACGTCAACCTCACCGGGGTGTGGCAGACCTGCGCGGTGTCCGCACCCCACCTGATCGCTCGCGGCGGTGGGGCGATGGTGCTGACCAGTTCGATCGCCGGGCTGCGCGGGCTGGTCGGCGTCGCGCACTACACGGCGGCCAAGCACGGGGTGGTCGGGCTGATGCGCTCGATGGCAAAGGAGTTGGCGCCGCACAACGTTCGCGTCAACACGGTGCACCCGACGAACGTGGACACCACCATGATCCAGAACGACATGGTGCGGTCCAAGTTTCGCCCCGACCTCGACCGACCGCCGACATGGGAGGAGTTCGCGGCGTCCGCGGTGTCGATGAACATGCTCGACGTGCCGTGGGTGGAACCGGTGGACGTCGCGAATGCCGCACTGTTCCTGGCGTCCGACGAGGCGCGGTATATCACCGCGGTCGCCCTTCCTGTGGACGCCGGCAGTACCCAGCGGTAGGCGCTCCGCGCCCGTGAGTCCTTCTGGCCAGCAGAGGGACCAGAAGGACTCACGGGCGGCGGAGCCGCCTACCCGACCTGGATGGCCCCGGCGGGGGTCCCGGTGTCGACCAGTGCGCGGACGGTCGCGCGGACCATCGCGGGCGACCCGACGACCAGCACCTGGTGGTTCTTGTACGCGCCGTAGGAGCTGACGACCTCGGCGAGGGTGCCCTGGATCAGGTGGTCGTCGCCGAACCCGACGTCGACGCGGGTGCGCTCGTGCCACTCGTCGGCCCAGTCGGGGTCGGTGACCTCCTCGACGACCGGGATCACCGTCAGCCAATCCAGTTGCTGGTCGAGGATCCACAGCATGTCCGAGGCGTACAGGTCGCGCGGGTAGCGGCCGCCGACGAACAGGTACACCCGCGGCGGGGTGGGCCGCTGGGCGAGGTCGAGCACCAGCGCACGCAGGGGGGCGAGCCCCGTTCCGCCCGCGATCATCACCACCTCGCGCGCCGCGGGATCGACCGACAGTCGCCCGGTGGGGGCGTCGATCTGCCAGCGGTCGCCGACGGCGGTGCCGGTGACGATCGCTCCGCTGATCCATCCGGCGGGCACGGTGCGGACGTGGAACTCGAGCTTGCCGTCCAGCGACGGCGGCAGCGCGGGGGAGTATCGGCGACTGACGTTGGGATTCTGCGGCACCGTCACCGCGACCGACTGCCCGGCGGTGAACGGCACGAACTCGCCCTCGAGTCGGACCACGGCCAGGTCCTGGCGGAGCCGGTGGTGCTGGACCACGGTCGCGGTCCACAGGTCCTGCTGCTGGTCGTTCTCGGTCTGCATGACAGCAGAGCCTAGTCGGGAAAGGGGGTCTGGCTGCGCAAACGAAATTGCCACTAGAACATGTGTCAGTTTTCGATCTAATGTGTGAGGCAGACCACGCGAGGCGCCATGCCTTGATCGACCTCAGAGCGGAGAACACATGACCACGGACGAGCTCGCCGACCTGCACCGCCCGCAGTTCCTGGCGGACCTGCTGATCACCGCGCTCGACCGCAATGCCGACCGTCCCGCGCTCTACCTCGGCGACGTCGTGCTCACCGGCGGCCAGATGCGCGACCAGATCAGCTCCTTCGTCCAGGCGCTCGCCGCGCAGGGCATCGGCAAGGGCTCGACCGTCGCGATGCTGTCGAAGAACCGCCCCGAGGTGCTCATCAGCGTCGGCGCGCAGATGATCTCCGGCTGCCGCAACACCGCGCTCGCACCGATGGGTTCGGTCGACGACCACGCCTACATCCTCGGCGACGCGGAGATCGAGACCCTGATCTTCGACCCCGCCGCGTTCGAGGCGCGGGCGGCCGAACTCAAGGCCGCCGTCCCGACGCTGAAGAACTTCTTCTCCCTCGGCCCGTCCGAGGTAGGAATCGACATCCTCGCCCTGGCACGTGATTTCGCGCCGGCGCCGCTGGTGGCTGCGGACGTCGCCGGCGACGACGCGTCGAGCATGGTCTACACCGGCGGCACCACCGGCAAGCCCAAGGGAGTCGTGAACACCTTCGCCTCCGGCGTCACCCTCCCGCAGATCCAGATGGCCGAGTGGCAGTTCCCCGACGAGATGCGCTTCCTCGCCTGCACTCCGCTCTCGCATGCGGGCATGGCGTTCTTCGTGCCGACGCTCATGCGGGGCGGCTCGCTCGTCGTGCTGCCCGCATTCGAGCCCGCCGCGGTGCTCGAGGCGATCGAGAAGTACAAGATCACCTCGACGATGCTGGTGCCGACGATGATCTACATGCTGCTCGACCATCCCGACCTCGAAACCCGCGACGTGTCCAGCCTGGAAACGCTGTTCTACGGTGCGGCCGCGATGTCGCCGGCGCGCCTGCAGGAGGGCATCGCCAAGCTCGGGCCGATCTTCTTCCAGTACTTCGGTCAGTCCGAGTGCGGCATGACCATCTCCGTCCTCCGCAAGGAGGAGCACCTCGTCGACGACCCGGAGCGGCTCGCGTCGTGTGGTCGCCCGGTGCCGTGGCTCAACGTCAAGCTGCTCGACGACGACCTCAACGAGGTGCCCCGCGGCGAGCTCGGCGAGATCTGCGTGCGCGGTCCGCTGGTGATGAAGGAGTACTGGAACAAGCCCTCCGAGACGGCCGAGGCACTGCGCGGCGGCTGGCTGCACACCGGCGACATCGCCCGCCTCGACAAGGACGGCTTCATGTTCATCGTCGACCGCAAGAAGGACATGATCATCACCGGCGGGTTCAACGTCTTCCCGCGGGAGATCGAGGACGTCATTTCGGCGCATCCCGCCGTGGCGTCCGTCGCGGTTGTCGGTGTGCCGGACGAGAAGTGGGGCGAGGCAGTCAAGGCGTGCGTCGTGCTGCGCGACGGCCAGACCGTCGAGGGCGCCGAACTCTCCGCGATGGTCAAGGAGGCGAAGGGTGCGGTGCACTCACCGAAGAGCGTCGACTTCGTCGACTCGCTGCCGCTGACTCCGCTCGGCAAGCTGGACAAGAAGGCGCTGCGGGCGCGGTACTGGGAGGGCGCTTCGCGCGCGGTGTAGGCGCCGCGCCCGTGCGCGGCCAGGGTCCCTGCTTCCGGAGACCGCGCCGGACGGGCACGTAGCCGGGACGCCGAACCCGATTCGTGCCGACGAGTAAGGCCCGCAACCCGGAAGGGGTGCGGGCCTCACTCGTCGAGCACCGTACGACTCAGCCGCGTGCGGCCGCCAGGGTTTCGTTGAACGTCGTGCTCGGGCGCATGACCGCCGTGGTCAGGTCGGCGTCGGGCGCGTAGTAGCCGCCGATGTCGACCGGGTTGCCCTGCGCGTCGTTGAGCTCACCGACGATCGCGCCCTGCTTCTGCGCGAGCGCGGCCGCGAGCGGCACGAAGTGCGCACGCAGCTCCTCGTGCTCGGTCTGCGCGGCGAGCTCCTCGGCCCAGTACATGGCCAGGTAGAACTGGCTGCCGCGGTTGTCCAGCTCGCCGGTGGTGCGGGACGGGCCCTTGTCGTTCTCGAGCAGCTTCCCGGTCGCGGCGTCGAGGGTCTTTGCCAGGACGGTCGCCTTCTCGTTGCCGGTCTTGAGGCCGAGGTCCTCGAGGCTGACGGCCAGGGCGAGGAACTCGCCGAGCGAGTCCCAGCGCAGGTGGTTCTCCTCCAGCAGCTGCTTGACGTGCTTGGGGGCGGAACCGCCCGCACCGGTCTCGTACAGCCCGCCGCCGGCCATCAACGGCACGATGGAGAGCATCTTCGCGCTGGTGCCCAGCTCCAGGATCGGGAACAGGTCGGTGAGGTAGTCGCGCAGGATGTTGCCGGTGGCCGAGATGGTGTCGAGGCCACGGATGAGCCGCTCCATCGTGTACCGGATCGCGCGCACCTGCGACATGATCTGGATGTCGAGGCCCTCGGTGTCGTGATCGAGAAGGTACGTCTGCACCTTCGTGATCAGCTCGTTCTCGTGCGGGCGGTACGGGTCGAGCCAGAACACGACCGGCATGCCGGAGTTGCGGGCGCGGGTGACGGCGAGCTTGACCCAGTCCCGGATCGGCTCGTCCTTGACGATGCACAGGCGCCAGATGTCGCCCTCCTCGACGTTCTGGGTCAGCAGGACCTCACCCGTCGCGAGGTCGGTGATGTTCGCGACGCCCGCCTCGGGGACCTCGAACGTCTTGTCGTGCGAGCCGTACTCCTCGGCCTTCTGCGCCATCAGACCGACGTTCGGCACGGTACCCATGGTGGTCGGGTCGAACGCGCCGTTGGTCTTGCAGAAGTTGATCATCTCCTGGTAGATCCGGAAGAACGTCGACTCGGGGCTCACCGCCTTGGTGTCCTTCGTCCGGCCGTCGGCGCCGTACATCTTGCCGCCGGCTCGGATCATCGCGGGCATGGACGCGTCGACGATGACGTCGCTGGGGGAGTGGAAGTTCGAGATGCCGCGCGCCGAGTCCACCATCGCCAGCTCGGGCCGGTTCTCGTGGCACTTGTGCAGGTCGTCGACGATCTCCTCGCGCTTGGACGCGGGGAGCGACTCGATCTTGGCGTAGAGGTCGGAGAGCCCGTTGTTGACGTTCACGCCGAGCTCGTCGAACAGTTCGCCGTGCTTGGCGAACGCGTCCTTGTAGAAGACCTTGACCGCGTGCCCGAAGACGATCGGGTGCGAGACGCGCATCATCGTGGCCTTGACGTGCAGGGAGAACATCATGCCGGTCTTGCGGGCGTCCTCCATCTGCTCCTCGTAGAAGTCGATCAGCGCCTTCTTGCTCATGAACATGCTGTCGATGACGTCGCCGTCGGTGAGGGACACCTTCGGCTTGAGGGCGATGGTCTCGCCGCTGGTGGTCAGCAGCTCCATCTTGACCTCGCGGTCGCCGACGACGGTCATCGACTTCTCGCCGTTGTAGAAGTCGCCGTGCCGCATGTGGGCGACGTGCGTGCGCGATGCCGGAGACCACTCGCCCATGCTGTGCGGATGGGCGCGGGCGTACTCCTTGACCGCCCGGGGCGCTCTGCGGTCCGAGTTGCCCTCGCGAAGGACGGGGTTCACCGCGCTGCCCAGGCACTTGGTGTACCGGTCCTTGATCGCGGTTTCCTCGTCCGACTTCGGGTTCTCGGGGTAGTCCGGGATGTCGTAGCCGTGCGCCTGGAGTTCCTTGATGGCCGCGAGCAGCTGCGGGACCGAGGCACTGATGTTCGGCAGCTTGATGATGTTCGTGTCGGGCAGCTGCGTGAGCCGGCCCAGTTCGGCCAGGGTGTCAGGTACCCGTTGCGCTTCGGTCAGGTGGTCGCCGAACTCGGCGAGGATGCGGGCCGCGACGGAGATGTCGCGGGTCTCGACGTTGATCCCGGCTGCCTCGGCGAAGGTCTCGATCACTGGCAGGAAGGCATACGTGGCGAGCATCGGCGCTTCATCGGTCAGCGTGTAGATGATGGTTGGTTGGTCCACGCTCATATTCTGTTCATTGCTCCGATATCGGCTAGACGCGATCTGTGTTCGCGTCTCATCTGGGCCACGGGGTGGTTTGTAGTGGCACCTATCTCGTACCACGGTATGCGGGTAGTCCGCCGCGTTCTTCTCAGGCTCGGGGTGCGAGACCGGCCACAGCTGGCCCGCGGAGTCGAATGGAGGGCGCGCGGCGTCTAGGACGGCTGGGGCAGTCGCAGGCCAGGTAATTCGGTCGATTTGTCCGAACGGGGCGTACTGCGCAGTCGGGGGTGCTTCGACTACGCGAACCCCTTGCAGAAGATCCGCGAACAGTCTTTCCCACCGAGCGCCAAGCCTCTCGCAGTCCGGCGGGCGCCGGCGGGTTGTCGAGTGAGCTAGGCGGCCCTTCGCCGGTCTGGATCCGGCGTAGCGTCGCGGCATGGCGACGTACGTCCTGCTCCACGGTGCCGGATCCGACTCCTCGTACTGGCAGTTCGTGGCCCCACGGCTGCGTGAACTCGGGCACGACGTGCTCACGCCGGACCTGCCGTGCGACGACGACTCGGCCGGCCTGGTGGAGTACGCCGACGTGGTGGTCGACGCGATCGGTCGCCGCACCGGGGTGATCCTCGTCGCGCAGTCGATGGCGGGCTTCCTTGTCCCGCTGGTGTGTTCGCGTGTCCCGGTGGAGCTGGCGGTCCTGGTGGCCGCGATGGTCCCCGCGGCGGGGGAGTCGCCCGGCGACTGGTGGTCGAACACGGGACAGGAGGCCGCGCGCCGCGAACTCGACAAGCGCGAGGGGCGCGACCCGGACGCCGAGTTCGACCCCGTCACCACCTTCCTGCACGACCTGACGCCGGAGGTGTTGACCACGGTGCTGGCGGCAGGGGCGCGCCGGCAGTCCGACACCCCGTTCCAGCAGGCCCTGCCGATGCCGGCCTGGCCGGACATTCCGACACGATTCCTCTTGTGCCTGGGCGACCGCTTCTTCCCCGCCGAGTTCCAGCGCCGCGTGGTGCGCGACCGTCTCGGCATCACGCCCGACGAGATCGACAGCGGGCACCTGCCGGCTCTGGCACGCCCGCGCGAGCTCGTCGAGCGGCTCGAGACCTACCGCGTCGCGGCGGCGGGCTGACCAGTCCCCATCAGTCGAGCCGGCCGAAACCGACCATGGCGGCAGCGCCACCCCCCCCGCCGGCGCTGCGACCGGAACGCGCGGTCTACCGTTGGCGAGTCGGTCGAATGACGACCTCGTTGAGATCGACATCGGCGGGCTGGTCGAGTGCGAACGACACCGCTGCCGCGACCGCGTCGGGTTCGATCGTGTGCGCGCGGTAGGTACGCATGGCTTGCGCTGCACCAGGTTCGGTGATGGTGGTGGAGAGCTCGGAGTCCACTACCCCCGGAGAAATCGTCGTGACCCGGATCGACGGATCGCATTCCTGTCGAAGTCCCTCGGTGATCGCCCACGCCGCGTACTTCGTCGCGCAATAGACGGCAGCGGTCGGCGACACCTGGTGTGCACCGATACTCGCGATGGTCACCACATGGCCACTGCCTTGGGCTTGCAGGCGTGGGAGTACCTCGGCGATTCCGTACAGCAGCCCACGGACGTTCACATCAATCATCCGCTCCCATTCGTCGACCAGTAGCGAGTCCAGTCGCGACAGCGGCATCACGCCCGCGTTCCCGATGAACACGTCGACTCGTCCGTACTTCTCGACGGCCGTCTGGACGAAGCGCGCGACGTCCGCGCGGTCGGTGACGTCGAGCCGGACGGGGAGGACCTCACCGGCCGCGTCTCGGTCCGTCGCGACACGCTCGGAGAGGGCCGCGAGCCGGTCGGTGCGGCGCGCGCCTGCGACTACGAGATGTCCTCGGCGGGCGAGCCGTTCGGCGATCGCCGAGCCGATACCGCTGCTGGCCCCGGTGACGAGGACGACTTTCTGGTTGTCCGACCGCTGATTGCCTGAAGTGTTCGATGTCATGGGAGCAATGCTGGCGGGGATCGGTTCGCGGCGGCAGGCAGCGGTTTTCCTGGGTGTCACGCACCCACGCTCGCAGTCCAGGTCCGACGTAGTGTGGCCGCATGGATTCCGACAATCGTCTGGGGGACTATCTGCGGGCCCGCCGCGCGGTGACCTCGCCGCAGGAGGCTGGATTGCCGTTCGGCGGACGCCGGCGGACGCCGGGGCTCCGCCGGGAAGAGGTTGCGGTGATGGCCGGGGTCAGTACCGACTACTACGTACGGCTCGAGCAAGGGCGGGAGCGGAACCCGTCCGCGCAGGTGCTCGAGGCGCTGGCCCGGGTGCTCCGGCTGAGCGATGAAGCGACAGCGTATCTGCACGGGTTGGGTCGCCCGGTGGCCCGCCGTGTCTGGGCAGGGGATCAGGTAAGCGAGAACCTGCAGGCGCTCATGCGGTCCTGGCCGGATACCCCGGCGGTGGTGATGGGGCAGCGGATGGAAGTGCTGGCCGCGAATCCGCTGGGGCAGGCGCTGTTCGACTGGCTCGGTGCGGAAGGCAGTCTGGTCCGCGCGATCTTCCTGCATCCCGCAGCCCGCGATTTCTATCGCGACTGGTCCACGGTCGCGGAAAACTGTGTGGCCTCGCTGCGACTGCACCGGGATCCGGCCGATCGCCGATTCGTGTCGCTGGTCGGTGAATTGTGCGTCCGCAGTGACGAATTCGCCGAGTTGTGGGCGCGACACGATGTTCGTGCAAAGACCTCGGAGTTCAAGCGCATGCGGCACCCCATGGTGGGTGATCTGGAACTGGTCTACGAAACTCTGACGGTGAACAGTGCGCCGGGTCAGCAACTTGTGGTGTATCACGCCGTGTCGGGGAGCAGCTCCGATGCGGCGTTGCGGATGCTCGGAAGCCTCGCCGCATCCGAGGTCCAGGGGGCATCACGGATGTGCGGTCTGCCGTGCGGCGCGCATCCCGAGACCTCCGTCCTGGGGCGACTCCGTGGCTGATCGGCGAAACGGTGAGCATGCGCCACCGACCGAGAGCACCGTGCGTGGGGTCGACTGGTACGGGCGAGAGCTGATCCAGGAAAGTCATACGCGGGTCGAGTTTCTCGATGTCGACATGAGCGAATCAGTCACTCGGAATACGGTTTTCACCGAATGTGCCTTCCGTAACGTGAGCTTCAGCCAATCCATTCACGCCAATACTGCGTTCCTGAACTGCACATTCACCGCCTGCCAGTTCTTCGAGGCGGAGTTCACCGGCTGCAAACTCACCGGCAGTATGTTCGATCGCTGCACGTTCTCCCTGCTCACAGCGTCCGGCGGGGACTGGTCTTTCGTCGGCCTTCCCGGTGCTGACCTGCGCGGTACCAAGTTCGCCGGGTTGCGTATGCGCGAGGTCGACCTGACTTTCGCGCGCTGCCAGAAAACTGTCTTCCGCGATGTGGACCTGTCCGGTGCATGGTTGAGCAAAGCCGACTTCACCTCCGCTGACCTGCGGGGCAGCGATATCTCATCGCTCGACCCGCTGACCACCACGATCAGCCGAGCGATCGTCGACTCGAGCCAGGCGACCGTGCTCGCGACCGCTCTCGGTGTCCAGGTCGTCCCCGGTTGAGGATCGCGAATCATGCAGAGCCGGTGAACGAGTCAGCCGAGATCACTCGCTGGCCGGAGCCCTTGCAGTAGCACTTTCACCCGCCGCTCACGCTGTTCGGGGGTACCGCCATCGGCCGCGCGCATCAAGGCGGCCACGTCGGTGGCGTCCACGTCGCCGCGCAGGACCCCCGCGCGCTGGGCGCGGGTGACCTGGACCGTGACGATGCTCGCGGTCTCGCTCTCCGCTTGCTCGCCGAGCTCGCGGCTCACGCGGGCGATCTGGTCGAACATCAGCAGATCGTCGGGGTCGAGCACGCAGCCGTTGCTGAACACGAATGCGAACGCCTGCCACGGGTCCGGCAGGCGCGAGGCCTGTTCGGCGATCTCACGGGCACCGGCACCCAGTTCCTCCAGTAGCGCCGCCAGCAGCGCGTCCTTACTGGGAAAGTGCCGGTAGAAGGTCGACGGTCCGACTCCGGCGGTCGCGGCGATCTCTTCGATACTCACCTCCATCCCCGCTGTGCGCATCACAGTGCGCGCCGCCTGGAGCAGGCGGGCGCGGACTGGCGCGTCGGCATCGACGCCGCTGGTCGGGTGGTCACCCCCGCCGCGGACGGTTCCGGCTCACCCGCCGGCCGGCGGGTGCTCATGCACCTGCCCGAAGGCGGCGGCGGTGCCGAGTTCGTTGCCGTCGACACAGCACGGCTGGTGGAACTGCCGGACGCAGTGGACACGCCGACCGCCGCCGCGTTGCCGTTGGCGGGTATGGTCGCGCTGCGCTTGGTCCGGTCCGCACCGTCCCTCGCCGGGCGCAGAGTGCTGATCACCGGCGCGACCGGAGGCGTCGGCCAGTTCGTGGTCCAGCTCGCCGCCGCGCGCGGTGCGCAGGTGACCGTGCTCGCACGGCCGGAGGATGACGCCGAACATCTGACGCGCCTGGGGGCCGTCGTGGTGCGCGATGCAGTCGATGTGCCCGATCCCGTGGATGTGCTGTTCGAATCCGTCGGTGGCGCCACCGCCGAGCAAGCCATCACGCGACTCGGTCGGAACGGGCTGGTGCTGTGGTTCGGCCAGGCGGGCGGGAAACCCATCACCTTGGACTTCTTCGAGCTTCTCGACGGCCGCTCGTCGTTGACGGTGCGCCATTTCGTCTACTCGGACCTTCCTGACGCCGACGACGCGCGAGACCTGGCCGAACTGGTGCGGATCACCGCCACCGGCGTGCTGACAGCCGAGATCGGCCTCTTGGAACCGTGGTCCGCCACCGCGGCGGCGTTGGAAGCCGTTCGTAGCGGCCGACTTCCGGGCAAGGTCGTGCTCACCATCGACAAGGACGACAACCATGTATGACACCGCTGCCGATGACATCGCCGTGGTGCGCACGCTGATCGATCGAGAGGCGACGGGCGACGTGTCAGCGATCCTGGATCTGGTTGCAGTCGACGTGGTGTTCGACATGCCGTTCGCGCCCGGCGGTGCGGGTCGAATCGAGGGCGCCGCAGCCCTCGGTGAGGCGCTCACCGTCGGGATCGGCATGTATCAGGAATGGACGATGGCCCTGACGAGCGCGGAAACCGGCGGCCGTGGTGTGGTGTTCGCCGAATACACCGCTGCCGCGCGTACGACCACCGGTTTCGACTACCACCAGCACTACATCGGCCGTTTCATCCTCTCCGGTGGCCGAATCACAGGCTGGCGCGAGTGGTTCAATCCCCTTTCGCTGCAGGCGGCCATAGCCTCGCTGAGAGTGGGTGAAAGTCCGTCGGCGCCGACTCTGTGAGCGTGGGGACTGCCCCCCCGCCGCCCGCCACCAGCCTGACGGCCGGGTTCATCTAGTCGAGCCGGCCGAAGCCGACCACCGCCGAATCCGAGGCCCAGTCGAGGTCGTGCACGCGAATCTTGCCGAGTTCGTTGCCGCCCACGGTCGTTGCGGTGTCCCCGTCGACTGCCACGACGATGTTGGTGTGCTGGCCCACCCAGCTGCTGTTGTCGTAGAGCACCACATCGCCGACCGCCGGCCGGTAGCCCTCGCCGGCCTTCTCGAACCGTCCCTGGGAGGCGTAGTACTCCCGCAGCGTGTACACGCCGGGGATCCGCCAGTGCCCGGAGTTCGGGTTCGACAGCGGCAGGTCGGCCTCGCGCATGATCCAGCTGACGAAGTCGGCACACCACGGTTCCTCCGTACCTTCGGCGTAGAAGGTGCCGGGGCGTTGCGCGCGGTGCTCGGCGTCGAGGAGGTCGACGATCCGGGCCTGCGACTGCGAGAGTGCGGCCCGGTCGACGGTCGGGAAGTCGGCGGTGTCCCAGGGCAGGTAGCGGCTCGGCGCCAGCCACAGCACGCCGGTCGCGACGACGGCGACCGCGGCGAGGAGCGCCGTGACCCAGAGGGCGCGGCGACGGCGGCGAGGCTGCGGCGGCGTGGTCACGGTGTCGAATGTAGCGGGTGGAGTGATTCGAAAGCCGACAAAGTTGAGCGGAACAGACTCAACCTTTCGTGCGTTGGAGAAGGTGACAGCGCCGAGCGGCCATGCCTAGGCTCGGCAGTGACATCACCGTCGCTGCGCTCGCAGACGACGACCTATGTCTTCCGAAGGGGTGACAAGTGGACTCGTTCTCTCCGACCACCAAGACTCAGGCTGCCATGTCGGCCGCACTGCAGTCTGCTTCCGCCGCCGGCAACCCGGACATCCGCCCGGCGCACCTGCTCGCAGCACTGCTGGACCAGACCGACGGCATTGCGGCACCGCTGCTCAAGGCCGTCGGTGTCGACCCGGCCGTCGTGCACCGCGAGGCGCAGACCATGGTGGACCGGCTGCCGAAGGCCACCGGTGCCACCACCACACCGCAGTTGGGGCGCGAGTCGCTGGCCGCGCTGACCGCCGCGCAGCACCTCGCGACGGAGATGGACGACGAGTACGTCTCCACCGAACACGTCCTCTACGGACTCGCGTCCGGTGACTCCGATGTCGCGAAACTCCTTGTCGGACACGGTGCTACCCCGCAGGCGCTGCGTGAGGCTTTCACGGCGGTCCGCGGCAGCGCGCGGGTGACCAGTCCCGACCCGGAGGGCAGCTACCAGGCGCTCGAGAAGTACAGCACCGACCTCACCGAGGCCGCCCGTGCTGGCAAGCTCGACCCGGTGATCGGCCGCGACACCGAGATTCGTCGCGTCGTACAGGTACTCAGCCGCCGCACCAAGAACAACCCGGTGCTCATCGGCGAGCCCGGTGTCGGCAAGACCGCCATCGTCGAGGGCCTGGCCCAGCGGATCGTCGCGGGCGACGTGCCGGAGTCGTTGCGCGGCAAGACCGTCGTCTCCCTCGACCTCGGTTCGATGGTCGCGGGCGCGAAGTACCGCGGCGAGTTCGAGGAACGACTCAAGGCCGTCCTCGACGACATCAAGAACTCGGCCGGACAGGTCATCACCTTCATCGACGAGCTGCACACCATCGTCGGTGCGGGCGCGACCGGCGAATCGGCCATGGACGCGGGCAACATGATCAAACCGATGCTGGCCCGCGGCGAGCTGAGACTGGTCGGCGCGACCACCCTCGAGGAGTACCGGAAGTACATCGAGAAGGACGCCGCCCTCGAACGGCGTTTCCAGCAGGTGCTCGTCGGCGAACCGTCCGTCGAGGACACCGTCGGCATCCTCCGTGGGCTCAAGGAGCGCTACGAGGTACACCACGGCGTGCGGATCACCGACTCCGCACTCGTTGCGGCGGCGACCCTTTCGGACCGCTACATCACCTCGAGGTTCCTGCCCGACAAGGCCATCGACCTCGTGGACGAGGCGGCGTCGCGGCTGCGGATGGAGATCGACTCGCGCCCCGTCGAGATCGACGAGGTCGAGCGCACCGTCCGCAGGCTCGAGATCGAGGAGGTGGCGCTCGAGAAGGAGACCGACGCGGCCTCCAAGGCACGCCTGGAGAAGCTGCGCCAGGAACTCGCCGACGACCGCGAGAAGCTGAACCAGCTCAGCACGCGTTGGCAGAACGAGAAGTCGGCCATCGACTCGGTCCGCGAGATCAAGGAGCAGCTGGAATCGCTTCGCGGCGAGTCGGATCGGGCCGAGCGCGACGGCGACCTCGGTAAGGCCGCCGAGCTGCGCTACGGGCGGATCCCCGAGCTGGAGAAGCGGCTCGACGCGGCGGTCGAGGCGTCCGGCGGCGCCAGCGACGGCGACGTGATGCTCAAGGAGGAGGTCGGGCCCGACGACGTCGCGGACGTGGTCGCGGCGTGGACCGGGATCCCCGCGGGCCGGATGATGGAGGGCGAGACCGCGAAGCTCCTGCGGATGGAGTCCGAACTCGGCAAGCGGGTGGTCGGACAGTCCGAGGCCGTGCAAGCCGTCTCGGATGCGGTGCGCCGGGCCCGCGCGGGAGTGGCGGACCCGAATCGGCCGACCGGCTCGTTCCTGTTCCTCGGGCCGACCGGCGTCGGCAAGACCGAGCTCGCGAAGGCGTTGGCGGACTTCCTGTTCGACGACGAGCGGGCGATGGTGCGGATCGACATGTCCGAGTACGGCGAGAAGCACTCGGTCGCGCGGCTGGTCGGCGCGCCGCCCGGCTACGTCGGCTACGAGGCGGGCGGCCAGCTGACCGAGGCCGTGCGCAGGCGCCCGTACACGGTGGTGCTGTTCGACGAGGTGGAGAAGGCGCACCCCGACGTGTTCGACATCCTGCTGGCGGTCCTCGACGAGGGGCGTCTGACCGACGGTCAGGGCCGGACGGTGGACTTCCGCAACACCATCCTGATCCTCACCTCCAACCTCGGTGCCGGCGGTGACAAGGAACAGGTGATGGAAGCGGTGCGCCACGCCTTCAAGCCGGAGTTCATCAACCGGCTCGACGACGTGGTGGTCTTCGATCCGCTCTCCGAGGAGCAGCTCGAGTCGATCGTCGACATCCAGCTGGGTCAGCTGGCCAAGCGGCTCGCCGCACGGCGGCTGACGCTGGAGGTCTCGCAGCCGGCGAAGGCGTGGCTGGCCAAGCGCGGCTACGACCCGCTGTACGGGGCCCGACCGCTGCGCAGGCTGGTGCAGCAGGCGATCGGCGACCAGCTGGCAAAGCTGTTGCTGGCGGGCGAGATTCACGACGGCGACACGGTTCCGGTGAACGTCTCCGTCGACGGTGAACGATTGGTGCTGGGTTGACGCACGACGGCGGGATCGTCGTGGTGACGATCCCGCCGTCGGGTGGGTAGAACACAGGCGCGCGGTCCGGAGGGTTGGTGGACCGCGCGCCTGCGTTTCAGTACACCCGGCGCTGGCTCGTGAGGGGCGAGACCGTCAGTGGCCGGGTGCGTCTGGGGTGGGGGCGATCAGCCGAGGCTGAAGGGCTGTCCCCACAGGGTGACCGTGCTCTGCACGTTCGCGGTGCTGACGATGACCTTGACGTACGAGCGCGCCTGCGCGTAGCCGGCGCAGCCGTTCACGGCCATGGTCGAGTCGGCCCAGGTGACGCTGCCCTTGTTCTTGAAGGGGTTGCCGTTGCGGTGCTGCTCGGCGCCGAACGCGTCGGCGACCTCGAGGTCGAGGATCTTGTAGTCCACGGCCTGGCCGGGGCCGATGGAGACGGTGCCGCTGCCCTTGCCGGACTGGGTGGTGGTCGTTCCGGCGTAATTGGACGTCATGTTGCTGTCCGCGCCGGCCTTGCCGCCCAGGGTCAGCTGGCAGCCGACGATGTAGCCGGGCTGGATGGTGCCGCCGCCGGGGCCGGACAGTTCGACCTTCGCCGAGCCGGAGACCCACGCGTTGCGGTGCAGTGGGGTGGCGCCGAGCGACGGGGAGATGTTCGCGGATTCGCCGGTGCGGGTGATCGTGACGACGGTGCCGTCGACCAGGATCTGCGTGATGGAGCCGTCCGGCAGCGGGACGAGGGTGTCGGCGTTGGCGGCACCGACGGAGAGGAAGCCGAGGGCGACGGCGGCGGCCGCGCCGGAGGCGGCGATCTGCAGCCCGCGACGGAGGCCGGTCTTGCTGGCGTTCATGAATTCCCTTTCAGGGGATCAGTTTCAGGATCGGTGTGGGACTGTGCGCGCCGTTCACCCCGGTGGGGGTGAATCGCGCGCACGGGCGCCGGAGGCGCGTCAGCCGATGCTGAAGGGCTGGCCGTAGAGGGTGGTCTTGGAGTAGTTGTCGCCGACGATCTCCACGACGGTGTAGGACCGGGCCTGGGCGTAGCCGCCGCAGTTCTGGATTTCGAGCTGGGTGTCCTGGTACTGGACCGAGTACTTGCCGTTCTTCTTGATGTCCTTGCCGGCGATGTTCACGAACTTGACCTGGCCCGCCGAGACCGGGACGGTCAGCGAGGCGTTCATGGACGGGCCGTTCAGATCGAAGCCGCCACCGATGGAGCCGCCGAGGCCGGTGATGTCGACCTGGCAACCGATGATGTAGCCGGTGCTGATTCGCGAAATCCCGTGCGTGGACGAGTTGTTCGTGCCGGGGATGTTGGTCTGGCCGTTGAACGGACCGGCCTCGCCGTCCTTGGTGATGGACGAGACGTCGGCGGTGACGGTGCCCGAGACCCATGCGGTGCGTCCGGCGCCGTTGGCTGCCAGGGACGGGGAGATCAGGGCGCTCTCGCCGGTACGGGAGACGACTACGCCGGGGGTGGCCTTGTTGCCGTCGGGCAGCGGTACGAAGGTGTCGGCACTGGCGGCGGCGGTCGACATCAGGCCGATCGCGGCTGCGGCGGCTGCGCCGAGGCCTGCGATGCGGGCGCCTCGGCGCAGGCCGGACGTGCGGTACTCGCTCATCAATTCCCCTTGTGAGGTGGGTTCAGACTGGCTTCGCCGGGGGCGACGCACCGGCGGCAATCGGAGAATGCGACCCCGACATTCCCGACGCAGCCCAGAAACTATCCGCATCATTAGATTGAATGCAATGCACCACAGCGGCCAATTGAAGTGACTCGCATCACACTTGGGGACCTCGGGTCCGATAGATCCCTGTTCATGCCGATGATCTAACGAATTGGCCGGTATCGTCCCTACCGCTCAGTAGGGTGCGAGGGCGGCAGTACAGGGGGGGCAGCACAATGGTGATCAGGTCGGAACGTCCGCAGAAGACGGCAATGATCATTGCAAGGCGAATAATCTCGGACATCGATCAACAAGGGCTCGGGCCGGGCGACCACCTACCCTCCGAGAAGGTGATGCTCGAGCACTACCAGGTCGGGCGCGGCACCCTGCGCGAGTCACTGCGATTCCTCGAACTGTCCGGCGCCATCTCGCTCAAGCCGGGTCCGGGCGGCGGGCCGATCGTCGAGAAGCCCGAGGCCTCGCACCTGATGAACAGTCTGGGATTGCTACTGCAGTTCGAGGGCGCCCAGTTCGCCACGATCGTGGAGGCTCGCGTCGGGCTCGAGCCACTGATGGCTCGGCTGGCGGCGGAACGGATCACCGACGAGCTACGCGTGCGGTTGGAGGGTGCGGTGGCCCTGATGCGGGAGAGCACCACAGATCTGGAGGTGTTCCTCGAGGCGAACCGGGAGTTCCACAACACGATCGCCTGGGCATCGGGAAACCCGCTGTTCGGCTTCCTCATCGACGCGATGGACGGGGTCTTCGCCGGCTCGTCGCTCAGCGTCGACTATCCGGTTCAGCAGCGCCTTCAGGTGCTCAAGGCGGACCAGGCGATCTTCGACGCCATCATGGCCGGAGATCCCGACGAGGCAGAGGGCGCGATGCGGCTGCACGTCTCGGAATGGACGAACTACCTGCATACGAAATCTCCGGATGCGCTCGCCAGGCCGATCACCTGGGACGCGATGCAGTAGCCGGCGCTGGTTGCAGTGTTTAGGGATGTCTCAGGATTCGGCTCTACCCTGAATGGTCGGTCCTAAGCCGCCGACGCGGTGCGTCAAATCGGAAGTACGCGGTGCGTCGAATCGGAAGTACGCGGTGCGTCGATTCTGGACAGGAAAGCAGGCCCGAGACATGAGCAAGTCGGACGATCAGCGCACGCCGGCCGAGAAGGCCCCCGACGGCACCGAGGCACTGCCCGCCGGACCCGACCCCACCGCCGGGTGGGGTCCGCATCCACAGCAGCAGCCCGGGCACCAGTCCCCGGACCAGCCGACCGAGCAGTTCCCCGGGCCGCAGTACACCTCCGATCCGCGCCAGGCGTACGGCGACGCGACCCAGGCGTTCCCGACGTATCAGGGGTACGACCCGAACCAGCCGCCGCCGGAGGCGACGCAGGCGTACCCGACGTATCAGGGGTACGACCCGAACCAGCCGCCGCCGGAGGCGACGCAGGCGTACCCGACGTATCAGGGGTACGACCCGAACCAGCCGCCGCCGAACGCGACGCAGGCGTACCCGACGTATCAGGGGTACGACCCGAACCAGCCACCGCCGAACGCGACCCAGGCCTACCCGACCTACTACGACCCGAACGAACCGCCGCAGAACGGGCCCGCGGCAGGTGGTGCCTCGCCCTCCGGTGACGGCGAGAAGAAGGGCCCCGGCAAGGTGGTGATCGTCGCCGCCGTGACGGTGGCGGCGTTGCTGCTCGCCGCGGTCGTCGGGATCGGCGCGCTGCTCGTCAACTCCGGCGGGTCCGACACGTCGACCGCTTCCGGCCCGGTCACCAGCTCGCAGGTGCCCACCCAGCCGCGCCCGACCACCCCGCCCCGCACCACCGAAACGCCCGGCACCACCGCGCCCGACCTGTCGAAGATTCCGGGCGGCCTCGGTGAGGCGATCGGTGCCGCGGGGGCGGCGGTCGGAACGGTGAAGTCCAACGACGGGGCCACCCTGATCCTCGACGGCATCGGCGGTTCCGCGGTCACCGTCACCACCACGCCGTCGACCCGGGTGATCTCTCTGAACGGCACCAAGGTCTCGGACGTGCGGGTCGGCGATACCGTGCTCGTGCAGGGCGACAAGACGTCGGACGGGGCGGTCACGGCCCGGCTCATCGTGAACACGTCGATCCCGGACCTCGGGAACCTCGGCCACAGCGGCGGCAACTGAGGAGTCGGGCGATGACGGCAATTCCGGCGGAACTTCGGTCCGGGTGCGAGCCGAGTGCCACGAACGGGCCGCGCTGTCGATATTGTGACTGGCGATGACGCTTATCTGGTTCGGACTCTCAGCGATCGCGCTCGCAGGTGCGATCGTGCTGTTGTACGTCGACCGCAGCCGCCGCGAGCAGTTCGGTCGGGTCCGGCAGATCTGGGCGAAGGCGCAGGGCTACACGTACAACGAGTCCGACGACCAGCTGCCGACGCGGTGGCACCGGGCCGCCATGGCCCGTCAGGAGTACCTCGGCGCCGTCGACGTCGTGCACGGCGTCCGGCGCGGTGAGGACTTCGTGCTGTTCGACCTCCCCGAGACCGCGACGATCGTCGCCGTGCAGCGGTCCGTCGGTTCCGACGTGGACGTCGACCTGCGGTTGAAGTCCACGCCGCCGCCGAGGGACAACGACCTGAACCTGCTCGGCGCGATCGGGCCCCGGGTGGTCTTCTCGACCGACCTCGAGATCGCACGACGCGTCTGCGACCAGCGGATGGTGCACTTCACCGAGTCGGTGCCGCCGCAGGTCCAGATGCTCTGGAGCGAGGGTGCGTGGACGCTGGGATCGCTTCCGATCACCAGCACCGGGCGTGACTGGGACGCGGCGATCGACGCGGTCGGCCGGTTGTCGGGCCTGCTGCATGTGCTGCCGCCGGTGTCCGAACCGGGCGAGATGAGCGATCTCAGCCACGACCCGAGTCGTCCGTACCCGCACCCGCTCGACGTTCGTTCGGACGACGACGTCCCGCGCTGACCGTCGCGGTTTCGCGGGGTGGTTGACGCCCGTCGCGTGTCTTCGTTTCCTCCGCCGGGCCGTCGCCCGCGCCGGGCGCTCGACGCCCACTTCAACCCCGGGTTTCCTTCGGCGTGGCCGCACGGCCCGACCGGTGTGGCGCGTGCCCACGCTGGGTGGGTAGATTCCACGCTTGTGACTCTTGTGGCGGTAGTGGCTGTTGTTGCTGTTGTCCTTTTTGCCCGGGTGTACGCGGTGGTCCGGAGGTTGCGCCGGACCGAGGCGAACCTCACCGCGAGCCGAAGCCTGCTCGAGGTGGAACTGGGCCGTCGCTACGAGCAGGTGAACGACCTCGTCGTCGCCGCGCGCGCCGCGAACATGGACTCGTCCGTACTGGCTCCGCTGGCCGGTGCACGCTCGCTCGCCCTCGGCTTCCGCGAGCAAGGCATGACGCTCGGCGATCAGGCCGGATCGGAGAACGCCCTGTCGGTCGCCCTGCATCGGGTCGTCCTGGAGACGGGCAGCGACCCGAAGGTCAAGAACGACTGGGCGATTCAGCGGCCCGTGCTCGAACTGCAGCGGACCGAGCAGCGGCTGGTCGGCGCAGCCCGCGTCTACAACTCCAGCGCGGCCGCGATGAACTCGCTGTCGCGCGGGATCGGTACCGCGCCCGTGGCACGGGTATTCGGTGGACGGCCGGCGCCGATGTTCGAGGCAACCCTTGCCGAACTGCCGGTGGAACTGCCCGCCGAACTCCGGGGCGAAGAACTGACCGATGGTGAGGTCGTCGGGTCCGCGACCGTCTGAGCCGCGTGCGGTCGAGCCCCGCGTGGCCGACTAGGCTCGACGGCGACATGGCAGGCGAGAAGGAGCGGTCGATGACGGAGAAGGCGGAGCTGGCGGGGCTCGTGCGCGAGCTGGCGGTAGTGCACGGAAAGGTGACCCTGTCGTCCGGCAAGGAAGCCGACTACTACGTGGACCTGCGCCGCGCCACGCTGCACCACCGCGCCGGACCGCTGATCGGCAAGCTGCTGCGCGAGCTCGTCGCGGACTGGGACTTCGCCTCGGTCGGTGGGCTGACGATGGGCGCGGACCCCGTGGCGATGGCGGTCATGCACGCCGAGGGGCGCCCGATCGACGCGTTCGTGGTGCGCAAGGCCGCCAAGGCGCACGGTATGCAGCGGCAGATCGAAGGCCCCGACGTGGTCGGGAAGCGCGTGCTGGTCGTGGAGGACACCACCACCACCGGCAACTCCCCGCTGACCGCCGTGCGCGCGCTCCGCGAGGCGGGCGCGATCGTGGTCGGCGTCGCGACGGTGGTCGACCGCGCAACCGGCGCCGACCAGATCATCGCGGCCGAGGGCCTCGAGTACCGGTCGCTGCTCGGCCTCGACGATCTGGGCCTGTAGGCAGCTGCGCTGCCTGTGAGTCCTTTTGGCCCCGCGGCGGACCACAAGGACTCACAGGCGCCGGAGGCGCCTATCGTGGGCGCGTGCCGATCCGGAAGACCGCGACCACTCTCGCCGACGGGCGTGAGCTCATCTACTTCGACGACACCGAGCCGTATACGAGCGGCGCCGCGACGCGTGAGCTCCGCGACCGCCGTGACCTCGACCCCGTCGCAGCGACATCGACGATGCGCTACGACGTGCTCACCGGCGAATGGGTGACGCTGGCGTCGCACCGCAACAGCCGCACCTTCCTGCCTGCCGTTGCCGAGTGTCCCCTGTGCCCGACCCGAGCGGACCGGCCGGCCACCGAGATCCCTGCCGAGGACTACGACGTCGTGGTGTTCGAGAACCGCTTCCCCTCCCTCGCGCGGGGTGCGGAGCCGCCGGCGACGGATCACGTTGACGGCGACGACCTCTGGCCCCAGCGACCGGCGTCGGGGAGATGCGAGGTCGTGTGCTTCACCAGCGACCACGACCTCGGCTTCGCGGAGCTGCCGCTCCCGCGGGTGCGCACCGTGCTGGCCGCCCTCGTCGACCGGACGCGGGCGCTGTCCGCCCTGCCGGGCATCGCGCAGGTGTACTGCTTCGAGAACCGCGGCGAGGAGATCGGCGTGACTCTCGGCCACCCGCACGGCCAGATCTATGCCTATCCGGCGCTGCCGCCGCGGACCGAGGCGCTGCTGCGGCAGTCGAGGGCACACCACGCGCGCACCGGTCGGGTGCTGCTGCGCGACGTGCTCGACGCCGAACGGCGGTCGGGCAGAAGGATTGTCGCGACCACCGAGCACTGGACCGCGTACGTCCCGGCTGCCGCGCGATGGCCGGTCGAGGTGCATGTGGCGCCGAACCGGGACGTCGCGGACCTGACCGAGCTGCGCGATCCCGAGCTCGAGGACCTCGCCGCGCTCTACCTCGACGTCTTGGGCCGCCTCGACCGTTTCTTCGACGGGGTCGGGAAGCTGCCCTACATCGCGGGCTGGCACCAGGCGCCGGTCGAGGAGGGGCGGGAGCTGGGAAGGCTGTACCTGCAGGTGTTCTCGTTGATGCGTGCGCCGCACCGGATGAAGTTCCTCGCCGGATCGGAGTCCGGGATGGGTGCGTGGATCTCCGACACCACCCCCGAGGCGATCGCCGCGCGGTTCCGGGCAATCGCACCCGGCCCGGTGCCGTCGTGACCGACTGGGTGGCGCCGGTGTCGGACGCGGACCTGGCGGAGGCCGCGACCGCGCTGTTCCGTGCCGAGTTCGGTGGCCTGCCCGACGGGGTGTGGGCGGCGCCGGGGCGGGTGAACCTGATCGGCGAGCACGTCGACTACGCAGACGGGTTGTCATTGCCGATCGCGTTGCCGCATCGCACCGTCGTCGCCGTCCGTGGTCGAGGTGACGGCAGGCTGCGCCTGCGGTCGGGGTTGACGCCGTGGGACGGCGCGGTCGCGGACGTCGCGCCCGGTGCGCCGTCGGGCTGGGCCGCCTACCTGGCCGGGGTGGTGTGGGCGATGCGGCGGGACGGAATGCTCGGCGGCAATTTCGGTGTCGACGTGGCCGTCGCGTCAGCGGTCCCGATCGGGGCGGGGCTGTCGAGTTCGGCGGCGCTCGAGTGCGCACTGGCGATCGCGCTCGCGGACCTGGCGGGGCTGTCGACCGACGACGGCGTTCGGGCCACGCTGGCTACCTGCTGCGTGGCCGCGGAGAACGAGATCGCGCTCGCCCCCACCGGTGGCATGGATCAGGCGGTCTCGTTGCGCGCCACTGCCGCTCACGCGCTGCTCGTCGACTCAGCGGACGGGTCGGTCGGACAGGTTCCGTTCGACCTGGCAGGAAATGGACTGGCGCTGCTGGTGATCGACACCCGCGCCCCGCACCGGCTCGTCGACGGGCAGTACGCGGAACGCCGGCGGTCGGTGGAGAAGGCGGCCGAGGTTCTCGGGGTGCCGACGCTGCGGGTGGCCGCCGACGAGGGTCTCGACGTCGCCGTGCTGGGGGACCGCGATCTGGTGCGGCGAGCCCGGCACGTCGTCACCGAGATCGGGCGGGTGCGAGAAGTGTTGCCGCTCCTGAACTCCGGTCGGCTCCGAGACATCGGTCCGTTGATGACGGCCTCGCACACCTCGCTGCGCGAGGACTTCGAGGTGTCCTGCCCCGAGTTGGACAGCGCCGTGGACGTCGCCCTCGCCGCCGGCGCACACGGTGCCCGGATGACCGGAGGCGGGTTCGGCGGCTCCGCGATAGCGCTGGTCGAGGCATCGGAGGTGGATCAGGTTGCGGTCGAAGTGCTTTCGACGGCGCGATCGCGGGGACTGGTGACCCCCGCGTTCCTGCGCGTCGACACCGGAGGCGGCCCGGCACGCCGGATCCCCTGAACGGCCGCGCTCACGATCACGGACGCTCCGCGCTCGCGGTCAGCCGCGCATACCCGATGACGTGGCTGTTCATCGTGAACGTCGCCACGGCCGGGGGAGTGGACGCCGGCAGCGCCAGGCTCGGGGTGTCGAGCGCCAGCACGGTGATCACATAGTTGTGCGCCCGGTCGCCGCTCGGCGGGCACGCTCCCAGGTATCCGGTGGCACCGGCATCGTTCGTCCCCGCGACGGCGGCGGCCCCGTCGCCGAGTTCGGTCGCCTGAGCGCCGATATCCCAGGTAACCCAGTGCCAGAACCCACTTCCCGTCGGCGCATCCCGATCGAACATGGTCACCGCGAAGCTGCGTGTCCCGGCGGGCGCATTCGACCACCGCACCCGCGGTGCCTTCCCGGCCTCGGTGCACCCGAAGCCATCGGCCCACTGCGCCCGCGGGATCGCCTGCCCCTCGGCCACATCCGGGCTGGACGCCTCGAACGTCGCGGCGGAGTCGGGGATTCCGGATCGCACCTGCTGTGTGCTCGAGGACGTATTGGGTGCCGAATCCCCACTCTCCGAACTACATCCGGAGGTTCCCAGGGTGATCGCGGCCGTCGCGGTAACGACGGCGGCGATGATGCGTGCGCTGTAGCTCATGGCTTCTCCCGACATTCGATCTCTCTGTGCGGGGATATTTGAGCAGAAGGTGCCCACACTATGAAATACATCTCTCAATATCTAGGAACGTGGGAGTTCGGTGCACCTGTGGGGCGTCCGAGGTTTCACGCGAAACCGGCAACGGAATCCCGCTCGACGGCGCTGCCCGAATCCCGGCGCATCCGACGGTGACGTGCGCCACTATTGTCGCGTGATGCACGAACGCCTGGCGGATCGACGCTTCTGGACCTGGGTGGTCCTCCTCGGTCTGACGGGCCAGCTCGCCTGGACGGTCGAGAACATGTACCTCAACGTGTTCGTCTACGACACGATCACCGACTCGCCGACGGCGCTGGCGACTCTCGTCGCGACGAGCGCCGCGGCCGCGACGATCGCGACGCTGCTCGCCGGCGCCGCGTCGGATCGCACCGGTCGGCGACGCGAGTTCATCGCGATCGGTTACGTGCTGTGGGGTGCCTGCACCGCCGGCTTCGGGCTGGTGAGCGTCGACACCGCCGCGTCGATGCTGCCGATGGTCGATGCGGTGGTGGTCGCGGTGATCGCCATCGTCGTGCTCGACTGCGTCATGAGCGTGCTCGGTTCGGCCGCCAACGACGCCGCCTTCAACGCGTGGGTCACCGACTCCACCCACCCCGGCAACCGCGGTCGGGTCGACGGCGTGCTCGCCACGATGCCGTTGCTCGCGATGCTGCTGGTCTTCGGCGCACTCGACCCGCTGACGAAGGGCGGCCACTGGGTCCTGTTCTTCTCGATCATCGGTGGCGTCACCGCACTGGTCGGCGTCATCGCATGGTTCGGACTCCGCGAGCCGCGACAGCCACGACCGGGCGGCAGCTACCTGTCCTCGGTCCTCCACGGGCTGCGGCCGAGCACGGTGCGCGAGCATCCGCGGCTGTACGTGGCGCTGCTAGCGTGGGCGGTACTCGGTACGAGCACGCAGGTCTTCTTGCCGTACCTGATCATCTACGTCCAGCGCTATCTCGCCATCGACGGCTACCCGGTCGTGCTCGCCGCGGTCCTGCTCGGCGCGGCCGTGATCAGCGTCCTCGGCGGCCGGGTGCTGGACCGGGTCGGACCGTCGCGCGCGATCCTGCCGGTCGCCGCGATCTACGTCGTCGGGCTGTTCCTGATGTTCCCGGCGCGGGGCATGCTCGCGGTCATCGGCGCCGGGATCGTGATGATGTCGGGATTCATGCTCGGCGTCGCCGCCATCTCCGCGACCGTCCGCAACCTCACGCCGCCCGACCGGGCCGGGCAGGTGCAGGGGCTGCGGATGATCTTCGCCGTGCTCATCCCGATGGTGATCGGTCCGTTCCTCGGCGCGGCCGTCATCTCCGGTGCGGACGAGACCTTCGTCGATCTGGGCGTCGTGAAGCAGGTGCCGACCCCGTGGATCTTCCTGACCGCCGCCGCCGTCGTCGTGCTCATCGTCATCCCCGCCGCGGCTCTGCGAACCGTCGGGGTCGCGCCGAAATCTCTGGAGACCGCCTCGTGATCACCGAATGGGGCGAGACCCTCGACCCCGACCACGTCCTGCCCGAGTACCCGCGCCCCCAGCTGGTGCGCGACTCGTACGTCAACCTCAACGGCCGATGGGACCACGCCTTCACCTCGTCCGCCGTCACCGAGCGACCCCGCACGTGGGACGGCGAGATCGTGGTGCCCTTCTCGCCCGAGGCGCAGCTGTCGGGCGTGAACCGCACACTGCAACCGGACGAGGCGCTCTGGTACCGCCGCGCCGTCACGCTGCCCGAGGGTTTCGTCCGCGATCGGGTGCTGCTGCACTTCGGCGCGGTCGACCAGGACTGCGAGGTCTGGGTCGACGGCACACCCGTCGGCGGGCATCGAGGCGGCTACCTGCCGTTCAGCCTCGACATCACCGACGCCCTCTCCAACAACGACTCTGCCGGTGACACACATGAACTCGTGGTGCGGGTCCGCGACGTCACCGACACGTCGTGGCGCAGCCGGGGCAAGCAGAAGCTCGACCGGGGTGGCATCTGGTACACGCCGCAGTCGGGGATCTGGCAGACCGTCTGGCTCGAGTCGGTTCCGCGCCGGTGGGTCGAACAGCTCGTGCTGACACCGCACCTGGAGACCGGTGAGGTCGAGGTGTGTGTGGTCGCCGGCGGCGACGGTACGGCCGAGGTCGTGGTAAGCGCCGACGGCCGCGACATCGTCTCCGGGAGCGTCACTGTCGGCGTCCCGACCCGGCTGCAACTCGGAAACGGGGGACTCGGCGACGACGTGCGCCGGTGGTCGCCCGAGGACCCGTTCCTGTACGACGTGGAGGTGGTTCTCGGTGACGACCGTGTCTGCGGCTATTTCGGGATGCGGTCGTTCGGGATCGGGCCTGACGCCTCCGGCCGCACCCCGCTTCTGCTCAACGGTGAGCCCTACCTGCATGCGGGCCTGCTCGACCAGGGCTACTGGCCCGACGGTCTCTACACCGCGCCGTCGGACAAGGCGTTCGTCCACGACATCCGGACGGCCAAGGACCTCGGTTTCACCATGCTGCGCAAGCACATCAAGATCGAGCCGCTGCGCTGGTACCACCACTGCGACCGGCTCGGGATGCTGGTCTGGCAGGACATGGTCAACGGCGGCCGCAGCTACCGGTCGACCGTCGTCACCGCGCCCGTCCTCCTGCCCGTGAAGCTGGACGACTCCCGGTACGCGCTGTTCGGCCGCCAGGACGCCGAGGGCCGCGACGAGTTCCGCACCGAGCTCGATTCGACCGTCGCGCTGCTGCGGTCGGTTCCGAGCCTCGCGGCGTGGGTGCCGTTCAACGAGGGCTGGGGGCAGTTCGACGCCGTCGCGGCCACCGCGCGGGTCAAGGAGCTCGACCCGACCCGGCCCGTCGACCACGTCAGCGGCTGGCACGACCAGGGCGGCGGCGACATGGCCAGCCGGCACGTCTACTTCCGGCCCTACCGGCTCTCGCGCGCCGACACCGAGGACGACCGCGCCGCGGTGCTCTCGGAGTACGGCGGCTACTCGCACCGGGTGCCGGGTCACGTGTGGAACGACCAGGAGTTCGGCTACCGCAAGTACGCCGACCGGGGGTCCTTCGAGCGAGCGTTCCTGCGGCTGCAGCACGCTCAGGTCGGGCCCGCCGTCGACGAGGGCCTGACGGCCTTCGTCTACACCCAGCTCGCCGACGTGGAGGACGAGACCAACGGCCTGATGACCTACGACCGCCGGGTGCTCAAGGTGGACGCCGAGGCGGTTCGTGCCTCGAATCAGCGCCTGCGGCAGAGGCACGACCACGCCGCCGGAGGTTCCGCGCTGCCACTCGCGGTGCAGGAACGCGAGATCACCGCGCCGGTCTCGTTGACGCTGCCGGACGGACACCTCAACCCCGATGCGGTCGGCTGGACGCGCACACCACTGATCACCACAGACGGCATCGGTCGGGGCCGAGTGGGCAAGGGCCGCAACAAGCGCTGGGAGTACTGGGCGGTGACCACCCCGACCCACGTGGTCGCGCTGGTGCTCTCCGACATCGATTACGCTGCGGTGCACGGCATCTGGCTGCTCGACCGGACGGCCGGGGACACCGTGGCGTACGACGCCATCGGTGTCGGCGGTGGCAGTGCCACTCTGCCCGGCACCCTCGGCGCCGGGCCGGCCGGGTCCCGCACCAAGAAGGTGCGGATCGATATCGACGAGGTCGACGGCGGGACCCGGCTGCGGGCTCGCGGCGAGCGGGTGGAGGTCGACGTGATCGCCCACCGGCCGGACGGGCACGAGTGCCTCGGCGTCGTCGTCCCGTGGTCCGACACGCTCTTCCAGTACACGGTCAAGGACGTCGCGCGGCCCGCAACCGGGACCATCCGCGTCGACGGCGTCGCCGCCGACGTGCCCGCCGGTGAGTCCTGGGCGACCCTCGACCACGGCCGAGGTCGCTGGCCGTACTCGGTGCGCTGGAACTGGGGTGCCGGCTCCGGGCGGACCGACGGCAGGGTGATCGGCATCCAGGTCGGCGGACAGTGGACCGACGGCACCGGGTCGGTGGAGAACTCACTGCTCGTCGACGGGCACCTGTCGAAGATCAGCGAGGAACTCGTCTGGACCTACGACCGCGACGACTGGATGGCGCCGTGGCGGATCACCGGCGCCACAGTCGATCTCACCTTCACCCCGTTCCACCTGAAGAAGTCCGTCACCGACTTCAAGGTCTTCGCCGCGAAGACCCACCAGTGTTTCGGTCACTGGTCCGGGAAGGTTCGCGACGACACGGGGGCGTGGGTGCGGGTCGAGGATCTCGTCGGCTGGGCCGAGGACGTCCACAACCGCTGGTGAGGTCGCGTTGATGCACTGAACGGGGGTTCACGGTCCGGATTCGGGTGGGCGGATTGGACCGTGAACCCCCGTTCGACAGTTCAGGCGGTTGCCGTTACGGAACGATCACCACAGCCGTGACCGGGTACGAGTACTGCGGCCGGAAGTCGCCCTGCGGGCCGACATACGAGGCGCCGATAGCGATCATGGGCGCGCCCGAGCCCGGATTGATCTCGGTCCGCACCGTCTGGCCGGGCTGCTCGCCGAGGTTGAGATCGAATTCCCTGAGCTGCCCTGTAAAGGCGCCGCCACCCCAGGAGATCGAGACCTTCACCCGGCAGACCGGGTTGACTGTCCACTCCGGGCCCACTCCGTGCATGCCTCGCGAGGTGAGAGAGACGGTGGCGAGACCGGGTCGCGCCGGATCGGTCTCGACCGCGGTATCTATGAGGCCGTTGCAGAATGCGTTCTGGCCGAGGGTCGGCATGACCGGTCCGTTGAGGGTCAGGTGCAGGATGGGCGCCGGTGCGGGCGCGGCGGCCGCGGTGCCCGTCAGGCCTGCGAACGCGGCGACGGTGACCGCACCCGCGCTGATTGCGCGCACGGCAAAGCTACGAATGTTCATGTGAATCCCCCGTTTTGTGATGTATCCCCAGGCCGCGTCACGTGTCATGGAAGCCGTGCGCGATCCGCCGAACATGCTGCCACAGATGACGGCCCCGAAACCAACCGCGTGGTCCGTCCTGAATGCATTGAGCGGGGGTTCAGTGGCCAGGTTTCACAAGAAACCGGCGACTGAACCCCCGCTCAATCCTTGAGGGAGGGGAGGAGTGGTCAGTCGGCGTCGCCGACGGTAACGGCCATGGCCTCGTCGACGCTGTGCGGGGCGGGGTCGTGCTCGTCGACGTGCGCGAGCACCTTGCGTCCGGTGGACAGGACCACGATCGCGACCGCCGTGCACAGTGCGCCGATCCAGAACGGCATGTGCGCGTTGGACTCTCCGAGCTTGCCCGCCAGCCACGGCGCCGCGGCGCCGCCGACGAACCGGACGAAGCTGTACGCGGCGGAGGCGGTGGAACGCTCGACGGGGGCGGAGATCATCACGGTCTCGGTGATCAGGGTGTTGTTGACGCCGAGGAACAGGCCGGCCAGCACCACACAGACGATCAGCACCGTCTTGTTGTCGGTGAACAGGGCCATCGCGGCAAGGTCGACCGCGAACAGGGCCAGCGCCAGCATCATCATCGGCAGCGTGCCGAACCGGCGCTGCAGCCGCGGTGCGAGGAACACCGACGAGACGGCCAGCGCCAGACCCCAGCCGAAGAAGATGAAACCGATTGCGTAGGTGCCCATGTCGAGCGGGAACGGGGTGTACGCCAGCAGGGTGAAGAAGCCGTAGTTGTACAGCAGCGCGGTGATCGCGACCGTCAGCAGTCCGCGGTGCCGCAGCGCCAGGAAGGGCGCCGCCAACGAGGTGCGGTTCGCCTTCGGGGCGGGGGTGGCCGGGAGCATCACCACGATCAGGATGAACGCGACCGCCATCAGCGCGGCGACGCCGAAGAACGGGGCGCGCCAGCTGACGCTGCCGAGCACGCCGCCGACCAGTGGCCCGACCGCGATGCCGATGCCGAGGGCCGCCTCGTACAGGATGATCGCCTTCGCGACACCGCCGCTGGCTGCGCCGACGATGGTCGCGAGGGCGGTGGCGATGAACAGGGCGTTGCCCAGGCCCCACCCGGCGCGGAAACCGACGATCTGTCCGACGCTGCCCGACATGCCGGCGAGCGCCGCGAACACCACGATGATCGCCAGGCCCCACAACAGGGTCTTCTTGGGGCCGATGCGGCTGGACACGACGCCGGTGATCAGCATCGCGACGCCGGTGACCAGCATGTACGAGGTGAACAGCAGGGACACCTGCGACGGCGTCGCGTGCAGTTGATCGCCGATCGGCTTGAGGATGGGGTCGACGAGGCCGATGCCCATGAAGGCGATGACGCTGGCGAAGGCGACCGCCCACACCGCCTTGGGCTGGTGCAGGATGCTGGTGCTCTCTGGCTCGGCGCTGGTGGCCGTGTCGGTGATACTCACGGGCACTTCCTTTGTGTCACTAGGTGATTAGAGGTTTACGGCCGCCTTCACGACCGCGCGGAGATCGGCCAGGCTGCGCGAGAGGCGCTCGACCTGTTCGGTGTTCAGGTTCGGCAGATGCTCGGCAAGGGCAGCGCCGATCTCCTGACGTGCCTCCATCAGCCACCGGTGGCCGACCTCGGTCATCTCGACCACGACAGCCCGGGAATCCTCGGGATCGCGTCGGCGGTCGGCCAGTCCGGCGTCGGCGAGCTGTTTGAGCAGCGTCGTCGCCGTGGGCTGCGAGCACCGGTCGATGCGGGCGAACTCGCTGACCCGCAACGCGCCGTACTCGTCGAGGTGGGACAGTGCCCGCATCCAGGCGCGGGGCCTGTCGTCGGTGCCGATCGACGAGGCGAGCCGGGTGAATCGCGATGTGTTGGTGACCAACTCCGCGAGAACCTCACGTAGTCGAGCTTGTTCGCTTTCCGGGTGGTTCGCCGCAGCCATGGGCGCTATTATTGCATAGGTAAACTATGTAAGTAAAGGAATGCGCCGTTCCGGAGCGCGGATTCCGGGCGTCCGCGTAGCGTCGGGGCGGTGACCTCCACCCGTTCGGGCAGGATCGGCTGGTCCAGGCGCCGGCGCCCCACCGCGCTCGCGATCGCGGCCGGGCTGACGGTCGCGGCGTGCGGTGGGGGCTCCTCCGGCGAGACGACACCGGCAACCGCGTCGCACGCCGCGGGCACCTATGCCGATGCGCCCTGTCCGTCGCCGAATGTGCCTGGCGTTCCACAACTCGACCTCGGCCCGGACTTCACTTGCGGGTTCCTGACAGTCCCGGAGAACCGCGCGCACCCGCAGGGCCGCACGATCGGATTCGCCGTCGCCCGCGTCAAGGCGGCCTCGGCGAGTCCGCGACCGGATCCGTTGGTGTACCTGACCGGTGGTCCCGGCGGGACCGGCCTGGCCTTGGCGCCGACCTTCGTCAAGTACGGACTCAACCGCGATCGCGACGTCATCTTCGTCGATCAGCGCGGCACGCTGCACGCCGACCCGTTTCTCGGCTGCCCTGAGGTCGACGGCTTCATGGCCGCGGCCACCGGGATGTCCGTCCAGGCTCCCTCGACACGGGACGATGACGTCGCCGCGGTCACGACGTGCCGGAATCGGTTGGCGGACAAAGGTGCTGACCTGAGCGCATACGACACCACAGAGAACGCCGCCGACATCGCCGACCTGCGCACGGCGCTCGGTGTCGATCAGTGGAACGTCTACGGCGTCTCCGCCAGCAGCAACCTGGCGCTGCAACTGCTGCGTGATCACCCGGAGGGCATCCGCAGCGTGGTGCTCGACTCGCTCGTACCGCCCCAGGCCGTCCTGATGAACCAGTTCTGGCCCAGCGCGGCCGAGGGATACCGGGCGCTGTTCGACGCCTGCGCCGCCCAGTCCGCCTGCGCGGCGGCCTATCCGCATCTGGCCGACGAGTTCACCGCCACCGTGAACCGGCTCGCTCGGCAGCCGCTGTCCGTCGACCTGCCCGGTAGCGCCGGCCAGCCGCCGCGGCACGTGGTGATCGACGGCTACACGCTGGCGAACCTAGTTGTCGCGCTCAGCCTTTCGCCGGGAACGTACGCCGACCTGCCCGCGACGATCCATGCCATCGCGGGCGGTGACGGCACCGCCGCGGCGACCGCCCTGCTCGGCACCCTCACGCCGCCCGGGCTGGTCGGATACGGACTCACCTACGGAACCTTCTGCCGGGAGCACGCGGCGTTCACCGACACCGCCACCGTGCTCGCCACGGCGAAGACGGCTCTGCCGGACTTCCCCGACGAGGTGCTGTCGCTGCCGCCGCAGGTGCCGCGAATATTCGACGAATGCTCGATCTGGGACGTCGGGCGGGCACCCGCCTCGGTGCACGACCCCACCCACTCGGACGTCCCGGCGTTGCTGATGGCGGGGACGTTCGACGCGGTCACTCCGCCGAGCCAGGCCGACGAGGCGGCGACCACCCTGCCCAGGTCCACGGTGGTCCGGTTCCCCGGCCTCGGCCACGACGTCCTCGGCGTCTCCGACTGCGCCAGAACAGTGATGCTGGACTTCCTCGATCACCCGGACGGCTACGACTCCGGCTGCGTCGGTTCGGTCGTGGTCCCGACCTTCACGACCCGGTAGCGGCCTCAGGACTCGGCGGCCCGCACTGCCTCGGCGAAAGCCGCCATCAGTTCGGGATCCTTGACGCCGCGGCTGGATTCGATGCCGCTCGAGACGTCCACGCCCCACGCCCCGGAGGACGCAACGGCCCGCGCGACGTTGTCACGGTTCAGCCCGCCCGCGAGGATCCAACGCCCGGTCGGCAGCGCGCTGCGGTCCTGCCAGTCCCAGGTGACGCCCGCGCCCGCGACCGCCCCGTCCACCAGCAGCAGGTCCTCGCCCAGGCTCGTGGAGTGGTCGGCATCGCTGCCGGTGTTGATCGCGCGCACCACGGTCAGGCCCGCCTCGTGCAGCGCCGCCACATCGGCAGTGGACCGCAGGTCGTGTACCTGGACGGTGGTGATGCCGGCGGTGGTTGCCGCGTCGACGATCTCCTCGATGCTCTGCCCGACGAACACGCCGACCGCGACAACGGAGTCGGGGATGCGGGCGCGCAGCAGCGCGGCCTGCTGCGGCGTCACCCGGCGGGGACTGGCGGCGAACACGAACCCGATCGCGTCCACGCCGAGGCGCACAGCCAGGTCGACCGTCGCCTCGTCGCGCAGGCCGCACATCTTGATGAATGTCATGTCTTCTCGGATCCTCCAGCTCAATGCTCGCTCCGCTGGCTCCGCTCCTGCGGTGTCGCGTCGAGAATATCGGGCAGCCACCGGCGGGCGAGTTCGCCGACCCAGTCGCCGGCCTCGGCCGGATCCTCCCGCGGCGCCGCCACGAGCACCAGTTCGTCGACGCCCGCCGCCACGAGAGCAGCAATGTCGCCGATGGTGGGCTCGGCGAGTGCGACCGCAACGGTCGGCTCGGCCGGATCCCGACCCGCGTCCCGGCAGAATCCTCGCAGTACCCCGATTCGTTCGGCGACCGCGTCCACGCCGTCGAGGTTGAACCCGTACCATCCGTCCCCGACGGTCGCGACCCGCCGCAGCGCGGCGTCACTGTTGCCGCCGAACACCACCGGAATGCATCCTGCGCGAAAGGGTTTCGGGTTGACGCGGATGTCGTCGAAAGCGACGAACTCGCCGTCGAACGAACCGACCTCCTCGCGCCACAGCGTCCGCATCGCCGCGAGGTACTCGACGGTTCGCTCGGTGCGGCGTGCGAACGGGATTCCGAGGGCGGCGAACTCGTCCCGCGACCAGCCGACGCCGACGCCGAGCGTGAGCCTGCCGCTGCTGAGCCGGTCCAGCGTCGCCGCCTGCTTGGCCAGGATCACCGGGTTGTGTTCGGGCAACAGCAGCACGCCGGTGGCGATCCGGATCGTGTCCGTCGCGGCCGCGGCGAAACTGAGCGCGATCATCGGATCGAGCCAGTCGGCGGCCGCGGGCACTGCGATCCGTCCGTCGTCGGCGTACGGATAGCGAGAGGCAGGTCGGTCCACCATCACCACGTGCTCGCCCGCCCACAGGGTCGCGAAGCCGTGCCTGTCCGCGGCGACCGCGACCGCGTCGATCACCGCGCGGTGGGCACCGGTACCGATTCCCAGTGCATGCAACCCCAGGCGCACAGTTCTGATCGTCGCACGTGGCGAGGGCCGACCGATACGCTCGCCAGACGATTCGGTATCGGAGGTTGGGATGAAGGTCGAGCACGCGGTGTTCATCGGGGCAAGTGCGGCGACGGTGGTCGGTGCGGTCACCGGAAACGAGCGGTTGCAACAGATCGCGAAGCCGCTGATCGCACCCGCCCTGGCAGTCCGGGTGCTGCGTGGTCGGGCCGACGTCGACAAGGTGGACGCCGGACTGCTGCTCGCCGGACTCGCGGCCGCGACGGTCGGCGACGTGTTCATGATCGACCCCGACGACGACCAGCGGCTGATCCGCGGCGCGTCGTCGTTCGCGGTGATGCAGGCCGGCTACTCGACCGTGTTGGCGAGGCGTGGCGCCCGCCCGACCGCCGCCGCGCTGGTGCCGCGGCTACTCGGCTGGCTGGGCGCGGCCGGGTTGCTGCGCGCGCGGGCCGCGGCGGTGGCGCCGACCCTGACCGGGTACGGCGCCGTGCTCGGCACCACGTCCACCCTGTCGGCGGACCCGGCCCTCGCCCCCGGCGCGCGGGTGGTCGCGGGCATGGCGGTGCCCAATCGGGACCGGCGCAGCTGGCTCGGCCTCGGTGGTCTGCTGTTCACCGGGTCCGACGCGCTGATCGTGGTGCGGCGCCTGTTCATTCGCGGCGAGACCGGCCGTCGCGCGTCGGAGGGCGTGATCCTCGGCAGCTACGCCGCGGCACAACTGCTGCTCGTCGAGGGCATGCTCGCGAAGTGAGCACCTCCGGTGCCTGTGCGCGCCGATTACCCCCATCGGGGTGAACCGCGCGCACAGGTGCCGCAGGCGCACTACGGACACAGGATGATGCGGTCGCGGTCCTTCGGGTCGACCCGAATCGAGACGGTGGCCCCAGGGGTGAAGCGCTCGCCCTGGCCCTCGGGGACCTCGTAGAGCACCCGGCCGGTGTAGGTCGCCGACCCCGGCACAGTCAGTCGCAGCCGAAGCGAGGTGATCTGGCCGTGGTCGGCGGTCTCGGCGAGCCGCCTCGCGCTCTCGATCGTCGCCCAGCCCTCCAGCCCGCGCTTGACGAGCTTGCGGTCGGCGCGCGTCGGCCGGTCGGACCAGATCATGCCGAGACCGAGCGCCGAGCCGAACGCAGCCAGCAGGCCGATGATCTGGTACGGAACGGTCTCCGGCGGGGTGCGCTGCACCAGCCAGCCGAGCCACAGACCGAGGACCATCACATAGCCGGCGGTCACGGCGAGGACGGTGCGGACTATTCGTTCGTGGAACATCGAATCCTCCACCTCCAGGGTAGTAGTGCGCCGCACCCAGCCCCACCTGCGCGAGTTTCACCTCGGAGGAGGCAGCCCCTAGGGTCGTTCGCGACCGTCAAATGTCCTGCGGGTCGTCGAGGAGAGGGTGTGCGAGTGGGCTCACGTCGAGTGTTGTCGGCTCTGATCGGGGCCGCGGCGGCCGCCGCGCTGGTGACCTGCGGAACGTCGGAGGCCGACCAGGCTCCGCCCGCCACCACTGTTGCCGCGACGAGCACGACCACCGCGCCCGCCACCACGGCGGCGCCGACCACGACCGCGGTCACGACCACTTCGGCGCCGCCGACGACCACCGCGCCGACCCCCACGGTCGAGTACCACCGCAACGAGGCCGTCTACTTCACCTCGCCGTCGGGTGGCTTCCAGTGCGGGATCATCGAACTGCCCACCCGCACCGAGGCCGGCTGCCAGGGCCCGACCACCCCGATCCCGCCGCGCCCGGAGAGCTGCGTCGTGGACTGGGGTAGCGGCATCCGGGTGACCGGCGCCGGGCGCGGGGAGTTCCTGTGTGCGGGAGGATTGGTCTACACCTCCGGCGGAGCCACCGCGGATCGGGTGCTGCCGGTGGGACAGACGGTCAGTTCGTTCGGTTTCACCTGCAAGTCCGGGGCCGACGGGGTGACCTGCACGAAGGACGAGACGGGTCACGGTTTCCGGATCGCCTCCGGGTCCAACGACCTCTTCTGAGAGCGAGCACGACCATGTCCGACCACGAGTCCGAACCCGCCGCACCGGGCGAGGAGCCGGGACCCACCGAGTGGGGCGACCACCCGCACGGGGTCGGGCCGTGGACCATCGAGCACGACGGCCCGCCGCCCGACGACCCGCGGTACGACCCGGAACTGCTGGCGACCGGCGATCGGCGCAACGTGGTCGACGCCTACCGCTACTGGACCCGCGAGGCGATCGTCGCGGACATCGACAGTCGCAGGCACCCGTTCCACGTGGCGATCGAGAACTTCGGGCACGACGCGAACATCGGCACGGTGGTCCGCACCGCCAACGCGTTCGCCGCCGCTGCGGTACACATCGTCGGCCGCCGTCGCTGGAATCGGCGCGGCGCCATGGTCACCGACCGCTATCAGCACATCGTGCACCACCCCGACGCGGCGACGATGTTCGAGTTCGCCGCGCGGGAGAACCTCGCCGTCGTGGCCGTGGACAACACGCCCGGATCGGTGCCGATCGAGACCGCGACCCTGCCGCGCGAGTGCATCCTGCTGTTCGGTCAGGAGGGCCCCGGCGTCACCGAGCACGCGAAACGTTCGGCCGTGATGACCGTGTCCATCGCCCAGTTCGGCTCGACCCGGAGCATCAACGCGGGGGTCGCGGCCGGCATCGCGATGCACGCCTGGATCCGGCAACACGCCGATCTGAGACAGTCTTGGTAGCGAATCGTCACATAAATAGGCAAGATCGTTTGTTATGCAGCACCAGTGGTCGGGGAGGGCGGACGCCGCAGAGGAAGCAGTGGTGTCCCGGCACGTGCGTCGACTGTGGGCGCTGCCCGGCACCGCCCTCGGGGTGGTGGCCTGGCCGCCGGTCCGCCGAGAGCGGCTCTTCTTCAGTTGGCACTACTGGTGGCAGGCACACCTGCTCGACTGTGTGGTCGATGCCGCCGAGCGGGCGCCGAGTCCCAAGCGGCGCCGCAGGATCACGAAAATAGCTCGGGCGCACCGGATTCGGAACATCACCGGCTGGACCAACAGCTACTACGACGACATGGCCTGGCTCGGCGCCGCACTGGAACGTGTCCAGCGACTGCAGCACGTCGACTACCGAAACGCCATCGGCGACTTGGAGTCCGAACTGTTCGACGCCTGGGCGCCCGAGTGCGGAGGCGGCATCCCGTGGTGCAAGAAGTCGAACTTCTACAACACCCCCGCGAACGGTCCGGCCGCAATCCTGTTGGCCCGCACGGGCCGGCTCTGGCGGGCCCAGGCCATGGCCGACTGGATGGACGACACCCTGCGCGACCCCGCGACCGGGCTGATGCTCGACGGCGTCCGCACCGAGGGCACGGCGGGGGGCAACCCCGGCATCACCAGTGAACTCGACCGGGAGATCTACAGCTACTGCCAGGGCGTGGTGCTCGGGGTGGAGACGGAACTTGCCGTGCGATTCGGGACGCCGCGACACCGGGAACGGGTGCACGCGCTCGTCGACGCGGTCGACAAGCAGCTGACCGTGGACGGCGTGATCGTCGGCGGTGGGGGAGGTGACGGGGGCCTGTTCGACGGGATTCTCGCCCGGTACCTGGCGTTGGTCGCCTCGCACCTGCCCGGCGACACGGAGGCGGACGTGCGGGCCCGACTGCTGGCCGCCCGGATCGTGGTGGACTCGGCGGAGGCTGCCTGGGAGAACCGGCTGCAGGTCGAGGGTCTGCCGCTGTTCGGGTCCGACTGGTCGAAGCCGGCGCGACTGCCGGGGCTCGGCGAGGGGATCGCCACCTTCACCGGCGGGACCGTGCGGTCCTCGGACATCGCCGAGCGCGACTTCTCGGTGCAACTCGGCGGGTGGATGCTGATGGAGGCCGCGTACGTGGCGGCGGGAGCGCTCGCGCGTCAGTAGACCTGCTCCTTGTCACGGCGGGGCACGAGTGCGAGGCTGGGAACGGCGCTTGTCACCAACGACATCCATCGAGGCGATCCGATGTTCGGCTACCTCGCTCGCACGGTCGTCGCCCACCCCTGGCGTGTCATCGCGCTGTGGGTGATCGCGGCGGCCGCGGTGCTCGTGTTCACCCCGAGTCTCGGCAAGTACACAACCGGCAACCAACAGTCCTTCCTGCCGCAGTCCTTCGAGTCGGTGCAGGCGCAGGCCGTGGGTACCGAGTACTTCCCGGCGCAGTCCGGCGCGACCGGCTCCCTGGTCGTGTCCCGGGCAGACGGGGCGCCGCTCTCGCCCACGGACCAGGCGACTGCGACCGGCCTCGCCACCACCCTCCAGAACGCGGCGATCGAGGGCGTGCTGGCGGTGCAGGCCACCCCGCAGTCGCTGTCACCGGACGGTCGGGTGGTCGCGATCCAGGTGGCATTCGCGGGGCAGCCGGGCGACGACCAGGTCGACGCCGCGGTCCCGGTGCTCCGCGACGACGCCACCGCGGCCCTGCAGGACACCGGGCTCGTCAGCGGGCTCACCGGGAACGCCGCCATCCAGGTCGACACCACTGCGGCGTACGACCATGCGGACCGGATCATCACGGTCGCCACCGTGATCCTGATCCTGGCGCTGCTCGGGGCGATCTTCCGCAGTGCGGTCGTCGCGGTGATCCCGGTCCTGGTGATCGGGGTGGTGCTCGGGGTGGTCAGCGGCCTCACCGCGCTACTGGCGTACCTGCTCGACTTCCAGGTGAGCACCACGCTGCAGTCGATCCTGGTGGTCGTGCTGTTCGGGATCGGCACCGACTACATCGTCTTCCTGCTCTTCCGCTACCGGGAACTGGTGCGCTCGGGGGTCGAACCACGCGAGGCGCTGGTCACCGCCGTCGCCGTGGTCGGACGGGTCGTCGCGTCGTCGGCGCTGACGGTCATCGGCGCGTTCGCCGCGCTGCTGCTGGCGAAGCTCGAGTCGCTGAGCACACTGGCGCCGGGGCTGATCGTCGCGGTCGCGGTCATGCTGGTCACCGCGCTCACCCTGGTGCCCGCGCTGTTCGCGCTGCTCGGCCCGCGGTTGTTCTGGCCGGGCGGTCCGGGGCGCGACAGCGCGCACAGTCCGTTCGCGGCCGTCGGTGCGTTCACCGCGCGCCGGCCCGCCGTGTCCGCGGCGGCGGTCGGGGTGGTGCTGATCGTGCTGGGGCTGTTCGCGACCGGCTACCGGTCCACCTACAACACCCTCGGCGAACTGCCGTCGGACACCTCCTCACAGCAGGCGTTCGACACCCTCGGCCGGTCGTTCCCCGCGGGCGCGCTCAGCCCCACGCAGGTCTACGTCGTCGGTCCGGGCCCGCTGGACCCGGGCGCGCTGACCGCGCTCGGGGCGGACCTGGCCCAGGTGCCCGGCGTCGCCTCGGTCGCGCCACCGAAGCCGGGCCAGGACCCGGCGGTGGCGCTGATCAGCGTCGTCCTCCAGGACGACCCGTACGGCAACGCGGCCCTGGACCTGGTCGAAGGTCCGCTGCGCGCGGCCGCGCACGGCTCGGTGCCGGGCGCGCAGGTCTACGTCGGCGGGCAGACCTCCACCTACGTGGACGTCCGGTCGCAACTGCACGCCGACACCCGCAGCGTGTTCCCGGTCGCCGCGGTCATCATCTTCGTGATCCTCGCGCTCCTGCTGACGGCGATCCTCGCCCCGCTGAATCTCCTTGCCTGCGTGGCGCTGACGTTCGCGGCCACCCTGGGCGCGGTGGTGCTGCTGTTCCTGCACGTGCGCGGCTACTCGGGCATCGACTTCTCGATCCCGATCGTGCTGTACCTGTTCGTGGTGGCGATCGGGACCGACTACAACATCCTGATCGCCGCGCGCATCCACGAGGAGTTCCGCCGTGGTCACGACCCGCGCTCGGCGGTCCGGATCGCGATCTCCAACGACGCGGCCACGGTCGCCGCCGCCGGGGTGATCCTCGCGTGCACCTTCGCGTCGCTGATGCTCACCGGACTGGCCAACCTGTCCGAGTTGGGTTTCGGTGTGGCCGTTGGCATTCTGATCGCGGCGTTCGCGATGGCGCCGCTGCTGGTGCCGGGCCTTGCGGCGCTGGAGGGACGCCCGTTCTGGTGGCCGACGCGGGTTGCCGAATCGGCTCCGCAGTCCGAGACGGTCAGCGCCGGGGCGCCGGGCCCCGATCGCCCTCGGCCTTGATCACCCGGGTGACCGCGTCGATGAGCGCGAGGTGCGTGAACGCCTGCGGGAAGTTCCCCAGGTGGGTGCCGGTGGCCGCGTCGATCTCCTCCGCGTACAGCCCGAGCGGGCTGGCGAGGGAGAGGAGGCGATCGCACAGCGCGGCGGCGCGCTCGACCTCGCCGATCATGGTCAGGGCCGTCACCAGCCAGAACGAGCAGATCACGAACGTGCCCTCCACTCCGCTCAGACCGTCGTCGGTCTCGCCGGTGCGGTAGCGCAGTACCAGGCCGTGGTCGGTGAGTTCGCGCTCGATCGCGAGGACCGTCGCCCGGACCCGATCGTCCTCGGGCGGCAGGAAGCCCATCATCGGGAGCAGCAGCGTCGCGGCGTCCAGGGTGGCGGATCCGTAGTGCTGCACGAAGACTCCGCGTTCGTCGACCCCGTTCGCGCACACGTCGGCGTGGATCTCGTCGGCGATCTCGCGCCAGCGGCGCGCGTGCTCGGCGTCCCCGCGGTCCGCCGCCAGCTTCGCGCCGCGGTCGAGGGCGACCCAGCACTGCACCTTCGATGCGGTGAAATGCTGTGGCTCGCCGCGAATCTCCCAGATCCCGCAGTCGGGTTCGCGCCAGGCCTCGGCGGCACCCTCGACCAGCTGGGTGACCAGGACCCAGGCCGGCGGCCCGATCTGGCTGGCATGCCTGACGTGGGTGGCGATCGACTCGAGCGCCATGCCCCACATGTCGTGCTGGTGCTGGTTCCACGCGCCGTTGCCCACGCGGACCGGTCGGGCACCGTCGTAGCCGGACAGGTGGTCGAGGGTGCGCTCGGTCAGGTCCCGTTCCGCGTCGATCCCGTACATGATCTGCAGCGGCCCGCCCGCCAGCGCGTCGATCAGGAAGGCGAAGTACTCGAACGCCTCCCAGTCGTGGCCGAGTTCGAAGAGGGCCCGCAGGATGAAGGAGGAATCCCTGATCCACGAGAAACGGTAGTCCCAATTCCGTTCGCCGCCGGGTGCTTCCGGCAGCGAGGTGGTGGCCGCGGCCATGATCGCACCGGACGGGGCGTAGGTCAGGCCCTTGAGCGTCAGTGCGCTGCGCTCGAGGTGGGGGCGCCACCGGTGGTCGGGAAGCCTGGCATGTCGGAGCCAGGCGCGGGAGAGCCGTTCGGTGGTGTCGATCTGCTCCACCGCCTCCTCGACCGTCGCCGGTGCGCTCGGTCCCCAGGACAGTGCGATGAACGCGCTCTCGCCGGCGTCGAGGTCGGTGCGAGCGCCGGCCCGGGCACCGCCGAGGCCCAGTCGCATGTTGCTGGTGAGCCTCAAGTCGGGTTGGTGCCCGTCGCTGCCGCACCGCGCCGAGCTGTAGTCCTCGCCGGTGTACTCCCACGACCCGACCGCCCGGCCGTAGTCGAACAGCGGCATGCAGTTGGTGGTGGTCTCCACCCGACCCTCGACGCACACCGCGGTGCGCACCAGGGTGGCGAGCCCGACGAAGTCGCTGGGCGGGCGGCGGTGCCCGTCCAGTCGCGGTCCCCCGGGCCAGGGCGCCATCACCAGCGCGTCCCGCACCACGAGGCACCCGGTCGGGGTGCACCAGGTGGTCTCGAGTACCAGCGACCCGGGCAGGTAGCGGCGCTGCGACGGGGTGGTCATGTTCGCCGGTGCCAGTCGGAAGAACCCCGCGGAGCGGTCCAGCATCGCGCCGAACACGCTCGGCGAGTCGGGTCGTGGCACGCACATCCACTCCACGCTGCCGTTCGGGGCGACCAGGGCGCAGGTGTGACAGTCGGACAGGAAGGCGTAGTCGTCGATCGGTGGAAAGTCGGACATGGTTGGCCGTCCTTCGCAGTCACCGGGTGAGGTTCGCGCGCTGTCGCAGAAACCGCTGCTGTGCAGGGAGTTTACCGGTATCGGCGCGGGTTGTGTCCGGGTTCGGGTGGCGCCGGGCTCCGGCGGCCCCTCACTCGACCTCGTACTCCTCCGTCGGCCTCGCGAGCTCCTGCCGGTACTGGCGCACCCCCAGTACGGTCCCGACGACCAGTGCCGCGATCATGACACCGAGCACCGCGGGCAGCAGCCACGGCACCCGCTCGAGGAAGCCGCCCGCATAGAACCCCAGCAGCAGCAGCACCGGCGCCCAGGCCACCGCGCCGAGAGTGCTCGCGATCGTGTAGCTGCGATGGTTCATCCGGGCGGCACCCGCGACCAGCGGGCACAGCGTGCGAATCCACGGAATCCACCGCGCCACGAGCACCGACCAGAACCCGTGCCGGTCGAGCAGGGCGTTGACCTTGTGCAGGTTCGCGGTGTTCAGGTACTTGCCTCCCCGTCGAGCGGCGAGGCTGTGACCGGTCCGGTGGCCGATCGCGTAGCCGACCTGGTTACCCGCGATCGCCGCGACCGCCGCGCCGACGGCCAGCAGCCACACGTGGGCGGTCCCGGTGTACTGGCCGGCGAGCACGATGCCCGCGGTGACGAGCAGGGAGTCGCCGGGCAGGAACAGTCCGATGATGAATGCGCACTCGAGGAAGACGAACGTCAGGACGACAAGCCACACGACCACCGGACCGACCGTTTCGAGCGGGCCGAAACTGCCGGCGGCGAGCATCATGAAACTACGGCGTGGGCTCGTCTTGCGGGGCGGCGACGACCGACGCGGCCTTGGCCTGGCGCCCGGCCAGTGTCTTCTTCGCGATCGCGATGATGCCGGGCAGCACCGAGATCAGCACGATCAGCAGGAAGATGGCCTCGACGTTGTCGCGGATGAAGGAGACGTTGCCGAGGAAGTAGCCCAGCACGGTGACGCCGCCACCCCAGAGGATGCCGCCGACGACGTCGTAGGAGAGGAACGTGCGGTAGTTCATCTTCGACACACCCGCGATGACCGGGGTGAACGTGCGCACGATCGGGACGAAACGGGCCAGGATGATCGTCTTGGGGCCGTGCTTCTCGAAGAAGGCGTGCGACTCGGTGACGTACTCCTTCTTGAAGAAGCGCGAGTCCTCCTTCTTGAACAGTGCCGGTCCGATCCGGCGGCCGATCCAGTAGGCGCACTGGTCGCCGAGGATGGCGGTGACCGAGACGGCGACGAGCAGCACCCAGATGTTGACCGGCGGGTTCGGCTGCGCGGCGAGCAGACCACCGGTGAACAGCAGTGAGTCGCCAGGGAGGATCGGGAACAGCAGGCCCGTCTCGATGAAGACGATGGCCAGGATCGCCGGCAGCACCGCACTCTTGAGCCAGGACTCGGTGAGCAGATACATCGGGTCCATCCACTGCGGCATCAGCGCAAGGTTGGTCACGGACGCCTGTCCATTGGTCGCGAGCTCCGAGGCCGCCTGCACAATCACGCGGACCAGACTACCGGCGGCCGCTGAGAGTCCGCTGAGTCGCATACGTCCGATCCTCGGAGGCAGGGGAGACGCAGCGCGCGCGGGTTGCCATACTGCAAGGAGCACCCGCGCGCGGGCCGACCCGATCGGTAAGCGCCCACACCACTCGTCTTATGGAGGACAGCCGCCGTGCCTATCGCAACTCCCGAGGTCTACGCCGAGATGCTCGGCCGGGCCAAGGAGCACTCCTTCGCCTTCCCCGCCATCAACTGCACCTCCTCGGAGACCGTCAACGCGGCCATCAAGGGCTTCGCTGACGCAGGCAGCGACGGCATCATCCAGTTCTCGACCGGCGGCGCGGAGTTCGGCTCCGGCCTCGGCGTCAAGGACATGGTCACCGGTGCGGTCGCCCTCGCCGAGTTCGCGCACGTCATCGCCGCGAAGTACGACGTGACCATCGCACTGCACACCGATCACTGCCCCAAGGACAAGCTGGACGGCTTCGTCCGCCCGCTGCTGGCCATCTCGCAGGAGCGCGTCAATGCCGGCCGGAATCCGCTGTTCCAGTCGCACATGTGGGACGGCTCCGCCATCCCGATCGACGAGAACCTGGAGATCGCCAAGGAGCTGCTCAAGCTCTCGGCGGCCGCGAACATCATCCTCGAGGTGGAGATCGGCGTCGTCGGTGGCGAGGAGGACGGCGTCGAGGCCGAGATCAACGACAAGCTGTACACCTCGTCCGAGGACTTCGAGAAGACTGTCGACGCGCTCGGCGTCGGCGAGAACGGCAGGTACCTGCTGGCAGCGACCTTCGGCAACGTGCACGGCGTGTACAAGCCGGGCAACGTCAAGCTCAAGCCCGCCGTGCTCGAGGAGGGCCAGAAGGTCGCCGCCGCGAAGCTCGGCCTGGCCGCCGGCTCGCAGCCGTTCGACTTCGTCTTCCACGGCGGCTCGGGCTCGCTCAAGTCCGAGATCGAGGATTCGCTCAACTTCGGCGTCGTCAAGATGAACGTCGACACCGACACCCAGTACGCATTCACCCGCCCGATCGCCGGACACCTGTTCTCCAACTACGACGGCGTCCTCAAGATCGACGGCGAGGTCGGCAACAAGAAGGTGTACGACCCGCGCAGCTACCTCAAGAAGGCCGAGGCCGGCATGACCGCCCGCGTCATCGAGGCCTGCAACGACCTCAAGTCCGCCGGACGTTCGGTCTCCGGCAGCTAGCTTCTCCCGCCGAAAGTGCAGTTGCCGTCGCGGTCACTCGACCGATGCGACGGCAACTGCACTTTCGTGTTTGTACCGCCGGTCGCGCTGTCCCTCTGGACGTCTTGCGGCCGGGGTCCTGACACCCGAGGTCAGCTGCAGACCTTCCAGCTGCCGTCCTGGCGCTGCAGTGTGAACGAGCGGGCCGAGCTGTCGGCGGGGGCGGCGGCGGTGTGCACGGTCACTTGCGCGATCGCGTTGACGTCGTCGGTGATCGAGACCGCGTCGACCTTCTCGACCACCGGAATCGACTGCTGCGCGAGCGCCGAGCGGTACACGTCGGTGAACTGGGCGTCCGGGATCTGTCGGTAGTAGTCGCCGAGCTGGCCGCAGGAGGTGGCACGCAACGTCGGCAGGTCTCCTGCCGCGATGGCGCCGACGAAGGTGGTGATCGTGGACTCGACCTGCGCCTGCGGGCTGGTCGACCCGTCGCCGCGGCCGGTCACGAAGTACGCCACCCCGGCCGCGACGAGCGCCACGACGACGACGGCCGCCGCGGCCAGGGGCCAGCGACTGCGCCGGGCGGTCTCCGGGGCCGGGATCTTGGCGGGGGCCGCCGCGGGGGCGGACGCCGCGGCGGGAGGGGGTAGTCCGGGACCCACCCTGGCCGGCGTCGCGCGGGCGACGTGCGGCACGACGGCGGTGACGGCGTCGTCCGGCGCGGCGGAGGTGGTGGGGTCCTTGGCGTCCGGCACGTGCGCCCCCTCGTTGCTCGACCGGTGTCACGGCGACACCGGAGGTCGTGGCTGTGGGCAGCCTATCGAGCCGGGGGCCTTCGGGGCACAATGGTGGCCATGACTTCTTTCGGCGATCTGCTCGGCCCTCAGCCCACTCTGCTCCCCGGAGACGAGGACGCCGAGTCCGATCTCCTCAACCATGTCGACCCCAAGCAGGTCGCGGCCGACCACCCGACCGCCTCCATCGCCTGGGCGTACCTGGCCGAGGCGGCGCTCGCCGAGGGCGAGACGATCACCGCGTACGCCTACGCCCGCACCGGCTACCACCGTGGCCTGGACCAGTTGCGCCGCAACGGCTGGAAGGGCTTCGGTCCGGTCCCCTACAGCCACGAGCAGAACCGCGGATTCCTGCGCTGCGTCGCCGCACTGTCGCAGGCGGCCAAGGGGATCGGCGAGTCCGACGAGCATGCCCGCTGCCTGGACCTGCTGGAGGACTGCGATCCCCGAGCCGCCGAAGCACTTGGCGTCGAATAGATTCCGCAAGTTCAACCTCGACCGTGGCCGGGAACGCCTCCGGGCCTCGGTCACTCGGCTACGTGCGTCCGCGTTCCCGGTCCTGCAGTGCGCGCTGGCGGCCGGGTTGGCGTGGTGGATCGCCAACGACCTGATCCACCACCCGAATCCGTTCTTCGCGCCGATCGCGGCGGTGGTGTCGCTGGGGCTCTCGCTCGGCGCGCGGGTGCGTCGGTCGTTCGAGCTGATCGCCGGCGTCACCGTCGGCATCGGCGTCGGGGACCTGCTGATCTCCTTCATCGGCACCGGTGCCTGGCAGATCGTGCTCGTGGTGGCGCTCGCGATGTCCACCGCGATCTTCCTCGACGGTGGTCCGATCATCGCGATGCAGGCGGGCACCTCCGGGGTGCTGGTATCAACGCTGATCCCGCCGAGCGCGGGCGGCGGGCCGGACCGGATGATCGACGCGTTGATCGGCGGGCTCGTCTGCCTGCTGGTCATCGCGTTCGTCCCGACCCACCCGGTGCTGCGGGCGCGGCAGAGCGCCGCGGGCATTCTCGGCACCGCGGCCGAGGTGCTCCAGTTGGTGGCCGACGGTCTGGTCGCCAACGACCCGGAGCCCATCGTGACGGCGCTGCACAAGGCCCGCGACACACAGGCCGCGATCGACGGGCTCCGGTCGAGCCTGACCGGCGGCCGGGAGATCAGCCGACTCTCGCCGCTGTACTGGAACTCGCGCGACCGGCTCGAGCGACTCAGTCGCGCGGCGGACCCGATCGACAACGCGCTGCGCAACATTCGGGTGCTGGCACGGCGGTCGCTGTCGCTGGTGCGCGACGACGAGATCCTGGACCCGCGCCTGGTGGACGAGGTGGAGAAACTCGCACACGCGGTGGAGGTGCTGCGCCGGATGGTCCTCGCCGATCCCGGTCAGCAGCCGGACCGGGCCGAAGCAGCTCGCGTGTTGCGGTCGGTGGCGGCCGGCGCCAAGGCTGAGCTCGTGCAGAACGCGGGCATCTCGGCGACCGTGGTGTTCGCCCAGATCCGGTCACTGATCGTGGACCTGCTGCAGGTCGCGGGGCTGTCGCGGATCTCGGCGATCGCGACGCTCCCGCCGACCGTGCCGAAGCCCGCCTACCCGCCGGACCTGTAGGCGCTGCGCGCCCGTGAGTCCTTCTGGCCCCCATGCGGGCCGGAAGGACTCACGGCTGGGTCAGTCGAGGGCGGCGAAGGCGGCCGCGACGACCTGCGCGCCGCGCCAGCCGTCGGTCTACGAGACGGTCGCGTCGACGGGCGGGTTGCCGAACGTCTTGACGAGGATCGAGTCCGGGTCCAGGGACGCGAAGTCGATCGGAAGTGGCGGTGGAGGAACGACGTTCGCGACCCGTCCGTAGTCGGCGCGGTCGACGTACCGGAAGTCGGCGCCGAGCGGGCCGGTGATCTCCCCGGCGACGAACTGCTGGAGGCTGCGGCTCCCGTCGGTCGGGCGACGCTGCCGCTTGGCTGAAGTTGAGCTCAAGTGTAGGTCTGGGTTCGCGTGGGTGTGGGGTGTTCGTGAGTCCGAGTGCGGCGGCTGAGGGTTTCAATACATGCGAATATATGCATATGATGGCCGCGAGGTCGGCGCGGTGCCGAACCGGTAAGGGGAGCGGACATGGGAGTCGGCCACGGCCACGGCACGACCGGAACGGGCACAGTGGGGCCGTCGTCGGCGCGGATCCGGCGCATGCTGATCGCGCTCGGGATCCTGCTCGCGTTCCTCGCGCTCGAGGTGGCCGTCGGCCTCGCGATCAACTCCCTCTCGCTGCTCGCCGACGCCGGTCACATGCTCACCGACGTGGTCGGCATGTCGATGGGGCTGGTCGCGCTGCTGCTGGCCAGGCAGGGTTCGAAGGCCGCGGCGCGGACGTTCGGCTGGCACCGCGCCGAGGTGCTCACCGCGATGGCCAACGCGGTGCTGCTGCTGGCCGTGGCCGCCTGGGTGATGTACGAGGCGATCGGTCGCATCGGCGACGCACCCGAGATCCCCGGCCTGCCGCTGATGTTGACCGCAGCCGCCGGTCTCGCAGCGAACCTGGTGGTCATGCTGCTGCTGCGCGCGGACGCCAAGGACTCCATCGCCGTGCGCGGCGCCTACCTGGAGGTCCTCGCCGACGCCGTCGGCAGCGTCGGTGTGCTCATCGCGGGCGCGGTCGTGTTGCTCTTCAACTGGACCTACGCGGACATCGTTGTCGGCGTGGCGATCTCGCTGTGGGTGGTGCCGCGCGCCCTCAAACTGGCGGGGGCGGCGCTGCGCATCCTCACCCAGGCCTCGCCCGCGAACGTCGACGTCGACGTCGTCCGGGCGGACCTGCTCGCGCTGCCCGGGGTGTCCGACGTGCACGACCTGCACGTGTGGACGCTGACCACCGGTATGGACGTCGCCACCGTGCACCTGACCACCGAGGTGGACGGTCAGGCGGTGCTCGGCGCGGCCAAGGCCGTGCTCGACGGGCACGGCCTCAGCCACGCGACCGTGCAGGTCGAGTCCGGTGCGGAGGGCTCACACTGTCAGGAGAACCTCACCTGGTAGAGCCCCGCGGGTCAGTCGTCCTGCGGTGATCCGCCGGGGGCAGCGCCGGCAGGCCTACAGATACGGCCGCGTGATCACTTCGATCGCGTGACCGGCTGGGGCCTTGAAGTACACGCCCCGCCCGCCGTGCTCGGTGTTCGTTTCGCCCGGCCGTGTCATCTGTGGATCAGCCCAGAACTCGATTCCTCGCCCCCGCAGCCGTACGTGAGTCCGGTCGAACTGTGCGTCGTCGACGAGGAATGCGTAGTGCTGCATCTGGATCTCGAACGGCGGCTCGGCGAACTGGAGGAGGGCGTCGCCGTCGAGGCGAACATTGGTGAAGATGCCCCACGCCGGCGCCGCCTGCAGATCGAGCAGTTCACGGAAGAACGTTGCCGATTCGTTGCGATCGGTTGCGGGGATGATCGTGTGATTGAACGTCGCTGACATCGCTGTCGTGCCTTTCGGTTGTGTGGCAACCGAAGGGCTGGATCGGCGCGCGTCGACACCCGGGAGATGAGCTGCCGCACCCTGTGCACACATGGAAGATCAGAACCTCGAAGGCAGGTGTGCAATGCACGGAAAGACACTCAGTCGTCGAGTGACTCGAGCGTGAAAGCCAGTACCTCCGGGTAGGCCCATCTGGGGCGCGATCCGAATGTAGCAGAAGCACACCGGGACTCACCTGGTGAAGCGCTCGACCGCCCGCCCCGGGCGCCACAGGTCGACGTGGAGCTTGTCCTCGCTCACCGTGGTGAGGGCGACCTCGGCGAGGTCCAGTTCGAAGACCTCGGCGTCGCGGACCTCCTCGGGGTAGTGCGCGATCACCGGGGCCAGTTCGTCGCCCGCCAGTTGTCGTGCGCGGCCGGCAAGTTTGGCGTCGCCGCCGTCCATCGTGTGGTGTCCAGGGTTCGAGTGCAGGGCGAAGCGCGGATCACGTTGCAGGTCGAGGACTTTGCGCGCACCGGGCATCGAGCCGAGTAGGAGCACTCCCTCGTAGATCTCCACCTCGGTGCCGCTCACCCGCGGTGAGCCGTCCGCTCGCAGGGTCGCGAGTACGTGGTGCTTGTGCGCGGTCAGTCGGGCTTCGACGGCCGCGGCCAGGGTCGGGGCCTCGTCGGTGAACTGCTGCCAGGTGGTCATGTCGACCAGTGTGCGCGCCTATCCCTGACATCTCCTGTCAGGGAATTCTCGTAGGCTCGTTGTGTGCGCTCCAGTCGATTGCTCGACCTCATGCTTCGGCTGCAGGGCGGCCCCGGCGCCACCGCGGACCGTCTGGCCGCGCAGCTCGGCGTGTCGGTGCGCACCGTGTACCGCGACGTCGCGGCGCTGCAGGCCGCCGGGGTGCCGCTGTACACCGAGAGTGGTCCCGGCGGTGGCATCCGCTTGCTCGACGGCTGGCAGTCCAAGCTCAGCGGTATGACCGGGACCGAGACGTCGGCCCTGATGCTGCTCGGTGTGCCCGGGCTCGCCGAGCAGTTGGGCCTCGGCGACCAGACCGCGGCCGCGGAGGCCAAACTCCTCGGCGCCATGCCGCTTCCGTTGCGTGCGGGTGCGCAGCTGTGGCGCAGTCGGCTGCACGTCGACGCGCCGGGCTGGTTCGCGCGCCCCACGCAGGACCCGCATCTCGCCGAGGTGGCCCGGGCGGTGCTCGGTGACCGGCGGTTGCGGATCGGCTACCGCCGCGGCGCGCGTGCGACCGCCCGCACGCTCGACCCACTCGGTCTGGTCGCCAAGGCCGGCGTCTGGTATCTCGTTGCCGCGCACCGGGGCTCGGTCCTGTCCTTCCGCGTCTCCCGCATCCACAGGGCGGAGATCCTCGACGCGACCGCGCGGCGGCCCGAGGACTTCGACCTCGCGGCCTGGTGGGCGGAGTCTGCGGCAGTGTTCGACCGGTCGCTGCTGAGGTACCCGTGCCGGCTGCGGCTCGCGCCCGCAGCCCGGCGGGCGTTGCCCGCGGTCGTCGGGACCGAGGCCGCGCGCGTGACGCCCGGCCCCGCCGACGCCGAAGGTTGGGTCGAGGTGGATCTGATGCTGGAGTCGGAAGAGGTTGCGCTGCACCAGCTGACGGCGCTCGGTGGGGGAGTCGAGGTGCTGGCACCGAAGTCTCTGCGTGCCGGACTTCACGCGGTGGGGCGGGAGATTGCCCGGCGAAACTCCGCGATCACGCAACGGGACGGCTGCCGGGCCCGCAGCGCGGAAGGTGACGGAGTGCGTGCATGATCGCGGCGTGGAGGTGACGGGCACTCGGGTTCGACTGGCAGATGAAGACTTCCGAGCGGTTGTTCAGCGCGGCGGGCGCGCCCGTACGCCGAGGTGGCCTGGGCGTCAGAGCATGCGTCGAACCCTGTCCAGCGCTCGGGCCCGGCGCACCGACACCCGCGACCACACCGCCTGCTGGAACGCCAATGTCGCCCACCCGGCCAGCGCCATGCCGAACAGGTTCAGCAGCAACTGCAGGGTGCTGCCCCAGACCGCGCTACCGACCCCGAACACGATCCCGAGCGCGATGTTGCCGGCGGCGGGCACCGTGGTCACGGAGATGAACACCCCCGACAGGCCACCGAGTTTCGACGAGGTCAGCGACAAGACTCCCGCGGCGGCGGCGATCACGGCGACGATGAACGACCACTTGTCGGGGGTGTAGATGAAGGCGGTTCCCGGGCGCGGCCCGGTCACGTCGTCGATCGTCACCCAGCCCAGCCCCCGGCCGGCCAGTGCAGCCACAGCGGTGACGGCGATCGCGGCCGTGAAACCGACGACCAGGGTGCGGATCGCGAGCCGCAGCAGCACGAATCGGCGACGCACCAGCGCGACGCCCAGCGCGGCGATCGCGCCGAACTCGGGACCGAGGACCATCGCGCCGATGGTGAGGATCTGGGAGTCGGTGACGATGGCGATCCCGGCGAGCAGCGTTGCCATGGTCATGAAACTGAGGTAGGTCCAGTTGAGTTCGGTGTCCTCGTACGAGCGCTGCGCGACCTCGGCCCACACGACCGTGTCCGCGCTGCTGCCCGGGGTGCGCAGTTCGGCCTCGAACCCACTGCGCGAGAGCCACGCGTGCACCGGTTCGATCTCGATGGTGCCCCGGTGGTGCAGGTCGGTCGCGCGGAGCCGTTCGATGACGTCGTTCGCGGCCTCCCTGGCGACGTCGGCTTGGACGAGGTCGCCTGGAGGACGCAGCACCGACCCCCGCAGTACGACCAGGCCACTGACCCCCGGTTCCTCCTCGAGGATGCGTATCGCGCCGTCGGTGAGGTCCGTCGGCGCCAGAATCCGCAGATGCAGCATCCGCCCAGTGTGCCGTGGCAGCGGCGGGTGCTGCGGGAAGCGCCACCGAGACACAAATCGCTTTCCGGCGGGCGGCGCGGTCGATAGCATTCCCGGCCATGGCCAACCCGCATCCCCACGTGTACTTCGGTGACCGGATCGTCGACGCGCGCGAGGCGACCCTCGGGGTCGCGACCTCCGCGGTGCTCTACGGGCTGAGCGTGTACACGGTGTTCCCGGTGCACGTCGACGGCGACCGGCGTACCGCCTTCCGGCTCGAGGACCACTTCCAGCGGATGGTCGAGTCCTGCAAGATCATCGGGATGGACCGATTCGCCGAGGAGTGGGACTTCGACCGGTTCGTCTCGGTGGCAACCGAACTCGTCGCCGCCAACGCGCCGACCGGGGACGTGTTCGTACGCGCCACCGTGCACGTGGACGAGTCGATCGCCGGAACCCGGGTGCGGGGCTGCCACACCACCGTCAGCATGTTCGTCTACGACGCGGTGCCGATCGTCCCGCAGGACGGCATGCGGCTCAAGACGAGCACGTGGCGTCGAATCCCCGACAACGCGATTCCGTCGCGGGCCAAGGTCAACGGTGCGTACGTGAATTCGGTACTCGCGAAGCAGGACGCCATCGACGCCGGCTACGACGACGCGATCTTCCTCGACAGCAACGGCCACGTCTGCGAACTCAGCGCGGCGAACATCTTCCTGGTCCGAGGGGGCACGCTGATCACGCCGGACGTCTCGTGCGACCTCCTCGACGGCATCAACCGGCGCACCCTGTTGACCCTGGCCGCCGAGGACGGCATCCCGGTGGTCGAGCGGACCGTCGACCTGACCGAGTTGTACATCGCCGACGAGGTTTTCGTCACCGGCACCTCTGCCGGGGTCGCGCCGGTCACCGAGGTGGACGGCCGCCTGGTCGCCGGCGGCATTCCGGGTCCGGTGGGGCAGGCTCTGCGCAAACGGCATTTCGCCGCGCAACGCAACGATGTGCTGCACGGCTGGGTGACCGAACTGGTCTGAGTCTCAGGGGCGCGGTGGGAGTGCAGGTTTCATGGGTACCGGTCGGTTCGGACTAGAGCCAGAACCGCATCAGGTAGTTGCCGTACTGTGCCCAGATCTCCGGCACCCCGGACAACCCGAACAGCCCGTAGACGGCGTCGAAGAAGACCCGGTTGATCGAGGGTACGAACAGCAGCGCGATCAGGAACAGCATGCCGAGGCCCTTGTACTGGTCGAGGGCGCGGCGGGTCTTCGGCGACAGCGACGGTTCGAGTGCGGCGTAGCCGTCCAGTCCCGGCACCGGGATCAGGTTCAGGACTGTCGCCATCACCTGGAGGAAGGCGAGGAAGCTCAGGCCGTACCAGAACACCGGGTGCGTCGCGGCATCGCCGAACACCCGGATCGTCACCAGCAGTACGACCGCCGCGACGGCGTTCACCGCGGGACCGGCCAGCGAGATCCGGCGTGCCGCCCGCGCGGGCAGCAGGTCGGTCCGCAGGTACACCGCACCGCCGGGCAGGCCGATGCCGCCGAGCGCGATGAACAGCACCGGCAGGCCGATCGACAACAGGGGGTGGCTGTACTTCAGCGGGTTGAGGGTGAGATAGCCGCGGGCCGCGACCTCGTCGTCGCCGTACCGCCACGCGGTGAAGGCGTGCCCGAACTCGTGCAGGCACACCGTGACGATCCAGCCCGCGACGACGAGTAGGAACACCCCGACCGTCCCGCCCGTCGACCGCGGGGCAGACTGCCAGGCCAGCACCCCGCCGAGAACCGCGACGGCGAGCACCCCGAAGAACACCGGGCTCGGTCGTACCGCGGCCCGACGGGTCCGGGCACCGGGGAGGAAGGTCATGGTTCCAGTATCACCGAGCGCGGCAGGTCGCGGTGGTCAGCGGACCAGCAGCCACTGCCGGGTGTCCCGGTAGAAGCTCGACCGTTTGACCGCGCGGCTCGTGATGACGCCGTCCCGAGTCACCACCGCGCCCACCGATCCCAGTTGCATGGCGCGCCCCGGCGTCCACCGGCTCGGCCGCAGGCCCCAGCCGCGGGCCGCGGTCGCGCGCAGTCCCGGCTGTTCGAGGATCGGCGCAATCCGAAGCGACCGGACGGTGCCGGAGAACAACCGGGTGGAGTCGACGTAGGCCTCGCCGACCAGGTCGCCGCCGTCGGGTCCGGTGACGGTGGCCTCGGCGACCAGGGCGGTGCCCGCGTCGTCGCGAATCAGCGGCAGCTCGTCGGGCCTGCCGTGCAGTGCCCGCTCGGCGGCGCGCTCGCCGACGGCGAGTCCGTACAGCCGGGTCGCGGCGGTCCGTGCGGCCGCGACGTACGCGAGCTCGACGTGTAGGCGCTCGGAGCGCATCAGCCGGGTCAGCGCGGCGGCCAGGGCACCGTCGTCGCCGACGACCACCAGTCGCTGTGGCTGCTCGGCGGACTCGTCGAGCCGGCGGAAGAGTTCGTCGAAGTCGGGTTTGGCGGGCACCGCGGGCGCGGTCACGGTGGGCAGCGACGCCAGCCGCGCGGGCACAGCAGCACCCCCGCAGGCGAGCACGATCATGGTCAAGGGTCCGCTCCGGATGTGTGTCGATTCGGGATGGTGGCTCCGCTGGCTCCGCTCCGGTGGGATGGTCGCTCCGCCGGCTCCGCTCCGGCGGTCCGGTTCGACGATACGGTCGATTACCGGTGTGTCGGAGACCGGACGGTCGTAATCTGGGAGGGCACCCTGCAGCTACCGGCCGGAGGCCATCATGCTGACAACGGAACGCCCACGCGCAGGTTCACCCACCTCCACGCGCATCACTCGATTCTGTCGGTCGGGTCTGACCTCGGTGGTGACCGAACTGCGGCGGGAGGGCGTGATCGAGGGGTCGACTGACCTCCGCGCCGCCCAGGACCTGCTCGAGCTCGGAATCGGCCACATGTCCACCCCGTCGGCGCGGCACGTGCATCCCTTCCAGGTGCCCCCGGTGTTCGGCGAACATCCCGTGCACGCGGACGTCGGCAGGTCGACGGCACACCCCGACCTGGTGACCTTCACCGCCGACCTGCCCGCGGACGCCCCGCACGGTCCGGTTCGGTTGGTGTGGTTCAACATGCGCTCGCTCGTCGGCGGATTCGAGACCGTGCAGCCACATCTGGTGGATGACGGCTCGTACCACGCGGAGGGCGAGGTACGGCCGGGGGTGGGTGTAGTGGTCGCGGGCTTCGTGCCCGCGGAACCCACCGGCGAGATCCGGCCTGGATTCGCACTGGTCGCGGAATGACCAGTCCAGGAACATGTTTGGCACACAGTCCGCCGTGAATATGGATGCGGATCGGACCCGGTTCGGGCCCCCGTTCGGAGCTGTCGCGGCCTAGACTGAAGGTAGCCGCAGCGTTCTCGCAACAGGCGCGCGGTGAGCGGAATGCACGCGCAGCGCCGTGCCCGTCGGGGATGGGCACACGGGTGAACCGGGCACGGAAGGCGTTCGTGTTACGGATGAGCTGAACTGAACGACGGGCTGGGGTGAATCCGATGACAACCGTGACGGTCACCGTGGTCAACGCAACCAACGAGGAGTTGTTGCTGGACCCGGTGGAATCCGTCGACCGTGGACAGCCGGGAGACCTGCCACAGCGGATCGGTCCGCACGCGATGCGCCAGTTCCACATGAACCGAGGGCTCAGCTACCTGCTCGGCGGGGACGCCGACCGGCCGATCTACTTGCAGGTGGACGGGGCCGTGTGGGGGCCGCCGACCTGCGTCATTCGGGCCGCTGCGGACGGGTCCGGTCTCGAGGTCCAGGTAAGCCCGGCGCCGTGGCTGCACGCGCACCGCGCGGCGTAGCGGGGGCGCCGCGCGACCGGTTTCGACGCGCTCGGTGGTGCGCCCACCAGTGCCGCGACGGCACTGGACTAAACTGTCGTCCCGGCCACTGTCCACGGACGGCTGGTCTCTGCGCTGAGATGCGCAGAAGTCTGTCGACCTAGGAGACGTCATGCCGGCAATCGTCCTCATCGGAGCCCAGTGGGGCGACGAGGGCAAGGGCAAAGCTACCGATCTACTGGGCGGAAGCCTCCAGTGGGTGGTGCGCTACCAGGGCGGTAACAACGCGGGTCACACCGTCGTCCTGCCGAACGGCGACAAGTTCGCGTTGCATCTGATTCCGTCGGGCATCCTCACCCCGGGCGTCACCAACGTGATCGGCAACGGCGTCGTGGTCGATCCCGGGGTGCTGCTGACCGAACTCGCCGGCCTCGAGGAGCGCGGCGTCGACACCAGTCGGCTGCTGCTCTCGGCCGATGCGCACCTGATCATGCCGTACCACGTGGCCATCGACAAGGTCACCGAACGGTTCCTCGGCGCCCGGAAGATCGGCACCACCGGCCGCGGGATCGGGCCCTGCTACCAGGACAAGATCGCCCGCGTGGGCGTGCGGGTGGCCGACGTGCTCGACGAGAAGATCCTGACCCAGAAGGTCGAGGCGGCCCTCGAGTTCAAGAACCAGGTGCTGGTCAAGATCTACAACCGCAAGGCGCTCGACGCGGCGCAGGTCGTCGAGGAAGTGCTCGAGCAGGCGGAGGGCTTCAAGCACCGCATCGCCGACACGCGACTCGAGCTGAACACGGCGCTCGAACGCGGCGAGACGGTCCTGCTCGAGGGTTCGCAGGGCACGCTGCTCGACGTCGACCACGGCACGTACCCGTACGTGACCTCGTCGAACCCCACCTCCGGTGGCGCGGCGGTCGGTTCGGGCATCGGTCCCACCAAGATCACCACGGTGCTGGGCATCCTCAAGGCCTACACCACCCGCGTCGGCTCGGGCCCGTTCCCGACCGAGCTGTTCGACAATCACGGCGAGTACCTCGCCAAGCAGGGCGGCGAGGTCGGCGTCACCACCGGACGCGCGCGGCGCACCGGCTGGTTCGACGCCGTGATCGCCCGCTACGCGACGCGGGTCAACGGCATCACCGACTACTTCCTGACGAAGCTCGACGTGCTGAGCAGTCTCGACACCGTGCCGATCTGCGTCGCGTACGAGGTCGACGGTGTGCGGTACGACGAAATGCCCATGTCGCAGACCGAGATTCACCATGCGAAGCCGATCTACGAGGAGATGCCGGGCTGGTGGGAGGACATCTCGCACGCCCGCACCTTCGAGGAACTGCCGGTCAACGCGCAGAACTACGTGCTGCGGCTCGAGGAACTCTCCGGCGCGTTCATCTCGTGCATCGGTGTGGGGCCGGGCCGGGACGAGACCATCGTCCGTCGGGACGTGCTGGCCTGATCTACGCCCTCACAGGACCCGCTCGGCGCCGCGCGCCGGGCGGGTCCTGTCGCACGTCGCGGTGAAACTCGCGGAACGCACTTCACATTGCGGGGGCGCCCAGCTATCGATGCGTTACTGTCCACGGCATGAAGCGAATTGGGTGCGTCGGCGTGCTCGCCGTTACGTTGGCCGTTGCGGGATGCTCGTCCGGCGCCGGTGACTCCACGGGGTCGGACTCCGCTGCTGGGTCGGGATCGTCGGCGGTGGTGTCGGCGTCGGAATCGCCCGCGACGACACCCGTCACGGCCCCCGCGCCGCTGATGAGTCAGGCGCCGGCCTCCGCCGACGCCAGCTACACCGTGGTGCCCGGCGACACTCTCTCCGGAATCGCGGCGCGGTTCGGTATCCCCATCGGTGCACTGCTCGAGCGCAACGGTCTCAACATGGACTCGGTGATCTTTCCCGGCCAGGTGCTGAACGTGTCGGGTATGCCGGCACCGGGTAACGGGGGTACTGCACCGACTCCCGGAACCAAGACGTATGTCGTTCAGCCGGGCGACGGCCTGTCGGATATCGCACTGCGGTTCGGTGGTGACATCGGGGAGATCATGCGGCTCAACGGTTTCGCGGTCACCGACGCGGTGATCCACCCGGGCGACGTGCTGATCGTGCCGGACAAGCCGGGTGTCGGCCCGTACTTCCCCGGTAACGGTGGTAATCCGCCCCCGCCGCCCGCCGGCACCAAGACGTACACCGTGCAGCCCGGCGGCTCGCTGTCCGATGTGGCGCTGCGGTTCGGTGGTGACGTCGGGGAGATCTTGCGGCTCAACGGTTTCAGCAGCGTCGACACCGTGATCTACCCGGGTCAGGTGCTGATCGTGCCGGACAAGCCGGGTGTCGGCCCGTACTTCCCGGGTAACGGTGGCAACCCGCCGCCGCCTGCACTCTCGGACACCAACTGCGGCAAGTTCAACATCGGCTCGACCCCGTTCAACCTGATCGCCGTGAGCACGCCGGCCGGACGGATCGGCTGCGGCGAGGCGTTCAACGTCATGGAGGGATTCGTTGCGACGCCGGGTGCGCCCGAGCAGCCCGCGAACATCCGGGGCTGGGACTGCCATCCGCGGGAGTACAACTTCCCGGAGTGCACCAAGGACGGGCTGCGGATGTACGGGACCCCGCAGTAACCGGGTCAAGGTCGCAGTGTGTCAACAGCGGCGGCGCCGTCACGGCGTCGCTGCTGTTGCGCGTTCTGAGCTTGACTCTGCGTAGGGTCTGCTGCATGCGCAGACGATTTGGCCTTGCCGGTGTCCTCGCGGTGACGATGACGCTCGCGTTGTCTGGTTGTTCATCGGATTCCGGGGATTCCGACGGGTCAGCGCCGCCGCCTCTTTCTGCCTCCGAGGCGCCCTCGGTGTCGCCCACGCCGCCGCTGACACCCTCCCCATCCGTGACTCCCACTCTGTCTGTGCCGAACCCCGGGGTATCCGGCAGTTACACGGTGGTGGCCGGCGACAGCCTGCCCGGCATCGCGCAGAAGTTCGGCATCCCGCTGGGCGTGCTGCTGCAGGCTAACGGGCTGAACGTGGACTCGGTGATCTTTCCGGGCCAGGTTCTCGATGTGTCCGGCATGCCGGGACCGGACCACGGCCACGCGCCCGGTACCAAGACGTACACCGTGCAGTCCGGCGACGGACTGTCCGACGTGGCGTTGCGTTTCGGTGGCGACGTCGGGGAGATCTTGCGGCTCAACGGTTTCCCGAGCGTCGACACCGTGATCTACCCGGGTCAGGTGCTGATCGTGCCGGACAAGCCGGGTGTCGGCCCGTATTTCCCGGGCAACAGCGTTAGCCCGCCCCCGCCGCCGGTGACCCCGCCCGGTACCAAGACGTACACAGTGCAGCCGGGCGGCTCGCTGTCCGACGTGGCGTTGCGTTTCGGTGGCGACGTCGGGGAGATCTTGCGGCTCAACGGTTTCCCGAGCGTCGACACGGTGATCTACCCGGGTCAGGTGCTGATCGTGCCGGACAAGCCGGGTGTCGGCCCGTACTTCCCGCGGTAGCGGCAACCGGCGGCGGCGCCTCATGGGCGTCGCCGCCGGTGGTGGCCACTAGAACAGCGTCGGGTCGTCGAACCCTGGCGTGTGCTCGAGTGCCAGCAGTGCTCGTTTGGTGACGGTGCCGCCGGACGCGGAGAACCCGCCCACCTTGCCGCCCGCGGCCAGGACCCGGTGGCACGGCACCAGGATCGGAATGGGGTTGCGCCCCAACGACTGTCCGACCGCCTGGGCTCCGTCGGGGCTGCCGATCAGTGCGGCCACCCGACCGTAGGTGAGCACCTCGCCGGGGTCGATGTCACGCGTCACGGCGTACACGCGGCGGTCGAACTCGGCCACGGCGCTCAGGTCGAGCGGTACGTCGGCGAGGTCGTCGGGCACGCCCGTGAGCAGTGCGGTGACGCCCTCGACGGCCCGTCGCGCCGCGGGGGAGGGCGCGCGGTCCTGCATGGTGGGATGCGCGTCGAGCAGTCGGGCCAGGGTCCGTTCGGCGGACACCTCGGGGAGCTGGAGTCCGACTACCCCGCGGTCGCTCCACGCGAGCGCGCACCGGCCGATCGCGGTGTCGAAGAGGGTGTAGCCGGGGGCGGTCACCGGGTCAGTATGCGCGCCCGTGCCGACAGTGCGGCGACGGGACGCGAGTGACAAGTCCAGTTGTCGTCAACTGGACTGGTTAATCGGGTGCGATTCAGTGGTGCGGGGCCGGCCTGACCGGCGGCACGACCTCGTGGCGGGACAGGGCGGCCTGCAGGTCGCGGTAGGCGCGGGTGGCGTCGTGCCCCTCTGGAAGCCTTCCGGCCAGCGACGAGGCGGGGCGGAACTGTTCCAGCCGGAACAGTCCGGAACCGCGGGCGCGGCGGACGAGCAGGTGACTCGCGACGGGGACGGTGAGGACGGCGAGGAAGACCAGGGCGGGCAGCATGTGCCCATCCTGCGACCAATTGGCATTGCAATAAATATCCAGTTGAAGGACACTGGCCTTCATGGCTGCGCGAGTGCTGAAACGATAAGAGTGCTGAATCAATGAGAGTGATAGGCGCGACGACCCTGGCCCGCGACCTCGGGAAGTGGCAGGACGACCAGCCCGCCGGGCGACGCCGGACCGCCGTGCCCGCCTACCGCGCGCTCGCGGACAGCGTCCGACTGCTGGTCCTCGACGGCCGGATCCCGCTCGGCGTCGCGCTCCCGAGCGAACGCGATCTCGCCGCGGTCCTCGAACTGAGCCGCACCACGATCACCTCCGCGTACGCGGTGCTGCGGGAGGAGGGATACCTGGTGAGCAGGCAGGGTTCGCGCAGCACCGTCGCCCTGCCGGAACTCGTCGCCGGCCGCGCCCCGGTGCCGCACCGGGACGGGTTCGGCGAACCTGCGGCGGGCCCGCCGATCGACCTGACCTGTGCCGCGATGGCGGCGCCCGCGCAGGAGGTGCAGGCCGCCTACGCGCGGGCACTCGAGGCGTTGCCCGCGTACCTCCCGGGGCACGGGCTCGAGCCCACCGGACTGCCGGTACTGCGCGAGGCGGTCGCCGAGCGGTACCGGCGCCGCGGGCTGCCGACCGAGCCGGAGCAGATCATGATCACCTCCGGTGCGCAGCACGCGCTGGTGCTGCTGCTCGACCTGCTCGCCGCGCCCGGCGAGCGGGTGCTGATCGACCACCCGACCTACACGAACGCGATCGAGGCGATCAAGAGGGCGGGGGCCCGCCCGGTGCCGGTACCGCTGCGACTGGCCGAACGGGACTGGGACCTCGACGGAATCCGTAGCAGCGCAAGGCAAACCGCTGCCAAGCTCGCGTACCTGGTGCCGGATTTCCACAACCCCACCGGATTCTGCCTCGACGAGGCGGGGCGGGCGCGACTGGTCGAGATCGCCCGCGAGACGTCGATGACGCTGATCATCGACGAGACGATGGCCGACCTGTCGCTCGACGTGCAGCCCCCGAGCCCGGTCGCCGCGTTCGCGCGCGGCGCGGGTCGGGCCGAGGTGATCAGCGTCGGGTCGGCGTCGAAGTCGTTCTGGTCGGGCCTGCGGATCGGGTGGATCCGCGCGGAGCCGTCGATGATCAGCGCCCTCGTCGCGGTGCGCTCCGCGCTCGACCTCGGCACCGCGGTACTCGAACAGTTGGCAGCGGTGTCGCTGATCGAGGCGGCCGACCGGGTGCTGCCGGCCCGACGGGAGCAGTTGCGCGGTCAGCGCGCGGCGCTGCTCGACGCGGTCGCGACCGAACTGCCGGACTGGCGGTGCACCCCGGGCAGCGGCGGTCTGGCGCTGTGGATGCAGTTGCCGACGCCGATGTCCACGGCGCTGGCCGCCACTGCTCCGTACCACGGGGTGGTCCTGGCGGCGGGTCCACGCTTCGGGCTCGAGGGCGCGTTCGAGCGGTACGTCCGGCTGCCCTACGCCCGCGGCGAGGACGATCTCCGGACCGCGGTGACGGGTATCGCGGCGGCGTATCGCGCACTGTCCGGTGGCGCCGAGTTGTCCCGCCCGGCCCTGGTGATCTGAGGCGGGGTCTGCCGCTGTGGTGCGGTCAGGAGTCCAGGGACTCCGGAACCGCACCACAGCGGCGGAGCTGCCTTACTGCCAGACGGTGGCGGCGTCGACCGCGGCGATCGGCGGCGGCGTCGGGATGCCGGTCTCGGTCCGCGAGAACCGCGGCGCCGGCCGGTGCTGGGTGACCTTGTCCAGTTCGACCAGCGAGCCGCGTGCGGCGATGTGCGCGTTGTCGGGAGCCTCGGCGAAGGTCAGCACCGGCGTGGTGCAGGCGTCCGTGCCGTCGAAGATCGCCGCCCACTCGTCGCGGGTCTTGGACAGGAACTTCTCGGTGAACACCTTGCGCAGCTCCGGCCAGGCGTTCTTGTCGTGCTGTCCGGGCAACTCCGCCGGGTCCAGCTCGAGGCCCTTCAGCAGCTCCGCGTAGAACTGTGGCTCGATCGCGCCGACGGCCATGTACCTGCCGTCGGACGTCTCGTACGTGTCGTAATACGGGGCGCCGGTGTCGAGCATGTTGACGCCACGCTCGTCCGACCACATGCCCTGACCGCGGAAGCTCCAGATCATGTGCGAGAGCGCCAGGGTGCCGTCGACCATCGCCGCGTCGATCACCTGCCCCTTGCCGGAGGTCTGCCTCTCGACGAGTGCGGCGAGGATGCCGAAGACCAGGAACATCGAGCCGCCACCGAAGTCGCCGACCATGTTCAGCGGCGGCACCGGACGCTCTCCGTTGCGGCCGATCGCGTGCAGCACACCGGTCAGCGAGATGTAGTTGATGTCGTGGCCGGCGGCCTGCGCGAGCGGACCTTCCTGACCCCACCCGGTCATCCGGCCGTAGACGAGCTTCGGGTTGCGCTCGAGCGCGACGTCCGGGCCGAGACCCATCCGCTCGGTGACACCGGGTCGGAAGCCCTCGATCAGCACGTCGGCCCGCTCGAGCAGTCCGAGCACCAGTTCGATGTCGGCCGGATCCTTGAGGTTCGCCTCGACGATGCGGCGGCCGCGCTGCGTCTGGTCGTGGCGCTGGTCGGCGCCCGGGATCATCCCGGCGCGCTGCACGCGGATGACGTCCGCACCGAGGTCGGCCAGCAGCAGTGCGGCATGCGGACCCGGTCCGATTCCGGCCAGTTCGACCACGCGGACACCCGCGAGCGGACCCTTCCTAACGTCTTCTGCGGACACGGTTCTCCTCATTTCGAGCATGGGCGGAACGTTGACTTGACAGACGTTAACCCTTCGTAGGGTCGGGATGTGCTGCGGGTCACGTGTTGCCTGGCGCGCGTGGGCCGAGCACAGTGGAGTCCATGACGTTCCCCGGTCGTCTCGTGGCATTCGTGGCCAGCACGGACCTGGACGTGTCGTCGATGTTCTACGTCGACACGCTCGGGCTGCGGGTCACCTCGCGCACCCCGTTCGCACTGGTGGTGGACGGAGGCGGCGGGACCTCCCTTCGGATCACGCTCGTGCAGACCAAGGGCGACACCGGCTACACGGTGCTCGGCTGGGAGGTCGACGACCTGGATGCTGCGGTCGAGGACCTGCGCGCCAAGGGAGTCGAGTTCACCAGTTATCAGGGAATGGACCAGGACGAGCACGACGCCTGGACCGCCCCGGACGGCACCCGTATCGCCTGGTTCCGCGACCCACACGGCAACGTCCTGTCCCTTCACCAGGAACCGGCGGCGCGGTAGCCCTCCCGGCGTCAGGCCGGCAGTTGACCGTGCACGAAACCGGCGAGTAGCACCGCGAATCCGCCCATCTCGCCGACGATGAGCAGCACCATCGACAGGTGCAGCGGGATCCCGGCGTGCGCGAACTGGTTGTCGGTGTCGCGGGTGGCGCCGTGCAGGATGTAGCTGCCGATCGCGGCGACGAAGAAGAACACCACCACGGCGGCGGCGGTCAGGTTCACCCAGGTCGGCCAGTCGCTCAGTTCCACGAACACTGCGATCAGTGCGGTGGCGAAGGCGTACATCAGTGCGGCCCGGTGCGCGATGTCGACGTACGGGTGCGCGAGGTGGTTCTCGCTGACCGCCATCTGCCGGTACTTCCACACGCCCAGGCCCAGCGCGAGCAGGAAGATCAGCCCGGCGGCGAGCAGGGTGAGGGTGGTGTCGATCCCGAGGTCCATGCGGACATCATCGCCTGCGGCGACTGTGCGCGAGGCGGGAGTGGAGCCTGCGGAACGACCCGGATGGCCAGCACCCCAGTCGGGGTGAACGGCGCGCACGGGCGCGTCAGCGCAATCGGTACCAGGCGCGGGCGTTGCCGCCGAGCACGGCCTCGAGGTCGTCGCCGACGGCCTCGGTGATCACGTCCAGGTCGGCGGCCTCGAAGGCGCGGCGGGCGCGGGTGCCCGGCAGGTCGGTGCCGAACATCAGCGCCGCCGGGTTGACCCGGTGGATGCGTCGCAGCGCGTCGCCGACGTCGTCGATGGTCGCGCGGCCGAAGCCGGTGGCCTTCACCTTCACCCCGCGGTCGACCAGGTTCAGCAGGTACGGCAGGCCGCGGGTCGACATGCCGAGATGATCAACGCTCACGAGCGGCAGCTTCTTGAACACCGGTTCCAGGGACAGCAGCAGGGAGGCGTCCACGTAGAACTCGGCGTGCCAGCCGGCAAGTTCCCACGCCCGCAGGGCCTGCGTGGTCAGGACCTTGACGTCGGTGGCGCTGCGCCGCAGGTTGAACCGCAGTGCCCGGACGCCCGCCCGGTCCAGCGCGAGGATGTCCTCGTCGGTGGCGTCCTCGGGGAGTTGGGTCACCCCCACCCAACCGGGGCCGAGTTCCTCGAGCGCGGCAACCAGGTAGTCCTGGTTGGTGCCCTGGTACGACGCGGTGACCACGGCGCCGCCGTCCACGCCGAACCCGTCGACCCGCGCGCGGTAGTCGGCGATGGTGAACGGGTCCGGCAGGTAGCCGTCGTTCTCGACCAGCGCGAACCGCGGATCGATGATGTGTACGTGGGCGTCAAACACCGCTCAAGAATGCCTTGTCCGAGAACGAGATGCGGCGCCCGCCCCGTTCACCGGGCCGGACGCCGTCTCACTGGTTGATTGCTACTTCTTCGAGGCGCGGAGCATGTCCTCGCGCTCGACGACCTTGATGCGCTCGCGGCCCTCGGGCTCGCCGAGTGAACGCTCATGGGCGTCGAGGCGGTACCAGCCGTCCCAGGTGGTGAAGGGGACCTGCTTGCCCTCGAGGAACTTCACGACGGCGTCCTCATCGGGCTCGGCGGCGCCGGCGAGGTTCACCGAGTCCTCGAGCAGGCAGGCGACCGTCTCGTTGGCGTCGCCCTTGGTGTGGCCGATGAGGCCGACCGGGCCACGCTTGATCCAGCCGGTGACGTAGGTGCCCGACAGGTGCTCGCCGTCGTCGCCGATGACCCGGCCCGCCTCGTTGGGGATGGTGCCGGCCTGCTCGTCGAACGGCAGCTGCGCGATGTTCTGCGAGAGGTAACCGACGGCGCGGTAGACCGCCGTGACGTCCCAGTCGTTGAACTTCCCGGTACCCCTGACGTTGCCGGTGCCGTCGAGCTCGGTGCGCTCGGTGCGCAGGCCGACGACCTTGCCGTCCTCGCCGAGAACCTCGGTGGGGGACTCGAAGAAGTGCAGGAACAGCTTGTGCGGGCGGTTGCCGACGTCGCGGATCGCCCAGTCCTGCAGCGTGTTCGCGACCATGTCGACCTGCTTGGAGTTACGGCGCGCGGCCTCGGAGCCCTCGTCGTAGTCGATGTCCTCGGGGTCGACGATGACCTCGATGGTCGGGGAGTGGTCGAGCTCGCGCAGTTCGAGGGGGGTGAACTTGGCCTGCGCGGGGCCGCGCCGGCCGAAGACGTGGACCTCGACGGCCTTGTTGTTCTTGAGCCCCTCGTACACGTTCGCGGGAATCTCGGTGGGCAGCAGCTCGTCCCCGGTCTTGGCGAGCACGCGTGCGATGTCGAGCGCGACGTTCCCGACGCCGAGGACGGCGACCTTCTCGGCCTCGAGCGGCCAGGTGCGCGGGACGTCGGGATGGCCGTCGTACCAGGAGACGAAGTCGGCGGCGCCGTAGCTGCCGTCGAGGTCGATGCCCGGGATGTCCAGCGCGCGGTCGGCGTTGGCGCCGGTGGAGAAGATCACCGCGTCGTAGAAGCGGCGCAGGTCGTCGAGGGTGATGTCGGTGCCGTAGTCGATGTTGCCGAGCAGCCGGACCTGGTCCTTGTCGAGGACCTTGTGCAGGGCGGTGATGATGCCCTTGATGCGCGGGTGGTCGGGGGCGACGCCGTAGCGGATCAGGCCGAAGGGCGCCGGCATGCGTTCGTACAGGTCGATGGACACGCCGCGGCCCGATGCGGTGTCGGACTTCATGAGGGCATCGGCGGCGTAGATGCCGGCGGGGCCGGCGCCGACGATGGCAACGCGGAGCGGACGATTCTGGTCAGTCATCTCGAACGAACTACCTCTTCGACTAGCGGACGGACGGTTCGGTGCTGGTAACCAGCCATTACCGGCGAGCCTTCAGCTTAAACTGAGCCGTACCTAACAGGTGTGTGCAGCCCTGTCGCCGGGCCCTCGTCTGTCGATCTTCCGCCACCGCGGCCGACTCCGCTAGGGCACCCCGACTTGAGGGGGCACAAGCAATGATTGTGGCAAGCAGGATGGCCGAGGGCGATCGCCGCCGCAACCCTTACTCGCGGCCCTGAGTAAAACCCTTCACCGCGTGGCGCGCGGCGCGTACCAATGCTCCTCATGTCCGAGACGCTCGCCCGCCGCGCCCCGGCCGCCCCGACGCGTCCGCGGGCGGCACGGTCCGCGCTCGCCCCCGCACCGGGTTCCCGCGGGCGCTGGCTCCGCCGCGCGGGCCGGGCCGTATTGCCCCTGCTGTCGGTCCTGGTCTTCCTCGGACTCTGGCAACTCGCCGCGGCCAGTGGGCTCTGGAACGAGATCTTCGTGCCCTACCCGGCGACCGTCTGGCGTGCGGCGGTCGACGCCTCCACCACCCATGACGGGGTTCGCGGCTACCAGGGCTACCTGTTGTGGGAGCACCTCTACATGACCCTGCGCCGGGTCGCGGCCGGCGTGGTGATCGGCGTCGCGGTCGGCGTCGCACTGGGTCTGGCGATGGGCACCGTCGGCTGGCTGCGTCGCATCCTCGAACCCTGGCTGACGTTCCTGCGGGCGTTGCCGCCGCTGGCCTACTTCTTCCTGCTGGTGATCTGGCTCGGCATCGACGAGGCCCCGAAGATCGCCCTGCTCGCGCTCGCCGCGCTGCCGCCCGCCGCCGTCGCCACGACCGCGGCGGTGCTCGCGGCCCCGGTCGGCCTGATCGAGGCCGCACGCGCCCTCGGTGCCAGCCGGGCTCAGGTCATCCGCGACGTGGTGGTGCCCGCAGCACTGCCGGAGACGTTCACCGGCGTGCGGCTCGCGGTCGGCATCGCCTACTCGTCGGTGGTCGCCACGGAACTGTTCAACGGCCTGCCCGGAGTCGGCGGCATGGTCAAGGACGCCTCGAACTACAACAACACGCCGGTCGTGCTGGTGGGCATCTTCGCCATCGGACTGTCCGGGCTCGTCATCGACGCCCTGCTGCGTGTCGCCGAACGGCGCGCGGTGCCCTGGAGAGGAAAAGTATGAGTAACCCCGTCAGTCGTGTTCGCCGGGTGCTGGCAGTGGCCGTCGCCGGAGCGGTCGTCGCCCTGGGCGTCACGTCCTGCTCGGTCGACTCGTCGGCGAGCAACGACAAACCCACCATTCGCGTTGCGTACCAAACCTTTCCGAGTGGCGACCTGGTGGTCAAGAACAGTCACTGGCTCGAGGACGCGCTGCCCGACTACAACGTCAAGTGGACGAAGTTCGACTCCGGCGCGGACGTCAACACGGCGTTCGTCGCGGGCGAGGTCGACTTCGGCGCGATCGGGTCCAGCCCGGTGGCCCGCGGACTGTCGGCGCCGCTGAACATCCCGTACAAGGTCGCATTCGTGCTCGACGTGGCCGGCGACAACGAGGCACTCGTCGCCCGCAACGGCACCGGCATCGAGTCCGTCGCCGACCTGCGCGGCAAGAAGATCGGCACCGCGTTCGCGTCCACGGCGCACTACAGCCTGCTCGCCGCCCTGAACCAGGCGGGTCTGTCCGCCTCCGACGTACAGCTGGTGGACCTGCAGCCGCAGGCCTCCCTCGCGGCGTGGCAGCGCGGCGACGTCGACGCCGTCTACACCTGGCTGCCGACCCTCGACGAGCTTCGCAAGAACGGCAAGACCCTGATCGCGAGCCGTGAGCTGGCCACCGCCGGCAAGCCCACCCTCGACCTCGGCGTGGTGTCCGGGGCCTTCGCCGACGCGCACCCCGACGTGGTCGACGCGTGGCGCACGGCGCAGGCCCGCGCCCTGACCACCATCGCGAACGACCCGGCCGCGGCGGCCAAGGCGGTCGCCGCGGAGATCGGGACCACCGAGCAGGACGCGGCCGCGCAGCTGAAGCAGGGCGTCTTCCTCGCGCCCGCCGCGCTGTCCTCTCCGGAGTGGCTCGGCACCGAGGGCGCGCCCGGCAACCTGGCGAACAACCTGCACAGCGCCGCGCAGTTCCTCGCCGAGCAGAAGCAGATCGGCGCCGCACCGGACCTGTCCGTCTTCCAGAAGGCGCTGTACGTGAAGGGGTTGCCCGGTGCCGTCCAGTAATGCATCCGTGAGTCCTTCTGGCCCCCTTGCGGACCAGAAGGACTCACGGGCGGCGGAGCCGCACATCCGGCTCGACGCGGTCACCCACGCCTACGGCGACGTCACCGCGGTCGGACCGCTCTCGCTCGACGTGCCTGCCGGCGAGTTCCTGGTGCTGGTCGGGGCGTCCGGCTGCGGCAAGAGCACGCTGCTGAGGCTGATCGCCGGCTTCGAACGGCCCACGGCCGGCGAGATCCGCGTCGGGGGCGCCTCCCCGGAACCGGGGGTGAGCTCGGGAGTGGTGTTCCAGCAGCCGCGCCTGTTCCCGTGGAAGAGCGTCGGCGGCAATGTCGACCTGGCGCTCGAGTACGCCGGCGTGCCGCGGTCGGCTCGGCCCTCGCGGCGGGAGGAACTCCTCGAGAGGGTCGGCCTGGAGGGCATGTCGGACAGGCGGATCTGGGAGATCTCCGGCGGTCAGCAGCAGCGGGTCGCGATCGCGCGGGCGCTCGCCGCCGAGACCTCACTGCTGCTGCTCGACGAGCCGTTCGCGGCGCTGGACGCGTTGACCCGCGAGCGGCTGCAGGAGGACCTGCGTGCGGTCAGCACGCAGTCCAGCAGGACCAGCGTCTTCGTCACACACAGCGCGGACGAGGCCGTGTTCCTCGGGTCGCGGATCGTGGTGCTCAGCCGCAGTCCCGGCCGGATCGCGCTGGATCTGACGGTGGACCTGCCCCGCTCGGGGGTCGACGCGGACGAGCTACGGGGGTCGCCTCGCTTCGCCGCGCTCCGCGCTCGAGTCGGGCACGCGGTCAAGGAGGCCGCCGCCGCGTGAGCTACCAGGGGAGGGTCCCTTCGGCGCTGAAGTAGCCCCCGGTGGGACCGTCGGGAGCTACCTGGGCCATCCGCACGATGATCTCGGCGCCCTGCTCGACGGTCTGGGTGCCGGTGTTCCCGTTCAGGTCGGTCTTGGTGAAGCCGGGCTCCAGCGCGTTGATCCGCATGTTCGGGAACGCCTTCGAGTACTGCACGGTGATCATGTTGACCGCCGTCTTCGACGCCGGGTAGGCGACGCCCGGGTAGCCGTACGCCGGGGTGCCTGGGGTGGCGGCCCCGGTCAGGGAGGCCAGGCCGCTGCTGACGTTGACCACGACCGGTGCTGCCGAGCGCTGCAGCAGCGGCAGGAACGCGTGGAGGACGCGCACCGGTCCGAAGACATTGGTTTCGAACATCTTTCGCATCACCTCGGCGGTCAGGTCGGCGGCGCCGATGATGGTGTTGTCCGGCCCGCGCAGTTCGATGCCCGCGTTGTTGACCAGTACGTCCAGTCCGCCGTCGGCCTCGACTGTCGCCGCCGCGGCTGCCACCGAGGCGTCGTCGGTGACGTCCAACCGGACTGCCCGCGCACCCAGGCGTGCGGCGGCGGCCAGCCCGCGTTCGGTGTCCCGGCTGGCGATGTACACGGTGTGTCCCGCGTCGACGAGTCGGCGGGCGGTCTCGAAGCCCAGCCCCTTGTTCGCTCCGGTGATCAGTGTGGTGGTCATACCTCCACTCTGGGTGGGGAAGACGAGCTCAGCCAGCAGTCCCGTCTTCCTGGGACTGCCAGTACCAGCATGCTTCGGTGCCGGGCGGTGCACAGTGGAGCGATGACGACCACGGAGTTCGGCCGCACGTTGCGGCGGTGGCGCGACAGGGTCTCCCCCGAGGCGGCCGGGGTGTCCGTCGGCGGCCACCGGCGGGCGGCGGGGCTGCGCCGCGAGGAACTCGCGCTGCTGGCGGGAATTTCGGTCGACTACGTCACCCGCCTCGAACAGGGCCGCGCGGCCAACCCCTCGGAGCAGGTGGTCGAGTCCCTGGGCCGGGCACTGCGCCTGTCCGCGGCCGAGCGTGTGCACCTGTTCCACGTCGCCGGGCTGGTGCCGCCGGGTCGGGGAACCGTGCCGGCCTTCATCACTCCGAGCGTCCAGCGGATGCTGGACCGGTTGGCGGGGACGCCCGTCGCGGTCGCCGACGCGACGTGGACGCTGCTTCTGGCCAACCCGCTCTACACGGCTCTGATGGGGCAGGTCCACGGCAACGAGCGCAATGCGGTGTGGCGCAACTTTCTCGGTTCGGGCAGTCGTGTCCGGCACACTCCCGAGTCGCGGCACGCACTCGAGACCGCACAGGTGGCCGCGTTGCGCTCGGCGGCGGTCCGGTACCCGGCGGACCAACGACTGCGGAGGCTGATCGCCGAGTTACGGGCCGGGAGCACTCGATTCGCCGACCTCTGGGAGACGGGCGCTGTCGCAGGTCCCGAGATTGCGCCCAAGACGATCGATCACCCACTGGTGGGACCGCTGACACTGGACTGTGACGTGTTCAGCGTGGAGGGCAGCGACCTGCGCATCCTGGTGTACACGGCAGAACCGGACACCGAGGACGCCGAGCGGCTCGCGCTCCTCGGCGTTCTCGGTACCCAGGCGCTGGCCGAGTGAACATCCCCGGGGTCCGGCCGGGAGGCGGCATGCGCGACCCCGAACCGGACGGGGGAGGCTGCCGACCCGGGGGCCGCGGCGAGGTTGTGAAAAACTGTCCCCATGAGCTACGCAGGCGACATCACTCCCGAGCAGGCATGGGACCTGCTGCGTGAGCATCCCGAGGCGGTCCTCGTGGACTGCCGCACCGACGCGGAGTGGCGGTTCGTGGGGGTCCCGGACACCTCCGAACTGGGCCGGAGCCCCGTGCTGATCGAGTGGGTCAGCGTCAGCGGCGCCCGTAACGACAACTTCGTGGACCAGCTCAAGGAAGCGGGCATCACCGGCGGGGAGGCACGCGAGGTCGTGTTCCTGTGCCGCTCCGGCCAGCGTTCCATCGGCGCCGCGGAGGCGGCGACCGCGGCCGGCATCGGCCCGTCCTACAACGTTCTCGACGGCTTCGAGGGTGGCATCGACGCGGACGGTCATCGCGGCGTGGTCGGCTGGCGCGCGGTCGGACTTCCCTGGAGGCAGCAGTGAGTGGCATTCCCCAAGGCGGCGCGTTTCGCAAGGAGCTCCCGGCGGACGTCGGACTCGGCACCCTCGGGGTGCGCGGCGGCGTGATGCGCACCGGGTTCGAGGAGACCTCGGAGGCGCTGTTCCTCAACTCCGGCTTCGTCTACGAGTCCGCGGGCGCGGCCGAGCAGGCGTTCACCGGCGAGGTCGACCACTTCGTCTACTCCCGGTACGGCAACCCGACCGTGAAGATGTTCGAGGAGCGGCTGCGACTGATCGAGGGCGCCGAGGCCTGCTTCGGCACCTCCAGCGGCATGTCCGCGGTGTTCACCGCTCTCGGTGCGCTGCTCGGCGCGGGCGACCGCCTGGTCGCCGCCCGCAGCCTTTTCGGGTCCTGCTTCGTGGTGTGCAACGAGATCCTGCCGCGCTGGGGCGTGGAGACCGTGTTCGTCGACGGCGAGGACCTCGAGCAGTGGGAGGAGGCGCTGTCCGTGCCGACCACCGCCGTGTTCTTCGAGACCCCGTCCAACCCGATGCAGGCCCTCGTCGACGTGCGCCGGGTCTCCGAGATGGCGCACGCGGCGGGCGCACAGGTGGTGCTGGACAACGTCTTCGCCACTCCGCTGCTGCAGCGCAGCCTCGACCTCGGCGCCGACATCGTGGTCTACTCCGGCACCAAGCACATCGACGGGCAGGGCCGCGTGCTCGGCGGCGCGATCCTCGGTCCGAAGGAGTACATCGATGGCCCGGTGCAGAACCTGATGCGACACACCGGCCCCGCGCTGAGCCCGTTCAACGCGTGGACGCTGCTCAAGGGGCTCGAGACGATGCCGGTGCGGGTGCGGCACTCGGTGAACTCCGCGCTCCAGATCGCGCGGTTCCTCGAACAGAACAAGGCCGTGCGCTGGGTCAAGTACCCGTACCTCGAGTCGCATCCCCAGTACGAGCTGGCGAAGACGCAGATGAGCGGCGGCGGCACCGTCGTGACCTTCGAACTCGACGCACCGGAGGGCGAGGCCAAGAAGCGTGCGTTCGAGGTGCTCGACGCGCTGCGCGTGGTGGACATCTCGAACAACCTCGGCGACTCCAAGTCGTTGATCACCCATCCGGCCACCACCACCCACCGCGCGATGGGGCCGGAGGGTCGGGCGGCGGTCGGCATCACCGACGGGGTGGTGCGCCTGTCGGTCGGCCTCGAGGACGTCGAGGACCTGCTCGCCGACCTGGACAACGCGCTGCGCTAGCGGCGAGTCGGATGACGAGATCGGCTGTGTCGACAGGCTTTCCGCGCAGCGCGCGCCATCGCGGACCTCGGTTTGCCGGGGTGGCGGCGATGCTCGGCGCGGCCGTGCTCGCGTTCACGGCGGGGTGCGCGGGCGAATCGCAGGATTCGTCCGCACCCTCGACCGGTGACGGCACCTTCCTGGTGACGGTGCAGTCGGGGCCGGCCGACTCGACCGGCACCGTGACCGTCGGCGCACGCCCGACGAAGATCGTCTCCCTCAGCCCCACCGCGACCGAGACGCTGTGGGCGGTCGGCGCGGGCGATCAGGTGGTCGCCGTCGACGACAAGTCCGACTACCCGGCGGGCGTCCCCACCACCGACCTGTCGGGCTACGCGCCGAACGTCGAGGCGATCATCGGCAAGGCACCGGACCTGGTGATCGCGGCCGACGACCCCGGTGGCCTGGTGTCCGGGTTGAAGGCGGCCGGGGTGCCCACCCTGCTGCTGCCCGCGGCGGCGAACCTCGACGAGGCGTACGGGCAGATCGAGCGCGTCGGGTCGGCCACCGGACACGGGTCGGAAGCGACCACCCTGACCGCGTCGATGCGCACCCAGATCGCCGCGGCGGTGGCGTCGGTGCCGCCGCAGCCGAAGGCGCGCACCTACTTCCACGAACTCGACGACACGCTCTACACGGTCACCGACAAGACCTTCCTCGGCGAGATCTACGGGCTGTTCGGGTTGCGGAGCATCGCCGCCGGCGGCGGGTCGGGTGGCGACTACCCGCAGCTGTCGGCGGAGTACGTCGTCTCGGCCGACCCGGACCTGATCTTCCTCGCCGACGGCCAGTGCTGCGGCGTCACGCCCGACACGGTCGCCGCGCGTCCCGGCTGGTCGGGCCTGGCCGCGGTGCGCGACAAGCAGATTCACGTGCTCGACGCGGACCTCGCCAGCCGTTGGGGGCCGCGCGTGGTCGACCTCGTGCGCGGCATCGCCGCCGCCGCGCAGACCGTCCCCGCCGCGCAGCCGACCCCGGCCGGGTGAGCACGACCCGGCGCACGGCGACGGTGATCGGTGGCGCCGTGGTCGTGCTCGTGGCGGCGCTGCTGATCGGTGCCGTCACCGGGCCGGCCGGGCTGACCGTGCGTGGGGTGATCGTGGACCTGCTGGACGCGATCCCCGGTGTGCACCTCGACTCGGGGCTGTCCGCGCAGCAGCACGCGATCCTGTGGCAGATCCGGCTACCGCGGGTGGTGCTCGGCGCGCTGGTCGGGGCCACCCTGGCCATCGCCGGCGCCGCGTACCAGGGCGTGTTCCGCAACCCGCTCGCCGATCCCTTCCTGCTGGGTGTCTCGAGCGGAGCCGGTCTCGGTGCCACCGCGGCGATCGTCTCCGGTGCGGCACTGGGCACCTTCGGGGTACCGGTGGCGGCGTTCGCCGGCGGGGTCCTCGCGGTCGCCGCCACGTACACCCTGGGCCGGGGCGTCGGCGGCGCCCGCAGCGAGGTCGTGATCATTCTCGCCGGGGTGGCGGTGGCGGCGTTCGCCAATGCGGCGCAGACCTTCCTGCAGCAGAGCCACGACGAGACCCTGCGGCAGGTGTACAGCTGGCTGCTGGGCCGTTTGAGCACCGACGGCTGGACGCAGGTGCTGGTGGTGCTGCCGTACGTGGTGGTGTCCGCGGCGGTGATCGGCCTGCACCGGCGGGTGCTGGACGTGATGGCGGTCGGCGACGTGGAGGCGGCGAGCCTGGGCGTGCACCCGGCCCGGGTACGGCTGACGCTGGTGGCCGCCGCGACCCTCGGCACCGCGGCGGTGGTCAGCGTCAGCGGGCTGATCGGGTTCGTCGGAATCGTGGTGCCGCACGCGGTCCGGTTGGTCGTCGGGCCCGGTCACCGGCTGCTGCTGCCGCTGTCGCTGATCCTCGGCGCCGCGTTCCTGGTGCTGGCCGACGTGGTCGCGCGGACCGCGATGTCGCCGGCCGAGCTGCCGATCGGGGTGGTGACGGCCGCGATCGGCGCGCCGTTCTTCCTGCTGATCCTGCGCCGCGGGCGGCAGGCGTCGTGATCGAGTGCGCGGGACTACGGGTCGAGCGCGGCGGAGTGACCGTGCTCGGCGGCGTGGATCTGGTTGTCCGGCAGGGCGAGTGGGTCGCCGTGGTCGGGCCGAACGGGGCGGGCAAGACCACGCTGCTGCACGCGCTCGCCGGGCTGGTGCCGTCCACCGGGACGGTGACCGTCGCCGGGAACGATCCCGGCCGGGCCGCCCGGCGTGCGATGTCGCGGGCGGTCGCGCTGATGCCGCAGCGTCCCGTGGTGCCCGAGGGGGTGAGCGTGGCCGAACTCGTGGCGCTCGGCCGCACGCCGCACGTGCCCCGGTTCGGCACCGAGACGGGTCGGGACCGGGAGGTGGTCGAGGCCGTGATCGAGCGGCTCGACCTGTCCGGGCTGGCGCGCCGGCCGGCCACCGAACTGTCCGGCGGCGAACTGCAGCGCGTGGTGCTCGCTCGCGCGCTCGCGCAGCAACCTCGGGTACTGCTGCTGGACGAGCCGACCAGCGCCCTCGACATCGGCCACCAGCAGCAGGTGCTGGACCTCGTGCAGGGCATGCGAACCGCGGACGGCATCACGGTGGTGGCGGCGATGCACGACCTCACCCTCGCCGGCCAGTACGGCCGGCGCATCGTCATGCTCGACGGCGGCCGCGTTGTCGCGGACGGGACCCCGCGAGAAGTGTTGCGGGCGGACCGGATCAACGAGGTGTACGGCGCCAGGGTCGAGGTCCTGGACCGTCCGGGCGGGCCGGTGGTGCTGCCGGTCGGGCCGGACGACGCTGCGGCGGGGGAGGCGTGATGGAGGTCGTGCTGCTGGGCACCGGCGCGGCCGACGGCTGGCCGAACCCGTTCTGCGGGTGCGCCTCCTGCCGGACCGTGTTGCGGCGCGGCGAGAATCGCGCCCAGACCGCGGCACTGGTCGACGACGTGCTGCTGCTCGACTGCGGGCCGGAGGTGCCGCGCGCTGCCGTCGCGGCGGGTCGGTCACTGGCCGGGGTCCGGCACCTGCTGCTCACCCATGCGCACCCGGACCATGTCGGACCGCTGGCGCTGCTGATACGGTCGTGGGCGGGGTGCGGGGAGACTCTCGATGTCGTGGGCCCGGCGGAGGCACTGGACCTGTGCCGGGACTGGGTCGGGCCCGACGATCCGGTCCGCTGGGTACCGGTGACGTCGGGCGACGAGGTGCGGGTCGGCGATTACGACGTGCGGGTGCTGCCCGCCGCGCACCGGGTGATGCGCGACGGCGATTCGGTGCTGTACGAGGTCGCGGGCCGGGAAGGTCGGAAGCTGTTGTGGGCCACCGACACCGGACCCCTTCCTGCGTCGGTACTGGACCTGGTGCGTGGCGCCCGTTACGACGCGGTGTTCCTGGAGGAGACGTTCGGCGACCTCGCGGACCACGACGCCGACCATTTGGACCTGCGCACCTTCCCGCGGGCGTTGGCCGCGCTGCGCGAAGCCGGGGCGGTGGTCGATCGAACCGACGTGATTGCAGTCCACCTCGGCCACCACAATCCGCCCGACCTGCCGGACAGGTTGCGGCCGTGGGGAGTTCGCGTCGTTCCCGACGGAGCCGTGGTGGTGCTCGGGCAGGCGCCGGCGCGCGAGGAGTGTCCGCGTCGGACCCTGGTGCTCGGCGGTGCGCGGGCAGGAAAGTCCACCCACGCGCAGCGCCTGCTCGTCGACCGCGACGACGTCACCTACCTCGCGACCGGCGCTGCTGTCGACGGCGACGCGGAGTGGGCGGCGCGGATTGCGGAGCACCGGGCGTCGCGGCCGGCGTCGTGGCGGACCGTCGAGACAGACGACGTCGCCGCGGCGTTGCGTGTGGCGACGGTGCCGGTCCTCGTCGACTGCCTCGGCACCTGGCTGACCCGGCGCATCGACGCCCGCGGTGCCTGGTCCGACGAATCATGCTGGGTGACAGTGCAGTCCGATGTCGAGGACTTGCTCGGGGCGTGGCGGGCCGCGACGGTGCCGGTCGTCGCGGTCAGCAACGAGGTGGGCAGTGGGGTGGTCCCGGCGACCGCGTCCGGTCGCCGGTTCCGCGACTTGCTTGGCCGCCTCAACGCCGCCGTCGCCGCCGAGTCCGAGTCGGTGGTGCTGGTGGTCGCCGGCCGCCCCGTCCCCCTGCGGTAGGGAGCTCCGAGAATCTGGATGCCAATTGCCGAGTCTGTACAAATCGCTGAATCTGTACAGATTCAGCGATTTGTACCTTTTGGAATCTGTCCCGGAATCGGTTTCCGCGCGGCCGTCAGGCAGCGGCGAACGGGTCGTGGGTCCGCCCCACGAGATCGGCCACCGAGTTCAGCACCAGCGTCGGCCGGTAGGGGAACATCTCGACCGACTGGCGCGTGGAGATCCCGGTGAGCACGAGGATGGTCTGCAGGCCGGCCTCCAGCCCGGAGACGATGTCGGTGTCCATCCGGTCGCCGATCATCAGGGTGTTCGCCGAGTGCGCGCCGATGGCCCGCAGCGCCGAGCGCATCATCAACGGGTTCGGCTTGCCCACGTAGTACGGCTCGCGGCCGGTGGCGCGGGTGATGAGCGCGGCGACGGACCCCGTCGCGGGCAGCGAGCCGTCGCGCGACGGACCTGTGGCGTCCGGGTTGGTGGCGATGAACCGGGCGCCGCGCTCGACCAGCCGGATCGCGGTGGTGATCGCCTCGAACGAGTAGGTGCGGGTCTCGCCGAGCACCACGTAGTCCGGGTCTTTGTCGGTGAGGACGTAGCCGATGTCGTGCAACGCGGTGGTCAGGCCGGATTCGCCGACGACGTACGCGCTGCCCTCGGGGCGCTGGTTACCCAGGAAGGTCGCGGTCGCCAGGGCGGAGGTCCAGATCGACTTCTCGGGGATGTCGAGGCCGGTCTGGACCAGGCGTGCGCGCAGGTCGCGTGGAGTGCGGATCGAGTTGTTCGTCAGCACGACGAACGGCGTGCCCGACTGCTGGAGTTCGGCCAGGAACTTGTCGGCGCCGGGGATCAGCTGGTCCTCGTGGACGAGCACGCCGTCCATGTCCATCAGGTAGGTCCAACCGGTGGTCATCGCGTCGGTGGTCACCTGACAATTGTGCGCGCCGGCCGGCCCGCCCGCTGACCGCTACTCGCCGTCGTACGCCTTCTGCAGGACGCCGATGTCGATCTTGCGCATCTGCATCATCGCGGCGACGGCGCGTTGCGCGCCCGCCGGGTCGGGGCCGCCCAGGACCGAAGGAAGCGCCGACGGCACGATCTGCCACGACATTCCGAACTTGTCCTTGAGCCAGCCGCACTGCGATTCCTGCCCTCCGTCGGCGGTGAGCGCCTCCCAGTACTCGTCGACCTCGGCCTGGTCCGCGCAGTCGACCTGGAACGAGACGGCCTCGGTGAACGCGAACTCCGGCCCGCCGTTGAGCGCGGTGAAATTCTGCCCGTCGAGCGTGAACGCGACGGTCATCGCGGTGCCGGCGGGCTTGGGCATGCCCTCGCCGTACCGGCTGATCTCACCGATGGACGAGTTCTTGAAGATGGACGTGTAGAACGTCGCGGCCTCCTCGGCCTGCGTGTCGAACCACAAACAGGGCGTGATCTTCTGCATGACGTGTCGGTCCTCTCGGGTGGGGTGTCCTCACACGTACAGACCAGCCTGGCGGTCCGAACTAATCGCGTCCACTCAGAAACGGCGGATCTGGTTGATCGGCGGTAGTTCCGACAGTGGCGTCAACCCGATCGGCACCCCGGCGCCGTACGCGTTGAACACCTGACCGAAGCCGGCGTAGATGCCGACGTGATCGTTCTCGGGACGGAACGTGACGATGTCGCCCGGCGCCATCGCCGCGAACGGGATCGGGGTCCCGGCCCAGGCCTGGTCCTGGCTGACTCGCGGCAGCCTGATCCCGGCCTGTCGGAACGCCCACTGCGTGAGGCCGGAGCAGTCCCAGGCGTTCGGCCCGGTGCCACCCCACAGGTAGGGCTTGCCGGTCTGGGTGGTGGCCGCCGAGAGGGCGATCAGCCCGGCCGGGCTCGAGATCGGCAGGGGGATCACGGAGCTGCCGCCCGCACTCCCCGAGCTGCTGCCCTCGCTCCCGACGGCCATCGCGGGCGCCGCGGGCAGGGCGAGGGCGCACACGGTCAGCGCGCCCGCGACGAAGGCCCTTCGGAGGTGACTGCTTCTGATGCCGTTCGCGTTCGAGGTAGCCATGCGCGGTGTCCTTGTCGGTCGGCGTCTGGGATGAGAGCACTGCACCTGTTGGATCACGAATCGACTACATAGTGTTACAGATCACACGTCATTGTGACGCGATCTGTCCGTTTTGCCGCGAAACGATTACGCGCGCCTCGGAACCGCGTGCCCGCCGAAATTCGACCGCGGGTGTGAGGATGTAACCGTGACTGACCTCGAGCGGCCCGACGAGCGGTTCACCCTCGCGAGCGAGCGCACTTTTCTCGCCTGGCTGCGCACCTCACTCGGTTTCCTGGCGGGCGGGATCGCCATGGTGCACCTGGTCCCGGAGTTCGGCACGTCATGGGTCCGCACCCTGCTGGGCACGGTGATGATCCTGCTGGCCGTGGCCGCGCCGCTCGTCGGACTGCGGCGGTGGGTGCAGGTGCGGCACGCCCTCGAACGGGGCGAACCGATGCCCGTGGAGCGCGAGTTGTGGGTGTTCGCGGTGGTGGTCGCGGTGGTCGCCGGGTTTGCCGCGGTGGTCACTGTGATCGGCGCAGTGCACTGACCGGGACCCGGCGAACGCACTGACTCGCGGTGTGGCTAGGTTCGCGAGAACGGCGGTCTCGAAACGACTGTCACGAATCGGGTATCACTCCACGAGGAGGAACGGTGGCTCTCAAGCTCGGGTACAAGGCGTCCGCGGAGCAGTTCGGTCCGCGCGAGCTGGTGGAACTGGCGGTACTGGCCGAGGCGCACGGGATGGATTCGGCGACGGTGTCGGACCACTTCCAGCCCTGGCGCCACAACGGCGGCCACGCACCGTTCTCGCTGGCGTGGATGACCGCGGTCGGGGAACGGACGAACACCCTGCAGCTCGGCACCTCGGTGCTCACCCCGACGTACCGCTACAACCCGGCGGTGATCGCGCAGGCTTTCGCCACCATGGGCTGCCTGTACCCCGGGCGGATCATGCTCGGCGTCGGCACTGGTGAGGCGCTCAACGAGATCGCGACCGGATACACCGGTGCGTGGCCGGAGTTCAAGGAGCGGTTCGCCCGGTTGCGCGAGTCGGTCCGGCTGATGCGCGAGCTGTGGACCGGCGAGCGGGTCGACTTCGACGGCGAGTACTACAAGACGGTCGGCGCGTCGATCTACGACGTGCCCGAGGGCGGCATTCCGGTGTACATCGCCGCGGGCGGTCCCGTGGTGGCCCGCTACGCCGGGCGGGCGGGCGACGGTTTCATCTGCACCTCCGGGAAGGGGATGGAGCTCTACACCGAGAAGCTGATGCCCGCGGTGGCGGAGGGCGCGGAGAAGGCCGAGCGCGACGTCGCCGGCATCGACAAGATGATCGAGATCAAGATCTCGTACGACACCGATCCCGCACTGGCGCTGGAGAACACCCGGTTCTGGGCGCCGCTGTCGTTGACCCCGGAGCAGAAGCACTCGATCGAGGACCCGATCGAGATGGAGGCAGCCGCGGACGCGTTGCCGATCGAGCAGGTCGCGAAGCGCTGGATCGTCGCCTCCGATCCGGACGAGGCGGTCGAGCAGGTCAAGCAGTACGTCGACGCAGGCTTGAACCACCTGGTTTTCCACGCGCCGGGGCACGACCAGCGTCGATTCCTGGAGCTGTTCGAGCGGGACCTCGCCCCGCGACTGCGCAAGCTGGGGTAGTCCGGCCCGGGCGGGGCCCACAGCACGACATAGGCTTCGTGGCATGGATGCCAGCGACTCGATCAGGGAAGCAGCTCGCCGGATCGGCGACGTGTTCGGCGGGCTGCCCCAGGTGCTGAGGTTCCGGGCGGCAGTCGACGAGGACACCGACGGACAGGCGCCGGACGAGGTGTCGGTGGCCGTCGGCGACAACTGCCCGGGGCCCGGTTTCGCCTCGTACGCGACGCTCGACCTGTCCCGTTACCCCACCAATGTCGCCACCGCCGACGGCAGGCCGATCCGCACCGAGCTGGTGACGGTCGGGCGCGCCGACTACCGGACGATGGCCGACGTGCTCGCGAAATGCGCCTTCGCGGTGGCGTCCGGCTCGTTCCACGTCACGCCGAACACCATCGTTCCCAACGCGGTCCGAGAGGCGGACCCGGATCGGGCGATGAAGCACGTGCTGCTCGTGGTGCCGTTCATCTGGCCGGACCTCGAGATCCTGGTCGACACCGAGGACGCGGTGAGCACCTGGCTGCAGGCCGTCCCGATCAGCGACAGCGAGCTCCAGTACGCCTCGGCGCACGGCACCGAGCAGCTGTTCGCGCGGCTCGAGTCGGCGGGGGCCGACGTCTCCGACATCGATCGCGCGTCGGTGGCCTGAGCGGCCGAACCTGGCGAAACGCTGAATTTCGCATGTGGCGGGCATAGGCTTTCAGTCATGAATCGGCCGTGGCCGCTGATTCAGCGGCAGCTCGAATTCGAAACCCTGAAGTCCGCCTTGACCTCCGACACCGGTGCGTGCGGGGTCGTTCTGACCGGTGACGCCGGAGTCGGCAAGACCACCCTGGCCCGGGTCGCCACCCAGTCGTTACCCGGCGACGTGCGCTGGGTCGCCGGAACCGAGTCCGCCCGCAGTATCCCGCTCGGGGTGTTCGCCCACCTGGTCGGCTCGTCCACCTCACGCGACCCGGTGGCCTTCCTCTCGGCGGCACGCGAGGCCCTGCTCGGCGCGGGCGGTCCCGTGGTGATCGGCGTCGACGACGCGCATCTGCTCGACCAGCTGTCGGCGACCTTCCTGCACCAACTGGCGATCGACCGGGCCGCGCACATCGTCGCGACCGTCCGCAGCGGCGAGTCCACGCCGGACGCCGTCACGTCGCTGTGGAAGGACGGGCACCTGATGCGGCTCGAGTTGTCGCCGTTCACCCGCGACCAGAGCGTCACACTGATCGAGTCGGTGCTCGGGGGGCCGCTCGAGGGGCTGAGTGCGAAGCTGATGTGGGAGGCCTCAGGCGGCAATGCGTTGTTCCTGCATCACCTCGTGGAGGGTGCGCTCGAGGCCGGAACGCTGCGCGAGCGGCGCGGCGTGTGGCAGCTGCGCGGTCGGGCGGCCATCACCCCCGAGCTCGCGTCACTGCTCGAGGACCGCATCGAGCACCTGCCCGCGGACGTGATGCGGGTGCTCGAACTGCTCACGTTCTGCGAGCCGCTGGCCCTCGACACCCTCAGCGACCTGGCCGGGGAGGAGGCGGTCGAGGACGCGGAGCAGCGCGGGCTGATCCAGATCGTCGAGGACGGACCGAAGGCCGAGGTCCGGTACAACCACCCGATGTTCAGTGAGGTGGTCCGCAGGCGGGTCGGCCGCGCCGCGGCGCGGCGGTTGCGCGGCAACCTGGTCGAGGCCCTCCGGACCCATCCGATCACCGGGCCCGGCGATCGGATCAGGCTCGCCGAGCTGGCCCTCGACAGCGACCAGACCCCCGACGTCGACCTGCTCGTGACGGCCGCGAAGGACGCGATCGCGTTCGCGAACGTCCCCCTCGGCGAACGGCTGGCCAAGGCCGCGGTGGACCGGGACGGGGGTTTCCGGGCGGCCAACCTGCTGGCCCGGTCACAGTTGTGGCAGGGACATGCCGCCGACGCGGAGGCGGCCCTGAATCGCTTCGACCCCGACACCCTCGACGAGAGTCAACTGGTGCGCTGGGGCGTGACCCGGATCGCGAACCTCTTCTGGTCGGCCGGTGACGCGGAGACCGCGGAGGCGGTCCTCGAGGAGGTTCGGCAGCGGGTGCAGAATCCGGCGGCAGTCGCGGTGGTCCGCGGCATCGGCGCCACCTGTGCGGTGGCCGAGAACCGTCTGAGTGAAGGTCTGGCCGAGGCGGAAGCCGTTCTTGCCGAACCGAACCCGACGCCCTGGTCGGAAGAGATGGGGACCTTCGCGGCCTCGATGGCCCTCGCAGTGGTGGGACGTGGATCCGAGGTCGCCGCACTGACGGCCCGGGCCGACGCGGCGATGACCAAGGTGGACGGGTTGACCCGCTACCCGGCCGCGATTGGGCCGATCCTGGCGCTGACGCTGACCGGGCAGTTCGACGCCGCCGCCCGCCGCGCCCAGACGTACCTCGACCACGCGGCCACCACCGGGCAGTACCTCGGATGGGGGCAGGCCAACATCCTGTACGCCATCGTCGATGTGGCCCGTGGCCGGTTCGCCGAAACGGTGCGGCGGCTCGAGCAGGCGATGGCCGCGTTGACGGTCGGGGACACCGGATCGGCCATCGGCTGGGTATTTCCCGCCTATCCCATTCTGGCGCAGGCATATTCGGTGCTGGGGCGCACCGCCGACGCGAAGTCCGTCGTCGCGGCGGCTGAAGGGCGCTACGGCCGCCATGTCGCGGTGTTCGGGCCGATGTTCGAGATCGGCAAGGCCTGGGAGGCGGCCGGGCAGGGCGAGACATCCCGGGCGATCGCTACGGCCTGCGGAGCTGCCGACGCAGCCCGCGAATCGGGTCAGTTCGCGATCGAGGCGCTCGCCCTGCATCTTGCGACGAGGCTCGGAGACGCGTCCACGGCGCCGAGACTCGCGGAGCTCGCAGAGCGCTGCGACGGACCGATGGTGCGGCTCGCCGCCGCACAAGCCGCCGCGTTCGCTGACGGCGACGGAAGCGAATTGGCCAGGATTGCACGGGAATTCGAGGAAATCGGCGCACTTCTCGACGCCGCGGACGCCTCGGCGCAATCCGCAGTCGCGTACTCGACGGCCGATCGCCGACGGGAGGCGCTCGATGCCGCCGCGACCGCGAACGCCCTGGCGGAGCGCTGCGATCACGCCTCGACCCCGGCGGTGCTAGAGGCCGCCCGCCCGCTGCCCCTCACCAGCCGGGAACGGGAGGTGGCCTCGATGGTCGCGGTCGGGCTGTCGAACAGGGAGATCGCGGACCGGCTGGTGGTGTCCGTTCGGACCGTCGAGGGTCACATCTACCGGGCCTGCACGAAGCTCGACGTGGCGGACCGCGGCGAACTCGCCGAGTCGCTGCGAGACCGGCACTGACGGGTCGGCGGGGCTGCCCACCCCCCGAAAGAGGGTGAAATCGCTCCGCCCGCCGCTGACCCGCGACCGCCTGTCGCAGCCGAGTGTCGGTTGCCGCACCGCCGGCCACCCACTGGGCAGCCGCCACTAGGCTGTCACCCATGGCATCCGCAGAGTCGGCAGTCTCGAGCATCTTCATCGCCTCGCCCGAGGGCGACACCGGAAAGTCGACGATCGCGCTGGGTGTGCTGCAGATGCTGAGCGGGTCCGCGGCCCGGGTGGGGGTGTTCCGGCCGATCGCCCGGTCCACCGACGAACCCGACTACATCCTGGAACTGCTGGTCGACCACACCACCGCGGACCTGACCTACGAGCAGTGCCTCGGCGTCAGCTACGAGCAGGTGCACGCCGACCCGGAGCTGGCCCTCAGTGAGATCGTGTCGCGCTACCACGCGGTTGCCGAGCAGTGCGACGCCGTGGTGATCGTCGGCAGCGACTACACCGACGTCGCCAGCCCCAGCGAGCTCGGGTACAACGCCCGCATCGCGGTGAACCTCGACGCGCCGGTGCTGTTGGCGCTGCGCGGGGCCGGGCGCACTCCCGAGGAGATCATCCAGCTCGGTCAGATCTGCGCCGCCGAACTGCGGGTACATCACGCGCACCTCGTTGCCGTGGTCGCGAACCGATGCGACCCAACCGAACTCGATGCGGTCACCGCCGCGCTGGCACCGCTCGGGGTGCCGGCCTGGAGCCTGCCGGAGATCCCGCTGCTGGTGGCGCCGACGATGGCCGAACTGCAGGCCGCCGTCGGCGGCGAGCTCTACAGCGGAGATGCCGAGCTGCTCCAGCGCGAGGCCCTGCGGGTGATGGTGGGTGGCATGACCGCCGAGCACATCCTCGAGCGGCTCACCGAAGGCCAGGTGGTGATCGTCCCGGCCGACCGCTCCGAGGTGCTGCTCGCGCTGGTCAACGCCCATGAGGCGGAAGGCTTTCCGTCGCTCGCGGGCATCATCATGAACGGTGGCCTCACCCCGCACCCGGCGGTGGCGAAGCTGATGGCGGGCCTGCGACCGAGACTGCCGATCCTCACCACCGACCTCGGTACCTACGACACGGCCTCCGCCGCCTACCGGGCGCGCGGTCGCGTCGCGGTCGGGTCGCAGCGCAAGGTCGACACCGCGCTGAGTCTGATGGAGCAGCGCGTCAATGCCACCGACCTGCTGGCCCGACTCGACGTGGCCCGGCCGGAAGTCGTCACCCCGCAGATGTTCGAGTACCAGTTGCTCGAGCGCGCCCGCGCCGACCGCAGGCACATCGTGCTGCCCGAGGGCGGCGACGACCGGATCCTGCGGGCGGCCGGACGGCTGTTGCAGCGCAGGGTCGCCGATCTGACGATCCTCGGCGAGGAGGGCCCGGTGCGCCGGCGCGCCGCCGAACTCGGTGTCGACCTGGCGTCGGCCCGGGTGCTGGACCCGACCGACTGCGAGTACACCGAGGACTTCGCGCGGGAGTACGCCCGGTTGCGCGCCCACAAGGGCACGACGCTCGAGAGGGCCCGCGAGGTGATGGCCGACATCTCGTACTTCGGCACGATGATGGTGCAACTGGGGGTGGCGGACGGGATGGTCTCCGGCGCAGCGCACACCACCGCGCACACGATTCGGCCGTCCTTCGAGATCATCAAGACCGAGCCGGGGGTGTCGACGGTCTCGAGCATCTTCCTGATGTGTCTCGCCGACCGGGTGCTCGCGTACGGCGACTGCGCGGTGGTGCCCGACCCGACCGCCGAACAGCTCGCCGACATCGCGATCTCCTCGGCGTCCACGTCGGCGCAATTCGGCATCGACCCGCGGGTCGCGATGCTGTCCTACTCGACCGGTGACTCGGGCTCCGGCGCGGACGTGGACAAGGTGCGGGCCGCGACGGCGCTGGTCCGGGAGCGGCGGCCGGACCTGTTGGTGGAGGGGCCGATTCAGTACGACGCGGCGATCGAGCCGAGCGTCGCCACGACGAAACTGCCGGACTCGCAGGTGGCGGGCCGCGCGACGGTCTTCGTCTTCCCGGACCTGAACACCGGCAACAACACCTACAAGGCGGTCCAGCGCAGCGCGGGCGCGGTCGCGGTCGGTCCGGTGCTGCAGGGACTGCGCAAGCCGGTCAACGACCTCTCCCGCGGCGCACTGGTCCAGGACATCGTCAACACCGTCGCCATCACCGCCATCCAGGCACAAGCCGTTGCGGCACAGGAGGTCACGTCGTGAAGGGTTCCGTGCTGGTCGTCAACTCGGGGTCGTCGTCGATCAAGTACCAGCTCGTCGACCCGGAGAGCGGGGAGGCGCTGGCATCGGGGTTGATCGAGCGGATCGGCGAGCCCGACGGCGTCGTCACCCACCGCCACGGCGGCGTCGACCGAGAGCACCGCGGTCCGATCGCGGACCACGGCGTGGGACTGCAACTGGCGTTCGCGATGTTCGCCGAGGCCGGTATCGAGTTGGCATCCGCCGGTATCGCGGCGGTCGGGCACCGGGTGGTGCACGGCGGGGAGGTCTTTTACCGGCCCACGGAGATCACCGCGGAGGTGCTCGCCGAAATCGCGCGACTGTCCTCCCTTGCACCGCTGCACAATCCGGCCAACGTGACCGGCATCGAGTCCGCGATGGCTGCGCTGCCCGACGTCCCGCACGTCGCGGTCTTCGACACCGCGTTCTTCCACACCCTGCCGGAGTCGGCGCGGACGTACGCGATCGATTCGCGGATCGCCCGCGAGTTCGGCGTGCGCCGGTACGGCTTCCACGGCACCTCCCACGAGTACGTGTCCGGTCGGGTCGCCGACGTGCTCGGCCGCGACCTCGCGTCGCTGCACCAGATCGTGCTGCACCTGGGCAACGGTGCGTCTGCCTCGGCCATCGCGGGTGGCAAGGCCATGGACACCTCGATGGGCTTGACCCCGCTCGAGGGCCTGGTGATGGGAACCCGCAGCGGGGACATCGATCCCGGCATCGTGATGCACCTGCGGCGCAGCGCCGGACTGGAGGTCGACGACATCGACGACCTGCTCAACCGTCGGTCCGGGCTCAAGGGACTGAGCGGTGTCAACGACTTCCGGGAACTGCGCGCGCTGATCGAGGCGGGCGACGAGGCCGCCTCGCTGGCCTACCGGGTGTACGTGCACCGCCTGCGCAAGTACATCGGCGCCTACATGGTGACCCTCGGCCGGCTGGACGCGATCACCTTCACGGCCGGGGTGGGGGAGAACGCGGCGGAGGTGCGCGCCGACGCACTCGCCGGGCTCGAGGGGTTCGGCATCGAGGTCGATGCCGAGCGCAACGCCGCGCGCGGCCGGGAGGCCCGGGTGATCTCCACCGACGCCTCGACCGTAGCGGTCCTCGTCGTCCCCACGAACGAGGAACTTGCGATCGCGCGGGCGGCACGGGAATTCGAGAGGTAGCGCCGCCCGCGGTCGCGCTGCCCGATGGCAGTGCGGCGGACATGGTTCCGAGGTCGCCAGGAGATTGTCAGAACCAGGTTCGCGGCCGGATCCAATTGGCCATGTCCACCAGTGTGTAGCGGTGCCGGGTGCCGGTTGCGTTGCGGGCCAGGGCCCGCAGGCCTGCCTCGGTGCCGGTGCGCAGGCCGTGCTCGGTGAACGGCACACCGAGGATCGGCTCCCGTCCGGCGCGCGGGGTGTGGCCGAGCAGCACCCAGTCCAGTGCGGTGCCCAGCACCAGAGTCCGCAATTGCAGGGCTCGACCCTCGTCGGGGGGCAGGGCGTTGACCCGCCGCGCGGCGTCGCGCAGGGCGGTCTCGTCGATCTCGTCGATCGGCGCACCGGACAGGCGGGTCAGCACGGCGGTCATCCGGGCGAGGTTGAAATGTCTCGAGGTGACGGGGATCTGGTCGAGGGCCGCGAGGGCCCCCGCGATGTCACCCCGGTCGGCGAGCTGCCGGGCGAGCCCGAAGGCGGCGCTGACGACACCGCGGTCGGTGCGCCAGACGGTGCGGTAGTACTTCTCGGCGAAGGAGCGCCATTTCTCGGGGTGCTCGGTCTCCCAGTGCCCGATGACGAGTTCGGCGCTGGCCGCCAGCGCCAGCTTCGGGGCGATCTCTCCGGGCAGTGCGGCGAGCGTCGCATCGAAACATTCGATGGCGGAACGGTATTGACCCTCGAGTAGCGCTGCCAGGCCTCGGTACCAGTCGACGCGCCAGTTGCCGCCCTTCGTGGCCGTGACGGTGTCGAGTACACGCACCGCGGTCGGGCCGTCGCCGAGGTCCAGGTGCGCCTTGACCTCGGCGAGAGCGATCTCCACGGTGAAGCCGGCGGTCCCGTCCACCGTGCGCTCCAGGCCGTTGGCGCGGGCGCGGCGGATCGATTCGAGGGTCTGGTCCGGCTCGGCGTGCACCATGGCGGCGATCAGTGCGGAGCTCGGGTCGGTCGTATTGATCAGCGGAACTGCAAGTGCAGCAACGACATCGCGACCGTCGATGGTCACCTCGTGGCGGTGGCCGTCGGCGTAGACATCGGTCGCGACCACGGCCGCCTCGGTGCCGAACGTGGTGCGACCCGGGCTCAGCACCTCGGACAGCCCCGGCCGTTCCTCGCCGGTCTGCTGGGCCAGGATCTCACGCAGCACGCCGGTGAGTTGCCCGGCCATCTCCTGGGCGGTCGGGAAACGTCGGTTGGGGTCCGGGTCGGTGGCCCGCAACAGCAGTCGGTGGAACGACTCGTACTCGGCCAGCAGCGGAGCCTGCTCCGGCGACGGGAGTCCGTCGACGTACCGGCCCTTCTCCGATGGCAGGTGGAGCGTGAGCACGGCCAGTGTGCGCCCGACCGTGTAGATGTCCGACGCCACGGTCGGGCCGGTCTCGACGATCTCGGGCGCCTGGTAGCCGGGCGTGCCGTAGAGGTAGCCGAAGCCCTCGATGCCCGCCACCGCGCCGAGGTCGATCAGCTTGAGTTGGTCGTCGGTGACCATGATGTTCTCCGGCTTGAGGTCGTTGTAGACCAGCCCGACGGAGTGCAGGTAGTCGAGCGCAGGCAGGATCTCGAGCACGTAAGCGATCGCCTGCTCGACCGGAATCCGTTCCGGCCGTGGGTGAGTGCTCAGCACGTCGCGCAGGGAGTGCCCGCCCACATACTCCATGACGATGTATCCCATCGGGCTGCCGTCCGGGCGCGGGTGTTCGACGAAGTTGAAGATCTTCACGATGCTCGGATGTTCGACCTCGGCGAGGAACTGCCGTTCCGCCAACGCCACGGCCTGGGCCTCCGCGTCGCCGAAGTGGAGCAGTCCCTTGAGGACCACCCATCGGTCGCTGACGTTGCGGTCGATCGCCAGGTAGATCCAGCCGAGGCCGCCGTGCGCGATGCACCCCTGGACCTCGTACTGGCCCGCCACCAGATCGCCCGGCGCGAGCAGCGGGGTGAAGTCGAAGACGGTGCCGCAGGACCCGCAGATGCCCGCGGAGACCGCCGGCCCGCCGCCGGCGGCCCGTCCGACCGGCTTCCCGCACTTCCAGCAGAAGCGTTTGTTCTCGGCCACAACGGCTTCGGTCATCACCGCCTCGGCGGGCTCGGGCGCGGAAACCGGTGGTACCTCGACCATCCCGGCGCCGATCCGGCGGCGAGTGCTGGTTCGCGACCGTTGGGTGCGGCTGCGCCGACCGGTGGTGCGCGTCGGTGTCGAGCGGGTCGAGGCGGAGGGTGCGGGCGCGGCACGGGTGGGCTGAGAGGCCGGGACGGCCTCGGGCTCCTGGGCCGGGGAAGCCGCCCGCGTCGGGACGTCGGGCTCGTCGGGTGTGGTCACAGCAATGCCCTCAGTCCTGGTAGTGCGGGGCCGGCGGGCCGGTGGGGGGACCGAGCATGCCGAGCCACCGGTCGTAGAGCCGCAGCCACGTCCCGTCCCGGCGGATCCGGTCGAGGCTGCCGTTGACCAGACGCACCAGATCGGGATCGGCCTTGTTGACCCCGATTCCGTAGGGTTCGGGACTGAGGCTCTCGCCCACGATCTGGAGGTTCGGGTCCTGGGAGGCGAGGCCCGCGAGGAGGGCGTCGTCGGTGGTCACCGCGTCCACCTGTCGCTGTTGCAGGACCACCAGGCAGTCCGCCCAGTTCGGGACCGTGACGATGGTCGCCGCGGGTTGGACGCGCTGCATGTGGTCGACCGAGGTGGTGCCGGCCGCGGCGCACACCCGTTTGCCCGCGAGGTCGGCCGCGCCCCGGATGCCCGAGCCCTTGGCTGCGAGGACCCGTTGCTGCGCAAGGAAGTACACCGTGGAGAAGGCGACCTGTTCGCGTCGCTCGCAGTTGATCGTCATGGTCTTGACGACGATGTCGACGGTGTTGTCGTTCAGCGCCGGTATCCGGTCGGCGGAGGACAGGATGCGGAACTCGACACGGTTGGGATCGCCGAGCAGGTCGCGTGCGACCTCCCGGGCGATGTCGGCGTCGAAGCCCTCGATGGTCCCGGTGCCCGGGTCGCGGAAGCTGAAGAGATTGCTGCCGGTGTCGAGTCCGACGACCAGCCTGCCCCTGGCCTGGATCCGCGCCAGCGACGCAACGGGTGGTGTGGTGCCCTCGGGGAAGGGGCGCAGGCTCGCGGTCGGATCCCCGCAGTCGCGCGCCGGGGCGGTACCGGTCGGCGATGCGGCGACGCTCGCGCCCGCGGGCATCGGCGGCGATGCGTAGTCAGGTCGCGCGGCGGGACCGCTCGGTTGCGTGCCGGCACACCCGGCGAGCGCACAGGCCGCGGCCGCGGCCATGAATAGTCCTGTCCACCGGTGTATTCCGGGCCGGGTCACTGGTACTCCCGCAGTCGCGGCAGGAGCCCGGACACGATTCCGGCCACCGCGAGGGCCGCCAGCACCAGTGCGCCGGGTGCGAGTGCGGTCAGGGTGGACACCGCCCGGTCGACGTTGCGGCGCAGCTCCGTTCGGGTCTGCCCGATCGCGTCGCTGAGTTCGCTGTCGGTCTCGGCGAAATGCGACGCCGAATCGCGGTCCCCGGTGCCGACCGCCATCGTGACCGCGCCGGTCCAGTCGCCGCTACCGAGCAGTGAGTCCAGTTGCCGATGCGCTCGTGACCACGCTGCACTCGCCTCGGCAGCCGCCGCGACCTGGGCAGTACCGACCTCCACCCGGCCGCTACGCGGGTAGTCGTCGAAGATCGCCTGCAGCCGTGCCAGATGGTCGTCGAACTGCTGCTCGTACTTGGCGCTGAGCTCACGCCGGACCAGGCCGAGCATCTCGTCGGCACGGGCCTGCTGGGCGAGGATGCGGGCGGTGGTCAGGTCCGTGAGCGGTCGGGCACCCTGGTCGAGAGCGTGCCCGGTGGCCGTGGCCGAGACCAGCCCCGCGACCACCAGCCAGCAGACCGAGGCGGCGACCGCGACCGCCGCGACGATCAGGCCGAAATTCAGCCTGCGTCGCGTCCACCGGGCGAGCAGGATCGACGCGATCACGAGAGCGGCCAGCGCGAGCACCAGCAGGGCGATCGCGAGCCACGGAGGCCGGGCGAACTCGTCCTGGCTCTGCACCACCCGGTCGGACTGCTCGGTGTGCAACCGCTCGGCGAGCGGCAACAGGGTGGACTGCATCATCGACGACGCTTCGCTCAGGTACGCCGAGCCCACCGGGTACCCGCTGCGGTTGTTCGCGCGGGCCGTCTCCACCAGGCCCGTGTACACCGGCAGTCCGGCCGAGAGTTCGGTCAGCAGGTCGCGCGCGGCGGTGTCGTCGGCCGCGACCCCCGCGGACGCGTCGACCAGGTCCTGGCCCGCGTCGCCGACGGCCTGCGCGTACCGGTCGCGTACGGCGGCAGGTTCGAGGCCGCCCGAGAGGAACGCGGTGGTGGCGGTCGCGTCTGCGATGGACAGGGAGCTGTACAGGTGCTGGGAGGCGTCGGCGAGTGGTTCGATCCGGGTGAGCAGGGTGTCGAGGGTGCGCTGGCGGTCGGCGACCTGGACCGCCGCGACGGTGCCCGACAGGAGCGCGAGGGCGATCAGGCCGATGCCGAGGGAGACCATCCTGGCGGGGGTGGTGCGACCGAACGCGCGCAGGCGCGCGGGTCGGCTCGGCGGCAGTTGCGAGCCCGCCGTCGGGGCGGGCGCGTCGCCGAGCGGCTCCGTCGAAGGTGCAACCCGAACAGCCACTGTGCACCCCTTCTATCTGGCTCGAGTGCCCGACAGAGGGCAGCATATAAGCAGTAACCGCGCTTTGGGATCTGCGACTGGCTAAGTTCGACGGCGAACAGGTGTGGCGGACACACGTGGTGCCGACTTGGCTCGGCGCGGCACGATCTGGGGTAGGTGAACGAAGTCGATGCGCGGTGACGGGGACGGCTGGGCCACGAGCGAGGACGGCAGCCGGTACTGGGGGCGGTTCGGTGCGGCGGGGCTGCTGCTGCGCGCACCCGCACCCGACGGTGGTTCCGCGGTCCTGCTCCAGCACCGGGCGCAGTGGAGTCATCAGGGCGGAACCTGGGCGTTGCCCGGTGGGGCCCGGGACAGCCACGAGAGCACCACCCACGCGGCCGTCCGGGAGGCCGAGGAGGAGGCGGGTATCGCCGCGGCGTCGGTACGGGTGCGGGCCGAGCGGGTGACGGCGCGAGCCGAGGGCGGCTGGACCTACACGACGGTGGTCGCCGATGCGGAGACCGCGCTGGCCACCGTCCCCAACGGTGAGAGCACCGAGCTGCGCTGGGTGCCCGAGGACCGGGTCGAGGACCTGCCACTGCATCCGGGCTTCGCCGCCAGCTGGCCGGCGCTGCGCGCCGCTCCGGTCCGACTGCTGCTCGACACCGCCAACGTGCTGGGGTCGCGGCCCAACGGGTGGTGGCGCGACCGCGCCGGCGCCACCGGGGAGCTGCTCGCCGCGCTCGCCGGAACCCTCCCGCGGATCATCGAACTCCCCGACGGCAGTTTCGGTTGGTTGCCGCGAGTCGAGGCCGTACTCGAGGGGAAGGCGAGTGCGGTCGCGGGCGTCGACGCCCGGGTCCCGGTGCACGTCGCGTCCGGCAGTGGTGACGACGCGCTGGCGCAGCTCGCGTCGAGCCGTCCCGCCTCAGCCACTCTGACCGGGGTTGCCGGTGAGCTGACAGCTGTCGTCACAGCCGACCGCGGCCTGCGTGACCGGCTGCCCGAGTCCGTGCTGCGGCTCTCGCCGTCGACCGTCCTGTCCTGGCTGGACTGAGCGCCGCCCCCCGTCGCAACCCCGCGTCTCCTCCCCGGGTGATGGGAACCTTCATTCGGTCCACCAGGGTGAAGGGAACCATCACCCGGACGGCGCAGGGGTCAGGGCGGCAGGGGTCAGCGGGCGGCGCGGGCGGCGACGTTGCGGGCGAGGGCGTCCGCGAGAGTGCGGGCAGCAGCCTGTGGGTCGCGGGCCTCGGTGATCGCGCGGACCACCACGATCCGGTCCGCACCGGCGTCGAGTACCTCCGGCAGTCGCTGTTCGTCGACGCCGCCGATCGCGAACCACGGCATCGTCGGCCGCGACTCGGCGGTCGAGCGCACCAGCTCGAGGCCCGACGCGGTGCGTCCCGGCTTGGTCGGGGTGGCCCACACCGGTCCGGTGCAGAAGTAGTCGACGTCGTCCTCGATCGACGCCAGCTGCGCCTGCGCCCGACTGTTCGTCGAGCGACCGATCACCACGTTCGGGCCGACGATCCGGCGCGCGTAGTGCACCGGCAGGTCACCCTGGCCGAGGTGCAGCACGTCCGCACCGGCTGCCAGCGCCAGGTCTGCGCGGTCGTTGACGGCCAACAGCGCGCCGTGTCGTCGGCACACCGCAGCCAACTCGGCGAGGGCGCCGAGTTCCTCACGGGTCTCCATCCGGCCGAACTTCTGCTCGCCCGCCGAACCCTTGTCCCGGAGCTGGATGATGTCCACCCCGCCGGACAGTGCGGCCTCGGCGAACTTCGCGAGGTCGCCGCGCTCGCGGCGGGCGTCGGTGCACAGGTACAGACGGGCGCTCGCGAGGCGTTCCCGTGGGGTCAGGTGCTTACCGGAATGCGAGGGATGCACGACCTCAACGGTAGTCTCTACCGTGAACGATGTGACACGGGAGTCCCGGCGGACGCGGGGCTGAGAGGGGGCTCGCGAGCCCCGACCGTCATACCTGACCCGGATCATGCCGGCGCAGGGAGTGAGGTGGAAGTGTGAGCAGAACAGTCGCGGTGATCGGTGGCGGTGCCATCGGACTGTCCGTCGCGTGGCGCGCGGCCCAGGCGGGGTGGACCGTCACCGTCCACGATCCGGCGGTCGCGTCGGGCGCGTCCTGGGTGGCGGGCGGCATGCTCGCACCGCTGTCCGAGGGCTGGCCCGGTGAGGATGCGGTGCTGGCGGCCGGGGCCGCCTCGCTGCAGCGGTGGCCGGACTTCGGCCGCGAGCTCGAAGCACTGTCCGGGGAGTCCCTGTTCACCTCCGACGGTTCGCTGACGGTCGCGCGGGACGCCGCCGACGCCGCCGACCTGCGCCGTGTCGCGGAATGGCTGGAGACACAGGGGTACCGGCTGGACCTGCTCTCGCGGGCCGAGATTCGCGCGGCCGAGCCGTCACTGGCCCCGGGCATCCGGCTGGCGCTGCTCGCCGCCACCGAGTCCGCCGTCGACAACCGCGCCCTCGTGCGTGCACTGCGCCGGGCCACCGTCGACGCCGGGGTGGCGTTCACCCCGCAGGCCGTCACCGATGTCGACGCGCTCGACGCCGACCAGGTGGTGATCGCCGCGGGCACCGCCGCCGCGCGACTGTGGCCCGGACTGCCGGTTCGACCGGTCAAGGGTGAGATCCTGCGCCTGCACCACCGGCCCGGCGTCGCGCCCGCCCCGACCCGGACCATCCGCGGCAGCGTGCACGGCAGGCCCGTGTACCTGGTGCCGCGCGGCGACGGGATCGTCGTGGGTGCGACGCAGCACGAGTCCGGCGAGGACACCCAGGTCACCGTGGCGGGAGTCCGCGACCTGATCGCGGACGCGGGGGCGCTCATGCCGAGCATCGGGGAGTACGAGCTGTACGAGACCGCGGCCGGGCTGCGGCCGATGAGCCCGGACAATCTGCCGATCCTCGGCCGGGTGTCCGACAAGGTGGTGTTGGCCGCGGGGGCCGGACGCAACGGCATCCTGTTGACGCCGCTGTCCGCGGACGCGGTGGTCGCCGAGCTGTCGGGCACGCCGCTGGCCGAGGCGAAGACCTGTTCCCCCGACCGGTTCGACGGGCTCGGGGCTTCGATCGATCGAGTGAGGAAGTAGATGACGAACACACCGGTGAACATCGGCATCACCGTCAACGGTGAGGACCATCAGCTGTCCGAGCAGCTGACCGTGGCCCAGCTGCTCGCGCACCTCGGTCTGCCCGAGAAGGGCATCGCGGTGGCCGTGGACGGGACGGTGTTCCCGCGCGCGAACTGGGATCGCCCCGTCGAAAAGGGCTGGGAGATCGAGATTCTGACGGCGGTGCAGGGTGGCTGACGCGATGGTGACGGACCAGTTGACGATCGCGGACCGCACCTTCGGTTCCCGGCTGATCATGGGCACCGGCGGTGCGGCGAACCTCGCGGTGCTCGAGGAGGCGCTGGTCGCGTCGGGCACCGAGCTCACCACCGTGGCCATGCGCCGGATCGACGCGGTGGGCGGCACCGGTGTGCTCGACCTGCTGACCTCGCTGAAGATCGCACCGCTGCCGAACACCGCCGGCTGCCGCGGCGCCGCGGAGGCCGTGCTCACCGCGCAGCTGGCCCGCGAGGCGCTCGAGACCGACTGGGTCAAGCTCGAAGTGATCGCCGACGAGCGCACCCTGCTGCCCGACGCCATCGAATTGGTCTCGGCCGCCGAACAACTCGTCGACGACGGGTTCACGGTGCTGCCGTACACCACCGACGACCCGGTGCTTGCCCGCCGACTCGAGGACGTCGGGTGCGCGGCCGTGATGCCGCTCGGCGCCCCGATCGGCACCGGTCTGGGCATCTGCAACCCGCACAACATCGAGATGATCGTCGAGTCGGCGGGGGTGCCGGTGATCCTCGATGCCGGCATCGGTACCGCGAGTGACGCCGCACTGGCGATGGAGTTGGGTTGTGACGCCGTGCTGCTCGCCACCGCGGTGACTCGGGCGAAAGATCCCGCGTTGATGGCCACGGCGATGGCGTCGGCAGTGACTGCCGGTCGTGCGGCGCGGCTGGCCGGCCGGATCCCGAAGCGGTTCTGGGCGCAGGCGTCGTCACCCGGGCTCTGACCCGGATCCGGAGGTAGTCTCGACAGGTGGACGATCTTCGGAACTCCGACAGCAAGGACGCCGGCCCCGATTTCGAGATGGCGCAGCCGCAGCAGATCGACGTCACGCCCGAAATCGACGAGATCGGCGAACTGCTCCGCAAGTCCGGGCGGGTGCGCAGCGACGACGGTCCGGACGCGCCGTGGCGGCATGGGTACCCGTACGACAAGAAGATGACCCGCCGCCAGTACGAGCGGCGCAAGCGGACCCTGCAGATCGAGTTGCTCAAGCTGCAGGCCTGGGTCAAGGAGAACGACGAGAAGATCGTCATCATCTTCGAGGGGCGCGACGCGGCGGGCAAGGGTGGCGCGATCAAGCGGCTCACCGAACATCTCAACCCTCGTGGCGCCCGGGTGATGGCGCTGGAGAAGCCCACCGAACGCGAGCGGAAGCAGTGGTACTTCCAGCGGTACGTCGAGCACCTCCCGTCGGGCGGGGAGATCGTGCTGATGGACCGGTCCTGGTACAACCGGGCGGGCGTCGAGCGCGTGATGGGGTACTGCACGCCGCACGAGTACCTCGAATTCACCCGCTCTGCACCGGAATTCGAGCGGATGCTGGTGCAGTCGGGAATCCACCTGGTCAAGTTCTGGTTCTCGGTCGGACGCGAGGAGCAGCACGCCCGGTTCGTCGCTCGCAGCACCGACCCGGTCAAACGGTGGAAGCTGTCGCCGACCGACCTCGCCAGCCTCGACAAGTGGGACGCCTACACCGAGGCGAAGGAGGACATGCTCTTCTACACCGACACCCCGCACGCGCCGTGGACGATCGTCAAGTCGAACGACAAGAAGCGGGCGCGGCTCGAGGCGATGCGCTGGCTGCTGGCGCGGTTCGACTACACGGACAAGAACGAGCGGGTGGTCGGCACCCCCGACCCGCTGCTGATCGGTCCGGCCGCAACCGTGTACGACGAGGGCGAGCAGCCCACCAACCACTTCCCGGAGACGACGAACTGGCCCGTCCCGGGCGGCGACGGTCATCGGGCCATCTGACCGGACTCGGGGTCGCGTCATCCCCAGGGATGACGGACGTCGCGACCTGGGGGCGATGCGCGACGGCACATACTGGTGAATCCTTGACCTCATGATTGAAGTGAGGGGTTTGACAAAGATATACGGGCCCACGAAGGCGGTCGACGACCTGACCTTCACGGTGAAGCCCGGTATCGTCACCGGATTCCTGGGCCCGAACGGTGCGGGCAAGTCCACGACCATGCGGATGATCCTCGGCCTCGACCGTCCCACGTCGGGCACCGCGCTGATCGACGGGAAGCCGTACCACGACCTCAAACAGCCGCTGCGGACGGTCGGCGCGCTACTGGACGCGAAGTGGGTGCACCCCAACAGGTCTGCCAAGGCGCACCTGCAGTGGATGGCCGCCTCCAACGGGCTCCCGTCGTCGCGTGTCGACGAGGTGCTGCGGTTGGTCGGGCTGACCGAGGTCGCGGGAAAGAAGGCAGGGGGCTTCTCGCTCGGCATGTCGCAGCGGTTGGGACTCGCGGGCGCACTGCTCGGCGACCCCAAGGTGCTGCTGTTCGACGAACCGGTCAACGGCCTCGACCCCGAGGGCATCGTCTGGATTCGAAAGTTCATGCAGCGCTTGGCCGCCGAGGGACGGACGGTCCTGGTGTCCAGTCACCTGCTCTCCGAGATGGCGCTCACTGCAGAGCATCTCGTGGTGATCGGCCGGGGACGGCTGATCTCGGACACCTCGGTCCAGGAGTTCGTCGACCGATCCTCCGAGTCGAGCGTGCGGGTGCGCAGCCCCCAACTCGACGCGCTGCGCAGCCTGCTCACCTCGCAGGGGCTGACGGTCCGTGAGGACGGCCGGGACCCGCTCGACGGCCAGGCGCTGGTGGTGCTCGACTCCACCACGGACGCGATCGGTCACCTCGCGGGTAGCAACGGAATCATCCTGCACGAGTTGTCATCTCAGCGCGGATCGCTCGAAGAGGCGTTCATGAAGCTGACCGGTGACGACGTGCAGTACCACGCTGCGGGCGTCGAAGAAGTGATGGGAGGGGCGCTCTGATGGGTGTCATGGCAGCGGAACGAATCAAGCTCACTTCGACCAGGTCGCCCTGGTGGTGCACGGTCGCGATCGTGGTGCTCGGCCTCGGTCTGGCCGCGGTGGTCGGCCTGTCGTCCAAGGCGAGTCTGAACTCGTTCAACTCCCAGGCCGCGGATGGCAAGGAGCCGGACTTCAAGCCCTTCCTGCCGACAGTCGCCGACTCGATCAACGGGGTGACCGGGTTCGGCGTGCTGGTGCTGATGATCCTGGCCGCCCTGGCGGTGACCAGCGAGTACCGCTTCGGCATCATCCGCACCACCTTCCAGGCCGTGCCCAAGCGGGATTCGGTGCTCGTGACCAAGGCCGGACTGATCGGCGCCTTCGGTGCCGTGCTGACCTTCGTTCTGGCGCTGGGCGCCTTCGCGATCGCCAAGGCGACCGCGGGCAGCGCCGCAGGGGCGGACCTGCACCTGTCCGGCGGCGACGACTGGCGGTCCGTCTACGGCGTCCCGATCTTCGCCCTGCTGTGCGTCGTCCTCGCGGTGGCGGTGGGGTCGCTGATCCGGCAGTCGGCCGGCGCGATCACCTTGCTGCTGCTGTGGCCGCTGCTGCTCGAGAGCCTGTTCAGCCTGTTCGGGACCTTCGGCGAGAAGGTCCGGCCGTTCCTGCCGTTCGCCAACGCGAACCACTTCCTCGGCCAGGACCAGGGCATCGACTGGCATTGGGGTCCGTGGGGCTCGCTGGTGTACTTCGCGGTGGTCGTACTCGCGATCTTCGGTGCGGCGCTGGTGATGGTGAACCGACGCGACGCGTGAGGCAGCTGCGGCGCCCGTGCGCGGTTGACGGGTCCAGGGACCCTCACACCGCGCTCGAGCGCGCAGCGCTTTCGGCGATCGCGGTGACCGCCTGCTCGAGCAGTGGTCGCGGCATCGCGAGGTTCAGCCGCACGTGGCCCTGTCCGACGGAGCCGAAGCCGACTCCGTCGGACAGGGCCACCTGTGCGTGGTGGAGGAAGTAGGACCGCGGGTCGTCGAGTCGCAACGGGCGCACGTCGAGCCATGAGAAGTAGGTGGCGGCGGGGTGGCTGAAGCCGATCTCCGGCGCGATCTCAGGCAGCATGCGGGCGACGAGGTCACGATTGCCTTCGAGATACGAGACCACTTCGTCGAGCCACAGCCGGCCTTCTCGGTAGGCGGCGACCGTCGCGATCGCTCCGAGGGTGGCACAGCCGTGCGTGATGTAGTCGTGCAGCCGGCCGAGTGTTCTGCGGTCGGCGTCGTTGCCGACGACGATCTGGGCGCACTTGAGGCCCGCCAGGTTGAAGCCCTTCGATGCGGAGGTCGCGGTCAAAGCGTGGGCGGCGGCGATCTCGCTGATCGACGCGTAGGGGATGTGGCGCCCGCCGCCGTACATCACCGGCGCGTGGATCTCGTCGGCGAAGACCCTACCGCCGTGATAGTCGACGATCTCGGCGATCGCGTCCAATTCTGCGCGGGTGTACACCTTGCCGATCGGGTTGTGAGGATTGCACAGGACCAGGATTCCGCCCCCGGCGCGGAAGGCCGCGGCGATACCGTCGAGGTCCACGGCCCACGACTGCCGGTCCCGGATCATCGGCACCTCGATCACCTCACGCCCGAGCACGGCGGACAGCCCGAAGAACGGACCGTATGCCGGCGTCATCACGACGACCTTCGCTTCCGGCGGGGTGAGCACGCGCAACGCGAGCTCGCAGGCGAGGATCACATCCGCGGTGGGTAGCACGTCCTCCGGCGGAATCGTCCAGTCGTAGCGGGTGGACATCCATTCGCTCGTCGCGCATTGCAGTTCCTGCTCGAGCCACGACGGTAGATATCCGAGCAGTCCACTGCCTACGCTGCCGTGCAGTGCACGGGTCACCGCTGGCGGCACCCCGAAGTCCATCTCGGCGACGAAGGCGCCCAGCGCCTCGGGGTACTTGCTCCACTTCAGCCCGCCGGTGGCGCGGAGTTGGGTGGCGGTGACAGTGTCGAAACTCATCTGCCGGCCCCGTCTGTGTCCTGGTCCGTGCTGTTGTCCGGCTCGCCGAGTTCGTTGAGATAGTTGTAGACGGTGAACCGCGAGACATGGAGGGCGTCGGCGACCTGCCGGACCGCGCCGCGCAGTTCGAACACGCCGCGTTCCTTCAGCGCAGCCACCACCGCGACCTTGTGTGCCTTGCGCATGGCCTCGACCGGGACCTCGGCGGCGGCGACCTGCCTGCCGATCATCATCGCCGCGAACGAGTCGACATCCTCGGTGAAGTTGGCCTGCTCGTAGCTGCGGCTCGTCGCGGGCACCCGCGGGGCGGCCGGGGCGGGGGACCTCACGGGCTCGCGCGGTTCGTGGCCGAGCATCGAGGAGACCACTCGCTCGACCGACTGCCAGAGGGACAGTTCGGTGTTGACACACAGGGCGGCGACCGCGGTGCCCGCGATGTCGCGCACCACCAGGGCGGAGGAGCGGATCCACCGGCCGTCGGACAGCGTGCTCTCGTACCCGTAGATGCGGTCGTCCTCGGCGCCAGTGATCCGTTCGACGAGGATGTCCGCGGCCGTGCCGCCGACGGTGCGACCGGTGACGGAGCCGCTCACCGCGATGACGGAATTGGGAAGACGTGAGAGGTCGTGCAGCACGACCTCGGTGCCGAACGGCAGTGCGTGACCGAGCACGTCGACGATGCCCTCGAGTACGACGAGTAATCGCTCGCCGTCGAGTGTGCGGCCGAGGGCGCCGAGATCGGCACCGAGATCGGACTGTCCGGTCCACTCCGTCATGGCGATTCCACTCCTGTCGGGGGCGCGCGTGTCAGCGATGCGCGAAGCTAAACAAATCTCAACATGAAGAGGAGGAACTCGACTTCATGTTGAAGAACGTAGCAAATCGAGGCAAATTATGTGGCCCTTGACACATTCCGAGGGCACTGCTCATACTTCACGCAACATTCCTCCACTGAATTCAACAAGGAGTTGAGATGATGGGTGCTCCGTCCGCTGCCACCACAGCGGAATCCAACCTGAAGCGCTCGATCACCCTGCCGCAGGCGCTGGGCATCACGTTCCACCAGATCGTCGGTGCCGGGATCCTTGCCATCCTCGGCTCCGCCATCTCGCTCACCGGCGGGGGCGTACCGCTGGCCATCGTGATCACCGCGGTGGCGCTGCCCCTGGCGAGCATGCCCTACGCCGCCATGGCGTCCGCGCTGCCCACCGCAGGCGGCATGTACCGCTACGCCGCGCGGGTCGTCCACCCCGCCCTCGGCTTCCTGAACCTGAGCTTCGTCGTGCTCGGCCAGATCACGGTCGGCGTCTTCGGTCTCACCGCGGGCATCTACCTGGAGAGCCTCAACTCGTGGTTCAACCCACGGTGGGTCGCGGTCACCTTGATCCTGGTGTTCTTCGTCGTCAACCTGCTCGGGGCCTCATTCTCCGCCCGGGTCGGGATCGCACTCGCGGGCGTCATGCTCGCCGCCTACGCGGTCTTCGTGGTCGCGGGCTTCCTCGACATCGACTGGGCCGACTATCCCGCCGTCCTGCCCGACGGCATCGGCGGCCTGCTCCAGACGTCCGCGCTGCTGACCTTCGTGCTCGGCGGAGGCACGTTCATCGCCGAACTCGGCGGCGAGATGAAGAACCCCGGGCGGGCCATCCCGATCTCGATCGTCGGCGGCACCCTCTTCGCCGGGGTCATCTACATCCTGCTCGCCATTCCGGCAGTCGGTGTGCTGCCGATTCCCGAGGTCGCAGGCAAGCCGCTGTCCGTGGTGGCGAGCGAGGTGCTTCCGCACCCGATGTTCGTCTTCTTCGTCATCGGTGGCAGCCTCGTCGCCGCGGTCGGCAGTATGAACGCGTCCATGACCTGGGGTACCAAGGGGCTGCTGATCGCGATCGGGGACGGCTGGTTCCCGGCCGGGTTCGGGGCCGTGAACAAGCGCTTCGGCACACCGCACTACCTGCTCGTAGCGGTGACGCTGGTCGGGCTCGCACCCGTCGTGCTCGGATACGGCATCGAGGACATCGCCAAAGGGGTGTCGGCTTTCCTTGCGCTGGCGATCATCATCCTGGTCGGCGCATCCCTGCGACTGCGACGCCGGCGTCCGGACCTGTTCGAGGCGGCGCCCTTCCGGCTGCCGTGGGCGGTGCATGTCGGGCTGTCGATCTTCTCGGTACCGGTACTCGGCATCACCACGTACCTGTTGCTCACCCACCTGTCCCCGGTTGCCGCGATCGGCCTGCTCGTGTGGCTCGCGGCCTGCGGGATCTGGTTCTGCGTGCGCTACCCGCGAATTCGGCCGATGCTGATGGAACGCTCGCGTGTGCTCCTGACGCCGCCGGGCGTGCCTGCCATCGGCGATGTCGCCGTTGCCGTGGCGAACTGATCCCTCGAATCCCTTGACACCAACATTTTTCGGTAACAACAACCCATGAAGGAGTATCGCCATGTGGATCGTCCGGATGCGATTCGAGACCGCCCTCGACGAGGCCGAACAGGAGAAGCTGTCCCGCGCGGGGCTGCCGAAGTTCCGTGCCCTCGAAGGGCTACTGCAGAAGTACTACGTGCGCAACCGTGACGCGGGTGTGGTCGGCGGCGTCTACCTGTTCGAATCGAAAGAGGCCGCCCAGGCGTACATCGACGGCCCGATCGTCGCCAGCGTCGGCGAGCGGTTCCGGGTGGTCGGCGACGTCGAGATCGAACTCCTCGAAGTGGAAATGACCCTCGACGAGGCCTGACGGCCGGGCGGCGACGGCGCGGGCAACGGGCCCGCGCCGTCACCGCCGTTCACCGATCCTGCACGGAAGAAGGACCCGACGATGTCTCTCAATCTGGCGCTCATCCTGCGTGAGTCCGTCCGTGCCGACCCGGATGCCGCGCTGCTGCATTTCGGCGGCCGGACCTGGACCCGCCGCGAGGTCGACGCGGTCTCGGATCGCGTCGCGGCCGGACTGCTCGCCGGCGGCCTGGGCAGCGGCGACCGTGTCGCCGTGCAACTGCCGAACATTCCCGAGTTCGTGTTCGCGTACTTCGGCATACTCAAGGCCGGGCTGGTGATGGTTCCGATGAACCCGTTGCTGCGGCCGCCGGAGATCGCCCACCAACTTGCCCGCAGCGATGCTCGGGTGATGATCACCGAGCGTGGACTGCTCGAGCAGGCCCTCGCCGGCGCAAGCGATCTGCCGGACCTGGTGCTGGTGGTGGTCGGCGACGCCGAGGTCGTGACCGAGCGCCCCGTTCTCGGCTTCGAGGACCTGCACGTCGACGGCGCCGAACCGATGCTGGAACCCACCGACGCCGAGGCCACGGCCGTCGTCATCTTCACCAGTGGTACCACCGGCAGGCCGAAGGGCGCCGAGCTCACCCACGTGCAGCTGTACATGAACTGCACCCACGCCGGCCGACTCGGCGGCCTTGGCGTCGACGACGTCGTTGTCGGGGTGCTGCCGCTGTTCCACGTCTTCGGTCTCTCGAGCGTCCTCGACGCGGCGGTCCGGTGGGGGTCGGCGCTGGTGCTGGTACCGCGCTTCGACGCGGACGCGGTCCTCGACGCGATCGAACGTCACCGCGCCACCGTCCTGCCGGGAGTCCCGACGGTCTTCGTCTCGTTGCTGGCCGCGAACATCGCCGGGCGGGACGTGTCCTCCCTGCGGCTCGGCCTCTCCGGTGGTGCGGCGCTGTCACCCACCCATCTGAACGCCTTCGAGGCAGCCGTCCCGTCCGCGACCATCCTGGAGGGCTACGGCCTGACGGAATGCGCGAGTGTTGCGACCTTCAACACCGGACGCGGTGCCCGCAAGATCGGTTCGATCGGAACCCCGTTGTGGGGCACCGAAGTCCGTCTAGTCGACAGCGCCGGTGAGGTGCTGCGGGCGACCGGGCCCGATCACGTCGGTGAACTCGAGATTCGGGGCCATCACGTGATGAAGGGCTACATCGGCCAACCCGAGGCAACGGCCGCGGTCCTGCGTGCCGGCTGGCTTGCCACCGGTGATCTCGGGTACGTCGACGGCGACGGCTACTACTTCATCGTCGACCGCAAGAAGGACGTGATCCTGCGGGGCGGCTACAACGTCTATCCGCGCGAAGTGGAAGAAGCACTGCTGCAACATCCCTCGGTGATGGAGGCCGCGGTGGTCGGACGCGCCGACGATCGGCTCGGTGAGGAGGTCGTCGCCTTCGTCGTCACCGAGCCCGGCCTTCGACTGGACCCGGACGAACTGATCGCGTTCGCCAGGGAGCGGGTCGCGGCCTACAAGTACCCACGGGCGGTCACCGTCCTCGACGCCCTTCCGCAGGGGGCGACCGGCAAGGTCCTCAAGCGGGTCCTGGCCGGCGCGCCCGACCCCGTATCCCATTGATCGGCAACACTATCCACCCGAAAGGCATTCGCACTGTGAACACCACGTCGCACCGCACCCTCGAAGGCAAGACGGCCGTCGTCACCGGCGGTGGCCGCGGCATCGGAAGGATGATCACAGAGGGGCTCCTCCGCGAGGGAGCCTCGGTGATCATCAGCAGCCGCAAGCAGGACGATCTCGATGCGGCGGTCGCGGAACTGTCCCCGCTCGGGGAGATCTCCTCCTTCGCGGCCGACCTAGGCGCCACCGGCGGAGTCGAGGCGTTGGCCGCCCACGTCGCGGAGCAGGTCGATGCCCTGCACGTCCTGGTCAACAATGCGGGAGCGAACTGGGGTGCACCGGTCGAGGACTTCCCGGCGTCGGCATGGGACAAGGTGCTCTCGGTCAACGTCAAGGCGATGTTCGGGTTGACCCAGGCGCTGCTGCCGCAACTGCGGGCGGCGTCCACCGACGACGACCCCGCCCGCGTCGTCAACATCGGGAGTATCGACGGACTCCGGGCGCCGCAGCCCGGCATCAACAACTTCTCCTACAGCGCCAGCAAGGCCGCGGTGCACATGCTCACCCAGCAGCTGGCGACCACCCTCGCGCCGGACATCCTGGTCAACGCGATCGCGCCGGGACTGTTCGAGTCGAAGATGACCACCGGTCTGCTCGCGTTCGGTGAGGATGCGGTGGCCGCGCAGATTCCCCTGCGCCGGATCGGCCGCCCCGCTGACATGGCGGGCATCGCGGCCTTCCTCGCCGGACCGTCGAGCACCTATATCACCGGAGCGGTCATCCCCGTCGACGGTGGCGTGGTCGCCTCCCGCTGAGGCACGGGTGCCTTCCTGTGACGGACGGTTACACTTTGCCGGTGACCGAGGAGCCGGGAGGCGATGCGCGGGTGTCAGCAGGCCGCATCGTGTCCGTGCTGGCCTGGATACGTGCGGTCGACAGCGCGCCGGCCGTGGTCGACACGGTGCGGCGTGCGCGACGGGCATTGCCCGGCGACCCCTCCTTCGGTGACCCCCTCTCCACGGCCGGCCCGGGCGGGGTGCGGGCGATGGCCCGGGCCGCCGACCGCCTGCTCGACGACGGCCCCGGCGCCTCCCGCGAGGTCAGCCTCGGTGCGCTGCAGGTCTGGCAGGCGCTGCTCGAGCGCACCGGCCGTGGCCGCGGCACCCGCGAGGTCACCATCGTCTTCACCGACCTGATCGGGTTCTCCGACTGGGCGCTCGCCGCGGGCGACGAGGCCACCCTCGACCTGTTGCGGGACGTCGCCAGGGCCATCGAACCCCCTGTCGCGGACCTCGGCGGCCATGTCGTCAAACGGATGGGCGACGGCATGATGGCCGTGTTCACCCGGCCCGACCGCGCGATCGAAGCGGCGTTCGCCGCGCGCACCGCCCTTGCCGAGGTGCGAAACGGCGGCTACCGGCCACGCATGCGGGTGGGCATCCACACCGGCGTGCCCCGTCAGATCGGGGCGGACTGGCTCGGCGTCGACGTCAACGTCGCAGCCCGGGTGATGCAGGCGGGCGGCGACGCCAACGTGATGGCCTCCTCGGTCACCCTGGACGCGCTCGAACCCGGACTGCTCGACGACCTCGGTGTCCGCGCCAAGGCCTACCGTCGTGGGCTGTTCGCCGCGCCGCTGCGCGGTGTGCCCGACGACCTGCGACTGTTCACCCTCACGCACTGACCGGACGGCGGAAGTCAACCCTCCCGCTCGCGCACCGAGGCGCGCACACTGGAGACATGACTGATAGGGAGCAGCGCACCCCCTTCTACGGGGTCTTGATGATTCTCGTGGCACTCGGCGCCGCGATGGCGGTCAGTTACTACGGTCCGGCCTGGTTCCGCGTCACCGTCTACCTGCTGGCGGTCATGTTGATCGTCGTCGGGGGCGTCATGACCTTCCGGGACTATTCGCGCTGACACCGGCGCTGTGCGCGTCCTCGACCCGGGCGAGGACGCGCACAGGTGTGTGTCAGTGCAGGCGCCAGAGTGGTGAGACCGGGCCGTGCCCGGCGCCGAGGTCGTAGGACGCCGCCAGGCAGCGAGTGACCCACTCCTTGCCGAACTCCACCGCCTCCGGCATCGAGCGGCCATGGGCCAGCGCGCAGGCGATCGCCGCGGCCAGGGTGTCGCCGCCACCGTGGTCGTTGCCGGTGTCGATCCGCGGGCTGGTGAACTCGTGGAAGCGCTCGCCGTCGAACAGCAGGTCGGTCGACGAGGTCGAGGTACGCAGGTGCCCGCCCTTGACCAGCGACCACTGCGCGCCCAGTGCGTGCAGCGCCTCCGCGGCCCGGCGCGCGGACGCGTCGTCGACCACCTCGATGCCGGTGATCAGCCGGACCTCGTCGAGGTTCGGCGTCACCAGCGAGGCGATCGGGATCAGCGTGTTGCGGACAGCGTCGAGCGCCTCCGCGTGCAGCAGGGGGTCGCCGTGCATGGACGCGCACACCGGGTCCACCACCAGCGGCACGGTCTGCCCCTTGCCGATCCCGACCTCGGCGCACACCCGGGCGACGGACTCGATGATCGCCGTCGACGCGAGCATCCCGGTCTTCGCGGCGCTCACTCCGATGTCGGTGACCACCGATCGCACCTGGTCGGCCACGATCTCCGGCGGGATCTCGTGAAACCCGCTGACCCCCACCGAGTTCTGCACCGTCACCGCGGCGACCGCGACGCAGGCGTGCACACCGCAGAGCGCCATCGTGCGCGAGTCGGCCTGGATGCCGGCACCACCGCCGGAGTCGGTTCCGGCGATGGTGAGGACGCGGATCGGGGTCTGGCCGTCGGGGGTGAGGGGCAGCAACTTCACGAGGTGGACACTACCGGGAGGTACACCTGGCCCCCCGCGCCCGCGAACTCCGCCGACTTCTCCGCCATTCCGGCCTCGATCGCAGCTGCATCGGTCAACCCGTTGCGCTCGGCGTACTCGCGCACGTCGGCGGAGATCCGCATGGAGCAGAACTTGGGCCCGCACATCGAGCAGAAGTGCGCGGTCTTGGCGGGTTCCGCGGGCATGGTCTCGTCGTGGTACTCGCGGGCGGTGTCCGGGTCCAGCGACAGCGCGAATTGGTCGCGCCAGCGGAACTCGAAGCGCGCCTTGGACAGCGCGTCGTCGCGCTCCTGCGCCCGGGGGTGCTGCTTCGCGAGATCCGCCGAGTGCGCGGCGATCTTGTAGGTGATGACGCCGACCTTCACGTCGTCCCGGTTGGGCAGTCCCAGGTGTTCCTTCGGGGTCACGTAGCAGAGCATCGCGGTGCCTGCCTGGGCGATGATCGAGGCGCCGATCGCGGACGTGATGTGGTCGTAGGCGGGTGCGATGTCGGTGGCGAGCGGGCCGAGGGTGTAGAACGGGGCCTCCTCGCAGAGTTCCTCCTCGAGTCGCACGTTCTCCACGATCTTGTGCATCGGCACGTGACCGGGGCCCTCGATCATCACCTGCACGCCATGCGATTTCGCGACCCGGGTGAGCTCGCCCAGGGTGCGCAGCTCGGCGAACTGGGCCTCGTCGTTGGCGTCGGCGATGGATCCCGGGCGCAGGCCGTCGCCGAGCGAGAAGGTGACGTCGTAGCGGGCGAGGATCTCGCAGAGTTCCTCGAAGTGTGTGTACAGGAACGACTCCCGATGATGTGCCAGGCACCACGCGGCCATGATCGATCCGCCGCGCGAGACGATCCCGGTGACCCGCCTGGCGGTCAGCGGGACGTACCGCAGCAGTACGCCGGCGTGCACGGTCATGTAGTCGACGCCCTGTTCGCACTGCTCGATCACGGTGTCGCGGTAGATCTCCCAGGTCAGCGCGGTCGGGTCCCCGCCGACCTTCTCGAGCGCCTGGTAGATCGGCACGGTGCCGACCGGGACGGGGGAGTTGCGCAGGATCCACTCGCGGGTCTGGTGGATGTCCTTGCCGGTGGACAGGTCCATGATGTTGTCCGCGCCCCAGCGGGTGGCCCAGACCATCTTCTCGACCTCCTCGGCGATCGAGGAGGTGACCGCGGAGTTGCCGATGTTCGCGTTGATCTTCACCAGGAACCGCTTGCCGATGATCATCGGCTCGGACTCGGGGTGCTTGTGGTTGGCGGGGATCACCGCACGTCCCGCGGCGACCTCCTCGCGCACGACCTCCGGCGAAACGCCCTCGCGTGCGGCGCAATAGCGCATTTCGGGCGTGACGATCCCGGCCCGTGCCCAGGCCAGTTGAGTGCTGATCCCATCCGCAGCGGGGGGTTTGGTCCAGCCGTCGCGGGTCTTCGGCAGACCGGCCTCGAGGTCAATGTGGGCGTCGGCGTCGGTGTACGGGCCGGAGGTGTCGTACAGGTCCAGGTGTTCGCCGTTGCTCAACTGGACGCGCCGGACGGGCACCCGCATCCCGTCGACGTCGAGATAGCGCTTGCTGCTGCCCTCGATGGGGCCGGTGGTGACAGTGCTGGTCGTGACAGAGGTGTCCCTCATGGTGCTCTCCCTACGCCGGCATTACCCGGTCAGGTTCGACGGTCGACGGCCCTGAGCGCCCCGAAGGGCTAGCCGTCCTCTCAGCCCGCTGGTGCGAGCCCCCGTGGGTTGTGTAGTTGTCGGCGCCGACCCTAGACCGTGTCCGGCGCGCTGCGCCAGTCCCGGATGTCTCCGACGCGAATCTGAGTGATCCCGCTCACAATGTCCCCCGTTTGACCTATAGTGGCGTGGGTCACATTTTGGTCACGGGTGGGTAGGGAGACGGGTTCATGATTGCGCATTCACCGACCGCGGAGGTGTCGAACAATGCTGGTCAGAGTCGTTTCGAGCTCCGCCTGAACGGCGACCTGGTCGGCATTCTCGGTTACTACGAGTTGGACACGAACGCGGCGTCAGGGGTTCGTGCCGGACGCCGGTCCGGGCCGCCGATCGTCTCCTTCATGCACACCGTGATCGTCGAGGACTTCGGTCATCGCGGCCTCGCCGCGGTGATGGTGCGGCGCGCGCTCGACGCGGCCCGCGGATACGGCTGGAAGGTCCGCCCGGTCTGCACATACCTGCAGCGATTCATCGCCGACAATCCCGAGTACCGGGACCTGATCGTCCCGGTGTGAGGCTCGGCGGTCGGCCGGGGAGATGCCGATTCGGCCACGATTCGAAGAAGTCTGGGCGACAAATCGGCGAGAGCCTCGCCGTCGGGCGGCGTGATGCCGAGGGGGCTGCTTGCATGGCGGTGTGGATCACATCTTCAAGCGGCACCACGTCCAGGCTGTGGCGGTGAGTACACCCGTCGCCGAGCCGGCAGACCCGGCACTCGCGCGCGTCGAGGACAACCCGTCGCACTCGCGCTTCGACCTGTGGGTCGGCGACGAGTTGGTGGGGATCCTCGGCTACCGGACCGCGAGCGACGACCTCGATGCGTCGCCGGCGGGGGATGTGCCCGGCGGCGATCCGCAGGTGGTCGCGTTGATGCACACCGTGGTCAAGGAGGACTTCGGCGGTCGCGGGTGGGCCGCGATCCTGGTCCGCGAGGTGCTCGAGGAGTCGCGGGTGCGGGGCTGGCGACTGCGGCCGGTCTGCACCTATGTCCAGCGGTACCTCGGCACTCACACCGAGTTCCTGGCGCTGGTCGACGACGCCGCCTGACGGTCCCACCTAAAGTGAGAGCACTGCTCTTGTTATTTCATTCACGTGAGTGAATACTGCTCCCAATAGAGAGCGCCGCTCTCGTTTGGTGAGGAGTGAGTCATGATCGACACGACCATCCGGCAAGGCGCCCGCCGCGGGGCCGCAACGGCCGCGGCCGCACTGTTCGGGGCATCGGGACTGCTGTTCCTGCTGTATCCCGCGGTCCGGCCGTACTCGGACTATCTGAACGAGACCACCCTGGAAGGGGCGCGCGCCTACGCGTCTGGAGGCTGGGTCGCTGCCCACGTCTTCGGAATGCTCGGCTTCCTGCTACTGGGGTTGGCGGTGCAAGCGCTTCGCGAGATCCTCCGCGGCACGCCCTCCGACCGGGCCGCGATCGCTGCCACCGCGGCGACTTGGATCGGAGTCTGCCTCTCCCTCCCGTACTACGGTGCCGAGGACTTCGGGTTGCACGCGATCGGGGCACGGGCGCTGGCCGACGGCTCACCGAACCTGCTCGGCCTGGTCGAGCAGGTGCGCGGCGGCGGCACTCAAATGGCGATGTTCGCGGTCGGGCTGGTGCTGGTCGCGGTGGGCGTGATCATCGCCGCGGTCGCGATCTGGCGCTCGGGCGCGTTGGACCGGTGGAGCGGGGTCCCGCTGGCCGTCGGGTTCGCGCTGTTCGTCCCGCAGTTCTTCGGCCCGCCGTGGATGCGTGTCGCGCACGGTCTCGTGCTGGCCGCAGGTGGACTGCGGCTCGCCACCGCCCTCCTGCGGACCCGCCGAGACGGCGCCGACCCGAACTAGTCGAGTTCGACGACCACCGGCGCATGATCGCTGGCGCCCTTGCCCTTTCGTTCCTCACGGTCGATCGAGGCGCCGGTCACCCGGGCGGCCAGCGCGGGCGACGCGAGGGCGAAGTCGATCCGCATGCCCTGGCGCTTCGGGAAACGCAGCTGCGTGTAGTCCCAGTAGGTGTAGACGCCAGGGCCGGGGGTGTGCGGCCGGACCACGTCGGCGAAGCCGGCGTCGACGAAGGCGTGGAACGCATCGCGCTCCGGCTGCGAGGTGTGCGTCTTGCCCTCGAACAGCGCCGGATCCCACACATCCTCGTCGGTCGGCGCGACGTTCCAGTCGCCGACCAGGGCAACCTGTGCGTTCGGGTCCTCGGCGAGCCACTTGGCGGCGTCGTCGCGCAGCGTCGCGAGCCAGTCCAGCTTGTACGTGTAGTGCGGGTCGGACAGCTCGCGGCCGTTCGGCACGTACAGGCTCCACACCCGCACCCCGCCGCAGGTCGCGCCGATCGCGCGAGCCTCGACGACCGGAGTGGCGATGTCCAGGCTGTCGGCGGCGGCCTTCGCGAACCCCGGCTGGCCCTCGAACCCGACTTGCACGTCCTCGAGTCCGACCCGCGAGATGATCGCGACCCCGTTCCACTGGCTCAGCCCGACGTGAGCGACCTCGTAGCCGAGATCGGTGAACCGCTCGGTGGGGAACTGGTCGTCACGACACTTGGTCTCCTGGATCGCGAGCACGTCCGTCTCCGTCCGCACCAGCCAGTCCACGATCCGGTCCGTCCGGGCCCGCACCGAGTTCACATTCCACGTCGCCAGTCGCATGCCAGGCAGCGTAGTTCCGCGGCATGGATGCCGCCCCGCCCGGGTGAGGGGAACCTTCAGCCAGGTAGACCGGGTGAAGGTTCCCCTCACCGTGGTGCGGCGGGGGTCAGTCGGGGGCAGTCGCGTACCGGTAGCGGTGGTGATCGACGAGCCCCAGGGTGCGGTAGAGCGCGATGGCAGGCTCGTTGTCCGCAGCCACCTGGATGTACGCGTGGGTGGCGCCGTTGTCGCGTCCCCAGCGGATCATCTCCGCGCACATCAGCAGCCCGAGCCCGCGTCGTCGATGCTCGGGCGCGACCTCGACCGCGGACAGGCCCACCCAGTACCGCCCGTCCGGAGCCTCGGTGACCGCGGCTCGGGCGATCGCGAGCAGTTCGGTGTCCGGGCTTCCGAGCGCCCCGAAACCGAGCCGGCCCTCGCGGACCGCGCCGAGCACCGCCGACGCGCCTTCGGGCAGCGACTCGCCTCGGTAGTGGTAGAGCGGCAGCCAGCGCTCGTCCGGCGTGTCCGCCACGGTCACCAGCGAATCGCCCTCGGGCAGAGTCAGATTCGCGATGTCGGCGGCCATCACCTGCACCTCGTCGGACACCTCCCAGCCGTCGGGCGCGGCGCCGAGCCGGTCGGGCAGCAGTAGTCGCAGCCGCTGGCCGCGCTCGGCGTACCAGGCACGCAACCGCTCCGCGGTGTCGCCGGTGTAGAGGTCGCCGATCCGGTCCGCCTTGCCCAGCGGGGTGGCGGAATTCGCTCGTCGGGTGAAGCCGTCGCCGAAGCGGGCCAGCCACCCGTTCACCCAGGTCTGCTCGGTGCCCGGCCAGCCGTCGGCCGCCGCCAGTTCCAGGGCGCGGATTTCCCGCGTCACGACCGGTCGCGCGCCGAGGGCCTTGAGCGCGACCACCTGGTCGGGGGAGACCTGGACGACCCGGCCGTCCGGGGCACGCACGACGACCGCCGGAGTGAGTGAGACCAGCTCGCCGATGATGTCGGTCAGCGGCTGCGGATAGCCCGGCGGAAGCTTGTAGCGCAGGACGACCCGGCTCCCGAGGGCAGCCTCAGTCATCGTGGCCGAACGGGTCCTCGACCGTGCCGGGGATCCAGCTCTGCCCGGGCACGCCCCAGCCCGCCCGCTTGATCGTCTTCTTCGCCGCGCGCGCATTGCGGCCGATCAACATGTCCGTGTACAGGAAACCGTCGAGGTGGCCGACCTCGTGCTGCAGCATCCGGGCGAAGAATCCGTTGCCCTGGATGTCGACGGGGTCGCCGTTGACGTCGATGCCGGTGACTCGGGCCCAGTCCGCGCGACCGGTCGGGAACTGCTCGCCCGGCACCGACAGGCAGCCCTCCTCGTCGTCGTCGGGATCGGGCATGGTCTCGGGGAGTGCGGAGGTCTCGAGCACCGGGTTGATGACCTCGCCGCGGCGTCGGGCGCCGTCACCGTCGCCGTCGTAGTCGGGGCAGTCGTAGACGAACAGCCGCAGCGCGACGCCCACCTGGTTGGCGGCCAGACCGACGCCGTTCGCGGCGTCCATCGTGTCGTACATGTCGGCGATGAGCTCGGCCACCTCGGACACGGGTTGCGTCACCGGTTGGGTCGGCTCGTGCAGCACCGGGTCGCCAACGATCCGGATGGGAAGAATTGCCATGGTGAGAAGAATAGTGGGGGGCTCGCGGGTGACTCGGGCGGTGTGCCGGAGGGCGACGCGCCAGCACACCGAACCCGGGCCCTGACGTGGCGACCATGGTTGAATCACTCACTGAAGAACAACTGTGTAATTTCGTTGCTCGGTCATGTGAAGCCGACCGGGTGTCCGGGGAACTTTAGGTTTCGCTGAAATTTGGGCGAGAGCTCGAAGTTGAGGAGTGAGATGGACGGCGCAGCAGCGCGTAGCCGGAATTCCGAGCACACCGACCCGCAGGAATCCAACGAGGCAGGCGCGGACGGACTCACCCGCCGCGACCACGACATCCTGTCCTTCGAACGCCAGTGGTGGAAATACGCGGGCGCCAAGGAAGAGGCCATCAAGGAACTCTTCGACATGTCCGCGACCCGCTACTACCAGGTCCTGAACGCGCTGGTCGACCGGCCGGAAGCCCTCGCGGCGGATCCGATGCTGGTGAAGCGACTGCGCCGGCTGCGGGCCAGTAGGCAGAAGGCGCGGGCGGCCCGCCGGCTCGGATTCGACATCACCTAGGTGCCTGCGATGACTCCGCGGCCTCTAAGGTCAATGGCGTGAGTACCCCGCAGCCTGCACCGTCAGGACCGCCGCTTCGCGCGCTCGCGATGGTCCTCATCGCGCTCGCGATCGCCTTCGCGGGCATCGGCGCGATGGCCCTGTCCGGCTCGGATTCCGATTCGCAGTCGACCGAGGTCGTCCCCAGCGTGGCGCCCGTCAAGGCGAGTCCGAACAGTCCCGCCGCCTCGGCACGGCCGACCGTCCCGACCACGGCGCCCGTGGCCTCCCCGACGACGGCCGCGTCGAGCGCAGTCGCCTCCGCCTCGACCGTCGACAAGTCGGCCGTGTCGGTACGGGTGTTCAACAACAGCACCGTCAGCGGTCTCGCCGCGCAGACCGCGAGCACGCTCGAGTCCGACGGCTGGACGGTGTCCGAGACCGGCAACTACAGCACCGGGAACGTCGCCAAGACGACCGTCTTCTACTCGACGTCCTCCGCCGCCGAGAAGCAGGCGGCGGTCGAGATCGCGTCGAAGTTGGGTGTCACCGCGGAGCCGCGCTTCTCGGGGATCCAGTCGTCCTCGCCGGGCGTCATCGTGATCGTCACCTCGCCCTAGGGATTCGACGGTCGGGCAGGGGGCCGCGTGGTCAACTATCGGGCGTCGTAGACCACCGGTCGGCCGGATCGCCCGGCTGGCTATGATCAGAGCACTTTCAGCCCCATCTCGAAGGAGCGGTTTGATGGCCTTGCTTACCCGACGCGACACGAACACTGCCGGCCGCGTGTCCTGGCGCGTCGTCGCCCCGATGGTCGCGATCGCGGCCGTTGGCCTCACCGCCTGCAGCAACGGCCAGGAGCCGAGCTCGGTTCCCGGCACCACGCCTGCCGTGTGGACCGGCGTGCCCGCGCCCGCCGGTGCCCCCGGTTCGGGTGGCGGCCCCGGTGAGGGCGCCTCCGCCGCCGACCGGATCACCTCCCCGCTCAAGGACTCGCACGGCGACGCGGCGGGCACCGTGAGCTTCGTGCAGTCCGGCGACCACCTGGTGGTCACCGTGTCCGCGCACGGTCTCACCCCCGGCTTCCACGGACTGCACGTCCACTCGGTGGGCAAGTGCGAGACCAACTCGGTGGCCCCCACCGGCGGCGCGCCCGGCGACTTCCTTTCCGCGGGTGGACATTTCCAGGCCTCGGGCCACACCGGCCACCCGTCCAGCGGCGACCTCGCCTCGCTGCAGGTGCGTCAGGACGGCTCCGCGGACCTGATGACCACCACCGACACGATCACCATCGAGGAGCTGCGCAACAACGGCGCGGGCACCGCGATCGTCGTGCACGCCGGCGCCGACAACTTCGGCAACATCCCGGCCCGGTACGCCCCCGGCGGGCCGGACGAGGAGACGATGAAGACCGGTGACGCCGGTGCTCGCGTCGCCTGTGCAGTCCTGAAGTAGTCGCCCGCGCGGCGCCCGCCGCCGCGTTGTCGTGCCCGACGCCGTGACCGTCGAGATGCTGGCCACATGCCAGTTCCCGGTCGCGGCGTCGGTGCGTTCGCTGTGGTTGGATCTGCACTGTGGCAGTCCACTTCGCCGGTTCACCCCGGCCCACGATCGGCGTCGAGTGGGAGATCGCACTGGTCGACCCGACCACCCGCGACCTCTCCAACTCCGCCGCCCAGGTGCTGGCCGCCGCCGACTCCCTCGCCGGGGCGACGCCGCCGCGGCTGCACAAGGAATTCCTGCGCAACACCGTCGAACTCGTCACCGGGATCTGTGCGACCACCGCCGAGGCGATGGACGACCTGGACGAGACCATGCGACTGCTGCGCCGCGCCGCCGCCCGCGAGGGCGTCGAGTTGATGTGCGCGGGCACTCACCCGTTCGCGCAGTGGTCCGCGCAGCAGGTCACCCCGAACCCGCACTACGACGAGATGATCGAGCGCACCCAGTGGTGGGGTCGCCAGATGCTGATCTGGGGAGTGCACGTGCACGTCGGGGTGTCCTCGGTGGACCGGGTCTTCCCGATCATCAACGCGCTGCTGGTCAAGTACCCGCACCTGCTCGCGCTGTCGGCGTCCTCGCCGATGTGGGCGGGCGTCGATACCGGGTACGCCAGCAACCGCGCGCTGATGTTCCAGCAACTGCCCACCGCCGGACTGCCGTTCCAGTTCGAAACCTGGTCTCAGTTCGAGGGATTCGTGCACGACCAGATGAAGACCGGTGTCATCGAGCGACTCGGCGCGCTGCACTGGGACATTCGCCCGGCGCCGCAGTGGGGCACGATCGAGGTGCGGGTCTGCGACGGTGTCTCCACGGCCGCCGAACTCAGCGCACTCGTCGCGCTGACCCATTGCCTGGTCGTGCATTTCGACAGGCAGCTCGACGCGGGACTGGAGCTGCCGGGGATGCCGCCGTGGCACGTGCAGGAGAACAAGTGGCGGGCCGCGCGGTACGGACTGGACGCGGAGATCATCCTCGACGCCGACAGCAACGAGCGCCTCGTGACCGAGGACCTCTACGACCTGCTCGAGCAGCTGCAGCCGATCGCGCGCGAGCTCGGCTGCGCGGACGAGCTGGCCGCGGTCGCCGACATCCCGCGCCGCGGCGCGTCGTACCAACGCCAGCGCGCGGTCGCGGCGGCCGCGGACGGCGACCTGACCGCCGTCGTCGACGCGCTCGTGCGTGAGCTCGACAGTTAAGTCCCTGTTCACGCACCGTTTACTATGTACAGGTGCTGATCGACGACTCGCCCGCCGCTGCGCCGTGGCGACCGTCCCGGAACGGCCGCCCGACCCTGGTCACCATTGCCGTCGTCGTGTTCGTCGCCGTGCTGGTCGCACTTCAGGTCGTGGCATCGAACAACGGATTCGAGGGTCCGCTGGAGTCGCTCGCCCGGGACTTCGTGGGCACCCCCAAATCGATGTCCGTGCCCTGGGCCGGACTGGCGCTCGCCCTGGTCGGGCTGACCAACCGGCAGCGGCTGTTCGCGCTCGGCGCGGCGCTGGGACTGGACGTGGCGTTCCTGGTCGGCCGGCTGGCGGCCGACGGTCCGGTGGCGATCGGTAACGGACCGACCCTGGTGCTCACCGGGATCGGTGTGGTCGCCGCCGTCCGGTGGGCGGGGGAGCGTCGCGCGAGCGCCCTGCGCGGCGTCGCGCTCGGCGCCCTGCTGATCGTCGCGACGAAGGTCGGGGACGTCTGGCTGCAGATCACCGTGATGACGCGGCCGGCGGTGCTCGACCAGTACGTCGAGCTGGCCGATCGGGCGCTGGGCAGCCCGTCGTGGGTGATGGGGCAGGTCGTCGACGCGCTCGGCAGTGTCGGTTACGGCGTGCTGCACTGGGTGTACATCGAGCTGCCGGTCGCCGCGATCGTGGTCGCGCTCTACCAGCTCCGGAACGGCTTTCCGTCGCACTACCTGGTGCGGACCTTCCTCGCGATCGGGCTGATCGGCCCGATCTTCTACCTGCTGTTCCCGGTGGTCGGGCCGGACTTCGCGTACGGCACCGCGGGCGACGGCTCCCAGCTGGCCAACCTGTGGCCGACCATCGTGCCGACCGGGACCGACCCGTCGTCGTTCGTGTTCGACAGCCCCGCGCCGCGCAACTGCATGCCCAGCCTGCACACCGCCTGGGCGATGTCGATCTTCATCCACTCCCGTCGCGGTCCGCGGTGGCTGCGCTGGGGTGGCGCCTTCTGGCTGGCGTGCACGCTGATGGCGACACTCGGCTTCGGCTACCACTACGGCGTCGACCTCGTCGCCGGCGCAGTGCTGTGCCTGACCCTCGAGTCGGCGCTGCGCGACCCCGAGCGGGGCTGGGGCCGGTTCCGGGTGCGGCTGGTGGTCGGCGGGGCGGTCGCGTTCGCTGCCCTGCTCGCGAGTTACCGGTACCTGGCCGTCCCGATCGCGGCGTACCCGGTGATCTCGGCGCCGCTGATCCTCGGGTTGCTCGTCGGTGTGTCCGTCGCGTTCTATGCGAGCTTCTTCGCGGCCCCGGAGTCCGCGTTGGGGCGCTGGGGCGGGCAACGCGCTCAGGAGCCGGCTCCCGTCGCGAGTTAGTTGTTCTGGTAGGAATTGTTGCGAAGATCGCCTGAAAACGACTAGCGCGCGGCTAGGTTGCCGCGATGGGCCACGAATCGAAGCCGCCGTTCGGTCCGATCCGACGGTCGACCCTGCTGCAATCGGTGACGCCATGGCAGATCTCCCGCGGGGTGCCGAGTCGCCGTGGGAGACCCGTACTCGACTACTCGTGGTGCGCGCGGGATTCGACAAACCGGACACCCAGTTCCTTCTCGTGGACGACAGGGGCCGGCTGGTCGCCCAGGTGGACATGGCCTGGCCGGAGTATCGGGTGGTGCTCGAGTACGACGGCGACCTTCACCGTGAGCGCGACCGGTACGCCCGGGACGTCAGGCGTCGCAACAGCATTCGTCGCCTCGGCTGGGACGTGGTGGTCGCAACGAAGGAGTTGGTCGTGCGGCACCCGGACGAACTGCTCGAACGGGTGGCGTCGGCGTTGCTGGCCGGGGGCGCGACCGACCTGCCGATCTGAGTCTCCGCGAGCTAGTCGTTGTGATGTGGTTCCGTGTCGAAATCGTGTGAAAACGACTAGCTCGCGACGCGACTACTCGCGCTCGTCGGGGCGCTCGAGCTCCCCGACGATTCCCAACCCGTCCCGGCCGCGCTGCTCCCGGTACGCCACCCGACCGACGGTGTGTGCGATCACCGGCGCGGTCAGCAAGGTGAACAGTCCGACCAGGATCAGCATCCAGATGTCGACGTTGCCGCGCAGCCGGATCACCGCGCCGATCAGCACCAGCACCAGGCCGATCACCTGCGGCTTGGTCGCGGCGTGCATGCGCGAGAGGGTGTCCGGGAAGCGCACGATCCCGATCGCGGCGGTCATGGCGAGGAGCGCGCCGAGCAGGATCGCGACGGCGGCGACGACGTCCAGCACGGCGCTCACTGGTCGTCACGCACCCGGAAGCGGGCCACCGACACCGAGCCGACGAAGCCGACCAGGGACAGTGCGACGATGGCCGGTACCAGCGTGGTGTCCATGCTGAACGCCGCCCACACGGACAGCCCGCAGATCGCGACCGCGACCAGGGTGTCCATCGCGACCAGCCGGTCCAGCGTGGCCGGGCCGGCGAGCAGCCGGTACGAGGTCATCACCGCGGCGACGGAGAGCATCACCCCGGCGATCACGAGCACTGTCGTCATGGCTGGTCCTCCCTGGCGGTGGGGTCGAAGGCGGGGTTGTGCTCGTGCCAGGGCGAGGGCTGCCACTCGTCGTCCCGCTCGAACGAGGCGATGAACAGCCGCTCCAGTTGGCGCACCGTGCGGTAGAACTGGTCGACGGCCTTGTCGGTGCCGACGTCCAGCACGTGCACGTACACGGTCCGCTTGACCTGGTCGACCTCGAGCACCATGGTGCCGGGGATCAGGTTGAGCACGTCGATGCACAGGGTCAGCACCAGGTCCGACTTGATCGCGAGCCGGCACCGCAACACCCCGGTCATCGGGGCCGGACCGGGCCGCACCGCGAGCCACGCGACCTGCGCGCTGGACTGGGCGGCGTACACGATGCACAGTCCGACCAGCTTGACGATCGACCACGGGTGGATACGTCCCTCGACCGGCACCCGCGGCAGTGGCAGCAGGGCCATGATCAGCAGTCCGACGCCGAGGCCGCCGAGAATGTTCGCGACGGAGACGTTTCCCCACAACAGCACCCAGACGACGGTCAGCCAGATCAGCACCCCGACCCGGACCACGCGTTCGCGGTTCACCGGCCACCTCCCGCCGCGGTCGGCGTCTCGCCGTGGCCGGGGCCGAGCACCGCGTCGATGTAGATCGAGCGGTCCTGCAGGTCCACCGCGGCCCGGTCGGTGATGTCGATGATCTGGCCGGCGAACACGGTCAGGGCGATCCCGACCGCGACCAGCGCGATGGTGGGCACCAGCATCAGCATGGGCATCTTCCCGACGTCGGCGCGGTCGTCGAACGCGATGTCCTCCTCGGACTCGTCGATCAGCGCGGACGGGCTGACGTCGGCCAGGTCGCCCTCGGGGGCGTCGGCGCGCGCCCGCCAGAATGCCTTGGTCCAGACCCGGGCCACCACGTACAGGGTGAGCAGGCTGGTGACGGTGCCGCCCGCGACCAGCACCCAGGACAGCACGCTCGGGTGCGCGGCGCCGGCCTGCAGCAGCGCGATCTTGCCGATGAACCCGGAGAACGGCGGGATGCCGCCCAGGTTCAGCGCGGGCACCAGGAACACGATGGCCAGCACCGGGCTCGCCGCGGCCAGCCCGCCGAGCCGGCGCAGCGAGGACGAGCCGGCCTGCCGTTCGATCAGCCCGACCACCAGGAACAGGGTGGTCTGCACGAGGATGTGGTGCGCGACGTAGAAGATCGCGCCGGACAGCCCCTGCTCGGTGGACAGGGCGATGCCGAACACCATGTACCCGATGTGGCTGACCAGGGTGAACGAGAGCAGTCGCTTGATGTCGGACTGGGCGATCGCGCCGAGGATGCCGACCACCATGGTCAGCAGGCCGCACACCATCAGCACGTTGTCGAGTTCGCCGTTCGGGAACAGTAGTGAGTGTGCCCGGATGATCGCGTACACACCGACCTTGGTGAGCAGGCCGGCGAAGACCGCGGTAACCGGCGCAGGCGCGGTCGGGTACGAGTCGGGCAGCCACGTCGACAGCGGGAACACCGCGGCCTTGATGCCGAACGCAACGAGCAGCACGCCGAAGATCGCGGTCCGCGTGCCGGTCGGGATGTCGTCCAGGCGCAGCGCCATCTGGGCCAGGTTCAGCGTGCCGGTCGCGCCGTACGCGAACGCGATGCCGACCAGGAAGATCAGCGACGAGACCATCGAGACCATCACGTACGAGACACCGGCGCGCACCCGGTCGGCACTGGCACCGAGGGTCAGCAACACGAACGACGCGGCGAGCAGCACCTCGAACCCGACGTACAGGTTGAACAGGTCCCCGGCGAGGAACGCGTTGGAGATGCCCGCGGTCAGGGCCAGATACGTCGGCAGGAAGATCGACACCGGTTGGCGTTCGGTGCCGTCGTGGATGCCCTGCCCGACCGCGAAGCCCATGACGGCGAGCAGCACGATGTACGAGACGACCAGCATGATCGCCGACAGCCGGTCCACGACCAGGGTGATCCCGATCGGCGAGTCCCAGCCACCGACCTGCAGCGCCGAGATGCCGTCCCGGTCGGCGAGGTAGAGCAGCGCGCAGGACACGATCAGTCCGAGCACCAGCGCGAGCATGGTGACCGCGCGCTGGAACCGGGGCTTGCGCCCGCCGACCAGGGTCACGGCGGCGGCCAGCATCGGGATGAGCACGGGCAGCGGGGTCAGCGTGCTGATGTCGGGCAGCGTCACCGGCGGTCACCGCCCGGCGTCCGCACCGGGTCGTCGCCGTCCGGGTCGAACTCGTCGAAGTCGCCTTCGCGCAGGTCCTCGTACACCTCGAGGTCTTCGAGGTTGGTGAGCTGTTCGAGGGGGATGGGGTTGCCCTTGTCGTCGAAGGCGTCACCGCTGAAGGTGGAGTCGCCGGTGATCGGGTCGTCGGAGCGGTCGTGGTCCGGGGCCTCGGCGGGGGACCGCCGACGCAGCACCTTGGTGTCCTCGGGGTCGTTGTCGACGGCGTCCTTGGTGTTGATCTTGTAGGACCGGTACGCCAAGGCCAGCACGAACGCGGCGATGCCCATCGTGATGACGATCGCGGTCAGGACCATCGCCTGCGCCAACGGGTCGGCCATGCTGTCGTAGACGGCATTGGACCGGCCGACGATCGGCGCGCTGCCGGGCGGCCCGCCGACCGTGAGGATCAGCAGGTTCACGCCGTTGCCGAACAGCAGCAGGCCCAGCAGCATCTTGGTGATACTGCGTTCGAGCAGCAGGTACACCCCGCACGCGACGAGGATGCCGACCACGACCAGGAAGCCGAGGTTCGCGTTCATCGTGTCGTCACCTCCGGTCCGCCGGCGCTCCGGGCGGGTGCGGTCTCGACCTCCGCGTCGAGTCGCGCGCCGAGGCTGCGCAACACGTCGAGGACGAGGCCGACGACGATCAGGTAGACGCCGAGGTCGAAGAAGATCGCGGTCACCATCTTGATGTGCCCGAGCAGCGGGAGGGTGACCTCGAGGGTGGCCGAGGACAGCGCGGGTGCGCCGAGGAACAGCGATGCCAGCGCGGTGCCCGCCGAGAAGATCAGACCGAGGCCCAGGATCTTGCCGGCGTCGATCGGGACCGTCTCGCCGAGTTCGTACCGTCCGCCTGCCAGGTACCGGAGCACCAGCGCCAGGCCCGCGGTCAGGCCGCCGGCGAACCCGCCGCCGGGCGCGTTGTGGCCGGAGAAGAAGAAGTACACCGACAGCACCATCATCGTCGGGAAGATCATCCGGGTGGTGACCTCGAGGACCAACGACCGGTGCCGGGGGTCGATCAGATCGCCCCCGCGCAGCCAGGTGGTCTCCGAGCTCGACGCGGCGTCCTCGGCCCCCGGTGCGTCGGACACGCGCGGTGCGCTGCCGAACCGGCGGTTCCGGAACACCAGCGACGCGACGCCGGTCGCGGCGACCAGCAGCACCGAGATCTCGCCGAGGGTGTCCCAGGCGCGGATGTCGACCAGCAGGACGTTGACCACGTTCTTGCCGTTGCCCAGGTGGTACGCGAGGTCGGGCAGCTGCAGAGCGATCGGGTCGGTGCTGCGGGCGTTCATCGCGTAGGCGCCGATGACGGTGACGGTCAGGCCGACCGCGATGCCGAGCAGTGCGCGGGGCAGCTTGAACCCGACCGACTGCCGTTCGTCGATCTCGGCGGGCAGCTTGCGCAGCACCAGCACGAAGATCACCAGCGTCAGGGTCTCCACCAGGAACTGGGTCAGTGCCAGGTCCGGGGCGCCGTCGAGGGCGAAGATGACGCCGCAGCCGTAGCCGGTGACGCCCACCAGGATGACGGCTGCCAGGCGGTTGCGCATCACGGTCGCGGCCAGCGCGCCCGCGATCATGATCAGCCCGACCGCGAACTGGATCGGCGACTCCCACAGGCGCAGGGAGATTCCGGTGTCGGTGCCGAGGATCAGCAGGATCGTCGGCAGCAGCACGAGGGTGACGAGGATCGATGCCTGGGTCAGCGGCAGCGAACCGCGCTGGGTGGTGCCGGTCAGGCGCATCGACAGGGTGTCCATCGCCCGCAGCGTCGCGTCGTACATCCGGTCCGCGTTGCCCAGTGGCGAGTGCTCGAAGCGCAGCCTGCTGATCCGGCGGTGGGCGAAGTACAGCGCGACACCGCCGGCGATCACGAGGACCGTCAGCCAGAGCGCGAGGCCGAAGCCGTGCCAGAGCGCGAGGTGATAGTCGGCGTGCTCGCCCGCCGGCAGGGTCCGCGAGTACGGGGTGAGCAGTCGGTCCATGACCGGGGCGGCGAGGCCGGCCGCGAGTCCGCCGGCGGCGAGGAGGGTCGGCACGAACATGAACAGCGGCCCGGCCGGGTGCATGCCGGCCACCGCAGGGCTCGGGCTGCTGAGCTGCTTGCGGCCGAACGCGCCCCAGATCAGGCGGACGCTGTAGGCGACGGTGAGGATCGAGCCGGCCACGATCGCGGCGAGAACCAGCACGCGGACCGGTGGTGCGAGCACGTCGGTGGTCGCGATCGCCTCCAGTGCGCCCTCCTTGCCGACGAACCCGAGGAACGGCGGCAGCCCGGCCATGCTCGCCGCCGCGGCGATCGCGACCGCACACAGCACCGGGGCACGCTTCCCGAGGTGCGCGAGTTTGCGGAGGTCGCGGGTGCCGGTGGTGTGGTCGATGATGCCGACCACCATGAACAGCGCGGCCTTGAACATCGCGTGCGCGACGACCAGCGTCATGCCGGCCAGGGCGGCGTCGCGACTGCCGGTCCCGACCAGGGTGACCAGGAAGCCGAGTTGGCTGACGGTGCCGAACGCCAGGATCAGTTTCAGGTCGAACGCGCGCATGGCCCGCCACCCGCCGAGCAGCATGGTGGCGAGGCCGAGGGTCATGACGGTGATCCGCCACGGGCCGGAGTCTGCGAAGCCGGGCGCGAGCCGCGCGACCAGGTAGACGCCGGCCTTGACCATCGCGGCGGCGTGCAGGTACGCGCTGACCGGGGTCGGGGCGGCCATCGCGCCGGGCAGCCAGAAGTGCATCGGGACGATCGCGGACTTGGACAGCGCACCGATCAGCACCAGCACCACGGCGATGCCGGCGAGCCAGCCGCCGGGCGGGTCCGCGAGCAGTTCGGAGATCCGGTAGCTGCCGCCGACCTGGCCGAGGATGATGAACCCGACGAGCATCGCCAGGCCGCCCGCGGTGGTCACGAGTAGGGCCTGGGTGGCGGCGCGCCTGCTCGTCGCGCGTTCGGCGTAGTGACCGACCAGCAGGAACGACAGGATCGTGGTCAGTTCCCAGAAGGTGTAGAGGATCAGCATGTTGTCACTGGTCACCAGGCCGAACATGGCGCCCGCGAACGCGACCATCTCGGCGGCGAAGATGCCGAGGCGCGGTTCGTCGTCGGTGAAGTAGCGCGAGCAGTAGACCAGGACCAGGCTGCCGATGCCGAGGACCAGCGCCGACATGATCGCGGCCAGGGCGTCGAAGCGCATGTCGATGTCCATCGACAGGGCGGGCGCCCACTGGATGTGCAGGGACTGCTCGGTGCCCCAGTTCCGGATCACCCAGACCAGGGAGGCCAGCGGCACCAGCGACAGTGGGAGGAATGCGTTGCGCCCCATTGCTCGCACGACAAGCGGCGCCAGGACGGCGGCGATCGCGTGGGCGAACAAAATGGTGAGCAAAGGGCACTCCGTCGTGTCGTGTTTCGGGTGGCGGCGGGGTGTCGATACGCCCGGGAGTACCCGGGCGACCGGAGTCCAGTTTAGGGGATGCGAACTCGCCGGTCGGAGGCGGCTTCGGCCGTGTCGGCGCCTGTAGCCTGTGGGGATGGCCGAGATCAGGACCGTCGCCCTCGCCCACATTCGCGGCCGCCGGATGCTGCAGGCGCGGTCCGCGGGCAAGTCCGCCTTCTACATGGCGGGCGGGAAGATCGACCCCGGGGAGAGCCCGGAAGAGGCCCTGCACAGGGAGATTCGCGAGGAACTCGACGCCGGGATCGTGGCCGGGACGCTCGAGACGTTGGGGGTGTTCGAGGCCGAGGCGTTCGGGCATCCGCCGGGCACCCGGTTGCACATGACCTGCTACCTCGCGGACCTGACCACCGAGCCGACCGCAACCAGTGAGATCGCGGAGCTCCGCTACTTCACCACCGACGAGTACGCGGCGATGCCGGAGTCGGCCCCCGGTTCGCGGCTGGTGTTCGAGCGGCTGCGGGCCCTCGGCCTGGTGGACTGACAATCGAGGTCGCCGCGGCAAGGGTCACCGACGCGGATGGACGCCAACGGCACTGGACCGAGGCCGCCCTGCGCCTGATGGGTGACCGGCCCGGCCTGTGGCATGGCGGCTGTCGAGACATGCTGGAGGGGTGCAACATTCGCGGAAGCATCCGGTCACCTCCTTCGAGACGGCCGAATGTCACATCCGCTCAGTCAGCCCAGTGAATGAAGGTGACATTCGGTCGAACGATGTGGTGAGTCAGGCGGGTTTGGCGATTCGGGTCCACGCGGTGCCGGGCACCGAGCTGTTCATTGTGTTTAGCGAATTGATTAGTGCCGCAGCATATATGGATTCGTGTATCGGACCGGCTTGTGGGCAGTAGGGTGACGCGACAGCGTATTCAGGATCGGCGAAAGCCTCGCTTGCGACGCGTCCCCATCTGATCACCTGCTGAACGGAGCTTGATACATGCGCGGTCCAACGATCGGTCGTATCGCATCCATGGTCGTCGCGTCGGCCGTGCTCGCCGGTGGCCTCGCCGCTGGATCTGGCGTTGCGGGCGCCACCCCCTCCGAATCCACCGTGACCGCCGGTTCCCTCGGCGTCACTTCCGTGGCCGGATCCACCGAGGCGGCCGGATCCAGTGACGTCGCCAACGATCTCCTCTTGGCTGTCTACCTCAAGCTCAATCCGGGCAGCTGCCTCAACCATCCCGGCGGCCTCTGCTGGGGAATGTGATCCGTCCCGAGAAGTGAGCCCGCGGGGCAGGCGGGTGCTCGACACTGCGTTCGTGGACGGCGCGGGCGCCTGACGATTCCCCCTCCCGCCCGCGGCGGTGAGGGCTAGATTCCGGAGATGGACTCGCCTCGCTTGTCCCGTCGTACCGTTCTGCGCGGTGCCGCGCTCGGCCTTGGCGCCGCGGCGCTCGGCCCGCTCGCCACCCACACCGCTGCGGCACAGGCCGCGCCGCCCGGCGGCAGGACCGCGATCGTGATCGGCAGCGGGTTCGCGGGTGCGGTCTCGGCGCTGCGGCTCGGACTCGCGGGCATCGAGACCACCGTCGTCGAGCGTGGTCGTCGATGGCCGATCGACCCGGCGGGCAACACCTTCGCCACGCTCGACGCGCCGGACGGGCGGTCGGCGTGGTTCAGCGACCGGCCGTACATCAACCCGCTCACCCAGTTCCAGCCGATTCAGCGCTACGCCGGGGTGGTCGACCAGGTGAACGGCAACGGCATCAACGCGGTCTACGGGGCGGGCGTCGGCGGCGGGTCGCTGGTGTTCGGGGCCTACACCCCGCAGCCGCGCAGGCAGGATTTCGAACAGATCTTCCCCCGGCAGATCGACTACGGCGAACTGGACCGGGTGTACTACCCGCGGGCTCGGGCGATGCTGGGCACCTCGCCGCTGCCCGCCGACCTGCTGGCGAACCCGAAGTACGTGGGTGCGCGGTCCTGGCTGGCCGACGTCGCGGACTTCGGCGGCACGCCCACTTTTCACGACTTCTGCGTCGACTGGGACCTGGTGCGGGCCGAGCTCGCGGGCACCCGGCGACCGTCGGTGACGGTCGGCGAGGGCCCGTACGGCATCAACTCCGGTGCGAAGAACAGCGTCGACCACAACTACCTGCCGCGCGCCGAGGCCACCGGGAACGTCACCGTGCTGCCCCTGCACGAGGTGATCGAGATGCGGGAAGTGGAGGGCGGCACCAAGTTCGAGGTCACCGCCCGGCACATCGACGAGTACGGGACGGTGCTCGAGACCAAGCGCCTGGTCGCGGACTACCTGTTCGTGGCGGCCGGGTCGTTCCACACCAGCGCGCTGATGGTCACCGCGAAGGCGAAGGGCTGGCTGCCGCGGCTGAACGAGCACGCTGGCAAGGGATTCGGCAACAACGGCGACTTCCTCATCTCGCGGACTCTCACTCACCGCGAGTACGGCAGCAAGCAGGCCGGGCCGGGTGTGGCGCTGCTCTACGACGACGAGTTCCCTGACGGGCCGATCTCGATGTCCTGGCAGGCTGCGCCGTTCCCGGACATCGCGGGCGGAAACACCAGCACCAACCTGATCCAGGCCATCACGCGGGATCGCGGCTCGATCGACTACAACGTCGCGACCGGGCAGGCGGAGCTGAACTATCCCTTCGGTGAGGGCAGCGACCTGGACACCCGGGCGCGACGGTTCGCGGGCACGTTTCACGACCGGGCCGACGTCGCACACGGCTTCCCCGCCAACGGGATTCCGGTGTACACCCGGCTGGCCGGGTTCGGCAGTGCGTCGACCTATCACGGCCTCGGCGGGATGGTGATGGGTAAGGCCTGCGACTACGAGGGCCGGGTCGAGGGGTACGAGAACCTTTACGTCGTCGACGGTGCGTTGATCCCGGGGTCGGTGGGGCTGGTGAACCCGTCGCTGACGATCACCGCGATCGCCGAGCGGTGCCTGGATCACTTCCTCGCCGGCGTCGGCGGCGGGTGAGCAACGGACGACTGACGAGGTCTGCTCCTCGCGACCAGGGACTGTCCGGCCGGGTCCCTACGAGAACACCCAGCCACGCAGTGCGAGAAACCGGAACACACCGACACCGGCGCTCACCGCGACGACCAGGATCGCTCGCGTGATGTTGCTCGACCCGCCGACGAGAACGAACCGGACGAACTGTGCGAGTGCCCCGTCGCCCCGCAGGCGACCACTCCCGGTCCGGCTCCTGATCCGAATGACGACCACGTCCGCCACGGGTGTGGGGACGTGGTCGCCGTCGTCGGACCGGGCGGGCTCAGTGGGCCATCGCGAGCTGACCCTCCTGGCCCTCGGCGGGTGCGGGCAGCTTGCCGCCGGGCAGCAGGAACACCGAGATCACTGCCCCCGCGGCGAAGATCGCGGCCGCCCACCAGAAGGTGGTGGTGTAGCTGTGTACCGCGGCGAGTGCCTGCAGCTGCGGGGTCGGCACCGTGCCGGACAGGTAGTTCGACGCGGCGGTCGCGGCGATGGTGCTCAGCAGTGCGGTACCGATCGAGCCGCCGACCTGCTGCATGGTGTTGACAGTCGCCGAGGCCACTCCTGCGTCCTCGGGGTCAACGCCGGTGATCGCGCCCTGCATGCCGGGAGCGAAGACCATGCCCATGCCGAAACCGACCAGGACCAGGCCGGGCAGGATGTGCAGGGCGTAGGTGCTGTCGACCGTCAATTGCGTGAGCACGACCATGCCGATCGCGACAATGGCCAGGCCGGTGCTCATCAGCGGCCGCGGCCCGATCCGCGGCAGCAGCACCGCTGTCGAGGTTGTTGCCGCGGTGACCATGCCCACCACCATCGGAAGGTAGGCCACTCCGGTGACGATCGGGCTGTACTGCAGCACGGTCTGCATGTAGAAGGTCAGGAACAGGAACACCGCGAACATGCCGGTTCCGGCGATGAACATCGCCAGGTAGGCCCCGCCGCGGGTGCGGTCGAGGACGATGCGCAGCGGCAGCAACGGGTGCGCGACGCGGGTCTCGATGACGACGAACACCGCCAGCAGGACCGCGCCCGCGACCAGCCAGGCGAGGGTGGCCGGGTTGGACCAGCCGTGCGACTCGGCGTGCGAGAAGCCGTAGACGATGCTGAACAGCGCCGCCGAGACCGAGATGGTGCCGGGGAGGTCGAGCTTGGGTCGGTGCTCGGCCTTGTGCGGTGCCATCATCGTCAACGCCCCGACCAACGCGACGGCCGCGAAGATCAGGTTGACGTACATGCTCCAGCGCCACGAGGTCCACTCGGTGAGCATGCCGCCGAGCAGCAGTCCCACCGCGCCGCCGGCGCCGGCGACCGCGCCGAAGATGCCGAACGCCTTGGCTCGCTCGTCGGGCTTGGTGAAGGTGGTCGCCAGCAGGGACAGTGCGGCTGGGGCGAGCAGGGCCGCGAAGACGCCCTGGCCGGCGCGCGCGGCGACGAGCATCGGGAAGTTCACCGCGGCACCGCCGACCGCGGACATCGTAGCGAAGCCGACGAGGCCGATGACGAAGGTGTTGCGACGGCCGAACAGGTCCGAGAGTCGGCCGCCGAGCAGCAGGAGGCTGCCGAACGCGAGCGCGTAGGCGGTGACCACCCATTGCCGGTCGCCGTCGGAGAACTCGAGCGACTTCTGCGCGGCGGGCAGTGCGATGTTCACGATGGTCGCGTCGAGCACGACCATCAGCTGGGCCAAGGCGATGACCGCCATGACGAACCAGCGCAGGCGGTGTTCCCTTTCGGTCGAACCCGGGGCCGCCTCCGGGCGGTCGAGTGTGGTGGTGGTCATGAGTGGAACCCCTTCGACGTGGGTCGGGTTTCGGTGCACGAGATCGATTGGAAGCGGAGGAGTAAGCTCCACTTAGGTCACCGTACGCCTAAGTGGAGGGCATGTCTCCACTTAATTTTCAGGAGCGGTGCGGTTTGTCCGGGTATGTCGCAATTTCTGGGATGGCAGAATGAATATCGTGAGCACCGTCACAGGAGGGCGCCGGCTGCGGGCCGACGCCGAGCGCAATCGCCGCAAGATTCTCGACGCCGCGGCGGACCTGTTCGCCACCCGCGGCATCGACATCACCCTCGACGACGTCGCGCGGCACGCCAAGGTCGGAGTCGGCACCGTCTATCGCCGCTTCACCTGCAAGCAGGAACTGGTCGACGGGGTGTTCCAGCAGCACATGGACGACATGGTCGATGCCGCGACCGGGGCGATGCAGTGCGCGGATCCGTGGGACGGTCTGGTCGAATTCGTCGCCCTCACCTGCGAGCGGATGGCGCTCAACCGCGGCATGGGTGACGTCTTCTTCACCTCCGACGACGGTCGCGAACAGATCGCGTGCGCGCGCGAGCGGGTGACGCCCATCGTCGACGCCCTCATCGTGAGGGCCCAGGACGCCGGCGAACTTCGCCCGGACGTCACGGTCAACGACCTGTTCACCGTCAGTCGGATGATCGAGTCCGTCATCGACTTCACGCGGCCGGTCGCGCCCGAGGCATGGCGCCGCTACCTCGGGCTGGTGCTCGACGGGATGCGGGCCGAGGGCGCGGCGCGCACACCGCTGTCCGCGCCGTCGTTGACCGACGAGCAGGTCGAGGAGGCCAAGGCCGCCTGCGTGCGGCGGTAGTCCCCGTCGGTTTACCGACCCTTGACTTTCGTTCGGCGACCGTGTGACCCTGACCTTTCACTACTTCACTAGTGAAAGGTGGGTGAGATGGACTTCCGGATCAACCGCGGTTCGGGTATCCCCACCTACGTTCAGCTCGTCCTGCAGGTCAAGCAGGCCCTGCGCCGGGGAGATCTCGCGCCGGGGGACCGGTTGCCCACCGCGAAGGACGTCGTCGGCGCGCTCGCCATCAACCCCAACACCGTGCACAAGGCCTACCGGGAGCTCGAACACGACAGCCTGGTCGAGGCGCGACCGGGACTGGGCACCTTCGTGATTCGCTCCCTCGCCAAGGCCGGCATGGCCGAGCGGGTGGCGCTCGAGTCCGAACTGGCGCGGTGGGTGGGGCACGCCGTCGCGACCGGGTTGGACCGCGGCGACCTCGAGGCGTTGACGGCCGCCGCGCTGGATGCGGAGTTCGGCTACGAAACTGGGGAGGGTCGATGACCGCGCTGTCGATGAGGGGCGTGCACAAGAGCTTTCGGGGCAGGAGTGCGCTCCACGACTGCACCTTCGAGGTCGGCCGCGGGAGCGTCACCGCGCTGGTCGGGGCGAACGGGGCGGGCAAGTCGACGCTGATGTCGATCGCGGTCGGGATGCTCGCGGCGGACTCGGGCGAGGTCGCGGTGCTCGGACACGCCCGCAGTCGCGCGGGCATCAGCCCGGGCCTGGCCTATGTGGCGCAACACAAGCCGCTGTACCGGTCGTTCACCGTCGCCGACATGCTCCGCTTCGGCGAGCACGCCAACTCCCACTGGGATCACGACTACGCGCGAGGCCTCGTCGCGGACGCGGACGTGCCGGAGGAAGCACGGGTCAAGACCCTCTCGCCCGGCCAGCGCACCCGGGTCGCGCTCGCCCTCGCCCTCGGAAGGCGGCCGGAGGTGCTGCTGCTCGACGAACCGCTCGCAGACCTCGACCCGCTGGCCCGCAAAGCGGTCGCGCGCACACTGATGGCAGACGTCGCCGAGCGGGGCACCGCCGTCCTGCTCTCCTCGCACGTGCTGGCGGAGGTCGACGAGATGGCCGACCGGTTGCTGGTGTTGGGCCACGGCCGGATTCGCCTGTCCGGGGCCCTCGACGACCTGCTCGCCGAGCACTACCTCCTGATCGGCTCCGGTGACCCGGCCACCGTCATCGGCGCCGGGGAGGTGGTCGAGACGCGGCCCGGAGGTCGAACGCATCTCGTCCGGGGGCCGCGCGCAGCGGCCGGCGGCGACTGGCTCACCGAGGCCGCGAGCCTCGACGACATCGTGCTGGCTCATCTGGCCGCGCCGGAGGAGGTCGCATGATCTGGGTGACGTGGCGGCGGTACCGGACCACGCTCGTCGTGGCGACGACGGTGATCGCACTGCTCGCCGTCGCGACGTTCGCTTGCGGGTCGATTGTTCGGAATGCCGAGGGCGCCAGGGCGTTCGGCACCTTCTTCGGGTGCTACGGCACGTCGGTGACGGTGTGCCGGGCCGAGTCGGCGCTCAGTGCGACGGCGGTGCTCGCGGCGGTGCTGCCGGTCCTGCTCGGTGTGATCGTCGGGGTGACGGCGTTCTCCCGTGACATCGAGCAGGGCACCCACGTGCTCGGGCTGACCCAGTCGGTGAGCCGGTCTCGGTGGTTCTGGATGCGGGTGCTGGTGGTGTTCGTACCGATCAGTGTCGCGATGGCGGTGCTCGGGGCAGTGTTGGAGTGGACCCGATCGGCCGCGCCCCGAGGCAATTTCGGGTACGTGAGCGGATCGCCGTTCGACTACTCGCGTCTCGAGTTTCCGCTCTTCCCGGCATCGGGGGCGACCGCGGGCACCTACACACTCTTCGCGCTGATCCTGGGCAGCGCGTTCGCGCTCGTGATCCGGCACACGGTGGGGGCGATGGTGCTGACGCTGATCGTCGCGACCGCGGGCATGGTCGGACTGCAGGTCGGGGCGCGTCCGCACTACGCACCGGCGAGCATCGAGGCCCGACCGCTCGACGGGAGCGCGCAATACGTGGCCTACGCGTCCAGCGGTGCGTCGTTCCCGGGGTGGACGATCGGCTCGGGCTACGTGAACACGGCGGGCGACCCGGTGGCGGTCGACTACGCGTCGTGCGAGCAGGCCTACGCCGTCGACTACGTCGAGGGTCGTCCCGACGAGACCGTCGCCGAGTACGAGGCCCGCAGCGACGAACTGTTCGAGGAACAGCAGCGGGCCTTCACCGACTGCCTGCGCGGCCAGGGCGCCGACCACCTCGAGGTCCGGTACCACGCCGACAGTCAGTTCCGGCGGTTCCAGCTCACCGAGGCCGCCCTGGTGTTGCTAGTGACCGGGCTCGTCCTGCTGCCCTCCCTCTGGGGGTTGCGTCGGCTGCGACCGTAGCAGGCCGCGAATCCCGAACGCGCAGAAGGCGACCGCGACGGCCAGTGCGATGCCGGCGCTGCGGTGGTCGTAGTGCGGGTAGTCGAAGAAGTCGCTGTAGGCGGTCCATCCGAAGTCGTCGCGACCCACCGAGTCCGGGACGAGTGCTGTGGCCCCGCGCAGCGGTTCGTACGAGCCGCTGTAGGTGAAGGTGCTCGTCACGGCGGTCGCCGCGGCAGAGAACACCATCGACACGAACGGGATCGCCAACCCCGCGGCCGCGACCGCTGCGAGTCCCGGCAGCGTCGACCCGACCGCCAGGCCCGCGCCGACGCCGATCACCCCGAGTCGCACCAGCAGCCACGGTCCGTCGTGCCCGAAGTCCGGCCAGATCGCGGCCACCAGCGGGACCAGTCCCGCCACCCCGAGCCCGACGACCGGTGTCCGCCACCGCGCCGACAGTCGCAGCCCGACCGCCACCGCGACCGCCGCCACCGCGATCGCGGGCCACGGTCCGACGTCCCGGAACGGGTAGCGCAGGTCCACCAGCACCGGCATCGCGGCCGCCGCGACGCCGGTGGTCGCCAACAGGAACCCGCCGCCGCCGGACTCGCGCTCGACCAGTCGCGCGCACACCTCGATGGCCACCAGTACGACCACCATTGCGACCCCGATGACGACCCCGAGGTGCAGTCGGGAGTGGTTGTCCTGCTGGTTGATCCACGACAGCTGCAGTCGGTTCACCACCGCTAGCGCGACGATCGTCAGCAGGGCGCCGCCCGCGTCCCGTCCACCCACCCGCTGAATCCGCATCCCGGCGTCGGCGGTAACCGCGCTCGCGAGCGCGAGAACCGCTGCGGGCCAGAGCAGCCACCAGGACGGCTCCCCGATCGACGAGGTGGTGAACGTCAACGTCGCCATCCCGGACACCTGCACCGACAGGAATCCCGCGATCGCGCCGAGGGCCGTCGCCCACTGCCCGGCCCGACCGCCCCACGAAGTCGCGACCACCGATCCGAGCAGTACTCCGGCGGCGGCGGTCTTGAGGTAGTGCAGCGCGGTGAGCGCGTCGAAGCTCGTCGAGGCGGGGACCGCGACCCGTGCACCGATCAGGACCACGACGGCCAGTGTCGCCGCCGACCAGCCGAGGCGACGAGAACCGCTGCGCTGCAGGAGCACACAGGCAACCACCGCGACCACCGCGCCGACCGCGACACCGGTTGGCTGCGCGGCCAGCCAGCTGTCGAGTTGACGGTCGGACGCGTAGACCGACCAGTGCCCGCCGGGCGGTGTGGTCAGTACGAAGGCCGCCAGGGCCGCGCCGAGCAGTGCGGCGAGCGAGGCGACGGTAGTGCGGATGTCGACGGGCATTTGTCGACGCTAACGGAAATGTCGTGATTCGAAGGATGGGGCGAGGTGCGTCGGCGTGCCACGATGTACGCGACACTCCACGAGGCGAGGAACCACCATGGCATCGATCACCGAGAAGGCAACCACCCTGCTGGCACTGCACAAGCCCGGCAATCCCGTGATCCTCCCGACCGTCTGGGACGCGTGGTCGGCGAACCTGGCCGCCGAGGCCGGTTTCGCGGCGCTGACCGTCGGCAGTCACCCGGTCGCCGACTCGGTCGGCAAGCCCGACAACGAGGGTATGACGTTCGCGGAGCTGACGACCCGGGTCGCGCAGATCACCGCGGCGGTGGACCTGCCGGTCTCCGTCGACATCGAGTCGGGTTACGGCCTCGACCCGCGGCGGCTGATCGACGGCCTCGTCGAGGTCGGTGCGGTGGGCCTGAACATCGAGGACACAGTGCACAGCGAGGGCGGTCGGCTGCGTGAGGCGCAGGAGCACGCGGACTTCGTCGGCGGGCTGCGTCGCGCCGCGGACGCGGTGGGTATCCACGTGGTCGTGAACGCGCGCACCGACCTGTTCATCAAGCAGGTCGGCGACGAGGCGGACCGTGTCCAGCGGGCCATCGCCCGGCTGACCCTGGCGGCGGAGGCGGGGGCGGACGTGCTGTACCCGGTCGGGTTCCACAGCGACGAGGTGTATCGGCAGCTGACGTCGGCACTGCCGTTGCCCGTCAACGCGATTGCCGATCCGGTGCGCGGCGAGAAGGCGAACTACGCGTCCATCGGCGTGGGCCGGGTCAGCTTCGGCCCGCTGCTGCAGGCCGCCCTGGCCGTCCGCGCGAACGAACTCCTCGCCCGCTGGAAGTAGGCGCCTTCGGCGCCCGTGCGCGCCGTTCACCCCAGCTGGGGTGAACGGCGCGCACAGTGCGCGTCAGCGCAGGTAGGCCGCGCTCTGCGTGCCGACGAGGTCGACCAGGTCCCGCTGCGCGAGGTTCACGTCGAGCGGGTGCAGGCCCCAGTTCGGGCGAGGCGTCGATGCCAGCGGGCGCGACCCGCTCCCGTCAACGGTTGTCGGCGTAGGCCTGCAGGTGCGCGACCTGCGCGGGGTCGAGCGACGGCCGCACCGACTCGCGCGCGGCCGCGACGTCGGCAGCAGTGACGTCGGCGGCGTCGACGCTGCGCCGCATCGCGGCCAGCGCCGCCTCCCGCAGCAGCGCCGAGCAGTCTGCGGCGGAGTACCCGTCCAGTTCCTCGGCCAGCGCGTCGAGGTCCACCTCTTCGGCCAGCGGCACCGACCGCCCCGAGGTTCGCAGGATCTCCCGGCGCGCCTGCGCATCCGGCGGCGGCACGAACACCAGTCGCTCGAGCCGACCAGGTCGCAGCAGCGCCGGGTCGATCAGGTCGGGGCGGTTGGTCGCGCCGAGGACCACCACGTCGCGCAGTGGTTCGACGCCGTCGAGTTCGGTGAGCAACGCGGCGACCACCCGGTCGCTCACACCCGAGTCCGCGCTCTGCCCGCGTCGCGGTGCCAGCGCGTCCACCTCGTCGAGGAAGATCATCGACGGCGCCGAATCGCGTGCCCGCTGGAACAGTTCGCGCACCGCCTTCTCCGACGCGCCGACCCACTTGTCCATCAGCTCGGCGCCCTTGACCGCGTGCACGCTCAGCTGCCCGGAACTGGCGAGCGCCCGGACGAGGTACGTCTTGCCGCACCCGGGCGGGCCGTACAGCAGCACCCCGCGCGGCGGGTCCACCCCAAGGCGCGCAAACGAATCCGGATGCTGCAGCGGCCACAGCACCGCCTCGGTCAGCGCCTGCTTGGTCTCCACCATGTCGCCGACGTCGTCGAGGGTGACGCTGCCGACTGCCAGTTCCTCGGTGCCCGACCGCGACAGCGGCCGGATCACCTCGAGCGCCCCAGTCAGGTCGGACTGCGCGAGCTTCGGCGCCTCGCCACTGCTGCTGGCCCGCGAGGCCGCCCGCAGCGCGGCCTCCCGAACCAGGGCCGCGAGGTCGGCCGCGACGAATCCCGGTGCCCGCGAGGCCACTTCGCCGAGGTCGAGGTCGGCGGTCGGGACCTTGCGCAGCAGCAGTTCCAGGATCGCGCGCCGGGTCGCACCGTCCGGCAACGCGATCGTCAGCTCGCGGTCGCACAGGTCCTGGCCCCGGACCCGGGTGTCGAGGGAGTCGGGGTGCGCGGTGGTCGCGACGAACGCGACGCCGGGTGTCTCCACCGCGCGGCGCAGCTCGTCGAGGATCAGGGTGGACACCGGCTCCGGCTCGGCCGGCAGCAGCGCGTCCACGTCCGTGATCAGCAGCACGCCACGCTCGTGCGCCATGCGGGCGACCGCGTCCGACACCCGCTGCAGCCGCGTGGCAGAGTCCAGCGCGCCGACCCCCGGTCCGTCCAGTTCGGCGACTGTGCGACCGGCGAGGACCGCGCGCGCCAGCGTCGCCTTGCCTACCCCGGCGGGCCCGGTGATCAGCACGCCGAGGTGCGGCGAGGCCCCGAGGGTGTGCAACAGTTCCGGCTCGTCGAGCGCCAGCTTGAGCCATTCGGTGAGCTTGGCGGACTGGGCGCCGACCCCGACCAGGTCCTGCACGGGCAGCGGTGCGGGTCGCATCGGTGCCGGTGCCGGGGCGGACTCGGGGGCCGGTGCGGGCACGGTCGCCGTGGTCGGCGCGGTTCCCCAGCCGACCGCCGAATTGGGTTGCACGCTCACGGGTCCGGCGGGGTCGACGGCGGTGACGGTGAGCAGTTCGGAGGTCCAGGCCACGCCGAAGGTGCGTGAGAGGGACTGGGTGGCGCTCGCCGTGCTGGTACCCGGGCCGAGGTCGCGCGGCAGCAGGGAGACCGTGTCGCCGACGGTGAGCACCTTGCCGAGCAGCGCCTGTCGCAGGGTGGTCTCGGAGATGGAGCCGGTGGCGAGGGCGGATCCGCTCAGCGTCGCGGTCCTGGCGCCGTACACCGTCACCGGCGAGACGACCACCCGCGCATCCTCTTTGAGTCCGGCGTTGGAGAGCGTGACGTCGTCGAACAGCGCAGTCCCGGTGGGGGTGTCCGTGGGCGCGACGGCGACGACCGCGGCGGTGCGCCGGGCCCCGATCACCGCGATGCCGTCCCACTCACGCAGCCCCAGCGCGGCCAGCGCCTCGGGATGCAGGCGCACCACCCCACGGCGGGCGTCGGCGGCGGAGGTGTTGAGCCGGGCGGTGAGCGCGAGTTCCGGGGAGGTCACGGAGCCCAGCCTAGTGGGGCTGGCGCACATGGGCATTGACGCGAGACGGGCACCGGTTCCACGTGGAACCGGTGCCCGTCTCGTCGGAAGTGGCGTGTCGCCCGGAAAGCGCTAGCGGGGCCTGCGCAGGCCGAGCCGGGCCGAGGAGAGCCGGCCGCCCGCCGGTGCGCGCCGAATCGCCCGCCGCTCGGAGGGTTTGGCGTCCCACACCTCGGGCCGCGCGGCCACCCAGCGCTTGGATCGGACCGCGAACGGGATGTGTGCGAGGTACGCGAAGACCAGCACGATCAGCAGCACGTACGGATAGGTGATCAGTGCGGCCGCGGCCAGCGCGACACCCACGAGCAGCAGGGCGGCCATCCGCTTGGGCACCGAGAACGTCTTCATCGCGAGCGTCGGGATCCGGCTGACGATCAGCGCCGCCGACAGCACCGTCCAGATGCCCACCACCACGAACGACGACCACCAGCCGTCGCCCCACTGTTCGTAGGCGGCGATCGGCATCAGCGCGATCAACGCGCCCGCGGGCGCGGGCACCCCGACGAAGAACTCACTGGTGTAGGCGGGGGCCGTGTCGTCGTCGAGCAGGGTGTTGAAGCGGGCCAGCCGCAGCACGATGCTCACCGCGAAGACCAAGGCGATGATCCAGCCTGCGCTCCCCGCGTCGAGCAGGGTCACGTACAGCACCAGCGCCGGTGCGACGCCGAACGAGATCGCGTCGGACAACGAGTCCAGTTCGGCACCGATCTTGGTGGTCGCGTCGAGCAGTCGCGCGATCCGGCCGTCCAGCGAGTCGAGCACCGCGGCCGCGCCGATCATTGCCAGTGCCACGCCGAGCTGACCCTCCAGCGCGAACTTCACCGCGGACAGTCCCGCGCACAGCGCGAGGATCGTGATCGTGCTCGGCAGCAGGAGCAGCCCGCTGGTCGCGACGCGCCGGGACGTGCTGGGGACCACGTCGCGGGGGCTCACGGAAGCTGTGCGAGGACGGTCTCGGCGCCGACGGCGCGCTGTCCTCGCTCCACCATGAGCGTGGTGCCGGCCGGGAAGTAGGTGTCGACGCGCGAACCGAACCGGATCAGTCCGTAGGTGTCGCCGATCGGCAGCATGTCGCCGACCTTGGCGTCGCACACGATCCGGCGGGCGAGCAGCCCGGCGATCTGCACGACCGCGATCTCGTGACCGTCGACGGTGCGCAGCAGCATGGAGTTGCGCTCGTTCGCGTCGCTGGCCTCGGCGAGGTCGGCGGAGAGGAACTTGCCGGACTTGTGCACGACCTGCAGGACCTCGCCGGCGACGGGCGAGCGCTGCACATGCACGTCGAGCACGGACAGGAAGATGCTCACCCGCGGGACCGGGGCGTCGCCCATGTTCAGCTCGGCGGGCGGGACCGCGTTGTCGACCAGTGCGACCTCGCCGTCGGCGGGGGAGACCACCACGTTCGGGCGGTTCGGCGGGACCCGGTGCGGGTGCCGGAAGAACGCCGCACTGGCGCCCGCCGCGGCGAGGCCGGTGCGCCGGATCCACGGATGCTTGCGGCCGAGCACGGCGGCAGCGAGGGGGGGCAGGACGAACGGCAGCCCGGCCGGATGAAGCGGCGGGATCGTGGTCCGGACCAGGTCGGCGATGTGCGCGAGGCCGGTCGGTTGCGGGGTGCCAAGCGGGGTGGGGCGGCGGGCCACGAGCTCCTCTTACTGTCGGTGACGGCAGGTACCCGGGCTCGGCATGGGCCGTGTGCGGGCACTCACAGGCTAGCCGAGGTGGGCCCCCGAGCGGGACCCCCGACGCCCGGCACCACCGCCGACCTGCTAACCGAGCTGTTCCCGGAGCCGGGAGATGCCCCCTCGAATGGTGGCACCGTAGCCGTCGTCGGCCAGCGCGGAGCTCACGGATTCGGCGGCGTCGAGGTGGGCGCGGGCCGCGTCCTCGTCACCGACCTTGACGTAGTCGGCTGCGAGGTTCAGGTGCAGCGACGGGTAGAAGCCCCGGACCTGCAGCGAGGAGTGGTGGGCCTGGGCCCGCTCGTCGGTCAGGGAGTCCGCCGCATCCAGGGCACGCAGGTCCCAGGCCAGTTCCTCTGCCGGATCGTCCTGGACGTCGGCCATGTAGTGGGCGAGGGTGACGCGGTGCAGCGGATCGCCGTCGGGCCCGACCCGCTCCCACAGCTCCGCGAACGCGGTGCGGGCACCGGCCCGGTCGCCGCCGTTCGCCAGTTCCTGTGCCGCCGCCACATCGGCCATGACCTGGTCTGTCGCGCTCATCGGATCGCCCTTCCGTCGGTGGGGAGGGACGCTAGCGCCACCCACCGACAGTCAGCGGATCCCGTCGCGCCGCAGTGCCACCGACACCGCGGCGGCCCGGGTGTCGACGCCGAGTTTGGCGTAGATGTGTGCCAGGTGCGTCTTGACGGTCGCCTCGCTGATGAACAGCCGTTTGCCGAGTTCCCTGTTGGTCAGGCCCTCGGCGAGCAGGGTGAGCAGTTCGGCCTCGCGGGCCGTCAGCGTCTCCGCGGGCCGACGCATCTGCTGCATCAGCCGCGACGCGACCGGCGGGGACAGCACGCTGCGGCCGGCGACCGCGCCCCGTACGGCCGCGAAGATCTCCTGCGGGGCAGAGTCCTTGAGCAGGTAGCCGATCGCCCCGGCGTCGACGGCGCGGACCACGTCGGCGTCGGTGTCGTAGGTGGTGAAGACGAGTACCGGCAGGTCGGGGCGGGCGGCGCGGATCCGCCGGATCGCCTCGATGCCGTCGATGCCGTCGCCGAGCGCGAGGTCCATCATCACCAGCTGCGGGGTGAGCGAGCCGACCAACGCGACCGCCTCCTCACCGGTGCCGGCCTCGCCGACCACCTCGAGGTCGGGCTGGGAGGCGAGCAGCGCGCGCAGGCCGGCCCGGACCACCAGGTGGTCGTCGACGAGGACGACGGCGATCGCGCTCATTCGGCGCCCCGGTCGTAGGGGACCTGCGCGGCGACGACGGTGCCCTCGCCGGGAGCGCTCTCCACGGTCAGCTGCCCGCCCAGCGCCACGGTCCGCTGGCGCATCGCCCGGAGTCCGAAACCGCCTTCCGTCGTGGGGTTTCCGACCACGTTCGGATCGAAGCCGACGCCATCGTCGAAGACGTCCAGCGCCACCGCCGAGGGCAGGTAGGTCAGGGTCACCCCCACAGTCTGAGCCGCGGCGTGCCGCACCACGTTCGAGACCGCGCTCTGGGTGATCCGCAGCAGCGCGTGCCCGACCTCGGCGGAGACCGGCCGGGGGGTGCCGACCACCCGGACCTGCGCGGTCGGGACGTAGCCGCGGGCCGCGTCGAGGAGTGCGGCGTCCAGCGACTGGGTGTCGAGGTTCGGTGAGGACAGGTAGTGCACCAGGTTCCGGGTCTCGGCGAGGTTCTCACGCAGCGACGCGGTGGCGATCCGGATCTCTGCCCGCGCCGGCGAGGACGGCAGGTCCCAGGCTGCGTCGGCGGCCTCGAGGTGCAGCAACGCGCTGGTCAGTCCCTGGGTGACGGTGTCGTGGATCTCGCGGGCCAGGCGCTCGCGTTCGGACAGCACGCCCGCGGCCCGCTCGGTCTCGGCGAGCCGGGACCGAGCCTCCGCGACCTGCTCGACCAGTCGCACCCGCTCTCGGCCGTCGCGTTCGATCTGGCCGTAGGCGATGACGACGAGGGCGCCCGTGCAGATCGGGCCGATGAGCACAGCCCACTCGGTACGGCCGCTGAAGTTGAAGAAGGCGACGCTGGTGAGGACGGCGAGCACCGCGACGACCAGGTACGCCGTCCCGCTGGCGAACGCGCGCGTGCAGAGGAAGAACATCGGGAACGCGCACCACGCGAAGCTCGGTGCCAGCCAGACCAGCACCGCCCAGGTGGTCAGCACCGGCCATACCCAGGGCTGCCACGCACCCGCGCGGCGGGAGAGCGTCGCGGTCACCGCGTAGAGGGCGGCCAGCGCGACGATCAGGGCCGCGACCACCACGAACCGGCCGCTGACGCCGTGATAGGTCAGGTACCGGGCCGTCGAGGTCGCCAGCAGCACGTAGAACGAGACGTGGATCGCGACGTCGATCGGGCCGGGCGCCGGCGCGGCGCGGTCGATGTCGGGGCTGGCCATCGGCCCGATCTTACGGAGAGGGCGATCCGGGGGGATCGGCCGTTCGGATGATCTCGGCGACCCCGGACGGGGGAGGGGAGGGCAGTCGTCCGCCCGATGCGTGTGGGTGGGTGCGGGCGCCAGGCTGGATCGCAGTCAACGTCAGTCCCTGCCGAAAGGTCTCCACGATGAACACCTCCCGCCGCCTGCCCCGCGTCCTCGCCCTGGCCGTCCCCCTCGCCGCGGTCCTGGCGACCGCCGCGTGCGGCGACGCAGGCGACAGCGCCGCGTCGGCCTCCGCCGTCAGCACCGCCGTGGTCTCCGCGCAGGCTCCCGCCGACCAGGCGGCGAAGGGGACGGTCGCGTCGAACCGGCTGACGGTCGCCACCGCCGGCAAGGCCGCGCAGGCGGCCCTTGCGAAGTGCCAGGCCGACGGCCTCGGCTTCGTCACCGTCTCGGTGGTCGACCGGGCGGGCAACGTGCAGGCGATGCTCCGCGGCGACAACGCGGCCCAGCACACGGTCGAGGCGTCTCGCCAGAAGGGTTACACCGCAGCGGCTTTCGGTGCGAACACCAGTGACCTGACCGACCGAACCAAGGGTGACGGCGCCACAGTCGCCGACCTGCCGGGTACGTTGTTCCTGGCCGGCGGGGTCTCGGTGAAGTCCGCCAACGCCTCCATCGCTGGCATCGGCGTCGGTGGCGCCCCGGACGGTCGTGCCGACCAGGCTTGCGCCGCAGCGGGTCTCGACGCCATCGCGGGTTCGCTCCAGTGAGGTCCGCGCTGCCGGGCGCGCTCCTCGTTGCCGTGGTCGCGGGGTGCGCCGCGTGCGGTGGGCCGGGTGCGGCGGGCGGCGCGAGCGAGTCGTCCCCGACCTCGGTGACCGCATCCGCGCCGGCCACGTCGGATGTGTTCGCCACCAACATGTTCGGGGCACCGCACTGATCCCGGAGAGCGAGCACGCGCACGTGGATTCGGTGCGCACCCTGACGGTCGGGGAGAATGCGGAGAGCCGCGACCAGCACGAGGTCGCGGCTCTCCTGTCGAGAAGGCGCTGAGCGCTGACGGGCAGGGTCAGCGGGAGGTGGCGGTCGCGGACTCCACCTCGGACTTGATCCGGGCGAGGGTGGTGTTCATGCCCCGGATCATGTCCACCTCGAAGTCCGCGGTGCCGCCCATGAACTTGTCGACGAGGAACGACGAGATCTTGGTGGTGCCGGTCGGGGCCTCGCGCCGTTCGGTGACCTTCGTGCCGGTCGCGGTGGCGACCAGTTCGTACGTCCAGATGGTGTGGTTGTCGAGGACGCGCCACGCGATGGCGGTGTTCGGCTCGAACCGGATCACCTTGGCGTTGGTGGGCCACACCAGCAGGCCCTTCTTGTTGATGTTGAAGGTGCGGGTGCCCTGCTTGACGTCGCCGCCGAAGATCACCATCTTCTTGCACTGCGGGCTCCACCGGCCCATCCGCTGGAGGTCGGAGACCACCGTCCACACCGCCGCGGGGGTGGCGTCGATCTCGATGCTCGCTTCGAGGGTGTTCGTCACTGGTTCGTCTCCGGTTCGTCTGTGTGTGATACCAAGCGTCACGCATATCTTGCCGGATCGCGCGCGCGCGTCAAGGGCGATCGCCTGCCGGTGTAATGCGGAGAGCGGGACTGGCGATGAACAGGGTATCCACACCAGCATCGATCAGTAGTTGCACCGGAGCCAGTCGTGAAGATGTCAGACGTTCTGCGTCACCCCCGCCACCAGTCCCTTCCCCTCCTGCCCTCCGCGCGACTGAAGGGTCGGCCGGAGAGTTGGTCGGGCGAGCAACTCGAACGACTGCTGACGCCGCGCGAGATCGACGACCTCTTCCACGGGCACTTCGCGCACTGAGCGCCGCACCGTTCCTCCCGCAGTAGGGAGCCCGGGCCGGATCCGTCGACCCGGGCTTTTTTGCGCGTCACCCGGGGCGGCGGATCCCGGTTCACCGTGACCGTCGACGGGGCCGAAGAGGCTGCGGCCGTGCTCAATTCGCTCGCTGCGCGGGGCCGGGCCCCGCGCTGACCCCGAGCCGGTCAGTCAGGCGGTCGCGCACGGCCGGCCAGTCGTCGACGGTGATCGAGAACAGCACGCTGTCGCGCACCGTGCCGTCCTCGCGGCGGAAGCTGCGCCGCAGTGTTCCCTCGTACTGTGCGCCGAGTCGGGAGATGGCCTGCTGGGAGCGGGTGTTGCGGACGTCGGTCTTGAGCTGCACCCGACCGACCGACAGAGCCTCGAACGCGTACTGGAGCAGGAGCAGCTTGGCCTCCGGGTTGACGGCGGTGCTCCACACGCCGGGGTTGTAGAGCGTCATGCCGATCTCGAGCCGGGCGTCGCGCGGGACGACGTCGAGGTACGACGTGATCCCGACCACCGCGCCCGCGGGCAGGTCGCCGACGGGCCGGGCGGTCCGGACGGTCCACAGGTGCCAGGCGGGCTCGGCGCCGCGCACGCGGAGGAACTGCTCGAACGACTCGGGGTCGGTCGGACGCCACGGCACATGCGCCCACACCCGGTCGTGGTCGAGGGCGTGGAACAGTTCACGCGCGTCGGCCGCCGGGTCGAGCGTGGTCAGGCGCACGGAGGTGCCGGACAGGGCGGTGCCGTCGGGAATCGGCCAGACCATCTCCGGCCACGGGGCATCCGTGGGGCGGGGGTCGGGGACGGGGGTGAACGGCGCGGGATCCGAGGTCGGCACGCTACGAGTATCACCCGGCAGGGCAAGCGGATTACGGTCGCCGCCCTATCCTTGGATGATGGCGCGGATCGACGGCGTGCTGTTCGACATCGACGGGGTGCTGGTCACCTCGTGGCAACCGATCGAGGGTGCCGCACGAACCCTCGAGGCGGTGCGCGACCTCGGCGTCGGCCGGGCCTTCCTCACCAACACCACCTCGCGTACCCGCCGCGACATCGCCGCGGCGCTACGCGACTGCGGGATGGACGTCGACGCCACCGAGGTCGTCACGGCCACGGCGCTGACCGCGGAGTACCTCCGGTCGACGCATCCTGGCGCGCGGTGCCTGCTGATCAACCACGGCGACATTGCCGAGGACATGGACGGGATCGTGTTCGACGACCGGCGACCGGACGTGGTGGTGCTCGGCGGCGCCGGACCCGAGTTCGACCACGCCACCCTGAGCCGGGTCGTCGAGCTGATGCTGGACGGGGTGCCGGTCGTCGCCATGCAGGGCGGACTGACCTGGGCGACCTCGGGCGGCACCAGTATCGACACCGGTGCCTACCTGCCGGGCCTGGAGGCGGCGGGCAACGGCCACATCGTGGTGATCGGCAAACCGTCGCCGACAGGGTTCGTCGCGGCCGCCGAGTTGATGGGCACGGCACCCGGCCGGGCGGTGATGATCGGTGACGACCTTCGTGGGGACGTGCTCGCCGCTCAACACACCGGCTTCGTGGGCGTGCTGGTGCGGACCGGCAAGTTCCGTCAGGGGGTTCTCGACGAGGTGGACGAGGACCCCGACCACGTCGTCGACTCGGTGGCCGACCTCCCCGAACTGCTCGGCGAATTGATCGAGTGACGGCCGGGACAAACCGGTGCCGAATCGAGATCTGCCGATCCCCCCGCGGGGTCCCGACTCTTGGGTAGCGTCGCGTCGGTATTTCCGTTCGTTCCTTACTCGAGGAGTTCTGTGTCGATCCAGCCCCGCACCCGCGTCCTGTCCATTTCTCGTACCCGGATCGCCCGCGCGGGCGCGAGTATTGCGCTCGGTGTGGCGGCGATCGGCGGCCTCGCGGTAGCGGGCACCGGCGTCGCCTCGGCCGCGCGGGTCGACTGCGTCTCGCCCCCGGCCGCCAACGACATCCACGTCATCGGTGACGCGTCCTGCGGCGCGACCGCGACCGGCGCCGGCGGCGTCGCCAACGCGGGGGCCATGGACAGCGGCACCGCGGTCAGCGTTGCGGACGGCGGTACGGCCAACACCTTCGCGACCGGGTTCGGTGTCGCGCTGAGCGGGGCGAAGGCAGCCGGTCAGGCGCACGCCTACGCGATCGGCGGCGGCATCGCGCACGCCCGCACCGACAACGGCAACACCACCTTCGCGATCGCGGGCTGGGGTTCGGGCGCGACCGCGGAGTCGGCGGGCGTGAACTGCGTCGGCCCGCTCTCGTTCGCGATCAACCTGAACACCGGCGCGGTCTGCGCGATGCGGTAGTCGAGGTGCACACGCTCGGTGCCCGCGACCTTGCACTCGTCACACCTGAGTGCTAAAAAGGCACTTGGCACTCGCAATAGGTGAGTGCCAGGTCGGGACGGTGAGACTGGGATCCATCGACACCCCTGGTCGTCCGTCGCGGGCACCGAGCTCGGCCACAGCGCACATGGGGCGAACTACGAAAGTGGTTGCTCCGCGTGAAAAGGGCGGCCCGACGAGCGGTCGCCCTGCGTGTCGCCCCCAATCCGGAGGATCACTTCGCAATGGCCAAGATCATCGCGTTCGACGAAGAGGCCCGTCGCGGCCTCGAGCGTGGCCTGAACAGCCTCGCTGACGCCGTCAAGGTGACGCTGGGACCCAAGGGTCGCAACGTCGTGCTCGAGAAGAAGTGGGGCGCCCCCACGATCACCAACGATGGCGTGTCCATCGCCAAGGAGATCGAGCTGGAGGACCCCTACGAGAAGATCGGCGCCGAGCTGGTCAAGGAGGTCGCCAAGAAGACGGACGACGTCGCCGGCGACGGAACCACCACCGCCACCGTGCTCGCCCAGGCTCTCGTGCGTGAGGGTCTCCGCAACGTCGCCGCAGGCGCCAACCCCCTCGGCCTCAAGCGCGGCATCGAGAAGGCCGTCGAGGCAGTCACCGCCAAGCTGCTCGACACCGCCAAGGAGGTCGAGACCAAGGAGCAGATCGCTGCCACCGCCGGTATCTCGGCTGGCGACTCGTCCATCGGTGAGCTCATCGCCGAGGCCATGGACAAGGTCGGCAAGGAAGGCGTCATCACCGTCGAGGAGTCCAACTCCTTCGGCCTGCAGCTCGAGCTCACCGAGGGCATGCGCTTCGACAAGGGCTACATCTCGCTGTACTTCGCGACCGACGCCGAGCGTCAGGAAGCGGTGCTCGAGGACGCCTACGTGCTGCTCGTGAGCTCCAAGATCTCCACCGTCAAGGACCTGCTGCCGCTGCTGGAGAAGGTCATCCAGTCCGGCAAGCCGCTGGCGATCATCGCGGAGGACGTCGAGGGCGAGGCCCTGTCCACCCTGGTCGTCAACAAGATCCGTGGCACCTTCAAGTCGGTTGCCATCAAGGCCCCCGGCTTCGGTGACCGCCGCAAGGCGCAGCTCGCCGACATCGCCATCCTCACCGGCGGCGAGGTCATCAGCGAAGAGGTCGGCCTCTCCCTGGAGACCGCGGGCCTCGAACTCCTCGGCCGCGCCCGCAAGGTCGTCGTGACCAAGGACGAGACCACCATCGTCGAGGGTGCCGGCGACGCCGAGGCCATCGCCGGTCGCGTCAACCAGATCCGCGCCGAGATCGAGGCGTCGGATTCGGACTACGACCGCGAGAAGCTGCAGGAGCGCCTGGCCAAGCTGGCCGGTGGCGTCGCCGTCATCAAGGCGGGCGCTGCGACCGAGGTCGAGCTCAAGGAGCGCAAGCACCGCATCGAAGATGCCGTGCGCAACGCCAAGGCCGCGGTCGAGGAGGGCATCGTCGCCGGCGGCGGCGTCGCCCTGCTGCAGTCCGCCCCCGCGCTCGACGACCTCAAGCTCGAGGGTGACGAGGCGACCGGCGCGAACATCGTTCGCGTCGCGCTCGAGGCGCCGCTCAAGCAGATCGCGTTCAACGCCGGCCTCGAGCCCGGCGTCGTCGCGGAGAAGGTGCGCAACCTGCCCGCCGGCCACGGCCTCAACGCCGCGACCAACGAGTACGGCGACCTGCTCGCCGCAGGCATCAACGACCCGGTCAAGGTCACCCGCTCGGCGCTGCAGAACGCGGCGTCCATCGCGGCTCTGTTCCTGACCACCGAGGCCGTCGTCGCCGACAAGCCGGAGAAGGCCGCCGCTCCCGCGGGCGACCCGACCGGTGGCATGGGCGGCATGGACTTCTGAGTCCGGCTACCCCGCTTCACCAGTTCGACCGGAAGGCCCGGCTCCGCACGTGCGGAGCCGGGCCATCCCGGTTTCGGACGCGATCCGCGATTCGCGCGGATGTCGTCCGGACGGATGAAGCGCTGGATGAATCCGTTCGCTACTTTTATGATTCTTGGGACAGCTCGCTGCTGCGCGGGTGACACTGTCCACGCAGCAATTACGTCCTGGCCCCACGAGGTAACGGTGGGGCCAGGATGCTGTATACACACGGTTGAAGTACATGCAGTTGAAACGCATGCAGTTGAAGTACACGCAGTTGATCAGTTCTCTGGCACGCAGTCGACAGTCAAGGTGGGAATACATGCCCAAGTTTCGAGGATCGGGTCGTCGCGCAGGTCGCATCGCGCTTGCAACCGCTGCGCTGACGGTCCTGCCGCTGCTCGGTGCGGGCGGGCTCGCCAACGCCGACGACGCCAACCCGGCCGCGACGTCGCCGAATGGCTCGAAGCTCGAGCGTATCGACGGCACCGGCCGCCAGGTGACGGCGTACGTGTACTCGGCCTCGATGGGCAAGACCATTCCGCTCAAGATCCAGCGTCCGGCGGACACCAACGCCAAGGCGCCCACGCTGTACCTGCTCAACGGTGCCGGTGGCGGCGAGGACAGCGCCACCTGGCAGCGACGCACCGACGTCGCGCAGTTCTTCCAGGACAAGAACGTCAACGTGGTCACCCCGGTCGGCGGTGCGTTCAGCTACTACACCGACTGGCAGAAGGACGACCCGAAGCTGGGTCGCAACAAGTGGACGACCTTCCTGACCAAGGAACTGCCGCCCATCATCGACACCGCGCTCAATGCCAACGGCGTGAACTCCCTCGCCGCGATCTCCATGACCGGCACCAGCGTGCTGAACCTGGCCATCGCCGCGCCCGGCCTCTACAAGAGCGTCGCAGGGTACAGCGGATGCGCCGAGACCAGCACCCCGGCCGGCCGCGCGTACATCGATCTCGTCGTCGCCTCCCGTGGCGGCGGGGACCTCGACAACATGTGGGGCCCCAAGAACGACCCGGCGTGGATCGCGAACGACCCGGTCGTCAACGCCGAGAAGCTGCGCGGCACCAAGATCTACGTCTCCTCCGGTAACGGACTGCCCGGCCCGCACGAGAACCTGGCGGAGACCGGCGGCACGAGCGCGCTGGCGAACCAGGTGCTTGTCGGCGGCGCGATCGAGGGTGCCACCCTGCTGTGCACCAACAACCTGTTCAAGCGCCTGAACGAGCTGAAGATCCCGGCGACCTTCGACTTCCGTCCGAACGGCACCCACTCGTGGGGCTACTGGCAGGACGACCTGCACAAGTCCTGGCCGTTCCTGGCCGAGTCGCTCGGCATCTGACCGACTGATCGAGTAGACGGCGCCGATCCCGCGAGCAGCGGGGTCGGCGCCGTTCGTCGTCTCCGGCACACGAAACTGCTCGTCCCACCGAAATGTCCTGGCGTGCGTAATATCCGAGCCATCCGGGGTCGGCCCGCGGGTCGTCGCCCGGCGTCGGACAAGGTGGTCCCACGTGGATGCGGTGAAGATCGTTCTCGAGTTGGTCGTGGTGCTCGGCGCCATCGTGATGGGTACCCGGTCGAGCGGTGTGGCACTCGGTCTGTGGGGCGGCGCGGGCGTCGCGGTGCTGGTGTTCGTCTTCCGGGAGCCGGTCGGCAGCCCGCCGGTGGATGCGCTACTGATCGTCCTGTCGGTCGTACTGGCGTCGTCGATGATGCAGGCTGCCGGCGGCATCGACTGGATGGTGTCGATCGCGGCGAACCTGATTGCCAAGCGGCCCAAGCAGATCACGCTGATCGCACCGCTCGTCTCGTTCCTGTTCTCGGTGGGCGCGGGCACCTCGAACATCCTGTACCCGCTGCTGCCGGTGATCTACGACGCCTCCTACCGCAACGGCATTCGACCGTCGCGGCCGCTGTCACTGTCGGTGGTCGCGACCGGTGTCGCCCTCGCCTGCAGCCCCGTGTCGGCGGCGATGGCGGCGATGGTCACCCTCACCGACGTCGCGCCCTACAACTTCGAGCTGATCGACATCATCAAGATCACGTTGCCCGCTGCCATCATCGGCATCGTGTTGTCCTCGATCGTCGTCAATCGGCTCGGCAAGGACATCGACGAGGATCCGGAGATCCAGGCGCGCATAGCTTCCGGGGAACTCGCAGCTCCCGCGGGCGGGATGAGCAAGGTCGAGTTGAAGGCGTCGACGCAGGGACGCAACGCAGCCCTGATCTTCCTCGCGGGTGTCCTCGCGATCGTGGTATTCGGACTGTTCAAGGGAATTCGCCCGGACGCGTCCGACGGATCGCCCATGGGGATGACCCCGATCATCGAGATGATCATGTTCGTGGTCGGCACCGCGATCCTGATGGTGAGCAAGCCGAAGGTCGCCGACATCCCGACCATGTCGGTGTTCAAGGCCGGTATGGTCTCGGCCATCGCGCTTTTCGGCCTGGCCTGGCTCACCGACACCTTCATCAGTGCGCACCTGGAACTGATCACCAATTCGGTCGGTGACTGGGTCGACGCGGCGCCGTGGATCTTCGCGCTGGGCGTGTTCCTGGTCTGCGTGCTGACCACCAGTCAGTCGACCGCGACCCGGACGATCGTGCCGATCGGCCTGACCGCGGGTCTGGCACCGGGCCTGATCAGCGGTATGTGGGCCGGCGCGTTCGCCGGCGTCTATCTGTTGCCCACCAACGGATCTCAGATCGCTGCGGCGAACTTCGACGAGTCGGGCAGCACCAAGCTCGGCACCAAACTGGTGGACCACTCGTTCTTCGTCCCCACCCTCGTACTCGCGGTGACGACCATCGCGGCCGGTTCGGTGCTGGGCGTGATCCTGGGCTGAGGGAGCGTCAGGCTCGGGTGCGGTACCGGTCCCAGCTCGCCTTGCAGGCCCGAGCCAGCAGGTCGACACGGTCGATGTCGGGATCGGGCCACCCCACCCCGGGCGCAGTCAGTTCGCGGGTCAGCTCGGGTCCGAGCAGGAACTCGCGGCGGAACTCGGCCTGCACCGCACCGAGCGCCACGCCCGCCACCGCCGCGCGCGGCGCCAGTTCGCGGAACAGGGCACCGGCTTCGATGATCTCCTGGCTGCCCAGGTACGGCTGGTTCAGCGCAACCGCTTCGGGGCGTCCCACGTCGAAACCCGTGCGGTGGGCCGCGGCCAGCGCCCGCAGCGCGTCGGGGGCCATGGTCACCGGGTTGTCCCCGCGCGGGTTGCCCTGGTGGTCGCCCCGGTTCGACAGCGCGACCACATCCGGCAGCCGGTCCGCGGGGGCGCGCTCGACGTTCACCGCACCGTCCCGGGTGGTCGTGTGATTCATCGTGTCGTGGAACGAGAGCGTGTTGAAGTCCACGGCCGCACCCGACCGGTCCGCCTCGGCGAAGGCGAGGTCGACCATGCGCCCGATCAGTTCGGTGCGGGTGCGCTGGTACACCTCGAGGCCACGGTCGGCGACCTCGGCGAAGGCCGCCGCGAGCCGGCGCAATCCGGCCTCGTCGTCCGGCTCGACGAGCAGTGGGTAGAACGAGAACGTCACCGGTCGGATCGCCTCCACCCCGGTCAGGTCCACCTTGTTGTACGGCCCCGCTGCCCGGACCCGGGCGAACGCCTCGCGCAGGGTCTCGTACAGGTCGTCGGGCTTGGCCCGGTTGGGGTCACGGACCATCCGTGGGTGCGGGTTCTCCACGTACACGATGCGCGGGTCGATCTGCGCCCAGCGCCGCACGATCGGGCTGGTCGAGCAGTCGGTGAAGTCGAACTGCAGCCGCTTGGTGAACTCGGGCGCGAGGAACTGTGCGAGTTCGGCCGGGATCGCGGAGCCCGAGTGCGGGCAACTGACGAGCAGGTCGGCCTCCGCGAGCGCCTCGTCGAGGCTCCGACGGTCGGGATCGGCGTAGAAGATCAGGTCCTCGGGGGTGAAGACGGTTCCGGCGGGCAGGAGCAGCGGGTCAGCAGGCGCCATGAGCGAACCCTATCGGCTGGGGCGTTCGGTGGCGGAGTATGGAGCCGTGGAGACGATTCCGATTCAGGTGCCCGACGGCAGCACGCTCCCGGTCCGGCTCTTCCCCGGACGCGAGGGGGCGCCGGTGGTGGTGGTCTTTCCCGGTCTCGGGGTACCGGGCGGGTTCTACGATCCGGTCGCGCAGGCGTTGGTCGAGGGCGGGTTCAATGCGGCGATCGGTGAGCTACGCGGTCAGGGCGACAGCAGGCCCCGGCCCGGCCCGAACAGTGGATACGGGTACCAGGAGTTGGTGTCGGTGGACTACCCGGCGACCTTCGAGGTGGTGCGGGAGCGGTTTCCCGACAGCACGCCGTACCTGCTCGGACACAGCATGGGCGGCCAGCTCGGGGTGATGTACGCCGCGCGTGCTCGGGGACGCCTCGGCGGGCTGATCCTGGTGGCCTCGGGCTCGCCCTTCCACCGCGGGCACGGTCCGGTGCGCGGCGCCGGCCTGCTGCTCGGGTCGGCGGCGATGTCGGTGACCGCGAACGTGGCGGGATTCTGGCCGGGTGACCGCCTGGACGTCGGTGGGTTCGGCAGGCAGTCCCGGGTGCTGATCTCCGACTGGTCGAGGTTCGCGCGCACCGGCACGATCGAGCCCGCGGGCGCGGACATCGACTACGAGGAGCGCATCGGCAGGCTGACACTGCCGGTGCTCTCGATATCGGTCGAGGGCGACGACCTGGCGCCGAAACCGGCCATCGCGAACCTGGTCCGCAAGCTTCCGAAGGCGGACCTGACGACGTGGCACCAGTCGGAACCGTTGGGCCACAACGGTTGGATCCGCAAGCCCGACAGCACGGTCGAGCGGATCGTGACGTGGTTGCGCGACCGCGAGTGAGAGACGGTCATGGACCCCCCAGCACGTCCCGCGAGTGACGAGACCGTGATCGGCGGCCCCCCGACGGAGCTGGGTCCACCGACGGAGCTGGGTCCACCGACGGAGCTGGGTGTCCGGACGGAACTGGGGCAGGACACGGGGACGCCGTCCACCACGACCACGGGGCCGAGCGCCGGGTTCGTCGTCGACACCGGTGTCGGGAGGTTGGTAGCGGACTGGGAGGACTCCGGTGTCCCATCCGATCTGCGGGACTACCTGCCGGACACGGACGCCGTCCGGCGGGCGGCGTTGGTCGAGTTGATCATGGTCGACCTCGCCTACCGCTGGCTCCGGGTCGGTCGGCCGAAGCGGATCGCCGACTACTGCCTCGAGTTCCCGGAACTGCTGGCCGAGCCGCTGCCACCGGAGCTCGTCTACGAGGAGTACCGGGTGCGGAGGCTGAGCGGGGCGGAGGTCGACCCGAACGACTACGTGGCGGAGTTCCCGTATCAGGCCGACCGGTTCGACTGGCTGCGCGAACACGATCCGCGCACCGCGGGCGCCGAGCAGTTGAGCCTGCCGGGCAGCGACGACCTCGCCGCGGGGCACCGGCTCGACGACTTCGACCTCGTGACCGAGCTCGGGCGCGGGGCGTTCGCCCGCGTATTCCTGGCCCGTCAGCGTTCGATGCAGCGCTGGGTGGCGTTGAAGATCTCCCGCAACGTCGGCACCGAGGCGCAGACCCTCGCCCAGCTCGACCACCCGTACATCGTGCGGGTCTTCGATCAGCGGGTGCTCGAGGACCGACAGCTGCGAATGCTGTTCATGGAGTACGTGTCCGGCGGCACCCTGCTGGACGTGGTGCGCCGGGTTCGCGACGCCCCGCCCGAATCGTGGGGCGGGCAGCTGCTGCTCGACTCCATCGACCGGACCCTCGCACGCAAGGGGGAGATGCGGCCGGCGGAATCCGGGGTGCGCACCGAGATCGCCGCGCTGTCCTGGCCGGAGACCGTCGCCTGGATAGGGCTGCGGTTGGCCGAGGCGCTCGAGTACGCGCGCGAGCACGGGGTGCTGCACCGCGACATCAAGCCGGCGAACGTGCTCCTCACTGTCGAGGGTGTCCCCAAGCTCGCCGACTTCAACGTCAGTTCCAGCGACGTCGTCTCCGTGCCCGGCGCGGCCGGGTCGGTCGCAGGGTCGGTCGCCTACATGTCGCCCGAGCAGTTGGCGGCGGCGTCCGCACCCGCGTCGGCGGCCGCCGCGCGGATCGACACCCGCAGCGACATCTACTCGCTGGGCGTGATGCTCTGGGAGCTGCTGACCGGTTCGCGGCCCTTCGCCGACGCCAAGGCCGGTGAGTCGCTTGAGGTGCCGCTCGCGCAGCGTCGCCGCGGCGTGGACGAGGAGATGCTGGCGAGGTTGCCCGCCGACTGCCCGGCGGCGCTGCGCCGGGTGCTGCTGCGCTCGCTCGAACCCGACCCGGACGACCGGTGGTCGGACGGACGGAAGCTGGCGCGGCAGTTCGCCCTGTGTCTGGATCCGCACGCGCGTGACCTGGTCGACCCGCGGCCCGGCACGGTGCGGGCGAGGCTGTGGCGGTGGGCGCTGCCGGTGCTGTTGGCGGCGATCGGAATCCCCAACGTGCTGGCGGCGGGCTACAACTACTACTACAACAAGGAACTGATCATCTCGACACTTTCGGCCGAGGCGCAGCAGCACCTCGAGCAGGTGCACCTGGTGATCGCCGCGCTGGCGTTCCCGCTCGGGGCCGTGCTGATCGTCGCGTGGTGCAGGCTCGCGCTCACCGTGCCGCGGGGCCTGCGGAAGGGGCAGACCTACGACGGTGCTGTGCTCGGTCGCGCGCGAGCGGCGACGCTGAACCTCGGGCACCGCACCGTCGTGGTCAGTTTCGCGCTGTGGGTGGTGGCGGGGGTCGCGTACCCGGTCGCGTTGCAGATCGCGGCGGGCGGCATCCCGCTGCGGGCCTACACCCACCTGCTCGCCTCACTGGCCGTGTGCGGAGCGGTCGCGGTGGCCTACCCGTACTTCATCCTCACCTATTACTCGGTCCGGTGCCTCTATCCGATCCTGTTGTCGCACGGGGAGATCCGCAGTGGCGACGGACGTGACATCCGTGCCCAACGCAGGCTCGGCACCCGCTACCTCGCCGTCGCGGCGTCGGTTCCGCTGATCGGGGTCGCGGGTCTGAGCTTCGTCGGCGCCGACCGGGGCGGCGCCGTGAACGTGACGGTCCGGGTGCTGTGCCTCGGCGGCATCGCCGCGTTCATCGGTGTGTACCAACTGTTCCGGCGGATCGAGTCCGACCTGCGCGCGCTCTCGCGGGTGGCGACCCTCGGCGTGCCGGGTGGTGGTCAGCCGCCGAGCACCTCCCAGAGGAACGTGTAGGTCAGCGCCGACTTGAACGCCAGCTGCGCGTTGTCGGCGGCGCCGCCGTGGCCGCCCTCGATGTTCTCGTAGTACCAGGCTCGATGCCCCTGCTCCTCGAGCAGTGCCGCCATCTTGCGGGCGTGCCCGGGATGCACCCGGTCGTCGCGGGTGGAGGTCGCGATCAGCACGGGCGGGTAGGCGCGGTCGGGATCGGTGTTCTGGTACGGCGAGTACTTCGAGATGAACTCCCACTGGTCCGGGTCGTCCGGGTCGCCGTACTCCGCCATCCAGGACGCACCCGCCAGCAGCAGGTGGTACCGCCGCATGTCGAGCAGTGGGACCTGGCAGACGATGGCGCCGAACAGTTCCGGGTAGCGGGTGAGCATGACGCCCATCAGCAGGCCGCCGTTGCTACCGCCCTGCGCGCCGAGCTGCGCGGCGGTGGTGACGCCGCGCGCGACGAGATCGCGCGCGACGGCCGCGAAGTCCTCGAACGCCTTGTGCCGCCCCGCTTTCAGGGCCTGGGTGTGCCAGTCGGGACCGTACTCGCCGCCGCCGCGGATGTTCGCGACCACGTAGGTCCCGCCGCGTTCGAGCCACCCCAGGCCCATCGCACCGCTGTAGCCGGGCAGCATCGAGTTCTCGAAGCCGCCGTACCCGTACAGCAGGGTGGGACCGGGCCCGGTGCCGTCGCGGCGGACCACGAAGTACGGGATGGCGGTGCCGTCGTCGGACGTCGCGAAGTGTTGCGCGACGGACAGATTCGTCGCGTCGAAGAACGACGGCGCCTGCTTGAGTTCCTCGACCGGTTCGCCGACGTACCCGTGCAGCAGTGTGGCGGGGGTGAGGTACCCGCTGGAGTTCAGGAAGAACTCGTCGGACGAGGTGGGGTCCACGTCCAGCACGTCGGTGGAGGCGAACTCCCCGATGTCGTCCAGCGGGGTGTCCGTCCAGCCGTCCGGCCCGGGGGTGAGCACCCGCATCCGCGTCTGCACGTCCGACAGCGTCACCAGCAGCAGATGGTTGCGAGTCCACACGTACTGCTCGAGCGAGGTGTGCGGGTCGGGCGCGAACAGCACGGTCAGGTCCCGAGACCCGGCCACGTAGTCCGCGTACCGGGCGGCGAGCAGGGTGCCGGCCGGATGGGTGGTGCCGTCGACGGTCCACGGCGACCGGGTGCGAATCAGCAGCCACTCGCGGTGCGCGGACACTCGGGCGTCCTCGGGGGCGTCGAGCCGGATCAGGGTGCCGTCGCGGGTGATCTCGTACCGCTCGGTGGAGTAGAAGTCGATGGCGCGTTCGGCGAAATCTCGCTCGAAACCGGGGGTGCGGTCGTGCCAGGCCGAGACCGCGACATCGGTGTGCTCGCCCTCGAACACCACATCGGCGTCGCGAACGTCGGTGCCCCGGCGCCAGCGGGCCGCGATGCGCGGGTAACCGGAATCGGTGAGCGAGTCCAGGCCGGTGTCGGTGCCGACGTACACGGTGTCGAGGTCGATCCAGTCGATGTCCGTCTTGGCCTCGGGCAGGACGAACCCCCCATCGTCGACGGCGACGAAGTCGCGTCGGATCAGGTCGAATTCGCGGATCACGACGGCGTCGGCACCACCGCGGGACATGCTGATCAGGGCTCGGGTCTGGTCGGCGTCGTCCTCGGTCCGGAGCACCTGGGCGCCGGACCAGACCCAGTTCTCGCCCTCGGCGGCGGCGACGGCGTCCAGGTCGACGAGGATCTCCCAGTCCGGGGAGTCGGTGCGGTACGAGTCCATGGACGTCCGCCGCCACAGTCCGCGGACGTGGTCGGCGTCGCGCCAGTAGTTGTACAGGTACGCGCCGCGGCGGCGGACGTAGGGAATCCGCGCATCGGTGTCGAACACGGCGCGGATGCGGTCCCGCAGATCGGTGAAGGCGGGGGTGTCCGCGAACTCGGCGACGGTGCGGTCGTTGCGCGCGCGGACCCAGTCCAGGGCGGTCTCGCCGGTGACGTCCTCGAGCCAGAGATGGGGATCGTTCGGATCGGAAGCCATTGTTCATTGATACCCCGGCCGTCATGGCCTCGGGTGGGTGGGCGTCATCCGTAGTATCATTTGCGGGTCAAGCAAGCGTTAGATAGGTGAACGCGCGACAGGTGGATGGGGGCGACGGGTGACCTCGGGTCGGCGAGAAGAGATTCTGTTCCACGCTGCGAAGCTGTTCGGGGCTCGCGGCGTTGCCGCGACCACGGTGCGCGACATCGCAGACGAGGTCGGGATCCTCTCCGGCAGCCTCTACCACTACTTCGGCTCGAAGGACGCGATCGTATTCGAGATCGTGACCGCGTTCCTGGGCGATCTCAACGAACGCTATTCGTCCACGCTGGTGCCGGGGCAGACCGCGCGGGAACGACTCGATCACATGGTGGCCGTTTCGTTCGAGGCCGCTGCCGACCATCCCTTCGCGACTGAGATCTACCAGAACGAAGGCGCGCTGTCGTCTCAGCCGGAGGACAGCGCGATTTCTACGGCGGTGCGCCGCGCCCACGGTTACTGGGCCGCCGCCATCGAGGAGGGCGTCGAATCGGGGGAGCTTCGCGGCGACATCGACCCCCAGCACTTCCATCGCATGCTTCGCGAGTCGGTCTGGTCCACAGTGCGTTTCAATCGGGCGTCGCTCGCGCGAGATGCCGAGCGTCTGCGCCACGACCTGATTGCGGTGTTTCTCGACGGATTCGCGGCCGCGGGGCCCGCGGGATCGGTGTCGGCCAAGCCGTCGCCGGGTCCGGTGCGGCAGGCGGAGCTTGCGGAACGCGCCGCCGCCTCCTCCTCGACGGAGGGCGGCGTGGACGCGTCCGAGTTCGCGGACCTGCGACGCGATGTCCGTGACCTCAAGGCCGCGATCCGCGAACTGCGTCTCCTCCAGGGGAACTGAGCTCGGCCTGTTACCGCGGGCCCCGGGTATTCGGGGTCGTCTGCGAACTCATGGCGGCACGCCCGGCGTTGTCGCCGGCACCGCGTGCCCCGATCGGCGCACCCGAGTCCGGGTATTGCCCCGCAGACTGCAGGGGATATGTGGGGCGATGAGCCGGCGCACTCTTTGATTCGACAACGTCCCGACCTGCGTATTACGCACCGACGACGGGGCGCGTTGACTTGCGATTGTGACCTACGGCATACTCTGCCTCACTCAATCAATCAAGCACTTGCTTGATTGACCAAGCGCTTGAAGGTTTCGGACGGGAGTTGATTGTGAGACTGGGAAGGCTCGCCGCCCTGGCGGTGACAGCCGCAGTGGGAACGCTCGGCGTCACGGGATGCGCATCCGCGGGTGAGATGTCGCCCGAGGAGATCGTGATCGGCCTCGACGAGGACTCGACGGGGCCGGGTGCGTCGTACAGCACGATCGCAGGGAGCACGGTGCGCCTGGCCGTCGACCTGGTGAATGCAGACGGCGGCATCAACGGCAAGCCGGTGCGCCTGGCCGTCGAGAACGACGAGTCCAGCCCTACCAAGACGCCGTCGATCATCCGCAAACTCGTGGACGACGGCTCCAGTGCAGTGCTGCTCGCCACCGGCTCCGGTTCGGTGATCCAGGCCAAGTCGGTGCTGCAGCAGTCCGAGATTCCGGCCATCGCGCCTGTCGTGCTGTCCGACGCATTCGCGAACAAGCCGGACAACGGCTACTCGTTCATGATTCCGAACTCCCTCAAGCAATACGCCGAGGTGTATTGCGGTGCGTTCGAGAAGATGGGCTACAAGACACTCGGCATCCTCGGCGACGCGAGCGCCTCGATCGACGGCATCATCAAGACGCTGCGGCCCGCGCTCGAGAAGTGCGTCACCGTCACCGCGGTCGAGAAGGCACCCGTCGACGCCGCCGACCTCACCGCGCAGGCATCCCGGGTCACCGGCACCAAGCCCGACGCGATCCTCGTCGCCAGCATCGGCGGCCATTTCGAGATCCTCGCGCACAACACACTCGCGAAGATCTACCCGGCCGCGCAGCGCTTTTCGCTCGCCTCGATCGGCAACCAGCCCAAGTCCTGGGCGCTGGCCGACCCGGGTGCACTCACCGGCATGGTCTACATGGGCAGTCTCAGCGCGAACAACCCGCGCACCGCGGTCCTGGCCGACGAGATCCGCAAGGTCAAGGGCGCCGACTACCAGCTGACTGCGTATGACGCGCAGGCGTACGACGCCGTGATGATGCTCAAGCGAGCCTTCGAGATCGCGGGAGATCACACCGACCGGACCAAGGTTCGCGATGCGCTGCAGCAAGTATCGGGTGTGCCCGCGACGTTCGGTCAGGAGGGCCTGACGCTGTCGTACGGCCCCGACGACCACCTCGCGCCGGACAGCCTGTGCGGCCTGGTGCTGGTCGAGTTCGGGCCCGACAACAAGCCCGACGGACCGTGGGCGTCCTACCAGCCTCCGTGCGGCTGAGGAAGGAGACACAATCATGACTGACGCACAACTCTGGCTCGCCGCTCTCGAGATCGGCGCATTCTTCTCACTCATCGCCCTCGGCATGTACCTCGTGGTGGTGGGCGCGGACTTCTTCAACTTCGCGATGGGCCCGTACGCGATGGCCGCCGCGATGGCATGCAGCTTCGTCGTGGTCGACCACGGCGTTCCGCTGTGGCTCGCGCTGCTACTCGGCCTCGCAGTGGGCATGGCGTTGTCGGTGATCACCGAGAAGCTCGTGGTCCAGCAGGTCCAGAAGCGTTCCGGGCGAGGCGAACTGCCCGCGCTGGTCGCGGTCACCGCGGTGCTGTTCGCGGTGCAGCAACTGGCAGGCACCATCTTCGGTCGCACCCCGCTGCCGGGGCAGAAGCTCTTCGACTTCCAGCCCGTCACCGTCGCCGGTGCCACTGTCGACAGTTCGTCGATCGTGCTGATCGCCGGCACCGCGATCGTGTTCGCCGCGGTCGGCCTGTGGCTGCAGATCTCGCAGACCGGACGGTTGCTGCGCGCGGTGGGCGACAACCCCGAGGCGGCTCGCGTGCTGGGGCTGCCGGTGAATCGGGTGCGCCTGGTGGCGTTCACCGTCGCCGGCCTGATCGCGGCGATCGCCGGCCTGCTGTTCGCGTCCAAAGCCGGTGTGCAGTTCACCAGCGGTCTGTCGTGGACACTCACGGCGTTCATCGCCCTCGTGATCGGCGGTACCGGCCGCAGCTGGGCGCCGCTGGTCGGCGGGCTGCTGCTCGGCTTCGTTCAGGTGTTCGCGCCGTACTACTTCGGCGCCAGCGCCGCGCAGACCGCGATCCTGTTGATCGCGTTGGTGTTCTTCGCCTTCCGGCCGGAGGGCTTGCTCTCTAGGAAGGTGCGCGTCTGATGACGACCGACATGTCACTCGAGGCCGCTGCCGCGGCACCCGACGCCGCATCGCCTCGGGCCGGACGCCCGTTCGCCGGCGTTGCGGTCGAAGCGGGCATCACGCTCGCGGTCGTCGCGGCGGTGCTGGCGTGGATGGGGCCGAGCCTGTACCGACAGGACCTCGTCTTCCTCGCCGCCACGTACTCGCTCATCGCGCTCGGCATGTACATCCCCTTCGTGATGGCCGGCTCGCTGTCGATGGCGTACAGCGCGTACGCCGCGATCGGCGCGTACGCCGTCGCCCTCATCTCGGTGAAGACCGGTCTGTCGATGTGGTGGGGCTGGGTGATCGGAGCCCTGGCGGCCGCGGTCGTCGCGGTGGTCCTCGCGCTCGCGACGCAGAAGCTGTCCGGCTTCTACCTCGCCGCCGTCACGCTGCTGTTCGGAGTCGCCTTCGAGCACTGGCTCATCGACGGGCCCAGCTTCACGGGCGGCTCGGCCGGCATCTCGGGTGTCGAGGCCGTCAGCCTGTTCGGTTGGCAGCCGCCGCGGTACACCCTGGTGGTGCTGGCGATCCTGTTCGTCTGCGCGATCGCGGTCATCGTCGACCGGCTCCGCAAGTCGGTGTGGGGTCTGACGTTGCGCGCTGCCCGCGACAACAAGAACGCCGCGCGCTCGTCCGGGGTGAACCCCGCGCACCTGACGGTGGTCGCGCTGGCGATCGGTGCCGCCATCGCGTCGACCGGCGGCTCGCTGTTCACCGTCTCGGTGCAGGCAGTCACGCCCGAGACCTTCACGCTGAGCATCGTGTTCCTCGCGATCTTCATGCCGATCATCGGCGGTCGCAACAGCGCGTGGGGAGCCCCGCTCGGTGCGCTGATCGTGGTGATCGTGACCCTCAACATGCCCGGCTACCAGGGCAGCGGTGAGCTGCTGCTGGCGATCGCGGTGTTGCTGATCCTCGTCATCGCCCCCGGCGGCGTGATCGGGTGGGTCTCCGCGGCATTCGGTCGTCTCACCGGTTCGACGAAGTCCGGCTCGGTCGAGGAAGGAAGTGATCGCTCATGACCGGCAGCGTGCTGCTCGAGGTCTCCGGGCTCACCAAGAACTACGGTGGCGTCCGCGCCGTCGACAACGTCTCGTTCACCGTCGCGCCCGGCGAGGTCGTCGGTCTCGTCGGCCCCAACGGCGCCGGAAAGACCACGCTGGTGGACTGCATCTTCGGCACGCAGAAGGCCGACGCCGGCACGGTGACGCTGTCGGGGCGGACGCTCGGTGGGGCGAGTGAGAAGCGTGCGCGGCAGGGACTGTCACGCACCTTCCAGCACCCGCAGTTGGCGCTGGAGTTGAGTGCGGTCGAGAACATCGTCCCCGCGCTGTACGGACGGCGGATGAGTTCGCCGCTGCACTCGCTGTGGTGGGCGCTCAAGGGGCCGTTCGAGAACTGGGGCGCCACCGCGGACCGTGCCCGCGCGGTTGCACACGAGTACTCGATCGACGACACCACCAGCGCGTGCGGCGAACTGAGTCTGGGCGGCCAGCGCCTGGTCGAGGTGGCGCGGGCCATGGCGACCGATCCCCAGGTACTGCTGCTCGACGAGCCGTTCGCGGGCGCAGACCACACCGGGATCGCCGCGATCGCCGGCGCCGTGCGCAAGATCCAGGCACAGGGTCGCGGTGTGGTGTTGGTCGATCACAATGTCGATCTCATCGCCGAACTCGCGACCACCGTCGTCCTGCTGGACTTCGGTTCGGTCGAGTTTCACGGCGCACCCGCCGAATGTCTCGCGAGCGACGCGATGCGAGAGGTGTATTTCGGGGCAGGAGAGGAAAACTCATGACCACGCTCGACGTGAAGGACCTGCGGGTCCGGTACGGCTCGGCCGTCGCGGTCGACGGCGTCTCGTTCACGGCCACATCCGGTACGGTGACCGCGATCGTCGGCCCCAACGGTGCGGGCAAGTCCAGCCTGTTCGGGGCGGTGTACGGCTCCGTCCGCGGCACCGGTGAGGTGTCGGTGGACGGCCACTGTGTCGACTCGATGTCGGCGCTGCAGCGGGTACGCGAGGGATTCGCCTACGTCCCGCAGGGCCGGCAGCTGTTCATGAAAATGTCGGTGCTCGAGAACCTCCAGGTGGGCGCCGACCTGCAGGGCCTGAAGAAGGACGCGATCGAGTCGGCGTTCGAACGGTTCCCGGTGTTGCGGGAACGTGCGCGCAGCTACGCGGGCGTGCTCAGCGGCGGAGAGCAGCAGATGCTGGTGCTCGGCCGGGCACTGCTGTCGACGCCGAAGGTCCTGCTGCTCGACGAGATGATGACCGGACTCGCTCCGAAGATCGTCGCCGAACTGCGTGCGCTCGTCGGTGATCTCGCGGCGGAGGGTGTCACGGTGCTGGTGGCCGAGCCCGCCCTGGCGACGTTGAAGTCGGTGGTGCAGCGCGGCTACGTCATGCAACGCGGCCGGATCATCGGAACCCGGTCCGACGCCGACTCCCTCGACGCCGCCTACAAGCAGTCGATGGGCCTTCTGGAAACTACGGTGGGAAAGTGAGCTCGATGGGGAACATCACCACGACACTCGACATCGCGGTCGGCGACTTCGCTACCGCGCCCGAGAGGTTCGCCGACCTCAGCATCAGTGAGCTCGTGCGGCACTGGGCGCTCACCATTCCGGATCACCTCGCGTTCATCACACCCGAGGTCCGTATCTCGTGGGCCGGCTACGACGCGACCGCCGACCGGATCGCGTCCGCGTTGTCGGCGCTGGCCGAGCGCGACGGCGACGGCGAACCCGGCGCGGTCGCGCTGTATCTGCCCGACACCATGGTCTTCCACGCCGCGTTGATTGCCGCTTTCCGGACCGGCCGCATCGCAGTGGGTATCGGATCGCGTTCGGGGATCAAGGAAGTGGCGCACCTGACGACGCGCGCCGACTGCCGGGTCCTCGTCACCGCGCGCACGTTGCGCGGCCAGGACGTCGCACCGCTCGTCGCCGAACTGCGTGAGCGGACCGGCGGCCCGGAGTACGTCGTCTACGTCGACGATCTGGGGTCGGTGGTGGTCGAGGACGCCACCGGGACGCAGATCGAGGTGGCCGACCGGCGGTTCGAGGCGACCAGCCCGCGTTTCGGTATCCGGGACGTGTCGATGCTCAACTCCACGTCCGGCACCACCGGCCTGCCCAAGCTGGTGACCCAGACCGAGCACCGCTGGATCGCGTTCTCGGAGGTGGCGAGGCGCGCGGGCAACATCACCGGTGACGACGTCTTCTTCGGCGCGGTCCCGGCGCCGTTCGGCTTCGGACTGTGGACCTCGCACTTCCTGCCGGCGCTGCTCGGCGCGCCCAACGTCGTCCTCGAGCGGTTCAGCGCGGACACCATGATCGACCTGCTCGAGCGCGAGCGGGTGACCGTCTTGAACTGTGTCAGCACGCAGTTCAAGATGCTGCTGCGTTCCGACCGTGGCCGCGACGCGGACCTGGGTGCCCTGCGGGCGATGTTCACCGGCGGTGAGGCGGTGCCGTACTCGGAGGCCCTCGCGTTCGAGGAGCGCACAGGGGCGGCGGTGCTGCAGTTCTACGGCTCCAACGAGACCGGTGCGGTGAGTGTCACCACCGTCGACGACGACTCCGACACCCGCCTGCGTACCTGTGGGTACGTGCTCGACAACATGCAGGTACGCGTGTTCGACGATGCCGGCGTCGAGGTGCTCGGCAACGAGCGGCGCGGCCAGCCCGGGGTGAACGGCCCGCTGATGTGCCACGGCTACTGGGACGACGACGCGGCCAACGCCGAGCTGTACACCGACGACGGCTGGATGCTGTTGGGCGACATCGTCGAGATCGATGCCACGGGACGCGTCCGGGTCGTCGGCCGCAAGGCGGACATCATCATCCGCGGCGGCAAGAACATCTCGGCCGTCGAGGTCGAGGAGTTCGTGCGCGCCCACCCGGCGATCACGATGGTCGCGGTCATCGGTGTGCGAGACGAGTTGTTCGGTGAGAAGGTGTGTGCGGTCGTGGTTACCAGTGACGGCCGCGAGTTGACAGCGCCCGAGTTGGCGGCATGGCTAGGTGCGCAGGGCGTCACCCGTGAGTACATCCCCGAACACGTGGTGGTGGTCGAAGACCTGCCGCTCGCGCCCGGTGGGAAGGTTGCAAAGGCGGCGGTAGCGGCCATTGCGGAGCAGCGCCTTCGCTGAGTGATGTCTGCGGAATCCCGCACACCGGTTCGGCTCGTCGCGGGTCCACGTGCGGGCGGGGTGGGGGTTCCCATTCCGTGCGCGGAGTGTTACAAACTAAGAACAGCCGTTCGGAATTTGTAACGTCGAGGGGGTGCCATGCCGGTACGCACGCTCGCCGAGCTCGCGCCGCCGATGACAGCACGGTCGGTGGTGCTCAGCCTGTTGCTCGGTATCCGCCCGGCGCGGATGCCCGGTCGGGAGATCACCCGCATCGGCGAGCTGTTCGGGATCGCCTCGTCGACGATGCGGGCCGCGCTCTCCCGGATGGTCGCGGCCGGCGACCTGGTCTCGACGGACTCGATGTACCTGCTCGGCGCCCGTCATCTGGAACGGCAGGCGCTGCAGGAGGCGTTGGTCAACCCGCGGCGTACCCCCTTCGACGGCGGCTGGGACATGGTGGTGGTCGTGGTGTCCGGTCGCGAGGCCGGCGCCCGCGGCGCGCTGCGCATGATCCTCGCCGAGCATCGGTACGCCGAACTGCGGGAAGGGGTGTGGATGCGCCCCGCGAACCTGGCCGGGCACGACCTGCCGCCCCTCGACGAGGTGCACCGGTTCACCACCGTCCCGGAGAACGCCGACGCGCTGGTCGCGCAGCTCTGGGAACTCGACACCTGGGCAGCCGAGGCCCGGCTGGTCCTGGCCGCGCTGACGGTGCCGGAACAGTCCGAGGCGCGGTTCATGGCCGCAGCGGCCGCGGTGCGGCACCTGCGAACCGACCCGGCGTTGCCCGACGAGCTGCTGCCGGAGAACTGGCCCGCCGACGAATTGCGGTGGGCCTACGACGACTACCGCGCACAGTTCGCCGAACTGAGCATGCGTGAGGAAGTGGAGGACAAGCCGTGAAGACGCACGAGGTGACCAACCAGGTTCCGCCGCTGGTCGACTACGACACCGCCGGGCATCCGCTGTTCGACGAGATCCTCACCGCCGCAGGCGCCGCCGACGCGCTCGCCGAGGTCCACGAGGTGGGCACCCTCGCCGGCAGCGCGTACGCCAAGGAGCTCGGCGACCGCGCGGAGGCCCACCCGCCGATCCTGCGCACCCACGACCGCTACGGAAACCGGGTCGACCGTGTCGACTACGACCCCGCCTATCACGACCTGATGCGGCACGCGGTGGAGTTCGGTCTGCACGGGGCCGCCTGGCGCGACAACCGTGACAACGCACACCTGATCCGGGCCGCGAAGTTCACCGCCTGGCAGGTCACCGACGCCGGGCACGGCTGCCCGGTCTCGATGACCTATGCCGCGGTTCCCGCGCTGCGCGCCGACGCGAAGCTGTCCGCCGAGTTCGAGCCGCTGCTGAGCAACGACCAGTACGACCCGTCCGTCGCGCCGACCGCGCTCAAGCGGGGCCTGATCGCCGGCATGTCGATGACCGAGAAGCAGGGCGGCTCGGACGTGCGGGCCAACACCACCACGGCCACCCCGCAGCCGGACGGCAGCTACCGGATCGTCGGCCACAAGTGGTTCACCTCGGCGCCGATGTCGGACATCCTGCTCACCCTGGCGCAGGCGCCCGGCGGGCTTACCTGTTTCGTGCTGCCCCGGGTGCTGCCGGACGGCACGATGAACTCCATTGCGCTGCAGCGACTCAAGGACAAGCTCGGCAACAAGTCCAACGCCAGCAGCGAGGTCGAGTACGACAATGCGATCGGGTGGCGGCTCGGGGACGAGGGCCGTGGCGTGCGGACCATCATCGAGATGGTCAACATGACCCGCCTGGACTGCACCCTCGGCACGTCGGCGTTGATGCGGGAGGCGGTCGGCCAGGCTGCCCATCATGCCGCACATCGCAGCGCGTTCGGCGCGGTGCTGATCGACAAGCCGTTGATGCGCAACGTGATCGCGGATCTCGCGGTCGAGGCGGAGGCGTCCATGACCGTCGCGCTGTGGCTGGCGTCGCAGACGGACGCCGCGCTGCGTGGCGACGAGCGGGCCGGGCTGCTGCGTCGTCTGGGCCTGGCGGTGTCGAAGTACTACGTCTGCAAGCGCGGGCCGGGACACGCCGCGGAGGCGCTGGAATGCCTGGGCGGCAACGGCTTCGTCGAGGAGTCGGGGATGCCGCGGCTGTACCGCGAGGCGCCGCTGGGGTCGATCTGGGAGGGCAGCGGCAACGTCGCAGCGCTGGACACGCTGCGCGCGCTGGCCAAGCAACCCGAGGTGCTCGGCGTGTTCTTCGACGAACTCGACTCCGCCGCTGGATCCGACGCCCGCTACGACGCCTACGTCGCCGCTCTGAAGGCGCAGTTCGCCGACCTGGACAACCTCGAGTACCGCTCCCGGATCGTCGTCGGCCGGCTGGCGTTGGCGCTGCAGGGCTCGCTGCTGGTGCGGTCGGGGAACCCGTCCGTCGCCGACGCGTTCGTCGCCACCCGGCTCGCCGGCGACTGGGGCACGGTCTACGGCACCCTGCCCACCGGACTGGACCTGACCCCGATCATCGACCGCGTCATCCCGGTAGCCACGTAGTCCCACGCCCGCACGACCTTTCGGAGCTTCGTGCAACGCACACTCGGGCAACTGCTGTGGTGTTCGTGGACGCCCTGCCGAAGAACTCGGTCGGCAAGATCCTCGAGCGGCGACTGCGGGCGGGACAGCGGCCTCGTCAGAGGTTTCGGCCGCACACGGGCCAGGCGCCGGGGCCCTGTCCGTCGAGAACCCTTTCGGCCACGCGAATCTGCTCATCGCGTGACGCGTGCTGCGGACTTCCCGAACCGCCGTACTCCGCCCACGTGCTCTGGGTGAACTGGAGGCCGCCGTAGAAGCCGTTGCCCGTGTTCGTCGACCAGTTCCCACTGCTCTCGCAGGCGGCGACGGCGTCCCAGTTGTGGGTGGCGGCGCTGGCGGGGCCGGCTGCGAGCCCCACCGCGACAGCGGCGAGTGCGCCTGACGCGACGAGGGTTCCGAGCGTCCGGGAGAGCGTGCGGGTGCCGGTGTGGTGGGTACGGGTGACGATCATCGATGTGGTTCCTTGCCTGGCTGTTTCGTGGTCGACTCGCGCGGTTCGGTGAGTCAGGTCACAGATTCCCGGCAGGGACGGCCGGCGGCGACGGCAGATGTACCGGGGGCCATACCTGCTTTGCCGAACTCGGGTACCCGGTCCCGGACGTGAAACGGCCCCCGCACCAGCGCGTGGTGCGGGGGCCGTTGAGCTTCGGCGGACTTACAGGCCGATGGACTTGGCCAGCATCGGCCACGACTCGTGCAGGTCGTCCTGCCAGTAGCCCCACGAGTGGGTGCCGGCCGGGCGGTAGTCGAAGTTCGCGGGGATGTTCAGCTGCTCCAACCGGCCCTGCAGGTTGTGCGTGCACTGGTTGACCGCGGCCTCGATGAGGCCGCCGACGACGACCTGGTTGGCGAGGGTGCCGAGCTGGCCGTTGATCCCGGGGCTGGTGAGGGTGTCGTGATCGCCGGGAAGCCCGGTGGACGAGGAGACGAAAAGCTCGATGCCGCGCAGCTTCTCGGCGTTGACGACCGGGTCGTTGGCCTTCCAGCCCGGGCCGTCGAACGGTCCCCACATGTTGGTCGCGTCGGCCCCGCCGCGCGACTCGACGACGGTGCGGATGTAGAACTGGCCGGCCTCGGTGCTGGTCTCCGCGCAGCCGCTGTAGGCGCCGACGCTCTTGTACAGCTCGGGTGCGGCGATGGCGAGGTTGAGCACCGAGGTGCCTGCCATCGAGATGCCGGCGATCGAGTTGACGCCGGTGGTGTCGAAGGCCTTGTCGATGATCGGGGGCAGTTCCTTGGTCAGGAAGGTCGTCCACTTGTTGCGGCCCAGTTCGGGGTCGTCCTTCTGCCAGTCGGTGTAGTAGCTGAAGGCGCCGCCGATCGGGGTGACCACGTTGACGTTCTTGTCCTTGAAGAAGTCCATGACGTCGGTCTGCTTCTGCCAGGTCGCGCGGTCCTCGCCGCCGCCCGCGCCGTTGAGGAGGTACAGCGTCGGCCGCGGCACGCTGGTGTCGGCCGGGGTGATCACCTCGACCGGGATGACCCGGTCCATTGCCGCCGAGTACACCTGTGCGGTCACCTTGCGGGACCCGCTGTCGTCGATGCGCTCGAGCTTCGATCCCGTCGTGGTCTCGGTGCTGGGGTCGGCGTGCCCGATCGCGGGCGCGGCCAGCATCGGAAGGACGGTGCAGGAGACGGCGGCCGCGAGCAGTCGGGCGCGGCGGGACGAGGTCCGAAGACGCATGGTGGAGGCCTCACAGTTCAGTTCGGTTCGGTGCGGGCGCACGGGTGCGCACGCTCATCCTTTCTACCGGAATTCGACACCGTCCAGCCACCGCTGGCAGGCAACATAAAAGAAGTCGTAAAGCACCATTGCTTTGTGTAACTACCTGCTTTACCGTGTGTGCCGACACACATATACCCGGGTTGTGTCGTGGATTACACACATGGAGGAGTTCGATATGGGCAGCACCACCATCACCGAGGTCGTCGACTTCGCATTCAGCCTGCTGAACCAGGTCGTCAAGTTCACCAGCTGATTTCAGCCAGGTAGCACCAGCTAGGACCTTCCGCGCCTGCCAATGGGTAGGCGTGTCGTACGAAGTGAGGACAACGCAATGGGAAGCATCACCAACGGTGTCGGCGCCATCAGCGGCCTGCTCGACCTGATCACCCTGGTCGCCCCGCAGATCATCACCGGCTCGCTCTGACTTCTCGGTAGCAGCTACCGGTCGACAAGGCCGTGGACCCGCTCCTGACGGGTCCACGGCCGTCGTCGATTCTGGCCCCTGTTGGTGCCGCACGGCAGGCGTTTGCGAGGACTTTCGCAGGATCGGCGGATCGGGCCCGTATCCCTACCGGCAGGTAACCGGACCGTCCCGGGACGCCGAATCGGCACGGGACTACCCTGGGGAATCGTGACCTCACACTATGACGTCGTTGTCCTCGGTGCCGGTCCCGGTGGTTACGTCGCTGCTATCCGCGCGGCACAACTCGGACTGAAAACCGCCATCATCGAAGAGAAGTACTGGGGCGGTGTCTGCCTGAACGTGGGCTGCATCCCGTCCAAGGCACTTCTGCGCAACGCTGAGCTTGCGCACATCTTCACCAAGGAAGCCAAGACCTTCGGCATCTCGGGGGAGGCGTCGTTCGACTTCGGCGCCGCCTTCGATCGCAGCCGCAAGGTCGCGGACGGCCGCGTCAAGGGCGTCCACTTCCTGATGAAGAAGAACAAGATCACCGAGTACGACGGTCGCGGCACCTTCACCGGTCCCAAGGCGATCGACATCGCCCTCAGCGCCGGCGGCACCGACTCGGTGACCTTCGACAACGTCATCATCGCCACCGGCAGCACCACCAAGCTGCTGCCCGGTACCTCGCTCAGCCGCAACGTGGTCACGTACGAAGAGCAGATCACCACCCGTGAGCTGCCCGCGTCGATCCTCATCGTCGGCGCCGGCGCCATCGGCATGGAGTTCGGCTACGTGCTCAAGAACTACGGCGTGGACGTCACCATCGTCGAGTTCCTCGACCGTGCGCTGCCCAACGAGGACGCGGACGTCTCCAAGGAGATCGAGAAGCAGTACAAGAAGCTCGGCGTCACCATCAAGACCGGTGCGGCCGTGCAGACGATCGAGGACGACGGCGCCAAAGTGACCGTCGCGATCAAGGACAACAAGTCCGGTGTCGTCGACACCGTCGTCGTCGACAAGGTGCTGCAGTCCGTCGGCTTCGCCCCGAACGTCACCGGCTTCGGCCTCGAGACCGCCGGTGTGGCCCTCGACCGCGGCGCCATCGCGATCGACGAGCGGATGCGCACCAATGTGCCCGGCGTCTACGCCATCGGTGACTGCACCGCCAAGCTGATGCTCGCTCACGTCGCCGAGGCGCAGGCCGTCGTCGCGGCGGAGACCATCGCCGGCGCCGAGACGCTCGAACTCGGCGACTACCGGATGATGCCGCGCGCGACGTTCTGCCAGCCGCAGGTCGCCAGCTTCGGACTCACCGAGGAGCAGGCGAAGGCGGAGGCGACCGCCCGCGGATCCGACATCAAGGTCGCGGTGTTCCCGTTCACCGCCAACGGCAAGGCGCACGGACTCGGCGATCCGACCGGCTTCGTCAAGCTGATCGCGGACACCGAGCACGGCGAGCTGCTCGGCGGTCACCTGATCGGTCCCGACGTCTCCGAGCTGCTGCCCGAGCTGACCCTCGCCCAGAAGTGGGACCTGACGGTCAACGAGCTCGCGCGCAACGTGCACACCCACCCGACGCTGAGCGAGGCGCTGCAGGAGGCCATCCACGGCCTCGCGGGTCACATGATCAACTTCTGAGCCAGCTCCGCTGCCCGCGAGTACTTCTGGTGTCCCACGGGGCCAGAAGTACTCACGGGCCGCGTGCGGTCGCGAACGTCCCCGGCTTCGGCCGGGGACGTTTTTCGTTTGTGCAGCACGATGGTTCGGCGATGAGTCGCCGGGCGGTGGCCGGTGGCGCTCCGACGCGCCACAGCCGAGCCTTTCCCAAGTCCGCGTGAGGACTTGTTCACGCCGATGCAATCTGCGAAATCAACTGGTGACTGAGAGTCATTCCGGCGCAACAACGGCCGAATACTGTCTGCCCCTATCGAATACCGCGTTGTATACGCGGTTCGGATACAGGGCTTCCCAGAACTTTCACCTCGCACGTTCATCGACGGAAAGGCTCGTACATGCGTACCTTCTCGAAGCGCACCCTCGCCGCGCCGGCGGCGCTGGCCGCCCTCGGTCTGGTGCTGACCGGTTGTGGCAGCAAGGCGTCCGACAGTGCGGCCGACGCCGGTTCGGCCGCCTCGTGCGTGGACACCTCCGGGTCGACCGTCAAGGTCGGGTCGCTGAACTCCCTCTCGGGCACCATGGCGATCAGCGAGGTCACCGTCCGGGACTCGATCGCGCTGGCGATCCAGGAGATCAACAACTCCGGAGGCGTGCTCGGCAAGCAGATCCAGGTGGTCGCCGAGGACGGGGCGTCCGAGCCGACGGTGTTCGCGGAGAAGGCCGAGAAGCTGATCAGCAGTGACTGTGTCGCAGCAGTTTTCGGTGGGTGGACCTCCTCGAGCCGCAAGGCGATGCTGCCGGTGTTCGAGGACAGGAACTCGCTGCTCTACTACCCGGTGCAGTACGAGGGCCTCGAGGACTCGAAGAACATCTTCTACACCGGCGCCACCACCAACCAGCAGATCATCCCCGCACTGGACTACCTCAAGCAGAAGGGCGTCAAGTCGCTGTACCTGGTGGGCAGCGACTACGTCTTCCCGCAGACGGCGAACCGGATCATCAAGGCCTACGCGGCGGCCAACGGCATCGAGATCAAGGGTGAGGACTACACCCCACTCGGTTCGACCGACTTCTCGACCATCGTCAACAAGGTGCGCGCAGCCGGTGCCGACGCCGTGTTCAACACCCTCAACGGTGATTCCAACGTCGCCTTCTTCCGTGAGTACAAGAACGTCGGGCTCGAGCCGACCAAGATGCCGGTCGTCTCGGTCTCGATCGCCGAGGAGGAGGTCGGCGGGATCGGCGTTCAGAACGTCGAGGGCCAGCTGACCGCGTGGAACTACTACCAGACGGTCGACTCGCCGGAGAACAAGAAGTTCGTCGAGGCGTACAAGGCCAAGTACGGGCAGAACAAGCCGACCTCCGACCCGATGGAGGCCGCGTACACCTCGGTCTACCTGTGGAAGAACACGGTCGAGAAGGCGAAGTCGTTCGCGACCAAGGACATTCAGGACAACGCCGACGGGGTCAGCTTCGACGCCCCCGAGGGAACGGTCACCATCGACGGGTCCAACCATCACATCACCAAGACCGCCCGGATCGGTGAGATTCGCGGCGACGGCCTGATCTACACGATCTGGGACTCGGGTCAGCCGATCAAGCCCGACCCGTACCTGACGTCGTACCCGTGGGCCGAGGGCATGAGCAAGCAGTAGGGTCCCGCTCCCTCCGCCGGCGACCTGCGGCGGAGCCGACTAGTAGAGAGGTTGGGCATCTTCGATGGATGTCGTGATCGGACAGTTGTTCACCGGGCTCAGCATCGGCTCGATCCTGTTGCTCGCCGCGCTCGGACTGTCGCTGACGTTCGGACAGATGGGCGTGATCAACATGGCCCACGGCGAGTTCATCATGGCCGGCTCGTACACGGCCTACGTTGTGCAGCAGGTGGTCTCGAGTGCCTCGGGTTCGCTCTTCCTGTCCCTGCTGGTCGGCTTCGTCGTCGGCGGCGCGATGGGCGTCGCGCTCGAGATGTTGCTCGTCTCCCGCATGTACCACCGGCCCCTGGACACCCTGCTGGTGACCTTCGGGGTCGGACTGATCCTGCAACAACTCGCGCGTGACATCTTCGGCGCGCCCGCGGTGAACGTCATCGCGCCGCAGTGGCTCTCGGGCGGCGTCGACATCCTCGGCGCGATGGTACCCAAGACCCGCATCTTCATCATGATGCTGGCCGTGGCGGCGGTGGTCGCACTCTCGCTGGCGCTGGCGCGTACCTCGATGGGCCGGCGTATCCGCGCAGTGGTACAGAACCGGGACCTCGCCGAGACGAGCGGAATCTCCTCCCGCAGAACCGATGTCACCACGTTCTTCATCGGTTCCGGGCTCGCCGGTGTGGCGGGCGTTGCGCTCACGCTGATCGGGTCGACCAGTCCGACAATCGGGCAGAGCTACCTGATCGACGCCTTCCTCGTCGTGGTGGTCGGCGGACTCGGCCAGATGAAGGGCGCGGTGATCGCCGCCTTCGCGCTCGGCATCCTCAACTCGTTCGTCGAGTACTCGACCACCGCCTCGATCGCGAAGGTCATCGTCTTCGTCGTCATCGTGGTGTTCCTGCAGGTGCGGCCCCAGGGCCTGTTCGCCGTCAAGACAAGGAGCCTGGTGTGAATCTCCTGACCGGTCCCCGAACACGGGTGTGGGGTGGCTTCGCCCTCGCCGCAGTCGTGCTGTTCGGCCTCGCGCCCGCACTCCTGAGCGACTTCCGACTGAATCTGCTCGCCAAGTTCCTGTGCTTCGCTCTGGTCGCCGTCGGCATCGGGTTGGCCTGGGGCCGTGGCGGAATGCTCACCCTCGGGCAGGGTGTGTTCTTCGGCATCGGTGCCTACGCGATGGCGATGCACCTGAAGGTGGCCGACGCGGAGCTCAAGGGCCAGGCGGTGCCGGACTTCATGGCGATCGCGGGCAAGACCGAACTTCCCGGGTACTGGCAGCCGTTCGCCTCGCCGTACGTCGCGATCGCGGCCGTGCTGCTGCTGCCCGCCGCCGTCGCATTCCTGCTCGGCCTCGGCGTGTTCAAGCGCCGGGTCAAGGGCGCGTACTTCGCGATCCTGTCCCAGGCGTTGGCCGCCGCGTTCGCGATCCTCCTGGTCGGGCAGCAGTCGATGGGGGGCAGCAACGGGCTCAACAGGTTCCGCACCTTCTTCGGGTTCAACCTGAACGATCCGGCGAACAAGCGGATGCTGTTCTTCATCGCCGGGGCGGTACTGCTCGCCGCGGTCGCGCTGATCCGTCAGCTGATGCAGAGCCGCTACGGCGAACTCCTGGTCGCGGTCCGCGACCAGGAAGAGCGGGTCCGCTTCCTCGGCTACGACCCGGCCAACGTCAAGCTCGTCGCCTATGTCGTTGCGGCCTTCCTGGCAGGCATCGCCGGTGCGTTGTTCGTCCCGATCGTCGGCATCATCTCGCCCGCCGACATCGGCATCGTCCCGTCCATCGCCTTCCTGATCGGAGTGGCGATCGGCGGCCGAGCCACCTTGCTCGGGCCCGTCCTCGGCGCGATCGGGGTGGCCTGGGCGCAGTCCGCCTTCTCCGAGAACTGGCCGTCGGGCTGGATCTACGCCCAGGGCCTGATGTTCGTCGTCGTGGTCGGCTTCTTCCCCGCCGGAGTGGCCGGGCTGTTCGCGTTGGCGCGCCGTCGGCGACGCGTCCGGAACCTGCCCGATCCCGCGGCGTCCGCAGTGGAAGCCCTCGAACCAGTGAAGGTGCCGTCATGAGCGAAACCGTCAAGTCCCCCACCCGGGGAGGCAACGCCGGGATGTCGAGCGAGTATCTCGAGGTCCGCGACCTGAGGGTCACCTTCGACGGCTTCCCCGCCGTCGACGGTGTGGACCTCACCCTGATGCAGGGTGACCTCCGGTTCCTGATCGGCCCCAACGGTGCAGGAAAGACCACGCTGGTCGACGCGATCACCGGACTCGTCCCCGCCACCGGCTCCGCCACCAAGTCGGGTGTGGAGTTGATCGGCAAGAAGGTCCATCACATCGCCCGGCTCGGAGTCGGGCGCACGTTCCAGACCGCCAGTGTCTTCGAGGAGCTGACGGTCCTCCAGAACCTCGACATCGCCGCCGGCGCAGGGCGATCCGCGCTGACGCTCTTGCGCCGACGCAAGAGCGTGCTTCCCGAGATCGAGGAGGCGCTCGAGACCACCGGGCTGACCGGGCTGCGGGACGCGCCGGCCGGGATTCTCGCGCACGGACAGAAGCAGTGGCTGGAGATCGGCATGCTGCTCGTGCAGAACTGCTCGGTACTCCTGCTCGACGAGCCCGTCGCGGGCATGAGTCTCGAGGAGCGCGAGGAGACGGGAAACCTGCTGCGGCGCATCGGCGGTGAGCGGACCGTCGTCGTCGTCGAGCACGACATGGACTTCATGCGTGCCTTCGCCACGTCGGTGACCGTGTTGGCGGCGGGGAAGGTGCTCTCCGAGGGCACCGTCGCGCAGGTCCAGGCGGACCCGAAGGTTCAGGCGGTCTACCTCGGGACCGCAGCGGCAACGAACCACGACGACACGGAGGCCGATCATGCTCGAGCTCATTGACATCCGCGCCGGCTACGGACGCACCGAGGTGGTGCACGGCGTCTCGCTGAGGGTTCCGGACAGCGGTGTCGCCGCCGTGATGGGGCACAACGGTGCCGGCAAGACCACCCTGCTGCGGGCCGCGGTCGGGCTGATCAAGGTGAACTCGGGTCGAATCGTGTTGGGCGGGGAGGATGTGACCGGTCTTCGGCCCAGTGCCCGGGTGGCGCGCGGACTGGCGTACGTACCGCAGGGCCAGCAGTCTTTCGGACAGTTGACCACCGCCGAGAACCTCCAGGTCGTCGCCGACGGACGCAAGCGCGGCAAGGCCCTGATCGCGGAGGCACTCGACCTGTTCCCCGCATTGACCACGCTGCTGGACCGTCGCGCCGGACTGCTCTCGGGCGGCCAGCGTCAGCAGCTGGCGATCGCCCGCGCGCTGATCACCGAACCCAAGATCCTCATCCTCGACGAGCCGACGGAGGGCATCCAGCCGAACGTCGTCGCCGAGATCGAACGCACCGTCATGGAACTGACCGCGCGCGGCGACCTCGGGGTGCTGCTGGTCGAACAGCACATCGGTTTCGCGCTGCAGTCGGCCCAGCACTACAGCGTGCTGGCATCGGGGCACGTGACCTCCACCGGCAGCGGCGGCGCCGAGTCGGCCGCCGCCGTCCGAGACGCGATGGCAATCTGATGCCCGGCCCCCTGCGCGAGCAGGTGTACCGATCGCTGCGCGCGGACCTGATGAGCGGGCGCCTTGCCCCGTCCGAACGCCTCGGAGAGGAACGACTCGCGGACATGTACGGAGTCTCGCGCACCCCGGTGCGGGAGGCGCTGGCCCGTCTGCAGTCCGACGGGCTCGTCGAGCGCGACCAGCACGGCCTGTTCCCGTACCGGCCGCGTCTCGACGAGTTGGGTGACCTGTACGAACTCCGGATCATGCTGGAGCTGGGCGGGATCCGCCGGATCCTCGACGGCGGTGAGGGCGCGCACGACGCGGACGTGCTCGGCCCCGAGCTCGACTCCTGGTACGTGCTCCGCAAGACCGCCCCCGAACCGGACGCCGGATTCGTGGTGCTCGACGAGCGGTTCCACACCACGCTGCTCGCGTCCTCGGGAAATCCGGCGCTGTCCGACGCCCTCGCGAGCGTCAACGCGAAGGTCCGCCCGGTGCGGATGTTCGACTACCTGACCTCGGACCGGATGAGCGCCACCGTCAACGAGCACATCGCGGTGGCCGAACTGGTCCTCGACGGTCGGCTGCAGCAGGCCCACGACGCGCTGCTGGGGCACATCGACGAGTCCCGTGTGGTGGTCCTCGGCCGCGCGCAGCAGGCCCTGTCCATGGCCCGGATGGCCAACGCCGTGCGCGACTGACCCTCGCCCCAGGCCGAACCGACCCCCCCCTTGTCTGAAGAAGGACATCGACATGACCAACGCTTCGTTCGACACCCTGCTCGTCGCGAACCGCGGCGAGATCGCTTGCCGCATCATGCGGTCGGCGCACCTGCTCGGGCTCAAGACGGTCGCCGTGTACTCCGATGCCGACGCGGCCGCCGCGCACGTCGAGATGGCGGACGTGGCCGTGCGGCTCGGGCCCGCGCCGGCCAGTCAGTCCTACCTGCGCGCCGACGCGGTGGTCGCCGCAGCACTCGCCAGCGGCGCGGGCGCCATTCACCCGGGCTACGGATTCCTCTCGGAGAACGACGAATTCGCCGCGGCAGTCGAGTCCGCAGGAATCGCGTTCGTCGGACCGACCCCCGAGCAGTTGCGAGTGTTCGGGAACAAGCACACCGCCCGCGAGGCGGCCAGGGCCGTCGGGGTACCCCTGGTCCCGGGCAGCGGCATGCTCGAGAGCCTCGAGTCGGCGCTCGCGGCCGCCGCCGAGATCGGGTACCCGGTGATGCTCAAGGCGGTCGGCGGTGGGGGCGGTATCGGCATGCAGGCATGCTTCGACGCCGCCGACCTGCACGGTGCCTACGAGCGGGTGCAGCGGCTCGCGCAGGCCAACTTCTCGTCGTCCGGGGTGTTCCTCGAGCGTTTCGTCGCCAATGCACGGCATGTCGAGGTGCAGGTGTTCGGCGACGGCGCCGGCCGCACGCTCAGCCTGGGCACCCGGGACTGCTCGCTGCAGCGACGCAACCAGAAGGTGGTCGAGGAGGCGCCCGCGCCGGGACTGACCGACGAACTCGTCGAGCGGTTGCTCAGTTCGTCACGCGCGCTGGCGTCCTCGGTGCACTACCGCAGTGCGGGCACAGTCGAGTTCGTCTACGACGTCGACCGCGGGGAGGCGTCGTTCCTGGAGATGAACACCCGTCTGCAGGTGGAGCACCCGGTCACCGAAGAGGTGACCGGGGTAGACCTGGTCGGGTGGATGCTGCGGCTCGCCGGCGGTGACTCGTCGATGCTCGACGGACTGCCCGACTCCGGGCCCGAGATCACCGGGCATGCGGTGGAGGCGCGGGTGTACGCGGAGGATCCGGGGCGCGAGTACCGTCCCGGCGCGGGACTGCTCACCAGCGTCGAGTTCCCGGCGCACACCAGGGTGGAGACCTGGGTGGACACCGGCACCGAGGTGAGCGCCCACTACGATCCGATGCTCGCCAAGGTGATCGCCACGGGCGTCACCCGGGCGGGCGCATTCGCGGCGCTCGGTGCCGCGCTCGACGAGACCAGGCTGTACGGCATCGCGACCAATCTGACTCAGCTGCGCCACATCTGCGCGATGCCGGACGTGCTCGCGGCCGACCACACCACTGCCTCGCTGGCGGACCAGCGCGGGGTGGGTGCGCGCATGGACGTGTTGCGGGCGGGAACCATGACCACCGTCCAGGACCATCCCGGTCGACTCGGCTACTGGGAGGTGGGGATCCCGCCGTCGGGACCGATGGACGACCTTTCGTTCACCCTCGTCAATGCCGCCGTCGGGAACCCCGCCGGTGCCGCCGGTCTCGAATGCACTTTGCAGGGGCCGCAACTCGAGTTCTCGGTGACGACGCTCGTGTGTGTCGGCGGCGCCCCTGTCGACCTCACACTGGACGGGGTGGCGGTGCCGATGTGGGAACCGGTGACCGTGCCCGCCGGGGGAGTGCTCGACATCGGGACCCCGGCCGGCGAGGGGCTGCGCACCTACCTGGCGATCCGCGGCGGCATCGACGCCCCGCGGTACCTGGGTAGCGCCTCGACCTTCACGCTCGGTGGATTCGGGGGGCTGACCGGCAAGGCCGTGGCGACCGGTGACGTGTTGACTCTGCTGGGCGCCGAGGAGGGCCTCGGCGCACCGGCGTCCGTCCCGGTGGGGGACCGCCCCGTCCTCGAGGGCACCTGGCACCTCGCCGTCACCGAGGGCCCGCAGCCGGCGCCGTCCTACTTCACGGCGGCGGACATGGCCCAGTTCTACGACACCACGTGGAAGGTCCAGGCGCACGCGAACCGGACCGGGATCCGGCTCGACGGCCCGAAACCGACGTGGTCGCGCACCGACGGCGGCGAGGCGGGGCTGCACCCGTCGAACCTGCACGACAACCCGTACAGCGTTGGTGCGCTCAATGTCTCCGGTGACACCCCGATTCTGTTGGGGCCCGACGGTCCGAGTCTCGGCGGCTTCGCCTGCCCGCTGACCGTGGCGCGCGCGCACCGGTGGAAGCTCGGCCAGATCCGGCCCGGTGACGAGGTCCGGTTCGTCCCGGTCACCGAGGCCGGCGCGGACGCGCTGCGGGGCTCGAATGCGGTCCGGGCGGCGATGCTGCCGCCGTCGGCCGCGCACGCGACCAGCTCGGACGGGGGAGTCCTGGGCCGGCTCGAGCCCGCCGTGGACCGTCCCGAGGTGACCTACCTGCGCGGCGGCGACGACAACATCCTCGTCGAGTACGGCGCGATGGAACTCGACCTCGGGCTGCGGATGCGGGTGCACGCGCTGTCGGAAGCGTTGGCGCAGTGGGCACCTCGCGGACTGATCGACGTGACACCCGGCGTGCGCTCGCTGCACCTGCACTTCGACCCCGACGTCCTGCCGTCCCGGACGTTGCTCGGCCTGCTCACGGAGATCGAGGAGTCGCTGCCCGCCACCGGAGACCTGGTGGTGCCCAGTCGCACGGTGCGACTGCCGCTCTCGTTCGACGACCCGTCCATCGCCGAGGCGATCGACCGGTACCGCAACGGCGTTCGCGACCAGGCGCCGTGGCTGCCGTCCAACACGGAGTTCATCCGGCGGATCAACGGCCTCGACAGCGTGGACGAGGTGCGTGACGCCGTGTTCGACGCGGAGTACCTGGTGCTCGGCCTCGGTGACGTGTACCTCGGTGCGCCGCTTGCGGTCCCGCTCGACCCCCGGCATCGACTGGTGACCACCAAGTACAACCCGGCCCGCACCTGGACCCCGTCCGACGCAGTCGGCATCGGCGGCAAGTACCTGTGCGTCTACGGCATGGAGTCCCCCGGCGGTTACCAGCTGATCGGCCGCACCGTGCCGATCTGGTCGGGCTACCGGCAGCAGGGACCGTTCGTCGAGGGCAAGCCGTGGCTGTTCCGGTTCTTCGACCGGATCGTGTGGGAGCCGGTGACTCCCGAGCAACTGAGCGAGTTCCGGGCCGAGGCCAGGGCGGGACGGTTCAACGCCGAGATCTCGGACGGCACGTTCGCGCTCGCGGACCACCTGGCCTTCCTGGATCGGAACGCCGCGTCGATCGCCGAGTTCAACGCCCGCCAGTCCGAGGCGTTCGAGGCGGAGAAGGATGCGTGGCGAGCCGCGGGCGAGTTCGACCGCATCGTAGTGGCTGCGGCGGAGCCGCTCGCCGCGGCGGTGGACGTGCCGCCCGGCGCGGTCGCGGTGGAAGCGCCGATGGTCGGCACCGTGTGGCGGGTCGAGGTGGAACCGGGCGCCGTCGTCGAGCCCGGTCAGCCGGCGGTGGTGCTCGAGGCGATGAAGCTGGAGATGCCGGTCGCGTTCACCACCGCGGGCACGGTGCTCGAGGTACTTGTCGAACCCGGGGCGAAGGTCGAACCGGGAACCCCACTGGTCGTGATCGGAGCCGTGAAGTGATGAGTGTTCTCGGCGATGCGACGGTCGGTCGGACGGCGACCCCCACCGAGCGGGTGGCGCGAGCCTACCGCCGGATCGCGGAGGTCGACCGCCCCGAAGTGTGGATCACCCTGCGCGACGAGGCGGACGTGCTCGCCGACGCGGCGGCGGTCGAGGCCAGGCTGGGCGCGGGGGAAGAGCTGGCCCTCGCCGGCGTGCTCGTCGCGGTGAAGGACAACATCGACGTGGCGGGGCTGCCCACCACTGCCGCGTGTCCCGAGTTCGCCTACCTGCCTGCGGAGTCCGCGAGCGCGGTGAGTCGGCTGGTCGCGCAGGGTGCGGTGATCCTCGGCAAGACGAATCTCGACCAGTTCGCCACCGGCCTGGTCGGGACGCGTAGCCCGTACGGCGCCGTGCGCAGCGCCTGGGACACCGGCCGGGTCTCGGGTGGGTCGAGTTCCGGCTCGGCGGTCGCGGTGGCGCTCGGCATTGCGGACATCGGATTGGGCACGGACACAGCGGGTTCCGGTCGGGTGCCCGCCGCGCTGAACGGAATCGTCGGGCTCAAGCTCTCGCTCGGCATCGTCCCCGCGCACGGGGTGGTCCCGGCCTGCGTGGACTACGACTGCCTGACCGTGTTCGCGGCGGACCTCGACGGCGCTGCGGTGGCGGCCCGGGTGATGGCGGGCGCCGAGCCGCGCGATCCCCGCAGCCGGGTGTGGCCGTCGGATGTTCCGCTGGCGGCGCCCGCGGCACCGCGAATCGCGGTGCCGCGCATAGAGGACCTGGCCGAGGTGTGCCCCGAGTACCTGGCCGCGTTCAGCGAGACGGTGGCCGCGCTCGAGGCGGACGGCGTGGTGACGCAGAGCGTCGACATCTCCGGTCTGCTGGCCGCCGCCCGGCTGCTCTACGACGGCGCGGTGGTCGCGCAGCGGTACGCGGCGGTCGGTCGGTTCCTGGACACTCATCCGGACGGGGCGGACCCGACGGTCGCCGCGATCGTGGCCGCCGCCCGCACACCGGCCGCCCACGAACTCGTCGCGGACCTGGATGCGGTGCTGCGCGCGAAGGCCGCCGCCGCGGTGACCCTCGCCGGCTGCGACGCGTTGCTGCTGCCCACGACCACCGAGCACCCGACCATCGCCGGGGTGCAGGCGGATCCGACCGGGGTGAACCGGCGGATGGGGACGTTCACCAACTTCTGCAACCTGCTCGACATGGCGGCCGTCGCGGTGCCGGGGGCGTCGACGGCGCAGGGACATCCCTTCGGGGTGATGTTCGTGGTGCCCGCGTTCGGGGACCAGGTCGCGATCGACCTCGCGGCGCGGCTGACCGGGGCGCCGGCCCCGACGCTGGTGGACACCGGCGTGGAGCTGGCGGTGTTCGGGGCGCATCTGCGCGGTCAGCCGCTGCACTGGCAGCTCGAGCAGCTCGGTGCCCGGTTGGTCGAAACCGTCACCACGACCGATGCGTACCGGCTGTATGCGCTCGACACCGTTCCGCTCAAGCCGGGGCTCGTGCGCCGCGGCGCGGGGCTCGGGGCTCCGGTGATCGGCGAGGTGTTCCGGGTCTCGGCGGCGGGTCTCGGCGGTTTCCTGGCCGCGCTGCCCGCGCCGATGGCGCTGACCAGTGTCGAATTGTCCGACGGCAGAAGCGTTGTCGGCTTCAGCTGCACCCACGACGCGATCGACGGCGCCACCGACATCACCGAGTTCGGCGGTTGGGTCGCCTACCTCCGGCGGTAGGCGGCTCCGCCGCCCGTGAGTCCTTCTGGCCCCGTTGTGGACCAGAAGGACTCACGGGCGCGTCAGCGCCTGTCGTAGGCGTTCTGGGCGACGCGGACCGCCGGCATCTCCGACTCGACGAGTTCGATGAGGTCGGTCAGTCGTGCGGCGACCCGCTGGCCGAGCGGGGTGAGGCTGTACTCGACCTTCGGTGGAATGGTCTCCTGCACCTCGCGGTGCACGAAACCGTCACGTTCGAGTTCCTGCAGGGTCTGCGAGAGCATCCGCTCACTGACGCCGTCGACCCGCCGGCGCAGTGCGCTGAACCGGTACGGCGACTCGCCGAGCGCGGCGAGGGTGAGGCCGCCCCATCGACCGGTGATGGTCTGCAGGACCGGTCGTGACGCGCACGCACGCGCGAAGACGTCGGCCTCGAAGGCGGCGTCGTCGGCGGAACGGGGCTGGTCGGGGGCGGTCATGGCGTCCAGATTACTACCGGCGATTGCAATAGTGCTAACTCTAAGGCTTGCACTTACGAAAAATAAGTGCATGATGGAGGCGTGACGCATTGAAGCGTCAACCAGTCTGCTGAGGAGATTTGCCATGACTATCGCCGTCACCGGAGCCACCGGACACCTGGGCCGCCTGGCCGTCGACGTCCTGATCGCCCGTGGCGCCGACCCGGCCGACCTGGTCGCGGTCGTCCGCGACCCGGCCAAGGCGACGGACCTCACCGCCAGGGGCGTCGTCGTCCGTCAGGCCGACTACGCCGACCGGCCCGCACTCGAGGCCGCGCTCGCCGGCGTCGACAAGCTGCTGCTGATCTCGGGTAGCGAGGTCGGCCGGCGAATCGCGCAGCACACCAACATCATCGACGCGGCGAAGGCCGCCGGTGTCGGCTTCGTCGCCTACACCTCGGTGCTCGACGCGCAGAACAGCCCCGTCAGCCTCGCGCCCGAGCACAAGGCCACCGAGGATCTGCTGGCCGCCTCCGGCATCGACCACGCACTGCTGCGCAACGGCTGGTACTGGGAGAACTACACCAACGACCTCGCCGGGAACGCCGAGCGCGGCGTCCTCGCCGGTGCCGGCGGGGACGGCCGGCTCGCGGCCGCAGCGCGCGTCGACTACGCCGAGGCGGCCGCCGCGGTGCTGCTCGCCGACGGCCAGGCCGGGAAGGTCTACGAGCTCGGCGGCGACGAGCGCATCACCCTCGCCGAGCTGGCCGGGAGGATGTCCGAGGCCACCGGCGAGGCCGTTGTGTACCAGGACCTTCCGACCGAGCAGTTCCAGGCCGCACTCGAGGGTGCGGGACTGCCCGCGCCGATCGCGGAGATGCTTGCCAGCGCGGACGCCGGGATCAAGGCTGGCGCACTCGACACCACCAGCGGCGACTTGCAGCGGTTGATCGGCCGCAACTCGACCCCGGCCGTCGAGGTACTCCGCGCCGCCCTGTAGTCGGCCGCCGTCCCCCCCCGAAAACGGGTGAAGGGAACCATCATTCGGTCAGACCGAACGATGGTTCCCTTCACCGTGTGGGGAGAGGCGCGTGGCTAGTGCATGCCGACGGCGCCCTCGGAGGGCAGGTCACCCTTCTTCGCGCGCACCAACACGATCACGAGCGGGCAGATCACCGCGATCAGCGCCGCCGCCCAGGCGAACGCGTGGGCGTACCCGGACACCTCCGCGGAGAACAGGTAGTGCTTCATGGACTCCACGAAGTCCTGCACCGGTGCGGGGAGCATGGCCAACTGCTCCGCCGAGGGGGCCTGGCCCGCGGCCAGCACATCGGCGGGAATGCCCTCGGGCGGCGTCGGGGCGGCGTTGTTCGAGGTGAACGCGGTCTTCGCGGAGACGTAGATGGTGGTGAACAGGGCCGTGCCCAGTGCGCCACCGATCTGGATGGTTGCGTTGACCAGCGCGCTCGCGGCGCCCGCATCGTGGTCCTTGACGCCGATCAGAGCGAGGTTCTGCATCGGCACCATCAGCAGGCCGAGTCCGAGGCCGAAGATCGCGAGGCCGGGGAACACGTGCGTCCAGTACGACGTGTCCACGCCGATTCGGGTGAGCAGCAGCAGTCCGACCGCGGCCAGTACCGGGCCGACGAGCATCAGTGGCTTCGGACCGATCCTGGTGGACAACTGAGCCGCGACGGTCGACGCGATGACGATGAAGAACGCCATCGGCAGCGAGCCGACGCCCGCCATGACCGGGCTGAAGCCGAGCACGATCTGCAGGTAGAACGTCAGGTAGAGGGTGCCGCCGAGCAACGCCGCACCGACCAGGGTCGAGCCGATCAGCGCCGCGCCGCGATCGCGGTGCCACGGCACCGTCAACGGCAGCAGCGGGTTCGCGGTGCGCTTCTCGGCGAGCACGAACAGTGCCAGCGCGACCAGGCCGCCGACGATGAAGCCGATCGTCTGGGGGGACGCCCAACCGTGCTTCTCCGCCTGGGTGAACCCGTACACCAGCGAGCCGAGGCCCAGCGCGATGAGGACGGTGCCGGGGATGTCGTAGTTGGTGTCGCCGTGCGCCTTGGTCTCCTTGACGATCGGGATGGTGACGGCGATGGCGAACAGCGCGATCGGGATGTTCACCAGCAGGCACCAGCGCCAGTCGACGTACTCGGTGAGGAAGCCGCCGAGCAGCAGCCCGATCGCGGCGCCGCCGCCGGAGATCGCGCCGTACACCGCGAACGCCTTGGCGCGTTCCTTCTCGCCGACGAACGTGGTGGTGAGGATCGCCAGCGCGGCGGGCGCGAGCAGTGCCGCGAAGACGCCCTGCAGCGCGCGGGCGGCGAACAGTTCCATGGCGTTCTGCGCGAAGCCGCCGATCGCGGAGGCGATTGCGAAACCGGCCATGCCGACCATGAACGAGCGCTTGCGGCCCCAGTAGTCGGCGATGCGGCCGCCGAGTAGCAGCAGCGCACCGAACGCGAGCGCATACGCGGTGACGACCCACTGGCGGTTCGAGTCGCTGATGCCGAGGTCGAGCTGGGCCTCGGGGAGGGCGATGGAGACGATGGTGCCGTCGAGCACGACCGTCAACTGCGCGAGCGCGACGATGCACAGCACCAGCCAGCGGCGGTCGTGGTTGGGGTTGTCGGATGCCGTCGGCGCGGCGTCCGGCCGCGCGACATCCCGAGTGTCTGTGGACAAGCTGATTCCTACCGCTCGGTGGCGCGGACGTACGTCACGGCCGAAGGGAGCGACGCTACCGAGAGATTCCGAGGCCGGGCAATCTCAACCGCCCGATTCGTCGGGATACTCACACCGAGCCCGCACGAGCTTGCGATCAGCGGAAACGTGTGAGCACACGCGGGCCGGGTGCGCTAGCGGCGGAAGGTGTCGCGGCCGACGCCGAGGGTCGCGATGGCGGTGGCCAGCATGCCGTACTGGCCGACCAGCAGCACGAACTCGACCATCCGACGCTCGTCGAAGTGCGCGGCCAGCGCCGACCAGGTGTCGTCCGAGAGGTTCTCGGTGGCGATCAGTTCGTCGACCGCGGTCAGCAGCGCGCGATGCCGGTCGGTCCAGCCGTCGGCGGTCGGGCCGGTCAGGACCCGCGCGAGCAGTTCGGCGGTGACGCCGGCGCGCCGTCCGAGCCGGATGTGGTGGTCCATCTCGTAGTCGCACCCGCGCAGGTGCGCGACGCGCAGGATGACCAGTTCGGTCTCGTGCCGGGAGATGCGACCGCCCGGCATCAGACCGGCGCCGAAGTGCAGCCAGCCGCGGAAGGTGCCCTTGGTGCGGCCCAGAGTGCTGAACAGTTGTGCGTCCCTCGTGCCCGAGGCGGCCGAGAGCCCGCGCCAGAGCGCCCAGTTGACCGGCCCGAGTTCACGCAGTCGGCCGGGGGTGATCCGCGCCGTCACCGGGCCGGACCCGTCAGGTCGGGCAGGTGGGTGGTGAAGCGGGCTTGCTCGGTGCGGGCGATCGCCATCGCCGCCGCCATCCGTGGCTGCGGCCGGAGGTCGACGATCCGCTGTGCCGGCATCCGCAGAGCCAGCAGTCCGCCGACCCAGCCTGGCGCATAGATTCGTCTGCGGCGCAACGCGATTCCCCTCTCGATGGCGCTGACCGCGGTCTCGAGCGGCGACACGGCGGTGAACATGCCCGACCATTTGATCTTGTCCGCGGCCGCGCTGTCGAATCCGATCGAGATCATCTCGGTGTCGATCTCGCCGAGGTACCCGACTCCGACCTTGGTGCCGAGGTGCCGCATCTCCACCCGCAGCGTGTTGCCCAGAGCCTCCGCGGCGGCGGACGTCGCGCTGTAGGCACCGAGCAGCGGTAGCTGCACCGCCGCCGCGCCGGAGGTGACGATCAGCGCGTAACCGGCCGAATGTCCGATGTACTCGCCCGCGGCGCGCAGCGTGTAGTACGTGCCCATCAGGTTCACGTCGACGATCTGCCGCATCACCTCGGGATCGCCGCCGAGCATCGGCAGCTGCGCGCCGACCCCTGCGTTCGCGACCACCACGTCCAGTCCGCCCAGTTCGGCGACCAGTTCGTCGACCGCGGCCGACACGGCGTGCTCGTCGCGCACGTCGCAGTGCCGCCACGGCGCGTTGCCGCAGGAGGTGGCGACCTGCTCGAGCAGCTCGGGCTCGAGGCCGAGCAGGGCGACCCGCGCGCCGCGCTGATGCAGGCGTTTGGTCAGCGTCGCGCCGATGCTGCGGGCGGCGCCGGTGACGAGGATGCGGCGTCCGGCGAGCCGGTCGTCGCGCAGTGCCGCCATGGTGTCACCGTCTCCCGCTGTCGGTCCTACTCCTCGGTAAGGAGAAGCTAGCACCGGCTGAGCGGCATCCGGTGCACATTCGGCAGGGTCAGGACTCGGCGATCAGGTAGGGCGAGACCGAGCTGCGGTGCTCGTTGATGTCGAGTTCCTTGCCGAGCGGCGGGAACGCACGCTGGGGACAGTTCATCCGCTCGCAGACCCGGCAGCCCGAACCGATCGGAGTGGCCGCCGCGCTGCTGTCGAGGTTCAACCCGTCCGCGTAGACGGTGCGGTGCGCATGCCGCAGCTCGCAGCCGAGGCCGATCGCGAACGTCTTGCCGGGCTGGCCGTAGCGGGTCGCGCGACGTTCGACGGTGCGTGCGATCCACAGGTAGCTGCGCCCGTCCGGCATCTGGGCGATCTGCGTCATGATCTTGCCCGGGTACGCGAACGACTCGTAGACGTTCCACAGCGGGCAGGTGCCGCCGCTGGACGAGAAGTGGAAACCGGTGGCGGACTGCCGTTTCGACATGTTCCCCGCTCGATCGACCCGGACGAACGAGAACGGCACCCCCCGCAGCTTCGGCCGCTGCAACGTCGAGAGCCGGTGGCAGATCGTCTCGTACGACTGGGAGAAGAACGCCGACAGCCGCTCGATGTCGTAGCGGAAGTCCTCGGCGACGTCGTGGAACTGCCCGTACGGCAGCACCGTCGCGGCGGCGAAGTAGTTGGCGAGGCCGAGCTTGGCCAACGACCGGGACGACTCCGAGGTGAAGTTGCCCTCGTCGACCAGTTTGTCGATCAGGTCGCCGCACTCGAGGTACGCGAGTTCGGCGGCGAACTTGAACACCTTCTGGCCGCCCGACAGGTGCGGGGAGATCTCCAGTACCCGCGCGTCGGGGTCGAACCGGTGCAGCACGCCCTCGCCGAGGTCGATGCGCTGGACGATCTGCACGTCGTGCACCAGCTGCAGCCGCTTGGCGATCTCGCCCGCCACGTCGCCGCGGTGGAAACGCATCCGGGCTGTCAGGTCCTCGGCGGCGGTGTCGAGCTCGTGCAGGTAGTTCTGCCGCTGGTAGAAGTAGTCGCGCACCTCTTCGTGCGGCATCGTGATGGACCCGCTGCCGCTGCCGTCGCTGTAGCGGTCCTCGGTGGCCGCGGCGAGCTGGGCGGTGGTGTTGCGGTAGCGGCGGTGCATGTTCACCACGGCCTTGGCCAGGCTCGGGTGCGCGGAGACCATCTCGGCGAGTTCCTGTGGGTCCGCGTCGATGCCCATCTCCTGGTCCAGCGCGACCTCCCGCAGCTCCGCGATCAGCCGGGTGTCGTCCTGCGAGGAGAAGAACGTGGTGTCGACGCCGAACACCTCGGTGATCCGCAGCAGCACCGGTACCGTCAGGGGGCGCACGTCGTGCTCGATCTGGTTGAGGTAGCTGGCCGAGATCTCGAGCGTCTGCGCCAGCGCGGCCTGGCTCATGCCGCGCTCGGTACGCAGCTGTCGCAGTCGGGCCCCCACGAAGGTCTTCGCCATTTCACCAGGCTACGAGCGGTCCCGAGGGTTCGCAACGCGAGGTTCGCAGGCTTAGCGAATTGTGCTCCTATCATGGAGATCGGTGGATCGAAGGAGTGTGGCGGCCATGGTCTGCGGCGCTCGTCAGGTCGCGCTGGCAGGCGCGGTCGCGTTGCTGGTGACGGCGGCGCTGGCGCCGGGCGCGGGCGCCGATCCGATCGGTGACCTCATCTCGCCGCCGCGCGATCCCGCAACCGTCGCCGCCACCCCGCTCGGTGACCCGTTCTTCGACCCGCCGCCCGCGTTCGGGGAGCTTGTGCCGGGCACCGTGCTGCGCACCCGACCGGTCACGGTCGTGCCGCTCGCGACCCCGGTCGTGTCCACCCAGGTGCTGGTCCGGTCGACCGACTCGACGGGCCACCCTGGGGCGGTGACGGCCACGCTGATCGTCCCGACCGTGGCGTGGGCCGGACCCGGCGCACGACCGGTGCTCGCCTACGACATGGCCATCGACGGGCTCGGGCAGACCTGCGCACCCTCGTACACGTTGCAGCGCGGCACCGCCCTCGAACTGGCCCCGATCCAGTACTTCCTCGGCCGCGGCGTCGCGGTGGTCGTCACCGACCACGAGGGGCCGCGACAGGCGTACGCGGCGGGCCGGATGGCCGGGCACGCCGTCCTGGACGCGCTGCGGGCGACGGTGAACACCCCGCGGTTCGGGCTCGCGCCGACGTCGCCGATCGCGATCACCGGCTACTCGGGCGGCGCGATCGCCTCGGGCTGGGCGGCCGAGCTGGCGCCGGCCTACGCACCGGAGTTGCACATCGTCGGAGCCGCGTTCGGGGGCACCCCCGCCGACTACTCGCTCCTGCTGCAGTCGATGAACGGCAGGAATCTCGCATCCGGGGTGCTGCTGGGCGCGACGCTGGGCGTGGCCCGCGAGTACCCGGAACTGTTCTCGTTGTTCAACGACAACGGGTGGCGGCTCGCGGAGCTGGCGAAGGACCTGTGCCTGCCGGGCCTGGCGATCCCGGGAGCACTGATTCCGCTGACGGTGCAGTCGCTCTCGGACGTCCCCGATGTCGTCGACACCCCGATCGCACGCGCGGTCGTCGCCGCGAACCGGCTCGGTGGGCAGGCGCCGACCGCGCCGATCTTCCTGTACCAGGGCAAGCAGGACCCCTGGATCCTGCCCGAGGGCGCCGAGCACCTCTACGGCGAGTGGTGCGCACTCGGGGCGAGCGTGCGGCTCGAGGAGTACCTCGGCGAGCATCAGACGGTCGCGCTGTCCGGGATTCCCGCGGCCTACAGCTGGTTGGATGCCCGGTTGGCCGGGGTGCCGGCACCGGTGGGCTGCAGCAGTTTCGGGCGTTGACGAACCCCGCCGCCGGGAGCGCTATGGTTCGCACCATGCCGTACCTGGAGCGCTCCGGAGATGTGTTCGTCCTGTACCTCGGAAGCGAGGGTGAACGGGACCAGGAGAATGCCTTCCATCCGCAATGGATGGACGAGATCGAGGCGCTCCTCGACGAGGTGGACGCGAGTGAGGGTCCGGCGGCGCTGGTGACCACCGCGGTCGGGAAGTTCTACTCCACCGGACTGGACACGGCCTGGGTGGCGCAGAACCTGGAGCAGCTCAATTCGTACATGGACCGCGTGCATGCGCTCTTCGCACGGGTGCTGACCCTTCCGATGGCGACCGTCGCCGCGATGCCGGGCCACACCTTCGGGGGTGGCGCGATCCTGGCCACCGCGCACGACCACCAGGTGATGCGCGGTGACCGTGGCTTCTTCTGCCTTCCGGGCATCACTGTCGGGATCAGCTACACGCCCGGGAGCCTCGAGTTGCTCACCGCGCGACTGCCGAGCCGGGCGGCGCACGCGGCGCTGACGACCGGTCGCCGATACGGCGGGACCGACGCACAGGCCCTCGGACTCGTCGACGAGGTCGCGGCAGGGGACGACGTGCTCTCCAGGGCCGTCGCCCGCGCGCAGGGACTGGTGCACACCCGGGGGCGCACGCTCGGCGAGATCAAGAGCGCGTTGTACGCGGGTGCCGTTGCCGCTCTCCGCACCCCGTCGGCCAGCCTGGAGACGCAGGAAGCGGCAGTGACCGCCGTCGACAGGTCCGCCCCCACGGATCGGTGAGCCCGATGGCGCTCAGCAGGGTGGTGTGCCGCTGAGCGTGGGGTCGAGGGCCTGGCGAACGAGGAACCTCGGCACGTCGTGGTCGAGTAGGCCGGGGCCCTTCGACTCCGAGCTGTTGGGGAAGGGCCTCGAATGCCAGACCACGAGGTCCTGGTTTCCGCACACGTCCTGCACGTACATGTTGTGGACGGAGGTGGCGGGGGCGGGAACGAGGAACGAGCTGTCGGACGGGGTGATCGTCTGGTCCGACTTCGTCGCGATGACGGTGTAGTCGATCCCGGGGAAGGTCTCCTGCCCCTCGTTGAGGCGTTTCAGGAAGGCCGAATCGATCGCCTGTTGTTGCACCGCTATCGGCGCGAGCTTGTTCCGGGCGTCGGCTTCGGACGTGAACTCGCCGCCCAGGGTGCTCCCGTGGGACGGCGGCGCGAGCATGACGAGCGAGTGAATCTTGGTGCGGTCGGGACTCGTCCGCAGGTACTCGCGGGTCACCGTGCCGCCCTGCGAATGTCCGACGACGTCGACCTGGGTGGCTCCGGTGTGCGCGAGGACCGCATCGACGAACGCGCCCAGATCAGCGGCTGAGTTCTCGATCGCGGCGAAGCCCCACTTCATCGACAGCGTCGGGAAGTCGAAGGCGCTGCCGTAGTTCAGCGCGTAGACGCAGCGGCCGTCGTTCGCGAGGTCCTCGACCAAGGGGCCCTTGATGTTCGGGTCGGCGAGATTGCCCCAGGACTCCTGCATGCCACGGCCGGTGCCGTGGACCAGGACGACGGGGCGGTGCTGCGCGTCCGCCGGACGGCACTCCCAGTCGTTCACGCCTGCGGGCGACTTCCCCCAGTTCCTCATCGCGCCGGCAAGTGGGGCGAAGGCTGCGGGGACGTCGTCCGGAGCCCCGGCGGAGCCGGTGGCTACGGACTCGGCGAATGCGGCGGCAGACGGGAAGGACGCGGCGGCGACGGCGAACAGCGCGACCGTCGCAAGGCGCGCCGACACCGCGCGGAGTCGAGCGATCACGTGTGTACTCCTTCGGGCCATCGTGGGAAGTCGACGGCGGTGCCATCTCTATCAGCTGGGAAGTGGTCGGCGACGGAGAATGCGGTGACAGGTGGCACCGTGATTGCACTCACAATCGGGGACGCCCGCGCGCCGGCCCGGACCGAATCTGGTGTTACCGGCGGGTAGGTACTTCCGGACGTCCGACCTGGATCGGCACCCCCCGCTGCCTGCCGGTTTCCCTACCTGACGGTAACTACAGCCGCCGTCCCCTGCTGCAAATCGGGCGGCCTTCATTTGCAAAGTTAGCAACGGGGATTGAAAACCTAGCCAAGATTGGCATTAGCTACAGGTAGACGGGCCTTTTTCCATGTGTCACTCTCGTTGGGTACACAAGAAGGGCCTGGCAAGGATGCGAAGCCGTACATCCGTACTGGACGAGCAGAACGAAGGGCCAGCAGATCAAAGAGAGTGGAGCCTCGATGTCGACCACCGGCACCCCGAAGACCGCAGCTGAGATTCAGCAGGATTGGGACACCAATCCCCGCTGGAAGGGCGTCACCCGTAACTACACCGCGGAGCAGGTCGTCAAGCTCCAGGGCACCGTCGTCGAGGAGGCCACCCTGGCCCGCCGCGGCTCCGAGATCCTGTGGGACCTGGTGAACAACGAGGACTACATCAACTCCCTCGGCGCCCTCACCGGCAACCAGGCCGTGCAGCAGGTGCGCGCCGGCCTCAAGGCCATCTACCTCTCCGGCTGGCAGGTCGCCGGCGACGCGAACCTCTCCGGCCACACCTACCCGGACCAGAGCCTCTACCCGGCCAACTCGGTGCCGCAGGTCGTGCGTCGCATCAACAACGCGCTGCTGCGCGCCGACGAGATCGCCAAGGTCGAGGGTGACACCTCCGTCGACAACTGGCTCGCCCCGATCGTCGCGGACGGCGAGGCCGGCTTCGGTGGCGCCCTCAACGTCTACGAGCTGCAGAAGGCCATGATCGCGGCCGGCGTCGCCGGTTCGCACTGGGAGGACCAGCTCGCGTCGGAGAAGAAGTGCGGCCACCTCGGTGGCAAGGTGCTCATCCCGACCCAGCAGCACATCCGCACCCTGACCTCGGCTCGCCTCGCGGCTGACGTCGCCGGCGTCCCGACTGTCGTCATCGCCCGCACCGACGCCGAGGCCGCCACCCTGATCACCTCCGACGTGGACGAGCGCGACCGCCCGTTCCTCGACGGCACCCGCACCGCAGAGGGCTTCTACGGCGTCAAGAACGGCATCGAGCCCTGCATCGCTCGCGCCAAGGCCTACGCCCCGTACTCCGACCTCATCTGGATGGAGACCGGCGTGCCGGACCTCGAGGTCGCCAAGAAGTTCGCCGAGTCCGTCCGCAGCGAGTTCCCGGACCAGCTGCTGGCCTACAACTGCTCCCCGTCCTTCAACTGGAAGGCGCACCTGGACGACGCGACCATCGCGAAGTTCCAGAAGGAGCTCGGCGCGATGGGCTTCAAGTTCCAGTTCATCACCCTCGCCGGCTTCCACTCGCTCAACTACGGCATGTTCGACCTGGCGCACGGCTACGCCCGCGAGGGCATGACCGCCTTCGTCGACCTGCAGGAGCGCGAGTTCAAGGCCGCCGCAGAGCGTGGCTTCACCGCCGTCAAGCACCAGCGTGAGGTCGGCGCCGGCTACTTCGACTCCATCGCCACCACGGTCGACCCCAACACGTCGACCGCGGCGCTGAAGGGCTCCACCGAAGAGGGCCAGTTCCACTAACCCGCCTCTCCGGGGATTTGGCGCACTAGTCAACGCATCCGGCGGCTCGCGTTGCGGGCCGCCGGATGCGAAGTCAGAGAGTTTTGGCCGTACCCGACGAGTTACCCATGTACTTACGAAACCGGTTGTTGCGAGAGCAGAGGTGGGCGTTGTGACCAGCGAAAAGATTCAGCGCGTCGGCGTGATCGGCGCAGGCATCATGGGCGCCGGAATCGCCGAGGTGTGCGCCCGCGCACATGTCGACGTCCTGGTGTACGAACAGACCCGGGAGCTCGCCGCGGCCGGCCGTGCCCGCATCCTGCGCTCCCTGGACCGCGGGGTCAGCAGCGGGAAGATCACCGAGCGTGAGCGCGAGCAGGCCGCCTGGCGTCTGCGCTTCACCTCCGACCTCGGCGACTTCGCGGACCGCCAGCTCGTCGTGGAGGCGGTCCTCGAGGACGAGAAGATCAAGAGCTCGATCTTCGCCGAACTCGACTCCATCGTCACCGATCCGGACGCGGTGCTGGCCTCCAACACCTCCTCCATCCCGATCATGAAGCTCGGCATCACGACCAAGGCCCCCGAGCGCGTCATCGGCATGCACTTCTTCAACCCGGTTCCGGTCCTCCCGCTCGTCGAACTGGTGACCACGCTCAAGACCAGCGCTGCCGTCGCCGAGCGCGCCGAGGCCTTCGCCAGCGACATCCTCGGCAAGCAGGTCGTCCGCTCGGCCGACCGCTCCGGCTTCGTCGTCAACGCGCTGCTGGTGCCGTACCTGCTCTCCGCCATCCGGATGGTCGAGTCGGGCTTCGCCACCAAGGAGGACATCGACAAGGCGACGGTTCTCGGCCTCGCTCACCCGATGGGCCCGCTGGCGCTGACCGACCTGGTCGGCCTCGACACCGTCAAGTCGATCGCGGACTCCATGTACGAGGAGTTCAAGGAGCCCCTGTACTCCGCGCCGCCGCTGCTGCTGCGCATGGTCGAGGCCGGCCTCGTCGGCAAGAAGGCGGGCCGCGGCTTCTACGAGTACGGCGACAACGGGCGCGCCGCCAAGAAGGCCAGCTAGCCAGCTCCGCCGGAATGCGCCTCGCGCCCGTGCGCCCTTCTCTTCGCTCTGGTAGTGAGAAAGGCACACGGGCGCGACGCACATCTGACACAGAGAGGTCGACACCGATGTCAAGCAGCGCAGCTACTTACGGCTCCAGCGTGCTGGGATACCCCCGGATCGGGCCCCGCCGCGAACTCAAGCGGGCCCTCGAGTCGTACTGGCACGGCAAGTCCAGCCAGGCCGAACTCGTCGCCGTCGGCCGCGAACTCCAGGAGGAGACCTGGAGCGAACTCGCCGCGACCGGGCTGACGCAGGTTCCCGGAAACACCTTCTCCTACTACGACCACGTGCTCGACAACGCGCTGCTCTTCGGCGCGGTGCCGGCCCGCTTCGCGCCGCTGCACGGCGAGCTCGACGAGCTCGACTTCTACTTCACGATGGCCCGCGGCCGACCGGACTTCCCGCCCCTCGAGTTGGTGCGCTACATCGACACCAACTACTACTACCGGCAGCCCGAACTCGACCAGGACACCGTGTTCTCGCTGCACGCCGACGCCCTGATGGACGAGTTCGAGCGGGCCAAGGCGCGCGGCATCGAGCTGCGTCCCGTCGTACTCGGACCGGTCTCGCTGCTGCTGCTGTCCAAGACCAGTCCCGGTGCCGCCGAGGGATTTTCGACCCTCGACCTGTTGGACTCGCTGCTGCCGCAGTACGAGGCGCTGTTCGAGCGGCTCGCGAAGGCGGGGGCGACCTGCATCCAGCTGGACGAGCCCGCGTTCACCCAGGACCGCACGGACGCCGAGCTGGCTGCGCTGGAACGGGCCTACACCGCCCTCTCCCACGCGCCGCTGCGTCCCCGGATCTTGGTCACCGGACCGTACGGCAACCTTGGTGAGGCGCTGCCCATCCTGGCCGCCACCAAGGTCGAGGCGCTCGGTCTCGACCTGGTGTACGGCAAGGTCAAGGCCGAAGAGCTGGCCGCGATCCCCGGGCTCAAGCGCAAGCGCGTCTACGCGGGCGTGGTCAACGGTCGAAATGTCTGGCGGGCAGACAATTTCGTCACGCTCACCTATCTGTCGAGCCTCAAGGACGTGATCCCGGACCTCGTCGTGTCCACCTCGTGCTCGCTGATGCACGTGCCCTACGACGTGCTGGCCGAGTGGGATCTGGACGGGGACGTCGCGGACCGGCTCGCCTTCGCGAAGCAGAAGGTCGGCGAGGTGGTCTCGCTGGCCAAGGCGCTCAGCGAAGGTCCGTCCGAGCGCTGGCGCAAGAAGCCGTCGAAGGTGCATTTCAAGCAGAAGCACGAAGTGCGCCAACGGGTCTACAGCATCAAGGCCGAGGACCGGATCCGCGCACCGTACGAGCAGCGGCGCGCCGCGCAGCAGGCCCGGCTCAACCTGCCGAAGGTGCCTGCGACCACGCTGGGCTCGTTCCCGCAGACCGACGCCGTTCGGCAGGCGCGGTACGAGCTCGGACAGGGACGTCTGGAGTGGGCGGACTACGTCAAGCGGATCCAGGCCGAGATCGAGCGCACCGTCCGGCTGCAGGAGGACATCGGACTCGACGTCTTCGTGCACGGCGAGCACGAGCGCAACGACATGATCCAGTACTTCGCGGAGCTGATGGACGGTTTCGCGTTCACACACAACGGCTGGGTTCAGGCGTACGGGTCGCGGTGCGTGCGACCGCCGATCCTGTACGGCGACGTCCGGCGCCGGGGTCCGATGACCGTCGAGTGGATCGGCTACGCGCAGTCGCTGACCGACAAGCCGGTCAAGGGCATGCTCACCGGTCCGATCACGATGCTGGCGCGCTCGTTCGTCCGGCAGGACCAGCCGCTGCACGAGACCGCGGACCAGGTGGCGCTGGCGATCCGGGACGAGGTGGCGGATCTGGAGGCGGCGGGAATCGCGATCATCCAGGTCGACGAGCCGGCCGTCCGCGAGCTGCTGCCGCTGCGCGCGGGTGGGCGCAAGGAGTACCTGGACTGGGCGGTCGACGCTTTCAAGCTGGCGACCGGTGGGGCCAAGCCGGAGACGCAGATCCACACGCACCTGACGTACACGACCCAGAAGTCGGTGGTGGACGCGATCGAGCGGATGGACTGCGACGTGACGGCCATCGTGGCGACGCGGTCGATCACCTGGGTGCTCGACGCGATCAAGGAGCGCAAGCTCACCCACGGCGTGGGACCCGGTGTGTACGAGAGTCGTTCGGCCCGGATCCCGGACATCGACGAGCTCGACGAGTTGCTGACGGAGGCGGCGGAGTCGGTCGAACTCGATCGGCTGTGGGCGAATCCGGACGGTGGCCTCAAGACTCGGCACTACTGGCAGCTCGAGCCGTCGCTGCGCAACCTGGTTGCCGCCGCCCGGCGACTGCGCCGGCGTGCGGAGGCGTCCGCCGAGCAGGCCTAGCACGTCTCCCGCGACCCGTGAGTGGTCGCGGTCGCGGGAGTCGCGCCCTGGGAAGAGGAAGGCCCCGGACCTCACGGTCCGGGGCCTTCCTGCTCGAACCGTCACTGTTCGAGTCGTTGCCGTACCTGAGCGGTCAGGAACCCGCGCCGCCGGTCGAGCCCGAGGTCGAGCCGGCTGTGCCGGGCAGGTTGTTGCCGTCCGAGTCCGGTCGGTGGATCTTGACGGTCACCGGCCCCGGACCGTCCGCCTCGACGGTCACGATGCGGGCACCGGCGGGGGAGGTGGTGTGGCCGCCGGTCACCTCGGCGACATAGCCGGCGGGGTAGTGCAGGTCGGATACGTAGATCTCGGTCGGCTTCGAGGACGACCTCGGCGTGTAGGTGTACCGGAAGTCGCCGTTGTCGGCATTGAACCGCAGTGTGCCCGGGGTACCCGCGGTGGCCTGCGGATACGTGCGCACCAGCTGCTTTCCGACCCCGCGGGTGAACGGGTCGGTGCCGCCCTCGGGCCCGAAGATGCTGCTGTAGTGCCAGTACTGCCAGCCCACGAACCGATCGTCCGCGCGATCCACGGTGGCCGCCAGCACGTCCGCATCGGTGTCGCCGAACTCGGTCACGATCACGGGACGGTTGGTGCGAGAGCCGAGCGAATCGATGTTCGCCCAGGTCTTGTCGTGCTGGACGGGGCATGCGGCCTTCAGGCCCCCGGGCAGCCCGAGGTAGATGCTCAGCTGGCTGGGGATGCAGTAGTCGTGCACGGAGAACGCGACGTTCGGATCGGTGACGGCGGGCGTCGCCGGTGGGTTGCCGAGATTGCTCGGCATGGTCTCGTTCCAGGTCACGTTGGGTTCCCAGTACACCGGCACGGTGGCGCTCGCGGACCGGACGTGGTCGGTGAGTTTCTGCATCGCGGCCTGGTAGGTGCGGTCGAACTCCGGGCAGCCGTTCGGGAAACAGGTCAGGAACGGCGAACCCGGCCAGGGTTCGTTCATCAGCTCGATGCCGAGTACGGCCGGGTTGCCGGCGACCCTGGTGGCCAGCGCGGCGAGTGCGGTCCCGAGCTGGTCGAGGACGCCGTCCTTGTTCGCCCAGATCTCGTCCCAGGCGATGTTCATGCTGGGCATCAGGTAGTTCAGCGGGAAGCCGGGATTCGGTTCCCACGGCTGCGGCCGGGCGGTGGTGGCCCAGTCGGGAAAACCGTTGCCGCCCCACGGCTTTCCGATGCCGTCCTGATGGTTGTCGAGCAGGACGTGGATGCCGCGCGCACCGAGGACGTCGACGACCCCGGCGATGCGGTCGAGGTACGCGCCGTCGACGACACCGCGCTGCGGCATCAGCCCGTCGAACTCGACACCGAGGCGCACCGTGTTGAAACCGTGCTGCGCGAGCAGATCGGCATCGGCCGCGGTGATGGTCAGTCCGTCGCCCGGTTCGACGTAGGGAGCGTCCTTGTCGACGTTGTTGACCCCGTGCAGCAGGACGGTGCGCCCGTAACCGTCGACGAGGGCGCGGCCCTGCGGACGGACCTGTGTCGGAGGAGCTTTCGGCGCCGGCTCGTCGGCGGAGGCCGCCGGCGACCAGGCGAGGACGCCCGCGACGACCGCCGCGGCAATTCCGATCGGTAGGAACTTGCGCATCTGTTTCCTCAGGGGACCTAGGTGGACAACTCCGAACACAATTGGACAGTTGTCCAATTTGCTCGACACTAGCGAGCGACGGCCCCCGGCGTGACCGAATTGGTGCAGAAGGGGTAGGCATGGAGACATGCGCACTGTCTCCGCCTATGCCGCGACCGCCCCCGACGCCCCGCTCGAGAAGACGACCATCGAGCGCCGCGACCTCGGCCCGCTCGACGTCCTGATCGAGATCAAGTTCTCCGGCATCTGTCACTCGGACATCCACACCGCCCGCAACGAGTGGGGTGGGACCCGCTACCCGATCGTTCCCGGCCACGAGATCACCGGCATCGTCGCCGAGGTCGGCTCCGACGTCACCCGGCACGAGGTCGGCGACCGGGTCGGCGTCGGTTGCTTCGTCGACTCGTGCGGCAACTGCGATCCGTGCGCCGCGGGCGAGGAACAGTACTGCGCCAATCGGGTCACGGCCACCTACAACTCCAAGGGCCGCGACGGCGAGGTCACGCAGGGCGGGTACTCGACGCACATCGTCGTCACCGAAGGCTTCGTCCTCGCGATTCCCGACGGCCTCGAACTGGACGTCGCCACGCCGCTGTTGTGTGCGGGCATCACGCTCTTCTCTCCGCTGCGGCACTGGAACGCGGGCCCGGGCACGAAGGTCGCGATCGTCGGCATGGGCGGTCTGGGACACGTCGGCGTCAAGATCGCGCATGCGATGGGCGCGGAGGTGACGGTACTGAGCCACTCGCTGGCCAAGCGGGAGGACGGACTCCGGTTCGGAGCCGACGACTACCGGGCAACCAGCGACCCCGCAGTGTTCAAGGAACTGCGCAGCCGGTTCGACCTGATCCTCAACACCGTGTCGGTGGACCTCGACATGGACGCCTACCTCGGCATGCTCGCGCTCGACGGCACACTCGTGCTGCTCGGACTGCCGGAGAAGCCACTGTCGGTGCGCGCATTCTCGCTCGCGGGAAACCGTCGCAGCCTCGCCGGATCCAACGTCGGCGGAATCCGCGAGACCCAGGAGATGCTCGACTTCTGCGCCGAGCACGGCATCGCGGCCGAGATCGAGCTCATCGCCGCGGACCGGATCAACGAGGCCTACGAGCGGGTGCTGCGCAGCGACGTGCGCTACCGCTTCGTCATCGACGCCGGGACCTTCTGAGACCGCCCGGTCGGGTCGAGACGGTACAGCCGCGGTGTCGAGACGGCATAGCCGCGGAGCCCGTCGGGGTCCATACTCGGGTTGGGGGGCACTCGGGTCGTAGGACTGTGGAGGAGTGTTCGGCGATGAGCAGGCAACTCGACGGCCACCGGGTGGCCGTACTCGCGGCCGACGGTGTCGAGCAGTCCGAACTGGTGGAGACGAGAGAGGCGATCGAGGCGGCGGGCGGTACGACCGAGCTGCTCTCGATCGCGCCCGGCGAGATCCAGGCCTATCGCGCGGACGTGCACGTCGCCGACAGATTCGCGGTCGACCTGGTGGTCGGGCGCGCGGACGTCGACGAGTACGACGGGCTGATCCTGCCCGGCGGCACACTCAACCCGGACCGGCTGCGCACCGACGACCACGCGGTGGCGTTCGTCCGGCACTTCATGCACGTCGGCAAGCCGGTCGGCGCGATCGGGCACGCCCCGTGGCTGCTGCTCGACGCGGGCGCGGTGTCCGGACGCACCCTCACCAGTTGGCCGAGCCTGCGCACCGACATCGTCAACGCCGGCGGGATCCACGTGAACGAGAAGGTCGTCGTCGACCGGAATCTGGTGACCAGTCGCAGCCCGGCTGACCTGCCCTGCTTCTGTGCGGCGATGGTCGGGAAGCTGACTCAGCATCCCGAGCCGGTCGCCCAGTTCTGACCTTGTCGCGGCAGGTTCGGCGGGCGTAGCGTCGGACGCAACAGTTGATCCTCGACCAGGAGGAGCGATCATGATTCGAGACTGGTTCTCCGACATGCGCGTGCACATGTTCTCCGACGAGCTGCACAGACTGCCCGGCGACGTGCGCCGGTTCCCCGAGAAGCTGAGCCTGTTCTCCGAATGGGTCGGCTACGCCCTCGGACTGGTGGCTCTGCTGACCTTCGCACTGACCCTGCTCGCGGCGGCCTCGGGCTTCACTGGCTGGGCGATCGTCAGCGGCGTGATCTGCGTGGTTTCCCTGCTGATCGGATCGAGCATCATCAGCAGTGCGGTGCGCCACGATCGCCGGGTTCACCAGCACACCCCCCGATTCCCGTTGCCCGGTGGCGACGCCTGGCGGGTGTGAGTACCGGTGAGCCTGAACATCGTTGCGGGGTGGGTGGCCTTCGGCTGCGTGCTGTTGACCGCGGTCACCCTCGGCATGTTCCTGGTGGCCGCGGGATCCGGCTACGACGGGTGGGCCGCCCTCGCCGGCTCGGCCTGCGTGCTCGCCATCCTGACTGCGATCGCAGTGGTCGGCGGCACGATTCGCCACGACCGCAAGGCGAACCGGGAGATGCTGCACTTCCCTTAGAGTTCAACTCGGCCCGTGACCCGGTTCGGCCGCGACGTCAGGACTCCGCGAGCCGGCGCTTCTCCGTCTCGATGTCGAAATCGGCAGGCGGCCAGCCCAAGTCGAGCCGCTCGAGCGCGTCGATGAGCAACTCGGTCACCGCGAGCCTGCTGTACCACTTCCGGTCGCACGGCACGACGTGCCAGGGTGCGTACTCGGTGGACGTCCGGTCCAGCATGGCCTGGTAGGCCTGCTGGTACTGCGGCCAGTATCCGCGTTCGGTGACGTCACCCGGGTTGTACTTCCAGTACTTGTCAGGCCGCTCCAAGCGCTCGGCAAGCCGTGCCTTCTGTTCGTCCAGGGAGACGAACATCGCGACCTTCACGATGCTGGTCCCGGACTCGACCAGGTCCTTTTCGAACTGGTTGATCTCGTCGTAGCGGGGTTCCCATTCCGCCGGTGGCACCAGGTCGTGCACGCGCACCACCAGCACGTCCTCGTAGTGCGAGCGGTCGAACACGCCGATCTGGCCCTTGCGCGGCAACGCCTTCCGGATCCGCCACAGGTAGTGGTGGCGCTTCTCCTCCTCGGTCGGAACGCCGAACGACGCATGGTCGACGCCCTGCGGGTCGACGTGCCCGATGACGTGCCGAACCATGCCGCCCTTTCCTGCGGTGTCCATGCCCTGCAGCACCAGCAGCACCGAGCGGTGCTCCTCGCTGCTGCGGCCGTTGGCGAAGAGCTTCTCCTGCAACGCGGACAGGTCCGCGCCGCGCTCCTCGAGCAGGCGCTCGCCCAACTCCTTGTCACCCTCGAAGCCGGGGGTGACGTTCGTGTCGAGGTCGGCTACCCGGGTGTCGGCACTCGCCCGCACCGCCTCGGTCGCCGGGATCTCCCAACCCGTACGCGAATTCTTCTTGGCCATGACGGCGACTCTGTCATGCCGCGGCCCGGATTCGGCGGCAATGCCTCCGGCGATTCGGGCTAGTGTTGACGGCGTCAGGGGCACGCGCTCAGGCCGGTCCCGACGACAGCAGCGGGAGGCGTCCATGCAGGCCGTATCGTCCTTCGAGACCACGGACGGAGTGCGACTGACGGTGCGCGAGTCCGGTCCGCGAGCGGCACCGGTGACGGTCGTGTTCGCGCACGGTTGGACCCTCGACGGTGGATCGTGGGACGACCTGATCGCGGTATTGGGCCGGTCCGCCACCCGCCCGGCCCGACTGATCGCGGTCGACTGTCGGGGTCACGGTTCGTCGGGGGCGGCGCAGGCGGGCAGCGCCACCATCGCGCGGTACGCCGACGATCTCGCCGAGATCGTCGGACGGCTGGTTCCGGACGGTCCGATCGTGCTGGTCGGGCACTCGATGGGCGGCATGGCGATGATGGCGCTCGGCGAGCGCCATCCGGGCCTGGTGCGTGACCGGGTGGCGGCGGCCGCGTTCCTGGCCACCGGCGCGGGTCGGTTCGACAAGTCGATCGATCGGGTTCGGGGGCTGCGGACCGCACTGCCCGTGCTGCTGGGTCTCGGATTCCGGGCACTCAATCACCTGCCGGCGCCGCTGCGGTACCGGGCGGTGGAGCGACTGTTATTCGGTTTCGGCGCTCGTCGTGCCGACATCGAGCGGACTGCGGGGCAGATGCGACGGGCCGATCCGCGCAGCATGCCCCGGTTCGGGGTGGACATCCTCGACCACGACCGCGCCGCCCACCTCGACCGTTACGCGGCGGCGGAGGTGCTCGTCGCCGCGGGTTCCCGGGATCGGTTGTGTCCGCCGTCGCATGCGCGAAAGATCGCCTCGCGCCTGCCGGACGCCACGCTCGTGGTCTACGAGGGTGCGGGCCATCAGTTGTCCTTCGAGCGGTCCGAGGACCTGGCCCGACGCCTGGCCGGACTGCTGGAGCGGGTCGCGTCCGACCGCACTGCCTGACGCCGAATGCCGAGGAGGGTCCCACCGTGGTCGCCGACATCCATCCTGTTGGAACGGGTAAGTCGGAGAAGCGAATTCACCGGACCGGGGTGCTCGTCATCGGGTCCGGCTTCTCCGGGCTCGGGATGGCCATCCAGTTGCGGAAGGCCGGGCGCTCCGACTTCGTGGTGCTCGAGAAGGCGGACGATGTGGGCGGGACCTGGCGGGAGAACACCTATCCCGGTTGTGCCTGTGACGTGCCCTCGCACATGTACTCCTTCTCGTTCGAGCCGAACCCCGGCTGGTCGAAGCTGTGGTCGGGACAGGCCGAGATCCTCGACTACCTGCGTGGGCTCGCCGACAAGTACGACCTGCGCCGCAACATCCACTTCGGCAGACGGACCACCGGCGGCTACTGGGACGGGGTCGAGAACCGTTGGCACGTGCGCACCGACGACGGTTCGGAGTACGTGGCCCAGTACCTCGTCTCCGGCATCGGTGCGCTGCACGTGCCGAGCGTCCCGGACCTGCCGGGAATCGAGAACTTCGGCGGTGTGGCCTTCCACTCGGCCCGCTGGAACCACGACTACGACCTCGCCGGCAAGAAGGTCGCAGTGATCGGGACCGGGGCCAGCGCGATCCAGTTCGTGCCCGAGATCGTCGACCGGGTCGGACAGTTGCAGCTGTACCAGCGCACACCGGCCTGGGTGGTGCCGCGCAAGAACTTCTCCCTCCCGCCGCGCGCGCAGCGGGTGTTCCGGCGGGTGCCGCTGGTGCGCCGAGCCTTCCGCAACGTCATCTACTGGATCTCGGAAGGGTTGGCGATCGGACTCAACGGGCACGCCAACCTGATGGCACCGCTCGAGAAGGTGGCGAAGAAGAACATCGCCAGGGCGATCGAGGATCCGGAGTTGCAGCGCAAGCTGACGCCCCACTACCGGATCGGATGCAAGCGCATTCTCTGGTCCGACGACTACTACCCGGCGTTGGCCAAGTCCAACGTCGAGATCGTCACCGACCGGATCGAAAGGGTCACCGAGGGTGGCGTGGTGACCGCGGACGGCACCGAACGCGACGTGGACGCCATCATCTACGGCACGGGCTTCCACGTAACCGACGGGTTCGACAGCATGAACGTCGTCGGTGTCGACGGTCGGCAGTTGGTGCCGTACTGGAACGAGCACGGTATCGCGACACACCTCGGCATCACCACCGAGGGATTTCCGAATGCCTTCTTCCTGCTCGGTCCGAACACCGGCCTCGGACACAACTCTGTCGTGTTCATGATCGAGCAACAGATCCGCTACGTCATGGCGGCGATACGAGTCGTCGACGACGCGGGCGCCGAGGCGCTCACGGTGCGACGAGCCGCGCAGGACCGCTTCAACACGGACATCCAGCGCAGGCTGTCCAAGGGTGTGTGGACGAACGGTGGCTGCGTGAGCTGGTACCTCGACGCCAAGGGAGTGAACCGCACCATCTGGCCGGGTTTCACCTGGCAGTACTGGCTACGTACCCGCAAGGTCGACCCGGCCGACTTCGACCTGATCGGCGCCCGGCCGGCGTCGGCATCCGGTGTTGCATCCGGTAATTGAATTCTCGGTAATCGTTCAACAGTTCGGCCAGGACGGCTTGTTAGGGTGGTCGTCGACTGCTGACGGAGGACGATGACGCTGGCGCGCGTCGCAGAACGGAGTTGCGTTGTCTCGGACACCCGGCGGGCCGGTTCCGCCCCGCCGGGGACGACCGCCGACGGTTGGGCTCACCGAGCAGCGTCGCGAGCAGATCCTGTCGGCCGCGATGGACATGTTCGCTGTCCGCGGCTACGACGGCACCACCGCGGCACAACTGGCCGCGCATGCCGGTATGGGCATGGGCACGCTGTACCGCTACTTCGGGAGCAAGCGCGAGATCCTCGATCAGGTCGTCGACCGGTGCGTCGGCGAGATGCTCGAGGCGCTCGAGCGACGGTCAGTGCTGCGGCCGCCCGACTCGCCGGCCGGTCTGGTCGACCGGATTCGCGACCTGTCCGAAGTGCTCTTCGGGATGGTCGCGTCCGCGCCGCGGACCCTGCGGCTGCTGCTGGTCGAGGCCAACTCCATCGAGGACGAGCGGGGCCGCCGGCTGATGCGTGGCGAGCGGGAGCTCGCGGCGATCGTCGCGCGTCTGCTCGACCACGGGATCGCGGACGGCTGGCTGCGCCGCGACCTGGACACGAGCGCGCTCAGTCACGCGATCATCGCGCTGACCTGGCCGGGGTTGCTCCGAGGTGTCAGCAGTGGGCACCGTGCGGTCGATGCCGACCGGTACACCGATGCAGTGGTCGGGCTCGTCACCTTCGGCCTACGGGCGCCGTCCCGTGTCCCGGAGCCGGCTCGGTGACCGCCGAGACTCTGGGTCGGGGTTCTCGCCGCGAGGCGCTGGTGCGTGCCGCATCCGAGGTCTTCGTCGAACGCGGCTACGGCAACTGCGGCGTGGCCGAGGTGGTCGCGGTGGCAGGTCTCGGCCACGGCACCTTCTACAACTACTTCTCCAGCAAGCGCGACATCCTCGACGCGGTGATCGACCGTGGCTTCACGCTGATCCGCGCACAGCTGACGGACGTCCGTCTCGAGGATACCGACGGACTCGACGAGTTCTTCGACCGCTTCCAGCTCGTCCTCGAACGACTGAATTCACTGGTGCGTCAGGATTCTGCGCTGGTGCGGTTCGTCCTCTTCGACGCACCCGCAGTGGACCCCGCGCTGATCGACCGGCTGCAGCGTGAGCTCGCGCGGTGCGGATCGATCGCGGCCGGGTCGCTCGCCGAACTTCGGCCGGGCGACCTGAGCGCAGGGGTCGACCTCGAACTGGTCGGTGAGGCGATGACCTCGGCATTGTTGCTGGCCGCGGTCATACCGCTCGACGAGGACGGTGGGCCGCGCTCTGACGAGAGCCTCGCCCGACCGTTGGTGCAGCTGATGCGCGGCGGTATCGGGACCTACGGGATCGGGGCGCAGCGCGGGTGAACTGCCACCGCTAGAGCAACCCCTCGGTGTCCTCCATCGCAGTGAACGGCCGCTTCGACTCGCCCTCGACCATGTGGCTGCCCCACAGGTCGACCGCGGTCACGCGAGCGGTCCCGACGCCCTCCGGTGTCTCGATCTCGAGTTCGGTGCCGGGGTCGACGGTGACGTCCGGACCGAGCGCATCGGTCAGTCCGCGGACGCGACCGTGCCACACGTACCGGCCGCTGATCGGTTCGAAATTGCCGGCGAGCTGTACGTCCAGCGCGAGGGTCGGGTGGTCGCCGATGGTGACCAGGGCCTTGCCTGCGTAGCCGTCCGGCTCGTCGTCGAAGTCGTTCACTTCGCCAGGTTACCTGTTACTGCAAGTAACAACAAGGCCAGCTCGGGCTCAGAGGCCGCTGTCGGTGTCCTCCGGGACCAGCGGGTGCGGCATCGACTTGAACCGGACGGGCGAGCCCGCGACCGCCGCGATCCCGGTGATGCCGCCCCAGGTCATCATCGTCAGGTAGTCGATCAGATCCTCGGCGGTCATCGACTTGTTCGAGATCCACCAGTGCGTGGCCAACTGGACGGCACCGACGATGCCGTAGGCCCAGGGCAGCGCGCCGCCGGAGTCCATCTCCATCTGGCGCAGTCGCTCGCCGAGGACTGCGGAGAGCAGTTCGGCGATCATCCGCTCGGACTCGGCCACCACGTCCCGGTTCGCGCCCGCGCTGTTGGCCATCACGTACAGGTAGACCTCGGGATCCTCGGCCACCGTCTCGACGTACGCGGTGATCGCGACCCGGGCGAGCTCGTACTCGTCCATGTCGCTGCCGATGGCGGCGTACATCCGCGGCGCGAGGACCGTCTCGACGTAGCGCGTCATCGTCGCACTGGTGAGGTCGCTCTTGTCGTTGAAGTAGCGATACAGAACCGTCTTCGATACGCCGATCTCGGATGCGATCTCGTCCATGCCGATGTCGCGGCCGCGGGCCCGGATCGCCGCGATCGTGCCGTCGACGAGTTCCTCGCGCCGCGCGATCTTGTGCTCGCGCCAGCGGCGCTTGCGCCCGTCGGGCTTTTCGACCGCTTTCTCGGACGACTCGGGGGTGTCCTTCTCGGGCGACTCGGGGGTGTTGTCGCCGGGTTCGGTCGGTGCTGTCTTCTTCGGCACTGGGTTTTGCCACATCCGTTCGATCGATCTTCAGGCTCAGCTTAGTGGTGCCTGCCTGGTGGAGTCGGGGATCATCGCGGTGTCGCGCAGAATTTCGGCACAATGGCCGGGTGATGCAGTTGTTGAGCGGGGACGACACGGCGAAACGTCGGGACCTTCGCAAGATGAAGGCGCTCGCCTCCGCGTTCCTGGTGCTGGCCACCGCGGTGTACCTGTTCTGCCGCTGGCAGGAGACCCGCGGAGCGGGCCCGTGGGTCGGGTACGTGCGTGCGGCCTCGGAGGCGGGCATGGTCGGCGCGCTCGCGGACTGGTTTGCAGTCACCGCACTGTTCCGGCATCCGTTGGGTCTGCCGATCCCGCACACGGCGATCATCAAGAAGAAGAAGGATCAGCTCGGGTCCAGCCTGAGCAGCTTCGTCGGCGAGAACTTCCTGGCGCCGGAAGTCGTGTCGCAGAAGGTGGAGGCCGCCCAGATCCCACTGCGGGTGGGCACGTGGATGGCAGAGCCCGAGCATGCCGCCAGGGTGGCCGCCGAGACCGCCACCCTGCTGCGCGGGTTCGTCAGCGTGCTGCGCGACGAGGACATCCAGCAGATCATCGACAGCACGATCGTCCGGCGATTGGCCGAGCCGGCCTGGGGTCCGCCGATCGGCAAGGTGCTCGCCGAACTGCTCGCCGACAACCGGCAGCTGCCGCTGCTCGACCTGCTCGCCGAGCGGGCGCACCAGTGGGCACTGGGCAGTCAGGAGACGATCGACCGGATCATCGACCGGGACAGTCCCGCCTGGTCGCCGAAGTTCGTCGATGCTCTGCTCGGCGAGAAGATCTACAAGGAATTGGTCGAGTTCACCTGGAAGGTGCGCTCGAACCCGCAGCACGAGGTGCGCCTCGCCGCGAACCGCTTCCTGATCGAGTTCGCGAACGACCTGCAGACCGACCCGGTGACCATGGCCAAGGCCGAGAAGGTCAAGACCGAGTTGATGGGCCGCAAGGAGGTCACCGGTGCCGCGGAAGCCGCCTGGAAGGTGGCCAAGCGGATGATCCTCGAATCGGCGGACGACCCGGACAGCACGCTGCGCGGCAAGATCCGCGACACGGTAATGCGTCTGGGCGAGCGACTGCGCGACGAGCCGGAACTGCGCGCCAAGGTGGAGGGCTGGCTCGACAGTGGGGTGCGGTACGTCAGCGCCAACTACACGCAGGAGATCACCGGGGTCATCACCGAGACGGTGGCCCGCTGGGACGCCGAGGAGGCGAGCCGCAAGATCGAGCTGCAAGTGGGCCGGGACCTGCAGTTCATCCGGATCAACGGCACCGTGGTCGGCGCCCTCGCCGGACTCGCGATCTACACGATCTCGCAATTGATGTTCGCCTGACCGTCACCCGACCGCTAACAAGAGTGCTTGCAATAGTTAGCACCCTCCCGTACCGTGGGATTCACCCACAGGGGAGGGAGAGGGCATGACCGACGAACCTCGGGCGACCGGCGACAGCGCCGGTGACGTTGCAGCCCGGGTGGTCAGCTCTGCGGCGCAGGACATCGGCAGCTTCATCAAGGCGCAACGCGAAGCTGCTCAGGTCTCGCTGCGACAGCTGTCGCAGCTGGCCGGCGTCAGTAATCCGTATCTGAGCCAGATCGAGCGCGGGCTGCGCAAGCCGTCCGCCGAGGTGCTCGGGCAGATTGCGAAGGGCCTTCGTGTGTCCTCGGAGGTCCTCTACATGCGGGCTGGATTCCTCGAGCAACGCCCAGCCAGTCCGGTGCGGGATGCCCTGCTCACCGACGTCTCCATCACCGAGCGTCAGAAGCAGGTGCTCCTCGAAATCTACGAATCGTTCCGACGTGAGAACAATCCACGTCCCGAACCTCAGCCCGTTGAACAGGAGAACGAAGATGACTGAGCTCAAAGGTCTCGACAGCGTGAAGACCCCGATCTACGCGGCCGTCGGTGCCGGTGACGTTGTGGTGCAGGCCGTCGCCGACGTCGTCGCCCAGGTCCGTGAGCGCGCCGCCACCGCGGGTGACGACCTCACCGTCGACGTTGCCCGTGAGCGCTTCGAGAAGCTCACCGGTGACCTCACCGACGGCGTCGAGTCGCTCCGCGAGCGCCTCGCGGGCCTGCCCGCCGAGCTGCCCGAGGAGCTCGCCGACCTGCGCGAGAAGTTCTCCGCGGACGAGCTTCGCAAGGTCGCCGAGGCGTACCTCAAGGTGGCCACCGACATCTACACCTCGCTCGCCGAGCGGGGCGAGGAGACCGTCGAGCGCCTGCGCAAGCAGCCCGCCGTCGAGGAGGGCATCGAGCGCGCCGAGTCCGTGCTCGGCGATGCCGCCACTCTGACGGAGGAGGCCCTCGGCACCGTCGCGCGTCAGACCCGGGCCGTGGGTGAGCAGGCCGCCAAGTTCGCCGGCCGCGCCGCGGAGCGGATCAGCGACGTCGCTGACGAGGTCAGCGAGGCTGTTTCCGACGCGGGCGAGTCGGTTGCGAGCCGGTTCGTCGGTGCGGGCGAGAAGGCCGAGGCGACCACCAAGACCGCCGCCGCCAAGGTCGACACTGCCGCGTCGAAGGCCCCGGCCGCGAAGGTTGCCCCGGTCAAGCCCGCGCCGGCCAAGGCTGCGCCCGCGAAGGCCGCCCCGGCCAAGGCCGCCGCCAAGCCGACGACCGTGGTCAAGGCGCCGGCCAAGAAGGCCCCGGCGAAGAAGACCACCGGCCAGTAGGATTCGGACCCGCCGTCGGCCCCCGCGCAGCATGCTGCGCGGGGGCCGCGCCCGTAGAATGGGCCACGTGTATACCGTTCACGGCCTCACGGGCATCATCATGCTCGCACTCCAGCTCGTCGCCCTCGGTGCGGGAGTCTTCGCCGTCTTTCATGCGCTTCGGCAGCGGACCGATGCGTTCACCGCGGTGGAGAAGCTCAGCAAGCCGATCTGGCTGGGCATCCTGATCGCGTCGCTGCTCGTGCTGCTGCTGCCGCTCGGGATGTTCTTCTGGATCATCGCGGTGGTCGCGATCTGCGTGTACCTGGTCGACGTGCGGCCCAGGGTGGACGAGATCCAGCGTGGCCCGCGCTGGTAGCGCGCGGCGAAAATGTATGCGAATTTGAGTCACAGATACCGTTGACAACGGGTATCCCGGCGTCGCATTGTTGAGGTAGTCGGATTGTTCGTGCGCTCCCACGGGTAGGCCTTTCCCGCAGGCGCACGGCATCCGGCGCGAACTCAGCGAGGAGGCCGACATGTCGATCGCCCAATCTCGCCTGACCAGGGCGGGGAGCAGGCAGGAGACCGCCAGCCGACTGCTGGCCTCCGCTGCGCGTAAGTCTTACGACCCGCTCGTCGAGGTCGACTGGGACGCGCCGATCCCCGAGGGCCTGTACGGCATGACCCCGGAGTGGTCCAGCCTCTACGGCACCGAGCTGTGGGCGTCGATGACCGAGGAACAGCGCGTCACCCTCACCAAGCACGAGGCGGCGAGTATCGCGGGCACCGGCATCTGGTTCGAGATGATCCTGATGCAGATGCTGTTGCGCGACATCTACTCGCACGACCCGTCGGAGTCGCACGTCCAGTTCGCACTCACCGAGATCGCCGACGAGTGCAGGCATTCGACGATGTTCGCCAAGTCGGCGCAGCGCTTCGGCATTCCGTCGTACCGGCCCAAGCGGTGGATTCGCGAATCCGCCCGCGCCTTCAAGGCCACCGCGACCGGTTCGCTCGCCTACGGCGGCACGCTGTTCGCCGAGGAGATCCTCGACATGATGCAGCGCGACTTCATGAAGGACGAACGGGTTCAGCCGATCACGAGGACGGTCAGCAGGATCCACGTCCTCGAGGAGGCGCGACACATCAAGTTCGCGCGCGAGGAAACCATCCGCCGCGCCGCGAACATCTCCTGGTTCACCCGGGCCCGGATCCGCCTGGTCCTCGGAGTGACCGCCTACTTCGTCGTCACCAGTCTCGTCAACGACAAGGTGTACGAGGCCGCCGGACTCAACCCGAAGCAGGCGCGTGCCGCGGCGCGGGCGAACAGGCACTACCAGGACAAGATTCGCGAGGGCAGCGCGAAAACCATCGAGTTCCTCGACGAGGTGGGACTGATCGGCGGTCCCTCGGCCCTGCTGCTGCGCCGGGCCCACGTCGTCTGAGCAGCCCCGACGTCAAATCAGCGCAGCCGTCAAATCAGCGCAGCCGTCAGATCAGCGCAGTCATTGCACAGTTCAACCCCTTTCAGCACAACGGAGGTACACAGGTGTCGGAGCGATCACGTGGAACCGCGCGTCGGATTCTCCTCGGGACGGTGGCCGCGAGTGCGGCCGTCGCCGCGGGAGCAGTCGTGCGGTCACGACGCGCACAGGCGGCGCACGCGCTCGGCGCGGAGCCCAACGCCGCGCTACGAGACCCGATCCTGCACCCCGAGACGATCCCGGTGGTCTCGGCGGACGGGCACCCGATCCACACCCTCGCCTACGGCGATCCGGACGCGCCGGTGATCGTGCTCAGCCACGGCTGGACCTGCTCCACGCAGTTCTGGTACCCGCAGGTCAACGCCCTCGCCGACGAGTTCCGGGTGGTCACCTACGACCAGCGTGGCCATGGCCGCACCGGTCTCGGTCCGACGCCTCTGGCCCCGGCCCTGCTCGGGGACGACCTGGACGCGGTGCTGAGCGCGACCGTTCCGGAGGGTCGCAAAGCCGTCGTCGTCGGGCACAGCATGGGCGGCATGTCGATCATGTCCTGGGCGCTGAAGTACCCGGAGCGGGTGCAGCAGAAGGCTCGCGCCGTCATGCTCGCGAGCACCGGTCCGGACCGCCTCGTGGCCGAGACGACCGTCATCCCGCTGCCGAAGCGCGCGCCCGCCGTCCCGGTGCCGGTGGGTCGGGCGATCCTCGGGTCGAAGGCGCCGCTGATCGCGCCGTCCCCGTTGACCCGGAGGGGAGTCCAGTACGTCGCGATGGCTGCCGGCTCGACCCGTGAGGAGATCGACTTCTGCGTCCGCATCGTGCAGGACTGCAGCCCGGCCACCCGCGGCGGCTGGGGGCGGGCGCTGAGCACCCTCGATATCGGGGCCTCGCTGGACAACCTGACCGTGCCGACCACGGTGCTGGTCGGCACCGCCGACCGGTTGACGCCACCCGTGCACTCGGTGCGGATGAGCGACCGCCTCGACGCCGCCGGCCACCTGCAGCGGCTGATCAGGCTGCCGGGCATCGGTCACATGAGCACCATCGAGGCGCCCGCCGCGGTGAACGCAGAGATCGTGCGGCTGGCGCGCCTGTGAGTCAGCTGGTCAGCTGAAGACGACGGTCTTGCGGCCGTGCACGAGGACCCGGTCCTCGAGGTGCCACCGCAGGCCGCGCGAGAGCACCAGCTTCTCGATGTCGCGGCCCTGCCGAACCATGTCGCGGACCTCGTCGGAGTGGTCCACCCGGATCACGTCCTGCTCGATGATCGGTCCCGCGTCCAGTTCGGCGGTCACGTAGTGGCAGGTCGCGCCGATCAGCTTCACGCCCCGGGCGAATGCCTGGTGGTACGGCTTCGCTCCCACGAAGGAGGGCAGGAAGCTGTGGTGGATGTTGATCGCGCGGCCCGCCCAGTGCTCGCACAGCTCGGCGGGTAGCACCTGCATGAATCGCGCCAGCACCACGGCGTGCGGGTCGTGCGCGTCGACAAGCTTGCGCACCTGCTCGAATGCCGGTCCTCGTTCGGCGGGGTCCTTCGGGAACGAGACGTAGTGGAAGTCGATGCCGTGTCTGCGCGTGACGTTCTCGAGGTCGCGATGGTTGCCGACCACCGCGCAGATATCCGCAGGGAGCTCGCCGCCCGCGGCTCGTCCGAGGAGGTCGTGCAGGCAGTGGGCCTCCTTGCTCACCAGCAACACCACACGCTTGCGCTCGCCCGAATCCTGCAGCGTCCACTCGGTTTCCGGACCGAGTTCGGCGGCGACCTCGGCGAATCGGGTGCGCAATTCGTCGAGGCCGTACGCGATCGACGAGGCCCGTACTGCCTGCCGGGTGAAGAACCAGCCGGAGTCCGGATCGGCGTGGTAGGCGGCCTCGACGATGGAACCGCCGACCTCGGCGAGGAAGGTCGAGATGGTGGCGACGATGCCGGTGCGGTCGGGCGTGCCGAGTGAGAGCACGTAGCGTCGGTCGTCGTCGGGGGCGGCTGGCCTACTCATGGGTCCAGTGTCGCAGGTCACGGCCGACGATCGACGACGGCCGTCGCGACCAGGGTGCCGAGGTCCAGCGTCTCGACGTCCCGCTCGGTGAGCAGGGTCAGGAACTCCAGCCGGATCGCCTCGACGGTGCCGGCGTCCACACCGATGAGCGGCCCGCGGAAGGCGCTGCCCAGCACGAGCCGCCATGCCAGCTCGGGAGTGGCGGGCAGCCAGTTGGGCAACTCGTTGATCTCGACGTCGACCGCGCCGAATCCGGTGAGCCACGTGCCGAGCGCGTCGGGACTGTCGAGCCTGCGGACCGGGTCGTCCGGGCCCGGGCGGTGGTCCTCGGCAGCGATCCCCGGCACGTGCCGCGCGAGCACCTCGAAGTAGGCGCGCGCGTAGTCCTCGTGTGCGCCCCGGCGCCAGGTGGTGAGCCCGATCTTGCCGCCCGGACGCACCAGATTCACCAACCGGTTCACCGAGTCGTCCATGTGCGGCAGGAAGAAGACGCCGTACGAACTGGACAGCGCGTCGTAACCGGCCTCGGGGACGGTACTCGGCGGCTCCCACGTGGTGGCGTCGGCGCGCACGAAGTCGACGTTGTGCAGGGCGCGATCGGACGCGACGAGCCTGCCCTCCTCGAGCAGGTCGTCGGCGAGGTCGACCGCGTGGACCAAGCCCGTCGGCCCGACCGCCGCGGCAGCGGGGAGTGCGGAGGCGCCCGCACCGGAGCAGACGTCGAGCACGGCGTCGCCGGGTTGGAGCCGCAGTTGGAAGACCAGAGACTGGCCCGCCGGACCCCACACCTGCGGGGTCAGACCGGTGAATTCGGCGGCGCCGGAGTTGAACACGGTGGCGAGGTCGTCGGCACTCATGACGGCAACGGTAGTCGCGGCGGTGCGGTCAGAGGTCGTAGAACGGCTGCGGGTACCGGAACTCGCCGACGAGTTCGGGGGTGTAGGCCTCCAGCGTGCGGACCTGGAAGTGCTCGACCCAGTCGGGCACGCCGGGGTCGATGGACAGCGTCGCCGCCGGCACGAAGCCGAAGCGCGGGTAGTAGTCGAGGTGCCCGAGGAGTGCGACGAGTGGTTCGTCGAGTGCGTCGGCCGCACCGAGGACCGCATGCATCAGTGCCGACCCGATCCCGGCGCCGTGCCGTTCGGTCGGCACACCGATCGGTCCGAGAGCGAGCACGGGGCGACCGTCGAGGGTGGCCCGTGTCAGACACACGTGGCCGACCACGGCGCCGTCCGTCTCGGCCACCAGCGACAGTGTGGGTAGCCAGGCGTCGGATGCGCGCAGGGTATCGACCAGTCCGACCTCCATCGGTTCGGTTCTCGGCGGGTACTGGTCGGCGAAGGCAGAGCGGTGCACTGCCGCGATCGCGTCCACGTCGGTCGGGTGCTCGCGTCGGATCAGCATGTGGGCAGTGTGCGGGGGCGCGCAGTGGGGGCGCAACCGGATTACGGCCTGTGCCAAGCTCGTCGGTATGCCTGATGCCCTCACCCGAGTTCAGGTCGCCGCGATGGTCGACCACACCCTGCTCAAGCCGGAGGCCACGGCCGCCGACGTCGCCGCGCTGATCGACGAGGCCCGCGCGCTCGGCGTGTACGCGGTGTGCGTCTCGCCTTCGATGCTGCCGGTGCGGGCAGACGGGCTGCGGGTGGCCGCGGTCGCGGGATTCCCGTCCGGCAAGCATCACTCGCTGATCAAGGGATCGGAGGCGAGGCTGGCCGTGCAGCAGGGGGCGCACGAGATCGACATGGTGATCGACGTCGGCGCGGCGGTCGCGGGCGACTACAACGCGGTGCTCGCCGACATCCTGACGGTTCGACAGGGAATCGCCGACGAGACGGTGCTCAAGGTGATCCTCGAGACCGCGGCCCTGTCCGACGAGGCGATCGTCGAATGCTGTCTGGCAGCCGAACGCGCCGGTGCGAACTTCGTGAAGACCTCGACCGGGTTCCATCCTGCGGGCGGCGCGAGCGTCGAGGCGGTCCGGCTGATGGCGCAGACCGTCGGCGGCCGACTCGGAGTGAAGGCAAGCGGCGGCATCCGCACCGCCGAGACCGCGCGCGCGATGATCGAGGCGGGCGCGACGCGACTCGGGCTGTCGGGCAGTCGCGCGGTGCTGGAGGGGTTCCCGGACTGAGGACGCTTCATCCGCGACGCGTCGTGTTCACGGGACGTCACCGTCGCCTGGGCTCGGCTCGCCGTGGTTGGTGCCGATGTGGCGGTTCCGCTGTGCGCGGTGTCGCCGTAGGTCCGTGTTCCGGCGTGCTCGGGCACGTCGGAGTGCCTGGGCGAGGAGGTCGTCCAGGTGGTGGCGGTGATTGATGCGCGGTTGTCGGTCGGGGTCGATGTGGGCGGGTGCGATCCACTCGGTGCGGCCGGGATGTTCGGATTCCGGTGGGGCGGTGCGGGTTCTCCACCCCGTGGGTCCGTCCTTGACGAGGGCGTGGCAGGCGTCGCAGGCGAGGTCTTCGTTGGTGATGTCGGTGCCGGCGCCGTGGTTCCACTCTCGGATGTGATGGACGGCGGTCATGGTGGCGGGTGCGTCGCAG
>NZ_VIGH01000005.1 GCF_006704125.1 Rhodococcus spelaei
CTCTCGGATGTGATGGACGGCGGTCATGGTGGCGGGTGCGTCGCAGCCGGGGCGGGTGCAGCCGCGGGAGGATGCGATCAATGCCAGGCGTTGGTCGGGGGTGGCGAGCCGTTTGGATCGGCCGAGGTGCAGGGGCCGGCCGTGGTGGTCGAACAGGCACAAGACCGGGTGCGCGTGTTCGGCCATTCGCAGGGCGTCGCGGATGGGGACGATCCCGCCGCCGGCGGTCGTTGCCACCCCGGATGCGTCCTCGAGTTGCTGCAAAGTCATGGTGATGATCGCGGTGACGGGGAGTCCGCGGTGACTGCCCAGTACCCCCGACGTCAGCAGGTGCCGCAGGCCGGCTTTGAGACCGTCGTGGCCTCGTTGTCCGGCGGTGCGGGTGTCGCGGGCCGCGGCCTTCGCGAGGGCATCGTGGTCGAGGTTCGGGGATTCGGCGTCGCCGCTGGGTGAGTCGGGGTCGTCGGGGTTGTTCATGCCGGGCCGGGCGAGTTTCGCGAGGAGCGGTTCGAGCAGCGCCCTGGTTTCGGGGTCGACCAGCCCGGAGATCGGGGTCATGAGATCGGCGTCCTGTTTGCCCATGCGGAAGCAGCGTTGCCGGGCGCGGTCCTTGTCGTCGGTGAGACTGCCGTCGGGGTTGAGGTAGCCGAGCAGTTGTTGCCCGGCGTCGGCGACCGCCTTCGGGGTCGAGGACCGGGCGAGTTCGGCTGGGGGTCCCTCCCTGCACGAAGTGCTTGGGGGCGGATCTGTTCGGCGACCTCCACGGCGGCGGGGTCGACGCTACGGGGGATTTTGCCGAGCACGCCGCGGATCTCGTGGACGTGGTCGGGGCCGATGGCGCCGTCGCGTTGCGCGGTGGCGGTGGCGGGTAGGTCGGGGGGTAGTTGTTCGCCGGTGGGGTGGTGCCAGGTGCCGACCTTTTTCGCTGCGGCGACTCGGCGGGCTGCGTCGGCGGCGGAGATCCGCAGGGTCTGGATGAGGAAGGTGTTGATCGTTGAGCAGTCGTGTTTGTCGGGCAGGGACCGTTCCACCGATTCGACGATCAGTCGGGTACCGACGGCCGCGGCCTTGCGCAGTGACATCTCCATCCGCTGGAGCGTCTCGACGATGTCCGTGTCCGACAGCCCGGACAGTCCGTCGTCGAGCAACCCGTCGACGGCGGCGTCGAGTGCTGACAGGTGATCTGCCACCCCACCGAACCCCGCCGTCGAATGCATGTTCGAAACACTAGCGCGACCCACCGACAAGAATCTGGGGATCTCCGGCTGGATCCAATCTGCTGCGGGTGGAACTGCGCCTAGGGATATCTGACAATCTGCGGGTCCAGGCAAGACTGGCGGTTCAACGCTACGGACGGTCGACGTCGGTGCGGGTCCGCCGGGGCCTCGCCGACCCACGGAACCGAAACATCTCCCGCGAAGTCGTCGAGTTCGCATACCGATTTCAGAGGGGGGCGTCGACCGCGTGCTGGTCTGCCGCCACATCAGAACCCAGCTACCGGGAGCTATCCCGGTGACCCGATGGTCAAAATCTGCGCGTCTGGGCTGGCCAGCGGTACAGCAGGCCAGTGAGGGCGCCGGACGGGCCACCGGGCCGCCCTGAATCGTCGATTGCGGTGTCGAGGGTCGAGGTTCACCGGAGCGGTGTTCGCGTCAGCGCTCGATCCGTGTGGTGGGCCGGTGCCGGACCGCGAAGTTCACCGACCGGGCGATGAAGCACATCTCGTTTGCACTCTGGTGCAGCGACTCGATCTTGGCCAGCAGGTCGGCGCCGAGGGTGTCGCGGTCGCGCACCGTGACGTCGGGATTGAGCGTGACCTCGGTGAACTGCCCTGCGCCGCTGGGTTCCTCGGCCATCGTCCCGGTGGGACGGTCGGTGTACCCGGTGACCACGATCCCGGCGGACGCGGCCAGGCTGAGGAACCAGAGCATGTGGCACTGGGCCAGCGAGGCGACCAGCAGTTCCTCAGGGTTCCACCGCGCGGGGTCGCCCCGGAAGGCGGGATCCGAACTGCCGTACACGTCGGGCTTTGCTGGGGCCGAGATCCGGTGCTCGCGCCCATAAGCGCGGTGATCGACCGTGCCGACGCCCCGGTTCCCGGTCCAGGCGACAGTGAGGGCGTAGTGGTGTTCACGCACGCGCCGATCCTCTCAGACCAGTGCGAACGGCCGGCCACTGTCCGGTCCGTGGCAGACCATCTGGACCTGGCACCGCCGCCTCGCGGGCGACGGCACCTGGGACCGGATTCTGGAACGGCTGCTCGCGCACGCCGGCGCGACCGGGATCGTCGACTGGCACTAGGTCAGCAGCGAGCAACCACTCGGCGCGGGAGTGTTCGGATCCGCCTTCGGCATCGAGTACGCGCCGCCGGCCAGCGACATCTGGATCCCGCTGTCGGTGACGGTCATCGACTGAGCTGTCATCCCCAGCGGGTACGTCTGCAGGCTGCTGGTGAGCACGTCGACGACGCCACTGACCAGATCGGTGGGCAGGCCGAGTCCGAGAACCTGGGCGCCGACGGTCTCAACGTTGACGGTGCCCGCGTTGACCTGCGGCTTGACGGTCAGTTCGGCGAGGCCGAGAACCTGGAACTTCAGCGTCCCGGTGGTCGGGTCGGAGGTGACCCCCGACACCAGGTTGCCGAACGGCTGCGCCTGAATGGTGGCGAGGATGCCGTCGGTGGACCAGTTGATGTCGGCGGTCGAACTACCGATGGACCCGCTCGAGTTGTCGGTGGCGGTCAGGTCGACGTCGTTGACCCGGGCCTTGACGTGCATGTCCTTCGCGGGCCCGAAGGTCGAGTCGTCGCTCGTGATCGTGATGTACGGGACCTTCTTGTCGATCGCCTGCAGCAGCACCGGTTTCGCGCTGAGTCCGACGTCGACCTGCGATCCGAGTTCGCTCTGGAATTGGCTCGACATGCACTGCTTCACGTTGTGCCGCACGTACAGTTCGGCGCCGATCAGTAGCGCGACCAGGGCCACGATCACCACGAGGGCAATCGTGAGGACCAGGTTTCGCTTCGGGCGCGTCGTCGTCGGACCGTTCGGCGCGGGTGCAATGGAGGCCATTGCACGGATTCTTCCCGACATTTCTGTGCGCGTTCTGAGAACACGCTACGAACGGATTATGTGACCCAGGACACAGCATCGAAGTACTGTGGCGACATGGACGGACCGGATCGGCGTGAGAAGGACCTGTGTGAGCGGGCCTGGACCCAGGACGGGTTCTTCACAGCGGAACAGGCCATGGCGCTCGGGTTCACCGGGGAGGACGTGGTCGCAGCCGTCGCAGCGGGGACGTGGGCGCAACCCGAGCCCGGACTGTTCCGGCTCGCGCAGTGGCGCACCACCGACCTCGAGGACGTCGCCCGCTGCTGCGTGCGTCTCGACAACGCGGTGGTCTCGCATCAGAGCGCGGCCGAACTGCACGGCCTCGGACACCTGCACCCGCGCTTCCTGCACGTGACCACGACGGCGTCCGAGACCACGCGACTGGACCGGGTTGCGGTGCACCACAGCGCCATGCCGCCCGGCGACTGCGAGCACACCGGCGCCTTCCGGATCACCACGCCGATGCGGACCGTGTTCGACCTGGCAGACGGCGGCGTCTCGCAGTGGGTGCTGGACGAGGTGGTCGGCGACGCGCTCGCGATCGGCAGGATCGACCGCGACGCGCTCGGATCCGCCGCGGTGGGCCGATCCGAGCGCGTCGAGCGCCGGGTCACGAAGGCGTTGTCCGCCTGGGAGTGAGCGGTCAGAACCAGGCGTCGCGCATGTCCAGGGTGGTTCGGTCGAGCGCGGCCAGCAATGCGAGTTGTGGCCCGGTGCGGGGCAGTTCGTACCGGAAGAAGTACCGGCCCGCCTGACGTTTGCCGTCGTAGAAGTCGCCTTCCTTGCCCTCGCAGGCCAGCATCTGCTCGAGCCAGATCCAGGCGATCACGAGGTGCCCGACGACCTCGAGGTAGACGGAACTGTTGGCCATCGCCGCATCGACGTCGACATCACCGGAGCCGGGGGTGGGGGCGAACAGTCCCGCGGTGACCTTGCCGACCTGGCCCAGGACGTCGCCGAGCTGCTCGGCCAACTCCGCGAACTCGTCGTCGGCCTCGGCAGCGTCCGTGATGGTGCGGCCGATGGATTCCGTCAGCAACCGCAGGCTGATGCCACCCTGCTGGGTCACCTTGCGGCCCAGCAGGTCCAGGCCCTGGATGCCGTGGGTGCCCTCGTGGATGGGGTTGAGGCGGTTGTCGCGGTAATGCTGTTCGACGTCGTACTCGCGGGTGTAGCCGTAGCCGCCGTGCACCTGGATCGCGAGGCTGTTCGCCTCCAGGCACCACTGCGACGGCCAGCTCTTCGCGATCGGGGTGAGGATGTCGAGGAGCAGCCCGATCCGGTTGCGTGCGGCGACGTTCTCGGCGATGCGCTGCTCGTCGACCATGCGCATGCAGAACATCTCCAGCGCGAGCGCGCCTTCCACATACGACTTCTGGGCCAGCAGCATCCGCTTGACGTCGGCATGCTCGACGATCGGAACCTGCTTGGCGGCGGGGTCTTTCGCAGCCACCGGCCTGCCCTGCTCACGCTGACGGGCGTAGTCGACCGACTTGAGGTAGCCGGTGTAGCCGAGCGCGGTGGCACCGAGGCCGACCCCGATCCGGGCCTCGTTCATCATGTGGAACATGTAGGTCAGGCCGCTGCCGGCCTCACCGACCAGGTGGCCGACCGCGCCGGCAGCCCCGCCCGGGCGGTGCGTGCCGTCACCGAAGGCGAGCACGGTGTTGGTGGTGCCGCGGTAGCCCATCTTGTGGTTCAGGCCCGTCAGTGTCACGTCGTTGCGCTCACCGAGGCTGCCGTCCGCCTCGACGAGCACCTTCGGGACGATGAACAGCGAGATGCCCTTGGTGCCTTCGGGTCCGCCCGGAATCTTGGCCAGCACCAGGTGGACGATGTTCTCGGCCAGATCGTGCTCGCCGCCCGAGATCCACATCTTGTTGCCGAACAGGCGGTAGCTGCCGTCCGCCTGCGGCTCGGCGCGGGTGACGATGTCGCCGAGTGAGGAACCCGCCTGCGGCTCCGACAGGCACATGGTGCCGAAGAACCGACCCGCGACGAGCGGCTTGGCGTAGGTCTCGATCTGCTCGGGGGTGCCATGTGCGAGCAGCAGGTTCGCGTTGCCGATGGTCAGCATCGGGTAGGCGGCGGTGCCGACGTTCGCGGCCTGGAACCAGGCGAAGCAGGCGCCGGTGACGGTCGCGGGCAGTTGCAGCCCGCCCGCCTCGTAGTCCATGCCCGCGCCCATCAGGTCGGCCTTGACGAAGGCGTCGAGCGCCTCCTTGACCTCCGGGACGATGGTCACCGTGGTGCCGTCGAAGGTCGGCTCGGCGGCGTCGCTGAGCTTGTTGTGCGTCGCGAAGTAGCGGGTCGCGAGCTGCTCACTGAGGTCGAGCACGCCGTCGAAGGTCTCGCGCGAGTGATCTTGGTACCGCGGCGACGAGGTCAGCGCCTCGACGTCGAGCCATTCGTAGAGGAGGAAGTCGAGATCTCGTCGCGACAGCAGCGTCGAACGCATGGGTTGAGTCCCTTCGGGCGGAGGCAGAGCCACCGCCAAGGCTAGAGCCTCCCGAGCGTCATGGTGTCGGCGCGACCACCGACCACGGCACTGTCAGCACGCAGTCACGCAGTCGGCGGCGCGAGACCTCCACCGGAATGCCCTGCGCACGAAGCAGGTCGAGTGCCGCACGCCACCGGACCCGGGGGCCGAACGGGGCATGCTGGGCGGCCGTTGCCCACGCGCGGTCGGCGGCCACCAGCAGGTCGTGCACGCCCTCGCCGGGCACGTTGCGGTGGATCAGCGCCTTCGGTAGCCGCTCGGCGACGTCGCCGGGCCGCTCGACGTCGAACGGGTCCCAGGCCAGGGTCAGTGTCAGGGGGTGGTGTTCGTCGAGCAGCACCCAGGCGCAGCGCCTGCCGAGTTCGTCGCAGGTGCCGTCGACGAACAACCCGCCCGGCGCCAGGCCCGACTGCACCTTCGCCCACGCGCCCGCGACCGCCTCCTCCGGGTACTGGCGCAGCACGTTGAAGGCACGCACGAGCACCGGTCGCAGTCCGGCGAGTTCGAAGCCGCCGCGGGCGAAGCTGACCCCGTCGCGACCGTCCACAACCCGGTCCGGGTCGATCTCGAGCCCGACCACCCGCAGGTCCGGCCGCACAGTCCGCAGCCGGCCGGCCAATTCGAAGGTGGTGTCGGGCCGCGCCCCGTAGCCGAGGTCCACGACCAGCGGGTCGGCCGCGTCGAGCAGGGCGTCGGCGACCTGTGGTCGGTGCACCAGCCAGCGGTCGCTGCGTCGCAGCCTGTTGATGCCGGTGGTGCCGCGGGTGATGACGCCGTCCGGGCGCTTGCTGACGCCCATCGACTGCTACTGCTTCGCGAGCCAGTCGGCGGTGACCTGCGCCTCGGTGCGGAACAGGTCGACGAGGTTGACCAGCATCAACTGCTCGAGCTTGCCGCCGACGAAGGGGATGAACACCTTCGCCTCGGATGACGTGCGGAGCGTGGAGCCGGTGTCGGTGGTGAACAGCGACATGGTGCCGGACAGGCTGCCCGGACCGGCCGGGATGGAGGCCTCGTACGTCCCGCTCACCGGCTCGCCGAAGGCGCTGTAGTGCTCCTTGCGGGTGATGACCATGTCCTTCTTCATCACGGTCTGCGCGATGTCGGGCAGGGAGTTACGGGGAATGATGTGGTGGAAGACCAGGTCGATGCCGGCGTCGTTGACCTCGAAGCTCTCGACGTGGTTGTCCGAGAACTTCCGCAGTTCGATCATGCGGGCTTCCCAGTAGTCGCGGTTCGTCAGCGCCGCGTACACCTTCTCGGTGGGGTGGGTGTACCGGGCGGAGTAGTCGATGCGGCGAGCCATGACCGGCAGGTTACCGGCTCGACACGCATCGACTACACATCCGTCCAGGAACTACGGGTCAGGCGTTGGCGGCGACCCACTCCTCGACCGCGCCCTGGTCCCGCCCGAGGATGTCGACGATCTGGTCGCCGACCATGCCCTCGACGGTGCCACCGATGAGCTTCACGCTGACGGTGACCTCGCCGGCGATGCTCATCACGGCGCCGCCGTCGGCGCCGACCGTCAGGACTGCGGTGCCCTCAGCCTTGATCGGAAGCCCGGTGGTCTCGGCGGTGAAGGTGCCCTCGGCGCGGTTGCCGTCGAACGGACCCCACTTCTCGCTGCGCACCAGCGCAAGGTCACCCTTGACGAACTTGGAGACGATGCTCGGCAGCGAGTTGGCGTCGAGCTGCTGCGAGATCGCGACGTCGACGGTGCCCTCGCCCGCGACGAGACGCTCGAGCGTGACGCCGTTGTCGGCGGCCTTCTCGATGCGCTGGTTCCAGAAACGCTCGTCGGTGAGCGTCCGGTGAACTGCTTCGGCGGGGATCTGGTAGTTGGCTGTGAACTCGATGTGGCGTGACATGTGCGGCAGATTACATGGTCTCGCGCAGGTCGAAATCTACACGTGCTCGTTGAGCCAGCGAGCGGTGAACTCGTTCTCGTTGTCGAGCAGTTCGGTGACCTGATCGGCGATCACCGACTCGATCTTCCCACCGATCAGCGGGAGCTTGACCTCGACCTTGCCGTCCAGCGTGAGGGCGGTGCCCGCGCCGTCCGCGGCGAGGGACATGGTGCCGCTGAGGGTGGCGGGTACGCCGTCGACGCGAGCGGTGAACGTGCCCTCGGCGCTGGTGCCGTCGAGAGGCCCCCACGTCTCGGTGCGGGTGATGATCAGGTCACCGGGACGGATTTTGGTGACGATGGCGGGCAGGTGCGCGGCGGGGACGGACTGTGTCATCTCCACGTCCACGGTGCCCTTGCCGACGGTGACGTGCCCGAGCGAGGCGCCCTCGCCGCCGACCTCGGCAATCCGGTCGCGCCAGTACTGCTCACTGGTGAGGGCGCGGTGCACCTGGTCGACCGCCTGGGGGTACGAGGACGAATGCGGAATGCGGCTGGCCATGGCGGGCACGCTACCGTTTGACCCCGTGCGGGCCTTACACGACATGGCGGCGGAATTCGGGGCCGAGCTGGAAACCGACGTTCCGATGGCGGCGCTGACCACCCTTCGGCTCGGTGGACCGGCGCACGCGATGCTCACCTGCCGCAGCACCGACGCGCTTGCAGGGGTGGTCCGCGCGCTGGACGCGGCGGGCATTCCGGCGCTGATCCTCGGCGGCGGGTCGAACCTGCTGATCGCGGACGAGGGCGTCGACGCGGTCGTGGTGCGGGCGGCGAACGAGACGATCCGGCTCGACTCCGACCAGGTGTACGCGGAGGCGGGCGCCGTCTGGGACGAGGTCGTCGCCCGGTCGGTCGACGCGGGCCTCGGTGGCCTCGAGTGCCTGTCCGGTATCCCCGGGTCGGCGGGCGCGACGCCGGTGCAGAACGTCGGCGCCTACGGGGTGGAGGTCGGTTCGCTGCTGCGCCGGGTGCAGTTGCTCGACCGCGCGTCGGGCGAGGTGTCGTGGGTTGCCCCGGACGCGCTCGGCCTCGGCTACCGGACCAGTGTGCTCAAGCATTCGGACGCCGCGGTGGTTCTCGCGGTGGAGTTCGAGGTGCGCCCGGACGGGCTCAGCGCGCCGCTGCGCTACCGCGAGTTGGCTGCCGAACTCGGCGCCGAGGAGTCCGACCGCAGACCCGCCGACAAGGTCCGCGAGGTGGTCCTCGCACTGCGTGCGGGCAAGGGCATGGTGCTCGACTCCGGCGATCACGACACGTGGAGCGCCGGTTCGTTCTTCACCAACCCCGTGGTCGCCGCGGACCGGCTGCCTGCAGTGCTGGCCGCGATCACCGCGCGGGTCGGCGCCGACGCGCGGGTGCCGCAGTTCCCCGGTGCGGGCGGGACGAAGCTGTCGGCGGGCTGGTTGATCGAGCGGGCCGGGTTCTCGAAGGGCTACCCGGGTGAGGACGCATCGGCCCGACTGTCCACCAAGCACACCCTGGCGCTGACCAACCGCGGTCATGCGTCGACCCGCGACATGCTGGCGCTGGCTCGGGACGTGCGCGACGGCGTGCAGGCGGCGTTCGGGGTGCGGCTCGAGCCGGAACCGGTCACGGTCGGTTGCGCCGTCTGAGCTGAGAGACAGGTCACACCTGAGGCGCAGGTACCGTGGATTGCGTGCGTATCCAGGGTATTCGGACAAATCGAACTCGCGTGTTCTCGCTGCTCGTGCTGCTGACCGCGGTCGTGGCGATGCTCGCGGGCTGCACGGCCGGCGGTAGCGGCGGGTCAGCGGCACCGACCGAGGCGCCTCCGGTCGCCAAGGTGACCCAGTTGCCCGCGGTCGGTGCCCAGGACGTGAGCCCGGTCGCGCCGGCGTCGGTGACGGTCACCCAGGGCACGCTGCAGAACGTCGCCCTGACCAACTCGACCGGCAAGCCGGTGCAGGGAGTGCTGTCTCCGGACAAGCTCACCTACACCGTGACCGAGCCCCTCGGATTCGGCACCAGCTACACGTGGTCGGGCAGTGCGGTCGGCGCGGACGGCAAGACCGTGCCGATCCAGGGCGCCTTCACCACCCTGACGCCGGCGTCGAAGACCTCCGCGAACACCAACATCGCGGACGGTCAGCAGGTCGGGATCGCGGCGCCGATCATCCTCAAGTTCGACGACCACGTGGAGGACAAGGCGGCCGTCGAGAAGGCGCTCACCGTGACCACCAACCCGCCGACGCCCGGGTCGTGGGCCTGGCTGCCGGACGACAACGGCTCACGGGTGCACTGGCGCCCGAAGAACTACTGGGTGCCGGGCACCACGGTGAACCTTGTCGCGAAGCTGTACGGCGTGAACTACGGCGCCGGGGCGTTCGGCGCCGACGACCTGACCCTGAACTTCACCATCGGGCGCAGCCAGATCGTCAAGGCGAATGCGCCGAGCCATCGCATGCAGGTGGTGCGTGACGGCCAGACGATCATGGACATCCCGGTCAGCTACGGCGAGGGCAACGAGGCCCGCAACGTGACCCGCAGTGGCATCCACATGGTCACCGAGAAGCACGAGGACTTCCTCATGTCGAACCCGCCGTTCTACACCAACGTGCGTGAGCGCTGGGCCGTGCGCATCTCGAACAACGGCGAGTTCATCCACGCCAACCCGCAGACCACCGGCGTGCAGGGGTCGGCGAACGTGACCAACGGCTGCATCAACCTCTCGCTCTCGGATGCGCAGGAGTACTTCGGCACCGCGATGTACGGAGACCCGGTCGAGGTGACCGGCACCCGCATCGACCTCTCGGCCGCCGACGGAGACATCTACGACTGGGCCATCGACTGGCCGACCTGGCAGTCGATGTCGGCGTTGCCCGCACCAGCCGCTGCTGCGGCCCCGGCGCCTCCCGCGCCCGCCGCACCGACGCACGCTCCGGTCAGCTGAGCCAGATCCCTCGAGCCAGAGGGAACCGTTCGGTTCGTTGCCGCGTCAAAACAGACAGCCGCCGAGGAATCGGGCCGGTGGGGGACGAGCAGCGCACGGGGGAAGGTGCGAGCTCGACGCCGGCGCGGGAGGTTCTCGATCGGTCGAGGCGAGGCAGTTGCGGAGGGGGCAACTGCCTCGCCGTCAACTCCGGAGTTCTCGCCGCACCGGTCTACTTCCGCGCGAACCGACCGGGGGCGGCCTGGTCCCGCGGTTTCATGATGATCTGGTCGAGGTTGACGTGCGAGGGGCGTGACGCGACGAAGCCGATCACCTCGGCGACGTCCGCCGCGACCAGCGGCGTGATGCCCTCGTACACCTTGGCTGCTCGTTCCTCGTCGCCGGAGAACCGCACCAGCGAGAACTCGGTCTCCACCGCGCCGGGCGCGATCTCGGTCAGTCGAACCGGCTGGCCGAGCAGCTCCCCGCGGAGGGTGCGGTGCAGTACTGCCTGCGCGTGCTTGGCGGAGGTGTAGCCGGATCCGTTGTCGTAGGCCTCGAAGGCGGCGACCGAGGTGATGGTGACGATCAGGCCGTCGCCGGACTCGATCAGCTTGGGAAGCAACGCCTTCGTCACGCGTAGGGTGCCCAGCACGTTGGTCTCCCACATCCAGCGCCAGTCGTCGAGGTCGGCGTCCAGGACGGTGGCCAGACCCTTCGCGCCACCGGCGTTGTTGACCAGCACGTCGACGCGCGGCAGCACCGCCGCGAACGCGTCGACCGAGTCCTCGTCGGTGACGTCGAGTTCGAGGGCGGTGCCGCCGATGTCCTGCGCGAGCCGCTCGAGCCGGTCGAGGCGCCGCGCCCCGACCACCACGTGAAAGCCCTGCGCGGCCAGGGTTCGGGCGGTGGCCTCCCCGATCCCCGAACTTGCTCCCGTGACGACGGCGACTTGTGCATCAGGCGAGATGGTCATGGCCTCATCGTAGGACCGCCCGGGCGCGATCAGCGCCTGCCCGCACGCAAACTCACTCAATCGTCAATGCGGGTGCGTCTCTGCCCTTCCCGGATCAGGTTGTCGGCGAGACCGCCGAGGAATCGCACCAGAAACCGCCTCCACAGCCGTCCCGTTCCCGGGATCCGCTCGGTGAACTCACCCGACCAGCGCACGGTGGTGGTGCCGTCGCTTCGGGGAAGGAACTCCACTCGGGATTCGTAGTCACGCACGGGCCATCGGGTCAAGATCCGATAGCCGTGTACGTGGGGTCGATCGTCAACGGTGATCTCCTCCGGCGTCGGGAACCGTTCGGTACCCACCAGACGCACTCGGCCCACGACGTTTCCACCCACGCCGGACGTGCCATCGCGCCAGGTTGCGTAGGTGATCGGGGATCCAGCCCAATCCGTCCACGATTCCGCGTCTCGCAGCAGATCGAACATCACTGCGGCCTCGGCGCGGCCACTTCTCTCCAGTGCGTACCTGAACCGTCGCCCCACAGGGATCGACTTCCTCTCCATTCCTGTTGCATCCACTCCGATGCACGTCGCCAAATAATAGAAGAGTCTTCTACTATTGGGGGAGGTAATCGACGAGGGAGATGGTGTGAGCGGCGAGACGTTTCAGAGGGCGCGTACTCCAGCCCAGCGCGCGCAGCGAGTCGTGGCTGTCCTCGAGGCGACGCGGCGTCTGCTGGCAGATGCCGAGGTGGCCACACTCTCGTTGGGTGCAATCTCCCGTGAGGCGGGGTTGGCAAGTTCCAACGTGTTGCGTTACTTCGGGTCGCGGGAGGGGTTGCTCCTCGATCTGATGGACGCGGAGTATGCCCTGTGGCTGCCGGATCTCGACGCGAGGTTCGGTGCCGAGGTCGCCGTCGTCGACATCGATCGGGTGGCTGCCACGGTGGCCGCCACCCTCGCGCAGCGGCCACTCCTGTCCCGGCTGATCGCAGCTTCGTCGGAGTTGCTGCGCTACCCGATGCCTGGCGAGACCCTCGAGCGTTGCCGCGATCAAGGGCGGCGCAATCAATCCGAACTGGCGCGGATCCTGAGCGGTGCGCTCGAGGTTGCCCTGTCGGTGCGGGACCAGTCGTACCTGGTCGCCGGACTCCATGCCGTGGTCTCAGCCGCGTCCGGCTGGTCGGCCCAGTCGGCGTTCCCGGTCGACTTCGAGACCGCGGCTCGCGGTCTTCTCGCCATCCAGCTCCAGGGGCTGGTCATCCGGGCCGAATCCTGCCCTGCCGCAACGTGACCTGTGCGGCAGGGCAGGGCGGTGGACCCGGATCAGTCGGCGGCGTACTCGGCTTCCCGTTCGACCTTCTCGATCACCTCACCCGGTACCCGGACCGGGCCGGGGGAGTAGATGACCGCCCGCAAGTCGCCGCCGTACCGGAACGGCCCGCGCCGCTCGCGCAGGTCCCAGGACACCGGTCCGCGGGCGTCGACGCCGACCGAGATCCCGGTCCACGGGGCCATTCCCACCAACTGCACCTGCCCGAGCAGGTCGGCGACGGGGACACCGTCGACGCGCACGGTGAAGTCCCAGCGCAGTCGCGGCCGGACCGTCGCCGTCACCTCGATCAGTCGGGTTCCCACAGGTACCGGCCCCGCATCCACCGAGGCGTACCGGCCGAAGCTGCCCAGTCCGAACAGCAGGTGGCCGTCCTCGACGTAGAGCAGGTAGCCGCCCTGCGGGTCGCCGTGTGCGACAAGGACGCCCTCGTCGCCCTCCCGGAAGCCGTCTCCGCCGAGTTCGGCACCAATCGTGAAGTCGCGGAAGGAGATCAGCTTCGACGATCGGTAGCGCTCGAGGGTCGGTGTGCCCGCCAGGATCCGGACCGGTCGCGACAAGGTCTCCTCCGTGGGTCGGCGGGCGGTGAGCCCGCCGGCGCTCACGAGCGGGAAGACGGTGTTCGCCCACGCCGCGTCGTCCCAGGCCCGCGCGAGTTCGGCCACCTTCTCCGGGTACCGGTCGGCGAGATCGTGGAGTTCGGTGGGGTCGGTGCGCACGTCGAACAGTTGCCAGACCGGCGCGTCGACGTCGGCGCCGGGATACAGGGCGAGCAGCTTCCAGCCGTCCCGGTAGAAGCCGCGGTTGCCGGTCATCTCCGTGTACTGCTCGGTGTGGGTGCTCTCGGCGCTGCGGTCACGCAACACGGCAGAGGCATCCACCCCGTCGAACTCCTTGGCGGGCAGCCCGTTCCGGACACTCGGCGCCTCGATGCCCGCGAGGGACAGCAGCGTCGGTGCGAGGTCGGTGACGTAGGCGAACTGGTCCCGGACTCCGTTGTCCGACTCCGGCTTTCGCAGCCCGGCAGGCCAGGACAGCACGAAGGGCACCCGCACACCGCCCGCGAACGACTGCCCCTTGTAGAACCGGAACGGAGTGTTCGAGGTCTGGGCCCAGCCACGCGGATAGTGCACGCCGAGCCTGGCCGTGCCGATCAGGTCCTCGTCGTGCGGCACGTCGCCCACCCACGAGGGGTCGGTGACGTGGGCGAACTGCGCGAAGTAGCTCCGGGTGCCTTCGGGGCCGCCCTCGGCCGTGCCGCCGTTGTCGGAGGTGAACAACACGATGGTGTTGTCGAGCTCGCCGAGTTCGGTCACGGTGTCGAGGATCCGGCCGATGCTCTGGTCGACCGAGTCGACCATGCCTGCATACACCTCCATATACCGGGCGAACCTGCGCTGCTGGTCGTCGGTGAGTGAATCCCAGGCAGGCACGTCGAAACCGGGCTCGGAGTTGCGCGGCGCCTGTGCGGTCTCCACGGGGAACAGCCCCTGTGCCAGCTGCGACGCAAAGCGGCTCTCGCGCAGCACGTCCCATCCTTCCGCGTACCGGCCGCGGTACTTGGCGACATCAGCCGGCTTGGCCTGGAGCGGCCCGTGCATGGCCACATGTGCGAAGTAGAGGAAGAACGGCTTGTCCGGCTCGTGTGCGCGCAGGTCCTTCAGGTACCCGACGGCCTTGTCGGTCAGATCGTCTGTGAGGTAGTAGTTCTCGGGGTACTCGTCCACGTCGACGACGGAGTTGTCCGAGACGAGTTGGTTCGGGTGGTAGAACGAATTGAGTCCCTCCAACGAGCCGTAGTACCGGTCGAACCCGCGCTGGGTGGGCCACGAGTCACGGCCGGCCCCGGGCCGCATGTTGGCGTCGCGGACCAAGTGCCATTTGCCCACCGCGTAGGTGGCGTATCCGTTGCCGCGCAGGATTTCCGGCAGCGTGAGCACGTCGTCGGCGAGTTCGAGGCGCAGGCCCGGGTAGCCGGGGTCGGCGTTGGCGACGAAGCCGTAACCCGCTCGGTGTGGGTTGATCCCGGTCAGGAGCGCCGCCCGGGACGGCGAGCAGAGCGGGGTGGTGTGGTAGTTCGTGAGCCGCACGCCGGAGGCGGCGAGGCGATCGAGGTTGGGGGTGTCGATCTCGGAGCCGAACGGTCCGATGTCGCTGTAGCCCATGTCGTCGATCAGGACGACGATGATGTTCGGCGAGCCCGGCTCTGCGGTAGGTGTCGGAGTCCAGGACGGGGTCGAGTCCGCGGTGGTCCGGCCGATGCGTCCGGCGAACCCCTCGTAGCCCCTGGCATGCGGCGGGATTGTCATCAGCCGGCGACCCGGACCGGCTGGTCGATGGACGAGTAGTGCGAGGCGTCGCCCGTGACGATGCGGCTGCGCTCACCGTGGACGTTCACCGGGACGTCGCCGGCCAGGGTGATCCGGCCGAGGCGTCGGCGCTGGCCGTCGTAGTCGTCGACGGCGTAGTGCTGGGTGGCGCGGTTGTCCCAGATCGCGACGTCGCCCGCCTCCCAGTTCCAGCGGGTGGTGTTCTCGAGCCTGGTCACCCGTGCCTGCAGCAGGTTGAACAGGGCCTGCGACTCGACGGCCCCCAGCCCGACGAAGGACTTCACGAAATGCCCGAGCAGCAGCGAACGCTCACCGGTCTCGGGGTGCACGCGCACCACCGGATGCTCGGTCTCGTAGTAGGTGGACTGGAACTCCCGGCGGTACTCCTCGGTGTCGTGGTCGACGTCCTTCTCCGCGCCCGCCGCCGCGTAGTCGTAGACGTTGGTGTGTGTCGCCCACAGGTTCTCCACCAGCGCCTTGAGTGGATCCGGCAGCGCGTCGTAGGCAGCGACGGTCGAGGCCCAGGTGGTGGAACCGCCGTACGACGGCAACAGTTCCGCGCGCAGGATCGAGGCCTTGGGGATGCGGTCGACGAAGGTGACGTCGGTGTGCCAGCTGTTGGCGCGGCCGTACTCGGAGTCGATGGGCAGGATGCGGTCGCCACGTGAGGTGACGGTCGGGTGCGCGGTGGTCGGATCGCCGAGCAGCTGCGCGAACTCGTACTGCGACGTCTCGTCCAGGTGGTCCTGGCCGCGGAAGAAGATCACCTTGTGCTCGAGGAGGGCCTGTCGGATCAGCGAGACCGTGGCCGGGTCGAGGCCGCCGCCGAGGGCCACCCCGTCGATGCGGGCGCCGATGTGTGCGCCGAGCTTGACGACGGAGGCTCCCGTCGCGGTCGTCGGGTGTGCGAAATCGATGGACATGTAAGGCCTTTCGATGACGGATGGAGTGTTGCCGGAGCTGCGGTCCAGGCAACCAGCGGGGTGGTGCGCGGCCAAGGCTTTCCGTCACGCTGATCGCAACCCGCGCCGATGTCACCGGCTCCGGACGGGATTTCCCCTCGGTTGGTGGAGAATTCGACGGGGTGCTAGCTTGGCGAAATGAATTCCGGCCGGCCTACCGCCCTGCGGGTCACCTACGTGACCGCCGCACTGGGCTCACGCCTGCCACTGGCACGGGAACTGTGTTGTTCCCCCCGCGGTATCTGTCGCTAGTCCGCGCTGCCTGCTCTCACACGTCAACCCCGTTTCCGGCCGCCCTCTCGGCGTCGTCGGAGACGCGTCGGTGTCTCGTGTCGACGGTGGCGCTCGCTCACACCGTGTAGGTCTGTCCCCGCCAGGGGCGAAGTGCAAGGAATTTGCGTGCTCACGTCAACTCTGTCGTCCACGGCCGTGCTCACTCGGCCCACCCCACGTATCGCCAACCGGGTCCAGATCGTCCCCCCGGAACTCCGGGTCGCCGACACCCCGGCCGCCGCCGTGTTCCGGGTCGCGTGCTCGCGGGGCCCCATCGCCCGGGACATCGCCGCCAAGACCACGGGTCTGTCCACCGCCACGGTGAACCGCCAGGTCGCGGCCCTGCTGGCGGAGGGTCTGCTGCGCGAGCGTGCGGACCTCACCGCCTCGGGCGCGGTGGGCAGGCCGCGGGTGCCCTTCGAGGTCAACCACGAGCCCTACCTCACCATCGGTATCCACATCGGCGCGGTGGTCACCGGCATCGTCGCCAGCGACATCCGGGGCAAGGTGCTCGGCGCCGTCGAGATCTCCACCCCGGCGGGCCCGCAGGAACAGGCGCTGGCCCAGATCACCCGCAGCGCAGGGATGTTCGTCTCCCGCTGGCACAAGCGCAGGCCGCTGTGGGTGGGGGTCGCGCTCGGCGGACGGGTCGACGCGACCACCGGTCGGGTCGATCACCCGCGGCTCGGCTGGACGGACGCCCCGGTCGGCTCCGTCATCGGCGAGGGCCTCGGACTTCCGGTGTCCGTCGCCGCACACGTCGAGGCGATGGCCGCCTCCGAGTTGCTGCTCGCGCCACAGCGTCCCGGCGACACCCCGGCCGCGGGCACCAGCCTGTACTTCTACGCCAGGGAGACCGCGGGGGTCGCAGTCACCATCGACGGCCGCGTGCACACTCCGTCCAGCGGACCGGGTTCGATCGTGCACCTGCCCACCGGCTCTTCGGCTCGGTGCTCCTGCGGAGCTCGCGGCTGCCTCGAGGCCACGGTCAGTGACCGGGCAACGATCGCCGCGGCCCGCGACGCCGGAATCCTCACCGACACCGACGAGCGGCCTGCCATCGCCGCCGTCTACCGCGCCGCAGCGGCGGGATCGATTCCGGCCCACGAACTTCTGGTCGAGCGAGCCCGCGTGCTCGGTCGCACCGTCGCGATGCTGCGCGACCTGTTCAACCCGGATCGGGTGATTCTCGGCGGCCAGGCCTTCACCGAGTACCCGGCCGGAATCCCCCACGTCGCGGAGGCGTTCGCGCACACCTCGAGCCTGACCCGCAAGGACATCCGGATCACCGGTTTCGGCAACCGGGTCCAGGAGTTCGCCGCCGGCGTCGTCTCGCTCAGTGCGCTCTACGCCGACCCGCTCACCTCCATGCGAAGGACCTTCCCCCAGTGAGCACTACGTACACCGCCCTCGACCGGCGCACCTTCTTCCGGGGCGCGGGCCTGACCGCCGCCGCGATCTTCGGCACCGGACTGCTGGGAGCCTGCTCCTCGGCGGTCGACGAGCAGAAGGCGGGTGCGGGTGCCGCGGCGTCGGGCACCCCCGTCCGCGGCGGCACCCTCAAGACCGGCATCACCACTGACGTGATCCCGTCGACCTTCCTCACCAACACCTCCGGCGCGACCACCGTGATCGGGCTCGCCTACGACAGCCTGATCCGGTATCCGCACGACAAGGTCGAACCCGGTCCGCGACTGGCGAAGTCGTGGAAGCCGGCCGACGACGGGCTGTCTCTGACCCTCGACCTTCGAGACGACGTGACCTTCCACAGCGGACGGCCGTTCACGTCGAAGGACGCGGAGTTCTCGATCCGCACCTACGCCGACCCGAAGTGGACGGCGCAGCTCCGCAGCACCGCCGCCGCGATCACCGCGTTCGACACCAGCGACCCGCATCGGCTGGGGTTGACGTTCGCGCACCCGCTCGGCAACATCTTCGACCTGCTCGACACGGTGCCGATCCTCGACAGCGAGTCCATCGACAAGCTCGCGGCGGGAGAGGCGTTCGTCGGGACCGGACCGTTCACCTTCGTCTCGCGCACTCCCAACACCGCGCTGGTCTTCGAGCGCAACGAGCACTACTGGATCCCGGACCGCCCGTTCCTGGACCGGGTCGAGGTCGCGATCATCCCGGACGCGCAGGCACTGCTCAGCTCGCTGAAGTCGGGGCAGGTTGCCGTGGCTGGCGGATTGAACTATCGCGACACCGAAACGCTCGGTAAGACAACGGGATTCCAGTCGGTCTCGCTCGACGGCGCCGAGCTGCAGGTGTACGTCGGCGCCAACGTCACGCACCCCGCGCTCGCCGACGTCCGGGTCCGCAAGGCGATCGCGTACGCGGTGGACCGCGACCGCGTCATCGCCGAGGTGTTCCGGGGATCCGGCTACCCGGTGAACCTGCCGTGGCCCAAGACCTCGCCGGCGTACGACGAGGCGAAGAACAAGACCTTCGTCAGGGACGTGGCCAAGGCGAAGACGGTGCTGGCCGAGTACGGGTCCCCGGTGCCGACGCTGCCGCTGACCTACCAGGCGGGCAACCCCTTCTACGAGGCCACCGCGCAGATCGTGCAGGCCAACCTCGCGGAGGTCGGCATCCCCGTCGAACTCGACCCGCAGGAGGGTGCGGCGTTCGTCAAACAGCTCATCGGCGGGACGATTCCGGGCCTGTGGACGACGTTCCACTCGTGGGCGCAGTACGTCCCGTCGACGCTGACCGTGAGTGCGTACCCGTTCAACGCGCTCAAGAACGCCTCGCACTACGAGAACCCGGCGTACGTGAGCGCCGCCGACGCGGCGTGGCGGGTCGCGGACGGCACCGGTGCGGAGGCGAAGGCCAAGTATCAGGCCGTCAGCGACCAGTTGCTGGACGGGTTGTTCCTGGTGGAGATCGGCGTCGTGCTCAACAAGCTCGCGACCGCCCAGAAGGTGCACGGCATCGACTGGACCAAGCGCTCCGAAATCGTCTACACGGACACCTATCTGGCCTGACGGCCGAACCGAGAGGAGCCCCGCGATGGTCCGATACCTCGCGCGCCGGCTGCCGTCGGCGGTTGCCGTTCTGCTGCTGGCCTCGCTACTGATCTTCTTCGTGTTGCGGCTGGTGCCGGGCGACCCGGCCACCAGCCTGGCCGGTCCGGATGCCTCGCCGGAAGCCGTTGCCGCAATCCGGCATTCGCTCGGCCTCGACCGGTCGATCCCCGCCCAGTACGTGGCGTGGATCGGCTCGGTCGCGACCTTCGACCTGGGACGGTCGTACGTGATCGGCGGTCAGATCTCCGACCTCGTCGTCGCCGGGCTCGTCAACACCGTGGTACTCGCCGCGACGGCCCTGGTGCTGGCGCTGGTGGTCGCGTTGCTGCTCAGCGTGGCGGTCGTGGTGTGGCCGAAGCGGTGGCTGACGAGTCTGGTCGCCGGTTTCAACACGGTCGCGGTCGCGCTGCCCCCGTTCGTCAGCGGCGTGCTGCTGGTGCTGGTGTTCGCGGTGCTGGTCCCGGTGTTGCCCGCGGGCGGCATCCCACCGGGCGGTTTCCTGTCCCGGCCGGACATCTCCGCGCAGTACCTGCTGCTGCCGGCGGTGTGCCTGGCCTTGCCGGTCGCCGCCGCACTGACCCGGTTCCTCAGCGAGTCGCTGCGCACCGAGATGCGTCAACCTTACGTGCTCACCGCCCGTGCACTCGGGGTGTCCCGGTGGAACCTGGTCAGCCGCAGCGCTCTTCGCAACGCGCTGCCGACCATGCTGACCGTGCTCGGCCTGCAGACCGGCCAGCTCCTCGGCGGCGCGGTCCTGGTCGAGGCGATCTTCGCCTGGCCCGGCATCGGCCAGCTGATCGAGCAGGGCATCAGCCGGCGCGACTACCCGGTGGTGCAGGTGCTGCTGCTGATCTCGGTCTCGGTGTTCGTGCTCGTGCAGTTGGTCACGGACGTGGTGCACGCCTACCTCGATCCGCGGATCCGAATCGGGGGAACCTCATGAGCGTCACCGAGATCGACGATCCGGCGGTCGCGGACCGGGCGTTGCCCGAGCGGCCTGCCCGGCGCCGCGGGGCGGTCGCCGCGCTCACCCGGGGGCAGGGACTGGTCGGGGTGGTGCTGGTGGTCGCGGTGGCCGCGGCCGGCCTGCTGGCGCACTGGCTGGCGCCGTTCGGGCCGAACGAGCAGATCGCGGGCGCGAACCTGCTCGGTCCCGGCGGCGAGCACTGGCTCGGCACCGACCAGGTCAACCGCGACGTGTACTCGCGGGTGCTGCACGGCATCGCGATCAACCTCGAGATCATCCTCGTCGCGGTGCCGATCGGCGCGCTGATCGGGTCGCTGCTCGGCCTGGTGTCCACACTGCACCCGGTCAGCGACGTGATCGCCCAACGACTGTTCGACGTCGTGCTGGCCTTCCCCGCTCTGATCCTGGCGATCGCGCTGGCCGCGATCATCGGGCCGGGCACCGCGACGGTGATCGTGGTGATCGTGGTCGCCGAGATTCCGGTCTTCGGCCGGACGATCCGCACCCAGGTGCTCCGGATCCGCGAACAGCCGTTCGTCGAGTCCGCGGAAGTGATCGGGGCCGGCCGATGGTGGGTGCTGCGCACGCACATCCTGCCGCACACGCTCGATCCCTTGGCCGTTCAGATCGCGCTGTCGATGTCGATCGCGGTGTTCGTCGAGTCCGGCATGAGCTTCGTCGGCATCGGTGTCCGGCCGCCCGAGCCCTCCCTGGGCTCGATCATCGCCGACGCCGTGCCGAACCTGGACGTCAACCCGGCCTTCGCGATCGGGCCGCTCGTCGTGGTCGCGGCGCTGGTGCTCGGGTTCCTGCTCATCGCCCAGGCGCTCGGCTCGGCGCGCCGGGCCTGACCCCCTTCGGGGAACCTGTCACAGAGGAGTACACGATGGCTGACACAACCATCCTCGACATCGAGAACCTCACCATCCGTTTCGGGGAGGCCGCCCCGGTGGTCGACGGGCTGAGCCTGTCCGTGGGCAGGGGCGAGATCGTCGCGCTCGTTGGCGAATCGGGCTCCGGGAAGTCGCTGACGGCCAAGGCCGCGCTCGGACTGTTGCCCGACGGTGCCACCGCGACCGGGTCGATCACCCTCGGCAGGGACGAGGTGATCGGTGCCGACGAGGCCGCGCTGGCCGCGTTGCGGGGGACGCGTGCGGCCATGGTGTTCCAGGAGCCGCAGACCGCGCTCAACCCGGTGCAGAAGGTCGGCTGGCAGATCGCCCAGGCGTTGCGCGCGCACGGACGGGTCAGCCGCTCGCAGGCACGGGAACGGGCCGTGGAACTGTTGCGGCTGGTGGAGATTCCAGATCCCGAACTCCGGGTGGACTGGTATCCGCATCAGCTGTCCGGGGGACAGAAGCAGCGGGTGGTGATCGCACTGGCGCTGTCGGGCGAGCCCGACCTGCTGATCGCCGACGAACCGACCACTGCTCTCGACGTGACGGTGCAGGCGGAGATCCTGGACCTGCTGCGTACGCTGCGCGACGATCGGGGCACCGCGATCCTGCTGATCACCCACAACATGGGCGTGGTCGCGGATATCGCGGACCGGGTCGCGGTGCTCCGCCACGGACTGCTCGTCGAGGAACGCGGTGTGTACGAACTGTTCTCGGCGCCGCGGGAGAAGTACACCACCGCACTGCTCGCGGCGGTGCCGAGGCTTGCGGTGACCGACGCGTCGGAGCCGGCCGCGCCGGACCCGGTGCTGGCCGTGCGCGCGCTGGACGTCGTCTATCCGGCGAGGCTGGGTAACAGGGAGTTCCACGCGCTGCGCGGGGTGAGTCTCGACGTCGGCGCCGGGGAGGTGCTCGGACTGGTCGGCGAATCCGGTTCGGGGAAGACCACTCTCGGGCGCGCTGCGCTGGGCGTGATCCGTGCGAGCGCCGGGTCGGTGACCTTCGACGGCGTGGATCTCGGCGCTGCCGGCACACGGGAACTGCGCGGCCTGCGTAAGGGGCTGGCGCTGGTGCACCAGGACCCGGCCGCCTCGCTGGACCCACGCCGGAGCGTCGGGGACAGTGTCGCCGAACCGCTGGTGGTGCATCGCGCCGCGTCCGGCGCGCTGCTGCGGGCCCGGGTGGACACCCTGCTGGAGTCGGTGCGACTGCCCCGGTCGTTCGCGGCCAGGAGACCCGCCGAACTGTCCGGCGGTCAGCGCCAACGCGTCGCGCTGGCGCGGGCGCTGGCCCTGGCGCCGCGACTGCTGGTCGCCGACGAGCCGACCAGCGCGCTCGACGTGTCCGTGCAGGCGGAGGTGCTCGACCTGTTCGCCGACCTGCGTGAGGAGTTCGCGTTCGCCTGCCTGTTCATCAGCCACGACCTGGCCGTGGTGAACCAGGTGGCCGACCGTGTCGCGGTGCTGCGCGGCGGTGAACTGGTCGAAATCGGTTCTACCGCTGCTGTGTTCGGCGATCCGCGTGAGGAGTACACCCGGGGGCTGCTGGACGCGGTGCCGATTCCTGATCCGGTGGCGCAGCGGCGCCGGCGTGCGCAGCGGTCCGTCTCCGAGGCGCTGTCCGCTGCGGGCTGAGGGTCGCTACTGGGGCCAGGGCGGCAGGGGTGGGGCATCGGTCGCGTCCGGCGGCGCGCCGCGCCGGCCGGCCTCGGTCCTGGCCAGGTCGAGTCCGCCGTGTTCCAGTGCGGCGAGGTCGGACTGCCCGGACCACACCTCGCGGCCGCGTCGGCGCACGGTGACCGACATGCGTGCGCCGAGATGTTCCAGCGCGCCGGGGACGTTGCGCCGCTCGGTCGGCAGCGGCACTGGCAGCACGTGCGCGGCGTCGATCGCGCCGTAGCCGTCGATCTCGACGCTCCACCTCGGGCCGCGCCCGCGCAGCGTCCAGTTCTCGTCGGTGACGGTGGTCCGGACCGGCGAGACCAGTGGGTCACCGAGGCGCACCACCCGGCCGTCGGGCAGCCGCACCACGACCAGGGTGATCGCGGTGTGCAGCGGTCCGGCCCGGACTTCGGCGCCCCCGAACGCCACGCACGCCTCAGGTTCGGCGAAACCCTGGGCCTGCCCCCACCACCATGATTCGGGGAATCCGGTTCGGCCCCAGTTCTTCTCGGCGTACACCTGGGCGCCGGTCAGATCCCAGTGCTCGTCTCCCAGCGCCGCGGTACCCTCGGCCCGCCCGCCCAGCAGCCACGGGTGCCAGTACTGGTTGAGCGCGGGAACCGACTGCAAGACACCGGAACCGCCGAACACCCGACGCGGCCAGGGCGCCGGGTTCGTGATCCGCACGTCGAGCCGCGCGTCCGGTCCGAGATCCACCCGCAGTCGGTCGCGCTCACCGACGAACGCCGTCCCGGCGGCGGCGCCGAGCCGGTCCGGATCGGCGGTCGCGACGGGATACGCGGCAGTCCGCAGGAAGCCGTTCGGATGGCCGGCCAGGCCGAGCGTGGCCCAGCTCCCGTCGGCGGCCCGGTTGACCCCGCACAGTGCGATCACCACCCGGTCCGACTCCGGCAGCGTGAACCGCCAGAAGTAGCCCTCCATGGCGACCCCGTGCGCGCGCAGCGGATCCCCGAACGGGAGATCGGCCCCGGTACGGCGATAGGCGTCCTGCAGACGCGGCATTCGCCCACCGTAACCCGATCGGGGCCGCGTCCGCCCGGCGACAGGCCCTAACGTGCGAGCACTGCCTGCGACTGGGTGACCTGCGCGACCAGTCGGCCCTCGTCGTCGCGCACCTCGACCAGTACCGCGATGGTGCTGCGTCCCACGTGCAACGGCCGGGCCGTCGCGGTGACGGTGCCCTTGCGAACCCCGCGGGTGAACACGGTGCTCGAACTGGTCGTCGAGGTGCCCGCGCCCGGTGGCAGGTTCAGGAACGCGCACACGGCGCCCACACTGTCCGCGAGGGTCATCACCGCGCCGCCGTGCATGCCGGGGCCTGCGGTGGTGCGGTGCTCGCTCCAGTCGAGTGTGCCGACCGTTTCCTCCGGTGCGGCCGAGGTCAACTGGACGCCGGTGTGCACGGCGAAGGGCATCGTTGCGAGCAACTGGTCCGGGGTCATGCCTGCAGGCTACGCCGGCCGGGTCAGGCTGTCGGCGTGACGAATTCGGGCTGATCGAGCACGCGCAGCCAGCTGCCGTCGGCCTGCCTGCGGGCCACCTGGGCGCGGGCTCCGGCACCGTCGCGCGGGGGAGTGGAGGTCAGGGCGAGGTCGCCGCTGATCAGGGTGGGCAGTGGCGGCTCGGGCACCATCGTGGGGGCGTTCGCGATCACCTGCTCCCAGAGCTGCCGGATGGCCTCGCGGCCGACGGTCTGGCTTCCCGGCGGGTACGCCATCACCGCGTCCTCCTCGTAGAGCGCCGCGACGCCCGCCGCATCCCCCGCGTTGGTGCGTTCGACGAACAGTCGGGTGAGGTCCTCGGGCCGCATCGCGCGCTCGCGGACGGGTGCGTTCTCGGTCATGGTGAATCCTTTCGGTGGCTTCGGGTACGTCCAGCCTGGGCTCCCATCATCGAGAAGTCCAACAGATAGTTCTGCTGGATACTAGAATCAGTAGTCATGGAACTGAGGCAGCTGGAGTACTTCGTCGCAGTGGCGGAGGAGGCGAACTTCACCCGTGCCGCCGAGCGTGTGCACATCAGCCAGTCGGGCATCAGTGCACAGATCCGGCAGCTCGAACACGACCTCGGCGCACCCCTCATCGACCGGTCCAGCCGGACCGCCACCCTGACGGCGGCGGGGGAGGCCGCGCTCGGGCACGCACGCGCCGCGCTCGCGGCGGCGGCGGCAGTGCGGCGATCCGTCGACGACGTCGCCGAGGTGGTCCGCGGCAGGCTGGTGGTCGGCATGGTCACCGCGTGTACCGTCACGCCACTCTTCGACGCACTTTCGGCGTTCCACCGTGCGCACCCGGGTGTCGCGATCACCCTCGTCGAGGACACCTCCGACCGCCTCACCGAGCGGGTGCGCGCCGGGGAGATGGACATGGCTCTGATCGGGGCCGCCACCGCCGCGCCCGACGGGCTCGGCGCCCTGCCGATCGTCAGCGAGCGCCTCGTCGCCGCGGTCCCGGTCGGGCACGCGCTCGCCCGGCGGCGCCGTGTCACGCTCGCGGACGTCGCGCGGTACCCGATCGTGTGCATGCCGCCGGGGACCGGGATCCGGACCGTGTTCGACCAGGCCTGTGCCGCCGCCGGTCTGCGCGCGGACATCGCCCTGCAGGCCAGCGCGCCGGATGCCGTTGCGGACCTTGCCATTCGCGGTCTCGGCGTGGCGATCCTCAGCGAGTCGATGGCGGGGGCCTACCGAGGTCGACTGAATGCGCCGGTGGTCGCGGATGTCGACATCCCCGCCGTGCTGGCACTGATCTGGTCCGCGGCCGAAAGTCCGGCGCTGCGAGAACTGTTGGGGCACAGTCGCCGTGCCTTCGCCGGCCCGACTGCAGAGGAGGCATTGTCGTGAGTGCACTGTCGATGACCAGGGACCTCGATCCCTTCATCTCGCCACACCTGAATTCGTCGGCACTGCTGGTGATCGACACCCAACGGGACTTCGCGGACGGCGGATCCAGCCCGATCGCGGGCACCACCGCGGTACTGCCCGCGATCACAGAGCTGCTGACGGCGTACCGGGCCGCGCGGCGCCCGATCGTGCACGTGGTCCGGCTCTACGAGGGCGAGGACGTCGACCTGGTGCGCCGCTCCGCGATCGAGGCCGGTGCACCGATGGCCCGGCCTGGCGCCCCGGGGTCGCAGATCGTGCCCGAGTTCGGGGTGAGCGAGCTGGACCCGGACCTGTTGCGGTCCGGTGCATTTCAGCCCGTCACCGCCACCGAGTCGATCCTGTTCAAGCCGCGCTGGAGCGCCTTCCACCGCACCGCGCTCGAATCACACCTGCGCGAGGCGGAGGTGGACACAATCGTCCTCGCCGGCTGCAACTACCCGAACTGCCCGCGCGCCACCGTGTTCGGCGCCAGCGAGCGGGACCTGCGGGTCCTGATCGCCGCCGACGCGATCAGCGGGGTCGACGCGCGGCACCTCGACGAGGCCGGGCTGATCGGTGCCGTGCACGCGACGGTCGGGCAGATCGTCGAGAAGTTGAGCGCCTGAGGTGCCTGCGGCACTGTGCGCGCCGTTTACCCCGATCGGGGTGAACCGCGCGCACGGGCGCCGGAGGCGCACAATGGCGCGCATGGCAATCAGGGAAGCGGTCAGCGCCGACGGCACGTCCATCGTCTACCGAGTCGACGGCGAGCGTGACGCCAGGCCGCTGGTGCTCCTGCACGGCTGGGCGCAGTCGCTGCAGTGCTGGGGCCCGCAGGTGCTCGGCGCGCTGGCCGAGAAGTACCGGGTGATCGCCGTCGACCTGCGCGGGCACGGCTACTCGGGCGCACCGGAATCCGGCTACGACGATCCCGAGGTCTGGGCCGCCGACGTCGCGGCCGTCCTCGACGCGGAGGGGGTCGACTCGGGCGCGGTGCTGCTCGGCTGGTCCTACGGCGGGCTGGTGCTCTGCGACTACCTTGCCGTCCGCGGCGCCGCGGCGGTGGACGGGATCGTCCTGGTCGGGGCGATCACCAGCATCGGTCGCGGACAGAAGGGCGGCCGAGTCGGATCGGCCATGCGGGCCGCGGTCCCGGCGGCGGCGTCCGAGGACCCGCGCGAGGCGATCCGTGCGCTCGGCAGCTTCGGCACCGCGCTCACCGGGCCGATGGAGGGCGCCTCCGCCCGCGTGGGCATCGCCTCTCAGGCCCTGTTCGGCGCCAGCCTCTCGACACCACCACGGGTGCGGGCCGCGCTGTTCGCGCGCGAGGTCGGGCACGACGACCTGCTCGCCGCGCTCACCGTGCCGGCGCTGGTGCTGCACGGCACCGCGGACACCGTGGTGGACGTGTCCGCGGGCCGCCATGCCGCCGAACTGATCCCGAACGCGACCGCGTCCTACTGGGAGGGCTGCGACCACGGACCGTTCGTCGAGGACCCGGCCCGGTTCGTGGCCGAGATCGGCGGGTTCGTCGACGGGCTGTAGGTGCGGGAGGTCACCGTGCGAGGTCCCTGGCCAGCTCGGCCGACGCCAGCTTGTCCGGGTTGCGCACCATGTACACCGCGGACACCCGGCCGTCGGTGACCTCGATCATCGCCACCGTGTCGAGCCGATCCCCCAAGTAGATCAGGGCCGACGGCAGCGAGTTGAACACCCCGACTTCGAAGCGGATGTCGGGGACGCCGATCCGACCCAGCCCGGTCATGAACTGAGCCACCCGGTCGCGGCCGACCACGGGCCGGCGCGCGGCACTGACCTTCCCGCCACCGTCCGAGATCTCGACGACGTCGGGGGACATGAGGTCCATCAGCGCCTGGACGTCGCCGGTCACCGCCGCGCTGAGGAACTGCCCCGCGACCTCCTGAGCGGCCGCGGAGGTCGGTTCGAATCGCTTGCGGCGGGCCTGCACGTGAGCCCGTGCGCGATGTGCGGCCTGACGGACCGCGGTCTCGGTTCGGCCGACCGACTCGGCGATCTCGCGGTGGCTGAATCCGAACACCTCGCGCAGGACGAACACGGCGCGCTCGTCCGGGCTGAGGGTCTCGAGGACGAGCAGCATCGCCATCGACACCGACTCGGCCAGGATCGTGTCCTCCGAGGCGTCGGCGTCGGCGTCGGTGCGGATCGGCTCGGGCAGCCAGCTGCCGACGTACTCCTCGCGACGGCGAGACGAGGCACGTAACTGGTTCAGCGACTGCCGCGTGACGATTTGCGCCAGGTATGCACGCGGATTGTCGACGGTGGACGGGTCCACCTCGGACCAGCGGATGTAGCTGTCCTGCAACGCATCCTCCGCATCGGTCGCGCTGCCGAGGATCTCGTAGGCGACGGTGAAGAGCAGCGGCCGGTACTCGGTGAAGACATCTGCCGCGATCACGAGGCCACCTTGTCCGCGACCTGGACACGGGCGGGTCCCGCGGGGCCACGGTACGACCCGGCCCGGACGTACTTCACCGTGTACCGGCAGATCTGTTCCTTGACGACGGCCGCGAGGCGACCGCGGAGCGCGAACCGCCGCGGACTGTCATCGGGGCGGACGGCCTGGACCAAGGCCGAACGGCGTCCCAAGCTGATGCACTGCGCGACGAATCCGAGCGACAGCGGAGTGGGAGTTTCGCCGTTCAACAACGCCAGCACGGTGTCGGCGCCGTGCACTCCGAGAGGAAGGGCGGCCTGGCAGCTCATCCGGACGTGCCCGGCGACCTCGTCGGGCGCGGCGACCGCATCCCCGACACCGACGATGGTCGGGTTGTCGAGGCAGACGAGCGCCGAGTCGGTACGCAACCGGCCCGCCTCGTCCACCGGCAGGCCGCTGCGGCGGGCCAGGTCCGGCACGGCGAACGCGCCTGCCCAGACGGTGCAGTCGCTGTCCAGGCCGGAGCCGTCGTCGAGCTCGACCCGACCCTCCGTGACCCGCTGCACGCGGACACCCTCGCGCAGGGTTACTCCGTTGCGGGTGAGCGCTCGGACGATCGCGGTGCGGCCGGCGGCAGGCAACTGCGCGGCGGGCGGTCCCGCGGAGATCATCTGCACAGACAGGGTGGGTCGCTGTTCGGCAATCTCGACTGCGGTCTCGATGCCGGTCAGACCGCCGCCGACGACTGTGACAACGGCGCCGTCGGACAACTCCCGCAGCCGGGTCCGGAGGCGGTCCGCATCTTCGAGCACCGCGACCGTGTGGGTGTGTGCGAGCGCGTGGTCGCGGCGATCGGCGACGCTTCCCACCGCATAGACCAGGTAGTCGAAGTCGACGACGTCGCCGTCCCCGAGCAGCACCGACCGGGCGTCGATCCGCTCGACCGTGTCGATCCGGATTCGCGCGGCGGGGTCGAGAACCTCGGTGAGCGGGATCGTCGCGGCGCCGCTGCCGGTCGCGAACTGATGCAGCCGGATGCGCTCGACGAAGTCGGCCCGTGGATTGATCACGGTCACGGCGACACCGGGCAATCGCGCAGCCAGAATCCGATTTGCTGCCATCACGCCCGCGTAGCCCGCACCGACGACGACGACCTGCTTGGACTGGTTCATCTCGCATCCTCTCGTGACGATTTCGATCTCACACCCCAAGACACCGCGGTGGTCGCAGACGTGACACCGTGTCCGTGAGACGTGTGTCACATGCGCGCCGCGACTCGGGCGCAGCCGCGGACCGTGCGCGTGCTGCGTCACCTCCCTCGCGACTCGCAAGGCAAGATGGAGGCGTGACGCCAGCGCAGAACAACAGGTTGAGACGGGTGGCCGTGATCTCGGTCCACACCTCCCCCTTGGCGCAACCGGGAACCGGTGACGCGGGCGGCATGAACGTCTACGTGCTGCAGAGCGCGCTGCAACTGGCGCGCCGCGGCGTCGAGGTGGAGATCTTCACCCGGGCGACCTCCTCGTCGGACGAGCCGGTGGTCGAGGCCGCGCCCGGGGTGCTGGTGCGCAACGTGGTCGCGGGACCGTTCGAGGGGCTCGACAAGCACGACCTGCCCACGCAGCTGTGCGCCTTCACCGCGGGCGTGCTGCGCGAGGAGGCGCACCACGAACCCGGCCACTACGACCTGGTGCACTCGCACTACTGGCTCTCCGGTCAGGTCGGCTGGTTGGCCCGGGACCGCTGGGGAGTGCCGCTCGTGCACACCGCGCACACCCTGGCCGCGGTCAAGAACGCCGCACTCGCGGAGGGGGACACCCCGGAGCCGGTGGCCCGGCAGATCGGCGAGCAGCAGGTGGTCGCGGAGGCGGACCGCCTGGTCACCAACACTGCCGACGAGGCCGGCCAGCTCGTCGACATCTACGGTGCCGACCCGAACCGGATCGACGTGGTCGCCCCGGGCGCTGACCTGACCCGCTACCGGCCGGGCGACCGCGCGGCGGCCCGGGCCGAGCTCGGCCTCGACCCCCACGAGCTGATCGTCACGTTCGTCGGCCGCATCCAGCCGCTGAAGGCCCCCGACGTGCTGCTGCGCGCCGCCGCGGCGCTCAGTGAGCGCGACCCGGAGTTGCCGCTTCGGGTGGTCGTGGTGGGGGGACCGTCCGGCACCGGGCTCGAACGGCCCGACTCCCTGATCGAACTGGCCGCGACGCTGGGCATCGCCGCCCGGGTGACGTTCCTGCCGCCGCAGCCGCCCGACCGGCTGGCCCAGGTGTACCGCGCGTCGGACGTCGTGGCGGTGCCGAGCTACTCCGAGTCCTTCGGCCTGGTCGCGCTCGAGGCGCAGGCCTGCGGCACCCCGGTGGTCGCGGCCGACGTCGGCGGCCTCGGCGTCGCGGTCAGCGGCGGGGAGACCGGACTGCTGGTGCCCGGTCACCGCACCGACGACTGGGCGGCGGCGTTGGGATCGCTGCTCCGCGACCCGGACCGGCTCGCGGAGATGGCCCGCAACGCGCCGAAGCACGCCGCGAACTTCTCCTGGGAGCACACCGCCGACGGGCTCCTCGAGAGCTATCGCCGGGCCGTCGCCGGCTACCGCGTCAACACCGAGCTCACCGCGCGCCGGGGCCGGGGCCCGTGGAAACTACGCAGACTGGGGAGCGTGCGAGCATGAACGAGTCCGCGACCGTGGCCGAGACCGCCACGTTGATCGACGCCGAATTGGCCGAGCGGGAACTGGACTACTCCCGCAAGGGCGAGGACCAGTTCATTGTCGAACTGCCGGGCGAACGCAAGCTCAAGACCACCTGCCTGCTGACGGTCGGCACGCACGGGGTGCGGGTGGAGGCGTTCGTCTGTCGCAAGCCGGACGAGAACTTCGAGGGCGTCTACCGGTACCTGCTGCGTCGCAACCGGCGGCTGTACGGCGTGCACTACACGATCGACAAGATCGGCGACATCTACCTGGTCGGCCGGATCTCGACCCACGCGGTGACGGGCGCCGAACTCGACCGGGTGCTTGGCCAGGTGCTCGAGGCGGCGGACGGCGACTTCAACGTGCTGCTCGAACTCGGCTTCGCGACCTCGATCCGGCGGGAGTGGGACTGGCGGGTTTCGCGGGGCGAATCGCTGGCCAACCTGAAGGCCTTCGAGCACCTGATCGAGTCGCCGAAGGCGGGCGACTAGGCCCCGAGGGTTCGGCTCGGCGTGTGCGCGCGTAGCGCGCGCGGGGTGTTGCCGTATCGGCTGCGGAACGCCGCACCGAATGCGCTCAGTGAGGTGAATCCCGACCCGAAGGCGATCTCGCTGATCGGCAGCCGCGCGCAGCCGGGGTCCTGCAATCGGCTGCGAGCGCGGTCGAGCCGTTGGTCGCGCAGCATGCCTGCGGGTGTCGTGCCCGCCGTGTGCAGCGCGAGTTGAAGTTGTCGCAGTGACCAGCCGAGTTCACGCGCCATGGTCTGTGGAGTGACGGCTGGGTCGTCGGAGTGCTCGGCGACATACAGCCGCGCCCGGTGGGCGATAGAGCCGAGACGGTCGTCGTTCTCGCGGGCCTGCGCCGTCCCGACGATTTCGAGAAGGCGGGTGCTGACTGCGAGGAAGTCGACGGCGGACAGTGAATCGCGTTCCCGGGCCAGGCTGTCGGCCATTGCAGCCGCCACCGAGCCGATGCCGCTACGGAGATCGAGGTCGACGGGGATGGTTGCCGCACGGGTGCCCGGAAGACTGCCCTCCGGCACGCTCAGGACGAGTGCTCGAGCGCGGCCCAGTTGGGCGAGCTCGAACGGGGCGGCCATCGTCACGACGGCCGCCCGGCCGTGCGTCAACCGGGTGACGCGGCCGCCCTGTGCGACGTCCAGTTGGCCATGTCGCGGCACCACCATCCGCAGGCTCCGGTCGTCGTCGGACCGGGCGTCGCGAGCGGACCGGTGATAGGTGATCCCGTCGGACCAGAACTCGACGAGTTGATACTGCCCGCACCGTTGAACGATGGTGCCGCCGTCGAACGCTCCGGGTGACGGATAGCTCATGTCCAGGCCGCCGTGATTGGAGCGCACGTGCTCGCGCCAGTAGTCGGGGCGTTGTGAGGCGGGCACGTCGACGGTGGTCGTGTGTTGCACCAGGTACTCGATTCCTGCCGCCATCCGTCCTCCTGAGGACTGTGCGCGTCTACGTCACCTTCTTGCGCGGATCGGCAAGCCTGCGGACAGCGCCGGTTCATATGCTCACACAGTCCAGTGACGGGGGTCACAGCCAGGTGGTTGTGGCCGAGAGGTACAGGAGAAGCTCATGCAGATGGCAACGGTCAACGGGACGCAACTCGCCTACGTCGACAAGGGCCCGCGGGACGGAATTCCGGTGGTGCTGAGCCACTCGCTCTTCTTCGACCACACCATGTTCGACGAGCTCGGCGAGAGGCTGGAAGCTCACCGATACCGGGTGATCGCGTTCGATCACCGTGGGCAGGGGGCGAGCGCTCCCGCAGTCCGCGACGAACTCACCGTGGACAACCTGGCCCTCGACGCCGCCGCGCTGATCGAGCATCTCGGGTTGGGGCCGTGCCACGTGGTGGGCAACTCGTTGGGCGGAATGGTCGCGCTGCGACTGGCCGCGCGTCGACCCGACCTCATTCGTTCGGCGACGGCTCTCGGCGCATCCGCGGAGGAGGAGCACAAGCTGGCCGAGTTCAGTCCGCTCATCGACCACCTCACCGAGCACGGTGCGGCGGACGTCGTCGACGTGGTGATGCACATCATGTTCGGCGATGCCTCGCTGGGCGCGGGCGGAGACATGATCGACCAGTGGCGCGCGCACATCGCGGCCCTCCCGCCCAGCATCGGTGACGCCGCCTACGGCGTGATCCACCGCGGCCGCATCATCGAGGAGCTGGCCGGTTGCCAGGTGCCCGTGCTCGCGATCGCGGGCAGCGAGGACCACGCCTACCCGCAGCCGGTCTCTGGGCAGAACATCGCCGACGCGACCGGCGGACGACACGTCACGGTCGAGGCGGCCGGGCATTCCGTCGCACTGGAGCGGGCCGACGTCGTCGCCGGATATCTCGCTGACCATTTCGTGCGAGCTGACGGCGCCGCCGAGGGGGCCGGTCGTGGGCAGGTCGTACCGGCGCAGCCGTGACAGCCCAGACGTGACGCCGGCAGCGACTTGACGTAGGTTTCAAGTTGCTGCCGCACCCCTGCGAGAAGAGGTCCCCCGTGAGCTTCAAGAGTCCCTACCCCGACGTCGAGATCCCGAACCTCAGCGTCTACGACTTCCTGTTCGGTTCCATCGCGGAGGCGGATCTGGACCGGATCGCCCTCATCGACGGCGCCACCGGTGAGGAGACCGACTACCGCACCCTGGTCGCGAAGATCAATGCCGTCGCCGGCGCGCTCGCGGCGCGCGGACTGGAGGTCGGTGACGTCGTCGGACTGCACTCTCCGAACTCGCCCGAGTTCGCGATCGCGTTCCACGGCATCCTGCGCGGGGGCGGCACCGCCACCACGATCAACGCGCTCTACACCGCGGCCGACATCGCCAAACAGTTGAAGGACTCCGGTGCGAAGGCACTGTTCACCGTCTCGCCGATGCTCGCGCAGGCGGTGTCCGCCGCCGAGCAGGCGAGCATTCCCGCCGACCGGGTCTTCGTCCTCGACGTCGCCGAGGGGCACACGTCGCTGGCCGACCTGATCGCGGAGAACGCCCCGGCCCCCGAGGTGCACATCGACCCGGCCACGCAGGTCGCCGTGCTGCCGTACTCGTCGGGTACGACCGGCAATCCCAAGGGCGTCAAGCTCTCCCACCGGAACCTGGTCGCCAACGTGTGCCAGATCCGGCCGCGGCTCGGTGTCGATGCCGACGACCGGGTGCTTGCCGTGCTGCCGTTCTTCCACATCTACGGTCTGACCGTGCTGCTCAACGCGTCGCTGTACCAGCGCGCCAGCCTGGTCACGATGGCGAGATTCGACCTCCCGGCGTTCCTGACGCTGGTGTCCGAGAAGAAGTGCACGTACGTCTTCGTCGCGCCACCGGTCGCGCTGGCGTTGGCCAAGCATCCGATGGTCGACCAGTACGACCTGTCGAGCGTGCACACCATCCTGTCCGGAGCGGCGTCGCTCGACGAGGATCTCGGCAAGGCCGTCGCGACGCGACTCGGTCTGCGGGTGTTGCAGGGCTTCGGCATGAGCGAGCTCAGCCCGGTCAGCCACAACCTCTCGGCAGACGAGGAGGGCGTGCCGCTCAGTTCGGTCGGCAAGCCGGTCGCGAACTCGGAGAACAAGCTCGTCGATCCGGCCACCGGCGCCGAGATCGACGTCCCGACCGAGGGTCGCAGTGAGCCGGGTGAGCTGTGGGTCAAGGGGCCGAACGTGATGCTCGGCTACCTGAACAACGACGCGGCCACCGCCGAGACCCTCGACGCCGACGGCTACCTGCACACCGGCGACGTCGCCGTCGTCGACGCCGACCGCAACGTCTACATCGTCGACCGGCTCAAGGAGCTCATCAAGTACAAGGGCTACCAGGTACCGCCTGCGGAGCTCGAGGCGCTGCTGCTCACGCACCCGAAGATCGCCGACACCGCGGTCATCGGCGTCCTCGACGACGAGGGCGAGGAGGTGCCGAAGGCGTTCGTCGTGCTCCAGGCCGGCGCCGAGCTGACCGAGGACGAGGTCATCGCGTTCGTCGCGGAGCGGGTCTCCCCGCACAAGAAGGTGCGGCGCGTGCAGTTCATCGACACGGTGCCGAAGTCGAGCGCGGGCAAGATCCTGCGCAAGGACCTTCGCGCGAGCGAGGGGACGCAGGGGTAACCGCCACCCCGACTGTGAGAGGTCCGAGGGGCGCCGTCGCGTGGTTTCGACCGCGGGCGGTGCCCCTTGTCGCGTCCGGGTCGGTCCGGTCACGTCCAGAGCGGTCGCCACCAAAACGGAGTACACTCATTTATGAGTGGATTCCGAATTGTGGGGAAGTGATTCCAGTGCACCCGGACGTCGAGTCGAATGCGGAGGCCGCCCTCGGTCGCCGCGAACGCGGCAAGACGCAGAAGCAGGCGCGGATCTTCCGTGCCGCCGCGGACCTGTTCGACGAACGTGGCTATGGCGCCGTGACGACCCAGCAGATCGCGGACCGGGCGGACGTCTCGATCGGGACGCTGTTCCGGTACGCCTCGACCAAGGCCGAGTTGCTGTTGATGGTCTACAACGAGGCCTTTGCCGCCGCCGTCGCCGAGGGTGAGGCCGCGGCCAGGTTCGTCGACGATCCGGTCGACCGCGTGATCGCGCTCGTGACGCCGGTGCTCGAGGTCGGGCGCGTCGCGTCCGAGAACACCGTCGCGTACCAGCGCGATCTGCTGTTCGGGCCCGCGGACGAGCCGTTCCGGTCGAAGGGGCTCGCGATCGTCGTCCGGCTCGAGAGCCTGATCGCAGGCGGCCTCGACCGGCACGCGGACACCGATGTCACGCATTCCCCGGCGATGGCCGCGGCCCGCGCGGTGTTCGCCGCCGTGCACATGGAGATCGCGCACCCGCTCGCCTCGGTGCCCGCGAGCAGTTCCCCGTCGGACTCATTCCTCGAACAGGTCGCGCTGATCGTGACCGGATACCTGACCCGGCATCCGTCGGGTCCGAACTCCTGAAACACCAACAGAGAGGACAGATCAATGACCGCCATCACCAAGGTGACCGTGCTGGGGACCGGAGTCCTGGGCTCCCAGATCGCGTACCAGAGCGCGTACCACGGCGTCGACGTCGTCGCGTACGACATCAACGACGAGATCCTCGAGAAGGCCGAGGGGCGCTTCGCGGGCCTCGCCGAGACCTACAAGTCCGAGGTCGCGGGCGCGGCCGACGGCAAGGCCGACGCGGCGCTCGGTCGGATCGGGTACTCCTCGGACCTCGCGGACGCCGTCAAGGATGCCGATCTGGTCATCGAGGCCATCCCGGAGAACATCGACATCAAGCGCGACACCTACATCAAGCTCGGTGAGGTGGCCCCGGCCGAGACGATCTTCGCGACCAACTCCTCGACGCTGCTGCCGAGCGACCTGATGGGCTTCACCGGCCGGCCCGAGAAGTTCCTCGCCCTGCACTTCGCCAACCGTGTCTGGGCGCACAACACCGCCGAGGTGATGGGCACCGCCGCGACCGACCCCGAGGTGTACCGCCGGGTCGCCGACTTCGCGTCCGCCATCGGCATGGTGCCGATCGAGATGAAGAAGGAGAAGGCGGGTTACCTGCTCAACTCGCTGCTGGTGCCGTTCCTCGCCGCCGCCGGACAGTTGGTGGTCGACGGTGTCGCCGAGCCCGAGATGGTGGACAAGACCTGGAAGATCGGCACCGGTGCACCCGCCGGCCCGTTCGAGATCTACGACATCGTCGGCCTCAACACCGCGTACAACATCTCGATGGCCGGCTCACCCGACCAGCAGCGGTTCGCGCAGTACATCAAGGAGAACTACATCGACAAGGGCAAGCTCGGTGTCGCATCGGGAGAGGGATTCTACACGTACCCGGCGAAGTGACGGACGTTCCCATAGTGTTCTTGAGGTGGTAGGTGCACGTTCTCGCCCGTGGACGATGAAGGAGTGAATTCTCTTGTCGCACAAGGCGCACATGATCGGTGCAGGAATCGGCAACCTCGCTGCGGCGATCTACCTGATCCGTGACGGGGGCTGGGATGGTGAGGACATCACCATCATGGGTCTCGACATGCACGGAGCCAACGACGGCGAGTCGGCCGCCACCTTCCAGAAGCAGTACGGCTACACCGACCTCAGCAACGACCGAGGGTTTCTCAACCGGGGCGGGCGGATGCTCAACGAGGAGACCTACGAGAACCTGTGGGACCTTCTCGACGGCGTTCCCTCCCTTGACGATCCGGCCACGTCGGTGACCAAGGAGATTCTCGACTTCGACCACGCCCATCCCACCCACGACGTCGCCCGGCTCATCGACAGCGCGACCGGGATCCGCAACAAGGGTGACGGGCTGGATTACAAGCACATGCAGTTCGACAACACCGATCGCGAGCTGCTGACGAAGCTCATGGCGTTGCCGGAGTCGAAGGAACCCGAACTCGACGACCTCAGCATCGAGCAGTGGTTCGCGAAGAGCCCGCACTTCTTCACGACCAACTTCTGGTACATGTGGCAGACGACGTTCGCGTTCAAGCCGGTCAGTTCCGCGATGGAACTGCGCCGCTACATGAACCGGATGATCCTCGAGTTCAGCCGGATCAACACCCTGGCCGGCGTCACTCGGTCCCCGTACAACCAGTACGAGAGCATCATCATGCCGATGCGCAGGTTCCTCGAGGGCAAGGGCGTGAAGTTCGTCAACGAGCTCAAGGTGACCGCGTTCGTGTTCAAGGACACTGCCATGCGGGACGAGATCGTGGTGACCGGACTGGACTACGAGAACGTCCGGACCGGCGAACGGGGCCGGATCGAGGTGTCCGAGGACGATCTCGTCTTCGACACCAACGGCAGCATCACCGACAGTTCCTCGATCGGGGACCTGGACACCCCGGTCGTCGAGGACACCCGCTATGCGCCGAGCGCGTTGCTGTGGAAGCAGGCGACCGAGCACTTCTACGACCTCGGCCACCCGGACAAGTTCTTCGGGGACCGCGCGCAGAGTGAGTGGATGAGCTTCACCGTGACCACCGACTCGCACGAGCTGATCAACGAGATCGCGCGGATCACCAAGCAGCAGCCCGGCAATGCGCTCAACACGTTCGTCGACACCGAGGCGATGCTCTCGCTCGTCATCCACCATCAGCCGCACTATCACGCGCAGAAGGAAAACGAGGGCGTCTTCTGGGGCTACTTCCTGTTCCCGCGGGAGAAGGGTGAGTACGTCCGGAAGACCGTCATGGACATGACCGGTCGCGAGATGCTGGAGGAGGCCCTCGGCCACCTCGAGCACCTCGACGCGACCGGCGCGCTGGCGAAGCGCCGCGACGAGATCATGGGCACTGTCGTCAACTCGATCCCGAGCTTCCTTCCGTACGCCAGTGCGCTGTTCAACCGGCGTGCAGTCGGGGACCGCCCGCTGGTGGTGCCGAAGAACTCGAAGAACCTGGCGTTCGTCAGCCAGTTCGCCGAGATTCCGTTCGACATGGTGTTCACCGAGCAGTACTCGGTGCGGTGCGCGCAGATCGCCGTGTACCACTTCCTCGGCCTCCCGGACAGCAAGCTCACCAAGATGCACCACTACGAGAAGGACCCGAAGATCCTCGCGAAGGCCGCGGTGACGATGTTCCGCTGACCGTCACGGGGGAGCGAGCATCTCGAGGCGCACCCCGAGCAGGCGGACCTCCCGGTCGTGGTCGAGACGCTCGGTCAGCGCGGCGGCGGCGTCCGCGATGACCTCGGTGTCGAGCGTCGGCTCCGGGAGCGGGCGGCCCGTGGTGTGGGTCTCGAAGGGGGCGTACCTGACCTTCAGTTCCACCCGCACCGCGGACCGGCCCTCCGCCCGCAGGTCCTCCGTCACCCGCGCCGCCAGCGCTCGCACCGCGGTGGTCACGTCGGCGGGGTCGTCGAGATTGCGCTGGAATGTGGTCTCGCGGCTGTGCGAGCGGGCCACCCACGGCTCGGCGCTGACGGTGTCGTCGCCGACGCCGCGCCCGAGGCGGCCCAGCCACGGCCCGATCGTCGGCCCGAGCGCGGCTGCCAGGCCCGCGTCCGCGGCGTCGGCCAGTTCGCGAACCGTGTGGATACCCAGCGCGGCAAGCTTTTTCGCGGTCTTGGTGCCGATGCCCCACAGTGCGGCGGTGTCGCGGGCGCCCATCACCTCGAACCAGTTTTCGGCGGTCAGTCTGTACATCCCGCGCGGCTTGCCGAATCCCGTCGCGGTCTTCGCGCGCAGTTTGTTGTCGCCGATGCCCACCGAGCAGTGCAGCGCGGTCGCCTCGAGCACCGCGGTCTGTGCGGTCCGCGCGAACGCCTCCGGGTCGGCGGTCTGCACGCCGAGGAAGGCCTCGTCCCAGCCCAGCACCTCGACGACCGCGTCCAGCCTGCGCAGGGTGTCCATCACCACGGAGGACGCCGCCGCGTAGGCCTGGCCGTCGACCGGCAGGAACACCGCGTCGGTGACGCCGCGGGAGGCGAGTCTGCGGGCAGCTACCCGCAGCGGCATCCCCGAACCGATGCCGAACTCGCGGGCCTCGTATGACGCCGTCGACACGACGGCCCGCTCGGTGGGGTCGCCGCGGCCTCCGACGATCACCGGCCTGCCCCGCAGCGCAGGCCTGCGCAGCACCTCGACCGCCGCGACGAACTGGTCGAGGTCGAGGTGCAGCACCCAGTTGATGCGGGACCGTGGACCACGCTTCGGGGCGGCGTCCATCCCACCAGTGTCCGCCGACCCGGTCAGGTCTGCAGGATGTGCGGCAGCCCCGCCGCGTACCGCTGCGCGTCGAGTGCCCGCATCGGCGCCAGCTCGGCCGGTTCGTGCAGCCGGTACATCGCGCACGGCGGGGCGGGGGAGTCGGCAGCCTCGAGCAGCGCGTTCACCGCCGCGCGCGCGGACTCGTTCGCCGACTCCATCGTTGCCAGGTCGATGTCGGTGCGTATGTAGTCCCCGGCCAGGAACAGGTTGGGAATCGCGGTTCGCGCGTGCGGGCGGTGTTCGAGCGAGCCGACGGTGTTGACCAGCAGCGGCGTCGCGTTGGTGTTGGCTGACCGCCCCGGATCCCAGGCCACCCCGGGGTCGAGGAACCGGTGCACGACGTCCTCGTCGCGCAGCATCGGGGTCGGGCCGTCGTTCACGCTGCGCTGCATCTGCGCCCAGGTCTCGGCGAAGATTTCCTCGCGGCTGCACCGCTTGGCAGGTTTGCCGTACAGGATGCCGGGACTGTCCCAGTCGGAGATGTCGACCGACAGGCAGTCGACCGCGCTGCCGTCGCCGTACCGGGCGGCGAAGTCGCCGCGCCAGAACTGCGCCTGATTGATCGAGGTGAGTGCCCACGGCGAACCGAGATAGGCGACATGGCCGTCGGAGAGGGGGGCGGAGCGGCGCAGGAAGAACTGCACCCCCACCATCCAGTCGACGACGAGTTCGCGCATGCCCGCCAGTGTGGGGTCGGCGTCGAGGAGCTGCGGCGTCAACAGCTCCACCGCCCGCTCGACGGGCATGGCGCTGACGTACCAGTCCGCCTCGATCGCGGACGCCCGACCGGTCTCGTCGACGACGCGGGCGCCGCTGATCCGGCCGCCGGCCATCTCCAGTCCGACGATCTTCTTGCCCATCTCGAAGCGCACCCCGATCCCGCGCAGCATCGCCGCCCACGGGTCGATCCAGGCCTCGTTGGTCGGGGCGTTCAGCAGCCGGTCCAGATGCCCGTACTCGGGCACGACGCCGGCCGCGTTGAGCACGAAGGCCTGGCCGATCCGCCCGATCGTCCGGGTGGATGCCCGGTCAGGGCGGGCCGCGACCAGCTGCCGGGTCAGGGCGGAGACGAGCACGGTGCGGTACGCCTGCGACTTACCGGCGACCTCGAGTGTCTGCGCCCACGTCTGGTGCTCCCATTCCCCGTCGCGGCGTTCGATGCTGCTGGTCAGGAACATTACGAGTTTCTTCAGGAAGACCGACATCTCCGGTGCCGGGACGCTCGTGCCCATCGTGAACATCGCGGTGAGCGAGTCGCGCAGCACGTCCGCGTTGTACATCTCGAGGCGGGTCGGCGCACCGGGCGCGGGCATCATCAGGTCGGGCCCGCCCGCCACCGACATCCGGAAGCCGCCGGCCGCGACCAGGTTGTCGAACACGCCGTTCGGGTTCCCGGGAAACGGGATGCGGTGCATGGTGTCCGGGATGTGTTGGTAGAAGCCGGGAAAGAAGCGGAAGCCGTGCTCGCCGGGCAGGTCGCTGCGCCCACCGGTCCCGGTGCCCGGCGCAGTGATGCTGCGGGCCTTGCCGCCGAGCGCGGTGGGCTCGTAGACGGTGACGGTGAAGCCGCGTTCGGCGAGCTCGTGCGCGGCGGTCAAGCCGGCCATGCCGCCGCCGAGGACCGCGACCGACCTGCCGCCGGTGCGCAGTGCCGGCGTGGCGTGGGCGGCCCGCCCGGTGGCCGTCAGCAGGTTCACCGCCCCGATTCCCGCCAGCGCGCCGATGCCGGTCAGTACCGCCCGCCGGCTCAGACCGACGTTCACCTGGTCGTGCCGAAGATTGCGATCACGCATGTCGTACCCCCGTAGGACCGTGCGATGCGTGACAACAACTGTTGTCACGCATCCACATCTATCCCATGGAGCGGGATCCGCGGTGGTGACACACCGAACCGGGTCCGGCGGTTCCGACGGCGCGACGACCGTCGGCCGCGCGCATGTCAGGATTGTCGCCATGAGTACCGGAACCCTTGTGCTGCTCCGCCACGGCGAGAGTGAATGGAACGCGATGAACCTGTTCACCGGATGGGTGGACGTGCCACTGACCGACAAGGGCATCGGTGAGGGCAAGCGCGCAGGCCAGCTCCTCAAGGAGCACGACCTGCTGCCCGACGTGCTGTACACCTCGCTGCTGCGCCGCGCGATCAGCACCGCGAACATCGCCCTCGACGCCGCCGACCGGCACTGGATCCCGGTCGTGCGCGACTGGCGGCTCAACGAGCGGCACTACGGCGCGCTGCAGGGCAAGAACAAGGCGCAGACCAAGGCCGAGTACGGCGACGACCAGTTCATGCTGTGGCGCCGCAGCTACGACACGCCGCCGCCGCCGATCGACGCGGGTAGCGAGTACAGCCAGGACGCCGACCCGCGGTACGCAAACCTCGAGCAGGTCCCGCTGACCGAGTGCCTCCTCGACGTCGTCAAGCGGCTGATCCCGTACTGGGACGACACCATCTCCCAGGATCTGCTCGCAGGCAAGAACGTGCTGGTCGCCGCGCACGGCAACTCGCTGCGCGCGCTGGTCAAGCACCTCGACGGGATCTCCGACGAGGACATCGCCGGGCTGAACATCCCCACCGGCATCCCGTTGCGCTACGACCTCGACGAGAACCTGCGCCCGCTGAACCCGGGCGGCACCTACCTCGATCCCGAGGCCGCCGCGGCCGGTGCGGCAGCGGTCGCCAACCAGGGCGCCAAGTAGCACCACACCCCCTCGGCCCGGCCTCCGCACGCGCGGGAGCCGGGCCGTGCTGTTTCCGGTCGAACGGCAGGTGAACGGGGGGGAAACGGGGTCCGGCGGGCCCGTGACGTGCTGTGAAATGCCTCAACCCCGCGCCGACCCGGGTTTTCGCGGCCGTACGATTTGGGGGTGAGTGTTGTTCAGGCCGTCATGCTGGCCCTGGTCGCTGCCGTGGGTGGCTACCTGGTCGGTGGTGTCCTGATCCCCCAACTCAAGACCAGATACACCAGGCGCGAATCCGAACAGGCCGGGCTGACCATGTCCCAGGTGCTCGACCTGATCGTGCTCGCCTCCCGTAGCGGCATCGCCGTCGTCGACCGCTTCCACGACGTGGTCCTGTTCAACCCGCGGGCCGAGGAACTGGGCCTGGTCCACAACCGCACGGTCGAGCCGAGGGCCTGGGCGGCGGCCAACCAGGTGCTCGACACCGGTGAGCCCGTCGAGGTGGACCTGAGCATCAAGAGTCCGATTCGCGGTCGCGGCAAGGTTGCCGTGCGCGGCCTGGCCCGACTGCTCAGCGAGCAGGACCGCCGATTCGTGGTCCTGTTCGCCGACGACGACTCCGAGCAGGTCCGGATGGAGGCCACCCGCCGCGATTTCGTCGCCAACGTCAGCCACGAGCTCAAGACCCCGGTCGGGGCGATGGGACTGCTGGCCGAGGCCCTGCTCGAGTCCGCCGACGATCCGGCATCGGTGCGTCACTTCGGCGAGCGGGTGCTCGGCGAGTCCAAGCGACTCGGCAACATGGTCGGCGAGCTCATCGCGCTGTCGCGGCTGACCGGTGCGGAGAAGCTGCCCGACCTCGAACCGGTGGACGTGGACGAGGTGATCGACGAGGCGCTGCGCCGCTCGAAGGTCACCGCCGAGACCGCCGGCATCACCGTCACCACCGACCGTCCCAGCGGGCTCGAGGTCCTCGGCGACCGCGCCCTCCTCGTCACCGCGCTGTCCAACCTGGTGCAGAACGCGATCGCGTACTCGGCCGAGGGCTCGTCGGTGTCGGTGAGTCGGTCGGTGCGCGACGACGAGGTGGCCATCGCCGTCACCGACCGTGGCATCGGCATCGCGAAGGAAGACCAGGAGCGGGTGTTCGAGCGCTTCTTCCGGGTGGACAAGGCCCGGGCCCGCTCGACCGGCGGCACCGGGCTGGGCCTGGCGATCGCCAAGCACATCGCGGCCAATCACAACGGCTCCATCACGCTGTGGAGCAAGCCCGGTACCGGGTCGACGTTCACGCTGCTGGTGCCCGCTCACATCGAACCGGACGACGAGGCGGGCGAATTGCCGCCCGCGACAACCGTGTCCGGCTTCGGCGCCACCGTTCCACCAGTCAAGACCGCATCGACAACCCACACTGCGCGGCCCAGACCGGCCGCGACGAATATGGAGGCCAACCGGTGACGAATGTGCTGATCGTGGAGGACGAGGAGTCGCTGGCCGACCCGCTGGCGTTCCTGCTCCGCAAGGAGGGCTTCGAGGCCACCGTGGTGTCGGACGGACCGTCCGCCCTGGCGGAGTTCGACCGCTCCGGCGCGGACATCGTTCTGCTCGACCTGATGCTGCCGGGGATGAGCGGCACCGACGTGTGCAAGCAGCTGCGCGCCCGCTCCGGGGTCCCGGTGATCATGGTGACCGCCCGCGACAGCGAGATCGACAAGGTCGTCGGGCTCGAGCTCGGCGCCGACGACTACGTCACCAAGCCGTACTCCGCGCGTGAGCTGATCGCCCGGATCCGGGCGGTGCTGCGTCGCGGCAACGACAACGACACCGATGCCGCGCTCAGTGACGGCGTGCTGGAGGCAGGTCCGGTGCGGATGGACGTCGACAGGCACATCGTGCTGGTCGGCGGCCAGACCGTCACCCTTCCGCTCAAGGAGTTCGACCTGCTGGAGTACCTGCTGCGCAACTCCGGTCGAGTGCTCACCCGCGGGCAGCTGATCGACCGGGTGTGGGGCGCGGACTACGTCGGCGACACCAAGACGCTCGACGTGCACGTCAAGCGGCTGCGCTCGAAGATCGAGTCGGACCCGGCGAAGCCGGAGCACCTGGTCACCGTGCGCGGGCTCGGTTACAAACTGGAGTCCTGATCCGGCCCGCCGCCGGCCCCGGCAGCTGTCGTCAGCTCTCTGGGTCGGTGGCCAGGCGCGCCGACCGCGTCGCCGCCTTCGCCTCGCGCGCGGCCGTCGTGGCCGGATGCACCGCGATCAGACCGAGGCCGGCCCGGCGACGGCAGTGCTTGACCAGTTCCTCGTAGGCGGGCGCGCCGAGCAGTTCGGTCAGTTCCGGCCCGTAGCTCTGCCACACCGGTTTCGTGCCGACGTGCGCGTCGGGTGAGCCCGAGCAGTACCAGTGCAGCTCCTCGCCGCCCTCGCCCCAGCCGCGGCGGTCGTACTCGGTGATCGTGGTCTTGAGAATCTGCTCCCCGTCCGGGCGCTCGACCCAGTCCTGGGTCCGGCGGATCGGGAGCTGCCAGCACACGTCCGGCTTCACCTCGAGCGGTTCGATGCCCTTGCGCAGGGCCATCGAGTGCAGCGCGCAGCCGATCCCGCCCTCGAAACCCGGCCGGTTCAGGAAGATGCAGGCACCCTTGTACCGCCGCGTCCGCAGCGCGGGCTCGTCGTCGAGGTCGTCCTCCTCGACGTAGCCCTTCTTCCCGAGGCCCTTGTCCATGAACTGCCAGTCCTGCTCAGTGAGCATCGTCACGGACCGGTCGAGCTTGTCCCGGTCGTCGGCGTCGGAGAGGAACGCGCCGTGCGAGCAGCAGCCGTCGTCGGGCCGGTCCGCGACGGTGCCCTGGCAGGCGGGGGTGCCGAACACGCAGGTCCAGCGCGAAAGCAGCCAGGTCAGGTCCGCGACAATGACGTGCTCCGCGTTCGACGGGTCGACGAATTCGATCCATTCGCGCGGGAAGTCGAGGTCCACTTCGGGGGTCGGGGTCATCTTTTCCGAGGGTGGGGTGTTGCCTGCTGTCACAGTGCCAGACGGTAGACCCAGTACCGTGGTCACGTGCGGTTAGGGGTACTCGACGTCGGAAGCAACACTGTCCATCTCCTCGTGGTGGATGCCCACAGGGGTGCGCATCCCACACCGATGAGTTCAACCAAGTCCACCCTGCGGCTCGCCGAGAACACCGACGACGGCGGTGACATCACGAAGTCGGGCGCGGATCGCCTGGTCGCGGCGGTCGGCGACTTCGCCTCCATCGCGTCCTCCTCCGGGTGTGGTGAGCTGATGGCGTTCGCGACCTCCGCGGTGCGCGACGCGAACAATTCCGAGGCGGTGCTGGCCCGGGTCCGCGCCGAGACCGGCGTCAACCTGGAGGTCCTCTCCGGGGTGGACGAGGCCCGCCTGACCTTCCTCGCCGTGCGCCGCTGGTACGGCTGGAGCGCCGGACGCATCATGAACTTCGACATCGGTGGTGGCTCGCTGGAACTGACCTCCGGCGGCGACGAGGACCCGGACGTCGCGTTCTCGTTGCAGCTCGGTGCGGGACGGCTGACCCGGGACTGGTTGCAGGGCGATCCGCCCGGAAAGCGGCGGGTCGCGGTGCTGCGGGACTGGCTCGACGCCGAGCTCGTGGCACCGGCGAAGGCGCTGCGCGCGGCCGGGGACCCGGACCGGATCGTCGGGACGTCCAAGACGTTCCGGTCGCTGGCGCGACTCACCGGTGCCGCGCCCTCCGCCGCCGGACCGCGCGTGCAGAGGACACTGACGGCGAGCGGTTTGCGTCAACTGATCGCGTTCATTTCGCGGATGACGACGGCCGACCGCGCAGAATTGGAAGGTGTGAGCGCCGACCGGTCGCAGCAGATCGTCGCCGGCGCGTTGATTGCGGAGGCGAGCATGCGGGCACTGTCGGTGGATTCCCTGGAGATCTGCCCCTGGGCGCTGCGGGAGGGCCTGATCCTGCGCAAACTGGACACAGAGATGGGCGGAGAATTGGTGGTGACGAGATGAGCGAGGGTTCGGAGAACACCGGCCAGATCTCGGTCGCGGAGCTGCTCGCCCGCAACGGTCAGCAGGTCGAGTCGCGCGGTGGCCGTCGGCGTCGAGGTGTTGCCGGCGGAATCAGCGTGGCGGAGCTGACCGGCGAGATTCCCGTGATCAAGGAGCGGGCCGTCGACCGTTCTCTGCCGGAGCCGACACCCGCGCCGGCGCCCACGCCGGTTCCCATACCGGCACCCGCGCCGGCTCCCGCCGTCGCGGTGACCCCGACCCCGACCCCGACTCCGACAGTGCTGCCGTCGGCGCCGAAGCTCGGTTCGTTCGAGCCTTTGGCCGACACCCCCTCGCAGTACCTGACCCCCTCGGCGCCGAGCGTGGAGCCGTCGACCCCGACTCCGGACCTGCCGCCCCAGTACCGGGCGGCCGCGCCGGCCCCCGAGGTGGTCGACCGCACGCAGGCGATTCCCGCACTGCGCAGGGCGGTCCTGGCCAAGGCGGACGCGGATCGCAAGGCCGCGGCCGCGCGCACCGCTGGCCAGGGCGCGTCGAAGGCCGAGTCAGCCGCGCCGAAGGCCCCCAACTTCGGCGCGTCGACCTTCGGCGCCACGGTGAGTCCGGCGGAACAGACGCCCGCCGTCGAGCCGAAGGAAGCGGACAAGCCGCCGGTTCGTTCCGGTTTCGTGCCCTACACCGGGACCGCGAGTCGCGAGCCCGCCCTGCTGTCCGGGTCGAGCCTCGAGGGTGACCTGATGCGGCAGGCCAGTGAGCGCAGCGCCCGGAGTGAGACCCTCGACGAGGCGAAGGCGTTGGTGCACACCACCGGTGAGTTCCCGCGCATCACCGACGCCCCGCGCCGGGCCGCCTCCGTCACGCCTGCCTCCGTCACCCCCGCCGTCGACGAAGACGGTTCGGACGATGTGGCCGCCCTGGACGACGTCACGGACCGGCCGGTCGCCGCGGAGAGTCCGACCCGCCAGTGGGCGGTGCTGGCCGGACAGGCCGTTGTCGCCATCGTGGCGGGCGCACTGCTGTTCAAGGGCTTCGAGAAGCTGTGGGAGTCGCTGCCCTGGGTGGCGCTGGTACTGGCGGTACTGGTCATCGCGGGTCTCGTCGCGGTGGTCCGGATCCTGCGCCAGACCGAGGACATCCTGAGTCTGCTGATCGCGGTGATCGTGGGCGTGTTCGTCACCATAGGTCCGCTCGTCTTCGTGCTCAGCTCGAGCTGACGGAGGCACGGAGTGGCCCGCGACGGTGCACGCAGGATTCTGGTCGGGCTCTCGACGGCCTCGGTGTACCCGCAGAACACCGAGGCGGCGTTCGAGTTCGCCGCCGAACTCGGGTACGACGGCATCGAGCTGATGGTGTGGGCCGAGTCCGTGAGCCAGGACGTGAAGGCGGTGCAGGCCCTGGTCCGCAAGTACGCGGTCCCGGTGCAGGCGGTGCACGCGCCGTGCCTGCTCATCTCCCAGCGGGTGTGGGGTGCCGACCCCGTCGCCAAGCTGGAGAAGTCGGTGCGGGCGGCCGAGACGCTCGGCGCCCGGACCGTGGTGGTGCATCCGCCGTTCCGCTGGCAGCGTCGGTACGCGGAGGGGTTCGCCGACCAGGTGCGTGAGCTCGAGGGGCGCAGTGACGTGGCGGTCGCGGTGGAGAACATGTTCCCGATGCGCGCTGACCGGTTCTGGGGCCGCAAGGCGCGCTCGGCCGAACGGCTCGAGAAGCGCGGCGGGCCCGGACCGGGACTGTCGGCCTTCGCGCCGTCGTACGACCCGACCGACACCGGCCACGAGCACTACACGCTCGACCTCTCGCACACGGCGACCGCGGGGATGGACGCCATCGAGCTCGCGAACCGCATGGGTCGCGGGCTGACGCATCTGCACCTCGCGGACGGGCGCGGCGCCTCGGTCGACGAGCACCTCATTCCGGGCCACGGCACCCAGCCCTGCGCGCAGGTGTGCCGGCACCTGGTCGAGACCGGGTTCGACGGGCAGGCGGTGCTCGAGATCAACACCCAGAACGCCCGCACCCGCGCGGAACGGGCGTCGATGCTGGCGCAGTCGCTCAGCTTCGCGCGCGAACACCTCACGCGGTAGCGGCCGGACCCACCGGCTCAGAGCCCGGATACGCCCGCGGCGATCACAGCGACCCCCGAGACGACCAGCCCGAGGACCAGGACGGCGAACCCGGCCCAGACCGAGCGGATCCACCCGTTGGGGCGCTGTGGGTCGGTGCCGAGCACCGACAGGAAGAAGCCGGCCGGGACGAAGATCGCGGCGCACAGCACCAGGATCGAACCGACGGCCGACCACACCGGCCCGACCCCCGCGGCCTGGGTGAGCAACGCGACCACCAGACCGAGCGTGACCAGTACGCCTGCGTGCGCGTGCCCGGCCCGGAACATGGTCTTCTGCAGCGGGTTGGCGCCCTGTGCACCGGAGACGACTCTCAGCATGAAGGTGCCGCCGAACGCGATGCCCACCACGGTGAGCAGGGTGATGCCGACGACGAGGGTGAGTACGGGATCCATGACGGGCTCCTCGGGGCGGTAAGCTCCACTGATATTGGATATCTATACTATCCAATATTGGATACTAGAACTATCCAATATGGCCGTCAAGGGAGGTTTCGATGCGCGTCTCCGAGCTCGTTGAGCGCTCCGGGGTGCCCCTTGCGACGATCAAGTTCTATCTGCGCGAGGGTGTGCTCATGCCCGGCGAGGCGACCAGCGCCACCCAGTCCCGCTACGGCGAACAGCACGTACAGCGGCTCGCGCTGATCAAGGCGCTGGCCGGGGCCGGACTGCCGATCCACAAGATCCGCGCGATCGTCAGGCTCGTCGACGAGCCCGGCGACGACCTCTACGCAACGCTGGGGCGTGCCGTCGCGATGCTGCCCCCGTATCCGGACGGCGAGCGCGACGCCGACGGTGACTACCCGCGGGCCCGGCGAGTGCTCGAACGGCTCGGTCAGGTCTACGACCCGGACTTCCCGGCGGTCGCGCAGCTCGAACGTGCACTCAAGGCGGTCGAGGAGGTCGGCATCCCGATGACCGACCAGCGCGTCGACGCGTACGGCAGGCACATCATGGGCATTGCACGGATGGAACTCGACCTGATGCCGGCCGACTCCGCCGCGGCCGTCGAGTACGCCGTACTCGGCACCGCCGTCTACGAACCCGTGATCGCCGCGATGCGCCGCGTCGCCTACCAGGACATTGCGTCCCGAATCTTCCTGCGGGACATGCCCGAAACTCGAAAGGACATCTGATGCCCGAACCCACCACCGTGACTTCCACCCGACCGTTCGGGGAGTTGACCACACTCGCCGACCTCGGCGGCGGGGTGTTCGCGGCGACGATCGACGCAGTCTGGACCATCGGACCGAAGGTGCACGGCGGCTGCATGATGGCCGTCTGTGCCGCCGCGGCCCGCGACGCGATCCGCGCCGCCGGCGACGAGGCCGGCGTGATGCAGCCGGTGTCGGTGAGCGCGAACTACCTCGCCGCCCCCGACCCCGGCGAGGTCCGGCTCGTGACGACCGTGCGCAAGCAGGGCCGGCAGGTCTGTCTCGTCGACGTCGACCTGATGCAGGGCGATCGGATTGCGGTGTCCGCGGCCGTCACCCTCGGCATCCCGGACGTCGGGGCGCCGCGACACGAGGAGCCGTCGCGGGTGGCGGAGTTGCCGGTGGAGCCGCCCGCGGGCGCGGTCCACATCACGCCCGACCATCCGATGGGCCAGATCGTGCACGTCGCCAAGGGCTGCGACCTGCGCGTCGACCCGGACGCCGCGCGGTACCTCGCCGGCGAGCAGGGCGATCCCGTGAACCGGATGTGGGTGCGGCCGTTCGACGAGGACGAGGCCGACCCGGACACCGCAGTCCTGTTCGCCCTCATGCTCGGCGACATCAGCGCCCCGGTGACGATGAACCGCGGGATGTTCGGCTGGGCCCCGACGGTGCAGCTCACCACCTACCTGCGGCACCGTCCGGCGCCCGGCTGGATGCGCGTGCAGGCGAGCGCCACGGTGCTCGGCGACACCTGGTTCGAGGAGGACCATGTGGTGCTCGACGCGGCGGGCCAGACCGTGGTGCAGTCCCGTCAGCTCGCGATGATCCCGAAGGGCTGACCCCCGCCGGTGCATGGCAGGCTTGCCGCCATGACGAGAATTGCAGTGATCGGTGGCGGCCGGATCGGCGAGGCGCTGATCTCGGGACTGTTGAAGTCGGGTCGCGCGCCCAAGGACCTGGTGGTTGCCGAGCAGTACGCACCCCGCGCCGAGGAGTTGTCCGGTCAGTTCGGGATCCGGGCCACGACCATCGGTGACGCCGTCGAGGGTGCCCACGTCATCGTCATCGCGGTCAAGCCGACCGACGTCGACTCGGTGATGACCGAGCTCGGGTCCGTGGACCTCGACGGTGACGTCGAGCAGCTCCTCGTCACGCTCGCGGCCGGGCTTCCGACCGTCCGCTACGAGGCCAAGCTGCCCGCCGGCTTCCCGGTGGTCCGGGTGATGCCCAACACCCCGATGCTCGTCGGCGAGGGCGTCAGTGCCATCGCGGCGGGGCGGTACGCGACCGCCGAGCACATGGCGACGGTCCGCGAGATCCTGGGGGCGGTCGGCAAGGTCGTGACCGTCGCGGAGTCACAGATCGACGCCGTCACCGCGGTGTCCGGCTCGGGGCCCGCCTACATGTTCCTGGTCGCCGAGGCGATGATCGAGGCGGGCGTCGGTCTCGGGCTGACCCGGGCGACCGCGACCGAGCTCGTGGTCCAGACGATGGTCGGGTCCGCGGCGATGCTCGCCGGCTCCGGCGACTCCGCTCACGACCTGCGCGCGGCTGTGACCTCACCGGGCGGCACCACCGCCGCCGCCGTGCGCGAGCTCGAGCGCGGGGGAGTGCGGACGGCGTTCTACGAGGCTCTCGCGGCCGCGAAGAGCAGGTCTGCGGCGCTCGGCGCGTCGCCGGAATAGGGACTGCCGCGTCGCCGGCACAGAGACTGTCGCGTCGCCGGAACAGCCGCTGCCGCGTCGGCGGAATCGAAATTCGTTTACGCCCACCCGTCGCAGTAACCCCATCAGTCCCGCTAAGCTCGTTACAGCACGTGCGTGTCTGTTCCGCCGGAGGGGAAGCCGGCGGCGCGACACGTGCCGGAGGTATGCGGATTAATGGTGTCTACAAACAAGTCGACGCCGACGAACAAGTCGGCTCCGACAAGCAAGTCCAAGAGCTCCACCCCGGAAGGACAACCCGTCCTCGGCGGCACTCAGTTCCTCACCGTCGCCGAGGTGGCGACGTTGATGCGGGTGTCGAAGATGACGGTGTACCGGTTGGTGCACAGTGGTGAGCTGCCCGCCGTTCGGGTGGGGCGTTCATTCAGGGTGCACGCGAAGGCGGTGCACGACTACCTGGAGACCTCGTATTTCGATGCCGGCTGAGGGTCGGGATCGACACTGACCGACGGCCGAATCGATGCTCGGTTTCGATCGGGCACGGTGGCACCGGTACGATGATCACTTGTCGTGCCAGCCAGCCGGGTGTCGTCAGGCGCTGGGCTAGTCGAACGAGGCCACAGCGCCACGTTGGTGGAGAGTAGCTGTAACGCACGCGTACGTAACCGGCGTGCGCAGGAACGCTAGAGAAGAACGTGAGGGACACCCGCCATGGGTTCAGTGATCAAGAAGCGACGCAAGCGCATGTCGAAGAAGAAGCACCGCAAGCTGCTTCGTAGGACGCGCGTGCAGCGTAGGAAACTCGGCAAGTAAGCGGCCGAGTCCGCAGCTGAAGGGCTCGCGCCCGGACGATGCCCGTCACCTCGCGGTGGCGGGCATCGTTGCGTTCGGGGGCGACCTGGGCGCTCGTCCATCTGGCGGTCGTTTCAATGAGTCACAAAACGGTTGGTGGACAGCACGTTTCGGCATCGTAAAGTCTTTGAGCAGTCGCGTCGGGAACGGTTAGGCTCGCGGGGGAGCGGGTGGTTCAGTGACGAACAGGGGTGGCAGTGTGACAGTCGGTGATCGGCGGGTGGAACCGCCGGGAGTGGTACTGGTGACGGGGGCGAGCAGGTTCCTCGGGGGCTACCTGGTGACCAGGCTGGCCCAGGATCCGAACATCGAGCGGGTCATCGCCGTGGACGCCGTCTCCCCGAGCAAGGACATGCTCCGTCGGATGGGGCGCGCCGAATTCGTCCGCGCGGACATCCGCAATCCGCTCATCGGCAAGGTGATCCGCGGCGCGAAGGTCGACACCGTCGTGCACGCCGCCACCATCGTCAAGGCACCGAAGTCCGGCAGTCGCGCCGCGATGAAGGACATGAACGTGCTCGGCGCCATGCAGTTGTTCGCGGTCTGCCAGAAGTCGCCGGACGTGCGCAAGGTCGTGGTGCGCTCGTCCGGCGCCGTCTACGGCAGCAGCGCCAAGGACCCGGCGAAGTTCACCGAGGAGATGAGCGCGCGCACGCCTCCGCAGGGCGGTTTCGCCCGTGACACCATCGAGATCGAGGGCTACGCCCGCGGCCTCGGCAGGCGCAGACCCGAGATCGCGGTGTCGCTGCTGCGGATGGCACCGCTGATCGGTCCCCGCCTGCACGGCTCGGTCTCCCAGTACCTCAACTCGTCGGTGGTCCCGATGATCCTCGGCCGGGACGCCCGCATGCAGCTGCTGCACGAGGAGGACGCGCTCGCGGCGCTCGAACGGGCCACCGTGGGCGGCCCGGCGGGCACCTTCAACGTCGCAGGGGACGGCATGGTCATGCTCTCCCAGGCCATCCGGCGGGCGGGCGGCATTGCGGTGCCGGTCCCGTTCCAGCTGTTCCGCACGCTCGGGAGGGTGGTGATGGGTTCGTCGATGCGCCAGTTCACCACGGAACAACTCGAGTACTTCCACTTCGGTTGCGGCCTCGACACCGGGCGGATGCGTTCCGAACTCGGCTTCGAACCGAGGTGGACGACCCTGCAGGCGCTCGACGACATGATCAGCGGGGCCGGCTTCAGTCCGGTGCTCAGTCGGGACTGGTTGCAGTCGATGGAGACTGGACTGCAGAACCTCGTCGGGGCGGGCGGGGGTGCTCGATGAACGAGGTGGCGAAGGTGATTCCTCTGCACGGCGACTCGGCCCCACGTCGGCCCCGGGTCCGGACGCTGCGCGCCGGTCCGGACGGGGTGCCGAGCCCGACGCAGCTGTTCGCCTCCCGGTCGAGCCCGGCTCCGGACCCGTCGTCCCTGGCCGATTCCGTGCTGGAGTCGGCGCGCGGCCTGGTCGCCGACCAGGTGGTGGCGACGGCGGAGTTCATCCGACGCCGGCTGACCGGCGACTACCAGGTCGACGAGTTCGGTTTCGACCCGCACTTCGCCGAGAACGTCTGGCTGCCGCTGCTGCGACCACTGTTCGACTCGTGGTTCCGGGTGGAGGTGCGTGGGATCGAGAACGTGCCCGCCGAGGGTGGCGCGCTGGTGGTCGCGAACCACGCCGGCGTCGTGCCGATCGACGGACTGATGACCTCGGTCGCGATGTTCGACAAGCACCCCGCGCACCGACCGCTGCGGATGCTCGCCGCCGACCTGGCGTTCGAGATGCCGGTCGTCGGCAATATTGCCCGCAAGGCGGGCCACACCCTGGCGTGCAACCCGGACGCCGAACGGCTGCTGCGCGGCGGGGAGGTCGCCGCGGTGTTCCCGGAGGGCTTCAAGGGCATCGGCAAACCGTTCAGCGAGCGGTACAAGCTGCAGCGTTTCGGTCGCGGTGGATTCGTGTCCGCGGCACTGCGCACGGGTGTGCCGATCGTGCCGTGCTCGATCGTCGGGTCGGAGGAGATCTACCCGAAGATCGGCGACCTCAAGTCGCTGGCGCGACTGCTGGGCATGCCGTACTTCCCGGTGACGCCGCTGTTCCCGCACTTCGGACCGTTGGGCCTGATCCCGCTGCCGTCGAAGTGGTACATCGAGTTCGGTGAGCCGATCGTCACCGACTCCTACGACGCGGCCAGCGCGGAGGACCCGATGGTGCTCTTCGAACTGACCGACCACGTCCGCGAGACCATCCAGCAGACCCTGTACCGGCTGCTGGCCCAACGCCGGAACGTGTTCCTCGGCTAGAGGGTTCTGCGGAAGCGCACTTCGTCGACGTCGACGCCCCAGACGACCTCGTGCCGACGCGGGCCGTCGGGGCGCCATCCGTCGCTCCGGTACAACCGTTCGGCCCGAAGGTTGCCCGCGAGGACCCACAGGACGGCCTCGGCGTAGCCCCGACGGATCAGGCCGGCCCGGCCGGCCGACATCAGGGCCCGCCCGACGCCCGTGCCCCACGAATCCGGGTCGACGTGCAGGGCCATAACCTCGGCGGTCCCGGTCCCGGTCCCGGTCCCGGGCTCGGCATCGGCGGGCGCAGACCCAGTGGTGACGAATCCGGAGATGTCGCCCGACGCGTTCACCGCGACGGTGGTCAGCGGCCTGCCCGGGTCGGATTCGTCGAAGGTGTACCGCCGCGCTCGATCCTCGGCACTAAGCCCGTCCAGATACTCGGCGGAAAGCAGACCGCGGTACCCGGCCTGCCAGGCCCGGACGTGCACCCGCGCGACGGCGAGAGCGTCGCCGGGTCGTGCCGTACGCAGTGTTGTCATCGCGGTCGCGGCTCCGGCGGCTAGTGCCGCCGACGCCCGATCACGGCGGCCAATGCGCCACCGACCGCGCCGAGAGCGAGAGCGGTGGGCACGCCGATCTTCGCGGCCTTGCGTCCCGTGCGGTAGTCCCGGATCTCCCAGCCGCGGTTGCGGGCCAGTTCCTTCAGGTCCGCGTCCGGATTGATCGCGACGGCGGTGCCGACCAGCGAGAGCATCGGCACGTCGTTGTGGCTGTCCGAGTAGGCGGAGCAGCGCTTGAGGTTCAGGCCCTCCCGGACCGCGAGGGTGCGCACCGCGTGCGCCTTGCCCGCGCCGTGCAGGATGTCGCCGACGAGCCGGCCGGTGAACTTGCCGTCCTCCGACTCGACGACAGTGCCGAGCGCGCCGGTCAGTCCGAGCCGCTTGGCGATCACCTGCGCGAGCTCCACCGGGGTCGCGGTCACCAGCCACACCTGCTGGCCGGCGTCGAGGTGCATCTGGGCGAGCGCCCTGGTGCCCGGCCAGATCTTGTCGGCGATCAGCTGGTCGTAGATCTCCTCGCCGAGCCGGCTGAACTCCGCCGTCTCGCGGCCCGCGATGAAGGTGAGGGCCTTCTCCTTGCCGCTGGCGACGTCGTCGCTGTTCTCCTTGCCGGTGACCCGGAACTTCAGCTGCTTCCAGCCGAAGCGCGCCATGTCGCCGTAGGAGATGTACTTGCGGGCCGCGAGGCCGCGGGCGAAGTGGATGATCGAGGCGCCCTGGACCATCGTGTTGTCCACGTCGAAGAACGCGGCGGCGGTGAGGTCACGGGGGACCGCGGACTCGACGTCGATCCCGGCGCCCTCCTCGGCCGCCACCGACTCCGCCTCGTGCAGCGCGAGCGCGGCGTCGGCGCTGGCCTCGCCGGCCAAGTTGGCGCGCAGCTGTGCGTCGCTGGGGCCCAGTGGGTTCCGATTGCGTCGCCGACCGCCCGTACCGAGCCAGCCCGCGCCCAGTCCCGAACCCGTCGGCCCTGTCAGCCCAGGCACTCGTACCTCCCGTGTCGGCAATTGTGCGTAACCCTATCTTCCGTCTCGAGGGTGCACCGGCCGGATCGCCGGGGCGAGGGCTGGGCTGTGATGTCCGTCTCGGCTGGTGGCCCGGTCGGGGCGGGGTGGGGTGATGGCACAGTGGACCCATGACCGACCCCGCTCACACCATCACCCTGCTGACCCGAGACGGCTGCTCCTCCTGCGTGGCGGCCCACGATCAGTTGGTCCCATTGTGTGAGGAATTCGGCATTCCGCTCGAATCCGTCGACGTCGACGCGGCGGCGGTGACGGATCCCGAGCTTCGGGCCGAGTACGGCGATCGGCTGCCGGTGGTGCTGCTCGACGGCCGTGAGCACAGTTACTGGGAGGTCGACGAGGCGAGACTGAGGTCGGATTTGACAATCTGAGGCCGACCTGCGCGCCGCGACATTCGGTCGCCGCGCAGGTCGCGGCGGGTGTTGCCGGAATTGCGGCGACTTTGTGCAGAGCTTCACAAGCAGTTACCGTGGTGTGAACAGTCCCCCGGATCAACGTGAAGACCGGTCGTGTGCATGGCCGGACGAGGAGCCACGAACGTGACCGAACAGCACCAGCCGCATGGGTTCTCCGCCCGTGGCGTTGCCGGGGCTGACGGGGGCGCTCGCCCCGATCCGTCGCGACCGGATCCCTCGCGTCCCGACGCGACCGTGCGGGACCTGCCGCAGGCGACGGTCACCCGGCTCGCGGCCTACCTCCGGGTGCTCGGCGTGATGGCCGACGACGGCACCCTCATCGTCTCCAGTGAGGAACTCGCGACCGCGGCGGGTGTCGGCTCCGCGAAACTGCGCAAGGACCTCTCGTTCCTCGGCCCGAACGGTGTGCGCGGCGTCGGTTACGACGTCACCAAGCTGCGCGCCCGGATCGAGGCCGCGCTCGGACTCGACCGCGGCCACCAGGTGGTGCTGGTCGGCGTCGGCAACCTCGGCCAGGCGCTGGCCCGGTACGGCGGCTTCGGCAGGCGCGGCTTCACCATGGTCGGCCTGTTCGACCGGAACCCCTCGCGGATCGGCTCCGTCGTCGACGGGCTCACCGTGCGCGACGTCGCGGACCTCGAGTCCGCCTGCCGCGAACTGCACGCCACCATCGGGGTCGTCGCGACGCCCGACGACTCGGCGCAGGAGGTGTGCGATCACCTCGTCAATGCCGGGGTGCGCTGCATCCTGACCTTCGCGGCCTCGCCGCTTGATGTACCCAGGCACGTCGAGATCCGTCGAGTGGATCTCGCCGTCGAGATGCAGGTGCTCTCGTTCCACAGTGCGCGTAACGCCGAGTCCGAACCCGGCGCGGCCGCCGCGGCTGTCGGGCTCGGCGCTGCCCGCGCGACCACGGCTCGTACCGCCCCTGCACGCTCGGCTTCGACGGCTCTGGGTTCGACAAAGAATGGATCGGTGATCGCACCGTGAGTGTTCTCCTGGTCGGGATTTCGCACCGAAGTGCGCCCGTCTCCATCCTCGAGAAGGTCGCCGTCGGCGACACGGATCGACCGAAGCTGATCGACAAGATGCTGGCCTCGCCGCACATCTCCGAGGTCATGATCGTCTCGACCTGCAACCGGGTGGAGATCTACTCGGTCGTCGATGCCTTCCACGGCGCGCTCGCCACGGTCGGGGAGTTGCTCACCGAACACTCCGGACTCGACCTCGGCGAGGTCACCAAGCACGCCTACGTCCGCTACAGCGAGGCGGCCGCCGAGCATCTGTTCGCCGTCGCCAGCGGGCTGGACTCGATGGTGATCGGCGAGCAGCAGATCCTCGGCCAGATCCGCACTGCCTACGCGACCTCCGACAGCCAGAAGGCCGCCGGCCGGGTACTGCACGAGCTGGCCCAGCAGGCGCTGCGGGTCGGCAAGCGCGTCCACTCCGAGACCGGCATCGACCGGGCCGGCGCCTCGGTGGTGTCGGTCGCGCTGGACCGGGCCGCCGGACTGCTCGGCACGAGCAACGGGCATGACGGACTCGTGGGCCGCACCGCACTCGTAGTGGGCGCCGGGTCGATGGGCGGACTGTCGGTCGCGCACCTGACCCGGGCGGGCATCGGCCGGATCGTGGTCGCGAACCGCACCCGCGAGCGCGCCGAGCACCTGGCAGACACGGTCCGCGCCGCCGGTGTGGACGCGGACACCGTGGCGTTGTCCGATCTGACGACCGCCATTTCCGAGGCCGACGTGATGGTCACCTGTACCGGTGCGGTCGGTGCGGTGGTGACCCTCGCGGACGCGCACCTCGCGCTGGCGAAGCGGGTTCCCGCGCAGCGACCGCTGGTCATCTGCGACCTCGGACTGCCCCGCGACGTCGAGCCCGCGGTCGCCGGACTGCCCGGGGTGAGCCTGCTCGACATGGCGTCCATGCAGGCCGACCCGGCCGCCGGCGCGGCGGCCTCCGACGAGGATGCCGCGCGCGAGATCGTCGCCGGTGAGCTCGCGACCTACCTGGCGGGCCAGCGGCTCGCGGAGGTCACCCCGACCGTCACAGCGCTGCGCCAACGTGCCGCCGAGGTCGTCGAGGCCGAACTCCTGCGGCTCGGGACCCGGCTGCCGGGGCTGGACGATCCGCAGCGCGACGAGGTCGCCCGGACGGTGCGGCGCGTCGTCGACAAGCTGCTGCACGCCCCGACCGTGCGGATCAAGCAGCTCGCCTCCACGCCGGGTGGCGACACTTACGCGGCGGCCCTGCGGGAGCTGTTCGAGCTGGCACCCGGATCGGCGGAGGCCGTGGCCACACCGATGGAGCTCCGCGCGGTCGAGCTCGCCGACGACTTCACCGCCGCCCGCGAGAACGAGAACGCCCAGAACTGGTGGAAGGGGATGCAGGAATGAGTGCCCCGTCCCAGCCGGCCGCGCAGGCGGTCCCGAAGACCCTGCGCATCGGCACCCGTGGCAGTCTGCTGGCCACCACCCAGGCCGGCACGGTCCGCGACGCGTTGATCGCCGCAGGCCATCCCGCGGAGCTGGTGATCATCACGACCAAGGGTGACGTCACCGCGGGCCCGGTGCAACGGATCGGTGTCGGCGTCTTCGTCGCGGAGTTGCGCGAGGCGCTGCTCGCCGGCGAGGTGGACGTGGCCGTCCACTCGTACAAGGACCTGCCCACCGCACAGCCGGCGGAGCTGGCGATCGCCGCGGTGCCCCCTCGCGAGGACCCGCGCGACGCGCTGGTCGCCCGCGACGGTCTGGTGCTCGGGGAGCTGCCGCCCGGCTCGCGGATCGGTACCTCCGCGCCGCGCCGCCGCGCCCAGTTGCGTGCGCTCGGTCTCGGCCTGGAGATCGCTCCGCTGCGCGGCAACATCGACACCCGGCTCGGCAAGGTCGCGTCGGGTGAGCTCGACGCGATCGTGGTCGCCCGCGCCGGACTGTCGCGGATCGGCCGGTTGGACGCGATCACCGAGTCGCTCGAACCGGTGCAGATGTTGCCGGCGCCGTCGCAGGGCGCGCTGGCGGTCGAGTGCCGCGCCGACGATCCGACGCTGATCGCCGTGCTCGCGGAGCTCGACGACCCGGCCGCGCGCGCCGCGGTGGTCGCCGAGCGGGCCCTGCTCGCCGAACTCGAGGCCGGCTGCACCGCACCGGTCGGGGCGCTCGCCGAGGTCGTCGAGTCCATCGACGACGACGGTCGGGTCTTCGACGAGTTGTCGGTGCGCGGCTGCGCCGCCGCGGTCGACGGGTCGGACTCGATCCGCGCGTCGGCGGTCGGATCTCCGGCCCACGCCGAGGAACTGGGTCGGGCCGTGGCCCGCGAGCTCCTCGACCTGGGCGCGAGGGATCTGATGGCGGCAGCCGAGGCGGAAGAGGGGTCGACCGATGACTGATCCCACGCTCCGCTCGAAACCGGGCGCGCTGCCACCGCGCTGGCCCACAATCACTCCCGACCCCGCACGACCCCGCACTGCTGGAAACCTGAACGCACTGGAGAACAACCGATGAGCCGAGTCCGTAAGAACACCCCCGGACGGATCCTGTTCGTGGGCTCCGGCCCGGGCGATCCGGCGCTGCTCACCGTCCGGGCCCGGGACGTGCTCGCGAACGCGACCCTGGCGTACACCGACCCGGATGTCGACAAGGGCGTCACGGCACTGGTCGGCACCGCGCTCGAGGTGCCGGGCGTCGAGGTCGATCCCGAGCACCCGCTCTACGAGGTCCGGCCCGCCCTCGGTGAGCCGGCGGAGGTCGCGAAGACCCTCGTGCACGAGGCGCGCAACGGCCACGACGTGGTCCGTCTCGTCTCGGGTGACCCGCTGACCACCGACTCGGTCATCGCCGAGGTCACCGCCGTGGCCCGCACCCAGGTGCAGTTCGAGATCCTGCCCGGCCTGCCCGCCGGGTCCGCGGTGCCGAGCTACGCCGGGATGGCGCTCGGCTCGGGTCACACCGAGGCGGACGTCCGCGGCGAGGTCGACTGGGCGGCACTGGCCGCAGCGCCCGGACCGCTGGTGCTGCACGCCAGCGCGGCCCACCTGGCCGAGACCGCCAGTGCACTCGTCGAGCACGGCCTCGCCCCGCAGACCCCCGCCGCGATCACCGTCCGCGGTACCACCCGCCAGCAGCGCACCGTCGAGGCCACCCTCGCCACGCTGAACGAGGCGGGCTCGGAACTGGTCGGCTCGCTGGTCGTCACGGTCGGCAAGGTTGTCAGCCACCGCAACAAGATGTCCTGGTGGGAGTCGCGGGCGCTGTACGGCTGGACCGTGCTGGTGCCGCGCACCAAGGACCAGGCGGGCGAGATGAGCGACCGGCTGGTCACCCACGGCGCGATCCCCATCGAGGTCCCGACCATCGCCGTCGAGCCGCCGCGCAGTCCCGCGCAGATGGAGCGGTCGGTCAAGGGCCTCGTCGACGGGCGCTACCAGTGGGTGGTGTTCACCTCCACCAACGCGGTGCGCGCGGTCTGGGAGAAGTTCGAGGAGTTCGGTCTGGACGCCCGCGCATTCTCCGGCGTGAAGATCGCCTGTGTCGGCCAGGCCACCGCGGACAAGGTGCGCAGCTTCGGTATCAATCCCGAGCTGGTGCCCTCCGGTGAGCAGTCCAGTGAGGGTCTGCTCGCCGAATTCGCCCCGTACGACGACGTTTTCGATCCGGTCAACCGGGTGCTGCTGCCCCGTGCGGACATCGCCACCGAGACCCTCGCCGAGGGGCTGCGCCAGCGCGGCTGGGAGATCGACGACGTCACCGCGTACCGCACCGTGCGGGCGGCGCCGCCGCCGGCCGAGACCCGCGAGATGATCAAGACCGGCGGGTTCGACGCGGTGTGCTTCACCTCCTCGTCCACCGTCCGGAACCTGGTCGGCATCGCGGGCAAGCCGCACGCGCGCACGCTGGTCGCGTGCATCGGGCCGAAGACCGCGGAGACCGCGATCGAGTTCGGCCTGCGGGTCGACGTCCAGCCCGAGACCGCGCAGGTCGGACCGCTGGTGGAGGCGCTCGCCGAGCACGCAGCCCGGTTGCGTGCCGAGGGCGCGCTGCCGCCGCCGCGCAAGAAGTCTCGTAGGCGCTAGGCGCTGACGCGCCTGTGAGTCCTTCTGGCCCTCACACGGACCGGAAGGACTCACAGGCCCGACGAAGGAGGGCCTGTTTGTTCCCCGCCGAGCGGCCCCGCCGCCTGCGCAGCACCAAGGCGTTGCGCCGTCTGGTTGCCGAAACCTCGCTCGAGCCACGACATCTGGTGCTACCGATGTTCGTGGCCGACGGTATCGACGTGCCGCGTGAGATCACCTCGATGCCCGGAGTCTTCCAGCACACCCTCGACTCGCTGCGCGCCGCGGCGACCCAGGCCGTCGAGGCCGGCGTCGGCGGGCTGATGATCTTCGGAGTCCCGCGTCCGGAGGACAAGGACGCCGACGGTTCCGGCGCCACCGACCCGGACGGCATTCTCAACCGGGGTCTGCGGGCACTGCGCGCCGATCTCGGCGACGACACCGTGATCATGGCCGACACCTGCCTGGACGAGTTCACCGCGCACGGGCACTGCGGCGTGCTCGCCGCGGACGGCACCGTCGACAACGACGCCACCCTCACCCGGTACGTGGACATGGCTGTGGCGCAGGCGGAGTCGGGCGCGCACCTGCTGGGTCCGAGCGGCATGATGGACGGCCAGGTCGCCGCGATCCGTGAGGGTCTCGACGATGCCGGTCACCTCGACACCGGGATCCTGGCCTACGCGACGAAGTACGCCTCGGCGTTCTACGGCCCGTTCCGGGAGGCCGTCGGATCCTCGCTCGAGGGCGACCGTCGTACCTACCAGCAGGATCCGGCCAACCGCCGCGAGTCGCTGCGCGAGGTGGACCTCGATCTCGAGGAGGGCGCCGACATGGTGATGGTCAAGCCTGCCATGAGCTACCTCGACGTACTGCGGGAGACCGCGGACATGTCCACCGTTCCCGTTGCCGCGTACCAGATCTCGGGTGAGTACTCGATGATCACGGCGGCCGCGCAGAACGGCTGGATCGACCGCGATGCCGCGATCGACGAGTCGCTGCTGTGCATTCGGCGGGCGGGTGCGGACATCGTGCTGACCTACTGGGCCGCCGAAGTGGCGGGCAGGCTGTGACCGCGCCCCCGCCGCCCGGTCCGGGCGACCACTGGTCGGGCGTACCTCAGCCGCCGATGAATCCGGTCGAGCAGAGCGCCGCGCAGCCGCCGGTGGACGTGCTCACCGCCTTCCAATTGCTCTGCGGCGTGGCGGCACTCGGGGTGGTCAACCTGTTCGCGTCGCTGGCCACCGTGTACGGCGACCGCGCGACCTACGTGGACCAGTTGATGCGCGACATGCGCGCGCAGGACCCGACGCTCGATTTCAGTGCATCCACCATGGACGCGCTGATGTTGGTTGCACTCGGGATGTCGGCGTTGATCGGCCTCGGGGTCACCGCGCTGTACCTGTTGTTCGTCTTCAAGATGCGGCGCGGCCGGAACTGGGCCAGGATGCTGGTCACCATGGCGGGTGTGCTGATGGTGTTCCTCGCGGTGCCGACCCTGTTCGGGCTCGGTGCGGGCGGCGGTGCGGGCGCGATGGTCTCCGGCGGCGCGAGCATCCTGCAGGCCGTGCTGTCGGTCGGCGCGGTGGTGCTGATGCACCGTACCGATTCCAACCGCTACTTCCTGCCCGCGGTGAAGGAGCAGTAGCGCCGGTGAGCGACACGCCAACCCGGCCGAGGCCGGTCGACATCGCGTACTGGCTGTGGCTGGCGGGCGCGGCGCTGCTCGTGCTGTTCGGACTGCTCGCCGTGACGACGTCCGGCTCGGCCCTGCGCGAGACGTTGGCCGACCGGGGCGCCGACCCGGACAGCGTCGACGCGCTCGTGCTGTTGCTGCGCGGCTCCGGTGTGGTCTCGTTGCTGGTCGGTGTCGGGGTCGGGCTGATGTCGGGACCGACGCGGGCGGGCGACCCGCGGTTCCGGCGGGCGGTGGTCGCGCTGTCGGTGGTCTACACGCTGATCCAGTGCGCGCTGCTGCTCACCGGGCTCGGGCAGGCGCCGATGCTGATGGCCTCGATCGTGCTGCTGGCTGCCAGTGTCCTGGTGTACCTGCGGTCCGCGACCGGCTGGTTCGCGCGTGGCTGAGCCCGTCTTCGAGGAGTTCGGGGCGCGCTGGCGGGTGGTGGCGATCGGACCGGTGCTGTGCCTGGTGGTGCTGGTCGCCGACCTGTTCATCGGTGCGGGGGTGCATCTGCTCGGACTGGCCCTGTTCGCGGTGTTGCTGGCCGGTCTGGTGGCACTGCAGGTGGTGGCGGCACGCCGGCATGCGAGCGTCGAGGTCACCGACGCCGCGCTGCGCTGCGGCACCGAGACCGTGGCGCTGGCGGACATCGCCGAGGTGCTGCCCGAGGCGGACCCGTTCGCGGAGGACCTGCGGCCCTGGGAGTCGGCGCGCGCGCTCGGCGACCTGTCGGGAGTGCCGCGCCGCCGCACCTCGATCGGCCTGCGCTTGCGCGGCGGCGAACTGGTCCGGGCGTGGGCGCGCGACGGTGACGGGCTGCGTGCGATCCTCGAGGATACGGTCGAGGGCGATGGCGAGGGGAGCGGTCGGTGAACACTCGGGTGCTGCGCGTCGCGGAGGCGTGTCTTGCGGTGGCTGCGGTGGTGCTGGCGGCATGGTGCTGGCACCAGGGCGTGCAGACCTCGGATTTCGCCCCTCTCGCGGAGGGTGCGCCGGCGTTCTCGGGCACGCACTACTCGGGCACCTGGATCGGCGCCGCGACGGCGCTGATCGTCGTGGCCGGTCTGCTGGTGATCGACGTGATCCGGCGCAGGCGCACACCCTAGCGGAAAGTACCCATGGGGGGTATCCTACGGGTATGAACGGTTACTCCCCCGAGAAGGACGACCTCCTCAAGCGGCTGCGCCGCATCGAGGGACAGGTCGCCGGCATCTCACGCATGGTCGACGGCGACCGGTACTGCATCGACATCCTCACCCAGGTGTCGGCGGTGACCAGTGCGCTGCAGTCGGTCTCACTCAAACTCCTCGACGAGCACCTCTCGCACTGCGTCGTCGAAGCCGCGAAGAAGGGTGGCCCCGAGGCGGACGCCAAGGTCAAAGAGGCCTCGGACGCGATCGCCCGGCTCGTCCGCTCCTAGGAGGTGTCCGAAGGATGAAGAGCACATTCACCGTCACCGGCATGACCTGCCAGCACTGCGTGGCCTCGGTCCGTGAGGAGGTCGGCGAGATCCCCGGCGTCACCGACGTCGCGGTCGACCTGGACACGGGCCGGGTCGAGGTGACCAGCGAGTCCGAACTCGACCCCGGCGCGGTCGCGGCGGCCGTCGAAGAGGCGGGCTACGAGCTGGCGTCATGACCGCCGGTATGCGTCGAAATGTCGGCACCGCCGACGAGAGTCGCAATGTCGGCACCGCCGACGAGAGTCGCAATGTCGGCACCGCCGACGTCGACCTCGACCTCGGCGGGATGACCTGCGCGTCCTGCGCCAACCGGATCGAACGCAAACTCGGCAAGATCGACGGCGTCACCGCGACCGTCAACTTCGCCACCGAACGCGCTCACGTGCGCTACCCGTCGACGGTGTCCACCGCGGACCTGGTCGCCGCAGTGCAGTCAGCCGGCTACACGGCCACGCCAGTTCCCGAGGAACCCGAGGTGGGGTCGACCGATTCCGAGGCGGCGCGACATGATTCGCTCGGCCTCCGACTTGTGGTCTCGGCCGTCGCGGCGCTGCCGGTGGTCGTGGTCTCGATGGTTCCCGCCCTGCAGTTCGACTACTGGCAGTGGCTGGCACTCGCACTGACCACCCTCGTGGTGTTCTGGGGCGGGTACCCGTTCCACCGCGCGGCACTGATCAACGCCAGGCACGGTGCGTCGACGATGGACACCCTTGTCTCCATCGGCACGCTCGCCGCCTACGGATGGTCGGTGTGGGCGTTGGTGTTCGGTACCGCCGGACAGATCGGCATGACGCACGAGTTCACGCTGATGCTCGGCGCACACGACCCGTCCGGTCAGATCTACCTCGAGACCGCGGCCGCGGTGACGGTGTTCCTGCTGGCCGGCCGGTTCGCCGAGTCACGGGCCAAACGCCGCGCCGGTTCGGCGCTGCGAGCGCTCCTCGACGTCGGGGCGAAGGATGCGACCGTTCTCGAAGGAGATGTCGAGCGACGCGTTCCGCTGGCGGCGCTGCGCGTCGGCGACCGATTCGTGGTCCGGCCGGGAGAGAAGATCGCCACCGACGGTGTGGTGCTGAGCGGAGCGGCAGCGGTGGACACCTCGGCCGTCACCGGAGAGTCGGTCCCGGTCGACGTGACCGCGGGCGACGCGGTGGTCGGCGGCACCGTCGACACCGACGGGCACCTGGTGGTCCGAGCCGAGAAGGTCGGCGCGGACACCCAACTCGCGCACATCGCCGCCCTCGTGACGCAGGCGCAGAACGGCAAGGCGGCAATTGCGCGTCTGGCGGACCGGGTCTCCGCGGTCTTCGTGCCGATCGTCCTCGTGATCGCGGCGCTCACCCTGATCGGCTGGCTGGTGACCGGGCACGCGAGCACCGAAGCCTTCACGGCCGCGGTCGCCGTGCTCATCGTCGCCTGCCCGTGCGCACTCGGATTGGCCACGCCCACTGCGCTTCTGGTGGGCACCGGTCGCGGCGCGCAGCTCGGCATCCTGATCCGCGGACCCGAGGTGCTCGAACAGACCAAGCGGATCGACACCGTGGTCCTCGACAAGACCGGCACTGTCACCACCGGAACCATGACCGTGGACGCGGTGGTACCCGCAGCGGGCGAGGACGCCGACCGGGTGCTGGCGTTGGCCGCCGCGGTCGAGCACGCGTCCGATCATCCGGTGGCCCGGGCGATCTCGGCGGCACGTGGGACGGACCTGCTGCCGGTGACCGAGTTCGGCAGCCGAGCAGGTGTCGGGGTCGTCGGGACGGTGGACGGCGTCCGGGTGAGCGTCGGCAAGCCGGACGACGCGGTCCCCGCCGAACTGCGCGAGGTGTTCGGCGCGGGGCGCACCGCGGTCGCGGTGGCCTGGGACGGGGTGGTGCGCGGCGCGATCACCGTGGCCGACTCGGTGAAGCCGAGCAGCGCGGACGCGGTGGCACAGATCGTCGCGTTGGGCATGACGCCGGTGCTGCTGACCGGGGACCGCCCCGAGGTCGCCCGGGACGTGGCCCGACAGGTCGGCATCGACCGGGTCATCGCCGGCGTCCTGCCCGACGAGAAGGCGGCGCACATCGCATCCTTGCAACGCGAGGGCCGCGCGGTCGCGATGGTGGGGGACGGGGTCAACGACGCGGCGGCGCTGGCCACCGCGGACGTGGGCCTGGCGATGGGCACCGGCACGGACGCGGCCATCGAGGCGAGCGACCTGACCCTGGTGCGCGGCGACCTGCTGTCGGTGCCGCAGGCGATCCGGCTGTCCCGCGCGACGCTCGGCACCATCCGCGCCAACCTGTTCTGGGCGTTCGCCTACAACGTCGCGGCGATCCCGCTGGCGGCGCTGGGGTTGCTCAACCCGATGATCGCCGGCGCGGCGATGGCGGCCTCGTCGGTGTTCGTCGTGGGGAACAGCCTGCGGCTGCGCCGCTTCCGGTGACGCTGGCGGCGGGACTCGCCCGGGCCGGGACCGGCGACCCTGTACGGATCGCAGGCGCCCCCGGACCAGCTAACCCTCGTCGGGTGGTGAGGCGCCCGACCCCGCCAGCGCCGCGAGCACCTCGACCTCCTGGGTCTTGACCACGAAGTACACGGTGCCGCCCGGGTGCAGGTCGAGGTCCGCGACTGCCGCGGGGGTGACGTCGGCGGTCAGGCCCGCGCTGCCGTCGGGGTTCGGCTCGCTGTGCACCCGCACCGCCGCACCGTGCACCTCCAGTTCGGCGATAGTCACCGGAAAGACGTTGCGGGGACTGGCATGCGGTGGTTCGAGGTGTACGGCGACCGAACCGGGCCGGAACAGCGCGACCGCGGGTGCACCCGACTCGACCTCGCCGATACCGGAAACGGCAGCACCCCAGGATGTTTCGAGTACCCCGGGCTCGCCGATCCGGCCCGCGACCAGGTTGACCCCGGCGATCCGGGCCGCGAACGCGCTGCGCGGGGAGGTCAGCACCTCGCGCACGGTCCCGGCCTCGACTACCCGGCCGGCCTCGACCACGACCACCCGGTCCGCCAGCGCCAGCGCGTCGAGCAGGTCGTGGGTGACGATCACCGCGGTGCGTCGCTGTTCGCGCAGGATGCGCCGCAGCAGTCGTCGCAGCGCGGGCGCGACCGCCACGTCGAGCGCGGACATCGGTTCGTCCAGCAGCAGGACCCGCGGCTGCGCGGCCAGGGCGCGCGCGATCGCGATCCGTTGTGCCTGACCACCCGAGAGCTGTGAGGGTCGTCGGCGGGCCAGGTCCTCGGCGTCGACCTCGCGGAGCCACTGCGCCGCGGACTCCCGTGCCGCCGACCGGCTCGCACCCCGGCTGCGGGGGGCGAAGGCGACGTTCGCGGCGGCGGTCAGGTGCGGAAACAGCAACGGGCGCTGGCTGAGCAGTGCGACTCCGCGTGCGTGCGGCGCGACGAACACCCCCGTCTCGGTATCGGTCAGCACCTCGTCGCCGACGCTGACGGTGCCGTGGTCGGGGCGAAGGAGCCCGGCGATCAGGGCGAGCAGCGTCGACTTCCCGGCCCCGTTCGGGCCGAGCACCGCGAGCACCTCACCGTCGGCGAGTTCCACGTCGAACTCGACGCCGCGGCGGTCGAGGCGGGCGCGCACGCGCACCCCGCTCACAGCGCGCCCGCGATCCGGCGGCCACGCGTCGCAACCACGATCAGCGCGGCGACCGCGATGAGCAGCAGTGAGAGTGCCACCGCCGCATCGGGATCGGTCTCGCGTTGCAGGTAGATCTCCAGCGGCAGCGTGCGGGTGACGCCCTGCAGCGAACCGGCGAAGGTGATGGTCGCGCCGAACTCGCCGAGGGCGCGCGCGAAGGCGAGCACCGCCCCGGACACCAGCCCCGGCAGCACCAGCGGCAGCGTCACGCGGCGCAGCACGGTGGTCGGGCGGGCGCCGAGCGTCGCGGCCACCGCCTCGTAGTCGCGGCCCGCCACCCGAAGTGCCCCCTCGAGGCTGACCACCAGGAACGGCAGCGACACGAAGGTCTGTGCCAGCACGACTGCGGTGGTGGAGAACGCGATTCGGAGGCCCAAGGCTTCGAGCTGATGGCCGAGCAGGCCCTGCCTGCCGAAGGTGTACAGCAGCGCGATGCCTCCGACGACCGGCGGCAGCACGAGGGGGAGCAGCACGAGTGCGCGCAGTACCGACCGGCCACGAAACTCCCCGCGCGCCAGCACCAGCGCGAGGGGGATGCCCAGCAGCACGCACAGCGCGGTGCTTGCGGCCGCGGTCTTCAGACTGAGCAGCAGTGCGACACGCGAGGATTCGGAGGTGATCAGCGGCAGGAAGTTCGCCCAGTCGATCTCGACGAGGACCGCGATCAGCGGCAGGAGAAGGAACGCGGCGCCGACCGCGGCGGGCAGGTAGGCCCAGGCGGGTAGTCCCACCCGGACCGTCCCGCCGCGGCGCGCCCGGGTCACATAGCCGCGCCGCGGCGGGGTCACGGGGCCGCGAATCCCGCGGCGGACAGGACCTTCCGTCCGTCGTCGCCGGTGACGAGGGCGACGAACTCCTGTGCGGCGGTGGAGTTCTCGGCACCCTTCAGGGCCGCGATGGGGTAGGTGTTCACCGCGCCCGCGGACTCGGGGAACGCGACGGCGGTGACCTTGGCGCCGGCGCCCGCAGCGTCGGTGACGTAGACCAGGCCCGCGTCGGCCTGCCCCGAGGTGACCTTCCCGAGCACGTCGGTCACCGAGGACTCCTCGCTGACCGGACTCAGGGTGGTGCCGGTGGCCGTCTCGACCTTCTTCGTCGCAGCGCCGCACGGGACCTGCGGCGCGCACACCACGACCTGGGTGCCCGGTCGCGCAAGGTCCGCGAATGTCGCGATGTGCGCCGGGTTTCCGGGCGGAGTGACGATGGTGAGCGTGTTCGTGGCGAAGTCGACCGGGGTGCCCGCGACGAGCCCGGCGTCGGTGGCCTTGGTCATGTTCGCGGTGTCGGCGGACGCGAACACGTCGCCGGGCGCGCCCTGGTTGAGCTGGGCGACCAGGTCCGAGGATCCAGCGAAGTTGAACTTGACGGAGGTGCCGGGGTGTGCCGCTTCGAACTGCTTGCCGAGTTCGGTGAAGGTGGAATTCAGCGAGGCGGCCGCGAAGACGGTGACCGCGCCGGTGACGGGCGCGGACCCGGTCGTGGTGGTACCCGCGTCCTCGGTGGGCCCGCTCGAGCAGCCCGCGACGAGGGCGGTCGCGGCGAGCGCGACCAGTGCAGTTCCGAGAGTGCGCTTCACGCGGGTCCTCCGGTGTGGTGTGAGTCGGGTGTCTCGACGACGACGGTGGTGGCCTTGACCATGGCGACGGCGACCTTGCCGGGCACGAGGCCGAGTTCGCGCGCGGACGCGCTGCTCATCAGGGACACGACGGTGAACGGGCCGCACTGCATCTGTACCTCGGCCATCACCTTGTCCTCGGTGACCTTGGTGACGAGGCCGACGAACCGGTTGCGCGCGGAACTGGCGGTGCCGAGCGGATCGGGCGGGGGACTGGCGTGCGTGCGGGCGAATTCGGCGAGCGCCACGCCGTCGATAACCTTGCGGCCGGACTCGTCCTTGTCAGCGGCCAGTGCGCCGCTGTCGATCCAGCGGCGCACGGTGTCGTCGCTGACCCCGAGCAGGCCCGCGGCGTCCTTCACGCGTATCGACGACATGGTGGCCTCTCCGTTTCGTTATCCGCAGATGCGTCTCAATCGGGATGATAGGGCGGCATCAGCGGAAGTGATAGGTGGGAAGGTTCGTGAATGCGTCATCGCAGCCTGCGGCCGTCGGTCCGTCCGGGTAAAATCAGTCCGGCCCGTGGGAGGTGGGTCGATGAAACCAGCCGCGCCCCAAGTGTTGTCGGTGTTCGAGGCCGTCGCCGGCAGCTCGCTGCCGGTGCGGGTCCGCTGCTGGGACGGCTCGACCGCCGGACCGCCGTCCGCGCCGGTTGCCGTGGTCTTCCGACGTCGGCGCGCGCTACGCCGAATTCTCTGGTCACCCAACGAGCTCGGGCTGGCCCGCGCCTACGTCTCGGGCGACCTCGACGTCGAGGGTGACCTGTTCGCGCTGCTCGACGGCCCCGACGTGATCGAGAAGGTCGCGCGGAAGGACCTGGGCGCCCTCGGCAGACACGCGATGGCACGCTCGGCGACGACCTTCCTGCGGCTCGGCGCGTTCGGGCCACCGCCGCGTCCGCCCGCACTCGAGGTGGTCCGGCGGCGAGGGGCCAAGCACAGCAAGGAACGTGACGCCGCGGTCGTCTCACACCACTACGACGTCGGAAACGACTTCTACCGGCTGATTCTCGGGCCGTCGATGGTCTACTCGTGCGCCTACTGGGCGCGCGGGGAGGCCGGATCGCTCGAGGACGCCCAGTACGACAAGCTGGACCTGGTGTGCCGAAAGCTGGGGCTGCGGCCCGGCATGCGACTGCTCGACGTCGGCTGCGGCTGGGGGTCGATGGCGATCCACGCGGCGCGGCACTACGGGGTCTCGGTGGTCGGGGTGACGATCAGCCACGAGCAGGTCGACCTGGCTCGAGCCCGGGTCGGGGAGGCGGGGGTCGCGGACCGGGTCGAGATCCGGCTGCAGGACTACCGGGACGTCCACGACGGGCCGTACGACGCGATCTCGAGCATCGGCATGTCCGAGCACGTCGGCGACAGTCAGCTGAACACCTACGCGGCCGACATGATGGCCCTGCTGCGGCCGGGGGGACGGCTGCTCAACCACGCGATCTCGTCGGTCGCGCCGCTGGAGGACTCCGCGCATTCGTCGCCGACCTTCACGGATCGCTACATCTTCCCAGACGGAGAACTGTTGCCGCTCAGCCGGGTTCTCGACGGCCTCGAACACGGGGGATTCGAGATCCGAGACTGTGAGGGACTGCGCGAGCACTACGCGCTGACCCTTCGGCAGTGGGTCGCGAACCTGCAGCGGTCGTGGGACGAGGCGGTGCGCCTGGTCGGGTCGCCGCGGGCCCGCACCTGGCTGCTGTACCTGACGGCGAGCGCACTCGCGTTCGAGCGCGGCCGAATCGGCGTCAACCAGGTGCTCGCGGTCCGGCAGGGGGAGCGGGGGGTGAGCGGGCTGCCCCGCACTCGCGGGGAATGGCTCGGCCCGGACGACTCCGGTTGAGTGGCGGCCCGGAAATATTCTGTGGCATATGGCCGTTTCTCATGATGGTGTTACCTGGGTAACCGTCGGCAGTTCGGGAGGGAGGCGAGTGGCCGGGACACGAGATCGCGCAGCGGCATTCGATGTCGTCGGAACCAGCAGTCGGAACGCGAGGCCGAGTCACAACCTGGCGCACTACGCGGGGACGGTCGGGCTGCCGGCGATCGTGCTCGTCGTGCTCGCGGTCGGCACCGCCAAACACTTCAACGGCCACCACCTCTGGATCTTCGCGCTCGCCGTCGCCGCGCTGTTCGTGGCCCGCGGGGTGCACCTGGGCCGGCCGGTCACCGCCGCCCACACCGCGACCGCCGCCGGGACGGTGCTCGCCGCGCTGTTGATCCAGGCGACCGGACACCCCGTGATCGCGCTGGCCACGCTCGCGCTCAGTGGGCTGGTGCTGATGTGGCCGACGTCGAGCCGACCGCAGCCGGAACGACTACCGAGCGTGCACGCGCTGGTCGACCGTACGGTCGCCGACCCGCTCGCCCCGTTCGCGATGCACTCGCTCAAGAGCTACTTCTTCTCCGCGGACCAGTCGGCCGTGATCGGATACCACACCAGACTCGGGGTGGCGGTGGTCGGCGGCGACCCGATCGGCGATCCGGCGCACTATCCGGCGCTGGTGGCGCAGTTCCAGCAGTTCTGCCGGGACCGCGGCTGGCGGATCGTGGTACTCGGCGCCAGCGAGCACCGCCGCGACCTGTGGGAAGCAGCGGTGTGGCCGCCGCTGCGCGCGGTGCCGATCGGCCGTGACGTGGTGGTCGAGGTCGGCTCCTTCGACATGGTCGGCAGGCGGTTCCGCAATCTCCGCCAGGCCGTCAGCCGCACCCGCAACGCCGGGTTGACCACCGAGGTGATCGCCGAGGCGAACCTGCCCGACGAACTGGCCGCGCAGCTGCGCGAGATCGCATCCCAGACGCACGGCGGGCAGGCCGAGCGGGGCTTCTCGATGATCCTCGACCACGCCCTCGACGGCCGCTACCCGGGCATGCTCATCGTCCTCGCCCGCGACCAGGACGGCGTCGTGCAGGGATTCCAGCGCTACGCGGTCGCCGGACGCGGCACCGAGATCAGCCTCGACGTCCCCTGGCGACGCAAGGGCGCGCCCAACGGTATCGACGAGCGGCTGAGTGTGGCGATGATCGACTACGCCCGCGACCACGGCGGCAAGCGCGTCTCGCTCGCCTTCGCGGCCTTCCCCGAACTGTTCGACGAGAAGGACCGCGGGTGGCTGCGGCAGGTGATGTTCAACGTCATCCACCTCGGTGACCCGCTCTTGGCGCTCGAATCGCTGTACCGCTACCTCAAGAAGTTCCACTCACTCGGCGACCGGCGCTACGCACTGCTGAGCTTCCGGATGCTGCCGATTGCCGCATTCGCGCTGCTCACGCTCGAGTTCGTGCCGCACCGCAAGACCGACTGACGCGTCTCACTCGACGGCCACGCGCACCAACTGCTGGTGCCGCAACGGGATCGGCGATTCCAACGCGATCGTCGTCGCGGACCGGAGCACGTGGGTGCCGTCCACGATCTCGTTGATCACCCGCTGCAGGTCGGCGTGGGTGCGCGCGACCACACGGATCAACACGTCGCCTACCCCGGTGATGGTGTGCGCCTCGAGCACCTCCGGGATCGCCGTCAGGTGTTCGACCACCGCGCCGTGCCCCTGACCCTGCGCGATCTCGAGCGTCGCGAACGCGGTCACCGGGAAGCCCAGCGCCGCGGCGTCGAGGGTGGGGGCGAGGTCGGCGATCACCCCGCTCCGTTCGAGTCGGGACAGTCGGGCCGCCGCGGTGCCGCGGGCCACGCCGAGCCGGCGCGAGGCTTCGAGCACCCCCACCCGCGGTTCGGCGTGCAGCAGGTCCAGCAGGTCGGCGTCCAGGCGGTCGATGCTCATCGCTGCGCTCCCGGTTCTACTGGTCATACTGTCCAGTCAAACTTCCGATACGGCAAGCATTCTGTACACAATGACCAGCGTCAACCCGCGTCATTGCGCAGTCGGTCGGGCGGGTTGACAGTGAGGGCATGACTACCGCGCGGCTCACCCCGCACGAGCGTGCCGCACATCTCGGCCGCGGCCGGTTGCGACGGCTCGTCGGGCTCGTCGACCACGATGACGCGGCCGACCCCTTCCCCGTCGTCGGCATGGACGCCGTGGTGTTCGTGTGCGGCAACGCCACCCAGAGTGCGCACTACTTCACCACCGCGTGGGGAATGTCCCTGGTCGCCTACGCCGGACCGGAAACCGGTCAGCGCGACCACAAGTCGTTCGTGCTCGAGTCCGGCTCGGCCCGGTTCGTGCTCACCGGTGCCGTCGACCCCGCCAGCCCGTTGGCCGACCACCACCGCAGGCACGGGGACGGCGTGGTGGACCTCGCGCTGGAGGTGCTCGACGTCGACCGGTGCGTCGCGCACGCCCGCGCCCACGGCGCCGTCGTCCTCGACGAACCGCACGACGAGTGCGACGAGCACGGCACCGTCCGCCTCGCCGCGCTCGCGACGTACGGCAGCACCCGCCACACCCTCGTCGACCGGTCCCGGTACCGCGGGGTGTACCTGCCCGGGTTCGTCCCGCGGGCACGCGAAGTCGTGGGCGGGCCACGTCCGCTGTTCCAGGCGCTCGACCACGCCGTCGGTAACGTCGAGATGGGCCGGATGAACGACTGGGTGCGCTACTACAACGAGGTCATGGGGTTCACGAACCTGGCCGAGTTCGTCGGCGACGACATCGCCACCGAGTACTCGGCGCTGATGAGCAAGGTCGTCGCGAACGGCAACCACCGGGTGAAGTTCCCGCTCAACGAGCCGGCCGTCGGCCGCAAACGCTCGCAGATCGACGAGTACCTCGACTTCTACGGCGAACCAGGATGCCAGCACCTGGCCGTGGCCACCGACGACATCCTCGCCGCTGTCGACGCCCTGCGCGCGGCCGGGGTGGAGTTCCTCGACACCCCCGACGCCTACTACGACGACCCGGAGCTGCGGGCCCGGATCGGCCGGGTCCGGGTGCCGGTCGACCGGCTCAAGTCACGCGGCATCCTCGTCGACCGCGACGAGGACGGCTACCTGCTGCAGATCTTCACCAAGCCGCTCGGCGACCGACCGACGGTGTTCTTCGAACTGATCGAGCGGCACGGCTCGCTCGGCTTCGGCAAGGGCAACTTCCGGGCCCTGTTCGAATCCATCGAGCGGGAGCAGGCGGCGCGCGGGAACCTGTGAGGAGTCCGCCGTGCGCCCGCGAACCGGACCGGCCGTGCGGCACCGTGACCCGATCGGTATTGGTTGCCCTGGCAAATGATGCTCAGGTCGTGTTTCATCTGTGAACTATGAGCACAGTCACCCGCGTCACCCGCATCGTCGCCGCCACCGCCGGATCCGTCGCTGTGCTGGCCGCCTCGGCCGCCATCGCGACCGCTGCCCCCGCGGTCCCGGGAGCCGAGCGGTTCACCCCGCTGGCAGACGGCTCGCACACCGAGTTCCTGGTCAACCCGGTCGTCAACCAGGACGACCTGCTGAACACGAACAAGGACCTCACCACCATGCCGGACGTGCGGGCACACAGCATCGACGGCCGCAGCTACTCGTTCTACCGGCTGGTCGACGGGGTCCGGATCGGCATGGTCCGCATCAACGAGTTCTGCCTGCCGACCGGCGTCTGCCACGGCCTGATCATCGACAACCCGACGCCCGTCATCTGACCGGCGGGCCGTCGTTCGAGGACCGAAGCAGGATGAGATCGGTCACGATCGTCGGCCGTCACCGGTCGTTCCCGCAGGTCCGCCACGACCTCTCCTACACCCTGTCGTTGTCAAGATCGTGGGAACTGGGACACTGGGGGCCGTGACTGTATCCACCGGCGCATCCGCGCAGCCTGCCGCGAAGTCTGCCCAGCTCTTCGAACGTGCCAGCGTGGTCATCCCCGGCGGAGTCAACTCCCCGGTTCGGGCCTTCGGCTCGGTCGGTGGTACCCCCCGCTTCATCGCCAGCGCGTCCGGCTGCACCCTCACCGACGTCGACGGCAACGACTACGTCGACCTGGTGTGCTCGTGGGGTCCGATGATCCTCGGGCACGCGCACCCGGCGGTGGTCGAGGCGGTGCGCGAGGCTGCCACCTCCGGGCTGTCCTTCGGTGCGCCCACCGAGGGCGAGGTGGAGCTCGCCGAGACGATCGTCGACCGAGTCGGTTCCGTCGACGCGGTGCGCCTCGTCAACTCGGGCACCGAGGCGACGATGAGCGCCGTGCGCCTCGCCCGCGGCTTCACCGGCCGCACCAAGATCGTCAAGTTCGCCGGCTGCTACCACGGCCACGTCGACGCGCTGCTCGCCGAGGCGGGCTCGGGTCTGGCGACCTTCGGGTTGCCCACCTCGCCGGGTGTCACCGGTGCGCAGTCCTCCGACACCATCGTGCTGCCGTACAACGACCTCGACGCCGTCGCGCAGGTCTTCGCCGCGAACCCCGGTCAGATCGCCTGTGTGATCACCGAGGCCGCCGCGGGCAACATGGGCGCGATCGCGCCGCTGCCCGGTTTCAACGAGGGCCTGCGCCGGCTGTGCACCGCGCACGACGCGCTGCTGATCATGGACGAGGTGATGACCGGTTTCCGGGTCAGCTCCGCCGGTTGGTACGGCCTCGACGGCGTCGCCGGCGACCTGACCACCTTCGGCAAGGTGATGAGCGGTGGCCTGCCCGCGGCCGCGTTCGGTGGCCGCGCCGACGTGATGTCGTACCTCGCGCCCGCCGGTCCCGTGTACCAGGCGGGAACCCTGTCCGGGAACCCCGTCGCCGTCGCTGCCGGGCTCGCCAGCCTGCGTGCCGCGGATCAGGGCGTGTACGACGCCCTCGAGCGCAACGCCGCGACTCTCGGCACACTGCTCGGTGACGCGCTCACCGAGGCGGGCGTCGAGCACCAGGTTCAATTTGCAGGCACCATGGTGAGCGTGTTCTTCGCCGACCGTCCCGTCACCGACTACGCGGCGGCGAAGGCCAGCGAGACGTGGCGGTTCCCCGCCTTCTTCCATGCACTGCTCACTCGTGGCGTGTACGCGCCACCGAGCGCCTACGAGGCGTGGTTCGTTTCGGCCGCCCTCGACGACGCGGCGTTCGACCGCATCGCCGACGCGCTGCCGCATGCCGCGCGCGCAGCCGCCGCGGCGACCGCGCCGGCCGCGACCAGTTAGATCAGCACGACCCCGCCCAGAGACCTCCCGCCCCTGAAGCTCCCGGAGCAGACCACGTGACCAGCCCTCAGCAGACGCCGCCCGCCGACCCGGCCGAATCCCGCACCATCGTGCACGTTCTCCGGCACGGCGAGGTGCACAACCCGAAGGGGATCCTGTACGGCAGGCTCCCCGGCTACCGGCTGTCCGTTGCCGGCCAGGCGCAAGCCCGCACCGTCGCCTCCGTGCTCGCGGGCCACGACATCACCCACGTCGTCGCCTCGCCCCTGCAGCGGGCACAGGAGACCGCGACACCGATCGCGGCCGAGCACGGTCTGACGCTGGCCACCGACGACAACCTGATCGAGGCGGGCAACGAGTTCGAGGGCCTCAAGGTCTCGGTCGGTGACGGGGCCCTGCGCAGGCCGCGGCACTGGTGGAAGCTGCGTGACCCGTTCACGCCGTCCTGGGGCGAGCCGTACCTGCAGATCGCGCACCGGATGCTCGCCGCCGTCAATGCGGCCCGCGTCGCGGCGGTCGGGCACGAGGCCGTCTGCGTGAGCCATCAGCTGCCCGTGTGGACGCTGCGCCGGTTCCTGCAGGGCGAGCGGCTCTGGCACGACCCGCGGCATCGTCAGTGCGGACTCGCCTCGCTGACCTCGCTGGTGTACGAGGGCGACACCCTCGTCGACATCGTCTACTCGGAGCCCGCCGGCGCGTCCGATCCGAGGGTGACCGGGGCATGAGGCGTTTCGCGGCCGTACCTCGTGCGCTGGCGGGGGTGACGGCGGTCCTGGCGACCGTCGCGCTCGTGGCCGCCTGCGGCACCGGTTCGGACGCCGTCGCGCAGGGTGGCACCTTCGACTTCGTCTCGCCGGGCGGCAAGACGGAGATCTTCTACGACCCGCCGAGCTCGCGCGGCACCCTCGGCGAGCTGTCCGGACCCGACGTCATGGTCGACGGCCAGACCACCTCGCTCGCCGACTTCACCGGCAAGGTCGTCGTGGTGAACCTGTGGGGCCAGTGGTGCGGGCCCTGCCGCGGTGAGGCCGACGCCCTGGAGACGGTGTACGAGAACACCAAGGATCAGGGCGTGGCGTTCCTCGGCATCAACGTCAAGGACTACCAGCAGCAGAAGGCCCAGGACTTCATCGTCAACAACAAGGTCGGCTACCCGTCGATCTACGACCCGTCGATGCGTACCCTGACCGCCCTCGGCGGCAACTTCCCGACCAGCGTCATCCCGTCCACCCTGGTTCTCGACCGGGAGCATCGGGTGGCCGCGGTGTTCCTCAAGGCACTGCTCGCCGAGGACCTGCAGCCTGTGGTGGAGAGGGTCGCGCGAGAACAGTGAGTACCGCAACCCTCGCAGCCGGCATAGGCGAGAGCTTCCAGAACACCGCCGCGACCGGACCGCTGCTGCTCGCGCTCGGTGCCTGCCTGCTCGCCGGACTGGTGTCGTTCGCCTCGCCGTGTGTGGTGCCGCTGGTCCCCGGCTACCTGTCGTACCTGGCCGGCATCGTCGGCGCCGACGCCCCCGCGGTCACCGCGGCCGAGGCATCGGTGCGCACCGAAACCAGGACCGCGCGGGTGCGGGTCGCAGGCGCGGCGGGACTGTTCGTGCTCGGCTTCACCGTGGTCTTCGTGCTCGCGACGGTGTCGGTGTTCGGCCTGATCTCGGCGTTGACGGTGAACCGGGAGGTGTTCCAGCGCATCGGCGGCGTCGTCACCATCGCGATGGGTCTGGTGTTCATCGGCCTGGTGCCCGCGCTGCAGCGGGACGTCCGGTTCGAGCCGCGCCGGGTGTCGGGTCTGATCGGGGCACCGATGCTGGGCGCCGTGTTCGGCCTTGGCTGGACACCGTGCCTCGGCCCGACGCTGGCCGGGGTGCTCTCGGTCGCGGCGGGCACCGAAGGCGCGACCGCGGCGCGCGGGGTGGCGCTGATCGTGGCGTACTGCCTCGGTCTCGGCCTGCCGTTCGTGATTCTGGCGTTCGGGTCGGTGAGCGCACTGAGGGGCGTCGGCTGGCTGCGGCGCAACGCCCGGCTGATTCAGGTCTTCGGTGGCGTGATGCTGGTGGCGGTGGGTCTGGCCCTGGTCACCGGCGTGTGGGACAGCTTTGTCGGATGGGTTCGTGACGCGTTCATCTCGGAGGTGACGTTGCCGATATGACGGTCAACGAAGAGCAAACTGTGACCGACGGCCCCGCCGCGCCGACCCCGCCGCCGCGGCAGTCCGTCGGCGGCCGGGCGGTGGCGCTGGTACGCAACACCTGGCGCGGACTGACCTCCATGCGGACGGCGCTGGTGCTGCTGTTCCTGCTGGCCTTCGCGGCCATCCCCGGTGCACTGCTGCCGCAGCGGAGCCTGAACGCGGGCAAGGTCGACGAGTACATCGCGAACCGGTCCACGCTCGGACCGCTGATGGACAAGCTCGAACTGTTCGACGTGTTCGGCAGCTTCTGGTTCACCGCCATCTACGTGTTGCTGTTCATCTCGCTGGTCGGCTGCATCACGCCGCGCTGCTGGGAGCACTTCCAGGCACTGCGCACCAAGCCGGTGGCCGCGCCGCGCAACCTGTCCCGACTGCCTCATCACGCCGATGCGACGGTCGTCGCCGAGCCCGAGGCCGTCGCCGAGGCCGTCCGCTCGAGGCTGCGGGGCTGGAAGACGGTCACCCGCAGCGGCGACGAGCTGCGCGCGGGCAAGCCGGGCGAGATCACGGTCTCCGCAGAGAAGGGGTACCTGCGCGAGGCGGGCAACCTGGTGTTCCACTTGTCGCTGGTGGGCCTGCTCGCCGCGATCGCGATCGGCAAGCTGTTCAGCTACGAGGGCAACGTCATCGTCATCGCGGACGACGGCCCGGGCATCTGCACCACCTCGCCCGCGGTGTTCGACTCGTTCCGCGCAGGCAACGTCGAGGACGGCACCGGCATGGCCCCGCTGTGCGTGCGGGTCAAGGACTTCAAGGCCGACTACCTGGACAACGGACAGGCCCAGATGTTCACGTCGAACATCGAGTACCAGTCCGGCGACGACATCGCGTCGAACACCTGGCGCAGCGACCAGCTGCAGGTCAACCATCCGCTGCGGGTCGCGGGCGACCGCGTCTACCTGCAGGGACACGGGTTCGCACCGACCTTCACCGTGACCTTCCCGAACGGCGAGACCCGCACCGAGACCCTGCAGTGGCGGCCGGACGACGCGACGACCTTCCTCTCCAGCGGCGCCATGCGTTTCGACCCGCCGGGCGGGATGTACCCGGACTCCGCGGAGCGCCGCAAGAACCAGATCGCCCTCGAAGGGCTGTTCGCGCCGACCGCGCTGATGCACGGCAACCTGCTCTCGTCGAGCTACCCGGCGATGCGGGATCCGGCGGTCGCGATCGACATCTACAAGGGTGACACCGGACTCGACACCGGGCTGCCGCAGTCGATCTTCTCGCTGAGCAAGGAACTGGTGAACCAGGGCCGGCTGACCAAGCAGGACCGCGTCAACCTGCGGCCGGGCGAGAGTTCCACGCTGGCGGACGGCACCCAGGTCCGGTTCGACGGCGCCGAGGAGTTCGTGAACCTGCAGGTCTCGCACGACCCGGCGCAGGGGTGGGTGCTGGTGTTCGCGCTCACGATGATGGCCGGACTGCTGGTGTCGCTGGTGATCAAGCGCCGGCGGATCTGGGTGCGGGTGTACCCCGCCCCGGAAGATGTCGACACCGTGTCGGATACATTGGACCCGCAGCGACGACGTACCGTAGTAGAGCTGGGTGGGCTCGCCCGCACCGACCAGGCCGGTTGGGGCGACGAGTTCGACCGGCTCTCCAGCCGCCTGATCGGTGAACTCGATTCCGGTTCCGATCAGTCGACCCCGCAGAACCGCGCCTGAGCGCAGGAGACACACGATGCCGATCAACGAAACCCTGGCTCGCTACAGCGACCTGGCGTTCGAGTCCTCGTTCGCGATCTACGTGCTGGCCTTCGTGCTGCTGATCGCGCAGTACGCGACCACCCGCGCGGACGCGGTGGCCCAGCGCGAGGCGCGCGAACTCGTCGGTGCGGGCGGCCCCGCCCCGGGCCCGAGTGCCGCGGTGCCGGGCCGAGTGGTCGAGCAGCCGCGCAAGCCCTGGTCGGAGCGGTTCGGCAACATGGCGATGGCCATCCTGGTCGTCGGCGTCGCGCTCCAGGTCGCGGCGATCGTGTTGCGCGGCTTCGCCACCGAGCGGTTCCCGCTGGGCAACATGTACGAGTTCGTCACCATGGCGACCGCCGCCGCGATGGTGGTCGGACTGATCGCGCTGCGCAGCCAGACCTACCGGTCGCTGTGGGTGTACGTGCTGGTCGTGGTCATTCCGCTGATGTTCCTGGCGGCCACCGTGCTCTATGCCGACGCCGCGCCCGTGGTGCCCGCGCTCCGGTCGTACTGGCTGCCGATCCACGTCACGATCGTGGCCACCGGCAGTGGGATCTTCCTGGTCTCCGGCGTCGCCAGCCTGATGTTCCTGCTCCGGATCCGGCAGCCGCAGGGCGAGGAGAGCGGCGGCTTCTGGGGCAAGCTCGCCTCCCGGCTGCCCGACGCGCAGACCCTCGACCGGCTCGCCTACAAGACCACGATCATCGCGTTCCCGCTGTTCGGTGCGGGCGTGATCCTCGGTGCGATCTGGGCGGAGGCCGCCTGGGGCAGGTTCTGGGGTTGGGACCCCAAGGAGACGGTGTCCTTCATCGCGTGGGTCATCTACGCCGCCTACCTGCACGCGCGCGCCACCTCGGGATGGCGGAACACCCGCGCGGCGTGGATCAACATCGCAGGCTTCGTTGCGATGCTGTTCAATCTGTTCATCATCAATATGGTCGTCTCGGGCCTGCATTCCTACGCCGGCCTGAGCTGATTCCTGCGCCCCGACCGCGGGCCGGATCGTTACCGTTCCCGTTGCTGCCGGTGGTCAGGTCACGCGCAGATTGCGGAACCGTAGCCAAGGTCTCCGAAGGTCACGGAACTGTGGCGGAGTTGTGACCACTTCGGGAGTCCGGTCGCCCGACATTGTCGCCGCCCGTACCCGATGATCGATACATGCGCACGGTTCGTGGGTCGCTTCGGGTCTGGAACGGAATCGCGCTGGGCACGGCGCTGGTGCTCGGGGTCGGCGTCGTCTCGGGGGTCCTGCACAAACCGAAGAACGATCCCGACTCGGTGGTCGCGCAGTTCGTCGGGGCGCTCAACGCCCACGACGTGGACGCCGCGGCCGACCTGACGTCGTATCCGAGTGCGGCGAAGGCGTCGATGAAGCAGATGTTCGACGCGCTCGAGCCCGAGAAGGTCGACTTCGACGTCAACCAGGTGATCAGCCTCGGTCCCGACTCGGGGATGTTCAACGCCGCGGCGACCTGGGACCTCGGCAAGGACCGCACCTGGAAGTACAACGTCGACGGCTGGGTCCGCAAGCTGTCGGTCGGCTGGCGGGTGTCCTGGAATCCGCAGACCCTCGCGCCCGGCATCGGTAACGGTCGCACCCTCCGACTGGACCGCACCGATGCCGCACCCCCGACCGTGTTCGACATCGCCGGCGTGCCCCTGATGACCGAACAGCGCATCAACGCGGTGAAACTCGACCCGGCGACCATGCCCGATCCGGTGGGAACGACCACCCGGCTCGCGAAGGTCATCGAACCGGTCGCGCCGCTGATCACCGCGGAGTCGATGCAGCAGGACCTCGCCGCGGCGCACGGCAAGCAGGTCACCGCGGTGAGCCTGCGCGACGGTGACTTCGCGGTCCTCGAGAACGATCTGCGGGCCATCCAAGGGGTGGTGATCGACGCCCAGCCCAAGCTCATCACCGTGGACCGGCGGGTCACCAGCCCGGTCGTGGACGCGATGCGCAACGTCTGGCAGGCGAACCGCGACGCGACCGCAGGCTGGGCGGTGAACGCGGTGGCCCCGGACGGCACCCGGACGCCGCTGACCGGCTACCAGGGCCCGCCCGGGCCGGACATCAGGGCGACCCTGGAGCCGCACCTGCAGTTGGCGGCGGAGGACGCTGTGGTCAGCGTCGGGACGCCCGCCGCGATCGTCGCGATCCAGCCGTCGACCGGTGCGCTGGTCGCGGTCGCGCAGAACAACCAGGCCAGCGACCAGGGGCCGATCGCGTTCACCGGGCTGTACCCGTCCGGCTCGGCGCTCGACCTGGTCCGCACCGCCGCGGCCGCGCAGAACACCGACGTCGAGCACGCGGCCAAGGAACTCGGGCTCGCGCTCGGCTACAAGATTCCCGGCCTCGACCAGCAGACCGCAACCTTCCCCAGCGGCGGGCCCAACCTGATGCGAGCGGCCTCGGACAAGAAGCCCGACGACGTGATGGTCAGCCCGTTCGGGATGGCGCTGGTGGCCGCCGCGATCTCGCGCGGCGGCCCGACCGTCCCGGTGATCGCCGCGGGCCAGCCCGCCACGACCACCGAGACCGCGCCGAACCTGCCGCCGGCGGTCGTCGACCAGCTGCGCGGCGTCATGCGAGACACCGTGCAGCGTGGCAACGCCAACCTGCTGGCCGGTTACGGCGACCTGATCGGCGCGACCGGCGGGCACGACGACGACCGCTGGTTCTACGGCTCACGCGGTGACCTGGCGTTCGCGGTGTTCGTGCAGAACGCGGACGGCGGCGATCAGGCGGTCAAGATGACCGACCGCATGTTCAAGGCGCTGGCGCACCCGCCCGCCTGATCGAACGGCCTGTTTGCGGCCCGCCTGTGCGTCACTCCTGGCGGTCACCCGGTCCGCTGTCCGGACCCTCGCCGGACCGGGGGTGGTTCCGTCGATTCATGTGCCACAAGAACTCCGGATCGTCGTCCGGACCCACGACCCGGCCGGCCGGCGGTGCCTGAGTGTCCGGTCCGAAGGCCTTCCACAGCAGCACGGCCAGCGTCACCAGTCCGACGAGCGCCAACAGGTAGATCACGACGCACCTCCTTGAAGTTCAGGGTAGTCGGGCGACCAGGCCATGACGATCACCCGACAATCCGTGACGGCAGTACGCGAACGGGCGGTTGCCGGGTCGGCCTCTCGGCCGACGGTCCGACAACCGCCCGTTCGCGGAACCAGTGGGTACTACACCGAGACGATCACCGACGAACCGTGGCCGAACAGGCCCTGGTTGGCGGTGATGCCGATGCGGGCGCCCTCGACCTGGCGGCCCTCGGCCTGGCCGCGGAGCTGCCAGGTGAGCTCGCAGACCTGCGCGAGTGCCTGCGCCGGGACGGCCTCGCCGAAGCAGGCGAGGCCACCGGACGGGTTGACCGGGATGCGGCCGCCGATGGTGGTGTCCCCGGCGCGCAGCAGGTGCTCGGCCTCGCCGCGCTTGCACAGCGCGAGGTCCTCCATCCAGTCGAGCTCGACCGAGGTGGCCAGGTCGTAGACCTCGGCGACGTCGACGTCCTCCGGCGAGATGCCGGCCTCCTCGTAGGCCGCGTAACCGATGGACTCTTTGAACGTGCGCTCCGGCGCCGGGACGGCCGAGGCCGACTCGGTGGAGAAGTTCGGCATGTCCATGACGGTCTGCGGGAAAGTCGGGGTGACGGTCGAGATGGCCTTGATCTTGACCGGATCCACGATGCCCTTCTTGCGGGCGTACTCCATCGAGGTCAGGATGATCGCCGCGCCGCCGTCGGAGGTGGCGCAGATGTCGAGCAGGTGCAGCGGGTCGGCGACCATCGGCGACGCGAGCACGTCCGCGGCGGCGACCTCCTTGCGGTACCGCGCGTTCGGGTTGTTCAGACCGTGCTTGGCGTTCTTGACCTTCACCGCGGCGAAGTCCTCGACGGTCGCGCCGTACAGGTCGATGCGGCGGCGGGCGTTGAGCGCGAAGTAGCCGGGGTTGGTCATGCCCATCAGGCGGAACCGCAGCCAGTCCGGGTCGTCCCAGCGCTCGCCGGCGTTCGGGGCGAGGAAGCCCTTGGGCGTGGTGTCGGCGCCGACGACCAGGGCGACGTCCGAGAGGCCGGCGAGAATCCGGGCGCGGGCGGTGTCGAGGGCCTGGGCGCCGGTCGCGCACGCCGCGTACGAGGTGGCGACGCGGGCGCCGTTCCAGCCGAGGGCCTGGGCGAAGGTGGCGCCGGCGACGTAGCCGCCGTAGCCGTTGCGGACCGTCTCCCCGCCGACGATGTAGTCGACGTCCTGCCAGTCCACGCCGGAGTCGGCGAGGGCGGCGCGGGCGGCCGCGACGCCGTACCTGACGAACGGCTGTCCCCATTTGCCCCAGGCGTGCATGCCGACGCCGAGGATCGCCACGTCGTGGTTGCTGTTCATGCCTGTGCCCCGTTCTGTGCGGTGACCGGCTTCCAGCGCCAGATGGTGCGCTCGCCGGTCTCGTCGGTGTAGAGCGTCTCGACGACCAGCTCCACCTCGTTGCCCACCTTGAGGTCCGCCACGCCGAAGCCGTCGGCGACCTGACCGAGAACGACGAGGCCCTCGGCGAGTTCGACCGCGGCCAGCGCGAACGGGACGTACGGGTCGGTGGTGGGGATGTACGGCGCCGGCGGCTTGTACTGCGCGTCGGTGTACGACCAGACAGTGCCGCGGCGGGACAGCTCGACGTCGTCGAACTCCTCGCCGGAGCAGGCCGGGTTCTTGCAGAAGGTGGTTTCCCGGGGGAAGGAGATCGTGCCGCAGGACCGGCACGAGCTTCCGATCAGGGCCGGCTCCGGGCCGGTGGTGAACCAGCCCTCGACGGCGGGGGTCGCGTCGCTCATCAAGTCCTCATCTGCAGGGGCAAGACCCGACTCGGCGAGTCGTCACGAGACGGGTAGAACGTGTTGCAGTATTACACGAAACGGGCCGGTCGCGGGGCAGAGATCCCACCCAGCGGGCCCGAAGTTTCCGAGGTAGGTTCGGACGCATGGCCGCCGCCGCCGGGAGTGCCGTCGAGATCGACGTCGGAGGCCGCGTCGTGCGCGTCTCGCATCCCGACCGCGTGTACTTCCCCGCGATCGGCGCCACGAAACTCGACCTCGTCGAGTACTACCTCGCCGTCGGGGACGGCGTCGTCCGCGCGCTGCGGGAGCGGCCGTGCATGCTCCACCGGTTCCCCGACGGGTTGGCTGGGGACAAGGTGCACCAGAAGCGGGTGCCGCGCGGAGCACCGCCGTGGCTGCAGACCGTCCGGGTGCACTTCCCCCGCTACAACCGGGACGCCGACGAACTGTGTGTCACCGAGCTCGCCGACGTGATCTGGGCGGTGCAGATGTCGACGGTCGAGTTCCATCCGTGGAACTCACGGCGCGCCGATGTGGAGAAGCCGGACGAATGGCGGATCGACCTGGATCCGATGCCCGACTGCGGGTGGGATCGGGCGCTCCGGGTGGCCGGTGTGGTGCGTGAGGTCCTCGGCGAGCTCGGCGCGGTGGGCTGGCCGAAGACGTCCGGCGGTCGCGGCCTGCACGTGTACGTCCGGATCCGGCCCGACCACGGGTTCGCGGACGTCCGGCGGGCGGCGCTCGCCTTCGCACGCGAGGTCGAACGGCGGGTGCCGGGGGAGGCGACCACCACCTGGTGGCGTCGCGACCGGGACCCGGCGGCCCTGTTCGTCGACTACAACCAGAACGCGCGCGACCACACGATGGCCGCGGCCTACTCGGTACGCGGGGTGCCGGAGGCGAGGGTCTCTGCGCCGATCCGCTGGGACGAGCTGGACACCGCCACGCCGAAGGACTTCACGATCGCGACGATGACACCGCGGTTCGCCGAGCTCGGCGACCTGCACGCGGGCATCGACGACGCAGTCTTCGACCTCGCGCCGCTGCTCGAGTGGGCCGAGCGCGACGAGCGCGACGGCATCGAGAACCCGCCCGAACCGGGTGGGGACTAGTCGCGGCTCAGCGGGCGGTGGCCTCGGTGGTCAGCGAGCTCAGCAGCGCCATCACCTCGGACTCGCGGAAGCGGCGATGGCCGCCCGGGGTGCGCAGGGATCCGAGACGTCCGGCGTGTGCCCATCGCGTGACCGTCTTGGGGTCGACATGGAACAGGGCTGCCACCTGCCCGGGGGTGAGCAGTGATTCCTGGGTGGCTTGAAACGCGGGGACGCTCATTGAGGACCCTCCCGGAGCTAGTCGAAACGGATGTTGCGCACATGGTGGCATCGGGACCCCCGGGTACTCGAACTGTCTAATGTCGGTAAAGCGGAGGTAATTCGCAAAACGGATAAGTCCGGCACTGGTGAGCGGGCGGCGGCGGGTCGGTAGCCTGGGAGGGTGACTGATTCATCCCGGGCCGCCGATTCTTCCGACAACGCCGCCGCGCCGCCGTCTGCCAAGGGCAGGCTGGCACGAGATCTGGCGCTGTACACCCTGGCCCGACTCGGCCTCGTGGTCCTGATCGCGGCGCTGATCCTGGGTGTCAGTCAGCTGATCAACGTCGACGTCCCGCTGCTGGTCGCGCTGATCTTCGCGGTCGTGATCGCGCTGCCCCTGTCGCTGGTGCTGTTCAAGTCGCTGCGCACCCGGGTCAACATGCAGATCTCGGCGGTCGACGAGCAGCGCCGCCGGGACCGCGACGACCTTCGAGCCAAGCTGCGGGGCGACGCGACCGGCGACAAGTGAGTTCGCCCGCGGATCGGACCGTCGACCACAGTCGTCCGCGCGACTGGGTCGACAACGCGGTCCGGCTGATCGACGCGGACGCGCAGCGCAGCGCGGACACCCACCTGCTGCGGTACCCGCTGCCCACCGAGTGGAACGTCCAGCTCTACCTCAAGGACGAGTCCACACACATCACCGGCAGCCTCAAGCACCGGCTGGCGCGCTCACTGTTCCTGTACTCGATCTGCAACGGATGGGTCACCCAGGACACGACGGTCATCGAGGCCTCGTCCGGGTCGACCGCGGTCAGCGAGGCGTACTTCGCGAAGCTGCTCGGCCTCGACTTCGTGGCCGTGATGCCGCGCAGCACCAGCCCGGCGAAGGTCGCGCTGATCGAGGCGCAGGGCGGCCGCTGCCACTTCATCGACCGCCCGTCGGAGATCTACACCGAGGCGAACCGGCTGGCCGCCGAGTGCAACGGGCACTACATGGACCAGTTCACCCACGCCGAGCGGGCAACCGACTGGCGTGGCAACAACAACATCGCGGAGTCGATCTTCCAGCAGATGCGGCTCGAGCAGCACCCCGTCCCGGACTGGGTGGTGGTCGGCGCGGGCACCGGCGGCACCAGCGCGACCATCGGTCGCTACATCCGTTATCGCAGGCACGCCACCCGACTGCTCGTGGTGGACCCGGAGAACTCCGCGTTCATCGGCGGGTACGAGACCGGGTCCGCGGACTACACGACCGGCATGCCGTCACGGATCGAGGGAATCGGCAGGCCCCGCATCGAGCCCTCGTTCGTCGGGCAGGTCGTGGACCGGATGGTCGCGGTGCCGGACGCCGGCTCCATCGCGGCGGCCCGGCACGCCAGCGGTGCGCTCGGCAGGCGGGTCGGCGGTTCCACGGGGACCAATCTGTGGGGCGCGTTCGGGGTGATCGCGGAGATGCTCGCGGCCGGCAGCAGCGGCAGCGTGGTGACCCTGCTCTGCGACGGCGGCGAGCGGTACGCGGGAACCTATTTCGATGACGACTGGGTGCGCGGCGAGGGACTCGACCTGACCGGGCCGACCGCGGCGCTCGACGAGTTCGCCGCGACCGGCCGCTGGCAGGTCTGATCCGTCAGCGCGCGACGGCCTTCGTCTCGGCGTCCGCGAACTGGGTGCGGTAGAGCTCCTCGTAGCGTCCGCCCGCCGCCAGCAGTTCGGTGTGGGTGCCGCGCTCGACCACCCGGCCCGCCTCGACCACCAGGATGGCGTCGGCGGCGCGGATCGTCGACAGCCGGTGCGCGATGACCACTGAGGTGCGGCCGGTCAGGGCCTCGCCGAGCGCAGCCTGGACCGCCGCCTCGGAAGTGGAGTCCAGGTGTGCGGTGGCCTCGTCGAGGATCACCACCCGCGGGTGGGCGAGCAGCAACCGGGCGATGGTCAGGCGCTGGCGTTCGCCGCCGGAGAGCCGGTAGCCGCGTTCACCGACCACCGTGTCCAGTCCGTCGGGCAGCGAGTCGATCAGTTCCGTCAGGCGGGCCCGGCCGAGGACGTCCCACAGTTCCTCCTCGGTCGCGGTGGGGCGGGCAAGCAGGAGGTTCGCGCGCACCGACTCGTGGAACAGGTGCCCGTCCTGGGTGACCATCCCGACACTCCGCCGGATCGAGTCGGCGGTGAGGTCGCGCACGTCCACCCCGCCGAGTCGCACCGAACCGCTGTCGGAGTCGTAGAGCCGCGGAACCAGTTGTGCGATGGTCGATTTGCCCGCGCCCGACGAGCCGACGAGGGCGATCATCTGCCCGGGTTCGGCGCGAAAGCTGACCTCGTGCAGTACCTCGACGCCGCCGCGCGAATCGAGGGTCGACACCTCCTCGAGCGAGGCCAGGGAGACCTTGTCTGCGGACGGGTAGGCGAAGCGCACCCTGTCGAACTCGACCGACAGGGGGCCCTCGGGCATCGGTCGCGGGTTCGCCGGCTCGGCGATCAGAGGCTCGAGGTCGAGCACCTCGAATACCCGCTCGAAGCTGACCAGCGCGCTCATCACGTCGACGCGGGCGCTGGCCAGAGAGGTCAGGGGTGCGTACAGCCGGGTGAGTAGCAGTGCGAGGGACACCACCGAACCGGCCTCCAGGGAGCCGCGCAGCGCGAACCAGCCGCCGAGGCCGTACACCAGCGCCAGCGCGAGCGCCGAGACCAGTGTCAGTGCCGTCACGAATGCGGACTGAGTCATCGCGGTGCGGACGCCGATGTCGCGGACCCGCAGGGCCCGGACCTCGAACTGGGTGGACTCGTCGGCGGGCCGGCCGAACAATTTGACCAGGGTGGCGCCCGGCGCCGAGAAACGCTCGGTCATCTGGGTGCTCATCGAGGAGTTCAGGTTGGCTGCCTCGCGCTGAAGCCCGGCCATCTTGCGGCCGATCCGCCGTGCGGGCAGGACGAACACCGGCAGCAGCACCAGAGAGAGCACGGTGATCTGCCAGGAGATGCCCAGCATCACCACGAGGGTCAGGGTCAGCGTCACCACGTTCGCGACCACCCCGGAGAGGGTGTTGCTGAATGCGCGCTGCGCGCCGATGACGTCGTTGTTGAGCCTGCTGACCAGCGCGCCGGTGCGGGTGCGGGTGAAGAAGGCGATCGGCATCTTCTGGACGTGGTCGAAGACGGCCGTGCGCAGGTCCAGGATCAGGCTCTCGCCGATGCTCGACGAGAGGAATCGGTTGTAGAGCCCCAGTGCCGCCTCCATGACGGCGATCGCCGCGATCAGCAGGGCGAGTCGCACGACGACGTTCGCGTCCGAGCCCTGGACGATCGCGTCGACGACGCGGCCCGCCAGCACCGGGGTCGCCACGGCCAGGGCAGCGGTCGCGACGCTGACGACGAGGAACAGGATCAGACGCCGCCGGTGCGGTTGCGCGAAGCCGAGGATCCGGCGCAAGGTCGCTCGCGAAAAGGGTCGCTTCTCGTCCTGCGCGGTCATCATCTGGTGCATCGAGGACCAGGCGACCGATTCCATGCTCATAGGAGTGGGGCCTCTCAGTGTCGGGTTCTGACCGGTGCAACGCTACGGCGGGGGTGGGACATGCCCGCCTCGCGTGCCTTTCCGACGGTAAAACCTGAAGTGCACTCGAGGTCAAGCTAAGAGCAATGCGCGGGAGCGTCAGTCGAGAAGGGGGCCCCCTCCGGCAGCAGGTACAGGACCTCCAGCACCACCGGTTCGGGGCCGAGGTTGAGTCCGACGTGGTCGCTGTCCGGCGTCTCGGAGACCATCGAGCCTGCCGGCGAGGTCTGCCACGAGCAGTCGTCGAGCTGCCGGGTCAGCGTGCCCGAGACCACGACGCCCGCGACGTGGCCGAGGTGGTGGTGCCAGCCGGTCGTGCCGCCCGGCGCGATGACGATCCGCCGCAGCGTCGCGGTCACCTGCGCGGGCAGCGCGGAGTGGCCCGCCGGCTCGGGCAGCACGGACCCACTGAGCGGGACTTGGCCGAGGGTCTCGGTGGTGACACCCTGCGACGGCGTCGCGTGCGCGGGAGCGGCGGCGCCGACCAGCGCCGGGGTGAGCACGACCAGGGCGGCGACGGCGGTGGATGCGGCGAGCTGGGTCAGTGTGGTCACGGTTCGCATGTCCGGGTCCGTTCGGTCCGGAGATCCTCGGGCGCCGCGGGTCGCGGCCGCGTGGCGAGGCGCTCTCCACCCTCGATGGTGACGCAGCGGGGCGGCCGTGCGTGGTCGAATGCCGATCACAGCTCGGCCACCGTGAGTGGGGCGGGTCGACGTCGGGTGACTGGCGAACGCGCGAGACCGGCAGTCTCGTTCGGCTACGCTGCCGCCATGCGAGCCCGCCGAATCCTTGCCCTGTCCGCCCTCGGAATCGTCGCCGCGGCTGTGGTGACGACGCTGCGTGGCGGTGCGCGCCCCACCGCTGGTGCCGCCGTCTCGGCCGACCCGACCCGACCCGACAGCGCGGGGGAGGCGCTCGCGCGGGCGTACATCGATGCCCTGATCTCGCACGATCCCTCCGCGGTGCGTTTCGCGCCCGATGCGACCCGGGTCGAGGCCGGACTCAAGACCGGCTTCTCGGGCCCGCAGATGACCCGCGACCTGCGGCGGGGGCCGCAGTACCGCGTCATCCAGGGCATCCGTGACCTGGAGATGTCGGAATCGGGCGACGTCGTGTCCACCCGGTACCTGCTCGACGCGGGGATCGGGCGGACGCGGCTGATGACGGTCCAGATCGCCGAGACATTCGAGATCTCGGACGGCGCCATTCGTGCCGTCGTCGCACACATCCGACCCAAGTCGGTTTTGTAGGATATGCGCCACTCGTCCTATTTCTCGCATGCGGTTGCAAATTTGCGAAACGGTAGCGGGTTGGGAAAATAGCTGGCAGTGGCGTAGCCGCAGTGTTGCAACCGGGATTTGTCACGAGAAGATTTCGTGTTTCTTTCCTTCGAGTTTAGTTTCGGGTGAGCAATTTGTAAGTGTCTGTACATCTCTCGCTACTCGGCGGTCACCTTTCGTCAATCGTGGGGAAGCATTTCCTCCTTACGGTCGTGCACGTCTCCAACCCGCGCTTGCAGTCCCATCGTCGCGACAGCACTTCAGCGCGTTCGTCCCCGTCAACCGACGGGGGCGTCACCGGCTGGCTACGACCGGCACACCCGCAGCACCTCCGGGGCTGTGGAATGGCGAAAAAGGAATCTCACCGACCATGAAGATGACCAAAATGGTGGCCGTCGCGGCCATGACCATCGCGTCCATGGGTGTCGTTGCCGGCACCGCGTACGCGGATCCCGCGCCCGCCGCCTCGCCTGGCGTCGGGTGGAATGTCACCCGCAGTGGCGACAAGGTGATCGTCGACACCCCGGGCGGATCCCTGAGCAACGAGGACAACCATCTCGTCGTCCGTGATGCCAGCGGCGCCACGGTCGAGTCGGTGCCGCTGTCGATCGCGTACGACGGTGTCGCGCATCCGATCGCCGCGCAGATCGACGGCCACACCGCCACCCTGACCGCCGACACCGCCCCGGCTGCCGCGACCCCGGTCGCCCTGCCGGTCAAGGACATCGACATGCCCGCCGCGGTCGCGGCGGTCAAGGACCCGATCACCCTGACCGGCGCCGTCGGCGGCTTCATGGGTGCCGCGACCGGCCTGGTCGGCGGCTGCCTGCTCGGTGCCGTCGCGGCGGGCGTCGTGTCCGCTCCGGCCGCGATGCTGTTCGGTGCCGGCCCGATCGCGGGTTGCATCGGTGGCGCGCTGCTGCTGGGCTCCGGTGCCTCGCTCGCCGGCACTGCCATCGGCGGTCTCGGTGGCGCCGCCGCCAACGCACAGCAGTTCATCACCCTGCTCAACGCCCCGCCGGCCAAGAAGTAGTACCGCGCAGCTCCACACCTTCGCAGAGTGCGGCCCGTCCAGTGATCTGGGCGGGCCGCACCTGTATGTCAACGTCCCTTGACGCCCGCCCGTCGTCAATCTACGTTGACATCATGACCGAAGCGACGAATCTTGCGGCAGCCGCAGGTAGTCCCGACCCCTCGGTCGGACTGCGGGCCGTACTCGCGCTCCGCAGGCTGCTCGAGAGGCTCGAGGCCATTCAGGTCCGCAGTGCCCGCGACCAGGGTTGGTCCTGGCAGGCCATTGCGGACGCGCTCGAGGTGAGTCGGCAGGCAGTCCACCAGAAACACAACCGGAGAGGGCGGTAGTCGCGATGTTCGAACGGTTCACCACCGAGGCACGCGCGACCGTCGTCGTCGCGCAAGACGAGGCGAGAGCACTGCGGGCGCCGCGAATCGGACCGGAGCACCTGTTGCTCGGCGTGCTCGTCGCCGCGCACGCCACCGAGCTGGGCGCGCTCCTCGACGAAGCGGGTCTGACCGCCGAGGCGGTCCGGGCCCGACTGACGGAACTGCGCGGCGGTCAGGCACTCGGGGCCGAGGACGCGGAGGCGCTCCGGTCCATCGGCATCGACCTCGACGCGGTGCGCGAGAGCCTCGAGGCGAGCTTCGGGGAGGACGCGCTCGACCGCCCCGACCTCGGCGCCGACGAGCGGCGCGGGTGGCTCGGTCGCAGGATCGGGCACACTCCGTTCGCGCCGGAGGCCAAGAAGGTGATCGAGCTGGGCCTGCGGGAAGCGCTGGCGCGCAAGGACACCGGAATCTCGGCCGAGCACTTGGTGCTCGGCCTCGTTCGCGGTGGTGACGGCGTGGCGTGCGGTCTGATCGAGGAGCATCTGACGACCGCGGAGCTGCGTCGCCGGGTCGTCGCCCTGCTGGACCGGGCTGCCTGACGACGCCCGGTCAGAAGGTGCCTGCCGCCTCGACCGTCGCGAAGAACTCGACCACAGGAGGACCCTGGACCCCGGAGGCCTCGGTGATCTTGGCGATCTTCGCGTTGTCGGTGAAGAAACCCCGGAACGCCTCGGCGCTCTCCCATTCGTCGATAGCCAGCAGATCCCCGCCGCCCTCGGCGAACCGGTGATGGTGGGCACCCGAGGCCAGTGCCTCGGTGGTGATCTCCTCGAGCAGGGCACCGTTGTCGGCGAGCGACTGCTTGGCCGCGGCCACATCGGCGACCGGGAATCGGGCTATCACGACGACGCTCATGACGATCTCCTTCGCCCCCGATTGGCGTGCGCCCGGACAGGAATCCGGGCCATCCCATTGTCGACCCGCAGTCGTCACCGGTGGAAGGGCTCAGGCCCCGGTGCGTCGCCGCATCGTCACGCGGGGCCACGTGTCGAGTCCGTGCGCTGCCTCGTCCGCCCGGATCGCGACCAACCCGCGGCCCAGGTCGGCGTCCGGCAGGATCTCGAATCCGAGCCGCTCGTAGTACGGTGCGTTCCACGGCACGGCGGCGAACGTCGTCAGGGTCAGCCAGGGCAGACCGCGGTCGGCGGCCCACGCGGACACCTCCTCGACCAGCGCGGCGCCGAGTCGCCGGCCGGCGAAGTCGGGGTGCACCGACACCTGCTCGAGATGCGCGCCCCCGTCCACCTCGAGCGCCAGTGCGTACCCGACCGGCGCATCGCCCGCGTCGACGGCGACCCAGGCCCGGCCGGCGCGTTGGTACTGCGCGAGTTCCTCGACGGTGAACGGGTCGTCGTCGGCGACGAGCGCCATACCCAGCGTGGCGAACATCGCGCCGGCCGCGACCTCGATCCCCGCCAGTCGGGGTAGGTCGGCAGGGGTGGCGACGCGGATCATCCCTCCTTTCTAGCGCGCCGTCACTAGGGTTGGTCGAGTGGAAGCCATGAGCGCGCCCGAGGGGGTCGGCGGCACCGCACTGGCGGTGGCCAGGGCCCGCGCGGCCGAGACCGCGCGTCCCGACCGACTGTTCGCGGACCCACTCGCAGCAGTCTTCCTCGACGCGGCGGGAACCACGGACACGCGCGACCGCACCACGATGGACCCCGACGCAGTCCGGGCTGTCGTCGCGATGTACCACTGGATCGTCGCGCGCACGTTGTTCCTCGACGCCGTCGCTTCGACTGCCGTGCGCGACGGCATCGGACAGGTCGTCGTCCTCGGCGCAGGCCTCGACACCCGCGGCTTCCGGTTGGGGTGGCCGGCGACCCTCGCGCTGTTCGAGGTCGACCGCTCGGATGTGTTCTCGTTCAAGGAGTCCGCACTGTGCGCGGTGGGTGCCGAGCCCACCTGCCGCAGACGGACGGTCGTCGTCGACCTTCGTGACGAGTGGGTCCCCGCGCTCGCCGAGGCCGGATTCGACCCGACCACTCCGACATTGTGGATCGCGGAGGGACTGCTCGCCTATCTGGAGGCGGACCAGGTGGAGCGACTGCTGGGCGCGGTCACCGCGGCCTCGGCGCCCGGGTCGCGGGTGGCCGTCACCGCGTTGCGGATCGAGGGGGAGGTTACCGTCGCGCCGACCGCGACCGATCCGTTCGCCGACATCCGTGGCCTGTGGAAGCGCCCGGGGCCCGTCGACGTCGTCGACCGACTGGCTGCGCACGGCTGGCGGGTCGAGGTGTCCTACCCGCGCGAACTGCTGGTCGAGGCAGGCCGGATCGAGGCGGCGGAGGCACCGGGTGTGGCCGGTCCCCGACTGATTCAGGCCGTCCGGCAGGCGTAGTGCGGCGCGTCGTCGCAGCCGATGTGCCAGCATGCACCCATGAGCTTTCTGGTACGTCTGGTGATCAACGCGATCGCGATCTGGCTGGCCGCCGCCTGGGTGAACGGCATCGAGATCGCCAGTTCCGACAAGGGCACCGGCTACGACATCCTGGTTGTCCTGTTCATCGCGCTGGTGTTCACCGTGGTGAACGCCTTCATCAAGCCGTTCGTGCAGCTGTTGTCGCTGCCGCTGCTGATCCTCACCCTCGGGCTGTTCACGCTGGTGATCAACGCGCTGATGCTGCTGCTGACCTCGTGGATCACGGACTCGACCGAATTCGGCATCTCGGTCGACGGCTTCTGGACCGCGGTCTGGGGCGCGCTGATCATCTCGCTGGTGAACTTCGTGCTCAGCGCAGTGGTGCCGTCCTCGAAGAACTGACCCACCCGGGAAGCGGGTCGGCTCAGCCCAGTCCGAGGCCGAGCCCGGTCGCGACGCCCCACACCAGCATGGCGGCACCGGTGCCGGCGAGCGCAGGAATCAGGGCCAGTCCCTTCCCGCCGGACCGCACCGGCGCATTGGCCTTGACCGCCAACGGAACTGCCACCAGTCCGGCCAGCGCCCACGGCGTGCGGGCGACAAGGATCAGTGTCACCACGAACGGCGCCACCAGCAGGACCAGGTGCAGGGTCCGGGTGCCCGCGTCGCCGAGCCGCACCGCCAGGGTGTTCTTGCCGGACTCGGCGTCCGTCGGGATGTCCCGCAGGTTGTTCGCGACGAGGACCGCGCTCGAGAAGGAACCGACGGCGATCGCGGCGACCACGCCCACCCAGTCCACCCGCTCGGCCTGCACGAACTGGGTGCCGCACACCGCGACCAGCCCGAAGAACACGAACACCGCGACCTCACCGAAACCGCTGTAGCCGTAAGGGTTCCTGCCGCCGGTGTAGTACCAGGCGCCCGCGATGCACACCGCGCCGACGAGGATCAGCCACCACGCAGAGGTGAGCGCGAGCACCACCCCGACCACCGCGGCCAGACCGAAGCAGGTGAACGCGGCGGTCTTGACCGCGGCCGGCGAGGCCAGCTTCGATCCGACCAGGCGCAGCGGGCCGACCCGCTCGTCGTCGGTACCGCGGATACCGTCCGAGTAGTCGTTGGCGAAGTTCACCCCGATGATCAACGACATCGAGACGACCAGTGCGAGTACTGCCTTCCACCACACCGCGCCGCCGATCGAGGCGGCCGCGCCGGTACCGACCAGCACGGGGGCGATCGCGTTCGGCAGGGTGCGCGGACGGGCACCCTCGATCCATTCGGAGACAGAAGCCATGGGGCGATCCTTTCACCAGTACGGAATCGAGTCGCCGCGAGGCACTAGCATTGTCGCCGGTGCATCCAGTCACGAGTGTCTCCGCAGCGACTGCGCCCGCGGGACCGCCGATCGAGGTCGCCCTGCTGGGCGAGGTCTCGACGCGCCGCGAGGGCGTGCTGGTGCCGTTGCCGGGCGCGCGGGCGCGCAGCCTGCTGGTCGCCCTCGCCCGCAGGCCCGGTGGCTCCCGCAGCGCCCAGGCACTGATCGAGGACGTGTGGGGCGAGAATCCGCCGCGCTCGCCACTCAACGCCCTGCACACGCAGATCTCCCGGCTGCGGGCGGCGTTGCCCGAGGGCACGATCGAGATGGGTCCGGCCGGCTACCGTCTCGATCTCGGTCGGGGCCAGGTCGACCTCACATTCGCCCGGATGCTCGAGCAGCAGGCCGCGCAGCTGCACGCCGAGGGGGACCATCGGGGCGCGGTCGTGAAAGCCCAGCAGGCGCGCGCGCTGTGGCGCGGCGAACCCGGCGCGGACCTGCCACCCGGCGAGCCCGCGCGAGAGTTGGCGGACGAGGCGTCGGCACGTCTGGCCGGGCTGGACGCGGTCGAGCTCGCCGCGCTGGTGGCCGCCGGCGAACTGCGCCTGGCATTGCCGCTGGCCCGGTCTTCGGTCGAACGGGCGCCGCTCGACGAGCAGTCGCACGGGCAGCTGATGGTCGTGCTGCACGGGCTCGGCCGGTCCAACGAGGCGCTCGAGGTGTTCGCGGGACTGCGAGCGCGACTGGCGGACCGGCTCGGCACCGACCCGTCGCCGCGGCTGGTGGAGCTCAATGCCGCGGTGCTGACGGGAGGTGCGCCCCGGTCGGACGCGGCGACCGTCGTGAATCCCGTTCCCGGACAACTCGATCACGGCGCCGCGGGGCCAGACCGCCCCGGGACCAGGCCACTGCCGTCGGCGCTGGGCCTGCGGGCGGCGCCGAACGCGCTGCTCGGCCGGGACGGCGACCTCGACGCGATCGAGGAGCTGTTGACGACCAGCCGGGCGGTCACCGTCCTGGGTCCGGGTGGAACCGGCAAGACGAGGGTCGCCCATGCGCTCGGTTCCCGTGTCGCCGAACGTATCCCGGTCGTCCTCGTGGAGCTGGCGTCGCTCCGCAGTGGCGGCGACGTGGTGGCGGCGATCAGCGGCACCCTCGGCCTCAGCGAAGCGGAGCTGACACCGGGGTCCGGGTTGACTCGGGCGCGGCTGCACGACGCGCGCGATCGCCTGCGTGAGGCGCTGTCGGCCCGGCGCTCGTTGCTGATCCTGGACAACTGCGAGCACCTGGTCGACGACGTCGCGGAGGTGGTGGCCGACCTGGTGGCGGCGAGCGAGAACCTGACCGTGCTGGCCACCAGTCGCGCCCCGATGGCGATCACCGCGGAGGCGGTGTACCCGTTGCCGCCGTTGGTGATCGACGAGGCGGGTTCACCCGCGACCGAGCTGTTCCGGACCCGCGCGCTGGCGGTCCGTCCGGCGGCCCAACTCGACCCGGGTGAGGTCGCCCGGCTGTGCCGGACACTCGACGGACTGCCACTGGCCATCGAGCTGGCGGCCGCGCGGGTGCGCACGATGAGCGTCCAGGAGATCAACGCCAGACTGACCGACCGGTTCTCGTTGTTGCGGTCGGGTGACCGCACCTCACCGGAGCGGCACCGCACACTGCGCGCCGTGATCGAGTGGAGCTGGAACCTGCTCGAGCCGGCGCAGCAGGCCGCCTTGCGTCGATTGTGCCGTTTCCCAGCAGGTTTCACGCTCGCCGCGGCCGCCGAGGTGGCGCAGTGGGGTCAGGTCACCGACATCGACGCCGCGCTCGACGGGCTGGTGAACCAGTCGTTGCTGGCCGTCGTGGAGGGGTCGGACTCGCCCGGTCTGCGCTACCACATGCTCGAGACGGTCCGGGAGTTCGGCGAGGAGCAGTTGGCGGCGGCCGGGGAGGCCGACGAGGTGGGCGCTCGCACCCTCGCCTGGGCCGAGGCGTTCTGCCGAGATGCCGTGCGCGACTTCCTGAGCGGCGATCAGGTCGCGACGTCGCTGCGGGTCGAGGCCGAGCACGACAACCTGCTGGCGGTGCTGCGCCACGCGCTCTCCACGGGCGAGGGGCGCGCGGCGCTGACCGTGTTCCCGGTGCTGGGTACCACCTGGACGATCCGCGGTGCACACTCCGAGGTCATCGCCTTCGCACCGCGAATGCTCGAGGTCGACCCCCGTCGGTTCGGACCCGAACTGCCCGGGAACTTCCTGACGCTGACGTACCTGGTGATCTGTGGGCACACCGCGTTCGCCGGGGTCAGCAGGGCGCTGGCGGTGATGCGGATCCGGCTGCGGGCGATCTTGGCGTCGCACACCGACATCGATCAGACGTTGCGCATGGCTGCGTCATTGATGGTCATGCCGGTTTCGGGTAAGGGGCTGGCCCGCACGCTCGCTCGCGGCGTCCGGTCGCCCGATCCGGGTGCGCGTAGCGCCGCGTACATGGCGCGGGCGAATCTGCGGGAGAACAGCGGCGATTTGTACGGTTCGGGGTCGGACGGCAGACAGGCGCTGGCCCTCGCGGAGGCGACCGGGGACGTCTGGGGTCTGGCGATGGTGCTGCAGCATCTCGGCAGCCTGGCCGGACAGTCCGCGCGCTACGACGAGGCGGTCGGGTACTACCGGCGCGCAGCCGAACTGCTGTGGGATCTGCACGCCTACGAGGAGAGCACGACCCTGCGCAGCTACATCGGGGCTGCCCTGGTCGGTGCGGGACGGGTGGACGAGGCCCGGCGGGAACTGGACGCGGGTGGATCGGCGGCCGACGAGGTGGCGCTGACCGTCGGGGGTGAGCGCGTGAGCTTCGGGATCGGCGATGCCAACCAGAGCACCGCCGCCCTCGCCGCGGCCGCGGCCGAGGTGGCACTGGCGGTCGGGGACGTCGAGGCGGGCCTGCGCGGCTACAACCATGCCGTCGAGCTCCTCGGGTGGGAGAACGCAGGGGACAACCCCGATCCGTTCGGCTTGATCCTGGCGGCAGCTGCGGTGGCGGCGCACGTGCTCGCCGGTCGCATCGGCGGGATCGTCGACCGGGTGGATGCGTTCGTGCGGACCGCCGTGTTGCGACTCGGAGCCGACGGTTATGCGGACCTGCCGCAGACCGGCGGCGTCGCGTGCGCGGTGGGCAGCTTCGACATTGCGACCGGCCGGGACCCGGACGGCGGGTTGCGGCTGGTGGTGCTGGCGACCAGAGTGGCTGCCCGCCAGGATTTTCCGTCGATGCAGTGGTCGCGGCACCTGGATGCGGCGGAAGCGGCGCTCGGCGCGGAGCGGGTGGAGGCCGCACTCGCCTCGGTCGCGCGGATGCCCCGACGCGTGGCGCGCGACGAGATTTTCGCCGCGCTCCACTCACGCTGACGCGTGCGAGGCTGACGGGACCGGTGGTGGCTGACGCCACTGTGCGCGCGTTTCACCCCAACCGGGGTGAAACGCGCGCACGGGCGGCGCAGCCGCGACTACGCCTCGCGCATGTAGGCGCGGACAGTCAGCGGCGCCATCACGGCGATGATGACGGCGGCGCCGAGCAGTGACCACACCACGTGGATGCCGAAGTGACCGTCGTTGACGAGTTCACGGACCGCGGTCACCAGGTGCGAGACCGGGTTGACCTTGACGAAGGCCTGCATCCAGCCGGGCATGGTGTCGGCGGGGACGAAGGCGTTGGACATGAAGGTGAGCGGGAACAGGACCAGCATCGAGATGCCCTGTACCGCAGAGGCCTTGTTCATCAGCACACCCATCAACGCGAAGATCCAGCTGATCGCGAAGGCGCACACCATCACCAGCAGGCCGGCCGCGACGATGCCGACCACGCCGCCCTGCGGGCGGTAACCGATCGCCATGCCCATCGCGAAGGTGATGGTGGTGGCGATGGCGTAGCGAACCACGTCGGACAGCAGCGCCCCCGCGAGCGGTGAGATGCGTGCGATGGGAAGGGATCTGAAGCGGTCGAACACGCCCTTGTCCATGTCCTCCCGCAACTGGGTGCCCGTGACGATGGAGGCGGTGACGACGGTCTGCACGAGAATGCCGGGGATGATGATAGGCAGGTACGACTTGACGTCGCCGGAGACCGCGCCGCCGAAGATGTAGGTGAACATCACCGTGAAGATCAGCGGCTGGATCACCACGTCGAACAGTTGCTCGGGGTTGTACTTGAGCTTGAGCAGTCCGCGGTACGCCATGGTCAGCGAGTTCGAGACGGACTGGCTCAGGCTGATCGAGCGCATGAAGGGCGGCGAGCTGGGGTGTGCGGCCCTGGTCTCGGGTGCGAGGGTGGTGGTGGTCATGCCACGCTCCGTTCGGTGTCGGATTCGGCTGCGGTGGAATCGGATTCGTCGGCTCCGTGGCCGGTGATGGTGAGGAAGACCTCGTCGAGACTCGGCTTGCTGACGGTGATCTCGTCCACGTCGATCCCGTGCTCGCGCAACCGGATCAGCAGTTCGGGCGTGACCGACGGATCGGTCATCGGAGCGGTGAGCCGGCCCGCCTCCGGCGTGATCGCGACCTCGACGCCGAGCGACTCGACGAGCAGCGACCGGGTCTGGTCGACCCGCGTCTTGTCGACGAGTTTGAGTTGCAGTGAGGACACCCCGACGGAGGCCTTCAGTTCGTCGGCGGTGCCGTCGGCGATGACCTTGCCGCGGTCGATGACCGCGATCCGGTCGGCGAGTTGGTCGGCCTCGTCGAGGTACTGGGTGGTGAGCAGCACCGTGGAGCCCTCCGCGACGAGCCTGCGGATGGTCTCCCACATCTGGGCGCGGGTACGCGGGTCGAGTCCGGTCGTCGGTTCGTCGAGGAACAGCAGCGGCGGGTGCGAGATCAGGCTGGCAGCGAGGTCGAGGCGCCTGCGCATGCCGCCGGAGAAGTTCTTCAGCGGCTTGCTCGCGGCCTCCACGAGGTCGAACTCCTCGAGCAGTTCGGTGGCCTTGCGCTTGGCTTCGGTGCGGGAGAGTCCGAGCAGCCTGGAGAAGATCACCAGGTTCTCGGTGGCGGACAGGTCCTCGTCGACGGAGGCGTACTGGCCGGTGACCCCGACCAGCGACCGCACGGCCGTCGACTCGCGGACCACGTCGTGGCCGAAGATCCGGGCCTGCCCGGCGTCCGGCCGCAGCAGGGTGGCGAGCATCCGGACGGTGGTGGTCTTGCCGGCGCCGTTGGGGCCGAGGACGCCGTAGACGGTGCCGGTCGGGACGGTGAGGCTGACGCCGTCGACGGCGACGCTGTCGCCGAAGCGCTTGACCAGCCCGACCGCCTCGATGGCGGGGGGAGCGGTGAGGTTCATGTGTGTGTCCTCTCGGATCGGTGTTGTCACCACCTTGCGGCCCGCCACTTGCATGCCCCTTGCGCCGTGCATGCGCGCTGTTGACAGGGCGAGAGGCGAGCCACATTATGAACATGTGTTCATGAATGGTCATTCATAATGAGGAGGGTTCGATGGACGCGATCGTCAACACCGCACAGGCCGAGGCCTGGAATGGCTACGAGGGTGACCACTGGGCCGCCAATCAGGACCGGTACGACCAGGTCAACATCGGTTTCAACGACGCCTTGCTGGCCGCGGCCGCGCCCGGGGAGCGCGACCGCGTCCTCGATGTCGGCTGCGGAAACGGGCAGACCGCCCGGCTCGCCGCCCGGGCTGCGGCGGGCGGTCACACGACCGGTCTGGACCTGTCGGAGCCGATGCTGGCGCGGGCGCGCGCAACCGCGCAGGCGGAGGGGATCGGGAACGTCTCGTTCGTCCGCGGGGATGCGCAGGTGTACCCCTTCGTCGACGCCGAGTTCGACGTCGCCCTCAGCCGGTTCGGCATCATGTTCTTCGCCGATCCGGTCGCCGCGTTCGCGAACATCCGACGTGCGCTGCGGCCGGGCGGCCGGATCGCTTTCCTGAGCATGCGCGGCCTGCGCGACGACCTCGGCACCGTGCTCGGCGCGGTTGCGGACCTCCTGCCCTGGCGGCCGGACGAGTCGCACACCGGACCGACCTCGCTGGCCGACCCCGCGCGTATCGAGGAGGTGCTCGCCGCGGCCGGGTTCGACTCCGTGCGGGTGACCCCGGCGTCGGCCGAGCAGGTGTGGGGTCGCGACGCCGTCGACGCCGCCGAGTTCCTCGGCAACTGGGGGCCGGTCCGGTTCGCGCTGCGCGAGGCCGACGCCGCCGCGACCGACCGGCTGCGCCGCGCGCTCACCGCTGCGCTGCGGCCGTTCGAGCGTGACGACGCGGTCCGGCTGCGCGGCACCGCCTGGCTGGTGCAGGCGGTGCGGCCCTGACTCCGACGTAGGCAGCCCGAGGCGCAGCCTACGATTGACCGCGATGTCACCGAGAAGAGCGGCCGCCGTACCCGGCGACGCGAGCCTGCGCGAACACCTGATCGCGGCCGCCGAGCGATTGATCGCGCGGCGCGGCACCGCCGGCGTGACGGTCCGCGACATCGCCCGGGAGGCCGAGGTCGCGGACGGGGTGCTCTACAACCACTTCGCGAACAAGGAGGAGCTCCTCGCGCTCGGACTCGGCGCGCACGTGCGCGCGGTCGAGGCGGGCCTCGTGGGTGCGGTGCCCACGGCCGGAGCCGGCGTCGTCGCGGAGAACCTGCGGACGCTGGTGCGTCGCGGCTTCGCCCTGCACCGCGCGATCCTGCCCGCCTTCGCCGGGGCGCTGGCTCAGCCGAAGGTGTTGTCCGCGTATGCATCCGGCGAAGGCGACGTGCCGTCGTTGCGGGTGGTCCTTGCCGACTACCTGCGCGGCGAGCGCGAGCTCGGGAGGGTGGACCGCGGCGCCGACGTCGACGCCGCGGTGGCGATGATCAGCGGTGCGTGGCACGACCTCGTCCTGCGCGGCCTGCTGCGCGGTGAGCAGCCCCTGCCCGAGGAACCGGGCGACGAGCAGGTCGGCGCGCTGGTGACCACGGTGCTGCGCGGTATCGGGCCCCGCTGACAGATCGAACGGGAACCCGCGGCTCGTCCCAGGATCGACGGCGAACCGTCAGTTCCCGCTCAGCCCTTGGTCATCGGGGCGCGGACAACCTCGCGGCCAGTGCTCGGCGGTCCACCTTGCCGGGCCCGCGCACCGGCAGCGCGTCGAGCAGGTGCAGCTCGCGCGGTGCCGCGGTCGGGTCGAGGGTGGCCTCGACGTGTGCGCGCAGTTCGGCAAGTGTCGGCGTGGCGCCCGGCGTGGGCACCACCGCCACGACCACCCTCTGGCCCAACCGGGGGTCCGGTAGTCCGACCACCGCGCACTCCGCGACCGCGGGATGACCGGCCAGCGCAGCCTCGACCACCTGCGGGACCACGGTCAGCCCGCCGGTGGAGATCGCCTCGTCGAGCCGGCCCAGGACGCGCAGCACCCCGTCGGTCACGGTGCCGGAGTCGTCGGTGCGGAACCAGCCAGGCTCCGCGAACGCAGGATGGTCGGGGAGCCTGCGGTATCCCGAGGCCAGCACCGGACCGCCGAGCAGCACCCTGGCGTCCTCCGCGATCCGCACCCGCACCCCGTCCAGGGGCACGCCGTCGTACACGCAGCCGCCGCACGTTTCACTCATCCCGTAGGTGCGCACCACCGTGATGCCCGCGGCGACGGCGCGGGCGAGCACCGGTGCGGGCGTGGCGGCCCCGCCGAGCAGGACGGCGTCGAGTTCGGCGAGCGCCGCGGTCGCACCGGGATGGTCGAGGGCCTTGACCAGCTGGGTTGGCACCAGCGAGGTGTACCGCCGCGGTCCGGTCATCGTCGCGACCGCCGCGGGCAGTGCGGCTGGATCGAAACCCCGTGCCACGTCGACGATTACCGGTTCGGTGCCCGCGAGGAGGCCGCGCAGCAGGACCTGCAGCCCGGCGATGTGATGCGGCGGCAGCGCCAACAGCCACGATCCGGGTCCGCCGACCCGGGCGTGGGTGGCCTCGCCGCTGGCTCGCAGCGCGGCAGCGGTGAGCATGGCGCCCTTGGGGATTCCGGTGGTTCCGGACGTCGCGACGACCAGTGCGATCGAGTCGTCGATCGGTTCGCCGGGGCGCAGCGCGTCGGTCAGTCGGGCGATCTCGCGGCCGTCGCCCGCGGGCACGGGCAGCAGGGCCTCGCCACCGCCGGACAGTGCGCGATCGAGCATCGGGAGAGCCTCGGCGGCCGCCGGACCGGACGGGACGGGCAGGGTCTGCAGTAGGCCGGGCACCGCCTCAGTCCTCCGTGCACTCGCGACGGTCGGTGGCCGAGACCCGCTCGAGCAGGTTGCGCAGCGCGGCCCGGTCGGGCCCGGAGAGGGCGGAGAACAGTTCACGTTCCGCCTCGTCGAGCGCCGTGTCCATCGCCCGGAGCGTCGCCGTGCCGGACTCGGTGAGTTCCACGATGTGGCGGCGCCGGTCGGCCGGATCGCGCCGGCGTTCGAGTTGTCCGTCGCGCTCGAGATCGTTGAGGATCGCGACGAGCTGGCTGGGGTCGACCTCGAGGGTGTCGGCGAGCCCACGCTGACTCATCGGTCCGGAGCCGAGATGCAGCAACGTCAGGGCGTGGCGCGGGGACAAGCCGGCGACTGCGAGGGCGCCGCGGATCCGGGCGCTGGTGGCCTCGCCGCGCAGGGCGAGCAGGAACCCGAGGCGGTCGGTGGGGGCGCCGGGGTCAGGTACTGCTCGCATCCCACCACCGTATCAGCGGAAGAATTGTGGAAGTGAAAGAATCGTTGATAGCTTTCAACGATTGTTTCGCACATATCATTGGAGTCAAGACATGTTCATTGCCTACGCCGTCGTCGCCGTGATCCTGGCCCTCGCGGTCAGCGGTTCCGCCTACGCCGACATCACGCGCAACCAGAAACTGGTCGAGGGTCTGACCGGACTCGGCGTCCCCGAGGCATGGATCCCGCGCCTCGGCGTGGTCAAGTTGGCCGGTGCGCTCGGACTGCTCGTCGGACTCGCGATCCCGGCGATCGGTATCGCGGCGGCGATCGGCCTGATCCTGTACTTCGTCAGCGCCGTCGCCGCGCACCTGCGGGCGGGTGACCACGCGATCGCGCCGCCGGCGATGCTCGGCCTGATCGCAGTCGCCGCGCTGGTGCTGCGCATCCTCTCGATGTGACCCGCTCCCCGCTGACACTGATACCCCCGGCACAGCTGCGGCGGCGGGGGTATCAGTGTCGAGGGGGCGGGTGACGCTACGTCGGGTTCGTCGGATCGTCGAGCGGCCAACCACCCGCCGCGAGGTGAGCCCGGACCCGTTCCACGTCGGACTCGAGCGGCATCTCGTCGGTCACCTTGGTGATCAGCACGCCGATGTCGATCCTGTCGATGTGCGAGGAGGCCTGGTTCATCAGTGCATCGGTGACGGTGCGGACCTCGTCGTCGGAGAGCCGGCGTCGCAGCAGCGCGATCAGCGGAATGTAGTCCTGTTCGGGCACACCGTTGGGATACCCGGCGCGCAACCAGCCGAGTATCGAGGTGAGAAGCGGAGGAAGGGCCACGGGTGCTGTCCCTTCTACTTCGCCGGGTCGGAATCGGTCGGCGGTTCGGGGTCGACCAGCGGGGACGGGTCCGCGAGCGGCCAGCCGGCGGCGGCGAGCACCGAGGCCACCCGCGCGATGTCGCCGTCCGACGGCGCACTGCGGGTCGTCTGCTCGATCAGCTCGCCGATCTCGTTCCGGGTGATCACGGGGTCCTGGCCCTCGCCGCGGGCCTCGGCGAGCGCAACGGCGACGTCCTTGATCTGCTCGGCGCTCAGCTTCCGGTGCAGCAGGGCGACGAGCGGGATCCGGTCCTTGGGTGGGACGCCCTGGGGGTAGCCGGCGCGCAGCCACTTGATGACCGACAGTGGAAACGACGGTTTGGCGCTGGTCACAAACGTTGCCTCTCGACTCCGGGGCCGATGTCAGAACAGTTCGACGGGTGGAACGGTTCGAACGTTAGAACAGTTCGATGCCGAAAGTGTTGCCGAGGAAGTCCGACATGATGAACAGGATGCCGGTCACGATGGCGATCACCACGACGGCGAAGCAGGTCACCGCTCCGGCCACGGCGAGCGGACTGCGGGTGGTGGTTGCGCTGCCCGCCTCGGTGGTCGCGGTCGTGCCCGACCCGAGCAGTCGCAGTCCGAAGGCGAACAGGGCGGGAAGTCCGGCGCCGAGGAGGAGGCCGACCAGGACCACCTGCCACAGCGAATCGAGTGTTTTCGTCAGCAGATCCATACTCAGGCCTTCACGTTGCTGGACCGCTCGACCCGCGCCGCGGCCGGGGCCGGTGCGGGAGCGGGGGCCGGGGCGGCGGGGGGAGCGGGGATCTCGGCGGCGACGTCGGCGGGCTCGAGCCCACCGGCCCAGTCGGCGTTGACGTTGCTCGGATCGATCGGTTGACGCCGCGAGCGGACGTACATCAGGCCGGCCAGGACCAGCAGGATCGCGAACACCACCAGCACGCCGGGTAGTCCGCCGATCAGGTGGGCGATGCCCCAGCAGATCGCCCCGACGAGCGCCGCCGACGGCAGGGTGATCAGCCAGGCGACCGCCATCCGTCCGGCCACACCCCAGCGCACCTCGGCGCCGCGACGGCCGAGCCCGGTGCCCATGATCGAGCCGGTCGCGACGTGGGTGGTCGACAGCGGCAGGCCGAGGTGGCTCGAGGTGAGGATGATCGCGGCCGAGGAGGCCTCGGCGGCCATGCCCTGCGGGGCTGCGATCTCGACCAGCCCCTTGCCGAGCGTGCGGATCACCCGCCACCCGCCGAGGTAGGTGCCGAGTGCGATGGCGACCGCGCAGCTGAGCTTGACCCAGAACGGCATCTCCGAGTCCGCCGTGATGGTGCCGTGCGCGACGAGCGCCAGGAAGATCACGCCCATCGTCTTCTGGGCGTCGTTGGTGCCGTGGGCGAGCGAGACCAGGGAGGCGGAACCGATCTGGCCGAGCCGGAACCCGGACTCCTTCGTGTCCTCACGCACCCCGGAGGTGATGCGGTAGATCAGCCAGGTGCCGCTGGCCGCGACCAGTCCGGCGACCACCGGCGCGAGGACCGCGGGGACGATCACCTTGCTCAGTACGCCCGACCACTCGACGCCGTTCATGCCGAGCGCGGCGATGGCCGCGCCGATCAGCCCACCGAACAGTGCGTGCGAGGAACTCGACGGGATGCCGAACAGCCACGTCGCCAGGTTCCAGATGATGCCGCCGACGAGTCCGGCGAACACGATGAACAGCAAGGCTTCACCGCTGACGGTGCCGAGGTTCACCACGCCCTTGGCGACGGTGGCGGCGACCTCGACTGACAGGAACGCGCCGACCAGGTTCAGCGTTGCGGACAGCGCCACCGCGACCTTCGGTCGAAGAGCCCCGGTCGCGATGGACGTTGCCATCGCGTTGCCGGTGTCGTGGAAGCCGTTGGTGAAGTCGAACCCGAGGGCTGTGACGACCACGACGAGAAGAACGATGAGTTCCGCGTTCACAAGCCTTGATCTTCCGTTACGGCGGCGTAAAAGTCGAGTCAGTCCCCGCTGTTCGGGCGTGCTTTCCGGCACATGCCGCGCGTCAGCGTCCGGGCTCGCCCCGATATCCGGTGCGCAGGTCCGTTACCCCCTCCGATCCGGTGCGGATCGTCACAGGCTGAGATCGGTGTGGCGACCGTCACCGCGAGGTCTCACTGAGCGGGACATGTCGAATGCGGACTCGGCCGCGCTGACTAGTTTCCCCGCATCGAGTGACGCAGAACACGTCTCTCGACCGCACGAAGAAATGGAGACACCGAACGTGAAACCAAAGAAGACCGCCAAGCTTGTGGCGGCCCTCGCTCTCTCGGCAGCATTGGTCTCGGCCTGCGCGTCGGATCGCGGCGGCGACGCCGGCGTTCCGTCCTCGGGCAGCGGATCGGGTGGCTCCGCCTCGGCTTCGGCCTCGGACGCGAAGTTCGGCACTCTGGACTCGCCGTGCGGCAAGGGTGACGCGAAGGGCTCCACCGATCAGGGCGTCAGCGACACCGAGATCAAGATCGGGTACGGCGACGACCGCGGTTTCGCGCAGAGCCCCGGACTGAACAAGGAGATGTCCGACGCTGTCTCCGCGATGATCGACTGGTGTAACCAGCAGGGCGGCATCAACGGCCGCAAGGTCGTCGGCACCGACTACGACGCCGCGATGACCAACGCCAACACGGTCATGCAGGAGGCCTGCGGGTCCCAGTTCATGATGGTCGGGAACGGCTTCGCGATGGACCAGACCGCCGAGCAGACGCGGGTCGCGTGCAACCTGGCCGCCGTCCCCGGTTTCACCGTCTCGCCCGATGCGGCGAACGGCCCGATGACCTACCAGGGCGTGCCCTTCCCTGTGGACTACGCGAACGCGGCGGCCTGGTTCCAGATGGGGCAGATGCACCCGGACCTGAAGAACGACTTCGATCTGGTCGGCTCCACCATGCCGACGATCGTTACGTCGCTGGCCAAGACCCGGTCGATGGCGGAGGCCGCTGGGTTCAAGCTCAAGGACTGCGGCGTCACCCTCAACTACCAGGGTGAACCCAGCTACGTGCCGTTCGCGGAGAAGTACAAGCAGTGCGGCGTCAAGGGTCTGTGGACCTCGCGTTCGCCGGTGCCGGCCGAGTTCAACTTCTTCAAGGCCGTCCAGCAGGTCGGCATCGACCCGATCATCTTCGGTGAGGCCACCTGGTACGGAAACGCCGCGCAGCAGTTCAACAAGGACAGCGGCGTCCTCGACAACCTGAACGCAGACATGACCTTCCAGATGCTGGAGAACGCCGACAAGGTGCCGGCGGTCAAGAAGTACCAGGATCTGGTCTCCGCCAAGGGCGGTAAGACCGCGCTGCTGGGCATGCAGTCCACCTCTTCGTTCCTGCTGTGGGCGACCGCGGCGAAGGAATGCGGATCGGACCTGACCCGTCAGTGCATGGTCGACGAGCTCTCCAAGATCCACAAGTGGGACGCAGGCGGACTGCACGCGGTCACCGATCCCGGTGCAAACATTCCGGCCAAGTGCGGCCTGATGGTCTCGCTGAAGGGTGACAAGTTCACCCAGGCGTTCCCGTCCACCGCCGGCGAGTTCGAGTGCAACGACAAGTACCTGATCAAGACGGACCCGGGGACCTGGGGAACGGCCCTCGGCCCCGACCGCATCTCGTCGAAGTACATGAACCCGAACGTGATCAAGCCCAAGGCGTAACGCGGCCCGCCGCAGTGGTGCGGTTGCGGAGTCCCAGGACTCCGGGAGCGCACCACTGCGGCACCGCCGCATCTCTCAAGACAGAGGGTTCTTCACATGGACACATTCGTGACGTTCACGATCCTGGGCCTGGTGCTCGGGTCCGTGTACGCGATCGCAGCATCCGGGCTGGTGCTCACCTACAACACCTCCGGCATCTTCAACTTCGCTCACGGCGCGCAGGCGATGCTCGGTGCGTTCTTCTACTGGCAGCTCAGCGTCGGGTGGGGTATCCCGACCCCGCTGGCACTGCTGATCGTGCTCGGGGTCTTCGGACCGCTGATGGGTCTGGCCCTCTACTTCCTGATCATGCGGGGCCTGCGCGACACTGCCGACGTGACCAAGATCGTGGTCACCGTCTCGATCATGCTCGGCATGCTCTTCCTCTCACAGTGGTTCTGGCACCCCGAGGATCCGCGCACCCTGAAGATGTTCTTCGGTGACAACGCGAAGGTCTCGTTCTTCGGTGCCACCGTCCATGTGCACGAAATCATCTGCCTCGTCGCCGCGATCGCCATCGCCGTCGGTCTGCGGCTGCTGTTCACGCGGACCCGGATGGGCACGACCATGCGCGGCGTCGTCGACGACCCGGACCTGCTGCGGCTCAGCGGGCACAACCCCGAGCGGATCGCAGGCTTCTCGTGGGCGCTCAGTTCCATGCTCGCGGTGCTCGCCGGCATCCTGGTCACCCCGATCAGCGGTGGCACCCTCGAGGCAAACTTCTTGACGCTGTTGGTGATCGACGCGTTCGCGGCCGCCATGTTCGGCAGGCTCCGGAGCATTCCCCGCACCTTCGTCGGTGCGCTGGTGCTCGGTCTGGCAGGTACCTACCTGCTCGGGTACGCACCCACCACCTGGACGTGGACCTCGAACCTGCGGGTGTCGCTGCCGATGATCGCGCTGTTCGTGGTGCTGATCGTGCTGCCGCAGGACCGCCTGCGCGGCGCGGCGGTGCGGACCCGGGAGCGCTACCACGTGCCGAGTGTTCGCAAGGCGATCGCCTGGGGTGTCGCGCTGGTCGTCATCGTGTACCTGATCCGGCTGCTGATGGTGGAGTCCGCGATCTCCACCCTCACCATCGGCATCACCTTCGCGATCATCGCGCTGTCGCTGACGGTGCTCACCGGCTACGCCGGCGAATTGAACCTTGCGCCACTGTCGTTCGGTGCGGTGGCCACGATCGTCGTCTACCACTTCGGCATCAACGGATCCGGTCTGGCGCAGCGGCTCACCATAGTCGGTGTCGTGCTCGGCGTGCTGGTCGCGGCGCTGGTCGGTGGTCTGGTCGCGTTGCCCGCGCTGCGGCTACGCGGGTTGTACCTCGCGCTGGCCACGATGGCGTTCGGCGTCTTCCTGAGCAACATGGTGCTGCGCGACACCACCGAGCGCGAGCTGTTCGGACACAAGTTCTCGCTGTTCACCGGCGGCTCGCTGGTGATCCCGCCACTGCAGATCGGTCCGCTGGACCTGCAGAACAAGACCACCTTCCTGATGACGGCGACGGTGCTGTTCGCGGTGCTCGGCGTCGCGGTTATCGCGTTGCGCAACAGCGGCTACGGCCGTCGCCTGGCCGCGATGAAGGACAGCCCGGCCGCCTCGGCGATGCTGGGACAGAGCCTGGTCAAGCTGAAGCTGAGCGTGTTCATGATCTCGGCGGCGATCGCCGGGCTCGGCGGCATCCTGATGTCGAGCGCCATGGGTTCGGTCTCGGGCGAGTCGTTCACCATCATCGTCAGCCTCTCGCTGCTGATGCTGACAGTGGTCGCAGGCATCGGCTACGTCAGCGGCGCCTTCTTCGGCGGCGTCATGTCCGGCGTGGGCTTCGCCGTCATCATGGTCTCGTTCAACAACCTGGCGAAGACACAACCCGAACTCGAGGGGCTGTACCTGCTGCTCGGCCACATCGCCGCGGTCAGCCCCGCGCTGATCGGTATCGGCGTCGGAAAGAACCCCAGCGGCAGCGTGCACCAGGTGATCGAGGGCTATCGCAAGCTGTCCGGCGCCAAGCCGGTGCTCATCGGGGGCGGCGCGTTCGTGGCGGTGCTGTACGTGCTGGCGCTGACCGGTGTGCTCGACAACTGGTGGTTCGCCTCGCTGACCATCGTCACGGTGTTCGCGTTGCCGGTGGTCGGTGAATGGCTGATGCCGTCGAAGGTGCTCACCGCGGAGGAGTTGGAGGCGCGGGAGGTCACGCCGGTCGAGGACATCGGCGTCGCCGAGCCGTACTCCGGGGAGGACCTTGCGAGGGTCGAGCGCGACCTCGGCCTGCCCGCGCAGCGCCCGAGTTCGCAGCCGGCACAGACGCCGGCATCCGCGGAGGTCGCGGTGGGTCGGCACGCGGCCCCCGAGATCGACACCACCGAGGCCAAGGAGTTGATCGTCAATGCCGTCCATTGAGTCCACGTCGTCCGGTGAATCGTCCACCGGCACACCGCTGCTCGAGACCCGCGGCATCACGGTCCGCTTCGGCGGGCACACCGCGGTCAAGGAAGCGAGCATCGCAGTCGAGCGCGGCACCGTCACGGGGCTGATCGGCCCCAACGGTGCCGGCAAGACGACGTTGTTCAACACCGTCACCGGCCTGCAGAAGCCCAGCGAGGGCAAGGTGTTCATCGACGGCGTCGACGTCACCTCGAAGGCCCCGTACAAGCGGGCCCGCATGGGTCTGGCCCGCACCTTCCAGCGGCTGGAGTTGTTCCTGTCGCTGTCGGTGCGCGACAACCTCCGTGTGGCCGGGGACATCCATCGCACCGGGTCGCGGCGGCACCGCAAGGACCTCGAGGCCGAGACCGACCGGCTGCTCGAGCTGACCGGACTGGCCGACGTCGCGGGCAAGGACGTCTCCGACATCCCGACCGGTCGCGCCCGAGTAGTCGAGGTGGCGCGGGCACTGATGACCGATCCGCGGGTGCTGCTGCTCGACGAGCCGGCGTCGGGGCAGACCGAGAAGGAGACCGAGGACTTCGCGGACCTGCTGGTCCGGCTGGCCGCGGACGGCCTCGGCATCTGTCTGGTCGAGCACGACCTGCCGCTGGTCATGAAGGTGTGCTCGCAGATCCACGTGCTCGACTACGGCGCGTTGATCGCGTCCGGCACACCCGAGCATGTGCGCAACGACCCCGCGGTCATCGCGGCCTACATCGGAACGGAGGCGGTGGCATGACAACGTCGGTGAGCGTCGCCGAATCGGATTCCGCCGCAACGGGGCCGGAGCCGCTGCTCGAACTGTCCGGGGTGCGGTCCGCGTACGGCGCCATCGAGGTACTCCACGGCGTGGACCTCGTGCTGCATCCCGGCTCGGTGGTCGCGCTGCTCGGGCCCAACGGCGGCGGCAAGACCACCGCGCTGAAGGTGTGCTCCGGCCTGCAGCCGGTGACGGCGGGCGAGTTCCGGCTGGCCGGACGAGTCGTCAACGGCGCGGACGCATCCCAGCTGGCCAGGCTCGGGGTGTGCTCGATCCCCGAGGGGCGGGGCGTCTTCCCGAACCTGACCGTGCGCGAGAACCTGTGGGTCGCGACGGGCACCGGGCACAGCCTCGACGAGCTGGAATCCGCTGCTTACCAACGCTTCCCGAGGCTCGGGGAGCGGCGCAGCCAGCTCGCCGGCTCGATGTCGGGCGGCGAGCAGCAGATGCTCGCCCTGTCCCGTGCACTCGGCACGGCGCCGACGGTGCTGCTGCTCGACGAGCTCTCGATGGGCCTGGCGCCGCGGGTCGTCACCGAGATGTACGACATCGTCGGTCAATTGGCTGCCGAGGGCCTGTCCATCCTGGTGGCCGAGCAGTTCGCCCGCGCGGTACTGCCCATTGCCACCTCCGCGGCGCTGATGCTGCAGGGCCGCGTGGTTCGCTCCGGCGACCCGCAGGAAATCGACCGTGAACTTTCAACCAGTTACCTAGGAGGATGACGATGACCGTTGTGGCGGAAGAGCGTCGTGAGCAGTTCAAGAAGGATGTCGAGGAAATGAAGCTCAAGGGCGGTCAGTCGTCCGGTGACGGCAAGGCCCGGATCGTCGGCCTGGTGCTGATGGTCGTCGGGACGCTCGTCTCGTTCATCCTGTACTTCTCCTCGCTGACGCAGTCGGACCTGCGCAACATCGCGTCGTACCAGATCCTGGCGTCCGCCTTCCTCGCGCTGACCGTGCTCGGTGGCGCGGTGTACCTCGCGGGCGCGGTGGCCCGGGTACTGCGGCTGTGGCTGCTGCGTCAGCTCATGGAGAGCCAGGCGCAGGCCGACCAGATCGCCGACGCGCTGCGCAAGTAGTGCTGCGCGTGAACGGACCGTTCAGGTCGCTGGTGAGCCTGAACGGTCCGTTCACGCCGATGCCGGGAGACGGGGGATTCGGCCACTGGCCAGCAGCGCCCCCGCCGTGAGCAACGCGGCCAGTGCGAACGCCACCCGCAGCGCGTCGAGCCGGGCCTGGGCGTTCACCTCGACGACCGCATCGGTGGTGGCAGCGGGCACCGATGCCTGGTCGAGCGCGGCGCGCAACTGGGTGTCGGACAGGAAGGGCACCCCGCCGCTCAGTTCCGTGGTGGCCTGCGCCTGCACCGAGGCGGGTACGGCGGGATTGCCCTCGATCCCCGCCAGCACGGAAGTGCCGAGGGTGGCGATCAGTACCGAGCCGATCAGCGCGGTCCCCAACGAGGCACCCAGGTTGGTTGCGGTGTTCTGCAGGCCGCCGACCTCCGGGCTCTTGTCGTCCGGCACCGCCGAGACCGTTATTGCGCCGAGTTGAGATGCCAACGCGCCGAGACCGATTCCCATCAACAACATCGGTATCGCGACGACACCCGCGTTGGCACCCGGGTCCATGCCCGCCGCGAGGATCACGATGCCGACGAGCATGGCGCCGAGTCCGATACGCACCACCAGGCGAGGGCTCGCGTGCGGCCACATCTTCGGGATGCCGGCGGCCGCGACCAGCAGCGCGGCCGACAGCGGCAGCAGTCGGATGCCGGTGTCGAGGGCGCTCAGTTCGAGAACCACCGACAGGAACAGTGGCACGGCGAAGAAGACGCCGGCCTGAATCATGAACTGAGCCAAGAACATCGTCAGCCCGCCGGTGAGCTGGCGGTTGCGCAGTAGAGTCACGTCCAGCAGAGGCCGGCCGTCCGTCTGGGACAGGTGCGTCTCCCAGCGCAGGAATGCGTAGGTCACCAGCAGTCCGCCGAGGATCAGCCAGAACACCGGCGAAAGCCCGAGCAGGACGGTGGTCCCCGGCCGGGGCAGAACCCATCCCCATTCGCTCGAGCGCAGCACGCCGAACACGACCAGACCGAGGCCCAGCACCGACAGTGCCGAGCCGAGCAGGTCGAGCCGGACCCGTTGCGGGGGCACGTCCGCGATGCGGCGCAGCACCAGCAGGATCGCCGCGACGATCGCCGCCTCACCGGCGAACACGTACCGCCAGGAGGCGAAGGTGGTGACGGCGCCGCCGATCAGTGGTCCCGCAGCCACGGCCATCGCGCCGGCCGCGGCGATCAGTCCGTACGCGGCGGGCCGGCGTTCGGCGGGGAAGTTCGCGGCGACCAGGGCGACGATCGCCGGCATGATCAGCGCGGCGCCGACGCCTTCGAGGAATGACCATCCGACCAGGAGCACGGGCAGATTCGGCGCCAGGGCCGTCGTGGTGGAGCCGATGGCGTAGACGATCAGTCCCAATGCGAACGTCTGCCGTCGGCCGAGGATCGTCCCGATCTTGCCGCCGGTGATCATCAGCGTCGCCATCACCAGGGTGTAGAGGGTGATGGCGGTTTGGATGCCGGTGATGGTGGTATCGAGGTCGGCGGCGACGGAGGCCATGGACACGTTCATCACCGAACTGTCCAGCGTCATCAGGAATTGGCTCGCGCCCAGCACGGGCAGGATCAGGCCGGTACCGGTTCGTGTCGGGGCGGGGCCGCGACTGTCAGCGCTCATGGCTCCGCCTTCGGGCCGTGCGGCGTGCGGGACGGGATCGTTGCACATCGTCCGCCCTGTCGTGGTTCGTCGTCAAGGAGCGACGCCGCGGATCATCCTCAGTAGGTGAGTTGTTCGGGTGCCGACTCTGGTGTACTCGTCGCGGGAGCGGCGCCCTGCGCGCGGCGTGACGGAAGGGGATCCGCGATGGCGGACTCAGGGTCGGACGACGCGCTGACCGGCGACGAGCGCAGCGAACTACTGCGGCTGCGACGAGAGGTCGCGGAACTTCGCGAAGCGAAGCAACGGCCGGAATCGACTGGGGCGGTAGCGCAGGGGATTTCGGAACCGGCACGCCGCGGGCACCCGGCCCTGCGATGGACCGCCACCGGACTGCTGCTGGTGCTCGTCGCGGTACTCGGCTACGCATCGGTGGTCGCGCGGTTCGCGCGCAGCGAGGTCCTCGACACGGACCGGTACGTCCAGACCGTCACCCCGCTGGCCGCCGACCCGGTGCTGCAGGCCGAGCTGGCGAATCAGATCACAGATCAGATCATGACCCGGGTCGACGTGGAGAAGATGACGGCCGACGCCCTCGGCGCCCTGACCGAGATCGCTCCCCGCGTGCCGTCCGCGGTGGTCGGGCTGGCCCCGGTGATTGCCGGCCAGGCCAAGTCCTTCGTCCACGATGCGGCCTCGTCGCTGGTCACCTCGAGCCAGTTCGAGACGATGTGGATCGAGGCCAACCGCCAGGCGCACCAGGAACTCGTCGCGGCAGCCACCGGCGACACCTCGGGCAGCGTGAAGGTCAACGACAAGGGTGAGGTGAGCGTCTCGCTCGCCGCGATCATCGACACCGTGAAGTCCAATCTCGTTCAGCGCGGATTCTCGTTCGTGGACAAGCTCCCCGACGTCAACGCAACGTTCGTGATCTTCGAATCCGCCGACCTGGTGAAGGCGCAGCGGGCGGTCTCGGCGCTGCAGAAGGCCTCGACCGTGCTGCCCTGGCTGACCCTGCTCGTCGCGGTCGCGGCGGTGTGGGCGGCGCCGAAGAACGGCCGCCGGCGGGCGCTGTCGCTGGTGGGCGCGTCCCTCGCGGTGGCGATGGCGCTGCTCGCCGTCTCCATCAGCATCGGGCGGTCCGTCTACCTGGGCGCGATCCCCTCGGACGCGCTCTCACCCGATGCGGCGGCGGTGCTGTTCGACACCCTGATCGTGCCGCTGCGCACCACGCTGCGCGCGGTGTTCGCGGCGGCGGTGGTCGTCGGCATCATCGGCTACCTGTCCGGCACCTCGACCTCCGCCGCCGCCGTGCGCCGGGCGTACCGGCGGGGGATGGATGCGCTGCGGGCGCCGAAGGAGGGTCGCGAGCCGAACCAGATCGAGCGGTCGGTGGCCACCTTCCGGATGCCGCTGCGGGTGGCGATCATCGTGATTGCCATTGCGACGGTGGTGTTCTGGCGCTATCCGTCCGGACTCGTCGTGGTGGTGACCATCCTGCTCGCCGCGCTGGCTCTGCTGGTGGTCGAACTCGTCGCCCGCCCCGCTCTGCCCCGCCGGGAGTCGGCGCCACACCCCTCGGGTTAGCGGGTGTCCCGACGCAGCGGGTGGTCCTCGGGCACCTGCACGAGCACGATCGGGACGCCTTCCGGGTCGGCGATCCACATCTCGTGCAGGCCCCACGGCTCCTGTCTGGCCGCCCGGACGATCGCCACCCCGGCGCGCTCGAGTTCGAGCTGGGCTTGGATCAGGTCGCGGACCTGCAGCCAGATCGCGCCGTCGAAGCGGGACCCGCCGCCCGAACCGCCGTGTGCGGCAATCTCGATCAGCGACTGTCCGGCGTAGAACACGGTGCCGCCCGGGTACTCGCGCGCCACCGCCAGGCCGAGCGCGCGCCCGTAGAACGAGAGGGTCGCGGGGTAGTCGGCCGGGCGCAGGATGACTCGGCTGCTGAGGATCTCCACTACTCATCCCTCCTGGATCGGGCGGGCCTCGTGGCCGGATCGGCCGTGGGTGCGGCGACCTTCCTTCATCTCCGCCTCGTACACGTGGCGGCGGCCGTCGAGTACCTCGTCGCGGGCGGTCTGCTCGAAGGCGCGGAACTCCGACCAGTAGCCGTCGTCGAACTCCTCGACCGCCTGGAAGGTCCAGCGCCCGGGCAGCACGTTGCGGCCGAGTAGTTCCTCACGTAGTCGCGCGGCCAGGTCCTGGTGGCCGGCTGCGGCCAGCGCGTCGACCGCGTCGCCGAGCTGGTTGTCCGCGTGGCCGATCAGCTGATGGAACTCGTAGAGGTGGCCGCGGGCCCGTTCGACGGTCTCGAGCGCCTCGGTCAGACGGCCGACCGCCGCGACGTCGGCGTCGGTGACGCCGTCGGGGCGGCGGTGCTCGGGGGCAGGCTGCTCGCGGTCGAAGCCCATCCGACCAGTGTGCCCGAAACGCCGCGACACGACGTTTCAACGTGTTGAAGTGGTGGGGTCGAAAGCTCGACTGTTTCGCTAGGCGGCGAGAGGACAGAGCACATGAGTTCGACCGTGATCGCAGACCCCATTTCCGGCGGCGACACGCTGCCGTTCCCGCCGACCCCGTCGGGCAGCGTGGCCGGCCGGACCATGCAGGAGTCGGTGTACAGCCCCCGCGAGAAGCCGCGCCGACTACCCGACGACGCTCCGAACGTCATCATCGTGCTGATCGACGATGCCGGTCCGGGCTTGCCGAGCGCTTTCGGTGGGGAGGTGAACACCCCGACGCTCGAGAAGGTGCTGGGCGAGGGCGTGGGCTACAACCGCTTTCACACCACCGCGATGTGCTCGCCGACGCGGGCCTCACTGCTCACAGGTCGAAACCACCACCGCGTCGGCTACGGGCAGATCGCCGAGTTGGCGAACGACTGGGACGGCTATTCCGGGCACATCCCCCGCTCCAGCGCCACTGTTGCCGAAGTGCTGCGGCACTACGGCTACAGCACGGCGGCGTTCGGGAAATGGCACAACACCCCGGCCGAGGAGACGACGGCGGCCGGGCCGTTCGACAACTGGCCGACCGGTGTGGGTTTCGAGTACTTCTACGGTTTCCTCGCGGGTGAGGCCTCGCAGTACGAGCCGAACCTGGTACGGAACACGACGGTGGTGCTGCCGCCGAAAACCCCCGAGGAGGGCTACCACCTGAGCGAGGACCTCGCGGACGACGCCATCGGCTGGCTGCGCAGGCATCAGGCGTTCGAGGCGGACAGGCCCTTCCTCATGTACTGGGCGAGCGGCTGCCTGCACGGGCCGCACCACGTGATGAAGCCGTGGGCCGACCGGTACGCCGGCAAGTTCGACGACGGCTGGGACGCCTACCGGGAGCGGGCCTTCGCGGGCGCCAAGGAGAAGGGCTGGATCCCGCCCGAGGCGGAACTGACCGAGCGTGACCAGACCATGACGGCGTGGGACGACATCCCGGACGACGAGAAACCGTTCCAGCGGCGGCTGATGGAGGTGGCCGCCGGCTACGCCGAGCATTGCGACGTCCAGGTGGGCAGGCTGCTCGACGAGGTGGATCGGCTCGGTTACGGCGAGAACACCGTCGTCATGTACATCTGGGGCGACAACGGTTCGTCGGGCGAGGGGCAGAACGGCACCATCAGCGAACTGCTCGCGCAGAACGGTATCCCGACAACCCCGGCCCAGCACATCGCGGCGCTCGAGGATCTCGGCGGGCTCGACGTGCTCGGATCTCCCAAGACGGACAACATGTACCACTCCGGGTGGGCGTGGGCGGGCAGCACGCCGTACAAGGGCATGAAGCTGCTCGCCTCGCATCTCGGTGGCACCCGCAACCCGATGGTGGTGCGGTGGCCCGCGAAGGTCGACCCGGATCCGGTGCCGCGCAGCCAGTTCCTGCACTGCAACGATGTGGTTCCCACGCTGTACGAGATCGCCGGGGTCACGCCGCCGCGGACGGTGAACGGATTCCCGCAGGACCCCATCGACGGTGCCGGGTTCGCCGAGTCGTTGACGGACCCGAATGCGAAGGCGGGCAAGCTCACCCAGTATTTCGAGATCATGGGCAGCCGTGCGATCTACCACGACGGCTGGATGGCGTCGGCCTTCGGGCCGAGGGCACCGTGGGTGGCGGGACTGCCGCCGGGGATCGGGGAATGGAGCCCGGACGACGACACCTGGGAGCTCTACAACCTGGACGAGGACTGGACCCAGAACCACGACCTCGCCGCCGATCACCCGAAGAAGCTGGCGCAGCTGCGCGAGCTGTTCGCCATCGAGGCCGCCAAGAACGAGGTGCTTCCGGTCGGTGGCGGGCTGTGGGTGGTCGCCATGCATCCCGAGATGCGGATCGCGCCGCCGTACCGGAAGTGGGACTTCTCCGGTGACATCACCCGGATGCCCGAATTCTGTGCTCCCGCACTGGGCAACAAGAACAACCGGGTGACGATCGAGCTCGAGGCGAACCACCAACCGCGCGGCGTCCTCTACGCACTCGGCTCCAACTCGGGCGGACTCACCTGCTTCGTGGACGACGGGTACCTCTGCTACGAGTACAACCTGTTCATCCTGATGCGCACCAAGATTCGGTCCGCCGACCGGCTTTCGCCGGGCACCCACAAGATCACCGTCGACACGGAGTTCGTCGAGTCGCGGCTGGGCGGGCCGCTCCGGGTGGTGCTCGCGGTCGACGGCGCGACCGTCGCCGAGGGTACGGTTCCGATCAGCGCGCCGCTGCTGTTCACCGCCAACGACTGCCTCGACATCGGCACCTGCCTCGGGTCGCCGGTGTCGCTGGACTACCGCGACCGGGCCCCGTTCCCGTTCACCGGGCGCATCGAGAGGGTGCGAGTGGAGTACACCTAACCGGCAGCGCCCGGTGCGGTGATCCCGCGCGTGATCACGGCGGCGGAGAACTCGGCGAACTCCGTCGCGTCGAGATTCGGCGCCCACCTGTTGACGATGGTGTCGGAAACGCCCATCAGTCCCGACAGGACGAAGCGGATGAGCGCCGGATCGTCGAGCAGCGTCCGGCCCTCCGCCTCCGCGGCCTCGAGAAGCGCCCGGCGGAGTTCCTCGTTGTACTGCTCCGCGGTCACGCGCAGTTCGCGAACGGACTCGCGTTCGGACCGGGTGGCGCCCTCGATGTCGCGCCAGGTTGCCGTCATGCGCCCGACTCGCGCCCACTGCCGTACCGAGTTCGGGATGACCGCCGCGATCAGCGAGGCGACGCCGCCGTCGCGGGGCAGCGCGGCCACGTAGGCGGTGGACTCGAGCTGGCTCTCGTTGAGCAGCGCGATGAAGATCTCCTGCTTGTCCGCGAAGTACTGGTAGATCAGGCCGGTGCTGGTGCCGGAACTCTTCGCGACCGACCTGATCGTGAGCGCGGAGTAGCCACCCTCGTCCAGCAGGGCCGCCGCCGCGTCCAATGTTCGCCGCCGCCGCGCGCCCGCGTCGCCGTAGATCGACTTGCCGTTCGATTCGCTCACCGCGTCACCGTATCCGTCCAGTTCGGGGCAGGCCTGCCCGCTTCAGAATGAACAATGTTCGATCTAGTATTGAACATTGTTCATTCTGTGGCTACAGTCACAGCATGACCACAGATGCCGCGGCCCTCACGCCGCATCCCTCGACCGTCGGCGGCTCCGTCGAGGACCGTGCTGCAGCCGAGATCGCCACCGCTGCAGGGCAACTCCTTCTGGCGTATCGACTGGACGCCGAGCGGGCGGGTCTCGACCCGGCCGAGGTGCGCGGCGCGGGCGACCGGCTGTCGCACGAGTTCCTCGTCGCCGAGCTGGCGCGGCGGTTCCCGGCCGACGTGGTGCTCTCCGAGGAGGGTGCCGACGACCCGGCCCGGCTCGCCGCCGACCGGGTCTGGATCGTCGACCCGCTCGACGGCACCCGCGAGTTCGGCGAGTTCGGTCGTACCGACTGGGCCGTGCACGTCGCGCTCGTCGAGAACGGGCTGCTCACCGCGGGCGCCGTCGCGATGCCTGCGCTCGGGACCACCTACTCGACCGTGGACGTGGCCGGACCTGCCGGGCCGCTGCCGCGAGCCCCTCGCGTCGTCGTCAGCCGTACCCGCAGGCCCGAACCGGTGATGGCGATGGCCACCGCGCTCGGCGCCGACCTGATCGAGATGGGCTCGGCCGGTGCGAAGGCGATGGCTGTGGTCCGCGGCGACGCCGACATCTACGCCCATTCCGGCGGCCAGTACGAGTGGGACTCCGCCGCCCCCGTGGCCGTCGCACGCGCTGCCGGACTGCATGTTTCCCGTATCGACGGGTCCGAACCGATCTACAACCAGGAAAACCCCTGGCTGCCCGACCTACTGATCTGCCGCCCCGAACTGGCCGGCACCGCACTGGAGGCACTCGCGCGATGAGCAGTCCCACAACCAGCAAGACCCTGACCCATCTCGAACGGCTGGAGGCCGAGAGCATCCACATCATGCGCGAGGCTGTCGCCGAGAGCGAGAACCCCGTCATGCTGTACTCGGTCGGCAAGGACAGCGCTGTGATGCTGCACTTGGCGCGCAAGGCGTTCTACCCGTCGCGGCTGCCGTTCCCGCTGCTGCACGTGGACACCACGTGGAAGTTCCGCGAGATGTACAAGCTGCGCGAGGAGACCGCTGCGGCCGGCGATCTCGACCTGCTGGTGTACAAGAACCCGGAGTGTGTGGAGAAGGGGATCAACCCGTTCACGCACGGCTCGGCGACGCACACCGATATGTGGAAGACCGAGGGACTCAAGCAGGCCCTCGACCACTACAAGTTCGACGCGGCGTTCGGTGGCGCCCGGCGCGACGAGGAGAAGTCCCGCGCCAAGGAGCGCGTCTTCTCGATCCGCTCGGCCGAGCACCGGTGGGATCCCAAGCAGCAGCGCCCGGAGCTGTGGCGGATGTACAACGTCCGTAAGTCGCCCGGCGAGAGCCTGCGCGTGTTCCCGCTGTCGAACTGGACCGAACTCGATGTGTGGGAGTACATCCGGCAGGAGAACATCCCGATCGTCCCGCTCTACTTCGCCGCGAAGCGGCCCGTCGTCGAGCGTGACGGGGCACTGATCATGGTCGACGACGACCGGATGCCGCTGCTGCCCGGCGAGGTGCCCGAGCTCAAGAGCGTGCGGTTCCGCACCCTCGGCTGCTACCCGCTCACCGGCGCGGTGGAAAGCACCGCCGAGTCGCTGACCGACATCATCCAGGAAATGTTGCTGACCACCACATCCGAGCGCCAGGGTCGCGTGATCGACCACGACAGCAGCGCATCGATGGAGAAGAAGAAGCAGGAGGGTTACTTCTGATGACAAGCCCGTCCAATCTGATTGCCGACGACATCGAGCAGTACCTCGCCCGGCACGCGAACAAGTCCATGCTCCGCTTCATCACCTGCGGCAGCGTCGACGACGGCAAGTCCACCCTCATCGGCCGGCTGCTCTACGAGTCGAAGCTGGTCTTCGAGGACCAGCTGACCGCGCTCGAGGCCGACTCGCGCAAGAGCGGCACGCAGGGGGAAGGGCTCGATTTCGCGCTCCTCGTCGACGGTCTCGCGGCCGAACGTGAGCAGGGCATCACCATCGACGTCGCCTACCGCTACTTCTCCACCGAGCAGCGCAAGTTCGTCGTCGCCGATACCCCGGGCCACGAGCAGTACACCCGCAACATGGTCACCGGCGCGTCCACCGCGGACCTCGCGGTGATCCTCATCGACGCCCGCAAGGGTGTGCTGACCCAGACCCGCAGGCACTCCTACCTCGTCTCGCTGCTCGGCATCCGGCACGTGGTGATCGCCGTCAACAAACTCGACCTTGTCGACTACTCCCAGCAGGTGTTCGACGAGATCGTCAGCGAGTACACGAGTTTCGCGAACGAGATCGGCCTCGCCAACGTCGTCGCCATCCCGATGTCGGCGTACATGGGCGACAACCTCACCGACCGGAGCCCGAACACCCCCTGGTACCAGGGCCCGACGCTGATCGAGCACCTCGAGACCGTCGAGATCTCCGAGGAACTCGCGGGCAGCCCCTTCCGGATGCCGGTGCAGTGGGTCAACCGTCCCGACCTGGACTTCCGCGGCTTCTCCGGACAGATCGTCAGCGGCGTCGTACGGCCGGGCGACCGGGTGCGGGTGCTGCCCAGCGGCAAGGAATCCGCCGTCGCGCGAATCGTCACGATGGACGGCGACCTGGACGAGGCGCCCGCGGGCCGCTCCGTCACCATCACTCTCACCGACGAGATCGACGTCAGCCGCGGCGACGTCCTCGCCGCCGCGGACGCACTGCCCGGCGTCGCGGACCAGTTCGAGGCGCACGTCGTGTGGATGGGCGAGCACGAGATGCTGCCCGAACGCCCGTACCTGTGTCAGATCGGCACGATGACCGTGCAGGCCCGGATCACCAAGCCCAAGTACAAGGTCAACGTCAACACCCTCGAGAAGACCGCGACGAACACGTTGGCGCTCAACGAGATCGGCGTCTGCAACATCAGCTTCGACCGGCCGGTGCCGTTCGACGCCTACAGAGCGAACCGCGACACCGGCGGGTTCATCCTTATCGACCGGCTCACCAACACGACAGTCGGTGCCGGCATGATCGCGCACTCGCTGCGCCGGTCGGACAACATCCACTGGCAGGCCGTGGACGTGAACGAGCAGGCGCGCCAGACGCTGAACGGCCATCGCCCGCAGGTGCTGTGGTTCACCGGACTCTCCGGCTCGGGCAAGTCCACCATCGCCAACGAGCTCGAGCGGCAGCTGTACGCGCTGGGCTGCCACACCTACCTCCTCGACGGCGACAACGTCCGGCACGGTCTCAACCGCGACCTGGGCTTCACCGAGGCGGACCGGGTGGAGAACATCCGGCGTGTCACCGAGGTCGCCCGGCTGATGGCCGACGCCGGTCTGATCGTCCTGGCGTCCTTCATCTCTCCGTTCCGCGCCGAGCGTGAGGCGGCGCGTGAGCTGGTCGGGTCCGACCAGTTCTGTGAGGTGTTCGTCGACACCCCGATCGACGTCGCCGAGCAGCGGGATCCCAAGGGCCTCTACAAGAAGGCACGTCGCGGGGAGCTGGCGAACTTCACCGGTGTCGACTCGCCGTACGAGTCGCCGGAGCATCCCGACTTGCGGATCGACACGACCGCGACGTCTCCGGAGGAGGCGGGCAGGTTGATCATCGAGCACCTGCGCGGCCGCGGCGTCATCGCCTGAGTGCGTTTCCCGAGTACCCACCCACCCATCACGGAAGGAGCGTTCCTTGCTCTCGAGAGACGAAATCTGTTCGGTAGTCGAGTCGTACGTGAAGCACCTCGGCAACCACGACGTCGACCAGCTGGTCGCGCTGTTCGCGGACGACGCCGTTCAGCACGAGCCGCTCGGCGTCCGGAGCTACCGGGGCATCGAGGAGATCCGCGGGTTCGACACCGAGAACGCGAAGGTGGACTTCACGGTCAGCCGCTACTCGCCGATCGTCGTCACCGGCCGGTACGCGTCGATGCAGCTGCGGATCCAGCGTGAGGGCATGCCCGACTTCCTCGCCAGCGATCTCTTCGAGTTCGACGACGACGGCCGGATCGTCTCGCTCAGTGTCGTGCTCGATCCGCAGGCACGGGTGTGACGGCCGCCGAGTTGGTGGCGCCCACGATGCCGGCGATGCTCGAGGGCAAGGTCGTGGTCGTCTCCGGGGTGGGTACGGGGCTGGGACGCTCGGTGGCCGTCCGCGGCGCGCTTGCCGGTGCCCGGGTCGTCCTGGCCGCACGGACCGAGTCGCGGTTGACGGAGGTCGCCGACGAGATCCGCGCCCTGGGCGGTACCGCGGTGACCGTACCGACCGACCTCACCGACGACGCGTCGGTGACGAACCTCGCCGAGTCGGCGCTCGAGGAGTTCGGAGTCGTCGACGCGGTGGTGCACAACGCTTTTGTGCAACCACCGCACGAGCGGGTGCTCGACGCAGATTTCGAGACGATCCGGCAGGGCCTGGACATCAACCTGCTGGCGGCACTCAACCTGACCCGGAAGCTGGCGCCCGCGCTGGAACGGTCCCAGGGGTCGGTCGTGATGATCAACTCGATGGTGCTGCGCAACCAGTTGCCGAACTTCGGCGCCTACCGCGTGATGAAGGCCGGGCTGCTCGCCCTCGCGCGCAGTCTCTCGGTCGAGATGGGTCCGATGGGTGTCCGGGTGAACTCGGTTGCGCCGGGCTACATCTGGGCGGATCGGGTCAAGCGGATGGTTGAGAAGCAGGCTGCCGAGCGCGGCGTCGACCCGGCCGTGGTCTACGCCGAGATCGCCGCGGGTACCGATCTGCGTCGGCTGCCCGAACCGGACGACATCGCGAATGCCGTGCTGTTCCTCGCGTCCGATCTCGCTCGGGCGATCACCGGGCAGTGCCTGGACGTCAACTGCGGCCACGCCCACCACTGATCGACTCTCACAAGGACTTGACGATGACACACGACTACGCCGGCATCGGATCCATCGAGGACCTGCAGCAGGCTGCCCGCGAGCAGGCGGGGTACGACGACTTCGGCGGCGACGGTTACGTCGAGGGGCTGACGGTTCTGCTCGACTCGTTCGAGAAGGAGGCCGACCTCACCCCACAGGGGAAGGCGATCGCACGAAAGATGATCACCGGAGCGCTCGCGGGGCGCTTGACCAGCGAGGCCGGGTTCGCGAAATACCCCGAGCACGTAGATGTTCCGATCGAGCGCCCGATCTTCGTGGTCGGGTTGACCCGGACCGGCAGCACCGCGCTGCACCGGTTGCTCGGCGCGGACCCGGCGCATCAGGGTGCCGAGATGTGGCTCGCCGAGACTCCTCAGCCGCGTCCCCCTCGCGACGAGTGGTCGGAGAACGCGGACTACGTGCGCTCCGACGCCTTCTACCGGGCACGGCAGGCGAACGAGGCGGACCTGATGAAGGTGCACTTCATGGGAGCGGAGGAGGTCGAGGAATGTTGGCGTCTGCTGCAGCAGACGATGCTGTCGACCGCGTTCGACACCATCGCGTACGTGCCGAGCTACACCCGGTGGCTTGCCGAGCAGGACTGGACCGAAACGTACGCGCGGCACAAGAAGAACCTGCAGTTGATCGGGCTGAACGATCCGGACCGACGGTGGGTGCTCAAGAGTCCCAGCCACGTCTTCGCGATCGACGAGATCATGAAGGTCTACCCCGACGCGCTGCTCGTTCGCACCTTCCGGGATCCGCTGACGTCGATGGCGTCCACCTTCAGCCTCGCGGAGCAGGGCGGACACGGCATGTCGAAGGCCTTCGACCGCCCGGCCATCGGGCGCACCCAACTCGACCTGTGGTCGCGCGGTAACGCGCAGTTCAACGCGGCTCGTGCCCGATACAACCCGGACCAGTTCATCGACGTCGACTACAAGGACTTCTTCGCGGATTCGGTCGGCACCGTCGAGAAGATCTATTCGCAGTTCGAGCTGCCCTTCACGGACGAGGCTCGCGCCGCTGTGCAGGCGTCGCACGAGGCCAGCCTCGCCGACCATCGGCGTCCGTCGCACCGCTACTCGCTCGAGGAGTTCGGCGTGACGGCCGCCGATGTCGAGGCGAAGTTCGCCGCCACCGTCTGAACAGTCGAAACATCAACCAGAACAGGGATACTCACATGAACGCCACTTGGGAAAAGTTCTGCACAGACCTGCTCGAGGTCGGAAGGATCCTGGACGACGACATCGTCCCGCAGGACACATTGACGCAGGCCGAGGGAGTCCGGTACCTGAGCCGGCTGCTGCGCTACGCGACGATCAACTGCGTCGAGTACACCGATCCGCGGTGGCCGCAGTTCACCTCGGCCCCGAACCCGAACATGATGACGAAGATCGGCGCCGACAACCCGGACAACATCTACATGCGCGCCAACATCTCCGGGAAGTACAGCTACCGGATCACCGGGACCCGGGGCACGGTCTCGCTGATCACCTTCGGCTCCCGCGTCAATCGGTACCACATCGACGGCACCATGCTGCAGACCGGCGACCTGCACATTCACGACCTCGAGGTCGACGAGAACGGCCGCTTCGAGTTCATCGCCAGCGTGGACGAGCCGGCCGAGGGCGCCTGGCTGCCGCTGGCGGTGGACAGCAACCTCATCTCGGTTCGGCAGACCTACGCGGACCGGCGTGCCGAGGTGCCCGGCGAGCTGTCCATCGAGTGCCTGAACCCCGACGGTGAGTTCGTTCCCCTGACCGAGGAGGAGTTGGGGCAGCGTCTGGACCGCTCGATCGGCATGCTGAAGGGGTCGGCGGCCACGTTCCTCGAGTGGTCGCGCGACTTCATGCCGCAGCCCAACGAGATCTTCGACCGCGGCCAGGAGCAGTTCCAGAAGGCGGGCGGCGATCCGACGATCTTCTACCTGCACGGGTACTGGAAGCTCGCCGAGGACGAGGCGTGGGTCATCGAGACCGAGGTCCCGAACTGCGAGTACTTCAACTTCGTGCTGCAGAACTTCTGGGTGGAGTCCCTCGACTACAACCGGACGAACATCTACATCAACAACCACACCGCGAAGCTGAACGACGACGGCACCCTCACGATCGTGGTGGCGGCGAAGGATCCGGGTTACGGCAACTGGATCGACACGGATTCGCATGCCGAGGGTACGTGGGCGATGCGCTGGATCAAGGCGGACTCGCACCCGATCCCGACCTCGAAGGTCGTCAAGATCTGAGGCAGAGCAGCTCACCCGGTCTTGTGCGAACAGTCGTGCTGCGCGGTCGTTTCGGCCGCGCAGTACGACCTCCCGTTGCGTAGGGGAAGGTTCGCCGGACCCTACACAGTATTGGGAATCGTATGCACACCAGAATAATTCGGTCCGGCACTCGCCTGATTGCACTCGCCATTGCCGGTGCACTGTTGTTGACCGGCTGCGCGTCGAGTAGTGGCGACGCCTCGGGCGCAGGCTCCCTGGCCGGCAGCGGTGCGGCAGGCTTCGTAGGCGCACACGACGGCGGAGAGCCGGTTGACGGAGGCGTTCTCACCTTCGGGTCCTATTCATTCCCCGCGGTGCTGGATCCAACCAAGACTCAATCCGCCGGCTCGACCGGCGGGACCGAAATGGCCGCAATCTACGACACGCTCGTGCGCAGTGACTTCGCAGCCGGGAGCTTCGTGCCACAGCTGGCGAAGACGCTGACGAGCAACGGCGACTTCACGGTGTACATGCTCACCCTCCCCGACGGCTTGACCTTCAGCGATGGAAGCGCCCTCGACGCGCAAGCAGTGAAGTGGAGCATCGACCGATTCGTGGCGGCCAAGGGCGATGTGTCGCAGTCCTGGTTGAACATCGTGGACAGAGTCGACACCCCGAACGCCACCACCGTCGAGTTCACGCTCAAGAGACCGTGGAATCAGTTTCCGGCCTTGTTGTCGATGGGCCCCGGAATGGTCGTTGCTCGAAGCTCCGAGGCCAACGGAACGTTCACCCCGATCGGGGCGGGTCCGTTCACCCTGGCCAAGTTCACGCCGCACGAGGAATTGGTCCTTGCTGCGCGCAAGGACTATCAGGGTGGTAGACCTCCGCTGGACACACTGCGATTCGTTCCCACCTCGGGCGCTCAGTCTCAGTACGAGTCACTGAAGAGCGGCCAGATCAACATGACGTACATCCTCCGGGACGAAGGTGTCGTCAAACAGGTTCTCGACGACGGGTACTCCGGGTATCTCAGTCCCACCGGTCAGAACGGACTCGGCACGATCAACAATCGCGAGGGCAGGCCTGGGGCCGATGTTCGCGTCCGCCAGGCCATCGCGTACGGGGTGGATCCGGAGGCTCTCAATACGCGTGCGAACAATGGATTGGGCACCGCCAGTTCTGAACTCGTCCCGAAGGCGTCACGTTGGTACAACAACACCGCAGGCATTCCCTTCGATCCGACGAAGGCGAAGACACTGCTGGATCAAGCGAAGGCAGACGGGTACGACGGCAAACTCCGCTACCTCGCAACCTCAGAGCCCAGCACCCAGGCCACGGCGTTGACGGTGCAGGCGTCACTGAACGCAATCGGCTTCGACGTGACCATCGACTACGCAACCGACGTGACCGACTTGGTCCGCAGGGTGTACAGAGACCATGACTTCGACATGACCAGGGGCGCGGCGCCGGTCGGCGAAGAAGCGCCCTACCTGAATCTGTACAACAGCATGGCGAGCGACTCGAAGAACAATGCTTCCGGGTTCGCGGACCCGAAGATGGACACACTGATCACGGCGGTCCAGACCGCGCCGACCGAAGACGCTGTTCGTGACGCCATCAGTCGGGTGCAGGAGTACGCCAACCTGACGGTGCCTTACGTGATCTGGGGCCCGGCGACGGTACTGACCGCGTGGGACGCGAACGTTCACGGCGTCAAGCGCGACATCGCGGACATGATGTTCTTCGACAAGGCCTGGATCTCGCCGAAGTGACCTGACGAGGGGTTGGCCGGGGCCGGTCTCGACCGGTCCCGGTCATCGGAATCGCTGAGCGATTCCGTACCGCCCGACAATACGGTCGGCTGTGAACTGTCGGTCGAGCAGCGAAGAAGATGGTGGAGCGATGAAGTGGTCGTTGGCGGGCGCGATGATCGACGCCCTGGATCTGTGCGAGTTGGCTCAGGTTGCGGAGGAAGTGGGATTCGACAGCATCTCGCTCTCCGATTCGGTGTTCTACCCCGAGCACGTCTCGGCTCCCTATCCGTACTCGCCCGACGGCAAACGGATGTGGGCGCCGGAGGCTCCGATGCCGGACCCCTTCATCGCCATGACTGCAATGGCCGCCGTGACCAAGCGAATTCGCTTCTACACCAACGTGCTCAAGCTTCCGCTGCGAGACCCACTGCTCACCGCGAAGCAGCTCTCGACCATGGCCGTGATGTCGGGCAACCGGATAGCGGTCGGTGTCGGGCTGTCGTGGATCCCCGAGGAGTTCGCGTTCACCCGAACCGACATGCGGACACGGGGCGCGCGCACCGACGAGGCGATCGAGATCATCAAGGCGGTGTGCGCCGGGCGCGGACCGGAGTGGGTCGAATTCCACGGCAAGCACTACGACTTCGATCGGCTGATGATCAGCCCCGCACCCGATCGCGCATTGCCGGTGTACGTCGGCGGTCACAGCGAGGCCGGCCTGCGGCGGGCGGCCCGGCTCGGGGACGGGTGGCTGTCGGTCAACACGGAGATCGACGAGCTGACCGCCGCGATCACCCGGCTGGGTGAGCTGCGCGCCGAATACGGACGCAGCGACGAGCCTTTCGAGATCAACGCCTCGCCGACCGGGATCCGCGACGTCGACGACTATCGCGCGCTCGCGGAACTCGGCGTCACCGAGGTCCGGGTCTCGCCGTGGCATCTCTACGGTGCGGACTTCACCGACGCGCAGGCGCGCCTGGATGCGGTTCGCCGCTTCTCCGACGAGGTCGTCAACGCGAAAAGCTAGGGGGTCCACACCTGTTCGGCGAGCCGGAGTCGGCTCGCCGAACAGGCCTGCGACTCAAAAATACCAGGGGTAGGGGGACCAGTCCGGGTCACGCTTCTCGAGGAACGAGTCCCGCCCCTCGACGGCCTCGTCGGTCATGTACGCCATCCGGGTGGCCTCGCCTGCGAAGAGCTGCTGGCCGACCAGTCCGTCGTCCTGAAGATTGAAGGCGTACTTGAGCATTCGCTGCGCCTGCGGCGACTTGCCGTTGATCTTGGCTGCCCACTCGATCGCGACGTCCTCGAGTTCTGCGTGGTCGACGACCTTGTTCACCGCGCCCATCCGGTGCATCTCCTCGGCGGTGTACGTCTCGCCGAGGAAGAAGATCTCACGGGCGAACTTCTGCCCCACCATCTTTGCCAGGTAGGCACTGCCGTAGCCGCCGTCGAAGCTGCCCACGTCGGCGTCGGTCTGCTTGAACCGGGCGTGCTCGCGGCTGGCGAGCGTCAGGTCGCACACCACGTGCAAGGAGTGCCCGCCGCCCGCAGCCCAGCCGTTCACGAGGCAGATCACCACCTTCGGCATGAAGCGGATCAGTCGCTGCACCTCGAGGATGTGCAGGCGGCCGGCGCGGGCCTTGTCCACGGTGTCCGCGGTCTCGCCGTCGGCGTACTGGTAGCCACTGCGCCCACGGATCCGCTGGTCGCCGCCGGAGCAGAACGCCCAGCCGCCGTCCTTGGTGCTCGGGCCGTTGCCGGTCAGCAGCACCGCACCGACGTCGGAGGTCATCCGCGCGTGGTCGAGCGCCTGGTACAGCTCGTCGACGGTGTGCGGACGGAAGGCGTTGCGCACCTCCGGGCGGTTGAACGCGACGCGGACAGTGCCCTGCGTGACGTGCCGGTGATAGGTGATGTCGGTGAGGTTCTCGAACCCGGGGACGGGGCGCCACAGCTGCGGATTGAAGGTCACGGTGCCCAAGGATATGCCCCGGGTACGCGACCGACGTGCGTGCGCCGAAAAGCCCGGGTTACCGTGCAGGGATGAGCGAGCAGCGCGAGAAGACCGACGACTACGACCATCACGGCGGGTTCCCGGTTTACAAGGCCGCGGAGGACGGCGGCGGCCCCGACTTCGGCCGGCTGATCGAGGCACTGCGCACCGTGCAGGACCTCGCGGTGTCCACCGCGCCGCCCGCCGACGTGGTCAAGCGGGCGGCGGACCAGGCTGAGGCGCTCGCCGCGCTGCTCGAACCGCACCGCGTCCCGGAAGGCGCCCAGATCGGCGGCCGCTGCATGAACCTGCCCGGCCGCGGCAGCCTGCTGATGCTCCCGTGGACCATCGAGAAGTTCGACGACACCGGCGTCCGCAGCACCGGGGTGTTCCGCCGGTTCCACCTCGGCGGGAACGGCGCCGCGCACGGGGGCACGCTGCCACTGGTGTTCGACGATCTGTTCGGCATGATCACGCACGCCTACGGTCGACCGATCAGCCGCACTGCGTACCTGCACGTCAACTACCGCAGCGTCACCCCGATCAACCGGAAGCTCGTCATCGAGGGCCAGGTGGACCGGGTGGAGGGGCGCAAGACCTTCGTCAGCGCCCGCATGGTCGACGAGAACGGCGTCCTGGTCGCGGACTGCGAGGCCCTGATGCTGGTGCTGCTACCAGGGCAGCCCTGACCGTGAGCGGGCTGCACGGGGAGGACGGGCGCCTGCCGCCCGCCCACCGACAGGGGGACTACCGGGTCCGGTTCGACTGGGGCCCCGCCGGTGCGGCCGCGCTGGTCCGGGACTGCGACGTCGCTGTCGTGGTGGACGTGCTCTCGTTCACCACCACGCTCACCGTCGCTCTCGACGCGGGCACCGCCGTCTACCCGTACCGCTGGGACCCGAGTTCGGCCGCGGGGTATGCCGCCGAGCGGGATGCGGTGGTCGCGGTCGGGCGGTCCCGGGCCGCGGCGGGCGAGATCAGCCTCTCGCCGGCCTCGGTTCGCGCGACGCCGGCGCCCGCCCGGCTGGTGTTGCCGTCCCCGAACGGGTCGGCGCTGTGCTTCGGGCTCGCCGAATCGGGAGTCGAGGTGGTCGGCGCGTCGCTGCGTAACGCGAGCGCGGTGGCGACGTGGGTGCGCGAGAGCGGGGCGGACCGGGTCGCGGTGATCGCGGCGGGGGAGCGGTGGCCGGACGGCACCCTGCGACCCGCGGTGGAGGACCTCTGGGGTGCGGGCGCGGTGCTCTCGGCCCTCGGTGTGGCACAGGACCGGTGCGCGCCCGAGTCGCGTTCGGCGGCAGAGGTGTTCGTCGCGTCCTCAGGGGACCTGACCGCCCGGCTGCGGGACTGTGCGAGCGGTCGGGAGCTGATCGAGAAGGGATTCGCGCAGGATGTGGAGATCGCCGCCGAGTTCGATGCCAGCGCGGTCGTGCCCGTGCTGCGCGGCGAGGCCTTCGTGGACGCGGCGGTGACGGCGTGAGTGCGACTGCGCCGGGGCTGGACGAGCTCCTCGCCGCCGCCACCGTCGTCTGCCTGCCGATGCGGGTGCGCTTCCGCGGCATCACCACGCGCGAGGTGCTGCTGCTGCGCGGGCCGGCGGGCTGGGGTGAGTTCGGGCCCTTCCCCGAGTACGACGACCGCGAGGCCGTGTCCTGGCTGCGCTCGGCGATCGAGTGTGCCTGGCAGGGTCCGCCGCCCTCCCAGCGCTCGCAGGTGCCGGTCAACGCGACCGTGCCCGCGGTCGACGCGGCGCGGGTGCCGGAGATCCTGGCCCGCTTCCCCGGAGCTCGCACCGCGAAGGTCAAGGTCGCGGAGCAGGGTCAGAGCCTCGCGGACGACCTGGCACGGGTGGCTGCGGTCCGCGAGCACGTCGAGCACGTCCGCGTCGACGCCAACGGCGGCTGGAGCGTGGCAGAGGCGGCGACCGCGCTGACGGCGCTGACCGCCGACGGCGAGCTGCAGTACGCCGAACAGCCCTGCGCGAGTGTTCCGGAACTCGTCGAGCTGCGGCGCAGGCTGACCGGCCGCGGGGTCCGGATCGCCGCGGACGAGAGCATTCGGCGGGCGGAGGACCCGATGCGAGTGGTCCGGGCGGGTGCGGCGGACGTCGCGGTGGTGAAGGTGGCGCCGCTGGGCGGCATGCGCGCACTGCTGCGACTGTCGGAGGAGCTCGCCGCGCACGGTGTTCCGGTCGTCGTGTCGAGTGCGCTGGACACGGTGGTCGGGATCGGCGCCGGGCTGGCCGCGGCCGCGGCACTGCCGGACCTTGAGTTCGCATGCGGGCTCGGCACCGGAAGCCTGTTCGAGGCGGACGTCGCTGCGCCGCGCCCGTTGCGCGACGGAGTCCTGGCCGCGACGCTCGTGGACCCCGATCCGGAACGGCTCGCCCAGCTGCAGGCGCCGGGCGAGCGGACGGACTGGTGGCTCGCCCGGCTGACGCGCTGTCACGGGCTGCTCGGCGGGCACTGAGCCGCCGCGTCGCCGCGTGCCCCGAATGTGCTGGAGTGTTGCCAGCGAAATGTCGGGACGGGAATCGGGGAGTGGCAGATGTGAACTGAGTGACTGGTGTGTACTGGGGGGTCGTGCCGTCGTATAGGGTCTGGCCTCGACATCCCAGTCAACATCGGAGGCATTGAAAGTGGTTGCAGCACTGAACGAAACCCTGCTCGACCCGTCGCGGCTGCCGGCCGTCGTCGCGGACGTGCAGGAGCTGATCGACGCGGAGGTCTCGGACAAGTCCGGCGCCTCGGGTCTGGCCCTCAAGGGCGGCTACGGCGCCGTGAAGAAGGTCGGACCGTCGATCGTTCCGGACGCGGTCGAGGGACTGCTGCCGGGCTTCGTGGCCCGTCTGGAGCCGTTCTGGCAGGACTTCGGCACGGCCGGTGCCGCCGGATTCGGCGAGTTCCTCACCGCCCGTGGCGACGAGGTCGCGGACGCGCTTCTCGGCGTCACCGACGAGAAGATTGAGGGCACCAGCAAGAGCGCCGTCAAGAAGGTCTACTCGAGCCTGCGGCCGTCGGCCAAGAAGAACGTCGTCGAGGCCCTGCCCCGGCTCGGCGCGCTCGTCCAGAAGCACGCAAGCTAGGCAGCTCCGCTGCCTGTGAGTACTTCTGGCCCCGATGGGGACCAGAAGTACTCACAGGCGCGTCAGCGCCAGTACCCGGTGAAGGCGATGTCGGACTTGGGGATGTGGCGGTCGTTGACGAGATGCCGTCGCAGTCCCGTGGACAGCTCGCTTTCGCCCGCGACAAAGGTGTACGACGGGCCGTCCGGCAGTCGCGCCGACCGCACGGTTTCCAGTGCCAGCCGGCCGGGGCGCGCATGGGGGTCCGACCGCACCAGCCAGTGCAGGTTCACCCCGGCAGGGGCCGCGACCTCCTGAGCGTCGTCGGCGTGCGCGATCTCGATGTACGCCTCCGCTCGCAGATCCGCGGGCGCCGAGCCGAGAATTCCGAGGATTGCCGGCAGTGCGCTCTCGTCGCCGACAAGTAGCTGCCACTGGGCGTCCGGCGTCGGGTTGTAGATCAACCCCTCGTCGAGCAGGGCCATCTCGTGGCCGGGCGCGGCTGCGTTCGCCCACTCCGACGCGGCCCCCGAGCCGTGAACTGCGAAGTCGATGTCCAGCTCCGGCACCTCCTGGCCGAAGGTGGCGTGCTCGGCGGTGCGGAACGCGCGCACCGTGTAGTTGCGCTGCACCGGCCGAACACTTTTCGGAGTCGCGAGATACTGGGCGTACCAGAGGTTGCTGGTCGCGCTGGGCAGTCTCAGTTCGTTCCCCGTCGCTCCTGTCGCCGGGATGAACATCCGGAACCACTGGTCGAACCCCATCGGGCGCAGCCGGCGCAGATCCTCGCCGCCGACCGTCACCCGGACGAAGTTGGGGCTGATCTGCTTGCTGCCGAGCACCCGTGCCCGAAGGAACTCGCGGTGCTCGGGTTTGACGAATTTGGTGCGCTTGGCCATGCCCCACCTCTACTCCGGGTTGAATTCAGGCAAGGCTAACCTATCGATCTGGGTGGTTTGCTGCACCGGGTTCACGGACGGCCCGGCCCTCGATCACGTGCGCACCGTCGCCATCGTGCCAGCCGGCCGCGGCCCGTGGCGGTGCCGACGGTGGCGTGGCGCGTGTCGTCTGACACCCTGGAAGCCGTGAATCCGTCCACCGCCCAGGCCACCGCCGTAGTCGACGAACTGATCCGCGGCGGGGTCCGTGACGTGGTGTTGTGCCCGGGTTCGCGCAATGCGCCGCTGGCCTTCGCGCTGCAGCGCGCCGACTCCGCCGGGCAGCTGCGGCTGCACATGCGGATCGACGAGCGCACCGCCGGCTTCCTCGCGCTGGGCCTGGCGATTGCCGACCGTCGCCCGGTACCGATCGTGATGACGTCGGGCACCGCCGTCGCGAACCTCGGCCCGGCCGTCCTCGAGGCCAACTATGCGCGCGTGCCGCTGGTGGTGCTCAGCGCCAACCGTCCCTACGAGATGCTCGGCACCGGCGCGAACCAGACCGTCGAGCAGCTCGGACTGTTCGGCAGTCAGGTCCGCGCGACCATCAGCCTCGGACTGGCCGAGGAGAGCGGCGACACCGGGCCGGCACGTGGACTCCGCGCGCACGAACAGAACAGTCAGTGGCGCTCGGCGGTGTGTCGGGTGCTCGCGGCGGCCCGCGGCACCCGGTCGGGCAACGCCGGCCCCGTGCACTTCGACATTCCGCTGCGCGAGCCGCTCGTCCCCGACGTGCACCCGCACGGCCCGGTCCCCGAGGGCAGGCCCGGCGGCGCGGCCTGGACCACCACCGAGCACGCCACGCTGGACGTCCCGCTCGAGCTCGACCTCACGCCGGACACCGTGGTGATCTCCGGGCACGGCTCGGGCCACCGCCCCGAACTGGCGGGTCTGCCCACCGTGGCCGAACCGACGGCCCCGCTGCACGGTGTGCCGCTACATCCGCTGGCGCTGTCGCAGCTGGGTCCGCGCCAGGCCGTCATCACCGGGCGGCCGACACTGCACCGGCCGGTCGCCAAGCTGCTCGCGGACCCGAGGGTGTCGGTGTACGCCCTGACGACGGGCCCGCGCTGGCCCGACGTCTCCGGCAACGTCCTGGCCACGGGCACCCGGGCGGTGATCTCCGGGGCGCCGGAGCAGGCCTGGCTCGACCGCTGCCGGCACCTGACCGAGCATGCGGACAAGGCTGTGCGGCAACAACTTTCGGCTCACCCGCACGCGACCGGACTGCACGTGGCCGCGGTCGTGATGGACGCGCTCTCCGTTGGCGACCAGCTGGTCCTCGGTGCCTCCAACCCGGTGCGGGATGCAGCGCTGGTCAGCTACCCGCACGACGGCGTCCGGGTGCTGTCCAACCGCGGCGTCGCGGGTATCGACGGCACCGTCTCCACCGCCGTCGGCGCCGCGCTGGTCGCGGAACGCACCGGCACGCGGACGGTCGCGCTGATGGGTGACCTGACCTTCCTGCACGACGCGTCCGGGCTGCTGATCGGTACCGGCGAACCCCGCCCGACGGATCTGACGATCGTCGTGGCCAACGACGACGGTGGCGGCATCTTCGAGCTGCTCGAGCAGGGTGACCCGCAGTACGCGGGCGTCTTCGAGCGGATCTTCGGCACCCCGCACGGCATGGACCTGTCCGCACTGTGCGCGGCGTACCGGATCGCGCACCGCGCGGTGAATGTCGAGCAGTTGGCGGTCGCGCTCTCGCAGCCGAACTCCGACGGCATCCGGGTGCTCGAGGTCGCGACCGATCGGTCCGGCCTGCGCGAACTGCACGCCGCTGTGCGGGCCCAGCTGTGACGCCGAAGACCGCTCGCCGGGTCACCCGCGGTGTGCTGGTCGTCGCGATCGGCATTTCCGCGCTCGCGGTGCTGCTGGTGCTCGCCGCCTGGCGCAACGACCACACCATCAACTCGGACAAGGGCGTCGCGACCGCCGAGGTGCTGTCCGCGGGCACCCGTCGTTCCGCGGTCAGCTTCGTCACCCCGGACGGCGTCACCCACACGCCGCGACTCGGTGTGCTGTACCCGACCAAGCTGACGGTCGGGCAGCGGATCGACGTCGAGTACGCCCGCTCCGACCCGGACCTGGTTCGGGTCGCGGGCCGGGACGCCCGGGTGGCGCTCGTCCCGGCGGGCTCGGTGATAGTGGTGACCTGGATCGTGGCGCTGCCGGTGCTGTGGATCGTCCGGCGCCGCACGGTCGGGTAGACCAGAGGTTCGCCGGAACTTTCCCCGACCGTCACCTTCGCCGCCCACGCGCGTCGGCGGCGGCCCCGACACTGGTGTGGTGCGCGTAGCCGTCGTTGCGGAGTCGTTCCTGCCGAACGTGAACGGAGTGACCCACTCGGTGCTCCGGGTGGTCGAGCACCTCGGTCGCCGCGGACACGACGCGATGATCGTCGCCCCGGACACCGTCGCCGGGCAGCCGGCCGCGGCCACCGTGCACGAGGGGGTCCCGGTACACCGGGTTCCCGCCGTCACGATCCCGAAGGTCAGCTCCCTGCCGGTCGGGATCCCGCAGCCCGGGCTGACCGCCGCTCTGCGCGCGTTCGACCCGGACGTGGTGCATCTGGCGTCGCCGTTCGTGCTGGGCGCGGCCGGTCTCGCCGCCGCACGCCGACTCGAGGTGCCCGCGGTCGCGGTCTACCAGACCGACGTCGCCGGGTTCGCCGAGAGCTACGGGCTGGGGCTGACCAGCCGGGCCGCGTGGCGCTGGACGCGGCGACTGCACCGCGGCGCCGCCCGCACCCTCGCCCCGTCCACCTCCGCGGTCGACGCGCTGGTCGCGCACGGGGTGCCGCGGGTGCACCGGTGGGCCCGCGGCGTGGACACCACCCGGTTCGCCCCCGCCCGGCGCTGCCCCGAGCTGAGGTCGCGCTGGGACCCGACGGGCGCGCGGACGGTCGTCGGGTTCGTCGGAAGGCTGGCGCCCGAGAAGCACGTCGAGCGGCTGGCAGCGCTCGCCGACGACCCGAGCGTGCAGCTGGTGGTCGTCGGGGACGGCCCGGAGCGCTCGCGACTGCAGGCGCTGCTGCCGTCCGCGGTGTTCACCGGTCAACTCGGCGGCGACGACCTGGCCCGCGCCTTCGCGAGTTTCGACGTGTTCGTCCATCCCGGCGAGCACGAGACGTTCTGCCAGGCCGTCCAGGAGGCCCTGGCGAGCGGGGTGCCGGTGATCGGTCCGGACGCGGGCGGACCGCGCGATCTGATCACGCACTGCGGCACCGGGTACCTGCTGCCGGTGCAGCGCTTCGCCGAACTGCTGCCCAGCGCGGTGGATGCGCTGCGTGAGCCGATGCTGCGCGCCCGTTTCGGCGAGGCCGCGCGGCACTCGGTCCGCGGCCGCACCTGGGCCGCCGTCTGCGAGGAGTTGCTCGGCCACTACGCCGAGGTGACCGGGTCCGCGGACGTGCGATTTCCGCGCATCGCGTGAGTGACGGACCTTGCCGGCGCCCCTGTGAACTGGCCGCAGGCGGTCGGCGGCGCGCCTGTACCGTCAGTGGTGTGGCAACAACACACGGGTCGCGGGCGTCGCTCGACAAGAAACCGCACGAAGTCGCGTCGATGTTCGACGGCGTCGCCAAGCGCTACGACCTCACCAACACCGTCCTCTCGTTCGGTCAGGACCGGCGCTGGCGCAAGGCGACTCGCGCTGCGCTCGACCTGAAGCCGGGGGAGCGGGTGCTCGACCTCGCGGCGGGCACCGGTGTCTCGACGGTCGAACTCGGCAGGTCCGGAGCCTGGGTGGTCGCCACCGACTTCTCCAAGGGGATGCTGCACGCGGGCGCGACCCGCCGGGTTCCGATGGTCGCGGGCGACGCGATGGCGTTGCCGTACGCGGACGCGGTGTTCGACGCCGCGACCATCTCCTTCGGCCTCCGCAACGTCTCCGATTTCGAGGCCGGACTGCGCGAGATCGCACGCGTCACCAAACCGGGTGGACGCCTGGTCGTCAGTGAGTTCTCCACCCCGACCTTCGGCCCGTTCCGCCAGGTGTACATGGAGTACCTGATGAAGGCGCTGCCGCGGGTGGCGCGCGCGGTGAGCAGTAATCCCGACGCCTACGTGTACCTCGCGGAGTCGATTCGTGCCTGGCCGACGCAGGAGGAGTTGGCGACCACGATCGAGGCCGCCGGCTGGCGGCACGTGCAGTGGCGCAACCTCACCGGTGGGGTCGTCGCGTTACATAGAGCACAGCGGTAGGAAACTGCGCGATTGTGAGCCTGGGCCGCGATAGGTTTGCCCGTCGGCCGCAACACGCACGCCGACGACCGATCTGTCCGCAGTGCGGGTCACCCCCGCGAGACGAGAGTGACGCCTGATGAAGCAGTCCGCCGTCCGTGGTGCACCGGGAAACCTGCCCCAGGAGCTGACCAGTTTCGTGGGCAGACGCCGCGAGGTCACCGAAGCGAAGCGGCTGCTGTCGGTGTCCCGGCTGGTGACGTTGACCGGGATCGGGGGCGTCGGCAAGACCCGGCTGTCGCTGCGGGTGGCCGAGGACTCGCGCCGGGCCTTCGAGGACGGCGTGTGGCTCGTCGAACTCGGTGAACTCCAGGACGCGGCGCTGGTTGTCGACACCGTCGCGGCGGCGCTGGGTCTGCGTGAGCAGCCCGGGCACAGCGCATTGACCATGCTGACGGAGTATCTGCTCACCCGGCGTCTGCTGTTGGTTCTCGACAACTGCGAGCACCTGATCGACGCCGTCGCGGGCATCGTCGAGGGCCTGCTGCGCGCCTGTCCGGAACTGCGAATCCTGGCGACCAGTCGCGAGCCCCTCGCCATCGGCGGCGAGGCCGTCATGCGGGTGCCGTCTTTGACAGTCCCGGACCTCGACAAGCCGCCGACACTGCAGGGCCTGCCCCGCTACGAGGCGGTGACGCTGTTCGTCGAGCGGGCTTCCGCGGCCGTGCAGGGGTTCGCCCTGACCGAAGACAACTGGGCGGCGGTCGCGCAGATCTGTCATCAGCTCGACGGTCTGCCGCTGCCCATCGAGCTCGCGGCGGTGCGGTTGCGGGCGATGTCCGCGGAGCAGATCCTCGAACGGCTCACCGACCGCTACCGGCTGCTGACCATCGGCAGTCGCGGCGCACCGACCCGCCAGCAGTCGCTGCGGATGAGCGTCGACTGGAGTCACGAGTTGTGCACCGAGGACGAACAGGTCCTGTGGCGCCGCCTCGCGGCGTTCGCGGGCAGCTTCGAGCTCGACGCCGTCGAGGGCGTGTGCGCCGGCGATCCGGCACCCGCGGACCTGCTGGACGTGCTCGCTTCCCTGGTCGACAAGTCGATCCTGATCCGTGAGGAGGCCGGGGCGGTCGTCCGCTACCGGATGCTCGAGACACTGCGCGAGTACGGCCGCGAAAGGCTGGAGTCCTCTGGCGAGTACGAGCTGGTGCACCGGCGCCACCGGGACTGGTACGAGGCGCTCGTGCTGCAGGCCGAGGCCGAATGGATCAGCCCGAAGCAGGTGCAGTGGCTCACCCGGATCGAACGCGAGCAGCCCAACCTGCGCGAAGCCATGCACTGCTGCGTCAGCGTGCCCGGCGAGGTGCTGCCCGGCCTACGCATCGCGACAGCGCTGTACCCGTACTGGTTGTGTCGGGGCCTGGCCGCAGAGGGAAGACTCTGGCTCGACCGCGCCGTCGCCGCAGCACCGGAGGTCCCGACGCCGGAATTGGTCAGGGGCCTCTACGTCGCGAGCGTGCTGGCCGGCACTCAGGGTGACATCGACGCCGCGGGAGGGCTGGTGGCTCGGGCGCGTGTGGTCGCGGACCGCCTCGGTGACCCGCGCGCGGATCTGGACGCGACGCTGGCCGCGGGATCGCAGGCGCTGTTCGGCGGACGGCTGACGGAGTCGGTCAGGCTGTTCGAGGCCGCGATCGAGGGATTCGAGTCCCAGGGCGACCTGCTCCGGCAGACCACCTCCCTGCTCGGGCTCGCCGTGGCCTGCGGCGTGCTCGGCGACGAGAACCGGGCGGTGAAGTACCACGAACGGGTGCTCGCCATCACCGAGCCGCACGGTGAGTCGGCGATCCGGGGGTACACCACGCTGGCACTCGCACTGACGGTGTGGACCGAGGATCCGGTGCGGGCGGAGCGACTGCTCGAGCAGGGCCTGCGACTGTCCCGCGTGGTGGACGATCCGCTGGCGTCGAGTTCCTGCATGGAAGTCCTCGCCTGGATCGCGGCCCGCGACGGCAGGCACCGGCGGGCGACGGTGCTGATGGGTGCCGCCGGGTCGCTGTCCCGCGCGGTGGGCAGCCCGACGGTGTTGGTGCCCAACCTTCTCGTCTGCCACGAAGAGTGCGAGCGTGACGCCCGCGCGGGTCTCGGCGAGGGACTGTTCGACGTAGCGCTCAAACAGGGTCGCAACCTGAGTTTCGAGGATGCCGTCGCATACGCGCTGGACGAACGTCAAACCCCGAGCGCGCCGCAGCAGGCCACCGAGGTCGGGCTCACCCGACGCGAACAGCAGGTGGCCGAGTTGGTCGCGCAGGGCCTGACCAACAAGGCGATCGCGGCGAGGCTCGTCATCTCCCAGCGCACCGCCCAGGGCCATGTCGAGCACGTGCTCGCGAAGCTCGGATTCACCTCACGGGCCCAGATCGCCGCGTGGGTGGTCGGCCGGTCCCGTGCGCACCACAATCCGGATTCGCAGGACTGACCTGCCGAAACAGGTTCCAAGTAGGTACCTGTTCCAGAAAGACAGGTACCTACACGGGTAGTTCGGCCGTGGTGCCTACGCGCGACACCCGGCACTGTGATGCAAGTCTCAGATGCCTGTCGCGAAGTCGAGGTTCCGATGCACGAGTTCGAGTTCACCACGCCGCGTTCCCATGTCCGGCGCCCGGCGCAGGACATTCGATGGCGGGACGTCCGCGTCGACTCGACTCAGGTTTCCTACGGCGTCGGCGGGCACGGGCGGCCGGTCGTGTTCCTGCACGGGTGGGGGCTCGCCCCCGGCGCCTACCAGGCGGCGCTGCGTAGCCTGGCCGGTCGCGGCGTGCGGGTGTACGCCCCCGCCATGCCCGGATTCGGCGGCACCCCGGAACTCCCGGTCGGCCAGCGCAACCTCGCAGGCTATGCGCAGTGGGTCGGCAAGTTCATCGACGCGATCGGGATCCGCGGCCCGGTGACGGTGGCCGGGCATTCCTTCGGCGGTGGCGTCGCCGCCCGCACCGCGCACGACCTGCCCGATCACGTGGACGCCCTGGTTCTCGTCAACTCGGTAGGCGGGGCGCAGTGGTCGCCCGACGGCGTGGCCCGACCGATCCGCGAGCGCCCGCTGTGGGAGTGGCTCTGGCACCTGCAGGCGGACGCAGTCTCATCGGGTCGGTTCGCCCAGGTGGTCGGCGCCATCGCCGGCGACGCGCTGCCGAACGTGCTGCGCGACCCGATGGCCGTCTGGCGCACCGCACACGTCGCCCGCAAGGCCGACCTGCGGACCGAGCTCGCCGAGCTCGCGGACCGCGGCATCCCGGTCACCCTGCTGTGGGGGACCTCCGACGCAGTGATCCCGCAGGTCAGCTTCGAGTCGATGCGCGAGGCGCTCGGTGATCCGCGGGTGGTCACCGTGGCGGGCAACCACTGCTGGCTGATCGGCGATCCGGAAACCTTCGGTGACGCGATGACGAGAGCCCTCGAGCCCCGGCGAGACGTGGTGCCGGCATGACCGCGATGCTGCCGCGGCAGGCAGTCGACACGCTGATGATCCGCTGCTGCGAGGACTGCGCGACCATGTTCGCCCCGGACACCTGGGCGTGCACGTCGTGTGGCGGCGACGACCTCGACTGGGTGCCGTGCTCGGGCACCGGATCGATCGTGTCGTGGACCCGTATGCATCCCGACGCCGTGCCGCCGGTGACAGTGCCCGGCTGCATGCCGCACTCCCACGACGAGCCGGCCACGATCGCGATCGTCGAACTGGACGACGGGCCGTGGGTCTACGCCTCCATCGAGGGGGCCCTGCCCGACCCCGGCCGGGGGCAGGCCCGGGTCGTGTTCCGCGGGCACCGCACCGGTGGGCGGTTCCCCGCCTTCTCGCTCGGGAGGATCTGACTCAGCTGAACGGCGGCCGGGCGTCCAGCGGCAGCGACGACGCGCCGGCCGCCCGCCAGGCGCGGGCGGTGAGGTCCCGGTCGGCCTCGGTGACCAGATTGCCCATCACCCGGACCGCGACGGTCATCAGCGCCCGCGAGCGCATCGCCACCGGGCCAGTCGCGGGTAGTACCCGCGGCACGGTGAGCAGGCCGGCGAGCCGTCGCGCGATGGAGAAGGCCCGTCCGTACCGCTGCCGCAGCAGCGTCGGCCACAGCTCGGTGAGGTCGGGTTCGCCGAGCGCCTGCGCGACCAGCCGTCCGGTCTCGAGGCCGTAGTCGATGCCCTCGCCGTTGAGGGGGTTCACACAGGCCGCGGCGTCGCCGATGATCGCCCAGTTCGGGCCCGCGACGTTCGAGACGGCGCCGCCCATCGGCAGCAGCGCGGACGCCACCGCGCGGACCGGCCCGTCGAGTTCCCACTCGGTCCGGCGTTGCTGCGCGTAGAGCTCGATCAGCGGTCGCAGCGCGCCGGCGGCCGGACGCTTGGCGGTGGCCAGGGTGCCGACGCCGAGGTTGACCTCGCCGGTGCCCAGCGGGAACACCCAGCCGTACCCCGACTGCAGGGTGCCCTCGTGGTCGCGGAGTTCCAGGTGCGAGGTGATCCACTCGTCGCTGCTGCGGCCGGAGTCGACGTACGCGCGGGCAGCCACGCCGTAGGCGGTGTCGCGGTGCCACTGCCTGCCGAGCTGCTTGCCCAGGCTCGAGCGGACCCCGTCCGCCACGATCAGCCGGTCGCAGGCGACGGTACGGGGGCCGTCGGCGGTCTGCAGCGTCACCGAGCGGACGCGCCCGCCGTCGCGTTCGACGTCGACGGCCTTGGCGCCCTGCATCATTCGCGCGCCGGCCGCCAGCGCGACCTGCCGGATCCGGTCGTCGAGTTCTGTGCGTGGCACCGCGCTCCCGGTCGCGGGCAGCGAGCCGCCGGGCCACGGCAGCTCCAGGTTCTGGCCGAATCCGGACAGTCGCAGCCCGCGGTTGGTCGCCCGCCCGGCCAGCCAGTCGCCGAGGCCGAGGTGTTCGAGTTCGGCGATCGCCCGCGGGGTGAGCCCGTCCCCGCAGGTCTTGTCCCGCGGGAATGTCGCGGCATCGGCGAGCAGGACGTCGCGGCCGGAGCGGGCGGCCCAGGCGGCGGCCGCGGAGCCCGCCGGACCTGCGCCGATCACCAGCACCTCGGTCCGTGTCGGTACCTCGTCGGTGTCGGTGGGCACGGTTGTAGACGAGTCGGGGTCGACCTGCGGAGGCACCACAGCAGTATCTTCTCAGGACGACCGAGCGCAGTCGTGGCAGCCCGGGGGAGCGGCCGACCCGATAGGTTCACTACCGTGGCACCAGAGGCGGTTGCCGAGTGGCGGATGGCGGGTGCCGGGATCCCGGGAACCGGTATTCCGGAGAACGAAGGATGGGTACTGAGATCGTGAGCACGAGCGAAGCGACGAACACCGTCGTGGCCGGTGTGGATCTGGGCGACCAGGCGCTGGCCGACGTGGTGCGGTCCGGGCTGGCCGACGTGGAGGCGCTGCTGGTCGGTGAGCTGTCCGACGGGGAGGACTTCCTGACCGAGGCCGCCCTGCATCTGGCGAAGGCGGGCGGCAAGCGCTTCCGCCCCCTGTTCACGGTGCTCACCGCGCAGCTGGGTCCCGACCCGACCGCCCAGGCGGTGACCACGGCCGCGACCGTCGTCGAGCTGACCCACCTCGCGACGCTGTACCACGACGACGTGATGGACGAGGCGTCCATGCGAAGGGGCGCCCCGAGCGCCAACTCCCGCTGGGGCAACAGCGTGGCGATCCTCGCGGGCGACTACCTGTTCGCGCACGCGTCCCGGCTGGTCTCGACGCTCGGCCCGGAGGCAGTGCAGATCATCGCGGAGACGTTCGCGGAGCTGGTGACCGGTCAGATGCGCGAGACGATCGGCGTCAAGGCGAACCAGGATCCTGTCGAGCACTACCTGAAGGTGGTCTGGGAGAAGACGGGTTCGCTGATCGCGGCGTGCGGCCGGTTCGGCGGCACGTTCTCCGGCGCCGCCCCCGAGGACGTGGAGCGGCTCGAGCGCCTCGGCGATGCGGTCGGGACTGCCTTCCAGATCTCCGACGACATCATCGACATCTCCTCGGTGGCCGCGCAGTCGGGCAAGACGCCGGGCACCGATCTCCGTGAGGGGGTGCACACCCTGCCGGTGCTGTACGCGCTGCGCGAGGAGGGGGCTGACGCGGACCGGCTACGGGTGCTGCTGGACGGACCGGTCACCGACGATGACGAGGTCGCCGAGGCGCTGGCGCTGCTGGAGCGCTCGCCGGGTATGGCCGCGGCGAAGGCGAAGCTGGGCGAGTACGCAGATTCCGCCCGTGCCCAGCTCGCAGAGTTGCCGCAGGGCCCGGCCAACGAGGCGCTCCAACGCCTGGTCGAATACACGATCGCCCGGGTCGGCTGACGGTAGCGTTGGTCCCAGCGCGGGGGTGCGACCCCCGCGCGTGGGAACGCTGATCCTGTTTTCTTCGTTCACCTCGTGACTGACTGCGAGAGAAGAGGCGACCGTGCATCGGTATTCGAACGGGCTCAAGACCTTCGGCCTGCTGGTCGGAATGTCGGCGCTGATCGTCTTCATCGGCGCGCTGTTCCGCAACCCGACGATCCTGATCTTCTCGATCGTGCTGGCGGTGGGCATGAACGCCTACGCGTACTTCAACAGCGACAAGCTGGCGCTCAAGGCGATGCACGCGCAGCCGATCACCGAGGTGGAGGCCCCGGTCATCTACAAGATCGTCCGTGAGCTGGCGACCACCGCGCACCAGCCGATGCCGCGGCTGTACATCAGCCCGACCGCGGCGCCCAATGCGTTCGCCACCGGACGCAACCCGCGCAACGCGGCGGTCTGCTGCACCAGCGGAATCCTGCAGATCCTCGACGAGCGGGAACTGCGGGCGGTACTGGGCCACGAACTCTCGCACGTGTACAACCGCGACATCCTGATCTCCTCGGTGGCGGGCGCGATGGCGGCGGTGATCTCCGGTCTGGCCAACATGGCGATGTTCGCGTCGATGTTCGGAGGTCGTGGCGAGAACCGCCCGAATCCGTTTGCGTTGCTGCTGGTCTCGTTGCTGGGGCCGATCGCGGCGACGGTGGTGAAGATGGCGGTCTCGCGGTCGCGCGAGTACCAGGCCGACCAGTCGGGGGCGGAGTTGAGCGGTGACCCGCTGGCCTTGGCCTCGGCGCTGCGCAAGCTCGAGCGGGGTGTGCAGGCCGCACCGCTGCCGCCGGAGCCGAAGATCGCCGCGCAGTCGCACATGATGATCGCCAACCCGTTCCGCGCGGGGGACAAGATGAGTCGGATGTTCTCCACCCACCCTCCGATGGCCGAGCGGATCGCCCGCCTCGAGGACCTGGCAGGTCGAAAGTTGCCCGACTGAATGGGTCCCGGCGAGTAGGTTTACCGTCCGGTAGACATACGAGACGGGTGGTCAGATGACGAGAGTTACGACGCTGCTGGCAGCAGTAGCCGTCGCCGCAGCGGGCGCTGTGATTCCCACGGTCGCCGCGCACGCGGACCCTGCCGGGATCGCCGTGCAGACACTGCATTTCGCTACGACGGTCGGGCCGGACGGAAGTCGACTCTGCGACATCGAGGGCGACCTGTACACCCCGGCCGGGGTGTCGGCGGACGATCCGGCGCCCGCAGTGCTGACGACGCACGGGTTCGGGCAGACCAAGGACGCGCAGCGCCCGACCGCCGAGTTCCTCGCCGGCCGTGGCTATGTGGTGCTCGCCTACTCGGGCGTCGGATTCGGTGGGTCGGGCTGCAAGGTCGGACTCGACAGCCCGGATCCCGACGGCCAGGCAGCTCAGGATCTGGTCAGCTTCCTCGGCGGTGCCAACGGCATCGCGTTCCGCGACGCCGCGCACACGCAGCCGGTGCCGGGCCTCGACTACGTGGTCAAGGACCGGGTCGCGCACGACGGACGGGCGCTGGCGAACGATCCCCGGGTCGGCATGGTCGGCGGCTCCTACGGCGGCGCGATCCAGCTCGCCGCGGCCGCGACCGACCCGCGCATCGACGCGATCGTGCCGATGATCACGTGGAACGACCTGAGCTATTCGCTCGCGCCCAACAGTACGAGTGCCGTGTCGGGCGTGAGCAGCGCCGTCCCCGGTGCCACCAAGACCACCTGGGCCACGATGTTCATGGCCGCCGGGCTGACCGCGCCGGGGGAGGCCGGCTACCGGGCCGACCCGACCAAACTGCTCGGCTGCCCCAACTTCTCCGACCAGGTCTGCACCGCACTGGCCACGTCGATGACGCAGGGCTTCCCGGACCCGCAGACCGTGCAGTTCCTGCGCTCGGCATCGGCCGCCTCCTACGTGGACCGGATCCACGTCCCGGTGCTGCTGATCCAGGGCGAGGAGGACACCCTGTTCAACCTCAACGAGGCGCAGGCCACGTTCGACGCCCTGCAGCGCCGCGGTTCCGACGTCAAGATGATCTGGCAGAAGGCCGGTCACTCGACCGGTGGGGATACCAACCTGCTGTCGCGGGCGTTCGCGAAGCCCGACCCGGCGACGCAGTACACCACCGCGCGTTACCTCGACTGGTTCGACCACTACCTGAAGGACTCCGCGGTCGGCACCGGGCCCACGTTCGCCTACTTCCAGGACTGGGCGGCGGGCAGCGGCGACGACCCGGTCCGCTACGCGACGGCCTCCTCGACGGCGGTCGGCGAGCCGCGCTCGTTCCCTCTCTCCGACGGTCGGCAGCTGGCAGGCGGTCGCGACACGATCCGCCCGGGCACACAGACCTTCGGGACCCCGGCCGGCGGGGTCGTCGCCGGGTCCACGCCGTCGAACATCAAGGTCGACCCGGGACCGCGGCCGGAGAACCAGCCGCCCGGCAGCTACGTCGACTGGACATCGGATCCGCAGGCCGCACCGATGGACGTCGTGGGTGCGCCCACACTGACCGTGCAAGTGTCCACGCCGACGCCGGTCACCGGTGACCTGGACGCCGTCGTGGTGTTCGCCAAGCTGTACGACGTCGGACCGGACGGGTCCGCCACGCAGATCAACGGCCAGGTCGCCCCGGTCCGGATCGTCGATCCGAGCAAGCCGGTGCAGGTGACGCTGCCGGCGATCGTGCACCGCTTCGACACCGGCCACCGCGTGCGCCTGGTCCTCGCGGGCGGCGACTCCAGCTTCCGCGGCGGTCTGGTGCCGCACCAGGTGACCGTCGCGACCGGGGATCCGGCCCAACAACTGGTGCTGCCGGTCGTCGCCGGCTGATCAAGGTATGACCGATGGTCCGCGGGCGTTCCCGCGGACCATCGGCCGCCTTCACGCGCCGGTGCTCTGACCTCCTTTCGGATTCACCTGTGATGTGGATGCACCCGGTGACCCGAAAGGACTCAGGAGAGGCGTCCTAGCGGTAGTTCACGAACTGCAGGGCGATGCCGAAGTCCGAGCCCTTGAGCAGCGCGATGACCGACTGCAGGTCATCGCGGTTCTTGCTGGTCACCCGCAGTTCCTCGCCCTGGATCTGAGCCTTGACGCTCTTGGGGCCCTCGTCGCGGATCTTCTTCGAGATCTTCTTGGCGTTCTCGCTGGTGATGCCCTGGACCAGGGTGCCGGTGAGCTTGTAGACCTTGCCGGACTGGGCCGGCTCGCCCGCCTCGAAGGCCTTGAGCGAGATGTCCCGGCGGATCAGCTTCTCCTTGAACACCTCCAGTGCTGCGAGCAGGCGCTCCTCCGTGTCGGCCGTCAACGCGATGGCCTCGTCGCCGGACCACTCGATGCTCGCGCCGGTGTTGCGGAAGTCGAATCGCGTCGACAGCTCCTTGCCGGCCTGGTTCAGCGCGTTGTCGACTTCCTGTCGGTCAACCTTGCTCACCACATCGAAGGACGAATCCGCCACGACGTCTCCCAGTTCTGTTCGGTGCGCGCGGACCCGTTCCGGCGCTCGAGAACCCACGATAACCACACGGTTTGCATTTACCCGCCCCGGCCGATGTATTCTACTTTCCGCGCCAGGGAAGCGAGCGGTGTGCCGGAGACGGCGGGCCGCAGCGACCGTGGATGTCACCCGGCAGATTGCCCGAGCGGCCAATGGGAGCGGACTGTAAATCCGTCGGCTTATGCCTACGTAGGTTCGAATCCTACATCTGCCACACCTGGGTCCCAGCGAGTTCGCGCTTGCTGGGGCCTGGTGGTTAGACAGTTGAAAACGGGCCCTGACCTCGCGGTTTGGAACTCCGGACAGAGACTGTGTAACCTCTTGGAGGCTTCAACGCACGAACGAAGTGCGCGGAAGCACGCCCCCTTAGCTCAGTCGGCAGAGCGTTTCCATGGTAAGGAAAAGGTCAACGGTTCGATTCCGTTAGGGGGCTCGCTGGATTGGGTGCCTATTAGACTGGCATCGATGCACCGAGGCGGTGTAGCTCAGTTGGTAGAGCAAACGACTCATAATCGTTGTGTCGCCGGTTCAAGTCCGGCCATCGCTACACAAGTGACACATGGTTTCACAGAAGAACATGGCAACACACCCTGATTGACCCCGATCAGATTCACCCGAAAGAAGGCATACCGTGGCCTCGACTGACGTTCGACCCAAGATCACCTTGGCCTGCGAGGTATGCAAGCACCGGAACTACATCACCAAGAAGAACCGGCGCAACGATCCCGATCGCCTCGAGATCAAGAAGTTCTGCCCGAACTGCGGAACTCACCAGGCTCACCGCGAATCCAAGTAGTCTTCCTCGCGTGCCCCGCAATCTCCACCGCGGGGCACGCGAATTTTTTTGGTGTCGACGCACGCGCGACGGTGTCCGGAGCAGGTTTCCCACGACCGACGACCGCCCCTCAACTGCTGCGTCCAGTGCAGATAGGGTGCCACTTCGGTGAAACTGACAGCTGATCTCGTTGGCCTGCATCACAGGTTCAGCGACTACTACGAGGTCGGCCGCGAGAAGGTGCGCGAGTACGCGCGCGCGGTCAAGAACGACGACCTTGCGTTCCGGGACGAGGCCGCAGCGCAGGAGCTCGGGTACGACACCCTGATCGCCCCGCTGACCTTCATCTCGGTATTCGGCTTCCTCGCTCAGGAGGAGTTCTTCAACTCCCTGAACGTCGAGCTCGACCTCAGCCGGATCCTGCACACCGACCAGCGGTTGGTCTTCCATCGTCCGATGAAGGTCGGCGACCGCCTGTACTGCGACGTGTTCGTGGACTCGCTCCGGGTGATGGGCGGCAGTGACATCATCGTGACCCGGAACGACATCACCGACCAGGACGGCGAGCTGGTGCTCACCACTTACACCACACTGATGGGCCGACACGTCGAGGAGGGCGAGTGATGGCGCTGCGCACTTTCGACGAGATCACCGAGGGCCAGGAACTGCCGGAGAAGACGGTCCAGCTCACCCGGTCCGACCTGGTGCAGTACGCGGGCGTGGCCGGCGATCCCAATCCGATCCACTGGGACGACGCGGTGGCGCAGGGTGTCGGGCTGCCGACGGCGGTCGCGCACGGAATGCTGACGATGGGTATCGGCGCCGGCTACATCACCGAGTTCGTGGGCGACCCGGGTGCAGTCCTCGAATACAACGTCCGCTTCACCAGCCCGGTTGCCGTTCCGAACGACACCAAGGGCACCGCGATTGTGCTTACCGGTAAGATTCGGTCGGTCGACAACGAGAACCGCACCGCGGTGATCGCCATCGTCGCCAAGGTGGACGAGAAGAAGATCTTCGGACGGGCGACCGCCACCGTCCGATTCGGCTGACTTCCAGCCGATTGGGAATGCAAGACCACCGTGCAGTACACTGAGATTTCTGCGATAACTCAGCGCTGCGCGCTGCCCTACGGTGCCGGTTCAATGCCGATCGGGGTGGCGCGCGTGTTGTGTAATCACAGATTGGTCGGCTGGTTCGGGTCCTGAGGACTCGGACGTGACGGTCGACCAGAGGGGCGTAGCTCAACTGGCAGAGCAGCGGTCTCCAAAACCGCAGGTTGCAGGTTCAAGTCCTGTCGCCCCTGCCCCGGATGCCAGCGACTGAGAGGAACGACGGTGAGCGAGGATCGCGGAAACGCCGGCAACGCGGCGGGGTCCTCGGGCTCCGACGACATCGTTGACGACGCCAACATCGTCGCTTCGGATTCCTCTCGGCCGACCGGCAAACGTCCGGGACGTCGTACCCGCGCCACCGGCGCGGACGCCGACACCTCCACCGCGACCACGGTCGCCGCCACCGCCGGATCGCCGGCCGTGGCCAAGCCCGGCAAGAAGGCCAAGGCCGACAAGCCGCGCAAGGAGAACTTCTTCAAGCGTCTGCGGAAATTCTTGCGCGAGGTGATCGCCGAGCTCCGCAAGGTGATCTGGCCCAACCGCAAGCAGATGATCACGTACACGACCGTGGTCCTGGTCTTCGTCGCCTTCATGGTGGCGTTCATCAGTGGATTGGACCTGGCGTTCATCAAGGGCGTCAGCTGGCTGTTCGGCTGAAACCGGACACCGAAATGCGATGAGAGGAAGCGAGTGCGCCAGTGAGCACCCCCGAGAACGACGCAATTGAGGCTGCAGCGCAAGAGCATGTTGCCGATGACGCGGTCGCTGTGGAGTCCGCTGACGGCGTAGTCGTCGACGAGGGCACTGACGGTGACGCCGTCACGGCCGAAGGCGCCGAGGTCGAAGCAGCCGCCGATGCGGATGCCTCCGCTGTCGAGGAAGAGCCGGTCGATCCGGTCGCCGAGATGAAGGCCGCGCTCCGCCGCGCCCCCGGTGACTGGTACGTCATCCACTCCTACGCCGGGTACGAGAACAAGGTGAAGGCCAACCTCGAGACCCGCGTCCAGAACCTCGACGTCGGTGACTACATCTTCCAGGTGGAGGTTCCCACCGAAGAGGTCACCGAGATCAAGAACGGTCAGCGCAAGCAGGTCAACCGGAAGGTCCTGCCCGGATACATCCTGGTCCGCATGGAGCTCAACGACGAGTCGTGGGGCGCGGTGCGCAACACCCCGGGCGTCACCGGCTTCGTCGGTGCCACCTCGCGTCCGTCCCCGCTGACCATCAACGAGGTCGTCAAGTTCCTGATGCCGCAGGAGGGCGCGAAGAAGCCCGCCGCTGCGGCGTCGGCCGCCGCCGGCGAGACTGCTGCGGGCGAGACCGCCGCGAAGCCGCTCATCGAGGTGGACTTCGAGGTCGGCGAGTCGGTCACCGTCATGGACGGTCCGTTCGCGACGCTGCCCGCCAGCATCAGCGAGGTCAACGCAGAGCAGCAGAAGCTCAAGGTGCTGGTTTCGATCTTCGGTCGTGAGACTCCGGTCGAGCTCTCGTTCAACCAGGTTTCGAAGATCTAGCGCCCCACACACTTGCATTGCAGTAGCAAGAAACACACACCGCAAGAAATTAGGAACGAAGATGCCCCCCAAGAAGAAGAAGCTCGCCGGGCTCATCAAGCTTCAGATCCAGGCCGGTCAGGCTAACCCTGCCCCGCCCGTGGGTCCCGCGCTTGGTCAGCACGGCGTGAACATCATGGAGTTCTGCAAGGCCTACAACGCCGCGACCGAGTCGCAGCGAGGCAACGTGATCCCCGTGGAGATCTCCGTCTACGAGGACCGGACCTTCGACTTCAAGTTGAAGACCCCTCCGGCCGCCAAGCTGCTGCTCAAGGCCGCCGGCGTGCAGAAGGGCTCCGGCGAGCCGCACAAGACCAAGGTCGCGACCGTGACCATGGACCAGGTGCGCGAGATCGCGAAGACCAAGGCCGAGGACCTCAACGCCAACGACATCGAGCAGGCCGCGAAGATCATCGCCGGCACCGCTCGCTCGATGGGTATCACCGTCGAGGGCTGAGCGCAGCGAAGCCCCGCATGACACTGCAGGGTTAAGAGCGGCTCCGCCGCCCGTGCGCGGTATTCACCCCGGTAGGGGTGCAGGGCGCGCACAGTTCGAATGAACACGTGGGAGGGCCGGCCAGGCCCGTAACCACAACTGAACCGCTAGTTAGGACAGAAGAAATGGCAAAGCGCAGCAAGGCATACCTCGCCGCCGCTGAGAAGGTCGACCAGAGCAAGCTCTACAGCCCGCTGCAGGCTGCGAAGCTCGCCAAGGAGACCGCCTCCACGAAGATGGACGCGACCGTCGAGGTCGCCGTTCGACTCGGCGTCGATCCCCGCAAGGCGGACCAGATGGTCCGCGGCACCGTCAACCTCCCGCACGGCACGGGTAAGACCGCCCGTGTCATCGTGTTCGCGGTGGGCGAGAAGGCCGCCGAGGCCGAGGCCGCCGGTGCGGACGCGGTCGGCGCCGAGGACCTGATCGAGCGTATCCAGGGCGGTTGGCTGGACTTCGACGCCGCGATCGCCACCCCGGATCAGATGGCCAAGGTCGGCCGCATCGCCCGCGTCCTCGGACCGCGTGGCCTGATGCCGAACCCGAAGACGGGCACGGTCACCGCTGACGTCGCCAAGGCCGTCACCGAGATCAAGGGCGGCAAGATCAACTTCCGCGTCGACAAGCAGGCCAACCTGCACTTCGTGATCGGCAAGGCGTCCTTCGACGACGCCCAGCTGGTGGAGAACTACGGCGCCGCGCTGGACGAGATCCTGCGTGCGAAGCCGTCCTCCGCCAAGGGCCGCTACGTCAAGAAGGTCACGGTTGCGACCACCACCGGACCGGGCATCCCGGTGGATCCGAACCGCACCCGCAACCTCCTCGAGGATGCTGCAGAGTAAGTCGTTTCACAGCCGACGAGGCCGGTACGGGATTCCCGTACCGGCCTCGTCGTCGTTCGGGCTCAGTCCTTGTTGCGCCAGGCCAGCAGGACGGAGTCGCCGTCCGCCGGAGCCCAGGGCAGGAAGATAGCCACGACCAGTGCGCACACGAGTACCGCGCCGGTCGCCACGAGGGATGCGGTGTGCGATCCGTGCAGGACGGTCGTCTTCATCGCGGTGATCAGCTGTTCGCGTTGCGGTTCCAGCAGGGCAGGGATCTCCCGCTGTCGGATCTCGAGCACGCTGAGCACGGTCGCGCGGGCGAAGCCCTTCTCGTTCTCGTTCATGAAACTGTCTGGCACCCGGTCGATGACGGGGGCGATCGTGGTGGCGTAGTACGAGGCGACGATCGACCCGAGTACCGCGACGCCGAGGGTGCCGCCGATCTCGCGGGTGGTGTCATTGACTGCGGAGCCCGCGCCCGCCTCGTCGAGGGGGAGCGAGGACATGATCGATTCCGTGGCCGGGCCCTGCACGATCGCGAGGCCGAGCGCCATCGAGACCATCGACGGCAGCACTCCGGTGAGATAGATGCTGTCGACGTTCACCTGTCCGCCGAGGTAGAGGCCGAGCCCGGTGAGGAGCAGCCCGAACACGATGACCGCGGTGGTCCCGATTCGCTGGGCCAGCAGGGTCGCGATCGGTGCGCCGACCGCCACCGAGATCGCGAACGGTAGTGACGCGACACCGAACTCGAACGGGGTGTACTCCCGCACGCCCTGGAAGTACTGGGTGATCAGGAAGAGGAAGCCGAACATCGAGAAGTAGGCGATGGCGATCGCCAGTGCGGGCAGGGAGAAGCGGCGATTGCGGAACAGGGCCATGTTCAGGATCGGAGTCGGGGTGCGCAGTTCCCAGAGCACGAACCCGACCAGCAGGGTGCTCGCGGCCGCGATGCCGCCGAGTGTGGTGGCACTGGTCCAGCCGTGCTTCGGGGCCTCGATGATCGACCACACCAGCAGGGTGATTCCCGCGATCGACAGTCCGATTCCGAGCGGGTCGAGGCGGCCGACCGCCGACGCCTTGGATTCCGGAACCAGGGTCAGCGTGGCGACCACCGCGATCGCGGCGACCGGGACGTTGATCCAGAACACCGAGTGCCAGGTGAAGTGCTCGAGCAGCCAGCCGCCGGACATCGGGCCGATCGCGATGGCGAATCCGGCCATCGCCGTCCAGGCGGCGATGGCCAGTGCGCGCTCGCGGACGTCGGTGAAGATGTTGATGATCAGCGCCAGCGTCGCGGGGAAGACCGCGGCCGCGAACACCCCCATCGCAGCACGTGCCGCGATCACCTGGCCGAGGGTTTCGGCACTTGCGCCGGCGACCGACATCACGCCGACCCCGACGAGACCGATCACCATCACCCGTCGCCTGCCGTAGCGGTCGCCGAGATTGCCGCAGGCCAGCAGCAGTCCGGCGAAGGTCAGGGTGTAGGCGTCGACCACCCACTGCAGCCCGCTGACACCGGTCTGCAGGTCCACGCCGATGGACGGGAGGGCGACGTTGACGATGGTGTTGTCGAGGACGACGAGTAGTTCGGCGAGGCAGATCACGGCAAGCGCGGCGAATCGGCGTGATCGTGAGCCGAGAAGCCCGGGCCGTGCGTCGAGTGTGGACGTCATGCGATGACAATAGAACTATGTGTGACGATAGGTAACAGTCAAAGCTGCGGTGGTAGCGCCGACCGCATCACTTTCGGGGTGCGGGTGTGACGCGGGTCTCCGGCGTCTTCGGGTTCGGCTGTGCCGTTTTGGCGTTCACCTGCAGGGTCCGGTACTGTCTCGGAAAGAGTTCGAACTATTTCGAGTTCACCCCAAGAAGTTCTACCCAAGACCGTTGGTCACCGGCGCTGGCAACAGCATCGGTTGAAGGTTCGGGATATGCCCGACGGCCCACGCAGGAGGACGAGGTAGGGGAGATGTGCATCCGGCGCGAGCTGGGTGCGGACCTCCTCGTGTACGCCCCGTGTGCCCTGCACCGGGGCGTTTTGCATGTTGTGGCCACGTCCGCAGGGCGGACCAACACGATGTCACGAGAGGAGGCGAAGTATGGCAAAGCCCGAAAAGGTCTCCGCGGTTTCGGAGATCACTGAGCAGTTCAAGGGTTCGACTGCCGCTGTCATCACGGAATACCGTGGTCTGTCGGTGACGAGTCTGACGCAGCTGCGTCGCGCGCTCGGAGCAGGCGCAACCTACTCCGTCGCCAAGAACACCCTGGTCAAGCGTGCCGCCGCAGAGGCGGGCGTCGAGGGCCTTGACGACCTGTTCGTCGGACCGACCGCCATTGCGTTCATCAAGGGCGAGCCGGTCGACGCCGCGAAGGCCATCAAGGCTTTCGCGAAGGACAACAAGGCGCTTGTCATCAAGGGCGGCTACATGGACGGCAATGCGCTGTCCGTGGACGAGGTCAACAAGATCGCGGACCTCGAGTCCCGCGAGATCTTGCTGGCCAAGCTCGCCGGCGCGATGAAGGGCAACTTGGCAAAGGCCGCCGGCCTGTTCAATGCCCCCGCCTCGCAGATGGCCCGTCTGGCCGCTGCGCTGCAGGACAAGAAGGCCGCGGAAGGCTCCGCAGCCGAAAGCTGATCCGCACGAGGTCGTGTCCACGCCAGTCGTGGGCGCATCGAGGCCTTGCGTATCACGTAATACACCCCTCCCACTTCGTCGCGGATCAGCGACATGGGACTTACAGGAAGGACCGCCATCATGGCGAAGCTCACCACCGAAGAGTTGCTGGACCAGTTCAAGGAGCTCACCCTCCTCGAGCTCTCCGAGTTCGTGAAGGCGTTCGAGGAGACCTTCGAGGTCACCGCCGCTGCGCCGGTCGCCGTTGCCGCCGCCGGTGCCCCGGCCGCTGCCGCCGAGGCCGCTGAGGAGCAGGACGAGTTCGACGTCGTCCTCGAGTCGGCTGGCGACAAGAAGATCCAGGTCATCAAGGTCGTCCGTGAGGTCGTCGCCGGCCTGGGCCTGAAGGAGGCCAAGGACCTCGTCGAGGGCGCGCCGAAGGCCATCCTCGAGAAGGTCGCCAAGGACGCGGCCGAGGCCGCCAAGGAGAAGCTGGTCGCCGCCGGCGCCACCATCTCCATCAAGTAAGACTCCTCGTGTAACGCCTCGGCGTCACGATCGAAAAGAGGGTTACTCCCCGAATGGGGAGTGGCCCTCTTTTCTTGTTTCTACCAGGCGATATCTGAACGAGTGACCAGTTGGTGACCCGGCGATCCGCGCAGGTCGGACGGGTGTACACGAGGGCCGCTGGGTGCTGTTGCACTACGTACTTACTCGTGAGTAGCATCGGTGGTCACAGGTACCACATCGATGCGATAGAGTGACCCAACCCACAACGGGGTCGGTGTATCGAACAGCGTGGAGGTTTGCGGTGGGAGTAGAGGTATCGGTCGAGGGGCTCACCAAGTCTTTCGGCTCTCAGAAGATCTGGCAGGACGTCACCCTGACGCTGCCTGCCGGCGAGGTCAGCGCCCTTCTCGGGCCTTCGGGAACCGGTAAGTCGGTATTCCTGAAGTCGCTGATCGGTCTTCTCCGGCCCGAACAGGGGTCGATCGTGATTGACGGCACCGACATCCTTCAGTGCACGTCCAAGGAGCTCTACGAGATCCGGCAGATGTTCGGCGTCCTCTTCCAGGACGGCGCGCTGTTCGGCTCGATGAACCTCTACGACAACGTCGCGTTCCCGCTGCGTGAGCACACCAAGAAGTCCGAGTCCGACATCCGCAAGATCGTGATGGAGAAGCTCGAGCTCAACGGACTCATCGGTGCCGAGAACAAGCTGCCCGGCGAGATCTCCGGCGGTATGCGCAAGCGCGCCGGGCTGGCCCGCGCGCTGGTGCTCGACCCCGAGATCATCCTCGTCGACGAGCCGGACTCCGGCCTCGACCCGGTTCGCACCACCTACCTCAGTCAGCTGCTGATCGACATCAACGCGCAGATCGACGCGACGATCCTGATTGTGACGCACAACATCAACCTCGCCCGGACCGTGCCGGACAACCTGGGCATGCTCTTCCGGAAGCAGCTCGTGATGTTCGGCCCGCGCGAAGTCCTCCTCACCAGCGAGGAGCCGGTGGTCAAGCAGTTCCTCAACGGCAGCAAGATCGGTCCGATCGGTATGTCCGAGGAGAAGGACGACTCGCAGATGGCCGCCGAACTCGCGATGAAGGAAGCCGGGCATCACGACGGCTCCCAGGAGGTCTCCGGTGTGGTCCCGCAGATGCAGGCGACCCCCGGCATGCCGGTGCGTCAGGCCGTCGGACGTCGGCAGGCCCGCGTGCGCTCGATCCTGCACACCCTCCCGCCCGAGGCCCAGCAGCCCATTCTCGAGAGCCTCGGCGACGACCAGGCAACTCAGGTGATTCCCGCGTACAACGACTCCGGTGCCGAGTCGTCGTCGTGGAGCCACGGGTAGTCCGCGCGGATGGGGGGTTCGAAGTCCTCGCTGCTGAGTCCCGTTTCAGCAGCGCTGACCCAAGCCGGGCTGATCGTCCAGTTGTTCGTCGACGTCATCCGGAATCTGTTTCGTAAGCCGTTCCAGTTCCGTGAGTTCATCGAGCAGGCCTGGTTCATCGCCAGCGTCACCATCCTGCCGACCGCGCTCGTCGCCATCCCGTTCGGTGCGGTCGTCTCGCTGCAGACCGGTTCGCTGATCAAGCAGCTCGGCGCGGAGTCGTTCACCGGTGCGGCCAGCGTCCTCGCGGTGATCCAGCAGGGCAGTCCGATCGTGACCGCGCTGCTGATCGCGGGCGCCGCCGGCTCGGCGGTCACCGCGGACCTCGGCTCCCGGACGATTCGCGAGGAGATCGACGCGATGGAGGTGCTGGGCATCAACCCGGTTCAGCGCCTGGTCGTGCCCCGCGTGCTGGCCATGGTGCTGGTCGCGGTGCTCCTCAACGGACTGGTGTCGGTCGTCGGTATCGGCGGTGGGTACTTCTTCAACGTGATCCTCCAAGGCGGCACCCCCGGTGCCTACCTGTCCTCGTTCTCAGCGCTGGCGCAGCTGCCCGACCTCTACATCGCCGAAGCGAAGGCCGCGATCTTCGGTGTCATCGCCGGCGTCGTCGCCGCCTACAAGGGGCTGCACCCGAACCCCGGCCCGAAGGGCGTCGGCGAGGCCGTGAACCAGACCGTCGTCATCACGTTCCTGTTGCTCTTCTTCGCGAATCTGATCCTGACCATGGTGTACCTGCAGGTCGTTCCTGCGAAGGGGGCTTGACCGAATGACCATCGCGAAGGGGCGCGGCGACCGCACACTGATGCGGGCGCGCAAGGTGGGGCGCGCACCGCTGAACGTGCTCGACCGCGCAGGCGACCAGATGTCGTTCTACGCCCGGTCGATCGCGTGGATCCCGCGGACCGTGACGCACTACGGCCGCGAGGTGCTGCGGCTGCTCGCCGAGGTCACGTTCGGCTCCGGGGCGCTCGCGGTGATCGGCGGCACCATCGGCGTCATCGTGATGATGTCGGGCTTCACCGGTGTCGTCGTCGGCCTGCAGGGCTATGCCGCGCTCGACCAGCTCGGAAGCTCGGTGCTGACCGGCTTCCTCTCCGCGTACGTCAACACCCGTGAGATCGCGCCGATCGTTGCGGCCCTGGCCCTGTCGGCGACGGTCGGCTGTGGTTTCACCGCCCAACTCGGCGCCATGCGGATCTCCGAGGAGATCGACGCGCTCGAGGTGATGGCGGTGCCGTCGGTGCCGTTCCTGGTCACCACCCGCATGATCGCCGGGTTCGTCGCAGTCATCCCGCTGTACATCGTCGGCCTGCTGGCGTCGTACTTCGCCTCGCGGATCATCAGCACGCTGTTCAACGGGCAGTCGAGCGGTTCGTACGACCACTACTTCAATCTGTTCCTGCCACCCGCCGACGTGCTGTGGTCGTTCGGCAAGGTGCTGGTCTTCGCCTTCGTGCTGATCATGATCCACTGCTACTACGGCTACAACGCCTCCGGCGGCCCTGCCGGCGTCGGTGTGGCCGTGGGCCGGGCCGTCCGGACGGCGATCGTGACGATCGCCGTGCTCGACTTCTTCCTCAGCCTCGCGATCTGGGGAACGACGACCACAGTGAGGGTTGCTGGATGAGCGACACAGGATCGGTCGTGCGCCGGCGGGTGCTCGGCCTGGTGTTCTTTCTCGTGCTCGCGCTGTTCGTGGCGTTCACGATCGGCATGTACAACAAGTCCTTCAAGAAGGTCGTCAACGTCAGCCTGGTGACCGACACCGTGGGCAACTCGCTGCCGAACCATGCCGACGTGAAGGTGCGCGGTCTGATCGTGGGGGAGGTGCGGTCCGCGTCCACCGCAAACGGCAAGGTCACCTCGCAGTTGGCCATCGACCCGGACAAGGCCGAGCTGATCCCGTCCAATGCCACGGCACGACTGCTGCCCAAGACGCTGTTCGGTGAGCGCTACGTCTCGCTGATCGTGCCGCCGGGGGACACCAAGGCGCCGATCACCAACGGCGACACCCTGTACCAGGACGCCAGTGGCAACGCGATCGAGGTGGGCGAACTGCTCGACGGCCTGCTCCCGCTGCTGCAGGCGGTCCCGCCGCAGGATCTCGCGAACACTCTCGGCGCGCTGAACCAGGCGCTGACCGGGCGCGGCAAGGACATCGGCCTGAGCCTCGAGCGGCTCGAGACCATCTTCGCGGGCGTGAACACCGAGATGCCGAACCTGCGTCAGGGCATCAAGGGTCTCGCGGACTTCTCCCAGACTTACGCCGACGCCGCGCCGGAACTCGTGAACGCACTCGACAACCTGCGCACCACCAGCGCGACCGTGGTCCAGCAGCAGAACCAGATCCGGACGCTGATCTCCACGGCCACCGGGACCGCGGGCACCACAGCTGATTTCCTGACCACGAACCGGGACTCGCTGATCACGATCGCGGCCGACTCCAGGGAGACCCTCCAGGTGCTGGCCGACGCGTCACCGACCTTCGGTTGCACGTTCGCCCAGTTCGTCCCGATCGTGAAGAGCGCCAGCGACATCCTCGGCCTCAATGCGGACGGCAGCCTCAAGGACCATCCCGGCGCGCGGGCGGCGACGGTGTTCGTCAACCCGAAGGGCCGCTACCTGCCCAACCAGGACGAGCCGCGGCTCTTCGACAACCGCGGAGCCAAGTGCTACACGCCCGCGGCGCCGGGGGAGAAGTTCGGCCAGTACCCGGGCGGGTCGTACAACGACGGCGCCTACCAGGTGCCCTCGCGTAACCCGGGACCGTCCTACGTGGCCTCGCCGGAGCGGCCGCAGTACTCGCCGGTTCCCACCGCGGCGGGCGCACCGAACACGCCCGCCAGCTACACCGGCTCGACACTCGAACAGGACACACTGGCCGTGATCTACGGGGCAGGTACCGACACTTTGCCGGAGAACGTACCCGGTTGGACGACGTTGCTGGGCGCACCGGCACTGCGGGGAGCGGAGGTGAGCGTCAAGTGAAGCAGCAGTTCCGTGGCCTCGCAGCGCCGTTGACCAAGCTCATCATCTTCGCCGTCGTCACAGTGGTGGCCACCGCCATGCTCGCGTTCACCATCGCGAACACCAGTGGCAGTGGGGGTACCAAGTTCAACGCGGTGTTCTCCGACGTCGCCTCGCTCAACAAGGGCGACGAGGTTCGCATCGCGGGCGTCCGCGTCGGTCAGGTCGACAAGATCTCGATCGTCAACGACCGCGAGGCGCAGGTGCAGTTCTCGCTGACCGACCGGAGTTGGATCCCCGCGAGTTCCACCGCGACCATCCGGTACCGGAACCTGGTCGGCCAGCGCTACATCGCGCTCGAGCAGGGCCAGGGCCAGCAGGGCATGAAAATGACTGCGGGCGAGACGATCCCGCTCGACCACACCAAGCCGGCGGTCAACCTGACCACACTGTTCAACGGGTTCCGTCCGCTGTTCCAGACGCTGAACGCCGACGACGTGAACAAGCTGTCCTTCCAGATCATCCAGGTGTTCCAGGGGGAGGGCGGTTCCATCTCCGAACTGGTGCGCAACACCGCCTCGCTGACGAACACGATCGCCGACAAGGACAGGGTGATCGGCGACGTGATCAACAACCTCAACGGCATCCTCGGCACCGTGAACAAGCACGACGACGAGCTGAGCTCGCTGATCGTCAACACCCAGCAGTTGGTCACCGGCCTCGCCAACGACCGCGGCGTGCTCGGCAGCGCGGTGACCTCGCTCGCGGGTCTCACCGACACCACCGCGGGCCTGCTCGAGCCGACGCGGCCGTCCATCCAGGGTTCGGTGTCCGCGCTCAACTCCCTCGCGGGCACGTTGAACGCGCAGAGCGACAAGGTGAACAAGATTCTCCAGACCCTGCCGGTCAAGCTGGACAAGCTGAGCCGGATCGCCAGCTACGGCTCGTGGTTCCAGTTCTACCTCTGCGGCATCGACGTCGTGGCCGGTCCCGGCGAGTCGAAGCACCTGAACCTGCCGACCGGACTGCCGACCGTGAACCAGCCGCTGTACACCAACTCCGCACCGCGGTGCTCGGCGAACGGAGCCGGCCAGTGAAGCAACGACGCAGCCCGGCAACCATCGGTGCGCTCGGCATCGTCGTGGTGCTGCTCGCGACGATGTCCGCGTTCTTCCTCGAGGACCTGCCGCTGATCGGGGCCGGTGCCACGTACCGGGCCGAGTTCAGCGAGGCCGCGGGCCTCAAGCCGAACAACGAGGTCCGCATCGCGGGCGTCAAGGTCGGCAAGGTCACCAACGTCTCGCTGGACGGCAACAAGGTCGAGGTCGCCTTCAAGGTCAAGGACGCATGGGTGGGCGACCAGACCACGGCCTCGATCCAGATCAAGACGATCCTCGGGCAGAAGTACCTGTCCCTCGACCCCCGCGGCTCCTCCTCGCTGCGGGCCAGCGACACCATCCCACTCGATCGCACCACCTCGCCGTACGACGTGATCGACGCGTTCTCCAGCGCGGCGACCACGCTGAGTGAAGTGGACACCCCCCAACTCGCGAAGAGCATGCAGACGCTCTCCGAGGCGTTCTCCGGGACCCCGGCCGATGTCCGGGCCTCGCTCGACGGCGTCTCGCGGTTGTCGAAGACCATCGAGAGCCGCGACGTGGAGCTGAACAAGCTGTTCGCGGCGACGTCGAAGACCTCGAAGGTGCTGGCCGACCGCAACGCCGAGTTCACCCAGTTGATCGGGAGCGCGGGGCTGCTGCTCGGCGAGCTCAACGACCGTCAGCAGTCGATCTCGAAGCTGCTCACCGGAACTCAGCGGCTCTCGCAGCAGCTGACCGGCCTGGTCAAGGACAACGAGGCGCAGATCGGTCCCGCGCTCGAGCAACTGCGCGGTGTGGTGCAGATCCTGCAGGACAACAACGCGAACCTGGACAAGGCAATCAAGTTGTACGCACCGTTCACACGGCTGTACGCGAACATCGTCGGCAACGGGCGCTGGTTCGACCAGGTGGTCGTCAACCTGACACCGCCCGCGCTCCCGCTCATCCCGGGATACCGCGATCCGGTGCGCACGCTGGGGGGTAACTGATGACCGGCGTGAGCCCTGGTAAGCGGACGCGGTTCACCCGCGCCCAGATGATCACGACCGCACTGGTCGTGGTGGTTGCGCTGGTCCTGGCGTTCGGTGGCTGGTGGCTGCTCACCCGGGCCGGCACGACCAAGATCACCGCGTACTTCGACAAGTCGGTCGGTATCTACGCCGGCTCGGACGTGCGGGTACTCGGAGTCAAGGTCGGCTCGATCACCGACGTCGAGCCGCAGGGTGACCAGGTGAAGGTGCAGATGCGCGTCGACCGCGGCGTCGACATCCCGGCCGACGCCAAGGCCGCGCAGATCACGCCGTCGGTGGTCTCGGACCGGTACATCCAGCTCGCTCCCGCCTACAACGGCGGTGACGTGATGGCGTCCGGCGCGACGATCCCGCGCGAGCGCACCGCGACCCCGGTCGAGGTGGACCAGCTGTACTCGAGCATCGAGGGACTGTCCGAGGCGCTCGGTCCCAACGGCGCCAACAAGAACGGTGCGCTGTCGAATCTCGTCGACACCGCCTCGAAGAATCTCGACGGCAACGGTCAGGCCCTCGGTACCACCATCACCGAGCTGTCCAAGGCCGCGGCGACCCTCAACTACTACCGTGGAGACCTGTTCGACACGGTCAAGAACCTGCAGACATTCGTCAGCGCCCTCGCCGCGAACGACGCGCAGGTCCGCCAGTTCAACAGTCAGCTCGCGGATCTCAGCGGGTTCCTCTCGGGCGAGCGTCAGAACCTCGGCGCCGCGTTGAACCAGCTGTCGTTCGCACTCGGCGACGTGGCCAACTTCGTCCGCGACAACAAGGACCTGGTGGCCAGCAACGCCGAGGGTCTGGTCCAAGTGACGCAGACCCTCGCCGACAACCGTCAGGACCTGGTCGACTCGTTGACCACCCTGCCGCTCGCGATCAGCAATGTCGTCAACTCCTACGACGCCGAGTCCGGCACCCTCGCCTCGCGGGTGAACCTGCCCGAGACCCAGGACCCGTTCGGCACGCTGTGCAAGCTGATGGACCTGTCGAAGCTGATGCCGGGCGACCCGAAGTTCGACGCGCTCGGACGGCAGATGCGGCCGGTGCTCGACAACTGCAAGACGATCATGGACCAGGTCACCGCGGGCGTGAAGACGCCCACCCTGAACCTGCCGTTCGGCATCCTCAGTGGCGACAACCTGCAGCGGCCGTCCCAGCCGGGCACCGTGCCCGGCACCGTCTCACCGCGGCTGGGCAACTCCCAGGCGCCGGGTCTCAGCGATCAGAACATCCCCCGGAGTGGGCAGTGAAACGGGGGCGGGCAGTGACACAGGAGCGGGCAGTGAAGCCGGGGCGGGAAGGGACACGGGTGAAGCGCGCAATCGCTATCGGCTCCGGCGCCTGCGTGATCGCGCTGGTCGCCTCGGGGTGCGGTTCCCAGGGCATCTACAGCATCCCGCTGCCCGGCGGCGCGAAGATCGGTGACAACCCGATGCACCTGACGGTGCAGTTCGACGATGTGCTCGACCTGGTCCCGCAGTCCACCGTCAAGGTGGACGGCGTGCCGGTCGGCCGCGTCGAGAACGTCGGCGTGCCGAGCGACGGCTGGACCGCGAACGTGGACGTCGTGGTGGACTCCTCGGTCAACCTGCCCGCGAACGCACTCGCGAGTGTCCAGCAGACCAGCCTGCTCGGCGAGAAGTTCATCGAGCTCAAGGCTCCGGCGGCCAACCCCGACGCGGCGCGGCTGTCGGACGGGGCGACCATTCCGGTGGACCGGACTCGGCACGCCACCGACATCGAGCAGGTCCTCGGCGCGCTGTCGCTGCTGCTCAACGGCGGCGGCGTCGCCCAGCTGCAGCCGATCATCCACGAGCTGACGAATGTCTTCGACGGTCGCGAGCAGAAGGTGCGCGGCCTGCTCGATCAGGCCAACACACTCGTCGACGGATTGAACCAGCAACGCGACGACATCACCCGCGCGCTGGACGGACTCGACGCGCTCAGCGGCCGGGTGGTCGAGCAGACCGGGCAGATCGACAAGATCCTCGCGGAGATCCCGCCCGCGGTGCAGGTGCTGAACGAGCAGCGTCCGCAGTTCGTCCAGATGCTCGGCCAGCTCGACCGGCTGGGGCAGGTCGGTACCGACGTACTCACCAAGTCCAAGGACAACCTGATCGCGGACCTGCGGGCACTGCGCCCGACGTTGCAGGCGCTGGCCGACTCGGGCGACGACCTGGTCACCGTGCTGCCGCTGATCCCGACCTTCCCGTTCCCGGACGGAGCGGAGAAGGTCATCCACGGCAACTCGATGAACCTCTTCCTCTCGCTCGACATGCGGATCGGCCAGCAGCTCGACGCCCTAGGTGTCGGGCAGCCGGACCCGGTCTACATCGCGCCGCCGCCGGGTTACGGCGGCCACGTGCCGAAGGTGGATCCGTCCAACCCGTACTACAACGGCAACGGTCCGCGGCCCGGATGGCCGACGGTCTCGCTGCTGCCGCTGCCCCCGATCGTGCCGGCCCCCGCGCCGCCGCCGGGCGCGCCGGTGGCCCCGGGCACGGAGCCTGCCAAGGGTAAGACCGACGAAGCCAAGAAGGACGAGGCTCCGCAGAACCCGCTGAGCGGGCTCCTCGACAAGCTGGGGGTGGGTGGCCGATGAGGTCACGGTTGGTTCGCGTGCAGCTGGTCGCGTTCGTGCTCGTCGCGATCGTCGGGTTGGTGTACGTGGGCGGGAAGTACGTGCGCCTGGACAATCTGCTCGGCTTCGGCCAGTACACGGTCAAGGCCGACTTCCCGGACTCGGGCGGCATCTTCACCAATGCCGAGGTCACCTACCGCGGCGTTCCGGTCGGCACGGTCGGCGACCTGCACCTGACCAACGACGGGGTCGAGGTGGACCTCAAGCTCAAGTCCGGCGCTCCCAAGGTTCCGGCCACGGCCAAGGCGGTTGTCGCCAACCGGTCCGCGATCGGCGAGCAGTATGTCGATCTGCAGCCGACCAGCGACGAGGGCCCGTTCCTCGAGGACGGGTCGGTGATCACGAGGAAGAACACCGCCATCCCGGTGCCGGTGGAGGCGGTGCTCTCGAGCACCAACTCGCTGGTGCGGTCGGTGCCGCTGGAGGCGCTGAACACCACTGTCACCGAGCTGGGCAAGGCGTTCGACGGCAAGGGCGACGACCTGCAGAAGCTCGTCGACTCGGTCAACTCGTTCACGAAGACCGGCATCGAGAACCTGCCGCAGACGCTGAAGCTGATCCACGACAGCCGGACCGTGCTGGACACCCAGTCCGAGCAGTCGTCGTCGATCAAGCAGTTCAGCTCCGACCTGAACCTGATCTCGGCGCAGCTCAAGTCCAACGATCCGGACATTCGCCGGCTGATCGGTACGGGAACGGCTGCCAGCGACCAGGTCGGCTCGCTGATCGGCACTGCCGGCCCGGCGTTGACGACGGACCTGTCCAACCTGTCGCTGGTCACGCAGGCGCTCGGACCACGCAGCATCGCACTGAACATCCTGCTGACGTTCCTGCCCGCGCTGGCGGCGGGCGCGAGCACTGCCGCGCCCGGCGACGGGACGCTGCACCAGGGTCTGCTTCTCGAGATGAACCAGCCGCCGCCCTGCACACAGGGCTACGAGGGGACCTACGAGATCCTCGCCCAGATGAAGAAGGACAACCCGAACTTCGATCCGACCCGGGACGAGTTCCCGCTGAACACGAAGGCGAACTGCACCACGCCGCTGGGCAGCGTCACCGGCGTTCGGAGCGCGAACCGGGTTGTGTACGCGGACCCACAGACCCCGCAGCCGTGGGACAACAAGCCGAAGAAGGCGCCGGAGACGCTGAACCTCAATCCGATCGCGACTCAGCTCGCCACCCTGCTCGGGGTCACGCCCAAGTAGGTCGCAAACATATTCCGAGGCTGCGCCCGAGTCGGCGTCATCTTCCGAGGCTGCGCCCGAGTCGGCGTCATCTTCCGAGGCTGCGCCCGAGTCGGCGTTCACAGGGCCGAAGTTACTAGGTAGTAGGGTAGAAACGTGATGCGTAGCACGAAACTGCAGAAGGCCGCTCTGGCGGCGGTGAGCGTGCTCGCTGTCGTCGCACTCGGATTCGCCGTCTGGCTCGGCTACGGCTGGGGGCATGCGTTCTTCAGTGACAAGCCGGCGGCCGCCGCCCGCGACGATGCGCTGACGGGTGCGCGGCAGGCGGCGATCAACCTCAACACGGTCGATTCCGCGAACCTCGACAAGACCTTCGCAGACATGGAGTCGTCGATCACCGGCGACGACATGCTGAAGTCGCTCAGTGACACCAAGGGTCAGATGACCGAGCAGGTCAAGCAGACCGGCGCCAAGAGTGAGGCGCAGGTCGTCGACGCGGCACTCACCGAGTTCAGTCGGGACGAGGGCACGGCGACCTCGCTGGTCGTGCTGACCACCACCACGACGTGGCCCAACAAGCCCGCCAACAAGGTGAAGGTGACCATGCGCATCGGTCTGACCGATGTCGACGGCACCTGGAAGGCGTCGAAGGTCGAGAACGTCGGTGCACCGTTGGCCATGGATGCGGGCAGTGCCGCTCCCGCGCCGACCACCGAACCCGCACCGGCGCCTGCGCCAGCCCCCGAGGCGCCCGCGCCGGCAGCGAACTCGGGCGGACAGTAGCGGCACTCAGCCCTACGCCCGCCGAGGAATCCAAGGAGTATCGAACAGTGCCCCCAACTCGTCGCACCAGCAACACGCCGCCGCCCAAGGGGCGCCGTCCCAAGGTCGCCGGAACCGGGCCCGCAGGGAGCCGCAAGGCGGCCGCTGCACCCGTGGAGGAGGTCCGGGAGCCCGAGGTCGCCGCGACGCAGTCGCTCGATCCGGAGCCCGCAACCACGACGCCCGCGGTCGCCGCGACCGAGCCCACGCCCGAGGTCGAGGTCGAGATCCCGGCGGGCGCGTCAGTCGACACCCCGGATGCCGCGGAGGGTGCCGGTGCGGCGGCGGAGCCCGAGTTGCCGCGCAAGAAGATCAACCGCACCAGCGCGTTGCGCCCCCGGGGGGCGTCGGAGTCCGCAGGTGCCGCGGCCGAAGCGGCCACGGGACCCGGCGAGTCCGATCGAGGCGCCTGGAAGCCGGTCGTGGTGGTCGGTGCGGTGGCGGTCGTGCTGGGCGCCTTCGCGGTCGTCGCGGCGTTCGAGCCGGGTGCGGACGTGTCCAACCGGGCCTGGGTGGACACCTCGGCGACCTCGAAGGTCACCGCCGACGCGAAGCACGCCATCGAGACGCTCTACACCTACAAGTTCGACACGGTCGACCAGGACTTCGACAACGCCCGCGCGGTCCTCACGGACAACATGCGCACGGAGTTCGACAAGACCGCGAAGGTCACCCGGGATGCCGTCGTGCAGACGAAGACCGCGACAAGTGCGCAGGTCACGGACATCGGCGCCAAGTTGCTCTCCGACGACAAGGCGGAGTTGGTGGCCAGCATGAACGTCAGTGCGAGCAATGACGGTCAGGCGCAGGGGAGTGCCGAGGGCCCGCTGTCGGTGACCATGACGAAGGTCGGCGACACCTGGTTGCTCTCCGACATCCGGGACCGCTGACGGCCCGGTTGGGGCGTCGCTTCGGCGATCCGTCGGGCGAATCGCGGGACGAGGTCTTGACGCGGCGGGCGTGACGCGTCACTCTATTGGCGAGACATGCGAGTGATCGCGGGTCTGTGCGGGTTCGCGCCGGCGCAAATGGAGGCACTGCGCGCGAGTGACGGCATGGATGCACGAACCTCGCCAATGCCTGGCTGTATCGCCATGTGTGGCCCGCGTTGCGCCATTCGTGGTCGTCTCGCCGCCACTCGTGGTCCGTATTGCCATTCGTGGTCGTATTGCACAGTGCCTGGACGCCTGCTTCTCGGCAGGATCCGCTGGTCGTAGGCCGCGGATGTTGGCTTGCTGCCGCGCCCGGTTGTATTCTGCGCCGGTTTCCGGTACCTTTGGACGTTGCGCTGGCTGCCTCCTGTCCACCTCTCGACCTCACCGCGTGTGAAGCGATCGCTTCCTACGTCTGTTGACGAGTTTCGTTCGGGTTGTAACCAGCGAATTCGCCCCACAGAAGAAGCAGATACAGCGGCGGTCGCAACAGCACGAGCGGCCCGCGTGAGGTGCTGGAAGGACGCATCTTGGCAGTCTCTAGCCAGACCAAGGCAGTTGCCGGAATCCCCGGAGCCCCGAAGAGGGTCTCGTTCGCGAAAATTCGCGAGCCTCTCGAAGTCCCCGGGCTACTTGATCTACAGACCGATTCCTTCGAATGGTTGATCGGCTCGCCGGCATCTCGCGAGCGGGCCAAGGCCCGTGGCGACGAGGGTGCCACCGGCGGTCTGGAGGACATCCTCACCGAGCTGTCCCCGATCGAGGATTTCTCGGGCTCGATGTCCCTGTCCTTCTCGGACCCGCGCTTCGACGAGGTCAAGGCCTCGACTGACGAGTGCAAAGACAAGGACATGACGTACGCGGCCCCGCTGTTCGTCACGGCCGAGTTCATCAACAACAACACCGGCGAGATCAAGAGCCAGACGGTCTTCATGGGTGATTTCCCGATGATGACCGACAAGGGCACCTTCATCATCAACGGCACCGAGCGCGTCGTCGTTTCGCAGCTCGTGCGTTCGCCCGGCGTGTACTTCGACCACTCGGTCGACAAGGCCACCGAGAAGGACCTGCACAGCGTCAAGGTGATCCCGGGCCGCGGTGCGTGGCTCGAGTTCGACGTGGACAAGCGCGACACCGTCGGCGTCCGCATCGACCGCAAGCGTCGTCAGCCGGTCACCGTGCTGCTCAAGGCCCTCGGCTGGACCACCGAGCAGATCACCGAGCGTTTCGGCTTCTCGGAGATCCTCATGGCCACGCTGGAGAAGGACAACACCGCCGGCACCGACGAGGCGCTGCTCGACATCTACCGCAAGCTGCGCCCGGGCGAGCCGCCGACCAAGGAGTCCGCGCAGACCCTGCTGGAGAACCTGTTCTTCAAGGAGAAGCGCTACGACCTCGCTCGCGTGGGTCGTTACAAGATCAACAAGAAGCTCGGCCTGAACGCGGGCCAGCCGATCACGGCGTCGACCCTCACCGAGGAAGACATCGTCGCGACGATCGAGTACCTGGTGCGCCTGCACGGCGGTGACACCACGATGACCGCTCCCGGCGGCGTCGAGGTGCCGGTCGAGGTCGACGACATCGACCACTTCGGTAACCGTCGTCTCCGCACCGTGGGCGAGCTGATCCAGAACCAGATCCGGGTGGGCCTGTCCCGCATGGAGCGCGTCGTGCGCGAGCGGATGACGACTCAGGACGTCGAGGCGATCACGCCGCAGACCCTGATCAACATCCGTCCCGTCGTGGCCGCGATCAAGGAGTTCTTCGGAACCTCCCAGCTCTCGCAGTTCATGGACCAGAACAACCCGCTGTCGGGCCTGACCCACAAGCGTCGCCTGTCGGCGCTGGGCCCCGGTGGTCTGTCCCGTGAGCGTGCCGGCCTCGAGGTGCGCGACGTGCACCCGTCGCACTACGGCCGCATGTGCCCGATCGAGACCCCTGAGGGTCCGAACATCGGCCTGATCGGTTCGCTGTCGGTGTACGCCCGGGTCAACCCGTTCGGCTTCATCGAGACCCCGTACCGCAAGGTCGTCGACGGTCAGGTCACCGACCAGGTGGACTACCTGACCGCGGACGAGGAGGACCGGCACGTCGTCGCGCAGGCCAACTCGCCCGTCGACTCCGCCGGGCACTTCACCGACGAGCGGGTCCTGGTCCGCGTCAAGGGCGGCGAGGTCGAGTACGTCGCGTCCACCGCGGTCGACTACATGGACGTCTCGCCGCGACAGATGGTCTCCGTCGCGACCGCGATGATTCCGTTCCTCGAGCACGACGACGCCAACCGCGCACTGATGGGCGCGAACATGCAGCGTCAGGCCGTGCCGCTGGTCCGTTCCGAGGCGCCGTTGGTCGGCACCGGCATGGAACTGCGGGCCGCGGTCGACGCCGGCGACGTCGTCGTCACCGAGAAGACCGGTGTCGTCGAGGAGGTCTCGGCCGACTACGTCACCGTGATGGCGGATGACGGCAGCCGCAAGACGTACCGGATGCGCAAGTTCGCTCGCTCGAACCAGGGCACCTGTGCCAACCAGCGTCCGATCGTGGACGAGGGTCAGCGCGTCGAGGCCGGTCAGGTCCTCGCCGACGGTCCTTGCACCGAGGACGGCGAGATGGCCCTCGGCAAGAACCTGCTCGTGGCGATCATGCCGTGGGAAGGCCACAACTACGAGGACGCGATCATCCTGTCGCAGCGCCTCGTGGAGGAGGACGTGCTCACCTCGATCCACATCGAGGAGCACGAGATCGATGCCCGCGACACCAAGCTCGGTGCCGAGGAGATCACCCGGGACATCCCGAACGTCTCCGACGAGGTTCTCGCGGACCTGGACGAGCGTGGCATCATCCGGATCGGCGCGGAGGTTCGCGACGGCGACGTGCTGGTCGGCAAGGTCACCCCGAAGGGCGAGACGGAGCTGACCCCCGAGGAGCGCCTGCTGCGCGCCATCTTCGGTGAGAAGGCGCGCGAGGTGCGCGACACCTCGCTGAAGGTGCCGCACGGCGAGAACGGCAAGGTCATCGGCATCCGCGTGTTCTCGCGTGAGGATGACGACGACTTGCCCCCCGGCGTCAACGAGCTGGTCCGCGTCTACGTGGCCCAGAAGCGCAAGATCCAGGACGGCGACAAGCTCGCCGGCCGCCACGGCAACAAGGGCGTCATCGGCAAGATCCTCCCGCAGGAGGACATGCCGTTCCTGCCCGACGGCACCCCGGTCGACATCATCCTGAACACGCACGGCGTCCCGCGTCGTATGAACATCGGTCAGGTGCTCGAAACCCACCTCGGGTGGATCGGCAAGGCCGGCTGGAACGTGCAGATCGCGTCCGACGGGACCCGTCCCGACTGGGCGCAGAACCTGCCCGAGGAGATGCTCTCCGCTCCCGTCGACTCGAACATCGCCACCCCGGTGTTCGACGGCGCGAAGGAGGACGAGCTCACGGGTCTGCTCGCGTCGACTCTGCCGAACCGTGACGGCGACCGGATGGTCGGCGCGGACGGAAAGGCCACCCTGTTCGACGGCCGCTCCGGCGAGCCGTTCCCGTACCCGGTGTCGGTCGGCTACATGTACATCATCAAGCTGCACCACCTGGTCGACGACAAGATCCACGCCCGTTCGACCGGTCCGTACTCGATGATCACGCAGCAGCCGCTCGGCGGTAAGGCCCAGTTCGGTGGCCAGCGCTTCGGTGAGATGGAGTGCTGGGCGATGCAGGCCTACGGTGCGGCGTACACGCTGCAGGAGCTGCTGACCATCAAGTCGGACGACGTGGTCGGTCGCGTGAAGGTGTACGAGGCGATCGTCAAGGGCGAGAACATCCCCGAGCCCGGCATCCCCGAGTCGTTCAAGGTGCTCCTCAAGGAGCTCCAGTCGCTCTGCCTCAACGTGGAGGTGCTGTCCTCGGACGGCGCGGCCATCGAGATGCGCGACGGCGACGACGAGGACCTCGAGCGTGCGGCGGCGAACCTGGGCATCAACCTGTCCAGGAACGAAGCGGCGACCGTGGACGACCTCGCGAACTAGGTGTTTGGTCCCCGGGCCACGTCGAAAGATGTGGCCCGGGGGCGTAGCCCACATTTGAATTTGGCAGACAGGTAGGCGCCCGCGAGGGCGCAAACCATAATCCCTCTGGGGAAAGGAAGTTACGTGCTCGACGTCAACTTCTTCGATGAACTCCGCATCGGCCTGGCCACCGCTGAGGACATCCGTCAGTGGTCGTTCGGCGAGGTCAAGAAGCCGGAGACCATCAACTACCGCACGCTCAAGCCCGAGAAGGACGGCCTCTTCTGCGAGAAGATCTTCGGCCCCACCCGGGACTGGGAGTGCTACTGCGGTAAGTACAAGCGCGTCCGCTTCAAGGGCATCATCTGTGAGCGCTGCGGCGTCGAGGTGACCCGGGCGAAGGTGCGTCGCGAGCGCATGGGCCACATCGAGCTCGCCGCTCCCGTCACCCACATCTGGTACTTCAAGGGTGTGCCGAGCCGGCTCGGCTACCTGCTGGACCTGGCGCCGAAGGATCTCGAGAAGATCATCTACTTCGCCGCCTACGTCATCGTCGGTGTCGACGACGAGCTCCGCCACAACGAGCTGTCCACCCTCGAGGCGGAGATGGAGGTCGAGAAGAAGTCGGTCGCCGATCAGCGTGACGCCGACCTCGAGGCCCGCGCCCAGAAGCTCGAGGCCGACATCGCCGAGCTCGAGGCCGAGGGCGCCAAGTCCGACGTCCGCCGCAAGGTCAAGGACGGCGGCGAGCGCGAGATGCGTCAGCTCCGTGACCGCGCCCAGCGTGAGCTGGACCGGCTCGAGGAGATCTGGACCACCTTCACCAAGCTGGCAGTCAAGCAGCTCATCGTCGACGAGGGTCTGTACCGCGAGCTGGTCGACCGCTACGGCGAGTACTTCACCGGCGCCATGGGTGCGGAGTCCATCCAGAAGTTGATGGAGGTCTTCGACATCGATGCGGAGGCCGAGAACCTGCGGGAGACCATCCGTAGCGGCAAGGGCCAGAAGAAGCTGCGCGCTCTCAAGCGCCTCAAGGTCGTCGCGGCGTTCCAGTCCACCGGCAACTCGCCGATGGGCATGGTCCTCAACGCCGTTCCGGTGATCCCGCCGGAGCTGCGCCCGATGGTCCAGCTCGACGGTGGCCGGTTCGCCACCTCCGACCTGAACGACCTGTACCGCCGCGTGATCAACCGCAACAACCGCCTCAAGCGACTGATCGACCTCGGCGCCCCCGAGATCATCGTCAACAACGAGAAGCGGATGCTGCAGGAGTCCGTGGACGCGTTGTTCGACAACGGTCGTCGTGGCCGGCCGGTCACCGGTCCGGGCAACCGCCCGCTGAAGTCCCTGAGCGACCTGCTCAAGGGCAAGCAGGGTCGTTTCCGTCAGAACCTGCTCGGCAAGCGCGTCGACTACTCGGGCCGTTCGGTCATCGTCGTCGGCCCGCAGCTCAAGCTGCACCAGTGCGGTCTGCCGAAGCTGATGGCGCTCGAGCTGTTCAAGCCGTTCGTGATGAAGCGACTGGTCGACCTGAACCACGCGCAGAACATCAAGTCGGCCAAGCGGATGGTCGAGCGTCAGCGTGCCCAGGTGTGGGACGTCCTGGAAGAGGTCATCGCCGAGCACCCGGTGCTGCTCAACCGTGCACCCACGCTGCACCGCCTCGGCATCCAGGCCTTCGAGCCGCAGCTCGTCGAGGGCAAGGCCATCCAGCTGCACCCGCTGGTGTGTGAGGCGTTCAACGCCGACTTCGACGGTGACCAGATGGCCGTGCACCTGCCGCTGTCCGCGGAGGCGCAGGCCGAGGCCCGCATCCTGATGCTGTCCTCGAACAACATCCTCTCGCCCGCGTCGGGTCGTCCGCTGGCCATGCCGCGTCTGGACATGGTGACCGGTCTGTACCACCTGACCCGTCTGGACGAGGGCGCCGAGGGTGAGCTCGTCGCGGCGTCGAAGGACCACGCCGAGACCGGCGTGTACTCCTCGCCCGCCGAGGCCATCATGGCCGTCGACCGTGGCGCGCTCGCGGTGCAGGCGAAGATCAAGGTCCGCCTGACCACGCAGCGTCCGTCGCGTGAGATCGAGGACGAGCTGTTCCCCGAGGGCGGCTGGAACTACGGCGACAGCTGGATTGCCGAGACCACCCTTGGTCGCGTGCTGTTCAACGAGCTGCTCCCCGCGGACTACCCGTTCGTGAACGAGCAGATGCCGAAGAAGCGTCAGGCGACGATCATCAACGATCTCGCCGAGCGTTACCCGATGATCGTGGTCGCGCAGACGGTCGACAAGCTCAAGGACGCCGGCTTCTACTGGGCCACGCGTTCGGGTGTCACCGTCTCGATCTCGGACGTCCTGGTGCCGCCGGAGAAGACTCAGATCGTGGAGTCCTTCGAGGCGCAGGCCGACCAGATCGAGAAGAAGTACCAGCGCGGTGCCCTCAACCATGCCGAGCGCAACAGTGCTCTGGTGAAGATCTGGTCCGAGGCCACCGACGAGGTCGGCAAGGCCATGGAGGCGCACTTCCCCGACGACAACCCGATCCCGATGATCGTGAAGTCCGGCGCCGCCGGCAACATGACTCAGGTTCGCTCGCTCGCCGGTATGAAGGGCCTGGTGACCAACCCGAAGGGTGAGTTCATCCCGCGTCCGATCAAGTCTTCCTTCAAGGAAGGCCTGACCGTTCTCGAGTACTTCATCAACACGCACGGTGCCCGTAAGGGCCTGGCCGACACCGCGCTTCGTACCGCCGACTCGGGTTACCTGACCCGTCGTCTGGTGGACGTCTCGCAGGACGTCATCGTGCGCGAGACGGACTGTGGCACCGAGCGCGGCATCGTCACGACCATCGCGGAGAAGCTGGCCGACGGCACGATGATCCGGGACGCGCACGTGGAGACCTCCACGTACGCCCGCACGCTGGCCGCGGACGCGGTCGACGAGAACGGCAACGTGATCGTCGAGCGCAGCGCGGACCTGGGTGATCCGGCGATCGACGCGCTGCTCGCGGCGGGCATCACCGAGGTGAAGGTGCGCTCCGTGCTCACCTGCACCACCGGTACCGGTGTCTGTGCCACCTGCTACGGCCGCTCCATGGCGACCGGCAAGCTCGTCGACATCGGCGAGGCGGTCGGCATTGTCGCCGCCCAGTCGATCGGTGAGCCGGGTACCCAGCTGACCATGCGTACCTTCCACCAGGGTGGTGCGGCCGGCGCGGCTGACATCACCGGTGGTCTGCCGCGTGTCCAGGAGCTGTTCGAGGCCCGCGTCCCCAAGGGCAAGGCCCCGATCGCCGACGTCACCGGACGGGTGCAGCTCGAGGACGGCGACCGCTTCTACAAGATCACCATCGTCCCGGACGACGGCGGCGAAGAGGTCGTGTACGACAAGCTGTCGAAGCGTCAGCGCCTGCGCGTGTTCAAGCACGACGACGGCTCCGAGCGTCTGCTCTCCGACGGTGACCACGTCGAGGTCGGCCAGCAGCTCATGGAGGGTGCTGCCGATCCGCACGAGGTGCTGCGTGTGATGGGCCCGCGCCAGGTGCAGATCCACCTGGTCAACGAGGTCCAGGAGGTGTACCGGAGCCAGGGTGTGTCGATCCACGACAAGCACATCGAGGTGATCGTGCGCCAGATGCTGCGCCGCGTGACGATCATCGACTCGGGCGCCACCGAGTTCCTGCCCGGTTCGCTCACCGAGCGGGCCGAGTTTGAGGCGTCCAACCGTCGCGTCGTCGCCGAGGGTGGTGAGCCCGCAGCCGGTCGTCCGGTGCTCATGGGTATCACCAAGGCCTCGCTGGCGACCGACTCGTGGCTGTCGGCGGCGTCCTTCCAGGAGACCACTCGCGTGCTGACCGATGCGGCGATCAACTGCCGCTCGGACAAGCTGATCGGTCTCAAGGAGAACGTGATCATCGGCAAGCTGATCCCGGCCGGCACCGGCATCAACCGGTACCGGAACATCCAGGTTCAGCCGACCGAGGAGGCGCGCGCCGCGGCGTACGCCGTGCCGTCCTACGACGACCAGTACTACAGCCCGGAAGGCTTCGGCCAGGGCACCGGTGCTGCGGTTCCGCTGGACGACTACGGGTTCAGCACCGACTACCGCTGACCCGTCTGTTCGACGAAACGGCCCCCGCCCCCATCAATGGGTGCGGGGGTCGTTTCGCGTCTACTGTGGGAACAAACCGGACATCGGTTTCGCGAGCACGGAGGACGCCATGGCAGGCAAGGGAATCGACAAGGTGAAGACGCAGGCCGCGCTCGAGACGGTCCGGGAGAGCCCGGCCATCGCGTTGATGGTGGCCACCCCTGGCATCGTGCTGTTCGGTCTCGGCTGGTGGCTGCTCGGGTTCTGGCCCACTCTGCTGATCGCCGTGATCCTCGGCGTGGTCGTCGTTGCAGGACGGAAGTTCCTCGGCTGACGGTCGGTACTCAGCGCTCGCAGTCGAGGGCCGCGAGCTGCGCCTCCGGGTAGCGCGCGCCGGCGATCACGGCTTCGTGCCGGCGCCTGCCGGCGAGGTCCGATCCGATCAGCGTCGTGATCCCGGACGCGTCCCAGTCGTTGCTGGTGTACGCCCCGCGGCCGGGCGCCGAGGGCCCGCGAGAAGCTCGAGTTGCTGCGCGTGATCGGTACCCGGACGCTGAGCTGAGCGGAACGGTCCGACTATCGTTCGACCTCTGTGACTTTGCTCGCACGACCCAGGTATTGTTGCGAGAACAGGTTCTAGTTCGGAGGAGACCGACAGTGGCGTTCGTGATCACCCAGCCTTGTTGCAACGATGCCAGCTGCACCGAGGTGTGCCCGGTGGACTGCATCCATCCGACACCGGATGAGCGGGCCTTCAAGTCCACCGAAATGCTGTACATCGACCCGGAGACCTGCATCGACTGCGGGCTCTGCGTCGACGCGTGCCCGGTGGAGGCGATCTTCCGCGACGACGACCTGCCCGAAGCGATGGCGCGCTACTCGAAGATCAACGCCGACTACTTCGAGGGCGTCGAGCTCGAGGACTTCGAACCCGCGCCGTCGCTGAAGTTCCCGAAGACCGACCAGGATCCGTTCCGCGTCGCGATCGTGGGGTCGGGCCCGTCCGGGTTCTACGCGGCTCGCGAACTGCTGGCGTTCAAGCGGTCCGGCATCGAGGTCGACATGTTCGACCGGCTGCCCACCCCGTGGGGCCTGGTGCGTGCCGGCGTCGCCCCCGACCACCCGGAGACGAAGGCCGTCACCGACCTGTTCGCCGAGGTCTCCCGCCGGCCGGGGTTCCGACTGCACCTCAACGTGGAGGTCGGCAAGCACATCACCCACGAGGACCTGCTCGCACACCACCATGCGGTCATCTACGCGGTCGGCGCGCCCAGCGACCGACACCTCGGCATCCCGGGCGAGGAGCTGCCCGGCAGCCTGGCCGCCACCGAGTTCGTCGCCTGGTACAACGGCCACCCGGACTACGCGGACCACTCCTTCGACCTGACCGGTTCGCGGGCGGTGATCGTCGGCAACGGCAACGTGGCGCTCGACGTCGCGCGACTGCTGGTCGTCGACCCGGACGTCCTGGCGAAGACGGACATGGCCGAGCACGCCGTCGAGGCATTGCGCTCGAGTGCGATCGAGGAGGTCGTCCTGCTCGGTCGCCGCGGCCCGGCGCAGGCCGCGTTCACCTGCCCCGAACTGCTCGCGCTCGGCCGGCTGCCCGACGTCGACATAATCGTCGACCCCGCGGAACTCGAGCTGGACGAGGTCAGCGCGGCCGAGGTCGGGGCCAACCCCGCGAAGCGGCTCAAGCTCGAGATCCTCCGTGAGTACGCGGCCCGCCCGTCGGCGGGTCACCGCAAGCGGATCGTGTTGCGGTTCCTGGTCTCCCCGGTGGAGGTGCAGGGCGCGGACCACGTCACCGGCCTGCTGGTCGCGCGCAACGAGATGGTCGCGGGCGAGGACGGCGCGCTGCGTGCCCGCAGCACCGAGCAGACCGAACTGCTCGAGACCGGGCTGGTCCTGCGGTCGGTCGGGTATCGCGGCGTGCCGGTCGCGGACCTGCCGTTCGACGAACAGCGGGGCACGATCTCCAACATCGGCGGCCGCGTCACCGAGGTCGGCACCGACGTCCCGGTGCCGGGTACCTACACCGCGGGCTGGATCAAGCGCGGCCCCTCCGGCGTGATCGGCACGAACCGCCAGTGCGCGCACGACACCATCGCGCTGATCCTCGAGGATCTGGCCGCGGACCGGTTGAACCCGCCGAAGGGCGACCGCGAAGCGCTCACGACGTTGCTGGCCGATCGGGCGCCCGAGGAACTGGACTGGGCAGGCTGGAAACTGATCGACGCGCGCGAACGCGAGCTGGGCAAGGCCGCGGGACGGCCCCGGGTCAAGATGCTCGACATCGTCGAAATGGTGTCGCTGGGGCGCTCGAAGAGCTGACCGTGCCCGGTCTCGGGCGTCAGTAGTGAACGCCCGAGACCCGCGCCACGGCCCGGACGGCGTCGTCGACCAGGAACCACAGGATCACCGACCGCTCGTCGTCGCGGCGTCGAATGGTCAGGTGCTCGCCGGCCCTGATCGGCGCGCGGTACTCGATGACCACCCGATGCGGTTGCTCCAGCAGGTCGCTCCGCCCGACCAGGTGCTCTTCGACGGCGTGCAGGTACGCGGCGTTGTTGACGTGCTGCAGGGGGTCGATGTCGGTCGCCCGCAGCGGGAACGCGGTGTCGGTGCCGTCCGGTTCGGGGGCCGGATCGCCGAGCCAGGGCCGCCACTTGAGCCGGTGCTCGTCGGTGCTGCGCGCCAGCAATTCCATTGTCTGGTCGCTGATCCGGGTCGGCATCCCGGTGTCGGGATTGATGTTGATCCAGAACCCCTCGGTCTCGATCAGCGCGCCCTTGTCGCTGGTGAACCGGACCCGCATCGACGACCACCTGGTCGACAGGGCCGAGCACCAGCGGTGCAGGTGTACCCGATCCGGCCACAGGGCGGGCCGGACCACGTCGATCACCGAGCGACGCACGATCCACACGGGGTCGCTGTCGGCCAGTTCGGCGGCGTCGAGGTTGTCGGACGCGATGTCCTGCAGGTAGCGGGCGATCCCGTCCAGCCGCAACCGGTTGTCAGGGTCGACGTCGCCGGTGCGCACCGGTCGCGAGACCGAGAACCCGAATCCGTCACCCGGAGGCGCGGCGAGCGGCTGATCGAAGTCCACGACAGGAGTCCTCTCGACAGGTGGGGGCCGATCACGTCGGCGATCCGCACACTATCGCCGAAATCGAACGGCGGCGACTAGCGTCGGTGACATGGCGACTAGCGTCGGCGACACGGCGCGTGCGCGACGGGTGATGGAGGTGTCTGGTGCAGGCAGTGGTGGTGTCGGAGTTGACCGGTCCGGCCGGGATGGTGGTGCGGGAGATTCCCGAACCCGACTGTGACGGCAAGGTTCTCGTCGACGTGAAGGCCGCGGGTGTGTGCTTTCCGGACCTGCTGATCAGCTACGGCAAGTACCAACTGCGACCCGAACCGCCGTTCGTGCCAGGCGCCGAGATCGCGGGTGTCGTGATCTCCGCGCCGGAGGGCAGTGGCCTGGAGCCGGGCGACCGGGTGCTCGCGATGTCGGATCTCGGCGGCTACGCGGAGCGGGTGGCGATTCCCGCTTCGCGGGTCATGCGGATCCCCGAGCAACTCGATTTCGAGCAGGCGGCCTCGCTGATCATCAACTACCAGACGATGGAGTTCGCGCTCGCTCGTCGCGCCGGACTGGTCGCGGGGGAGACGGTCGTCGTGCTTGGTGCGGCAGGCGGTGTCGGCACGGCGGCGATCCAGCTGGCCAAGGCGCACGGGGCGCGGGTGATCGCGGTGGTGCGCCGCTCGGGCGCCGCCGACTTCCTGCGCGAGCTCGGCGCGGACGAGGTCGTGGCGCTGGACGAGAACTGGTCCGCGCGGATAGGTGAGCTCACCGGCAACGTCGGCGCGCAGATCGTGGTGGATCCGGTCGGCGGGGATGCCTTCGACGACGCGGTGCGCGTACTCGCGCCCGAGGGTCGGCTGGTGGTCATCGGGTTCGCGGGCGGCGCGATCCCGTCGGTGAAGGTGAACCGGGTGCTCTTCCGGAACATCAGCATCGTCGGCGCTGCCTGGGGGGAGTTCCTTCGCTCGAACCCGGAAGCGATGACGCAGACCCACGAGGCCCTCACCGAGCTGGTAGCCGAGGGCCTGCGACCGCTCGTCAAGGCGCGCTACCCGCTGGCCGACGCCGCGCGGGCCCTCACCGATCTCGAGTCGGGCCTGGTGTTGGGCAAGGCGGTGCTGGTCCGCGACTGACACACCAGCGTGGATTCGACTGGCCCAGTCAGCACGGAATCGACTGGCCCAGTCAGCACGGATTCGACTGGCCCAGTCAGCACGGATTCGACTGGCCCAGTCAGCGCGGCACGTGGAAGTTCGTGAGTGCGGCGCGGGTCGAGAGGATTCGCGACCAGCTGCCGGTCACCGACAGGGTGGCGATCGCCGAGGTGGGAAAGCGCTTTGCGATCCGGTCGGCCGTCGCGCCGCTCGGGTCCAGCGCGACGGCGGCGTCGGGGATGCCGGGTTCGTGGCCGATCACCAGCAGGGTGTGAACACCGTCGTCGGTCCGGGCGATCTCGTGCAGGACACCCGCCGCGTTCGTCCCGTACAGGGACTCTTCGTATCGGGCGGGTGCCTCGATGCCGGTGGCGTCGAGAGTCAGTCGGGTCCGGGTGGCGGTAGAACACAGGACGGCGTCGACCGGCGGTTGCGTGCGTCGGATCCAGTCGCCGGCGAGTCCGGCCTCGCGTTCGCCGCGGGGAGCGAGGGGGCGGTCGTGGTCGGCGATGCCCGGCGGATAGGCAGACTTGCCGTGCCGCATCAAGATCAGGATCCGAGGCGCCATGCTCCCGACAGTAGCGAGCGGCTGTTGCGCGAAGCTCGGGGCCTCGCGGAAACTCGTTTGCCTTCCGGCAGACCGCATGGTCGGATTGGTGGGCAATGAGACGGCGTTCACATTAATTACGATTGAGCAATAGTTGCACCACCGCTACTATTGCGCGGTGGTTGCTTCCCCGGATGATCTCTACGGTGCTCTCGACGAGTTCCTGATGCGACTGTTGGGGATGGAGGAGTGCGGGGCCATGGACACCTTGGTGGCGATGGATCTCTCGTTCTCCCAGGTGCGCGCCCTGTTCGTGCTCGCGCAGTTCGGCGAGCCGGTGGCGATCCACGAGGTGGCCGGGCCGCTGGGCCTCTCGGTCGCGGCAGCGGGGCGCAATGTGGACCAGTTGGTGCACCAGGACCTGGTGGTCCGTCGGGAAGACCCGAAGGACCGGCGCATCAAACGAATTTCCCTGTCGGAGGCGGGTCGTATCCTCGTCGCCGGCTACATCGAGACCAAGCGGGGCGAGCTGCGGACCTTCGCGGCCAGGCTGCCGGATTCGGACCGCACGCAGCTGTTCGAATCACTGAAATCCATTCTCGCGGGCGACGCCCTGCGAGCCCACTGTCAGGAGAACACATGACGACGCCGACACCGGGAGCACCAGCTGCCTCGGACAAGCTCGACGGCGCAGTTCTGAAGATCGCCAGCGTGGTGGTGCTCGGCGCCATCATGTCGATCCTCGACGTGACGGTCGTGAGCGTGGCGCTGCCGACCTTCATGGCCGAATTCGACACGACGTACGCCACCGTCGCGTGGACGATGACCGCCTACACGCTCGCGCTGGCGACCGTGATTCCCGTGACGGGCTGGGCAGCGGACCGGTTCGGCACCAAGCGCCTCTACATGTCCGCACTGGTGCTGTTCGTGGCTGGTTCGGTGCTGTGCAGCATGGCCTGGGACATCCAGTCGCTGATCGGCTTCCGGGTGCTGCAGGGTCTCGGCGGCGGCATGCTCATGCCGCTGGGCATGACGATCATGACCCGCGCCGCCGGCCCGCATCGGGTCGGTCGCGTCATGGCGGTGCTCGGCATCCCGATGCTTCTCGGTCCGATCTGCGGTCCGATCCTCGGTGGCTGGCTGATCGAGGCGGCGAGCTGGCACTGGATCTTCCTGATCAACCTGCCGATCGGCATCATCGCCCTGACCGCCGCGTTCATGCTGCTGCCGCAGGACAAGCCGAGTCCGTCCGAATCTTTCGACTTCCTCGGCATGCTGCTGCTCTCGCCCGGTCTGGCGCTGTTCCTCTTCGGTGTCTCCTCCATCCCGGAGACCGGCACTGTTGCCTCGGCCCGGGTGCTCGTCTCGGCGGGTATCGGCCTCGTGCTGATCATTGCCTTCGTCTTCCATGCGCTGCGCAAGGACCACCCGCTGATCGACCTGCGACTGTTCAAGAACCGCAACCTGACGATCGCCGTGACGACGTCGAGTCTGTTCGTCGTCGCGTTCATGGGTGCGGGTCTACTGTTCCCGAGCTACTTCCTGCAGGTGCGCGGGGAGACCACACTGGCGGCAGGTCTGCTGCTGGCGCCGCAGGGCATCGGTGCCATGTTGACGATGCCGATCGCGGGCAACCTTGTCGACAAGATCGGGCCCGGCAAGATCGTCATGTTCGGCGTTGCATTGATCGCGATCGGCATGGGTGTGTTCACCCAGGTCGGTGCGGAGACCTCGTACGTGCTGCTGCTCGGCTCGCTGTTCGTCATGGGTCTCGGTATGGGCTGCACGATGATGCCGATCATGACCGCCGCCATGCAGACGCTCACCGACCACACGGTGGCCCGCGGCTCGACGTTGATGAACATCGTCCAGCAGGTGGCGGGCTCCATCGGTACCGCGACCATGTCGGTCGTGCTGACCAACCAGATGCTCGATCGCGGGCTGGACAACATGAAGATCATGTCCCAGCACGTGCCCGAGGTCGTCGCCGCGGAGCCGCCCGGAACCTCGGATTCGATCCTGTCCGCGGCCGCCGATGCCTTCGGCAACACCTTCATGGTGGCGCTGGTGCTGCTGCTGCTGACGCTGATTCCGGCATTCCTGCTGCCGCGGCGCAAGCCGGTCGCGCCTGCCGAGGGCGAGTCCGCGGCGCCGATGATGATGCACTGAGCCGCTCACGATGACGATGGCCCGCACTCCCACGGGGAGTGCGGGCCATCGTCGTTCGTGCCGGCGGCTCACGCCGGCGCCACGACCTGTCAGAAGTGGAAGCCGCCGGTGCCGCCGCCGTTTGCGCCGCCGCCGAAGTTGCCGCCGAAGTTGCCGCCGAACGGGCCGCCGCTGAACTGCGCGCCGAACAACGAGGAGAACAGGGAAGAGAAGGCGGTCGAGAAGGACATGAGCGCTCCTGTGTGTCGCGTTGGTGACTGAGGACGCCGGGCGGCGTCGAGAGTCATTGGAACCCGCGGCGTCCCGGCCGCGCGGAGAAGCAGTCGCAGATTAGGGGCCGATGGGGGGATTCCGGAGAGCCGCGTCGTCTTCCCCTACCCCCTCGTTTTCACCGCCCTGCATGGCTTCGATTTGCCGGCGGTTGCCGACCTCTTGAGTGTCGGGGAATGCCGGGATCTGCACTGCGGTTGGATTCATGCAAACGCATGAATAGGAGACGGCACATGCAGTTCGGAATCTTCACCGTCGGGGACGTCACGGTCGACCCCACCACGGGTTCGGTGCCTACCGAGCACGAACGGATCAAGGCGATGACCACCATCGCCAAGCATGCCGAAGACGTCGGCCTCGACGTGTTCGCGACCGGCGAGCACCACAACCCGCCGTTCGTGCCGTCCTCGCCGACCACCATGCTCGGCTACATCGCCGCGCAGACGAGCACCTTGATCCTGTCCACCTCGACCACCCTGATCACCACCAACGACCCGGTGAAGATCGCGGAGGACTACGCGATGCTGCAGCACCTCGCCGACGGGCGGGTGGACCTGATCATGGGTCGCGGAAACACCGCACCGGTGTATCCGTGGTTCGGCCAGGACATCCGGCAGGGAATCCCGCTGGCACTGGAGAACTACCAGTTGCTGCGTCGCCTGTGGGACGAGGACGTCGTCAACTGGCAAGGTCGGTTCCGCACGCCACTCGAGGACTTCACGTCCACTCCGCGACCGCTCGACGGGATTCCGCCGTTCGTCTGGCACGGCTCCATCCGCAGCCCCGAGATCGCCGAGATCGCGGCCTTCCACGGCGACGGCTTCTTCGCGAACAACATCTTCTGGCCCAAGGAGCACTACATCGCGCTGATCAACCTCTACCGCGAGCGCTACGAGCATTACGGCCACGGCCGGGCGGACCAGGCGATCGTCGGACTCGGGGGGCAGGCGTTCATGCGGAAGAACTCGCAGGACGCGGTGGACGAGTTCCGCCCGTACTTCGACAACGCGCCGGTCTACGGGCACGGCCCGTCGCTCGAGGATTTCACCGAGCAGACCCCGCTCACGGTCGGCTCGCCGGCTCAGGTGGTCGAGAAGACCCTCGAGTTCGCCGACCACTTCGGCGACTACCAGCGCCAGCTGTTCCTGATGGACCACGCCGGACTACCGCTGAAGACGGTGCTCGAGCAGCTCGACCTGCTCGGCGGCGAGGTGGTCCCGGTGCTGCGCCGCGAGTTCGCCGCTCGGAGGCCGGCGGGGGTTCCCGAGAACCCGCCGACGCACGCGAGCCGGCTCGCGGATCCGACCCAGGTCGACGGTGCGGCCGATGCCGCCCGCTGAGCGGGGCGGCGTGGGACCGCGCAGCACCACCGCGCTCGCGACCGGGGCCTGGGAGTCTCTCTTTCGTGCTCAGGTCACGCTGATGCGCAGGTTCGACGCCGAGGACGCCTGGGATCCGCTGGGCCGCCGCGAGTACGACGTGCTGTTCACTCTCAGTCGTTGCCCCGACGGACGCCTGCGGCTCCGCGACCTGAACCGCGAGATCCTGCTGGCCCAGCCGTCGCTGAGTCGGATGGTCGAGCGGCTGGAGACCGCCGGTCTGGTGCGTCGCGAGGCCGACCCGCAGGACCGGCGGGGCACGGTTGTCGCTCTGACCGAGGCGGGCGGGCAGATTCAGCGCGGGATCGGGCGCCGGCACGCCGCGCAGATCCGCCGACTGGTCGGGACCGCCCTTGACCGCGAGGAACTCGAGACCCTCGAACGGCTCTGCGACAAGCTGCGGTCGGCGCAGAAGGAGGACTAGGGCCGTGCTGCTGTAACAGTTCGGGCTGGATCGGGATGTCCAAGGTGGAGGATTCTTCGGCGGCAATCGCTCCGGGTGTCGGCTACGAATCACTGATGGTGCCACGACTCGTCACGGTCCTTCGGGCGTGGCTCCGCAAAGGTGTCGGACTGCGGCGATACCGTCTAACGACGAAGACCGGACAGGGAAGAAGGCGCATCATGGCGACCGAACCCGAGTGTGACTGGCACTTCTACGCGGTGGTCGGCACCACCGTCCAGGGCGGGCACACCCTGGCTCGATTCGGTCCGCAACCCACTGCGATGGACGCGCTGCGCCTCGCGGTCCAATCGGTGAATCACACGGCCTACTCGCTGCTCGAGCAGGGCGTGCGCGGGGACGCCTGCGCCGAACCCGGACTGCTCGAGCGGCTGCCGATCACCGACTTCACCATCGAGCGCAGGGGCCGCGCCTCGCAGGTGCCCGACGAGAACTGGGGGCTGTCCGGAGGCAGGCACCATCGGCGCGCGCACCGCCACGCCGCTTGAGTTGCTGCCAGTCATCTGCGCGTCAGATGGAACCAGCGCGGGTTCGAATTGCGCAGTGGCCGGGGCATCCCCGCAGTATCGGCGGGGTCGTCGGCGTCGAGGGTCCAGTCCGGGAATGTGCGTTCCAGTTCGGCACGCGCCACCCCGCGCGGCAGTGGCCGGCGATGACCTGGGCCGAACGCGAACATCAGTAGTGACGCGCCGGGGTCGGTGACGGCAGAGATCTCGCGCGCGTAGTCGTGGCGCTGGGAAGCGGTCAGGCCGTGGAAGCAGCCGACGTCGAGCACGAAGCGGAAGCCGGAACCGGCCGCGGGGCCGAGGGTGGTCACGTCACCGACCAGGAACGATACGTCCACCCCCTCGGCCGCCGCCTTGGTCTTCGCCCGATGGACGGCCGTGGCGACCCCGTCGACCCCGGTGACCTGCCAGCCGCGACCTGCAAGCTCGATCGAATGGTCGCCGGTGCCGCAGCCGACGTCGAGGGCCCTGCCCGGTGCGCCGCCGCCGGTCTCCTCGTGGTCGAGGTAGGTCCCGAGTTGGGCGCGGAACCCTGGCCGCGCTCGTTCCCAGGGCGTGATGCCGAGACGGTAGGCCAGTGCGTATCCGAGGTTCATCGCTGCCTCACCGGCGCGTGACGACGCACCGTTGTCGAGGGCCGTTGTGCATTTCAGTGTGCGCGTGGCGAGATGGGAGTGTCCAGGACGCTCCGCACGCGTAGTGTCCAAATGAGAACGTGTTCTATATTTGCCTCTGGTCATCCCCGTCGAATCCCTGGAGTTCACTACATGTACGAGTGGTCCGATACCGATCTGATGTTCCGCGACGCCCTGCGTGGGTTCATCGAGAAGGAGATCAAGCCGCACGTCGACAAGCTCGAGAGCGGCGAGCTGCCCCCGTTCGACATCATCCGCAAGATGTACGCCACCTTCGGGATGGACGAGATGGCCAGCGAGGCGCTCGAGAAGGCCTTCGCGAAGGAGGACGCGCGCGAGCGCGGCGAGACGCTGCCCGAGTCCGGCGACAAGACCGCCGGATTCAGCGGCGCGGGCAGCATGGGCGTGATCCTCAACAGCGAGCTCGCGGGTGTGAGTCTCGGCCTGGTCGCGTCGATGGGCGTGAGCTTGGGCCTGACGGTGGGCACCCTGCGCAGCCGCGGCACCCTCGCGCAGAAGAAGCGCTGGCTGCCCGAGCTGGTCACCATGGAGAAGGTCGGCGCCTGGGCGATCACCGAGCCCGACTCGGGCTCGGATGCGTTCGGCGGCATGAAGTCCTACGTGCGGCGCGACGGTGACGACTACATCCTCAACGGCCAGAAGACCTTCATCACGAACGGCCCGTACGCCGATGTGACCATCGTCTACGCCAAGCTCGACGAGGGCGACGCCTCCGTCGACCGCCGCGACCGCAAGGTGCTGGGCTTCGTCCTCGACAAGGGGATGGAGGGCTTCACCCAGAGCCCGCCGTTCAAGAAGATGGGCATGAACTCCTCGCCCACCGGCGAGCTGTTCTTCGACAACGTGCGGATCGGCAAGGACCGTCTGCTGGGCGAGACCGAGAACCCGGCCAAGGGCGACGGCAAGGAGAGCGCGAAGGAGTCGTTCGCGGCTGAGCGGATCGGCATCGCCTCGCTCGCACTGGGAATCATCAACGAGTGCCACCGACTGTGCATCGATTACGCCAAGACCCGCAAGCTGTGGGGCAAGGAGATCGCGCAGTTCCAGCTGATCCAGCTCAAGCTGGCCGAGATGGAGGTCGCCCGGATCAATGTGCAGAACATGGTGTTCAACGCGATCGAGCGCACTGCTGCCGGCGCGAAGGTGACCCTCGCCGAGGCCTCGGCAATGAAGCTGTACTCCTCGCGGGCCGCGACCGAGGTCGCGATGGAGGCGGTGCAGCTCTTTGGCGGCAACGGCTACATGGCGGAGTACAAGGTGGAGCAGCTCGCGCGGGACGCGAAGTCGCTGATGATCTACGCGGGCAGCAACGAGATCCAGGTGACGCACATCGCGAAGGGCCTGCTGGCCTGAGTTCGGGTGCACGGTTTCGGGGGCTCACCTGCGATGCGGGTGGGCCCCCGAGGCCTTTTCAGGCGCTGTGCTTCTCCGTGAGCGCCTCGACCTGGGCGCGCAGGGTGGCCTCGGTGTGCTTGATGGCCGTTCCCACGATGGGTTCGACGATCTTCGCGAGCGCCTTGCCGAGCAGCCCGCCGCCGAGCGAGTAGTCGAAGTCGACGGTCAATTCGGTCTTGTCCGCACCGTGCGGGGTGAACCGCCAGGTCGAACCGTTGGCAATGCCGTCGACCGACTCGAGTCGGATCACGACGTTCTCTTCCCATTCGGTGATCCGGACCCGCGATCCGAGAGACTTCGGGCCGATCTGCATGGCGGCGTCGTAGGTGGCGCCGAGTCCCTGCGTCCGGGTGCCGACGGGAGCGAACTTGGTGATGCCGAACATCCACTTCGGCACAGTGCGGTAGTCGTCGACGTACGCGAACGCCTGCTCGACCGGCACGTTCGCGATCGCGCGGTGGTGAATCTGACCCATTTGTCTCCCTTGACGTGCCGGCTGACCGACTAACCCGTGTTACTCACGGTAACGGTTAAATTCGAAGTTGGACAGTTGTTTGGGTGTCGAATTTGCGCGGAATTAGAGTGGACGCATGGACGGGCGTGAGCGAGATGCGCGGGGCCGGCCGCTCAACGCGCGGCCGCGCGACGGGCTGGGGCGCCCGCTGCCTCGGGGCGCCGACGGAGTGCCGAGAATTTCCGAGGGGCAGGTTCGAACGCCCGCGGAGTCCGTCGCCGAGGCACAACGGCTGTTCGACGAGGGAATGCCGTTTCATGCGCACGAGGTCCTCGAGGACGCGTGGAAGTCCGCACCCGAGGTAGAGCGGGCGCTGTGGCAGGGCCTCGCGCAGCTCGCGGTCGGTTTGACCCACCTGATGCGCGGGAACCGGGCGGGTGCGCGGTCACTGCTCGACCGGGGGCGCGAGCGGATTCGCGCGTACGCCGACGATCCGCCGCACGGCTTGGACGTGGCAGGCCTGCTCGACTGGTCCGCGGGCCTGCTCGACGACCTCGCCACCCCGACCCCGCCGCGACTGTCGAGAAATGTACCGTTTGGTTAACGAACGGGTGTGGCTGGTCTGGTGCGTCGGGGTCGCCGCATACGTCGTCGCCATAGTCCAGGGCAGTTCGTTCGGTGTGTCCGCTCGCCGCCCTGCTGCACAGCGCCGGATGGCAGCGTGCCTACCTGTCCAGTGCGGCGCTCGGCGTGCTGATCGTCTCGGTGGCGTCGGCCATCGTCGCCGGCCCGGTCATCGGGGTGCTCACGCCCGCACGTCCAATCCGGCGTCGAGCACAGGGACCGCGTAGCGGATGGTCAACATCGGTGTCTACGTGCGGTCGTTGCGAGAGGTCTGGCGGGGCAGTCGGAGCGGGGCCCGGCGGTGGCGGGTCCGGACGACATGTCCGGACCCGGCCGTGGATCAGGGAAAGGTGCTGCCGACGTTGCCGGTGCTGCTGCCGGTGAAGCCGTCTGTCGTGGCCTTGGGCTCCGCCGGGCCGAGCAGGGCCGCGATCGCGGTGAGCAGTGATGTCAGTTCGGAACTCATGCTGTCACTCCGTCTTCCTGGGCGTTGTGTCACCCCGGCGGGCGCGGGGCCGGTCCAGTTCTACCGGAAGGTCGGGCGCGGTGTACTGGTTTCGGGGCGTTGTGTCCGAGTGTGACCGGATGAAAGCTGTTGATGCTGCGCATGATTCGAAGAATTCACACTGGATGAAGATGCACTGAGGGGGTCGCCGGCATGAGCCGACGACCCCCTCAGGGTGGGTTGCCTACTTCGACGAGCCGCCCGACGAGCCGCCGCTGCTGGAGCCGGAGGACAGGTTGTCGAGGGCCGTGAAGACGGTGTTCAGGCCGCCGAACAGATCGGCGAGATCGGACGAGAGCATATTCACTCCTGGTTTACTCGTGACTAAATTGTGTGACGCCTGGTCAAGCGTTCAGACAGTTCTACCCGATGTGACCGGTTCGTGACCAGCGAATGGTGAGTAAACGCCGGGTGGCCGGAGAATTTGTCCGCCAGTTGAATGACGTCTCGTTCCGGGAACTGTCACGACACGGTGCGATCTCGGGCCGCCGTGTCAGCTGCCGAGGGTGATCCCGGGCAGGCCCAGGCTGATGCCCGGCAATCCCACGCTGCTGCCGACCGCGGGGGCGGGGACGCTGCTCCCGACAGTGATGGTCGGAGGGGCGAAGAGGGCGAGCAGGGGGAGGATTGCATCGAACATGGATCACTCCTGGGGGTGGTCGGTGGGTGGATGGGTGCGCCGGGTGTCGGCGCGCGTCCGTTGTACCGCACGCGACGGTGTGCCGGGAGCGTTTCGGCACTCTCGCGAAACGTTGAACAGTATTGCGGCGCAAGAAAGTTTGCCTCCGAAACCATTTCTCGCGGGTGTCAGTGGCCGGCAATAACAATCAGGCATGCTTGCTTTTTTTCTCTCGTGGGGTGATGCTGGACACAGCACCGTCGAGGGAGACTCATGGCCGATCTGAACACCGTCCTCACCGATCTGCGCGCCGAGGGCGACGCGGTGGACGCGCTCGTCGCAGGCCTCGAGCCCCAGCGGTGGGCGACGGCCACCCCGGCTCGGGGTTGGACGGTCGCGCATCAGATCGGCCACCTGGCCTGGACCGACCGCGCCTCGCTGATGGCCGTCACCGATGCCGACGCGTTCGCGGCCTCGCTCGAACAAGCCTGGGCCAACCCGACCGGCTTCGTGGACGAGGGCGCCGAGATCGAAGCGGCCCGCCCGCCCGCCGAACTGCTGGCCGACTGGCGCGCTGGCCGCGACGCCCTGGCCGATGCGCTGGCGGCCGTCCCGGCCGGTGTGAAGTTGCCGTGGTACGGACCACCCATGAGTGCCATGTCGATGGCCACCGCCCGGCTGATGGAGACGTGGGCGCACGGGCGGGACGTCGCCGAGGCGCTCGGAGCGGTCATCGCGCCGACGAATCGGCTCCGCGCGATCGCTCACCTCGGCGTGCGCACGCGCGACTTCGCCTATGCCGTCAACGAGCTTGCTCCACCGGCGGAGGAGTTCCGGGTCGAGCTCGCGGCGCCGGAGGGCGGCGAGGTCTGGACCTGGGGTTCGCCCGACGCGGCCCAGCGGGTCGCCGGTCCCGCCTACGACTTCTGCCTGCTCGTGACCCAGCGCGCGCACCGAGACGACCTCGCGCTCACAGCGGTCGGGCCGGCCGCCGAGGCGTGGCTCGGCATCGCGCAGGTCTTCGCCGGCCCGCCCGGGGCCGGCCGTGAGAGGAAGGCGGACGCGTGAGCGCCCCGGTCCGGATCGGAAACTGCTCGGGCTTCTACGGCGACCGCATCACCGCGATGCGGGAGATGCTCGAGGGAGGTGAACTCGACTACCTGACCGGCGACTACCTCGCCGAGCTGACCATGCTCATCCTGGGGCGGGACCGGATGAAGGATCCGAACCTGGGCTACGCCAAGACTTTTCTCCGTCAGATGGAGGACTGCCTAGGTCTGGCCGTCGACAAGGGTGTGCGGATCGTGGTCAACGCGGGCGGCCTCAATCCGGCCGGCTTGACGGACAAGCTGCGGGAGATCGCGGTCAAACTCGGTGTGGCAGCGGAGTTCGCGCATGTCGAGGGTGACGACCTGACGGGCCGCGCCGCGGAACTCGGTCTGGGACAGCCTTTGACCGCAAACGCGTATCTCGGTGCGTGGGGCATCGTGGAGTGTCTGAACTCCGGGGCCGACGTGGTGGTGACCGGCAGGGTCACCGACGCCTCGGTGATCGTCGGACCCGCGGCAGCACACTTCGGTTGGCGCAGAACCGATTACGATCAGCTCGCCGGGGCCGTCGTGGCGGGGCATGTCATCGAGTGCGGCACCCAGGCCACAGGCGGGAACTACGCCTTCTTTCAGGAGATTGCAGACCTCACCCGACCCGGCTTCCCGATCGCCGAGATCAGCAGCGACGGATCCTCGGTGATCACCAAGCATGCGGGCACCGGCGGCGCGGTCTCGGTCGGCACCGTGACAGCGCAGTTGATGTACGAGATCCAGGGCGCCCGCTACGCGGGACCGGATGTCACCACCCGCCTCGACACCGTGACTCTGACCCAGGCGGGTCCCGACCGGGTCGGGATCGGTCCGGTCAGCGGTGAGGCGCCGCCGCCGGAGCTGAAGGTCTCACTCAACACGCTCGGCGGCTTCCGAAACGAAATGGCTTTCGTGCTCACCGGTCTCGACATCGAGGCCAAGGCGGAACTGGCGCGCAAGCAACTCGAGTCCTGGCTGACCGTCACGCCCGCGGAACTCGACTGGGAACTCGCCCGACTGGATCGCCCGGACGCCGAGACCGAGGAGCAAGCCAGCGCGATCCTGCGTTGCGTGGTCCGGGATCCGGACCCGAACAAGGTTGGACGGTCGTTCTCCAGCGTGGCCGTCGAACTCGCCCTGGCCAGCTATCCCGGGTGCACCTTCACCTCGATGCCGGGCAACGGCGCGCCCTACGGCGTCTTCACCCCCGGATACGTGGACGCCCAGCAGGTTCCGCACATCGCCGTGCTGCCGGACGGCAGCCGTGTCGATGTCGCGCAGGCCGTCGACACTCGCGCCCTCGCGGCGGTCGCGGACCCGGCGATGCCGGAGCCGTTGCCCGCAGGCCAGGTCCGGGAGGTGCCGCTCGGCGCCATCGCGGCGGCGCGCAGCGGCGACAAGGGCGGTAACGCGAACATCGGGGTCTGGGTCCGCACCGACGAGCAGTGGCGTTGGCTCGCCCACGAGCTCACCGTCGACCGGATCCGGACGATGCTGCCCGAGACCGAGAACCTGACGATCGTTCGGACGATGCTGCCCGAGTTGCGGGCGGTCAACTTCGTCATCGAGGGGATCCTCGGACAGGGCGTGGCCTACCAGGCCCGGTTCGACCCGCAGGCGAAGGGGCTCGCGGAATGGTTGCGGTCCCGTCACATTCCCGTGCCGCAGGCACTGGTCGAAAACCAGCCCGAGGCTTCGCCTGAGGGACCGTCAATCGAGGAGCAGGCGTAGTGACCGACGCGTGGAACGATGCGCAGCGCAGCGAGTTGCGTGAGACCGTCCGCAGGTTCATGGACAAGGAAGTCCTGCCACACCAGGACGAGTGGGAGCGGGCGGGCGAGTTGCCCCGTGAACTGCACCGGCGGGCGGGCGAACTGGGTCTGCTCGGAGTCTCGTTCCCCGAGTCGGTCGGTGGCGGTGGTGGAGAGGCGACCGACGCGATCGTGGTGTGCGAGGAAATGCACTACGCGGGCTGTTCGGGCGGGCTGTTCGCCTCGCTGTTCACCTGTGGCATCGCACTTCCGCACCTCGTGGCCGCGGGTGATCCCGAGCAGATCGAGAAATGGGTCCGGCCGACCCTCGCGGGCGAGCTCATCGGATCCCTGGCCATCACAGAGCCGGGCGGCGGGTCCGATGTCGGACATCTGACCACCCGGGCGGTTCGCGACGGTGACGACTTCATCGTGAACGGCGCGAAGACCTTCATCACCTCCGGCTGTCGAGCGGACTTCGTCGTCACCGCAGTGCGTACCGGCGGCGAGGGGGCGAACGGGGTTTCGCTCCTCGTGATCGAGAAGGGCACACCGGGGTTCACGGTTTCGCGCAAGCTCGAGAAGATGGGCTGGCTGGCTTCGGACACCGCGGAGCTCTCGTTCGTGGACTGCCGGGTACCTGCGTCGAACCTGGTGGGGGCGGAGAACTCCGGCTTCGCTCAGATCGCCCAGGCTTTCGTCGCCGAACGGGTCGCGCTCGCCACCCAGGCCTACGCGAGCGCGCAGCGCTGCCTGGACCTGACCGCACAGTGGTGCCGCGACCGGGAGACGTTCGGCCGGCCGCTGATCACCCGGCAGTCGGTGCAGAACACGCTCGCGGAGATGGCCCGCAAGATCGACGTCGCCCGGGTCTACACCCGGTCGGTGGTCGACCGGTACACCGCCGGCGACGTCAATCTCATCGCAGAGGTGTGCTTCGCGAAGAACACCGCCGTCGAGACCGGCGAATGGGTTGCGCACCAGGCGGTTCAGTTGTTCGGCGGTCTCGGTTACATGCGCGAGAGCGAAGTCGAGCGGCAGTACCGCGACATGCGCATCCTCGGCATCGGCGGTGGCACCAACGAGATCCTGACATCCCTGGCCGCAAAGCTTCTCGGATTCCAAGCGTGAGAGTGGAGTAAGCAACGATGACGGTAGTGAGATCGACGCTCGACACCGCGGGCGAGGACTTCCTCGCGGCGGCGGAGGCGATGGAGACGAAACTTGCCGAGGTGCAGGTCGAGTTCGACAAGGCGCTCGCCGGCGGCGGGCCCAAGTCGGTGGAGCGACACCACAAGCGGGGCAAGTTGCTCGCTCGTGAGCGGATCGAGTTGCTGATCGACCCGGACTCTCCGTTCCTCGAACTGTGCACGCTCGCGGCCTGGGGCAGCGACTTCCCGGTCGGTGCCAACGTGGTCACCGGTATCGGCGTGGTCGAGGGCGTCGAGTGCATGATCGTTGCGAACGACCCGACCTCGCGTGGCGGCGCCAGCAATCCGTGGACGATCAAGAAGAGCTTCCGGATCAACGAGATCTGCGAGCAGAACCGGCTTCCCGTCATCTCGCTGGTCGAGTCGGGCGGGGCGGACCTGCCCACGCAGAAGGAGGTTTTCATTCCGGGCGGACGGATGTTCCGAGACCTCACCCGCGCGTCTGCGGCCGGAATTCCCACCATCTCACTGGTGTTCGGCAACTCCACGGCCGGCGGCGCCTACATCCCCGGTATGTCCGATCACGTGGTGATGATCAAGGAACAGTCCAAGGTCTTCCTCGGCGGACCGCCGCTGGTGAAGATGGCCACCGGAGAGGAGTCCGACGACGAGTCGCTCGGCGGCGCCGAGATGCACGCCCGCAAGTCGGGTCTGGCGGACTACTTCGCGCAGGACGAGTACGACGCGATCCGTATCGGTCGCAACATCGTCAAGCGGCTGAACTGGCGCAAGCAGGGCCCGGCGCCGCGAGCGGAGGTCATCGAGCCTCTCTACGATCCCGAGGATCTGCTCGGCATCGTGCCGGCCGACCTGAAGATCCCGTTCGACCCGCGAGAGGTGATTGCGCGGATCGTCGACGGCTCCGACTTCGACGAGTTCAAGGCGATGTACGGCAGCTCGCTCGTCACGGGATGGGCGGAGCTGCACGGGTACCCCGTCGGCATTCTCGCTAATGCCCGCGGCGTGCTCTTCAGTGAGGAGTCACAGAAGGCCACCCAGTTCATCCAGCTGGCCAATCGCGCGAACACGCCGTTGATCTTCCTGCACAACACAACCGGCTACATGGTCGGCAAGGAGTACGAGCAGGGCGGCATCATCAAGCACGGCGCGATGATGGTCAACGCGGTCTCCAACTCGAAGGTGCCGCACATCTCGATCCTGATGGGTGCCTCCTACGGGGCCGGGCACTACGGCATGTGCGGCCGGGCCTACGACCCGCGATTCCTGTTCTCCTGGCCCAGTGCGAAGTCCGCGGTGATGGGGCCCGCCCAGCTGGCCGGCGTCGTGTCGATGGTGATGCGGGGCAGCGCGGAGGCCAAGGGGCTGCCGTTCGACGAGGAAGCGGACAAGGGCATGCGCGCGATGGTCGAGGCGCAGATCGAGGCCGAGTCGTTGCCGCTGTTCCTGTCCGGCCGTGTCTACGACGACGGCATCATCGATCCGCGCGACACGCGCACCGTGCTGGGTCTCTGTCTCTCGGCGATTGCCACCGCCCCGATCGAAGGCACCGAGAACTTCGGTGTCTTCAGAATGTGAGCGCCGCCTCCATGTCTGACCAGTTCAACACCGAAGGCGAGGGTCGAGTGAGCATCGCAGCGACGAAGGAGCGAGGAGCGGAGCGAGCCGGAGCCGAGAAGTTCAACACCGTCCTCGTCGCGAACCGCGGCGAGATCGCCCGGCGCGTGTTCGCCTCCGCCCGCCGCGCGGGACTCGGCACCGTCGCAGTCTTCTCCGATGCGGACGAGAACTCGCCGCACGTGCGCGAGGCTGATGCCGCGGTCCGGTTGCCGGGCAACACCCCGGCGCAGACCTACCTGCGCGGCGACCTGATCATCGCCGCGGCGCGGGCGGCAGGTGCCGATGCCGTGCATCCCGGCTACGGATTCCTTTCCGAGAACGCGGAATTCGCGAAGGCCGTGCAGGATGCCGGGCTGACCTGGATCGGTCCGCCGGTCAAGGCAATCGAGCTGATGGGCTCCAAGGTCGAGTCCAAGAAGATGATGGACGCGGCCGGCGTTCCGGTGCTCGCCGAGCTCGACCCCGCGCAGGTGACCGAGGACCAGTTGCCGGTGCTGATCAAGGCGTCCGCAGGCGGCGGCGGTCGTGGCATGCGGGTGGTGCGCACGCTCGCCGAGCTGCCGGGGCAGCTCGAGGGTGCGCGCGCCGAGGCCGCGTCCGCGTTCGGTGATCCCACCGTCTTCTGCGAGCGTTACCTCGAGACCGGCCGGCACATCGAGGTGCAGGTGATGGCCGACGCGCACGGTACCGTCTGGGCGGTCGGCGAGCGCGAGTGCTCCATCCAGCGCAGGCATCAGAAGGTGGTCGAGGAGGCGCCCTCGCCGCTGGTCGAGCGGATTCCTGCGATGCGCGCGAAGCTGTTCCACGCGGCCGTCGACGCCGCGGCCGCGATCGGATACCAGGGTGCCGGCACCGTCGAATTCCTGGCGGACGAGGACGGCGGCTTCTTCTTCCTGGAGATGAACACCCGGCTGCAGGTCGAGCACCCGGTCACCGAGCTGACCACCGGTCTGGACCTGGTGGAGCTGCAGCTGCAGGTCGCCGAGGGGCAGGCGCTCGGTGAGCACCCGCCCGCCCAACGCGGCCACGCCATCGAGGTTCGGCTGTACGCGGAGGACCCGGCGCAGGGTTGGCAGCCGCAGAGCGGCACGGTGCATCGGTTCGACATTGCCGGTGTGGACACCGAATTCGGCGTTCCGACTGCGACTCGTGGCGTGCGCCTGGACTCGGGCGTGGTCGACGGATCGGTCGTGGGGGTGTTCTACGACCCGATGCTCGCGAAGGTCATCGCATGGGCCCCGACCCGGTCTGCGGCTGCGTCGCAGCTCGCTTCGGCGTTGTCGCGTGCGAAGATTCACGGACTGGTCACCAACCGCGACCTGCTGGTCAACGTGCTGCGGCACCCGGCCTACCTGGCGGGGGAGACCGACACCGCCTTCTTCGACCGGCACGGGCTCGACACCCTGTCGGCGCCGGTCGCCGTGGAGGTGGCCGAGCGCGTGTCGGCCCTGGCCGCGGCCTTGGCGCAGGTGGCGGCCAACCGTCGCACCGCGCCCGTCAACGGCGCGCTGCCCAGTGGCTGGCGCAACGTGTCGTCGCAGCCGCTGCGCAAGGTGTACGAGAGTGCTTCTGCCACCTACGAAGTGGACTACCGGCTGACCCGCAACGGCGTTCTGGTCACCGACTTCGTGTCCGGCGCGGAGCTCGAGTCGGCCACTCCTGAGGCGGTCGTGCTGACCGTGGACGGTCTGAGCCGCCGATTCGAGGTGGCCCGCTACGGCGACTTGGTCTGCGTCGACTCGCCGCTCGGCGCGGTGACGCTCACCGCGGTGCCGACTTTCGTCGACCCGGCGTCCGTGGTGGCGGCCGGATCGCTGCTCGCGCCCATGCCCGGCACCGTGATCCGGCTCGGTGCGGCCGTCGGCGAGACGGTGAGCGCGGGCCGGCCCATCCTGTGGCTCGAGGCCATGAAGATGGAGCACACCATCGCGGCTCCCACGGACGGCGTGCTGACCGAACTGGATGTCGTGGTCGGCCAGCAGGTCGATGTCGGGGCGATCCTCGCCATCGTCGAAGAACCCACCGTCGGAGAAACTACCGAGGAGAGCGCATGAGTTTCATCGAGACCGACGAGCAGAAAGAGCTCCGCGCCGCGGTCTCCAAGCTCGGCGAACGCTACAACTACGTTGACTACGTGCTGCCGCGGGCGCGTAAGGGCGAACCACTGACGGAATTGTGGAACGAGGCGGGCAAGCTCGGCTTCCTCGGGGTGAACCTGCCCGAGGAGTACGGCGGCGGTGGGGCAGGCATCTACGAGTTGGCCCTGGTGCAGGAGGAGATGGCCGCGCACGGTGCAGGGCTGCTGCTGGTCGTCGTGTCGCCGGCGATCTGCGGGACGATCATCGGAAAGTACGGCACCGACGCGCAGAAACAGCAGTGGCTGCCGGGCCTGGCCGACGGCACCAAGATCATGGCCTTCGGCATCACCGAGGCGGACGCCGGATCCAACTCGCACCAGATCTCGACCACCGCACGTCGCGACGGTGAGGACTGGATCCTGAACGGGAACAAGATCTTCATCTCGGGCGTGGACCAGGCCGACGCGGTGCTGATCGTCGCCCGTACCGAGGACCACAAGACCGGGAAGCTCAAGCCGGCGCTGTTCATCGTCCCCACCGACGCCGAGAACTTCGTCAAGACGCCGATGGAGATGGACATCGTCGAGCCGGACCACCAGTTCACGCTGTTCCTCGACGACGTGCGACTGCCCGCCGATGCGCTGGTCGGTTCGGAGGACGCGGCGCTGATGCAGTTGTTCGCCGGGCTGAACCCCGAGCGCATCCTCGGCGCCGCGATGGCGATCGGCATGGGTCGGTACGCGCTGAACGCCGCCGTGAGGTACGCGCAGGAGCGCACCGTCTGGAAGACGCCGATCGGGGCGCACCAGGGCGTCGCACATCCGTTGGCGCAGTGCAAGATCGAGCTGGAGCTCGCCAAGCTGATGATGCAGAAGGCCGCGTCGCTATACGACAGCGGCGACGACTTCGGCGCTGCGGAGGCCGCGAACATGGCCAAGTACGCGGCTGCCGAGGCCAGCATCAAGGCGCTCGACCAGGCCATCCAGACACACGGCGGCGGCGGTCTGACCAAGGAGTACGGCTTGGCCGCGATGCTGGGCGCGGCGCGGATCGCGCGGGTGGCGCCGGTCAGCCGGGAGATGATCCTCAACTTCGTCTCCCAGCATTCGCTGGCACTGCCCCGGTCGTACTAGTCATGGCCGAGGTGAGCGAGCGGTACGTCCGCTACGAGGTGTCCGGCGGGTTCGCGACCGTCACGCTGGACTCGCCGCACAACCGCAACGCGATCTCCTCGCGGTTGGTCGGCGAGCTCCGGCAGGCGCTGGAGGACGCGGCACGAGACGAGAACGTCCGCGCGGTCGTGCTCACCCACACGGGCGGAACGTTCTGTGCCGGAGCGGATTTGTCGGAGGCTGCGTCGAGCGCGGATGCCGATCCGGCCGAAATCGCTGCGCAGCGCACGAGACAGATGACCGAGTTGTTGCGGGTTTTCCTGGAGCTGCCGAAGCCGATCGTGGCGCGGATCGACGGACATGTGCGCGCCGGCGGTATGGGACTCGTGGGCGCGTGTGACCTTGCGGTCGCGGGACCGTCGAGCACCTTCGCGCTGACCGAGGCGCGACTCGGCCTGGCCGCGTCGATCATCTCGCTGACGGTGTTGCCGCGCCTGACCTCCCGTGCGGCCGGGCGCTATTTCCTGACGGGGGAGAAGTTCGGCCCCGAGCAGGCCGAAGCCATCGGTCTGATCACCGTGGCCTCGGCCGACACCGGGGCGAGCGTCGACGACCTGCTCGCGGCGCTACGGCAGGGTTCACCGCAGGGACTGGCGGAGTCGAAGAAGCTCACCACCATGCGGGTGCTCGCCGACTTCGATCGGGACGCCGACGAGTTGGCCGCACAGTCGGCACGGCTGTTTGGCTCCGACGAGGCACGGGAGGGCATGATGGCGTTCTTCCAGAAGCGGCCGCCGCGCTGGGCAGAGTGAGAAGCGCACGAGGAGATTGCGATGGAACGCGAACCGAAGCAGGACCGTAGCCGGGCCACCCGGCTGCGACTGCTCGAGGCGACCATCGACTGCCTCGCCGCGCAGGGTTGGGGTGCGACGACAGTGTCGGTGGTCGCCGAGCAGGCGGGGGTCTCCCGCGGCGCCGCTCAGCACCATTTCCCCACCCGTGAGGACCTGATCACCGCGGCGCTGGACTTCATGTTCGACGGCCGGATGGCGGAAATCCGGGAGGAGGCCGTCGGCCTGCCGATCGGGCCCGGCCGGACCGAAGCGGTGGTGTCCCGGATGGTCGAATATTTCACGGGTCCGCTGTTCCGGGCGGCGTTGCAGGTGTGGACCGCTGCCGCGGCCGACGACGCGTTGCGGCAGCGGGTGGTCCCGTTGGAGGCGAAGTTCGGCCGCGTCGCGCACCGCGTGACAGTCGAGTTGCTCGGAGCAGACGACGCCGATCCGGTCGCGCACCGGTTGGTGCAGGCGACCCTGGACCTGGCCCGCGGACTCGGGCTCGCGGACGTGCTGACGGACGACTCGCTGCGCCGCTCCCACATCATTCGGCAGTGGTCGGCGACCCTCGACGCGGCGCTGGGGCAGCCGGCGGTCGGCTGAACGTCGACATACTGGACGGTCTGTGAATCTCCGTCTGAGCGTCGCATGTCCGATACTGTGCGACAGGGGGTCGCACAGGAGGCCGGGACATTGTCGACACAGCTCACAGCCGATGACGCGGTGCATGTCTACGCCGAGGAGCACGGCGCTCAAACCAAGATCATGGACGTCTACGTCTTCGACGCAGCTGCGGCCGGGGTCGAGCTGGCGTACGACGACTTGCTGACCTGGGTGTCGGACCGGATCGAGCGCTGTGCGCCGATCTTCCGTCAGCGGCTGGTCCGGGTGCCCGGTGACCTCGACTATCCCTACTGGTCGCTCGACGCGACGTTCGACCTGCGCAACCACGTGACGCTGACAGCCTCGGCGGGTCCGGGGTGGGACTCGCTGATGCACCAGATCGGCGGCATCGTCGACGGGCCGGTCGACCTGACGCGCCCGCCGTGGGAGTTGCACGTGATCACGGACGTCTCGGGGATCGCCGACCTGCCAGCAGACGCCGCGGTGGCGGTGCTGAAGTTCCACCACTGCGTCGGCGACGCGACCGAGACGGTACGGCTCGGGCGGCAACTGTTTGCAAGCGAGTCGGAGCCCGCGACCGCAGACGTGGGTACGGAGCGCGACCGCTCCCGGCTGTCGATGCTCGGCGTGGCGGTGCGACGTGCCCCGCGGAGTGTTGCCCGGCTGGTCTCCGGGCTCGCCCGCCTTCGCAAGGACGGTCGAGGTGCGGCAGCCGAAATCCCGGCCGCAGCGAGGCAATGGCCGCAGACACGATTCAACCGGCCGCTGACGTCGACGCTGCGGTTCGGCCGGGTGGTGTTCGACCTGCCTGCAGTCATGGCGGTGCGGTCCCAGTGCCTGGGCGCCACAGTCAACGACGTCGTGCTGTCTGTCATCGCCGATGCGATGTCGGCATACCTTGCCGAGGTCGGGGAGTGGCCTGACGGCTCGCTCGGGGCGAGGATGCCCTACTCGACACGAGCCTTCAAGGAATCGACGGCAGGAAACCGGTTCGATGTGCTCTCGGTGAATCTGCACACCGACGTAGCCGACCCGTTGGAGCGACTGCGTGCGATCCGGGATTCTGCTCAAGAGGCGAAGGACGGCCTGACGAAACGCCTGGGGGCGCCCAACGCTCACACCCTGGACGAGATTCCCGCGCCCTACATGCGGATGGCATTGAAGGCCGATGCGCGAGCGAGGCGCGCAGGACAACCGGTCCTCGGCGGGAACACGTTGATCTCGAACGTCGGCCGCGGTATCGCCGACCTGCAGTTGTTGGGCTCGCCCGTGGTCGACTCGTTCGGCATTCTCCCGATCACCGACGGCGCGGGCTTGAGTCACTTCGTCGCGTCGTTGGCGGATCGACTCACGATCACGTTCACCGCAGACGCCGTGATGATGCCGGAACTGGAGCGATACGCGCGCCTGCTGCGCGCCGGTTTCACGGAGCTGGCGGCCTTGAGCGAATTGGAAGCATCACAGGCGGACACGTCAGCCTGAACGGGTTGTGGTCCCGCGCCGAGGATTCCCCCTAGAGCAACGCGACAGGGCCCGCACTCGAACCGAGTGCGGGCCCTGTCGGGTGTCGGGAGAAGGCGATCAGGCCTTGGGGTTGACCAGGCCGTCGACGGAACCGATGAGGGTGCTCGCTCCGCCGGTGAGGTCGCCGATCGCGGTGGCGAACGTGCTGACGGCGTCGAGGGCGGTGGCGAATTCTGCAGAACCCATGATGTGCTCCTTGCGTGTTGCGGGTGATTCTCGGTCGGGGCGCATCAACTGCACCGCGATCATTCGTAGTGGGCGGGCGACCGCGGGGGCAATGGAATGTGGCGAAGGTAACGAAAACGATTTCCAATAGCGATCGGTCGGCGGCACGACGTGAACGCGCCGGGTGCGCGCCTCGTGACATAGATGTGTCGCGCCGAGCGCGCCGCGCCGATTGCCAGCTCCGACCACATTCTGTGAGGTGTCACCATGGACCGGACTCGTTCGAGCGCTCCAGGCCTGGACGTGCGAGGGGCGAGCACGCTCGAGGCGACCGCGCTCGGCCTGTTCCGGATCGTCGTCGGGTTCCTGTTCTTCGTGCACGGCACCACCGACCTGTTCGGCTTCCCGGCGATGCCGTGGAGTGGGCACCTGGCGGCCTTCGCGAGCTGGCCGTACTGGTGGGCCGGGCTGATCGAACTGGTCGGCGGCTTCCTCGTGATGATCGGGCTGGGAACCCGGGGCGCGGCCCTGATCTGTTCCGGCGCAATGGCGTACGCCTACTTCACGGTTCATCAGCCCCACGGCGCGCTGCCGATTCTCAACGGCGGGGAGCCGGCCGCGCTCTACAGTTGGGCGTTCCTGCTCATCGCTGCGGTCGGTCCCGGTGCGTTCGCGGTGGGCTCGGTAATGCACAGTCGCGGTCGCGGAGATCGGGCCTCGCGGCGGCGTCGGCTCACTACCACCGTCAGTCCACTTTGACCTCAGGCCGCGCCGACGGGTAATGTGGATCGCTGTGCCCGGAGCATGCGGGCAAGTTTGAGTATCCGGTAGGCCAGCGAAAGCGGCTGACGCGAGTCGGCGTGCCCTGAAAAGGGTGGACTTCGGGTGCTCGACACGCCCGACCTCGGGTACTTAGAGGCGGGACGCAGAGCTCGACTAAAAGACGTTTTGTAACAACACGAGGAAAGCCGGTCTATGCCAACCATCAACCAGCTGGTCCGCAAGGGTCGCCGCGACAAGGTCGCGAAGCTCAAGACCGCGGCCCTGAAGGGCAGCCCCCAGCGCCGCGGTGTGTGCACCCGCGTGTACACCACCACCCCCAAGAAGCCGAACTCCGCGCTCCGTAAGGTCGCGCGTGTTCGCCTGACCAGCTCGGTCGAGGTCACGGCCTACATCCCCGGCGAGGGTCACAACCTGCAGGAGCACTCGATGGTGCTCGTCCGCGGCGGTCGTGTGAAGGACCTCCCCGGTGTTCGCTACAAGATCATCCGTGGCTCGCTGGACACCCAGGGTGTCAAGGGCCGCAAGCAGGCCCGCAGCCGTTACGGTGCCAAGAAGGAGAAGAGCTAATGCCTCGTAAGGGCCCCGCTCCCAAGCGTCCGCTGATCGCCGACCCCGTCTACGGGTCGCCGCTGGTCACGCAGCTCGTCAACAAGATCCTGCTGGACGGCAAGAAGTCCACCGCCGAGCGCATCGTCTACGAAGCCCTCGAGCAGGCGCGCGAGAAGACCGGCACCGACCCGGTCGTCACCCTCAAGCGCGCGCTGGACAACGTCAAGCCCGCCCTCGAGGTGCGCAGCCGCCGCGTCGGTGGCGCCACCTACCAGGTGCCGGTCGAGGTTCGCCCCGGCCGTTCCACCACCCTCGCCCTGCGTTGGCTGGTGACCTTCTCGCGTGCACGTCGTGAGAAGACCATGGTCGAGCGCCTCGCCAACGAGCTCATGGACGCCAGCAATGGCCTCGGTGCAGCCGTGAAGCGTCGCGAGGACACCCACAAGATGGCCGAGGCCAACAAGGCGTTCGCGCACTACCGCTGGTGATCTGACGCCGGGCGGCACCTCGCGTGCCGCCCGCGCGTTGTCACTGATGTGTCGGTTCCTCCCGGGCCGGCTGACAATACAAAAAGACGTGGTCCGCGAGGACCGACACGAGATACGAGCGGGGACAGTCCTGTGGCACAGGAAGTGCTGACCGACCTGAACAAGGTCCGCAACATCGGCATCATGGCGCACATCGATGCCGGCAAGACCACCACCACCGAGCGCATCCTGTTCTACACCGGTGTCAACTACAAGATCGGTGAGACGCACGACGGTGCGTCGACGACGGACTGGATGGAGCAGGAGAAGGAACGCGGCATCACGATCACGTCTGCCGCCGTGACCTGCTTCTGGAACAACAACCAGATCAACATCATCGACACCCCCGGCCACGTCGACTTCACGGTCGAGGTCGAGCGGTCGCTGCGCGTGCTCGACGGCGCCGTTGCCGTGTTCGACGGCAAGGAGGGCGTCGAGCCCCAGTCCGAGCAGGTCTGGCGTCAGGCCGCCAAGTACGACGTGCCGCGCATCTGTTTCGTCAACAAGATGGACAAGATGGGCGCGGACTTCTACTTCACCGTGCAGACCATCATCGACCGCCTCGGCGCGAAGCCGCTCGTCCTGCAGCTGCCGATCGGCGCCGAGGACGACTTCGACGGCGTCGTCGACCTCGTCGAGATGCGTGCCATCACCTGGCGCGGCGTGGTGCCGACCGGCGCCGAGCCGACCATCGAGGAGATCCCCGCGGATCTCGTCGAGAAGGCCAACGAGTACCGCACCAAGCTGCTCGAGACGGTCGCCGAGACCGACGACGCGCTGATGGAGAAGTACTTCGGCGGTGAGGAGCTCACGGTCGAGGAGATCAAGGGCGCCATCCGCAAGCTGACGGTCAACTCCGAGCTGTACCCGGTGCTCTGTGGCTCCGCGTTCAAGAACAAGGGCGTGCAGCCCATGCTCGACGCGGTCATCGACTACCTGCCGACCCCGCTGGACATCGGCGAGGTGGAGGGTCACGTCCTCAACAAGGAGGACGAGATCATCACGCGTAAGCCGAGCAAGGACGAGCCGTTCTCGGCGCTGGCCTTCAAGATTGCTGCGCACCCGTTCTTCGGCAAGCTGACCTTCGTCCGCGTGTACTCCGGCCGCCTCGATCCCGGTCAGCAGGTGCTCAACGCGACCAAGGGCAAGAAGGAGCGCATCGGAAAGCTCTTCCAGATGCACGCCAACAAGGAGAACCCGGTCGACGAGGCCGTGGCCGGCCACATCTACGCGATGATCGGCCTCAAGGACACCACCACCGGTGACACCCTCTGCGACCAGGCCGACCCGATCGTGCTCGAGTCCATGAGCTTCCCGGACCCGGTCATCCAGGTCTCGATCGAGCCCAAGACCAAGTCCGACCAGGAGAAGCTGGGCACCGCGATCCAGAAGCTGGCCGAAGAGGACCCGACCTTCTCCGTCGAGCTCGACGAGGAGACCGGCCAGACCGTCATCGGCGGCATGGGCGAGCTCCACCTCGACATCCTCGTCGACCGCATGCGTCGCGAGTTCAAGGTCGAGGCCAACGTCGGCAAGCCGCAGGTTGCGTACCGCGAGACCATCACCAAGACGGTCGAGAAGCACGAGTTCACCCACAAGAAGCAGACCGGTGGTTCGGGTCAGTTCGCGAAGGTGATCATCGCGCTGGAGCCGTACATCGGCGAGGAAGGCGAGTCGTACACCTTCGAGAACAAGGTGTCCGGTGGCCGCGTCCCGCGCGAGTACATCCCCTCCGTCGACCACGGCGCGCAGGATGCCATGCAGTACGGCGTCCTCGCCGGCTACCCGCTGGTGAACCTCAAGCTGACGCTGCTCGACGGCGCGTACCACGACGTCGACTCGTCGGAAATGGCCTTCAAGGTTGCCGGTTCGCAGGCCCTGAAGGAAGCCGCCCGCAAGGCCGGTCCGGTCATCCTCGAGCCGCTCATGGCGGTCGAGGTGACCACGCCCGAGGAGTACATGGGCGACGTGATCGGCGACCTCAACTCCCGCCGTGGCCAGATCCAGGCCATGGAGGAACGCAGTGGTGCCCGTGTCGTGAAGGCGCTGGTTCCGCTCTCGGAGATGTTCGGCTACATCGGTGACCTGCGGTCGAAGACCCAGGGTCGAGCGAACTTCTCCATGGTGTTTGATTCTTACGCAGAGGTTCCCGCGAACGTCTCGAAGGAAATCATCGCCAAGGCGACCGGCGAGTAACACCGGCTGGGAGCAAGACCGCTGGCGAGTTTTCACCAGCTGAGCACGACAGAAGTAACAACCAACCGCACTGCTGCATACCGCAAGCAACACAACAGGAGGCCATCAAGTGGCGAAGGCGAAGTTCGAGCGGACGAAGCCGCACGTGAACATCGGGACCATCGGTCACGTTGACCACGGCAAGACGACGCTGACCGCGGCCATCACCAAGGTCCTGCACGACAAGTTCCCGGACCTGAACGAGGCCTCGGCCTTCGATCAGATCGACAAGGCGCCGGAGGAGAAGGCTCGTGGTATCACGATCAACATCTCCCACGTCGAGTACCAGACGGAGAAGCGCCACTACGCGCACGTCGACGCCCCGGGTCACGCCGACTACATCAAGAACATGATCACCGGTGCTGCGCAGATGGACGGCGCGATCCTGGTCGTGGCGGCCACCGACGGCCCGATGCCGCAGACGCGTGAGCACGTGCTGCTCGCCCGCCAGGTCGGCGTGCCCTACATCCTGGTCGCGCTGAACAAGTCCGACATGGTCGACGACGAGGAAATCCTCGAGCTCGTCGAGATGGAGGTCCGCGAGCTGCTGTCGTCGCAGGAGTTCGACGGCGACAACGCTCCGGTCGTGAAGGTCTCGGCGCTCAAGGCGCTCGAGGGCGACGCCAAGTGGGGCGAGAGCGTTCTCGAGCTCATGCAGGCCGTCGACGACTCGATCCCGGACCCGGTCCGTGAGACCGACAAGCCGTTCCTCATGCCCGTCGAGGACGTCTTCACGATCACCGGTCGTGGCACCGTGGTCACCGGCCGTATCGAGCGTGGCGTGGTCAACGTCAACGAAGAGGTCGAGATCGTCGGCATCAAGGAGACGGTCACCAAGACCACCGTCACCGGCATCGAGATGTTCCGCAAGCTGCTCGACTCCGGCCAGGCGGGCGACAACGTCGGTCTGCTGGTTCGTGGCATCAAGCGCGAGGACGTCGAGCGTGGCCAGGTTGTGGTCAAGCCCGGCACCACCACCCCGCACACCGAGTTCGAGGGCAACGCCTACATCCTGTCCAAGGACGAGGGCGGCCGCCACACGCCGTTCTTCAACAACTACCGCCCGCAGTTCTACTTCCGTACCACGGACGTTACGGGCGTCGTGACCCTGCCCGAGGGCACCGAGATGGTCATGCCCGGTGACAACACCGAGATGTCCGTCAAGCTGATCCAGCCGGTCGCCATGGACGAGGGCCTGCGGTTCGCGATCCGTGAGGGTGGCCGCACCGTCGGCGCCGGTCGCGTCACCAAGATCATCAAGTGATTTCGCTTCACCGTTGATCTAGCTGTACCAAAGCCGAACGGCGCTCACTCCCTCGGGAGTGGGCGCCGTTCGGCGTTTCGTCAGTACCGAGGAAGCTCAGCCGGGTTGTTCGACGGGATCGAGGTGCAACAGCACCTGCGTCGCGACCGCCGCGCCGGGCAGCGCCGCCGCCATGGACTGTGCCATCGCCTCCGCGCTGCGGGTGAAGTCCTCGAGGTCGAGCGACGGGTCGCCGATCACCGTGACCCGCAGGGTGGCGAGGCCGCGGTCGTCGACGGCGGTCGCGCGGACCGTTCGAATCCCGTCGAGCGCGGACAGCTCACCCGCCAGACCGACCGCCATCGGTCCCAGGTCGACGGAGAGATCGGCACCGCAGAGATCACCGCCGATCTGCGCGGTCGAGGTGCGCCCGCGACGCAGGTTCAGCAGCAGCAGGGTGATGCCGGCGACCAGGGTGAGGACGCAGGTCGCACCGAGTGCGGCAGGCCACCAGGACTGGTCCGGGATCGACGCGACCCGGGCGCGGTCGAGCCTGCTGACGAGTTCGCGGGAGGCGTCCAGGCCCAGTCGCCAGCTCACCGCCAGCGCGCCGCCGGCCAGCAGCACGCCGCCCGCCGCGAGTACGACAAGCCGATCGACCACCGCGGTCCGCCGCTTCACGACTTGACCCGCCCGATTCGGACCCGCAGTTCCCGCGGGGTGGCCAGCATGGCGAGCCCGGGTTGGACCGCGTCGCGCACGGTGGCCTCCAGATCGTGCGCGTGCACCTCACCGGTCGGCGCGACGTGCACGGTCGCGCGTCGGCGGTCCACGGTCGTCTGAACGGACCTGATGCCCGCGACCGTCCGAGCTCGCGCGCTGCACATCCGGGCGACATCGGTGGGCCGCACCCACACCACCGAGGCCTTCGGCTTCCCGACCGGAAGGTGCGTGCGGGTGCGGGGAGTGACAGCCAGGTAGACCAGGGCGAGGCCGGTCAGCGTAGCGAGGGTGGCCGTGGGCAGCATCCAGGACTGCCAGTGCAACCCCGCCACCCAGGACACCGAGTTCCGCAGCCAGGCCGCCGGCGCGATGACGTCCTTGGCGATCAGGAACTCCCGCCCGGTGAGCCCGGCGACAATCAGCAGTCCGGCCGCGACGAACACCGTGACCAGCGCCGCGGCGGGCCGGGCGAGGGGGGCGCGTGGGGGTGTGGGGCGGCAGTCGGCGGGAACCTCGGCCACCAACTGCCGGGTGTCGACGTCGGCCGGGGTGCCGGCGTCACCGGGGACCGCCGCGGCAACCACCACGTGCAGGGTGTCCATCGGGAGGCCGGTGAGGGTTTCGATGCGCTCGCCCACCTCCCGCTGCACCTCGCGCGAGAGCACCGCGATCGGGCAGGGCCAGGAGACCGCGATGTACAGCGCGACGGCCACCGACTCCGGGCCCATCGACACCTCGGCCCTCGGCAGGTCCCGTCCCGGCAGCTTGAAAAGTCCGCCGCTCTGCCGGACCACCCCCGGCACGCCCAGCGCCGCGGCGACCGCGATCCGGGCGACTGCCCTGTCCTTGACGACCAGGTGGCCCCGGGCGCCACGCTCGTGGTCGAGAGCGATCTGCTCGTCGCTCGCGGCGGGAACCGGGGTGGTGACTGCAGGAACCGCGGCGCTCACGCCGGCGGCGGCGGGCTGGTCAGCCACGGCCCCGGCCCCGTAGCAGGGCGCCGAGGTCGACGTGCCCGTCACGGTGCGCGCCGATGGCCATGCCGAGCGCACCGAGCAGCACTGCGAACACGAAGCCACCGAAGCCGCCGACAATGCCTGCCAGCGCCAGCAGCAGGCCGGTGATCAGGCCGATCACTGTGTTGTTCATGGCGCAGTCCTCTCCAGCTGAACGTCCTCGACGGTCACGTTCACGGGGACCGTGACCACGGGGGTGACCGCCCGGCGGACCGCCTCCGCAACCTCCACGACATTGCCGGGGTAGGTGACCGCGATGTGCACAGCGCAGGCCTGTTCGGTGAGCGCGACGCCCAGCAGCCGACGGCCCGGCAGGTAGGTGGCGACCTCCCCGAACATCCCGCCATGTAGGTCCGCGACGCCGGGCACCGCCAGCGCCAGCGCGGCGATCCGTTCCGCGGGCTCGACGGGCGGGTCTTGTGTGCCGGTCACTGGACTCGTGGCCTCGCGTCGGGATCACCGGTGGGGGCGGCCTCGTCGAACAGCACGACGTCGTAGACGGTGATGTTGACCTCGGTGACCTCGAGTCCGGTCATCCGTTCCACGGCGGCGATCACGTTCCGGCGGATACCGGCGGCCAGTTCGTGCAGCGCGACGCCGTACTCGGCGACGATGCCGATGTCGATGGCAGCCTGTTTGGCACCGACCTCGACGGCCACCCCCTGGCCGTGGTTGACGCGGGCGCCGGGAATCCGGTCGCGCAGCGCGCCGACCACACGGGCCGTGCCGCCACCGACGTCGAACACACCGCTGATCTCGCGGGTCGCGATGCCGGCGATCTTCGCGACCACCGCGTCCGCGATGATCGTGCGGCCCTGCGAGCTCACCAACTCGGTGGAGGACGCAGCTCCGAACTGCACGGGGCTGTATCGCTCGGGCTGTGCCGGAGACGTCGGCTGCGCTGGGACTTCGGTCCGGTGCGGTTCGGTGGTCACACCGTCAACATTAGTGAGTGCGGACGCCCCGCGACGCCTGTGAGTCGAATCACCTACGGTGGAGCGCACTCGCACACCACAGAGAAGGATTTCCGACATGGGGGACGCACAGGCCACCGACGCGCGCACGGAGGTCGAATCCGCTGCCGCGCCGGCCGACGGTGGTCGTGGGCGGTCGGGAATCCTGCTGCCCGCGGCGCTCGGCGCGGTGGTGCTGCTGCTGGCCGCGGTCTGTGGCGCCCTGCTGTGGCAGCACCACTCGGTGACCGCCGCACAGTCCGAGCGGGAGAGTTTCCTGCGGGCGGCGCGGGACGGCGCCACCAACATGACGACCATTTCGCACCAGCACCCCGAGCAGGACGTGCAACGGGTGCTGGACGGCGCCACGGGCCAGTTCCACGACGACTTCGAGCAGAGTGCCGACTCGTACATCTCGGTCGTCAAGCAGGCACAGGTCAGTGCCGTGGCGGAGCGGGTCGACGCCGGCATCGAGTCGGAGGGTGACGGGACCGCGACCGTCCTCGTGCAGGTGACGTCCAAGGTGACCAACCGGACGGGGCCCGAGGCCCAGCCGCGGATCTCTCGCCTGCGGGTGACCGTCGACGAGGTCGACGGCGGATACAAGGTCTCGAAGATGGAGTTCGTGGCGTGAACGGTCGGACGAAGCTCACGGCGGCGCTGGCGGTCGTTTCGGTGGCGCTGGCGGTGCTTGCCGGTGGGCTGTACCTGACCCGGTACCGGGCGGACGCGCGGGTCGACGACACCGTGCGCGCGGAGGTCCGGCAGGTCGCGGGGGATGGTGCGGCGGCGTTGCTGACCTACACCCCGGAAACGGTCGCCGCCGACATGTACGCCGCGCAGCAGCGGCTGACCGGCAGCTTCCGGGACTACTACGGCCGGCTCACCGACACGGTGATCGTGCCGGCCGCCCGCGACAAGAAGATCGCCGCCCACTCGACAGTCACCGGCACCGGCCTGACCTCGGTCGACGCGGACAGTGCGGTGGTGCTGGTGTTCCTGACGCAGGAGACCACTTCTGCCGCGCAGCCGCAGCGTGCGTCGGCCACGGTGGGGGCACGGGTGGAGCTCCAGAAGGTGGGCGACGACTGGCTGATCTCGAACTTCGACGCGTCTTGACGCGACGGAGGCCTTTCTAGAACACGTGTCAGTTTGGTATGACTTGTGCGCGACGGTTCGCGGTCGCGGACGTATCGGGCAAGAGGGGTTGAGCAGATGAGTGTCGGTCGGATCGTGGTCGTCGGGGCCGGATTGGCTGGTCTACGGACCGCAGAGGAGCTGAGGCGGGCTGGATACCCGGGCGAGTTGGTGCTGCTCGGGGAGGAGTCGCACCCGCCGTACGACCGGCCCCCGCTGTCGAAGGAGGTCGTGCGCGGCGAGGTCGACGACGTCACCCTCAAACCCGCCGAGTTCTTCGCCGAACAGCAGATCGACCTGCGCCTCGGCACGCGGGCGGTCGGGCTCGACACCGCCGCCCGCGAGGTTGCCCTCGCCGACGGCTCCACCCTGAGCTACGACGACCTGGTGATCGCGACTGGGCTGACCCCGCGCCGCATCCCGGGACTGGCCGAGCTCGACGGCGTGCACGTGCTGCGCACCCTCGAGGACTCGCGGGGACTGCGCGCGGAGCTGACAGAGGGCCGGACCGCCCTCGTCGTCGGCGCCGGCTTCATCGGCTGCGAGCTGGCCGCCTCCATGCGCAAGTCGGGCCTCGAGGTGATCCTGGTCGAGCCGCAGCCGACCCCGCTGGCATCGGTGCTCGGTGAGCAGGTCGGCGCGCTGGTCGCGCGACTGCACAAGGACGAGGGCGTCGACCTGCGCACCGGCACCGGACTGTCCGCGCTGGTCGGCGAGCAGCGCGTCACCGGCGCGGTGCTCGGTGACGGCAGCGAGGTTCGCGCGGACCTGGTGGTCGTCGGCATCGGTTCGAATCCGGTCACGGGCTGGCTCGCGGACTCCGGCATCGAACTGGCCGCACCGGCCGACGGCGGCGGGGTGCTCGCCGACGAGGCAGGTCGGACCAGCGACCCGCACGTGTGGGCGGCGGGCGACGTCGCCGCGTGGCGTCACCCCGAGGGTCGTCAGCGGCGCGTCGAGCACTGGAGCAACGCCGGTGAGCAGGCCCAGACCCTGGCCCACGCGCTCGTCGGCGGCGACCGGCCCGTGGTACCCGCCCAGGTCCCGTACTTCTGGAGCGACCAGTACGACGTGAAGATCCAGGCGCTGGGCGAGCCGTCCGCACACGACACCGTGCACATCGTCCGCGACGACGGCCGCAAGTTCGTCGCCTACTACGAGCGCGACGGCCACCTCGTCGCGGTGGTCGGGGGCGGTCTCGCCGGTGCGGTGATGAAGATGCGCGCCAAGATCGCCGGACGGGTCCCGATCGGCGAGGTGCTGGCCGCCGCGGGCGTGTAGTCCCCCGCACCCGAGCGTGAGGCACTAGCGTGGATTCATGGTCCACGGGCAGCGTGCCCTGCCGGAGCTGACCGAGCTCACCGAGGCGCACTGGACGTCCGGAGCGTCCGGCCGGCTGTCCGTCCAGCGTTGTGCCTCGTGCCTGCGCTGGTCGTTCCCGCCGACTCCGTGTTGCCGACACTGCTGGCGTACCGATCTGCGGTTCGAGCCGGTGACGGGCAAGGGCGTGCTGCTGAGCTGGACCCGGGTCGCCGAGGCGGTCCGGCCCGCACCGGCGGCGCCGTACGTGGTCGCGGTCGTCGACCTCGAGGAGGGCGTGCGGCTGCTGCTGAACCTGGTCGGCGCGACCGCGGACGAGTTGCGAGTGGACGCGCCGGTCCGTCTCCGGTTCGTGCAGGTCGACGCCGAGGTCTGGCTGCCGATCGCCGAGATCGAGGAACTCGAGGAGCCCGAGGACGAACTCGAGGCGGTGTCGTGAGCGCGGTCGCGATCACGGGCGTCGGCCGGGCGCCCACAGGCGGCGGCGGTCCGGTGGCGGCCGCGGCGACGGCGGTGCGGGCCGCGCTCTCCGACGCCGGGGTGTCCGGGTCGGCGGTCGACGGATTGTTCGCCTGCGGGGCGTCCGCGGCCACCGTCGCCGACGGGCTCGGTCTCGAATTATGTTGGCGGACCGAGGAATCGGATCGATTCGCGGTGCTGGCCGTGCTTTCGCAGGCGAGTATGGCGGTCGCGTCGGGGCAGGTGCGGCACCTGGTGTGCGTCGAGGCGGCCGAGCCGGCACCCGCCAGGCTGCGGCCACCCGAGCCGTTCGGCCCGGTTTCGCGCGCCGGCGGGTGGCAGGGCTGGCATGCGCCGTACGGAGCGGACTCCCCTCTGGTGGCGGCTGCGCTTGCCGCGCGGGCCTATGTCGAGCGGTTCGGCCTGACCCGAACCGAACTGGCTCAGGTTGTCCTGCTCGCGAGCCGGAACGGAGGGTCCATACCGCCGCTCGGGCTGCGCGAGTACCTCGCCGCCCCGATGCTCGCCGATCCGCTGTGCGTGTACGACCGCGCGGCCGCGGTGGGCGGCGCCGCGGCGGTCGTGCTCAGTGGCGAGGATGCCGCAGTCGATCCGCGGTCGCGGCCGATCCGGGTCGGGGCGGTCGGGTCCGCGTATGCGAGCAGTCCACTGCCCGAGCAACTTTCGGAGGTGGCGGTGAGCGCGGTGCACCGGGCGGGGGCCGCGCTGTGGGCCGGGTGCGACCTGCGCGCCGCTGACGTCGACCTCGCCCTCATCGGTGACGAGTTCAGTTTCCTGGTGCTGCCGTGGTTGGAGTCGCTGGGCTTCTGCGAGGTCGGCGCGGCGGGGGGCTTCGTCGCGGGTGGTGTTCGGATCGCGCGGGACGGCGCGCTGCCGGTCAACCCCGGCGGCGGGCAGCTGGGGCGAGGTCGGCGGGTGGGACTGGAGCTGGTCGTCGAGGCAGTGGAGCAGTTGCGCGGGTCGGCCGGCTCGGCTCAGGTCGGCGATCCGCAGGTCGCCGCGGTGGGGCTGGGCGTCCCGACGGTGGCCGGTTGCGCGCTGTTGTCCCGCTGAGCCCGACCCGCCTTCGAGTGGTCGCTCGACCGACGATAGTCTCGATCATCGAGATAATCGTCGATCGAGAGGGGCGTTCGTGAACTCGGACTCCGCGCTGGCGCTCGTGCACCGGCTGCGACGACTGGCCGCGGACATGGACCAGTTCGGTGCCGCCTTCGCCGAACGCAACGGCCTGCACGCGACCGACCTGCGCGCGCTCATCGTGCTGCTGGACGCCGACCGGGCCGCGATTGCGGCCACGCCGGGCTGGCTCGGCGCGCAGTTGGGTTTGGGATCAGCGGCGACGACTGCCCTGATCGATCGGCTGGAGCGGGCGGGTCACCTGATCCGGGCTGCCGACTCGGCCGACCGGCGCCGGGTGCTGTTGCGGGTGCAGGAGCAGGCCCGCTACCTGGGATGGTCGTACTTCGGTCCGCTGGTGGGCCGGCTGGTCACTCCGATCCGCGGCTTCGATGCCGACGAGTTGGAGACCGTGGAGCGGTTCCTGTCCGCGATGACAGAGGCAGTCCGGGACGGGGATGCTGCCCGAGATAAGTTGGTTCGGTGACTGTCGCGCTCATCGACTCCGGCCTCGGGTTGCTGCCCACGTCGGCCTGGCTGCGCCGACTGCGTCCCGATCTGGACCTGTTGTTGTGCCTGGATCCGGAGGGTGCGCCGTGGGGGCCGAAGCCCGCGCAGTGGGTGATCGATCGGGTGCTCGAGGCGGCTGAGCGCGCGGTGGACCTCGGCGCCGAGGTGGTCGTGCTGCCGTGCAATACCGCCAGCGTCACCGCTCTCGATCATGTGCGGGTCCGTCTCGGTGCCGACATCCCGGTGGTCGGGACGGTGCCTGCGATCAAGCCGGCGGCGGCGGTGTCGCGGTCGGTGGCGATCTGGGCGACCGCGGCGACCACCGCGAGCGCGTACCAGGCGAACCTGATCGAGCAGTTCGCGAACGGCACCGAGGTGGTCGGGGTGGCCTGTCACGGCCTCGCCGACGCGATCGACCTGGGTGACGCGGAGTTGGCGTCGCGTGCCATCGCCGACGCGGTCGCGCGGACGCCGGCGGACTGTGATGCGGTGGTGCTGGGGTGCACGCACTATCCGCTCGTCGCCGACGAGATCGCCGCGCGCCTGCCCTCGGGAGTGACCTTGTTCGACAGTGCGGAAGCTGTTGCGGCGCAGACCTTGCGACGCATGGAGGGACTCGGGGCGGGGCGCTTCGGTGGCGGCACGGTCTCGGTGTTGCTCAGTGGGCGCCCCGGACAGTTGCCGGCCAGCGCGAGCGCGTACGAGGACGGCCGTGAGTTGGCTGCGCCAACTGTGCGCGCGGTTCACCCCAACCGGGGTGAACCGCGCGCACAGGCGCCGAAGGCGCGTTAGGCCCCGGCAGCGCTGAGTTGGGTCAGTCCCGCCGCGACGAGTCGGGCGACGCCGCGCAGGTCTTCGGCGCGGTCTCGGGCAAGTTCGTCGAGGTCCCGTAGTCGGTCGGTGCTGGCGGCCGAGAACATCGCCGCGACCCAGGCGGTGGCGCAGGAGTCGAGGACCCGGGCCGGTGCGGTCAGCGGGGAACTCGCGCGCAGGACCTCGACTGTCGCGTTGTGCAGGTACGCCCGCAGTCGTCGGAGGTGCTCGCGCACGGCGGGGTGGGTCTCGGCTTCACGCCAGATGATCACCCGCATGACCGAGGAGTGGTGGTCGCGCAGGTTCAGGGCGGCGTCGAGGTTCACCAGCGCCGACTCCGGCTCGCCGGTGACGACGAGGTCGCCGACGTCGGCGAGCGGTTCGGCGGGCATTCGCTCGGCGATCAGGGTGGTGAGGATCGACTCCTTGGTGGGGAAGTAGTAGAAGACCAGTCCCTTCGGAACCCCGGCCTTCGTTGCGATGGCGGCGGTCGGGGTGGCGTCGAAACCCCGTGCGGCGATGAGTTCTTCGGCGGCGTCGAGGATCAGTTCCCGCGCGTCACCGTCCACGCTGGCTGTCCGGCGCTGGCGCGGACCCGGCATGCGTACTCCTTCGGCCGGGTCGATCGAGGTCGGCCCGGCTCGGTTGTCGTCGTTGGTGGTGGGTGTGCGGATCAGTGGTGAGCTGCCAGCCCGCCGCCGTGCCCGATGTGCATCCGCGACCCCTCGGGGAGCGCGGCCATAGCGGTCAGCAGGGTGAGTGCGCCACCGACCCAGGAGGTCCACGAGGCACCCATCATGCTGGAGTAGCCGGTGACCCACGGCGCGATGAACATCAGAACGCCGAGCACGCCCATCGCCCACACGACCATCTCGGTTGCGGGAGACATCATGTTGGCCAGACCTGCGACGGCAACCAGCACGCCGAGCACGATCATCGACCAACGCGCAGCGCTGTTCGTGCTGACCCAGATCGGCGAAAGCGCCACGACCACACCGATCACGACGGCGGCCCAGTCCTGCCACCGCGCCATTTCTGCCTTCATTTCCTGCCTCCTTGCACAGAGAACTGATACCTCCGGTATAGACCTGATTGACCGCCCGGTCAATGCATCGGTCGATGCGAGGGCAGCGTCGTCGGGCCCACCGTGGCAGGGTCGGGTCATGCAGGTGGCGGGAGAGGTGATCCGGGCGCTGGACGAGGAATCGAACGCGCAGGACAGCGAGCAGTTGCAGCGCTTCTTCAAGACGGGTCCGGGGGAGTACGGCGAGGGTGACGTGTTCATCGGCGTGCGTGTCCCCGCCATCCGGAAGGTTGCAAGAAGGTTCGCTGACCTGGGCCTCGCCGAGGTCGACGTACTGCTCGACAGCGAGGTGCACGAGCATCGGCTGGCCGGACTGGTGATCGCGTGCGGACGCTTCGAGCGTGCGAGTGCGGCGCGCACCCGCGACGACGCCGACCGTGGGCGTATCGCGGACTTCTACCTCGCTGCGGTGCGGCGCGGCCGGGTGAACAACTGGGACCTGGTCGACTCGTCCGCGGAACGGATCCTGGGCGGCTGGCTCTACGACCGGCCACGAGAGCTCGTCTTCGAGCTGGCCGCCGACGAGGACCTGTGGCGCCGGCGGGTGGCACTGCTGACGACTTTCGGGTTCATCCGCCGCGGCGACGCGAGTACGACCCTCGATCTGGCCCCGCGACTGCTCGACGACCGCCGCGACCTCACGCAGAAGGCACTGGGCTGGATGCTGCGTGAAGTCGGCAAGCGGGTCGACCGGGGACTGCTGCTCGGGTTTCTCGACGAGCACGCCGCACGGATGGGCGCGACGGCGCTCGGCTATGCCACCGAGCACCTGGACGCCGGCGTCCGCGCCCGCTACCGGGCGATGCGGGTCAGAACTCGATCTTGAGGTTGTCGGTGAGGGGCCGCGCCTGGCAGCCGAGGATGTAGCCGGCCGCGATGTCCTCGGGGTCGAGGATCTCGCTGTTGCCCATCTCGACCTTGCCTTCGAGCACGGTGCACGCGCAGGACCCGCACTCGCCCTCCTGGCACGAGTACGGCACGTCCAGGCCCTTGGCCAGCATGATGTCGACGAGCGTCTGCTTGCGCGGCCAGCTCATCTCGTGGGTCTCGCCGTCCAGGGTGACCGAGACGGACGCCGCGTCGGCGGCTTCCTCCGCGGTGATCTCCTCGAGCTCGACATCCAGGAACGGGTCGCCGGCGAGTGAGTTGAACACCTCGGCGTGCACCTGGTTGCGCGGGACGCCGGCCTCGGCGAGGGCCTTGTGCACGGTGTCCATGAACGGGCCCGGCCCGCACATGAACGACTCGAAGCCGGTGAACGGTGCGGCCAGGGTCGCGAACTGGTCCGGGGTGGGCAGGCCCTGCAGGCTCTCGAGCCAGTGCAGGACGGTCAGCCGGGTCGGGTACTGGGCGGCGAGGCTGCGCAGCTCGTCGCGGAAGATCACTGAGTTCTCGTCGCGGTTGGCGTAGACGAGCACGACCTTGCCCGAACCCTCGCTCAGCGCGGACTTGAGGATCGACATCACGGGGGTGATGCCGCTGCCCGCGCCCCAGAGCAGGAAGTCGTGGTCGAGCGACTTGGGGGTGAACACGCCCGACGGGGGCAGCACCTCGATGGTGTCACCGACCTTGACGTTGTCGCAGAGCCAGTTCGAGCCGTAGCCGTCGACGGTGCGCTTGACGGTGACCTTGGGCTCGGCGTCGCTGAACGGGGAGCTCGCCAGCGAGTAGCAGCGGGCGACGGAGCCCGTCTGGTCGCTCGGGATGCGCAGGGTCAGGAACTGTCCGGGCTTGTAGTCGAACTTGCTGCGCTGGTCGGCGGGGACGTCGAACACGAGCGATCGCGCGTCCGAGGTTTCCTCGACGACGCCCGACACTGTGAGCACAACCGACCTCGAGCTGTGCGGCACGTCAACAGTGGTCATCGGGATGGATCCTCTCGGTGTTCGTGGCAAATCTGGAACGTGTTCTAGTTTCAAATGTAGCAGGTAACCATGGAAGCAGCTGGATCGTAGAACTCGACCCTCGATTCCCGATAATCGGGACACCCCAGCTCACTACCGCTGGGCGAGCTGCCTGTCGAGCTGAACCCGCAGGCCGGCGAGCAGGGTTTCGACGCCGAAGCGGTAGATGTCGCGGCCGTGCACCTCGTCGAGGTGACTGGTTGCCCGTGCGACGACCTCCGGCAGCCCGGTCTGGTCCGGCAGGGTCGGGTCCTGCGTGGAGATGCCACTGCGGCCGAACAGGTAGGTGTGGATCGTCGCGTAGGCGGCGAGCACATTGCGCTCGGAGAAACCCGCGTCGAACAGGATCTCCATCACCAGCGCGATCAGCCGCCGCTGCTTGCGCAACATCTGCTCGAGCAGGATCTCGCCGAGCCCGGGGTACGCGGCGAGGCACTCGTCGATCTGGTCGATCAGGATGCGCAGCCGCTCCGTCCAGTCCAGGGTGGGATCCGGGGCGGTGACGCCGGCCAGGGCCGCGGTCGCGACCAGGTCGAGGAGTTCGTTCTTGTCGGAGACGTAGTAGTACGGCGCCATGGCGGAGACGCCGAGCTCGCGCGAGAGGCGTCGCATCGACAATTTGTCGAGCCCGTCGTCATGTACTACGCGCAGGGCCGCTTCCACGATCTCCTGCTCGGACAGGTTGCCGTGTGTGGAGCCGGGCGTCCGTGAGTCGCCGGTGGAGTTGCGGCCAGCCGGTCGTCCCAAGATCACGGACTTGTCCGTCATCGTGTCCTTCATGGCCCAAAGTTGGGGCGGCAGGCGCCGTTCCCATCCTCATTTTAGGGCGTATCGGCCGCGAAGGGATCGGGTCGGGAGAATTGCATCCGGTGGGGCGTCCGATGCTCCGGCTGGATGTGGCCCTACCCGCAGGTGGAAAGATCTTGATCGGCAACGGAATTCGGTGGGTGGTCGGACGGCAGCGCCGCGAGTCCGCGCGAGAGGGTGTCGCTGCCCGCCCGCAGTAGCGTCGCCAGTTCCAGAGACTCGTCGTCGAGCCACAGTTCATAGGCCGACAGGGCAACGCCGAGGACGGTCCAACCGACCGTGCGGGGAAGGTGGTCGGACGGACTCAGGCCGAGTCGGGCGGCCACGTACTCGGCGATCACCTCCCGCCAGCCGTTGTACATCACCATCGAATAGGCCTGCAGCGCAGGCGCTTTCAGGATGATCTCCATCCGCTGGCGATGGAGGGCCGCGACGTCGGCGGGGAAGCTGTTGAACTCGAGCAGGGCCTCGGCGAGACCCTCGGCAAGGGGGATGTCGGCGGGCAGTTCGGCGAGTTGCTCGCGCATGTTGGCCAGGTGGAGATCGAAATCGCCCCACGGCACGGCGTTCTTGGACGGGAAGTAGCGGAAGAAGGTGCGCCTGGCGATCCCCGCGGCTTCGGCGATCTGGTCGACGCTGGTCTCCTCGAATCCGTGGTCGCCGAACAGCGCGATGGCGATGTTGCTGATCCGATCGCGGGTCGTGGACGGCCTCCGGCCGATCCGACGGGGTGTGTTGCTCCCGCTTCGCGCCAATTTCTCCTCCGGTCTTTCATTCTGCACTCGATGCCATTATTGTCGTGAAGCGGGTCACAGCGCACATCGCGGCGTGGCCGGCACCAACCCTGACACAGGAGGCAAGTCGATGTCCGACCATCGCGAAACTGTCATTGCCGAGACCGAGCTCGTCCAGGAATCGCTCGTGGAAGAGGTTTCGATCGACGGCATGTGCGGCGTGTACTGATCGTGGATCTCGATACCGGGTGGAAGCTTCACCCGCAGGTGGCGCTTCGCCCCGAACCTTTCGGGGCGTTGCTCTACCACTTCGGCACCAGGAAGCTCTCGTTCCTCAAGAACGTCACGATCGTGGGAATCGTCAAGTCGCTGGGGGAGCACCCCGATGCCCGCACCGCCATCCGTGCGGCAGGCATTCCCGACGCCCAGATCGAGACGTACGCGCGCGCACTGTCCACCCTCGCCGAGTCCACGATGATCGTGCCGTCCGTGGTGGCGACGAGCGCAGCCTGAGGCTGCCCCGCCCGACCGTCAGTTCCCCCTCCTTCTTCCGCTAAGAGGACACAGCCCATGACCTCAGTCCTAGAGCCCCCGACAGTCGCATCCCCGGCCGCTCCGGCCCCGGTCGGTCGACTCGTCGACCAGTTCGAGCTCGGCCTCGACGCGCCGATCTGCCTCACCTGGGAGCTCACCTACGCCTGCAACCTCTCGTGCGTGCACTGCCTGTCCTCGTCCGGTCGACGCGACCCGCGCGAGCTGAGCACCGAGCAGTGCAAGTCGATCATCGACGAGCTGCAGAAGATGCAGGTGTTCTATGTCAACATCGGCGGCGGCGAGCCGACGGTGCGCTCGGACTTCTGGGAGCTCGTGGACTACGCCACCGCGCACCAGGTCGGGGTCAAGTTCTCGACCAACGGCGTGAAGATCGACAAGAAGGTTGCCGCGCGACTGGCTGCGAGCGACTACGTCGACGTGCAGATCTCCATCGACGGCGCGACCGCAGAGGTCAATGACGCGGTCCGCGGGCCCGGTTCCTTCGCGATGGCGGTGCGGGCGCTGGAGAACCTCGCCGAGGCCGGGTTCAAGGACGCGAAGATCTCCGTCGTCGTGACCCGGCAGAACGTCTCCCAGCTCGACGAGTTCAAGGCGCTCGCCGACAAGTACGGTGCGACGCTGCGGATCACCCGGCTGCGCCCGTCCGGCCGCGGCGCGGACGTGTGGGACGAGCTGCATCCCACCCAGGAACAGCAGCGGGAGCTCTACAACTGGCTGGTTGCCAACGGTGACGGCGTGCTCACCGGCGACTCCTTCTTCCACCTGTCCGCGTACGGCGACGCACTGCCCGGGCTGAACCTGTGCGGCGCCGGCCGGGTGGTGTGCCTGATCGATCCGGTCGGCGACGTGTACGCCTGCCCGTTCGCGATCCACGACCAGTTCCTGGCCGGGAACATCGTGTCGGACGGCGGTTTCCAGCACGTGTGGCAGCACTCCGAGTTGTTCGCGGACCTGCGGTCCCCGCAGACCGGCGGCGCGTGCAGCAAGTGCGACCATTACGACTCCTGCCGCGGCGGTTGCATGGCGGCGAAGTTCTTCACCGGACTGCCGATGGACGGCCCGGACCCCGAATGCGTGCAGGGCTACGGGGAATCGGCTCTCGAAGCCGAGCGCAGCGTCCCGAAGTCCAGTCAGGACCACTCGCGGACCGGCAAGCGCGCCGAGCGCCGCATCCCGCAGGCGCCGGTTCCGCTGACCCTGCTGACCACTCGGCCCCCGGCCAAGATCTGTGACGAAAACCCGCTTGCGGGAATGGAATAGAGGATTCACTGATGGCAAAGAATGCGTGGTTCGAGACTGTTGCCGAGGCGCAGCGGCGGGCCGAGAAGCGGCTCCCGAAGCCGGTGTACATGGCGCTCGTGGCGGGCTCGGAGAAGGGCCTGACCACCAGCGACAACATCGATGCGTTCGCCGAACTCGGGTTCGCACCGCACGTCGCAGGGCTCTCGGACAAGCGCGAGCTCTCCACCACCGTGATGGGGCAGCCGCTGTCCTTCCCGGTCATGATCTCCCCGACCGGCGTGCAGGCCGTGCACCCGGACGGTGAGGTCGCCGTCGCTCGTGCCGCCGCGGCGCGCGGTGTCGCTATGGGGCTGAGCTCGTTCGCCAGCAAGCCGATCGAGGAGGTCACGGCGGCAAACCCGCAGACCTTCTTCCAGATGTACTGGGTCGGCACCCGCGACGAGCTGCTGCACCGGATGGAGCGGGCCAAGAAGGCCGGCGCGACCGGTCTGATCATGACGCTCGACTGGTCGTTCTCGATGGGCCGCGACTGGGGCAGCCCGGCGATCCCGGAGAAGATGGACTTCGCCGCGATGCGTGCCAACGCACTGCAGGGTCTGCTGCACCCGAAGTGGCTGTCGCAGTTCGTGAAGGCAGGTGCCATCCCGGACCTGACCACTCCCAACCTCGCCCCCGCCGGCGGCGGCCCGGCGCCGACCTTCTTCGGTGCCTACGGGCAGTGGATGGGCACCCCGCTGCCCACCTGGGAGGACGTCGCCTGGCTGCGTGAGCAGTGGGACGGCCCGTTCATGCTCAAGGGCGTCATGCGGGTCGACGACGCCAAGCGCGCGATCGACGCCGGCTGCACCGCGATCTCGGTGTCCAACCACGGCGGTAACAACCTCGACGGCACCCCGGCCCCGATCCGGGCGCTGCCTGCGATCGCCGAGGCTGTCGGCGACGACATCGAGGTGCTCCTCGACGGCGGCATCCGTCGCGGCTCCGACGTTGTCAAGGCCCTCGCACTCGGCGCCCGTGCCGTGATGATCGGCCGCGGCTACCTGTGGGGCCTGGCCGCCAACGGCCAGGCCGGTGTCGAGAACGTGCTCGACATCCTGCGCGGCGGCGTCGACTCCGCGGTCCTCGGCCTCGGACACTCCAGCATCGCCGACCTGTCCCCGAAGGATCTGGTCATCCCCGACGGCTTCCGCCGCGACCTCGGAGTCTAGATCTGCCCGATCCGCTGACCTCGAAGACCGCCCTGGCCGGGCGAATTGCCCAGTCCAGGGTGGTCTTCGGCGCTCACGAGACGAATCTGTGCGACGGTCGCGCGTTGTCCCGGCGACACGTCGACTACTACGGCCGCAGAGCGAGGGGCGGCTGCGGGATCGTCGTCACCGAGCCCGCCTCGGTGTGTGCGGACGACTGGCCGTACGAACGGGCGCCCCTCGCGTCGGAGTGCGAAACCGGTTGGCGCGACATAGTTGCCGCGTGCCGGCCGCACGGGACGCTCGTGCTCGCCGGGTTGAGCCATCGGGGCCTGCAGGGCTCGAGCGCGTACTCGCAGTCGGTGCTGTGGGGGCCGTCACCGGTCGCGGACGTGGTGACCCGTGAGCTGCCCGCAGAGATGGGCGCTGCCGAGATCGACGCGGTGATCGCGGGTTTCGCCGCCGGCGCCGCGTCGGCTGCGGCCGCCGGCGTGGACGGGGTGGAACTCGATGCCGGTCCGACCGCGCTGCTGCGACAATTCCTGTCCGGGCTGACGAACACTCGCGCGGACGGCTACGGCCTCGACCGGTCGCGGTTGCTGCGGGAGGTGATCGCCGCGGTGCGCGCCGAGATCGGCGCCGACCGGATCCTGTCGCTTCGGCTCAGCTGCGACGAACTGGCCCCGTGGGCCGGGATCACCCCCGAGTCCGCGGCGGAGACCGCGCGCGAGTTGGCGGGCGGTCTCGACCTGTTGGTGGTCGTGCGCGGCGGGCCGATGTCCGCCGGCGCCTACCGTCCGGACGCGCACACCTCGCCGATGTTCAACGTGAAACTCTGCCGTGGCATTCGCGACGCGGTAGCCGGCGCGGTGCCGATCGTGTTGCAGGGCAGTGTGATCGACGCCGACGATGCTCGGGATGCACTCGACGAGGCGGTTGCCGACCTGGTGGAGATGACCCGGGCGCAGATCGCCGATCCGGATCTCGTCGCGTCGGTCCGGGACGGTCGGGCGCCCCGGCCGTGCGTGTTGTGCAACCAGGCGTGCCTCGTCCGCGACCCGAGGAACCCGATCGTGACCTGCATCGGCCACCCCACCCAGGGTGATGGGAACCATCACCCTGTCAGACCGAATGAAGGTTCCCTTCGCCCGGTGGTGGATGTGGCCGCCGTGAGGGGTGCGCCGCGGGAGGCGCTGGTGGTCGGCGGCGGGCCGGCCGGCCTCGAGGCGGCTCGGATTTTGGCGGCGGGCGGCGCCAGGGTGACCCTCGCAGAGCGCGGTGAGCGGTTGGGTGGCACGCTCGCCGGCGCCGCGGTCGGCGCGGGCCGGGAACGGTTGTCCGCGTTGCCAGTCTGGCTCGAGGCACAGTGCCGTCGGCTCGGCGTCCGCGTGGAGACCGGGCGTGAGGTGACCGCCGTGGAGGTCGAGGGCGCCCTCGCCGCCGGTACCGCGGTCGTCCTCGCCACGGGCGGGGTCGCGGCACCGACGCTGCCGCCGGGCCGCTCCGGCGTCACTGTCCTCACCGCGGCCGCCGTGCTGGCGGGCCGGCCGGTGCCCGCCGGTCCGGTGGTGGTGGACGACCGGGTCGGCGGACCGATCGCGGTCGGTGTCGCGGAATGGCTGGCCGCCGCCGGAGGTGAGGTCACTCTCGTGACTGCCGACCCGGTGGCGGGCTCCCTGCTCGGGCGCACCGGTGACCTGGCGGACGCGAACGCCAGGCTCGCGCGCGCGGGTGTCGCGCGGCGCCTGCTCACCCGGGTCACCGGAATCGTCACCGGCGGTGTCGGAGTCGAGCACGTGCACACCGGTGAGCGTGCGACGGTACCGGCCGCGGTCCTGGTCGACTGCTCGCACCGACTGCCGGAGACCTCGTTCGCCGGCGTGTCACGGGAAGCCGTCCGAGTCGGCGACTGCGTGGCGCCCCGGACGGTCCTCGAGGCCGTCCGAGAGGGCCGCGAGGCGGCGCGGCGGCTGCTGCGGCGGGATCTCCCGTGACCGGCTACCGACATCTGCTGACCCCACTGCGCATCGGCCCGCGGACGGTCCGGAACCGGGTCGTGTTCACCGCGCACCTGACGAACGCCGCCGTCGACGGCCTGCCGTCAGATCAGCACGTGGCCTACTACGAGGCCCGCGCCGAGGGGGGTGCCGGCCTGATCATCACCGAAGAGCACTGCGTTCATCCGACGGACTGGCCGTACGAGAAGGTGATTCGTGGCTACCGGCCCGAGGTGGTCGAGGGCTACCGCCGGATCACCACCGCGGTGCATGCGCACGGAGCGGTGATCCTGGCCCAGCTCAACCACAACGGCGGTCAGGGCTCGGGGATGTACTCCGAGTTGCCGCTGCTGGCACCGAGTCCCGTGCCGGATCCGTTGTTCCGGGAGGTGCCGCGCGCCGTCGACCGGGCCGACATCGCCGAGTTGGTCGCGGGCTACGCGACGGTCGCCCGGCACTGTCGGCTCGGCGGGTTCGACGGCGTCGAACTGCAGTGCTCCCAGTCCTCGATCATCCGGGCCTTCCTCTCGCCGGAGACGAACCTGCGAACCGACTGCTACGGCGGAAGTCTCGGCAACCGCGCTCGATTCCTGCTCGAGGTGGTCGACGCGGTCCGTGCCGAACTCGGACCCGACCTGGTGCTGGGTGTTCGCCTGACGGGGGAGGAGTCGATCGAGGGGGGGATCCACCTGGACGAGGCGGTCGAGGTCGCCGCGATGGTCGAGGCGACCGGCCGGGTCGACTACGTCAACACCTCGATCGGCATGGCCACCGCGACCCTGCACCTGATCGAGGCGTCGATGGCGGTGCCGCCGGGGTACTCGCTGTTCATCCCGAGCGCCATCCGGCAACGGATCTCGCTGCCGGTGGTGGGAGTCGGCCGGTTCACCGACCCCGAGCAGGCGGACCGCGCGCTCGCCGAGGGGCACTGCGACCTGGTCGGGGTGGTGCGTGGGCAGATTGCGGACCCGGACTTCGCGGCCAAGGCGGCGGCCGGGCAGCCTCAGGACATCCGGACCTGCCTGTCCTGCAATCAGGAATGCATCGGGCGGGTCGGCATGAACCGCTGGCTCGGGTGCGTCGAGAACCCCGAGGCGGGAAGGGAATCGGTGCCCCTGCCGGCGCCGCGGAGGCGAGGGCGGCGAGTGGTCGTCGTCGGTGGTGGCCCGGCGGGACTGCAGGCCGCTGCCACCGCGGCGCGGCGTGGTCACGAGGTGACGCTGTACGAGCGGGCGGAGAACACCGGCGGACAGGTGATCGTCGCGGCCTCAGCGGCCGGACGGGCCGAGTTCGGTGTGCTGGTACGCAATCTCGAGCACGAGTGCACGCGGCTCGGCGTCCGGTTGCGCACCGGCGTCACCGTCGACGCGGCCTTCGTGCGGGCGCTCGAGCCGGAGGTGGTGATCGTGGCGACCGGTGCGCGGCCGCATCGCCCCGACTGGGGCGCGGACTGTGAGCGGGTGGTCGACGTCCGGGACGTGCTCGAAGGGCGCACGGCGCCGTCGGGCCGGGTGCTGGTGTTCGACGAACTCGGATTCCACCAGGGCACCTCGGTCGCGGAGACCCTCGCCGACCGGGGCTGCGCGGTGACCGTCGCGACCAACGCCATGATCGTCGGACAGGACCTGGGGCTGACCCTCGACATGGAGGGGTGGCAGCGACGCGCGCACGACAAGTCCATCGCGCAGCGCACCGACCTGGTGCCGGTGTCCGCGACCACCACGGATACCGGGGTGCGAGTGGCCCTCCTGCATCACCCCACCGGCGTGGTCAGCGAGGAGGAGTTCGACGCGGTGGTGTGCGCGGTGCACCAGCGACCGGTCGACGGGCTGTGGAAAGAACTGTCCGGCAGTGCCTTCGAGGTGCACCGGATCGGGGATGCGCTGTCTCCGCGGCGCGCGGACGCGGCCGTCGCCGAGGGGTACCGCGTCGCGCTAGCGCTGTGAAGTCAGATCCCGGTCGGCAAGTCTCCGGGCAGCAGGTTCTGCGGAGTCTGGCGCAGGGTCCACGCGTTCGAGTCGGACCGAGTGAGCACCCAGACCACGTCGTAGCGGTCCTCCGGCCAGGTGCCGGGCACGTCGGTGTCCGGGGCGCCGAGGGTGCCGACGATCTCCGGCAAGTATTCGCGCTGCCAGGCGACCAGCACCGGGCCGGGCGTGCGTCGCAGGGTCTTGGCGAGCGCCTTGACGTCGGACCTGCCGAAGTCGGTGTCGACGGTGACGCCGAGTGCGTGGGCGAGTGGGGTGACGGTCTGCACCGAACGCTTGCTGCCGTTCTTCTTGCTGGGGGTGGAGGCGAACAGCGCGACCGGACGCACCAGACCGGCAGTGGGATTGCCGGACTCGGGTGCGAACAGGCCGACCAGTGCGCGGGCCCGCTGCCAGCCGATCGTGGTGAGCGACTCGTCGCAGCGGGAGCCGTCCTCGTCCATGCCGAACGGAGGGCCGTCGCCCTCGGGCCGTTCGGCATGGCGGATGAACATGATCGTCGTCGTGTCGGGGTCCCGGTCCTCGGCCATGCCCGCATTCTTCCCGATCGAGCCCCGGGTGACGGGTCCCTTCGCTTGGTCAGACCGAATGACGGTGCCCGTCACCCACGCTCGACGGTCTGCAGGAGTCCCCAGGTGAACCGGGCCTGGCACGGCGTGCCGTCGGGCGTGGTGAACTCGGCTGTGGTGTGGCTGGCGACCGAACCGGTCGCCATTCGGTACCGGACTGGGGCGCAGGAGATTTCGAGGTCGTCGACGGTGACGATCCACGGGCGCAGATCCTCGGGAGTGTCGACCGCGGGTGCGGGGGAGTCGGCGAGCCTGGTGAGTCGCTCGTCGACGACTGCGCCGCCGGGTCCCGAGGTGACCTGGAACTGCAGGCCCGGCCATAGCGGCATGGGCCAGGCCTCGACAGTCAGCTCGCCGACGAGCTTCACTCGGCGTGTCGTCACGACCGCGGGGTGCCCGAGCGCGAGTCGGTACCGGGTGGCCCCGCCGGGGAAGTGCCCGCGCAGACCGCGCTGCCACTGGGCATGCGCGGCACGAAGGTCGGTCCCGCTCTTGCCGAGGGTCTTCATGGCGGCGGTGACGAGCGAGGGCTGGTGGTCGTTCATCCGGCGCAGCAGCATCAGTTCGAAGTTGACGACGCCGAACCCCGTGAGCGGCATTCGGTCGAGGGTCATCCGGGCCTCCTCGGTTGGGCCGAAGGGTAGCAAGCAGTGTGGTAACCGGTTAAAGTGGTTAAATGACAGATGCGTCGACCTGGGCGGTTCCACTGAGGTCGCGGGAGGGTGTCGCGTTCACGGTGGTCACCGGCGCGGCTTGCGTCGACTTCGTCTACACCGGCGGCCTCGGTGACCGCGCCCGGTGGGAGTCTCTGCACGAGCCCGCCGACCTGGCGGCGTGGGCCGGCGCCTCGCGGCTCGTGCACGGCGCGACCCCACCGTCCGAGATCGCGGTCACGGACGTAGAATTCGCCGCCGCAATCGAGCTGCGGGAAGTGTTGTGGCGCAGTATCAATCGACTTGCCGACGGCGAGCGGATCGCCCGGGCCGACGCAGCCGCCCTGAACGTGTACGCGAGCCGGCCCGACCTGGCCCCCCGACTCGACGGCGGCGCACTGACCTTCGCGACGCCGATCGCGGCGTCCCAGATCCTCTCCACGTTGGCCCGCGATGCCATCGCGCTGGCGGGCGGACCGTTGCGTGAGCGGGTCCGCCGATGCGCCGCGCCGGACTGCCCGCTGCCGTTCGTCGACACGTCGCGGCCGGGCACCCGACGGTGGTGCGCGATGGCGCGCTGCGGAAACCGAGACAAGGCGCGAACGAGACGACGGACGGAGAAGGGCGATGGCCGGAGTGCGTGAGGCGGGCCTGAGTAGGGACGTGGGCTGGGAGATCGGTGTGTCCAAGACGCTGCCGTACCAGGTCGAGGAGGTCTGGCAGGTGGTCTCCGGCGACCCGGCAGTGTGGCTGGGGGAGGGCACGCGGCTGCCGGACCGTGCGGGGGCCTCGTGGACCGCGGGCGACGGCACCCGCGGTGAAGTGCGAAGCCGCCGCGACCACGACCGGATCCGGTTGACCTGGCGCCCGCCTGCCTGGACGCACGACAGCACCGTTCAGGTGGCGATGCGGGCGACGCCGACGGGCACGACGGTGCGGTTCCATCAGGAACGCCTTGCCAGTTCGGCCGAGCGATCAGCCCAGCGCACGCACTGGCAGTCCGTGATGGCAGCGCTCGAGGCGGCGTTGGCGCGGTCGCGCGAAGAGGGGGCCTAGCATTTCAGGCATGCCCGAACCCCTCGCCGACGCCACCTGGCCGGAGATTGCCGATACCGTCCCGGCGCTGGCGGTCCCGGTGGGTTCGCTCGAACAGCACGGTCCGCACCTGCCGCTCGACACCGACACCCGGATCGCCGTCGCCGTTGCCGCGGCGCTGCCCGGACTGACCCTGGCTCCGGCCATCGCCTACGGGGCCAGCGGTGAGCACGAGGGGTTCGCGGGGACTGTGTCGATCGGCAGTTCGGCTCTGCAGTCGGTGGTCGTCGAGTACGGGCGGTCGGCGTGTCGCTGGTCCCCGCGCGTGTTGTTCGTCAACGGACACGGCGGCAACGCCCCCGCGCTCGCCGAGGCAGTCGCACTGCTGCGCTACGAGGGTCGGGACGCAGCCTGGCTGCCCTGCGCGGTTCCCGGCGCGGACGCCCACGCCGGTTGCACGGAAACGTCACTGCTGCTGCATATTTCACCGGTGGTCGTACGCCTCGACCGGGCGGAGCCGGGGGACCTGAGGCCGGTCGCGGAGATCCTGCCCGCGATGCGCGAGAGCGGCGTCGCTGCCGTCAGTGCAAACGGCGTACTCGGCGATCCCACGGCCGCGGACGCGACCGCAGGCGCACGGATGTTCGAGCAGATGGTGGCCCGAAGTTCGGCTGCGCTCGCGCGCTGGCAACCGGACGGCCGCGGGATGTTGCGGTGAGAGCAGATCCGAATACGATCACCTGATGCGCCAAGCTCGACTGCCCGACGGTTTCGGGGTGAGAATCGATCCGAAGGTGCGCACATTCTCCGATGGCCGCGTGCTCATCGGTGGATCGCCGACCCGGATGCTCAAGCTCGCACCGACCGCCGCGGCGATGATCGGCGACGGCTACCTCAAGGTGGTGGACCCGCAGTCGGCGGCCGTTGCCCGGCACCTGCTGGACTCCGGTGTGGCGAACCCTCGGCCGATGAGCTCGCCGCCGAACCAGGACGTCACCGTCGTGATTCCCGTCCGGAACAACACCGCCGGACTCAATCGACTGCTCCCGGCGCTACGGGGACTGACGGTCATCGTGGTGGACGACGGGTCGGATCACCCCGTCACTCCGCCATCGGTCACCGACGGTCGAGGCAGTGTCCGGGTGCTGCGACACGAGACCTCGCGGGGTCCTGCCGCCGCACGCAACACCGGATTTGCCTCCGCGGAAACGGAGTTCGTGGCGTTCCTCGACTCGGACGTGGTGCCTCGGATCGGCTGGCTCGAGGCCATGCTCGGTCACTTCAGTGATCCCGCCGTCGCCATGGTGGCGCCGCGGATCATCGCCCTCACGCCGGAGGGTGGGGCGATCGCCCGGTACGAGAACGCACGGTCATCGCTGGACCTCGGCCGCAAGGAAGGTCCGGTGCGCGCGGGCAGCGCGGTGTCCTACGTGCCCAGTGCGGCGATGCTGGTGCGCCGGCGTGCGCTCGAGGAGTGCGGCGGATTCGACGATGCCATGCACGTGGCCGAGGACGTGGACCTGTGCTGGCGGCTGCATGCCGCCGGCTGGCGGCTGCGCTACGAGCCGATCGCGCACGTCGCCCACGACCATCGTGTCTCGTTCCGTACCTGGTTCGGCCGCAAGATGTTCTACGGCACCGGTGCGGCGCCGCTGGCCTCCCGGCATGTCGGTCTGGTGCCGCCCGTTGCGATGTCCGCCTGGACTCTGGTCGCATGGCTGCTCGCGGCGACCTGCACCCGGATCGGCCTGGTGGGGGCGCTGGTGACCCAGGTCGTCACCGTGATCCGGCTGCGCCGCACATTCGGTGAACTGGACAAGCCGACCCGCATCGCGATGGTGCTGGCAGTCCAGGGTCTCGCGGGTGGGGCCTGGCAGCTCGCGTCCGCGCTGTGTCGACACTACTGGCCGGTGACGGTGGTCGCGGCCGTGCTCTCCCCGCGGGTGCGCCGCGCGGTGATCGCCGTGGCGGTGGCCGAGGGAGTGGCCGACTGGTGGACACACCGCGAACCCGGCGGTCTCGGACCGGTCCGGCACGTGGTGTTCAAACGGCTCGACGACGTGGCCTACGGCGCCGGCCTGTGGCGCGGTGCGATCGCCGAACGCAGCAGCGCGGCGTTGGCCCCTCGGCTGAACGGCTGACGGCGTGCCGGCCGCGGAACCGGTGGCCGACGTGGTCGTGGTCGGCGCCGGTTCCGGAGGGTGTGTGGTCGCGGCCCGACTGAGCGAGAATCCCGACCGCACAGTCGTTCTCGTGGAGGCCGGATCCGACGGCGCTCGAACCGGGCCGATCGGGACGCTGCCGGTGGGTCCCGGCAGCCCGTTGGTGTGGCGCTACCCCGGCGAGCTGCAACCGGGTCGCGACGTTGTCATTGCACGGGGACGGACAGTGGGCGGGTCCGGCGCCGTCAACGGTGGCTACTTCGTTCGAGGCACGGCAGCGGACTTCGAACGCTGGCCCGCGACCTGGTCGTACGCCGCGGTGCTGCCGTACTTCCGGAAGCTCGAGACGGACCCGTTCGGAGACCGGCGCTGGCACGGCGACGGCGGGCCCATGCCGATCGCCCGCACGACGGACGCGGCGCTGCACTCGATCAGCGCGGCCTTCCTCGACGCCGCCGCCTCGGCGGGTTTCGGGTACCGGGCCGATCTCAACGAGCCCGATGCGACGGGTGCCGGGCCGGTGCCGCTCAATGCGCACCGGGGGACGCGGGTGAGCACGGCCGCGGCGTACCTCGGCCCCGCCGCCGACCGCGCGAACCTGCGGGTGCGGACCGGCGCGGTGGCGCGGCGGGTGGTGTTCGAGGCCGGCCGGGCGGTCGGGGTGGAAGTCGACCTCGCCGGGGAGAGGCGCGTTCTGCGGGCACGGACGGTGGTGCTCTGCGCCGGCGCAGTGGGTACCCCGCAGCTGCTCATGCATTCGGGAATTGGTCCGGCGCAGCAGCTTTCACGTCTCGGACTGTCGGTGCTGGTGGACCGGCCCGGAGTCGGGCAGGGGTTCGAGGACCACCCTGAGGTCACCGTCGGTTATCGGCGGGCGGTGCCGTCGCCGCATGCCCGGGGCCGGGCGATCCTCGAGGTGGTGCTGGAGGCCGACGGCATCGAATTGCGTCCGTACACGGCGTCTTTCGGAGACATCATCCCCGGGGTGGGGGACTCGGTCGCGCGGATCGGGGTCGCGCTGATGCGTCCGGAGAGCCGGGGTGAGGTGGTGTTGCGGTCCGCGGACCCGGCGGATCCGCCGCTCGTGCGGTACCACTACCTGCGGTCTGCCGCGGACCAGGCGGCGATGCGGTCGGGACTCGAACTGGCGCAGGATCTGCTCTCCTCGTCCCCGTTCGCTCGGCTCGTGGAGCCGGTGCCGACGGGCGCTGCGGTGGCCGGGATGCTCGACAACCTGGGAACCTCGATGCATCTGTCGGGCAGTTGCCGGATGGGCGCCGACGATGACCCGACCGCGGTGGTCGACGACCGCTGCCGGGTGATCGGGGTCGAGGGGCTGTCGGTCGCGGACACCTCGGTGATGCCCGTGCTGACCTCGCGCGGTCCCCATGCCACCGCCGTCATGATCGCGGAGCGGGTGGCCGCCTTCTTGGACGCCTGACCAGCGGACCTTCCCCCGCAGGCGCTGTGACGCGCGTTACAGTGGTGTGGACGCCACGGAGGGAATCGATTGACCAGAGCTCCGAACGGCAACCCCTGGGTGGCCGTCCGACCAGATGAGGACATCGCCGCCCTCGCCCGCACGGTCTCGACCGCGCACCGCTCGTTCGTCGACGGCGAGCGGTTCTCTCCTGTCGACAGGCGGAACGCGTCCGCGTCCCCGGTGCGTCCCGTGGTGTTCGACTCGTGGCTGCGCAGTCGCAACCGGGGCGTCGACCCGGACGGCATCGACGAGACCGGCGACATGGACGTGCGCGAGTTGGAGCGGTATCGCGACTCGCACCCGATGGCCCTGATCCGTCCGGTGGTGCGCAAGCTGCTCGTCGAGGATGCCGCGGACACCGGGCTGCTCGTCGCGATCAGCGACGCGGCGGGCAGGCTGCTGTGGGTCGAGGGCGACTCGAGCGCGAAGGATCGCGCGCTGGCGATGAACTTCGTCGAGGGCGCGGACTGGAGCGAGGACCGCGTCGGAACCAATGCGCCGGGGACCGCTCTCGCGGTCGACCACTGCGTGCAGATCTTCGGGGCCGAGCACTTCAGCCGCACAGTGCACGACTGGAGTTGTTCGGCGGCGCCTGTGCACGACCCGATGAGCGGACAGATCCTCGGAGCGATCGACATCACCGGCGGCCCGCGGGTCGCAGTGCCGGAGGTGCTCGCACTGGTTCGCGCCACCGTCGCGGCCGCCGAGTCCGAGTTGCGGTTGCACCTGCTCAATTCGCCCCGACTGCTCGGGGACGCCCCGCCCCGACTGGCGGTGCTGGGCTCGCAGCGGCCGACGGTGGTGGCCGGTGGCGATCGGATTCCCCTCTCGCGCAGGCACGCCGAGATCCTGCTGCTGCTGGCCGACCACCCCGAGGGTCTGAGCTCGGGTCAGCTGGCCGTCCTGCTCGACGAGTCCGAGCTGGACTCGGTCACGATCCGGGCCGAGATGTCCCGCCTACGTAAGGTGTTCGGTGCGCAGGGGCTCGGATCCCGGCCCTACCGACTGCTCACCGATCTGAGCTCCGATGTCGAGGAGGTCCGTCGGGCGCTCGAGCAGGGTGACGCGGCCGGGGCGCTCACCGCCTACCGCGGTCCCGTGCTACCGGGGTCGGTGGCGCCCGGGATCGAGGACATCCGGTCCCAGCTGCGCGGCCGGATGCAGGCGGCGCTGCTACGCGCGGGCGACCGGACGTTGCTGGCGCGGTGGACGGCCACCGTGGAGGGCCGTCACGACACCGCGTCCTGGACCGCGTATCTCTCCTCACTCGACCCGCAGTCGCCGATGTATGGGCAGGTCAGGGCGGGAATCGACATGCTCGACGGTCAGCTGACCCGATGACGGGAGTGAACGCAACGTAGTTGCAACCGTCGGGCTCGTAGTGTTCCGGATCACAGCAGTGACAACACAGGCAAGGAGTCGTCGATGACCGTCTACGCCCGCCCGGGTACGCCCGAGGCACTCATGTCCTTCCAGCCGCGCTACGGCAACTACATCGGTGGCCAGTGGATCGCACCGGTCAAGGGGCAGTACTTCGAGAACCCGACCCCGGTCACCGGCCAGGTGTTCTGCGAGATCCCGCGCAGCACCGCGGAGGACATCGAACTGGCTCTCGATGCCGCGCACGCCGCCGCGCCGAGTTGGGGCAAGACCCCCGTCGCGGAGCGCGCGGTGATCCTCAACAAGATCGCCGACCGGATCGAGGAGAATCTCGAGTCCATTGCGCTCGCCGAGTCCTGGGACAACGGCAAGCCGATCCGCGAGACCCTCAACGCCGACATCCCGCTCGCGATCGACCACTTCCGCTACTTTGCGGGAGCCATTCGGGCGCAGGAGGGTTCGCTGTCGGAGATCAACTCCGACACCGTCGCGTACCACTTCCACGAGCCGCTCGGTGTGGTCGGCCAGATCATCCCGTGGAACTTCCCGATCCTGATGGCCGTGTGGAAGCTGGCGCCGGCGCTGGCCGCAGGCAACGCGGTGGTACTCAAGCCCGCGGAGCAGACCCCGGCCTCGATCCTCTACCTGTTCGGTCTGATCGGCGACCTGCTGCCGGTGGGTGTGGTCAACATCGTCAACGGGTTCGGCACGGAGGCGGGCAAGCCGCTCGCCTCGAGCCCGCGGATCAAGAAGATCGCCTTCACCGGCGAGACCACCACCGGCCGGCTGATCATGCAGTACGCCTCGCAGAACCTGATTCCGGTGACGCTCGAACTCGGTGGCAAGAGCCCGAACATCTTCTTCTCGGACGTCCTCGCCGCCAACGACGACTATCAGGACAAGGCGCTCGAGGGCTTCACGATGTTCGCACTGAACCAGGGTGAGGTCTGCACCTGCCCGTCGCGATCGCTCATCCAGGCCGACATCTTCGACGAGTTCCTGGCGATGGCCGCCATCCGCACCAAGGCCGTGCGACAGGGCGACCCGCTCGACACCGACACCATGATCGGCGCGCAGGCCAGCAACGACCAGTTCGAGAAGATCCTGTCCTACATCGAGATCGGCAAGGCCGAGGGCGCCCAGTTGATCACCGGCGGCGAGCGCGCCGACCTCGGCGGCGACCTGTCCGGGGGCTTCTACATTCAGCCGACGGTGTTCACCGGCAACAACAAGATGCGGATCTTCCAGGAGGAGATCTTCGGCCCGGTGGTGTCGGTGACCTCGTTCAAGGACTACGCCGAGGCGATCGAGATCGCCAACGACACCCTCTACGGTCTCGGTGCGGGCGTGTGGTCCCGCGACGGCGGCGTCGCCTACCGGGCCGGCCGCGACATCCAGGCGGGCCGGGTGTGGACGAACACCTACCACCAGTACCCGGCGCACGCGGCGTTCGGCGGCTACAAGCAGTCGGGCATCGGCAGGGAGAACCACCACATGATGCTCGACCACTACCAGCAGACGAAGAACCTGCTGGTCAGTTACGCGCCGAAGGCTCAGGGCTTCTTCTGATCCCCGGCTTCTCCTGATCCCTCGGTCAGGAGACAGGTGCGGCGCCCGCCGAACCCCCTCCTCGGCGGGCGCCGCACACCTCAGTTCCGAACCCTGCCACTCTGTTTCGAGATTCGGAGGTCGTCATGTCCGGCACGATGAAGGCCGCGGTTGTCCACGAGTTCGGTAAACCCCTGACTGTCGAGGAGGCGCTCGACTTCTACGACCGCGGCCGCATTGTGCCGACCGTGCACTCGCGGAAGCTCGATGACATCAACGACATCTTCGACGAGTTGCGGGCGGGCACGGTCGACGGTCGCATGGTCCTGGACTTCCGGTGACCGCGCCGGCCCGGATCGTCGCGGTGGCCGGGGCGGTCGACCTTCTTCGCAGACTGCGCGCGACGCACGGCTCGCTGATGATGCACCAGTCCGGCGGCTGCTGCGACGGCTCCGCGCCGATGTGTTATCCCGCAGGCGAATTCATCGTCGGCGACCGCGACGTCCTGGTCGGTCTGCTCGACCTTCGGCTGGGCGTGGGGGAGTTGCCCACCGACTTGCCCGACGGTGCCGACGCGGTGCCCGTGTGGATCTCGGGACCGCAGTTCGCGGTGTGGAAGCACACCCAGTTGGTGCTCGACGTGGTCCCCGGCCGCGGCTCCGGGTTCAGCCTCGAGGCGCCGGAGGGTATGCGTTTCCTGAGCCGCGCGCGGGCCTTCGATCCGGCCGAGATCGAGGCACTGGCCGCCGAGAAGCTCGTCACCGGCGAGGAGTGGGAGCGGGGTGAGCGGCCGACTCCGCCGATCGAGCCGCAGGTCGTGGCGGAGGCGGCGGAAGCCTGCCCGGTGCCCACCGGCAGGCGAGAGTCCTGACATGACGCGCTACGGCCAGCAGATCGGCGGCCAGAGCTTTGCCTTCGACGGCCTCGTCGACCTGATGGCGAAGGCCACCCCGCTGCGCAGCGGGGACGAGTTGGCCGGTTGCGCGGCAACCTCGGACGCCGAGCGGGCCGCCGCGCAGTGGGCTCTCGCCGACGTCCCACTCGATGCGTTCCTGCGGGATCTGTTGGTCCCGTACGAGGACGACGAGGTCACCCGGCTGATCATGGATTCGCACGATCGTGTTGCCTACCAGAAGATCTCGCACCTGACGGTCGGCGGGCTGCGGGACTGGTTGCTCGAGGTGGCGGCGGGCGAGGACGCGGCAGTGGTCCTGCGGGAGCTCTCGCCGGGGCTGACTCCGGAGATGGTCGCGGCCGTCAGCAAGATCATGCGCAATCAGGACCTGATCGCGGTGGCCCGCGCCGCCGTCGTCACCGCGGCATTCCGGACGACCGTCGGCGTGCCGGGTCGGATCAGCACCCGACTGCAGCCGAATCACCCCACCGACGACCCGAGGGGGATCGCCGCCGCCACCCTCGACGGGCTGCTGCTCGGCTGCGGCGACGCGGTGATCGGGATCAACCCGGCCACCGACTCACCGCATGCCACCGCGGACCTGCTGCACCTGCTCGACGAGGTTCGGCAGCGCTTCGAGATTCCCACCCAGTCCTGCGTGCTCTCGCACCTGACCACCACGATCGACCTTATCGCCGCGGGCGCGCCGGTCGATCTGGTGTTCCAGTCCGTCGCGGGCACCGAACGTGCGAATGCCGGCTTCGGCGTGAATATCTCGTTGCTCCGCGAGGCGAATGCGGCGGGTCGCGCGCTGCGCCGCGGCACCGTCGGCGACAACGTGATGTATCTCGAGACGGGACAGGGTTCGGCGCTGAGCGCGGGCGCGCACCTCGGGACCGGCGGCAGGCCCGTGGACCAGCAGACCCTCGAGGCGAGGGCGTACGCGGTCGCACGGGACCTGCAGCCGCTGTTGGTGAACACGGTGGTCGGCTTCATCGGACCCGAGTACCTCTACGACGGCAAGCAGATCATTCGGGCCGGGCTCGAGGATCACTTCTGCGGCAAGCTGCTCGGCCTGCCGATGGGAGTCGACGTCTGCTACACCAACCATGCGGAGGCCGACCAGGACGACATGGACACCCTGCTGACGCTGCTCGGTGTGGCCGGGGCCGCCTTCGTGATCGCGGTGCCGGGCGCCGACGACGTGATGCTCGGGTACCAGAGCCTGAGCTTCCACGACGCGTTGTACGTGCGGCAGGTGCTCGGACTGCGGCCCGCCCCCGAGTTCGAGGCCTGGCTTCAGCGGCTGGGCATGGCCGACGCGAAGGGGCGTGTGCTCCCTGTCGACCCGACGGTTTCGCCGTTGCGTGCGCTGACGGGGGCGCCGTGACAGTCGGCCCGAATCACGAGACACCGCAGGACTTCTGGGTGGAACTCAGGCGCAGCACGCAGGCGCGCATCGGCCTCGGCCGGACCGGGGACGCGCTGCCGACCGAGCAGGTCCTCGAGTTGCGGTCCGCGCACGCGGCGGCCCGCGACGCGGTGCACCAGCCGCTGGACGTCGACCTGCTCGCTACACAGCTCGACGCGGCCGGGCTGGGGCGCCCGGTGCGGGTGACGAGCCGGGCCTCCAGTCGCGCCGAGTACCTGCGTCGGCCGGACCTCGGGCGGCTGCCCGCCGACCTCACGGGCGTGCCCCGTAGCGGGGCCGAGGTGGGTTTCGTCCTGGCGGACGGGCTTTCGCCGCGGGCGTTGTCGGACCACGGCGTCGCCCTGCTGACCGCGCTGACGAACGAGCTCACCGATCGGTACACGCTGGCGCCGCCGGTGATCGCGACGGAGGCGCGGGTGGCGCTCGGCGATCACATCGCCGAGGCGATGGGCGTGCAGACGGTGGTGGTCCTGATCGGGGAACGTCCGGGCCTGTCGGTGGCGGACAGCCTCGGCATCTACCTCACTCACCTGCCGCGACCGGGCCGCACCGACGCCGACCGCAACTGCATCTCCAACATCCACCCGCCCGAGGGGCTCGGGTACGAGCAGGCCGCGCGGGTGGTGTCCGGGCTGCTCACGGGCGCCCGCACACTCGGACGGTCCGGGGTGGACCTGAAGGACACCTCCCGCTCCGACGAGTTGTCGGCGGGAGAGACGCTCCCCCTGGAGTAGACCGGGCGGTCGGGTCCGTGCCCGGGTTCCTATGGTGTGGGGGTGACTGCGCAGCGCACGACAATCGAATTCCGCGGCGGGGCGGGGACCCTGGCCGCCGACCGTTGGACCCCGGTCGACGAGGAGGACACCTCCGACGTCGTACTGATGCTGCACGGCGGCGGACAGACCCGGCACTCGTGGAGCCGCGCGGCGGCGGACCTCGTCCGCGGCGGCCGTACCGTCTACACGCTCGACACCCGCGGACACGGCGACAGCGCCTGGGCGCACGACGGTGACTACCGGATCGGCGAACTGGTCGCCGACCTGCGCGCGGTGGTCGAGCAACTCGGTTCCCGGCCCGTCGTGTTCGGTGCCTCGCTCGGCGGGATGACCGCGCTGATCGGAGAGGGTGAGCACCCCGGGCTGACACGGGGACTGGTGCTGGTGGACATCACCCCGAAGGTGGAACCCGAGGGCGTCAAGAGGATCGCGGACTTCATGCGCGGCAACCCGGACGGGTTCGCCGACCTCGAGGAGGTCGCCGACGCGGTGGCCGCGTACCAGCCGCACCGCGAGCGCCCCAGGAACGTCGAGGGTCTGCGTCGCAATGTGCGCGAGCGCGCGGACGGGCGCCTGTACTGGCATTGGGATCCGGTGTTCACGGGGCCCCGAATCGACGGGGAGACACCCGTGGGCAATCACGCCCGGATGGTCGCCGCGGCGAGGGCGGTGCGGGTGCCGACGCTTCTGGTGCACGGCGGCAGGTCGGACATCGTCAGCGCGGAGGGCGTCGAGGAACTGCTCGAGCTGGTCCCGCAGGCCACCGCGGTGAACGTCGCGGCAGCAGGACACATGGTCGCCGGCGACGACAACGCCGTGTTCGTAGCGGAGGTGGACGGCTTCCTCTCCACGATCCAGCGCTGTTGACGCAGCGCCGGGTGATCAAAAAGGATGTAACCCGCCCGGCAGTCGCCGGGTGCGAACGACGGCCCGGGATCGGGCATCAAGGAGTTGTGCAATGGCCTTCGCAGGCAACGTCGACGAGCTGGCTCTGCTCCAGTCGGTGCGACTGAAGGGTGCCGTGACGGCAGACGTCCTCGCACGTCAGCTCGGAGTCGCGGCGACGTCCGCGCAAGCCGCGCTCGACGCGCTCGTGGCCGCCGGACGGGCCGCCGACACCGGTGACGGCGCGTTCTCGCTGACCGAGGCGGGCGTCGCCGAGCTCGACGACCAGCTCGACGCCGAGCGGGTGTCCATCGACGAGGACCTGTTCGCCGAGGTGGTGGATCGCTTCGAGCCCCTCGACGCCGAGTTCGCCGACGCGGCGGGGGACGCCGGCAAGCTCGCAGACCTGGACCGCCGGGCCTCGGACGTGTTCGACGACGTCTCGGCCTACGTTCCGAGGCTGGCCCGCTACCAGGAGCTGCTCGCGGACTCGGTCACCGACGGCACCGCGTACGCGGTGGTCTGGTCGGAGCTGCGTCAGGAGATTCTCAGCGCCGCCGGTCGCTGAGCAGGGGATATCACGTAGTCGGTAGGCCGTGACGAAGGTCCCGCGCAGATCTTCTGCGCGGGACCTCTTCGCTTCCCGCCAACTAGACTCCCGCACATGGCGGAGGCCCGGGTGGGCATCTCCGGGTGGGTCTACCCGGGGTGGCGCGGCGCCTTCTACCCGGACGGACTCGTGCACCGTAAGGAGCTGGCATACGCTGCCGAACGCCTGACGTCGATCGAGATCAACGGGTCGTTCTACGCGCTGCAGAAACCGTCGAGCTACACGAAATGGCGGGACGAGACACCGCACGGTTTCGTGTTCGCGGTCAAGGGCGGCCGCTACATCACCCACGTCAAGCGCTTGGTCGGCGTGGAGACCGCGCTCGCGAACTTCTTCGCCTCGGGCGTGCTCGCGTTGGGGGACAAGCTAGGGCCGATCCTGTGGCAGTTGCCGCCGAACCTGCGATTCGACGCAGACCGGTTGGCCGCGTTCCTCGCGCTGCTGCCGCAGACCACCACCGCGGCGAGCGTTCTCGCGCAGCACCGCGACGACAAACTGGCCGACGACCTCGTCCATGTCGGCACCGACGTCGATCGTCCGCTGCGCCACGCGCTCGAAGTGCGGAGCGCCAGTTTCGCTGTGCCGGAATCGGTGTCGATCGCGCGTGAGTACGGCGTGGCGCTCGTCCTCGCGGACACCGCGGGACGCTATCCGCGCATCGAGGAACCGACAGCCGACTTCGTGTACGCGCGACTGCACGGCGACATCGAGTTGTACACGAGCGGTTACACCGCGGCGGCGCTGGACGCGTGGGCCGCGAAGATCCGAGGCTGGACCGGCGACGGGTTCGACGTGTTCGTCTACTTCGACAACGACGTGAAGGGGTTCGCGCCGTTCGACGCGATGGCATTGTCGAGCCGACTCGACTGAGGAGCTGGACCACACCGACCTCCCGGTCACCCACCCCCTTCCGGGGGTGGCGTCGACGTGATCTACGTCACTACCCTTCCTTGCAGTCCTGCGATGCCCGTACGGGCGGGGTGTCCGCATCTCGGACAGTTACAGACACCCTGGGCGTCCGAGTATGTCGTGGATCACATGCATGCGAGTAGCTTCGAAACTGAGTCACCCGGCTCGCTGCCGGCAGGGTGCAGGAGAGGACTGACGATGACCGGGTCGCTGCCCAGTTACACCTCGGGCGTGTGGGACGCCCCCATGTTGGGCGACACCATCGGGGACAACCTCGACCGCACCGTCGCAGCGCACCGGGACCGGGACGCGCTCGTCGACCACTCGACCGGGCGCCGGTGGACCTACGGCGAGTTCGGTACCGCGGTGGACGGCCTCGCCGCCGGGCTGCTCCGGCGCGGGCTGGCGAAGGGCGACCGGGTCGGCATCTGGGCGCCGAACTGTCCCGAATGGACATTGGTGCAGTACGCGACCGCGAAGATCGGCGTGATCCTGGTCAACATCAATCCGGCGTACCGCTCGCACGAGCTGAAGTATGTGCTCGAGCAGGCCGGTATCCGAATGCTGGTGTCCGCGGCGAGCTTCAAGACGTCGGACTACGCCGCGATGATCGAGGAGGTTCGGCCGAACTGCCCCGATCTAGAGTCGGTGGTCCTGCTCGGCGGCGAGGACTGGGCAGGGCTGCTCGCCGACGGCGCCGCCGCGCATGCGGCGGACCCCTCGGCGCTGTCCGCGGCGCAGGCGGCACTCTCCGCCGACGACCCGATCAACATCCAGTACACCTCGGGCACAACGGGATTCCCGAAGGGTGCCACCCTCAGCCACCACAACATCCTCAACAACGGGTACTTCGTGGGCGAACTCTGCCACTACACGCACGAGGACCGGGTGTGCATTCCGGTGCCGTTCTACCACTGCTTCGGCATGGTGATGGGGAACCTCGCGTGCACCAGTCACGGTGCGGCCATGGTGATCCCGGCGCCCGCGTTCGAGCCGAAAGCCACGCTCGAGGCGGTACAGGCCGAGCGTTGCACCTCGCTGTACGGGGTGCCGACGATGTTCATCGCCGAACTCGCCGACCCGGACTTCGCGAGTTACGACCTGACCAGCCTGCGTACCGGGATCATGGCCGGATCGCCGTGCCCGGTCGAGGTGATGAAGCAGGTCATCGAGCAGATGGGAATGGCAGAGGTGTCGATCTGCTACGGCATGACCGAGACCTCGCCGGTGTCCCTGCAGACCCGCTCCGACGACACCATCGACCAGAGGGTGTCCACCGTCGGCCGGGTCGGACCCCACCTCGAGGTCAAGATCGTCGACCCGGCAACAGGGTTGACGGTCCCGCGCGGCGAGCCGGGTGAACTCTGCACCCGCGGCTACTCGGTGATGCTCGGCTACTGGAACAACCCGGAGAAGACCGCCGAGGCGGTCGACGGGGCGCGCTGGATGCACACCGGCGACATCGGGGTGATGGACGCCGACGGCTACGTCGCGATCACCGGCCGGATCAAGGACATGGTCATCCGCGGCGGCGAGAACATCTACCCCCGTGAGATCGAGGAGTTCCTCTACTCGCACCCGGACATCCTCGACGCCCAGGTGATCGGCGTGCCGGACGCGAAGTACGGCGAGGAACTGATGGTGTGGATCCGGATGCGCGAGGGCGCCGACGAACTCGACGCCGACTCGGTGCGCGCGTTCTGCACCGGAAAACTCGCGGGCTACAAGATCCCGCGGTACGTGCACGTGGTCGACGAGTTCCCGATGACGGTGACCGGCAAGGTCCGCAAGATCGAGATGCGCGAGCAGTCGCTCGAGTTGATCGGCCAGGCATAGGCGGAGCGCGCGATGACGAGCGAGGAGCCAGGCGGTCGGGACGCGGTCCGGCCCGAGATCGCCCTGTCCTGGAAGCGGTCGCAGCTCAGCGGCGTCGACCCCGGCCGAGGATTCGACGCCTCGCCGGCAGACGACCTCGACCTGTCGGGCAGACTGCTGCGGGCCGCCCGCCCGGTCCTGGACGAGGTGGGTGTCCAGATCGCGGGCACCGAACTCTGCGTGCTGCTCGCCGACCCCGACTGTCGGATCGTCGCGCGGGTGTTCGACAACCGCGCCGTCGAGCGGCACATGGAGCGGCTCGGTGCGGTGCTCGGGTCGCGGTTCGGTGAGGACCGGGCGGGGACCAATGCGCTCGGGACGCCGCTGGAGGTGCGACGGGGTGTCGTGATCAACGGTGAGGAGCACTTCCTGGAGCAGTTCAAGGGTTTGAGCTGCTACGGGCATCCGATCATCCATCCGGTCACCCACCGGGTCGAGGGCATCCTCGACCTGACGTGTATCGCTCCGCAGGCGAACTCACTGTTCGCGCCGTTCCTGCAGCGGGCCGCAGCGGACATCGAACGGCGGCTGCTCGAGGGTGCGAGGGCCTCGGAACAACGGCTGGTCGACGCCTTTCAGCGGGTGTCGCCGCAGCGGCAGGTCGCGGTCACCGCGATCGGGGAGGACATCCTGCTCAGCAACCGGGCCGCGTTGGACCTGCTGGATGTGGCCGACCACGCCGCGCTGCGCGGGCTGGCGACCGACCTGAGGCCTGACCAGTCCCGCACCGTCGAACTCGAACTCGCGTCCGGGGAACGTGCGCAGGTGCGCGCAGACCGGATCGCCGGCACCGACGGCGGGACGCTGTTTCTCGTGCAGCCGGTGCGCAGGCCGGCCACGCCGATTCGTCGCGGGACCGCTCGGACGAGTTCGCCCGCCGCGGATCGTGTCCGTACCGAACTCGAGCGGCTTCGCGACAGCCGCGATGCGCTGGTGATCTGCGGCGAACCCGGGTCGGGCCGCAGCACGGCCGTGCGCGATGTCGCGGGGACGAGCATGGTGCACCGGCACGACGCCACCCGAATTGCTGTGCAGGGCATCGAGTCCTGGAGCCGCGACGTGGCCCGGAGCCTGCGACGGTCCGATGCGGTCGTCGTGATCGATCAGGTCCAGCTGCTGCCCGAGCCCGTACATCCGCTCGTGGCGGAGGCGATCGCGAGTGGTGATCCCCGGATCCTGCTGACCAGTGGGCCGGAGGCCGACCTGGCGGCCCCGATCGCTGCGTTGGTGTCGCGGTGTCCGGAACGGCTCGTCCTGCCGCCGCTGCGCCAGCGCCGCGCCGAGCTCCCGGAGATCGCCCGCGCCATGCTCGACGAGATCATGCCGGGAGTGAGGTTGAGCGCGACAGCGCTCGAGGCGCTGACCGCGGCGCAGTGGCCGGGCAACCTCACCGAGCTTCGGGTGGTGCTGACCAAGGCCGCGCGATCGTGTGCGGGCAGTCGAATTACCGTGGCGGACTTGCCGGACCGGTATCGCAGCCCGGGTCGGGTCGCCCGGCTCGCCGGCCGCGAGCGCGCCGAACGACAGGCGATCGTCGACGCGCTCACCGAGTGCGGCGGCAACAAGGTGCATGCCGCGGAGCAGCTCGGGATCAGTCGCAGCACCCTGTACGCCCGGATCCGGGCGCTCGAGATCACGGTGTGAGTGCGCGTCGTCGGACTGTCCGAACCTTGCACAGTTAGCCCCTCCGGAACACGCGAAGTATGGCGTGCATCACACCGTCTGCTCGTAAGGAGTTCCGATGACAGCGATCGCCGACTTTCCGCTCACCGCAGGGGTTCAGGGGTTTCTGGGAGGGGGCCCCAAGAAGCTCCTGATCGGGGGAGAATGGACCTCGGCGGCCTCGGGTCGCACCTTCGTCACCTGTGATCCCGCCACCGGGAATCCGCTCACCGAGGTGGCCCACGGGCAGTCCGAGGACGTCGACCGCGCCGTGCGCGCCGCCCGGCAGGCCTTCGACAACGGCCCGTGGCCGTCGATGAAGCCCAACCAGCGCGAGCGGCTGCTCTGGCGGGTGGGCGACATCCTGTCCGAGCGCGCAGAGGAGTTCGGTCAGCTCGAGGCTCTCGACAACGGCAAGTCGGCCGGTATCGCCTCCGCGGTCGACGTCGCCTGGGCCGCTGACGTTTTCCGCTACTACGCCGGGTGGGCCACCAAGATCGAGGGCAGCACGGTCAACGTGTCGATGCCGTTCGCCCCGGATGCCCAGTTCCACGCCTACACACTGCGCGAGCCGGTCGGCGTGTGCGGACTGATCGTGCCGTGGAACTTCCCGCTGCTGATGGCCTCGTGGAAGCTGGCGCCCGCCCTCGCCGCCGGCAACACCGTGATCCTCAAGCCCGCCGAGCAGACCCCGCTGACGGCTCTGCTGCTCGGAGAGGTGTTCCAGGAGGCCGGCTTCCCCGCCGGCGTCGTGAACATCGTCAGCGGCTTCGGTGACGCCGGCGCTGCCCTGTCGGCGCACGAGGACGTCGACAAGATTGCCTTCACCGGGTCCACCGAGGTGGGAAAGAAGATCGTCGACGCCGCCAAGGGCAACCTCAAGAAGGTCTCGCTCGAGCTCGGCGGTAAGAGCCCGAACATCGTCTTCGCGGATGCCGACTTCGACGCCGCAGTGGAGGGTTCGCTCAACGCCTGGCTGTTCAACCACGGCCAATGCTGCGTCGCCGGGACCCGACTCTTCGTGGAGGACAAGATCTTCGACGAGTTCACTCAGGCCGTCGCGGACGCGGCCGGCCAGGTGAAGATCGGACCGGGTCTGGACCCGACCACCCAGCTCGGCCCACTGGTCTCCCAAGAGCAGTTCGACAAGGTCACCGGCTACCTCGCCGCGGGCCTGGCCGACGGGGCGCGCGCGCTCACCGGCGGCAAGCGGTGGGGCGACACCGGCTACTTCGTCGAGCCGACCGTCTTCGTGGACGTCAAGCCGGAGTTCTCGATCGTGCGCGAGGAGATCTTCGGTCCCGTCGTCGCGGCGCTTCCGTTCAACGCAGAGGCAGGAGTCGCCGCCGCCGCGAACGATTCGATCTACGGTCTCGCCGCGGGCATCTGGACCAAGGACATCTCCAAGGCACACCGGACCGCCCGGCAGATCAAGGCCGGATCGGTGTGGATCAACCAGTACAACGGCTTCGACACCGCGATGCCGTTCGGCGGCTACAAGCAGTCGGGCTGGGGCCGCGAGCTGGGGGCGGCGGGGCTCGACGCCTACACCATCACCAAAGCCGTCAACGTCGCTCTCTGACCCGACCGTTCCGACGAAGGAGATCTACATGAAGACCACTGCCGCAGTACTTCTCGAGGCCGGAAAGCCGTTCGAACTGATGGAACTCGATCTCGACGGCCCCGGACCGGGTGAGGTGCTGATCAAGTACACCGCCGCCGGACTGTGTCACTCCGACCTACACCTGACCGACGGGGACCTGCCGCCGCGCTATCCGATCGTCGGCGGGCACGAGGGCTCCGGGATCATCGAGGAGGTCGGTCCCGGCGTCACGAAGGTCAAGCCGGGCGACCACGTGGTGTGCAGCTTCATCCCGAACTGCGGCACCTGCCGTTACTGCTCGACCGGCCGTCAGAACCTGTGCGACATGGGCGCGACCATCCTGGAGGGCACGATGCCCGACGGCACCTTCCGATTCCATGGCGCGGGAAGGGATTTCGGTGCGATGTGCATGCTCGGAACCTTCTCCGAGCGGGCGACCATCTCGCAGCACTCGGTGGTCAAGGTGGACGACTGGCTGCCGCTCGAGACCGCCGTGCTGGTCGGGTGCGGGGTTCCGTCCGGGTGGGGGACCGCTGTCAACGCGGGCAATCTGCGCGCGGGCGACACTGCGGTGATCTACGGCATCGGCGGCCTCGGCATCAACGCAGTCCAGGGCGCGGTCAGCGCCGGCTGCAAGTACGTCGTGGTGGTCGACCCGGTCGCGATGAAGCGCGAGCAGGCACTGAAGTTCGGTGCCACGCATGCGTTTGCGGATGCGGCGAGCGCCGCGGAGAAGGTCAACGAGCTCACCTGGGGCCAGGGCGCCGACGCGGCGCTGATCCTGGTCGGCACCGTCGACGAGGAGGTCGTCTCGGCGGCGACGGCGGTGATCGGCAAGGGCGGCACCGTCGTCATCACCGGACTCGCCGATCCGGCGAAGCTCACCGTGCACGTGTCGGGCTGCGACCTGACGCTGAATCAGAAGACCATCAAGGGCACGCTGTTCGGCTCCATGAATCCGCAGTACGACATCGTCAAGCTGCTGCGGCTCTACGACGCGGGACAGCTCAAGCTGGACGAGTTGGTCACCACCCGGTACCGGCTCGAGGACGTCAACCAGGGGTACCAGGACCTGCGGGACGGCAAGAACATTCGCGGCGTGATCGTGCACGCCTAGCCGCGCGAGCGGGTCAGCCGCTGGGAGAGTCGGTGCGCCTGCCTGAGCAGCAACTCGCCGAGTTCGGCCCGACGGCTCTCGGGGAAGCGGCTCTCCACCCCCGTGATGCTCAGGGCCCAGGCGGGGGATCCGGAACCGTCGAGGACGGCGGCGCCCATGCCCCAGCTGCCTCGACGAGCAGGGCCGGGTTGACGGCGTACCCGGTGAGTCGGGTCGCCGCGATGCGGTCCTCGAGACCCGGTCGGGCATGGTCGGCGCCCCACTCGCCGACCAAGTCCGTCCGGGCCAGATACTCTCCCACCTCTCTGTCGGAGAGGTGGGAGAGGATCACCAACCCCGCGGAGGCGACCCCGAGGGCAGGTGCACCTGCCCGGGATCTTCGTCCAGCGCATCGTCGACACCGGACCGCAGGCCAAGCGGATCGAGAAGCGGACAGTGAGCACGTCGGAAGGATCGGCACGATGACGAACGCAACCGGATGGACCCGCGACCAGATGGCGGCCCGCGCGGCCGCGGAGATGATCGACGGCGAGTACGTCAACCTGGGAATCGGGCTGCCCACGCTCATTCCCGGCTTCCTCGGTGACGACGTCCGGGTGACCCTGCACTCGGAGAACGGGATCCTCGGCACCGGCCCCTACCCGACCGCGGACGCAGTCGACTCGGATCTGATCAACGCGGGCAAGGAGACGGTCACCGTCAATCCTGGTGCGGCATACTTCGATTCGGCGACATCGTTCGGGATGATCCGCGGCGGGCACATCGACACGGCCGTGCTCGGTGGCATGCAGGTCTCCACGGACGGAGACCTGGCGAACTGGATGGTTCCCGGCAAGATGGTCAAGGGCATGGGCGGCGCGATGGATCTCGTGCACGGCGCCGGTCGCGTCATCGTGGTCATGGAACACGCCGACCGCGACGGCAACCCGAAGATCGTCGACGCATGCACCCTGCCACTCACCGGTCAGGGCGTGGTCGACCGGATCATCGCCAACCTGGCGGTCATCGACGTCGTTCCGGGCGGTGTGCTGGCCCTGCGGGAACTCGCGCCGGGGGTCACCGTCGACGACGTGATCGCGGCCACCGGGGCCGCGCTCGAGGTCTGTCTGCCCGTGTCGGTCTGAGCGCAGTGCCGCGGCCGTCTAACCGAATCGGCAGGACGTTGCCCGCGCAACCGGGTCGGAAGTGACATGGCTCGCCGGTCCGATCCGCCCAGATACCGCCCAACGACGGTCACGGCTGGGAAACTGAATCGATGATCGTCGGCGCAGGGCGGAGCACGGCAACCTTCGCCGTGCTCCTCGCCGCACTCGCCGGATACGTGGACGCGATGGGCTTCATCGTCCTCGGCGGGTTCTTCGTCTCCTTCATGAGCGGCAACTCGACGCGCGCCGCGGTCGCGGCCGTGGACGGCGCGGGCCACCCGGCTGCGGTGGGCGCCGCCGTGATCGGACTGTTCGTACTCGGGGTGGTGTGCGGTTCGCTGCTCGGGCACCGTGCAGGCAGGTGGCGCAGACCCGCGGTGCTTTCCCTGGTGGCGGCGCTGCTGGGTGTCGCTGCGGTCACCCACTCGTTCGCCCCGACCCAGGTCGTCGTCGCGTCGCTGGCGCTGGCGATGGGTGCCGAGAACACGGTGTTCGAGCGGAGCGAGCAGGCCTCGATCAGCCTGACGTACATGACCGGGACGCTGGTGAAGCTGGGCCAGGCGATCGGTGCGGCACTGACCGGCGGACCGCGTTGGGGATGGGTGCGATTCGCGGTGCTGTGGCTCGGACTGGTACTCGGCGTCGTGGTCGGCGCGGCCGTGCACCGCGGGATCGGGTTGTCCGGGTTGTGGTTCGCCGCGGCGCTCGCGCTGGCCCTCGCGGTCGCGATGGCGCGCCGGCCGCGGTCGGCCTGAGCCGCAGTCCTGAGTGGCGGTCTCAGCGGGGCGCGTACATGATGACCGCAACGCCGACGAGACAGAGCAACGCGCCCGCGACGTCCCAGCGGTCCGGGCGGAAGCCGTCCATCGCCATTCCCCAGATCAGCGAACCCGCGACGAAGACTCCGCCGTAGGCGGCCAGGATTCGGCCGAAGTTCGCATCGGGTTGCAGCGTGGCGACGAAGCCGTATGCGCCGAGGGCGACGATCCCCAGCCCCACCCAGAGCCAGCCGCGATGCTCGCGAATGCCCTGCCAGACCAGCCAGGCGCCACCGATCTCGAAGAGTGCCGCGACGACGAACAGGGCGACGGATTTCGCGACGGTCATGCGCCAGACGATATCCGCGTCGCGACCGCACCTGTGGCTTGCCTGCGGCTCGGGTCCCGGTGACGGTCGTTTTGGGAAGGATCAGCCCCGGTACACGGGGCTGATCCTTCCCGAAATGCTGTGCGGAGGTGCGGCTCAGACTCCCGGCGCGAGGGCGGCGGTGGTCATCTGCCGCAGAATCGTGCGCGTCCGTGCGGCCGAGGTCCGGCTCGCGCTGTGTGGGGTCGAGTTGATCAGGCCGAACGTCGCGTGCGCCTTGATTCGGGCGTCGGTCTCGTCGAGGGCGGGGTCGACCTTCTGCAGCACTTGCACCCAGATCTCGACGTATCGCCGCTGGAACTGGCGGACCTGACGCCGTTCGACGGGTGGCAGCGACTCGAGGTCGCGGTCCTGGACCCGAATGAGGTCCGGCTCGCCGAGTGCGAAGTCGAGGTGGAATTCGACGAGTCCGGCGAGTGCTTCCTCGGGTGACGGTGCGGCGTCGACCACCTCGGTGCCGCCCTCGAGCAGTCGGCGACTGATGTCGACGAGCAGTTCGACGAGTAGCGCGTCCTTGTTGGGGAAGTGCCGGTAGACGGCGGGGCCGCTGATGCCGACGGCGGATCCGAGGTCCTCGAGTCGGACGCCGGCGAACCCGCGCTCGGCGATCAGCCGAGCGGCGGCCTGCAGGAGTTGACGGCGCCGGTCGGCCTTCGCCTGGCTTCGTCGTGTGTGGGCCGGACGGCTCTCCGTCACGGTGAAACCTCCTCTTCTCTGCGGGTCTGGACAACTCAGTTAAGCACAGTTATCTTGAATTCGGTTATCGACAGTTAACCGAACTGGACCAGACAGGCGGCGCGATGAGCTTCGACGGGGATCTGAACAGGGCCGAACACGAGCGGCTGGTGAAGGAGTTGCGTGAGCGACTCGCGACGGCAGCGCTCGGCGGCAGCGAGCGGTCCCGGCAGCGACACGTCGACCGCGGCAAGTTGCTCCCGCGCGACCGGGTGAACACACTGCTCGATCCGGGCAGTCCGTTCCTCGAGTTCTCGCCACTGGCGGCGAACGGCCTCTACGACGACGAGTGCCCCGGCGCGGGCATGATCGCCGGCATCGGGCGGGTGTCCGGCCGGGAATGCGTGATCGTCGCCAACGACGCCACCGTCAAGGGCGGCACCTACTACCCGATGACGGTCAAGAAGCACCTGCGGGCGCAGGAGATCGCGCTGCAGAACAACCTGCCGTGCATCTATCTCGTCGACTCGGGCGGCGCCTTCCTGCCCCGGCAGGACGAGGTGTTTCCCGACCGCGAGCACTTCGGGCGCATCTTCTACAACCAGGCGAACCTGAGCGCCAAGGGAATTGCGCAGATCGCGTCGGTGATGGGGTCCTGTACCGCAGGCGGCGCGTACGTGCCCGCGATGAGCGACGAGGCCGTCATCGTGCGCAACCAGGGCACCATCTTCCTCGGCGGTCCGCCGCTGGTGAAGGCGGCGACGGGCGAGGTCGTCACCGCGGAGGAGCTCGGCGGCGGCGACCTGCACTCGAAGGTCTCCGGCGTCACCGACCACCTTGCGGAGGACGACCAGGACGCGCTGCGGATCGTGCGGAACATCGTCGCCACCCTCGGTCCGCGCACCGAGCGGCCGTGGGACGTGCTGGAAACGGTGGACCCGGTCGCCGATCAGTCCGAGCTGTACGACGTCGTCCCGACCGACCCGCGCACACCGTACGACGTGCACGAGGTGATCGATCGGGTAGTCGACGGTGTCGAGGATCCGGGCTCCGCCGGTGGGGCTGCGTTCCAGGAGTTCAAGGCCGAGTACGGCAAGACCCTGGTCACCGGTTTCGCGCACATCCACGGCCACCCGGTCGGCATCATCGCCAACAACGGGGTCCTGTTCGCAGAATCCGCCATGAAGGGCGCGCACTTCATCGAACTGTGCGACAAGCGCAGCATCCCGCTGGTGTTCCTGCAGAACATCGCCGGTTTCATGGTCGGCCGCGACTACGAGGCCGGCGGTATCGCCAAGCACGGCGCGAAGATGGTCACCGCCGTCGCGTGCGCTCGGGTGCCGAAGCTGACCGTGGTCATCGGCGGCTCGTACGGCGCGGGGAACTACTCGATGTGCGGCCGGGCGTACTCACCCCGCTTCCTGTGGATGTGGCCGAACGCGCGCATCTCGGTGATGGGCGGCGAGCAGGCGGCGTCCGTGCTGGGCACCGTCGGATCGGACAACGATCCGGACGCGATTCGTGCCCAGTACGAGGCTCAGGGCAACCCCTACTATTCGACCGCCCGACTGTGGGACGATGGAATCATCGATCCTGCGGATACCAGAACTGTTCTCGGACTGGCACTTTCGGTGTGCGCTCAGGCGCCGATCGAGCCGGTTTCCTACGGCGTCTTCCGGATGTGAGTGACATGACCGAATTCCACACCGTCCTGGTGGCCAACCGCGGCGAGATCGCGGTACGCGTCATCCGCACCCTCAAGGCAATGGGCATCCGTTCCGTCGCCGTCTACAGCGAGGCCGACGCGGGGGCGCGCCACGTCCGGGAGGCCGACGTCGCTGTCCTGCTCGGACCGGCGGCGGCCCGCGAGAGCTACCTCGACATCGACAAGGTCGTCGACGCGGCCCGCCGGACCGGTGCGCAGGCCGTGCACCCCGGCTACGGATTCCTGTCGGAGAACGCCGCTTTCGCTGCCGCGCTCGACAAGGCCGGCATCGCGTTCCTCGGACCGTCTGTGCGAGCCATCGAGGTGATGGGTGACAAGATCACCGCCAAGAACGCTGTCGCCGCGTTCGACGTCCCGGTGGTCCCCGGCATCGCACGGCCCGGTCTGACCGACGCCGAACTGATCGCCGCAGCGGAGGACATCGGCTACCCGGTGCTCGTCAAGCCGTCGGCGGGCGGCGGCGGCAAGGGCATGCGGATGGTCGAGGAGCCGGGCAAGCTCGCCGACGCGCTGGCCAGCGCCCGCCGTGAGGCCGCGTCCGCGTTCGGTGACGACACCCTCTTCCTCGAACGGTTCGTGTTGCGCCCCAGGCACATCGAGGTGCAGGTTCTCGCCGACAACCACGGCAACGTGGTGCACCTCGGCGAGCGCGAGTGCAGCCTGCAGCGTCGGCACCAGAAGGTGATCGAGGAGGCGCCGTCGCCACTGCTGGACGAGGCCACCCGCGCTCGCATCGGCGAGGCCGCCTCCAACACCGCTCGGAGCGTCGACTACTCGGGCGCCGGCACGGTGGAGTTCATCGTCTCCGCGGACAGCCCGGACGAGTTCTTCTTCATGGAGATGAACACCCGACTGCAGGTCGAGCACCCGGTCACCGAGATGGTCACCGGCATCGATCTGGTGGAGTGGCAGGTGCGGGTCGCGGCGGGGGAGAAGCTGACACTGAACCAGGCCGACATCACCATGACCGGCCACGCCATCGAGGCCCGGGTGTACGCCGAGGACCCGGCCCGCGGCTTCCTGCCCACCGGCGGCACCGTCGTCGACCTGGTCGAAGCGACCGGGCGTGGCGTGCGGGTCGATTCGGGCCTGCGGGTGGGCACGGTGGTCGGCAGCGACTACGACCCCATGCTCTCGAAGGTGATCGCGCACGGCCCGGACCGCGCGTCGGCGCTGCGGTCGCTGGACCGCGCCCTCGCCGAGACGGCCGTGCTCGGTGTGGTCACCAACATCGACTTCGTCCGCTTCCTACTCGCCGATCCCGACGTGGTGGCGGGCAACCTCGACACCGGCCTGCTCGACCGGCGGCTCGACGACTACGTCGCCCCCGACGCCACCGACGACCAGTTCGTCGCCGCCGGTGCCTACCGCTGGCTCACCCGATGGCCGCAGGGGCCGTCCGACCCGTGGTCGGTGCCGACCGGATGGCGAGTCGGTGGCGCCGCACCGACGAGCATCCGGCTCGCGACCGCCGCACGTGCCGAGCACGTGCGGATCACAGGCCGACCCGACGCCGCGACCGCTGCACTCGAGGACGGTGAACCCCGCAGCCTGACAGCATCGTTGGACGGCGATGTGCTGCGTGTCGCGGTCGACGGGCGGCACGAGACGTACCGGGTGGCCGACCACGACGGGCACCTGTGGTTGGCGTCGTCGTCGGGCACCGCGATGGTGCGCGAGGTCGCGGAGGTCAACGTCCGCACCGGTGACACGCACGCCGGTGAGGCGGAACTGACGAGCCCCATGCCCGGCGCCGTCATCGCAGTCGGCGCACAGTCCGGCGACACCGTCACCGCGGGCACCACGATCGTGGTGGTCGAGGCCATGAAGATGGAACACGCACTCACCGCACCGATCGACGGCACCGTCGAGGTGTTCGTCGTCGCCGGTGACCAGGTCAAGGTGGAGCAACTGCTCGCCCGCGTGATTCCCACCAGCATTGAAGACAACGAGAAGGGTGACCAGGCATGACCGACTACCTCTCCACCGGCGAGCTGCCCGACGAGTACCAGCAGCTGGCAAAGACTGTCCGCGACTTCGCGCAGACGGTGGTCGCGCCGGTCGCCGCCGAGCACGACGCCAACCACACCTTCCCGTACCAGGTGATCGACGGGATGGCCGACCTCGGACTGTTCGGCCTGCCGTTCCCGGAGGAGTACGGCGGCCAGGGCGGGGACTACTTCGCGCTGTGCCTGGCGCTCGAGGAGCTCGGCAAGGTGGACCAGTCCGTGGCCATCACGCTCGAGGCCGGCGTCTCGCTCGGCGCGATGCCGATCTACCGGTTCGGCAACGAGGCGCAGAAGCAGGAGTGGCTGCCGCAGCTGACGAGCGGAAAGTCGTTGGCCGCCTTCGGTTTGACCGAACCCGGCGCGGGCAGCGACGCCGGCGGCACCCGGACCACAGCCCGCGAGGACGGTGAGGACTGGGTGATCAACGGCAACAAGCAGTTCATCACCAACTCCGGCACGGACATCACCAAGCTGGTGACCGTCACCGCGGTCACCGGCGTCGCCGACAACGGTAAGAAGGAGATTTCGACGATCCTGGTGCCCACCAGCACACCGGGATTCACCGCCGAGCCCGCCTACAACAAGGTCGGTTGGAACGCCTCCGACACGCACCCGCTGACGTTCCAGGACGTGCGGGTGCCGCGGGAGAACCTGCTCGGCGAGCGCGGTCGCGGCTACGCGAACTTCCTCCGCATCCTCGACGAGGGGCGGATCGCCATCGCCGCCTTGTCCGTCGGCGCCGCCCAGGGCTGCGTGGACGAATCCGTCAAGTACGCGAAGGAACGCGAGGCATTCGGCAAGCCGATCGGCGCCAACCAGGCCATCGCGTTCAAGATTGCCCGGATGGAGGTGCGCGCGCACGTCGCCCGCACCGCGTACTACGACGCGGCCGCACTCATGTTGGCGGGCAAGCCCTTCAAGAAGCAGGCGTCGATCGCCAAGCTGGTGGCCAGCGAGGCGGCGATGGACAACGCACGCGACGCCACGCAGATCTTCGGCGGATACGGCTTCATGAACGAGTACCCGGTGGCGCGACACTACCGGGACAGCAAGATCCTCGAGATCGGCGAGGGCACCACCGAGGTGCAGTTGATGCTGATCGCGCGCGAGGCGGGGCTGTGAGCGCTCAGGAGTCTCCCAGACGCGTTGTCCAGCGCGGACTCTGGTTCGAGGAGTTCGAGACCGGCGTCGTCTACGAACACCGCCCCGGCCGTACCGTGACCGAGGCGGACAACGTCCTGTTCACGACGCTGACGATGAACACGCAGGCACTGCATCTCGACGCCGCGTTCAGTGATGCCTTGCCGCCGTTCAACGCCCGCCTGGTGAACTCGATGTTCACGCTCTCCACCCTCGTCGGGCTCTCGGTCGCCCAGCTCACGCAGGGCACCATCGTGGGGAACCTCGGGTTCTCCGAGATCGCGTTCCCGAAGCCGCTGTTCCACGGCGACACCCTGTACGCGGAGACCGTGATCACCGACAAGCGCGAGTCGAGGTCCCGGCCGGGAGAGGGCATCGTGACGTTCGCCCACACCGGGCGCAACCAGCACGGCGACGTCGTCGCGACCGCGGTCCGCAAGACATTGGTGCGCAAGCGTCCTGTGACGGAAGGGGATTGACATGAGTCCGGCATCTTCCGCTCCCTGGACACCGCCCGGTCCTGCCTGGCTGTTCTGCCCGGCGGACCGGCCGGAGCGGTTTGCGAAGGCCGCGGCCGCCGCGGACGTCGTCATCCTGGACCTCGAGGACGGCGTCGCCCCTGCCGACAAGGAGGCGGCCCGGCGGGCGCTGGTGGACACCCCGCTCGACCCGGAACGCACCGTCGTCCGGATCAATGCGGCGGGCACCGACGACCAGGCGCTCGACCTCGCGGCACTGTCGAAGACGAAGTACCCGCGAGTGATGCTGCCGAAATGCGAATCGGCCGAGCAGGTGCGCTCGCTCGCGCCCCGCGAGGTGATCGCGCTGATCGAATCGCCGCGGGGCGCGCTGACCGTCGCCGAGTCCGCCGAGGTCGCCAACGCGATCGGCGTGATGTGGGGCGCCGAGGACCTGGTGGCGGCGCTCGGTGGCAACGCCAGCCGGCGGGCTGACGGTTCGTACCGCGACGTCGCACGGCATGTTCGGTCCGCGTCACTGCTCGCGGCGAAGGCGCACGGCCTGTTCGCGCTCGACTCGGTGTACCTCGACATCAAGGACTTGGACGGACTGCGGGAGGAGTCCGAGGACGCGGTGGCGGTCGGGTTCGACGCGAAGGTGGCGATCCATCCGAGTCAGGTCGCGGTGATCTGGGCGGCCTACGAGCCGAACGAGGACGAGATCGAGTGGGCGCGAAGGGTACTCGCTGCAGTGTCCGATCAGCGCGGGGTGTTCGCGTTCGAGGGAAAGATGGTGGACGCCCCGGTGCTCCGGCACGCCGAGGCCATCGTGCGTCGGTCCGGTACACGGACACCGCCGTCATTGTGAACGAATCGAGGGAGATCAATGTCTGAGTCCAGTTCTGTCATCGTCGCCGGAGCCCGTACCCCCGTGGGTCGGCTGCTCGGATCGCTCAAGGATTTCTCGGGGTCGGACCTCGGTGGTGTCGCGATCGCGGGTGCGTTGGAGAAGGCCGGGGTGGCGCCGGAGCAGGTGCAGTACGTGATCATGGGTCAGGTGCTCACCGCGGGTGCGGGCCAGATGCCCGCCCGTCAGGCCGCGGTCGCCGCCGGTATTCCGATGGATGTGCCGGCGTTGTCGATCAACAAGGTGTGTCTGTCGGGGATCGACGCGATCGCGTTGGCGGATCAGCTGATCCGGGCGGGTGAGTTCGACGTGGTGGTGGCCGGTGGTCAGGAGTCGATGTCGCGGGCGCCGCACATGCTCGAGAAGTCGCGGGAGGGTTTCAAGTACGGGGATGTGACGTTGCGTGATCACATGGCGTACGACGGGTTGCATGACATCTTCACCGATCAGCCGATGGGCAATCTGACCGAGCAGGCCAATCAGGGTGAGGGTCAGCGGATCAGTCGTCAGGAGCAGGACGCGTTCTCGGCGGCGTCGCATCAGAATGCGGCGCGGGCGTGGAAGGACGGGTTGTTCGAGGCGGAGGTGGTGCCGGTGTCGATTCCGCAGCGGCGGGGTGAGCCGGTGGTGTTCGCGCAGGACGAGGGTATCCGCGCGGACACCACGGTCGAGTCGTTGGGCGCGCTGCGTCCGGCGTTCTCCAAGGACGGGACGGTGACGGCGGGGTCGGCGTCGCAGATCTCGGACGGGGCGGCGGCGGTGGTGGTGATGAGCAAGGCGAAGGCGGAGGAGCTCGGCCTGTCGTGGATCGCGGAGATCGGTGCGCACGGTGTGGTGGCCGGGCCGGATTCGACGTTGCAGTCGCAGCCGGCGCGGGCGATCGCGAAGGCGTGTGCGCGTGAGGGTATCGATCCGAGGGATCTGGATCTGGTGGAGATCAACGAGGCGTTCGCGGCTGTGGGGATCGCCTCGACCGTGGAGCTCGGCCTCGATGCGTCGAAGGTGAACGTGAACGGTGGGGCGATCGCGATCGGGCATCCGTTGGGGATGTCGGGTGCGCGGATTGCGTTGCATCTGGCGTTGGAGCTGGGTCGTCGTGGCGGTGGTGTGGGCGCGGCGGCGTTGTGTGGTGGCGGTGGTCAGGGTGATGCGTTGATCATCCGGGTGCCGAAGTCGTGACCGACGCGGGCGACCGAAGAGCTGGGGCCGATGCCGGCCGACTGACCGACCGAGGTCGGCGATACTCCGACTCCCCGGGGAGAATGGACCACATGGGATCGCTACAGCCGCAGTGGGTGCCGACGGACGAGGACGTCGAGGGAGCCCGGATCACGGACTTCGCGTCCTGGGTCGAGGGTCGGTTCGGGGTCAGCGTGCCCGACTACCACACGCTGTGGCAGTGGTCTGTCGAGGACCTCGACGACTTCTGGCTCGGCGTGTGGGAGTACTTCGAGGTGCAGTCGACGACCCCTGTCGGCACCGCGCTGCAGGTCGAGACGATGCCCGGGGCGCAGTGGTTTCCCGGCGTCCGCACGAATTACGTGACGCAGGCATTCCGGCACCAGACCCGGCATCGCCCAGCCATTCGGTATTCCGGCGAGGACCCCGCCCACGACACCGAGGTGTCGTGGGCCGAATTGCGACGGCAGGTCGGGGCGTTGGCGGCGACGCTGCGTTCGCACGGGGTAGGTCCGGGTGATCGGGTGGTCGGGTACCTGCCGAACATCCCCGAGACCGTCACGGCCTTCCTGGCTGTCGCGAGTGTCGGCGCGATCTGGGCTGCGTGCGGGCAGGACTACTCCGCGCATGCGGCGCTGGACCGGCTCGGCCAGCTCGAGCCGACGGTGCTGATCGCCGCCGACGGCTACCGGTTCGGCGGCAAGACTCATTCGCGGGACCTCGAGGTGGCCCAGTTGCGGGCCGGGCTACCGACGTTGACGCTGACCGTCCGGGTGGAGCGACTCGGGGCCGACGCGCCGCCGACCGGACCGCTGCCGGACGGACCCACACCCGGGACGGTGATGTGCTGGGAGGAGGCCGTCGGGGGCGACGCGCCGCTCGAACCAGTCGACGTCGAGTTCGACCACCCGCTCTGGGTGGTGTTCTCGTCCGGCACCACGGGCCTGCCGAAGGGCATCGTGCACGGCCACGGCGGGGTCGTGCTCGAACACCTCAAGTCGCTGGCCCTGCAGATGGACGTCGGTCCCACCGACACCCTGTTCTGGTACACCAGCCCGAGCTGGATGATGTGGAACTTCCAGGTCGCCGGGCTACTCGTGGGTGCGACGATCGTCTGCTACGACGGCAGTCCGTCCTACCCGGCGACCGATTCGCTGTGGGGCCTGGCCGCTCGGCACCGGGCCACTGTGCTCGGCACCAGTCCCGGCTACGTGCTGGCCTGCGCGAAGGCGGGCGCGGTCCCGAGCAGCGACCACGACCTGACCGCGCTACGAGCGGTCGGGATCACCGGCTCGACGCTGCCCGCCTCGTCCTCGCTGTGGGTGGCGGAGAACGTCGGTGTTCCGGTGGTCTCGATCAGCGGGGGCACCGACGTGGTGTCCGCGTTCGTGGGCGGGGCGCGAACAGTCCCGGTCTGGCCGGGCGAGCTGTCGGCGCCGTGTCTCGGCGTCGCACTCGACAGCTACGACGAGTTCGGCAATCCGGTGCGAGGTGAGGTCGGCGAGTTGGTGGTCACCCGGCCGATGCCGTCGATGCCGGTGCGGTTCTGGAACGACCCGGACGGGGCGCGGTACCGCGACGCCTACTTCGACACCTATCCCGGTGTGTGGCGGCACGGGGACTGGATCACCCTCACCGAGCGCGGCAGTGTCCAGGTGCACGGGCGCTCAGACTCGACGCTCAACCGCAACGGCATCAGGATGGGCAGCGCCGACATCTACCAGGCCGTCGAGGCACTCGACGAGGTCGCCGAGGCGCTGGTGATCGGCGCGGAACAACCGGACGGGGGCTACTGGATGCCGTTGTTCGTGGTCCTCGCCGACGGTGCGGTGCTCGACGACGCGCTGCGCGATCGGATCCGCGCGGTCATCCGCGAGCAGGCCTCTCCGCGTCATGTGCCCGATGAGATCATCGCAGCGCCCGGCGTGCCTCACACCCGGACCGGCAAGAAGCTCGAGGTGCCGATCAAGAGGCTGTTCCAGGGTGCCGACCCCGACAAGATCGTCGACCGGACAGCGATCGACGCACCGGAGCTCATCGACTGGTACGCGACCAGGAAGCGCTGAGTGCACGGCGCGGACCCGGGTTACCCGCCTGGTGGCCGCGAAATCGGTTAACTCTTGTACGGTTAGGGGTCGTCGGGCCAGGTCAGGACGTGCCCGACTCTAATTCAGCGAGGGGTGACAGTGGCAGCGGGTGCGAAATCGTCGGTGGTTCGGGTGCCGAAGGCGGGCGAGCTGGTCGCCGCCAGCCTGCGCAGGCGGATCATCACCGGTGAACTCGAGGTCGGCGACCCGCTGCCCAACGAGGCCACCCTCATGGAGCAGTTCGGGGTGTCGAGGCCGACGCTGCGCGAGGCCTTCCGGATCCTCGAGTCCGAGTCGATCATCACGGTTCTGCGTGGCGCACACGGTGGGGCGCGGGTTCTCGCGCCGGACGCCTCGGGCGCCGCGCGGTACACGGGACTGCTGCTGCAGTACCAGGGCGTCCCGCTCGTCGACGTCTACCGGGCGCGGGCCTCGCTGGAGGTCACCGCGGTCGGGATGCTCGCCGCGGGACACCAGGGTGACGAACTGGACACCTTTGCTTCGCTGATCGCCGCCGGCGAGGACCTGGTGGACGACGCCGCGGCCTTCGCCCGTCACGACGTCGACGTGCACCAGGCGCTGATCGACCTCGCGGGCAACCAGACCCTCGCGGTGCTCGCAGGCATGCTGGTGCACATCATCGATGCCCACAACGCGCTCTTCCTCGCAGCGCACGGCGGGTCGAACGAGCGGCCCGCCTCCCGGGCCGCGCACCGGGCCTACCTGAAGCTGCTCGGCCTGATGCGCGACGGCGACGCGACCGCCGCACAGGAGTTCTGGCGCAAGAACCTGGACGCAATCGAGAAGTACATGATCGGTGACTCCGAGACGACGCTCGTCGAGGTGCTGTCCTAGCGGCCGTCGACGTCAGCCCGGTATCGGGATGACCAACGGCGGCAGTCCCGGGATCTCCACCCGAACCTGAGGTGGTGGTGGTGGCGGCGGCGGAGGCGGCGCGACGACCACGGGTGCGGGTGGCGGTTCGGGCGCGGGCGGCGGTGGTGGTGGCGGCGGGGGCGGCGCGACCTGAGGTGGTGGCGGCGGGGCCGGGGCCACCGGTACTCGCTGTGCTGCCACTATCGGAGGCGCTTCGGGTTGTGGTGCGGCCTGCCTCGCGGCCGGCGGCGCGGCCGGCGGTGGGGCCGCAGGTTCCGCGGGTTGTTGCGGGCCGACCCCGACCGGGACCGGCGTCAGCGCCCCGGTCGCGACGTTCACCACGGAAACCTCGGTCATCGGCGACTCCGCGGGCCGCACCACCATGACTCGAGTGGGATCGAAGCCCGGCCAGGGCATGGCCTGGGGGTTCGGCTCCGCGGTGTCGGGGGCCTCGAGGGGACTGCCACGCGTGCAGCGGACCCGGGGGACGCCGTGGTCGTCGATCAGGACGATGGTCCCGGCCTCGAGCACGGCCTGCGACCGATCGGCGCTCCCGTCGTCGTATCCGTAGCTCGTCACCCGGGTGTCGGCTCGCAGCAGCACCGGTGTCAGGCCGCGGACGAAGGTGGGCACGTCCTCGATGCTGAAGACCCTCGACCACGCCGCGAGCTTGGTCGGATCCTGTTGGAGTCCGGCGACGAGTTTCTGCCGGTCGCACAGTGGCCGTTCGGGGCTGCCGCCGTACAGCCCCGCCCGGTCGCCGGGGACGCGAACCGGGTCGCCGTCGACCGGGAGGGCGGTGTCCGGGGGGCCGGGCGGGACGAGCGTCGGAATCTGCGGGGGCAGCAGCTGCTCGGTCCAGGGGAATTGTTCGTCCGAGACGGCGCTGCTGAGCGTCACCTGCTCCGGTGTCGAGTCGCCGCGCATCGAACAGGCCACCACGGTCGACGACGCGAGCACGAGGGCGACGGCGACGCCGCAACCGCGCACCACGGGGTGACCCGGTACGCGCCCCGAACGGGCGAATGTGCCGGTGACTTCGCTTCGTCGGGCACCGCACGCGGCCCGCCCGACGCTGCCGGTGGCCACGGCCCCATCGTAGGGGCGGGACCGATCCGGCGGAGGGGTTTGTAGGTTTCAGGCCTTGGTGTCGGAGGTGCCCTGGACCTTGAGGGCGGCCGCAATGGCGGCGAGAAGGTCGGTGTCCGTGCGATTTCCGGTCTGTGGCCACCCGTTGAACGCGGCCGGGTCGGACCCGGTCAGCTGGGTCAGGATCACCGCGCAGGCATCGACGAGGGTCCGGCCGCCGAGTTGCGGCCAACCCTTGCCGTCCGGCCCGAGGAGTTGGGTCCAGATGTCGGTGAGTTGCTGTGCCTGTGCAGGCGTCATGTCGCCTCCCGGTTGTGGCGTGGTCGGTGAGAGCAGGGTGACGAGTTGTTCGCGGGTGCCGCGGAAGGCGTCGGCATCCACCGACTGACCGGCGACGAGCGCGGAACTGGTGAACTGCAGGATGTCGACGGACTTGCCGCCGTAGCCGGCCCAGAAGTCAGACTGGTCGCCCGGGTACAGGTCGCTGGCGTAACCGGAGCCGCCGACGTAGTGCGAGGCGATCAATCCGGGCACCTGAGACAGGTCGGGCGAGCCGATCTGCTGCCAGTACCAGTGCGGGATGTACGACAACGCGATCGGGACACCGAGTGCGTTGACCGCATCGACCACGGCCCAGAAGTTGTCGATGCCACCGGAGTTCGCCTCGAAGTCGAGCATCGCGGGGACCGTCGCGTCACCCAGATGGTCGACGAACGTGCGGGCCTGCGCGGCTGGGTCGTCGAGCGTCACGTAGTGGTAGCCGGCCAGGATCAGCCCGTTCGCCCGCGCCGCGTCCCGGAACCCCGGCCAGGTCGGGTCCCGGTAGCCGGCGCCCTCGGAGACCTTGGCGAACACGAAGTCGAAGCCCTCGGCTCTGACCTCGGACAGTACGAGACCGGGCTGGTGGTTGGAGATGTCGATGCCGTAGAGCGTCACGTGTCCCTCCGCTCCGTCGACGGATAGAAGTGGGTGAAGGCGTAATGCGCCGCGTGCGCCCGATCGCGCATGTGGGTCTTCACCGTAGCCTCGCCGATGAACAACCGGGACGCAGGGAAAGGAATTCGCAGTGCAGGTACGTCAAGAGGTCCGGGGTTCGGTGCTCGTCGTCCATCTCGAGCGCGAGGACAAGCGCAACGCGATCAACGCGGCGATGGCGGCCGGGATCGACGCTGCGCTCAACCGACTCGACGACGATCCGGACCTCTGGGTGGGAGTGCTCACGGGCACGCCCACCGTGTTCTGTGCGGGCACCGACATCAAGGAGGGCTCCGGTGAGCTCACCCCGCGCGGCGGGGAGTACGGCATCATCCGGCGTCAGCGGCAGACTCCACTGATCGCGGCGGTGGAGGGGCAGGCGTTCGGCGGCGGGTTCGAGATCGCCCTTGCCTGCGACCTGATCGTCGCGGCGGGCAACGCGGTCTTCGGACTGCCCGAGTCGCTGCGCGGACTGGTCGCGACCTCGGGCGCGCTCTTCCGTGCCCCGCGAGCGCTGCCGCTCAACATCGCCCGCGAACTACTGATCACCGGAAACACCCTGACCGCGCAGCGCGCGTTCGACCTCGGTGTCGTCAACGAGGTGACGACACCGGGCGGAGCCTTGGATGCGGCGCTGGCGATGGCGGCGAAGATCTGTGCGTCGTCGCCGACCTCGGTGCGCGAGAGCCTGCGGGCGGTGAACGAACTCACCGCGGACGAGGATGCGTTCGGCTGGGAGGTCACCGACCGGGCGAAGCGGACGGTGACCTCCTCTGCCGACATGCGCGAGGGCATCGACGCGTTCTTCGAACGGCGCGCGCCGCGCTGGAGCGGTCGTTAAACCCGTGCGGGTGTGAGTTCCCCGGCGTCGGTGTCGGCTCCGACCGCGACCGGCGCCGGCACACGGCGGGGGATGAAGTACGCGACCAGCAGGGCCAGGAGCGCAGCCCCCGCGCCGATCAGGAAGGTCGTCACGAATGCCGCGTGGGTGGGTACCTCGGCCGGCCCGAACGGCTTGGTCATGTTGGTGAGCACGACCGTCATGACCGCCGCCGCGAACGAGGTGCCGACCGAGCGCATCAGTGAATTCAGGCCGTTGGCTGCCCCGGTCTCGTGCAGGGGAACCGCGCTCATGATCAGGGCCGGCATCGCTGCGTACGAGATGCCGATGCCCGCGCCGATGACCGTGGACACCAGTGCGATCTGCCAGATCGCGCTCATCGCGAATGCGCCGATGAGGTAGCCCGCGGTGATGACGGCAGTGCCGACCATCAGCGTCACGCGGGGGCCGTAGCGGCCGGTGATCCGGGCAGACACCGGCGAGAGCAGCATCATCACCACGCCGGCCGGGGCCATGCACAGTCCGGCGACGACCATCGTCTGACCGAGGCCGTAGCCGGTCTCGACCGGTGACTGCAGCAGCTGCGGCACAGTCAACGACGTTGCGTACATGGCGAATCCGGCCAGGATCGAGGCGACGTTGGTCAGCAGGACCGTCGGTGACGCGGAGGTGCGCAGGTCCACCAGCGGCTCGGCGGTGCGCAGTTCGACGGCACCCCACACCGCGAAGACCACCACCGACGCCGCGAACAGGCCGAGCGTGAGGGGGCTGGTCCAGCCCCACTGGGCGCCCTTGGTCAACGGCATCAGCAGCGCGACCAGGCCGACCGCCAGCCCGACCGCGCCGAAGTAGTCGAACCGCCCGGGACTGCGGACCGAGGACTCGGGGAGGACCACCGCGAGTGCGACCGCGGCGACCGCGCCGAGGCCGGCTGCGGTCCAGAACAGCACGTGCCAGCTGTAGTTCTGCGCGGTCCACGCCGCGAGCGGCATGCCGACGGCGCCGCCGACACCCATGGTCGCGCTCATCACGGAGATCGCGCTCGCGACCCGCTCGCGGGGCAGTTCGTCGCGCAGGATGCTGATTCCGAGCGGGATCACGCCGGTGGCCGCGCCCTGCAGGACCCGACCGATCAGGACCGGCGCCACCGAGCTGCTGAGCGCGCACACGACCGAACCGGTCACCAGTAGGCCCATGGAGATCAGGATCATCCGGCGCTTGCCGAACATGTCGCCGAGCCGGCCCGCGACGGGGGTGACGATTGCGGCCGCCAGCAGGGTCGACGTGACCACCCAGGAGGCCGTGGACGTCGAGGTGTGCAGCAGGTCGGGGAGCGTGTGAATGAGCGGGACCACGAGGGTCTGCATCAGCGACACCACGATGCCGGTGAAGGCGAGGGTCGGGAGGACGAGGCGCTGAGTGCGCTGTTTGATCACGTATGCACTGTACATAGAATATGCAACATGCATATTGTTATGTGGAGTGGGACGCATCACCCCGAGGTGGCGCTGTGATGCAAAAATGACCGCGATGGAATCGGACAAGAGGGACCCAGCGGCGTCGGGGCCGATCGGTACGAGCTGGCGGCTCGAGCGCGAGATCGTCTTGTTGGCCCGCCACACGGCGCTGGTCAACAAGAACCGGGTGGTCGGTCAGGATCTGGACCGTTCGGCCTACCTACTGCTCGGCAGGCTCGAACTCAGTGAGCCGATGACGCTGAAGGATCTCGCCGACGCCTTCGGGCTCGACGTGTCGACGGTGAATCGGCAGACCGCGGCCCTGCTGCGCCAAGGCTTGGCCGAACGCATCGCGGACCCGGACGGTGGCACGGCACGCAAGCTTCGCCCCACCGCCGAGGGGCTCCGGGTGCTGCAGTCGGACCGGCAGCGCAACGTCGACGGGATCGACGCACTCGTCGCGGAGTGGGACGAGCGGGACCGCCGGGACCTGGTGGCGCTGCTGCGGAAGCTGAACGAGGAGATCGAGCAGCGCCAGGGCGTGAGCTGGCCGCGGGACTGACCGCGGCCGGCCCACCCGATCCGCTTCCACCCGGGGCTGAAAATCAGCCACTTGACCTGACACTGCTCCCGATGCTTGTACGGTGCAGTCGATCCGAATCGACGAGCATGTGGGGAGAGCTACTTCATGGGTATCAACGAGGGACGCGTCGTCATCGTGACCGGCGCGGCTGGGGGTATCGGCCGGGAGCACGCACTCGAATTCGCAAGGCAGGGAGCGAAGGTCGTGGTCAACGACCTCGGCCCGGCCGAGGCCGTCGTCGAGGAGATCAAGGCGCTCGGCGGCGAGGCCGTCGCGAACAAGGACGACATCTCGGACTTCGAGGGCGCGGGTCGTCTGGTGCGCACCGCGATCGAGACCTTCGGCACGCTCAACGTCCTGGTCAACAACGCGGGCATCCTGCGGGACAAGATGTTCGTGAACATGACCGTCGACCAGTGGGACGACATCATGCGGGTGCACCTGCGCGGGACCTTCGCGCCCTCGCAGCACGCGGCGGCGTACTGGCGCGAGCAGCACAAGGCGGGCACGCCGGTCGCGCATCCGCGCATCGTCAACACGTCGTCGCCGTCCGGGTTGTACGGCAACGTCGGCCAGACGAACTACGGCGCAGCGAAGGCGGGAATCGCGGCGTTCACCGTGATCCTCGCGGACGAGTTGGCCCGCCTCGGCGTCACGGTCAACGCCATCGCGCCCACCGCGCTGACCCAGATGACCGCGGGGCTGGAGGGTTTCGTCGCTGCCGCGGAAGCAGAGAAGGCGCGCACCGGGTTCGATGCGGCCGCGCCGGGCAACATCTCGCCGACTGTGGTGTGGCTCGGCTCCCCGGAGTCCGACGGCATCACCGGCCGCATCTTCAACGTGCACGGCGGTTCGATCAGCGTCGCAGAGACGTGGGTCGCCGGTCCCGGCGTGTCCAAGGACGCGCGGTGGGATCCGGCGGAGTTGGGCGAGGTCATCCCCGCACTGGTCGCGCAGGCTCGCCCGAACTCCGACATGCTGGGCAATCCCCGCTCCTAGTGCGCCTGCCGCCCGAGCAGGTCGAGTGCGAAGTCTGCGTACTCGTCGGCGATCTGCTCGGGCGTGGAGGGCCCACCGATCCGGAACCATTGCGGCAGCGACGTGCACATCGTCGCGATCGCCCGCCCGGCGTCGCGGGGATGCGCGGTCGTGAGGTGTCCACCTGCGACGCCGGCGTCGATCTCGGCGTCGAGCAGGTACTGAATCCGGTTTCGTGAGTGAGCGATTCGACTCCGGTTCGCCGGCTGCAGGCTGCGCATCTCGCTGGCGCCGATGAAGGCCAGCGCCCGCCGATGGGTGTGGAAGAGGGCGAGGGCCGTCACGATCAGACCCACCCGCTCGACCGCGGTGGCGCCCTCGTCGCGCGCGGCCCGCACGCGCCAGTGCAGTTCGTCCATTGTCAGGTCGAGTGCGCGCACCAGCAGGTCCTGCTTGTCCCGGTAGTGGTGATAGACGCCGGGAACGCTGATCCCCGCACGCTGGGCGATCGAGCGCATCGTCGCGCCGTGATATCCGGTGTCGACGAACGCATCGATGGCGGCGGCCAGCACCGGGTCGATCGGGAGTGTGGGGAACTCCCGCCAGTGCCCGGCCGAGTGTGCAGTTGCCGTCGTCGATCCTGGGGTTTCGTCCCGGTATGTGCGCACTCGTCGGGGGCGGGCGGCGCCGGAGCCGAGCAGATGGGAGGCGGTCGTGCCGAGGGCGATGGCGAGGGCGTCCAGTCGCTCGACGGAGATTCCGGTCTTGCCGTTCTCGATCGCGCTGAGTGTGCCGGGACTGATCGACAGTCGACGGGCTACCTCACGCAGCGTCAGCCCCGCGGACAGTCGCGCCTGCCGTACCGACTGCGCCACCCGTGACGGGTCACTCATCCCGACCTCCTCGGCTTCGTTGTTCAGTAATTCTGAACAACGGCACTGTACCGTCTGATGAATTGCTTTGACACAGCACGGCTGCGTGTGTAATCGTCGGCGTCAAGGGTGCCGAGCGATCGTTCGGGCCGTGCGTGAGGCGAGGAGCTGCCGTGACGATCGACCTGAGGTACTCAGCCGAGGTCCTGGCGTTGATCGAACGCACCCGAACCTTCACCCGCGACGTGGTGCTGCCGATCGAGGACGCGCACGGAGGTGACATCACGGCGGCCGGCGGCGACGAGCTGCGGACGCGGTTGCAGCAGGCCGCGAAGGACGCCGGGGTGTTCGCGCCGCACGCGCCGGTGGAGTTCGGTGGCCACGGGTTGAACATGTCCGACCGCGCGCCGGTTTTCGAGGAGGCCGGCTACTCGCTGTTCGGGCCTACGGCTCTGAACATCGCCGCGCCCGACGAGGGTAACGTGCACATGCTCGCGCATATCGCGAACCCGGAACAGAAGCAGCAGTACCTCGCTCCGCTCGCCCGCGGCGACGTCCGCTCTGCCTTCGCGATGACCGAGCCGGCGCCGGGCGCGGGCTCGGACCCCTCCGCGTTGACCACCAGGGCCATGCGAGCCGACGGTGGCTGGCGGATCAACGGCCACAAGTGGTTCATCACCGGTGCCGACGGCGCGGGTTTCTTCATCATCATGGCGCGCACCGCGGGCGAACCGGGCGACCGAGGCGGGGCCACGATGTTCCTCGCGCCTGCCGACGCGCCGGGGCTCCGGGTCGGCAGGCACATCGACACCCTCGACCGGGCGATGATCGGCGGTCACTGCGAGGTCTTCTTCGAGGACCTGCTCGTCCCCGAGTCCGCGGTACTCGGCGAGGTCGATCGCGGATTCGAGTACGCCCAGGTGCGGCTCGGCCCGGCCCGGATGACGCACGTCATGCGCTGGCTCGGCGCCGCGCGTCGCGGGCACGACGTCGCGGTGGCCCGGGTCGCCGAGCGAGAGGGATTCGGCAGCCGTCTCGGCGACCTCGGTATGGTCCAGAAGATGGTGGCCGACAACGAGATCGACATCGCTGCCACGAGGGCGTTGCTTGTCCGCGCCTGCTGGGAACTCGACTGCGGCGAGCCGGCGTCCAACGCGACCGCCATCGCGAAGACCTTTGCGGCCGAGGCGATCTTCCGGATCGTGGACCGCAGCATTCAGATGTGCGGCGGCATGGGTGTTTCCGCCGACCTTCCGCTCGCCCGGCTGTCCCGGGAGGTTCGACCGTTCCGGGTGTACGACGGCCCCTCCGAGGTGCACCGCTGGGCCATCGCCAAGCGCGTCGTCGGTGCGGCCAAGCGTGCGCTGGCCGAGCAGCGATGAGTCTGCCGGGCATGGACGTCGGCGCATTGCGGACGTTCCTCGTGGAGGAGGGCATCGACCTGCGTGGTGAACTGCGGGTCGAGTTGGTCAGCGGCGGTCGTTCGAACCTGACCTTCAAGGCGTACGACGACGAGAACACCTGGATCGTTCGCCGTCCACCGGTCAGCGGGTTGACGCCGTCGGCGCACGACATGGCACGCGAGTACACGGTCGCCCGAGGCCTGCAGGGCACGGCGGTCCCGGTCGCGCGGACGGTCGCATTCGACGAGCAGGGGCGTGCGCTGGGTGCGCCCATGACGGTGGTCGAGTTCGTGGACGGTCGGGTGGTGCGCGACGCTGCCGACCTGTCCGTGCTCACCGACACCCAGGTGCGGGCGAGTGCGCACGCACTGGTCGGGGTGCTTGCGGATCTGCACGCCGTGGACTACCAGGCCGCCGGACTCGGAACCTTCGGCAGGCCAGAGGGATTCGTCGCCCGGCAGGTGAAACTGTGGGCCGGTCAGTGGGAGCGGGTCAAGACCAGGGAGCTGCCCGACGTCGCGGCTCTGCACGCGGCGCTCGCCGAGTCGGTCCCACGGTCTGCGGCGGCGTCGATCGTGCACGGTGACTTCCGTATCGACAACACGATTCTCGACGCCGCCGACCCGACGGTGGTTCGTGCGGTGGTCGACTGGGAGCTGTCCACACTCGGCGATCCCCTCACCGACGTCGCGCTGATGTGTGTGTACCGGTCGCCGGTGTTCGATCTGGTGCTCGGCATGGATGCGGCATGGACCAGCGCCCGGTTGCCCTCGGCGGACGAGCTGGCGCAGGCCTACGCGACCGCGTCGGGCCGGGACCTGGGGGAGTGGAATTTCTACCTCGCGCTCGCGAACTTCAAGCTCGGCGTGATCGGTGAGGGCATCACCCATCGGGCCCGGCAGGGGTCGAGTGCGGGCAGCGGCGCCGAACACGCGGCCGAGGCCACACCCGAGTTCATGGCCGCCGGCCTACGTGCGATCAGTGAAGTGGCGTCGTGAAGTTGGGAATGTGATGTCCATGTCCAATCGGTACCGTCTGACGAATTCATGTGTGTCGGCCCGGCAGTCGGATGTAGCGTAGAGCTGTCATGTGACGAGTTACCCGACTCTTCGGAGGGCGGTCCTCATGGCGCCAGTCGGTTCGTTCAACAGCGGCGACACCGCGTGGGTTCTGCTCTGCGCAGCGCTCGTCCTGTTCATGGTTCCCGGGTTGGCCTTCTTTTACGCGGGGCTGGTTCGGGGTACCGGCGCGCTGGTGATGATCCAACAGAATCTGATACCGCTGGGCATCGTCACCCTCACCTGGATCGTGTTCGGCTACAGCCTCGCGTTCAGCAACGACCTCGGCCGCGGCATCGTCGGTGATCTCGAATTGTTCGGTCTGCACCACCTGGACACCGCGCCCGCCCCTGCCATGCACGCTGTCGTCGCCGGCGTCGCGATCCCGACACTGGCCTTCGTCGCCTATCAGATGATGTTCGCGATCATCACCCCCGCCCTGATCACCGGCGCCACTGCACATCGGCTCAAGCCGCTGGGCTGGGCGGTAATGCTGGCGATCTGGTCGATTGTCGTCTATCCGCCGATCGCGCACTGGCTGTTCAACCCGCACGGCTGGCTCGCCGCACGGGGGGCCCAGGACTGGGCGGGCGGGATCGTCGTGCACGCATCCGCGGGCGCCGCGGCGCTGGCAATTCTGTTGGTGGTCGGTAAGCGTCCAGGCTGGCCGAGAGCCGTGGCGGTTCCGCACTCGCTGCCGTTGGCGCTCCTCGGAGGGGGCATTCTGTGGTTCGGCTGGTTCGGATTCAACGCGGGAGACGGACTCCAGGCCAACGGGGTTGCTGCGCAGGCACTGTTGAACACGCATGTCGCGGCCGCCGCGGGGATGTGCGTCTGGTTGGTGGTCGAGCGGATCACCGAGAGGCACGCCACCGCGATCGGAGGTATCACCGGTGCGGTGGCGGGCCTGGCGACCATCACCCCGTGCGCGGGCTACGTGAGCACGCTCTCGGCGCTGCTGATCGGCGCGATCGCCGGGCTGGTGTGCCACTGGGCCCTGCGGTTGAAGTCGATCTTCCGATTCGACGATGCCCTCGACGTGATCGCCGTGCACTTCGTCGGCGGCGTCCTCGGTTCGCTGTTGGTCGGGTTCTTCGGCGAGAACGCGATCAACTCGGTCGGCCGAGACGGGCTCTTCTTCGGTGGCGGAGTGGCACTGCTCGGTGAGCAGTGCCTGGCGCTGATCTGCGTGATCGCCTTCTCGTTCGTCCTGACCTGGCTGATCGCGATGGGCGTCGAGAAGACGTTCGGACTCCGGCTCGCGCCCGAGGACCAGGCGGGTATCGACGAGCGGCAACAGGGTATGGACGCGTACCACATCAATCCGGCGTTCCTGGTCGGCGGGGAGTCCGCCGCGGCGGTCGCCACAGCGCCGCCGCAGGCCGACCTCGCGATCGAGCCCGCTGCCGAGCACCACCTGATCACCGTCGTACTCGAGACCGTCGACTCCGGCGGGCTGCGGGCCGCACTGCTGGACGCAGGCGCGGAGTCGATCGTGGTCAGCGAGGCGAACGCGACCGATCCGAACACCGGGTCGAGGCAGTTCCGCGGCCGGAGCGAGGAAGTCGCCTTCTCGGAGCGGTTGCGAGTCGAGGTGCTGGCGCCGCAGGACCGGGCCGGTGCGGTGCTGGCGGCACTCAACCGGTACTCCTCGGGCCGGCGGTCCGGGTTCGTTCAACAGACCGTACATCCGCTGCACGGATCAGGCTCGGTGACGGCATCCGGAGGCTGACCAGCCGCCGGGTCTGCAGTCCGAACAGTCACACGGGTAAGGGAGATCGGGATGCATCTGACGCCACGTGAACTCGACAAACTGACCATCCTCATGCTCGCCGATGTCGCTCTGAGGCGAAAGGCGAAGGGGCTCAAGCTCAACCACCCGGAGTCCGTGGCAGTGATTTCCGCTGCCGCGCTCGAGGGGGCGCGCGAGGGCAAGACCGTCGAGCAGGTGATGGCCGATGCCGCGCACGTACTCACCGCCGACGACGTCATGGAGGGTGTGCCGGACCTGATCCCTCGGGTGCAGGTCGAGGCAGTGTTCCCGGACGGGAGCCGGCTGGTGACCGTCCATACGCCGATCCAGTAGCGCGAGCGCAGGGAAGGGAATCGACATCATGACCAAGTCCGAAGCCTCGGGCACCTCCGAACCGGACCCCGCCAAGGTTCCGGTGGGCGGCTACGTCCTGCTCGACGACGAGATCGAACTGAACGTGGGCCGCCCACGGTTGACCATCACGGTCCGCAACACCGGCGACCGGCCCATCCAGGTTGGCTCGCACTTCCACTTCATGGAGGTCAACCGCGCCCTCGCGTTCGATCGAGAGGCCGCGTTCGGGTGGCGGCTCGACATCGCGGCCGGCACCGCCGTCCGATTCGAACCCGGCGACGAGAAGCAGGTCACCCTGGTGCCGTTCGGCGGTAAGCAGCGTATTCACGGTTTCAACGGTCTCGTCGACGGGTGGGGACCCACCCACGCGCCGTACCGTCCCCGGCTCGCCAGGGCGGTCGCCTTGGCGAGGCAACTCGGGTTCGCGTTCGAATAGCCGGTACTTCGAGGTGAGAAGGAGGATCCGAACAGCATGACCAAGATCTCGAGGTTGGAGTACTCGGGCCTGTTCGGCCCCACGAAGGGTGACAAGATCCGTCTCGGCGACACCGACCTGTTCGTGGAGGTCGAGGACGACCTTCGGGTCATCGGTGACGAGGCGCTCTACGGCGGTGGCAAGACCCTGCGCGACGGGATGGGTCAGGACCCCACTTCGTGCAGCGTGGACGGCGCCCTCGACCTGGTGATCACCAATGTGGTGGTCATCGACGCGTTGCTCGGCGTCGTCAAAGCGGACGTCGGTATCAAGGACGGCAAGATCGTCGGCATCGGAAAGGCCGGCCACTCCGGCACCATGGAGGGCGTCACCCCAGGGCTGACGACCGGCCCCGCCACCGACGCCATCTCCGGGGAGCAGTTGATCCTCACCGCAGGCGGCATCGACACCCACGTGCACCTGGACGCACCACAGCAGGCGCATCAGGCGCTCAGCGGCGGCCTCACCACCCTGGTCGGTGGCGGAGTGGGGCCCACCGACGGCACAAACGGGACCACCGTCACCTCGGGGGTCTGGAACGTGGAGATGATGCTCAAGGCCAACGAGGGCATACCGCTCAATATCGTGATGCTGGGAAAGGGAAACTCGTCCGGACGGAACTCGCTCGTCGAGCAGATCCGGGCCGGCGCAGCGGGATTCAAGGTGCATGAGGACTGGGGTTCGACCCCGGCCGCACTTCGCGCCGCGCTCGAGATCGCCGACGAGATGGATGTCCAGGTGGCGCTGCACTCGGACACCCTCAACGAGGCCGGCTACATCGAGGACACCATCGCGGCGTTCGAGGGTCGGACCATCCACACGTATCACAGCGAGGGCGCCGGCGGCGGGCACGCGCCGGACATCCTCCGGGTCACCGGCGAGGACAGCGTGCTACCCGCATCGACCAGTCCGACCTTGCCTTACAGCATCAACACCCAGGCCGAACTCTTCGACATGATCATGGTGTGCCACAACCTGAATCCGAAAGTGCCCTCGGATGTCTCGTTCGCCGAGAGTCGGGTGCGGCCGGAGACGATCGGTGCCGAGAACGTGCTCCAGGACACCGGGGTCATCTCGATGGTCTCCAGCGACTCGCAGGCGATGGGCAGGGTCGGGGAGGTGTGGTTGCGCGCCATCCAGACCGCGGACTGCATGAAGCGTGCCCGGGGCAAACTCCCCGAGGATGCGCCGGGAAACGACAATTTCCGGGTGTTGCGCTACGTCGCCAAGGTGACCGTCAATCCGGCGCTGACATTCGGCATCGCGCATGTCGTCGGCTCGGTGGCGTCGGGCATGCTTGCGGACCTGGTGCTCTGGGAGCCGGCGTTCTTCGGTGCCAAACCCAAGGCGGTGATCAAGGGCGGGTTGATCAACTGGTACGCGATGGGTGACGCCAATGCCTCGCTTCCGACCACCCAGCCGGTGATCATGCGTCCGATGTACGGGGCGTTCGGTAAGGCGTTGCAGCAGACCTGCGTGTCCTTCGTTTCCCGGGCGGCAGCCGACGCCGGGATCAAGGAACGGCTCGGTCTCGAGCGGCAGGTGATGCCGGTGCAGGGGACCAGAACGGTCACCAAACGAGACATGGTGCGCAACAGCGCGACCCCGCGCATCGAGGTGGATCCGGAAACCTTCGCGGTCACCGCGGACGGCGTACACGCATACGTCGAACCGGCGGAGTTCACTCGCCTGGGCCAACTCTATTTCTTCAGTTAGGGGACACCGTGACACAGAGGCTCACGCCCCCTCAGGGGCAGCCCGTTCGGATCAACGCGATCCTCGGCAATGTCGACGACCCCGTCTGGCGGTCCCGCCGGCACGCTGCGACGGTCGACCGTCTGGTGCTCGACCAGTGGGAGGCACAGAAAAGCCGGCTCCGCCGCAATACGAAGGGCGGGAAGGAGATTGCGCTCTCGCTCGACCGCGGGGTCCAGTTGCGAGACGGGGATGTGCTGGCCTGGGACGAGGACGGCAATGCCCTCCTGGTGGCACAGATCGACCTGAAGGACGTGATGGAGGTCGAACTGTCCGGCCTGCTCGGGTCCATGCCGGACGTCGTGGTCCAGACCTGCCTGGAGCTCGGACACGCGATCGGGAATCAGCATTGGCCGGCGGTGGTGAAAGGCACCAAGGTGTACGTCCCGCTCACCGTGGACAGGGCGGTGATGGGATCGGTGATGAAAACCCATGCGTTCGAAGGTATTACGTACGACTTCCGGCCGGGTGCGGAGGTGATCCCGTACCTGGCCCCACACGAGGCTCGCCGGCTGTTCGGGGCGGCCGCGCGCGAAGGCGAAGGGCACACCCATGCGCCCTAGCCTCGACACGACGGACGTCGACATCACTCGCGCGGCACGGATCGCCCAGTTCGCGGATTCGATGTTTCCGACAGGATCGTTCTCCTTCTCCAACGGGCTCGAATCCGCGGTGTCGGAAGGGGTGGTCACCGATGCCGCCACACTCCGGGAGTTCGTGCTCACCGCGGGCCGCCAGGCCGCCACCTGTGACGGCGTCGCGCTGCTGACCGCCCATCGGTCCGCGACTGCAGGCGACTTCGTCGGGGTGCTGGCTGCCGACCATGCAGTCTTCAGCCGAAAGCTCAACGAGGAAGCCCGGACGATGTCGACCCGGATGGGCAAGAAACTGGCCGAACTCGGGGTCCGACTCGGCGGCGGCGTGGTACTGGGCAAGTGGCTGACCGCAATCGTCGCAGCGGACACGCCGGGGACCTATCCGGTGGGAGTGGGAATCGCCTTCGCGGACATGAACTCTCCCGAGCAGGATGCCTTCGTCGCGCACCAGTACGGCGTCGCGATGACGATCCTCGGCGCCGCATTGCGAACCCTGCGCGTCGACCATGTTGACACGCAACAGATTCTCTACGAGGTCAACGGGAACACCGCCGGGCTGTACGCGGAGATTGCCGAGCGCACCCTGGACGACATGTCCACCTTCGCACCGATGGCCGACATTCTTGCCGCGGTGCACGTGCGATCTCACGTCCGGATGTTCATGAACTAGAGGGGCAACGATGAAGAAGACAACCCGTATCGGGATCGGCGGACCGGTGGGATCGGGCAAGACGGCACTCATCGAGGCGATCACCCCGGTGTTCGTCACCAGGGGGACCAGTGTCCTGGTGATCACCAACGACGTGGTGACGACGGAGGACGCCAAGCATGTCCGGCGCTCGCTCAAGGGCGTGCTCATCGAGGAACGGATCGTCGGTGTCGAGACTGGTGCCTGCCCACACACCGCGGTACGCGAGGACCCGAGTATGAACCTTGCGGCCGTCGAGGACATGGAGGAACAGTTCCCCGGCACCGATGTGGTGTTCATCGAGAGCGGTGGCGACAACCTCACCCTGACGTTCAGTCCGGCGCTGGTGGACTATTTCATCTACGTCATCGATGTCGCGGCCGGCGACAAGATACCGCGCAAGAACGGTCCCGGTATCGCTCAATCGGACATCCTGGTGATCAACAAGACCGACCTGGCCCCGTACGTACACGCGGATCTCGACGTGATGGCCCGGGATTCGACGCTGATGCGGGGAGGGAAGCCGTTCATCTTCACCAACTGCCTTACCGGGGAGGGGATCGGTGACGTGGTGGACGAGATCGTGCACGGTGTTCTCTTCGACAGCCCCGAGGGGGCAGATGTGGCCGCGACGTGAACGTGCTCGCAGTCCCGGAGTTGGCGCCTTACCAGGACGAGCCGAAACAGGCCCCGTCCGGTCGAGTGGTCAAGACCGGGATCCTCGAGATGCGATTCGAGGATCGCGGAGAGCGGTCCGTTCTGGGGCACCTGTACCGCAAGGCCCCGCTGCTGGTGCAGCAGGCCCTCTACTGGGACGAGGCCCTGCCCGGCATGCCGTGCGTGTACATGATCACCACCTCCGGGTGCGTGCTGCAGGGGGATCGGCTCCACATCGACATCAGCATGGAGCCGGGTTCGATGGCGTACGTGACCACCCAGTCGGCGACGAAGGTGCACGAGATGGATGCCAACTTCGCCTCCCAGGAGCAGACTCTGACATTGGGTCACGACTCGTATCTGGAACTGATGCCGGGCACGACGATCCCGCACCGGCATGCGCGCTACGTGGCCCGCACCGATATCACGATCGATCCGACCGCGACGCTGTTGTTCGCCGAGACGGTGATGCCGGGACGCAAACACCACCGCGGTGAGGTCTTCGAGTACGACCTGTACTCGACCCTGACCAACGCCCGGCGACCCGACGGCACGGACCTGTTCACCGAGAAGTTGCTGATCGAGCCGGCACACTGGCCGGTCCGGTTGGCCGGGGCGATGGGTGAGTACGACGTCTTCGGCAACGTCGTACTGCTCACCCCCAAAGCGAACGCGGACATGATCATCGAGCAACTCGTGCCGGGCAGACAGGACGGAGAGATGACGGTCGCCGGAGCAAGCTGGCTGCCGAACGATGCGGGACTGATCTACAAGGTGCTCGGGCCCGAGAGCGCTCCGGTGCGGGAGAAGGTGCGCGAGTTCTGGGCGGTGGTGCGACGGACGGTGCTCGACGCGCCGATTCCTCCTGTGCCGCTGTGGGGTTGACAAGGCGGCGAGGACTGAGGTGGCGGTGATGGACCCACTCACGGAGTCCTGGGACCGGGTGGTGCAACGCCACGCGACGTTGCGGTTCGTCGACACCAACCTCAAGGGCGCAGGGCAGGTGATGTTCCAGGGCAATGCGCTGACCGGGTTGCTATTCCTGATCGGAATCGCTTGGGGGACAGTCTCCGCGCGCACGATCTCGGTGATGGTCGGTGCGGTCGTCGGACTCGTGGTCGCGACGGTGACCGGCGGTCTACTCAACGCCGACACCACCTCGTTGCGGGTCGGCCTCTTCGGGTACAACGGCATTCTGGTCGGTGCGGCGTTCCCCACTTTTCTGGCCGGTCCGATGATGTGGGCGTTTCTGGTAGTGGGTTCGGCAACCTCGACGGTGGTGTTCCTGGCCACCGCCAATGTCTTCAAGACCTGGGGAGTGGCGGCGCTGACCTTCCCGTTCAACCTGGTCAACTGGATCTTTCTGCTCGGTGCTTTTCAATTCCTCCGGATCGAGACGCCGGGGCTCGGTGCCGGCCAGTTCCCGCAGCACGTCGGCGACGCCTCGATGCACACCCACATCACCGTCGGGTATCTGTGGGACACGTTGTTTCGCAATCTGGCGCAGATCTTCCTGATCGACAACACCGTCACCGGAGTCATCTTCGCGATAGCTCTGTTGGTCGCGTCGCGGTGGGCGGCGGTGTTCGCGTTGATCGGGTCCGGGGTCGCGACGGCGACCGTCCTCGCGCTGGGCGCCAACTCCGTCGACGTCGGCAACGGACTGTACGGCCTGAGTTCGGTGCTGACGGCGATCGCACTGGGCTCGGTGTTCTACCAGCCGTCCTGGCGGATTCTGGTGTACGCGATGTTCGGGGTTCTGGTGACGGTCGTCGTCCACGCCGCGCTCGTCTCGGCGTTCGCGCCGATCTCGCTGCCCGCGGGAACCGGCCCGTTCGTCATCGTGACGTGGATGTTCCTGCTTCCGAAGCACAAGTTCGTCCCAGTCCAGCACGGGGTGATCCGCGGTGGCGCCGCGGAGTCGAGGCACAGCAAAGGCGGTACACCGTGAGCGTTTCCGACATCACCGGTTCTGCGGAGCCGTCCGCCGGCTCGAGGTGGCGGCGTGAGGACACCGTCAGGTTTGCGGGTTTGCTGACGGTCATCGTCGCCATGCATGTCGTGGCGTGGGGTGTGCTGGTATTCGTCGTGGTGCCTGCGCACTACGCGCTCGGTTCGGCGGTGCTGGGGATGGGTCTCGGCGTCACGGCCTACACCCTCGGCGTCCGGCATGCGTTCGACGCTGACCACATTGCCGCAGTGGACAACACCACTCGTACGCTGCTCGCCGTTGGCAAGCGTCCCGTCTCGGTGGGATTCTGGTTCGCCCTGGGCCATTCGACGGTGGTCGTGGTGCTGGCAATGTTGATCGCGTTCGGCGCCAAACTGGTGAGCACCCTCGTCGACGACGGCTCCGGTGCCCATCAGACCCTCGGCGTGGTCGGGACTTCGGTGTCGGGCCTGTTCCTGTTTCTCGTCGGCACCATCAACCTGATCGCGCTCGCCGGCATCGTGAGGGTCTTTCGGGGCATGCGTCGCGGCTGTTACGACGATGCGGAACTCGAGGCGAAGCTGAACTCGCGCGGGTTCATCGCGCGCATCCTCGGCCCACTGACCCGGTCGATCAGGCATCCGTGGCAGATGTATCCGATCGGCTTGCTCTTCGGCCTCGGCTTCGACACCGCGACCGAGATCGCGCTCCTGGTGCTGGCAGGCAGCACCGCCGCGTCCGGTCTGCCGTGGTACGCGATCATGGTACTGCCGCTGCTCTTCACCGCCGGGATGACGTTGTTCGACACTCTCGACGGCGCCTTCATGAGCGTCGCCTACCGGTGGGCCTTCTCGAGCCCGGTCCGCAAGGTGTACTACAACATCACCGTCACCGGCCTCTCGGCGGCGGTCGCGTTGATCATCGGCACCATCGAACTGGTGACCATCCTGCACGACAGACTCGGCCTCACGGATCCGGTCACCGGGACGATCACCAACGTGAGCCTCGACAACGTCGGGTTCCTGATCGTCGGGACGTTCGTCGCGGTCTGGGCCGTCGCCATCGGCTACTGGCACCTCGCCAAGGTAGAGGAGCGGTGGGCACTCGACCGTTGAAGTCGGCACCAGGCCGTTCGATGCAGTTCCGTCTCTTCGGTCCGCTGAGCGCCACAGTAGCGCAGCTACCGCACCGCCGGTTGCGGGCGTAGTCGGCCGGAACGGCCCGGGTTGCCTGCCAGCAAACCCGACCATCTTGTGAGGCTACATCACGGACTGTGATCAGATCACAACTTTCCTGTGACTAACGACCAAATCGCACAACTCGCCCCTCCGTGATGCCTGACCTGCGAAGACGCGTCCGGCTTCGGAGGCGGACTGCTCGGCTGCGGGCGACTTGTGTCATTCGAACGATTCGAACTTGGACGCTTGTCGACTGAATGTCCAAAAGGCCCCGAACGCACCCGGCAACACGGTAAGTTGCCTCGTGCGGTCGAAGGCGTCCTGCCTCGGTCGCGGTCGGGACGCCGTCGGTTCGGCGGTGTGATTGTTCTTCGGGAGGGCGATCTGTGAGTACACGATGGATCGACGTTGATCTCACGCAGGTGCCCGCTGCGGAGTCGATGATGGAGTTACCGCGGCGCAGCCATGGACAGGCCCCGCGTGGAGTGTGTGTAGGTACGTGACGTCCCCATGACCTGCCGATAGATCGATCACGCGCCCGTAGGCGCGTTCACTTCCCGCTGCGAAGCGGATTCCTTCTTGTCGAAATCTGTCTTCGGCCCACCGTGCCCGTCGTAGCCCTTGGTGCTTTCGTTACGACGGCCGTCGGGCCTGGGTGCTTACAGGGACGAATGAGTTGTTCCGGAATAAGGGGTATCAGTTGAAGCCGACTGCGTTCGACGGACTCGACGGCACGAACCGCGTCACGCACGGTGACGCGAACGAGGCCTTCCCGCTCTCACATGCGCAGCTCGGCATGTGGTACGCCCAGCACGTCGACCCCGAAGTGCCGATCAACATCGCCCAGTACGTCGATCTCCGCGGTCCGCTGGACGTCGATCTCCTCGACGAGGCCAGCCTGACCGGTTCACGGGAGTTCGGCACCGGCTTCCTTCGCCTCGTCGAGGTCGACGGCACTCCGTACCAGGTCATCGACCTGTCCATCGAGGACCACGTCGGGTACGAGGACTTCCGCGGTCACGCGGACCCCGAGGCGGCCGCGCACGAGTGGATGCGCGCCGAGTTCGGAGCCCCGCTCGACCTGCTCGAGGACCGCCTGATCTGCGCCACCCTGCTGCACATCGAGGACGAGCGGTACTTCTGGTACTCGCGGGTCCACCACATCGCGCTCGACGGCTTCGGCGCAATGGCGTACATGATGCGAGTGTCCGAGCTGTACTCGGCGCTGCTGGAGGGGCGGGAGCCCGCACCGTCGAAGGCCTGCAGTCTGCGCAGCCTGAACGAGGCAGACCTCGCCTACCGGGAGAGCTCCCGGTTCGCTTCCGACCGCGAGTACTGGGCCGAGCGGATCGCGGGCATGGAGGAGGGCAGCAGCCTAAGCGGACGCACGGCGCCGCCGGCCGTCGTCAACGGGGTGGCCAGCGCAGCACTGTCCGACGAAGCCAATGGTCTCCTGACTTCTGCTGTGGCAAAACATGATTCATCGCCCGCGGGCATGCTCATCGCGGCCTTCGCCGGATACCTGGCACAGTTGACGGACTCCGAGGACGTGATCCTGAGTCTCCCGGTCACCGCGCGCACCACCGCCCCGATGCGCCAGTCCGGCGGAATGCTCTCCAACGTGGTGCCGCTCCGGTTGCACGTCGGCGCGGACACCACGGTCGCCGACCTGCTCAAGTCCGTCCAGGTCGCGGTTGCCGGCGCACTGCGGCACCAGCGGTACCGGCACGAGGACATCCGTCGCGATGCGTCGTCGACCGCGATGGCGCGTGACCTGCTCGGACCCCTCGTCAACATCATGCTCTTCCACAACGAGATCACGCTCGGGCCGGTCCTCGGCGAGTTCAACATTTTGTCGACCGGCACCGTCGAGGACCTGGCGGTGAACTTCTACCAGAGTGTCGCCGGGACACGCACGCACGTCGACTTCGAGACCAATCCGAATCTGTACACGCAGGACCAGGCGCACCAGCACCACTCCCGGTTCCTGGACTACTTCGAGCGCTTCCTCTCCGCCGGTGAGTCCGAGCAGGTGTGGCGGCTCGGCGCCGTCTCGGACGGCGAGTTGGCGACCCTGCTGACCGACTGGAACGACACGGCGCACGACGCGCTGGACGGCACGTTGGTGTCGGTGTTCGGGTCGCAGGTCGCCCGGACCCCGGATTCGGTCGCCCTGTCGTTCGACGGCGAGTCGTTGAGCTACTCGGAGTTCGACGAGCGGGTGAATCGTCTTGCACGGCATCTGATTTCGCTGGGAGTGGGTCCCGAGTCCCTGGTGGCTCTCGGGATGCGGCGATCGTTGGACCTGCTGGTCGGCGTGTACGCGGTGCTGGCGGCCGGCGGCGCCTACGTGCCGATCGACCCCGATCAGCCCGCCGAGCGGGTGGGGCACATTCTCGACACGGCCGCCCCGGCCTGCGTGCTGTCCACCTCGCGTGACGGACTCGAGGTGCCGGGGGAGAGGTCTGTCCTGTTCGTGGACACCCTCGATCTGTCCGGCTATCCGTCCGCAGCGATCGCCGATGCGGAGCGGGTGTCCGGGCTGTCGGCGGACAACACGGCGTACGTCATCTTCACATCGGGCTCGACGGGTCGGCCGAAGGGCGTCGCCGTCAGTCACCGCGCGATCGTCAACCGGCTGGACTGGATGCAGGCGGAGTACGAACTCGGCGTGGACGACGTCGTGTTGCAGAAGACGCCGGTGACGTTCGACGTGTCGGTGTGGGAGTTGTTCTGGCCGTTGCAGGTTGGTGCGCGACTGGCCATCGCGGTGCCTGACGGGCATCGTGACCCGGCGTATCTGGCGCAGGTGATGGCGGAGGAGTCCGTGACGACGGCGCACTTCGTGCCGTCGATGCTGGCGGTCTTCGCGGTGGAACCGACCGCGGCGCAGGCGTCGTCGCTGCGCCAGGTGTTCGCCTCGGGTGAGGCGCTGCCCGCGGACACGGCTGCGCGCCTGCGCGAAGTGCTGCCACAGGTGCGGTTGCACAACCTGTACGGACCGACGGAAGCCGCGGTCGACGTCACGTTCCACGAGGTCACCGAGGCCGACACCGCCGCCGTGCCGATCGGCGCGCCGGTGTGGAACACCCAGGTGTTCGTGCTCGATTCTCGATTGCGGCCGGTGCCGGTCGGCGTCGAGGGCGAGTTGTACCTGGCCGGTGTTCAGTTGGCTCGCGGGTACGTCGGACGCAGTGACCTGACAGCGGACCGGTTCGTGGCGAACCCGTTCTCCGACACCGGTGAGCGGATGTACCGCACGGGCGACCTGGTGTCCTGGAACTCGTCCGGCGAGCTCGAGTACGTCGGGCGCACCGACTTCCAGGTGAAGCTGCGCGGTTTGCGAATCGAGCTCGGTGAGATCGAGACCGCGCTGCTCGGCCTCGCCGAGGTCGCGCAGTCCGTGGTGGTGGTGCGGTCCGATCCCCAGGCCGGCGAGCACTTGATCGCGTACGTGGTCCCCGCGCCGGGCGCCGTCGTGGAGCCAGACGAGGCCCGCGGCGCGGTGATGCGATCACTACCCGCGTACATGGTTCCCGCCGCAGTGGTGGTCCTCGAGCAGTTCCCGCTCAACGCCTCCGGCAAGCTCGACCGCAAGGCACTGCCGGTTCCGACGCTGGCGGCCAACCGCGACACTGTCTTCCGTGCGCCGCGCAGCCTGTCCGAAGAGCTGGTGGCCGGCATCATCGCCGACGTCCTCGGACTCGACCGAGTCGGTGCCGACGACAGCTTCTTCGAACTCGGCGGCAACTCCCTGATCGCCAACCAGGTGGTCTCGCGCATCGGTGCGGCGTTCGGCACCCGGATCGGCGTCCGGATGCTGTTCGAGGCTCCGACCGTTGCCGGTCTCGCGGCACGGATCGAATCGCTCTCCGGTGCAGTTGATTCCGGCCCCGCGCTGGTCGCCCGCCCGCGACCGGCCATCGTGCCGCTCTCGCTGGCTCAGCAGCGAATGTGGTTCCTCAACCAGTTCGACCAGTCGGCGGCCACCTACAACCTCCCCTTCGTGGTGCGGCTCGCCGGGCAGGTGGACGGGGAGTCGTTGGCGGCGGCGCTGACCGACGTCCTCGAACGGCACGAGTCGCTGCGCACCGTGTTCCCCGACTCCGCGAACGGTCCCCGGCAGGTTGTCGTTCCGGTCGACGAGATCGACCTGGTGGACGCGGCCGAACCGATTGCCGAGCAGGATCTCGCCCAGCGTCTGGCCGAGTTCGCCGGCGGCGGGTTCGACGTCACGACGCAGATTCCGATCCGCATCCGCGTGTTCGAGGTCACCGCGACGACGGACCGCCCCGAGGTCGCCGTGGCGATGGTGGTGCACCACATCGCGGCGGACGGAATCTCCCTCGCCGTGCTCGCCCGCGACGTCATGGCGGCCTACACGGCCCGGGTCGAAGGCATCGCGCCGCTGTGGCAGCCGCTGGCAGTCCAGTACGCGGACTACACCCTCTGGCAGCGTGAACTCCTCGGCTCCGAGGACGACCGTGATTCGTTGTCCACCAAGCAGATCGACTTCTGGCGGGCGACTCTGGCGGGCCTTCCCGATCAGCTGGACCTGCCGACGGACCGTCCGCGTCCGGCGATCCAGTCGTTCGACGGCGGCCGCCTGGGCTTCGAGATTCCGGCGCGAACCTACGAGGCGCTCGTCGGCTTCGCCCGTTCTCGGGGTGTCACTCCATTCATGGTGACGCATGCGGCGCTGACGGTGCTGCTGTCGCGTCTGAGTGGCGCGTCGGACATCGCGGTGGGCACCGTCGTCGCCGGTCGCGGTGAGCAGGCCCTGGACCACCTCATCGGCATGTTCGTCAACACCCTGGTGCTGCGCACCGAGGTGGACCCGAACGCCTCGTTCGCCGATCTGGTGGCGCAGGTGCGCGACAGCGATCTCGCCGCGTTCGGGCACGCCGACGTCCCGTTCGAGCGGCTGGTCCAGGTGCTCAACCCGGCCAGGTCGACCGCCCGGCATCCCCTCTTCCAGGTGGTGCTGTCCTTCGAGAACATGGATCGCGCCGAGCTCGAGCTGCCGGGCCTGACGGTCGCCGCCGACGAGGTCCGGGTCGACGTGTCCAAGTTCGACCTGCAGCTGACCATCTCGGATCGGCCTTTCGTCGCCGGCGCGGGCCAGGGTGTGGCGGCTGAGTTCGTCTACGCGAAGGACCTTTTCGCCGAATCGACGGTGAGCGACTTCGCGGAGCGGTTCATCCGAATTGTCGACGCCGTCGTCACCGATCCGGGTGCGCCGGTGGGTGACGTCGAGATCCTCACCTCCGCCGAACGCGCGGACCTCTCCGGACGTTGGGGTGGGGTCCTGCCCTGCGTGCCGTCGGAGCTGCCCGCGCCGCGGACGATGGACCAGATCTTCAGCGATGCCGTCTCGGTGGACCCGGATGCCGTCGCCCTGGTGGGCGCCGGCGGTCGGGAAGTGACGTACCGCGAGCTCGACGAGCGTTCCTCTCGTCTCGCACGGGTGCTGATCGCCGAGGGTGCAGGTCCGGAATCTGCTGTTGCCGTGGCGATTCCGAGGTCGATCGAGTCGGTTCTCGCGGTGTGGGCGGTCGCCAAGACCGGTGCCGCATTCGTGCCGATCGACCCCAACTACCCCGCAGAGCGGGTCGCGCACATGGTGTCCGACTGTGGCGCGGTGACCGGCGTGACGCTCGAGGCGTTCGCGGGAGCGCTGCCCGGTCAGCTGGCCTGGCTGGCTCTCGACGCCACCGAGGTCGAGTCGCGGTGCGCCGGGCTCTCGTCCGCCCCGGTGTCCGATACCGACCGGATCTCGCCGCTCCGGCTCGCGAACCCGGCCTACGTCATCTACACCTCGGGCTCGACGGGCCGCCCGAAGGGTGTTGCAGTGACCCACGCCGGTCTCGCGAATGTCGTCCTGCACCAGCAGGTCCACTACCGTCTCGCACCCGGATCACGGTCGCTGCACGTGGCCTCGCCGAGCTTCGACGTCGCGGTCTACGAGGCGTTGATGGCCTTCGGCTCGGCCGCCACCATGGTGATCGTGCCGCCCGGCGTGTTCGGCGGTGTCGAGCTCGCCGACCTGCTTCGCGAACAGCGGGTCACACACGCGATGATCACGCCCGGCGCGCTTGCGACGGTCGACCCGACCGGGCTCGACGAACTCGCCCACCTGATGGTCGCGGGTGAGGCGTGCCCGCCCGAGCTGATGGCGCGGTGGTCGGTGGGCCGCCGGTTCATCAACGCCTACGGTCCGACCGAGTCGACAGTGCTCGCCACCAGCACCGACGTGTTGACGGCAGGAACGGCCATCACGATCGGCGGTCCCGTCGCCGGTATCGGCGCGCTCGTGCTCGACACCAGGCTGCAGCCTGTGCCTGCCGGTGTGGTCGGGGAGTTGTACGTCGTCGGTGCGGGCCTGGCGCGGGCGTACGTGGGGCGTCCCGATATGACGTCCGAGAGGTTCGTGGCGGATCCGTTCGGGGCGCCGGGCCAGCGGATGTACCGGACCGGTGACCTCGCGCGGTGGACGGCGGATCGCGAGATCGAGTACCTCGGCCGGTCCGATTTCCAGGTGAAGGTTCGCGGATTCCGAATCGAACTCGGGGAGATCGACGCGGTGCTCGCGGCGCAGCCCGGGGTCGACTTCGCGGTCACGCTCGGTCATCAGGGCGTCGGCGGTGTCACGGCACTGGTGTCCTACCTGTGCGCGGCAGAGGGCGTCGACCTCGACGTGGCGGTGGTTCGTGCCGCGGCGGCCGACATCCTGCCTGCGCACATGGTGCCCGCGTCGATCATGGTCCTCGACGCGATCCCGTTGACCCCGGTCGGCAAGCTCGACCGAAAGGCATTGCCGGCACCGATTTTCGAGGCACGCGCCTTCCGTGCCCCGTCGACCCGCCTCGAGTCGACGGTTGCCGAGGTGTTCGCCGACGTGCTCGGGCTCGAGCGGGTGGGGCTCGACGACGACTTCTTCGAACTCGGTGGAAACTCGCTGATCGGCACTCAGGTGACCGCGCGGCTGGGAGCAGCTCTCGATACCACCGTCCCGGTGCGAATCCTCTTCGAGGCGCCCACCGTCGCCGCGCTCGCGGCGCGCGTCGAGTCGCACACCGGTGCTCGCCGACCGGCCCTGACCGCAGGTGCACGCCCGGAACGGCTTCCGCTGTCGCTGGCACAGCAGCGCATGTGGTTCCTGAACCGCTTCGATCCGGAGTCGGTGGCATACAACCTGCCGCTCGCGATCGCCATGTCCGGCAATTTGGACGTCGACGCCCTCGAGCGCGCGGTGGCGGACGTGATCGGCCGTCACGAGGCGCTGCGGACGGTGTTCCCGGACGGCGAGTCGGGCGCACATCAGGTCGTGCTCCCTGCCGACGAGGTGGCAATCACCCTCGCCCCCGCCGTGGTGGCGGAGTCGGACCTGCCGGCCGCCCTTGTCGAGTTCTTCTCGACCGGATTCGACGTCACCGCACAGGCACCCGTACGGGTGACGCTGCTCCGGAAGTCAGAGACCGAGTTCGTGCTGGCGATGGTGGTGCACCACATCAGCGCAGACGGTTGGTCGATGGCGCCGCTCGCCCGCGACGTGATGGTCGCATATGCGGCGCGGTCCGAGGGTGCGGCGCCGGCGTGGTCACCGTTGCCGGTGCAGTACGCCGACTACGCACTGTGGCAGCGCGAGTTGCTCGGATCCGAGCAGGACCCGGACTCGGTCGCGGCCGCGCAGCTCGCGCACTGGACTGCGGCGTTGGCAGGGCTGCCGGATCAGCTGGACCTGCCGAGCGACCGGCCGCGACCCGCGGTGGCGTCGTACCGCGGTGCGATGCACCGCTTCGAGATCGGTGCGGACCTGCATGGTGCGCTGGGCGAACTGGCCCGAGCGCAGGGCACCACCGTGTTCATGGTCGTGCACGCGGCGTTGTCGGTGTTGCTCGCGAGGTTGTCGGGCACCTCGGACATCGCGATCGGTACCCCCGTCGCGGGCCGCGGCGAGGCCGCACTCGACGACCTGGTCGGAATGTTCGTCAACACCCTGGTGCTGCGCACCGAGGTGGACACCGCGCGTTCGTTCACCGAGATCCTGTCGCAGACGCGCGAGAACGACCTGAGTGCGTTCGGTAACGCGGACGTGCCGTTCGAACGGCTCGTGGAGGTGCTCAGCCCGGCGCGCTCACAGGCACGGCACCCGCTCTTCCAGGTGGTGCTCTCGCTCCAGAACCAGGCACGCACGGAACTCGAGCTGCCGGGCCTGAGCATTCGCGCGCTCGAGTACGACGAGCAGGTCTCCAAGTTCGACCTGCAGCTGAATCTGACCGAGTCGAAGGGTGATTCGGGTGCAGCCGGTCTTGCTGCGGAGCTGACCTACGCGACGGACCTGTTCGACGCGGAGACGATGCGTGAGTTCGAGCGACGCTTCCTGCGGATTCTCGAGTCCGTCGTCCTCGATCCCGCCGCAGCGGTCGGCGACATCGAACTACTCGAGTCGCGTGAGCTCGAATCCGTTCTGACGCAGTGGAACTCGTCCGGCAATGATGCCGGCGTCGAGCGGACGCTGGTGGAGTGGTTCGGCGCAGTCGCAGCGCGCCGCGCCGACGCGGTCGCGGTGCGGTTCGAGGGTGCGTCGCTGAACTACCGGGAGCTGGACGAGAGGTCGAACCGCCTCGCGCGGGTGTTGATCGATGCCGGGGTCGGGCCGGAGTCGTTGGTGGCGGTGGCCATGCCGCGCTGCGCCGACCTGGTGGTGGCGCTGCTGGCTGTGCTCAAGGCCGGTGGCGGGTACCTGCCGGTCGATCCGACGTATCCGGCGGATCGCATCGAGTACATGCTCACTGACGCGGCGCCGGTCTGTGTGTTGACGTGGACGGGTCGTGAGATCGGTTTGCCTGCCGGTCTTCCCGTGATCGAGTTGGACGCGGTGGACCTGGCTGGTGTGTCGGCTGCGGCGGTCGCCGATGCCGATCGTCTGGCGCCGTTGCGGCCGGGCAACGTCGCGTACGTGATCTACACGTCGGGTTCGACGGGTCGTCCGAAGGGTGTGCAGGTTCCGCATCGGACGGTGGGTCGTCTGATGTCGAACACGGAGCCGCGGTTCGGGTTCGGTGAGTCGGATGTGTGGACGATGTTCCACTCGTACGCGTTCGACTTCTCGGTGTGGGAGCTGTGGGGTCCGCTGCTGTACGGCGGCACGTTGGTGGTGGTGGACTACTTCACCTCGCGGTCGCCGGAGCAGTTCCTGGAGCTGTTGGCGCGGGAGCGGGTGACGGTGCTCAACCAGACGCCGTCGGCGTTCTACCAGTTGGTGGAGGCGGATCGTCAGGCGCCGGCGGAGTTGGCGTTGCGGTTCGTGATCTTCGGTGGTGAGGCGCTGGAGTTGCGTCGTTTGTCGGACTGGTACTCGCGGCACGATGACGCGGCACCGGCTTTGGTGAACATGTACGGCATCACCGAGACGACGGTGCACGTGTCGTACCGCAGGATCGACGCGGCGATGGCGGCGTCGGCCTCGGCCTCGGTGGTCGGTCAGGCGATCGCGGGTCTGCGGGTGTTCGTCCTCGACGAGCGCCTGCGTCCGGTCCCGGTCGGGGTACCGGGTGAGATGTACGTCGCGGGTGTGCAGTTGGCTCGCGGCTACCTGGGTCAGCCGGCGCTGACCGCGGCCCGGTTCGTGGCGAACCCGTTCGACGCGTACGGCTCCGCGCTGTACCGCTCGGGCGATGTGGCCCGGTGGAACCGTGACGGCGAGCTGGAATACCTCGGTCGCGCGGACGACCAGGTGAAGGTGCGTGGATTCCGCATCGAGCTCGGCGAGATCGAAGCGGCTGTGCTGGCGCAGGATTCGGTCGCGCAGGTCGCGGTGATCGTGCGCGAGGACGTGCCGGGTAGCACGCGTCTGGTGGCGTACCTGGTGCCTGCCGACACTGCGGCGGTCAACGTGTCGGCCGTGCGCGACGGCGCCGCAGCACTGCTGCCCGACTACATGGTGCCGTCCGCGTTCGTGGTGCTCGACGAGATCCCGCTGACGGCGAACGGAAAGCTGGATCGTCGGGCGCTGCCGGTGCCGGCCGCGGATGTCCGGGAGTTCCGGGCGCCGTCGACCCCTGCCGAGGAGATCGTGGCGGGCGTGTTCGCCGAGGTGCTCGGGATCGACCGGGTCGGACTCGACGACGACTTCTTCGAGCTGGGCGGCAACTCGCTGATCGCGGCGCAGGTGGTGGCCCGGATCGGTGCCGCGCTCGACGCCAAGGTGCCGGTGCGGACGCTGTTCGAGAGCTCGACTGTTGCCGCAGTGGCGGCGGCAGTGGGCGATCTCGAAGGCGACGGCGGTCGCATCGCGCTGACCGCCGGGCCACGCCCGGAGCGGATTCCGCTGTCGCCGGCGCAGTCACGCATGTGGTTCCTGAACCAGTTCGACACCGCGTCCGCGATGAACAACATTCCGGTCGCGGTGCGGCTGAGCGGTCTGGTGGACATCGCTGCGCTGCGCGGCGCGGTCGCCGACCTGCTCGAGCGCCACGAGGTCCTGCGCACGGTGTACCCGGATACTGCCGACGGTCCGGTTCAGGTGATCGTGCCCGTCTCGCAGGCGATGCCGGACCTGACCCCCGTCACGGTCGACGAGGCCGAGGTGTTCGAGTCGCTGGTCCGCGAGGCCACGACCGGGTTCGACGTGACAGAGCAGGTTCCGTTGCGGGTCACGTTGCTGCAGATCTCGCCCACCGAGTTCGTTCTGGTGTTGGTGGTGCACCACATCAGTGCCGACGGCTGGTCGATGGGCCCGCTGGTTCGGGACGTGATGGCCGCGTACGCGGCGCGGTCCGCGGGTGTGGCGCCGGCGTGGTCGCCGTTGCCGGTGCAGTACGCGGATTACGCACTGTGGCAGCGTGAGGTGCTCGGGTCCGAAGCGGATCCCGACTCGTTGGTGTCGACGCAGTTGCAGCACTGGTCGGACACGCTGGCCGGGTTGCCGGACCAGCTCGACTTGCCGAGTGATCGGCCTCGGCCGGCGGTGGCGTCGTATCGCGGTGCGGCGCACCGCTTCACGCTCGACGTCGATCTGCATCGCGAACTGCGCGGCCTGGCCCGAGCGCAGGGCGCAACCCTGTTCATGGTCGTGCACGCGGCGTTGTCGGTGCTTCTGGCGCGGCTGTCGGGCACCTCGGACATCGCGGTCGGCGCACCGGTTGCCGGGCGGGGCGAGGCCGCACTCGACGACCTCGTCGGCATGTTCGTCGGCACATTGGTGCTGCGCACCCAGGTCGACGCCGGAACCAGCTTCGAGGAGATTCTCGGGCAGACCCGGGCGGTCGACGTCGCGGCCTTCGCGCACATGGACGTGCCGTTCGAGCGGCTCGTGGAGGTGCTCAGTCCGGCGCGTTCGCAGGCGCGGCACCCACTGTTCCAGGTGGCGTTGACCTTCCAGAACATGGACGTGCCGACGCTGGAGCTGCCCGGGTTGACGGTGAGCGGCGTCGAGATCGACGCCCGCGTCGCCAAGTTCGACCTGCAGGTGACGATGGCGGAGACCTTCTCCGACGACGGCTCGCCCGCGGGGATGTCGGCCGAACTCACCTACGCCACCGACCTCTTCGACGATTCGACCATGCAGTCCTTCGCCGACCGATTCGTCCGACTGCTGCATGCGGTGTCGGCCGATCCGATTGCCGCGGTCGGCGACATCGACCTGCTCTCGGGCGGCGAGCGTCGTCATGTGCTCGAGGTCTGGCCGGAGGCGGGTGCGGACGCGGGTGCGGACGCCACGCTCGTCGAGCGGTTCTGCGCCGCGGCCGCGAGCTTCCCCGACCACGTCGCTGTGCGGTTCGGTGACGGCCAGCTGACCTACCGCGAGCTCGACGAGCGCACGAACACGGTGGCGCGCACCCTGATCGCGTCGGGTGTGGGCCCGGAGACCCTGGCGGCCGTCGCGCTTCCGCGGTCGCTGGACCTGGTGGTGGCGCTGCTGGCGGTGCTCAAGGCCGGTGGCGGATACCTGCCCGTGGATCCGACGTATCCGGCAGACCGGATCGAGTACATGCTCACCGACGCGGCACCGGTCTGCGTGGTGACGTGGTCGGGTCGTGAGATCGCTTTGCCTGCCGCGCTTCCCGTGCTCGAGCTGGACGTCGTCGACCTGTCGACGGTGTCGGCCGAGTCGGTCACCGACGCCGACCGGGTGTCGCCGTTGCGGCCCGGCAACGTGGCCTACGTGATCTACACGTCGGGTTCGACCGGTCGCCCGAAGGGCGTGCAGGTTCCGCACCGGACGGTGACCCGTCTGATGTCGAACACGGAGCGACGGTTCGGATTCGACGAGTCCGACGTGTGGACGATGTTCCACTCGTACGCGTTCGACTTCTCGGTGTGGGAGCTGTGGGGTCCGCTGCTGTACGGCGGCACGTTGGTGGTCGTCGACTACTACACGTCGCGGTCGCCGGAGCAGTTCCTGGAACTGCTGGCCCGCGAGCGGGTGACGGTGCTGAACCAGACGCCGTCGGCGTTCTACCAGTTGGTGGAGGCCGACCGGCAGTCGCCCGCGGAGCTGGCTCTGCGGCACGTGGTGTTCGGTGGTGAGGCGCTGGAGCTGCGGCGTCTGAGCGACTGGTACGACCGGCATCCAGACCACGCACCTGCGTTGGTGAACATGTACGGCATCACCGAGACGACGGTGCACGTGTCGTACCGCAAGATCGACGCCGAGACCGCCGCCGCCGCGTCGGCGAGCATCGTCGGCCAGGCGATCGACGGACTGCGGGTGTACGTACTCGACAAGCGTCTGCAGCCCGCGCCGGTGGGCGTGCCCGGTGAGATGTACGTCGCCGGTGTGCAGTTGGCGCGCGGCTACCTGGGCCAGCCGGCACTGACGGCCGGCCGCTTCGTGGCCGATCCGTTCGGGTCGGGGCAGCTCTACCGCTCCGGTGACCTGGCGCGGTGGAACCGCGACGGCGAGCTCGAGTACCTGGGCCGCGCGGACGACCAGGTGAAGGTGCGTGGATTCCGCATCGAGCTCGGCGAGATCGAAGCGGCTGTGCTGGCGCAGGATTCGGTCGCGCAGGTCGCGGTGATCGTGCGCGAGGACGTGCCCGGCAACGCGACGTTGGTCGCCTACGTGGTGCCGAGTGGTCCCGACTTCGAGGTCGGCGTGGTCCGCGACGGTGCCGCCGAGCGGCTGCCCGAGTACATGGTGCCGTCCGCGTTCGTGGTGCTGGGCGAGATCCCGCTGACCGCCAACGGCAAGCTGGACCGGAAGTCGTTGCCGGCACCGGTGATCCAGGCGCGGGAGTACCGCGCCCCGTCGACCCCCGCCGAGGAGATCGTGGCCGGCGTGTTCGCCGAGGTGCTCGGTCTCGACCGGGTCGGACTCGACGACGACTTCTTCGAGCTCGGCGGCAACTCCCTGATCGCGGCGCAGGTGGTGGCCCGGATCGGTGCCGCGCTCGACACCCGCGTCCCGGTGCGGACGCTGTTCGAGGCCTCGACCGTCGCCGATCTCGCGGCCACGGCCGGCACTATCGCCGGCACCGGCGCTCGGCCGGCGTTGGTCGCGCAGGACCGTCCGGAGCAGATTCCGCTGTCGCTGGCGCAGTCGCGGATGTGGTTCCTCAACCGTTTCGACACCAGCTCGAGTGCCTACAACATCCCGATGGGGATCAGGCTCTCGGGTGAGCTCGATCGGGGCGCACTGGAGGCCGCGCTGGCCGACGTGATCGCACGGCACGAGTCGCTACGGACGCTCTACCCGGAGACCGCTGACGGCCCGGTCCAGGTGATCGAGGCGCCCTACGCGGTGACCCGCGACCTGACTCCGGTCCGGGTGAGCGCGGACGAGCTGCCGCAGCACCTGTTCGAGTTCGCGACCGGACCGTTCGACGTCACGGTCGAGGTTCCGCTGAGGGTGCGGCTGTTCCAGCTGGACAGCACCGAGTTCGTTCTTGCGTTCGTGGTGCACCACATCGCCGCAGACGGCTCGTCCATCACGCCGTTCGTCCGCGACGTGATGACTGCCTACGCCGCTCGGCTCTCGGGCGCTACACCCGCGTGGTCGGAGCTGCCCGTGCAGTACGCGGACTACGCGCTGTGGCAGCGTGCGCTGCTCGGTTCGGAGGAGGACCCGACTTCGCTGGCCGGCCAGCAGCTCGACTACTGGCGGCAGGCACTTGCCGGAATTCCGGATCAGCTCGACCTGCCGAGCGATCGTCCCCGTCCCGCGGTGCGTTCCAACCAGGGTGGGCGGGTGGCCTTCGAGCTCGACGCCCGCCTGCACCGCGGGTTGACCCAGGTTGCCCGCAGACAGGGTGCGACGGTGTTCATGGCCACGCACACCGCGCTGGCGCTGCTGCTGGCACGACTGTCCGGCACCGACGACATCGCGGTCGGCACTCCGATCGCCGGTCGCGGCGAGGCCGCGATGGACGACCTGATCGGCATGTTCGTCAACACGTTGGTCTTCCGCACCCACGTCGACGCGGCGAAGTCCTTCGCCGAGCTGGTGTCGGCGGTGCGCGAGTCGGACCTGGCGGCGTTCGGTCACGCCGACGTGCCGTTCGAGCGCCTCGTCGAGGTTCTGAACCCGACCCGGTCGACCGCGCGGCATCCGCTGTTCCAGGTCGGTTTCTCGTTCCAGAACGTGGCCCAGAAGTCTCTCGAACTGCCCGGGCTCACGGTGTCGGCCCTCGAGATCGACAACCAGATCACGCAGTTCGACCTGCAGTTGTTCCTCACCGAGCGCTTCGACTCCGACGGCGCGCCTGCCGGCGTGGACGCGATGTTCCACTACGCGACGGACCTGTTCGACCAGGCCTCGGTCGAGCGGTTCGCCGAGCGCTTCCTGCGCATCGTGGAGACGGCCGTCGCGAATCCGGATGCGATCGTCGGCGATCTCGACATCCTCGACGCTGCCGAGCGCGAGTGCCTGCTGGCGCGGTGGAACGACACCGACGAGCAGTTCACCGACCGGACCCTCGCCGACCTGTTCGCGTCGCAGGTCGCGGCGACCCCGGACGCGCTGGCTCTGTGGTCCGAGGGCGCCGAACTGAGCTACCGCGAGTTCGACGCACGCGTGAACCGGTTGGCGCGCAGGCTGATCGAGCACGGCGTCGGCCCCGAGTCGTTGGTCGCGCTGGCCATCCGGCGCTCGACGGACCTGGTTGTCGGGATGTACGCGGTCGCCGTGGCGGGCGGTGCCTACGTGCCCGTCGACCCGGACCACCCGGCCGAGCGGATCGGACACATTCTCGAGACCGCGAACCCGGTCTGCGTGCTGTCCACCGCGCGAGACGAATTCGACGGAGCAGGGGACAGGTCTGTCCTTCTTCTGGACCGCGAGGACCTCTCCGGATACTCGGATGCCCCGATCACGGACGCCGACCGGATCCGCCCGCTGCGCCCGCAGCACCCGGCCTACGTGATCTTCACGTCGGGTTCGACCGGCCGGCCCAAGGGTGTGGCCGTGAGCCATTCGGCGATCGTCAACCAGTTGCTGTGGATGCGTGCGGAGTTCGGGCTCGACGGTTCCGACGCGGCCCTTCTCAAGACCGCCGCCACCTTCGACCTGTCCGTGTGGGAGTTCTGGACTCCGGTGGTCTCGGGCGGTCGCCTTGTCATCGCGAAGCCGGGCGGCCATCAGGATCCGGACTACCTGCTCGGCCTGATCCGGACGCAGGCCGTCACCACGCTGCACGCGGTGCCGTCGATGGTGTCGATGCTCGGTGTCGCCGCATCCGATGGCGCACTGTCTGATTCGCTGCGCCGTGTGCTCGCGATCGGCGAGGCGCTGCCCGCGGCGACCGCGCAGGCGTTCCGGGCGTCGAACGCCGCGAGCCTGTTCAACCTGTACGGCCCGACGGAGGCCGCGGTCTCGGTGACCTCGCACGAGGTCACCGATCTCGACGTCACCTCGGTGCCGATCGGCGCACCGGAATGGAACACCCGCGTCTACGTCCTCGACGGTCGACTCAACCCGGTACCCGCCGGGGTGGCAGGCGAGCTGTACCTCGCCGGTGCCCAGCTGGCGCGCGGCTACCACGGGCGCGCCGACCTGACCGCGGACCGGTTCGTTGCCGATCCGTTCGGTGCGCCGGGCGCGCGCCTGTACCGCACCGGAGACCTGGTCACCTGGCGCGCGGACGGCGAGCTCGAGTACCTCGAGCGCAGCGACTTCCAGGTCAAGGTCCGCGGCTTCCGCATCGAGCTCGGCGAGATCGAGGCCGCGCTCGCGCGCGAGGAGTCCGTCGCGGCGGTGGTCGTGACCGCCCGTTCGGACGAGCGCACCGGCGACCGGCTGGTCGCGTACGTGGTGCCCGCGACGGGAGTCGACCTCGACGTGGCGCAGCTGAAGGCGGCCGCGACGGCGGCCCTGCCGAGCTACATGGTGCCCTCGGCCTTCGTGGCGCTGGAAGCTCTGCCGCTGAACATCAACGGCAAGATCGACCGGAAGGCCCTGCCGGATCCCGAGTTCGAGGCGGTTGAGTTCCGGGCGCCGGTCACGGACGTCGAGAGGCTCGTGGCGCAGGTCTTCGCAGACGTTCTCGGCGCCGGCACTGTCGGCCTCGACGACGACTTCTTCGCCCTCGGCGGCAACTCGCTGGTGGCCACCCAGGTCGCGGCCCGACTGGGCGCCGCACGCGAGACCCGGATTCCGGTGGCCTGGCTGTTCGAGGCCCCCACCGTCGGCGAACTCGCGACCCGGGTGCAGGCGCACACCGGTGACGGTGACCGCGTCGCGTTGGTTGCCGGTGCGCGTCCGGAGCAGATTCCGCTGTCGTTGGCGCAGCAGCCGATGTGGGTGCTCAACCGGATCGCACCGGACTCCGCCGCGTACAACATCCCCGGCGGCATCAGGCTTTCCGGCCGACTCGACGTCGCGGCGCTCGAAGCGGCCGTGCTCGACGTGTTCGAACGCCAGGAAGTGCTGCGGACGGCGTACCCGTACGGCTCCGACGGCCCGGTCCAGCAGATCGTCCCGATGTCGGAGACGACGCTCGACCTGGCGCCGATCCGAGTCGACGAGCAGACCCTGGCCGCGCGGGTGGCGGAGTCGGTGGGCACCGGCTTCGACGTGACCACCAGCGCGCCGGTGCGGGTGCAACTGTTCGAGCTGAGCAGTACCGAGCACGTGCTGCTGATGGTCGTGCACCACATCAGTGCCGACGGCTTCTCGATGGGGCCGCTGGCCCGCGACATCGTGCTCGCCTACACGGCACGGGTGGCCGGCGAGGCGCCGAACTGGGCGCCGCTGGCGGTCCAGTACGCCGACTACAGCCTGTGGCAGCGTGAGGTGCTCGGGTCGGAGGCCGACCCGGACAGCGTGATCTCGCGTCAGATCGCGCAGTGGCGAGAGACGCTGGCAGGTCTGCCGGATCAGCTCGACCTGCCGTCCGACCGTCCGCGACCGGCAGTCCAGACCTTCGGAGGAGGACGCCTGCCCTTCGAGGTGCCGGCGGCGACGCGGCGTGCACTCGAGGACTTCGCCCAGGCCCGTGGGCTCACGCCGTTCATGGTCGTGCACGCCGTGCTCGCCGTGCTGCTGGCGCGGCTGAGCGGCACCTCCGACATCGCGATCGGCACCCCGGTCGCCGGGCGCGGCGAGCAGGCGCTCGACGACATGATCGGCATGTTCGTCAACACCCTGGTGCTGCGCACCGAGGTCGACGGGAACGCGTCGTTCGAGGACCTGCTGGCGCAGGTGCGCCGCCGCGACCTGGATGCGTTCGGGCGCGCCGACGTGCCGTTCGAACGCCTCGTGCAGGTGATCAATCCGCAGCGTTCCACCGCAAGGTCCCCGCTGTTCCAGGTCGCGCTCTCGTTCCAGAACCTGGGCCCGGCAGCCATCGACCTGCCGGGGTTGACCGTCTCCATGGAGGAGGCGAACCTCGACAGCTCCAAGACCGACCTGCAGTTGACCCTGCAGCACGGTGCGGCCGACGAGCCGATGGCAGCCGAGTTCACCTATGCCACAGACCTGTTCGACGAGTCGACGGTGGCCGGCTTCGCCGAGCGGTTCGTGCGGATCCTCGAGTCGATCCTGGTCGAGCCGGCGGTCGCGGTGGGCGACATCGAGATCCTGGCCGTCGACGAGCGTGCCGACCTGGTGCGACGCGTCGATTCGACGGTGGGTCCGGACGGCCTGCGGAGCGCCTCCGATCCGCGGCTGCTCGCGGACATCTTCGCGACCTCCGCGGCGCGCAACCCCGACGTGCTCGCTCTGACCGGCGAGACCGGACAGCTGACGTACCGCGAGCTGGACGAGCGGTCCTCTCGACTGGCCCGCGCGTTGATCGCCCACGGTGCCGGTCCGGAAACCGTTGTGGCGCTGGCAATCCGCCGGTCCGTGGAGTCGGTCTTCGCGATGTGGTCGGTGGTGAAGACGGGTGCCGCGTTCGTGCCGGTCGACCCGTCCTACCCGGACGACCGCATCACCCACATGGTCACCGACTCTGCGGCGGTGATCGGCGTGACCGTGGACGAGCATCGTGCGCAGCTGCCCGATTCGGTCGCGTGGGTGACGCTGGACGAGATCGAGGCGCAGGCGGCGGGGCTGTCATCCGCGCCGGTGACCGACGAGGACCGCATCCGACCGCTGCGGATCGCGAACCCGGCGTACGTCATCTACACCTCGGGTTCGACCGGGCTGCCCAAGGGCGTCATGGTCACCCACGCCGGCCTCTCCAACATCGGCGACCAGATGGTCGACGACTTCCCGGTCGAGCCCGACATGCGCACCCTGCACGTCGTGTCCCCGAGCTTCGACGTGTCCATCTACGAACTGGTGCTGCCGGTCCGGGTCGGCACCACCCTGGTGGTCACCCCGCCGGACGTGTGGGGCGGTGAGGAACTCGCGGATCTGCTGCGTCGTCAGCGGGTCACCCACATGATGATCACCCCGTCGGCGCTGGCATCCGTCGATCCGTCCGGCCTCGACCACCTGCGCGTCATCGCCGTCGCGGGTGAGGCCTGCCCGCCGGAACTGATGGCGAAGTGGGCGCCGGGTCGCCGCTTCTTCAACGGCTACGGCCCGACCGAGACGACGGTTCTCTCGACTGCCACCGGCCCGTTGGTGCCCGGACAGCAGATCACTGTCGGTCTCCCCACCGCGGGTATCCGGAACATCATTCTCGACGACCGGCTGCGGCCGGTTCCGGTCGGAGCCGTCGGCGAGCTGTACCTGTCCGGACTCGGGTTGGCTCGCGGCTACCGGTCCCGACCCGGTCTCAGCGCGGAACGATTCGTTGCCGACCCGTACGGCGCACCGGGGGAGCGGATGTACCGCACCGGCGACGTCGCTCGGTGGACCCGGGGCGGCGAGGTCGACTACCTCGGGCGCACCGATTTCCAGGTGAAGGTGCGTGGCTTCCGGATCGAGCTGGGCGAGATCGACGCGGTGCTCGCCGCGCAGCCCGAGATCGACTTCGCGTTCACGGTGGGGCACACCGCGGCCAACGGCGTCACCTCACTGGTCTCGTATGTGATGGCCACGGACGGCGACGAGGTCGACATCGATGCGCTCAAGGTCGCGGTCGGCGGCAAGCTGGCGGCGCACATGGTGCCGGCGGTGATCATGACGCTCGACGAGATCCCGCGTACCCCGGTAGGCAAGTTGGACCGGAAGGCGTTGCCGGAGCCGGTGTTCGCGGCTCGCGAGTACGTCGCGCCGACCACTGCCCTCGAGGCGGTTGTCGCGGACGTGTACGCGGACGTGCTCGGTCTCGAACGGGTCGGCGCCGACGACGACTTCTTCGAACTCGGCGGCAACTCGCTGATCGCGACCCAGGTCTCCGCGCGATTGGGCGCCGCGCTGGACGCGTCGGTTCCCGTGATCGTGCTGTTCGAGGCCACGACGGTGCGTGACCTCGCCGCCGCCCTCGAGTCCCGGATCGGACTCGGTGGCCGGGCGCCGCTTGTCGCGCATGAGCGTCCGGACGCGCTGCCGCTGTCGCTGGCTCAGCAGCGGATGTGGTTCATCAACCGGTTCGAGCCGGATTCGGCGGCGTACAACATTCCGGTCGCGATCCGGGTCACCGGAACTCTCGACCTCGCCGCACTGCAGAGTGCGATGTTCGACGTGCTCGAACGCCACGAGTCGCTGCGCACCATCTTCCCCGAGATCGACGGGGTCGCGCGTCAGCTGATCGTGCCCGCGGCCGACGTCGTGCAGGACCTGAGTCCGGTCGACGTCGTCGAGTCGGAGGTGCTCGAGCGGGTGGTCGCGGTGCTGTCCGCGCCGTTCGACGTCACCGCCACGGTGCCGCTGCGTGCGTCCCTGTTCGCGGTGGGTGCGGACGACCACGTCCTGGTTCTTGCCGTGCACCACATCAGCGCGGACGGCTGGTCGGTCGCCCCGTTGACTCGCGACGTGATGGTCGCCTACGCCGCCCGCAGTGCGGGGCAGGCACCGGACTGGTCGCCGCTGCCCGTGCAGTACGCGGATTACGCGTTGTGGCAGCAGCGCGTGCTCGGAACAGAGGACGATCCGGCATCACTGATCAGCACCCAGTTGGACTACTGGCGCGGTGCTCTCGCGGGTCTGCCCGAGCTTCTCGAACTGCCGACCGACCGGCCCCGGCCGGCAGTCGCCAGCAACCGAGGGGCGCGGCTGCCCTTCGAGATCGACAGCGAGTTGCGCGACGGAATCGAGCGGGTCGCACGCGAGCAGGGCGCGACGCCGTTCATGGTGCTGCACGCGGCGCTCGTGGTGCTGTTCGCGCGTCTCTCCGGCAGCACCGACATCGCCGTCGGCGCCCCGATCGCGGGCCGCGGCGAGGCCGCCCTCGACGACCTCGTCGGCATGTTCGTCAACACCCTCGTGTTGCGTACCCGGCTGGAGCCGTCCGACACCTTCGCGGAGGTCCTCGGGCGGGTCCGCGACGGCGACATCGCGGCGTTCGGTCACGGCGACGTGCCGTTCGAACGGCTCGTGGACGCTCTGTCCCCCACGCGGTCCCGGTCGTACTCGCCGTTGTTCCAGGTGTCTCTGACGCTGCAGAACCAGCAGCAGACCGAGCTCCAGCTGCCCGGACTGACAATCGGTGCGCTCGATGCCGGTGTGCGGGTGACCCAGTTCGATCTGGACCTGACGGTCGGCGACTCGATCGCGACCGATGGTGAGCCGATCGGGATGGCGGCTGACTTCACCTACGCGACAGATCTTTTCGACGAGTCGACGGTCGCAGGTTTCGCGGACCGGTTCGTGCGCATCCTTCAGGCGGTCACCGCGGACCCGCGGGCCGTGATCGGCGACGTCGACATGCTCGCAGCCGCCGAGCGCCGGCGAGTACTGCAGCAGTGGAACCAGACCGAGGTCGCGGTCGCCGCATCGATCCTGACCGACCCGTTCGACGCGCAGGTCGCCCGCACCCCGGATGCGGTGGCACTGGTGTTCGAGGGTGAGGAACTCAGCTATCGAGAGTTCGACGAGCGGGTGAACCGGTTGGCGCGCAAGCTGATCGCCGACGGGGTCGGACCCGAGACGCTGGTCGGACTTGCCGTGCGTCGCTCGGTGGAGCTGATGGTCGGCATGTACGCGATCGTCAAGGCGGGCGGCGGATACGTGGCGATCGACCCCGATCACCCGGCCGAGCGCACCGAGTACGTACTCGAGTCCGCGGCACCGGTGTGCCTGCTGACCACGAGCCGGGACCGGGGCTGCCTGCCCGCGGGCCTGCCCGTGATCGAGATCGACGCGATCGACCTGAGCGGATACGACGCCTCGCCGGTCGAGGACGGCGAACGTCGTGCGCAGTTGCGCCCGCAGAACACCGCGTACGTGATCTACACGTCGGGCTCGACGGGCCGACCCAAGGGAGTCGCGGTCAGCCACCTGTCGATCACGAACTACCTGGCCTGGCTGGTCGACCGGTACTCGATGACCGCCGCCGACCGTGTGGTGCAGAAGGCGCCTGCGACGTTCGACGTGTCGCTGTGGGAGTGCTTCGCGGCCCTTCAGGTCGGCGGCCGGGTGGTGCTCGCGACCCCGGACGGGCATCGTGACCCCGAGTACCTGGCCCGACTGATCCATGAGCAGTCGATCACCATCGCCGAGTTCGTTCCCTCGATGCTCGGCATGTTCCTCGCGGCCGGCACGGCCTCGTCGCTGGAATCGCTGCGGTTCGTGATCGCCGGTGGCGAGGAGCTCTCGCCCGCACTGCTGCGAGACTTCGCGGCGACCACGGGCACGAGCATCGACAACACCTACGGTCCGACCGAGACGACGGTCGGCATCATCTTCGAGCCGGGCGTGGAGCGGCTGGCCGGAGACCTGGCCACCGTGCCGATCGGCGGCCCGAGCTGGAACGCGCGTGCCGTGGTGTTGGACACCCGGTTGCATCCGGTCCCGGTGGGTTCCGCGGGTGAGTTGTACCTGTCGGGCGTCCAGCTGGCTCGCGGCTACCTCGGCCGCGCGGATCTCACCGCCGAACGGTTCGTGGCCGATCCGTACAGCGAGTCCGGCGAGCGGATGTACCGCACCGGAGACCTGGTGCGCTGGAATGCCGACGGTCAGCTGGAGTTCCTGGGCCGCACCGACTTCCAGGTGAAGCTGCGCGGCCTGCGGATCGAGCTCGGCGAGATCGAGTCGGCTCTGATGCGCTCCGAGGCGGTGGCACAGGCTGTTGTGACCGTGGTCCGCAGCCGACACGCCGGCGAGCACCTGGTCGGCTACGTGACCACGCGGACCGGGGTCACGACGACCGGACCTGAGCTGCGCGCAGTGGTTGCGGCCGAACTGCCGGCGTACATGGTGCCGTCGCAGATCCTGCTGCTCGACGAGTTCCCGCTCAGCAGTGCAGGCAAGGTGGACCGGAAGGCACTGCCGGAACCGGACTTCGCGGCGGCGACGGTCGAGTTCCGCGAGCCGGGCACCGCGGCCGAGGTCGCGGTCGCGGCGGTGTTCGCGGAACTGCTCGGCGTCGAACGCGTCGGAGCCGACGACGACTTCTTCGCCCTCGGCGGCAACTCGCTGTTGGCCATGCGCCTGGTGTCCCGTGTCGATGCCGCGCTCGGCTGTGCGCTGGGCGTGCGTGCGGTGTTCGAGGCCTCGACGGTCGCGGGCCTGGCCCTGCAGGCCGAGCGGGCTGTGGCGTCGGCGTCAGCGCCCGCGCTGATCGCCCGACCGCGTCCGAACCGGATCCCGTTGTCGTCGGCGCAGAACCGGATGTGGTTCCTCAACCAGTTCGATCCGACCTCGTCCGCCTACACGATTCCGCTCGCGATCCGGCTTCAGGGCGCCCTCGACGTCGAGGCGCTCGAGCGCGCGGTCCGCGACGTGATCGAACGGCACGAGTCATTGCGGACGGTGTTCCCGCACGACGGTCAGGGGCCGGTCCAGGTGATCCTGCCTGCGGACCGGGTAGAGCTCGATCTGGCTCCCGTGGACACCGACCCCCAGGACCTGGCGGCCCGTCTGGTCGAGATCCTCGGCGCCGGTTTCGACGTGACGGCCGCGGTCCCGGTGCGGGGAGCGCTGCTGCGTACCGGCACCGACGACTACGTGCTGTTGATGGCGGTCCATCACATCAGTGCGGACGGTGTCTCGACGGGTCCGCTGGCCCGAGACCTGATGCTGGCCTACGCATCCCGCACCGCGGGGCAGCCTCCGGTCTGGGCGCCCCTGCCGGTGCAGTACGCGGACTACACGATGTGGCAGCACGAGGTCCTCGGATCCGAGAGCGACCCGGAGTCGTTGGCCACCCGGCAGATCGGCTTCTGGAAGGACGCCCTCGCGGGCCTTCCGGACGTGCTCGAGTTGCCGACCGACCGGCCGCGTCCGGCGGTTGCCTCCGGCCGCGGTTCACGACTGCCGTTCGAGATCGATCCGGAGGTGGTCGCCGGCATCGGGGCGCTGGCCCGCGAGTACGGCGTCACCACCTTCATGGTCGTGCACGCCGCCTATGCGGTGCTGCTCGCGCGACTGTCCGGCGGCAGCGACATCGCGGTCGGCACGCCGATCGCCGGCCGCAGCGAGGCGGCACTCGACGACCTCGTCGGCATGTTCGTCAACACCCTCGTGCTGCGCACCGAGGTCGACTCGTCCGCGTCCTTCGGAGATCTGCTCCGGAGGGTTCGGGCGGCCGACCTCGCCGCGTTCGGGCATTCCGAGATCCCCTTCGAACGACTCGTCGAGGTGCTCAACCCGGCTCGTTCGCAGTCGCATTCACCGCTGTTCCAGGCGTCGATGACGTTCGAGGTCGACGAGGACTCCACCCTCGAGCTGCCCGGGCTGACGATCCGAGGGGTCGACCACGAGGCCGACACCACGCAGTTCGACCTGACACTGATCGTCACGGAGGGCGTCGAGGTCGGCGGCCGTCCCGGCGGGATGGCTGCCGCGTTGCGGTACGCCACCGACCTGTTCGACCCGGCCACGATCGAGTCCTTCGCGCAGCGGTTCGTGCGGATCCTGCGCGCCGCGGTCGCGTCGCCCGAGGTCCTCGTCGGCGACGTCGACGTGCTCGGCGACGCCGAGCGCGAGCGCGTGCTGTTCGACTGGAATGCGACGGACGAGGTGGTCGCCCCGCAGACTCTGGTCGAGTTGTTCGACGAGCAGGTCGCCCGCACGCCGGACGCGATCGCACTCAGTTTCGAGGGCGCGACGCTGACCTACTCGGAGTTCGACGAGCGGGTGAACCTCCTGGCACGACACCTGATCGCGCTCGGGGTGGGCCCGGAGGCGTTGGTGGCGATCGGGATCCGCCGGTCACTCGAGATGATGGTGGCGATCTACGCGGTGGTGCGGGCGGGCGGCGCGTACGTGCCGCTGGATCCGGATCAGCCCGCCGACCGCATCGGCCACATTCTCGACACCGCGAACCCGGTGTGCGTCCTGTCCACCTCGTGGGACGGATTCGACGGTGCGGGGGACAGGTCTGTCCTGTCCATCGACCTGCTGGACGTGAGCGGTCTGGAAAGTCGGCCGATCACCGATGCGGACCGGGTGTCGCCGTTGCGGCAGGAGAACACGGCATACGTGATCTTCACTTCCGGTTCGACGGGTCGGCCGAAGGGCGTGGCGGTCTCGCACGGCGCGATCGTCAACCGCCTGGTGTGGATGCAGGACCACTACGGTCTCGGCGCCGACGACGCGGTGCTGCAGAAGACCCCGGTCACCTTCGACGTGTCGGTGTGGGAGTTGTTCTGGCCGTTGCAGGTTGGTGCGCGCCTGGTGATCGCCGTTCCGGACGGACATCGGGATCCTGCCTACCTTGCGGAGACTGTCGCCGCGGAGTCCGTGACCACGATGCATTTCGTGCCGTCGATGCTGGCGGTGTTCGCTGCGGAACCATCTGCGGTGCAGGCTGTTTCGCTCGTCCGGGTGTTCGCGTCCGGCGAGGCCCTGCCCGCCGAGACGGCGGACCGGCTGCGTGCGGCATTGCCGCTGGCACGGCTGCACAACCTGTACGGACCCACCGAGGCCGCGGTCGACGTCACGTTCCACGAGGTCACCGAAGCGGATCGGACGAGCGTGCCGATCGGCGCGCCGGTGTGGAACACCCAGGTCTTCGTGCTCGACGCCCGGCTGCGCCCGGTCCCGGTCGGGGTGTCCGGCGAGCTGTACCTGGCCGGCACCCAGCTGGCCCGCGGCTACGTCGAGCGGCCGGACCTGTCGGCGGACCGTTTCGTGGCGAACCCGTTCGTGCCGGGTGCCCGGATGTACCGCACCGGTGACCTGGTGCGCTGGAGTCGCGCTGGGGAGATCGAGTACATCGGCCGCACCGACTTCCAGGTGAAGCTGCGCGGCCTGCGGATCGAGCTCGGCGAGATCGAGGCCGCACTGACGAACCTGCCGGAGATCGCGCAGTCGGTCGTCGTGCTGCACCGCGATCCGGTCGCGGGCGAGCGGCTCGTCAGCTACGTGGTGCCCTCCGCGGGTGCCGAGATCGAGTCCGGTGCGGTGAAGTCAGCACTGGCCGCGACGTTGCCCGCGTACATGGTGCCGGCGGCGCTCGTGGTGCTCGAGGAGTTCCCGCTGGGTGCGTCGGGGAAGTTGGATCGCAGGGCGTTGCCTGCCCCGATGTTCGAGGCACGGGTCTTCCGTGCCCCGGCGACCCCGGTCGAGGAGATCGTCGCGGCCACGTTCGCGGACCTCCTCGGCGTCGAGCGCGTCGGCGCCGACGACGACTTCTTCGAGCTCGGCGGCAACTCGCTCATCGCCACCCAGGCGGCGGCGCGGCTCGGCGCGGCACTCGACACCACCGTGCCGGTTCGCGTGCTGTTCGAGGCATCGACTGTCGCGACGCTTGCCGCGGCGATCGGCGCCCACGCCGGAAGCGGTCGAGGGGTCGCGCTCAGCGCGCAGCCGCGGCCGGACCGGATCCCGCTGTCGCTGGCGCAGCAACGGATGTGGTTCCTCAACCGGTTCGACAACCAGAGCGCGGTCAACAACATTCCGGCCGCGGTCCGGCTCACCGGGGACCTCGATGTCGCGGCATTGCAGGCGGCGTTCGCGGATGTGGTTGCCAGGCACGAGATCCTGCGCACGGTGTACCCCGAGTACGAGGGCACCGGGCACCAGGTGATCTACCCGGCCGGGGAGTTCGCCGTCGATCTGAGGCCGGTACCGGTCTCGGCAGCCGAACTGCTCGACCACGCGGCGGCTTTCGTCACGACCGGATTCGACGTGACGGCCGATGTTCCGTTGCGGGTCGCGTTGCTGCGGGTCGAGGACACCACGCCGGCAGCAGATCAGCACGTACTCGTGTTCGTGGTCCACCACATCTCCGCGGACGGTTTCTCGATGGGACCGCTCGTGCGTGACCTGATGCTGGCTTACGCGTCCCGGATCACGGGCGAGGCGCCGTCGTGGGAGCCCCTGCCGGTCCAGTACGCGGACTACAGCCTGTGGCAGCGTGCGGTGCTGGGTTCCGAGGAGGACCCGGAGTCCCTGATCTCGCGTCAACTCGGGTACTGGACACAGGCCCTCGCCGGGTTGCCTGCACAGCTGGACCTCCCGGCCGACCGGCCGCGTCCGGCCGTCGCCTCGAACCGCGGTGCGGCGGTCGGATTCGACCTGGATGCGGATCTGCACGTCGGGCTCGGTGCCGTCGCCCGTGCACAGGGAGCCACCGTGTTCATGGTGGTGCACGCCGCCCTCGCCGCACTGCTGGCCCGGTTGTCGGGTACCTCCGACATCGCGATCGGTGCGCCGATCGCCGGACGAGGCGACGCCGCGCTCGACGATGTCGTCGGCATGTTCGTCAACACGCTGGTACTGCGGGCGGAAGTCGATCCGGCGGAGTCGTTCACGGAGCTGCTGGGGCGGGTCCGGACGACGGACCTGGGTGCGTTCGGACACGCGGAGGTGCCGTTCGAGCGGCTGGTCGAGGTGCTCAACCCCGCGCGGTCGCAGGCACGGCACCCGCTGTTCCAGGTGGCGCTGTTCTTCCAGAACCTGGCAACGCCCAGCCTCGAGTTGGACGGGCTGAGTGTCGCGGGCGTCGAGTTCGACGAGGAGATCGCCAAGTTCGACCTGCAGGTCACCGTGTCGGAGAACTACGACGCCGACGGGGCGCCCGCCGGGATCCGGGTGCACCTGACCTATGCCACCGACCTGTTCGACGAGGCGACGATCGTGCGGTTCGGGGATCGGTTCGGTCGGATGCTCGGAGCGGTGGTCGCAGACCCGGCGGCAGTGGTCGGCGACGTCGAGTTGCTCGAATCGGACGAGCGCACGATGCTGCTCGAGCGGTGGAACGATTCGGTGCACGCATTGCCGGCCGGACAGCTGTTGCTGGACGGGTTCCGTCGCCAGGTCGCCGCCACGCCGGACGCCACCGCCGTGGTGTACGAGGGCCAGATGCTGACCTACGCCGAGTTCGCCCACAAGGTGAGCCGACTGGCGCGGCTGCTGGTGGCCGAGGGAGTCGGACCGGAGTCGTTGGTGGCCTTGGCCATCCGTCGGTCGCTCGACCTCGTCGTGGGCATCTACGCGGTGCTCGAAGCGGGTGGTGCGTACGTGCCGGTGGACCCGGACCACCCGGTGGAGCGGATCGGGCACATCCTCGACACGGCCGACCCGGCCTGCGTGCTGACCACCGCGAGAGACGGCGTGGAGGTCCCGGGCGACCGCACGGTCCTCAGGATCGACACCGTGGACCTGTCCGCGTACGCGGCTGCGCCGCTGACCGACGCGGATCGTCGTGCACCCCTGATGCCCTCGCACCCGGCCTACGTGATCTTCACGTCGGGATCGACCGGAAAGCCGAAGGGCGTCGCGGTCAGTCACGGCGCGATCGTGAACCAGATGGAGTGGATGCAGGGTGAGTACCTGCTCGACGGCTCCGACGTGTACCTGCAGAAGACCGCGACAACGTTCGACGTGTCGCTGTGGGGCTGGTTCATGCCGCTGCGAGTGGGTGCCTCGTTGGTGGTCGCGACCCCCGACGGCCACCGCGACCCGGTGTACGTCGGTGAGAAGATCGCCGAGCACGGTGTCACCGTGACGGACTTCGTACCGTCGATGCTGACGGTGTTCTCGGAGTACGCGGCCGGCGCGCCGCTGGGCTCGCTGCGGCACGTGTTCGTGATCGGTGAGGCGCTGCCGGCGGAGACGGTGCGTGCGTTCGCGGCGGTCAGCTCGGCTCGGCTGCACAACCTGTACGGGCCGACCGAGGCAGCGGTGTCGATCACCTACCGGGAGGTGACCGGTGACGGTCACGCGGCGGCGGTGTCGATCGGACGGCCGCAGTGGAACTCGCAGGTGTTCGTCCTCGACTCGCGGCTGCGACCCGTTCCGGTGGGAGTGCCGGGCGAGCTGTACCTGGCGGGCGACCAGCTCGCCCGCGGCTACTACGGCCGGGTCGACCTGACGTCGGATCGGTTCGTGGCCAATCCCTTCGGCGAGCACGGCGAACGGATGTATCGCACCGGCGATCTCGTGTACTGGGGTGCGGACGGGGAGCTCGGCTACATCGGGCGCACCGACTTCCAGGTCAAGTTCCGCGGCCAGCGGATCGAGCTGGGCGAGATCGAGACGGCGTTGCTCGCGCACGAGACAGTGCTGCAGTCGGCCGTGCTGGTGGTCTCCACCGCGACGGGTGATCAGTTGGTGGCATATGTGGTGCCGTCGCAGGGCGCGCAGGTGGTCCAGGCGGATCTCGTCGGCTTCGCGGCGACGTCGCTGCCCACCTACATGATTCCGGCGGCGGTCGTCGTGCTGGACGAGTTCCCACTGAACTCGTCGGGCAAGTTGGACCGTAAGGCGTTGCCGGCGCCCACGTTCGAGGCAAGGGAGTACCGCGCGCCGGAGACCGCGTCCGAGCGACTGGTCGCCGAGACCTTCGCCGACGTGCTCGGCGTCGAGCGAGTCGGTCTCGATGACGACTTCTTCGAACTCGGCGGCAACTCGCTGGTCGCGATGCAGGTCGCCGCGCGGCTGGGCAGCGCGCTCGACACCCGTGTCGCGGTGCGTGAGCTGTTCGAGACCACCACGGTCGAGCTTCTCGCCGCAACGCTCGACGCCGCGGTGGGCGGGGACGGCCGGATTGCCTTGACGGCCAGGGAGCGTCCGGCCCGGATTCCGCTGTCGACCGCGCAGTCGCGGATGTGGTTCATCAACCAATTCGACACCGGGTCGGCGGCGTACAACATTCCGGTCGCGGTGCGGTTGTCCGGCGCGCTGAATGTCCCGGCACTGCAGGCCGCGGTGGCTGACGTGGTCGACCGGCACGAGGTGCTCCGCACCGTGTACCCGTCCGTGGACGGAACCGGCTCACAGGTGATTCTCACCGCGGAGCAGGCGATCCCGGAGCTCGAGCTGGTGTCGGTGCCCGAATCGGCACTGATCGACCGGGTGATCGAGACGGTGACGACGGGCTTCGACGTGACCGAGCAGGTTCCGGTGCGTGCGGCTCTGCTGCAGGTCGCGCCGGAGAACGACGGCGCGGCACCCGCAACCGGCGAGTTCGTGCTGGTGCTCGTGGTGCATCACATCGCGGGCGATGCGCTCTCGATGGGGCCGCTGGCCCGCGACGTGATGGCGGCCTACGCTGCCCGGTCCGCCGGCCACGAGCCCGGCTGGGCCCCGCTTGCGGTGCAGTACGCGGACTACACGCTGTGGCAGCGTGAGGTGCTCGGCAGCGAGGACGACTCGCAGTCGCTGATCGCTCGCCAGCTCGCGTACTGGACGCAGAACCTGGCGGGGCTCCCGGACCAGCTGGAACTGCCCGCCGACCGGCCCCGGCCGCCGGTGGCCTCCCATCGAGGCGCGAGCGTCGACTTCGGGGTGGACGCGGATCTGCACGGCGCGCTGACCGACTTGGCCCGCCGGCACAATGCGACTCTGTTCATGGTCGCGCACTCCGCGTTGGCAGTGCTCCTGGCACGGATGTCCGGCAGCGGCGACATCGCGATCGGTACGCCGGTCGCGGGCCGTGGCGAGGCCGCGCTCGACGACCTGGTCGGCATGTTCGTCAACACGCTCGTGCTGCGGACGACCGTGGCCCCGGGTGCGACCTTCGAGGAGTTGCTGGCCCACGCACGGGAGACCGACCTGACGGCCTTCGCGAATGCGGATGTGCCGTTCGAGCGACTGGTCGAGGTTCTCTCACCGGAACGCTCGCAGAGCCGGCACCCCCTGTTCCAGGTCGCTCTGGCCTTCGGAAGCCACAGCGAGGGCGGGGCGGTCGAGCTACCCGGACTGCGGGCCGAGGGCCTCGATCTCGACGCGACGGTCGCGAAGTTCGATCTGCAGCTGAACCTGGCCGAGCGGATCGACGAGAACGGGCAGTTCGCCGGGTTGACCGGCGGAATCGACTACGCGACCGACCTGTTCGACGAGCGAACGGTGATCGATCTCGCTGACCGATTCCTGCGGGTGCTCCGCGCGGTCGTTGCCGAGCCGGCAGCAACGGTCGGAGAGATCGACACCCTGGACAGCGCCGAACGGTTGGCGCTGACCACCCGACTCGGAGCGGACGGGGGCGAGCCGCAGACCCTGGCCGGGCTGCTGGCCGCCGGCGCGACCATGGATCCGGACCGGGTGGCGGTGACCGACAGTGGTCGCGAGCTGACCTACCGCGAGCTCGACGAACGATCCTCACGGCTGGCGCGTGTGCTGATCGAACTCGGGGCAGGCCCCGAGGAATTGGTTGCCGTGGCGTTGCCGCGGTCGATCGAGTCGGTGCTGACGGTGTGGGCTGTCGCCAAGACCGGCGCGGCCTTCGTCCCCGTGGATCCGAAGTATCCGGCCGACCGCATCGCCCACATGCTGACCGACAGCAGGGCAGTCCTGGGCGTGACCACCGCCGGGTTCGCGGCGGAGTTGCCCGCTCAGGTGCGCTGGGTCGCAATCGACGACGACGCCGTCGTCGAGAGGTGCTCGGCGGTCTCACCGGCCCCGATCGTCGATGCGGACCGCGTCGTGCCGTTGCGGATCGAGAATCCGGCCTACGTGTTCTACACGTCGGGTTCGACCGGCAAGCCGAAGGGCGTGGTCGTCACCCATTCCGGATTGGCGAACCTCAGCTACTTCGCCCGGACGAGGTACTGGATCTCGGCCGAATCGAGGACGTTGCACTTCGCTTCCCCCAGCTTCGACATCTCGGTCAACGAGCTGTTGTTCGCGACCGGTTCGGGCGCGACGATGGTGATCGTCCCTCCGACCGTCTACGGCGGAGCAGAACTGACCGAGCTGATGCGGCGTGAACGCGTCACGCACCTGGTGATCACCCCGTCGGTGCTGGCGTCGGTCGATCCGTCCGTACTGCCCGACCTGCGGGTCGCCGTGGTCGGCGGCGAGGCCTGCCCGCCGGAGCTGGTGGCGCGATGGGCAGGCTCCCACGAGCTCGTCAATGGGTACGGTCCGACCGAGGCCACCGTCATGGCGACCTCGGGCGAACCGTTGGTACCGGGACAGCAGGTCACCATCGGTGGACCGGTCAGCGGGGTGCAGACCCTGATTCTCGACGGCCGACTGCAGCCGGTGCCGCGCGGTGTTTCCGGCGAGCTGTACCTGGCTGGGCCCGCGTTGGCCCGCGGCTACCGCGGCCGGGTGGACCTCACGGCCGAGCGGTTCGTGGCCAACCCGTACGGCGAGCCCGGAGGTCGGATGTACCGGACCGGTGACGTGGTGCGGTGGACCGAACGTGGCGAGATCGAGTACCTCGGCAGGTCGGACTTCCAGGTGAAGGTGCGCGGTTTCCGGATCGAGCTGGGCGAGATCGACGCAGCGTTGTCGGCCCACGAGGATGTGGAGTTTGCGGCCACGATCGGGCACACGAACGCGGCGGGCTCGACCTCGTTGGTCTCGTACGTGTTGCCGGCACCCGGCCGCACGGTCGATCCCGCGCAGCTGACCCAGTTCGCGGCCCAGTCGCTGACCGCGTACATGGTGCCGGCGGCCATCATGGTGCTCGACGAGATCCCGGTCACCCCGGTCGGCAAGCTGGACCGGAAGGCCTTGCCGGAGCCGGTCTTTGCGGCGCGCGAATTCCGGGCGCCGACCACCAGGACAGAGGAGGTCGTCGCCGAGGCATTCGCGGAGGTGCTCGACGTCGAACGGGCGGGTGCGGACGACGACTTCTTCGAGCTCGGCGGCAACTCGTTGCTGGCGACGCAGGTGACGGCACGGATCGGCGCCGAACTGGCGCTGCGGGTTCCGGTGCTGTGGCTGTTCACCGATTCGACGGTGGCGGCGTTGGCGGCGCGGGTGGAGTCGGCGCGACTCGGACTCGAGAACCTGTCCGACGACGCGGTTCTCGACGTGCTGATCCCACTGCGGGCGGGCGGATCGAAACCCCCGGTGTTCTGCATCCATCCGGTTCTCGGAGTCTCGTGGGCGTTCGCCGGGTTGGGCCCGCACATCGACCGTGAGCGGGCGATCTACGGGCTGCAGTCGCCGGCACTCTCGGGCGCCGCGTTGCCGGAGTCGATCGAGGCGTGGGCGCGGGTGTACGTCGAGCAGATCCGAACGGTCCAACCGGAAGGTCCCTACCACCTGCTCGGGTGGTCGCTCGGCGGCATGATTGCGCATGCGATGGCGTCGCAGTTGCAGGCGATGGGTGAGGAGATCGGGACGCTGGCCATGATGGACAGCTATGCGCACTCGCCCACCGAGGGTTCCGTCCAGGGGCGGGACATGAGTGCAGCCGATCTGCTCGGCGGGCTTCTCCCTGCTCTGCTGGCCGATGACGGTGTGGCGTCCGTTCTGCCGCTGGAGACGCTGGCCGCGGAGGAACTGTCCGAAGACCTGTTGGAGGGTATCCTCGGGAATCTCCCCGCTCCGTTCAATGCGATGAGCGCAGAACGGATCTCGGCGGCCATCGAGTCGGTGGGTCAGGCGAGCGCCATGACCGACGACTACGTGCCGCCCAAGTTCAAGGGCGACGTCCTCTACTTTGCTGCACTCGAGGACGACCCGAGCGGCACCGTCGGCGCCGACACCTGGCAGGAGGTCGTCGACGGACGAATCCTCGTGCACGGTGTCGAGGCAGACCACTGGGGGATGGCTGCGCCGGCCGCGCTCGCTCGGATCGGGGGGGTGCTGAACGCGGAGTGGAGCCGCGAGGACATCGCCGTCGAGGAGTAGCGGTGGCAGCGAACAGATCGTGAAAACAATGGCGCGACAAGTGCAGTGACGAGAGAGGTAGATCGATGAGTAACCCCTTCGACGACGAGAACGGCCAGTTCCTGGTCCTGGTGAACGACGAGGGTCAGCATTCACTGTGGCCCATGTTTGCCGAGATCCCCGCGGGCTGGACCGAGGTACACGGCCCGGCCTCGCGGCAGGACTGCATCGACTACGTCGAGACGAACTGGACCGACATGCGCCCGAAGAGCTTGATCGAGGCGATGGCGGGCGACGTCGCGCAGTAGCCGTCCCACGCGAAGCCGGCCCCGGAAGTTGTGTTCGGGGGCCGGCTTCTGCTTGTCCTGTGGTAGCTCGAAAACCGGTGCAGCATAGACTGATTCATGATCTGCTTCGCTCGGTCCGGCTGGTCCTCGCAAAATGGAAGGCAGTTCCGAATTGAACAAGCGAATCCCCGCCGCGGTGGTCGTCGCCGTGGCTTCGGCACCGCTGCTCGCGTGCGCGCTCGCGACTCCCGCTGTCGCCGATTCCGCAGGCGTCAAGGCGGAGGCGATCGGATACGGCTACGACGTGCACGTGTCCTTCCTCAACTACACCGATCAGCCGGTCACATGTTCAGCTCAGCTCGACGATGATTCGAACCAGGAGACGGTGTCGGGCCCCGCGAGTAGTTGGATCGGCGGAACCCGGCCCGGTTACGGGGCGAACCTGGGTGTCGTCGTTCTGAACGCCGGCCGCGCGGGAAACTGGCATGTCGAATGGACCTGCAGCGGTTCCCAGGAGTCGTGGGGCACGCAGCCGATGTCGCCCACCCCGACGGCCCCGCCGATCGCGGTGACCACCGCGGCACTCGAAGTCTACGGAGTGCACACCGGATCGGCGGCACTCGATTCTGGTTCTGCTGCAGTTGATATCGGAGTGGGTGCACTCCTTCGGGGCGCGGGGAGCTCGGTCCATGAAACCCCACTGTGTCGAATCATGACACGTGAGAACTTCCCGATCACCTGTGGACCCCCCTCGTACTGACCGGACGTCGGAACTTCGATGTCGACACCGCAGACTGGGTGCGGCGAAAGCGTGCGTGTCCGGCCCGCGGATGGTGAACTTCACGTATGACCGCTGCAATCGACATCTTCCTGATCCTGCATTTCATCGGCCTCGCGGCCATCATCGGCTCGTGGATGACCGTGCTCAGGGCGCCGCGAGTGATCCCGGGGATGCTGCACGGCGCCATCCTGCAGGTTGTGTCCGGACTCGCGCTCGTGGGTCTCAACGAGGCGAACGACGCGACGCTCAACCACACCAAGGTCGCCGTCAAACTGGTGATTGCCGTGGTGATCCTGGTGCTGGCGGTGGTCGGGTTGCGTCAGCAGAAGGCGACCGTCGCGAGCGAGTCGGGTGTGGCGGTCGCGACCTCCACCGTGACCCTCGCCCAGGCCATCGGCATCCTCGCCGTCGCCAACGTGATCATCGCCGTCGTCTGGTAGCCGCTGGTGTCGAGGTTGAATTCGTTATCGGCGGGGCTCTGTCCGGGGCGACGTCACCCACAACCTTCGTGAAGGAGTCCTCACTGGGCTCAGTAGAGAGACTGTCGGGGTTCGCTCAAGGACCTCGCTTGGCGGAGGTCGGAGGGTGCACGCGTTGTGTTTGACGAATTATATTGTGCAAGAAAGATATTCGTACTTCATCTCGGTCGATGCTGATATCGTCATGCCCAGGCGTAGGCATTTGCAGCCGTCCGGTGCCTACTGGCGCCATCGTGGTCGTCGATTTGATCGGAGTGCGGAATGGGTAGTTTCAACGTACGTCGTGTTGCATCGGTGGTTGTCGTCTCGGCCGTGTTGGCCGGTGGCGTCGCCTCCGGGGTGGGTCTGGCGTCCGCATCGCCAACCGGATCTGTCCAGGCCGGCGGATCCGTTGACGCCCTTTCCTCGCCTACCATGGCCAACCCGTTGATTTCATTCCCCGTGATCGCTCTCGATGCCGTGGTCGGAGTGCCGCTCGTCAAGCTCTTGGTTGCGACCGGGAGCATCCGAGACTGCTCCGGTTTTGATCACTGCATGATGACGTAGGGGCCTTCCTCGCCCGCTTCGTTGTCGGCTCCCAGTGAGCTGCACGCCATGCAATCGACACCTACTTGCGGTCCGCGGGGGGCTCGCTCTATCCGGCAGCGGCCGCTCAGTCCCAGATGCCGGCCTTCTCCAAGTGTGCGACAAGACGTTTCGCGCCATCGGTGAAGTGGGCTCGGGTCTCCCGGCCAGCCCTGTCCGCGTCACCGGCCGCCAGCGCGTCGATCAGGCGGGTGTGGCTGGCGGTCGCCGCCTCGCCCCACCCGCGGTCGCCGGAGTAGAAGTGCACGGGGGTGTAGCGGATGGCGTTGAGCAGGAACCAGGACAGCTTGTTGGCCCCCGCGAGGTGGTTGAGCACCCGGTGGAAGCTGAACTCGAGATCTTCGATCCGGCCGGCGTCGGACTCCGAGACCGCCTGCGCAAGATCGGCATTGACGGACCGCAGTTCGTCGAGAATCTCCGGAGTCACCTCGGGGGTGGCGCGGATCGCGAGCTGCTCGGCGATCTGGCCCTGCAGCCAGAAGAGGTCGTTGATGTCGCCGCGGGTCAGCGAGGCCACCACGTAGCCGCGGTGCGGCACCAGTTCGACCAGCCCCTCGCCACGCAGCGTCAGGAGGGCCTCGCGCACCGGGGTCACGCTCACCCCGAGTTCGGCGGCCGTCTCGTCGAGTCGGATGAACTCGCCGGGCCGCACGCCGCCCGACATGATGAGTCCCCGCACGTGCACGGCGACGTCGTCGGACAGTTGCGGCCGGCGGCGCAGCCCGCGTCCCCCGGAGTTGCGTGAGGTGGCGGAGGTGGTCATCGAGGCTCCTTCTTCACGCCAGACAGCATAGGCGCAGGCGGGCGGTCCCCTCGCGGGTTTGTCGCGGTACCGGCCGCGCGGGCCGAGCCCACGCGGCCGCCGCGGTCACAATCCGAACGTCTTGCCGATGATGTCGCGCTGGATCTCGCTGGTGCCGCCGAAGATCGTGGACACCAGGGTTGCACGGACGTGCTTCTCCATGTCGAACTCGGCGGCGTAACCGTAGCCGCCCATCATCTGCATGCCCTCGAGTGCAACGCGCTTGGCTGTCTCGGTCGCCTTCAGCTTGGCCATCGACGCCTCGCGGGCCAGCATCTTGTCCGGATGTGCATCCGCCTCGCGGGCCACGCTGTAGACCAGCAGTTTGGTGCATTCGATCTCGGTGGCGAGGTCGGCCATCCGGTGTCGCAGCGCTTGGAAAGAGCCGATGGCCCGACCGAACTGCTTGCGTTGGGTGATGAATCCGAGGGTGTCCTCGAACGCCCGCTCGGCGGTGCCCAGGATCATCGCCGAGAGGATCAGCCGCTCGAAGTTCAGCCCGGTCATCAGTTGCCGCCAGCCGCCCCCGACCTCGCCGACCACTGCGTCAGCGGGCAACTCGCAGTCGGTGAAGTAGAGGTCGTTGGTCTCCTTCTGGCCGCCCATCAGTTCGATCGCGCTGATCTTGAGGCCGGCGGTGTCCGCGGGTACGTGGAACATCGTCAGGCCCTCGTGCTTGCTCTCGCCCCGACTGGTGCGCGCGACCAGCAGGATGTTCTCGGAGATGTGAGCGTTCGAGCACCAGGTCTTCTGGCCGTTGATCAGCCAGCCGTCGGACGTCTTCTCCGCCTTGGTGCTCAGATTGCCTACATCGGAACCGGCCTCGGGCTCGGACATCGAGATCGACTGGGATGCACCACGAACGATGCCGCGCAGTACGTTGTCCTTCTGTTCGGCGGTGCCGAACCTCTCGTACGCCCCACCGGTGATCAGGGTCGGCCCGATGGCACCGATCGGAGCCATCCCACGCGCGGTCTCCTCGAGCAGGATGCACATGTCGACCATGGTCGCCGCGGATCCTCCGTAGGCCTCGGGCACGGTCAGTCCCAGCCATCCCAGGTCGGCCATCTTCTCGTAGAGGCCCTGATTGTGATTGTGGGCGCCGCGGTCGGTGAGCTGGTCACGCTTCTCGCGGGTACCTGCCTCTCGCTTGCAGAAGTCGGCGACGGCCTGGCCGAACGCCCGCTGTTCGGTGCTGAACTCAATGCTCATCTCGGTGATCTCCGTCGGTCGAGTCGGTCCGGATCTTGTCGTCTCGGGGGTCGGGCTGCGCGGGGTCTTGTCGACCGATGCCGCGCGGCCTACTGTGATGCCCACCACGCTACAGCAAATCACATATATTTGATGTGATCTGCATACGGATTGCGGTCGTTCGGCAAAGGTTCATGTCGACGAACCGTCGTCGGTAGCCGAGCCACAGACATCGGAGGAGCCAGCCATGCCCCAGCGGACCACCAAGCAGCCGAGTGAGACCGCGACCGACGATCGCTCGGTGTCCGCGCCACAGGGGGGCGCGGACACCGAGGGTCCGTCGATCGTCGAGTCGCTCGATCCGCGCACGGGTGAGCTGCTCGCGAGCTATCCGGTGGCAGGCGAGACCGAGGTGGCGCGGGTGGTCGAGCGGGCCCGCGGGGCAGCCCAGTGGTGGTACGACATCGGATTCGACGGCCGCAAGGGGTGGCTGCAGAGTTGGAAGAAGGCGATTGCCGCGGATGCGCAGTCCCTCGCGGCGGTCATCTCGGCCGAGACCGGAAAGCCCGCCGACGACGCCCTGCTCGAGGTGATGCTCACTGTCGAGCACCTGGACTGGGCGTCGAAGAAGGCCGGCAAGGTGCTCGGCCGCAGGAAGGTGTCGGCCGGCCTGGTCAGCGCCAATCAGGAGGCCACCGTCCGGTACCAACCGCTCGGCGTCGTCGGCGTGATCGGACCGTGGAACTACCCGCTCTACACCCCGATGGGATCGATCTCCTACGCCCTCGCCGCGGGAAATGCGGTGGTGTTCAAGCCCAGTGAACTCACCCCCGGCGTCGCGGCCTGGATTGTCGGCAAGTGGAACGACCTCGTGCCGAACCAGCCGGTGCTGCAGGTGGTCACCGGTTTCGGGGCAACCGGCACGGCGCTCTGCCGGTCCGGTGTGGACAAGATCGCGTTCACCGGCTCGACCCCAACCGCGAAGAAGGTCATGGCCACCTGCGCCGAGACCCTCACCCCGATCGTGGCCGAGTGCGGTGGCAAGGACGCGATGCTCGTGGACGCGGATGCCGACCTCGAGGAGGCGTCGACTTTCGCCGTGTTCGGTGCGATGGGCAACGCCGGCCAGACGTGCGTCGGAGTGGAGCGAATCTACGTGGCGGACAAGGTGTTCGATACGTTCGTGCAGAAGGTCACGGAGAAGGCGAAGCGTCTGCGCCTCGGCGGCGGGGCACACGACTCCTACGGGCCGATGACACTCGGTAGGCAGTCCGAGGTGGTCACCGAGCAGGTGGCGGACGCTCTCGCCAAGGGCGCGACCGCGGTCCTGGGCGGGCCCGAGTCGGTGCGCGCTCCCTACGTCGAGCCGGTCATCCTCGCCGACGTTCCGGAGGACAGCATCGCGGTCACCGAGGAGACCTTCGGCCCGACCGTCGTGATCAACCGGATGGCCGACCTCGACGACGGGGTGGCGAAGGCCAACGCGTCGGGATATGGCCTCGGTGCCTCGGTCTTCACCCGCAATCGGGGCCGCGCGGTGGCGGCGGCCGAGCGCCTGCGCTCCGGGGTGGTGACCATCAACTCCGTCCTCGGCTTCGCGGGGGTGCCTGCGCTGCCGTTCGGTGGAGTGGGGGAGTCCGGCTTCGGCCGCATCCACGGAGCGGACGGCCTGCGCGAGTTCAGTCGGGTGAAGTCGGTGACTCGCCAGAAGTACAAGGCGCCGTTGAACCTGCTCACGATGGAGCGCAAGCCGCGTGACATGAAGATTGCGGCCTGGATGTTGCGCGCCCGGCACGGACGGAAGTGAGAACGGTGCTGCTGACCGACCGGAACTCGGTGCCGCGCGGCAGATACGGCTGGCTGCGCCGGATAGAGCAGCTCGACCCGGTCGCCGACCACCAGGAGATCCACCGGATCACTGCCGGATTCGAATTCCCGTGGGACTACACGCGTTCCCTCGAGTTCGCATTGTTCCGGACCTACTGTGTCCCGACCATCTCGGCGTTGCTGCGCAAGACCGGAGAGTTCGAGAAGCGGCCGCAGAAGCGGTACGACGACACCGCGCTGCTGATGGCCGAACTGGTCGAGCACGGTTACGACTCGGCCCGTGGCCGGGAGTCGCTCCGGGTGGTCAACCGGATGCACGGCAAGTACGACATCGACAACGCGGACATGCTGTATGTGCTCACCACCTTCATCTACGAGCCGCTGGACTGGATCGACCGCTACGGATGGCGCCGGCTGCATCCGCACGAGCGACTCGCCGCGTTCCACTTCTACCGAGGGGTGGGCCTGCGCATGGGGATTCGTGAGATCCCGGACGACTTCCAGGAACTGCACCGGTTCAAGATGGACTACGAGCGCGACCACTTCCGGTACACCGACGACAATCACGCGATCGGGACCTACACGCGAGATCTGTTCTGCTCCTGGTTCCCGCGCCCGCTCCGACCGTTGGTGGGGGTGGGAGTCAATGCGATGCTCGACCCGATGATGCTCTCGGCGTTCGGCTTCCGCTCCGCTCCGGGGTGGATCAGGTCGGTCGCGGACGCGTCGCTCGCCGGGCGGGCCAAGGTGCTGCTGCTGTTCCCGCGACGAGCCACGTCCAGGTCGACGCGCGAGCCCGGTAACCGGACCTATCCGGGCTACCCCGTCGGCTACCGGCCGAGCGATCTGGGCGCCGACTCGGACTACCGCCACGGCTGAGATTCGTACTCGAGCGGCGTCGCGGTCGTGCGACGCCGCTGGGCTCAGCTGCGGAGCACTGTCAGCATCAGTGCTTGCATCTGCCCGCGGGCCTCGGCGCTGGTGTCGAAGTGCATCAGCCGCCCGACGTCGAGCGCCTGCCCGACTGCCGCGTGCACGAGGAACCGCGCCTCCGTCGGCGCCAGTTCCGGGCGGGCGCCGGTGAGCAGGTGCACCCACTCTTCGATGTGCAGTCGTTGCACGTTGCGCAGGTTCGTCCGTTCGCCGGCGGGGAGGTTCCCGATCTCGGCGAAGTAGACCGACAGCACCTCGGGATGGGCGAAGGCCAGGTCGATGTACGCGGCGGACAGCCGTTCGAGCGCCTCTGCGGGCTCGGTGGACGCGCCGAGCGCGGTCGCGGTGGCCATCGCGAGTCGGTCGGCCGCGCGGTAGAACGCGGCGGCGAGTAGGTCCGCCTTGCTGGGGAAGTGCCGATACACGCTGGACGCGTTGATGCCTGCCGCCGCACCGATCTCCTCGATGCTCGACTCGTGGTATCCACGCTCGTTGAAGATCTTCATCGCCTCGCCGAGCAGCAGTTCGCGTTTGGACGTGACGGCCAGGCCGCGCCCCGCCGCCGGCTCCTCGATGGTCGACGCAGCGGCCGGCGCGGCGCCGAGGTCGCAGCGGAGCACCCCCCGCGCGGTGCCGAGGAGGAGCTTCTCGAGACGGCGACCCGCCAGGGGCGCGCGGTGCGCGGTGATGCTGCCGATGACGCTGAGCGCGGACGCGGCAAGGATCTGGGCGTCGGACTGGTCGAGATCCGCGCGCAGTTCGCGAAGCGGGACGGTGATGAGGCGGTTCAGTTCGGCGAAGTCGCCGCGCATACGGTCGCGGTCCGCGGGCTGAAGATAGCGGCCCTCCCAGCGGTAGAGGCCGCCGGTCCGGCGGTTCTCGACGGTCGTCGTGATCAGGCCACGCAGGATTGCATCCAGCCGTTCGTCCGGTGCGGCGTCCTCCGTGGCGTCGACGGCGCCCTCCGCGGCCGTACGCAGCGAACCGACCGTGCTCATCGAGGCCTGCACCAGCAGTGCGTACTTGTTCGGAAAATGTCGGTAGAGCGCCGGTCCGGAAATGCCGAGGGCTGCGGCGATCTCGTCGACGCCGACGGCGTGGTAGCCGCGTTCGCTGAACGCCTGCGCTGCCACCAGAGCGATCTGCGACTTGCGGTCCTTCGGGCGCTTCCGCGTGGGTACGGAGTCCGGAACCGACTGGTTCCGGGTCGACTGGGTCATCGGGTTCTCCTGACTTGACTGAGCCAGATCTTAACTGAGAGTCAGGCTGCGCCGACGCAAAAGCGACTCCGGTTGAAGCCTCGATGATCTCAAATGTCCCGTCACCCAACAGCAATTCGTTAACCAGCAACGATACTCGCCCCTTGGCGGTGCAGCCCGGTTCGATAAAAGTTAACCACGATTCACGCCGCGTGGGAGTTCGTACGGTGGGAAGCTGCGGCGAACGACCGACTGCCGAACCCGAAGGGGGGCCATGCTTCCGTCCTGGCCCGGATTGACGAGGCGGTCGAACTCGAGACCGAGGGGCAGGTGGAACTGTTGGCGGCGGCCGACTTTCGGGAGGGTGGCGCGGCGATGCTGCGGTCGCAGACGGCCGGCGTTCGGGCGGTGCGGTGCAGTCCGAAAAATGCGAATTCTTGTTAACAAAACTGCCGCGGATCGGCCTTTCGATTGCCATACTTGGCGCACCCGGAAGGTGCGGCCCCCGCGCCGACAGTCAGTCTCCGTAACAGGGAAGGACCTACACCGATGTCGCCCGATCCTCTCTCACAGCCGCTGCTTTCTCGCCGGAACCACTGGAACAACCAGGTCGCGACGCACGCGGTCATGCGTCCGGAGGCCACTGCGCTGCGATTCCGGGGCGCGAGTACCACCTGGTCTGCGCTGCACTCGCGATCGGAGGCGCTGGCCGACGCCCTGGCCCGGCGCGGCGTCGGGTTCGGCGATCGTGTGCTCCTCGTCATGCTCAACCGGCCGGAGTTCCTCGAGGCGGTCCTCGCGGTGAACGCGCTCGGCGCCATCGCGGTCCCCGTCAACTTTCGGCTCACGCCGCCGGAGATGGCCTTCATCGTCACCGACAGTGGGGCCGAGACCGTGATCACCGACGTCCCGCTCGCGCCGCTCGTCGCTGCGGTCCGCGCGCAGGTGCCCGACCTGCGCACCGCCGTCGTGGTCGGACAGGCCGGCGGCGAGGGCGTTCTCGGCTACGAGGAACTGATCGCCGAGCGGGGCGTGTCGCACCCGATCGTCGACCTGCCGGAGGAAACCCCCGCGCTGATCATGTACACCTCGGGGACCACCGGGAGCCCCAAGGGGGCGGTCCTGTCCCACGCCAACATGCAGGCTCAGGCGCTGACCTGTATCCGGGCGTTGCGGATGGATCGCAGCGACGACATCGGCTTCTGTGCGTCCCCGATGTTCCACATCGCCGCACTCGGCTCCATGGCGCCGAGCCTGGTACTGGGCGTTCCGACCGTGATTCACCCGCTGGGGGCGTTCAACCCGGCCGAGCTGCTCGATGTCTGGGAGGCCGAGCGGGTCACGACTGCCTTCCTGGTTCCCGTGCAGTGGCAGGCAGTGTGTGCGGAACCGGCAGTGCGACAACGTGATCTGTCTCTGCGTGTGATCAGTTGGGGCGCCGCGCCCGCCTCGGACGTGGTGCTGCGCGCCATGGCCGACACCTTCCCCGACGCGCTGAACGTGGCGGTGTTCGGTCAGACCGAGATGGCGCCGATCACCTGCGTCCTCGACGGCGAGGACGCGCTGCGCAAGCTGGGCTCGGTCGGCAGGGTGATCCCGACCGTCCAGGCGCGCATCGTCGACGACGAGATGAACGACGTGCCGGTGGGGACGGTCGGCGAGATCGTCTACCGCGGACCGACGATGATGAGCGGCTACTGGCGCAATCCCACGGCGACCGGCGACGCCTTCGCGGGCGGCTGGTTCCATTCCGGTGACCTGGTACGCCAGGACGACGAGGGGTTCGTCTTCGTCGTCGACCGCAAGAAGGACATGATCATCTCGGGCGGCGAGAACATCTACTGCGCCGAGGTCGAGAACGCACTCTTCGGCCACCCGAAGGTGTTGGAGGCGGCGGTGATCGGACGACCGGACCCGAAGTGGGGCGAGGTGCCGGTGGCCGTGGTGGCGCTGCAGGGCGAGGATCTGACCCTCGAGGAGTTGACGGCGTTCCTCGAAGACCGGCTCGCCCGGTACAAGCATCCGAAGGACCTCGTCGTCGTGGATGCATTGCCGCGCAATGCGAGTGGCAAGGTCGTCAAGTGGGAGCTGCGCAAGAGTCACGGTTCGCTGACGGTCACCGCCGGTTGAGTCCGGCGTCGGTGCCGCGGCCACTCGGCCGCGGCACCGAGGGATGGTGGAGGCGCGACGCTCGGTTCACTTCGTGGTCCGCTGGGTCGGACAAAGATTGGTCAATGCGTGGGTAATTCGTTCGACTCTCCATTCCTCCGTGGTGAACACGGCGTTGGAACTAGGCGAATCACCGTTCACATAGTGCTTGTGATGGCCTGCGCGTTGTGAGACGCTTCAGGCGTTCGACGAGCATCGCGCCAGGCAGTTGTCGTATCGAACGGGGGGGAGTCCGAAGGTGACATACGAGTTGCCGGTAGCCAAGGGGCCGGTTCGCGATGTCGCAAACCAGGGCGGCTATCTGATCGGCTTCGCGGTGATGTCGCTCGTCGCCCTGATCCGGGTGGTGCTGCGCCGTCGGCTGTCGCTGACCGAGACGGTCAACCAGACGCTGTTCATCGGCCGGGTCAGTACCGGCCCGTCGCTGCTGCTGATGATCCCGATCGGAGTGTTCATTGCGGTCTCGGTCGGTGAACTCGCCGGCCGGATCGGTGCCGGCGGCTACTCCGGTGCGGTGGTCGCCTTCATCATCGTCGGTCAGGCTGCGGCGCTGGTGTGCGCGCTGATGATGGCAGGCGTTGCGGGGTCGGCGATCTGTACAGACCTGGGCTCGCGCAAGATCCGCGAAGAGATCGACGCCATGGAGGTGATGGGCCTCGACGTGGTCGAGCGGCTCGTCGCGCCGAGACTCGTGGCCGCGGTGGTCGTCTCGCTCGCACTCTGCTCGATGGTGACGTTCGGCGGCGTCATGGCCTGCTACCTCTATCACATTTACGTTCAGCATCTTCCGGCCGGAACGTTCATGTCGACATTCAGTCAGTACGGGCGGATGTCGGACTTCGTGATGGCGCTCGTGAAGGCCGCGGTGTTCGGCCTCACCTCGACGCTGGTGGCGACGTTCAAGGGACTGCACACCAAGGGCGGCCCGCGCGGAGTCGCCGATGCGGTCAACGAGGCGGTCGTCATCGCCTTCGCGCTGGTGTTCATCGTCAACACCGCGCTGTCCGCGCTCTACACGGTGATCGTGCCCGCGGTGGGTGCGTACTGATGGTCGGCTACGACACGATGCACCGGGTGCGGTATCGCACGGCCGCTCCGGTCCGAGCGGTGTACGGCGGGCTCGTGGACGTCGGCAAGCACGTGACCTTCTACTGCCGGACCGTCGCCTCGATTCCGTTCGCGCTCGTCAAGTACCGCAAGCACGTGCTGAACCAGATCAGCGAGGTCAGCTTCGGCACCAACTCGCTGCTCTCCGGCGGCGGCACCATCGGCATCGTGTTCGCCATGTCGCTCGCCGCGGCCATGATGCTCGGAGTCGAGACCCAGCGCGGCCTCGAACTCGTCGGCATGACCACGATGTCAGGCATGCTCTCGGCGATCGCCAACACTCGCGAGCTCGCGCCCGTGGTGGTGGCAATCGCCTTGGCGGCCAAGGTCGGAACCGGATTCACCGCGCAGATCGGAGCGATGCGGATCTCCGACGAGATCGATGCGCTGGACGCGATGGCGATCCGCTCGATCCCCTTCCTGGCCGGCACCCGAGTGCTGGCTGCGATGGTCTGCGTCATCCCGATCTACATGGTCGGACTACTCGCGAGCTACCTGTCCACGCGGTTGGTCATCGTCTTCTTCAACGGAGCGTCCGCGGGCACCTACGACTACTTCTTCCACCTCGCACTGTCCCCGCAGGACCTGGTCTACTCCGCGCTCAAGGCGGTCGTGTTCGCTGCGGTGGTCTCGCTGGTGCACTGCGCCTACGGCTACTACGCGTCCGGTGGTCCAGCCGGCGTCGGGCAGGCCGCCGGACGCGCGCTGCGCACCGCGATCCTCGCCATCGGTGTGCTCGACGTGCTGATGACCTTCGCGCTGTGGGGGCTGGTCCCCGAGATCCCCGGAATGGGGGTCTGAGATGGACCAGTTCACAGGACGGTCGAGGGTGGGGCTCGCGATCCGCGGCGCCCTGGCGGTGCTGGTCGGCGTCGTCGTCGCGGTGGTGATGGTGCTGCGCGGGTCGGGCAACCTGCACCGCGATCCCGAGGTGGTCGTCGCCATCCCCGCCTCCGCCGGCCTGATCGCCGGCGAGGCGCCGGTGCGCTACTCGGGTGTCAACATCGGGCGGATCGCCGGAATCGACTCCGGCGCCCAGTCTTCCGTCGTCCGACTTCAGATCGACTCCGGCTCGATCGGGCAGGTGCCGTCGGCGGTCCTCGCGCGCGTCGTACCGCGAACGTTCTTCGGGGACATCTACATCCAACTGGTGGACGCGCCGAATGCCGGATCGTCAGCGCCGCTGGCGGACGGGGACACCATCGGGGTGGACACCGGCCCGGACGCGGTAGCGCTGTACGGGGTCTACAAGAAGATGGTCGACGTCCTCGACCGCATGCAGCCGCAGAAGATGCAGACCGCGCTCACCGCCCTGGGCAAGGCGCTCGACGGTCGCGGCGAGACGATCGGCCGGATTGTGGACCGGCTCGGATCGGCGTCGGCGACGCTGACGCCGTCCGCGCAGCGATTCCTCGACACCGCACCGGAGTTCCGCTCGGTGATGACGGCCCTGGACGCTGCGACCCCGGACGTGCTGGCCACTCTGACGGCCGCGACCTCGGTGTCGCGGAGCATCGTCGAGCACGGTGACCAGATGGCCGCGATGTTCGGCGCGGCAGCGAGTTTCGCCTCGGTGGCGGCGTCCTTCGTCGGTGAGCAGCGCGGCCGGATCACCACCGTGATGGACTCGACCGGCAAGATCCTCGCGACCACCGCGGCGAACACGTCGGGTCTGGTGGACACGCTGTCCGGGGCGGAGTCGTTCGGGGCGGCCGGAGCGCGGGTGTTCGCCACCGGCAAGTTCAACATCACCGCCGTGCCGTCGTTCGCGGGCCCGCTCCCGTACACCGGTGCCGACTGCCCGCACTACGGCAGCGCGTACGGCGCCACTTGCGGAGGGGGACAATCTGCCTCGGTACAGCAGGCCGTCCCGCCGCAGCAGGCCGTCTCGCCGCAACCCGCGGTAGCGGCGGCACCCGCGTCGTTCGGACGGTCGGACGTGGTGGACGGCGACCGCGAGGCGCCGGTGCTGAAGAAGCTCGAGGACACCCTCGGAGGAAACCTCGCGGCATCAGCACCCAACCCGGCGACGGTCGTCATGCTCGGGCCGATGGTGCGGGGGAACGAGGTGAGCGTGCGATGAAGATTGCCTGGGTTCCCGTGGTGAAGGCGATCGGATTCTGTCTCACCGGGGTGCTGTGCGCCTCCTTCGTGGTGAACACGCTGTCGGTGCCGGTCCGCGGCGACACAGACGAGTACACGGTCGAATTCACCGACGTGGAGGGGCTGGGCCCCGGCAACCCGGTGACGATGGCGGGGGTCCGGGTGGGTCGCGTCGACTCGATCGCCTTCGCCGATGCGGGTGGTGGGACCAGCAAGGCCGTGGTCGGCATCGAGGTCGAGTCCGGTCATACCCTGTCCCGGGAGGTGACCGCTGCCGTCCGGTACGGGGACATGCTGGGAGCGCGCTACATTGCGCTGACCCAACCGGCCGGGGCTGCAATCGAGTACGCCGCCGCCGGCCGGCCCGCCGAGGCATTGAGCCCGGGTGAGGTGATCCCGATTTCGCAGACGACGCCACCGGTCGACCTGACCGCGCTGATGAACGGCTTCCGGCCACTGTTCGACGCGTTGGCGCCCGACCAGGTCAACACCCTCACCCGTGGTTTCGTCGAGACCTTCAGCGGCAAGGGACAGACGATCGCGACCCTGCTCTCGCAGATCGGTTCTCTGAGCACGAGTTTGGCCGGACGGCAGGACGTGATCAAGCAACTCGTGGACAACCTCGCCGCGCTGCTCGGCGCTGTGAACGCGAGGGCGCCGCAGCTCGAACAGTTGCTCGCAGGCCTGAGCGGGCTGAGCACCAGTGTTGCCGGCAACAGTGACCAACTCGTCGCGCTGCTCGGCGACGGCAACCGGGCGGTCGCGCAGCTCGCCCAGTCCATGGCCCGCTCGAACGGCGCCTTCGGAAAGACCGTCACCGATCTGAAGTCGGTGACGGACAGCTGGATCGCGAGCACCGACGAGTTCAACGCGTTCGTCGCCAAGATGCCCGAGTTCGGGGCCGCGATCAACCGAATGGGCAGCTACGGCGGGTTCGTCAACCTGTACCTGTGCAACTTCACGCTGAAGGCGGGCGACCTGGAAGCGAACATCTTCGGTCCGACCCACTCACAGGTGTGCTCATGATGTTCCTGGTCAAGTTGATCGACGTCGTCGTCGGCATGATGACGTTCCTGTTCAAGGGCGACCGCCGCCCGAACAGTGGTACGCCGATGGCGCTCGGCGCCCTCGGGATCGTCGTGTTGGTGGCCGGCCTCGGGGTGGCGATCGGCGCTCCGAGGGCGTGGTACCAGGTCCGGACCAGTCCGTACGTGGCCGAACTCGAGAACGCCAGCGGTCTGTCGGGCGGGGACCCGGTGTACGTGGCTGGGGTGCCCGCCGGCCGGGTCGAGGGAATCGAGCTGGCGGGCGATCACGTCCGGGTCGACTTCCGGTTGGACAACGGGCAGCCGCTCGGCAACCAGACCACCGCGACCGTGCGCCTCAAGACGGTGCTCGGCAAGCGCTACCTCGAGGTGGTGCCCGCGGGAGTCGTGGTCGACGACAACGTGATTCCCCGGTCGCGCACGACCGTTCCGTACAGCCTCGACGACGTGAGCCGGGACGCGACCGCGGCCGCGCACGGCCTCGACCTCGACTCGATGCAGGCGATGATGACCACGCTGTCTCAGGTGATGCCGGCGGACTCGGACCAGCTCGGCAAGACCCTCGCCGGCTTGAGCGGCGCGTCGGCGGCCTTCGCACACAACGGCCAACAGGTCGACCAACTGCTCGTGATGTCCCGCTCGCTCTCCGATCTCCTTGTCCGGCAGAGCGAATCGATCACCACGACGGTGGCGAACGCGCAGACGGTGGTCCGGATCCTCGCCGTTCGCAAGCAGGCCCTGACCGAACTCGTGAACAACCTCAGTGCCGTGCTGGCGACGCTGTCGACGACGATGACCGAGCATCAGGAGGACTTCGGGCAGATGGTCACGAACCTGGTGTCGATCACAGACACCCTCAAGCGCAATGCCGACAACATCGGGCTGCTGATGGAGCGGGTTCCGCCCGCGCTGCGCTCGGCGGCGGACGCGACCGGTAACGGCGCCTGGACCGATGTCAACGCGCCCGCCGCCGTGATCCCGGACAACCTGCTGTGTGCCGTCGGAGCCATGCAGGGGTGCAAATAGTGACCGCCCTCGCCACGGTCCCCCCGCCGACCGACATCGTCGACGACGAGATCCCGACCGCTCGCCGGCGGTGGCCGCGCATGGTTACCGCGCTCGTGCTCGTCAGCGCGCTCGCGGTCGCGGGGTGGTTCGTCTTCGCCCACACGGACAACACGAAGACCGTGTACGCGAATTTCAGCTACGTGGGCGGAATCTATCCCGGTAGCAAGGTCACCGTTCTCGGCGTCCCGGTCGGGTCCGTGACGGCGGTCGAGCCCCAGGGCGCCACGGTACGGGTGACGCTGACGATGCCTGACAATGTCGATCTGCCGGCCGATGCGAGCGCCTACGTGCTCAACCCGTCTGTGATCAGCGACCGCCACGTCGAACTGGGGCCGACTTACTCCGGCGGCCCGAAGCTCGGGGACGGCGCCGACATCCCCGCCGAGCGCAGCCATGCCCCGATCGACTTCGACGGGCTGATGGGCAGCGTCAGCGCCCTCACCGAGGCGCTCGGCGGCGGGACGACAGGGGGTGTGACAGGTGCCCCGGGAGCGAAGACGGGCGAGCTTCTCACCAAGGCCGCCGACGAATGGCGCGGGCACGGTGAACAGTTCAACACCGCCGTCAAGAACCTCAGTGCGGCAACGGGGGTCGTGGGTGCGCGCGCGGAGGACATCGGCGCGCTCGTGGCGAACCTCAACACCCTGATGGGCGCCCTGGACGCCAGGCAGGTGAACCTGGACGAACTGGTCAAGGGGCTCGGTGACCTCGGCGACCAGTGGTCGGCCGGCAAGATCGACATCGCGCAGCCGCTGCAGGACCTGCGGGTGGTGCTCGACCAGGTCAACGGATTCATGGCCGCCCACGGGGACGACGTCGGCGCGGTCGCGGGGAACCTGCGCACCGTCGGCGACACATTGGCCGCGAATCAGGCCGGCCTCGCGGAGTTCATGGACGTGGTGCCGCTGCTCATGCAGAACCTGTCCAATTCCATCGGCCCGGACAACCGCGGGCGAATTCGACTGAACGTCTCGACCGCGCTCACCCAGTTCGCCGTCGCGAAGCCGCTGTGCGAGAAGTATCCGCTTCCACTGTGCACCGGCGCCGGGTTCACCAACCCGATCTCGTTCCCGGTCAGTGCCTCCGATCCGCTCGGCATCGTCTCCGCGCTCAGCGGCGGCGCGATGCCGCCGAAGGGGAATTGATGCGCAACAGAGTGATTCGACTGGGAGCGACCGGGATGGCGTGCCTGGTGCTGGCCGGCTGCGGGGTCGGGATGCAGGACCTGCCGCTCGGCCGGACCGCGGACGGTCCGGACTACGCGGTGACGCTGCAACTGTCCACCGCGGAGGGACTGCTGCTCGGTGCCGACGTGCTCACCGGGCAGAAGGTGATCGGCCGGGTGGCGAACCTGTCCACCGACACGGTCGGCGCGAAGGTCCGGCTCAGCCTCGCCCGGGAGACGGAGTTGCCCGACAACGTGCAGGCGGCCGTGGAACTGCCGTCGGCACTGGGCAATCCGTTCATCAGGTTGATCGTGCCCGCACAACCGTCGAGTCGGCCGTTGCGGCAGGGCGACGTGATCGCCGAGTCCAGCACCACCATCGGACCGCAGATCGAGAGCGCGCTGGCCACGCTCGGCACCGTCGTCAGTGGCAGCGGGATCGGTCAGTTGCACACCGTCGTCGACGAACTCAACAAGGCGTTCGCCGGACGCTCCGGGGAGGTTCGCGGGCTGATGGACACGATGACCACCCTGCTGGGCAGCGCCACCGCCAACCAGAACGACTTCGACACCGCGATCGACCTCGCGGCGCGGGTCTCCCGGCAACTGGCCGGTCAGCAGAAGGTGGTCGACGGCTACCTCGACGCCATGCCCGAGACGGTCAGACTCCTGAGCGAGCAGCGGGACTCGATCGCGTCGCTGCTCGCCTCCACGACCACCCTCGCGACCAACACCAACGCGATCCTCGCCGCGTCGCCAGAGGGTCTGGACGGAACCCTGCACGACGCCTCCGCGTTGATCGCCGCGCTGGCCAGTTTCAACGGCCGGATCCAGACCACGCTCGGCAACATGAACACCTTCCTCGGGAACTTCGGCAAGTCCGTGCACGGCGACTACCTGAACTTCGACGGGGCACTGGACATCCCCGGCGGGATCGACAAGCTCATCACCGGTGGGCCGAACCTGACCGGCCCCGCGACCACACCCGCCGCCGGCACCCTCGCGTCACTACTGGCGGGCGGCGGCGTGAAGCCCGGCTCACCGGGTGTCCCGGCCCCGGTGGCGACGGCAGGTGCCCGGTGAGGCGGCTCGTGGTGGTCCAGTTGATCCTCTTCGCGCTGACGTCCGCGATCGTGATCCCGTTCGGGATCAACTACGTGCTCGGTCCGCAGGCGTTCGGGGACCCGATCCGCGTGCACTCCCAGATGGCGGATGCCCTGGGACTGACCGCGGGGACCAGCGTCACCTACCGCGGTGTGACCGTCGGCAAGGTGGCGAGCGTGTCGCTGGCACCCGACGTCGGCGGCGCCCGAGTGGATTTCGACCTCGACCCAGGGACCCGGATTCCCCGCGACAGCGTCGCGAGGGTCGGAATGGGGACGGCCGCGGGCATCCAGAACGTCGACATCTTCCCCAACACGGGGGAGGGGCCCTTCCTCGGGAACGGTGACGAGCTCGCCGCGCCGGCGGACAAGCAGCCCGTCCAGATGAGTCAGATGATGCTGCAGGCCTCCCGGCTGGTCGACGGCATCGACCCCACGGCGGTCAGCGACCTCGGCACCGAACTCGGTGCCTCGTTCGACGGCCTCGGCCCGGCGATAGCCGGCATCATCGACAACGGTGACACCCTGTCCGCGCAACTGTCCGCGCAGACGCCGATGCTGAAGTCGCTGCTGGACCGGACCGCGAGTCTGGTGTCAGCGATGGCGGGACAGTCGGATTCGTTCGTGCGTGGGACGTCCGCGGCGCGCAACTTCACCGAACAGCTCGACACCAGTGCGCCGGTGCTGGTGTACCTGGCGGACACCTCGCCGCAGGCTCTCGGCAATGCGCAGCAACTGTTCGACCGCTATCACGACACCTTCGGCGCGCTGCTCGCGAACCTGGTCACCGTGGAGCCGATCATCTCCGATCGCACCGGGGCCCTGGCGTCGGGACTGACCGACATCCCGAAGGGTCTCGGCAGGCTCGGGTCCATCGTGACCGGGGACCGCGCGAACTTCACCCTGGTGGCCACGCAGGGTCCGGTGTGCAACTACGACACCGTGAGGCGTGCGGTCGGCGACGTCAGCCCCGCCACGACATTCCCCGAGGCTTCGCCCGCGACCCAGCCGACATTCCCCGAGGCTTCGCCCGCGACCCCGCCGACATTCCCCGAGGCTTCGCCCGCGACCCCGCCGAACCTGACCTACTACTGCCCACCGGGGAAGAACATCGCGCAGCGCGGTGCTCGAAACGCCCCGCGGCCCAATGACCTGGGGCTGCAGAATGCAACCACCCCGGGGACCGTCATCGGACCTCCGGTGGTGGACGACCCGATTCTCGTCCCGACCGGGGTCGAGGCACTGAACTACTGGAAGAAGCTCCTGGAGGATCTCGGACATGGCAAGTGAGCGCACCGACCCGGCCGCGACCGACGTGCTGGACATGTCGACGGACGGCCCGACCGAAGCGACGACGGCAGGTGAGTCACAGCCCGACGCGGGTGCGAGGCAGGGAGCCGTGGGCCGGACCGCGCGCCGGTTGCGGCACCCCCGGGTGCTGCTGGCCCTGCTGCTCGTCGTCGCGCTGATCGCGGCCAGCGCGACGCTGGTGACGTCCGTCCTGCACGCACGGCACCTCGACAGGCTGCGTGCGGAGGCAGTCGACACCGCGCGTGACTACTCGGTGGCGCTGTCGTCCTTCGACTTCCAGTCCCTCGATGCGAACCGGGACAAGATCGCGCAGATGTCGACACCCGGCTTCGCCGACAAGTACAACCAGATGGTCGACGCGCTGCGGCAGATCGTGACGGACGGCAAGGGGCAGGCGACCGCGACTGCCGATCACGTCGCGGTCGAGAGCATCGACGACTCGAACGCCGTCGTGCTGGCTTTCGTGGACCAGCACGCGAAGAACGTCGTCTCGCCGGACGGTAACTCCCAGAAGTACCGGATGGTCGTTACTCTCGTGCGCGACGGCGACCGCTGGGTCGTCGACAACGTGGACACGAAATAGACCGACGCAGAGCCGCCCGTCGTCATCCAGGTCCCGCCGCCGCTGCTCCGGGAGCAGTCGGGCCTGGAATGACCCCGCCCGATCGCAGGCGGTTCGAGCATTTGTTCGTGTTCGTTTCCCTCGTGAACAGGTTTCTGCCGCGCTTCGTCAGGCATGGGGTGAACCAGCTGCTGCTGCGCGACCTGCGGCGTCGGATGCGGTGGGGGAAGATGCTGATCTGAAGTCCTCCGAATCGCGGACGTGTCGTATTTGCGACAGCCCGCTCCAGCCTGATACCAATACGGGTCCGCAGGCAACGTCTGTGGGCGCCAAATCGGGCAAATGCGGCACCCCTCTGGGTTCGCGTGCGTCTTGTTCGGGGCGTGCAGGTCGACCTGAGGGGGTGGCATTGACCGTGCGCGAGCAGCGTCGTCTCGTCGACCCGTGTGGTGTTCTCCCGGGGGCGTCAGGCGCGTACAGGAACAGGGCCGCCGGCCGGCCGGGTTTCTTCTGGTCGGGCGACTGAGTCGGGCGGCGCGGACGCGAATGATGCAGCAAATCTTGCCTGCGTGCGGGCATTATACATAGTAATCGGGGGTGTGCGCCCGGGGTAACGGACGGCGATCGAGCAAGGATAATCAAGAGAAGCCTCATCAGCTCTTCGCGCCGCAGGCGGTCGGTGCGTGATGAGGAGTGAGTGATGGTTCGAGGAGGACCTGCAGGGTCGGGGGATGTCAGGTCCTCGACTTGTGTGTGCGGGTCCTTCGGCGAAACGCCGTGACGGCGGCGACGAGGAGGACGCGTGGACGAGGGAACGACGAACAAGGTGGCAGGGGCAGGGGACGGCGGGCTCGTCCCCGCCGACGCCTTCCCCCTCTCGGCCGCCCAGTTCGGATTGTGGCTCTCGCAGCAGTTGAACCCCGACGTCCCGGTCAACATGGCCCAGTACGTCGAACTCCGTGGACAGCTCGACATCGACCTTCTCGAGCGGGTCAGCATCGTTGTCGGCAAGGAACTCGGGTCGGGTTACCTCCGCTTGATCGACGTCGACGGACGTCCCTACCAGATGGTCGACCGCACCATCGACCAGTCGTTCGCCCGCCTCGACTTCTCCGAAGAGGCCGATCCCGCCGCCGCTGCCGCCGAGTGGATGCAGGCCGAGTACTCGGCTCCGCTCGACCTGCTCACTGACCGCCTCATCGTGTGCGCCGTCCTCAAGCTCGCAGAGGACCACCACTACTGGTACGCGCGCATCCATCACGTCGCGCTGGACGGTCACGGCGCGATGACGCTGATGACCCGCACCGCCGACATGTACACCGAGGCACTCGGCGGCCGCGAGATGCCCGCTGCGAAGACCGACGGCCTGCGGAAGATCTACGAGGACGAGACGACCTACCGCGCGTCGACGCGGTTCGAGAGCGACCGACAGCACTGGCTCGACGTCGCAGCCGGACTGCCCGAGGCGGCCTCGTTCGCGGCACGCCAGGCTCCCGCTCAGGCACTCAGTCGCGTCGAGAGCTCGCCGCTGACCGCGGAGACCATCACCAAGATCACCGAGCGCGACGGCGCCTCCTTCGCTCCGACCACCATCGCGGCGTTTGCGCTGTACTTCTCCCGACTGACCGGCCAGCGGGACGTGTTGCTCTCGCTGCCCGTGTCGGGTCGCGTCACCGCGTCGATGCGCCGCTCGGGCGGCATGGTGTCCAACGTCGTGCCGCTGCGCGTCCGGATCGACAAGGCCGAGACCCTCGGCGAACTCGTCGCCAGCGTCCAGACCCAGCTGGTCGGCGCGCTGCGCCACCAGCGGTACCGGGCCGAGGACCTCAAGCGCGAGCTCGGCCAGGCCAGCGCGGACCGGGGCTTCTTCGGACCGATCATCAACATCATGATGGGCCTGGGCGACCTGCGGCTCGGCTCGATGGTCTCGAGCCTGCACGTGCTCTCGTCCGGCCCGGTCGACGACCTGATGCTCAATCTCTACGAGACGGGCTCGGGGCAGAGCACGCACGTGGACTTCATCGGCAACCCGGACCGGTACACCGCCGAGGAGCTCGAGCGTCACCACACCCGGTTCTTCGACTTCCTCGCCGAGTTCGCGGGCGCCGACCCCGACAGCCCGATCGCCGAGCTGCAGCACCTCGCGCCTGCCGAACGCGACTGGCTGCTCGAGCGCCGTGGCGCGCAGCAGTCCGAGGCGGTCTCGCTCGGGGACATCCTGGCGACCACCGCCGCGAGCTTCCCCGACCACGACGCGGTCGTCCTCGGCGATGTCACGTGGTCGTACCGCGAGCTCGACGAACGGTCCAGCCGACTGGCCCGCGTCCTGATCGATCAGGGCGTGGGCCCGGAGTCGTTCGTCGCGCTGGCCATGCCGCGGTCGCTGGAGTCGATCCTGGGCATCTGGGCCATCGCCAAGGCCGGCGCTGCCTACCTGCCGATCGATCCGAGCTACCCAGCCGAGCGCATCGACTACATCGTCGCGGACTCCGGCGTGCACACCGGACTGACGTTGACCGCGCATGCGAGCGAGATGCCGGATTCGGTGCGGTGGCTGGTCCTCGACGATGCCGACACTCTCGCCACCGTCGGCGAACAGTCCGCGCTGCCGGTGGCCGCCGACGAGCTGACCCGTCCGGTCCGCCCGGACAACGCGGCCTACATGATCTACACCTCCGGATCGACCGGGCGCCCCAAGGGCGTCGTGGTCACCCACCGGGGTTTCAGCACCCTCGCCGCCGACCTGCGCGACCGCTACCTCATGCACCCGCAGGCGCGTGAGCTGCACTTCGCCTCGCCCAGCTTCGACGCCGCGTTCGGTGAGATGCTCGCCGCGTTCGCGCACGGCGCCGCACTCGTCATCGTCCCGCCGACCGTCCTCGGCGGCGACGAGCTGGCAGCCGTGATCCGCGACCACCGCGTCACCACCATGGTCTCGACCCCGCCGGCCGCGCAGACCCTCGACCCCGCCGGGCTCGACAGTGTCCGCCGCATCGTCACCGGTGGCGACGTGTGCCCGCCCGAGCTGGCAGCGCGCTGGGACGGTCGCCTCGTCAACGCCTACGGCCCGACAGAGACGACCGTCATCGTCACCGCCAGCGAGCCGCTGCCGGCGGGTGAGCCGGTGACGATCGGCTCGGCGATGGCGGGCGTGTCGCTGTACGTCCTCGACTCGACGCTGGCGCCCAGCCCGATCGGCGTCGTCGGCGAGCTGTACGTCCACGGTGCGGGCCTGGCGCGCGGCTACCACCGCCGCCCGTCGCTGACCGCGGAGCGCTTCGTCGCGAACCCGTACGGCGAACCCGGTGAGTTGCTCTACCGTACGGGCGATCTCGTCCGCTGGACGCCCCAGGGCGCACTCGAGTACGTCGGCCGGTCCGACTTCCAGGTCAAGATCCGCGGCTACCGCATCGAACTCGGCGAGATCAACGCCGCACTCGAATCGCACCCGGCGGTCGGCTTCGCGACCACCGAGGCGCGTACGAGCGCGGCCGGCCACGACCGGCTCGTGTCGTACCTGCTCGCCGCGGACGGGGCCGACGTCGACGTCGCAGACCTCTCCTCACACGTCGCGCAGCTCGTGCCCTCGTACATGGTGCCGGCCGCGATCGTCGTCCTGGACGAGATGCCGCTCACGGTCAACGGCAAGCTCGACCGGAAGGCGTTGCCGGACCCGGACTTCGGTGCGGCACCCGCCGAATACGTCGCACCCAGGACCGACGCCGAGAAGGTCCTCGCGCGGATCGTCGCGGAGGTGCTCGGTCTCGAGGAGGTCAGCGCCACGGCCGGCTTCTTCGAGCTCGGTGGCGACTCGATCATCTCGATGCAGCTGGTCTCCCGGGCGAAGACCGCCGGACTGTCCTTCACCGCCCGGGACGTGTTCGAACGCAAGACGATTGCGGCGATCGCGGCCGCCGCGAACCCGGTCGGCGCGGAGGCTGCCGTCCCGACGCTCACCGAGCTGCCCGGCGGCGGAGTCGGTGACGTCGTCGCGGCCCCCATCGTCCGTGCGATGGTCGAGGACGGCCACTACGACGGATTCGCGCAGGCACTGCTGCTGACGATCCCGGCGGACGCACGCCGCGAACAGGTCGCGGCGACGATCCAGTCGGTCGTCGACTGGCACGACATGTTGCGCGCGCAGCTGACCGTGGAGGCGGGCGAGCCCGTGCTCCGGGTTCGCCCGGTCGGTTCCGTCGACGCGGACGACCTGATCACGGTCGCGGACCCCGGGGCCGACGTCGCGGCGACCTCGGCCGCGGCGGCGCGCACCCTCGCGCCTGCCGACGGAGTCCTGGCTCGGTTCGTCTGGTTCCCGGCCGGCGAGTCCGGCGACGGTCGCATCCTCGTGGTGATCCACCATCTCGCCGTCGACGGCGTGTCCTGGCGCGTGCTGGTGCCCGACTTCGCGGCCGCCTGGGCGCAGGTGCTGGCCGGGGCGCCGATCGTCGCGCTGCCCGACGTCGTCACCTCGGTGCGACGCTGGACGCAGGGCCTCGCCGACGACGCGGTGCGCCCCGAACGGGTCGCCGAGCTCGATGCGTGGCGGGCGATCGTCGAGGGTCCCGATCCGCTGCTCGGCGCGCGCGCCTTCGACCCGCAGCGCGATGTCGCGGCCACCGAGCGGACCGTCGAGGTCACCGTGTCGGCGGACACCACCGCCGCACTGCTCACCGACCTGCCCGCGACGCTGCGCGGCGGGGTCAACGACGCGATGGTCGCCGCGCTCGCGGTCGCGGTCGCCGACTGGCGCAAGGCGCGTGGGGTCAGCGAGTCCTCGACCCTGCTGTCGATCGAGGGTCACGGCCGTGACGAGTCCGCCGTTCCCGGCGCGGACCTGCACCGCACCGTCGGCTGGTTCACCAGCGTGCACCCGGTTCGTCTCGACGTCGCGGGTGTGGACCTGGACGACGCCCGGCTCGGTGGGGAATCCGCGGGCACGGCGCTCAAGCTGGTCAAGGAGCAGTTGCTCGAGGTCCCGGGGAGGGGTCTCGGTTTCGGACTGCTCCGGCACCTGAACCCGGACACCGCGCCGATCCTGCGTGGATGGTCCACCCCCCAGATCGCGTTCAACTACCTCGGCAGGCTCTCCGCCGGCGACATTCCCGAGCAGTTCCGCGGGCTCGGATGGATGCCCGACGGAGACGCCCTCTCCACCGGCGCGCACCGTGACCCCGGCATGCCGCTGGCCGCTGCCCTGACCGTCGATGCGATCGCCACCGACGCGGGCGCCGGCGCCGTCCTGACCGCGACCTTCGGGTACGCCTCCGAACTGTTCGACGAGTCCGACGTCGCGGACCTCGCCCGCCGCTGGGTGGCGGTGCTCGACGGTTTCGCCCGGTACGCCGCGTCTCCGGCCGCGGGCGGCCTGACGCCGTCCGACGTCCCGCTCGCCGCGGTGACGCAGTCCCAGATCGACCGGTGGGAGGAGCGCTACCCCGCGCTGACCGACATCTGGTCGCTCTCGCCGCTGCAGGCGGGAATGATGTTCCACGCGACTCTGAGCGAGACGTCGGTGGACCTCTACACCGCGCAGATCGTGCTCGAGCTCGCCGGCCGGGTCGACGTCGACCGGATGCGGACCGCCGCGCAGCGACTGCTGGACCGGCACGAGAACCTGCGGTCGGCATTCGTCTACGACCAGGGTGGCAGCCCCGCCCAGCTGGTGACCTCCGCGGTCGACGTGCCGTTCGTGTACGTCGACCTGACCGAGGGTGATGACGGCGCCACCGGCGACCCGACCGGCGATGCGAGCGCCCTGATCGCCGTCGACCGGGTCACGCGCTTCGATCTCGCCCAGCCGCCGCTCGTGCGGTTCCTGCTCGTGCGCACTGGTGCCGAGGAGTACCGGCTGGCGCTGACCAACCATCACATCCTCATCGACGGATGGTCGCTGCCGCTGGTGCTGCGCGACCTCATCGTGCTGTACGCCGCGGGATCGGACGACATCGCGCTGCCCACGGCCCCGTCCTACCGGGCCTTCCTGGAATGGCTCGAGCAGCAGGACCGTTCCGAGTCGCTCGCGGTGTGGCGCGAGGCCTTCGCCGGTCTCGAGGCCCCGACGATGCTCGCGGCCGGCCGGGAGCTGACCGTGGTGCCGGTGCCCGAGGAGATCGCCCTGGCGCTCGACCCGGAGGTCGAGACCGGACTGGTCGGGCTCGCCCGGCAGCTCGGCGTCACCGTCAACACCGTCGTGCAGGCGGCCTGGGCGATCATGCTCGCGCGCCTGACGAACCGTCGCGACGTCGTGTTCGGCGCGACCGTCGCGGGCAGGCCGCCGCAGCTGCCCGGTGTCGAGTCGATGGTGGGCCTGTTCATCAACACGCTGCCGGTCCGAGTGCAGATCGACGAGGACGAGTCGATCGAGGGCCTGCTCGCACGCCTGCAGGTCGAGCAGTCCGCCCTGCTCGACCACCACTACCTCGGACTGCCGGACATCCACCGCGAGACCGGGTTCGCCGCACTCTTCGACACGCTCGCCGTGTTCGAGTCCTACCCGGTGGACCGGGCGGGACTGACCGCCGACACCGACATCGCCGGAATGTTCGTCCGTGACGTCGCCGTCGAGGACGCGACGCACTACCCGCTGACCCTTGTCGCACTGCAGGATCCGGAGCTGCACTTCACCGTCAAGTACCTGCCGCCGCTGCTGCCGACGGCAGAGGTCGAGGCGTTGACGGCCCGGTTCGTCCGGGTACTCGGCGTCATGGCCGCTGACGCGTCGACGCCGGTCGGCGCGATCGACATCCTCGGCGCCGACGAACTGGCCCGGCTGGCGCCGGTACGTGGCCGCGCGGGCGAGATGCCCGACACGCTGCCCGCGCTGTTCGCCGATGCCGTGGCGACCGCACCGGACGGGATCGCGGTCAGCTTCGAGGGTCGCAACCTGACCTACCGCGAGCTCGACGACCGGACGAACCGGCTCGCCCGCGCGCTGATCGGGCGCGGCGTCGGGCCGGAGCAGTTCGTCGCGCTCGCGCTCACCCGTTCTCTCGAGTCCGTGCTCGCGATGGTGGCCATCGCGAAGACCGGTGCGGCCTTCGTGCCGATCGACCCGAACTACCCGCTCGACCGCATCGAGTTCATGCTGTCGGACTCCGCCGTGCGCGTCGGCGTGACGGTCGCCGCCGAGCGCGACCTGCTGCCCGCAGCCGAGACCGGCTGGCTCGTCCTCGACGAACCCGCGTTCGCCGCGGAGGTCGACGGACTGTCCTCGGCGCCGCTGACCGTCGCCGAGTCGGGACTCGGAAGCGCGTCCGCCGCGGCGTACATGATCTACACGTCCGGTTCGACGGGCCAGCCCAAGGGCGTCGTCGTGACCCACGTGGGTCTGCACAACTTCGCGGTCGAGCAGCGCGAACGCTACGACGTGAGCGCGACCTCGCGGGTGCTGCACGTGTCCTCGCCGAGCTTCGACGCGTCGATTCTCGAGTACACGATGGCCTTCGGCGCGGGTGCGACGCTGGTGGTCTCGCCGCCGACCGTCTTCGGTGGCAGCGAGCTGCACGACCTGATCGCGCGCGAGGGCGTCACGCACGCATTCGTCACGCCGTCGGCGCTGGCCTCGGTGGATCCGACCGGCCTCGACGGTTTCACGCACCTGGTCGCGGGCGGCGAGGCGGTTCCGACCGACATCGTCGAGCGCTGGGCGCCGGGTCGCAAGCTCTACAACGGCTACGGCCCGACCGAGACGACCATCATGGTCGCGATCAGCTCCCCGCTGACAGTCGGCGAGCCGATCACGATCGGTGGCCCGATCCGCGGCACGTCGGCATTGGTACTCGACGAGCGACTGAGGGTGGTCCCGGCGGGCGCCGTCGGCGAGCTCTACATCTCCGGCCTCGGCCTTGCCCGCGGCTACCACGCGCGCGGCGCGCTGACCGCGGACCGGTTCGTCGCGAACCCGTACGGCGCCCAGGGCGAGCGGATGTACCGTACCGGCGACCTGGTGCGGTGGACGGACCAGATGACGCTCGAGTACGTCGGGCGGTCGGACTTCCAGGTGAAGGTGCGCGGCCTGCGCATCGAACTCGGCGAGATCGACGCCGCCCTGGTGGCGCACCCGTCGGTCGACTTCGCGGCGACCCTGGGCGTGACCGACGAGCACGGCGACACCCAGCTCGCGGCGTATGTCCGCCCGGCGCCGGGCGCCGTGGTGGACCCGGCCGACCTGCTCGCGTTCGTCGGCGAGTCGCTGACCGCGTACATGGTGCCGGGCTCGCTGACCGTGCTCGACGAGATCCCGCTGACCCCGGTCGGCAAGCTTGACCGCGCTGCGCTGCCCGCGCCGGTGTTCGTCACTGCCGCAACGGAATACGTGGCTCCGAGCAACCCGGTCGAGGAGATCGTCGCCGAGGTGTTCGCGGAAGTCCTCGGAGCCGAGCGGGTCGGCCTGACCGACGACTTCTTCGCGCTCGGCGGTAACTCGCTGGTCGCCACCAAGGTGACCGCACGGATCAACGCGGCCCTCGACATCCGGATCGGTGCCCGAGACCTGTTCGAGGCGCCGACGGTCGGCGCGCTGGCCCTGCGTGCCGAGCACGCGGCGTCGCGGTCGACCGACCGCCCCGCCCTCACCGCGGTCGCGCGACCGGAGGAGTTGCCGCTCTCGCTCGCGCAGCAGCGCATGTGGTTCCTGAACCGGATGGACCCGTCGGCGGGCACCTACAACGTGCCCCTCGCCGTGCGACTGTCCGGTGCGCTCGACGTGACCGCGATGGCGGCGGCGCTGCGCGACGTCCTCGGCAGGCACGAGGCGCTGCGCACCGTGTTCCCGGAGACCGCGACCGGCGCAGAGCAGGTCGTGCTGCCGCTGGCCGAGATCGACCTCGCGCTGACTCCGATCCCGGTGACCGAGCAGGAGTTGCCCGCGCGGGCGCTCGAGCTCGGCTCGGTCGGGTTCGACGTCACCACCGAGATCCCGGTGCGCGCACACCTTTTCGAGATCGCGCCCGATCAGCACGTGCTGGCGCTGGTCATGCATCACATCGCCACCGACGGCTGGTCGCTGGCGCCGCTTGCCCGTGACCTGATGGTCGCGTACACCGCGCGGACCCGATCGGTGCCGCCGGCCTGGGCTCCGCTGCCGGTGCAGTACCCGGACTTCGCGATCTGGCAGCGCGAACTGCTCGGCGACCACGCGGACGGCCAGTCGCTCGCGGCGCGCCAGATCGACTTCTGGTCGCGCGAGCTCGCCGGCCTGCCCGACGTGCTGAACCTGCCGACCGACCGGCCGCGCCCGGCCATGCTGTCGGGAGCCGGTGCGCGGGTGCGGGTTCCGCTCCCTGCGAGCACGCGTCGCGCCGTCGACCAGCTCGCGCAGCTCAACCGCTCGACGCCGTTCATGGTGCTGCACGCCGCGCTGGCGGTGTTGCTGGGCAGGCTGTCCGGCGAGCAGGACATCGCGATCGGTACGCCCGTCGCCGGCCGCGGCGAACGCGAACTCGACGACCTCGTCGGCATGTTCGTCAACACCCTGGTGCTGCGTGCGCAGGTCGACGGCGCCGTCACCTTCGAGGACCTGCTGGCGCAGGTGCGCACCAGCGACCTGGCGGCATTCGAGCACGCCGACGTGCCGTTCGAACGCCTCGTCGAGGTGCTCAATCCGGTTCGCTCCACGGCGCATTCGCCGCTGTTCCAGGTCCAGTTCGCGCTGGAGAACTTTGCCGAGCCGACCCTGACGCTGCCCGGCCTGACCGTCGGTGCCGAGGGCATCGAGGTCGCCGTCTCGAAGTTTGACCTCGAAGTGACCGTTTCGGAGCAGCGCGGCGGAGCCGGGTACGAGGTGACCTTCCTCTACGCCACAGATCTCTTCGACGAACCGACCGTGCGCTCGTTCGCGGACCGCTACGTCAAGGTGATCGACGGGGTGCTCGCGGAGCCGACCGCCGCGGTCGGGGATCTCGCGCTGCTCGACGAGGCCGAGCTCGGCACATTGGCTGGATGGAACGACACGGCCACCCCGGTGTTCGGCGAGACGCTGGCAGAGCTCTTCGGCGCGCAGGTCGCGCGAACCCCGGATGCCGTCGCGGTGGTCTTCGAGGGCACTTCGCTGACCTACCGCGAGCTGGATATTCAGTCGAACAAGCTCGCGCGGGTGCTGATCGAAGAGGGAGTCGGCCCGGAGACCCGGGTGGGCCTGGCGATGAGCCGCTCGCTCGAGTTGATCGTTGCGATGTACGCGATCGTCAAGGCCGGTGGCGCCTACGTCCCGGTGGATCCGGATCATCCGGCCGAGCGCACCGCATTCGTGCTCGAATCGGCCGCACCGGTCTGCGTACTGAGCACAGTCGCCGAATCCTCGGCGGTACCGGACGGTTACCGGACGCTCGAGGTCGACCGGCTCGAACTGCTCTGCGTCGAAGGCGCACCCGTGGTGGACGCCGACCGCCTGGCACCGCTGCGCTCGGAGCATTCCGCATACGTGATCTACACGTCCGGATCGACGGGGCGGCCGAAGGGCGTCGCGGTGTCGCAGGCGGCGATCGCGAATCAGATCCAGTGGCTGGCCGCCGAATACGGATTCGGCCAGGACGACGTCGTCCTGCAGAAGACTCCGACGACGTTCGACGTCTCGCTGTGGGAGCTGTTCGTTCCACTGGTGACCGGTGGCCGAATGGTCGTCGCGACGCCCGACGGTCATCGCGATGCGGCTTACCTGGCGGCGATCATCTCCGAACAGGGCGTCACCGCAACGTCCTTCGTGCCGTCAATGCTGGCACTGTTCACCAGCACGGCTTCGTCGCAGGAATGCAAGTCGCTGCGAGTGGTGTTCGCTGCCGGTGAGGCGCTGGCCTCGGAGGCGATCACCCGTTTCCGCGAACTGTTCGGCGCCGAGTTGCACAACCTGTACGGCCCGACCGAAACCGCTGTGCACGTGACCTATTGGGACACCGCGGACGCGAACGGTACCGCCATCGTGCCGATCGGTCGTCCGGTGTGGAACACGGCGACCCTCGTGCTCGACAGGCGTCTGAATCAGGTTCCGATCGGTGTCCCGGGTGAGCTGTACCTCGCGGGCGATCAGTTGGCCCGTGGCTACCAGGGGCGAGCCGATCTGACCTCCGATCGCTTCGTAGCGAATCCGTATGGCGAGGCCGGCTCGCGGATGTACCGATCCGGCGACCTGGTCCGGTGGAATGCCCACGGGCAGCTGGAATACCTGGGCCGCACGGACTTCCAGGTCAAGCTGCGTGGTCAGCGAATCGAGCTCGGTGAGATCGAGGCGGCACTAGTCGGCCACCCCGATGTCGAGCAGGCCGTGGTGGTGCTGCACAGCGATGCGCACACCGGTGACCAACTCGTCGGCTACGTCGTCGCGCGTGGCGGTGTCGACCTGAACCAAACCGTCCTGACCGAGCACCTCGTCGATCTGTTGCCCCGCTACATGGTGCCCACGGCCATCGTCGTGCTGGACGCGATGCCGCTCAATGCCAGCGGCAAACTCGATCGCAAGGCGCTTCCTGCGCCGGTGTTCGACGCGCGTGCGGGTGAGCACGTCGCCCCGCGTGACCCGGTCGAGGTGATCGTCGCGGGCATCTACGCCGAGACCCTCGGCGTGGACCAGGTGAGCGTCGTCGAGAGCTTCTTCGACCTGGGCGGTAACTCGCTCGTCGCCACCCGGGTGATCTCCCGTCTCAACGAGGCCACCGGTGCGTCCCTGGGCGTGCGTGAGTTGTTCGAGGCGCCCTCCGTCGCAGAACTCGCCAGGCTCGTCGAGCAAGCGGAGCGGCGCGACCGGCCGGCGTTGGCCGCGCAGGATCGCACCGGCCAGGTGCCGCTCTCGCTCGCGCAGCAGCGGATGTGGTTCCTCAACCGCTTCGACCGGGACTCCGCGGCCTACAACATGCCGTTCGCGATCCGGCTCACCGGCGACCTCGACGTCGCGGCGCTCACCGCCGCGATGGGTGACGTCGTCGAGCGGCACGAGGCGCTGCGGACCTACTACCCGGACTCTGCCTCCGGCCCGCACCAGGTGCTGCTGCCGGTCGAGACAATCGCCGCCGCAACGGATCTGGCGGTCACCCGGATCGGACGCGACGAGCTCGAGTCCGAGATCGTGGGGCTCGCGACCGCCGGCTTCGACGTCACCGCGTCGGCGCCGCTGCGCATCCGACTGTTCGCGGTCGGCGAGGGCGAGTTCGTCCTCGTGTTCGTCCTGCACCACATCGCCTTCGACGGCTGGTCCTCGGCGCCGCTCGCGCGCGACCTGATGATCGCGTACGTCGCGCGCTCCGGCGGTGCGGCGCCGGCGTGGTCGCCGCTGCCGGTGCAGTACGGAGACTTCGCGATCTGGCAGCGCGCACTGCTCGGCGACGAGCGTGACGCCGAGTCGCTCGCGGCCCGTCAGCTCGACTTCTGGCGGACCGCGCTGGCGGACCTGCCCGACCAACTCGAACTGCCGACCGACCACGCGCGCCCGATGCAGCAGTCGTTCCGCGGCGGCGACGTCGCGTTCACGATGGATGCGGCCCTGCACGCGCGCCTGCTCGAGGTCGCGCGGTCGAGCAACTCGACCCTGTTCATGGTCGTGCACGCCGCACTGTCCGTGCTGCTCGCGCGGCTCAGCGGCGGCGAGGACATCGCGGTCGGTACACCGATCGCCGGTCGCGGCGAGGCCGCGCTCGACGACGTCGTCGGCATGTTCGTCAACACCCTCGTGCTGCGCGCCGAGGTCGACGAGAACGTTCCGTTCGCGGACCTGCTCACCCAGGTGCGCGCCCGCGACCTGGCCGCGTTCACGCACACCGACGTGCCCTTCGAGCGGCTCGTCGAGGCACTCAACCCCACCCGGTCGGCGGCCTACCATCCGCTGTTCCAGGTCTCACTGTGGTTCCAGAACATCGACCGCGCCAGCCTGGAGTTGCCCGGACTCACGGTGGCACCGGTGGAGTTCGAGTCGGGCGTGGCCCGTTTCGACCTGCAGCTGACGGTCACCGACACCACCGACGCCCACGGCGCACCCGGGCCGGTGGACATGGTCCTGACCTACGCCACGGACCTCTTCGAGCGCTCCGGCGCGGAGTCGTTCGCCGACAGGCTGACCGCGATCCTCGAGGCCGTCGCGGCGGACCCGACCGTGGTGGTCGGAGACATCCCGCTGGTGTCCGCCGACGAGCGCACCCTCGTGCTCGACACCTGGAACGCCACCGACCACACGGTGGCCGAGGTCGAGGCCGGATTCGACACGCTCGCAGCGCTTTTCGACGCGCAGGTGGCACGCACCCCGGATGCGGTGGCCCTCGTGTTCGAGGGCGAGGAGCTGACGTACGGAGAGTTCGACGCGCGCGCCAACCGGCTCGCCCGGCACCTCATCGACCTCGGCGTCGGCCCGGAGTCGGTGGTCGGTCTGTCGATCCGCCGGTCGTTCGAGCTGCTCGTCGGCATGTACGCCATCCTCAAGGCGGGTGGCGCGTACGTGCCGCTCGACCCGGACCACCCTGCCGAACGCAACGGCTACGTGCTCGAGAGTGCCGAGCCGGTCTGCGTGCTGACCACCGCGCGCGACCGGGTGTCGCTGCCCGAGACCGCCGTCGTGCTCGAGATCGACCGGCTCGACGTCTCGGAGCGCAGCGGCGCCCCCGTCACCGACGCCGACCGGATCACGCGGTTGCGCCCGGAGCACCCGGCGAACCTGATGTACACCTCCGGCTCCACCGGCCGGCCCAAGGGCATCGCGGTGCCGCACGCGGGCCTGGTCAACCAGCTGCTGTGGATGCAGGACGAGTACGAGCTCACCACCGACGACGCGGTGATGCTCAAGACCCCGATGACCTTCGACGTGTCGGTGTGGGAGTTCTTCTGGACCCTGCAGACCGGTGCGCGCCTGGTGATCGCGCGGGCCGACGGGCACCGCGACCCGGAGTACCTGTCCGCCCTGATGGTTGATCAGCGGGTCACGGTCGTCCAGTTCGTGCCGTCGATGCTGGCGATGTTCGTCTCGAGTTCGTCTGCGCGCATTCCGGATTCGGTGCGTGCGGTCATCGCGATCGGTGAGGCGCTGCCGATCGAGACCGCCGAGCGGTTCCGCGCCCTCGCGGCCGCGCCGCTGGACAACCTCTACGGTCCGGCCGAGGCGTCGCTCGCGGTGACGACCTGGCCGTGTACCGACGCCGATCGCGGCACCGTGCCGATCGGCGTACCGATGTGGAACACCAAGCTGTACGTGCTCGATTCGCGTCTGCAGCCGGTTCCGGTCGGTGTCGCGGGTGAGCTGTACCTGTCGGGCGTCCAGCTGGCCCGCGGCTACCACGGCCGCGTCGACCTCACCTCCGACCGGTTCGTGGCGGACCCGTTTTCCGGGGCGAGCGGAGCGACGGGGAATGTCGCCGAGGCGAGCGGAGCGACGGGGAATGTCGCCGAGGCGAGCGAAGCGACGGGGAATGTCGCTGCCGGGTCCCGCATGTACCGCACCGGCGACCTGGTGCGCAGGCGTGCCGACGGCATCGTCGAGTACATCGGCCGCACCGACTTCCAGGTCAAGGTGCGCGGCAACCGGATCGAGCTCGGCGAGATCGAGTCCGCACTGGCCACCGCGCCCGGCGTCAGCCAGGCCGTCGTCGTGGTCCGCACCGATCCGCACACCGGCGACCAGCTCGTCGGCTACGTCGTGCCGAGCGGTGCGCACCCGATCACCGCCGAGACCGTCGCCGCGCACGCCGCCCAGACGCTGCCGTCGTACATGGTTCCCGCCGCGGTCATGGTGCTCGACGAGTTCCCGCTCAACGGCAGTGGCAAGGTCGACCGTAAGGCCCTGCCGGACCCGGTGTTCGACCTCGCTGGCGCGGAGTACGTCGCGCCCCGCAACCCGGTGGAGGAGATCATCGCCGGGGTGTTCGCCGAGGTGCTCGGTGTGGACCGGGTCAGCGCGGTGGAGAGCTTCTTCGACGCCGGCGGCAACTCGCTCGTCGCCACCCGCGTCACCGCCAAGGTCGGCGAGGCGCTCGGTGTCCGGGTCGGCGTGCGTGACCTGTTCGACGCCCCGACCGTCGCTGAACTGGCCACCCGTCTCGAGTTCCGCGACGAGGGTCGCGACCGCGCCGAACTGCTCCCGCAGGAGCGCGGCGAGCGGACCCCGCTCTCGCTCGCGCAGCAGCGGATGTGGTTCCTCAACCGGTACGACCCGTCCTCGCCCGCCTACAACCTGCCGCTGCCGGTCCGGCTGAGCGGGGCGCTCGACGTGGACGCCATGCGTGCCGCGGTCCTCGACGTGATCGAGCGGCACGAGTCGCTGCGCACGATGTTCCCGGACTCCGACGCCGGGCCGCACCAGGTGGTCGTACCCGCGGCCGAGGTGGTGCCGGACCTCACGCCGGTCGACGTCGCGGAGAGCGAGCTGCCTGCCACCATCGCGGAGACGGTGCTGCGCGGCTTCGACGTCACGGTCGAGGTGCCGCTGCACGCACGCCTGCTCCGTGTCTCCGGCCGCGAGCACGTGCTCGTCCTCGTGCTGCACCACATCTCGGGCGACGGTCTGTCGATGGGCCCGCTCGCCCGAGACGTGATGGTCGCCTACAGTGCCCGCGTCGCCGGCGACACCCCGAGCTGGAGCCCGCTGCCCGTCCAGTACGCCGACTACAGCATCTGGCAGCGCGCGGTGCTCGGCGACGAGAAGGATCCGGAGTCGGTCGCGGCCCGGCAGATCGCCTACTGGCGCGGCGCGCTCGCGGCGTTGCCGGACAAGCTCGACCTGCCGACCGACCGATCGCGCCCCGCCTCGCAGTCGATGCGCGGTGCCGACCACCGGTTCGACCTCGACGCCGACCTGTACGGTGCGATCGCCGACTACGCCCGTAGCCACGGCGCCACCCCGTTCATGGTCGTGCACGCCGCGTACGCAGCGACGTTGGCGCAGTTGTCCGGCGCCGACGACATCGCGATCGGCACGCCGGTCGGCGGTCGCGGCGAGCGGGTGCTCGACGACCTGGTCGGCATGTTCGTCAACACTCTCGTGCTGCGCACCGTGATCGACCGGGCGGAGAGCTTCGACGAGTTGGTCGCGCGGATCCGCACGACGGACCTCGCGGCGTTCGAGCACGCGGAGATCCCCTTCGAGCAGCTCGTGGACACGCTCGGCGCGCCGCGGGCGACCTCGCACTCGCCGCTGTTCCAGGTGGCGCTCTCGTTCCAGTCCGAGTCGAGCACTCGGCTCGAGCTCGCGGGCCTCGAGGTGTCGGCACTGGACGTGCCGACCGACTCCGCCAAGTACGACCTCATGCTCACCGTCCTGGAGGGATCGGACGGCGGCGCGAGTGCCGTGTTCACCTATGCCACCGATCTTTTCGACCCGTCGACGGTGGCGCGGTTCGCGCAGAACCTGCGCCACCTGCTGCGGACCGCGCTCGGCGCGCCCCAGGGTGCGGTCGGGGACCTGAGTGTCCTCGACGCGCAGGAGCGCGCACACCTGGTCGACCGCCGCGGCGCGCACGCGCCTGCGCCCCGCACCCTGGCCGCGATTCTCGCCGACGGCGCGCGACCGCACCTCGATCGCGCGGCGATCGAGGCCGGCGACCAGACGGTCACCTACCGCGAGCTGACGGATCGGTCGAACCGCCTGGCGCGGTACCTGATCGAGCGTGGTGTCGGACCGGACGCGGTTGTCGCCCTGGCGATTCCGCGTTCCATCGACGCCATGGTCGCGATCTGGGCGGTCGCCGCCGCCGGTGGCGCCTACCTGCCGATCGACCCGAAGCTGCCCGCCGAGCGCATCGCGCACATGGTCACCGACTCCGGTGCGCTCGTAGGCCTGACCACTTCGGAGTTCCGGGACGCCCTGCCCGTGGGTTCGGGAACGGGCGCGCAGTGGGTCGAGCTCGACGACCCCGACGTCGCGGCGTCCGTCGTGTCCCGATCCGCGGCTGCGGTCACCGATGCCGAGCGGGTCGCCCCGCTGGCGGTGGACCACCTCGCGTACGTCATCTACACGTCCGGCACCACCGGTCTGCCCAAGGGCGTCGCGGTGACGCATCGCGGCATCGCCGCGCTGACCGAGGACCTGCTCGAGTACTACGGAACGACGGCTGCCTCACGCGTCCTGCAGTTCGCGGCGATCAGCTTCGACGCTGCCGTCGGCGAGATGCTGTCGACCTTCGCGGCCGGCGCCACCATGGTCATCGCACCTACCGACCTGTACGGCGGAGTCGAGCTGGCCGGCTTCATCCGCGACCAGTCGATCACCATGTTCGTCAGCACCCCGACGGCGGTGCAGACGATCGACGCCACAGGTCTCGAGACCGTCGAGCGGGTCGTCGTCGGTGGCGACGTGTGCCCGCCGGAGTTGGCGGCCCGGTGGGGCGGCCGGCTGCGCAACGCCTACGGACCGACCGAGACGACCGTCATCGTCACGATCACCGAGCCGCTCGCGGCCGGCGTCGACATCACCATCGGCGCGCCGATGCGCGGCGTCCACGCACTGGTGCTCGACTCCCGGCTGCGGCCGGTGCCGGTCGGCACGCCCGGCGAGCTGTACGTCACCAACGAGGGTCTGGCCCGCGGCTACCTGGCACGGCCCGCGCTGAGCGCCGAGCGGTTCGTCGCCAACCCGTTCGGCGCGGCCGGGGAGCGGATGTACCGCACCGGTGACGTCGTGCGGTGGACGGCCGCGGGGGAGCTCGACTACGTCGGCCGCTCCGACTTCCAGTTGCAGGTGCGTGGATTCCGCGTCGAACTCGGCGAGATCGACGCGGCCCTGAACGCCCACCCGGACGTGGCCCTCGCCGCGACCGTCGGCCGCCCCGGCCCGGCCGGGGACCTGGTACTCGTCTCCTACGTCAAGCCGGTCGACGGCGCGTCCTCCGACAGCGAGGCGCTGTCCGCGTTCGTCGCGGGCACCCTCCCGTCGTACATGGTTCCGGCCGCGATCATGGTCCTCGACGAGGTGCCGCTGACGCCGCTGGGCAAGCTCGACCGGGCGGCCCTGCCCGCACCCGAGTTCGGCGGGGCGGGCGTGTTCGTCGCACCGCGCGACGAGATCGAGTCCGGTGTGGCCGATGTCTTCGCGCGCATCCTCGACGCCTCGCGCGTCGGCGCGACGGACGACTTCTTCGACCTGGGCGGCAACTCGCTGATCGCGACCCGGGTCGTCAGCCAGGTCAACCAGGCCTTCGGCGCGGACCTTGGGGTGCGAGACCTGTTCGAGGCCCGCACAGTCGGCGAGCTGGCGGCGCGCGTCGTCCGCGGCGGCGACGAGGGCAGGCCCGCGCTGGTCCCGCAGTCGCGCGGCGAGGTCGTGCCGCTCTCGCTCGCGCAGCAGCGCATGTGGTTCCTCAACCGGCTCGACGCCACCTCGGCCGCGTACAACATTCCGCTGGCGGTCCGGATGTCGGGCACGCTCGACGGTGACGCGCTGCGGGCCGCGCTGAGCGACGTGGTCGCCCGGCACGAGACCCTGCGCACCGTCTACCCGGACTCGGCGGACGGGGGCCACCAGGTGGTCCTCACCGTCGACGCCGCCGGCCTCGAACTCGAGACCGCAGCGGTGAGCGCGGCCGAGATCCACGGGCGCGTGGCCGCGCTGGCAACGGCCGGTTTCGACGTCACCGCGGCGGTGCCGGTGCGTGCCGCACTGCTGACCGTCTCGGACACCGAGCACGTGTTCGTGCTCGTCCTCCACCACATCGCGGCCGACGGCGTCTCACTGACGCCGCTCGTCGCGGACCTGATGACCGCATACTCGGCGCGCACGAACGGTGCTGCGCCGCAGTGGACGCCGCTGCCGGTGCAGTACGCGGACTACGCCATCTGGCAGCGCGAGCTGCTCGGCGACGCCGGTGACCCGTCCTCGCGGGCCGCCTCGCAGCTCGGCTACTGGACGAACGCGCTGGCCGGGCTGCCGGACCAGCTGGACCTGCCCACGGACCGGCCGCGGCCGGCTCAGGCGTCGATGCGCGGCGGCCGAGTCGAGTTCACCATCGACGCCGAGGTGCACCGCGCGGTCACCGAGATCGCCCGGGCGCACGGCGCGACGGTCTTCATGGTCATGCACGCGACCCTCGCGGTGCTGCTGGCCCGACTGAGCTCGACGTCCGACATCGCGATCGGCACCGCGATCGCGGGCCGCGGCGAGCGAGAGCTCGACGGTCTGGTCGGCATGTTCGTCAACACCCTGGTGCTGCGCAGCCGAGTCGAGCCGGAGACGGACTTCGCGACCCTGCTCGCGCACGTGCAGGCCACCGACCTGGGCGCGTACGCGCACACCGAGATTCCGTTCGAGCGGCTCGTCGACGTGCTGAGCCCGTCCCGGTCGCAGTCGCACCACCCGCTGTTCCAGGTCGCGATCGCCTTCCAGGACGCGCAGGACCTGCGGCTGGACCTGCCGGGTCTGACGGTCACGCCGGAGGACATCGCGGCGGACGTCGCCAAGTTCGACCTGCAGCTCTCGCTCGCCGAGCAGGTGGACGTCGACCGTCGTCCGAACGGCATGCTTGCGTCGTTCGACTTCGCCACCGACCTGTTCGACGCCGCGACCGTCCGCACGTTCGCCGAGCGTCTCGTGCGGATCCTGTCGACGGTCGTCGTCGACCCGACGGTTCCGGTCGGCGACGTGCCGATCCTCGACCCCGCCGAGGAGCACGCGCTCGCGGGCGTGGCGGGCGCGCAGCCGTTGGCGGCGCGGACCCTGCCGCAGATCCTCGGTGCGGCCGTGGCCGTCGACCCCGATCTGGCGGCCGTGGACGCTGCGGGCCTCCGGGTCAGCTACCGGGAGCTCGACGACCGCTCGAACCGTCTCGCGCGGGTGCTGCGCGACCGCGGCGTCGGCGTCGGCACCTTCGTCGCGGTCGCGATGCCGCGGTCGATCGACACTGTCACCGCGGTCTGGGCGATCGCCAAGACCGGTGCCGCCTTCCTGCCGGTGGATCCGAGTTACCCCGCCGACCGCATCGCGCACATGCTCACCGATTCCGGTGTGGCCGTTGGCATCACGACCGGCGACCATCGGCCTGCGCTGGCCGACCACGTCGACTGGCTGATCCTCGACGGCGCCGACGCGGGCGAGCTGGTCGCGGGCGCCTCCGCCGACCCACTGGACCTGACCGAGTTCACCCGCCCGATCCGGGTCGACGACGCGGCGTACGTCATCTACACCTCCGGCTCCACCGGCCAGCCGAAGGGCGTCGTGGTCACGCACCGCGGCCTCGCCGACCTGGTCGCCGAGCAACACGACCACCTGCTGATCGAAGCGGGCTCGCGCACACTGCAGTTCGCCTCGCCGAGCTTCGACGCGTCCGTGTTCGAGATGATGATGGCGTTCGGCAGTGCCTCGACACTGGTGATCGCTCCCGCCGATCTGTACGGCGGCGAGGAGCTCTCGACCTTCCTGCGCGAGCAGCGCGTCACCCATGCGTGCATCACCCCCGCCGCGCTGGCGGCCGCGAACCCCGAGGGTCTCGACGACCTGCGGGTGCTCGCCGTCGCCGGTGACGTCTGCCCGCCCGAGCTCGTGGCCCGCTGGGCGCCGAGCCGGACGATGCTGAACCTGTACGGCCCCACCGAGACCACGGTGTGGGCGACGGTGTCGGAGCCGCTGGTGGCGGGTGCCCCGATCACCATCGGTGCGCCGACCCGCGGCTTCCGGGTCGCGGTCCTCGACTCCCGTCTGAACCCCGCGCCGGTCGGCGTCGCGGGTGAGCTGTACCTGTCCGGGCCCGCGCTGGCACGCGGCTACCACGCCCGCGGCGTCCTCACGTCGGAACGGTTCGTCGCCAACCCGTTCGGTGCGCCGGGGGAGCGGATGTACCGCACCGGCGACGTGGTCCGGTGGACCGCCGACGGCAACCTCGAGTACGTCGGCCGCGCCGACTTCCAGGTGAAGGTGCGCGGTTTCCGCATCGAACTCGGCGAGATCAGCGGCGCCCTCGCGTGCCACGACAGCGTCGGCTTCGTCACCACGGAGGGCGTCACCGCCCCCGACGGCGGCACCGTCCTCGTCGCGTACGTGCTGCCCGCCGCCGGACGCGAGGTGGACCAGGAGGTGCTGCGGTCCTTCGCGGCCGAGTTCCTGCCGGCGTACATGGTCCCGTCGTTTGTGGTCGCCCTTGACGAGGTACCGCTCACCCCCGCGGGCAAGCTGGACCGCAGGGCCCTGCCCGCACCCGCCTTCGCCACCGCCACAGTCGATTACGTCGCGCCGCGGTCGCTCACCGAGGAGCTCGTCGCGGGCATCTTCGCCGAGGTGCTCGGGCTCGATCGGGTCGGCGTGGCCGAGAGCTTCTTCGAGGTGGGCGGCAACTCGCTGTCCGCGACCAAGGTGGTCGCGCGGGTCAACGCCGCGCTCGGCGTGAACCTCGGCGTGCGCGCGTTGTTCGACAACCCGACCGTTGCCGAGCTCGCACAGCAGGTCGAGCGCACGACCGGAACCGGTCGGGCACCCCTCGTGCGTGCCGATCGTCCGGCACGTGTGCCGCTCTCGCCCGCGCAGCAGCGCATGTGGTTCCTGAACCAGTTCGACACGAGCTCGGCGGCCTACAACATCCCGCTCGGTATCCGGCTGTCGGGCGCGTTGGACCGGGAAGCGTTGCAGCAGGCGGCATTCGACGTCATCGAGCGGCAGGAGACCCTGCGCACGGTGTATCCGGATTCCGATACCGGGCCGTGCCAGGTCGTGCTGCCCGCCGAGGACGCGGTTCCCGACCTGACCCCGGTGCCCGTCGCGGACGAGGAGGCGCTGCGGCTCGAGGTCCTGCAGCGGTGTGCGCTCGGCTTCGACGTCACCGACTCAGTGCCGACGCGTGCGACGCTGTTCGAGCTGTCTGAGAACGAGCACGTTCTGCTGTGGATCGTTCACCATGTGTCCGCGGACGGTGCGTCGATGGCGCCGCTCGCCAAGGACGTCATGACGGCCTACGCGGCACGGTCGAACGGCATCGCCCCGATGTGGTCGCCGCTCGAGGTGCAGTACGCGGACTTCGCCATCTGGCAGCGCGGCGCACTCGGCGACGAGAGCGATCCGGCATCCGTCGCCTTCGAGCAGGTCGGGTTCTGGCGATCCGCACTGGCCGCAATGCCGGACCTGCTGGACCTGCCGACCGATCGACCGCGGCCGGCGGAGCAGTCCCAGGGCGGGGCCTCGGTGGACTTCGTCATCGACCACGAGCTGCGGACCCGCATCGACGACCTTGCGCGTAGAAGCGGTGCGACGCCCTTCATGGTCGTGCACGCAGGACTCGCAGTGCTGCTCTCGCGCATGAGCGGTACCTCGGACCTCGCGATCGGTACCCCGGTCGCCGGTCGGGGCGAGCAGGCGCTCGAGGCGCTCGTCGGCATGTTCGTCAACACCCTCGTCCTGCGTACCGAGATCGATGCCTCGGCGTCGTTCGCCGACGTGTTGCGTCATGTGCGGGCCGTGGATCTCGACGCCTACGGGCACGCGGACCTGCCGTTCGAGCGCTTGGTCGAGATCATCGATCCGGTCCGCACGATGGCGCATCACCCGCTGTTCCAGGTCTCGCTGACGTTGCAGAACAATGAGCGGGCCGAACTGCAGCTGCCGGGCCTGACGATCACCGGGCTCGACGGCAAGGCGACGACCAGTCAGTTCGATCTGGACCTGACGCTCAGCGACCGCTACGTGGACGGCGTTCTGTCCGGTACGGACGCCTCACTGGTCTACGCGACCGACCTGTTCGACGAGTCCGCGATGCGCGTCCTGGCGGCGCGCTGGATGCGGCTGCTCGACGCGGTCACGGCCGATCCGACGCTGATTGTCGGCGACCTCGACCTGCTCGCCGAGGGCGAGCAGGAACAGCTCGTGCGCGGGTGGAATGGGCGTGAGGTCGCGATCGCCGACGGTACGCTGGCGCAGCGCGTCGCCGATCGCGCGGTGTCCGCCCCGGACGAGCTCGCCCTCGTGTTCGGCGAGGTCGAGCTCACTGCCGGCGAGTTCTTCGCTCGCGTCAACCGGCTCGCGCGGCACCTGATCGCGATGGGCGTCGGACCCGAGGACCGTGTCGGCCTGGCCGCTCGGCGCTCGGTCGAACTCCTCGTCGGTATGCATGCCATCACCCAGGCGGGCGCGGCGTACGTTCCGATCGATCCGGACTACCCGCACGATCGCATCGAATACGTCCTCACGCAGGCGGAGCTGCCGGTGGTCCTCACGACCACCGCCGATATCGAGTCGTTCCGCGACGGCGTCGCGCTTCCCGTGGCTCTTACGGTGCTCACGATCGACGAGCTCGACACCGTGGCGTACTCGGACGCTCCTGTCGCCGACGCGGACCGAGTGCGTCCGTTGCGCCCCGATCACGTCGCGTACGTGATCTACACGTCGGGCTCGACCGGAAACCCGAAGGGCGTCTCGGTTCCCCACCAGGCCATCGTCAGCCAGCTCGAGTGGATGGCCGACCGGTATGCGGTCACCGCCGCTGACCGCATCATGCAGAAGACGCCGTTCACGTTCGACGTGTCGGTGTGGGAATGCTTCTTGCCCTTCCTCGTCGGTGCCCCACTGATCGTGGCGGAACCGGACGGGCATCGGGACCCGGCCTATCTGTCCGCGTTGATGCACCGGCACGGGATCACGGTTGCCGAGTTCGTCCCCTCGATGCTCGAGGTGTTCGTCGCGAGCGAGTCGGCGTCGCTGCCGACCTCACTGCGGCACCTCCTCGCCGGCGGTGAGGCCATCTCGCCGCGGCTGACTGCCACCCTGCGCGCGCGGGGCGTGCGGCTCGACAACACCTACGGCCCGACCGAGGCAGCAGTCACGACCACTTACTTCGAGTGCGTCGGGGACCACGGTGCATCCGTCCCGATCGGTGGCCCCGTGTGGAACACCGACGCCTACGTGCTGGACGCACGACTGCAGCCGGTTCCGGTCGGCGTCCCGGGCGAGCTGTACCTCGCGGGTCTGCAGCTTGCCCGCGGATACCACGGCCGTGCTGACCTGACCGCGGACCGCTTCGTGGCGAACCCGTTCGGCGCCGGCGGTGAGCGGATGTACCGGACCGGCGATCTCGTCCGGTGGCTGCCCGATGGCAATATCGACTACCTCGGCCGCACCGACTTCCAGGTCAAGGTCCGCGGATTCCGCATCGAGCTCGGTGAGATCGAGTCCGCGGTGGCCTCTCACGCCGCAGTGGCGCAGGCGGTGGTCATCGTCCGCGAGGACGGCCCCGGCAAGCAGTACCTGGTCGGGTACGTGGTCCCCACGGAGGGGCAAACGATCGACGTCACAGCGCTTCAGGACCACGTCGCGGCACACCTGCCGGAGTACATGGTCCCGACCGCGTTCGTCGTGCTGGACGTCTTGCCGCTGACAGTCAACGGCAAGCTGGATCGTCGGGCACTTCCCGTACCGGACCTGACTCGACCGGTGTCCACCTACCGGGGTCCGCGCACCGAGATCGAGGAACAGCTCTGTGCCTTGTTCGCCGAGGTGCTCGGCCTCGAGCAGGTCGGCATCGACGACTCGTTCTTCGCGCTCGGCGGCGACAGCATTGTCTCCATCCAGCTCGTGGCACGCGCCAAGGCCTCCGGCATCGTGTTCGCTCCGAAGGACGTCTTCTCCCGGAAGACTGTCGCGGCGCTCGCTGAGGTTGCGGTGCGCGGTGCGGCTGAGGCCGTCACCTTGGACGAGTTGCCGGGCGGCGGAATCGGGTCGGTGGACCTGACGCCGGTCATGCATGCGCTGCTCGAGCAGGGCGGCAGCTTCGACCGCTACTCGCAGGCCGCGGTACTCACCGCGCCGCGGAACCTGACCACTGAGTCCTTGACCAGCACGGTGCAGGCTCTCGTCGACCGGCACGACATGTTGCGTGCTGCGTTCATGACCGACAACGGCGGCGAACTCACGGTCGCCCCGGTCGGCAGTGTCCAGGTAGGCGAGCACATCCACCGCGTCGAATTCGACTGCGCGAACGGCAGCGACGAGTTCAAGGCGCTCGCCGAACGCGAGCTCGACCTCGCCTCGGCCAGGCTGTCGCCGGCACGGGGCGCCATGCTGCAGGTCGTCTGGTTCGACCCGGCCGCGGACGGCGAGCCGGAGCGCGGCGGTCGTGTCCTTGTCGTCGTCCATCACCTGGCCGTCGACGGTGTGTCTTGGCGAATCATCGTTCCCGACCTCGCCACGGCGTGGTCGATGGTCGAGAACGGCGAGGAACCCGTGCTCCCGGCCATCGGCACCTCGATGCGCCGCTGGTCGCGTGGACTGGTCGAGGCGGCGCATTCGGACGAGCGCGTCGCCGAACTCGGCCTGTGGACCGCGATGGTCGACGGCGTCGATCCGCTGCTCGGTGATCGAGCACTGGACCCCGGCCTGGATACGGTTTCGACCGTCGACGAGGTCGTCGTCGCCCTGCCCGCCGAGGTCACCGACACCTTGCTCACTGCGTTGCCTGCGCGCATCCACGGTGAGGTCAACGACATCCTGCTCACGGTCCTCGCGGTTGCCACCGCGCGGTGGCGTAGCCGGCGCGGCGTCGAGGCGCCGGAGACCTACCTCGTACTCGAGGGGCATGGCCGTGAGGCCGAGACGGTGCCGGGCGCGGATCTCGCCCGCACAATCGGCTGGTTCACCAGCGAGTTCCCAATGCGACTGTCGCTGCTGGGCGTCGATCCCGATGCGGTCCTGACGGATCCGGCGGCCGCGGCAACAGCGGCAAAGTCGGTCAAGGAGGCTTTGCGTGCGGTGCCGGACCACGGCATCGGGTACGGCCTGCTGCGTCACCTCAACGCCGAGACCTCCGCGACGCTGTCGTCCTTCAGTGCCCCGCAGATCAGCTTCAACTACCTGGGACGTTTCGCAACGTCGTCGATCACCGAGGAGAACTCCTACGGGTGGCTGCCGGATGCGAACGCCGGCAGCGTCGGTGGAGCCCGCAACGACGACATGCCGGTCACCTCGGTCCTTGACGTCAACGCCGGCACGACCGTCGGTGCGGACGGGCCCACTCTCCAGGTGACGGTGTCCTACCCGACCGGTGTGTTGTCTGCCCAGGATGCGGGCGCCTTCGCGGAACTCTGGGTCGAGACCGCAACGGCCTTGGCTGCACACGCGGAGAACCGCGACTTCGGCGGCTTCACGTCCTCCGACTTCGATCTCGTATCGGTCAGTCGTGAGGACCTGCAGCGCTGGGAGGCGACCTACCCGTCACTGGTCGACATCTGGCCGCTGACTCCTCTGCAGCAGGGCTTCCTCTTCCATGCCACGATGGCCGAGGACGCCGTCGACATCTACACCGGGCAGTTCGTGGTGGAACTCGAGGGTCGAGTCGACGCGGCGCGGATGCACGGTGCCGGTCAGGCACTGCTCGACCGCTATCCGAACCTGCGGACCGTGTTCGCCTACGGCAACGGCGAGCCGGCGCAGATCGTGCTCGGCGACGTGACACTGCCATGGCGCGAGGTCGACCTGTCGGGTCTGGCCGGCGACGAGCAGCGTGAGGAACTGGACCGAGTGCTCGCGCAAGACCTGGGCACCCAGTTCCGGATGATCGAGGCGCCACTGGTCCGCCTGCTGCTGGTGAAGACCGCGGAGCAGCGGTTCCGGCTGGTCGTCACGCACCACCACATCCTTCTCGACGGGTGGTCTTCACCACTGCTGATCCAGGACCTGCTGATCCTGTACATCACCGGTGGTGACGACTCGGCGATGCCGGTTGTCCGGTCCTACCGGGACTACCTCGAATGGCTCGTTTCCCAGGATCATGCTGCCTCGCTTGCTGATTGGGCTGCGGCGATGAGGGGTGTCGAGGCTCCGACCTTGCTCGTGCCCGACGTGCAGTCGCACGATCCGGCGGTGCCGCAGGAGCTGCGGCTCACCCTGTCCGAGACAGACACGGCTGCACTTGCCGGGGTCGCTCGCGACCACGACGTCACGCTGAACACGATCGTCCAGGCAGCGTGGGGCGTCGTGCTCGGCCAGGCGACCGCAACTGAGGACGTGGTCTTCGGTGCGACCGTGTCGGGTCGTCCGCCGCAGATCAACGGTATCGAGCAGATGATCGGTCTGTTCATCAACACGCTTCCGGTCCGTGTCACTCTCGAACCGGCGGACACGATCGTCGACGTCCTCACCCGACTGCAGGCTCAGCAGGCCGAACTGCTCGATCACCAGTTCGTCGGGCTGACCGAGATCCAGTCGGCCACCGGCTTGTCCGCGCTCTTCGACACTCTCACTGTCTTCGAGTCCTATCCCTTCGACCAGGAGGGACTCAGCGACACCACTGAAACGGCGGGGCTGCGGGTGGTCGGTGTCGACGGCCTCGACTCGACGCACTACCCGCTCACGTTGATCGCGTCAGTGGGCCGCGAACTCCATATCGATCTGAAGTTCCAGGAGCAGCTGATCGGGAGTGCTGCGGTACGGACCCTCGTCAACCGTCTGCATCGCGTCCTCGACGCCGTTGTGGCCGATACCTCGACGCCCATCGCGCAGCTCGAACTGCTCGCGGCCGACGAACGCGCGCAGTTGCTCGCCGGCTGGACCGTCCCCGGCGTGGGAGTGCCGAATCGGACGCTCATCGACGTGTTCGGCGAGCGCGCGCACACACACGCCGACCGCACCGCGGTCGTCGCGGCGGGCGAGCGTCTGACCTACGCCGAGCTGTCGTCGCGGGTGAACCGCCTCGCTCGGGTGCTCGTCGCCGAGGGTGTCGGCCCCGAGTCGATGGTCGCGGTCGCGATGCCCCGGACCGTGGACCTGGTCGTCGCCCTGCTCGCCGTGCTGCAGGCCGGTGGTGCCTACGTGCCGGTGGACGTCACCTACCCGCAGGACCGCCTCGCGTACATGCTCGAGGACGCGGCTCCGGTGTGCGTGATCTCGACCGTCGTCGACGTGTCTGCGTTGCCGGACAACGACGTTCGACCGTTGCTGCTGGATTCGCCGGAGCTGGTGGCTCGGCTGTCCGAGGTGTCCGACGCGCCGCTCGCCGATGCCGACCGGGTCGCTCCGCTGTCCCCTGCGCACCCGGCGTACGTGATCTACACGTCGGGTTCGACCGGCCGGCCCAAGGGCGTCGTGGTCCCGCACTCGGACGTGCTCACCCTGATGGCGAACACCCAGCTCGAGTTCGGGTTCGACGAATCCGACGTGTGGACGATGTTCCACAGTTACGCCTTCGACTTCTCGGTGTGGGAGCTGTGGGGGCCGCTGCTGTTCGGCGGCAGCCTGGTGATCGTGGACTACCTGACCTCGCGCTCACCCGAGGACTTCCTCGAACTGCTGCGCGCCGAGAAGGTCACGGTGCTCAACCAGACTCCGTCGGCGTTCTACCAGCTCGCCGAGGCGGATCGGGTCCACTCCCCGGGCGAAGCCTCGGGCCATGTCGCAGGGGAGAGGTCTGTCTCCGGCACAGGGGAGAGCTCTGTCTTCGGACCGCTGAGCCTGCGGTATGTGATCTTCGGTGGCGAGGCGCTCGACCTGGGCCAGCTCGACCGCTGGTACGCGCGACACGACGAGACCGCTCCGCGGTTGGTGAACATGTACGGCATCACCGAGACAACCGTGCACGTCAGCTACCTGGCGCTCGATCGTGAGTTCGCGCGGGAGTCGAAGGCCAGCGTCATCGGCCGCGGTCTTCCCGGCATGGGCGTGTACGTGCTCGACTCCCGCCTGCAGCCGGCCCCGGTCGGCGTGACCGGCGAGATGTACGTCCGCGGCGGCCAGTTGGCTCGTGGCTACCTGGGTCGGCCGGACCTGACGTCGGATCGGTTCGTGGCGGACCCGTTCGGTGCGGTCGGCGACCGGATGTACCGCTCGGGCGACCTGGCGCGCTGGAACGCGGACGGTCAGCTGGAGTACCTGGGGCGCAGTGACTTCCAGGTGCAGCTGCGCGGTTTCCGGATCGAACTCGGCGAGATCGAGTCGGCATTGCTGCGCTTCGAGGGTGTCGCGGCGTCCGCGGTGCTGGTGCATTCGGACGAGCGCACCGGCGACCGTCTCGTCGGTTACGTCGTGCCGGAACAGGGTGCGAGCCTCGATCCGGACGCGGTGCTGGCGCACGTCGGCGAGTTCCTTGCGTCCTACATGGTGCCGTCGACTCTGGTGGTGCTCGACGAGTTCCCGCTCACGGCGAACGGCAAGCTCGACCGCCGTGCCCTCCCGGCACCCGATTTCGCCTCGACTGCAACAGAATTCGTCGCACCGAGGAATCTGGTCGAGGAGGCCATCGCGGCGGTCTTCGTCGAGGTGCTCGGCATCGAGCGCATCGGCGTGCACGACAGCTTCTTCGCGCTCGGCGGCAACTCGCTCGTCGCGACCCGGGTGATCGCGCGGATCAACGCGGCGCTGGGCGTGCGCGTCGGCGTCCGGGAACTGTTCGAGGCCCCGACGGTCGCCGAACTCGCGCTGCGGGTCGAGCGGGCCGGCGACCCCGGTGCCGCCCGCCCCGAGCTCGTCGCGGGTGAGCGCCCGGCGCACGTTCCGCTCTCACTGGCCCAGCAGCGGTTGTGGTTCCTCAACCGCTTCGATCCCGACTCCGCGGGCTACAACATCCCGATGGCCGTGCGGCTGACCGGCGAACTCGACGTCGCGGCGCTGCAGGCTGCGGTGGCAGACGTGCTGGCTCGGCACGAATCGCTGCGCACCATGTACCCGGAGTCGGAGCACGGTCCGGCGCAGGTCGTCGTGCCTGCCGCCGAGGTCGCGCTCGATCTCGCACCGGTGTCGGTCGACGAGTCCGCGCTGCTCGCCACCGCGGCGCAGTTCCTGTCCGCCGGCTTCGACGTACGTGTCGCGCCGCCGGTACGGGCGCGTCTGTACGAGGTGTCGGAAACCGATCGTGTGCTGGTGATGGTCGTGCACCACATCAGTGCGGACGGCATGTCGATGGCGCCGCTCGCTCGCGACGTCATGGTCGCCTACATCTCCCGTGCCGCGGGCACAGTCCCCGCCTGGGCGCCGCTGCCCGTGCAGTACGCCGACTTCACGCTGTGGCAGCACGAGGTCCTGGGTTCGCCGGAGGACGAGACCAGCCTGGCCGCACAGCAACTCGCGTTCTGGACCCGCGAGCTCGCGGCACTGCCGGCGGCGCTCGACCTGCCGACAGACCGGCCGCGACCCGCCGAGCAGTCGATGCGCGGTGCCCGGTACGAATTCGCGATCGACGAGCGCACGACGCGCGCGATCCGCGACCTCGCGACCGCCGCTGGCGCGACGCCGTTCATGGTGTTGCATGCGGCGCTGTCCGTGCTGCTGGCGCGACTGTCCGGGGAGTCGGACATCGCGATCGGCACACCGGTCGGCGGTCGCGGCGAGGCCGCACTCGACGACCTGGTCGGCATGTTCGTCAACACCCTGGTCCTGCGGACCGAGGTCGACGCCGCCGCGTCGTTCGCCGACCTGCTCGGGTCGGTCCGCTCGACCGACGTTCGGGCCTTCGGGCACATGGACGTGCCGTTCGAGCAGCTCGTCGACGCCCTCAACCCGGCGCGATCGAAGGCACACAACCCGCTCTTCCAGGTGTCGCTCGCCCTGCAGAACCAGGAGCGGGCGGTCCTCGAACTGCCCGGACTGACCGTCGGTGCGCTCGACACCGAGGCGAACGTCACCCAGTTCGACCTCGACCTCACCCTCGGCGAGAGCATCGACGAGCTGGGCGAGCCGACCGGAATGTACGCGTACTTCGTCTACGCGACAGACCTTTTCGACGAGTCGACGATTGCCTCGCTCGCGCGGCGTTTCGTCCGCATTCTCGAGGCCGCGGCCGACGACTCGTCGCGACCGGTCGGCGACATCGTGCTGCTCGACGAGGCCGAGCGGGAGTTGGTGCTGCGGCAGTGGAACGACACGGCGGTCGACACCGAGCCCACGACGCTCGTCGCGTTGTTCGACGAGCAGGTCGCGCGCACGCCGGACGCGGTCGCGCTGGTCTTCGAGGGCGCTGAGCTGACCTACGCCGAATTCGACGCCCGGGCGAACCGTCTCGCTCGCGCGCTGATCGAGCTGGGAGTCGGACCGGACACCCTGGTCGGGCTGTGCCTGAACCGCTCGTTCGAGCTGCTCGTCGCGATGTACGCCATCGTCAAGGCCGGCGGCGCCTATGTGCCGATCGACCCGGAGCATCCGGCGGATCGCATCGCGTACGTGCTCTCTTCGTCGGCGCCCGTGTGCGTCCTGACGAGCACCGACACCGGTGCGGCGCTGCCTGCCGGCACCGATGTGGTGGCCCTCGACCTGCTCGACCTGTCGTCTTACGGCGACGAGTCGGTGACCGACGCCGAGCGCCGGTCCCCGCTCCGCCCGGACAACGCGGCGTACGTCCTGTACACCTCGGGATCGACCGGCAGGCCCAAGGGTGTGGCGGTCTCGCACCGTGCGATCACCAACCAGACCCGCTGGATGCACGGATACTTCGGTCTCACCGCGGCGGACCGGACCATGCAGAAGGCCCCCGTCACATTCGACGTCTCGGTGTGGGAGTGCTTCGCGCTCCTGGAAATCGGCGGTTCGGTCGTGATCCTGCGGCCGGACGGTCACCGCGACCCCGCGTACATGGCCAAGGTCATGGACGAGTACTCGGTGACCGTTGCCGAGTTCGTGCCGTCGCTGCTCGACATGCTGCTGCCCGACGACGACGCCACCCTTCCCGCCTCGATGCGGCAGGTCCTCGGCGGCGGCGAGGCGCTGACCCCGCAGACCACGCGGCGGGTCGCCGGGCTCGGCGTCCGGATCGAGAACACCTACGGCCCGACCGAGGCCGCGATCACCACGACGAACTTCGATGCCTCCGACATCGCTGACGGCGCGGTCGTCCCGATCGGTCGTGGGGTGTGGAACACCACCTCGTACGTGCTCGACGCGCGACTGCAGCCGGTGCCTGCCGGCGTTGCCGGCGAGCTCTACCACGGCGGTGTCCAGCTGGCCCGTGGGTACCACGGTCGTGCCGACCTCACTGCCGACCGGTTCGTCGCGAACCCGTTCGGCGGCGCGGGGGACCGCATGTACCGGACCGGCGACCTCGTGCGGTGGAACGCCGACGGTCAGCTGGAGTTCCTGGGCCGCACCGACTTCCAGGTCAAGCTGCGCGGTCTGCGCATCGAACTCGGCGACATCGAGGCAGCGCTGCTCGACGTCGCGGGGCTCGACCAGTGCGTGGTCGTCCTGCATCGGGACCCGCACGTCGGTGAGCAGCTCGTCGCCTACGTCGTGGGCACCGGTCTCGACATCGCCGCGGTCAAGTCGCACCTCAACGGGCGGTTGCCGTCCTACATGGTCCCGGCGACGTTCGTGGTTCTCGACGAGATGCCGCTGAACAGCTCCGGCAAGCTGGACCGCCGAGCCCTGCCCGCCCCGCAGATCGAGGCGAGCACGGCCGCGCACGTCGCGCCGCGCACGGCGGTCGAGGAGATCGTCGCCGACGTTTTCGCCGAGGTGGTCGGCGCCGAGCGGGTGGGTGCCACCGACAGCTTCTTCGAACTCGGCGGCCACTCGCTGCTCGCCGTGCGCGTGCTGTCCCGGATCAACGACGAGTTCGGCACCGCACTCGGTGTCCGGGTGCTCTTCGACGCCCCGACCGTCGAGGAACTGGCCGTGCTCGTCGAGCGGTCCGGCACAGCCACCGACCGGGTCGCGCTGACCGCCCAGCCGCGACCGGAGCGGATCCCGCTCTCGCTCGCGCAGCAGCGCATGTGGTTCCTCAACCAGTACGACACGTCGTCGGCCGCCTACAACATCCCGTTCGCGGTGCGGCTGACCGGGCAGCTCGACCTGCCCGCGATGACCGCGGCCGTGCGGGACGTGGCGAACCGGCACGAGTCGCTGCGCACCCTGTTCCCGAACTCGGAGTCCGGCCCGTACCAGCAGATCCTGTCCGCGGACGAGGTCCCCCTCGACCTGGTTCCGGTCTCGGTCGAGCCGGCCGACGTCCCGGCCGCGGTGCAGGAGTTCGCGCTCGCCCCGTTCGACGTGGCCGCCGAACTGCCGTTGCGCGCCAAGCTCATTCGGGTCACCGACACCGAGCACGTGCTGGCCATGACCGTGCATCACATCTCCGGCGACGGCGCGTCCACCGCCCCGCTGGCCCGCGACCTGATGGTCGCGTACCTGGCCCGCACCTCCGGTGAGGCGCCCGGCTGGGCGCCGCTGCCGGTGCAGTACGCCGACTACAGCCTCTGGCAGCGTGAACTGCTCGGCGACGAATCGGATCCGAGCTCGCTCGCCGCCGCGCAGGCCGAGTACTGGCGCGGCCAGCTGGCGGGCGTCGCGGAGGTCCTCGACCTGCCGACCGACCGCCCGCGTCCGACTCAGCGCACCCAGCAGGGCGCCTCCGTCGAGGTTCCCGTCTCCGCCGAGACCGCGGCCGCGCTGCGGGGGCTGGCGAACGCGCACGGTGCCTCCACGTTCATGGTCGTGCACGCAGCGCTCGCGGTGCTGCTCGCCCGACTCAGCGCGACCACCGACATCGCGGTCGGTACGCCCATCGCAGGCCGCAACGAGGAGGTCCTCGGCGACCTGATCGGCATGTTCGTCGGCACCCTGGTGCTGCGGACCGAGGTCGAGCCCGACCTGACATTCGCCGAGCTGCTGGCCCGCGCCCGGCAGACCGACCTGGCCGCGTACTCGCACGCCGACCTGCCGTTCGAGCGGCTCGTCGACCTGCTCGGTGTCGCCCGGTCCACCTCGCACACGCCGCTGTTCCAGGTGGTGCTCTCCACCGAGGACGTCGACGCCGACGCTCGTTTCGAACTGCCCGGCCTCACCGTCTCCGGCGTCGACTTCGACGGCCACGTCGAGAAGTTCGACCTCGAGGTGTCCTACGGCAGCAGGCCCGACACCGACGGACTGGCCGTGACCTTCGGCTACGCAACCGACATCTTCGACGCCGACACCGTCGACTCGTTCGCGCGCCGGTTCGTCCGGATCCTCGACGCGGTCGCGGCCGACGGCGAGGTCGTCGTGTCCGACATCGACCTGCTCGACGACACCGAACGCGCCGAGTTGGTCGCGGTGGCGGGCCCGCAGGCGCCCGCCGAGGTCACCCTCGCCGAGCTGCTCACGGCCGCGGCCGAGCAGGATCCGGACCGGGTCGCGTTGGTCCACAACGGCGTCGAGGTCAGCTACCGCGACCTCGACGAGCGGTCCAACGCCCTGGCGCGAGTGCTGATCGGGCGCGGCGTCGGTCCGGAGGACTACGTCGCACTCGGGATGACCCGGTCGATCGACTCGGTGACCGCCATGTGGGCGATCGCCAAGTCCGGCGCCGCCTTCCTGCCGGTCGACCCGAACTACCCGGCCGACCGGATCGAGCACATGCTCACCGACTCCGGTGCGGCACACGGCATCACAGTGCGCGGCGAGCTCGCCGCCCTGCCTGCCGCGACCGACTGGATCGTGCTGGACGCCCCGGCAGTCGTGGCTCAGATCGCGGCCGCCGACACCGCGGCCGTCACGGCGGCCGATCGGGCCGCTCCCGTCTCGCTCGCGCACCCGGCGTACCTGATCTACACGTCCGGCTCCACCGGTGTGCCGAAGGGTGTCGTGGTCACCCACCGTGGGCTACAGGCCTTTGCGGACGAGCAGCGCGAGCGCTACCGCACTCAGCCCGAGTCCCGTGTGCTGCACGTGATCTCGCCGAGCTTCGACGCGTCCGTGCTCGAGTACCTGATGGCGTTCGGGGCGGGCGCGACGATGGTGATCGCGCCCGGCTCGGTATTCGGCGGCATGGAACTTGCCACCCTGATCCGCGAGCAGCGGGTCACCCATGCCTTCGTGACACCGGCGGCGTTGGCCTCCGTCGATTCGGACGGCCTCGACTCGCTCGAGACCATCGTGGTCGGCGGCGACGTGTGCCCGCCGGAACTGGTCGCTCGCTGGGCGCCCGGCCGGCGGATGTACAACGCCTACGGACCGACGGAAGCGACCATCGAGGTCACTGTCGAGGGTCCGCTGCAGGTCGGTCACCCGGTCGCGATCGGCCGGCCGATCCGCGGCGTCGTCGCGCACGTCCTCGACTCCCGGCTCCAGCCCGTGCCCGTCGGCGTGCCCGGCGAGCTGTACGTCTCCGGACCCGGCCTGGCCCGCGGCTACCACGACCGGACCGTGCTCACCGCGGACCGGTTCGTCGCCAACCCGTTCGGCGGCGGCGGCGCAAGGATGTACCGCACCGGTGACGTCGTGCGCTGGGTGCCCGGCGTCGCAGGCGAGCTGACCCTCGAGTACCGCGGCCGCTCCGACTTCCAGGTCAAGATCCGCGGCTTCCGCATCGAACTCGGCGAGGTCAGCGCCGCGCTGTCCACGCATCCGTCGGTCGCGTTCGCGCACACCGTCGGGTGGACGAACGAGGCGCGGGACACCTCGCTGGTGTCCTACGTGCTCGCTGCGGAGGACCAGACGGTCAGCGTCGGCGACCTGCTCGAGCATGTCGCCGCATCGCTGCCGGCGTACATGGTGCCGTCGGCGGTCACCGTGCTCGACGAGATTCCGCTGACCCCGGCGGGCAAACTCGACGCGCGGGCCCTCCCCGAACCCGAGATCGTCGCGGTCACCACGGGTTACGTCGCGCCGCGCACCCCCACCGAGGAGATCGTGGCCGGCGTGTTCGGCGAGGTTCTCGGGGTCGCGCGAGTGGGCTCGACCGACGACTTCTTCGACCTCGGCGGCAACTCCCTGGTCGCCACCCGCGTCACCGCCCGGCTCGGCGCGGTCCTCGGCCTGTCCGTCGGGGTGCGTGAGGTGTTCGAGGCGTCCACGGTCGGTCAGTTGGCTGCGTTCGTGGATTCTGCTCGCGCCCAGGGTGGTTCGCGGATCCCGCTGACCGCAGGGCCGCGCCCGGCGCGGATTCCGTTGTCGCTGGCGCAGCGTCGCATGTGGTTCCTCAACCAGTTCGACACCGAGTCCGCGGCCTACAACATCCCGCTGGCGGTCCGACTGTCCGGCGAACTGGACGTGCGGGCCCTGCGGCAGGCCGTCGCGGACGTGCTCGAACGCCACGAGTCGCTGCGCACGGTGTACCCCGCCGTGGACGGCGAGCCCTACCAGGTGGTCCTGCCCGCGGTCGAGGTGCTCACGGAGCTCACGCCGAGCCGGGTGAGCGAGGAGACCCTCGTCGCCGAGGCGATCTCCTTCGGCAACACCGGATTCGACGTCACCGCCGCGCCGCCCGTGCGGATCGGACTGTTCGAGGTCGACGACACCGAGCGCGTCCTGGTTGTGGTCGTGCACCACATCGCCGGCGACGGCTCGTCGATGGCACCGCTGGCCCGCGACGTGATGGTCGCGTACGCCGCCCGCGCCGAAGGTCTCGTGCCGCAGTGGTCGCCGCTGGCGGTGCAGTACGCCGACTTCGCGATCTGGCAGCGCGCCGTCCTCGGTGACGAGGCCGACTCGGACTCGATCGCGGCCCGGCAGATCGCGCACTGGCGTGACGCCCTCGCGGACCTGCCCACCCAGCTCGAGCTGCCCACCGACCGGCCCCGGCCGCCGGTGCAGTCCCTGCGCGGTGACACCGTCGAGTTCTCGATCGACGCGGCCACGCATGCACACCTGGTCGCGATCGCCCGCGATCGCGGCGCCAGCGTGTTCATGGTCATGCACGCCGCCCTGTCGGTGCTGCTGGCCAAGCTCAGCGGCACGACCGACATCGCAATCGGCACCCCGTCGGCCGGCCGCGGCGACGCCGCCCTCGACGACCTGGTCGGCATGTTCGTCAACACCCTGGTGCTCCGCGCCGAGGTGGACCCGAACCGGACCTTCGCCGACCTGGTCGACGCGGTTCGCGGCAGCGACCTCGAGGCGTTCGGGCACACCGACGTCCCGTTCGAGCGGCTCGTCGAGGTGCTCGAACCCGAGCGTTCTACGGCCCACTCGCCGCTGTTCCAGGTGATGCTGACCTTCCAGAACCTCGAGCAGGCCAGCTTCGAGCTGCCCGGACTCACGGTCAGTGCGGTCGACTCGGGTCCCGAGGCGGCCAAGTTCGACCTCACCCTCGGGCTGCAGGAGGGCTACGACGAGCACGGCGCACCCGCCGAGATCGCCGCGTCCTTCAGCTACGCGACCGACCTGTTCGACGAGGCGACCGTCCGCGGGTTCGCGAACCGGTTCGCCCTGCTGCTCACCCAGGTCGCGGCGAACCCGGCGGTGCCGGTCGGCGCGATCGACCTGGTCGACGCGGCGGAGCGGGCGCAGCTGCTCACGCTCTCGCGCGGTGCGGCCGCCGCGGTCGACGAGCGGTCGCTCGTCGCGATGTTCGCCGAGTGCGCTGTGCGCACCCCGGAGGCCGTCGCGGTCACGTTCGAGGGTGCCGCGGTCTCGTACCGCGAGCTCGATGAACGGGCGAATGCGCTTGCGGCACAGCTGACCTCCGCGGGTGCCGGTCCCGACGACGTGGTCGCGCTCGCGCTCGGCCGGTCGTCGGACTGGATCGTGGGCATGCTCGCGGCATGGAAGGTCGGCGCCGCCTACGCGCCGGTCGACCCCGCGCATCCGGTGGACCGGATCGCGGCGCTGCTGTCAGACACCCAGGCGCGCTGCCTGGTCGCGACCGGCGAGTGGGTACGGGCGAACGATCTCGGCGCGTCGCTGGCGACCGCGGCCGTGGTGCTCGTGGAGGCGACCGGCGAGTCCGCGTCCGCGCCTGCGGACCGGTGGACCGAGTCGGGTGCGGGTGCCCGCCTCGGCTACGTGATCTCGACCTCCGGTTCGACGGGTCGACCCAAGCCGACGCTGGTGCCGATGGCCGGCATCGCGAACACCGTCGACTGGTACCGCCGCGAGCTGGCGCTCGAACCCGGCGACGGTGTGCTGGTGGCCTCCTCGCCGAGTTTCGACCTGACGCAGAAGAACGTCTGGGCGGCACTGACGTCCGGCGCTACGGTCCGGTTGGCGCCGGAGGGCTTCGACCCCGCCGCAATCCTCGCGATCGTCTCCGACGGCTCGGTCGTCGTGGCGAACATGTCACCGTCGGCGTTCGAGGCGGTCGTGGACTCCGACGCGGACGGCGTGCTGTCGCGGCTGAGGATGCTGTTCCTCGGCGGCGAGGCCGTGAAGCTGACGCCGCTGCGCGAGCTGATCGACGGCGGGCTGCGGGTGTTCAACAGCTACGGCCCGACCGAGGCGTCCGACGTGGTCTCCTTCCACGAGGTGGGTCTCGACGAGCACGGCCGCGTCCCGATCGGCACGCCGATTCCGCGCCTGGACCTGTTCGTCCTCGACGACCGTATGCAGCTGGTGCCCGCGGGCATGACCGGTGAGCTGTACGTGGGCGGTGTCGGCGTCGGCCGCGGCTACGGCGCGATGTTCGCGCAGACGGCGGACCGGTTCGTGGCGAACCCGTTCGGCGACAGCGGTTCCCGCATGTACCGGACCGGCGACCTGGTGCGCTGGACGAGCGCCGGTGAGCTGGACTACCTAGGCCGCGCCGACTTCCAGGTCAAGCTGCGCGGGCTGCGGATCGAGCTCGGCGAGATCGAAGCCGTTCTGCACGAGCAGGATTCGGTGGCACAGGCCGCCGTGCTGGTGCGCGAGGACAAGCCGGGTCAGCAGGTGCTGGTCGGGTACGTCACCGCGGTACCCGGTGCGACGATCGACGAGGCCGCGCTGGCGGCCGCGCTGGGCAGGCGCCTGCCGGAGTACATGGTCCCGGCGGTGTTCGTGACGCTCGAGGCGTTCCCGCTCAACCGCAGTGGCAAGCTCGACCGGAAGGCGTTGCCTGCGCCCGACTACTCGTCTCGGGTCAGCGCCTCGCGGGCGCCGGCGACCGAAGTCGAGTCGGCGCTGTGCGGGCTGTTCGCGCAGCTGCTGGGGCTCGACACCGTCGGCGTGGACGATTCGTTCTTCGCGCTCGGCGGCGACAGCATCATGTCGATCCAGCTGGTGGCGAGGGCCAAGGCAGTGGGCATCGTGCTCACCCCGAAGCTGGTGTTCGAGCACAAGACCGTCGCCTCGCTCGCGCGGGTCGCCGCCCTCGGCGCCGACCAACCGACCCTCGACGAGCTGCCGGGTGGGGGAGTCGGCACCGTGCCGCTCACCGCGATCATGCACTGGATGGTCGAGCACGGGCGCAGCTACGACCGGTTCTCGCAGGCCGAGATCCTCACCCTGCCGCGGGATCTGGACGTCGACCACCTGACCGCGGCGGTCGCCGCGGTGCTGGATCGGCACGACATGCTCAGGGCGCGACTGGTTCTGGACGGCGAGCGTCGCCTCGAGATCCCCGCGGTCACCGCGGTCGAGGCCGCCGAGCTGGTGCGCGTGGTGCGGTACGAGGGCGAGTTCACCGCGGCCGCGGCCGTCGAACTCGACGCCGCTGCGGACCGCCTCCGTCCGGTGGACGGCCGACTCGTCGAACTGGTGTGGATGCTCGGCGACGACGAGGGGGAGCAGGGGCACCTGCTCGTGCTCGTCCACCACCTCGCTGTCGACGGTGTGTCCTGGCCGATCCTGCTCCAGGACCTCGTCACGGCGTGGGGCCGGATCGCCAGTGGCCAGCCGGTCGAGTTCGGTGAGCGTGGCACGTCGATGCGGCGCTGGGTGCACGGCCTCGTGGACCAGGCGCGGGCGGGCGAGCGTGCCGCCGAACTCGAACTGTGGCGCGCCACGCTGACCCCGGACGATCCGGACCTCGGCTCCCGGGCCTTCGACCCCGACCTGGACACGGTCGCGACGGTGCAGGACCTCACGGTCGAGATGCCCGCGTCGATCGTCGAGGACGTGCTCACCACGCTGCCCATGAAGTACCGGGCGGCCGGCCACGACGGACTGCTCACCGGACTGGTCCTGGCACTGACCCGCTGGCGTGCCGCCCGCGGCGTCGACGCGGCGTCGGCGCTCGTCATGATGGAGAGCCACGGACGCGAGGAGGAGGTGCTCCCGGGCGCCGACCTGAGCCATACCGTCGGCTGGTTCACCACCCAGTACCCGGTGCGACTCGACCTCGACGGCATCGACCTCGGCGCGGAGTGGGCACTCGGCGACGCGGTCAAGCGGGTCAAGGAGCAGATGCTCGCGGTGCCCGACCACGGCATCGGCTTCGGCATGCTGCGCTACCTGGACCGCGAGTCCGGGGCGGAGCTGGCGGCGCTGCGCACCCCGCAGATCGGGTTCAACTACCTCGGTCGCCGCGGCGGCGCCGAGATGGACGCCACCGCGATCCGCTCGGGCGACGAGTCCGTGAACCTCGCGGGCGCACGCAACGACGACATGGTCGTTCCCGCGCTGCTCGACATCAACGCGGCCGCAGTGACGACCACGGCGGGCACCTCGCTGGTCGCGACCCTGTCGTACGCGACGGGCGTGCTCTCGCGTGCCGACGTCGAGGAAATCGCCGGCCTGTGGCGGGACTGCCTGGCCGAACTGGCCGAGCACGCCCGTGCCATCCCCGCCGGTGGCCTCACCCCGTCCGACCTGCCGCTCGTCCCGGCGGACCAGACACAGATCGCGCGCTGGGAGCGGCGCTTCCCGACCGTCACCGACGTGTGGTCGCTCTCGCCGCTGCAGGAAGGCCTGCTGTTCCAGTCGCAGCTCAGCGGCGACGCGGAGGACCTCTACCAGGTCCAGATCGCCCTCAGCCTCGAGGGCCGCGTCGACGCCGAGCGGTTCCGGAAGGCCGGTCAGGCACTGCTCGACCGGCACCCGAACCTGCGGGCCGCCTTCACCTACGAGGCGGGCATCGCGGCGCAGATCATCCAGTCGGAGGTGACGCTGCCGTGGTCCGAGGTCGACCTGACCGGTCTCACTGCCACCGAGCAGGAGTCCGCGCTCGTCGAGCTGCGGGAGGCCGACCGGGCCGCTGGCTTCGACCTGCAGTCCGCGCCGCTGATCCGGTTCACGATGGTCAAGCTCGCGGACGAGAAGTTCACGCTGCTCATGCTCAACCATCACGTCCTGATGGACGGCTGGTCGACGCCGCTGCTGCTCAAGGACCTCTTCACGCTGTACGCCACGCACGGTGAGACCACGTACCTGCCCGCGGTGCACGAGTACCGCGAGTTCCTGGTGTGGCTGTCGCAGCAGGACCGCGGCGAGTCCCTGGCCGCCTGGAAGCAGGCGTTCGACGGGGTAGACGAGCCGACCGTCGTGGTCGGCGACACCGGGGCCGATGCCGGTAGGTCGCGGGAGCTGTCGGTCGAGCTCGACGCCGAGGCGTCCGACGCTCTGGTCGCGTTGGGCCGCGAGCACGGGTTCACCCTGAACACCGTGGTGCAGTCCGCGTGGGCGCTGGTCGTGGCCACGCTCACCGGCCGGGACGACGTCGTCTTCGGTGCCACCGTGTCCGGCCGACCGCCGTACATCGAGGGTGTCGAGGAGATGATCGGCCTGTTCATCAACACCCTGCCCGTGCGGGTGCGGTTGGACCGGTCCGAGACGCTGACCCAGCTGCTGGTCCGGGTGCAGGCCGAGCAGGCTGACCTGCTCGACCACCACTACCTGGGCATGCCGGACGTCCAGTCCGTGGCGGGGCCGGGAGCGAGCTTCGACACCCTGGCGGTGTTCGAGTCCTTCCCGGTCGAGGCCGGCGACGTCGCGCAGGCCGCGGACATCGACGGCATGCGCGTCGCCGGGATGGAGGGACAGGACTCGACGCACTACCCGCTGGCCGTGGTCGCGGAGTACGGCAGCGCCCTGACCGTGCGGATGAAGTACCTCGATGGTGCGGTGACGGGTGACCGCGCCGAAGAGGTGTTCGGCATGCTCGGGCGGATACTGGCCGAAGTGGCCCGCAACCCGTACCAGCGGATCACCGCCGTCGACCTGCTCGACCCGGCGCAGCGCGCCGAGCTCGTGCCCGCCACCAGCGGTCCGGCGGCCGGATTCCGGTCGCTGCCCGAGATCCTGGCTGCGGCGGTCGCGCACGATCCGTCCGCGGATGCGCTCGTGGCCGGGGCCGACGTGGTCAGCTACCGGGACCTCGACGAGTACTCGAACCGACTGGCCCGGGTGCTGCTCGAGCGCGGTGCGGGTCCGGAGACGGTCGTGGCGATCGCGCTGTCGCGGTCGATCGAGTCGGTCACCGCGATCTGGGCCGCGATGAAGGCCGGCGCGACCTTCCTGCCGATCGACCCGAGCTACCCGGCCGACCGGATCGAGCACATGCTCACCGACTCGGGCACCCGACTCGGCCTGACCGTCGGCGCGCACAGCGCTTCCCTGCAGTCCGGACCGGAATGGATCGTGCTGGACGAACCCGCGGTCGCCGAGGTGATCGCGCAGCGGTCCGCGGCACCGGTCACCGACGCGGACCGGCCGCACCCGATCCGCCCGACCAGCGCGGCGTACATGATCTACACCTCCGGGTCGACGGGTCTGCCGAAGGGCGTCGTCGTCACCCAGAGTGACGTGTACACCACGGCCGAGGAAGCGAGGGTCCGCTTCGACCTGGTGCCCGGCGCGCGTGTGCTGCACGTGATCTCGCCGAGCTTCGACGCGTCGGTCCTCGAGTACCTGATGGCATTCGGGGCCGGGGCGACGATGGTGATCGCACCAGGGTCGGTGTTCGGCGGAGCCGAACTGGCCGACCTGATGCGCGAGCAACGCGTCACCCACACGTTCGTGACGCCGGGCGCACTGGCTTCGGTGGACCCGGACGGACTCGACGACCTCGGTGTCGTCGTCGTCGGCGGCGAGGCCTGCCCGCCGGACCTCGTCGCCCGCTGGGCGCCCGGACGCCGGTTCATCAACGCCTACGGCCCGACCGAGACGACGATCTGGGTCACCTGCACCGAGGCCCTCTCCGCGGACGAACACGTCACCATCGGCGAACCGCTGCGGGGCGTCGAGGTGGTCGTGCTCGACGGTGCGCTGCGTCCTGTGCCTGCAGGCGTGCCCGGCGAGATGTACATCGCTGGTCCCTCCCTGGCTCGCGGCTACCACCAGCGCAGTGGATTGACCGCCGAGCGGTTCGTCGCGAACCCGTACGGTGCGCCTGGCTCGCTGATGTACCGCACCGGTGACGTGGTCCAGTGGATCCGCGGGCGCAACCGGTCGGGTGCGGACACGTGGATCATCGACTACCTGGGCCGCTCCGACTTCCAGGTCAAGATTCGTGGCTACCGCATCGAGCTCGGCGAGATCGAGTCGGCTCTGTCGGCGCATCCGTCGGTCGAGTTCGCGTACGTGATCGGCGCACCCGGACCGGGCGGGGCGACCGCACTGGCCGCCTACGTGCTGCCTGCGGGGAGCGAGACCGTCGAGCCGCGGGTGCTGGCGGACTTCGTCGGCGAGCGGCTGCCCGCGTACATGGTGCCCGCTGCGATCATGCCGATCGCCGAGATCCCGCTGACCGGCGCAGGCAAGGTCGACCGTGCGGCGCTCCCGGAACCGCAGTTCACCGAGCGGGCCGAGTACGTGGCGCCGAGCACGAAGGCCGAGCAGACCGTCGTCGAGGCGTTCGAGCAGATCCTCGGTATCGGGGACATCGGCGTGGACGACAGCTTCTTCGACCTCGGCGGACACTCGCTGCTGGCGACGAGGCTGATCGCGCTGCTGCGCGACGACGCCGACATCGATGTCTCGCTGCAGTGGATGTTCACCGACCCGACCCCGCGCCGGCTCGCGGCCCGGATCGACGCCGCACGTGCGGGCGCCGATATCGGTGGCGAGGCATTCGGTGTGCTGCTGCCGCTGCGCAGCACCGGCGCCGAGGCTCCGCTGTTCTGTATCCACCCGTTCATCGGCCTGTCCTGGTCGTACGGCGGGTTGACGCAGTACGTCGGCGTCGACCGCCCGGTCTACGGCATCCAGTCGCCCGCCCTGAGCGGCGGCCAGTTGCCGGACACGGTCGAGGAGATCGCGGCCCTGTACCTCGAACACATCCGCGGCGTGCAGCCGGAGGGTCCGTACCACCTGCTGGGCTGGTCGTTCGGCGGCGTCGTCGCACACGCGATGGCAGTGCAGTTGCGGGAGGCGGGGGAGCAGGTCGACACGGTGGCGCTGCTCGACAGTCACCTCGAGCTCATCGACGGCGAGGACTCCGCCGACGACAACATTCGCGGAGTGCTCGGCGGTCTCGGCATCGACATCGATCTGGGGGCGAATGCCACCGGCATGTCGGCACAGGACGCGGTCGAGCTCCTGCGCGAGGTGCCGGGCTTCCCGGCGAGCCTGACCGCGGAACGCCTGACCCGGGTGCTCGACAGTGCAGGCCGAGCGGCAGCGCAGATCGAGGCGTACCGCCCGCGCCGATTCGACGGGCAGGTGGACTACTTCGTCGCAAGCCGGGACGGCACCGACGGAGCGGGCCAGTGGGCGGGTGCGGTGGAGTCGATCACCACGCACCACGTCGACGCCGACCACAACGCGATGACGACACCGGAGGCGCTCGCCGAGATCGGCCCGGTGCTCGACGCGGTCCTGCGCGGCATCCGGGACTGACCGAGTACGGCGAAGGCCCCGTCACACGCTGTGTGACGGGGCCTTCGTTGGTGGCAGGTGGTGATCGGCGGCGATTCGCCGTGACGGCCGACCGGTCCCGGTCAGATCGGGTTGCCGGCTGCCTTTCGGTAGCCCTTGATCGCAGGCCACCCGAAGACGACAACCGCACCGATCGACCACATCGCCGTCTTGATCAGCGGCTCGGCCACCGGCCCACCCAGACTGAGCCCCCGCATGGCGTCGATCGCGGTCGACATCGGCTGGTTCTGGACGAAGCCCTGAAGCCAGGTCGGGTACGCCATCGTCGGGACGAATCCGGAGTTGAAGAACATCAGGAGGGTGCAGACCAGCGACAGCAACTCCACCAGCGGAAGCTTCGCGGAACTCACCGCGAGCGCAGTCACCAGGGTGGCGAAGCCGACGCCCATCAACAGCGGCACCAGCAGCATGCCGAGCCCCGCCAACATGCCCTGGGTGAACCGGAATCCGAGCATGAAACCCACGCCGACCAGCAGGACGGTGGTGATCAGGATTCGGACCGACTCAGCGAGCAACCTGCTGGTGATGCCGGCAGCGCGATGCATCGGCAAGATCCAGAACCGGGCCAGCAGGCCCTTGCGCCATTCCTCCTTGAGGCCCATGCCGCTGGCGATCGAGCCGAACATCGCGCCGACCAGGGAGATCATCGGGACGTACCCGTAGACGCTGTTGATGCCGGTCGCCCGGGTCACCGAGATGCCGAGCACGGCCCAGAACATCACCAGCATCAGGGCCGGGTAGATGATCGCCTGCAGGACGGTGAAGGGGTCGTGGAACTCGCGGAGCAGCAGTCGGTGGGTCTGCACCACGCTGTGGGTCGCGAGGGCCTGCCACGACTTCTCCGGGTAAACCTCGGTCGGCTCGGGGAACTCGGATATCGCCGAGACTGACTCGTCCAGGCGTTCCGGGGCATTGACATTCGTCATCCGCGCCTCACATTCGCCCAGACGGTCAGTGGGGTGAACACCACGGCGAGGCCGACGATCCAGAGCAGCGACGGCATCAGCATGTGCATGGTGATCGTTCCGTCTGCGATGTAGCGCATCGAGATCGAGAACTGGGAGATCGGCTGATTGCGCACGAAACCTTGCGACCAGCTCGGGAACTGGGTGACCGGTACGAAGCCCGCGGAGAACATACCCAGGATCAGCTGCGGCAGGGTCAAGGCCTGGCTGGTCATCTCGGGGCTCTTGCTCAGGGTGCCGATCAGGTCGCCCATCAGGGACAACGTCATCGCGATGCCCAGTGCCATCACGATGAACAACGTGGCCTTGACCGCCCCGCCGCTGAATCGGAAGCCGATCATGAAGCCGTAGGCGAGCGCCGCGGCCAGCGAGACGGTGCAGTGAACCATCGCGGCCGTCATCCGAGAGGCGAGTGGCACGCCCGGAAAGATCGGCATGGTCTGGAACCGGTCGTTCATGCCGTTCGACGCCTCGAAGGCGGCCCGGCCTGCTGCCGAGATCGCGGTGAAGGCCATCGCCTGCAGGGCGATGATCGGCATCACGAACTGTGCGTAGTCGATGCCCTGAAACTTCATCACGAATCTCAGCGGCAGATAGAAGCCGATGGTGAAGATGGCCGGCGCGAGCACCGCGATGAAGAACTGGCCGGACGTCCACATGCCGCGCAGGCTGCGTCCCGAGAGTGCCAGCCACTGCTGTACTGCGGACAGTTCCGGCTTGCGGTGGCGGCCGGTGCGGACGATCGTCTTCGACTGCGGTTCTGGCGGCGGGCCACCATTGGAGGTGCGTGCGGTCCGGGCCGCGATTGCGGTCATGCCGGTTGGCTCTCGTCGGCCTGACTACTGTCCGTGGCGGTGCCGCCGGTCAGGGCGAGGAAGACGTCGTCGAGCGACGGTCGTCGCAGCGCGATGTCGGCGAGCGGGATCCGAGAGATGTCGAGCCGGCGCAACACCTCGGCGAGGGTCTGCGCGCCGTACTGCGCAGGGATCGAGAGCCGATCGTGGCCCGTCTCGGAGACGTACTCCGGCGGCACCAGACTGGTCAGGACGGCGAACACCCTCGGCAGGTCGGCGAGTCGAAGCGGCACGACCTCGCAGTAGCTGCCCCCCGTCCGCTCCTTGAGTTGGTCGGCGGTGCCCTCCGCGATGACGGTGCCCTTGTCGATCACGACGATGTTGTCGCTCAGGACGTCCGCTTCCTCGAGGTACTGCGTCGTGAGCAGGATGGTGATGCCCTCGGCCTTGAGTGACGAGACCAGCGACCACACGCTCTGCCGGCTACGTGGGTCGAGTCCGGTCGTCGGCTCGTCGAGGAAGACCACCTCCGGCCGGGTCACCAGCCCGCAGGCGATGTCGACGCGCCGGCGCATGCCGCCGGAGAATCCGCGGACCTTGCGGTCCGCGGCGTACACCAGGTCGAACTGGCGGAGCAGCTGCTCGGCTCGGGCCTTCGCCGACTGCCGGTTCAGCCCCATCAGCCTTCCGAAGAGGATGAGGTTCTCGCGGGCGGTGAGGGACTCGTCGAGCGCGGCGTACTGGCCGGTCATCATGATCGACCGCCGCACGTCGGCGGACTGGGTGACCACGTCGTGGCCTGCGACGAGCGCGCGCCCTGAGTCAGGGCGCAGCAGGGTCGACAGCACGTTGACGGTGGTCGTCTTTCCCGCGCCGTTAGGCCCGAGAATGCCGAGCACAGTGCCTCGAGGTACCTCGAAGCTGACCCCCCGCAGCGCGTTCACGTCACCGAAGGACTTCCGGATCCCCTCGACCAGGACGGCGGGGTGTGGTGAAGGCATGCACGCGAGTATGTCATGGCTCGTCTTGTGACGAGGGTCGCTGCGGGTGAACTGATGACTTCGATCTGGTCGCCAGCAGGAGCGTAACGCACAGCGGGTGGAACACGATGTTGGACAAACGTCCTGGTTGCGGCTTCCTCTCGTCCCCTCCGGGTGTCCCTGCCACGTCTAGGGAGCGTGACACTACCCTTAGCATTCGTTTGCCTAAGCAATGCAATTCGGAGGGGGTTGTCATGGTTGCAACATTGCATCCGCGCGACGCGGCGCACATTTATGCGGAGGACGACCGCAATCAGGCGAGCGTGCTCGATGCCTACGTCCTCGGTGCGAGCGAGCATGACCTCAGTCATTCGGGGATCTGTGCGTGGCTCGAACCCCGGTTGCGCAGTTCGCCGATACTGACCTCCCGTTTGAGTCGCGTACCCCTCGACTTGGACTACCCTGCCTGGGATCCGGACCCAGGCTTCGCGATTGCCGAGCACGTCACCGTGGTCGAGGTCGGGAACCCCGGCAAGGAGTCGTTGAGGCACGAACTCGGGGGTTTGCTGGCAAGTCCGATGGACCTGTCCGTATCACCCTGGCACCTGTACGTGTTCACCAACGTCCGCGGAGTCCTAGGCATCACGGAGGGAGACGCGATTGCCGTCCTGAAGTTTCACCACTCGGTCGGCGACGCGATGACCACGGCGGAACTCGCCGAGCGGATGTTCGGTTCGCGGATCGACGGGACCGACGACCCTGCTGTCGGACCAGCGACTCAGGTCAATTCGAGGCTCGTCGCACTGGTCCGCGCGATCGCCACAGCTCCGCACGCGATCATCCGATTCGGGATGGGAATGCGCGATTCGCGGCGCGCGCAGCGCAAGTTGAGGGACAAGGTCGACGTCCGGGAACTGGCGTTGCCACCTACTGCATGGCCGAAGACACGATTCAATGTCATGTTCTCGGGTTCGTCTGTTGTCGATGTCGTTTCCTTCGACCTTGCCGCAGTCCGACAGATCTGCCGGCGAATGCCCGGGGTGACCGTGAATGACGTGGTTATGACTGTGATCGCCGGTGCGATGTCAACGTACTTGGAAGAGAAGGGTGAGCATCCGGAGGGTCCGATGGGAGCCAAAGTACCGATCTCCCTTCGCAAGGTTGAAGAATCCGATGCGAACAACCGATTCGCGCTCGCCTCGGTTGATCTGGGTGCGCACGCGACAGATCAACGTAAGCGGCTCGAGTTCATCCACACAGCGATGCTGTCGGAGAAAGCTCGCTGCGCGGATGAAACGGTGCGCGGAGTCGAGGGTGTGGGCGAAACGGTCCCGCTCGTACTCATGAAACTGATGATGGTCGTGCACCGGCGCTCGGCCCGCGAGATTCCTGACATGGTTGCGGGCGGCAGCACAATGATCTCGAATGTGCGCCGCTCCGACGCGGCGCTTACTGTGTGCGGCGCACCGGTGGTTGGGGGCTTTGGGCTCCTCACACTGGCGGACGGCAATGGCCTGAACCACTTCGTGACCTCGGTCGGGCGGGACCTCACAATCGGCGTCACCGCCGATGTCGGGGCGCTTCCGGAGATCGATCACTATTCCGACCTGCTGCGCGAGTCATTCGCGCAGCTGGTGGACGCGGTGGACGAGCCGGGGCGCTAGTTACTGGGTGCCCGCGGCCGGGAAGTGGGAAGGTTCGGTTCCCGAAGCCCACGGCGAGTCAAGCAAGGGGGGGTACTCCATCGGTCCATGAGGCTTGCGGCAGTCAACATCTGAGATGTCGTCGGCGAAGGAATCATCCACTGCACGGTGGCCGGGCGATCCCGCTGCAGGTCGCCGGCCGCGGAGCGCCCACAATGACTTCGCGTGTCGGGCGGTTGATCGCCACTGCACGACGATGACCTATATATACGCCGTCGTGTACGGCACCGAGCAGGAGCGCGCGGCCGGTGTCCGGGGCCGGCCCGTTCAGCGTGGCGTCACCCAGATGGTGATGTCGGCATGCACGACCTCGGTCCCGGCCCGGTCGTAGATCGCGACCGGCACGACAAGTTCGGTGCCGCCGGTGATGTCGTCGAACGAGGGCAACTGGGGGAGTTGGGCGACTGCGCGCAGTCCGGTGTCCGCCTTGGCCAGGTACTGGGTCGTCATCGACTTCGGGATCCAGCGATGGGTGGTCGGGACCGTCGCCTCGGCAAGCATGCCCATGGCGGTCTCGGCGAGGTTGCAGGCTGCGATCGCGTGGAAAGTTCCGATGTGGTTGTGCACGCCCCACCACTTCGGGGACCGCACCTCACAGCGTCCGGGCGCGAGCTCGGTGACGCGGGGGAGCACGGTCGCGAAGTAGGGCACTCGGAGGCACATGCCGGCCGAGAACAGTGTGGAGCCAAGGCGATTGGACGGAAGCCGCAGCCAGCTGCGGTAGGTCGGGGTCTGGGTGGCCATAGGCCGATCTTACTTCCAAGTAAGATCGGTGTGTGGCGGTGTTTCGAGGTGGATTTGAAGTAACCGCCTGCCTGCGGCATACTGTTCAGGTTGCCTTGGCCCGGGACGCGCTCTGTTGCGGCCTGCGGTCGGGCGAGAAGAGGGTCGAGAGTCAGGCATCCCGAAACGGGCTGCCCTGGCCGAAACCGAAGCAAGACGGAAGCAGTAACCACCAGTGCTCCTTGTGAGCGCATCCGGTGCACATTCCGCAGTCCGATCCGTGTGTCAATGCGGGTCGGGGAATGAGTGGGAGGGCGACACGCCCGACCGCGTGGACCGGAGATCCATGACAGATGAACAGCGGCAGCGGGTCGGGGTATCTCCTGATCGAGATCGGGTCTTCCTGATCGCCAATGTTCTTTGCCGTCACGGACTGGGCGGGAACTGTGCAGACGAGGTAGCCCATCCAGGGACTACAGCAACTCGAGTAGCCCCTCCGGGTCTACAAGGGCCTAATCACGGCAAGGAAGAGGACACAAGCGTGGCGGGACAGAAGATCCGCATCAGGCTCAAGGCCTACGACCATGAGGCGATCGATGCGTCAGCGCGCAAGATCGTCGAGACGGTGACCCGTACCGGGGCCCGTGTCGTTGGACCGGTGCCGTTGCCGACCGAAAAGAACGTGTACTGCGTCATCCGCTCGCCGCACAAGTACAAGGACTCGCGCGAGCACTTCGAGATGCGTACCCACAAGCGGCTGATTGACATCCTCGACCCGACGCCCAAGACGGTCGATGCCCTCATGCGCATCGATCTGCCGGCCAGCGTTGATGTCAACATCCAGTGAGCGCGGCGGAGACAAAAACAATGACTGAGAACAAGATCAAGGGCATCCTGGGCACCAAGCTCGGCATGACCCAGGTCTTCGACGAGAACAACCGGGTCGTTCCGGTCACCGTCGTGAAGGCCGGACCGAACGTCGTCACCCAGATCCGCACCGAGGAGCGCGACGGCTACAGCGCCGTGCAGCTCGCGTTCGGCGCGATCGACCCCCGCAAGGTGAACAAGCCGGAATCCGGCCAGTTCGCCAAGGCCGGTGTCACCCCCCGTCGCCACGTCGTGGAGCTCCGCGTTGCGGACGCCTCCGAGTACGAGGTCGGCCAGGAGCTCACCGCCGAGGTCTTCGAGGACGGCGCGTACGTCGACGTCACCGGCACCTCCAAGGGCAAGGGCTTCGCCGGCACCATGAAGCGGCACGGCTTCGCCGGCCAGGGCGCCTCGCACGGCGCACAGGCTGTGCACCGTCGCCCCGGCTCGATCGGTGGCTGCGCCACCCCCGGCCGCGTGTTCAAGGGCATGCGCATGTCGGGTCGCATGGGTAGCGACCGCATCACCACGCAGAACCTCTCGGTCCACAAGGTGGACGCCGAGAACGGTCTGCTGCTTATCAAGGGTGCGATCCCCGGCCGCAAGGGCGGCCTCGTGATCGTCAAGACCGCAGTGAAGGGTGGTGCGTCCGCATGACCGAGACCGCAACCAAGCTCACTCTCGACGTCCGTACCGCCGACGGCGGCACCAACGGCACCGTCGACCTGCCCGCCGAGATCTTCGACGCCACGGCCAACATCGCTCTGATGCACCAGGTCGTCGTCGCGCAGCTCGCCGCGGCACGCCAGGGCACGCACTCCACCAAGACCCGCGGCGAGGTCCGCGGCGGTGGCAAGAAGCCCTACCGTCAGAAGGGAACCGGCCGCGCCCGTCAGGGTTCGACCCGCGCCCCGCAGTTCGCCGGTGGTGGCATCGTGCACGGCCCGCAGCCGCGCGACTACACCCAGCGCACCCCCAAGAAGATGAAGGCCGCCGCCCTGCGCGGAGCCCTCTCCGACCGGGCGCGCAGCGAGCGTATCCACGTGATCACCGAGCTGGTCGCCGGACAGACTCCGTCCACCAAGGGCGCGAAGAAGTTCCTCGGCGAGATCTCGGATCGCAAGAAGCTTCTGCTCGTAGTCGGTCGCGAGGACATCGCGGCATGGAAGAGCGTGCAGAACCTGGAAGGCGTGCACCCCATCGCACCCGACCAGCTCAACACCTACGACGTGCTCAACAGCGATGACGTCGTGTTCAGTGTCGAGGCTCTCAACGCGTTCATCCACGGGCCGGCCGAGTCCGCCCAGGCAAGCAAGGAGGAGAGCAAGTGAGCACCATCGCTGACCCCCGCGACATCTTGCTGGCTCCGGTCATCTCCGAGAAGTCCTACGGACTGATCGAGGAAGGCACCTACACCTTCCTGGTGCACCCGGACTCGAACAAGACGCAGATCAAGATTGCCGTCGAGAAGGTCTTCGGCGTCACCGTGACCAGCGTCAACACCGCCAACCGTCAGGGCAAGCGCAAGCGGACCCGTTTCGGCTACGGCAAGCGCAAGGACACCAAGCGCGCGCTCGTGACCCTCTCGGCCGACAGCAAGCCCATCGAGATCTTCGGAGGACCGGTCGCCTAGGCGATCGGGACTTGACGAGACATAGAGGACGAGAAGACTCATGGGAATCCGTAAGTACAAGCCGACTACTCCGGGCCGTCGTGGCTCGAGCGTCTCGGACTTCGCCGAGATCACTCGGTCGACCCCCGAGAAGTCGCTCATTCGCCCGCTGCACGGTCGCGGTGGACGTAACGCGCACGGTCGTATCACCACCCGGCACAAGGGCGGCGGACACAAGCGCGCCTACCGGTTGATCGACTTCCGTCGCAACGACAAGGACGGCGTGCCGGCCAAGGTCGCGCACATCGAGTACGACCCCAACCGCACCGCGAACATCGCGCTGCTGCACTACGCCGACGGTGAGAAGCGCTACATCATCGCGCCGAAGGACCTCAAGCAGGGTGCACGGGTCGAGTCCGGTGTCGGTGCCGACATCAAGCCGGGCAACAACCTGCCGCTGCGCAACATCCCGACCGGTACCACCATCCACGCGGTGGAGCTGCGTCCGGGTGGCGGCGCCAAGATGGCCCGCTCGGCCGGTGCCAGCATCCAGCTGCTCGGCAAGGAAGGCCCCTACGCGACCCTGCGTATGCCCTCCGGCGAGATCCGTCGCGTCGACGTGCGCTGCCGCGCATCGGTCGGCGAGGTCGGCAACGCCGAGCAGTCGAACATCAACTGGGGCAAGGCCGGCCGTATGCGCTGGAAGGGCAAGCGCCCGACCGTCCGTGGTGTCGTGATGAACCCGGTCGACCACCCGCACGGTGGTGGCGAGGGCAAGACCTCCGGTGGTCGCCACCCGGTCAGCCCGTGGGGCCAGCCTGAGGGCCGTACCCGCAAGCCCAACAAGCCGAGCGACAAGCTCATCGTCCGTCGCCGGCGTACCGGCAAGAACAAGCGCTAGGAGGGGTGAAGGATGCCACGCAGCCTTAAGAAGGGCCCGTTCGTCGATGATCACCTCCTCGCGAAGGTGGATGTGCAGAACGAAAAGGGAACCAAGCAGGTCATCAAGACCTGGTCCCGTCGTTCGACGATCATTCCGGACTTCATCGGCCACACGTTTGCGGTGCACGACGGCCGCAAGCACGTCCCCGTGTTCGTCTCCGACTCGATGGTCGGACACAAGCTCGGAGAGTTTGCACCGACCCGCACGTTCAAGGGTCACATCAAGGATGATCGGAAGGCGAAGAGGCGATGAGTAACACCGAAACCGCCAACCCGACCGCCAAGGCCGTCGCGCGCCACGTGCGCGTGACGCCGATGAAGGCGCGTCGAGTCGTGGACCTGGTTCGCGGGCGCTCCGTCGAGGACGCGCTGAACATCCTGCGGTTCGCGCCGCAGGCCGCCAGCGAGCCGGTCGCCAAGGTGATCGCCAGCGCTGCTGCGAACGCCGAGAACAACCTCGACCTGGACCCGAGCACGCTCGTCGTCGCGACGGCGTTCGTGGACGAGGGTGCGACCCTGAAGCGGTTCCAGCCGCGTGCACAGGGTCGTGCGTTCCGGATCCGCAAGCGCACCAGCCACATCACGGTCATCGTGGAGAGCCTGCCCAAGGCCGGCGCCGCGACCCGTAATCGCCGGAAGGGAAGTGCTCGATAGTGGGCCAGAAAATCAACCCGCACGGCTTCCGCCTCGGCATCACCACCGACTGGAAGTCTCGCTGGTACGCAGACAAGCAGTACGCGGAGTACGTCAAGGAAGATGTCGCCATCCGCAAGCTCCTCGCCACTGGCATGGAGCGGGCCGGCATCGCGAAGGTGGAGATCGAGCGCACCCGTGACCGGGTTCGCGTCGACATCCACACCGCGCGTCCGGGCATCGTCATCGGTCGCCGCGGCGCCGAGGCCGATCGCATCCGCGCCGAGCTCGAGAAGCTGACCGGCAAGCAGGTTCAGCTCAACATCCTCGAGGTCAAGAACGCTGAGGCCGAGGCCCAGCTCGTGGCCCAGGGTGTTGCCGAGCAGCTGTCGAACCGTGTCGCGTTCCGTCGCGCCATGCGTAAGGCGATCCAGTCGGCGATGCGTCAGCCGAACGTCAAGGGCATCCGGGTCCAGTGCTCCGGTCGCCTCGGCGGCGCGGAGATGTCCCGTTCGGAGTTCTACCGCGAGGGTCGCGTGCCGCTGCACACCCTGCGTGCGGACATCGACTACGGGCTCTACGAGGCCAAGACCACCTTCGGTCGCATCGGCGTGAAGGTCTGGATCTACAAGGGCGACATCGTCGGTGGCAAGCGCGAGCTGACCGCCAACGCCGCCCCGGCCGGCGATCGCCCGCGTCGCGAGCGTCCGAGCCGTCCGCGTCGTTCCGGTGCTTCGGGCACCACCGCGACCAGCACCGAGGCGGGCCGCGCAGCGACCGCCACCGCCGAGGCCCCGGCCTCTACCGAATCGAATCAGGAGGGCTGACGCATGTTGATCCCACGTCGGGTCAAGCACCGCAAGCAGCACCACCCGAGCCGTTCGGGTGCGGCCAAGGGCGGCACCAAGGTGACGTTCGGTGACTACGGCATCCAGGCTCTCGAGCCTGCCTACATCACCAACCGGCAGATCGAGTCCGCTCGTATCGCCATGACGCGCCACATCAAGCGTGGCGGCAAGATCTGGATCAACATCTTCCCGGATCGCCCGCTGACCAAGAAGCCCGCCGAGACTCGAATGGGTTCCGGTAAGGGTTCGCCGGAGTGGTGGGTCGCGAACATCAAGCCCGGTCGGGTGCTGTTCGAGATGACCTACCCCAATGAGGAGATTGCGCGCGAGGCCCTGCGTCGCGCGATGCACAAGCTCCCGTGCAAGTGCAGGATCGTCACGAGGGAGGAGCAGTTCTGATGGCTACCGGAACCCCCGCAGCCGAGCTCCGCGAGCTCAACGAAGAGGAGCTTGTCACCAAGCTCCGCGAGTCGAAGGAAGAGCTGTTCAACCTTCGCTTCCAGATGGCGACCGGTCAGTTGGACAACAACCGTCGTCTGCGCACCGTTCGTCACGAGATCGCGCGCATCTACACCGTCATGCGCGAGCGTGAGCTCGGCCTCGCCGCCGGCCCGGATGCGGGTGACGCGGCATGAGTGAGAACGAGAAGGACAACGCAGTGACTGAAGAGCGTGGGACCCGCAAGGTCCGCATCGGCTACGTCGTCTCCGACAAGATGGAGAAGACGATCGTCGTCGAGCTCGAGGATCGTGTGAAGCACCCGCTGTACGGCAAGATCATCCGCCGTACGACCAAGGTGAAGGCGCACGACGAGAACGGTCTCGCCGGCATCGGCGACCGCGTCCAGCTGATGGAGACCCGACCGCTGTCGGCGACCAAGCGCTGGCGTCTGGTCGAGGTGCTCGAGAAGGCCAAGTAAGAGCGCAATGACGAAGCGGCCCGTTCCCCATGGGGAGCGGGCCGCTTTGCCTGTTCGGGGCGATTTGGAATCCCCCGGAGCATTCCCTACACTAGAGCGGTTGCCTTTGCCTCCGCATGCCCACATTCGGGCGGCGGGCGGGGTGGCAGACCGCGCGCATCGGGTCGGTAATCCGCTGCGTTCGTAAATCCAGGTCTAGGAGAGATCAGTGATTCAGCAGGAGTCGCGACTGCGTGTCGCCGACAACACGGGTGCCAAGGAGATTCTCTGCATCCGCGTTCTCGGTGGATCGTCTCGTCGCTACGCCGGGATCGGCGACATCATCGTCGCCACCGTCAAGGACGCCATCCCGGGTGGAAACATCAAGAAGGGCGAGGTCGTCAAGGCCGTCATCGTCCGCACCACCAAGGAGCGCCGCCGTCCGGACGGCTCGTACATCAAGTTCGACGAGAACGCTGCCGTTCTCATCAAGCCTGATCACGATCCCCGTGGCACTCGTATCTTCGGCCCCGTGGGCCGCGAGCTGCGCGACAAGAAGTTCATGAAGATCGTTTCGCTCGCCCCGGAGGTGCTGTGATGAAGGTGCACAAGGGTGACACCGTTCTGGTCATCGCCGGCAAGGACAAGGGCGCCAAGGGCAAGGTCATTCAGGCCTACCCGGCGACCGAGAAGGTCCTGGTCGAGGGCGTGAACCGGATCAAGAAGCACACCGCGGTCTCCGCGAACCAGCGTGGCGCCTCCTCCGGCGGCATCGTCACGCAGGAGGCCCCGATCCACGTTTCCAACGTCGCGGTCGTGGACTCGGACGGAAACCCCACTCGCGTGGGCTACCGCACCGACGAGAACGGCAAGCGGGTTCGGATCTCCCGTAAGAACGGGAAGGACATCTGATATGACGAGCACCGAGAAGATTCAGCCCCGGCTCAAGGCGCGCTACCGCGCCGAGATCAAGGACGCGCTGAACGAAGAGTTCAAGTACGCCAACGTCATGCAGATCCCCGGCGTGGTCAAGGTCGTCGTCAACATGGGTGTCGGTGACGCCGCCCGCGACGCGAAGCTGATCAACGGCGCGGTCGCCGACCTCGCGCTGATCACCGGCCAGAAGCCGGAGATCCGCAAGGCCCGCAAGTCCATCGCGCAGTTCAAGCTTCGCGAAGGCATGCCCATCGGCGCGCGCGTCACCCTCCGTGGCGACCGCATGTGGGAGTTCCTCGACCGCCTGGTCAGCATCGCGCTGCCCCGCATCAGGGACTTCCGCGGCCTGTCCGGCAAGCAGTTCGACGGCAACGGCAACTACACCTTCGGTCTCAACGAGCAGTCGATGTTCCACGAGATCGATGTGGACAAGATCGATCGCCCGCGCGGTATGGACATCACCGTCGTGACGACCGCGACCAACAACGAAGAAGGCCGTGCCCTGCTCAAGCACCTCGGCTTCCCGTTCAAGGAGAACTGAGCCATGGCGAAGAAGGCACTGGTCAACAAGGCCAACAAGAAGCCGAAGTTCGCGGTCCGCGCCTACACCCGCTGCCAGCGGTGCGGCCGTCCGCACTCGGTGTTCCGCAAGTTCGGCCTCTGCCGAATCTGCGTGCGCGAGATGGCGCACGCGGGTGAGCTGCCGGGCGTTCGCAAGAGCTCCTGGTAGCGAGGCTCGCCGAGCGACGATTCGCTCGGTAAGCCACCAGCTGAAACTTCTGGCGCGCATCCGTGCGCCAGGCCGCAGGAAAACCCCTTCGCTGTAGGCCCACGGCCGGCCGCCACCGCTACGGTGGCGGACCGGCGTTGTATGGGAACCGCTGCGAGAAAGGTGAACAGGTCAATCTCATGACCATGACCGATCCGATCGCAGACTTCTTGACGCGTCTGCGCAACGCCAACTCGGCGTACCACGACGAGGTGAAGCTTCCCCACTCGAAGATCAAGGCGAACATCGCCGAGATCCTCAAGCGTGAGGGCTACATCTCCGACTTCCGCACCGAGGACGCCGAGGTGGGCAAGACCCTCATCGTCGACCTCAAGTACGGACCCAGCCGTGAGCGCAGCCTCGCGGGCGTCCGGCGTGTTTCCAAGCCCGGCCTCCGGGTTTACGCGAAATCCACCAATCTGCCCAAGGTCCTGGGCGGCCTGGGCGTGGCGATCATCTCCACGTCCACCGGCCTGCTCACCGACCGTCAGGCGGCCAAGCAGGGCGTGGGCGGCGAAGTCCTCGCCTACGTCTGGTAAGGGAGGCCACCACAATGTCGCGTATTGGAAAGATTCCGGTCACCGTCCCCGCGGGCGTTGACGTCAACATCGACGGCCAGGACGTGTCGGTCAAGGGTCCCAAGGGCACCCTGTCGCTGACCATCGCCGAGCCGATCGCAATCGCCAAGGGCGAGGACGGTGCCCTCCTGGTCACCCGTCCCGACGACGAGCGTCGCAGCCGTGCGCTGCACGGTCTGTCGCGCACCCTGGTCGCGAACCTCATCACCGGTGTGACCGAGGGCTACACCACCAAGATGGAGATCCACGGCGTCGGCTACCGCGTCGCACTCAAGGGCAACGACCTCGAGTTCGCGCTGGGCTACAGCCACCCCGTGCCGATCGAGGCGCCGGAAGGCATCACCTTCGCGGTCGAGTCGCCCACCCGCTTCTCGGTCTCCGGCATCGACAAGCAGAAGGTCGGCCAGATCTCGGCCAACATCCGTCGTCTGCGTCGTCCCGACCCGTACAAGGGCAAGGGCGTTCGCTACGAGGGTGAGCAGATCCGCCGCAAGGTCGGAAAGACGGGTAAGTGATATGAGCCAGACTGCAAACCAGAAAGCCAAGCGGATTCCGCTGGGCAAGGATGCGTCCACCACGCGTCGTCTCGCGAAGACGCGTCGTCACTTCCGTCTGCGCAAGAAGGTCTCCGGCACGCCCGAGCGTCCGCGCCTGGTCGTGAACCGGTCCTCTCGCCACATCCACGTCCAGCTCGTGGACGACCTCGCCGGCCGCACCCTGGCCGCGGCGTCGACCACCGAGGCGGACCTGCGTGCGGCCGAGGGCGACAAGAAGGCCCTCAGCGCGCAGGTCGGTCAGCTGATCGCCGAGCGCGCGAAGGCCGCCGGCGTCGAGGCTGTCGTCTTCGACCACGGCGGACACGGCTACCACGGTCGCATCGCGGCCCTGGCGGACGCTGCTCGCGAAGGCGGGTTGAAGTTCTGATGATGAAGCTCACGAATGGAAGGACAGTCTGATGCCGGGACGTCAGAGGCGTGACGGCGGCAGCGGACCCGCCGGACAGAATGGCCCCAACACCGGGGACAACCGCGGCGGCGGCGACCGCCGTGGCGGCGGCCGTGACGATCGTCGCGGCGGCCAGTCGGCCCCGAAGTCGGATCACCTCGAGCGCGTTGTCGCAATCAACCGCGTGTCGAAGGTCGTCAAGGGTGGTCGGCGCTTCAGCTTCACCGCCCTGGTGATCGTGGGCGACGGCAACGGACTCGTTGGCGTCGGCTACGGCAAGGCCAAGGAAGTTCCCGCGGCCATCCAGAAGGGTGTCGAGGAGGCTCGCAAGGGCTTCTTCCGCGTGCCCCTCATCGGCAACACCATCACCCACCCGGTTCAGGGCGAGGCAGCGGCTGGTGTCGTCATGCTGCGTCCGGCCAGCCCGGGTACCGGTGTGATCGCCGGTGGCGCGGTGCGTGCCGTGCTCGAGTGCGCGGGTGTCCACGACATCCTCGCCAAGTCGCTCGGTAGCGACAACGCGATCAACGTCGTGCATGCAACTGTTGCCGCCCTCAAGGGTCTGCAGCGTCCCGAGGAGGTGGCCGCTCGTCGCGGTCTGCCGATCGAGGACGTGGCCCCGGCCGGCATGCTGCGCGCACGCGCACAGGCTGGGAGCGTGAAGTAATGGCAGAGCTCAAGATCACGCAGACCAAGAGCATCATCGGGACCAAGCAGAACCAGAAGGATTCTCTGCGCACGCTGGGTCTCAAGGGCATCCGTCAGACCGTCGTCCGCGAGGACAATGCGCAGAACCGCGGTCTGATCAACGTGGTGCGCCACCTCGTCACAGTTGAGGAGGTCTAACCATGACCATCAAGCTGCACCACCTCCGCCCCGCGCCGGGTGCCAAGACCGACAAGACTCGCGTCGGTCGCGGTGAAGGCTCGAAGGGCAAGACCGCCGGTCGTGGCACGAAGGGCACCAAGGCCCGCAAGAACGTGTCCGCCGCCTTCGAGGGTGGACAGATGCCGCTGCACATGCGTCTGCCCAAGCTCAAGGGATTCACCAACCCGTTCCGGACCGAGTACCAGGTCGTCAACGTGGGCGACATCGCCCGACTGTTCCCCAACGGTGGAACGATTGGCGTTGCCGAGCTCGTCGAGGCCGGCGCGGTTCGCAAGAACCAGCTCGTCAAGGTTCTCGGCGACGGAGAGCTCACGGTTGCCGTTCAGATCACCGTGAACAAGTTCACCGGATCCGCCAAGGAGAAGATCGTCGCTGCAGGTGGCACCGCCACCGAGCTGTGATCAGGCTCTGACAAGGTCACGATGGCCGCAGCGCAGCCCCTCGCGGGCGGTGCTGCGGCCATCGGTCTTGTGGCAGTTCCGGTCCAAGAGCATCAATGTGGCATTGCCCGACTGTCTGCTCGGGGGCCACTGCTAAAGTTCTAGCGTTCATTGCACCCGTCGAGCATTTCCGCTCGCACTCACCCCGTCGTGCCCAGGAGGATCTTTGCTTTCCGCCTTCGTCTCGGCCCTCAGGACTCCAGACCTGAGGCGGAAGATCCTCTTTACTCTCGGGATCATCGCGCTGTATCGCTTCGGCGCCACCCTGCCCTCGCCGGGCGTCGACTATGCCAACGTCAAGGCGTGTATCGACCAAGTCTCGGGCGGTGACTCTGCGGGTATCTACTCGCTGATCAACCTGTTCTCGGGTGGCGCGCTGCTGCAGCTGTCGGTGTTCGCGATCGGCATCATGCCGTACATCACGGCGAGCATCATCGTGCAGCTGCTCACCGTGGTCATCCCCAGGTTCGAGGAACTCCAGAAGGAGGGCCAGTCGGGCCAGGCGAAGATGACGCAGTACACGCGTTACCTGTCGATCGCGCTGGCCATCCTGCAGTCGACCGGCATCGTGGCGCTGGCCGCTCGCGGTCAGCTGCTGCAGGGCTGCCAGCAGGAGATCATCGCGGACCAGTCGATCTTCGGTCTGGTCATCATCGTGCTGGTGATGACCGCCGGTGCAGCGCTGGTGATGTGGTTCGGCGAGCTGATCACCGAGCGGGGCGTCGGCAACGGCATGTCGCTGCTGATCTTCTCGGGCATCGCCGCCCGCATTCCGTCGGAGGGCAAGGGCATCCTCGACAGCCGCGGCGGCCTCGTGTTCGGCCTGGTGTGCCTGGCAGCGCTCGCGATCATCGCCGGCGTGGTGTTCGTCGAGCAGGGTCAGCGCCGCATCCCGGTGCAGTACGCCAAGCGGATGGTCGGGCGGAAGATGTACGGCGGTTCGTCGACGTACCTGCCGCTCAAGGTCAACCAGGCCGGCGTGATCCCGGTGATCTTCGCGTCCTCGCTGCTGTACCTGCCGAACCTGATCGCGCAGCTGACCGGCGCGAGCACCGCGACCGACCCGAGTTGGTGGCAGCGGCTCATCCAGCAGTACCTGGTGAACCCCGCCAACCCGGTCTACATCCTCATCTACTTCGCCCTCATCGTCTTCTTCACCTACTTCTACGTCGCGATCACGTTCAACCCTGAAGAGCGCGCGGACGAGATGAAGAAGTTCGGTGGGTTCATTCCCGGCATCCGGCCGGGGCGCCCGACTGCGGATTACCTGAACTACGTGCTCAGCCGCATCACCCTGCCGGGCGCGATCTACCTCGGCACGATCGCGGTCCTGCCGAACCTGTTCCTCGACATCGGTAACTCGGGGGGAGCGCAGAACCTGCCGTTCGGCGGTACCGCGGTCCTGATCATGGTCAGCGTTGGCCTCGACACCGTGAAGCAGATCGAAAGCCAACTCATGCAGCGTAACTACGAAGGGTTCCTCAAGTGAGACTCGTCCTCCTTGGTCCTCCCGGTGCCGGCAAGGGCACTCAGGCCGCCATCCTGTCGGAGAAGCTCGGCGTCCCGCACATCTCGACGGGCGACCTCTTCCGCGCGAACATCGGGCAGCAGACCGCGCTCGGTCTCGAGGCGAAGAAGTACCTGGACGCGGGCGACCTCGTGCCCAGCGAGATCACCAACAACATGGTCAAGGCGCGGGTCTCCGAGCCGGATGCGGTCAACGGCTTCCTGCTCGACGGGTTCCCCCGCACCGTGGACCAGGCGCAGGCGCTCGAGGGCATCCTCTCCGGCCTGAACGCCAAGCTCGACGGCGTGCTGGCCTTCGACGTCGACGACGAGGTCGTGGTGGAGCGGATGCTGGCCCGTGGCCGCGCCGACGACACCGAGGACGTCATCCGGAACCGGATGCGCGTCTACCGCGAAGAGACCGCTCCGCTGCTCGACCACTTCGCGGGCAGCATCGTGACCGTCGACGCCGTCGGCTCGGTCGACGAGGTCAACGCCCGCGCACTCGCGGCGCTCGGCAAGTAAGAGGGCACTATGGGGTTCCGTCGCAAGAAGGTCGTGCCGTTCCGTACCGCCGGTGAACTCGACGCGATGGCTGCGGCGGGCGCGATCGTCGGCGCGACGCTGGTCGCCGTGCGCGCGGCGGCGAAGCCCGGAGTGAGCACGCTCGAACTGGACCGGATCGCGGAGCAGACGATTCGGGACGCGGGAGCGGTTCCGTCGTTCCTGGGGTACCACGGTTTCACCGGGTCGATCTGCTCGTCGGTGAATGATCGTGTCGTGCACGGCATCCCGTCGGCGGACGACATCCTGGCCGAGGGCGACCTGGTGTCGATCGACTGCGGCGCGATTCTCGACGGCTGGCACGGTGATTCCGCGTGGACCTTCGGGGTCGGCGAGATCTCCGACGCCGACCGTGATCTCAGCGAGGCCACCCGACTGTCGATGGATGCGGGCATCAAGGCGATGCTGCCGGGCAACCGGCTGACCGACGTCTCGCACGCGATCGAGCAGGGCACGCTCGCGGCCGAGCGCGCGCACGGTCGCCGGTACGGCATCGTGGACGGGTACGGCGGGCACGGTATCGGTCGCGAGATGCACATGGACCCCTTCCTCGCCAACGAGGGCGCGCCCGGCAAGGGCCCGGAGTTGGTGGTCGGTTCGGTGCTCGCCATCGAGCCGATGCTCACCCTCGGGACAACCGAGACCGAGGTGCTCGAGGACGACTGGACGGTCGTCACCATCGACGGCTCGCGCGCCGCGCACTGGGAGCACACCGTCGCGGTGACCGAGGACGGTCCACGGATCCTCACGCTTCGGCCCTGACGAGCACAACCGACGAACGGGCGGGAAGGCAGCCGACGAGGCTCGCTTCCCGCCCGTTCGTCGTTTCCGGCGCCGGCGGCGCTATCGTCGCGTGCATGGATGCGGACCGATGCTGAGCGATCCGGGAATGACCATCGCGGAGGTCGCCGCGCGCACCGGACTGACCGCGCACACCCTGCGCTACTACGAGCGGGACGGGTTGATGCTGGGTGAGATCGGCCGGGCGTCGTCCGGGCATCGGAGGTACACCGCATTCGACGTGGCGTGGATCGAGTTGGTCACCAAGCTGCGGTCGACCGGGATGCCGATCCGGGAGATCCAGCGTTACGCGGAACTGGTCCGGGCCGGCGACGGCACCGAGTCCGACCGACTGGACCTGCTGCGTGCGCACCGCGCCCGGGTGCTGACCCAGCTGGCCGAAGTCACCGACCATCTGGCCGCCGTCGACGTGAAGATCGGCGTGTACACGGATCGAGTCGCGGCTCGGAGCTTGACTTCGAGCGCACTCGAAGACGTTGACTCGTCGCATGACCACTGACATCGGAACCCGAACCCTCGGTATCGACTCGCCCCTGACCGTGTCCACGTTGGGGCTCGGGTGCATGGGCATGTCGGAGTTCTACGGAACCGGCGACGAGGACGCCGGAATCGCCACCATTCGCCGTGCCCTCGATCTCGGTGTGACCCTGCTCGACACCGCGGACATGTACGGCCCGTTCGTCAACGAAGAGCTGGTCGGCAAGGCCGTCGCGGGTCGTCGAGGCGACGCGGTGCTGGCCACGAAGTTCGGCAACGAGCGTCGCGCCGACGGGACCCGGGTGGGGATCAACGGCAGACCGGAGTACGTCGTCGCGGCCTGCGACGCGTCGCTTCGGCGTCTCGGTGTCGACCATATCGACCTCTACTACCAACACCGGGTCGACAGGTCGGTGCCGATCGAGGAGACGGTCGGCGCGATGGCCGGGCTCGTCACGGCGGGCAAGGTCCGCCATCTCGGACTGTCGGAGGCGGGACCGGACACGATCCGGCGGGCGCACGCCGTGCATCCGATCACCGCGCTGCAGACGGAGTACTCGCTGTTCACCCGCGACCTCGAGGACGAGATACTGCCGACCATCCGTGAGCTGGGGATCGGCCTGGTGCCGTACTCACCGCTCGGCCGCGGACTGCTGACTGGCGCGATCACCGCGGAGTCCGGAGCGGTGGGCGAGGGTGACCTCCGGCGGTCGGACTACTTCCCGCGGTTCCGCGGCGACGCGCTCGCGACGAACCTGGGGCTGGTCGACCGGGTGCGCGCTCTTGCCGCGGCGAAGGGTGTCTCCCCGGGGCAACTCGCGCTGGCCTGGGTGCTCGCGCAGGGGCAGGACATCGTGCCGATCCCGGGCACCAAGCGGGTGAAGTACGTCGAGGAGAACGTCGACGCTGCCGCGGTCGACCTGACCGCGGACGACCTCGCGTCACTCGCGAGCGCGGTGCCCAGGGGTGCGGTCGCGGGCGCCCGCTACGGCGACATGTCGAACATCGACGACTGACGCCACCGCTGCCGGTCAGGCCTCGAGCAGTAGCGTGACCGGGCCGTCGTTGACCGAGCTGACCCGCATGTGGGCGCCGAAGTGGCCGGTCTCGACCGTGGCGCCGAGTCCGCGCAGCGCGTCGGCGAACGCGTCCACCAGTGGTTCCGCCGCCGCCCGGGGCGCGGCGGCGGACCAGGAGGGACGCCGGCTCTTGCGGGTGTCGGCGAGCAGGGTGAACTGGCTGACGACCAGGATCGGTGCGTCGAGATCGGCGGCGGATCGCTCGCCGCCGCGCTCGGCGTCGTCGAGGATGCGCAGCTTCCAGACTTTCGCCGCCAGCGCCGCGGCGGTGGCCGGGTCGTCGTCGTGCCCGACGCCGAGCAGGACCAGCAGTCCGTGCCCCACGGGGTCGATGCGGGCGACGACCTTCTCGTCGATCTCGACGGAGGCGGAGGTCACCCGCTGGACGACTGCGCGCACGTCTGACGTCCTTTCGTGACGGGCCGCATTTGGCCTGGTGGGAGAACTCCGGTAAGCTAGATCAACGGTGCGCCCTGCGTACCGGTCGTTTGCTGTTCTCGGAGGCCTCGGTCGCCCGAAGCGCTGCTCGCCCGGTTCTCTCACGCGCGTGCACCACCGTAACGGAGAACGATGCCCACCAACGGATCGCGGAGGATATGGCTAAGAAAGACGGGGCCATCGAGGTCGAGGGACGCGTAGTCGAACCGCTGCCCAATGCAATGTTTCGCATTGAGCTCGAGAACGGCCACAAGGTCCTCGCGCACATCAGCGGCAAGATGCGTCAGCACTACATTCGCATCCTGCCGGAAGACCGTGTCGTCGTAGAGCTGTCGCCCTACGACCTTTCTCGCGGTCGCATCGTCTACCGGTACAAGTAACGAACTTCCCGGACCACACCTGGTCTGGGAGACCCATGTCCACCCCCGGTGGGCGACACACAGGAGATTAGACAGACGTGAAGGTTCAGCCGAGCGTCAAGAAGATCTGCGAAAAGTGCAAGGTGATCCGTCGTAACGGTCGGGTCATGGTGATCTGCGACAACCTGCGTCACAAGCAGCGTCAGGGCTAGATCACAGCTTTTCGGATCGGCTTGGCAACAAGCAAAAGAAGACCTTCCAGCACCAGCCGACACCCACGGCCACCGGAATTTCGAGTCCACCGGACTTCGAGTCCATCGGCAGGCGTTGGTCTACCCCCGGCACGGAGGCCGGGGCCCCACTGAGTTAGTTGAAAGACGTATCCGGAGTCTGACTTCGGATGGCACAGGGGATGGACTGGGAGCAGACCTCCGCACACCGATAGGAATGCCACATGGCACGTCTCGCAGGTGTTGATCTTCCTCGCGAAAAGCGCATGGAGATCGCACTGACCTACATCTACGGCGTCGGCCGTACCCGCTCCAAGGAGATCCTGGCAGCGACGGGTGTCAACCCGGACCTGCGCAGCAAGGACCTCACGGACGAGGACCTGACCAAGCTCCGCGAGTACATCGAGGAGTCCCTCAAGGTCGAGGGTGACCTCCGCCGCGAGGTGCAGGCCGACATCCGTCGCAAGATCGAGATCGGCTGCTACCAGGGCCTGCGCCACCGTCGTGGTCTGCCCGTGCGTGGACAGCGCACCAAGACCAACGCGCGTACCCGCAAGGGCCCGAAGCGCACCATTGCCGGCAAGAAGAAGGCGAAGTAATGCCCCCTAAGTCACGCACCGGTCCGAAGAAGACCCAGAAGGCTCGTCGCAGGGACAAGAAGAACGTCCCGCACGGCGCCGCTCACATCAAGAGCACCTTCAACAACACCATCGTGTCCATCACGGACCCGGCCGGAAACGTCATCTCGTGGGCGTCCTCGGGACACGTGGGCTTCAAGGGTTCGCGTAAGTCGACCCCGTTCGCCGCTCAGCTGGCCGCCGAGAACGCTGCCCGCAAGGCGCAGGAGCACGGCGTGAAGAAGGTCGACGTCTTCGTCAAGGGCCCCGGCTCGGGCCGCGAGACCGCGATCCGTTCCCTCCAGGCCGCTGGCCTCGAGGTCGGCACCATCTCCGATGTCACCCCCCAGCCGCACAACGGCTGCCGTCCGCCCAAGCGGCGTCGGGTCTAGCGGGAAGGATAGGTAGAAGAAAATGGCACGTTATACCGGCCCCATCACCCGCAAGTCGCGTCGTCTGCGCGTCGACCTCGTTGGAGGCGACCAGGCGTTCGAGCGTCGCCCCTACCCGCCGGGCCAGCACGGCCGCGCGCGGATCAAGGAGAGCGAGTACCTGCTCCAGCTGCAGGAGAAGCAGAAGGCTCGCTTCACCTACGGCGTCATGGAGAAGCAGTTCGTCCGCTACTACAAGGAAGCGGTGCGTCGCCCGGGCAAGACCGGCGAGAACCTGCTCCGCATCCTCGAGACCCGTCTCGACAACGTCGTGTACCGCGCCGGTCTGGCTCGTACCCGTCGTCAGGCTCGTCAGCTCGTGAGCCACGGTCACCTTCTCGTGAACAACAAGAAGGTCGACATCCCCAGCTACCGCGTCTCCCAGTACGACATCATCGATGTCAAGGAGAAGTCGCTGAGCACGCTGCCGTTCCAGGTTGCCCGCGAGACCGTCGGCGACCGTCCGGTTCCGGCGTGGCTCCAGGTCGTCCCGGGTCGCCTTCGCGTCCTGGTTCACCAGGAGCCCGAGCGCGCGCAGATCGACGTGCCGCTGCAGGAGCAGCTGATCGTGGAGCTGTACTCGAAGTAATGCCTTTCGACTCGTGCGCCTTTCCGATGGCTCCGGCCACCGGAAAGGCGCACGGGTGCCGAAGGCGCCATCCATCTGGGCGTCAAATAGCGGACGTCCGTACAGGAGGAAAACAATGCTCATTTCTCAGCGACCCACGCTGACCGAAGAGGTCATCGCTGACAACCGCTCGAAGTTCGTCATCGAGCCCCTTGAGCCCGGCTTCGGGTACACCCTCGGCAACTCGCTTCGCCGCACCCTGCTGTCGTCGATCCCCGGCGCTGCTGTCACCAGCATCCGCATCGACGGCGTCCTGCACGAGTTCACCACCGTTCCCGGCGTGAAGGAAGATGTCACCGACATCATCCTGAACCTCAAGGGTCTGGTCGTGAGCTCCGAAGAGGACGAGCCCGTCACCATGTACGTCCGCAAGCAGGGCCCCGGCGCCGTGACTGCAGGCGACATCGTGCCCCCGGCCGGCGTCACGGTGAACAACCCGGATCTGCACATCGCCACCCTGAACGACAAGGGCAAGCTGGAGATCGAGCTCGTCGTCGAGCGCGGTCGCGGCTACGTCCCCGCCGTCCAGAACAAGGCGTCCGGCGCCGAGATCGGCCGGATCCCGGTCGACTCGATCTACTCGCCGGTGCTCAAGGTCACCTACAAGGTGGAGGCCACCCGCGTCGAGCAGCGCACCGACTTCGATCGGCTCGTGCTGGACGTGGAGACCAAGAACTCCATCACCGCTCGGGACGCGCTCGCTTCGGCGGGCAAGACCCTGGTTGAGCTCTTCGGCCTCGCCCGTGAGCTGAACGTCGAAGCAGAAGGCATCGAGATCGGACCCTCGCCCGCCGAGGCCGATCACATCGCGTCCTTCGGGCTGCCGATCGAGGATCTGGACCTGACGGTCCGGTCCTACAACTGCCTCAAGCGCGAGGGTGTGCACACCGTCGGCGAGCTGGTTGGTCGCACCGAGTCCGATCTGCTGGACATCCGCAACTTCGGTCAGAAGTCCATCGACGAGGTGAAGGTCAAGCTGCATTCGCTCGGCCTGGCACTGAAGGACAGCCCGGCTTCGTTCGACCCCACCACCGTTGCCGGCTACGACGCCGCCACCGGAACGTGGAGCGACACCGACGCCGGCGCCTTCAGCGACACCGAGGGCAACGACCAGGACTACGCCGAGACCGAACAGCTGTAGACCAGCTCACTGGGTCCTTACTAGGAGATTCATCATGCCCAAGCCCAAGAAGGGTGCCCGCTTCGGCGGGTCGGCTTCGCACCAGAAGGCGATCTTCGCCAACCTGGCCACCGCGCTCTTCGAGCACGGTCGCATCACCACCACCGAGGCCAAGGCGAAGGCCCTGCGGCCCTACGCCGAGAAGCTCGTCACGCACGCGAAGGCCGGTACCCTGGCCCACCGTCGTGAGGTGCTCAAGGTCATCCGCAACAAGGATGTCGTGCACACCCTGTTCGCGGAGATCGGTCCGTTCTACGCGGAGCGCAACGGCGGCTACACCCGCATCATCAAGACCGTCCCCCGCAAGGGTGACAACGCTCCGATGGCGATCATCGAGCTCGTCAAGGAGCAGACCGTCACCTCCGAGGCCGACCGCGCGCGTCGCGTGAAGGCTTCGCAGGAGGCTCCGGCCGAGAACGTCGTGGAGGCCGTCGAGGCCGAGGCGACCGAGGCCGAGGTCGAGAACGCCGAGGCAGTCGTGGAGGGTCTCGAGGACGAGACCGCCACTGCCGCCGACGCGGACGAGGCCAAGAAGGACTAACGCTGAACGCGTCAGAACCTCGCAACGAACCCGCCGCCCCTCACCGGGACGGCGGGTTCGTTCGCTTTCGACTGGACATCACCTACGACGGCACCGACTTCTCCGGTTGGGCCCGCCAGCCCGGACTGCGCACGGTCTGCGGGGTGCTCGAGGAATCGATCTCGACGGTCCTGCGGGAGCCGGTGACGTTGACAGTCGCCGGCCGCACCGACGCCGGGGTGCACGCCTCCGGCCAGGTCGCGCACATGGACGTGTCCGCCGCGGCCGCGCCCGACGAACCGCAGCGCCTGGTACGCCGGCTCGCGCGTTTCCTGCCGCCGGACGTGCGGGTCAAGGCGGTCACCGCGGTGCCTGCGGAGTTCGACGCCCGCTTCTCCGCGATCCGCAGGCACTACGAGTACCGGATCACCACCGCACGCTACGGCGCCGAACCGTTGCGAGCGCGCGACACCGTCTCGGTGCCCAAGGATCTGGACCTCGACGCCATGCGGGCGGCGTCGGCAGGCCTGATCGGTTTGCACGACTTCGCGGCGTTCTGCCGTCGCAAGGAGGGCGCGACGACGATCCGCGAACTGCAGCGTTTCGACTGGGCTCGTTCCGATGATCGCCCCGCAGGCTCCGCTCGGGCCGATGCTCGCTCCGCAGGCTCCGCTCGGGCGGCCGAGGGCGACATCGTCACCGCCTACGTGAGCGCCGACGCATTCTGCTGGTCGATGGTCCGCAGTTTGGTCGGCGCGATGATCGCGGTGGGGGAGGGTCGGCGTACGCCGGAGTGGACGGTCGCCCTGTTGCAGGAGCGCGAGCGGTCGAGTGCGGTTCTCGTTGCGCCCGCGCACGGACTGAGCCTGGTCCGCGTCGACTACCCGGCCGACGCGGACCTCGCCGCGCGCAATGCCGCCACGCGCGAGGTCCGATCGGTTCCCGGCGGCTGCTGCGGCGACTGAGCCGGGTCAGCCCGCGAGGGAGCGCGCGATAACCAGGCGCTGAATCTGGTTGGTGCCCTCGAAGATCTGGGTGATCTTGGCCTCGCGCATGTACCGCTCGACGGGGAAGTCCTGGGTGTAGCCGTAGCCGCCGAACACCTGCACCGCGTCGGTGGTCACCTTCATCGCGGCGTCGGTCGCGACGAGTTTCGCGACGCTCGCCTGACGCGAGTACGCCAGTCCCGCATCCCGGCGTCGGGCGGCATCCAGGTAGGTCGCGCGCGCGGAGTCCACCGCGGCAGCCATGTCGGCGAGCAGGAATCCGAGGCCCTGGTGGTCGATGATCCGTTTGCCGAAGGCCTTGCGCTCCTTGGCATATGCGACAGCATCGTCGAGCGCGCCCTGGGCCAGCCCGACCGCGACGGCGGCGATGCCGAGCCGGCCGGAGTCCAGTGCGCTGAAGGCGATCGGGAGTCCCTGGCCCGGCGCGCCGATCATTCGGTCCTGCTCGACGAATGCGTCGTCGTAGTGCGCGGACGTGGTCGGGACCGCCCGCAGCCCCATCTTCTCCTCCGGCTTGCCGAAGCTCAAACCCTCGGTCGTACCGTCGACCAGGAAGCAGGAGATGCCCCGCGAACCGTCATCGCTGGTCCGCGCGAACAGGGTGTAGAAATCGGCGCGACCGCCGTTGGTGATCCATGCCTTCGAGCCGTTGATCCGGTATCCGCCCTCGGTCTCGGTGGCCTTGCAGATCAGCGCGGCGGCGTCCGAACCGGCCTGGGGTTCGGAGAGGCTGTAGGCGCCGATCTTCGTGCCGCTCAACATGTCCGGCAACCACCGCGCCTGCTGCTCGGCGGTGCCCCTGGTTGCGAGTGCGTAGCACGAGAGGCTGTGCACGCTGGTCGCGACCGCAACGGCCGCCCAGCGGGCTGCGAGTTCCTCGAGCACCTGCAGGTAGACCTCGTATGGCTGACCGCCGCCGCCGAACTCCTCGGGGTACGGCAGGCTCAGCAGTCCGGCCCGACCGAGTGCGGGAAACACTCCCTCGGGGAAGGTCTCGGTCTTCTCGTGCTCGTCGACCTTCGGTGCGAGCACCTTGTCTGCGACGTCGCGGGTCAGGTCGATGAGGTCGTGGGCTTCCTGGCTGGGAAGCAGGCGTTCGACGGGCACGGTGTACTCCTCGGAGAGAAACGGTACGGAAATCGATACTGCAGTACAGTTTTGCGTATGGCAACCCAGGCCCGTGGCGCTGCTCGTCGCGCACAGCTTCTCGACCAGCTCGTCGCGCTGCTACTTGCGGAGGGCTTTGCGCACTTCACGCTCGACGCCCTGGCCGGCAGGCTGCACTGTTCGAAGTCGACCCTGTACACGCTCGCGGACAGCAAGGAACGGTTGGTGCGCGTCGCGACCGTGCACTTCTTTCGCCGTGCCACCGAGCGGGTGGAGGAGCGACTTGCAAGCGCCGTCGGTGCCCGGGCGGGCATCGGTGCGTACCTCGAGGCGGTCGGCGAACAGCTGCGACCGGCTTCCATCCAGTTCATGGAGGACCTCGCCGCCAACGTGGTGGTCCGCGAGGTCTACGAACGGAACACCCGGTTCGCCGCCCGCCGGGTCCAGGAACTCGTCACCGGGGGCGTGCGTGCCGGTGAATTCCGGGAGGTGCACGCGGAGTTCGTCGCCGACGTGGTCACCTCGACGATGGTGCGGATCCAGCGTCGGCGGGTCGCCGAGGCCACCGGGCTCGATGATGCCCAGGCGTACGCGGAGCTGGCGACGCTCGTGACCAACGGTCTTACCGTTTGACACAAGACACGCCGAGCGACGCGCCGAGGGATGTGAACTGCGGAAACGATTCTGGACAGTTGTACAGTTGATTACGCAATTTTGGTCACGAAGCGGCTACACGTTAGCTAAAGTGACGTAACTTTCGCACGTATTGCCACCTGCAGGTCGGTACGAGTGCGGCCAGGGCAGATGGAGGGTGTGTATGTCTCGTCCGGTGATTCGCCGTGTCACGGCGGCGGTGAGTGCCGCGGCTGTGGTGGCGCTCGGTCTCGGGGTCGGCGGTGGTGTCGCGTCGGCGGCGCAGACGTCGGCGACCGTGACGGCCACGAATATCGTGGCGACGAAGGCGTTGCTGGGGACGGGGTCGGTGCATCCCGGGGATGTGGTGACGTATCGGACCAGTTTCTCGGTGAACAGTGCGATCGATCGGTACCTGAACAAGATCACCGATGTTCATCCGGCGGGGTTCACCTATGTGCCGGGTAGCGCGAAGGTGTCGACGTCGTCGGTGACGCCGTCGGTCGACGATGCGAACAACAAGGTGTCGGTGTCGAATTCGGCGAGTGCGTGGATGCTGTCGAAGACCGTCGGCCGGACGGTGTCGTTCGAGGTGTCGTACAAGGTTCCGGACAACGCGCCGGCGGGGACGTTCGACAGCGGTTTGACGTTCGACGTGAACACGTTCGGTTCGACTCAGACTTTCAACCCGATCGGTGTGACTGTCGACGTCCTGGCTCCGGCGGCGACGACCACGACGTTGACGGTGCAGGCGACGGCGACGACCGGTCAGGCCGTGGATCTGACGGCGTCGGTGTCGCCGTCGACCGCGGGTGGCACTGTGCAGTTCAAGGACGGCGCCACGGATATCGGTTCGCCGGTGACGGTGGTCGGTGGCAGCGCAACGCTGTCGCAGTCGTTTGCGACCGCGGGCGCGCATTCGATCACGGCGGTCTATTCGGGCGGCACGGGGTTTGCGGGTTCGACGTCGGCAGCGTCGACGGTGAACGTGTCCGCTCCTGATGTGGCGACGACGACTCAGCTGACGGTTCCGTCGACTGCGGTGACGGGTCAGCCCGTTGATCTGAAGGCCGTGGTGTCTCCGGTTCCTTCGGGTGGGTCGGTGCAGTTCAAGGACGGCGCCGCGAATATCGGTGGCCCGGTGAACCTGACCAACGGTGTTGCCACGTTGTCGCAGGCATTCACGAGCGCCGGTGCCAAGAGCGTCACGGCGGTGTTCTCGGGCATTGCCGGATTTACCGGGTCGACCTCTCAGGCCTCGACGGTCACGGTCTCCAACCCCGCGCCGAACGACGTTGCGACGACCACGGCTGTCGCGGCGCCGGGTTCGGCGAAGGTCGGTGTGGCGGTTGATCTGTCGGCGACGGTGTCGCCGGCGACGGCGGCGGGCACGGTGCAGTTCAGGGACGGCGGCTCGAACATCGGTGGTCCGGTGACCGTGACCAATGGTGTTGCGACGCTGTCGCAGACCTTCACCGCTGCGGGTGCGCACTCCGTCACCGCGGTGTTCTCGGGTGCCGCCGGGTTCCTCGGTTCCACGTCGCAGGCGTCGACGGTGACGGTGTCGGAGGCGTTGCCGTCCGATGTGGCGACCTCGACCGTGTTGACCGCTCCCGCGTCGGCGACTGCTGGTGTGGCCGTGGATCTGAAGGCTGCGGTCTCGCCTGCGACTGCGGGTGGCACGGTGCAGTTCAAGGACGGTGACACCCCGATCGGTGCTCCGGTGAACGTGACCAATGGTCAGGCGACGTTGTCGTACCCGTTCACCGCGACGGGTTCGCGCAACATCACGGCGGTGTACTCGGGTGCAGCCGGCTTCACGGGGTCGACGTCGGCCAAGTCCGTCGTCGAGGTCGCGGCGGCACCGGGTGGAGGTACCGGCGGTGGCACCGGCTCGCTCGGGTCGCTCTTCGGCTCGTCCTGATTTGTGAGCACGTGAGGTGTGGGGGCCGATCGTGCGTAATGCTCAGATGATCTTTCTCGGAACCAATGGAGGGTGTGTATGTCTCGTCCGGTGATGCGTCGCGTGGTGGCGGCGGTGAGTGCTGCTGGAGTGGTGGCGCTCGGTCTCGGGGTCGGCGGTGGTGTCGCGTCGGCGGCGCAGACGTCGGCGACCGTGACCACGGCCCAGATCAAGGCGACGAAGACGTTGCTGGGGACCGGCTCTGTATTCCCGGGCGAGGTGGTGACCTACAAGACCGAGTTCTCGGTCACGAGCGCCATCGATGCGTATCTGAACAAGATCACCGATGTTCATCCGGCGGGGTTCACCTATGTGCCGGGTAGCGCGAAGGTGTCGGCGGCGTCGACGTCGTCGGTGACGCCGGCCGTCGACGACGCGAACAACAAGGTGTCGGTGTCGAATTCGGCGAGCGCGTGGATGCTGTCGAAGACTGTCAACCGGACGGTGTCGTTCGAGGTGTCGTACAAGGTTCCGGACAATGCGCCGGCGGGGACGTTCGACAGTGGGTTGACGTTCGACGTGAACACCTGGGGTTCGACGCAGAAGTTCGATCCGATCGGTGTGACGGTCGACGTGAAGGCGCAGGCGGCGACCACGACGACGCTGACAGTCCCGCCGAACGCGACGACCGGTCAGGCGGTGGATCTGACGGCGTCGGTGTCCCCCGCGAATACCGGTGGCACAGTGCAGTTCAAGGACGGCGGCGCGAACATCGGCGCACCGGCGAACGTAGTGGACGGCAAGGCGGCGCTGTCGTACGCCTTCGCCGCGACGGGTTCGCACGACATCACCGCGGTGTACTCGGGTGTCCCAGGCTTCGCGGGCTCCTCGTCGGCGCCCTCGACGGTCACGGTGTCGCCTCCGGATGCATCCACCTCGACCGTCCTCAGTGTCGCCACCGACGCACAGGCCGGCACCGCGGTGATTCTCTCCGCCGCGGTGACCCCGGCCCCGAGCGGCGGCACGGTGCAGTTCAAGGACGGCAACACCCCGATCGGCGGACCGGTGATTCTCACCGACGGAACCGCGACGCTGCGGTTCACGTTCAACCTGGCCGGCGACCACCCGATCACCGCCGTCTACTCGGGCGCGCCGGGCTTCACGGGCTCGACCTCCGCATCCACCACTGTGAAGGTCAGTGACGGAAGCGGCACGGGCGGCGGCAACGGCTCGCTCACGTCCATCTTCGGCTCCTGAATCGGATCGCACACGGACTCGGATCCGGTGAGCCCAGCCCTGATCGTTGTGAAGACAAATGGAGGATCGATATGTCCAACACCGTGATACGGCGCGTTGCGGCGGCGGTGAGTGCCACCGCGGTGGTCGCGCTCGGTCTCGGAATCGGTGCCGCACCGGCATCGGCCGCACAGACGTCGGCGACCGTGACGACCGCTCAGATCAAGGCGACGAAGACGCTTCAGGGGAGCGGCACGGTATTCCCCGGGGACGTCGTGACCTACAAGACCGAGTTCTCGGTCACGAGCGCCATCGATGCGTATCTGAACAAGATCACCGATGTTCATCCGGCGGGGTTCACCTATGTGCCGGGTAGTGCGAAGGTGTCGGCGGCGTCGACGTCGTCGGTAACGCCGGCGGTCGACGATGCGAACAACAAGGTGTCGGTGTCGAATTCGGCGAGTGCGTGGATGCTGTCGAAGACTGTCAACCGGACGGTGTCGTTCGAGGTGTCGTACAAGGTTCCGGACAACGCGCCGGCGGGGACGTTCGACAGTGGTTTGACGTTCGACGTGAACACCTGGGGTTCGACGCAGAAGTTCGATCCGATCGGTGTGACGGTCGACGTGCAGGCGCCGGACACCGCAACCACGACCGGACTGACCGTCCCCGGTACGGCGACCGCCGGCACCGCGGTCGACCTCACCGCGTCGGTGGCCCCGGTTCCCTCCGGCGGCACGGTGCAGTTCAAGGACGGTGCCGCGCCGATCGGTGACCCGGTGCCCGTCGTGGACGGCAAGGCGACCCTGTCGCACACGTTCGACGCCAACGGAAGTCACGCTGTCACGGCCGTGTACTCCGGTGCGGGACGATTCCTCCAGTCGGTTTCGCCGAGCGTGTCGGTCAGCGTGTCCGGCGCGGGCAACGGCGGTGGCGGATCGGGTTCGCTCGGTTCCCTCTTCGGCTCGTCCTAGACAGCAGCGCCTGGTCGCTGTACCAGGCCACACGAGGCCCCCTTCCCACACCGGGCGGGGGGCCTCGTCGTGTCGGCGCCCGTGGTTCGATGGGGTGTGGACACAACACCGATTCGGCTCGAGGTGATCGTCGGGAGCGTCCGAGAGGGGCGGTTCGGTCCCGTCGTCGCCGACTGGTTCACCCGTCGGGCGCGCGCACACCCCGACTTCCACACCGACGTGCTCGATCTGGCCGACGCACGGTTGCCTGCGGACTTGTCGCGTACCCCCGAGTCCGACCGCTTCCGTGATCGGATCGCCGCGGCGGAGGCGTTCGTGATGGTGACCCCGGAGTACAACCACGGCTACTCCGGCGCGCTCAAGGACGCGATCGATTCCGCGAAGGAACAATGGCGGGCCAAACCGGTCGGATTCGTGTCCTACGGCGGCCTCTCCGGCGGACTTCGCGCCACCGAGCAACTGCGTCAGGTCGTCGCCGAGGTCCACATGGTCTCGATCCGCCAGACCGTGAGCTTCCATCAGGCACGCAAGCGGTTCGGTCCGGACGGCGAGACAGACGACGGCGCCGCCATCGACGGCTCGTCGCGACTGCTGGCGCAATTGGCGTGGTGGGCAGGGTCGTTGCGGTCGGCTCGGGCGGCGCAGCCCTACCCGGGCTGACGTCCGGTCAGGAGGTTGCTGGCACCGTGTCGACGGCCAGCGGGCGGCCGATGAACGCAGTCTCCTGGGCGATCGTGACGAGAATCAGGTCGAGCTGCCGCCCATTCGCGTGCACCACGATCCGGTCGCCCCGTGCCCCGGGCTGCACGATGGTGAGTGCGGCCTCGGTGTCGATCGGCTGCTGCGGTAACTCGCGGACCCGGATCGCGGTCGCCGGTCCGCCCAGCGGCCGGACCTCGGTGCCGTCGAAGACCACGGCAGTGAACGCCGGATCGAACCGGGTGGGGTCCAGCGCGAGCGCCAACCGGTCCGGCGTGGCGACAGACTCGACCAATGGTTCCCAATCCTGTGCTCGATCCGAATGGATCAGTATCCGCGCGCCGGTCGCGACGGCGCGGAACACCAGCTGCTGGGCGAGGTACAACTCGCCGAACACCTCGACGGTGGGGACCTCGGGTCCGGTGACCCGTGTGGTGATGCCGCGCCCGTCGTCGTCCGAGCCCAGCAGCTGACCGCAGCCCGAGGACGGCAGGTTCAGCGCATCGAGCCGCACGCGATCCACTCCGGTGAACGGGGTCAGCGAATCGAGGTGGGCGGGGGCGCCCGGCAGATTCGACGCCAGCGCGTCCGCGTGCCTGCCCGACATCGAGACCGGTCCGGGACGCTCCCGCGACTCGGGCACAGTGCAATTGGTCAGCCGGCAGGATGCCGCAACTCGCACTTCACCGGGGCGGGCACCCGGGCGCAGTCGCACGGTGACGGTCGTCCCGAGGCTGGGTCGTGCCCACAACGCGGCCAGCACCTCCGAACTCAGGGACCGCGGGTCGATCGCGAACCCGGAGTTGCACGCATCGGCCAGCGGTACGTGGTTCCACGCTCGGGTGAACGACTCGGGTCGGATGCCCCGGCCGATCTGTGTTGCGGCCGAACCGATCTGGGCCGCGGTCAGCAGTCGAGACGGCAGGCCGTGGTCGGCGAGGGTCCGAACGACGCGCTGCGCCGCGATCGACACGGTCCGAGCAGCCCCCTCGCTGCCGCCGCCCCGACTGGAGACCGACTCTGCCTCGGCCGTCGCATCGAGACGAAGTGCCAGCCAGACGGTTCGGACGGCGGTCGCGGGCAGCGGCCCGACCAGACGGTCGTAGACGTCGGCGGCGGGACTGCCTGCCACGGCGCGGTAGCCGTGGCTGATGACGTCGATACCGGACAGGTTGATGTCGTGCTGGGTCATCGACTCCGCGAGTGCGCCGACCGGAAGCAGGTGCACGGACTCGACGCCGTCGCGGCCGACCTGCGTGAGGTTCCCCGGAGCGGGCAGCACCTCGACGACCGCGGTCACCGATCCGCCGTCCCAGAGCAGTCCGACGACCGGACCCGACGGTGCGCGGAAGTCGGTCGTCTCGCCCAGTGCGGCGGCCCGCCGGATCGGGTAGCGCAGCAGCGTCGCCGCCCAGTCGAGCAGGCATCGGCCGCGGACCGGAACGAATCCGACCGCGGCTGCCACCAGACCGATTGCCAGGGTGGGCCACCACTCGAGCCCGATGACGGCCGCGATCGCGGCCACGGCCAGACCCGTCAGTTGTGCGGCGATCAGAGCGTGCACCGACACGGTCGGCCACAGTCGCCGACTCCGCCCCCGCGGTCCAGACACACTCATCCCCTCGCCCCCCAGTCCTGGCACACCCCCATGCCACGGCTCAGGGCGAACTGTACTGTGTGGCCCCGTAGTGCGCGCCACATGGGGGAGGAATCATGGCAGCACAGCCGACTACTCGTTGGCAGGTCAGTGGCTACCGCTTTCTGGTTCGACGGATGGAACACGCGCTGGTGCGCCGGGACGTGCGGATGTTGCACGACCCGATGCGCACCCAGTCGAGGGCGCTCGCAGTCGGGGCGGTGGTCGCGGTCGTGGGGCTCGCCGGATGCGCCGCGCTCGCGTTGATCCGACCGCAGGACAAGATCGGCGATGCGCAGATCGTCGTGGGCAAGGACTCCGGGGCGATGTTCGTCATGGTCGACGACACGTTGCATCCGGTGTTGAACCTGGCATCGGCACGACTTGTCGCCGGCGGCGCGGCCACACCGACGATCGTGAAGGAGTCCGAACTCGACACCCGGCCACGCGGCGCGTTGATGGGCATTCCCGGTGCGCCCTCGGCGCTTCCGCACGGGGAGCCTGCCGCCTGGGCGGTGTGCGATGCCATTGCCTCGGGCGGCAACCGCGCGCTCACGACGACGGTGATCGCGGGCGATCCGGTTCTCGGTGACCACGTGTCGGAACTGGGTGCGCAGCAGGCCCTGCTGGTTCGGAGCGCGGACACGACCTACCTCGTCTACGACGGGAAGCGGAGTCGGATCGACCCGAACGATCATGCGGTGTCGTTGGGGTTGGGGCTCGACGGAGTCGAACCGAGGCCGATCAGCGCTGGACTGCTCAACGCGATTCCCGAGGCGCCCGCCATCGCGCCGCCGGTTGTGGCCGATTCCGGTGGGGTCCCCTCGTATCCGATGCAGGACAAGACCATCGGATCGGTCGTGCAGGTTCAGGACGCGCAGGAGATCAAGTACTACGTGGTGCTCCGGGACGGCCTGCAACGGGTGAGTGAGGCCACCGCGAAGCTGATCCGGTATTCGGATTCGCAGGGCAGTGCCGGGATGGCCAGTGTCACCCCCGATGCCGTGTCGCGGGTGCCCCAGTCGAACGCACTGGCGGTGTCGAGCTTTCCGGCGACGGCACCGAAGGTCGTGGATGACCGGTCGAGTCCGGTGAGTTGCCTGTCCTGGCAACCGGTTCCGGGTTCGGACGGGTCGAAGGGCGACATCCGTGCCACCGTGTCGGTGATCGCGGGCAATGCGCTGCCCGTCCCCGCAGACGCCAAGGTGGTGACGCTCGCGCAGGCGGACGGATCCGGTGACAATGCGGACGCGGCGTACCTGCGGCCGGGCACGAGCGGGCTGGTGCACTCGACCGGCATCACCCCCACGAGCGAGCGTCGCGGGGCGATGTTCTTCGTCGCGGACACCGGCGTGCGGTATGGGGTCGAGAACGCCGAGACGGCAAAGCTTCTCGGATTCGATGACGAGGGCGCAGCGGCACCGTGGCCGATCCTGTCCCTGCTGGCGCCCGGCCCGGAACTCGGACGGCGGGCGGCCTTCCTCGCGCACGACGGGATGGCACCCGACGATCACCCGATGGTGGTGTCACCGCCCGCTCGCTGAAGCCGGCGGCGCAGCGGAAACGAGGCGAGCAGCCCGAGACCCAGCAGCGCGGCTACCCCGCCGGCTCCGGCGAGCGCGACGTCGCGGGGCCGGTGATCGGGCGGCGGGGCGGGGGCGGGGATCGCCAGCTCGACGGACTGGGTGCCGGGCCCGGCCCGGCCCGGCGCAGCGGTCACCGCGGCAAACGGATCGATCACGCCGTGGCCCACGTAGGGATCCCAGCCTGCTGCGGGGGCGTGCGCGGTCGCCTCGATCCGGTCCATCACCTGTCGCGCGGTCAGTTCGGGATACCGGGCCCGGATGAGCGCTGCGGTACCCGCCACGTACGGGGCCGCGAAGCTGGTGCCCTGGACCGGGCCCCCGTTCGTCGAGTCGGTCACCCCGGACGGCTGCAGGCGACGCGGGTCCAACGAGGTGATGTCGGTGCCGGGAGCGGCGACGTCCACCCATGGACCCGGCAGGGTGAACTCGGACGGTGAACCGTCGGGATTGACCGAGCCCACCGCGAGAACCTGGTCGTCGTACCAGGCGGGTGTCGCGATGGTCGTGACGGAATCCCACAGATTCGCGTGTGGTGTCGCGGGATTCGGTGCCGGATTCGACGTGCGGCACGTGTCGCTGTCGAGGTTTCCAGCAGCCGCGACGATGACGACGTCCTTCACGCGCGACGCATAGTCGATGGCCGCACCCAGCGCGGGGTTGTCGCCCGACCCGGCCGGTATACAGGCGACTTCGGAGATGTTGACGACCGTCGCACCCAGGTCCGCTGCCCGACGGATTGCGCTCGCGAGGGTGCCGACATTGCCGACGCCGCGCGCGTTCTGGCCCTCCGCATCGCGGCGGCCGCCGACCTCGCGGTAGATGTTGCTGGACTGCCGGATACTGAGGATCCGGGCGTCCGGTGCGACGCCCGCGAAACCCGTTTCCGGACTTCGCGTCGCCGCGATGATGCCCGCGACGAGTGTGCCGTGACCGTCGCAGTCCGACGTGCCGTCGCCGCTGGACACGTAGTCCCCACCGGGGATCAGTCCGGGGAGTCGGCTGTGCCGTTCCACACCGGTGTCGATGACCGCGACGACCTGGCCGCGGCCGGTGCTGAGCGGCCACACCGCTTCCAGGTCGAGTGCCCGTTGCGGTGTGGGCGTCTGTGCGAGATCGGCGGCGGGTGCGGTCACCGTGCAGGGGTCACGCAGTTCGGTCGGCGGCGGCACCGGTGCCGAATTGGGTGGCAGCCGACCGGGATCGACGGTCGGTGGCGGCACGGCGGCCGCGACCGCAGGGTTCGCGCCGACGGCGAGGACCATGCCGACCAGGGCGACCCGCAGCCGGGAACCGCGGCGCGTCACAGGCCACGCATGGTCGCGAACAGTCCGGAGACCCAGCAGACCAACGGAATCACCGCGGCGATGGCCGCGTAGTCGAGCAGTTCGACGCAACGGCGCAGGACCGGCGAGAAGGTGTGGTTGGGCGCGAGCACGCCGAGCGCCATTGCGGCACAGACGCCGAGGACTGCCACCGCGAAGACCGCCGGCGCCTGGCCGGGACTGGTGACGGCCGCACCGACGAGGAGCGCGACGAGGATCGCGGCGCCCGAGGAGATCAGTGGGACGGCCTGGGCAGCGCTCGCGTAAGCCCGTCCGCGCAGCATCAGCACGGTCGCGCACACCACAGCCAGGACCGTTCCCGGCCAGTAGATCCCGCCGTCGGTGAATGTGCCGGCCGCCAGCAGCGCACCACCTGTCGCGGTCACGGCGGTCGCGACGACCAGACCGGTCAGGTACTGACGAGCCTGCGCGGCCTTGGCCTCGAGGCCGACGAAGGAGGGCAGGGGACCGGGTGCGGCTTCGTCCAGTTCCTCGGCGTCGAGCGGGGATCCCGGTGCCGGGACCGGGGGCAGCGGAAGCTTCGCGAGCAGCATTGCCAGCCGTGGCGCGACGGCGAGGCCTGCGAGGGCGGCCGCGACGACCCCGGCGCCGATCGAGTCGGTGGGGAGTTCGGTCGCGGCGCCGACCGCGGCCGCCGCACCTGCCAGCAGGGATCCGGCGGCGGTGGCCGTGCACAGTGCGAGGCCCACCCCGCTCGTCCGCATCGCCAGGATCGCGGCGGCGGCACAGGTGACCGAGCCGAGGAGCAGGTTGGCCGCGCCGAGGTGGCCCGGTACCAGCAGCGCTCCGGCCGTCGCGGCCACCGGCAGTGCGAACCCGCACAGGGCGGTGGCGGACGGGCGGTCACCGTAGACCCGGCTGACCACCACTCCCGCAGTCAGCAGCAGGGCCGCCACCACCAGGGCGGCGAAAGCTCCCACGAGGCTTTCGGACTCGGCTCGGGACCGCAACAGTGCCATCGATCCGGCGAGGATGGCGGTGCTTGCCGTGGCGATGCCTGTCGCGCGCGCGGTCGCCGGGGTCCAGCGACGGAAGTTCTGGGCGTCGATCGCGGCGACGTTGTGCATGAGGTCGTCGAACAGCGGTGCCGGCGCGCGGGTCGTGGCGGAATGCAGGACGAGCAGGTCGCCGTCGAGAATCCCGTGCTCGTCGAGGCTGAGTGTGGACGACAGCGGCGCCTGGCCGATCCGGGACAGTACCCATTCGGTCGCCTCGGTTGTCGACCGTGTGCTCGTGTGATCATCTGATGCACCGTGCATTTCGATCATGTCGACGATGCCGGGCAGGATCAGCGCGAGCGGCACGCCGAACGGCAGCGCCAGGTCGACCTGGGTCTGGTCGGTGAGAACCGTCAGTCGGCACAGATCCGTGCGTGCGCTGCGTCGGCCGGCTGTCGTGCCCGCGATCGCGCCGAGATTGTCCGTCACTGTCGTCCCCCCGCCCGATGCGCGCAGGTCCCCACCTGCGCGGTTCCGTGTCGGAACACGGGCACTCTACACAGAGTCGGGGGCTCGAGGGGTGCCGCGGGCACTCGAGATGGGTTACTCTTCGGCGCTCGACGTTTCGGTCCTGGGGAGGGGCCGCCGCGGGCGAACTGCTGAAGGACCAGGGGGGTGAACGCGCGTGAGCACCGTGCGATTCGTACGCAGACCGCGCCGCGAGGTACCGCGCGCACCTGGCGGCGAGCTCAGCCTGCAGCCGCCCCCGGAGATACCGAAGATCGTTCCGGGCAACCTGCTGACCAAGATGCTGCCCCTCGTGATGGTCGTGGCGATGCTCGGCATGGTCGCGCTGATGTTCACCTCGGGGATGGCCTCGAACCCGATGTCGTTGCTGTTCCCGGTGATGATGGTCGTCTCGATGCTGGGCATGCTCGCCGGCGGAGGCAAGGGTGGAGGCGCCCGCTCGGCGGAGGCCAACGAGGACCGCAAGGACTACCTGCGCTACCTCGACCAGTTGCGGCGCGACGTCTACGACACCGGGGATCAGCAGCGTGCGGCGCTCGAATGGAGCCACCCCGAACCCGGGTTGTTGTGGACCCTGGCCGGTTCCACCCGAATGTGGGAGCGACGCGTCACCGATCCGGACTACTGCCACGTGCGGGTCGGGGTCGGCAGCCAACGGTTGGCGACCCGGCTGATCGCACCGGAGACCGGTCCGGTCGAAGATCTCGAGCCCGTCGCGGCGGTCTCGTTGCGGCGCTTCGTGCGCACCCATTCCGTCGTGCACGAGCTTCCGACGGCCGTGTCGCTACGCGGATTCGCAGCCGTCGGTCTGGAGGGCGACCGCGCGGTCGCCCGGGACCTGGTGCGCTCGATGCTGGTGCAGCTGTGCACTTTTCACGGCCCCGATCAGGTGCAGATCGCGGTGGTGTGTGGCCCCGACACGGCCTCCGAGTGGGAGTGGGCCAAGTGGCTCCCGCATGCCCAGCACTCCGAGTCGGCGGACGGTGTGGGGACAACTCGGATGGTCTTCGGTTCATTGATGGAGCTGGAGAACACGCTGGGCGACCACCTGGCGATGCGCGCGCGGTTCTCCCGAACCGCACCGCCGACCGCGGGTGTCCCGCAGTTGATCGTCGTGGTCGACGGCGGGATCACCGACGGGGGCAGCCTGCTCGACGAGGGGCTCGACTCGGTCACGGTGCTCGACTTGAGCGGGTACCGCCCGTCGTTGTCCGCCACCCGCGGGATCCAACTTGTCCTCACCGACGGATCGCTCGGCGCCCGCAGCGGATCGGGCATCGAGACGTTCGCCAGGGCGGACCAGCTCAGCACCCACCAGGCGCAGACTGCCGCCCGTCGCCTGGCGCCGTACCGTTCGTCCTCGCAGGTCGACACCGACACGGGGGAACCGGACGGACAGCCAGTCGCGAGTTGGCAGCAGTTGCTCGGCATTCCCGATGTCGCGGCCCTCGACACCGATAGGGCGTGGGCGCCGCGGACTGCGCGCGAACGGCTGCGGGTCCCGATCGGCGTCGGCGCCGACGGCGCGCCGGTGGAGATCGACCTCAAGGAGGCCGCGGAGAACGGAATGGGCCCGCACGGGCTGTGCATCGGGGCCACCGGATCCGGCAAGTCGGAGTTCTTGCGGACACTCGTACTGGGTCTGCTCGCGACGCATTCGCCGGACGCCCTGAACCTGGTGCTCGTCGACTTCAAGGGCGGTGCCACCTTTCTCGGGCTCGACGAGGCGCCGCACGTGGCGGCCGTGATCACGAACCTGGCCGAGGAACTGGCCATGGTCGACCGCATGCGGGACGCGCTGGCAGGCGAGATGAACCGGCGTCAGGAGCTGCTTCGTGCTGCGGGCAACTTCGCGAACGTCACCGACTACGAGAAGGCCAGGGCCGCAGGGGCCGACCTGGCGCCGCTCCCCGCGCTGTTCGTCGTCGTCGACGAGTTCTCCGAACTGCTCAGCCAACAACCCGAATTCGCCGACCTGTTCGTCGCGATCGGCCGGCTGGGGCGGTCGCTGCACATGCACCTGCTGCTGGCGAGCCAGCGTCTCGAGGAGGGCAAGCTTCGTGGACTCGACAGTCACCTGTCGTACCGGATCGGATTGAAGACCTTCTCCGCCAACGAGTCCCGAACCGTGCTCGGTGTTCCCGACGCCTACCACCTGCCCGCGGCTCCCGGTTCTGGCTACCTCAAGTGTGACTCCGCGGAGATCGTCCGGTTCTCGGCGGCCTACGTCTCGGGGCCGTGCCCGCGAGGCCGAACCGTCGAGGCGATCGCGAGCTCCACGTCACCGGTGGACCTCAAGCCCCGCCCGTTCACCGCGGCGCCGGTCGCAGAGGAGTTCGAGGAGCCGGCCCGGGTCGTCCAGGCTGCCGAGCCCGTGACCGAGGAGGCCGGTGCGCACCGCACCGTCCTCGAGACCGTGGTCGACCGGATTCGTGGTCGCGGGTCCGCGGCACACCAGGTGTGGTTGCCGCCGCTCGAGGAGCCGCCCACCCTCGACCAGTTGCTGCCTCGGTCTGTTCTGAATGCCCCGGTGTCGGGAATCAGCTCGTTGCGGACGCCGATCGGCGTCGTGGATCGTCCCTACGACCAGCGGCGTGACCTGCTGACTGTCGACCTGTCCGGGTCTGCGGGCAACATCGCGATCGTCGGTGGTCCGCAGTCCGGCAAGTCGACCGCACTACGCGCGCTGGTCGTGTCGATGTCGCTGACCCACTCTCCGGGCCAGGTGCAGTTCTACTGTCTCGACTTCGGCGGTGGCACGCTGACCGGGATGTCGGGTCTTCCGCACGTCGGATCGGTCGCGAACCGGCTGGACGTCGATCGGGTGCGACGCACCGTCGCAGAGATGAACACCGTTGTCCGTCGGCGTGAGCATCGATTCCGGGAGCTCGGCATCGACTCGATGACAGAGTTCCGGCGGTTGCGAGCGGGCGGTGGCGCCGGGGCGATCACGCAGGATCCGTTCGGCGACGTGTTCCTGATCGTCGATGGTTGGCAGAGCATTCGCCAGGACTTCGAACCGCTGGAAGGGCAGATACAAGCCTTGGCGAGTCAGGGTTTGTCCTTCGGTGTGCACGTCGTCGTCACCGCCTCGCGGTGGGGCGAGATCCGGCCTGCGCTCAAGGACCAGCTGGGAACGCGGATCGAGCTCCGGCTCGGTGATCCGTCGGACTCCGACGTAGGCAGGGCCAAGGCTTCTCGAGTCCCCGAGGGCCGTCCCGGTCGGGGAATGACCCGCGACGGTCTGCACCTGCTGGCGGCGTTGCCCCGAATCGACAGCCGAACGGACACAGTGGATCTGACCGCGGGCGTCGCCGACGCCGTTGCGCGGATCACGGCCGCGACCGTCGGACAGTCGGCCCCGCCGGTACGCATGCTGCCGGACCGGTGCGCACGTCCCGATGTCCTCGCCGCCGCACCCGACTGGCCGTCCGCGACCGGCGAGGCGCCGAACCTTCGCATCCCCATCGGCATCGACGAGGCGGATTTGGCGCCGGTGTACCTCGACTTTGCCACGCAGTCGCACCTGCTGGTGTTCGCGGACGGCGGCGCGGGCAAGACCACCCTGCTGCGCGGGATATGCGCCGGCATCGTCGAATCGAACACCCCGCAGCAGGCGAAGATCATTCTCGCGGACTACCGGCGCACCATGCTCGGAGTAGTACCGGAGAATCACCTTGCCGGCTACGCGCCGTCCGCGACCACGCTGACCACCATGATGAACGATCTGGCGTCGGTGCTCGCCGGTCGAATGCCGGATTCCAATGTCACACAACAACAGTTGAGGGATCGAGACTGGTGGACCGGTCCCGAGATCTACGTGGTGGTCGACGACTACGACCTCGTTGCAACCTCGAGCGGCAATCCGTTGACGCCGCTCCTCGACTACCTCGCGCAGGCGCGGGACGTCGGTCTGCACGTGATCATCGCCCGCCGGTCCGGCGGTGCGGCGAGGGCACTCTACGAGCCGGTGATCGCCCGGCTCCGGGATCTGGTGTCCGCGGGCCTGGTGATGAGCGGCAGTCGCGACGAGGGCAACCTGATCGGCACGGTTCGTCCGGACGAGATGCCCCCCGGACGCGGAAACCTGGTCACGCGATCGGGTACTGCGCTGGTGCAGATCGCGTGGCTGCCCCCGCTGTGACCGGCGGCCGAGTGCTGGCCGTCCATTTCGCCGAGACTGCGGCGTGGGCGCGGTGTGACGACCATCAGTGGCAGTGCAGTGCCGCGGTTTTCGTCGACGACGGCAGACTCAGGTTCGGTCCGTGGCCTACCGCGGCACCGGCGACGTCGGTGGAGGCGGCACCGATCCGGTTCGTGGACGACGAGTTCCTGGTGCTCGGCGCGGGCGTGTTCCCGATGGGCGAGGTGCTCGGCGGTCTGATCCGGCACGTGGTCGGCCGTTGCCCGGCGCCCGGACCGGTGGATCTGCTGGTGCTGACCTGTCCGGCGTACTGGGGCGTCGGCCGGCGCAGCAGGCTGGCGGCTGCGGGCCGCGTGGTTGCCGACGAGGTCCACGTCGTGTCCGTGCCGGAGGCGTTGTTCCGCGGACTCGCCGTGCGGCCGACGGGCAGTGGGCTGGTGCTCGAGGTGGGTGTCCTCGAGTCCGTGGCGGCTCGGCCCGGCGCGGCCGACTGCATCCGGTTCGCCGAGTGTGGCAGTGTGGATCTTACCGAGACATATGGTGCGGCAAGCAATTTCGCGGAGAACCTGCAACGGCGGTGGTCGGGGACGCCGTCGTGGATCGCGATCACCGGGGAGCTGCCGGCCGGCACCGCTCGCGCGCTGGTCGAGGCGTTGGGGTCCGAGCGGGCGGTGTCGGTGGTCCCGGGGTCCGTCGTGGCCTCGGGCGCATTCGAGTGGGGCTGCGAACTCGTGCACCTGTTCCCGTCCGCACAGGAGGCCGCATCCCACACTGTCGCGTCACGCCGTCGCTTCCGGCCTGCCCGGCTGACAGTTGCGGCGCTCTCGGTCGCGATGGCCGGGGCGGTGGGAGCGGGCGCACTCGCCTGGATGGGGAGCGAGGACAGCGACATCGATGCGGCGCCGGTAGTCGTGCGGGCCGAGCCGCAGCGCGTGAGCGCGGGGAGGGCGACGGTGACAGTGCCTGCGGACTGGCATGCTCGCGATACCGGCCGCCTCGACCGGGTCGAGCTGGTACCGGACGACGGCACTCCCGCGCGAATCCTGGTGGTGCGTACGGAACTCGCGCCGGACGCCGATCTGACCGCAGTCGAGTCGACGCTGCGGGACCGGATAGCGGAGCGTCCCGCTGAGGTCGGATCGCTCGAGCGGATGGACGTCGATGCGCGACAGGGGTTGTCGTATGTCGAGTCGCCGGATCCCGGTTCGCGGGTGCGCTGGCGAGTGTTCGTCGGCGACCAGCTTCAGATCAGCATCGGATGCCAGACGGTCCCGGAGCGCGTAGCTGCCCTCGACGAGCGCTGTGACCAGGTGACGAGGTCGCTCACCGTGGCCGACCGGTGACCACGAGCGACGCGGCGAAAACTCGTCGAGATCCGGCGGAACCGAAACACCCCGGGTGCGCGTCCAACTATCTGTAGGCGGTCCGACGACGTCCATCAGGGCGCGAACCCACGGACCCGAACTGAGTGAGGAGTGGGTCATGGGGGATTTCAAGACAACCTCGGAGGAGATGGAGATCGCGTCCCAGCGTGTGAAGGACGCGAACGAACAGATCCAGGGACACATCGCCGCGATCCGGGGACAGGTCGACCAGCTCCAGGGTCTGTGGCGGGGAACCGCCAAGGGTTCGTTCGACGGATTGATGGCCCGCTGGGAGGCCAGCGGCAAGAAGCTCAACGACGCGCTCATGGGGATCAGCGAGAACATCAAGACGAACGGTGTGAGGTTCTCCGAGGCTCAGGATGCGCACACCACCGCCATCAACAACGCGGGCGGCAGCCTCAACCTCTGACCATCGACCACAACCCAACCGGGCGACGTCGAACACATTCACACACTTCCAGGGGGACAACATGGACGAGATCCTTTACAACTTCGGAGCCATCGAGGCCGTCGCGGCGGGCATCAAATCCACCAGCGGGGTGCTCGACCAGACACTCTTGGATCTGAAGAAGTACGTCGAGAGCCTTGCCGTGGTGTGGGGCGGCCGCGGCGCCGAGTCGTACCAGCAGCATCAGGCGCAGTGGGACTCCGCTGCCGCGGAACTCCACCAGATCCTCGAGGCCATCGGCCGGGCGGTCGGCACCGGTAATGACGACATGAACGCGACGGATCGAGCGGCAGCGAGTAGCTGGAACTGAGATCGCACGCATTCATGTACGAGGAAATCCCCGGGGGAGGAGAGCCCCCGGGGATTTTCTCTGTCCGGGGCAGGTTTCAGGATCGGTGGACCAGCAGCGGGACATTCAGCTCGGCCGAGGTGAGCGAACCGTGGTGCCCGATCAGCGTCGACTGCAGCGGTTCGGCGCCGCTGCGGATCAAAGCGCCCGAGCCCCTTGCCACGGCGATGACGTCGCCGATCGCCACCTCGGCGGCAGCAGTCACGACCGGTCCGAACCAGCCGGCACCGACCGCCTCGTCCCGCGACAGCACGGCGTAGTCGTCGCCGAGCCGCTCGGTCCAGCGCGCATGCACCTCTGCGGCGGCACCGATCTCGGTGTACACGTGCCTGGCCCGAGGCTCACCGCCGATCGTGCGAACGCCACGGCTGAGTGCGGGGTCGGCGTCCAGGTCGACGGGGGAGCGCACGTCGACCATGCCGTGGTCGGCGGTGACGATCAGGGCGCTGTCTGGAGGGAGTCGGTCGGCGAGCTGCCGGGCGAGGAGATCGACCTGCGTGAGTTCGAGTGCCCACGCGGTGGATTCCACGCCGCGTGCGTGGCCGGTGAGGTCGAGTTCGCCGTGGTACGCGTAGACGAGTGAGCGATCGCCTTCGGTGAGCGCGGACGCGGCGCCGTCGACCAGATCGCCCATGGAGAAGCTCGGCCGGAACGTGCCGCCGCGCAACACAGCGCGGGTCAGTCCGGATTCGTGCTGGTAGGGCGGGCAGACCCGGGTGACGGCGACGCCACCCGCCGCGGCGCGCTCGAATGCGGTCGGGTTCGGCTGGAACTCCTCGGGGACCAGCTCACGGAGCAGGTCCACTCGCGGCCCCGGACCGTGCAGTCGCCACTTGAGTGGATTCATCGGGCGGTCCTGACCCGGCACCGCGATGAGGTAGCCGGCAAGAGCATGTTCGCCCGACGGACGTCCGGTGCCGAGCGAGGCGAGGCTGGTGGAGGTGGTGGTCGGGAAGCCCGCAGTCAACGATCGCCCGGCGAGGCTCGAGAGAAACGGGGCAGAGTCGGCCCTGGCCGCGAGCTGCTCGGCACCGAGGCCGTCGACGAGCAGGACACAGACGCGGGAGACGCCGTCCAGGTCGAGGCCGATGGGATCGGATTCGCCGGGTACGCCGAGATGAGCGAGGACCGCGGGCACGAGGTCGGACAGCGACGACCGGCCGTAGAGGGGCGCAAGGAGCATGGAATCAGGCTATCGGCGCATCGCGGGGTTGATCCGGCCTTCGAGGAACGCCCTTGGTGGCGCAAGTTAGCCCTGTGACTAGGCGATTTGACGTGGTGTGGGTCGTCGCGTAACTTTTGTCGAGTCAGAGCGACACGGACACCGACCCGGACCGAGAGGTGCGGGACACGAGGTTGGACGAAGGCGCCTGGCCAATCCGAAGTTTCCCGGCCAGTGTATGGTTGGTGCTTCACCGCCTGTCCTCCAGTTGTTTCCCCGGATTTTGTTCGGGTGTGCGGCTGGGTTAGGCTGGAACAGTTGCCCCGGAGAGGCCGAGCATGACTCGGAATTGATGGTGTGTGCGTGTTCTTTGAGAACTCAACAGTGTGCCGATGAATGTCAGTGCCAAATGTTTTTGGTACTCCACCCCGCTTTTGTGGGGTGGGTATTGCTGACCGTCTCATTCTTCCGTCTGAGAGGGTCAGTGTTTTTTAAGCTAGTTTGAGTTTTTGATCGCTAGTGATTTGACTCGATGTCTATGACTGATTGCCGGCTTGCCGGTCATCTAGAGTCTTCAACGGAGAGTTTGATCCTGGCTCAGGACGAACGCTGGCGGC
>NZ_VIGH01000006.1 GCF_006704125.1 Rhodococcus spelaei
GAGTTACGGCGGCCATAGCGGAGGGGAAACGCCCGGTCCCATTCCGAACCCGGAAGCTAAGCCCTCCAGCGCCGATGGTACTGCACTCGACAGGGTGTGGGAGAGTAGGACACCGCCGAACATCCGTTACCGAAAGGGGACCCAATACATTGGGTCCCCTTTCGTGTTTGTATGTGTATGCGCCTGTTGTCTGAAAGGAGATGCTGTGTCGGACAACAACGGAGATCGCCGTTCCTACGGGAGTGGCGGCGGTGCCGATCGTCGTCGTACCGGTGGTGAATCCCGTGGTGGTCAGGGTGGCGGCCCCCGTGGAGGATCCGGAAGCCGCGGTTCGGATCGTCCCCGCAGTTCCGATCGTCAGGGAGGCGGGGAGCGCCGCTCCGACGGACCCCCTAGGCGTCGCGGCGGAGAGGGCGGTTTCGGTCCGCCCCCGCGCGACGGCGGAAGCTACGCCGAGCGTCGCGCACCCCGGCCCGAAGAACCGGACCTGCCTGAAGAGGTCCAGGCCGGCGAGCTCGACCCGGCCGTGCGCCGCGACCTGCTGAGCCTCGACAAGGCCAATGCGAATGCCGTCGCCAGGCACCTGGTGATGGCGAGCAAGTTGATCGACGACGACCCGCGCCTCGCTCTCGCCCACGCTCGTGCCGCGCGTCAGCGCGCAGGTCGCGTCGCCGTCGTGCGGGAAACCGCCGGCATCACTGCCTACCACGCCGGCGAATGGGCCGAGGCGCTCTCCGAGCTGCGGGCTGCCCGTCGTATGGCAGGCGGTCCCGGACTGCTCGCCGTGATGGCGGATTGCGAGCGCGGACTCGGTCGACCCGAGCGCGCCATCGAGCTCGGTCGCAGCGAGGAAGCGCGCGCCCTGAAGGGTGACGAGGCGACCGAGCTGCGCATCGTCGTCGCCGGCGCACGGATGGACCTCGGCCAGTTCGACCAGGCCGTCGTCAGTCTGCAGACGCCCGAGCTCGACGCGTCGAAGTCTGGCCCGACCGCTGCGCGGTTGTTCTACGCGTACGCCGACGCCCTGGTTGCGGCCGGTCGCGTGGAGGAGGGCCTGAAGTGGTTCCTCAACTCCGCCGCTGCCGATCACGACGGTGACACCGATGCAGAGGATCGGGTGGCCGAGCTCTCGGGCGACCAGTGAGCGAAGGTCTGCCGGGCGACGCCGGAAGGACCCTGCGGCAACGGCACGACGTTCTGCTGCTCGACCTCGACGGCACGGTCTATGCCGGTCCGCATGCCATCCCGGGTGCGCGTGATGCGTTGGTCGTCGACGGCGGACCTCGCCTGTTCTACGTGACGAACAACGCCAGCCGCAGCCCCGCGTCGGTCGCGGCGCATCTGAACGAGCTCGGTTTCCCGGCAACGGAATCCGAGGTCGTGACGAGTTCGCAGTCGGCCGCGCGGCTGCTCGCCGAGCAGCTTCCTGCCGGCGCGGCGGTCCTCGTGGTCGGCACCGAGGCGCTCGCCGACGAGGTGCGGGCGGTGGGGCTGCATCCGGTACGCCGCTTCGAGGATTCACCGGTGGCCGTCGTACAGGGACACTCACCGGACACCGGATGGCCGATTCTCGCGGAGGCGACTCTCGCGATCCGCGCCGGCGCGTACTGGGTGGCCTCCAACGTGGACACCACCCTGCCGACCGAACGTGGACTCTGCCTCGGCAACGGGGCGATGGTCGCGGCGTTGCGGGTGGCGACCGAGCGCGAGCCCGTCGTCGCGGGCAAGCCTGCCGCACCGCTGATGGAGGACTCGGTCCGCCGCAGCGGCGCACACGCACCGCTGATGGTCGGGGATCGGATCGACACCGACATCGCGGGTGCGAACGCGGTCGGCATGGCGTCGTTGCTGGTCCTGACCGGGGTGAGTACGCCGGCTGACCTGCTCCGGGCGCCGGTGGAACACCGGCCGACGTACCTCGCGGCGTCACTGGCCGCGCTCGACGCGGACGCGGGCACGCTGGTGTTCGCGCCGGATCAGCGGGTTCGGGTGCGTCGCGAATCCGGCGACATCGTGGTGCGCGTCGACGAAGGGGTAGACGCGCTGGCCGTGTTGCGGTCGGTGCTCGTCGAGGCATGGCGAGATCCGGAGTTCGCCGCCGTGCGCGGCGAGGACCCGGTGTCGGCAGCCGTAGCTGACCAGCTGGCCTGAGCGGAGCCCGACCCGGCGGCGTCGCCTGTGCGCGTCTGTCGGATCGATCCGCTAGCGTTGGGGCCGATGAATACGCCGATTCCGCTGCCCGGAGCACACCTGCCGGGCCCGCCGCAGACGGTCGACCCCGACAAGATCCACGCCGAGGTCGACGAACTTCTCGCGGGCCTCGGCGCGGTCGGCGCGGGGGAGGACCCGCACGGCCACGACCGGATTCCCCGTCAGGCGCACATTCTCGAGCGGGCCCACGACGTGCTGGTGCAGGCGCTCGCCACAGTGGACAAGATCTGAGGTGGCTCGTCGTGCACGGGTCGACGCCGAACTCGTTCGGCGGGGGATGGCCCGCTCCAGGGAACACGCAGCGCAACTGATCGCCGCGGGTCGGGTGCTGATCTCGGGATCCGTCGCGGTCAAACCTGCGACGGCCGTCGAGGCGGGTACCCCGCTGCTGGTTACCGAGGAGGTCGACGAGGTCTCCTGGGCCTCGCGCGGCGCCCACAAACTGCTCGGGGCGCTCGAGGCCTTCGAACCGGCGGGACTGACGGCCGAGGGCAAGCGATGCCTCGATGCAGGCGCGTCCACCGGTGGCTTCACCGACGTCCTGCTCAGCCGCGGAGCCGTCGAGGTCGTGGCGGTCGACGTCGGGTACGGACAGTTGGTGTGGCGCCTGCAGTCCGACGACCGCGTTACCGTGGTCGACCGCACCAATGTGCGCTCGCTGCAGCCCGATCAGATCGGTGGCCAGGTGGAGCTCGTGGTCGCGGACCTGTCCTTCATCTCGCTCAAACTGGTGCTGCCGGCGTTCGTCGCGTGTGCGGCGGACGGCGCCGACCTGGTGCCGATGGTCAAGCCGCAGTTCGAGGTCGGCAAGGACAGGGTCGGATCAGGTGGCGTCGTACGCGATTCGGCGCTGCGGGCCGAGGCGGTGCACGAGGTCGCGCTCGCCGCGGACGCGGCCGGGCTCCGCACCCTGGGCGTCGTGGCGAGCCCGCTACCGGGGCCGTCGGGCAACGTCGAGTACTTCCTGTGGCTGCGTAAGCAGCCCGAACCAGGGGTCGAGGCGCTGCGCGAGGTCATCGAGCGGGCCGTGCAGGAGGGGCCGCAGTGAGCTCGCCCGTCACTACCCAGCGCGAGATCCTGGTGGTCGCGCACACGGGAAGGCCGGAGGTGACCGAGACCGCCCGCCGGGTGGCCGCCATCTTCCAGAAGGCCGGGATCGGTCTTCGCGTGTTGACGAACGAGGCGGACCGGACGGACCCGACCGCCCAGCTTCGGTCGATCGACGTCGACCTGACCATCGTCGAACCCGGGCCCGAGGCGGCCGCCGGGTGCGAGATGGTCCTGGTCCTCGGTGGGGACGGAACGTTCCTGCGCGGCGCGGAACTGGCCAAGGCCGCGTCGGTCCCGGTGCTCGGAATCAACCTCGGCCGTATCGGCTTCCTCGCGGAGACCGAGGCCGAACATCTCGACGAGGCGCTCGCCCAGGTGGTACGGCGCGAGTACCGCGTCGAACACCGGATGACACTCGACATCGCGATCCGAGTCGACGACGAGGTCGTCGCGCGTGGTTGGGCGTTGAACGAGGCGAGCATCGAGAACGTGTCCCGGCTCGGTGTGCTCGAGGTGGTGCTCGAGGTCGACGGCCGTCCGGTGTCGTCGTTCGGATGCGACGGCGTGCTCGTCTCCACCCCGACCGGGTCGACCGCCTACGCGTTCTCGGCGGGCGGTCCGGTGGTGTGGCCGGAACTCGAGGCGCTGCTCGTGATCCCGAGCAATGCGCACGCACTCTTCGCCCGTCCGTTGGTGACCAGCCCGGAATCGCTGATCGCGGTCGAGACCTTCGCCGGCGGTCACGACGGGCTGGTGTTCTGCGACGGCAGTCGCACCCTCGAACTGCCCGCGGGCGGGCGGGTCGAGGTGGTCCGCGGAACGCATCCGGTGCAATGGATCAGGCTCGACTCGGCCCCCTTCGCGGACCGGATGGTGCGCAAGTTCGAACTGCCGGTGAAGGGTTGGCGCGGACGACGAACCGGCGGGGAAGGGGAGAACGAGAGTGCTCGCTGAAATCCGGATCGACGGTCTGGGTGTCATCTCCCAGGCCAGTGCGCAGTTCCACGAGGGATTGACCGTGCTCACCGGCGAGACCGGGGCGGGCAAGACGATGGTCGTCACCAGCCTGCACCTGCTCAGCGGCGCGCGAGCCGACGCGGGGCGGGTACGGCTCGGCGCGGACCGGGCCGTCGTCGAGGGCCGGTTCTCCACCGCGAACTCAGCGCCCAAGGCGACCGCGGAGGTGGACCGGTTGCTCGAGTCGACCGGTGCCGAACGGGACGAGGACGGCACCATCATCGCCGTCCGCACGGTGAGCGCGGACGGACGGTCGCGGGCGCACCTCGGCGGGCGCAGTGTTCCCGCCGGCGCGCTGTCCGAACTGACCGGGCCGCTGTTGACCGTGCACGGCCAGAACGACCAGTTGCGGTTGCAGCGGCCGGACCAGCAGCGGGCGGCCCTCGACGAATTCGGCGGTGCCGCACTGGGTTCCCTGCTCGACAAGTACCGGACGCTGCGCTCGCACTGGCTCGAGGCGCGCGAGGAACTGGACGAACGGACCCGCAGCAGTCGTGAACTCGCGCAGGAGGTGGACCGGCTCGAGTTCGCGTTGAACGAGATCGACGCGGTCGCCCCGCAGGCGGGCGAGGACGCCGCGATCGTCGCGGACGTGCGCAGGCTCAGCGACCTCGACTCGCTGCGCTCGGCGGCGGTGGGCGCGCAGGTGGCGCTGCTCGGCGCCACGGCCGCAGACATGGACACCGACGCGGCCCCCGACGCGGCCGGCGCGCTGGACCTGCTCGGCGAGGCCCGCGCGCGGATCGAGTCCTCCGACGACGAGTCGCTCACTGCGCTGGCCCCGCGGCTGGCCGAGGCGATCACGGTGCTCACCGACGTGTCCTCGGATTTGACCGGATATCTCGCGGACCTGCCCTCGGACCCCGGCGCCCTCGACGCGCTGCTCGGCAGGCAAGCGGAGCTCAAGACTCTGACCCGCAAGTACGCGGCGGACGTCGACGGGGTGCTCGAGTGGGCCGCGCAGGCCCGCGACCGGCTCGTCCGGATCGACGTGTCCGCGGACGCGCTCGCGGCGCTGGCCACCCGCGTGGACGAGGCGGCGGCCGCGTTGGCCGAGGCCGCGCTGGCGCTGAGCAAGGCGCGCGCGAAGGCGGCCATGAAGCTCGGCAAGGCGGTGACCGCGGAGCTGGCGGGCCTGGCGATGGGCAAGGCCCGGCTCGAGGTGAGCTCGCAGCCGATCGTCGCGGGTCCGCAGGACTCGGCCCCGCTCACCGTCGACGGCAGGCAGGTCCACGCCGGTTCGGCCGGTGTCGACGAGGTCGAGTTCCGGCTCGCCGCGCACAGCGGATCCGCGGCGCTGCCGATCAGCAAGAGCGCCTCGGGCGGTGAACTGTCCCGGGTGATGCTCGCGCTCGAGGTGGTGCTGGCCGGCGCGCAGTCCAGCGCGACCATGGTCTTCGACGAGGTGGACGCGGGCGTAGGCGGCCGCGCCGCGGTCGAGATCGGCCGCAGGCTGGCCCGGCTGGCCCGGACCCACCAGGTGATCGTGGTGACGCACCTGCCTCAGGTCGCGGCGTTCGCCGACACCCACCTCGTGGTCGACAAGGTCGACGGCCGGAAGGGTGCGGACAGCGGCGTACGGACCCTGACCGACGATCAGCGGGTCGCGGAGCTGGCACGCATGCTCGCCGGACTCGGCGACACCGAGACCGGTCGGGCACACGCCGAGGAACTGCTCGCCACCGCGAGCGCGGAACGTTCCAGCTGAACCGGTTTCGGGCCCCGCGCGGTGGTGCGGCTGTGGCGGGTGTGGTGATCGAGGCCGCAAACGACTCGGCGCGCCTCCGCGGCAACGGCGCTGGTCGGCGTCATCATCGAAGCCATGAAGATGCCCGCTCTGTTGTCACGAAACACCGAATCGCTACCGGGAATCACCGGTATCGCCAGGGTTGACCGCAACACGGCGAAGCTGTTGCGCCGCGTCGGCCCGGGCGACATCGTGGTCCTCGACGAACTGGACCTGGACCGGGTCACCGCCGACGCGCTCGTCGAGGCGGGCGTCACGGCTGTGGTCAACGCGTCCCAGTCGATCTCCGGCCGCTACCCGAACCTCGGTCCCGAGGTGATCGTGGCCAACGGCATCACGCTCGTCGACGCGGTCGGCGACGAGGTGTTCAAGAAGGTCAAGGACGGCGCCAAGATCCGCCTCGACGACGGCGGCGTCTACGCCGGCGAGCGGCGGCTGGCGAAGGGCGTCGAACAGTCCGAGGCCGAGATCTCAGACCTGATGATCGAGGCGAAGACCGGACTGGTCGACCATCTGGAGGCGTTCTCCGGCAACACCATCGAGTTCATCCGGACCGAGAGTCCACTGCTGATCGACGGGGTCGGCGTGCCCGACATCGACGTCGACGTCAAGGACCGGCACGTGGTGGTCGTCGCAGACGGCGCGGACCACGTCGCGGACCTGAAGAACCTCAAACCGTTCATCAAGGAGTACTCGCCGATCCTGATCGGCGTCGGGGCCGGTGCGGACGCACTCGCGAATGCGGGCTACCGCCCGGATCTGATCGTCGGGGACCCCGAGGACGTCAGCAATGCGACGCTGAAGTCGGGTGCCGAGGTCGTGCTGCCTGCCGACCCGGACGGCCACGCGAAGGGGCTCGAGCGCATCCAGGACCTCGGCATCGGGGCGATGACCTTTCCCGCCTCCGGCGCGCCCGCGGACCTTGCACTGCTGCTCGCCGACCACCACGGCGCGTCGCTGATCGTCACGGTCGGCAGCACCGTGTCCCTGGACGAATTCTTCGACCGGGGCCGTCGCGACAGCAATCCGGCCGCGTTCATGACCCGCCTCAAGGTCGGTCCGAAACTGGTCGACGCCAAGGCCGTCGCGACGCTCTACCGCAGCCGGGTCTCCGGCGCGGCCATCGCGCTGCTCGTTCTCGCGGCCCTGACCGCGGTCATCGTCGCGCTCGTCGTCTCCAACATCGGCGGCGAGGCACTCGACTGGGCCGTACAGACGTGGAACAGCTTCGCCCTCTGGGTTCAGGGACTGTTCAAGTGATTTCTCTGCGTCAACATGCAATCTCCATCGCCGCGATCTTCCTGGCCCTCGCCATCGGCGTCGTCCTGGGATCGGGCACCCTCTCCGGCTCATTGCTCTCCGGGCTCCGCGACGACAAGTCCGACCTGCAGAATCAGGTGGGCGACCTGAACTCCCAGAAGAACGCACTGAACGAGCAGCTCAACACCGCCGACAACTTCGACGCGGCGGTGTCGGGTCGGGTGGTGCGCGATGCGCTGGGCCAGCGGACGGTCGTCATCGTGACCACTCCGGACGCCGATCCGGCCGATCTGGACGCCGTCACGCGACTGATCGGAGCAGCCGGCGGCGCCGTCACCGGCCGGGTCGCGCTGACCGATTCCTTCGTCGACGCGGCGAACAGTGACCAACTTCGCACCGCGGTGACCAATGTGATCCCCGCCGGCATCCAGCTCCGCACCGGGGCAGTGGATCAGGGCAGCCTGGCGGGCGATCTGCTCGGGTCGGTGCTGCTGCTGAACCCGCAGAACGCCCAGCCGCAGAGCACGCCCGAGGAGCTGGGCGTGGCACTGGAAGCGTTGCGTGCCGGCGGGTTCGTCGCCTACGACAACGGCGCCGTCAAGCCCGCGCAACTGGCCGTCGTGCTGACCGGTTCGGGTGCCCGCGCGGACGGCTCGGACGGAGGAAATCGGGGCTCTATCGTCGCCCGATTCGCCGCCGCGCTCGATGCCAGGGGAGCGGGCACGGTGCTCGCGGGCCGGCCCGGTTCGGCCGTCGGCAACGGTCCGATCGCGGTCGTCCGGTCCGACACCGCGCTGTCCACCGGGGTCACCACCGTCGACGACGTGAACCGAGAATCCGGCCGGATCACCACCGTTCTCGGCCTCCAGGAACAGCTCGGCGGCACCGCGGGCCGGTACGGGACCGGACCGGGCGCCGCGGCCGTCACCGTCGGTGCACCACTCGGGTGAGGGGCCGTCGGCGGCGGCCGGCGGTGCGAAAGCGGCGCGCCGTGTGAGTGATCGGGTGCGCAGGTGTTACCGTGAAGTCCCGTGGGTCGGCAGGCCCCAGCTCTACCATTAGTCAAGCCCTGCACGCAGATTTTGTCCTGCATCGTCGTCACGGGAGCCCTTCTTGCCACTGTCACGCAGTAATTCGCGTACCGCCACCAAGCACATCTTCGTCAGCGGGGGCGTGGCCTCCTCGCTCGGCAAGGGTCTGACGGCGTCGAGCCTCGGGCAGCTGCTGACCTCTCGCGGGTTGCGAGTGACCATGCAGAAGCTGGACCCGTACCTGAACGTCGATCCCGGCACCATGAACCCGTTCCAGCACGGTGAGGTGTTCGTCACCGAGGACGGCGCGGAGACCGACCTCGACGTCGGCCACTACGAGCGCTTCCTCGACCGCGACCTCAACGCCTTCGCGAACGTGACCACCGGTCAGGTGTACTCGACCGTCATCGCCAAGGAGCGTCGCGGCGAGTACCTCGGCGACACCGTCCAGGTGATCCCGCACATCACCGACGAGATCAAGAGCCGCATCCTCGCGATGGCGGGACCGGACGCGGACGGGCAGACGCCGGACGTGGTCATCACCGAGATCGGTGGCACCGTCGGCGACATCGAGTCGCAGCCGTTCCTCGAGGCCGCCCGCCAGGTCCGTCACGACGTCGGCCGGGACAACGTCTTCTTCCTGCACGTGTCGTTGGTGCCGTACCTCGGTCCGTCCGGCGAGCTCAAGACCAAGCCCACCCAGCACTCGGTGGCGGCGCTGCGCAACATCGGTATCCAGCCCGACGCGCTGATCCTGCGCTGCGACCGCGACGTGCCGCAGGCGCTCAAGTCCAAGATCGCGCTGATGTGCGACGTGGACGTCGACGCCTGCATCTCCACCCCCGACGCACCGTCCATCTACGACATCCCGAAGGTGCTGCACAGCGAGGGTCTCGACGCCTACGTGGTGCGCAAGCTGGGCCTGCCGTTCCGGGACGTGGACTGGACGGTGTGGGGCGCGCTGCTCGAGCGCGTGCACGAGCCGCGCGAGTCGGTGCGGGTCGCGTTGGTCGGCAAGTACGTGGACCTGCCCGACGCCTACCTGTCGGTGACCGAGGCGCTGCGTGCGGGCGGCTTCGCGCATCGCGCCAAGGTCGAGATCGACTGGGTGCCGTCCGACGCCTGCGAGACCGAGGCCGGCGCCCAGCACGCGCTCGGCGAGGCCGACGCGGTGCTCATCCCGGGCGGCTTCGGCATCCGCGGGATCGAGGGCAAGCTCGGCGCCATCACCTACGCCCGCACCCGCGGCGTCCCGCTGCTCGGACTGTGCCTCGGCCTGCAGGCCGTCGTCATCGAGGCGGCGCGCTCGGTCGGCCTGGCCGACGCCAACTCGGCCGAGTTCGAGCCGGACACCAAGCATCCGGTGATCTCCACGATGGCCGATCAGGAGCAGATCGTCGCGGGCGAAGCCGACCTCGGCGGCACCATGCGCCTCGGCGCCTACCCGGCGGTCCTGGAGAAGGGTTCGGTCGTCGCCCGCGCCTACGGCTCCGAGAACGTCTCCGAGCGTCACCGGCACCGCTACGAGGTCAACAACGCGTACCGGGACCGGATCGCCAAGAGCGGACTGAAGTTCAGCGGCACCTCCCCGGACGGACACCTCGTCGAGTTCGTCGAGCTGCCCGCCGCCACGCACCCGTTCTTCGTTGCGACACAGGCACACCCGGAGCTCAAGAGCCGGCCCACCCGTCCGCACCCGCTGTTCGCCGCCTTCGTCGGCGCCGCCCTCAAGTACAAGGCGGAGGAGCGTCTCGAGGTGGACGTGCATCCCGAGGACGCGAAGGCGGACGCCGAGTCCGTCGACGCGCCGAGCGCGGGATAACGCGGGGTACCGGCGAGACCCGATGACCCGACCCGGAGAGCACGAGTTCGAGACCCTCGGCACCCGCACCGTGTACGAGGGCGCCATCGTCGCGCTGCGGGTGGACCACGTCGCCATGCCCGGCGGCGGGTCCGCCGACCGCGAGGTGGTCGAGCACTACGGGGCGGTCGCGGTGGTCGCCGTCGACGATCAGGACCGGTTGGTGCTGATCAACCAGTACCGGCACCCGCTGGGCAGGCGACTCTGGGAACTGCCCGCGGGACTGCTCGACGAACCCGGCGAGGACCCGGTCGACGCGGCGCGCCGTGAGCTGGCCGAGGAGACCGGCCTCGCCGCCGAGCAGTGGTCGGTGCTCGTCGACGTCGCCGCCTCACCCGGGTTCACCGACGAGGTGGTCCGGGTGTACCTCGCGACCGGACTGTCGGAGGTGGACCGGCCGGACCCCGAACACGAGGAGGCCGACCTCGAGATCGCCCGGGTACCCGTCGCGGCGGCGGTGTCCCGCGCGCTCGACGGCGGCATCGTCAACGCCACCGCGCTGTCGGGGATTCTGGCGCTGGCCGCGGTCCGGGCCCGCGACGGCGGCGGTGCCGTCGGACGGCCTGCGGACGCGGAGTGGATCGACCGGCCGACAGCGTTCGCGCTGCGCCGCCGGGACGCCTGACGTGCTCGCCGGCGAGGTGGCCAGCTACCTCGACCACCTCGCCGTCGAGCGGGGGGTCGCGGCGAACACGCTGTCGTCGTATCGACGTGACCTCGAGCGCTACCAGGACTACCTGACCGGCCGCGGCATCGACCGGCTCGGGGCCGTGGCCGAGCGGCACGTCAGCGAGTTCGTGGTGGTGCTCCGGCGCGGCGATCGGGCGGCCGGCGTGACCCCGCTCGCGGCGAGTTCCGCGGCGCGCGCGCTGATCGCGGTGCGCGGGCTGCACAAGTTCGCCGCCGTCGAGGGCATCACCGATGTCGATGTCGCGCGGGCGGTGAAGCCGCCGCCACCGGGGCAACGGTTGCCGAAGTCGCTGCCGGTCGACCAGGTGCTCGCACTGCTCGAGGCGACCGGCGGCGCGGACGCCGCGGATCAGCCGCGCGCGCTGCGGGACCGGGCGCTGCTCGAACTCCTGTACTCGACCGGTGCCCGCATCTCCGAGGCGGTCGGCCTCGACATCGACGACATCGACGGGGTGGACCGTGCGGTGCTGCTGCGTGGCAAGGGCGGCAAGGACCGGGTTGTCCCGATCGGTCGTCCAGCGTTGGCCGCGATCGAGGCGTACCTGGTCCGGGGCAGGCCCGCACTGGTGGCGCGAGGCGGTCCCGCGCTTTTCCTGAACTCCCGTGGCGGACGGTTGTCCCGGCAGAGCGCCTGGCAGGTGCTGCGTGGCGCCGCGGACCGGATCGGCATCAGCGACGGCGTGTCACCGCACACCCTGCGGCACTCGTTCGCCACCCATCTGCTCGACGGAGGCGCGGACGTGCGGGTGGTCCAGGAACTGCTCGGGCACGCCTCGGTGACGACCACACAGATCTACACGCTGGTGACGGTCGGCTCGTTGCGCGAGGTGTGGGTCGGGGCGCATCCGCGCGCCCGGTGACCGAGGCTCTCCCCGATTGCGGCGTTGCGCTGAGAGCGGACCCCGCGCGTGTCCCGGACAGGTTGCCGAGAGCGAGGCGGTAGCGTCTGATGAATCAAGGACGAGCGACAGGGGAGCAACAGACCGTGGTGACACCGCAGCCGCCAGCGGCGGAGTCAGAGCGCCAGTACCCCGACGGGCAGGGGCACGCGAGCGCGCTCTGCGACGACCGGCCGTCCGACCATCGCGACAACACCAACCTCGACAACACGGATCTCGCCGGCACCGTCTTCGACGACGAGGCGGAACTCGGCCCCACCGGCCGACCGCTGCGTGTGATCCCCGAACCTGCCCCTGTCCAGACGCACGGTCCGGCGAAGGTCATCGCGATGTGCAACCAGAAGGGTGGCGTCGGCAAGACCACTTCGACGATCAACCTCGGCGCATCGCTGGCCGAGTGCGGCCGCCGGGTGCTCCTGGTCGACCTCGATCCGCAGGGCGCACTGTCGGCGGGTCTCGGCGTCGCCCATCACGACCTGGACCTCACCGTGCACAACCTGCTGGTCGAGCCGAAGGTGTCGATCGACGAGGTACTGATGCGGACCCGGGTCGAGAACCTGGACCTGCTGCCCAGCAACATCGACCTGTCGGCCGCCGAGATCCAGCTGGTCACCGAGGTGGGGCGCGAGCAGACGCTCGGCCGGGTGCTGTACCCGGTGCTCGACCGCTACGACTACATCCTGATCGACTGCCAGCCGTCGCTGGGCCTGCTCACCGTCAACGCACTGGCCTGCGCCGAGGGCGTCATCATTCCGATGGAGTGCGAGTACTTCAGCCTGCGCGGGCTTGCCCTGCTCAACGACACGGTGGAGAAGGTCCGCGACCGGTTGAACCCGCGGCTGCAGATGTCCGGGATCGTGGTGACCATGTTCGACGCGCGGACGCTGCACGCACGCGAGGTGATGGCTCGGGTGGTCGAGGTGTTCGGTGACCTGGTCTTCGACACCGTCGTCAACCGCACCGTGCGCTTCCCCGAGACCAGCGTCGCGGGCGAACCGATCACCACGTGGGCACCGAAATCCGGTGGCGCACAGGCGTATCGGTCGCTGGCGCGCGAAGTGATAGCGCGGTCCGGTCGGTAGATGGACACTGCGCCGGCCGTAGACGTCGCGCCGATCGAGACCGTTGTGCCGGTGGAGCCCGTGCCCGAGGAGCCCGCGGCAGCCGAGGAACCCGGCAAGCCCGGATTCCGGGTGCGACTGCGGAATTTCGAGGGTCCGTTCGACCTGCTGCTCACCCTGATCAACCAGCGTCGCCTCGACGTGACCGAGGTCGCGTTGCACCAGGTCACCGACGATTTCATCGCGTACACCCGGGTGCTGGGTGCCGAGATGCCGCTCGACGCGACCACGGAGTTCCTGGTCGTCGCCGCGACCCTGCTCGACCTCAAGGCTGCCCGACTGCTGCCCTCCGGCGACGTGGAGGATGCCGAGGACCTCGCGCTGCTCGAGGCGCGGGACCTGCTGTTCGCGCGACTGCTGCAGTACCGGGCCTACAAGCAGGTCGCGCAGTTGTTCGCCGAGCTCGAGGCCGCCGCGTTGCGCCGGTACCCGCGGTCGGTCGCGCTGGAGGACAAGTTCGCCGGACTGTTGCCGGAGGTGCTGCTCGGCGTCGATCCGCAGGCCTTCGCGGACATTGCCGCGACCGCGTTCGCGCCGCGACCGGTCCCGACGGTCGGCCTGGACCACCTGCACGTGTCGGCGGTGTCGGTGCCCGAGCAGGCGGCGATGGTGCTGGAGCTCCTCAAGGAGCGTGGCCAGGGTCAGTGGGCGAGTTTCGGTGACCTGGTCGCGGGCTGCGATGTCACAGTGCAGATCGTGGCACGATTCCTGGCGCTGCTGGAGCTCTACCGGGAACGGGCGGTGGCGTTCGAACAGCCCAAACCGCTCGGGGAGCTGCTGGTCAGCTGGACGGGCGAGGTGGATGCCGACGCGCAGACACTGGTGAGTGAGGACTACGGTTAACGCTTCTCCTGCCTAAAGGCTGGAGATTCCAAGCTCAGACCGCAACCCGACTACCCACCCCGAAGGGAGGGATCAGATTGTCTGACATCTTCAACACTTGTGTGGCCGCGCTCTGCCACAGCCAGAATCACCCCGGCAGCGTTCCGATCCCGACCGGCGGTGTAGCGGCAGCCATGGCAACGGAAGACTCGTTCCGCGAATCCGAGGCGTTGCTTGGCTCTCGCGAAACACCTCGAACACGTCATCGTCCTGTAGGCGGGCTGAACCAACACCACCTTCCGGCCGGCCCGCAAACCACGATCGATCAGTTCCCGTTTCGCAAGGCCGATCGCTGCATCGGAGGCATTGCGGGCCATCGTGGACTTGGCGAGGAACTTCGGGGTGAAATCCTCCACCGCAATCAACGCATGCCGGTCAATCACCGACTTCGCCCACACACGCGATTGATGTTCGGTCTGGCGGGCCGCCTTCTTCTGCAGCCTCGCCGCGTCCCGCTTCGCACGTTCGTAGCCCCGCGACTGCGGACCACGCTTGCCACTGTGACGTCGCGACATCTTCCGTTGCGCCTTCGCCAACTCCGCCGCACAGCGCTGCCGATGCCCGAGATACGGCAGGTCGAACTCGCTGCTCGTCGTGGTGGCAGTGGTGCTCACACCCCAGTCGACACCGATCCCACCCACTGCATCGGGTGCGGGTTCGGTGTCGCGGTGGACAACGAACGAGGCATACCAATGCCCCAACGAATCCTGGGTGACGCGAACACTGGTCGGATCGGACGGCAATTCCCGCGACCACACCACCGGGACGCTCACTCCCTTCGGGAGGATCAACCGCCCTTCGCGCAGGGAGAATCCCCGCAGGGTGTACTCGAGGGAAGGCAGCGAGTTTTTCCGCGCCTTGAACACCGGCCGGCCTCGGCCCTTCACCTTGAAGGAATGGTCCAACGCCTGCGCACAGGTGCGGAGGGTTTGTTGTTGGGCGACCTGCGACCCGTCCCGCAGCCACGCACTGTTCGAGCGGGCTTGGGTGAGGAGCTTCGACAGCTTCCCGAGCGTCGGCCGCAGACCCGACTTCTGGTGATGGACAGCCTCGTTCCACAGGAACCTGCATCGATGCCATTCAGCGGTCAGAGCACGTTGCGCTATCGCGCCGGGCCGGAGCCGGTAGTTGTAGCGCACCACTTCCTCCACACCCGGGAAGGTAACCGACTCCACCGACAGGAAGGAGGACGGCGCTTCCTCTCCCCGGTGAACGAAGGAGTAACCGCGCCGAACTTGCGATGAGTGAGCTCGAACAGACGGCAGAGATAGACGCGGCGGGCGATCTGGACCCGGACCTCGATCTGGACACGAACCTCGATCTGGACACGGGTGTCGACCCGGACGACCGGCTCGACGACGACGAACTCGTGTCTGCGCTGGAGTCGTTGTTGCTGGTCGTGGACTCGCCGGCGGGTAACGACGCCCTCGCCTCGGCGGTCGGCGACACCCCTGGCCGGATCGAACGGACGCTGCGCCGGATGTCGGCCGAGCTGACCGCGCGGCGCAGCGGAATCGACCTGCGGTACGCCGGGGACGGGTGGCGTTTCTACACCCGCAACGAGAACGCTCCGTACGTCGAACGGATGCTGCTCGACGGCGCTCGGTCGAAACTCACACGCGCGGCTTTGGAAACATTGGCCGTTGTTGCGTACCGTCAACCTTTGACCCGTGCGCGGGTGAGTGCGGTTCGCGGCGTGAACGTCGACGGTGTGATGCGCACTCTGCTCGCCCGTGGGCTGGTCGCGGAGGCCGGTGTGGACTCCGAGACCAACGCGACGACGTATTCGACGACCGAGCTGTTCCTCGAACGGCTCGGCCTGGCCTCGCTGGCAGATCTGCCGGCGCTGGCGCCGTTGCTGCCCGACGTCGATGTCATCGACGACATCAGCGACGACATGGAGTCAGACCCGCGGTTCACCAAACTGGGAGCCGCACGGGCGGGATCCGAACCCGAGTTGGACACCCGCGTAGATAGCGAAGAGTGACAGGACCAAAAGTGAACAGACCCGCTCGCCGTGATGGCACACCGGACCGTGGCAGGAGCAATCCCGCCCGCAAGAACACGAACAAGAAGGACGCGCCCCAGAGGGGGTCGGGTTCGAGGGGTTCGGCACCCCGTGATTCCGCCCGAGGCGGCGAGTCCCGCGGCTCCTACGATCGGCCTGAGCGTGGATCGACTCAGCGAGGCGCTGCCCCGCGCGGCGGCGAGGCCCGGGTCTCGCAGGATCGTACCGAGCGTGGCGCGGCCGCAGGCCAGGCCGGTGCAGGCAAGAAGCCGCATCGCGGCCAGCCCGCCGGCGCAGGCAAGAACAAGTACGGCAAGCCCAAGGCGTCGAAGCCGCAGCGCGCCCAGCAGGCCGCTCCCAAGGTCAGCAACGCCAAGCCGGCCCGGCACCAGTACGCCGACGGCCCGGCGCCCGCCAAGCTGCCCGCCGGCGAGGGCATGCGCCTGCAGAAGGTGCTCGCCCAGGCCGGTGTGGCCTCGCGTCGCGCCGCCGAGGAACTGATCGAGCAGGGTCGCGTCGAGGTCGACGGCCGCATCGTCGTCGAACAGGGCCTGCGGGTCGACCCCGAGAACGCCGTGGTCCGAGTCGACGGCGTCCGCGTCGTCGTGAAGAAGGACCTGGTCCACATCGCGCTGAACAAGCCGCGCGGCTGGCAGTCCACCATGTCCGACGACCTGGGCCGCCCCTGCATCGGCGACATCGTCTCCGAACGGGTGTCCGCCGGCCAGCGACTGTTCCACGTCGGGCGTCTCGACGCCGACACCGAGGGCCTGATCCTGCTGACCAACGACGGCGATCTCGCGCACCGGCTGATGCACCCGTCCTTCGAGGTTCCCAAGACCTACCTCGCGACGGTGTCCGGTGTGGTCGATCGCAACCTCGGCAAGACGCTCAAGGCGGGCGTCGAGCTCGAGGACGGCCCGGCCAAGGTCGACTCGTACGCACTGCTCGACGTCAACCAGGGCAAGTCCCTGGTGAAGATCGTGCTGCACGAGGGCCGCAAGCACATCGTGCGCCGCCTCCTCGAGGCGGTCGGCCATCCGGTGGTCCGCCTGGTGCGTACCGACATCGGTCCGGTCGCGCTCGGCGACGGACGGCCGGGCACCCTCCGGGTCATCGGACCTGGTGAGGTCGGCGCGCTGTACAAGGCGGTCGGGCTGTGACCGAACAGGTCGGTGCCCGCCTCGTCGTCGCCATGGACGGACCGTCGGGTACCGGCAAGTCCAGCGTGTCCCGTCGCCTCGCCGACGGCCTCGCCGCGCGTTACCTCGACACCGGCGCGATGTACCGGATCGCCACCCTGCACGTGCTGCGCTGCGGCGTCGACATCGGTGACGCCGCAGCGATTGCTGCGGCGACCAAGGCGCTCGAGCTGTCGATCGGGACCGATCCGGTCTCCGACCGGGTGCTGCTCGCCGGCGAGGACGTCACCGACGAGATCCGCGGCGCCGCCGTGACGCAGGCCGTCTCGGCGGTGTCCGCGGTGCCCGAGGTACGTACGATCCTGGTCGACAAGCAGCGGCAGTTCGTCGCGACCACCGACCGAATCGTGGTCGAGGGGCGCGACATCGGCACGGTGGTGCTGCCGGACGCGGACGTGAAGATCTACCTCACCGCCACGGCGGAGGCGCGGGCGCAGCGACGCAACGCGCAGAACATCGCCGAGGGTCGCGGCGACGACTACGCGGCGGTGCTGGCCGACGTGCAGCGCCGTGACCATCTCGATTCCACCCGCGCGGTGTCCCCGCTACGACCCGCCGACGACTCGGTGATCGTGGACACCAGCGAACTGGGCATAGACGACGTGATCGGCAGGTTGCTGCTGGTTGTGCGTGAGCGAACTGGAGCAGTGCAGTGACCGACAGTCTTGACTTCGGCGGATCGGAATTCGCCGGCGACGGAACCTGGAGCGAGGAATCGGACTGGGAGTTCGTCGATTTCGAGGAGGGCGAGGAGGGCGAGGGCCATGTCCCCGTCCCCACCCTCGCGATCGTGGGTAGGCCGAACGTCGGCAAGTCCACGCTCGTGAACCGGATCATCGGCCGGCGTGAGGCCGTCGTCGAGGACATCCCGGGTGTCACCCGCGACCGCGTCTCCTACGAGGCCAACTGGTCCGGCCGGCGGTTCATGGTGCAGGACACCGGCGGGTGGGAGCCCGACGCGAAGGGCCTGCAGCAGTCGGTGGCCCGGCAGGCCGAGCAGGCCATGCAGACTGCCGACGCCATCATCCTGGTGGTCGACGCGGTGGTCGGCGCGACCGCCACCGACGAGGCCGTCGCGCGGGTGCTGCGCCGGTCGAAGACGCCGGTCCTGTTGGTGGCCAACAAGGTTGACGACGAGCGGACCGAGTCGGAGGTGGCCGCGCTGTGGTCGCTCGGCCTCGGTCAGCCGCACTCGGTGAGTTCGATCCACGGCCGCGGCACCGGTGACCTGCTCGACGAGGTGCTCGCGGTGCTGCCCGAGACCCCGCGCGAGGGCACCGGTGGCCAGGGCCCGCGCCGGGTGTCGCTGGTCGGCAAGCCGAACGTCGGAAAGTCCAGCCTGATCAACAAGCTGTCCGGTGCCGAACGGTCGGTGGTGCACGACGTCGCCGGTACGACCGTCGACCCGGTGGACTCGCTGGTCGAGCTCGGCGGCAAGGTGTGGCGCTTCGTCGACACCGCGGGTCTGCGCAAGAAGGTCAGCCACGCGAGTGGCCACGAGTTCTACGCGTCCCTGCGGACGAAGGGCGCGATCGAGGCCTCCGAGGTCGCGATCCTGCTGATCGACGCCTCGCAGCCGATCACAGAGCAGGACCTGCGGGTGCTGTCGATGGTCTCGGATGCCGGTCGCGCGCTGGTGCTGGCGTTCAACAAGTGGGACCTCGTCGACGAGGACCGCCGGCTCATGCTCGAGCGGGAAATCGACCGGGACCTGGTGCGGGTGCCGTGGGCGCAGCGGGTGAACATCTCCGCGCACACCGGCCGGGCCGTGCAGAAGCTGGTCCCGGCGCTGGAGACGGCGCTGGACTCCTGGGACAAGCGGATCCCGACGGGCCGGTTGAACAACTGGCTCAAGGAGGTCGTCGCGGCGACCCCGCCGCCGATGCGTGGCGGTCGACTGCCCCGGATCATGTTCGCCACCCAGGCGGGCACCCGTCCGCCGACGTTCGTGCTGTTCACCACGGGGTTCCTCGAGGCCGGCTACCGCCGCTTCCTGGAGCGTCGCCTGCGTGAGGAGTTCAACTTCGACGGCAGCCCGGTGCGCGTCTCGGTGCGTGTGCGGGAGAAGCGGGAGCGCAAGAAGCGCTGAGGCTCTTCGGCCGACGCGGCGGCGGAACTCGCCGCCGCGTCCGCCGAGAAACGGTCCACGACGAGGCGATTCGCGATCCGGAGTCGCACTGATGTAATCTCATCGAGCGCCCGCAAGGGAGTGGACGGGCTGTGGCGCAGCTTGGTAGCGCACCTGACTGGGGGTCAGGTGGTCGCAGGTTCAAATCCTGTCAGCCCGACAGAAACGAAGGCCGTTCCGGAGAAATCCGGGACGGCCTTCGTCGTGTTCGGCCGCAGGTCCGGGTGGTTTTCCCGCGCCCGCCGATTGTTAGGCTGAGCAGGATCATCACCTCATCCACCCGTCGGGAGAACTCACCGTGGTCGACCTCGCATATGTCATCGCCGGAATGGAAGCCACCGGCGGCGCCGGCCTCCAGGTCGACCTCAAGACGTTCCAGGAACTCGGCGTGTACGGCGTCGGCACCACCACCTGCATCGTGTCCTTCGATCCGAAGAACAACTGGTCGCACCGGTTCGTGCCGATCGCTCCGGAGGTGATCGCCGACCAGATCGAGGCCGCGACCGCCGCCCACGACCTCGACACCGTCAAGATCGGCATGCTCGGCACCCCCGCGACCATCGAGGTCGTGGCCGAGAAGCTGCGCGGTCAGTCGTGGCGGCACGTCGTGCTGGACCCGGTGCTGATCTGCAAGGGTCAGGAGCCCGGCGCCGCGCTGGACACCGACACCGCGCTGCGCGAGTCGATCCTGCCGCTCGCAACCGTGGTGACCCCGAACCTGTTCGAGGCGCGGACGCTGGCCGGGATGGATTCCATCGGTTCGGTCGACGAGTTGGTCGAGGCCGCCCGCCGCATCCACGACCTCGGTCCGCGGTACGTCCTCGCCAAGGGTGGGGTCGAACTGCCAGGCGACGACGCAGTGGACGTGCTCTTCGACGGAGAGGACGTCACGATCCTCGCCGCACCGAAGATCGGCCGCGAGCGGGTGTCGGGGGCGGGTTGCACGCTCGCGGCCGCGGTCACCGCGGAACTGGCGAAGGGCGTCGACGTGCACGACGCGGTCGACTTCGCGAAGGAGTTCGTCACGGCAGGCATCGAGGGCCGCGTCGCCGCACACACACCGTTCGACACGGTCTGGCAGGGCGCCTTCGTCGACGCCCTGGCCTGAACCGGTACGGGGCTAGGGTCGCCTGATGGACGACGCCCCGACACTCACCCGCGAGGTCTGCGCCACCGCGCTCGCCGACTTCCGGCCGTGTGCGGTGGACCGGGCCGGGCATCGCGTCGCCGCCGTCGCGCTCGTGGTCGTCGAACGCGGTGACGGGACGCCGAGCCCGTGATCCGGTCACTCCCCGGTGCGGCTGAACCGTTGCTGCGGTGGCCGTTCCGCGGTGAGCAGTTGTTCGCGCCGACCGCGGCGATCATTCACCAATTCCGGGAGGTGGCGTTGCACGGCCGTCACACCCGCGTCGTCGACTTCGCGCAACCCGACTTCGCCTCCCGCTGACCGGGAACGACGCCGGACACGACGCCGGGCCGCCCGTCCGGCCCTGAGTGCAGGTTACGGTCGGGTGATGGACCTGAGCACACCGAAACCGAGCGACGAGGACCCCGGCGAGACGGCGCCGACGGACGCGGGCCCGGCGCTGACCCGGGACGACTGCGCGGCCCGGGTCGCGGCGTTCGACCGGCTCGTGGTCCCCGACACCGGTGGTCGCCGGGCCGCGGTCGCGCTGACGGTGATCACGGACGACGCGGGGGCCCGGCTGCTGCTGACCCGGCGACCGCCCAAGATGCGTGCGCACGCCGGGCAGTTCGCGTTACCCGGCGGCAGTATCGACCCCGGCGAGACGCCCGAGCAGGCCGCGGTCCGCGAGCTCGCCGAGGAGTTGGGGGTGCACGCGCCGGCCGATGCCGTCGTCGGCGCGCTCGACGACTACGTCACCCGGTCCGGATTCGTGATCACCCCCGTCGTGCTGTGGGTGGGGGAGCTGACCGAGCCGATCACCCCGAACCCGGACGAGGTGGCCCTCGTGTTCGAGGTGACGATGGCCGAGGTCGACGTCGACGCACAGCTCGAGCCCGTCACCGGCGCCATCGCCGGCACTCCGCCGATGTTGCGCTGGCCGTTCCGCGGCGGCGCCATGCACGCCCCGACCGGGGCGATCATCCACCAGTTCCGTGAGGTCGTCCTCCACGGTCGGGCCACCCGGGTGGCCGGGTTCTCGCAACCGGACTTCGCTGCGCGCTGACCCGGTTTACGGTTGCCCCTATGGGATTCGTCCGTGACGTACTCGCTCGACTCGACCGCACCGGCGTCGACCCAGTCGCGTGGAAGGCACCGCCGGCGCCGCACGTGATCCCCGACCCGGCACCGGAATTCGACGCGGCCGAACGCTGGTCGATGCCGGACGCGAAGGGGCCCGAGGACGTCGCCGTCGACCACGACGGACGCCTGGTCACCGGCACCGACGACGGTAGGTTGTGGCGCTTCGACGAGCCGGGCAGGCCCACCGTCGTCGCGGACACCGGCGGCCGCCCCCTCGGCGTCGAGGTGCTCGACGACGGCCGCTACCTCGTCTGTGACGCCGAACGCGGCGTACTGCGCGTCGACGATCGCGGTCGGGTCGAGACGCTGGCCGACAGCGCTGTCGGCCAGCCGCTGGTCGCGTGCAACAACTCGGCGGTCGGGCGCGACGGCATCATCTACTTCACCGACTCCTCGGCCAAGTTCTCCATCGCCGAGCATCGCTACGACCTGCTCGAACACCGCGGGACGGGCCGGCTGATCCGGCTGGACCCGGTGACCGGCGAGACGGACCTGCTGGCCGACGGGCTGCAGTTCGGCAACGGGGTCGGACTGTCCGCCGACGGGTCCTTCGTGGTGGTCGCGGAGACCGGGGGCTACCGGATCCGGCGGGTCGATCTCACCGGACCGAATGTCGGCCGGGTCAGCACCTGGGCGGAGAACCTGCCCGGCATCCCGGACAACGTCGCTTCGCAGACTCCGGCGGGAATCTTCTGGGTCGCCCTGTACAGCCCGCGGATGCGGCTGCTGGACATGATGGCCCCGCACCCGACGTTGCGCCTGGTCGCGGCGAACCTGCCCGGCTGGGCCCAGCCGGACCCGGAGCAGCGGGCCTGGGTGCTCGGGCTCGACGGCAGCGGCACGATCGTGCACAGCCTGCGGGGCGGGAAGGGGAGCTATTCGCCGGTCACGGGTGTGCGGGAGGCGGACGGCTGGCTCTATCTCGGCAGCCTGAGTGCGGACGCGGTCGCCCGCGTCCGCGCCCCGCGGCCGGCCGTGTGACACGCTTGTCCCCGTAGTCGAACGGACGAGGGAACGCGGGGGTCACATGGGCAGCGGAAACCGGCCACCTGAGGTGGCGGACGGCCCGTCCGAACCGATCGTGACCGACCGTGTCCTGACCGTGCCGAATCTGCTCAGCGTGGTCCGGTTGATCGGCGTGCCGATCTTCGTGTACCTGCTGCTCGGACCGCACGCGGACGGCTGGGCCCTGGCGATCCTCATGCTCAGCGGGTTCACCGACTGGGCGGACGGCAAACTCGCCCGACTGCTGAACCAGACGTCGAAACTCGGCGGCCTGCTGGATCCCTTGGTGGACCGGCTGTACGTCGTCTCCACACTGATCGCGTTCGCGATCCGCGGCATCATCCCGTGGTGGGTCGCGGTGATCCTGATCGGCCGCGACCTGGTGCTGGCCCTGACCCTGCCGATCTACCGGCGGCGAGGGCTCCCCCCGCCGACCGTGCTCTACCTCGGCAAGGCCGCCACCTTCGCGCTGATGTTCGCGCTTCCCCTGGTGCTGGCCGCGCAGGGCGACTGGGCGTTCGCCCCGTACGGGCGGGCCTGGGGTTACGCGCTGCTCGCGTGGGGGACCGGCCTGTACGTGTGGACCGGCCTGCTGTACCTGCTGGCGGCCCGCAACGTCGCGCGAACGGTCCCGCTCGCCGGGTCGGCGGGCAAGCACCCGCCGGGGGAGCGTGCCCCGGGGGCCGGGTCGCCGTGAGCGGAATTCACGTCGGCGACGAACCTGTTCGCCGCAACCCGGTGCCTTCGCTGCTCAAGGCGTTGATGAACGAGGGACTCGACCCGGGCTACGCGGCGGCCGCCGAGGACCGGGCGCGGGGGCACTCGCTGCACCGCCCGCTGCACGCGAGTGCGTGGTGTGTGGCAGGCTGTCTCGTCCTCGGACTGCTGTTCGGGGTGGCCTACGCGCAGGCCTCCGACCGGGCACCCGGGGTCGACCAGGTGCGCAGCGAGATCCTCGGCAAGGTGCACGACGCGGAGTCGCGTGGCGCGAAACTGGCCGCCACCCGCGACGACCTGGCCGCCCGGACGGACGCGCTGCGGGCCCAGGCCCTGGCCGGCGACGCCCGGGGATCCGGGGTGCTGACCCGACTGGGCGCGCAGGAACAGGCCGCGGGGCTGGACCCCGTGCACGGCCCGGGGATCGTCGTCACGCTGACCGACCCGGCCGCCCGCCCCGACCTGTCCGACCAGTCGCGACCGGCGGCCCGGGCGAAGCCGGTGATCCTCGACCGTGACCTGCAGACGGTGGTCAACGCGCTGTGGGCCGGCGGCGCCGAGGCTGTGGCGGTGGGCGGGGTACGGGTCGGACCCTCGGTGACGATCCGGCAGGCGGGTGGGGCGATGTTGGTGGACAACCAACCGGTGCCCTCGCCGTACGTCGTCTCCGCGATCGGTCCCAGCTCACGGCTGCAGACCGGCTTCGTCGTCAGCGACGCATACCTCCGGATGTCCGGCGTGGCACAGCTTTACGGCGTCGGATTCACCGTCGCCGAGAACGACGACATCCGACTGCCCGGCGCGTCAGCCCGGGAGATTCGATCCGCACGCGAGGTGGGGGGCCAGTGAAGCCGGTGAAGGCAGTGAAGAACGGGTACGCGATCTACGGCGTCCTCGCGCTCGTCGCGGGGATCGTTGCGGGCGTGGTGTTTCGGCCGCAGGTGCCCGACGGGGTGCAGCCGTACCTGCCGATCGCCGTCGTCGCCGCGCTCGACGCGGTGTTCGGCGGGCTGCGCGCGTACCTGGACGAGATCTTCGACGCCAAGGTCTTCGTGGTCTCGTTCGTGTTCAACGTTCTCGTCGCCGCGCTCATCGTCTGGCTCGGCGACCAGCTCGGCGTCGGGACGCAGCTGTCCACCGCCATCGTGGTGGTCCTCGGTATCCGAATCTTCGGCAACGCGGCCGCGTTGCGGCGCAGGCTCTTCGGTGCGTGAGCGACCGTGAACGGGATCGAGGGCAAGCACGAGTGGCACACCGTGACACCGGCGTCGGTGCGGCGGTCCCGGACGGTGTTCGGACTGCTGGCCGTGCTCTTGATGGCGGCGCTGGGACTGGCGATCGCGACCCAGGTGCGCGACACCGGTTCCGGGGACAGCCTGGATTCCGCACGCCCCGCCGACCTGCTGGTGGTGCTCGACACCCTGAACCAGCGTGAGGCCTCGCTGCGCCAGGAGGTCGCCTCGCTCGAGGAGACGTTGGCCACGTTGCAGCGCAGCGGCGGCGGCTCGGACGCGGCTCTGACGGAGGCACGCTCGCGCCTGACAGCGCTGTCGATCCAGGTCGGTTCGGTCCCGGCGACCGGCCCGGGTGTGGTGCTGACGGTGACCGATCCGGGCCGCGGTGTGGGCTCGGAGGTCGTGCTCGACCTGCTGCAGGAACTGCGGGCGGCGGGAGCCGAAGCCATCGAGGTGCAGGGCGCAGGAGCTGCGCCGATACGGATCGGTGTGAACTCCTGGGTGACGGGACCAGCGGGTCGTCTGCAGCTCGACGGAACCGAGATCACGGCGCCCTACCGGGTGACCGCGATCGGCGACCCGCCGACGCTCGCTGCCGCACTGAACATCCCGGGCGGAGTGGTGGACACGGTCGCGCGCAGTGGCGGCCGGGTGACCGTCGAGCAATCGGAGCAGGTCACGATCTCCGCCTTGCGAGAGACGAAACCACGCCAATACGCTCAGCCCGGAAACTGAGATCCGGGTTCGACCGCCGCGACCGCCGCGCGCACCGGATTGTCATGAAAGGACTTCACGGTGAGTGAACTCAACACGCCTTCCGAATTGCTGTACACGGCGGAGCACGAATGGGTGCAGCGGACCGGTGCGACCACCGTCCGGGTCGGAATCACCGATTTCGCGCAGTCGCAGCTCGGCGACGTGGTTTTCGTGCAGCTGCCCGCCGTGGACGAGGCGGTGGTTGCCGGCGAGTCGCTCGGCGAGGTCGAGTCGACGAAGAGCGTCTCCGACATCTACGCTCCCCTGAGCGCGAAAGTCATTGCGGCGAACGCCGATTTGGACGCAAGCCCCGAGCTGGTGAACTCCGCGCCGTACGAACAGGGATGGCTGGTGGAGTTGGAGGTTGCCGACGAGGCGACTCTCGATTCGGCGCTCGCCGAGATGCTGGACGCGCAGGCGTACCGGGCGGTCTCGGGCGAGTAGTTTCGGCCCGCCCCGACCGGCGACTGCCTACGCGGACAGGCTTTCGCAGGGTACGGTCGAGGGGAGCGCATTCGCCGTGTCGGGGCGCAGGTCCGCATCGGTATGTGATTGTGTCTACAGATTTGTTCGGGACCATTCCCGAATCGATCGGACTGAGGAGGAGAAACGGTGAGCGACAACGACAACGACGCGGTCTACGGGGAAACACCGGCGGAGACCACGTCTGTCTTCCGTGCGGATTTCCTCAGCGAGCTGGACGGTGCAACGGCCACCCCGCCAGCCGCTGAGGCGCCCGTTTCGGGTGTCGAGGGTCTTCCGGCCGGATCGGCCCTGCTCGTCGTCAAGCGCGGCCCCAATGCGGGTTCCCGGTTCCTGCTCGACCAGCCCACCACCTCGGCGGGCCGACACCCGGACAGCGACATCTTCCTCGACGACGTCACGGTCAGTCGGCGGCATGCCGAGTTCCGGCAGGACGAGCACGAGTTCCAGGTGGTCGACGTCGGAAGCCTCAACGGGACGTACGTCAACCGCGAGCCGGTCGACTCGGCCACGCTCGCCAACGGCGACGAGGTCCAGATCGGCAAGTTCCGGCTCGTATTCCTGACCGGCCCCCGCGGTACTGCCGGCGACTCGTCTGCGGCTACGGGGAGCTGATGACAGCCGTACGGCAGCAGACCCAGGGCGGCATGTCGATCGGCTCCGTCCTGGATCGGCTCCGTCCGGACTTTCCGGACATCACGATCTCCAAGATCCGCTTCCTCGAGGCGGAGGGGCTGATCAGTCCGGAACGCACGCCGTCGGGCTACCGGCGGTTCTCGATCACCGACTGCGAGCGGCTGCGTTTCGTGCTCACCGCGCAGCGGGATCAGTACCTGCCCCTGAAGGTGATCAAGGAGCAGCTCGAGGCGATCGACAGTGGCGCTGCGGTGGTCGGGTCCACGGACTCGGCCCCGCGCCGTCCGCGGGCCTTGACGGTCGCACCGGGCGAGGTCTCGCCCGAGGAGTTCCGACCGCACCGCGAGGTGCGGATCAGTCGGGTGGACCTGCTGGCCCGGTCCGGGACTGACGAGCCGTTCCTGGCCGAGCTGATCCGCAGCGGGCTGATTGTGCCGGGCGCTGCCGGGTTCTTCGACGAGGACGCGGTCACCCTCGCACGCACCGCGAAGGCGATGTCCGGCTTCGGTCTCGAGGTGCGGCACCTGCGGGCCTTCAAGCTCGCGGCCGACCGCGAGGCCGGGCTGGTCGCCCAGATCGCCGGACCGGTGGCCAAGGGTCGCGATGCGGGCGCGCGCGACCGCGCCGAGGAGATGGTGCGCGAGCTCGCGGCGCTGTCGCTGACGCTGCACACCTGCCTGGTGAAGGCGGCTGTTCGCGGTGCACTCGACCGCTGATCGAATGTCTTGCCCGCGAGGTGAGACGAGAGTCGAATGGTGCGCGAGGTTCGAATAGAATCGACGGTACCGCTTCATGGTTCGGGCGCCTTCACGGTTCACGTGCAAGGGACGGCAGACGGGAGGCAGACGCGATGAGCGAGATGCGTGTGGTCGGGATTCGTGTTGAGCAGCCACAGAATCAGCCCGTCCTGCTGCTCCGGGAATCCGACGGCGACCGTTACCTCCCGATCTGGATCGGGCAGACCGAGGCCACCGCGATCGTCCTCGAACAGCAAGGTGTCGAGCCGGCGCGTCCGCTCACGCACGACCTCATCACGACGTTGATCGGTGCGCTCGGGCACACGCTGCGCGAGGTGCGGATCGTGGACCTGCAGGAGGGCACCTTCTACGCCGACCTGGTCTTCGACGAGAACCTGACGGTGTCTGCCCGACCGTCCGACTCGGTGGCGATCGCGCTGCGCGCGGGCGTGCCGATCTACGCGGAGGAGTCGGTGCTCGCGGAGGCCGGCCTGGTGATGCCGGACGAGCGTGAGGACGAGGTGGAGAAGTTCAAGGAGTTCCTCGAATCGGTGTCGCCGGACGATTTCAAGGCCACCGACGGCTAGCTCGATTCAGCCGTCACCTGGCGAAATGGTGATTCTCTCGAGCTAAGGTCCAGCTACCTGGGCGTGTTGCGTTGACCGCGGATACGTCGAGCCATAGCGTTCGGTCTCAGTGAACACCCACCATGTGATTCGTCCGGGCGTACCCTGAGATGAATCCACGGTAGGGATTGTCCGTGCGAGAGGGAGCAGTCAGTGGGAGATCAGCCGAAGGACGCGAATGTCCGCGAGGACATCAACGCCGAGGTGATCAGTGCCGAGGACATTCAGCCCGGCCTGTTTCCCGATGACTCGGTGCCCGACGACCTGGTCGGCTACCGGGTGCCGATCGCGTGCCAGATCGCGGGCATCACCTACCGGCAACTGGACTACTGGGCACGCACATCGCTGGTGGTTCCCTCCATCCGCGGTGCCGCGGGGTCGGGCAGCCAGCGCCTCTACTCGTTCAAGGACATCCTCGTCCTCAAGATCGTCAAGCGTCTGCTGGACACGGGGATCTCGCTGCAGAACATTCGTGTCGCGGTCGACCACCTGCGCAAGCGTGGCGTCGGGGACCTCGCGAAGATCACGTTGTTCTCCGACGGCACCACCGTCTACGAGTGCACCTCTCCGGAGGAGGTCGTGGACCTGCTGCAGGGCGGCCAGGGCGTGTTCGGCATCGCGGTCAGCGGTGCGATGCGGGAGCTGACCGGCACCATCGCCGACTTCCCGGCCGAACGGGCGGACGGCGGCGAGAGCGAGCAGAGCCCCGAGGACGAACTCGCGTCGCGCCGCAAGAACCGCGCGAACCGCAAGATCGGCTGACCCGAGCTTATTCACCGGCTCGACGTGTGTCGCGCGGCACACCCCGTCAGGGGTCCCGGCGGCGCGAACACGGCAATTCGTGGCCTAGAATCGCAGGTACGTCGCCGCCGCATGGGAGAGTTCCGGAGCATCAGTCCGGACGCCGAAGGAGCAATACCTCCCCGTCAATCTCTCAGGCACCGAGGACCGTGCGGGCTACGACGTCTCTGGAAAGCGGTGGGAGTACCCACCCGCCCACGGGGAAAGGGACCTACACCAGTCGGGTCCTGAATCTCTCAGGCGCTCGCGGCGACGAGCAGGCGACAGAGGGGGAGGAACGCACCGCATCGCGCGGTGTGACCTCGTACCCAACCGCTGCGGGAGTTGCCTTGTTCGAGCAGTCAGACGCCAGAAGTCACGCATTCGTCGATCGCCACATCGGCCCGGACGCCGCCGAATTGCGGCGCATCCTGGACGTCATCGGGGTCGACGCGCTGGACGAGATCGCGGCGAAGGCGGTGCCCGCCAGCATTCTCGACTCCGCCTCGGCCGGGGTCAGCGACGGACTCGACGTGCTGCCCGCGCCGGTCTCCGAGCACGAGGTGCTCGCCGAGCTGACCGAACTGGCGCAGCGCAACACCGTCGCCACCTCGATGATCGGCCTCGGGTACTACGACACCCTGACCCCGCCGGTGCTGGTGCGCAACCTCATCGAGAACCCCGCCTGGTACACCGCGTACACGCCGTACCAGCCCGAGATCAGCCAGGGCAGGCTCGAGGCGCTGCTCAACTTCCAGACCATGGTCGCCGACCTCACCGGCATGGAGGTGGCGAACTCGTCGATGCTCGACGAGGCGACCGCCGCCGCCGAGGCGATGACGCTGTTGCGCCGCGCCGGCCGCAGCAAGTCCCCGCGGTTCGTCATCGACGCCGACCTCTTCCCGCAGACCCGGGCCGTGATCGAGACCCGGGCGACCCCGCTCGGCATCGAGCTCGTCGAGGCGGACCTCTCGCAGGGCCTGCCCGACGGGGACTTCTTCGGTGTGCTGGCGCAGCTGCCCGGCGCGTCCGGCCGCATCGTCGACCACTCCGCGCTGATCGCCGCCGCGCACGAGCGTGGCGCGCTGGTCGCGGTGGGAGCGGACCTGCTGGCGCTGACCCTGCTGACCCCGCCCGGCGAGCAGGGTGCCGACGCGTGCTTCGGCACCACCCAGCGTTTCGGCGTCCCGATGGGCTTCGGCGGCCCGCACGCCGGCTACCTCGCGGTGCACTCGAAGCTCGCCCGGCAGCTGCCCGGCCGCCTCGTAGGGGTCTCGGTGGACGCCGACGGCGACAAGGCCTACCGGCTCGCACTGCAGACCCGCGAGCAGCACATCCGCCGCGAGAAGGCGACCTCGAACATCTGTACTGCCCAGGTGCTGCTCGCGGTGGTCGCGGCGATGTACGCCAGCTATCACGGCGCCGAGGGCCTGACCGCGATCGCGCGTCAGGTCAACGGTCAGGCCCGCGCGCTGGCGTCCGGGCTGCGCGCCGCGGGCGTGGAGGTCGTGCACGAGCGGTTCTTCGACACCGTCCTCGCCCGGGTGCCCGGTCGCGCCGAGGAGGTCGTCGCGGCGGCCAAGGGCTGGAACGTGAACCTGCGCCTTGTCGACGCCGACCACGTCGGGATCTCCTGCGACGAGGCCACCACCACCGCGCACCTGGAATCGGTGCTCGCGGCGTTCGGCGTGCGCGCCGGGGTGGCTGACGCGGCCGTGTCCCTGCCTGCGGAGCTGGCTCGGACCTCCGAGTTCCTCGCGCATCCGGCGTTCGTGAAGCACCGCACCGAGACCGCGATGATGCGCTACCTGCGGATGCTCTCGGACAAGGACATTGCCCTGGACCGCAGCATGATTCCGCTCGGATCGTGCACGATGAAGCTCAATGCGGCCGCGGAGATGGAGGCCATCACCTGGCCGCAGTTCACCAGGCTGCACCCCTTCGCGCCGACCGACGACGCGCCCGGCATGCTGGCGATCATCAAGGACCTCGAGAACTGGCTGGCGGCGATCACCGGTTACGACGCGGTGAGCCTGCAGCCGAACGCGGGCAGCCAGGGCGAGTACGCGGGCCTGCTGGCGATCCGCAACTACCACCTGAGTCGCGGTGACGACCACCGCGACACCTGTCTGATCCCGTCCAGTGCGCACGGCACGAACGCCGCATCCGCGGTGATGGCCGGGATGCGCGTCGAGGTGGTCGGCTGCCGCCCGAACGGTGACGTCGACCTCGACGACCTCAAGGCGAAGATCGCCGACCACGCCGAGCGGCTCGCGGCGATCATGATCACTTACCCGTCCACACACGGCGTCTACGAGCACGAGGTCGCCGAGATCTGCGCGGCCGTGCATGACGCCGGCGGCCAGGTGTACGTCGACGGCGCGAACCTCAATGCTCTCGTGGGGCTGGCCCGGCCGGGCCGGTTCGGCGGCGACGTCAGCCACCTGAACCTGCACAAGACGTTCTGCATCCCGCACGGCGGCGGCGGCCCCGGCGTCGGTCCGGTCGCGGTGCGCGCGCACCTGTCGCAGTTCCTGCCCGGCCACCCGCTGGCCCCGCAGCTCGGCACCGGCCCGACCGTGTCCGCGGCGCCGTACGGCAGCGCCTCGATCCTGCCGATCACCTGGGCCTACATCCGGATGATGGGCGCGGCCGGCCTGCGTCAGGCCTCGCTCACCGCGATCGCATCCGCGAACTACATCGCCCGCCGACTCGACGAGCACTTCCCGGTGCTCTACACGGGCGAGAACGGGATGGTCGCGCACGAGTGCATCATTGACCTGCGTCAGCTGAGCAAGGACACCGGCGTCACCGTCGACGACGTCGCGAAGCGGTTGGCGGACTACGGCTTCCACGCCCCGACCATGAGCTTCCCGGTGGCGGGCACGCTGATGATCGAGCCGACCGAGTCCGAGAACCTCGACGAGATCGACCGGTTCTGTGACGCGATGGTCGCGATCCGCCGTGAGATCGACCGGGTCGGGTCGGGGGAGTGGCCGGCCGACGACAACCCGCTGCGCGGCGCCCCGCACACTGCGGCCTGCCTGGTCGGGGAGTGGGACCACTCGTACTCGCGTGAGCTCGCGGTGTTCCCGGCGGGCAAGACGGCCCGCAAGATCTGGCCGCCGGTGCGGCGCATCGACGGGGCACACGGCGACCGCAACCTGGTCTGCTCCTGCCCGCCGATCGAGGCGTTCAGCAGCTGACACCACAGTGTTCGCCAGCCGACAAGGTGAAGGGACCCATGTGCCGGTCTACCCGGTCGCAGGGTCCCTTCGCCCGTTGGTGGGGGAATCCGTGAGCGGGACGAACGGACCTTGTGTGACCCGTCGTGGGCGGAGGACGATTGCTGAGGGTGGCTGTCACGCCGCCGTCGTCCAGCCAAAGGTGCAGGCAATGTCTTCCACAATCGCACGAGCCCTGGCCGTCACCGCGATCGTCGTCTCGATCGGTGCACTCGCAGCGCCGACCGCGTCCGCGGACAAGCGCATCATCGGAAATGGGTCGGTGAACATCTGCTTCGTAGTTCCGCTGCCGGGCTCCGCCGACATCACCTGGTGCCTCTGACCCAGCGTCCCACCCGAGGGCGTCAGGCGAGGAGTTTGCCGATCGCCGAGCTCAGTTCGGGTCCGTCCGAGGACGGGACGCCGACCAGCGTGCCGCCGGTCTGGTCGGCAAGTTGACGCAGCGTCGCGCTGTCGGAGTTCTCGCCGATGGTAATCACGTCCACGCGTACGGGTTTGCCGTCCACGGCGCTGTCCTTGATCGACGCGAGCAGTTGTCGTGAACTGATCGACGTGTCGTCGTTGGGGCCGTCCGTGATCAGCAGTATCGAGTTCGGCCGGCCTGCGACGAAGCCCTTCACCGCAGCCGCGTACGCCGCCTCGACCGAGGCGTAGGTCGAGGTCGCGGTCGCGGGCTTCAGGCCGTTCAACGTGGAATCGAGGGCCTGCCTGCGGGTGGCGCCGTCGATTGACTCGGCGAGCGGTCCGGTCGGGACCGTCACCTTGTAGGCCTTGGCGCCGTCGAGGCCCTTCGAGTACACCCACAGCCCGAGATTCGAGTAGTCGGGCGTCACGCCGACCTGCGCGGTCAGAGCCGACGCAGTGTTGCGCAGTCGCGTCGAGTTGCCCTCGTTGTCGCTCATGGACCCCGAGATATCCAGCAGTACGGTCGAATTGCGGGGTGCGACCGGGTTCTGGACGACCCTGGTCAGTGCCCGCGTCACATCCGCGGGCGCGGGAGCGAGGACGCTGGTGATCGGCGCGAACCGGACCGCCTCGCTGCCGGCGGGCCCGGTGCCGTCCACGCGGAACCCGGCGCCGCGCAGGGTGTCTGCCTGCTCGGGCTGACGCAGGAAGTCGACGAACTGGGCGGCCGCACGGCTGCGGGTCTCGTCGACCCACTGGGCCGCGAGGATCGCGGCCGGGTGATCGGCGACCGGTGTCGCGCCGGTGAGCACCACCCCTCCGAGTGCCGCGCCGGCGGAGGTCGCCGCGTACAACTGCTGCTCGGTCGAGGGCACCGCGTGCAGGGGGCCGGTGGCCGGAGTCGGCTGCGCGGCCAGGGTCTTCAGGGTGTCGGCCGTGGTCGTGGGGGCTCCGCCGGCGATGGCGGTGGATCCGAGGCTCAGGGTGGACAGGGCCGCCGTCACGGGGGCGGACGCCGCCTGCTGTGCGGTGACCGGGCCGGTGCCCGCACCGGAGACGCCGGCCGCTACCGCCTCGGCAGCCAGGCTGGTCGCGTCCGAACCGGCGCCGGTGGGCATCGCGAGGCGCAGTCCGCCCCATCCGGGCAGACCCAGCGGGGGAAGCGAATTCGGGTCGGACTGCAGTCGGGGCAGGTCCTGCCAGCCGGTCGGCGTGATCGTCAGCGCCTGCGCCAGCAGTGGCGACGCGGCGAGGATCACGGGGGACTCGGCCACCGACTTCGGCTGCCCGTCGACCAGGCCCGGGTGGTCGACGAGGACGCCGACGGACCGGGAACTCTGCGGAATCCACAGTGCCGGAGCCGGACCGGTCCCGGCCCACTGGGCGCCGCCGCCCGCCTCGAGCGCGGCGGCGGTGGTGGCGGACGGTTCCGCGGTGACCGACACCGTCATGCAGTGGTCGCGCACGACGGGCGCCGTCTTGTTGTAGCGATCGGCGAAGTCGCTGATCTGGGCCGAGATGTCGGGATCCGCGGTGACGTCGAGGACGGCGTTGCCCTCGACGCAGGTCTGCGCGGCCTGGGTGCCCTGGTCGGAGATGCGGTCCCGCAGTTGGAACCAGCCGAGCACGGCGAGCACGAGCACGACCACCGTGACCACTGCGATGATCGGGCCCTTGCTCACCCCTCGTGCACCCTGACCGCCGCGATGCTCACCCACGTGCCCTCGTCTCCGTCCACCATCGCCGGACCAGTCCTGTCGATCGCGCGTGGCCCCGGACGCCCGTGCGAGTTCTCCCTCGGCAGTCTACGGAGTTGCTCCGGCCGGCCGCCGGAAGTGACGACACCGGGTGCGCGTACGACGACGCCGCCGCCCGGACTGTCGGGCGGCGGCGTCGTATGTGCTGGCGGATCAGGCGTTGGCGGCCTTGTACTCCCGGCGGCGGCGGTGCAGGATCGGCTCGGTGTAGCCGCTCGGCTGCTTGGCGCCCTCGAGGATCAGCTCCTTGGCTGCCTGCCAGGCGATGTTGGAGTCGAAGTTCGGCGCCATCGGGCGGTAGTCGGCGTCGCCCTCGTTCTGGCGGTCGACCACGGGGGCCATGCGCTCGAGCGCGGCGACGATCTCGGTCTCGGTGACGATGCCGTGCCGCAGCCAGTTGGCGAGCAGCTGGCTCGAGATGCGCAGCGTGGCACGGTCCTCCATGAGCGCGACGTCGTGGATGTCCGGCACCTTGGAGCAGCCGACGCCCGCGTCGATCCAGCGGACCACGTAGCCGAGGATGGACTGGCAGTTGTTGTCCAGTTCCTCCTTCTTCTCCGCGTCCGACCAGTCGGTGCTCGGGGCGAGCGGGATGGTCAGGATGTCGTCGACGGTGGCGCGCGGCTTGCCCTTCAGGCCGTCCTGCACCGCGAACACGTCGACGCGGTGGTAGTGGGTGGCGTGCAGGGTGGCGCCGGTGGGCGAGGGCACCCATGCGGTGTTGGCGCCGGCCTTGGGGTGGCCGATCTTCTGCTCGAGCATGTCCGCCATCAGGTCGGTCATGGCCCACATGCCCTTGCCGATCTGAGCCTTGCCCTGCAGTCCGGCGGCGAGGCCCTTGTCGACGTTCCAGTCCTCGTAGGCAGAGATCCAGCGCTGCTTCTTCATCTCGGCCTTGCGCACCATCGCGCCGGCCTCCATGGAGGTGTGGATCTCGTCGCCGGTGCGGTCGAGGAAGCCGGTGTTGATGAACACGACCCGGTCGATCGCTTCCTTGATGCAGGCGGACAGGTTCACCGTGGTGCGGCGCTCCTCGTCCATGATGCCGACCTTGAGGGTGTTGGCGGGCAGGCCGAGTACCTGCTCGACGCGGCCGAACAGTTCGGTGGTGAACGCGACCTCTTCGGGGCCGTGCTGCTTGGGCTTGACGATGTAGACCGAGCCGGTGCGACTGTTGTCGTGCGGACCGTTCGCCTCGCTCTTGGACAGACCGTGCACGGCACAGAGGCTGGTGATCAGCGCGTCCAGGATGCCCTCGGGAACCTCGTTGCCGTCGGCGTCGAGGATCGCGGGGTTGGTCATCAGGTGGCCGACATTGCGGACGAACAGCAGCGAGCGGCCGTGCAGGCTCAGCTCGGAACCGTCGGCGGCGGTGTAGGTGCGGTCGCCGTTGAGGGTGCGGGTGAAGGACTTGCCGCCCTTGCTGATCTCCTCGGCGAGGTCGCCGCGGTTGAGGCCCAGCCAGTTGCGGTAGCCGACGACCTTGTCGTCGGCGTCGACTGCCGCGACGGAGTCCTCGAAGTCCATGATCGTGGTGAGCGCGGACTCGAGGACCACGTCCTTGACGCCCGCCGCGTCGGTCTGGCCGATCGGTGAGGTGGCGTCGATCTGGATCTCGGCGTGCAATCCGTTGTTGCGCAGCAGGACCGAGGTGGGCGCGTCCTTCTCGCCGAGGTAGCCGACGTACTTCTCCGGCTGGGCGAGAGTGGTGACGGTGCCGTCGGTGAGCTCGACCTTCAGCTCGGTCCCGTCGATCCAGTAGCGCTTCGAGTCGGCGTGACTGCCGGACGCGAGCGGCGCCGCGGCGTCGAGGAACTCGCGGGCCCAGGCGATGACCTTGTCGCCGCGAACCTTGTTGTAGCCCTTACCCTTCTCTGCGCCGTCGGCCTCGGAGATGGCGTCGGTGCCGTAGAGGGCGTCGTAGAGCGAGCCCCAGCGGGCGTTGGAGGCGTTGAGCGCGAACCGGGCGTTGAGCACCGGGACCACCAACTGCGGGCCCGCGGTGGTCGCGATCTCGGCGTCCACGTTCTGGGTCTGCACGGCGAACGGCGCGGGCTCTGGCAGCAGGTAGCCGATCTCCTGCAGGAATGCCTTGTACTCGGTGGCGTCGAACTCGGTTCCGAGGTGGTCGCGGTGCCAGGCGTCGATCTTCGCCTGCAAGTCGTCGCGCTTGGCGAGCAGCGCCTTGTTCTTGGGGGCGAGGTCCTCGATGACCTTGACGGCGCCGGCCCAGAAAGCGTCGGCGTCTACACCGGTGCCGGGAAGAGCCTCGGTGCCCACGAAGTCGTGGAGAACCTTGGCGACCTGAAGACCACCGACCTGAACGCGCTCAGTCATGAATTGCCTCACTTTTCTGGGGATGCCTCATGTAGACCAACAACATGTTACTCGGCGGTAATCCGCTAGCTGTTTGTCCTGGTGGGGTAACAGTCCAAGCGTACTGGTTGGGTCAAGATTGCCGGGGGCACGTGGATGGTGGGCGCGGCCGGGTCCTGTCGGCGGCGCTAGTCGATTAGGTGATCGGCATCCAGTTACGGACATTGGTGGGCCATCACGCCGCTAACGACTGTTGACGCCGCCCGTAGGCAATCCATGCTAGAGCCCCGACGAATGGAACGGCCCAGACAGCAACGATCCACACTGTTCGGCTGAGAATTCCCGCCTTCGCGGAGATGATCCCGCTCGTAGCTGCGGCCGCAAACGCCACCCACAGCACCACGCCAATTCCGGCAAGTGCAAGTCCGCCAAGAAGCGCGCCGAACCCCGGCATGCAGTCCGATTCAGATCGGGCGCACTCGCTCAGCCCGGACTCCGCGAACTGGTCCGAAGTCATATCGACCGATCGTACCGATCGAGGCTCCGCGCTACAGAATTCGGCCGCTGTCACGGGGCCTCGTCGTCATTTGCCGCGCTCATGTCGTCTCCGCGTGATCCTCCGCCGCGCCGCTCGCCTTTCCGGTGCCGATCCCGCCACTCCGCGTCCTTGCGCGCCTGGTCGTTCCGGAGTGCCTCGGCGATCATGTCGTCGAGGTGGTGGCGGTGATTGACCCGAGGTCTGCGCTCGGGATCGATGTGCGCGGGCGCGATCCACTCGGTGCGGCCCGGATTCTCGGAATCCGGCGGTGCAACACGGGTCTTCCAGCCGCCGGGGCCGTCCTTGATCAGCGCGTGGCAGCAGTCGCAGGCGAGGTCGAGGGTGTCGATGTTCGTCTGACCGTTGTTCTTCCACTCGTCGACGTGATGTACGGCCGTCATCGTCGCCGGAGCGTCACACCCGGGCCGGGTGCAGCCACGCGACGCAGCGAACAGTGCGAGCCGTTGATCGGCGGAGGCGAGACGCTTGGTGCGTCCGAGATGCAGCGGTCGGCCATTGTGGTCGAACAGCACGAGCACGGGGTGCGCCTGCTCGGCCATGCGTAGTGCGTCCTTGATCGGCACGAGGCCGCCCGAGGCGGTGGTGACAATCCCAGTCGACTCTTCCAGCTGCTGGAGGCTCATCGTGATGATCGCGGTCACCGGCAGGCCACGGTGACTTCCCAGTGCGCCAGATCCGAGCAGGTGACGGAGCGACACCCTCAGCGCGTCGTGGTTGCGTTGTGCGACCGTGCGAGTGTCCCGGGCGGCGGCCTTGGCGAGAGCGTCACGGTCGAGGGTCGGGGAGTCGACGTCGCCCGCGGGGGATCCGGGATCGTCGGGGTTGTTCATGCCCGGCCGTGCGAGTTTCGCGAGCAGCGGCTCGAGCAGCGCCCGCGTCTCCGGGTCGAGCAGGCCGGAGATCGGCGTCATGAGGTCCTCATCCTGCTTGCCCATGCGTAATCCGCGCCGGCGTGCGCGTTCCCGCTCGTCGGGGGCATTGCCGTCGGGGTCGAGATGGGCGATGAGGTTCGCGCCGACCTTCTTGACGTCCTCGGGTGTGGAGGACCGGGCCAACTCCGCGAGAATCCGCTCGGCCACCTCGGCCTTGTCCCGGGCAACTGTGGCGGGGACCTTGCGGATGACCTTCGCGACCGAGGTCACGTGATCCGGCCCCACCGCGCCCTCGCGTACCGCCTGAGCGGTGGCGGGGAGTGTTTCAGGCAGCGTTGCCCCGTTCAGGTTCCGCCAGATGCCGACCGAATCGGCGCCCTTGGCCCGCTGTGTGGCGTCGGCCGCGGAAATGCGCAGCGACTTGATCAGCAGGTCGTTGATCGACTTGCAGTCGAGTCGGCTGGGCAACGACCGCTGGACTGCCTCGGCGATCAGGCGGTGGCCGACGGCCGCGGCCTTCCGAAGCGAGGTCTCCATCCGCTGGAGTGTTTCGACCACGTCGGCGTCCGACAAGCCCGACACCCCGTCGGTGAGTAGGCCCTCGACAGCGGCGTCGAGGGCGGCAAGGTGTTGCTCCATCTGCCCGGCGCCCGCTGTCGAAAGCATGTTCGAATTGTAGCGAGGTGGTCCGACAGGAATCGAGGATCGCGTTCAGTCCACGGGGCTCCGGCACCGGTCGCGCGCCCTTGACGAGTGCATCCGCTTCCGGTGGACTTGGACCCATGCAGTTTGCCGCACCGGCCGAGCAGTACGACCGCTTCATGGGGCGCTACACGCCGACCCTCGCGGTCGAGCTCGTCGACGCCGTCGGCGTGTCACCCGGCGGTCGGGTCTGTGATGTCGGCTGCGGGCCGGGTGGCCTGACCCGGGAACTCGTCGCTCGGGTGGGCGCCGCGAACGTCGCCGCGATCGATCCGGCGCCGCAGTTCGTGGCGGCCTGCCGGGAGCGTAATCCCGGTGCCGACATCCAGGAGGGCGTCGCCGAACAGTTGCCCTGGGCGAGTGGGGAATTCGACGCCGCACTGTCCTGTCTCGTGCTCGGGTTCATGAGTGATCCCGACCTGGGTGTGCGCGAGATGGCTCGGGTCACGCGGCCGGGTGGCGCCGTCGCCGCCTGCATGTGGGACATCGCCACCGGCGGCATGGCAATGCTGCGACTGTTCTGGACCGCTGCGCGTGTGGTCGACCCCGAGGTGGTGGGGGAGTCCGCAATGGCCGGCACCGCAGAAGGCGACATCGCGGAACGCTTCCGCCGAGCCGGACTGGCCGACGTGGTCGGTGGTGCTCTCACAGCCCGCGCGGACTACACCGACTTCGACGACTTCTGGGAACCGTTCACCTTCGGCGTCGGGCCCACCGGCCAGTACCTGCAGTCACTGCCCCCTGGACAACAGGCGAGCGTGCGCGACGCGTGCCGGGATGCGCTCCCGTCCGGGGCGTTCTCGCTCGACGCCCGGGCCTGGTACGCCCGGGCCACGGTTCCGGAACCGCGGTGACTAGCTCGCGGTGGCCGGGCCGATGAAGACGCCCTCGGCTTCGGCGGTGACGCCCTCGGCATCCGAGAGTGTGCCGACGACAACGGTTTTGCGTCCCTGGTGCCGACTGATGCATGCCTCGGCACGAAGAGGTCCGAGTGGGGCGCCGCGGCGGGCGCCCGCTGGATGGTCGCGTCGTCGACCTCGGTGCGGATGGCGGCGTCGGCGGAGCGGCACGGTCACTCCCGTGCCCACGCAGGCAGGATGAACACGCCCTCGGCCTCGACGGTGACACCGTCGGCGTCGGACAGGCTCCCGACGACGAAGGTCTTGACCCCCTCGACCCGGTCCACGCGGGCCTGCGCGCGCAACGGCCCGAGCGGGGTGCTGCGACGGAACCGCAACGTCAGAGTCCCGGTGAAACTCGGCTTGTCTCCCGCCAGCGCTGTCATGCCGAGAATCTGATCGAGCACCAGAGCGCAGATCCCGCCGTGCACGAGCCCGGGAGGTCCCTCGTATGCCGCGCCGAGCACGAACTGGCTCCGGTGCGTGCCGTCCGGGTCGCGTGCGATGGTGAGCGGAGGCGCGATCGCGTTGCGCAGCCCGATCACGGCGTTGCCCCAGGCCATTCCGTCGCCGTCGTTGGTGAACCGCACCCCGAACGGTCCGTCGCTCTGCCGGGCGCGCAGCCTGTCGGTCGCGGCCCGAACCTGCGCGTGCACCTCGCGGATCGTGTCGTCGTCGACCTCCGTGCGGATCGTCGCGTCGATCAGTTCCCGGACCACCTCGGTGAGGGGACCGTACAGGGCCTTTCGGCGCGCGACCTCGCTCGTGTCGATGTCCTCGACCGTGAACCGCATCGAACCCCCTGGTATGCCGACAGTCGGCGTCCTGGACAGCTGTCCGGACCACCGTGTGAAATCTAGGTGCGGGGGACTGCGGTGTCCAGTGTTCGGTTAGACCGACGCCGCCGGTGCGACAAAGATCCCCTCCGCTTCCACCGTCACGCCCTCGGCATCCGAGAGCGTGCCGCGCACCGTCGCCTTGCGTCCGTCGACGCTCGCCACGCGGGCCTCGGCATGCAGCGGTCCGAGCGGGGTGCCCCGCCGGTACCGCAACGTCAGGGTGCCCGTCAGCCGCCGCGCATCCGCGCTGCCCGTGACGCCGAGCAGATGATCGAGGACCAGCGCGCAGACGCCGCCGTGCACCAGACCGGGCGGGCCCTCGTAGGCGGCACCGAGCGTCACCTGCGTCCAGTACCGGCCGGCGCCGTCGGACTCGATGACCAGTGGCGGCGCGACCGCGTTGCGCAGTCCCACACTGGCGTTGCCCCAGGAGAAGGTCTCGCCCGTGACGGTCGTCCGCATCCCGAAGGAGCCGTCGAGTTGGCGCGCGCGCAATTTCGCTGTGGCGGCCTCGATCTCGGCGTGCACTTCGCGGATCACCTCGTCGTCGACCTCGGTGCGGATCGTGGCGTCGACCAGTTCGCGCACCGATTCGGCGAGCGGGCCGTACAACGCCTTGAGGCGCGCGAACTCGTCGAGGTCGATGGGTCCGTCAGTGAGCTTCACCTGTGCCGCCTTCATTCGAGAGACAACCGTCGTTTCGGCCCGAATGTAGCCGTCGATGGAACCCTGATCCGGTTCGGTTCTCGCCGGCTGGGATGCGCGGCTGCGTCATTCGCCGTCGGCGGCGGCGTCCAGCAGCACCCGGCAGCGCTCGAGCAACTCCGCTCGCAACGGTGCCGCCCGCTCGGCCAGCGCCGACTGCGTCCGCACGTAGTCGGCCCGACCGGCCGCCGTCTCGATCGGCACCGGCGAGTAGCCCAGTTCTGCCAGGTCGTAGGGGCTCGCCCGCATGTCCAGTTCGCGGGCGTCGATCGCAAGCTCGAAGCAGCGCAGGAGCAGATCCGAGTCGATCAGCGGGACCAACTTGTAGCACCACTTGTACAAGTCCATGCCGGCGTGCAGGCAGCCCGGCTGCTCGCGGGCGGCCTGGTCCTCGCGGCGCAGCGGAATCTCGTTGCGGCCCACCGCGTCCGCGGTGAAGAACCGGAACGCGTCGTAATGCGAGCAGCGCAGGTTCATCGACTCGACCACCGCGTCCGTGCCGTCGGGACCGAGCCGCAGCGGCGTGCCGGAATGCCGGACCGCCTGCTCGCCGCCGCGATAGACCATCGCCCACTCGTGCAGGCCGAAGCAGCCGAGCTGTGCGGGCCGCGCGGCGGTGCCGGCGAGCAGTCGTGCGGTGAACTCAGCCATGGAACGGCGCTGGCCGAGCAACCGCGGGTCGGGCTCGGCGGCGCCGTCCTCGCACCGGCGGTAACCGGAGTACTCCCAGTACTCACGCGCCGCCGGACCGGTCAGGCGCACCCCGAACCCGGGATGCCAGCGCCGCAGCTGGGTCGGGCGCAGGCTGTAGTAGGTGAACAGGAAGTCGATCACCGGGTGCTTCTCGCCACGGGTCTGCCGCGACACGTGCGGGCCGATCAGCGCGTCCACCCGCTCCCGGTGTGCGTCCCGGCGGGCGGTCCACTCGGCCTGCGAGAGCACGAGTGGACCGCCCGAGACTGCCGAGTCCGTCACCGTCACGGCGTCCGCTGCCCCGGCACCGCATCGTCGACGCGGTGCGTGGCGTCGCGCACGGTCCCGACGAACTCCTCGACGAGGTCCTCGAGCGCGACGATGCCGGTGGTGATGCCGTCGGCGTCGACCACGGCACCGAGGTGACTGCTGGCCCGCCGCAAGGTGGACAGCGCTTCCTCGAGCGGCATCTGCATCCGCAGCTGCGGCAGCGGTCGCACGTCCGAGCGCGGGATCATCGTGTCCGGTCCCGCGGACTCGTCGAGCACCTCGTCGAGCACGTCCTTGAGGTGCAGGTAGCCGGCGATCGTGCCGTCCGCCAGCAGCGCCGGATAACGTGAGTAACCAGTCTCGGCGACCGCACGCTCGACGTCGCCGAGCGTGGTGCCCGCATCGGTCAGCGGCACCGTGTGCACCTTGGACAGGGGGATCGACACATCCGCGACCGTGAGGTCGGTGGTGTGCAGCGCCTGGGTGAGTCGGCGGTGCTCCTCCTCGTCGATCAGGCCCTCAGAACGCGACTCGCCGATCATCTCCGCCAGCTCCAGCGCGGAGACGGTGGTGTCGAGTTCGTCCTTCGGCTCCACCCGCATCAGACGCAGGATGGAGTTCGCGCACCAGTTGTAGAACGCGATCAGCGGCTTGGCCATCTTGATGAAGCCGAGATGGATCGGCACCAGCAGCATCGCGCTGCGCTCCGGACCGGCGATGGCGATGTTCTTCGGAACCATCTCGCCGAGCAGGATGTGCAGCACCACGACCAACGCCAGTGCGACCGTGAAGGCGATCGGGTGCAGCAGCGTGTCGGGTACGCCGAACAGGTCGAGCGGCTTCTCGATCAGGTGCGCGATCGCCGGCTCGCCGACGCGACCGAGAAGGATCGAACAGATCGTGATGCCCAACTGCGCGCCCGCGAGCATCAGCGACAGGTGCTCGCCGGCGCGAATGACGGTGCGGGCCCGCTTCTTGCCTTGCGCCTCGAGTGCCTCCAGGCGGTCGCGGCGGGCGGAGATCAGGGCGAACTCGGCCGCCACGAAGAAGGCGTTGCCGGCCAGCAACAGCACCGCGAGCAGGACAGCGAACAGGTCACCCATGCGTGGACTCCTCGGTGTCGGTCGACGCGGTGGCCGCGTGCTTGCTGATCTCCTCGGCCGGGACCGGGGTCAGGGACACGCGGTCGATGCGCCTGCCGTCCATACCGGTGACGCGGGCGATCCAGCCGCCGTGCGCGTCCGGGCGACCGTCGCCCGCCGGGTTCGGCAGCACGACCTCGTCGTCGACCTCGGGGATCCGGCCCAGGTGCGCCAGGACGAGCCCGCCGAGGGTGTCGTACTCGCCCTCCGGCGCGGCGTACCCGGTGGCGCGGCTGACCTCGTCGATGCGCAGCAGGCCCGAGCAGATCCAGCTGTCGCCGCTGCGCTGCACCTCGATCTCCGGGTCGTCGTGCTCGTCCCGGACGTCGCCGACGATCTCCTCGATCAGGTCCTCCATGGTCACCATGCCGGCGGTACCGCCGTACTCGTCGACGACGAGCGCGACCTGCATGCCGTCGGCGCGCACCTGCTCCATCACCGCGTCGCCGTCCAGGCTGGACGGGACGACCGGCACCTTCTGCGCGAGCGCGATCAGCGGGGTGGTCGCGCGGCCGGTGGTCGGCACCACGAACGCCTGCTTGATGTGCACGACGCCGACCGTGTCGTCCAGGTCACCGTCGACGACGGGGAACCGGGAAAAGCCGGTACGGGACGCGGCGTCGATGAGATCGGCCACCGTGTCACGGATTTCGAGGGTCTCGATCTTGACGCGGGGCGTCATCAGCTCCTCCGCGCTGCGCTCGCCGAACCGCAACGAGCGGTCCACCAGCAGCGCGGTGGCCGGGTCGAGGGCGCCGCGGCGGGCGCTGATCCGGACCAGGGACCCGAGCTCCTGCGGGGAACGCGCGGATCGCAGTTCCTCGGCAGGCTCGATGCCGAGCCGGCGCACCACCCAGTTCGCGGTGCCGTTGAGACCGTTGATGGCCCACTTGAACACCTTCGAGAATCCGGCCATCGCTCCCGCCGTGAACCGGGCGATGCCCAGCGGATGTGCGATGGCCAGGTTCTTCGGGACGAGCTCACCGAAGACCATCGACAGCGATGTCGCGATGATCAGCGCGGCCGCGAGCGAGATGCCTGAGGCGACCGACTCGCTGACGTTCATCGCGGACAGGATCGGGGTGATGAACTTCGCCAGCACCGGTTCTGCGATGTAACCGGTGATCAGTGTGGTGATGGTGATGCCGAGCTGCGCGCCCGACAGCTGGAAGGACAGGGTGCGGTGCGCGTGCTGGACCTGGCGCGAGCGCCGGTCGCCGCCGCGCGCGTGCGCATCGACGGTGCTGCGTTCGAGAGCGGTGAGCGAGAACTCCGCAGCGACGAACAGGGCGGTGCCCGCGGTCAGGGCGAGAAAGCCGATCAGGCTGACGACGGTGAGTGCGATCTGCATCGTCTATCGCCCCCGACTCGGGGTTCGAGATGGGATGGGGTGGGAATCGTGTGGAGCGCCGGGTTTGTCGCCCGGCTCGGTAGAGGAGCCCTCCGAAGTGGAAGCCCCGTCGCCGGATTCGGCGTCGCCGGAATGAGCGGAGCCGGCGGGCTCCAGTGTGGGTGCCTCAGGCACCTTGTTCCTTCCTGTCGTGCCCGGGGGAGGCGGATCGGGTTGACCCACCCCGGCCGTCCCGTCGGCCTCGGGTGTCCGGGACACGGACTGTCCGAAGCTGTAGATGGGTACGGCAAACCGGGCGCACTGTTGCGTCGAGACCATCATTCTACCGGCAGCGGGCGTTATGTCCTCTTGGGCCGACGGGCCGGGAACGTTGCGGCGTCGTCACCAACCGGCGGGCAGGGGCCGGCCCTCCGCGAAGCCGGCCGCGGACTGCACGCCGAGCACGGCCTTGTCCCGCAGCTCCTCGATGTTCCGCGCGCCCGCGTACGTGCAGGTACTGCGCACGCCGGCACAGATGTGGTCGATCAGGTCCTCGACGCCCGGTCGGACCGGGTCCAACCGCATCCGCGAGTGCGAGATGCCCTCCTCGAACAGTCCCTTGCGGGCCCGGTCGAAGGCGCTGTCGGTGGCGGTGCGCGCGGCGACCGCCCGCTTCGAGGCCATGCCGAAGCTCTCCTTGTAGGCGTTGCCCGACTGGTCGTAGCGCAGGTCGCCGGGAGACTCGTGGGTGCCGGCGAACCAGGACCCGATCATCACGTTGGAGGCGCCCGCGGCCAGTGCCAGCGCCACGTCCCGCGGGTGACGCACGCCGCCGTCCGCCCACACGTGTGCACCGAGTTCCCTTGCCGCCGCCGCGCATTCGGCGACCGCGGAGAACTGCGGACGGCCGACGCCGGTCATCATCCGGGTCGTGCACATGGCGCCGGGTCCGACGCCGACCTTGACGATGCTCGCGCCCGCAGCGATCAGGTCGCGGGTGCCGGCCCCGGAGACCACGTTGCCGGCGGCGATCGGGACGCCGAGGTCGAGTGCGGCGACCGCGGACAGGGCGTCGAGCATCTTCTGCTGGTGCCCGTGTGCGGTGTCCATCACCAGTACGTCCGCGCCCGCCTCGACCAGGGCGGCCGCCTTGGCGGCGACGTCGCCGTTGATGCCGACGGCGGCTGCGACCCGCAGTCGACCGGCCGTGTCGAGTGCCGGTTCGTAGATGCCGGCGCGGATCGCGCCGGTCCGGGTGAGCACCCCGGCGAGGGTGCCGTCGTCCTCGACGATCACCGCGAGTGGATCGTGCCGGGACTCGAGCAGTTCGAACACCTCGCGCGGGGATGCCGAGACCGGGGCGGTCGCGAAGTCGGACACCGCCACCGCGCTCAGACGGGTGAACCGGTCGACGTCCGCGCAGGCCGCCTCGGTCACCACCCCGACCGGGCGGCCGTCCACGACGACGACCACGGCGCCGTGCGCCCGCTTGGGCAGCAGCGCCAACGCGTCGGAGACGGAATCGTCGGGGCCGAGGATCACGGGGGTGTCGGCGACCAGGTGCCTTGCCTTGACCCAGCCGACGGTCTCCGAGACCGCCGTGGCCGGTACGTCCTGCGGGATCACCACGATGCCGCCACGCCGGGCGACGGTCTCGGCCATCCGCCGGCCGGCGACCGCGGTCATGTTCGCGACCACGATCGGGATCGTGGTGCCGGACCCGTCGACGGTGGTCAGGTCGACATCGAACCGAGAGGTCACCTCGGTCCGGTTCGGAACCAGGAACACGTCGTCGTAGGTCAGGTCGTAGGGCGGCTGCTGATCGTCGAGGAAGCGCACGTGTCAGGACGCTACCGGGTCCGCGGCCGGCTCGCCGGGGGTCGAGCGGGCCTGCGAGCGCGAGAGTTCCACGGTGGTCACGATCATCACGATCACCGCCACGACGATCACCGCGATGCCGGGCCCGGCGACGCGCAGGCGTTCACCGAGGACCGTGAACCCCAGGAAGGCCGCGACCAACGGCTCCCCGATGGTGATCGCGGGCAACGACGCGGCGAGTGATCCGGCGTGAAAGGCGAGCTGCTGCAGGTAGAAACCGCCGATTCCCGCGACGACCAGTCCCCAGGTCACCCAGTCGGTGAGGACCGCGCCGAGGCCGTGGTCGAAGTTCGTGATCACCGGCTTGGTCATCGCGACTGCGACGCCGTACAGCGCGCCGCTGGCGAATCCGAGCAGCAGCGCGCGCGGGCCGGGCCCGATCCGGGCCGCGCTCACCGCAACCGCGACGACGCACAGTCCGGCGAGGACAGCCAGTGGAATCACCCAGTGCCGCAGCGTCGCCGAGTCGTCACCCTCGGTCGGGTCGCCGACGACGAGGAACACCGCGAGTGAGACGGCGAGGGCGATCGCGGTGGCCCAGGTGCGCCCGGTCATCCGGGTCCCGGAGAACCTGGCGGACAGGGGCAGCGCGAACAGCAGGGTGCTCACGATCAGTGGCTGCACGACCAGTACCGAGCCGAGACCGAGTGCGGCGGCCTGGAACCCGTACCCGCCGACGTCGCCGAGCAGTCCGGCCCACCAGCGGGGACTGCGGATCAGTTCGCCCAGCAGCGCGTCGTCCTCGGAGACACCGGCGGCCGCGTTCTGCTGGAAGACCGAGCCGACGGCGAACAGCAGTGCCCCGACGAGCGCGAGCGCGATGGCGAGCAGCGGCAGGTCCATGCCTGTCAGCTTCCTCCTCGGCGCCTGCCTCCGCTCGCTCCCGCGCCGCGACCGCCGCGCGATCCACCGCGAACTCCGCGCACCGTCGTCGATCCGGGTCGCTTGCGTCGGTCGCCCTGCCGGGAGGGCTTGCTCTCGGCGGTCGGCGTCGGGACGGATGCGGTCGGGGTGGGGACCGGCACGCCGCTCGGCGCTCGCGCACCGGTCAGCGCGGTCAGTCGCGGGTGCCCGGGGCGCACGTCGACGCCGACCAGGTCGATGCCCGCCTTGCGAGTCAGCGCGGCGACCTCCGCGCGCTGGTCTTCGGTCACCAGTGTCACCACGGTGCCGGTCTCGCCGGCCCGCGCCGTACGGCCGGCTCGGTGCAGGTAGTCCTTCGCTTCGGCGGGAGGGTCCACGTGCACGACGAGGGAGATGTCGTCGACGTGGATGCCGCGGGCGGCAACGTCGGTCGCGACGAGCACCGGCGTCTCGCCCGAGGTGAACGCCGCGAGGGCATGGGTACGGTAGTTCTGCGACTTGCCGCCGTGCAGCGCGCCCGCCACGACCCCGACCGAACGCAACTGCTCGACCACCCGGTCCACGCCGTGCTGGGTGCGCACGAACAGGATTGTCCGGCCTGCCCGCGCGGCGATCTCCGCGACGACGGCCTGCTTGTCGGTCCGGGAGACGAAGAGCATGTGGTGGTCGGTGCCCTCGACCACCGCGGCCGCCGCAGTGGTCGCGTGCGTCACCGGATCACGCAGGTACGTGCGGACCAGCGTGTCCACCTCGCCGTCGAGGGTGGCCGAGAAGAGCAGCCGCTGACCGGTTGCAGGAGTGCGGTCGAGCAGAGTGGTCACCTGGGGGAGGAAGCCGATCTCGGCCATGTGGTCGGCCTCGTCGATCGTCGTCACGCGCACGTCCTGCAGCGACACGGCGCCCTGGTCGATCAGGTCGGCGAGGCGTCCGGGCGTCGCGACGAGCAGATCCACCCCGCGCGCAAGCCGCTGCGCCTGCTTCTTGGTGGGCACACCGCCGTAGACGACGGCGAGGCGAAGGCCGAGCGCCAGCGCCGACTCGTCCAGGGCCCGTTCGATCTGCGCCGCAAGCTCTCTCGTCGGCGCGAGCACCAGGCCGCGGGGGCGACCCGGCGCACTCGGCGCCCCGGCGAGTCGGACCAACATCGGCAGCCCGAAGGCCAGCGTCTTGCCGGACCCGGTGGGGCCGCGGCCGAGGACGTCACGGCCGGCGAGGATGTCGGGAATGGTCGCGGCCTGGATCGGGAACGGGGCGGTGATCTTCTCCCGGTTCAGGGACTGCACGAGCAGCGGTGGCAGCCCGAGGGCCGCGAAGGTGGGCCCGGTCGAGGCGGGAGTGGACATGACGGGGTTGCCTCCGATGATCGGCGCCGGATCGTGAGGAACGGGTCCGCGCAGGTCGAGACTACCCGGATCTCGGTGTCGATCTCGCAGCCGCAACACATCCTGGCTGACGGCGAGGACGTCAGGTCGGTGCCAGGTCACCCCGCCCTGGCCGATTCCTGTCGGTGGTCCGGTGCATGATGAGAAGTCGAACATACATTCGACTTCTGGGAGGGCCACCATGTGTGAGATCTGTGACGGAATGACGCCGGAGCAGGCCCGGCGAGCGATGTTGCACACCATCGACCGGTGCGGGTGGGCGCTGCAGTACGTGGAGTCCGCCATCGACGACCGGGGTGTTCACCCGGCCTTCTGCTACACCGTCGGACTGACCGAGATCGACTGTCCGGAGGTGGTACTCACCGGGCGGGTGGCCGACCAGTCGGCGGTGGTCCTCAACGAACTCGGCCACCGGATGTGGCACGGCGACCATCTGGAGCCGGGGGAGCGGATCTCCGCGGGCGGCCTCGATCTGTTCCTCGTTCAGGTGCGCGAATGCGAGTCGTGGCTGCTCAGTGCCGTCGGACTGTACGGGCAGGGGCAGGTGAGCGCGGTGCAGGCGGTGTGGGCGGACTGTCAGGGGCGGCTGCCGTGGGAGGGAGCGATCAGTTCGACGATCGTGCAGCCGCTGCTCGGGCCACCGCCGGGCGGGCGGATCGTGGCCTGATCGGATCGAGTTCCGTGCCCCTCGCCAGGAATAATGTCATAAGGCAGCTTATCGGCAGTTGAGGGGCGCGGTGTGGATCGGAACCTGCGGTTACCGGATGCCACGAGGGGAGGGGCGGGCCCTCGGTGCACCGATGGTTTCCCGTCGTGACGGATACGTTCACGACGGGAGACCATCGGAGTTGCCTGGGAGCGCTGAGTTGTTGCCGGGAGTGCTACGCCTCGATCTCGGAACGGTCGCCGCTCCAGAGGGTGTGGAACTTGCCGGGACCGTCGATGCGCTCGTAGGTGTGAGCGCCGAAGTAGTCGCGCTGCCCCTGGGTCAGCGCAGCGGGCAGTCGCTCGGCGCGCAGGCCGTCGTAGTACGAGAGGGAGGAGGCGAACCCCGGAACCGGGATGCCCAGCGTCGTGGCGGTCGCCACGACGCGGCGCCAGCTGTCGATGCCGGTCTCGATGGCCTCGCGGAAGTATGGGGCCAGTACCAGACTCGGAAGCTCCGGGTTCTGGTCGTAGGCCTCCTTGATGCGATTGAGGAACTGGGCCCGGATGATGCAGCCGCCGCGCCAGATGGTGGCAAGGTCGGCGGGCTTCAGGTCCCAGCTGTACTCGACGCTGCCGGCCTTGATCTGGTCGAAGCCCTGCGCGTACGCGATGATCTTCGACGCGTAGAGCGCCGCGCGGATGTCCTCGGTGAACTGCGCGACGTCACTGGGCTTGTCGCCGAGCGCGCCGGACGCGAGGCCGACCGCGGCCTTGCGCTGCTCGCGGGAGCCGGACAGCGCGCGGGCGAAGACAGCCTCGGCGATGCCGGTCACAGGAACGCCGAGGTCGAGGGCGGACTTGACAGTCCAGCGGCCCGTCCCCTTCTGCTCGGCGGCGTCGACGATCACGTCCACGAGGGCGTTGCCGGTCTTGGCGTCCTTCTGCCGCAGCACCTCGGCGGTGATCTCGATCAGGTAGGACTCGAGCGTGCCTGCGTTCCACTCGGTGAACACGTCGGCGATCTGCCCCGCGTCGAAGCCGAGCGCGTCGCGGAAGAGGTGGTACGCCTCACCGATCAGCTGCATGTCGGCGTACTCGATGCCGTTGTGCACCATCTTCACGAAGTGGCCCGAACCGTCGGGGCCGATGTGGGTGCAGCACGGTGTGCCGTCGACGACAGCGGCAACCGACTCGAGCAGTGGGCCGAGTGCCGCGTACGACTCCTTCGGTCCACCCGGCATGATCGACGGGCCGTTGAGCGCGCCCTCCTCGCCGCCCGAGATGCCGGCGCCGACGAAGTGCAGTCCGCGCTCACGCAAGGCGGCCTCGCGCCGAATCGTGTCCGTGTACAACGCATTTCCGCCGTCGATGATGATGTCGCCCGGCTCCATCGCTGCGGCGAGCTCCTCGATCACCGCGTCGGTCGCCTCGCCGGCCTTGACCATGATGAGCACTCGGCGCGGCTTCTGCAGCGCACCGACGAACTCCTCGACGGACTCGGTGCGGACGAAGTCGCCATCGCTGCCGTGCTCGGCGATCAGGGCGTCGGTCTTGGCGACGCTGCGGTTGTGCAGGGCAACCGTGTGTCCGTGACGAGCGAAGTTACGGGCGATGTTCGAGCCCATGACGGCGAGTCCGGTGACTCCGATCTGGGCCCGTGCGGGGGCAGAGGTGTTGTCTGTCATGACCTACACCTTTCCCTGCCCGCCGGGGGAACGAAAGTTCAGGTCTCGCAAGCTGGACTCGGCGGCGTGGTTGCCGGTCCCGGTGACCACGCAGAGAGGTCCGGAACGACGATGCCACCGCCTGCGCAGTGCAGGCGGTGGCATCGGATCACGGTAGGTCAGCGGCCACGCTGGGGTCCGTCGAACCCGTCGTAGGAGCGTCGCTCGGTCCGGCTACGGAAACCGCCCGACCCACTGCTCCGGTCAGAGTTCTGCGGCCGATCGCCGCGGTAGCCGCCTTCAGTGCGCTGCGGGCGGTCGTTGGAGCCGCGGTAGCCGCCTTCGCTGCGCTGGGGGCGGTCGCCGTACGAGCGGTTCTCGTTGGAGCCGCGGTAGCCGCCTTCGCTGCGCTGGGGGCGGTCGCCGTAGGAGCGGCTTTCGTTGGAGCCGCGGTACCCGCCCTCGGTGCGCTGCGGGCGGTCGTTGGAGCCGCGGTAGCCGCCTTCGGTGCGCTGGGGGCGGTCGTTGGAGCCGCGGTAGCCGCCCTCGGTGCGCTGGGGGCGGTCGTTGGAGCCGCGGTACCCGCCCTCGGTGCGCTGCGGGCGGTCGTTGGAGCCGCGGTAGCCGCCTTCGCTGCGCTGGGGGCGGTCGCCGTAGGAGCGGTTCTCGTTGGAGCCGCGGTACCCGCCTTCGCTGCGCTGGGGGCGGTCGCCGTAGGAGCGGTTCTCGTTGGAGCCGCGGTACCCGCCCTCGCTGCGCTGCGGACGATCCCCGCGCGGTCCCGACTGTCCGCGGTACCCGCCACCGCCGTCGCGACGCGGACGGTCGTAGCCGCCGCTGCCGTCGCGACGCGGACGGTCGTAGCCGCCGCTGCCGTCCCGCCGCGGACGGTCGCCGTAGGAGCGCTCACCGCGGGAGTGCTGCTCGCGCACCGGCTCTCCGCTCGGCGCCTTCGCACCGGTGATGGCCGCCAGTTCCTCGGAACCCGGAGCGACGTTCACAGCGGTGGCGTCGACGCCCGCCATGCCCGTCAGCTTGCGCACCAGACGTCGCTGGTTCGGCAGCACGATCGCGACGACCGTGCCCTTCTCGCCTGCGCGCGCGGTCCGGCCGGCGCGGTGGAGGTAGTCCTTGTGGTCAGCCGGCGGGTCCACGTGCACGACCAGGTCGATGCCGTCGACGTGGATGCCGCGGGCGGCGACATCGGTGGCCACGAGCACCGGAGTGCGGCCGTTCTTGAACCGCTCGAGCACCCGGGTGCGCTGGTTCTGTGCCTTGCCGCCGTGCAGCGCCTCTGCCGGGATACCCACGGCGCGAAGACGATCGGTGATGCCCTCACATCCGAGCTTGGTGCGGGCGAACATGATGGTCCGGCCGTCACGTGCGCCGATCTCGGCGAGCACGACGTCCTTCTGGCCCCGCTCGACGAGCAGCACGTAGTGCTCCATCGTGTCGACGCTCGCGCGGCCGTCCTCGGTGGAGTGCTGGACGTGGTCGGGCAGGAACTGACGCACCAGCGACTGCACCTCGCGGTCCAGGGTCGCCGAGAACAGCAGGCGCTGGCCGTCGGGCCGGGTTGCGCCGAGGATCGAGCGAACCTCCGGCAGGAAGCCCATGTCGGCCATCTGGTCGGCCTCGTCGAGCGCGGTGATCTCGATGTCGTCGAGCACACAGGTGCCCTGACGCAGGTGGTCGCCGAGCCGGCCCGGGGTCGCGACGAGGATGTCGACGCCGCGTCGCAGCTGCTCGACCTGCTTGGTGAAGGGCATTCCGCCGACGGCGGCGCGCACGTTCACCCCGACCGACGACGCGTAGGGGAACAGCGAGTCGACGACCTGGACCGCCAGCTCACGGGTCGGCACCAGCACCAGTGCGCGCGGGCGCTTCGGGGCGGGTCGGTCCTCGTGCTGCGCGAGGCGCGCGAGCATCGGCAACCCGAACGCGAGAGTCTTGCCGGAGCCGGTCTGTGCGCGACCGAGCACGTTGCGGCCCGCGATGGCGTCGGGCACGGACATCGCCTGGATCGGCGACGGAACGGTGATGCCGTTCTTGGCCAGCGCGGCGACGACCGGCGCGGGCAGGCCGATCTCGGCGAAGGTGATCGTGGGGGTTTCGTCGACGGCCTCGGCGGGCGCGGTGGTTGCAGCCTCGTCGGGGGACGGAAGTGTGGCCTCGTCTTGGGCAGCAGAAGACATGTGGACAGCGTTGGTCACGCGGATTTACCTCTCCGGACGTCGGGCGCGTCGCGGAGCGCGAGCTGTCGTGCAGCACGCAAAGAGACGAGCCAGGGCACGTGATGGCTGTTCGTCGGCGCCGAAGGGGCGCCGTACGGCAGCAGAAATGTGCCTGAAAATGAGTAACAATCGATTCGGACCGCGAATGCGGCCGTTGTCGAGTGTACGCGAGCCGTTAGACAACCTCACCTCAGGCGGGTGTGACCCCGCCGACTCTCGGCTCAGCCGTGGAACAGGCGCTTGAGCTCGACCAGCCAGGGCGCCGCGACCGCGACGGTCGGGACCACGAGAATCGCCACCGAGGTCAGGTAGGCCGCCGCCGCGACCGGGACCGCACTGCCGGTCGCGGACAGTCGCTGGATCCGGGTGAGGGTGTGGGGTCCGCCCGCGGCGAGAGCGCCCATCGGTGCGCTCGAGCCGGCACAGGTGACCAGTGCCCGAGCCAGGGGGGTGGGCCCGGTCACCTTGACGGCGGCGTCGTCGGCGAGCATCTCGACGAGCAGTTGCACGGACCCGAGTGCCGACTTGCTACGCACCACCAGGGGGAAGGCCTCGTTCACCGCGGTGAAGGCCTCGAGCACGAGGTCGTGACGCGCTCGCAGGTGTGAGCGTTCGTGCATCAGGATCGCCTTGACCTCGTAGCGAGTGAGGCTGGCCAGGGTGCCTTCGCTCAGGACGACGCGCTGGCGCAGACCGGGCAGGCAGTAGGCAATCGGCTCCTCGGCCTCGATGACGCGAAGGTTGGAGCTGCGGCTGCGGGTCGGCTCGCGGCGGTCCAGCAGGTCGACGAGCATGCGGTGCCGGGCCCGACGACGCCGGGTCCGCACCGCGACGGCTGCGATCGAGTAGATCAGTTTCGCGCCGATCAGGATGGTGATCGCGAACACCACGACGTATGCGATCCACAGTGGCAGGCCGAGCGCGTCGATCTCGGCCAGCGGTGCGGTCGTCGGTCGTCCGTCGGTGCCGGGCACGAGGAGCTCCGTGGCGATCGCGAGCCCGGAACTGAACGCCGAGAGCACGGCCGCGATCGCGATCGCCTGCCACAACACCAGCGCTGCGCCGGGTGCGCGATAGGGCCAGGTGGCGCGGGCGAGGACCGCGGGCACCGGCCCTGCGAGGAGCAGAGCCATCAGCGCGAAGGCCAGTGCGGTGGTGGGGTTCATGGCGTACCCATCATGCACATCGACGGTCAGCTGGCGCGGTCGGTCCCCGGGTCGACGCTGCGGAGGTGACGCTTGCCCGCGTCCGTTGCCTCCAGCGCGGCCAGGGCCTCCCGCAGTGCCGCGGCCTCGTCCGCGCCGACCTTTCCTACGAAGTGCACGAGCGCCGCGGCCCGGCTACCGGACTCGTCCGCCTGTTCGAGCGCGTCGAACATCAGGCTCGCGACGAGTTCCTCGCGGCCGTGTACTGGGACGTAGCGGTGCGCACGGTCGTCGCGTTGCTGGACCACGAGATTCTTCTTCGCGAGTCGCTGCAGCACGGTCATCACGGTCGTGTACGCGAGTTCCCGTCGGCTGGCGAGCGCCTCGTGCACCTGCCGAACCGTCTGAGGTTCGGAACTGGACCACAGATGGTCCATTACTGCTCGCTCGAGCTCGCCTAGTCCTGCCATGGCCACAGTCTACGGATCGTCCGACGAGTATGCGTACTACCCGCCGTAGTACTGCTCCGGGTGTATTCGTGGTGTGGCCGCCCTACGATGTGCAGCGGCATGTCGTGCAGGTCAGACACCGAGAGGCTCAAGAGTGGATTGGCTGTACCGGTTGTCCCTGATATCGGGACCACTGCCGTGGGTCCTGACTGGACTCGGTGCTCTGGGCGGGGTGTGGCTGCTGTTCGCCCCGACTCGCTCGCGCGGGTACCGCCGCCGGGCGATTCCGCTGTGCTGCACCGCCGCACTGGTGCTCACTCTCGTCGGCTGGCTAGTCGTGGAGAAGTGGTGGCGACCGTTCCCGGATCCGGTCGAGACCGAGATCTACGTCTGGATCGGCCTCGGGGTGCTTGCCCTGATGTTGCTGGTGGTCCGGGTGTTCGCCGACCGAGGGTTCTGGCGGACGGTGATCTCGCTGCTCGCCGCGCTCGCGGTCGTCGCCGCCGCCGCGGTACAGGTCAACCTGGTCTTCGACGCCTATCCCACTGTTCGGGACGCGCTCGGTGTCGCGAACCCCAACGAGATTGACTTCGCGGCCGTGCCCCCCGCCGAATCCCATCCGCTGAGCGGCAAGCCGGTGGACACGGTGTGGCGGCCGCCGCCGGACCTCCCGGCCACCGGCCGCGTCACGGCCGTGCCGATCCCCGGCACGGTCTCCGGGTTCACCGCCCGTGATGCGCAGATCTACCTGCCGCCCGCCTACTTCGCGAACCCGCGTCCGCAGTTGCCGGTGCTGGTGCTGCTCGCCGGCCAGCCCGGCGGTCCGGAGGACTGGATCAACGGTGGCAAGCTGGCCCAGACCATGGACGCATTCGCGGCCGAGCACGGCGGCCTCGCGCCGGTGGTCGTGGTGGCCGACGGCACCGGTTCCCAGCTCGCGAACCCGCTCTGCGTCGACTCGAAACTCGGCAACGTCGCGACCTACCTGGCCACCGACGTGCCCGCCTGGGTCACGGCCAACCTCCAGGTCGACCCCGACCCCCGCGCGTGGGCCATCGGTGGACTGTCCTACGGCGGCACCTGCTCGCTGCAGATGGCCACCAATCATCCCGACCGCTACCCGACCTTCCTCGACCTCTCCGGCCAGGAGGAGCCGACACTGGGTGATCACCAGCGCACCCTCGACGCCGCGTTCGGCGGGGACGAGGAGAAGTTCCGGGCCGTCAATCCGATGGACCTGATGGCCCGGCAGCAGTTCCCGAACACCGCCGGGGCGTTCGTGGTCGGCCGCGACGACAAGGACTTCAAGCCCGGGGTGCACACGCTCTACGAGGCGGCTCAGCGCGCGGGCATGGACGTGCGGCTGGTCGAACTGCCCGGCGGCCACAGCTTCGCGGTGTGGTCCGGGGGCCTCGAGCAGGAACTCGGATGGTTGGCGAAGCGAATGGGGCTGATCTCGTGACGACGACGATGGCGGTCGCGGCCGCGGGTCGGCAGTCGCGGCGGATGGCCGAACTGGTCCGGTCCGGGGCATCCGGTGCCCCGGTGAGCATCGGTGCACTGGTACTGATCTGGGTGCTCGGTGCCGCGACGTCCAGCCTCGGCCGTCCGACCCGCTACGTCTATCGGCATTTCGCCGCGGGCATCATGCCGCTCGAGCACGGCCGGGTCTGGACGACGCTGACCTCCGGGCTGTTCGCGCCGAGCCTGGTCGGGTACCTGGTGGCGACGGTGCTGATCGTGGTGGTGGCCGCGCCGATCGAGCACCGGATTGGCTCGGCGCGATTCGCCGGCGCGGCGGTGTGCACACAGGTGCTCGGCACCCTCGTCGCGCTCGCCGTCTCGGACGCGGTCAAACTCGTCGACGAGGGCTGGGGGTTCCGACTGCACGTCGGCGCCGCGGTGTCGCCGACGACGTGGATCGCGGGTGTCGCGATGGTGGCGAGTTCGGGCATGAACACGCTGTGGCGTCGTCGCCTGCGGGTGGGTCTGCTCGCGCTGCTCATCACGCTCGCCCTGTTCAGCGGCCACCTGCTGGACATGGTGCGTCTGAGCGCCGCCGTGGTCGGCCTGCTGCTCGGGCCGTGGATCGTCGGCCGGTCCGCACGCGGCGCCCGGCTGACCGGCACGCAGCGCGAGGGGCGGGTGCTCGTCGCGCTCGTCGTCGCCGCCAGTGCGCTCGGTCCCGTCCTCGCCGCACTGTCGCCGAACGCGGTCGGACCACTCGCGGTACTACGTGACCTGTTCCGGGGAGCTGGCTGGACCCCCGACGAGGTGCGCGAGTTCTGCGCGCAGTCGAGCAGTAGCGAGGAGTGCCGGCGCGGCCTGCTCGGGCTGCGACTCGGCGGCGTCGGCCCCACCCTGCTGAGCCTGATGCCGTCGGTCTTCCTGCTCGTCCTCGCCGACGGTCTGCGCCGCGGGCGACGGTTCGCCTGGATCGCGGCGGTGGTCGCGCAAGTGATCCTGCTGGCGCTCTCGCTCGCCAACTTCGGTGTGCGTTTCATCGGGTTCGTCGGGAAGGAGTCGATCTTCTACGGCCTCGACTCGCCGAACCTGTACCGGACGATGACACCGTTCCTGACCCCGCTCGCGATCCTCGTGGTGCTGGTCGCCACCCGCGGGTTCTTCACGGTCTCCGCGCCCCGCGGCACCTACCGGCGACTGTGGCTGCTGGTGGTGGGGGTCGTCGCCGGTCTCGGGGTGGTGTACGTGACGGGGGCGTGGCTGGCCCGCGCCGGCTTCGACCGCGAACCCGGCGTCGGCTCGCTGCTCGCCGACTATCCGCAGCGTCTGATCCCGCCGGTGTACCTGCAGTGGCTCGACCCGCAGTTCCTGCCTGACAATGCGGCCACCACACTGCTCTTCGAGTGGACCGGGGTGCTGTTCTGGATCGTGGTGTGTGTGGCGGTATGGATGACGTTCCACGCGCCGGCGCACGGCGTGGCGACCGACGACACCGAGCGTGCTCGCGGACTGCTGCGGGCCAGCAGTGGCAGCCCGCTGTCCTGGATGACCACCTGGCGCGGCAACCGCTACTGGTTCAGCCCGGACGGCACCGGTTACGTCGCGTACCGGGTGATCGCGGGTGTCGCGCTAACCACCGGCGATCCGGTCGGGCCGCGGGACCGTCTGCGTGAGAACGTCACCGGGTTCGCCGAGTTCGCCACCGGCAACGGATGGATCCCGTGCTTCTACTCGGTCACCGGGGAACTGCGCGAGGTCACCGACGGCATCGGTTGGGCGGGCATCCAGGTCGCCGAGGAGACCGTGCTGAGGCTGGACGGACTCGCGTTCACCGGCAAGAAGTTCCAGGACGTCCGGACCGCGCTCAACCGCGCGAAGAAGGCGGGCGTGCACGCCGAGTGGATCAGCTTTCCCACCGCGCCGCTGGCCATCACCGATCAGATCACCGCGATCTCGGAGGAATGGGTCGCAGACAAGGGCATGCCCGAGATGGGGTTCACCCTCGGCGGCCTCGACGAGATCGACGACCCGGAGGTGCGGTGCCTGATCGCTGTCGACGCCGAACGCACGGTGCACGGCATCACCTCCTGGATGCCGGTGTACCGGGACGGCGAGATCGTCGGCTGGACCCTGGATTTCATGCGCAGGCGCAGTGAGGGTTTCCGGCCCGCGATGGAGTTCCTCATCGCCTCGGCGGCCTTGCTGCTCGAGGAGGAGGGCGCGGAGTTCGTCAGCCTGTCCGGTGCACCGCTCGCGAAGGTCGAGGACCCGGCGGGTGCGAGCATCACCGAGGAGGAGGAACGGGAGCGGACCGCGCTCGGTGTGGTCATGGACAAGGTCCTCGACGTACTCGGCCGTACCCTCGAACCGGTCTACGGGTTCCGCTCGCTGCTCGCGTTCAAGTCCAAGTTCCAGCCCGAGTACGTGCCGATGCACATGACCTTCGCCGACCCCGGCGCGTTGCCGAGCATCGGAAACGCGATCGGCCGCGCCTACCTTCCGGAGGTCTCGATCGGCCAGGGGATGCGGCTGGTGCGCACGATGATTCGTAGTTGACGCGGTTCACGTCACCTGCGATCATCGCCGCAGTTCCGCCGGCCTGTCCAGCCATCCGAGCTTGTGCGGGTTTCGCATCGCGTAGATCCGGGTGATCCGGCCGTCCGCGACCACCACACTCACCGCCGTGGCACCGCCGCCGACGTCGAACCGGGCGCCCGGCATTCCGTTGAACCACGCGGTGGTCGCCGCGAAGTCCGGGAACGTCGCCGCGCGGGCCAGGAACGTCGCCACCCGCAGTGCCCCGATGATCGGCTTCCGGGCGGCCGTCACCACGCCGCCGCCGTCGGCGACCACCACTACGTCCGGGGCCAGCACGTCCAGCAGTGCCTGCATGTCGCCGCTCGCGACGGCCGCCATGAACTTCTCGACCACTGCCTGCTGCTCGGAGCGGCCCACCTGCACCCGCGGGCGCCGCGCCGCGACGTGCTCGCGGGCGCGGTGACCGATCTGCCGGACCGCGGCGGGGGTCTTGCCCACCACCTCGGCGATCTCCCGGTACGGCGTCGCGAACACCTCGTGCAGCACGAACACGGCCCGCTCGGTCGGGCCGAGGGTCTCGAGCACGGTGAGCATCGCGATCGAGACGTTCTCGGCGAGTTCGGCGTCCTCGGCCACGTCGGGACCGGTGAGCATCGGCTCGGGCAGCCATTCGCCGACGTACTCCTCCCGGCGGCGGGACTCCGTTCGGAGGCGGTTCAACGCCTGCCGCGTGACCATCCGGACCAGATAGGCGCGCGGGTCGCGGACCTCGGCCCGGTCGACGTCGGCCCACCGCAGCCAGGTCTCCTGGACGACGTCCTCGGCGTCGACGGCGGTGCCGAGCATCTCGTAGGCGACGGTGAAGAGCAGGCCGCGGTGGGTGACGAACGGGTCGTCGGTCATGGGGTCGAGCGTAGGGCGAGCGGCTTCAGGTCACACGCCGCCGCGAAGCCCTGCGATTCGATGCCGAACGCGGTGTTGGACCGGGTCATGAAGTTCGCCAGCGCGATGAACGCGGTCAGCTCCACCATCGCGGGCGCGCCGAGCCGCTCGAGCAGTTGCGCGGACATCTCGTCGGTCACTGTCGGCGGGGTCTGCGTCATCGCTTCGGCGTACTCCATGACGTCGCGCTCGAGTGGCGTGAACACCTCCGACTCACGCCACCGCGGCACCTCGCGAGCCTTCGTCAGGTCGAGTCCCTCGTTACGTGCCTGGAAATAGCCGAAGTCGAGGCAGAAGCTGCAGCCGACCAGGCTGGCGACCGCCATGTGGGCGAACGACTTCAAGCTCTCGTCGCACTGGTCCCACTTCTGCGCCTTGCGGCCGACGCTGAAGCTGAAGTTCAGCACCTTGCGGTTGTGCCAGGCCACCTCGACCGGTTCGGCTACCTCGCCGAGCATCCTGCGGGACATCCGCTTGACGATCGCGCCGTAGACGCCTGTCAGTTCGGCCCTCGGGATGCGCGTGTTGCCGGCCATGATTCCTCCTCTGGTTGTCTCCTGACATGGAGACACCGGTGACGAGTGGAATGTGACAGGGAGTCGGAAGTCGCCGAGCAGCCCCGCCCTGTCCGAGCACGACGCCCAGTTGCTTGCCGATGCCGGGTTCGAGTCCGACCCCACTTCCGCCACCGCCGCCCGGGTCGACCGCGACGTCCGCATGCCGAACCTGGTCCAGAACTCCCTGTCGATCGCCGACGCGGCGACTCGCCTGGGTGTCACCGGCGCCCGGATCCGGCAACGCATCGCCGAGGGCACTCTGTGGGCGTTCAGTGCTGGTCGCAACCGGTTGCTGCCCGCTGCCCAGTTCACCGGTGCCGGTGCGGTGCCCCACCATCCCGCGCTGTCCGGCCCGGTCGACACCGCCGCTCACCAACTCGGCTACGTCGTCACCTGACGCCGCGCGACCTGCACCGAGACCTCTCAGGCGGCCGGGCCGCCGACCGACCCGTACACGTGCCGGGTGCCGACCGGGACGATCAGCGGACGGTCCGAGACCGGGTCCTCGATCACCCGAGCGTCGAGCCCGAACACGTCGAGGAGCAGTTCCGGGGAGATCACCTCGGCGGGAGTGCCCTGCGCGACGATCGCCCCCTCCTTCATGACGACCAACCGGTCGCTGTAGCGAATCGCGAGGTTGAGGTCGTGCAGGACCATCACCACGGTCCGGCCGAGTTCGGAGTGCAGCTGGTCGACCAGGTCGAGGACCTCGATCGAGTGCGCGAGGTCCAGGTAGGTGGTCGGCTCGTCGAGCAGCAGGATGTCGGTGCCCTGCGCGAGCGCCATCGAGATCCAGGCCCGTTGCCGCTGGCCGCCCGACAGTTGGTCCACCGAGCGGTCGGCGAGTTCGGAGACCCCGGTCAGTGCGAGCGCCTTCGCCACCTCGCGCTCGTCGTCGGAGGACCATTGCCGCAGCCACGACTGGTGCGGGTGCCGCCCCCGCGCCACCAGATCCGCGACGGTCAGGCCCTCGGGCGCGACCGGCGCCTGCGGCAGCATGCCGAGGGTGCGAGCCACGTCCTTGGTGCGCATCTGCGAGATCGCCTTGCCGTCGAGCAGGACCTGACCGGACTTCGGCTTGAGCAGCCGCGCGAGCGAGCGCAACAACGTCGACTTGCCGCATCCGTTGGGTCCGATGACCGTGGTGACCACGCCGGTGGGGATCTCGAGGTCGAGGCGGTCAACGATCACCCGGTCGCCGTAACCGACGGTCAGGTTCTCGGCCGCCAGGCGCGGACTCGCACTCATGCGGACACCTTTCGGTTGTTGCGGACGAGCAGGTAGATCAGGAACGGCCCGCCGAGCGCGGAGGTGACGATGCCGACCGGCAGTTCCACCGGGAGCACGGTCCGGCCGATCACGTCGCTGCCGAGCACCAGCACCGCGCCGACCAGCCCCGAGGCGAGGATCGGCGGACCGGGAGTGCGCAGGATCCGCATCGCCACCTGCGGCGCCGCGAGTGCGACGAATCCGATCGGCCCGACCGCGGCGGTGGCGATGCCCGCCAGCGCGACCGCGGCCAGCAGCAGCACGCCCTGACCGGACTGCAGCCGCACCCCGAGGGCGCGCGCGTTGTCGTCGCCCAGGCGCAGCGCACCGAGCGTGAACGACGAGACCAGGGCGAGGGTCCCGACGACGGCGACGCCGATCGCGACCGGCCACACCTGCGCCCAGTCGCTGCCATTGAGAGAACCGTTGAGCCACACCTGCGCCCGGGCCACGTCGTTGATGTCGGCGGAGATCAGCATCCACTGGATCGCGGCGACCAGCATCGCGTTGGCACCGATACCGATCAGCACGACGCGGTAGCCCTGCACGCCGCCGCGCCAGGCCAGCGCGTAGATCGCCAGCGCGGTGACGACGGCACCGGCGAGTGCGGCGAGCGGGATGCCGAGCAGTGCGAGGGCGCCGACGAAGGTGCCGCCGCCCCCGACCACGATCAGTGTCACCGCCGCGGCACTGGCGCCGGCGGTGACGCCGAGCAGGTCGGGACTGGCGAGCGGGTTTCGCAGGATCGACTGGGTGATCGCGCCGGAGATGCCGAGGGCGATGCCGGTGAGCAGGGCCGTCAGACCGCGGGGCAGACGCAGGTCCATCACGATGAACCGCTGCACCTTGGTGCCGCCGCCGAACAGGATGTCGACGACGGTGGGGATCGGGACGGCGAACTCGCCCCGGCCGATGTTGACGCACAGCAACACGAACGCGGCGGCGACGAGTGCGAGGGTGATCGCGACCATCACGGTGCGGCGCACCATCGACACCGGCCCGACCCGGAATGCCGGGCGGGACGGGACCGTGGACGGTAGTTCGGTGCCTGTGGGTCGTTCCGCAGGCTCCACTCCTGCCGCATCCCTGGTCGTCTCGTCGGTGACACTCACAGCGAGACCAGCTTCCTGCGCCGCACCAGCGCGATGAAGAACGGCGCACCGAACATGGCCAGCACGATCCCGACCTGCAGTTCGCCAGGGCGGACCACCACCCGGCCGATGACGTCGGCGAGCAGGACCATGACCGCGCCGAGCAGTCCCGCGTACGGGACCAGCCAGCGGTAGTCGGGGCCGGTGATCGAACGGGCGACGTGCGGTACGACGAGGCCGACGAAGGCGATCGGCCCGCAGGCGGCGGTCGAGGCGCCGGTGAGCAGGACGATGGCGACGATGCCGATCGCGCGGCTGAGCGCGATGTTGGTGCCGAGTCCGCGGGCGACGTCCTCGCCCAGGCTCAGCACGTTCAGGCTCGGGGTGCTCGCAAGCGCGATCAGGACGCCGATCACCAGGAACGGCAGCACCTGCCAGAGGATCTCCGGGCCACGGCCGGCCACCGAGCCGACCACCCAGAACCGGTATCCGTCGAGGCTGGTCTGGTCGAGCATGATGACCGTCTGGGTCATGGCCTGCAGAAACATCGCGACCGCCGCGCCCGCGAGCGCGAGGCTCAGCGGACTGGACCGGCCGCTACCGATCGACGACACGCCGAACACCACGACGCTCGCGACCAGCGACCCGGCGAACGCGAACCACAGGTACTGGCTGGGACCCGCGAGGCCGAGCAGGTAGATCGACAGCACGACGAACAGTGCCGCGCCGGCGTTGAGGCCGAGAAGGCCCGCGTCGGCCAGCGGATTGCGGGTGTGGCCCTGGATCAATGCGCCGGCGATGCCGAGCGCGACGCCGACGGCGAGAGCGAGGGCGGTGCGGGGAACTCGTAGGGTCCGGACCACGAGGTCGGTGTCGGTGCCGGTCGGGGTGAACACGGCGTGGAAGATCTCGGCGAAGTCCATCGGCCGTGCGCCGACGGCGATGCTCGCGAGCACGGTCGCGGCGAGCAGCACAACCAGCGCGGCGAGGCCGAGTAGGCGCCTCTTGCGGATCGCGGCAATCGTGTTGTCGGCGCGGACGGGGGCGAAACCGTCGGCGTACGCGGTGGCGGACCGGACGACCTCGGTCCGCGAACGGGGGAGCAGTGCCCGGCGCGGCCCGAGCGGACCGCGGGTCACGCCGTCGCGGGTGACCAGGTCGAGCCAGCCCTTGCCGAGGCTCTGGCCGGTGTTGCCTTCCCGGACGCCACGGTTCCACACGAGCAAGGCGGCCGCGACGACCACGGCGACCGCGCCGAAGACGAGGCGGTCCATCTGGCCGCCGCCGTTCGCGTCGCGGAGGGCGGTGACGAGGTACCAGCCGACGACCAGCGGTCCGGCGACAACTGCGAGGTCGGCGGCGGTGGCCGCGAGGCGTCGCCAGCGCGGTGCGGGGCCTCGGGGGACGTCCTCGCTGCCGTACACCTCGCGGGACCGGGGGTGCGCGGCAACCACACCGGTGTCGGGGGTGGTTGTCACGTCACGCGCTCCTGGTCGCCGAGTTTGTCGAGCTTAGGTTACGGAACCCTATCTTGACGGGACGCCCGGGTTCCGTTCGGCGACGGACTTATGGTTAGGCTAACCTTCGTTCGCATATTCGAGGGCCTTGTGCTCGACGACCAAGGAGTGTGCCGTGTCAGTGACCGCCGTACGCGAGGGTGCCGTGCCCCAGTCGACCGCCGCGCTCGCCGAGTCCTGTACGCGACTGCGGGCCGTCCATCGGGACTATCCGCGGGTCTACGCGGTCGCGGAGATGGCCGAGCAGCCGAAGCGGCGCTGGTGGGCGCTCGCCCAGGGCATTCGTGGAGATCGGCTGCATCGGATGGTCGCGCGTGCGCTCGAGGATGTCGGCGACCTCGAGGCGGCGGGGGCGGAGGTCGCGGCCGCGCTGATCCACGCGGTGGTCGGGCGGGTGGCGGCGCTGGTCGTGCTGGAGGGGCGGGCCTGGGATGCGGGCCTGGACAACCTCTGGATCCACATGGACAGCGACGGCTGCATCGACTGGGCGGGTGTGGCCGATCCGGTGCTGCGGGTGCTGCCCGGGGACTGCTGGTCCGGCTCGCCCGCTGCCGTGACGGTGCCGTGCGAGCGAGCGCTTCTGATGTGGACCGCTTGCCGCTGCCGAACCGCGCTGTCGGTGGTGTTCGACGCGCTGGTGTGCGTCGCCCCCGTCGATCGAGCCCTGCTGTGGGCGATGGTGGGGGAGTCCGTGCTCGGCGCCGCGACGCTGATGCCGGTGCTCGGCGGTGTTCCAGAGTCTGTTGCCACCCGCCGTGGCCAGGGGTTGCTCGACGCGTTCGAGGCGGTGGGCGTCCCCGTGCGGGCGCGCGCCGAGAGGCAGTCGATTCGACGGCCGGCGGCACACGCCCTTGCTAGTTAGGGCAGGCTGCCCTATAGTCATGGTGGTGACGAACTAACGGACCGCGCCGGAGTCCTGAGGGCTGCAGTGACTCCCGGTCCTTCCCGCGACGGGCCCCGCATCGAAAGGTGCGGGGCCCGTCGGCATTCCCGGGTAGATCGCCCGCGCCCGGCAGTGCCGCGTGCGATCACCGAGCCGCCGTCGTGTAGCACTGACAGGGATGACCGTCGACGAGGACGGTTCGTGAACGATGGAGTGGAACATGAGCGACGCGGTCTCGATCAGCGACCTGGCCACCGCGGATCCCGCCCAGGTGACCCCGTTCCTCAACAAGGGATTCGGTGAGGTCCTGGGGCTCGAATACACCGAACTGAGCGGCGACCGGGTCCGGGCCCAGTGGGCGGCGGTCCCGGCACACCACCAGCCGGCCGGGATCGTCAACGGCGGCGTGTACTGCTCGGTCATCGAAACCCTCGCCAGCACCGGCGGCGGCATCTGGCTGGGCGAGCGCGGTCACGTCGTCGGCGTCAACAACAACACCGACTTCCTGCGGGCGGTACGCGAGGGCACCCTGTTCGCCGAGGCAACCCCCGTTCACCGCGGACGCACCCAGCAGCTCTGGCAGGTGACGGTCGTCGACGAACGCGACCGCCTCATCGCGCGCGGTCAGGTCCGGCTCGCCAACATCACCGACACCGACCGTCTCGGTAGCTGATCGAGCGTTCGCGGTTCGCGCGGCCCCGACGCCGCCGGTACTGTTGCCCGCAAGGTAGCCCCGCGCCCGATGGCGTCGCCCATCGGATCCTCGAGTGTGTGGGGTTTCACGATGACTGCCGAATCGGCTGATCGCACTCTTCCTGTCTTCGTCCCGGGATGGGTCCTCGACGACAGGTCGCTCGCACCGCCCGCTCTCGGTGACCTTGTCGACGTCGTACTGACCTTCGACCCCACCGATCCGACTGTGCCGGGCGCGCACACCGTGCGGGCCACAGTGCGGCCGCTGCTCGGACTCACGCCGTACGGCGAGCCCGACGGTGAACTGCGCTGGCCGCACGAAGTGGTCGGCGACGGATGGTCCGCCGAGTGGCTGTCCGACCGGCCACTGGCGGGACGAGTCGAACTCACGGGAAGGCTCTTCGCCGGTATCTCCTGGACAGCGTCCGACGATCCCGTTCGGGTTCGAGGACGAGTTCGTCGGGTCCGGGTGGTCGAGCACCGCGTCGACCGCACCGACCGCGGGCTGCGCGCCGTCGACGGCACCGAGCGGTTGACGGACGTCGAGGCCGCCCCGCGCCGCTTCTGGTCGAACTGGGACGTGCAGTCCGAGGACCACTTCCAGGAGACGGGAGTGCTGATCGACCTGGACGTCGACGACGTACCGGCCACCGAGGTGGGGTTCGTCGCCGGCGCGGTCGCCGTCCACGGAGCCGACGTGTGGGTGATGGACCGCTCGAATCCCTTCCTGCTGCACGTCGATACGGCCGCGACGCCACCACGAGTCGTCGAGTACCTGCTGCCGTTGACGATCGAGTCGCCGAAGGATCAGTGGACCCGCACGGTCCACGCCGACCGCGGCGGATGCTGGATCGCGTCTCGACACGACGTGTTCCGATGCGACCGCACCGGGGACGCGGCGGTGACCATAGAACGCGTCTGCGCCGAGGGCGGCAACTACAGCAGCGTCGTCGACGGGCGACTCTTCCTGGTCGGCACCACGCGTCCGGCACTGCACACGGACCGCCGGTACGGCATGGTGCGGGTCGATGCCGACGCCCACCCGGTGCGGATGCTCGACGACGAGCTACGGCTGGTCCCCGTCGACGATCCGGCTACCGTGGCCCGGGTGACGGCTCAGCGGCGACGCGCAGACACGGCGCACGCCGCCGACGGCACGGAATGGGTCGCCGTCGGCGATCTCACCGCGCAGTCCCCGGACGGCACCCGCCGGCAGGTCGATCTCGATGTTCGTACTCGTGGCACGATGCACTGGGTTCAGCCCGATCCGTACGCCGATCCAGCGAACGCGGAACTCTTGGCGAGCATGTGGGTGTCGCCACCGGTGCCCCGCAAGCCCACACCATGAAAGTTGAGCCTTCGGAGCCTTGTGTCACTGAAGGAACTCGGCGGCGCGGTCGGCCAGGTCCAGGACCGGCTGCGGCGCGATCCCGAGCAGCACGGTCACCGCCGCACTGACGAAGATCGCCGCGGATGTCAGCACGCTCGGCACCACCGCGGTCGGCTGATCGGTGTGGGCCGTCGCGTCGGTGAAGAACATCAGCACGATCACCCGCACGTAGAAGAACGCCGCGATTGCACTGCACACCACGCCGACCAGGACCAGGGGCACCGCCCCGCCGGACTCCGCGGCCTGGAAGACCGCGAGCTTGCTGACGAACCCACTCGTCAGCGGAATGCCCGCGAAGGCGAGCAGGAACAACGCGAACAGGCCGGCGACCACTGGCGACCGGCGCCCGAGACCGGCCCACCTCGACATCTCGCCGGCCTCCCCGGTGCTGTCCCGCACCAGGCTGACGACGGCAAACGCGCCGAGTGTGCTGAATCCGTAGGCCAGCAGGTAGAACAACGTCGACGACAGCCCGGCGCGGTTCCCGGCGATCAGACCCGTGAGGATGAACCCGGCGTGCGCGATCGAGGAGTACGCGAGCATTCGCTTGACGTCGGTCTGGGTGACTGCCGCAACCGACCCGACCACCATCGTCGCGATGGCCACCGCCCACAGCACCGGCCGCCAGTCCTCGTGCAGGTCGGGTAACGCAACGTAGAACACGCGCAGCATCGCACCGAACGCGGCGATCTTCGTCGCCGACGCCATGAACGCGGTGACCGGGGTGGGCGCGCCCTGGTACACGTCCGGGATCCAGGAGTGGAACGGCACCGCGCCGACCTTGAACAGCAGCCCGACCGAGAGCAGCGCGACGCCGATCAGGAGCGTGTTGTCGGCGCCCGGCCTGGCGGCCACGGCGTCGCCGATCTCGCCGAGCTGCACGGTGCCCGCGTACCCGTACAGCAGCGCGACGCCGTAGAGGAAGAAGGCCGAGGAGAACGCGCCCAGCAGGAAGTACTTCATCGCCGATTCCTGGGACAGCAGGCGTCGGCGGCGGGCCAGCCCGCACAGCAGGTACAGCGGTAGCGAGAGCACCTCGAGCGCCACGAACATGGTCAGCAGGTCGTCGGAGGCGGGGAAGAGCAGCATGCCGCCGACCGCGAGCAGGGTCAGTGGGAAGACTTCCGTCTGTGCCACTCCGACTTTCGCGGCCTCGCGCTCCGCGACGCTACCGGGGAGGGTGGAGGCGCGCGGCGCGAAGGTGTCGGCCCGGTCGGTCGCCGCGCCGGCACCGACCTCGACCCGACGCTCGGCGACGAGCAGGATCGTCGCGATGGCGACCAGCAGGAGGGTGCCCTGCAGGAACAGGGTGGGGCCGTCGACGGCCACCGACCCCACGACCGCGAGGTGTCCCACCGAACCGGACGAATGCAGGTGCGTGGCAAGGACGATCACCGCAACGAAGGCGGCGACGAGACCGCCGAGGCTGATCACCAGGTGGCTCGGGTAGCGGCCGCGGCGCGGCACGAACGCCTCGACGAGCACACCGAGGACGGCAGCGCCGAACACGATCAGCATCGGCGAGAGCTGGCCGTACTCGATCGACGGCGTGGGCAGGGTGGCGGTATTCACTGGTGCGCACCTCCGTGGGCGTCATCGCCGACGTGGCCGGTGACGAATGGTCCGCTCGGCACTGTCGGTGCCGGATCCTGCTGGCCGATGGTGGTCAGGGTTGCCGTCACTGCGGGATTGACCACGTCGAGTACCGGTTTCGGGCAGAAGCCGAGCAGGATCAGCAGCGCGATCAGTGGCGCCACCACCGCGATCTCCCGTGGCATCAGGTCGGTGATCTTCCCGTTGCCCTCGGTCACCGGCCCGGTCATCGTCCGCTGGTACATCCACAGCACGTAGATCGCGGCGAGCACCAGTGCGCTGGTCGCGACCACCGCGGCGACCGGGTAGCGGGTGAACGTGCCGACCAGGACCAGGAATTCGCTGACGAACGGTGCCAGCCCGGGCAGGGAGAGGGTGGCCAGCCCGGCGACGAGGAAGGTGCCGGCCAGGATCGGCGCGACCTTCTGCACCCCGCCGTAGTCGGCGATCAGCCGGCTGCCGCGGCGGGCCACCAGGAACCCGGCCACCAGGAACAACGCCGCGGTCGAGATGCCGTGGTTGACCATGTACAGCACGGACCCGGCCTGAGCCTGGGTGGTGAGTGCGAAGATGCCGAGCACGATGAAGCCGAAGTGCGAGATCGAGGTGAACGAGATCAGCCGCATCATGTCGGACTGCCCGATCGCCAGCACCGCGCCGTAGACGATGCCGATCACCGCGAGTGTCACGATCGCCGGCGCGAAGTACCGCGACGCGTCCGGGAACAGTTGCAGGCAGTAGCGCAGCATCGCGAAGGTGCCCACCTTGTCGACGACCGCCATCATGAGAACCGCTGTGGCGGGGGTGGATTCCACCGCCGCGTCCGGGAGCCAGCTGTGCAGCGGCCACAGCGGTGCCTTGACCGCGAACGCGAACATGAAGCCGAGGAACAGGGCCTTCCCGACGCCGGGGTCGATCGTGAGGGTGCCGGAGGAGACCGCCGCCACGATCTCACGGAAGTCGAACGTGCCCGCCTCGAACGGGCTGCCCTGCCCGGCGGTCACCACGTACAGTCCGATGACGGCGGCCAGCATGACCAGGCCGCCGAAGAGGTTGTACAGCAAGAACTTCACCGCGGCGCGGGACCGGCGCGTGCGGTCCCCGCCGAATCCTCCGATGAGGAAGTACATCGGGATCAGCATCACCTCGAAGAAGACGTAGAACAGCAGGACGTCGAGCGCGGCGAACGACACGATCACCATCGCCTCGACGACCAGGAACAGCGCCAGGTACATATGGGTCGAACGTGATCGGTCGCCGGTGCCGTCCGGTTGCTCGGCGTCGTTCCAGCCCGCGAGCACCAGCAGCGGCACCAGGACCGCCGTCAACGCGACCAGCACCAGTGCGATGCCGTCGAGCCCGAGGGCGTACCTGGTGCCGAAAGCCCGTATCCAGGCGTGCGATTCGACGAACTGGTACTGCGCACCCGACGAGTCGAACCGTAGCGCCAGCATCACCACCAGGGCGAGAACCACCAGCGAGGTCGCCAACGCGACCACCTTCGCGAGTCGCCGCGCACCCGCGGGCAGCAGCAGGACAACGACGGCACCGACCAGCGGCACCACCCACAACGCGGTCAGCCAGGGAAAGTCGTTCACCGGACCCCCGCCCACACCATCGCCGCGACGACCACCGCGGCCCCAGTGAACATGTACAGGGCGTAGGACCGGACGAACCCGGTCTGCATGCGCCGGAAGCGATTCGAGGTGCCTGTGACCAGCGCGGCGACCCCGCCGACCGCGCCATCGATCGCTCTACTGTCGAGGAACCCGAGCAGTCTGGTCAGGTACTGGCCGCCCCGCATGAACACCGCCTCGTTGACCGCATCTCCGTACAGGTCATTGCGCGCCGCGACGGTCAACGCCGAGACCGCCACCGGCGCGGTCTCGGGAATCGGTGCGGTGGCGTACCGCTGGTACGCCGCTGCCACGCCGACCAGCACCACCGCCAGCGTGATCACTGTCAGTGCCCACACCGGCAGTCCTCCCTCGCGCGGCGCGTGCGTGCCGACGACCGGTTCGAGCCAGTGTTCGAGCGAGGAGCCGGCGGCGAACACCGCACCCGAGGCCACCGAACCCACCGCGAGCAGGATCATCGGCACTGTCATCACCCCCGGTGACTCGTGCGGTTCGGGTGCGGCACCCTCGCTGCGCCACCGCCTCTCGCCGAAGAAGGTCATCAGCATCACCCTGGTCATGTAGAACGCCGTGATGCCGGTGCCGAGCAGTGCGGCCGCACCGAGGATCAGGCCCTTCGCGCCGCCCGCGTCGAACGCCACCTCGATGATCTTGTCCTTGGCGAAGAACCCGGAGAACGGCGGAATGCCGATGATGGCAAGGTAACCCAGGCCGAACGTCACAAAGGTGATCGGCATGACGGTGCGCAGTCCGCCGTAGCGGCGCATGTCGGTCTCGTCGTTCATGCCGTGCATCACGGACCCGGCACCGAGGAACAGGCCAGCCTTGAAGAAGCCGTGACTGAGCAACAGCATGATTGCGAAGGTGTATCCCGCGGGGCCGAGTCCCGCGGCCAGGACCATGTAGCCGATCTGGCTCATGGTCGAGGCTGCCAACGCCTTCTTGATGTCGTCCTTGGCGCAGCCGATGATCGCGCCGAACAGCAGCGTCACCGCGCCGACGATCACCACCGCCAGTTGCGCGCCCGGCGCCAGGTCGAAGACCGGATTGGACCGCACGATCAGGTACACGCCCGCGGTCACCATCGTCGCGGCGTGGATCAACGCCGACACCGGCGTCGGACCCTCCATGGCGTCGCCGAGCCAGGACTGCAGCGGTACCTGCGCGGACTTGCCGCAGGCCGCGAGCAGCAGCATCAGTCCGACGGCGGTGGTGGTGGCCTCGCTCGCCGCCGGGGAACCTCCGAAAACGGCTGCGAAGTCGACGGATCCGAAGGTCGCGAACATGATCATCAGGGCGACGATCAGGCCGATGTCGCCGACCCGGTTGACCACGAACGCCTTCTTGGCGGCGGTGGCCGCGGTCGGCTTGTACTGCCAGAAACCGATGAGCAGGTAGGAGGCGAGGCCGACGCCTTCCCAGCCGACGTACAGGCCGAGGTAGTTGTCGGCCAGCACCAGCAGCAGCATCGCCGCGAGAAACAGGTTGAGGTACGCGAAGAATCGACGTCGCTCGGGGTCGTGCGACATGTAGCCGACCGAGTAGACGTGGATGAGCGAGCCGACCCCGGTGATCAACAGCACGAAGCACATCGACAGCTGGTCGAGCTGCAGACCGAAGTCCACCTGCAGCGAATTGACCGGCACCCAGCTGTACAGATTCTCGTGGACCGCGCGGTCGGCGTCGCTGCGGCCGAGCATGCCGACAAACATCGCCACGCCCACGGCAAACGAAGCCAGCGCGGTGGCGCAGCCGAGCAGGTGTCCCCACTGGTCCGTACGCCGGCCGCCGAGGAGCAGCACGACGGCACCGAGCAACGGCAGAGCCGGCAGGAGCCAGATTCCCCCCGTCACGTCAGTACTTCAGCAGGTTGGCGTCGTCGACCGAAGCCGAACGGCGGGAACGGAACATGGTCATGATGATCGCCAGGCCGACCACGACCTCGGCGGCGGCGACCACCATCGTGAAGAACGCGAACACCTGCCCGTCGAGGGTGCCGTGCATCCGCGCGAACGTCACGAACGCGAGGTTCGACGCGTTGAGCATCAGTTCGACGCACATGAACACCACGATCGCGTTGCGGCGGATCAGCACACCGCCTGCGCCGATGGAGAAGAGCAGTGCGGACAGGTACAGGTAGTTGTCGGGGTTCATCGCGTCCCGTCCTCTCCGTGTTCGTCCGATCCGTGTTCGGTTGGCGTGTCGCTGCTTTCGTGCGCCGCCGTCGTCGCCTCGTCGCGGGCGCGGCGGCGTTGCAGCACCGCGCTGACCGACGACTGCGCGGGCGTACCGTCCGGCAGCAGGGCGGGCAGGTGCACCGCGTTGTGACGGGCGTACACGCCGGGACTGGGCAACGGCGCGGCCAGGCCGCCCCCGCGGAACCGGTCCTCCGACATCTCCCGTTGGGTGCGGCGCGGCTCGAACCGTTCTCGGTGAGCAAGCACCATCGCTCCGATGGTCGCGGTGATGAGCAGGGCGCCGGTGAGTTCGAAGGCCCACACGTAGCGGACGAAGATGAGATCGGCCAGCGCGGGGACGTTGCCTGCGGCGTTGGCTCGGTCCGCGCCGACGAATCCGCGCCCGCCCTCGGCCGCGGCCGCGAGCGCATTACCGAGGCCGGCGATCAGCAGGGTCCCGAATCCGATGCCCACCACGATCGCGGCGACCCGCTGCCCGCGGATCGTCTCCACCAGCGACTCGGAGGAGTCGACCCCGACGAGCATGAGCACGAACAGGAACAGCATCATGACCGCGCCCGTGTACACGACCACCTGCACGACGCCGAGAAACACTGCCCCCTGGGCGATGTAGAAGACGGCGAGGATGATCATGGTGGTCGCGAGGAAGATGGCGGAGTACACCGCCTTGGTCGCACTCACCACCCCCAGCGCGCCGACGACGGCGAGGGTGGCCAGGATCCAGAACTGCACGCCCTCGGCCGTCGACGTCCGGGTGAACGTCTCGGCGAGCACTACCGTGGCGCCGTTCGGGTTCACCGGACCGAACCCCCGTAGTAGTCCTGCGCGGTGGTCCCCGGGCGCATCGGGTGCGGGGCCGCGTCCATGCCGGGCTCGAGCGGTGCCAGCAGTCGGTCCTTCTCGAAGATCAGGTCGGCCCGGTTGTCGTCGGCCATCTCGTACTCGTTGGTCATGGTCAGCGCCCGCGTCGGGCAGGCCTCGATGCACAGTCCGCAGCCGATGCACCGCAGGTAGTTGATCTGGTAGACGCGGCCGTAGCGCTCACCGGGCGAGAAGCGTTCGGCGTCGGTGTTGTCCGCGCCCTCGACGTAGATGGCGTCGGCGGGGCACGCCCACGCGCACAGTTCGCAGCCGATGCACTTCTCGAGCCCGTCCGGGTAGCGGTTGAGTTGGTGCCTGCCGTGGAAGCGGCGCGCCGTCGGCGTCTTCTGCTCGGGGTACGACTCGGTGGCGGGCTTCTTGAACATCGTCGTCAGGGTGACGCCGAACCCGGCGAGGGGATCGAGGAGCCGGCGGACGAAGCCGCGGGAGTGGCGGGGCGGGCTGTCAGTGCGCTCGGGCATCGCTGCCCTCCTGTGTCTCGGAGTTGTCGGAGCTCGGGGTCTTCGGGGTGGCGGCGCCGCGAGTTCGGGGGCGGTCCGGGAGCGCCTGCCACGGCAGCGGCGGCACCGGGAACCCGCCCGCCAGCGGGTCGAACGGTCCTGGCGTGGGCGGGGATTCGGGCGGTGTGCCGCCGCGCTGCAGGGTCCACAGCAGCCCGACCGCGGCCGCGGCGACGGCCACCACGCCGATCAGGGCGGTCGTGATCCGGAACTGGTCGACGGTGTCGCTGAGCTGGCGGACCGTGGCCACCACCATCACCCACAGCAGGGAGGCCGGGATCAGTACCTTCCAGCCGAGCTTCATGAACTGGTCGTAGCGCAGCCGCGGCAGGGTGGCGCGCAGCCAGACGAACACGAACATGAACCCGGCGACCTTCGCCACGAACCACAGCAGCGGCCACCACCCAGAGTTCGCGCCCGACCACATGTTCAGCGGCCACGGCGCGTGCCAACCACCGAGGAACAGCGTGGTGGCCAGCGCCGAGACCGTCACCATGTTCACGTACTCGGCGAGCATGAACATGGCGAACTTGAGCGAGGAGTACTCGGTGTGGAAGCCGCCGACCAGTTCGCCCTCCGCCTCGGGGAGATCGAAAGGGGCCCGGTTGGTTTCGCCGACCATCGAGACGAGGTAGATCAGGAAGGACGGCAACAGCAGGAAGACGTACCAGTTCCCGTCCTGGGCGGCGACGATGCCCGAGGTCGACATGGTGCCCGAGTCGAGGAAGACCGCGGCGAACGCCAGTCCCATCGCGATCTCGTAGGAGATGACCTGGGCGGTCGACCGCAGCCCGCCGAGCAGGGGATAGGTCGAGCCGGACGCCCAGCCTGCCAGCACGATGCCGTACACGCCGACCGAGGCGATCGCCAGGACGTACAGGACCGCGACGTGCAGGTCGGTCAACTGCAGCGGGGTGCGGGTACCGAAGATCGAGACCTCCGGCCCGACAGGGATGACCGCGAAGGCCATGAAGGCCGGTGCCGTGGCGATGACCGGCGCGAGGATGTAGATCGGCTTGTCCACCGCCTTCGGGATGATGTCCTCTTTCAGTGCGAGCTTGACGCCGTCGGCAATGCTCTGCAACAAGCCGCCCGGACCGACCCGATTCGGTCCGATGCGCATCTGCATGCGCGCCATGACCTTGCGTTCGATCAAGACCATCGCGGTCGCGGACAGCATGAGGAAGACGAAGATGGCCAGCGCCTTGAGCAGGATCAGCCACCAGGGGTCGTGGCCGAATGCGGACAGGTCGGTGTAGCCGTTCATCGCAGCGCCCCGCCGTCAGCGCTCTTCTCGAACAGCTGGACCCCGACGATCTCGCCCGCCGTCGCGGCGAGGTGCCAGTACACCTGGGAACCGGGGGAGTTCTGGGGCAGCCACACCACCCGGTCGGGCATGTCCGTGATCGTCAGTGGCAGGGTGATCGCGCCGCGGTGGGTGCTGACGGTCACCAGATCGCCGTCCTCGGCGTCGATCTCGGCGGCGGACGCGGGCGACAGGTGCAGCGCCGGTCGGTGGGCTGTGCCCGCCAACTGCGGTTCCCCGTCCTGCATCCGGCCCGAGTCCAGCAGCATCCGCCAGCAGGCCAGGATCGCCTCGCCTCGGCCAGGCGAGCGCGCCGGAGCCGGACCGACCGCGGGCGCGGTGGGCGCATTCCCGTCCCACCCGCCGAGTTCGGTGAGCTCGGCGCGGGCGGCGGCGGCATCGGGAAGGCCGAGTCGAACGCCCATCACTTCCGCGAGAGCGTCGAGTACCCGCTGGTCGGGCATCGCGGCCGGTTCGCGCAGGGCGGCCGCGAACGGACGTTCGCGGCCCTCCCAGTCGACGAAGGTGCCCGGCTTCTCGGCCACCGGCGCCACCGGGAACACCACGTCCGCTCCCTCCGTGACCGCGCTGTGTCGAAGTTCCAGGCTGACAACGAATTCGGCGGTATCGAGGGCATCGGCCGCGGCCTGCGGATCGGGCAGGTCGGCCAGTTCGACCCCGCCGACCACCAGTGCACTCACGGTCTTGTCCCGCGTCGCCGCGAGGATGTCGGCGGTGCCCCGGCCCGGGCTGTCGGGTAGCCCCGTGACGCCCCAGGCCGCGGCGACCTGGCCGCGGGCGTCCGGATCGAGGACGGGTCGGCCGCCGGGGAGCAGGTTCGGCAGGGCGCCCGCCTCGACTGCCCCGCGTTCACCGGCCCGGCGCGGCACCCACGCCAGGCGGGCCCCGGTCTCGTCGGACAGACGGACGGCCGCCGACAGCGCACCCGGCATCGCACCGAGTCGTTCGCCGACCAGGATCACCGCACCCGGCCTGCGCAGCAGGTCGCAGTCGCGGAGGGAGTCGAGCATCGCCGGCTCACCGCCCGGCGCCGCCTGCAGCAGGCTGCCCGACATCTTGGTCAGCCCGTTGCTCGCGTACGGGGCCACGGAGAGAACCTGCACATTGTTGCGGCGCACGGCCTTGCGCAGCCGCAGGAAGACGATCGGTGACTCCTCCTCGGGCTCGAAGCCGACGAGCAGTACGGCAGGCGCCTTCTCCAGGTCGCTGTAGCTGACCCCGTCGCCGAGGCCCCGACCGGCGACGCGGGCGGCGAGGAAGTCCGCCTCCTCGGCCGAGTGTGCCCGGATGCGGAAGTCGACGTCGTTGGTGCCCAGCGCGATCCGCGCGAACTTCGCGTAGGCGTAGGCGTCCTCGACAGTGGACCGCCCGCCGACCAGGACGCCGGCGCGCCCGTGCGCGGCGGTCAGGCCGCGCGCCGCGACGGTCAGTGCCTCCGACCAGGACGCGGGCACCAGGACCCCACCCGCGTCGCGGACCATCGGGCTGGTGATTCGGTCCGGCGCGGTGGCGTAGGCGAACGCCCACCGCCCCTTGTCGCAGTTCCACTCCTCGTTGACCTCGGGATCGTCGCCGGCGAGTCGGCGCACAACGGTGCCGCGACGGTGATCGGTGCGTTGCGCGCAGCCGCTGGCGCAGTGCTCGCACACGCTGGGGCTCGACACCAGGTCGAACGGACGGGCCCGGAACCGGTACGACGCGCCGGTGAGGGCCCCGACGGGGCAGATCTGCACGGTGTTGCCCGAGAAGTACGACTCGAAAGGCTCTTTCGCGTAGATGCCGACCTGCTGCAGTGCCCCGCGTTCGGTGAGTTCGATGAACGGATCACCCGCGATCTGTTGGGAGAAGCGGGTGCACCGCGCGCACAGCACGCACCGTTCCCGATCGAGCAGTACCTCGGTGGACAGTGGGATCGGTTTGGGGAAGGTGCGTTTGACGCCGTCGAAGCGCGACTCGGACCGGCCGTTGGACATGGCCTGGTTCTGCAGGGGGCACTCGCCGCCCTTGTCGCACACGGGGCAGTCCAGCGGGTGGTTGATCAGTAGCAGCTCCATCACACCCCGCTGCGCCTTGTCCGCCACCGGGGAGGTCAGTTGGGTGTGGACGACCATCCCGTCGGTGACCGTCGTCGTGCACGACGCGAGCGGCTTGCGCTGGCCCTCCACCTCCACCAGGCACTGCCGGCATGCGCCGACGGGGGCGAGCAGCGGGTGGTCGCAGAACCGCGGGATCTGGACGCCGATCAACTCGGCAGCCCGGATCACCAGGGTGCCCTTCGGCACCGCGACATCGACGCCGTCGATGGACACGGTCACCAGGTCCGCCGATGCCACGTCGCCGGCCTTCGAACTGTCCGTGACGGTCATCGCGACCTCCCTCCTTCATCGCTCCCGCCGGGGTGATGGGAACCCTCTGCCAGGTGGACCGAATGATGGTTCCCATCACCCTGGACGGATGGGGCGCCGGTGGGCGGAGCGAGAATGGACTCGTGTGGGTCGAACGGGCAACCGGACTCGAAGTGCGCCAGGTACTCGTCGCGAAAGTACTTGAGGGAGGACGTGATCGGGCTGACCGCGCCGTCGCCCAGCGCGCAGAAGGCCCGGCCGAAGATGTTGTCGGAGATGTCGAGCAGTTTCTCCAGGTCCTGTTCGCTGCCGTCGCCGCGTTCGAGCCGTTCGAGGATCTGCACCAGCCAGTAGGTCCCCTCGCGGCAGGGCGTGCACTTGCCGCAGGACTCGTGCGCGTAGAACTCACTCCAGCGCAACACGGTTCGGACTACGCATGTTGTCTCGTCGAAGATCTGCAGCGCCTTGGTGCCCAGCATCGAGCCCGCGCCGGCGACGTGTTCGTAGTCGAGGGGGACGTCGAGGTGTTCCCCGGTCAGGATCGGAGTGGAGGAACCGCCGGGGGTCCAGAACTTCAACGTGTGGCCGGCGCGGACGCCGCCCGCGTAGCCGAGTAGCTCGCGCAGCGTGATGCCCAGGGGTGCTTCGTACTGTCCGGGGGTGGTGACGTGCCCGGACAGCGAGTACAGGGTGAACCCGGGGGACTCGACCGGGCCCATCGACCGGAACCAGTCGACGCCGCCCCGGATGATCGGCGGCACGCTCGCGATGGACTCGACATTGTTGACCACGGTCGGGGAGGCGTACAGGCCCGCCACTGCCGGGAACGGCGGTCGCAGCCGGGGCTGCCCGCGCCTGCCTTCCAACGAGTCGAGCAGCGCGGTCTCCTCGCCGCAGATGTACGCCCCGGCGCCGGCGTGCACTACCAGCTCCAGGTCGTAGCCCGAGCCGAGGATGTCGCGGCCGAGATACCCGGCCTGGTACGCCTCCGCGACCGCGGCCTGCAGCCGGCGCAGCACCGGCACGACCTCCCCGCGCAGGTAGATGAACGCGTGCCGGGCCCGGATCGCGTACGCCGCGATGATGGCGCCCTCGATCAGCGCGTGCGGCGTCGCCAGCATCAGCGGCATGTCCTTGCAGGTGCCCGGTTCGGACTCGTCCGCGTTGACCACCAGGTAGTGCGGACGTTCGTCACCTTGCGGAATGAACGACCACTTGGTGCCGGTCGGGAAGCCGGCGCCGCCGCGGCCACGAAGACCGGAGTCCTTGACGGTCGCGATGATCTGATCGGGGTCGGTGTCGAGCGCGGTTCGCAGCGCCTGGTATCCGGCGTGGCGCAGGTAGGTGGCGAGCGTCCAGGATTCGGGTTCGTCCCAGTACCTGCTCAGTACGGGCGTCAGCAACGACTCCTCGCCGAGCTCCCGGGCGATGCGCAGACCCGCCAGCGTGGGTTCGCCCGCGCCGCCGGTCGATTCGAGCGCCCCGGGCCGCTCGTCGGGAAATCCGGCGAGGATCCGGGCGGTCTCGCGGAACGTGCACAGCGGTGCGCCGCGGGTGGGCGTGACCTGGTCGCCGGCGCGCAGTGCGTCGACGATCGCCGTCGCCGACTCGGGCGTCTGGTTGTCGAAGAACTCCCAGTTGACCGTCATCACCGGGGCGAAGTCGCAGGCCGCGTTGCATTCGATGTGCTCGATCGTGACCTTGCCGTCGGCGGTGGTCTCGCCGTCGCCGACACCGAGGTGCTGCTCGAGCGCGGCGAGGAGCGCGTCGCCGCCCATGGTGGCGCAGAGGGCGTTGGTGCAGACGCCGACGTGGTAGTCACCGGTCGGGTCGCGTCGGTACATCGAGTAGAAGGTCGCCACCGCGGCGACCTCGGCGCCGGTGAGACCGATTGTGCCCGAGCAGAACTCGACCCCGGCGGGGGTGATGTACCCGTCCTCGGCCTGGACCAGGTGCAGCAGGGGGAGCAGCGCCGACCGTGAGTCCGGGTACCGTCCCACGATCGCCTTGGCGTCGAGTTCGAGGCGCGCGAGCACCTCGGGCGGATACGACTGTCGGGCACCGGGCTTCACCAGCAGACCCGGCTCTGACGGCCTGCGACCGAACTCGACGAACACCGGCTGATCGCTCATCGGTCCACTCCGCCCATGACCGGGTCGATGCTGGCGACGGAGGCGATGACGTCGGCGACCATGCCGCCCTCGCACATCGCCGCGACGGCCTGCAGGTTGGTGAAGGACGGGTCCCGGAAGTGCACCCGGTAGGGGCGGGTACCGCCGTCGGAGACCATGTGTACTCCCAGTTCGCCGCGGGGTGACTCGACCGACACGTACACCTGCCCGGCCGGTACCCGGATTCCCTCGGTCACGAGTTTGAAGTGGTGGATGAGACCCTCCATGGAGGTCCCCATGATGTCGCGAACGTGCTCCGGAGAGTTGCCGAGCCCGTCGCGCCCGAGAGTCAGGTCCGCGGGCCAGGCGATCTTCTTGTCCTCGACCATGACCGGGCCGGGCCGCAGTCGGTCCAGGCACTGCTCGACGATCGCGAGTGACTGCTTCATCTCCTCGACCCGGATGCGGTAGCGGCCGTAGCAGTCGCCGCCGGTGTCGGTGACGACGTCGAACGCGTAGTTCTCGTAACCGCAGTACGGCTGCGACTTGCGAAGGTCGTACGGCAGGCCGGTGGCCCGCAGGACCGGGCCGGTGACGCCGAGCGCCATGCAGCCGGTCAGGTCGAGGTAGCCGATGCCGAGGGTGCGGCCCTTCCAGATCGGGTTCTCGTTGAGCATCGACTCCAGATCGCGCAGGCGGGTGGGCATGAGCGCGAGCAGTTCACGCACCTTCTCGACCGCGCCGTCCGGCAGGTCCTGGGAGAGGCCGCCGGGCCTGACGTAGGCGTGGTTCATCCGCAGACCGCTGATCATCTCGAACACGTCGAGCACCAGTTCGCGTTCGCGGAACCCGAAGAGCATCGCGGTGACCGCGCCCAACTCCATGCCACCGGTGCCGAGGGCCACCAGGTGCGAGGAGATGCGGTTGAGTTCCATCAGCAGCACCCGCACCACACTCGCGCGTTCGGGGACCTGCTCGGTGATGTCGAGGAGCTTCTCCACGCCGAGGCAGTAGGCCGTCTCGTTGAAGAACGGCGCGAGGTAGTCCATGCGGGTGACGAAGGTGACGCCCTGCGTCCAGTTGCGGTACTCGAGGTTCTTCTCGATTCCGGTGTGCAGGTAGCCGATTCCGCACCGCGCCTCGGTGACGGTCTCGCCGTCGATCTCGAGGATCAGGCGGAGCACGCCGTGCGTGGACGGGTGTTGCGGTCCCATGTTGACGACGATGCGTTCCTCGCCGGCCGCGGCACCGGGTATCTCGTCCCAGTCCTGGCCGGTGACTGTGTAGGTGGGGTCTGGCATCAGGTGTACGACCTCCGCTCGTCGGGCGGCGGTATCTGCGCACCCTTGTATTCGACCGGGATCCCCCCGAGTGGATAGTCCTTGCGTTGCGGATGGCCGATCCAGTCGTCGGGCATCTGGATCCGGGTCAGCGACGGATGGCCGTCGAAGACGATGCCGAAGAAGTCGTAGGTCTCCCGCTCGTGCCAGTCGTTGGTCGGGTAGATCGCGACCAACGAGGGGATGTGCGGGTCGGCGTCCGGCACCGAGACCTCGAGCCGGACCCGGCGATTGTGGGTGATCGAGGTCAGCGGGTAGACCGCGTGCAGTTCCCGGCCGGACTCCTGCAGGTAGTGCACGCCGCTGACGCCGAGGCACAGTTCGAATCGCAGGTCAGGGTCGTCGCGCAGCAGTCGTGCGACCCGGGGCAGGGCCTCGCGTCGCACGTGCAGGGTGAGCTCGTCGCGGAAGACGACGACCTGATCGATCGCGTCGTCGCAGTTGCTGCCCTCGGCGACCAGGGCCGCCGCGAGCCCGTCCGCGATCGCGTCGAAGTACCCGCCGAACGGTCGGGTTGCGGTGTCCGGCAACGCCATCGGACGTTCCAGGCGCCCGTACCCGGACGTGTCGCCGGAGCCGTGCACCCCGAACATTCCCCGATCGCTGGTCATCGCAGCAGGCCTCCGGAGCGACCAGGCGTACCCCCAGGAGCGGAGCCTGCGGAGCGACCAGGCGTACCCAGCTCGATGGTGGGCGTTGCGACGAGGGCGGCCTCCTCGGCGGCGCGCGCGGCCTGCTCCCGGTTGACACCCAGTGGCATCTGCCCGATCTTCTCGTGCAACTTCAGGATCGCGTGCAGCAGCATCTCCGGTCGCGGAGGGCAACCGGGGAGGTAGATGTCGACGGGGACGATGTGGTCGACGCCCTGCACGATCGCGTAGTTGTTGAACATGCCGCCCGAGGAGGCGCACACGCCCATGGCCAGAACCCATTTCGGCTCGACCATCTGGTCGTAGACCTGCCGCAGTACCGGAGCCATCTTCTGGCTGACCCGGCCCGCGACGATCATCAGATCCGCCTGGCGGGGCGAGGCGCGGAAGGCCTCCATGCCGAATCGGGCGATGTCGTAGCGGGGGGAGCCGGTGGCCATCATCTCGATCGCACAGCACGCGAGCCCGAACGTCGCCGGCCACAACGATCCCTTGCGCAGATAACCGGCCAGGCCCTCGACGGTGCTCAGCAGGAATCCGCTCGGTAGCTGTTCCTCGAGACCCATGTTCGGTTCTGCTCCCGTCACTCGATCGGATGCGGCGTGTGCCGCCTAGTCCCAGCTGAGCCCGCCTCGCCTCCACTCGTACGCGTAGGCCACCGAGACGTTGAAGATGAACACGGCCATCGCCACGAGACCGAACGCGCCGAGTGCGTCGAAGTGCACGGCCCACGGGTAGAGGAAGACGATCTCGATGTCGAAGATGATGAACAGCATCGCCGTCAGGTAGTACTTCACGGGAATGTACTGCCTGGTCGCTCCGCCGGCTCCGCCCTCGTGCTGCGACGTCGCGGCCAGCGGGTACGGCGTCGGCTCGATCCCGCATTCGTATGCCTCGAGCTTGGCGCGGTTGTAACGCTTCGGTCCCACGATCGACGCGATGACCACCGAGACGACCGCGAACCCGACGGCGATCGCGCCGAGCACCACGATGGGGAGGTAGAGATTCATCCGGTCGACACCGCCTCTGAGCTACGACACCCTGTGAGCCACGACACAACACTACCGGCGTCGCCCGTTCACGGCGGGCTGAGCGGTGGGCGCGTCGCGCACCGGAGTCGCTGGGGAGGCTGGTGAAGAGTCAACGGCGGCAATGGGACTCCCACGTCGTGAGTAACTGGGCTACGGGTGTGGCGACGCGTCGAGGCGTGCCCGCAGCAGCGCGACGACGGGTTCGGTCAACCGGAGCGGGTCGATCGGGTGCGGCACGGCGGCCTCGGCACGCGACCAGTCGGCCAGCCAGGCGTCGTCCGGTCTGCCGGTCAGCACCAGGATCGGCGGGCAGTCGTCGATCTCGTCCTTGAGCTGCTTGGCGATACCCAACCCGCCTGCCGGGGTCGCCTCGCCGTCCAGGATGGCCAGGTCGATCCCGCCGGCGTCGAGGTGGGAGATCACGATGGGCGCGGTCGCGACCTCGACGAACTCGAGTCCCGGCAGGTCCGGGTGCGGTCGCGTACCCAGGGCCTGCACGACCTGTCGTCGGGTGGTGGCGTCGTCGCTGTAGACGAGTACGCGCAGCGAATCGGTCACGGACTCACTCGTCCCGTCAGCCTGCGGCCCGCTCGCGTTCCTCGCCGGTCTCGACGGCGGTGGGGTCACCGAGTTGCTCGGCGGCTCTGGCGCGTTCGTAGTCGTGTAGGTGCTCGATGGCGTTCCGGGCGAAGACCTGCTGTTCGGTGACGGCCATCTCGCCGCGACCACGGCTGAAGAAGGCGACCGTCCACGACAGGACGGTGGAGAACTTGCTGTGGAAGCCGACCAGGTACATCAGGTGGACGACCAGCCACATCAGCCAGCCGACGAAGCCGGTGATCTCCAGTTTGCCGACCTGGGCCACCGCGCTGAACCGCGAGATGGTCGCCATCGAGCCCTTGTCGAAGTACTTGAACGGCTGCCGCGATTCGACGGGTTGGCCGGCGACGGTGGCCTTGATCTGCTTGGCGGCGTACTTGCCGCCCTGCATCGCGACCTGCGCGAGGCCGGGCAGCTTGTCGAGGGCCATCATGTCGCCGATGACGTAGACGTTCGGGTGCCCGGGCAGCGACAGGTCGGGGTTGACGTGCACCCGGCCGGCCCGGTCGATCTCGGCGCCGGACTGCTCGGCGAGCTGTTTGCCCAGCGGGCTGGCCTGCACGCCGGCGGACCAGACCTTGCACTGCGAGTCGACCCGGCGCTCGGTGCCGTCCTTGTCCTTGACGACGAGGCCCTCCGCGTCGACGTCGACGACCATCGCGTTGGGTTGGATCTCGACTCCCAGCTTCTCGAGCCGGGACGTGGCGTTCGCGCTCAGCTTGCCGCCGTACACGGGCAGTACGGTGGGCGCTCCGTCGAGCAGGATGACTCGCGCCTCGCTCGGGTCGATCTTCCGGAACGCGTCTTTGAGCGTCCGGTTGGCCAGCTCGGCGATCTGCCCGGCGAGTTCGACGCCGGTCGGTCCGGCACCGACGACGACGAAGGTGAGCAGGCGCGCACGCTCCTCGTGATCGTCGGACAGTTCGGCCTCCTCGAAGGCGCCCAGGATCCGGCCGCGCAGTTCCAGGGCGTCGTCGATCGTCTTCATTCCGGGCGCGTAGCGGGCGAACTGGTCGTTGCCGAAGTACGACTGGCCGGACCCGGCGGCCACGATCAGGCTGTCGAACTCGGTCACCGTGGTGCGGTCGAGCAGTCGGGAGGTGACGGTCTGGGCCTCCAGGTCGATGTCGATGACGTCGCCGAGCAGGACGTCCGCGTTGCGCTGTTTCCGCAGGATCAGGCGGGTGGCGGGCGCGATGTCGCCGATCGAGAGGATGCCCGTGGCCACCTGGTAGAGCAGGGGCTGGAACAGGTGGTGGGTGGTCCGGGCGATCAGGGTGACGTCCACGTCGGCCCGTTTGAGGGCCTGGGTACCGAACAGTCCGCCGAAGCCGGAACCGATGACCACGACCCGATGGCGACGCGACTGCTCCGACTGGACGCTCATACGCACGCTCCTCCGCAATGTGGACGTTCGTGCCCACGGTAGTCGCGCGCCTGCGTTGCGTCTTTGCGAAACGGATGCGGGCGCCAGCGTGTCGCGCCGTGTACACCGAATGGCTGATATTTCACATGCGTGAAATATCACCGTCAGGACACTAGGTATGTGAACAGTTCTTGTGATTACCTTTACTTTCCATCCCTGTGAAGAATGAGGAGGGCTGTCGCTGTGAGTGGGCAGGTCCGTGCGCGTGTAGACAAGTACTTCGACGACGTCGTGCGTCGCAACGCCGGTGAGCCGGAGTTCCATCAGGCGGTCGCCGAGGTCTTCGAATCACTCACCGTGGTGCTCGAACGGCACCCGAACTACGCCGACGGTGCCCTGATCGAGCGCCTCTGCGAGCCCGAGCGGCAGATCATCTTTCGCGTGCCGTGGACCGACGACAACGGAAACGTGCACGTCAACCGCGGTTTCCGAGTGCAGTACAACAGCGCGCTCGGCCCGTACAAGGGTGGCCTGCGCTTCCATCCCAGCGTGAACCTGGGCATCGTCAAGTTCCTCGGCTTCGAGCAGATCTTCAAGAACTCGCTCACCGGTCTGCCGATCGGCGGCGGCAAGGGCGGCTCCGACTTCGACCCCAAGGGCAAGTCCGAGTCCGAGATCATGCGCTTCTGCCAGTCCTTCATGACCGAGCTGCACCGTCACGTCGGTGAGTACACCGACGTGCCCGCCGGCGACATCGGCGTCGGCGGCCGCGAGATCGGCTACCTGTTCGGCCAGTACAAGCGACTCAACAACTCGTACGAGTCGGGTGTGCTCACCGGCAAGGGGCTTACCTGGGGCGGCTCGCAGGTGCGCAAGGAGGCCACCGGCTACGGCGCTGCGTACTTCGTCGCCGAGATGCTCAAGACCGCCGGCACAAGCCTCGAGGGCCGCCGCGTGGTGGTCTCCGGTTCCGGCAACGTCGCGATCTACGCGATCGAGAAGGTGCACCAGCTCGGCGGCACCGTCGTCGCCTGCTCGGACTCGGCCGGTTACATCGTGGACGAGAAGGGCATCGACGTCGAACTCCTCAAGGAGATCAAGGAGGTGCGTCGCGCTCGCATCTGTGAGTACGCCGACACCGTCACCTCCGCCACGTACGTCGAGGGCGGCTCGATCTGGGACGTCCCCTGCGACGTCGCGATCCCGTCGGCCACCCAGAACGAGCTCGACGAGAAGGCCGCGCTGACGCTGGTGGAGAACGGCGTCAAGGTCGTCGCCGAGGGCGCGAACATGCCCACCACCCCCGACGCGCTCAAGGTGCTGCGCGGTGCCGGCGTCGCGTTCGCGCCCGGCAAGGCCGCGAACGCCGGTGGCGTCGCGACCTCCGCGCTCGAGATGCAGCAGAACGCCTCACGTGACTCCTGGGACTTCGACTACACCGATCAGCGCCTGTCGAAGATCATGCGCGACATCCACGACCGCTGCGTGACCACCGCCGACGAGTACGACAAGCCGGGGGACTACGTCCTCGGCGCCAACATCGCAGGCTTCGTCAAGGTCGCCGACGCGATGTTCGCGCTCGGCGTCATCTGATTCACCTTCCCGCGTACGCGCGCAACGCCGCCGCGGTCTCGGGATTCGCCGGGTAGAACGTCTCGATCGCCAGTTCGGCGACCGTGACGTCCAGCGGAGTCCCGAACACCGTGGTGGTGCTCAGGAAGGCCAGTTCGCCTGCGGCAGTGGCGAACCGGATCGGCACCACGAGGGCGCCGGGCATCAGCCCGGCGCCCTCGTGGCGTCCCGGGACGGTGTCGTCGTCCCCGCCCGGGTACTCGGCCAGCTCGGCGGCGAGTTCGCGCAGCACCGGGTCCCCGGTCGCCGCGATCTGACTGTCGAGCCGATGCAGCAGATGTGCGCGCCACTGCCCGAGATTGACGATCCGGGTCGCCATTCCGTCCGGATGCAGGCTCAGCCGCAGCACGTTGACCGGCGGTTCGAGCAGGCGCGCGGCGCACCCGTCGGTGAACAGCGCGACCGCGGCGTTGCCGGCGACCATCGTCCAGTGCCGGTCCACCACGACCGTCGGGTTGGGTAGCTGCGCCTCGAGGATCTGACCGACGGCCGCGGCGACCGCCGCCATCGGCACAGCGGAGAGCGAGTGCTCGGGGTAGGCCGGTGCGAACCCGCCGGCCAGCAGTAGCGAATTGCGTTCGCGCAGTGGAATGTCGAGCTGTTCGCTCAGCCGCAGCAGCATCGCCTTGGTCGGGCGCGACCGGCCGGTCTCGAGGAAGCTGACGTGCCGCGGCGAGACGCCCGCGCGGTGCGCCAGGTCGAGTTGGCTGAGCCCGATATTCCCGCTCCGGTTCGATCTGCCGGGGTTGCGTGACCCTCGTTGGGCAATTGCCGCCCCTCGGCTTGGCGGGTCCCGTCATTGGACCGCAACGACACAATCTGATACGGGTCTCGATGGTGACTCCTACCGGCTGCGTGAGCGTCACGCCCGGGCGGAGATCTCCGCAAGACCACCACCGGCACCCGCCAGTCGCTACAGTGATTACCGCCCGCGGGGTGGGGAATTTCGGTGAGCACAAGTGGGGAATTCAAATTCAACGAGCCTCATCAAGTTGGAAGGTCGGACGATGACAGATTCAGCCCCACCGTCTCAGCCGCGGACTGTGGACGACGTCGTTGAGCGCCTGCAATCCATCGACGCAGCGCTTTCATCATCAGATGGTGTCGCCTCTTTCAACCGAATGTATCTGACCGTCACCGAGCTGATACGCGACCGGCTCGCCGCGAATTTCTTCGCCGACACCGCGACCATGCAGGCGCTCGATGTTACCTTCGCCAATTTCTACTTCACTGCAGTGGAGGCCGGCGCCTCGGACACCCCGGTGCCGGCCGCCTGGGCACCGCTTTTTGCCAACCGTGGTGACAACAACATTACCTCTCTGCAGTTCGCCATCGCCGGTGCGAATGCCCACATAAACCACGACCTGCCCATGGCTATCGTATCAACCTGCCTGCACCTTGCTATAGCACCAGAAACACCCCCATTCCACGATGACTATCTCAAAGTCAACCAGCTACTCGGACAGGTAGATCAGCAGGTACGGGAGTCCTTCCTGCACGGAGGCTCACTCGCCGCCGACCGTGACGTGTCACCCGTGCTTAACCTAGTCGGCAACTGGAGCATCGATAGTGCCCGCGACGCTGCCTGGGTCAATGCCGAAGTGCTCTGGGGCATTCGGGCACATGACGTCCTCCGCGCCGCCTTCAGCGACGCCCTCGCCGGTAGTGTGGGATTGGTCACAGCGACCCTCCTCGCGCCTGTCCTTCGGGACTGACTGGGTTTCCGATTGGCGTCTATTAGCCTCGCGTACACGCCGACTGAGCGGAAGCCCGTGTCGTGACCAACGTAGTACCCTGAACTGGGATGATTCGACTCGTCTAAGGCCGAGTTCGAGGTGCAGTCCTCCCTGGCATGTCCGTCGACACCTACGGAACCGGGGCTGCGAAAGCGCGCCGGCGCGACCTTGTTGCTGCGTGCTGCGGAGAAAACCGGGCTAACTGACGGCGCTCGCTGGCCACCCACAACCCCGGCAAGATAGAGCTCTCGGTCACGGGGCCACTATGGCGGACCCCACGGAGCCATTCCTTCAGGGGATCCCCATATGCCCAAGCACATAATCAAGACGTCAGTCATCTCTTCCACCCCGCCGAGTGTCAGGAGATCAAATAGTCTTGGCGTAAATAGAATTATCCGTAAGTCGTTGATAGGCAGATCGCAAACGCCAGCATTGATATACGCCTGGCTATGTGTCCCATAGGCAAAGGCACGAAAATCCTCTCCATTGTGTTCAAGGTCGGCAAATGCGAACGGGTTGGCGTCGCGACGGTCTTCCATATACCTCTGCAATAGTACTAGGGTTTTGTCGACCCAGGCCTGTCCAGCAGGACTCAGTTCAGGTCGAACTACCGTGTGAAAATTCCGCACGTAGTAGTCGCCGTAGCCGAGATAGTAGTCTGGAGCTTGTTCGTCTGGATCAGCTCGGCTCATGAAGTCGGCGTATCGCAAGAGATAATAGTCGACGCTTCCGATTGCGCTACGTAGCGACTTCGCTCCGATTGCCACAACAGTCTGCTCTGGGAGCGTGATCACACCCTGTTCGTCCGTTTGACGTTGGACCATAATCGCAGTATTCACCGGGCCCCTGAATCCGCCGAGGCCTTGGCACGATAGTTGGGGATCGGGCTTGCGCGTCTCGGAGCGCGGCCTCACTCGTGTTCGCGCGTCTTTAGACTCGTCGATTGCTAGTTTCATTTGCACCGCAGGCAGTGGCACGCTCGATGGCCGGGACACTATTGGTGGCCGCCCCAATCGGGGACCTCCCAATCGGGATATGCGTCGTGGGGCCGCGCCTGAATCGGGGACGGGTGCCCGATCCACCACGGGTAGTGTCGCGGGGTTCTTTGTTATCGGGCCGATCATCACAGCACCGTGTTCAGTGCTAGCCATGTGTCCAAGAGACTTCGGAATCGCCCTATCATTCGGCAGCATTGCTTCCAGGACCGATCGCCTTCCCGGTGATCGACACCAAGGGAGGTCCAAAAGGTCTGCGCTGTGGGGGAATTATTGGTACGGCGGCTAACGACGAGACTCATGTACAGGCTCCGGTTGGACACGTCGACTACTTGACGATATTGGGGTCGTCACTCGCCGGAATCCACAGGTTTTCGAATACACCTTGTGGGATCGTTGTGCGTACCGCTCCATCGACGTAAAGCCGGTGGGTGGGGAATTGGCTGCCGGAGAGGGCCGTCAGCTTTACCCCGTTGCAGTCGAACCAGAAGTCGACGTGATGCCATATGAAGCGCGACGTCCGTGGACAAACCAACTGGAACGTGCCCTCGACTGCCAGTGCCGGTCGTCCCTTCACCGACCACGAAAGGTGACCATCAGAGTGGTTGACACCAAAGACAGTCAGCGCAGGCGGCTCAACCTTAAGCTTCCCCCATCCCTCGCTTCCGTGGTCGGTCTCGACCCCGGAGACCTGGACAGACGGCGGGTTTCCCGGGGCGCAGTCCATACTGATATGGACCCGTGAGAACAATCTGTATGCCTTGTCCAGTTTATCGTCCGGAGCGGTCTCACTAAACAGAAAGTCGGTCACTGCCGCCAAAGAGGTGAGCCGTTCGATCGGCGTGGTAAATACCGGGACTGGTACCGGGGCTGGTACAGGGAGTAGTAGTGACGAGCATCTTGGAGTACCGATATTACCCCCGATAGGGCGTATGAAGCTTTTCGCAACAATGACGAATTCGAGGTGGGTGGAGCTGGGGGGCGTTGCGGCGAGTTCATCGTCCATGCTGCGGATCGTCATCTTGCCGACGATATTGTCAGGCTGTTGCTGATAGGCATAGTTGATTATTTTTCTCGTGGTTTTGTATTTCAGGACAGCTGCCGCTGTGGTTGCCCCGTAATTTATTGCTGTCTTCTCGTCGGCTGCGATTGTCGCCTTGTCGAGCGTCTCAAGGGCCGTCTGGATCTTTTGTACATGGTCGCCAGCTGCGCCCGGGAGAACATGTGCCTGATCAGAATGCAGACACTTTTCGAGGCGGGCGTCGCCGAGAAACAGCCTTGAGTGGAGGTTCGACTGGGATCCAGACCCGCTGGCCTGACGTTGCAAAATTGACGACCGGTGACCTGAATAGCCGTCCATGCTCGCATTGATCGCTGGGACCGTTCCTGGGCTGTTCGTGTTGGCATCGGTTTGCCTGAACCCGGAGTTCCCAACGGCGTCCGGTGCTTGTTGAACGACGTGCGCCATTTCGTGTGCCAGCAATAGCCGTCCACACTCGGTGTGTGGCGCATATTGACCCGGTCCGAAGACGACGTCGTGTCCGACCGTATAGGCTTGGGCGTCGACTGCTTTGGTGGATTCAGCTGCCGTGGTGTCGGTGTGAATACGTACGGCAGCGAAGTCCCGGCCGAACCGCGGTTCCAGATAGTCGCGGGCTGTCGCACTCAGAGGCTCACCCGGCGAGTTCAAAACTTTGTGGACTACGGCTGGCGCGGTGGCGGATGTTTCGGCGGCGTTTGATCCGGAGTGTGAGCGTTGAACTCCTTCTGCCAGCTTTTTGCAGTGGCAGTCCTCGCCGGACCCTGCTCCGCCGCATGCGCATGTGCGTTGGAGTTGTGTATCAGGCATACGCATGATCTTCTCGGCGACCCGGTCGGCCTCCTGTTCGAAGGCGTCGCCCGGCTTGTTGATTGCAAGTTTTGTTTGTAACCCAGGCAGCAGCTCGCTTGATGGACGAACTGCGGCTGTGACCGGCGCCGGGGATGGGCGTCGGCGCGGGGCGCGTGCGAGCCGGCCGGGCGGCGAGTCCGTGGCCAGCTTCGTCGTGGGGATATCCATCGTTGGGCTTATCATGCAGGTCATGGCAGCACCGTGTTCAGTGGCAGCCAGGTGTCCAGCGGCGTCTGGAATGGCCGCTTCAGTTGCGGTGCAGGTGGATTCGATAGTTTCTGCAGGTTCGTCGGCCCCTCAATGACGTTGCCGGTGATGGACAACCGCGGAACGCGTTCGTCGGCAAGTTCGGCGACGATAAGCGAATAGGACCCGGGGTTGGCGGTGCCGATGATGTTGCCGGTAATGGTCTGCGTGGTTACCCCGAGCACGGACGCCGCGGGTACACCCAACACCCTTGCCCCTTGCACAAGCCCCGGAATGTGGAGTCGATTCGCATCCAGGACTGCCGATGTGTCGAAACCCGGCGTGACGAGTACGTAGAGGGCGGCACCGGATACCTGTTGAAGCCGCGCGGACGGATCCACGATTCCGCAGTCCACGTCGTTATGTTCGACGCGCAACTGCAGCTGCCGTCGCCGAATCCCCGGGTTGGGAGGCGCCCAGGTGAGGCCCCGCGCGAGGCGTAACAGCTGCTCGAAGGGCGTCTCCTTTGGGGTCGCAGGGTCCTCTCCCCCGATGCCGGGGGTGACGTCAGCTTCGGTCGAGGCCGGTGGCTTCGCCCCGGATGTGGTTGTTTTGAGAGGAGTGAATTGCGCCTCGACGGCTTTGGCGAGCTTGGTGATCCACTCGTGGCGCGTGTGGTCGCCGGCGACCACGTTTGTTGGCTGTTCCGTCGGAACCGGGTTGTCCGCCTGCGATGGCGACGATCCGGGTGGTGGCACTATCCAGGCAATTACGTTCGCCAACAGCAGAAGTGGGTCGAGGGAGCCGGACGTGGCGGCCGCGCGGTCGATCACTCCCTGTTCGGCGATGGCCCCGCGGACCTGGCCGCCGACCGCGGACTGGGCTTGGTCGTCGAGAATCCAGATTCCACCGTAGGAACGGAGAATGGTGTTGTGGGAGGTTCGGACGGTGCCGAGCTCCGCCACGACGACGATACCCGCGCTGATGCCGTCGAAGACGTTGTCGGTGATGACGGCGTCGGCCAAAGACGCGGACGGGGTGTTTGTGGAGTTTATGGGCATGAGCAGGTAGCCGTAGAGGGCATCCGGGGTGCTGCCCTGCGTGTTGCCGGTGACCGGCGGACTCTGCCGGAATTGGTTGTCCCGCATCCGGAAACCGATGCATGATCCGACAGGCCAGACGCCGACACCGAAGACGCCGGACGGTGTGGTGGGGTCGCCGACACCGAACTGGAACAGACAGTCGCTGATCTCCAGGGTCGCACAGTTCACCGGGCGGATACCAATGGCGGTGTTGACGTCGGCGATGGCGGCAAGGGGGACCTGGGGTAGGTCGAGTTCGAGGCCGCTGATTGTCACGTTGCTGGCCTCAATGAGGACGATCAGGCCCTGCACGAAGGCGTCCTCGCTGCCGGCTGCGGCGGCGAGGACGGCTCCGTCGGAGCAGGCGCGCAGGATGAGGTTGGAATGTTGGGCTTGAAGCACGATGGGCTGCTGGAGTTCGTAGCGGCCCGGCGTGAGGCAGATTGTCAGTCGGCTCGAGCGGTCGGTGGCGGACCGCCCGGCGGTGGTCTGGTCGATGAGGTGTTGGATACGCCCGGCCCGAGCGTCGGAGGGGTGCAGGTGCAGGGTGCAGCAGCAGGCACAGTCGACGAGCGGCTCGAAGTGCCGTCGGCAGTCTTCTTTGATGGCCAGTACCGGATCGAGAGGTACGTCCCAGGTGATGACGGCGAGCGGGCAGGCCCACAACCGCGGTCCTTCGGGCGGTTGCGGCTCGAGCAGGTAGCGGTCGGGATAGACCTCGGTGGGGGTGTTGGGCCGGACGGCGATGGACCAGAAGTCGCCGACGTGGAGGGGTCCGCTGCCTGCGGTGGTGAGTGTGATTTGGATGCCGGTGCCGGTCAGCGTGATCGGGGTGCCCAGCGTGCTGCCGGTGATCTGTTCTTCCCACACCCGTAGGTACAGCTGCGGGGTCTGGGTGGGGTCGGTGTACCAAGCAGGCAGCGCGGCGTTCGGGTTCGGGAATTGGACGGTACCGGCGTCCGGGTCGTACCGCGCCGTGAGGGCCGCGACCGGGCCGTCCGCCGACGCCACGTAACCCTCTGTGGTCCCGTCGGTGGTGTCGAGTGTGGCGGCCGAGCGCAGGAGCTGCACCGCCTGGCCGGCGCGGGGTCGGTGGTAGTCGTCGACGGGGCTGGGTTTGAGGGTCAACACGGGGTCGGTGCTCGCGTCGGCGGTAACGCGGTAGAGGAAGGACGCGTTGTCGTAGCCCCAGACGAGGTCGAACGTGCCGGTTTTGGTGTCGACCTCGGTGACCTGGATTCGGATGAGTTGGTTTTCGGCGCCGAGGTAGCCGCCGGTGCTGGTTGGTTCGCAGGGATTCGGCTGGTTTGGTGTGCCCTGCCAGGTGACGTGCAGCCGTGACATCGAGTCGAGTCGCATCGTGGTCGGGTCGAACTCGAGGCCCTGGTTTGCCCACAGCGCTTGGTCGGATGTGAGTGCGTCGGCGCAGTCGGTGGCGGCAGCGGGGAGTCGTTGGGTGTGCTGCAGCAGCCGGGTGCGGGCCGCCCCGTCGGGGCCGCCGAGCGCCGGCTCGCGCAGCGCCGGGTCCTCGATCGCGGTGACGTCACGCTCCTCGATCACCAGCACCACGTGTTCGTTGTCAGCGGGGGGGCCGAGCGGGACCCAGGCGGGGTCGTCGAGATGGTCCAGCCAATCCGGTTGGTCGCTGTAGGTGATCTGATTGTCGAGTTCGACCCTGATCCCGCCGACGTACATCGAGCCCACGCCGATGTAGAAGTCGTAGTCTTTTCCGCCAAGGAGCGCGTACCCGTTGTCGGGGGTGCCGGCCGGGCCGATCATGTCGAGGAGTTCCTTGCGGCGTTCGTCGGCGTCGATGACGCGTTGTTCGTTCTCCTCGGCTTCGAGGGTCACGCGGCCCTGCTGGTGAACCACGCCGGTGTACCGGCGCGCGGGGTCGTAGGACAGTCGCGCTACGTCGCTGGCCATGGTCTGCCTCTCCTCGTTTCGCCGTCGTTGTCCGGCGTGGGCAGGTGAACCAGCACCGGGGTGAGCCCGACGGGCAGGTATTCGCCGAGTTTGATCAGCAGCGAGCGGTCCTTGATCGCGGCGCCGTCGCGGCAGTACACGCCCATCTCGGAGCCGTCGTGGCTGCCTGTGACGATGCTCGGGACCCCGCCGGTGCTGGCGCTGACGATCGCGGTGTCGGCGCCGTCGTGGACCTGCGCGTAGCCCCATTCGCCGTAGCGGCGGCTGACGAAGATCGGCGATCCGGCCGGCACCTGGGCCGATTCGTATCGGCGGGGCAGGGCGCTGTCGGTGGTCCAGACGCTGAACCGGACGCAACCGTCTTGCGCGTTGTTGACGCGGACGACGTCGTCGAGGATCGTTTCGCTGCACTGCAACCGGTGCAGGTAGGCGGCCCCGAGCATTGTGCATCGGTCCAATGTCACGGTGCCGGCGTCGGTGGCGATGGCCGCGTCGGCGAGGGCAAGCGGGTAGGCCTCGGCGAGCAGTTCCCGGTTCAGAGCCCGCAGCGGCTCCCCCGTCGGTGTCGGCGTGGAGATGACGGCCGTCTGGGTGGAGGCGCGCAGTGGCCGGTCGGCGAAGCGGTCGGCGGTCCACAGCAGGGGGCCGTCGATGATCTTCTGCAGGTCGTTGAGGATCGGTTGCAGATCCGCGACGGGTGCGGCGTCGACGTGGGCGGCCACGACCGCGGCCGCCGCCGGGCTCAATTGGCCGGCCAGCCAGTCGGTGAGCGGGTCACCGCGGTGGTGCAGGGCGCTGACGAGAGTGTCGGCGTCGAACACGGGCGCGTTGACCAGATCCGGGCCGAGCGCGGTCGGCAGGCCCTGCACGATGCTGTTCTGCGCGGTGAGCTGCGAGGCCAGGCCGCCGTATCGGGTGCGGATCGGCCCGGTGATGCAGCGGTCCAGGGTCAGCGACCGGACGGCGCCTTCGATCCAGATCGTGCTCGGGGACAGCTCACGCCCGTCGACGCCGGGCTCCCACACCGTTGCGGGCCGGCGGAGGTTGCCGCCGGTGCCCGGGTCGATGGTGCAGCAGGAAAGTGTCACGTCGTCGAACCGGCCGCGCAGGACGAGGTCCGACCCGCTCAGCAGCATGCCCTCGAGTCGGAGACGCGCCGGCGGTGTCCCTGCTGGGGCGCCGGTGAAGATCCACGGGCCGGCGCCGGCGGCGGTACGGATCACGGCGCGCCGCTGGTCGGCGGCGCGGACGGTGACGTCGACGATCGGGGTGCTGGCTGATCCGACGGGTGCGGTGGCCGACAGGGTGAGCCCGTCGGCGACGATCACGGTGCCGGTGCCACCGAGCGCGGCGAGGGCAGCGGGGAGCGTGGTGGCCGATCCGCCGACGATCTGCTGCACCGGGGCGGGGTCGGGGCGCGCCGGTGTGCCGAGTTGGCGCCGGTCGTACGGTCCGGCGCCGATCCGCGAGAACAGGCCGTGGTGGTAGCCGACCTCGACGTCGGCGGGTCCGGCGGCGACGGCGAAGCGGCCGACCTCCGGCCAGAGCAGGACCTGCGAGAGGTCCAGCGGGTCGGCGGCCCCGGCCGCGCGGACGGACACCGATGCCGGCCACAGGCTGGCGTGCGGGTCGGGGTAGGCCAGCGGTCCCGGCGCGGGCGCTGCCTCGTCGGCGAGCGCGTCCCACAGCGGCCCGGTGATCGGGGCCGGTAGTTGCCAGGCGGCCTGGGGTAGCCAGTGCTCCCCGTAGTCGCCGGCCGAGCGGGCGGCGGCCTGGAACAGCGGGATCTGGCGTCCGGTCGGGTCGAAACTGTAGTGGTTCGGGCAGCCGGCGACCGGGACCGGGGTGGCCCGGTCGACCTGGAGCGAGACGGTGCGCCACAGGAAGAATCCGACCTTGCTGATGCCGTACCAGCCCCGCGCGCCGACGCCGCGGCGCGCGTCGAGCCGGTGATGGAATTCGTCGAACGCGGTTCCTGTGAGGGTGGCGCCGAGCGGGTTGCGGAGGTCTGCCAGCCCGCCGGAGGGGGTGTGGGTGAGGAGCCCGGCGAGGCCTTCGGCGTGTTGCAGCTGGCGGGCGCCGGTCGGGTCGGTGGTGTCGTCGGCGGGGCGCCCGATCTCGGGGTCGAGGCCATGGCGGGTGCGCCCGAGGCTGCGGAAGAACTCCACGACCCGGGCGTCGAAGCCGGTGACATCGGCGGCGAGCTGTTCGAGCAGCGCCACCGTGCCCTTGCGGCGCCGGTAGTAGATGGTGTTCGCGACGTCGAGGCGTTGGCCGCGGGCGTCCATGCTCGCCACCAGGTTCGTGGCGAGCAGCTGCGCGATGTACGGGATCACCCAACTGTCACAGGTTTCGATCGACTGGTCCTCCCACAGCCGGTCGAGGCTGCGGTGGATGTCGGCGACCTGAGCGGCGACGCGGCGCAGCAACTCCTGCAGCGGTCCCGGGGTCTCGCCGGTGGTGCTGTCCGCCGCGCGGTGGGCGGCCGGCACCAGCGACCACAGCTTGTCGGCGTAGAGGTCGGCGTAGCCGTCGGCCACCGGGGTGCCGGTCACGGGTCCACCTCCTGATCGAGGCGAAGCCCGTCGGCGTCCAGTTGGAAGTAGCCTCCGTCGCCGGGCCAATACCGGTCCTCGTTACCGTGCGGGCTGATCAGCGGGATGAACCGGTTCCACCTCCAGCTCATGGTCACGTGGTGGGTGGCGAGGACGCCGGGCACGGCGCAGACGACCTCCTCGATCCGGCTGCGGTACAGCGTTTCCCCGAGGGCGAGCACGCCGGGGGCGAACAGCCCGCCCGGCGGGTCCAGCAGCGCGGCCCGCACGCCCGCGAAGACGGGGGCCGGGACGTAGGTGGGGTCGAGACGGAGTGCGATCGAGAGCCGGGTCGGGCGCCCGACGGCGGGCAGGACGGTCAGGGGCCGGTTGGCGTCGGACTGCTCCCGCAGCGCTGTCGTGGCGGAGGTGACCGCGCCGTCGTCGTCGCCGACGTACACCTGCACCACCGGGCGTTGTTCGTCGGCGTCCCAGCCCCAGACGGCGGCGGCCCTGCTGACGCCGGGTGCGGCGGCGGCGACGGCCGCGTAGTCGTCGCCGGAGATCGCTCGCCCGAGGGTCAGCGCCGAGCGGGGCGCGAGGCGGCGCAGCTGGTCGGCCGGGTCGGGGTCGGCGCCGCCGGTCGGTGGCACCGGGTTGCGGACCGAGAGCAGGTTCGGCACCGGGGTCAGCACCTGGGACAGCGCGCCCGGCGGCGGCACGGCGGCGCCGGACCCGACGCGGTAGCTGGCGCGGACCACCGCGCCGCTGGGCAGGCGTGCGCCGGTGATGCCGTCGCCGGTGCGGACGTGGGTGTGCCCGGCGTCGTCCTCGTAGGTGGCGAACAGGGTCTCGTCCGGGCCGTGGCCGTACAGGAAGGGCACCTCGGTCCAGATCCGCCCGTCGACGCTCAGGGTGATGGTGCTCGAGTAGCCGTCGTGGGAGCGGCCCGGCGCGTCGGCGAGATACGTGACGGGCGCCTTGGTGAGGGTGAAGTCCTCGCCGGCGAGGGTGGCGTCGCCGGTGCCGAGCAGCTCACCGGTGACGGTGGCGCCGCGGGTGACCGTGACCAGGTCCCACAACAGGCGCAGCGGCGACTGCAACGTCACCGCCCCCGGTGCGGCGGCGATCGTCACCTGGGCCGTTCCCATGGTGGGGGTGGCCGTGACGGCGGCTCCGTTGCCGTTGGCGTCCTCGACGAGCGCCGGGGTGGCGACGCCAGCCTGAGCGGCCGGCGATCCGGCGAGTGTGACCGTGTCGGGTAGCGCGGTCAGGGTCTGGGCGGGGGTGTCGAGCAGGACACCGATGTCCGCCCATCCGGCGCTCACCGTCACCTCGGCAGGGTTTTTCCCGTACGTGCCCGCAAGGTCTATGTCACCGCCGGGGGAGGGGGCGGTGGGGACTGCGACCGCCAGGCTCGCGAGCATCAGCGGGATGCCCGGGGTCGGCGTCGCTGGCGGGCTGGACGGATTGTTTGAATCTCCGTTGGCGTACCAGAGGACTTCGGTGTACGCGGTGAGTTGCAGGACTGCGAACTGTTCACCGGGTTTGGTGTCAGAGTTGGCTCCGACGCCGTCTCCGGGAAGTTCGATCAGCAGTGGATCGCCGACCTGCAGGTAGCGGGCGGTGCTGTCGAGCACGATCGACGGGCTCGCGGTGCTGGTCGCGTCCTTGATGACGGTGACGCCAGTGGGCAGGCTGTCCAGGTGGGCGCTGCGGGTGGGCCGGGCAAGCCGGAAGTCGCCCGCCTTCGCCGACCCGAGGCCGTCGGTTCCGGACAGCAGTACTCGGGTGTTGGTGCGTCCGTGCGGGTCCTTCTCCGGTACCAGCCCGGTGACCGCGACGATGTTGGCCGGATCGTCCGGTTTTTGCCAGGGCTTGGCGATCAGCAGGAGCCGGTCCCCCACCCTCACGGCGGTGGGTGTGCCCTTGACCAGCACGCCGCCGCGGGCGATCAGCTGGGTGTAGGGCGGCGGTTCCGCGGTGCCGGGGGGCGTCGAGGCGGGCGGTCCGCCGGCGGTGGGCGGGTCGGTCAGATCGTCCGGGGCCGGCTCGGGCACGCTGGTCGGTTGGGTGAAGGTGACGGCGGCGGTGGTTTCGAAGGTTTGGGAGTCCAACGCCGGGCTGGCCTTCGAGGCTACCGCCAGCCGCGGTGGGATCGTCAGGGGTGCGGGGCGGGCGGCGATGACAGCCAGGGAGCCGGTCGCCCCGATGCCCGGCCGCGGCCGGTAGCCCAACAGCGCGACGAGCCGGCGCACGCTCGGCGCCAGCGTGGCCGTGTCCAGGTAGGTTTCGTTGGCGATCCGCTCGGTGTAGAAGGTGAGGATGTCGGCGATGTACGCCCACCAGTCCAGCACCTGCAGGCCCAGGTCGGTGCCGGCGGTGGGGCGCCACACGGCGAGTTCACTCTCACCGGGCAGATGCTGCAGCAGACGCCTCCGGAAGGTGGTGAAATCGCCTATGCGGTAGTTGATTTCGGTGAGACCGCTGGGATTGTTGAGGGTCCACAATTCGATCGCTGCGTCGTCGCAGGGGCATCCCCCGTCGCCGCCGCAGCGGCAAGGGGTGATCCGTCGGGTGGCGGTGGTCATTTGCCCCCCTCGACGACGATGCGCAGTGATCCGCGGTCGGGCCGGTTCGGGTCGTTGTCGACGCGCAGGATCTCGTCGCGACCGGCGGTGACGGTCTCGGGCATCGGGGTGAAGTGCGGGAGGTAACCGCGGCGGCGGTAGTCGATGGCGAGGACCCCGGCGACGCCCGTCGCCTCTTGGATTGCGCTGTCGAGGTCGCTGCGTTCGAGCGGGGTGCCGAAGCGCAGCTGGCCGGGGGCGAAGAAGGCAGGCCGGCCGTCGGATCGGAGGCCGGTGCCGAGTTGAACGCCGATCGCGGCGGCAACCTCGCCCTGCAACGCGTCGGGCCTCGCGCAGACGGTGACGATCAGGTCGAGGCCGACGTATCTCGGCGGCGGGGTGTACACCTCGTAGCCGGCGATCCTTCGCCGGTCGAGCAGCTGGATCAGCTCGAGATGCTCGCGCAGGGTGATGTCCTCGCCCGTCGTCGGCTGCGCGGTGGTGAAGACGGTCAACCAGCTTCCGGTCCAACGCTGCTCGGTGCCGGCATCGAGAACCCAGGGCAGTTCCTGCGCCGCGGCGGTGTAGTCCTCGCGCCGGACGGCGCGGAATTGGCGGGCACGGTAGGCGTAGGGGGCGGCGCGACGCACCCGCTCGAGTGGTTCCGCATCGGCGCCGCCGGCGGCGGGGAACGGGTTGCTCACCGAGAGAATCACGCCGGTCATCGACGGGTCGATGCCGGTGATGGTGCCGGCGGCGACGTTGCCCGCCGCGCCGTTGCCGACCCGGTAGGTGACCTCGAAGGCGCTGCCGGTGGCCGGGCGCTCGCCGAAGGTGCCGTCGCCGAAGCGGATCGAGTCGGCGTCGTCGCCGTCGTAGTCCCAGCGCGGCACGCCGGCGGCGCGGTCGGCGCGCAGGTCGCTGTAGCGGACCGGGTCGATGGTGAACGCCGCCTCGAACAGCTCGGCGTCGAGCAGCCGGCGACGCCATCGCCACGACTGTGCGGGATCGCCTGTGGCGCCGTCGATCTGCGCCAGCGACACCTCGGGGACGGTGTCGCCGCTGTCGTCGGTCAGCCAGGCCAGCCGACCGCTCTGCAGCGTGTGCAGGTGGAGCGGGGACGGGTTCCCGCAAAACTGGTCGGGTCCGGTGCGCACGACCGCCGCGCGTGCCGCCTGCGGGGAATCGGCCGGGGGGTCGATGACGAACGATTCGAGGTGCCGGCGGCCCTCGCTGGCGGGAATCAGGTTCCCGGCCAGCACGGTTCGCGTCAGGTCGTGATCGGCGGTCAGGGCCTCGGCGGCGTCCCAGGTCAAGCGGGTCACCGGGATTCCCAGGTGGGTCACCGGGTCCTTGTAAAGATTGTCGGTCTTCTCGTCCGCCCCGGTCAGGTGCACCACTTGTCGGATCGGCGGGTCGACGGGGGACACGGAGGCGGTGTCGATCAGGATCGCAAGTCCGGTGGTTCCCAATTTCGGGTCGCCGACCGGGAAGCCGTATCCGTGTCCGTGCACCCATATTTGGGTGGCCCCTGCCGGCAGGCAGCGTTGCGAGTCGTCCCACAGGTACGGCACGATCTGGTCCTGCGGCGGGTTGGTGCCGTGGTCGCGCCGGTTCCAGCGGGGGTCGACCACCAGCGGGGTTGTGTCGACGGCGCCGGTGGCCGGGTCGATCAGGCCGGCGCCGGTCTCGAACGCCAGGGTGCCACCGTCGGGCACCGTCGCTAGGACCACGGCGCCGGACGGTAGCGGACCGGCGGTGACGTCGACCTGAAGCAGCACCCGGGCTGAGGTGGCCGGCGTGGGTTCGTAGTCGACGAGCCGGGCGTGGCGCATCACCGACCGTCGTTGGGTGGCGGTGGGCAGTGTCGCCTCGCCGGCGATCCGGTCCTGGGTGTAGCTCAGATCGTCGCCGACCGCGGCGAGCAGTTCGGCGAGCATCACCCCCAGATCCGGCTCGTCGCGTTCGACCCAGTCGGGGTAGGTGCGGGCCGAATAGTCCAGCAGTCCGGCGCGGAAGCTGGTGAAGTCCTTGGCGAGGTAGTCGATTACCGGTCCGCCGCCGGGGATCTCGCATGTTATTGCCGGCGTAGCACAGTCGAGGGTCGAGGGGCAGCCGGCCTTGAACGTGAACGCGATGGCCGCGAAGTACCGGTCGAGCACCGTGGAGGCGATCGTCAGCGTGTAGGTGGAGAAGTCGCCCGGGTACGCGGTGGCCAGGGCGAGCAGCGGGCGACCGTCGTCGTCGACGGTCCAGTCCGCCGGGGAAATCGGCGCCACCGGCACGGCCGGCACGGTGTCGCCGTCGGCGATGGTGATCGGCGCTGTTCCGGTCAGCGTCCCCTGCACGGGGACCTGGTTGAGGAAGTGGACGACGAGCCGGGTCTGGCCGGGGTTCGCTATCTCGACGAAGTCGATGCCGTTGAAAGTGGTCGAGGCGATCAGGTCGGTGAGGCGGTCGGGCATGTCAGATCACCTTCACCTGGAGTTCGGTTGGGGTGAGCGTGTCGACGAGCGTGTACGACACGGTGATCAGCAGCGACCCCTCGTCGAGTCCGCTGGCCGGGGCGGCGGCGCCGGCGAGCACGTCGACGTTGTCGAGCTTGACCTGATCGGAGAGCCAGCGGTTGATGGCCTGCTGCACCTGGATCCGCACGGTGGCGACCAGGGCGTCGGATTGGCCGGCGAACACGAGTCTGCGCAGCCCACACCCGAATTCGGGTTGGCAGACCCGTTCGCCGGGGCTGGTCAGCAGGAGTTGGCGCAGCAGTTGGTCGACGTGGTCGGGGTAGGAGGCGCGGGCGACCTGGCTCGAACCGGCGTCGATTCGCAGCGGGAACGCGTAGTCGTGGCGGATCATCACAGTCCCCCGGCGCTGGTTTGGGTGACCTGGATGAGGACCGGGCCCTGGACGGCGCCGTCGGCGGCGACGCACAGCCCGACGCTGTCGGTGGTGAGCATCGGCGCGCTGGTGCCTGTGCACCGGGCGGCCGGGACGATCCACTGCACCAGGACGCACGGGTGCGGCACCACGAGGATGAACGGGCAGGCGGCGATCGTGAAGGTATCGGTGGCGAGGACGATCGGATCGCCGCCGGCGGTCAGGTTTGCGGCGGAGGGGATCGCCGCGACGGTGCCGCCGTGCGGACAGGTCAGGGTCGAGGCCGTGGTGAGGAAGTCGCCCATCACGTGACCTCCATCGCGCCGTCGTTGACGCTGACCGAGCTGTCGCTGACGACCACCTGCTGCCCGCCGCGGGCGGCGCTCACCCCGCTCGAGTCCAGGGTCACCGCACCGTTGTTGGCGTCGGTGAGTGTGACTGACTGCGCGTCGTCGTCGAAGAGCAGTTTGTGTCCGGCCGAGGTGACCAGGCCGCGGGTGGTCGGCGCGGCGTCGTCGGGGAGTTCCCCGGCCCGCCAGAAGCATCCGGTCCAGATCGGATACGACACGTCGCCGCCCTCGAACTCGATCCACACGGCCGCGCCCGCGTCCGGGATGAAGAAGACCCCGGCGCCCGGTCCGGCGTACGGCACGCAGGGCAGGCACCAGCCGGTCGGTGTCGCGCCGAGCACGGCCGGCACGGTCGCCCTGATCCTCAGGGTGCTGGCGTCGACGTCGGTGACGGTGCCGCGGTATTTGCCGTAGAAGCGGTTGTGGACGCGGTCGGCCAAGTCGAGCAGGAGTCGGTCGTCGGTCACGGCGCCCCCCCGGGGAGACCGACCGGCCCGGCGCCCGCGGGGCCGACGCTGTTGCGGACTAGGGTGAATGCCATCTGGTGGCTGCGGGTGGTGATGGTGTGTCGCACGCTCCACACCAGATAGGGGCCGGACAGTAGCTTTCCGACGCCCTCGACGGCGACCACCGAGCCGACCCTGAGGACCGATTTGAGAACGGCCAGGTCGGCGGTTCCCTCGCACCGGGCGAACCAGTCGGCCTCGCGGAGCAGGGCTCGGGCGCGGCCGGGTAGCTCGGCCGTGTCCGCGGTCGCGGTGAGGATCACGCGGCGCTCGCGTCCTGCGAAGTCGGTGAGCCCCCGGGCGTCGAGTGGGGGCAGGCCGCTGTCGGTGGTGTCGGCGGACATCCCGCCTGGGTCCGGGTCGGTGAGGCTGGCCTGGCGGGCCTGGACGGTTGTGGGGCGGGCGACATCCCAGGTGAAGTCCAGCGATGGGACGCTGCGTGTGGCCGGGTCGTTGAGATCGAGTGTGACGACCGGGTCACCGGTGAGGGTGGGTGTGGCGAAGTAGCCGGTGCGCTGGCCGGGCTTGTCGGCGCACATCATCCGGCACCAGCGGCCCGTGCGGCGGGCCAGTTGGCGCAGAAAGTCGATGTCCGATCCGCGTTGCATCAGGGTGTGTCCGTCCTCGGTGTGCGCGGGCGTGTCGTTGTCGGTGTTGGTGGCGTCGGGTGTCGCGCCGTACCCGGAGAAGATCGCGTTGGCGACCGCGCCGTCGGACATCCCGGACCATTCCTTGGTCTTTTCCTCCAGCCCCATCAGAACCGTCGCGTCCTGACCCCACACCTGCACGGTGGCGGCGGCGGACCCGGCCGGCAGGTGGATCTTGTGGGAGAGCACGTAGCCGTCGAAGATGCATTGCGGGGAGCCGGCGCCGTCGGGCGTGGCGACGACAGCGATGTTGGCGTAGGGGCCGATCCGGTCGTCGCCGACCCAGGTCAGGTCGTTGCCTGCGGCCGATACCGGCAGCAGCAGGCTGAGCGCGTCGGGCAGGTCGGCGTTCTCCTCGACCTCGAGCGTGTCGAGCACGTCGTAGAACGTGTCGTCGGCCGGGGTGTCGTCGAAGAGGACCTGATAGGTGGACATGTCACCTTCCCGGTTCCGGGATGCCGATGAGCTCACGGGCCGCCAGCGCGTCGGGGACGAGGGCGTTGTTCGCGTCGCACAGCGCCCACGAGGCGGTGGCGTCCTGTAGGTACTTGTAGGCGATCAGGTCGAGCCTGTCCGTGGCCCGGCGGTGCCAGCCGCGGACGGCGCAGATCGTGGGCGCCGGGATCGCGGTGACGGTGACCACCGTGCCGTCGGCTCGGGTCACCTGGTAGGTGCCAGCGGTGAGATAGCGGCTGCCTGTGAAGAACATGGCGACAAACCTCGTTTCAGATCGGCAGCATGCCGACGACTGAGTCGGCGGCATTGACGAGGTTGGCGACGGCCAGCGCCTCGCGCAGGTCCTGGGTGTAGGTGTAGGCGACCCGGGCGACACCGGCGAGCGCGTCCTGGTCGGCGATGAGTTCGTCCAGGGTGAGGACCCGCAAGGTGATCTGCGCCTCGGCGGCGATCGGGTTGAGGGTGCCGTCGTAGAGGCGCTCGGTGACGGTGAGCGCGGTGACCCGGACCGGGACGATCCGTCCGGGGCCCCAGACGAACAGAACGGTGTTGATCACGCTCGCGGGGACGGTTCGTTTGGTGGTGCCCCCGATCCCGCCGGCGGCCCGGATGCCGCCGGCTGCTCCGCCGGCCGAGACGCTGACGCTGGCGGTGACCGTCCCGAGCAGGCTGTCGGTGGTCGCGCTGGCCGGGAACAACAGCATCTCGAGCGCGGCGAGCCTGCTGTAGACGCCGCTTTTCTGTGCAAGGGGCGCGGCGGCGGTGCCGTCGGCGATGGCGTCGTTGGCGTCGAGGAAGAGGGTGAAGCTGAACGATTCACCCGGATTTCCCTGCACGGCAAGCGGGTTTGGCTTCCGCGCGTTGTCGCCGGGGGGCGCCGGTTCGGGCTGTGTCCAGGTGTGTGTCATCGTCTCGGGGTTGTACTGGAAGACGATCACATTCGGGATCGGGATCAGTCCGGTGGGGATGAGCTCGACGAGCGCACCGCGCAGATAGGAGGGCATCAGCGCACCCCCGCATCGAGGATCGCGGCCTCGATCGCGATCGCCACGGCCGCGGCGAGTTCGTCGATCGGTTGTCTCTCACCGGTTTCCACGGTGGCTTCGACGTGGTCGACATGACCGGTTACCGGCAACGACGCCAAGCCTCGGGAGACCAGGGCGGCGAGCCGGCGGGCGTCGGATTCGCCGAGCTGTCCGGCGTGCAGGGTGAGCCGGTCGATGCGCAGGCTGGTGGCCGCGGCGGTCATGGCAACCCTGCCGGAGTCGGATCCGTCACGCGCAGGATTTCGCCGTGTTTGGCGAGTTCGCGGCGGGTCGCCTCGAGGAGCAGTGCGGCATCGATCAGCTCGCCGCGCTGGCGCGCAGCGAATGCGGCGGCGAGGGCGATGGATTTGATCTGGGCGCCGGTCAGTTCGAGTTCGCGGGCCAACCATTGGTGGTCCACTTGCCGTGTGAGCGGCGCCCCGGCCGAGGTGTGCGACGGTAGCGCCAGTTCCCACAGCCGTCGGCGTTGGGGTTCGGCGGGTGGGACGAAGTCGACGATCACCTGGATTCGTCGTAGGAAGGCGGGATCGAGGTCGCCCTTGCGGTTGGTCGCCAGAATCGCGATGCCGCGGAAGGTGTCCATCCGCTGCAGCAGATAGTCGATCTCGATGTTCGCGAATCGGTCGTGCGCGTCCCGGACCCGGGTGCGTTGGCCGAAGAGTGCGTCCGCCTCGTCGAAGAGCACCATCACGTTGGTTCGCTCGCACTCGTCGAACAGCTGGGCCAGGCGTTTTTCGGTCTCGCCGACGTACTTGTTGACCACCTCGGCGAGGTCGACGCGGTAAAGGTCGAGGTCCAGCGACGCGGCGAGCACCTGCGCGGCCATGGTCTTCCCGGTTCCGCTGGGCCCGCCGAACAGGGCGGTGACCCCGCTGGTGGTGGGGCACAGGCGTCGAAACTCCCAGTCGTCGAGCACCTCACGGGTCAGCCGGACCTGGTTGTCCAACGCGTGCAGCGCGGCGTCGATCTGGTCGGCGACGATCAGATCGGACCAGTCGTAGGGACATTCGAGCGGCGTCATCGTGGTCAGTGACACCGCGCGCCGCCGCCGACGGATCACCGAGGCGGCCACGTGCGGGCCGGCCGGCGTCGCCGCCGCGGCCAGCGCAACGTCGGCCGGCGACAGGTCCCAGTCCTCGAGGGCGGCGGGAGGCGGTGTATGCGCGGTGCACGTCGACCACAGTCGGTCACGGGCGGCGCGATCCAACCTCGGCACCCGCCAGGACAGCCGCACGACCCCATCCGGTGTCGCGCCGGAGGGCGCCTCTCGCGCCACCGCGGAGAGTGCGCCCGGGCGGGTATCCGGGACGACCGGCGTGTCCGGGCTATCGACCACCCATACCGGCACGTCGCCGCGCAGGCGGGCCGTGCGCAGCGCCCGCACGCCGAGGTCGGCGGGCACGACGAGGGGGGTCAGGCCGATCGCGCGGGTCAGCTGGGTGAGCAGGGTGCGCCGTCCGCTGCCGGGTTCGCCGACCAGTTCGACCTCGCAGGCTGCGGTCCCGCGGTCGAGGATCGGGGACACGGCGGCGGCCATCTCGTCGAGCAGGTTCGGGTAGAGACACTCTCCGCTGTTCGGGTCCGGTTGCCGTAAGCCGGGGCGATAGCCGGCCCAGTCGTCTCTGGCGCACAGGTAGGCCGCCACGTCCGCATCTACCGCCCAGGCGGTGCTGCTGCGCCACGGGTCGGGGTCGAGTGCGGTGGCCAGCCGCCACCGGTACACCCCGGAGGCGGGTCCTGGTTGGTCGCCGGGGGGCCATCCCCAGAACTGCGCCGCCGCGGCGGGGCTCGGCTCCACCGGCATGCTGGCATCGTCGAGATAGGCGAGCACCCGGGTCATCCGGGGATCGACCTCGCAGGCCGTCAGCAATGCCATCCACTGGATGTCCCGCCGAGGCAGCTCGCAGATCTCGACGAGTCGTTGCCAACGTGAGGACGCCGACACCGTGTTGGCCACGCGATCGACCGCGGCGTTCACCTCATCGGAGTCCGCGGGGGTGGGCTCGAGGATGTCGTCGATCGAGTCGTGGACGGTGTTCGCCCGGCCCCGTCGCATCCAGGGGGCCCGGGTCTGGTCGACCCGGGCGCGGGCCACCTCGCGGACGGCGTCCAACCACTTCGGTGCGGCGGTCACGGCAACTCCACCCACAATGCGGGGTCCGACTCGATGTCGCCGGCCCGCAAGCGGACCGGATACCGGCCGGCCGCCAAATCGGTTGGGGCGGCGAAGGTGAGGGTGGTCCCGGTGCGCTGCCACTGCCCGGCCGCCGGCGTCGATCCGGACGCGATGCGTTCGAGTGGCACCGTGCCCAGTCGCAGTTCGGCGCCGGTGTCCGGAACATTGGCGACCGTGATCGCGTGGGGGCCCGCGGTGACTAGCGGTCCGCCGCTCGGATCGACCCACGCCGCGATGTCCACCGGCACCCCGCCGGAAACGGTCGGGCGGAGGATCCTGAGCTCGTATCGGCCGGGCGGCGGGCACGCGCCGGGGGCATCGGGCGGCCGGAGCAGGAACGGCACCCCGTCGGAGGGTGGGCTCGGGTATGGCGGAACCAACGGCACCTTCCAGGTGTCGGTGATGTCGGTGGTCGTCTCCACGCCGCCGGGGCCAAACGCGACGAGCAGGACCCGATCGGTGTCTGTCAGGCCCTCGCCCCTGAGCCAGAACTCTTGTCCCGCAACGCCAGTCGGTGCTGGTGCTGTTGCGGCCGGGGCCTGATCGAACTCCCGCGTCAGCGGTTGACCCGGCGCCGCAGGCACCACATAGGACACTCTCCGGATCGTGCCGAACAGTCGTGGGAGCGGCCCCTCCACCGCTGTCGGTGCGGCGAACAGGGTCATCGAGAGCACCGGCGGCTGCGGGGCAGGCAGATCCTCCGGGGTGATGAATACGACGCTGACGCGGTACTGGGCGGTGGTGCGCAGCGGCACCCCCAATGCCTGCCACAGGCGGCTGAGCTCGTCGAACGTCGGGGCCTCCAGCACCAACGACGCCTCGCTCGGGGTGACCGATCCCGGCGGCGGGGCAGGCGGCGACGGCGGTGTCGGCGTGTCGAGCGTGATCGTGCCGTGCTCGTGGAACGCCTGCATCGCGACGCCGAGCACCTGCTGCTCATGCGCGTAGCTGACGCTGGACTGAGCCGACAGCAAATACCACAGGTCCAGGCACAGCGGCTCGAACGCCACTGGCTGGAGGCCCTTCGGCCCGCCCGATTGTCCCTGTTGCGTCCAAAACGCATTGGCCAGGAACTTGTCGATGCTGACGTGGAACAGATACAGGTTCAGGTCGCAATCACCGGAGGTGGCGGGCTGTTCCGGATGCTGGCCGGACACCACGATGCTGAAGGGCGGCGCCTGCCCTCCCCAGAGCGGACTGCTGTTGACCGCGGTGGTGAGGATCGTGATCAGCGTGTCGGTCACGAGAGACAGATCCTGCATGTTCTCACCCCTGTCCCAGGCCGAAGGGACCCGTCAGCCGGCTCAGTCGGGTGACCGTCTGCGTGGTGGGGGTGATCACCGCGGGCTGCGACGCAGGCGCCGAGGGCGGTGGTGGAGGGTTGAGCCGCACCTCGACGGTGCCGATGTGCACTGTCGGCGTGTCCCCGGGGCTGCTCGCACGTCGGTCAGCGGTGGCGGCACCCGCCGCCGGGGGTGGTGCGGCGACGGTGAGGCGCCGCCGGGGCGCCGGGTCCGGCGCGTCAGCGGGCACCGCGGGCGGCTGGGTTGGTGGCGGTGCCGGTTCGTCGAATGGCATAGAGCGCGCCCGCAAATGGGTGAACGCGGGCGTGGTGGCGACGGGACGGCCCGACCACTCCGACGGGTCGGGGGGCTGGGCGGACCGGCTGGGAAGGGCGGCGGTGTGCGGTTCCGAAGGCGGGCCTGAGGGAACGTCGGCGGGTGCCCCGGGTTGCGTCCGACCTGTGCGGTGGCCTCGCCCCGGTGTCGGTACCGCTGCATCCGGCGCGAGATGATCGGGGTCGACCCCGCGGTCGTCCTTGCGGTTTGGGTGGGGGGCCGCTCCTGGTCGGGACATCGATCGCGTCTGTTGCGGGAAGGCCGCGCTCGGTGACCGAGGAGGTGGCCACGGCTCGATTGCGGGTACCTTGGGGCGCGGTTCGAGATCGGTGTCTTGCCCGGCGGGTCCATGAGCGTGTCGTGAGCGAATGACAGGCTGGTGGTTGTCGGTGGCCGGCGGGGTTGACGCGTCCGTGGGTGCCGTGTCGGGGCCCCACGCGATACGGCGAGGGGCTCGCAGCGACCGAGTCTGGCCAGGATTGTTCTGCTCGAGCAGTCGATCCAGGTAGCCCGAGCCGCGGGGACGCCTGCTAGCCAACGTTCACCTCACTCAGATTCAGGCCCCGCGGGACGGGGCTCCGGCCGCTGATCAGGTCGGCATACGCCCCCCGACGCACACTGGGTAGGCCCAGGATCGTCCGGTGCGACCAGTGGTAGGTCGAGGCAAGCAGATGAACTTCGTCGAGCACCGAATCGGCGTCGAATCGCAACTCGGACAGACACACCTCCCGCACATCCACATCCAGGGTGACGGCTGCACCACAGTCGGGACAGCTGCCCGCCACATCAGCGCGAAGCGTCGGCGCCACACGGGCCATGGCTCTCTCCACCGACCGACGGCTAGCCGGGTCCAGTTCGCCGCGAACACACCGTTGCAGCAGAGCGGCTTTCGCGTCCGGTTCACCGACCGCCGTCAGAACGTCCGCGACCGTGGGCGCCCGGAAGGTGATCTCGGCAGAAGAGAGCCTCCACCAGCCCCGCTCGCCGGTCGGGGTCGCCGACCGGGCCCGTCGCGGTCGGTGGTACTCGGCGAAGGCGGCCAGACTGAACCGGACGTCGACCCGCGCTCGGCAGTGCGGACACGATCCCTCGTCAATCATCCCATCCCCCAGTACATCCCGGCGGCGGGCCATGATCAGCCAGTCCAGGTCACCGATCGCCAAGGTGGGCGCATCCAACGCCCGGTTGTCAGCGCCCGTGACGCAGCGTGCGACGTACCGGACGGCGCCCTCGAGACCCGGCGGACATTCGATCAGGGTCAGATCGTCGTATCCGGTGGCGGGCCGCCAGCGGGCGAGCAGACCACTGATCGGCAGCCGGATCATTTCGCTCAGAACTCCTTGGGCTCGGTCAACGACAGATCGTGCTCGTAGCCCTCGTGCTCGATCTTGATGTGCTCGATCGCGATCGCGTTCGCGCCCGCGTCCAGGTCCGGTAGTGACTGGTATTCGGAAACCCAGCAGCGGTGCACCAGGTAACGATGCACCGGCTGACCCTGCTCACTGAGCAGCTCGATCCGGATCTCCTTGCGTAGGTTCGCCAGCGACGAGCTGGCCGCGCCCTTGTCGAGCACCTGCGCTGCGTTTGCCCATTGTTCGAAGTCGGGATCACAGGTGATGCCGCGTTCGATAGTGATCGGCTCATATTTGTGCCTACCGATCCCCTTGCGGATGAGGGCGTTTCCGCCTTCCTTGTACTCGACGACATCGGCCGATCGCTTCAACGCGCTGACCTTGCTGACCCCAGCAACAGGTGTTATGTCATGTCCGAAGTAGACGAGGAATCGGTAGGCGTTGTACGGGTTGAATCGGCCGACGTTGACCGGGAATTGTTTGGACATCTGTGCGGCGCTCCTTAGCTCTGGCTCTGGCCGGCGAGTTGCGCGATCTTGATGATCACGAACTCGGCGGGTTTGAGCGGGGCGAACGCGACGACGATGTTCACGATCCCGTTGGCCTGGTCGTCGGGCGTGGTGGTCGTGGAGTCGCATTTGACCTGGAATGCCTGGCTGGGAGTGGTGCCCTGGAAGGCGCCCTGGTTGAACAGCCCGAGCATGAAGCTGTCGATCGTCGTCTTGATCGACACCCACAGCGGGACGTCGTTGGGTTCGAAGATCACCCAACCCAGGCTCGCAAGCAGGGACTGTTCGAGAAATAGCGCCATCCGCCGGATCGGCACGTACCGGTACTGCTGGAACGACGGGTTCGCCGCGACGAGCGTCCGCGCGCCGAACACGACGGTTCCGATGCCCGGGAAATCCCGCAGGCAGTTGACGCCGAGGGGATTGAGCGTGCCCTGTCGGGGATCGGTCATCCGCCCGCCCGCTACCACCCCGGTGGTGTTGGAGACCAGCGCCTCGTAGCCGGCTGGAGCCTTCCACACACCTCTGTTTGTGTCTTCGCGGGCAATGACGCCGGCGACGAATCCGGACGGCGGCAGCGACAGCGGGCCGCCGGTGTAGGGATCCGGGGACTTCAGATATGGGAAGTACAGCGCACCGTTTTCACTCTTGTGGATCATCCGGGGGGATGCCTTGTCGGACATGATGTCGCCGATCATCGGTAGCGGGGTCCCGGTCGGGTCGGCGACCGCGTCGGCTGGTGGATCGAGCACCATGAACGCCCGCTTGCGTTCGCAGAAGGCCAATGCCTCGGCGACCACCGGGGGATCCCAGATGCCGGGCGTCAGCAACAGATTGAAGACCGAGATCTTGTCGAGCGCCTTGTCCTGATCGAAGGCCGCCGTGAAGTCACCGGGCAGGTACGTCGTGTACGGGTTTGTAGGCAGACCCGGGTTCAATGGTGTCGGTGCAAGCGCACCTGGCCAAGCGGACGGGTAGGTGCCACCAGATGGCGGCGCGACGGTGACGAGCGACGACACCGGAATGGTCGGTGTGCCGATCCGCACCTCCACAAAGTTCGCCTTGTCCGTCGAGTCGAGGCTCACGCCCCGGAAAGTCTCGGTCTGGGTTCCGTAGGCAACCGTGATGTCCGCCAGGGCATTCGCCACACCGTTGGGTGACTTCCTCACATTCGTGAACGACACGGTAAGCGAGTGGTAGTTGTCGGCCGGCTCACGGCCGACGAACTCGATCCCGCCCGTGGCCGACCCGGTCAGGATTGGTTGTGGGATCGGTTGGCTCGGTGCACCGCCGAGATCGTGAAATTGGGGCAGGATGGCGATGATGTAGGCGTCCGCGCCGCCGTTAAGGAAGAACTGGTAGACGGCCCTCCCCACGTCGTCGGCGAGCCAGTCGACGCTGAACAGGCCTCCGAATTCGCGTTCATAGTCCGAGAAGGAGAAGATCTCGATCGCTTCGCCGTAGTGCTTGGTCTTAAACGGGTGCGTATAGCCCACGAACACCGTCACCGAAGTGGGTGCGGCCGTGATGGTATGGGCGTTGCTGAGGATCTCCTCAATGTAGATCCCGGGATAGGTCGGGGTGACAGGCATGCGACTTCCCTCTTCACATCGGTTCGTAGGTCTTCTGTAGGGCCGGACGGCAGCTGCCAGCGCCATCCGCTCCGCCGACCTGCACAAGAATCACGCTGCATCTGGGAGCGGCGTTGCGTGGCGCTATCGCCTTGACGCGGTTAGTCACCTGCGTTGGCGTTCCCGCCGTCCAGACCTTCACCATGCGTGGCATCCGGCGCGCCGCCGTCGACCGTGACCGGTGGCTGGCCCGTAGGAGTCGTTCCGCCGGCCAGCATGAATGGCTGCGATGCTGACATGTCCACCACATCGAACTACCGGGCCGCAGGCTCCTGACCGAGTCGGCTGCGGCGTCCCGGCATTGACGCAGAGACCCGCACACAGCCACACCGAATTCGGGGGTTTGGATGAACCGGTGACCCCGATCTGTGGCGTCCGTCAATCCAGGACAGGAGTCGGTCCCCTTCACGGTTTACTGGCCTCCTCCGGCCCCGCCGGTAGCCGGTGCACCGGCGGCGGTGGTGGGGTTGGTCCCCGGGACTCCGCCCGATTGTGTTGCGGAACCCGCACCGGATGAACTGGTCGGCGGCGCCGAGGTCAGTTCGCCTGCCGCGGCGCGGGCCTTGGCCACTTCGACCAATGTTGTTTGATCCTGGGGATCAGTGAATACAGTCGACCACGCCTGGTTCACTATGTACGTCGAGCCGTCGAATTGCAGCGCGGACAAGGGCACTATCATCTGCCCACCGTCCGAGTTCCTGGTGAAGGCGATTGGAGATGTGCCGACCACGGCGGTTGTGGTCATCAAGTACTCCCATTTCCCGAAATCTTCGTTTCCCGAAGCTACTTGCGCCAATGATGCCCCCGGAGCCATCACCTGCCCGTCACGACCGCGTCACCATTGACAGTTGCGATCACTCGGAACCGCTGGATCGCCGTCTATCCCTTACTCAAAGCAAGACGCGATCAATGACCTCATCGTCGCCGAAGGTGTCAGTGACAGCTCCGTTGCCAGCAGCCGCTCGTAGCTGCGGTAGTGGTCGAGGGCGTCGGTTCGGTTGCCCTCGCGCAGGTGGACGGCGATTACCCGGCAGTGCGCGCTTTCGCGCAGCGGTTCGATCGCGACGGCGCTGAGCGCTGCGTGCAGTGCCTCGCCATAGCGCTCGGCGGCGGTGAGTCTGTCGCTGAGTGCTTCGAGAGCGTGAAGGCGAAGTTGGCGAAACCGCTCACGTTCCAAGGTGACCCAGTCGTCGTACCAATCCGGCAACAGTTCGCCGCCGAGCCGGTCGATCTCTTGGAATGTCCAACTCGAGGTGTCGTCCCCAGTGTCTTTGAGCAGGGTCTTAGCCCATCCGATGACCTGTTGGACGTCGACCTCCACCGATGGGGACAGCGCGAGATGGGTTGCGGTCGCGGACACGACGGGTGACTGCAGCAGTGTTGGGAGCCGCCACAGCGCCGAGCGAAGACTCGCGTTGGCATGGGCTATGTCGCTGTCCGGCCACAGTGAGCCGCTGACGTAGGAGCGCAGCACCGGGCGGGCCTGCAAAGCGAGGAAGGCCAGTAGTCGCTGTGCGCTGTGGGCGACGGGTACCTCCAGCCCACCGCGCCGCAATTCGAAACCGTCGACGACAGACAGTTGGTGCCGCGATGGGCCAGCGATGGGCGCGACCTGGACGACGTTCATTTGCCAAGTGATTGCGAGCCGGACATCGGCGACCCGGGCGGTCTTGGAGAGGGCGGTGACTGGGGCCGTCGAGTCGAATCGTGTAGGCAGTCGAACGATCGGCAGAACTCCATTTCGGGCCAGATGGTCATACACACCTCCGTCAGCGACAATCCCTCGCCGTGCCCAGGTACTTATCCGATGGTAAGTACATTGCCCGGTACTCGCATTGACATTGGACGGCTCCGCGCGTTCCACGGGGCAAGGTCACCGGAGTGCATCGACTGCAGCGCAGAATTCGAGCGAGTAACAAAGGGAGTGCGGTCCGTCTAGCGGAGCGCATTGTGGCTGTGGTCATCTCAACGTGCTCCGGGCCTCGAGCTCCTCGCGCACCTGATCCAGGTGCGCCGGCTGGGCAGCCAACGCGGCGGGGGTGGCCGGAGCCTCGGGTGCGGTCACCCCGGCCAGAGGGTCGTCGGTGCGGGCGGCATCCAGGTTCAGTGCGGCGCCGACGTCGGCAGCGGCGGCGTCGCGTCGGGTCAGCGCCGGCAGCGACCAGCGGTGCTCGACGGTGGCCAGGATGCTGGTGTGATCGAACGGTGTGGCGGTGTCGGGCAGGCGGAAGACGGTGCCGGGCTTGATGAGTGGGCTGGCGAGCACGGTGGGAACGCGGGGGCCGAAGCGGGTGAAGTCGAATCCGTACTCGCCGACGCTGTCGTCCGGTGGTGTCGCCCCACCGGGTGGGGGGACGTGGTCGTAGCAGCCGCCGTGCTCGTCGTAGGTGACGATCAGCAGCGTCTGCGGCCATCCGGGTCCGGCGAAGACGGCGCGGTAGGTGTCGAGGATCAGCTGTTCGCCGAGCGCGACGTTGTAGTTGGGGTGTTGGCTGTTGCCGGTCGAGTTCCAGCTGGGTTCGAGGAACGCGAACGCCGGCAGGCTGCCGGCGGCGGCGTCGTGTTGGAAGTCGGTGAACAGCCCGATGTTGCCCGCGGTCGCGGCGGCCGTGTCGGGGAAGTTCAGGCGGGTCAGGGGTTTTCGGTTGTACCCGTATATCTTCCACGAGAGGGTGTGTTGGCCCAGGAGCCCGAAGATGCTGGGGACGGTGAACGATTTGGTGACGTCGTCGAGGTGTCCCTGGCTGGTGGCCGCGCATGCGAAGGCCCGGTTCGGCATCGTCTCGGTGGGGGCGGATCCGAACCACCGGTCGCACACCGCATAGCCGCGGGCCAGCGCGCTGAGTACCGGCAGCGTCTGCGGGGTGTGACACCCCATGATCATGTCCGGGGTGGTTCCGGGCACCACGTACCAGTGCTTGGCCGCGTTCGCGGCGACGGCCTGGGCGTAGTCGGTGACGAAGCCCTGCATGGACGGGGTCGCCCCCGGCGGGGGAGAGGTGGTCGCGAAGAGTTGTTGGTTGGTCGCGACGAATCCCTCGCCCGGGTCGGCGCCCGGCATGAAGTACGCATTCGGCGTGGACGCCGTGATCGGAAACACCGGTACCGCCGTACCATCGACGCCGGCGCAGGTTTCGGTTCCGGTCAGTCCTTCGTAGGGGTCTCCGTGGGGGGAGACGTTGCCGGTGTCGTGGTAGAGGTAGCCGAGCATGTGGTCGAACGAACGGTTTTCCAGCATCAGCACCACGATGTGGTCGATGGCGCCGAGTCCGGTGGTCATCGTGACCTCTTCCCTTCGATGCGTGTGGTCGCCGACGCGGATTTGCCGCCGCTGGCCGGGTCACCAGGTAAGGGTGTCGGTGTTGGTCCACAGCCGCCCGGTGTCGTCGGTGGGGTCGGGGCGGTCGTCGGTGGCGGAGATCTGCAGCGTGCCGTGCGGCAGTGTGGTCGGCAGCCGCGCGTCGAGGTCGCCGTCGCCGTCTGCGACGTACTGGAAGTAGCTGGTCGTGTCCTCCGGGTCGAGGACCCGGATGGTGACGCCGTGTCGGGGCAGGAAGCCGTGCCCGGTGACCCTCAGCTGCGGCGGCGTCCTGTCGGCGGCTATGGTCGGGTGCTCGCCGCCGCCGGGTGGTGAGCGTTCGGGGTCTGTGTCCGCCATGACAGCTCTCCACGGTCTGTTGATGCGACGTTTAGTGCCTGCGGTGGTTGCTGGGCCGTCGGCCTGCAACACCTTCATTGCGCGCCCCGAAGGTCCGTCCCGGCAAGCCGCCGGTCCGTCTAATGGACCGGGTGGTCACTGCAGGTTGTGGCCGATCTGCCGGGCGGCGCAGGTGACCAGGTCGTTGAGACCGGGCGGCACTTTGGGGCCGAGTACCAGTGCGGCGACCGCGGCCGCGCACCGCCCGTCGGGTAACCACACGGGCGCCGCGACACAGCAGATTCCGTGCGCCGCTTCGTGATTGTCGGTGACTACGCCGCACAGATCGTCGACGCACGCTCGCATTCGCCGCCAGTCTTGTGCGGTGGGGCAATCGGGACTCGGCCTGTTGTGCTGGGTGGCGAGCAGTGCCCGTCCGACGGCGGTGAACGGGGTGGATTCGGCGTTCGTGTCTCCTGATGGCACCCAGGATTCGCCGCGGGGTACCGCGGCTATGACCAGTCGCGCCCGGCCGTCGTGCAGGACGTACATCGATGCCGCTGCGTGGGTGAGCGTCGCCAGTGTGCGCACCGGCTGGTAGGAGGCCCGCCGCAGTCGGGGGTCGGGCTGCCAGCAGCGGCCGAGCCGGCCGATCAGAGGTCCAACGAAATAGCGGTGGTCGAGGCGTTGGGCCGCGCCTGTGGCGACGAGTTGTTCGGCGAGCCGGTGGGCGGTTGTTTTGGCCAGCCCGGTCTGGCGGGCCAGGGCGGTCAGGCCGAGCCCTTCTTCGGTTTGGGCGAGGGCTTCGAGGACGGTGAAGGCGCCGTCGAGGACGCCCCGACCGTCTCGCGCGGGGGAAGCAGCAGCGCTATCCGCTGTTCCCATACCAACCAGTCTGCACTTCCCGGGTGCGGAATGCGAGGGTTGGCGCGGTCCGAATGTCCTCGCGGACTGCGGCATCGACAGCGCACGGCGAATCCAGGGAGTGCGTCAGCGGGTCGAGGGTGCGATCTTGACTGGGATGTCTGTGTTTTCGTCGGTGTGATAGCTCGCGCACTCGCGGTGGTAGCCGTCGGCGATCTGCAACGGCACCCCGGTCGACAGGTCGCCCTGAACGACCAGAATCTGGGAGAGCGGTTTGCCCTTCCCGATCTTCGTGAGGTCGGACTTCACGTGCGGGTTGTCGGGGGGCAGCAGTTCCAGCCGGGATGCGCGCAGGAGGTCCTTGGCCTTCTTGTGCGCGATCGGCACCGCTTCCAGCGCCGCGACGATGCTCGTGACCTGTTCGGGCGGTGCGAGCAACGCAAGGTAGTCCGCCGCGGCGGGGTAGTCGTGCTCGTCGGGCTCGGCCTTCCATCCAACCTCGGTCAGAGCTGGGTTCCTCCTGTGAGTTCGAGCCGTCGGTGCAGGCCGAGGAGAGGGCGACCCACGTGTGCGGGCGTCACTCCGTTGGTCAGAAAGGTGTGACGAAGCAGATCACACCCAGGCTGACGCCGGTGGTCACCTTGACCGTGACGGGTACACCGAACGATCCCAGGTAGCTGCCGTTCGGGAAGTAGTGGGCGATGATCTGGTGGTTGCCGGTGGTCGTCGGGGTCCAGGTCTGGTTGGCAACGCCGGTGCTGTCGACCCCTGCGGTGCCGATGGGTGCAGTGTTGTCGTAGAAGGCGACCGTCCCGCTGGGCACGGGAATTCCTCCCGAGTCGGTGGTGTGGGTGGTGAGAGTGACGGGGCAGCCGGTGCCGTACATGCCGACCGATCCGCCAGCGGAGACCACCACCGTGGTTGTCGTCGGCACCGCTGCCGTGGCGGTGGCCGCGAACAGCACACCGGTCGCGGCGACGGCGCCGACAACGAGGAAGGTCCGGCAGAGCGACCGGGCCGACTGTCTGCGCTGACCGGCCGAACGTCGTGTGGTGCAGTGGTGGCCGGTGGGCCGACCCGTTGAGGTGAACATCGAGGCACTCTCCTGACGATCGAGCCCGGCAATCGGCGTGGAGCGCTGCGCGTTCCGAGCCGTGAGGACTCGATAGCGGTACTCGGAGCAGTCCTGCATCTCTCGGATGCCGGCATGCGACCGGGCCAGTCCTACTACGTTCATCGCGCGGCGTGATGTGTGACAGTCGGCGACACCCCGAGTTCTCGCCGACTGTCCCCTCGATCTGACGCCTGCACGCCGGGCATCGACAAGGCCTCGGTCCGCCCAGCGGACTCGCCGCCGCACGTTCCTTGTCGACATCGATCGCGAAGGGGCGCACGAGAGAAGCGGCGGCGCCCGCACCCCTGGCATTGGGAACGTGGAAGCGCGCCTATTACCTCCGGGGTAATCGACGCGGAGAGTTCGCCGTCGCAGAGTTGTCTCGTCCGACACGGCCGCCCGGGCCGCGGAACGAGAAGGAGACAATGATGAGCGAGTTCGACAACCTTGCGGCCCAGTACATCTCCGTCTGGAACGAGACCGACGCGGACAAGCGGCGGGCCGCGGTCGAGGCACTGTGGGCGCCGAACGGTCGCTACGTGGACCCGATGGCCGCCGCAGCGGGTCCCGCCGAGATCGACGCCACCATCGGCGCGGTCCAGCAGCAGTTCGCCGGGATGCGTTTCCGTCTGCTCGGCCCGGTCGACGGGCATCACGACCAGGCCCGCTTCGGCTGGCAGTTGGGGCCGGCGGGCGCGGAGGACCTGATCGAGGGGTTCGACGTGGTCGAGCGCGACGGCACCGGCCGCCTGGTGCACGTGCTCGGATTCCTGGACAAGGTGCCCGCCGCGTAGCGGCCGCCGGATCGGCGCCGGCGGGCCGCCCGTCGGTGCGAGACTGAGACGATGCGCGGTACGCGTAACCCCGTCGCCTATCTCCATGTGAGTGCGACCCCTCGCCGCCGGACCGGTGTGGTCCGGCGGCGAGGGGCCGGAGCGGAGGCGACCGATGGCGCGACCCGAGCCCGTCACCGGGCCCACTGCCGAGCGGAGGCTCCGGGTGGTCTCGGGTGAGGTGTACGCCGACTGGGATGCCATCTACCAGGACAATGTCACCTGGCTGTACCGGCTGATGTTCGCCAAGGTCGGTAATCGCGCGGACGCGGAGGACCTGACCGCGGAGGTGTTCGTGGCGGCGCTGCGCCCGCTGCGGGTCTCGGCCAGCATCGGCGAGGTGCGGGCCTACCTTCGGGCCACCGCGCGGACCGTGCTGGCGGCGCACTGGCGTCACTACGCGGGCAGGCAGGTCACCACGATCGACGACGACATTGCCGACCGGAACGATGCCGAGGTCCCGGTGTCCGACGCGCCCGCGCATGCGCTCGCCGTCCTCGACAGGCTCCCCGACCGCTACCGGCGCATTCTGGAGCTACGGTTCCTCGATGCGCGGTCGGTGCGCGAGGCCGCGGCCGAACTGGGGGTGACCGTGACGAACGCGAAGGTCCTCCAGCACCGGGCCCTGAAACTCGCGGCGCAATTGAGCGAGGAGGGCGGTCGATGAGTGGGCGAGAGGTACGCCGTTTCGTCGAGGACCTGCTGCGCGGCAGGCGACCGAAGCCGTTCCGTCCGGACGACGCCGAGGCCGCCGAGATCCGAGCGGCGATCGAACTGCGGGCCTCGAGGCCCGGCAGCGGAGAACCCGGCGAGGAGTTCGTCGCCGACCTGCATCGGCGCCTTGCGGCCGAGATGGCGCGGCCGGAACCGGCCCCCGAACCTACGCACCTCCTGACCGGTACCCGACGCCAGGTCATGGCGGGCGTCTCGATTGCCGCCGCCGCGGCTGCGATCGGCGCCGTCGTCGACCGCTCGATTGCGCCGGGCCGGGAGTCGGGTACGCCCGCCGCTCCGCCCCCGGAGGAGACGCTGGTCCCGGTGGCGGGGGAGTGGCGAGCGGTTGCGTCGAGCGCGGATGTGCCCGAGGGCGGGGTGTACCCGTTCGAGCTGGGCTCCGTGACCGGATTCGTGCACCGCACGAACGGGAAGCTGCAGGCGGTGTCGGGAATCTGCACCCACCAGGGCTGCCGCCTGTGGTTCGACGGCCCGACCGACCGGCTGCGATGCCCCTGTCACGCCACCGCATTCGCGGTGACGGGGGAGGTGCTGACCCACCAGCTCCCGGTGGCGCCCGGACCCTTGCCGCACATCCGGATTCGGGACAACGACGGCACCGTCGAGGTGTACGTGCCGTCCGAACCTGCGTGACCGGAAGCCGGTCGTTGTAACCCGCCGCCCTATCTGTTGGTGAGAGATCCGCTCCACGCGGATGCCCACTCCAGGAGGCGACCACCCATGACATCTTCCACCACGCGACACCGCCGAGCTCCCACCGCGCGGGTCGGTGCCGCCGCGCTGTCCGCGGTCGGCCTGATCCTCGTGTCCGGCTGCGGCGGACAGGGATCCCCGGGCGCGGCGCCGACCGTCGACTTCGGTTCGGCGGGCGGCCCGACGCCGGGCATGGTCGGCGAGGGTTCGGCCGCTGCTCCTATGTCCGGCATGTCGGGAATGGCTGTGGCACAAGCGAACCCGACCGCCTCCCTGGCGGTGGCGTCGACCGCTGTGAAGATCGAGAACTTCGCCTTCGATCCGGCGAGCATCACGGTTCCGGTCGGCGCCACCGTCACCTGGACCAACGACGATCAGGAGCCGCACACCGTGGTCGCTGACGGCGGATCGTTCCACTCGCCGGGCATGGATGCCGGCGCGACGTTCAGTTACACCTTCACCGCGCCGGGGACATTCACGTACATCTGTTCGGTGCACCCGTTCATGCACGCGACTGTGGTGGTGACGCCGTGACCGCCGAAGAGCCGCTGGAGCGCACCGATCCGCGCGACCCCCATGCGATGACCAGGCGACAACTGCTGCGGCACAGCGCGTGGTTCGGGGCGGCTGTCGGGCTGTCGGTGGTCGGTGGCCAGGTCCTGTCGCATGTCGCGGGAACACCCGCCGGCGCCGCGACCCAGCGGCCGGCACTGCGATTCGCCCAGATCAGCGACAGTCACATCGGCTTCCAGGGAACCGCGAACGGCGACGTCGTGGGCACGTTCGGCGAGGCGATCGGCCAGGTCAACGCGCTCGGTTACACCCCCGACTTCGTCATCCACACCGGCGACCTCACGCACCTGGCCACCCCCGGCCAGTTCGACCAGGTCAAACAGATGATGACCGGGCTCGGCACCCCGCACGTTTTCGTCGTGCCCGGCGAACACGACTCGATCGACGACGCCGGCCAGAAGTACCGGGCGGCCTTCGGTGCAGGCACCAGGGGGGACGGGTGGTACAGCTTCGACATTGCGGGCGTACACGTCATCGGCCTGGTCAACACGCTCAACCTGAAGCTGCTCGGTCACCTGGGTCAGGACCAGCTCGAGTTCGTCCGCAAGGACGTCGCGGGGCTGGCCGACGACACCCCGATCGTGGTCTTCAGCCACATCCCGCTCTTCGCGATGTATCCGAGCTGGGGGTGGGGCACCGACGACGCCACGATCGCACTGAGCTATCTGCGCCGCTTCGCATCGGTCACCTGCCTCAACGGGCACGTGCACCAACTGTTCACGAAGACCGACGGCAACATCACCTTCCACAGCGGCACCACCACCGCGTACCCGCTGCCACACCCCGGCGACGGGCCCGCCCCCAAGCCTGTCACCCTGCCCGCGGGCAGACTGCACGACGCGCTCGGCATCCGCGAGGTCGGCTACGTCGAGGGCAGCCAGATGCTGGCGATCCGCGACCAGGTTCTGAAATGAACGCCGCGGCTACGGGGCTCCGGGTCTCGCTCGCCGGGGCCGTCGCCGTCGGCGGCTACGTCCACGCCGACCTGTACCTGAACCACGGCTACCGGTACGTCCACGTCATCGGGCCGTCGTTCCTGCTGCAGGCCGCCGTGTCGTTCGCCGTCGCTGTGCTGGTGTTGCTCGGTGGGCCGTGGTGGCTGCGCGCGGTGGCAGCGTTGCTGTCGGCGGGGGCGCTGGCGGCGTTGGCCTTGTCGCGCTCGGTGGGTCTGTTCGGGTTCACCGAGCGTGGCTGGGAACCCTCGCCGCAGGTGGCGATCAGCGTGGTGGCCGAGGTCGCGACCCTGGCCTTGTGTGCGGTTGAGCTGACGAGGGCGCGGCGGCGCCACATCAAGCGCCCGTCTCCACGGCGTTCTGGTATGTCGTCCGACAGTTCGGGTGCTGTGCGGCAACAACTTTGATGTGACGCAGGATCTCGGGCACGTTCAGGTGTTGACGGGAGCATCTATCCTCGTCTTGTCGTGAACTGAACTCGACAGTCCGTGAATGAGAGCGGAGGACCCACGATGTCCGCACCCGATGCTCCCGCTCCGGACCGGCCCTGACGGCGCAGGGGTTCGTTCGAGCCCGTCCCGGACTGCTCCCACCTGCCCCGCTGCAGCCGGGTGAAGTTGTGCCGGTAGATATTCCGCTAGGTCAGTCGGCGACGATGTTCCGGGCCGGTGAGCAACTGCGGCTGGTCGTCGCCGGCCTAGGTCGCCTCGGTGTCGAACGTCGGACGTTCGCCGGCGGCGAGCGGCGTCGCGGGTCCGAACACCGGCGCGGTCCCGGGCGTTACGCGCGGGACGGGCGGGCGCCCGGTGAACAGCGAGTCGTCGCCGCCGAACAGGTGATCGGTGATGAGTTGCCGTGGACCCTGGCGCAGCCGCTGCAGATCTTCGAGTGGCTTTCGAAGTTCTTCCAGCTCGGGTCCCAATCCGTCCTTGAACTGTTCCTGGGTGTCCGTCGCGAACTGACGGGCGCGCCGGAGAAGCCCCGTGAAGGAGGTGACAGCGCCGGGCAGTCGCTCGGGGCCGAAGATGACCAGCGCGGCGAGGGCCAGGATCAGCACGTGATCCCAGCCGAGGTTGTTGAGCATTGGTTCACTTCGCCAGGGTGAACTGCATGACGTCGAGGTGGCCGCTGCGGAACTGCGCCGCGCAGCCGGTCAGGTAGCGCATGTACTTATCGTAGGTCTGCTGGTCGGCGATCCGGACTGCCTCGTCACGGTGCGCCTCCAGGTTCGCCGCCCAGCAGTCCAGCGTGCGGGCGTAGTGCGGCTGCAGCGACTGCACGGCGGTGACCTCGAAGCCGGCTGCCTGGGCGGGCCGGGTGACCCAGTCCGGCTCGGGCAGTTGGCCGCCGGGGAAGATCTCCCGAAGGATGAAGATCGCGAATCGCAGGTGCTCGCGGGTGAACTCGATGCCCCGCTCCGCCAGTGTGCCGCGCTGGTAGCCGATGATCGTGTGCAGCAGCATCCGGCCGTCGTCGGGGAGCATCTCGTGGCACCGGCGGAAGAACTCTTCGTACCGGTAGCGGCGGAAGTGCTCGAACGCGCCGATGCTGACGATCCGATCGACGCGGCCGTCGAACTGCTCCCAGCCCTGCAGTCTGACCTCGGTCTTGCGGATCCCGGCCGCCTGCGCGCACACCCGTTCGGCGTAGTCGCGCTGGTTGCGGCTCAGGGTGAGCCCGATCGCGTCGACGTCGAACTTCTCCACCGCGCGGACCATCGCCCCGCCCCACCCGCACCCCACGTCCAGCAGGGTCATTCCGGGGCGTAGGTCGCACTTTCCGAGGGCGAGGTCGATCTTGGCGGTCTGGGCCTGTGCCAAGGTCATCTCGGGGCGCTCGAAGTAGGCGCAGCTGTAGGTCATGCTCGGATCGAGGAACAGTCGGAAGTAGTCGTCCGAGAGGTCGTAGTGCGCCTGGACGCTCTTGTAGAACGGTGCGAGACCCGGCATCGCCGAACCCCTCTCGTCGTCGATCGGTGGATCCCTCTGTCGGGTACACACGAGCGGACCGGGTTCGGGGTTCAGTGCCGGTCCGACCAGAGCGGCGCTGCGTGTGTCGAGCTCACCGAAATGCAGTGGCGGCGGGTGAATTCAGTGGTGTCGGGTGAGGAGCGAGCGCGAATCAGTGTCGGCGACAGGGGTCGTCGATACCTCGGGGATGGGGGCAGACGCGAGACCATCCGGACTCTATTCTAGAGGATGTTCCTGACGGTCTACGACCTGATCGGGGCCGTCTTCCCGCTATCGGAGGAGCCCCAAGATGAAACTTCAGAAGGCCGCGGTGTTGTCCGTGGCCGTAGTTGCGGCGATGGGGATCGGCGCCGGTACCTCCTATGCCAATTCGGCTCCGCCGCAAGGTGATGCGACGGTGGGATACCAGACGTCGGTGCAGCCGGGAGGTCGGTCGGTGGCAACGGTGCTCGATTCGGGCGCCTTCAAGCTCGCATCGGGGGGGACCGCGGTCGACGTCGTCGACAACGCCGGTGCTCAACTCGACCGTATTCCGCTGGCCTACGGCATCGACGGAGCGCTCGTGCCGATTTCCGCCGCGATCGGCGGCGACGGGCGGTCGCTGACCCTGACGCCGCAGGCGCCGGATCCCGCCGTCCTCGGCGTGCACCCCGTCTACAGCCAGACCGCGTACCAGAACATGGTCACGCAGATCGAGTGGGGCTGGCTCCACGGAGGCCAGGTCAACGCGAACATCGGTGCCGGCATCGGTGCCGTCGTCGGCTGCGTGCTGTTCCTGTTCGTCGGGTGCATCCCCGGCGCGGCGATCGGCGCGACCATCGGCGCGGTCACCGGGGTCGTGAACGCGAATCCGGCCGCGCAGCCCGCGGTGTTCGACTTCCTGCGGACACTGCCCTGATCAGGCACCATGCCCGGTTCCCGGGCCCGCACTGCTGGTAGGGAGACTGCATGGCAGCAGCCGTCGAGGTCCACGACCTCGTACTGCACTACGGAAAGACGCTCGCGCTGGGCGGAACCAGTTTCGCGGTTCCCGAGGGGACGGTCCTGGGCGTGCTCGGACCGAACGGCGCCGGCAAGACGACCGCGGTCCGCATCCTGGCGACGCTGCTCGTGGCGGACTCGGGTACGGCATCGGTCTTCGGCCTCGACGTGGTGACCCGGGCTGACGAGGTGCGCGCCACCATCGGCCTGACCGGGCAGTTCGCCGCGGTCGACGAGTATCTGACGGGGTACGAAAACCTGGAGATGGTGGGCCGGCTGTTCGGTGTCGGCAAGGCCGAGTCACGCAGGCGCGCCGACGAACTACTCGCCCGGTTCGATCTGCTCGACGCCCGCGACCGTACCGTCCGGCAGTACTCGGGCGGCATGCGCCGACGACTCGACATCGGCGCCAGCCTCATCGGGCGGCCGCGGGTGCTGTTCCTGGACGAGCCGACGACGGGTCTGGACCCGCGGAGCCGGATCGGGATGTGGGACTTCATCTCCGACCTCGTCCGCGACGGCACGACCATCCTCCTGACTACGCAGTACCTCGAGGAGGCCGACCGGCTCGCCGACTCGATCATCGTGCTGGACAAGGGTTTCGTCATTGCCGAGGGCACGCCCGATCAGCTCAAGAGTCAGGTCGGCGGGGAACGCCTCGAGTTCGTGCTCGCGGACATGGGGCAGGCCGAACGCGCCAGTGCGCTGCTGGCCCCGCTGGGGCGCGAACCGCCGAGCACGGACACGCAGGTCCGCCGGGTGAGTATGCCGGTGGACGGCGGCGCCGACGACCTCGTGGAGGCGCTGGCGCGGCTGAAGTCGGCGGGCATCGGCGTCCTCGACGTCGGGTTGCGACGGCCGAACCTCGACGACGTGTTCCTCAGCCTCACCGGACATCTGGTGGACGAAGCGGACGGTGACCGGTCATGAGGATCCTGCACGACTCGGCGATCGTCGCCAAACGCAACCTGATCAAGGTCAAGCGGGTGCCCGACCTGCTGGTGTTCTCGACACTCTCGCCGATCATGTTCGTGCTGCTCTTCGCGTACGTGTTCGGCAGCGCCATCGCGGTGCCCGGGGTCAGTTACAAGGAGTTCCTGATGGCCGGGATCTTCGTCCAGACGGTGATCTTCGGGGCGACCATCACCGGAACGAGCCTCGCCGAGGACCTGCAGAAGGGCGTGATGGATCGGTTCCGGTCACTGCCGATGGCCCGGTCGGCAGTCGTGGTCGGCCGCACCGCCGCCGACGTGGGAACCAATGTCCTGACGGTGGTGATCATGTCGCTGACCGGGCTGATCGTCGGTTGGCGCATTCACTCGTCGGTGTTCGAGGCGGCCGCGGCCTACGCGCTGCTGCTGCTGTTCGCCTACGCGATGTCGTGGCTGATGGCAGTGGTCGGGTTGACCGTCAAGACTCCCGAGGTCGTCAACAACGCCTCGTTCATCGTCATCTTTCCGCTCACCTTCATCGCGAACACGTTCGTGCCGAGCGACAACTTTCCCACCGTCCTCCGCACGCTCGCCGAGTGGAATCCGGTCTCGGCGGTGACGCAGGCCGCGCGCGAGTTGTTCGGGAACACCAGCCCGGTGGTGCCGGTCGCCGACGTGTGGCCGCTGCAGCATCCGGTGCTCTACACCCTGGTGTGGGTGGTCTTGCTGCTCGCCGTCTGTGTGCCGCTCGCGGTGCGTAAGTACGAGCGGACGCTGGTCGCCTGACCGGTGGCGACCCTCGCCGGGCCCTAGCCGGGCCGTGACCGCGCGTGTTCGAGTCCGAGCGCGGCGGCCGGCGCGGTGAATGCCGGGTCGAAGAACAGGTAGCTGAGCAGGTTCCCGTGGTCGTCGGGGTCACCACCGATCAGCCGGTCGAGCACCCACAGTGACGGATTGCGTTTCGCGCCCAGCCCCGAGTACCGGGTGCGGAATGCCTCGTCCGCGAGCGCGGCGATGTCGCCGCGCCGTTCCGGCGGCGGGCCGGCGAACAGGACATCGACGCGGGGCCCCGGACGACCGGTCCGGTCGGCGAGCCTGTGGAGGTCCTCGATCATGCGGTCCGCCAGCAACACCCGCAGTGACAGGGCTGCCACCGCGTAGACGTCGGGTTGGCCGCGGTCGGCTGACGGTTCGCCTTCGGTCGGCTGGTGGTCGACCGGTGGTGGGGAGGTGGCGGAGGTCATCGGTTGCGTGGCGACAACGCCGAGGCGATCGCAGCCGAAGGCGATTGCCGGAGTCAGGGGGGTGTTCAGCCGCAGGCCGCCGTCGACATACCAACCCCGCCACCGCCGGGGCGTGTGCACCCGCACCGGCCGGAACAGCATGGGTACCGCGGCGGAGGCCATCACGTGCTCGACGTCGAGACGGGTCTCCACGTAGGTGATGTTGCGCGCGACATCGTCCGGCGGCAGCGCCAGCGCGGGATTCTTCTCCACGAAGACGACGGTGCCGCCAGTTGCAACGGAGGTGGTCGCCACCGCGACCGCCTCGATCAGCCCGCTGTCCACGTTCGCGTGCAGCGTCTCCATCGGGAGCCAGCGCCTCAGCCTCGACCGGAGGCGTTCGGTGTCGAGCAGACTCGGCAACCGGATCGGCAGTCCGGTGAGCTGACCGACGTAGCGTAGTCCGGTCTCGATTCCACTGGTGATCCCGAAGACGTCGGCCAAACCCACCGTGGCCCACCCGCCGACCAGTCGCGCGGTGGCCTCCTCGGGGGCGAGGTGTGCCAGTCCAGCGAGCGTGACGACGTTCAGCGCGCCGGCGCTGGTCCCGACCAGAATCGAAGGTGTCGACCCGGCGTCGACCATGCGGGGCAACAAGTCTGCGAGGGCTCCCGCTTCGTAGGAGCCACGAGCCCCCGCGCCGGCGACGACAAGTCCAGCGCGTGGTGTCAGCACGGCCGACCTTCGCCTCGCGGTCGAAACGCCTCGCCAACCCGCAGATCACACTGTCGGGGAGGGCTGGCCTCCAGCCGAATCAGGCCGCGGGCGCCGACGATCCTGAGGAAACCTGCGAAGCCCGCCGTTGACGCCGGGCGATTCGCAATCGAAGGCATCGGCTCCATGGTTGAACGCCCTTCCTGTGTTGACGGAGCGGTGTTTCAGCCACAAGGCGAGGGTACCCGGGCGTCCAGTCGCAAACCCAGGGTCACGGGAGGTCATCGCGGCGGCTCTCGTCCCTGTCCGGTGGCACCCACCACGGCTGCCCCGCCCGGGTCTCGGGTCAGTGGAGGACGAGCATCCCGAGATTCACCACGGCGAATCCGCAGTGCGGGTCATCGCACGGGAGAACAATGTCGAACATGGCAACGGTGTCGGTACCGATGCGCGGGCCACGTCCGGACGTGGCGGTGATCGGGGGGAGCGGCTTCTACGCGTTCTTCGATGGCGGTACCGAGTCGGTGGACATCGCGACTCCGTACGGCGCGACCAGTGCGTCGATCGCCCTCGGCGAGGTCGGAGGACGCCGCACGGCGTTCCTGCCGCGGCACGGCGCCAACCACGAGCACGCGCCGCACACCGTGCCCTATCGCGCGAACATGTGGGCCCTGCGCAGCCTGGGCGTACGCCAGGTGCTGGCGCCGTGCGCGGCCGGAAGCCTCACCCCCGACCTCGCTCGCGGAACGGTCGTCGTTCCGGACCAGTTGGTGGACCGGACGTCGGGCCGGACGCAGACGTACTTCGACGGCGGCGCGGTGCACGTGCAGTTCGCGGACCCGTACTGCCCGAGTCTGCGCGCGGCCGCGCTGCAACCGGGGACGGTGGACGGAGGCGCGATGGTGGTGGTGGAGGGACCGCGGTTCTCCACGAGGGCGGAGAGTCGCTGGTTCGCCGCGCAGGGCTGGAGCCTGGTCAACATGACCGGGCACCCCGAGGCCGTCCTGGCCAGGGAACTTGAAATGTGTTACGCGACAATGGCTCTGATTACCGACCTGGACGCCGGGGTCGCCGTCGGGGAGGGCGTGCGTGCGTCGGAAGTCTTCGCCGAGTTCGAGCGGAACATCGGCCCGTTCAAGGATCTCGTCCGCTCGTCGGTCGCGGCGGCACCGAAGGCCACGGAATGTGCGCATTGCCGTGTGCACGAGGGAGTGACTCTGCCGATCGAGTTGCCATGAGGGTGCTGCTGACCGGAGCGGCGGGATTCGTCGGCGGGCACGTGTGGCCCGCACTCCTCGAGCGTGGTCACGAGGTCGTGGCGATCGACGCGATCGTGGGGTCCGCTCACGGTGACGCCGCGACCCCCGACGGCGTCGTGCGCACCGACGTCCGGGACGGCGACGGCCTCGAACACGCCCTGCGCGGTGTGGATGTCGTCTGTCATCAAGCGGCCCTGGTCGGTGCCGGCGTCGACATCGCGGACGCGCCGGCGTACGCGAGCCACAACGACTTCGGTACCGCGGTTCTGCTCGCCGCGATGCACCGAAGCCGGTGCCGGCGCCTCGTGCTCGCCTCCTCGATGGTGGTCTACGGGGACGGTCGCTACCGGTGCCCCACGCACGGCCCGGTGGAACCGGAGGAACGGGTGCCGAGCGATCTCGACGAGGGAGTCTTCGAGCACCGGTGCCCGTTGGATGGTGAGACCCTGGCCTGGGAACTGGTGCAGGAGTCGGCGCCGCTGCATCCGCGGAGCCTGTACGCGGCGAGCAAACTCGCGCAGGAGAACTATGCGCTGGCCTGGTCGCTCGCGACCGGCGGTGCGGTGACGGCGTTGCGGTACCACAACGTGTACGGCGATCTCATGCCGCGCGACACCCCGTACTCGGGTGTCGCGGCGATGTTCCGATCCTCGCTCGCCCGGGGGAAGCCACCGGCGGTGTTCGAGGACGGCAAGCAGGCGCGGGACTTCGTGCACGTGCGCGATGTCGCGCAGGCCAACGTCCTGGCGGTGGAGTCGGAGCTCGGAGGATTCGTCCCGCTGAACGTGTGCTCGGGCTGCCCCGTGACCATCGGCGACGTGGCGCTCGCGTTGACGCGCGCCGGCGGCGGACCGGTTCCGGTCGTGACCGGGCAGTATCGGTCCGGCGATGTGCGGCACATCGTGGCGGACCCGGGCAGGGCCACCGCACTGCTCGGCTTCCGGGCGGCGATCGCGCCCGGGCCGGGGCTGGCCGAGTTCGCCCGCTCGCCGCTGCGGGACACGGTTCCCCAGGGGGCGCCCCGTGTGTGACTGGCGCGTCGACCCCGCGGCGGGAGAGAACCGCGTGACGGTGGTCATTCCGTGTCGCAACGAGTCGGGTTCCCTGCCCGGTGTCCTGGCGGCGATGCCCGACGGGTATCGCGCACTGGTGGTCGACAACGGCTCCGCCGACGGTACGGCCGACGTCGCGCGCGAGTGCGGCGCGGAGGTCGTCTACGAACCCGAGCCCGGGTACGGCTCCGCCGTACACGCCGGAGTCCTGGCCGCCCGAACACCGATCGTGTGCGTGCTCGACGGCGACGGGTCGCTCGACCCCGGAGAGCTACCCGAACTCGTCCGGCTCGTCCGTGCGGGCGCCGACCTCGCGGTCGGCAGGCGCCGGCCGGCACCGCACGCCGGGTGGCCCGTGCACGCACGACTGGGCAACACGTTGATCGCCCGACGGCTGCGCAGGCGGTACGGACTGGACGTGCACGACATCGGCGCGGTTCGCGTCTGCCGACGCGAGCGCTTGCTGGCGCTGGGCGTCACCGACCGCCGGTCGGGGTACCCACTGGAGGTGCTCGTGCGCGCCGCGCAGGCGGGGCTGCGCGTCGAGGAACGCGATGTCACCTACCGCCCGCGGACAGCGGGGTCGTCCAAGGTGTCCGGATCGGTCGCGGGCAGTGTCCGGGCGGTGCGGGACTTCTGGAAGGTGTTGACATGACGCGCAGCGCCGAAGATCCGATGACCCGGTGCGCGCTCCTCGTCGTGTCCAAGGCGCCGGTGCCGGGTCAGGCGAAGACGAGACTTTCCCCCGCGCTCTCCCCGGGCGATGCGGCCGAGCTGGCCTCGGCGTCGCTCAGGGACACCCTCCAAGCGGTCAGGGCCGCCCCGGTCGCCACCCGGATCGTCGCGCTCACCGGCGACCTCGGCGCGGCCCGGCACGGCGCCGAGATCGCGGGTCTGTTGCACGACTTCGTCGTCATCCCGCAACGCGGGGCGGGCTTCGCGCGCCGGCTCGTCAACGCCCACGCCGATGCCTCCGCGATCGGTCGTTGCCCGGTGCTGCAGATCGGCATGGACACCCCGCAGGTGACGCCGGAGCTGCTGGGCGCCGCCGCCGCGACACTCGCGCGTACCGAGGTCGACGCGGTGTTCGGTGCCGCGACTGACGGGGGTTGGTGGGCGCTGGGCGTCACGTCGCCGACCATGGCCGAGATACTCGCGGACATCGCGCCGTCGCGACGCGACACCGGCGCGTGCACGCTGCACGCGTTGCGGCAGTGCGGGTGTCGGGTAACCGAGCTCGCGGTCCTCTCCGACGTCGACACCCTCGACGACGCGCGGAGGGTGTCGGGCGAGGTGGCCGAGGGCAGTTCCTTCCGCGCAGTCTTCCGCGCACTGTCGCGCTCCGGTCGCGATGACGTCGGCTGATCAGCGCGAGGCCGGAGTCCGGCAGTCGCGGCGGTTCTCCCGCGCAGACCTGGCCGCGGCGGCGGTCGCGGTCGTCTTGGTCGCGGTCGCCTTCGTCGTGCCGCATGTCGGGTTCACGACGGTGACACCCTTGATCCGGAGCAGTCCGCAGAAGATTCACGACTTCGCCCAGGCGGCGCCGATCTTCGGGTGGTGGGATCCGCACGTCGGCTGGGGCACCCCCTGTGCCGTGCTCATCGGGGTCGCGACGGTGCTCTGGGGTCCGGGACTGGCCCAACGCGTGTCGTGGCGGTGGCTGCCGCTCGTCACCTGGGGTTCGGCGGTGGCGTGGGCGTTCTCACTGGCGATGGTCGACGGCTGGCAGCGCGGGTTCGCCGGCCGACTGGTGTCGCGGGACGAGTACCTCAGCGAGGTTCCGGGCGTCACCGACATCCCGGCCATGCTGCGGGGGTTCTCGGCGCGAATCCTGGACGGCCAGCCCGATTCCTGGCACACACACGTCTCCGGGCACCCGCCGGGCGCGCTACTCACTTTTGTCCTTCTCGACCGTGTCGGACTCGGCGGCGGCGCGTGGGCCGCGGCGGTGTGCGTGATCGTGGGGGCCTCCGGGGCGGCCGCGGTGGTGGTCACGATCCGGGCGCTCGGCGACGAGTTACGGGCCCGGATGGCGGCACCCTTCGTCGCGATCGCGCCGGCCGCGATCTGGATTGCCGTGTCCGCCGACGGCTTCTTCGCCGGCGTGACCGCATGGGGAATCGCTCTGCTCGCACTGGCGGTCACCGGCACGGCGCGGCGGACCGCGTTGGCGTCGGTCCTGGCAGGCGTGCTCCTGGGATTCGGGGTCTACCTGAGCTACGGGCTCGCACTGATGGCGCTACCAGCCGTGGCGGTTCTCGTCGTCGCAGGCCGCTACCGTCCGTTGGTGGGTGCGTTGGTCGGCGCGGCAGCCGTGGCGGCGATTTTCACCGCGGCCGGGTTCTGGTGGTTCGACGGCTACATGCTTGTGCAGGAGCGGTACTGGCAGGGCATCGCGACGGATCGCCCGTTCGCCTACTGGGGATGGGCGAACCTCGCCTCGCTGGTGTGCGCCACGGGAATCGCGGTTGTCCCCGGGCTGGTTCGAGCACTGTGCTGGCCGGACCTGCGTGCCAGACAACCGGTGAACCTCCTCGTCGTCGCCGCGTTGCTCGCCGTGCTGTGCGCCGACCTCTCCGCCCTGAGCAAGGCCGAGACCGAACGGATCTGGTTGCCGTTCGCGCTGTGGTTGCTCGCCGCGCCCGCTCTGCTGCCACCGCCGAGTCATCGGTACTGGCTCGCCGCCCAGGTGGCGGGCGCGCTGGCTCTCAACCATCTCCTGTTCACCAACTGGTGAGTGCCGGGGTGACGCCCCGGGAGCGTCAGTCCGCCAGCATCGCAACGATGAATCGTCCACAGGCCTCGATCGATTCCACGACCCGAAGGCCCGCGGCTTCGGCGAGCATGCCGACCGAGGCGGCACCCACCCGGGCCCACGGATACCAGGTGCCGATGCTGTGGTCGGTCTCCCAGCGCACGCGTTCGCGGCGGATCCCGACCTGAGGAGAATCGATCTCGGCGATGACGAGACCGCGGGGAGCCAGGAGTTGGTGAGCCCGCCGCAGGACGCGGACGGGATCACCGGCGATCCCGATGTTGCCGTCCGCGAGCAGCACTCGGTTCCATCCGCCGCATCCCGGTAACGGCGCGAACAGGTCTCGGTGCAGGGCGATCCCACCGCGGCGCACCGTCATGTCGACCGCGGCGGCCGAGTTGTCGACACCGAGGGCGGCGATGCCGCGCGCAGACAGCGACGCGGTGAAGCGACCGGGCCCGCAGCCGAGATCGATGGTCGGGCCGGTGCAGGCCCGGACCAGCAGTTCGTCGACGAACCGGTCTGCGGTGGTCGAGGCGTCGCCTCCGAGCCACCGGCCGGTCGGGAGCGAACGGCGTGGGCCCCCCGCAGTGGCGACCCAGTACGGTCTGCCGGATGGCATCTGCGCGTACAGCATGTCGACGGACACCGTGCGTCTGACGTGGGGCACTGTGCGCGACATGAGCATTCGGCCTTCTTCGGTGTGGGCGATGTGGACGGCATCCGCCGGTGAACTCAGCGCTCCTCGGCCGCCCCGGGAGGAGGTTCGACGGCGCGCTCGGGCTCGGGCGCGGACCGTGTCCGGCTCAGGGAAACCCGAAGGGCGAACAGCAGGGCACTGAGTCCGAACATGACAGCGGTGACCAGCAGCCACCGGTCGAGGAACACGGCCTGGGTCTGTCCGGTGGCGGCGAGGTATGTCGACCGTCCCTGTTCGATGATCCCGGGAAGAAACACCAGAAGCAGCAGTCCGGAACCCAATGCCGGAACCCGCACGTAGTTGAGCGGTGGCACACCTGGCCGTGGTCGGTCCCCGTGCCGGGCCCACGGCCACGCGGTCAGGGAGCGGTCGGCCAGTGCGTACAACGGGAACAGGACGAGGTCGTGCGCGATGACCGCAGCGACGAACCACACCACGATCGACTGCCACCAGACATCGTGGTTCCACAGCGTCGCGGGGCCGATGACGGAGACGAGATAGCCGATGAAGGCGAAACATGCGATCAGGGACAGCAGGTGGAGTGGGTTCGCACCGTAGAAGCGACGTACCGCGCCGAGGCTCTTGCGCATGTCAGCTCCTGAACTCGATCGAGCGGACCCACTTGGTGTTGTGCACCCCGGGCAGGGCCGGAACGATGATCCGCGCCGGGTAACCGTGATCGAGCGAGAGGTCCACGCCGTTCACGCGGAGGGCCAGCAGCGAATCCGGGTGCAACACTTGCGCCGAGTGCAGCGCGGCCGCACCGAAGGGGCCGTCCCGCTCGAGGGAGACGACGTGGGCGGAGCCGGGTGCCGGCACCCCCGCGCGCTCGGCGAGGTCACGCAGTCGCACACCGCTCCACGACTGGGAGGTCGACCAGCCCTCCACGCAGGCGATGGGCAGTCGGGCGGTGTGTTGGCTCATGGCTGACAGCTCGTCGCGGGTCACTGTCACGGGCTGCGGGCCGCCCAGCAGCGTCAGCGTCCAACCGGTGCCGACGTCGGACGGCGCGATCGCGGCGGCCGCGGCGGTCCTGTTGACGGGGAAGCCGTTCGGCCCGGGGCCGGAGGTCCGCCCGCGAGGCAACAGCACGGCCGTTCGCCGCAGGGGGCCGTCGAGCGACTGGCCGACGGTGAGTGCCCCGATCAGGAGCCCGCCGGCGCCGACCAGGGCGAGCGCCGCGCGGCGACTGATCGTCGGGGGTGCGGGGTCGCGCGCGACGAGGCCGTCCGGGTCGAGCGGTTCCGGACGGGTCTCGGCGAGAGGAGTGTGCAGCTCGGTGCGCAGTGACCGGGACCGGAGGCTGTGCAGCATGCGGGGCAGTTTGACGGCCACGTGGATCACGAAGCCGGCGGCGAACACCCAGGCGCCGAAGTAGTGCGCGGTGTAGAAGCTGAACCCGAAGATGTAGTCGTACTGGATGTTCAGGACACCGGTGGCCAGTTCGAAGACGATGCCGCCGACGAGCAGCAGCAACGAGAGCCGTTCGAGCAGTTGCGCTCCCGACCGGGCCGGCGGCCAGGTGAACAGTCGCGGCATCACCGACCAGAGCTTCGCCAGGACGACCGGGACGAGGACCAACCCGAGCCCGACGTGCAAGCCCTGCGTGAGACGGAACAGCCAGGACGGCCTGGTCGGCCAGTCGAAGTACGGCAGATGCAGCCAACCGACGTGGGCGGGGATCGCCTGGCCGAGGCGCGGCCCGTACGCGAGGTAGTCGAGCAGACCGGTGAGGAACACGATCGGCAGGGCGATCAGGAGGACGGCACCGAACATCGACGTGAGCCACGGGCCGCGGATCGGACTCCGCCAGCTCCGCGGTCCGGGAAGCCCGGGCGGGCGATGTCGCTCGATCGCCCTCCACACCGGTGTCGGAAACCCGTAGGACGCGGTGTCGTCGGCATTGCCGTCCGCGCCGCCCACGGGGCCGTCGGGAACGTGCGGGTCGCCGCTGCTGTCGGTCATGTGCCCTCCACGGGAGAGGAACGGTGTCGCAGGACCATTTCCGAGTCTCCACCGGTGAGATGCCGGGGCGGGCCACTTTCGTCCGACCCGATGCAGTCGCCTACGTGGTGTTGAGGGTGATCGTCGCCGTGCCGACAAGCAGGCCGGCCTTGACGGCGTCGGTGTTGAAGGTCTTGTCCAACAGCGCGGCGGCGTCCTTGGAGACCAGGACCCGGGTGCCCTGCAGGATCGCGGTGTTGTCGGGTCCGGTCTGCAGCGGTTGCAGGGTGCGGCTGTCCAGATCGAACAGGATCGCGTGCTGCGCCGAAGATGTCCCGTTCACGCTCACGTCCCCGTAGAGCAGGGAGGTACCGGGGTCGATGTCGGAATTGGTCACGTCGACCTTGGTCGGGCCCGAGGTCAGGGACAGGCCGCTGCCGTCGTGCTTGATCTGCCCCTGCACGTACGGGTCGACGGTGCCGGGCGGGTAGTACTTCACGTGCCCGCCGGTGATCGGGAAGATGACCGATCCGTTGTCCAGTGTCGCGGTACCTACGACTCCAGGGGTCAGCGTCAGGCTCGTGAGGGCGTCGGTGAAGCCCTTGTCGGGGGCGACTGCGGTGGTCTTGCGGTAGTCGATCATCGGTCTCACTCCTGAGCGACGGATGCGATGTGGACTGCCGGGTATTCGGTGCGGATCGCCATTCGGATTGGTGGTGGTGCCACTCGCCCCGAAGTGGAGCGAACCGTGATCGAGGTGTCGGACAGTTCCGATGGTCATCAGCCGGCGCAGTGCGTTTCCCGCCGCGCTTGCGAGCGATTTTCGGATTCGACAGACACCGGCACGTTTCGAATCCTCGTGGATGTCGACTACCCCGGCCGTCCGCGGGTGAAACGGAGGTCAGGCCGAATCGGATCGCATCGAACCGAAGGCGGACGCGCAATTTCAGTGGCCTCGGCGGGACCGACTGGCACGCAGTGCAATCGAGAAGTGACGACTCGCCACGATTGGACTCGTCTGTTACCCGCGGTCGATGATCCATGCTTGTCTGAACCGCGAGTTTCGAATTGGCGGGCGTCGGGTATGTCCAGTGCGACAGGGCCTGTTCTGTCCTCGGCGATTGGAGATCGTCCCGATTGTTCTCGGGGTCATCTTGTTGGTCGTCGGCTTCGTTTTCGGCATTCCGATCTTGTGGACGATCGGAATTGTCGTGCTCGTGATCGGCCTGATCCTCTCGTGATCGGCCTGATCCTGATGCTGCTGGGTCGTGGCGGCCACGCAGTGGATGGCCGTGCGCACTACTGCTGAGGTCGCCTGCAGAGGTCGCCGCCGAACGAGAAAACGTGGGGGTGCGCGCAGTTGCACCCCCGGGGGTTTTTGCGAGCCTCCACCGCCGCCACAAGTTGACCTTTCGGCTGAAGATGCGGGATCGGACCGGCGTCACTCACCTCGTCGTAGTGCGGATCAGTCCTTGAAGGCGTCCTTGACCTTCTCGCCGGCCTGCTTCAGATTGCCCTTGGCCTGGTCCTTCTGGCCCTCAGCCTCGGTGTCCTTGTCCCCGGTTGCCTGCCCGACCTTCTCCTTGGCCTTGCCTGCCAGTTCTTCTGCCTTGTTCTTCGCCTTGTCGACGGCGCCCATGGCTTCTCCTGTTGTTGGTGATGGCCCGATCGCAGGTGTGCGGTTCGGTTGGCTGCGAGGTACGAAGTCGCCGCGCCGCCAGGCATCGAGTACCCAGTCCCTGCGGTGTCCTAACCCCGCGTTTCAGTTGTCAATCGCACGGTCCGCGCCACTGACTCTGCCCGCCGCGACCGCCCCGACGATCAGCCAGACCAGTACGGGCAGCGTGACGATCCTCATGACGCCTCCAACTGATTGCCGTCCACGGTTACCCGGTGACGGACCTGGGTAAACGACGAGTCGAGGGCCCGCGGTGAGGCGGCTACTCGGTGATCGCACGGGGAGAAGGACAATGACGCGGAAAGAGCCCGCGATACGGGGTCGAATGTGGGTGCCACGTAGCCGGGGTGCGGCCACGGGATTCGTCTTGATGCTCCTGGGCCTCTGGGGAGCGGTGATCCCCTTCGTGGGACCGTCCTTCTCATTCGGATTCACACCGGACGAGGCGTGGACCTGGACCTCCGGTCGCGGATGGCTCGAGGTGCTTCCGGGGGCGGTGACGGTCGTCGGCGGATGCCTCATTCTGGTCAGCAGGCATCGAGCTGTCGCGGCGCTCGGCGCGTGGCTGGCGTGCGCCGCCGGCGCCTGGTTCATCGTCGGGCCGACACTCGCCGAGGTGGCGAACACCGGTTCGCCGGGCAGTCCCACGGGCGACACACTCGGCATGGTCGCGGTGCAGCAGATCGCGTACTTCTACGGACTGGGCGCGGTGATCCTGTTTCTGGGTGCCACTGCACTCGGGCGGATGTCGGTACGGAGCGTGCGCGACTACCGGCGCGCCGAGGGGTTCGCGCCTACGGACGGGAAGGGTTCGCCGCCCGCGGCCGAGCTCCCGAAGTCCCGGCGACTCGACGATCAGAGGTCGGCGACGCCGAGCGGGACCGATGCCGAGACCACGTCGGGCGCGCCGCGATCCCGGTGACAGTGTTTCCGGAGCGGAGCGGGTCGACGATCGAGTTACCGGCGCTCAGTTCCGTCACCGCGATGCGCTTCGATCAGTGCGCGTGCCATCCGCTGAGCTCGACGCGCGGCCTCGGTGTCACCCTCGACGGCAGAGACGATCGAGCCTTTCATCAGGATGTGCCAGGACCGCGCGAAGCCCTCCGGGTCGCGCAACCCGGCGCGCACTGCGCGCTCGCGCACGACACCGCGGATCGTTTCGAGGTGACCGATGCAGGCTTGGCCGGCGACGCTGTCGGGACCCATCTTGAGCAGCACGGTGATGAACGAGCTACCGTCGAACCGTGCCCGGTCACTGAACAGGTCGTCGAAGACGTCGAAGATCGCGAGTAGTTGCTGTTCGGGTGTGTCACCCCGGGCGCGGGACTGATCATCGACGAGCCCGTAGGTCCAGACCGTCTCGCGCTCCTCGAGGAATGCCAGCACCAAGTCGTTCTTCGTGTGGAAATCCCCGCGGTGTACAGACCTGTCTGGCCGTGCTAGAACGGTAAGTGGTTGAGCGCACAGCTGAACATGTCCGCACGCGACGTGCATGGCCTGGTTCGTCTGCCTCACCTGCACGATTCGGGACTTCTGTCCCTCCTGGCATCCGGAAAGTTGTGCGGACTGACATTCGACTAGTCGATGGAGGTTCGTCATGACCGCTGCCACCACCCTCGAACACCGCTTGATGGCGCCGCATCCGGACCGTCCGCTGTACCGGTCCCCTGATCGCGGCGGGTGCTGTCACACGGCAGTGGTGTCGGTTCGCGGTGATCTCGACGCAACGAGCATCGAACAGTTCCGGCGGGTCCTCGACTACGCCTTCTCCACGTGCTACCACGGCGTGGTGATAGACCTGTCCAAGGCGGATTTCCTCAGCATCGGGGCGGCCGCTCAACTGGCCGATGCCAAGCAGCGGGCGGTTCGGTCGCGCCTGGACCTGGTCCTGGTCTCGGCTTCGCCGGCAGTCGACCATGTGCTGCTGGTGACCGGTGTCGGCCGTCTGATCGGCTGTCACTCCACGCTCCGATCAGCTGTTGCGCCACTACGCGCAGGCGCCGATGCGCCGGGGCATTCCGGGTTGTCCGCGAGTAGATTTCGAGGCACCGCCAGTTCCGAGTAGGCCCTTCGGTGGACCGGTCGCGGGAGGATTCCGAGATGTCGCAACACGTGTGGACGCCGTGGACGACGGGCCGGAGCTCCCCGACGTAGCACAGCTGGACGACGCGACCCGTTCGCTGCGAGACCTGCAGGACGTCCTGGACAGTGACGGCGGGGTGGACGTCGCGATGTTCGCTCTGTGCGCGCAGGTGCGGTGACTGTTGCCGGGCGCGGACATGGCCAGCGTGACGCTGGTCGACGAACAGGGCCCGCGCACGGTGGGGCAGACCGACGGGCAGGTGGTTCGAGTCGACACGGCGCAGTACCGGACGAACCAGGGGCCGTGTCTGCTCGCCGCCGAGACCAGACAGGTGGTGCGGCTCGGCGCCGCTCGTCATCGAGGACCAGTACGCCGGCACATTGAACGTGTTCGGATACACCGACCACGGATTCGGCGAGGTCGAGGAGGCGATGCTCGAGCTCTACACCACCGCCGCGACCGGCGCGATCCGCAGTGCGCGGCGGTACCGGCGGGCGGTGGCGGTGATCGAGCAGCTGCGGCGCGCACTCGAGTCCCGCGCCGTGATCGACCAGGCGGAGGGCGTCATCATGGCCGCGCGTGGGGTGGACGCGGCCGGCGCATTCGTGGTGCTCGTCGAGCAGTCGCAGCACCAGAACGTCAAGGTCCGCGAATTGGCGGAACGGATAGTCGGCGAAATGAATTCAGGGGACGGGCGGCCCCTGCCCGAAACCACCTCCGTGTCGCCGCGGCTGTCGTAGCGTCAAACCAAGGAACTCCCTGCGTCGACCGCACTGCGCTGAGGAGTGGTGGTGAGCAGACCCGACGAGCATGCCGCGGGACCGGTCGGGGCCGGCCTCGGGTACCGCTGCGAGTTGTTCCCCCTGTCGTCGGCGCAGACAGCGATCTGGGTCGCGCAACAGCTGCGGCCAGACCTGCCCATGTCGGTGGCGGTGTACCTCGATCTGTCCGGGCCGATCGACGTCGACCTGCTCGAGCGCTGTGGGCAGCGTGCAGCCCGCGAGATGGGGTCGCCGAACGTCCGGTTCACCCTCGCGGACGGTTGCGTGCGCCAGTATGTCGGCCCAGGGGAGACGGGCTGGCTGCGGCGAATCGACGTCAGCGGGCATCGTGATCCGACGCGGGCGGCAGTGGACTGGATGGAACGCGATTTCGACGCCTCGATGGATCTGCTCGACGCAGACCTGTCCGTCTCGACGATGTTTCGCGTCGCGCCCGATCGTCACCTCTGGTACGCGCGCAGTCATCACCTCGTGCTCGACGGCGTGGGTTCGGCGACCTTGCTGCACCGGATTGCCGAACTGTACGGCGCCGCCCAGACCGGAGGCCTGCCTTCGGCCAGCCGGACGCTGTCGCCCGCCGAGATCGTCGCTCGGGACCTGGACTACCGAGCGTCGTCGCGGTTCGCTGCCGACCGGGAGTACTGGCTGCGCGAGCTGGTCGGGTTCGAGCGGGTGACGAGTCTCGCCGACCGGTACGGCGAGGCAAGCGCTCGGCCGCACCGGGTCGGGTCCGTGCTGGGGGCGGCGACGACGGCGCGGCTCGCAGCGGCGCGAAACCGGTACGGCGCGGGCGTCACAGAGCTCGTGATCTCCGCGTGGGCGTCCTACCTGGCGCAAATGACCGGAGAGGACGACGTGGTGCTGGCGCTGCCGGTCGCCGCGCGCACCACGGCGGCAATGCGACGGTCGGCGGGCAGTGTCTCGAACGTCGTCCCGCTGCGCCTGGTGGCAGTCACCGAGCGCTCCGTCGCCGAGGTCGTCGCTCAGGTACGCACCAAGATCGTCGGTGCGCTTCGGCATCAGTTGTACCGGTACGAGGACATCCAGCGCGACCGGGGAATCGGCCACGTCACCCGCGGTGGATTCGGTTCGGTGGTCAACGTTCTCGGGTTCACCGACCCGATCGCACTCGGATCGACGTCGGGACAGGCTCACCTGCTCTCGCTGGGCCCGGTCGAGGACATCCTGGTCAACGGCTACCAACTCGGTCCCGACGACACCTGTGTCCGCATCGACTTCCAGGCCAATCCCACGCGCTACAGTCGCGCGACCATCGCCGCGCACCATCGGAGGTTCCTGGGGTTCCTCGACAGGTTCCTCCAGGCCGCGCCAGACCGCTCCCTGCCCTCCGTCGTACCGACCTCGGCCGTGCCGCCTACCGTGTCGCGCCCGCGGACCGAAAATCGCGTGCACCTGTTGCCGGACCTGTTGCGCGCCGGCATGACTCGGCCCGACGCGGTCGCGCTGGCCGAGGGGCCGCGGACCGTGAGCTATCGCGAGCTCGACGAATCGTCGTCGCGGTGGGCCCGCGCCCTGATCGCCCGCGGGATCGGGCCGGGGGACGTCGTCGCGGTCGCACTCACCCGCTCCGTCGAGTCGGTCGTCGCCACCTGGGCAGTAGCGAAGGCGGGCGGGTGCCGGGTGCCGATCGACCCCACGCACCCCGCGAGGCGAACCGCGTGGCTGTTGGCCGATTCCGGGGCGCGGCACGGGATCACCGTCGCGGACTGGGCCGACGCACTCCCCGCGTCCGACACCGCCTGGCTGGTCCTCGACGACCCCGGCACGGTTCGGGACGTCGCGAGGCGCGCATCGACCGAGGTGGGTGACGCGGACCGTCGGGCTCGGCTACGCGACGCGGATCCTGCGTACCTGAGCTACACGTCAGGCTCGACCGGCATCCCGAAAGGGGTGGTCGTCACCCACGCCGGGCTCGGCCCGCTCACCGACTACATCGTCGAGAGCTACCGCGTCGACAGCAGTTCGACGGTGCTGCATGCACATTCGCCCACGTTCGATGCGCACCTGCTCGAGCTGCTGGCAGCCTTCGCCGGCGGAGCCCGGCTGGTCGTCGAACCGCCGTCGACGGTCGCGGGCGCCGAGCTGGCCCGGCTGATCGCAGAACAGAGCGTGACCCATCTGCTCACCACGCCCGCGGTGCTGGCGACGATCGGGCCCCAGGCGGTGCCGAGCCTGCGCACCGTCGTGGTGGGCGGCGAGCCCTGCCCGGTCGACCTGGTCCGCCGCTGGGCGCCGCACGTCGAGATGCTCAACAGCTACGGGCCGACCGAGATCACCGTGATGGCAACCCAGACCGACGCGATGACCGAGGCGGCCCCCGTCACCATCGGCCGACCGCTGCCACACGTGAACGCACGCGTCCTCGACTCGCGCCTGCGGCCCGCGCCGATCGGGGCGCGCGGGGAGCTGTACCTCGCCGGTCCCGGCGTGGCTCGCGGCTACCACCGCCGACCGGCCGCCACTGCCTCGCGATTCGTCCCCGACCCCTGGGATCCGGCGGGCGGCCGGATGTACCGCAGCGGCGACCTCGTGCGGATGCGCGAGGACGGGGCGATCGAGTTCCTCGGCCGCGCCGACGCGCAGGTGGCGCTGCGCGGGAACCGGATCGAGCCGGCGGAGATCGAGGCGGTGCTGACGGCCGACCCGGCGGTCGCGCGGGCCGCGGTGACCGTCGCGCACTCGGGGTCCCGGGGCGATCGGCTGGTCGCGTACGCGGTGGCCGAGAAGGGGTTCCGACTGGACCCGGCGGCGGTCATCGCCCGGCTGCGGTCCGAGTTGCCGCCCGCGATGGTGCCGTCGGCACTGGTGGAACTCGCGGAACTGCCGGTGACACCGAACGGCAAGCTCGACCGCCAGGCATTGCCGCGGGCCGAGGTCGTCGCGCAGAGGTATCGCGCGCCCGTGACGTCGACCGAACAGCTGGTCGCCGCCGTGGTGGGCGAGGTGCTCGCCCGGCCCCGCGTAGGACTGGACGACGACTTCTTCGAGCTCGGCGGGCACTCGCTGCTCGGGGTGGCCGTGGCGGCGCGGTTGGCCGAGGCCACCGGCGCACCGGTCACCGTGCGCTGGCTCTACGCCGCGCCGACCATCGCCGACCTGGCGGACCGGATCGACAGGGTGGGTGCCGACGAACCGGCCGACGCGATGGGGCCATTGCTGACCCTCAGCCGACGCGGGACCCGAGAACCGTTGTTCTGTGTGCATTCCGCGGTGCCGCTGGCGTGGTGCTACGCGGGATTGACCCCATACGTGACGGACCGCCCCGTCTACGGGCTGCAGTCGCCGACGATCCTGGTGCCGTCACCGGCCGCGGCGACGATCGACCAACTCGCCACGTTCTACGTCGGGCAGATCACCCGGACTCAACCGGTCGGCCCGTACCACCTCCTGGGTTGGTCGCTCGGTGGCCAGATCGCGCATGCCGTTGCGGTCCGGCTCCGTGAACGTGGCGACGAGGTGCGGTTGCTGGCCATGCTGGACAGCGTGGTGATCCCGGAGGACGCGCCGGAACCCACGCTGCCGACCATGTCCGACCTGCTGACCCACCTGCTCGGTCGCGAACCCGAGCATGCCGGCGAGCACCGCGAGATCACTGCGGCACAGGCGTCGCGTCGGCTCGCCGAGTCCGGTCCGAGTCTGGGTTCGGGGCTGACGGCCGACCAGCTCGAACGGCTGCACCGTGGGTACGTGGACGGTGTTCGGCTCTCGCACGACTGCCGGCCGCGCCGCTTCGACGGCGACCTGCTGTACTTCTCGGCCACCCGGGGTGTCACCGCGTCGATGGACGTGGAGCAGTGGCGGCCGTACGTTGCGGGAACTCTGACCCAGCGTCCGGTCGACGCCGCGCACGCGCAGCTCACCAATCCCGAGGTGCTGGCGGTGATCGGACCCGTCCTGGCGGCGTATCTGGCTGGGGCCCGGTCACATCCAGGGGTCGGGGAGGTGACGGAATGACTCGAGCGCACCTCACCGGGCCGAGGTCCGGGACCGACTGGATCAGCCTGTTCGACGACGAGGGCAGACCCGTTCGGCGTGATCGCGACGCGGCCGCGCTGACTCGATGGGTGATCGACTACCTGATCGAGCCGCACGAGGAACTCGGCCGAGGCGGTCCGGTGTGTCCCTTCGTCAAGCAGTCGGTTGTCCACGGCACGTTCTGGGCCGGTTTCGTGCCGGGCGTCGCACTCACCGTCGACCAGATGTCGCCGGTGATCGCCGACGCGCTGCACACCTACCTGGAACTGCCTGACGGGAACCATGATTCGTCACCCCACACCCTGGTGACGGTGTTTCCCTCCCTCGGTGACGGGCACACGGTCGAGGTGGTGCACGCCGCGTTCAAGTCACGCTTCGTGGAGAAGGGGCTCATGCTCGGGCAGTTCTATCCGGGCTGCCGCCAGTCGGGGCTGTGGAACAAGGACTTTCACGCGCTGGATGCGCCGCTGCCGATGCTGGTGGTCCGGAAGATGATGAGCACCGACTACCCGTTCCTGGTGGGCAGGCGGGAGTGGTTGTTCTCGTACTTCTCGCATTTCGCGCCCGTGCTTCCGGTCAGGCTGCGGTGGGCCATGGCTGAGCGGATGCAACTCGACGCGGACTCCGCCAAGGCGATCGCCGATCTCCGGATGCACGGCATCGACGAACAGGCCCGGTAGGTCGTCGCGTCACGCACCGATCGCGGCGGCCATCATCGGCCACGAGTCGTGCAGGCTGTCCTGCCAGTACGGCCACGCGTGGGTTCCGACGGGTGCGAGATTGGCGACGACCGGGATGTTCAGGGCGTGCAGGCGGTCGACCAGCGGGCGCGTGCACTGCCCGATCACTGCTTCCATGACGCCGCCGACGGCGACACGGTCGAGCATGGTCCCGACGTTCCCGTCGATCCCCGGTGAGGTGAGCCCCTCGTGCGGTCCGGGCAGTCCGGTGCCTGCGGAGATGTAGACCTGCGTGCCGCGCAGGCGCTCGGCCTGCAGGCTCGGATCGTGGTCCGCCCAGGCTGGATCGCCGGGCGGACCCCACATGTTCGCGGCAGTGCCACCGAACAGCGCGAGTTGAGACGAGACGTAGGCCTGACCCAGCGGGTCGCCGGTTCGGGCACACCCGCTGAAGGACCCGACGGCGCGATACACGCCCGGCGCATGGATCGCGAGGTCCAAGACCGACGTCGCGGACATCGACACGCCGGCGATCGCGTTGCGCCCGGTCATGCCGAATGCCGCGTCGAGAATCGGCGGGAGTTCCCGCGTGAGGAACGTCGCCCACTTGTTGCGTCCGAGAACGGGATCGTCGCGTTCCCAATCGGTGTAGTAGCTCGCCCGACCCGCCATCGGGACGACCACGTTGACGTTCTTGTCCGCGAAGAACGACGCAACGTCGCTCCGGCCGGTCCACGCGCCCCCGTTCTCGCCGCCGTCGACGCCGTTCAGGAGGTAGAGCGCGGGTGCACTCGCATCGGGATGCGACACCCATAGGGGGATCGGGCGATTCATGGCCGCCGAGTAGACGGTGACGTCGAACTGGCGGCCACCGAGGGGCTTGACGGACAGAATGCCCGATCCGGCGGTCGCGGCGAACACGGGTGCGGCCGGTTCCATTCGGGTCGCCGACGCGACCGCGGGTGTGGACCCCAGCAGACACGCGGCGATAGAGACGAGGACGGCGAGGCGTGCACACCTCAGACAGCTCGTCGTGGGTCCGGCATCCTGCCGGTCGGGCGTGCCGTGTTCTCGGGTGGGCGTCATGCGGTTGCCTCCGTGTGATGTCCTCCGCGTCTTCGCCACTCTCGATTCTGGTCCCGATGGTCATCCGGCCGCCAGGGTTCGGCGAAGTCCGTTCCTACCGGCCGTGTGGTCGCCAGACGGGGGTTTGACACCGTGCCGATTGGGGTAACTCGACGGATGCGTGGGCCGCAGACGATTACTGATCCGGCGAACGGAGATTCGAGCTGTCGCGGGCCTGGGTAAGTTGACGACACGGTTCACGCCCGCGATCCACTACGCGATGGAGTGTCGATGACAGAGGTCGGAAGCGTGGGACCCGGAGCCACGGAACTGGGTGCCGCCGTCGAAGTGCGCGTCACGGCCGAGTTGGCGCAGCTGCCGGTGCTGCGTGCCATGGCCGAAACCATCACGGTCCTCAACGAGTTCAACCTCGACGAGATCTCCGATGTCACGCTCGCGGTGGATCAGGTCTGCTCGGACCTGATCGGTGACACCGTCGAGGGAGCGGAGCTGACCTGCCGCTTCCAGCTCGCCGGCGACGAGTTGTGCGTGGGGATCTCGTCGATCATCCGCAGCGACAGAGGGCCCGACCAGCACGGCTTCGGCTGGCACGTACTGCGGAGCCTCACCGACTCGATCGCGGTGACACGGGCACCGTTGGACACGTCGAAGGGCGGACATCCCACCACCGTCGAGTTCTCGAAGCTCAGGGGCGGCGTGTAGTGCAGTTCAGCCCCGCCGCGCCCGATCGGCGCGCGAACTCCTCGCCGGACGACTACAACGATGTGGCCGGGCTGTTCGAACGAGTCGCGGAGCTCGGTGCGGACGACGGTCTGTCGGTGCGCGAGGAGATCGTCACGCGGTGCCTGCCGCTCGCCGAGCACATCGCCCGCCGCTTCTGCGGAAGGGGCGAGCCGTACGACGACCTGGTGCAGGTCGCGAGGCTCGGGCTGGTCAACGCGGTGGACCGGTTCGACGTCGCCCGCGGATCGGACTTCGTGTCCTTCGCGGTGCCGACGATCATGGGCGAGGTCCGCAGGCACTTCCGCGATACGGGTTGGGCGATGCGGGTACCCCGCCGGATGAAGGAACTGCACCTGCGGATCGCGAAGGCCGTGGGAGTGCTGTCCCAGCGGCTCGGGCGGGCACCGACGGCGAGCGAGATCGCCGCCGAGATGGGAATCGCCGTCGACGAGGTGTCGGAGGGTCTGATCGCGGGGAGCGCCTACCAGACGATATCCATCGACGCTGCGGTGGGCGACCGGGAGTACGAGGTGCCGCTCGCGGAGACGCTCGGCGTCGAGGACGACGCACTGGCGACGGTCGAGGAGTTCACCGCGGTCGGTCCGGCCCTGGCCCGGCTGCCCGAGCGTGAGCGCACCATCCTGGTGCTGCGGTTCTACGGCTCCATGACCCAGACCCAGATCGCCGAACGTCTCGGCATCTCACAGATGCACGTCTCGCGAATCCTGTCCAGGACGTTGCGTCGCCTGCGTGACGAGCTGAGCGCGGACTGAGGGCGGACCCGGGTGTGGCGCGGGCGATCTAGTGTCGGTCGAGTTGCGGCAGGATGGTCTCGCGCGCGAGCAGAAGCAACGAGGCGGCGACCGGAATTGCGAGCAGGGCACAGGCAGGTTGCTCAGGACGTATCCGCCGACCTTGGCGAAGATCTCGTCGCCGATCAGGATGGTGCGTTCCGACCCGACGCGAAACGACCGACTGGGCCGCCGGCCTGTTCAGGCTCATGCGTGGAGGATGCCCGCGCATCGGGAGTTGAAACGTTCGATGCTCAACCGCACGGAGTTGCGCAGGAGGCTCGTCCGTCAGCCGACGTCGACGTCGTCCCGCACGGCGGCCTGGGGAACTGTGGCCGAGGCGTCTGCACTGAACGCGATGTGACCGCCGAGCGCGCCTGCGGCGCCGGCCGCGCCGAGCCCGAGCACACTCAGTGCGCTGGCACGGAACCCGGGTGCAGCCTTCCGTCGCCGGTACGACGCGAGCATCAGCACCACCGCGACGGTGTTCCCCGCAGCGTGGATCAGACCGGCCCGACGCTGGGGTGCATCACGCAGCGACCAGTCGGCCCATCCGGTCGCGAGGGCGGGCGGCACGGCGATCAACCCGAAGCCGATCATCCGGCGGGCCGCGAGGTGGTCGCGGAACACGATGTCGAGCACCAGGGAACTCGTCCACGCACCGAGTGGCACGGCGACCATCGCCGGATGCACCGGATGTCCCAGCCACGAGCCGCGCAGAAGCCCCGCGGCCGGACGGTCGTCGAGTCCACGGAGAACACGGGTGCGCAGTGCGTCGCTGACGGGATCGAGGGCGGTCACCGACTCGGCGCGCCCCAGCACGTCTCGAATACTCATGAACGCGGCGTACCCGGACTGGCGCGGGGCCAAACCTTGCGCGCTCTACTCGTGTGAGCCCGCGTCACGCGATGCGGCGCTGCGCCCGACCAGTTCGTATGCGGGATTGAGTGCCGCCGCACCGCGGACCGCCGTTCCCGCCCCGGTGGTGTAGCGCTGCGTGGTGTTCATCGACTCGTGGCCGAGCATCCGCATCAGCGTGTAGACGCTGACGTTCTGGTCTGCCATCGCGGTGGCGAACGTGTGCCGGAGTTGGTGCACGAGGGCGCCCTTCGCGCGGTCGCCGTTGATGCCGGCGCGGCGGTAGGCGCGTTCGACGCGGTACTGCAGCGTACCGCGGGTGATCCGCTGGCCGTCCCGGCCCACGAACATCGGGTCGCTCGCCCGGAACCGGTCCCACGGACCCGCGCCGGTCGACGACCGCCTGCGGACCGTGTCCGGGAAGCGTTCCGAACGGCTGGCCAGGTAGTCCCCGAGCACGTCCACGACCACCGGTTCGACGGTGACCACCCGTTCCTTGTTGCCCTTGCCGTGCACGTGAATGACCTTGGCGGACCCGGCGCCGTCGCTGGCGTCGTCGCGCAGGTCGCCGAGATCGACGGCGATCAACTCCGCCGCCCGCATCCCGGTCAACAGTCCGGTGAGGATCACCGCGAAGTCGCGTTCCGCCCAGGCACGGGTGCCGCCCTCGTCCGGTGACTGCAGCGTCGTGATGAGACGTTCGACCGAGTCCGCGCGGAAGGCCTTCGGGAGGGTCTTCGGGACCTTCGGGCGGAGCACCGACGACATCGGGTTCGCGACAATCGCGTCGGCGGTGAACAGGAACTCGCACAGCATGTTCCAGGTGGACCAGCAGCGCCGGATGGACGCCGCCTGGTGGCTTCGGGCGTAATCCGCGAACGCCGCCCGCATCGACCCCTTGCCGATCACCTCGACCGTCAACTCGGCCAGCGCGACCCCTGCGGCGCGGGCGAGCGGATCGGCGATCGACCGGTAGTCCTGCCGATACGCCTTGAGGGTGTTGGGTGAGGGCTTGGCGGTACTGCGATGAACGAGGAATTCCTCGAACCAGGGCGCGAGCCGATGATGTCCGGGCATCCGCTCATCTTGTCGGATCGGTACGACAGATCGACGTCGGCAGTGGGGGGACGATCAGACCGCGGCGCGGCGAACTGCGAGCACTACGAGAAACGGCCAACTCGACTCGATGCTCGTGCAGATCCGTTCGGACAGACCGAAGTTGGCGCCGCCCTGCGCCTCGATGAGCAGCCACACCGTCATCACCACGAAGACGAGGGTGGCGATCGTGCACATCCGCACGCTCAGCAACGAGGGCCAGCGGTGCGCACGCGAGCCCACGAATGCCGGCCACAGTGCGAGGGTGATGGCACCGAGGACGGCGAGGGCGACGTGCGCGGGTATGGACCCGACTTCCGGTTGGGGGATCATCGCCATCGCGATGCCGGCCAGACCCGACGCGGCGAGAACGATCCGGGCGGCCGGTCGTATCCCGTACAGGCCTGCGGCAGTGAGCAGGTGGCACAGACCCACCGCGATCAGGGCGGTCGTCATCACCCACTGGTCGGTCGCAGCGTCGCCGGAGAGCACGCTGATCGACTGCCGGACCGGACTGTAGGTGGGCGGCTGCCTGCTGCCCGCGGCCACCCAGCCGCCGATCAGCAGCAACGGAGCCGCCGCCGAGGAGATCGGCGTCCACCAGGCCGCGCCGGCGCGGGCGACGCCCGCTGCCTCGTGGTCGGTTGTGCGCGCAATGGCCTCCACCCGACCATGGTCGTGCATGCCCGGGGGTAGTCGGGCAGATTCGGGCGAATCGATGCGGATCCGAAGCTCGAGCAGCCGCTACAGCGAGTGGGGGATGGCGAGTACGGCGATGCCCGAGGTCACGCGTAGCTCCTCGAAAACATCTCCGCGGGCGGAGAGTTTGTCGGTGCGGGCGACGACGTAGTCGCTGGAGGAGGTGGTGGAGCGGGTGCGGTCGCCGCCGCCGTCGAACAGGGCGACGCACGCGTGGTCGTGGGTGAGGTCGTGGCGCGCCCAGTACCGGACGCCGTCGTAGCCGGCAGCATCGAGCGCCGCGGCCCACAGCTGGGTGAGGTGGTAGTCGACAGTCGTGAAGATCTCGGCGGTGACGCCGAACTGCACAGCCAGGTTCGACGTCAGGTCCGCGACTCGTCGGTCGGCGGCAAGTTCCAGGCGCGAGATCGCGCGCCCGACCAGCTCGGTGCTGGGAATGACCCGGATGCCGCCCCAGGTTTCGAGCAGGGTGACCTGTTCCGACTCCGCGGCGTAGCAGGTGCCCCGCGGGTCGGCGAGGTCGAACCGCCCGTGCCCACGGCTGCCGAACCACCACGGCGCGAACGAGGCGCCGTGCGTTCGATGCAGCGGCGAGCCGGGCGGGATCACGGTGGTGGGGAAGCGGTTTCGAAGCTGATCCGGGGGAGGGGGAGGCGAGAGGTGTTGCGTGGCGCGGGGTGCGCTCACGCGGCCACTCGATCGGAGGCCTGGCGCGCGAGTTCGAGTACGGTCGGTCCGTCGCTGTCGAGTAGCGCCTGGCGCGGGGTGCGGCCGCCGAGTTCTGGTTGCTCGCTCATCAGCCACGACGCGACGGTCCAGCCGCGGGGGTCGGCGTGCGACCACACTCGCAGGACGTCCTTGAGTCCGGGGAGCGGCCTTGCGGGGGAGTTGTCGTCGAATCCGGCGACCGAGTAGCCGGCCGACCCGTCCTCGGCGACGAGGCGAAGCACGCGGTGCTCGCGGACCGCCTGGCTCAGCGCCTGCTTCGTCCAGCCGGTCACCTCGAGGGTTTGCTTGTGCGTGAGGATCGGCCCGATGTGGTTCTCCCAGGCGCGTCGCGCCTTGAGGCCGGAGAGCACGTCGCGGATCCGGTGCTCGACGTACTGGACGTCCGCGGAGTTCAGTTCGGTCTCGTCGATACCGCTGGCGGCGAGTTCCGCTGCCATGACCTCGGTCAGTGGGCTGCTCATGCCCCCATCCTCTCTGGTCAAGTAGGTCAAGTCAAGCGTGTCAAGTAAGAGTGGTCCGGCGGACCGGTCTGGGCGCCCAAACTCATCGCGGACGGTCATCGTCGCGACGGCCGCCACCGGCGAACCCCACCCCCTGAACGCCGGCCGCTGGAACGCGTGAGCCGAACACTCGGTCCGTCGACAGGAAAATGGTTGGGCAGCACGATGTTCGGGCTGATAGTCTCCCGGGGTCCGTGACACACGCGAGGAGGTGAGACCCGTGAACGCAGTATCCATTGGGTGCTCCCCCTCTTCTTCACGGTTCGGCGACTGACGTAGGTGTCGCCGGGAGCGCCTCACCACGGCAATCCCGAAAGGCAACAACCTATGCATTTCACAGCTGAGACATCGTCGAACGGTGTCATCGAACGCAACTTCACTCTGGGCGAGATCACCGGTGTGCTCTGGTCGGCCGCATCCGGCACCGACGGTGCACCCCTGATCCTCATGGGCCACAGTGGCGGCATGCACAAGAGGGCGCCGGGAATCCTGTCCCGGGTCCACCACTACGTGACCACGTGCGGGTTCACGGTGGCCGCGATCGACGCGCCGGGGCACGGTGACCGGCCACGAAACGAGCAGGACCAGCAGTGGGTCGCCGCTCTCCAGCAGGCTCGAGTAGCTGGAGAGCCGATCGGTCCGATCGTGGTCGAGTACAACTCCTCCCTCGCGGAGCGTGCCGTGCCGGAATGGCAGGCCACCCTGGACGCCCTCCAGGCATTGCCCGAGATCGGCGCCGGCACGCCGATCGGCTACGGCGGCATGACGTTGGGTGCCGCAACCGGTCTGTTGCTGACGTCGGTCGAACCCCGGATCACCGCGGCGGCGTTCGGCGGGGTGCTGGTGTACGAGGCCCTGATCGAGGCGGCGAGACGGATCACCATCCCGGTCGAGTTCCTCGTTCCGTGGGACGACGAGGTAATCGGCCGCGACGGAGGTTTGGCGTTGTTCGACGCCTGCGCGTCCGAGGAGAAGGCGTTGCACGCCTACCCGGGCAGGCACCACCAGGTACCCGGTTTCGAGGTCGACACTTCGGCCCGGTTCTTCGCACGACACCTCTCTCGAGCCACCGTGACGCCCGGCTGACGTGACAGGGGTATCGGCGTCCGGCGCATCCGCCGGGCGCCGATACCGCTTCGCTTCTCGTCAGGCCGGATGGCGATCGGCGGGCCTCGTGAGGATCACGAGGCGCTGGGTTGCCCGGGTCATGGCCACATAGCGGTCCACCGCCCCTTCGATGCCCTCGCCGAACGTGTCCGGATCGACGAGGACGACCAGATCGAACTCGAGCCCCTTCGCCAGCTCCGGGGTCAGCCACCGGACACGTGGGCCCTCCCGGAACATCCCGTCTTCTGCGACACCAGTCCCGATGACGCAGGCGATCCCCTCGACATTCTCGGAGAGCCAGGTGTCGACGACCGTCCCCAGCTCCGACATGGTTCCGTGGACGACGGGAACGCCGCTACTCCGGATGGAGGTCGGCACGTTGGCGTCCGGGAGCGCGGCACGGATCACCGGCTCGGCCTCCGCCATGACCTCTTCCGGGGTCCGGTAGTTGATGCTCAGACAGGCCTGGCTGATGCGGTCGAACCCGACACCTTCGAGCCGTTCCTGCCAGGACGCCGTGAACCCGTGCCGGGCCTGGGCACGGTCCCCGACGATGGTGAAACTCCGGGACGGGCAGCGCAACAGCAGCATCTGCCACTCCGCATCGGTCAACTCCTGCGCCTCGTCCACGACGATGTGCGCGAACGGGCCGGCCAGGAGGTCCGGGTCCGTGCGGGGCAGCGCGTCCTCGTCGACCAGCATCTCCTGCAGGTCCTGCTGTCGGAGCTGCGTCATCAAGCCTTCCCCGTCGGCGTAGGTGTCGGACGCGATCAGGTCGTCGACGACCCTGGACCGCTGCTCGCGTTTGGCGGCGACGGCGGCCTGGTGGCGACGCCGCCGCCGCGCTGCCCCCGGGTCGCCGAGGCGCTGCCGCGCGGCGTCCAGCAGCGGCAGGTCGGACACCGTCCAGCGCTGCGCGTCCGGGCGCTGCAGCGTGCGAACCTCGTCCGGGCTGAGCCAGGGCGCGCACCGACGCAGGTAGGCGGGTACCGACCACAGGTCTGCGACGAGGTCGGCGGCTTCGATCATTGTCCATGCGTTGTCGAGGGCCAGCCGCAGTTCATCGTTCCGTGCCAACGACTTCCGCACCTCCGCGGCAGGTGCGTCGCCGTCATGCTTGTCGATCAGGATCGTGATCAGCAGCTCCCAGATCTGTTCGCGTGCCTCGTTGTGTGGGGTGCCGGGCTCGGGTGCCTGGAACGCTTCGGCCCAGTCCTCCGCGCTCAGCCAGATGTCGGACCAGTCGGTTCCGACCGTCATACCCGTGGTGGGCGGCTCCTCGTAGAACTTGACGGCCGCCTCGATCGCCCTCACCATCCGCGTGGACGACTTCAGGCGCGCGACGGCCGGGTCGGATTCGGTTGTCGCGGCGGCACCCTCGGCGACGAGATCGCGCAGGGTGCAGAGCTGGGCGCTCTCCTCGCCGAGGCTGGGCAGGACGTCGGCGACGTAGGCCAGGTAGGGCTCGTGCGGACCGACGAACAGCACACCGTGCCGAAGTCGGGGGTCGGAGTACAGCAGGTACGCGGCCCGGTGCAGCGCGACGACGGTCTTGCCCGTGCCCGGCCCGCCGTCGACGACGAGAGCACCACGGGACCCCGCGCGGACGATTGCGTCCTGGTCGGCCGCGATGGTGCCGAGAACGTCGCGCATCCGCGGCGACCGGTTGCTGCCGAGGCTGGCGATGAAGGCGGACTGGTCGTCGAGCGCGGCGTCGTTCTCCAACCCGTCCCGGGTGAAGACCTCGTCCCAGTAGTCGCTGATCCGGTCGCGGGCCCACCGATACCTGCGGCGGCGTGACAGCCCCATCGGATTGCCGTGTGTCGCACCGAAGAACGGCTCGGCGGCGGGGGAGCGCCAGTCGATCAGCAGCTGACTACCCGCGTCGTCCATCAGGCCGAGGCGTCCGATGTACACGGGCTCCGCGCTGGCTCCGACGATGTGTCCGAGGCACAGGTCCAGACCGAAGCGACGCCGGGCGCGCAGCTCGGCGCTCAGCTGGTGGACCAGCAGGTCTCGCTCCAGCACCTCTTGACCCAAGCGGGCGGGCACCTTGCGCGCGGAGTCGAGGCGGCGGGACAGGTCCGCGATGGAACGCTCGAGGCTCTCGGCGATCGCTGAGAAGTGCTGCTCGTCTTCGGCGATCAGCGTCGGGTCGGCTTTTGCGGCGAGGCGGTCGGGAAGGTTGAACGCACTGGTACCCAGAGAGGTCACGTGAGCGGCTCCGATCTGATGCGACAAACAGCGCTGGCAAGGCCGTGACTCCTGTTTCTGCAGGTTCTGGCCTTGGCCGGCAATTCTGCGGCATGACCGGGGCCTTGCCGCAAGCCCCCCGTTGCGCTATATGTTGAAAGTGGAAGGGATGGTTCACCCCCTTCTCGCCCTCCAGCGCTGGTCAGTCGCCGGTGGCCACATCGAGGATCCACGTGACGCCGTAGCGGTCGGTCAGCATCCCGAAGGCAGGTGTCCACTGGGCCGGGCCGAGCTCGCTACGAGATTCGAGCCACCAAAGGTCCCGACGGGGGATATCGACTCCAGGCCGGATCCTCGACCCCGCCGATGTATTTCGACGACGATCAGGTCGTGTCCATCGCGATCGCGCTCGGATCGGCGTCCGGGACCGGCGCCGGTATCGCCGAGGCTGCGGCCCGCGCATTGGCGACTGTGCGCCGAGTGCTTCCCACCCGGCTGCGCGCAAGAGTCGATGCGGTGGAACTCACCGCGGTCGAGCGCACCGACGGCCCAGCAGGCTTGCAAGCGAGCCCGGATGTCCTGCTTGCGATCGGCGCGGCCATTCGCGCGCACGAGGAACTCCGCTTCGACTACGACACCGACGGCCGACCAGGGGTGCACGATCGGCCGCCACGACAGGTCCAGCCGCACCACCTGGTGCCCTGGTCCGGCCGCTGGTACCTGGTCGCCTGGGTGCCAGGGAAAGAGCAGTGGCGCACCTACCGTGCCGATCGCATCACCCCGAGAGTCCCGACCGGCCCTCGATTCACGCCACGCACCGTGCCGGGCGCAGATGTCGGCGCGTTCCTCTCGGCCCGGTTCAACGGTGCCGACGACACCTCCTCGGAGTGGCCGTGCGCGGGGGAGATGATCCTGCACGCACCAATTGCAGCCGTGGCACCGTTCGCCCGCGACGGCGTAGCGGAACCCCTGGACGCACAGCGAACTCGCCTGCGACTCGGCTCCTGGAGCTGGCCCGCTCTGGCTGCGTCGCTCGCGCAGTTCGATGCCGAGATAGACGTCCTCGGACCGACAGAACTCGTCGACGCCTTCGCGCAACTGTCCGCCCGCGCCGCCCGCACCGCACAGGCGCGACCGCCCGAAGAAGTGGCAAGCGGAGAGGTCGACGCTGCCATGCGGTGACTTGCCTGGCGTGTGGTCGTCGACTGTGGCCTAATGCCTTATGGGCAGCGACAATCAGCGCACCCGATTGCCGGCGCAGACGTACGGCACTGGCAGGGTCGAGGCGTTCTCGGACGGCGTGATCGCGGTCGCCATCACCTTGCTGGTGCTGGACCTGCGGGTTCCGGAGCCCATCGCAGGCGTCAGCCTCGCGCACAGTCTCGGTGAGCTGTGGCCCAACTACCTGGCCTACGTCATCTCATTCCTGGCTATCGGCATCATGTGGATCAACCATCACTCGATGATGAAGCGTCTGATGGCCGTGGATCATTCGGCCCTGGTGTTGAATCTGCTGCTCCTGCTGTGCATAGTGGCGTTGCCGTTCACCACGGCACTGTTCTCGACCTACCTGAACGACCGGTCCGGGGCGCACTTGGCCGCCGTGATCTACGCAGGGTCGTTCCTGGTGACGTCAGTGGTATTCGTGGCGTTGCAGTGGCTGCTGGTGGTGCGTCGCCCGTATCTGCTGAGCGAGCCGCTCACGCCGGTCCAGCGACGGTCGATCCTGCTCCGCGGCGCGGTCGCCGTCCCGGCGTATCTGCTCGCAGCCCTCGCGGGTCTGCTGACGCCGTACCTGACCCTGGCAGTCTGCATCGGCCTCGGCATTTTCTACTTTGTGCCCTTGGGTCCTCGGTTCGCCTCCGCTGCGGGGCGCTGAGCCCTCCTGGCGGCGGACACGACCGGGCGGGCCCACATGCGGGGGAGTGCCCGTATGTCCCCGTCAACCATGTCGATACAGGGAGGCTCACCGTCACCGGTCGGAGTGGATGAGGGAAAGTGTGCTGGTAGCAGGCAGCTTTCGGGAGTGGGTGAGGATTCCGCGCTGACGACGCGCCAAGATACTGTCATAACGCGGGTTATCGGCAATCGAATGGAATGTCGCGGTTCCCCACCGGAGTCTCAAACAGCCGAGATGAGGGAGGGGTCCGTCAGTGGGCGGGCCGATCACCCAGCGATTCGAGGCGGGTCTCCTCGAGGTCGAGCATGCGTGCGGCGGCGCTGAACGTCTGGGAGCTGTATCGGCCGTGCGAGCGGGCGTCGAGGAGGGCGTCGCGTTCGGCGGCGATCGCGACCAGCCGCAGTCGTATGTACTCTTCGCGGCGCTCGTCGTGTTCGGGATCGGGGGAGACGGGGCGACCTTCGCGCTTGCCGATCAGACTGTCGTTTCGGACTCGCGCGAGGACGTCCGGCTCGGTGCCGGTGCCGGATTCGGTGATGGCGTCCTCGGCGGCGGCGGTGAGTTCGGTCAGGAGATTGCCGTACTCGGTGCGCAGTCGGGCCCGGTCGTCGCCGGGCACCTTCACCCAGCGGATCACCACCGGCAGCGTCAGCCCCTGCAGCAGCAGGGTGGTGACGGCGACGACGAACGCGATCAGAATCAGCTCGGCCCGGTACGGGGTGTCGTGGGGGAGCGTCTGGGCGGCGGCGAGGGTGATCGCGCCGCGCATGCCGGACCATGCGAGCACGACGCCTCCGCGCCAACCGAGGGTTTCGTTGAGCAGGAAGTCGATGTCGGCGCTGGTGCGGTGGACTCGCCGCTCGAGAGGGCAGTCCGGCGTCCTGGACCTCGTCCAGGAGGTGCTCGAGGCTCAGGCCCATGATCAGGAAGATCACCGACTCGAGCAGGAACGCGATGGTGCGCCAGTTCATCTCCTCGCCGATGCGGTCCTGGGCACGCAGGTAGCGGGGGCTCAGGTGTCCGGTGACCACCACGGTGAGCACACCGGAGGCGCCGAATTCCTCGGCGGGCACGAACGCGGCGAAGGGGACGAAGAACGAGATCGCCGTGTTGAGGACCGTGTCGTTGATCCAGCCGCGCACGCGGACATTGACGACGCCGACGACGACGCCGATCAGGGTCGCCACGATGACCGAGAACACGAAGTCGCCGGCGACGTGCCACAGCGACACCGCGCCGGCCATCGCGGCGATCGCGGAACGCAGCAGCACGAGGGCCGACGCGTCGTTGACGAGGCCCTCGCCTTCGAGCGCCGTCAGCAAGCGGGAGGGCAGGCCGAGCTTGCGTCCGACGGAAGTCGCCGCGACGGCGTCGGTGGGGCTGATCACCGCGCCGAGCGCGAACGCCGTCGCCCACCCGAGGTCGGGGATGAGCAGGTGGAACAGCACGCCTGCGCCGGCGGTGGTGGCCAGCACGAGCAGCGCCGCGAGACCGCTGATCGCCTTGAATTTCCGCCGGAAGTCCTGGGCGGGCATCGTCACTGCGAGAAGGCCGCCACGGCAACAATGCTGACGACGCCGACGATGGCGATCAAGGTCAGGTCCATGCGGACCATTGTCGCCGCAGTGCTCCGTCGCGGAGGGAGAGGGACGGGGTGGTCTGCGGCTCCTGTGCAGTGCTACTGGCTCAGTCGAGATCCGACGGCAGGCCGGCGTCGTAGAGGGAGAGGACATCGGTCGTGCTCCGCAGGGCGTCGACGACGACTCGGGCCGGTGTGACGTGCCGCGTCGGATAGTCGATCTCTCCGAGCCTCGGATCGGCGGTCCAGGCGAGTCGTTCCTCGCCGAGCGAGAACTCGGCGGAGATGTCCTCCCGGTTGCCGCGCGGATCCTGCCGATGCCAGGCGCCCTGCAGAAGACCGCGACGAGCCCGTGCAGGACATGCCCGTCGCCGTGGGCGAGTCGCTGGTAGCACAGCGCCGTCGGGATGCCCTGGCCACGCAGGAGGGCGGCAAGCAGGTGGGACTTCGCATAGCAGAGACCGACTCGCTGTTCGAGGACATCGGACGCGCGCAGCGTCACCCGGGGATCCTGCGCGTCGTACGAATGCGCAACCTCGTCCCGGACCCATTCGTAGGCCCGGCGTGCGACGTCGATGTCGTCGACGGACTGCGATGCGAGTACGCCGCCGAGTGCTCGCACACCAGGGTGATCGATTTCGACGAACTCGTCTCCGAGGAGATACGACGAAGGATCGAGCGCAGACACGGCGGATGCAGTCACCCGGACACCCTTTGTGCTGCCGCGACGTCGTCGTGATCGGCGGTCTGAGTGGGGAAGGGGGTGTCGATGAGGGCGCACCTGTCCGTCGAGGGGAGTGAGATGTCGATCCCGGTCCGTGGTCGGAGTGGTCGGGGGGGTGTTACGCGCTGTGGTGAACAGGTTCCGAAGATGCGAAGGAGTGGGAAGTCGAATACTGTTGTAGGACTGTCTATTTCATGGATAATCGCAATTATCCATGAAAGTCCGATCGGGGTCCGTGTGGGCGATCCGGGGAGTGCGGAATCTCGTGGATCCGCCGAAGTCCGGTCAATCCGGTCGGCGGGCGCCGAATTGGCATTGGCGTCGAATCCCGATGCGTGCGTGGCGACATTCGACTGGCACGCACGCGCTGTCCTGATGCCGGCGTGGTTCGGTACGCACCGCCACTCAGCAGGGGCGGTGTCTGCGCAGGGTGCCTCGCCGCGGCCGAACCGCATGCGTGACTTGTGGTCTCGCAGATCTCGGGGTCCCGCGTCGCATCCAGTCCGGGGACACCCATTGCCACGTGAAATGACATAATGTCGATTATCGGTACCTTCTTCAACTCGGTGGTTACCTGACCGGCGTGCCATTCGATTCGGTCTGTACCCCACTGATGCCAGCTCGGACGAACTGATGGGCCGATGCGTCGCGCTCGCCCGGCACGGCTCGGATGCAGTCGCCCGCGGCCGACTGTCGATGTGCGCCGCCCGTCCGGACGCACGTGCTCTTGTCGCGTGAAATCCCTTCCGGTCGAACCGGATTCGCGGTCCCCTCAGGTCCCGGCGCTCCGGGTCGAAACGTCACTGTGACGATTTGACGCATGCGCGGCGGAGTGTGAGGCGTCGCCTCTGGGCGTCGTCGGCCGGATCCGTCCGACGGCCCTGCCGCGGTCGCTGGATCCTGCGACCGCGGCCGCTTCCTGTCGGGTGTCCGCGAGCCCGACAGGAAGCGACCGGGCGTCTACCGCCTCCCCGTCCGTTGCGAATTGCCGGATCGCCGAATCCGATTCGCAGTCCCCCGGCGTTCCGCTGCCCGCACCCAATACGTCACTGTGACGGTTTATCGGGTGTGTTCCCGGCGGCCGGTGCGTCGTCCCTTCGATCCGTCAACGACCCTCGACACTCCGCTCCGTGTCGGGCTAGCCTTACCTAATAATCGAGGCTTGGTGGGGCAGCACCAATCGACTGGAGGCGGTCGAGAATGAGTTCAACCAGTATCGCGCTGCTCGGTGCAATCGCGGGATTCACGATCTTCCTCGGACTGCCGGTCGGTCGGCTCCGGTCGCCCGCGCCCCGGCTCCGCGCGCTCCTCAACGCGCTCGCCATCGGCATCCTGATCTTCCTGCTCTGGGACGTACTCAGTCACGCCTGGGAACCGATCGACACGTCCCTGGGCGCGCACGACTACGGTCCGGCGATCGGCAACGGCCTTGTCTTCGTCGGCTGCTTCGGGCTGGGATTGCTCGGTCTCGTCTACTTCGACCGCAGGGTCGCGCATCGCGTCGCTGCCGCTGCCGGTCAACGCAGGGACGGTCCGGGCGCGGCCTCGATCACCGAGTACCCCGCCGGCGCCGCAGTCCGATCCCGGTTCGCCGCCCTGTCGATGATGATCGCCGTCGGCATCGGACTGCACAACTTCGCGGAAGGCCTGGCCATCGGGACCTCAGCGGCCAGCGGCGAGCTCCAACTCGCCATCCTGTTGATCATCGGGTTCGGGCTGCACAACGCGACCGAGGGCTTCGGTATCGTGGCGCCGCTCGCCGCGGCGGGCACGAGACCGTCGTGGGGCCGGCTGGGGTTGCTCGGTCTGATCGCCGGCGGTCCGACCTTCCTGGGCACCGTCGTCGGCGAGCACGTCACCAACAGCACCCTCTCGATCGGCTTCCTCACCCTGGCCGCCGGTTCGATCCTGTACGTCGTCATCGAACTGCTCGCCGTGGCGCGCGCGAGCGGCATGAAGGAGCTGGTCACCTGGGGCATCCTGCTCGGCGTGATTCTGGGGTTCCTCACCGACGCCGTGGTCACCGCCGCCGGAGCCTGACCGCACCGCGGGTCGGAGCCGCTACGAGTAGACGTCGGACAGTGTGACGGTACGCAGGCTCCGGCTGTTGACGATGTCCACGAGCCGCGGGAACGTGCGCGGGACGACGCGCTGGTTGGCGTGACACAGCACGATTGCCTGCGGCTGGAACGACTGCTTCGCGGCGGCGACGACGTCGGCTTCGGTGACGATCCGCGAGTCGCCGATGGTGCCGTTCCACAGCGTGACGGTGCGGTAGCCGAGGTCTGCGGCGACGCGGTCGGTCATCGCGTTGTGCCGACCGTACGGCGGGCGGAAGAAGGGAGTTCCGCTCACCCCGTACACGTTTCGCAGGAAGTCCGCATTGCGGTTGATCTGGTCGGCGAGGGCGGCCGCCGACAGCGTGGTGATGTCCGGATGCGACCAGGTGTGGTTTCCCAGCACGACCTGACCGGACTCGACCATCGGCCGCAAGGCCGGCGCGTTGTCGGTCCAGGACCGGTTGACCCCGTTCGGGAAGAAGGTGATTCGAAAGCCGGTGTCGCGGCAGAGCTGGGCGTACGCGGCGACCACGTCGGAGGTGGTGCCGTCGTCGACGGTCAGGGCGAGCAGGTTGCCGTCGCCGGGTAGCTGGGTGATCACCCCTGACGGCGCCGGCACGCGTGGGAGCAGCGGCGGCATGGACGGCACGGGCAGTCCAGGAATTGTCGGCAACGGTGGCAGTGGCGGCAACGGTGGCAGGGTGAATCCGGGGTCGACGATCGGCAGCGGATCGGCAGTGGCCGTCCCGATGCCACCGACGAGGGCGAGAACTCCGACGCCGACGAGTTGCAACAGGGTGCGCCGATCCATGGCTACCGCCCTCCCGAATCGAAGCATGCGCGGTACCCGCCACTCTCGAAGGTCGCTGTCGAGCAGTACGTCGCCTCCGGGTAGTACGCACCCATGGAGGTCGCGGGATCGCTGTGCTGGTCCTGCGAGGCCTGGACCGACTGCGGATAGAACTGTGCGCTCGGCAGCATGTGCCGCAGGAACAGCACCTTCTTCGCCACCGTCGTGGAACCCCACGGCAGCACGGTCACCGTCGGATCCGCTGTGGCCCTCGCAGGTAGGTCGGCGGGAGCGGCGACCACGTACGTGTAGTCCCCCGCCGCGTCGAGGCGGGTCTGGAAGTCGGCCGCGCACGCGACCACCGGATAGGGCGAGACCTGATCGTTCTGGCACATCGACCAGTACCGCACCTGCGCGGCAGGTTCGGTCGGTGGCGCCCCGGCGCGGGTGTCCGGGAACGTCGGCGCGTGGCCGCGGACCACGACGATCCGGCCCGGCTGGTACGTCAGGCCGGCGCCGAGGTACTTGTTGTCTCCGTTGGGGAACAGGCCGGACGTGCTGGCCGGATTGACGAACGTGGCCTCGGGCACGTTGCCGGGGAACGCGCCGGCCGCGGCGCCCGCGATCACGCTGTCGAAGCCGGTGGTGAGGGCCTGCTTCACCGGGCCGTTCGGGGCGGCGGCCGGGTCGAACGGTCCGGCACAGGTCGGGACGGTAGCGCGGACCGCGCCGTTACCTCGCACGAGCGTGACCTGCGGTAGCGGCACTCCCCCGGGCGCCGAGTTCGGGTCGTCGGGCACGTACACCCGAATGATCAGGAAACCCAACGGTGTGGACTGGCCCGCGGCCGGCAGGCCGCGGATCTGGTTGGCGGCGTGGTCCGCGGCGCCGGGCACCACCGTCGCGTGCCAGTATCCGGGTGCGCCCGGTGTCGCGCTCGCGGCGGCAAACGGGTTGGCGCTGCCCGGATCCGGCGCGATCTGGTTGTCGCGGAGGGTGTCGACGGTGTCGAAGTTGGTGCCGTAGGTGTTCAGCGACATGTACCGCGCGTGCGGATACTGGCCGGTGAGCTCGATCCTCTCGCCGGCCCCGAGTGCGTACGGCAGCACCCAGTAGGTCGCGTTCGCGTCCGGGAACGCGACGTTGAGCACGGTGTTGTTCGACATGAACTGCCAGGCGCAGCCGGCCTCGGTGGGCGCCTGAGCCCGCTCGGTCGCGGCGGCGGGGATCGCGCCGGCCGTTCCGGACAGTAACGCGGCAACGACGAGCGCCGCGGCTCTGAGCCGAGCCCGCGGAGTTGTCCGACCGCACCTTCGCAGCAATGCACTGGACACCGACATTTCGCACACACCTCCGCTGGCGGAAGAGGCTTCTCGGCCCGGTTCGGCGGGTCTCGCCAAGACCAGTAAACACCGATGACGGTCCCTTCATTCGCGGTTCACCCAGGCAATTCGGTCTCGCGGTCGCACGTCGTGGCGATGCAGCCCTTGGTGTCGCCAGCATCTTCACCGTGGGTTGACAGGGCTGTTCGCGACCGGTGAACGTCCTGGACGAGCTCGGCGCCGAACTGGACCGCGTCGTTGCGCAGGACTGGTCGGTGTCCGCGAACGAACTCGAGGTGGGCATCCCGGCATCACACACCGCGGAATGCGCGCTCACCCGTCGAGTCGGGATCGTGATCTTCGAGAACGTTCGATGAACTGATCCGATTCCGGCCCCGTGAGAACATGAACGTGTCGGGGATGGACAACGAACGCAGCTGACGGATGTGGATCGGCGCCGATGTCGAACTGGGCACGCGCCGGCCCCGGACGATGCAAGGCGGTGCCGACCATGGACGACACGAACGGCCGCAACGGAGCCGGGAGGACGGATCGGACGATCCACCGAGAGGTGTCCGCCCCGCATGCCCACGACGAACTCGAGTCGCTCCGCGAGGAACTGGACCGGATAGACGGCCAGCTCCTCGACAGCGTGCGAGACCGGATCGACGTGTGTGCGCGCATAGCGGTCGTCAAACGACGGTCCGCCATCCCGATGATGCAGCCGCGCAGGGTCGGCGCCGTGCACGAGCACGCACGGTCGTATGCCCAGCGACACGACCTGTCGGTGGACTTTCTGCGGAACCTCTACGACCTCCTGATCGCGGAGACGTGCCGCGTCGAGGACGCCATCATCGACGCGGTCGAGCCACCGGACGAACTGGGCGTGCGCGTTCGCGCCGTCGGCGGCGACTGAGGGCCGAACCGTGCGGACCCTGCTCATCGACAACTACGACTCGTTCACCTACAACCTGTACAGCCTGCTGACGGAGGTGAACGGTCGTGAACCCGTGGTGGTCGCGAACGACGTCGACTGGGGGACGGTACGGCGGTCCGAGTACGACAACATCGTCGTGTCCCCCGGCCCCGGCCGGCCCGAGCGGCGCCGGGACTTCGGGATCAGCAGCAACGCCGTCACCGAGTCCGGGCTGCCCGTGCTGGGTGTGTGCCTCGGTCACCAGGGGCTGTGCTACCTGTTCGGCGGACGGGTGTCGGGTGCCCCGGAGCCGATGCACGGCCGGATCTGCTCGGTGCAGCACACCGGCCGTGACCTGTTCGCAGGAATCCCGTCACCGTTCCGTGCCGTGCGGTACCACTCGCTGGCGGTCGACGAGTTGTCGCCGGACCTGGAGGCCGAGGCCTGGGCGGACGACGGGGTGTTGATGGCCGTCCGCCACCGCGAATTGCCGTTGTGGGGCGTGCAATTCCATCCCGAGTCGATCTGTACCGACTACGGGCGTGAGCTCCTGACGAACTTCCGTGACCTGACTCCCCCGCGGTCCCGGATGCCCCGCGTGGATGCCCCCGCACCGCCGCCGGCGACGCCCGAGCCGGGACATCGCTACCGGGTGCGCAGTGTCACGGTCGACCGTGCGGTCGACCCGCGTGCGGTGTACGAGAGGCTCTTCGCCGGCGGCCCGAACAGCTTCTGGCTCGACGGCAGTTCCGCATCCGACGCGCAGTCGAAGTTCTCGGTGATGGGCGACTCGTCCGGTCCGCGCGCCGAATTCGTCACCTACCGAGTCGCGGAGACAACGGTTCGAGTGCACCGCGACGGCCACCCGACCACCGAGTTGAGCACCACCCTGTTCGACTACCTCGACGAGCAACTGCGTACGCGGGCGGTCGCACCCCGGCTCGACCTGCCGTTCGCGTTCACCCTCGGTTACGTCGGCTATCTCGGCTACGAACTCAAGGCCGACACCTGCGGACAGTTGGTGCACGCGTCCGCGCGTGCGGATGCCGCCGTCGTCTTCGCCGACCGGGCGCTGGTCGTGGACCACTCCGTGGGTTGTTGCCACCTGCTGGTCCTCGACGACGGCACCGACGAGCCGGAGGGCGACCGCTGGCTGCGCGAGACGAGCGATGCGATCCGTACGCTCGACGAGGTGCCCGACCAGTCCCCGCCGGCGCCCCCACTCGTTCCCGCGGAGGCCGACATCGACATCCGGTTCCGGCACGACCGCGCCACGTATCTCGGCCTCATCGACCAGTGTCTGGGTGAGATTCGCTCCGGCGAGACCTACGAGGTGTGCCTGACCAATGTCGCGTCGGTGAATCGGACGGTGGATCCGCTCGAGGGGTTCTCCTGCCTGCGGGAGATCAGTCCCACCCCCTACAACGCGCTGCTGAGGTTCGCCGGCATCTCCGTACTCAGTGCCTCGCCCGAACGGTTCCTGCGGATCGGTGGGGATCGGACCGTCGAGTCGAAGCCGATCAAGGGAACCCGGCCGCGGGCGTCGGAGCCCGGGGAGGACGAGGAACTGCGCCGCGGGCTGCTCTTGAGCGAGAAGGACCGAGCCGAGAACCTGATGATCGTCGACCTCGTCCGCAACGACCTGTCGAGGGTGTGCGTACCCGGTTCGGTCCACGTCCCGAGATTGTTCGACGTCGAGACGTACGCCCCGGTGCACCAACTGGTCTCGACCGTCCGCGGCACGTTGCGGGCGGATGCCACCGCGGTGGACTGCCTGCGGGCGACCTTCCCCGGCGGTTCGATGACGGGGGCACCGAAGGTCCGCACCATGGAGATCATCGACAAGCTCGAGGACGGTCCCCGCGGCGTCTACTCGGGGGCCATCGGGTACCTCTCGCTGACCGGAACCGCCGACTTCTCGATCGTCATCCGGACGATGGTCGCCGCGGAGAACGAGGTGACGTTCGGGGTCGGCGGCGCCATCGTCGCGCTGTCCGATGCGGACGACGAGTTCGAGGAGACGATGGTCAAGGCGCTGACCATGCGGCGGTGCCTCTCCGTCGCGGACGAGCCGTCGGGTGACGATGCCCTGCCGGACATTTCGGAGTCGGACAGGCCGGGGGGACGGTCCCGGCCGTGACCGCGAACCGGGCTCCGTCGACGGTCGTCGCGGGCGGCCGTGGGGCGGTCGGCACGATGCTGGTCGAACTGCTCCGCTCCGACGGGCAGCAGGTGGTCGTCGCGGATCCGCGGGACGAGCGGGGGCTCGACATCACCCGGCCCGACGACGCGCTCGACGCGGCGCTGGGGGACGCGGATTCCGCCCTGCTCGCGGTGCCCGAGACCGTCGCCCGGGCCGCGACGGTCGTGCTGCGAGATCGGCTGCGCCCCGGGGCATTGCTGGTGGAGACCCTGTCGGTCAAGTCGCGGGTCGCCGAGTCGATTCGGGCTCTGGGGACGCCCGCGGTCGGGATCAATCCCATGTACGCGCCCGCGCTCGGCATGGCGGGCAGGCCCGTGCTCGCGGTGGTCCACCACCCCGGAGCCGCGGTCGAGGTGTTTCTCGACCTGCTGCGGCGGGCCGGCGCGACGGTCGTGCCGGTGACAGCGGCCGAGCACGACCGGTTGTGTGCGGCGACGCAGGCGGCGACGCACGCGTCGGTGCTGGCGCTGGGGCTGGCGCTCGCCGACCTCGACGCCGGCACCGAGGCATCACTTGCCGCCGCGCCCCCGCCGCACACCCTCACCCTCGCGTTGCTCGCACGCATCACGCTCGGGAGTCCGGCGGTGTACTGGGATGTGCAGGCGGCCAATCCGTTTGCGCGCGAGGCGCGGGCCGCGTTGGCTGCGGGCCTGGACCGGTTGTCGCGGGTGTGCGAGTCCGGCACCGAGGCAGAGTTCGCCGCCTTGATGGCGCAGGCGCGGGGTCGGTTGGGCGAGCACGCACCGCACTACGGTGACCTGTGTGCGGCACTGTTCGACGCGCTTCCGCTTCCCCTCGGGGTGCGCACCGCGGGAGGGCGGACACCGTGAACGACCGACGCGCACCCGGCGTGGAGGACCTACCGCACGCCCCGCAGCTGCCTGAGTTCGACCCCGACGACCCCGTCGAGAGCGCGGTGATCGGGGGGCTGGTCCGCAGCTGGCCGCACCGTGCCACCGTCCGCAGGTCCGAGCCGGACCTGGACGAGGTGTTCGAATCGGCCAAGGCAGACTTCGCCGAGGAGCTCATCCCGTTCCGGGATCACCCGGTGTACCTGGGGCTGGACGAGTCGACCAGGGACTGCATCCGCGCCTGGGCGTGGATCGCCTACAACAAGAACGTCGTCGACATCGAGCAGCACGTCGTCAACCCGGGCTTCCAACTGCTGCTGGAGGATTCGCTGCGCACCGGACTCGGCGACACCGCGCGGTCGTCGGTGGTCCAGGCGATGGTCGACGAGCAGTACCACACCCTCATGCATCTCAACGCCAGCGCGCTGACCCGCCGACGGCGGCCGTGGCGGCTGACCGAGCGGACACTGCCGGTGAGCCTGACCGTGCGACGGCGGCGCGACGCGGTGGCGCGTCAGGAAGATCCGCGGTCGGCGGCGCTGGTCACGCTCGCATTCACCACCGTCGCCGAGACGTCCATCGGCGCCTATCTGGGCCTGATCGCCGACGACGAGACGGTGCAACCGGTCAACAAGGCGACGGTCGCGCTGCACCGTCGCGACGAACGAGCGCACGCCGCGGTGACCTCTGAACTGGTGGCGCTCGTGTACGACCGGCTCCGCCCCGACGACCGCCGAATCCTGCTGGCGGGCATGGCCGACGGCGTCGCGGCCTTCACCGCCGCCGACTACGCGGTGTGGTCTGCGATCCTGGCGACGGTGGGCGTGGTCGGTGCCGACGAGATGCTGCGGGAGGTCGCGGAGGGGCCCGGCGACGGGCGGCTGGTCCAGGACTGCAGTGCCATCGACCGGCTGCGCGCACAGTTGGAGGGCCGGAACGGGCCGCGCGCCGCGCCTTGAGCGTCGTCGAACGGTCGGCTCGTGGGCTATCCGATGGCGGTGACATCGTCGAGGATCCAGCTGTCGTCGAATGCGGCGACAGTAGGCCCGTAGATGCGGAAGTATGCGAACCAGCCCCGTCCCGGGATTGTCTGCACCCATGCAGCAGCGTCTCCCTCGGCTGGTTGCGGGCCGAATGCGATGTCGACCTGGTCGCCATCGAGTGTGCCGTCGAGCTCGAACAAGGATCGGACGGCAGCGGCGCCCTGGTCGGTGTCGATCTGCGAGCGGGTTTCGGCGTCGTAGACGGTCAGCGACCAGAACAAGCCAGCGGGGACGGGTAGGGGCACACGGAGCCGGTAGGAGCGGCCGCCGTCGAGGTAGGCGCCAGTGGCGTCGCGGGCAACGAACCAGTACAGCGATCCGGTCCCGGCTTGTCGTCGAAACATCACCGGGGAGGAGGCGATCGCCTGATAGAACCATGTCTCGCGAGCGTCGACGTCGATGTGTCCGTCGACCTCGAAGTTCGCATTCTCGGGACGCAGCGTCACCCATTCCCATTGCCGGTCGGACCACACGACCCTGACAGTGAAGCGGGTTCTCGGTGACTGGCGGTGTTGATGCATTCAACCTGAAGTTGTGATGGTTGACGATGAATTGGCCGTCGGCGTGGCGTGAAGGCGACATAACGGATTGACTCCGAGCTGTGGGGTTCTCGACTTCCGCGGAGACATTCTCCGGCGACCTTCGCCGGTTCCGCTCAGTGACTGGACAGGTACTCCTCGAGAACCGGACCCACCACCGCCAACGCCTCCGGTTCGATCATCTCGTTGTGTTCGCAGTGCACCGTGACCTCGGTGATGGCGCCGCTCACCGCATCGCGCCACTCCTGTGGTGAGTGCTCGCCGTGGTCGTCGCCGTCGCCGTCGGCGCGGAAGAAGAGCATCTCGCCGTCGAACCGGGACGGATTGAAGCTGCGCATGATTCGGGCCGAATCGGTGAATCCTGCGCTGATCCGCTCGAGGTGCGCGGCGGTCAGGCCGGTGGTCTGACCGAACGACTCGTCGAGCAGTTCCACCGCCCGGGCGTAGGTCAGTTCACCGGCGCCGTTGCCCGCGGTGTCCGCGTCCGTGAGGTCCAGTCCCAGGCCGTGCAGCAGCTCCGGGACGGTCAGCGATTCCGGTGTGTCGTCGTCGACGCTCACGTAGCTGTCCATGATCGCCAATGTCGCGACCTCCTCGCCGAGGCCCCGCAGTTCCACCGCGACGGCGTGCGCAATCACCCCGCCGAGCGACCAGCCGAGCAGGTGGTACGGCCCGTGTTCCTGCACCGACCGCATCTCCTGCACGTAGCGGTGCGCCAGCTGTTCGATCGAGGTGAAGCTGGGGCCGCCGCTGATGACCGGAAGCTGCAGGCCGTAGGCGGGACGATCGCTGGCCAGGTGCCGGATCAGACCGGAGTAGCCCCACGACAGCCCGATCCCGGGATGGATACAGAACAGCGGGGACTTGCCGCGTCCGTTCCTCGACGGGTCGGCGGCTCGCAGCGGGATCACCACGCGCAGTGCGTCGTCCACCGGCGCGGCCTCCCCCGGTTCGTCCACCAACCGGGCCAGGCCGGCCGGTGTCGGGTCGAGGAAGATCGACTGCAGCGCGAGGGTGCGGCCGAGCCTGGTCTGCAGTTCGGAGACCACCCGGGTGGCCACGATGGAGTTGCCACCGAGGTCGAAGAAGCTGTCGGTCGCACCCACCTCGGCCACACCGAGGACCCGGGCGAACGCGTCCGCGATGGCCCGCTCGGTGGGGGTCCGGGGCGGTTCGAAATGCGTGGACCGGGTGCCGAACTCGGGCGCGGGCAGGGCCTTGCGGTCGAGCTTGCCGACCGGCGTCATGGGTACCTCGTCGAGCACCACCACGGCGGCCGGGACCATGTGCGCCGGCAGTCTGCCCGAGGCGTACGTGCGAATCTCCCCCGGGTCCAGTGCCGTACCGTCCGCGCCGTGTACGTACGCGGCCAGCAGGGTGTCGCCGGACGGTCCGGTGTGGCCGAGCGTCGCCGCGTAGGTGATGCCCGGATGGTGTGCGAGCACGGCGTCGATCTCACCGAGCTCGATGCGGAATCCGCGGACCTTGACCTGGAAGTCGCTGCGGCCGATGTACTCCACGATCGGGGTGGCGTCCCCGCCGGGGCTGTGCCAGCGGACGATGTCGCCCGTGCGGTACATCCGCTGACCCGGCGTACCGAAAGGATCGGCGACGAACCGCTCCGCGGTGAGACCGACACGGCGGTGGTAGCCGCGCGCCAGGCCCGGGCCGGAAATGTACAGCTCCCCCGGTACTCCGGCCGGCACGGGCTGCAGTCGGGTGTCGAGGATCATCTCCTCGAATCCGATGGCGGGTCGGCCGATGTTCACCGGCTCCTCCGCGCTCATCGGATCGCTCACGCTGGCCTGGATGGTCGTCTCGGTCGGCCCGTACCCGTTGAACATTCGGCGTCCCGAACCGGCCCACTTCTGCACCAGCTCCGGGGGGCACGCCTCGCCCGCGACCGCGAGGACCAGCAGGTCGTCGAGATCCGCGTCGTCCATGGACGACAGGGCGGTGGGGGTGATGAACGCGTGCGTGACGCGTTCGCGGCGCAACAGTTCCTCGAGCTCGCGGCCGCCGTAGACGGTCGGCGGGACGACGACCACCCGTGCGCCCGCACAGAACGCCATCATCAGCTCGAAGACCGAGGCGTCGAAGCTGGGTGAGGCCAGGTGCGAGACGCGAGATTCGGGGGTGACGCGGAACCGGGTGTGCTCCTCCGCGGTCAGGTTCGCGATTCCCCGGTGGGTGACGATCACGCCCTTCGGCAACCCGGTCGACCCGGAGGTGTAGATCAGGTACGCGGGGTGCGCGAGATGCAGTGGCGCGGTGCGGTCCGCGTCGGTCACCGCGGCCGTGTCGTAGGTCGCCAACTCCGCTTCGAGGTCCCCGTCGAGGACGAGCCAGGGCACCGTGTCGGGCAGTTGTGCGCGTCGCGCCGGCACGGTCAGTCCGAGCACCGCGGCCGAGTCGTTCAGCATGTACTCGATCCGTTCCCGCGGGTACGTCGGGTCCACCGGTACGAATCCGGCGCCCGCCTTGGCAACCGCCCAGATCGCGACCACCTCGTCGATGGACCGCGACAGTCCGAGCGCGACGAACGTCTCCGGTCCGACACCGCGGCCGACGAGCAAGCGGGCCAGCCGATTCGACTGCTCGTTCAGTTCGCGGTAGCTGACCCGCCGGTCCTCGAACGTCATGGCCACCGCGTCGGGGTCGACCGCTGCCGCCGCGGACAGCAGATCCGGCCACAGTTGCGCGCGGCCGCCGGAACGGCCGTGTGCCGGGGCCAGTTCGGACAGTTCCTCGTCGTCCAGGATGCCGATGTCGCCCACGGCCACGGACGGGTCGGCCGTCACCGCATCGAGGATCCGCACGAAGCGGTCCGCGAAGCCGCGCACCGTCTCCGGGTCGAACAGGTCGGTGGCGAAGTCGAACGCCGCCCGGAGTCCGGCCGGTTCGCCGTCGGAGTCGAATTGTTCGGCCAGGATCAGCTCGAGGTCCTCCTTGGCGACGCGGGGGGCCAGGTCGACCCCCTCGACGCGGAGGCCGGGCAGTTCGAGGTGCGGACGCTCGGTGTTCTGGAACTCGAGCGAAACCTGGAACAGCGGCGAATAGGACGTCGACCGTGCGGGATTGAGCTGCTCGACCAGTCGCTCGAACGGCAGGTCGGCGTGGCCGAAGGCGGCGAGGTCTGCGTCGCGGACCTGGTCGAGCAGGTCGGTGAAGGCGGTCGACGGCTCGACCCGGGTGCGCAGGACGAGGGTGTTGACGAACATGCCGATCATGTCGTCGAGTGCGGCGTCGCCACGACCGGCGATAGGGGTGCCGATCGCAATGTCGTCGGCGTCGCCGAGCCGAGCGAGCAGCATCGCGAACACCGCGTGTGCGGCCATGAACACGGTCGAACCCTGTTGGCGCGCCACGGCGTTCAGTGCCCGATGCAGGTCGGCCGGGACCTCGAACTCGATCCGGTCCCCGCGCAGCGTCTGTTGCAGCGGGCGCGGGCGATCCGTCGGCAGCCCGATCACGTCGGGCAGGCCCGCCAGCGTCCGGGACCAGAACTCCAGCTGAGCCGAGGTCAGGGATCGGGGGTCGTCCTCGCGGCCGAGTACCCGGCGCTGCCACAGGGCGTAGTCGGCGTACTGGGCGGCCAGCGGAGCCCAGCCGGGTGCGTTGCCGTCGCTGCGGGCCACGTACGCGGCCATCACGTCGCGGGCGAGGGTGGCCAGCGACGCGCCGTCCGCGCAGATGTGGTGGACGACGATGACCAGGGCGTGCTCGCGGTCACCGATCCGCAGCAGCGCCGCGCGGATCGGCACCGCGGCGGTCACGTCGAATCCCGCAGCGGCGAGCTCGGCGACCCGGCCGGGCAGCTCGGACTCGTCCACCTCGAGGGTCTCGAGGTCGGATGCCACCTCGTCGGCCGGCAGGATCACCTGCGCCGGGTTGCCGTCCACCAGCGGGAATACGGTGCGTAGCGACTCGTGCCGGTCGAGCACGTCCGTGACCGCTGCGCCCAGGGCTGCGACGTCCAGGTCCCCGGTCAGCCGCACGGCCAGCGGGATGTTGTACGCCGCCGAGCTGGTGTCGAACTGGTTGAGGAACCACATCCGCTGTTGCGCCAGGGAGATCGGGATGTGGCCCGGCCGCTCGGTGGCGGTCAGCGCGGGCCGGGCTGTCCCGGTCTCCGCGGCGGAGATCCGCTCGGCCAGCGCGCGAACTGTCGGAGCTTCGAACAGGGCACGCACCCCGATCGACGCTCCGAGTGCCGAGCTCAGCCGTGCGGTGACGCGGGTGGCGATCAGCGAGTTGCCGCCCAGTTCGAAGAAGTCGTCTGCCACACTCACCCGGTCGAGGCCGAGGATGGTGCCGAAGATCTCGGCGATCGTCTCCTCGAGTTCGGTGTCGGGGGCGACGAATTCTCCGAGTGTGGAAGCGAATTCGGGCTCCGGTAGGGCGGCGCGGTCCAGCTTGCCGACGGGGGTGAGTGGAATCTCGTCGAGCATGGAAATGCTCGAGGGCACCATGTGGGCGGGCAGGCGCTGCGACAGGCCCGCGGTGAGCTCGGCGGGGTCCACCCGGTGACCGGTGGCGGCGAGTACGTAGCTCGCCAGGGCGGTGTCACCGGTCGGTCCGACTGCCGCGACCGTGACCGCGAAGCCGACCCCCGGCTGGGCCATGATCTCGGCGTCGATCTCGCCCAGTTCGATCCGGAAGCCACGGATCTTGACCTGGAAGTCGCTGCGGCCCACGTACTCGAGCGCGAGCGAACCGTCCTCCGTCGGTACCCAGCGCACGATGTCGCCGGTGCGGTACATCCGCTCCCCGGGCGCGCCGCTCGGGTCGGCGACGAACCGACCCGCGGTGAAGCCGGGGCGGCGGTGGTAGCCACGGGCCAGGCCGAGTCCACAGATGTACAGCTCGCCGGGCGCCCCCACCGGGACCGGCTGCAGGTTCGCGCCCAGGACCATCTCGTGGACGCCACGGATCGGGCCGCCGAGGGTGATCGGCTGCCCCGGCGTCATGGGCGCGCTGATGTTCGACATCACCGTGGTCTCGGTGGGGCCGTACGCGTTCGAGAGCTTGCGCCCCGGCGCCCAGCGGGAGACCAGTTCCGGCGGGCACGCCTCGCCGCCGAACGCCACGTGAGTGAACTCGTCGAGACCGGCGGGGTCGACGGTCGCGAGCGCGGCGGTGGTCACGAAGGCGTGGGTGATGCCCTCGGACTTGATCAGCTGCGCGAGCTCGGTGCCGCCGTAGACGGTCGTCGGGGCGATCACCATGGTGGCGCCCGATCCGAAGGCCTGCAGGTACTCGAAGACCGACCCGTCGAAGCTCGGGGTCGAGAAGTGCAGTGTGCGCGAGCGCGGTGAGGCGCCGAATCGCTGGATCTGGTCGCGGGCGAAGTTGTCGAGTCCGGAGTGCGTGACCACCACGCCCTTCGGGGTGCCTGTCGAACCCGAGGTGTAGACGAGGTACGCGGCGTTGCGCTGGTCGATCGGCGCGATCCGGTCGCGTTCGGTGACCGCACCGGCCGGTTGCGCGGCGCAGCGCTCCGCGAACGCGGGCGCGTCGAGGTAGAGCCACGGCACCGAGTCCGGGAGCCTGCCGCGGTGCGCGCTGAGCGCGAGCCCGACGGTTGCGCCGGAATCGGTCAGCATGTGGGCGATGCGGTCGGCCGGGTAGTTCGGGTCGACCGGGACGAACGCGGCGCCAGTCTTCGCGACCGCCCACATGCACAGCACCGAGGAGACCGAGCGCGCGATACCGAGGGCGACGAAGGTTTCCGGTCGGGCGCCGAGACCGATCAGGACGCGGGCGAGCTGGTTGGACCGCTCGTCGAGTTCGCGGTAGGTGACCTCGTGACCGTCGATGGTGAGCGCGACGGCGTCCGGATCGATCGCGACCCCGTCCGCGAGGATCTGCGGCAGGGTGCGCTCGGTGGTGCCGGCGGCACCGCGTACCGGCAGCAACCGGTCCAGCTCGGCCTCGTCGAGCGCGTGCACGCGTGCCACAGGGGTCTGCGGACCTACCCCGACCAGTTCGAGCACCCGCCGGACCCGGTGCGCGATCTGCTCGATCTCGCCGTCGGAGAACGCGTCCGCGCTGTACTCGAACTTCAGGTGCAGCTGGTCGTCTTCCGACGCGACCAGCGCGAGCGGGTAGTGCATGGAGTCTCGCCCGCTGATCCCCGCCACCCGCAGGCCCGCGATGTCGGTCTGTTCGGTGAGGCCCGCACGGTCGATCGGGTACGACTCGAAGACGGTCAACGTGTCGAACTGTGCGCCGGGGCCCGCGGCGTCCTGGATCTCGGCGAGGCCGAGGTGATGGTGGTCGAGCAGTCGAGCCTGCTCGGTCTGGACGCGGTCGAGGAGGTCCCCGACGCTCTCGTGCGGATTCAGCGCGATGCGCACCGGGATCGTCGAGATGAACAGGCCCACCATCGCTTCGATCCCCGGGATCTGCGGAGGCCGACCGGAGACGGTACCGCCGAACACCACGTCGCGGCGACCGGACAGCGCGCCGAGCACGAGACCCCACGCGGTCTGGACGACCGTGTTGAGGGTGATGCCGCGCTCGCGGGCCATGGTGCGCAGCAAGGCGGTCTGCTCCGTGGACAGTGAGAGCGCGTGCTCGCGCGACCCGGCGGACGGCGGTCGACCGGTGGTGGCGGTCGGTGCCAGCAGGGTCGGCTCGTCGAGGCCCGCCAGCGCGCCGCGCCAGGCGTGCACGGATTCCGCGACGTCTCGCCGCGACATCCAGTCCAGGTAGTCCCGATACGGCCGTACCCGCGGCAGGTCGGCGGCGTCGCCGTCGGTCGCGTACAGCGTCAACAGGTCTCGCACGATCAGCGGTGTCGACCAGCCGTCGAGCAGGATGTGATGGTTCGTCAGCACCAGCCGGTACTCGCCCGGCGCCATCGTGACCAGCAGCATCCGCATCAGTGGCGGTGCGGTCATCTCGAAGCCGGCGACACGGTCGGCGTCCAGCGCGGCGGTGAACTCGCGGTCGCGGGTCGCCTCGTCGACATCGCCGCCGGACAGGTCGATCTCGGTCCACGGCAACGTGACTCGATCGGCGATGACCTGGACCGCCGAGCCGGCCTCGTCGTGGACGAACGCGGCCCGCAGGTTCGGGTGCCGGTCGAGCAGCGCCTGACCCGCCCGCCGCACCCGCTCGGTATCCACGACTCCGCGAAGTTCCAGGGTCAGTTGGACGACGTACGGGTCGACGGTCGCGTCGGCGAGTTGGGAGTGGAAGAGCAGCCCGGACTGCAGCGGCGAGAGCGACCACACCTCGGTCAGGCGCGGGAAGCGGGCCTCGAGTCGGTCGATCGCGTCCTGGTCGAGGTCGACGAGATCGAGGTCGGACGGGGTGAATCCACCCGCCGCGGGCGCCGACGCGTGCCGCGCGATCGCCGTGAGCGCCTCCACCCAGGCGTCGGCGAGATCGCGGACCTCCTCCGCGGACAGCACACCCGCGGGGAACGCCCATGTCGCGCGCAGTCGCGGGCCGTCCGGTGAGGCCAGGGTCACGGCGTTCACGTCGAGTGCCGTCGCCACCGGCATGTCGGGGCTCGGCGCGTCGTCGAGGTCGACATCGGTGACCGGGAGCCAACCCGGATCGGTGTCGGCGGGCACCGACGTCCCGGTCAGCCGGCCCAGGTAGTTGAAGCTGATCTGCGGGACGGCCAGACCGCCGAGGGCGGAACCGTCGGTGAGGTACCGCAGCATCCCGAAGCCGATACCGTGGTCGGGTGCGCCGAGCAATTGCTCCTTGATCACCTTGACCGCTCGACCGGTGGCAGGTCCGCCGTCGAACGCGTCCGTGACGTCGACGCCCGACAGGTCCAGGCGCGTCGGGAAGAGGGTCGTGAACCAGCCGACCGTGCGGGACAGGTCGGCACCGGGGACCGCGGACTCCTCACGGCCGTGACCCTCGAGGGTGACCAGCGTCGCGGATCCGTTCTGGCCGCGGTCGCGGCGCCAGCGCGCGAGCGCCAGCGCGAGCCCGGTCAGCAGGCCGTCGTTGACACCGCCGTGGAAGGCCTCGGGCACCGCGGTGAGCAGTGCCTCGGTGATCTCCGTCGGCACCTCCACCCGCACCCGCTCCAACGTCGAGTTCAGGTCGACGTCGCGGTCGAGCGGCCGCGACCCGAGCACGGGGTCGGGCTCGGCCAGCACCGAACGCCAGTGCGCGATCTCGCCGGTCCGGTCCGGCGCGGCATCGGCGAGGGCGTTCGCCCACCGCCGCATCGAGGTGCCGACCGGGGCGAGCTGCGCCTGACCGCCGCCGCGGACCTGTGCCCACGCCGTGGCCAGGTCCGGCACCAGCACTCGCCAGGACACCCCGTCGACGGCGGCGTGGTGGATCACCAACAGCAGCCTGCCGGAACCGGATTCGGGTGCGAACCAGACCGCCTGCAGCATGATCCCGGCATCCGGGTCGAGCCGGCCCGCGGCCGCTCGCAACGCCGCCGAGGCGAATTGCTCGAACTCGGTCCCCGTCACGGTCGGGGCGTCCACTCGGGTCAGCAGGTCGCGGGCGCGGACCGCGCCAGGCGCCGGCACCTCGACGCTGCGGCTGTCCCGTATCAGCCGCGCCCGGAGCATGTCGTGCCGGTCGAGGACGGATTGCAGTGTGCGCTCCAGGGTGTCGCGGTCGGCGTCGGCGGGGACGGTCAGCAGGGCGGTCTGCGTGTAGCGGCGCGGGTCGCCGCCCCGCTCGAGCAACCAGTGCAGGACGGGGGTCATGGGCAGCTCGCCGATGCCACCGCCGGGCAGTTCCTCGAGCGCCGTGGGAGTACCGGGGCCCGTCCGCTCGGCGACCGCGGCGAGCGCGGCCACCGTCTTGTGCTCGAACACCTCGCGCGGCGTCAGGGACAGGCCGGCGTCCTTGGCCCGCGCCACCAGCTGGATGGACATGATGCTGTCGCCGCCGAGCGCGAAGAACGAGTCGTCGACACCGACCGAGGTTCCGGCGGCGCCGCTGTGATCGCTGGTGGAGCCGATACCCAGCACCTCGGCGAAGAGCCCGGCCAGTACCGCCTCCGGCCCGGTGCGCGGGGCGCGTCCCGGTGCGGCGAGGGCACCGAAGTCCGGTTCCGGCAACGCCTTGCGGTCCAGCTTGCCGTTCGCGGTCAACGGCAGCCGGTCCAGTTCGACGATCGTCGCCGGGACCATGTGCGAGGCGAGTTCGGCGGACAGGTGCTCGAGCAGTTCGGCCCGCCGGACCTGTGCGCCGGGTTCGGGGACGACGTACCCGACCAGTCGCGTGCGGCCCTCCCCGTCGTCGTGGACGACCACGACGGCCTGCGCGATGCCGGGGAAGCGCAGCGCTTCGGCCTCGATCTCGCCGAGCTCGATGCGGAAGCCGCGGATCTTGACCTGGAAGTCGCTGCGGCCCAGGTACTCCAGCTGACCCTGGTGATTCCAGCGGGCCAGGTCGCCGGTCCGGTACATCCGGCCGCCGGCGCCGAGTGGGTCGGCGACGAAGCGGGTCGAGGTCAATGCGGACCGGCCGAGGTAGCCGCGGGTGACCTGGTCACCCGCGACGTACATCTCGCCGGTGACACCCGGCGGCACCGCGCGCAGCCGGCTGTCGAGGATCGACACCCGCAGCCCCGGCAGCCCGCGGCCGATCACGGACGCCGACGCGGTCGCGGCCACCGCCGGATCGAGCGGCAGCCGGGTCACGTGCACGGTGGTCTCGGTGATGCCGTACATGTTCACCAGCTGCGGCGCGGTCGCGTCGTGTCGGGTGTACCAGCGGCCGAGCTGGGCGAAGTCCAGTGCCTCGCCGCCGAAGATCACGTACCGCAACGACTCCAGGCGTCCGGGGGTGAGCCGGTCCGCCTCCGCCAGTTGGTAGAAGGCGGTCGGGGTCTGGTTCAGCACCGTGACCCGCTCGCGGCGGAGAAGTTCGACGAACGCCTCCGGCGAGCGGGCGGTGTCGTGGTCGACGACGACGAGGCGTCCGCCGTGCAGCAGCGGTCCCCACAGTTCCCACACCGAGAAGTCGAAGGCGTACGAGTGGAACATCGTCCACACGTCGGATTCGTCGAGGCCGAAGCTGTCGCGGGTGTTCGCGAACAGGGTGAGCACGTTGCGGTGCGCGACCTGCACGCCCTTGGGTCGACCGGTCGACCCGGAGGTGTAGATGACGTACGCGACGTCCCCGGGGGCGGTCCGGGCACGCCGGTCGGCGTCGGTGACGGCCGCGTCGGGGGTGGAGTCGAGCACGCGGACGGTCTCCGCGGTGTCCAGCAGGACCGTCGGGACCGCGCTCTCGGGCAACCTGCCGACGTCGGCGACGGTGGACAGCGTGCAGACCGGCGCTGCGTCGGCGAGCATGAACGCGAGCCGGTCGGCCGGGTAGCTCACGTCCAGCGGCAGGTAGCCGGCCCCGGACTTGACCACCGCGAGCAGCGCCACGACCAGTTCGGCGCCCCGCGGCAACGCCACCGCGACGAGGTCCTCCGGGCCCGCGCCGCGCTGGATCAGGATGCGCGCGAGTCGATTCGAACGCGCATCGAGTTGGGAGTAGGTGAGCGACCCGTCGCCGGCGGTGACGGCGACCGCCTCGGGGGTCCGGGCTGCGGCGCGGGCGAACTCGTCGGCCAGGGTGACTGCCTCGGCACGGCGACCCGGGGTGTTCCATTCGGTGCTCATCGCCAGGCGTTCGGCGTCCGTGGTGATGTCGACGTCGCCGACGGGCCGGTCCGGTGCGCTGGTCACCGTCGTCAGCAGGGCGATGAACCGTTCGGCGATCCGCGTCACGGTGGCCGCGTCGAAGATGTCGGTGGCGAAGGTGAACGCCCCCGACATCCCGGCCGGGGCGTCGCCGGAGTCGGCATCCTCGGTGAGGGTCAGTTGCAGGTCGAACTTCGCCACGGCGAGTTCGTGTTCGACGCCGGTGGCGGTCAGTCCCGGCAACTCGAGGCTCGGCAACTCGTTGTTCTGGAACTCGAGGAGCACTTGGAACAGGGGGGTGTGACTGGTCGAGCGTTCGGGCGCCAGCGCGTCGACGAGGGTCTCGAACGGCAGGTCGGCGTGCCCGAACGCGGCCAGGTCGCTCTCGCGCAGGTCCGCGACCAGCTCGCGGAACGACCGGTCCGCGTCGAGTCGGCTGCGCAGGACGAGGGTGTTGACGAACATGCCGACCATCTCGTCGAGGGCGGCCTCGCCGCGGCCCGCGACGGGAGTGCCGATGGCGAGGTCGTCGGCACCGGAGAGCCGTGACATCAGCAGGGCGAGGGCGGCGTGCACCGTCATGAACATCGTCGAACCGGTCTGCCGCGCAATCTCGGTCAACGCCCGGTGCACCGCCGGGTCCACCGCGAACCTCACCCGGTCGCCGCGGAAGTCGCGCTGCACCGGCCGCGGCCGGTCGGACGGCAACGCCAGCACCTCCGGCAGACCGGACAGCGACTCCCGCCAGAACCGCAGTTGCGTGGCCGACAGGGAGTCCGGATCCTCCGCGTCGCCGAGCAGTTCGCGCTGCCAGAGCGCGAAGTCGGCGTACTGCACCGTCAGCCGTTCGCGCCGCGTCGTCGAACCGCCGGTGTGGGCGGTGTACGCAACCATCACGTCGCGGGCCAGCGGTGCCATCGAGAAACCGTCGGCACAGATGTGATGCACGACGATCGCGAGCACGTGCTCGTCCGGTGCGCACTCGAGCAGGACGGCGCGCACCGGGACGGCCGCGGTGACGTCGAACCCCGCGGAGGTGAAGTCGGCGAGCCACCGCGGCAGTCGGGCCGGCTCGACCGACTCCGTCGGCAACTCGGGCAGCACCTGTGCGGCGGGGACGATCACCTGCGTCGGTTCACCCGCCACGAGGGGGAACAGGGTGCGCAGCGACTCGTGCCGGTCGAGAACCTCGGTGACCGCGGCTTGCAGCGCAGTGGTGTCGAGGTCGCCGGTCAGCCGCACGGCCAGTGGGATGTTGTAGGCAGGCGAGGCGGTGTCGAACTGGTTGAGGAACCACATCCGCTGCTGTGCAAGGGAGAGCGGGAGGTGCGCGGGGCGGTCCGCGGCAACCAGCGGAGGCCGGACCGCAGCGGGTGCCGACCGGCCCGCCCACTCGGCGAGTGCCCGCGGGGTCGGCGCCTCGAACAGCGCACGCACCCCGATCGCGGTACCGAGTGCGGCACTGATCCGGGCGGTGACGCGGGTGGCGATCAGCGAGTTGCCGCCCAGGTCGAAGAAGTCGTCGTCCACACCGACCCGGTCGACGCCGAGGGTCGCGGCGAACACGTCCGCCACGGTCGCCTCCAATTCGGTGGTCGGCGCGGCGAATTCGCTCGCCCCGGACACGAAGTCCGGTTCGGGCAGGGCGGTGCGGTCCAGCTTGCCGACCGGGGTCAGCGGGATCTCGTCCAGGAAGGTGACCGACTCGGGCACCATGTGCGCGGGCAACCGGGTCGCGGCGAACTCCCGGAGTTCGGCGGCCGAGACCCGGCGGTCGGGCGCGGTCTTGACGTAGGTCGCGAGCCGGGTGTCCCCCGCGGGGGTGCGTCTGCCGAGGGTGACGGCGAAGTCGATACCGGGATGCGAGGAGACGACGTTGTCGATTTCGCCGAGCTCGATGCGGAAGCCGCGGATCTTGACCTGGAAGTCGCTGCGGCCCAGGTACTCCACGACCACATTCCCCGTCGCTTCGCTCGCCCCGGATGTCCGGCCGCCCTCGGCGCGGACCTGCACGATGTCGCCGGTCCGGTACATCCGCTCCCCCGGCTCGCCGTACGGGTCCGCGACGAACCGGTCCGCGGTGAGTCCGGGCCTACCGTGGTAGCCGCGGGCCAATCCCGGCCCGCACAGGTACAGCTCGCCGGGTACCCCGATCGGGACCGGCTGCAGCCGCGAGTTGAGCACCACCTCGGAGACACCGAGGACCGGGGCGCCGATGGTGACCGGCTCGCCCGGGACCAGCGGATCGCTGATGTTCGACATGACGGTGGCTTCGGTGGGGCCGTACCCGTTGTGCAGGTGCCTGTTGGGCCCCCAGCGCGTCACCAGTTCCGGTGGGCAGGCCTCGCCGCCGACGACGACGGTGCCGAATTCGTCCAGCCCGGCCGGATCGACGGTCTCCAGCGCCGCCGGGGTGACGAAGGAGTGCGTCACGTGTTCGGTGGCGATCAGCTGCGCCAACTCCACACCGCCGTAGACGGTCGGCGGCGCGATCACCATCGTGGCGCCCGGTCCGAACGCCAGCAGGTAGTCCAGGATCGAGCCGTCGAAGCTGGGCGAGGCGAAGTGCATGGTGCGGGACGCCTCGGTGGTCGCGTACCGCCGTTGCTGCTCACGGGAGAAGTTGTCGAGTCCGGCGTGCGTGACCACCACGCCCTTCGGGGTGCCCGTCGAGCCGGAGGTGTAGATCATGTACGCGGGGTTCGACATCCGCAGCGTCGAGGCGCGGTCGGCGTCGGTGATCGGGTCGGCGGACGTGGCGGCGAGCCGGACCGCGGTGGCGGTGTCGTCGAGCACCACCCACCGGGTCCCGTCCGGCAGGCGGTCGCAGGCCGCCGCGACCGTGACTCCGAGCGTGGCACCGGAATCGGTGATCATGTGCTCGATCCGCTCGGCCGGGTAGTTCGGGTCCACCGGCACGAAGGCCGCCCCGGTCTTCGCGATGGCCCACATCGTCGTCACCGATTCGGGTGAACGGGCAACAGCGAGCGCGACGAAGGTTTCCGGTCCCGCGCCGAGGTCGATCAGGGTGCGGGCCAGTCGGTTCGAGGACTCGTCGAGTTCGCGGTAGCTGATCTCGCGCCCCTCGAAGGTCAGCGCGAGTGCATGTCCGCGCCGGGCCGCGGCGTCGGAGAGCAGCTGCGGAAGCGTGCGATTCACCGCACCCGTCGTGTCCGGTCCGCGGACGGGCAGCAGCGCTGTCTCCTCCTCGGCGGACAGCAGGCGCAGCGCCGCGAGCGGCAGGTCCGGTGCGGTGGCCAGTGCGTCGAGTGCCCGGCGTAGGCGGGCGCCGATGCTGTCGATGCGCTCGGCGTCGAAGAGATCGGGGAAGTACTCGAGTTTGAGCGTGAGCTGGTCGTTGGCGGCGGCGATCAGGGCCAACGGGTAGTGGGCGGCGTTGGCGGTGTCGTGTACGTCGAGCACGTGCATACCGGCGATGTCGGTGTCCTCGGTGAGGGCTGCCCGGTCCATCGGGTAGGACTCGAACACGGTGAGGGTGTCGAACGCCGCGGCCGGCCCGGACAGCTCCTGGATGTCGGTCAGGCCGAGGTAGTGGTGGTCGAGGAGATCGGCCTGCTCGGACTGGACCCGGGCGAGCAGCGCGCCGAGGGTTTCGCGGGGGTCGAGCGCGATCCGCACCGGCAGGGTGTTGATGAACAGCCCGACCATCGACTCGATCCCGGGAATCTGCGGCGGTCGGCCGGACACGGTGCCGCCGAAGACGACGTCCTCGCGACCGGTCAACTCCCCCAGTACGATTCCCCAGGCGGCCCGGATCATCGTGCTCAGGGTCAGGCCACGCTCACGGGCGACCGCCCGCAGACGAGCGGTCCGGTCGGCGTCGAAGTCGAGGAGCACTTCGCGGGACTTGCCGGCGTGCACCCGGCCGACGTCCAGCGGGCTGAGCAGGGTCGGCTCGTCGATCCCGGCGAGCGCCCGCTGCCAGAGCGCCGCGGACTCCGCCACGCTGCGCCGCGACATCCACGTCAGGTAGTCCCGGTAGGGGTTGACCCGTGGCAGGGCGCTCGCGTCCCCGTCGGTCGCGTACAGGGTCAGCAGGTCACGCAGGACCAGCGGCATGGACCAGCCGTCGAGCAGGATGTGGTGGTTGGTCACGATCAGCCGGTGCTCGTCGGTTCCGGTCCGGATCAGCATGAAGCGCAGCAGGGGCGGGGTGCCCATGTCGAACCCGCGTGCCCGGTCCTCGTCCATCAGCCGCTCGATGTCGCGCTCGACGTCACCGTCGTCGCGCCCGGTGAGATCGATCTCCGCCCAGGGCAGGCCGATGCCCTCGTGCACCAGTTGGATCGGTGTGCCCTCGTCGTCGTAGACGAAGGAGGCGCGCAGGTTGACGTGACGGTCGAGCAGGGCCTGGCCGGCGCGCCGCAACCGCGAGGGGTCGGCGCCGCGCAGCTCGAGCGTGAGCTGGACGGTGTAGGAGTCGATCGACTGGTCCGCCAGCTGGGCGTGGTAGAGCAGTCCCGACTGCAGCGGCGAGAGTGACCACACGTCGGTGAGCGTCGGGTGTTCGGCCTCGAGCCGGTCGATGGTCGACTGGTCGAGGTCGACGAGGGCGAGATCGGTCGGGGTCAGACCGCCCGCATTCGGACCGCAGGCGTGCCGGGTCAACGCGGCCAGCGCGCTCGTCCACAGTTCGGCGATCTCGCGGACCTCGTCCCCGGTCAGGACCCCGGTCGGGAACGCCCAGGTGGCCCGCAGTTGTGGCCGGTCACCGACCATGGTGGTCACCGCGTTGACGTCCAGCGCCGAGGCGACCGGCATGTCGTGGTCCTGGGCCCGTTCCATGTCGACCTCGCCCGAGGGGGTCCACCCGGATTCCGGGCTGGCCTCGGACAGGTCCGCGGTGAACCGGCCCAGGTAGTTGAAGCTGACCTGCGGCGCCGGCAGTTGGGCGAGCTCGGGGCCTCGCACCCGGTCGAGGTAGCGCAGCAGGCCGAATCCCATGCCGTTGTCCGGGATTGTGAGCAGTTGTTCCTTGACGGCCTTGACCGCCGCCCCCGCCGACCGGCCGCCCGCGAACGCGTCGTCGAGGTCGATGCCGCTCAGGTCGAGTCGCAGCGGGTGAATCGAGGTGAACCACCCGACGGTGCGGGACAGGTCGGCGCCGCCGACGACCTGGTCCACGCGACCGTGGCCCTCGAGACCGACCAGTGCGTCGGTCGTGTCGGTGGCCCCGTGGGTGCGGTGCCAGCGCGTCAGCGCCATCGCCAACGCGGTGAGCAGGCCGTCGTTGACGCTGCCGCGGTACTTCTGCGGAAGTGCCGTCAGCACACCGTCACTGACCTCCGCGGACAACTCGACGGTGACCCGCTCGACCGTCGACTCGAGGTCCACGGCGGGATCGAGAGGTCGGGAGCCGAGCCGCGGATCGGAACCGGTGAGAATCCCACGCCAGAGTGCGGACTCGTCGCCACGCTCGGCGGCCGCGTCGACGAGGGCGTGCGCCCAACTCCGCATCGAGGTGCCCACCGGCGCCAGCGTCGGCGCCTGACCGGCCTGTACGTGCGCCCACGCGACCGCGAGGTCTGGCACCAGGACCCGCCAGGACACTCCGTCGACGACCATGTGGTGCACGACCACCAGGAGCCTGCCGTCGCCCCCGGCCGAATCGAGCCACACCACCTGCAGCATCACCCCGTTCGCGGGGTCGAGGCGGTCCTGGGCCGCGTCGAGCACGGTGAGGGCCGCCGCCGTGAACTCCGGAGTACCGGGAGCTGCAACCACCGGAATCCGCCGCACGCAGGTCGCGGCGTCGACCGACCCGGGCGGGCGGACCTCGAGCACCACGCCCGCGTCGGAGTTCTCGTCTGCGCGGAGCCGGGCCCGGAGCATGTCGTGGCGGTCGAGAACCGCTTGCACGGTGGCGATCAACGGTTCGATCGAGGTGAGGTCGCTCGGTGCGTGCAGCAGCGTCGGTTGCGACATCCGGTCGAACCGGCCGCCGCGTTCGAGCAGCCACCGGACGATCGGAGTGGGCGGCATGTCCCCCACTCCGCCGCCGGGCAGTTCGGCGAGCACGGGCAGGTCGGTGGCATCGGTCGCGATCGCCACCTCGGCGAGACCGGCAACGGTCTTGCGCTCGAACACATCACGCGGGGAGAGGTAGATCCCGTGGTCCTTGGCACGGGCCACCAACTGGATCGACATGATGCTGTCGCCGCCGAGGGCGAAGAACGAGTCGTCCACGCCCACCGACTCGACGTCGAGCACCTCGGCGAACAGCGAGGCGAGCGCCGTCTCGGTGTCGGTGCGCGGCGCCCGGTGGGACTCGGTCCGCAGCGTGAAGTCGGGCTCGGGCAGGGCCTTCCGATCCAGTTTGCCGACCGGGGTGACCGGCAGCTCGTCGAGCACCACCAGCGTCGAGGGCACCATGTAGGGCGCCAGGAAGGCGCCGGCGAACGTCAGGATCTCCGGGGCATCGACAACGGGGGCGTCGAGGGCAGCGGCAGCACCCGGGGAGGATTCGACCGCGGGGACCACGTACCCGATGAGTCGCGGTCTGCCCGCGCTGTCCGTCCGGGTCGCCACCACCGCGCGCGCGACCGCGGGATGCCGCATGAGCGCGGACTCGATCTCGCCGAGTTCGATGCGGAAGCCGCGGATCTTGACCTGGAAGTCGCTGCGGCCCAGGTACTCCAGTTCGTCGTGCGTGTTCCACCGCACCAGGTCGCCGGTGCGGTACATCCGCCCGCCGGTGTACGGGTCGGCGACGAATCGTTCCGCGGTGGTGCCCGGCCGGCCCCGGTATCCCCGCGCCAGGCCGGGCCCGGTGACGTACAACTCGCCGGTCACCCCGACCGGGACCGGGCGCAGCCGGGTGTCCAGAACCATCACGCCGGTGCCGCGCGGCGGCCCACCGATGGTGACCGGGCGGTCCGCGTCCATCGGACCGGTGAGGCTCGCGACGACGGTGGCCTCCGTCGGCCCGTACGCGTTGAACATCGAGCGGTCCCCGCTCGCCCACTGCGCGACCAGTTCCGGCGGGCAGGTGTCTCCGCCGGTGACCACACATTCGAGGTCGACGAGAGCGTGGGCGTCCACCGACGCCAACGCGGCCGGGGTGACGAACGCGTGCGTGACGTGTTCGGTGGCGAGTAGTCCGGTGAGCTCGTCGCCGCCGTAGATGTCCGGGCCCGCCACGATCATCGTCGCGCCCGCCCCGAACGCGATCAGCAGTTCGAGCACCGATGCGTCGAAACTCGGCGACGAGAAGTGCAGCGTCCGGGACTCGGGCGTGACGCGGAACCGGGTACGCACGTCCTCCGCGAGATTCGCGACGCCGCGGTGGGTGACCACGACACCCTTCGGTGTCCCCGTCGACCCCGAGGTGTAGATCAGGTACGCCGGATGGTCCAGGGTGAGTGGTTGGAGGCGATCGGCATCGGTGACCGGCGCGTCCGACCACCTGGCGAGGGCCTCGTCGACGCCGTCCTCGTCCAGCACGAGATGACGCGGCAGGGTCGGCAGCGCGTCGTGATGCGACTGCAGGGTGAGACCGAGGACGGCACCGGAATCCTCGAGCATGTGCGTGATCCGGTCCCGCGGGTAGTTCGGGTCGACCGGGACGTACGCGGCGCCCGACTTCGCCACCGCCCACACCGCGAGCACCGACTCGATCGACCGGGGCATGGACACCGCGACGACGGACTCCGGACCGACACCGCGTCCGATCAGCAACCGGGCCAACCTGTTCGACCGGGCGTCGAGCTCGCGATAGGACATCGCCCGGTCCCCCGACACCAGCGCCGGCTGCTCCGGGTGGAGTGCGGCCGCCGCGGTGAGCAGTGCGGGCAGGGTTCGCGGAGTGACCGGGTCGCCGCCGAGGACCGGGGTGAGCGCAGCGGCTCGCTCGGCGGTCAGGATCGGGGCGTCGCCGACGGCGGCGTCGGGGTTCTCGGTGACGGCGGCGAGGATCCGCACCAGCCGCTCGCCGAGTTCCGCGATCGAGGCACTGTCGAAAAGGTCGGTGGCGTACGTGAATCCGGCGGTGATGCCGGCGGGCGCGCCGGACTCGTCGAACTCCTCGGTGCATGTCAGCTGCAGGTCGAAGTTGGAGATCTCGGTGCCCAGGTCGATGCCGGTCACCGTCAGTCCCGGCAGTTCGAGGCGTGGACGTTCGTTGTTGCGGAACTCGAACATCACCTGGAAGAGCGGAGAATGCGCGGTGCTCCGTTCCGGCGCGAGCGCCTCGACGAGCCGCTCGAACGGAAGGTCCGCGCGGTGGAAGGCCTCGAGGTCGCTCTCGCGAACGGCGACGAGCAGATCGGTGAACGAGATCTCCGGCTCGACCTGGCTGCGCAGCACCAGGGTGTTGACGAACATGCCGACGAGATCGTCGAGTGCCGCCTCGCCGCGGCCGGCGATCGGGGTGCCGATCGCGATGTCCGTGCTCGCGCTCGACCGGGCCAGCAGCACCGCCAGGGCGGCGTGCATCGCCATGAACACTGTCGAGTTGCGTTCGCGGGCGGTCGAGACCAGCCTGCGGTGCAGCGCGGCGTCGACCGTGAACGGGACCGTCGCGCCGCGCAACGACTGCTCCACCGGGCGCGGTCGGTCGGTCGGCAGGCTCAGCAGGTCCGGGAGTCCGTCGAGAGCCGAGGTCCAGTAGTCCAGCTGCTCCGCGAGCAGGCTGTCCGGGTCGTCGACATTGCCGAGGACCGCCCGCTGCCACAGCGTGAAGTCGGCGTACTGCACCGGCAGCGGGGTCCATTGCGGACCCTGGTCGCTGCTGCGGGCCCCGTACGCGACCATCACGTCCCGGGCCAGCGGCGCCATCGAGAACCCGTCCGCGCAGATGTGGTGCACGACGATGACGAGCACGTGTTCGGTTGTGTCCGTTCGGGCTCCGTACTCGGACTCTGTCTCGGAACCGGACCCTGTCTCGACCCGCAGCAGCCGAGCCCGCACCGGCGGCGCCAGGGTGACGTCGAAGCCGGCGTCGGTGATGTCGGTGATCCGGCCGCGCAGTGCGGCCGCCTCGACCGGTTCGGCGGTCAGGTCGGGCAGGACCTCTGCGGCCGGGACGATCACCTGCGTCGGTTCGGCTCCGCGCAGCGGGAACTTCGTCCGCAGCGACTCGTGCCTGGACAGGACGTCGCCGATGGAACCGCGGAGGGCGTCGACGTCGAGGTCCCCGGTCAGCCGGATGGCCAGCGCGATGTTGTAGGCGGGCGAGGTGATGTCGAACTGGTTGACGAACCACATACGCTTCTGCGCCAAGGAAACCGGGATCGGGTCGGGGCGCGTCGCCGGCACCAGCGGCGCGCGGCCCTGCCCGTGTGCGGTTCCCGACTCGATGCGCAGCGCCAGCGTCGCGACGGTCGGCGCGTCGAGGACCTCACGCACGCCGATCGAGGTGGACAGCGCACCGTTCGCCCGGGCGACCAGGCGCGCGGCGATCAGCGAGTTGCCGCCGAGGTCGAAGAAGTTGTCGTGCACGCCCACACGCGGCAGCCCGAGCAGGTCGGCGACGATCGAGGCGAGGATCTCCTCCACCGGGTTGCGCGGTGCCACGAACTCCGCAGAGGAGGCGAGGAACTCCGGTTCCGGCAGGGCCCGACGGTCGAGCTTGCCGGTGGCGCCGAGCGGGAACTCGTCCAGCACCAGGATCTGCGCCGGCACCATGTAGGCGGCCAGCTCCGTGGATGCGGTGGCGCGCACCGCGTCCGGGTCCACCTCGGCACCCGGCTCGGCGATCACGTACCCGATCAGGGACTCCCCGGTGATCTCGTCGCGGTGGACCACGACGACCGCCTGCGCGACGGTGGGGTCGGCCACCAGGGCGGCCTCCACCTCACCGAGCTCGATCCGCTGTCCACGCACCTTGACCTGGAAGTCGGTGCGTCCCAGGTACTCCAGTACGCCGCTGCTCGGCCGGCCCGGTGCGCGGCCGGGACGCTCGAGCCACCGGACCACGTCGCCGGTGCGGTACATCCGGGCGCCGTCCTCGCCGAAGGGATCCGGGACGAACCGGTCGGCGGTGAGGTCGGTGCGACAGACGTAGCCACGGGCCACCTGGACGCCGGCGAGGTAGAGCTCGCCGCGCACCCCCACCGGTACCGGGTGCAGCCGGGAGTCGAGCACGTAGGTCCGGGTGTTCCACACCGGCGCACCGATCGGCACGCCTGTCACGTCGGCGGCCGTGCTCTCCCAGGCGGTGACGTCGACGGCGGCCTCGGTCGGGCCGTACAGGTTGTGGAGTGCGGCACCGCTGAAGCGGTGGAACGCCGTCGCGGTCGCCGGGGGCAGTGCCTCGCCGCTGCAGAACACGCGCAGCAGTCCGGCGCACTGGTCGGCGTGAGCCGAGGCCAGGAACGCCGCCAGCATCGACGGCACGAAGTGCATGGTGGTCACGTGCCGGTCGGCGATCAACTGGGACAGGTAGCCGGGGTCCCGATGTCCGTCCGGCGCCGCGATCACGACAGCGGCCCCGGCCTGCAACGCCCAGAACAGTTCCCACACCGACACGTCGAAGGTCACCGGCGTCTTGTGCAGGACCACGTCGGTCCCGTCGAGCGGGTAGGCGTGCTGCATCCACTGCAGTCGGTTGACGATCGAGCGGTGGCTCACCGCAACGCCCTTCGGGCGGCCGGTCGAGCCGGAGGTGTAGATGACGTACGCGGTGTTGTCGGGGCGCGCGGGCACGCCGTCCGCCTCGGTCAGCGGCCCGGCCTCGTAGCCGGACAGGTCGAGGGTGTCGATCTCGACGGTTGTCGCGTCGTCCGGGACCGCGCCGCGCTCGGCGGCGGTGGTGATTACGCAGGCGGGCGCCGCACTGTCGAGCACGTACCGAGTGCGTGCGGCCGGATGGTCCGGGTCGAGCGGCACGTACGCGGCACCCGCCTTGACGATCGCGTAGATCCCCACCAGCAGGTCCACCGAGCGGCGCATGGCCACCGCGACATGACTCTCCGGCCCCACCCCGGTGTCGATCAGTGCCCGGGCGAGGCGATTCGACCGCCCGTCGAACTCCGCGTAGGTCAGTTCGACATCGCCGAACACCACCGCTACGGCATCGGGCGTGCGCGCGACCTGGGCGTCGAACAGTTCCACCAGCGTCGTCTCGGGCACCGCGACGGTGGTGGAGTTCCACTCCTGCACCACGCACCTACGCTCGTCGACACCGACGAGCGGGAGGTCGCCGACGAGAGCGGTGGGATCCTGCGCGACCGCTGCCAGCACCCGGACGAAGCGATCCGCCAGAGAGGTCACCGTCGACCTGTCGAAAAGATCTCGGGCGAAGGAGAACTGGGTGTCGATCGGGCCCGGTTCACCCTTGTCGTCGGTGCGTTCGGTCGCGATCACCTGAAGGTCGAACTTGGCCGCCCCCGTGTCGACGTCCTCGACCTCCGCGCTCAGGCCCGGCAACGCCAGGCGCCCGTCCACCGCACCCTGCAGTACCAACATCACCTGGAACAGGGGCGAATCCGCGGCCGCGCGGGACGGGTGCAGCGCCTCGACCAGCCGATCGAAGGGCACCTCGAGTTCGCCCATCGCGGCGAGGTCGTCGGCGCGCACCCGGTCGAGCAGTTCGGCGAAGGTCCCCGCCGGGTCGACCTGGGCGCGCAGTACCACCGTGTTGACGAACATGCCGACCAGGTCGTCGAGCTCGGCCTCACCGCGACCGGACACCGGCGACCCGATCGAGATGTCCCGCTCACCACTGGATGTCGCGAGCAGGACGGCGAGCGCGGCGTGCAGGACCATGAAGAGGCTGGTGCCGCTCTGCCGGGCGACGTCGAGCAGTTGCCGATGCAGTGCCGGGTCGATGGTGCAGTCGACGATGCCGCCGCGCATCGTCGGGCGGGGCGGGCGGGGCCGGTCCGTCGGCAGCGACAACACCTCGGGAGCGCCCTCGAGTGCCGTGGACCAGAAGTGCAGTTGCCGGGTGAGCAGGCTGTCGGGATCGTCCTCGGTGCCGAGCAGTTCGCGTTGCCACAGTGCGTAGTCCGAGTACTGGACCGCGAGCGGGCTCCACCGCGGGGCGCGACCGGCGCTGCGGGCCTCGTAGGCGGTCAACACGTCTCGTGCGAGCGGCGTCATCGACAGCCCGTCCGCGGCAATGTGGTGGACGACGAGGACCAGCAGGTGTGTGGTCGCGTCGACGCGCAGCAGTCGGGCCCGCACAGGTGGCGCGGCCGTGACGTCGAACCCCTCCGTGGCGAGCGCGGTGACCGCGCCGTGCACGTCGGTCGCATCGACGTCGAGCGGCGTCAGCTCGGGGGTCGCCTCGGCGACGGGCAGCACCACCTGGACCGGACCCTCGTCGGTGTTCGGGAAGACCGTGCGCAGTGTCTCGTGGCGCTCGATGACGTCCGCGAGTGCCGCATCGATCGCCGCGGCATCCAGCTCGCCGGTCAGCCGGACCGCGATCGGGATGTTGTAGGCGGCGGAGGTGGGATCGACCTGGTTGACGACCCACATCCGTTGCTGTGCCATCGATACCGGGACCGGTCCCGTGTGCGGGCGCGGTGCCAGCCGAGGTCGGGTCGCAGCGCCTGTCGCTTGTTCCGCCCGCGCCGCGAGGGCGGCAATCGTGGGCGCCTCGAACAGGTCCAGCACCCCGAGCGAGGTTCCCAGTGCCGTGTTGGTCCTGGCGACCACACGGGTCGCGATGAGGGAGTCTCCGCCCAGGTCGAAGAAGCTGTCGTCGATGCCGACGCGCTCGACCGCCAGCAGGTCCTCGAACACCGCGGCGATCCGCCGCTCCGCGTCGGAGCCGGGGGCCCGGTAGTCCGCAGTGCCGGTGGCGAACCGAGGTTCGGGCAGGGCCCTGCGGTCGAGCTTGCCGGCCGGGGTCAGCGGGATCGTGTCGAGCACCACGATTGCCGCGGGCACCATGTGCGAGGGCAGTGCCTGCGCGGCGTGCGCGAGCAGGTCCGCCTCGTCGACGACGGCGCCCGCCGCGGGCAGCACGTAGCCGACCAGCGCGACGTCGCCCGAGGCCCGCGTGTGCCCCGTGGTCGTCGCGAAGTCGACGGTGGGGTGCGTGCGCAGCACGCTGTCGATCTCGCCCAGCTCGATGCGGAAGCCGCGAATCTTGATCTGGAAGTCGCTGCGGCCGAGGTACTCGAGTTCGCGTCGATCGTTCCACCGAACGAGGTCACCGGTCCGGTACATCCGCTCCCCGGGCAGCGACGGGCAAGCGACGAAACGCGATGCGGTCAACCCGGACCGGTGCCGGTAACCGCGGGCGAGACCCGACCCGGTCACGTACAGCTCTCCGACCGTGCCCGCGGGCACCGGCCGCAGACGCCGGTCCAGGACCATCTCGCCGGTGCCGCGGGACGGTCCGCCGATGGTCACCGGTTCGCCCGGCCGCAGAGCGCCGCTGATCCCCGCGACGACCGTGGTCTCGGTCGGGCCGTACGCGTTGAACATCCGGCGGCCTGTCCCGCGCGACGATGTCGGCACGCGGGAACTCGGGGATGTTGTCGTGGCCCACTGTTCGACGAGGGCAGGCGGGCAGACGTCGCCGCCGGTGGCCACGCATTCGACGTGGCCGAGCCCGGCGGGGTCGACCGAGGCCAGGGCCGCGGGTGTGACGAACGCGTGCGTCACCCGCTCGCGGCTCAGCAGGTCGGCCAGTTCGACTCCGCCGTAGACCGTCGGTGGCGCGACGACCATCGTGGCGCCGCAGCCGACGGCCATCAGCAGTTCGAGCACGGACGCGTCGAAGCTCGGCGACGAGAAGTGCAGTGTCCGCGAGTCGGGGGTGATCGCGAACCGTTCGCGTTCCTCCGCGGCGAAGTTCGCCAACCCCCGGTGGGTGACGACGACGCCCTTCGGTACGCCGGTGGAACCGGAGGTGTAGATGAGGTAGGCGGCGTCGTCGATGTGGGCCCGGCGCCCGGGCACCTCTGCGACGTCCGCCGGGGCGTCGGCGTGCGTCGGATCGTCGAGGACCACCCACTCGACCTGGTGCGGCAGGTCGTCGCGGTGCGCTCCCACCGTCAGACCGAGCGCGGCGCCGGAGTCGGTGAGCATGTGCTCGATCCGGTCGGCCGGGTAGTTGGGATCGACGGGCAGGAAGGCGGCGCCGGTGCGGGCCACCGCCCAGACCGCGGTCACGGACTCGATCGACCGGGCAATCGCCAGGGCCACAACAGAACCCGGTCCGATGCCGCGGCCGCGTAGCCGACCGGCGAGCGCGGCCGAACTGTCGTCGAGCTCGCGATAGGACAGTCGGCGGTCGCCGCAGACGAGTGCCTCCCGCCCGGGGTCCGCCGTCGCCGCGGCGTCGAGAATCTGCGCCAGGGTGAGCACGGTGACGTCGGCCGGGCCGCGTACCGGGGTCAGCGCGGCACTCTCCGTGTCCGACAGGATCGGCGCGTCGGATGCCGTCCGGTCGGGATCCGACGCGGCGGCGAGGAGAAGTCTCGCGAAGCGATCGACGAAGGTGGCGGCGTCGGCTTCGCGGAAGTGGCTGAGCGCGAACGCCATGTGCGCGTCCAGTCCGGCTGGGGCGTCGTCGGCGTCGAACCGGGCGGTGAGTTCGAGCCCGAACTCGGGCTGGTCGGTGTCGAGTCCGGCGGTCGTGACGGTGCGGCCGCCGCCGGTGGCGTGCGTGCCGTCGTTGCCGAGGGCGAGCACCATCCGGGATCGCGGCGCATCGGCGCCGAAGGCCGCGGCGATGCGGTCGTGCGGAAGGTCTGCGTGCTCGAAGGCACGTCGCTCGATGTCCTGCGAGCCGAGGATCAGGTCGGCGAACGATGCGGCGGGGTCGAGCGGGGTGCGCAGCGGCACGCTGTTGCGGGTGCCCGGCGCCCGGTCACCGTCCGGCGGCTTGTCCGAGTGCACCCAGACCGGGGTGTCGACCACGATGTCGTCGCTGTCGGTGAGCCTTCCCAGCAGCACCGCCAGCGCAGTGTGCAGCACCGTGAACGAGTCGACGCCCAGACGGCTGGACAGGTCCGTGAGGGCGAGGTGCAGTCCGGCGTCGAGCTGGACGTCGAGTTTTCCGCGTCCGGATCGCTCGGCGTCGGTGCGTCGGCCGGCGGGCGGCAGCGACGGCGCCTCGGGAAGGCCGGCCAGCTCGTGCGTCCAGAACTCCACGCCCGCCTTCTCACGGGCCATCAGTTCGCCCAGGCGCGCCGATTCCGGGTGCAGGTCGGCGACCCGCGCGGTCGCGTCGGCGGCGAGCATCTCCTCGATCAAGTCGACGAATCGACGGTGATGGGTGCGTAGTTCCTCGTCGTCGTAGCGATTCGGGTTGCCGCGGAAGTCGACGAGAGTCCGGGCGGGAGACCCGCTCTGATAGATGTTGACCAGCAGGTCCTGCACCGGACCGGAGGTGACGATGTGGTACTCGCCGACAACCGACCCGAGGGTGATCTCCTGGTGGAAGAGCATCACGTTGACCATCGGCGCGGCGAGACCGTTGCGGGTGCCGGTCAGGCCCGCGTCGCGGCGAATGTCCTCGAGGCTGCAGCGCTGGTGACGAAGGGCCCCCATCAGCTCGAGTTGCACCCGCTGGACGAGATCGGCGACCGAGTCCTGCGGTAGCACCGTGATCCGCAGCGGCGCGACGTTGACGAGCATGCCACCCGACCGTTGCAACGGCGCGGTGGTCCGCGCGGACACCGGCAGATTGACCAGGACGGATTCGCTGCCCGTCATTCGAGACAGGTAGCAGGCGAACCCCGCGATGAGTGTGGCGGCGGAGGTGCCACCGAGTTCGTCCGAGGAGTCGAGTCGGGCGAGGGCCTCGTCGGTCAACTCGGCGCTCTCGAGCCTGCTGCGGGCCGCGGCGGGCCCCTCTCGGCGCGCGAGAGTGGAGCCCTCCTCGAGACCCCGCACGTGTTCGGCCCAGTACTCGCGATCGGCCTCGAACCTGCTCGACCCGCGGTACTTCTGGTCAAGCTCGTACAGTGCCCGCAGGTCGAGGGACCGATTCGGTTCGGGCTCAACGCCTTTCGTCGCAGCGGTGTACAATGCCGCAATCCGGTTGACCATCGTCATGCCGCTGTACCCGTCGAGTGCGACGTGGTGAATTCGGGTGTACCACAGATACTCTCGATCGGCGACTTGCAGGATCGTCATGTCCACGAGGCGGTCGCGAGTGAGTCGGATCGGCGTCACGTAGTCGTTGTCGATCCAGACATGAGCGGCGCCGGCCGGGTCGGCCTCCTGTCGGAAGTCGAGGAAGGCGATCGAACTGTCGATCGACGGGTCGAACCGCTGCCGTGGTTCGCCGTCGACGTCGACCAGTCGCAGGAAGGGTGACTGGAACTCCATGGCCGCGGTGCGCGCGGCGGTGCGGAGCAGGTCGAGGTCGACGTCTCCGCGCAGTTCGATGTACTGGGCGATGAAGGTCGGCACGGTGGGACTCAGCTGCTGGCTGAACCACATGCTGCGTTGAACGGCGGAGAGTGGGAAGGCGTCGGATGAGCTGTCGGGACTGGTTTCCGCGGCTCGTGACGGCGTGGCGCCTTGTGTCGGATCAGTCGAGGAGTAATCCTTCATCTTAATCCTCACGCATAGAGACAGTTACGGTTCACCATCGGCGTGTTGCGGTCTGTCTTTTCAGAGTATCGGGACGGACGTTTGCCGTCTCAACTTTTATCGATACGTCGAGCCGAGGTGTTAGCGAGATCGGCTTATTCACTGACGGTTTCGGAAGACTCGGTGTCAGCGGAACCGTTCGGCCTCGCGCGCCAGACGAACCAGATCGGCACACAAAGCCGCGACCTCGTCCGGTGCAGCTCCTTCGGCCGCGGCCGTCGCGACGTCCTCGGCCGCACATCGAACCTCGAACATCCGGTCCATGACCGCCGTGGCCTCGATCGCGGTGAGCACCATCGAGTCGGGCGCGATCGTCGTGCCCCGGACCGCGGCACGCTGCTCGTACGCGCGCTGCCGACACGATTGCCTGCAGTAGCGGCGCCGCCTGCCGATCCCGATGTCGGGGACCTGTCGGCCACACCACACGCACGATTCCGGTCTGCGAGAAGTGCCAGCCACGGCCCCCACCCTACTGCGCGACGGCGGTGCCAGTCGGCCGACGGTGGACGGGCGGCGGTCAGCGCGAAGGTGGTGCGGTTCGCGACTGGTGCTGTTGACCATCAGGTGCTCCCGGTGGGCCGTGGGGTTGCGGATTCGTCCTCCACGAGGGTTCCCGATCGCGGATCGTCGGGACAGGCACCCTTGGGGTCGACTTCGACCACCCTCCCCGCGGGCACCCGCGGCGAGGTGACTTGCGGTTCGGCGAACTTGCGGCCTGCGATCACTGTGCGGTGCGGTTCCTCCGACCGAGTAAGATGGCCGAGTCTGCGCCGACCGCTGGAACCGGCGGGGCGCGGGAACCAATTGGGTACACGTGTCGTTGTAGATGAGTGGGAACGCTCGGTCCGCCGAACCCGGCGTGCTCGCGTGTGATGAAGCTTTTGTGTAGGGCAGCCGAGGAGAGGACACCACCATGGCAGATCGCGTACTTCGAGGGAGCCGACTCGGAGCGGTGAGCTACGAGACTGATCGCGACCACGACCTGGCCCCTCGTCGGATGGCGCGCTACCGCTGCGACAACGGCGAGGAGTTCGACGTCCCGTTCGCGGACGAGGCCGAGATCCCCGGCACCTGGCTGTGCAAGAACGGCCTCGAGGGCACCCTGCTCGAGGGCGCCGCACCCGAGGTCAAGAAGGTCAAGCCCCCGCGCACCCATTGGGACATGCTGCTCGAGCGTCGGTCCGTGGAGGAGCTCGAGGAGCTGCTCAAGGAGCGGCTGGACCTGCTGAAGACCAAGCGCCGCGGAGCGTAGCGGAGCCGGCGTCTACGGGCGCAGCGCCGCGGAGCGTAGCCGGCGTTCATGGATATCCGACGATGCCCCGGAGGGACTTCCCTCCGGGGCATCGTCGTGTCACGGGGTCGTCTTCGTGTCCGTGGTCACCGACCCGTCTGGCATTTCGATGATCGTGTAGGTCGGGTCGACCATGTGGATCGGCTTGTTCCTGGACGCCCGTGCCCTGCCGGTCACTCTCAGCAGCTGGCCTGGAACGATGTCTTCGCCGCCGTGCGTCGGCGTGAACTTGACTTGCAGAGCGCCGGTACTGTCGTTGATCTCGATCTCCAGCGCGGTTCCAGCGCCCGTTGTGCCGTCACGGACCTTCAGTACCCGGCCCTCGACGGTCGCGCGCTGCCCGGCGATGAGCCCCGTCACCGAGATCATGGTCGGCGGTGCGTCCGGACGTTCGTAGGCGTCGATTCGGGACTGGTCGTCGCCCGCGATGCGGGCCTGAATCTTCTCGACCCGGCGCGTGATGCGTTCTTCGAACAGGTCGGGGAAGGCCTGCCGGATCTGCGACTGCACGTCGAACGGGACAATGGTGGCCGCGGCATGTGGGATCCGGCTGACCGCCCGCGCGACCTTGTCCGCGGTCCGGTCGTGCAGCAGTCGACCGAGCAGCGGAGCATAGCTGCGCCGTGGCAGAAGCAGTGTGACGTGGGTGTTCGGGTACTGGGCGAGTGCCTCGAGGACCGCTCGCTGGGCCGCGTGCGGCACGCGACGGTCCGGGCAGTCGATGATCTTCAGGGGGGTGGTCAGTTCGAAGTGGTCCCACCGCTTGCGCAACCGTTCGGCCTGCGCGGCGTCGATCATGAAATGCAGAGCCGTGACGGTGTCCGCGCCGAGTCCCCGCCCGTATCGAAGCGCCTCGAGGACCGCGAGATCGACAGAGTTCACCAGGACGAACACCCGGTGCCGGGCGTAGTTGACCTGCTCGGCCTGTTCGGTCCGGAACTCCTCCAGGATGGCGGCCTCGGCCCGGTACTCGCGGTTCAGGCGCATCAGGATGAACACCAGAACCGGGAACACCACGACCACCAGCCACGCGCCCTCGGTGAACTTGGCCACCGCGAAGATCCCCACCACGACGGTCGAGAGGATGCCCGCCGACAGGTTGATCGCGAGCTTGTGCCGCCAGCCCGGTTCGCGCAGCGTCAGGTGGTGCTTGGTCATTCCGTAACCGGCCATCGAGAACCCGGTGAACACCCCGATCGCGTAGAACGGGACCAGGGCATTGACGGATCCACCCGTCCCGATGAGTAGTGCGACAGACAGCACGGTCAGCACGATGATGCCGTTGGAGAACACGAGCCGGTGTCCGCGTTTGGTCAGTTGCCGCGGCAGGAACCGGTCTTCGGCGACAAAGTTGGCCAGTGCCGGGAAGCCGTTGAAACTGGTGTTCGCGCCGGTGAAGAGGATTGCGGCGGTGGCGATCTGGACCAGCACGTACAGGACGTGGCCGAGGGTGCCGCTGCCGAACACGGTGCGGGCCACCTCCGAGAGGACGGACGGGTAGCCCGCCGCGTACGGCGTCGCGTGGGTGGCGAAGGCCAGATACGACACGCCTGCGACGAGGAAGCCGAGGATGCACGCCATGACGGTCAGAACCTTGCGTGCGTTCGGTCCCTCCGGCTTGCGGAAGAAGCTGACGGTGTTGGAGATCGCCTCGACACCCGTCAACGACGACCCACCGTTCGCGAACGCGCGCAACAACACCAGGATCGTCGCGCCCATCACCAGGCCGTTGCCCTGGTGGATCTCGACTGCGCCCGCGATGTTCACGGCGTCGTACTTCGGTAGGCCCCAGAAGACCTCTCGGACCACTCCGACGACGATCATCAGGCCGATCATGACCGTGAAGAAGTAGGTCGGGATCGCGAACGGCCTGCCCGCCTCGCGTAGGCCTCGCAGGTTGACGTAGCACATGAAGACGACGATGCAGACGGTGATCTCGAGGCTGTACGGACCCAGCGCCGGTATCGCCGACACGACCGCAACCGTGCCCGCTGCGGCCTGGACCGCGACCGTCACCACATAGTCGATGAGCAGGGCCGCAGCTGCGATCTGCGCTACCCGTGGCCCGAAGTTCTCCCTGGCGACGATGTACGAGCCGCCGGCCCTGGTGTAGGCCATGACCACCTGACGGTAGGACGCGGCGACCAGCACCAGGATCACCAGGATCACGCCGGTGATCGGCAGCAGTAACGTGAACGCCGCCAGCCCGGCGAAGGGCAGCAACTCGATGAGAATTTCCTCGGTGCCGTACGCGGACGAGGAGATCGCGTCGGGAGAGAGCACTCCGAGCGCTATCGGATTGGACAGTCGTTCCGTCTTCAGTTGCTCGGTGATGAGCGGCTTGCCGAGGAACAGGCGCTTGACCGCGTATCCGATCGACTCGGGCAGGTGGTCAGGCGACCTGATGGAACCGTCCTTGGACGTCACCAGGACATCGTCACCCCGTGGGGTGAGCGGCGTAAAGCGGCGACGCTACTTGCGCAGCAGCGCCCGCACCTTGTTCCAGCGGCTGCGCATCCCCCACACGGTGACCTTGAGCAGGGCTTCCTGCACGATATTGCCGTCCATCTTGGACTCCCCGAACTCGCGTTCGGTGAACGTGATCGGGACCTCGACCATCGTGAATCCCTGCTGGAGCGAACGCCACGCCAGGTCCACCTGGAAGCAGTAGCCGTGCGACTCGATCGAGTCGAGGTCGAGGGCCTCGAGCACCTCGCGGCGGTACGCGCGGAAACCGCCCGTGATGTCCTTGATCGTGACGCCGAGGGCGAGCCGCGAGTAGAGGTTGCCGCCGCGGGAGAGGAACTCGCGACGTTTCGGCCAGTTCACGACCGAGCCGCCGGGCACGTACCGCGAGCCGGCCACCAGGTCGGCGCCCTGGTCGATCTGGTCGAGGAGCCGGTGCAGTTGCTCGGGCGCGTGGCTGCCGTCGGCGTCCATCTCCACCAGTACCCGGTAGTCGCGGTCCAGGCCCCAGCGGAACCCGGCGATGTACGCGGCGCCGAGTCCGTTCTTCTCGGTTCGGTGCAGGACGTGGATCCGGCCCGCGGGATCGGACGCCGCGAGCTTGTCGGCGATGTCGCCGGTGCCGTCGGGGCTGCCGTCGTCCGCGACGAGGACGTGGGCACCGGGCACTGCGGTATGCAGCCGGCCGATGATCAGCTCGATGTTCTCCCGCTCGTTGTAGGTCGGAATGATCACCAAGGTGTGCGCGCTCGGTGTGTCGTCGTTCGGCGTGTTCTCGGTCGGCGTGCCCGGGCTCATCAAGATCCTCTCCGCCAGCCGTGGCTGGTTTCCGTCAAATTCGATCGCGCCGTCAGTTGAGCGGCGCGGCCGACCTGCGTCGACGCACCAGCGCGACGACGAGGGCCAGTCCGGCGCCGATGCACAGAGCGAACTCCGGAATCGGGCCGAGTCGAGTAGCCAGCGTAGTGGAGGTGCGCAGCGGCACCTGCGCCACCAATGTGGTGGGGGTGAACAGTGACGACGACTGCTGCACCTGTCCGTCGGGGCCGACGATCGCGCTCACCCCGGACGTGGCGGCCACGACGACCGACCGCCCGTGTTCGACGGCGCGCACCCGCGACATCGCGAGCTGCTGGTAGGTCATCTCGGTGTCGCCGAAGGTGGCGTTGTTGGTGGGGACCGCGATCAGCTTCGCGCCCGCACGGACCGCCTCCGTCAGGGCCCGGTCGAACGCGACCTCGTAACAGGTCGCCACCGCGATGGGGATCCCGGCGGCGTGGACGACACCATTGCCGTCGCCGGGTACGAAGTTGCCCGCCTTGTCCGCGTACGAGGAGAAGTGGCGGAAGAACCCGCGGTAGGGCAGGTACTCGCCGAACGGCTGGATGATCTTCTTGTCGTGCCGCTCCTGCGGTCCGTCGACACCGTCCCAGACGATGACCGAATTGGTGGTGGTTCCGTCCCCGTTCACCAGCACCGCGCCGACCAGGATCGGCGCCCCGACGGCCCGGGAGGCGGCGCCGATCTCGGTGGCGGCGTCGGAATTGCGGAGGGGGTCGATGTCGGAGGCGTTCTCCGGCCAGATCACCACGTCGGGGCGCGGCTGCCGCCCGGCGTCGATGTCGTCGGCCAGTCGCATGGTCTGCCGGACGTGGTTGTCGAGCACCGCGCGCCGCTGCGCATTGAACTCGAGTCCGAGTCGTGGGACGCCGCCCTGGATCGCGGCGACGGTGATCGTGCGGTCGCCCGCGCCGGGATCGGTGGAGTCCGGACCGGGCACGGTCGGCCAGAGTGCGGCGGCGAGCAGCGGTGCGACCACGGTCAGTGCGGCCGCCGGGAGCCAGGCACGCGGCGTGCGGTCGCGGAGTAGTGCGGTGACCAGCGAGGCCAGTCCGGTTCCGGTCAGCGCGACCGCGAAGCTGAGCAGCGGAGCCCCACCGACACTCGCGACCGACAGCAGCCAACCCTCGGACTGCCCGAATGCCAGTCGGCCCCAAGGGAATCCACCGAACGGGACGCTCGAGCGAAGCCATTCGGTCAGCGACCACGCGCAGGCCAGCCACAGCGCCGCGAGCGGTAGTCGGGCCAGTGCGACGACGAGCACGCCGAACAGTCCGACGAACACCGCCTCGGCGGTCGAGAGCGCGAGCCACGGCATCGGGCCGACGTACTCCCCCACCCAGGGCAGCAGCGGGACGAGAAACCCGAGCCCGGCCAGGAACCCGTAGCCGAAGCCGCCGCGGAGCCGCCGAGGCGGGCCGTCGCCGCCCCATCTGGTGAGCACCAGCACCAGCAGGGCAACGCCGACCGGTGCCAGGAACCACAGCGGTCGGGGCGGGAAGCTCGCGAACAGCAGCAGGCCGGAGCAGATCGCTGCTGCCGAGTCGCGGAGGGTGGGCAGCCAGGCGCGGGTGGGGGTCGCCGGTTCCTTCTCCCCCTCCGTCACGGAATCAGCGCGCATAGATGGTGGTCCCGCGGTGCACGGTGGCCAGGCAGACGGGATTCGGCGCGTCGGCCTCGAGTCGCGGCAGTGCCGGCACCCGCGAACGCGGGTCCGTCGACCAGCGCTGCACCGAGTCCTTGGGCGCGCTGACCACCAGTTCGCCGGTCTCCCACACCGCGTACGAGGCCGGGGCTCCCGGGACCAGAGTGCCGGCGAGTCCGTCGCGGACGCCGCCCGCCCGCCAGGCGCCGCGGGTGGCGGCGGAGAACGCGGCGCGCGGCGAGAGGCCGTGGCCGTCGGTGTGGTGGTCGACGGCGGCGCGCAGCATCGACCACGGGTCGACGGGGGTGACCGGGGCGTCCGAGCCGAAGGCCAGCGACAGCCCCGTCGAGGCCATCGCGGCGAACGGGTTCATGGCGCGGGCGCGCTCGGCGCCCAGGGCCCGCGCGTAGAGGCCGTCGGGCCCGCCCCACAGCGCGTCGAACGCCGGCTGCACGGACGCGACCACACCGAGCCGGCCGAGGGTGGCGGCCTGGTCCGGGGTGATCATCTCGAGGTGCTCGAGGCGGTGACCGCAGGCCGCGACCTTCGGCCCACCGAGTTCGACGGCGACCAGCTCGAATGCTGCCACCGCGGCGGTGGTCGCGGCGTCGCCGATCACATGGAAGCCGGCCTGGACACCGGCAAGGGTGCAGGCGCGCACGTGGGCTGCGATGGCGTCGACGTCGAGGTAGCTGCTGCCGGTCGTCGGGCGGTCGGCGTACGGCTCGCTGAGCCACGCGGTGCGCGAGCCGATTGCCCCGTCGACGAACAGGTCGCCGCCGAGGGCGTGTGCCCCGGTCTGCGCGAGCAGCGCGGCGGCCTCCTCGGCGCTGGTGACGGCCTGACCCCAGTAGGCGCGGACCTGCACGCAGTGCGGATGCGCGAGGAGTTCGGCGAGGTCGTCGCGGCCGGCGATGTCGGGACCGGCGCATTCGTGGACGGCGGCGATCCCGTTGGCGGCGGCCCGGTCCAGTGCTGCGGTGCGGGCGCGCCGCCGCTGGTCGGGAGTGAGCAGGTCGCGAGCGGCGGAGCGGGCGCGGTGGTGGTCCTCGGCGGTGACCGGGTCCTGGCCGGGCGTCCCGGCGGCCTCTCGCAACGCGGTGGAGCACGCGGCGGAGTGGGCGTCGATGCGGGAGAGGTAGACCGCGCGGCCCGGGGCGACGGCATCGAGTTCGGCCGTGCTGGGACAGCGGTCGGAGTCGGGCCAGCCGGTCTCGTCCCAACCCTGTCCCCAGACGACGGCATCGTGGTGGACGGCGGCGTAGGCGCGCACCAGGTCGAGGCATTCGCGCAGGGAACGCGCGCCGGTCAGGTCGAGTCCGGTGAGCGCGAGACCCAGCGCGGTCGTGTGGACGTGCGTGTCGACGAAGGCCGGTGCGACGAAGGCGCCGTCGAGGTCGACGATCTCGGCGTCCGGGTGCAGGGCGCGTCCGGGGCGATCCTCACCGACCCAGACGACGGTGCCGTCGGTCACTGCCATCGAGGTCGCATCCGGTGCGGTCGGGCTGTAGATCCGGCCGCCGACCAACAATTGGGTACTCACGAAGGGTCAGTCTGCCCGCCCGCGGCCGGGATACCCCGCACTGGGATCGGGAAGTATGACCTCGCCCTCAATTGCCAGTGGGCCGCCCCGCCGGTAGTCGGCGGTTCCGTAGCCGAAGGGATCGCCGACCGTGTCGGTCACGACGGTGTCCTCGACGACCACGCCGTCGACGACGGTGTGACGTCGGGTCCGCGCGTACGCACCGGCACCGGCGGTACCGGCAGCGGTGGCGAGACCGATCTTGCGGCCGCCGAACAGCAGGACCAGCGGACGAAGCACGCGGCGGGTCGGCGGGATCAGCAACAGCAGACCGAGCGCGGAGGTGACCAGGCCCGGGACGATCAGCAGTACGGTCCCGGCCGCGACCAGCGCGCCGTCGGCGACGGCGCCTCCGGCGGACCGGTTGCCGCGGCCCGCCTGCCGGAACTGTTCGAACACCCGGCGGAACTGCGAGCGGACCAGCCACGCCCCGACCGCCCAACCGAGCAGGAACAGCAGTACGGTCCAGCCCGCGCCGATGGCGTTGCCGACCACGATGACCGCCGCGACCTCGACCACGACGTAGAGAAGGAACAACGCCGGAATCATTGCCGGTCCTTTCGGAGAGGGGCTGTTGTCCCGTTCAACGCGCGGGATGCCCGATTTTCTCCCGGACCGTCCGGATGCTCGACGACCGCCGGCTAGGAACCGGGCGTGACCAGGCCGGTCTCGTAGGCGAGCACGACCGCCTGGACCCGGTCCCGCAGGCCGAGCTTGGTGAGGATCCGGCCGACGTGGGTCTTGACCGTCGCCTCCGAGAGGTGCAGGCCGTTGGCGATCTCCGCGTTCGACAGCCCGGTGGCGAGGTGCTCGAGTACCTCGCGCTCCCGGTCGGTGAGGTCGTCGAGGATCTCCGGTGCGCGGGTCGGGGTGCGGTCCTCGGATATGAACCTCGAGAGCAGCCTGCGCGTCACTTTCGGGGAGACCACGGCGTCGCCGGCGGCGACACTGCGGATGGCGGAGACGAGGTCCTCGGGTGGGGTGTCCTTGAGGAGGAAGCCGCTCGCACCGGCCCGGAGGGCGCCGAGGGCGTGCTCGTCGAGGTCGAAGGTCGTCATCACCAGCACCCTGCTCGGACAACCCGACTCGATGATCTGCTCGGTCGCGGCGACACCGTCGACGATCGGCATCCGGACGTCCATCAACACGACGTCCGGTGCGAGCCGGCGGGCCTCCGTGACGGCCGCGGCGCCGTCCGCGGCCTCGCCGACCACCGCCAGGTCGTCGTGGGCGTCGAGCACCATCTTCAAGCCCATTCGCATGAGTTCCTGGTCGTCGACAAGCAACACGGTGATCGGCACGCGAACACACTAGCCCGACCGATCGTGCGGGTGAGCCGAGCAGTTCCGAGCGTGGTGGCGCACGGGGCCTGCCGCAGTGACCAACCTGTTTTCGACTTTGTGGCGACCATTTTTAGCGTCGCTGTCGATTCCGGTCGCCCCCGAGTGTCGTGTAGGTGAATGGCCCGATCGGCGGGCCAGGACATCGTGAAGGAGAACGGGCCATGAGCGAGACCCGAAGCAAGGACGAAGCCGCCATCCGAGCCGTCTTGGCGGGGGTTTACGACGCGTGGGGCACCGACGCCGATGCCTTCGTCGCGGACTACACCGAGGACGCCACCGCGATCCTGCCGGGTTCCTACCGGCGTTCCAAGGAAGAGGTCCGCCAGAAGATGGCCGAGGGGTTCGCGTCGGTTCTGAAGGGTTCGACCACCAGGGACGAGATTCGGAGCATCCGATTCCTGGGCGCGGACGCCGCGGTCGTTGTCAGTGAGACCGGCATCCTGTTTCCTGGTGAGGCCCTGGTGCCCGCGGACCGGGTTGCCAACGCGACGTGGGTGCTGGAGAAGCGTGACGACAAGTGGCTGATCGCGGCCTACCACAACAGCCCGGCCCACGCCGGCTAGGAAGAACGAGGCAATGGCACAGTATCTCGCCCTGATCTACCAGGACGAACGAGCGCTCGGTGACACCTACGCGGGCGAGAACATGGCGCCCGACCACCAGGCGTTCATCGCGGCCAACCAGGCTGCACTGGCGGACGGGGTCGCACTGGAAGGCAGCACCACAGCGACCTGTATCCGTCCGAAGGACGGAGGCAGTTTCTTCGTCAGCGACGGCCCGTTCGTCGAGACCAAGGAACAGTTGGTGGGTTTCTACGTGATCGAGGCCGCCGATCTGGACGAGGCGATGGCCGTCGCACGACAGATCCCGATGGATTACGGCGGCATCGAGATTCGGCCGGTTCGTGTCTTCTCCTGAACAGGCCGTCGCGGACGCGCACCGACGCGAGTGGGCCCTTGTGCTCGCCGCGACGGTGCGCGTCACCCGCGATCTCGACCAAGCCGAAGAGTGCGTCCAAGAAGCCTATGCTCACGCTTTGACCAACTGGGCCGCCAACGGAGTACCCACCAAGCCGGGTGCCTGGCTGACCACGGTCGCTCGCAACCGCGCGCTGAACCTGCTGCGCTCCCAGTCGACGATGAAACGGGCACTGCCCCTGCTGGTCTCCGACGATGTCGATCAGGACATCGCGGATATCGCCGTCGAGCGGGCCGATGGAACGATCCACCACGATCTGCTGCGACTGATCTGTACCTGCTGCCACCCGGCACTGTCCGTCGAGGCGCAGGTCGCCCTGACATTGCGGTTGCTCTGCGGGCTGAGCACCGCCGAGGTCGCCCGCGCGTTCCTCGTCTCCGAATCGACGATGGCGGCACGAATCACCCGCGCCAAGAAGAAGATCGCCGCCGCGCGCATTCCCTACCGAGTGCCCGCGCCCGCCGAGTTGCCGGCGCGAATCGAGGCTGTGCTCAATGTCGTGCACTTGTTGTTCACCACCGGACACACTGCGCCCTACAGTGACGAGCTGGCGCGACGCGATCTCACCGAACGGGCACTCGACCTCGCCCGAATGCTGCACGATCTGTTCCCCGACCACCCCGACGTGTCGGGCCTGCTGGCGTTGATCCTGCTGACCGACGCCCGTCGCGAAGCCCGCACCGACGAGAACGGGCAGCTGGTCCGGATCTCCGAGCAGGACCGGAACCTCTGGAACCGCACTCAGATCGGTGAGGGCATAGCCCTGGTCCGGGCCGCGCTGGGCAAGGATCCGGGCCGCTACACCCTGGAGGCCGCCATCTCCGCGGTTCACACCGAGGCGCCCAGCTACGACCGCACCGACTGGCGCGAGATCCTCGGCCTGTACACAGTTCTGATCCAACTGTGGCCCTCGCCGGTGGTGGCGCTCAATCGCGCGGTGGCTCTCGGCTTCGCTGACGGTGCCGCGGCGGGTCTGGCCGCTCTGGACGAACTGGCCGCTGAACCCCAGTTGGCCGGCTACAGCTATCTCGCGGCCGCGCGCGCCCAGTTCCTCGCCGAACTCGGCCACACCAACCGAGCTCGAACCGCCTACCAAGAAGCGATCCTGCTCACCGGCAATGCCGTCGAGCGTGACTTCCTCACGGCGAAGCTGCATGAACTGACCTGAAGCACAGATGCGGGCAGGTGGCCGGTGTTGCTTCGCAGGCCGACCGCCCTTATGGCCGCGGGCGCGGGAGGCGGCGAGCCCGTCGCCGGTGTTGGCAACGATAAACTCGCTGGATTGGTGTCGTGCACGGGATCGGTCGCGCTGCGGCGCAATGTGACTCAGGGCCACAGATGGCAGTGCTGTCGCGTCGTCGGCGCTACCTGACGACGGTTTCGATGTCGTCGGCGGAGATCAGATTCGAGGACTCTCGATCGTCCCATCGTTCTCAGGTAGGAATTCGAACTTGATCTCGCTCATCGTCATTGAGTCTGGACATGCTTGTCGAGGAACTGCTGTGTCATCTCGGCAATCGCCGCGGCGTGGGCATGGAACAGGTAGTGGTGGCCGTCCATGATCGTGACCTGCTGGTTCGCCGAGTTGCTTATCGCCGCGCGGTGTGAGGACTCCCATTCCGGGTCTACTAGGAGTGATGAAGATGCAAGGATTGACATCGCGGGCATCGACGCCGGGAACGTGGCCCCCTTGATTTCTTGCACGTTCTCGGCTTCGTGGGCGGCCTCGTCCAGCATGGTCGGGTTCAACACCCATGAGTACCCGCGCAGGTACAGATCCTGCTGGTCCGGGGTGTACTCGGCGGAGTCGCCGAGGCTCTCCCGGTAGTCAGCCACCAGGCCCAGGTAGTCGGTGCTCTTGTCCAGGGCGATCAGGTCTCGTACACCGCCAACCGCGGTGACGGCGGACATCCAGCCCGGCCACGCAGGAGAGTCCCCGGCAAGACCGGTCGTGTAGCGCTCGTCGTCCAGCCCCACAACTGCGGCGACCTCGTCCGCGCGATGGGTGGCCCACCACATCGCGTACAGACCCGAGATCGAGTGGGGCATCAGGACGTAGGGACCTCCCAGCCCCCATTGGAGTTACTGCAGGTCTTGGCGGCGTCGCCTGAGTCGCCAGTCGAGGCACTATGAGCGGCGGTGAGTCTGATCGAGATGATGACGAGAACCCAGATTGGGGTAGGGGTTTGGCTGCCGAGGTGGAGGGTGGCACCAAAGCCTCGATTTCGCGTACTCCCCGCAGAGGCACAGGAGCGGTGTCATTCGCCCCACCTGACGCCGCGAGAGCACCGCCATCCATGGCAGTGGTTCTCAGGGCGCAAGTAGATGACGCGGTCGGTGTCGATGGAGAACGGTGATTCGTCGGCGCTGCGGCTGAGTCGCATCGTCTGCGTAACAGGTCCGGGCACGCCTCGGTCGATTCCCGGTACCCGTCGGTGTGGGAGACAAGGTCCTTGCGGCCGTCCGCGCGCAGTCCGAGCATCATCAGCAAGCACAGTTTCTCCCACCTGAGGCGGATCTTCAGGTAGATGCCGTCGACCCACATGTAGAAGTAGTCGACCTGGCAGAGGTCCCGCTGCGCAAAGGCTTTCGCTTGACGCGCGGCGCCGGTGGCGGTTCTCGTCGACCTCACCGGCGTGTCGGGCGATGTAGTTGGCGACCTCTGACTGCAGCGCGGCGGCCAGCATCTTTCGGGCGCCGTCCCGGACGATCTCGTCGAGCAGCGACCGGCCCGCACCGCCCGCAGCACGGGCCTCGTTGGAGTCGTCGATGACGTCTAATACCGTGAGCACGGGCGTGCCTACCCGCCAGCGCGCCAACGCTGGTCTTGATCAGAATTTTCGATTCCTTGCAGCTCATCTTCCGGGAGGGTGCGACCTCCCAGGATCCACAAGTTCTGTTCATTGCTCCACCCGTATCGGCCGTAGAATGAGAGCTTCTTCGGCCGGCGCCGGCGTTCGGAGCTTGGAGCGGGCCACCATGCATGGAGGTCCGTCGATGAGACAACGTCACCGTCTACGCCGAGCATCCATCGTCGCCGGAGCCGGCGCTGCACTGCTTTTCGCGGCACACCCTGCCGCCGCCGTACCGACCGACACTGTCTTCCCCATTCCCGTCGCCGGTCTCAGCGTCGGTGTGACCGGACTCCCGAGCTCGGGCTACTCCTACCTAACCGCCACTACCGACCCTGACACTCCGGGAGTGACCCGTTTGGGGCCGTACACCGGTGTCCACGTCCACTGGCGAAACATCTCCACCGGTGCAGCGGGTGTCGCATACCTCGACAACCGTTACGGCACCTCGGTCGAGACCGGTTCCGGGACGGTGGTCGCCTCGGTCACGATTCCCGATGGGCCCGGCTACCGGATACTCGCCAGCACGCCCGGCGCCGGTGTCTGGACGGTCCCCTGACCGACCCGGCAGTCCCCGGACGGCTGGAGCTGCTCGAGGCGCTGAGCGGGACCTCACCGGCGGAGGCCGTCGTCTACGGAACGTAGACGGTTACGAAACCTGGTGTGGTCGTGCCGGGTTCGGGTATGACGGTGAGGACGACCTGCCCGGTTCCGGTCGACAGGATTGCCGCCGGGTAGCCGTACTGGGCGAGCGACATCCGGGCGGAGCCGGCGGCTCCGGTCGACAGGTTCAGCCAGTACACGTCGCCCCGAACTTGGCACGCCCATCTGCCTTCACGTCTGCCTTCCTCCGAGCCGGTGATCGTCACCGTCCCAGGCTGCTCGCCGACCACGGCTACGCAGCGGACCGCGGGAGCGTCGAAGCTGCCGTTCGGGTTTCCGAACGGCGCGGGGTTGATCTGGAACGGAACGGTGACCGCTGCGGAGGCGATGGCGGCCGGCGCCAGAACCGAACCGGCCGCGATGGCCGCGCAGGTGATCGCTCGGCGAACGAAGTCGATCATGGCGACCTCCAAGAACGGTTCGGGCCCAGGGCTAGCGGACCTGGAATGTGCCGATCCCCGGGTTGATCACGAGTCGATACCCGACGCCGGCAGGGTTCCCGCAGGTGTACGCGCCGACGTCTGACGTGCAGAGCAAGACGGAGACATATGCCGCGGCCAGGGCAACGAACGAACGATGAATTGCTGCACGGCGCATGGCGTGAGCCTTCCGCGTTGGATCCGACCCGACCCTCGTGGAGTGTCAGCGTACTCGCGCGGTCGCTCCCGAGATCGTCCATGACGACCGTCAAACAAGACACGTTGGAATGGTCCGCATCCGCCGGGCCGGCCATCGGCTCCTCAGGGCACCGGGATGATCCCGACGCCCGGGGTGACCAGGAACTGGTAGGCCCCGGGGGCGGGCGCGCCGATGTCGGCGCTCGCGGCGATCGTGCCGCTTCCGGTGACCGCCGTCGCGGGGATGTACCGGCACCAGTTGTCCGGTGTGTAGGGGCGGCTGTAGTCGTACGGAACTGGTCGGAGCGTGGCGGCACCGGAAGCGCCGGTGGTCAGGTTCAGCCAGTGCACCGTCACGTCGAGGCAACCGCTCAATCCCGTCCAGGTCCGCGTCGGCGGCGTCGCCGCGAAGGTCACCTCGCCCGGTGCGCCCGTGGTTGCCGTCGGGGTGACGGTCGTGAGCGGCGGCACGCTGACACATACGAAGAGACCGGGGATGCATCCCGCGATGTGTCGCACCGGAACTTGGAACTCCATGGTCGTCGATGACGGGTCGGCTGTCGCCGGGACGGACGAGCCGACGGCGAGCACCAGGGCTGCCGTAGATGTGATCGCCCCGGCGGCGACCGAACGAGGAATCGATACGCGGCGCATGACGTGACCTCCGGTGTGGGACCCGTCCCGACCTGCTGGGGTGTCAGCGTATCGCCGACTCGGTGTCCCCTTCTTCGGTTTCGCCGGGCCGGTTCTTCGGCGCGCGGAGCTCGTCCACCTTCTCGCGCAGTGCGGCTGCGGCCGTGCGCGCTTCGCCGGCGTCGAGGCGCGCACGCTCGAGGTCGTCCCTGAGGGCGTCGGCGCGTTCGCGGGCGGCGGTCGCCGCGGCGCGTTCGTGGTCGACGGACTTCTCGAGCCTCGAGATGGTCGTCGCCGCCGTGGTTGCGGCGTGCTCGGCGGCGGCGCGGAGATCGACGATGCGCTGCTCGGCCGCGGCAGTGACCTGCGCGAGGCGTTGCTCGGTCGCAGCGGCGGCCTGCGTGGCGCGTTGCTCGGAGGCGACCGCGGCTTGCTCGGCGGTGGCGGCCCGTCGCTCCGCAGCCTCGGACCCTGATTGCGCTTCGCGGAGTTGACTTCTCAGTCCGCCCAGTTCCGATCCGGCGGCCGCCAGACGAGTGTCGCGGTCCGCCTCGACCGCTGCGACGTGCTCGGTGGCGGTCCGGAGTTCGTCGGCGTGCGTCTGGCCGAGGTCCCGGAGCTCGGTCTGGTGGTCGGCGGACAACCGCTCGAGCTCGAGTCGATGATCGGCGATCGCGGCCGCGAGTTCGGCGTCGACCGCATCGACGGCGGCGTCCGCGTTCGCCCGGTCCTCCACCGCGGCGTCATGCTTCGCCCTCAACTCCGCCAGGTCTGCCTCGTACTTCGCCTTCGTTTGCGCGAGTTCGACTGTGGCGCGGTGCAGCGCCACGTCGAGCGTGTCCGGGTCGCTGAGTTTGTCCACGGCCGCGGTGATCTGGCGGGCGAACACGTTGAACTGCTCGATCGAGGTGGTGGTGACGGTCCGGAGGTCCTCGAGGGTCCGCTCGAGGGTCCCGACAGCCTCGCTCGGTGTGGCGGTCGCGAGTGCGTCGAGTTCGCCTTGCTGCTCCCGGGCCTTGCGCCGCGAACGGAACGCGCGGACCCGGTCCGCATCGCTGGCGTACTGGCGGGGTCGGCCCGGCCTCGGCTTCTGCTCCTCTCGGGCGCTGTCGTTCGTCGCGTCCGCGGCGGTCGCGTGGGTATCCCCCGGCCGTTCCTGTTCAGGCATGTTTAGTAACGTAACGTATTGCGTTACGTTATGCCAGCAGTTATGAAACGATGATTCGTGATCGTCATAATCCCCACTTATCGTGAGTTACGAGATGCGATTGATTCGTGGGACGGAACCGTGGCGGGGCACTCGGCGAACACCCCGTCGCCGGAATGGGTTGGGCGAGGGAAATCGGAGACTCACGCAATGGGGCGGGCGTGACGGCGCCGGCAGTAGTAGAACGGAGGGATGGAAAGGCACACGGCCGTCGTGCTCTACGTGCTCGCGCTGGTAGTCGTCGTGGTTGGCGTGGACGTCCTGTTCTTCAGGCACCTGTTCTGGGGACGGTTGCTGGTGAACGTCGGAATTGTCCTCGTGTTCGGGGCGTTCTACATCCGATTTCTGAAGGGCGTGTGAGCGTGCCGACCGGACCGCCGCCCATCCTGGTACGGGTTCGGGCTGCCGCCGCTCACGACCGCCTCGAGGTCCGGTCAGGCGTTGGTGCGTGACAGGTGGGCGGGTAGGTCGGTGAGCCGTTCGATGCGGAGCACCGTCTCGTCTGCCGTCGGCGATGGTCCTCCGGTGACGAAGTCGATGCCGCGGTCGAGCCATATGCCGGTGAGCCCGGCGACCGCGGCAGCAGTGACATCGCTTTCCAGCATGTCGCCGACGTTGACTGCCCGCGCGGGGTCCGTCCGCATCCGCCGGCAGGCGCCGGCGTAGGCGGCAGGCTTGGCCGCACCGAGTTCGGTCGGGGTCAGGACGGTTTCGAAGTACTCGAGGAGGCCGAAGCGGGAGAGTTTGGCGCACTGCTGCTCGGGATCCCCGTTGGTGAGCACAGCCAGCCGCGGTCCGTCGGGAAGTCGCTTCAGGGCCTCCAGGCATGGTTGGACATCGGGATAGCACCGCCAGGACTCCTCGAACACGGGGAGGTAGCGCTCGGCGATCCAGTCGTCGAGAAGACCGGGACTTTCAGGAACCTGCTCGCCGAGCATCGGCAGGAAGGACCGGAGCCTGCGTCGGTGGTGCTCGTCGAAAGAGCACTGACCGGACAGGTATTCCCGCATGTGCCGCGCCTCGAGCGTCCACCACAACGTCGCCAGCTCCTCCGGTGGAGCCATCGCGTTCGGTGCGGCCGCCGCGATCTGGCCGATCGCTTCCCAGACCGCGCTTCGATGGTCCACCAGGGTGCCGTCCAGATCGAAGAAGATCACATCTGCCACGGGATGATCATCGCGCGAGTCCGGGCCCGGACGACCAGGAGGGGGCCGTCGGTCCTCCGCAGGTGGCCCAGAGTCCGGCAGAGGATCGGACTGCCTGACGCGGAATGTCTGATTCGCGAAGTTGTCTGCGGCAGCACGTTGTTCGCGGTCGAACACGGGGATCGCGCAATCGAATTGGCGTAGTCTCGGTCGCCGGACGGTGACCGAACTGTTCTGGCCGAAGATGTGTTGGGCGTTGACTCGATATCTGGAGGCGAACGGCGATGCGTAGGACGACATTGGTCAGTGCCCTGGTGGCCCTCGCCCTTGCTGCGGGAGGTGGGGCGGCGCAGGCGAACACGACGTATCCCGTTCCGCATGGCTATCCCGACGGCGTGGCAGCACAGCTCACCCACCCGGGGCAGGCCCCGCCGGGAGCGAACGACATGTCGTGCAAGCCGAGTCGTGAACATCCGAATCCTGTTGTCCTGTTGAATGGTTTCGCCGCCACCGACACGCTGGCATGGCAGACGCTGTCACCGATACTGGCCAACGACGGATACTGCGTTTTCAGCACCACCATCGGCACGACCACGTTCGGCGACTACGGCGGGTTCGCCAGCGTGCAGGACAGTGCCCGGGAAGTCGACACGTTCGTCACGCGGGTGCGGGAAGCGACCAGCGCCGGCAAGGTCGACATCGTCGCGCACTCCGTCGGCGGGGCCGTCGGCTTCTGGTACCTCACCGAACTCGGTGGAGCGCAATCGGTTCGCAACCTGGTGAGCCTCGGAACTCCGTTCCACGGATCCGATCTCGACGGGACGGCCGGTCTGTTGACGATTGCGGGTGCGGCGGACGGGCTCTCGCGGGTGTGTGCACAATGCCGCCAGCTGGCAGCCGCGTCGCCGTTCCTCGCCGAGCTGAATCCCGACCCGGCGCGGTTGCCGGATGTGCATTTCACCGACATCGTGTCCCGAAACGACGAGGTCGCGACGCCGTACCTCACCGGGCTGTTGTCGGATGGTCCGAATGTGCGAAACGAGGTCCTGCAAGATCGGTGCGCCACCGACTACGCGGATCATCTGCAGCTGCCGTACGACCCAGTCGCGATCGAGGTGGTGCGGGAGGCACTGGATCCGGGGTGGACCGGGAAGGCGGTTTGTGCGGTGGTGTTGCCTGCGCCCGTGGGGACTGTCGGGACTGTGAACTGACGAGGCCAACCCGGACGGTTCCATGATCGCCCCAAGCGACATTCGTCAACAGTGTTGACATCCGCTTGCCGGCGGTGTTGACTTCATGATGTCAACACCGTTGACGCAGGTGGTGGTTCACATGCGAGCGGCCGCGCGGCACAGCTCGCTCTCCGCAGATGTCGGACGAAAGGAACAAGACAGTGAACAGGCTCGAAGGCAAGAAGGTCGTCATCACCGGTGCCGCCAGCGGCATCGGCCGCGCGGCGGCGCAACTGATGGCCGCCGAAGGTGCGCAGGTGCTGGTTGCGGATCTGCACGAATCGGCGGCCGAGCAGACCGCTCGCGAGATCCGCGAGAGCGGCGCCACTGCCGTCGGTGTCGGCGTGGACGTGATGGACGAGGCAGCTGTGGCCTCGATGATCGACCGCGCGGTCGCGGAGTTCGGCGGGATCACCACGCTGTGCAACCACGTCGGCGGCAGCAACCCTCACAAGGACCTCGACCTGCTGCGGCTGGACCTGGACGAGTGGGACCGGGTCATGGCCCTCAACGTGCGCAGCACCGTCGTCGCGTCGCGACTCGCGATCCCGCACATGATCGAGGCCGGTGGCGGGTCGATCGTCAACACCGCCTCGGTGGGCGGACTGCTCGGCGACTCGCTGCAGTGCGCGTACGGCTCGGCGAAGGCTGCGGTGATCCGACTGACGCAGTACATCGCGACGCAGTACGGCCGCCAAGGGATCCGCTGCAATGCGGTGGCGCCGGGCGCGATCATGACGCCGGCGCTGCGGGACAACCTGCCGGCGGACGTGGTTGCCGGCATCCAAGCGGCCAACGCCCTGGACATGCTGGGCAGCGCCGAGGACATCGGGTACGCGATGGTCTACCTGGCGTCGGACGAGTCGCGGTACATGTCCGGCCAGACGCTGGTGGTCGACGGCGGGATGACCGCGCAGAGCCCGCTGGCCGCGGGGCGCCGCTCGATGCTCGGCGACTGAGCCGTTCGTTCGTCTCGAGATCGCCGGCGGCAGGCTCGAATCCGTCCGCGCCGCAATGGAAGACCCCTTCGGACGGCGAACGCGCCGGACCACCTGACGTATCTTTCATGGGTGGCTGCCGAACTCGAGACCCTCCCCGCGGACGACCCGGCGAGCAGCGCACTCGCGGTCCCCGCCGATGCCGCCGCGGCCATGCACCGCCTGCGCGTCGAGTCGGTCTCCCCCAACACACGGGCCGCGCAGCTGAGCGACTGGAAGAACTTCACCCGCTGGTGTGACCGAGTCGGGCGCACCCCCATCCCGGCGTCCCCCGACCTGGTCGGCTGGTTCCTGACCGAGAAGTCCGCGGAGGTTCGCCAGGACGGGCGGCCCGCCTACGCGTCGGCGACCATGACCCGCTGGGTCGCCTCGATCAACAAGATCCACTCCCTCGCAGGCCATCCGAAGCCAGGCCAGTCCCCCGCGGTCCGCGAGATCCTGCGTGGCATCGCCCGCACCAGGGCCACACCCCCGGTCCGCCGCGAACCGCTGCTCACCGCGGACGTCCGCACCATTGTCGAGTCCATGCGCGGCCGCGCCGCGCACGGTTCGTGGGCCGACCGGGTGGCCGAACGGAGAGACACGGCACTGCTGCTGGTCGGGCTGACCGGTGCGATGCGCCGGTCCGAGTTGTCGGCGCTGGCGGTCGGTGACGTCGTGCCGCACCGCGCGGACGGGCTGTACGTGACGATCCGCAGGTCGAAGACCGACCAGGCCGCGGCGGGCCGCACGGTGACCCTCCCCTACGGTGTCGCCGAGATCACCTGCCCGGTGTGCGCGTACTGGCGGTGGCGAGAAGTGTTGGACGCGTGGGATCGTGACGGCAGGCCCGCGGTGAGCGCACTGCTCGCCGAGCCCGACGCCGACCCGCTCGAGCACCGCTGCCGCGGCGTGCTGGGGCGCCCCGAGTCGGCGCTGCGGGCGCTGTTCCGACCTGTGCACCGCACCGGCGGGCTTGGCGCGAAAGCCCTGTCGGGACAGGCGATTGCGTCGATGATCCAGCGGCGCGCCATCGGCGCCGGCTACGCCGAGGAATTCGTGGCACTGCTCGGCGGGCACAGTCTCCGGGCCGGGTTCGTCACCCAGGCCGTCCGCAACGACGCGAGCGCCGAACAGATCATGACCCAGAGCGGACACACCGACCAGCGGATGATCGCGATCTACTCGCGTCAGCACGCAGGCTTGCACGGTAATGCCGTCACCGCGCTCGGCCTGTGACGCGCGGGTCTCAGTCCTCCAGCGTGAGAGGTAGTTCCGCACGCACCCGCCAACTCCCGTCCGGCAGCCTGCCGGTCTCGAGGTTGCCCTGCAGCACCGCGACCCGCTCGCGCATGCCGACCAGCCCGTTCCCCGATCCGTGGGTGAAAGTGCTCGACCCGCTGCCGTTGTCGGTGACCTCCACCAGCACGTCCTCGGCGCGGCGGCGCACCGCGACCCACGCCCGCGGCGAGGGTCCCGCGTGCCGAAGCACGTTGGTCAACGATTCCTGCACCACCCGGTGAATGCCCAGGCTGACAGCGGGTCTGATGTCGTCGAGTTCGCCGGTCATCTCGAGTTCCACGCCGAGTCCGGCGTCACGCATCATCGCGACGACCTTCGCGAGGCCTGCGGAGCCGTGCTGCGGCATCTCCGCCGGGGTCTGCTCGGTGCGCAGCAGTGCCACCGTGCGCCGTAGTTCCGACAGAGCCTCGCGACCGGTCGAGGAGATGTTGCCCAGCGCCTTCTGCGCCGCCTCCGTGTTCCCTGGCAGCGAGTAGGAGGCGCCGTCCGCTTGCACCACCATCACGCTCACCGCGTGCGCGACCACGTCGTGCAGTTCGCGCGCGATGCGGGTGCGTTCGCCCGCCACTGCCTCCTCCGCACGTCGGTCGCGGTCGTACTCGGCGACCGTGAGGCGCGCGGCGACCTCCTCGTCGTAGAGGCGGCGGGCGCCGAGGAACTCCGCGGTGATCCAGGCCAGCGCATAGATCAGTGCGATGAACGCGGCAGTCGTCAGCACTTCCTGGTGCAGCATCGAGATCGCGAACGCGGCGTCGGCCGTGAGACCAACGAGGTAGATCGCGGCCGGACGCCGACCGACGTACGCGACCAGCGTGTAGAGCATCACGATCAGGCCGAGCTGGGCGGGATGGGTGACGCGGTCGTCGCCGATCCAGTCGCTGACCGCGGTGGTCAGGATGGAAGCCCCGAGGATGGTGACGGCGGCGAGCACCGGCAGTCGTCTGCGGAATGCGATCGGGACACTCAGCAGCACACCGAGCAGGACGAACAACGCCGGCGACCGACCGTTCGGGGCGGAGAGGCATTCGAGCGCGAAGAAGACCGCGGCCAACATCGAGTCCGCGACGAACGGCTTGCCGCGTAGCCACAGGCTGAACCTCCGCATGACCGCCAGCCTAGAAGTAGCGGTCGGGAGAACGAAGCCAAGTTGCGACTGGCGTTCTTCTCGGGCGTCCCTGATCCAACTCGCGGTTGAGCCAGGGTTGCGGAGCGCGCGGAGCGAATCCGAATACTCGGATAGCGTTGTCGTCCGTGAGCACACGCGACGTCGATCCGGACTTCCTGGCCCTGCCACTGCATCCCCTGGCCGACGCGGCGCTGTCCGCGGCGCGTACCGCCGGGGCCACGCACGCCGACCTGCGGGTGCACCGGCTGCGCACGCAGTCGCTGAGGATGCGTGACGGCATCGTGCAGTCCGCGGTGGACGGCGACGAGCTCGGCCTCGCGGTGCGCGTGGTCGTGGACGGCACGTGGGGTTTCGCCTCGCACGCGGAGTTGAGCGCGGAGTCCGCGGCCCGGACTGCGGCGCAGGCGGTCGAGGTGGCGCGGGCGCTGCGGACGCTGAACCGCGAACGTGTCGAACTGGCCGACGAACCGGTGTACCGCGACGCGGTGTGGGTCTCCGACTACGAACTCGATCCGTTCGCGGTACCGACGGCGCAGAAGGTGGAGCTGCTCTCCGACTACTCCGGACGGTTGTCGGCCGCGGACGGCGTCGACCACGTCACCGCGAGCGTGCTGCAGGTCAAGGAGCAGACGTTCTACGCGGACCTGGCCGGCTCGCGGATCACCCAGCAGCGGGTGCGCCTGCATCCGGAACTCGAGGCCGTCTCCGTGGACGCGTCGGCGGGTGGGTTCGAGACGATGCGCACCCTGGCGCCGCCGGTCGGTCGCGGCTGGGAGTACCTCACCGGGGCGAGCGCAGCGACGGGGAATGTCACCGGGGCGGGCTGGGACTGGGACACCGAGCTGGCGCGGATTCCCGAGTGGCTCGCCGAGAAGTCGAAGGCGCCGTCGGTGACCGCGGGCCCGACCGACCTGGTGATCGACCCGTCCAACCTGTGGCTGACCATTCACGAATCCATCGGGCACGCCACCGAATACGACCGGGCGATCGGCTACGAGGCGGCGTACGCGGGCACCTCGTTCGCGACGCCCGACAAGCTGGGCACGTTGCGGTACGGGACGCCGGCCATGCACGTCACCGCGGACCGCACCGAGCCGCACGGTCTCGCCAGCATCGGCTACGACGACGACGGAGTCGCCTCGCAGAACTGGGACCTGGTGCGGGGCGGGACGCTGGTGGGCTACCAGTTGGACCGGGTGTTCGCACCCCGGCTCGGACTCGAGCGTTCGAACGGCTGCTCGTACGCGGACTCCCCGCACCACGTGCCGATCCAGCGGATGGCGAACGTGTCACTGCAGCCGGACCCGGAGTCGGACACCACCACCGACGAGCTGATCGCGCGGGTGCAGGACGGCGTCTATGTCGTCGGGGACAAGAGCTGGTCGATCGACATGCAGCGCTACAACTTCCAGTTCACCGGGCAGCGGTTCTACCGGATCCGGGACGGCCGACTCGACGGCCAGCTGCGCGACGTCGCGTACCAGGCGACCACGACCGACTTCTGGGGCTCGATGGAGGCGGTCGGCGGCCGCTCGACGTGGCGGCTCGGCGGTGCGTTCAACTGCGGCAAGGCGCAACCCGGGCAGGTCGCGGCCGTCAGCCACGGTTGCCCGTCCGCGCTCTTTCGCGGCGTGAACGTACTCAACACACGAACGGAGGGCGGGCTGTGATTCCGGCGCAGGACCTGATCGAACGGGCGCTGGGGCTGCGCACTGTCGACGAGTCGATGGTGATCGTCACCGATGCGGGCGAGGCGTCGCTGCGGTGGGCGGGAAACTCCATGACCACCAACGGCGTTTCCACCTCCCGGTCGTGGACGGTGGTCTCGGTCGTGCGCGGCGGCGAGGGTGCGCGGGTCGGCACGGTGAGCTCGAGCAGCGTCGACCCCGCCGAGATCGTGGCGGTCGTGCGGGCCAGCGAGGAGGCCGCCCGGTCCGCCCGACCGGCCGAGGACGCGATGGAGTTGATCCCCGGGGGCGGCGCGGCGGACGGCGGCTGGGACGACCCGCCGGCCGAGACCGGAATCGACGTCTTCGGGGGGCTGGCGGGCGATCTCGCCGACGGCTTCGACGGCGCCGACCGGTTGTACGGGTTCGCGCACCATCAGCTCCACAGCACCTGGTTGGGCACCTCGACCGGGGTCCGTCGCCGGTTCACCCAGCCGACCGGTTCGGTGGAGGTCAACGGCAAGCGCGGCGACGCGAGCGCCTGGGTCGGTGCCGGGACCCGCGACTTCGCAGACGTGTCGATACCGAACCTGCTGTCCCAGTTGGCTACCCGACTGGACTGGGCGGACCGCACCGTCTCGCTGCCCGCCGGGCGGTACGAGACACTGCTGCCGCCGTCCGCGGTCGCGGACCTGATGATCTACCTGATGTGGACGATGGAAGGTCGCGGCGCGCAGGAGGGTCACACCGCACTGTCCCGACCGGGCGGCACCCGCGTCGGCGAACGCCTGACCGACATCCCGCTGACCCTGTACTCCGACCCGGCCGCGCCGGGACTCGAGTACTCGCCGTTCGTCGCGACCGCCTCGTCCAGCGAGACGCTGTCGGTGTTCGACAACGGGATGACGACCGGCCGGGTGGACTGGGTGCGGGAGGGCACCGTCAACGCGTTGGCGTATCCGCGCCACGCCGCTCGCGAGTTCGGCGCCCCGGTCGCGGTACCCGGTGACAACCTGCTGCTGACCAGCGGCAGCGACGCGTCGATCGACGACATGGTCGCACGCACCGAGCGTGGGCTTCTGCTGACCACGCTGTGGTACATCCGGGAGGTGGATCCGGCGACGTTGCTGCTGACCGGTCTGACCCGGGACGGGGTCTACCTCGTCGAGGACGGCCGGGTCACCGGCGCGGTGAACAATTTCCGGTTCAACGAGAGTCCGCTGGACCTGTTGCGCCGGGTCGGTGAGGCGGGGGCCACGGAGACCACGCTGCCGCGGGAATGGAAGGACTGGTTCACGCGCACCGCGATGCCGCCGCTACGGATCCCCGACTTCCACATGTCGTCGGTGAGCGAGGCCCGGTGACGGCGCCGGTGTTCGACCCGTCGGCGCGCTGCCCCTGCTCGAGTGGAGACACCTACGGATCGTGCTGTGGTCGTTTCCATTCCGGGGAGACCGCGGCGCCGACAGCGGACCGGCTGATGCGGTCGCGTTACTCGGCCTTTGCGGTCGGCGACGCCGACTACCTGCTGCGCACCTGGCACAGCAGTACCCGTCCGCCCGGGTTGGATCTCGATCCGGGACAACGCTGGTTGCGACTGGACGTGCTCGGCTCGACCGGCGGCGGACTGTTCGATTCCGAGGGCACCGTCGAGTTCGTCGCCTACCTCCGCCAGTCGGGGGTGCGGGACTCGCTGCACGAGAACAGTCGGTTCGTCCGCGAAGACGGGCACTGGGTGTACCTGGACGCGCTCGCCTGAGCCCGTTCCGGCACCGTTCGCGACTCTCACAGAGTCCTTACTCGACCGCAACGGAACCCTGAACTCGCGACTCTAGTCTTGGGTCACAGGCTTTCAGGGAAGCGAATTCTCTTGGAGAGCAAGATATCTCGAGAGACCAGGAGGCGTCATGTCGGGCATTCGGAAGACGAACTGGGACCGGCGGTGCGTCACCACGACGACCGCAGAGTTGCGGACCCGCGGGTTGGCCGCGATCGTCGCGGACGAGCAGAGTTGCCGTGAGGTGCTCGTCACCGAGCCCGGTCGCGGCTGGATGGCCTCGGTGCTGCCGGGCGACACGCCCGACGACGAGCTCGACGTCCTGCTGTTCGCCGCCGAACCGGCGCAGCAGTGGACCGAGGGCTATCTGCGGTGGGCGGACTCGGTGGAGTCGCTGCTGGCAGTTCGCCCGGCCGCGGCCTGAGCGCGCGTTCGTCCGCGACGGGCGACCCGACGCTGCAAGATGAAGGAGTGGTTGCGGTCCAGAAAGTACTGATCGTCGAAGACGACGCCGACGTCCTGACCGCGCTCCGGCGCGGCCTGGAGCTCTCGGACTTCGTGGTCCTCACGGCCGCCGACGGGGCGGCCGCCCTGCGTGCCGTCGACGAGCACGATCCGGACCTGGTCGTGCTGGACCTGAACTTGCCCGTGCTCGACGGGGTGGGGGTGGTGACGGCACTGCGCGCGGTGAACAACGACGTCCCGGTATGCGTGCTCAGCGCGCGCAGCGCGGTGGACGACCGGATCGCGGGGCTCGAGGCCGGTGCGGACGACTACATGGTCAAGCCGTTCGAGTTCGGCGAGCTGGTCGCGCGGATCCGCGCCCTGCTGCGGCGGCGACCGGAACCCGCGAGCGCACCCGCCGAGGGGACGGTCCGCGTCGGCCCGGTCGCCGTCGACCTGCTCGGCCGGCGCGTCGACGTCGGCGGCACCGAAGTGCACCTGACCAAGCGGGAGTTCGACCTGCTCGCCGCGTTGGCGGAGAACCGCGGGATCGTGCTCAGTCGCGAGACCCTGCTCGGGTCGGTGTGGGGATACGACTTCGAGACCGAGACGAACGTGGTGGACGTGTTCGTGAGCTATCTGCGTCGCAAGCTGGAGTTCGACGGCGTGCCCAGGGTGTTGCACACCGTGCGTGGCGTCGGGTTCGTGCTGCGAGAGAGATGACTGTGCGCCGGGGACCGGTATCGCTGCGGCTGCGGGTGACGGCCGCGGCGGCCCTCGGCACGGCGCTGGTCGTGCTGCTGCTGGGTGGGGTCGCCTGGGTCGGCATCGACCGCCAGGTCACGGCCCAACTCGACGCCAAACTCGACTCGGTCACCCAGGTGACCGCGGCCGACCTCACCAGCCTGCGGGTCCTGGAGGGACCGCTGCCGCTACCGCCGGACTACGCAGGCACGCTGCGCGTAGGTGAGCTGGTGCTGTCGACGACCGCCGCGGCGTTGCCCCCGGCGCCGGAGGGCTGGAGCGACGCGACGGTCGACGGCACGCAGTACCGGGTGCGGACGGTCGAGGTGATCAGTGGGCTCGGCGCGACGATCTCCGTCGGGGCGCCGATCGCCCCGGCTCGGTCGACGATCTCCGGACTGCACCGGTGGACCGTGGTGATCGGCTTCGCCGCGGTGCTCGTGGCGGCGGCACTGGGTTGGCTGTTCGCCGGGGTGGCCGTCCGCCCGTTGCGTCGGCTGGCCGAACAGACGCGCCGCCTCGGCGTCGACCCTGCGGCGCCACCGCCCCGGGTATCGGGGGCGAAGGAAGCCGCGGAGCTGGCCGCGGCCCTGCGGCAGCTGCTCGACGCCAACGCGGACGAGCGCGCCCGCAGGGAGTCGGCACTGGAGACGGCGCGCGACTTCGCCGCGGCCTCTGCCCACGAGTTGCGCACGCCGCTGACGGCGATGCGCACGAACCTCGAGGTGGCGGCGACACTGGACCTGTCGCCGGCCACGCGCCAGGAGGTCCTGGCCGACGCGTTGCGTACGCAGCGGCGGGTGGAGGCAACTCTGCGTGCGCTGGAACGGCTGGCGGCCGGCGAACTGTCGTCGGGTGCCGACTTCGTGCCGGTCGATCTGGCCGAGCTGCTGGACCGGGCCGCCCAGGACGCGGCGCGAAGCTACGGCGGGGTGACCGTCCGGTTGGACGTGCCCGCGACGCTCACTGTCACCGGCTTGCCGGCGGGGTTGCGACTGGCGGTGGACAACGCCGTCTCCAACGCGATCCGGCACGGAGGCGCACACGTGATCGAGATCGCCGCCCGGGACGGTCGGGACGCGGTGGTCGTCACGGTGTCCGACGACGGCACGGGCGTCCCGGTCGGCGACCGCGAGGTGCTGTTCGAACGATTCCGCCGGGGCGCCGGCGCGGCGCCGGACGGATCGGGGCTGGGTCTGGCGCTGATCCGGCAGCAGGCGCAGCTGCACGGGGGCGCGGCCTGGTTCGAGGACAGCCCGCTCGGCGGCGTCCGCCTGGTGCTGCGGCTGCCACGGGCAGCTTCCTGACCCGCAAGAACAGGGCCCGCATGTGGAGTAGCCCGCTACCTACGACACCCAGCTTCTCATTCCCGACAAATGGGGTAGCGCGCTACTCTCTCGACGACTCCTCCCTCCCGCCGACAATTGCTTCTGTCCCAGTAGCACACCGGAAATCACAGAGGCGATCAGAATGTCATGGTCCGACGTCCACGCACGCACAGCAATCATCGAGACGGTTCTGGAGCGGGCGACCGCTGACGCGCAGTCGCCGCTGCTGTTTGCGAACATGCCAGACGCCGAGCGCCTCTTCGGTGGTGTCGACGGCCTCATCCTGGCCCTGCAGCACCGCTGGACCAATCACTTGGCCGCGAAGCTGGACCAGGCGATCGAGGACGGAACTCCACCGTACGTGGCGTGGGACGAGTTGGCGGCTGAGCAGCCGGGCCTGCGGGCCGTGCTCGACCGATTCTCGCCGCAGCTGCGCTCGGCCCGGCGCGCCCAAGGTGCCGAGTCGGCGTCCGCGCCGACGATGGCCGTGACGGGCGCCTGAGCCCCGGGCCCGCCGGCCACATGTCCGCCCGGTCCAGGGAACCGGCGGACATGAATCGGTCCGCTCGTCCCGGCCCTCCGCGGAGTAGCGTCCGATTCAGGTGCCCTGCACGGGGCACCCGTCATCGAGGTGACGGCGATGGACTGGTTTGCTGCGGGAGGTAGCTGGCTCGGCCGATGGCTCTTCACGGAGGGCCTGGCAGTGTTGTACGCCGTCGCATTCGTGTGCGCCGCGAACCAGTTTCGTGCACTGCTCGGGACGAACGGACTACTCCCCATCCCCCGTTACCTCCGCGGCATGCGCTTCCGGCGGGCGCCGAGCGTCTTCCACCTGCACTACTCCGACCGCTTCTTCGCGGTCGTCGCGTGGACCGGCGCCGGGTTGGCCGTTCTCACGGCCGCGGGAGTGACGGCGCGGCTGCCACTGGCCGCATGCATGCTCGTGTGGTTCGCGATGTGGCTGCTGTACCTGTCGATCGTGAACGTCGGACAGACCTGGTATGCCTTCGGCTGGGAGTCGCTGCTGCTCGAGGCCGGGTTCCTCGCCACCTTTCTGGGCAACTCGACGACCGAGGCGCCGCTCGCGGTGATGATCGCGCTGCGGTGGCTGCTGTTCCGGCTCGAATTCGGCGCCGGGCTGATCAAGATGCGTGGCGACCGCTGCTGGCGAAACCTCACGTGTCTGTACTACCACCACGAGACCCAGCCCATGCCGGGCCCGTTGAGCTGGTATTTCCACCATCTCCCGAAGCCCTTGCACCGGATCGAGGCAGCGGGAAATCACGTCACCCAGTTGGTCGTGCCGTTCCTGCTGTTCGCGCCGCAACCGATCGCCGGGGCCGCCGCGGGACTGATGGTCGTCACCCAACTCTGGCTGGTGGCGAGCGGGAACTTCTCCTGGCTGAACTGGGTCGCGATTGTGCTGGGGTTGTCGGTGCTGCCGGAGTCCTTCCTCGAGCGCGTCCTGCCGATCGCGCCGCCCGCAACGGCGCCGGGGCCGGTCGCCTTCGCAGTCCTGGTCGCGGCGGTCACCGTGTTGGTGGTGGTGCTCAGTTACTGGCCAGTGCGCAACCTCCTCGGGCATCGCCAGATGATGAACGCGTCGTTCAACCGGTGGCACCTGGTCAACACGTACGGTGCGTTCGGCAGCGTCACTCGCGTCCGGATGGAGGTCGTGCTCGAGGGCACGACGGACGCCCCTCCCGGCCCGACCTCGCAGTGGCGCGAGTACGAATTCAAGGGCAAGCCAGGCGATCCCGGCCGTCGTCCCCGCCAGTTCGCCCCCTATCACCTGCGTCTCGACTGGCTCATGTGGTTCGCCGCGATCTCGCCGAGTTACGCGGACACCTGGTTCCTCGCCCTGATGGGGAAGCTGCTCGAGAATGACCGAGCCACACTGAAACTGCTGCGGCACAACCCGTTCCGCGAAGCTCCCCCGACCTTCGTGCGGGCCCGGCTGTACGAGTACCACTTCACGGACCGGCGCGGTCGGCGCGCCACCGGCGCCTGGTGGGATCGGGAGCTGGTGTCCGAATTCCTGCGGCCGGTGACCCTCGGCGGCGCGGGGCGGCGCTGATCCGTCGGCCAGTACGCTGGGGGCGTGTCAACGGCAGAATCTTCGGGCGTCCGCCTGGACAGTTGGGTGTGGTCGGTTCGCCTGTTCAAGACCCGATCCGCGGCGGCGGCCGCGTGCCGGGCCGGCCACGTCCGAGTGAACGGGTCCCCGGCTAAACCCGCGCAACTGCTGCGCGTCGACGACGAGGTGCGGGTGCGCGTCGCCGGAACCGAGCGGATCGTCGTGGTGGCGCGACTGCTCAAGAAGCGGGTCGGCGCACCCGAGGCGGCGCTGTGTCTGATCGACAAGACTCCCCCGCCGCCGCCCCGCGAGGTACTGCTCGCCGTCCCTCAGCGTGATCGCGGCGCCGGCCGCCCGACGAAACGTGAACGGCGCGAACTGAATCGGCTGCGCGGCTTCAACGAAGACTAGCCGGCCGAACGACCGGAGTCGTAAACCCAAATCCCTCACATCTGGACCGCTGTCCATGTCATGCTTCCGCCCGCCGGTGGCGTTTGCCTCGGTACGAATGCGTGTCAGCAAGCGGTACGAGTGAGCGAGGTGTCTTGATGATGGGTCAGATGAGTTCGGGGCGGGTGCGGCGGTCAGCGGGCCTCGCGACCGCGGCCGGTTTCGCGGTCGCGTGTGCAGCCACGACGCTGGTCGGTGGGACCGCGACGGCGCAAGGGGTAACCCTTGGTTGTTCGACCACCATCGGGCACACAACTTGCTACTACGACAGTTTCGCCGGCTCGGAGTACTACCTCACGATCCCCGGCGGCGTCACGACCGTGGCGGTGACGGCGACCGGCGGCCAGGGCGGCGGGATCCAGGGCGGCCGCGGCGGCACCGTGGTCGCGGACCTCCCCGTCATTGCTGGCCAGAAGCTCTACATCGTGACGGGGAACGGCGGTGGCGGCGGACTGAACCCGGGCGGCGGGTACGCCTCGGTCGGGACGGCCTCGGGTCTGCAGGCGAGGCTCCTCGTCGCCCCCGGAGGCGGGGCCGGCGGGGCGGGCGGTCCCGGCGGTGACGCCGGGCAATCCGCGTCGGTCGCGACCGGGGGCCAGGCGGGGACTCAGGACGCCGGCGGCGCAGGCGGTGTCGGCGGCACTGCCGGCGCTCTCGGCGACGGCGGCTCGGGAGGCCCCATCGGCGACGGTGGCGGTGGCGGCCTGTACGGCGGCGGCGGGTCCGTGACCGGCGGCGGCGGCGGATCGTTCCTCGTCCCCGCCGGTGGCACGACGAGTCTTGCCGCCCGCGGATCCCGGGCCACCGTGCGCATCGACTACGCCGCAGGAGTGGTGACCGACACCGGAAGCGCCGGCGGGTCCGGGAGCGCAGGCAGTTCCGACGGCTCGGGCAGTGCGGGCAGCTCCGGCGGGTCCGGGAGCGCGGGCAGTTCCGACGGATCGGGAAGCACTGGCTCCTAACGCCTTACGCGCTCGGTTCGGTGCCCGCAGGAGCGACGGAATGTCCGCGATACCGCCCACCTGCGGGCATCGCCCGTGGCATGCTTCCCCCGCCGGTGGCGTCCGCCCCGGATCGGCACAGAATTCAGCGAGGTTTGGTTGATGGACAGGCGAGTACGTCAAGCGGGGTCGACGCGATTCCGGCGCACGATGGGAGCGGCCGCGGCGATCGGGGTGGCGGCGACTGCGGTGGTCGCCACCGCGGCCGGCGCAGGTGTCGCCTCGGCGGAGGTGGTGGTCGGCTGCGCGCAGTCCGGAACGCTGGTGACCTGTGGTGTCACCGGGACCTCGGCCGAGCAGACACTGGTCGTGCCGGCCGGGGTCACCAGCATGCACGTCACCGCGATCGGCGGCTCCGGGGTGAGCCAGGGGTCTGCGGGCGGTCGGGGCGGGATCGTCGACGGCGTCATCGCCGTCACCCCCGGTTCGACCCTGTACGTCCGTGCCGGTGCCGACGGGGTCGGTGGCGGCGGTGGCGCGTCGTCGGTTGCGACCAAGTCGATCGCCGACCGCGCTGCCGGTCTGGCTTCGCGCGTCGTCGTCGCCCCCGGTGGCGGCGGAGGAGCACCGGGGGGACCCGGCGGTGACGCCGGGTTGGACGCGACCGGCACGGGCGGTGGCAAAGCCGGCACCGCAGTCGCGGGCGGGGCGGGCGGCGGCTCGGCCAAGGCCGGGTCGCTCGCGGTCGGCGGCGAGGGCGAGGGCACCGGCGGCGACGGCGGCGCAGGCCTCTACGGCGGCGGCGGCGGGGTTTCGGGTACGGGCGGCGGCGGCGGTTCGTACCTGGTGCCGACCGGCGCAGCCACCCGCCTCGCCGACGCAGGCAAGACCCCCTCGGTCATCTTCACGTACAACCTCGTACCGGACCTCGGCGGGCTTCTCGGCCCGCTCGGCAGCAGCGACGGCGGACCGCTCGGGTCGCTGGCCGCCGGCAGCAGCACCGGCAGCACCGGGTCCTGACCGGTCGGACCGGCACGATCAGGCGGCGGTGATCGCCAAGCCGATCGTGCCGGTCCTGCCGCGGCGGAGCAGGCTCCCCTTCATCGTCAGCCAACCGAGGATCCCGTACTTGCCGGCGATGACGTCGCGCGCGCGGTCGGTGCCCGCCTCGTCCAGCACTGCCGCGGACGCCTCGATCGCCGCGCCCTTCTGATTCCCGCGTACGTCGCACGCGGCGATCGTCACCGTCGGCGACCGCTTGATCCGCTTGACCTTCCACGAGTCGGTGACGGTCCACATCAGCAGACGGTCACCGTCGAGTGCCGCCCACAGCGGAGTCGGCACACCGGTACCGTCCTTACGGAACGTGGTCAGCAGAACGTACTTCGCGGCACCGATGTCGCCGAGTGTGGAATCCATGACATCAGCGTACGGGCTGTGGTCTCGGTCACCGGGAAGATAGGGTTGCACAGGTCCAGAAGAATCTACCCTCAGCAGTCGTGCGCGCGGGGACGTTTCGCGCACATCGGGGATCAGTATTCGTTCCAACGCAGGAGACAAGCGTTCAGTGACTGCAACAGACGACATCCGTATCGAACATGTGCCCCCTGGCGCCGAACGGAAGGGCCGGTACAACCGGAGCCGGCCGATCTGGGTGATCATCGCCGTTCTCGTGGCGGTGGAGATCATCAGCGCCTTCGAGACCGCGATGGTGTATGCCGCGCTCCCCACGTTCATCGTGGACTTCCACACTGACGCCGCGACGGCCGGCTGGGCCGTGACCGCCTTCCTGCTGGTGGCGGCCGCTTCGGCGGCGGTGTGTGGGCGACTCGGCGACATGTACGGCCGCGAACGGGTGCTGATCGTGCTGCTGGCCACAGCCGCCGTCGGGTCGATCGTCAGCGCAGTTGGCGACAGCATGAGCTGGATCATCGCCGGACGCGCCATCCAGGGCGTCGCGGGCGCGATCCTGCCGCTGTGCATCGGGTTGGCCCGCGAGCACCTGCCCCCCGCCAAAGTCCCGGTCGCCGTCGCCGTCATCTCCGGTTCCGCGGTGGCCGCCGGTTCCGCGGCCCTGCTGATCGCGGGCTACATGCTCGACCACGCCTCCTGGCACATGATCTTCGTGGTCGCCGCCGTCTACGCGCTCGGCACCATCGCGCTGGTCGCGTTCGTGTTGCCGTGGCGCCCACCGAAGGGCACGACGGAGAAGGTGGACTACGTCGGCACCATCGCATTCGCACCCGCCATCGCCGCAGTGCTGTTGGGCATCAGCAAGTCCACCAGCTGGGGATGGACCGACCCGGCCACTCTCGGCCTGGTGATCGGCGGCATGGTCGCGCTGGTCCTGTGGGTGCTGTGGGAGCTGCGGGTCACCTCACCGGTCGTGAACGTCCGGCAGTTCACCGACCGCAAGTTCGCCCTGACCATGCTCGCGACGTTGGCGATCTCGGTGGGCCCGATGGGTGTCGTCCAGATGCTGGTGCCGATGATCCTGCAGTCCCCGACGACGGCGCCGTTCGGTCTCGGCCTGACTCCGACCAACGCCGGCTGGCTCTCGTTCGTCGGTTCGATGTTCGGGTTCGTCTGCACCCCGCTCAGCGGCCGGATCGCGGCCAAGGTCGGCGCGCGGGTGTCGATGCTGCTCGGCACCTCCCTGTTCCTCGTCGGGGTGGTGATGATGATGGCCTTCCACGACTCGCTGGTCGGCATGATGGCGATGGTCATCGCGGTCTCCGTCGCCTCGGCCTTCGCCTACACGGCGCTGCCGAACCTGCTGGTCGAAGCGGTGCCCGAGCACGCCACCAGTGAGGCGACCGGAACCAACGCGGTGATCCGCACCGGCGGCTCCGGCATCGGAACCTCGATCGCGACGATGCTGCTGTCGAGCACGGCGCTGGCGAGCGGTGCGAACACGGTGAGCGGTCTGAACACGGTCGGAGTGATGCTGATCGTGCTGTCGCTCGCGACCATCGGGTTCACGCTCATGATCCGGCGCGGACCCGTGCAGGTCTGACGCACAGAACCTGCCGATACGGCTGTGGCCGACCCGGACGCCGGGTCGGCCACAGCCGTTTTCGGTGGATCACTCCCCCTCGAGTTCGCCCTCGGCCTCGAGGTACACCTCACGCAGCCCGTCGAGGGTGGCCTGCTCGGGGTGCTCCCACATGTCCCGTTCGGCCGCCTCGAGCAGACGCTCCGCAATCCCGTGCAGTGCCCACGGATTGGACTCGGACATGAACTTGCGGTTCTGCTCGTCCAGCACGTAGGTCTCGGCGAGCTTCTCGTACATCCAGTCCGCGACGACGTTGGTGGTCGCGTCGTACCCGAAGAGGTAGTCGACGGTCGCGGCCATCTCGAAGGCGCCCTTGTACCCGTGCCTGCGCATCGCCTCGAGCCAGCGCGGGTTGACGACGCGGGCGCGGAACACCCGAGCGGTCTCCTCGGAGAGCGTGCGGGTGCGGACTGCGTCGGGCCGGGTGCTGTCGCCGATGTACGCCTCCGGTGACTTCCCGGTGAGCGCACGCACGGTGGCGACCATGCCGCCGTGGTACTGGAAGTAGTCGTCCGAATCGGCGATGTCGTGTTCGCGCGTGTCCGTGTTCTTGGCGGCCACCGCAATTCGGCGGTACGCGGTGCGCATGTCCTCCGACGCGGGCGCGCCGTCGAGCCCGCGACCGTACGCGTACCCGCCCCAGGTGGTGTACACCTCGGCGAGGTCGGCGTCGCCTCGCCAGCTCTTGGAGTCGATCAGCTGCAACAGTCCGGCGCCGTAGGTGCCCGGCTTGGAGCCGAAGATGCGGGTGGTGGCCCGGCGGTCGTCTCCGTGCTCGGCCAGGTCGGCCTGAGCATGAGCCCGGACGAAGTTGGTCTCGGCCGGCTCGTCGAGTGCCGCGACCAACCGCACCGCGTCGTCGAGCAGGGCGAGCACGTGCGGGAAGGCGTCACGGAAGAAGCCACTGATCCGTACCGTGACGTCGACGCGGGGGCGCCCGAGTTCCTCGAGGGAGATCACCTCGAGGCTGGTGACGCGGCGCGACGCCTCGTCCCACACCGGCCGGACTCCGAGCAGCGCAAAGACTTCCGCTATGTCGTCGCCGGAGGTGCGCATCGCCGAGGTACCCCACACCGACAGCCCGACCGACCGCGGGTACTCGCCGTGGTCGGCGAGATAACGCGCCAGCAGCGACTCGGCCATCGCCTGCCCGGTGTCCCAGGCCAGGCGGGACGGGACCGCCTTCGGGTCCACCGAGTAGAAGTTCCGCCCGGTCGGCAGCACGTTCACCAGCCCGCGCAGCGGCGAGCCGCTCGGACCCGCGGCGATGAACCGGCCGTCGAGAGCGCGGAGCACCTGCTCGATCTCGCCGGCGGTCTGCCGCAGCCGCGGCACCACCTCGGCCGCGGCGAACTCCAGCACCGCGACCACCTGCTCGCCGTGCGCGCCGCCGATCCGTGCGGCCGCAGTCGGATCCCACTCCGCGGCCTGCAGTGCGGCGACCAGTCCGTGCGCGGTCTCCTCGACGGCATCGACGCGAGTGCGCTCCTCGGTGCCGTCGACACCGACCTCGGATTCGCTGAGCCCCAGCGCTTCCCGTAGTCCGGGCACGGTGCGCTCCCCGCCCCACATCTGCCTGGCCCGAAGGATGGCGAGCACCAGGTCGACCTCGGCGTCCCCCTCGGGTGCCCGCCCGAGGATGTGCAGTCCGTCCCGGATCTGCACGTCCTTGATCTCGCACAGCCAGCCGTCGACGTGCAGCAGCATGTCGTCGAACACGTCCTCCTCGGGACGCTCCGCGAGGCCCAGGTCGTGGTCCATCTTCGCCGCGCGCATCAGCGTCCAGATCTGCTGGCGGATCGCGGGCAGCTTGGACGGGTCGAGCGCGGAGATGTTCGAGTGCTCGTCGAGCAGCTGCTCGAGCCGGGAGATGTCGCCGTACGACTCGGCGCGGGCCATCGGTGGGATCAGGTGGTCGACCAGGGTGGCGTGCGCGCGCCGCTTCGCCTGGGTGCCCTCGCCGGGGTCGTTGACCAGGAACGGGTAGATCAGCGGCAGTTCGCCCAGTGCGGCGTCGGTGCCGCAGGAGGCGGACATGCCGAGCGTCTTGCCGGGCAGCCACTCCAGGTTCCCGTGCTTGCCGAGGTGCACGATCGCGTCCGCACCGAAGCCGCCGTCGGCCTGGTCGGCGGCCAGCCAGCGGTACGCGGCCAGGTAGTGGTGGCTCGGCGGCAGGTCCGGATCGTGGTAGATGGCAACGGGATTCTCGCCGAACCCGCGGGGCGGCTGCACCATGAGCACCACGTTGCCGACCTGCATGGCGGCGATGACGATCTCGCCGTCGCGGTCGGCGGCGCGGTCCACGTACAGCTCGCCGGGCGCGGCGCCCCAGTGCTTCTCGACGCCGTCGCGCAGGTCGTCGGGCAGGGTGGCGAACCACCGCCGGTACCGCTCGGCGGAGATGCGGATCGGGTTGCCCTCCAACTGCTCGGAGGTCAGCCAGTCCGGGTCCTGTCCGCCCGCCGCGATCAGCGCATGGATCAGTGCGTCGCCGTCGCCCGCCGCGAGGCCGGGCAGTGCGTCTTCGCCGTCGAGCGGTCCGAGGTCGTAGCCGGCGGCACGCATCTGCGTCAGCAGCGCGATCGCGCTCGCCGGGGTGTCGAGGCCGACCGCGTTGCCGATCCGGGCGTGCTTGGTCGGGTAGGCGGAGAGCATCAGCGCGATCCGCTTGTCCGCCACCGGGATGTGCCGCAGCCGGGCGTGCCGCACCGCGATACCCGCCACCCGGGCCGCCCGCTCGGGGTCGGGCACGTAGGTGGTCAGGCCGTCGGAGTCGATCTCCTTGAACGAGAACGGGACCGTGATCAGCCGACCGTCGAACTCGGGCACCGCGACCTGCGTCGCGACGTCCATCGGCGACAGTCCGTCGTCGTTGGACTCCCAGGCCTCGCGACTGCTGGTCAGGCACAGGCCCTGCAGGATCGGCACGTCGAGCGCCGCGAGCTCGGTCACGTCCCAGGACTCGTCGTCCTCCCCCGCGGACGCACCGGCCGGCTTGGTGCCGCCCGCGGCGAGCACCGTCACGACCATTGCGTCGGCCGAGCGCAGGGTGTCGAGCAGTTCCGGTTCGGCGGTGCGCAGCGAGGCGCAGAAGATCGGCATCGGCCGTGCCCCGCACTCCTCGATCGCCCGGCACAGCGCTTCGACGTAGTCGGTGTTCCCGGCCAGATGCTGGGCGCGGTAGTACAGCACCGCCACGGTGGGCTTCCCGAATGGCCCACCCGGTCGGTCTGACTGAACCAATGGGCCATTCGGGAAGGCGGCGCGGTCGAGGTGACCCCAGGTCGGGGTGTGCACCGGCGCCTCGAATCCGAAGCCGGTCAGCAGCACGGTGTCCGAGAGGAAGTCGTGCAGGTTCGCCAGGTTCGCCGACCCGCCCTCGGCCAGGTAGGTGTGTGCCTGCGCGGCGACGCCGCCCGGCACGGTGGACAGTTCCATCAGCTCCGCGTCCGGTGCGAGTTCGCCGCCGAGCACGACCGTCGGTTTCCCGGCGGCGAGCACCGCGTCCAGGCCTTCTTCCCAGGCCCGGCGACCGCCGAGGATGCGCACCACCACCAGGTCCACGCCGTCGAGCAGGCCCGGGAGGTCGCCCGAGTGGAGCCCGCGGAACGACTCATCGGCACCGACCAGCAGTCGGGAGGGGTTGGCCCAGCGGTAGTCGGCGCCGCTGGCACGCGCACTGAGCAGGTCGGTGTCGGACGTCGACAGAAGCAAGATCACGTGGTGTGGCCTCCTCGGGGTTTCGCGCCCCGCTCGGTTCGGTGTTCAGCGACTTCGGCGGCAGGCTCGGAGGGTCTGGCTCCCCCGGCGAACCGAGGTGACAGTGGCGCGACCGCACCGGACTCACACCGGTTTCCTCTCGAGTTGCCGCAATCGCCGCTGATCGTACCGGTGCGGACGACGTAACCTGGACGGCGATGTCTGTTCCGGAAACCTCCCCTACCGATCGCTCCCGACCCGACGCCTGCCCCGGTGCCCTGACCGTGCACCAGGCGGCGGACGGTGCCCTCTCCCGCGTCCGGCTGCCTGGCGGTTTCCTCGAACCCACCCAGCTGCAGGCACTGGCCGAGGCCGCCCGCGACCTCGGCAACGGGGAGCTCGAACTGACCTCACGCGGCAACGTCCAGTTCCGCGCCGTGACGGACCCGCCTGCCCTCGCCGACCGCCTCACCGATGCCGGCCTGCTCCCGTCGACCACCCACGAACGGGTCCGCAACATCCTCGCCAGTCCCCTGTCCGGTCGGATCGGCGGCCTGATCGACGTCCGGGCCTGGGTGCGCGACCTCGACCGCGCACTCTGCGCCCGACCGGCACTCGCCGACCTCCCGGGTCGGGTGCTGTTCAGCCTCGACGACGGCCGCGGCGACGTCTCCGGGCTGTCCGCCGACATCGGCCTGCACGCGGTCACCGATCGCGAGGTGACGTTGATGCTGGCCGGGCGGGACAGCGGCGCAAGGATTGACGCGGCCGACGGACTCGATGTGTTGGTGGCGGCCGCACACGCTCTGCTCGAGGTCCGGGATCGGCAGTGGCGACTGCACGAGATCGACGGCGGCCCCGAGTTGATCCTCGACCGGCTCGGGTTGAGCCCGTCCGCCGATCCGGTTGCCGTGTCCGCGCCCGACGCGGGCCCGATCGGCTGGCTCGACCACGGCGACGGTGCGGTCACCCTGGCCGCGGGGCTGCGGCTGGGCACGCTGCCCGCCCGGACCGCCGAGTTCCTGGCGGCTGTGGAGAAGCCGCTGGTCGTGACGCCGTGGAAGTCGGTACTGCTCTGCGATCTCGACGAGTGGACTGCCGAACAGGTGGTCCGGGTGCTCGCGCCGATGGGATTGATCTTCGATGCGAACTCGCCGTGGCTGCAGGTGAGTGCGTGCACCGGGTTGCCGGGCTGCGCGAAGTCGCTGACCGACGTCCGCGCCGATCTCGCCTCCGCAGTGGACTTCCGTGAGCTGCCCGTCGAGGGGCGCCAGCACTGGGTGGGCTGCGAGCGACGGTGCGGTCGGCCGCGCGGCGAGGTAGCGGACGTGGTGGCGACCAGCGACGGCTACCGGGTGGATCGGGACGTCACCTGATCCCACTATCGTGGGACGCATGACCGACTACATCCGCGACGGAGCCGAGATCTACCGTCAGTCCTTCGCCACGATCCGGGCCGAGGCCGACCTCTCGCGGTTCCCCGCGGACGTGTCGCAGACGGTGGTCCGGATGATCCACGCGTGCGGTCAGGTCGACCTCGTCGACGACGTCGCATTCAGCGCCGGCGTGGTCTCGGCGGCACGGTCGGCGCTGCGGTCGGGCGCGCCGATCTTCTGCGACGCGACGATGGTCGCGTCGGGGGTCACCCGCAAGCGTCTGCCCGCGAACAACGATGTCGTCTGCATGCTCGGCGATCCCCGTGTGCCGGTCATCGCGGAGAAGCTCGAGAACACCCGGTCGGCCGCAGCCCTGGAGCTGTGGGGTCCGAAGCTCGAGGGTGCCGTGGTGGCGATCGGCAACGCCCCGACGGCACTGTTCCACCTGCTGGACATGATCGACCAGGGGGCGCCCAAGCCCGCGGCGATCGTCGGGTGCCCGGTCGGATTCATCGGCGCCGCCGAATCCAAGGAGGACCTGATCGCGCGCGCGGGCGAGGTCGACTACCTCGTGGTGCGGGGCAGGCGCGGTGGCAGCGCGATCACCGCGGCCGCCCTCAACGCCATCGCCAGCGAGGTCGAGTGATGGCCGGCAAGCTCTTCGGCATCGGGCTCGGCCCGGGCGACCCGGAACTGGTCACGGTCAAGGCCGCCCGGATCATCGGCGAGGCCGACGTGATCGCATTCCACAGTGCGCGGCACGGCCGCAGCATCTCCCGGGCCGTCGCGGCTCCCTACATGCGTGAGGGTCAGACCGAGGAACACCTGGTCTACCCGGTGACCACCGAGACGGTCGACCACCCGGGCGGCTACCAGGGCGCCATCGACGAGTTCTACGCCGTCGCCGCCGAGCGACTCGCCGCACACCTCGAGGCCGGCCGGACGGTCGCTCTGCTCGCCGCGGGCGATCCGCTGTTCTACAGCTCCTACATGCACATGCACAAGCGACTGTGCGACCGCTTCGACGCCGAGGTGATCCCCGGTGTCACCTCGATCAGCGCCGCCTCCGCCGCGCTCGGCGTACCCCTCGTCGAGCGCGACGAGGTGCTCACGGTGCTGCCCGGCACGCTGCCGGTCGAGGAACTCACCGCGCGGCTGCGTGCGACCGACTCCGCCGCGATCCTGAAGCTCGGTCGCACGTTCCCGGCGGTCCGCCAAGCGCTCTCGGACTCGGGGCGCCTCGCCGAAGCCAGTTACGTGGAACGGGCCAGCACCGACCGGCAGCGGGTGGTCGCGGCCGCCGAGGTCGACGAGTCGCAGGTGCCGTACTTCTCCATCGCGATCGTGCCGAGTCCTTCGAACAATCCGGCGGCGCACACCGTTTCGGAGTCGGGATATGTCACCGTCGTGGGCCTCGGTCCGGGTGACGACGCCTGGACGACGCCGGAGGTGCGCGACGAATTGGCCCGCGCCACCGACGTCGTCGGCTACACCACCTACGTGAACCGGGTTCCGGTGCGGCCCGGGCAGATCCGGCACGCGAGCGACAACAAGGTCGAGTCCGAGCGTGCCGCAATGGCATTGGACCTGGCCAAGCGGGGCGCCCGGGTGGTCGTGGTGTCCTCGGGAGACCCGGGGGTGTTCGCGATGGCAGCGGCGGTGATCGAGATGGCCGCCGACGAGCAGTGGTCGGACGTGCCGGTGCGCGTGCTGCCCGGCATGACCGCCGCGAACGCCGTCGCCAGTCGGGTCGGCGCCCCACTCGGCCACGACTACGCGATGATCTCGCTGTCGGACCGGCTCAAGCCGTGGGAGATCGTGGCGCAGCGGATCTCCGCGGTCGCGGCCGCGGACATGGCCATCGCGATCTACAACCCGGCGTCGCGCTCGCGCACCTGGCAGGTCGGCGCGATGAAGGACCTGCTGCTCGAGCACCGCTCCCCCGCCACCCCGGTGATCGTCGGCCGCGACGTCGCCGGCCCGGAGGAGAGCGTGCGGATCGTCGAACTCGGCGACCTGGAGCCGTCAGAGATCGACATGCGCACCCTGCTGATCGTCGGTTCGTCGCTCACCACGGTCGTCGAGAGCGGCGGCGAGCGGAAGGTGTTCACCCCGCGGCGCTACCCCGGCTAGGTTCCGGGCAGGTGTTCAGCGCCGCCAGAACAGGTGGTGCACGACGCCGCTGGGGCTGGGCACCTTCTCGAGGTGGAAGCGGTCGACCAGGTCGTCGGCGCTCGTCCACAGCCGTTCGCCGCGACCGAGTTCGACCGGGGCCACGGCGACGTGCAGGGTGTCGACCAGGCCGGAGTCGAGGAACTCCCGGACGGTGGCGACGCCGCCGCCGATCCGTACGTCCCGGCCCTCGGCGGCCTCGAATGCACGCGCCAGGGCCTCCTGCGGCGTCGCGTCGAGAAAGTGGAACGTGGTGTCCCCCAAGGTGAACGAGGGGCGCACGTGGTGGGTGAGGACGAAGACGGGCGTGCGGAACGGCGGTTCGTCGCCCCACCACCCCTGCCAGTCCAGGTTCTCCCACGGACCCCGCTGTGGACCGAATTTGTTGCGGCCCATGATCTCGGCGCCGATGTTGTTCCGGAAGTCGCGGGTGAAGTAGTCGTCGAGGCCGTAGCTGCCGCCCGGGTCGGTGCGGTTGGGCCAGTGCGCGGTCGCACCCGCCCACGACATCAGGGCAGTCGGATCTGCGTGCCCGAACGGCTGCTCGCGACTCTGTCCCTCGCCGGCGCCGTACCCGTCGGTGGAGACGACGAAGTTCTGGACGCGGACCAACGGTGTCATCGGGGGCTCCTCCGGTTGCGCACTGCTCATTGGCTGGAAACCTACCCGGACTCTGCTTCCCGCGCGCGGGACCGCCGGCCGCCAGCGGTCGACGGACCCGTGGAAGGACATTCTCGAACGAGTTCCGGCGACGTGTCGAAATCCACCGCCGCCGATCGACGTACAGGTAGAGGTGGGGACAGTCCCCGCCCGCGATACCCGAGGAGTCACCATGCCGCGCTACCTGTCCCTCATCCACGTCGACGAGCGCACTGCCCCTGCCGACGGCCCGAGCCCGGAACTGATGGAACGCATGGGCGCCTTGCTCGACGAGGTGACCAAGGCCGGCGTCATGCTCGAGACCCAGGGTCTGACCCCGAGCTCGGAGGGCACGAAGATCACCTGGTCCGGTGGCGAGCTCAGCTACACCGACGGGCCGTTCACCGAGACCAAGGAGGTCATAGGCGGCTACGCCATCATGCAGTGCAAGGACAAGGCCGAGGCACTCGAGTGGTCGCGACGCTTCCTGAAGGTGCACGAGGACTACTGGACCGTGACACTCGAACTGCGTCAGATCGCGGAGGACTGATCGCCGCCGACATTGCGGCCGCCTTGACCCGGCCCCGCGGGTTTGCTGTCATCGGATCCGTGGGGTCGCGTGCGGTGAACGAGACGATCGAGACGGTGTTCCGGATCGAGTCGCCGCGGGTCATCGCGGCCGCGGCCCGGATCGTGCGGGATGTCGGCCGAGCCGAGGAACTGGCGCAGGATGCTCTCGTCGCCGCGCTCGAGCAGTGGCCGCAGACAGGGATCCCCGACCGGCCGGGCGCATGGCTGGTCGCCGCCGTCCGAAACCGCGCGGTCGATGTCGTCCGTCGGGAGCAGACGTACGCCCGCAAGCTCGTCGAGTTCGGCCGCAACCTGGAGGACACGCCCGCGCCGTCGTCGCCGCCCGATGCCGACGACATCGACGACGACCTGTTGCGGCTGATCTTCGTCGCCTGCCACCCGGTGCTGTCCGCCCCGGCTCGGATCGCGCTGACCTTGCGGCTGCTCGGAGGGCTGACCACCGCGGAAGTCGCTCGTGCCGTCCTCGCACCCGAATCGACTGTCGCACAGCGGATTGTGCGGGCCAAACGGACCCTCGCGGCGCGCCGGGTCCCGTTTGAGGTGCCCGTCGGCGCCGACCGGGCGGCGCGGTTGTCGTCGGTGCTCGAGGTGGTGTATCTGGTGTTCAACGAGGGCTACTCGGCGACCGCGGGCGACGACCTGCTGCGCCCCGGGCTGTGCGAGGACGCGCTGCGGCTGGCCCGGGTGCTCGCGGCGCTGATGCCCGACGAACCCGAGGTGCACGGTCTGCTCGCGTTGCTCTACCTGCAGGCGTCACGGACCGGCGCCCGGGTCGCGGGCGACGGGGCACCGGTCCTGCTCGCCGACCAGGACCGCGGCCGCTGGAACCGGCTGTTCATCCGGCTCGGACTCGAGTCGCTCCTGCGTGCCGGCACCGGCCCCTACTCGCTGCAGGCGGCGATCGCGGCCTGCCATGTGCGGGCAGTCCGGTACGAGGACACCGACTGGGCCGGCATCGCCGCGCTCTACGAACGCCTGTACGCGTTGTCCCCGTCCCCCGTGGTGGTGTTGAACCGAGCGGTGGCCGTCTCGATGGCGCAGGGCCCGCAGGCCGGGCTCGCGCTCGTCGACCGCCTGGCCGACGAGCCCGCCCTGCGCGCCTACCACCTGCTGCCCAGCGTGCGCGGCGACCTGTTGTCGCGGCTCGGACGCGACGACGAAGCCCGCGCCGAGTTCGAGGTGGCAGCGGCGTTGACCGACAATGCCCGCGAACGCCAGTGGCTGCTCCGGCGGGCGCAGCACCCGAGCGCGGAGACGTGACAGAGTCCCGGACGCTCACCACAACGTATTTGTGATAATCGTTGCTTGTTCTTAGTATCACGGTGGTCCCTGTCACCCCGAGAGGCTTTCGAGGCGCGGGTCACAGAGCATCGCGGGCGGTCGAGGCCGTCCACAGTCACCACTTGTCCCAACTTCAGAATTCACTCAAGTTCTCCGGATCGGGTGGCCTCGATCCGGACCCGAGGAGAACAGATGACGGTCGACACCGGTAACACCGTGCGGGTGAGCACACGCGGGGCGCCGCTCTCCATGATCGAACGCGTGACGCTGATCCTCGATGCGTTCGACGGCCGGGCGGCGCAGTTGACCCTGGAGCAGGTCACCAACCGCTCGCGGCTGCCGCGCTCGACCGTGCACCGGATCCTCGATTCGCTGGTGAAGATGAACTGGGTCGAACACGCTGCCCTCGGCTACCGGCTCGGCCGCCGTGCCCTCGGCACCGACGGCGGCGGCACCGCCGAGATCCGCGAGGCCGCCGCGCCGCTGCTGCTGCAGTTGCACATGCAGACGAACATGGTGGTGCACCTGTCGGTCCTGGACGGGCGCGAAGCCGTCTACCTCGACAAGGTCGGCGGGCGCCTGGCCATCTCGATGCCGTCCCGGGTCGGCGGCCGTGTGCAGGCGCACTCGACCGCGGGCGGCAAGGCGATGCTGGCGTGGTTGGCCCCCGAGCGCGTCGACGCCCTCTTCACGAGCCGACCCGACCGCTGCACCGAGAACACGATCACCGATCTCGGCACCCTGCATCAGGAGCTCAACCGGATCCGGCAGCGCCGCGGGCTGGCATTCGAACGCGGTGAGTCGGTGCGCGGTATGGGCTGCGTCGCCTCCGCGATCCGTGGACCCGAGGGCGCGGTCGCGGCCGTCTCGCTGTGCAGTGACGCCCGGACCGCCCCGCTCGAACGGGTCGCGCCGCTTGTCGTGGACGCGTCCCGCGAGATCGCCCGGGCTCTCTATCCGGAGCTCGACAACCCTCGACTCGCCGCGCAGTCTTCGCCCGTCCCGGAAGAGACCTGGTCGGGCGAGGTCACTGCTCGCATTCTGGCCCGACAGCGCAACGGCTGGATCTGAGCAACCCAGCCGTGCGTTCGGGCTTCAGTTCGCGGTGGCGGCCAGCACGATCTGGTGCATCTCGGCGATCGCGCGCGCACAGTCGTTGCGCGTGTACCCGAGCAGCGCAGTCTCGGCCGCGTCCGGCTCGTAGGCGATGACGTTGCCGCGTCCCTGCACGATGAAGCTGTCCGGCAGGAGGGGATGTTCCTCGTTCCGCTCTTCGATGGTGCGGTTACCCCCGGCGGCGTCGACGAGCATCTGGAAGTAGTCCCGGAAATTCAGGTTCTGGTCGCCGATCAGGTACGCCCTGCCGGACTCGGCGCGCTGCAGCGCACCCCAGATCGCTTCCGCGAGCGAACCCGCCGACATGTAGTTCGTTCCACCGGTGGGCGCGAAGTCCGGGATCTGCGGCTCGTTGCCGGCGGCCCAGGAGAACAGCCGCCGGTAGCGCTTGGCGGACACCCCGCTGATGGCACCGAGGATCGACGGCGGGTTCAGAGTCGAGACGTTGAACGAATCGTCGGCCAGCGCGCGGGCCCCCTCGTCAGCCGCCTTGCGCGCGGCAACGTACGGCATCGTCTCCGCGTACTCCGGCCGCAGGTGGTGGTAGTAGCTACCCACCTGGACGAACCGGGCGACACCGGCTTCCTTGGCCAGCGCCGCGAACCTCGGCACGCCCCCCGACTGCGTCTTCTCCCAGAACTCCGCCTCGTCGACGTCGCGGCCCATGTGTCGGACGTCCTGACCGGCAGCGAAGACGATGCCCTCGAACGGCGAAAGCTGAGCGGCGGTGAACGTCTGCTCGGTGTAGTCGCCGAGCAGTACCGGGAAGTCACCCACCGGCGAGTCGGCGGCCCGCGGGTTTCGCGCGGCCACGGTGACCTCGTTGCCCTGCTCTCGCAGGTGCAGTGCGGTGTGGGCGCCGATCATGCCGGTGCCGCCGACGATCAGGATCTTCATTGTTGGTCCTGTCAGCAGTAGTGGTTGATCCAGGAACATATCGAACACCGAGGTGCGTGAATCGCGTGCTTCTCGGAGAGCGGGACGGGCTGTCGACGGACCACCAGCTCAGTCCGCCGGCCGGCGTGCCCACGCCGCGGCCGCCGCGACATCGGTGACGACGGCGGAGCCCGCCGGCAGCGGGGGCCGGTCCACCATCAGTACCGGTACCCGCAATTCGCGGGCGGCGGTCAACTTCGCTTCCGTCAGCGCTCCCCCGCTGTTCTTCGTCACCAGCACGTCGATGGCGTTGGTGCGCATCAGGTCCCGTTCGGATTCGACGTCGAACGGCCCGCGGGCCAGCAGCAGTGTCGCCCCAACGGGCATCGCCCCGTCGGGTGGGTCGATCGCCCGCACCCAGAACTCGGCGTCGACGGTCGCGAACACCTCGACGCCCTGACGGCCGATCGTCAGCAGCACCCGACTGCCCAGCGCCGGAAGCGCGGCCGCGGCGGCGGCGAGGGAAGGCACGTGGGTCCACAGGTCTCCGGGCGCCGACGACCACTCCGGCCGACGCAACACCAGCAGCGGGACTCCGACACGTTCCGCGGCGGTGGCGGCGTTCGCGGTGATTCGCGCCGCGAACGGGTGCGTCGCGTCGACCACGGCGTCGATTCGATGCTCCCGCAGGTACTCTCGCAGTCCGTCGACGCCACCGAACCCGCCGACCCGGACCTCGCCCTCGGGTAGCCGTGGATCACGAACACGGCCGGCGAGCGAGGACACGACCTCGACCCCCGGCTCGTCCACCAGGGCTGCCGCCACCGCGCGCGCGTCGGAGGTGCCGCCGAGGATCAGGACCCGGCGCATCAGTGGGTCGTGCGCGGCCGGGTCGCCGAGTACAGGTAGCTGTCCGGGAAACCCGCGGCGGTGAGCACCCGACCGACCACGATCACCGCAGTCTTCGTCACCCCCGCCTCGTGCACCTGCGCGGCAATCGAATCCACGGTGCCACGCAGGATCACCTCGTCCGGACGGCTGGCGAACGCGACCACCGCGACCGGACAGTCGCCGCCGTACGTTCCGCGCAGTTCGTCGGCGACCTGGTCGATCCGGTGCGCCGCCAGGTGGATCACCAGGGTGGCGCCGCTGGCACCGAGGGTGGTCAGGTCCTCGCCCTCGGGCATCGCCGTGGACAGGGTGGACACCCGGGTCAGGATGATCGACTGGGACACACCGGGAACGGTGAGCTCTCGGCCCAGCGCGGCCGCGGCCGCGGTGAAGGCGGGCACCCCGGGCACGATCTCGTAGCCGACCCCGGCGTCGTCGAGCCGTCGAGTCTGCTCGGCGACCGCGCTGTAGATCGACGGGTCACCGGAGTGCAACCGGGCGACGTCCTTGCCGGCGGCGTTCGCGGCGACCAGCCTGTCGGTGATCTCGTCGAGGCTCAGTCGCGCGGTGTCGACGATCTCGGCACCCTGCGGGCACAGGTCCAGCAGTTCGGTGGGCACCAGACTGCCCGCGTACAGGCAGACCGGGCTCTGCCCGATGATCCGGGCCCCGCGCAGGGTGATCAGGTCGGCAGCGCCGGGGCCGGCGCCGATGAAGCGGACTGTCACGCGTTGGTCTCCTTCGTCGCGATCCATTGGGCCACCGGCAGGTGCGGGCGCCAGGCGGTGAAGCCGCCGAGCGCGGACCCGCGGTAGATCTGGAACTTGCGCAGCTCGCCGCCGTACTCGCTGCGCCAACGCAGCAGCAGTGCCTCCGATTCCGCGGTCACCGCGTTGACGACCATCCGGCCACCGACGTCGAGCGCGGCCCAGCAGGCCTCGAACACTCCGGGTGCGGTGACCCCGCCGCCGAGGAAGACCGCGTCGGGGGTCGGGGCGTCGGCGAGCGACGCGGGTGCGGCGCCGCGAACCTCGAGTGCCGGCACTCCGAGTCGCAGCGCGTTCTCGGCTATGCGGTCACGCCGATCGGCGTCGCGTTCGAAACCGACAGCCCGGCAGGTCCGATCGGTGCGCATCCACTCGATCGCGATGCTGCCCGACCCGCCGCCGACGTCCCACAGCAGTTCGCCCGGCTCGGGTGCCAGCGCGGCGAGGGTGAGCGCCCGCACCTCCCGCTTGGTCAACTGCCCGTCGGAGGCGAACGCGTCGTCGGGCAGGCCCGGAATTCTGGTGTGGCGCACGGCGCCCGGGGTGCGCAGGCAGTGCAGGGCGAGCAGGTTCAGCCGGTCGCCCGGCGCGCGCGTCCACCCGGCGGCCCGTCCGCGGAACCCGACCTCCGCGGGACCGCCCAGCTGCTCCAGAACGGTGATGTCGGTCTCGCCGAAACCGTGCTCGCGCAACAACTCTGCGACGAGAGCGGGAGTGTGTTCGTCGCGGCTGAGCACCAGCATCCGGCGGTCGTGCGACAACTCGGGCAGCAGGGTCGACACCGGGTCCGACACCAGGGACACGACGGGCGTCTCGTGCAGCGCCCAGCCGAGCCGGGCACACGCCAGCGACGCCGACGACGGCTGCGCGAGCACCCGCACCCGGTTCGGGCCGAGCAGCCGGATCAGGGTCACGCCGATGCCGTGGAACATCGGGTCGCCGCTGGCCAGCACACAGATGCGGTGCCCGGCATGCTCGGCGAGCAGTCCCGGGAGCGCGGGCACCAGCGGTGTCGGCCACGGCACCCGCCGTGCGTCACCGGTCGGCACCAGGTCGAGCTGGCGCGGCGATCCCATCAGAACGTCCGCGCCGATGACCGCGCGCCGCGCGTTCGGCGACAACCCGTCCCAGCCGTCGGCGCCGATCCCGACCACCGCGACCGGCGCCAGCAGGCTCAGGCTCTTCGGCGTCACCCGCGTCACCGGGGCATCCGGCGCCAGATCCGTTGCGGCAGCAGCCGCATGACGACGATCGCCAGCCGCAGCAGGCCCGGCACCCAGACCCGCTCACGGCCCTTGCCCAGCGCCCTGACCACCGCGTCCGCGACCTGCCCCGGCGTGCTCGACATCGGTGCCGAGCTCATGCCCTCGGTCATCCGTCCGATCACGAATCCCGGTCGCACCAGCAGCAGCGAGACGCCGCTGCCGTGCAGGGCGTCACCGAGTCCGCTGGCGAACCCGTCGAGCCCGGCCTTCGCCGAGCCGTACACGTAGTTGGCGCGCCGCACGCGGGCGCCGGCGACGGAGGAGAACACCACGATCCGGCCGGAACCCTGGGCCCGGAGCAGTTGGGCGAGGTGCGTGAGCACGCTGACCTGGGCGACGTAGTCGGTGTGGACGACGTTGACGGCGTGCTGGGCATCGGACTCGGCTCGGGCCTGATCGCCGAGGACGCCGAACGCGAGCACCACCACGTCGATCGGTCCGCGTTCGACGATCTCCGACAGCACCCGTCCGTGATCGGCGAGGTGGTCCGCATCGAATTCGACCGCATCCACGGTGGTGGCGCCGGCGGCGCGGATTGCGGCCTGCTCGTCGGCGAGATCCCCGCTGCGTCTGGCGGCCAGGATCACCGGCCTGCCGGGGGCGAGCCGGGTGGCGACCTCGAGTCCTATCTCGCTGCGGCCACCGAGGATGACTACCGATCCGACGCTCATGCACTCAAGTGTGCTGGACTAGCGTCTGACCATGGCCCGCACCCCCTTCAATCCCGCCGAGTTGCCCACGGACGCGCTCGCATTCCTCGCCGATCGGCACCTCGCCACCCTGACCACGCTGCGCCGGGACGGCACCCCGCACGTGGTCGCGGTCGGGTTCACCTGGGATCCGGATACTCAGTTGGCACGGGTGATCACCAACGGCGGCTCGCAGAAGGCGCTCAACGCCGAGCGCGGCGGCTACGCGGCCCTCACCCAGATCGACGGGCCGCGCTGGTTGACCCTCGAAGGTCCGGCCCGGGTCAGCGCCGAGCCCGCCGCGGTCGCCGAGGCGGTGGCCCGGTACGCCCGCCGCTACCGGCAGCCGCGTGAGAACCCGCAGCGGGTGGTGATCGAGGTCAGCGTGCGACGCGCGCTGGGGCTGGCGACGCTGCTCGGCCGCTGAGCAGGACCCTCGACTCGCCACCCTCCCCGACGTTAGTGTGACTTGAGTCACGGGGGTAATCAGGGCTCGCGACGTCCAATCGAGGAGCAGCCATGGGCGCTCGACGCACAACCCTTCGGATCCTGACGCTCGCGACGCCCGCGGTCGTCGCACTGCTGGTCGCGGCGCCGGGCCAGGCGTTGCCACCGCACCCGTTCGGGCCGCCGGCCCTGACCATCGGTTGCCCCAACCAGGGCAGCCTGATGTCGCTGACCGGGGCGACCGGACAGTCCGGACCCGAGCCCGGAATCAATCCCGGGCAGATCAGGTTCCAGACTTTCCCGGCGGCGCCGCCGATCCCCGCCGCCGGACAGGTCACCGTCGCATGGGTCAACTTCGACACCGGCCAGACCGGGATCGCGGATCTCGAGGGCGCCTACCCGTACTACTCCAAGACCGTGGACACCGGCCGCGGCAACGTGATGGCGATGGTGTTCGGCTCCATCAACCTCGGCAGCATGCCGTTGTGCCAGTCGAACCCGACGTTCGGCAACTTCATCGCCTGACCGGTGCCGCGTCGCGACTCCAGACTTTTGGCCAGGATGTCGGCCACATGCTCGCCCAGCTCGCCAGTTTCACCCCCGAACTGCTGGACACTGCCCGAGCCGGGCACCGACCTCCGCTACGAGTTGGTGCTCGACGCCATCGGATCCGACGGTACCGCGGTACGCGGCGTGCTCACCGGCCCCCGGACGCCTACCGCGGCACCGCGATCATGGCCGTGGAGGCGGCCACCCGGCTCGCGTCCGACGACTTCAAACCCGGCGCACTGGCCCCGCCGAAGTCGTCGACCCGACTGAATTCCTGAACTCCCTGGCCGCTCACGCCATCACGTCGCAGATCACTCCAGTCCGGTGACCAATCCACCCGGTGGCCGGTGCACTTCGGGTTGGTCGGCACATCAGGCACGGTGGACCAGGTTCACGCCGACAGTTGGAGTGCGTCAGGGATGACGGCGAATGCCTGATGCAGGCGTTCGAGGAGATCGGCTCGGCCCCCGCTCGCATCGGCGGCGACCCAGCCGCGGCCGGCGATGCTCCATGCCGTGGTGGTCAGCTCGGCGAGAACGCGGGGGCGCAGGTCGCCGCCGGGGAGTGCCAGTTTGTCCGATATCCGTTGGGCTACTTGGGTTTCCATGCCGGATCGGGTGTACTCGACGTGACCGAGCAGGCTGGGGGCGGTGAGGACCAGTTTGCGGGTGGCGACGTAGCGGACGTCCCAGTCGTCCGGGAGCTCGGCGACCACGCCGGTGAGGATGTCCCGGAGTGCGGCGAGCATCGGGCCAGCAAGGTCGTGGGCGGTCAAGGCGTCGAGATAGGCGGCCCACAGCTCGGTTTCGGCCTCGACGGCCACGGCCTCCTTGGTGGGGAAGGCCCGGAAGAACGTACTGCGCGAGACCTCTGCCACATCGACCAGCTCCTCCACAGTGGTCGCGGCGAAACCCTTCTCGGTGAACAGCCGTAGCGCAGCGTCGGCCAGAGCGCGGCGAGTGCGGAGCCGTTTGCGTTCACGAAGCGGTAGAGCGCGGTCGTCGATGGGCATTCCGGAATGGTAGCCCCATACGAACCTCCGGCACGAAAGAAACGGAGTGTGAATTGGTATTTGCACACTGATGACACTTAGTGTCAGTATCGTTCATGTCAACGAGTAGCACCCCGCACGAGGAGATCGCCATGGACACCACCGCCCCGGTCACCCTGAACCCATCGGTCATCGGCCAGGCCGAAAAGCACCACACCGCGGTTCTGACCCGCGCACTGGCCGGTACCACGCTGGACGAAAAGCAGTGGATCGTACTCAACCAGACCGTCGCCGCCGGTGCGCCGGTCGATCCGGCCGCCCACATCACCCGCGTCGCCGCCATGACCCAGTGGAATCCCGGTGACGCCGGGAACGCACTGACCGCACTGCTCGAAAGCGGCCTGCTGCGAGAGACTTCCGCTGATCTGGTCGAGCCCACCGAGGACGGTACGGCGCTCGCCGGCAAGGTCCGCGCCGAGACGGGTGCGATCGTGGCCGCCGCCTATGGCGCGGTCTCCCCCGAGGATCTGGCCACCGCGGCCCGGGTGCTGACCACCATCACCGCCCGCATGGCTGAGGAACTGGCCCGCACCTGAACCGCCGAGATCGCCGACCTGTTCACGCGCTTCGCCCGCCTGCTCGACGAGCGACGGTGGGACGATGTCGGCACCGCAATACGGACGACTGCAGGCTGGCGACTCAGCGAAATACGAATCACGCCCGCCTGGATCCGCAAGGATTGACCACAGCCTGCAACGGATCTCGGACGCCAGCCACGACGAAGCAGCGAACGTGCTGGAACGGCTATTGAAGGCGCCGCCCGGAGGGCAGCGGGCTTTGAAGTTCCTTCGCCGCTAACGGGCCGCGGACTCCGCGAACACTGCTGCGTCCTCCTCGCCGAACTGCTCCTCGAGCACCTCGGGGGTGTAGTCGAGGTCGATCTCCTCGATCGGTCGGCCGCGTGCGGACTCGATCGCGCCGAGCCTGCGCTGGGCGCGGTCGGCGGCGTAGGCGACGAACTCCTCGGGGTCCAGGCCGAACGGCTGCACTTCGAACTGGTCGTTGTTCCAGTTGATCAGGCCGATCGCGAGCGGCATCAGCTCGGCCATCCGCTGCTGGACGACGTCCCAGTTGCTGTCGTCGGCGGCCACGTGCCGCCGACAGGTGAACGTGCCCCACGCCATGTGCCGACGCTCGTCGTTCCCGATCAGCCGGATCAGCTCCTGCATCCCGGGCAGGATGTGCCACTCGGTGCACACCTTCTGCCACGCGTAATACCCGGTCAGCGCGAGGCTGCCCTCGATGACGTGGTTGTACGTGACGGACGCCCGCACCTGGTTCGCCGGGCTCGGATCGGTCTCCAGGACAGCGAGGGATTCCGGCAGCTCCTCGTAGAACAACTGTCGGTACGACGGGTTGTCGGCGACGAACCGATGCAGGTCCCCGGTCAGACCGACCGCATCCATCCACAGCCGGAACACTTGCGTGTGCTTGGCCTCCTCGAAGCAGAACTGGGTCAGGTACATCTCGTCACCGAGCCGGCCCTCCACGGACATCGCCTTCATGAACGGCTGGATGTCCTCGGTGACGGCCTCCTCCCCGGCGATGAACTGGGCGCACAACATGGAGGAGCTGCGCTGCTGCTCGCTGGTCAGCCCCTCCCAGTCCTCGGCGTCCTGACTGAAGTCGAGGGTCTGTGGGTCCCAGAAGTGCGCGTTCCCCTTGGTGAACAACCTCAGCGGGAAAGCGTCCCAGTTCAGGCCACCAGCCCGAATCGATCCGAAGCCTTGCCTGGTCACGGGAGTCGCGGTCATGGCGCACGTCCTGGTCTGTCGAGGGAGCACCGTCGGTGTGTCCGGCGTCACACACCATCGTTTACACAGCCGTGTGCAGTGTCAAGGAGTCAGCACGGTGAGTCCGTGCGGACGGGTGTTCATCGGCTCGCAGCCGTCGGCGGTGACCACCACGATGTCCTCGATCCGGGCACCCCAGTCACCGCGGAAGTAGATGCCCGGCTCGATGCTGAACGCCATCCCCTCGGCGAGGTCGATCCGGTTGCCCGCCACGATGTACGGCTCCTCGTGCACGGACAGACCGATCCCGTGACCGGTGCGGTGCACGAAGACGTCGGCCAGGCCCTCGGCCGCGAGCACGTCACGGGCGGCGGCGTCGACGGACTCGGCGGTCACGCCCGGACGCACGGCATCGACGGCGGCCTGCTGCGCGCGTTCGAGGACCGCGAACTTCGCCGCAACCTCCGGCCCCGGCTCCCCCATGCTGTAGGTCCGAGTGCTGTCCGAGTTGTAGCCCGGCGCAACGGGTCCGCCGATGTCGATCACCACCACGTCCCCGGGCTCGATGGTGCGGTCGGAGACCTCGTGGTGCGGGTCCGCGCCGTGCGGGCCCGACCCGACGATGATGAACTCCGCCCCGGTGTGTCCCTCCGCGACGATCGCGGCCCCGATGTCGGCGGCCACCTCCGCCTCGGTACGCCCGGGTCGCAGCCACTCGCCCATCCGCGCGTGCACCCGGTCGATCGCCGCGCCCGCACGACGCAACGCCTCGATCTCGGCCTGGTCCTTGATCATTCGCAATTCGCGCAGCACCCCGGTGGCCAGGATCGGCGGCGCGCCCAGCGCAGCGGTCAGCGGGATGACGTGCAACGCGGGCATCGCCTCGGCGACGGCGGTCCGTCCCGGCTGCGGCAGCAGCGACCCGACCAGCGCATACGGGTCGACGCCGTCCACCCAGTCGCGTACCGGCAGGCCCAGTTCCGAGGTCGCCGAGTCGCCGAGCGCCGCCAGTTCGAGCCTTGGCACCACCACCGACGCCGGGCTGCCGTCGGCGGGCACCACCAGACAGCTCAGCCGCTCGAACGAGTCGGCGCCCGAACCGATCAAGTACTTCAGGTCGGGGCCGGGGGTGATGAGCAACGCGTCCAAGCCTGCGTCCGCGGTGATCTCCGCGGCGCGCCGGAGGCGCTCACCGTAGACGGCGGTCGGGAATCGTCCGTTCGAGGAGCTCTGTGCACTCATGACACTCAGGCTAACGAGGTTTGGCAGGATGAGCCGTATGACTGGACCCCTGCTTCTCCTCGACGGCGCGAGCCTGTGGTTCCGCGCGTATTACGCGCTCCCCGAATCGTTCACGTCGAAGGACGGACGTCCGGTCAACGCCGTGCGTGGCTTCACCGACATGGTCGCGGCGTTGATCACCCGGCACCAGCCGAGCCGTCTCGCGGTGTGCCTCGACCTGGACTGGCGACCGCAGTTCCGGGTGGACCTGGTGCCGTCCTACAAGGCACACCGCGTCGCCGCCGAGCACGAGGCCGGGCCGGACGTCGAGGAGGTGCCCGACACGCTGACCCCGCAGGTCCCGATGATCCTCGACGTGCTGGCCGCGGCGGGCATCGCCACCGCCGGCGCGGACGGTTTCGAAGCCGACGACGTCCTCGGCACGCTGGCTGCCCGCGAGCGTGCCGACACCGTGGTGGTGGTCAGCGGGGACCGCGACCTGCTGCAGGTGGTCGCCGACGACCCGGTGCCGGTGCGGGTGCTCTACGTCGGACGCGGGCTGTCGAAGGCGGAACTGTTCGGCCCCGCCGAGGTCGCCGAGAAGTACGGCGTGCCCGCAGACCGGCCCGGAATCGGGTACGCGGAGTTGGCCCTGCTGCGCGGTGACCCGTCCGACGGACTGCCGGGCGTCAAGGGCGTCGGAGAGAAGACGGCGTCCTCGCTGATGCTCGAGTACGGCTCGGTGGCCGCGTTGCGGGCCGCGGTCGACGATCCGGAATCCGGTCTGGCCAAGGGAGTTCGGGCCAAGCTCACCGCAGCCGCGGACTACCTCGACGCCGCGCTGCCGGTGGTCCGGGTGGCCACGGACGCCGACGTGCGGCTCTCCGGCAGCGACGAACTGCCCACCGCGCCGGCCGATCCGGACGCCCTCGCTGCGCTCGCGGGCGAGTTGGCGATCGAGAACTCGATCCGCCGCCTGACCGAGGCTATGGCCGCCCCGAGGGAAGCGCATCGCGAGTAGGTCGAGCACGCCCCCGAACTGCGGGTGGCACGCGTCGGTCGGCGCTCAGGAGTCGGCGCTCAGGGTGATGAGCCATCGATGGATGACGGGCCGGAGGTCTGCCACGCTGGCTGGCGTGCCTGCCTCGATGTGGAGCATCGATCGGGCGCCGTGAGTGCGGTCGAAGAGCAGACCTTCGAGCAGGCTGATCAGATCCTGCGCTGCCGCCGGAGGATCCGTCGCACCCAGCGAGGCTAACAGGACTCGGGCGGCGGGCAGTGAGAACAGGCATCCCGCAAGCGCCCGGCGCAGGAGGTCGTCGTGGGCGGCGTCGGCGGCCAACGCGTAGCGCGCGAGGGCGTCGCGACGACGGTCGGCCAGCAGCAGGTCGAGTTGATGTGCCATGAGCTCGGCTGCAGTCGCGACGGGGTCGGCGCCGCGTGTGTGGCTTTCCAATGCGGAATGAAAGGCAGCGCGAGATGCCTCGGTCAAGTGTGTGATGGCCGCTTCGAGCAGGTCCTGGCGTGTTCGGTAGTAGTAGGAGGTCGACCCACGCGCGATCGCGAGTCGGTCGTCAACCGCATGATGGGTCACCGCCCGATTCCCCCCGCTCGCGGCGAGATCGAGGGCAGCCTCGCAAATCTGCTGCCGACGGGAGATGCGTTCTTCCGGCCTCACGGTGTCGTTGCCCATGTCGTCGATCCTTCCCTGTTGCGCGCGCGTCCCGCCCACACCGGTGCCGCCCGAAGTGGTGCTCACCACACAGCCATCGCTTGGCGACCATATCCTCTATAACTATAGAGACACCCGGGAGGCGCCCGGGCCGGGGCGAAGGAGTCGAACGATGACCGACGAACCACTGGTGACCAATGTTTCCGACACGGCGCGCTGGGTTGCCGTGCACCGGGCGGTGGAGTCCGCCCGGCCCGACGCCCTGTTCCACGATTCGCTGGCGGGCCTCCTTGCCGGCACCCGCGGCCGCGAGATAGCCGAGGCGGCTCGACGAGAGATCGCCGACGACTGGTTCCTGGTCGCCCGCACCAAACAGATCGACGACCGAGTTGCCGACGCCGTCCGTGCCGGTTGCGATCTGGTGGTCAACCTCGGGGCCGGCCTGGACACCCGGCCATACCGGATGGACCTGCCCACCGAGCTGGAATGGATCGAGGTCGACCTACCGGGACTGATCGAGGAAAAGAACTCCCTGCTCGCCGACCAGGTGCCCCGGTGCCAGCTGACCAGGGTCGCCGTCGACGTCACAGACCATGTCGCGCTGACGGCTTTCCTCGACGCCACGCTGGAGGGCGTCCATCAGGCGCTGATTCTGAGCGAGGGCCTGGTGATGTACCTGGACGACGACTCGGTGGCCGCGTTGGCGTCGGCCTTGCGGCGCCCCCAGGTGGCGGGCTGGTGCCTGGACTTCAGCGCCGCCGGCGTCGCCCAACTGATGGTGGACCGCAACGAGGGCCTGCTACAGCGCGCACCCTGGACCTTCTTGCCCGCCGACGGAGTGGCCTTCTTCGAAGCCCTCGGCTGGAGGGTCGAATACCTCGAATCGATCTTCGCCGCCGCGGGCCGCCTGGACCGGCTGTCCTCGGACGCGCTCGAAGGCCTTGCCGGACCCCAACCCGATCCCCGTGCGCCGGGGCAGTCGCCCTACAGCGGCGTCGTTGAGCTGACTCCGGAAACCCGGTGGCGTCCTCAGGGGAAGCACGCCGAGCAGTGATTCGCCCATCGGTCGTCGTCGGGTTCCCGGATGTTCGCCAACGTGCGGTCAGGAACCCGTCGGCCGGCCGACCTCGTAGGTGCCCGAGTCGTCGGTGAATGTCACCGTCACCTTCTGCGGCTCGCCCTTGACCTTCAGGGTGCAGGTGAAGCTCGAGCCCTTGGAGACCTTCTGGTCGGCAGGGCAGGAGACGTCCGTGATGTTGGTGACGCCGTAGGAACCGGTGAGCACCTGCGCGACGCCCTTCTGCGCGGCGGTCTGGTCCAGCGTGGTTCCGCCGCCGAGCAGCAGGATCGCGGCGAGCACGCCCGCGATCACGACCACCGCCCCGACGCCGAGCCCAATCCACAGCGGCAGCTTCGACTTCGAGCCGCCGGGTGGGCCGGAGTACGGCTGCTGGGGGTAGGCGCCGGTCGGGTACTGGCCCTGCGGGTACTGCCCGGGCTGCGACTGCGCCGGGTAGGGCGCCTGATACGGCTGCGGCGGAACCGGACCGGCGGCAGTGGCGCCCGGCTGGGGGTACTGGCCGGGGTACGGGTACTGCGCCTGCGGGTAGGCGGGCTGCTGGTACCCGGCCGCCGGGTACTGGGGTTGCTGGTACTGGGGCTGAGACTGCTGCGCACTCCACGCCTGCTGGCCCCACTGCGGAGCCTGTTGCAGTGGAACCTGCTGCTGGGGGTACTGGCTCGGGACCTGCCCGGGCTGGGGCCACTGCTGGGTGGGCGCGGGCTCTGGCGGTACGCCCTGCGCCTGCGGCTGCGGGGTGGGCGGCTGCGCGTCGTCCCCCGCGGACCCCGTCGACTGCTTGTCGGGGTCGGTGGGTCCGCTCTCCGGTGCGCTCATCCTGCCTCCACTCACGTACTGTCGCCGTTCACAACTCGTCCCCCGCCGCACCCGCCGCGATGTCGCGTCCGGTGATCCGACAGCGAGCGAATCAAATCACATCCGCACCGCTCAGGCCGCGTCGACGGCCACGACACCCCGGCGGATCGCTGCGACGGCCTTGGAGGCCGCGCCGCGTACCTCGGCGTCCGGCGCGGTCATGTGCACCTGGTCGAGCAGGTCGATCACCTGGCGGCACCAGCGGACGAAATCGCCCGCCGACAGGGCCTGCCCGCGATCGCCCGCGGCCAGCAGAGCGTCGACCAACGGTTCGCCGCGGGCCCACTTGTAGACGGCGGTGACGAAGCCCAGGTCCGGTTCCCTCGTCAACGGCAGCTTGTGCCGGACCTCGTCGACGCGGAGAGCGGACCACAACTGGACCGTCAGACCCAGCGCGTGCCGGATCGGCGCGGTCGGTCCCCGATCCCCGGTGTCCGAGTCCTGCCTGGACTCGTAGACCATCGCCGAGACGACGGCCGCCATCTCCGCCGGTCCGAGCCCCTTCCACGTCCCGTGCCGCAAGCACTCGGCGACGAGCAGGTCGCACTCGGAGTAGATCCGGCTCAGGCGTCGACCGTGTTCGGTGACACCGTGGCCCCCTGCGGCGGTGCCGCCCAACTCACCGGCCTCGACGTATCCCCGCTCGCCGAGCAGTCGCAGGATCCGGTCGAAGGTCCGGGCGAGTGAGTTCGTGGTCGCGGCGACCTTCTGCCGCAGCGTCTCGGTCTCGCGGGCGAGCTTGTTGTACCGCTCGCCGATGTTGCTGAGTCGGTCCCGGTCGGGGTCGGTGTGACACGGGTGCGAGCGCATCGCGCGGCGCAGCGTGGCCAGTTCGCGGTCGCTGGCGGCGGGCGACTTGCGCTTGCTGAACCGGCTGGGGGCGACGATACCGGTGCTCCGCAACGCCGAGGCCAGGTCCCGGCGACTGCGGCCGGTGCGGTGATCGACGTGCCGCGGAAGTCGCATGCTGCCCAATGCCTTTGCCGGAGTCGGGAAGTCGGCTGCGGAGATCCGGCCCGCCCACTTGTCCTCGGTGAGCACCAGCGGTCGCGGGTCCTTCTGGTCGGTGTCGGTCTCGAGCACGACTGCCAGGCCCGACCGTCGGCCGACCGGGATGGCGATCACATCGCCTCGACGCAGCGAGGTCAGCGATGAAACCGCTTCCTGCCGCTTGTCGGTTCGGCCCTGTCGTTCGAGTTGCCGCTCGCGGGCCTTGACCCGTTCGCGCAGCTGGGCGTACTCGAAGAACTCGCCGTCGACCCCACCGAGCTGGTCCCGCAGCTTCGCCAGCGCCTCCTCGTCGCGCTCGATCGCCCGCACCATGCCGACCACCGAGCGGTCCGCCTGGAACTGCGCGAACGAGCTCTCCAGCAGCGACCGCGACTCCGCCGCACCCATGCGGTCGATCAGGTTGATCGACATGTTGTACGAGGGTTTGAACGAACTGCGCAGCGGGAAGGTGCGGGTGGACGCGAGTCCGGCAACCTCGGTCGCCTCGACGCCCGGCTGCCACAGCACCACCGCATGCCCCTCCACGTCGATGCCGCGGCGGCCGGCCCGGCCGGTGAGCTGTGTGTACTCCCCCGGCGTCAGCTCTGCGTGGGTCTCGCCGTTGTACTTGACGAGGCGTTCGAGGACCACGGTGCGCGCGGGCATGTTGATGCCGAGGGCCAGGGTCTCGGTCGCGAAGACCGCGCGTACCAAGCCCTTGACGAACAGTTCCTCGACGGTGTGCCGGAAGGCGGGCAGCATGCCGGCGTGATGCCCGGCGATGCCGCGTTCGAGGCCTTCGCGCCACTCCCAGTAGCCGAGCACGGCGAGGTCGTGCTTCGGCAGGTCACCGGTGTGCCGCTCGATGATCTCGGCGATCTCCGCGGCCTGCTCGTCGGTGGTCAGCCGCAGTCGCGAGCGCAGGCACTGGGCGACCGCCGCATCGCACCCTGCGCGACTGAAGATGAACGTGATGGCGGGCAGCAGGCCCTCCTCGTCGAGCCGGGCGATCACCTCCGGGCGCGGCAGCGGGCGATGGTTGCTGCCGTTGTAGCCGCCCCGGCCGCGTCCACGCGGCTCCCAGGAATCCACCCGGTCCAGGGACTGCCGCTGCTTGAGGTGACGCACGAGCTCCTGGTCGACCACCAGCCGGGCGGTCGGGTCCGCGGACTGCGCCGAGTTGTCGAACAGGTCGAACAGCCGCCTCCCGACCATGATGTGCTGCCACAGCGGCACCGGTCGCACCTCGTCGACGACGATCTCGGTGTCGCCGCGCACCGTCTCCATCCACGCGCCGAACTCCTCGGCGTTGCTGACGGTCGCCGAGAGGCTGACCAGTCGGACGTCCTGCGGCAGGTGAAGGATGACCTCCTCCCACACGGCGCCGCGGAACCGGTCCGCCAGGTAGTGCACCTCGTCCATCACCACGTGTGACAGTCCGCGCAGGGTCGGTGAGTTCGCGTACAGCATGTTGCGGAGCACCTCGGTGGTCATCACGACCACCGGCGCCTCGGGGTTGATGCTGAGGTCGCCGGTGAGCAGGCCCACCGACGCCTTGCCGTACCGCTCGACCAGGTCCGCGTACTTCTGGTTGCTCAGCGCCTTGATCGGGGTGGTGTAGAAGCACTTGTGCCCGGACACCAGCGCGAGGTGCACCGCGAACTCACCGATCACGGTCTTGCCCGCGCCGGTGGGCGCACACACCAGCACCCCGTGCCCCGCCTCCAGCGCGCGAGCGGACTCGGCCTGGAAATCGTCAAGGGGAAAGCTCAGCTGCGCCGCGAAGGCCTCGAGTTCCACACCGTCAGGTTAGCCAACAATGCCCCCACAACCGGTGAGGGGAACCGTCACCCGGTCAGACCGAGTGACGGTTCCCCTCACCAGTGGAGATCACGCGTCAGAGCGCGGTGGAGTTACCGCGTCAGAGCGTGTCGGAGAAGTCGTCCGTCCCAGACGGGGACGTGGCGTCCACCCGGGTCGGTGCGGCGACGTCAGCGGTCTCGCCGAGCGGCGAGGCCTCGTCGTCGTCGAGACCGCCCCACCCCTGCGTCGCGAGCTTCGCCTTGCGCCTGTCGTTGAGACGCGAGATCTGGACGGCGAACTCGAACAGGACCGTCAGCGCGAGCGCGAGCGCGAGCATCGAGAACGGATCCTGTCCGGGGGTGGCGACCGCCGCGAACACGAACAGGGCCATGATGATGCCGCGCCGCCAGGCCTTCAGCTTCTCGTAGCTGAGGACGCCGACGAAGTTCAGCGCGACGACCAACAGCGGGATCTCGAAGCTGACGCCGAAGATGATCAGCAGGTTGATGATGAAGCCGAAGTACTCGGCGCCGCTGAGCGCTGTGATCTGCACATTGTCGCCGATGGTCAGCAGGAAGTGCAGTGCCTTCGCGACCACCAGGTAGGCGAGCACCGCGCCCGTGGCGAAGAGGGCCGCGCCGGCGACGACGAAGCCGACCGCGTAGCGCCTTTCCTTCGAGTACAGGCCGGGGGTGATGAACGCCCACAGCTGGTACAGCCACACGGGGCAGGCCAGCACGATTCCGGCGGTCAGCGCGACCTTGAACCGCAGCATGAACTGTTCGAACGGTCCGGTCGCCAGCAGGCGGCAGGCGCCGTCGTGGCTCAGGTCGGCTCGGCTGGAGTCGGGAAGCGAGCAGTAGGGACCACGGAGCAGCTCACCGAGGCTCTCGATGCCGAAGAGCTGGTGCGAGTACCAGAAGAAACCGAAGGCGGTGGTGACCACGATCGCAAGGATCGACAGCAACAACCGCGTCCGCAGCTCGTAGAGGTGATCGATCAACGACATCGTGCCGTCGGGATTGACCCTGCGCCTGCTGCGCCGGGGGTCGAAAGGGATACGCACTGTGGGCCCTAGCTCTGGTCAGCCATTAGCCCGGGGCACACTCCGCGCCCCGGGATCACTCGGTCTCCGGACTAGGACGTCCGGGGCTCGGGGTGCGGGGCGACAGTGGGCGCCGTATCCGTCACCGGGGTGGCCGCGGGAAGCTGGGCAATGGGCTGCTCGGCAGGCGCGGCAGCTGCCGGAGCAGCGCCGTCCTTCTGCATCTCACTGACCTCGCTCTTGAAGATCCGCAGCGAACGTCCGAGCCCACGAGCTGCATCGGGCAGCTTCTTCGAACCGAACAGAATAACGACCACCAGCGCCACGATGGCCCAGTGCATGGGGCTCATACTGCCCATTTCAACCTCCAAAGATCAGATGGTTCGATGCTACCGGACAGGTGCCCCTCAGTCCCGGGAGATTAACGAGACTCAGGTGTCCGATTTCGGCTCGCCGGCGACCCGCGTGCCCGTGCTGTCGGCACTCTCCCGGTATGCGGCGAGGGCTGCCACGGCCCGTGCGCGGACCGCCTCCACCAGCTCGACGGGTTCGAGAACCCGCACACCCGGGCCGAAACCCGCCATCAGTCGGGCCATCCAGTCCAGCGAACCGAACCGCATGGACGCCTCGATGGAGCCGTCGCCGCGAACCACCTCACCGGACATCGGGTAGTAGTCCATCACCCAGGCATGGTCCGGGGCGATCGTGAGCCGCGCCTGCGGCAGGGTGTCGTCGTCGTGGAACAGGTCCATCGCGTGAGTGTCGTCGCGGGCGTCGGCGGGCGCCTGCGCCGGTTCCGACAGCTCGGTGGCCGCGTCGATCCGGTCGAACCGAAACAACCGGACACCCGCCGCCTCGCGGCACCAGGCCTGCAGATAACTGTTGTTGTCCACCAGCACGATCCGCACCGGATCGACCACCCGCTCGGTGACCGCGTCGCGGGAGGCGGAGAAGTAGGTCAGCTCGAGCGCCCGGCCACGCCGAACCGCGGACCGGACGGTCGCGGCGATCGGGCTCTCCGCCTCGGGACGACGTCCCGCCTGCGCGATCCCGCCCGCGGCCGCCACCCCGGCGGCCGACTCGATCTTGGCGATCGCACCCTCGATCGCGGTCGGGTCCGCGGTGCCGGGCATCTCGACGAGTGAGCGCAACGAAATGAGCAGGGCGGTGGCCTCGGTGGACGTCAGACGCAGCGGCCGGTCGATACCGGCCGAGAAGGTGACGTCGACCGTCTCCTCCGCGAAGGACAGGTCGATCAGGTCGCCGGGGCCGTAGCCGGGCAGACCACACACCCACAGCTGATTCAGGTCGTTGGTCAGCTGGGTGACGCTCACGCCGAGTTCGGCGGCCGCCTCGGCCTTGGTGATCCCCGGGTTCGCGATGAAGTACGGGACCATGTTGAGCAGTCGGGGCAGCCGATGCGACAGCCGTTGGCTCATCGGTCCGCCTCCGTGATCCCCGCGGCGGCGCGCAGTCGCCCCATCACGTCCTCGCGTAGTTCTGCCGGTTCGAGCACCAGCGCATCCTCCCCGTAGCCGGCGATCAGCCGGGCGATCCAGTCCCAGGATCGCACCGGGACCTCCAGCACGACCCCGGCACGGTCACCGACCGGGTGCGAGCCCACCGGCCTGCCGAGGCGGCGCAGTTCCTGCGCTCGGCCGTCCCGGACCGCGACCGTGGCGGTGCCCGCGACGCCTGCGGTACCGACGGTGCGATTGACGATGTCGCGCAGGTCGGTGCCCGGCTGCTTGTGCACGGCGTTCTCCGGGCCGAAGGCGGTGACGTCGTCACCGATCCTGGAGAGCCGGAACGTCCGGGTGTCGCGCCGGTCGACGTCGTACCCGACCAGGTACCACCGCCCGTCGTGGGTGACCACTCCCCACGGGTGCACGGTTCGGGTGGTGAACGGTTCGTTGCGCGCGGACCGGTGCTCGAAGCGGACCGCGCGGCCCGCGTCGATGGCGGCGAGCAGCTTCTCGAGCGCGGGCTCGGATCCACGGACGCGGGCGGGCAGCGCTGTGAACAGTGCCGACGCGGTGTCCTGGTCGACGACGACACCCGCGGCACGCAGCTTCAGCACCGCGCCCTGCGCCGCGGACGTCAGCTCCGGCGATTCGAGCAGCTGGACGGCGATCGCGACGGCCGCAGCCTCCTCGCTCGTCAGATCGATCTCGGGCAGTTCGTAGGCGTCGCGGTTGATGCGATACCCCTCGACGGTGCCGTACCGGGAGGCCTGTCCCGTCTCGAGCGGGACACCGAGATCGCGGAGCTCGTTCTTGTCCCGCTCGAACATCCGGCTGAAGGCCTCGTCGCTGCCGGACTCGTCGTAGCCCGCGACGCTGCGCCGGATCTTCTCCGCCGTCAGGAACTGCCTGGTCGAGAGCAGGCAGATGACCAGGTTCATCAACCGCTCGAGTTTGCTGATCGCCACGGATCAGCAGCCTAGTAGGGGTGCGATCACATCGACGAGATCAGCCGCTCGACCCGCTCGTCGACGGACCGGAACGGATCCTTGCACAGCACGGTGCGCTGGGCCTGATCGTTGAGCTTGAGGTGCACCCAGTCCACGGTGAAGTCGCGGCCAGCGTCCTGGGCGGCCGAGATGAACTCGCCGCGCAGCTTGGCCCGGGTGGTCTGCGGCGGGGTGTTCACCGCGGCGTCGATCTGCTCGTCCTCGGTGACGCGCTTGGCCAGACCCTTCCGCTGCAGCAGGTCGAACACGCCGCGACCACGCTTGATGTCGTGGTACGCGAGGTCGAGCTGGGCGATCTTCGGGTCGGCCAGCTCCATGTTGTGCTTGTCCTGATAACGCTGGAACAACTTGCGCTTGATCACCCAGTCGATCTCGGTGTCCACCTTCGCGAAGTCCTGAGCCTCGACCGCATCGAGGGTCCGGCCCCACAGGTCCACCACCTGATCGACCTGAGGGTCGTGCTCGCGGTTGCGCAGGTGCTCGACGGCCCGCGAGTAGTACTCCCGCTGGATGTCGAGTGCACTGGCTTGGCGACCGCCCGCGAGCCGGACCTGGCGCTTGCCGGTCAGGTCGTGGCTCACCTCGCGGATCGCCCGGATCGGATTGTCCAGTGCGAAGTCGCGGAACGAGACGCCCGCCTCGATCATTTCCAGCACCAGCGCAGCGGTGCCGACCTTGAGCATGGTCGTGGTCTCCGACATGTTGGAGTCGCCGACGATGACGTGCAGCCGGCGGTACTTCTCCGCGTCCGCGTGCGGCTCGTCGCGGGTGTTGATGATCGGCCGGGACCGGGTGGTCGCCGAGGAGACACCCTCCCAGATGTGTTCGGCGCGTTGGGACAGGCAGAAGGTCGCCGCCTTGGGGGTCTGCAGCACCTTGCCCGCGCCGCAGATCAGCTGGCGGGTGACCAGGAACGGCAGCAGCACGTCCGAGATACGGGAGAACTCCCCCGCCCGCACCACGAGGAAGTTCTCGTGACAGCCGTAGGAGTTGCCTGCGGAGTCGGTGTTGTTCTTGAACAGGTAGATGTCGCCGCCGATGCCCTCCTCGGCGAGCCGCTCCTCGGCGTCGACCAACAGGTCCTCGAGCACCCGTTCGCCGGCCCGGTCGTGGGTGACGAGCTGGACCAGGCTGTCGCACTCCGCCGTCGCGTACTCGGGGTGCGAACCCACGTCGAGGTACAGCCGAGCCCCATTGCGGAGGAACACATTGGAGCTACGACCCCAGGACACCACACGCCGGAACAGGTAGCGAGCCACCTCGTCGGGGCTCAGCCGCCTGTGACCGTGAAAGGTGCAGGTAACACCGAACTCGGTCTCAATACCCATGATTCGTCGCTGCACACTTCGACAGTACAACGCGGAAGGCCACACTGACGGCCGCACGACACACAGACACCTCGTGCGTTTTCCGCCGCCATGGAGCCCGGACAAACGAAACCGCACCGTCGGTTCGTCGACGGTGCGGTTTCGGGGTTTCGCGGGGGCAACCCGGCGGGTACGCGTCCGCTCAGGAGGCGTCGGGCTGATCCCCGGTCGACGAGGGCTCGGCGCCTTCGGACTCGCGTGCCCCGGCGACCAACGCGTCGGTCATGCTCGTCGGCAGCAGCGCCGCAAGCACCGCACCGGTGAGCCGCTTGAACGCCCGCCGCGGCCTGGTCTGGTCCAGGACTGCGACCTCCAGTGCTTGCACTCCGATGATCCGACGCTCGGGCTCGCCGTTGCCGGGCACCGACGTGCCGTCCTGCAGGGCGTTGACGGCCACGGCGACCGCCTTGTCGAGCGGCAGGTCCGGCTCGTAGGACGCCTTCAGCGCGGTTACGATCGGTTCGGTCGCCCCGCCCATCACCACGAACTGCTGCTCGTCCGCGATCGACCCGTCGTAGGTGATGCGGTAGAGCTGCGAGTGCTTACCCTGCTCCGGCCGTCCGACCTCCGCCACGCACAGCTCCACCTCGTACGGCTTGGGCTGCTCGGTGAAGATCGTGCCGAGCGTCTGCGCGAACGCGTTCGCGAGTTGTCGCCCGGTCACGTCCCGACGGTCGTAGGAGTAGCCGCGCATGTCGGCGTGCATGATCCCGGCGCGCCGCAGGTTCTCGAACTCGTTGTACTTGCCGACCGCGGCGAAACCGAGCCGGTCGTAGAGCTCGCTGACCTTGTGCAAAGCGGTCGACGGGTTCTCCGCGACGAAGAGCACACCGTCCGCGTACGTCAGCACGACGACGCTACGGCCGCGCGCAATTCCCTTGCGCGCCAACTCCGAGCGGTCGCGCATGATCTGCTCGGCCGAGGCATAGTACGGCAGCGTCACGGCGTACCACCTGCTTCCTGTGTGCGCTCGGCGATGACGGCCCGAGCGAGTTCGGCTGCCCGTTCCTCGGGCACCACGACGGCGCCGTCGGCGGTGATCACGACGGCGGTCGGGTACAGGCCGCGGCTCAGGTCCGGACCGCCCGTCGCGGAGTCGTCGTCCGCGGCGTCGTAGAGCGCCTCGATGGCCGCTCGCAACGCGCCGGCCTCGTCCCCGGTCGGGTCGTAGATCTTCTTCAGCGCGGACTTGGCGAAGAGCGAACCCGATCCGACTGCGTGGTATCCCGCGCGCTCCTCGTACCGGCCGCCCACCACGTCGTAGGACACGATCCGGCCCGCCTTGGCGGGGTCCGACGAGTCGAGGTCGTAGCCGACGAGGAGCGGGACCACCGCGAGACCCTGCATGGCAGCGCCGAGATTGCCCCGCACCATCGACGACAGCCGGTTGGCCTTGCCGTCGAAGGTCAGTGGGACGCCCTCGATCTTCTCGTAGTGCTCGAGTTCGACCGCGAACAGCCGCACCAGTTCGATCGCCACGCCTGCGGTGCCCGCGATACCTGCCGCCGAGTAGTCGTCGGTGACGTAGACCTTCTCGACGTCCCGACTGGCGATGAGGTTGCCCATCGTGGCCCGCCGATCGCCCGCGATCAGTACGCCACCGGCGAAGGTCAGCGCGACGATCGTGGTGCCGTGCGGGGCGATGTCCGTGTGACTCATCTGCTCACCCCTCCCCCCGAGGGCGGCACCGCGGCCGATTCGGTTCTCCGGCAACAGTTCCGGCGCATGGACGCGCAGGTGCTCGGAGAACGAGGACAGCTGCGAACCGAAATGCAGCCGCTCGCCCCCTACCGCGGAACGCGACGCCGGATGGTCCGCCGTCACTGGCCGCCCTTTTGGACGTACGCGCGCACGAAGTCCTCGGCGTTCTCCTCAAGCACGTCGTCGATCTCGTCGAGCAGGTCGTCGGTGTCCTCGGCCAACTTCTCGCGACGTTCCTGGCCTGCCGCGCCGTCGCCGATCGGGGCGTCGTCGTCGTCGCCACCGCCGCTGCGTTTGGTCTGCTCCTGCGCCATAGCCGCCGACCTCCTCGTATGTCGTGCACAACTACCTGCGCACCAGTGTGCGCCCGTGCTGGGACCTTCACCCTACCGAGCGGGACCGACACAGCGGGATTTCGTGGCCGTGTCGTGCCTTGCGGGTCAGGAGGTGAGCGAGTCGACCAGATCCGCCGCGGTGTCCGCGGCCTCGAGCAGCGCCCCGACGTGCGCCTTGCTGCCGCGCAGCGGCTCCAGGGTGGGAATGCGCACCAACGAGTCGCGGCCGAGGTCGAAGATCACCGAGTCCCAACTCGCGGCGGCGATGTCGGCACCGAACCGGCGCAGGCACTCGCCACGGAAGTAGGCCCTGGTGTCGGTCGGCGGATTGTGCACGGCGTCGAGGACCTGCTGCTCGGTGACCAGCCGCTCGATCGAACCGCGCGCGACCATCCGGTTGTAGAGACCCTTGTCGAGGCGGACGTCCGAGTACTGCAGGTCCAGCATGTGCAGCTTCGGCGCCGACCAGGACAGGCCCTCGCGGTTGCGGAAGCCGTCGAGGATGCGCAGTTTGGCAGGCCAGTCGAGCAGGTGCGCACACTCCATCGGATCGCGCTCGAGCAGATCGAGAACCATCGCCCACTTGTCGAGCAGGTCCGCCACGCGTGGGTCGTCGTTGCCCTCACGTTCGGCGAAGGCTGCGACTCGCCCGAGGTAGATCCGTTGCAGGGCAAGACCGGTCAGTTCGCGGCCGTCGGCGAGCGCGACCGTCTGCCGCAGCGTCGGGTCGTGACTGATCAGGTGCACGGCGGTGACGGGCCGGGCCAGCTGCAGGTCGGACAGGTCGACGCCGGCCTCGATCAGGTCGAGAACCAGCGCGGTCGTACCGACCTTCAGGTACGTCGACCACTCGGCGAGGTTCGCATCGCCGATGATCACGTGGAGCCTGCGGTACTTGTCCGCGTCGGCGTGCGGCTCGTCGCGAGTGTTGATGATGCCCCGCTTGAGGGTGGTCTCGAGCCCGACCTCGACCTCGATGTAGTCGGCCCGCTGCGACAGCTGGAACCCGGCCTCGTCGCCGGACTGCCCGATGCCGACCCGCCCGGATCCGCAGATCACCTGCCGGGACGCGAAGAACGGTGTCAGCCCGGCGATGATCGCCGAGAACGGGGTGTCGCGCGAGCACAGGTAGTTCTCGTGCGTGCCGTACGACGCTCCCTTGCCGTCGACGTTGTTCTTGTACAGCTGAAGTCGCGGGGCGCCGGGGACGCTGGAGGCATGGCGTGCGGCCGCCTCCATCACGCGCTCCCCCGCCTTGTCCCAGATCACCGCGTCCAGTGGATCGGTGACCTCCGGGGCCGAGTACTCGGGGTGTGCGTGATCGACGTACAACCGCGCACCGTTGGTGAGGATCATGTTGGCGGCGCCGACCTCGTCGGCGTCGATCACCGGGGCCGGGCCGTTGAAGCGGCCCAGGTCGAATCCTCGCGCGTCGCGGAGCGGGGATTCCACCTCGTAGTCCCACCGCGTTCGCTTCGCCCGTGGCACCCCCGCTGCGGCCGCGTACGCAAGCACGGCCTGGGTGGAGGTCAGGATGGGGTTCGCCGCCGGCTCCGTCGGGGATGAAATCCCGTACTCGACCTCGATACCGATGATCCGCTGCATGCCCACGAGCCTAGATCCTCGACCGCCCACACCACGTCGGTCCCCGTTCGGCACGCCCGGAGCCGGCGGAGGACCCGTCCGGGTCATGGCGTTTGCAGGTGTCGCGAGGTGCGTCGCCTCCGGTTTCGGCCCAATTGCCGATAAGTTGGATTATGACATTATTGCAGGTGATTGAACGAACGCCTGGAGCCCACGAAGCGGGGCGTCCGGGTCGTCGAGCGGACCAGTTGACGGCGGGCCACCGTCCTCGGTACAGCAGATGTCCTCGACGAACGCGGCGGCGCTGAATGTCGTCTCGCTAGTTGCGCTGGAGCCGGCACTGCAGGTAGTCGCCCGCGTCGATTCTGCGCAGCACCGACCGCACCCCCACCGGCGCCCAGTCCGCGGTTGCGTCGCTGCCGGTGGTCGGGTCGGTCAGCGTGACCAGACGCCCCCTGGTCGTGATGTCGAACTCCCCCGCCGCCCGCACATTGCGCACCCAGTCACTGTCGGCGCCGTACGTGAGCGCGAACCGGTATCCCCCGTCGTGGCGGAACACGTTGACGGGCGTGCGGTAGAGCCGACCGGACTTGCGACCCCGGTGCAGCACGATCGCATATCCGGGGAGCCAGCCCGCGAACAGTCGCGTGACATGGTTCAAGCCGGCCTTGTTCATCCGTGCGAGCTTGCGCGGCAGGGGCACACCGTCAGCGTAACCCCGCGTGGAACGATGGGCAGATGGATCAGACACCGAGCGCCGACGAGATCGTCTCGGTGTACGACGCGCACGGACTGCCGGTCGGGACCGCGCCGCGATCGCGGGTGTATGCGGAGGGGCTGTGGCACGCGAGCGCCGGCGTGCTGCTGCGTTCGCTCGACGGCGAGCGGATCTACGTCCATCGGCGCTCGCCCGACAAGGCCGTGTTCGCGGGGATGCACGACTGCCTCGCGGGCGGCGTCGTGGACCCGGGCGAGAGTGCCGAACAGACCGCGACCAGGGAGCTCGCCGAGGAGCTCGGCGTCACCGGCGTCGCCCTGACACCGCTGGCGCGCATCGCCTGGGACGGCACCTGGGCGGGAAAACCGTTGCGCTGCCACCTCTTCGCATTCGAGGGCCGCTCCGACGGTCCGATCACCCACCAGGCCTCGGAGGTCACCGACGGCTGGTGGTGGACCGACGACGAGCTGTGCACGCGCCTCGCCGACCCCTCGTGGCCGTTCGTGCCCGACACCCGCGCACTGCTCGCCCACTACTGGTCCTGACCACGATCTGCTCCTCGAGACGGATGTGGGCCGCGGCAACCGGGGTTGCCGCGGCCCACACTCGACGTGCTTACAGGTACTGGCCGGTGTTGGACTCGGTGTCGATGGCGCGGCTGGCACTGGCATTCTTGCCGGTGACCAACGTGCGGATGTAGACGATCCGCTCGCCCTTCTTGCCCGAGATCCGTGCCCAGTCATCCGGATTCGTGGTGTTCGGCAGATCCTCGTTCTCGGAGAACTCGTCGACGATCGAATCGAACAGGTGCTGCACGCGCAGGCCCGGAGCCCCCGTGTCCAGGACCGCCTTGATCGCGTACTTCTTCGAGCGGTCCACGATGTTCTGAATCATCGCGCCCGAGTTGAAGTCCTTGAAGAACAGGACCTCCTTGTCGCCGTTCGCGTACGTGACCTCGAGGAAGCGGTTGTCGTCGCTCTCGGCGTACATCCGGTCCACGACACGCTCGATCATCGCCTTGATGCACGCGGTCCGGTCACCGTGGAACTCGGCCAGATCGTCGGCGTGCACCGGCAGCTGCTCGGTGAGGTACTTCGAGAAGATGTCCTGCGCGGACTCGGCATCCGGGCGTTCGATCTTGATCTTCACGTCGAGCCGGCCGGGACGCAGGATGGCCGGATCGATCATGTCCTCACGGTTCGAGGCACCGATCACGATGACGTTCTCGAGCCCTTCGACGCCGTCGATCTCGCTGAGCAACTGCGGGACCACGGTGGTCTCGACGTCGGAGGAGACGCCCGATCCGCGGGTGCGGAAGATCGAGTCCATCTCGTCGAAGAACACGATCACCGGGGTACCCTCGGACGCCTTCTCACGCGCCCGCTGGAAGATCATCCGGATGTGCCGCTCGGTCTCACCGACGAACTTGTTGAGCAGCTCGGGACCCTTGATGTTCAGGAAGTAGGACTTGGCGTCCTTGGCGTCCTGCCCGCGGGCCTCGGCGATCTTCTTCGCCAGCGAGTTCGCCACCGCCTTGGCGATCAACGTCTTACCGCAACCGGGCGGACCGTAGAGCAGGACGCCCTTCGGCGGACGCAGCGCGTACTCGTGGAACAGGTCCTTGTGCAGGAACGGCAGTTCCACCGCGTCGCGAATCTGCTCGATCTGCCTTCCGAGGCCGCCGATGTCGCTGTAGTCGACGTCCGGAACCTCCTCGAGCACCAGATCCTCGACCTCGGCCTTGGGAATCCGCTCGAACGCGTACCCCGCCTTGGTGTCCACCAGGAGCGAGTCGCCGGGCCGCAGCTTCCGGGTCGGCGAGTCGATGTCCTCGTCGGCCGGGTGCTCGGTGGTGTCCGAGGCCGCCAGCGCCAGCGGGTGCGCCAGCCAGACGACCCGCTCCTCGTCGGCGTGCCCGACCACCAGCGCGCGTTCACCGTCGTCGAGAACCTCACGGAGAGCGCAGATCTCGCCGATCCGCTCGAACGATCCCGCCTCGACGATGGTCAGCGCCTCGTTGAGGCGGACCGTCTGTCCCGGGCGCAGCGATTCGGTGTCGATGTTCGGCGAGCAGGTCAGCCGCATCTTGCGACCGGACGTGAACACGTCGACGGTCTGGTCCTCGTGCGTGGTGATCAGCACGCCGTAGCCGCTGGGCGGCTGGCCGAGCCGGTCGACCTCCTCGCGCAACGCGATCAACTGCTGACGCGCCTCCTTGAGGGTGTCCATCAGCTTCGAGTTGCGGATCGACAGGGAATCTACCCGGGCCTCGAGTTCGCGCACCTGCTCAGGCGACTGGGCGAGTTGGCGGCGAAGTCCGGCAGCCTCCAACCGCAGGGCCTCGAGTTCCGCCCTGGCAGCCAGCGAGTCCGGATTCTCTGTTGCGCTCATGTGCGACTCCTCCCAGTTCGTTCTGTCAACGCTACAGCCGCTCACGGAAAAAGGCGGTCCGACACCGTCTGGTTCGCACAGTGTGAGACGTTCGACAGATCACCCCCGATAGTTACCCATGTTAGCCTCACCTATCTAAGTGGCAGAGTCGCTGCCGTTCGAGAAAGGTCCACCAGTGATCAACCGCAAGCTCCTCATCGCCGCAGGCGCGGTCGTCGTCGCCCTCGGTTCTGCCGCCTGCAGTTCCGACGACTCCAGCGACTCCGCAGCGAGCGCGACCACGTCGGCCGCCGCTACGGCCGCCGCGCCGTCCGCCGAGGTGCTGGGCGCGACGCTCACGACCTTCTTCGACCCCGCCGTCGCGGTCCCGGAGAAGGTCGCCGTGGTCCAGGACGGCGCCAAGCAGACCGCGGTGCTCGAGCAGTTCAACGGCGTGCTCAAGGGTTACCCGCTGACCGCCCAGGTCACCAAGGTGACCCCGGTCGACGCCGACACCGTCACCGCCACCACCACGATCACCGGACCGCACGGCGGCGCGCCGGTCGAGGTGAACTTCGACCAGGTCGACGGCAAGTGGGTCGTATCGCAGGACGCCGTGTGCACCATCTTCTCGATGGGCAAGCTCACCTGCGTCCAGTAGGCGGCTCCGCCGCCCGTGAGTACTTCTGGCCCCGCTGAGGACCGGAAGTACTCACGGGCGCGTAGCGCCTAGCCCTTGCCCGAGCGGCGCTGCGGCTTCGGGGTCACCGTGCCCTCTGCCAGTTTCCGCGCGCTGACCAGGAACGCGGTGTGGCCCTGCATCCGATGCTCGGGACGCACCGCCAGCCCCACCACGTGCCAGCCGCGCACGATCGACTCCCAGGACCGCGGTTCGGTCCAGCACTCCTGCTCACGCATCGCCTCGACCACCTTCGACAGCTGGGTGACGGTGGCGACGTAGACGACGAGCACGCCGCCCGGCACCAACGCCTTCGACACCGCGGGCAGTACGTCCCAGGGCGCGAGCATGTCCAGCACCACCCGGTCCACCGGACCGCCTGCGGTGTCCGGGTCGAACTCGGCGAGGTCGGCGATCGTCAGATCCCAGTTCGCGGGCCGCTCGCCGAAGAAGTTCTCGACATTGCGCACGGCGTGCTCGGCATGGTCCTCGCGGACCTCGTACGAGATGACCGTCCCCTCCGGCCCCACCGCCCGCAGCAGCGAGCAGGTCAGTGCGCCCGATCCCGCCCCCGCCTCCAGCACCCGCGCACCGGGGAAAACGTCACCCTCGTGCACGATCTGCGCGGCATCCTTCGGATAGATAACCTGCGCCCCGCGCGGCATGGAAAGTACGTAGTCGACGAGCAGCGGGCGCAGCGCCAGGTACGGCGTGCCGTTGGTGGAGGTGACCACACTGCCCTCGGGGGTGCCGATCAGGTCGTCGTGCAGGATGCCGCCGCGGTGCGTGTGGAACTCCTTGCCGGGTTCGAGCACCACGGTGTACTTGCGTGCCTTCGCATCCGTCAACTGGACGCGATCGCCCACCCGGAACGGTCCACTCGGTCGCTGCTCGCGCCCTGTCATCTGATCGACTCCATTCATCGAGTTCCCCGGCGACCTTCGCGCCGGCCCCGACGAAGCTGTCGGACCCTGCGCATACCCTGCCAGGTGTGAGCATCACTCCCGCGTCGCCCCCCGCCGAATCCCCCGCCGCCGAATCCTCCACCGCCGAGACGGCCGCCGGCGAGCGGTCGCGCTCACGCCCGGCGCTGTCACCCTCCCGCGCGGGAGATTTCAAGCAGTGCCCGCTGCTGTACCGCTTCCGTGCGGTCGACCGGATCCCGGAGACTCCGTCCAAGGCCCAGATCAAGGGCACGGTGGTGCACGCCGCGCTCGAGGACCTCTACGGCCTGCCCGCTCCCGAGCGCGGTCCGGACCGGGCGGTCACGCTGGTCGACCCGGCCTGGGAGCGGGTACTGGCGGAGTCCCCGGAGGCCGCGGCGGCGGTACCGGTCGAGGACCGTGCGGCCTTCCTCGCCGAGGCACGCGCACTGATCGAGGGCTACTACAAGCTCGAGGACCCGACCCGCTTCGAGCCGGAATCCTGCGAGATGCGGGTCGAAACCGAACTCGACGACGGTGTGCTGCTCCGCGGCTTCGTGGACCGGATCGACGTCGCGCCCACCGGCGAGGTCCGCGTCGTCGACTACAAGACCGGTCGCGCGCCCCGCGAGATGACCGAGTCCAAGGCGCTGTTCCAGATGAAGTTCTACGCGTTGGTGCTGCTGCGCACCCGCGGCATCGTGCCCACGCAACTGCGCCTGATCTACCTCACCGACGGTGAGATCCTCACCTACGCGCCGGACGAGGCGGAGCTACTCCGGTTCGAGCGCACCCTGTCAGCGATCTGGAAGGCGATCCTCGCGGCTGGTCAGACGGGAGACTTCCCGCCGAAACCGGGGCGCCTGTGCAACTGGTGCGACCACAAGGCACGATGCCCGGCATTCGGCGGCACACCGCCCGCTTACCCTGGTTGGCCGGAGATACTTTCCGACGCTAACGAAGACGTGAGTGAGGATGAGATGTGATGACGAGTCACGAGGCGTTCTATCTGCCGCTGCCGCAGGCCGTGGACGGCCAGGAACGGTTCATGCCCACCGGTTCCACCGTGAGCCTGTGGGGGGACACCATGCAACACGGCTCGCCCCCGTCCGCGCTGCTGGTGCGGGCGTTGGAGAACTGCGCTCCGCGCGAGGGGACCCGGCTGACCCGGGTGGTGGTGGAGATCCTCGGCCCAGTTCCGTTGACCGAGATCAGGATCCGCTCCTGGGTGGACCGCCCGGGCCGCTCCATCGAGCTGGTCTGCGCCGAACTGCTCGCCGCGTCACCCGACGGCAGCTACCGTCCCGTCGCGAAGGCCAGTGGCTGGCGGATGGCGACCGAGGACACCACCGCCGTCGAGCGCGCCTTCGACCCGGACATGGCTCGGCAACCGGACGGTCCCGTCACCGGGCTCGACTGGGAGATCGGTCCCGGGTACCTCGACGCGGTGGAGTTCCGTTGGATTTCCAGCCCCGGTACGGACGAGACCGGACGGACCTGGATTCGTAGCCGGGTCCCGCTGGTCGACGGCGAGACGATGACGCCGATGCAGAACCTGTTCGCCGTCGCCGACGTCGCCAACGGAGTCGGCGCCAAGCTCGACATCACCAAGTGGACGTTCCTCAACACCGACCTCACCGTGCACGTCCACCGTGTCCCCGAGGGTGACTGGATCGGTGTCGCCGCGGAGACGTCCACCGGACCCGACGGCGTCGGTATGTGCGCCGGAATCCTCTACGACGAGAAGGGGCCCGTCGGCCGGTCGCTGCAGACCGTGTTGATCCGCTCCCGATAACGGCCGCCCAGATGCCGCGGCCCCGGCCGTGCACGGACAGTGCACGGCCGGGGCCGGTGAGCGAGAGCGGCGTCAGAAGGCGCGGCAGGTCCGGATGTCGGTGGCCAGGATCGCCTTGGCGCCGATCTCCGCGAGCTGGTCCATCACGTCGTTGCTGACCTTGCGCGGGACCATCGAGCGGATCGCGACCCAATTCTCGTCGGCCAGCGGCGCGATGGTCGGCGACTCCAGGCCCGGGGTGATCGCCAGCGCCTCGTCGAGACGTGAACGCGGGCAGTCGTAGTCGAGCATCACGTACTGCTGCGCCCGGACCACGCCCTGCACCCGGGCGATCAGCTGATTGCGCGCCTTGTCGGAGCCGTCGGAGCCCTCGCGCTCGATCAGCACGCCCTCCGAGTCGCACAGCGAGTCACCGAATGCCACCAGGTTGTGCTGGCGCAGCGTCCGGCCGCTGCCGACCACGTCCGCGATGGCGTCCGCGACGCCGAGCTGGATGGAGATCTCCACCGCGCCGTCGAGCCGGATGACGGTGGCCTCGACACCCCTGCGCGCCAGGTCGTTTCGGACCAGGTTGGGGTACGAGGTGGCGATCCGCAGACCGGCGAGGTCCTCGGGCGACCACTGCTTGCCGGCGGGAGCGGCGTATCGGAAGCTGGAACGGCCGAAACCGAGCGAGAGCCGTTCGGAGACGGGCGCGCCCGAGTCGAGCGCGAGGTCCCGGCCGGTGATGCCGAGATCGAGCTCGCCGGAACCGACGTAGATGGCGATGTCCTTGGGCCGCAGGAAGAAGAACTCCACCTGGTTGGACGGATCGAGGACGGTCAGGTCGCGCGAGTCGGTGCGGCGGCGGTAGCCGGCCTCGCTGAGGATCTCGGCGGCGGACTCGGACAGTGAGCCCTTGTTGGGTACTGCGACGCGCAGCATGGTGCTTCCTTTCGGGAAGGTCGACGGGGGTCTACCGGGATTGCGAGCGGGGCTCACAGATGTCGGTAGACGTCCTCGAGCTTCAGCCCGCGCCCGACCATCAGGACCTGCACCCAGTACAGCAGCTGCGAGATTTCCTCGGAGAGTTCCTCGTCGCTCTGGTACTCGGCGGCGATCCACACCTCGCCGGCCTCCTCGATCACCTTCTTGCCCTGGGCATGAACGCCGGCATCCAGCGCGGCCACGGTGCCGGAGCCCTCGGGACGAGTGGCGGCACGGTCGGACAGCTCGGCGAACAGCGAGTCGAAGGTCTTCACGGCTGACCATTGTTTCACGAGTGCCGACGCGACTCCCATCGCCCCGCCCCTTCCCTGCTTTCCCCTGGAGTGGGGACCACAGGTCACGCGTCGGGCAGGACCAGTCGCGGCGCGCTCTCGATCAGTCGGGCGGTGTACGGGTCGCGGGGACGCTCGTACACCTCCTCGGTGGGGCCGCACTCCACGATCCGGCCGCGGTGCATCACCGCGACCACCTCGCAGACGTGCCGGACGACCGCCAGGTCGTGCGAAACCAGTAGCAACGTCAACTGGTAGTCGGCGACCAGTCGAGCGAGCAGGTCGAGCACCTGCGCGCGCACCGAGACGTCCAGCGCGCTGACCGGTTCGTCGGCGACAAGGATCTTCGGCGCGGTGATCAGGGCGCGGGCGATCGAGATGCGCTGACGCTGGCCGCCGGAGAACTGGTGCGGATAGCGCCCGGCCATGTCCGGTTCGAGACCGACGGCGACCAGCATCTCGGCCACCCGATCCGACGCGTCCCGATCCGAAGCTCCGACCGCGCCCGCCAGCGGTTCGGCGACGATGTCGCCGACCTTCATCCGTGGGTCCAGTGACCCCATCGGATCCTGGAACACGATCGACACGTCGCGCCGGAACTGCCGCAGGTCACGTTCGCGGGCCCCGACGATCTCGCGGCCGCCGACCCGGATCGAACCCGCAGTCGGGGTGTCGAGCGCACACAGCATCCGGATCAGCGTGGACTTCCCGGACCCCGACTCCCCGACCACCCCGAACCGCTCCCCGGCACCGACGTCGAAGGACGCCTCGGACAGCGCGCGCACCGGCTCGGCCGAACGCAGCAGCGAGGACCGCGCCCCGGGGTAGGTCCGGCCCAGTCCCCGGACCGCGATCAGCGGATCGGGGCACGCGTTGAACACCACCTCGCCCGCGGACTCGTGCGAGCCCGAACCCGAACCACCCGGACGCAGCTGCGAGGCGTCGAGCAACGACCGGGTGTAGGGATGCTGCGGATCCCCGAACACCGTGCGGATCGGGCCCGACTCGACGATCTCGCCGCCGCGCATCACCAGCACCCGCTCGCACAGCTGCGAGACCACGGCCAGGTCGTGGCTGATGAACAGCAGCGCGGTGTCGTGCTCGCGGACCGCGGTGTCGATCAGCTCCAGGATCTGCGCCGACGTCGTGACGTCCAGGGCGGTCGACGGCTCGTCGCAGATCAGCACTCGCGGCCGGTTGGCCATCGCGATCGCGATCAGGACGCGCTGCCGCTGCCCGCCGGACAGTTCGTGCGGATACGACCGCGCGATCCGCGGCGGATCGGGCAGGTTCACCGAGGCGAGCAGGTCCAGCACCACCGCCCGGCGTTCCCGGCGCCCGACGGTCCGGTCGTGCAGGGCGATGACCTCGGCCACCTGCTTGCCGACCTTCATCAGCGGATTCAACGCGGTCATCGGCTCCTGGAACACCATCGCCAGGTCGTCGCCGCGCAGCCTCGACCACGCCCGCTCCCCGGCGTCCACGAGGTTCCCCGCGACGCCGTCGAGCGTGATGGAGCCGCCCGCCCGCAGCGGCTCGGGCAGCAACCCCATCAGGCTCAGCGCCGTCAGTGACTTCCCCGACCCGGACTCGCCGATCAGCCCGAGGCGCTCGCCGGAGTCGAGGCCGAAGCCGACCCGGTCGAGCAGGATGCGCTCGCCCGCACGCACGCTCAGATCGGTGACCTCGAGCAGTGGCCGAATCGTCACGACCGCACCGCCTTCGGGTCGAGCCGGTCACGCAGCCCGTCGCCGAGCAGGTTGAACCCGAGCACCGTCACCGCGATCGCCAGGCCGGGCCACAGCATCACCATCGGCTGCAGGTACAGGTACGGCTGCGACTCCTGCAGCATCCGACCCCAGGACGGGGTCGGCGGCGGGGTGCCGAATCCCAGGTAGGACAGGGCGGCCTCGGCGAGCACCGCGATCGCGAAGGTGACCGAGGCCTGCACGATGAGTTCACTCGAGATGTTCGGCAGCACATGGCGAGTCGCGATACGGGACGGCCGCTGACCGCAGGCGCGGGCGGCGAGCACGTAGTCCTGCGACATCACCTGGCGGGTGCCCGCGCGCGAGACCCGCGCGAATCCCGGTGCGGCACCGATGCCGAGCGCGGTCATCGCGGTCAGCGTGGAACCGCCCCACACCGCAGCGAAGACGATGGCCAGCAGCAGCGCCGGGAATGAGAGCAGCACGTCGTTGCCCCGCATCAGCACCTCGTCCGTCGCACCGGGCCGCATCCCCGCACTGACCCCGACCGGGATGCCGATCACCGCGGCCACCGCCACCGCGACCACACCGACCAGCAGCGTGGTGCGCGCCCCGACCAGCAGCGAACTCAGGATGTCGCGACCGAAGTCGTCGGTGCCGAGCCAGTGCGCACTGCTCGGTGTCAGTAGCCGGGATGCGGAATCGACGACCGTCGGGTCGTAGGGGGTCCACACGAACGAGACGACCGCCGCGCCGACCACCAGCGCGACCAACAACCCACCCAACACCAGAGTCCCCGGTAGGCGCCTCATCTCGCACCGCTCCGCATGCGTGGGTCGATCGCCGTCGACACCAGGTCCACCAGCAGGTTCAGCACCAGTACGGCCAGCACGAGCACCATGACGATCGACTGCACCTCCGCCATGTCTCGCTGACTGACCTTGTCGAGCAGCAGGCTGCCGAGACCCGGGATCACGAACACCCGCTCGATCACCACCGCGCCGATCAGCAGCGTGGTCAGCTGCACGCCGGCGACCGTCACCACCGGGATGGCGGCGTTACGCAGGCCGTGCCGCAGCAGCGCCTGAGTCCTGGTGAGCCCCTTGGCCCGTGCGGTACGCAGGTAGTCCTCCCCCAGCTCGTCGAGTACCGCCGAGCGCACGTACCGCGTCAGCACGGACCCCTGCACCAACCCCAGCGCGAGGGCGGGCAGGGCCAGGTACGACAGGAAGCCTCCGACGCCCTCGATGGGCGCCTGCCAGCCGCTCGAGGGCAGCCAGCCCAACTCGACCGCGAACACGGTCGAGAGCAGCACCCCGGCCAGGAACGCGGGAATCGCGATGCCCACCTGACTGATTCCGCCGATCACCAGCCCGTCGGGCCTGCGGGCACGGACGGCGGCGGCGACGCCGAGCGGCAGCGCCATCGCCAGCGCGACCACCATGCCCGCCCCGACCACCCACGCGGTCACCTGCAGCCGGTCGAAGATCTCCGGCCCCACCGACTGCCGGGTCAGGTACGACGTTCCCATGTCGCCGTGCAGCATTCCCCACAACCAGCTGCCGTAGCGCTGGTAGAGCGGTGCGTCCAGTCCCATCGCGGTGCGCTCGCGGGCGACCTCCTCCGCGGAGGCCTGCACGCCGAGCGCGATCCGGGCGGGATCGCCCGGCAGCACCGAGAGCAGCGCGAACACCAGCACCGACGCGACGAGCGCGGTGAGCACGAAGATGCCGAGACGGCGGGCGAGCGCGACTGCCATCGGCGCTACCCCCGCCGCACCCGGGACAGGTCCAGCGCCAGCGAGGTCGAGTTGCGGGGCAGGCCGGTCAGATCCGCGTCCGCCACCACCAGGAGCGGGAACAGGAACAGCCAGTCCGCGGCCGCGTCGTCGGTGATGGTCCTGGCCACCTCGCGCATGGCGGCGACGTAGCCGGTGCGGTCGGCTGCGTCGGCCTCGGCGAGCAGCCTGGTCACCGCCGGATTGTCGTAGCCCCAGTAGAACTTCGGGTTCCCGAAGGTGGCGATGTCGTGCGGCTCGGAATGCTGGATCACCGACATCTGGTAGTCGTGCCGGGTGAACACCGAGTCCAGCCAGACTGCCGGGAACTCGACGGGGGTGGTCCGCACCGCGAATCCGACCTGCTGGAGCTGCGAGCTGACCACCTGCGCGGCCGCGGTGGCGTAGGGCAGGTTGGGTACGTCGAAACGGACCACCGGATGCGGGTTCCCGGCCTCGGCGAGTAGTGCCCGCGCCCGATCCGGGTCGAACGGGTAGACGCCGGTGAGGTCCTCGTACCAGGGGTCGGTCGGGGGCACCATCGAACCGATGAGCTCGCCGTAGCCGGCGTAGGCGGTGTCGCGCACCGCCTTCCGGTCCACTGCGTACATCACGGCGCGCCGGACCCGGATGTCGTCGAACGGCGCGACCGCCCCGTTCATCGACAGGGTGACCTCGCCGTTGGTGGTGCCCTGAGTGACGGTGAACCTGGAATCACCCGCGAACTGTCCGAGCAGCTGCGGCGCACCGAGTCCGTAGATCACGTCGACGCCGCCGCTGCGTAACGCGTTCGCCTGGGCGGTGGCGTCCGAGAAGTACCGCAGCCGAACATTCTTCATCGGCGGCGGCGATCCCCAGTAGCGTGGGTTCGCGGCCAACTGCAGTTCCGAGCCCGGGTTCCACCGCGCGACCGTGAACGGCCCGGTTCCGATCGCGGTGGTCGCGAGCTGCCCGACTCCGCCCGGGGTGAACATCGCCCCGACCGGTCCGGTCATCGCGAACAACCACTCGTTGCTCGGCCGGCTCAGCACCACCCGCGCCAGGTGCGGCGTCGGCGTCTCCACCCGGTCCACCACCGCCATCGCGGCGGGCGAGTTCGCGGTCCAGTCGGTCTTGACCCGCTCGATGCTGAACTTCACGTCGTCGGAGGTGAAGTGCGCACCGTTGCTGAAGGTGGCGTCCTCGCGCAGCGCGAAGTCGTAGACCGTGCGGTCGTCGCTGACGGTCCACGACGCGGCGAGCAGCGGGACGATAGTGCCGGCGTCGTCGAGCCGCACGAGGCCCTCGTAGACGTTGTCCAGCAACGCCTGCGGGATCGCGGCGCCCGCGGTGCGGGTGAAGTCGAGGTTGTCGGGCTTGGCGGTGAGCGCGACGGTGAGGGTGTCCGGGCCGCTCGGCCCGGCCAGTCCCGCGCCGGCGGAGCAGGCGCTCGCGGCGGCCACGACGACGGTCGCGGCGGCTGCTGCCCGAAGCAGCCCACCCCACCGTCGTGTCATGGCAGTGATCCTGCCACGACTACGAGAGCACCTACGGTTGTACCGACCGCCACACCGACATCAGGTCGTCCTCGCCCAGCCCGTGCAGTGACTCACGGTGCACCCGGCGCGGTCCCGTCGGCACGGGCACCTCGCACGGCACCACCAGGACCACCGCGCCCGCCGCCTCGGCCGCGGCCGCACCGGTCGGCGAGTCCTCGACGGCGAGGCAGTGTTCCGGCGCGATACCGAGCAGCTCCGCCGCGCGCAGGTACGGGTCCGGCTGCGGCTTGCCCGCCGGCACCTCGTCCCCACACACAGTGACGTGGAAGTGCTCGCGCCCCAGGGTGTTCAGCGCCTGCTCGGCCAGTTCCCGTTCGGTGTTGGTCACCAGCGCCGTGCGCAGGCCGCTGTCGCGGACCACGCCGAGCAGCTCCCGCGCACCCGGCCGCCACGGGATGCCGAGCGCGAACAGCTCGGTGACCCGCGCGTTCAGCCAGGCCGTCGCGTCCGCGAGCGCGGCCGGTGTCGGGTCGAGTTCGAGCGCGCCGAAGATCGTCGCCAGCGCGTCCGGGCCGGACGCCCCGATGATCGCGTGCCGGGTCTGCGGGGTCATCACTCCGCCGAGTTCGGCCGCCAGCTCGTGCATGGCGACGTCCCAGAGCTTCTCGGAGTCGAGCAGTGTCCCGTCCATGTCCCAGAGGACGGCCTTCAGGTCAGACATTGGCGACCTCAGACATTGAAATACTTGGCCTCGGGGTGGTGCAGCACGAACGCGTCGGTGGACTGCTCCGGGTGCAGCTGCAGTTCCTCCGACAGCTTGACCCCGATCCGCTCCGGCTCGAGCAGCGCCACCATCTTCGCGCGGTCCTCGAGCTCCGGGCAGGCGCCGTAGCCGAACGAGTAACGCGCACCGCGGTATCCGAGCTTGAAGTACTCCTCCACGTCGGCCGGGTCCTGCTCGGCGAGAGCGTGCCCGCCCGGCAGGGTGAGTTCCTCTCGCACACGCCGGTGCCAGTACTCGGCGAGCGCCTCGGTCAGCTGGACGCCGATGCCGTGCACCTCGAGGTAGTCGCGGTAGTTGTTCGCCGCGAACAGCTCGTTGGCGAAGTCCGCGATCGGCTGGCCCATCGTCACCAGCTGGAACGGCAGCACGTCGACCTGGTCGGTACGGCGCGCGTCCTCGCGCGAGCGCACGAAGTCCGCGATGCACAGGAACCGGTCGCGTTGCTGGCGCGGGTAACTGAACCGCATCCGCTCCGGCGCATCGGCTGTCGGCTCTGTGAGGACCACGACGTCGTCGCCCTCGGAGACCGCCGGGAAGTAGCCGTACACCACCGCCGCGTGCGCGAGGATGCCCTCGGACGCGAGCCGGTCCAGCCAGTACCGCAGCCGCGGCTTGCCCTCGGTCTCGACCAGCTCCTCGTAGGTCGGGCCGTCGCCGGCGCGCTGACCGCGCAGGCCCCACTGCCCGAGGAACAGCGCACGCTCGTCGAGCAGCCCGGAGTAGTCGGCCAGGGCGATGCCCTTGACGATGCGGGTGCCCCAGAACGGCGGCGTCGGCACCGTGATGTCGGTGGCCACGTCGGAGCGCTCCGGCACCACGACCGGCACCTCGGCGGCCTTGCGCGCCTCCGCGATTCGCTTGGACCGCTCGTGCCGGGCCTTGCGCTCGGCCGCCTTCTCCTTCGCGGCCAACGCTTCCGGGCTGTCCGGGTCGGGGCCGCCGCCGCGCTTGGTCGCCATGATCGAGTCCATCAGGTGCAGGCCCTCGAACGCGTCCCGCGCGTAGCTGACCTCGCCCTCGTACACGTCGGCGAGATCGTTCTCCACGTAGGAGCGGGTCAGCGCGGCGCCGCCGAGCAGGACCGGGAACTGCTCGGCCACGCCCTTGGCGTTCAGCTCGAGCAGGTTCTCCTTCATCACCACGGTCGACTTCACCAGCAGCCCGGACATGCCGATCACGTCGGCCTTCTTGTCGACGGCCGCGTCGAGGATGGTCGCGATCGGCTGCTTGATGCCGAGGTTGACCACCTCGTAGCCGTTGTTGCTCAGGATGATGTCGACGAGGTTCTTGCCGATGTCGTGGACGTCGCCCTTGACCGTCGCGATCACGATGCGGCCCTTGCCGTCCTCGTCGGTGGCCTCCATGTGCGGTTCCAGGTAGGCCACCGCCGCCTTCATCACCTCGGCGGACTGCAGCACGAACGGCAACTGCATCTGGCCGGAGCCGAACAGCTCACCGACCGTCTTCATGCCGGACAGCAGCGTCTCGTTGATGATCTCGAGCGGGGGCCGCTGCGTCATCGCCTCGTCCAGGTCCGCCTCCAGACCGTCCCGCTCGCCGTCGACGATGCGGCGTTCGAGCCGGTCGAACAGCGGCAGGCCGGCGAGCTCCTGGGCGCGGGTCTCGCGCGCGGACGCCGCGGAGACGCCCTCGAACAGTTCCATCAGCTTCTGCAGCGGGTCGTAGCCGTCGCTCCGGCGGTCGTACACCAGGTCCAGCGCGACCTGCCGCTGCTCCTCGGGGATCCGGGCCATCGGCACGATCTTGGAGGCGTGCACGATCGCGGTGTCGAGGCCGGCCTCGGTGCACTCGTGCAGGAACACCGAGTTGAGCACCTGACGTGCGGCCGCGTTGAGGCCGAACGAGATGTTCGAGATGCCGAGCGTGAAGTGCACCCGCGGGTGCAGGCGCTTGAGTTCCCGAATGGCCTCGATGGTCTCGATGCCGTCGCGGCGCACCTCCTCCTGACCGGTGGAGATGGGGAAGGTCAGCGCGTCGATGATGACGTCGGACTCGTCGAGGCCCCAGTTGGTGGTGATGTCCTCGAGGAGGCGCTGCGCGATCCGCACCTTGTGCTCGGCGGTGCGGGCCTGCCCCTCCTCGTCGATGGTCAGGGCGACGACCGCGGCGCCGTGTTCCTTGACCAGCCGCATGATCTTCTGGAACCGGGAGTCCGGCCCGTCGCCGTCCTCGTAGTTCACCGAGTTCACCGCGCAGCGGCCACCGAGATGCTCGAGACCGGCGCGGAGCACCTCCGGCTCGGTGGAGTCCAGCATCACCGGCAGGGTCGAGGCGGTCGCGAATCGGCTTGCGAGCGCGGCCATGTCCAGCGCGCCGTCCCGGCCGACGTAGTCGACGTTGAGGTCGAGCATGTGCGCGCCGTCGCGGGTCTGGTCCTTCGCGATGTCGATGCACTTCTGGTAGTTCTCGGCGATCATGGCCTCGCGGAAGGCCTTCGAGCCGTTGGAGTTGGTCCGCTCGCCGATCATCAGGATGCTTGCGTCCTGCTCGAACGGAACCGCCGAGTACAGCGACGAGGTGCCCGGCTCCGGGTTGGGCTTGCGCACGCCGCGTTCGACCAGCCGGACCGCCTCGGCCACGCGGGTGATGTGCTCGGGGGTGGTGCCGCAGCAGCCACCGACCATCGCCAGGCCGAACTCGGTGACGAAACCGCTCAGCGCGATCGCCAGTTCCTCTGCGGTGAGCGGGTATTCGGCTCCGTTGGCACCGAGCACCGGCAGACCGGCGTTCGGCATGACCGACACGGGCAGCCGCGAGTGCTTGGACAGGTGCCGCAGGTGCTCGCTCATCTCGTCCGGGCCGGTGGCGCAGTTGAGCCCGATCATGTCGATGCCGAGAGGTTCGAGCGCGGTCAGCGCGGCGCCGATCTCGCTGCCGAGCAGCATGGTGCCGGTGGTCTCCACGGTGACGTGGGTGATGATCGGGATGCGGCGCCCGAGCTGGTCCATGGCGTGCTGGCTGCCGATGATCGCCGCCTTGACCTGGAGCAGGTCCTGGCAGGTCTCGACGAGGATCGCGTCGGCGCCGCCGTCGATCATGCCCAGCGCGGACTCGGTGTACGCGTCGCGCAGCACCGCGAACGGCGCGTGGCCGAGGGTGGGCAGCTTCGTGCCGGGTCCCATCGAGCCGAGCACGAAGCGGGCCATGCCGTCGCGGCCGGGACCCATCTCGTCGGCGACGTCGCGGGCGATGCGGGTTCCACGCTCGGACAGGTCACGGATCCGGTGGGCGATGTCGTAGTCGGCGAGGTTCGGCAGGTTGCAGCCGAAGGTGTTCGTCTCGACGGCGTCGGCGCCGGCCTCGAAGTACGCGGCGTGGATGTCGCGCAGCACGTCGGGGCGGGTTTCGTTGAGGATCTCGTTGCAGCCTTCGAGGCCGAGGAAGTCGTCGAGTCCGAGGTCCGCGGCCTGCAGCATGGTTCCCATGGCACCGTCGCCGATCACAACGCGCTGTGACAGCGCATCCAGCAGGGCGGAGTGGAATGGGGCAGACATGCCGTCCAGAGTAGTGGGCGATGCGAACCACCCTGGTCGTAGGCTAGGCAGGTGAGTCCAACCGAACCCCTTGTCACGCCCGATGGCGACGTGCCCACGCTGCGTAACCCCATTCTGGTCGCCGCGTTCGAGGGCTGGAACGACGCGGGTGACGCCGCCAGCGGCGCCGTCGAACATCTGGAGTTGACCTGGGACGCACGCCCGCTGGCCGAGCTGGACTCCGAGGACTACTACGACTATCAGGTCAACCGGCCGCAGGTCCGGCAGGTCGACGGCGTCACGCGCGAGATCCAGTGGCCCGCGACCCGGATCTCGGTGTGCTCGCCCCCCGGCAGCGAACGCGACGTGCTGCTCCTGCGCGGGATCGAGCCGAACATGCGCTGGCGGAGTTTCTGCGACGACCTGCTCGAGATCATCGAGGACCTCGGGGTGACCACCGTGGTGATCCTCGGCGCACTGCTCGCGGACACCCCGCACACCCGGCCGGTGCCAGTGACCGGAACCGCGTACAGCACCGAGTCGGCGGAACGGTTCAACCTCGAGCAGACCCGCTACGAGGGTCCGACCGGCATCACGGGCGTGCTGCAGGACGAGTGCGTCAAGGCGGGCGTGCCCGCCATCTCGTTCTGGGCCGCGGTCCCGCACTACGTCTCGCAGCCACCGAACCCGAAGGCCACCGCGGCACTGCTGCAGCGGGTCGAGGACGTCCTCGACGTCGAGGTCCCGCTCGGCGAGCTGCCGTCGCTCGCGGAGGACTGGGAGCAGTCGGTGACCGAGATGACGGCCGAGGACGAGGAGATCGCCGAGTACGTCCGGTCGCTCGAGGAGCGCGGCGACGCGGAGGTCGACATCTCCGAGGTGATCTCCAAGATCGACGGTGACGCGATCGCCGCCGAGTTCGAGCGTTACCTGCGTCGGCGCGGTCCGGGCAGCTTCGGCGGTATGTGATCCGTTGACGACTTCGGAAGGCTGAACCCCGGAATCCGGGGCTCAGCCTTCCGAAACCGGCGCGGTGGGCGCAGCATGGAACGGGACGGACCCGCGGCAGAGGAGCCGTGATGACAATCGACTTCACACCGGACCCGGCGCTCTACCCCTTCGAATCGCGGTGGTTCGACGCGGCGCCGGGCCGCCTGCACTACATCGACGAGGGCGCAGGAACCCCGATCCTGCTGTGCCACGGCAACCCGACCTGGAGCTTCCTCTACCGGCACATCGTCACCCGACTGCGCGAGCACTTCCGGTGCATCGCCGTCGACTACCTCGGCTTCGGCCTCTCCGACCGGCCCGCCGACTTCGGCTACACGATCGAGGAGCATGCGCGGACTGTCGGGGCGCTGGTCGACCATCTCGGTCTCGACGGGTTCGTCACCATGGGCCAGGACTGGGGTGGACCGATCAGCATGGCCGTCGACGTCGACCGCGCCGACCGGGTCCGCGGCGTGGTGCTGGGCAACACCTGGTTCTGGCCTGCCGACAACCTGACCATGAAGGGCTTCAGCCGCGTGATGTCCACCCGATGGATGCAGCGCGCGATCCTCGAGAGGAACTTCTTCGTCGAACGCCTGATTCCCCGGGGGACGGCACGCGGCCTCGGGCCACGCGAGATGGATCACTACCGCGCGGTGCAACCCTCCCCGGGGGCGCGCCGGGGTGTGGCCGAGATGCCCCGGCAGATCCTCGCCGCGGAGCCGCTGCTGCGCCGGCTCGCCGCCGATGTGCCGACACGACTCGGAGCGAAACCGGCGCTGCTGGTGTGGGGCATGAAGGACACCGCGTTCAAGCCCGGCGCCTGCCTGCCCCGGATGAAGGCGACCTTCCCGAATCACGTGCTCGTGGAGCTCCCCACCGCCAAGCACTACATCCAGGAGGACGCGCCGGACGTGATCGCGGACGCAATCGCCGAACGTTTCGGCTGAGTCCGCCGTGTGTACGAACCCTGACAATGCGGTCCACCGACTCGTGAGTACTTCCTGATTCGGGCGTAACGTCCTCGCAGTCGCCGCGTCACCGGGACGCCCCACCCTCGATACATGAGGAAACTGCTGGTGGTCGGTAACGGCATGGCGGGCGCGCGCACAGTCGAGGAGATCCTCGGTCGCGGCGGCCGCGACCTGTTCGACATCACGATGATCGGTGACGAGCCGTACGGCAACTACAACCGCATCATGCTCTCGCACGTGCTCGCCGGCGAGTCCTCCGCCGACGACGAGGACCTGATCCTGAACCCGATGAGCTGGTACCGGGAGAACGGGGTCACGCTGTTCGCGGGCGACCGGGCCGTGCGGCTGGACCGGTTCGCCAAGTCCGTCACCTGTGAGAGCGACCGGGTCGTCGACTACGACGTGCTGGTCGTCGCGACCGGCTCCAGCACCTTCTTCCCGAACATGGACGGACTGCGCGAGCCGGACGGTCGCCTCGCCCGCGGCGTGTTCGGGTTCCGGACGATCGCCGACACCAACGGCATGCTGCAGATGGCCCAGGCCCGCGACGGCGTGACGGCGGTGGTGATCGGCGGCGGACTGCTCGGGCTCGAAGCGGCGTACGGCCTGCGCACCCAGGGACTCGCGGTGCACGTCGTGCACTCCCCCGGACACCTGATGAACCAGCAGCTCGACGAGCGCGGTGGCTCGGTGCTGCGCGCCAAGATCGAGGCACTGGGAGTGGGCGTGCACACCTCGGCACGGACCAGTGCCGTGCTGCGCGACGAGAAGGGCGCCGTGACCGGGGTGTCGTTCACCGACGGCAGCATCCTCGAGGCGGACATGGTGGTGGTCGCGGCGGGAATCCGCCCCAACGCCGAACTGGCCCGCGCGGGCGGCCTCGTCGTCGAGCGCGGCATCGTCGTCGACGACCAGATGCGCTGCGAGGACGAGGGTTCGGTGTACGCGGTCGGCGAGTGTGCCCAGCACCGCGGTGAGACGTACGGTCTCGTCGCGCCGGTGTGGGAGCAGTCCGTCGTCCTGGCCGAGCACCTGACCGGCACGAATCCCGAAGCCGCCTACCAGGGTTCGCGGTCGACGACGAAGCTGAAGGTCGCCGGCGTCGACGTCGCGGCGATGGGCGTCAAGGGTCCCGAACTCGACGGCGACGAGTTCCTGCAGTTCTACGACTCGCGCAACGGCACCTACAAGAACGTCGTGGTGCGGGACGGCAAGCTGATCGGCGCGACCCTGATGGGCGAGATCGGCAAAGCGGGCTTCCTCACCCAGGCGTTCGACGGAAAGGTCGAACTCCCCGAGGACCGCCTGACGCTGCTGTTCGACCTCGCCGACGGGTCGACCACCACTGCCGCTGACCTGCCCGACGAGGCGCAGGTGTGCAACTGCAACGGCGTCAGCAAGGGTGACCTGGTCGCGTGCGTGCACGCCGGCGCCTCGACCCTCGGCGAGGTGGTCGCGAAGACGCGCGCGGGCAAGGGCTGCGGTTCCTGCAAGGGCCTGGTCGCCGACATCGTGGCCTGCGCGGCAGGCGGTGCGCTGCAGGCGGATCCGGCTGCCGACTGGTACGTGCCGTGTGTGCCGATGACGAAGGCGGAACTGATCGCCGCGGTGCGCGAACGCGACCTGCGGGCGGTCTCGCAGGTGTTCGCCGAGCTCGCCGTCGACGGCCGCGAGGACGCGACCGCGAAGATGCCGCTCGCCTCGCTGCTGCGCACCGTCTGGGGACCGGACTGGGTGGACGAGCGCGGCGCCCTGTTCATCAACGACCGGGTGCACGCGAACATCCAGCGCGACGGCACCTTCTCGGTGGTGCCGCAGATGAAGGGCGGGGTGACCACCCCGGACCAGTTGCGGCGCATCGCCGACGTGGCCGACAAGTACGAGGTGCCGCTGGTGAAGGTGACCGGTGGCCAGCGCATCGACCTGCTCGGCATCCGCAAGGAGGACCTGCCGAAGGTGTGGGGCGACCTCGGGATGCCGTCGGGATACGCCTACGGCAAGAGCATGCGGACGGTGAAAACCTGCGTCGGCAGCGACTTCTGCCGCTTCGGTCTCGGCGACTCGACCGCGCTGGGCATCGCGCTCGAGGAACGGTTCCAGGGACTCGAGACCCCCGCCAAGCTCAAGCTCGCGGTCGCGGGCTGCCCGCGCAACTGTTCCGAGGCGCTGTGCAAGGATCTCGGCGTCGTGTCCGTCGGGGACGGGCGCTGGGAGGTCTACGTGGGCGGCGCCGCCGGGGCACACATCCGCAAGGGCGATCTGCTCGCCACGGTGGACTCCGCGGATGCGGTCCTGCAGTTGGCCGGCCGCTTCATCCAGTTCTACCGCGAGGACGCGAAGTGGCTGGAGAGAACCTACGACTGGGTGCCGCGGATCGGACTCGAACGGTTGCAGGCGTTGCTGATTCGAGACGAGGAGGCTGTCGTGGCCGGACTGGACGAGCGGATGACATCGGCGGTCGCGGGCTACCGCGACCCCTGGCTCGAGCGCAGCGAGCCGAAGTCGCCCGCGCAGTTCACGCCGTCGCTGCCGCTGCTTCCGCTGCCGCAGGTGCCGGTCCGATGACCGCGCCGACGCACACCGCGGCCGAGGTGACGGTCGGCCCGGTCACCGACCTCACCCCGGGCGAGGGCCGGACCTACGCCGTGCAGGGCCGCCAGGTCGCGGTGTTCCTGTTGGCGGACGGGACCGTTCGCGCGATGGACGCGGTGTGCCCGCACAAGGCCGGTCCCCTCGCCGACGGCCAGTTCGACGGCGCCGCCGTCACCTGCCCTCTGCACCAGTACGTCTTCGCCTTCGACACCGGCGTCTGCACCTCCGACGGTGTCCCCGCCGTGCGCACCTACCCGGCCCGCATCCGCGGCGACACGGTGTACGTCGAGATCTGACCGTCGTCATCACAGCCCAGCCCGGCCCGTGAGCTCTTCCCGAGAGGTATTCATGTCCCAGAACCCCAGCACGTTGGACGCGGACGCACTGCTGAAGTTCGGCAAGCACTTCCAGCGCGGCGAGGCCTCCCCCGACCTGCGCACGCTGCACCAGATCGGCGGCCGCACCTCCGACGACTTCTACCGGGACCGGATGTCCTACGACAAGGTGGTCCGCTCGACCCACGGCGTGAACTGCACCGGATCGTGCTCGTGGAAGATCTACGTCAAGGACGGGATCATCACGTGGGAGGCGCAGCAGACCGACTACCCGTCGATCGGACCGGACAAGCCCGAGTACGAGCCGCGTGGCTGCCCGCGCGGCGCCTCGTTCTCCTGGTACACCTACTCGCCCGCCCGGGTCCGCTACCCGTACGTGCGCGGTGAACTGCTCGAGATGTACCGGGAAGGCAAGGAGCGCCTGAAGGACCCGGTGCTCGCCTGGGCCGACATCGTCACCGACCCGGAGAAGTCCAAGCGCTACAAGTCCGCTCGCGGCAAGGGCGGCTTCGTGCGGGCCGAGTGGTGGGAGGCCGCCGAGATCGTCGCGGCCGCGCACGTGCACACCATCAAGAAGTACGGACCGGACCGCGTCGCCGGGTTCTCGCCGATCCCGGCGATGTCGATGGTCTCGCACGCGGTCGGCACGAGGTTCGTCTCGCTGCTCGGCGGCGCGATGCTGTCCTTCTACGACTGGTACGCGGATCTGCCGGAGGCCTCGCCGCAGGTGTTCGGCGACCAGACCGACGTGCCCGAGTCGGCCGACTGGTTCGACGCCGGCTACCTGATCATGTGGGGCTCCAACGTCCCGGTCACCCGAACCCCGGACGCGCACTACATGACCGAGGCCCGCTACCGCGGCCAGAAGGTCGTCGTGGTCTCCCCCGACTACGCGGACAACACGAAGTTCGCGGACCAGTGGCTGCCCGCGCGGCCCGGCACCGACGGCGCCCTGGCGATGGCGATGGGGCACGTGATCCTCAAGGAGTTCTTCGTCGAGAAGACCACCGAGCGGTTCACCGACTACGTCAAGCGCTACACCGACCTGCCGTACCTGATCACCCTGGACGAACGTGGCGGTGTCAACGGCGAACCCGGCGGCTACGTCCCCGGAAAGTTCCTCACCGCAGCCGATCTCGGCGACACCTCCGAGGGCGCCGAGCACAAGACGGTGCTGCTGAACTCCGAGACCGGCGAGACTGTGGTACCGGGCGGCTCCCTCGGACACCGGTTCACCGAGTCCGGGAAGGGCCACTGGAACCTCGACCTGCACGGCGTCGACCCGCTGATGACGATGTACGACGACGCCGACATGGCCGCTACCGCCGTCGCGGTCGACTTCCCGCGCTACGACACCTCGACGCCCGGCGTACTGCGGCGCGGCGTGCCCACCCGGACGGTGGCCGGCCGGCTCGTCACCACCGTCTTCGACCTGATGCTCGCCCAGTACGGCGTCGGACGCCCGGACCTGCCGGGCACCTGGCCCACCGGCTACGACGACACCGAGGAGCCGTACACGCCGGCATGGCAGGAGACCGTCACCGGCGTCCCCGCCGCCGCGGCGGCACGGGTCGCGCGTGAGTTCGCCGACAACGCCGATCGTTCCGGCGGTCGCTCGATGATCCTGATGGGCGCGGGCACCAACCACTGGTTCCACTCCGACCAGATCTACCGGTCCTTCCTGACCCTGACCATGCTCACCGGTTGCCAGGGCGTGAACGGCGGCGGCTGGGCGCACTACGTCGGGCAGGAGAAGTGCCGCCCAGTCACCGGCTGGGCGACACTGGCGTTCGGTTCCGACTGGTCCCGGCCCGCCCGGCAGATGCAGGGCACCATCTTCTGGTACCTGGCCACCGACCAGTGGCGCTACGACCCGTTCACCGCCGAGGTGATGGCCTCGCCGCTCGCGGACGGTCAGTTCGCCGGCCGCACCGCCGCGGACAACATCGCACTCGCCACCCGCCTCGGCTGGATGCCGAGTTACCCGACGTTCAACCGCAATCCGTTGGACCTGGCCGACGAGGCCGAGCGGCTCGGCAAGGACCCCGCCGCGCACGTCGTCGACGGCCTCAAGACCGGGCACCTGCAGTTCGCGGTGGAGGATCCCGACGCGCCGGAGAACTTCCCGCGGTGTCTGACGGTGTGGCGCTCGAACCTGCTCGGTTCGTCCGCGAAGGGCAACGAGTACTTCCTCAAGCACCTGCTCGGCGCCGACTCCAATCTCAATGCCCGTGACTCCGAGGGGGTTCGGCCGCAGGAGATGGTGTGGCGCGACGAAGCGCCGGAGGGCAAGCTCGACCTGCTGACCACCCTCGACTTCCGGATGACCAGCACGACACTGTTCTCCGACGTGGTGCTGCCCGCGGCGACCTGGTACGAGAAGCACGACCTGTCCAGCACCGACATGCACCCGTTCGTGCACGCGTTCTCACCCGCCATCTCCCCGCCGTGGGAGACCAAGACCGACTTCGAGGCGTTCCACCGGATCGCCCGCGGCTTCAGCTGGCTCGCCGAGAAGCACCTCGGCACCCGCCGGGACATCGTCGCGGTACCACTGACCCACGACACCAACGACGCGACCGCACAGCCCGGCGGCCGGGTACTGGACTGGAAACATGGTGAGTGCGAACCCATTCCCGGCAAGACGATGCCGAAGATCGTCCTCGTCGAACGGGACTACACCGCGATCGCGGAGAAGCTCGGCGCGCTCGGCCCGCTGGTGGAGGAGCTCGGCCTGACCACGAAGGGCGTGACCACCTACCCGACCGAAGAGGTCGAGTACCTGCGCGGGGTCAACGGCACCGTGGCCAGTGGTGTGGCGGCGGGCCGGCCCTCGCTGGCGAAGGACAAATACGCCTGCGAGGCGATCCTCGCGCTGTCCGGCACCACGAACGGTCGCCTCGCCACGCAGGGCTTCGAGCACCTGCAGGAGCGCACCGGGACGGAGCTGGTGGACCTGGCCGCAGAGAACGAGGGCACCCGAATCCGGTTCGCGGACACCCAGGCCCGGCCGGTGCCGGTGATCACCTCGCCGGAGTGGTCGGGCAGTGAGACCGGCGGCCGGCGGTACTCGCCGTTCACCATCAACACCGAACGGCTCAAGCCCTGGCACACGCTGACCGGCAGGCAGCACTTCTACCTCGACCACGACTGGATGTCGGAACTCGGCGAACAGTTGCCGATCTACCGTCCGCCGCTGGACATGACGGCGCTGTTCAGCGAGCCGGCGGTCGGGGAAACGCACGGCAACGGCGTGGGCGGGTCCGTCACCGTCCGCTACCTGACCCCGCACAGCAAGTGGTCGATCCACTCGGCATACCAGGACAACCTGCACATGCTGACCCTCTCGCGGGGTGGGCAGTCGATCTGGATCTCGGATGTGGACGCCGCGAAGATCGGCGTGGAGGACAACGACTGGATCGAGGCGACCAACCGCAACGGCATCGTGGTGGCGCGCGCGATCGTGAGCCACCGGATGCCCGAGGGCACGGTGTTCATGTACCACGCCCAGGACCGGGCGGTCGGGGTGCCGCGGACCGAGCGCACCGGCAAGCGAGGCGGCATCCACAACGCGTTGACCCGGCTGATGATCAAGCCCTCGCATCTCATCGGCGGCTACGCCCAGCAGTCCTTCGCGATGAACTACCACGGCCCCACCGGCAATCAGCGCGACGAGGTCACCACGATCCGTCGCCGCGACCAGGAAGTGACGTACTGATGAGAGTTATGGCGCAGATGGCCATGGTGATGAACCTGGACAAGTGCATCGGCTGCCACACTTGCAGCGTCACCTGCAAGCAGGCCTGGACCAACCGTGGCGGCGTCGAGTACGCCTGGTTCAACAACGTGGAAACCCGTCCGGGACAGGGCTACCCGCGGCAGTACCAGGACCAGGAGAAGTGGAAGGGCGGCTGGACGCTCAACAAGCGCGGCAAGCTGACGCTCAAGTCCGGCTCGCGAATGAAGCGGCTGCTCAACATCTTCGCGAACCCGGACCTGCCGACCATCTCCGACTACTACGAGCCGTGGACCTACGACTACGACAACCTGCTGGCCTCGCCCGCCACCGACACCGTCCCCGTCGCGAAGCCGGTGTCGGCGATCACCGGCGAGGACACGAAGGTCACCTGGGGCGCGAACTGGGACGACGACCTCGGTAGCGGCCCCGACCAGGTCGGCAAGGATCCCCTGCTGGCCAAGGTGTCCGACAAGGTCAAGCTCGAGTTCGAGCAGACCTTCATGTTCTACCTGCCGCGCATCTGCGAGCACTGCCTCAACCCGGCCTGCGCCGCGTCCTGCCCGTCGGGCGCGATCTACAAGCGGTCCGAGGACGGCATCGTCCTGGTCGACCAGGACAAGTGCCGTGGCTGGCGTCAGTGCGTCACCGGCTGCCCGTACAAGAAGATCTACTTCAACCACAAGACTGGCAAGGCCGAGAAGTGCACGTTCTGCTACCCGCGGATCGAGGTCGGCATCCCGACCATCTGCTCGGAGACGTGCGTCGGCCGGCTGCGCTACCTCGGGGTGATGCTCTACGACGCGGACGCGGTGCTCGAGGCCGCCTCGGTCACCGACGACAAGGACCTCTACCCGTCGCAGCTGGGGGTGTTCCTCAACCCACACGATCCGCGGGTGGTCGCCGAAGCCGAGCGCGCCGGCATCTCCGCGGAGTTCATCGAGGCGGCCCAGAACTCGCCGGTGTACAAGCTGATCGTCGACTACCAGGTCGCGCTGCCGCTGCATCCGGAATACCGCACCATGCCGATGGTCTGGTACATCCCGCCGCTCTCGCCGATGGTCGAGGCACTCTCGGACACCGGCCACGACGGCGAGGAGGCCGACAACCTGTTCGGCGCGATCGACGCGCTGCGGATCCCGATCGAGTACCTGGCGGAACTGTTCACCGCGGGTGAGGTCGGTCCGGTGCGGGCCTCGTTGCAGCGGCTCGCCGCGATGCGTGCACACATGCGTCGGGTCAACCTGGGCGAGCCGATCCGGCCGGAGGTCGCCGAGGCGGTTCGGCTGTCACCCGAGGACCTCAACGCGATGTACCGGCTGCTCGCGTTGGCCAAGTACGAGGACCGGTACGTGATCCCGAACGGCGCCGGGTCGGACGCGCACCGGCTCGACGCGCTCGCCACCGGTTGCAGCCTCGAGGAGGACGGCGGTCCCGGCATGACGGCCTTCGACGTGATGGCCGACAAGTTCCACCTGACCGAGCAGGCGGAGGACACCAATTCGACTGCGGCACCGGAGAACAAGTCGGGACGGATCAACCTGCTCAACTGGGACGGCAAGAGCACCGAGGGGCTGGTCCCGACCGGAGTGGGCGCCCTCGCCCCGAGCCGGGACGACGACTGATGGGCGCGCTCGGTTTGCGTCGCCGGGTTGCGGGCAGATTCCGGCCCACCGCCGACACACTGACCGAACGGGACCAGCAGCTGGTGTGGCGGATCGCCGCACTGCTGCTGGACTACCCGACCGAACAGACCCTCGGCATGCTCGGCGACCTCCGGGAAGTGGCGGCGACGGTGCCGGGACCGGCCGGCGAACACCTGGTCGAGTGCCTGGACTTCATGGGGGCCACGCCCCGGATCGAGTTGTCCGCGCTGTACGTCGAGACCTTCGACCTGCGGCGGCGCAGCAGCCTGCACCTGTCGTACTACGCGTACGGCGACACCCGGAACCGTGGAATGGCGTTGCTGCGCTTCAAGAACGCGTATCGCAACGCCGGAGTGACCCTCGGCGACCACGAGTTGCCCGACTACCTGCCGGTGGTGCTCGAGTTCGCCGCGACCGCCGACGCCGCCCGCGGCTACCGGCTGCTGGTGACCCACCGCGCGGTCGTCGAGGTACTGCGACTGTCCTTGCGCGACGGCGGTTCCCCGTTCGCCGGCGTGCTCGACGCGGTGTGCATGACACTGCCCGACCTCGACACCGACGACCGTCAGCAGGTGGCGAAGCTCGCCGCCGAGGGCCCGCCCGAGGAGGCGGTCGGACTCGACACCTACGCACTCGACCCTGCCCTGCACCCCTCCATCGATGAGTACCCCGAGATCGGAGCACGACGGTGACCACGCTGCTGTGGCTGACCCTGCCGTACATCGCCCTGACGTCCTTCGTGGTGGGCCACATCTGGCGCTACCGCAAGGACCAGTTCGGCTGGACGACGCGATCCTCGCAGATGTACGAGAGCCGGCTGCTGCGCCTGGGCAGCCCGCTGTTCCACTTCGGCATCCTGGCCGTGCTCGCCGGGCACGTCGGCGGTGTGCTGATCCCGGCCGCCTGGACCGAGGCGATCGGACTGTCCGACCACTCGTATCACGTGATGGCGGTCGGTCTCGGCGTGCCCGCGGGGATCGCGACCGTGGTCGGACTGGGGATCCTGCTGTACCGGCGGATCACCGTCGTGAGCGTCCGGAAGGCCAGCAGCACCAGCGACAAGGTCATGTACGCGTTGTTCGTCGTCGTGATCGCCACCGGGATGTTCAACACCATGGGCGAGAACCTGATTCTCGGCACGTACGACTACCGGTCCACCGTCTCGCCGTGGTTCCGCAGCCTGTTCTCGTTGAGTCCGCAGCCGGATCTGATGGTCGGGGTGCCGTGGAGTTTCCAATTGCACGGTTTGACCGTTTTGGCATTACTTGCCATATGGCCGTACACGCGTCTGGTGCACGTATTCAGTGCGCCGATCGGATATCTCGGTCGTCCGTACGTCGTGTACCGCAGCAAGGACCCCCGCCGACCTGGGGGAAACCGGTACGACCGGGCCTGGGAAACCGCGAACCGAAATAGGGCCTGAACATGAGGCAGAAAGCCACGCGTACGCGCGAGCGATCAACTAGCGTCTGAATGGAATCGAGGGTCCATCGTTGAATTCGTGACCTGGCGCGACACCGCGCTCGGGAAATCGACCGAACGGATGAGGATTTTCATGACGGAGATTCGCAGGCAACGTCGTATTCGCACGGTCAACTCGAAGCGCGCGGTCAATTCGAAGCGCGCGGTCGCGGTTGCGGGGGTCGCAGTGGTGGGTCTGGTGTTCGGCACCGGGACCGCCGCCGCGGGCGTGGACAACGCCAACAGCCTCGTCGACTTCAGCGGCGACCGGGTCGAGGTGTCCCAGGGCGACACCCAGATCAACGCGGTGCCGCCGCTGGACAGCTCGCCGCTGAGCCGCGAGTTCTTCCACAACGGCTACGCCGAGGTGCAGATCACCGGACCCCACGCGGCGGATGCCAAGGCCACCAAGCTGACCTTCGGATACCAACTCGGCTATCCGATCGCGTTGACGGGCGCAACCATCCAGCTCAACACCCCGAGACTCGGCTTCGAACTCGAATCCACCAACGCCCTCACTCTCGGCCTGCAGCAGGGCACCAACCCCAACCTCGGCCTGGCCGTGGGCGGACGCGGCGAACTCCTCGGCGACATCATCCCCCAGCAGAACTTCACCTTCGACCTCCAGCCCGGCGGCATCACCGACGTCCCCCTCATCAAGGACAAGTCCTTCGACGGTCCGGGCGCGCGCCTCCGTCTCGCCGGGGTGCACGGCAGCGTGTCGGGAGCGATCGGCCAGGTGACGATCCGTCCGTACGCCCGAGCCGAGATGGATTCCGGCGACATCGTGATGACCTACGGTGCGCCCGTGCCGCTGTAGACCGCAGCCCGTCCGGACCGGAATCGCTCCCGCTGCATCGGTGAACGATTCCGGTCCGCCCGCGCCACATTGATGGGAATCGACCGAACGGATCAGGACTTTCATGACGGAGACTCGCAATCAGCGTCGAATTCGCAAGGTCAACTCCGGGCGCGCCCTGGCCGTCGCATGCGTCTCCGTGGTCGGGCTGGTGTTCGGCACCGGGACCGCCGCCGCGGGCGTGGACAACGCCAACAGCCTCGTCGACTTCAGCGGCGACCGGATCGAGGTGTCCCAGGGCGACACCCAGATCAACGCGGTGCCGCCGCTCGACAGCTCGCCGCTGAGCCGCGAGTTCTTCCACAACGGCTACGCCGAGGTGCAGATCACCGGACCCCACGCGGCGGACGCCAAGGCCACCAAGCTGACCTTCGGATACCAGCTCGGCTATCCGATCGCGTTGACCGGCGCAACCATCCAGCTCAACACCCCGAGCCTCGGCTTCGAACTCGAAACCACCAACGCCCTCACTCTCGGCCTGCAGCAGGGCACCAACCCCGACCTCGGCCTGGCCCTGGGCGGACGCGCCGAACTCCTCGGCGACATCATCCCTCAGCAGAACTTCACCCTCGACCTCCAGCCCGGCGGCATCACCGACGTCCCCCTGGTCAAAGACAAGGCCTTCGACGGGCCCGGGACCCGGATTCGGCTCGCCGGCGTGCACGGCAGTGTGTCGGGGGCGATCGGCCCGGTCACCATCCGTCCCTACGCCCGAGCCGAGACGGCTGCCGGCGACATCGTGATGACCTACGGGGCCCCGGTCCCGCTGTGAGGCACGACTGAACGACAACGGACGAGAGCCGGGGACTCCACCACGGTCCCCGCCTCCCGTCCGTCGCAGGGGAGTCCCCGCCGCCACGGCCGACGCACCGAAGCATCCCGACTGTCACGGGCCGTCCCCGCGCTCCCCTACCCTGTCACGGTGAGCACATCCGACCCGGACCACGCGACGTCCCGCGACGCGTTCGCGCGCGACGACCGGCTGCGGCTGTTCGCGTTCACCGCCGCGGAGAAGCGCGCCGACTACCTGTGGGTGCTGCGGGCCTTCGATCACGCGCGCGTCAACTACGTGGTGCTGCTGCACGCCGGCGACGTGGTCGACACGCTGCACAGGATCGCCTCGGACCAGTCCGCCACCGCATTCACCGCGGCGGAGGTCACACCCCTGCTCGAGCAGCTGCACGTCTGGGGACTGCTCGAACGCAGCTACGACGGCACCCGGGCGGCCAGTCTCGCGGAGTATCGGAACCGGCACTACGTCTACCAGTTCAGTCAGGTCGGCTACCAGGCGTTCCGGGCGGTGGAGGACGTGCTCGGCGCGCGACTCGACGAGGCGGCGCTCTCGCGGCTCGCGCTGCCGGACCTGCTGGCGGACCTGAGCGAGTTGGCGGCGGCCAACCGGGCGGCGGACGGCGACCTGATCTACCGCAAGCTCAGCCGGCTCGACTCGACGCTCTCGGACATGGCGGATCGGGCAGCGCAGTTCTACCTCACGCTCGGAGATCTGGTCCGCACCACGGAGATCACCCCCGAGTCGTTCCTGCTGCACAAGGATGCCCTGCTCACACACATGCGCGAATTCAGCTCCGACCTGGCGCGGTACGCACCGAAGCTGGCGGCGGCGATCGCGGTCGTCGAGGAGTCCGGCATCGACCGGCTCGTCGCGCGCGCCGCGGCCAGTGACGAGCGGGTGTTCCTTCCGTTCGAGGAACGCGAGGCGGACTGGGCGGCCCGCTGGGCCGGGCTCACGCAGTGGTTCGTGGCCAACTCCGCGGGTCCGGGCGAGTCCGGCCTGAGCGAGTCCGAACGGCTGCGCGAGGGGACGATGAGCGCGATCGCCGCGGTGCTCTCACTGTTGCGCCGGGTCACCGAGACCCGCCGGGGCGGGGTGAGCCGCGAGAGTCAGCTGCGGCACCTGGCGGGGTGGTTCGCCGCCACGCCGTCCGAGGACGCCGCGCACGCGCTTTTCGAGGCGGTCTTCGACCTGGGCCGGCCGCGCCACCTGTCGATGGTGCATCCGGACGCCGACGTCATCCCGGACTCGCGATCCTGGTGGGAGGCACCGCCGGTGGAAATCTCGCGCACCCTCGCCGAGACCGGTCGCACCGCCTCGCCCGGACTGCCCGGCCGGGTGCAGCGCAACGACGCGAGCGTTCGCCGGCTCCGCGACGCGCAGCTGTCCGCCCAGCGGGCCCGCGCGGAGGCGGCCCGCTCGCTGGCCTCCGGCGGCGTGTACGACCGGGAACTCGACGAGCAGGAGACCGAGGTGCTGCTCGGCCTGCTCAATGCCGCCCTGTCGGCGCGGGTCCCGGTCAGCGGCACCGTGAAGAGCTCCACCGGGTCCGACAGCGGGGTGCGGCTGACGTTGACCCCGGATGCCGAGTCGACGACGGTGCGGACCGCCCGCGGCAACCTGCACCTGGACCGCCTGCGGGTGAGTGTGCGATGAGGGCCCGTGAGATCGCGCCGCTGTCGCTGGACTCCTACCGCCGCGCCGCCCGCATCATCTTGTCCAATCACCTTGTCACGCAGAGCTACCCGGATCGCAATGCCCTCGGCCTGCTGCGGAACTGGGCAACGGAGCTGCGCGACGACCTGCTCGAGTTGTTCGGCTACCGCCTCGAGGTCACCGAGACCACGGCCCGGCTGTTCACCTGCCACGACCGACTCGACGCGACCGCGCCGGCACGCACCGGCACCGACCGCGCCTTCGACCGGCACCGCTACGCGTACCTGGCGCTGGCGCTGGCCGCGCTCGGGCGCGCAGGCAACCAGATCACCCTCTCCGAGCTCGCCGACCACGTCGCCGCCGACGCTGCCCAGGTCGAGGGCGTCGACCTGGCCACCGACCGGGCCGCCGACCGCGACGCCTTCGTCGATGCGGTGGGCTGGCTCGCGGCGCGGGGTGCCATCGCGCTGGCCGACGGCGACGCGGTCGGGTGGGCGGCGAACCCCTCGGACGGCGAGGCGCTGTACGACATCGACCGGTCGGTGGTGACGGCACTGTTCCGCCCGCCACGGGCGCTGCAGCACCTGACCTCGATCCGCGGGCTGATGAGCGGCAGCGCCGACGAGGCACCCGCCCGGGAGGTCGCGCGCCGCGTCCGGCGTGCCCTCGTCGAGCGCCCCGTCGTCTACGCCGGCGAACTCGACGACGACGAGGCACTGCAGCTGGCGCTCCCCCGGACCGCGGCCGACGTCGAGTTCCTCACCGGCCTGGTCGCCGAGCGGCGGGCCGAGGGCATCGCGCTGATCGACCCGACCGGACGGCTGTCGGACCTGCGCTTCCCCAGCACCGGGACGATCGCCCAGGCAGCGCTGCTCCTGGCGGGTGAGATCGCCGACCGGGTGCTCGATCCCGACGCGCCGGAGCTCGTGCGGCTCCCACTGCCCGACCCGGACACCGTCGACCTGGTCGACCAACTCGACGGTGCGATTCCCGCTGCGGGCGTGTTCCGCGATCTCGCCGACGAGTCCACCGAACACGCTGCGCCGGTGCACGATTCGCCACACGAGGTGCCCACGTACCCGCTCGTCGAGGACAGTTGGATCGTCGAGACGGTGCGTGACCTGGTGGCACGCTTCGGGCGGACCTTCGCCGCGCAGTGGCAGGCCGATCACGCCGGGCTGCGCGAGCAGGCGGTCGCGTTGCTCGACAAGCAGCGACTGGTGCGCTCGACGCCCGGTGGGGTGCTGGTGCTGCCCGCGCTGGCGCGGTACCGGGACGTCGTCGTCACCGTTCGCGATCGGGACGCCGAGCCGGAACTGTTCACCGAACCCGTCCCGAGCGATCACTAGAGAGTAGAGGCAGATTTCGCATGGCTAGCGCGCGCTTTCGTCCCACCCGGGCCGGGATCATCAACCTCTGGGACTACCGCGACCAGGAGTTCTCCTTCGCCGACGGCCGGCTGGTGCTGCGCGGGCCCAACGGCTCGGGCAAGACCAAGGCGCTCGAGGTGCTCTTCCCGTTCGTGCTCGACGGACGCATCGAGCCCCGTCGGCTCAACCCGTTCGCGGGCGAGGAGCGGACGATGAAGTCCAACCTGCTCTACCGCGGCGACGACAGCGCCCACTCCTACGTCTGGATGGAGTTCGCCCGGGGCTCACAGGATGATCCGGAGGCCGTCACCGTCGGGATCGGGATGCGCGCGACCCGGCAGAACGACAAGGTCACCCGGTGGCACTTCGTCGCGGACGGCCGTCTCGGCGTTGACTTCTCACTGCTCGGCAACGGCGACCAGCCGCTGACCAAGCGCCAGCTCGCGGAGCAGATCGGCTCCGACGCCATCACCGACCGGCCGGTCGACTACCGCGCCGCGATCGACGCGCGACTGTTCGGCCTCGGCGCCGAGCGCTACGACCAACTGATCAACCTGATCCTCACGTTGCGCCGCCCCCAGCTGGCCAAGAACCTCGACCCCAAGGGACTGTCTCAGGCCCTGACCGACGGACTGCGCCCCCTCGACGAGCAACTGCTGCTCGAGGCGGCTCGCTCCTTCAGCGACATGGAGGAGGTCGGGCGCGCACTCGAAGGCCTCGCGGCCGCCGACCAGGCCGCTCAGAGCTTCGTCGGCGTGTACACGAAATACCTACGGCAGCAGGCCCGTACCGACGTCGAGCAGGTCTCGCGCCGGCTGGAGGCGGTCGCGGACGCGGTGTCGTCGCTCGCCGACGCCGCCGATCTGCAGGACCGGCGGCAGCAGGAGCGGGTCGCCGCGCAGGAGCGCAGCGAGTCCGCCGAGCGCGAGCTGGAACTGGCCAAGGCCGAGAAGGAGGCCCTCGAGCAGTCCAGCGCCTACAACGGCAAGCAGCAGCTCGACGATCTGGGCGCCGCGGTCGCCCAGCTCGAGCAGTCCACCCGGCAGCAGGCCGACAAGGCACGCAAGGCGCAGTCCAGCCTGTCCCAGCGCGCCGAGGAGGCGGCGCAGTCCGCCGCGAAGGTCACCCGGTCGGCGGAGGCGCAGGCCCGGTCGGAGGACGAACTGCAGTCCGCCGCAGAGGATGCCGGGATCGCCTGGACTCCCCTTCCCGCGACCGCGCGGGGCGACCAGATCACCGCCGCCGTGCGCGGGCACGCCGAGGAACGCGACGGCGACGTCCGCACTGTCCGGGCGGCGCTGACCCTGGTCGAGAAGGCGGCCACGGAGCGCGTGCGTGCCGAACGGGCCGCCGACCGGGGGCGGGAACTGCTGGAGGCCGCGACTGCCGCGGTCAAGGAGGCGGAGGCGGACGCCGCCGTCGCCCGCACCGACTGCGCCACCACCGTCCGAACCTGGTGGACCAAGCACTCGTCGCTGTACTCGTCGATCGGGGTGCGCAGCGACCTGTTCGTCGCGCTGCACGAGTCGGTCGCCGAGATCGGTGACGACGCCGCACCGGGTTTCGCGGCGATCCTGGCCGAGCACACCGAGCAGGGGGTCGAAGGCGTGCGGATGCGTCGCCGCGAGGCCGCCGGAGAGATCGACCGATCACACGCCGCGGTGGCGGAGTTCGCTGCCGACCGCGCCCGGATCCAGGCCGAACGCGACGACGCACCACCGGCTTTCGCGGCCCGCACCGGTTCCCGCGAGGACCTCGCCGGCGCTCCGCTGTGGCGCCTGGTGCGGTTCGCCGACGACGTCTCGGCCACGGACGCGGCGGGGATCGAGTCCGCACTGCAGGCCGCGAACCTCCTCGACGGCTGGGTGTACGGCGGATCCGACGCGGCCCCGGAGGCCGAGTCCGAGCAGTACCTGATCGCGCTGCCCGTCGACCGCCGACCGTCCGGCCCGACCCTCGCCGACGTCCTGCTCGTCGAACCGGACGCGGGCGTACCCGAGGACCGCGTCACCGCCTTGCTGGAATCGATTGCCCTGCGGCGGGATTCGGGTTCGGACACGGCCGAGGTCGAGATCGACGTGGACGGCCGATTCGGGCAGGGCGTCCAGCGCGGCCGGCATCTCAAGGCCGAGGCCGAGTACATCGGGACCACCGCCCGTGCCCGCCGAAGGCAGCAGCGTCTCGCCGAACTCGACGCCGCGATCGAGCAGTCGCAGGCACAGGCCGAGGCCGCCGCGACCGCGCAGCAGACGGCCGGCGACACGCTCGCCGCCCTGACCGCGGCCGCGAAGGCGCTGCCCCGGACCACTGCGGTGCTCACGGCGTTGCGGGCGGTCGCCGAGTCTGCGGGCGCACTGCGCTCGCGCTCCGAGTCGGCCGCCGCGACCCAGCGCGAACTCGACCAGGCCATCGCGGACCTGAGCGCGAAGGAGAAGAAGCTGCGGACCACCGCCGTCGCGCACCACACTCCGCAACAGGCGCGCGAACTCGACTCACTGGCCGCCGCCATCGCGCACTTCGAGAAGCAGGGCGACCTGGTGCTGCGGAGCCGCCGCGACCGGGAGAAGGAGATCGAGCACCAGCGCGAGGCCGACGACCGGCACGCCGAGGCCCGCGACGTGGCCGAGGAGTTCGCGGAGGAGGTCGCGATCGCCCAGGAGCGGCTCGCCCAGCAGGTGCAGCGTCTGGCGACCCTGCGCGAGTCCCTCGGGGCGGGCGCCGAGCAGATCGAGGCGGACCTGGACCGGGTGCGGGCGAAGATCGAGGCCGCCGCCGCGGAGCAGCGGTCGGCCCGCAAGGCGCACGAGGCGGCGGTCGAGCAGATCGGCAAGGCCGAGGGCGCCTGCAACACCGCGGTCGAGGGACTGCGCAGCGCGTTGACCGAGACCCGTTCCGACGCGGACCGGCTGGCGCCGTACGCCCACCGCGACCTGCTCGAACTGCTCGGCGTACCGGGCAGCCATTCCTGGCCCGCCGGCGATGCCGCCTGGCTGAGCACCGACCAGTTGGTCTACCGGATCCAGTCCGATCCCGACCACCAGGCCCCGGTGCTGCCCGTCGAGGTGCACGCGCTGCACGTGGCCGTGACCGAGGCGACCGCGTCCGTCAAGGTCACCGAGAACTCGGGCAAGTCCGCACGCACCGCACTGAACACCGCGCTGCAGGACTTCGACGCCCAGCTCGCGGCGGCCGGGCAGGACTACCGGCTGCAGTGGGACGCCCCCGAGGGCCTGACCACGGTCCGGGTGCAGGACGACCAGGGCCATTCGTCGATCGGCGAGTTTGCCGCCCGCATCGGCGCGGCCCGCCAGGACCAGGAACTGCTGCTCACCGAGTCGGAGCGGCGCATCCTCGAGGACGCGTTGCTGACGGGACTGGCGCAGCAGATCCACGAGCGGACCGTCGACGCGCGCGACCTCATCGCCCAGATGAGTGCGGAGATGCGCGAGCGCCGGATGTCCTCGGGCAGCACCATCGGCGTGCACTGGGTACTCGCCGACAATCTCGACGAGGGTTCGCGGGCGATTTCCAAGCTGCTCGACCGGGACGCCTCCGGTCTCGGCGCCGACGAACTGGCGACCATGCGTGCACATTTCGCGGCACAGATTCGGCTGTCCCGGGCGGCGCATCCGGAACGGTCGTACCCGGAGATCCTCGCCGCCGCCCTCGACTACCGGCGCTGGCGGGTGTTCTCGTTCACCCTCATCGGCGGCGACGGCAGCGAGGACCGACTGACGGTCGCGCGTCACGGCGCCCTGTCCGGCGGCGAGCAGTCGGTGTCGCTGCACCTGCCGCTGTTCGCGGCCGCGCACGTGATGCTCTCCTCCGCCGATCCGCACGCGCCGCGACTGCTCGGCCTCGACGAGGCGTTCGCGGGTGTCGACGACAACGGTCGCAGCGAGCTGCTCGGTCTGAGTGTGCAGTTCGACCTCGACCTGTTCATGACCGGCTACGACCTGTGGGTCACCTACGCGGGCGTGCCGGGGTGCGCACACTACGACCTCTCGCACTCGACCGCAGAACAGTCTGTGAGTGCGGCACTGATGGTGTGGGAGAACGGGACCCTGCTCCAGGAACACGACGGCTCCGATCTCGCCAAGGCGCTCGGCTCACCGTTGCGCCGCCGGGTGTTCGAGCCGACGGATGGCGGCCTGGACTTCACCCCGGTGTGACGGCCGCCGGGGTACTACCGTGAAACCCCAGGAGGCCGCGAGAAGATGCTGCACGTCTCCCTCCTGGGAGAGCAGGCGATCATCGACGACGCGACCGGCGCCGAGGCGGTCCGGTCGCCGCGCACCCTTGCCCTGGTCGCCTTCCTCGCCAGCCACGCCGGGGTGCCGCAGAACCGCCAGCGCCTCGCTTCCCTGTTCTGGCCGGACTCGGAGGCCGCGCAGGCGCTGACCAACCTGCGCCGCGAACTTCATCACCTTCGCCACGCCCTCGGAGACGAGAGCGCGCTCGTCGTCAGCCCCCGGGACCTGTGCTGGCGGGACAGCCCCACCTGCCGGGTCGACGTGCGCACCTTCGAGAGCGAGCGTGCCGCGTCGGTGGCCGCGCAGGCCCACGACGACGAGGCGGCGGTGCTCGCGCACGCGGACCGCGCCCTCGCCGCCTACCGCGGACCGCTACTGCCCGGACTGTACGAGGACTGGGTGCTCGACCTGCGGGCCGAACTGGAGAACCAGTGCGTGGACCTGTGCGACCTGATCTGCCGCCACCGCACTCGCCGCGGCGACCTGGTCGCGGCCACCGCCGCCGCCCGGCGACGAATCGCGCTGCGGCCGTTGGAGGAATCCGGTTACCGCTCGCTGATGGAGTTGCAGGCGGACCTCGGCGACCGGGGCAGCGCCGTCAGCACCTACCACCGCTGCGCGTCCGTTCTCGAACGGGAACTCGGTGTCGGCCCGGACCGGGCGACCCGCGCGACGCTGCAGCGTCTGCTCGCAACCGGATCCGCCGCGGCCCCACCGGTCCCCGGGCCGGGGGACCTGCGCGCCGGACCCGCCACGGCTGCCTTCGTCGGTCGATCGCGGGAGCTCGCCGCGCTCCGGCGACAATGGCACACCGCCGCGACCGAGGGCGCCCGTATCGCCGTGATTCGTGGCGACGCGGGTGTCGGGAAGACCCGACTACTCACCGAGGTCACCGAATTCGTCCGGGTCCAGGGTGCGACGGTGGCCGCCACGCAGTGCTTCGGCACGTCCGGCCGACTGGCGCTCGCACCGGTCGCCGAATGGCTGCGGAACTCGGCGCTGAGGTTCGCCGGCCTCGAACCACTCTGGCGTGCGGAGGTGGACCGGCTGGTGCCCGCCGACGCCCGCCGCCCCGCGACCTCGACGGGCACGCTTGCCGATGCCTGGCAGCGGCACCGGTTCTTCGAGGGTCTGGCCCGAGCGCTGACCGTCGGCGGCCGCCCCACCCTGCTGACCCTCGACAACCTGCAGTGGTGCGATCCGGAGACGCTCGCGTTCCTCACCTTCTGCCTCGCACTGGTACCCGACGCTCCCCTGCTCGTTCTCGCGACGACGCGGGAGGGAACGTCGGGAGACGGCGGTGACATCGAGCAGTGGACCGCCGGGTTGCGTGCAGCCGGGCTGCTCACCGAGATCACGCTGTCCCCCTTGGAGATCGACGACACCGCCCGACTCGGCGAGGCCGTCTCCGGGCGGACGCTCGCCGGCGTCGACCGCGTTCTGCTGCAGTCGACGACGGGTGGCTTCCCGCTCTACGTCGTGGAGGCCATGCGCGCCGCCGTCGACCGGGAGGACCAGGCCCTGCCCCCCAGCGGCCTGACGGCAGTGCTGCGGAGCCGACTCGACCAGACCGGTCCACACGCCCGCGAGATCGCCGGGCTGGCGGCGGCGGTGGGTCGGAACTTCAGCCTCGAACTGCTCACCGAGGCCAGTGACCTCGACGCGGGGACGGTCGTGCAGGCGGTGGACGAACTGTGGCGGCACCGCATCGTCCAGGAGACCGGAGACGGCTACGACTTCTCGCACGACCTGCTACGGGACGTGGCGTACGCACAGGTCAGCCCACCCAGGCGCTGGCTGCTGCACCGCCGCCTCGCACAGGGCCTCGAACTGCTGCACACCGCGGACACGGACTCCGTCTCGGCACAGCTCGCCGAGCAGTACGGTCGCGGCGGTCGACCGGAACGCGCGGTGCAGTTCTACCGGCGGGCGGCCCGGGTCGCGGCCGAGCGGTACGCCCACGAGGAGGCCATCCGGTTGCACCGGGCGGCGCTGTCGCTCGTGCACGATCACCAGGGCGGTCGAGAGGGTGACCGGCAGGAACTGGACCTGTTGGAGTCGATGGCGGCGCCGCTGAACGCCCGCTTCGGCTACGCCTCGCCCGTGCTGGCGCAAACCCTGGAACGGTCCCTCGAGCTGGCGGATCGCCTCGGCCGCACGGAGTCCGAGCTGACCGCACTGGTCGGACTCTGGGCATCCCGGTTCGTCCAGGGTCGGACGGCCGAGGCACACCGAGCCGCGACGCGGGCGCTGGCGCGCGCCGGGCCGGGTTCCGAGCTGAGCTCCTCGGCGCACTTCGCGTACGCCGGTTCGGCGCTGAGCCTGGGCAGGCCGGAGGAAGCGTTGCAGCACTTCGAGATCGGCGCACGGGAGGCGGGGGGAACACACACCTTGACCATCGGCACCCGACCGGACGTGCACGGCGGCGCGTGGTCGGCGCACGCCGACTGGCTGTTGGGGCACGACGAAGCGGCGCTGACGAGTTGTCGTGGCGCGGTCGACCTGGCCAGGACGATCGATCACCCGTACAACCTCGCGGTCGCCCTGGCCTACGCGGGCATCACCCACCAGTTGCGCGACGACCTTCCCTCGCTGCGGGTCACCGTCGACGAACTGCGCGACCTGTGCGATCGGTACGACTTCGCCTACTACCGCGAGTGGGCGCTGATTCTCGACGGCTGGTCGCGTCCGGGCGCCTCGGGACTGGACCTGATGCGCGAGGGCATCGACAACCTCAAGGCCGAGGGCGCGTTCGCCCGCATGCCCTACTGGCTGTCCCTGCTCGCCGACGTGTGGGGGCGTGCCGGGCGCGGGGACGCCGGTCGGGCTGTCCTGGATGCGGCGCTCGTGGCCGCACAGTCCCGCAGCGACCGGTGGTGGCTGCCCGAGGTGATGCGGTTGCGCGCCGCGACGGACGGGCCCGCAGCTGCGGTGGATCGGCTGCGCTCCGCGACGCGGCTGGCGGACGCCCAGGGCAGCGTCGCCCTGCTGCGGCGCTGCGAGCACGACCTGGCCGCCCGAACGCCGCGCCCGAACGCTGCGCGAACGCCGCCTTCCTAGCGTGGACCGTGTCGGCGTCGTCCGCGCCGCATCTGTCACCGCACCCGGGAGCTCACCATGACCACCACACTGACCTTCGAGCCGCTGCGTGCCGTCCTGCGCGGCGACCTGATCACCCCCGACCGGGACGGCTACGAGCAGGCGCGCGCCGTCTACAACGCCATGATCGACCGCCGGCCGGCCGCCGTCGCACGCTGCCGCGACGCCGCGGACGTGGTGGCCTGCGTGCGGTTCGCCCGCGAACACGGCCTCGAGGTCGCGGTCCGCGGCGGGGGGCACAACGCGGGCGGGCTCGGCGTGTGGGACGACGCCCTGGTCGTCGACCTCTCGCCGATGCACAGCGTGACCGTCGACCCCGCAAGCCACACGGTCCGCGTCGACGGCGGCTGCACCTGGGGCGACGTCGACCACGCCACGGTCGCATTCGGAATGGCCACGCCCTCAGGATTTCTCGCCTCCACGGGAGTCGGCGGGCTCACCCTGGGCGGTGGCATCGGCTACCTGTCCCGCCGGTTCGGGCTCACCGTCGACAACCTGCTCGCCGCCGACGTCGTGCTGGCCGACGGCAGCCTCGTGCGGGCCGACGAGAACACGCACCCAGACCTGTTCTGGGCGTTGCGCGGCGGTGGCGGAAACTTCGGGGTCGTCATCTCGTTCACCTTCCGCTGCCACGACATCGGCGAGGCCGGGGTGATCATCGGCGGTCCGGTGCTCTACGACCTCGGCGACGCCCCCGAGGTGATGCGCTGGTACCGCGAGCTGCTGCCGTCGCTGCCGGAGGAGCTCAGCGGCTGGATCTGCGTGATGACGGTGCCGCCGGCACCGCCGTTCCCCGAGGAGATCTGGGGACGCAAGGCGTGCGGAATCGTATGGTGCTACACCGGTCCGCACGAGGACGCCGACGCGGCGCTCGAACCGATCCGATCGCACGGCACCCCGCTGCTGGTCGGGATCGGGCCGATGCCGTTCAACGTGTTGCAGAGCGCCTTCGACGGACTGTATCCGGCTGGGCTGCAATGGTACTGGCGAGCGGACTTCTTCAACGAGATCTCCGACGCCGCGATCGACGTGCACGCGCAGTTCGGGGCGCAGCTGCCGACCGGGCACTCCACCATGCACCTCTACCCCATCGACGGCGCTGCGGCCCGCGTTCCGGACGACGCGACGGCGTTCGCGTACCGCGACGGCGGCTGGGCGGGCGTGATCGTCGGTGTCGACCCGGATCCCGGCAACGCGGACGTCATCACCCGCTGGGCCAAGGACTACTGGGAACACCTGCACCCGACATCCGCCGGCGGCGCGTACGTCAACTTCATGATGGACGAGGGTCAGGACCGGATCCGGGCCGCATACCGCGGCAACTACGACCGGCTCGCGCAGGTCAAACACCGCTACGACCCGAACAACCTCTTCCACGTCAACCAGAACATCCAACCGGCCGCCGACTGATCCCGGCCGACCCTTGCCCACAATTACTCGTCTACGTATATTCGTAGGCGAGTAATTGATGAAGGGGTCGACCATGGCGAAACCGCGCAAGGTCTCGAATCTGCTGGCACTGGCCGTGCTGGCCACGGTGTACCAGCGACCGATGCACCGCTACGAGATGGCCTCGATCATGCGCGAGCGCGGTAAAGACCAGGACATGGACATCAAGTGGGGCTCGCTCTACACCGTGGTCCAGAACATGGAGAAGCACGGCTTCCTGGAATCGGTCGGCGTGACCCGAGCGGGCTCGCGGCCCGAACGCACCGTCTACCGGATCACCGATGCCGGCCGCGAGGAACTGCTCGACTGGACGCGAGAGCTGATCTCGACCCCCCAGCCGGAGCATCCCAAGTTCGCCGCCGGTCTGTCCGTGCTCGCCGCGCTGGCACCCCAGGAGGCGAGCACGCTGCTGCGCTCCCGGCTCGACCGGCTCGAGCAGTCGGTCACCGCGCAGCGGGCGTCGATCGCCCTGCACGGCAAGGAGATTCCCCGACTGTTCCTGGCGGAGAACGAGTACGCCGTCGCCATGACCGAGGCCGAGGCGAACTGGGTGCGCGCGCTGCTGGCCGAACTGACCTCCGGCAGCTATCCCGACCTGGCCGCCTGGCAGGCCTGGCACACCACCGGCGACATCCCGCCCGAACTGACCGAGATCGCCGAGAGGGGGTCGATCCCGGACCACTGATCAGACCTGGTCCCGGCGGGGTGCGGCAACACCGCCGCCGGGACCGTTTCCTCGAACCGACGCCTGGTGAGAGACGAATCCGGCCACGAGGTGGCAACCGCAAGAATAGCCGGGTCCGCTCCCGCCGGGTGACCCGCGACGACCGTCGCGGCCCACCACACAGGAGTACAACCATGTCCGCAGTCAGAACCGCACTCGTGATCGGCGGCGGCATCGCCGGGCCCGTCACCGCGACCGCCCTCCGCCGCGCCGGCATCGACGCGACCGTCTACGAGGCGTATCCCGCCGAGTCGAACGGGATCGGCGGCACCCTCGCCCTGGCACCGAACGGGCTTGCCGCCCTGAGCATCATCGGCGCCGACGACGCGGTCCGCGCCATCGCGACGCCGATCCCGTCCACCGCGATGTCCGTCGGGGGACGCAGCCTGGGCACGATGCCCGCACTCTCCGGGCTGCCACCGCTGCAGTTGGTCGATCGCGGTGACCTGCACCGGGTCCTGCACGACCGCGCGGTCACGGCGGGCGTCCGCTTCCAGTACGACAAGCGACTGGTGGGCGTCGAGGACACCGACCCGGGCATCACCGCCCGCTTCGCCGACGGAAGCTCGGCTCACGCGGACGTCCTGATCGGTGCCGACGGGGTCCGGTCCACGGTTCGCACCCTCATCGATCCGAACGCGCCCGCGGCCGGCTACACCGGCATGCTCGGCTTCGGGGGCGTCGCCGACGTCGATCTCGACACCCGACCCGGGGCGATGACCTTCGCCTTCGGCAAGCGCGCCTACTACCTGTACTGGCCGCTGCCCGGCGGCGGCGTCGCGTGGGGTGCGAATCTGCCGTCGCCGCAGTACCTGACCATCACGCAGGCCCGGCAGATTCCCGCCGAGGACTGGCTACGCACCCTCCGGGAGACCTACGCGGGCGACGAGCCAGGTGGCGTCCTGGCCGAGCGAACCACTGCAGACACTCTGGAAGTGATTGGCGCGCTGCACATCATGCCGCCCGTCCCGCACTGGCACCGCGGCGCGATGGTGCTCGTCGGCGACGCCGTGCACGCGCCCTCGAACAGCACCGGCCAGGGCGCGTCACTGGCGATCGAGAGCGCGATCGAGCTCGCCCGCTGCCTGCGCGACCTGCCCGACCCGTCCTCCGCGTTCACCGCCTACGAGGGGTTGCGCAGGGCCCGAGTCGAGAAGATCGCGGCCCGCGGCGCCAAGATCAACCATACGAAGACGCCGGGGCCGGTAGCCCGGCGGATCATGCCGCTGCTGCTGCCGATCGTGTTCAAGACCATGAACTTGGAGAAGACGATGGGCGTCGAGCAGCGGTACGTGATCGACTGGGACGAGCCCGTGCGCTCCCCCGCTCCGGTTCGCTAGTCCGTCGTACCGGGTTCCGGTTGCGCAGACCGCCGGGCCGCACGGGCAAGCACCTGCGGCCCGGTGGTCAGCGCTCGCCGCCATGGCGCGACCCCCTCGATCTCGACCTCGATCGACAGGCTCAGCACCGTCCGGATCAGCACGATCATTCCGAGGACGGCCGCGTCCGTCAGCGAGGGCGTCGACGTGACGGTCTTGACGATGTCCGCCGCGACGAGCAGTTCGAGGCCGAGCAGGATCGCCCCGCCGAGCGACTCACGCAGCGTCCTGAACGCCCGCGCGCCGTCGGAGGTCCGCTTCCATGTCAGCGCGGCGAGCAGGAACGCGAAGACGAATCCCACGACCATCGACAGGACCCCGAGCACCTCGAAGGACTTGGTTGCCCACTCGAAGAACCGGTCCGTGTCCATGTGCGTGAGAGCTCCTGTTCCGAGGGCGGTGTCGCCAGCGCCGATCAGTGCAGCGACACACCCAGCAGGGCGTCCACCGCGTCCGCGAGCAGGCCGGGTGCCGCCGCGTCCGAACCACCGTGCTCGACTGCGCGGGTGGCCCAGCCGTCGACCGCGTCGATCGCCTTCGCAGTGTCCAGATCGTCGGCCAGGTGCTGACGCAGCCTGGCGACGGTGTCCTCGGCCGACTGCGCGGTCGGACGGGCCGCGGCGCGGCGCCACAGGTCCAGGCGCCGCTCGGCGTCGGCGAGCACCTCGCCGGTCCAGGCCCGGTCGGTTCGGTAGTGGCCGGAGAGCAGGCCGAGGCGGATCGCCATCGGGTCCACGCCCTCGCCGCGCAGCTTCGAGACGAACACCAGGTTCCCGCGGCTCTTGGACATCTTCTCGCCGTCCAGGCCGATCATCCCGGCGTGCACGTAGTGCCGGGCGAAACGGCGTTCGAGCACAAGCGATTCCGCGTGCGCGGCGGAGAACTCGTGATGCGGGAAGATCAGGTCGCTGCCGCCGCCCTGCACGTCGAACCCGGAACCGATGCGGTTCAACGCGATTGCCGAGCACTCGATGTGCCAGCCCGGTCGGCCGGCACCGAACGGCGACGGCCACGACGGTTCGCCCGGCCGCTGCGCACGCCACACCAGCGCGTCGAGTCGGTCCTGCTTTCCGTGCCGGTCCGGGTCGCCGCCGCGCTCGGCGAAGAAGCGTTCCATCGTCTCGCGGTCGTAGCCGGACTCGTAGCCGAACTGCTCGGTGGCGTCCGCCCGGAAGTAGACGTCCGGGTACTCGGCGTCGTCGACGATGTACGCCGCGCCGGCCGCGAGCAGCTTCTCCACCATCTCGACGACCTCGTTCACCGACTCCACCGCGCCGATGTAGTCCCGCGGCGGCAGCACCCGCAGCGCCTCCATGTCCTCACGGAAGAGCGCGGTCTCCCGCATACCGAGTACCACCCAGTCCTCGCCGTCGCGGTTGGCGCGCTCGAACAGCGGGTCGTCGACGTCGGTGACGTTCTGCACGTAGTGCACGTTGTGCCCGGCGTCGCGCCAGAGCCGGTTCACCAGATCGAAGGCGAGGTAGGTCGCGGCGTGCCCGAGGTGGGTGGCGTCGTACGGGGTGATTCCGCACACGTACATGGTGGCGGTGTCACCGGGTGTCACCGGCCGGACCCGACGGTCCGCGGTGTCGAACAGCCGCAGCGGCGGCCCCTGACCGGGAACGGACGGAACGGCTACTTCGGACCAGGACTGCATGCCGCCGAGCCTATCCGAGCGCCGACCGGGCGGCCCGCAGGCGTCGGTTTCAGAAGGCCGGCCACGGGATGCGGCGGTGCCCGGACGGCAGCGGCATCACCGGCTCGGCCAGCATGGCCTCGGCGCGAGCGCGCAGGGCGTCGACCTCCGCGACCGTCACGTACTCGCCGAGCCGGTCGCCGAACTCCCCGTTCAGCGAGCCCGCCAGCGTCTCGACGTCCACCAGCAGGTCGCCGCGGACACCCTGACCGGCCCACCCCCACAGCACCGTGCGGAGCTTGTCCTCGGTGTGCAAACAGATTCCGTGGTCGACGCCGTACACCGACCCGTCGGTTCCCTCCAGTGCGTGCCCGCCCTTGCGGTCGGCGTTGTTGAGCAACACGTCGAGTACCGCCATCCGTTGCAACCGCGGGTCGTCGGCGTGGATCAGCGCGACCTCCTCGCCCTCGCCGTCGTAGGCGCGCAGCACCTGGAACCACCCCTCCGGCACCTGGTCGGGCGGGCACACGTCGACCAGGTCGAGCCGTTCGCCGAGTTCGCCGGTGGGTTCGGGGGTGTCCACCCAACGCTGGACCATGCCGCGGCCGTACGGACCGTCACGCAGGATCGTGCGGGGGATGACACCCCAGCCCAGTTCCTCCGAGACCAGGTACGACGCGACCTCACGGCCCGCCAGGGTGCCGTCCGGGAAGTCCCACAGCGGTCGTTCGCCGCGCACCGGCTTGTACACGCAGCGCAGGCTCTGCCCGTTGGCGCTCGCCTCGCAGACCAGCGTCGCGTTGCTGGCGGTCACGATCCGGCCGAGCACCGTCAGCTCACCGGTCGCGAGCGGGTCGGGGTCCTCGATCTCGAAGTGGTCGGCGGTCAACGGCTAGGTCTCCTCGGCGGTTTCGTCGGCGCGGCCGAACGTCGCGCCGCGCCGGTAGCCGTTGGTCCGGATGCAGACGTGTCCCTCGGGTGAGAGCGGTTCACCGCACAGCGGGCACGGCGCCCGGCCGGCCGAGATCACCCGTTCCGACCGCAGCGCGAACTCGCGGGCCTGCTCCGGGGTGAGGAACACCCGCACCGCGTCCGGGCCCTCGTCCACGTCGTCGAGGACGACCGACTCGTCGACCTCGGACTCGCTGACCGCGAGCAGTTCCACCACGACCGCGCCCGCGTCGGAATCCCAGCCGAGACCCATCGTCCCGACCCGGAACTCGGCGTCGACCGGCATCACCAGTGGGCTGGTGTCCTCGAGGTCGGACTCCTCGGGCGGGATGTCGGTACCGAAGCGGCGGTGCACCTCGTCGAGCAGCAACCCCATCCGGTCCGCGAGAACCTGCACCTGCTGCTTCTCCAGCGCAACGCTCACCACCCGGGACTCGTGGATCGCCTGCAGGTAGAACGCCCGGTCACCCGGTTCCCCGACGGTTCCGGCGATGAATCGATCGGGGGTGCGAAATACGTGAATTGCGCGGGACATCTACACCTCCACCTGGTCGGATCCTCGCCCCTCAGATTGACGGCCTCGAGGCCTACTCGCTCTCATTATCCGCCCTCGCGCCGGTTCCCACCTCACCGCCGGGCACGGCGTCGGAGGAGTCCACCCCCACGGGCTTCGCCGGGGCGCCGCCGTTCAGGCTCGACAGGTCCGACCCCGTGTCGTTCATGCGGAGCACGAACGGGCGTGTCGCGGTGTAGCGGATCACGCTGATCGAGGCCGGTTCGGCGACGATCCGCTGGAACCCGTCGAGGTGTGTGCCGAGCGCGTCCGCCAGCACCGACTTGATGACGTCGCCGTGACTGCACGCCACCCACAGCACGTCCTTGCCGTGTTCGGCGGCCAGGCGGGCGTCGTGCGCCCGCACCGCGGCGACCGCCCGAGCCTGCACCTGCGCGAGACCCTCGCCGTCCGGGAAGACCGCGCCGGACGGGTGCTGCTGCACCACTTTCCACAGCGGCTCGTCGAGCAGTTCCTTGATCGGCCGGCCCGTCCAGGTCCCGTAGTCCACCTCGACCAGTGCGTCGTCGGCGACCGGGACCAGACCGAGTTTGTCGGCGAGCGGAGCGACCGTGTTCTGGCAGCGGAGCAGCGGCGAACGCACGATCGCGGTCACGTCGAGGCCGCCGAGTCTGCCGACGATCGCCTCGGCCTGCTCGCGTCCCCGGTCGTCGAGGTCGACGCCCGGCGTGCGGCCGGCGAGGGTGCCGGAGGTGTTGGCCGTGGACCGGCCGTGCCGGAGCAGGATCACCGTCATGGGACCAGCCTAGGGCGCGCGTCGACTAGGTCGCCGCGACGACGCCCGTGCCGAGCAGGACCAGCAGCGCGACGCCGACGACGATGCGGTAGCCGACGAACCAGTACATCGAGTGGTTGACCACGAAGCGCAGCAGCCAGGCGATGGTGGCGTAGCCGATGACGAAGGCGATGACTGTGGCGACGATCAGTTGCGCGCCACTGGCGTTGAGTCCCTCCCCCGCCGGCTCGAACGCGTCGGGAAGGCTGAACAGCCCGGCCGCGGTGACCGCCGGGATGGCGAGCAGGAACGAGTACCGGGCCGCGGCCTCGCGGGTCAGCCCGAGGAACAGGCCCGCGCTGATCGTGCCGCCGGACCGGGAGACGCCGGGGATCAGCGCGAGCGCCTGCGCGGATCCCATCACGATGCCGTCCTTGAGCGTCAATTCCTCGATGGGCCTTCGCTTTCTGCCGTAGTACTCGGCGGCGGCGATGACGAGCGCGAAGACGATGAGCATGGTGGCGACCAGCCACAGGTTGCGGGCGCCGGTACGGACCTGGTCCTTGAACAGGAAGCCGAGCACGCCGACGGGGATGGTGCCGACGATGACGTACCAGCCCATCTTGTAGTCGTGCCCGCGCCGGTCCGGATCGCGCAGTCCGCGCAGCCAGGCCGTCACGATGCGGGCGATGTCGCGCGCGAAGTAGACGAGCACGGCCGCCTCGGTACCGAGCTGGGTCACCGCGGTGAACGATGCGCCCGCGTCGTCCTGCCAGAACAGTTCGGACACGATGCGCAGGTGCCCCGACGACGAGATCGGCAGGAACTCCGTCAGACCCTGGACGACGCCGAGGACGACGGCCTGCAACCAGGTCATCGACTCTCCGATCACCGGCCGGCCCCCGGAACGTCGAAAGCGTGTGTCACGGACGGGGCGGGTCGAGGAATCACGCACAGGACCGTACCCGGAGAGTCCGTGCGGCGCGCGGCTCACCGCGGCACTACGCTGCAGGACTTGTGGTGATCGAACTATGAGGCAGCGCACCGTCGGCAACAGCGGGCTGCGGGTATCGCGGATCGGCCTCGGCACCCTGGCGTGGGGCCGGGACACCGACGGGGACGAGGCCGCGGCGCAGGTCCTCGGGTTCGTCGAAGCCGGTGGGACGCTTGTCGATTCGTCACCGTTCTACGGCGGCGGCACGGCGCAACGAATCCTCGCCGAGTTGCTCGACGACGTCGTCCCCCGCTCCGCGCTGGTGCTCAGCAGCAGCGGCGGCATCCACCCCGGCCGCGACGGCGTCGACTGCTCGCGGCGCGCGCTGATCGCCCAGCTCGACGCCACCCTGCGCGAGCTCGGTACCGACCACCTCGACCTCTGGCAGGTGGCCACCTGGGACCCGCTGACCCCGGTCGACGAGGTCGCCTCCGCGCTCGAGTACGCGAGCGCCACCGGCCGGGTCCGCTACGTCGGCGCGCGCGGCTACCTCGGCTGGCAGCTCGCCACCGCCGCGTCGAGCACGAATCTGGTGGCCACCCAGGCCGAGTACTCGTTGCTCGCCCGCGGTGTCGAGGACGAACTGCTCCCCGCTGCGCACCATCACGGCGTGGGGCTGCTCGCCGCGGTCCCGCTGGCCGGGGGCGTGCTGACCGGCAAGTACCGCGACGGGATCCCCGCCGACTCGCGCGGTGCGTCGGAGACCGGAGCGGAGGCGGTCGCGGCGTACCTCACGGAGGCCACCGCCCGGGTCGTCGACGCGGTCGTCACCGCCGCGGACGGTCTCGGTGCGTCGCCGCTGGCGGTCGCGTTGGCATGGGTGCGCGACCGGCCGGGGGTGGCGAGCGCGATCGTCGCTGCCCGCGACTACGCGCAGCACACCGGCGTGCTGGCCGCCGAGGAGCTCGAGTTGCCCGCGGCGATCGCCGCCGCGCTCGACGACGTCAGCGCCTAACCTGGAGGCCGTGCAGGCGCAGGAGCAACGCCGCAGGTTCGCCGAGGCCCGGGTGGCGCGCCTCGGCACCGTCACCGCCGACGGCCTCCCCCACCTGGTCCCGGTGGTGTTCGCGGTCGTCGGCGACGTCGTGTATTCGGCGGTCGACGACAAGCCGAAGTCCACCCGCCGGCTGCGCCGCCTCGACCACGTCGCGGCAACCGGTCGAGCGACCCTTCTCGTGGACGCGTACGACGAGGACTGGACCCGGTTGTGGTGGGTTCGGGTGGACGGCGCCGCCGATGTGACGGACGCCACGTCGAAGGAAGGTGCGGCCGCTGTCGACGCCCTGGTGGACAAGTACTCCCAGTACACGGACATGCGTCCAGGTGGGCCGGTGATCGCGGTCCGGATCGAGCGGTGGGCCTGGTGGGCGGCCCGCGACAATCCACACCCAAGGGCAGGCTAACCTAGTGTCCGGCCGGTATCTCCGGCCTCACGACGACAAAAGGACTGAGAGATGACAGCGCTCGATTCGGACACGACCGCGCCCGGCCTCGCCGAGCGGATCCGGACGGAGACCGACGCCGCGCACCGCCAGACCGAACAGTCCCGCTTCGTCGGCGACCTGCTGGCAGGCAAGCTCACTCCGGCCGGCCACGCCGCACTCCTCGGGCAGACCTACCTGGTCTACCTCGCCCTCGAGGAAGCGGGCCGAGCCCAGGCCGAGCACCCGGTCGCGGCACCGTTCATCGACGACGAACTCCTCCGCACCGAGGCGCTCGAAGCCGACCTCGAGTTCCTGCTCGGTGCCGACTGGCGGTCGCAGGTCACGGCCCTGCCCGCGACGACCCGCTACATCGAGCGGCTCAACGAGATCGCGTTCGACTGGCCCGCCGGGTTCGTCGCGCACCACTACATCCGGTACATGGGCGACCTGTCGGGCGGCCAGATCATCCGCCGCATGCTCGAGCGCGCCTACGGCTACACCACCGACGGCCTGCGCTTCTACATCTTCGACCAGATCGAGAAGCCGAAGCTCTACAAGGACGCCTACCGCGCCAAGCTCGACGCGGCCCCGCTGTCCGACGAGGACCAGCACCGCCTGATCGACGAGGTGAAGCTGGCCTACCAGCTCAACGGGGACCTGTTCGCCGACCTCGAAGCAGACATCGACACCTACCTGGTGAAGTGAGTCGGTTGCGCACCCGCACGCTGGGCCGCGTGGCCGCGGTCCTGCTGGCCGCCGCGGTGACCACCACCGCGTGCGGGTCCACCGACGACTCGGCCGGTGCGGGCGGCTCCGGACGCACCACGGCGACCCTCGCCAGCCTCGACCCGCAGCCGATCGCGGAGCATCCCGCGTCCACCCTCCCGGTGACCGTGCGGAGCTTCGACGGGGTCGACGTGACGATCACCGACACCAGTCGCATCGTCGCCGCCGACCGGTACGGCACCCTCACCGAGACCGTGTACGCGCTCGGGCTCGGAGACCGCCTGGTCGGCCGCGACACCGCCGCGAAGTTCCCGGCGGTCGAGTCCGTTCCCAACGTGACGCCCTCCGGGGCGTCGCTGTCCGCCGAGGCCGTCCTGGCGCTGCACCCGACGGTCATTCTGACCGACACCAGCATCGGTCCGCGGTCGGTCCAGGATCAGTTCCGTGCGGCGGGCATCCCGGTGGTCTACTTCGACCCGACCCGCACCCTGGCCGGCGTGCCGACACAGATCCGCGCCGTCGCGGACGCGCTCGGTCTGCCGGAGCAGGGCCGGGCGCTCAGCGACCGGACGGCCACCCAGATCGCCGCCGCCCGTGCGATGGCGCCGACGGACGGGACACCGCCGAAGATCGCCTTCCTCTACATGCGGGGCCCGGCGATCACCATGATGGCCGGCCCCGGCTCGGGCGCCGACTCGCTGATCGAGGCGCTCGGCGGCGTCGACGCCGGCACGGCAGCCGGTCTGACGGAGCAGTTCACTCCGATCACCAGCGAGGCACTCATCGCGGCGGCCCCGGACGTCTTCCTGATGATGACCAACGGCCTCGAATCGATCGGCGGCCTCGACGGGTTGGCGAAGATCCCGGGCATCGCGCAGACACCCGCGGGCAAGAATCGGCGCGTCGTCGACATGGCGGACGGCGCGCTGCTGAGCTTCGGCCCCCGAAGCGGTGACGTGCTGGGCGCGCTGGCAACCGCGTTGTACGGACCGCCGCCGCAGTGACCGCACCGGCAGTGAGCAAACCCGCACCGGGCCACGCGCGGGTCGGCGGCGCGGCCGTGCTGATCATTCTGGCCGTCGGCCTGCTCGCGCTCGCGCTCGTCTCGGCCTGCATCGGCCAGGTCCCGACGTCGCCCGCCGAGGTGATCGGCAGCGTGCTGCACCGGGTCGGCCTCGACCTCGGGCCGATGCCTTCGCATCCGGCAGGTGAGGTGACGCTCTGGCAGGTCCGGTTCCCGCGGGTCGCGCTGGCGATCGTGGTCGGCGCCGGACTCGGTTGCGCCGGCGCGCTGCTGCAGGGCGTGTTCGCCAACCCGCTCGCCGAACCCGGCGTCATCGGCGTCTCGGCGGGCGCGGCGGTCGGCGCCAGCGCGGTCATCGTGACCGGCGGCTCGTTCGTGGCGGGCCCGGCGGTCGCGGCCGCCGCATTCGTCACCGGCCTGATCACCACGGCGCTGGTCTATCTGCTCGCCCGGTCCGAGGGCCGCACCGAGGTGGTGACGCTGGTGCTCACCGGCGTCGCGATCAACGCGTTCGCGGGCGGCCTGATCGCCTTCTTCACCTTCGTCGCGGACCCGGCGGCCCGCGACCAGATCGTGTTCTGGCAGCTCGGCAGCCTCAACGGCGCCACGTGGAATGCGGTCGCGGTGGTGGCCCCGATGGCGGCGGTCGGCATCGCCCTGACCATGCTGCTGGCCCCGAAACTGGACCTGCTCGCCCTCGGCGAGAGCGCGGCCGGGCACCTCGGCGTGAACGTCGAACGGCTGCGGCAGATCGCGGTGGTCCTGGTCGCGCTGCTGGTGTCGTCCTCGGTCGCGTTCACCGGGATCATCCTGTTCGTCGGCCTGGTCGTGCCGCACTTGATGCGGATGATCGTCGGCCCCGGCCACCGGATGCTGATCCCCGCCAGCGCGCTGTGCGGCGCGATCGTGCTGCTCGCGGCCGATCTCGGCGCGCGCACCCTGGTGCCCAACGCCGACCTGCCGCTGGGCATGCTGACCTCCCTGGTCGGCGGGCCGTTCTTCTTCTGGATGCTGCGCCGCACCCGCCGTCAGCAGGGTGGTTGGGCGTGAAGGCGACGTTGTCCGCGCGACTGCGCAACCTGCTCGCCCGCGACCTTCCGGTGCCGGAGCGTCCGGCTCCGGGGTCGGTGAGCATGCGGGCGGTCGAGGTGAGCGTGGACCGCGGCGGTCGCCGTGTGCTCGACTCGGTGTCGCTGGACGTGCGCCTCGGCGAGGTACTCGCGCTGGTCGGGCCGAACGGTGCGGGCAAGTCCACCCTGCTCGCCGCGCTGTCCGGCGACCACCTGATCGCCGGCGGCCACGTCGAACTCGACGGCAAGCCGGCGAGCGAGTGGACCGGCACCGAGATGTCCAGGCGCCGGGCGGTTCTGCCACAACAGCACACGGTCGGGTTCTCGTTCACCGCACGGGAGGTGGTCGGGATGGGCCGGGCGCCGTGGGCCCGAACCGCCCGCCGCGACGACGACCAGGTGGCGGTGTCGGAGGCGATGGCGGCCTGCGACGTCGAACGGTTCGCCGATCGCCCCTTCGCGGCGCTGTCCGGCGGCGAACGGTCGCGCGTGGCGCTGGCCCGGGTGCTGGCCCAGCGCACCGACACACTGCTGCTGGACGAACCGACGGCAGCCCTCGACCTCGGTCATCAGGAGGCGGTGATGGAGCTGGCCCGCGATCGGGCCCGCGCCGGCGCAGCGGTCGTGGTGGTGTTGCACGACCTGGCGCTCGCCGCCGCCTACGCGGACACCGTGGCGGTGCTCGACGGCGGTCGCCTGGCGGCCCTCGGCACTCCGCAGGAGGTACTCAGCGAGGAACTGCTCAGCCGCGTCTACGGCCACCCGGTCGAGGTACTGACCCACCCGGAGACGGGCGCGCATCTGGTGCTGCCGAAGCGGCCGGCGCGTTAGAACCCGTCGATGACGGTGCCGATCCGGCTGAGCAGGGCGCGCACGGGCCCCTCCTCGGACTCGACCGGCCGCGCCTGCCCGACGGCGTCCCGGACGAGTGCCGCGATGCTGCGGGCGTCGGTGAGGTCGATGTCGTTGACGGTGCGCTCGGCGACCGCGACGACGTCCGACTTCTCCGGCACGTCCGCGTCGAGGTCGTCGCGGTACACCTCGACGTGGAGGGTGCTGCCGCGCACCCGGAATGCGAACGCCTGGCCCTGCGCGTTGCGACCGAAGCCGTGCGCGTGGGCACCGACCGTCAGGTCTTCGAGCACGAAATCACCGTCGTCCATGTCCGATCCTTCCCTCACGAATGTCGTGGACCGGCCCCCCAAGTGTTACCCACGGTAACCCCCGATTTGTCCGAATGTCCGACTCGATTTCGGCCTGCGGAACTCGATCAGGGATGCTAGGGGGCGGACACGGTGGACCCCGGACCACGCAGCGCGTCGGCAACGATTCCGGGCCACGAAGCGGCAACAGAGGAGACGTACATGCGGCGACCGGCTGCGCGCACCACGACCGTTCTGGCCGGAGCGCTGTTATTGCTGGTCACCGGGTGTTCCTCGAGTGGTGACAACGACAAGGTCCAGACCATCGAGGCGGCCACCGCGGCGGTCTCGCCGCCAGTCTCGGGACAGCCCGCCGGCGGCGTCGTCACCCTCAACACGCCGGTTGCGGCCACCGTCTTCGACCCGAGCAACGGCACCGTGGCCATGCTCACACCCGACGCCCGCGACCTGATCCTGCTGCCCGCCGCGGCGGCTGGATCGCCGCTGCCGCCGGCCGGTGCACTCACCGACATCCCGCGACGCGACATCGCCCTTCCCGGTGGCGTCGCCTACCTCAGCGCGCCGCTCGACGGCACCGTCGCGGTGCCCGCCGGCCGGGCTGTGGTCCGGGTGAACCTCGCCAGCGGCGAAACCTCGACCACACCGGTCGACGGCGACGTCCAGTCGGTCGCCCTGCTCGGCGACGGCCGGCTCGCGGTCGGCACCGCGGACGGTTCGGTGCGCGAACTCGACGCGAACGGCACCGAGACCCACCGCGTCACCGGTCTGGTCTCGGTCGACGCGCTCGGCGTCACCGGCGACAAGATCACCGCGCTCGACCGCAGGCAGACCTCCGTCACCGACGTCAAGCTCGCCGACGGCCGACTCGGTATGGCCCTGCGCGCCGGCGAGGGTGCCACCAATCTCGTCACCGACCACGTCGGCCGGGTCCTGGTCACCGACACCACCGGCGGGGAACTCATCTCGCTGACCACCGATCCGCTGATGATGCACCAGCGGTTCCCGGTCCCGAACTCGCCGTACGCGATCGCGGTCGACGAGTCGACGAACCTGGTGTGGGTCACTGTCACCGCCACCAACGAGGTGATCGGCTTCGACCTGTCCAGCGGGATCCCTGTCGAGAAGCACCGCTACCCCACCGTCCGACAGCCCAATGCGGTCGCGGTGGACGGCAAGACCGGCGCCCTCTACGTCGCGTCGGGGGCGGGCGACGGCCTGCAGCGCATCGACACCCGAGGACAGTGACACCCGACCGCCCCGTCGTCGCCGACCGCTCACCAGGGAGAGAACCCTTGTACGCCTTGCTCCTTCGCCTGCTGTTCCTGATCCCGCCGGAACGTGTGCACCACCTCGCGTTCGCGGCGATGCGCCTGGTCACCGTGGTCGGACCGGTGCGCGCGCTGGTCGCCCGGGTCCTGACCGTGCCCGATCCGGTGCTGCGCACGCGAGTGTTCGGCGTGGACTTCCCGGCGCCGCTGGGCCTTGCCGCCGGGTTCGACAAGGACGCCACCGGCGTGAACGTCTGGGGCGCACTGGGATTCGGCTTCGCGGAGGTCGGCACGGTGACCGCGCAGGCACAGCCGGGCAATCCGGCGCCGCGCCTGTTCCGTCTACCCGCGGACCGCGCGCTGCTCAACCGGATGGGCTTCAACAACCACGGCGCCGGGCATGCGGCGAACCAGCTGCGCCTGCGCAAGACCGGAGTGCCGATCGGAGCGAACATCGGCAAGACCAAGGTGGTGGCCGCGGCTGATGCCGCCGCGGACTACGCCGCCAGCGCCCGACTGCTCGGCCCGCTGGCCGACTTCCTCGTGGTCAACGTCAGCTCGCCGAACACGCCCGGCCTGCGCGACCTGCAGGCGGTCGAGTCGCTGCGCCCGCTGCTGACCGCGGTGCAGGAATGCGTCGACGTGCCGGTGCTGGTGAAGATCGCGCCGGACCTGTCCGACGAGGACGTCGACGCGGTCGCCGACCTCGCGGTGGAGCTGGGTCTGGCCGGCATCGTGGCGACCAACACCACCATCTCGCGTGCCGGTCTGCGGACCCCCGAACACGAGGTCGTGGGGCTGGGCGCGGGCGGCGTCTCCGGCGCCCCGGTGGCCGACCGGTCGCTCGAGGTGCTGCGCAGGCTGTACGCACGAGTCGGCGACCGGCTCACGCTGATCTCCGTCGGCGGCATCGAGACCGCCGACCAGGCGTGGGAACGCATCCTCGCCGGCGCTTCGCTGGTGCAGGGATACACCGGCTTCATCTACGGCGGGCCGTTCTGGATGAAGCGGATCCACAAGGGCCTGGCTCAGCGGCTGCGCGCGGGCGGGTACGCGTCCCTGGCCGACGCGGTCGGCGCCGAGACCAGGCGCTGACAGCACACTGAACGGGAGTTCAGTGGTCAGTTTCGGACTGAAGTTGACCACTGACTTCCCGTTCACGCCTGTGGATGCAGTCGGAAACAATCCCCAAGCGGGCCAAACCCCCAGGATCGCACGCCGGCGCGAACGGTCGGCCATGCCACTGTGTCGGCATGGGGAGAATTCTCGTGCCGTTCCGTGCCTCGACGGCAATCGAGCAGGGGCTCGTCAACCGCTACCAGATCCGGCACCAGTACACGCGCATCTACCCCGACACCTACCTACACCGCGATATCGAGCTCGACGCCGTCGTCCGCGCGCAGGCGGTGTGGTGTTGGTCCGGCGGCCGGGGCGTCCTCGCGGGCTGGTCGGCGGCGGCGCTGTGGGGAACCAAGTGGATCGCCGCGGACACCCCGGGTGCGATAGCGCGTGCCGAGCACATGTACCCGCCGCGCGGCCTGACCCTGTACCGCGACTCGTTACCCGCTTCCGAGTTCAGGTTGCGTGGCTCCTATCCGGTGACTGACCCCGCTCGGACTGCGTTCGATCTCGGCCGCAAGCTGCCGCTCGATGCTGCGGTAGAGGCCGTCGACGCCATCTACCAGGCCACCGAGCTCACTCGTGCCGAACTGACGGTATTCACCGCGCAGCACCCCGGGGAACGCGGAGTCGTCCAACTCCGCGAGGTGATCGCGCTGTCCGACGAGGGCGCGGAGTCGCCTTGGGAGACGAAGACCCGTCTGGCAATCGTGCGCGCCGGCCTGCCTCGTCCAGACACTCAGATCGCCGTTCACACCAAGGACGGCATGTTCATCGGGCGTGTGGACATGATCTGGGAGCGTTGGCGGGTGATCGTCGAGTACGACGGCGACCACCATTTCGACTCGGCGCAGCGGAATCGGGACGTGGAGCGGTGGAACGCACTCGAGGCGGCCGGATGGCGGGTCATTCGCGTCAAGGCCAGACAACTCACCCGCGGGCGCGCGACGCTCATGGGCCAGATCCGCACGGTCCTGCACGACGCCGGCGCCCGCCTCTGACCGCCGAACGGGAACTCAGTGATTACTTTCGAACAAGATGTCACCACTGAATTCCCGTTCAATCCTTGTGTGGCTCAGTGACCGAAGGTGGCCGTGAGGGTGGCGCGCGCGATCGCGTGGCTGAACAGGTTGAAGCCGAGGAACGCCGGGGTGGCGTCCACGTCGAGGCCGTCGACGGTCTCCACGCTCAGGGCGTGGACGGCGAAGATGTAGCGGTGCGGGCCGTGCCCGACCGGCGGCGCCGAGCCCAGGTAGCGGTGTCCCCCGCCGTCGTTCTTGAGGGTGACGGCACCCGCGGGCAGCCCCGCGCCCGTGCCGTCACCGGCGTTCGCGGCGAGGGAGGTGACGGATGCCGGGATGTTCGCGACGGCCCAGTGCCAGAAGCCCGACGCGGTCGGCGCGTCCGGGTCGAACATCGTCACCGCGAAGCTCTTCGTCTCGGGCGGGAACCCCGACCAGGACAGCTGCGGGGACACGTCCTCGCCGCCGGGGACGCCGAAGATGCCGCTGCGCTGTGCGGGGGGCACCTCGCCGCCCTCTGTGATCTGCTCCGAGGTCAGTTCGAAGGTCGGCAGGTCCGGCAGCGGTCCATACGGGTCGTGTGACATGGGAGTCCTTTCGTCGGTGGCGCCAGTGGCTGGCGGGGCGGCTCAGCTGTTCATCAGGAAGTGCTCGAGCACCCGCGTACCGAACTTTAGTGCGTCCACCGGCACCCGCTCGTCCACGCCGTGGAAGAGCGCGCTGAAGTCGAGCTCGGGAGGCAGTTGCAGCGGCGCGAAGCCGAAGCAGCGAATTCCCAACTTGGCGAACGCCTTTGCGTCGGTCCCGCCGGAGAGCATGTAGGGCACGGTGCGCCCGTTCGGGTCGTGCGCGAGGATCGCGTCGTTCATCGCGTCCACCAGGTGGCCGTCGAAGGTCGTCTCGTACGAGTCGAGCTTGGTGATCCACTCGCGCGTCACGTCGGGACCGATCAGCTCGTCGACCTCCCGCTCGAACGCGGCCTGCCTGCCCGGCAACACCCGGCAGTCCACGACCGCCTCGGCGGTCTGCGGGATGACGTTCGCCTTGTAGCCTGCCCGCAGCATGGTCGGGTTCGCGGTGTCGCGAAGGGTGGCACCGATGATCCGCGAGATGGTACCGAGCTTGGCGAGGGTGCCGTCGATGTCCGGCGAGTGCGGGTCGAACTCGACCCCCGTCTCCGCGCTGACCGCGCCGAGGAACTCCGCGACCGAATCGGGCACCACCAGCGGGAACGTGTGCCGTCCGAGCCGCGCGACCGCCTCGGCCAGGATGGTCACCGCATTGTCCTCGTGCAGGAACGAACCGTGACCGGCGCGCGCCTTCGCGGTCAGTCGCATCCAGCCGAGCCCCTTCTCGGCGGTCTCGACGAGGTAGAGCCGCGCGTCGGTGCCGTCCGGGCGCGCCACGCTCAGCGAGAAGCCCCCGACCTCCCCGACCGCCTCGGTGACACCGTCGAACAGGTCCGGCCGGTGCTCGACCAGCCACTGCGAACCCCAGGTCCCGCCCGCCTCCTCGTCGGCGAGGAACGCGAACACGAGGTCGCGTGGGGGTACGGTGCCCTCGGCCTTGAACTGCCTGGCCAGGGCGAGCGTCATCCCGACCATGTCCTTCATGTCGATGGCGCCGCGCCCCCACACGTACCCGTCCTCGACCGCACCGGAGAACGGGTGCACGCTCCAGTCGGCCGGCTCGGCGGGCACCACGTCGAGGTGACCGTGGATCATCAGGGCGCCGCGGTCGGGGTCGGCCCCGCGGAGCCGGGCGAAGACGTTGCCGCGACCCGGTTGCCCGGACTCGACGTACACCGTCTCGTAGCCGACCTCCTCGAGTTGTGCGGCCACCCACTGCGCACATTCCCGCTCACCCTTGGTGGTCGCGAGCTCACCGGTGTTGGAGGTGTCGAATCGGATCAGCGCACTCACGAGGTCGACGACCTCGGATTCGGCGCGGGAGGGAACGGAATTCACAGTGTCATCGATGTCGGGCACTCCCCTTTCCTACCACCGGGCTGTGCCCTCCGGTCGCTCCGCAGGCTCCGCTCCTGCCTGCGTTTACCTGCGCTGACGACGCGATTTTGGCCTTTGGCCCGGTCTGGGTTAATCTTTCCCAGCACGCAGCGAGCAGGCGAGCGAGATTGAGAGTGCGCAAGCGCGAGTGGCGGAATGGCAGACGCGCTAGCTTGAGGTGCTAGTGTCCTACTAATGGACGTGGGGGTTCAAGTCCCCCCTCGCGCACTCTGAGTTGAGACAGACGAGAAGGACCCCGGATTTCCATCCGGGGTCTTTCTTCGTTTCATACCAACACCTTTCGCAATCAGTGTGGCTGCCCCGCCAACCTCTCCGCCGACACGAGTTCGCGCATCGCCAACTCCTTGGCACACGCGAACAGCGCCCCGACTGCGCTGATCCTCGGGAAGGTCAGCCCGGTGTGTCCGACATTGTCGTGTTCGTCGTCGCCGTCGTAGACGACGGTCGCCCCACGCAACAGCCACCGCTTGACGTCGGCGACCGTCGGCAGTTCCCCGGTGGTACGCAGGTGGAAGGACTGCAGCAGTGCGACCACGCCGGCCGTCACCGCCGTCGCCCGGCTCGATCCGTACTGGATGGACTCACCGGTGTCGTTGCGGATGCCCGCGGAGGTCACGGGCGATCCGGGCGCGAAGATGTCCGTCGCGCACGGGCCGCCGACCTTGTGGTGCAGCCGCTGCGAGAACGGCGTCAACCGGTCGGGCAGGGTGGAGAACGCCTTCGCCCCGTCCGGGTACCGGAACGGTCCCTCGTCCGCGTCGTACACGGCGCCCACGCTCAGGGTCTGCCGGAAGATCGCCGGATAGCTCATCCCCTGGACCCCGCCGTGCGCGTGGTACTCGTTGCCCGCGCAGACACAGCACGCGACGCCGGCGTCGGTCAGCTCCTGCAGCAAGGCGCCGATCGCGTCGCCGGGCAGGTCGGTGTCCGTCGCCCTGTTGTCCGCGGCGCCGAGCGACATGCACAACGTGGAGATGCCCAGCGTCATCCGATGGTCGAGCACCCAGTCGAGCCCGCGCGCGACATCGGCGAAGCGCCCGCGACCATCGTCGCCGAGTACCTTCACCGGCACGATGCGCGCGTTCGGTGCGACCCCGGTGTGGATGCGACCCGCGCAGACGATGCCCGCGACCGAGGTTCCGTGCCCGTGCAGGTCGGTCGCGTCCGTCGCGTCGCCGCCGTGGCCGGTGGTGACGTTGCGTCCCGGCACCACGCGGCCCGCGAAATCCACGTGGCTGCCGCGCAATCCGGTGTCCAGCACGGCGACGGTGACGCCCGAGCCGCCGACGTTGAAATCGCGCCGCGCCTCGGGCGCGCGGACCAGCAGGTCGATGTCCGTCAGCTCCGGCAGGTAGGGGCCGTCCTTCTGGACCGGTGTCTCGACCGGGGCCACCGATTCGGCGTGCAGGAGAAGATGGCTCGAGCCCTGACTCAGGGCCTTGTCGTTCATGATGGCCTTGTCGTTCATGATCGTGGCCTTTCGTACTGTCGGGCGTGTGTGGCCTCACCCGACGATCCCCCGACCCGTCAAATTTTCCTCGCCCGGCGCCGTGATGTCACCAGCCCGGGCGGTCGAATCGGCTGGTCGTCGCGAATTCGGTAGAATTCGTCCCGACCAGCACGACGAGATCAGAACTGAGCTACCAACCCCATGGCACAAGCAATGACAGGTATCGATCCCGCCGACCTGGAAACCTGCATCCGCGTCCTCTCTGAGGCCGGCGACCTGGACGCCGATCATCCCGATTCGCAGGCCCTGCAGCGCGCCAGCGGCAAGATGTTCAAGCAGCTCAAGCGCCGACGGCGGATCGCCGCCCGTGACGCCATCTCCAACGCGGACCGCGAGGTGGTTGCCGCGACCGCCACCGGCTCCCCCGAGCGCATCGACGACGAGACCGCGGGTGTGCTGATCTCCTCGCCGACCGTCGGCTCGAGCGCGGGCACCCTGATCCGCCCGCGCCCCTGCTACATCTGCAAGCAGCGCTACACGGTGGTCGATTCCTTCTACCACCAGCTGTGCCCCGAGTGCGCGGCGAGCAGTCACGCCAAGCGTGACGCCAGCACCGACCTGACCGGCCGCCGCGCGCTGCTCACCGGCGGCCGCGCGAAGATCGGCATGTACATCGCGCTGCGCCTGCTGCGCGACGGCGCGCACCTGACGGTCACCACCCGCTTCCCGAACGACGCCATCCGCCGCTTCAAGGCGATGGAGGACAGCGCCGACTGGATCCACCGTCTGCGGGTGGTCGGCATCGACCTGCGCGACCCCGCGCAGGTGGTCTCGCTCGCCGACTCGGTCGCGGCGCAGGGCCCGCTCGACATCCTGATCAACAACGCCGCGCAGACCGTCCGCCGGTCGGCCGGCTCCTACTCGGCACTGGTCGAGGCGGAGTCCGGTCCGCTGCCCGCGGGCGAACTGCCGGACGTGGTGACCTTCGGCAAGACCAGCGATGCACACCCCGCGTCGCTGGCCAGCTCGCTGCCGATGGCGTCGCAGTCGATCGTGCATCAGGTGACCGAGCTCGCACTGGTCGCGGGTTCGGCTACGCCCGAACGCATCTCGCAGGGCATCGCGATCGACGCCGGCGGACTCGTGCCGGATATCGCACACACCAACAGCTGGGTGCAGACGGTCGGCGAGGTGGATCCGATCGAGCTGCTCGAGGTGCAGCTGTGCAACTCGGTCGCGCCGTTCATCCTGGTGGACCGGCTACGCCCGGCGATGGCCGCCTCGTCCGCGCGGCGCAAGTACGTGGTGAACGTCTCCGCGATGGAGGGTCAGTTCTCGCGGGCGTACAAGGGTCCGGGGCACCCGCACACCAACATGGCCAAGGCCGCGCTGAACATGCTCACCCGCACCAGCGCCAAGGAGATGCTCGAGCAGGACGGCATCCTGATGACCGCGGTCGACACCGGCTGGATCACCGACGAGCGCCCGCACTACACCAAGCTGCGGCTGGCGGACGAGGGGTTCCACGCGCCGCTGGACCTGGTGGACGGGGCGGCCCGGGTGTACGACCCGATCGTGCAGGGCGAGGCGGGCGTGGACCTGTACGGCTGCTTCCTCAAGGACTTCCAGCCGTCGCCCTGGTGACACAGGGGGATGACGTGACCCATGGTGACACCTAGGGTTGTCCCCATGACCCGCACTCGTGACCTCGACGTCGTCGTCTACGGCGCCACCGGTTTCGTCGGCAGACTGACGGCCGACTACCTCGCCCGGCACGCCCCGCAGGGCACACGGATCGGGCTGGCCGGCCGCTCCCGCGACCGGCTCGAGCGGATCCGGGAGTCGCTGCCCGGCGCCGACGGCTGGCCGATCCTGGTCGCGTCCGCCGACGACCCGGCGTCGCTGACCGCCCTGGCCAAGGCCACCCACGTGGTGATCACGACGGTGGGCCCGTACGCGAAGTACGGCATCGACCTGGTTCGGGCGTGCGCCGAGGAGGGCACCGACTACACGGACCTGTCCGGGGAGGTGCTCTTCGGTCGCGAGTCCATCGACAGTTTCCACGACACCGCCGTCGGGTCGGGCGCCAGGATCGTGCACTCGTGCGGATTCGACTCCATCCCTTCGGATCTCGGCGTGCACGTGCTCTACGAGCAGGTCGCCGCCGACGGCGCGGGCGAGCTCACCGACACCACCCTGGTGGTCAGCTCGCTGCGCGGCGGAGTCAGCGGCGGCACGATCGACTCGATGCGCGGCCTCGTCGACACCGTGACCTCCGACAAGCGAGCCCGCAAGATCGCCGCCGGGCCGTACTCACTGAGCCCCGACCTGGCTGCGGAACCCCACCTGGGCCGCCAGTCGGATGTCGAGATGCTCAAGGGTTCGGACATCGCACCCGGGCTGAAGGGCCGCACGGCGCCGTTCGTGATGGGCTCCACGAACACCCGCGTCGTGCGACGCAGCAATGCGCTGCGGAACTGGGCCTACGGCCGCACCTTCCGCTACCGCGAGGTGATGAGCGTGGGCCAGTCGGCGCTGTCCCCGGTGCTCGCGCTGGGTGTCGCGGGCGGGCTGGGCGCGTTGATGGCCGGCCTGGCGTTTCCCCCGACCCGCTACCTGCTCGACCGGGTGCTGCCCAAGCCCGGCGAGGGCCCGAGCGAGAAGACCCGCAACGCCGGGCATTTCACCACCGACGTGTACACCACCACGACCACCGGCGCCCGCTACACCTCGCGCATCCGGGCCAAGGGCGACCCGGGCTACGCGGCGACCGCGGTGATGCTCGGCGAGTCGGCGCTGGCATTGGCGCTGGACCGCGGCGCGCTGCCCGACGCGGCGGGGGTGCTCACCCCCGCGACGGCGATCGGCGACCGGCTGGCCGAGCGGCTACGCGACGCGGGCTTCGAGATCACCGTGCGGAAGATGTAGTCGCCGTCTCGGGAGTGCCGGCCGTCGACCGTACGACGGCCAGCACCCCGAGCACGATCAGCACCTGACCGGCGATGTAGGTGAGCATCACCCAGAACCCCTCGACCGGCGGATGGAACCAGTCCGCGAAGGCCCCGAGGGCGATCATCGAGTCGGACAGCAGGAAGAGCGCGCCGCCGACGGCCGCGACGCGACCCAGCGCCGTGCTGAGCACCGCCATGGTGCCGAGGCAGAACCCGTAGACCAGCGCGGGCGCGAGCAGGGTTCCCGCCCCCGGGGCGCAGGCGGCCACCAGTGCGACGATCACGGCGACGTAGCCCGCCGCCGCGGGCCGCCGCAGCACGCTCGCGGCCCGGTACGGCCAGAACGCGGCGATGTAGGCCAACTGCGCGAGCAGGAAGAACCCGATCATCACCAGGAACGCGGTGTCGCCGTCTGCCAGGTCCGGTGCGGTGTCGCCGAGCCAGGACAACCCGAGCGCCAGCAACGTCAGCCGGACCAGCCGGGTGCGCGGCGTCGCGGTCGCCAGCGCCAGGAACCCGGCGAGCAGCGGCATCAGGAACCACTGGGTCACGTTCGCCACGCCGTCGGCGTCGACAAGTTGGGCCGCCAGGTGGATCACCGACACCGCGGCGAAGGCGGTCAGCGCGGTAACAGCCTGCCGTCCGAGTGTCCGTGTGGCGTCTGCAATCATCCGCTCATGCTAACGGCGGGTATACCGTCCAGGGATGGCGTCCGCGGAGCAACTCGTCACCGACTACGAGAACGGTTGCGGCCTGCCGCGCGATCCGAGTCGGGTGGCCTTCCCACCCGGTGACGGCTACCTCTCGTCCCGATTGCCCACCGCCGCACTCGCGCTCGGGTCCGTCGGTGCACTGGTCTCCGCCGTCGACCGCCTGCTCCTCGCGCGCGGGATGACCCCGCACCGCGCGGCCCTGGATCCCGAGCGGGTCGCGGCCTCGTTCGCCGGCGACCGGATGATGCGCATCGACGGCGAACCTGTGCCAGGCTTCGCGCCGATGTCGGGCTTTTTCGCCGCCTCGGACGGTTGGGTGCGCACGCACGCGAACTACCCGCACCACCGCCTCCGACTGCTGAGCGCACTGGACCTCGCCGAGGACGCCGATGCGGGCGTCCTGTCCGCCCGCATCGGCGTGCTGCCGGCGCAGGAGGTGGAGGACCGGGCAGCCGAGGCCGGCGCCGTCGCGGCGCGGGTGCGCACCGAGACCGAGTGGGCCCGACATCCGCAGGGCGTCGCGTCGGGCGCGGGTCCGATCGTCCGGATGGACGCGAGCGCGGCGGCACCGGTCGCCCACACCATGCAGTTGCGGACCGATCCGGCGCGACCGCTGGCCGGTCTGCGGGTGCTGGACCTGACGCGGGTGCTCGCCGGACCGGTCGCGGCCCGCGCGCTGGCGCTGCTCGGCGCGCAGGTGCTGCGCGTCGACCCGCCGCAGCTGCACGAAATCGACTGGCAGCACCGCGATACCGGTCAGGGCAAACGGTCGACGCTCCTCGACTTCGCTACCGCCGACGGCGCCGACGCGATGCGCTCGCTGCTCGCGACCACGGACGTGCTGATCACGGGATACCGGCCGGGCTCCCTGGACAGGTTCGGGCTCACCGCGGCGACGGACGGCCTCGTGCACGGTTCGGTCAGCGCGTGGGGCACCGACGGTCCGTGGGCGCACCGGCGCGGGTTCGACAGTCTCGTGCAGGCGGCCTCCGGGATATCCCTCGTCGAGGGCGGGGTGCATCCGGGCGCGCTGCCCGTGCAGGCGCTCGACCACGCCAGCGGGTACCTGCTTGCCGCCGGACTGGTGGACGCGCTGGCGTTGCGGGCCGCGGACGGACGCAGCCGAACGGTGTCGGTGGCACTCGCCCGGACCGCCCGCTGGCTGCTCGACGCGCCGGGACGGGTGGACGATCCCGCGACTCCGCGTACGCCGGGACCGGGCACCACCGTCACCCACGGCGCCGTCATATCCGCGCGCCCGCCGCTGCCCGGCTACGCGCAGTATCCGTACCCGGCGCACGACTGGGGATCCGATGCGCCGCACTGGATGTGAGCGATCCGGTCCCCCGCCGACCTAGGCGAGGATCCCGGACAGGTACGGCAGGACCACCGGCCACGAGGCGTCGACCACGCCTGGGTGATCGGTCTGGTAGGTCTCGAACCGGTACTGCGTTCCGGCCGCCTGGAACTCGGCGAGCAACGCCGCAGTCAGCGGGATCGGCACGGTGGTGTCGACATAGCCGTGTGTGACGAGGATCGGCCGGTCGTAGCCGGACACCGGCACCGCCATGTAGTCGTTCAACCGCCGCGCGAACTCCGGGTCGAGCAGCGGCTTGCGGACCAGCGAACCGAGCGAGAGCCCCTTGGCCGCGGTCGCCCAGTCCGGTTCGCACAACGTCTGGAGCCGGTCGACCAATGCGACGCCGGCGGGTGTCAGGTACGAGTTGACGTCGAAATCCGGTTGCGCCGAGCGCAAACCACCGACCGCGGCGGCGAACTGCGCGGTGATGCCCTCGAGCCCGGGGACCTCGGGGACGTAGGGTCCGACGAGCGTGAACGCCTTCTCGATGTTCGTGGCGGGCGCGAGTGCCGCGGTGCCACGGAAGTCGAGCTCCGGGGCACGCTTGGTGGCCATGTTTCCGGTGGCCAGCGCCGCGTGCCCGCCCTGGGACACCCCGGCGACGGCCCAGCGGGGCGCGAGGTCGCCGGTCACGGAGCGGGCGGCTCGCATCAGGTCGACGGTCGCGGCGGCCTCCGTGCGGGTCTGCAGGTACGGGTGCGGGCTCTGCGCATTGGCTCCGAGTCCGACGTAGTCGGGCACCACCACGGCATACCCGCGGCCCAGCAGGGTCCGCGTGATCTCCTCGTCCGGACCGGCATTCGGCTTCGACGTCGGCCCGCAGTCGCGGCCGAGCCCACTCGTTCCGTGGTCCCAGGCGATCACCGGCCAGCCCCCGGCCGGCGCCGTCCCGGCGGGCAGCAGCACCGCACCGCTGGTGTTCGCCGGCGCCCCCGTGGGACCGTCGGTGACGTATTCGACGTACCAGGCGCGGTCGGCCCCACCCCATCCCGCCGGCAACGGCCGCGACGACGTCAGCGTGCCCTGCGCCGCTGCAGTCGCGCCACCGGTGGGCACCGAGGCGACGGCCGTCGCCGTGGGCACCACCGCGACGGCGGCGGTCAGCGCGACCGCGGCGATCCGGCCTGCCCGCTGGACACGGCGCCTGCCTGTCGAAGAGTCGTCTCGCACGGTCCCGGTCGTCCTGCGCATTCCGCGTCGGTCCGGTCGTCGAACCACCCGAGAGTTCCCGGGCGGCATCCCCCCGATCCTCTCGGCAGCGGCGGTCACGGTCAACTCGTGCTGCGACAATGGGACAGTGCCCGAGACAACAGTGCCCGCCACCACCGTGCCGCTGATCCTCGACGTCGACACCGGCATCGACGACTCGCTCGCACTGCTCTACCTGCTGGCCAGTCCCGAGGCGGAGATCCTCACCGTCGCGAGCACGGCCGGCAACGTGCCTGCCGCGCAGGTCGCCGCGAACAACCTCGCCTGGCTGGACCTGTGTGGGCGGCCGGACATCGAAGTCACCCTCGGGTCGCCGGTGCCGTTGACCGATCCGCTGCGCACCACCGAGGACACGCACGGACCGCAGGGCATCGGCTACGCGCAGTTGCCCGCTTCGGATCGGACGGTGTCGGAACGGAGTTCGGCGCAGGCCTGGGTCGACGTCGCCCGATCCCGTCCCGGTGAGGTCACCGGACTGGTCACCGGGCCGCTGACCAACCTCGCCCTCGCGCTCCGGATCGAACCCGCACTCCCGACGCTGCTGCGCCGACTCGTCGTGATGGGCGGCGCTTTTCACCATCCCGGCAATACGACACCCAAGTCCGAATGGAACATCTCAGTCGATCCGGAGGCGGCACAGGAGGTCTTCGACGCATTCTCCGTCGCGCCGCCCGACCGCCTCCCGGTGATCTGCCCGTTGGACGTGACCGAGACGATCGAGATGCGGCCCGAGCACCTGCGACGGCTCGCCGAAGTTGCCGGCAGTACCCCCGACGAACTGATCACCGAGACCGATCCGCCCGGAACCCGGTCGCTCGCAGACAATCCGGTGATCCGGCACCTGTCCGACGCGATCCGCTTCTATCTCGAGTTCCACCGCGACCAGGGTGAGGGCTTCCTCGCACACATGCACGATCCGTTCGCGGCCGCGCTGGCCCTGGACCCGACCCTGGCACAGACGCGGCCGGCGACCGTCGACGTCGAACTGGTCGGCACGCTCACCCGGGGCTGCACGGTCGCGGACTGGCGTGGAATGTGGGGCCGCGAGCCGAATGCGGAAGTGGCGGTCGGGGCGGACCCACATGCGTTCTTCGAGCGACTGATCGACCGGGTGGGAAGGTTCGCGGCACGGCTCGGATGAGCGACGGTTTCCCCGAAATGTCGCGTCTGCCACACCGCGGCAGGTAGCGTCGGTCAGCACGGGGGTCGACGCGAGGAGGTCACCTGTGATCGATCGGCGCGGATTCCTGATCGGGGCAGCAACATTGGCGGTTGCGGTCGGTGCGCCCACTGTAGCCGCCGCAGCGACCACCCGGCCGCTGGCACTGGTCTACCGCGGACCGGCGTCCGTACCCGGGTGCCCCGAGTCGGTGGCCGCGCTGTTGCAGAGCTCCCCGAGCCGATTCCGGACGGCCTACGTCGGGCCGGGAGAAAGGCTCGAGATCAGCCCGGCGGTACTCGCCACAGCGACCGTGTACGCGCAGCCCGGCGGTCCGAGTCTGAGCACCGCATGGCAAGCCATGCGGCCGTACGCCGACACACTCAGGTCCTGGATCGCCGGTGGCGGAAAATATCTCGGCTTCTGCGTGGGCGGCTATCTGGCTGGCGCCACCCCCGGCTTAAACCTGCTGCCGGGTGACACCTGGCGGTACATTTCAGCCTCCGACGCGAGCGTCACCACCGCCGCACCGTCCCGCATCACCGTGAACTGGCGCGGCGTCCCCCAGGCGCTGTACTTCCAGGACGGCCCAGTGTTCCAACTGAATCCGGGAAGCGGCGCGGCGGTCCTCGCGACGTACCGCGGTGGGCAGGTGGCGGCTCTGACCACTAGGTACGGCAACGGCCGGGTGGGGGTGACGGGACCGCACGTCGAGGCAGATGCGAGCTGGTTCACCGACGACGGATTGGATCCGACCGGCGCGGTACACCCCGACCTCGGGCACGACCTCATCGAATCCACCGTCAACGGCCTGTAGGTCGGCTTCGGGCCACCACTGCACCACCGGCGTGGCCATCTGTAATGTCAACGCCGCCGCACGTTCTCGGCGGCACCCGGACGAGAATCGCGCAGGACAGACGGAGTGAGGTGTGGTGCCCCAGTATCGGCGGCTTCTCCTTGTCGTCGCCACCGCAGTGGCACTGATCGTCGGGCCGGTCGCACTCACCGCGACTGCCGCAGCCGCAGCCACCGGACCCCTGGCCCTGGTCTACCGAGGCCCGGCCTCAGTGCCGGGAACCGCGGAATCCGTTGCGGCCGTGCTGCGGACGTCACCGTCGAAGTTTCGGGTTGAATACGTCGGCCCCGATGACACGCCGATCACCGCGGAAACCCTCTCGCGGGCAGCGGTGTTCGCCCAACCGGGGGGACCGAGCCTGAGCAAGGCGTGGAAGGCGATGAAGCCCTATGCGGGGCTGATCCGCGACTGGATCGCAGGCGGCGGCAACTACCTCGGGTTTTGCGTCGGCGGCTACCTCGCCGGCGCGACGCCAGGATTCGACCTGCTACCGGGCGACACCTCGCAGTACAGCGCCAAGCAGGGAGCCAGCGTCTGGGACACCGCAGCGCATCGTTCGACGATCCTGTGGCGCGGGCAGGAGAAGACGACCTATTTCCAGGATCCGCCCGCATTCGACCTCGAACCAGGCCACGGCGCAAGCGTTCTGGCCACGTATCGCGGAGGTCAGGTTGCCGCCCTCGTCACCGATTACGGCAAGGGCCGGGTGGGGGTCACCGGTCCGCACATCGAGGCGGACGCGAGCTGGTTCGTCGACGACGGGCTGTCCGCGGACAACGCCGTGCACATCGACCTCGCGCACGACCTCATCGAGACCACAGTCAAGGGCAATCTGCCCGCGGCCACCACCGGCACCGCCAGCCCGACGCCGACCACACCGAAACCGACGACCACGGCGCCCCCGGTCACGACAGCACCACCAGTGGCCACCACAGAAGCACCCCCGGCCACGACGGCACCGCCCGCGACCACCACGGAAGCACCTCCGGTCACGACGGCACCCCCGGTGGCCACCACGACGGCGCCACCGGTGACTACGACGGCACCGCCCGTTACCACCACGACGGCACCCCCGGTCTCGACCGCACCCCCTACGACCACGGCGCCACCCATGAGCACCCCACCGGCCGCGTCGGCCCCACGGGCGCAGCTTCCCTGGCCGTGGAACCTGATCGCCGAGCAGCCCCTGTTCGACCGGTTCCTACGCGCAATCTCGACCGGCAATCCACTCGCCTGAAGTGGATTCAGACGCGGTGTGTGCAGGGACTGACAGCGTCAGATCAGTCCCTGCGTGCGTGCAGCCGCGACCGCATCGGCGCGTGAGTGCACACCGAGTTTGCGGTACAAGCTCTGCAACTGGGTCTTGACGGTATTCACCGAGACGAACATCGATGCGGCGACACTCGCGACGGTGTCGCCGCCGGCGATTCCGGTGAGCACGGCGGCCTCCCGTTCGGTCAACGTCACTGCCGGCGACGGGTGCGGGTACGGTCCGTCAACCCGGGAGGCGAGTATCTCCTCGAGCGGGGGCACACTCCCGTGCACCTCCAGCGCGTCTCGAATCTCCGGTGGAACGATCAGCAGTGGCCGCACCAACCCACTGTCCTCCGACAGCGCGACCGCCCGGTTCCACGCGATGCGGGCCGCGGGGTGGTCACCCATGCCGTAGGCGGCCGTCGCCTCGATCAGCAGCGCCTCGAGGCGGACCCGCGTGTAGACGACGTCGTGGCCGGTCAGAGCAGAGCAGTGTTTGCGCGCGCTCGTCGGGTTCGCCGCGAGCAGGGCCGCTCTCGCCACGGACAGCCTGACCATCGGGTGCATCGGACCGCGGACCCGGCCTGCCCGCTCGAGCACCTGCGCGGCTTCCCCCAACGCAGTCCGAAGATCCATCGACGCCGCACCCAACAGGGGGCCGGCGAATGCCCCCGGGCCGAGCCAGCGCCGGAACCGGTCGCGGTCCCGGCGCAGACGGTCGAGTCCGACCTCGGGCCGCCCCCGCATCAGGTCGAGCTGACTGCTGGCGTACGCCACGAACGCCCAGTTCTCACTGAACTCGTCCGAATCGTCCAGGTCGGCGAGGGCTGCCTCGGCCGCCCCGATGTCCAGGCAATCGAGCCGCTCCAGTGCCCGCGCCGCGATCGCAGGGAGCTCGATCACCGGCGCGAGCGAGCCCGCCCGATCGCCGAACCGCGCTTCCCGCCTCAACCAGGACGAGGCCCGCCCGGGCTCGCCGAGCACTGCGTGGTGCAGCGCCAACTGTCCCGCGGCCTGCCGTGCTGCGAAGTTGCCGAGATCGTCCGAACCTGTGTCGACGGCCCGGGTGAGCAGCTCGACGGTCTGCGCGTGGTCACCCCGGAGTTGACTGACCAGCCCCAGATGCATCCAGATCGAGGCAAGCCCGCGTCGATCCAGCTCGCCGAAACCGTCACCGGCACACATCGCCAGGTTCACCAGCACGTCGCGGTCGCGGACCGCCGCGTCGTAATCACCATTCCAGCGCATCACACACAATCGCAGCGCTCCCGTCAGGAGTGCCCGCACCGCAGAATCCTGCTCGGCGATCTCGACGACCGAGATGTCCGGCACCGGCCGCATGCGACCACCACGCCCCGTCAACCCGAGACCGTCCACCAGCAAGCGGGCGTACGACAGGGCCGGATCCGAGCGCACCACAGCTTCGGGAAGTGCACTCAACGCGCGGACGAGTGTGCCCATGCCGGTGGTGACGATGGTGGGCCAGTCGACAGTGAGGATCTCGCTCAGCAGTATCCAGTCTCGACTGTCGGTCGCGTACCGGAGGGCTTCGACGGGGTCGCCGTTGTCCGCGAACCATCGCGCGAGCTTCGCCGAGGCCGCACGCAACGGCACGTCCTCGTCCCGCACCACGATGCGCACCACCGATCTGCGGAGCGCGGCCGGCCACACCCAGTACGGGTCGGGCGCGGCCGGCATGCGCTGCAACAGGCCGGCACGTTCGAGGTCGCCGAGGGTGCCGGCTGCGTCGTCGACACCCAGCACCTCCAGCGCACCGGGAGAAGGCCGACGGACCATCGCGATCGTTCGCGCCGCGGCAGCGACTCTCGGAGGCGAGAGCAGGACCCGCTCGACGTACGCGTCGATCTGCGTCTGTACTGCCAGGAACGCGCGCTCCCGCTCCAGGTCCGCATCGCTGCCGAAGACTCGGAGGACACGCTCGGCGAGCGAGACGAGGTCGGGATGACCCCCGGTGATCCGGTGCACGTCCCGCGCGGTCCGATCCGACGTCGATGTTCCGCCGCGCTCGAGCAGGTCGCCGACCTCGGCTTCGGTGAACTCCAACTCCGCCGGGGTGACGACCGTCACGTTCGGATCGGCGAAGCGCACCGCTTCCACGAGACCACCGTCTCGAAGGGTGACCACAATGCTCAATCCGGGGTGGTCTTCGTGGATCGCGAGCAATCGCTCCCAGATGCCGGCGTCGCTCAGCTGATCGGGGCGGTACAGGACGAGCACATCGGTATCTGCACGCACCGCACGGACCGTCTCCGACCAGTACTGGTCGGCGGCGATCTCGGGCTCCGGCGACGCTCTCCGGATCGCGGGACGACCCGGACGGGCCGCGAGCCACGCCTCGACGAGAGTGGCCTTCCCGTATCCCGCCGGCCCCCACAGGACGGTCAGTCGGGACTCGTCGAGCATGGAGAACAAGCGCGGGCGCGCCGCGGCCGCATTGACCGGTACCACGTAAACCTCCTAGAGCCTCCCCCGTGCCGGAATTAGCCTAGCGATGTCTGATCCACGGGCCGCAGTACATCACGACAGCGTGACTGCACTCACACCCCCTCATGCCGTCGGGTGAATTCGGGGGTGAATCACTACCCCGTCACGAGCCACGACCCGATCGAATCGTCGTGTCGTACGTTTCAATTCCCCACGGCTCGTACCTGCGAGAGTGGGACACCCCCCCTACCGGACGCCCCATCGAAGAAGAAACTCACCGGGGGCTTCCCCCCGATGCCCCCGAGTGCCGTCAAGTGATTCACTCCTCGGGTCAAGTTTGCTGAATGTTTGCACCTGGGAGGATGTCATGTCGACCGCGGCCCACCACACGTCGACGGTTCGTGTAGCGTCGCGCCGAGCGCAGACCCGCCGACTCGAGCACGTCTTCGAGGCGACCGTGGCGAGGACGCCCCACGCCACTGCACTCGAGTGCGACGGACACACACTCACATACGCCGACCTCGAGCAGCGCGCCAACCAGTTGGCCCACTACCTGATCGAACTCCGTGCCGGCGTGGGGGCGCGCGTGGCGATCCTGCTCGAGCGCTCGCCCGAGACGTACATTGCGCTGCTGGCCGTCCTCAAGGCCGGCGCCGCGTTCGTCCCGATCGACCCGGCCTCCCCCGCCGACCGCATCGACTACATCACCACCGACGCCGACGTCGACCTGGTCCTCACCAGTACCCACTTCTCCCCAACTCTCGCCACCCTCGAGGTGCCGTGGATGGAAGTCGACGCCGACGCGATGCTGATCGCCCAGCAACCGACGACGCGACCGGGTTTCACGTTGTTCCACCGCGACCCGGCCGCATACATCATCTACACCTCCGGCTCGACCGGCCGTCCGAAGGGCGTGGAGGTCGCCCAGTCGAGCATCTGCAACTTCCTCGACATCGTCCCCACGGTCTACGACGTGCAACCCACCGACCGGGTCTACCAGGGCATGACGATCTCGTTCGACTTCTCCATCGAGGAGATCTGGCCGACCTGGGCGGTCGGGGCGACCCTGGTCGCGGGGCCCACGGGCGCCGGGCGGCTCGGCGGCGACCTCGCCGACTTCCTCGAGACGCGCGCGATCACGGTCCTGTACTGCGTCCCGACCCTGCTCGCGACCATCCCCCGCGACCTGCCGCTGCTGCGCAACATCCTGGTCGGGGGCGAAGCCTGCCCCCGTGAGCTCGTCGATCGCTGGGGCCGACCGGGACGACGCATCCTCAACACGTACGGGCCCACCGAGGCGACCGTCACCGCGACCTGGTGTGAACTGCTGCCCGGTCGCCCGGTGACCATCGGGGTGCCGTTGCCGACGTATTCGGTGGTCATCATCGACGAGCAGCGGACGCCGCTGGCCGACGGCGAGGTCGGCGAGATCTGCATCGGCGGGCCGGGGGTGGCGCGCGGCTACGTCGGCCGGCCCGACCTCACCGCCGACCGATTCTTCACCGTGACGTTCACCGGGGCACCGCAGCGCATCTACCGCACCGGCGACCTCGGCCGGATTACGCCCGACGGCGAGATCGAGTACCTCGGCCGCGCCGACAGCGAGGTCAAGATCCGTGGCCACCGCGTCGACCTCGGCGAGATCGAGAGCGTGCTGCTGGTCGACGAGGACGTCGCCAGCGCGGTGGTCTCGCTCGTGACCGTCGCCGGCGTCGAACAGCTCGCCTCCTGGGCGGTCCTGATGCCCGGCTCGACCATCGGCGTCGACACCCTCGTCGCCCGACTGCACGACGAAGCACACCGGCGCCTGCCCGACTACATGGTCCCCACCTTCTTCGACATCGTGCCCGAGCTGCCGATGATGCCGAGCGGCAAGGTCGACCGCCCGAAATTGCCCGCGCCGACCGGCCGTCGTCTCGCGATCACCACCGGCCCCGTGGTGGCGGCCGGAACCGACCTCGAACACGCGCTGCGCGAGCTGTTTTCGGGCTTGCTCGGGCTGCCCGCCGCGGAGGTCTCGGTAGAGGCGGACTTCTTCACCGACCTCGGCGGGCATTCGCTGGCGGCCGCGCAGCTGGTCACCCGGCTACGCGAGAGCGGCATCGCCCCGGGTGCGGGCATCCGCGACGTCTACGCCAGCCCGACGGTCCGTTCCCTCGCGGCCCGGCTGGGCGATGTCGCCGCGCCCACCGGTCCCGCCGATCCGACCGGGCCCACCGGTCCCGCACCTGATCTGGTTCCCCCGATCGGGAACCGCTCGGTGCGCCGCGCGGGCCTGGTCCAGGGCATCTTCATCCTCGCGGTGCTGCTGGTGGTCACCGCGCCGGTCTCGATCGTCTACAGCAACCACCACGGCCAGCCCTCGTTCGAGGCCCTGGTCGACCTGCTTGTCGCGACCGTGCCGACCTACCTGCTGGTGCGCTGGGTGCTGCCCGTTCTGGCCATACGTCCACTCTCGGCAGGCATCGCGCCGGGACGCTACCGGCTCTGGGGCGCAACATATCTGCGCCTGTGGATGGTCGAGCACCTGATGATGCTGGCTCCGATGCCGGTACTCAGCGGATCCCCGCTTATGGCGCGGTTCCTGCGCGCCCTCGGCGCCGACGTCGGCCGCGACACCCACATCGGCACGAGCATCGTCTCCTTCCCCGCGCTGGTGCGTATCGGCGACGGCGCGTCGATCGGCAACAACACCGACATCCGGTCGTGGCGCGTCGTCGGTCGCGAGGTCGTGGTCGCACCGGTCGTCGTCGGTGCGCGCGCGTTCGTCGCCGCGAACTGCGTGCTCGAACCCGGGACCACGATCGGTGACGACGCCATGCTCGGGGATCAGTCCGTGCTCTCGGAGGGTGCGAGCATTCCGCCCGGGCACCGGTGGACGGGCTCGCCGCCGGTGCGCGTCGACGCGCTCGCCCCACGGGTCGAGGCCATGGCCGCGGCCGGTCCGTCGGCCGGGTGGACACCGAAACTGTTGGCCCTCAACGCGTTTGGCATCGTCACGCTCGAGGCACTGGCCATTGCCACCATCGTGCCCAGCCTCGTGCTGGTATGGGCCGTGCTGCTCGAGTACGGCATGATCGCCTCGCTGCTGGCCACGCTCGCGTCGGGCTTCGTGTACGTCGTCAGCGTCTGCTTCGTGGTGGCCGTCGGCAAGAAGCTGATCCTGCCCGCCCTGCCCGAGGGGACATTCGATGAGGCTTCCGCACTCGGGGTACGGAAATGGGCCACGGACAAGCTCTTCGAGATGAGCCTGCTGTACACGAACACGCTGTACGCGACCCTCTACACCGCCCCGTGGCTGCGACTGCTCGGCGCCAAGGTCGGTAGCGGCGCCGAGGTGTCGACGGTCTCGCACATCGACCCCGACCTGCTCACGATCAACGACGAGAGCTTCGTTGCGGACATGGCGAGCCTCGGCGGCTCCTCGTTCTGCAACGGCCGGATGAGCTTCGCGCGGACCGAGATCGGTGCCCGAGCGTTCATCGGCAATGCCGCCGTGCTGCCGAGCGGCATGAGCACCGGCGAGGGCTCGCTGGTCGGTGTGCTCACCGTGCCGCCGGCGACGGGTGTACCCGCCGACAGTTCCTGGCTCGGCAATCCGGCGATCTTCCTTCCGGTGCGCCAAGACAGCGGCGACTTCGACGAGAACCTCACCTTCAGTCCTGACCAGGCCGTCCTCGCGCACCGATGGTGGATCGAGTTCTTCCGAATCGTGCTCCCGCCCACGGCGATCGGCGTCAGCCTGTACTTCTACCTGCTGGGGTTGTCGCAGATCGCCCGGACCACGTCGCTGGCGTGGACGATCGTGACCGCACCGCTGCTGGCACTGGTGACCGCCATCGGCGTCGTACTGTTCGCGGCCGCCGTCAAGCGGAACCTGGTCGGCCGCTACCGCCCCCGGGTGGAACCGTTGTGGGCGAAATTCGTTCGACGCTCGGAGTTCGCGACCGGCATGTACGAGTCGGCGGCGGTTCCGGTGCTGCTGAACCAGCTGACCGGGACCCCGTACCTGCCGATGATGCTGCGCTGGTTCGGCGCCGAGATGGGCAGCCGGGTGTGGATCGGAACCACCTACCTCACCGAGTTCGATCTCGTCCGGATCGGTGACGACGCGGTCGTCGGCCCCGGGGTGTCCCTGCAGACGCACCTGTTCGAGGACCGGGTGATGAAGATGTCGACCGTCACGGTCGAGGCCGGTGCCACCGTCGGGACCCGCGCTGTGGTGCTCTACGACGCCGTCGTCTCCGAACACGCCGAACTCGAGGCACTCTCGCTACTGATGAAGGGCGAGCAACTGCCCGCCCGTACCCGTTGGCAGGGCATTCCGGCGCAGGCGGTGCGGTCGTGAGAACAACGGTGACCCGCCCGCTGGCGCTTGTCTACCGCGGCGGCGCCACCGCACCGGGATGCGCGGAATCCGTCGCCGCCCTGCTCGAACGGAGCCGGTGGAACTTCGACGTCCACTTCGTGGGCCCGCGCGAGTACCTCCACATGAACGAGCACACCCTCGGCTCGGCCGCCCTCTACGCGCAGCCCGGCGGCGACGAGCTGCGCCCGGCGTGGCGCCGGATGCGGCGGCACCGCCACGCCGTCCGCAACTACGTCGCCGGCGGCGGCCGATACCTGGGCTTCTGCCTCGGAGGCTATCTCGCGGGCGCCACGCCCGGTTTCGACCTGCTCCCCGGCGACGCCGACCGGTACATCACCACGGCGCGTGCCGACGTCGCCGATACCGACGCCACCGTGGTGGACGTCGACTGGCGCGGAACTCGCACGGAGCTGTACTTCCAGGACGGCCCGGTCTTCGACGTCCGGGCCGACCGGGACCTGGAGGTGCTCGCCTCCTACCCGAACGGCGAGATCGCCGCGCTGACTGCCTCGTTCGGCGCCGGCCGAGTTGGCGTGGTCGGCCCCCACCCGGAGGCCGACGGCGACTGGTTCGCCGACTCCGGACTGTCCACTCCCGCTGACATCGGCACCAGCGCGGGCCTCGACCTGATCGATGCGGTGATGACCTCATGAGCACCCCCCACCCCTCCCCGACCGTGAGCGGCGTCCGCGCCGAGCCTGCTCCCCGGCCGCGTCGCGTCCGCCTGAGCGGGATCGACCTGGCCCGAGGGCTTGCCGTCCTGGGCATGGTGGCCGTGCACTCGCTCAACGACTACAACGACGACGGTAAGCCGACCCTGAGCTACACCCTCTCCGCCGGACACGCCTCGGCAATGTTCGCGGTGCTCGCGGGCGTCGCGATCGCGTTCCTGTCCGGTCGCCGCCGGGTGGCCCGCGGTCCGGCCTCGTACGGGACGGCCGCGTCGCTCGCCGCTCGCGCCGCCGTGATCGGCGTGATCGGACTGTCGTTGGGGTACACCGACATCGACTACGGCGCGGTGATCCTCCCCTACTACGCGGTGATGTTCCTGCTCGCGGTGCCGCTGGTCTACCTGAGCACCCGTACCCTCGCGGTGCTGGCCACCGTCGCCGCGGTGGCGACGCCGGTGCTCAGTCAGCTGGTGCGCCCGCACCTGGGCGAGGCGTTCACCCGCCAGCTCTCCTGGGAAACGTTGCTGCAGCGCCCGTTCGGCACGGTCGGCAACATTCTGTTCACCGGCGAGTTCCCGGCCGTCGTCTGGATGACCTACGTGATCGTGGGCCTCGTCGTCGGCCGTCTCGACCTCTCGTCCGTCCGCGTCAACGGCGTGCTTGCCGGCGTCGGTGCGTTCCTGACGACCCTGTCCGCGACGATCTCGTGGATGTTCCTGCACCCGTTCGAGGGGCTGGCTCACCTGCAGGCGGTCTCGGACTCCGACACCGTCGACGAGATCCTCACCTTCGGCGCCGACGGAACCGTCCCGACCGACACCTGGTGGTGGTTGACGGTCTCGAATCCACACACCGGCACCCCGCTGGATCTGATGGCAACCATCGGCAGCTCGCTGCTGGTTCTGGGACTGTGCCTGCTGTTGTTCCAGGTCGGCACTCCACTCCTCGCGCGCACCGTGCGGATTGTCACGGCGCCGCTGGTCGCGATCGGCACGATGTCGCTGACCGTGTACGTCGGCCACATCATGTTCGTCAACTCCGACTTCGACATGTACGACCCCTGGTCGGGCTATCTGCGCCAGGTCGTGGTGATGTGTGTCTTCGCCGTCGCCTGGCGCGCCACCGCCGGCCGCGGCCCGCTCGAGGGACTGGTCACCGCGATCACCAAACGGGTGCGGCGCTGGGTCGAGTCGCGGACGGGCCCGGTGAGCTCGGCGTGACCCCCGGCACGCGTCGCGTCACCCGGCGCAGACTCCTGCTCGGCGCGGTCGGCGTGGGCGCGGCGGGGGCGACCGCGGCCCTGGGGGTCTCACGGATCGAGCAGCCCGACGAACGTCCGGTCGCGCTGGTGTATCGCGGTCCCGCCGCGTGCTCCGGTTGCGCCGAATCCGTGGCGAACCTGCTCGAGTCGGCGCCGAACCCGATGCGGGCTGTGTACTGCGGCCCGAACGAGGACGTCGACGTCACTCCCGACACGCTGGCCGGCGCTCTCGTGTACGCGCAACCCGGCGGCGGCGTGGTCGGCCCCGCATGGCAGCGCACTCGTTCGTATGCCCCGCACCTGCGCGAGTGGGTTTCCGCGGGAGGCAACTACCTCGGTTTCTGCCTCGGCGGCTACCTCGCCGCGAACGACCCGGGCTACGACCTCTTTCCTGGCCGGGTCCGGCAGTACATCGCCACCGACGGCGCGACCATCGACGACACCGCCGACACCATCGTGGCAGTGCGGTGGCGAGATCGGCCGCGGCACATGTTCTTCCAAGACGGCGCCGCGTTCTCGGTGCCGGGCGACGACTGGGCCGCGGTCGGCGGCACCGCCCTTGCCCGCTACCCCAACGACGTCGTCGCCGCGGCCGTCACCCCATACGGCAGCGGCCGGGTGGGGGTGGTCGGACCGCACCCGGAGACAGACGAAACCTGGTACCGCGGGCCGGGTCTGACCAATCCCGACGGCATCCGCTTCGACCTCGGCCACGACCTGATCGCCACCACCCTGGCGCGCTGACGCACCACTGCGGCGCAGCCGCTAACTGTCGAACGTCTCCAGGATCTGGCGCGCGGCGAGCGCGGCCGTCAACGAACCCGCCCGGACACGTTCCTCGATGTCCCCGCGCACGGCCCTGACCTTCGGGTCGGTGTCGAGTCGGCGCAGCAGCTGGTCGTGCACCATGGACCAGGTCCAGTCCACCTGTTGCTGGTGCCGCTTGCGTTCCAGCTCGCCCGCGTCACCGAGAACCTTGCGATGCAACAGGACGGTGTCCCAGAACTTGTCCACGCCGACGTTTTCCAACGCGCTCATGGTGAGCACCGGCGGCTTCCACAACGCGTCGTGCGGGTAGATCAGCCGCAACGCCCCGGCCAGCTCCCGGGCCGCGGCCTTCGCCTCGATCTGGTGCTTGCCGTCGGCCTTGTTCACGGTGACGATGTCGGCGAGCTCGAGCACGCCCTTCTTGATCCCCTGCAACTGGTCGCCGGTTCGGGCGAGGGTCAGGAAGGTGAAGGTGTCCACCATGTTCGCGACCGTCACCTCGGACTGCCCGACGCCGACCGTCTCGACCAGGATCACGTCGTATCCGGCGGCTTCGAGCAGCACCATCGTCTCGCGGGTGGCCTTGGCGACGCCGCCGAGCGTGCCCGACGTCGGCGACGGCCGGATGAAGGCGTTCGGCTGCACGGACAGGTTCTGCATCCGCGTCTTGTCGCCGAGGATCGATCCTCCGGTCCGGGTCGAGGACGGGTCGACGGCGAGCACGGCAACCTTGTGCCCCAACGAGATCAGGTACATCCCGAGCGCTTCGATGGTGGTCGACTTGCCCACCCCGGGAACGCCGGTGATGCCCACCCGGATCGACCCGCCGGCGTGCGGGAGCAGGCGCAGCAGCAGCTGCTGCGCCTGCTCCCGGTGGTCGGCCCGGGTCGACTCGACGAGGGTGATGGCCTTGGCGAGCTGTGCCCGCCGGTCCGCCAGCACCGCGTCGCCGAGCGCGGTCAAGTCCAGGACCGGCCTAGCTGCCACTCAGATCGTGCCCCAACTGTGCCGACAGCTTCTCGAGCAGACCGGTAGCCGCGTCCGCGATCACCGTGCCGGGCGGGAAGATCGCCGCCGCGCCCGCCGCGTAGAGCTCGTCGAAGTCGCCGGGCGGGATGACGCCACCGACCACGACCATGATGTCGGGGCGGCCCACCGCGGCGAGCGCCTCCCGCAGCGCCGGCACCAGGGTGAGGTGTCCGGCGGCGAGGGAGGAGACACCGACGACGTGCACGTCGGCGTCGGCGGCCTGGGTGGCCACCTCTTCGGGGGTCTGGAACAGCGGTCCCACGTCGACGTCGAATCCGAGGTCGGCGAACGCCGTGGCGATCACCTTCTGTCCTCGGTCGTGTCCGTCCTGCCCCATCTTGCAGACCAGGATGCGGGGACGACGACCCTCGGCCTCGGCAAAGGTCTCGACGAGTTCGGTTGCGCTGGCGATGTTCTCCGCCTTTCCGGCCTCGTCCCGGTACACACCGCTGATGGTCCGGATCTCGGCCTGGTGACGCCCGTACACCTTCTCGAGCGCGTCGGAGATCTCCCCGACGGTCGCCTTGGCACGCGCCGCGTTCACGGCCAGCGCCAGCAGGTTGTTCTCCATTCCGCCCTCGGTGGCCGCGGCCGCCCTGGTCAGCTCGGCGAGCGCGGCCTGGGTCACGGCCTCGTCGCGGTCCGCCCGCAGCTGCTCGAGCTTGGCGAGCTGCTCGGCACGAACCTTCGAGTTCTCGACCTTGAGCACCTCGATGCTGTCCGGCTCGTCCGGCACGTACTTGTTGACGCCGATCAGCGGCTGGCGGCCCGAGTCGATGCGCGCCTGGGTGCGGGCCGCGGCCTCCTCGATGCGCAGCTTCGGGATGCCCTCGCCGATGGCCTGAGCCATGCCGCCCGCGGCCTCGACCTCGGCGATGTGCGCGCGGGCCCGGTTGGCCAGCTCGTTGGTCAGCCACTCCACGTAGTGCGAGCCGCCCCACGGGTCGATCGGCCGGGTGGTGCCGGACTCCTGCTGCAGCAGCAACTGTGTGTTGCGGGCGATGCGGGCCGAGAAGTCGGTCGGCAGCGCGATCGCCTCGTCGAGCGCGTTGGTGTGCAGCGACTGGGTGTGACCCTGGGTCGCGGCCATCGCCTCGACGCAGGTGCGCGCGACGTTGTTGAACACGTCCTGCGCGGTCAGCGACCAGCCGGAGGTCTGCGAGTGGGTGCGCAGCGAGAGCGACTTGGCGCTCTTGGGCTCGAACTTCTCGACCAGCTCGGCCCACAGCAGGCGGCCCGCGCGCAGCTTGGCGACCTCCATGAAGAAGTTCATGCCGATGGCCCAGAAGAAGGACAGTCGCGGCGCGAACTTGTCGATCTCCATGCCCGCGTCGAGGCCCGCCCGGATGTACTCCACGCCGTCGGCGAGGGTGTACGCCAACTCCAGGTCGGCCGTCGCTCCGGCCTCCTGAATGTGGTAGCCGGAGATCGAGATCGAGTTGAACTTCGGCATCTCCGCGCTGGTGTAGGCGAAGATGTCGGAGATGATCCGCATCGACGGCTTCGGCGGGTAGATGTAGGTGTTGCGGACCATGAACTCCTTCAGAATGTCGTTCTGAATGGTTCCGGCCAACTGGTCGGGCGTGACGCCCTGCTCCTCCGCGGCGACCACGTACAGCGCGAGGATCGGCAGCACCGCGCCGTTCATCGTCATCGACACCGAGACCTGGGACAGGTCGATGCCGTCGAAGAGTTGACGCATGTCGAGAATGGAATCGATCGCCACACCGGCCATTCCGACGTCACCCTGCACGCGCGGGTGGTCGGAGTCGTAGCCACGGTGGGTCGCCAGGTCGAACGCGACCGACAGACCCTTCTGGCCCGACGCGAGGTTGCGCCGGTAGAAGGCGTTGGACTCGGCGGCGGTGGAGAAGCCGGCGTACTGACGGATCGTCCACGGCTGGTTGACGTACATCGTCGGGTACGGCCCACGCAGGAACGGGGCCGCGCCCGGGAAGCTGTCGAGCGGGAAGCCCGCAGCCTCCGCGGCGTCGCGGTCGGCCTTGGTGTAGACCGGCTTGACGTCGATGCCCTCGGGCGTCGACCACACCACCTGCTCGGGGGCGTAGTTGTTCGCCGCCGCGGCCTCCGCGATGTGGGCGGCCGTCTCGTCGGCGGTCGGCGCCTGCGGGGCCGGGAAGTCGGGATCCGTCAGCGGCACGTCGGCGAAACTGCCGATCACGTGCTTGACCTCGTGGGTTGTCATTTCGCTCCCAGGGTGTCGAGCAGACCGGACAGCGCCGACACTGCGTCAATACGAGCGGTCAAGAAGCCGTCGGGCCGGTCCGCGCCCTCGGCGTCGGCGAACGTCTTCTCCGGTCCGGCCAGCAGCACCGTCGTGATGCCGGCGGCGCGCAGCGCGTCGACCGCGGGCACGCCGTCGGTGCCGTAGCGCTTGTCGGTGCCGCACAGTACCGCGACCGTGGTCTCCGAGTCCCGGACGATGCCGGTCACCGTGGCCAGGTCCAGGGTGCCCGGGTTGACGGCCTCGATACCACCGGACGCGAGCAGGTTCGACGCGAAGGTGGTGCGGCCGTTGTGTTCCGCGACCGGCCCGAGCGCGGCGAGCAGCACCTTCGGCCGATGACCGTGCTCGGCGAGGAACGCGTCGGAGCGGTCCCGAAGGGCCTCGAATGCGGCGCCGTAGCGGGCGACGTCGGCCAGCGGCGCCGAGCCAGCTGCGAGCGGAGCCTCGGCGAGGTTCGGGAACTCGTTGACACCCGTCACCGCGGTCTTGCGGTGCGCGATGTCGGAGGCGCGCTGCTCACGGGTGGCGGAGATGCGGTCGGCGACCAGTCCCGACTCGAGCGACGCGGCGAAACCGCCGTCGGCCTCGATCTGCTGGAAGAACTCCCACGCCTTCGCCGCGATCGCGGCGGTGAGGTCCTCGACGTACCAGGAGCCGGCACCGGGATCGAGCACGCGACCGAGGTGCGACTCCTCGAGCAGCAGCAGCTGGGTGTTGCGGGCGATGCGGGCCGCGAAGGACTTCGACGTCTCGAGGGTGCCCTCGGGGACCGCGACGTCGAACGGCAGCACCGTCACCGAGTCGGCGCCGCCGACGCCCGCGCCGAACGCGGCGAGGGTGGTGCGGAGCATGTTCACCCACGGGTCGCGCTGGGTCATCATCGCCGCGGAGGTCACCGCGTGCTGCGGTGCGCCGCCGAACTCGGAGGCGCCGCACACCTGGGCGATGCGCGCCCACAGCTGGCGTCCGGCCCGGAACTTGGCGATGGTCTGGAACTGGTCGTCAGTGGCGGCGAGCCGGAACTCGACCTGCCCCAACGCCTTCGAGATGGACACGCCGGCACCGGTCAACGAACGCAGGTACTCGAGTCCGGCCGCGACGGCCGCACCGAGTTCCTCGGCGTCGCTCGCGCCCGCGTTGTGGAACGCGGTGCCGTCGACAGTGATCGCGCGAACGGTCTCGGCCCGCTCGGCCGCAATCTCGGCGAGCGCCACCGCGCCCGCGACGTCCACGTCCGCACGGCCGGCGAACCGACTCGTCAGCGGCGCGGCACCGAGACTCACCGTGACCGCGGCGCGGTCGGTGACGCCGTCGCCCGCGGCGGCCCGCTCGTCGAGGAGGGCGAACACCTGCTCGGCGGCCGCGCCGGTGTCGGCGCCCGCGGCGAGGGTCAGCGGAGCGAGGTCGAGCAGCACGCCGTCGAGGGCCTGCGTCACGCCCGCGACCGGCAGCGCATCCGCGCCGATGCCGAGCCAGACGGCGCTGATGCCGTTCTCGAGGCCGTCCAGGATCGCCTGGTTGACGACCTTCGCGTCGGAGCCGTCGACACCGAAGGCGGCACTGACGAGCCACCCGCGGTTGACGTCGCGGTGGGCGTCACGGCCCCGCACGAACGGGAAGTTGCCGGGGAGGGTGGTTTCGCCGGTCTCGTCCCTGCGCGTGTACAGGGGTGAGACGGTCACGCCGTCGTACGTCGTGGTGTCGAGGAGTCGTTCCGGATCCGCCGGAAGCTCGGAGACATCGACCCGACGGGCCTTGGCGAGCACCGCGGCCACCGCCTGCTGCCATGCCGCGTAGTCGCGGGCAGCGTCCTCGGCCTGTGAAGCGAGTGACACTGGAGCTTGTGACACGGTGTCTGCTTCCTCTCGATATTCGGACACAGTCATTATTTCTGTGATGCTAGCCGCACCGTTTCGGGCGCTATCGCCTGGATCACCTACCCTTCGGTAACCTCGCGGCATGAGCACCACGACCGCCCCGGCTCCGACGCCCCAGGCCCTGTTCCGAGTGGGTCCGCCGATCCGTGCCGGCGAGCGGAACCGGATGACGATGGACCTCGGCCGCGACTCCGGCCTCACCCCCACCGCCGCGCTCGGTGTGCTGCTCGACGACATCCTCGGATTCACCATGTTCGAGCGTCGCGGCGACCGCGCCGGACTGGTGAGCGCGGACCTGTCTGTGGACTTCGTGCGGCCCACCGGATGGGTGGGCGGGCAACTGGTTGCGGAGAGCCGACTCGAGACGCTGACGACCGACGGCGGCATGAGTTCGGTCCGAGTGGTCGACGGCGCGGGTCGGTTGGTCGCATCCGGCACGGCGTGGGGGAACTTCCTCGACGGCGTCGATCAGGAACGAACGAGTGCGGCACCGACCGCGCCGGACCCGTCGCCGTTGCCGTGGGCCCCGCCGATCGAACTCCTCGACGGCCACCTCGAGCGCACCGAGTTCGGTGCCCGACTGACCGTTCCGGCCAATCGGGCGCTGGCCAACGCGATGGGGGTCATGCACGGCGGCGTGCAGGCCTGCGCCTACGACCTCGTCGGCAACGCCGCCGCGGCGGCGGCGAGCGTCGACTCGCTGCACACGAGCTCGCTGCGGATCAACTTCTTCCGCCCGGTGTCACTCGACGGCCCCGCCGTGTTCGAGGCCGAGGTGGTGCGGTCCGGTCGCCTCGTTTCGGTGGTTCGGGTGACGGGTCGGGACGCGACCGGCCGGGACTGCGGCGTCGCGACCGTCACATGTCGCCGGGATACGGACGAGACGACTCCGGGTTGCTGACGCGTGCCCCCCGACGGATCGGCGAGGAGCGCGGAGCGCAGGTAACGTTGGCGGCCGTGAGCCGGCGCCTGCGTGACCCGAAGCTGATCGGGGCACTGCTGGTGGTCGCGGCGCTGGGTGCGGTCGCGGTGTTCGCACCGCATCCGTCGGTCGAGCAGATGCGCGACTGGTCCCATTCCGTCGGTCCGGCCTTCCCCCTGGTCTTCTTCGCCGTCCATGCGATCGTCACTGTCGCGCCGTTTCCGCGGACGGTGTTCACGCTCACCGCCGGGCTGCTTTTCGGTGCGGTGACCGGCGTGATGATCGCCGTTGCCGCCACCACGGTCAGCGCCGCCCTCGCGCTGCTGCTGGTGCGCACGGTGGGGCGCGACGCTTTCGCGGCCCGGATGACGCATCCGGCAATCCAGAAGGTGGACGACCGACTGGCGAGACGCGGATGGCTGGCGGTCGGATCGCTGCGACTGATCGCCCCGGTCCCGTTCTCGGTGATCAACTACTGCAGCGGTATCTCGTCGATCCGGTTCGTCCCGTACGTTCTCGCGACGGTCGTCGGGATCGTGCCGGGCACGATCGGCGTCGTGGTGCTGGGCAACGCGCTCGGCGGGGACACGAATCCGGCACTGCTCGCGCTGTCCGCAGTGTGCATCACGATCGGCGTGCTCGGCCTGGTGCTCGATGCACGAATGGGCGTACCGGCCGGCCCGGAGGCGAGTCTTGAACAGGCCCGCGAACGCGCCGCCGAGGTCAAGTCCGAGGCCTAGCAGGGGCTCAGTAAAGGTCTGGTCCTTGACGCTGCCCTCATGCTCCGTGGCATCCGCCCTCCCTCGGATCCGTGGTCAGCCTGCCGGGACGATCGCAGGGAAGTCGTACGTGCCGTCGAGGATCGCGTCCCCGGGAACGTAGAGGCGGAACACCAGCCGGAACTTGTCGGCCGGGGCGGGCAGCCAATTCGCCCGGGCCGCAGAATCAGTCGGCTCGGCACGAGAGATCGTGAGCTGCAGCGATCCGTCGGCAGCGTAGTGGATGCCGGCCGTACGATCACCGATCGAGTAGCGGTCGATCGAGTTGGCGACCAGGTAGTACTGCGGAATGTCATAAAGAGTGATCGACCAGAATGCTCCGACCGGGGGACGCTCGGGGAAAGTCATCGTGTACGTGTTCCCGCCGACCAGCGCCCCGCCCGCACCGTCAGTGAATGCCTGTGCATACACGGCCTCATATGCATGGTTGCCCCACAACCCCACCCGGCAGGCGACGGCCCGCTCGATGATGCGGTGCTGCTGGTCGGTGATCTTCCAGCGATCCTCGTCGACAGTGCCGAGGCCGAGTACGTACAGGTTGTAATCGAAGAGATGCAGCCCGACGGTCCACCCGTTGATCACCGGCGACTTGCCGTGGTGCGTGACGTACTCGAGCTTGTCCGCGCCACCCTTCAGCCCCAATCGGAGGGCCTCACTGACTGCGTCGGACGCGTCCACATACGGGCTCTCCGCCGCGCTGGTACCAAGCGGGGCGAACTTCTCGGAGTACGGCGAGTCCTCGATCGGAGCCGGGAAGGCCTGCGACCAGAGCCGGGCCTCCTCCCAGAACCTGAGTGACGCAGGAACGCCGGCGGACGCCGAGGGCATCCCGGCGGGGACCGCGTCACCGGGTTCGACGGGGGCGAGCACGACGGCATCCTGCACCGCATTCACGGCGGGGATGTCGTCCGGCCCCGTGCACGCGAAGCGGCCCACGATCGACAGGACCCGCGTCGACGCCTGGATGACCTGGTGCCCCTCCGGCAGCTCCCCCGTCCAGCCGGGAGGAACGATCACGAAGCGCCCGGCGCGATTGCCGGTCGCACGCGTCCCGACGTAGGCGATGTTGTTGGTCCAGGCATCGACGAACTGCAGCACGTAGTAGCGGTCACCCGTGTCGGGCACCTCGAGCCGGAGCGGCCCGACCGAGAGATCCAGCTGCGCCATCGAGTAGACCGTGTCGTTGTTGATCGTGACGAAGGTGTCCTCGGGGCCAGCCAGCTTGCGTGCGTGTGAGAAGGCATTGAACGGCGCGGCCGGGTTCGACCCGACGCCCGTGATGACGTAACGCTCCACCTGCTTGAGGTTTTCGACCAACGGGTAGTAGTAGAAGTAGCCGGAAGTAGCCAGCTCGCTCAGCTCGGTCATGGCGCCACCGTATCGGCTGGCGCCATGACATTCTTCCCCCAACGGGGGTGAAGTCGGCTCCCCGCAAATCAAGCCATACTCCTTGACTACAGAAACTCTAGTCCATAGCCTTGACATATGTTCGTCATGACCGTCGACCAGCGAGGCAGTCGTCGTGACGTCGACCGGGTGGCACCGCTACTCGAGGAGCTCGCGGCCGCAGACCTGCTTCGCCCGTTCGAGCGAACCGCCGGCGACGAGGTGCAGGCCGTCACCGACAACGCGGCGCTCGTCGTCGACCTCGCACTCGAACTCGCAGCCCGCGGCCAGTGGAGCGTCGGCATCGGCACGGGACCGGTCGAGACGCCACTGCCCGCCAGCACCCGAGCCGGCCGCGGCCCCGCCTTCGAGGCCGCCCGCGTTGCCGTCGAACGAGCCAAGAACCTGCCCGGCTCGGTGGCGGTCGCGGGATCAGCCGCGACGCAGGACGCCGAGGCCGCCCTGATGCTCCTCGCCCTCCTGGTGTCCCGCAGATCGGAGGCGGGTCGGTCAGCGGTCACGGCGATGCGCGACGGACTCACCCAAGCGGAAGCGGCCGAGCGGCTCGGAATCAGCAAACAGGCCGTCTCGCAGCGACTGTCGGTGGCAGGCTGGCAAGCCGAGGTGGCCGGACGGCGACTCGCCGAGCGACTCCTGGAGGATGCCAACCGATGACCGCACTCACGCTGATCCTGCTCGGCGTGGCCGCGTTGGCACCGGTCGCCTTGGCAGGCAACAGGATCCCGCTGTGGATCAGCCCGGCCGTCGCGTCACTGGCACTGGGCGGAGCCGGGCTCGCCGCGGCCGCAACCCACCCCGTCAAGGGCTTCGCGCTCGGCGCCACCCTGGTGCTCGCCGTGGCCGCAGCGGCGAGCGGTGGCGCTCCCCTGGTCCGCGCCGCGTTCCGGATCGCCAAGCGTCAGCCCGATGCCGGCACCCCGGCGGACAGCGCATCGCCCGCAAGCCCCGGGCCACTGCGCGGCGGCCGGATCATCGGGGTACTCGAGCGAACCGCGGTGGCAGTCGCGATTCTTGCGGGCTGGCCGGAGGGGCTCGCGGTGGTGTTGGCAGTGAAGGGGCTGGCACGGTATCCCGAACTGCGCGAACCCAATGCCTCCGAACAGTTCATCATCGGCACCTTCACGTCGGTGCTGTGGGCGGTCGCGGTGTGCGGGGTCGCGAAGGCGCTCATCACCTGACGCCTTCAAGTCCCGTACTCGAACTCGTACCAGGATCCGCCGACGTTGTTCAGTGACATGAAGTACCGCTGCCCGCCAGGTTTCCGGTCCGGCGCGTAGATCCACCCGTGCGTGGTTCCGAACGAGGTGTCGGATTCAAGGAAGTACACCGCGCCGTCTTCGCGCTGCTCGACCCGCCCGATGTCGAGTCCGCCAATCTCGAGTCCATTGCGCGTGCTCCCCGGATGGGCCGTGATCTCGCGCACGATCTCCTCGAGCCGGGGACGAGCCTCGTCGAATCCGGCCGGTTGAATCATCAATGCGACGAGAACCGACGAGACGACGACACCGGGCGCCGCCGCGCCCCGCCAGGACCATCCACCGCCAGGTCGGACCGGCGGCAGCACGCGAAGGATGACCCCAGGACGCCCACGTCACCGATCGCGCAGCCGCGCTCTGCCACGGACTACTGCGACTCCTTCGTAACCCCTCGTCCTCCATAGCCACACTGCAATACCGCATTGCAATCGGGGGAGTTCAGGCTCGACGAAAATCTTTTGCCGCGTTCAGTATCGTTGCGCTGCTTCACGACCCGACATATACTCGAACATACATTCGCACCTGGGGGGGTGGTCACCGTGGGAGTAGCAGCAGAACGCACACCCCTCACCGACCACGAACGATCCCTCCTCACCGAGATCAGCGACACCGCCCGCACCGAGAACGCCGCCGCCGCGAACCTGATCGCCCAGATCATGGACTACACGGCCTCCCGCGGCACCTACGCCCACCAAGCGCCCGGCACCCTCTTCGACTCCGAGACCGCACACCGATCCGCCGTCGCCGAAATCGCGCTCCAACTCTCCATCAGCCACCAAGCCGTCAACACCTACATCCGCCTCGGCTACACCCTCATCCGACTCCCCGACGTCCGCGCCGCCTTCACCACAGGCGAACTGCCCCTGAGCAAGATCCGAGTCATCGACGAACGCACCCGCGCCGCCACCGGCGCCGCACTCCAACGCCTCGACGACACCATCCTCGCCGCCGCCCGCCGACTCGCCCCCACACCACTGGGCACCGAGATCGACCGCCTCCTCATCGAAGACGACGCCGACTGGGCCGCCCGCGCCCGCCGCGACGCCGAAACCCGCCGCAAGGTCCGCACCCGCAAACTCCCCCACGGCATGGGACAACTCACCGTCACCCTCACCGCGACA
>NZ_VIGH01000007.1 GCF_006704125.1 Rhodococcus spelaei
TTGCCCGGCGTCGGCGACCGCCTTCGGGGTCGAGGACCGGGCGAGTTCGGCTGGGGGTCCCTCCCTGCACGAAGTGCTTGGGGGCGGATCTGTTCGGCGACCTCCACGGCGGCGGGGTCGACGGCGCGGGGGATTTTGCCGAGTACGCCGCGGATCTCGTGGACGTGGTCGGGGCCGATGGCGCCGTCGCGTTGTGCGGTGGCGGTGGCGGGCAGGTCGGGGGGTAGTTGTTCGCCGGTGGGGTGGTGCCAGGTGCCGACCTTTTTCGATGCCGCGACCCGACGGGCCGCGTCGCCGGCCGACAGGCGCAGGGTCGCGATGAGGAAGGTGTTGATCGTCGAGCAGTCGTGTTTGTCGGGCAGGGACCGTTCCACGGATTCGACGATCAGGCGGGTCCCGACCGCCGCAGCCTTGCGCAGCGACATCTCCAGGCGCTGCACCGTCTCAACGATCGCGGCATCCGACAGCCCGGACAAACCACAAGTGAGCAACCCGTCGACGGCGGCGTCGAGGTCGGTCAGGTGTGCTGCTACCTGCGCGCCCCCACCCGCTCTCGAATACATGTTCGAAACACTAGCGCGAGGCACCGACAAAAAGCTGCCGTGATACTTGGCGCTGCAGGCAGCGTGCATGCTCCCTCAGTCGGAGTCGCAGTCCTCGTCCGCGGCTCCGCACTGGGCGGCACCTTCCCGACGACACGCTGATCGCGGCTGCGTCCTCTAGCGCCCCTGTGCCCGCTCAGCCGACTCGAGCGCGACCGCCCGACGCATGGTCTCGCGGGCGCGGCCGCGGTCGCCCGCGTAGTCGTACGCCCGCGCCAGGCGGTACGAGTTGCGCCAGTTGTCCGGGTCGGCCTCCCATTCCGCCTTGACCTGCGCGAACAGCGCGTCGGCGGCGTCGCGGTCCACCCGACCGGACGGGCGCTTCGGCAGGTCTGTGACGTCGAGCTCGAGACCTTCCTCGCGGATCCGGGTGGCGAGATGTTGGTGCTGGAAGCCGGACCGGACCGTGGCGAAGACCATCCATATACCGAGCAGTGGCAGCACCAGGACCGCGACGCCCAGCCCGACCGGCACCGCGCGGCCGTCCTTGACCAGCTCGAGACCACGCTGGCCGAGCAGCACGAAGTAGAAGGCCAGCGCGAAGATGATCGCCGCAATAGTGACGACGACCTTGGTCGAGGTGTTCTTCACAGGTCGAGCAGAGGGTCGATGCCGACGGTGAGTCCCGGCCGACCGCCGATCTCGCGGACGCCGAGCAGCACGCCCGGCGCGAACGAGTTGCGGTCGATGGAGTCGTGCCGGATGGTCAGCGTCTCACCCTGGGTTCCGAGCAGAACCTCTTGGTGCGCAACGAGTCCCGCGAGCCGGACCGAGTGCACTCGCACGCCGTCCACGTCGGCGCCGCGGGCGCCCTCGAGTTCGGTGCTGGTCGCATCCGGGCTGGGACCGACGCCGGCCTTCGCCCGCGCCGCCGCGATCAGGGCCGCGGTCCGGTACGCGGTGCCGGACGGCGCGTCCGCCTTGTTCGGGTGGTGCAGCTCGATGACCTCGACCGAGTCGAAGAATCGCGCCGCCTGCTCGGCGAATCGCATCGACAGCACGGCGCCGATGGCGAAGTTCGGCGCGATCAGCACGCCCACCTCGGGGTTCGCGTCGACCCATGAGCGGACCCGGGCGAGCCGCGGCTCGTCGAATCCGGTGGTACCGACAACGGCGTGGATGCGGTTGGCGACCAGGAACTCGAGGTTCTTCATCACCACGTCTGGATGGGTGAAGTCGACGACCACCTCGGTGCGGGCGTCGACGAACTTCTCGATCGGATCACCCTGGTCGACCTGCGCGACGAGCTCGAGATCGGACGCGGCTTCGACCGCCTCGCAGATCGCGCGGCCCACCTTGCCGTTGGCACCAAGGACACCGACCCGAATCACCGTCACTTTTGACCCTCACTCCGTCCGATCGCGTTGCACGTCGAGGCAAGCCTACGCAACCGCACCGTCACCCCGGTGGGCGGTGATGAGCTGGCTGGACTGGGCCGGGTCGGGCGTCCAGTTGTCGAGCGCGCGTCCGTACCGCGCTGCCACCTCCGCGGCCCGCACGACGTCGACTGCCCAGCCGTGCTCGGTGAGCCAGTCGGCGGGCCGGTAGTCCTCCTGGTCGGGCCACAGGTCCCGCATGTCGACGCCGAATCGGACGCTCATGTCGTGGAACCGCGCATGCTTCAGAACCTCGCCGACGTCGTCGACGTGTTCGGCGGCGATCCGGCTGCCGCGCGCGGACAGCTCGTGTACGCGGCGGAACACGCTGTCCTTCGCCTCGTTCGGCAGGAACGGCAGCAGCCCCTCGGCAAGCCAGGCGGTCGGGCGCGAGACATCGAAATCACGCTCTCGTAGCGCGTTCGCCCAGTCCTCGCGCAGGTCCACCGCGACCGTTCGACGCTCGGCTCTGGGCGTCGCCCCGCGGTCCGAAAGCACTCCGTCCTTGAACCCGAGCACCTTCGGCGCGTCCAGTTCGTACACGACGGTCCCGGCCGGCCAATCCAGCCGGTAGGCCCGCACGTCCAACCCGGCGGCGAGCAACACCACCTGCCGCACCCCGGCGGCGGACGCATCAGCGAAGTACTCGTCGAAGTACCGCGACCGCACCCCCGTGTAGGTGGCCATGACCGACCACGGGATGTCGGGATCGGTGTCGTCGTCGATCCGGGTCGGCATCGGAACCGGCGGCGCCGCCGCGCGCACGAATGCCTCGGCGTACGGATCGGACACCAGTGCGTCCTGCCGGCACGTCTCCATGGCGCGGCCCGCAGCGACGCCGAGCGCGGTGATGCCCACACCGGTGACGATGTCCCACTCTGCCTGCTGCATGCTCGCTCACCCTTCGTGCCGACCGACGAGGACCGGTGCGATCCCGCACCCGGGCACGGCGCGTCGATCGTCGGCCCAGGTCTCGGGCGCATCGGATGGCGTGGTCCTCAGGCTAGTCCTCGCCGAGCCCGCCGGGCATGCGCCGCACATCCACAACGCGACGAGTCATCAGACGTCTGATGACGGTGCTAGCCTCGGAGCCGGACGAACGTCGAAGGGACCTATGTGGTGGTCGATCGAGTACCCCTGCGCACCGGCCCGCTGGTGCCCCGCGTCGAGCAGGTGCTGCGCGAGCGCATCAGCGCCGGCGACTGGGCCGTCGCGCAACGAATCCCTAACGAGGCCGCACTCGCGACGGAACTCGGCGTCGGGCGTTCGTCTGTCCGCGAGGCGATCCGCCTGATCGCCCGCGACGGCCTGCTCGACGTCCGGCACGGCGTGGGGACCTTCGTCACCGAGCCCCCCGACGACGACGGCGATCTGGGACGCCTGCTCCGGCGCGCACGACTGCTCGAGGTCTGCGAAGCGCGCACGGCGCTCGAGGTCGAGGCAGCGCGGCTGGCGGCCGAACGGGCACGCCCCGATGAGCTCACCGCGTTGCGCGACCGACTCGGCAGGCGCCACGACAGCAACGGACCACGGGAGTCGGCGCCCGATCGTTTCGTCGCCGCCGACCTCGACTTTCATCGTGGCGTGGTCGATCTCGCTGGAAATCAGGTGCTGTCCGCGCTGTTCACCTCGGTGTTGCCGCTGCTGCACACGGCAATGGTCGAACTGGTCACCGGAGAACCCGAGCTGCCCGACACCTCGTGCGCCCACGACGACCTGCTCGCGGCACTCGAGCGGGGCGACCCGGATGGCGCGGAAGCGGCAACCCGCGCGAACCTCGACACGATCATGACCCAGCTCCGGGAAGGCGGCGCACGATGACCGATCGAACCGATACCGCGGTACTCGCCGCCGACTCCGTCGACCTGGTGCGCGGCGGGCGGTACCTGCTGCGGGACGTCACCCTGCGAATCTCGCCAGGCGAGCACTGGGTCCTGCTCGGCGCCAACGGCGCCGGCAAGAGCACGCTGCTGAGTCTGCTCGGGGCGGTGGAGCACCCCACCCACGGCACTGTGCACGTCCTCGGTCACCAGCTGGGCCGGGTGGACATGCGTGAACTCCGCGCGCACATCGGCCACGTCAATCCTCGGCACCGGCTCGACGCGCCGCTGACGGTCACCGACGTGGTCCTGACCGGGTTGACCAGCACGCCGGAGATTCTCGCGCGCTGGGAGCCGACGCAGGGGCAACGCGACCGGGCCGACTCTCTGATCGGCCTGCTCGGCATGACCGCGCGCGCGGACGCGAGGTGGCCGAACCTGTCCCAGGGCGAACGGGGCCGGGCGCTGATCGCCCGTGCCCTCATGCCGGAGCCGAGCGTGCTGCTCCTCGACGAACCCGCGACCGGTCTCGATGTCGCCGCACGCGAACAGCTCCTGACCGCTCTCGACGTCATGCGCACCGAGCATCCGTCGGTGGCCAGCGTCCTGGTGACCCATCACCTGGAGGAGATCCCGACGACCACGACGCACGCCGCGCTGCTGCGCGACGGACAGATGCTCGCCGCGGGACCGGTGTCGGACGTGCTGACCACCAGTCGGGTCAGCGAGTGTTTCGACCACCCCGTCACCATCGGCCGCGAGCACGGACGCTGGACGGCACGCTCGGGCGTGCCGGTCGCGGCCGCGCCGGGCTGACGGCGCGTGCCTGCCGGTCAGTCGAAAACGATCACCTGGCGGACGGCGTGGCCGTCGGCCAGTTCGTCCATGCCGCGGTTGATGTCCTCGAGAGCGATGCGCGAGGAGATCAGCTTCTCGACCGGTAGGCATCCGTCGCGCCACATCTGCGCATAGACCGGAATGTCGCGGGACGGCACCGCGGATCCCAGGTAGCTGCCGACGATCGTGCGCGCCTCGGCCACCAGTGCGAGCGGTGAGATCGACGACCGGGCCTCCGGGTTCGGCAGCCCGACGGTGACCGTGACGCCTCCCGGCGCGGTCGCCGCTACCGCGGTTTCGAACGCCCGGGAATTGCCCGCCGCCTCGACCACGATGTCGGCTCGCACGCCCCGCTCGGCCAGTTCCGTCGGCGTGTACACGGCGGTGGCCCCGAGTTCGGTTGCAGTGGCGAGCTTGTCGGTCATCGAGTCGACGCCGATCACCTCGCCGTGCCTGAGGGAGACCGCTGCGAGTACCGCGGCCATGCCCACTCCCCCGAGGCCGACCACCATGATCGAATCGCCCGCCGCCGGGTGTGCCGCATTGAGCACAGCACCGCCCCCGGTCAGCACTGCGCAGCCGAGCACCGCCGCGATCTCCGGCGGAACGTCGTCGCCCACCGGCACGACCGAGCGACGGTCCACCACTGCGTGCGTCGCGAAACCGGACACCCCGAGGTGATGATGCACCGCGCCGCCGTCGCGGGTCAGGCGCCGGCCACCGCCGAGCAGCACGCCCGCGTTGTTCGCGGCGCTGCCCGCACTGCACGGCATCCGGCCGTCCGTCCCGCATCCGGCGCACTTGCCGCAACGCGGCAGGAAGGTCATCACCACGCGGTCCCCGACCGCGATGTCGGACACCCCCGCACCGAGCTCCTCGACCCGTCCGGAGGCCTCGTGCCCGAGCAGCATCGGCACCGGACGCACCCGATTGCCGTCCACCACCGACAGGTCCGAGTGGCACAGCCCGGCGGCCTCGATCCGGACCAGCAGCTCACCCGGTCCGGGCGGGTCCAGTTCGAGGTCCGAGATGCTGATCGGTCGAGACTGCGCGAACGGTCGCGGACGGCCGATCTCCTCGAGTACCGCTCCGCGTATCCGCATCCGCTACCTCCGGGTCGTTCAGACGATGCCGCGCACGACCGCCGGCAGATCACGCTTGCGCTTGTAGGGTCCGACCACCGAGGCGGCGAACGGTCGGGTCAACAGCATCGCCGCGACCTCCCGTACCTCCTCGTTGGTCACCGCGTCGATCCGCTTCAGCGTCTCGGTGATGCTCCGGTGACTGCCGTAGTTCAGCTCGGCGCGGCCGATGCGATGCATCCGCGAGCCGGAATCCTCCAGTCCCAGAACCATTCCGCCGCGGATCGACCCCTTCGCCCGCGCGCACTCCGCCTCGGTGATGCCGTTCGAGGCCACTTGCGCGAGCACCTCACGGATCAGCGTCGTCACCTCGGCGAGGTTGTCCGGCTGGCAGCCTGCGTACACCGAGAACGCACCGGTGTCGGCGAAGGTGTCCACGCTGGAGTACACCGAGTAGGCGAGACCACGCGACTCCCGAATCTCCTGGAACAGACGGGAACTGAGGCCGCCGCCGACGGCCGTGTTGAGCACCGAGAGCGCCCACCGATGCCCTTCGTGCCGGCCGAGTGCGCGTACGCCGAGCGACAGGTGCGCCTGTTCCCCGTCGTGTTCGATCAGGCTCAACGCGGGAGTGGTGCGCAATCGCAACCGGCCCTCGCGTCGCGGCGCGGGCTCGGCGCCGTCGTGCACGTGCCCGGCGAAACTGCGTCGCACCATCTCGACGGTCTGCTCGTGGTCGATGTTGCCCGCTACCGCGACCACCATCCGCTGCGGGGTGTACCGGCGGACATGGAACGAGTGCAGTTGCGACCGGGTCATCGCCTCGATCGACTCGGTGCTGCCGATCACCGGCCGACCGACCGGGTGGTCGCCGAACAGCGCGGTCAGGAAGTCGTCGCCGAGCAGGTCCTCGGGGTCGTCGTCGCGCATCGAAATCTCCTCGAGCACCACCTGCCGCTCGACGTCCACGTCCGAGGACCGGCACCGGCCGCGCAGGACCACGTCGCTGACCAGATCGATCGCGAGCGCGAGGTCCTCGTCGAGGACGTGCGCGTAGAAACAGGTGTGCTCGCGGGAGGTGAAGGCGTTGAGCTCGCCGCCGATCCCGTCGACCACCTGCGCGATCTCGAGGGCGCTGCGCGTCGGCGTCGACTTGAAGAGCAGGTGCTCGAGGAAATGGGCCGCACCGGCCACCGACGGTTGCTCGTCACGCGACCCGACACCCACCCAGATACCCACGGACGCCGAGCGGACGCCGGGCATGTGCTCGGTGACGACCCGCAGGCCGCCGGGGAGCACCGTGCGCTGGACGCCCGATGCCGGGGTTCGGGTCTTCGACTTGCGGGTGAGTGTGGTCGTGCGACTGCGATCTTTCGTTGCCATTAGAAGTCCACACAGTACACACCGCGCCGAGCGCCGATTCCGGCCGCGCCCGAGTTCACCAGCCTCGGCGGTGCGGCTGCGAGCCGACCAGTTCACCCTTGCCCGCGGCCTCGCGGCTGCGGTAGACGATGTAGGGCCGGAACAGGTAGCCGAACGGCGCACTGAAGGCGTGCACCAGCCGGGTGAACGGCCACAGCGCGAACAGCACCAGCGCGATCGTCACGTGGATCTGGAACGACGCCGGCGCCTGCGTCATCAGATCGCCCTTCGGCTGCAGGTACCAGATCGACCGGAACCACGGCGAGACCGTCTCCCGGTAGTTGAGGGCCTCGTTGCCCTCGAACGCACCGATCGTCGTCGTCGCCAGCCCGGCGACGATCGCGGCGACCAGCACCACGTACATCACCTTGTCGTTGACGGTGGTGGCCGAGAACACCGGGCCGGTCGAGCGGCGACGGTAGATCAGCAGGCCGACGCCGACCAGCGTGGCGACACCCGCGATGACGCCGGGTACGGCCGCACCCCAGTGGTACATGTGTTCGCTGACGCCGATCGCCTCGGTCCACGACTCGGGGATGACGAGGCCGATGACGTGCCCGAGGATCACCACCAGGATCCCGAAGTGGAACAGCGGACTCGCAATCCGCAGCAGCCTGCTCTCGTACAGCTGCGAGGAGCGGGTCGTCCAACCGAACTTGTCGTAGCGGTAGCGCCACCACGTCCCGACCACCAGAATCGCGAGTGTCACGTAGGGAACGACGTCCCAGTAGATCTCTCCGGCCGACATGTCAGCGAGTTCCTTCCCTACGGGGGATGCGGGTCGCGTCGGTTCTACGCGGGGGCACGGTCAACGTGAACGGCTGCAGGCCGACCGCTTCGGCGGGCGGCCCGGCCATCGCCAACTCGCGGGCGCGCTGTTCGTCGCGCGCGGTGGCCGCGGGCAGCGTGCGGCTCACCGCGTCCAGCACGGCGGCGTACGGCGAGCCCGACTCGTGCAGAGCCGACGCGAGCATGTCGACGGCCGTTCGGTGCGCAACCAGCAGCCGCTCTCCTGCCTCGGCGTCGACGGTGGCCGCGAATTCCAGTACGACGGCCAGGTGGTCCGGAGTCTCACCCTCGGGCGGCCGCGCACCCGCCGCGCGGTAGGCATCGGCGAACGCGAGCATCGCCGAGCCCCGGTTCCGGGTGTCGCCGTCCGTCCAGTAGGTCAACAACAAGGTGGTCTTGCGGCGCATGTCGAAGGTGTCGACGTACCGGGTGGCCGCCTCGATCGGGTCGGTCGACTGCAGGTACCCGAGCGTCACGCCGAGGCGATCGGCGTCCTCGGGCGGCAGGAACCCGAGAACCTGCCGGATCGTCGCCAACCGATCCGGCTGCCGCGCATCGGGATACGCCAGCAGTAGTGAGGACGCCTGCCAGACGAGCCGCTTCCCGGTCCGGTCCGCGGCTGCGCGGCGGCGCAGCCTCACCGAGGACCTCCGGGGAACATGCCGTCCGGCCTGCCGTTGCCGTCCCAGTTGAGCAGGTTCACCCGGGACGGACTGCCCTCGCCCACGCCCATCGACTCACTCGTCTGACGCTGCCGTAGCGCGTGGAAGGTTTCCACGGCCACCGGAACCGGTCCCCCGCTCGCCTCGCCGAACGGTCCCGAGGCGTCGTCGTACATGCCCGGTCCACCGTCGAAGTCGAGCGCGCACTCGGTCGCGGTCTCCTCGAGCCGGTGCCCCTCCGCCGCATAAGCCGACGGAATCACATAGCGCTCCTCGTATTTCGCGAGGGCGAGCAGGCGGTACATCTCGTACATCTGCTCCTCGGTCATCCCGACGGCGGCGGGAATGTGCTCCTGCGGCTCGCGCCCGAGGTTGATGTCGCGCATGTACGACCGCATCGCCGCGAGTCTGCGCAACACACCCGAGACCACCTCGGTGTCACCGGCAGTGAACAGCTCCGCGAGGTACTCGATCGGGATCCGCAGGGATTCCAGTGCACCGAACAGGTTTCCGAGCTCCTCGCCGTCGTGGCCGTCGCGACTGACCGCGTCCACCACCGGTGAGAGCGGCGGCACGTACCAGACCATCGGCATGGTGCGGAACTCCGGATGCAGGGGCAGCGCGACGCGGAAGTCCTTGATCAGCGCGTGGATCGGCGAGCGCTGCGCGGCCTCGATCCAGCCGTCCGGGATGCCCTCCGCACGGGCGCCCGCGATCACCTCGGGGTCCTTCGGGTCGAGCAGCACGTCGAGTTGCGCCTCGTAGAGATCTTTGTCGTCCTCCACGGAAGCCGCCTCGAGGACCCGGTCCGCGTCGTAGAAGATCAGTCCGATGTAGCGCAACCGGCCCACGCACGTTTCCGCGCACACCGTCGGCAGCCCGACCTCCACGCGGGGGTAGCAGAACGTGCACTTCTCGGCCTTGCCGGTCTTGTGGTTGAAATAGACCTTCTTGTAGGGACATCCGGACACGCACATCCGCCACCCTCGGCACTTGTCCTGGTCCACCAGGACGATGCCGTCCTCCTCACGTTTGTACATCGCACCCGACGGACAGGACGCCACGCACGCCGGGTTCAGGCAGTGTTCGCAGATCCGCGGCAGGTAGAACATGAACGTCTGCTCGAGCTCGAGCTTGACCTTGTCGCTGACCTTCTTCAGCACCGGATCGCCGGCGAGGATCTCCGGCGATCCACCGAGGTTGTCGTCCCAGTTCGCCGACCACTCCACCTTCATCCGCTTGCCGCTGATCAGGCTCCGCGGCGGGGCGACCGGAATGTGTTCGCCCAGAGGGGCGTTCGTCAGGTTCTCGTAGTCGTACGTCCAGGGCTCGTAGTAGTCGTTGATCGAGGGCATCTTCGGGTTCGAGAAGATGCGGGAGAGCTTCTTGAACCGTCCGCCGTCGCGCAGTCGCAGCCGCCCCCGACTGTCGCGCTCCCAGCCGCCCCTCCACCGCTCCTGGTCCTCGTAGGTTCGCGGGTAGCCCTGGCCCGGACGGGTTTCGACGTTGTTGAACCACACGTACTCGGTGCCGGACCGGTTGGTCCACGCCTGCTTGCAGGTCACCGAGCAAGTGTGACAGCCGATGCACTTGTCCAGGTTCATCACCATCGCCAGCTGTGCCATGACCTTCATGTCAGTACGTCACCTCCTGCGACCGGCGGCGAACCACGGTCACCTCGTCACGTTGGTTTCCGGTGGGGCCGAGATAGTTGAAGGCGTAGCTGTTCTGGGCGTAGCCACCCGCCAGGTGCGAGGGTTTGACCAGCACCCGGGTCAGTGAGTTGTGGATGCCGCCGCGGGTGCCGGTGGTCTCCGACAGCGGTACGTCGATGGTGCGTTCCTGCACGTGGTGGACGTAGACGACACCCTCGGGCATGCGGTGCGAGACGACCGCCCGACACACCAGCACTCCGTTGCGGTTGACCGCCTCGATCCAGTCGTTGTCGGCGACCCCGATCTTCTGTGCGTCGATCGCCGACATCCACATCGTCGGCCCACCTCGCGAGAGCGAGAGCATCAGCAGGTTGTCCTGGTACTCGGAGTGGATGGACCACTTCGAGTGCGGTGTCAGGTACCGCACCGCCAGTCCGAGTTCGCCTTCGGCCCCGATCTGGGGCTCGCCGAACAGCTTTGCCAGGTCGAGCGGTGGGCGGTACACCGGCAGCTGTTCGCCGATCTCCTCGAGCCAGTCGTGGTCGAGGAAGAAGTGCATCCGCCCGGTCACCGTGTGGAACGGCTTGAGGTGCTCGATGTTCTGGGTGAACGGAGCGTAGCGACGCCCACCCGACTCACTGCCCGACCACTCCGGACTGGTGATCACCGGGACCGGCCGAGACTGCGTGTCGGCGTAGGTGATTCGCTTCTCCTCGTCGCCCTCGGCCAGGTGCGCGAGCGGGCGCCCAGTGCGCTTCTCGAGTTCCTTGAAACCCTCCACAGCCAGCCTGCCGTTGGTGGTGCCGGACAGCTTGAGGATCGCGTCGCACATCTTCACGTCGGTGTCGAGTGCGGGACGGCCCGCACCGACCCCGCTGCTCATGACGCCGTGCGCGGCCGCGAGCTCGCGTACCTCGCGGTCGGGACGGAAGGTGATCGCCTTGGTCGTCATCCCGAGTTTGTCCACCAACGGCCCCAGCGAGGACCACATCTCGACGAGCGCCGGGTAGTTGCGTTCGACCACGGCCACCGGGCCCATCGTCTTGCCCGGGACCGGCACCGCACCCGTTGCCAGCCAGTTGTTCTCGGTGCCGCCCGGATACGCGGTCTCCCCCGGGGTGTCGTGGGTGAGGGTGCCGAGCACGACGTCCCTGCGCACACCCAGGTGCGTCGCGGCGAGCCGGCTGAACACCGTCGCGATCGCCTGGAACGCCTCGAAGTCCGAGCGCGACTCCCACGGGTGGTCGATGGCCGGGGTGAACGCGTGCACGTAGGGGTGCATGTCGGTGCTCGACAGGTCCGCCTTCTCGTACCACGTCGCGGCCGGCAGCACCACGTCCGAGAGGAGGGTGGTCGACGTCATCCGGAAGTCGATCGACATCACCAGGTCGAGTTTGCCCTCGGGAACCTCGTCGCGGGTGGTGACGCTGACGGGGCGCAACGCTTCCGGGGTGCGCTCGGCACGCAGGTTCGACGTGGTGCCCAGCAGGTGTCTGAGGAAGTACTCGTTGCCCTTGCTCGACGAGCCGAGCAGGTTCGAACGCCACACGCTGAGCACCCGTGGCCAGTTGCGCGGGTTGTCCGGGTCGGTGACCGCGAGCTTCAGCGCTCCCGAGCCGAGCTGCTGCGCAACATAATTCGGCACGTCGACGCCGGCAGCCTCCGCCTCGTCCGCCACGTCGAGGCTGGACCGGTCGAACTGCGGGAAGAACGGCGACCAGCCCATCGCGGTGGAGGCCGCGAGCACGTCCATGGTGTGCTTGCCCTTGAACCGTCCGCGGCCGAGCGGGCTCGACAGCGCGTCCGCGCGGTAGCCGTCGTAGCTCCACTGGTTGGTGTGCGTGTACCAGTAGGACGTGCCGGTCATCGTGCGCGGCGGCCTGTTCCAGTCCAGACCCATCGCGAGGGTGGTGTACCCGGTGATGGGGCGCACCTTCTCCTGCCCGACATAGTGCGCCCAGCCGCCGCCGTTGCGACCCATCGCGCCCGTCAGCAGCAACAGCGAGAGCACCGCCCGGTAGGTCGCGTCACCGTGGAACCACTGGCAGATGCCCGCGCCCATGATGATCATCGTGCGACCGCCCGACTCCTGCGAGTTACGCGCCATCTCGCGGGCGATCCGAACCACCTGCTCGGCACTGACGCCGGTGATCGCCTCCTGCCAGGCGGGCGTGTACGGCTCACTCGGGTCGTCGAAGCCTGTCGGCCAGACACCGGGCAGCCCCGGCCGGCTCACGCCGTACTGGGCGAGCATGAGGTCGTAGACGGTGCACACGAGGTGTCCGCCGACCCTGCGCACCGGCACGCCGCGACGGCGCACCTCGGCCGTGCCGTCGACGGTGTCGAAACCCGTCATGAGCAGTTCCACCGACTCCGGATGCCCGGTCCCGTCGGCGACCGTCAGCTGTGGCGCGATGTCGCCGAGGTCGAGGTTCCACTTGCCCATACCGGACTCGGTGTAGCGAAAACCGAGTGAGCCGTGGGGAACTGCCGGTTCGCCGGTTCGGCCGTCGATCAGGGCGGGCTTGAGCGCCGCGCCCTCCGAGTCGTCGCCGAGGTCGGCGGCCATCAGGTGCTTGCCCGCGATGTACGCGCCGTCGCGTTCCTCGAGCTTGACCAGGAACGGCAGGTCGGTGAACTGCGCCACGAAGTCGACGAAGAACGGCTCCCGACGGTCGACGAAGTGGTCCTTGAGGATCACGTGGCCCATTGCCATCGCCATAGCCCCGTCGGTGCCCGCCGCGCACGGCATCCACTCGTCGGCGAACTTCGTGTTGTCGGCGTAGTCGGGGCTGACCGTGACCACCTTGGTGCCGCGGTAGCGGACCTCGGCCATCCAGTGCGCGTCCGGTGTCCGGGTCACCGGCACGTTCGAACCCCACATCAGCAGGTACGACGCGTCCCACCAGTCCCCCGACTCGGGCACGTCGGTCTGGTCGCCGAACACCTGCGGCGAGGCGACGGGCAGGTCGGCGTACCAGTCGTAGAACGACGTCATCACCCCCCCGAGCAACTCGACGAAGCGCGCCCCGACGGCATGCGAGACCATCGACATCGCGGGAATCGGCGAGAACCCGGCCACCCGGTCCGGGCCGTAGGTCTTGATCGTGTGGACGTGCGCGGCGGCCACCATCTCGGTGGCCTCGTCCCAGGTGATCCGCACCAGTCCACCCTTGCCGCGCGCCTGCTGGTACCGGCGGCGGCGCTCCGGGTCGGCCTGGATGTCCGCCCAGGCCTCGACCGGGTCGCCGAGACGCGCCTTGGCCTCGCGGTACATCTCGACGAGTACCCCGCGGCCGTACGGATACCGCACGCGGGTGGGCGAATACGTGTACCAGGAGAACGCCGCGCCACGCGGGCACCCTCGCGGCTCGTACTCGGGCCGGTCCGGGCCGACCGAAGGGTAGTCGGTCTCCTGGGTCTCCCAGGTGATGATCCCGTCCTTGACGTAGATCTTCCACGAGCAGGACCCGGTGCAGTTGACGCCGTGCGTCGACCGCACCACCTTGTCGTGACTCCACCTGTCCCGGTAGAAGACATCGCCCTCGCGGCCGCCTTCGCGGGTCACCGTGCGCAGGTCCGGGGAGAACTGGCCGGGAGCGAAGAACCGCCCGCTCCGCAGCAGCAGGTCCTCCGCCGAACCTCCGGTACCGGTGCTGGCTACCACGTGATCTCCTTCGCGTCGGATCGGTCAGGACTTCTGCTGCGCCGTCACGGCCTCGGGTTCGTGGCTGGAGAGTTTGAACGCGGTGTACGCCAGCGCGGCAGCGGCGGTCAGCGCCAGCAGCAGCAGGCCGACCGTGTAGTTGTTGTCGGCTTCGTCGTAGGTCGCACCCATGATGAGCGGCGGGAAGTAGCCACCGAGACCGCCTGCGGCCGCGACGATTCCGGTCACGCTGCCGACGCTCTTGGCGGGCGAGCGCCGCGCCACCCAGGCGAAGACGCCGCCGGTGCCGATGCCGAGGAAGATCGCGAGCGCGATGAACGTGACGGCCGACCAGAAGTCCGGCGGCGGCTGGAAGGCCGCCACCACCGCGAGGACCCCGGTACCGGCCAGCGAGGCCAGCACGACCCATTTCGGGGGGATGCGGTCCGAGAGCGATCCGCCGATCGGCCGGGCGATCACCGCGGCCAGCGCGAACGCGGCAGTGCGGGTGCCCGCGTCGACCGCCGAGAAGTCGTAGATCGTCTTGATGTAGGTAGGCAGGTAGTTGCTGAACGCCACGAACCCGCCGAACACGATGGCGTACAGGAACGACATCTCCCATGTCACACCGAGCTTCGCGGCCGCGACGAGTTTCGGCACCACCGGTTCGGAGTTCGCGGTGAACTCCGGCGAGTCCTTCATCAGGACCACGCACAGGCCCGCGGTGACCGCCAGCGCGACGGCGATGATCACGTGGGTCGGGACCAACCCGAACCAGCGGACGAAGCGTGGGGTGAAGAACGCCGACAGCGCGGTGCCGACCATGCCGGCACCGAACACGCCGGTCGCGAAACCGTGCCGGCTCGACTCGTACCAGGATTTCGCAAACGGGATGCCGATGGCGAACACCGTGCCCGCGACGCCGAGCACGAAACCGGAAACGAGCAGCATCACATACGAATCGGCCTCGGCGGAGAACCCGACGGCGAGCACGGGGATTATCGATGCGAGTGCGACGAAGATGAACAGCACGCGGCCGCCGTACCGGTCCGTGAGCGGGCCGGTCACGATCCGACCGAGCGATCCGACCAGGATGGGCGTCGCCACCAGCATCGACGCCTGCGAACTGCTCAGATCAAGCCGGTCGGCGTAGGTGGTGGACATCGGCCCGATCATGTTCCAGGCCCAGAAGCAGATGGTCGACGTCCAGGTCGCCAGAACCAAGTTCCGAACCTGGGCCGATTTGTCGAATACAGGTGTCCCTGAGTTCACGGGTCCAGCAAAGCACTCGGAACCGGACCTCGCAGCGCGAAACTCGCATTCGAGGCGCAACTTTCCGGTCACGGCGGCGAAACGCGAGGTGCCCCCGACCTGTAGCGGTCGGGGGCACCTCGTGTCGAACTCGACGAACTAGGCGTCGGCGTCCTTCTCGGCCGGGGCCTCGGCGGCCTCGTCCTCGACGGGAACGAGCGAGATCTTGCCGCGGTTGTCGATGTCGGCGATCTCGACGCGGAGCTTGGAGCCCACGTTGACCACGTCCTCGACCTTGTTGATCCGCTTGCCGTTACCCAGCTTGCTGATGTGCACCAGTCCGTCGCGGCCCGGGAGCAGCGAGACGAACGCCCCGAAGGCGGTGGTCTTGACGACCGTGCCGAGGAATCGCTCGCCCACCTTGGGCAGCTGCGGGTTGGCGATGGCGTTGATCATGTCGATCGCGGCCTGCGCAGACGGACCATCGGTGGCACCGACGAACACGGTGCCGTCGTCCTCGATGGAGATGTTCGCACCGGTCTGCTCGGTGATGGAGTTGATCATCTTGCCCTTGGGGCCGATGACCTCACCGATCTTGTCGACGGGCACCTTGATGGCCGTGACGCGCGGGGCGTACGGGCTCATCTCGTCCGGGGTGTCGATGGCCTCGGCCATGACCTCGAGGATCGTGGTGCGGGCGTCGTGCGCCTGCGACAGCGCGCCGGCGAGGACCTGGGACGGAATGCCGTCGAGCTTCGTGTCCAGCTGCAGCGCCGTGACGAAGTCCTTGGTGCCCGCGACCTTGAAGTCCATGTCGCCGAAGGCATCCTCGGCGCCGAGGATGTCGGTCAGCGCCACGTAGCGGGTCTCGCCGTCGACCTCGTCGGAGACCAGGCCCATCGCGATGCCTGCGACGGGGGCCTTCAGCGGCACACCGGCGTTGAGCAGCGACAGGGTCGAGGCACAGACCGAGCCCATCGAGGTGGAACCGTTGGAGCTGAGCGCCTCCGACACCTGACGGATCGCGTACGGGAACTCGTCCTGGCTCGGCAGCACCGGCATCAGGGCGCGCTCCGCGAGGGCGCCGTGGCCGATCTCGCGACGCTTCGGCGAACCGACGCGACCGGTCTCACCGGTGGAGTACGGCGGGAAGTTGTAGTGGTGCATGTACCGCTTGCTGGTCTCGGGGCCCAGCGAGTCGATCTGCTGCGCCATCTTGACCATGTCGAGGGTGGTGACGCCCATGATCTGGGTCTCGCCACGCTCGAACAGCGCGGAGCCGTGCGCCCGCGGGATCACGGCGACCTCGGCCGAGAGCGACCGGATGTCGGTGATGCCGCGACCGTCGATGCGGAAGTGGTCCTTGAGGATCCGCTGACGGACCAGCTTCTTGGTCAGCGAGCGGAACGCCGCGCCGATCTCCTTCTCGCGCCCCTCGAAGCTCGGGGCGACCTGCTCGAGCACCTCGACCTTGACCTCGTCGGTCTTGTCGTCGCGTTCCTGCTTGCCCGCGATGGTCAGTGCGGCACTGAGCTTCTCGGCGGCAGCCTTCTCCACGGCGGCGAAGACGTCGTCCTGGTAGGCCGGGAACACCGGGTAGTCGCCGGTGGGCTTCGCGGCCTTGGCGGCGAGCGCCTGCTGCGCCTCGCACAGACGCGCGATGAACGGCTTGGCGGCCTCGAGGCCCTGCGCGACGATCGCCTCGGTCGGGGCCTGCGCGCCGTCCGCGATCTTCTCGATGACGTTGTCGGTGGCCTCGGCCTCGACCATCATGATCGCGACGTCGGCGTCGTCACCGGAGCCGGAGACGATACGACCGGCGACGACCATGTCGAAGACGGCGTTCTCGAGCTGCTCGACGGTCGGGAACGCGACCCACTGGCCGGCCTTGTTGTCGTCCGAGACGATCAGCGCGACGCGGACGCCACCGACGGGACCGGAGAACGGCAGGCCTGCGATCTGGGTGGACGCGGAGGCCGCGTTGATCGCGACGACGTCGTAGAGGTCCTTCGGGTCCAGGCTCAGGATCGTCACGACGACCTGGATCTCGTTGCGCAGACCGTCGACGAAGGACGGGCGCAGCGGCCGGTCGATCAGGCGGCAGGTCAGGATCGCGTCGGTGGACGGACGTCCCTCGCGACGGAAGAACGAGCCGGGAATGCGGCCCGCGGCGTACATACGCTCCTCGACGTCCACCGTGAGGGGGAAGAAGTCGAAGTGCTCCTTGGGATGCTTGCTGGCCGTCGTGGCCGACAGCATCATGGTCTCGTCGTCCAGGTACGCGACGACGGCGCCGGCGGCCTGCTGCGCGAGGCGGCCGGTCTCGAAACGGATGGTGCGGGTGCCGTAGCTCCCGTTGTCGATCGTGGCGGTGGATTCGAACACGCCTTCGTCGACCTCTACTGCGGAATTGACTGTCATCTCTTCTCTTCTCTTCCCTCTCGTCTTCGCCGTATCCGCGTGGCCGTCGCATCCCTCCTGGACGCGGCGGCGTACCTCTGCCCGGAGGCGGCCATCGATCGAAGCCCTCCGGCGGTCGTGACGTCACGACCCGGCCGAGTGGCCACTACCGAAGACCGACGCCGCGGCGGCAGGTACGTACGGCTGGATCTCGTAGATCCGGGTACTGCTGGTACTGCACTAGCTGGTCACACAAAAATCATGGTCGTACAAACACCGGTAGCCAACGAGGCTCAGTCTATGCATTCGCCTCGCTGGCTACCGGGATGTTCATGGTGCGCGTCGAGTGGTTATCGACGCAGACCCAGACGCTCGATCAGCGAGCGGTACCGCGCGATGTCAACCTTCTGGACGTACTTCAGCAGACGACGACGGCGTCCGACCAGCAGCAGCAGGCCGCGGCGGGAGTGGTGATCGTGCTTGTGCGTCTTCAGGTGCTCGGTGAGGTCGACGATGCGCTTGGTGAGCATGGCCACCTGCGCCTCCGGCGAACCGGTGTCGGTCTCGTGCAAGCCGTACTCCGAGAGGACGGCCTTCTTCTCTTCGGTGGTCAACGCCACTGTGAATCTCCTGATCACTGACGTCCGCGCACTGTGACTAGCCGGTGTGGCCACCGCGGACCGCAGCACACACCGAGAAGCCATCCTACCAGGACGAACCGGGCGTCAACCGCGGTGGTGCAGGTCCGCCCGGGTCAGGAGGTCACGGGCGAGTTCGGCGTCCCGGCCCATCTGCACGATGAGCGCCTCGACCGAGTCGAACTTCTCCATGCCACGCAGGCGTTCGACGAAGTCGACCGCCACGTGCTGGCCGTACAGGTCGGCCTCGCCGTCGAGGACGAACGCCTCCACCGTGCGGGTACGGCCGGAGAAGGTCGGGTTCGTGCCGATGGACACCGCGGCGAGGTGCCGCTCCCCCGGCGCGACGGTACCGATCACCGGACCGGGACCGAGCACCGTGAACCAGGCCGCGTACACCCCGTCGGCGGGAATTGCCGAATGCATCGGCGGCGCGATGTTGGCGGTCGGGAAGCCGAGTTCGCGTCCGCGGCCGTCGCCGTGCACCACCACGCCCTCGACGCGGTGCGGCCGTCCCAGCGCTTCCGACGCGGCGGCGACGTCGCCGGCGTCCACGCAGGAGCGGATGTAGGTGGACGAGAACGTCACGGTGTGCTCGGCGAGCAGGTTGACCCCGTCGACCGCGAATCCGAAGCGGCCACCGATCTGACGGAGCATGTCGACCGTGCCTGCCGCCTTCTTTCCGAAGGTGAAGTTCTCCCCGACCACGACCTCCGCGACGTGCAGTCGCTCGACCAGGATCTCGTGGGCGTAGCGCTCCGGGGTGAGCTTCATGAACTCGGTGGTGAACGGCATGACGCAGAAGACGTCGATGCCCAGCTCCTCCGCCAGCTCGGCGCGCCGGGCGAGTGTGGTCAGTTGCGCCGGGTGACTGCCCGGCCGCACGACCTCCATCGGGTGCGGATCGAAAGTCATGAGCACACTAGGGATTCCGCGCTCACTGGCCGCTTTCACCGCACGGCTGATCAGCTGCGCGTGACCACGATGCACGCCGTCGAAAACGCCGATCGTGAGTACACAACGCCCCCAATCGGCAGGCACATCGTCGAGACCTCGCCACCTCTGCACGCATCGCAGCCTACGGCCCCCGGCGAGAGGCGTCACCTTCGGATTCCGGTAGGCGAGTGTCGTGGCGGCGCACCGGGCCCGCATTGCCTAAGCTCGACACCGTGGGCGAACGTAAGACTGAACCAGCCATGACGACCGCGAAGGCCGCCGGCGCCGGGACACTCACCACGGTCGCGCAGGACTACCTCAAGGTGATCTGGACCGCGGGCGAGTGGTCCGGCGAGCAGGTGTCGACGAAAATGCTCGCCGAACGGATCGGGGTGTCGGCCTCGACCGTGTCCGAGGCGATTCGCAAACTCGCCGATCAGGGCCTCGTCGACCATGCGCGGTACGGCTCGATCTCGCTGACCGACCGCGGTCGGGCGGCCGCCGTCGGGATGGTCCGCAGACATCGACTGATCGAAACGTACCTGGTCAACGAGCTCGGCTACGGCTGGGACGAGGTGCACGACGAGGCCGAGGTGCTCGAACACGCCGTCTCGGACCTGATGATCGCGCGGATCGACGCCAAACTCGGTCACCCCGAACGCGATCCGCACGGCGACCCCATCCCGGCGCCCGACGGGTCGATTCCCTCCCCGTCGGCCCGGCAACTCAGCGACTTCGGCGACGGCCAGTACGGCCGGATCGCGCGGATCTCCGACGCCGACCCGGCGATGTTGCGGTACTTCGACTCGGTCGGCATCGCCCTCGACCTGACGGTCACAGTGCTCGAGCGTCGTGACTTCGCGGGCACCGTGTCGGTGCGGCTCGGCGACGGCGACACCGTGGAACTCGGCAATCCGGCCGCCGCCGCGATCTGGCTCGTCGAGCCGTGAGCGCACGCCCCACCCTCGCGTCCTCGCTCTTTCGCGGCGTGTTCCTGGCCGCGCTGATGTTTCTGCTGGTGTCCGGGATCGCCGATCGCAGCTGGTGGACCGTCCTGTACGCGGTGGTGCTCGTCTGGTTCCTGCTCGACTGGCGGTCAGCCCGTCGGGAGCGATCATCGTCTGCGCCCCGCACCCCTTGATCCGACAGAAACCCTGCACACCTGCACTGTCTCCGTCTCACGCGTTCTGTGCGCGCAGCAGGATTGAGACGGCGACGAAAGCTGTGTGCACGCTCGGCTGCTCCTAGAGTCCACGCAGGGTGGCCGGGCGTACCACCATCACCGAACTCGCGCGCCGGCCCCGCTCCTGCAGCAGCGCGATGGTGTGCCCGTCCGGGTCGATCGCGGCGTAGGTGCCCGGGATGCCGACCGGCTCGAGCCAACGCCCCTGACTGATGGACTCGGCCTCCTCGGCGGTGATCTGCCGGTGCGCGAACGCGGTCTGCGCGGCATGGTCGATGTCCAGGCTCACCGCCGGATCCTCGGCCAACTGTTCGAGGGTGCGCGCGTGCTCGAGGGTGAACGGGCCGACCCGGGTCCGCCGCAGCGCCGTCAGGTGTCCACCGACGCCGAGCGCGGCCCCGAGATCCCGGGCCAGCGCCCGGACGTAGGTGCCGGACGAGCATTCGACCTCCACATCGAGGTCGACCTGATCACCGGACCGCCGGGTAGCGGTGACGTCGAACCGGTCCACGGTGACCGGGCGGGCTTCGAGTTCGAACTCCTCACCGGCGCGGACCAGTTTGTGCGCGCGCTGCCCGTCCACCTTGATCGCGCTGACCCGCGTCGGGACCTGGGCGATGTCGCCCGTCAGGGTCGCGATCACCGCGGCGATCTCCTCGTCGGCGACGCCGGAGGCATCCGCCGAGGTCAGCACCTCGCCCTCGGCGTCGTCGGTGGTGGTCGACTGGCCGAGCCGGATCGTCGCCGAGTACCCCTTCGTGGTCAGCGACAGCAGCCCGAGCAGCTTGGTGGCCCGCTCGATGCCGAGGACCAGCACACCGGTCGCCATGGGGTCCAGGGTGCCGGCGTGCCCGACCTTCCGGGTGTGCAGGATCTTGCGGCAGCGCGCGACAACGTCGTGGCTGGTCATGCCCGCGTCCTTGTCGATGATCAACAGCCCGGCGCCGTCGAGGCCGGAGGACGGTTTGCGGTGAGAAGGCACGGGATTCGAGACTACTGGACAGTGATCGCGGTGATGACGAGGCCGTCGGCGACCAGCCAGCGACCGTCGAAGGAACTCAGCGGCGGGCCGTCGGTGGTCTGGCCGGGCACAAGCAACTCGGAGTGGAAGGTGCCGGTGACGCCATCGCTCCCCTCGGACAATGCCAGCGTGATCCGGGCGTCCTCGAAGCCGAGCCACCGCCCGGTCAGCGGAAACCACGCCTTGTAGGTGGCTTCCTTCGCACAGAACAGCAGCCGGTCCCAGTGCACCCGGTCATCCGACTTCGCGGCGATCTCGACCCGCTCCTCCGGCAAGCTCACCGCGTCGAGCACACCGTCCGGCAGCGGTCCGTGCGGCTCGGCGTCGATGCCGACCGACCGCACCTGCATCGAGTACCCGAGCACCGCGCCGCGGTAGCCGTCGCAATGCGTCAGGCTCCCCACCACTCCGCGTGGGAACAGCGGAACACCCCTGTCGCCCTTGAGGATCGGCGCGGCATCCACTCCGAGCTTCGCCATCGCCTCGCGGGCGCAGTGCCGGACGCTGACGAACTCGCGTCGGCGTTTGTCGACCGCCCGCGCGATCAGCGCCTCCTCCTGGGGCAGCGCGGTCAGCCCCGGCGGGTCCTCGAACAACTCGGCGTACGCGACGCCGTTCGGCAGAATCGACTCGATCACGCGCGGGCCGCCCTCATCGCGTCGAACTCGGCCTCCTGCTCGGGGGTGACCTTGAAGTGCCCGCCCCACTTGTTCAGCGTGCCCGGCGGGTAGTCCGGCACCGGCAGGATCTGCCGCAACAGCTGCTCGGGCAGCCCACGTCGCTGCCACTCACGCGGGTAGCCGAGTGAGACCTCCTCGAAGCGGACACCGTCGTAGTAGGTGGTGCGCGGGATGTGCAGGTGCCCGTAGACGCTGCAGATCGCGTTGTAGCGGGTGTGCCAGTCGGCGGTCAGTTCGGTGCCGCACCACAGCGAGAACTCCGGGTAGAACAGCACCCGCGTGGGCTCCCGCACCAGAGGGAAGTGGTTGATCAGCACGGTCGGGATCGACAGGTCGAGCGCGTCCAGCCGCGCCCTGGTCGACTCCACCCGCGCGTGACACCACGCGTCGCGGGTCGCGAAAGGCTCACTCGAGAGCAGGAACTCATCCGTGGCGACCACGTTCTTGTCGCGCGCGAACGCCAGCGCGTTCTCCTTCGTGGTGGTGCCCTCGGGCCGGAAGCTGTAGTCGTAGAGCAGGAACATCGGCACCAGCGTCGCCGGACCGCCCTCGCCCTCCCACACCGGGTACGGGTCCTCCGGTGTGATCACGTCCAGCTCGCGGCACATGTTCACCAGGTAGTCGTAGCGGGCGACGCCGTGGATCTGCACCGGGTCCTTCGCGGTGGTCCACAGCTCGTGGTTGCCGGGTACCCAGATGACCTTCTCGAACCGGCTGCGCGCGAGCTTCAGCGCCCACGCGATGTCGTCGGTCTTCTCCGAGACGTCCCCGGCGAGGATCAGCCAGTCCTGCGGCGACTCCGGGTACAAGTCCTCGGTGATGGGACGGTTCCCGCGATGACCGACATGGGTGTCGCTCACCGCCCACAACTTTCGCGTCACGCTCACTACCTTCCCGCCTGAATGTCGGCGCCGACCACGGTCCAGCGCCCCGAACTCGTCCGCCACACGACGGCAAGCATCCGCAGCACCATGAACACCGTAAGCCCCGACCAGATTCCCGCGAGACCCCAGTCGAATTCGAGGGACAGCCAGATCGGCGGCAGGAACCCGACCACCGCGCAACCGAGGGTCGCGTTCCGCAGGAAGGCGGCGTCCCCTGCGCCGAGCAGCACGCCGTCCAGCGCGAAGACCACACCGGCGACAGGCATGATCGCGACGAAGAACCACCAGACGACGTCGATCTGGCCCAGGACTGCCGCGTCGCCGGTGAACAGCGGCGGGATCACCGTGTGCCCCAGCGCGAACGCCGCGGCGAGGGCGAGCGCGAACACCGTCGACCATCCGGTCAGCCGCCGCGCGAGCCCCCGTGCCTGCGCCGCGTGACCGGCGCCGAGCGCCGCCCCGACCAACGTCTGGGCGGCGATCGCCAGCGAGTCCAGGGTGAGCGCGACCAGGTTCCACAGTTGCAGCACCACCTGATGGGCGGCGACCGCCGCGGCGCCGAATCGGGCCGCGACCGCGGCCGCGGACAGGAAGCAGGCCTGGAAGGCGAGGCTGCGCAGGATCAGGTCCCGGCCGAGCACCACCTGCGCCCGCATCACGTCCGGTCGCGGACGCAGCGACACCCCGGACCGCAACAACGCCGCAACGAAACAGGTCGCGGTGACCGACTGCCCGACCACGTTCGCGACCGCAGACCCGGCGAGTTCCCACCGCGGCGCACCGAGCAGGCCGTGCACCAGGATCGGGCACAGCACCGCGGAGACGGCGAGGCCGGCGAGCACGAAACGCAAGGGCCGCAGCGTGTTCTGTACCCCACGCAGCCAGCCGTTGCCGGCCATCGCGACCAGGATCAGCGGTGCGCCGAACACGGCGATCCGCAACCACTGCAGGGCCTCCGTCGCGATGTCACCGCCGCCGGCGATCACGTCGACGACCGGCCGAGCCAGCAACTGCACGGCAATGACGATGGCGAGGCCGATCCCGACCGCCAGGTAGGTGGCCTGCACGCCTTCCTCGACGGCGCCGCGCTCGTCACCCGACCCGTGCCTGCGCGACGCCCTGGCGGTGGTGCCGTACGAGAGGAACGTCAGCTGGGTGCTGACCTGCGCGAGGATCAGTCCCCCGACGGCAAGTCCGGCCAGTGCCAGCGCGCCGAGGCGCCCCACCACCGCGATGTCGAAGAGCAGGTACAGCGGCTCCGCAGCCAGCACGCCGAGCGCGGGCAGCGCCAGGCCCACAATCCGCCTGGCGGAGGGCTCGGGATTCCGCCGGGCGGCAGGGTCAGCCAAGTCCGGATCTCACCCGAGCACGCCGAGGAGCTCGGCAATCACGCTCTCGTCGTCGCCATCGTGGGTGTAGCCGGAGGCGAACCGATGTCCGCCGCCGCCGACCCGGGCGGCGACGTCGGAGACGTCCACTGCCGCCTTCGACCGCAGCGAGACCGCCCACCGGCCGGGTTCGTTCTCCTTGAGCACCGCCGCGACCTCCGCCTGCGCGGTGGTACGCACGATGTCGATGACGCTCTCGATCTCCTCGGCACCCAACCCCGCGGTGTCCGCGTACCGGATCAACGCGTAGACCAGGCCGCGGCCACCGACCGCGTCCGGGACCAACTGAGCGGTACCGAGAACCGAAGAGAGCATCGGCAGCCAGGCGAACGGATGGGTGTCGAGCAGTCGCCGGGTGATCGCCGCAGAGTCGATCCCGGTGTCGATCAGTCGCTCGGCCAGCTCGTGCGTGCCGGGTTGCACCCACCGGAACGAGCCGGTGTCGGTGACCAGGCCGGCGTAGAGGCAGTGTGCGAGGTCGCGGTCGATCTCCACGCCCCAGGCGTCGAACAGTCGGGCCAGCACCGCGGTGGTGGCCTCGGCACTGTCGTCGATCAGGTTGTACTTGCCGAAGCGGGTATTGGACCGGTGGTGGTCGATCACCAGGGTCCGACGGGCACCGTCGAGCCGATCCGCCAGGTCACCGAGCCTGCCTCGACTGCCACAGTCCACCGTCACCAGCAGGTCCACCTCGGCAGGCACGTCGTCGGGCGCCACCAGCAGGTTCACCCCGGGCAGGGTGCGCATGGACTCCGGCAGCACCTCGGGTCGTGCGAAGGACACCTGGACCGGCGTCCCCATCCGGTCGAGCACCAGCGCGAGGGCCAGTCCGCTGCCGATGGTGTCCGCGTCCGGCTGGACGTGGCAGAGCACCGTCACCGAGGTGGCCTCGGACAGGAGTGCTATCGCAGCCGCGAGATCGATCTCGGCTGAGTTGTCGGCGGTGGGGGTCGGCGCTGTCTCGGTCATCGCCGGGCCTAGTCGGCTTCGCCCGAGCCGACCGGTTCGTCCTCGTCGTCCTCGGCCGCCCGCGGTTCCTTGTACGGATCCGCCTCTCCGGCGTGAGTTGCGTTCTCCCTGGCCTTGGCCACCTCGTCGTCGGCGGCCCGGGCCCGGGCGAGCAGTTCCTCCATGTGCCGCGCTGCGTCGGGGACGGTGTCCGCGACGAACGTCAGCGTCGGCGTGAACCGCACGCCGGTGCCCGCTCCGACCTTGGAGCGCAGCGCGCCCGTCGCCTTGGCGAGGCCCGCGGCGGCGCCCTCGACGTCGGGCTCGGTCTCCAGGTCGACGCCGCGGACGGTGTAGTACACCGTCGCGTCGTGCAGATCAGCGGTCACCTTCGCGTCGGTGATCGTGATGTAGTCCAGCCGGGGATCCTTGATCTCCTTGTCGGCGATCGCCGTTGCGACGATCGTCGAGATGCGCTTGGCCAGCTTTCGCGCCCTCGCCGGATCTGCCATGACCGAAGTCCCTTCCTAACGACGGCGCTGCCGTCAATCCCAAAACGACGGCGGAGCCGTCAATGCCAAACGACGGCTGTGCCGTCAAGTTCGTTCCATTGTTTCGCCGCGGGGTCGAGGCAGGAAATCCGGGTCAGTCTTCCGGACCGAAGATCCTGCGCCGCACCGCAAGCAGTTGCAACTCGGGTCGAGCGGCCACCTGCCGCTCGCAGGTGTCGAGTACCTCGTTGAGGTGGTCCACGTCGGAACTGGCCACTGCGACACCGATCAGCGAGCGCCGGTAACGGTCGTGCTCACCGGTCTCCGCGACCGAGACCCCGAACTTGGTCAGCGCGGCAATCACCGGTTTGACCACTGAACGTTTCTCCTTGAGCGACCGTACGTCGCCGAGCAAGATGTCCAGTTCCAGAGCACCGAGGTACAACTAGCCTCCCGTGGTGGTCGCGGTGTGGGTCCCGCGGGCCTGCTCGGCCCGCGGGACCCACACCGGCCTCCCGAATACTCAGTCGCGCGGCTTCTCGCGCAGCTCGTACGCCTCGATCACGTCACCGACCTTGATGTCGTTGTAGGTGACCGTCAGACCGCACTCGTAGCCCTCGCGGACCTCGGTGACGTCGTCCTTCTCCCGCTTGAGCGAGGAGATGGTGACCGTCTCCGCAACCACGACGCTGTCGCGGACGAGGCGGGCCTTGGCGTTGCGCTTGATCGACCCGGAGGTGACCAGGCAGCCGGCGATGTTGCCGACCTTCGACGACCGGAACATCGCGCGGATCTCGGCCTTGCCCAGCTCGACCTCTTCGTAGATCGGCTTGAGCATGCCCTTGAGGGCCTTCTCGATCTCGTCGATGGCCTGGTAGATCACCGAGTAGTACCGGATGTCGACGCCCTCGCGGTTCGCCAGCTCGGTCGCCTTGCCCTCGGCGCGGACGTTGAAGCCGATGATGATCGCGTTCGAGGCCGAGGCCAGGTTCACGTTCGTCTCGGTCACGCCACCGACACCGCGGTCGATGACGCGCAACTGCACCTCGTCGTCGATCTGGATGCCGAGCAGGGCCTCCTCGAGCGCCTCCACGGTGCCCGAGTTGTCGCCCTTGAGGATGAGGTTGAGCTGACTCGTCTCCTTGAGCGCTGCATCGAGATCGTCGAGGCTGATCCGCTTGCGGCTGCGTGCGGCCAGCGCGTTGCGCTTGCGCGCATTGCGACGGTCCGCGATCTGCCGGGCGATCCGGTCCTCGTCGACCACGAGCAGGTTGTCGCCTGCGCCGGGCACCGACGTGAAGCCGATGACCTGCACCGGACGCGACGGCAGCGCCTCGAGGACGTCCTCGCCGTGCTCGTCGACCATGCGACGAACGCGGCCGTAGGCGTCGCCCGCCACGATCGAGTCGCCGACCCGCAGCGTTCCGCGCTGGATGAGCACGGTCGCCACCGGGCCGCGGCCACGGTCGAGGTGCGCCTCGATGGCAACACCCTGTGCGTCCATGTCCGGGTTGGCGCGCAGATCCAGGGAGGCGTCCGCGGTCAGCAGCACCGCTTCCAGGAGGGCATCGATGTTGGTGCCCTGCTTGGCCGAGATGTTGACGAACATGGTGTCTCCGCCGTACTCCTCGGTGACGAGGCCGTACTCGGTGAGCTGCTGGCGGATCTTGTCGGGGTTCGCCCCCTCCTTGTCGATCTTGTTCACCGCGACCACGATCGGCACGTCGGCCGCCTGGGCGTGGTTGATCGCCTCCACCGTCTGCGGCATGACACCGTCGTCGGCCGCGACCACGAGGATCGCGATGTCGGTGGCCTTGGCACCACGGGCACGCATGGCCGTGAAGGCCTCGTGACCGGGGGTGTCGATGAAGGTCACCAGACGCTCGTTGCCGTCCAGCTCGGTCAGCACCTGGTAGGCGCCGATGTGCTGGGTGATGCCGCCGGCCTCGCCCTCGCGGACGTTCGCCTTACGGATGGTGTCGAGCAGTCGGGTCTTGCCGTGGTCGACGTGACCCATGACGGTGACCACCGGCGGACGCTGTTCGAGGTCTTCCTCGCCGCCCTCGTCCTCGCCGTAGGTGAGGTCGAACGACTCGAGCAGCTCGCGGTCCTCGTCCTCCGGGCTGACGACCTGCACGACGTAGTTCATCTCGCCGCCAAGCAGCTCGAGGGTCTCGTCGTTCACCGACTGGGTGGCCGTGACCATCTCGCCGAGGTTGAACAGCGCCTGCACGAGTGCTGCGGGGTTGGCGTCGATCTTGTCTGCGAAGTCGGACAGCGACGCGCCGCGGGCGAGACGGATGGTCTCGCCGTTGCCGCGGGGCAGCCTGACGCCACCGACCGCGGGAGCCTGCATGCTCTCGTACTCGGCGCGTTTCGCCCGCTTCGACTTACGGCCTCGACGAACGGCGCCACCGGGACGACCGAACGCGCCTGCCGCGGCACCACGCTGGCCGGGACGACCACCGCCGCCACCGGGACGACCACGGAATCCACCTGCGGGAGCTCCACCGGGAGCGCCTGCGCCTGCACCGGCACCGGGGGCGCCGCCACCGCGGTAGCCACCGCCACCGCCGCCGGGACGACCACCCGGACCACCGGGACGACCGCCCGGACCGCCGGGACGACCTGCGCCGGGTGCCGGACGAGCCGACCGTGCGGGCATGGCACCCGGGTTCGGGCGCGGGGGCATCGAGCCGGGGCTCGGACGCGGGCCACCCTGACCGGGAGCCGGACGCGGGCCGCCCTGACCTGCGGCCGGACGCGGTGCGCCGGGCGCCGGGCGGGGACCGCCCTGGCCGGGAGCCGGACGCGGGGCACCCGGACGGGGTGCACCCGGGGCCGGACGCGGCGCGGGACGCTCGGCCGGGGCCGAGGAGTACGGGTTGTTACCGACGCGCGGCGCCTTCGGGCCGGGGCGCGGGCCGCCCGGCTTCGGACCTGCGGCGGCCGGAGCCGCCGGGGCGGGTGCGGGTGCCGGCGCTGCACTGGCCGCGGGGGCAACCGGTGCCGCCGGGGCGGGTGCCGGCGCAGGAGCGGCCGGACGGGGTCCGGGCTGCGCAGCCGAAGGGGTTGCCTTCGGAGCCGCCGGGGCGGGTGCCGGTGCGGTCGGGGCCGCTGCCGCTGCGGGTGCAGCCTCTGCCGGGGCGGGGGCCGGCGCCGGAGCGGGTGCCGCCGGCTTGGGGCCGGGGCGCGGGCCGCCGGGCTTGGGCGCCGTGGCGGTCGAGCCCGCCTCGGCGGCAGCTGCCGACGACTTGGCGGACGGGAACGACTCCCGCAACCGCCGCGCTACCGGCGCCTCCACGGTGGAGGACGCCGACTTCACGAACTCGCCCTGCTCCTTGAGCCTTGCGAGTAGTTCCTTACTGGTGACACCGAGTTCCTTGGCCAACTCGTGCACGCGGGCCTTGCCTGCCACTGCTCTCCTCACTGAGAGGTCGAGCGCGGCTTGGTGCCCGCACGACCTCGGGTTAACTCCGATGGACGATCATCGCTGGTGCTTCACGGTGTGCTCATGAGTGTGTTTGCCTGACTCTTCTCGAGCGGTACTGCGCTGTTCTAAGTACCGCGCTGTCCTACATACCGCTCTGTTGTGGGTGCGGCTCGACCGCGGGATCGGCGATCGCAGGACCACCGAACTCGATGTCGAGGGCCGCCGTGTCCAGGCTTCCGGACACTCGCAGCGCTCTGCCGAATGCTCGGCGCTTATCTGCCTGGATCAGACACTTCCGGTCGGGGTGCAACCACGCACCTCTACCGGGGAGCCTGCGCCTGGGGTCGGGCACCAGAACCCAACCCTCCGGCTGGACCTGACGTGCCACGATCCTCAGCAGATCAGCGGCCAGCGCTTGTTTCCGACAACCGATGCAGGTACGCACCGGAAAACCGGAGCGCGCACGCGTCTGCGCCGAAAACTCATGCTGAGCCATTGACCACTCTACCGCTGTTGTCGACCGAACCGTGCATGCCGCCCCTAGACGCGCGTCGGCGCAGGTCCGGACGGCGCGTCGGAGGCGGGCGCGGCGTCGCTGCGGATGTCGATCCGCCAGCCGGTCAAACGCGCGGCCAGCCGGGCGTTCTGGCCCTCCTTGCCGATCGCCAGCGACAGCTGGAAGTCCGGCACGACCACTCGGGCGGCGCGCGCCTCGGCGTCGACCACCGTGACCGAGACCACCTTCGACGGCGACAGCGCGTTGCCGACGAACCGGGCCGGATTCTCGTCGTAGTCGATGATGTCGATCTTCTCGCCGGCCAGTTCGCTCATCACGTTGCGCACGCGCTGACCCATCGGGCCGATGCAGGCGCCCTTCGCGTTGAGCCCCTGCACCCGCGACGCGACGGCGATCTTGGTCCGGTGGCCCGCCTCCCGCGCGACCGCCACGATCTCCACCGATCCGTCGGCGATCTCCGGCACCTCGAGCGCGAACAGCTTGCGCACCAGGTTCGGGTGGGTCCGGGACAGGGTGATCTGCGGTCCCCGCTGGCCGCGGGTCACGCCGACGACGTAGCACTTGATCCGCTCGCCGTGCTCGTAGGTCTCGCCGGGGACCTGCTCGGCGGCAGGAAGCATCCCCTCCGCGCCGGTGGCCTCGCTACCGATGTGCACGACGACCATGCCGCGGGCGTTCGCGCGCGTGTCGCGCTGGATGACACCGCCGACGATCTCACCCTCGTGGGTCGAGAACTCACCGAAGCTCTTCTCGTGCTCGGCATCGCGCAGTCGCTGCAGGATCACCTGACGGGCGGTCGTCGCGGCGATCCGGCCGAAACCCTCCGGGGTGTCGTCCCACTCCTCGCCGACCCGGTTGCCGTCGACATCGACCTCGCGGGCCATCACCCGAACGTCGCCGGTCTTGAGATCCACGTCGATCCGCGCGTGCGGTTGGTGGCCCTCGGTGTGACGGTAGGCGGTGAGCAGGGCGCTCTGGATGGTCTCGATGATCGTGTCGACCGGGATGCCCTTGTCGTCCTCGATCGCCCGCAGCGCCGACATTTCGATATGCACTTGTCTACCCCTCTACCTGAAATTCTTCGTCTGTCTCGTTCGCGCCCGGCTCGTCCGTGCCGTCGTCGTCGGCGTCCTCGCCGATCTCGGTGTCGTCGCCGATCTCGGTGGGCACAACGCGCCCCTCCGCCACACCGCCGGCCAGCTCGAGCTCCTTGGCGTTCGGCGGCGAAAACTCCACCTGCACTACCGCTTTCACGACATCGCCGAGTGCGATCTCGCGAACGGTCGGACCGCCCTTGCCCGGCACCACCAACGAGACGACACCCTCACCGAGGGCACCGACCCGTCCGGTGACCTTCTCGTCGCCTATCTCGACGAGCACCTTGCGACCGCGTGCTCGCCGCCAGTGCCGCGGCTCGGTGAGCGGTCGGTCGATACCGGGAGAGGTGACCTCGAGGGTGTACGGCGTCTCGCCGAATTCGGGTGCGGCGTCGAAGGCCTCGGAAACGATACGACTCAGTTCGGCGACCGCATCCAGTTCGAGGCCCGCGTCGCTGTCCACGACGACCCGAACCACACTGTGTTTGCCGGCCTGCGTGACCGACACGCCCTCCAGGTCGTATCCCTGGCGGTGCACCAGATCGGAGAGGAGCTCGAACACCCTCTCCTTCGACGGAACCGGCATCAGTAGAGCTCCTCGTTCAGTTGTGGTCGGATCACAAGCCTGCAGCGCGAACACTAAGGATATCGCGCATTTGGCGGCTCGGTGACCAGCCTGGGTCCGCGCGCTCGATCCGGCACCTGACAAGATGGTGCGCGTGCCAGCAGCCGTCGCCTCGTCATCACTGTCCCGGCGCGCCGCATTGCGGGTCGGCGCCGCGGTTCTCGGCCTCGCTGCCGCCGGAGTCACCGCGGGCTGCGCGGGTTCCGACGGAGACGACGGACCCGCCGAGCCGGATCCCCTGCTGATTCCCGCGAACGCTGCGCGACGCGACGCGGCCGCGGCCACCGCGGCGGCCGCCCTCGCACCCGACCGCGCGGGAGCACTCGCCGTCGTCGCGAACGAGCGAACGGCGCACGCGGACGCGCTCGAGGCGGAGATCGCCCGTGCGGCCGGTGCGACCGCGACCTCCACCACCACCGGTGCTCCGACGACCGCACCCGCAGCGCCGCCGGGCACCGTCGACCAACTGCGCACCCAGCTCGCCGAATCGCAGCGCGGTGCAGCAGATCTCGCCCGCCGGCTGGACGGCTACCGCGCCGGACTGCTCGGCTCGATCAGCGCGGCCGTCGCCGCGCAGCAGGCGGTGTTGCTGCCATGACCATTCCCACCACGTCCACCTCTGCGACGGTCGGCCCCGAGCAGCAGTCCCTCGTCGACGCACTCAAGGCCGAGCACGCCGCCGTCTACGCCTACGGCGTCATCGCAGCGTTCTCGAATCCCACACGCGCGGCGCAGATTTCGGCCGACGCGGCGGCCCATCGGGTCCAGCGCGACGCGACCACCGACGCCCTGGCCGCTGCCAGCGTCGCCGCCCCCGGCGCCGAGACGGGCTACACACTCCCGTTCCCGGTGACCGACCCGACCACCGCGATCCAGCTGGCCGCCCAGGTGGAAGCGGACACCGCGGTCGCGTGGCGGTCGGTGATCGAGCGGGCCCAGTCCGAGCCGACCCGGGCGATGGGCGTCGAGGCCCTCACCGAGGCCGCGCTGCGCGGCGCGCGGTGGCGAGCGGTGCTCGGCGTCGCTCCCCCGACTGTGCCGTTCCCCGGTCAGCCCTGACCTGCGCAGCGGCCTCAGGTTCCCTTGACGTTGAGAATCTGACGTAGTTCGTGCCGGATCTCGACCAGGTCGCGGGCGTCCTCCATCACGACGCCGATGTCCTTGTAGGCATCCGGGATCTCGTCGACGAACTCCGCGCTGTCGCGGTACTCGATGCCCGCCATCCGGGCCCGCAGGTCACCCTGGGTGAACCTCTTGCGCGCGGCAGTTCGCGAGAACCGACGCCCGGCACCGTGCGGAGCCGAGCACAGGCCGGCCACGCTGCCGAGGCCCGTGACGACGTAGGAGTGGGTACCCATGGACCCGGGGATGATCGCCGTGGCGCCCTGGTGCGCGTCCACCGCACCCTTGCGGGTGAGCCACACGTCCCGGCCGGCGTGCCGCTCCTTCCGGGTGTAGTTGTGGTGACAGTTGATTCGTTCCGTCTCGCGGTGGTCGCCGGCGCCCATCCACCGTGCGAAGACGGCGCCGAAGCGGTCCATCATCTCGGCCCGGTTCAGGAAGGCGAAGCGCTGTGCCCAACCCAGATCGGCAAGGTAGCGCTCGAACTCGGGGGTCCCCTCCGCCAAGTACGCCAGGTCCCTGTTCGGCAGCACGACATGCCACTGTGCGCACATCCTCTGTGCCACCGCGATGTGGTGCTGCGCGATCTTGTTGCCGACACCGCGACTGCCGCTGTGCAGGAACAACCACACCCGGTCGGTCTCGTCGAGACACAGCTCGATGAAATGGTTTCCGCCGCCCAGAGATCCGAGCTGCTGCCGCCACTTCGGGGAGTGCACGAGGTCGACGCCCTCGTCGTCCGCCCGTCGTTCGAGTTCCGCGATCTTTGCCGCAGTGAAGTCCCACTGGCCGAGCTCCGTGTTGTAGTGGCCGGGCGACAGCGGGATTGCGCGTTCGACCGCGACGCGCAGCGCGCCGAGACCCACCCGGGTCCGGGTGATCCGTCCGTCGACGTCGTCCTTCGTGAACGCGGTGCGGACGCCGATCATGCCGCAGCCGATGTCGACCCCGACCGCGGCTGGAATCACCGCGCCGAGGGTCGGGATGACGGTCCCGACGGCACTGCCCTTGCCGAGGTGGGCGTCCGGCATCAGCGCGACATGCGGGTGGATGAACGGCATCGCGGCGGTCTGCCTGGCCTGCTCCAGGGTGCCGTCCTCGATCTGGGACGCCCAGTTGAGCAGCTTGTGGCCCGCCTCGCGGGGTGGCATCGGAACTCCTGTCGGCTGTGCGGCCGGGCGGCTCCCGGCGCGGGTCAGGGTGCGACCATGCCACGGTCGTGCGCTCGCGTCATCTCTATTTTCCCACCGGACTTCGCGCACACTCCGCGGCCCGAACGGCAGATTTCGCGCATTCGGGCCACGGAGTGTGAGAGGAATCCGGATCAGTCGCGCGCCTTCCTCGGCATCGCCATGGCCACCACCATCCCGACGACGACCGAGGCGGCACCGACCAGCAGCGCCGGCTGGAGCCCGTCGGTGTAGCCGGCCGGCGTCAGGTTGCCGCCCTGTCCGAAGAACACGGCCGTGAGCGTCGCGACACCGAGCGCCACCCCGATCTCGCGAATGGTGGAGTTCACGGAACTCGCTGTGGCGTGGTCGATCTCGGCCATGTCGGTGAGCACCGCGGTGGCACTGGGCGCGAAGGTCAACCCCATCCCGACGCCCGCCATCACGAAGGCCGGGATCATCTCGCCGTAGGTCGCGCCGGGCTCGAGCAGCATCGACATCCACACCAACGAGGCGGCCTGCAGCGCGAGACCGCTGACCAGCAGCACCCGCAGTCCCACCCGCGATGCCAGGATGCCCGCGATCGGTGCGACCACCATCGGCGCGGCGGTCCACGGCAGCGTGCGCAGACCGGCCTGGAACGGCGTGTACCCCATCACGATCTGCAGGTACTGCGCCAGCAGGAACACCGCGCCGAACATTCCCAGTGTGAAGGCGAAGCTGATGACGTTGGCGATCGAGAAGCTGCGCGAGCGGAACAGTCGCATCGGCACCACCGGGTTCTCGGTACGCAGTTCCCGGAGTACGAACGCGGCCAACGCGAGGACTGCTGCTGCGAGGACGCCGACAGTCCGCGCCGAGGCCCAGCCGTCGTCGTTGCCGTGCACGATCCCCCAGACACCGAGGAACACCCCGACTCCCGCGAGGAGCACGCCGAGCAGGTCGAGCCGCTGACGCTGGCCACGGGACTCCTCCAATGCGTACAGCGCGAGCGGCACCGCGACCAGCGCGACCGGCACGTTCAGCCAGAAGATCGCCTGCCAGGACACCCCGTCGACGACGGCGCCACCGATCACCGGGCCGAGTGCGATTCCGAGGCCCGACACGCCGCCCCACACACCGATGGCCATCGCCCTCTTCGAGGCGGGCACCGCCCCGGCGAGCAGAGCCAACGAGAGCGGCATGATCGCGGCCGCGCCCGCACCCTGGACCGCCCGGGACGCGATCAGCATGGCGGGGGTGGTCGAGAGCGCCGACCCGATCGACGCGACCGTGAAGACGGCGATGCCGGAGAGGAACAGTCGCCGCCTGCCCCAGCGGTCGCCGAGGGTGGCGGCGGAGAGCATGAGCGTGGCGAACGCCAGCGTGTAGGCGTTGACGAACCACTGCAACTGTCCGACGGACGCATTCAGATCGGCCCGGATCACGGGCAGTGCACTGGTCATCACCAGGTTGTCGAGTGTGGCCATGAACATCGGCAGCGAGGCCGCGACCAGGGCCAGCCAGATCGGGACGGTGCGCCGGCGACGTCCTTGCGCGGGCGGCGCGAGTACGTCGACTTGGTCGGAAATCGTGGTCATCACTTCTCCTCGGACGGAGTACGCAGTGGATGTCTGAGTTGCAGAGACTGGATGTAAGCATCGAATGATTACTTAACTTCCCCGACGCTAAGGCATCGAGTGATAACCTGTCAACATGTCTGCGACAAGTGGTCCCCGCACCACCACCAGGATGAATGCGGCAGATCGTCGGGAACTCGTCCTCGTCGCCGCGTCCAGGGCGTTCGCTCGCGGCGGCTACGCCGGCACCAGCACCGATGCCGTGGCCAAGGAGGCCGGCGTCTCCCAGCCTTACGTCGTGCGCATGTTCGGCACCAAGGCCGAACTGTTCCGCGAGGTGTTCGCACGCGCACTGCACAGCATCGTGACGGCATTCGACCTCGAGTTGGACCAGATCGCCGCGGAGCCGGGCGGCGTCGACCCCGACAGCGAGGAATTCTGGACCAGACTCGGCGCCGCATACGGCGACCTGATCTCCGATCGCGATCGACTGCTGGTGATGATGCACGGGTTCTCGGCCGGAGGCACACCGGAGATCGGCGCACAGGCCAGGGCCGCGATGTCCGAGATCTACACCCAGATCCGCACCCGCACCGGATGCACACCGGAGAAGGCCCGGGAGTTCATCGCGAAGGGCATGCTCCTCAACACCCTGCTCGCGATTCAGGCCCCAGAGCATTTCGACGAGGATCCCGCGCTCGCCGAGCTGTCCGAGTGCGCCTTCGGCGAGACTCTCCATGCCGCCATCGAGGGATCCGCCGCCATGGCGAACGCAGCCGCCGCCACGCGCGGCTGAGCCACTCTCAGTCGGTCACGAGCGCGATCGCGAACCCGTCCCACCCCTTCGACCCGACCGTCTGCAGGGCGGTGGCGTCCAGCCGTGGTTCCGCGGCGATCAGGTCGAGCATCTCGCGGTTCGCGCGCGCCTGTGCGTTCGTGGTCTCCGGATCGGCGACCGCTCCCCCGCGCACCACGTTGTCCACGACGACGACCGTCCCCGGGCGGGCGAGCCGCAGCGCCCAACGCACGTACGCCGGGTTGTTCTCCTTGTCCGCGTCGATGAACACGAGGTCGAACGGGCCGCCGTCGACCAGCGCGGGCAGCGTGTCCAGCGCCGGCCCCACCAGCACTTCCACTCGAGCTCCGACGCCGGCGTTGTCGAGGTTCGCGCGCGCCACCTCGGCGTGCCGTGGACTGAACTCGAGAGTCACCACCGCACCCCACTCCCCCACCGCGCGGGCCAGCCAGATGGTGCTGTAGCCGCCGAGGGTGCCGATCTCGAGAACCCTTCGCGCGCCGCACATTCGGGCCAACAGCGCGAGCAGCTTGCCCTGGTTCGGCGCCACGTCGATGTGGGGCAGTCCCGCGGCATGATTGGCCGCGAGCGCGGCGTCCAGCGCCGGATCCGGGCCGACGAGTCTGCCGACCAGGTAGTCGTCGACGGCGGCGGCGTCCGGCTGCTGCGAGTCCATGGAATCCGAGTCTGCTCCTGTTCGATCGAGCCCGCGAGCGAACTGGTGGACCACTGGGCGGGAAGTAGCTGCGACTGTGACCGGCGACACCCTAGGCTCGATTCGAGTACCGCTACCGACGACGAAGACGGGATCAGCCCTTGCCGAACGCCAACGAGCTGCAACAGACCAATGAACACCTCGCCCGACGCATCGACGCCCTCGAGCAGATCGAGGCGATCAAGTCGCTCAAGTACCGGTACTGGCGAGCCTGCGACGGCAAGGACCCGAGGACGTTTCGCGACTGCTTCGTCGCCTCCGGTGCGAGCATCGACTACGGCCGGATGGGGGCGTTCGACGACGCCGACCCGATGGCGGAGATCTTCACCAAGGTCGCGCTGCACACGGTCGACGGCAAGCACGTCATCTTCGACATGCACCACGGCATGCACCCGGAGATCACGCTGACAGGCGTCGGCACCGCGGCCGGTCGGTGGACGCTGCGGTTCCGGCAGCTGAACCTGCTCGACCGCACCGAGAAGCTGATGACCGGGGAGTACGACGACGAGTACCGCCTCGAGGACGGACGGTGGCGAATGTCCAAGTGCCACTTCACCGAGACGTGGTCCATGGTGCGGCCGTTGCCCGCCGACGCCGTGATCAGCGAGGGCACCTTCGCGGAGGTGGCGCGATGAGCACCGAGAACAACCGCGTCGCCCTGGTCACCGGCGCGAGCCGCAGCGTCGGCAAGGGCATCGCCCTCGCCCTGGGCTCGGACGGCTGGACCGTGTACGTGACCGCCCGTGGCGAGGTCGGGACCGGGGGCGCCCTCGACCGCACCGCGGAGGAGGTCACCGAGCGCGGCGGACGCGGCATCGCGGTTCAGTGCGACCACAGCGACGACGGCCAGATCGAGAAGCTGTTCGGCCGCATCACCGAAGAGCAGGGCGGCCGACTCGACCTGCTGATCAACAACGTCTGGGCGGGCCCGTCCGACGGATACGCGGGATTCTCGCAGCCGTTCTGGAAGCGGCCGATCAGTGACTGGGACGCGCTGATCGGCCTGGGTCTGCGGGCGCACTACGTCGCCAGCGTCGAGGCCGCGAAACTGATGGTGCCGCGTGGCTCGGGCCTGATCGGCAACATCTCGTCGTTCGGCACTCGCGGTTACCTGCACTCGGTGCTGTACGGCATGTCGAAGGCGGGCCTGGACAAGATGGCCGCCGACATGGCCGTCGAGCTCAAGGGCACCGGCGTCACCGCGCTGAGCTTCTGGCCCGGTCTCGTCCGTAACGAACGCATGGTCGCGAGCGGCATGAAGAGCTTCGAGGGCTTCTCCCTCGACGACGCCGAGACGCCCGAGTTCATCGGCCGAGTAGTCGTCGCGCTGGCGAACGACCCGGAGGTCGGCAAGCGCAGCGGTCACACCCAGATCACCGCGGAGACGGCACTCGAGTACGGCGTCACCGATGTGGACGGTCGCCAACCGGTGTCGCACCGCGCCGCCTTCGGCGGTGGCACGCTCTACTGAGCAGGCCCGATACGTCAGCCGCACCACGGTCCCCTCTCCCGACGTGCCGAACGCACCGATCACTGCGACGATCGATGTCCGTACGCCGAAGAGAGGGGACCGCCGTGCGTGTGACTCCCAGACCGTGGATCGGGATCGGCGTGGTGCTCGCGTACGTCGTGCTCGGGTTCCTGACGAAGCCGTTCTTCCACGTCGACTACACGACGATCGCCGACAGCACCGACAACCTGCTGAACGGGATCGTGTATCCGATCGGCGTCGGCGCGGTGTTCGCCGCGCTGCTGACCACGTGGTTCGGGTGGTGGCGGCCGGCCATGACCGAGGCACGGCGCTGCACGAGGCGATGGGCGATCCTGCCGCCCGCGCTGCTGCTCCTGACCGCGGTGGTCTCCCTGACGGGAACCGACTTCGGCCCCATGAGCGGCGGTTACCTCCTCACCCTCGCGGTCGGCGTGCTGATCGTCGGTTTCACCGAGGAGCTGATCTGTCGTGGGCTGGCAGTCGTCGGCTACCGCGGCGGGCTCGGCGAGGTGTGGGTGTGGCTGCTCAGTTCCGCGGCATTCGGCCTCATGCACGCCACCAATGCCCTCGACGGCCAGAGTGGACGGGACACTGCGCTGCAGGTGGCGGCGACATTCGTCATCGGCACCACGCTCTACATGGTCCGCCGGATCACCGGCTCCCTGGTGTGGGCGATGCTGCTGCACGCGGTGTGGGACTTCTCCTCCCTCGCGAGCGAGCACACCTCGTCGAGCACCGCAGGCTTGTCCGGAGTGCTGGTCGCCGCCACCGTGCTGTCGACGCTGCTGCTGGTCCGCCTGACGATCCGCGACTACCGGCCGCATGCGGCTCCCGTCACGGTCTGACTGGCGCCTCCCCGCTGCCCGGAGCACGATGGAACCGTGACCATCGAGCGCGTCACCGAGTGCCGACTCGTCTACTCCGACGGACAGGGTCGGCAGCAGATGCTCGCCCTGGACCCCGGGCGGCCGAGGGTCACCGTGGGCAGATCGCCCGCGTCGGAGCTGCCACTGACCACCGACGAGGAGGTCTCCCGGCTGCACGCAGTGCTCGAATGCGTCGGCACGCACTGGACGATCGTCGACGACGGGCTGTCGCGGAACGGGACGTTCGTCAACGGCGACCGGATCTCCGGAAGGCGCCGGCTTCGGCACGGCGACAGCATCCGGATCGGAGGAACGCTGCTGACCTACGACGAGTTCGGCGCCGCGATCGACGAGGCCACCATGGTGGCCGCGAGCACGCCGAACGTTCGCTCGCTCACCGAAACCCAAAGGTCGGTGCTGATGGCACTGTGCCGGCCGTACAAGCACGGCGCAGCCTTCGCCAATCCGGCGTCGAACCAGCAGATCGCGGCGGAACTGTTCCTCAGCGTGGACACCGTCAAGACGCACCTGCGCGCACTGTTCACCAAGTTCGGCGTCGAGGACCTGCCGCAGAACCAGAAACGGGTGCGGCTGGCCGAGCGAGCCATGCACAGCGGGGTCGTCAACGCCCGAGACCTGTAGTCGTGGAGACCTGTAGTCCTGGGGACCTGTAGTCCAGGGGACCTGGGGACCTGGGGACCTGGGGACCTGGGGCTCAGCCTGCGGTGGCCAGCCGCATCGCCGGGGCGGGCGCTGCGCCGTCACCGGCGGCCCTGACGAGCAGCGCACCGATCGCGACAGCGACCTCCTGCGCCCGTTCGAGGATCACCGAATGTCCGGCCCCCTCGATGCGGACCAACTCGGCGCCAGGCAGCCGCGCCGCCAGCGCCGCGGAGTGTGCGAAGGGCGTCATCAGGTCGGCCGAGCCGCACACCACGACGGCGGGAATGCCCGCCAGCGCCGGCACCGAGCCGGATTCGTCGAACTCGGCGAACGACTTGAGGAAGCTGGACATGGTCACCACCGAGGTGTCGTTGACCATTGCCGCTGCCAGTGCGACGACTCTGGGGTCGAGGTTGCGGTTGCCGGTGCCCGCGACGCGAACCACGCCCGTGCACAGTCGGCAGCTCGCCCGTTTCGAACCGGCGGTGACGCGCGGCGCCCAGCGCACCGCGGCGTGGAACAGCGACAGCGCGGGACTGCGCAGCAGACGACCGAGTCCCGCCTCGGCGAGGCCGTTCGCGGCGGTGGAGATCAAGGCGATCCCGGCCAGCCGCGACCCGACCAGCGACGGGTTCTGCCGCGCATAGGCGAGCGCGGTCATCCCGCCCATGGAGTGTCCGACGAGCACCACCGGTCCGCTGGGGACCACCGCGGCGAGCACCGCATCGAGGTCGCGCCCGAGTTGGTCGATCGTGTAGGTGGACGGTGCGGCGTGCCCCGACTCGCCGTGGCCGCGGTGGTCGTAGAACACCATCCGAACGTCGGGTCCGCAGGCGCGGTCCAGGAATGCGCGCAGCAGGTACCAGGATTCCGAACGCAGGCAGTGCCCGTGCACGAAAACCGCGGTGACCGGGGCGTCCGGGCTGCCGAACTCGCGGACAGCGAGTGGGACGCCGTCGTCGGCAAGGACCGTGACCCGACGCCCGGGGGTGACCGTGTTCGACATGGTGTCCTCCTCACATAGCCTGCTGAACTGGCGTGTACCTGCACGTGTACCTGCATATCGGGACGACGCCGCGGTTCCTTACACTCGGTTCCTATTTCACGGGAGGTAGCCCCGGGAGGTTCGGTCCGCCGAGGTTCACCCCGCCCGGGCCGGCACCGATACCGCCGACGGCAATCGGGCCGACATTGACCCCACCGATGGCGACGTTTCCGTTCGATCCGGCGGCGCCGGTCGGGCCTGCGCCGGTCGGCTGTGCGCCGTTCACGGGCGCACTGCCGCCGGGCGAGCCGAATCCGAAGTCCGGGCCCGTCGTATGTGCGGCAGCAATGCCCGCGCCCGCCGACAACATGAGGAAGGTCGCGGCTGCAGCGACGACGCCGCGCCGGACGATCGTCGTGTCGAGCACTGTTCTCGAAACAAGCATGGTCGTTCCCTTCGTGGTGAGGCGGAGCCGGCACCCGCCGTGTGACGTGGTGCCGGCCCCGTGTCGGGCGATCCGGCTCGGTCAGCAGAAGGGCCAGACGAACGAGCACCCCTGCGTGGTGGTCGTCGTGGTGGTGTTGTTGTTGGTGGTCGGGTTGTTGGTCCCGCCCGCACCGCCGGCCCCGCCCGCACCACCGGCGCCGCCGGTCGCCGCACCACTGCTGGCGTTGCCACTGTTACCGCCAATCGCTCCGCCGCCGTTGCCGGAGGACACGCCACCCTGGTTGCCGTTGCCGATGTTCACCCCGCCGATGGCCACGTTGCCGGAGCCACCGGCGCCGCCGGTGGCATTGCCACCGTTACCGGACTGGGCGTTACCGGACTGGGCGCTGCCGCCTGCGCCACCGGGTGCGCCTGCACCGCCATTCGCGTCAGCGGAGGCGATGCCCGCTCCGGCGGCCAGGGCGAATGCGGCGATGGCTGCGGTAGCGAATGCGCGCTTGATGGTGTTCGACATTGTCTGTCTCCTCGTTCGGTGGGGTTGATTTCGTTCTGTCACACAAGCTTCCGCCCTCGCAGCTCCCGCCGATAGGCACCCGAGGGGGCGAGAACCCCACCCCTGCGAGTGGCCCTTCACCCCCCTCTCGGGGTTCCCGCCGCGCTCCCGATCGGCACGGTCGACGACGCCGAGCGGGCCGGCACTCGGTGGAGTGCCGGCCCGCTCGGGTTGGAACGTCGATGCCCAGTCTCAGCAGAAGGGCCAGTAGAAGGGGCAGCCCTGCGTAGTGGTGGTTGTCGTGGTGGTGTTGTTGGTGGTCGGGTTGTTGGTCCCGCCCGCACCGCCGGCCCCGCCCGCACCGCCGGCGCCGCCGTTGGCCGCACCACTGCTGGCGTTGCCACTGTTGCCGCCGATCGCTCCGCCGCCGTTGCCGGAGGACACGCCACCCTGGTTACCGTTGCCGATGTTCACGCCGCCGATACCGACGTTGCCGGAGCCACCGGCACCACCGGTGGCATTGCCACCGTTACCGGACTGGGCGTTGCCGGACTGCGCGGTTCCGCCTGCGCCACCGGGTGCGCCTGCACCGCCGTTCGCGTCAGCGGAGGCGATGCCCGCTCCGGCGGCCAGGGCGAATGCGGCGATGGCTGCGGTAGCGAATGCGCGCTTGATGGTGTTCGACATTGTCTGTCTCCTCGTTCGGCGGGGGTTGGTCGTGCTCGGTCACACAAGCTTCCTTCCCCGACTACCCCGCCGATAGGCACCCAAGGTGGCGACAACCTCACCCCTGCGAGTGGCCTTTCACCCCCTCACACCGGCGTCAACTCACTGACCAGCCACTGCCCGTCCACCCGCTCGACACCCACTCGCACCCGACTCGACGTGGTCGCCGGGGCCGGTTGCGCCACGCTGGTCGTGATCTGATCGACGAACAACAGCAGCTCTGCGTGATCTGTTGCGCCACTGATGAATCCGACATCCACCACGCGCGCCTTGGTGCTGATTCCCTTTTCTTTCGACTGGGGCGCAACGGTTTTCGTGCCGAACTCCACGAAGCCGTCCTTGAACGACCCCGTCGCACCCCCGGCTGCGGCGTCGAGGTCCCGGTCCACCGTGGGTGCGTTGTAGCTCAGCAGGGCCTCGACGCGACCCGGCGCGGCCGCGATCGCCTCGACGCGCGCCGCCTCGACCGCAACCGAGTGCCGATGCGCCCACACCAGCACACCACCCGACACCATCAGCGCGAACGCCACCACGACGACCGCCGCGCGACGGAGGACAGCGCGCCTCACGGCACGAACTCCACGCTCGACATCAGCAGCCGCCCGTCCACCTCGTCGACTCCGACCCGGAGGCGATAGGTCCGGCCCGCGGCCGGACCGGCCGCGTTGGAGACCTGCGCTGACGCCGCCACCACTACCACCCCCGAGGCGCCGGACTCGCTCGCGAGCGCGGCCTCGTCGACCCGACCGTCCGAGTTCACCACGGAGTCCCGGATCGACTTGACGAAACCCGAACCCCCGTCGTTCAACTCGTCGGCGAAGGCGCCAGTGCTCAGCGACCTCAGCCTGTCCACATCCGCGTCCGCGGTCGCGGTGTGGACGTCGATCAGCGCGAGCACCCCCTCGCTCGCCGCGTCCACCAGGGCCTGCCGGTGCGCCTCCCGCGCCCGATCCGAGCGCAGTGCGACGCCGCCGAGGACCACCGTTGCCACCAGTCCGACCGACGCGGCAACGAGCAAGACCCGCAGCGTGATTCGTCGCGCACGACCGGCGCTGCCGCGGGGCGCCGGGTCGGTGGCCGCCTCAGCCGTCACGTCGGTAGTCACGGATTCGGAGGTGTCAGCAGGTGTTGCCATGCCGGATCCTTCCCGGTCTGACCCGCGGCGGGCGCGAGGTCGGTGTGCTGGTAGCCGACACCGTCCGGGCCTGTGTAGAGCTCGTCCGGCGCGTTGGTCCCGGACGCCACGTACGGTGCTGCGCTGCGGCAGATGTCGGGACTGGGGGCCCGTTTGCCCGGCACCTCCATGCACGGGATGTTCCTGGACCCACGCACCGCGAACTTCGAGTCCTGCGGCACCTTGCAGAACAGGTCCGGCGGCGTGTCCGGCACGCTCGTCTGGCTCGGGTCACGCCGCTGGTCGGCGGGCAGGTACCCGGTCGAACAGGCCGCCGGATCCTGTGCCTGCAGGTGGAAGTTGACGTTGGCGGCGCCGTCCTCCTGCCCGCGCTGTACGACGGTCTCCTGGGCCGCCACCAGCGGCGGCAGGATCACCAGCACCTGCTCGAGCGCGGAGTTGTACGTGACCGCGACCTGCGCGGTACTGGTCATGTTGGCCAGCAGGACCGGAAGGGTCGGACGCAGGTCCTGGAACAGCGAGTCGGCCTCGGTGGCGAAACCCGGGCCCTTGTCGAGGATGCCCCGCACCGACCCGTCCGCGACGGCCAGCTGGCCGCTGACGTGTGCGACGTTGGCAGCCCACTGCCGGATCTGGTCGCCGGTCACCACCTGGGTGTCGAGCAGGGGTGCCAGCTGCTGGACCAGGGTGGTCGCGGGCGTTGTCGCTCCCGACATCTGGTCGACGAACGAGGTGGTCGAGTCGAGCAACCGTGCCAGGTCGGGCCCCTTGCCCCCGAAAGCGGCGGCGGACTCGTCGATCACCGAACGCAGCTTGTCCTGCGGGACCGACGCCAGCATCGCCTTCGCCTGATCGAGGACCGGGCCGATCTCCTGTGGAATGGTGACCTGCCCCTTGCCGATCACGTCGCCGTCGCTCAGGAACGGCCCGTCGCCGGTGCTCGGCTGCAGGTCCACGTACTGCTCGCCGATCGCGGACACACTGCGCACCGCGGCGGTCAGTCCGGCGCTCGGCACGGGAACCGAACTCTGCAGCGACAATTCGGCCCGCACCGCATCCGGGTCCAGCCGCACCGACCGCACCTGACCGATCGTGTCGCCGCGATAGGTGACGTTCGCGTTGCGGTACAGGCCACCGGCATTGGGCAGCTCCACCGTCACCGAGTAGCGCCCGATGCCCAGCATCGTCGGGACCCGCAGGTACGAGATCGCGGCCGCGGTCATCCCGATCACCGCGAGCACGGCGAAGATCGTCAACTGCCTGCGAACGAGTGGTGTGAGGATCATCGCCGCGCCCCTGTCGTCGCGGGCGCCGCCGTCTGCAGCGGCGCGGTCAACGGATTCACGGGTTGACCACCGGCAGCGACCGGGGCCTGCGGCGGACCGAGCGGGGTACCGAACCCGAGCCCGGACCGCAGACGGGGCGTGGTGAGGTCGATCAACGCCCACAGGTTCGTGTAGTCGCCTCGCATGCCCTGGTCGATAGTGGTCTGCGGGAACGGGAACGTGCTCAGGTTGCCGAGATTATTGATCAGGTCCGGCCCAGTGTCGACCACCCGCTGCAGCGTCGGTTCCAGGGCGGCCAGGTTCGCAGACAGGTCGGCCCTGGTCCGGTTGACCAGGTCGGTCCCGACGTTCCCCAGTTTGCCCACCGAGTCGAGGGCCGTCGTCAGCTGGGCGCGCTGCCCGGCCAGTTCGGCCATCGCCGGATCCAGAGTCTCGAGAGCCTTGCCGAGGACGTCCCGCTGGCCGTTGATCTCGCCGGCGAACCCGTCCAGGTTCGCCATCGTGGTCACCATCGCACCCCGCTGCCTGTCCAGCGTGTCCGCCAGCGAGTCCATCTGCGACAGCAGGTCCCGCACCGAGTCGGTCCGGCCGCTCATCGCCTTGTTCAGCTCGGTGGCGATGCTGTGCACCTGGGCGAGTCCGCCACCGTTGAGTACCACCGACAGCGCGGTCAGCGCCTCCTCGGTGGTCGGGTACACGCCCGCCGAGGCCAGCGGGATCACCGAGCCGGCGGTCAGCGTGCCTTCCGGCGGCACGCCCGTCGGCGGCGCCAGCGCGACGTGCTTGGACCCGAGCAGGCTGGTCTGCCCGATCCGGGCGGTGGCGTTCGCGGGCAGCCGCACCGACTCGTCCAGCGACACCGTCACTTTCGCGTGCCAGTCCTCCGTCTCGATCGACCGGATGCTGCCAACGGTGACATCACCCACGAGCACCGGCGAGTTCGGACTGATCGAGGTGACGTCGGGCATCTCGATCACCACCTCGTAGCTACCCGGGCCGCGTCCGGCGGCGCCCGGCAGCGGAACCGAGTTCAATCCGCTCCATTGACACCCCGACACCAGCACCATCGCGGCCAGAGTGCCGCCGCCGATCCCCCACGCGCGCACGGTCATCTAGTCGCCTTCCCGGGCGTCATCAGCTGGGCCAGGTTCGGCGGCACCGGCACCGTCGGCATGGCCAGGGTGGGAGTCGCCGCCGCCGCCGCCGCCGGCTTCAACTGGGGTTCGCTGTACACCAACTGATCCGGGGTGGCGCCGAGCGCACGCGTCGGGTTGATGCTCAGATCCGGGTAGTTGGCCCGGACGGTGTTCAGCAGCGGCCCGAGGTACTGCGCGCACAGCTCCGCGCCCTTGGCGGAGGTCTCGTTGGCGAGTCCGGCGATTCCGCCACAGATCAGGTCGATCGGGTTGCCCATGTTCTGGAAGGCAGGCACGCCGACCATCGCCCCCTGGGCCGGGCGGTAGACGTTGTAGTAGTTCGACAGCGCCGTCGGGCCGATGTGCAGGATCTTCTCCAGTCCGTCCTTCTTGTCGACGAGCACCTGGGAGACGTCCCCCAGCTTGCGTACCTGCTCGGTCAGTCCGCTGCGATTCTGCGTGACGAACCGCTGCACGTCGGCGATCGCGGTGTCCAGGTCGGCGAGGGCGGGCGCCAGCTGGGTGCGGCTGTCGGCCAGGAGGCCCGTGACCGTGGCGAGGCGGCCCTGGAACTGCACGATCTGCTCGTTACTGGCGGCCAGGGCGGTCGTGAAGGTCTGCAGGCCGCGGATCGTGCCGAACAGGTCGCCACCGCTGTCGGACAGGGTGCTCATCGCCCGTGAGAGCTCCGTCACGCTGTTGCCCAGGGCGGTTCCGTTGCCCTGCAATGCGGTTCCCGCCGCGTCGAGCAGGTTGGCCGCGGCACCCCGGTCGTTCCCCTTGGGCCCCAAGGCGTCCGCGGCGCGCCCGAGTTGTTCCTTGACCTGGTCCCACTCGACCGGCACGGCGGTCCGGTCGAGACCGATCTCGGCCCCGTCGCCGAGGGTAGGCCTGCTGTCGTCGGTCACGGCCGGCGTCAGTTGCACGAACCGCGCCGAGACCAGAGACTGCGCGACGATCAGCGCCTTCGCCTCCGCCGCGACCGGCACCGAGCGGGCCAGCTTCAACTGCACGCGCATCCGGTTGCCGTCGGGACTGATCTCGGTGACCCGACCGACATCCACCCCGACCACCCGCACGTCGTCGCCGACGTACAGTCCCGTCGTCGAGGTGAAGTAAGCGGTGACCTGGTAGTAGCGGAAGTGTTGCACCGCAACGTAACCGGTGGCCAGCACCGCGGCCACCACAGCGAGCCCCACTCCGGTGAACGTCAACCTGCGCCAGGTGAACATCAACGGACCTCCGGAATCGGCAGCGGCGCGGGGGGTAACCCGAACATCGCGTTGATCAGCGGCTGGGTGAACTGCGCAGGCATCAGGTTCTGCACGTACGCGTAGTAGAAGGGACCACTGGCGACCGTGTCGCCGAGCGTCCCCACGTAGGTGCCGAGCCCGTCGATGCCCTGCGCCAAGTTGTCCCGGTTCTTCTGCAGGATGCCGACCACCGTGTTGAGCTTGTCCAGGGCCGGGGTCAGCTGCGCCTGGTTGTCGTGCACCAGGCCGCTGAGTTGGGTTGACACCGCCGAGACGTTGGTGATCACCTCCGCCAGCGCTCCGTGCCTGCGGTCGAGTTCACCGAGCAATGCATTGCCGTCCACGAGCAGCGAATTGACCTGCGGTCCGCGCTCGGCGAGCACCCCCGCCACCTTGTTCGCATCGGCGAGCAGCGCCCGCAACGTCTCGTCCCGGCGATTGAGGCTGTCGGAGATCCGCGTGACCCCGTCGAGGGCGGGCCGCAGGTTCGGGGCGCTGTCGGCCATCACCTTCCCGACCTCGTCGAGCGAGGCCGACAGTTGGTCCAGATGGATGTCCTGCACGGTGGTGGTCAGGTCGCCGAGTACCTCCGGCAACGAGTACGCGGATCTGGTGCGCTCGAGGGGAATCTGGCCCCCGACCGGCACCCGGCCGTCCCCTTCCAGGTCGAGGGTGACGGCGCGCTTGCCGAGCAGCGACATGGTGGTGATCGCCGCCGCGGTGCTCTCACCCATCCCCACCGCGGCGTCCAGGGTGAAGTCCACCCGGGCGCGGCCGCCCTCGACACCGATCCTCTCGACAGTGCCGATCTTCACCCCGGCGGAGTTGACCTCGTCACCCGCGGCCAAGCCGCTCGCGTCCTCGAACACCGCGCTGTATCCCGCACCCGACTTCAAGAACTGCAGGTTCTGGTACTGCAGCGCGGTGAGCACCACCGCCGCCGTGACGGCGAGGCCGACCACGCCCACCCGAACCGCCTGGCTCTCCACCATGTTCCTCATCGCGGCGCACACCTCCCGGTCTTCTGGTCGGCCAGGTTGACCGTCATCGGCTTTCCGTCGGCACCGTCGACCTTCAGTGCAATGCCGCAGAGGTAGAAGTTGAAGAACGATCCGTACGCACCGACCCGGATCAGTTGCCGGTAGTTCGACGGCATCGACGCGAAGATGCGGTCGAGTTCGCCCTGCTGCTCGATCAGCGGCTCCAGGCTGGTGTCGAGCCTGGACACGGTGCCGGCGAGGTTCGGCCGGACCTCGGTCAGCAGGTCGGCGAGCGTGCCGGTCGCCGTGTTCACGCTGGTCACCGCGGTGCCGATCACCTCCCGGTCCGACGCGAGCCCGCTGACCAACTGCTGCAGATGGTCGAGGGTGTCGCTGAACTGTCCACCGCGACCGCGCAATTCACTGAGCACCCCGTCAAGGTTGCCGATCACGCGGCCGATGAGTTCGTCGCGGTCGGCGAGCGTGTTGGTGATCGAACCGGTGTGTGCGAGCACCGACGAGACGGTCCCGGACTGGCCCTGGAACACCTCGAGCAACGACATCGACAGGGCGTTGACCTGCTCCGGATCGAGCGCCTGGAACAGCGGCCGGAACCCGCCCAGGAGGGCGTCGAGATCGAGTGCGGGCGCGGTGCGGTCGATCGGGATGGTCTCACCCTCGGGCAGCGGCTCAGCGCCCCGCGGCCCGTCGAGCAGTTCGAGGTACCGGTTGCCCACCAGGTCCTGATACCGGACCGCGGCCCGGGTCGCGACGGTCAGAGTGTCGCCGGAGTCGACGGTGAATTCCACCTGCGCGCGGTGGTTCTCGCCGAATGCGACCGAACTGACAGCCCCGACCGGCACCCCCGCGATGCGCACCTTGTCGCCCGACTTCAGACCCGACACGTTGACGAACTCGGCCGCATACGTGTTCGCCCCGCCACCGCGGATCTGCCCGAACACCAGGATCAGGCCGGCATTCACCAGGACCATCACGACGACGAAGATCCCGAACTTGACCGCATAGCCCTTGATCTTCATCGGACCGCCGTCCCGAACAGGTAGCTCATCAGATTCGGCACCGACGTGGCCGGCTGCCCGCCGTTCGGCTGACGTTCCGGGGCAAAGGGATTGACACCGATGTCGGTCACGAGGAAGGGCGCGTTGACGTTCGAGTCACGCAACGGCAGTCCCATGCAGTGCGGTCCACCTGTGGCGGCGACCTTGGGGAGATCGTCCGGGTAGTGGTACGGCTCGGTGCCCGCGATCAGTCCGATCGACATCTTGATTCCGGGCTGGCCGTTGTACGCACCGTCGCCGATCTTCTTGCTCTCCTGCAGTCCGTGGAACATGCACGGGATTGCCGGCGAGTATTCCTGGAGCAACGCCGTCGTCGGCTTCAGCAACGAGAGCACGTTCGCGACGCCGTCGGAGTTGGCGCCGAGGACCTCACGACCGGTGTTCGCCAGCCCGGTCACGTTGAGCAGCAACAGATCCATGTTCTTCCGTTGGTCGAGGACGGTGTTGCCTGTCGTGGTGAGCGAGCCGAGCGACGCCATCAGGTTCGGTGCCACGGCGGCGTAGGTGTCGGTCACCGGCGGCAGCGCCGTCAGCACCTGGTCGAGAGCGCCGCGCGCGGTGGAGAACTCGGCGAGTGAGGAGTCCGCCTTCCCCAGCGCGTCGCCGAGGCGCTCGCCGCGTCCCTGCAAGGCGGTCGAGATCGCACCGAGGGTCGAGTCGAGCTTCCCCGGATCGACCGTGCGAAGAACCGACGTCAGCTTCTCGAACACCGTGTTCAGCTCGACGGTCACGTGCGAGGCGTCGATCGTCGCACCTGCGGCGAGCCGGTCGGTAGTGGGCGCGGCGGGAGCCGACATGCTGACGAACTTCGCGCCGAAGGCGGTGTTCGAGGTGATCTGCACGTCGACGTTGGCCGGAATCGACTGCAGTGCATCGGGATCGACGAGCAGGGAAAGTTTCGCGGTCGCATCGTCGGTCGGCGTGATGGACTCGACGGTGCCGACCGTGACGCCCGCCATCTTCACGCGGGCGCCGGGATCCATCACCAGGCCGGCCCGCTGTGCGAGCACCGTGACCGGGACGCGGTCGGTGAAGGACTGGTTGAACAGCGCCACCGACAAGGCGACGACGCCGGCCACCGTGACCACCAGTGCCAGCGCGGCGAGCTTGTATCCGTACCTGTGCACGTGTCTCCCCTAGCCGGACAGGTTGAAGTTGCCGGAACCGCCGTAGATCGCCAACGAGACGAGCAACGTCACCGCGACCACACAGATCAGTGACAGCCGGACCCCTCGACCCACCGCCGTGCCCACCCCGGACGGTCCGCCCGCGGCGTTGTAGCCGTAGTAGGTGTGGATCAACATCACCAGCATCGCCATCACCAGCACCTGCACGAACGACCACGCCACGTCGACCGGATCGAGGAACGTCGTGAAGTAGTGGTCGTACAGGCCCGAGGACTGCCCGAAGATCACCACCGTGGTGAACCGGCCCGCAAGGAAGGACGCGACCAGCGCGAGCGAGTAGAGCGGCAGGATCGCGAGCATGCCGGCCACGACGCGCGTACTCACCACGTACGGCACGGAACTGATCGCCATCGACTCGAGCGCGTCGATCTCCTCGCTGATCCGCATCGCCCCGATCTGTGCGGTCGAGCCCGCGCCGATCGTGGCCGACAGTCCGATGCCGGCGATCACCGGCGCCGCGATCCGCACGTTGATGAATGCGGAGAAGAATCCCGTGAGCGCCTCGACACCGATGTTGCCCAGCGAACTGAATCCCTGGATCGCGATGGTGCCGCCGGAGGCGAGGGTCAGGAACCCGACGACCGCCACCGTGCCACCGATCAGCGCCAGCGCGCCAGTCCCCATGCTGATTTCGGCAATCAGGCGCAGCACCTCCTTGGGGTGCTTGCGTACGGCCCACGGGATGTAGGCGATCGCCCGGGTGAAGAAGACCGCCTGGCGACCGATGTCGTCGACCGACCGCGAGGCCCGCGCCACCCGCGCCCTCGTCGCGCCGAACTTGCCGAGATGTGCCAATGCCACCTGCTCACCCCGCCGTCAGTCGGATACCCACCGCCGTGACGATGGTGTTGACCACGAACAACGCCATGAACGCGTAGACCACCGTCTCGTTGACTGCCTCCCCGACGCCCTTCGGCCCGCCCCGCACCGACAGTCCGCGATAGCAGGCGACCAACCCGGCGAGCAGCCCGAACAGCGCGGCCTTGACCATCGACAGCGCGACCTCGGGAAGCCCGGTGAGCAGGGTGATCCCGTCCGCGAACGCGCCAGGATTGACGCCCTGCAGGAACACCGAGAAGACGAATCCGCCGGCGATCCCGATGACGCAGACCAAGCCGTTGAGCAGCAGCGCCACCACCGTCGAGGCGACCACCCGCGGGATCACCAGGCGGTTGACCGGGTCGATGCCGAGCACCTCCATCGCGTCGATCTCCTCGCGGATGGTTCGCGAGCCCAGATCCGCGGCGATCGCGGTGGCCCCGGCGCCGGCGACGATCAGCACCGTCACCACCGGACCGACCTGGGTGACGGCGCCGAGCGCAGCCCCCGCACCACTGAGGTCCGCCGCCCCGATCTCTCGCAGCAGGATGTTGAGGGTGAAGCTCACCAGCACGGTGAACGGCACCGCCACCAGGACCGTCGGCACGATCGACACCCGCGCGATCATCCAGCTCTGTTCGAGAAACTCCTGGAGCTGGAAGCGTGTGCGTACCAAGCCGACCGCGACGTCGGCACCCATCCGGTAGAACTGGCCGAGCTCACGCATCGGCCCCGTCAACTTCGTGTTCACCACGCGCCCTCCCCCTCCTCGTGATCCGCTCCCCCGCGGGTCAGTGCGCCACGGGACAGCGGCCGCCGGCGGACCCTCCGGTGCCGTAGTCGACCTCGAAACTCTTGACCCCGTTGATCCAGCCGGACTGCAGTCGACTGGGATCGCCGAGTTTGGTGATGTCGGGCATGTGGTCCGCAATCTTGTTGAAGATCAGGTCGATCTCCATCCGCGCCAGGTTGGCGCCGATGCAGTAGTGCGGTCCGGTACCGCCGAACGCAAGGTGCGGGTTCGGATCCCGGGTGATGTCGAAGACGTTCGGATTCTCGAAAACTTCCTCGTCGAAGTTCGCCGACCCGTACAGGAGTACCACCCGCTGTCCCGCCTTGACCTCGGTTTCACCGATCTCGGTGTCCACCAGTGCCGTCCGCTGCATCGAGGTGATCGGGGACGCCCAGCGGATGATCTCGTCGGCGGCGGTCTTCGGGCGGTCCCGCTTGTAGAGCTCCCACTGCTCGGGGTGCTCGAGGAACGCCATCATCCCCATCGTCGTCGCGTTGCGGGTGGTTTCGTTCCCTGCCACCGCGAGCATGATGACGAAGAAGCCGAACTGCTCCGGCGTCAGTGCCTCGCCGTCCACGTCCGCGTGCACCAGCTGCGAGATGATGTCCTCGGTCGGGTCCTCGCGCCTGGCCTCGGCCAACTGGTAGGCATAGCCGAGGATCTGCGCCGACGCCATCCGCGACGCGCCCTCGAGGGTCTCGTCGTCGTAACCGGTCATCTGGTTCGACCAGTCGAACAACTGCCGACGTGCGTCCTGCGGAACTCCGAGCAGCTCCGAGATCGCTTGCATCGGAAGCTCACTGGCCACCTCCGTGACGAAGTCCCCCCTCGGGTTCGCCACCGCCGCACACGCGATCCGCTCGGCGCGCTCGTCCAGCGCCGAGCGCATCGACTCCACCGATCGCGGTGTGAACAGCCGGGAGACCAGCTTGCGCAGCTGGGTGTGCTCAGGTGCGTCCTTGTTGATCAGGACGTGCTTGGTCACCTCCAACTCCTCGGCGGAGATGTCGTCCTGATGCCGCGGGATCGCCCCGTTGACGTTGTTGGAGAAGTCCTCCGGCCGCCGCGACACGTCACGCACGTCGGCGTGGCGGGACACCACCCAGGCACCGCCGTCGTGGAATCCACCGGTCCCCGGTTCCTGGGCGTTCCACCACACCGGGGCGCAGCGCCGCAGCTGCGCGAACTCTGCCAACGGAACTCGCTCGCCGTACAGCTTCGGGTCGGTGACGTCGAAGCCCGTCGGCAGGTCGAGCGTCGGTGCGTTCAACTCGGTCATGGCTGGACCTTTCGTGTGGGAAGTCAGTCGATTCGGTGATCGGGTGCGTGCGCGGCGGTGTGGTCCTTGGCCCACCGGTACTCCGGCTTGCCGCTCGGCGTCCGCTCGACCTCCGGCACGATCCAGAAGGACCGCGGAATCTTGTAGCCGGCCAGTTGGCTGCGGGCATGCTTCTCGATGCTCTCGAAGTCGGGCAGGCCGTCTCGCGCGCGCATCACGACGGCCACCCGGTTGCCCCACCGCTCGTCGGGCACGCCGATCACGATCGCGTCGTAGACGTCGGAATGGGCCTTCACCACCGCCTCGACCTCCTCGGCGAACACCTTCTCGCCTCCGGTGTTGATCACCATGTTGCCGCGACCGAGCAGAGTCACCGAGCCGTCGTCCTCGATCCGGGCGCGGTCCCCGGTGACCACTGCCCGTTGAGAACGACCGTCTGCGAACACCTCACGGAAGATCTCCGCGGACTTGACCGGGTCGTTGTAGTACCCGAGCGGCACGGGTCCGATCTTGGCGAGCCAGCCCTCGGCTCCGGATCCCGGTGCCTGCACCCGGTTCTCGTCGTCCACGACGACGGTGTGGCGGTGCGAACCCACCTTCGGTCCGCCGTGCTGCTCGAGCCCCTTGGTCGCGAACCCGATTCCCCCGAAACCGGTTTCGGAGGATCCGACCGAATCCGAGATCATCAGGTTCGGGAGGGCCTCGAAGAAGGCATCCTTGACCGAACCGGAGAACAGTGCGGCGCCGGAGGCCACCACGGCCAGGCTGGAGGTGTCCGCGCCGGCGCCGCGCAGCGCCTCCACCAGCGGCCTGCCCATTGCATCGCCGGTGATGACCATCGCGGTCGGACGATGCCTGCCCACCAGCTCCCACGTGCGGGCGGCGTCGAACCTCGGGTCGTAGATCACCGCATTGCCGGCGAGCAGCGCGGTGAACGTCGGCATCAGCGCCGAGGTGTGGATCAGCGGCGGCAGGATCAGCATCCGCATCGGCTCCCCGGCCGCCCCCGTCCGGGACTGCTGGTACTCGTCGGCGATCGGCTCACCGGTGAAGAAGTCCAGTCCGCCCGCGAGCACCCGCCACATGTCCTCCTGACGCCAGACGACGCCCTTGGGCCTGCCTGTGGTGCCGCCGGTGTACAGGATGTAGACGTCGTCGCCGCTGCGCTCGGCGAAACCACGTTCCGGAGAGGCCGCCGCGAGCGCGTCCTGGTAGCGGACCGAACCGGGCAGTGAGGGCTCGGTTCCGGTCGCGAGAGCGTCCGGGACGTCGACCAGGTGCCGGATCCGCGGGACCTGGGGCAGCGCCTCGGCCACCCGCTCGGCGAATCCGCGATGGAACACCAGCGCGTCCAGGTCGGCGTTGTCGTAGAGGTACACCAACTCGTCCGTGGTGTACCGGTAGTTCACGGTGAGTGGCACCGCCCGAATCTTGAAGGCCGCCAGCACGGCGACCATCGTCTCGATCGAGTTGTGCATGTGGATGCCGATGTGGCTACCCGCACCGAATCCGGCGGTCTCGAGGTGGTGTGCCAACCGGTTGGCGCGCTCCTCGAGCTCGCGGTAGGTGACCTCCTCCCCCGAGGCGATCAGGGCAAGACGGTCCGGCATCGCGTCGACCGAATGCTCGAACAGGTCGGCGAACGTGTAGGCCATGCGAGGTCCTTACATGGGTCGGCCGCTCAGACTACGTGGAGCGGCGAATTACGTAGAGAGGAAGGGGAATTCCACGATCTTCGAACACAAATCCCGCGCCGGTGCTGACCTTGGTGATCGCGACCTCGACGCATTCGGGTGCCGGCTCGGCGGCGGTGTCGACCGCGACGAGCAGGCCGTCCGGCTCCTCGGTCACCACCCGCACAGTGAAGTGCGGGTTCACCCCCCGCACCAACGCGTGCAGCGGCTCGAGGTGTTCGCCGTCGAGGAGGGTCGGCCAACCGCCGTCGGCGTCGACGAGGCCGCGCCGGCCGATCCACAACGCGAGACTGTCACCGTCGAATCGGATCTCGCTGTCCACGTACTGCTTCGGGCCCAGCAGCGGGTGCAGCGACAGCACCGTGGCGAGTCCTTCGAGATCGGCGGGCAGGCCGAGCGCGTCGCGGATGCGCTGCGCGGCCACGCCCGCGATCCCGGTCAGCTGCTTGCGGGTGATCTCGAGGGCCTTGTCCTCGTCGACTCGCTTGCGCACCGCCAGGAGGAATCCGAGCGCGAGCAGGTGGTGCTGCAGGCACACCTCCTCGGCGATACGCACCAGCGCCGACTGGGAGAAGTCCGAGAACCTGACGTCGGCGAGCAGCGGTCCTGAGTAGTCGTGGTTGCCCTCGCCCGCGGTGTCGATCGGGCTCAACTCGACGGCGACTGCAGCGGTTCGGCCGATCTGTTCGGTGTGCGACTCCATCACCGGCGGCACGTGCGCCTCGTCGATGATCACCGTCCACGCGCAGTGCGGGTTGCGGTCCGCGGGCCTGCGTGGTGGCCGGTGAATCGGCCGCACCTGGGCGTGCGGATTGGTGGCCAGCGCGGTCGCATCGAAGGTCGGGTCCTCGATGTCGTGGCACATCGTCTTCACGTACTCGTCTCCGAGCGGTTCGACGTCCATCAGCGCGCCGCAGTGATCGAGCCAGAACTCGCCGTGCTGCGGGTCGTCGACCCGGTACCTGAAGTCCATGAACTGCGGCGGCGCCCCGATGTCGAGCTGCAGACCCTTGAAGATGGTCACCACGTCGTCGCCCTCGTAGTTCAACGCCCTCTGCATCCGGCGCGTGTACCAAGGACTGGACGCCTGCCACTCCTCGATCGCGACCTGCCCCATGCCGTCGCGGCCGAATTCCACGATCAGGTGGGCCATCCCGGACCGGTCGATGAGTTGGCCGCACAGCAGCAGTTCGGGCACCAGGGTCGCGAGGTCGTGCCGGGACAGGTCGGCGAACGAGCGCTGCGGACGCGTCACCGGACTCACCACAGCGGAACCGGCGCCTTGCCCACCGGGTACCAGCCGGGCAGGTGCTCGCCGGAGAGCGATCGCTGGATCCGCGACTGCATGCCCTTCGACAGCGCGTTGTTCTGGATCATCTCCATGAACAGCGCGGAGACGTTGCCGAAGTCGAAGAAGTCGCGCTGCCACGACCACTGGAAGTTCCCGCCGTACCGGAACCAGCTGCCGCCGATGCCGTACACGGCGTAGTTGCTGCCGTCCTCGCGCTTCGCGTCGGAGATCTGCTTCCACAGCCCGATCACGTTGCCGCTGCGCTCGTCGACGACGAAGTCCTGGTACGGGTACTCCCAGCCTTCAAGCCCGTTCATCTCCAGACCGAGCGCCACCTCCCGGATCTCCTCGCGTCCGACCGCCATGAAGTCCTGCTTCGGGCCGTAGTTCCAGCCGTAGGTCGCGTCCTCGGTGTACATGTCCGCCAACGGCTTCCAGTCGCCGGCCGCCTCGGCCTTCTTGTTCGCGTCGATCCAGCGCTCAACCATCTCGTCGAGCTCGGCGCGGTCGAATCCGGTCATCGTCAATCGTCTCCCTCGAGTGTGTGAAGTCTTCGTGTGGTTCGCGTCAGTCCTCGACGATCCGCAGGGCCTGCGTCGGGCAGTACCGGACGGCGTTCTCCACGTCCGCGCGCGCCGATTCCGGCGGCGACGGGTCGAGCAGGTTCACCTTCCCGCGGCTGGGCACCGAGAACACCTCGGACGCCTCCATCTCGCAGGCCGCGTGGCCCTGGCACAGGTCCAGGTCCACCTCGATACGCACGACTCACCCCTCGCGGTCGGTGTGTGCGACCGGGCAACCTGCCGGGGCGGCTGCACCGGCACCCACCGATGCGGCACGCGAGGTCCGCCTGCGGTAACGCACCCGGCACGGTTGCTGCAGCTGCACGACCATCTTGCTGTGATCGTTGCGGTACGAGTCGGACGGCTGCGACATCTCGAACTCGTAGTCCCGCAACAGGATCGAGAAGATCGCCTTGAGCTGCATCTGCGCGAACGCGGCCCCGACACAGCGGTGCCTGCCCGCCCCGAACGGGATCCAGGTCCACCGGTTGACGATGTCCTCCTGGTTCGGGTCGATGTAGCGCCCGGGATCGAACTGGTCCGGCTGCGGGAAGTCCTCGGCGATCCGGTTCGAGATCGCCGGGGTCGCCGCGACGAGATTGCCCTCGTGAATCTGGTAGCCGCCGACCTCGAAGTCGCCGCGGGCCACCCGCAGCAGGATGATCAGTGGCGGGTGCAGTCGGAGCGTCTCCTTGATCACCGACTCGAGTACCGGGATCTGGCGCAGCGCATGGAAACTGATGTCCGCACCGTCGGAGTACAGCTCGTCGAGTTCGGTCACCACCCGTTCCATCGCGTCGGGGTGCCGCAGCAACTCGATCAGCGACCAGGCCGCGGTACCGGAGGTGGTGTGGTGGCCGGCGAACATCATCGAGATGAAGATGCCGGTGATCTCGTCCGCACTGAATCGCAGATCGCCCTTCTCGTCCTTGACGGACACGAGAATGTCGAGCATGTCGCGATCGTCTTTACCCTGCGGCGGATTCGCGATCCTGCCGTTCATGATCTCCTGCACCAGGGCGACCAGCGCGACCCGGGCCTCGTCGCGGCGCCGGAAGCTCTCGATCGGCGCATAGGGATCGACGAAAGCGATGGCGTCGGTGCCCTGTTCGAGCTCGTGGTAGAGCTTGGCGAACCGGTCGTCGAGCTGGTCGCGGAACTTCTTGCCGATCAGGCAGGACGACGAGGTGTAGATGGTCAATTCGGCGAAGAAGTCGAGCAAGTCGATCTCGCCCTCCTCACCCCAGCCCGCGACCATCGCCTCGACCTCGGCGCCGATGGTGGCGGCATGGCCCTTCATCTGTTCACCGCGCAACGCGGAGTTGTGCAGCATCTCCTTGCGCCGCTCGGGGCTGGCGTCGAAGACCACGCCCTCGCCGAAGATCGGCTTCATGAACGGGTAGGCGGCCTGCTGGTCGAGGTCCTCGTCGCTGGAGCGGAAGAAGAACTCGTTGGCCTCGGCGCCGGAGAGCAGCACCACCTCGCGGTCGGCGAGCTGGAAGATCCCGACGTCGCCGCACTCCTCGCGCACCCGGCGCATCAACGTGATCGGGTCGGTGCGCAGTTCCTCGAGGTGCCCGTGCTCGTGCTCGCCGCCGGACACCCGGGGTGGGTTGGGCAGTGCCGTGGACTTATCCTGCACTCCGTGTGTCATTTCGTCTCCTGCGAGGTGGTGGTCGGGAGCGGGTTGAGGGGCGCTTCGGGCTGGACCTCGACGAGGACCAGGTGCGCGCCGCGCGGTGCGCTGACCACAGCGACCACGGCGTTGGCCATGTCGGAGGCACGCAGGAAGAAGCCGTGCCGCGCAAACCCCCACTTGGTCCAGAGTTCGGCCACGGGGGCGAGGATCTCGGGGGTCGAATCCATCCCCATCCCGGTGAAAGTGGGACCGGGCCGTACGATGGATGCGCGAATCCCGGTGCCCTCGAGCTCCATTCGCATCTGCCGGCCCATCGCCTCGAGTCCGGCCTTGGCCGCGTCGTAGGCGCCCATCCCCGGCCGAGGCCGGTCGGCACAGTCCGAACCGATCAGCACGAAGTCGCCGCGCCGCCGCGCCCGCATCCCCGGCAGCACCCGGTACGCCAACCGCTGCGCACCGACCAGGTGCACGTCGATCTGCTTGGCGAACCTGACGGGGTCCATCTCGTCCGCTGTGCCGAACTCGAGGTCGCCGGCGCCGGAGACGACGATCTCTGCCGGGCCGAGAGCCGCCTCGGCGGCGGTGACGAACGCGTCGACCGACTCGTTGTCGGTGACGTCGAGGAAATGCGCGAACGCCTCTCCACCATTGCTGCGGATCTTCTCGGCTATCGCCTCGCTCTGCTCAACCCGTCGGGCACCGAGAGCGACCGGGTGACCGAGCTCGGCGAGCGCGTAGGCGGTCGCCTCGCCGATCCCGGACGAGGCGCCGCTGATCAGCGCCGGCCGCCGGTCCGGATTGGGTTCGAATCTGGGCATCAGCGCACCTGCACCTTCACCGGCAGGGCCGCGAAGCCCCGCACGTTCGTCGAATGGACACGTTCCATCCCGGACTCGTCGACCTCGAATCCGGATACTTGGCGGGCGAACTCGGCGAGCGCGATGTTCGTCTCGAGCCGGGCCAGGTGGGCGCCGAGGCAGAAGTGCACGCCGCCGCCGAAGCTGGCCAGCTTGTTGGTCGAGTTGCGGCCGATCTGGTACTCGTCGGCGTCGTCGAAGACGTCGGAGTCACGGTTGGCCGAGCCGATCAGGAGCAGCATCTTCTCCCCCGCCGGCACGGTCTGGCCGTAGTACTCGAGATCCTCCGCGGTAGTCCTCGCGACGATCTGACTCGACGTGTCGTAGCGCAGCGTCTCCTCCGTCCAGTCGGACACCAGGCTCGGGTCGGCCAGCACCGGGGCCACCTGAGCAGGATTTCGTGCGCCCCAGTAGAGCGCATTGCCGAGCAGTTTGGTGGTGGTTTCGTTGCCCGCCACCACCATCAGGAACATGAATCCGAGGATCTCGGCGTCGGAGAGTTTGTCCCCGTCAATCTCCGCGTCGAGCAGCGCCGACGTGAGGTCCTCGGTGCGCGAGCGCCTGCGCTCGGCGATCATGTCCCGGTAGTAGGTCATCAGCGCCATCGAGGACTCGACCGCTGCCTGCGGGACGTCGAGAACGCCGTCCTCGCGGTGCACCACCAGGTCCGCCATCCGGCGCAGTTCGGCACGGTCCGGCTGCGGGACGCCCATCAACTCGGAGATGACGTCCATCGGCAGCTTGCCTGCGACCTCTGCGATCCAGTCGAACTCTCCCGCCGCGAGCGCGGGGGTCAGGTGCAGCTGGGTCAGCTCCAGGATGCGACCGTCGAGTTCGGCGACCCGGCGGGGGGTGAATCCGCGAGAGACCAACTGCCGCAACCGCATGTGCCGCGGATCATCCATCGCGAGGAAGGACATCACGTAGTGGGCGTGCGGGCCGTACGCTGCCGGGTCGAGCGAGACGCCGTTGGCACTCGACAGGCGGCGGTTGTCCTTGAACGCGTCGGCTACGTCCGCGTGCCGCGAGAGCGCCCAGAACCCGAGGTCCGGATTGTGGTAGATCGGCGACTCCTCCCGGAGTCGCTTGTACACGGGGTAGGGGTCGTCGTGGAACTGGTAGTCGTACGGATTGAAGACCACCGGGTCGATCAGGGCTTCGGTCATCGCTACTCCAGGATCAGTCTTGCGGACGCCTCGAGGCGTCCGGCAATGTGCGCGTAAGTGCCGTACCCCATGCCGGCGCGCAGAAGCGCTCCGGCATAGAGCAGTTCGAGAGTCTCGATGAGGTCGGGGTCACTGCCCGGCCCGAGCGCCGCGGCGAGTCGCCCGTGGATCTCGGCGCCGATCCGGCCGCGCAGATGCTCCACGTCCGGGTCTGCGCCGAGCAGTGCGTTGGTCACCGCTGCGGACACCGCCGGTTCGTCGGCGATCAGCAGAGCGATGTTCCGCAGCACCGCCAGCACCCGGGCGGTGCGGTCGAGTCCGTCACCGTCGACGACTGGCGAGCTCTGCAGCCGCCGCCAGAAGATCTCGGCGACGAGGTGTTCCTTCGAGGAGAAGTAGGTGTAGGCCGTGGCGGGCCCCACCCCGGCGCGCGAGGCCACCGCCCGCACCGTCAACCCGGCGAACTCCTGCTCGCGCAGTACCTCCACGCCGGCCTGCGTCAATCGGTCCACGGTCTCGGCCTGCTTCTCGGTCAGGCGCCGTCGTGTGGACTCGAAACTGGGACTGGACACATGTCTGGACGCTACTACAGGCTCCTGTCCAGGACAATGGTCGTCGAGTCGCGGCGCGCCGGTCGATTTCTTCATGTTTGCCGGCCCGAGCCCTAAGGAATGATCTTCTTGCCGGCAACTCGATTCATTGCATCTCTCCCTCTGATCGAACGAACGGGGAACGGCGAACGGCGCGCACTGCACCCACCAGCCGGACATCGCGGGCGGAGAGGCTCGCGAGCGGCGGCGACTGCCCCGGCACTGACGGCCGGGCAACGCGGCGGTGTGACGAAGAGTAGACACGACTTCCGCCGTTTGTCGATACCCGAACTCGAAATCGCTTCTGCCCGAAACCCATTGCATGTGACATTTGTTCGAACTATAGTCCAGACACCTGTCCAGAAAGGGAGGGTTTGCGCAATGACGCTTCGACCTGCCGACAGCTCGGCACTGCTCGTCGACGGAAAGCTGATTCCGGGTTCCGGAGGGACTTTCGAGATCCTCAACCCGGCCACCGAGGAAGTCGTCGGCCTCGCCGCCGAGGGCACGGCAGCAGACATGGACGCCGCCATCGCCGCCGCACGACGAGCCTTCGACACGACCACCTGGAGCCGCGACCACGCATTCCGCGCCCGGTGCCTGCGACAACTCTGCGATGCGCTGCAGTCCCACATCGAGGAGCTGCGCGAGATCACCATCGCCGAGGTCGGAGCCCCCGCCATGCTCACCGCCGGGCCGCAGCTCGAGGGACCGATCGCTGACCTCCACTTCTGGGCGGATCTAGCCGAAAGCTATTCGTGGGAGCAGGATCTCGGAAACGCCACACCGATGGGGATTCCCACACACCGGCGCCTGCTCAAGGAAGCGGTTGGCGTCGTCGGCGCCATCACGCCGTGGAACTTCCCGCACCAGATCAACTTCGCCAAGCTCGGCCCGGCGCTCGCCGCGGGCAACACCGTCGTACTCAAGCCGGCACCGGACACCCCGTGGTGCGCGGCGCTGGTCGGCAAGGTGATCGCCGAGGAGACCGAGATCCCGGCCGGCGTCGTCAACATCGTCACGTCCACCGACCACTCTCTCGGCGCGCAACTGTGCACCGACCCCCGCGTCGACCTGGTCTCGTTCACCGGCTCGACCGCCACCGGTCGCGCGGTGATGGCCTCGGCGTCGGAGTCGCTCAAGAAGGTCTTCCTCGAACTCGGCGGCAAGTCGGCATTCATCGTCCTCGACGACGCCGACATCAAGGCCGCCTGTTCGATGGCCGCCTTCTCCGTGTCCGTGCACGCCGGCCAGGGCTGCGCGCTGTGCACCCGTCTACTCGTTCCGCGGGAGAAGTACGACGAGGCGGTTGCGGCGGCAGCGAAGGCGATGGCCAGTGTCCGGGCCGGGGACCCGACCAAGCCCGGCACCGTGTGCGGCCCGCTGATCTCGGCGAAGCAGCGCGACCGGGTCGAGGGCTACCTGAAGCTCGCCATCGAGGAGGGCGGCACCTTCGTCACCGGCGGCGGACGTCCGGAGAGCCAGGACCGCGGATACTTCGTCGAACCGACTCTCATTGCCGGACTGGACAACTCCGCCCGGGTCGCACAGGAGGAGATCTTCGGCCCCGTGCTGGTCATCCTGCCGCACGACGGTGACGACGACGCGATCCGGATCGCCAACGACTCGCCGTACGGCCTGTCCGGGGCGGTCTGGGGCACCGACCCCGAGCGCATCGAGCGCGTCGTCACGGGCGTCCGTACCGGCACGCTCGGCGTCAACGGCGGCCTCTGGTACTCCGCCGACGCGCCGTTCGGCGGCTACAAGCAGTCCGGCATCGGCCGCGAGATGGGCGTTCTCGGCTTCGAGGAGTACCTCGAGTCCAAGCTCGTCGCCGGCCCCGCCACCACCTAGACCAACCGAGACAACGAGAAAGCAGGATCCGACAATGGGACGTTTCGACGGACGCACAGCCATCGTCACCGGCGCAGCGCAGGGCATCGGCGAGGGGTATGCCAAGGCACTGGCCACCGAGGGCGCGAACGTGGTGGTCGCGGACCTGAACCGCGAGCTCGGCGAGACCGTGGCCAAGCAGATCGTCGCTGACGGCGGCTCGGCGGTGTTCAAGGAGGTCGACGTCGCGGACGGGACCTCGGCGAAGGCCCTGGCCGACTTCACCATCGAGAAGTTCGGCAGCATCGAACACCTGGTCAACAATGCCGCGATCTACGGCGGGATGAAGATCGACTCCCTGTTGACCGTGGACTGGGACTACTACCGCAAGTTCATGAGCGTGAACATGGACGGCGCGCTGCAGGTCTGCCGCGCCGTGGTACCGCACATGCGGGCGAACGGCGGCTCCATCGTGAACCAGTCCTCCACCGCGGCCTGGCTGTACTCGAACTACTACGGCCTGGCGAAGGCCGGGGTCAACAGCCTGACCCAGCAGCTCGCGACCGAGCTGGGCTGGTCGAACATCCGCATCAACGCGATCGCCCCCGGCCCGATCGACACCGAGGCCACCCGCACGGTCACTCCCGGGAACATCGTCAAGGACATGGTCAAGCGAATTCCGCTGCAGCGCATGGGAACCACCGAGGACCTGGTCGGCATGTGCCTGTTCCTGCTCTCCGACGAGGCCGGCTGGGTCACCGGCCAGATCTTCAACGTCGACGGCGGACAGGTCTACCGGTCATGACCGCGGCCGCCCCCGACTCCGGCAGCCACATGAACACCGACACGACGATCGGATACATCGGTCTCGGCAACATGGGCGCGCCGATGGCCACGCGACTGCTGGACTGGCCCGGCGGCCTGGTGGTCTGCGACGCCCGCGCCGAGGCGACGGAGCCGTTCACCGCGGCGGGCGCGCGCGCCGCGGCCACTCCGGCCGCGGTCGCCGCCGAGGCCACGGTGATCTCGGTGACCGTGCTCGACGACGCCCAGGTGCGCGACGTGGTCGCCGGCCCGGACGGCATCCTGTCCACCGCGCGACCCGGCACGGTGATCGCGGTGCACTCGACGATCTCGGACGTCACCGCGATCGACCTCGCGCAGACCTGCGCCGCGTCGGGCATCCACCTGATCGACGCACCGATCAGCGGCGGAGCACCGGGCGCCCAGCAGGGCCGCCTCGCGGTGATGGTCGGCGGCTCGGAGGAGGCCTTCGCCGCGGTCCGCGAACCGTTCGGCCGGTTCGCGGAACTGGTCGTCCATGCCGGTGAGGTCGGTGCCGGAACGCGAATGAAGCTGGCCCGCAACCTGCTCCACTTCATCTCGTTCACGGCCGCCACGGAGGCGCAGCGGCTCGCCGAGGCGGCCGGTCTGGACATCCGGAAGCTCGGCAAGGTGGTCCGGCACACCGACGCGATCACCGGTGGCGCCGGCGCGATCATGCTGCGCGAGACCACCGCCCCGGTCGCCGAGTCGGACCCCTGGTTCTCGATCCTGAGCCACGTCCGCAACCTCGGCGAGAAGGATCTGTCCCTGGCACTCGACCTCGGCGAACGCCTCGACGTCGACCTGCCGCTCGCCACCCGGGCGCTCTCGGGCCTCGGGCCCGGCCTCGGGGTCGGGGCCGGCGACCTGTCCGAAACCTTCGAGAAGGAGCACGCGTGACCGACCAGAACGAACTGACCGAGGCGCGGGCTCGCGGCGTCGCGATGATGAACCAGGTGTACGGGTGGGAGATGCCCGCGAACGTCCCCGGCGACTTCTTCGCCGTGACCGCGGACCACCTGTTCGCCGACATCTGGACCCGCCCGGGCCTGAGCCTGCGCGACCGGCGACTGCTGCTGCTCGGCGCGATCACCGCGCAGGGGCAGGGCGATGTCGCGAAGATCCAGCTCAACGCCGCGCTGCACAACGAGGAGCTCACCGAGCAGCAGTGCGAGGAGGCCGCGATCTTCCTGTGTCACTACGTCGGCTGGCCGCTGGGCACCGGGCTGAACAACGCGCTCATCGCGGTGAAGGCGGACCGGCGCAAGGCCGCCCGCGCCGCAGCGAAGGCGACTGAGGCCGAGTCCGCGGATTCGGCCACCGGCTGACGCCGGAACGAGAAATACTGCACTGAAGGCAACAACTCTCGAGAGAAGGACCCGATCCATGGCCGACGCCACCCCCATCCGCCCACTGTCCGCCGATCAGGTGCAGACCTGGCACCACGAGGCCGACGTGGTCGTCGCCGGCTTCGGCATCGCGGGCGTCAGCGCCGCCATCGAGGCGGCCCGCGCCGGCGCCGACGTGCTGGTGCTCGAGCGCACCAGCGGATGGGGTGGCGCGGCCGCCCTCGCCGGCGGCTTCATCTACCTGGGCGGGGGCACTCCGCTGCAGAAGGCGCTCGGGTTCGAGGACTCCCCCGAGAACATGAAAGCCTTCATGATGGCGGCGCTCGGCCCCGGTGCCGACGAGGAGAAGATCACCGACTACTGCAACGGGAGCGTCGAGCACTACAACTGGCTCGTCGACAACGGGGTGCCGTTCAAGGAGAGTTTCTACGGCCAGCCCGGCTGGGAGACCCCGTTCGACGACGGACTCATGTACTCCGGCGGCGAGAACGCCGCGCCGTTCAACTCGGTCGCCACCGCCGCCCCGCGCGGGCACGTCCCGCAGATGACCGGGAAGCGGACCGGCGAGAAGGGCGGCGGTTTCATGCTGATGAAGCCACTCGTCGAGACCGCCGAGAAGCTCGGCGTGCGGCACGAGTACGACATGCGGGTGCAGCGCCTGATCGTCGACGGTGACCGTGTGGTGGGCATCGTCGCCAAGCACTACGGCAAGGAGGTCGCCGTCCGCGCCCGCACCGGCGTGGTGCTGGCCACCGGCAGCTTCGCCTACAACAAGGAGATGGTGCAGAACTACGCGCCGCGCCTGATCGGCAAGCCCGGGGCCTCGATCGAGGAACACGACGGCAAGGCCATCCAGATGGCGCAGGCGATCGGCGCCGACCTGGCGCACATGGATGCCACCGAGGTCGCGTTCTTCGGCGACCCGCAGCTGATGGTCCGCGGCATCCTCGTCAACGCCCGCGGCCAGCGCTACGTCAACGAGGACACGTACCCCGGCCGGATCGGCCAGGAGACGTTGCTGCGCAACGACAACCAGGCCTACCTGATCATCGACGAGTCCGCCTACGAGGAGGGCTGCGCAGCCGACAGTTCGACGCCGTTCTTCCGGTTCCAACCGAAGTGGGTCGCCGAGACGGTGGAGGAACTCGAGTCGGACATGGGCCTGCCCGCAGGAACCCTGGTGTCGACGGTGGACGTGTACAACCGGCACGCCGAGAACGGCGAGGATCCGGTCCTGGGCAAGAAGTCCGAGTGGTGCAAGCCGATCGGCTCCCCGATCGCCGCACTGGACCTGCGCAACTTCACGGCCGGCTTCACGCTCGGCGGCCTGCGGACCACGATCAACTCCGAGGTGCTGCACGTGTCGGGCGAACCGATCCCCGGACTCTTCGCGGCCGGCCGCTGCACGTCGGGCGTGTGCGCGGGCGGCTACGCCTCGGGAACCTCGTTGGGCGACGGCAGTTTCTACGGCCGACGCGCCGGCATCTCCGCTGCAAAGGGCTGACCGCACGCGAGCCGCTCGGGGTGACCGGTCACGTTGGGGTCGGTCACCCCGAGCCTCGTCTCGTGCCGTCGGCGGCTGTCAGCCTCACGACCCCTCGGTGGTAGCGCAACCTCCCGATCCCGAATATTGGTGCGCAGCAATAGAACACCCCACTGGTAACCTTGTTATCGAACACGTGTTCGAGTATGGTGGGGACATGGAACTCGACGAGGCGCTCACGACACCCCGCAGGGTGGAGGCGTGGCGTCTCGACGAGGGTTCGTTGCTGGCATTGGTGCCGGAGTTGTCGGCGCGGATGCGGCAACTCGACGCTCTGCGCGTGCGCCTTGTCCACGAGATCGACGAACGTTGTATTTCCGCCACGTTGGGCGCGTCATCGACACAGGCATGGCTGTCCGGAGCCTGCAAGCTCACCCCCGGACAGGCCAAGAAGATCATCACCGCCGGACGCAGCCTCCACGACCGGACCGACGTCGCCGACGCCTTCACCGCAGGCGCCGTCGACATGGACCAGGTACGGGCGATCACCAACCTCCTCGACCAGATCCCCGACCTCATCTCCGGAATCGCCCCCGACTACGTGGACGGCCACTACACCGATCCCGTCGCCGAATGCACCCAGCAATGCACCGACTACCTTGTCGCCGCCGCAGAACACGAACATTCCGCCGACACCGGCCACCGCGCCGCTGCCCTCAAATCCATGCTCGCCGCAGACGACGACGGACCACCACCCGACGACGAGAACGAACAGCTCAACGAGCTCTTCGCCTCCCCCACCGCCGGCGGACGGGTCCGCATCAAAGGCCACCTGGACAAGACCAGCGGAGAACAGCTACTCACTGCCCTCTCCGCCCTGTCGAAGCCCCAACCCGGACGCAACAACACCGACGGCGAACCCGACCAGGACCCCCGCAGCGCACCCCAACGACGCGCCGACGCCCTCACTGACATCATCCGCCACTACCTCGACTCCGGCGACGCCCCCGGCGAAGGCGGCGAAAAGCCCCACGTGACAGTCTTCGTCGGCCTCCACGACCTCGCCAACGCCACCGCACGACACACCAGCGACACTGACTGCTCGGACGACGGCGATACACCGAACAGCAACGGCAGCAGCAGAGACAACGCTGCATGCGGCGGGAATGAGATTGGCGACACGGAACGATTCGGCGAAAGTGGCAACGAACCACACGGCAACAGCGAGTCACCCCGCGCAGACGCCGATGAACCCCGAGATCCCGGACGGTCATTTATCAGACGTGGCCCGGTTTGGATGCCCTGGATGGGACCGATCAGCATCCGAACGGCGGCCATCTTGTCCTGCGACGCCGCCATCACCCCGATCGTCATGGACGACAACGGAAACCCGCTCGACGTCGGCAAGACGACCCGAGTCATCCCCCGCCGCATCCGCCGCGCCCTCGATGCCCGCGACTGCGGATGCGCTTTCCCCAATTGCGGTCGACCCGCCGCCTGGACCGACGGGCACCACATCTGCCACTGGTCCCGCGGTGGCGAAACAAAACTGTCAAATCTGGTTCTGCTCTGCAGGTTTCACCACACGATGATCCACAAGGGCGACTGGCAGGTTTTCATCGGAGACGACGGCCACCCATGGTTCAGACCTCCGAAGTGGATTGACCCCGACCGAAATCCTGTTCCCGCCCACAACCGAAGACAGCTGCGCTTCATCAGCTGACCACCTCACACGACTGCCACCCCGGACCACGACCCCACACAGGGGCCGAGGTCCGGGGTCGTGGCACGTTCGCGATCACGCACCACATCGCCCACCGACCGCGGGACGCACCACTTCGCTGATCAGGCGCAGACTCTCCCACGCGGGTTCCTCCGGCATCCCGCCACACAGCGGGTGACTGGTGACAACGCGGATCTCCCCCGACCGGCAACTCGAGATCAGGTCTTCGGGCGCGGACACCTGGTAGCGGCCGGCCGCGCGCAACTCGTCGACGGTGGCCGAGGAGTCCCGCTCACCGATCCAGGCCCGGTAGGCGAGGGCGTCCGCAAGCAGGTGGTGGCCGTGCTTCGCCCAGAACGCGTCGGGGTCTGCGGCGCAGAACACCGTCGCCGCGATCGATGCCTCCAGGTCACGCGTGCGGGTCTTCCACGGCCGGCCGAACAGCGCGTATTCCTCGGGCCGATACCCCAGTCCGACGGTGTAGGTGACGCGCCCGCCGCTGAGGTGGTCGAGGACGGCGATGTCCTCGGCGAGCCGCAACGGGTCGTACAGGTTCACCACGAGCGCGGCGATCGAGATCGGGATCCGGCGGGTGCGCGCAGCGAACGCCGACGCCACCAGCAGCGGGCTGGGCAGGTATCCGTCGTCCGAGCCGTGGTGCTCGGACAGCGTGATCGCCGTGTGCCCCTTCGCGTCGACGTAGGTCGCCTGCTCGAGTGCCACCTCGAACAGGCGGCGCCGTTCGTCGGACGAGAAGCCGGGGCCCCGGAAGTCGTAGCGGGTCACGAAATGTGTCACCGCGTCGAACTGTGTCACCGCGTCACCCTGTGCCACCGCGTCCACCCGTGTCACCACGTCCCCCTGAGTCGCCACGTCCCCTTGTCGAGAGGACGAACGCCCGGGCGCGGTCCCGCCCAGGCGTTCGTCGGACTCCATCAGTTCAAGAACCGGTCAGCGCCCGAGCTTGCCCGCGAGCTTCTCCAGGTAGGCGGTGACGGTCGGCTCGTCGGCGTCGGGCATGCCGTACACGACCTCGTCGACGCCCAGATCCTCCCAGCGCGACAGGGTCTCGGGGACCGGCTTGCGGTCGAGCACCACGATCCGAGGCGCACCCTCCCTACCGGCGGCCTCCCAGATCTTGCGCAGCAGCAGCACGTTGTCCTCGATGTCCTGCTCGATCGGGGTGGTCATCCAGCCGTCCGCGGACCGCGAGATCCACTTGAAGTTCTTCTCGTTGCCGGCAGCACCGACGATGATCGGAACCCGCGGCTGCTGAACGGGTTTCGGCCACGCCCAACTCGGTCCGAAGCTGAGGAACTCACCCTCGTAGGACGCCTCCTCCTGCGACCACAGCGCCTGCATGCCCTCGAGGTACTCCCGCAGCATCGTGCGGCGCTTTCCGGTGGGCACGCCGTGGTCGGTGAGTTCGTCCAGGTTCCACCCGTATCCGACACCGAGGGTGACGCGGCCACCGGACAGGTGGTCGAGAGACGCGATCGTCTTCGCGAGGGTGATGGGGTCGTGCTCGACAGGCAACGCGACCGCGGTACCGAGGCGGATCCGCGAGGTCACCGACGCGGCGGTGCCGAGGGAGACCCACGGGTCCAGCGTGCGCATGTAGCGGTCGTCGGGCAGCGACTCGTCACCGGTCTGCGGGTGGGCAGCATCGCGGCGGACCGGGATATGGGTGTGTTCGGGGACGTAGAACGAGTCGAATCCGAACCGTTCGACCGCCTGCGCCGCGGCCGCGGGGGTGATGCCGCGATCGCTCGTGAACAGCGTGATGCCAAACTCCACCAATGCCTCCTTGCACTGTGACGAACAACTCGTCGCTCGTCACCGACAGTATTTGCTGGACACCTGTTTATCAAGGTGTCCAGAAATGCCGCGAACAGACCGTCCGAGCGGAGCCGACGGCATGACCGGCACCGATCTCGTTGGCCGGACTGCGCTGGTCACCGGCGCGAACTCGGGCCTCGGCCTGGAGACTGCCCGCGTCATCGCGGCTCGGGGCGGCCACGTTCTGCTCGGCTGCCGCAACGCCGACCGCGCCGACCGGGCCCAGGCCGACATCCTCGACTCCACCCCGGACGCGTCGGTGTCCGTGGTCCGCCTCGACCTCGCCGACCTCACACAGGTCCGGGAGGCCGCGCAACTTCTGCACGACACCCACGGCCGGTTGGACCTGCTGATCGCGAACGCCGGCGTGATGACCTCGGCACGCACGGTGACCGCGGACGGCTTCGAGGCGGATCTCGGCACCAACTTCCTCGGACACTTCGCCCTGACCGGTCTGCTGCTCGACCTGCTCGACGCCGCCCCGGCGGCCCGCGTCGTCACCGTCGGAAGTGTCGCGCACCGGTTCGGCCGCATCCGGTTCGACGATCCGCAACTCGCGCAGCACTTCTCGGCATTTCGGGCGTACGCGCAGTCGAAGCTCGCGCAGGTGATGTGCTTCCTCGCCCTGGACCGACGGCTGCGGGCTTCGGGATCCCGGACGATCTCCGTCGGCGCCCATCCAGGCGGTAGCCGGACTGCGGTCCTACGGGACCAGTCGGCGTTCCTCCAGTGGGGGATGCGACGCGAGCGACTGACGCGGTTGCTGGTTCAGGAGCCGCGCCTCGGCGCCTTGCCGGCACTGCACGCCGCGACCGCGGGCGACGTCGCGGGCGGCGACTACTTCGGCCCCGGTGGCCCACTCGAACTGACCGGTCCGCCGAGCCCGGCGAGGATCTCCCGCCGGGCCCGGGACCACGCGACCCAGGACAGGCTCTGGGCAATGGCCGAGGAACTGACCGGGGTCCGCTACGGGCGCATCTCGTAGCGGTGACGTGCGACGACCCGATCCCGGGCTCGGCGTCGGCAGCGTCCGTCAGGAGACGACGAAGGTGCCGCGGCCCGGAACGTGCGGGAAGTTGGTGTCGATCCGCACCTCGATCCGCCCGAGCCCGGTCGGGGCGGTCAACGGCACCCACGGGCCGTCCGTCGGCGACAACGGCGTGTTGTCACCGAGCGGCACCGGAATCTGCGGGAAGGTTCCGCTCGCGCCGGTGTCGAGGTTCTGCCAGTGCACGGTGACGTCGACGCCGCAGTACACGCTCTGGAACGGGCTCGGCACGAACGTGAACTCCGGTCGCACCCAGATGGTCGGGTTCTGCCCACCGAAGAGCACCGCGGGGTCGTAGTGCGCGTCCACGGTCCCGACACAGCCGAGCGCCCCGCCGCCGAGCGTGTACGTGGGTGAGATCCCGACCGTGTCGGCCGACGACCCGGCCGAACACCCGGTCGACGCCGCGGCGGTGCCGCCCGTGAGTGACGCAGCCACCGCAACCGACACCACAACTGCACGAGTAAGTTTCATCGTCCCTGCCCCCAGCCGACGCTACGGCGTCATCTCGTACGCGCCATCGTAGGCGACCACCTGCTCCCACACCCGAGCGAACCGCTGCTCGTCGACCACCGGCTTGCGGATCGCGCCGAGCGCCCAGTCCTGCTGCGCCTGCGTGGACGACGACTTCCCGTGCAGGGCAACGGCGTAACCCGAGAAGTCACGCACCTGGAAGTCGAAGATCTGGTCGACGAGGTCGAGGCCCAGGCCGGTGTTCTCGGCCTGTTCGAGGATCAGTTGGCCGTACACGACGAGCGAGAACAGGTGGCCGACGTTGAGCATGAAGTCGAGGTCCTTCTGCTGCGCGGCATCCGGGGCGGCGGTGGTCAGCAGTTCCTTGAGGGCCTTCGCCTGCTCGTAGAAGCGGACCACGTTCGGCACGTCACCGAAGCGTTCGTAGACCTTGGTCCAGTCGTGGAAGCGAACCTTGGCCGCCCCGCGGGTGGGACCCTGATTCCAGAAGAACTCGTCGTCGGCGGCGTCACGCCGGGTGCCGACCTCGGGGTAGTCGGCGGGGTCGAACAGGTAGTTCGGCATGAACTTCAGGACGAGGCCGACATTGACGTGCACCGTGCCCTCGAGTTTGGGCAACGTCCCGATGTACTGCGCGGCCTCGCGGAAGTAGGTGTTCTTCTCGTAGCCCTTGGCTGCGATGACGTCGTGCAGCATGCCCACGACCCTCTCACCCTCCGAGGTGACCTTGGACTTGGTCATCGGATTGAACAGCAGGTACCGACGGTCGTCGAGGCCGGCGCTGCGGAAGTAGTCCACGGATCGGGCACTGAACTGCTTCATCGCGATCATGCGTGCGTAGGCGTCGACGAACGCGGCCCGCACGTGCGCGAAGTCGGTGACCGGGTTGCCGTAGAGAATGCGGTTGTGCGCGTGGGTGATCGCCTCGTAGAAGGCGTGCTCTGTCATACCGATCGAACCGGTGCAGAGGTTGAACTTGCCGACGTTGACGGTGTTGAGCGCGGCCTCGAATGCCTGGACACCGGTGTGCAGGATGTCCTCGTCGCGCACCGGGTAGTTCTCGAGCCGGAAGGTACTGACGTACATCTGGCCGCGCAGGACGTTGTCGACCAGGTGATAGGCGGGGTGCGAGCTGTCGGCGACGAAGAAGACGTAGCCGTCGGGGCCGTCGACGTCGGGGCGCCGGCCGAAGACCGAAACCATGCCTGCCACATTGCCGTTACCGATGTAGTACTTCTCCCCCGTCGCCCGGAACGCCACGGCGGAGTCGTCGGCGGATGCCGGGGTCAGCAGCATGTCCGTCGAGTACACGTCGGCGCCGTGCTCGCGTTCGGAGAGCCCGAAGGCCATGACACCGCCGTCGGACAGTTCGCGCGCGGCCCGCTCCTTCGCGAGGGTGTTGTCGCTCATCCAGATCGGCCCGAGCCCGAGGATGGTGACCTGCCAGGCGTACCAGTAGGCCAGGCCGTAGAAACCGAGGATCTCGCTGAGTGCCGCGTTGCGGGCGGCGTCCCAGCGCCGGTTCGGGTCGCCGCCGGCACACTCGGCGGGCGTCTGGAACGTCGCGAAGAGCTTCTCGTCGCGGACGAAGTCGAGGAAGTCGGAGACCCACTCCGCCTCCAGGTCGTCCTGCAGCAGGCGACGCTTACCGCGGTTCTCGAACCAGTCGATGGTCGCGCGCAGCAGACGCCGCGTTTCGGGGTCGAAGTCCTTGGGGTCGTAGGTGTTCGGGTTGAACAGCAGTCCAGCTTGATCCGTCACGGCCACGCCTTTCGTCGAAGTACCCCCTCAACTTACCAGCGAGTAACTTTCGCGTGAAGGGCTTGGCAACCAGGCACTCGTCCGGCGGAGCGCGCTGACGACCTCCACCGGAAATCGACATGAACCCTTGTGGAATCACCACGCCCGGCCTAGCCTCTGGAACAGAGACACAGTTTTGTTCCAATGTTCGCCGAGTTGTTTCGATCTCCATCGCCGGGTCGTGACCCGACGTGACGACCGGAGGGTTGCCCATGACGCCAGTGCCCGAGACCACCGACCGCGACGTTGCTGTACGGGTGGGATTCGACGAGGGCATCCGCGAAGCGCTGCCGATGCCGGTCGACGACGACGCCGCCGACCTGGTGGTCCCGCTCGGCCCGGACTCGCTGGTGTGGAAGTTCTACGGCGACGTTCGCGGACTGCTCGGATTCCAGCGGCTCGCCGGCACCGAGAACTGCATCGAGCAACTCGGCAAGGCCGTCGAGGACCACTCGGTGATCTTCGCCGACACACTCGGCCGCGCGAAGCGCAGCGGACCGCCGATCATGAAGACCGTCTACAGCGAGGATCCGCACGCGTGGGGCCGCACGATCCGGGACTTCCACAAGCCGATCAAGGGCACGATCGCCGACGGGTCGCGCTACCACGCCCTCAATCCGGAACTGTTCTACTGGGCGCACGCCACTTTCGTCGACCAGGTCCTCTACGTCACCGACACGTTCGTCCGCCGGCTGTCCGACGCCGAGAAGGAGCAGATCTTCGAGGAGAGCAAGGCCTGGTACCGGCTGTACGGCGTGAGTGACCGCAGCCAGCCACAGACCTACGCCGAGTTCGTCGAGTACTGGGACGGCATGCTCGACCGGTTCGTCGCGACGAAGACGATCGTGTACGCGACCGGGTACATCCGGAAGGGCATCCCGGGACCGCGCCGGATCCCGCGGCCGGTCTGGGCAGTCGTGTCCGCTCCCCTGAACGCCTTCACCCGGACCGTGGTCGTCGGCACCGTCCCACCGCAGATGCGCGAGGTGTGTGGCCTCGAATGGGATGCGAAGAAGGAGAAGCGGTTACAGCGCTTCGCTCGCGTGATGCGGGCACTGAACCCCGTATTCAACCGGCTGCCGATCAAGGCGCTGTACCTGCCGTGGGCGAGTGAGGCCTGGCAGCGGGTCGGCGTCGACCCGCGACGGCTGCACAACACTCCGGCCTGACCATCGAACGATCCGCGTCGACCGACAAACCAGGAGTTCCCATGCGTCGCAAGCAGTTGGCCACGGTTCCGGCGGGAAGTGGTCTCGAACCGATTCACGGAACCGGCGATCCGGGCGTGCTCGAAGTGCTCCGGTTCTTCCGGGATCCGATCACGATGGTCGCCAAGCGTCGCGCCTCGTACGGCGACATCACCTACATCAACTCGTTCGGCCTCAAGTTCGTGATCCCCCTGAACGCCGACGGGTGCGAGGCCGTCGCGATGAACCGGGAGAAGGCGTTCGCGAACGAGCCGGCGTGGGGATTCCTGATCGGGTCGTTCTTCCGTCGCGGCATCATGCTGATGGACTTCGAGGAACACCGGTACCACCGGCGAATCATGCAGCAGGCCTTCACCAACACCCACCTCAAGGGCTACCTGCAGGACATGCAGCCGATGCTCGCCGACCGGGTGGCCCACCTGCCGGTCGGCGACAACGTCGCCTCCAACGGCACCGCCGACGACGTGCGACTGCTCGACGAATTCAAGCAGGTGACTCTCGACCTGGCGCTGGAGATCTTCCTCGGCCTGGATCTGCCGCGCGCGGAGGCCGACCGGATCAACAAGGCGTTCGTCGACTGCGTCGGCGCCGGACTGTCGATCATCCGCAAGAACATCCCGGGCACCCGCTGGGCTCGCGGCCTGGCCGGTCGCAAGGTGCTCGAGGATTTCTTCTACGAGCACCTGCCGGCCAAACGCGCCACCGCGACCCCCGACCTGTTCTCGGTGCTGTGTCACGCCCAATCGGACGAGGGGCACACGTTCACCGACGAGGACGTCGTCAATCACATGATCTTCGTGCTGATGGCCGCGCACGACACCTCGACCATCACGCTGACCACGATGGCGTACTACATGGCCCGGTACCCGCAGTGGCAGGAGAAGGCCCGCGAGCAGTCGCGGACGCTGCCACCCGAGATCTCCTACGACACACTCGACGAGTTCACGGTCCTCGACCGGATCATGAAGGAGTCGTTGCGGTTGAACGCCCCGGTGCCCGGACTCCCTCGGCGCGCGATCGAGGACACCGAGATCTGCGGGCACTACATCCCCAAGGGCACCTACGTCGCCGCGATCGGCCTGGTCAATCACCACAACCCCGCGCTGTGGTCCGATCCCGAGCGCTTCGACCCCGACCGTTTCACCAAGGAACGCGCCGAGGACAAGGTCCACCGCTACGCCTGGATGCCGTTCGGTGGCGGAGTGCACAAGTGCATCGGCCTGTACTTCGCACAGATGGAGATCAAGACGATCATGCACAATCTGCTGCTGCGCTACGAATGGTCGGTACCGGAGGACTACCGCTGGGAACTCGACAACTCCACGCTGCCAGTGCCGAAGGACCGCCTCCCCGTGCGCATGCGCGCGCTGTAGGCGGACAGCGACGTGCGAGACAGACCAGGATCGCCCACCGAGCCGGCAGGCGGCGACCGATATGCTTCCCCTGATGCCCACCCCATCCGATCGCACCACGACGTCCTCGCCGCCGGAGACGGCGATGCTCGACGCGGCGCGGGAAGAGTTCGAGCGGTACGGGATCCGGCGCACCAACATGGACGACATCGCCCGCCGGGCGGGTATCTCGCGCAGCACTCTCTACCGCCGGTTCCCGAACAAGGACGCGCTTGTCGAGATGCTGGTGCTGCGGGAGTCGGCGATGTTCTTCGCCGACCTCGACCGGGTGGCGACGGATCTGGACCCGCAACGCGCGGTGGTCGAGTGCTTCACCCGCGGGGTGCGGCTCGCGCAGGAGATGCCGCTCGTCCGCCGGGTTCTCGAGAGCGAGCCGGAGATGTTCCTCGGGTTGACCACCCGCACGGGCGGTGCGCCGATCACCCAGGCGGCGACGCAGGTCGCGGGCTCGCTACGGCGCAGCGGGGTCACCATGTCCGACGAAGACCTGCAGGCGGTCTCGGAGATCCTGATCCGGATCGCGCTGTCTCTGATGCTCAATCCACAAGGGCAGCTGGATCTCTCGGATCCGGATGCGGTTCGGCAGTACGCCGAGCGGTACCTCGTCCGGCTGGTGTGGCGACCGGCGCCCGGCGCCGGTGATTCACCCGAACCCCACGATCCACCACCGACCCCACGCGGTCGACGGCCGGACCCCACTGGGGCCGTGCTCCCCCATCCCTCGCGAGTGAGGAGACAACGACTGTGACCTCCGTCCGTTCACCCGAGGTCGGCGATCCGCCTTCCGCCGACCACCCCCGTGCGGTCGATCCGGCTCTGATCCACACGCTCCGCACGCAACTTCCCCACACCGGCGCCCTGCGCCGGGCGGCGGCCCCGTTCACCGGGCAGCCGCTACCCGGTGTGCCCCAAGCGAATCCGGCTGCGGTTGCGGAGACTGCGCGGTCCGCGCGAGGGGCACAGGACTCGTGGGCACGGACCCCGATCCGGGAGCGTGAGGCAGTCGCGCGCCGCTTCGCGCGGGCCCTGATCGAGAACCACGACCTGCTCTGCGACCTGATGCAGTGGGAGACGGGCAAGGCACGGGTCCACGCCGCGATCGAGGTGCAGGGAGTGATCTCGGTGGCCTCCTACTACGGCCGCACCGGTGCCGAGCACTTGCGAGGGCGGCGCGCGCGCACCGCTGTTCCCGGGATCGTGTCCGCACGTGTCGGGTACCGACCGAAGGGCCTGGTCGGGGTGATCGCCCCGTGGAACTATCCGCTGTTCCTCGCCGTCGGCGACGTGATCCCGGCACTGGTCGCCGGCAACGCGGTGCTGAGCAAAGCGGATTCCCAGGCACCGTGGACGCTGCTGCTGGCACGCAAACTGGCGGTCGAAGCCGGTCTGCCGCCGGCCGTCTGGCAGGTGGTGGCGGGTTCCGGAGCCGAGATAGGTTCCGCGGTGATCGACGCCGTCGACTACCTGTGCTTCACCGGATCCACCGCAACGGGGCGTGCGATCGCGCGGCAGTGTGCGGACCGTCTGATCGGGGCGTCCCTCGAACTGGGCGGCAAGAACCCGATGATCGTGTGCGCGGACGCCGATGTCGACGCCGCCGCGACCGGGGCGGTCCAGGCCTGCTTCTCCAACGCGGGACAGATGTGCATCGGCGTCGAACGGATCTACGTCCACGAACGGGTGTACTCACAGTTCGTCGACGCCTTCGTCGGCCGTACCCGCCGGCTGCGACTCGGATCCGACTACACGTACGCCACCGACATGGGATCGCTCACGTCGCGTCGCCAACTCGAGACCACCACCGCGCACGTCGAGGACGCCGTCGCCAAGGGCGCGACAGTGCTCACCGGCGGGCGCCCCCGTCCGGACGTCGGGCCGCTGTTCCACGACCCGACCGTGCTCGCCGACGTCACCGCCGCCATGACCGTGTACGCCGAGGAGACATTCGGCCCGGTGGTGTCGGTGTACCGGGTGGCCTCCGAGGACGAGGCCGTCCGGCTCGCGAACGAAGGCGAGTACGGCCTGAGCGCAAGCGTGTGGACGAAGGATCTGGGCCGGGGCCGGGCGCTCGCGCGGCTAATCGTCGCGGGAGCGGTCAACGTCAACGACGGGTACCTGTCGGCGATCGCCGCGCTCGGCGCTCCGATGGGCGGCATGCGATCCAGTGGGGTCGGGCGCAGGCACGGCCGCGAGGGGATCGTCCGCTACACCGAGTCGCAGACCGTCACCACCCAGCGCGTCCCGACTCCCTACCCCGACCGGATGCGTGCGGGACTGTTGCGCGTCATGAACTCGACCACCCGGCTGAAACTCGCACTTCCCAGTAGATTCTTTATGCCGCAACCGTTCCGAGGACGCCGATGACCGCCCGCACGCTGCTGCACCGAGCCCGCAACGAAGCGATCGCCGCCCGCACTCTCAGGCGGGCGGGCATGATCCGCGGCACACCCCGGGCACTGGTCGTCGGTGTCGCAGCGGTGGCACGCCTCGGCCCGTTCGGCGGCCTTCCCGCGTACTGCACCGCGGTGCATCGGGGTGCGGTCGCGATCGTCGACGACCGTGGCGCCGTCACGTTCGACGAGTTCGCCGCCCGAACCCATCGCCTGGCGAACGCGCTGCGTGCCGCGTTGTCCTCGGAAGGGACCCAGCCGAGTATCGGGATCCTGTGCCGCAACCACGCCGATGCGCTGGTGACGCTGTGCGCGGCGGCCGCCGCCGGCGCTCGGGTCGTCCTGCTCGGGGCGGATTTCGGGCCGACGCAGGTCGAGGTGGTCGCGGCCCGGGAACGTCTCGACGCGATCGTCTACGACCAGGAGTTCGCCGCGGCGGTCGCCGGTTTCGACGGTCGCCGGTGGTGTGCGTGGTACGACGGCGCGATCCCCCCGGATGCGCTGGAGCGGTTGGTCGAGCAGGGCGCGGCCACTGCACCGCCGCGCCCCGAGCACGCCGCTTCGTTAGTGATCCTCACCAGCGGATCCAGCGGGATGCCCAAGGGAGCGCCGCGTGCCGAACCGCGCACCCTGATGCTCACCGCCGGCCTGCTCGAACGTATTCCCCTGCGCGGCGGCGAGCGAGTGCTGTTGTCCGCGCCCGTGTTCCACGGCTGGGGCCTGCTCGTCGCGATGCTCACCCTGATGCTGGGTTCGACGCTGGTGCTGCATCGACGGTTCGACGCGACACGGGCCCTGACCGCCCTCACCCAGCAGCGGTGCGCCGCATTCATAGCGGTGCCGACGATGATCCGTCGGATGCTCGACCTCGGGGATGCTGTCGACGCCGCCGACCTGTCGGCGCTGCGCATCGTCGCCAGCGGCGGCGCTCGACTGGAAGGCGCCCTCGTCACCCACGCGGCGGACGTGTTCGGACCGGTGCTGCACAACCTATACGGGTCGACGGAGGCCGCCTACATCAGCATTGCGACCCCCACGGACCTCGCCGACGCACCGGACTGTGCGGGACGACCGACGCTGGGCACGGTCGTGCGGATCGCCGACGGACGCGGACGCTCGGAGCCGGTCGGTATCGAGGGCCGCATCCTGGTGCGCACCCCCGCGCAGATCGAGGCCTACACCGACGGCACCACCCGTAGCGGCGCCGACGGGTTCCTCGACACCGGCGACCGCGGGCACCTCGACGCTCGCGGACGACTGCACGTGTCCGGTCGCTCCGACTCGATGATCGTCTCGGGCGGCGAGAACGTCTTCCCGGAGGAGGTCGAACTCGTGCTGTTGACGCACCCGGCGATCGCGGACGCCGCCGTGACGCCCGTCGACGACGAGGAGTTCGGACAGCGATTGCGCGCCTACGTCGTTCGCGGCACCGGATCGCTCGACGAGGGCGCCGTGCGCGCGCACGTGGCGGCCGAACTTCCACGGTCCAGGATGCCCCGCGACATCGTGTTCGTGGACGCACTCCCGCGCGGCGCGTCCGGAAAGGTACTGCGCCACACCCTCGACGAGTTGAAGGAGAGCCACGCGTGAAGGGAATCGAACTGACCGGGCGGGTCGCGGTGGTCACCGGCGGAGCCCGCGGCATCGGTCGCGCCACCGCCGCGGCTCTGACCGCCGCCGGCGCGCGGGTCGCGGTCGGCGACGTGGACGCCCCGCAGGCGTCGGCGACGGCGATCGACCTCGACGTCCTCGGAATCCATTTGGACGTCACCGATCCGGAGTCGGTGGAGGCGTTCCTCGATGAGGTCGAGTCGACGCTCGGTCCGGTCAAGGTGTGGATCAACAACGCGGGCATCATGCCGATCGGCCCGGTCCTCGACCAGGACGACGCCCTCGTCCGTCGCGCGGTCGACGTCAACGTCCTCGGGGTGATGAACGGTGCGCGCGCCGCAGCACGGCGCATGGTCGCGGGCGGCGGCGGACGGATCGTGAACGTCGCGTCGATCGCCGGGCGCATGCCCGCGCCGGGGATGGCCGTCTACAGCGGTACGAAGTTCGCGGTGGTCGGATTCGGGGAAGCGCTCGACGCCGAACTCGCCGACCGTGGGGTGCGGGTCTCGACTGTCCTGCCCTCGTTCACGAACACCGACCTGATCGCCGGCACCACGCCGGGTCCGCTGACCCGCCCGATCCCGCCCGAGCAGGTCGCCGCCACAGTGGTTTCCGTACTGCGCCGCGGCCGACGTCACGCCGTGGTGCCGGGCCGACTGTCAACGGGAAGTGCCGTGTGGCAACTGTTCCCGCGGCCCGCCGCGAAGGTGATGCGCCGCTGGATCGGACTCGACCGGGTGTTCCTCGACGTCGGTGACGACCGGACGGCATACGAACAGCGGATCGCCCCCGACTGAGGCACCAACGGCGCCCGTGCGCGATTTTCACCCCGATCGGGGTGAAAATCGCGCACGGTTCACGCGGCGCGGCTCAGCCGCGAACGATGGCGAGGACCTCGTCGAGAGCCGTCTCGGCGGGCACCTCGCGGGACTCGCCGGTGAAGCGGTCACGGAGTTCGACGTTGCCGTCCGCGTAGCCGCGGCCGACCACGACCACGAGCGGGACGCCGAGTAGCTCGGAGTCCTTGAACTTCACGCCCGGCGAGGCCTTGCGGTCGTCGAGGATCACCGACAGGCCGGCCTTGTCCAGCTGCGCGGCCAGGGCCTCGGCGCCCTCGCGGGCGGCGTCGTCCTTGTTGGCGATGACGAGGTGCACATTCGCCGGCGACACCTCGGCAGGCCACCGCAGCCCCTTGTCGTCGTGCTGCTGCTCGGCGATCACCGCGACGAGGCGCGAGACGCCGATGCCGTAGGAACCCATGGTCGGGCGAACCGGCTTGCCGTTCTCGCCGAGCACGTTCACCTCGAACGCGTCGGTGTACTTGCGACCCAGCTGGAACACGTGACCCACCTCGATGCCGCGGGCAGCAACCAGCGGTCCGGCTCCGTCGGGCGACGGGTCGCCGTCGCGCACCTCGGCGGCCTCGATGGTGCCGTCCGGGGTGAAGTCGCGTCCGGCGACGAGGCCGACGACATGCTTGCCCTCCTCGTCGGCACCGGTGATCCAGCTGGTGCCGTCGACCACCCGCGGGTCGACCAGGTAGCGAACACCGTTGGACTGCAGCGCCTTCGGGCCGATGTAGCCCTTGACGAGGAACGGGTTGTTCTTGAAGTCCGTCTCGGTGACGAGCACGTACTCGGCCGGCTCGAGCGCGGCCTCGAGCCGCTTCTCGTCGACCTCGCGGTCGCCTGGGATGCCGATGGCGAGCAGCTCCCATTCGCCGCCGGGTACCCGGGTCTTGACCACGATGTTCTTCAGGGTGTCGGCCCCCGTCACGGTGTGTCCGACCTTCTCGGCGACGCCGGTGGTGGCGTTCGCCCAGCCGACGAGCGAGTCGATGGTCGGGGTGTCCGGGGTGTCGTAGACCGTCGCCTCGGACTGTCCCTCGATCGGCAGCGCAGCAGGAGCCAGCGTCTTCACCGCTTCGACGTTCGCGGCGTAGCCGGACTCGAGGCAGCGAACGTAGGTGTCCTCGCCGATCTCGGACTCGGCCAGGAACTCCTCGGACGCCGAGCCGCCCATCGCACCGGACGTCGCGGACACGATGACGTACTTGACGCCGAGCCTGGCCAGGATGCGCTCGTAGGCGTCGCGGTGCGCCTGGTAGGAGGCGGCCAGGCCCTCGTCGGTGAGATCGAAGGAGTAGGAGTCCTTCATCACGAACTCGCGTCCGCGCAGGATGCCGGCGCGCGGGCGCTCCTCGTCGCGGTACTTGGTCTGCACCTGGTACAGGGTGACCGGGAAGTCCTTGTACGAGTTGTACTCGCCCTTCACGGTGAGAGCGAACAGCTCCTCGTGGGTGGGGCCGAGCATGTAGTCGTTGCCCTTGCGGTCCTTGAGGCGGAACAGGCCCGCGCCGTATTCGGTCCACCGGTTCGACGTCTCGTACGGCTCGCGAGGAAGCAGCGCGGGCAGCAGGATCTCCTGCGCGCCAATCGCATTCATCTCCTCGCGAACGACGCGCTCGACCTCGCGCAGCACCCGCAGGCCCAGCGGCAGCCAGGAGTAGACGCCCGGGGCGATACGGCGGACGTAGCCGGCACGGACGAGCAGCTTGTGGCTGGCGACCTCGGCGTCGGCCGGATCGTCACGAAGCGTGCGCAGGAACAGCTGAGACAGGCGGGTGATCACGACCGATGAGCCTAGTCGGTCGAGCGCGCGAGACCGAGGTCGGCACAGCGGTCGAGCGCGCGAGACCGAGGTCGGCACAGCGGTCGAGCGCGCGAGACCCGCCCGAAACTACCAGAACGGACATAGTTTAGCCTCCCCTTGCTAACCATAGGCTAACCTTCATCGCAATTTGCTTGTTTGCCGTGCCGCGGATGCGGCCGTGACCAGGAAGTAGACACATGCGCACGTTGAGCAGGGCGGCTATCGCAGTCACGGCGGTCGCCGTTGCGTGGGCGACGCCGGTGGGGGTCGCGGGAGCCGTCTCCGGCACGCCGAGCACATCGGTGTCGAAGACGACCAACCTTCGCGCCGACGGCGAGACCATCACCGTCTCGGGCAGCGGATTCTCCGCCGACGGCCCCGGGATCTACGTCGGACTCGTTCAGGACAACCGGTTCACCACCGCCGACGCCGGCGCGTGGATCTCGAGCGCGTTCGTCCGTCCGGACGCGATCACCGGCGGCTCCTGGTCGACGTCACTCGACGTGACTGCAGTGGCCGGGGGCTCCGACTGCACGAGGAACAGCTGCTCGATCTACACCGTCGCCGCCCACGGCTCGTCGGACCGGTCGCAGGACACCAGGGTGCCGGTGGCCTTCGCCGCGCCTCCGGTCGTCACCACACCGCCGACCACGACGACGCAGCCGCCGGTCACGACGACACAGCCTCCGGTCACCACGACCACCCCACCGCCGACCACCACGACACAGCCTCCGGTCACCACGACCACAACCACGAAACCTCCGACCACCACCACCAAGCCGGTGACGACCACAACCTCGAAACCGCCCGTCACCACCACGACCAAGCCGACGACGACGACCACGACTCCGCCGACCACCACGACGAATCCGCCGAGCACGACGACAGCGCCGACCACCACAGCGCCGAGCACGACGACACCGACTCCGGCCCCCGACAACGGGCCGACCGTCAACGCCGATCGCACGAGTGGACTCAACCCGGCCGGCGACACGATCACCGTCAGCGGCCAACGGTTCTCGACCTCGGGCACCGGCATCTACATCGGTGTCGCGCAGATGAGCCGGTACTCGACGACCGACGCGTCCGTCTTCCAGGACGCGAAGTTCGTCAAACCGGCGGACATGCCGGGCGGGTCCTGGTCGACGACCCTCAACGTGTCGTCCACCTTCGCCGGCAGCGACTGCATGGCCAACGCCTGCGCTGTCTACACCCTCGCCGCTCACGGCTCGTCCGATCGCAGCCAGGACACCGTCACCCGCATCACGTTCGCCGGCGCTCCGACCCCCGCGGAGCCACCGGCGTCGAGCGGCGCGAAAGGGAACGGCGGTACGGCAGGCGGCACGAACAGCGGCGGCGCGAACAGCGGTACCGGAGTCGGGGCGGTGACGACCAACAGCGCGCTGTCGGTCTCGCTGTCGAAGGCGTCGGAGCTCGATCCCGCCGGCGAGTCGGTCACCATCTCCGGCTCCGGATTCTCAGGGGCGGCGCCGGGCCTCTACGTCGGCATGGTCCAGGACAACGTGTTCTCGAACTCCGACGCATCGGTCTGGATGACCACCGCCTTCCTGAAACCGGACGCGATCCCGGGCGGAAGCTGGTCGATCACGATGCAGCTTCCGTCGGTGGTGGGTGCCTACGACTGCGTCCGCAACGCCTGCTCGATCTACACGGTCGCCGCACACGGGTCGAGCGACCGCAGCCAGGACTCGAAGACGCCAGTGAGTTTCGTCGGCGGCGTCGCACCGGGCACCGTCACCGCACCACCCGCCACGGCGGCGTCCGGTGACGCAGCGAAGACGGTGGCCGTCACCCTGTCGAAGGCACGCGGCCTGAAGGTCGAGGGCGAGACGATCACCGTCTCGGGCACCGGATTCGCCGCCACCGGCCCGGGCATTTACGTGGGCCTGATCCAGGACGACAAGTTCTCCACGACCGACGCGAGCGCGTGGATGACCACCGCATTCATCACGCCGAACAAGATCGAGAACGGGGCGTGGACGACCGAGATGGAGGTGGCGGCAGTCAAGGGCGACTCGGACTGCACGAAGAACTCCTGTGCGATCTACACGATCGCCGCGCACGGGTCGAGCGACCGCAGCCAGGACACGAAGTCGCCGGTGAGCTTCGGCGACGACCTCGAGGCCGACGCCGCGAGCGCGGCAGTCGGCGCCGGCAGTGGCACGAGCGGTTCGCCGTCGGCGGCCCTGCGCAGCCTGGACAGCTCGCTCGGCGGGCACGCCACCTGGATCCTCCCACTGCTGGTCGGCGGGGGTCTCGGCGCCGGCATCGCGGTCGCGACGACTGCGGCACTCCGGCGGCGCCAAAGTTAGGGCTTGCTAATTTAGGCTAGCTTTGCCTAAGTTGTACCTCGGCTTTGAATCCATCCTGTTCCACACACGAAGGAAAGTAGGACAATGCGCTCGTTCCACAAGGTCGCCGTCACGGCCGCCGCCGCCGCTCTCATCTCGGCCCTTCCCACCGGGATCGCCACGGCGGGAACGCCGATCAACCTCGACCTCGGATCGACGGCGAGCATCAACACCGACATCTCCGCGGCCGGTGCCGACCTGCTGGCCCTTCTCCCGGCCGACGTGCTCGCCGGGCTCGACACCGGATCGCTGGGGAGCCTCAACCCGAGCACGCCGGGCGAGACCCCGGACCCCGAGCCCGAGCAGCCGGCCGGGCCGACCGTGACCCTGTCGAAGAAGACCGCCATCGCTGCCGCGGGCGAGTCCATCACCATCTCGGGCGCCGGCTTCTCCGGCGCGGGCGCCGGCCTCTACGTCGGCCTCGCCCAGGACGACAAGTTCTCCACCACCGACGCCTCCGCATGGATGACCACCAAGTGGCTCAAGGCCACCGACATCGTCGACGGCGCCTGGAGTGCCACCGTCGACGTCGCCGCCATCGCCGGCACCTCCGACTGCCTGAAGAACACCTGCTCGATCTACACCGTCGCCGCCCACGGCTCCCCCGACCGCACCCAGGACACCAAGACCCCGGTGACCTTCGCGGGCTGATCCTCCGCTCGACACCGTCCGGCCTTCGCTGCTCGTCAGCGGAGGCCGGACCTGTCTCTCCGCGCCGGACCGCATCCCCGGTACCGTTACCGCCCGTGCTGGTACTGCTGCCCCCGTCCGAGACGAAGTCCGAGGGCGGCAAGGGCGCCCCGCTGGACCTCGGCGAACTGTCGTTGCCCAAGCTCACGGCGACGCGCGAACTGCTGGTGAACACGCTCGTCGACCTCGCCGCCGACGAGGAGGCGTCGAGCCTCGCGCTGGGGCTCAGCGCCGGGCAGTCCGACGAGATCGCCCGCAACGCCGCACTGTGGACGTCTCCCACCCGGCCCGCACTCGAGCGCTACACCGGCGTGCTGTTCGACGCCCTCGACGCGAAGTCCTTCACCCGCGCTCAGAAGGCGAAGGCACTGTCGCGACTGGCGATCGGGTCGGCGCTGTTCGGTGTCGTCCGAGCAGGCGACCCGATACCCGCGTACCGACTGTCGGGCGGGTCGAAACTGCCCGGGATGGGTACGCTGCAGTCGCTGTGGAAGCCGGAGCTCACGCCCGCGCTCGAAGCGGAGAACGAGGGCCTCGTGGTGGACCTACGCTCGGGCATCTACCAGCAGCTCGGACCGGTGGCCGGTGCGGTGACTGCGACCGTCCTCACCGAGAAGCCCGACGGCAGCCGGTCTGTGGTCAGCCACTTCAACAAGCACCACAAGGGACTGCTGGCGCGCGCGCTCGTCGTCTCCCGCGCCGAGCCGTCGGACGTGAGGGGCGTCGCGCGGGTCGCGGCGAAGGCGGGCCTGACCGTCGAGATCGCCTCTCCGACCGAGCTGGTCGTCCTCACCTAGGGACGAGCGTCACCTCGAGCTGAGCGAAATCACCGCGCAGTCGCCGGCCCGGTCCGGGCAGGTGGTGATGCCGAAAGATCAGCGACGACGGCACGCCCTGCGCGCCCGCCCTCACCGCGGACGCAGTCGAGGGAGCCGCCTGAACGCCCGTCCAGTACATAGGTTAGCCTCACCTTTTGTTCGTATCGTGGGTGTCGCCTCGGCGGCCGGAACCAGGGAGTTGCAATGCGGGTGTTCGGTCGGGTGGCGGTCGCGACCGCCGTGGTCGCGATGTCGGCAGCGATGCCGCTCGGTGTCGCCCAGGCGCAGGAAATCCCGTTCGGGTCGTCGAGCGGTGGCGTCTCGATCGGCCCCGTCGACGTCGACTTCGGTCCCGGTACCGGCGCGCTGACACTGTCCCGGAGCACCGGTCTCGGCACTGGTGACGCGGTCACCGTGTCCGGCACCGGGTTCAAGCCGAACACCCCGCTGTACCTGGCGCAGACCGTCGCCAAGCCCGCGATCGGTTTCCCCACCACCTACGGCCAGGAGTCGAAGGTCACCACCGACGCCGCAGGCGCCTTCACGGTCGACGTCGAGGTCGCGCGGACCTTCAAGGGCGTCGACTGCCTCCGCACCGACTGCTTCGTCGCGACGTTCGCCGCGTTCCCGTCGATCTTCACCGACCGCAGCCAGGACGTGTGGAATCCGATCTCGTTCGCCTCGGACGCGGAGGTCGCAGCCGAGGGCTCGGGCGCGGCGCCGGGTTCGGGAGGTCCAGTGACCACAGTCGCCAAGACGAGCGGCATCAGCGCGGCCGGCAAGACGATCCGCATCTCCGGCACCGGCTTCTCCGCGGCAGGCGCCGGCATCTACGTGGGCCTCGCCGAGACCGCCAAGTACAACCCGATGAACGCGGACTCGTTCGCCGCCACCGTGTACGTGCGCAGCTCCGAGATCACCGGCGGAGCGTGGACCGTCGACCTGCCGGTGCAGGCGCGGGTCGGCGACACCGACTGCCTGGCCCGGCCGTGCGCGATCTACACGCTCGCCGCGCACGGGTCCGCCGACCGCAGCCAGGACACGGTCACGGCGGTGACCTTCGACTCGGCCGGTGCGCCTGCCGTCACGCCGACGGCCACCCCGACACCGGCCGGGACTCCGGTCGTGTCGGCCTCGCGCACCGCCAGACTCGACGCGGCGGGCGACACCGTCACCGTGTCCGGTACCGGATTCTCGACCGGCGGCCCCGGCATCTACGTCGGCGTCGCGCAGTCGGACCGTTTCTCGACCACAGACGCGTCGGCATTCCAGGACGCCAAGTACATCCGCACGTCCGACATGTCCGGTGGCGCGTGGTCGACGACGCTGAACGTGACCGGCGCGTTCGGCGACAGCGACTGCACCCGCAACGCGTGCGCGATCTACACCCTCGCGGCGCATGGCTCCGCCGACCGCAGCCAGGACACCGCGACACCGATCACCTTCGTCGGGACCGCCGCACCCACGACCGCCAAGGCTCCCGCGCCCGCAGGCACCGCCGCGGTGTCGGCGTCCAAGTCGGAGGGCATCTCCGCGGCCGGCGAGAAGGTCACCGTCACCGGCACCGGATTCTCCGGGGCGGGCGCAGGCATCTACGTCGGGCTGATCCAGGACGACCACTACTCGGCCACCGACGCGTCCGCGTGGATGACGACGGCGTACCTGACGCCGGACAAGATCGTCGACGGGCGTTGGTCGACCGAGCTGGAGCTCACTGCCGTGCACGGCGATTCGGATTGCACCCGCAACGCCTGCTCGATCTACACGGTCGCCGCGCACGGCTCCGCGGACCGTAGCCAGGACACCCGCACCCCGGTGACCTTCGGCGTCGCTCCGGCAGCGGCGACGACCTCCCCTGTGCCGACCACCACTTCCTCGCCCGACGTCGTCACGCTCGCGGACACGCAGGCCGCGACCGGGAGCGACGACGACAGCGACTCCACCGCCCTCATCGTCGTCGGGGTCGCGGCGGTGGTCGTCGCAGCCGTGGGCGGCGGCGCCTACGCCCTCCGCCGCCGCAGCTAGGCACTTCGTGCCCGTGCGCGCTGTTCACCCCGACTGGGGTAAACGGCGCGCACGGTAGTGCGGCCAGCCAGGGGTCCACCGACTCGGACTCGAGCGCTGGCACCGCAGTGCTCTCACATTCCGTGGCCGATCCGGCAGATTTCACGCATTGCGGCCACAGAGTGTGAGAGAAATCCGGGGCTGGCCCGCCTAACCCTCCTGGGCCGCCTTCTCCGCGGCTTGAGCCTGCGCGACCTGTTGCGGGGTGAACCGGATGAACAGGGCGGCGACACCGGCGATGGCCGCGCACACCGCGCTGCCGACGAGGGCGAAGGTGTAGCCCTCGCCGAGCGCGACGAGCTGCGCCGGATTCATCTCGGCGACCGCGCCCTTCACCCCGCCGAGGGACAGCGTCTTGGAGGTGGCCATCGCGCCGACCACCGCGAGCGCGAGCGGGCCGCCGAGGGTCTGGGCGACCTGCGCGATCGCGGCCAGCGGACCGATCTCGGACGGTCCGACGCCGGCGATGGCGCACAGCGGGAGCGGGACCACCGCAAGCCCGACACCGAAGCCGATGCCGATCACCGGGACGAACAGGTTGCCCCAGTAGGTCGCGGAGCTGTCGAGCGTCGAGCCGTACAGCAACCCGACCACCATGACCGCTGCGCCCGCGAGCACCAACCACCGCGGCTGGATCCGCACCACCAGCTTCGACGCGACCGCGGCCGCACCACCGAGACCGAACGCGAAAGGGATGAACGCCATGCCGGCCCGCAGCGGGCTGTAGCCGAGGATGTCCTGCACGAACAGCGCCACGTATGCGGCGACGCAGAACATGACCGCGCCGGCGAAGAAGATTGCGACGAAGGTGGCCACCCGGTTGCGGTCCTGGAAGAGCGAGAACGGCAGCAGCGGGTTGTCGGCCTGTCGCTCGACGAGCAGGAACGCCACCAGCAGCACGACACCGGCGATCGCGGCCCCGATCACCGCGGCGCTGGTCCACCCCAGCTCCGGGCCCTCGCTCATCGCGAACACGATCCCGGTGCAGCCCAACGTGGCGAGCACGGCGCCGGGTACGTCGAGGGTGAGTCGCTCGCTCGCCGTCTCCCGCAGTGCCACGAACGCGCAGGCCACGATGACGGCGCCGATCGGCACGTTGATCAGGAAGATCAGCCGCCAGGACACCTCGGTGAGCGCGCCTCCGATGATCAGGCCCGCGATGGACCCGATACCCGTCATGGCCGCGAAGATCGCGATCGCCTGGTTGCGTGCGGGCCCCGCTGCGAAGGTCGTGGCGACCAGTGCGAGCGCGGTCGGCGACGCGACCGCGGCGCCGACGCCCTGCAGGAATCGCGCCGCGACGAGGGTGAACTCGTTGAACGCCAGGCCGCACGCCAGGGAGGCGAGCGTGAAGAGGGCGACGCCGCTGATGAACATCTTCTTGCGTCCGAACGCGTCACCGAGGCGACCGCCGAGGAGCATCAGTCCACCGAACGCGAGCGCGTACGAGGTGAGCACCCAGTTGCGGCCGCTGTCGCTGAGACCGAGGTCCTGCTGCAGGGGCGCGAGCGCAAGGTTGGCGACGGTCCCGTCGAGCACCACCATCATCTGCAGACCACTGAGGACGACGATCGCGAGGCCGAGCACCCGCGTCGCGACGGGGGCGTTCACGGGGTGCGCCGCGGCGGCTTCGGGGGCTCGAAATTCAGACACGAGAGTCCACGTTACCGAGCGTCGACGGCAAACCCCGCGGTCGGTCCGATCACGATGATCGCCGGGGGCCTGATGTTCTCCTCGCGCACCCGTGCGGCGATGGTGGCCAGGTCGGCGCGCAGCACCCGCTGGGAGCGTGTGGTGCCCTCCTGGATCGCGGTCACCGGGGTGTCGGCGGGACGGCCGCCGTCCATCAGGACTGTGGCGAACTTCTCGATCCGCTCGACCGCCATGAGCAGCACCAGGGTGCCGCGCAGACGGGCGAGGGCCGACCAGTCGGTCAGCGAGTCGGGGTGGTCGGGGGCGACGTGACCGCTGACGACGACGAACTCGTGGGTGACACCGCGGTGCGTGACGGGGATACCCGCCGCTGACGGCACCGAGATGGCACTGGTGATGCCCGGCACCACGGTCACCGGGACGCCCGCCTCCGCGCACGCCTCGAGTTCCTCGTAGCCGCGACCGAACACATACGGGTCGCCGCCCTTGAGCCGCACCACGAACTTGCCGGCCCGCGCGCCCTCGATCAGGGTCTCGTTGATGGCCTGCTGTGCCATTGCCCGGCCGTACGGCAGCTTCGACGCGTCGATGACCTCGACGTGCGGTGCGAGTTCGGCGAGCAGTTCCTGCGGGGCCAGGTGGTCCGCCACCACGATGTCGGCGCGGCCGAGCAGTCGCCGGCCGCGGACGGTGATCAGGTCGGGGTCGCCGGGGCCGCCACCGACGAGGGCGACGCCGGGCACGTGCGGCTGCGCGTCGGCGAGCGCCCCGGACTGCAGCGCGTCCACGATCGCGGTGCGCACCGCGGCCGAGCGGCGGTGCTGGCCGCCCGCGAGTACTCCCACCTCGAGCCCGTCGAAGGACGCGCTGGCGGGGGTGACGGCGGTGCCCTGGCGCGCGCTGTCCGCGCGCACGCAGAAGGTCCGGTTGCGCTCGGCCTCCGCCACCACCGCGGCGTTCGTGTCCGGCTCGTCGGTGCAGGCGATCGCGTACCAGGCGCCGTCGAGGTCGCCGTCGGCGTAGTCGCGCAGTTCGGCGGTGATCTGCCCGCCGGTCACCATGGCTTCGACCGCGGGGGTGACGGCGCGGGCGATCACGTGCACCTTCGCCCCCGACGCGACGAGCAGACCGAGGCGGCGCTGGGCGACCGTCCCGCCGCCCACCACGACGACCCGGCGGTCGGTCAGGTTCAGGCCGACGAGGTAGTTCGACTCGTCTCCGGCCGCTGCTGGCACTGCGCTCTCCTTCGTGGGCTTCGCCCCGTGCGCGCCGTTCACCCCGGCGGGGGTGACGAGCGCGCACAGTTCGGGGGTATTCGGGTTACCAAACAGTACGGGCGAGCGCGACCGTCACGCCATCGCGGGCGCGCTTGCGCACCACCAGGTCCCCGCCACCGGAACCGAGTACGGCCGCGGCCTCGGCCACGCTCGGGGTGCCGACCGCGTCGGCGACCCGACCGGACGGACTCGGCACGTGGACAGCGGCGAGCTCGTCGGCGGTGTAGCCGAGCACCGGCACGCCGAGTTCGGCGGCCGCGATTGCGACGGACGACTCGGTCGCCTTCCGTTCGAGGGTGGCCAGTGCGTGCAGCTCGGTCGGGTCGTCCACGACGGCACTGATCGCGTCCAGCACCGCGTCTGGACCGACGCCGTCCCGCAGGCCGACCCCGACCACCAGGTCACCGCCACCCAGACTACCCACTGCACACCTCGAACTTCCTTGCCGCACTGACGAATCGACGAACCGAGGCCGGACTACCTGCGGGGTGCGTGTGCAGGTACGACGCGTGCACGCCGCCGCCGGTGAAACCCTCCCGGACGGAGGCGTCCGCCGCGCGCCAGCCCCACGCGGGCGGCCACCCGGACACCGCTGTGGCCTCGAGGGCGGTGCGATGGAACTCGTGCCCGACCACCCGTTGACCGGGCTCGAACAGCACCGACTCCCCCAGCGCGACGGCCTCCCGGTAGCCCAGGGTCAGCGCGCTGCCGAAGGTCGCGTCCACGCCGATCACACCGGCCATCGGATGGCCGTCGAGGCGCCGCGCGAGGTACAGCAGTCCCGCGCACTCGGCGTGGATCGGCATCCCGCGCCGGGCGAGCTCGCGCACGGTGGTGAGCAGGGCGGTGTTGGCGGCCAGGTCCGCGGCGTGCTCCTCCGGGAAGCCGCCGGGCAGCACCAGGGCCGCGACGCCGTCGGGCAGCTGGTCGACGGCCGGATCGAACACGTGCACCCGCGCGCCCGCGGCCTCGAGTAGTTCGCGGTGTTCGGCGTAGCCGAAGGTGAATGCCGCCCCGCCCGCGACCGCGACGACGGGGGCGCCCGGTACCGGCTCGCCGACCTCGACGTGCGGATCCCACGCGGGCACGGTCACCGCGGACCGGGCCAGCGCCCGTACCGCGACAAGGTCGACGTGGGCGGCGATCAGCTCCGTCATCGCGTCCACCGCCGCGGTCGCGGCGCGGCCGTGCTCGACCGCGGTGATCAGGCCGAGGTGCCGGGACGGGACGGCCAGTTCCGCCAGCCGCGGCACGACCCCGAGCACCTGGACGCCGACGCGGTCGCAGGCCTGCCGCAGCACCTGCTCGTGTCGCGCGCTGCCGACCCGGTTGAGGATCACGCCGCCGATGCGGACGCCGGAGTCGTAGGTCGCGAAGCCGTGCAGCACGGCGGCCAGGGACTGGCTGTGACCGCGGGCGTCGACGACGAGAACCACCGGGGCGCCGAGCAGTCCGGCGACCTGTGCGGTGGAGCCCTCGGCGGCTCCCCCCATTCCGTCGATCCCGTCCGCGGGGTCCGCGATCTTGCCATCGAACAGGCCCATCACGCCCTCGACGACGGCAATGTCGCAGCCGGCCGAGCCGTGCCGGTACAGCGGTCCGATCCGGTCGGCGCCGACGAGGACCGGGTCGAGGTTGCGTCCGACCCGCCCGGCCGCGAGGCCGTGGTAGCCCGGGTCGATGTAGTCCGGTCCCACCTTGAACGGCGCGACCCGATCGCCGGCGGCGCGCAGCGCGCCGATCAGACCCGTTGCGACGGTGGTCTTTCCACTACCCGACGCGGGCGCGGCGATGACGATCGCCGGAACACTTGTCACCACTCGATGCCCCGCTGGCCCTTGCGGCCGGCGTCCATCGGGTGCTTGACCTTGGTCATCTCGGTGACCAGGTCGGCCGCCTCGATCAGCGCCTGCGGCGCGTCCCGACCGGTGATCACCACGTGCTGGTTGCCCGGCCGGGTGCGCAGCACCTCGACCACCTCGTTCACGTCCACCCAGCCCCACTTGAGCGGGTAGGTGAACTCGTCGAGGACGTAGAACTTGTGCTCCTCGCCCGCGATTCGGCGGGCCACCTCGCGCCAGCCGTCCAACGCGACGCGGGCGTGGTCCTCGTCCTCGCCCTTCTTGCGGGTCCAGGACCAGCCCTCACCCATCTTGTGCCACTGCACGGGGCCGCCGACGCCGGTGGACTCGTGCAGCTCGCCGAGCGCGCGGAACGCCGACTCCTCGCCGACCTTCCACTTCGCGGACTTGACGAACTGGAACACCCCGATGTCGAAACCCTGGTTCCAGGCGCGCAGCGCCATCCCGAACGCGGCGGTCGACTTTCCCTTCCCCGGGCCGGTGTGCACGGCGAGGACCGGCGCGTTGCGGCGTTGGCGAGTGGTCAGCCCGTCGTCGGGGACGGACTCGGGCAGCGGAACTCCCTTGGGCATCGTGCAACTCCTTCTGTCGCGGTGAGGATCTAGGCCGCGAACGCCGCGGCACCGGCCCGGACGACGCCCGCGACCTTCTCCGCCGACAGCTCGTCGATCCGGACGTAGGCGCCGCGCATCGCGGTGGCCAGCTCGCGTGCCAGGCCGAGACGGACCATCCCGGACTCGCAGTCGACCAGTACCGAAGCCACCGATGCGTCGGCGAGCAGAGAGGCGGCGACCTTGGCGCGGCGCACGGGATCGGTTCCGCCGGTGGCCCTGCCGTCCGTCAGTGCCAGGACCATCGCGCGGCGCTGCGGGTCCCGGACCTTCTCACGGAGCACCACCTCTCGGGCCTTCAGGAAGCCCTGCGCGAGCGGAGTCCTGCCGCCGGTCCGCAGCGACCGGAGCCGCCGCACCGCCACGTCCACCGAGGAGGTGGGCGGCAGCACCAGTTCCGCTGCGCTCCCCCGCATGGTGATCACGGCGACCTTGTCGCGGCGTTGGTAGGCGTCGCGCAGCAGCGAGATCACGGCGCCGGTGACGGCCGAGAGCCGGTCGCGAGCGGCCATCGAGCCCGAGGCATCGACCACGAAGACCACCAGGTTTCCCTCCCGACCCTCGCGGTGGGCGCCGCGGATGTCACTGGGCGCCAGCATCATCCGGCCGTCCGTTCGCCCGCGCGCGACCTGGTGCTCGGCTGCGACGAACAGCGTGCCGACCAGGTGCAGGCCGCGGCCCGGCTCGGTGGTCGAGCGCACCACCCGACCCTGCGGGGACCGCGACCGCGAACGGCGCCCCGGCGCGCCCTCACCGACGCCGGGGATCGTCAACAGTCGGGTCTTGAACTGTGCGGACGGCGCCGCGGCCGGCCGGTCGGGCGCACGCCCGGGCGCCGGGCGCTCACGCTCGTCGGGTCGGTCCGCCGGGTCGTCGGAGCGAGCGGAAGTGTCACCGCCGTCGCCTGATTCGGGTTCGGGGGCGCCGCCGCCCGGACCGTCGGGATCCGGTTCCGGGTCGGGCTCGGGCTGCTCGGCGGCGTCACGCATTGCGTCGTCGACGTGCTCGCCGGCGTCTCGCATCGCATCGTCGAGCTGCTGCGGGTCCAGGCCCGGCTCGTCGAAGGGGTCGCGGCGCCGCCGGTGCGGCAGGGTCAGCTCGGCCGCCACCCGGACGTCCTCCTCGGTGACCGCGCTCGCGCCCCGCCAGGCGGCGTGCGCGGTGGCGGTGCGGGCGAGCACCAGGTCCGCCCGCATGCCGTCGACGTCGAAGGAGGCACACAGGGCTGCGATCCGGCGCAGTTCGGTGTCACTGAGCTCGACGCCCGCGAGGGCGTCCCGTGCGGCCGCGATCCGCCGGGCCAGCTCCTCGTCCTGCGCGGCGTAGCGCGCGGCGAAGGCCGCTGGGTCGGACTCGAAGTCGAGTCTGCGGCGCACCACCTGCATGCGGGTGTCCACCTCGCGCGAGGCGGCGACGTCCACGGCGAGGCCGAACCGGTCGAGCAGCTGCGGGCGCAGCTCGCCCTCCTCGGGGTTCATGGTGCCGACCAGGACGAATCGGGCGGGATGCGAGTGCGAGACGCCGTCGCGCTCGATGTGCACCCGGCCCATCGCTGCGGCGTCGAGCAGCACGTCGACCAGATGGTCGTGCAGCAGGTTCACCTCGTCGACGTAGAGCACGCCGTCGTGCGCGGCGGCGAGCAGTCCGGGCTGGAAGGCTCGTTCGCCGTCCCGGAGCACCTTCTCGAGGTCCAGCGACCCCACCACCCGGTCTTCGGTGGCGCCGACCGGCAGTTCGACCAGGCGGGCAGGCCGCGACCCGTCGTCTCCGACGACTGGCGGCAGCAGCGCCGCGAGCGCCCGGACCACGGTGGACTTGGCGGTGCCCTTCTCGCCGCGCACCAGCACGCCGCCGATGCCGGGGTGCACCGCGCACAACGTCAGCGCGAGCCGCAGCTGATCCTGACCGACAATCGCACTGAACGGGAATCCCGGTTCCGGACGAGCAGGTTCCGTCGAACCATCGTGTGCCGCCGAATAATCTTGTACCACAGTGCAATTCCCTTCACTCCCTGGTCTCCACGCCGGGGGTCGGAGTCGATCCACTGCCGCGGTGATCTGACTTCGGCACCGACCGGGGTCGAGCGGCCGTCACAGTGGCGGGACCGTGCCTGACTTGCACAGGACTTCCCCGCGGCAGGGACATTGTCGTTCGGGACCCGACTCTATCGGGCGCAACGACGACCGCCGCCACCGCGCCCGGTGGGCGCGATGACGGCGGTGGTTCGGTGCGTCGAGCGGGTCAGGCGCTCGCGGCGGCGACGGCGTCGGAGGTGTCGAGCTGCAGCACACGGTTCGACCAGTCCCACACCTCCCGGAACAGCGACTCGTTGTCGGAGAGCTTGACCCCGAGCGAGGGCACCATCTGCTTGAGCTGCGGCTCCCACGCCTTGTACTGGTCGCCGAAGCAGCGCTGCAGGACGTCGAGCATCGCGGGGACAGCGGTCGAGGCACCCGGGGAGGCGCCGAGCAGGCCGGCGATGCTGCCGTCGGCGGCGCTGACCACCGCGGTACCGAACTCGAGTACGCCGCCCTTGCCCTTGGCCCGGCGGATCACCTGGACACGCTGGCCGGCGGTGATGAGCTCCCAGTCCTTGCCGAGCGCCTCGGGAACGAACTCGCGCAGGGTCTCGATGCGACCAGCCTCGGACTTCGCCAGCTCACTGACCAGGTACTTCACCAGTCCGAGCTCGGAGACGCCCACGCCGAGCATGGACAGCAGGTTGTTCGGCTTGACCGAACCGGGCAGGTCGGTGACCCGGCCCTCCTTGAGGAACTTCGGCGACCAGCCGGCGTAGGGGCCGAAGAGCAGTCCGGGCTTGCCGCCGATGACGCGGGTGTCCAGGTGCGGCACCGACATCGGCGGGGCGCCCACGGCCGCCTTGCCGTACACCTTCGCGCGGTGCTGAGCGATGAGTTCGGGGTTGGTGCAGCGCAGGAACGCTCCACTGACCGGGAAGCCGCCGAAGCCCTTGGCCTCCGCGATGCCGGACTGCTGCAGCAGGTGCAGCGCACCGCCGCCCGCGCCGACGAACACGAACTTCGCGTTGACCTTCCTGCGGGCGCCGGTGCGACGGTTGTGCACCTTGAGGTTCCAGGTGCCGTCGGACTGCTTCTTGATCCCGGTGACCTCGTGGCCGAAGTACACGAGGCCGCCGGACGCGCCGACGTGGCCCAGCAGCTGCTTGGTGAGCGCGCCGAAGTCGACGTCGGTGCCGCCGTCGGTCCAGTTCAGCGCGACGGGGTCGGAGAAGTCGCGGCCCTTGGCCATCAGCGGGAGGCGGCGGGCGAACTCGTCCGGTCGCTCGGTGTACTCCATGCCCGCGAACAGCGGGTGGCCGGCGAGGGCGTCGTAACGCGCCCGCAGGTACTTCACGCTGTCCGCGCCGTGCACGAAGCTCACGTGCGGGATCGGGTTGATGAACTCGCGGGGCTCGGTGAGGATCCCCTTCTCGACCGCGTGCGCCCAGAACTGCCGCGAGACCTGGAACTGCTCGTTGACATTGACCGCCTTGGCGATGTCGACGGAGCCGTCGGCGTTCTCCGGGGTGTAGTTGAGCTCACACAGTGCCGAGTGTCCGGTTCCCGCGTTGTTCCACGGGTCACTGCTCTCCGCAGCGGCGGCGTCGAGCCGCTCGAACACGCTGATCGACCAGTCCGGCTGCAGCTGACGAAGGAGGGCGCCGAGAGTAGCGCTCATGATGCCTGCACCGACGAGCACTACATCGGTCTTGGTCTGTACCGCGTTGTTGTCTGACACTGGAGAATCGACTTCCTTGTCCATTGGCAGTGGGCAGTCACACCGACTGCAGCCGACAGGTTACCCGTGCGTATAAGCGGCGTTAACCTCACCCAATTGTGCCCCTCTGCGGAGGGGTATCCCGCACATTACTGTTGTGATCTGTGACTACCTGGGCACCGGACCTCCTCGGCACCGGATATCAGCAGCTGACGATCCCTCTCGGGGCCGATCCGGACGGCGAGGGCACGGTGGAAGCGACCCTGGTTCGCTACCGACCGGAGGGTGCCGCACGCACCCGCCACGCCGTGCTCTACGTGCACGGATTCACCGACTACTTCTTCCAGAAGCATCTCGCGGAGCACTTCCACGAGCAGGGCTACGCCTTCTATGCACTGGACCTGCGCAAGTGCGGCAGATCACTGCGGGCAGGCCAGACACCGCACTTCGTGACCGATCTCTCGTTCTACGACGAGGAACTCGGCCGGGCGCTGGCGCTCGTCCGTGAGGACCTGGACGGCCGTTCGAGTGGAGCCGGCGGAACGAGCATCGACTCGAGTGGAGCCGGCGGAACGAGCATCGACTCGAGTGGAGCCGGCGGAACGAGTGGAAGCTCAGTGCTGCTCACTGCGCACTCGACGGGCGGGCTGATCCTGCCGCTCTGGCTCGACCGGCTCAACGCGAAGCCCGGCGGCAGTGCGGGGGCGGGCGTGCGTGGCCTGATCCTCAACAGCCCGTGGTTCGACATGCAGGGACCCTCGCTGGTGCGCAGTGTCGGGACGGTCGCGGTCGACGCGGTCGGCCGGGTCAAGGACAGGCTGGTGATCAAGCAGCCGCCCACCGATGTGTACGGCCGGACCCTGCACCGCGATCACGGCGGCGAGTGGGACTACGACCTCGACTGGAAGCCGCTGACCGGCTTCCCGGTCACCTTCGGGTGGCTGCGGGCGGTCCGCCGGGGTCACGCCCGCCTGCACCGCGGTCTCGACGTCGGTGTCCCGTCACTGATCCTGCGCTCCAAGGCAACTCACTACTCGAGGCGGTACACCGAGAAGTCCGAGGTGGCCGACCTGATCCTCGACGTGAAGCAGATCGCGCGATGGGCGGGGTGCTTGGGTGATCGCACGACCATCGTTCCGATCGAGGGGGCACGGCACGACGTGTTCCTGTCCCGTGAGGTTCCACGCAAGCAGGCTTTCGACGAGGTGGACCAGTGGCTGGGCTGGCTGAATGGACAGGGCGCATGAACAACTACGATCTCGCGATCATCGGATCCGGTTCGGGCAACACGATTCTCGACGACCGGTTCGCGGACAAGCGGGTGGCGATCCTCGAGGGTGGGACCTTCGGCGGCACCTGCCTGAACGTCGGGTGCATCCCGACCAAGATGTTCGTCTACGCGGCGGAGGTCGCGAGGGCGATCCAGCACGCGAGCCGGTACGGCGTCGACGCGCACGTCGAGAAAGTGCGATGGTCGGACATCGTCGACCGGGTCTTCGACCGGATCGACCCGATCTCGGCGGGCGGAGAGCGGTACCGGCGCGACGAGAACCCCAACACCACACTGTTTTCCGGCTACGCCTCGTTCGTCGGTCCGCGGGAGATCCGAACCGGGACCGGGGAGGTGATCACCGCGGACCAGGTGGTGGTCGCGGCGGGATCGCGCCCGATCATCCCCGACGAGGTCAGTCGCAGCGGCGTCCCGTACTTCACCAACGACGACATCATGCGACTGCCGGCGCTGCCCGAGCACCTGGTGATCATCGGAAGCGGGTTCATCGCGTCCGAGTTCGCGCACGTCTTCTCCGCCTTCGGCAGTCGGGTCTCGATCATCGGTCGCGGCGACCGCCTGCTGCGGGACCTCGACGCCGACATCTCGCAGCAGTTCACCGACCTCGCTCGCGGCAAATGGGATGTGCACCTGGGCAACCGGGTGACCGACGTGAGCGGCGGCCCCGGCGACATCCGGGTCACGCTCGCCGACGGCACGGTGATCGCCGGCGACACGCTGTTGGTGGCGACGGGCCGCACCCCGAACGGCGACCGACTGGGGGCGGCGAGCGCGGGCATCGAGGTGTCCGCCGACGGCAGGGTGGTGGTCGACGAGTTCCAGCGCACCAGCGCGGAGGGTGTCTTCGCGCTCGGTGACGTCTCCTCGCCGCACCAGCTCAAGCACGTGGCGAATCACGAGGCCCGGGTGGTGCAGGAGAACCTGCTTCGCGACGCCTGGGGCGAGCGTGAACCACTGGTCCGCACCGATCACCGATTCGTGCCGTCGGCGGTGTTCACCGACCCGCAGATCGCCTCGGTGGGCATGACCGAGGACCAGGCCCGCGCGCAGGGGCACGACATCACGGTGAAGGTGCAGAAGTTCGCCGACGTCGCCTACGGCTGGGCGATGGAGGACGACGAGGGCCTGTGCAAGTTGATCGCCGAACGCGGCACCGGGCGCCTGCTGGGAGCACACATCATCGGCGCGCAGGCCTCCACCCTGATCCAGCCGCTGATCCAGGCGATGAGCTTCGACCTGTCCGTGCGGGACATGGCCCTCGGCCAGTACTGGATCCACCCCGCCCTGACCGAGGTCGTCGAGAACGCCCTGCTCGGGCTGTAGGCGGCTGCGCCGCCCGTGAGTCCTTCCGGCCCCCACAGGCACCAGAAGGACTCACAGGCGCGAAGCGCGCATCACCAGGAACTGGTGCGCAGCACGATCTCCGTGGCCATCTCGGCCGGCGCGGAGGTCGGGACCGAGTCGATGCCGTCGAGCTGGACGACCCGGTAGTCGGAGTACACGCGGCGACCACTGTTGTCGGCGAACGGCCGGGCCAGTGAGCTGCCGATCAGCAGCGTCGTGGGCATCTCGATCGCCGGGCAGTCGGCCTGCCGGACGGCGCCGTCGAGGTCGGCCACGGCCGGGTGCGGGCAGTCGGCGACCACCAGGCTGGCGAAGCGCCCGAATGTGCGCGCGGCGAGCAACCAGGCCAGCGCCGCGCCCTCGCGGTTGCCCGCCAGGTTCACCCAGGGCAGCTTCAGCGCGTCGAGCAGCGCAATCGTCGACGTCACGTCGAGTCCGTCGAGCGTCTCCGGGACGATCGTGCGCAGGTCGGAGTTGTGCAGCCGCTCGCAGACCGCGTCGAAGATCGACCCGTCCTCTCCTGCCCCGGGCAGCAGCAGCACAGTGTGCTTGCTCTCGGGTCCGTCGACGCGAACGGTGACGGTGCCGTCCCCTGCGGCCACTTGCCTGGATTCCATGGCATCGGACGGTACACGCTGCGGCACCCCACGCCGTGACCACTGTTCAGCACGGAATGCCGAGATCGCTACCTGACGCATTGACTGACTCCAGAAGACTGCGAAACAATTCGTTGGTGTCCTCGACGTCGAATACGTAGGGCAGCTGCGTACGGGCGCCGTCGGCCGAGCCACCCACGCCCGGAAGGAAGGCCATGTCTGACGAACGCCCGCCTGTCGCCGATGGACGTCATGCCGATGGCAGTGAAAGTGAGAACCCGGCAATCCCCGCCCCGACCCCCCGCCCCCATCCACCCCGTTCGAACGTGGACTGGTGGCCGAATCAGCTGGACCTGCGCGTCCTCGACCAGCAGTCACCGCGTGCGAATCCCCTGGGCGAGGACTTCGACTACGCAGCGGAGTTCGCGACCCTCGACGTCGAGGCGCTCAAGCGTGACCTCATCGAGGTGATGACGGCGTCGCAGTCGTGGTGGCCGGCCGACTACGGGCACTACGGTCCGCTGTTCATCCGGATGAGCTGGCATGCCGCGGGTACGTACCGCATCGCCGACGGCCGGGGTGGCGGTGGGAGGGGCGCGCAACGCTTCGCGCCGCTCAACAGTTGGCCCGACAACGCGAGCCTCGACAAGGCGCGCAGGTTGCTCTGGCCGGTCAAGCAGAAGTACGGCCGCAAGATCTCCTGGGCCGACCTGCTGATCTTCGCGGGCAACTGCGCCCTGGAATCGATGGGCTTCACGACGTTCGGCTTCGGCTTCGGTCGCGAGGACATCTGGGAGCCCGACGAGGTGTTCTGGGGACCCGAGGACACGTGGCTCGGTGACGAGCGGTACAGCGGCAACAGGGAACTCGCGGGTCCCCTCGGCGCCGTGCAGATGGGCTTGATCTACGTGAATCCGGAAGGGCCCAACGGCAATCCGGACCCACTCGCCGCGGCCACGGACATCCGGGAGACGTTCCGCCGGATGGCGATGAACGACGTCGAGACCCTCGCGCTGATCGCGGGTGGCCACACCTTCGGCAAGACCCACGGTGCCGGGCCGGCCGACCTCGTCGGTCCCGAGCCCGAGGCCGCCCCGCTCGAGGAACAGGGCCTGGGCTGGAAGAGCTCCTTCGGCACCGGCGTCGGCGGTGACGCGATCACCAGTGGCATCGAGGTCGTGTGGACACCCACGCCGACCACGTGGGACAACAGCTTCCTCGAGACGCTGTACGGCTACGAGTGGGAACTGACCAAGAGTCCGGCCGACGCCTGGCAGTGGGTCGCGAAGGACGGTGCGGGAGCGGGCACGATTCCCGACCCGTTCGACACGACGGCGGGGCGCGCCCCCACGATGCTGACCACCGACATCTCGTTGCGGGTCGATCCGATCTACGGGCCGATCACCCGTCGCTGGCTGGACCACCCGGAGGAGTTTGCCGACGAGTTCGCCAAGGCCTGGTACAAGCTGTTGCACCGCGACATGGGACCCGCCTCCCGCTACCTCGGCCCGTGGGTCCCGGAGCCGCAGCTGTGGCAGGATCCCGTCCCCGAAGTCGATCACGAACTGGTCGGGGAGGCGGACATCGCTGCCCTCAAGGCCAAGATTCTCGACTCGGGACTGTCCATCCCCCGACTGGTCTCCACCGCGTGGGCGTCGGCAGCGACATTCCGCGGCACCGACAAGCGCGGCGGAGCCAACGGCGCACGGATTCGGCTCGAACCGCAGAAGGGCTGGGAGGTCAACGAGCCGGGCGAACTCGCCGCCGCTCTGCGCACCCTCGAGGAGATCCGACAGGTCTTCAACGGCTCGCAGACGGGTGGAACGCGGGTCTCGCTCGCCGACCTGATCGTCCTGGCCGGGTGCGCCGGGGTCGAACAGGCGGCGAAGAATGCCGGTCACGACGTCGCGGTCCCGTTCGCACCGGGTCGCACGGACGCCGCGCAGGAGCAGACCGACGTGGAGGCGTTCGCCGTGCTCGAACCGAAGGCCGACGGATTCCGCAACTACATCCGGGAAGGCGAGAAGCAGCCGCCGGAGCGCCTGCTGTTGGACCGGGCGAGCCTGTTGACGCTGACTGCTCCCGAGATGACGGTTCTCGTCGGTGGGATGCGCTCCCTCGACGCCAACGTCGGCCGATCCGCCCACGGCGTGTTCACCGACCGGCCCGAGGCCTTGACCAACGACTTCTTCGTGAACGTGGTGGACATGAGCAAGGAGTGGACGGCATCCACCTCGACCGAGGGTGTCTACGAGGTTCGCGATCGGGCGACCGGCGAACTCGCTTGGACTGCGACCGCCGTCGACCTGGTCTTCGGCTCGAACTCACAGCTGCGCGCTCTCGCCGAGGTCTACGCCAGCGACGACGCGCAACGGAAGTTCGTGGACGACTTCGTCTCCGCTTGGGACAAGGTGATGACACTCGACCGGTTCGATCTCTCCTGATCCACCGGTCAGCCGACGGAGGTCGTGTGCGCGATCTCCGGAAGCCCCGTCGGCGCCCCCTCGTCGATCAGCGCGGCCACCGCGCCGATGTCGATGTGCCGCTCCACCAGGTCGGCCAGCAGGTCCAGCTGCGCGTCCCGCTCGGCGGCGACCGAGGTGTCCGGGGCGACCGTGAACGCCCGCCCGGTCGCGGCCGCGACGCGGGTGAGCAGGGACCGCCGGAACTCGTCGGACTCGAGCAGGCCGTGCCAGTGGGTGCCCAACACCCACCCCCGCAGGCTGCCCTCGGGCTGCCCGTCGTCGCCGCGCAGCAGCGGCGCGTCGCCGTTGCGCACGACACGCCCGTGGTGGATCTCGTAGCCCGACACCGGAATCGACTCGTGGCGGCCGGTGACCTGACGTAGTACCTTCTCGTCCGCGAACTCGATGTCCAGGTCGAGCAGGCCCAGCCCGGCCACCGCGCCCGCCCGGGACTCGACCTCATCGACGATGGTCCGGCCGAGCATCTGGTACCCGCCGCAGATGCCGAGAATCGGGAGCCCGGCCTCGGCGCGGGCGGCGAGCACGTCGGCGATTCCACTCGAGCGCAGCCAGTTCAGGTCCGAGACCGTGGACTTGCTGCCGGGGAGCACCACCAGGTCGACATCGGCGAGCCGCGACGGTTCGCTCACCCAGTGCACGGACACGCCGGGTTCGCAGGCCAGCGCCTCGACGTCGGTCGCATTGGACACCCGCGGCAGTCGCACCGCGGCAACCCGCAGCCACGCCTCGCCCCTCGGCGCGGCCGGCCTGCCCACGGGAGCGTCGGGCGTGGTGGACAGCGAGTCCTCGGCGTCGATCCACAGTCCCTCGGCGAACGGCACCACCCCGAGGGTCGGCCGCCCGGTCAGTGCCCGCAACTGGTCGAGTCCGGGTTCGAGCAGTCCCACGTCGCCGCGAAACTTGTTGACCACGAAGCCCGCGATCAACGCCTGGTCCTCCGGCGACAGCACCGCGACGGTGCCGAACAGGTGAGCCAGCACTCCCCCGCGGTCGATGTCCCCGACCACGATCACCGGCAGTGCCGCCGCCCGGGCCAGCCCCATGTTCGCCAGATCCGTGGCACGCAGATTGATCTCGGCGGGCGAACCGGCACCCTCGCAGATCACCACGTCGAATTCGCTTCGCAGGGAGGCCAGTTCGCGGACGACGACCTCGCGCAGCCACTCGCGGTGCTCGATGTAGTCGCGGGCACCGACCGAGGTCACCGCCCGCCCGCGCACCACCAGTTGCGACGTCCGGTCGCTGCCCGGCTTGAGCAGCACCGGGTTGAACCGGACGCTCGGCTCGAGGCCGCAGGCCCGCGCCTGCAGCGCCTGTGCGCGCCCGATCTCTCCGCCGTCGAGGGTGACCACGGAGTTGTTGGACATGTTCTGCGCCTTGAACGGCGCCACCGACACACCCCGTCGGGCCAGCATCCGGCACAGCCCCGCGACGAGGACGCTCTTGCCGGCATCGGAGGTGGTACCGGCGACCAGCAGCGCGCCCTTCACGGGAGGGTGAGGATTTCCGCCCCCGAGTCGGTGACCACGATGGTGTGCTCGAACTGTGCGGTCCACTTGCGGTCCTTGGTGACCACGGTCCAGTTGTCGTCCCAGATCTCGTAGTCCGGGGTGCCGAGGTTGATCATCGGTTCGATGGTGAACACCATGCCCGGCTCGATGACGGTGTCCACGTTCGGCTGGTCGTAGTGCAGGATCACCAGGCCGTTGTGGAAGGTCTCGCCGATACCGTGGCCGGTGAAGTCGCGGACGACGCCGTAACCGAACCGGTTGGCGTAGGCCTCGATGACCCGGCCGATGACGTTGAGTTCACGGCCCGGCTTGACCGCCTTGATGGCGCGCATGGTGGCTTCACGGGTGCGCTCGACGAGCAGGCGGTTCTCCTCGGACACGTCGCCGGCGAGGAAGGTGGCGTTCGTGTCGCCGTGCACGCCGTCGATGTAGGCGGTGACGTCGATGTTGACGATGTCGCCGTCCTGGATCACCGTCGAGTCCGGGATGCCGTGGCAGATGACCTCGTTCAGCGAGGTGCAGCAGGACTTGGGAAAGTCCTTGTAGCCCAACGTCGACGGGTAGGCGCCGTTGTCGATCATGTACTCGTGCGCGATCCGGTCGAGTTCGTCGGTGGTCACGCCCGGCGCGACGGCCTTGCCCGCCTGCGCGAGCGCCTGTGCCGCGATCCTGCTCGCGAGTCGCATCTTCTCGATGGTCTCCGGGGTCTGCACCCACGGCTCGTGGCCTTCGTTGACGGTGGGCTTCCACGCGTACTCGGGGCGCTCGATCTTCGCGGGCACGGGCAGGGTCGGCGAGACGGTTCCGGGGACGAGGGGTACGCGCACAGACATGGGTCCAGGTTACGCGGCGCACCGCGCCGGGACGGACGAACCCGGCGGTCGTCCGCGTGGACGACTGCCGGGCCCGGTCTGTTCGAGTGGATCAGCCTCGCGCCGAGACCAATTCCCCGTCGGTGGCCTGCGGAGCCGAGGCCGCTCGGCGCGCCGGGATGCACGCGGCGACCGCTGCGGCGACGAGCGCCACACCGCAGCCGATCAGCAGCCCGGTCCGGAAGCCGTCTTCGGTGGGCAGCGTGTAGTCGCCGACCTGGATGCTCATCTGGGCGAGGACGAGGCCGACGACGGCGGCAGCGACCGAGGTGCCCAGGCTCCGCGAGAGGGTGTTGAAGGCGTTGGCGGCCGCGGTCTCGGAGTGCGGCACCGCACTCATGATCAGGGCGGGCATCGCGCCGTACGCGAAGCCGGTGCCCGCACCGCAGATGGCGGCGACGATCATCAGACCCCAGGCCGAGCCCATCAGCAGCATCGAGGATCCGTAGCCGAGCGCGATGATCAGGGCACCGACGATCAGCGTGATCTTGGGCCCGCGAGCCGAGGACAACTTGGCGCCGATCGGTGAGATGAGCATCATCACGATGCCACCGGGCGCCATCCACAGGCCCATGACCAGCATCGACTGCCCGAGTCCGAAGCCGGTGGACTCCGGGAGCTGCAGCAGCTGGGGCAGGATCAGCGACTGCGCGTACATGGCGAAGCCCACGACGAGTCCGGCGACGTTGGTCAGCAGCACCTGCGGCCGGGCGGTGGTGCGGAGGTCGACCAGCGGATCGCTGGTGCGCAGCTCCCACCAGCCCCATGCGAGCAGGACGACGATCGCGGCGACGAAGAGGCCGAGGATGGTACCGCTGGTCCAGCCCCAGACTGCGCCCTTGGACACTCCGAGCAGCAGGCACACGAGGCCGACGCCGAGACCGAGAGCACCGACGGGATCGAACTTGCCGGCGTCGGAGTCGACCGGGGTGGCGGGCACCATCTTCCAGATCAGCCCGGCGATGACGACGCTGAGAGCGGCGGCACCCCAGAACAGCACTCGCCAGCTGGTGTTCTGTGTGACCGCCGCGGCGATCGGCAGGCCGAACGCGCCGCCGATTCCCATCGACGCGCTCATCAGGGCGATCGACGAGTTCAACCGCTCGGCGGGGATCAGGTCACGCATCGCGCTGATACCGATCGGGATCAGGCCCATGCCCATGCCCTGCAACGCGCGCCCGGCGATCATCGGGACCACGGACGTCGCGACCGCACACAGCACCGAACCCGCGATCAGGGGAACAGTGCAGATCAGCAGCATGCGGCGCTTGCCGTAGATGTCGCCGAGGCGGCCGGTGATCGGGACGCACACCGCGCCGGCGACCAGCGTCGCGGTGACGATCCAGGACGCGTTCGACGCGGTGGTGTTCAAGATGCCCCAGTTGCTCGCCCGACATCTCGCACACCCGCGCCGCGGCGAGGGCCACCTCGACGGCAGCGCGTACCTCCTGCTCACCCGCCTCAGCATGGCGGGGCCCATGTCCGTCGGCGAACTCAGTGAGGCCCTCGGCCTGGACACCTCCACCCTGAGCCGCCAGACCGCGTCGATGCTCAGTTCCGGTCTGGTCCAACGCATCCCGGACCCCGAGGGCGGCATGGCTCGCAAGTTCCGACTCACCGACGAGGGCCGACGCCGCCTCGACCGCGAGCGGTCGGGCAACGTCAGCGGGCTGGAACTCGTCCTCGAGGAGTGGACACCCGACGACCGCGCCGCCTTCGCGGGACTGCTCGAACGCTTCAATCTCGACATAGAGCGCCGCGCCGGGCGCCCGTGGCCGCGCCCCGCCCCGCAGTCGGACGGGACTCGGACCTCCTGACCCGTCGGGCCGGGGGCTCCCGTTGGTCGGCGTAGCGTGGAACACGAGGTAGCGGAAGGAATTCCGCGCACTCGATGGAGGCGCGATGTCGGACGACGTCGAGAAGCGGTGGAACGATCCGCCGGAGATCCGTCGGGCCACTCGGTACGCGGTCGTGGTGCTCGCCACCGCCCTCGTGGTCATGGCACTGGCAGGACTGTGGGCGTACCTCGGCCGCAGCGACTGCACCGACGCCCCGACCGCGGTGTGCGGGACCGCCGACCGCTACGTGCTCGCCATCGCGCCGGCGGCGGTGCTCATGGTCGGCGGTCTCGGCGCCTTCGTGCACACCTACACGGTGTGGCGGCACGGCGGTACCTGGCCGGCGTGGCAGGGCGCCGGCTGGGCCCTCATGACGTTCATGTTGATCTATGCCGCGATGGGCTCCGGGCTGCTCGCCGAGTGAGCCGGCGACACCGCAGTCACTCCTGCTTGGGCACCCAGTGGTCGGTCATCAGGTCGTAGCCCTGTTTGAGTTCCCCGTAGGCCGCCCGCTGGGCTTCCTCACTGTCCCCGAACCGTTTGACCGCGGTGTCGTGCGCCGCCTCGAAGGCCGCCTGCACCTCCTTCGACGATCGCCGCAATGTCTGTGGGAGCTCGGTCCGATTCACCACGCCACTCCTTCGTCCGTCGCCTCTGCGATGTCGCGTCACTCGATTGTCCGCCCCGCGATGCCGCCGCGGTAGCACCTCGTCCCAAGTTTCCCCCCGCTCCCGCGCGTGGGGTGCGACGCATATGCGTGCACCGGCAACCCGGCGGCGATCCTGCTACTCGTCGAGCGAGCGGAATTCACGTTGCGCCTCCGAGCATTCCGGCGAACTCGCGCGCAAATGTGTGCACGTCGCCGGGCCAGCGCGCCGACAGGTAATTGCCGTCGCACACCACGAGGGCGGGCCGGGCATCGTCGAAGGAGTCGCGGGCACGCCCGCTCGACTTCAGTCGGCGATCCCGGTCCGTCGGCTCGACGTCGACGAAGTCGCTCGGTTGCTTCAGCGCGCGCGTCACCTCCTGCTGCACGGACATGTACCCCTTCGGCTGCCCATGCCCCTCTCGGTAGGTCCGGTAGTAGTCGGGATCCCAGAAGCGGGTGACGCGCGCGAGCTGCCAGGCCCGCCCCTCCAGGGCCCAGGTCAGCGCGGTGGTGCGGCGCCCGTACAGCACCGAACGCCTGGTCGCCGGATCGACGCTGCGCGCGACGAGCAGCACGCCGTGGCAGATCGCCGCGACGGGCAGGTCGCGGCGGAAGGCATCGACGACAACCCGCTGCAGGCCTGTGCTCTCGAGGTACGGACGCATGCCCCGGGCGCGATGTCCGCCGGGCAGCAGAAGGCCGTCGACGCCCTCGAGGTCGATGGCGTCCCAGTTCGACGGCGCACTGAACTCGGGGTCGTCGAGCAACGCAGCGTAGTCATCGCGGGCGGCGGCGTTCGCGCGCAGCATCCGCCCCACCAGCACCAGCCGATCGAGCCCGGGAACGGCACCCCAGGGGTCGAGACCACGCCCGGTCACCATCACGTCGTCGGCCCGGGCGACGGTCGCGTCTGGAGTGGCGAACCGCACCCGGTGACCGAGCCGGCGGAGCACTCGCCAGCTGACCGCAACCTCGGACGGATCGAAGTCGCACGCGGGAAGTGGAACCAGCACCGTGCCCATGTCGGCACGCTAACACCGGACCGAAATCCGAGACCTCCGAAAGCCGGCCGTCGAGTGTCGCTATTCACGCAGTGTGGTGAGGAAAGCCATCCGGTCGCCGCGATACAGCGAGCGCACCCGCTCGATCGGCACCCCGTCGATGTCCAGTGAGGTCCGATTGAGCAGCAGCATCGGCATTGCGGTGGTCGAGTCGAGCAGTGCCGCGTCGCGCGGCGACGCGAGCACCGTCTCGATGCGTTCAGTCGCCGAACCGAAGACCACCCCGGTCGCCCGGATCGCGGCGTAGAGGGAGGTGCCCGGGTCGAACGACTCTGCCATCTCCGCGAAGCGGCGCGCCGGCAGATAAGTGTTCTCGAGGCCGATCTTCTGGCCGTCCGCGAGCAACACCCGCTCGAGCCGGATGACGGTCGCGCCGACCGGGATCTCGAGTTCCACAGCGAGTTCCGGGTCGGCCAATTCCTCCTCGAAGGTGACGAGCTCACGAGCGGGCACCCGACCCTGGCTGAGCGCGCCCTCGGTGTAGGAGCCGAGCGAGAGCGGTTGGACGAGTTTGGGACTGGCGACCACGGTGCCACGCCCCCGGCGCTGGATCAGGCCCTCGACGAGCAGCTCGTGCACGGCCTGGCGCACGGTCTCGCGGGACACCGCGAACCGCGCCGCGAGGTCGCGCTCGGTGGGAACCGCGTCGCCCTCCGCGAGGTCGGCGACGATCGCGGCCAGCTCGGTGCGCACGCGGTAGTACTTGGGCAGGTTTCCGGTCTCGGTCACTCCGACGCTCCCGCCAGCACCCGACGGGCTACGCCGAGCACATCCTCGATCGACGGAGCCTGTGCGCCAGGAACTTTCGCTCCGTCGTCGTACCGGCGAGCAACGACGTCATGCGGCGCTTCCGCCGCCGGCGCCAGGAGCGGGCTGCGGCCGAGGTCGTGCAACGCGCTCGCCAGCACCAGCTCGTCGTCGGCTCCGTTCACACTCGCGCGGCCGGCCGCCTGCAGCGCGTGGTCGAGCTCGTCGACCCACTCCTCGTCGAAGACCCCCCGCAGCGAACTGAGCAGCGCCGCAGTCTCCCCGAGAACGAAGTTGTTGTCGTTCATGCTGGTCAGCGTACCAAGAATTGGTCTATACCAATTGTTAATCTGTTGTATTCCTCGGCAACACCATTTGGTCTAGACCAAAGTCCATGCTTCCCCCATGCGAATTGCAATTGTGGGAGGCGGAATCCTCGGAACGGCCCACGCCGACGAGGCCGTCCGTCGAGGACACGAGGTCATCCAACTCGAACGCGAGCACGAGGCGCGCGGTGCCACGGTACGCAACTTCGGACTGGTCTGGGTGTCCGGCCGGGCCGAGTTCGAACTCGAGGCGGCGCTGCGATCGCGTCAGCTGTGGCAGGACCTCGCTTCCCGTGTCCCCGAGATCGGCTTCCGGCCCGCCGGCTCCCTGACCCTGCTGCGCACCCCCGAGGAGGTGGCCGTCGCCGAGCAGACGATGGCCCGGCCCGACGCCGACGTCCGTGGCTTCGCACTGCTCGATCCGGAGCAGGTGCTCGCCGTCAACCCGGCGTTGCGCGGCAAGTACCTCGCGGGACTGCACTGCACCCTCGACGGCGCCGTCGAGTCCCGAATCGCGCTGCCCGCCATCCGCCGTCAGCTCGCAGCCAGCGGACGGTACACCTTCCACTCCGGCACCGAGGCTCGCGAGGTCACCAGCAACTCCACCGGTGTCCACATCCGCGACGACCACGGCCGCACCTTCGACGCCGATCTTGCGATCGTCTGCCCGGGCGCCACCCTCGGCGGCCTCGCACGTGACCTGGCCGGCGAACTGCCTCTGCGCCGGGTTCGGCTGCAGATGATGCAGACCGCGCCGCTCGGCGAGGACCTGACCACCGCGATCGCCGACGGCGACAGCCTGCGCTACTACCCCGGTTTCGCCGGCACCGCGCTCGACGCGTTGAAGGCGGCGCAGCCGCAGGCTCCCACCGCCGAGGCCCACCGGATGCAGCTGCTGTGCGTGCAGCGCCTGCACGGCGGGCTGACGATCGGCGACACCCACGAATACGACGAACCGTTCGACTTCGACGTCGACGAGGCGCCCTACCAGCACCTGACCGGCGTCGTCGAGGAACTGCTCGGCCGCACGCTTCCCCCGATCGTGAAGCGGTGGGCCGGCGTCTACAGCCAGCACCTCGACCCGGGCGAGCTGGTGCACCGCGGGCAGCCGACCGACAACGTGTGGGTCGTCGCCGGCCCGGGTGGTCGCGGCATGACCCTCGGTCCTGCCCTGGCCGAGCAGACCGCCGACCAGCTCGGCCTCTAATCCAAGGAGACAGCATGTCCGACAACCGAATCACCCTCGCCGTGCTCGACATGGCGGGCACCACCGTCGCCGACGACGGCCTGGTCCTGCGCGCGTTCGCCGCGGCGGCCGACGCCGCCGGCCTGCCGCCCGAGGGCGCCGAAGCCGACGCCGCCCGGCAGTACGTGCTCGACACGATGGGCCAGTCCAAGATAGTCGTGTTCCGAGCGCTCTTCGGCGACGAGGACCGCGCGCAGGCCGCCAACGTCGCCTTCGAGTCCACCTACGACCGCCTGATCGACGAGGGCAACGCCGAGCCGATTCCCGGTGCGGCCGAATCGATCACCGCACTGCGTGAGACCGGCATCAAGGTGGCACTGACCACCGGGTTCAGCCGTGGCACCCAGGACAAGCTGCTCGCTGCCCTCGGCTGGCAGACCCTCGCCGACCTCACCCTGGCTCCGTCCGAGGCCGGTCGCGGCCGACCGTACCCCGACCTGATCCTCACCGCGCTGCTGCGGCTGCAGGCCGACGACGTGAAAGACGTTGCGGTCCTGGGCGACACGTCCAACGACGTGACCAGCGGACTGCGCGCCGGCGCCGCCGTCGTCGCGGGCACCCTCACCGGCGCCCACGACGAGCATCAGCTGCGTGCGGCCGGCGCCACCCACGTGGTGCCGTCGGTGCGCGAGTTCGCCCAGCTGCTGCTCACCCGATAGCGCACTCCCCACCATGTTCCACCGCTTCGCCCACCTTCGCTCCTCCACTCACAGTTAGGAATCCGATGCGCCGCTTCAGCATTTCGATGCGTCCCGGTCTCGCCGCAATCGCCCTGGCCGCGACGGCTCTGTCCCTGACCGCCTGTGGCGGCACCGGCACCGCCGCCGGTTCGTCCGACGCGGGCACCGTCACCGTCTACAGCGCCGACGGCCTGTCCGGTTGGTACAAGCCCCAGTTCGCCGAGTTCACCAAGGAAACCGGCATCGCCGTGAACCTGGTCGAGGCCGGCTCGGGAGAGGTCGTCTCCCGCGTCGAGAAGGAGCAGTCCAACCCGCAGGCCGACGTCGTCGTCACCCTGCCGCCGTTCATCCAGAAGGCCGACGCCCAGGGCCTGCTCCAGCCGAGCGGCATCGACACCTCCGCGGTCCCGGCCGAGGAGAAGGACACTGCCGGCAAGTACGTGCCCGTGGTGAACAACTACCTCTCGTTCATCGCCAACCCCGGCGCGAACCCGGCGCCCGTCACCTGGGACGACCTGCTCAGCGACCAGTTCAAGGGCAAGCTGCAGTACTCCACCCCCGGCCAGGCCGGCGACGGCACCGCGGTCCTGCTACTGCTCCAACACCTCAAGGGCAACGCGGGCGCACTCGACTACCTGAGCAAGCTGCAGGCCAACAACGTCGGCCCGTCCTCGTCCACCGGGAAGCTCCAGCCGAAGGTCAGCAATGGCGAACTCCTCGTCGCGAATGGTGATGTCCAGATGAACCTGGCGTCGATCAAGGACGACGGCTCGAAGTTCAACGTCTTCTTCCCGGCCGAGGCGAACGGCGCCCGCACGACCGTCGCGCTGCCCTACGTGATGGGCCTGGCCAAGGGCGCGCCGAAGTCCGAGCAGGCGAAGAAGCTGATGGAGTTCCTGCTCTCGGAGAAGGCGCAGAAGACCGTCGGCCCCGACGCGCTCGGCGTCTCGGTCCGCAAGGACGTGCGCGAGTCCGCCAATGTCGACGCGAGCGACAAGTCCACCCCCGCGGGCCTCCTGAACGGCGTCACCGTGTGGACCCCGAACTGGACCGAGGTCATCGGCACCCTCGACGCCGACGTCGCCGCATACCAGAAAGCCACCGGGAGCTGAGATGTCACGGATCAACACCCGGCGGGTGACCGCCACCGCCACCCACGGGGCCACCGACCACGCCCCCGCCATCACCTTCGACCGCGTCAACGTGGCCTACGGGCGGGGCCGGGGCGCTACCCGGGCGTTGATCGACTTCAACCTGCGGGTGTCCCCCGGAGAGACCGTCGCGCTCCTGGGGCCCAGCGGATCCGGCAAGTCCACCGCGCTCAAGGCGCTCGCCGGGTTCACCCAGCCCGTCTCGGGCACGGTCCGGCTCGGCGGCCGGGACGTCACCGACCTGCCGCCGGCCAAGCGGGGCATCGGCGTGGTCGTCCAGTCCTACGCACTGTTCCCGCACATGCGGGTCGCCGAGAACGTTGCCTTCGGTCTCCGGTCGCACCGCGTCCCGCGCTCGGAGATCGGGGGGCGCGTCTCGGACGCCCTCGCGATGGTCGGAATGTCCGCCTACGGCAAGCGTTTCCCGCGCGAGCTGTCGGGCGGTCAGCAGCAACGCGTCGCCATCGCGCGCGCACTGGCGATCCGACCGAAGGTACTGCTGCTCGACGAGCCGCTGGCCGCCCTCGACGCCCAGCTGCGCCAGAGCATGCTCACCGAACTGCAGCAGTTGCGCGCGGCGCTGCCCGACACCGCGATGCTCTACGTCACGCACGACCAGTCGGAGGCGCTCGCGCTCGCCGACCGGATCGCGGTCATGCGCGACGCCCGGCTCGTCGACATCGACACCGCCGAGAACCTGTGGAAACGGCCGCCGAGCAGTTTCACCGCAGCCTTCCTCGGGGGCGCGAACCTGCTGCCCGCCGTCGTGACCCGGGTGATCGGCACCTCCGCGCTGGTCACGGTGGGCGGCACCCCGGTCACGGCGCAGGCCCCGCAGCCGGAGATCGGCCACGTCGACTGGGAGTCGGATTCCGGTGCGCTGCTGTGCATTCGACCGCACGCCGTCAACCTGGTCTCGCCCGCCGAGCGAGGTGCGATGCCGGCCCGGATCGTCGGCACCGTGTGGCGCGGAGCCTCGACCCGGCTCACGGTCGCGCTGGTGGGCATGCCCGAGACGCCGATCGAGGCGGACGTCACCGGACACGACGAGCGACCGGTGGGCACCGAAGTCGGTGTGCGCTTCCCCGACCAGGGCGCCGTGCTGGTGCCCGCGCCGGGACCCGTGTCATGACCGCCCTTCTCGACCGCACGCAGCTCGAGCCGCCGGAGGTCCGGCCCGAGAAGGGCGGCTGGCGCCGGATCGCGTGGGCCATGCCCCCGTTGCTGCTGGTGCTGGGCTTCGCTGTGTACCCGATGGGCCGGGTCCTCGCCGAGTCGACTGTCACCGACGACGGCCGCGGGCTGTCCACCTGGGCCGACGTCCTCGGGTCGACACTGTTCCGAAAGGCGTTGTGGCGCACCGTCGAGATCGCCGCACTCTCGACCCTCGGCTGCCTGGTGCTCGGCACCTTCCTGGCGCTGGTGCTGGCCTTCGTGCCGTTCGCCGGGTCCAAGGTGGTCGGCCGGCTGATCGACACCATCCTGTCGCTGCCCTCGTTCCTGATCACCCTCGCGTTCACCTTCCTCTACGGCACCGCCGGCGCGGTGAACGCCCTGATCGCCAAGCTGTCCGGTGCCGACCACGGGCCGTTGAACTTCCTGGGCACCCCGTTCGGCGTGATCGCCGCGGAGATCACCTTCTTCACCCCGTTCGTGGTGCGCCCGCTGCTCGCCGCGTTCACCCAGATGCCGCGCGAACAGCTCGACGTCGCCGCGAGCCTCGGCGCGTCGCCGTGGCGGGTGCTGCGCACCGTGGTGATGCCCGAGGCCTGGCCCGCGCTGATGGCGGGCGGCTCGCTGGTGCTGCTGCTCACGCTCAACGAGTTCGGCATCGTCCTGTTCACCGGCGCGAAGGACGTCGTGACCCTGCCGATGCTCATCTACACGCGCGGCATCGTCACCTTCGACCTGCCGGGGGCCGCGGTGATCGCGACCGTCCAGGTGCTGCTCTCGCTCGCGCTGTACGGCGGGTACCGATTCCTCTTCAACAGACTGACGGGAGGCAGCCGTGCTGCTGTGGACAACGCGCGCTAGGACACTGGCGCTCGCGGCATTCGGTGTGGTGGTCGCGGTGGTGTTCGTCGCCCCGATCGCCACCGTCGTCCTCGCCGCCCTGGCCGGGTCGTGGACGGGCCCACTGCCGTCCGATCTCGGCGGCAAGAACCTCTCGGCCGCGTTGTCGGACGAGAACATGGCGAGCCTGACCGTCAGCCTGCAGACGGCCTTCATCGCCGGCGCGCTCGCCCTGTTCGTCGGGACCTGGGCGGCGCTGGCGGCCCGGGAGGCACCGGGGTGGCTGCGCAAGGCCACCGACGCGGTGTTCCACCTACCGATCGCGGTTCCGTCGGTGGCGATCGGCCTCGGCCTGCTGATCGCGTTCAACTCCAAGCCGCTGCTGCTCGGCGGCACCAAGTGGATCGTGATCCTCGCGCACACGGTGCTGGTGTTGGCGTTCGCGTTCAGCTCCGTCTCGGCGGCCCTCGACCGCCTCGACCCCGCATATCGTCAGGCAGCGGAGTCCCTCGGCGCCGGGCCGGCCCGGGTGCTCACCCGGATCACGCTGCCGCTGCTCCTGCCCGCCCTTGGCGCGGCGGCCGGCCTGTCCATCGCACTGTCGATGGGTGAGCTGGGCGCCACGATCATGGTGTACCCCGCGACGTGGAAGACCTTGCCGGTGAACATCTTCGGCCTCACCGACCGCGGCCAGGTGTTCCTCGCCGCCGCGGACACCACGCTGCTGCTGACCGTCACCCTGCTGGCACTGCTGGTGGTCGGTCGCATCCGTAAGCGCTGACGCGCATACCGTGGAGCGATGCGGATCGGGATCCTGGCGTACGACGGTTGTTTCGGGTCGGAGATCTTCACGGTCTCGGACATCCTCCGGATCGCCAACCGCATCGCCCGCGAGCGCGGTGTCGCGGCCGAGAACCTGTTCCGGGTGTCGGTGATCGGGGCGGCGGCCACCACGGTCGCCGCGGCCGGCGGCTTCGCGATCGGCGCGCAACGGTGGCACCACCGATTCGATCTGCTCGTCGTGCCGGGGTTCGAACTCGTCCCGACCGAGAACGTGGATGACCGGCTGACCGCATGGAACCACGAGATCGATTTCCTTCGCGCCGCCGAGCGGCGCGGCACCCGGATCGCCTCGGTGTGTATCGGCGCGTTCCTGCTGGGTGAGGCCGGCGCACTCGACGGCCGCAAGGCGACGACCTCCTGGCTGTTCGCGTCGCAACTGGCCCGGCGCTATCCACGCTCGACCGTGTGCGCCGAGTCGCTGATCGTCAGCGACGAGCACGTCACCACAACGGCTGCCTTCAGCGCCTCGCTCGACCTCGCCACCGCCATCGTCCGCGAACACCTCGGCGTCGAGATCGCCAGGGCGACAGCACGAGTCACGCTCGTCTCCGAGAACCGAACCAGCCAGGCGCCGTACATCGTCGAGTCGATGGTCCGTGCTGCGCACGGACCGTTCGCCGACGCAGTCGGCCGGTGGCTGGTCGAGCGCCTGACCGAGCCCTACGACCTGCCGCGGCTGGCGGAGGCGTTCCACGTCAGCACCCGGACACTGCTGCGCAGGTTCCGCGCCGAGGCCGGCCGGACCCCGCTGGCGTTCCTGCAGGAGGCGCGGATCGGCGCCGCCAAACGCCTGCTGTCGGAAACCGACATTTCCCTGGGGACGATCGCGCGGCGGGTCGGATACCAGGACCCGGGCACGCTGCGGCGGCTGTTCACCGAGCAGGTCGGTATCAGCGCGGCCGACTACCGCCGGCAGTTCCGCAGCCACGCGCCAGCGCGCTCGGCGCCGCTCGGCCTCACATTGCGGTGACAGTGGCGGGATCGACCCGACTTCTGGCGATCCCGCCCCTCCCCGCGACGCGCATTCGGGGAGAGGATCGAGTCGCTCGCACCGAGCACACCGATTTGACGCACAGGAGGGCTGCCGATGCCGACTCGCGAGATGACCGCGGACGATCCGCTCGAGGATTTCGAGTCTCGCAGCATCACCCTCGACGGCGTCACCAAGATCGTCCGCGTCTCCGGTGCCGGTCCGGCCGTGATCGTCATGCCGGAGATGCCCGGAATCAGCCCTCCCGTGGCGCGTTTCGCGCGCTGGGTGCGCGAGGCCGGGTTCACTGTCTACATCCCGTCGCTGTTCGGACGCGACGGCGCCGTTGCCACCGTCGAGGAAGGCACCGCCGTCATGCAACGCGCCTGCGTGAGCGCCGAGTTCCGCGCCTTCGGGGCGAACCGGACGAGCCCGGTCACCCAGTGGCTCAGGTCGCTGGCCAGGACCGCACACAAGCAGTGCGGTGGCCCGGGCGTCGGTGCCATCGGAATGTGCTTCACCGGGAACTTCGCGCTGACGATGACGCTCGAATCGTCGGTGCTCGCGCCCGTCGTGTCCCAACCGTCTCTGCCGCTCGACGAGCCCTCCGGACTGGAGATCGCGCCGGACGACCTGCGGTCGGTGCGCGAGCGCCTCGACCGCGACGACCTGACAGTCCTGGCGTACCGCTTCGCAGGCGACAAATGGTGTCGGGCCGAGCGCTTCGCCGCGTACACCGCGGCGCTGGGCGACCGATTCGTCGGGCGAGTGCTCCTCGACAGCGCGGCCAACCCCGCGCCCGCTCCGTTCTTCGCGGAGGTGGTGGCCAGCCCCCACAGCGTGGTGACGGCCCACCTGATCGACCGCACGGGCGAGCCGACGATCGCCGCCCGCGACGAGATCCTGGCCTTCTTCACCGAGCGGCTCGCCGGGTGACCAGCGAAAGCGATGGCATGCATCACGTACTGATCGTTCACGAGGTCGCCGACTACGCCGCCTGGAAGCGGATGTTCGACGACGCCGCGCCACTGCGCAAGGCCGCCGGGGAGATCGGCTATCAGTTGCTCCGGCAGGAACACGACGCCAACGAAGTCGTCCACTTCTCGCGATGGACGTCACTGACTGCCGCGAGGGAGTTCTTCGAGTCTCCGGAACTGGTGCGAATCCGGGCGGAGGCCGGAGTGCGAGCGCCGACGTTCCTGTACCTGGAGAGTCTCGAGGACCGACGCCTGTGAGGCGATCGTCAATCAGTACAGCTGCAACCAAGAAGACATGGTCGGAACATGGTTGGACGGGTGAAGGTTGTGGCGTCCGAGTCGCGTGACGTCCTGAACTATTTCGGCAAATGCCCGTAGGGGTGCCGGGGGGCGCCGACGGGTGTCCGTTCGGAAAGGCGGCGACACCGACGAACGGGAGCTCACGGTCGGTTCCTCGGGAGAGGATCGACCGTGAGCTCCCGCTGGGCGGAGACGGGACCGGCGTCAGCCCTTGCGCAGGATGTAGCGCTGCACCTTGCCGCTCGGCGTCTTGGGCAGCGAGGGCACGAAGTGCACTGTCCGCGGGTACGCGTGCGCGGCGAACTTCTTCTTCACCAGTGTCTGGAGTTCGGCCTCGAGCGTGTCGGTGCCCTCGACACCGTCGCGCAGCACCACAAACGCCTCGAGCACCTCGCCGCGCAACTGGTCGGGCATGCCGACCACCGCCGCCTCGACGACCTGATCGTGCATCACCAGTACCGACTCGACGTCGAACGGTCCGATCCGGTAGCCGGCCATGATGATCACGTCGTCGTCGCGGGACGAGAAGAAGAAGTGCCCGTCCTCGTCTGTGCTCCCCGCGTCGCCGGTGACGTACCAGCGGCCGTCCTCCGAAAACCGTTGTGCGGTCTTCTCGGGAGCGTCGACGTACCCGGTGAACCACATCATCGGGCTGGCCGACGCGTCGATGGCGACCCGGCCCGCGGTGCGCGGCGGCGCCACCTCGTCGGCGTCGTCGAGCAGCACCGCGCATGACCACCCGGGCAGCGGCGAGCCCATCGACCCCGCCGGGACGTCCTCGCGCAGTCCGTCGGCCCACGCGTTGACGACGAACATGCCGTGCTCGGTCTGCCCGTAGTGGTCGCGGACCTCGCAGCTGAGCGTGGACCGCGACCACGCCACCACGTCCGGCGTCAGCGGCTCCCCCGCCGACGACGCCCGTCGCAACGAAATCCCGTCCGGTACCGGACCGGTGTCCGCCCGCAGGCTCCGGTACACCGTCGGTGCGGCCGCGAAGTTGGTGACGCCGAACTTCTGCACGATCTGCCACGTCAGCGGCGCCGAGAACCCGGCGTGCAGCAGCAGGCTGCGGATCCCGGCGGCCATCGGGCCGAGCAACGCGTAGTACAGCCCGTAGGCCCAGCCCGGGTCGGCGGCGTTCCAGAACACGTCGTCGCGGCGGACGTCGAGACCGAACTCCATGTAGCCGTGGAACGAGGCGAGCGCGCGTACGGGGACCGGAACACCCTTCGGGGTCCCGGTGGTCCCGCTGGTGAACAGCTGCACCATCGGGGCGTCGCCGCCGACCGCGACCGCCGCGCCCTTCGGGTCGTCGGCGTCGTGCGCGGCAAGCAGGTCGCCGAAGCGCAACTGGTCGTCGGACTCGGGCTCTCCGGCGGCGACGATCACGCGCCAGCCGCCGTCGGCGGGCATGTCCTCGCCCGGGGCGAGCTTGGACAGTTGGTCCCGGTCCGCGACGATCACCTTGGCGCCGCTCGAGCTGAGCCGGAAGGCGATCGCCGGCGCGGCGAACGCCGTGAACAGCGGGACGTGCACGGCGCCCCGACGCCAGATGCCGAGCAGCGCGACGACCAGTTCCGCCGACTTGCCCATCAGCGTGGCCACGCAGTCACCGGGTTCGACACCGAGGTCCGCGAGGGCGGCGGCGAACTTCGTCGACGCGGCGCGCAGCTCCCCGTACGTGAGGTCACGCGAGGTCAGGTCGGCCTCGATCACGGTGAACGCGACGTCGGTCTCGGGGTGCCGGTCGCACAGCAGCTCGGCCGCGCAGGCCTCCGGGGTGTCGTACTGTCCCAGCAGCTCCCGCACCCGGACGTCGGTGTCGATGGCCATGAGGCTCCTCCCAGTGCAGATCCGGCCGACACCGGATTCTTCGTACGACTTATGATCTAGCTCACACAGCCGTTCCACCACCCCCGGAAAGGGGTAGCCGGATGGATTCTCGAAACCCGTCCCTCCTCCGCCCGCACGACAGCCTCCTGCGCCCGCGCGATGGCGACGCGCTGCGCGCCGAACTGCGCCACGCCGCGGGCCTGGCGAACGTTCCGGTGCTGTTCGGCGGTGAGGTGCACGACGGCACCCTGCACCTCACCGAGTTCCTCGGCACGCGCACCAACGGCCTCCGTGGTCTCGCGATCCCGCCGAGTTCCGGGCTCGGCGGCCGGGTCGTCCATCAGCGCCGACCGGCCTCGGTGCCCGACTACAGCAGTGCGCTGTCCATCACCCACCACTACGACCGTCCGGTGCTCGGCGAGGGCCTGCGGTCGATTCTCGCGGTACCGGTGGTCGTCGGCGGCGTCTCACGGGCCGTGCTATACGCCGCGGTCCGCGAGTGCACCCCGATCGGCGACCGCACCGCGGAGGCCATCGTCGCGTCCTGCCACAGGCTCGCGGCGGAGATCGCCGTGCGCGACGAGGTGGACCGCCGCCTGCAGATGCTCGGGGCGCTCGATGTCACCCGCGGCGCTGCGCCGTCCGCCGTGTCGGAGGGCATCCGGGACGCCCACGCCGAACTTCGCGGCCTGGCGCAGTCGGTCCCCGACGGCCCCCTGCGGTCCAGGCTGCGGGCCGTCGCCGAGAAACTGGCAGGCCTGGCCGGCGATGACGGGAACGATGCCGGTTCGGCGGTCGGCCTGTCGCCGCGCGAACTCGACGTCCTTGCACACATCGCATTGGGCTGCACGAACAACGAAGTGGCCCACCGCCTCTCGCTCAAACCCGAGACCGTCAAGAGCTATCTGCGCAACGCGATGGGCAAGCTGGACGCGCACTCGCGGCACGAGGCAGTGGTGACGGCGCGACGACTGGGCCTGTTGCCCTGACCTCGTTCACTCGGGGAAGTTCTAGAACACGTTCCAGGTTTCCTGGCATACTCCGGGTGACCGAAGCAGCCGATCCTGGGAGTGCCATGTCCGTGCAACCGACCGCCGCCGACCTGCTGGCGCTGGCCCACGCCTCCCCCGCTGCCGTTGCCGTCCACGACAAGCAGGCCTGGCTCGACCTGTTCGCCCGGCTCCACGTGGTCGAGGACCCGGTCGGCGGACGGCCCGTGCTCGGCGGTCTGTACGACAAGCGCAGCGCCCGACGCGGCGGCGAACCTCTCGCCCGGTTCTGGGACACCTTCATCGGCCCCAACGACATTCGCTTCCACATCGAGCGCGAGGACATCGTCAGCGGGCTGAACATCGTGCGCGACGTGACCATCGAGACCCGGCTCGGCGGCGGCGTCACCGCGCGCGCGCCGATGCACCTGCTCTACGAGACCACCCTGGACGACGGCGAACCGCGCATCCGCCGAATCGCCGCACACTGGGAGGTCGCGCCGATGTTCGCGCAGGTCGCCGGAGTCGATCCGGCAAAGCTGAAGGTCGGGCTGGGGATGGGCGCACGGATGCTGCGCCTGCAGGGCCTCGGCGGGACACTCGCGTTCGGCGCCGCCGTCCGCAGCGTCGGCAAGGCGGGCAAGCGGGCAGTGGAACAACTGGTCGAGTCCGCGCAGCGGGGCGACGCACGGTCCCAGCAGCTGCTCGGCGACGCCAAGATCACCGATCTGACCAAGCTGATCGCCGCCGGCGACTCGGTGACCGCGTCCTGCACCGCGGACGGGGCCCCGGCCGTGCTCTTCGCCTACCTCAACCGCAAGAACCACACGGTGAGCGAGTGCGCGGTGTACACGAACGACTGAGGCGGTCAGTACCCGTCCGGCAGCGCGTCGAACATGTCCTTGGTGACCGCGACCGCATTGTCGGAGCTCCCGCCCCGCACCACCAGCGTCGCGAACGCGAGGTCGCCGCGGTAGCCGACGAACCAGGCGTGCGAACCGCCGTCGACCTCGGCCTCCCCGGTCTTGCCGTACACCTCGCCGTCGCCTGCGATTCGGGTGGCGGTCCCGCTGGTGACCACCTGGCGCATCATCCCGCGCAGGCCGTCGACCATCTGCGGGGTGATCGGCGGATGAGCTCCCTCGACCTTCGTGTCCTCCCCCATTATCAGGTGCGGCACCGGCGTCGACCCGTGCGCGACGGTGGCCGCAGCCAGCGCCATGCCGAACGTGCTCACCACCACCTTGCCCTGCCCGAACCCGTCCTCGGTGCGCTGCACCAGGTCAGAGGCGGGCGGCACCGATCCGGACTCGGTCGGCAGCCCGGGGATCGTGTAGTCGGGGCCGATGCCGTAGCGCGCCGCCGCGACCGTGAGTGTGTCGGCCTTCATCTCGCTGGCGAGTTTCGCGAACGTGGTGTTGCACGAGCGGGCGAACGCCGTGCTCATCGAGACCGTCCCGAGCGAGAATTCGTTGTAGTTCGGGACCGACCGCTCCCCGATCTCGATCCTGCCCGGGCAGCCGACCATCGAGTCCGGCTGCGCGAGCCCGTTGTCGATGGCGGCGCCGGCGGTGATGATCTTGAACGTCGACCCGGGCGGATACAGGCCCGTCGACGCGACCGGACCGTCCCGGTCCGCGGCCTTGTTCTGCGCAACCGCCAGGATCGCGCCCGTCGACGGCGCGATCACCACCATCATCGCCTGCTCGGCGCGCGCATTGACAGCGTTCTGCGCGGCAACCTGGACGTTGCGGTCCAGGCTCACCGAGAACGACGGCGCCGGTTGGGGTTTGGTGTCGGTCAGCACATCGGTGTCGATGCCGTTCTGGTTGACGGTGACCACGCTCCAGCCGGCCTTGCCGTCGACCTCGTCGATCACCCGCTTCTTGACCTGACTGATCAGGTCCGGCGCGAAGTCGGGATTCGTCGGCAGCAGATCAGCCTCCTCGGTCACCGACACCCCGGGCAGTGCCTGCAACGCAGCCGCCACGGGCGCGTACTGGTCCTGACTCAGCGTCGCCACCGGGTAGTCACCCTTGGCGGTCGACGCCGACTCGGCGATCGCCTGCGCGGTCAGCGACTTGTCGAACGGTGCGAGCGTCGACGCCAGCGCGGCCGCGACCGACCCGAGGTTCCCGGCCTGCTTGGCATTCAACTTGATTCGCTCCACCGTGCCGGGAACCAGCACGTCCGTACCCGACCGCTCGTTGACCCGGGCGCGCGGCGCGGGCGTCGACCGCAGCGACATCGTCTGCGTGTCACCGAGCTTGGGATGCAGGTCGGTCGAGTTCCAGCGCACCGCCCAGTCCCCGTTGCGGCGGCCCATCTGCAGGTCGCCGGAGTACGTCCACACCCGATCCTTGGGCAGGTGCCACTCGTAGGTGTAGCCCACGGTGGCCGTGTCGCCGTTGACCCGGACCGACCCCAGCGTGGTCGTCAACGACTGTGCTTGGAGGTTCGTCCACGCGGACTCGAGCGCCGCTTTCGCCGCGTCCGGCCGATCGGACAGTCCGGCGGCCTTCGCGGTGTCGCGATCGGCCAGCGCGGAGAAGAACTGTTGCGCAGCCGGTTCCGGACCGTCGGGCTTGGGCGTGCAGGCCGCGACGGAGGCGGCGAGCGTCGCCGTCACGACGAGAACGAGGGACGTGGAGGCACGGCGGGAGACACGGGAGATCGAGACACGGGAGATCATTGGTGCCCATCCTAGGGGCGCGATGCGACCCGACCGCGCAGACACCGCAGGAACTGTGAGCGCCGTTTACCCCACTCGGGGTGCTACGAACGCCGGGTCGTTCCGCAGGCTCCACTCCCACCCCGCACGGGCGGCAGAGCCGCGTCAGTCCAGGAGCACTGTGGCGAACGTCGCCACCTGCGTGAACCCGATCCGGTCGTAGGTCCGCCGCGCGGGTTGGTTGAAGCTGTTGACGTACAGGCTCGCGGTCCGACCGCCGGCGACCACAGCCGCCGCGACCGCCGCCGTCCCGGCCGCGCCGATGCCCTGACACCGGTAGCGCGGGTCGACCCACACGCCCTGGATCTGTCCGACCTGCCGTGAGGCCGATCCGATCTCCGCCTTGAACACGACCTCGCCGTCCTCGAACCTGGCGAACGCACGGTTCGACGCGATCAGCCCGGCCACCCGGCGCCGGTACCCGCGGCCGCCGTCGTTCGCGCGGGGATCGACACCGACCTCCTCGATGAACATCGCGATCGCGGCGACCAGGTAGGTGTCGAGTTCGTCCATCCGGACCAGCCGCACCGACGGGTCGGGTTCGATGGCCGGAGGGGCGGCGAGGGCAAGCAGCGGCTGGTCCGGGCGCACCTCCCGGGCCGGCCCCCAGTCCGGTTCGAGCATCTCCCACAGCGGTAGCGTCAGCTCCGCGCGCCCGACCAGCGACGAGCACATCCGCGGGATCCGACAGGCCCGGTCCGCGAATGCGCGCAGGTCGCCGAGGCCCCCGCGCAGCGGCACCATGTTCGCGCCCGAGAAGCAGAGCGATTCGTCCGGGCCGCCGCGACTCCACAGCTCACCGTTGATCGACCGGGGTTCCACCCCGAGATCCTGGACGCGGGCCGCCACCATGCACGAAGCGACGGGGTCGGCGTCGAGCACACGCAGTACGTCGGCACGGTCACGTGAGCCGAGCTGCCTGGCGCCGAGCAGTTTGAGCACCGAGTCACCCCCGGGTGCGGTCGGTCGGATGTGGACTTGACGCCCACGATACGGTGCCGAGTCAGCTGACGGTGACGACCGGTGCGCCCGAGTCGGAATCGTCACCGAGTTCCTCGGCGATCCGCATCGCTTCCTCGATCAACGTCTCCACGATCTGCGCCTCCGGCACGGTCTTGATGACCTTGCCCTTGACGAAGATCTGCCCCTTGCCGTTGCCGGAAGCGACACCGAGGTCGGCCTCCCGAGCCTCGCCGGGACCGTTGACCACGCAGCCCATCACCGCGACGCGGAGCGGGATCTCCATGCCCTCCAACCCGGCGGTCACCTGCTCGGCGAGGGTGTACACGTCCACCTGCGCGCGCCCGCAGGACGGGCAGGAGACGATCTCGAGCTTGCGCGGACGCAGGTTCAGCGACTGCAGGATCTGCGTGCCGACCTTGATCTCCTCGGCCGGCGGGGCGGACAGCGAGACGCGAATGGTGTCGCCGATGCCCTCCGACAGCAGCGCGCCGAACGCGACCGCGGACTTGATGGTGCCCTGGAAGGCCGGACCGGCCTCGGTCACGCCGAGGTGCAGCGGGTAGTCGCACTGCGCGGCGAGCTGCCGGTAGGCCTCGACCATGATCACCGGGTCGTTGTGCTTGACCGAGATCTTGATGTCGCCGAAGCCGTGCTCCTCGAACAGGCTCGCCTCCCACAGCGCCGACTCGACCAGAGCCTCGGGAGTTGCCTTGCCGTACTTCTGCATCAGTCGCGGGTCGAGCGACCCCGCGTTGACGCCGATCCGGATCGGGATGCCCGCGTCGCCCGCGGCCTTGGCGACCTCCGCGACGCGGCCGTCGAATTCCTTGATGTTGCCGGGGTTCACCCGCACCGCAGCGCAGCCGGCGTCGATCGCAGCGAAGATGTACCGCGGTTGGAAGTGGATGTCGGCGATGACCGGGATCTGGCTCTTGCGCGCAATCGTCGCGAGCGCGTCGGCGTCCTCCTGGCGGGGACAGGCGACGCGCACGATGTCGCAGCCGGACGCGGTGAGCTCGGCGATCTGCTGCAGCGTCGCATTGACGTCGTGGGTCTTGGTGGTGCACATCGACTGCACCGACACCGGCGACTCGCTGCCGACTCCCACGTTGCCGACCATGAGCTGCCGGGTCTTGCGACGGGGTGCGAGGACGGCGGCCGGGCCGGCGGGCATGCCCAGTCCAACGGAGCTAGTCACGGGGGTGCCTTCTTTCGTATTCACGTGGGCTCCCGGAACCGGGACAGCCACACCAAAAGTCTAGCGTCGCTAGAAGATCTTGATCGGATTGACGATGTCCGCGGTCAGTGTCAGCAGCATGTACGCGCCGCCGATGACGATCACCACGTAGGTCAGTGGCATCAACTTCGTGTAGTCGACCGGGCCTCCGACCGGCAGGCCGCGGCGGCCGCGGATGGCGTTGCGGATCTTCTCGTAGATCGCGACCGCCATGTGCCCGCCGTCGAGCGGAAGCAGCGGCAGCAGGTTGAAGATGCCGAGGAAGAAGTTCAGCGTCGCCAGCAGCAGGATGAACGTCTCCCAGTTGCTGTGCTCGGCCGCCTGGCCGCCGATCACCGAGGCGCCGACCACACTGACCGGGGTGTCGAGTCCGCGCTCGCCGCCGGTGACGGAATGCCACAGGTCGACGACCTTGCCCGGCATCTGGACCAGGCCCTGCACGCTGCGTCCGAAGATGTCGCCGGTGAACGAGAAGGTCGCCGGTACCGCGTCGAGCGCGGAGTACTTGACCAGCAACGGCGGGGCCGCGATGCCGATCGCGCCGACGTTTTTGGAGACCGGTGGCAGCGACTGGCTGTCGGTGTTGGCCGGGTTGTTGACGTACCGCTGGGCCTGCGCGACCGGTACCGGGATCACCAGCGTCCGGCCGTCGCGCTCCACCGTGTAGTCGACGGTGCCGGTCTGCGGCTGCGTCGCGTCGACCACGTCCGAGAACGTCTCGGTGGTCTTGCCGTTGACCGCGACGATGACGTCGCCCTGCTTGATCCCGGCCGCCTCGGCGGGGCCCACGCCCGAGCACTCGGCAAGCGCGAAGTCCTGCTCCTTGGGTGCCTGCGTCGGCGCGACGCAGACGAGCCCGTTGACGACCGCGCGGGTCTCCGGGTTCGGCAGGCCCCACCCCATCGCCAGCACGAACACCAGCACGATGCCGAGCACGAAGTTCATCACGATGCCGCCGGACATCACGACGAGACGCTTCCACGTCTTCTGCTTGTACATCGCCCGGTCGACCTCGTCGGGCTCGAGCTCGTCGTGCTGGGTCATGCCTGCGATGTCGCAGAACCCGCCCGCCGGGATGGCCTTGAGCCCGTACTCGGTCTCGCCGCGACGGAACGAGAAGATCTTCGGGCCGAAGCCGATGTAGTAGCGGCGGACCTTCATGCCCAGTGCGCGGGCAGTCCACATGTGACCGGCCTCGTGCAGCGCGATCGAGATCGTGATGCCCAGTGCGAAGAGGATCACGCCAATGATCAACATCGTCGGTCTAACCCTTCCGCTCGACGAGCTCGTGTGCCCGCGCCCGCGCCCAGCCGTCGGCGGCCAGCACGTCGTCCACGGTAGTCGGTGGTGCCGACCACTCGTCACCACCGGCGAGGACCCTCTCGACAGTGCGCACGATCGACGGGAACGTCGCGGCGCCGTCGAGGAAGTACTGGGCGGCCACCTCGTTGGCGGCGTTGTACACCGCGGTCATGCAGCCGCCCGCCGTGCCCGCCGCGCGGGCCAGGTCCACAGCCGGGAAGACCGAGTTGTCGAGCGGCTCGAAGGTCCAGGTCGCGGCGGTGGAGAAGTCGCAGGCGTGGGCCGCGCCGGGCACCCGGTCCGGCCAGCCGAGGGCCAATGCGATCGGCAGCCGCATGTCCGGCGGGCTGGCCTGGGCGAGGGTGGAGCCGTCGGTGAAGGTGGCCATCGAGTGCACGATCGACTGCGGGTGCACGGTCACGTCGATGCGGTCGTAGTCGATGCCGAACAGCAGGTGCGTCTCGATCAGCTCGAGTCCCTTGTTCACCAGGGTCGCCGAGTTCAACGTGTTCATCGGGCCCATCGACCAGGTCGGATGGGCGCCGGCCTGCTCGGGGGTGACGGACTCGAGCGCGGCGGCGGTCCAGCCGCGGAACGGTCCACCCGACGCGGTGAGCACCAGGCGGTCCACCTCCTCCGCGCGGCCGCCGCGCAGGCACTGCGCCAGCGCCGAGTGCTCGGAGTCGACCGGCACGATCTGGCCGGGGGCCGCGGCCGCGGTGACCAGTGGGCCGCCGGCGACGAGGGACTCCTTGTTCGCCAGGGCCAGCCGGGCGCCGGACTCGAGCGCGGCCAGGGTCGGGGCGAGCCCGAGCGAGCCGACCAGCGCGTTGAGGACCACGTCCGCCTCGACCGACCGGACGAGTTCGGTGACGGCGTCGGGGCCGGAGAGCACCCCGGGAAGGTCCAGCCGGGCCGCGGCCGCGGGGTCGGCGACGGCCACGTCGGTGACCCCGGTCGCGCGGATCTGCTCGGCCAGTAGGTCGACGTTCCCGCCGCCGGCCGCGAGTCCCACGACGCTGAACTTGTCGGTGTTGGCGGCGATGACCTCGAGGGCCTGGGTGCCGATGGATCCGGTGCTGCCGAGCAGGAGCACGCGCGTAGGTTCTGCCACTCGTCCATTGTTCCCGATGGCACCTGAGAGCAGCCTGATGGTCCTCTGTCCGAGGACGATCGGGCGCAATTCCCGCCGCTGTCCGGGCGAAACCCGGCCGGATCGCCGACCGCCGACCCAGCTAGGTACGACAGGCGGTCGTATGCCACGATATGCAGACACAACGCACACCCGCACGAGCAGGAGGATCGACCGTGGCCACCGAGCTGGACCCCAGCGTGAACGAGCCCCTCGTCGCCGCACACGTCGACACCGCAGAAGTACCGTCCGCTGCCTGGGGCTGGAGTGGCGAGGCGCCGCGACTGTTCAGGTTCCTCGGCTGGTTCTTCGCCGTGTTCCTGGTCGTGTACATGAAGGGCAACCACGAGGGCAAGGTCGAGGACCTCTGGCTCGGCGGCCTCGCACTGTTCATCGTGTTCATGTTGGTGCGCGACATCATCCGTCGCCGCAAGCCGCGGTAGACAAGCACTTTCGGCAACGGCCGCGCCGCTCCCCTTCGGAGCAGCGCGGCCGTTGTCGTTTCGGAGCCGACTCACACTCTGCGCGCGCCGCGGCAGGATTCGCGCACACAGCTCACAGAGTGTGAGAGAAATCCGGCGGGATCAGTTCTCGGCGGCCAGCTGCCCGCAGGCCGCGGCGATCTCCTGACCGCGGGTGTCGCGGACCGTGCACGAGACGCCCTGTGCGATGACGCGGCGCACGAACTCGCGCTCCACCGGCTTGGGGCTGGCGTCCCACTCGCTGCCCGGTGTCGGGTTCAGCGGGATCAGATTCACGTGGACCCGGGAGCCGAGTGCCTTGTGCAGCTTCTTGCCGAGCATGTCGGCCCGCCACGGCTGGTCGTTCACGTCGCGGATCAATGCGTACTCGATCGACACCCGACGACCGGTCTGGTCGGCGTAGTACTTGGCCGCGTCGAGCACCTCGGCCACCGACCAGCGGTTGTTCACCGGGACCAGGGTGTCGCGCAGTTCGTCGTCGGGGGTGTGCAACGACACGGCCAGCGTGACGGACAGTCCCTCGTCGGCCAGCTTGCGGATCGCGGGCGCCAGCCCCACCGTCGACACGGTGACCGAGCGCTGCGACAGGCCGAGGCCGTCGGGCGCGGGCGCGGTGATCTTGCGGACCGCGTCGACCACCCGCTTGTAGTTCGCCAGCGGCTCGCCCATGCCCATGAACACCACGTTCGACAGCCGGCCCGGAGCGGAGCCGGCGGAGCGACCATCGGCGCTGACGCCGGCCATCTCACCGTCACGCATCGCCGCGGCCGCGGACCGCACCTGGTCCACGATCTCGGCGGTCGACAGGTTCCGGGTCAGTCCCGCCTGACCGGTGGCGCAGAACGGACAGGCCATGCCGCAGCCGGCCTGGCTGGAGATGCACAGGGTCGCGCGGTCCGGGTAACGCATCAGCACGCTCTCGAGCAGCGTGCCGTCGTTCGCCTTCCACAGCGTCTTGCGGGTGGTGCCGTCGTCGCAGGCCACGTGCTTGACCGGGGTGAGCAGCGTCGGGAAGAGCGCCTCGCCGACCTTCTCACGCACCGACGCGGGCAGATCGGTCATCTTGTCGGCGTCGGCCTCGAGCCGGCCGTAGTACTGACGGGCCAACTGGTCGGCACGGAACCCGGGCAGGCCGAGCTCCTGGACCGCCGCACGACGGCCCTCGGAGTCGAGGTCGGCGAGGTGGGTCGGAGGCATGCCGCGGCGCGGGGCATTGAACACGAGCGGGACTGAAACGGCCATAGTGTCATCCAGTGTCCCATCGAACCGCCGCGACATGCGAATGTGAGCGTGCAATCACACACATCGTGCGTGATGATCGTGGCATGGCGACCTCCGAGGGACCCCGCGACGACCTCCCCGAGTCGGACGCGGGCGAGCCTGCCGCGCACGCTCCGGACACCCGGCCGACCGCCCCGCAGGTCGAGATCGAGCGCACCCGCGCCGCCGTGACCTGGACCGGTCTCGTCATCGGCGTGCTGGTGCTCGTCCTGCTGTTGGTGTTCATCCTGCAGAACCTCGACAGGGTGACGCTCAAGGTGTTCCTGTGGGACTTCTCCGTACCGCTGGGCATCGTGGTGCTGCTCGCCGCGATCGCCGGGGCGCTGGTCATGGCCCTCGCCGGTGGGGTCCGGATCCTGCAGATCAGGCGTGTGGCCAGGAAGGCGCGGGCAGGTCAGCCCTGACGACGGCACCGAGCGGCGACCGTTCTCTCACGGCAACAGCAGCCCGGCGGGCGCACGTCTGGTGTGGATTCGGTAGCCGACCTCCAGCGCCAGCCCGGGAGTCTGCTCGTAGGCACGCTGCGCGATCTTGCCGCTGAACTCGATCCCGAGCACGGCGCGCAGGTCCTCCCGACTGTCGAACTCCCACCGGGTGCGCACCCGCGTCAGCTCGAAGCCCTGGGCGCCGAAGAAGGCCTCCACCGCCGTCGGATCGTAGTGCGGCAGGTCGGCGCGCATCCAGTCGCCGTAGTCGCCGACGGTCGCGTCCAGGTCGACGACCGCCAGCACGCCGCCCGGTCGCAGGACCCGCATGGCCTCGAGAATTCCGGGCCCGCAACCGGAACCGAAGAAGTACGCGGTGCGCGCGTGCACCACGTCGACACTGTCGTCGGGTAGTGGGATCCGTTCGGCCGATCCGGCGACCACCTCCACCGCCAACCCGGCCTCGCGCATCCGGTCGCGGGCGCGCGCGACGAGCGGCGGGTGCGGCTCGACCCCGGTCACGCTGCGAGCGTCGCGCGCGAACACCGGCAGGTGAAACCCGGTGCCACAGCCGACGTCGAGCACGTCCCGACCCGACCAGTCGGCGAGCGCACGCAGGGCGCCGAAGACCACTCCGTCGACGTCCTGCGCGCGGTTCTCCGTCTCGTAGATGTCCGGCCAATGCCAGATGTTCGGGCTCGGGATCGGCCCGGCACCACTGCGTTCGCGGGGCACTACAGCAGCGCGGTCAGTACCAGCCAGGTCACGAATGCCGACGGCAACAGCGAATCCAGCCGGTCCATGATCCCGCCGTGACCGGGCAGCAGGGTGCCCATGTCCTTGATCTCGAGGTCGCGTTTGACCTGCGACTCGACCAGGTCGCCCAGGGTCGCGACGACCACCAGCAGGATGCCGAGCGGCACGCCCTTCCACCACGCGGCGTCGAGCAGCAGCGTGACGGTGAGCACCGACCCGATCACGCAGAACAGCAGCGAACCGCCCAGGCCCTCCCAGGATTTCTTCGGGCTGATCGCGGGCGCCATCGGGTGCTTGCCGAACAGCACCCCGGCCGCGTACCCGCCGACGTCGGAGCAGACCACCCCGATCATCAGGACGAACACCCGGTCGGCGCCCTTGTCCTGCAACACCATCAGGGTCGCGAAGGAGGCCAGCAGCGGAATCCAGGCGGCAACGAACACGGTGATCGCGACGTCGCGCAGGTAGTTGCGCGGGGCGGCGTCGAGCCCCTGTTCGACCAGTCGCCACACCATGCACACCAGTACCGTGCCCGCGAAACCGGCGAGCACACCGGTCGTGCCGTACGGCCAGCCGAGCCAGATGATCGCCTGGCCCCCGAGGATCAGCGGGATCCTCGGCACCAGGATGCCCGACTCGCGCAGGCGCTTGGCGACCTCCCAGGTCGCCACCGCCATCGCGGCCGCGACGATCACGAACCAGAACCGTGACGCGAAGATCAGCGTGACGATCAACAGTGCGCCGAGCCCACCGCCGACCGCGATCGCGGCGGGCAGGTTGCGCCCGGCCTTCGAGGTCGTCGCGGCGCCTGCGGGGGCCGGCGGCGAGCCGCCTGCCCCTGTGCCTTCAGTCGGCACTGCCTATACCTCCAGCAATTCGGCTTCCTTGTGCTTGACCAACTCGTCGATGTGCGCGACGTACTTGGCCGTGGTCTTGTCGAGCTCCTTCTCGGCCCGACCGACCTCGTCCTCGCCCGCCTCGCCGTCCTTCTGGATCCGGGACAGCTCGTCCATCGTCTTGCGTCGCACGTTGCGGATCGAGACCTTCGCGTCCTCGCCCTTGCCCTTCGCCTGCTTGACGAACTCGCGGCGGCGCTCCTCGGTGAGCTGCGGCACCGAGATCCGGATGATGCTGCCGTCGTTGCTGGGGTTGAGGCCCAGGTCCGAGTTGCGGATCGCGGTCTCGATCGGCCCGAGCTGCGCGGCCTCGTACGGCTTGATGATGACCATCCGAGCCTCGGGCACGTTGATGCTCGCCAGCTGGGTGATCGGGGTGACCGAGCCGTAGTACTCGATGTGGATCCGGTTGAACATGCCCGGGTTCGCGCGACCGGTGCGGATACCGCCGAGGTCCTCCTTGGCCACCGCGACGGCCTTCTCCATCTTCTCCTCGGCGTCGAAGAGAGCTTCATCAATCACGGTGTTCCTCCAGGCTCGGCGGGTGCGGTGGGATGGTTCATGACTTGACGAGTGTTCCGATCTTCTCACCGGCCACCGCACGTGCGATGTTCCCCTCGGTGAGCAGGTTGAACACCATCATCGGCATCTGGTTGTCCATGCACAGGCTGAACGCCGTCGCATCGGCAACCTGGAGGCCCTGTTCGATGACCTCGCGGTGGCTGATCTCGGTGTACATGGTCGCCGCCGGATCCACGCGCGGGTCGGCGCTGTAGACGCCGTCGACGGCCTTGGCCATCAGGACCACCTCGGCGCCGATCTCGAGGGCACGCTGCGCGGCCGTGGTGTCGGTGGAGAAGTACGGCATGCCCATGCCGGCACCGAAGATGACGACCCGCCCCTTCTCGAGGTGACGGACGGCACGCAGCGGCAGGTACGGCTCCGCGACCTGACCCATCGTGATGGCGGTCTGCACGCGAGTGTCGATGCCTTCCTTCTCCAGGAAGTCTTGCAGCGCAAGGCAGTTCATGACCGTGCCGAGCATGCCCATGTAGTCGGAGCGCGCCCGGTCCATGCCCCGCTGCTGCAACTCGGCGCCGCGGAAGAAATTGCCGCCACCGATCACGACCGCAACCTGCACACCGGTCTCGACGACCTTCGCGATCTGGCGCGCCACGGTCTGCACCACGTCGGGGTCGAGACCGACCTCGCCGCCACCGAACATCTCGCCACCGAGCTTGAGCAGGACACGCTTGAAGCCTGCACGTCGGGGCGCGGAATCGGTCGGGGCGGGTTCGGTCATGGCTCTCCTCTTCTCCGGCGGGCCATAGTAGGCGCCTGCGGCCAGCATGAATCGGCCACCCCGGCCGGTGCGGCCACAGATGACCTCCTCATCCTGCCTTATCCGGCCCCGCGAACGGTGGTCGGGGCCGTAGGCTGCGCCCGGCGTGACACACCGCCGCGACGCGACGACGGGAGAGAAGATGATTCTCGACAGGTTCCTGGTGACCGATCAGGTGGCCGTGGTCACCGGTGCGGGCCGAGGGGTGGGCGCGGCCTCCGCTGTCGCGCTCGCCGAGGCCGGGGCCGACGTGCTGCTCGCCGCGCGCAGCGAGGACCAGCTCGAGGAGGTCGCGCAGCGGGTACGGGCCACCGGCCGCCGGGCCCACGTGGTCGCCGCGGACCTGGCGGATCTCGACGCCGTCGCCGGCCTCGCCGAGACCGCCCGCGAGGTGTTCGGCCGCCTCGACATCGTGGTCAACAACGTCGGCGGGGCAATGCCCACTCCCCTGCTGCAGACCAAGCCCCGCCAGCTCGAGGAGGCGTTCCACTTCAACGTCTCCACCGCGCACGCGCTGGTCCGGGCCGCGGTGCCGCACATCCTGGAGACCGCGGGCGCCGGCGCGATCGTCAACGTGTCGTCGGTGGTCGGCCGGGTCGGCGGACGCGGATACGCCGCCTACGGCACCGCGAAGGCCGCGGTCGCGCACTACACGCGCCTCGCCGCTGCCGACCTGTCACCGCGGATCCGGGTCAACTGCGTCTCCCTCGGGTCGGTGCTGACCTCAGCGCTCGAGGTGGTCGCACAGAACGAGACGATCAAGACCACGATGGAGAACGCGACGCCACTACAGAGGATCGGGGACCCGGAGGACGCGTCCGCGGCCGTGCTGTATCTGTGCTCACCCGCCGGGTCGTACCTGACCGGCAAGGTGCTCGAGGTGGACGGCGGGCTGCAGGTCCCGAACCTCGACTTCGGCCTGCCCGACCTGTAGCCGCGGCTGCGCCGCCCGTGCGCGCGATTCACCCCGACTGGGGTACTACGCGCGCACAGGCAGCGGAGCTGCACAACGGCCCCGCCACCACGAAGGTGACGGGGCCGTTGTGCGGTTACGCAGCGACTAGCTGGCGCCGACCTCGAACCGCGCGAAGCGGGTGATGGTCACGCCGGCCTCGTCGAGAAGAGCCTTGACGGTCTTCTTCGAGTCGGTGACGGAGGACTGCTCGGTGAGCACGACGTCCTTGAAGAAGCCGTTGACGCGACCCTCGACGATCTTGGGGAGTGCAGCCTCGGGCTTGCCCTCCTCCTTGGCCGTCTCCTCCGCGACGCGACGCTCGGCCTCGACGATGTCCGCGGGGACCTCGTCGCGGGTGACGTACTTCGCCTTGAGCGCGGCAACCTGCATGGCGGCGGCGCGAGCGGCCTCCGCGGCAGCGTCACCCTCGCCCGTGTACTCGACCAGAACGCCGACGGCGGGCGGCAGGTCGGCACTGCGCTTGTGCAGGTAGGTCGCGACCGGGCCGTCGAACGCGACGACGCGACGCAGCTCGAGCTTCTCGCCGATCTTGGCGGAGAGAGCCGCAACGAGCTCGTCCGCGGTCTGATCGCCGGCGGTGGCGGCCTTGAGGGCCTCGAGGTCGGCAGGCTTGGCTGCGGCGGCCGCGGTGACGACCTTGTCCGCGAGCTCCTGGAACTCGGCGTTCTTCGCGACGAAGTCGGTCTCGCAGTTGAGCTCGACCATGACGCCGTCCTTGGCCACGACCAGGCCCTCGGCCGTGGTGCGCTCGGCGCGCTTGCCCACGTCCTTGGCGCCCTTGATGCGCAGCAGCTCGACAGCCTTGTCGAAATCGCCGTCGGTCTCGGCGAGTGCGTTCTTGCAGTCCATCATTCCGGAGCCGGTGAGCTCACGGAGCCGCTTCACGTCAGCGGCGGTGTAGTTCGCCATCTGGGGCGAGCCTCCTCGTAATTGTGGAGCCGGGTGAATAGGAGTGAAACGGCCCTGACCGTGACGGTCAGGGCCGAGTCAACTAGGCCAGCGGGGCCTCGGGGGCCGCGTCGGCGGCCGGTGCCTCGGCGGCCGGGGCAGCCTCGGCGTCGGCGGCGGGGGCGGGGGCGGCCTGCGAGAGCAGCTCCTGCTCCCACTCGGCGAGCGGCTCGGTGCCGGCCTCGGGCTTCGCGTCGTCCGCGGAACCGCGGCCCGCGCGGGCCTGCAGGCCCTCGGCCACCGCGGAGGCGACGACCTTGGTCAGCAGCGCGGCGGAGCGGATGGCGTCGTCGTTGCCCGGGATCGGGTAGTCGACCAGGTCGGGATCGCAGTTGGTGTCCAGGATCGCGATGACCGGGATGTTCAGCTTGCGAGCCTCGGAGACCGCGAGGTGCTCCTTGTTGGTGTCGACGACCCAGATGGCCGACGGAACCTTGGCCATGTCCCGGATGCCACCGAGGGTGCGGTCCAGCTTGGTCATCTCACGCGTGAGCATGAGGATTTCCTTCTTGGTGCGACCCTCGAAGCCACCGGTCTGCTCCATGGCCTCGAGATCCTTGAGGCGCAGCAGACGCTTGTGGACGGTGGAGAAGTTGGTGAGCATGCCGCCGAGCCAGCGCTGGTTCACGTAGGGCATGCCGACGCGGGTGGCCTCTTCGGCGATGGACTCCTGCGCCTGCTTCTTGGTGCCGACGAAGAGCACGGTGCCGCCGTGGGCGACGGTCTCCTTGACGAACTCGTACGCCTTGTCGATGTACGTCAGGGTCTGCTGCAGGTCGATGATGTAGATGCCGTTGCGGTCCGTAAGGATGAAACGCTTCATCTTCGGGTTCCAGCGACGGGTCTGATGCCCGAAGTGGGTACCACTGTCGAGCATCTGCTTCATGGTGACGACAGCCATGGCTGTGTACCTCTTTCATTGCCGGTTGTCGCAGGCGGTCGGGTGACCCCTGCCCTGGCGCCCGCCAACCCTCGGACCTGCACGGATGCAGGACCAGCCGAAGGCCGATTGTTCTTGCGCGGGCGCGCGAAGTCGGACTGCGCAAACACAGACCGCGTGTCGAGTGTACGGGTTGACACTCACAGGTCATAACCGGCGGTCAGGCGTCTGTGGATGGACGGCGGGACGATCCACAGGTCCCGCAGAGGGGGTTCCGTCACCGGGCAGCCTCCCGGACCGTGGAGGGATGCGACTACCGGCCTCGCTCGGCTTGTCCGCCCTGCTGCTGTTGACCGCCGCGCCCAGTGCCGCCGCACCCGCGGGTGGGTTCGACTGGCCGCTGCGCCCCCGACCGGCGGTCGGGCGACCGTTCGACCGCCCCGAGCACGACTGGCTGCCCGGCCACCGAGGCGTCGACCTGCTCGGCAGCGACGGTCAACCGGCGCTTGCCGCCGGCGACGGACTGGTGGCCTTCGCCGGGACGGTCGCCGGCAAGCCCGTAGTCTCGGTCGACCACGCCGGCGGACTGCGCACGACCTACGAGCCGGTGCGGGCCACGGTGCGCACCGGTCAGCGGGTCGACCGCGGAAGTGTGCTCGGCACCCTCGAACCGGGACACCCGGAGTGCCCCGGCGCGTGCCTGCACTGGGGAGTGCGGCGCGGCCGCGAGTACCTCGACCCGCTGGGGCTGGTCCGGGCAACGCCGGTGCGGCTCAAGCCGCTGCACGCCGGGCCTGTGGCGAGGACCGGATGATCACGCCCGCGGGTGGGCCTGGTCGTGCACCGCGCGCAGCCGCGCGACCGACACGTGGGTGTACAGCTGGGTGGTCGCGAGGCTGGTGTGTCCGAGCAGTTCCTGGACGACCCGCAGGTCGGCGCCGCCCTCGAGCAGGTGGGTGGCCGCCGAGTGCCGCAGTCCGTGCGGGGCGAGGCTCGGTGCGCCGGGCACCGCCTCGAGCACCTCGTGCACCACCGACCGGGCCTGCCGTTGGTCGAGCCGCCTGCCGCGTTTGCCGAGCAGCAACGCCGTCCCCGAGTCCGCGGTCACCAGGGCCGGGCGTCCGGAGCGCAGCCAGGCGTCGAGGGCCGCGGCCGCCGGCCCGCCGAACGGAACGCTGCGTTCCCTGTTGCCCTTGCCCAGCACCTTCAGCACCCGACGGTCGTGGTCGACGTCGCCGAGGTCCAGACCGCAGAGCTCGCCGACGCGAATCCCGGTGGCGTACAACAACTCCACGATCAGCCGGTCCCGCACGGCGACGGGTTCGAGCTGCGCGGCTCCGGATTCGGCGGCCGCCATCGCCTCGGCGGCCTGCCCCTGGCGCAGCACTGCGGGCAGGGCGCGGTGCGACTTCGGCGAGGCGAGCCGGATGCCGGGGTCGCGGGCGATCCGGCGGGTGCGGGCCAGCCAGGCGGTGAAGGTCCGCGCGGCCGCGGTCCGCCGGGCCAGGGTGCTGCGGGCCACCCCCGAGGCGGCCTGCGCGGCCAGCCAGGCCCGCATCGCACGCAGGTCGAGATCGCCGAGTCCGGCGTCGGGCGTGTCGGTGGCCAGGTGCCCGAGCAGCGAACGGGCATCGGCGACGTAGGCGCGCACGGTGTGCTCGGAGCGGCCGCGCTCGAGCCGCAGATGCTCGGCGTAGGCGTCCAGATGCTCGGCGAGGCGCGCCGGCAACTCGTCGTGAGCCGATGCCGCGTCCGATGCCATGTGACGAAGGTTGTCCCCGGAACTGGAATAAATCAAGCATCCGCGCCGCTGGGTTCCACATGTGACCCGAGCCATTTCGATTCCCATGCTGCTGGCCCTCGCGCTGCTGTCCGCCATCGCCCCGCTCGCGACCGACATGTACCTGCCCGGGTTGCCAGCGCTCGGCGAGGACCTGGCCACCGCGGACGGCACGGTCCAGCTGACCCTGTCCACGTTCATGGCAGGTCTGGGTATCGGACAGCTGATCGTCGGCCCGCTCTCCGACGGTTGGGGCAGGCGCAAGTTGCTCCTCGGCGGCACCGTCGCGTTCGCGATCAGCGGCGTCCTGTGCGCACTCGCGCCGACCGCCGAGGTGCTGATCGCCGCCCGACTGCTGCAGGGCCTGAGCGGCGGTGCGGCAATCGTGTTGGCGCGCGCGGTGATTGCCGACCGCGCCAAGGGTGATCTGGCCGCGAAGCTGTTCTCGATCATGATGATCATCGGCGGCGTCGCCCCGGTGGTGGCGCCGCTGCTCGGCGGCGCCCTGCTCGGCCCGATCGGCTGGCGCGGCATCTTCTGGGTCCTCACCGGCGCCGGAGTACTGATGGTCCTCGGTGTCGCGACGCTGATCCCCGAGACCCTGCCGGCCGAACGACGGCACGGCGGCGGGTTGGCAGCCCTCGCCCGCAACGTGCGCTACGCGGTCGGCAACCGGCGCTACGTCGGATACGCGCTGACGTTCATGTTCGGGTTCGGCGCACTGTTCTCCTACATCTCCGCGTCGCCGTTCGTGGTGCAAGACGTGCTCGGCCTGTCCCCGGGACAGTTCTCGATCGTGTTCGGCGTGAACTCGATCGGCATCGTCGGCGGCAGCATCGTCAACACCAAACTGATCGGCCGGTTCCACGCCCGCCAACTGCTGACCTTCGGCGTGCTCGCACTCCTCACCGTAGGGGCGGCCCTCGTGCTCGAGGTGACCGTCGGCGGGACGAACCGCTGGGCGGTCCTGCCGCTGCTGTTCCTGATGACCACCGCCATCGGATTCGTCATGGGCAACGCCACCGCGCTCGGGCAGTCCGAGGTGCCGCGGGCGGCGGGTACCGGTTCGGCGCTGATGGGCGCGGGCCAGTTCGGTCTCGCGGCCCTGGTGTCGCCGTTGGTCGGCGGTTCGGCGACGGGAATGGCGACGAGCATCCTGGTGTGCGCTGCGGTCGCGACGACGGCCCTGCTGACGCTGACGCGCCCGGCGACACGAGAAGCGGCCCCGGAGTCGGCGACCGTCTAGCCAGCACCGGGGCTGGGTGCTTGAGTGGAGGGGCAGGGGCGGATCCCGTGTGAGGAGCCTTGTCATGGCCAAGCCGTTCAGAGGTGTCGTCAACCTGGATATTCGTGACTCGATCCCCGATTGGGGTCCGTACGAGCAGCCGAAGGCACCGCCGGGATCGCCGAACGTGCTGTACATCGTGCTCGACGACGTGGGATTCGGGGCACTCGGCTGTTACGGCGGTCCCATCGACACGCCGAACATCGACAGGATCGCGGCGAACGGTCTGCGTTACGGCCAATGGCACACCACCGCACTGTGTTCCCCGACCCGATCCTGTCTGCTGACGGGGCGTAATCACACCTCCAACGGCATGGCCTGCATCAGCGAGGCGGCGGTCGGGTTTCCCGGCGCGAACGGACACATTCCGCCGGAGTGCGCCACCCTCGCCGAGATCCTGGTCGAACGCGGGTTCAGCACCGCGATGGTCGGCAAGTGGCACCTGTGCGCCGCAGACGAGATGAATCTGGCGTCCACCAAGGCGAACTGGCCTGTCGGCCGAGGTTTCGAGCGTTTCTACGGCTTCCTCGGCGCCGAGACGAACCAGTGGTACCCGGACCTGGTGCACGACAACCACCCGGTCGAGCAGCCGGCAACGCCGGATCAGGGTTACCACTTCGGCGTCGACATCACCGACCGGGCCATCGAGTTCATCGACGACGTCAAGGCGATTGCACCGGATCGGCCGGTGTTCCTGTACTACGCACCGGGCTGCGCGCACGCACCCCACCAGGCGCCGCGCGAGTGGGCCGATCGCTACCGGGGCAGGTTCGACGAGGGCTACGAGGCGATGCGCGAGCGGACGCTGGCCCGGCAGAAGGAGATGGGCCTCGTCCCGCAGGACGCCGGGCTGCCGCCGCTCAACCCGATCGGCACCCCCGAGAACCGGACGGGCCCCGACGGGAAACCGTTCCCGCCACTGGACTTCACCCGACCGTGGGACACTCTGTCCGCCAACGAGAAACGACTCTTCGCCCGGATGGCCGAGGTGTACGCGGGCTTCCTGTCGCACTGCGACGACCAGATCGGCCGCCTCCTGGCCTACCTCGACGAGATCGACCAGCTCGACAACACCATCGTCGTGCTGGTCTCCGACAACGGTGCCAGCGGCGAGGGCGGTCCCAACGGCTCGGTCAACGAGAACAAGCTCTTCAACGGAGTCGCCGACGATTTGGCCGAGAACATGGCCATGATCGACGAACTGGGCGGTACGAGGACCTACAACCACTACCCGAACGGGTGGGCGATGGCGTTCAACACCCCGTTCAAGATGTGGAAGCGCTACTCGTTCAACGGCGGTACGTGCGATCCGTGCATCCTGTCCTGGCCGGCCGGGATCGCCGCGCGCGGCGAGACCCGGGACCAGTACCACCACGCCGTCGACATCGTGCCGACCCTGCTCGACTGCCTCGGCGTCGAACTCCCGGACACGGTGAAGGGCTACACGCAGCACCCGATCCAGGGCGTGAGCATGCGCTACAGCTTCGACCACGGCGCCATCCCGACCGCCAAGCACACCCAGTTCTACTCGATGCTCGGCACCCGGGGCATCTGGCACGACGGCTGGAAGGCGGTCACCACCCATCCGGCGATCAGCGGTTGGAGCCACTTCCCGGACGACACCTGGGAGCTCTACCACACCGACACCGATCGCACGGAGCTGCGCGACCTCGCCACCGCCGAACCCGGACGGCTCGCCGAGCTGGTGGGACTGTGGTTCCACGAGGCGGGCGCGAACCAGGCCTACCCTCTCGACGACCGTTCCCCGGTCGAGATCCTGACGACCCCCCGCCCGCAACTCGCGCCGCCGCGCAACCGCTACGTCTATCGCCCCGGTCGAGCCGAGGTTCCCGAGACCGTCGCGGTCAGCTTCCGCAACCGGTCGTACTCGATCGGCGCGCTCGTCGACCTGCCCGGCCCCGGTTCGGCCGGTGTCCTGTTCGCGCAGGGCAGCCGGTTCGGCGGCCACGCGCTCTACGTCAAGGACAACCGCCTGCACTACGTCTACAACTTCGTCGGCAGCGAGGAGCAGCGGATCAGCGCGACCGTGGACCTGCCCGAGGGCGAGAATCTGATCCTGGCCGCGTCCTTCGACAAGGAGGGCGAGGATCCGCCCGGAACGGCCCGCGGCATGCTCAGCCTGTACTACGGGGACCGGAAGGTCGGCGAGGGCCGGATCCGGACCCAAGCCGGCATGTTCGGGCTTGCAGGTGCAGGCCTCACGGTCGGCCGGAGCGGCGCCGAGGCCATCACCGACCACTACTCCGGCCGCGCCCCGTTCGAGTTCACCGGAGGGACGCTGGACCGGGTGGCGGTCGACGTGAGCGGCGAACCCTTCGTCGACCTCGAACGGGAAGCCGCCGCGATGCTCTCCCGCGAGTGACGCCGTGGCCACGTCGGCTCCGCCTCCGCGAGGGCGGGGGCGGAGCCAGCGGCCGGGAGTCAGTGGCGGGGACGACAGGCGCGGTGCGACCGAACTCCGTCGACTGCGGACGCCGCGCGCCGCGGCGGTCGCCGGGATCGCCTTCGGGGTGCTCTTCGCGACGAGCATCGTCCTGCTGGGTACCTCGCTACCCGCCGACACCGCCACCCCGTGGGTGCACAACGGCTCGCGAATCGCCACCGCCCTGACGCTCGCACCGCTCGCCGGGATCGCGTTCCTGTGGTTCCTCGGCGTCCTCCGCGACCGGCTCGGCACCTACGAGGATCGCTTCTTCGCGACAGTCGCTCTCGGCAGCGGCCTGCTGTTCCTGGCGACGACTTTCACTTCGATGGCGGTCGCCGGCGGGATTCTCGCCGTCTCCCGTGACGCGAACGCCGGCCACGACGAGACCGTCAACTTGGGCCGTATCGTGATGCTGCACCTCAACAACGTCTACGGGGTGCGCATGGCGGGCGTGTTCATGATCTCGCTCGGAACGATCTGGCTACGCACCGGACTGATGCCTCGATGGCTGGTGATCGCCACCTACCTGCTCGCGCTGACCCTGCTGGTCGTGGTCAGCTTCAGCATCTGGGTAGCCCTGGTCTTTCCGGTGTGGGCGGTGGTGATCAGCGTGTACGTACTCACCAGCCCGAGGTCCGCGCCGGGGGCCGAAGACGTCTAGCCCACACTCTCCGAGGCGGCGAGGTCGGACTTCCACACCCGGAAGCCCTCCTCGGTGCGGCCGCGGCGCCAATATCCGGAGATCGACGCCCACTCCGCGGTGACGCCGCGCTCCTTACGCACGTAGGCGCGCAGTCCGTGCATGACGGCGTGCGCCTCGCCATGGATGAACACGTGCGGTTGACCGGGCAGCCACTGCGCTGCCCGTACTGCCGCGACGATCGGCGCGTTGTCGCCCGCGCGGTCGTCGCCGACCTCGTTGGCACCGCCGCCGCGGTGGATCCAGGTGACGTCGAGATTCGCCGCGCTGCTCAGTTCCACCTCGTCCTCCGGACCGGCGACCTCGAGGAACACCTGCGCGACCGCACCGGCGGGCAGCGCCTCGACGGCGGAAGAGATTGCGGGGACGGCCGATTCGTCGCCGGCGAGCAGGTACCAGTCGGCGTCGGGGCGCGGGGCGTAGGCACCGCCGGGCCCGCGCAGCCGTACGGTCTCACCGGGCTGAGCCGACGCCGCCCATCGCCCCGCGATGCCCTCGTCACCGTGCACCACGAAGTCGATCGCGATCTCGCGCTTCTCGTCGTCGACACTGCGCACCGTGTAGGTGCGCACCACCGGTTCTTCGTCGGTGCCGAACATCAGTTTGACGTACGCGTCGGTGTGGCCGTTGGGCACGAACTCGTCGAATCCGGGGTCGCCGAGGTAGACCCGCACGAGGTGCGGGGTCAGCTGCTCGGTGCGCAGCACGGTCAGGGTGGTGATCGGACGAGACATCCCGGAACCTCCATTATTAGCCTTGCCTAACGGTACATCGACTCCGTGTGAGGTCACTGAACGCGAACTGGCAGGGAAGATCCGCCCCCGGATCGGCCGACGACTGGAATACTCCTGACGCGTTGTCGTCAACCGTCTTTCATCATCGTCATCGGAGGAAAATGCACCCCGTTCGCCGCGCCTGTTCCGTTTCCCTGCTGGTCGCCGCCGCGGCCGCCGCGGTCGTGGGCTGCTCCTCGTCCGCCCAGGCCGATGACTCCGCCTCCGGCGCGCGGGACTGCGTCGACGCCTCGCTCCCCAATGCGTCCGCCGAGGAACTCGTCGACGTGCTCAAGCCGCAACCGTCCGGCCCGGGCGGGGCCGACGACACCTTCCGTCAACTGGCCACGCAGTTCGACCAGGGCCGTGACGCCCAGGTGGCGCGCGTGCGCGACAGCGCCGTCTTCAAGGCGGTACCGACGGGCGGGGATGCCGCCTTCGCGAAAGCGGTCTGCTCGCAGTCCCGTTGGGACGACGTGGTCGCCCCCGACGGTTCGACCCTGGCAACCGCACGCTCGCAGCGCGGCGCGTTGGTCGCGGCCGGGCACAACTACTGTGACGCCTTCGAACAACTCCGTCCCTCCGCGACCTCCACCGGTGCCTGGTCCGACTGGTCCGGCTACGTGGCGATGATGACCAAGGGCGATCCGTCCGCGGCCGCGGACGCCCAGCAGGTCTACGCCGCCGCGCTGGCGAACATCTGCCCGCAGTTCGCGAGCTGAGCCCGAGCCGTGACGGCCTGGTCCACGGGGAAGCGTCCCGCGAACCAGTCCGTCACGGCTCGAGGGATCGGTGGTTACAGCGTCAGCGGTCGCCTGGTCCACAACGGCACCAGGCTCTGAATCCGATCTGCTGCGCGGCTACCCGAGGTGCCACCCCACCCGGGCCAGCAGGGCGGGTGGCACCCGGTCCGTGAGCAGCGCCGCCAGTGCCGCCGTCTCGTCCGGGGTCAGGAAGCTCGGATTCGACATCCTCGGTACCCGGAACTGCTCGCACCGCTGCAATGCGGGTGCCGCCCGCATCTCTTCCCGCGGAACGTACGTCGGGCCGGACAGCCGGACCCCGTCGAACTCGACGCCCAGGCACGGTCGCGACGCCTTCTCCCTGTCGACCGCGTGCGCGGCGTCGAATCCAGCCGGCCAGTCGACCGCGCCGTCACTGGTGACCCGCCCGACCTCGTAGATGCCCGGGTTCTTCGGCCCGGTGATCCACAGCGCCACAAGGTCTCCCCGCTCGACGAGCGCGGGACGCCGCGAGCTTCCGCTCAGACTCCAACTGCTCGGGTACACCTCCGGTCGTGTCTCGTCCCCGATGCTGCCGAAGTAGTCCCACACCGTCGGGTTGCCCTTGACGATCCAGCACCCGACGTCCCCCCGTGAAATTGGCATTGCCCACTCCCTTCTCGTCCTTCTCATCCCCGCCGGAACCAGCCCGTCTCGTCCGACCCGACCAGCCCTTCGAGTTCGAGTACCGGCAGTGCACCGCGCACCGCCTCGACGGGTAGCCCGGAGTCCTCCGAAAGTTGCCGTACGCCAACCGAACCGGACGCCGGAAACGCCTCGTACACCACCGCGGCCTTGTGCGACAGCCCGTCGAGGGGTCGGGCCGGGCCACCCTCGCTCTCCCCCGCCCGGATCGGACCCGCCGCGACCGACACGTCGGCGGCCCGCGAGGCCAGCACCGCCTCGCCGTCACGGATCATCCGGTGACAACCGACCGACGAGGCCGAGGTCACCGGACCGGGAACCGCAAGGACCGGCCTGCCGAGTCCGGCGGCCCACACCGCGGTGTTGCGGGCACCGCTGCGGGCACCGGCCTCGACCACCAGCACCGCGTCCGACAACCCCGCGACCAGCCGGTTCCTCGCGAGGAACCGGTGCCGCGCGGGAGCGGTTCCAGGCGGGTACTCGCTGAGCACTGCGCCCTCGCGGGCGATCTCGCGCAGCAGTCGCGCATGACCGGCCGGGTACGCACGGTCCACCCCACAGGCCAGCACCGCGACCGTCGGCGCCCCCGCGGCCAGCGCCGCCCGGTGGGCGGCCCCGTCCACTCCGTAGGCCGCACCGGAGACCACGGTCCAACCCTCCCCCGCCAGGTCGTCGACGAACTGCGTGGTCACGTGCTCGCCGTAGCCGGTGGCGGCACGCGTTCCGACCACCGCGACCGCCCGTTCGGTGAGCTCGGTCAGCGAACGGCTCCCGAGTACCCACAGCGCCAGCGGAGGCGCGCACTCGCGGTCCCGGCGCTGGTCCATCGCGTCGAAGGCCAGCAGCTTCCATGCCGGCCAGTCGTCGTCGTCGGGGGTGAGCAGCCGGCCGCCGAGCCGCTCGACCGCCGCGAGGTCGCGTTCGGCGGTGTCCAGGTCCCGCCGGGCGGCGGTGCGCGAACGCAGCACCTCCGGCAGGTCGGCCTGCCGCACCGCCCGCGCTGCGTCCTCCGGACCGACCGCCGCGACCAGTTCGACCAGCGGTGCGCACGGTCCGAGCGCCGCCTGTGACAGGTAGGCCCAGGCGGCCCGGCGCGGGTTCACTCTCCCCGCCGATCGCGGTACTCGAGCGCCATGCCGACCTGGTCTTCACCGGGCACCGTCAGCCCGGCGAGGTCGGCCAGCGTCCACGCGACCCGCAGTGCGCGGTCGGCGCCGCGGGCGGTGATCTGGCCCTCCCGCAGCGACCGCTCCAACGGGGCGAGTGCGCTGCGGGCGAGCCGGAAACGTTGCCGCAGTGCCGGTCCCGGCACCTCCGCGTTGGTGCGCCAGCCGAAGTCGCTCCACCGCTCGACCGCGGTGGCCCGCGCCTGCGCCACCCGGTCCCGAACCGTCGCCGTCGACTCCGCGGCCTCGCCGTTGAGCGCACCGACGGACAGCGCCCGCATCCGCACCCGCAGGTCCACCCGGTCCATCAGCGGGCCCGACAGCTTCCCGAGGTAGCGGCGCCGGGCGGTCGGGGCACAGATGCAGTCCACCTCCCGCGGCGGCGCACACGGGCACGGGTTCGCCGCCAGCACGAGCTGGAACCGGGCCGGGTAGCAGGCCACGCCGTCACGGCGGGCGATCCGAACCTCCCCGTCCTCGAGCGGCGTGCGCAGCGCCTCGAGCGCCTTGACCCCCAGTTCGGCGCACTCGTCGAGGAACAGCACGCCGCGGTGTGCCCGGCTGACCGCGCCCGGCCGCGCCATCCCCGACCCGCCGCCGACCAGCGCACTGATCGAACACGAGTGGTGCGGGGCGACGAACGGCGGCTCGGTGATCAGCGGACGTTCGCTGGTCAGCAGTCCGGCGACCGAGTGGATGGCCGTCACCTCCAGCGCCTCGCCCTCGCTCAGCGGCGGCAACACCCCCGGAAGTCGTTGGGCGAGCATGGTCTTGCCGATCCCTGGCGGTCCGGTGAGCATCAGGTGGTGTGCCCCGGCGGCGGCCACCTCGAGCGCCAGTCGAGCCTCCGACTGACCGGCGACCTCGCTGAGGTCGGCGACCGCGGGTGTCAGGTCCTGGTCCATCGGGCCCGGTTTCGACAGCATCAGTTCCCCGCGCAGCCACTCGATGACCTCCCGCAGGTCGCGGGCACCGAGCACCTCGATACCCTCGACGAGCCCGGCCTCGGGCAGCGCGGCGTGCGGCACGACCACGCACGACCAGCCGGCGTTCTTGGCGGCGAGCACCGCGGGCAGCACGCCCCGGACCGTCCGCAACCGACCGTCGAGTGCGAGTTCGCCGAGCAGCACCGACTTGTCGAGGTCGCCGCTCGGCACCTTCGCATCCGCCGCCAGCACGGAACACGCGAGCGCCAGATCGTACGCACTGCCGCCTTTGGGCAGCGTCGCCGGCGAGAGCGCCAGGATCACCCGCGAATCCGGCCACTTCTCACCGGAGTTGGTGACCGCGGCGCGGACCCGGTCCCGCGATTCCTGCAGCGCGGTGTCCGGCAGCCCGACCAGGTGCACCCCCGGCAGCCCGCGACCGAGGTCCGCCTCGATCTCGACCAGCTGCCCCTCGACTCCGCGGACCGCCACCGAGTGCGCCCGTCCCAGCGTCATCAGAACACCGCCTCGAGGTGCACGATCTCGGGCTGTCGGCCGGCCTCGACGACGATCGCGACGACGTCGAAGCGCACCCGCGCCCAGCCCCGCGGCTGTGCGCGCAGCCACAGCCCCGCGAGCCGTCGGATCCGGGACTGCTTGGCGAAGGTCACCGCCTCGGCGGGCGTCCCGAAGCCCCGACCCGAGCGGGTCTTGACCTCCACGAACACCACCGCCTCGCCGTCCCGCGCGATGACGTCCAGTTCGCCGTAGCGGCACCGCCAATTGCGTTCCAGCACGGTCATTCCCCGCCCGACGAGATGCTCGACCGCCAGGTCCTCGCCCCGTGCCCCCAACTCCAGGTTTCGCGCCATGACATGACCATGCGCCCCCGCCGCGACCCGCCGAGCCGGCCGTCCTGGCGCTTTCCGGCGCCCTGTGGATGAATCCGGGCCTGTGGACGAACCGCTTGACTCGAGCCCAGCGCCGACCCGAACCCGGGTGATCTCACACCCGTTGCCACGATCTCAACGGTTCTGTACGCCCAGCCGGGATGTGACGGCGCCACCCGCCGTGTGACGGCGCCGCCGGGTGCGCACAGGCCCGATCCCTTGTCCGACCCGCCGTCTACCCTCGACCGGGTGAGTTCCGAGAAGATGCTGGCGCGGATCGGCGGCCTGCTGCGGCAGGCCGAGTCCACCACCAACCCGCACGAGGCGCAGGCGTTCATGGAGGCCGCGCAGCGCCTCGCCACCGCGACCTCCATCGACCTCGCGGTGGCCCGATCGCACACCTCGCAGCGCGAGCGCCGGGCAACCCCGGTGCAGCGGTCGATCCGGATCGGCGAGACCGGCAAGAAGGGCCTGCGCACCTACGTGCACCTGTTCGTCTCGATCGCCGCCGCCAACGACGTGCAGTGCGATGTCGCACACAACTCCACCCAGGTGTTCGCCTACGGATTCGACACCGACATCGACGCCTGCGAGGCGCTGTACTCGAGCCTGTTGCTGCAGATGGTCCGGGCCTCGGACGCCTTCATCCGCTCGGGCGCACACCGGCCCGTCGCCGGCGTCACCGCGCGCCTGAATTTCCAACTCGCGTTCGCCGCCCGGATCGGCGAGCGGCTCGCCACCGCCAAACGCGAGGCCGAGGCGGACGCGATCAGGGCGGACGCGATCAGGGCGGATACCGTCAGGGCGGACCTGGCCGGCGCCGCACCGGAACCGACCGGAACCGCACTCGTATTGCGCGACAAGCAGATCGAGCTGTCCGACTTCTATCAGCAGACCTCACAGGCCCGCGGCACCTGGCGCGGGTCCAAGGCCACGGTCGCGCCCTCCGCCAAGGCGCGGCGCGCCGGTGACCGGGCCGGTCGAGAGGCACGTCTGGGCCCATCCCCCGAACTACCCGCCGGCCGTAGACAACTCGCGTGAGCGTCCGTGACGCCCAGCGCTCACGGGTGTACGAGGCGGAGTCCGTCGTGCGTCGGATCCTCGACCGTGCGGACAACGGCACCGGCCGCCAGCTCGAGCTGTTCGGTTCCCGGATCACCCTGCCGACCGAGCGCAAGTTCGCCTCGGTGGAGTCTGTGCAGGACTACGCCGGGCGGGTGCTCGCGCTCAACTGGGTGCGGGCTCGCTGGCCCGAGGCGGCCATCCCGATGGCCGTCCGGGCCCGGGCCGGTACCACGGCCGCGCATTACGAACCCGACACCGCGACCCTCGCCATCCCGGTGCACCGGCGGGGCACGGCGTGGGCGCTGCGCGAGCTGGTGGTCCTGCACGAGCTCGCGCACCACCTGGAACCCGCGGGCGTCGACCTGGCCCCGCACGGCCCGGAATTCGTCGGGCGTTATCTCACCCTGGTCGAGGAGATCCTCGGCAGCGAGACCGCTTTCGTGCTGCGCACGACCATGGCCGAGAACGGTGTCCGGCTGGTCTGAGCGTCAGTCGCCGAACGGACCGTTGTCGGGCAGCCGCAGGTCGGACTTCTCGAGCTCCTCGATGTTCACGTCCTTGAATGTGATCACCCGGACGTGCTTGACGAACCGGGCCGGGCGGTACATGTCCCACACCCAGGCGTCGGCCATCCGCACCTCGAAGTAGATCTCGCCGTCCGCGTTGTGCGGCACCAGCTCCACCGAGTTCGCAAGGTAGAAGCGGCGTTCGGTCTCGACGACGTAGGCGAACTGGCCGACGATGTCCTTGTACTCACGGTAGAGCGAGAGCTCCATCTCCGTTTCGTACTTCTCGAGATCTTCGGCACTCATGTGTTTCGCCGTCCTCCTGCTCTGCGCTGAATCAACACCATCGCTGCACCAGCGTCATCTGTGAACACACATCATCGCGCACCGACCGCCGCGGTGTACATCTCGCCCGTCCCTCGACGCTGCGCGAGCAGGTCGTCGCGGCCCGCGTCGCATTGTGCGGCCGCCGCGCGCACGTTCGCGTACGACATCCGGTGTTCTCGGCTCGGGCCGAGCGCGGCCATCGCCGCGGTGTGGACGGCCGTGCTGTAGCCCTTGTGCCCGGCGAACCCGTAGCCGGGCAGCTGTCCGTCGAGGGCGATCATGGTCCGGTCGCGGGAGACCTTCGCCAGCACGCTCGCCGCGGCGATGCAGGCGGCGGCCGCGTCACCGCCGATCACCGGGAGGGATGGCGCGGGCAGGCCCGGTACTCGAAACCCGTCCGTGAGAACGTATCCCGGCACCGAGGACAGACCCGCGACCGCGCGCCGCATGCCCTCGATGTTCGCCACGTGCACACCGAGCGCGTCGACCTCCCACGCGGGGATCTCCACGATGCACCACGCCCGGGCCAACCGCTGGATGGCGGGAAACAGTTCCTCCCGCGCCCGCTCGGTGAGCCGCTTCGAGTCGTCGAGCCCGTCCAGGGCCCGGTGCGGCTTCGGTCCGAGTACGCACGCGGCGACCACCAGCGGGCCGGCGCACGCGCCCCGGCCCGCCTCGTCCACGCCGGCGACCGGTCCGAGCCCGGTTCGGATCAGCGCAGACTCCATCGTTCGCAGTCCGGCGGCTCTGCGAATGATCGTCCGTGGTGGCCAGGTACTCACGTGTGTTCAGGTGCTCAGTTGCTCTGTGGGTTGGGTGACGAGATCGTGCCCCACCGCGACGGGGGTAGGACGATCGCGACGGCCTTGCCGATCACGTTGTCGACGGGCACGCTTCCGTTGTACTCGTCGCCGATGTGATAGCGCGAGTCCGCGGAGTTGCTGCGGTTGTCGCCCATCACCCACAGGTTGCCGTCGGGCACGGTGAAGGGGCCGAAGCAGCGCCCCGACTTGGGCATGGTCTCGCAGGTCTGCACGCCGGGGGTGAAGGGGAAGTCGTTGACGACGTACGGCTCGGTGAGTGGCTTGCCGTCGACCAGGATCCGGCCCTGGCTGTCGCAGCACTCGACCTTCTGGCCACCGGTCGCGATGACGCGCTTGACCAGGTCGTTCTCGTCCGGGGGCACCAGTCCGACCAGCGAACCGACCTCCTGCAGACCGCGGATGACGACGTTGGAGGAGCGGGTGGAGTGGAATTCGGCGTTCCAGGAGTCGGGTCCCTTGAAGACGACGACGTCGCCGGGCTTCGGGTCCCCGAAGTGATAGCCGATCTTCTCGACCAGGATTCGGTCGCCGGTGCAGCCGGCGCAGCCGTGCAGGGTGGGTTCCATCGACTCGGACGGAATCAGGTACACCCGCGCGATGAAGGTCTGGAGCAGAAAGCTCATCAGCAGCGCGACGACTATGAGTATCGGGAGTTCCCGCCAGAACGAGCGGGGCTTCTTCTTGGGCCTCTCCGACGTCGAGTCGGGGCCATCCGCGCCGTTGGTCGGCGGCGTCGATTCCTGCGGGGTATCTACCACCGGATCAGGTTAGCCCGGCCCCGGAACAGATTGACTGTTCCGGGGCCGGGCCGACGCGAAAGCTCAGCGCTTTTCCTTGATCTTGGCCTTCTTGCCACGCAGATCGCGGAGGTAGTACAGCTTGGCGCGACGCACGTCGCCGCGGGTGAGGACCTCGATCTCGGCGATGTTCGGGCTGTGCACCGGGAAGGTGCGCTCGACGCCGACGCTGAAGGAGACCTTGCGGACGGTGAAGGTCTCGCGGATGCCGCCGCCCTGGCGACGGATGACGACGCCCTTGAAGACCTGCACGCGCTCCTTCGAGCCTTCGATAACCTTCACGTGCACATTCAGGGTGTCACCGGGACGGAACTCCGGAATGTCGGTGCGGAGAGACTGGGCGTCCAGGAAGTCCAGTGTGTTCATCGGTTGATCCATCCTTGCGTTTTTCGCATGAGCAGAGGACCCGAGCGGCACCGCGTCAGCGGCACTCGGCTGGTTCGTACTCCGATTAGGTAGGTGCGCCCGTTACAGGCAACCCGTCAATTGTGCCAGATGGGCAGGTCCACGTCGAAATCCGGGGTCTAACCGCCGGCATGCTCGTGCTGTGGGACCGGCGGAGCGGCGTGCACTGTCCGATCGAGCTCCTCCTCCGTGGCCGACAGTGCGTGCTCGACACTGGGCTTGCCCGCGATCAGGTCCTGCACGTAGATCTTGGCCCGGACGATCGGGCGGCGATACCGCTTCTCACGCTCGATGGCGCGGCGCATCCGCTTCGGCTTGTTCCCGTAGCGCCACCGCGCCCATGGCGCTCCCGGCCTGCTCAGCCGGATCGCCCCGACCAGCAGCAGCGGAAAGAAGAACATCCCCACGAGTCCGGTCCAGATCTTGCCCTTCGCGATCACCACGGCCGCGATCGCCAGGCTGACCAGCGAGATCACGCCCAGCACCACGCGCACCCAGGTTTCCGGATTGTCCCGGAAGTCGGAGACGTTGATGATCGCGTCCGGCCGGGCCCCGATCAGCAGCAGGCCGGTCACCGCGAGGGCGACGAATACCGCATCCACGGACGCGCGCCCCTGCTCGGCCCAGTACACGTCCTTGAGGTAGAAGATCAGCGCGAACTCGTCGAGCACCAGCGCCGCCCCGACACCGAAGCAGGCCGCCAGCACCGCCCCGGTCGTCGGTGTGCCGTCCTCGTAGGTCGCGATCAGTGCCATACCGGACAGCAGCATGGCGACCACTCCGAACACGACGTGGTGCACGTGCTGGCCGCCCGGTGTGACGTTGCCCGGCCACCACCGGACCTTCGCGCGGATCATCCGGACGCTGAACCGGATGAAGACGAAGCCGCCGATGAATCCCAGCAGGAAGAACAGCAGTGGCAGCCTGCCGTGCGCGATGATCTCGTCCTGCAGCCAGTTGCTCATCAGCTCGGTCCGTGTCCCCTGACGACGCAGCGGAAGCCGAGGTGGCAGGTGGAGGTCTCCTCGGACTCGCCCTGCCGTGCCGCAGGGCGGTAACGAAGGCAGTAGTTCGGCGCACACAGGTGCGAGCCGCCCTTGATCACCCGGCGCGGGTACGGTTCCCCGTCCCGCTCGGCCGCGGCGTCCACCCGCGGATTCCGCGGGATGCAGCACGAGCTCGCGGGGGCGACGTTCTTGCCGGATTGACTGTGGTCGCCGGTGTGGAAGTCGGTGGTCCACTCCCACACGTTGCCCGCCATGTCGACGAGGCCGTACCCATTGGGACGGAACGACCCGATCGGCGACGTTCCGACGAAGCCGTCCTCGGCGAGGTTCTGCCACGGGAACTGGCCCTGCCAGGTGTTGGCCTGATGCTTGCCGTTCGGCGTGAAGTCATCACCCCAGGTGTACGACTTACGGTCGAGTCCACCGCGCGCGGCGAACTCCCACTCGGCCTCCGTCGCCAACTCCTTGCCGGCCCAGGACGCGTAGGCCTGCGCGTCGGCGAGGGCCACGTGCGTGACCGGATGCCGTTCGCGCCCACCGACATTGCTGCCCGGGCCCTCCGGGTGACGCCAATCCGCACCCGGCACCCAGGACCACCACTGGTGGAAGTCGTCGAGGGACACCGGTCCGGGCGGCGGGGTGAACACCAACGATCCGGGAACCAGCAGCGCAGGGTCGGCGTCCGGGTAGTCGGCGGCATCGGGTGCGGTCTCGGCGACAGTGACGTGCCCGGTGTCCTTCACGAACCGCCGGAACTCGGCGACGGTCACCTGATGGGTGTCCATCCAGAACCCGTCGACCTGCACCTGGTGAACGGGGCGTTCCTCGGGGTAGAAGTCCTCGGAACCCATCCAGAAGGTTCCCCCGGGAATCCAAGACATGTCTTTCGTGGACACAGCCTTCGTGGACTCGGGGGCGGTCTGCTTCGTCGTGATGGAGACGGTCTGCGGTGCCATGTCCACGAGCATGTCATCTCGACCGCGGAGTCCGCACGCGGAGGATTCACCCGTTTCGGATGGGTCCGCGCGGCGAATGCCCTGACAGCATCACGGCATGGGAACAGCAATCGGTGACATCCTTCCGCTCGCGCTCGGTGTCGCGATCAGCCCGATTCCGATCATCGCCGCGATCCTCATGCTGCTGACGCCGAAGGCCGGCAGCACCGCGACCTCGTTCACAGCGGGGTGGATCCTCGGCATAGCCGTGGCGTATGCGGTGATCGTCGTGATCGCCAGCGCGGTCGGCCTGCACACCTCGTCGGGCGGCAACCCGACCACCGCCACCATCAAGATCATTCTCGGCGTACTGATGCTCGGCCTCGCGGTCAAGCAGTGGAAGGGCAGGCCCGCGCCCGGCGCCGAGCCGACCATGCCGGGGTGGCTCGCCGCGATCGACAAGGTCACTCCCGGCAAGGCACTGGGTCTCGGTTTCGCGCTGTCCGCGGTGAACCCGAAGAACCTGCTGATGATCGTCGGCGCCGCCGTCGCGGTTGCGAACCTCGGTGTCAGCGGCGGTGCCATCACCGTCGCCGGGATCGTGTTCACCGTGATCGCGGCCAGCACAGTGGCAGTGCCCGTGATCGCCTACTTCGCTGCCCGCGAGAAAGCGACCGTCTGGCTCGGCGAACTCAAGTCCTGGCTGACCGCGAACAACGCCACCGTGATGGCCGTGCTCCTGCTCGTCATCGGTGTGGTGATGATCGGCAAGGGCATCGGCGGCTACTGACGCGAACCGTGCGCGCGAAATACCCCAGTTGGGGTACTTCGCGCGCACGGGCGGCGCAGCCGCTACTTACCGAAGCCCGCCTTGCGCAGGGCGTCGGCCATCGAGCCGCCCGCGGGCTGCCGATCCGGCCTGCTGCCGCCCTGACGCTGCCCGCCCTGACCCTGACGCTGGCCGCCGGACTGCTGGCCGCCGCCCTGACGCTGGCCACCGGACTGCTGGCCGCCCTGTCGCGGTCCCGACTGCTTGGGCGCTCCGGGCTCGTCGTCGAGGCGCAGGCTCAGACCGATCCGCTGGCGCTGCAGGTCGACCTCCATCACCTTGACCTTGACCACGTCGCCGGACTTGACCACCTCGCGGGGATCCTTCACGAAGTTGTGCGACATCGCCGAGACGTGCACGAGCCCGTCCTGGTGCACACCCACGTCGACGAACGCGCCGAACGCGGCGACGTTCGTCACGACGCCCTCGAGGGTCATGCCCGGCTTCAAGTCGGCGACCTTCTCCACCCCCGAGGCGAACGTCGCAGTCTTGAACTCCGGACGCGGGTCGCGGCCCGGCTTCTCGAGCTCGGTGATGATGTCGGTCACGGTCGGCAGACCGAACTGTTCGTCGGCAAAGTCCTGTGCCCGCAGCGACCGCAGCACCGAGGTGTTGCCGATGATCTCCTTGACCCCCGACCCGCTGGCCTCGACGATCCGCCGGACCACGGGGTACGCCTCGGGGTGCACGGCGGACGCGTCGAGCGGGTCGTCGCCGTCGGTGATCTTGAGGAAGCCAGCGCACTGCTCGAACGCCTTCGGCCCGAGCCGCGCGACGTCGAGGATGCTCGTCCGACTGCGGAAGGGGCCGTTGGTGTCCCGGTGCGCGACGATCGACTCGGCGAGCGAGCCGGTGATGCCGGACACTCGTGAGAGCAGCGGCACCGAGGCGGTGTTGACGTCCACGCCGACCGCGTTCACCGCGTCCTCGACGACCGCCGACAGCGACCGCGCGAGCAGCGTCTCGGACACGTCGTGCTGGTACTGGCCGACGCCGATCGACTTCGGGTCGATCTTCACCAGTTCGGCGAGCGGGTCCTGCAGACGCCGGGCGATCGAGACCGCGCCGCGGATGGAAACGTCCAGGTCGGGCAGTTCCGCCGAGGCGTACGCGGACGCCGAGTACACCGAGGCGCCCGCCTCCGAGACCATCACCTTGGTCAGGCCCGCCTCGGGGAACTTCTTGATCAGGTCGGCCGCCAGCGCGTCGGTCTCGCGGGACGCGGTGCCGTTGCCGATCGCGATGAGGTCGACCCCGTGCCGAGCGGCCAGCGCGGCCAGGGTCGCCAGCGACTGGTCCCACTTGTTGGCGGGCTGGTGCGGGTAGATCGTGTCGTGGGCGAGCACCTTGCCGGTGGAGTCGACGACGGCGACCTTGGTGCCGGTTCGGAATCCGGGGTCCAGGCCCATCGTGGTGCGGGTGCCGGCCGGCGCGGCCAGCAGCAGGTCCTTGAGGTTCATCGCGAACACGTCGACGGCGTCGCGCTCGGCGGCCTGGCGCAGCCGCATCCGGGTGTCGATGCCGAGACTGATCAGCATCTTCGTCTTCCACGCCCAGCGCACCGTGTCCAGCAACCAGCGGTCGGCGGGCCGTCCCCGGTCGGCGACGCCGAAGCGCGAGGCGATCCGGCCCTCGTACACGCTGACCTCGCCGAGCGGCTGCTCCTCAGTCTCGGGGTCGAGCGAGAGCGAGAGCACCTCCTCCTTCTCGCCGCGGAACATGGCGAGGATGCGGTGACTGGGCAGCTTTCCGAACGGCTCGGAGAACTCGAAGTAGTCGGAGAACTTGGCGCCGTCGGTCTCCTTGCCCTTGCGGACCGCGGACTTGACCTGCCCGCGGTTCCACATCAGCTCACGCAGTTCCCCGACCAGGTCGGCGTCCTCGGCGAACTGCTCGACGAGGATGTCGCGGGCGCCGGCGAGCTGCTCGGCCGTGTACTGCGCGGGATCGGTGGTCGGGTCGGAGAGCAGGGCGTCCGCGACGGGCTGGAGGCCGGCCTCGCGCGCGATCTGCGCCTTGGTGCGCCGCTTCGGCTTGAAGGGCAGGTAGATGTCCTCGAGCCGGGCCTTGGTGTCCGCCAACATGATCTGGCCCGCGAGCTCGTCGGTGAGCTTGTCCTGGGAGCGGATCGAGTCGAGCACCGCGACGCGACGCTCGTCGAGCTCGCGCAGGTACCGCAGCCGCTCCTCGAGCAGGCGCAGCTGCGCGTCGTCGAGGGTTCCGGTGACTTCCTTGCGGTAGCGGGCGATGAACGGAACCGTCGCGCCGCCGTCGAGGAGGTCCACCGCCGCGCGGACCTGCTCCTCCCGGACGTCGAGTTCGGCGGCGATCCGTGCGTTGACTGATTTCAGAACGGGTGCGTTCACAGCTGAGGTCACGGCGATCGACCCTACCGCTAGCCTGTGACAGTCGGCGTCGACGATCGTGTCGGCGCGGGGGAAGGAATCGAAGTGGTGAAGGGTCGCCGCGCGGAGCTGACCGCGCTGTGCCTGGCAGTGGTCGTCGCAGCGGTCGGCGCGCTCGGTGGATGTGCGGCCGTGACCGCCGACACCGCGACCGGACGATCGTCCGTGGCGGTGCCGTCGGGCACCACGCCCGAGTCCGCGCCAGCCACCGTCGACACTGCGGTGCCCACCGATCCCGCCGTACCGATGGACCAGCGCACGCTCGACGATCGCCTGGCGCGGGCGAGCGCAGCGGCCCGCGACCGCGGCTCCGAGATCTCCATCGCCCTGCTCGATCGCCGCACCGGCCAGTACGCGGGCAGCGCGGACACCACGCCGGTCACGACGGCCTCGGTGGCGAAACTGTTCATCGCCGACGCCCTGCTGTACCGCGAATCCAGCACGAAGACCCCACTGTCCCAGGATGACCGGGACCTGATCGAGCACATGCTGGAGAGTTCCGACGACGACGCCGCGAACGAGTTGTGGAACGAGCACGGCGCCAGCGACCTGGTGGCCGACGTGATCGGGCGCTACCGGCTCACCGCGACATCCGAACCGTACGACGGCAACTGGTGGAACACCGAGACCACGGCCGCGGACCTGGTCGGCTACTACTCGGGACTGCTCGACGGCCGGGGCGGCCTGGAACGCGGGGGCCGGCAGGACATGCTCGGCTACCTGGAGGCCGCGAAGGCGACCGCGGCGGACGGCTACGACCAGCGGTTCGGCATCCCCGACGGGCTGCCCGGCGAGTCCACCGTCGCAGTCAAGCAGGGCTGGATGTGTTGCATCGCCAACCAGTGGCTGCACCTGTCGACCGGGTTGGTCGGGGCGGGGAACCGGTACGTTCTGGTGGTCGCGTCCCGCGAGGACGTCGACTATCCCGACGGCTGGCCCACCGTCACCGTCGAGGTCGACGACGACCGTTCCGACGAGCCACGCGACGAGCCCGCCGGCGCGGACGAACCCACCGTCGCGAGCACCCCCACCGAGGTGACCAGTCCGGTCCCGACCGCGACACCGACCACCACCGCCCGTCCACACCACTACGTTCAGGTCCGCCAGTACCCGGACACCACGGTGACCACAGCGTCCGACGACGCGAGCGCGGCCCACGCCCGCGAGACGATGACCGACGTGGTGCGAATCCTGTTCCCCGAGGGGCGAATCGACTGAGCCGGACCCCCGAACGGGCCGCTACTCCGCCGGGCGGTCCGCCTCGGGCAGCAGGTCGGGTCGACGCTGCGCGGTCCGCTGCAGGGACTGCTCGCGTCGCCAGGCGGCCACCTTGGCGTGGTCGCCCGAGAGCAGCACGGGCGGAACGTCGAGGTCGCGCCAACTGACCGGACGGGTGTAACTCGGTCCCTCGAGCAGACCGTCGGAGAACGAATCCTCTTGGTGCGACTGCTGATTACCGAGCACGCCGGGCAGCAGCCGGACGACAGCCTCGGCCATCACCAGCACCGCGGCCTCGCCACCGATCAGCACGTAGTCGCCGATGCTGACCTCCTCGACGCGCACCCGCCGCGCCGCGTCGTCGAACACCCGCTGGTCGATGCCCTCGTAACGGCCGCATGCGAAGACGAGATGCTTCTCCTCCGCCCACCGGTGCGCGGTCTGCTGGGTGAAGGGGGTGCCGGCGGGAGTGGGCACCACGAGCAGCGCGTCGTCCGGGCACACCTCGTCGAGGGCCGGACCCCAGACCGTCGGCTTCATGACCATGCCGGGGCCGCCGCCGTACGGTGAGTCGTCGACGGCTTTGTGCACGTCGTGGGTCCAGTCCCGCAGGTCGCGCACACCGACGGAGATGAGGCCCTTGTCGATGGCCTTGCCCAGCAGCGCGGTGCGCAGTGGTTCGAGGTACTCGGGGAAGATCGTGATGACGTCCAGGCGCACGACTACTCCGGATCCAGTAGACCTTCGGGCGGATCGATCTCGACGTAGCCCTCGGCCACGGAGACGACGGGGACGATGGCGGTGACGAACGGGATCAGGATCTCGCCCGACGGCTGCCCCTCGGGGCGCACGGAGAGCAACTCCCCGGCCGCCGAGTGCAGTACCTCGTTGACCGTGCCGATCGGGGTGCCGTCGGCCAGTCGGACCTCGAGCCCCTCGAGTTCGTGGTCGTAGAACGCGTCCGGATCGTCGGACGGCGGCAGGTCCGCGGTATCGATCACGAACAGCATGCCGCGGATCGCGTCCGCGGCGGTGCGGTCGTCGACGCCCCGCAGACGCAGCAGAAGCCGCCCGGAGTGCTCCCGGGCGGCTTCCACCGTGTAACTGGTGAGTTTCTGCTCGCGGGGCTTGTGACCGTGCAACACGGCACCGACTGCGAAACGCAGCTCGGGATCGTCGGTCCGTATGTCTACGGCGAGTTCACCCCTGATGCCGTGTGACTTGGCCACACGCCCGATGACGAGCTCCACTACTCGCGCCCGACTACTGATCGGTGTCGATCACGTCGACGCGGATCCCGCGACCACCGATGCCGGTGACCAGGGTCCGCAGCGCGGTCGCGGTGCGCCCGCCACGCCCGATGACCTTGCCCAGGTCCTCGGGGTGCACGTGCACCTCGACGGTGCGCCCGCGGCGTCCGGTGATCAGCTCCACCCGGACGTCGTCGGGATTGGCGACGATGCCGCGAACGAGATGTTCGACGGCATCGGCGACAACGGCACTCACTTGTCAGCAGCCTCGGAATCCGCGGCAGCCTCGGCGGGGGCCTCGGCGGCCTCCTCTGCGTCGGCCTTCTTGGCGGCCTTCTTCTTCGGGGTGATCGCCTCGGCGACCGGCTCGCTGTCGGCCTGCGCCAGCGCGGCCTGGAAGAGCTCCAGCTTGGACGGCTTGGCTTCCTTGGTCTTCAGGGTGCCCTCGGTGCCCGGCAGGCCCTTGAACTTCTGCCAGTCACCGGTGATCTTGAGCAGGTTCTCGACCGGCTCGGTGGGCTGGGCGCCGACGCCGAGCCAGTACTGCGCGCGCTCCGAGTCGATCTCGATCAGGGAGGGCTCTTCCTTGGGGTGGTACTTGCCGATGGTCTCGATCGCACGGCCGTTGCGGCGGGTGCGAGAGTCGGCGATGACGATGCGGTAGTGCGGGGTGCGGATCTTGCCGAGCCGCATGAGCTTGATCTTGACAGCCATGATGGAGCCTTTCAGGTGGTCACGGCGCAATTCTGCGATGCGCAAGGAGTGCGCACCCGGTTTTGCGTTGGAGGGTTGTCGTGACCGCCGCGCGGTACGTGACCGGAGACGGGCGAACAGCGGTCCATTCTGCCAGACGCACGGCCCAGGGGACGAATCGCCCGGCGCGACGCCGATTGCCCGGCTCCCCCGACCTCGTCCGCCTAAACTCCGGACAGTCGCAGCGCACGAGCAGTATCAGCAGCACGAGCGAGGGGGTCAGTTGTCGTATTCGGCATTCACGGACGGGCCACCGCCACCGGACCGCAGTCGCGCCAGCGTCCTGGCCGCCACCGTCCTGGTGCTCGGCCTGGCGAGCCTGCTCATCGGGTTCGGTCCGTACCTGAGCGTGCACACCTCCGCGGGCGAGGTCGCCATCAGCGGGTTCGTGCTTCCGCAGGGCCTGCTCGTGGTCGTCTGCCTGCTGTTCTCCGGTATGACCGCGGGACTGTCCACGTTGCCGCGGCTCGCCCAGGTCCGGGGCGCGGGACCCGTGCTGCACGCAATTTCCACCGCGGCCGCCACGGTCGGCGCGCTGCTGGCGCTGTTCCTGCTGATCGTGGTGAGCAACGTGCCGCGACTGGGCGAGGACCTGGTCGGGGACTCCCGTGACGACCTGACCCTGGTGGTCGGGCTCGGCTGGGCCGGCATCGCGGTCCTCGCGCTGGCGGTGGTGCAGTCGCTGGTCGCATTCGCCGCCCTCGCCTACGACCTCGGCCTCCTGCAGTCGCGCCGCGCCCCCGAGAAAGTCGCCGCCCCATGACCGACAGCCCGAAGCCGGACGCCACGCCGCCGAGCCCCGAATCGGCCGCTCCGGTTCCGACCCCGACTCCCCCGACCCCGGCTCCCCCGACTCCGACCCCGGCTCCCCCGACTCCGACTCCGACTCCCCCCAGCGCCGACGAGCAGACCGTGGTGCTGCCCCCGGCCGCCCCGGCTCCGCCGCAGACGCCTTCGCCGCCGTACCGCCCGCCGTTGTCGGTACGCGGATGGCTGGCGGTGCTCGCCGTGGTGGCGATCGTGATCGCCCTGCTCGGCGGCGGCGGATACCTCCTCGATCGCGCACTGACACAGAGCAATTCGACGACCGCCGGCAGCGCCACCGCGGAGCCGAGCGGATCCGGCGACTCGACCGACGCGACACCCGGCACCACAGGGCCGAAGGAGACGGTCCCAGTCACCCCCACCGGGGCGGTCGCGACCTGCACGACCTTCCCGCCCGCGGTGGACTCGGCCGGGCGGCCGCACACCTACGAGGCGCCGAACGCCACCGACGGCGACCTCACGACGGCGTGGCGCTGCCAGGGCATCGCGGGGCAGTCGCTGTCGGTCAGCTTCGTGTGCGCCCAGCACCTCGCGACCGTCGGCATCGACCCCGGCTACGACAAGACCGACATCGACGGCTCCGACCGGTTCGCGCAGAACCGCAAGGTCACCAAGGTGACCTGGTCCTTCGACGACGGCAGCACCGTCGAGCAGCAACTGAAGCCCGAGCGGGGCATCCAGATCCTCGAGGTCGACAAGACCAGTCGGACGGCGAAGATGACGGTCGTCCAGACCGTCGACGGTCAGCCGGTCACCAACCGGACCGGCGAGCAGTTCGCGCCGTTCAACGACGTCACCTCGGTCAGCGAGGTTCGGTTCACCGCCCGGGCGGGCGACGGGGGCGACGGCTGCGCGAAGTGAGGGCCGCCGTCAGGCGAAGCGGCCGCGCGCCTTGACGACGCGGCCGCGCAACACCACCAGATCCGGGTTGGCGAGAACGTCCGGCCCGGTGCGCGGATCGCGGTCGTAGACAAGCAGATCCGCGGGCGCCCCGGTTTCCAAGCCGGGATGCCCCAGCCAGGTGCGCGCGTCCCAGCAGGCGGCGCCGAGCGCGCCGGTCGGCCCGAGTCCGACCGCGGACAGCGCGGCGACCTCGTCGGCGATCCGGCCGTGCCGGATCGACCCGCCGGCGTCGGTACCGGCGTAGATCGGGATGCCCGCCTCGTGCGCGGCGCCGATCGTGTCGCCGACCCGCGCGTGCAGGTCCCGCATGTGCGTGGCGTAGACGGGAAACCGGTCGGCCGAGTCCGCGATCTCCGGGAACGTGGCGATGTTGATCAGCGTCGGCACCAGTGCGGTGCCGCGTTCGACCATCATCTCGATGGTGTCCGCGGTCAGTCCGGTGCCGTGCTCGATGCAGTCGATGCCGGCCTCGATCAGGCCGGGTAAGGCGTCCTCGCCGAACACGTGCGCGGTGACCCGGGCCCCCACCCGGTGCGCGGCGTCGATCGCCTCCTTGAGCACGGCGTCGCCCCACAGCGGGCGCAGGTCGCCCACCGACCGGTCGATCCAGTCGCCGACGAGCTTGACCCACCCGTCGCCGCGCAACGCCTGTTCGGTCACGGCGGCGGGCAGCTGCGACTCGTCCTCCAGGTCGATCGGCAGTCCGCGGATGTACCGCTTGGCCATCGCGATGTGGCGGCCCGCACGGATGATCCGCGGCAGGTCCTCGCGCTGGTCGAGGGCGCGGGTGTCCACCGGTGAGCCCGCGTCGCGCAGCAGCAGCACCCCGGTGTCGCGTTCGGTCTGCGCCTGGGCGAGCACGCCGGCCTCGTCCTCGTGACCGCCGCCGTAGCGGATTCCGACGTGGCAGTGCGCGTCGACCAGTCCGGGCAGGACCCAGCCCGACTCGCTGAGCGTCTCGGCCCCGGCGACGGGTTCGGTGGAGATGATCCCGCCGTCGATCCACAGTTCGACGGGCTGCTCGTCGGGCAGCCCCACACCGGCCAGCCGCACCGCCACGACTACTTCTTCGGCAGCTTCAGCTGGGACAGGTCGATGCCCTCGAGTCCGGGCGGCAACTCGTCGAGGCCCTTCGGCATCTTCGACAGGTCCATCCCCGCCGGCAGCCCCGGGAACCCGCCGGGCATCCCGGCAGGCATGCCCGGGAAGCCGCCGCGGATCTTCGGCTGGGTCGGGCCCTTGCCGCCCTTCTTGCCCTTCTTGCCCTTCTTGCTGCGCTGGCTCGACCGCGCGCCGGGCATCCCCATCCGGCCGGCCATCGCCGCCATCATCTTGCGGGCCTCGAAGAAGCGGTCTACCAGCTGGTTGACGTCGGAGACCTTGACGCCGGAGCCGTTCGCGATGCGCAGCCGGCGGGAGGCGTTGATGATCTTCGGGTCCTCGCGCTCGGCGGGGGTCATGCCGCGGATGATCGCCTGCACCCGGTCGAGCTGCTTCTCGTCGACGTTGGCGAGCGCGTCCTTCATCTGGCCCGCGCCGGGCAGCATGCCCAGCAGGTTGCCGATCGGACCCATCTTGCGCACGGCCATCATCTGCTCGAGGAAGTCCTCGAGGGTGAGCTGGCCTGAACCGATCTTGTGCGCGGCGGCCTCGGCCTGCTGGGCGTCGAAGACCTGCTCGGCCTGCTCGATGAGGCTGAGCACGTCGCCCATGCCGAGGATCCGGCTGGCCATCCGGTCCGGGTGGAAGACGTCGAAGTCCTCGAGCTTCTCACCGGTGGAGGCGAACATGATCGGCTCGCCGGTGATGTCCCGGACGCTGAGCGCCGCGCCGCCGCGTGCGTCGCCGTCGAGCTTGGTGAGCACCACGCCGGTGAACCCGACGCCGGTCTGGAACGCCTGCGCGGTGTGCACTGCGTCCTGACCGGTCATCGCGTCGAGAACGAACAGCACCTCGTCGGGCTGTACCGCATCGCGGATGCCCGCGGCCTGGCCCATCAGTTCCTCGTCGATGCCGAGGCGGCCCGCGGTGTCGACGATGACCACGTCGTAGTGCTTGCCGCGAGCCTCCTCGACGCCGCGACGCGCGACGTCGACCGGGTCTGCCGCGGAGACGCCGAGAGCGTTGTCGCCGCCGCCGATCGAGGTACCCGGGTGCGGGGCGAAGACCGCCGCGCCGGCCCGCTCGCCGACGATCTGCAGCTGGCTGACCGCACCGGGCCGCTGCAGGTCACAGGCCACCAGCAGCGGCGTGTGTCCCTGCCCGGTCAGCCACTTGGCGAGCTTGCCCGCGAGGGTGGTCTTACCGGAACCCTGCAGGCCGGCGAGCATGATGACGGTCGGCGGGTTCTTCGCGAACCGCAGCCGCCGGGTCTCGCCGCCGAGGATGCCGACGAGTTCCTCGTTGACGATCTTGACGACCTGCTGGGCCGGGTTGAGGGCGCCGGACACCTCGGCGCCCTTCGCCCGCTCCTTGATCTTGGCGATGAAGGACCGCACCACCGGCAGCGCGACGTCGGCCTCGAGGAGCGCGAGCCGGATCTCCCGGCAGGTTGCGTCGATGTCGGCACCGGACAGCCGACCCTTGCCACGCAGGTCCTTGAGGGCACCGGTCAACCTGTCGGAAAGGGATTCGAACACCGATCGGGCTCCTGGCTGGTCGAGTTGGCTGGTCGAGTTGCCGCCTGCGGACGTGCTTACTTGCGCCCCAGCCTAGCCGCTACCGGCTCCGCCCCCGTCCGCACTGTCCTTCTTCGGCGGCGATTGCGGCACCACCGCCAGGATCGCGGCCTCGAGGTCCTGGCGCGTCACCCGCGTGTCGGTGTCGCCCAGGTTCAGTCCGAACGCGTCGACCACCGAGGATCCGAGGGTCGACACGCGCGCCCACTGGACGTCCGCGCCGTGCTGCTCGAGCGCCGCCGCCAACCGGCAGAGCAGGCCGAGCCGGTCCTCGGCGCGCAGTTCCACGATCGCCTGACCGTCGACGGCGGTGTCGAACCAGATGATGCGCGGCGGTGCCTGCGCGTACTGAACGGGCACGCCCGCGACGCCGAGCTCCAGCGCCTGCTCGGCGTTGGCCTGCTCCTCCTTCTGCTCGAGCATCGCGACCAGATCCAGCTCCCCCGCGATCGCCCGGATCAGCTCCTGTCGGAGCAACCCAGCCTGCGGCGGGGCGCCGAACCGCGGCGACACCGTGAACGAGTTCACCGCTGACCCCTCGTGACTGCCGACCGAGGCGGACAGCACCCGCATCGAGTGCAGTGCCAGCACGCCGGCGGCGTCCGACAGCAGTCCCGGGGTGTCCGGGGCGACCACCGTGACCGTGTAGGTGTGCGCGCCCTCCGCGGGCCGCAACAGCACGTGCACTCCCCCGTCTGCGGCCAGCTCGGCGTGTTCGGGGTCGATCGGGTCCGGCGCGGGCAGTTGCTCGCCGGCCATCACCAGGCGACAACGCCGCACCAGTTCGCCGAGCAACGAGGATTTCCAGTCGCCCCACACGCCGGGCCCGGTCGCCAGGGAGTCGGCCTCCGCCAGGGCGGCGAGCAGGTCGAGCAGGACCAGGTCGCCACCGATCGCGTCCACCACCAGTTGAACGGTGGCCGGGTCGTCGAGGTCGCGTCGGGTGGCGGTCTGCGGCAGCAGCAGGTGGTGGCGGACCATCGCCGTGAGCAGCGCGACGTCGGACGGCCACATGCCGAGCCGATTACCGATCTGCGTGGCCAGTTCCGCGCCCACGACGCTGTGGTCGCCTCCGCGTCCCTTGCCGATGTCGTGCAGGAGCGCACCGAGCACCAGCAGATCGGGCCGCGACACCCGGGTGGTGAACGCGCTCGCCTGCGCCGCCGTCTCCACCAGGTGACGGTCCACGGTCCAGGTGTGCACGGCGTCGCGGGGCGGGAGGTCGCGCACCGCGCCCCACTCCGGAAGCAACCGCCCCCACAGACCGGTCCGGTCCAGCGCCTCGACCACCGGGGCCGTGCGACTGCCGGACCCGATAACCACCAGCAGGTCCCCGAGCGCCTCCCGCGGCCACGGTTCCCGCAGCTCCGGCGCACTGTCCGAGAGCCTGCTCAGGGTCGAGGCCGACATCGGCATGCCGGTCTGCGCGGCGGCCGCCGCCACCCGCATGATCAGGCCGGGATCCTTGGTCGGCTTGGCGTCGCGGGCCAGCACCACCTCGCCCGCGTGCTCCACGACACCCTCGTCGAGCGGCCTGCGCACCGGCACCCGACGCAACCGCGACAGGCCGCGCCGGGGAAGCGCGTTCGCCGCTGTCCGGAGCCCCACGTCCACCGAGTAGCTGATGGTGCGCGCGGAGTCGCTGAGCATGCGGGCCAGGTCGAAACGGTCCCCGATGCGCAGGGCCGCCCCGATCTCGTCGGCGTCCTGGGCGCGCAGCTGATCGCGGCCCCGACCCGCCACCCGGTGCAGTTCGGTGCGCACGTCGAGCAGCCTGTCGTGCGCGAAGGCCAGTCCGCCACCGGGAGTGTCGGGTCCGAGCCCGGGGACCGCGTCGGTGAGCTGGGCGATGGCGAGCGCATCGAGCAACTGCACGTCCCGCAGCCCGCCGCGGCCGTTCTTGATGTCCGGCTCGGCGCGGTGCGCGATCTCGCCGCTGCGCGACCACCGTGCGCGGGTCAGCTCGATCAGTTCGTCGAAGCGCGAACGGATTCCGGTCCGCCACTGCCTGCGCACGCCGCCGATCAGCAGGTTGCTCAGTTCCGCGTCACCGGCGATGTGGCGGGCCTCGAGCAGTCCCAGTGCGGCAGTCAGGTCGGTGGAGGCGACCTGGATCGCCTGCGGGACCGTCCGCACACTGTGATCGAGCTTGATGTGCGCGTCCCACAGCGGATACCAGAGCCGGTCCGCCACCTCGGAGACGATCTCGGGCGCCATGTCGTCGTGCAGCAGCACCAGGTCGAGGTCCGAGTACGGCAGCAGTTCGCGCCTGCCGAGGCCGCCCACCGCAACGATGGCGAATCCGCTGTCGGGCTTGATTCCGAGTTCGGCACCCTTGGTGGTCAGCCAGAACTCGTGCAGGTCGACGAGTGCCTGACGCACAGCCGGTGCGTCCAGCCTGCGAGTGCGGGAACCGCCGTCCAGCAACTGTTTCCGGGCCCGGACGAGGTCGTCAGCGGCGACCGTACCCCCGGACGGGGGCGGCCCCGACCCCGCCGACGACGCGGCGGGATCGGGGCCACCTGATCCGGACCCTGTGGGGTCAGAGCGCATCCGCGCCCCGTTCGCCGGTACGGACCCGGATGACCGACTCCACCGGAGAGACCCACACCTTGCCGTCGCCGATCTTCCCCGTGCGCGCGGCCTCGACGATCACCTCGACGACCTTGTCGACGGCCCCGTCGTCCACGACCACCTCGACTCGCACCTTGGGTACGAAGTCCACCGAGTACTCGGCACCGCGGTAGACCTCGGTGTGGCCCTTCTGCCGGCCGTACCCTTGAACCTCGCTGACTGTCATGCCGAGCACCCCGGCCTGCTCGAGTCCGGTCTTGACGTCCTCGAGGGTGAACGGCTTGACGATTGCCGTGATCAGCTTCATATTTCTCATGCCTCCCTGACGGTGACGGTCGCGCGGCTCGGCACCGTGCTCGCTCCGATTGCGACGAAGTCGTATGCGTTCTCAGCGTGTTCCGTATCGTCCAGACCCCTGGCTTCACTCTCCGCACTCGCCCGAAGTCCGATCGTGTACTTCACGATAAGGGCAATGATTGTCGTGCCGACGAGCGAGTACAGCAGAACCGCGCCCGCGCCGACCGCCTGACGCCAGAGCTGGTCGAAGCCACCACCATAGAACAGGCCTTCGACACCCGCGGGAGCTTCCGACGTGGCTACGAGTCCGACCATCAGGGTGCCGATCAGACCGCCCACCAGGTGCACGCCGACGACGTCGAGCGAATCGTCGAACCCGAAGCGGTACTTCAGGCCGACCGCGAGTGCGCACAGCACGCCGGCGACAACGCCGATGACGAGGGCGCCGAGCACGTTCACCGACGAGCAGGAGGGCGTGATCGCGACGAGGCCCGCGACGATTCCGGACGCGGCACCGAGTGTGGTGGCGTGACCGTCACGGATGCGCTCGACCAGCAGCCAGGCCAGCATGGCGGCGCAGGTCGCGACCACCGTGGTGATGAAGGTGGCACCGGCAATACCGTTGGAGCCCACCGCCGAACCCGCGTTGAATCCGAACCAGCCGAACCACAGCAGTGCAGCACCGAGCATCACGAACGGCAGGTTGTGGGGCCGGAACGGCGTGGTCGGCCAGCCGCGGCGCTTGCCGAGGACGATCGCCAGTACCAGACCGGCGATACCGGCGTTGATGTGCACCGCGGTACCACCGGCGAAGTCGATTGCCTTGAGGTTGTTCGCGATCCAGCCGCCGTGCTCGGCGGTGACGCCGTCGAACGAGAACACCCAGTGCGCGACCGGGAAGTAGACGATCGTCGCCCAGAGGCCCGCGAAGAGCAGCCAGGGGCCGAAGCGCAGGCGGTCGGCGACCGCACCGGAGATCAGCGCGACCGTGATGATCGCGAACATCGCCTGGAACGCCACGAAGACCGTCGCGGGGATGGTGCCGACGAGCGGAATGGCGACCGCGGCTCCGGTGGTTGCGTTGGCGAGGTACTCACCGCCGAAAAGACCCTTGAGGCCGAAGAACTGGAACGGGTCGCCGACAAGGTGACCCTTGTCCTCGCCGAAGGCCATCGAGTAGCCGTACAGCACCCAGAGCACCCCGACGACGCCCATGGCGCCGATGCTCATCATGATCATGTTCAGCACGCTCTTCGCGCGAACCATGCCGCCGTAGAAGAACGCGAGTCCCGGGGTCATCAGCAACACCAGCGCGGCGCTGATCAGCATCCACGCAGTGTCGCCGGTGTCCGGCACTCCGATAGTGGGAAATTCCACGTTGAGCTCCTCCTTCTGTCGTCCTGCCGGTGCGGCTGTCGACCTGATGAGAAGAGTGCTCAGCTGGTGTTTCAGCCGTGGCGCTGTGGTGTTTCACTCAAGTGAACGCATTCGGGGTCTCTGTTGCTTCTAGGTTTCGTGATGCGCCGACCGGGCGTCGACGGGCGAGAGGAAGCCCGCCGACGGGCCCGACGGTCCGTCGCGTCACGAGCAGATCTACCGCCCGGTGCGAAGTCCGAGCCAGCCCGGCACGGGGCGCGCGGCACCCGGCGAGCAGTACGCCCCCGGAATCTGAGCGCATGATCCGACGGGCGCGATGCCGGCGTTGATTCCCTGCCCCGCCCAGGTGATTCCGGCGTTCTTGTTCATGACCAGAGCCGACGATCCGCCGCCGTCGAGCACGACGGCGCGGTCCGAGCCGAGGGCCCGGAACGCGTCCTGCACGTTGCCGATGGTGAATCCGTCCGATTCGTTGCTGCCGCCCTGGAAGACGTACAGCTCGTCGCGCGCGGTGTTGAAGCCCACCGCGGTACGCGCGGCCCTTCGGATCGGGTTGTCGACGAACTGGAAGTCCGGTCCCGGACCACGAATCTTGAGGCCGCCGAAGGCGACGAACGACTTGCCACTGAACTCGAGCTGGTTGACCAGCGCCTCCGCCGCGTTGTTCAGGGTCGCCGACTCCGCGTCGCGGAGATCGAAGTTCGCATCGGTCGGCATGCCCAGGAACCCGTCGCCGATGACGAAGGTCGACAGCGGCGACCACACCTTTCCGGCACCGTCGCTCAAGCCTTCCTTGCCGACGTAGTAGCGGCTGGCCAAGTCGAAGATGGACGCGGCGCTGTGCGTGTCCGGGTGCGCGTCGTAGTAGGCGCCCAGCGGAGAGCTGCAGCCGTTCTGCGCCCAGTTGGTGCCCGCGGCCTGCGGGCGCACGTCGAAGAAGTTGGCATTGATCGCGATCGCCGGCGAACCCATCCGCTGCCACGCCTCGACGGGACCGTAGAGCTCCGAGTTCTGCCGCATCCCGTCGGCGGTGACGGCGTTCGGGTTGCCCTCGCAGCGGCCGGAGGAGTCGGTCAGCAGCTGCGACACGAGCCCGGAGTGCGAGGCGCGCCCGATGACGACCAGGCGGGCGTCTGTGGGCATGTCGTAGGCCCGGCCCGCGGCGGTGATCATCGGAACCGGGAAGTCGGGACCGAACTGATAGGTCAGCGGGGCGCCGCCCGAGGCCGCGACTGCGGCGTTCAGTCGGGCCTGGGCGCCGGCGAAGTCGTCGGCCTGCGCGGGTGCCGCGAAGACCGGGGCGAGTACGCCCGCACAAAGCGCCGTTGCGGCTGTGGTGGTGACGATCCTTCGGGTGAACCTCGCTGCGATGGCGCTGAAACGCACGGGCGTCCTCTCGTCTGACTGAACCCGACCGACGTCGCTCGATGTGGCGTAAGTCACGATCGAACGCGGCCAGTAGACACGACAGTCATTCGATCGCGACCCACTGCCAGCGCATCGTTATCCAGTTGTTACTCCCGGACGGGAACCGTCGGTGGCGGCGTCAGCCGAGCAGCGCGTCCACGAAGGCTTCCGGTTCGAACGGGGCAAGGTCGTCGGCGCCCTCACCGAGCCCGACCAGCTTCACCGGGACACCGAGTTCGTGCTGCACCTGGAACACGATGCCGCCCTTCGCGGTGCCGTCCAGCTTGGTCAGCACGACGCCGGTGATGTCGACGACCTCGGCGAACACCCGCGCCTGGACGAGCCCGTTCTGCCCGATCGTCGCGTCGAGCACCAGCAGCACCTCGTCCACGGGCGCCTGCTTCTCCACCACCCGCTTGACCTTGCCGAGCTCGTCCATCAGTCCGGTCTTGGTGTGCAGCCGGCCCGCGGTGTCCACGATGACGACGTCGACACCGGTCTCGATGCCCTTGCTGACCGAGTCGAACGCGATCGCGGCGGGGTCGGCGCCCTCCTTGCCGCGGACCACCTCCGCCCCGACGCGTTCCGCCCAGGTCTGCAGCTGATCCGCGGCGGCCGCGCGGAACGTGTCGGCGGCACCCAGAAGCACCCGACGCCCGTCCGCTACGAGCACTCGGGCAAGCTTGCCGGTGCTGGTGGTCTTGCCGGTGCCGTTGACACCGACCACCAGCAGCACACCCGGGGTCGCGTCGTGCGGCAGCGCCTTGATCGAGCGGTCCATCTCGGGGTGCAGGGCGTCGATCAGCACCGACCGCAGCAGCGCGCGCGCCTGCGGTTCGGTCTTGACGCTTCCGCCCGCGATCTCGGCGCGCAGCTTCGTGACGATCTGTTCGGTCACCGCGCTGCCGAGGTCCGCGATCAGCAGCGTGTCCTCGATCTCCTCCCAGGAGTCCTCGTCGAGGTCGCCGCCGCCGAGCAGTCCGAGCAGCGACTTGCCGACCGCAGACTGCGAGCGTGCGAGCCTGCCGCGCAGGCGGTCCAGGCGGCCTGCGGTCGGCGCGATCTCCTCGATCACCGCCGCGGCCGGAGCCGCCGGCTCGGGGGTGACCACCGCCGGTTCCGTCACGGGTTCGGGGGCGAGCACCTCCGGTTCCGGCGCGGCCGGAGCCGCTTCGACCCCCGGCTCTGCAACCTCCGGCTCGGCAACCTCCGGCTCGACGACCGTCGTCTCGGCGACCTCGGGCTCGGCCACCGTAGGTTCGACGACCCCCGGTTCTATGGCCTCAGCTTCTACGGCCTCGGCCTCGGCTTCGGCCTCGACGACCTTCGGTTCGACGATCGGCGGGACGACGACCTTCGGCGCCACCGGTTCCGGCTTCGGTTTGGGCGGCGCGGTCGCAGTCGCGCCCTGACTGAAGCTGAACCCGCTCTCGGCCTTGTACCCGCCTGAGCGGTCCTTGGCCTCGCCGAGCGCCTCGGTCGTGGTCTTGTCGCTCGGCGCGAGGCTGACCTGCCGTCGGCGGTACAGCACCGCCCCCACGACGAGGGCGACGAGAAGGACGGCCACGACGGCCGCGATTGCGATCCAAGCTCCGGTAGTCACCGCCCCATACTCTCAGGCCCGCGTGACGAGGGTGAACGAGGCGCGTCGGCGGGACCGGTCAGTGCTGGGCCGGGGCCGACAGGGCCGGGAACCAGATGTCGGTCAGCACCTCGGCGGCACGCTCGGCCGACACGTCGATCGTGCCCTGCATCGCCCACCGGGTGAAGAACCGCTCGATCTGAGTCGACAGGAGTTCGATCCGAAGTCGTGCCTCGTCGCGGCCCGATTCGGGCCACCGCGCCAGGTAGGTCGTCATCACGTTCGGCAGCGAGAGCATGCCCTCCCGGGCGATCGCCGCGAATTCGGGTTCGAGCACGGTCGCTTCGTCCCACGCCCGGAGCAGTGCCCGGTACTGCTGGAACCATTCGATCGCCCGCATGATCCAGCCGGTGAACTCCGTCCGCGAGCCGGTGTCGAGGACGCGATCGAGGTCCTGATAGATCGCGAGGGTGCTCGGCACGGTGCCTTCTGCGCTGAGCGTGCGCAGGATGTCCACCTTGCCGGGGAAGTGCAGATAGAAGGTGGCCCGACTGCACCCGACCTCGGCCGCGATGTCGTCGACCGTGACGGCGGCGTATCCCCGCGCGGCGAACAGCGCACCTGCTGACTCGACGAGTCGGGCCCGGGTGGCCCGCTTCTGTTCGTCTCGCAGGGTCCCCCGCCTGTTGCCTGCCGGCTTGCGCACCGCCTCCACCATGCAGACCAGGATACCCGGCGACCACTCACTGATCTAACAGGCACTCACAATCGGTGTGAAGATTCACTTGACATACCGTTAGCGAACACTGTTTTATGGCGCAGGTCACATGGAACTACTTTCCGAGAGAGAACGTCATGACATCCACGAACCTGCCACGGGTCTGCGTCATTGGCGCCGGACCGTCCGGAATCACGACAGCGAAACGGCTGAAGGACCACGGCATCCCGTTCGACTGTTTCGAGGCCTCCGACGAGGTCGGCGGCAACTGGTACTACAAGAACCCGAACGGGATGTCGGCGTGCTACCAGAGCCTGCACATCGACACCTCCAAATGGCGCCTCGCCTTCGAGGACTTCCCGGTCCCCGCCGAGTGGCCCGACTTTCCGCACCACTCGCTGCTGTTCCAGTACTTCAAGGACTACGTCGACCACTTCGGACTGCGGGAGTCGATCACCTTCAACACCTCCGTCGAGCATGCCGAGCGGGCCGCGGACGGGCTGTGGACCGTCGCGCTGTCCACCGGCGAGACCCGCACGTACGACGCGCTGATCGTGTGCAACGGCCACCACTGGGACCCGCGGACACCTGACTACCCCGGCGAGTTCGACGGCACCCTGATCCACAGCCACGAGTACAACGACCCGTTCGACCCTGTCGACATGCGCGGCAAGAACGTCGTGGTGGTCGGGATGGGCAACTCCGGCCTCGACATCGCCTCCGAGCTCTCGCAGCGCTTCCTGGCCAAGACGCTCACCGTCTCCGCCCGCCGCGGCGTCTGGGTGCTGCCGAAGTACCTCAAGGGCGTGGCCGGGGACAAGATGTCGATGCCGGCGTGGATACCCCGCCCGCTGTCCATGGCGCTGCAACGGCGCTTCCTGGACAAGAACATCGGCACCATGGAGGGCTACGGCCTGCCCAAGCCCGATCACCTGCCCTTCCAGGCGCACCCGTCGGCGAGTGGCGAGTTCCTCGGCAAGGCGGGCTCGGGCGACATCGCGTTCAAGCCGGCGATCACCGCACTGGAGGGCAAGCAGGTGCGCTTCGCCGACGGCAGCACCCTTGACGTCGACGTGATCGTCTGCGCCACCGGTTACCACATCAGTTTCCCCTTCTTCACCGATCCGAACCTGTTGCCCGACAGCGAGAACCGCTTCCCGCTGTTCAAGCGGATGATGAAGCCCGACATCGACAACCTGTTCTTCATGGGCCTCGCGCAGCCGATGCCGACCCTCGTCAACTTCGCCGAGCAGCAGAGCAAGCTCGTCGCCGCCTACCTCGCGGGCAAGTACCTGCCCCCGGCGCCCAGCGAGATGGGCGCCGTCCTCGCCGCCGACGAGGAGTACTACCTCAAGCCGTACTACAAGTCGCCGCGGCACACCATCCAGTGCGAGTTCGATCCGTACGTGCGGAACCTGAAGAAGGAAATCGTCAGCGGCGGAAAGCGCGCCCAGGCCGCCGGCAACGCGCTGCCCGTGCCGGCCCGTGCCATGCAGAACGCGTAAGGGAGAGATTCGACATGACACTGACACAGGGATTCTGCGACACGGCCTTCGAGCCGGTGCGCGAGGCACTCGAACAACAGCTCGCCACGGGCGAGGAACTCGGCGCATCGATCTGCGTCACGGTGGACGGCGAGCCGGTGGTGGACATCTGGGGCGGCCACACCGACACCACCCGCGACACCGCCTGGGAGCGCGACACTCTCGTCAACGTCTTCTCCATCACCAAGACCATGACTGCCCTGAGCGCGCTGCTGCTCGTCGACCGCGGCCTCCTGGACCTGGACGAGAAGGTCGCGCACTACTGGCCGGAGTTCGCCGCGAACGGCAAGGCGGACGTCGAGATCCGGCACCTGCTCGCGCACACGTCGGGCGTCTCCGGGTGGGAGCCGCCGATGCAGCTCGAGGACGTCTACGACCACGAGTCCGCCGCGGCCCGGCTGGCCGGTCAGCCGCTGTGGTGGGAGCCGGGCACCGCGTCCGGGTACCACGCACTCAACTACGGCCACCTGATCGGCGAGGTGATCCGCCGGATCGACGGCCGCACCCTCGGACGGTTCTTCGACGAGGAGCTGGCGCGGCCGCTCGGCGCCGACTTCCACATCGGTACCGGCCCCGAGCATTTCGGCCGGATCGCCCCGATCGTGCCGCCGCCGGCACTGGAGTTCGACATGGCGACCCTCGACCAGGACAGCATCCTGGTCAAGACGCTCACCTGCCCGCTGCTGGACTACGAGCGCACCGCGGACCCGGCGTGGCGCAGCGCCGAGATCGGCGCCGTCAACGGCCACGGCAACGCCCGGTCGATCGCACGTCTGCAGTCGATCGTCTCCGGAGGTGGCCTGCTCGACGGCCGAACATGGCTGTCCCCCGGCACCGTCGACGCCATCTTCCGGGAGCAGTCCGACGGCTTCGACCTGGCGCTGATGACGCCGCTGCGGTTCGGCATCGGGTACGGGCTGCCGCAGGCGCAGACGGCCCCCACCGTTCCCGACGGCCGGGTGTGCTGGTGGGCGGGGGTCGGCGGCTCGTTCGTCGTCAACGACCTCGACCGCGGCGTCACCTTCGCGTACGCGATGAACAAGATGGCGCCCGGGCTGATCGGCTCTGACCGAGCCGACGCCTACCTCACCGCGGCGTTCGAGGCGGTGGCGTGATGCGGGCACTGCAACTGACCGACCCCGGCGTGCTGGAGATCCGGGAGGTCCCGGTGCCGGAGATCGGCCCGTCGGACCTCCTGATCCGGGTCGGCGCGGCCGGGATCTGCCACTCCGATCTGCACCTGCTGCATTTCCCGGTCAAGATGCGGGAGGAACCGCTCACCATCGGGCACGAGATCGCCGGCACCGTCGAGTCCGTCGGTAGCGGGGTCGACGGGCGGCAGGTCGGGGAACGCGGGATCGTCTACCTGTGCTGGTCGTGCGGCGTCTGCCGGGAGTGCGTCAGCGGCAACGAGAACGTCTGCCTCGCCGCGGGCCGGACCGCCATGCCGCCGTGCCCCGGTCTCGGCCCGGACGGCGGCATGGCCGAGTACGTCAAGGTCCCGGCCCGGTCGTTCGTCCCCATCGGTGACCTGGACTTCCTTCAGGCGGCTCCGATGGCTGATGCCGCGCTGACCAGCTACCACGCCATTCGAGGCGCCAAGGAGCACCTGCGTCCCGGTTCCACCGCAGTGGTGATCGGCGTCGGCGGGCTCGGGCACGTCGCCGTGCAGATCCTGCGTGCGCTCAGCGCAACCCGGATCGTCGCGGTGGACCTCGGCCGGGACCAACTGGACCTGGCGAAGCGCTGCGGCGCCGACATCACCCTCGAATCCGGTCCGGACACCGCGCGCCAGATCCTCGAACTGACCGGCGGCCGCGGCGCGGACGCGGTGTTCGACTTCGTGGGTATCGATCCCACCGCCCGCATGTCGGTCGAGTCGGTGGCACCGAACGGTGCCTACCGGATGGTCGGTCTCGGCGGCGGAGTGCCGGGGGTGACTGCCGACCCGGCAGGCGGCCCGGGCTGGCCGTGGGGAGCGTCCGTCCGGAAGTCCTACGGCGGCACCAGAAGTGACCTCGTCGACTCGATCGCGCTGGCGCAGGCCGGAAAGCTGGTCGTGGAGGTGGACCGGTTCGACCTCGCCGACGCCCGCGAGGCGTTCGACCGACTGGAGGCGGGCAAGATCCGCGGACGGGCGGTGCTGGTCCCGTGACCGGGTACAAGACGATCCGAAAGGAAATGCAGTGACGAAAGCTGTTGACCCCCAGGCGTACATCGCCTCGGTGATGGCCGGACTGACGGGACCGGGCGGGCGCTTCGAACTGGGTGTCGAGGACGTGCTCGGGACCGAGATCCCGGTGATGCTGGGCCGCGACCAGGCGCTCGGCGACGTCCTGGCTGCCTCGCTCGCATTCGGCGACCGCGACTACCTGGTCACCGAGGACCGCCGGATGAGCTACGCCGAACACGGGGCCGCCGCGGCCGCACTCGCCACGGCGTTGCGTGAGCGGTACGGCGTCGGCAAGGGCGACCGCATCGGCATCCTGGCAGCCAACACCCCCGAGTGGCTCGTCGCCTTCTGGGCGGCACAGGCGCTCGGCGCGATCGCGGTCGGCTTCAACGCCTGGTGGGCGCCGCGCGAGGTCGAATACGGCATCGGGCACACCGAGCCCACGGTCGTGATCGTCGATGCCAAGCGCGCTGCACTGCTCGACGAGCTCGGCATCGACGTACCGGCGCTCACCATGGAGGCGGACGTCCCCCGTCTGGTCGCGGAGTTCGCCGGCTCCGACCTGCCACGCAACGAGGTGGACGAGGACGATCCGGCGGTGATCCTCTACACGAGCGGGACCAGCGGCCGACCCAAGGGCGCCGTGCACTCGCACCGGAACCTGCTCGCGGTCATCGACTATCACCGGTTCAGCGACGCGCTCGCCGCCGCGTTCACCGGCGGCGACCCGAACTCGGATGCGCCGAGCGACCTGCGGTACCTGCTCACCTCGCCGCTGTTCCACATCGCCAGCCTGCACAATCTGGCCGTTCCCAGGCTGGCCACGGGTGGCGCGGTGGTGATCTACCAGGGCTCGTTCGACGTGGACCGGATGCTCCGGCTCGTCGAACGCGAACGCGTGACCAACTGGGGCGCCGTCCCCACGCTGGCGAACCGCCTGCTCGAGCACGAGGATCTGTCGCGATACGACCTCTCGTCCCTCACCGGGTTCGCTCTGGCCTCGGCGCCGTCGTCACCGGCCTTCCAGGAACGGCTCCGCGAGACGCTGCCGTTCGCGAAGAACGCACTGGTCGACAGCTACGGTCAGACCGAGTGCAGCACGGCGGTGTCCGTGGCGACGCCGCCGGAGCTCCAGGCGTTCCCCGGCACCCTCGGCCAACCCATCATCGGAGTCAGCGTGGAGGTCCGGGACCCGTTCGGGGAGAAGGTGTCCGACGGGGTGGAGGGCGAGATCTGTGTGCGAAGCCCCTACGTGATGCTCGGCTACTGGGAGAACCCCGAGGCCACCGCCTCCACGATCAGCGCGGACCGCTGGCTGCGGACCGGCGACTACGGGATGCTCGAGGACGGCCGGATCCGGCTCACGGGGCGACGGTCCGACCTGATCCTGCGGGGCGGCGAGAACGTGTACCCCGTCGAGGTCGAGCAGTGCCTCGACGAACACCCTGCCGTTCTCGAGTGCGTGGTGATCGGCGTTGAGCACCCCGATCTCGGCCAGGAGGTGGGCGCGGTGGTCGTCGCGCGGTCGGAGGAGGCCGTCACGGAGGAGGAGCTGCGGGCCTTCGCGGGCGAACGCCTCGCCTACTTCAAGGTCCCGGCCCGGTGGCGGATCACCACCACTCCCCTGCCACGCAACGCGACCGGCAAGACGATGCGCACCAAGGTGGTGCTCTGATGGCCCCCCTGTCCGCAACCGACATTCGAGAATGGACCTGTCAGCGATGAGCTACGACGTGATCATCAAGAACGGCCGGTGGTTCGACGGCACCGGCGCGAGATCCGAGACCCGGAACCTCGGCATCCGTGACGGGCGGGTGGCCGCGGCGTCGACCCAGGCGCTCGACGAGTCGGACTGTCCGCAGGTGGTCGACGCCGCCGGGAAGTGGGTCATCCCGGGCATGGTCGACATCCACACCCACTACGACGTCGAGGTCATCCTGAGTCCGGGCCTGACGGAGTCGGTGCGACACGGCGTCACCACGATCTTCCTGGGGTCCTGCTCGCTGTCGGCGGTCCATGCCGGCCCCTCCGACGCGGGCGACCTGTTCGGCCGGGTCGAGGCCATCCCGCGCAAGCACGTGGTCGACACGCTCACCGAGTCGAAGAACTGGACTTCGGCGCGCGAGTACGTCGAGGCGATCGAGGCGCTGCCGTTGGGCCCGAACGTCGCCTCCTTCATCGGCCATTCGGACATCCGCGCCGCGCAGATGGGCCTGGACCGGGCGACCCGCAAGGACGTCAAGCCCACCGCGGCCGAACTCGACGCGATGGCAGCCAAACTCGAGGAGGCGCTCGACGCGGGCTTCATCGGCATGTCCTCGCAGGAACTGCTGTTCGACAAGCTCGACGGCGAGGTCTGCCGGTCCCGGACCCTGCCCTCGACGTACTCGACTCGGCAGGAACGTCGCCGCCTCAGTGCGATCCTGCGACGCCGGGGCCGGGCATTGCAGGCCGGCCCGGACGTGGGCCGCCCGCAGTCCATGGTCGCGTTGGCGCTGAGCAGCGTGGGGCTCTTCCGCCGCCCGTTGAAGGTGAGCCTGCTCTCGGCCGCCGACGTCAAGGCGATACCGGCTGTGGCGCACGTCTTCCCGGCCATGGCGCGGGCCGTCAACGGGATGCGCGGCGACTTCCGGTGGCAGCACCTGCCCGTGCCGTTCGAGGTGTACTCCGACGGCATCGACCTTCCTGTCTTCGAGGAGTTCGGCTCCGGAGCGGCGGCGCTGGACCTGTCCAACCAACTCGAGCAACGGAGCGCCCTGTTGGCCGACGAGTCCTACCGCCGCCGATTCCGCAAGGACTACGACAAGAAGTACGGGCCGCGGGTCTGGCACCGCGACTTCTTCGACGCCGAGATCGTCGAGTGCCCGGACGAGTCCGTGATCGGCAAGACCTTCGGACAGGTCGGGGTCGACCGGGGCGGGGTGCATCCGGTGGACGCCTTCCTCGACCTGGTCGTCGAGCACGGCACCAAGGTCAGGTGGCGCACCACGATCTCGAACCACCGCCCCGAGGTGCTCAACAAGTTCGCGTCCGATCCCGGTATCCAGCTGGGCTTCTCCGATGCGGGTGCGCACCTGCGTAACATGGCCTTCTACAACTTCGGCCTGCGCCTGCTGCGGCGCGTCCGCGACGCCGAACGGGCTGGGACGCCGTTCATGTCGGTGGAGCAGGCCGTGCACCGGCTCACCGGCGAGCTCGCCGACTGGTACGACCTCGACGCCGGGCACCTGCGCGAGGGCGACCGGGCCGACGTCGTGGTGATCGACCCGGCGCATCTCGACGCCTCGCTCGACGCCTACGCCGAATGCCCGGTCCCCGAGTACGACGGCCTCTCCCGGATGGTGAACCGGAACGACGACGCGGTGACCGCCGTGTTCGTCGGCGGCGAGTACGTGTTCGGCGACGGCGAGCCGGCACCGGCGCTCGGGACCCGGCGCACCGGGAGCTTCCTCCGCTCCGGCGCCCGGTAGTCGAATCACCCTGTGCCACAACACCTACATGAATCAGCAAATGGAGTGACGTACATGGACGAAGACAGGTTCGCCGGCAAGACCGCTGTGGTCACCGGAGCCGCATCCGGAATCGGCGAGGCGATCGCGGCGCGACTGCTGGCCGAAGGCGCGAACGTCGTGGGACTCGACGTCGCCAAGGACGCCCTGGAACGGATGGCCGAGGAGTTCGGCGAGTCCTTCCTGCCCGCACCGGCCGACGTGACCGTCGAGGCCGAGGTCGCCGCCGCACTCGACGCGGCCGCGACCAGGTTCGGCGGGGTGGACCTCGCCTTCAACGTGGCGGGCGCATCCCGCGTCGGGGCGATCGTCGATCTCGAGGAGGCCGACTGGGATTTCACCGTCGACCTCGTCCAGAAGGGCGTGTTCCTGTGCACCAAGCACGAGGCCCGGCACATCCGCGCGTCCGGACGCGGCGGTGCGATCGTCAACGTGTCGTCCCTCAACGCCGTCGTACCGATGCCCGCCGGCAGCCCCTACTCGACGGGCAAGGCGGGAGTCGTGATGTTCAGCAAGACCGCGGCCGTCGAACTGGCGCCCGACGGCATCCGGGTCAACGTGGTGCTGCCGGGCCTGGTGGACACGCCGTTGGTGGCACCGGTGATGGCCTACGAGCCGGCGAAAGAGATGTTCCTCGAACGCATCCCCGCCGCTCGCGCGGCGACCCCGGAGGAGATCGCCGGACCGTGCCTGTACCTGGCGAGCGAGGACGCCAGCTACATCACCGGCGCGAGCCTGGTCGTGGACGGCGGATGGGACCTGACCACCTATCCCGACCTGCGGCGCCTCGGCGGCTGACCGACGCGGCTACTCCCCGACCGGCTGCGGGGTCCGCAGGTTCTGACCCCGCAGCCGCTGGGAAATCACCTGGGTGATGCCGTCCCCGCGCATGCTCACGCCGTAGAGGGCGTCGGCGACCTCCATGGTCGGCTTCTGGTGGGTGATGACGATCAGCTGCGACTTCTCCCGCAGCTGCTCGAACAGTCCGATCAGCCGGCGCAGGTTCGTGTCGTCGAGCGCCGCCTCGACCTCGTCCATCACGTAGAACGGGGACGGTCGCGCACGGAAGATCGCGACCAGCATCGCGACCGCGGTCAGCGACTTCTCGCCGCCGGACAGCAGCGAGAGTCGTTTGACCTTCTTGCCCGGCGGACGGGCCTCGACCTCGATGCCCGTGGTCAACATGTCGCTGGGATCGGTGAGCACGAGCCGGCCCTCGCCGCCGGGGAACAGCTTGGCGAACACCCCGACGAACTCGCGTTCGACGTCCGCCCACGCCTCGGTGAACACCTGCAGGATGCGGGCGTCCACGTCGGCGACCACACCGAGCAGGTCCTTGCGGGCGTTCTTGACGTCCTCGAGTTGGGTGGACAGGAAGTTGTAGCGCTCCTCGAGGGCGGCGAACTCCTCGAGCGCGAGCGGGTTGACCTTGCCGAGGGTGGCGAGGTCCTTCTCCGCACGCTTGGCGCGCCGTTCCTGGCTGGCGCGGTCGTAGGGCATCGGGGCAGGCGCGACGACCTGCTCCCCGCGCTCGCGGGCCTGTTCGTACTCGGCCATCTCGAGCTCGGAGGGCGGCAACGGCACGTCCGGCCCGTACTCGGCGATCAGGTCGTCGAGGCCGATGCCGTGCTGCTCGGAGATGGTCGCCTCGAGCTGCTCGATGCGGGTGGCGGCCTGCGCGCGGGCCACCTCGTCGCGGTGGACGGCGTCGGTCAGCGCGGTGAGGGTGGCGGTGTACTGACGCACCCGCTCCTTGACCGCCTCGAGCTGCTGGGACCGTTCGGTGCGCTGACGGGTCAGCTCGTCGCGGTGCGCGACCGCCGAGGCCACCACAGTTTCGAGGTGTGCGGCAACCCGCTGGCCGGACTCGGCGACCGCCGCGGCCACCGCGGCCGCATTCTGCCGGGCGGCCATCGCGCGTTCGGCGCGAGCCCGGGCGTCGCGTTCGGCCTGCGCCGCGCGCCGCAGCGAGTCGGCCTTGCCGCGCACGGATTCCGCGCGTTCCTCGGCGGTGCGCAGGGTCAGCCGGGCCTCGACCTCGACCGCCCGGACCTCCGACAGGGCCGCGGCAGCGGCCTCGCGTTCCCCACTGCTCGGGTCGTTACCTGCGGGGTCGCCGTCCGCCGACTGTTCCTGCTGGGCGAGCGCCAGGCGCTCCTCGAGTTCGCGCAGCGCCGCGACCGCCTCCTCGCGGCCACCCTCGGCGGTGGCTCGCTGGGCTGCGAGCCGGTCCGACTCGGCGTGCGCGGCCCGGGCCACCTGCCCGAGCCTGCCCAGCTGCTCGTAGATTGCGGACATCGCGGCATCGGACTCGTTGAGGGCGGCCAGGGCCTGTTCCGCGGACTCGGCGCGGTCCGCGCGCTCGGCCTCGGCTCCGGCGAGCGCGGCGGCCAGTTCGTCGGCGCGACGTTCGGCATCGGCGAGACCAGCGGTGGACGCGTCGATCGCGGACTGCACCTCGAGGGTCGACGGCCTGCGATCCGAGCCGCCAGTCATCCAGCCGGCTCCGGCCAGGTCGCCGTCCAGGGTGACAGCACGCAAATGTGGCTGCGCGGCAACGAGTTCCGAGGCAGCATCGAGGTCCGCGACCACCGCGACCGCACCGAGCAGGGCGGTCAGCGCACCCGTCATGTCTCCGGGGTGTTCGATCAGCTCGAGTGCTCGATTTGCCCCCACCGGCATCGGGGTCGTCGCGGTCGGCGCCGCGGCGGTGCCACCGATGACCAGTGCCGCGCGGCCACCATCGCCTGCCTTGAGTGCGGTCACGGCCGCCCGCGCGGAGTCGACGGACTGCGCGGCGATGGCGTCAGCAGCGGGTCCGAGGGCCGCGGCGATCGCCACCTCGAAGCCAGATCGGATGCGCAGCAGCCCTGCCAGCGGGCCGACGAGACCGTCGCCCGTGTGGTGATCGCCAAGCCAGGCGGCGCCGTCCTTCTGCTGCAGTCCGATCGAGAGCGCGTCGATGCGGGCGCGCAGGGATGCGACTTCCTGCCCGGCAGCTCGCTCGGCGTCCTGGAGTTCGGTCACCCGCGCGGTCGCGGTCTCGAGCGCGGCGGTGGCCCGCTCGTGGTGCGAGTCCAGGCCGAGTTCGCCCGCGTCGAGGTCGCCGATCTTCTCCTGGACGGTCTCGAACTCGGTCTGTGCGGCGTCACCGCGTGCGCGGGCCTCGTCGATGGCCACCGACAGTCGCGCGACCTCGGAGTCGACGGAATCGGCGCGGCTGCGCAGTGTGTCGACCTGACCGGAGAGCCGGGCCAGGCCTTCGCGGCGGTCTGCGATGGCACGCACTGCGGCGAGGTGGGCGCGCTCGGCGGCGGCGGACGCCTCCTCGTAGTGGGTCAGCTGCTCCTTGGCCGCGTCCAGGGTCGCCCGGGCGATCTCGAGCGCCTCGAGCAGTTCGGCCTCCTCGGCCGCCACCCGCTCGGCCTGCGCCTCCAGTTGGTCGGGGTCCTGCCCGCGGCCGCCGGCGGGCGCGGCATCGAGGTGCCGAGCGCGTTCGGCGGCGATCCGGATGGTCGCGTTGACCCGTTCGGCGAGGGCGGAGAGTTGGAACCAGGTCTGTCCGGCGGCCTCGGCGCCGGGGTTCAGACGGGCCAGCGCCTGCTCGTGCTGGCCGAGTTCGGTGGAAGCGGCCTCGAGTTCGGCCTGCACGTGCTCCTGCTGGGCCCGTGCCATCGCCTCGTCCTTGGCCTGGGATGCCAATTCCGTGCGCCGGGTGACCAGGTCGTCGGCGGCCAGCCGCAGCCGGGCGTCGCGCAGGTCCGCCTGCACGGTCTGCGCCCGCCGCGCGACCTCCGCCTGCCTGCCGAGGGGCTTGAGCTGGCGGCGCAGCTCGGTGGTGAGGTCGGTGAGCCGGGCCAGGTTGGCCTGCATGGCGTCCAGCTTTCGGACGGCCTTTTCCTTGCGTTTGCGGTGCTTGAGGACGCCCGCGGCCTCCTCGATGAAGGCGCGGCGGTCCTCGGGCCGGGACTCGAGGATCGCGGCCAGCCGGCCCTGCCCGACGATCACGTGCATCTCTCGGCCGATGCCGGAGTCCGACAGCAACTCCTGCACGTCCATCAGCCGGCAGGACGTCCCGTTGATCTCGTACTCGCCTGCGCCGTCGCGGAACATCCGGCGGGTGATGGAGACCTCGGAGTACTCGATCGGCAGCGCCCCGTCGCTGTTGTCGATGGTCAGGGTCACCTCGGCGCGGCCGAGCGGCGCACGGCCGGCGGTCCCGGCGAAGATGACGTCCTCCATCTTCCCGCCGCGCAGTGCCTTCGCGCCCTGCTCCCCCATCACCCAGGTCAGTGCGTCGAGGATGTTCGACTTGCCGGACCCGTTGGGCCCGACGACACAGGTGATACCGGGCTCGAAACGCAGAGTCGTCGCGGACGCGAAGGACTTGAAGCCCTTCAGCGTCAGACTCTTGAGATGCATGGCGAAAGACGTTACTGCACGGCACCGACCGGATCGGCCATTGAACCGCTACCGAGAGGCCCCCGCCAGCGGCGAGCCGACTGTGAACGTCGCACCGAACGGATCGGTGACCTCCGCGGTCCGACCGTAGGGCATGTCCGTCGGGTCGTCGGCGGAGCCCCCGTTGGCCCGGGCAGCGGCCACGGCCGCGTCGGCATCGGCGACCTGGAAGAGCGTGCCCCAGGCCGATTCGGGCGCGGCCGCGGCACCCATGATGCCGCCGATCTCGTGCCCGTCGGGTCTGCGCAGGAAGGTGAAGTCCGTGCCCGCCAGGTCAGAGTTCCCGTCCAGCGTGAAGTCGAACACAGCGGTGTAGAAGTCCCGCGCCGGACCGGGGTTCGGCGTCACCAGATCGTTGCGCAACAGCGTGTTCGGCTCGTTGACGAGCTCGCAGCCGACGTGCGCCCGCCCCTGCCAGAGCCCGAACTGCGCTCCGGCGGGATCCCGCAGGATCGCCATCCGGCCCTCGCCCATCACATCCATCGGCTCGGCCAGCACCACGCCACCCGCGTCGGTCGACCGGGCCACAGTCACGTCGACGTCGTCGGTGGCCAGGTAGACGTTCCACCAGAAGTCGGTGGCGTTCTCGTCGGGATGCGGCATCAACGCGGCGACCTTCTTGCCCCGCAGCAGACACATCGTGTACCTCCCGAACTCCTCGGGACCGATGTCGAACTCCCACCCGAAGACCGCTCCGTAGAACGCCATCGCGCGGTCCAGATCGGGGATCCCCAGGTCGACCCAGGTGGGTGTGCCAAGAGGTTGATTCGTCGTGACGGCACTCATAGCTACTCCTCAGCTGTCGGGTACGACTCGACGCTAGCCGCCCGCACCGACAAGGACGATGGAAGCGCGCTCCCCGGACTGCACTAATCTGCCCCGAGTGATTGATGACGCGGCGGGAGCCGCCAAGGGATTGCGGGCCGGTGCGCTGAGCCTGACCTCGAGCGTGGTGATCGGCGTCGCCTCCGCCGGACCCGCATACAGCATCGCGGCGACGCTCGGCCTGGTGGTCGCGGCCGTGGGACTGCAGGCCCCGATCGTGGCGCTACTCGCGTTCGTGCCGATCCTGTTCGCGGCGCTCGGTTACAAGGAACTCAATGCCGCCGACCCGGACTGCGGGACCACCTTCGTCTGGGCGACCCGCGCGTTCGGTCCGGCCTGGGGCTGGATGTCGGGCTGGGCGATCGTGGTCGCCGACGTACTGGTGATGGCGAGCCTGGCCCAGGTCGCGGGCCAGTACACCTTCCTCATGCTCGGCGCCGAGGGCATCGGACACGACCCGACGAGCGTGTGGGTGCTGGCGCTGGGCGTCGTGTTCATGATCGCGATGACGTTCCTGTGCTTTCGCGGCATCGACATCTCCGCGCGGTTCCAGTCGGTCCTGCTCACCGTCGAATTCGTCGCGCTGGTCGTGTTCGCGGCGGTGGCGCTGGTCCGGGTGTGGCTGGGCACCGCGGGGGCGGGCGCCCTGACGCCGCAGTGGAGCTGGTTCAACCCGTTCGAGATCGGCTCGTTCTCCACGTTCGTCAACGCGATCCTGCTGATGGTGTTCATCTACTGGGGCTGGGACTCGGTGGTCTCGGTCAACGAGGAGACGGTCGATGCCCGCCGCACACCGGGCCGGTCCGCGGTGATCTCGACCGTGGTCCTCGTCGCGCTCTACGTCCTGGTCACCGTCGCCGCACAGTCCTTCGCGGGCGTCGGCGAAGACGGCACCGGACTGGCCAACCCCGAGCACTTCGACGACTTCTTCGCCGCACTGGGTACCGCGGTGTTCGGCGAGGGAATGCTCGGGCAGGTGCTGACGCATGTGCTGCTGTTGATGATCCTGACCTCCGCGATCGCGTCCACCCAGACCACGATCCTGCCGACCGCGCGCACCACCCTGTCCATGGGCGTGTTCAAGGCGCTGCCGGACAGTTTCGCGCGGGTGCATCCGCGCTTCCTCACTCCGACCGTGTCGACGCTGGCGATGGGAGCAGTGTCGGCCGCGCTGTACGTGGTCTTCAATTTCGTGTCCGACGGCGGGTTGATCTTCGACGCGGTGTCGGCGGTGGGCATCTCGGTCGGCTTCTACTACGGCATGACCGGCGTCGCCTGCGCCTGGCTCTACCGCCACACCCTGCGGCGCAGTACGCGGGACCTGGTGGTGCGGGGCATTTTTCCGCTACTCGGTGGTGCAATGCTGCTGTTCGCCGCAGGCTGGACGGCGGTCACGTCGTTCTCGGGGACGTCGGGCGAAACCAGTTGGGCGATGCCGTTCGCCCCGCACTGGCACATCGGCGGCGTGTTCATCCTCGGGGTCGGTTCGATGGCGCTCGGCCTGCCTTTGATGTGGTGGTGGCGCAGTCGGGAGCGGGCCTTCTTCGACGGCGAGACGATCGGTCGCGGGTTGCCTGAGCGGGAGCGTGCACCCGTTTCGTGAGCCGACGGCGGCCCGGCGACACCTATTCCGAGTGGAACTGAAAAGGTACAACTCGCTGAATCTGTACATTTTCGGCGAGTTGTACCTTTTCGACTTCATGCAGAAGTGATGCTCCTACCCGAGGCCCGCACGGTCAGCGGGTCGGCTCTGCACCAGACCACGTATCGCGGGCGTTGACCGTGTCACGCCACGAAATACCCGGACCTACAGGATCGCCACAGCCACGACGAGGCCGAGCGCGAGATGGGCAGCGGCGACCACCAGCACCTCCGGCGTGAACTTGTCTCGGGCGAGGACCTCACCGATGTCGATGCCGGTCACCAACTCGACAAATCGGACCGAGAAGACCTGTGCCGCAATGCCGACCAGACCGAACACGAAGCTGTAGACCAGGCCTTCCAGCAACCGGCCGGACGACGCGTAGATCGCGAGGACGACGATCAACGCCATGCTCACCATGCCGGACGCGGTGACGACTCCGGCATTGGGCCGCCCCTCCCGCACCAGGGTGCGCAACGCACCGGGGGTGGTCCAGTCGATGGCGAAGAACCCCAGGACCATCAGGGCCAATCCGACGATCGCGTACAACACGATCGCCGAGACACCTCGGCCGAGGGTCGACCAGTAGTCGCTACCGAGGGCCACCACCGTTGTCGTCATTCCGGGCTCCGTTTCGTCTGAGTTCGGCGTGAAAGCACATTCACTGCTTGGGGATTCGATGGGGCACGAACGCCGCACCGTCGTCGGTGACCAGGCCGGCGGTCTCCCGGATACCCAGCCCCGCGGCCTCGTCGCCGACGATCCAGGCGCCGAGTGCCGGCCGCATGCCGTCGAACTCCGGCAGCGGGTCGAGCAGTTGGTACACGAACCCTTCCTCGCCGTAGATCCCGCCTGTGCTGGTGTCCATCCCCGCGCCGACGATCGAGACGTTCGCGCCCTCGCGCCCGAGCTTGGGTTTGCGCACGTACTCGGTGAGCTCGTGCGGATCGTCGAGGTAGGCGGGCAGCAGGTTCGGGTGCCCGGGGTACATGCCCCACAGCACAGCGAGGATCGCCTTGTTGCTCAGCAACGTCTTCCACAGAGGTTCGATCCACATCGTCTCGGGTAGCAGTTCGAGTGCCCGCCTACCGAACTCGTCGTCGAGGATCCATTCCCACGGGTAGAGCTTGAACAACGAGGAGATCGGCGCCTCCTCCAGATCGACGAAGCGGTGCAGTTCGGTGTCGAACCCGATCTCCTCGATGGGCAGCGCCACGGTGTCGAGACCCGCCTCCGCGGCGCACTCCTGCATGTACGCCACCGTGACGTTGTCCTCGCCACTCGCGTCCGCCGTCGACCACGCGAAATGCAGGTCCGTACTGGGCAACTGCTTGCGCACCTCCGCCCAGCGCTCGACCAGCCGCTCGTGCAGGGAGTTCCACTGGTCGTCGCCGGGATGCGCATCGGTCAGCCAATGCCATTGCAGGATGGACGCTTCCAGCAACGTGGTCGGGGTGTCGGCGTTGTACTCGAGCAGTTTCGCGGGTCGCCGGGCGTCGTAACGCAGGTCGAACCGTCCGTAGATGTGCGGGTCGCCCCGTCGCCAGGACTCGGCGATCGGCTCCCAGCTCCATTCGGGCAGGCCGAAGTCCCGGTACCGCTCGGTGAGAATGACCTGCTCGACGGCATTGAGGCACATCGAGTGCAGCAGTTCGACGTCCGCCTCCAGCGCGAGGATCTCGTCCATCTCGAACTCGTAGTGGACCGACTCGTCCCAGTACGGACGGTCGGAGCCGTCGGCCAGACGAGCAGGGCTGCCGTACACCATGCCCTGCGACGCCACCGTCTCCTGCCACCCCGGTCGCGGGGTGCCGCGAAGTCTGCGCACGTCAGGTCCCGCTGCTTCCGGAGCTCTTGCTGCCGAAGCCGCCGCGTTGAATCGTGGTGCCGGACTTGGTCGTGATGGTCGCCCCCTTGGGTGTGACGACGGTGCCGCCGGACATCTTCGTGCCGACGCCGCCGCCGTGGCCGCCGTAGTAGTACCGGTACTGCGAGCCTGCGTAGATGAACATGCCGGCCGAGGCGCCGCTACCGGGAGTGCCCTGCGCGCAGTAGGAATCGTCGACCACGACCTCGGTGTTCGGGTCGATGCAGGTGGCCTCGACGTTGTCCGAGGACAGCGCCGAGTAGCCGAGCGCGACAAGCCCCACCACGCCGACCACAGCGACACCGCCGATCATGGCGTTGCGGCGCTTGCGTTTCTTGGCGGCCTCGTTCGCGGCGGCCTCAGCGGCCAGCCGCTCCTCCTCGGCGCGCTGCTTGCGGGCCTTGTCCCTGGCCCTCGCCTCACCGACGGTCGGCGGGCGAGGCTGGGTGGTGCCGGCTTCCTGGCGACGGATCCGGCCCGCGGGTGTCGTCGGCTGCTCGGCCGCCGAGTCCCCCGGCGACGCCGGATCCTTCGCGCTCGACTCGTCCGGGTTGTCCCCCTCGGGTCCCACCGCGTCCTCCCCACCGTGTGACGTCATCGACCCGACCCTATCGTTCGACGAATCCGACCAGCCCGCCCGCCGCGTCCGACCAACTCTCCACGACCAGGTCGACGGTCCCCGGGGTCGATCCCGACCGCAGCAGCGCGAGCAGCCGCTCGCAGGACGACCTCGTGCCCTCTGCAATCACCAGCACCCGGCCGTCCGGCCGATTCGTCGCGTGCCCGACCAGGCCCAGTTCGAGCGCTCGCGCTCGGGTCCACCACCGGAAGCCCACTCCCTGGACCGAACCGTGCACCCACGCGGTGAGCCGGGCCTGGTGCGGAGACATCGATCCGCCGTCAGTTCGCCGGCGGCACGAGCTTGTGGACGGTGCCCTCGAAGCTGGTCGCGTACAACGCAGTCGCGTCCCAACCGGGACCGGCGCCGAACCGGACCGAGGAGGTCAGGGGCAGGCCGGTCGCGATCTCACAGGTGTCACCACTGACGGGATCGACGCGGACCACCTTGCCCGCCCCGTTGAGCGCCTCGTACAGGTAGCCGTCCGCGCCGAGGGTGAGGTCGTCACCGGCGTTCGCGGGACCCGGACCGGGCAGCCCGAGAACTCGGACCGGGCCGGTGAGATCGTTCGTGTCCAGCACCCGGATCTGCGTGGTGCCCTCCAGCGTGTTGCCGACGTAGACGTGCTTCCCGTCCGCCGACGCGAAAATGCCGTTGGCGGAACCGATGTCCGTGCGCACCGTGACCGGCTCACGCGGTTCGGTCGCCGGGATCCGCACGACGCCCGGCTTGCCGCCGAGCACGTTGGTCACCAACAGGTCGCCGTTGTCGAGCTTGGCCAGACCGTTGGGCATGGTCAGGCCGCGGGCGACCGTGGTCTGCTTGCCACTGTCGAGATCCACCGATTCGACCGTGCCGTTGGTGCTGCCGTACAGCCCCGCCATCACGTTGTTCCCGGTGTTGAACAGGACCCGGTCGCCGTCCACGACGATTCCGCCGGGCGAGTTCACCGAGGACACGAGAGTGCCCTTGTCGCCGTTGGGGGTGAGGGTCCGGATGGCGCCGTCACCGAGCACCGCGCTCTCCGACAGCAGCATCTTGCCGCGACCGTCGAAGCTCAGGTTCTCGAGCGTTCCGAATCCGCTGGCGACAGTGCTCACGGTCCACTTCGCACAGGCTGCGGGCTTGGTCTCGACCGCAGCCGCTGTGGACGGTGTGGCACCGTCCGTGGTGGACGGAGCCGGGGTGGCCGTGGTGGACGGAGCCGGGGTGGCCGTGGTGGACGGAGCCGGAACGGATGTCGTCGCGGGTGCAGGGGCCGCGGAGGTCGTCGTCGGCGCGACCACCGGCGTCGTCGCGACGCCCGGAATCGGCACCGGCAGAACGGGAAGCTGCGGGGCCTCGGGGCCGGAGGTCGGGAGGGGCTGGGCGCCGGCCAGTGGTGCACCGGCGAACACGCCGGCGACCACCGCGCCGACCATCGCAACGCGGGACAGAATCATGGCGCCTATTCGATCACGAATCAGTCTCGACTGAAAGGTTCACGACGGTGCCATTTTTCAGTGTCCGGCCGACGGTGCAGACCTTGTCCACGGACTTGAGGACCACGGTCAGCAGCCGTTCCTGCGCTTCGGCATCGAGTTCGCTGAGATCGACCTCGAGCACCTCGTCGAGCCGCGGGTACACCTCGTTCTCCCGGTCGGCAGCTCCGGAGACCCGCACCCTCGCGTCGTAGTTGTCGCCCAGCCGGCGCGAGAGCGGCAGGTCGGAGCTCATCCCGGTGCAGGCCGCGAGCGCGATCTTCAGCAGCTCGCCCGGCGTGAACACCCCGTCCACGGTCTCCGATCCGATCAGCACTTCGGCGCCGCGCGAGCTGCGGCCGGTGTAGCGGCGGGTTCCGGTCCGTTCCACCCACAGCTCGGTGGCGGCGGCAGTGGTCTCGGGATTCTGTTCAGCCATACGGCAATTTTGCCATCCCGGTCGGCGGGGCGTGCGTGCCGCTCGTCTCTCGGCAAGCACAACCTCGTCCCCAGGGTTAGTTTCGAGACGAGCGGCACGTCAGTGCCACGCCGGCAACAGTTTTCCCCAGGAGGCACACATGGCCGATCACTCCCAGATCGTCGTCGGCGTCGACGGGTCGGACTCGTCGAAGGCCGCGGTGGCCTGGGCCGCCGACTCGGCAGCGGCCCGCGGGACTACCTTGCGCCTGGTATCCGCGGCACTGGCGCCGCTGCCGTTCGCCGGGATGGCGGCGGTCGGCCAGGACTTCTACGACGACCTCGAGGCGGAGAGCCGCCGGCTGCTCGACGAGGCGCGGACCATTGCACTCGAACGTGCACCCGACCTCGTGGTCGAGGCGAGTCTGCACGCCGGGCAACCGGTTCCGGTGCTGCTCGACTGGTCCGAGCGCGCCGCGCTCGTGGTCCTCGGATCGCGCGGACGCGGCGAGTTCACCGGCGCGGTCCTCGGCTCGGTCGCGGACGCCCTCGCCACCCACGGGTCGTGTCCGGTGGTGGTGATCCGCGGCGCCGTCACCGAACCCGGGAACGGACCGGTCGTCGTCGGCGTCGACGGCTCCGCGAACAGCGGACCGGCGATCGGGGCCGCGTTCACCGAGGCGTCACTGCGCGGGTCGACGTTGGTCGCGGCCTTTGCAGCGAGTGACCACGCCGTGGACCGCTTCCTGAATGTCGTTCACGAACCGGACACGGCACTCGACAGTGTGCGGGAGGCGCTCGCGGCGGCACTGGCGGGCTGGGAAGAGAAGTTCCCCGACGTGGCGGTGGAACGAGTGGTCGCCAAGGACCGCCCCGTCCAGCTACTCCTCGACCAGGCCGGCACCGCGCAACTCGTCGTGGTCGGCAGTCGTGGACGGGGCGGGTTCCGTGGGATGTTGCTCGGGTCGACCAGCCGCGCCCTGCTGCACGGGGTCGAGTGCCCACTGATGATCGTGCGCGACCGGCGCTGACGAACCTCGACGAGAGCCGCCCCACCCGTGTCACTCCTGGAAGCGGTACCCCATTCCGGCCTCGGTGATCAGGTGCCGCGGATGCGACGGGTCGTCCTCGAGTTTGCGCCGCAGTTGCGCCAGATACACGCGCAGGTAGTGCGTCTCGGTGGCGTAGGCCGGCCCCCACACCTCGCGCAGCAGTTCCTTCTGCCCGACCAGCTTGCCCTTGTTGCGCACCAGCATCTCGAGCATCCCCCACTCGGTCGGGGTGAGGTGCACCTCCTCGCCCCCCTTGGTCACCTTCTTCACCGCGAGGTCGACGGTGAACGAGTCGGTCACCACCACCGGTTCTGCGGCATCGGCCGCCGCGGTGTTGCGACGCACTGCCGCCCGCAACCGGGCCAGGAACTCGTCCATGCCAAAGGGTTTGGTGACGTAGTCGTCCGCCCCCGCGTCGAGGGCGGCGACCTTGTCCGCGGAGTCGGTGCGCGCGGACAGCACGATGACCGGTGCGGTGGACCAGCCCCGCAGGCCCGCGAGCACCTCGATGCCGTCCATGTCCGGGAGCCCGAGATCGAGGACGATCACCTCGGGGTGACGCTCGGCGGCCGCCCGCAGCGCCGCCGCCCCGTTCGCGGCGGTGGTCACCTCGTAACCACGCACGCTCAGATTTATCCGGAGTGCCCGCAGGATCTGCGGCTCGTCGTCGATCACCAGTACCCGGGTCACCCGGTCACCTCGGTCATGCAGTCACCTTCCCGATTCCCGCCAAGTCCACCACCATCGTCAGCCCGCCACCGGGTGTGTCGGTGGCGCTGACTGTTCCACCCATCGCCTCGACGAATCCGCGCACCACCGACAGTCCCAGACCGACGCCGGTCGAGTTGTCGCGGTCGCCGAGACGTTGGAACGAGTCGAAGATCTGATCCTCCGCGCCGCGCGCCACCCCGGGCCCGGTGTCGGCCACGGTGATCAGCACCCGGTCCCCCACCTCCGCCGCCGCGATGCGGACCGGCGAGTCCGGCGCGTACCGGAGCGCGTTGTCCACGAGGTTCGCGATCACCCGCTCGAGCAGTCCGCTGTCCGCCGCGACCGCGTGCCCACCGACGTCGACCTGGACGCGCTCGCGGCCGGCGTTGCCGAGGACCGGGGTCCCGACACCCACCCCGACCAGCGCGCGATGCACCACTTCCTCCAGATAGACGGGCCGCAACGTGGGTCGCACCACACCCGCGGCGAGGCGCGAGGAGTCGAGGAGGTTGCCGACGAGGTTGGTCAGCTGGTCGGCGGACTCCTCCACCGTCGCAAGCAGTTCCGCCGTGTCCTCGGGCGAGAACTCCACGTCGTCGCTGCGCAGGCTGGACACCGCGGCCTTGACCGCGGCCAGTGGCGTGCGCAGGTCGTGGCTCACCGCCGACAGCAGTGAACGCCGCAGCCGGTCCGCCTCCGCCAGGGCCTGCGCGGTGCTGGCCTCCTCGGCGAGCTGGGCCTGTCGGATCAGCCCGACCGCCTGGTTCGCGACGGCCGCCAGCACCCGGCGGTCCCGGGCCCGCAGTTCGCTGCCCCTCAGCGCCAGTGCGTACTCGCCCTCGCCGACCTCGCAGGCGGTGTCCGCCTCGGCGACCGATGTCGGCGGCGTCTCCCCGACGGAACTCACCACGCCGGTCCCCCGGCGGATCACGCTGACGGACCGCTGGCCGTAGGTCTCGCGCACCTTCTCCAGCAGCGCGGGGAGGTCGGCGCCGCGCAGCACCGAGCCGGCGAACAGGGCGAGCAGCTCGGCCTCCTGCGAGGCCAGGCGAGCCTCCCTGGCCCGCTTCGCTGCCGCGTCCACCAGCACCGCGACGGCCACCGCGATCACCAGCAGCACCACGGTGGTGATGAAGTTGTCGGGCTCGGCGATCGTGAAGCTGTGCAGCGGCGGGGTGAAGAAGTAGTTGAGCAGCAGTCCGGACATCAACGCGGACAACACCGCCGGGCCGACACCGCCGAGCAGCGCGACCAGCAGCACGACGATGAAGAACAGTGCGCTCTCGCCGCCGACACCGAAGTGGTGGTTGGTCACCCCCATCACCGAGGACGCCGCGACCGGCACGAGCACCGCGGCGAGCCATGCGAGGATCGTGCGCGAGCGTGATCCCGGCGGGGACAGTCTTCGTCGGGTGTTGGTCTCGCCGTGGGTGACCATGTGCACGTCGATGCTGCCGGATCGCTGCACCACGCTCGCGCCGATGCCCTCGTCGAACATCCGCGCCCAGCGCGAACGCCGGGAGGTGCCCAGCACCAACTGGGTCGCGTTCGCCGACCGTGCGAAGTCCAGCAGCGTGGCCGGGACGTCGTCACCGACCACGCTGTGCAGGCTCGCGCCGATGCTCGCACACAGCGCGCGCACGGCACCCATCTCCGGCGCGGACACCCCGGCCAGCCCGTCGCCGCGCACCACGTGCACGACCATCAGTTCGGCACTGGCCTTCGAGGCGATCCGGCTGGCGCGTCGCACCAACGTCTCCGACTCCGGGCCACCGGTGACGGCGACGACCACCCGTTCGCGTGCTTCCCAGGTGTCGGTGATCGCGTTCTCGGCCCGGTACTTCGCCAGTGCCGCGTCGACCTGGTCGGCCACCCACAGCAGTGCGATCTCCCGCAGTGCCGTGAGGTTCCCGCGCCGGAAGTAGTTGCTCAGCGCCGCGTCCACCTTCTCGGCGGCGTAGATGTTTCCGTGGGAGAGCCTGCGCCGCAGTGCTTCCGGCGTGATGTCGACCAACTCGACCTGAGTGGCCGCGCGCACCACGCCGTCGGGGACGGTCTCCTGCTGAGCCACCCCGGTGATCTGGCGGACCACGTCGCCGAGACTTTCGAGGTGCTGGACGTTCAGCGTGGTCAGCACGTCGATACCCGCAACGAGTAGTTCTTCGACGTCCTGCCAACGCTTCTCGTTGCGACTGCCGGGGGTGTTGGTGTGGGCGAGCTCGTCGACGAGCACGACCGCCGGCCGGCGACGCAGCACCGCGTCCACGTCCAGCTCACCCATCGTGGTGCCGCGGTACTCGAGGAGTTTCGGCGCGACAACCTCGAGGTCGCCGAGTTGCGCGGCGGTGCGGGCGCGGCCGTGGGTCTCCACCACGGCCGCGACCACGTCGGTTCCCCGCTCGCGGCGCCGGTGCGCCTCGCCGAGCATCGCGAACGTCTTTCCGACACCCGGCGCCGCGCCCAGGTATATCCGCAGTTCTCCGCGCCTGCGCTCGTCGGGGGTGTCGGTACCGCTCACCTGGCCATCATCCACCAGTCGAGGAGGTGCCGCACGAAGGCGCGGTCAGGCCGAGCGCGAGGTTGAGTTCGAGCACGTTGACGCGCTCGGCACCGAGAATCCCGAGCTGGCGACCCTCGGTGTGCTCGTCGACCAGCTCGCGCACCCGGGCCTCGGAGATCCCGTTCACCGCAGCGACGCGGCGCACCTGCAGTTGCGCGTACTCGGGGCTGATGTGCGGGTCGATGCCCGAACCGGAGCCGGTCACCGCGTCGAGGGGAACCGCCGAGGCCGGCACTCCCTCACGCTCGGAGATCTTCGCGCGACGTTGCTCGACGAACGAGGCCAGCAGCTCACTGCTGGGCCCCAGATTGGTGGGCAGGGCGGTGGCCGGGTCACCGGGGGCGAAGGCGTTCTCGTCGGACACCGAGCCAGTGACCCTGTTGTGGAAGAACGGATCCGGCGCGCCGGCCGGCACCTGCGAGTCGACGCCGACCCACCGGCTTCCGACGACGCAGCCGTTGGCGTCGTGCACGGGCGATCCCTCCGCGGAACCGGCACTGATCCTGCCGACTCCCCAGACGGCCGCGGGATAGAGCACGCCGAGGACAGCGGTGAGGGCGAGTAGGACCAGCAGTCCCGCCCACACCTGCCGCATGAAACCGATTGTGAATCGCATTCGAGCTCACCCAATTCCAGGAACGAGACGGACAACGAGGTCGATCAACCAGATCCCGACGAACGGCGTGATCACGCCACCGAGTCCGTAGATCAACAGGTTTCGTCCCAGCAGCTGTGAGGCAGTCGACGGCCGGTACCGGACGCCCTTGAGCGCCAACGGGATCAGCGCGACGATCACGAGCGCGTTGAACACCACCGCCGAGACGATCGCCGACTGCGGCGTCGCCAGGTGCATGATGTTCAGAGCGCCCAGCTGCGGGTAGATCCCGCTGAACAGCGCGGGCAGGATGGCGAAGTACTTCGCCAGGTCGTTGGCGAGCGAGAACGTGGTCAGGGCTCCCCGGGTGATCAGCAACTGCTTGCCGATCTCGACGACCTCGATGAGCTTGGTGGGATCGGAGTCCAGGTCCACCATGTTGCCGGCTTCCTTGGCGGCGGAGGTCCCGGTGTTCATCGCGACCCCGACGTCGGCCTGCGCGAGCGCGGGGGCGTCGTTGGTGCCGTCGCCGGTCATCGCGACCAGCCGGCCGCCCGCCTGCTCCTTGCGGATCAGCGCGAGCTTGTCCTCCGGGGTGGCCTCGGCCATGAAGTCGTCGACGCCCGCCTCTGCGGCGATCGCCTTCGCGGTCAGCGGATTGTCGCCGGTGACCATCACCGTCCGGATGCCCATCGCCCGAAGTTCCGCGAAGCGCTGCGCGATACCGGGTTTGACGACGTCCGAGAGCTGGACCACGCCGAGGACCCGGGTCTGCCCGGCGCTCGCCCGCGCGACCACCAGCGGAGTTCCGCCACCGAGCGCAATCTCGTTCACCGTGTCGGTCACCGCCGGCTCGGCGCTGCCGCCGTGGGTGGCGACCCAGGCCAGCACTGCGTCGCCCGCGCCCTTGCGGATCTCCGCCCCCGGCTGGTCGAGTCCGCTCATCCGGGTCTGGGCGGTGAACGGCACGAACTCGGCCGCCCGCTCGCTCTCGGTCGGATCCGGGGACAGCCCGAACTCCGCCGCGCACAGGTCGACGATGCTGCGACCCTCGGGGGTTCCGTCGGCCAGGCTGGACAGCCGCGCGGCCGCCGCGAGTTCGGCCGCGTCGACGCCGGGCGCCGGGTGCAGCGCCGTCGCGCGCCGGTTACCGAAGGTGATGGTGCCGGTCTTGTCCATGAGCAGGGTGTCGATGTCGCCTGCGGCCTCCACCGCACGGCCGGACATGGCGAGCACGTTGCGCTGCACCAGTCGGTCCATGCCCGCGATACCGATGGCGGAGAGCAAGGCACCGATCGTCGTCGGGATCAGGCACACAAGCAGGGCGATCAGCTTGACCGGGTCCTGCTCGTGGCCGGCGTAGAGCCCCATCGGGCCGATCGCCACCACTGCGAGCATGAAGACGACGGTGAGCGAGGCGAGCAGGATGTTCAGCGCGATCTCGTTCGGCGTCTTCTGCCGTGCCGCGCCCTCGACGAGCGCGATCATCCGGTCGACGAACGAGTGACCCGGCGCCGCAGTGATCTCGACGACGATCCGGTCGGACAGCACGATCGTGCCGCCGGTCACGGCGCACCGGTCGCCACCGGACTCACGGACCACCGGCGCGGACTCACCGGTGATCGCGGACTCGTCCACGGTCGCGATGCCCTCCACCACGTCGCCGTCGCCGGGGATCACCTCCCCGGCGGTCACGACCACCCGGTCGCCGACCTTCAGCTCGGTGCCGGGCACCGACTCGGTCGTTCCGCTCGTCGTGAGGCGGTGGGCCGTGGTGTCCTGCTTCACCTTTCGCAGGCTGGCGGCCTGCGCCTTGCCACGCCCCTCGGCCACCGACTCGGCGAGGTTCGCGAACAGCACGGTGAACCACAGCCACGCCGTCACCACCCACGAGAAGACGGACGGGTCACCGACCGCCATCAGCGTCGTGACGACCGACCCCACGAACACGACGAACATCACCGGATTGCGAGCCAAGTGGCGCGGGTCGAGCTTGCGGACCGCGCCGGGCAGCGCGGTGAGCATCTGCCGTGGACTGAAGATCCCGGCCTTGACCGGGGTCGGCTCGTGCGGGTCGTCCGGCAACGTCCCGGCCACGCCGGGTCGCTCCTCGACCGTTGACTGCACACTCATTGCAAAGCCTCCGCTATCGGGCCCAGCGCCAGGGCCGGGAAGAATGTCAGTGCCGCCACCAGAACGACGGTGCCGGTGAGCAGTCCGGCGAACATCGGGCCGGCAGTCGGCAGGGTGCCCGCGGTGGGCGCGGTCTTGCGTTGCGAGGCAAGCGATCCGGCCAGTGCCAGCACGAAGATGATCGGAAGGAGCCGTCCCAGCAGCATGCAGACGCCGAGCGAGGCCTGGAACCAGTCGCTCGTGACCGTGAGGCCACCGAACGCGCTGCCGTTGTTGTTCGAGGCCGACGCGAACGCGTAGAGCACCTCGGTGAAGCCGTGAATCGAACCGGGAGTGCCCGGGTCGCCGCTGTTGCCCTGGAATCCGGTGGTGGACGACAGGATCACGGTGATCCCGGTGCCGATCAGCACCAAAGCCGGCATCACGAGCACCGACAGGGCCGCCAGGGTGATCTCACGCTTGCCGAGCTTCTTGCCGAGGTACTCGGGGGTGCGTCCGACCAGCAGACCGCCGACGAACACCGCGATCAGGGCGAAGATCAGGATCGAGTAGAGCCCGGTTCCCACCCCGCCGGGAGCGATCTCGCCGAGCAGCATGTTCAGCAGGACCGCCCCGCCGCCGAGCGGCGACATGCTGTCGTGCGCGGAATTGACCGCGCCCGTGGAGGTTCCCGTCGTGCTCACGGCGAACAGTGCGCTGCCGGGGATGCCGAACCGGACTTCCTTGCCTTCCATCATGCCGCCGGCCGCGGTCGCGGCGACCCCGCGGTGCCCGGACTCGGCGGCCAGGGTGACCGCGAGCAGACCGGCCCAGAGCAGCCCCATCACCGAGAGCAGGGTCAGGCCCTGCTTCCTGTCCCCGACCATCGTGCCGAAGGTGCGGGTCAACGCGACCGGGATCAACAGGATCGCGATGATCTCCACGATGTTGGTGATCGGGGTCGGGTTCTCGAACGGATGCGCCGAGTTTGCGGCCAGGATGCCGCCGCCGTTGGTGCCCAGCTCCTTGATGGCCTCCTGCGAGGCGACCGGCGCCAGGGCGTTGGTCACCGAGTGCCCGTCGAGGCCAGTGGACCCGAAGCCGGTGTGGAAGGACTGGATCACGCCCTGGCTCAACAGGATCAGCGCGATGACGAACGAGAACGGCAGCAGGATCCGCAAGCTGCCGCGGGTCAGGTCCACCCAGAAGTTGCCGATCTCGCCGCCTCGCGAGACCCGGACGAAGCCGCGGATCAGCGCGACCGCGACGGCCATGCCGACGGCCGCGGAGACGAAGTTCTGCACGGCCAGACCGAGCGGCTGGGTGAGGTTGCTCATCGTGGTCTCGGGCGCGTACGACTGCCAGTTCGTGTTCGCCACGAAGGAGGCGGCGGTGTTGAACGCGACCGCGGGGCTCACCCCGGACAGGCCTCCACTGAGCGGCAGCACGCCTTGGATGCGTTGCAGGAAGTACAGGAACAGCACGCTCGCCGCGGAGAACCCGAGCAGGGAGCCTGCGTAGCCGTACCAGGTCTGCTCGGCACGAGGGTTGATGCGGCACAAGCGGTACAGCACCGACTCGACGCGCAGGTCGCCGGACCTGAGTTCGGTATCGGTGGTGTACACCTTCGCCATGTAGTCGCCGACGGGAACGTACAGAATCGCCAGTACGCCGAGTACCAGTGCTGTCTGCAGTCCCGCGGCAAGAGCGGGATTCACTTGGCTAGAACCTTTCGGGATCGACGAGCGCGACCAGCAGGTAGATCACGAGGGCCACCGCGAGCGCGATCAGAACGACGCTCAACGTGCCCGCGACCGTCACCGCGCGCTCGTGTTGTGGGTGGATCCCGCGGAACGACCGGAACCGCTCTGCAGCACGCGCAGCACCAGCGCGCAGGCACCGAATATCCCGATGATCAGCAGAACGTAGGCCAGATCAGCCATGACGCTTCCTCTTCGACTGTGCACGGTCGCCGGCCATCGGCGAACCGGGCCCGGTGACCGGGCCACAGTGCAGAGTGCTCCCCGAAATCGCCCGTTTCGCCGTCCCTTACGGGTCGCTGACGGCGTGACCTGGTGTGTTGACGCGTTCTTTACGCGCTCCGCGCCCGTGCGCGCGTTTCACCCCGGTGGGGGTAACAGGCGCTCACAGTTCCACGACGCTCGTCCCACCCGCTGTTCACCGACAACAACCATTTGGGTTCACCCATCGACACCGCGACCGATTACCTCACGCGGTGATCGGTCCGTTCAGGGTCTTCTTGGGGGACTGCGGCAAGGCGTATCCTGGCTGGTCAGAGTCGCCTAGTTACGCGGCAACTCACGATGAAGTCTCACTCTGCAGATCCGCGACTGTTTGTTGCTGCTACGGAGGTTAGATCGTGCCGAAACTCGAGCTGATTCATTGCAAACCAGTCGGGACTCCGAACGGTCCTCCGATTCTGCTCGTGCACGGTGGGTGGTGTGGTGCTTGGTGCTGGGAGTACGGGTTCATCGACAAGCTGACCGAGCTCGGCTGGGAAGTGTATGCACTGAGCCTGCGCGGCCACGGCAAGAGTGAGGGCAGAGACAAACTCCGCTGGGCGAGCATCAAGAACTACGTCGACGACGTCCGCTCGGTCGCGGATTCACTGCCCACGCCGCCGCTGATTGTCGGCCACTCGATGGGCGGGTTTGTCCTTCAACGGTATTTGACGAAGGGCCACCCCGCTGCGGCCGCCGTATTGATCGCTCCGGTGCCGGCGGCGGGGATTCGCGGGTTCACAATGCGTTTGATTCGCCGCCATCCGCGGGTGTGGCTTCGCTGCTATCTCACGCTGAGCCTGATGCCGGTCGTGGAAAAGCCGGATCACTTCCGTGAATGGGTTCTCGGGCCCGAAACGACCGAAGAGCGAGTGCTTGAAATGCACAGCCACCTTCAAGATGAGTCGTTTCGCGCCGTCGTCGACATGACCTTCGCGCTGCCGCCTCGACGCAAGGACATCCCCGCCATCCCGATGACGGTCATTGCTGGGGAGAATGACGCGATCTTCACGGTCAAGGGAGCACAAAGTACCGCCAGGAGGTTCGGAGTCACCGCTCATGTTGTTCCGGGCATGCCCCATGGTCTGCTCGAACCGCATTGGCGTGATGAAGTAGCCGAACGCATCGACAAGTTCGCGCGTTCGACAACCTGACACGGCGAGACTCTCCCGTACGTCCGGCCAGTCCTCCGCGGTGGCGGCGAACATGACGGTGTCACGGACAGTGCCGTCGGCCCGACGAAAGTGCCGACGCAAGGTGCCCTCGTACTGCGCGCCGCGCCTGGCGATGGCCTGCTGGGATCGGTGATTTCGTGATGTTCTGGCGGGTTGCGGCCCACACCGAGCTGATCAGTGTGGCGGTGCGGTGCGGCCAGGGGTCGTCGTCCGGGCACGAATCACGCACCGCGACGAAGTGGTCCAACTGGTCGACCATCAGGACACCTACCCCGCTTCCCGAACCCCTACGCTGACCGGAACTGTGCGCGCGTTTCACCCCAATGGGGGTGAAACGCGCGCACGGGCGGCGGAGCCGCCTCGCGGCCGCGGCTGGCACTTCGGGCAGCTGTACGACGACCGGTTCATGAACTTCTCGCGGCGGATCGGGGCGCCGCAGCGCGGGCACGGCCGGTCCTCCTGTCCGTAGGCGGACAGCGCCCGGTCGAAGTACCCGGATTCGCCGTTGACGTTGACGTACAGCGCGTCGAAGGAGGTGCCGCCCTGCGCGAGCGCCTCCCCCATCACCTCGGTGACGGCGGCGAGCAGCTCACGCACCTGCGGTCGGGTCAACCGGTCCGCGGGCCGGTTGCCGTGAATTCGGCTGCGCCACAACGCCTCGTCGGCGTAGATGTTACCGACCCCGGAAAGCACCGTCTGGTCGAGCAGCACCCGTTTGATCTCGCTGCCCTTGCCGCGAATCGCACCGACCACGGCCTCCGCGTCGAACGCGGGGTCGAGGGGGTCGCGGGCGATGTGCGCGACCGACTCCGGCAGCGCGGTCCCGTCGACGACCACGATCGGAGCGAGCGCCCAGCCGCCGAAGGTCCGCTGGTCGACGAACCGCAGCTGGGTGCCGGTGTCGAGTTCGGCGAGGATCCGAAGGTGCTTCTCGCGCACCGCTTCCGGCGGTTGGACCAGCATCTGTCCGCTCATCCCGAGGTGCACGACGACGGCCAGGTCGCCGGGCGAGAGCTCGAGCCAGAGGTACTTACCGCGCCGGCGGGCACCGGTCACGGACAGTCCGGCGAGCTGCGCAGCAAGGTCGGCGCCGCCGAGCAGATGCCTGCGCACCGCGCGCGGGTGCAGCACCTCGACGGATTCGATCCGTGCGCCCACGACGTGTGCGTCGAGTCCGCGCCGGACCACCTCGACCTCGGGCAGCTCGGGCACTTCCGTCAGCCGACCTGGTCGGAGTTGCCCTCCGAGAGCGACTTCCAGGCGGTGCTCGCGGCCTTCTGCTCGGCTTCCTTCTTCGACCGTCCGATGCCGACGCCGAGCGGGTTGCCCGCGACGACCACGGTCGCGGTGAACTCCTTGTCGTGATCGGGTCCGGTCGCGCTGATCTCGTACGAGGGCACGCCGTCGCCGCGCTCGGCGGTCAGTTCCTGCAAGCTGGTCTTCCAGTCGAGGCCGGCACCGAGCTTCGGGGCCCGCTCGAGCAACCCGGCGAACAGCGTCCGCACGACGGTGCGCGCGGTGTCGATGCCGTGCTGCAGGTGCACCGCACCGAGCAGCGACTCCATACCGTCCGCGAGGATGCTCGGCTTGTCGCGTCCGCCGGTCATCTCCTCGCCCTTGCCGAGCAACAGGTGCGCACCGAGGCCACCCTCGCCGAGCTCGCGCGCCACCTCGGCCAGCGCGTGCATGTTGACGATGCTGGCCCTGATCTTCGCGAGCTCGCCCTCGGACTTGTCCGGGTGGGCGACGTAGAGCGTCTCGGTGATGGTCAAGCCCAGGACGGAGTCACCGAGGAACTCCAGTCGCTCGTTCGTCGGCAGTCCACCGTTCTCGTACGCGTACGAGCGGTGGGTCAAGGCCAACGTCAGGAGCGGTTCGTCCAGAACAACGCCAAGAGCGGCGAGGAGGGAACCGTGAGTCCCCTCCTCGCCGCCGGCGGGAGCTGTGTTGCTCGTACTGCTCGTCACTGCGCGACTAGACCGCAGCGGTGACCTGACGACCCTTGTAGGTGCCGCAGGACGGGCACGCGATGTGGGGCAGCGTCTTCTCGCCGCAGCCACGGTTCGGGCAGGTGATGAGGGTGGGCGCAGTGGTCTTCCACTGGCTGCGCCGCGACCGGGTGTTGGATCGCGACATTCTGCGCTTGGGGACAGCCACTTCTACTTCTCCTCGGCTTCGGTGTTCACACGACTCTTGCTGGACTGGGATGCTGCAGTATCGACGTCGAGACCGGCGTCCAATTTCCCCGCGAGGGCAGCCCAACGAGGATCCAGTATCTCATGTCCATGCCCTGATTCTGCAATCGCCAGGCGAACCCCACATTCGGGGCACAGTCCCTGGCAGTCTTCGCTGCACAACGGCTGCAGCGGAAGTTCGAGCCCGGCGGCGTCGACGATCACCGGTTCGAGGTCGATCAGGTCGTCCTCGACTCGGTAGACCTCGTCTTCCTCGGTGGTCTCTTCGGTGACGCTGTCCGGGTATGCGAACAGTTCGGTGAGGTGGAGATCGAACTCACCCTCGAACGGTTCGAGGCACCGCGAGCACTCGCCCTTGGTCTCGGCGTGGACGGTGCCGGTGACCAGCACGCCCTCGGAAACCGATTCCAAGCGCAGGTCCAGGTCGACGTCGGCGCCTTCGGGAACCCAGATCAGGTCCAGGCCGATGCGCGACGGCGACGTCACGGTGCGGGTGACGGTTGCCATGGATCCGGGCCGACGGCCGAGACTGCGGGTGTCCAGCACGAAGCCACCGACCTTCGGACGGTGGGAGGCGGAACTGTGGGAGGACACGCGAATACTCTTTCGTCAGGTAACCAAGCGGACTGGGCAACCACCCCAGGGTACGCGATACCTGCGGGTTCACGAAATCCGTCAGCGGCGACGCCCCCAGGTCTCAGCGGCGACGTTCGGACCGTCGATCCTCCGGCTCGTCGTAGGTCGGCACGCCCGAGCCGGTCCGAAGTTGCTGACGGCCGCGGCCGACCGACCGGACGGTCCCGGTGAGGAACTCCTCGAACTCGGCGAGCTTGTTGTCGACGTAGAGGTCGCAGTCCCCGCGCAGCCGATCCGACTCGGCGTGCGCGGCGTCGATCACCCGCGAGGACTCCGCGTGCGCGGCCTGCACCACCTCGGTCTGCGAGACCAGGCGGTCCTGCTCCGCCTGCCCCTCGGCGATCGACCGCTCGTGCGCGGCCCGGCCGGACTCGATCATGCGGTCGGCCTCGGCCGCCGCCCTGCCGGTGACGTCGTCGTACTGGTTGCGCGCATCCGCGATGGTGCGCTCCGCCTCGTCCTGCGCATCGGCGACGAGCTGATCCGCGTGTGCCTGTGCCTCCGAGACCATCCGGTCGGCCTTGTCCTTGGCGTCGGCGAGGATCCGGTCGGCGTCGGCGCGCGAACTGGAGAGCGTCTCGTCGGCCTCCGCGTTGGCGCTCGACACCGTCTGGTCTGCCTGTGTGCGCGCGTCGCCGACCAGCTTGTCGCGGTGGTCGAGCACGTCCTGCGCGTCGTCGAGCTCACCGGGGATCGCGTCACGGACGTCGTCGAGCAGCTCCAGCACGTCGCCGCGCGGCACCACGCAGCCGGCGGTCATCGGGACACCGCGAGCCTCTTCCACGATCGCGACGAGCTCGTCGAGCGCCTCGAATACCCGGTACACGCCACACCCCATTCGTCGTCGACGGCTTACCTGCACCAGTCTGCCTGCCGACGCGCTCGTGGACGCCTCGCCACGCCCGGTGTGTCGGGACCTACTGCGCGCGACGCTCCTCGATGCGCGCCAGCAGCTGTGCGTGCACCTTCGCGGGCAGCATGTCGGCCACGTCGCCGCCGAAGGTCGCGACCTCCTTGACCAACGAACTCGACAGGTAGCTGTACCGCGGGTTCGTCGCGACGAACAGCGTGTCGACCCCGGTCAGCTTGTGGTTCATCTGCGCCATCTGCAGTTCGTAGTCGAAGTCGTTGGCGCCGCGCAGGCCCTTCACGATCGCGGTGGCGCCGTTGGCCTGCGCGTAGTCGACCAGCAGTCCGTGCCAGGAGTCGACGCGCACGTTCGACAGGTCCGAGGTGGCCTCGCGCATCATGGCGATCCGCTCGTCGACGGTGAACATGCCCTGCTTGCTCTTGTTGACCATCACCGTGACGATGACTTCGTCGAATTGTGCCGCGACACGGCCGATCACGTCGAGATGACCGTTGGTGACGGGATCGAAGGACCCGGGGCAGACCGCACTGCTCATGACTGCAGACCGTAACAGGCGATCTCGACCCGAGTGTCGCCGTACTTGCGGACCCGCTCGACCACCAGTCCGGCCGGCCACACGGTGTCCGCGGAGCGGGACGCACGCTCGACCACCACCATCGAGCCCTCCCCGATCCAGCCGCCTCCGGCGAGCGCGGCGAGCACCGAACCGAGCTCCTCCTCCCCCAGCGCGTACGGCGGGTCGAGGAACACGATGTCGTACTCGCGGTCGGGCGCACCGGCGACCACCGCGGCCACCGGCGCCGTCCGCACCAACGCGCCCGGCAGCCCGACGGTGGCGACGTTCTCCCGCACCACCGCCGCGGCCTTGGCGTTCGACTCGACCAGCACGACGTGCTCGGCCCCACGCGAAAGGGCTTCCAGCCCAAGGGCTCCCGACCCCGCATAGAGGTCGAGCACGGCCGCGCCGTCGAGTTCGACGCGCGCGTCGAGGGCGCTGAACAACGCCTCCCGGACCCGCTCGGAAGTCGGCCGGGTGCCCGCGGCGGGCACCCGGAGCCGGCGCCCACCTGCGGCGCCGGCCACGATCCGGGTCACCTCGCGGCCCCGGCCACGCACGATGTCACTGCGGGCCGTCCTCCTCTGCCGCGACGACGGAGATGACCGCGAGCAGGTCCCCGCCCTCGACCTGCTGGACCGGCCCGATCGCGAGGCGGGTGACGATGCCGCCGCGGCTCGCGGTGATCGCGGCCTCCATCTTCATCGCCTCGATGGTGGCGACGGTGTCGCCCGCCGCGACCTTCTGGCCCTCGGCGACGACCAGGGTGACGACGCCGGCGAACGGGGCGGGCACGTGGCCGGGATTGCCGCGGTCCGCCTTCTCCGCGACCGGAACCTCACTGGAGATCGAACGGTCCCGCACCGACACCGGCCGCAGCTGGCCGTTGAGGATGCACATCACCGTGCGCATGCCGCGCTCGTCCGCCTCCGAGATCGCCTCGAGCCCGATGAGCAGTTCGACGCCGGGCGCGAGCTCGACCCGGTGCTCCTCGCCGCGGCGCAAGCCGTAGAAGAACTGATTGGCCGACAGCCGCGAGGTGTCCCCGTACTTGTCGCGATGCTCGAGGAATTCCTTTGTCGGACCGGGGAACAGGAGCCGGTTGAGGGTGTCCTGCCGCTCCTTCGAGGAGCCTGCCAACCCGGCCTCGTCGGCCGCCGTCAGCTCCGCCTCGGGCTTCGCCTCGCCGCGACCCTCCAGCGCCTTGCTGCGGAAGGGTTCCGGCCAGCCACCGGGCGGGGTACCGAGCTCACCACGCAGGAACCCGATCACCGACTCCGGGAGGTCGAACCGGGACGGGTCCGCGGCGAACTCGTCCGTCGACACACCCGCGCCGACCAGGTGCAGCGCCAGGTCGCCGACGACCTTCGAGGACGGCGTGACCTTCACGAGCCTGCCGAGCATCCGGTCCGCGGCCGCGTACTTGGCCTCGACCTCCTCGAACTGGTCGCCGAGACCGAGCGCGATGGCCTGCTGACGCAGGTTCGACAGCTGGCCGCCGGGGATCTCGTGCGTGTACACCCGGCCGGTCGGGGCGGGCAGGCCGGACTCGAACGGCGCGTACACCTTTCGCAGCGCCTCCCAGTACGGCTCGAGGTCGCACACTGCCGCGAGGTCGATGCCGGTGTCGTACGGACTGTGCGCCGCGGCGGCGACGATCGCCGAGAGCGCCGGCTGACTGGTGGTGCCCGCGAGCGGGGCCGCAGCCCCGTCGACGGCGTCGGCGCCGGCGTGCCAGGCGGCCAGGTAGGTCGCCAGCTGTCCGCCCGGGGTGTCGTGGGTGTGCACGTGCACCGGCAGGTCGAAGTTGCTGCGCAGCGCGGACACCAGTGTGGCGGCCGCCGGCGCGCGCAGCAGTCCCGCCATGTCCTTGATCGCGAGCACGTGCGCGCCCGCCTCGACGATCTGCTCGGCCAGCTTGAGGTAGTAGTCGAGGGTGTAGATGTTCTCGTTCGGGTTCGACAGGTCTCCGGTGTACGACAGCGCGACCTCCGCGACGGTCGTGCCGGTCTCGCGGACCGCGTCGATCGCGGGCCGCATCTGGTCGACGTTGTTGAGCGCGTCGAAGATCCGGAAGATGTCGACGCCGGTCGCGGCGGCCTCGTGGACGAAGGCGCGGGTCACGGCCTCCGGGTACGGGGTGTAGCCGACGGTGTTGCGTCCGCGCAGCAGCATCTGCAGGCAGATGTTCGGCACCGCCTCGCGCAGCGCAGCGAGACGCTCCCAGGGGCTCTCGTGCAGGAAGCGAAGCGCCACATCGTAAGTCGCGCCGCCCCAGGCCTCGATCGAGAGCAGTTCCGGCGTCATCCGGGCGACGTGCCCGGCGACCGCAAGCAGGCCACCGGTGCGCACCCGGGTCGCGAGCAACGACTGGTGCGCGTCGCGGAAGGTGGTGTCGGTGACGGCGAGGGCCTTCTGCTCGCGCAGGGCGCGCGCGAAGCCCTCCGGCCCCAGCTCGACCAGGCGCTGCTTGGAGCCGGCGGGCGGGGCCGCCTTGAGGTCGATGGCAGGCAGCTTGTCGCGCGGGTAGACCGTCGACGGCCGCTCCCCGTGCGGCTTGTTGACGGTCACGTCGGCCAGATAGGTCAGGATCTTGGTGCCACGGTCCGCCGATGCCCGCGAGGTGAGCAACTGCGGCCGCTCCTCGATGAACGAGGTGGTGACGCGGCCCTCGCGGAAGTCGGGGTCGTCGAGCACCGCCTGCAGGAACGGAATGTTCGTCGCCACACCGCGGATGCGGAACTCGGTGACCGCGCGGCGGGCGCGCGCGACCGCGGCGGGCAGGTCGCGGCCACGACAGGTGAGCTTGACGAGCATGGAGTCGAAGTAGGCGCCGACCTCGGCGCCCAGGTTCGCGCCGCCGTCGAGTCGCACGCCCGCACCACCGGGGGTGCGGTAGGCGGTGATCCGCCCGGTGTCGGGGCGGAATCCGTTGGCCGGGTCCTCGGTGGTGATGCGCAGCTGCAGGGCGGCTCCGCGGAGTTTGATCGAATCCTGGCTCAGGCCGAGCTGTTCCAGCGACTCACCGGAGGCGATGCGGAGCTGCGCCTGCACGAGGTCGACGTCGGTGACCTCCTCGGTCACGGTGTGCTCGACCTGGATTCGCGGGTTCATCTCGATGAAGACGTGGTTGCCGCGCTTGTCGAGCAGGAACTCGACGGTGCCTGCGCAGCTGTAGTTGATCTGCTTGGCGAACGCGACGGCGTCCGCACAGATCCGGGCCCGCAGCTCCTCGGGCAGGTTCGGAGCGGGCGCGAGCTCGATCACCTTCTGGTGCCGGCGCTGCACACTGCAGTCGCGCTCGAACAGGTGGATGACGTTGCCCTGGCCGTCGGCGAGGATCTGCACCTCGATGTGGCGGGGGTCGATCACCGCCTGCTCGAGGAAGACGGTGGCGTCGCCGAAGGCGGACTCGGCCTCGCGCGCGGCCGCCTCGATCGCCTCGCGCAGCTGGGCGCGCTCGGCCACCCGGCGCATGCCGCGTCCGCCACCGCCCGCGACGGCCTTGACGAAGATCGGGAACTCCATCGTCTCGGCGGCCGCCAGCAGCTCGTCCACGTCGGCGGACGGTTCGGAGGACGCCAGCACCGGCAGGCCCGCGGCCTTCGCCGCGGCGATCGCGCGCGCCTTGTTACCGGTGAGCTCGAGCACCTCGGCAGACGGTCCGACGAAGGTGATGCCCTCGGCGGCGCAGGCCGCGGCGAGGTCGGGGTTCTCGGAGAGGAAACCGTAGCCCGGGTAGACGGCGTCCGCCCCCGCCTTCTTCGCCGCCGCCACGATCTCGGCGATGGAGAGGTAGGCGCGCACGGGATGACCCTGCTCGCCGATCTGGTAACTCTCGTCGGCCTTCAGACGGTGGACCGAGTTGCGGTCCTCGTAGGGAAAGACGGCAACGGTGCCCGCGCCCAGCTCGTAGGAGGCGCGGAATGCCCGGATCGCGATTTCGCCGCGATTGGCAACCAAGACTTTTGAGAACATCGCTGAAAATTACCCCTGCGTTCGTCACGATCGCGGCGTGGCGTTCCACCATCCGGGAATCTCCCGCACAATTGGCCACCTGTAACGATGCAGTACGCTACCGGCAGGCACCTCACAGAGTCACGACACCCCCTGTGAACTGCGGTTTCAGCTACTTTCCGCGATCGAGCCGACGGTCGGATCCGGCTCGCCGCGCCACTGCCGGCAGTTCGTCGCGGTACGCGAACAGGTCGTCGGTCATGTCAGGACTTCTCCAGGAATTCGATGCGGTCGGCGTCGAGCGCGGCGGTCACCATCGACGCGAGCCCCGGATGCTCGGTCAGGTCCGGATCGGCGGCAACCACCTGCTGGGCGAATTCACGCGCCGACGCGATCACGTCCTCGTGGTCGAGCAGCGAGAGCAGTCGCAGGGTCTTCACGTTGCCGGACTGCGCCGCACCGAGCACGTCACCCTCCCGCCGCTGCGCGAGGTCCAGTTGGGCGAGCTCGAAACCGTCGTTGGTGCCCGCGACCGCACTCAGTCGCTGGAACGGCGGCGAGCCGGTCTTCATGCCGGTGACCAGGATGCACAGGCCCTGGTGCTTGCCGCGACCGACGCGACCGCGGAGCTGGTGCAGCTGACTGACGCCGAAGCGGTCCGCGTCCACGATGACCATGACCGTCGCGTTGGGCACGTCGACGCCGACCTCGACGACGGTGGTGCACACCAGGACGTCGATCAAGCCGGCCGTGAAGTCGCGCATCACCGCGTCCTTCTCGTCGGACGGCAGCCGGCCGTGCAGCAGTCCGGTGCGGACGGTCGCGAGCGGGCCCGAACGCAGCTCGTCGAACACGGCGACGGCGGCCGCGGTCTGCGGCGCGTCACCCCCCTTGGGCTGCTTCGGTTTCCGGGCAGGTTTGCGTGGCGTGGGTTCCGGACCGCTGTCGCCGCCGAAGAAGTCGTCGAGGTCGAGCGCGGGTTCGCCGCCTGCCTCGTCGTCCTCGTCGCCGTCGCCGATCCGGGAGCACACCACGTAGGCCTGACGCCCGTCGGCGACCTCCTCGAGGATCCGCTGCCACGCCCGGTCCACCCACGCCGGCTTCTCCCCGGCGGGCACGACGCTGCTCACGATCGGGGAACGACCCCGGGGCAGCTCCCGCAAGGTGGAGGTCTCGAGGTCGCCGAGCACGGTCATCGCGATGGTCCGCGGAATGGGGGTCGCGGTCATCACGAGCACGTGCGGGCTCAGTCCCTCGCGGGCGCGGGCGCGCAGGGCGTCCCGCTGCTTCACACCGAACCGGTGCTGCTCGTCCACGACGACCATGCCGAGGTTGAAGAACGTGACGCCCTCCTGAATGAGGGCGTGGGTGCCGATGACGATTCCCGCGTCACCGACCATCGCCTCGTTCAGCGCCGCCCGCTTGGCGGGAACCGACATCGACCCGGTCACCAAGGTGACCCGAGTCGCGTGCTCCGCGGCACCGAGTTCGCCTGCCATGGCGAGGCCGCCGAGCATCTGTCGCACGGATCGGGCGTGCTGCGCGGCGAGCACCTCGGTCGGAGCGAGCAGCGCGCACTGGTGGCCGGCGTCGATCGCCTGCAGCATCGCGCGCAGCGCGACGACCGTCTTGCCCGACCCGACCTCGCCCTGCAGCAGCCGGTTCATCGGGTGCGGCCGGGACAGGTCTGCCGAGATCTCCTCAGCCACCGCAAGCTGTCCGTCGGTGAGGGTGAACGGCAGCTGCGCGTCGAACGCCGCGGCGAGGCCGTCGGCCCTCGGCGGGCACGCAGGGGCGACGCGTTCGTCGACGGCGTGCCGGCGCTGCGCCAGGACCAATTGCAGCGCCGCCGCCTCGTCGAACCGCAATCGTTCGCGGGCCCGGTCGATGTCGTCGTTCGTCTCCGGCAGGTGCACCAGGCGCAGGGCCTCGTCCAGGCCGATCAGCCCGAGATCCTCGCGGACGGCGTCCGGCAGCGGATCTGGTACGTCGTCGAGTTGGTCGAGAACCTGCCGCAGGGAGTTCGCGATCGCCCAGGTCTCGACGTCCCGGGTCGACCGGTACATCGGGATCAGTTCCCGGTCGAAGATCTCCATGTCGACACCCGCGTCCGCCCCCTGCGCGCTGCGGGCCATGCCGGCGAGCTCCCCGGAACCACGGACCCGACCGCCGATTACCGGCTCACCGTCCCCGGTCGGCAGGATCAGGTAGCTCGGGTGCGTCAGCTGGAGTTGTTCCCGGAAGTACTTCGCGGTGCCCGAAAACATCGCCCGCACACCAGGTTTGATCACGTGCGCGACCTTCTGCGGATTGAAGAACGTCGCATCGACCCGCTGCTTGTCGGACTCGAGCGCGGTGCGGAGCATCTTGCCGTTGCGGTTCTTGAAAGGCACCACTTCGGCCTTGACGACAGTGGCGACCATCGTGATGTGTGCGCCCTCGGGCGGCTTGCTCTCGCCGAGTTCCGCGCCCTGTGTCGCGTAGCGCTGCGGGTAGTGCCGCAGCAGGTCCTCGACGGTGTGGATGTCGAAGGCCTCGGCCAGTGCGTCGGCCATCTTGCGCCCGAGCAGGTGGTCGAGCCGGTCCGTCAGTGTCGCCATCAGTGCTTGTCCGCCTATTCGACGCCGAGTTGCAGGAGGTCGCCGTCCTGTCCACCGGGGTAGATCAGGACCTCGACACCGGGATGGTGCTTGGCGACGTGGTCGGTGAGCAGGTCGGCGAGCCCGTCGGGAACCTGGGCGCCGAGCAGCAGGGTGACCAGTTCACCACCCACCCCGAGGACGTTGTCGAGCAGCCGCCGACCTGCCTCGGCAGCGTCGGGCGCGATCACCACCACCTCGCGGCCGAGCAGGCCGAGGCCGTCGCCGCGCTCGCAGGTGCCGATCAGCGTCAGCGCCCGCTCCTCGGCGACGCGCAGAGACCCCCACCGCGTGGTCGCGGCGGCCTCGGACATCGCGAACGCGTCGTCCACGGCGACCCGCTCGGGATCGTGCACGGCCAACGCCGCCAGCCCCTGCACCACCGAGGAGGTCGGGAGCAGCAGCACCGAATGGTTCTCGTCGCGCGCCGCGACGCCGACGGTCACCAACTCCTGGGCCGGCAACGCGCCGTTGGGCAGCACCAGTACCTCTCCGTAGCCCAGCCGCCGGATCGCGGCGAGCAACTGGTGCGGCGTCACCGGTTCGTCGCAGCGCAGCACCGCGGCGCCCTCGGCCGCGAACAGTTCGGCAGCGCCGTCCCCTGCGACCACGGCCAGAATGGCGCGCCCTGCCGACCGGGCCGGCACGGGCGGCCGCTCGCGCGCGGCGTCGAGCGCGAAGCACGAGATCCGGATCTGTCGCGGCCTGCCCGCGGCCAGGCCCGCCTCCACCGCAGCGCCGGGGTCCGCGCAGTGCACGTGCACCGACCATGACCCGCCGCCGTCGCCGACGATGATCACCGACCCGCCCAGTTCGTCGAGACGCGAGCGCAGGGCGCCGACCCGGTGGTCGTCGGAGTCACCGAGCAGGTACATGACCTCGTAGTCCTGCCCACCCGCGTCGTGGTCGCACTCGACCGGTGGCCCGGTCGGTGCCTCGACAGCCTCGGGTGCGGGGGCCGCGACCGCGACGACGGTGAGGTCGGACCGCTCGGGGATGACGCCGGTGACCACTCCGACCAGCGCGTCGAGGATCACCACCAGCCCGAGGCCGCCCGCGTCGACCACGCCCGCCTTGCCGAGCGCGGCCAGCTGGGACGGGGTCTTGCCGAGTGCCTCGGCCGCGGCCGCAGCCGCGACCGACACCACGCCGCCGAGGTCGGTGCCGCGCGGGCAGGCGTCGGCCGCCGCCGCGGCGTGACGCAGCACAGTCACGATCGTCCCCTCGACCGGAATGCTGATCGCCTCGGCCGCCAGAACAGCAGCCTCGTTCAGTGCGCCACGCACGCTCTCCGCATCGAGAGGGCCCGCTCCGGCGATCTCCGCGATGCCGCGCAGTACCTGGGACAGGATCACCCCGGAGTTGCCGCGGGCGCCGGCGACTGCGCCGCGCGCGAGGGCTGCGGCGACCTCGCCCACCGAGGCTTCCTCGACTGCGCCCCTCGCCTCGTCGGCGGCGGCACGCATCGTGAACAGCAGATTGGTTCCGGTGTCGGAATCGGGCACCGGGAAGACGTTGAGCCGGTTGATCTCCTCGCGGCGACTCGCGAGGCCGTCCACACAGACCCGCGCCCAGCGGCGTAACGCCGCCCCGTCAACGCTCTGAAGGGCCTCGAGCACCTCGGTTCTGTCCCTCCGCCCGTGTGGGTAGTGTCGGTCCCGCAAGACTAGCGGGCGGGTGCGGCGATGCACGCGGCTCGATGCGCGGGGCGGGCCGGTTTGGCCATTCGATCCCGTTGCAGCTAGTCTTGAGCGGTTGCCTCGCAAGGGTCGCTTCGGCTACCCCTGTTCGTAGGCGAGCACAACAAGCACCACCGCAACACAGCTCGACTGCACGACAATGAAGTTATCCATTCACCAAATCAAGGAGTTCGCGACTATGGCTGCCGTCTGCGACGTATGCGCCAAGGGACCCGGCTTCGGTAAGTCGGTCTCGCACTCGCACCGGCGTACCAACCGTCGCTGGAACCCGAACATTCAGACTGTCCGGGCCCAGGTTGGACCCGGTACCCGTCAGAAGCTCAACGTGTGCACCTCCTGCCTGAAGGCGGGCAAGGTCGTTCGCGGCTGATCTTCCCCAGCATCGACTGTGCCCCCGACACCACCCGGTGTCGGGGGCACAGTCGTATTCGCGACCATGCACGGGCCGAACGGGATCGGGGTCACGGCCCGACAGACGAAATAGATATGGTGCACCGGTGACTTCACTCGACGGCCTCAGCCGCGTCAGCCTCGAAGGCGACGTTCTCCGCATCGCGATCGCCACCGCCGACAACGGCACCTCCCTGGACTTCGACGGCGTCGACCAGGGCACCCAGGCCCTGACCGCCGTGTCAGCCGGCACACTCGCCGCCCGCAGCGTGCTGCTGATCGGCGAGGGCGCCAACTTCTGCGCGGGCGGCAACGTGCGCGCGTTCGCCGGGGCCGAGAACCGCGGCGAGTTCGTCGGCGACCTCGCCCGAACCCTGCACGAGTTCGTGCGGGCGATCGACGCCACCGAGGTCCCGGTGATCGCGGCGGTACAGGGCTGGGCGGCGGGTGCCGGGATGAGCCTGGTGTGCGCGGCGGACATCGCGATCGGCGGCCCGTCCACCAAGCTGCGCCCGGCGTACCCGTCGATCGGCTACACGCCCGACGGCGGCATGTCCTGGAACCTGCCGCGGATCGTCGGCGTCGCCCGCGCCCGCGAGATCCTGCTCACCGACGCCGTACTCGGCGCAGACGAGGCAGTGCGCGTCGGTGTCCTCAGCCGGCTTGTCGGGGACGACGAGGTCAAGGACGAGGCCCTGCGCGTCGCCCGCACCCTCGCAGCCGGACCGACCAGCGCGTACGCCGGCATCAAGCGACTGCTCGAGGGCTCCGGTTCGGCCACCCTGTCGGAGCAGCTCGACGCCGAGACCGCGTCGATCTCCGCCGCCGCGGGCACTCCAGCGGGCCGTGAGGGTGTCGACGCGTTCGTCGAGAAGCGCCGCGCGGACTTCGCGACCAACCGCTGAACCAGCGGACGCAGAAGACTGGACCTACCGAATTCTCAATCTGTACAGATCGCACGTTCTGTACAGATTGAGAATTCGCGACGTACACACTGTGCCGGACCCGGCGAGCTCGACCAGCGTCGATTGACAGCCCCCGGAACCTACGGGGACTTCGTCAGGGCAGGCGCCAGTCGACCGGCTTGCCGCCCGACTCCTCGAGCAGCCGATTGGCGCGGCTGAACGGGCGCGAGCCGAAGAACCCCCGCGAGGCCGACAGCGGCGACGGATGCACCGACTCGACGACCGGCACGTCCCCGAGCATCGGTTTGAGGGTGGCGGCGTCGCGCCCCCACAGGATCGCGACGAGTGGTCGCGGCGCCCCGGCGGGATCGGTCCGCTCGACGAGCGCCCGAATCGCCTGCTCGGTCACCTGCTCCCACCCCTTGCGGCGATGGGATGCGGCCTGGCCCGGCTGCACGGTCAGCACCCTGTTCAGCAGCAGTACGCCCTGCTCCGCCCACGGCGTCAGGTCCCCGTTGGCGGGAGTCGGGTACCCGAGGTCGGCGCTGTACTCGGTGAAGATGTTGGCCAGGCTTCGCGGCACGGGACGGACATCGGGGGCAACCGAAAAGCTCAGTCCCACTGCGTGACCGGGGGTCGGGTAGGGATCCTGTCCGACGATCAGGACGCGGACGTCGTCGAGCGACTGCCCGAACGCGCGCAACACGTTCTCGCCCGCAGGCAGGTAGTCACGACCCGCCGCGGTCTCCGCGCGCAGGAACTCCCCCATCGCGGTGATCCGGTCCGCGACAGGTGCGAGCGCGGCCGCCCATCCCGGATCCACCAGTTCAGCCAGTGGACGCGGCGCCATCAGTCGAGCCTGCGCAGCGACTCGCGGTAGAACGCAGAATTCGCGGCGTACATCTTCACGTTCATCTCGACGTGCCCGATCGGCACTTCGTAGCCCTCGCGGATCTTCGCCGGAACGCCGAGCGCCATGCGCCGCGCAGGGACCTCGAACTTGAACGGAATCACCGCGCCCGCACCGACGATCGCACCCGCACCGATCTTCGATCCGTTCAGCACGATCGATCCGGACGCGATCAGGCAGTCGTCCCCGATCGTCGACCCCTCGATGTGGGCGCTGTGCCCGACCACGCAACCCGACCCGATCACCGTCGGGTCGATCGGCGTGCAGTGGATGACGGTGCCGTCCTGGATGTTCGTGTTCTCGCCGATGCTGATGGTTCCATAGTCACCACGCAGGACGGCCTGCGGCCACACCGAGGCACCCGCCGCGAGGGTCACCGCGCCGATGACCACCGCATCGGGGTGGACGTAGGCGTCCGGATGGATGTCGGGCTCGCGGTCACCGAGTGCATAGATTGGCATGCGTGCAACCTATCTAAGAGAAACTCTGCCAGCCGCCGGCACCCGTCCACGACTGCCCGTCGACGGTGACACCGGCACCCGCGCGGACCTCACCGATCCGGCGCCAACCCTCGGGCAGCACCGCCTCTGTGGGGAATGTCGCAGCCAGGGCGTGATCCTCACCGCCGGTGAGGACCCAGTGCCGTGCGTCGACGTCCAGTGCCGCAGCCGCGGCCCGCAGTTCAGTCGCGGGTTCGAGCAGCGAGGAGTCCAGGTCGATGCCCACTCCGGAGGCCGTGCACATGTGTCCGAGGTCGGCGACCAGTCCGTCGGAGACATCCGTCATCGCGGTCGCACCGGCCCGGGCCGCGGCGGGTCCGGCAACGTACGGCGGAACCGGCACCTGGTGCGCGCCAACAAGTTCCGGAAAGTCGACCGACCCCACGAGGAGCACTGCAAGTCCGGCGGCCGACCAGCCGAGCCTGCCCGCGACCGCCACCAGGTCGCCCGGACGCGCACCCGACCGCAGTACCGCGTCCGCACCGCCGAGGTCGCCGAGGACAGTGATCGACAGCACCACCTGCTCGGACTGCACCGTGTCGCCGCCGACCACCCCCGCGCCCAGCGCCTGCGCCTCGGCCCAGATGCCGTCCGTCAGTGCGTCGGTGAGCGCGACCGGGGTGTCCGGTGGGCACCCGAGCGACACCAGGAACGCGGTGGGCCAGGCGCCCATCGAGACGATGTCAGCGCCGTTCTGCGCGACCGCTTTGCGTCCCACCTGCTCGGGCTTCGACCAGTCGAAGCGAAAGTGCCTGCCCTGCACCAACATGTCGGACGAGACGACCACCCGTCCGTCGGGCGCCCGCACCACTGCAGCGTCGTCACCGGGACCGAGCAGCGTGGTGTCCGGCTGCGGCCGACCCGCGACGGCGCGTTCGATCACCGCGAACTCCCCGATGTCGGCGACCGTGCGTCCCGCGTCGGGATCCGTCGAGCTGATGGCGCACCTCCGTCGAAAGTGACCGCGGTACCCTTGAGGGCGGCCGGGGATCGACCCGGTCGAGCACGGAGCAAGCCAGGTCACCGCGACTCTACCGAGGTCGTGATGGCGCTGCGCTGGGAAGGGGCCCACCGGTGGTGCAGGCTTTCATCTTGATACAGACCGAGGTGGGCAAGGCCACGTCGATCGCGCAGCAGATCGCGGGACTGTCCGGCGTACTTACCTCCGAGGACGTTCTCGGGCCGTACGACGTCGTCGTACGTATCGAGGCTGCCGGCGCCGACGAGATGCCGGCCGTGGTTCAGCGAATCCAGCAGGTCGCGGGCATCACCCGGACCCTGACCTGTCAGGTGGCGGCGAGCGCGTGACCGAGAACTCTTCCGAACCCGACGCAGTGTCCGAGTCCGACGCTGTAACCGAGTCCGACGCTGCGACAGAGTCCGACGCTGCCTCCCGCCGCAGTCCCGGCCTGATCGCCGCCGCCGTCGCACTGCCCGTCGCGTTGGTCGTGGGCGTCCTAGTCGCCGCGTTCATGGCCGGGCGCAATCCGACACTCGAACCCGTCGCCCTCGGCGCGGTCCCGGCACCCGCCTCGGGCTCGCCCGAGTGCACCGCACTGACCGGCGCGCTACCCGAGAAACTCGGCGACTTCACCCGCGCCGAACTGGTCGACCCGGCCCCGGAGGCCGCGGCGGCCTGGCAGTCGGCGGACGCCTCGGAGATCGTGCTCCGCTGTGGCCTCGACCGGCCCACCGAGTTCAACGCGGCGAGCGCCCTGCAGGTCGTCAACGGCGTGCAGTGGTTCGAGGTGCCCGGCGGCGACGGAGTCGACGCCAGCACATGGTTCGCCGTCGACCGCGGTGTGTACGTGGCTGCGACGATCCCGCACGGACTCGGACCGAGCCCGCTGCAGGACGCCTCCGACGCGGTCGCGGCGGCGCTGCAACCGAAGCCGCTCGATCCGGCGCCGGTGCCGAACCCCTAGGGGAACGAGGTCAGCGGAGTCCGGTGCCGCGCGCGAGCGCGGTGTCGACCAGCGTCGAGACCAGGGTCCGGTAGTCGATGCCGGCGGCGTCCCACATGCGCGGGAACATCGAGATCGACGTGAAGCCGGGCATGGTGTTGATCTCGTTGATCACCGGGCCGTTCTCGGTGACGAAGAAGTCCACCCGGGCAAGACCCTGGCAGTCCAGCGCGGCGAAGGCGCGCACGGCGATCGCGCGGATCTCCTCGCTGATGTCGTCCTCGAGCTTGGCCGGGACGTCGAACTCGCAGATGTCGTCGAGGTACTTGGTGTCGAAGTCGTAGAAGGCGCCGTCGTCCTCCGCGAACTCGGGCATCCGAATCTCCGCGACGACGCTCGAACGCACTGCGCCGTCGGGGAATTCGAGAACTCCGCATTCGACCTCGCGGCCGTGGATCGCGGCCTCCACGATCACCTTCGGGTCGTGGCTGCGCGCGTGCGCGATCGCCTCGTCCAGGTCTTCCCAGGACGAGACCCGGCTGATCCCGATCGAGGATCCGCCGCGAGCGGGCTTGACGAACACCGGCAGTCCGAGTTCCGCTCGGTCGGCCTCCGCCAGGGTGGCGGTGCCGGGGCGCAGCACCACCTGTCTGCCGACGGGCAGTCCCTCCGCGGCGAGCAGCTTCTTGGTGAACTCCTTGTCCATGCCCGCAGCGCTGGCCAGCACGCCGGGGCCGACGTAGGGCAGCCCCGCGAGTTCGAGCAACCCCTGGATGGTGCCGTCCTCGCCGTAGGCGCCGTGCAGGACGGGAAAGACCACGTCGACCGACGCCAGGATCGCGCCCGCCTCCTCGTTACCGAGGGCGACCAGCGCGCCGGCCCGGGTCGGGTCGGCGGTCAGCGTCAGCGCCGCACCGGTGGTGTCCACCGAGGGCATCGAGCGGCCGTCGATCGCCAAGGTCGAGGGGTCGGCCGGGCCGAGCACCCAGGCGCCGTCGGGGGTGATTCCGATCGGCACCACCTCGTAGCGCTCCGGATCGAGGTAGCGCAGCACACTGCCGGCGGAAACACAGGACACCGAGTGCTCACTGCTGCGGCCACCGAAGACCACAGCCACCCTCGTACGCGGATTACTCACCTGCAAACAGTACCGTTCCAACCCGTGCGCGCCCTCATTCGGGTTTAATGCGCCGACCGAGCAGCAGTCCGACCGCCTCACGCACGGACAACCCCTCGTGGCAGACCTTGTGCACGGCCTCGGTGAGCGGCATCTCCACGCCGCTGCGCTGCGCGAGCGCCCGGACCGAGGTGCACGACTTGACGCCCTCGGCCACCTGCCCTCTGGTCGCCGCCTGGGCACTGGCCAGGGTGCCGCCCTGCGCGAGGTGAGTACCGAACGTCCGGTTTCGGGACAGCGGCGAGGAGCAGGTCGCGACCAGGTCGCCGACGCCGGCCAGACCGGCCAGAGTCGCCGGGTTCGCGCCGAGCGCCACGCCGAGTCGGATCATCTCCGCCAACCCCCGGGTGATGATCGAGGCGTTCGTGTTCTCACCGAGGCCGAGTCCCGATGCCATGCCACACGCGAGTGCGATGACGTTCTTGCAGGCCCCGCCGATCTCGCACCCGACCACGTCGACATTGGTGTACGGACGGAAATATCCTGTCGCACAAGATTTCTGAATCTCGACAGCCCGCGCCTCGTCGGTGCACGCGACGACCGTCGCGGCGGGCTGGCCTGCCGCGATCTCGCGAGCAAGGTTCGGCCCGGACAGCACCGCGACCCGGGACGGGTCGGCGCCGGTGACCTCACTGATCACCTCGCTCATTCGGAGCAGGGTGCCGCTCTCGATGCCCTTGGCCAGCGACAACAGCGACGAGTCGGACCCGATCAGTGGTGTCCACGCCGCCAGGTTCTCCCGCAACGACTGCGACGGGACCGCGAGCACCACGATGTCCGCGCCGTCGAGCGCCCGCTCCGGATCGCTCGTGGCCGCAAGCGTGGGCGGCAGCTCGATGCCGTCGAGATAGAACGGATTGACATGGCCGGTCGAGATCGCTTCCGCCACTTCCGCTCTGCGCGCCCACAGCGTGACGTCGGTGCCGGCATCCGCCAACACCTTCGCGAACGCGGTCCCCCACGAACCCGCCCCAAGTACCGCTGCTCTCGCCATCCAGCTCCTCCGCCCACTCCAGCCCGCAACTCACCGCATTCTGTCAGCAATCGACGGAGAGGGGGCCACGGCCGACCGCCCGAACCGGCGATGCTGGCAGGATTGGTCCCATGGACGTCGCGCCCCGCACACCGCCCCCCGGGCAGGCGCACGTGCTCATCGCCGTCAAGGACCTCGACCGGGCCAAGAGCCGGCTGGCACCGCGCCTCGGCCCCGCCGACCGCAATGCCCTGGTCCTGGCCATGCTGCGAGACACCCTGGCTGCCGCCCGCTCGGCGCCGGCGGTGGGCGAGGTCACCGTGATCACCCCGGACGCGACGGTCGCCGAGGCCGCCGAGGCCGCCGGCGCCCGGTGGTACCGCGACCCGGAGGACCCCGGCGGGGACGGGCTGAACGGGGTGCTGCGGGCTGCCGCCCGGGTAGCCGCTTCCCGTGTGGCCGACGGCCCACTCGTCGCGCTCCAGGGCGACCTGCCGTGCCTGGCCGGGACCGAACTGTCCGAAGCGCTCGACCGGGCTCGGTCGTATCCGCGCGCGATCGTCGTGGACCATCACGGCACCGGGACGTCCGCACTGATCGTGGGCGACCCGAGCACGGAGTTCGACCCGCGCTTCGGTGCGGGCTCGGCGCGGCGTCACCTGGACTCCGGCGCCACGGCGTTGGCCGGGAACTGGCCGGGTCTGCGACTCGACGTCGACACCGCCGCCGATCTGGACGCCGCAGCAGTCCTCGGCCCAGGGCCCGCTACTGCCGAGACGCTGCACCGAATCGGTTGGCAGCCAGGGTATCGGCGCAGCACAGAATTCATCTGAAATCTGAGGTCGTCGATTGTCGTGGGCTCTCGATCTGGGGGATGATCGACGCGTGAGCAACGGCGAGAGCGTGAGACAGGACATCGGAGCACAGGCGGCGACCAACGGGGTGCGTGAGGCCGGCCCGGCGACGACCAACCACCTGCCGGTGATCCCGACCGCGCCGCCCGCCGCCACCCCGCTGGCCGTCGACGGTTCGGTGATCCCGCTGGCCGAGGACCGCTACCTCAACCGCGAACTCAGCTGGCTCGACTTCAACTCCCGGGTGCTCAGCCTGGCCGAGGATCCGTCGCTCCCCCTCCTCGAACGCGCCAAGTTCCTGGCGATCTTCGCCTCGAACCTCGACGAGTTCTACATGGTGCGCGTCGCCGGCCTCAAGCGCCGCGACGAGACCGGACTGTCGGTCCGCTCGGCGGACGGGCTGACCCCGCGCGAACAACTGGCTCTGATCAATCGGCGCTCCCAGGAGATCACGGAGCGCCATGCGCGCACCTTCCTCGACAAGGTGCTCCCCGAGCTCGCGACCGCGGGCATCTCGATCATCCGGTGGTCCGACCTCGACGCCACCGAGGAGCGCCGGCTGTCGGAGTACTTCATCGACCAGGTGTTCCCGGTCCTCACCCCGCTGGCCGTCGATCCGGCGCACCCGTTCCCGTACATCAGCGGCCTCAGTCTCAACCTCGCGGTGACCGTGAAGGACTCGTCGACGGGCGGCGAACACTTCGCCAGGGTCAAGGTGCCCGACAACGTGGATCGGTTCGTCCGGGTGAACCGCACCGACTCCCCCGCCACCATCCCGGCGTTCCTGCCGATGGAGGCGCTGATCGCCGCGCACCTCGGCGTCCTGTTCCCCGGCATGGAGATCGTCGAGCACCACGCCTTCCGGATCACTCGCAACGCCGACTTCGAGGTCGAGGAAGATCGGGACGAGGACCTGCTACAGGCCCTCGAACGCGAACTCGCCCGCCGCCGGTTCGGGTCCCCGGTCCGGCTCGAGGTCGCCGACGACATGACCGACCACATGCTCGAACTGCTGCTGCGCGAGCTCGACGTCGACCCGGGCGATGTGATCCAGGTGCCCGGACTCCTCGACCTGTCGTGCCTGTGGCAGGTCTACGGCGTCGACCGCGCCAACCTCAAGGACGCGCCGTTCGTACCCGCCACCCACCCGGCGTTCGGCGAACGCGAGACACCCAAGAGTGTGTTCTCGACCCTGCGCGACGGGGACGTCCTGGTGCACCACCCGTACGACTCCTTCTCCACGAGCGTGCAGCGGTTCATCGAACAGGCGGCCGCCGACCCGCACGTACTCGCCATCAAGCAGACGCTGTACCGGACCTCCGGAGACTCCCCGATCGTCAACGCCCTCGTCGACGCCGCGGAGGCAGGCAAGCAGGTGGTCGCACTGGTGGAGATCAAGGCGCGCTTCGACGAGCAGGCGAACATCAAGTGGGCCCGCAAGCTGGAGCAGGCCGGCGTGCACGTGGTGTACGGGCTCGTCGGTCTCAAGACGCACTGCAAGACGTGCCTCGTGGTACGCCGCGAGGGCTCGACCATCCGCCGCTACTGCCACATCGGCACCGGCAACTACAACCCCAAGACCGCCCGGCTCTACGAGGACGTCGGCCTGCTGACGTCCTCGCCCGAGATCGGCGCGGACCTCACCGACCTGTTCAACTCACTGACCGGGTACTCGCGAAAAGCCAAGTACCGCAACCTTCTCGTCGCTCCCTACGGAGTGCGAGCGGGCATCGTCGCGCGCATCCAGGCAGAAACCGAGGCCAAGCTCGCGGGCCGCCCCGCCGGAATCCGCCTCAAGGCCAACGCACTCGTCGACGAGCAGGTGATCGACGCGCTCTACCGCGCCTCGCAGGCCGGGGTCCCCGTGCAGGTCGTCGTCCGGGGAATCTGCGCACTCAAACCCGGCGTCCCCGGCCTCAGCGAGAACATCGAGGTGCGTTCGATTCTCGGACGCTTCCTCGAGCACTCGCGCATCCTGCACTTCGTCGGCGCGAACGAGTTCTGGATCGGCAGCGCCGACATGATGCATCGCAATCTCGACCGCCGCGTCGAGGTCATGGCTCAGGTGAAGGATCCACGCCTGAGCCGCCAGCTCGGCGACATCTTCGACTCCGCGCTCGACCCGACCACCCGGTGCTGGGTGCTGCAGTCCGACGGCAGTTGGGCGGCCTCGCCCGCGCGCGGCGAGCAGGTCCGCGAACACCAACAGGAACTGATGCGCAGCCGCCGCGGCGGCGGCGCCTAGGCCACTTCTCCCGAGCGCAGGAAGGCAACTTTGTGACCTCGAAGTCGGATCGCCCGATCAAAGCCAACATCTTTGCGGCAGGGGCGGTCCTGTGGCGCAAGTCGCCGACCAACCCGTACGAGATCGAGATCGCCCTGATCCACCGCCCGAAGTACGACGACTGGTCATTCCCGAAGGGCAAGCTCGACCCGGGCGAGACTCCGGTGGTCGCCGCGCTGCGCGAGGTGGAGGAGGAGACCGGCCTTCGGGTGCAACTCGGCAGGCATGTCACCCGGGTGTCCTACGAGATCCCGGGGCACCGCAGGCGCAAGCGGGTCGACTACTGGGCGGCGGAGGCGCTGGGCGGGGAGTTCGTACCCAACAACGAGGTCGACGTGCTGCGCTGGCTCGCGCCGGACGACGTGTTCGGGGCGCTGTCGTATTCGGTGGACCACAAGGTCCTGCGCCGATTCCTCAAGTTGCCCGTCGACACCACCACCGTGCTGGTGGTCCGGCACGCGAAGGCGGGCCGCAGCGAGCGGTACTCGGGCGACGACGCACTCCGGCCGCTCGACAAGAACGGCAGGACGCAGGCCGCCGCCCTGAGCACGCTGCTGCAGGCGTTCGGGGCGACCGAGATTCACGCAGCGGATCGGGCGCGGTGTGTCCAGACGGTCGAACCTCTCGCGGAGGCCATCGGTGTCGACATCGCAGTCGAGCCGGCGCTCTCCGAGGAGGCGTACGCGAAGGATCCCGCGGCGGCGCAGGCGGTGACCCGAAAGATCGCGGCACGCGGCGGCGTTCAGGTCATCTGCAGCCAGGGCCGGGTGATCCCGGACCTGCTCGAGCGGTGGGCCGAGCGTGACGGAATCGATCTCCCACCTGCCCGCAACCGAAAGGGCAGCACCTGGGTGCTGTCGCTGTCGGGCGGCAAACTGGTCGCCGCGAACCACATCGACAGCGCACTGCCGGACGTGTAAGTCGTACACACGAACAGGGCGGCGACGGGATGTCCCGTCGCCGCCCCTGTTTCGCGCAGTCGGTCTGCTATCGCTTGCGGGCCGGAGCCTTCTTGGCCGGAGCCTTCTTGGCCGGTGCCGCCTTCTTCACGACCGCCTTCTTGGCGGGTGCCGCCTTCTTCGCGACGGTCTTCTTCGCCGGGGTCGCCTTGGCGACGGTCTTCTTGGCGACGGTCTTCTTCGCCGGGGTCGCCTTGGCGACGGTCTTCTTCGCGACCGTCTTCTTGGCCGGTGCCGCCTTCTTCACGACCGCCTTCTTGGCCGGTGCCGCCTTCTTCACGACCGCCTTCTTGGCGGGCGCCGCCTTCTTGGCCGGTGCCGCCTTGGCGACGGTCTTCTTCGCGGGTGCCGCCTTCTTGGCAACCGTCTTCTTCGCGGCCGCCTTCTTGGCCGGCGCCGCTGCGGAGCCACGCTTCACGGCGGGACCGCTGGCCGGCAGCTTCTGCTTGCCCGCGATGACGGCCTTGAACTGAGCGCCGGGACGGAAGGCCGGGACCGACGTCGGCTTGACCTTGACGGTCTCACCGGTGCGCGGGTTGCGCGCGACGCGAGCCGCGCGGCGGCGCTGCTCGAAGACGCCGAATCCTGTGATGGTGACGTTCTCACCGGCGTGCACGGCGCGGACGATGATGTCGACGACGTGCTCGACCGCTTCGGTCGCAGCCCGACGGTCCGAGCTCAGTCTCTCGGTGAGCTGATCAATGAGCTCTGCCTTGTTCATTGGATGTACCTCCGCATACCAATGGCCCATTGTCGGACCGACTAGCAAATACGGTAAACCGGAAAAGCGCAAGAGTCTATGTGCCACGCCAATTCTCATGCCCTTCTCAGCGGCGTGGCTCCCCTTGTCCGGCTACCGATCTGCTTAGTCCGCCTATCGGTCACCCTCTGCGATGCGCTCCGGAAGAGTCGCAGGTTTCCATGACGGCCTTGACTTTTCGAACTCGGAAATCGCGTCTACCTGGCGCAACGTCAATCCGATGTCGTCGAGGCCCTCGAGCAGACGCCACCGCGTGTAGTCGTCAATGCTGAAGCGCACCACTAGAGTTCCGGCGCTGATCGTCCGATTCGTGAGATCCACAACAATTTCGAGTCCGGGCTGTTCCTCGAGCAACTTCCAGAGCAACTCGACGTCCGCCTGCTCGACCTCGGCAGCGAGCAGACCGGCCTTGCCGGCGTTGCCGCGGAAGATGTCGGCGAAGCGGGACGCGATCACGACCCGAAAACCGAAGTCCGAGAGCGCCCACACCGCATGCTCGCGGGAGGACCCGGTGCCGAAGTCCGGCCCGGCCACCAGAACCGTTCCCTTGTCGTAGGGCGCGATGTTGAGAATGAACTCCGGATCGTTACGCCAGGCCGCGAAGAGCCCGTCCTCGAAACCCGTGCGAGTCACCCGCTTTAGGTAGACCGCGGGAATGATCTGATCGGTGTCGACATTTGATCGCCGCAGGGGGACGCCGATGCCCTTGTGAGTGGTGAAGGCTTCCATCGATTTATCTCCTGTCGCTTCCGTGTCTTCAGTCCAGGTCCGCAGGCGCGGAGAGCGTTCCGCGCACGGCGGTCGCCGCAGCAACCAGCGGCGAAACCAGATGCGTACGCCCGCCCTTGCCCTGTCGGCCCTCGAAGTTCCGGTTGGACGTGGAGGCCGAACGCTCGCCCGACGCCAGCTGATCCGGGTTCATGCCGAGGCACATCGAGCAACCTGCCTGCCGCCATTCGGCGCCGGCCGCGACGAAAATGTCACCCAGGCCCTCCTTCTCGGCTTCCGCGCGTACCCGCATCGAGCCGGGCACCACGAGCATGCGCACACCCGGAGCCACCTTGCGGCCCTTCAGGACGCTCGCCACGGCCCGCAGATCCTCGATCCGCCCGTTGGTGCAGGAACCGACGAACACGGTGTCCACGGCGATCTCACGCAGCGGCGTGCCCGCCTCCAGTCCCATGTAGCCGAGCGCCTTCTCGGCCGCGGCCCGCTCGCTCTCGTCGACGATGTCGGCGGGGTTCGGCACCGTCGCGCCGAGCGGAGCGCCCTGGCCCGGGTTGGTGCCCCAGGTCACGAATGGGGTGAGCGTGGATGCGTCGATGGTCACTTCGTTGTCGAAAACCGCACCCTCGTCGGTCTTCAACTGCTCCCAGGACGCGACCGCGGCGTCCCAGTCGGCGCCCGACGGGGCGTGCGGGCGGCCCTTGATGAACTCGTAGGTCGTCTCGTCGGGGGCGATCATGCCGGCACGTGCACCCGCCTCGATCGACATGTTGCAGATCGTCATTCGGGCTTCCATCGACAGGTTCCTGATGGCCTCGCCGCGGTACTCGAGCACGTAGCCCTGACCGCCGCCGGTCCCGATCTTGGCGATCACGGCGAGGATCAGGTCCTTGCTCATGACGCCGGGCGCGAGTTCACCCTCGACGTTGATCGCCATCGTCTTGAACGGACGCAGCGACAACGTCTGCGTCGCCATCACGTGCTCGACCTCGCTGGTTCCGATTCCCATTGCGAGAGCACCGAAAGCACCGTGCGTCGAGGTGTGGCTGTCACCACACACGACGGTCATGCCGGGCTGGGTCAGGCCGAGCTGCGGACCGACCACGTGCACGATGCCCTGGTCCAGGTCGCCCATCGCGTGCAGGCGGACACCGAACTCCTCGCAGTTGCGGCGCAACGTCTCGACCTGCGTGCGCGAGACCGGGTCGGCGATCGGCTTGTCGATGTCGACCGTCGGCACGTTGTGGTCCTCGGTCGCGATCGTGAGGTCGGGACGCCGAAGGGGGCGGCCCGCCAGCCGGAGTCCGTCGAACGCCTGCGGACTGGTCACCTCGTGAACCAGATGCAGATCGATGTAGATGAGGTCCGGCTTGCGCGCCGATCCCTCGCCCTCTCCCTTGACGACGACGTGCTCGTCCCACACCTTCTCCGCCAGGGTGCGCCCTGTGCTGGCCATGTTCTCCACCTCTTTGTGATTCGTCCCGCCCCGGGGATCAGACGGGCCCGGTCGGCGCCCGACTTCCATCATCTCTCGGTTCGAGTCGATCGCATCGTCCCGAATTTCCATCTCATAATGCGAGACGATAGTATCGACCTATGAGACAGCATAGCGGCTCCCCCGCCACCAGCGGGATCGGGGTACTCGACAAGGCCATGTCGGTTCTGTACGCCGTCGCCGAGCAACCGTGCAATCTCGGCGAACTGTGTGCGCGCACCGGATTGCCGCGCGCGACGGCCCACCGCCTCGCCGTCGGGCTCGAGGTGCACCGACTGCTCGCGCGCGACTCCGACGGCCTGTGGCGGCCGGGCCCCGGACTGTCCGAGCTGGCTCCCGCAGCGAACGACAGCCTGCTCGAAGCCGCCGCACTGGTGCTGCCGCGGCTGCGCGAGATCACCGGCGAGAGTGTCCAGCTCTATCGCCGCGAGGGCCTGCAGCGAGTCTGCGTCGCCTCGATGGAGCCGCCGACCGGCCTGCGCGACACCGTGCTCGTCGGGGCCCGGCTGCCGATGACCGCGGGCTCGGGGGCGAAGGTGCTACTCGCCTGGGCAGATCCACAGGTGCAGCGACTTGTCCTGCCCGACGCACTGTTCAGCGAACGGGTACTGGTGGAGGTCCGCAAGCGTGGCTGGGCACAGAGCGCGGCCGAGCGCGAGCCCGGCGTCGCCAGCGTCGCGGCACCGGTACGCGATCGCAGCGGCGCCGTGGTCGCGGCCATCTCCGTCTCCGGCCCCATCGACCGGATGGGCAGGCGTCCGGGCGCACGCTGGGCGGCGGACCTGCTCGCGGCCGCGGAGGCTCTGCACAAGCGCCTCTGAGATCTCGGCCGCCGACGCGCCCAGCCGTGGCACAGTGCATGCGACAACAGGTTCCGATCCCCATGGGAGGACGTCGCAGTGGGCACCAACCAACGGTCTCAGATCACGATGACCGAGTCCGAGATCACGCAGTTCGTCGAACGCAGCCGGGTCGCCACCATGGCGACCGTCGGCCACAGCGGGGCACCGCACCTCATCGCGATGTGGTACGCGCTGATCGACGGCGAGCTCTGGTTCGAGACGAAGGCCAAGTCGCAGAAGGCCGTCAACCTCCGTCGAGACGACCGGATCACCGTCATGATCGAGGACGGGCAGACCTACGACACCCTGCGCGGTGTCTCGTTCGAGGGCACGGCCGAGATCGTCGACGACGCCGACGCGCTCTGGCAGGTGGGCGTGAGCATCTGGGAGCGCTACACCGGCCCGTACTCCGCCGACGTCGATCCGGCCATCGAGATGATGCTGCACAAGCGGGTCGCGGTGCGCGTCCGGCCCGACCGGGTGCGCTCCTGGGATCACCGGAAGCTGGGACTGCCCCAGATGCCGGTCGGCGGCAGCACCGCACAGTACCTCTGACCCTCTGACACACTGCGTCTCCGCCGGCACGGCCCGGCTCGCGGGAAATTGCCGCGACGCGAGGCGGCGACGGCGGTACGGTCACGGTGCGACCGACAACAGGAGGAACGCATCGTGACCGACTCCGAGAACGAACAGATCAAGCAGCAGTTCCGTGAGGCGCTCGACCGGAAGAACCACAAGAACGCGACGCCGGCGTCGAGTTCGGCCGGCGACTCGAAAATTCATCACACCCACGGGCCCGCCGACCACAAGCGAGAATTCCGCCGCAAAAGCGGCTGAGCTCGCGCAGAAACGACAAAGACCCTCCGGACAACCGGAGGGTCTTTTCGTTGTAGCCCCGACGGGATTCGAACCCGCGCTACCGCCTTGAGAGGGCGGCGTCCTAGGCCGCTAGACGACGGGGCCAGGATCATGATCGCCACATTCTCGCGATCACATGTTTTCGGCACGCTCTCCGTGGTAGCCCCGACGGGATTCGAACCCGCGCTACCGCCTTGAGAGGGCGGCGTCCTAGGCCGCTAGACGACGGGGCCAGGGAACGTGCCGTGTACTGCTCGGACAGTCCGGCGAAATATTCACTGAACTCACCGCTGGGGTACCAGGACTCGAACCTAGAATGGCGGTACCAGAAACCGCTGTGTTGCCAATTACACCATACCCCAATGACCTCGGCGGCTCGCTCAACCTTGCGGCTGTGCGCTCCGTTTCGGACGAGGAGAACAATAGCAAAGCCCTGGGGTGATTCTCCAAATCGGCTGGTCAGGGGGCCGATATCGGCCCCCTGACCGCGACCGCCGGACCTACTGGCCGACCTGGGCGCGTGCCGAGCGCAACCGGGCCATCGTCTTCTCGCGGCCGAGCAACTCCATCGACTCGTACAGCGGCGGACTGATGTGCGAACCGGTCACCGCGACGCGCACCGGAGCAAAGGCCTTGCGCGGCTTGAGTTCCAACCCCTCGATGAGTGCGGCCTTGAGCGCCTCCTCGAGATCCGCGGTGACCCAGGTCTCCAGCCCGTCGAGGGCGGCGACTGTCGCGTCGAGCACCGGCGCGGCGTCGGCGCCCAGGTTCTTCGCCGCGGTGGCCGGATCGATCGCGAAGTCCGCCTCGTCGACGAACAGGAACTTCAGCAGGTCCCAGGCGTCGGAGAGCACGACGATGCGGGTCTGCACGAGGTCGGCTGCGACGTCGAACTGTTCGACGGTCACGGCATCGACGGGGTGACCGTGCGTGGTCAGGTACGCCCGCAGTCGGGCCGAGAAGTCGGCGGGCTCGAGCAGTCGGATGTGCTCGGCGTTGATCGCGTCGGCCTTCTTCTGGTCGAAGCGCGCCGGATTCGAGTTCACCTTCGAGACGTCGAACGCCTCGACCATCTCCGTGAGGGAGAACACGTCGTGGTCGTCGGCGATGCTCCAGCCCAGCAGCGCCAGGTAGTTGAGCAGGCCCTCGGGGATGAACCCGCGGTCGCGGTGGATGAACAGGTTCGACTCGGGGTCACGCTTGGACAGCTTCTTGTTGCCCTGCCCCATCACGAACGGCAGGTGCCCGAACTCCGGGGTGAACTCGGCGACGCCGACGCGCTGCAGCGCCTCGTAGAGCGCCAGCTGACGCGGCGTGGAGGACAGCAGGTCCTCACCGCGCAGCACGTGGGTGATCTTCATCAGCGCGTCGTCGACCGGGTTCACGAGCGTGTACAGCGGAATGCCGTTGCCGCGGGTGAGCGCGAAGTCCGGCACCGTGCCCGCCTTGAACGTCGTCTCGCCGCGCACGAGGTCCACCCAGGTCAGGTCGTGGTCGGGCATCCGCAGCCGCACGACGGGCTTGCGTCCCTCGTCGAGGTACGCCTGGCGCTGCTCGTCGGTCAGGTCGCGGTCGAAGTTGTCGTAGCCGAGCTTGGGGTCGCGGCCGGCAGCCTTGTGCCGGGCCTCGACCTCCTCCGGCGTGGAGAACGACTCGTAGGCCTCACCCGCGGCGAGCAACTTCGCCACCACCTCGAGGTGCAGGTCCCGGCGCTGGGACTGCCGGTACGGCTCGTAGGGGCCGCCGACCTCGGGTCCCTCGTCCCAGGTCAGTCCGAGCCACCGCAGCGCGTCGAGGATCGCCTGGTACGACTCCTCCGAGTCGCGGGCCGCGTCGGTGTCCTCGATGCGGAAGACGAACTTGCCGCCGTGGTGCCGCGCGTAAGCCCAGTTGAACAGGGCCGTACGGATCAGCCCGACGTGCGGGGTTCCGGTGGGTGACGGGCAGAAACGAACACGCACTTCGCTGGTGGTCATGGCTCACTTGGCTCTAGGGGATGAAATCGGTCCCCTACAGGTTAGTCCCACACCGGTTCCGCCGTCCGGAACGGACGGCGCCGTTCAGCCCTTTGCGGCGACCGGATTGGTGAGGGTGCCGATGCCCTCGATCGTCACACTGACGGTGTCGCCGGCGACGATCGGGCCGACGCCCTCCGGGGTGCCGGTGAGGATCACGTCGCCGGGCAGCAGCGTCATCACCGCGGTGACCCACTCGATGATCTTCGGAATGTCGTGCAGCAGAAGCGATGTGCGGCTGCGCTGCTTGAGCGCACCGTCGACCTCAGTCTTGATCTCGAGATCGGACGCGTCGAGCGACGTCTCGATCCAGGGCCCGAGCGGGCAGAAGGTGTCGTGGCCCTTGGCCCGAGTCCACTGCCCGTCCTTCCGCTGGTGGTCGCGCGCGGAGACGTCGTTGGCCACGGTGTAGCCGAGCACCACCTCGAGCGCTTTCGCAGCGGGCACGTCCTTGCACGGACGGCCGATCACGATCGCCAGCTCGCCCTCGTAGTGCACCTCGTTCGAGGTGGGCGGCAACAGGATCGGCGCACCCGGCCCGACGATCGAGGTGTTCGGCTTGAGGAAGATCACCGGATCCTCGGGCGCCTCGCCGCCCATCTCGGCGGCGTGCGCGGCGTAGTTCTTGCCGACGCAGATCACCTTGCTGGCGAGGATCGGAGCGAGCAGTCGCACGTCGGCGAGCGGCCAGCTCCGACCGGTGAAAGTCGGGGTACCGAAGGGATGTTCGGCGATCTCCTTCGCCGTCCGCGCGTCGCCCTCCCCCTCGATGGACACGAAGGCGACCCCGTCGGGGCTGGCAATTCGACCTAGGCGCATGGCGGAATCCTAGCGCTCGTCCATTATGTGGGATTGCCATTTCAGGTACTGGGACACTCCTCGTAGCGTGGAGGCATGACCACCGCCGCGCCGCCCGCCGTCAGCACCACCCGACGCTGGTCGATGCTCGGCCTCGGCGTCTTTGCACAGGCCGCGGGCGGTGTCTTCGCCAACGCCCCCGCATTCCTCATCCCGACCCTGCACGATCGCGCGGGGCTGAGCCTCGCCCAGGCGGGCGTCATCGCCGCGATGCCGACCGTCGGTTTCCTGGTCAGCCTGATCGCGTGGGGCGCGGTGGTCGACCGCATCGGCGAACGTCGCGTACTCGGCATCGGACTGGGTGCGGCGGCGCTCGCCTCGGCCGCGGCCGCCGTCACCGCCGACATCTCGCTGGGCCTGCTCGGCGCGTTCCTGTTCCTCGGCGGCACCGCCGCATCGAGCGCCAACGCCGCCAGCGGACGCGTCGTCGTCGGCTGGTTCCCGGCTCACCAACGTGGATTCGCCATGGGCATCCGGCAGATGGCCCTGCCACTGGGGGTCGCGGTGGCGGCGTTGACCGTCCCGCGGATCGCATCTGACCACGGAATCTCTTGGGCCATGACACTTCCCGCGATCATCTGTGTGGCGGCCGCGGTGTGCTGCCTGGCGTTCGTGATCGACCCGCCCCGGCCGAGCCGGGCCGACGCCGCCGAGCAGGGACTGCTGGACAACCCGTACCGCGGACGCAGTGTGCTGTGGCGGATCCACGCGGTGTCGGTGCTGCTGGTGGTCCCGCAGTACCTGGTGTGGACGTTCGCACTGGTGTGGCTGATCACCGACCGGCACTGGTCGGCCGCGTCGGCCGGTGTGCTCGTCACCGCAGCGCAACTGCTCGGTGCGGCCGGGCGTATCGGCGCCGGCGCCTGGTCGGACCGGGTGGGCAGCCGGATGCGGCCGCTGCGTCAGGTCGCACTGGCCGCCGCGGTGTCCATGGCCGCGTTGGCGGTGACCGACTGGCTGGACTCGCCGATCTCCGTCGCCCTGCTGCTCCTGGCTTCGGTGATCACGGTCGCGGACAACGGGTTGGCGTTCACCGCCGTCGCCGAGATCTCCGGGCCCTACTGGAGCGGTCGGGCGCTGGGCGCGCAGAACACCAGCCAGTACCTGGCCGCCTCGGTGGTGCCGCCGCTGTTCGGCGCAGTGATCGGGGTGTTCGGATTCCCGGCCGCCTTCGCGCTCGCCGCGCTGTGTCCCGTGCTCGCTGCTCCCCTGGTCCCGCCGGACCACCCCGAGCGCGCCTCCTAGAACTGGTGAAGGGAACCATCATTCGGTCTGACCGAATGATGGTTCCCTTCACCCAGGTTGGGAACCGGTCAGACGGCGGCGGTGATGCGGTCGCCGACCTCGGCGGTGACGATCGGGGCGTCACCGCGAGCGGCGAGGTCAGCCTCGACCGCACGCTCGACGCGGGCGGCGTCCTCGTCACGGCCGAGGTGACGCAGCAGCAGCGCGACCGACGAGATCGCGGCGGTGGGATCGGCGATCCCCTTGCCCGCGATGTCCGGGGCGCTGCCGTGCACGGGCTCGAACATCGACGGGTTGGTGCCCGACGCGTCGATGTTGCCGGACGCCGAGAGGCCGATACCGCCGGTGACCGCGCCGGCCAGGTCGGTGATGATGTCGCCGAACAGGTTGTCGGTGACGATCACGTCGAAGCGGGACGGGTCGGACACCATGTAGATGGTCGCCGCGTCGATGTGGCAGTACGCCGTCTCGACCTCGGGGAACTCGGCGCCCACGGTCTCGATCGCGCGGGTCCAGATGGCGCCGGCATTCGAGAGCACGTTGGTCTTGTGGATCAGCGTGAGGTGCTTGCGTCGGGTCTGCGCGAGCTCGAACGCGTACCGGACGACGCGCTCGGCGCCGAACCAGGTGTTGATCGAGACCTCGGTCGCGATCTCGTGCGGGGTGCCGACGCGGATCGCGCCGCCGTTACCCGTGTACGGACCCTCGGTGCCCTCACGCACGACCACGAAGTCGATGTCGGGGTTCGCGGCCAGCGGCGACGTCGAGCCCGGGTACAGCCGCGACGGCCGCAGGTTCACGTGGTGGTCCAGCTGGAACCGCATGTTCAGCAGCAGGCCCCGCTCGAGCACCCCCGGGGCGACGATCCGCGGGTCGCCGATGGCGCCGAGCAGGATCGCGTCGTGCTGACGGATCTCCGCGAGCTCCGCCTCGGGCAGCAGCTCACCGGTCGCGTTGTAGCGCTTGGCACCGAGGTCGTACTCGGTGGTCTCCAGGTCCGGGACCAGCTTTCGCAGCACCTTGAGCGCCTCGGTCGTGACCTCGACACCGATGCCGTCTCCGGGGATGACCGCAAGCTTCATGAACACTCCTTCAAGTGGATACGACTGCAGGTAGAAACGGCGGGGCCGCGACCAACTGCATGGTCGCGGCCACCGATCACGCTTCGACTAGGACAGGTCGACCTGGGCGACGCGGGCGTCGAGCTGCGCGACGATCTGCTCCACCTCGGCGTCACCGACGACGCGGTCGACGCGCAGGATGACGGTCGCGCCGGCACCCTCCACGTCCTGGCTCAGCGCCGCGGCCTGGATGTCGATGCCCGCGTTGCCGAGCACGGTGCCGAGGGTGCCGAGCACGCCCGGACGATCCTGGTAGTGCACGACGATGTTGTGGCCCTCGGCGCGCAGGTCGAAGCTGCGGCCGTTGACGTTGACGATCTTCTCGACCTGCTGCAGGCCGGTCAGCGCGCCCGCGACCGCGGTGACGGTGCCGTCGGCGGCAACCGCGCGCACCTCGACGGCGCTGCGGTGCGTCTGCGCCTCGCTGTGCTTGTCGACCTCGACGCCGACGCCGCGCTGCTCGGCGAGCTGCGGGGCGTTGACGAAGGTGACGGCCTCGTCGCTGCTGGCGGAGAACAGCCCGCGCAGTGCGGCGAGGCCGAGGATCTCGACGTTCTCGGCGGAGAGCTCACCGCTGACCACGACCTGCACGTTCTGCACGGCCTCCGGCGACAGGGTGCCCGCGAGCAGGCCGAGCTTGCGGACCAGGTCGAGCCACGGCGCGACCTCCTCGCCGACCGGACCACCCGAGACGTTGACGGCCTCGGGCACGAACTCGCCGGCCAGCGCCAGCAGCACGGACTTGGCGACGTCGGTGCCCGCGCGGTCCTGGGCCTCCGAGGTGGACGCACCGAGGTGCGGGGTGACGACGACGTTGTCGAGGTCGAACAGCTTCGAGTCGGTGCACGGCTCGGTGTTGAACACGTCCAGGCCGGCGGCGCGGACCTTGCCGGAGACGAGCGCGTCGTACAGCGCGTCCTCGTCGATCAGCCCGCCGCGGGCGGCGTTGACGATGATCAGCCCGTCCTTGGCGGTGGCGAGACGCTCGGCGTTGATCAGGCCGGCGGTCTCCTTGGTCTTGGGGAGGTGCACCGAGATGAAGTCGGAGCGGCGGACCAGTTCGTCGATGTCGACGAGCTCGATGCCGAGTTGGGCGGCGCGGGCCGCGGGCAGGTAGGGGTCGTACGCGATGACGTGGGTCTCGAACGCGGCGAGACGCTGCGCGAACAGCTGGCCGATGCGGCCGAGGCCGACGACGCCGACGGTCTTGCCGAGAATCTCGGTGCCGTTGAAGCTCGAGCGCTTCCAGGTCTTCTCGCGCAGGGTGCGGTCAGCGGCCGGGATCTGGCGGGCCGTGGACAGCAGCAGCGCGACGGCGTGCTCGGCGGCGGTGTGGATGTTCGATGTCGGGGCGTTGACGACCATCACACCGCGCTCGGTGGCGGCCGGGATGTCGACGTTGTCGAGGCCGACACCGGCGCGACCGACGATCTTCAGGTTCGTCGCGGCGGCGAGGACCTCTGCGTCGACGGTGGTGGCGGAGCGGACCAGCAGGGCGTCCGCCTCGGGAACCGCGGCGAGCAACGCCGGACGGTCCGGGCCGTCGACCCAGCGCACCTCGACACCGTCACCGAGCGCATCGACGGTCGATTGCGCGAGCTTGTCGGCGATCAGGACAACGGGACGGCCTGGCTGGCTCACGAGTGAACTCCCCTGCGGTTTAGGTGTGGGCGGATCGTGCCCGGTCCGCGGCGCCGCGCCGGCGCCCACGGGAACCGTGACCCGAACAGCTTAGTGGTCCAACCCCGCCGAACCCACCCCGCGGGTCACCGATACCACATGATGGACACCACAGGAAGGCGTCGGAGCTACCGGGACGCCTCGCCCCGGAACGCCCCGACGGCGGTGTCGAGGGTCGGATAGAAGTGGTCCGGCCCGAATCGCTCGCCCAGCCCCAATCGGCGCAGCTTGTCCTTCACCGGGTCCTTCATCTCCGCGAACACCAGGCGAATCCCGTTGCCGGACAGGTACTGGTCGAGCTCGACGAGCTCGTCCATCGCGGTGGTGTCCAGACCTGTGATCGGCTCGGCCGCGATCACCACCCACTGGACCTTCTCCGGCGCCCGCGCGACGACCCGGCGGGTGTACTCGTCGAAGATCGCACCGTTCGCGAAGAAGAGCTGCGCGTCGAACCGCACGATCACCAGACCCGGAATCCGGCTGCCGGTCGGGTTCCGCTTGACGTCGTGGTAGCCATCGACACCAGGGACGACCACCAGTTCGGTCCGGTACGGCCGCCACGCGTGCACGACCACCGCCACGAACGACAAGCCGATGGCGACGAGGATGCCCTCGAGTACGCCGACCAGCGCGACCCCGAGGAAGGCCGCCACCGCCAGCCCGGTCTCGACCCGGCTCATCGCCCACATCGCGACGACACTGCGGACGTCGACCAGCGAGGTCGCGGCCACGATCACCACCGCCGCGAGCGCGGCGGTCGGCAGGTAGCCGGTCAGGCCCGGTGCCACGAGGACGAAGAGCACGATCGCCACGGCGCCGACGACGCCGACCAGCTGCGACTTGGCGCCGTTCTGTTCCGCGACGGGCGTGCGCGACGAACTCGCCGACATCGGGAAGCCGCCGAGCAGTCCGCTGGCCACGTTGGCGGTGCCGATCGCCCGCATCTCCTGACTGCCGTCGACGCTCTCGCCGCGGCGTGCTGCGAACGTCCGGGACAGCACACCGGTGTCCGCGAACGCGATCAACGCGATGCCGGCGGCCGGTCCGATCAGCGTGCCGACGTCCGACCAGGACAACCCGCCGAGTGCGGGCGCGGGCAGTCCGTGCGGCAGCGCCCCGACCATCGGGATGTCGTCGGACAGTCCGAGGAAGTACGCCACCGCGACGGCACCCACGACCGCGACGAGCACTCCCGGGATCCGCGTGCGCCACAACCGAAATCCGAGGATCACCACGAGTGCGCCAACTCCTACAGCCGTCGCGGTCGGATCGACCCTGCCCGCCGCGATCGCGGACACGGTGGCGCGGATCTCGTGGATCAGGTCCACGCCCTCGATGGAGAAGCCCAGCAGTTTCGGGACCTGGCTGACGACGACGACAAGCGCGATGCCGTTGAGGTAGCCGAGCCGGATCGGTTTGGAGAGCAGGTCTGTCACGAAGCCCAGGTTCAGCAAGCCGCCGAGAACCAGCACGGCACCCATCAGAATCGCGAGCAGACCGGCGAGCGCGACTGCCCGCTGCGGGTCGCCTGAAGTGAGCGGGATCACCGCCGCACCGATGATCGGCGCGAGCGACGAATCGGGCCCCAGCACCAGGATTCGCGACGGCCCGACGAGCGCGTAGACGAGCAGCGGCACGATGGTCGCGTACAGGCCGGTTTCGGGTGGCAGTCCTGCCGCCTGCGCGTATCCCATTCCCGCCGGGATCAGCAATGCGGTCAGGGCGAGCCCGGCGACGATGTCCGAGCGCAGCCATTCACGCCGGTAGGTCCGGGCCACCTCCACGCCCGGGAGCCATCGCCGAATCGCCGATTCCCCTGCCATCGATCACCATCCGTAGTCGGTCCCGTGAAACGCGAAGGCCCGGTGTCACACTCGGGCAGTTGCCTTGTGAGTGTGACACCGGGCCGGCGTCATCGCGCTTCGCGCCTGTGCGTCCTTCTGGTCCAGTCAGGGACCAAAAGGACTCACAGGCGGCGGAGCCGCCTTACGCGGTTTCGGTGATCGGGCGATCGACCCAGCTCATCAGGTCGCGCAGCTTCTTGCCGGTGACCTCGATCGGGTGCTCGGCGTTGGCCTTGCGCAGGCCCTCGAGCTCGGTGTTGCCGTTCTCGACGTTGGCGACGAGGCGACGGGTGAACTCGCCGGACTGGATGTCGGCCAGGATCGCCTTCATGCGCTCCTTGGTGCCGGCGTCGATGACGCGCGGGCCGGACAGGTAGCCACCGAACTCCGCGGTGTCGGACACCGAGTAGTTCATCCGGGCGATGCCACCCTCGTACATGAGGTCGACGATGAGCTTGAGCTCGTGCAGCACCTCGAAGTACGCCATCTCGGGCGCGTAGCCGGCCTCGACCATGACCTCGAAGCCCGTCTTGACGAGCTCCTCGGTGCCGCCGCAGAGCACGGCCTGCTCGCCGAAGAGATCCGTCTCGGTCTCTTCCTTGAAGGTGGTCTTGATGACGCCGGCGCGGGTGCCGCCGATGCCCTTGGCGTAGGACAGCGCCAGCGCCTGGCCCTCACCCTTCGGGTCCTGGTCGATGGCGATGAGCGCGGGAACGCCCTTGCCGTCGACGAACTGGCGACGCACCAGGTGGCCGGGGCCCTTCGGGGCGACCATGCCGACCGTGACGAACTCCGGAGCCTTGATCAGGTCGAAGTGGATGTTGAGGCCGTGGCCGAAGAACAGCGCGTCGCCGTCCTTGAGGTTCGGCTCGATGTCGTTGGTGAAGATCGACGCCTGCGCGGTGTCGGGGGCGAGCACCATGATCACGTCGGCCCACTCCGAGACCTCGGCCGGGGTGCCGACGGTCAGGCCCTGCTCCTCGGCCTTCGCGCGGGACTTCGAGCCCTCCTTGAGGCCGATGCGCACATCGACGCCGGAATCGCGCAGGCTCAGCGAGTGCGCGTGGCCCTGGCTGCCGTAACCGATCACAGCGACCTTGCGGCCCTGGATGATCGACAGGTCGGCGTCATCGTCGTAGAACATCTCGACTGCCACTGGTATTACCTCTCCTCTGGTTTAACGTCAAAGCCTGGCTGAAAGTTGTCTAGAAAGTACTACCGGGCTGCGGTGATGGACTTCGGACCACGTCCGACCGCCACCACCCCGGACTGCACGATCTCCCGGATGCCGTAGGGATCGAGCATCCGCAGTAGAGCGTCGAGCTTCGACCGGGTACCGGTCGCCTCGACGGTCACCGACTCGGGCGAGACGTCGATCACCTTGGCGCGGAACAGGTTCACCGTTTCGATGACCTGAGTCCGCACGCTTGCGTCGGCCCTGACCTTGATCAGGACCAACTCGCGTGCCACCGACGCCTCGTTGTCCTGCTCGACGATCTTGATGACGTTGATCAGCTTGTTCAGCTGCTTGGTCACCTGCTCGAGCGGGAACTCGTCGACGGTCACGACGATGGTCATTCGGGAGATCTCGGGCAGCTCGGTGCCACCGACCGCCAGGGACTCGATGTTGAATCCCCGGCGCGAGAACAGGGCGGCCACACGGGCCAACACTCCCGGCTTGTCCTCGACGAGAACACTGAGGGTGTGGCTGGTGCTCACTGGTTGTCCTCCGCTTCCGTGGCAGCGGCGGCCTCGCCGTCGCGCTGCTCGCGTTCCATCGCCTCGTGGATGACGGCCGGCTCGGAGGCCGTCTCGTCGTCGTCGAACAGCGGGCGAATTCCCCGCGCCGCCTGGATCTCGTCGTTGCTGGTGCCCGCGGCGACCATCGGCCACACCTGCGCGTCCTTGCCGACGATGAAGTCGATGACCACGGGCTTGTCGTTGATCGACTGCGCCTCGCGGATCGCCGCCTCGACGTCCTCCTCGCGCTCGACACGGATTCCGTGGCAGCCCAACGCTTCCGCGAGCTTGACGAAGTCCGGGATGCGGACCGCGCCGTGCGTGCCGAGGTTGGTGTTGGAGTAGCGCTGGTCGTAGAACAGCGTCTGCCACTGCCGGACCATGCCGAGGTTGCCGTTGTTGACGAGCGCGACCTTGATCGGGACACCCTCGACTGCGCAGGTGGCCAGCTCCTGGTTGGTCATCTGGAAGCAGCCGTCGCCGTCGATGGCCCACACCTCGCGGTCGGGCATGCCCATCTTCGCGCCCATCGCGGCGGGCACCGCGTAGCCCATGGTGCCCAGGCCACCCGAGTTGAGCCAGGTGCGCGGCTTCTCGTACTTGACGAACTGCGCGGCCCACATCTGGTGCTGGCCGACGCCGGCGCAGTAGATCGCGTCGGGACCGGCGAGCCGGCCGACCGCCTCGATGACGAACTCCGGCGAGAGCGCGCCGTCCGACGGCTTGCCGTACGCCAGCGGGTAGGTCTTGCGGATGTCGTCGAGGTAGGCCCACCACTGCGTCAGGTCCATCGTGGTGCCGGTGGCCTTGTCCGCCTTGATCGCCTCGATCAGCTCGGTGATGACCTCGCGGCAGTCGCCGACGATCGGCACGTCCGCGTAGCGGTTCTTGCCGATCTCGGCGGGGTCGATGTCCGCGTGGATGACCTTGGCGTCCGGCGCGAACGAGTCGAGCTGGCCGGTGACGCGGTCGTCGAAACGGGCACCGAGGGTGATCAGCAGGTCACTCTTCTGCAGGGCGGCGACCGCGGCCACGGTGCCGTGCATGCCGGGCATGCCGCAGTGCAGCGGGTGGCTGTCGGGGAACGCCCCACGGGCCATCAGCGTGGTCACGACGGGGATCCCGGTCAGCTCCGCGAGCTCGAGCAGCTCGGCGGACGCGTCGGCCTTGATGACGCCGCCGCCGACGTAGAGGACCGGCGAGGTGGACTCGGCGATCAGCCGGGCGGCCTCACGGACCTGTTTGCCGTGCGGCTTGCTCACCGGACGGTAGCCGGGCAGACGCATCTCCGGCGGCCACGAGAACGTGGTCTGGGCCTGCAGGACGTCCTTGGGGATGTCGACGAGGACGGCACCGGGACGACCGGAGGAAGCGAGGTAGAACGCCTCGGCCATGATCCGCGGGATGTCGATGCCGTCGGTGATGAGGAAGTTGTGCTTGGTGACCGGCATGGTGATGCCGGAGATGTCGGCTTCCTGGAACGCGTCGGTGCCGATCAGGCTGCGACCGACCTGGCCGGTGATGGCGACGACGGGCACGGAGTCCATCTGCGCGTCGGCGAGCGGCGTGACCAGGTTGGTGGCACCGGGACCGGAGGTGGCCATGCAGACGCCGACCCGGCCGGTGGCCTGGGCGTAGCCGGTCGCGGCGTGGCCCGCGCCCTGCTCGTGCCGGACCAGCACGTGCCGGACCTTCTGCGAGTCGAAGAGCGGGTCGTAGACGGGGAGAACCGCGCCACCCGGAATGCCGAACACGGTGTCGACCTCGAGCTCCTCGAGGGCACGCACCACGGACTGGGCGCCGGTGACCCGCTCGGGGGCGACCTGGCGACGGGTGCCGGGCTGGGATGCTGCCGTCGCGGGGCTGGGCTGACCTTGGCCCCCCGACTTGCGCGGCGTGGGCTGCGGCCGTGCTGTTGGTGCGCTCACTGGTAATCCTCTGGTCTTGACGATCTCTAGCTGACTCCGGGCAACAAAAAACCCCCGTCAGCATTCACTGCTGGACGAGGGTGGCGCGTCGTGCTTGCGAGTTGACTTCGATCGACTCAGGCGACGACGCGCCGGCCGATTACGAGCAACTCATTCTGCTTCACGCGCTCGAAGGTAGGCGCGTCAAGGGTAAACAGTCAACTTTGATGAGTCTGCTGTCCCAGAATGTGAGAAGCGCTGGCGGCGATGCGAGGATGGTGCTGTGTCATCCCCATCGCAGCCCGTGCCACCACGCCCATCCTCCCACACCGCGGATCCGGCCGAGCAGTCCATACACATCTCGAAGCTCGGCCTCCTCGCCGTCGGACTGCTCGCATTCGGTTTCACCTTCGTGATCTTCGCGAGTTCGTGGGTCACGTCACTGCTGTGGCTCATCCCGATCGCGGTCGCGTACTGGATGCTGCGCGTCCGCACGATCGTCGACGCGGACGGCCTGCGACTGCGCCGCGCGTTCTCGAGCCGGACCCTGTCGTGGAGCGAGATCAAGGGCTTCCGCTTCCCCAAGCGCGGCTGGGCCTTCGCCGAACTCACCGACGGCAGCGAGGTGCGCCTGCCGGTGGTGACCTTCGGCCGGCTGCCGCAACTGGCCGCCGCCAGCGGCGGCCGGGTCACCGATCCGTACGCCGCCGCCGACCAGGCCGCCCGCGATCGTCGGGAGCGTGAGCAGGCCGACGCCGAGCAGCACGCAACAGCCGAGCAGCCCGACGCGGATCGGGACGCGAACTAACACGCGAGTACCGTTGGCGGCAAGCACCCGACGTCAGTCGGGCGGTCCGCCCACCCCCGCGACCGCTCGCCGCGGCAGCCCCCGCGCGTCGAGTTCCCCCGATCACGGCACGCTCGGTCGTGCCCCGATATCTCAAGGACACGTCCATGCCCCCGTTGAGGTCACGCACCACCACCGTCGGACGCAATGCGGCCGGAGCGCGCTCGCTGTGGCGCGCGACCGGCATGACCGACTCCGACTTCGGCAAGCCCATCGTCGCGATCGCGAACTCGTACACCCAGTTCGTGCCGGGCCACGTGCACCTCAAGAACGTGGGCGACATCGTCGCCGAGGCGGTGCGTGCCGCCGGCGGCGTGCCCCGCGAGTTCCACACGATCGCGGTCGACGACGGCATCGCGATGGGTCACGGCGGCATGCTCTACTCGCTGCCCAGCCGCGAGATCATCGCCGACTCGGTCGAGTACATGGTGAACGCGCATACCGCCGACGCTCTGGTGTGCATCTCGAACTGCGACAAGATCACCCCCGGCATGCTCAATGCCGCGATGCGCCTCAACATCCCGACGGTGTTCGTCTCCGGCGGTCCGATGGAGGCCGGCAAGGCCGTCGTCGTCGGCGGCGTCGCCCAGGCCCCCACCGACCTGATCACCGCGATCTCCGCGTCCGCCAACGACTCGGTGTCGGACGAGGGCCTCGACGAGGTCGAGCGCAGCGCGTGTCCGACCTGTGGGTCCTGCTCGGGCATGTTCACCGCCAACTCGATGAACTGCCTGACCGAGGCACTCGGTCTCGCGCTCCCCGGCAACGGCTCGACGCTGGCCACCCACGAGGCTCGCCGCGCCCTGTTCAGCCGGGCCGGCACCGCCGTCGTCGAGGCCGCCCTGCGCTACTACCGCGACGAGGACGAGTCGGTGCTCCCGCGGAACGTGGCCACCCCCAAGGCATTCCGCAACGCGATGGCGCTCGACGTGGCGATGGGCGGGTCCACCAACACCGTGCTGCACACCCTAGCCGCCGCGCAGGAGGGCGAGGTCGACTTCGATCTCGACACCATCGACGAGATCAGTCGCCGGGTGCCCTGCCTGTCCAAGGTCTCCCCCAACTCGGACTACCACATGGAGGACGTGCACCGGGCCGGCGGCATCCCCGCACTGCTCGGCGAACTCCGCCGCGCCGGACTGCTCGAGACGGACGTCTCGACGGTCCACACGAAGAGCTTCGACGAGTGGCTCGACACCTGGGACATCCGCTCCGGCAAGGCCTCCGAGGAGGCGATCGAACTGTTCCACGCCGCGCCGGGCGGAGTGCGCACCACGGAGCCGTTCTCCACGAACAACCGGTGGAGCGCGCTGGACACGGACGCCGCCGGCGGATGCATCCGCGACAAGGAGCACGCGTACACCGTCGAGGGCGGGCTGGTCGTGTTGCGCGGCAACGTCGCCGTCGACGGCGCCATCCTCAAGACCGCGGGCATCGACGAGGAACTGTTCTCCTTCCAGGGCCCGGCGCTGGTCGTCGAGTCGCAGGAGGAGGCCGTCTCGGTGATCCTGCAGAAGAAGATCAAGTCGGGCGACGTCCTCGTGGTCCGCTACGAGGGACCGAAGGGCGGCCCGGGCATGCAGGAGATGCTGCACCCCACCGCATTCCTCAAGGGCGCCGGCCTCGGCAAGGAGTGCGCGCTGGTCACGGACGGCCGTTTCTCCGGCGGCACCTCGGGCCTGTCGATCGGCCACATCTCGCCGGAGGCCGCCGCTGGTGGCGTCATCGGTCTGGTGGAGAACGGTGACCAGGTCCGCATCGACGTCGCGACCCGCACCCTCGAGATCCTCGTCGAGGACACCGTGCTCGCCGAGCGTCGCGCGAAGATGGAGGCGTCCGAGCGGCCGTGGCAGCCGGTCGACCGCCAGCGCACCGTCACCACCGCGCTGCGCGCCTACGCGGCGCTCGCCACCTCGGCCGACAAGGGCGCCGTCCGCCAGGTTCCGTAAGCACCCCGGCACCACGATCCGCACCCCGGTTGTGCGCCTCGCTCCCGCACGTGCGGCCGCGACGCGTACATCCGGGGTGCGGATTGCGTTGAGGGGTCAGCGCAGCGGATTCGTGCCGTTCAGGAAGATCCACAGGCACACGCCGCCCGCCACCCCGATAACCAGTGCCAGCGCCGACCCGACGTGCGGGCGGGTGGCCCACTTGCGGCGTCCGTCCACCGAGATCCGTCCGGGGCCGGTGAGGATCAGCGCGACCAGCGCAGCGCCCAGCACCGCCTCCAACTCGGGACCGGCCGGCGCGAAGAACTGGAATCCCGGCTCCGCCGCCTGTCGCACGCACCACGCATTGATCATCACGGCGAGCAGGCCTGCGGCGGCCAACGGTGTCAGCAGCCCGACGATCAGGCAGAGCCCACCCGCGACCTCCCCGACCGCGCCGACGACCGCCAGCAGTCGGGCCTGCTGGAACCCCGCGTCGAGCAGGTAGGTCTGGAAGCCGTCCAGGCCGGGCCCGCCCCAGATGCCGAAGAGCTTCTGCAGCCCGTGCACGACGGCGACCGCACCGAGCGCCACCCGCAACACCAACAGTCCGAGATCCAGCGTCCCGCGCGGCGTCGCGACCACCGGTGCGGGCGCGACCACCTCGGGCACCGCCTGGCCCGCAGCGAACGACGCGGCCAGCTCGCGGTCGAAGGAGTCTGCGGTGCGCAGTTCCTCGGTGACGTTGTCGCGCCGCATCACCTCGGTGTCGTTGGCGGCGAAGTCGTTTGCGGCGAAGTCATGGGAGGGGACGTCGGTGTCGGCGCGCACCTGCTCGACCACCGGATCGTCGGCCGTCAGCGGCGGCAGCGGGGCGCCGCGGTACATCGGAATCTGCTCGGTCGGAAGCAGACCCAGGTCCTCGTCGGTGGTCGGGATCCGTTCGGTCGCTTGGTCGAACGGGCTCGAAACCGATCGCTCGGCGGCGTCACGGTCGGAGGTCTGTCGCGGCTTGTCGGTCACGGACCCCAGGGTAGAGCGCGACGGCGCGTCCGGGAGCGGGTCGAGGGTCGGCGCGTCGTACCCGCCCGCGGCTGCGTACCGTTCGAAGGCATGGGACTGCCGTCGATTCGCCGCACCGCTGCCGCGTCGATGTCCGCGTGTCTGGTCGGCCTCGCCGTCGCCGGCTGCGCCCGGTTCGACGACACCGCCTCGACACCCTTCACCACCGTCCCGACCTTCTCCGCGGGTGGCGAGGTGCAGCCACGTCAGCAGGCTCCGACGTCGAGCCCGAGTGCCGGCACGACCGAGCCACCACGGGCACTCGCACCCTGCGAGGATGCCGACCCGAACGTCGTGGCCACCTGCCTGGACACCACCGGCGGCCTGACGATGCTGCCCGGCGCGCAGTCCGCCCTGGTCACGGAGCGCCGCACCGGGCGGATCCTGCGGGTCGCACCTGGCACCGCACCCGAGGAGGTCGCCCGCCTCGACGTCGACGGCTCCGGCGACGGCGGACTGCTCTCGATCGCCCTGTCCCCCACCTACGTCGAGGACAACCTGCTCTACGCCTACGTCAGCACAGCCACCGACAACCGAGTGGTGCGGCTCGCGCCGGGCGATGCACCGAAGGCGGTGCTCACCGGCATCCCGCGCGGCGCGACCGGCAACGCGGGGGCACTGGCCTTCAGCGCCCCGAACGAACTGATGGTCCTCACCGGCAATGCCGGCAACCCCGGCGCCGCAACCGATCCCGCCTCGCTGGCCGGAAAGCTGCTGCGTGTCACCGCGTTGACCCCGGATCTGCCCGGCGGACAACCGCTTCCGCAGATCGTACTGTCGGGCATCGGTACGGCGGGCGGCGTCTGCGTCGACCCGCACGGCGGCGGGGTCTGGGTGACGGACCGGACCGCGCTCGAGGACCGGCTGCAACGCGTCGCGCCCAACGGCGCCGCGGGCGTCCCGGTGTGGACCTGGCCCGACCGTCCCGGCGTCGCCGGTTGTGCGGCAGGCCCGGACGCGGTCGCGGTGTCGCTGACGGCGGGCAAGGCGCTGGCGCTGGTCGCGCTCGACCCGCACACCGGCTCCGCAACCGCGGCCCCGGCCCTGTTGGCGCAGAACAAGTACGGACAGCTCGGCGGCGCCGCCCTGGGCGACAAGAACCAGGTGTGGGTCTCGACCGTCAACAAGTCGGGCAACGAGGTCGGCCCCACCGACGACCGTGTCGTGAAGATCCCGGCCCCCCAGGGCGGCGGCGGCTTCGACTAGGCAGTCGACGAAAGTGCAGTTGCCGTCGCATCGGTCGGGTGGCCGCGACGGCAACTGCACGCTCGGCGCTAGCGGACGTGGGCCTCGACCGGTTTCGGCGCGAGCAACGACGCACTCAGCGGCAGCACCAGCACCGTGATGGCGCCCGCCGCGACCAGAATCGAGGCGTTGGCGGTGGTCATCTGCCCCGCGTCGACCGCGACCTCGGTGACGGCCACGATCAGCGGCAGGCCTGTCGCCGCGTAGAGCGCGACCCGCCCGCGGTCACGAACGGTCGGCGGCGCGTCGGTGCCTGCGGGTCCGCGATCGAAGCGCTCCGCGAAGAACACCGGCAGCCCCCGCACGAGCAGGATCAACAGCAGGAAGGCGATCAGCACGCCGGGCGCCGCTGCCACAGCCTTCACGTCGATCGCCATCCCCGAGGTGATGAAGAACACCGGGATCAGCAGCCCGAACGCCAACCCGTCCAGCTTGGCCTCGAGCTTCTCGTCCCCGGCGGGGACGGTCCGGCGCAGGATGAACCCGGCCGCGAACGCGCCGAGGATGATGTCGAGGTCGAAGATCGTCGCCAGCGCGCCGAGCGTGACCAGCAGCAGGATCGTGAGCCGCACCGTGGTCTGCGCGGTGGTCTCGGAGCCGAGCCGGATGATCGCGAGCAGCTTCGAGCCCTCGCGGCGGACACTCGCGGGGATGTACGCGACGGCCACGGCCAGTGCCGCGAACGCCGCCAGCACCAGCAGCGAGGCGAGCGCGCCCCGCGAACCGAGCAGCACCGCCATCGCGACGACCGGGCCGAGTTCACCGAACGCGCCGTGGTTGAGCACCGTTCTGCCCAGCCGCGTCTCGAGCATCCCGCTGTCCTTGAGGATCGGGAGCAGGGTGCCCAGGGCCGTCGACGTCAACGCGATCGCGACCGCGATCTCCGCGTTGATCGCCCCGGTGAGCCCCAGCAGCCCGACCACTGCGAAGGCGAGAACCAGGCATCCGAGCCAGGTGACCAACGCGCGTCGCCCGCCGCGACCGGACAGCTCACTGGTGTCGATCTCGTATCCGGCGAGCAGGAACAGCATGCCGAGGCCGAGTTCGCGGAGCAGGCCGATCTCGCTGCCCGCCACCGCGATGTCGAGGACGTGCGGACCGATGACGATGCCCGCGATCAGCAGCAGCACCACCTCGGGCACCAGCTTGCGCGGCACCAGTCCGGCTAGCAGCGGCGCGATCACCGCGCACAGGGCGATCCAGAACAGGGACGCACCGACCGAAGGCATGGGCCGATTATGCTTGCCGCCCCCTACGTTTCCACGCAGGATCGCCCGTCAGCCCGTCAGCCGTCGAGAGTGCACTTACCGTGGTATCGCCCGAGAGCGACCGACGAGAAGTGCACGCTCGGCGCCGCGGCGGGGTGCTACGAGCAGGCTGCGATGACCATGTCCTTGACCTGTGCCGGGTCGGCCTGGCCGCGAGTCGCCTTCATCACGTCGCCGACGATCTTGCCCGCGGCGGCTACCTTTCCGGACCTGATCTTCTCGGCGATGTCCGGGTTCGCGGCGAGTGCGGCGTCGACCGCCGCCTGCAGCGCCGAATCATCGCGCATCACAGCAAGCTCTCGCTTCGCGACGACCTCGTCCGGCTCGCCCTCGCCTGCGAGGACGCCGTCGACAGCCTGCCTTGCCTGCTTGTTCGCCAGGGTGCCGTCGGCGACGAGCGCGATGATGCGGGCCAGCTGTGCCGGTGTGATCGGGAGCTCGGCCAGCGCGACGCCACGGGTGTTGGCCTGCTGCGACAGGTACGCCACCCACCAGGATCGCGCAGCGTCGGCAGGAGCGCCGGCCTCCGTGGTGGCGATGACCAACTCCAGTGCCCCGGAGTTCACCAGGTCACGCATCTCCTCGTCGGAGACGCCCCAGTCGGCCTGGATGCGGCCGCGCCGGATCCACGGCAGTTCGGGCAGGGTGCCGCGCAGCTCCTCGACCCACTCCGCGCTCGGCGCGACCGGCTCGAGGTCCGGCTCCGGGAAGTAGCGGTAGTCCTCCGCGGTCTCCTTGCGGCGACCGGCCGAGGTGGTGCCGTCGGCCTCCTGGAAGTGCCTGGTCTCCTGGATGACCTCGCCACCGGAGCTGAGAACAGCGGCCTGCCTACGCATCTCGTAGCGGACGGCCACCTCGACGCTCTTGAGCGAGTTGACGTTCTTGGTCTCGGTGCGGGTGCCGAACTCCTTGGCGCCGATCGGCATCAGCGAGATGTTGGCGTCGCAGCGCATCGAGCCCTGGTCCATCCGGACGTCGGACACGTCCAGGGACTTGAGCAGGTCTCGCAGCGCGGTGACATAGGCGCGGGCGACCTCGGGGGCGCGCTCACCCGCTCCCTCGATGGTCTTGGTGACGATCTCGACGAGGGGAACGCCGGCCCGGTTGTAGTCGAGCAGCGAGTGGCTGGCGCCGTGGATGCGTCCGGTGGCGCCGCCGACGTGCAGCGACTTGCCGGTGTCCTCCTCCATGTGCGCGCGCTCGATCTCGACCCGGAAGGTGGACCCGTCGTCGAGGACCACGTCGAGGTAGCCCTCGGTCGCGATGGGCTCGTCGTACTGGGAGATCTGGTAGTTCTTCGGCTGGTCCGGGTAGAAATAGTTCTTCCGCGCGAACCGGCCCCACGGGGTGATCGAACAGTTCAGCGAGAGGCCGATGCGGATCGCCGATTCGACGGCCTTCTCGTTGACCACCGGCATCGACCCGGGCAGGCCCAGGCACACCGGGCAGACCTGGGTGTTCGGCTCTGCACCGAAGGTGGTCGGGCACGGGCAGAACATCTTGGTCGCGGTGTGCAGCTCGACGTGCACCTCCATGCCCATCACCGGCTCGAACTTCGCGAGCACCTCGTCGTAGTCGAGAAGGTCTGTCGTGGTCGCCACCCGGCCGGCTGCAGTCATGGTCACGAGTTTATGCGTCGCGTACCGGGAGCAGCAGATCGGCCAGGTTGTAGATCTGCTCGTGCACCTTCTGCCACGGGCCCAAGGTGCCCTCGACCCTCGCCGGCCGCAGCGCGACCATCCCGTACACGGTGGCCCGAAATGGTGCGACCGTAGCCCGCCGTCAGCCGAAGATGATCCGCATCTCGCGGTAGCGGTGATCGGGTACCGACTTGTGGTCGACGAGCGCCTCGTCGAATCCGACTTCGACGATCTCGGTCCCGTGCAGCGCGACCATGTGCCCCCACCGTTGCCGCGCAACGAGATCAGTGACCGCCATGCCGAGCCGGGTGGCCAGCACCCGGTCGAACGCGGTCGGCACGCCGCCGCGCTGAATGTGCCCGAGCACCGTCGCCCTGGTCTCGATTCCGGTGCGCTCCTGGATCATCGGGGCCAGCAGTTCGGCGATGCCGCCGAGCCGTGGACGGTCGAACCCGTCCAGTCCCTTGGTCGAGTGCGCCGCGGTCATGTCCGGCAGCGTGAACCCCTCGGCGACCACCACCATCGGCGACCGTCCGCGATCGCGGACGCTGGTGACCCACGCGCAGATCTGTTCGATGCTCTCGGGTTGTTCGGGGATGAGGATCGCGTGCGCGCCACCCGCGGTTCCCGAGTGCAGCGCGATCCACCCGGCGTTGCGGCCCATCACCTCGAGCACCATGCACCGCTTGTGCGAGTTGCCGGTGGTGCGCAGCCGGTCGATCGCCTCGGTCGCGATCTCGACCGCGGTGTCGAAGCCGAACGTGTAGTCGGTCTGATCGAGGTCGTTGTCGATGGTCTTCGGGACGCCGACGATCTTGATCCCCTCGTCGAACAGGCGTTGGGCGGCGGCGGCGGTGCCCTCGCCGCCGATCGCGACCACCGCGTCGACGTCGAGTCGCTCGAGGGTGCGGGCGATGTTGTCGGCCCCGCCGTTCGGCCCCTGGAACGGTCCGAACCGGCTGGTCCCGAGGATGGTGCCACCCTCGTGGGACAGGCCACGGACCCGGCTGCGGTCGAGCGGAATCGCCTCACCCTCGACCAGGCCACGCCACCCGTCCAGGAATCCGACGAACTGCTGCCCGTAGACAGTGTCGCCCTTGAGGACCGCACCCCGGATGACCGCGTTCAGGCCCGGGCAGTCGCCACCGCTGGTGAGAATGCCGATCGTGGTCATGCACTGCCCCCGGTTCGTCGGCGTCGGAATGCTCGGTCCACTACCGGCAATACTGCCCTCGCTCGGCCGACCCGGCACCCCCGGAAGCTCCGGACGGTCAGCCCGGTGTGACCACCCCGGTCTCGTAGGCCAGCACGACGGCCTGCGCTCGATCGCGCAGGTTCAGCTTCGCCAGCACCTTCCCGACGTGGGTCTTGACGGTCTGTTCGGCCACGAACAACGACTCGGCGATCTCGGTGTTCGACAGGCCGCGGGCGATGAGTTCGAGCACCTCCCGCTCGCGCGGGGTCAGGGCGGACAACTGCGCGGGTTCGGGCCGTCGTGCGGCCCGCCTGCTGGTGACGTCCGCGATGAGCCTGCGGGTGACGGTCGGCGCGAGCAGCGCCTCACCGTCCGCAACCACCCGCACCGCGCGCACCAACTCCTCGGCGGGCGCGTCCTTGAGCATGAACCCGCTCGCTCCGACCCGCAGCGCCTCGTAGACGTAGTCGTCGATGTCGAAGGTGGTCAGCATCAGCACCCGCACCGGCGGTTCGAGCGATGCCGACAGGATCCGGTCGGCCGCCTCGAGACCGTTCATCTCCGGCATCCGCACGTCCATCAGGACCACGTCGGGCCGCAGCCGCAGCACCTCCGCGACGGCGACCTTCCCGTCCGGGGCGTCACCGACGACGCTGATGTCCGGTTGGGCGGCGAGCAGCGCCCCGAAACCCTGCCGCACCATCGCCTGATCGTCCGCAATGAACACCGTGATCGCCACCCGGCCACCCTATGCCGGTGCGACGGGCACCTCGGACACCGCCAGGGTCGCCCCGATCGGGATTCTCGCGCGGACCTCGAAGCCGCCGTCGGGCGCGGAGACCGCGGTCAGCGTGCCACCGACAGACAGCGCCCGGTCCTGCATACCGATGATGCCGTGACCGCCCGATCGACTCGACGAGACTGCGGGAGGGCTCGGCGGAGCGTCGTTGGCGACGATCAGCGTGGCCAGGGCGCCCTCGACTGCGAGCGCGACGCGGACCGCGGCCCCCGGCGCGTGCCGGGCCGCGTTCGACAGCGACTCCTGCAGGATCCGGTAGATCGCCAGCCCGGCAGTGTCCGACATCGACGCAGGCAGCCCGTGGCGCTCGATCGACACCGTCATCCCGGCGCGCCTGCTGCCCTCGATCAGTTCGTCGATGCGGCCGATGCCCGGGACGGGTGCGTTCTCGGCGAGTTGGCCGTCGCTGCGGAGCACACCGAGCATGCCGCGGATCTCGTTGAGCGCTTCGCGGGCCGTCGCGCCGATCGACTCGAACTCGGCCTTCACCTCCGGGGAGACGCCCGCGATCCGGTACGGCGCGCTCTGCGCCTGCACCACCACCAGGGACATGTGGTGGGCGACCACGTCGTGCAGGTCCCGCGCGATGCGCGTCTTCTCCTCGAGGATCGCGCGCCGCGCCCGCTCGACCTCGTTGACCTCCTCCTGCTGGGCGAGCTGACGGCGGGACAGTACGAGCCAGCGGATCAGCAGCCCGAACAGGACCAGGACCGTCAGCCCGAACGCCCAGCCGCGTCCGTCCTGACCGGGCGCGTCGGCGAGGAACAGCAGGGCGGTGGCCATCCATGCGACGCCGACGACGGGCAGCGGCGAGCGCATGCTCACGGCGAGCAGCAACGCCATGATCACCATGACGTGCACGACCTGCCACGGGAAGTCGTAGCCGTCGGCGCGGTCGTACACCAGCGGGATCACCAGCGCGCCGGCCGCCGAGATCGCCCATCCGAGAGCAGGATTCGCCCGAATCAGCAGAAGCGGCAATGCAGCGAGCCCGGCGATGACCGGCTGCACCCCGGCGGGCACGTGATGGGTGACCTGTAGCGTCGGCCAGGCGATCGCGTACAGGACCAGACTCACGAACACCACCAGCAGATCCAGTCGCTGGCCGGCGGTCAGTCGCTTCAGCCTCGGCGCGACCGCCGTAGCGGTGGTGCGCGCGGCCCTGTCCAACGCCCTCTTCTTCTTCCTCACACCGAGAAGACTAGGAATCCCGACCCGGAAAGTCCTCATACCTCGGAGTGAGATGCGCACTGGCACCCAGGTATGAGGGGCGCACCCGCTCGCCTCCCGGGTGCGAGCCGACGACCGCGCCGCAGGGTGATGTGCCCGTGTGTTCTCGATTCCTAGCGTCGATGACATGCGGAAAACCACCTGGACAGTGCTCACCGTCGGCGGCGCCATCGCCCTGACCACCGCGCTCGCGCCGCACCCTGCCGATGCCTCGACCGGGCCCGCTCTCGACGCCGCCGCCAGCACGGCCCAGGCCTCGGCCGCTCGGGCGATCGAGACCGTCACCTCCACCGACCCCGCGACCGCCGCCGCAGCGATGCCGGTCGACTTCGACGCAGTGATGGGGTACCGGCCGACGCGGATCGACGGAATGCTCGTCAACCCGCACGGTGACTGCTCCTCGCCGGTACCCCTGCCCGCCGAATTCGACACCGCCTGCAAGGGGCACGATCTCGGCTACGACCTGCTGCGGTACGCGGACGTCGCCGGCGCACCGCTCGGACCGTGGGCGCGCCAGGCCCTGGACCGACAGCTCGACGAGCGCATGCACGCCGCCTGCGCCACGCGACCGGACGACGAGTCCCGGACCTCCTGCTACGTGATGGCGAATGTCGCGACCGCCGCCGTGAACTCCAACTCGTGGCGGCAGAACTACGACGCCCCACGCCCCGAGCCGATCGGTGCGTACGCGCTCGCCGGCGGGGTGGGCATCACCCTGCTGGTCGGCGCCGCGGTGGTGCATCGGCGCCGCCGCGAACCGGAGTTCGCGACCACGCCGGCCGGAGGGGCGGTGCCGGCATGATCTTCGATTCTCCCGCAGCGGAATTCGACCGGCACCTCGCCGGCTGGACTGCCGGGCTGTCCCTGGCGGGTCCACGGGTGGCCACCACGGTGGCTCTGACGACGACCGCGGCGATCTCGCTCGCCCCCTCGCTGCTGCCGCGCGGAGCGACGACCCAGGCGCTGCTCACCGGCGTGCTGACGGCGCTCGGGTGGGGACTGGCCGCCCTGTGGCGCCGAATGCCTCGGCACCGACCCGGTTCGGGCGGCTCGGCGCGTCCGCTCGCGGCGCTGACCGGGGCCGTGGTGCTCGGGTGGTCGGTACTGGTCGCGGACCGTTGGCAGAACGAACTGCGCGCCGCGATGGGCGCTCCGGCGGTCGGGCCCGGGCACTGGCTCCTGGTCCTGGCGGGCGGCGCGGCGGTGTGCGCCCTGCTCGTCGGGATCGGTGGCGTTGTTCACGCCCTCGGACGCAGGCTCGGCACCGCGCGCACGCTGGCCGCACTCGTCACGGCCTGCCTCGCCATCACCTTCTGGGCGGCGCCCGCGGTGTGGAACCAGCTCGCAAGCTCCTACGCCAGCTCGAACTCCACCGTGGATCCCGCACTGCCACAACCCTCGTCGCCCTCGATGTCGGGCAGCGCGGCATCGCTGACGCCCTGGGACTCGCTCGGCGCGGAGGGACGCCGATTCGTCGCGGCGCCCGCAGCGCCGAGCGTGGCCCGCACGTACGTCGGCGTGGACACCGCGCCCGACCTCGACTCCCGGGTGCGGCTCGCGGTCCGTGAACTCGACAGGTCCGGCGGATTCGACCGTGCGAACGTGGTGGTCGCGGTGCCCACCGGTTCCGGCTGGCTCGACGCGAACGCGGTGGCCGGTTTCGAGCGGCGCTTCGCCGGCGATGTCGCCGAGGTCGCGGTGCAGTACTCGGTCGCGCCCAGTTGGGTGACATTCGTCTTCGGTCGCGACGCCGCACAGGAATCGGCACGCGCCCTGTACTCCGCTGTGACACAGCGTGTCTCGCAGCTGCCGACGGACCGCCGGCCCAACGTCTACCTGTACGGCCAGAGCCTCGGCTCGGTGGGCGCCAGCGCGGCGCTGCGCGACCCGACCGTCGCAGCCCCGTGCGGCGCCCTGTACGCGGGCCCGCCTGCCGGCGCCGTGCGCACGGACGGCGCGACGGTGCTCGCGAATGCCTCCGACCCGGTCGTCCGCTGGTCGCCCCGACTGCTCGTCGCGCCGCCCCGGCTGGACGAAACCCGACCCGACGCCCCGACACCGGGTTGGCTGCCCGTGGTCAGCTTCGTGCAGACCACCGTCGACCTGCTGACCGCACTGGACGCCCCGGCCGGACACGGGCACCGGTACGGGACGGACCAGGGCACCGCGCTGCCGCAGTGCGCACCGCCGGACGCCGATTGAACGCCCTTCCCCTGGCCCGGACGCACGAGGACACTGGACGAATGCACACCGTCCTGATTCTCGGTGCCGGTTTCGGGGGGCTCGAGTTGGCCGCATGCATTTCGGAGTCGCTGGCCGACGAGGCTCGTGTCGTCCTCGTCGACCAGAACGACTCGTTCACCTTCGGATTCTCCAAGATCGACATCCTGTTCCGCGACAAGGCGCCCGAGGCCGTCCGGATCCCGTACGCCGACCTCACCCGACCGGGCGTCGAGTTCCGTCAGGAGCGGGTGACCTCGATCGATCCACGGACCCGGCGGGTCGTCACCGACCGGTCGGAGTACGAACCGGACACCCTCGTCGTGGCGCTCGGCGCCGACTACGACCACGCCGCGACGCCCGGATTCGTCGAGGACGGCCACGAGTACTACTCGATCGACGGCACCTGCCGGCTGCGGGACCGCCTCGCCGAGTTCACCGGCGGGACCGTGCTGATCGGGATCCTGAGCGTGCCGTTCAAGTGTCCGCCCGCCCCGTACGAGGGCGCCCTGCTGCTGCACGACCACCTCACCCGTCGAGGTCTCCGCGACGCCGCACGCATCCATGTCGTCTCCCCGATGCCCGCCCCGATCCCGGTGTCCGCGGAGACCTCGGCGGCGCTGGTCGCGGCGCTGGGCGAACGCGACATCGGGTACACGCCCGGACTGCGCGTCCAGTCGCTCGACCCGGTCCGTCACGTGGCGACCACCCGCGACGGTGAACTCGCCTACGACCTGTTCATCGGGATCCCGCGGCACCGGGTGCCAGAGGTGGTCGAGGCGTCGGGGCTGACCGAGGGCGGTGCGGACGGCTGGATCCGCGTCGACCCGGGCACGCTCGCCACGCCGTACCCGGGTGTCTACGCGGTCGGCGACTGCGCGGACGCCCCCGTCCCCCGGGCCGGCGTCTTCGCCGAGAACGCCGCCCGGACGGTCGCCGCCGGTATCGCCGCACAGCTGCGCGGATCCCCGCCGCCGGAGAAGTACCGCGGCCAGGGATCGTGCTACATCGAGTTCGGCGGCGGACTCGTCGCCAAGGTGGACGCCGACTTCCTCTCGGGTCCCGCGCCGGTCGCGCCGCTCTACGGGCCGTCGGCCGAACTCGCCCAGGAGAAGGCGGATTTCGCGGCGACCCGGCGTCGCCGCTGGTTCACCGGGTGACGCGAACTGTGCGCGCGTTTCACCCCAGTCGGGGTGAAACGCGCGCACAGGCGCGGAGCGCTACTTGATCGGGCCGCGAGCCGCCTCGTAGGCCGCGCCGACCCGGTACAGGCGCTCGTCGGCCATGGCGGGAGCCATGATCTGCAGCCCGACCGGCAGGCCGTCGTCCGCGGACAATCCCGACGGCACCGACATCGCGCAGTGCCCGGCCAGGTTGGTCGGCAGCGTGCACAGGTCCGACAGGTACATCGCCAACGGGTCGTCGACCTTCTCGCCCAGCTTCCACGGCGTGAACGGGCTGGTCGGCGAGACCAGCACGTCGACGGACTCGTAGGCCCGGTCGAAGTCGCGGGCGATCAGCGTGCGGACCTTGAGCGCCGAACCGTAGTAGGCGTCGTAGTAGCCCGACGACAACGCGTAGGTGCCGATCATGATGCGGCGCTTGACCTCTTTGCCGAATCCGGCGGCGCGCGTCGCGGCCATCACCTGGTCGGCACTCATGTTGCCGTCGTCGACGCGCAGGCCGTACCGCATCGCGTCGAAGCGGGCCAGGTTCGAGGACACCTCGCTCGGCAGGATCAGGTAGTAGGCGGCGAGGGCGTACTCGAAGTTGGGGCAGGACACCTCGACCACCTCGGCGCCGAGCTCGGTGAGTTGGGCGACCGCGGCGTCGAAGGAGGAGATCACGCCCGGCTGGTAGCTGTCGGAGTGCAGCTCCTTGACCACGCCGACGCGCACGCCCTTCAAGTCACCGGTGGCACCCTGGCGCGCCGCCGCCACGACCGGCCGGACCGGCGCATCGATCGACGTGGAGTCGCGCGGGTCGTAGCCGGCGATGACCTCGTGCAGCAGCGCGGTGTCGAGGACGGTGCGCCCGCAGGGGCCACCCTGGTCCAGCGAGGACGCGCACGCGACCAGGCCGAACCGCGAGACGGTGCCGTAGGTCGGCTTCGTGCCGACGGTCGCGGTGACGGCTGCGGGCTGACGGATCGACCCGCCGGTGTCGGTCCCGATCGCGAGCGGGGCCTGGTTGGACGCGAGCGCCGCCGCCGAGCCGCCGCCCGAGCCGCCGGGGATCCGGGTGGTGTCCCACGGGTTGCGGGTCGGTCCGTACGCGGAGTTCTCGGTGGACGAGCCCATCGCGAACTCGTCCATGTTGGTCTTGCCGAGGACCGGGATCCCGGCCTCGCGCAGCTTCGTGGTCAGCGTCGCGTCGTACGGCGCGACCCAGCCCTCGAGGATCTTCGAGCCGCAGGTGGTCGGCATGTCGGCGGTGGTGAACACGTCCTTGAGCGCCAACGGCACTCCGGCGAGCGCGGACGCGGGGGCGTTCCCCGCCGCGAGGGAGTCGTCGACGTCCTTCGCGGCCGCGAGTGCCTGCTCCCCCGCCACGTGCAGGAAGGCATTGAGCTCGCCGTCCACGGCGACGATCCGGTCCAGATGCGCCTGGGTGACCTCGACGGAGGAGACCTCGCGCGTGTGGATCTTGGTCGCGAGGACGGACGCGTCGAGCGCGGTGAGGTCGGCGGTCACTGCTCTTCTCCCAGGATCTGCGGCACGGCGAAACGGTCCTGCTCGACGGCCGGGGCGCCCGAGAGCGCCTGCTCCGGGGTCAGGCCCGGCACGATGACGTCCGGTCGCGTCACGTTGGTGATCGGGTTCGGGCTCGCGGTGGGGGGCACGTCGTCCGCGGCGACCTCCGCGACGGCCTTGACGTGGCTGAGAATCGAGTCGAGCTGGCCGGCGAACTCGTCGAGTTCGGCGTCGGACAGCGCGAGCCGGGACAGCCGGGCGAGGTGGGCGACCTCGTCACGGGAGATGGCAGGCACCGCGTGGGCCCCTTTCAGGTCAACGGACAACGATCGCCTGTCAGCCTATCGGCTGCGGCCGATCCCGCTGCGGGCAGCGCCTTCGATCGCGCCGCCCGCGTTTCGATCCCGCGGCGGCCACATGTCGGCGATGTGACCATTTTGCGGCGAGCTGCGGGTTCTCGACCGGTCCGCCAGAGCTCCGCCATGTTGGGATCCGCCGCCGTCGGTCGATGGTGAAAGGATGACTCCTGCGGGGGCAACGACGACCTCCGGCGATCTGCGCGACGAAGGAATCGGTGTGTCCTATCTACTGCGTGTCCAGCTCCCCGACCGGCCCGGCAGTCTGGGTTCGCTGGCAGTCGCACTGGGCTCGGTCGGCGCGGACATCCTCTCGCTCGACGTGGTCGAGCGTGGCGCGGGCGTGGCGGTGGACGACCTCGTGGTCGACGTCGCACAGGGCTCGCTGCCGGACACCCTCATCACCGCGGCCGAGCAGCTGAGCGGAGTCCACGTCGACTCGATCCGCCCGTACTCGGGATTCCTCGACACGCACCGCGAACTCGAGCTGATCGACCAGGTCGCCACCGCGCGCGACGACCGGCTGCAGGTGCTGGTCGACGGCGCCGCGCGGGTACTGAGGGTCGGATGGACGGTGGTGGTGGGCATCGGCCCGCACGGCGCTTTCCGGGTGGTGGGCAGCCCGGGTGCACCCGAGACCCAGGCCGGTGACGTGCCGTGGATGCCGCTGCAGAAGCCGACAGTGCTCGACGGCGAGGCCGACTGGGTTCCCCAGTTCTGGAAGGACATGAACACCACGCTCGCCGCGGCGCCACTGGGGCACTCCGGGCGAGCACTCCTGCTCGGCAGGCCGGGCGGACCGGACTTCCGGCCGTCCGAGATCGCTCGGCTCGGCTACCTCGCCGGCATCGTCGCCACCGTGTTGGGCTGAGGACCGCCGACCTCCACGAAGGCTGCGCCTCAGGCGATCTCGCGCACCAGCACGGTGAGCGACATCCCCGGCACCGGCTCCCAGTTCCGGTCCGGCGCGGGGGTGAAGTCGTAGCGGTCGTAGATGCGTCGGGCGTCGACCATCTCCGGCTCCGTCGAGATGACCACCGCGTGCAGACCGCGGTCGTAGGCGGCGTCGAGGACGTGCCGCACCAGGGCCGAGCCCGCTCCCTTGCCGCGCGAATCGGGCGAGACGGCCAGCATCCGGAACTCGAGTTCGCCGGTCGATGCGACGTCGGCGAACGGTGAGCCCGGTTCCGCGATGGTCACCGAACCGACCACCTCGCCGTTCATCTCCGCCACCACGACCTCGGCCTGGTCCGCTCGGGCCGCGGTGTCGCGGAGCCGGGCAACGTAGTTGCTGGATTCAGCGACGAATCCGCCACCCACGTAGGTGTCCACAGTGAGGTGTGCGACGGCGTCGAAGTCGGCGGGGTCGACGGGGCGAATCGTGATCATGGGGTCACTATCGCAGCAACAACGCGCTGTCCCCAAACTCGTGCCACAGGTAGCCGTGAGTTAGCGCGGCCTCGTATGCCCGCCGCACGACGGACTCCCCCACCACGGCTTCGAGCAGCATCAGGTGCGATGCGCCGGGCGCATGCCACCCCGTAACCAACCCGTCCACCACCCGGGCGCGGCGGTGTCGGCCGAGCACCAGATCGGTCCAGCCGGCCCCCTCAACCGCCCGCCCGCCGACGGTCGCCGCGGTCTCCAGGGCCCGCGTCACGGTGGTCCCGACCGCGATCACCCGGCCGCCCGCGGCGCGGGTCTCGTTGACCAACCGGGCGGTGGTCGCCGGCACCGCATACCGCTCCGGCAGGGGCGGCTCGCCCGCCTCCGGCGACGAGACACCGGTGTGCAGCAGCACCGGCGCCACCAGCACCGACCGCGCCACCAGATCGGCGATCAGAACGTCTGTGAACGGCCTTCCCGCGCTGGGCATTTCAGCGCTGCCGGGATCACGACCGAAGACGGTCTGGTAGTAGGGCAGCGGCCAGCGGCCGGAGACGTACGCATAGGTGACGGGCCTGCCCTCCGCGGCCAGCAGGTCCGACGTCACGTCCGCCATCCCGTCCACCCGCGCCCGCCACAGCCGGCGCGACCCGGGCGGCCACGGCTCCAGGAGCATCACGGAGGCGTTGCGCGGCAGTCGGATCCGTGTCCCGACGCCGATTCCGGGCAGCGGCCCGGTGACCGGACCGGGCCCACGAACCTCGACCGCCCAGTCCTGTCCACCGAGCGGGCCGGAGCCGAGCGGGGTGGAGAAGTGCACGACCACGCGGCCCTCGCCGTCGATCTCGGCGTCCACCGCTGCCGGCAGGGTCGCGGAGGTGTTCACCACCAGCAGGTCGCCGGCGCGCAGGAACCGCGGAATGTCACGGAAGACGCTGTGCTCGAGCTTTTCCCGATCGGACACGAGCAACCGGACGCCGTCGCGTGCCAGCCCCCTCGCCTCCGGCGGAACGTCGGCCTCCTGCCGGTGCGACAACTCGAACCGGGTCCGGGGTTCGGACGTCCGGTCGGCGGTGGTCATCGCCGTGCCCCCACCGCGTCGTCCCACGCCGCGGTCAGGTCGGCGGCCCGGTACCGTCCGCTCGGCGGTCGTTCGTCGAGCAGTCGGAGCAGCGCGGGGACCACCGTCTCGGGCTCCGGCCGGTCGGAGATGTCCTGCCCCGGGAAGGCCGCCTGATGCATGGCGGTACGCATGTCGCCTGGGTCGAACGAGTACACGGCGACGTCGGGTTCCTCGACCGCCAGCACCGCACTCGCGTGGTCGAGGGCGGCCTTCGCCGCACCGTAGCCACCCCACCCCGGATAGGCCTCCGCCGCGGCGTCCGAGGTGATGTTCACCACGACTCCACCAGCGCTGTGAGCCCACGGCAGTAGGTCGGCGATCAGCGCGAGCGGGGCGAGCACGTCGGTCGCGAACACCTCCGCCAGCGCCTGCTCCGGGTAGTCCCGCAACACAGGCAACGGACTCGGCCCGAGCGCGCTGGCGTTGTTGACCAGCAGGTCGAGCCTGCCGCGCCGGGACACCTCGGCAACCAGTGCGGTGCGATGCCGCGAGTCGGTCACGTCACCGACGATCGGCGTCATCGCAGGCGACTCCGCCGCCACCGCCCGCAGTCGTTGGGGGCGTCGTCCGGTGATGACCACCTCCCAGCCGCGGCGAACGAGTTCGCGAGCGAGGGCGCGGCCGAGTCCCGCCGATCCCCCGGTGACCAGTGCTGTTCGAGCGGTGTCCATGAGAGCTCCTTGCCGTCAACGGCTTCTGAGTCCATCCTGGAAGTTGAAGTTCACTTGATGTCAAGGAGGGCGACAACGTGCGGACCACGGACCTGCTGACGGTCGGCGAGGTGACCCGACGCAGCGGGCTCGCCGCGTCGGCCCTGAGGTACTACGAGAGCGAAGGCCTGATCGAGTCGAGCCGAACGTCCGGCAATCAGCGTCGATACCAGCGCAGCGTGTTGCGGCGGATCGCCTTCATCCGGGCGGCGCGCAGCATCGGACTGAGCCTCGAGGAGATCGCCGACGCGTTCACCGATCTGCCCGGCGGGCGCACACCCACCAGGGCGGACTGGACCCGACTGTCCCAGCACTGGCGCACCCGACTCAACGAGCAGATCGACGCGCTGGTGGCGCTGCGCGACGGCCTGGACTCGTGCATCGGCTGCGGTTGCCTGTCGCTCAAGACCTGCGCGCTGTCGAATCCCGGCGACGCCGCAGCCAGCTACGGACCGGGTGCCGCCTTCCTGCCGAGGGCGTTGCACCGCGACGACTCCGCCGGCAGCTCGATCACCCGGTGAGCGAACGCAGACCGCGAACTTCAGCGCCGGCGTTGAGGGAGAGTCCCTGGAGTGGTGGAAATCGGTGAGGCCCTGACCAGCAGACTTGGCGGCGTGTCGCTGCCAGACCCGGGGCGGGCCAGAATTTGGCCCACGACAACGTCGGGAGTGCCGATCCGGTCGGCCGAATCCGTTGCGTCTAACGGTTGACCTGCGAAGACGCCGATTTTCGGATTCGTCCGTCGGGCGGGTGGACAGCCCCTATGCTGACGCGGTCAGTGGGCGTCCGATGGGTGTAGCCGCCCCGTCATCACACCTCGTACGAAGGAATCTGCCATGTCTCGATCCCTGGCGCGCCGCTGCGCGTCCGTCCTTGTCGCCACGGCTCTGCTCGGCGGCGGTCTGGCCCTCGGTGGGGGCACGGCGTCGGCCTCGACCGCCCTGAAGGTGGGAATGAGTACGTTGGGTGTTCCGCTCGCATGTGTGGCGACCGGATCGAGCTGCGAATTGTGGGCTGAGGTCACCGATACCGCCACCCCAGTCACGTTCAGGCTCAATGGCACGGTAGTTGGCACGGCCATGCCCGTCGAGATCAACAACCTGAACTTTGCTGACCTGGCGTGGACACCGCAGGCGGCAGGCCATTACGTGGTGACCGCCCAGCAAGGCACCCTGTCCGATTCGTTCGCCCTGGACATCATCGACGACAATTCCGTGCAGGCTACCTTCCTGCGGTTCCAATATGCGCTCGAGACGTTCGACGGCGGAAGCGCTCGCGGACACGAGATCCGTTAGGTCAATTCCGGCCCGGCAGCGACACCCCCCCACCCCCCGGTGGGGGGCGTTTCCTCGAGCCCCGTAGTTGTTGACGAGCGGAGCTGCGACCGGAACTTTCATGCCGACCGACCCCTGCCTTGACCAGCTGGCCCGGTTCGTAGGTGGTATCGCCGACGACGAACGGACGGCAGATCTGCTTCGGCCGACCGGATCGGCACCACGATTGGCACTCCCGAATGACTGACCTGCGAAGACGCCAATTCTCGGGTTCGGCCGTCGGGCGGGCGGACAGCCCCTATGCTGGCGCGGTCAGTGGGCGTCCGATGGGTGTGGCCGCCCCGTCATCACACCTCGAGCGAAGGAATCTGCCATGTCTCGATCCCTGGCGCGCCGCTGCGCGTCCGTCCTTGTCGCCACGGCTCTGCTCGGCGGCGGTCTGGCCCTCGGCGGGGGCACGGCGTCGGCCGCGGAACCCGCCGGTGGCAGCCTGAGCGGCCCCCTCGCCGGCTTGCTCGGCATCCCCGTCTACGGCGACTTCCCCTCGATCGGATGTGATGAATTTACCTGCAACTTCTCCCCCTCGCGGATATTGGTTGCCGCCCCGCAGATTTTGGTCTCACAGTTGGCGATATCAGGCTCCTGAGCTCTCCTTCAGACCGTAGGCGCGCCCAGTCGGCTTCGCTTCCGCCCGCCCGGGGTTGAACTTCGCCCAGCTCTACATATGGCGAGTGCAGCACATGATGATCAGGCGCTACGGACGATCTGTGGCCATGCGGGCGGGAGTGTTGGCGGTGGTGCTCGGGGGCGCACTGGCGATCGCGTCGGGACCCGCCACCGCGGCTCCCGACGCCGGCTCATCCGCGCCGCAGGTACCGGCAGGATCGGCGATCGAGCCGCCCGTCGACTGCCGCCCCACCGATGCCCGGCCGTTCCGGTGATCGTGCTGCCCAGCGCCGACGTCAAGAAGGCCACCGGGGCGGCAAAGGTCGACAACGTCGCCCACTCGGCAGGGTCTTTCGTGGCGAACTTCTACCTCAAAGTGCTTGGCGGCGGCGCGGACGTGCACAATGTCGCCCTGCTGGCACCCGAGGTGCGCGGCCGCGACGGCGCGGGCCCACTGACTCAATACGGGGTGACAGATCCGCCGCTCACCCCGGTGCAGGTCCTGCAGGCGATGCCCTGGCCGTTGCCGGTGATGACGGCGGCGATGCCGGACATGGCGTCCGCGCTGCAGCTCAGTCCCGTCTCCGAGGTCTATCAAGCCGTGATGGACGACGGCCCCCTCACCCAGCCCGGGGTGCGCTACGCGGTGATTGCGACCAAGAACGACGCGGTCGCCACCCCGCTGGACCCTGCTCGTTCATGACCGAGCCCGGCGTCACCAACATCTTCTAGAAGACTTGTTCCCCGGCGCCCCCCTGGTGGTTCACTCGAGCCTTCGGTCGAGCCCGGACGCCGCGAATTGGGTTGTGGATCAGCTCTACCCGTAGCGCGCCGCCGCCCACCCAGAAACCGAGTGGCCGTCGCCAGCTGAGCCGCACGGGCAGTGGACTCGCCCACCTACGTCCTCGGGTTATGGATCTTGACGGCGGTGGAGGCAAGGTTCAAGTGCATAGTTCACGATGAAGCCGGTGTTGATCGTCCAGCCCATCAACGCGCGCCGTCAGGCCACCGCCCGCAGGGTAAAGACCAGGAACACAACGGCAAGCGCCCACGCGATGCCGCTGTTTGCGCCGAAAATGAAGCCGAAGACTGTGCGCCAGATCCACAAAATTCCGGGCACCGGGTAGTAGAGCCACGTCGGCGTTGTTCGTCTTGGGTGGGCCCGGCCAGCCCCTCTCGACTACCCCTCGGAGCGATTCTCCGGTGCGGTCGGCGCCACAGCGTCCGGCCCGCCCTCGAGCAGCAGGCGGAAACCGTCCTCGTCCAGGATCGGCACGCCGAGCTGCTCGGCCTTGTCGGCCTTCGACCCGGGGGCCTCTCCGATCACCACGAACGCGGTCTTCTTCGACACCGAGCTCGCGGCCTTGCCGCCGCGCATCAGGATCGCCTCCTTGGCGCCGTCCCGGGTGAAGCCGACCAGCGATCCGGTCACCACGATCGACAGGCCCTCGAGGTTCCGCTCGATCGACTCGTCGCGCGCGTCCTCCATGGAAACACCTGCGCCGCGCCACTTCTCGACGATCTCGCGATGCCAGTCGACCGCGAACCACTCGACGACCGCGGCGGCGATGGTCCCGCCGACACCGTCGACCGCCGCGAGTTCCTCGACGGACGCGTTCTCGATCCGGTCGAGGCTGCCGAACTCCGAGGCCAGCGCGCGGGCCGCAGTGGGCCCGACGTGGCGGATGGACAGGGCGACGAGCACCCGCCACAGCGGCTTGTCCTTCGCCGAGTCCAGGTTGTCGAGCAGTCGCTTGCCGTTCGCGGACAGTGCGCCGGCCTTGGTGGTGAACAGCGCGGTCTTCATCAGGTCGTCGGCGGTGAGCGAGAACAGGTCGCCCTCGTCGACGATCACCCCGGCCCGGAGCAGTTCGGTGGCCGCCTCGTAGCCGAGCACCTCTATGTCGAACGCGCCGCGGCCGGAGACGTGGAAGACCCGCTCGCGCAGCTGCGCCGGGCAGGACCGCTGGTTGGGGCAGCGGATGTCGGCGTCGCCCTCCTTCGCCGGCGCGAGTTCGGTCCCGCACTCGGGGCAGTGCGTCGGCATCACGAATTCGCGTTCGTCGCCGGTGCGCACGTCCACCACCGGTCCGAGAACCTCCGGGATCACCTCTCCCGCCTTGCGGATGGTGACCATGTCGCCGATCAACACGCCCTTGCGCTTGACCTCGGACCCGTTGTGCAGCGTCGCCAGCGAGACCGTCGAGCCGGCCACCGTCACCGGCTCCATGTACGCGAACGGGGTGACCCGTCCGGTACGACCGACGCTGACCCGGATGTCGAGCAGGCGGGTGGTCGCCTCCTCGGGCGGGTACTTGTAGGCGATCGCCCAGCGCGGCGCCCGGGAGGTCGCGCCGAGGCGGCGGTGCAACGCCATCTCGTCGACCTTGACGACCAGGCCGTCGATCTCGTGTTCCACGTCGTGCCGGTGGTCGTCCCAGTAGGCGACCTTCGCGACGACCGCGTCGGCACCCTGGACCCGTGACGTGTGCGTCGACACCGGCAGGCCCCACGCGGCGAGCGCCGTGTAGGCATCGTGCTGGCTGGCCGGCTCGTATCCCTCGATCCGGCCGAGTCCGTGGCAGATCATCCCGAGCCGGCGCTTCGCCGTCACCGCCGGGTTCTTCTGTCGCAGCGAGCCGGCCGCCGAGTTCCGCGGGTTCGCGAACGGCGCCTTGCCGTCGGCCACCAGCGAGGCGTTGAGCGCCTCGAAGTCCTCGAGCCGGAAGAACACCTCACCGCGCACCTCGAGGAGTGTCGGGATCGGGAACTCCTCGCTCGGGGTGAGGGTGTGCGGGATCTCCTCGATGGTGCGGGCGTTGAGGGTGACGTCCTCGCCGGTGCGGCCGTCTCCACGGGTGGCACCGCGCACCAGCCTGCCGTTCTCGTACACCAGGTTCAGCGCGACGCCGTCGATCTTCACCTCGCAGAGGTAGTGCAGGTCGGGTCCAGTCTCGACCTCGACGCGAGCGATCCAGGCGCGCAGTTCGTCCTCGTCGAAGACGTTGTCCAGGCTCAGCATTCGCTCGAGGTGATCGACCGCGGTGAACTCGGTCGCGAAGCCGCCACCGACCAGCTGGGTCGGCGAGTCCGGCGTGCGCAGATCCGGGTGGAGCTCCTCGAGCGCGATCAGCCGGCCGAGCAGCGCGTCGAACTCGCCGTCGGAGACGATCGGCGAGTCCCGCACGTAGTACCGGAACTGGTGTTCGCGCACCTCCTCCGCGAGTCGCTGCCACTCGTCGCGTTCGTCGGCCGTCGCTGCCACGTTGTCGGTCACGCGAAAAAGGCTATCCCAGGCCACCGACCGATTCGGCGGTGTGGACCGCCGCGACGGGCGACGGGGCTAGGGTGTGTCTCCTAATCTCTGTCGGATGCACCTGGCGAGACAATCGTCGTCCTGGAAGGCGGAGGAGGAGCCGATACCGGTGTTGTATCGGCGACGGCGACAACGCCGCAGGGCGGCGATTGGACGCCAGGGGCGCCGAAACGGGGATTGGGAGACAGGCCCTAGATCCGGCAGTGCTAACCGGCGAACAGGACGGCAGCCTTGGCGGACAGCCGTGCCTCGCCCCTCCGGCGGAACACCTCGGCGGGTCGACCGGCGCCGTCGGACTCCCGCCGCTCGGTGGCCTCGAGTGCGTCCCTGACGTGCCTACGGAACGAGTCCTTCTGCAGTGTCAGCCCGAACACCGCCTCGTAGAGTCGGCGCAGTTGCAGCACCGTGAACGACTCGCCCAGCAGCCGATCCGGATCGACCCGCTCCGCGTATCGGGTGCGCAGGTCGTCGACCGCCAACCGCACCATGTCGGCGTGGTCGAAGGCGAGATCCTGCGCCGCCTCGCCGTCGTGCACCTCCACGAGGTCGGCGCCCTCGGGAAGGTCACCGAAGGGAATGACCGCGGTGTGGGCCATCGAGATCACCCAGCCCCGGTTGTCACGGTCCGGATCGTCGAACAGCGCCAGCTGATGAAACCGAGTGCCTGTCAGGCCGGCCTTGTCCCGCAGGGCCCGCACAGCGGCGTCCGCCAGCCGTTCGCCTTCGTGCAGGAACGTCCCGGGCAGCGCCGACTCACCGAGCCGGTGTTCGACCACCACCACCTGAAGTACATCGTCACGACACGTCAGCACCGCAACGTCCACCGCCACCGAGGGTCGCGGGTAGTCCGTCAGCGTCGACCCACTCGTGTCTCTCCATTCAGTCACGCTTGCATGTTAGCTCAATCATGCTCTATATTTAGCGCACTCTTGCTCTAACAGTTGGTGATCCGAGGAGTAGTCGTGAAGTTGAACAGTCAGCAGTGTGACCGCGCGTCCGGAGTCCTGCTCGCTTCGGCGGCGGGCGACGCACTCGGGGCCGGTTACGAGTTCACTTACCCCGCCGCCCAAACCCCCATCGAGATGATCGGTGGCGGACCGTTCCATTGGGAGCCGGGCGAGTGGACCGACGATACTGCCATGGCGCTGGCCATTGCCGAGGTCGCCGCTACCGGTGGCGACATCCGCCGCGGAGCCGGACTCGACGCGGTGGCCGCACAGTTCGTCCGCTGGTTCGACTCGAAGCCGAAGGACATCGGCAACCAGACCAGCGCGGTGCTCTCGGCCCGTCCCGCCGGCGCCGCCGCGATGCAGGCCCGCGCCAGGGCCCTGACCGGGCGCAAGGCGGGCAACGGTTCGTTGATGCGCACCGCCCCGGTCGCGCTCGCCTACCTCGACGACGAAAAGGGTTGCCTGGATGCGGCATCCGCGATCAGTTCGCTGACCCACGACGACCCGACCGCCGCCCAGGCCTGCCAGCTGTGGACCCACGCGATCCGGCACGCAGTCCTGCACGGCACCTTCGATGGCGTCCGAGGCTACCTCAAGGTCGCCGCGGCAGACGTCGCCGAGTTCTGGGGTCCGCTGCTCGATCAAGCCGAGAACGGCACGCCCGCAGACTTTTCCAACAACGGGTGGGTCGTGCACGCCCTGCAGACCGCGTGGTGGGCGATCACGTCCACCGACGATTCCGACGATCGGCACCTGCCGCGCGCCCTCGAAGCAGCGGTCCGCGCCGGCGGCGACACGGACACCACCGCCGCCATCGCCGGTGGCCTGCTCGGCGCCCGGTGGGGCGCGTCCGCAGTCCCGGCCGGCTGGCGACGGATCCTGCACGGCTGGCCCGGACACACCGCACCGGATCTGGTGCGGCTCGCCATGGAGACCGTGCGGGGCGGGCGGGACGACGACCAGGCGACGACCTCGATCAGGGTCGTCCGTGGCGACATCACCGCCGTGCATGCCGACGCAATCATCAACGCCGCCAACAGTTCCCTGCTCGGCGGGGGCGGTGTCGACGGAGCCATCCACCGGGCCGGCGGACCGGCCGTGCTCGATGCCTGCAAGACATTGCGCGCCACCACCCTGCCCGACGGCCTCGCGGTGGGTGCGGCCGTCGCGACCACGGCAGGAAACCTCCCGGCGCAGTGGATCATCCACACCGTCGGCCCGCGGCATTCCACCACCGAGGACCGCACGGACCTGCTGCGATCTGCCTACACGCGGAGTCTCACGCTCGCCGACTCGCTCGGCGCGCGCACCGTCGCCTTCCCCCTGATCTCCGCGGGAGCGTACGGCTGGCCCCGACACGACGCCGTGAACGTGGCCGTCGACGCGGTCACCACCGCGACCACCGACGTCGACGTTGTCACCCTGGTGGCCTACGACGACGAGACGGCAACCCTGATTCGCCGGGCGCTCACGCGCTGACGCGATGCCGACGAGTCCGGCTGCAACAGCGCCGCAGCCGGACTCGGTTCAGTGCTCGACAGGTTCGATGCCGAGGCGCTCGTTGGCGGCCTGGTAGAGCGCGACCACCTCGGTGCGGATGGAGGCGCGGTCGGTGACCGGTCCGAGCCACGGCACCCGAACGGCCTTCTCGGCGCCGTCGACCGTCGCCGTCCATTCGCCGGCCTCGGTGTCGAGTCCGGTCATGGTGGCCGCGGCGGCGGTGGGTTCTGCGAAGGCGCGCACGATGGTCAGGTTGTCCGTGGCGTGGTCGCCGTTCATGTGGCCGATGACCGCGGCGATGACGGCCGCGTCGAAGTTACTCATGGGGCGATCGTAGTGCCACTGGTGCGCTGTCCCGGGGGCCCCGCCGTTCAGTGGCTCAGGAGTCGAACTCGGCGCCGTCGGCGAACGCCCGCGCGACTTCGGCGGAACGTCGCAACGCCTCGCGCGCCCAGCCGGCACTCGCGCCGGCCAGCCCGCATCGTGGTGTGACGACGACCCGGTCGGCGAGCACGGCCCGCGGGAAACCCAGACGGTCGACGAGCGTGACCGCCGGTTCGGCGAGCGCCCGCCAGCCGGGAACACGGTCCGGCGCGACGGTCGGGACCAGACCCAGCGCCAACGACAGCCCGGCCTCGAGCGCCTCGCCGACCCCGTCGAGGTCCGCGGCCCTCAGCAGGCTCACGTCCAGCCCGATCATCTGTGCCCCGCTGCGCCGCAACAGGTCCAGCGGCGCGCCCGCCGCGCAGCAGTGCACCAGCACCGGGACCTCCACCTGCCCGACCACCGACTGCAGCACCGACAGTGCCTCCGGTTCGGGCATCGCGCGGGGCGTCTGCAGGATCGACACCCCCGACAGGGAACCGTCCAGCACTGCGGGCAGGCTCGGCTCGTCGAACTGCACGACCACCGGCGAGCCGAGCCGGCGCGTGAGTTCGGCGACGTGCGCGCGCACGCCCTCGGTCAGCGACTCCGCGAGGTCCCGGACCGCGCCGGGATCGGTGAGCGCTCGGTGCCCGCCGAACAGTTCCAGCTGCGCGGCCAGGGTCAGCGGACCCACCGACTGCGTCTTGACCGGCTGGTCAGTGCCGCGCAGCCCGGCGACCTCCCAGGACTCCTCGAGCGCGTCGAGGTCGCGGGCCAGCAGGTCCCGCGCCGTGCGGGTGACCTTCCCGGGCCGCTGCGCGATGCGATAGCCGGTGGTCGAGGTGTCGAGCGGCAGGTCGACCAGCAGTGCCGCCGCGCGGCCGATCATGTCCGCGCCGAGCCCGCGGGCGGGCAACTCGACCAGGTGCGGCAACGCCGACAGTTCGCCGACCGAGACGGCGCCGGCCTCGCGGGGATCGGTGCCGGGCCAGGAGCCGACGCCGGTCGCGATCCCGACCGGGATCGACGCCGACGTCACCGACGGTCCGAGCCGGTGCCGGCGATGGTGCCGCTGCCGAGCACGACGTCGCCTGCCGGGTCCGGCCGGTACAGCACGACCGCCTGACCGCGCGCGACGCCGGTCAGCGGCTCGCGCAGCTGCACGTCGAGCCCGCCGTCGACGGTGGCCTCGACCACGGCCTGCGCCAGTCCGCCGTGCGCGCGCACCTGCACGACGCATTCGACGGGGCCGGTGGGCGCGACGCCCGACGTCCAGATCGCGCGGTCGGCCGCGATCGACCACACCTGCAGTCGCTCGGCCGAACCCACCTTCACGGTGCCGGTCTCGGGCTCGATCTCGGTGACGTAGCGCGGCTTGCCGTCCGCCGCCGGGCCCTCGACGCCGAGTCCCTTGCGCTGGCCGATGGTGAAACCGTGCACGCCCTCGTGGTCGGCGAGTTCCTCGCCGGAGTCGGCGTCGACGATCTTGCCGGGCCGGATCCCGATCTTCGCGCCGAGGAACGCACGGGTGTCCCCGGACGGGATGAAGCAGATGTCGTGGCTGTCGGGCTTGTCCGCGACGGCGAGCCCACGCTCGGCGGCCTCGGCGCGGATCTGCGGCTTCGGGGTGTCGCCGACCGGGAACATCGCCCGCGACAACTGCGCCGCGGTGAGCACGCCCAGCACGTACGACTGGTCCTTGTCCGCGTCCACCGCGCGGCGCAGCACCCCGTCGGTGAGCTGCGCGTAGTGCCCGGTGGCGACGGCGTCGAAGCCGAGCGCGAGCGCGCGGTCGGCCAGCGCGGCGAACTTGATCTTCTCGTTGCAGCGCAGGCACGGGTTGGGTGTCTCGCCGGCGGCGTAGGACTCGATGAAGTCCTCGATCACGTCTTCCTTGAACCGGTCCGCGAAATCCCAGACGTAGAACGGGATCCCGAGGACGTCGGCCGCGCGGCGGGCGTCGCCGGCGTCCTCCTTGGAGCAGCACCCACGCGAGCCGGTGCGCAGGGTCCCCGGCGCGGTGGACAGCGCCAGGTGCACCCCGACCACCTCGTGTCCGGCCTCGACGGCGCGCGCCGCGGCCACCGCGGAGTCCACTCCGCCACTCATCGCCGCCAGTACTCGCATCAGCGCACTCCTCCCCGTGATCCCGCGCCGGCAAGTCCAGCGGCCCTTGCTCTTTCGACGACCTGCGGTAGCGCCGCAACGAGTGCGTCCACATCTGCGTCGGTCGAGGTGTGCCCGAGCGAGAACCGCAATGATCCGCGCGCCAACCGGGAGTCGACGCCCATCGCGATCAGCACGTGACTGGCGCTCGCCACTCCGGCCGTACACGCCGATCCGGTGGAGCACTCGATGCCGGCCGCGTCCAGCAGCATGAGCAGCGAATCACCCTCGCAACCGGGAAAGGTGAAGTGCGCGTTGCCCGGCAGCCGGTCGGCACCGCGCGGTCCGTTGAGCACCGCGCCGTCGATCACCGACGCCACACCGTCCAGCAGGCGGTCGCGCAACCGGGTCAGTTCCGTGGTTCGGGAGTCCAGATCCGTCACGGTCTTTCGCAGCGCGGTCGCCATCGACACCACCGACGCGGTGTCCAGGGTTCCGGCGCGCAGGTCGCGTTCGTGACCACCGCCGTGCAGCAGCGGAACACACGGCACCGTCCGGCCGAGCAGCAACGCACCGGTTCCGTGCGGTCCGCCGAACTTGTGTGCGGCAACGCTCAGCGCGGACAGTCCGCTGCTCGCGAAGTCCACCGGCAGCTGAGCGGCGGCCTGCACCGCGTCGCTGTGGATCGGGATGCCGAATTCGGCTGCGACGGCGGACAGTTCCGCGATCGGCATGATCGAACCGACCTCGTTGTTGGCCCACATGACCGTGATCAGGGCGGTCTCGTCGCCGTGGCGTTCGAGCTCGGCGCGCAGCACGGCGGGGTCGACGCGGCACTGCGCGTCCACGGGCAGCCACGTCACCTCCGCGCCCTCGTGCAAGGCCAGCCACTCCACGGCGTCGAGGACGGCGTGGTGCTCGACGGCACTCGCGACGATGCGACGGCGGCGCGGGTCGGCATCGCGGCGCGCCCAGTAGATCCCCTTGACCGCGAGATTGTCGGACTCGGTACCACCGGAGGTGAACAGGACCTCCGACGGCCGTGCGCCGAGGTCGGCCGCGATCGACTCGCGCGACTCCTCGACACGGCGGCGCGCCGCCCGCCCGGATCCGTGCAGCGACGACGCGTTGCCGACCGTCGACAGCACCTCCGTCATGGCGTGGACCGCCTCGGGAAGCATCGGGGTGGTCGCGGCGTGATCGAGGTACACCGGAGCGGACCGCGGGGTGTCACTGCGGCCGGGAGTACGGGGGCGAGGCGAATTCATGTCCCGACCAGGATAGCCCGTCGCCACATCCCGCCCCGACGGGCGACTGCGCTGGTAGGCGCGTCAGGATGCGAATGTGGCGCGCCCCACCAGGGTGCGCTCGAGAATCTCGTGTGCGACCGTGTCGGCGTCGCACCGCACCAGCGCCTCGCACCGCGCCGCCAGTTCGCGGCGATCGGTGCCCGGTTCCAGCAGCGGCGCCAACCGGACCTCGACCTCGATCCGGCGCAGCCGCACGATCCGGCGCAGCGACGCGGCCATGGTCTGGTCGCCGACGAAACAGACAGCGGTGTCGAGTTCGCCGCCGGCCCGGCAGTACCGGATGCCGATCGGCGCCACCAGCGCCCCCGCATCGATCGCGGACTGGAACATCGCGGGGCGGAGCCTGCCGTAGGCCCGGCCGCACCAGGTGGTGCCCTCCGGGAACGCGACCACCCGGGCCCCGCCCCGCATCCGCTCGGCCGCCTCGTCCACGGCACCCGGCAGTTCGCTCAGTCGGCCCCGGTCGATCGGAATGACCCGCATGCGTCGGGCCAGTGTGCCGAGCAGCGGCCAGTCGAGCAGGTCGGCCCTGGCGACGAAGTCCGCGGGTTCGAGGGCGCTGAGCACCAGCACGTCCGTCCAGGACACGTGCCCCGCCACCACCAGTACGCCTCGGCCGAGCGACTGCTCGGCTCGGCCGTCGTCGTGCACCCGCATCCGCAGGCCCATCCCCCGCAGCGCGGCCCGCGCGTAGCCCCGCTGCAGTCGACGTCGCCAGCGCCCGGGCAGGATCCCACCGGCGAGCAGCACCGGCAGGGTCAGCAGCATGGCGGCGAGCATCGCGTACCGGCCGGCGACACGCACCACCCCGGCCCGCTCGGAGGCGGCGGGCACGCAGCCGTCGCCGCAGGGACTCGACGGCATCCACTGGTGGTTCACCGGGTGATCACCGGGACCTGCGCCGCGACCGACCGCAGCCGGTCCAGGTACCGGTCGTTGGCCTGGTCCATGCCCAGCAGCGCGACGAAGTCCGCGACGCCGAAGTCGGGGTCGTGCGCGGGTTCCCCGCAGACCTTCGCGCCGAGCCGCAGATAGCCGCGCAGCAGCGGCGGCAGGACCGCCCGACCCGACCGCGTCGGCGCCGCGTCCGGCATCGGCACGGGGCGGATCGGCCGGACCCGACGGTCCGGGGCGGTCGCGTGCCCGGCGAGCAACAGGTCGCGGACCGCGCGGACGTTGGCTCCGGGAACGTCGTCCGGGAGCGCCCGCATCGGCACCGACACGCAGCCCATCGCCCAGCGGTAGCCGGTGAGGTCGAGGTAGTTGAGGATGCCGGCCCACATCAACCCGAGCACCGACCCGGTGCGGTGGTCCGGGTGTACGCAGGCCCGGCCCATCTCGACCAGTCCCGGGCGCAGGAGGTCGAGTGCGCTGACGTCGAACTCGGTGGCCGCGTACAGCCCGCCCGCGGCGGTCGCCGCGTCCGGGGTGAGCATCCGGTAGCAGCCGACCACCTCGTCGGTCAGCTCGTCGCGCACGAGCAGGTGGTCGCTGTACTCGTCGAAGTGATCGGCGTCGAGGCCGTCGGTGATGCCGCGGACGGCGGACTCGAAGCCCGGTTCGGCGGCGAAGACCTGGTAGCGAAGTCGTTGCGCCGCCGTCCGGTGTTCCCGATCGGAGGACAGCAGCAGGGTGTACCGCGGTGCGGTGAGGGTGGCGAGCCGATCCTGGGCGAGAGCCTCGGTGGGGGTCACGCATCGAAGAGTCGGGCATCCGGGCTGCGAACCGGCGTCAGCGCAGTGACACGTCGGCGGCGGGCCGGTGAACACCCACCAGCGATGGTTTTCGACTTGAATTGGCTCGCCGTCTCGCGTTCGAACTGACGGGTTCGTAGCGTGCCGTAGGTGACCGTGGGGATGGCTCGGTGGCTTCCTGTCACCCGTCCGGATGCAGGGTTGGCTCAAAGAGGGTTCTGCCCTCCCCACGGTCTCCGTTCGCTGCCTGGCTCAACAGAGGACCGTCGCCGAACGATGCGACCGGAAGTCGGAATGCCGGCGGCGGATACGCCTCCCACCAACGCAAGATGGCGGAAGGCAAGACTTCCCGCGAGGCCATGCGACGCCTCAAACCGCAAGTCGCCAAGAAGCTCTGGCGCACCATGCGCGACGACTATCAACTGTCACGCGAACTTGCCGACCTCGACCCGAATCCGGCCGCTAAGTTTCGCGCTCAGCTGGGTTGACTGGGAGGGACTCTCCCAGCGATCCCCACCAATGGATACCAGCGGCGTCTGGCTTCAATTTCCGCGCCACGGTTCCCAGCGGCTCGCCGAGGTCTCCGGCGGCAACGTCCTGCCCGAACCGCACAGGATCCTCAGCGGCCGCACCGTTCGGGTAGTCGTCCACCGTTCGACGAATACCCAATGTGCTCGGGTACCCGTGGTACCGGTACACCACACAGAACGCCACATCTCCTTCAACCCAGGCGTCGATGACACCGACACCCCACACCATGGACCACGAATTGCTGGCGACACTCGCGAGACATGCATGAAGTGCGCGACACGACCATGCCTCCGTAGGCCGCTCGAACAGTTCAATCAACTGCCGATGACGCTGCGTCATCCGCGGTTGCGTAGGTGAGTAGGTTCGGCTCGCCACCTCGCGATCACCGAAAAAGTCCTCATCGGTCGTGAAGTTCCACGGCATACGGCAACCCTAATCTGGGGTCCCCGAATCAGACACGCAGTCACGTAGGGCGAGCTCCTCGAAGAACGGTGCAGGTCGACGCTTCCGACTTGTATGGGTTCGCGGCCTCGCGTTCGAACTGACGGGTTATTGGCGTGCCGTGTGACCGTGGGGATGGCTCGAGGCGCTTCCTGCCACCCGTCCGGCCGAAGGGTTGGCTCAAAGAGGGTTCTGTCCTCCCCACGGTTCCCGTTCGTGGCTTGGCTCAACAGAGGACCGTCGCCGAAGGATGCGACCGGAAGTCGGAATGCCGGCCGCGGATACCCCCTGTCCACTCGCATGGAAGAGGCCCGCCTCGGTGATCGTGATTGGTATCGACCCACACAAGTCCACCCACACCGCCACCGCCGTCGACCCGGCGTCGAATACCGACCTCGGGTCGATCCGGATCAGTTCATCGTTCCTCGCCCGTACCGGCAACCCCACCAGATTCGCGAACGAGGCCGAGTTTGCGAGCTACACCGGCACCGCGCCAGTCGAGGTCGCCAGCGCCGACAAGCAGCGCCACCGACTCTCCCGTGGCGGCGACCGGACCCTCGACGCCGCCATCCACATCGTCGCCGTGCCCCAGGCGCGGACACCGATGAGCCCCGGCTACGGATATCACCGCCGCAGGATCGAGGAGGGCAAGACGCCACGCGAGGCGATGCGCTGCCTGAAAAGGAAGGTTGCGAAACGACTTTGGCGCACGATGCGTGACGACCAACTGGGCAGGTTGACGGCGCACGCCGCGGCAATCGCACGAGGAGTCAGGGGCTCACCCTCGACTCGTGATTTGAAATCTGTCAATATTGACGGGTGTCGAATCAGGAATCGTCGGAGATCGGCGCTTGTTGTGCGCCGCTGGCGCGCGAGCCGCTGACCCAGGACTGGGCGGGTGACCTGGCCCGGATGTTCAAGGCGCTCGGCGATCCGGTCCGTCTGCGACTGCTGAGCCTGGTTGCCAGTCATGCCGGCGGAGAGGCCTGCGTATGCGACATCTCCGAGTCGTTCGAGCTGTCTCAGCCGACCATCTCGCACCACCTCAAGGTGCTGCGCGAGGCGGGGTTGCTGGACTGCGAGCGACGGGGCACCTGGGTCTACTACCGGGCGATCCCCGCTGCGCTGCAGCAACTCTCGGCCGTGCTGCTCACCGAGGGTGAACCCGCTGCGGCGTCCGAGGCCTGCACGGAGGTTCCCGCGTGACCACGACAACCGAACATTCCGTGGTCGTCGGCAAGCTGGCCACCCTCGACCGCTACCTGCCCGTCTGGATCGGCGCGGCAATGGTCGCCGGACTGCTCCTCGGACGCGCGATCCCCGGACTGGACACTGCGATCGGGAGGGTGCAGATCGACGGCATCTCGTTGCCGATCGCGCTCGGCCTGCTGGTCATGATGTACCCGGTGCTGGCGAAGGTCCGCTACGACCGCCTCGACACCGTCACCGGCGACCGCAGGCTCCTGATCGGCTCACTGGTGCTGAACTGGGTCCTCGGGCCCGCACTGATGTTCGCCCTCGCCTGGATCTTCCTGCCGGACCTGCCCGAGTACCGGACCGGGCTGATCATCGTCGGCCTGGCCCGGTGCATCGCGATGGTGATCATCTGGAACGACCTCGCGTGCGGGGACCGCGAGGCCGCGGCCGTCCTGGTCGCGATCAACTCCGTCTTCCAGGTGCTCATGTTCGCCGTCCTCGGCTGGTTCTACCTCTCGGTGCTGCCCGGCTGGCTCGGACTGGAGCAGACCACTATCGACACCTCGCCGTGGCAGATCGCCAAATCGGTGTTGATCTTCCTCGGCATCCCGCTGCTCGCTGGTTACCTGAGCCGCCGCTTTGGCGAGAAGGCCAGGGGGCGCGACTGGTACGAGTCCACGTTCCTACCGAGGATCGGCCCGTGGGCGCTGTACGGGCTGCTGTTCACCATCGTGATCCTCTTCGCGCTGCAGGGCGACCAGATCACCTCCCGTCCCCTCGACGTGGTGCGAATCGCGATCCCGCTGCTCGCGTATTTCGCGATCATGTGGGGCGGCGGCTACCTTCTCGGCGCCGCACTGGGATTGGGCTACCAGCGCACCACCACGCTCGCGTTCACCGCGGCGGGCAACAACTTCGAACTCGCCATCGCCGTCGCCATAGCGACGTACGGCGCGACGTCCGGCCAGGCGCTGGCCGGGGTGGTCGGTCCGCTCATCGAGGTCCCCGTCCTCGTCGGGCTCGTCTACGTCTCCCTCGCACTGCGCAAACGCTTCACCAGCACACCCGTGTCCGCCTGACCGACTTCGTCTCCCGAAAGGACCGTTCATGTCCACGACACCGAGCGTGTTGTTCGTCTGCGTCCACAACGCCGGCCGCTCCCAGATGGCCGCCGGATTCCTCACCCACCTCGCCGGCGAGTCGATCGAAGTCCGCTCCGCCGGCAGCGCACCCGCCGAGACGATCAACTCCGCGGCCGTCGAGGCGATGGCCGAGGTCGGCGTCGACATCTCGATGCAGTCGCCGAAGATCCTCACCCCCGACGCAGTCGAATCCTCGACCGTGGTGATCACCATGGGCTGCGGCGACGCGTGCCCGGTGTTCCCCGGAATCAGCTACCGCGACTGGGCCCTCGACGATCCGGCAGGCAAGGGCGTCGAGGCCGTCCGCCCGATCCGGGACCAGATACGCGAGCGTGTCGAAGCGCTGATCGCCGAACTCGTTCCCGCGACCACCTGAGACGAGGACCCCTCGATGACCAGACCCTCTGTGCTGTTCGTGTGCGTCAAGAACGGCGGTAAGTCGCAGATGGCCGCCGGCCTGATGCGAGCCGCCGCCGGCGACACCGTCGACGTCCACTCGGCCGGAACGAAACCCGGCGCTGCGATCAACGCCCTCTCCGCAGAATCCCTGCTCGAAGTGGGTGTCGACATCACCGGCGAGCACCCGAAGCCCATCGACGCGCAGCTCGTGCGCGACGTCGACGTCGACGTCCCCCTCGGCACCGAGGCTCACCTCGACCCGGTGCCCGGCACCCGATTCGAGAACTGGGACACCGACGAACCGTCCGAGCGCGGCATCGACGGCATCGAGCGGATGCGCCTGGTCCGCGACGACATCGCTGCCCGCGTCACCGACCTCGCAGCAGGCCTACGGAATCACGACTGACCGCCTGCCCGGCTCCGAGCCTCCGGGCCGGGCAGGCGGTGTGTCGTTCAGCAGCAGGACGTTCCGGCGGGTGCATTCTCCTCGGCGGCGGTGCCGCAGCACACGCCACCTTCGGTCTCGGGGTCGAGGTGCTGGGGGCTCGAGCCGAAGGTCTCGGAGTCGGCGAGCACGGTGTAGACCTCCCACTTCTCCCCGGCCGGGCCGGTCACCCACACCTTGTCCTGGGTGGCGAAGCAACAGGTGGTGCCGATCTCCTCGTCGGTGAACAAGCCTTCCCCAGTCAGTCGCGCGATCTCCTCGTGCACCTTCGTCGACGATTCGACCTCGACGCCGAGGTGGTTGATGGTGCCGCCCTGGCCGGGGTTCTCGAGCAGTACGAGCTTGAGCGGCGGTTCGGCGATGGCGAAGTTCGCGTAGCCGGGCTTGAGCTTCGCCGGCTGGGTATTGAACAGCTTGGAGTAGAACATGACCGCCTGCTGCAGGTCGTCGACGTTGAGAGCGAGCTGGGCGCGTGACATGACAGCCTCCATGGATGTGACTTATGTCGAATAAGGGGACGGCTACAGCCTCCCACCTTTTCGACATAAGTCAAGAAACTAGGTAGTATCGACCCCATGCCGAAGGCCCTGCCGATCGTCGATGTGAGCGCGCCCATCTGCTGCGCCCCCGTGTCCGCCGCGCCGATGAGCGACGACACGGCCCTCCAGGTCGCACTGCGCCTGAAGGCGCTGGCCGATCCGGTCCGGATCAAGCTGATGTCGATCCTGCTCACCGCGGACGGCGGCGAGGTCTGCACCTGCGACCTGGCCACCGGCGTCGGCCTCGCCGAATCGACCGTCAGCCACCACCTCGGCCAGCTCAAGAAGGCCGGCATGGTCGCGCCCACACGCCGCGGCATGAACGTCTTCTACAGCGCCCGGACCGACTCCCTCGACGCACTGCGCCTGGTCCTCGACCCGAACTGCTGCACGTAGCCGCCCGGCCAGAGGGCGAATCAGTTAGGTTGCGGGCCGCGGGCTTACGTCCCTGAACAGGAAAAATGGTGCGGGCCGATGCTTCCCTCATCGACCCGCACCAAACTCGGTTGCCTCGGCGTTCGAACGAAGTTCCTGCTTGACTTACACAGAGACATCTCAGTTTGCTAAGGCGCAAGTGGTTGCGGCGCATCTGTGGTCAGAAGCCGTTTCACTGCACTATTCAAGGCGTGGGCTGCTCCGGAGACTTCTCCAGCCTGTTCTCACCGCGCGTTATCGACCCTCAGAGAGTGCGCCGCCGGAGGGTCTGCCTACCGCTGATTCGGCGCGTCGCTCACCAGGCGGTAGAGCACGTAACCGACGAACCACAGCGTCATGGCTATGGCGAGTGCGAGAAGGACGTCGAAGAAGATCACCACTGGATGCTCCAATCTGAAAGATTTCTCCACGTGGAGAGGGCCGCCTCACGATAAACTCTCCGCATGGAGAAGTCCACGCGGGAGGCTCTGCTCGATGCCGGATTGGAGCTACTCGGCAGAGTCGGGTTCCGAGGCTGGTCGATGCGAGGTGTCGAAGACGAGGCCGGCGTCCCACACGGCACAGCCCGGCATCACTTCGCGAACCAACGCGGTTTGGTTCTGAGGATGGTCCGTCACCTACTCGACGGAGACTTGCCGTCTCCAGGGGAAACCCCACATCAACAGACTGCACGGTGGCTCGATGTAGAGGCAGGGAGAACCCGTGCCCGCTACGAACTCATCGTCGCCTCATTTCACGACGACGAGCTCGCGACGGAATTGGTTCACGGCAGGGACCGCCTCGTTGCAGTTCTGTGCGAACGCGGCTTGACGAAGGCCGACGCTGCCCAGCTTGCAGCCGCGCTGGATGGAATGGTGCTCGACGCTCTACTGCGGCGATTGCCCCCTGAATCTGTTGATCCGCAACGGATCATCAACCGATTCTCGTCGTAACGCGCAGCAGTAGTCCATTCCGCTCCACCACTTCGTCAGATCCGCGGGCTCTGTCTCGAAGGTGCAGTTAACAGGGCGCTCATACGTGGGATCAGGCGCTTGGTTGGAGTAGCGTCTCGATTCAGCAAGCGACATCGCTGAGGAGAGCTCTGTGACCGACAACGTCCAGCCGAACGACGACCAATTCGAGTGCCTCGATGACTTGGAAGAGCCGTTCATTTCGGATGACGAACCGCCACGCACTGTCGCCGACTTCGTTCGGGACTCGCAGCCCACCAGCAACACCGTTGACCAACCAATGGTGAAGGGGTCTGGGGGATCAGCAGTTTCAGGTGGCGAGTGGACCAGCAGGGGCTCCGAGTAGGCAGGTGGGACAGCGCTCGCGCAATTGTCGATCGAGCTACGCAGCGATCGCCGATGCGAGTGGAAATGCTCTCAGTTCGTCATAAGCCTGTCGCGTACGGAGGCAGGTGTGGAGTTGGCCGAGGAGCTTGCCGAACAGGTGGCGTTGAGCTTGCCGACTCCAGTCCCCAGAGGTGCGGCGTCGGTCGAAGTGTCCCCGGGCTCCGGGCGAGGTCTGGATCGCGACGAGGGTCCAGAACGAGCCGACAGACGCAAGGCGGTTGTTCTTGATCTGCCGGTGCATCACGACAGTTCGCTTGCCGCTCGCGCGGGTAACAGGTGAGGCGCCGGCATACGCCTTCAACCCGCGTGCATCGGCGAACCGTGAGCGATCATCGCCGATCTCGGCAAGCAGTCGTGCCCCGCTGACCGCGGCGAGACCGGGGAAGCTCGTGATGATCTCGGAATCCGGATGACGCTCGAAGTGCCGGGTTGTCGCCTCGGTCAGGGCCTCGACCGCGGCGCAGGCAGCATCGAGCCGCTGCACCAGCGTCCGCAGTTGGATGCCCATTGCGTGCTCAAAAACTCGGGCTGCTGTAGCTGGGTGGTGCGGAAGACCTCACGAAGTCGGGCAGTGTCGGCGTCGACGTTGCGTTGCCGGCCTGCCTTCCTCAACAGTGCACGCAGTTTCGCGGGCGTCAGCTTCGCCGCATCACCGGGAGTTGGAGCCGCGACGAGCACTGTTCGGGCGTCGGCTCGAGTGATCCCGCCACCGCTCAACGCATCGAACGCAACTAAAGCGGCCGGGAAGTAGTCCTTGAGCAGCGAACGAATCTGGTTACCGAGTGCCGTCCGCGCCCACACCGCGTCCTGCTGGGCGCGGGCAAGGACCTTGATCGCGCGAGCGAGGTCGGTGTCATCGGGAATCTGTCGGTGCGAGTCGGCGTCGAGGCGCAGGATGTTTGCCAACATCACGGCATCCGCAGCATCGGATTTCGCACCGGACACGGCGCGCTGGCTGCGATAGCGAGAAGCGGAGAGTGGGTTGATCGCATAGACGACCCGGCCGGTCGCCCGCAAAGTCGCGACCCACAGGCCGCGATCAGTCTCGATCGCGATCGGGATCGGATTCTCCGGACTGTCACCGGCGTCGGCAGCATCTCGAGCTGCCGGGCGAACCCGTCCGCATCGTTGCTCACCCGCCCCTTGATCAGCACGGCCCCGGTGTCGTCGATGACGGCGATGTCGTGATGATCGTCGGCCCAATCGATTCCGCAGAAACGGTCCACATCCACTCTCCTGCCACGTCGAGGAACACGGTCGGTCGAACCGAAGTGGAGTCACACGACGCCCTAATTGCAGGACTCACGCAGGATGCGGGTCCGTCATCTCATCAGTCGTGTCGTGACGCCAGCACACCGCAGGGGCCTCGATCTATCGAAGAGCTCGCAGCTCGTGAACACCACACGAGAGGTTGATCCCTGCGGCCGGCTCGCACCACGAGCAGGACACCACCGAAACCCTCCACGCCGGGTGAGCCGCGCCGTTCTCTGTGTGAAGGCGTCCCGCGGGAGCGGCCGCCAGGAACCCATGAGCATCACACCCCACCGGCACGAAGGGCCCGGCTGAACGGGCTTTCGGGCCCGCGTAAGAATCAATTAGGAACCCTCACCACCGGGCGGGACCATCACCCCGAAACGGTGGTCGAGCGGGCGTCACATCGCGACGTTGCCAGCCTTCCACGTGGCCCAGGGGACGTTCCAGTCGCCGAGGCCGTCGGTACCCGAGAGCGTGCCGCCGAGGGTGTTCTTCACGATCGCCAGGTCCCCGCGCTTGGTGTTGTCGTACACCCACTTGGCGTCAGCCGGACTGAGATTCAGGCAGCCGTGGCTGGTGTTCGTGTAGCCCTGCTGTCCGACCGACCACGGCGCGGAGTGGAAGAAGATGCCACTGTAGGACATGCGGGTGGCCCAGTCCACCGGCGTCTTGTAGCCCTGAGGGGAGTTCACCGGCACCCCGTAGGTGGACGAGTCCATCACCAGGTTCGCGAACCGGTCCCCGATGATGTAGACGCCGTTGTCCGTGGGCGTGCTGTCCTTACCCATCGAGGTCGGCATGGTCATCACCACCTGACCGTTGCGCTCGAAGGTGACCTGCTTGGTGTTGTCGTCGGCGGTCGCGATCATGGCGTCCCCTATCCGGAACTCCGACCGCTGGTTCACCTGTCCGAACAGGGTGCCGCCGAGATTGCGGCCGAAGACGTTCACGTCGACGGTGACGGTGGTGCCCGGGGCCCAGAAATTCTCAGGGCGCCAGCGCACCTCCCGATTGTTGACCCAGTAGAAGGCGCCCTCGACGGGCGGGTTCGTGACGACGATGATGGCGTCCTGCGCGGCCTTGCGGTCCGGAATGTTCTCGTCGAACTGGACGGCCACCGGTTGCCCGATACCCACGACCTCGCCCTCTGTCGGCAGGATGTACGGCTTCGCGAGATTGCCGGGCGAACTGGTGGTGAAGCTCGAGACGATCGTCGCGGTGCCACCGAGGCCGAAGGCGTCCGCCTGCAGTCGATAGCGACCGTTGTAGACCAGCGGCGCCGTGTTCACCCACGACTTCCCGTCGGGCGCGATGGCACCGGGCACCGGCACGCCGGCCTCGTCGGCGAGGGTGACGACGGACAGTTTGCCGTCACCGACCAGGACGGTCACCGGGTCACTCGGCGAATGCCCGACCGCTCCGTCCGCGACCCCGGAGGTCAGCTTGGGCTTGATCAGTTCGGCAACCGGGTTCAAGTCGATCGCGACGGTCGATGCTCCCGCTTCGCTGCCGCCGGACGGCACCGTGCATCCCGAGATCCCCAGCACCAGGGCCGCTGCCCCCAGCGCCACCGCGCTCAGCGAAACCCGATTCATCGTCACTCCACCCCACTCCACAACGACTCCAGATCAGGCCGCCGCCAGTACCGGACCGACGTGACCTGCGAACAGCAATGATCCCAGCCGACGGCGGGACCGACCCCCGGTCGCCACGACGACGGCGATAACGTTCACATTGCAATCGATCCCGGGCCGCTCGGCGTTACCGGATACCGCTCCTGACCAGCCGATTTCACTTCAGGCGCCAACTCCTGTTAATGTTCCTCTCGCACCGAGCGCAAGGAAACGAGCGCGAGACGCACATGCGCCATTAGCTCAATTGGCAGAGCAGCTGACTCTTAATCAGCGGGTTCGGGGTTCAAGTCCCTGATGGCGCACAACGAACAAGCCCCAGTCCTCGGACCGGGGCTTGTTTGATTTCGTGTCGCTCAGGCGTCACGGGCGCCATTAGCTCAATTGGCAGAGCAGCTGACTCTTAATCAGCGGGTTCGGGGTTCAAGTCCCTGATGGCGCACAACGAACCGGTTCTGGGACCGGGCACATCTCACCGCACTCGAGCGGATCACTCCGGTACCCGGACGCACAGCTTCCGGCCCCACCCACCGACCGGCACGGTGTCCACCCGACAGTCGGGTGGACACCTCCGCGGCCTACCGGAAGATCTTGCGCACCACGAGGAGTGCGACCAACGCGCCCGCACCGATCAGTGCGAACTTCACCGGCGGCTCGTTCACCTTGGCCAACAACGTGGCCTTGGTGTTCTCGACCAGACGCTTCGGGTTGGTGCGGACGCTCAGCTCGTCGAGGGTGCTCGCGAGTTGGTTGCGGGCCCGCTCGATGTCGCGCTCGATGCTCTCGGTGTCCCTGGGCACGTGAATCCCACTTTCTATCGTCTGTCGATCTGCTTGCCATGACCGTACCGGTGCCCCGCGCACGGTCGTCGGCAGGAACGCCCGACGGCAGAAACGAAGTAGCCTGACCACCGTGACCGACAACAACCGGCTCGCCGCCGGAGACACCGCGCCCGCCTTCACCCTCCCCGACGCAGACGGTAAGGAGGTGTCGCTGTCCGACTACCGCGGACGCAAGGTCATCGTCTACTTCTACCCCGCCGCCAGCACGCCCGGCTGCACGAAGCAGGCCTGTGACTTCCGCGACAACCTCGGCGAACTGAACGGCGCCGGCCTCGAGGTCGTCGGCATCTCCCCGGACAAGCCCGCCAAGCTGGCCAAGTTCCGCGACGCCGAGGAGCTGACCTTCCCGCTGCTCTCCGACCCCGACAAGTCCACGCTCGAGGCGTGGGGCGCGTTCGGCGAGAAGACCATGTACGGCAAGAAGGTTCAGGGCGTCATCCGCTCCACCTTCCTCGTCGACGAGAACGGCAAGATCGAGGTCGCGCAGTACAACGTGCGGGCCACGGGACACGTCGCGAAGCTCCGCCGCGACCTGTCCGTGTAACGCCGACCCTGTCCCCGTCCGACCCCACTCCCCTCCTCGGGTGAGGGGAACCTGCAGCCAGGTAGACCGAATGAAGGTTCCCTTCACCAGGGGTCAGGCAGAGGGAGTCGAGGCGAACCTCTCGAGGAACAACGCCTCGGCCACCGCAAGGTTCTCGATCTCGGACGGGTCCACGCTCTCGTTCGGCGCGTGGATCAGGCAGCGTGGCTCCTCGACGCCGAGCATCACGATCTCCGCACCGGGCACCTCGGCGGCGAAGACGTTGCACAGTGGGATGGACCCGCCCTGGCCGACCGTGCCCAGCGGCTTGCCGAACGCCTCCGCCATCGCAGCCCCGAGGGCCGCGTACCCCGGGCCGTCGGTGCGGGCGCGGAACGGCGAGCCGACCTGCTCGGGCTCGACCGTGACCCGGGCTCCCCACGGGGCCTTGGACAGCAGGTGCGCGGTGAGCGCGTCCTGTGCCCGCTGCGGATCCATCCCGGGCGGCACCCGCAGGTTCAGCCGGGCCGAGGCCCGCGGCTGGATCGCGGCCGCCGACCCGACCACGGGCGGGCAGTCCATCCCGAGGATGGTCAGGGCGGGTCGGGCCCACACCCGGTCCGCGACCGACCCGGTCCCGGGCAGATCGACCCCGTCGAGCACCCCCGCGTCGGTGCGGAACTGGGACTCCTCGTAGCCCACCCCGTCCCAGGACTGGCCGGACTCGAGCCCGTCGACCACGGTGTTGCCGTCCGCGTCGCGCAGTGTCGCGAGCATCTGAACCAGCGCGGCCATCGCATCGGGTGCGGGGCCGCCGAACATGCCCGAATGGATCTCGCCCGCCAGGGTTTCCACGTGCACCACGACGTTCGCGACGCCTCGGAGGGTGACGGTCGCGGTGGGCTCGCCGACCTCCGCGTTACCCGTGTCGACCACCAGGATCATGTCCGCCTGGAAGAGTTCCGGCTGCTCCTGCACCAGGTCCTCGAGGCCGCCCGTGCCCATCTCCTCGGAACCCTCCGCGACCAGGCGGATCCCGACCGGGAACGGCGAGCCATCGGTCGTCGAACTCCGCAGGGCCCGCAGCGCCAGCAGGTGCATGACGATGTTGCCCTTGCAGTCCGCCGCGCCGCGCCCGTACCAGCGACCGTCGCGTTCGGTGAGCTCGAACGGCGCGGTGTGCCACTTGTTCTCGTCGCCGGGCGGCTGCACGTCGTAGTGGCAGTACAGCAGCACGGTCGGCGCACCCTCCGGTCCCGGCTGGTGGCCGACGACGGCATTCGAGCCGTCCGTGGTCTCGATCAGTTCGACCTTGCCGACACCTGCCGCGAGGAAGGCGTCCCGGACCCAGGTCGCGGCCCGGACGCACTCCTCCTTGGGGAACTGCCGCGGGTCTGCGACCGAACGGAAGCCGACCAGCGTCGCGAGTTCGTCTCGCGCGGTGGGCATCAGAGCCTGCACCTTGGCGCGGATCTGGTCCGAATCCGTCTTGTCATCCGACACGGTCGCCTCCTCGTGTGTCTCGGCCGGCCTTGTCGCCGGTCACTTGTCGTCCACCAGTTTCAGGTCGTCGGCGTACTGCACGAAGCCCCGGAGTTGGTCGGGGCAGTAGGTTTCGATCACGATCCGCTCGCCCGCGACCACATCGGTGGTCGCGATGATCGGGCGTTGGCCCGGTCCGGCGGCACCGTTGACTATCTGCTGGTCCAGCACGCCGCGACGCAGCGCATCGCCCGGATGCGAGCACGCGACGCCCCCAGTGGTCCCGAGCACCCTGGCGGTGGCGTCCACGTCCAGGGTGCCGAGCCCGGCCGCCTGGAACCGTTCGGCCAATGCGGTGGCCTTGGAGAGGGACTCGGCGTCGCGCTGGTTCTGGTTGAACGCCACCAGGCCCCACACCGACAGTCCGACGAAGAGCGCGAACGCGACCAGGTAGATGATCAGGTGGGTGTTCTCGGGCCGGGTGTGCAGGTCGTCCACCGCGGCGACGTTGACCTCGTGGCCCGCCGCGTGCCGGGGGGTGTGCGCGGTCATCACGCCTCCTCGGCCTTGAGCGCGGCGAGCGGGTCGACTGTCACGTCCTGCTTCCAGGACGGCTTGCGCATCGCCAGGATCAGCAGGGGCACTCCGATTCCGACGACGCCGAACCCGCCGCCGACGATCAGGACGTAGACGAGGACGTTTCCGCCGCCGAACTGGGACGGCGGGACGAAGCCGATGCAGAAGGCCGCGACACTGGCCACGATGCCGACCCAGCAGAGCAGGAAGAGGGCGGGAGCGCGGTAGCCGCGCGGATGGTCCGGCTGTCGGCGGCGCAGCCGCATCGCCGCGGCGAACATCAGGACGTAGACCACGAGGTAGACCTGGGTCGTGATGACCGACAGGATCCAGTAGGCGCTGGACACCTCCGGGATGAAGGCGTACAACAACGCGATCAGCGTGGTCACCGCGCCCTGGGCGACGAGGATGTTCTGCTGGATGCCATGCTTGTTGAGCTTCTGCAGTACCGGCGGCAGGAACCCGTCCTGCCGACCGATCATCAGCAGGCCCTTGGAGGGTCCGGCCAGCCAGGTCAACATGCCACCGAGCGAGGCGGCGATCAGCATCAGGGCCAGAATCGGTGTGGCCCAGCCGAATCCGAAGTGCGCGAAGAAGGTGTCGAAGGCCTGCATCACACCCGCGGTCAGCGAGAGCTTCTCCGCCGGCACGACCCAGCTGATCGCGATGGCGGGCAGGATGAAGATGCCGAGCACCAGGCCCATCGCGACGAACATGGCGCGCGGAAATTCGCTGGCCGGCTTGCGCAGGCTCGACACGTGCACCGCGTTCATCTCCATGCCCGAGTAGGACAGGAAGTTGTTGACGATGAGCACCAGGCTGGCGATGCCGGTCCAGGCGGGCAGCAGCGCGCTGAATTCCATCGGCGCGGCGGACGCGTTGCCCTGCCCCAGGAAGACGATGCCCATCACGATCAGCAGTACGCCGGGAATGAGGGTGCCGAGGACCAGTCCGGCACTGGAGAGTCCGGCGACGGCCTTCATCCCGCGTGAGGAGACGAACACGCCCGTCCAGAACAGCGTGACGATGATGATCGCTGTGTAGAGGCCGTTCGACGCCAGCGACGGATTCACCACGTACGCAAAGGTGCTCGCGACGTAGGCGAGCAGCGTCGGGTAGTAGAAGATCGTCATCGCGAATTGGCACCAGACGGCGAGGAAGCCCAGCTTGTCCGAAAGACCTTCCCCCACCCAGCGATAGACGCCGCCGGACCAGCCGGACGCCAGTTCCGCCGAAACCAACGACGTCGGCAGCAGGAACACGATCGCGGGAACGATGTAGAGGAACACGCAGGCGAGGCCGTAGACGGCCATCGACGGCGCCGAGCGAAGGCTCGCAACCGAACTGGTGGTCATCATCGCCAGCGCGATCCAGGTGATGTACTGCTGCCGCGGCGCGACCGGCAACCGGCGCGCAGTGGTGGAACTCGACTCTCCGGCAGTGTCCAGGCTCATTCGGTCCACCATCCCGTCGGACGGGCCGCCACAGCTTCGACGACTGTGTGCGGCCGCAGGCTTCCTAGCACTATCCCCCGCGCGGGGGCTTCGTGCAGTGGATAACGGCGAGCCGAGCACGTATTCACCCGGATCGGGTGAATACGCGGCACCGGTCAGCGATGGGCGTCGATCAACTGCTCGACGCCGTCGAGCAGCAGGTCGAGCGCGAAGCCGAAGTCCGCGTCCTCCCATTCGACGTCGGGGTCGGGATCGAACGCGCCGGCGGCCAACGCCTCGGACAGGTGCGGAAACCGGTCGGGCTCGAACAGTCGCGGCAGCAGGGCCGGGTAGTCGCGTACGGCGGCGTCCTCCGCCGAGACCGTCGCCGAGGCGGTCGCGAAGTCCGCGGCGAAACGCGCCCGTCCGATCACGTACAGCGACGTGGTGAGGACTACCTGGAAGCGGAGGGAATGCGGCAGCGGCGTGTCGGTGAGGGCGCTGAGTCCGGCGTCCAGCCAGGCGATGTTGTTCGGCCCGGTCGGCGGGGCGCCCCCGATCGACAGTTGCAGCCACCACGGGTGCCGCATGAGTGCCGCGTACTCGGCGCCCGCCCACGCCGCGAGCGCCTCCCGCCACGGGGTCGACGGCGCGATCGCGGGCGGCGGCCCCACCACTCGGTCGGAGATCAGCTCGACCAGTTCGTCCTTGCTCGCGACGTAGCGGTAGAGCGACATGGTCGTGAAGCCGAGTTGCTTGGCGACGCGGGCCATCGACAGCGCCGCGATGCCGTCGGCGTCGGCGAGTTCGATTGCCGTGTCGACGATCTGCTCGATGCTGAGACCTCGCCGGGGGCCGCGGCTGCCGGCCTCGGCCAGCCCCCAGGCGAGCGCGACCGTCCGCGGCAGGTCGCGTTCGTCCGCGGTGTCCATCGGTACAACTCTCCCGTCGTCGGCCCCTCTTGCGCTCATCCTAAAACTGTGTACCTTATAAACCGAAGTATATGACATACACAGTTCTGGACATGCAGCGAGCTCGAACTCGAAGTGACTGAACCTCGAAGCGATCGGAGAACATCGATGAACCACGACGAACCCGGAGACGCGATCCGCGTCCACGGCCTCACCAAGAAGTACGGCGACCACCTGGTCCTCGACGGACTCGACCTGCACGTGCCTGTCGGCCGGATCTTCGCCCTGCTCGGCGCGAACGGCGCAGGCAAGACCACCACCGTCCGCATCCTGTCCACGCTGCTGCCCTTCGACTCCGGCCAGGTGACCGTCGCCGGGCACTCGCTGCCCGGCGCAGCGCAGTCGGTGCGCCGCAGCATCAGCGTCACCGGCCAGTACGCGGCGGTCGACAAGGTGCTGACCGGCCGCGAGAACCTCATGCTCGTCGCCGAACTCAACCACCTCGGCCGGACCGAATCACGCCGCCGCACGGCGGAACTGCTGGACCGATTCGATCTCGTCGGTGCGGCCGACCGCCGGGCCGAGACGTACTCGGGCGGCATGGCGCGCCGACTGGACCTGGCCATGAGCCTGGTCGCGCACCCGCAGGTCGTCTTCCTCGACGAGCCGACCACCGGACTCGATCCGCGCAGCCGTCGCGAGATGTGGTCCGTCATCCGCGAACTCGCCGACGGCGGGGTGACCATCTTCCTGACCACGCAGTACCTCGAGGAGGCCGACGAACTGGCGGACCGCATCGCCGTCATCGACGGCGGCGCAATCGTGGCCGAGGGCACCCCCACCGAGCTCAAGAAGCTGGTCAACGGCGGACACGTGGAACTTCAGTTCGCCGACCGCACGCAGTTCGACCGGGCCGCTGTCGCGCTGCCCGGGGCTGTCACCGACGCCGGCACCCTGACCGTCGAGGTGCCGACCGACGGCAGTATCGCCTCCCTCAAGACGCTGCTCGACCGGATCGACTCCCCCGAACTCTCGGTCGAGCAGTTCGCGCTGCACACCCCCGACCTGGACGACGTCTTCTTCGCCCTCACCGGTGCACCCCGCGCCACCGGTTCCGACTCGACGAAAGCAGCAGTCCGATGAGCACCCGCACCGTCACACACAGCGAATTCACTTCTGTCGCAGCCGATTCCGCGGTGATGCTGCGCCGCAACCTCAAACACGTCCTGCGCAGCCCCGACACCATGCTGATGGCGGTGGCGCTGCCGATCATGCTGATGCTGCTGTTCGTCTACGTCTTCGGCGGCGCGATCAACACCGGCACCGACTACATCAACTACGTCGTTCCCGGAATCATCCTGCTGTGCGCGGCATTCGGCGCCTCGACCACCGCGGTCAGCGTGTCCACCGACATGACCGAGGGCATCATCGACCGCTTCCGCACGCTGCCGATCGCGCAGTCGTCCTTCCTGACCGGGCACGTACTGGTCAGCGTGGTGCGCAACCTCGCCACCACCGCGATCGTCATCGCGGTCGCGCTGCTGATGGGCTTTCGCCCGACCAGTGACCCGCTGAGGTGGCTCGGGGTGGTCGGGGTGATCGGCGCCTTCATCTTCGGACTGTCCTACCTGTCCACGGCACTGGGACTGCTCGCGAAGAATCCGGAGGCGGCGAGCGGTTTCACCTTCGTGATCATGTTCGTGCCGTACGTCAGCAGCGCGTTCGTTCCTGCCGACTCAATGCCGTCGTGGCTGCAGTGGTTCGCCGAGAACCAGCCGGTCACCCCGATCATCGAGACCGTCCGCGGGCTGCTGATGGGCACCGAGATCGGCAACAGTGCGTGGCTCGCCCTGGGCTGGTGCGCGGCGATCACGGTAATCGGGTTCGCCTGGTCCACGGTGCTCTACCGCCGCCGCGTCGCCGCCTGACCCGGGCAACCCGGCGCCCGCAGGTATCCGGTACTCGGAGAAACACCGAAGTCGGGGGTTCGTCGAATCCGGTACCTGTGGCGGCTAACCTGGACTGGTGGACGCCATGACCAGTAGTCGAGCCTCGCGCCGCGCGGACCCGGCCCTGTCGGCGGGGACCGGCGACCCGGATGCGCTGTCGGCGGGGACCGACGACGCCCCGCAGGAACTGCTACCCCGCAAGCGGCCCACCCAGGAGCGCAGCCGTCGCAAGTTCGACGCACTCCTGGCCTCGTCGAGGGAACTGCTCACCGACGTCGGCTTCGAGTCGTTCACCTGCGAGGAGGTCGCCTCCCGCGCGGACGTCCCGATCGGCACGCTGTACCAGTTCTTCGCCAACAAGTACGTCATAGTGTGCGAGCTGAACCGGCAGGACTTCACGTCCGTGCACGACGAACTCGAGCAGTTCAACGGCGAGGTCCCGTCGCTGGACTGGCTGCGGTTCCTCAACAACTTCGTCGACCACCTCGCGAAGCTCTGGACCTCGGACCCGTCGCGGCGGGAGGTGTGGCTGGCGATGCAGTCCACCCCCTCCACTCGCGCGACCGGCAAGATCCAGGAGAAGGCGCTGGCCGGGCAGATCGCGTTGATGCTGGCCCCGCTCACCCCTCGCACCGAGCGCGACCGCCGGATCATGATGGCCGAGGTGCTGGTGCACGTCGTGTACTCGATGCTCAACTTCTCGGTCCAGGACGGCCAGTCGCATGCCGACGCCGTCGACGAACTCAAACGGTTGATGGTCGCGTACCTGCTCGTCGCGGAGAAGGAATCGCGGTCCGGCTGAACGGACGCCGCGACGGGTCACCCACCGTCACGACGCCGGAATCTCGTCGTAGCCGCCGTGGGTGGACGCACGCAGTGTCGCGACGACGGTGACCGCCGCCGCGACGAAGATCATGACCGCCGACACCAGCAGTGCGGTGTCGAGTCCGGCGTGAAACGCCGCGTAGGTGGCATGGATGACCTTGTCGACGATCGGTCCGTACGCCGCCGACGCCGACGCGTCTCCGCCCGCGGGCACCGTGCCCTTCTCGATGGCGTCGATGATGATGGACTGGAAGTTCACCGGGACGGCGAGTTGGTTCAGCCTGCCGGTCAGATCGGTGGTCAGGTGCGCGTTCACCAGGGCGCCGAGCGCCGCGACCCCCACCACCGCCCCCACCTGACGCATGGTGTTCGTCGCGGCCGCGGCCATGCCCGAGTGCGCGGCCGGTACCCCCGTCAGTACCGCGGAGGTCAACGGCACCACCGCGATCCCGAATCCGAGCCCCGCTACCGTCAGCGCCAGGGCCAGCAGCGTGAACGAGGGATTCTCCCCCAGACATGCTCGCGTCAACAGGATCCCGACGCCACCGAGCACGCATCCCACGACCATCGGCACTGCCGCGGTACTGCGTGCCACCCAGAAGCCGCACGCCACCGAGCCGGCCACGATCGCCACCGCCATCGGCGAAAAGACTGCGGCCGTGCGCATTCCGGAGTAGTCGACCACCTCCTGCAAATACAACGCGGTGAAGAAGAAGATCGAGAAGACCCCGAAATAGACGGCGAACGCGACGATCAGCGCGCTGCGCACCATCGGCGGTCGCAGGAACCGGAAGTTGAGCATCGGGTTGCGCACCCGCATCTCCACCGCGACGAACGCGACCAGTGCAAGACCGCCCACCACGAACAACGTCACCACCGACGTCGCGCCGTACCCGACGCTCTCGCCGGAGATACCCGCGTAGATGACGCAGCCGAGGAACGTCGAACCGAGCACGAAGCCGGCCAGATCGAGCGGTCCGGGTTGCCGATCGGAACTGTCCGGGACGAACCGGACCGCCGCCACGAACAGCACCGCGCCGAGCGCGAGGTTGAACCAGAACACCGCACGCCAGTCGAACGCGCCCACCAGCAGGCCACCGATCACGGGACCGAGCGCCAACGCGAGCCCGGACACTCCCGCCCACGCGCCGAGCGCCTTCGCGCGGTCGGCCCGGTCGGGGTAGATGTGCCGGATCACCGAGAGCGTGCCGGGTTCGGATGCGGCGGCACCGACGCCCATCACGGCCCGCCCGACGATCAGCATCGCGACGGTCGGGGCCAGCGCCGACACCGCGGAACCAGCGCAGAAGACGACCATGCCGGCGACCATCACGCGCTGACGGCCCCACCGGTCGCCGAGCGAGCCGGCCGTGAGCATCAGGCTCGCGAAGACCAGCGTGTACGCGTTGACCACCCACTGCAGCGAGATAACCCCGGCGTGCAGGTCGGACTGCACGCTGCCGAGGGTCACGCTCACGATCGTGGTGTCGAGGAAGGTCAGGAACAGCACCGCACAGACGGTCGCGAGCGCGATCCGGGGCTTCGCCGCCGCGCCCACCCGCGTGGCGGCGTCGGAGGTCACGCGAACCTCAGCTCGGCGCTGCGGCGGTGGTCGGCACCGCGCACACCGGCGGCGGGTTGCCCTCGAGGGTCAGCAGCGCGCAGAACGTGGTCTGCGCGACCTTCCAGCTGCCGTCCACGTCGACCGCCTCGCCCATCTGGTCCGGCAGGACGGGCTTGCCGTCGATCAGGACGGTGTAGGTGACGGTCGCGTGGCCGGGCGCGTCCAGGTCGACTGTCGAGACGGTCGCGGTGGTGCCCTTCGCCATCGGAGAGCCGGCCTGGGCGTTGATGGTGTCCGCGAATGCCTGACCGTTCTGGACCAGCGTGATCTTCTCGGCCCCCGGGGTGTCCCCCGAGAAGAACGCGACGAACGCGTTGGTCACGGCGGCATGGGCGTCGCCGGTTGCGGTAGTCGAGGTGGGGGCGGTGCCGGAGGTGGTGTTGTCGTTCGAGCCGCACCCACCCAGGACGAGGGCGAGCACTGCGGCGAATCCGAGGACCGCCGCCGCGCCGACCGGAGTGGGTCGACGTGTCGGGTGTTGCCGTGTCGATTCGAGCATGATGCGCCCTTCCGGAGGACGCTGACTGGCGACGACGCGTGCCGGAGGCGCCCACCATTGGTTTCATCGACAGAACGTCGAACAGCCTCGTCTTACGTTCTACGCCGATGTCCGCGCGCTGTCCGGTCCTTGGGCCATCTTGCTCGAGGGGCGGGCGAGGTCCGGGCATGCGAAAACGGGCCGTCCGATGCCGTAGTGGCATCGAACGGCCCGTTCCGAACCCGGAGACCCGGGCGGTGTCAGTTCCCGAGGGGGACCACGATGTCCGGCTCCTCGATCACGACCATCGCCCCGGCCATGTCACCGTCGTGGGTCAGCGACAGGTGAATGATCGCGCCCGGCAGGAACTCCGCGGCCTCGTCGTGCAGCTTGATCGACGGCCGACCCCAGGCGTCGTTGACCACCTCGATCTGCACGTAGGCGTTGTCCCCGACCGCCGGCGGACGGGCGAATCGGGATGCCGCCCACGCCTTGATCACGGCCTCCTTCGCCGCCCACCGGACGGCGTAGTGCCGCGCCGGGTCGGTGCTCTTGGACTCGCAGTACCGCCGCTCCCCCGGCCGGAAGCTCGACTTCATCGCCGTGCCCGGCCGGGACAGCTGCTCCTCGAACTCGGAGACGGTGACCAGGTCGAAACCGATTCCCAGGATGGCCATCTACTGGCACCCCGGCAGTCCGGAGCGGTAGACCTCGTCGTCGCCGAGGCGCGCGTCCTCGGTGAGCAGGACGTCCGCCTCGAGCTGGCGGGCCGCCTTCGCCGGCACGGCGTCGCCGCCGAAGCGACGGTCGGCGGGCCGCTCGTAGAGGTCCGCGCCACCGCACATCGCCGACGCGAGGCGACGCTGCCCCTCGATCGTGCGCTGCTGCGACCGCTCGAGGTACTCGTCCCGCTTCTCGGCGGGGATCGACTCGACGAACGCCTGCGGGTGCACGACCGCGATCAGCCCGGACACGTGGCCGAAGCCGAGGCTGGTGAGCAGGCCCGCCTTGAGCGGGAACTGCTCGCCGAACCGAAGCGGCTCACGCGCCCACACCAGGTGTGAGAACTCGGCCATCTTGTCGTCGACGCAGTCCAGGCTGCGGTTCGGCGGGATGACACCCTGCCCGAGCACCTGGCACAGGCCGATCAGCTGGAACGCCGCGGCGCCACCCTTGGCGTGACCGGTCAGCGACTTCTGCGAGATGACGAACAGCGGCGCGCCCTCGCTGCGACCCAGCGCCGCCGCGAGCCGCTCGTGCAGCTCGGCCTCGTTGGGATCGTTTGCGGCCGTGGAGGTGTCGTGCTTGGACACCACCGAGATGTCGTCCGCGGTGACGCCGAGTGCGTTGAGCGACAGGGCCAGCTGCGAGTCCTGCCCGCCACGACCGGCGCCGAGCGCGCCGATACCGGGGGCCGGGATCGAGGTGTGCACACCGTCGGCGAACGAGCCCGCCCAGGCCACCACACCGAGCACCGGCAGACCCATCTCGAGCGCCAGGTCGCCGCGCGCCAGCAGGATGGTGCCGCCGCCCGCCGACTCGACGAACCCGCCGCGCCTACGGTCGTTGGCCCGCGAGTAGCGGCGCTCATCGATGCCCTTGGCCGCCATGTCCTCCGACTTCGCCGTCGCGGACATGTCGCCGAAGCCGACGATGCCCTCGATGCCGAGGTCGTCGAACCCGCCGGCGACCACCAGCTGCGCCTTGCCGAGCCGGATCTTGTCCACGCCCTCCTCGACGGACACCGCCGCCGTGGCGCAGGCCGCGACCGGGTGCACCATCGCGCCGTAGCCGCCGACGTACGACTGCACCACGTGCGCGGCAATGACGTTCGGCAGCGCCTCCTGCAGGATGTCGTTGGCGCGGGACTCCCCGAGCAGGGTGTCGATGTAGAGCGAGCGCATCGAGGTCATGCCGCCCATGCCGGTGCCCTGCGTGTTCGCCACCGTCGACGGGTGCACCCAGCGCAGCAGCTCCGACGGGGTGAACCCGCCGGTGAGGAACGCGTCCACCGTCGTGACCAGGTTCCACAGACCGACCCGGTCGACCGACCCGGCCATGTCCGCGGGGATGCCCCACTTGGTGACGTCGAACCCGGTCGGGATCTGGCCGCCGACGGTCCGCGAAAGCTTCGCCTTGCGCGGCACCCGGATCTCGGTGCCGGCCCGGCGGGTGACCTGCCAGTCGCCGCTGTCCGGGACCGCCGCCGCGACGGTGTGCTCGGGGTCGGAGTCGACGAAGGCGCGGGCCTCCGCCTCGGAGCCGACCACGAAGGTCAGGTCGTTGTCCAGGAACACCGACGTCATCAGCGGCATGGTGTTGTCCACCATGGCGCCCTCGTCGACGTAGGTGCGGATGCCGCACCGCTCGACGACGGCGTCGTGGTAGCGATCGGCGATCTCGGCCTCCGGCACCAACTCACCGGTCTCGGCGTCGTACCAGCCGGCGACCGGGTCGGCCTCCCAGGAGACCAGTCCGGTGTTCCACGCCAGCTCGAGTACACCGGCCGCCGACAGCTGCTCGTCGACCTCCATCTCGAAACGCGTCCGGGAGGAGCCGTACGGGCCGAGCTCGCCGGCGCCGACGATGACGACCAGGTCGGACGGGTTGACGTCCAACTCCGGCCACACCGGTGCGGGCAGTGCGTCCACGAGCCGCGGGGGCGCGGGCAGCGCATCCACGGTGTCGGCCGCGTCGTCCTCGGGTTCGGCTGCCGCCGCGGCCTTCTCGGCCTCCGCGGCGTCCTTCGCGAGGGCCACCAGGTCCAGCCGGACCTCCGCGAGGCCGCCGGTCAGGTCCACCTCCACCGGCGCGGTCGCCGCCTGCTCCCGGACCGCGGGCGCGCAGCTCTCGAGCATCTGGGCCGCCATCTCGTCGGTGGACCAGGTCCGCACGCCCTTGGCCTCGACCGCCTCGACCATCGGGTCGTTGCCGCCCATCAGCCCGGTGCCGCGCACCCAGCCGATCAGCGCGTGCACCAACGTGACCCGCTCGGCCCAGGTGCGCTCGGCCTTCCAGCGCGTGACCACCGCGTCGAGCGCGGCCTTCGACTCGCCGTAGGCACCGTCGCCGCCGAAGAGTCCGCGGTTCGGCGAACCGGGCAGCACCACGTGCAGGTGGGTGTCGACGTCACGGTCGTAGCCGATCTTCGACAGTCCGCCGATCAGCCGCTCGACCGACCACAGGAGCACCCGCATCTCCATCTCGGCGCGTGCGCCGGCGTCGGAGAGCTCGCCGCCGACTCGGGGCGCGGCGAATGGGAACAGCAGGGTCGGGGTGACGGCTTCCTTGACCAGTTTCTTGGCGCCGCCCGCGGTCTCGGTCTGCTCCTCGCCGATCCAGGAGATCAGCGCGTCGACGTCCGCGTAGGAGGCCATGTTCGCGGGCACCACCCACAGCGCGGCACCGGCACGGGCGTTGGCGCGGTACAGCTTCCGGTAGAAGCCGAGTCGCTCCGAGTCGAGCCGCGAGGTGGTCACGAAGACGGTCGCGCCGCCGCGCAGCAGGTTGCCGGCCACCGAGGCCGCGATGGAGCCCTTGCTGGCGCCGGTGACGACGGCCACCTGGTCGGCCCACACCCCGGGCTCCTCGTCGGCGACCGCGGCCGCCGCGGCAATGCCGGCGTAGGCGCCGACCAGATCCTCGCGGCCCTCGGACTCCGCCCGCTTGCGCCACCAGTCGGCATGGGCGGCAACGGCGCCACCGGCCCCGGTGAAATCGGCCTCGGTCACCGAGACGACCGTGGCGTGGTCGCCGATCCACAGCCGCGCCAGGTCCTCACGGGCGGTGGCCCAGCGGTCGTCGATCAGTACCGCCCTGCGGGCGTCGAACGCCGGCGCGACCAGACGCGGCCAGTCCGAACCGAGTTCGGCGGACACCAGGTCCACCAGTTCGGTGTCGTTGTCGGAGAACGCGGTCGAGACCTCGTCGGTCAGGCCGAGCTGCTCGAGCACCAGCCGGGCCGCCGAGGCGAGCACGCCGTCGCGTCCGGTGATGTGCTCGGTGAACTCACCGAGCGCTGCCGCGTCGACGGTGCCGCCGGCACCGCCACCCGCCGCCGGCATCGACACCGCGACCCCGCGGCGCGCGGCCACGGACTGCACGGCCGCGTCGATCACCGCGTCCACCGCACCGCCGTCGGACAGCGCACCCTCGTGCAGACCGCCCATCGCGCCGCCGCGCACGCTGGACCCGTCGCGGGTGCCGAGCGCCACCTCGGCGGTGACGTGGCTGGCCCAACCCGCGCCGAGCTCCCAGACCTTGGCGACCCGCTCCGCGATGGCGGCCGGTCGCTTGCCCGAGGGCCCGAACACCTTGCGCAGGTGGTCGTTCAGCGAATCGGTGAGCACCGGCCCGAACGGCTTGTAGGTGCGAGCCAGCTTGTTGACGGTCACCGCGAGCGAACCCATGTCCGCGTCTGCGGCGCCGTCGATCGCGCCGAGCGAGAGCTCCGCGCCGAGGTCCACGAGCAGCTGGTTGCGGCGCGAGGACACGCCGTCGCACAGCGCCTCGATGGTGTCGGCCGGACCGATCTGGTCGGGACGCAGCTTGGTCCACAGTCCGATCAGCACGGCGGTGGCGTCGGACGCCGAGAACGCGATGTCGTCGGGGCGGGGGCCGCCGGACGGTGCCGCGGGGGCCGCGACGGGTGCGGCCGCCGCAGCGGGTGCCTCCGACACCGCCTCTGCGACCGGCTCGTCATCCTCGACCGGCGCCGGGTCGGTGTCCGTGCAGAACACCACGCCCGCCTCGCGCTCGATGTTGAGCACCTCCACCGGGTTGCCGAAACGACCGGGCAGCTTGAGGGTCTGCGACGCCAGGTTCGCCACGGTCGGAACCGCGCCGAGGCCGATCTCGACGAACCGCTCGATGCCGAGCCCGCCGTCGGACTCGTCGGCGAAGAGCAGGTCCTGGGTCTCGATCCAGCGCACCGGGCTCGCGAACTGCCAGGCCAGCAGCTCGGCGAGGACCACACGGGTCAGCGCGACCGGCTTCGCCGCCCAGGAGTCGAAGTCGGCGAGCACGTCGGACAGCTGCTGCGACGGCACCAGGTCCGCGATCTCCTGGATGAAGTCGCGGCCCAGGTTGAACGGCTTGGGCACCAGGTTCGGGATGTAGCGGCCGATCAGGATGGCCGGGTCGATCTCCTCGGGCAGCAGCTTGAGCAGCCGCTCGCGGAAGTCGTCGACGCCGCCGCGCAGGACGGTCGAGTGGAACGGCACGTCGATGCCGGGGATCTGGATGTAGGCGCGCTTGCCACCGAAAGCCTCACGGCGCACGTCGATCTCGGCTTCGAGCGCGTCGAGTCCCGCGACCGTGCCCGCGATCGCGTACTGCGATCCGCGCAGGTTGAGGTTCACGATCTCGAGGAACTCACCGGACTCCGCGGCGACGTCCGCCACGAACTGCGCGAGGTCCTCGTCGGCGACACCGATCTGCGACGGCCGGATCGCGGCCAGCCGGTAGTTCGAGCGGCCCGCGGCGTCACGCGGCACCAGCGCATGCATGGCGGAACCGCGCTGGAACACCACCTCGAGCACCGCCTCGAGCGGCAGCACACCGGCGACCGCGGCGAGCGCGTTGTACTCGCCGACCGAGTGGCCGGCCAGGTAGGAGTCCTCGACGAAGGCGCCGGACTCCCGCAGCTCCGCGACCTGCGCGACGCCGAGGGTGGCCATCGCGACCTGGGTGAACTGGGTCAGGTGCAGCACCCCGTCCGGGTGCCGGTGCTCGATGCCGCGCGCCTTGACGACGGTCGGGTTGTCGCGCACCACCGCGAGGATCGAGAAGCCGAGGGCAGCGCGGGTGTGCTTGTCGGCACGGTCCCAGATGTCGCGGGCGGCCTTGGAACGCGAGCGGGCGTCGAGCCCCATGCCGGGACGCTGGATGCCCTGACCGGGGAACGCGTACACGGTCTTCGGGGCGGCGGTGCGGCCGGAGGCGACCATCACCAACTCGCCGTCCACCCGGCACCCGACCTCGACGATCTCCGCGCCGCGGTCGTGGGCGATCCGGTCGACGCGGACGTCGATCTCGGCGCCCGGACGGACCATCCCGAGGAAACGGGCGGTCCACGCGGTCAGCCGGCGCGGCGGCACCGTGGCCGCCGGGTCGACGGCGGTCACGACCTGCTGGGCCGCGGCCGAGAGCCACATGCCGTGCACGATCGGGGCGCCGAGACCGGCGAGCAGCGCGGCCGCGTCGGAAGTGTGAATGGGGTTGTGGTCGCCCGAGACCCGCGCGAACGCGGCCATGTGACGGGGCGCGACGATCGTGGTCTGGCGGCGGCGCCGACGCGGGGTGTCGACGGCGGCATCGGTCAGCGACCCTCCCACACGCTGCGGGTCGGCCAGCTCGGCCTTGCCGGTACGGCCGCGAATCGCGAAGCGCTCCACCATGGTTGCGAACACCGGGGCGGTGGTGCCCTGCTCGCCGCGCATGGCGCCGACCTCGACGCGGACCTCGACGACGCGACCGAGGTCGGTGTCGACGACGGACGCGCCCTCCGCCTTGACGGTGAGCACCGCGGCGTCTGTCGGGACCGCGTCGACCAGGTTCACCGCGTGGTCGAGGTGGACCAGGTCGAGCATGCCCTCGATGGTGTGCACGCCGTCGGTCGTGGTGGCGGCGCCGAGCACCGCGAACACCGCCGGCCAGCAGGCGCCGACGAGGACGTCCGGCACCGCGGAGGTGCCGGGGCTCAGCGAGTCGGGCAGCCCGGACGCGGTGACGCCGGCGTGGTCTGCGACCAGGTCGGGGATCCACGCGACGTTCAGTCGTGCGACGTCCGCCTTGACGGTCGGCAGCTCCTGGCCCGCGGCCACGCCGAGCAGCGCGGACATCGCGGCCTCGGCGTCGGCCTCGGTGACCACGGGGGCGCCGCCGTCGCGGGTCGAGTCGGGCACGGTCAGCGCGATCGTGACGGCGCGGTCGGCGGCCAGCGGCACCCGCAGCTCGACGCGCTCGGCATCGAGGGCGCGCAGGGTGGCGCCGGTCGGGGCGTGCGTCGACACGTCGTCGGACACGGCCCACTCGGCGAGGTCGCCGAGGCGGTGCGCCGGGTTGCGGGTCAGGCGACCGGCCCACAGCACGTCCGGCGCCGACAGCACGACGCCGAGCAGCCCGCGGGCGTCCGCCGACCGCCGGCTCGCGACCGGGGCGGGTGCGACACCGTCGGCGAGCAGCTCGTCGGTGGTGGCGCGCTCGAACCGGTCGAGCAGGGCGCCCACCGGCTCGTCGACCTCGGTGATGCCGGCGACCGCGACGGTGCCCGGGATGATGCAGACCTCGTCGGCCGAGTAGCGCGGGTCGTGCGCCTGCCACAGGGAGTCGGACCGCCACCAGCGGCGCACGTCCTTGTCGATGACGGGGACGAAGTTGACCGGCTTGCCCGGGATCTTGCAGAGCGAGGTGAAGAATGGCACGTCGGCCGGGTGCAGCAGGGTGGTCGAGGCGTCCGGGTAGGAGGCCTTGAGTGCGCAGAGGGCGGCCTCGGGCCGCTCGAGGGTCAGCTCGTCGGTGAACTGCGTCTGGATCGGCCCGCGGTCGTTGCGGTGCAGTCGGGCCTCGGCACGCTGGAGCATCTCGGCGAAGCGGTCCCGCCAGGTGATGTCGAGCCAGACCGACTCGGTCGCTTCCGCGTAGGCCAGCGCCCAGTCCGTGCCGCAGTCGAATTCCTTCGCGGCGTCGATGCCGACGGCCAGCTCCAGGTAGCGGCGCAGCCAGCGCTCGTAGGTCATGGTCGCGACATCGCCGAAGTACGGCTTCGCGGTGACGTCGAGCGCGGCGATGATCTCCTCGCGGCGCTGCGCGACGGCGTCGGCGTCGCCGGCGACCTCGTCGAGGAGGCGCCCGGTACGGGACGCCGCGTTGTCGATCTCGTGGATGTCGGCGCCGAGCTGGCTACGGCCCGAGGCCATACCGCCGGACGCCGTGCCGGCCCCGACCCAGTCCGGGGTGCCGGGGGTGTCGACGAGCAGCTGCTTGACCTCGGGCGCGGTGGTCGCCTCGAGGGTGGCCATCGCGGCGGTGCCGACCAGGATGCCGTCGACCGGCATCGCGGGGTAGCCGGACTCGGTGGACCAGCGGCCGGTCAGGTAGTCGGCGGCCCGCTCGGGGGTACCGATGCCGCCGCCGACGCAGATCACCAGGTTCGGCCGAGCGCGCAGCTCCGCGTAGGTGGACACGAGCAGGTCGTCGAGGTCCTCCCAGGAGTGGTGGCCACCGGCCTTGCCGCCCTCGATGTGGACGATCACCGGGAAGTCGGGCACCTCGGCCGCGATGCGGATGACCGAGCGGATCTGCGCGACGGTGCCCGGCTTGAACGCCACGTGGCTGATGCCGGCCTCGGACAGTTCCTCGATCAGCGCGACGGCCTCGTCGAGCTCGGGGATGCCCGCGGTGACGATCACGCCGTCGATGGGCGCGCCCGCCGCACGAGCCCGCTGCACCAGGCGCTTGCCACCCAGCTGCAGCTTCCACAGGTACGGGTCGAGGAAGAGCGAGTTGAACTGCACCGCGCGACCCGGCTCGAGCAGGGTCTGCAGCTCGGCGACGCGGTCCGCGAAGATCTGCTCGGTGACCTGTCCGCCGCCGGCCAGCTCGGCCCAGTGGCCGGCATTGGCCGCCGCGGCGACGATCTTGGCGTCGACGGTGGTGGGGGTCATGCCCGCGAGCAGGATCGGCGAGCGGCCGGTCAGCCGGGTGAATGCGGTCGAGGTGGCGACCTTGCCGTCGGGCAGCGTGACCAGCGTCGGCCGGAACTCGGACCAGGACTTGTCGACCTCGGGTGCGGCACCGGGGGTGACGAGGCTGCGCTGGCCACCGCGGGTGGCGGTGGCGACGATGCCGACGCCGTGCCCGCGCAGGGCGCCGGCAGTCATCCGGGTGAGCAGGTCGCCGGGGCCCAGGTCGAGGACCCACGCGGAGCCCGCGTCGATCGCGGAGTCCACGGCGGCCACCCAGTCGACGGGATCGGTCAGGCAGGCGCGGGCCAGTCGGGTGGCGCGGTCCGCGTCGAGACCGCAGCGCACGGCCCACGCGCCGACGGTGTCGACGGCGTCCTGCAGCGCGGGGTGGTGGAATCCGACCTCGACCGCGAGCGGCTCGAAGACCGGGGCGAACACGGCGCCGCCGCGCTTCTTGGCGTCGCGGTCGCGGGCCTCGTCGGCGGCGATCTGCTCGGCGCGCTGCTGCACCCGGGCGAGCTGCGCGGGCGGACCGGACACGACCACGCGGCGGCGCCCGTTGCGGATGGCCATCACGGCGGCGCGGTCGGGGTCGAGTCCCTCGGCGAGTTCGTCGACGATCGCCTGCATGCGGGCCGGGTCGACGTCGGAGACCGCGAGCATGGGCGCACGCTCGGCGCCGCCGAGGACACCGCGGCGACGGCCGACCAGGACCGACGCTGCGCCGACGAGCTGCGCGACGGCGAGCAGTTCGCCGTCGGTCGTGCCGCCGTCGGCGATCGATTCCGCGGCGACCAGGCCCTGCGAGTGGCCGATCACGGCGGCGGGCGGAGTCGTCGCCGGGTCGAGGCCCTGCAGTCGCAGCGACCGCAGCGCGGCGAGCTGGGTGAGCAGCACGCCGGGCAGGGAGACCGAGGCGGAGGTCAGGGCCGCGGCGGAGGGTCCTGCGGGGGCGTCGTCCTCGTCGGCGACGTCCTGCTCGAGGATCCAGCCGATGGGGTCGAAGCCGGCCGGGCGGACCACCAGCAGGTCCTGCGCGACGGGCGCGAGGATCGCGGCGGCGTCGTTGACCAGGTCGGTCATGTCGGGCTCGAGGCCGTTGTCGCGGATCAGTTCCTCGAGGGGGGCGAGCCAGGCGGCACCCTGGCCGCCGAATGCGAGCGCGTAGGGCTCACCCGCGAGGAGGCGGTCGCGCAGCGGCAGCTTGGCCGTGGTCGGCCGCGCCGGCGCGTACCGGGACCCTCCGGAGCCGTCTCCGTTGCCCAGTGGTGTGCTCTCGTCGATCGTCACGCTGGATGGTCCTCTCCTGGTCGGAACCCACCGACGTCACAACGCTCTCGCGGGCGCATGGGCGGTCCACGGAATGTTCTTCGGGGGCGCGATCAGGTTCGCACAGAATCATGAGGAGTTCCTCACGTTTCGCGGCTGCCCAAGCGTTCTACCAGGTAGTAGGCGTGATACAGGTCACAATCCAACCGTCCAAGTGACTCCCGAGTAAGAAACGAACCCGCTGGCTGAAGGAAAAACTGGCGAGTAGCAAACCTGAGGAATTCCTCACGTTGATCGTTATAAAACCGTTATGTGCGACTCCGCCGCCCGTGCGCGGCATTCACCCCAATTGGGGTGAATCGCGCGCACAGTTGCCGGGCAGTTCATGACGGGTGCCGACGACAATGCTCGCGCCGGCCGGTCGGCAGCGCGCCGAAGTTGTCGGCCTCCTCGGCTACTGTCGAACACATATTCGATCACGGCAGCGGCAGGGGTTCCAGTGAAGTACACGAGAGAAGTGCTCCAGGAAGCGGTTCAGAGTTCGCAGAGCGTCGCCGGGGTCATGCGATACCTCGGCCTCTCCATCACCGGGGGTTCACACGCTCACCTCAGCCGGCGAATCAAGAAGTTCGAGATCGACACTTCGCATTTCACCGGCTCGGGGCACCAACGCGGACAGTCCGCCTTCAACCGCCTGACTCCGGCGGACATCCTCGTAGTACGCCCGCCGGGAAGTGCGCGTGCCAAGCCACACCACCTGCGGCGCGCATTGGTCGAATCGGGAGTTCCGTACGCCTGCTCGTGTTGTGGCATCCCACCGACATGGAACGGTGCCGCGTTGACGCTGCACGTAGATCACGTCAACGGCGACTATCTGGATTGCCGGCGCGAGAACCTGCGGTTCCTGTGCCCGAATTGTCATACCCAGACCGCGAGCTGGGCGGGCCGGAACAGGTCCGCGCGTACTGTGTCCGGCGCGACTCGCGGCGATGCCGTGGCGTAGTCTGTTCCGGCACGCGCGAGTGGCGGAATGGCAGACGCGCCACACTTAGGATGTGGTGTCCAACGGACGTGGGGGTTCAAGTCCCCCCTCGCGCACCAGAACTTCCCGTGACCTGTGATGGTCACCTCCCCCACACCCCTGCCTTGGGCCCGTCCCGCTCCGGTACCGTCGTGGTGTGGCAAGTTCCCCCTCCCGTCGCCGACCAGCGCTGATTGTCTTCGTCGTCATCGCCTTTGCCGCGTGCCTGGCGCTCGGCTGGTGGCAGTGGACCCGGTTCGAGTCCGCGGGCGGCACCGGGCAGAACCTCGGCTACGCCTTCCAGTGGCCACTGTTCGCCGCGTTCGTCGTGTACGCCTACCGACGATTCGTCCAACTCGAGGACACCGCACCGGAGGACCGCCCAGCGGTCGCCAACGGCACCGAGCCCCGCGAGATCCCGGTCGACCTACTGCCGCAGCGGACCGTTGGTCGCACCGAGACGCTGGACGCCGCAAACCCCGACGACGAGGCCCACCAGGCTTACAACAACTACCTCGCGCAGTTGCGCGCAGCCGATAGGAGCACCACGTGAGCACGGCCCCCGAAGACACGGTCGCCGCGACCCCCACCCGCGACACCAAGAAGATCGCCGGAGCGTTGCTTCGCTACCGCGTGCTCGCCTACGCCACCGGCATCTGGCTGCTCGTGCTGACCGCCGAAATGGTCGCGAAGTACATCTTCAAGGTCGAGAACCTGCCGAGCTGGATCGCGATCGTGCACGGCTGGGTCTACTTCGTGTACCTGATCCTGACGATGGATCTCGCCGTGAAGGTGCGCTGGCCCGCGGGCCGCACCGTCGGCACCCTGCTGGCCGGCACCGTCCCGTTCCTGTCCTTCTTCGTCGAGCACTGGCGGACCCAGCAGGTCAAGCGCGACTTCGGCGTCTGACCGCCGTCCCCCTCGTTCCCGAATGGCCCCCCCCCCCCGTTCACTCTGACTGAACGGGGGGCCATTCGGGAATTGAGGGGCGGTCAGCGCGCGGCGAGGGCAGCGAGGTCCGGCACCAGCTGCGCCAGCGCCCGGCCGCGATGTGAGGCCGCGTCCTTCTCCTCCGGGGTGAGCTCGGCAGCACTGCGCCGCTCCCCTTCGGGCACGAACACCGGGTCGTAGCCGAACCCGCCGTCGCCACGCGGCTCGCGCGCGATCGCGCCCGGCCACGAGCCGCGCACCACACGTTCGGCGCCGCCCGGCACCACCAGCGCGCAGGCCGACACGAACGCCGCCCCGCGACGCCCGTCCGGTACGTCCGACAGCTGCGCGAGCACCAGCGAGGTGTTCGCCGCGTCGTCGCCGTGACCGCCCGACCAGCGCGCCGACAACACACCCGGCATGCCGTTCAACGCGTCCACCTCGAGACCGGAGTCGTCGGCGACGCAGGGCAGACCGGTCGCGGCGGCGCCGTCGCGGGCCTTCGCCAGCGCGTTGTCCTCGAAGGTCGCGCCGGTCTCCGGCGCCTCCGGGAACTCCGGGACCTCGTTCAGGCCGACGAGGTCGATGCCGCTCACCCCGGCGGCCTCGAGCACCCGCCGGAGTTCCTTCAGCTTCTTCGTGTTCCGGCTGGCGACGAGCAGGCGGACCGGCTCAGGCACCGAACTTCTTCTTCGCCGCCTCGGGCTCCTTCGGCTCGGGCAACTCGCCGGGGTACGGCAGCGCCAGCGCCTGCTTCTGCACCTCGAACAGCTGCTCGCAGCCGGCCAGAGCCGAGTCCAGCAGCTTGTCCAGCGTCGTCCGCGGGAAGGTCGCGCCCTCGCCGGTGCCCTGCACCTCGACCAGGGTGCCGGTGTCGGTCGCGACGACGTTCATGTCGACCTCCGCGCGGGAGTCCTCCTCGTAGGGCAGGTCGAGACGCACGCGGCCGTCGACGACGCCCACGCTCACCGCGGCGATCGCGCAGGACAGCGGCTGCGGGTCGGCCAGCCGACCAGCCGCGCGCAGGTAGGTGACAGCGTCCGCGAGCGCGACGTACGCGCCGGTGATCGCCGCGGTGCGGGTACCGCCGTCGGCCTGGAGGACGTCGCAGTCGATGGCGATGGTGTTCTCCCCGATGGCGGCGAGGTCGATGCAGGCGCGCAGGGACCTGCCGACGAGGCGGCTGATCTCCTGGGTGCGTCCCCCGACCCTGCCCTTGACCGACTCGCGGCCGCTGCGGGTGTGGGTGGCGGCGGGCAGCATCGCGTACTCGGCGGTCAGCCAGCCGAGGCCCGATCCCTTCCGCCAGCGCGGCACGCCCTCCTCGACGCTCGCCGTGCACATCACCCGGGTGTTGCCGAACTCGACCAGCACCGATCCCGCCGGGTGGCTGGTGAAACCTCGGGTGATCCGTACCTCGCGGAGTTCGTCGTCCGCCCTGCCGTCCAGTCGTCTGCTCACGGCCGCCAGCCTAGTGCCCGCGATCAGATGTCGAAGACGTCCCCGGCGGTGACCGCGTGTACGGGGCCGGAGAACTCGGCCTTCGCCTCGGCGATGACGTCCTCGCGGGAGGTCCACGGCGGGATGTGGGTCAGCAGCAACTCGTCGACCCCGGCGAGCGCCGCCACCCGACCCGCCTCGGTCCCGGACAGGTGGATGCCCTGCGGACGGCTCGGGTGATGGGTCCACGACGCCTCGGACAGCAGCACGTTCGCGCCGCGCGCGAGTTCGACCACCTCGTCGCACATGCCGGTGTCGCCGGTGTAGACCAGCGCGCGACCGGCGGGGTCGGTGAACCGCAGCCCGTAGGCCTCCGGCGGATGGAACACCCGGCGGGACTGCACGGTGAGTGCGCCGTACTCGACGGTGCCGTTGTCGGTCAGCGTGTGCAGGTCGAGGGTGTCGGTGATGTCGTCGACCTCGCCGGCGCACTCGGCGGAGGCTGCACCGATCCGGCGGGCGGTGTCGGTGGGCCCGTACATCAGCGTCCGACCGGACGGACGGTTCGGGTGGTAGCGCCGCCACACGAGCAGCGAGGGCACGTCCAAGCAGTGGTCGGCGTGCAGGTGCGTCAGGAAGATCGACACCTCGCCCGGGTCTGCGTACCGCTGCAGCGCACCGAGCACACCCGGACCGAAATCGATGACCGCGGGTGGGGTGTCCGGTGCGGTCAGGAGGTAGCCCGACGCGGGCGAGTCGGGACCCCCGACGCTGCCCGAACAACCCAGGACGGTGATGCGCATGATGTCATGCTGCCACGGGGACCCGATCCCGAAAAAGGTTCGGGTCGATTCGAGACGAACAACCTCGACGCGAGGGTCTGCGCGCGCCGTCACATCGGGGCACGCGACCTACTGTGTGAGGGCCTTCGCGGAGCGCTCCTTGCGCACGTCGGAGGCAAGAACCCAGGCCGCGAGGACACCGCCGAGGGCACCGAACAGGTGCCCTTGCCACGACATGCCTGCCGTGCCGGGCAACACGCCCCACAGCAGCCCGCCGTACACGAACAACACCACCACCCCGAGCGCCAACTGTCCGAAGTGCCGGGTGAAGAGCCCGCGCGCAATCAGGTAGGTGAGCCAGCCGAACACCAGTACCGATGCGCCGAGGTGGTTGCTGTTGGCGCCGCCGAACAGCCAGGTACCGAGACCTCCGACGACCCAGATGATGCCGGTGGCGGTCAAGCCGCGCCCGATCCCCGACAGCAACACCAGGAAACCCAGGACCAGCAACGGGATGGTGTTCGCGACCAGGTGTCCCCAGCCGTAGTGCAGGACCGGCGCGAACACGATGCCCCACAGTCCGTCGAGGGTCCGCGGCTGGATTCCGCCGTTGTCGAGGCTGCCGCGGAAGAGCATGTCGACGAATTCGAGGACGTAGAGCGCGAACACGAATACGCCGATCACCATCGCCGCCTGCTGCCACAGCGGTCGTTCGCCGACCGACCTGGCCGCGGGCGGGTTCGACTTCCCCGGCACCGGCAGACCCGCCGGGTTCACGTTGAACGCGTCGCTCGAACCATTCGGCATTGCCACTGTCCGAACCTCTTTCGCCGCCCCACGCCCCCGACTGTCGGGGACTCGTCCCGCTGCTTCGAGCCTACCGCCGCACGCGTCCGGACCACCGCCTTCAACGGTGATGGGAACCTGCATTCGGTCTGACAGGACGAAGGGAACCATCACCCGAATCGAGGAGGCCCGGGAGAGCGCGCGAACCTAGGCTCGGAAGGCCGACGGGAACAGTTGGCGATAGGTCGGGATGCCGGCGACCGGGGTCGCGGACAGCACCGCGTCGACGATCGCGCGGGTCACCACCTCTGCCGCGGCTGCACACACCGCGTCGAGCACGGGCAGGTCGGCGGGGAACGCCGCGGGTACCTCGACCGGCGGGGTCTGTGCGGTTCCGGTCGCGAGCGCAAAGAGCGTGTCGCCGTCGAGGGGCGAATGCGCGGGCCGGATCGCCCGGGCCAGGCCGTCGTGCCCGGCGACCGCCACCCGGCGACAGCCGGCCTTGCTCAGTGCGGCGTCCGTCGCGACCACCCCGATGGTGGTGTTGAGGACGGTGCCCTTCTGTCCCAGTTCGAGCGCGGCGGCCAACTCGGCGCGGTCCGGCGGGCGCAGCCCCCAGCTCGCGGCGTCGGCGTACCCGACGCCCCACGGCAGGCCGGTGCCCGGATCGAACACCGAGCCGACCGGGTTCGCGACCACCAGTGCCGCGACCGTGACGCCCTCGGCCGGGCCGGGTCCGAGCATTGCGCTGGCCGTGCCGACGCCGCCCTTGACGATGCCGGCGCGCGCCCCGACGCCCGCCCCGACCGACCCGCGCGCGAAGTCGGGCGCCGCCGCGTCGACCGCGAGGTAGCCGTGGTCGGAGGTGGGCCGAACCGACCAGTCACCGACAGGCAGGTCGAAGATGACCGCGCCCGGCACGATCGGAACCACGTGACCCTGCGCGTCCATCGGGATGCCCCGTCCGCGCTCCTCGAGCCACCGCATCACCCCGTCTGCCGCGGCCAACCCGTACGCGCTGCCGCCGGTGAGCAACACCGCATCCACTTGCTGGACGCTGTGGCTCGGGTCAAGCAGGTCCGTCTCCCTGGTCCCCGGCCCGCCGCCGCGCACGTCGACCGCCGCGGCGGTTCCGGCGGGCGCCAGCACCACCGTGCATCCGGTGGCCCGGCCGGAACCCAGGCTCGCGTCCTCGTCGAGTTCGTGTCGGTGCCCGACCAGCAGTCCGTCGACGTCGGTGAGCGAGTTCCGCGCCCCCGTCCGGGTATCCGGTCCCGTCACGGCAGCAGGACCTGCACGAGTGAGTCCTGCATCCAGGTGAGCCAGTGGTAGACGTCGAGGTGCGGGGCGCGCGGATCGTCGGGGTCGAGTTCGTCCGGGGTGTCGGCGTCGATGCCGATGGTGGTGCCCAGCGCGAGGCGCACGTCATTGAGCCCGGACAGCCAGGCGTCGGCCTGCTCCGGGGTGAGCACCACCTTGCCGCCCTCGGCGGGAACGGTCTGCAGGATCACCGAACCGGCCTGCAGCTTCGCGTCGATGATGTCGGGTTCGTGCAGACTGCGCAGTGCCCCATTGGCATTCGAGTCCCGCGCGTCCCCGTCCGCGATCGCGTCCTCGGGCTTGAAGAAGTCCGGCAGCAGTCGGGCCAGCGCCGCATCCGTTGGAGCGGTGGAGTTCCCGGTCCGCAGCCCGGTCAGCTCGGCGAGGTCGTCCTGGGGCGCGGACTCGGACCGCTCCTCGAGCAACGAGAGCACCGACGTCACCAGCGACCGCAACACCGACGCTTCACGGGCGTCCATCTCGGAGCGAAACTTCACGCCGCTCAGCGAATTCTTCCGACTCCATGTGCGCACGATGCGTACCTACAGGTCCTCTCGAGGTGGTGATGCGGCCGTCGCGGGAGGTCCCGCGTCAGCTGTCCCGCTGCATGGTGGCCCAGAGACCGGCCATGTGCAGCCGCTGCACGTCGTGTTCCATCTTGTCGCGCGAGCCCGACGAGACGACGGCCTTGCCCTCCTTGTGCACCTGCATCATCAGGTCCGTGGCCTTCTGTTTGCTGTAGCCGAACAGCTTTTGGAAGATGTAGGTCACGTAGTGCATGAGGTTCACGGGGTCGTCCCAGACGACCGTCACCCAGGGACGGTCCTGAGCTTCGTCGGCGTCGGTGACCTCCTGCTCCGCCTCCGCAGGCAGCACCTGCGGCGCCGGGGCGGGCATGCTCGCCGTCGGGGCCACCATCGGGAATTCGGTTGGGCATGGGGCCATGCCCCCAGCCTACGACGTGATCCGGACAGATTGAACCACCGCCGGCAAAACGCCGGGCTCGACGAACGCCCTCCACGCGGTCGCGACTCGTAAGGTGAGCGCGTGACGAACACTCCGGCGTCGAACCCCGCAGCCGACTGGTCCGGCCCCGCGACCAGCACCGCGCTGCTCACCGACCAGTACGAACTCACGATGCTCTCCGCCGCGCTCGCCGACGGTTCCGCGCACCGCCGCTGCACCTTCGAGGCGTTCGCCCGGCGACTGCCCGACGGTCGGCGCTACGGGGTGGTCGGCGGCACCGGGCGCATGCTCGACGCCCTCGAACGGTTCCGTTTCGGGGACCCCGAACTGGCGGTCGTGTCGAAGTTCCTCGACGAGCGCACCGTGACGTGGCTGTCCGAGTACCGGTTCTCCGGCGACATCGACGGTTACCGCGAGGGCGAACTGTACTTCCCGGGTTCGCCGATCCTGTCGGTGCGCGGGACCTTCGCCGAGTGTGTGTTGCTCGAGACGCTGATCCTGTCGATCCTCAACCACGACAGCGCAATCGCCGCCGCCGCCGCACGGATGGTCAGCGCCGCCGCGGGCCGCAAGCTGATCGAGATGGGTTCGCGCCGCGCCCACGAGGACTCCGCGGTGGCGTGCTCGCGGGCCGCCTACCTGGCCGGTTTCGACGCCACCTCGAACCTCGAGGCGGTGCGCCGCTACGGCGTGCCGGGTGCGGGCACCAGCGCACACTCGTACACGCTGCTGCACACCGACGCGGACGGTCCGGACGAGGCCGCCGCGTTCCGCGGGCAGGTCGCGGCACTCGGTGTGGGCACCACCCTGCTGGTGGACACCTACGACATCACCGAGGGCGTCAAGACCGCGATCGCGGTCGCGGGGCCGGAACTCGGCGGGGTCCGGATCGACTCCGGCGACCTCGGTGTGTGGGCGCGTCAGGTGCGCGATCAGCTCGACGACCTGGGCGCCACCAAGACGAAGATCGTGGTCTCCGGCGACCTGGACGAGTACTCGATCGCGGCGCTGCGCGCGGAACCGGTGGACACTTACGGTGTGGGCACCTCGGTGGTGACCGGTTCCGGCGCGCCCACGGCAGGCATGGTCTACAAGCTGGTCGAGGTCGAGGGCATCCCGGTGGAGAAGCGCAGCAGCAACAAGGCCTCGCGTGGTGGGACGAAGTGCGCGATGCGCCTCGCCCGCGCCACCGGCACGATCGTCGAGGAGGTCGTCTACCCGGCCGGCTCCGCCGAGCCCGACCCCGGCGGTCTGACGGCCCAGCCACTGATGGTGCCGATGGTGCGCGGCGGAGTCACGGAGCCGGGGCAGCCGACACTGACGCAGAGCCGCGACCTGCTCGCCCACGGCCTGGTGAGTCTGCCCTGGGAGGGCCTGAAGCTCTCCCGCGGCGAGGCCGCCGTGCCGACCCGATTCGTCGGCCGGGACCGGTGAGTCTGATGAGCGCCACCGGCCAGTCCCCCGCCGCGGGCACACGCGCGCTGATCGTCGTCGACGTGCAGAACGACTTCTGCGAGGGTGGCTCCCTCGCGGTCGCAGGCGGCGCAGCCGTCGCCGCCGCCGTGTCGAACTACCTGGCCGGGACGGACCGCCCCCGCTACGCGGCGGTGGTCGCGACCGCGGATCACCACATCGACCCGGGTGCCCACTTCTCCGACCACCCCGACTACGTGGACACCTGGCCCGTGCACTGCCGGGCGGGCACCCCGGGAGCCGAGTTCCACCCCGCACTGGACGCCGGCCCCGTGCAGGAGATCTTCACCAAGGGCGAGTACTCGGCCGCCTACTCGGGCTTCGAGGGCGCGTCGCGTTCCGGCGACTCCCTCGCCGACTGGCTGCGCACCCGCGGGATCGACGCGGTCGACGTGGTCGGGATCGCCACCGACCACTGTGTGCTGGCCACCGCACTGGACGCCCGCCGGGCGGGATTCGCGACGACGGTGCTGCTCGGGTACACCGCGGCGGTCTCCCCCGACGCCCTGGACGGTCCCCTCGACCGGATGCGGGCCGCCGGGGTGCGCCTGGTCGGGCAGGTCGCGACCCCCGCCTGACCGCGCCCGCCTCCCCCACCGGCAGGTGTCACTGCGTCGGCCCGTCGGTACGGCGACGTAGCCTTGTTCGGTGCCCGAACTCCCCGCCGTCCCCGACCTGCTCTCTGTGGCGGTGCGCTCGCTCGGCGGCGCCGAACGCCGCAACCAGTTGACGATGGCGTCGGCGGTCGCGCACGCCATCGACACCGGCGAGCACCTCGCTGTGCAGGCCGGCACCGGCACCGGCAAGTCGCTCGCCTACCTCGTCCCGAGCATCCGGCACGCCGTCGAGTCCGGCCGCACCGTGGTGATCTCCACCGCGACCATCGCACTGCAGCGTCAGCTCGTGGACCGCGACCTGCCTCGGCTGGCCGACGCGCTCGAGAAGTCACTCGGCAGGCCGCCGACCTTCGCAATCCTCAAGGGCCGCAACAACTATCTCTGCATGAACAAGATCCACACCGGTGCGGCGGAGGAGCCGGAGAACGCCGAACTGTTCGACGCGTTCGCAATCTCCCGCCTCGGCCGTGAGGTGCAGCGGCTCACCAAGTGGTCCTCGGACACCGAGACCGGCGACCGCGACGAGCTGGTACCCGGTGTCAGCGACCAGTCCTGGCGACAGGTCAGCGTCACCGCCCGCGAGTGCCTCGGCAAGTCCCGCTGCCCGGTGGGCGAGGACTGCTTCGCCGAACTCGCGCGGGCGGAGGCCTCGAAGGTGGACGTGGTGGTCACCAACCACGCGTTGCTGGCGATCGACGCGATCACCGGCATCGCGGTCCTGCCCGAGCACGACGTCGTGGTGATCGACGAGGCGCACGAACTGGTGGACCGGGTCACCGGGGTCGCGACGGCCGAACTGTCCCCGTCCACGATCAGCGCCGCGGCCCGCCGCTGCGTGAAGCTGGTCGAGGAGCAGGACGCCGACCGGATGGAGGCCTCCGCTGAGGGCTGGGCGGCGGTGCTCGAAGAGTCCCGCGTCGGACGGTGGGAGGACCTGCCCGACGGCGCGGCGCCCGCGCTCGCCGCGGTTCGGGACGCGGCGTGGTCGGTGCGCACGGCCATCGGCCCGGTGCGGCCGGGCATGAACGCGACCGATCCGGAGGCCGCCGCGGCCCGCAACACCGCGCTCGCCGCCGTCGACGAGGTGCACGACAGCGCCGTCCGCGTGCTCACCGCGTTCGACGAGCCCGACCACGCCAAGCGCCGCGACGTGGTGTGGCTGGCGGACGAGGAACGCCGCGGCAGGCTGGTCCGGATGGCGCCGCTGTCGGTCGGCGGGCTGCTGCGCTCGCGACTGTTCGCCGAGTCGACGGTCGTGCTCACCTCGGCGACCCTGACGGTCGGCGGTTCGTTCGACGGACTCGCGGTGAACTGGGGGCTGCCGCCGGAGTCCGGGGTCCGTAGCGACCCGGCGATGGCCACCGGCACCGAGGCGCCCTCGGACGCGTCCGACATCAAGTGGAACTCCCTCGACGTGGGCTCGCCGTTCGACCACGCCAAGGCCGGAATCCTGTACGTCGCAAAGCATCTGCCCGCGCCGGGCCGGGACGGGCTGGCCCCGAGCTACCTCGACGAGATCGCCGAACTGGTGACCGCGGCGGGCGGGCGCACGCTGGGCCTGTTCTCCTCGATGCGAGCAGCGAAGGCCGCGGCCGAGATCATGCGGGACCGCCTGGACACCCCGGTGCTGTGCCAGGGTGAGGACGCCACGGGTCAGCTGGTCCGTAAGTTCGCCGAGGACGAAGCTACGTCGCTGTTCGGCACCCTGTCGTTGTGGCAGGGCGTGGACGTGCCCGGACCGTCCCTGAGCCTGGTGATCCTCGACCGCATCCCGTTCCCCCGACCGGACGATCCGCTGCTGGTCGCGCGGCAGCGGGCCGTGGAGTCCCGCGGCGGCAACGGCTTCCTGTCCGTGGCCGCGAACCATGCGGCACTGCTGCTGGCCCAGGGCGTGGGCCGACTCCTGCGCAGCGTCGACGACAAGGGTGTGGTCGCGGTGCTGGACTCGCGGCTGGCGACCGCCCGCTACGGCGGCTACCTCCGCGCGTCGCTTCCGCCGTTCTGGGAGACCTCGGATCCGGAGGTCGTGCGCAAGGCCCTGACGAGGCTCGCGGCCGGCTAGCCCGGCGGACCAAGCAATTAGACGACCCGCCATTCTTCCCGTGCTTCGGGGCGCATCTCTCTGCGTCGACCAACCATGGTGAGAACCAGACCGGATGCGACCACAACCTGTCCCAGCATCAGCGAGGCCGGCAGCAGCAGCAACTCCCACCCGGTAGAACCGAAGTTCAGCGCCCAGACGGCGATCAGGATGGCCAGAATCCACGTCAAAGCCTGACCGAGTGTCATCAAGATGGTGGCCCACCTCCGATTGGTCCGCCGGGCGAGCCCAATCGCTCCGGCGACAACTCCAACAAGCGCAGCGATCCATCCGACCGGGGTAGGTAGCAGAACCATGAGACCGAGGAATGGTCCAGGCTCGACCATTCCCGACGTCGCCAGCTGCGGTACTACGAACAGCCAAACCGACGCAGCGCACAGTGTCGAGACGACTGAGGCGCTCATGAGTACCTCCACCAGGTCAACCTAACGCAAGGCGGTTCGAGGAATCCTCACCAAGGACACCTCGGGAACACCCGCTCGCGTCGGGGCGAGAGGCGATGAATGCGCCCTGACGGCTAGCCGGACCGCTCTGCGAACTCCGTCGGGTCGAAGGTGAACACCACGTACTCCCGCTCGCCGATGCTGAACCGGGCGGCTTCGTCCATGCCGTAGTGCCGGTGCACCGCAATCGATTTGGCGTTGGCAACCTCGACGAATGCCGAGCCGAGGTCGTAGTCTGGGGCGAGGTCTCGGCTCAGCGCCGTCAACAACGCCGTCATGACGCCGCGCCCCTGGAATCGCGGGTCCACCGCTACCGGGCCGTAGAGGAAGAACCTCGTCCCCGCCGGCGCGAGCGCGGCCACCGCGTCGACCGTCTCCTTGGCGGGACCGGACGCAAACATCCCCGGCAGCGAGGACATCGCGAAACCGGCGAGCTCTCCGTCCTCCTCGGCGACGAACACACCCGAGCCCTCCTGGAGACGGGTCAGCGTCGACTCGTCCATCACGCCCTGCACGAAGCCGCGCTCGGCCCGCTCCTCGGGCGACAGGTCGTCTCCGCGCGAAGCTTGCATCAGCGCGAGTATCCCGTGACGGTCTGCGCTTCCGGATCTGCGAGTGGTGACAGTCATTCCTTGATGGTCGCAGCCGTCGGGCCCCCGGACCGGTTCCGCCACGGCACGAAGCGCGGCAACAGGTAACGGCCGGCCCGTACCGTTCGAGGTGCGGCACACTGAAATCCGATTCGACCGAGACGAGTCGGACACCGAATGACGGAGGGCTCGAACGATGCGCGACACCGGCCCGGTACGACCGTGACGACGGCCGTCGTCGTCGGCAGCGGACCCAACGGGCTCGCCGCCGCGGTACACCTCGCCCGCCACGGGGTCGACGTCCAGGTACTCGAGGCCGCCGACACCATCGGCGGCGGAACGCGGTCCGCCGAACTCACGGTGCCCGGACTGCTGCACGACGAGTGCTCGGCGTTCCACCCGATGGGCGCCGGTTCCCCCTTCCTGCAGACCCTCGGGCTCGAGCGGTACGGGCTCACCTGGCGGTGGCCGGAGGTCGACTGCGCCCATCCCCTCGACAACGGTGACGCGGGGCTGCTGTACCGGTCGGTGGCGCAGACCGCAGCCGGCCTTGGCGCGGACGGAAGGCGCTGGCAGCGCATGTTCGGCGGGCTCGCCGACAGCTTCGACGACCTGGCAGCCGACCTGATGCGCCCGATCGCGAGCGTGCCGCGCCACCCGGTCCGGCTGGCGAGTTTCGGCTCGAGGGCGCTGCTGCCCGCGACCGCGACGGCCCGGTGGTGGCGCACCGACAGGGCCAGGGCGCTGTTCGGGGGCGTCGCGGCGCACACCTACCACCGACTCGACCGCCCGGCCACCTCCGCCGTCGGGCTGATGATCGTCGCCGCCGGTCATCGCTACGGGTGGCCGGTGGCCGAGGGCGGTTCGCAGTCGATCGCGGCGGCCCTCGCGGCGATGCTCACCGATCGGGGCGGGAGGATCACCACCGGGGTGCGAGTCCGCAGCACCCGCGACATCCCACCCGCCGACGTCGTCATGCTCGACGTCACCCCCGCAGCCGCGTTGGAGATTCTCGGCGACCGGGTACCGGGACGGGTGGCCCGCGCGTACCGCCGGTTCCGGCACGGGGCGGCGGCGTTCAAGGTGGACTTCGCGGTCGAGGGCGGCGTCCCGTGGACCGCCCCCGACTGCGGCCGCGCCGGCACGGTGCACCTCGGTGGCGACTTCGCCGAGATCACGCGGGCCGAACGCGACGTCACGGCGGGCCGCATGCCGCAGCGACCGTTCGTGCTGCTCGGCCAGCAGTACCTCGCGGACCCCACCCGATCCAACGGGAACCTGCACCCGGTGTACGCGTACGCCCATGTGCCGCACGGATACCCGGGCGACGCCACGGAGGCGATCGTCGCGCAGGTCGAACGGTTCGCGCCCGGCTTCCGGGACCGGATCGTCGCCACGGTGAGCAGCGGTCCGGCCCGGCTCGCGGAGTCCAACCCGAACTACGTGGGCGGCGACATCATCGGTGGCGCCAACACCGAGACCCAGGTGGTGCTGCGACCGCGGGTCGCGCTCGACCCGTACCGCACCGGCGTGCCGGGTGTCTACCTGTGCTCGGCCTCGACACCCCCGGGCGCGGGCGCGCACGGGATGTGCGGCTACAACGCGGCCGAGTCGGCCCTGCGGCACCTGCGCGGCGCGTGATCGGTGCCCTAGCCGACCGGCTCCGCCACCAACGCGAGTTCCGCGTCACCGGCCAGCAGTTCGTGATGCGGTAGCACCCGGATCGTGTACCCCACCGCGCCCGAGAGCGGCACCGGCGTGGTCGCGACGAACACCTCGCCGAGATCCTCCGAGCCGGCGTGGGTCATCGGCACGGTCACCAGGTCGACGAGTTCCTCGTCCGCACCGACCCGGCCGAGCACCGCCTGGACCGTGACGTCGGCGACATCCAGCCCGCCGAGGCGGACGTAGGCACGTAGCGACAACTCGGCCCCGATCACCGGGGTGTCGGGCAGCCCGGCGCTGTCCACCTGAACCACCTGGACGCCCGGCCACGCAGTGTCGACACGTTCGCGGTAGTGCGCGACCTGTCGGGCACCGGCGTACCCGTCCGCGATCACCGCGCGCGAGGCGCGGGCCGCGGGAGCGTAGTAGTCCACCGTGTAGTCGCGAACCATCCTCGACGCCAACACCTTCGGGCCGAGCGACTGCAGCGTGTGCCGGACCATCTCCACCCACCGGACCGGAACGCCACCGGGCCCGCGGTCGTAGAACTTCGGTAGCACCGACTGCTCGAGCAGGTCGTACATCGCGTTCGCCTCGAGGTCGTCGCGGCGCACCTCGTCGCTGACGCCGTCCGCGGTCGGGATGGCCCAGCCGTTCTCGCCGTCGAACATCTCGTCCCACCAGCCGTCCCGGATGGACAGGTTCAGTCCCCCGTTGAGCGCGGACTTCATCCCCGAGGTGCCGCACGCCTCGAGCGGTCGCAGCGGATTGTTCAGCCACACATCGCATCCCCAGTAGAGGAACCGTGCCATCGACATGTCGTAGTCCGGCAGGAAGACGATCCGGTGCCGCACGTCGTGCTCGTCCGCGAAGCGCACCACCTGCTGGATGAGCGCCTTGCCGCCGTCGTCGGCGGGATGCGACTTGCCCGCGACCACCAACTGCACCGGACGCTCCGGGTCCAGCAGCATCGCCCGCAACCGCTCCGGGTCACGCAGCATCAGCGTCAGTCGCTTGTACGTCGGCACCCGGCGGGCGAACCCGACGGTCAACACCTCCGGGTCGAAAACGCCCGACACCCAACCCAGTTCGGCATCGGTGGCCCCGCGCTCGAGCCACGACGCCCGCACCCGCCGGCGCACCTCGGCGACCAGTTGCGCGCGCAAGGTGTTGCGGGTGGACCACAGCTCGGCGGGCGCGATCTCACTCAGCCGCTCCCAGCCCCGCGCCTCCTCGACCAGTTCGGGTCCGACCGCCCGTCGCGCCAGGTCCATCCACTCACGCGCCGCCCAGGTCGGTGCGTGCACCCCGTTGGTGACCGACCCGATCGGCACCTCGGCGGCGTCGAAACCGGGCCACAGGCCGTTGAACATCTCCCGGCTGACGCTGCCGTGCAGCTTCGACACCCCGTTCGCGCGCTGGCCGAGCCGCAGGCCCATGTGGGCCATGTTGAACACCGACGGATCGTTCTCCCGGCCGAGCTCGATGATCCGGTCCACCGTGAGCCCCGGCAGCAGCGCCGACGCGTTCTCGCCGCCCGCGCCGCCGAAGTAGTGCCGCACCAGATCCGCCGGAAACCGGTCGATCCCCGCGGGCACCGGGGTGTGGGTGGTGAAGACGGTGGCCGCGCGGACGGCGGCGAGCGCCGACTCGAAGTCCAGCCCGGCCCCGGTGATCAGCTCCCGGATCCGCTCGACGCCGAGGAAGCCCGCGTGCCCCTCGTTCATGTGGAACACCTCGGGATCCGCGAGTCCCTCCGAGCGCGTGTACGCCCGCACCGCGCGCACCCCGCCGATCCCGGCCAGGATCTCCTGCTTGATCCGGTGGTCCTGGTCGCCGCCGTACAGCCGGTCGGTGACCCCGCGCAGGTCCGGGTCGTTCTCGGCGATGTCGGAGTCCAGCAGCAGCAGGGGAACCCGGCCGACCTGCGCGATCCACACCCGCGCCCGCAGCACCCGGCCACCGGGCATCGCCACGTGCAGCAGCACCGGTGCGCCCGAGCCGGACTCGGTCAGCAGTCGCAGCGGCAGCCCCTGCGGGTCGAGCGAGGGATAGTGCTCGGCCTGCCAGCCGTCCGCCGTCAACGACTGGCGGAAGTAGCCGGACCGGTACAGCAGACCGACCCCGATCAGCGGTACGCCGAGGTCGGAGGCGGCCTTGAGGTGGTCGCCCGCCAGGATCCCGAGCCCTCCCGAGTAGTTCGGCAGCACCTCGCTGACACCGAACTCCATTGAGAAGTAGGCGATCCCGCTGGCCAGGTCGACCCCCTTCGCCTGCTGGTTCTGATACCAGCGCGGTCGCTGAAGGTAGTCGTCGAGATCCGCGGCGAGACGGTCCAGCTCCGCCCCGAAGTCCGCGTCCTCGGCCAGTTCGTCGAGCCGAGCGGGCGAGACCTCGCCGAGCATCCGGATCGGGTCCTGGCGGACCTGCGACCAGAGCTGCGGGTCGATCCGCGCGAACAGATCCTGGGTCTGCGGATGCCACGACCACCGCAGGTTCGTCGACAACGGCCCGAGGGCAGACAGCCGCTCGGGCAGGTGGGCACGGACGGTGAACCGACGCAAGGCTTTCACCCGGCACAGACTACGCAAATGCGGTGCCGCGGTCCTGTCGTCCGGCGGCCGCGTTCGGCACGCGGGGGCCCTGCACCTACCCGTAAGGTTGAGGACATGACCGGGCGGATTGGAATCGACGACGTCGTCCCCGAGATCGCGGGCGGTCGGTATCCGGCGAAAGCCGTGGTTGGCGAGACGTTTCCCGTGTCCGCGACGGTCTGGCGGGAGGGCCACGACGCGGTCGCCGCGACGCTGGCGGTCCGCGGTCCGGAGTCCGCCTCGACGATCCGGATCCCGATGCTCCCCGGCCCCCTTCCGGACACCTTCGCGGCGGTGTTCACCCCGACCTGCGCCGGCACCTGGACCTACCGGGTGGAGGGGTGGGGCGACCCGATCACCGGATGGCGCGCCGCGGTGGAGGCGAAGCTGTCGGTCGGGCAGGGACCGGCAGAGCTGGCCAACGATCTCGAGCTCGGCGCCCGGCTCTTCGACCGCGCCGCGCGGACGGTGCCGCGGGCCGACCGGCCGCGGTGCGCCGCGGTGGCCGCGGCGCTGCGCAGCGATCAGCAACTGCCCGCCCGGGTCGCGCCGGCGTTCGCCTCCGACATCGCCCAGCTTCTGCGCGCCCACCCGCTGCGTGATCTCGTCACCCGCGGTCGCACCCTGCAGGTGTCGGTCGACCGCAAGCGCGCTCTGTTCGGTTCGTGGTACGAGTTCTTCCCCCGCTCGACCGGCGGCTGGGACGCCGAGGGCAGGCCCCGGCACGGCACCTTCGCCACCGCCGCCAACGACCTGCCCCGGATCGCGGGCATGGGATTCGACGTGGTCTACCTGCCGCCGATCCACCCGATCGGGCGGGTGAACCGCAAGGGCCCGAACAACTCACTGACCCCCGGACCGGACGACGTCGGGTCGCCGTGGGCGATCGGTTCGGCCGAGGGCGGACACGACGCGATCCATCCGGAGCTGGGCACCCTCGCGGACTTCCGGGCGTTCGTCACCCGGGCGCGACGCCTCGGCCTCGAGGTCGCACTCGACCTGGCCCTGCAGTGCGCGCCCGACCATCCCTGGGCCACAAGTCATCCCGAGTGGTTCACCGTCCTTCCCGACGGCACCATCGCGTTCGCCGAGAACCCGCCGAAGAAGTACCAGGACATCTACCCGGTCAACTTCGACGAGGACCGCGACGGCATCTACACCGAGGTCCTGCGGGTGGTGCGTTACTGGATCGACAACGGGGTCAAGATCTTTCGGGTCGACAACCCGCACACCAAGCCACCGGACTTCTGGGAGTGGCTGATCGCCGAGGTCAAGTCCGGCGACCCGGACGTACTGTTCCTGTCCGAGGCGTTCACCCGGCCCGCGCGGATGTACGGTCTCGCCAAGCGCGGGTTCACGCAGTCCTACACCTACTTCACCTGGCGGGTGGGCAAGTCCGAGCTCACCGAGTTCGCGCTCGAGCTCGCTGCGAAGGCGGACGAGGCCCGTCCGAACCTGTTCGTCAACACGCCCGACATCCTGCACGAGAGCTTGCAGGTCGGCGGTCCCGGCATGTTCGCGCTGCGAGCGGTGCTCGCGGCAACCCTGGGCCCGACCTGGGGCGTCTACTCGGGATACGAGCTCTACGAGCATCTTCCGGTGCACCAGGGCAGCGAGGAGTACCTCGACTCCGAGAAGTACCAGTTGCGCCCCCGCCCCTTCGACGAGGCGCGCGCGCGGGGCGAGTCGCTCGAGCCGTGGATCACCATGCTCAACCGGATCCGGCGCGCGCATCCCGCGCTGCAGCAGTTGCGCACCATCACCTTCCACCACATCGACAACGACTCGCTGCTCGCGTACTCGAAGTTCGACCCGGTCACCGGCGACGCGGTGCTCACGGTGGTCAACCTCAACCCGTTCGGCGCCGAGCAGGGCACCATCTGGCTGGACATGCCCGCGCTCGGCCGCGACTGGCAGGATCACCTGACGGTGCTCGACGAGGTTACCGGCGATCAGTTCCACTGGGGCCAGACCAATTTCGTGCGACTCGAGCCCTGGCGCGCGGTCGCGCACATCCTCGCCCTGCCGCCCGTCCCCTACCCCGCGCGGATGCACCTCGCCCTGCGCGCACCGGTTTCGTGAGCGGCGCGCCCAGGCGGTACGACGCCGCCCCGCCCGCAGCCGACCTGGCCCGCCTCGCCGACGGCACCCACCACGACCCGCACTCGGTCCTCGGCGCCCACTCGCATCCCGGCGGCACCGTCATCCGCACCCTGCGGCCACACGCCATCGCGGTCTCGGCCCGGATCGGCGACACCGACCACCCGCTCGACCACCTGGCCGACGGACTGTTCAGTGGCGTGGTCCCGGTCGAGGACCTGATCGACTACCGCCTGGTCGTCGAGTACGCGGGCGGCGAGACGGTCGTCGTGGCGGACGGGTATCGCTTCCTGCCGACCCTCGGCGAACTCGACCTGCACCTGCTCGCCGAGGGCAGGCACGAACGGCTCTGGGACGTCCTCGGGGCGCACCCCCGCAGCTACACCACCCCGGACGGCGAGGTCACCGGGACGTCCTTCGCAGTGTGGGCGCCGTCCGCGCTCGGCGTCACCGTGATGGGTGACTTCGACGGGTGGGGTGCCCGGTCCGCCCCGATGCGCGTCCTCGGGTCGACCGGGGTGTGGGAGTTGTTCGTGCCCGGCGTCGGGCCCGGCGAGCTCTACAAGTTCAGGGTGCACGGGCGTGACGGCTCGGCGGCAGACAAGGCCGACCCGATGGCGTTCGCCACCGAGGTACCGCCTGCCACCGCGTCGGTCGTCTACCAGGGCAGCCACGTCTGGACCGACGACGACTGGATCGCCGCCCGCGAACGGATCGAACCGAACCAGGCCCCGATGAGCGTGTACGAGGTGCACCTCGGGTCGTGGCGCCCCGGACTGAGCTATCTCGAACTGGCGGAGCAACTCTCGGCCTACGTCCAGGACGCCGGCTTCACCCACGTCGAGCTGCTGCCGGTGGCCGAGCACCCCTACGGCGGTTCCTGGGGCTACCAGGTCACCTCGTACTACGCGCCGACCGCGCGGTTCGGCTCGCCCGACGACTTCCGGGTCTTCGTCGACCGCATGCACCGGGCGGGCATCGGCGTCATCGTCGACTGGGTGCCCGCGCACTTCCCCAAGGACGAGTGGGCCCTCGCCCGGTTCGACGGTGGCCCGCTCTACGAGCACGCCGATCCCCGACGCGGCGAGCAGTTGGACTGGGGCACCTACGTTTTCGACTACGGCAGACCCGAGGTCCGCAACTTCCTCGTCGCCAACGCGCTGTACTGGATCGAGGAGTTCCACGTGGACGGGCTGCGCGTGGACGCGGTCGCGTCCATGCTCTACCTCGACTACTCGAGGCCGCCCGGCGGCTGGACCCCGAACATCCACGGCGGGCGCGAGAATCTCGAGGCGGTCGCCTTCCTGCAGGAGATGAACGCCACCGTGCACAAGCACCACCGCGGGGTGGTGACCGTCGCGGAGGAGTCCACCGCCTGGCCGGGGGTCACCCGCACCACCTCGGTCGGCGGGCTCGGTTTCACGATGAAGTGGAACATGGGCTGGATGCACGACACCCTCGGCTACCTGGGCCGCGATCCCATCCACCGCAGCTTCCACCACCACGAGGTCACCTTCTCGCTGATGTACGCGTGGAGCGAGAGCTACCTGCTGCCGATCAGCCACGACGAGGTGGTGCACGGCAAGGGCACGCTGTGGACCCGGATGCCCGGCGACGACTACGCCAAGGCCGCGGGCGTGCGCACGCTGCTCGCGTACATGTGGTCGCACCCCGGCAAGCAACTGCTGTTCATGGGGCAGGAGTTCGGCCAGCGGACCGAGTGGTCGGAGGAGCACGGACTGGCCTGGGAACAGCTCGAGCACGGATCACAGGCGCAGCTGCACCGCGGGCTGCGGGGCCTGGTCCGGGACCTCAACGCCGTCTACCGCGGACACCCGGCCCTGTGGACCCTGGACACCTCCCCCGGCGGCTACTCGTGGATCGACGCCAACGACACCGAGAACAACGTGCTCAGCTACCTGCGGTACGGCACCGACGGGTCGATCGTGGCGTGCCTGTTCAACTTCTCCGGCTCCACGCACGCGCACTACCGGGTCGGACTGCCCGAGCCCGGCCGGTGGCTCGAGATCCTCAACACCGACGCCGGCGAGTACCTCGGCTCCGGACTCGGTAACTTCGGAGAGGTGCACGCCACCACCGACTCCTGGCACGGACGTCCCGCGTCCGCCGCGGTGATGCTGCCCGCGAACAGCGCGATCTGGCTGTGCCTGGAGCGCGGGTGAGCGGGCGGACCGCGGCGACCCTCGCCGCGGCCTCCCTGGCGCTGCTGCTGGCCGGCTGCGCGTCGACGGTCGGTGGACGCGCAGTCTCGATCTACGACAACCCGTTCACCGTCGCCGGTCTGCCCGCGACGTCGGGGCCGAGCGGTCCCCGCGAGGACGCGGCCGCGTCGACGCTGCCGGTGCGCGGCGCGGACGGCTCGGCCGCCGACGTCCTGGCGACCAACGCGATCGACGACATCACCGCCTTCTGGCACGACGAGTACCCGAAGGTGTTCACCGGCGACTTCCGACCGGTCACCGACCTGGTGTCCTGGGACCCGGACATTCCGGCGGCCCGCTCGGACACCTTCTGCGGCGACAGCACTCACGGGGTGGTCAACGCGGGCTACTGCACCCGGGACGGCTCCATCGGCTGGGATCGCACCACGCTGCTGCCGACGCTGATGGACACCTTCGGTCCGATGGCGGTGGTCATGGTGATGGCGCACGAGTACGGGCACGCCGTCCAGCACGATTCGGGCCTCGCCGGCGACGACGACCCGGTGCTGGTGCTCGAGCAGCAGGCGGACTGCTTCGCGGGTGCATTCATGCGGCACGTGGCCGAGGGCGACGCCGCGCATTTCACCCTCAACACCTCGGACGGACTCAACTCGGTGATGGCCGCGATGGTCGCGGTGCGCGACACCAACCCGAACGATCCGGAGTCGGTGCACGGCTCCGCATTCGAACGGGTCACCGCGTTCCAGATCGGCTTCACAGACGGAGCCCGCTCGTGCACCAAGATCGACGAGGCCGAGGTCGAGGGCCGGCGAGCACAGTTGCCGCAGCAGTTCTCCACGACCGGCGGCAACGGCGAGACCCCGGTGACGGAGTCGACCGTCAGGCAGACCGTCGACTCCCTGCAGGCCCTGTTCACACTGCCCGACAAGCCGAAGGTCGTGTTCGACGGCGCCGACACCGGCTGCGCCGATGCCCGCAGCACCGAGCCGGTGTCCTACTGCCCCTCGACCAACACCATCGGCGTCTCGATGCCGCAGTTGATCGAGCGCGGCACCCCGCGCGGCGAGTCCCCCAACGACATCGCCGCCGACGTCCGCGGCGACTTCGGCGCCTACGTCCTCGTGGCCTCGCGCTTCACCCTCGCGGTCCAGCGCGTCGCGGGCGATTCCCTCACCGAGGCGAAGACCGCGGTCCGGGCCGCCTGCCTGTCCGGGGCCTGGACGGCCGCCACCGCGACCGGGCGGGCCGGTGCCCTCAAGCTCTCCCCCGGTGACCTCGACGAGGCCGTCTCCGGTCTGCTCACCGACGGCCTGATGGCCAGCGACGTCGACGGCACGACCGTTCCGAGCGGGTTCGCCCGGGTGGACGCCTTCCGGTCCGGCGTCCTCGGCGGCCAGCCCGCCTGCGCCAACCGGTACGGCTAGCGCCTGCGGCGCCTGTGCGCGCCGTTCACCCCGATCGGGGTAATTGGCGCGCACAGTCGCGCAGCGCTCAGTACAGGGCGGACGCCAGTTTGCGCCTGGCCGCGACGACCACCGCGTCGGCCGGGTCGAAGAGCTCGAACAGCTCGAGCAACCGGGTGCGCACCGCGGTGCGGTCGTCGCCCGCGTAGCGCCGGATCGCCTCGACGAGCAGTCCGAATGCCTCCTCGGGCTGCTGCGTGTAGAGCAGGGCGTCGGCGGCGTCGAGTTGGGCCTCGACGTTCGTCGGCTCCGCGGACGCGGTCGCGACCGCGTCGGGCGCGACGGTCTGCACGCGGGCGAGGAAGCGCACCTGCCGGATCGCGGCCTGCGCCTGCACGTTGGTCGGCTCGGCGTCGAGGATCGCCTGGTAACCGGCCTCGGCGCCCGCGAGGTCACCCTCCGCGAGGGCGTCCTCGGCCGCGACGAAACGGGGATCCTCCGGCTCGGGCTCGGACTCGCTTCCCTCGACCGGCGGCGGTCCGGACAGCTTGCCCTCGGTCGCGGCGAGCACCGCGTCCACCCACTGACCGAGCTGCTCGACGCCGCCGTCGAAGTCCGCGAGCGGTCGACCGGCCGCGACCGCGATCACCGCGGGAACCACCTGCACCTGGAAGGCCTGGGCGATCCGGGGGCTCACGTCCAGGTCCACCTTGGCCAGCACCCAGGAACCGCCCTGGGCGCTCGCCAGGTCGTCGAGGGTCGCGGAGAACGCAGCGCTCGCCGGCATCGAGCCCGCGAACAGCTCGACGACCACCGGGACCTGCATGGATCGTTCGAGAACCTCCGCCTCGAAGTTCGCCTCGGTGACCTCCACGATCGGGGCGAGCCCACCGGCGGGCGCGGCCGGGCCGCCTGAGGGGGTCGCTGCCGGGGGCTGCGGACTGTCCTTGAATCCGGACAGGTCCACTGCCCCGGACATGGCGGCGGCCATCGCGGCGGACGGACGTGCGGGCTGGCGAGATCCGGGTCGAGTCACACCTGACATTTTGGCACGCACGACGGGCGGGCACCTCCGCTCACCCCCGGCCGCCCCCGCCCGGACAGCACTGTGCCCGGCGAACCGTCACGATTCGCCGGGCACAGTGGGGGGACGGGAAGGGGTCAGGCCCTGCTGAGAGCCGGATCGGCGGCGGGGGCCGCGGTGCCGGGTGCGGAGAGTTCGCCGAGCTTTCCGGTGCGCACGGCCCAGCGCTCGAACACCACCGAACCGAACGGGGGCACGCTCGACACCAGCGCCCAGAAGGTGGTCGTCAGGTTCCACTTCAGCGATCGCGCGGTCAGCAGCGCGATGATCACGAACGGGATGAACGCCGCGACACCGTGCACCATTCCGGGAATCTTGACGGCCTCCTCGTGGCCGAGGACCCACTTGAAGAACATCGCCACGAGCAGGGCTGCCCAGGTCACGGCCTCCCAGAAGGCGACAAGGCGGAACCGCTTCGCGGGCGTGGACACGTCGAGAAACTTGGGCATGCGCTCCATTGTGCCCGACCACCGGGCGCCGCAGACTGTGATCTACGACGCCCTGTAGTCGCGACTTACGTGTCGGCGACTACTGCTTCGGCACCCGGATGATCAACGCATCACCCTGCCCGCCACCACCACACAACGCCGCCGCGCCCACACCACCGCCACGACGACCAAGCTCCAACGCCAGATGCAACGCAATCCGCGCACCCGACATCCCCAACGGATGCCCGATCGCGATCGCCCCACCGTTCACGTTCACCTTCGACGCATCGAGGCCGAGCTCCACGGTCGAGGCGATCCCCACAGCCGCGAACGCCTCGTTGATCTCCACCAGATCCAGATCCCTCGGATCGATACCCTCACGCGCACACGCCTTCGCGATCGCCCGCGCCGGCTGCGACTGCAACGTCGAATCCGGCCCGGCCACCACACCGTGCGCACCGATCTCCGCGATCCAGCTCAGGCCCAGCTCCTGCGCCTTCGCCTTGCTCATCACCACGACCGCGGCGGCGCCGTCCGAGATCTGCGACGCCGACCCGGCGGTGACGGTCCCGTCCTTGGAGAACGCGGGACGCAGCTTGCCCAGCGACTCGACGGTGGTGTCGGCGCGGATGCCCTCGTCCTGCGCGAACACCACCGGCTCGCCCTTGCGCTGCGGAATCGACACCGGCACCACCTCCGCGTCGAACAGCCCGTCCTTCCACGCCCGCGCCGCATTCTGATGCGACGCCGCCGAGAACGCGTCCTGCTCCTGACGACTGATCCGCTGACCCTCACCCTGATTGGCCTGCTCGGTCAGATTGCCCATCGGCTGATCGGTGAAGATGTCATGCAACCCGTCGTACGCCATGTGATCACGCAACGTCACATCCCCGTACTTGAAACCCTCCCGCGACTTCTCGAGCATGTGCGGCGCCCGCGACATCGACTCCTGACCACCGGCCACCACCACGTCGAACTCACCCGCCCGGATCAGCTGATCCGCCAACGCGATCGCGTCGATCCCCGACAGACACACCTTGTTGATCGACAACGCGGGCACATCCATCGGAATACCGGCGGCGACCGCCGCCTGACGGGCCGGCATCTGCCCCGCACCCGCAGTGAGCACCTGACCCATGATCACGTACTGCACCTGCTCCGGCGCCACCCCCGCCTTCTCCAACGCACCCGCGATCGCGACACCACCGAGGTCCGACCCCGAGAAATCCTTGAGCGATCCGAGCAGCCGACCCACAGGGGTACGGGCTCCGGCGACGATGACAGAACTGCTCACGACTTCCTCCAACGATCAACTGCGACGGGATCGGCTCGGCGGGCAGCGACCGAAGTCACATCCCGTCGAGGGCCTACAAAGACGGTAGCGCTACCGTCAGTGCCATGACACATTCCGCCCCCAGCGCAGCGACTTCTCCCCTGGCCTCCGAGCTCGTCACGGCCATCGACCACGTCGGTATCGCGGTCCCCGACCTCGACGCCGCGATCGCGTGGTACGGCGAGCACCTCGGCCTGGTCTCGACCCACGAAGAGGTCAACGAGGAGCAGGGCGTGCGCGAGGCGATGCTGGCCGTGCCGGGCAGCCCGGAGGGTGCCACCATGATCCAGCTGCTCGCACCGCTCAACGAGAACTCCACGATTGCCAAGTTCATCGACCGCAGCGGTCCCGGCCTGCAGCAGCTCGCCTACCGCGTCACCGACCTGGACGAGATCTCCGCACGCCTGCGTGCGGGCGGCGTCCGGTTGCTCTACGACGCCCCGCGTCGTGGCACCGCCGACTCCCGGATCAACTTCCTGCACCCGAAGGACGCCGGCGGCGTACTCGTGGAGCTGGTCGAACCGGCCGCGAATCCGTCACACTGACTCGAAGAGCATCGCCCCCGACATCCCAGCCACGGTAGGTTATTGACCATGTCCAACGAGCACGACCGCGGTCCCGTCCCCCTGCCCTTCAACATTGTTCGTAAGGGCTACGACAAGGACGAGGTACGCAACTTCTTCGATCGCTTCGACGCGGAGCTCCGCGTCACCGCGACCGACCGCGATGCCGCCGCGGCGCAGGCCCGCGACCTGGCGCACCAGCTCGAGGACGCCCGTGACGAGATCGACGACCTGCGCAAGGACGTCGACCGACTGTCGGTGCCCCCGACCACCGCGGAGGGCATGAGCGAGCGCATCTCCCGGATGCTCCGGCTGGCCTCCGACGAGGCCTCCGAGGTGCGGGCCAAGGCCCAGGCGGAGTCCGCCGAGATGGTCTCGATCGCCGAGCAGGACGCGACCGCCCTGCGCGGCAAGTACGAGGCGAAGCTGGCCGAGCTCGCGGACCGTCGGTCGGCGATGGAGACCGAGCACGAGCAGACGATGGCCAGCGCGCGCACCGAGGCTGCCCGGACGGTCGAGTCCGCGCAGGCCGAGGCCGCACGGCTCGAGGCCGAGTCCGACGCCAAGCGCGCGCGGATCCAGCAGGACTTCGAGATCACCATGACCGAGCGGCGGACCACGGTCGTCGCCGCGGTCGAGGAACTCGAGTCCTCCAGCAAGGCCGAGGCCGAGCGCCGGCTCACCGACGCGACCAACGAGGCCCGTCGACGCCTGCAGACCGCGACCGAGCAGGCCGAGAAGCGAATCGCGCACGCCAAGGAACTCGCCGAGGAACTCCGGGTGCTGCGCGGCCGAGTGTTGGCTCAGCTCTTGGGAATTCGCGGTCAGCTGGACTCGGTGCCCGCCATGCTCGCGTCCGTCAACCGAGAGGGTGAGCTGCTCGACGGCGTTCCCTCCAAGAGCGACGCGCAGGACGCGGATTCCGACGCGTCAGACGATGACGCCTCGCAGAAGTCGGTCACGACCAGCGTCGGGTGATCCCCCGCGATCCGCGACCGTTCCAACATCCGGTGTGCCAGTGCCGGCGGTCCTCGGCCCCGCCGAGATCATCCGCCGGCCAGGCCACCAGGTGTGCGACCCCAGGCCGGATCTCGTGGTCGCAGCCCGGGCAGCGGTAGGTCTTGGTCGCCCGCGCCCCCGGTACCTGCCGCACCAGGAATCGCTCGCCGTCGTAACCGGCCGGCCCCGACTCCACCCGCGGCTGATTCAGTCCGACGGGGGCGGGCCCGCCGGAGGGGCGGTGCTGATTGCGGCGAGGCATGACGTCCACTTTATCCGCGGTCGACAAGCTCTCTCAGAACAGCCGGAACTCAGTGCTCTCGATCCCGCGCAGCGCCTCGTAATCGAGGGTCAGGCAACGAATTCCACGATCCTCCGCCAGCGTCTTCGCCTGCGGCTTGATCTGCTGCGCGGCGAACACGCCACGCACCGGCGCGATCAGCGGGTCCCGGTTGAGCAGTTCGAGATACCGGGTCAGCTGCTCGACGCCGTCGATCTCACCCCGACGCTTGATCTCCACCGCCACCGAAGCGCCGTCGGCGTCACGGCACATCAGGTCGACCGGACCGATGGCCGTCATGTACTCGCGGCGCACCAGGCTGTAACCGGCGCCGAGGGTCTCCACGTGTTCGGCCAGCAGTTCCTGCAGGTGCGCTTCGACACCGTCCTTGATCAGACCCGGGTCGATGCCGAGCTCGTGTGAGGAGTCGTGCTCGACCTCGTGGATGGTGATCCGCAGTTCCTCGCCGGCCTTGTTCGTCACCACCCACAGCTGAGTGCCCTCGTCACCGTCGTTCTCGACGAGCCAGCAGGGCGGGCTCATCCAGTTCAAGGGCTTGTACGCACGGTCGTCGGCGTGCACGCTCACCGAGCCGTCGGACTTGACCAGCAGGAGCCTGCGCGCCTTCGGCAGATGTGCGGTGAGACGGCCGACGTAGTCGACATGGCAGCTGGCAATCACGAGGCGCACGCGCACCACCCTAGAGCACACAGACCCCGACACCACCGTTGCACCAACTAGTCTGGGGCGACCATGCAGATTCCCGGACTCGCCGACGCCCCACTCGGTTCGCGACTGCTCGGCGGCGAGAACGAGAGCAGTGGACGCCGCCGGATCCGGGTACAGGTACTGCTGACCGCGAGCCTGGTGTTGTCCAACCTCATCGGCGCGGTCATGGTCGGCGCGCTGATCACCGTGGTCATCCCCGGCCCCGACCTGCTCACCCGGGAGTACCTGTTCGTCAATGCTGTGATCGGTCCCGTGTACGTGGGCCTTGCGATCGCCGTCGGCGTTCTCTGGGGCACGCTGCGGGCGGTCAGGGGCCTGCGGTGGGCGATCGACGGCAAGGCGCCGACCCGCCGCGAGGCCACCACCGCGCTGACGATGCCGTGGCGGCTGACCCAGATACAGGCAGTCCTGTGGACGGGTGGGCTCGTCGTCTTCACTCTCAGCTACGGGCTGATCGGGCCGGAGACGATTCCCAAGGTGGCCTTCACCGTCGCACTGTCCGGGGTCACGGTGTGCGCGTTCAGCTATCTGTTCAGCGAGTTCGCGCTGCGCCCGGCAGCGGCCCGCGCCCTCGAGGCGGGCGACCCGAGGCGGTACCGCCTCGCCGGTGTCACCGGTCGCAACCTGCTGGCCTGGTTGCTGGGGACCGGCGTACCGGTGATCGGCCTGATGCTTATCGCGATCTTCAGCCTGGTGCGCTACGACGTCGACAGCAATCAGCTCGCCGTCATCATCCTCGTCCTTGGGGCGATCACCCTCCTGTTCGGGCTGTCGCTGACGCTGCTGGGCATCGGCGCCACGGTCGCGCCGATCCGCTCGGTGACCCGGGCGATGGCGAAGGTCGAGGTCGGCGACCTCGACGGTCCGGTCGCGGTGTACGACGGGACCGAACTCGGCGAGCTGCAGAGTGGCTTCAACCGGATGGCCGAAGGGCTACGTGAACGCCAACGCATCCAGGACCTGTTCGGCCGGCACGTCGGGCACGAGGTCGCCGCGGCCGCCATCGCACGCAATCCCGAACTGGGCGGCGAGGAACGCGATATCGCAGTCTTCTTCATCGATCTGATCGGTTCCACCGAGCTCGCCGCGACCCGGCCACCCCGGGAAGTGGTCGACCTGTTGAATCGGTTCTTCGACGTCGTGGTGGACGAGGTGGACCGGCACGCGGGGTTCGTCAACAAGTTCGAGGGGGACGCTGCCCTCGCCATCTTCGGCGCCCCGGCGGAGATCCCCGACCCCGCGGGCAACGCCCTTGCCGCCGCGCGACGCATCCGGGCCCGGCTGCTGGTCGAGGTGCCCGACTGTGATGCCGCGATCGGCGTCGCTGCCGGCACCGCGGTCGCGGGAAACATCGGCGCACGAGAACGCTTCGAGTACACCGTGATCGGAGATCCGGTCAACGAGGCCGCGCGGCTGTCCGAGCTCGCGAAAACAGTTCCCGGAGCCCTGGTCGCCTCCGATCGAGCCGTGGCCGCCGCCGATCCCTGGGAGTCACAGCAGTGGACGCTCGGTGACGCGGTGGTGCTACGCGGCCGCGCTGCCGCCACCCGGCTGGCAACCCCTGTCGGTGCGTGATGGTAGATGTGGGGCATGAGTGTGACAGTCGACGAGTTCCTCACGATGCTGGGCACGTTGCCCGAGACCACGCAGACCGACACCGGGAACTGGATCTCGCTCAAGGTCGGCGGTAAGGGATTCGGCTTCGTCTGGGAGAAGACCCAGACGGTGGGCCTCAAGGCGACCCTCGACGAGCAGATCGCGCTCGTCGCCGAACGTCCCGAGGTGTTCGAGGTTCAGTTCACCGCCGGCCAGTTCGGGTGGGTGGTGGTCCACCTGCCGAAGATCGAATCCGACGAACTGCTGGAACTGGTCACCGAGGCCTGGGCTCTGACCGCACCGAAGCGACTCGTCAGCGCACACGAGTTCGGGAGCCTCTACGACGAGTAGCCGTCCGGTGGGCAGTGGTTCCGACTTCCCAGCAGGCACCAGAAGAACCAGCATTATCGCAATGGCGGGTGTCGGACTCGGGCCATCGCCATCGCCATCGCCATCGCCATCGCCATCGGGAAGTGGACAGGGATGGGCAGTCCCTGGAAATGCGAAATGCCCCGCACCACACCCTCTTACGAGACTGTAGTGCGAGGCATTCGCAATTTATGTTCGGCGGTGTCCTACTCTCCCACACCCTGTCGAGTGCAGTACCATCGGCGCTGGAGGGCTTAGCTTCCGGGTTCGGAATGGGACCGGGCGTTTCCCCTCCGCTATGGCCGCCGTAACTC
>NZ_VIGH01000008.1 GCF_006704125.1 Rhodococcus spelaei
GACGATGCCGGTGACCCAGCCGGTCGCGCCGTCCATCGCACCGATCGCCATCGCGGTCTCGGCGAACTCCCGCGGATGCACCTCGAGGCCGCCGTACTGCTTCGGCTGCAGCATCCGGATCGCGCCGGACTCCTTCAGCCGCTTGGCGTTCGCATCGGACAGGCGCATCAGCTTGTCGCCCTCGACGCCGCCCGCGCGGATCTCGTCCGCGTACTGTTCGATCCGATCCAGGACCTGACCCATGACATTCCCTCGTCTCCGTAGATGATCCGGCCGTCGAGTTAAAACTAGAACATGTTTCACCAAATCGGAAGTGGAATGGACCTACTGGTTTCTTCTTCTCGGCGGGGTCCTCACGCCCTCGCGTGACAACGGCGCGATTTGCGATTCGGTGGCATGTGATCGGCCTGATGGCGCTCACCCGCGTCTGTCCTTGTGGTCGGTTGGTCAGGGTTGTCAATGGTGGGCGGCGCGCCGATCCGGTGAATTGCGCGAGCGTGAAATGCAACGTGTTCTAGTCTCGCGGAATGGACGTGACCTACGAGGGGACCAAGCGGGAAGTCGCTACGGACAAGGGGGTGCTGCGGTATCACGAGGCGGGCGAGGGGCCACCGCTACTGCTTCTGCACGGCTCCGGCATCGGAGTGAGCGGATGGCGGAACTATCGGGGGAACCTGGAGGTCTTCGCCGAGCAGTTCCACTGCTACATCCTCGAGTTCCCGGGCTTCGGCGTGAGCGATCCGGTGGACGGCCATCCGGTGATCACGGCCAGCTCGGCGGTGATCCGCTTCATGGACGCACTGGGCATCGAATCGGCTGCGATGGTCGGCAACTCGATGGGCGGCGTGGTCGGAGTCAACGTGGCCATGAGGTATCCCGATCGGGTGAGCAAGCTGGTCACGATCGGGGGCGTCGGGCCGAACATCTTCAGTCAGAACCCGAGTGAGGGCACACGGCTGCTGCAGGAGTTCGCCGACGGTCCCACCCGCGAGAAGCTGGTTCGCTGGCTCGAGTGCATGGTCTACGACCGTTCGGTGATCACCGAGGAACGGATCGAGGAACGCTGGGAAACCGCCAGCGATCCGGCTTCACACAAGACACTTGCCGCGATGTACGGCTCCGCGGCGTTTGCGGCGCAGCAGCAGATGACGGCCAACTCGGACGTGCCGCCGTACTGGTCGATGATGCACAAGGTGCAGTGCCCGACCCTGCTGACGTGGGGGCTCGACGACCGGCAGTGCCCGCCGGACATGCCGATGGTGCCGATGAGACTGATCCCCAACGCCGAGCTGCACGTGTTCCCGAACTGCGGCCACTGGGTGATGGTCGAGGCGAAGGAGGCATTCGAGCGAATTGCCCTGGAGTTCCTGCTGCGGTCGGTCCCCGTCGCCGGCGGCTGACCTCGAATCACCGGACCGGCGTGGATCTGGCGGAATCCGCGCCGGATCCGTTCTGATCCACGCACTCCGGGCTCTACCAGGGCGTATGTCGGGGCGCTCGGGGTGGTGAGCTACCCTGAGACGTGTCAGCAATGCAGGATGAAACCACCCGGGACGGTGCCCGCTCGTACGAAGTGCGCACCTTCGGTTGCCAGATGAACGTGCACGACTCCGAGCGACTGTCGGGGTTGCTCGAGGATGCCGGCTACAGCAAGGCCGAGCCGGGAGTGGTGCCCGACCTGCTGGTGTTCAACACCTGCGCGGTCCGCGAGAACGCCGACAACAAGCTGTACGGCACGCTCGGGCATCTGCGTCCGACCAAGGAGTCCCGCCCGGGCATGCAGATCGCCGTCGGCGGCTGCCTCGCCCAGAAGGACCGCGACACCGTGGTCAAGAAGGCGCCCTGGGTCGACGTCGTGTTCGGGACCCACAACATCGGTTCGCTGCCGACGCTCCTCGAGCGCGCCCGACACAACCAGCAGGCCGAGGTGGAGATCCTCGAGTCGCTCGAGGCGTTCCCGTCCACGCTGCCTGCCAAGCGGGAGTCCGCCTACGCCGGCTGGGTGTCGATCTCCGTCGGCTGCAACAACACCTGCACGTTCTGCATCGTGCCCGCACTGCGTGGCAAGGAAGTCGACCGCAGGCCCGGCGACATCCTCGCCGAGGTGCAGGCACTGGTCGACGAGGGTGTCCTCGAGGTCACCCTGCTGGGGCAGAACGTCAACTCGTACGGCGTCTCCTTCGCCGACCCGGCTACGCCCCGTGACCGGGGCGCGTTCGCCGACCTGCTTCGCGCCTGCGGCAACATCGACGGTCTCGAGCGGGTGCGGTTCACCTCCCCCCATCCCGCGGAGTTCACCGACGACGTGATCGAGGCGATGGCCGCCACTCCCAACGTGTGCCCGCAGCTGCACATGCCGCTGCAGTCCGGCTCCGACCGCGTACTCAAGGCGATGCGCCGGTCGTACCGCAAGGCCAAGTTCCTCGGCATCATCGAGAAGGTCCGCGGCGCCATGCCGCACGCCGCGATCACCACCGACATCATCGTCGGGTTCCCCGGGGAGACCGAGGAGGACTTCCAGGACACCCTCGACGTGGTCCGGCAGGCGCGGTTCACCAGCGCCTTCACCTTCCAGTACTCCAAGCGGCCCGGTACGCCGGCCGCCGAGATGGACGGCCAGCTGCCCAAGGAGGTCGTGCAGGAACGCTACGACCGGCTGATCGAGCTGCAGGAGCAGATCACCCTCGAGGAGAACCAGAAGCTGGTCGGCGCCGAGGTGGAACTGCTCGTCGCCGCCGGCGAGGGCCGCAAGAACGCCGCCACCCACCGGATGAGCGGACGCGCCCGCGACGGCAGGCTCGTGCACTTCCGTCCGGAGGGAGCTGGAACACTCGAGATCGCCGCCGGCGCGATCCGCCCCGGCGACGTCGTCACGACGATTGTCACCGCCGCCGCGCCGCATCACCTGATCGCGGACGGCCCGGTGCTCGGTCACCGGCGCACCCGCGCTGGTGACTCGCACGAACGGGGCATCACCCCCAAGACCCCGCCGATCGGCGTCGGTCTGGGACTACCGCAGATCGGCGCGCCCGCGCCGCTGCCCATCGCGACGGGATGTGACGTATGACCGACAACCGCCCCGAGGACGACCTCGAGCAGTACCGCAAGGACATCGACGCCGCCGAGCGGAAGGTCACCTCGGAGATCGATCCGGGCCTGCGCGGCGTCGTGGTCGCGGTCGGGGTGCTCGCTCTGCTGCTCTCCTTCGCCCTGCCGCACACCGGCGGCGCGAACGGCTGGGACGTGCTGGTCGGCGACGACTCCGCGCTGGCCGAGTCGATCGCGCTGCCCTCTCGGGTGTTCGTCTGGCTGACGTTGGTCTTCGGCGTGGTCATCGGTGCGCTCGCGCTGGTCACCCGGCGCTGGGCGCTGGCGTGGCTGTCGCTGGCGGGCTGCGCGGTCGCGAGTGTGTTCGGCATGCTCGCGATCTGGTCGCGCCAGACCCTCTCGCCTGCCGACCCCGGCGGTGGACCGGGCATCGGACTGATCCTCGGCTGGATCGTGGTGCTGGTGTTGACCTTCCACTGGATCCGGGTGGTGTGGAGCCGCACCGCGGTCCAGCTCGCCGCCGAGCAGGAACGCCGCGAGAAGACCGCGGAGGCCGAGCAGCGTTCCATCTGGGGCGAGGAAAACCCCGCGTAAGTAAAGTCGGGCGATGGACCCGGACCGGGTGATCGCCGCTGTTCCCGCAGGTGCCGGTGCCGCCGCGATGGCGACGGGTGTCGTCTCGGTCGGGTTGCATCTCGCCGGAATCGAATGGTTCTCGATCCTGTGGCTCGGAATCGGCACCGGCATCTGGCTGGCGCTGCTCGGGGTCTTCGCGTTCCGGTTGACCGACGACCGAACCCGCTGGATCGCCGACGCCGACACCCCCGCCGCGCTGACCGCGGTCGCTGCCACCACCGTGCTCGGCACCCGATTCGCGCTGCTGGGGTGGCAGCCGGTGGCAATCGCGGCGCTCGCCGCGGCGTTCGTCCTCTGGGTCGTCCTGAACCCGTTCGTGATCTCGCACTGGACCACGCCGACCGTCGGGACGCACTTTCTGCTCTGTGTCGCCACCCAGGGTCTCGCGGTGCTCGGTGCGACGCTGGCGGCTGACCTGCACGCGCGCTGGCTCACCGGCGCCGCACTCGTGGTGTTCGTCGGGGGACTCGGCTGTTACGCCGCGGTGGTCGCGCGGTTCTCCTTCGCGCAGTTCCGGGCCGGCGCCGGTGACCAGTGGGTCTGCGCGGGCGCGTTGGCCATCAGCGCGCTTGCGGCAGGCAAGCTGATCGTCGCGACCGACGCGTCAGGTTGGGACGGTTGGCCGCACACGGCGGTGCGGGTGCTCGCCGTCGCGCTGGTCGCCGCCGACCTCAGCCTGTACGCGGTGCTCGCGGCCTGCGAGGTGCGGTGGCCGCGACTCTGGTTCGACTTCCGTCGATGGGCGACCGCGTTCCCGTTGGGGATGAGCGCCGTCGCCACCACGACGGTGGCGACGGCGCTCGACCTGCCCTGGTTGCGTGCCGTCGGCTTGGCGCTGATCTGGCCCGCCGCGGTGCTGTGCACGATCCTGCTGGTCGCGTCGGTCAGGTACCTGACCGACGCATCCGCTGCTACCGCTCGTTGACGGCGCCCTCGGCGGCGTCCGCCCACTCGCGCCACTGCTGCGCCTGCGCGAGTGCCTTCTCCGCGTCCTTGGCCTTGCCGGCGGCGGTCGCCTTCGCGGCCTGTTCCTCGAACTGGGCGACCCGCTCGCGGAACTGCGCGGCGCGGGCCATCGCCTCGGGATCGGTTCGGCGCCACTGGGAGTCGACCGCGTCGTGCACCTTCTTCTCGATGGCGCGCAGCTTCGACTCGAGGTCGTGCATCCGCTCGCGAGGCACCTTGCCGATCGCGTCCCACTTCTCCTGCAGGTCGCGCAGGGCGGTGCGGGCCGACTCCAGGTCCTTCGCCGGGTCGATGTCCCCGGCGTCACGCAGCAGCTCCTCCTTGGCGACCGCGTTGCCCTCGAACTCGGCGTCCCGCTCCGAGGCCGCGGCATTGCGGGCCTCGAAGAAGACATCCTGGGCGCCCTTGAACCGTTTCCACAGGGCGTCGTCCGCCTCGCGCGGCGCCCGACCGGCGGCCTTCCACTCCACGAGCAGGTCCCGGAACGCGCCTGCGGTCGGACCCCAGTCGGTCGAACCGGACAGTTCCTCCGCGCGGGTGACCAGTTCCTCCTTGGCCGTCTTCGCGGCCGCCCGGTCCCGGTCCAGCTCGGCGAAGTGTGCACCGCGGCGGCGGTTGAACGCCTCCCGGGCCTTCGAGTAGCGCTTCCACAGCGCGTCGTCGACCTTCCGATCGACCCCGCGGATGGTCTTCCACTCGTCCAGGATCTCGCGCAGCCGGTCGCCCGCGACCTTCCACTGGGTGGACTCGGCGCCGATCTGCTCGGCCTCCGCCGCGAGCTCCTCCTTGCGGTGGGTGTGCTCCTCGCGTTCGTGTTCGCGCTCCGCCTTCGCCGCGACGGCGGCCTTCTCCGAGCCGGCGATCACCTCGTCGAGTCGTCGGGCCAGCGCGTCGACGTCGCCGATGACCGCCGCGGTGGGCAGTGATTCCGCGAGCCCGGCCGCCGCCGCGCGGGTCTTCTTGGCGTCGCCCGCGCCGGAGGACAGCCGCGCCTCGAGCAGGCCCACCTCGGTGGCCAGGTCGTCGTAGCGGCGCCCGAAGTGTGCGAGGCCCTCGGCGGCGTCACCGGCCTGCCAGGACCCGATCTGACGTTCCCCGTCCGCGGTCTTGACCCACGCGGTGCCGTCCTCGTCGACGCGGCCGAAGAGGCTGGGATCGCTCGGCGGGGCCACCGAGGGCGCGTGCACCGCGGCCGGTACCGCAGGCACAGCCGGTTTCACCGCTCCGGGCCTGGGTGCGCCCGGTTTCGGGGCGCCGGGCTTGGGGGCGCCGGGCTTGGGTGCGCTGCTGTCGGTCATGACTCCTCTTCCCTGCCGCGCGTCACGGCTGCCGGTGGCTCGTTCCCTCAGGTTTCATTCAACCCGGAACGAGCGGTCACGACTATTGAAACAGTTCGGACCCCGAGAGTCGGGATTCTGGGGTCGACTACCGTTGCCAGCGTGTTCACCGCCGCTGCCCTGGTCTCCTCGCCACCCCTGCTGATTCCCGCACTGGCGGGTGCGGCCGCGGCCGAGACAGCGGACCTGCGCGAAGCGAGCCTGGCCGCCGCCCTTGCGCTCGGCGAACGCGCCCCGGACTGGACCGTGATCGGCGTCGGACCGACCGAATCGGAGGTGCCGGCCGACGCGCGGGGCACGTTCCGCGGCTACGGCGTGGACGTCCGGATCTCGATGTCGGCCGGTGTCGCGGCCGTCGCGGACCCCGACCTGCCGCTGGCCGCGCTGATCGCCGGATGGCTGCGGGCCGAGGCGTCACCGTGGTCGTCGGCGACCGCCGTGATCGTCGCCGAGGACACCTCGCCGGTGTACTGCGCGGAACTGGGCGCGCGTCTGCGGGACACCTTCGACGCCGAATCGGGCCCGCGCGGACTGCTGGTGGTCGCGGACGGAGCGAACACCCTGACCGCCAAGGCGCCCGGCGCCTTCGACGACCGTGCACCGCAGGCGCAGCGCGAGCTCGACCACGCCCTCGACGTCGGCGACCTCGAATACCTGCGGCAGCTCGACCCGGTCGCCTGCCGCGACCTCGGCATCGCGGGACGTGCGGCCTGGCAGGTGCTGGCCGGAGTGTTCGGTGACGACGCCCCGCGCTGCGACACCTACTACCGGGGTGCGCCCTACGGTGTCGGCTACCACGTGGGGATGTGGTTGCCGTGACCGTCCGCCCCGTCGCGGTGATCGGTCCCACCGCGACCGGCAAGTCCGACCTGGGACTCGAGTTGGCGCATCGTCTCGGCGGCGAGATCGTCAACATCGACGCCATGCAGCTCTACCGCGGCATGGACATCGGCACCGCCAAGCTGCCGCCGGACCAGCGTCGCGGCATCGTCCACCACCAACTCGACGTCCTCGACGTGACCGAGACCGCGACCGTCGCCCGCTACCAGCAGTCGGCGCGCGCGGACGTCGAGGACATTGTGCGCCGCGGCCTCGTCCCGGTGATCGTCGGCGGCTCGATGATGTACGTGCAATCCCTGCTCGACGACTGGGAGTTCCCCGCGACGGACCCGGACGTCCGGGCGAAGTGGGAGGCGGTGCTCGCCGAGCGCGGCGTCGGGGGTGTGCACGCCGAACTGACCCGGGTCGACCCGCAGGCGGCCGCGACCATCCTGCCGACCGACGGCAGGCGGATGGTGCGTGCCCTCGAGGTGGTCGAGCTGACGGGGCGACCGTTCGCCGCGTCCGCCCCGACGATCGGCGAACCCCGCTGGGGGACGGTCCTGCTCGGCGTCGACCGGGACACCGCCGAACTCGACGAGCGGATCGGGCTGCGGACCGACCTGATGTTCGAGCACGGACTGGTCGAGGAGGTGCAGTCGCTGATCGAGAGTGGCCTACGCGAGGGTGTCACCGCGCCACGGGCCATCGGCTACGCGCAGGTGCTGGCCGCGTTCGACGGCGAGTACGACCTGGCGCAGGCGCGTGAGCGGACCCTGATCGGCACCCGCCGGTACGTGCGCAGACAGCGGTCCTGGTTCCGGCGCGACCCGCGGGTGCACTGGCTCGACGGTGCCCGCCCGGACCTGGTCGAATTGGCAATGACAACGGTGGAGAGAGCGTGACGAAGAAGACGCAACGGACGACGGCGCCGCGGAAAACGGCGCAGCGGACGACGACGCAGTCGGGACACCGCGACCCGCGGGTGACAGTGCGCAACGCCCGTTTCCAGCAGTGGCAGTCGTACCTGAGCACCAGGACCAAGCGCACCAAGGCGGGCCGGTTCCTGATCCAGGGTGTGCGACCGCTGACCCTGGCCCTCGAGCACGACTGGCCGATCGAGACGATGCTCTACCGCATCGGCGACACGCCGCTGTCGGCGTGGGCGCGCGGCATCCTCGACGGCTGGTCCGGCGAGAAGGTCGGGGTCAGCAGCGAACTGATGGCCGAGTTGGGGGAGAAGACCGACACCGCACCGGAACTCGTAGCGGTCGCGAAGACCCGGCAGCGGGGGCTCGGCGCGCTCGACCCGACCTCCCGTGCGCCGCTGGTGGTCGTGTTCGACCGGCCGGCCTCGCCGGGCAACCTGGGCACGCTGATCCGGTCCGCCAACGCCTTCGGCGCCGACGCGGTGATCGTCGCCGGGCACGCAGCCGACCCGTTCGACCCGCAGTGCGTGCGCGCCTCGACCGGTTCGCTTTTCGCGCTGCCGGTGTACTCGGCGGCCGACGCGAGCGAGGTGTCGGCGATGCGGGAACGGCTGCGACGGGCCGGCCGTGATCTGATGATCGTCGGGACCGACGAGGACGGCGCGGTGCCGATCTTCGAGCACGACTTCGGTGGAGGCACGATTCTGGTGATCGGAAACGAGACCCGCGGCATGAGCGCCTCCTGGCGCGCGGCCTGCGACGTGACGGTGAGCATCCCGATCGGAGGGGCTGCGAGTTCGCTCGGCGCGCCCTCGGCGGGCGCGGTGTCTCTGTACGAGATCGCGAGGCAGCGAGCATGAGCGACGACGAATTCGACATCGAGTGGCAGACCAACCCGGACGGGCTGTCGCGGACGACCGCAGCCAGGCTCGCGGCCCGGCTGGCGCTGTTCGCCGGCGTCGACGAGAAGGACGGCCATCTCGGTAACATGACGGGCATGGAATTCAGCAAGGGCCACGGCACGGAGAACGACTTCGTCGTGCTGCCCGACCTGGATGTTCAGCTCGATTTGCGCGCCGACCGCGTCGCGACGCTGTGCGATCGCCGCAGCGGCATCGGCGCCGACGGCGTGCTCCGGGTCGCGCGAGCCGGTGCCCTGCGCGCGGCGGGGGTGCTTGCCGCGCTGCCCGAGGGCGTCGGTGAGGGCGACTGGTTCATGGACTACCGCAACGCCGACGGCTCGATCGCCGAGATGTGCGGCAACGGAGTTCGGGTGTTCGCGCACTACCTGCGTGCGACCGGGCTGGAGCGTGCCGACGAGTTCGTCGTCGGCAGCAGGTCCGGTCCCCGGCCGGTGGTCGTGCACCGCTGCGACGGCTCGACCGGTGAGGTGACCGTCGGCATGGGCGCGGTCCGTGAGCTGGGTGCGTCCACCGCGACGGTGGACGGGCAGCTGCTGACCGGTCTGGGCATCGACGTCGGCAACCCGCACCTGGCGTGCGTCTCCGACTCCCTCACCGCTGACAAGCTGGCGAGCCTGGACCTGACCCGCGCTCCGATCTTCGACCTGACGCTGTTCCCGAGCGGTGTGAACGTGGAGATCCTCACGCCGCTCGTCGACGGTTCGGTGGACATGCGGGTGTACGAACGCGGGGTCGGCGAGACCAGGTCCTGCGGCACCGGCACGGTCGCGGCGGCCGTGGCGGCACTGCGTTCGGCCGGTCGCGCCGAGGGCGAGGTACGGGTCCGGGTGCCGGGCGGCGAGGTGCTGGTCACTCTGCAGGGGGGCCGAGCGTGGCTCAGGGGGCCGTCCGTGCTGGTCGCCTCCGGTCGCATCGGCGAGGCGTGGTGGGACGCGCTGGCCTGACAGAGCACACGCCCTGTCGCGTCGCTCGCCCCGGCACACCGATAACCAGGTGCACGGGGCGGCCCGGCATGGGACCATGGGCGTCGTATGACGAACACACACGGCAAGACCGACTCCCACGGCTTCGACGAGTACGAGGCCGACCACTTCGACGAACGTCACGGCCACGATCCCTCGATCGGCGAGATGCAACTCGACGACCGCAGTGCGCTGCGCCGTGTCGCTGGATTGTCCACCGAACTCACCGACGTCACCGAGGTCGAGTACCGGCAGTTGCGCCTCGAGCGCGTCGTGCTGGTCGGCGTCTGGACCTCGGGCACCGCGGCGCAGGCAGAGGCCAGCATGGCCGAGCTCGCGGCGCTGGCGGAGACCGCGGGTTCGGAGGTGCTCGAGGGCCTGGTGCAGCGGCGCGACAAGCCCGACGCCGCCACCTACATCGGCTCCGGCAAGGCGAACGAGCTTCGCGATGTCGTGTTGGCGACTGGCGCGGACACGGTGATCGCCGACGGCGAGCTCACTCCCGCACAGCTGAACGCGCTGGAGAAGGTCGTCAAGGTCAAGGTCATCGACCGGACCGCGCTGATTCTCGACATCTTCGCCCAGCACGCCACCTCCAGCGAGGGCAAGGCCCAGGTCGCACTGGCCCAGATGCAGTACATGCTGCCGCGGCTGCGCGGCTGGGGTGAGTCGATGTCCCGGCAGGCCGGTGGCCGCGCGGGCAAGGACGGCGGCGTGGGAACCCGCGGACCGGGCGAGACGAAGATCGAGACGGACCGACGCCGGATCCGCGAGCGGATGGCGAAGCTGCGCCGCGAGATCAAGGAGATGAAGGGCGCCCGCGACACCAAGCGCACCCAGCGGCTGCGCAGCGAGGTGCCGTCGGTCGCGATCGTCGGCTACACCAACGCGGGCAAGTCGAGCCTGCTCAACGCACTCACCGGTGCGGGCGTGCTCGTGCAGAACGCGCTGTTCGCCACCCTGGACCCGACCACCCGCAAGGCGGCGTTCGAGGACGGTAGACAGTACGTGCTCACCGACACCGTCGGGTTCGTCCGGCACCTGCCGACGCAGCTGGTCGAGGCGTTCCGGTCGACGCTCGAGGAGGTCACCGACGCCGACCTGCTGGTGCATGTGGTGGACGGGTCCGATCCGTTGCCGACCGACCAGATCAAGGCCGTGCGCGAGGTCATCACCGAGGTGCTCCGCGAAGCCGACGCGCCGCGCGACAGTGACATGGGTCGCTCCGCAGGCTCCGCTCCTGCGGAACTGTTGGTGGTCAACAAGATCGACGCGGCCGATCCCGTGACGCTCACCCAGCTGCGCAGCCTGCTGCCGGGGGCCGCGTTCGTCTCCGCCCGGACCGGCGAGGGTATCGCGGAACTGCGCGAGCAGTTGGCAGAGCTGGTGAAGTCCCCGGAGGTCGAGGTCAACGTCCTGGTGCCGTACACGCGCGGCGACCTGGTTGCCCGAATTCACGCGGATGGGCGAATTCTCGGGTCCTCGCACGAGCCGGAGGGCACACTGGTCCGCGCGAAGGTGCCGGAGGCGCTGGCCTCCGCACTGCGGGACTACCGTCACAGCGCCTGACGGACGGGACTGACCATGACGGAATCGGGCGTACTCGCCTGTGTCGACGCCGCGCGCACCGCGGTCGAACCTGTGCCCGGGCGCGCCGATGCGTAGCAGGCTGGGGTTGCTCGCGCTGGCGGTGATCGGGTCTGCGCTGGCGACTGCAGCTCCGGCGGGGGCCGCGCCGGGGTCGAGTGGGTCGGCGGGCTCGGGCTCGGCGGTATCCGACGCCCGATTCGAGACGCTGTGCACCCCAACCGATCCCGGTCTCACAGAGCTTTCCGGGCTGGTGTCCACCGGGGACCGGATGTACGCCGTCGGGGACAGCGGCACCGACGACTCCGTCTGGGTGCTCGACAACCAGTGCCGGGTCACCGGGACGTTGCCCGTACCGCGGACGCCGGTCGACGTCGAGGACATGGCCTACTCGGGTGGCCGACTCTGGCTCGCGGACATCGGAGACAACTCCAGCGTCCGCCCGCACGTGTCGCTGACCGACATGGATCCCGGAACCGGTGCGGGCGCCATGCACCTGCTCACGTACCCGGACGGTCCACACAACGCCGAGACACTGCTCGTGGGCCGTGACGGGCGTCCGGTGATCGTGACCAAGGAAGTGCTGGCGGCGAGTGGGATCTACCGCCCCGCCGGCGGTACCACTCTCGACCAGCTCGGACCGGGCCCGGCGCCGCTGCAGCGCGTCGGGCAGATCGCGTTCGCGCCGACCGACACCCCCGGCAGCCCGATGCCGGTCGCGGGGTCGATCCTGGTCACCGGCGGCGCCGTCAGCGCCGACGGCCGGGTGGTCGCGGTGCGCACCTACACCGACGTCTACCTGTATGCAGCACCCGACGGTGACATCGCCGCCGCCCTGACCCGAACGACACCGATCCGGGTCCCGATGCCGAACCAGCCGCAGGGCGAGGCGATCGCGTTCACGCCGAACGGCGACCTGCTCAGCGCGTCCGAGGCCAACGGCGGGCCGCTGCCGCCGATCCAGATCCTGCGCGGCGCGACCGGACTGGTCGACCTGCCCGAGGTGACGGTCGCGGCGGCGCAGTCCGGTTCATCGGGTCGGGGCGCGGTCGTCGCCGCCGGCGTGGGCACCGGAATCGCCGCCACCGTCGGCGCCGCGGCGTGGCTGGGCGTCCGTTCCCGGCGTTGAGCGAACCGGCCAGATCGCGCGATCCGATCGGTAGGCTCCATGCCGATTCGTCGTCGGATGACCACGGGCACAATCTCACTGCTGCGGAGGGCTTGGATCAGATGTTCACCATTGCGGTCAAGAAGGGGCACGAGAACGTTTCGCTGCTCGGTATCGGCGCCTACCGCCCCAATCGCATCGTCAGTAACGCCGAGGTGTGCGAAGTCCTCGACTCCACCGACGAGTGGATCTACGACCGCAGCGGGATCCGCAATCGTCGTTGGATCAGCGGCGACGAGACAGCCAAGTCGATGGCGGTCGCGGCAGCCGAGCGCGCGATCCGGAACAGCGGCATCGACAAGGAGCAGATCGGCGCGCTCGTCCTGGCGACCGGCAGCTGGAAGACCAAGATCCCGCACGGCGGCCCGCAGGTGGCGCACGAACTGGGCATCAACGGCATCGCCGCGTTCGACATCGCGTCGGGCTGCGGTGGTTTCGGCTACGGACTCGGCGTGGCCACCGACATGATCCGGTCCGGTTCAGCCAAGTACGTGCTGGTCATCGGTGTCGAGACGATGTCCGTGGTGATGGAACCGACCGATCGCAACACCGCGTTCATCTTCGGAGACGGCGCCGGCGCGGTGGTGGTCGGGCCCAGCGAGCGGAACGGCATCTCGCCGACGGTGTGGGGCAGTGACGGTGAGAACGCCGGGGCGATCAGCCAGAACTACGACATTCCCGCGTACATGGACCGGGCGCAGGCCCTGCAGGACGCGGGTGTGGATGCGGAGCCGATCGGCCGCATGGTGGTCAACATGGAAGGCCCCCGCGTCTTCCGGTGGGCGGCGATCACCCTGCCCAAGGCGCTCGGCTCCATTCTGACCGAGTCCGGTGTCGCGATCGAGGACATCGAGGTGTTCGTGCCGCACCAGGCCAACGCGCGGATCAACGACCTGATGAAGAAGAACCTGGGGCTCGGCGATCATGTGCCGGTGGCCAACGACATCGAGAACACCGGCAACACCTCGGCGGCGTCGATTCCGCTCGCGATGGAGGAGATGCTGGTGTCCGGCAAGGCCAAGGGCGGGCAGCTCGCGCTGCTGCTCGGCTTCGGCGCCGGGCTTAGCTACGCCGGACAGGTCGTCACCTTGCCGCCGGCGCCGGTCGAAAGCAGCTTCTGACCTTCGAGCGCGGCGCGGCCTGCCCCCCACGCCGCGGTGCGTCGGCCGGGTGTCCGATTGGGTTCGGCGCGGGTGGTCCCGCGATACTGACCCGGTGCAGTCCGTCCACCACCTGCTGACCTCCGCGTCTCACCTGTCGGTCACCGGCCGATCGGCGGCGGCGGCGATGCTGGCGGTCGGAGTGGCCGGCGGACTCGGGCTCGCTGCCGCGGTCGGTCGAATGTCGTTGCGCGCCGTGGCGATCGCCTCGGCGGCCGCCTGCGCCGCAACCGTCGGTGTGGTCGTCGTGGTGTGGGCGGCGTTCAGGCCGCTGCCGGTGCAGCTGGCGGGCCGCGATGCGCTGGTGGTGGCGGTCGCACTGCTGGCGCTGTTCGTCGCGGTGGCCGTCGCGGCCCGCTCGTCGGGCCGTCGGCGGACGGTCGCGGCGGTGCTTGCGGCGTGCGCCCTGTGCGCGTCCGCGGTGGGCGTGGTGAATCGGGACGTCGGCAGGTATCCGACCCTCGGCGCACTGGCCGGGCACCGGCCGCCGCCGACCGCGCGGCTCGCCGACTTCGACGCGGTACCCGGCCCGCAGCAGCGGGTGCAGACCGGGTCGCCGACCGCCGCGGTCTGGCAGTCCCCGGTGCGCCGCACCCTCGACGGAATGGTCACACACGCCGAGATCCCCGGTATCGTCTCCGGTTTCACGGCGCGACCGGCGCTGGTCTACCTGCCGCCCGCCTACCTGGACACCCCGCGACCGCTGCTTCCGGTGCTGGTGTTGGTGGCGGGTGATCCCGGTCAGCCCGACGACTGGCTCGGCAACGGCCTCGCCGAGACCGTCACGGCGTTCGCCGCCGCGCACGACGGGTTGGCGCCGGTCGTGGTGGTGCCCGACGCGCTCGGCGCCACCGACGCCGTGCCGCTGTGCCTGGATTCGCGACTCGGGAACGTGGACACCTATCTGGCCGTGGACGTCCCGGCGTGGGTTGCCGGTCATCTGCAGGTCGACGACGCCGCGCAGGCCCGGGCCATCGGCGGGTACTCCTACGGCGGCACCTGCGCGATCCAGCTGGCCACGAACCATCCCGACGTGTACCCGACGTTCCTGGACATGTCCGGCCAGGACGAGCCGTCACTGGGCGAGCATGCTGCCACCGTCGCCGCGACCTTCGGGGGCGACGAGTCCGCGTTCGCCACGGTCAGCGCCCGCGAGGTGTTGGCCAAGCACCTTCGCCCCGGCGTGTCCGGCGTCTTCGTGGTCGGCGCCGACGACGACGAGTACCGGCCTCAGCAGCGGCGAATGTACGACGCGGCCCGCGCCGCCGGCATGGACGTGCGGTACTACGAGCTGCCCGGCGGCCACAGTGGGCAGGTGTGGGTCCCGGGCTTCGCAGGCGAGCTCGACTGGCTCGCGCGGCGCACCGGCCTGCTCCCACCCGTCGAGTGACGCCTGCCCGTCGAGTGACTCCTACCCAGCGAGTGAACGGACCGTTCAGGCCCTCCACGAGACTGAACGGTCCGTTCACTCGGCCCGGTGGCGGCGCCGAACCGGTGGCCAGGGTCCGGTCGATGGCTCAGGATGGAGGTCATGGACCCGGTCGCGGCGTTGCGCGAGATCGCCTTCTGGCTCGAACGCGCACGCGCCGAGACACACCGGGTCAAGGCGTACCGGCGCGCCGCCGAGGTCGTCGAGGCCCTGTCGCCGGAGCAGCGCGACCGGCTCGGCCGGACCGACACCTGGACCGCGCTCAGCGGTGTCGGGCCCAAGACCGCGGCCGTCATCGCGCAGGCGTGGGCGGGCCGGGTGCCCGACTACCTGACCGAGGTCAAGTCGAAGGCCCAGCGGATCGGAGAGGGTGGCCGCGAGCTGTTGGCGGCGCTGCGCGGGGACCTGCACACCCATTCGGACTGGTCCGACGGCGGTAGCCCGATCGAGGAGATGATGCGGCGGGCCGCGTTGATCGGGCACGAATACTGCGCACTCACCGACCATTCGCCGCGTCTGACGGTCGCGAACGGATTGTCCGCGCAGCGCCTGCGTCGCCAGCTCGACGTGGTCGCGGAGCTGAACTCCGAGCTCGCGCCGTTCCGCATCCTCACCGGCATCGAGGTGGACATCCTCGACGACGGCACCCTGGACCAGGAGCCGGAGCTGCTCGCCGAGCTCGACATCGTCGTCGCCAGTGTGCATTCCAAGCTCGCGATGGAGTCCGACGCAATGACCCGGCGGATGGTGCGCGCGGTCGCGAATCCGCTCGTCGACGTGCTCGGGCACTGCACCGGCCGGCTGGTCGAGGGTGGTCGCGGCACCCGCCGCGAGTCGGCGTTCAACGCGGAGGTCGTGTTCGAGGCGTGTAAGCAGTTCGGCACCGCGGTCGAGATCAACAGTCGTCCCGAACGCCGCGATCCGCCGTCGCGGCTGATCCGCCTCGCGCTCGAGCGCGGTTGTCTGTTCTCGATCGACACCGACGCACACGCCCCCGGACAGCTCGACTTCCAGGGTTACGGCTGCGAGCGGGCACAGTCCTGTGACGTCCCGGCCGAGCGGATCGTCAACACCTGGCCGGTCGACGAACTCCTGTCCTGGACGGCGGGAAGAGAAGCTTGACCAGATGGTCAAGCAACCCATAATGTCGCGGTGCCGTCCGCATCCCGCGAACGGACCTGTCTCGCAGAAGGAGCCGTCGTGAGCCCCTCCACTCGACTTCGCGCCGGAATTCTCGGTCTCGCTCTCGCCATCGGCGGCGGAGCCCTCGGTTCGGCGCCCGCGGTCGCCGCCCCGAACTCCACCGCGCCCGGCACCGTGACCGCCACGGCCCCGCTGCCACAGGAGCTCTGGTACCCCGGCACCGCACACGCCGAGAAGCTCACCTACTGGACCGTCGGCGCGAACGGTCGGCCGGCGCAGAGCACCGGCACTGTGTTCGTACCTGCCGGTCGGGCGCCCGCGGGTGGCTGGCCCGTGATCTCGTGGGCGCACGGCACCGTCGGCCTCGCCGACGACTGCGCGCCCTCGGTGGCGGGACCGGCCGCCCGGGACCGCGACTTCGAGTACCTGGGAACCTGGCTGGCCCAGGGTTACGCAATCGTCGCCAGCGACTACGCCGGACTCGGCACCGAGGGCACGATGCCGTACCTGGACGGCAAGGCGGAGGCCCACAGCGTCGTCGACATGGTCAAGGCCGGCCGGAGCGCCGAGCCGACCCTGTCGAACACGTGGGTCACTATCGGCCAGTCGCAGGGCGGCGGAGCGGCAATCACGACGGCCCGCTACGCGACCGAATTCGGTGGTCCCGCCCTCGATTACCGTGGCGCCGTCGGCACCGGCGTTCCCGCCTACATCGAGAACATCGTCGCGCTCGCCGGCCCTGGGGTGCCGCCGATCGGGCTGCCCGCCGGGCTGACCGCGTACGGGCTCTACATTCTCGCCGGCCTCAACGCCGCACACCCCGAGGTGAACATCCCGTCGCTGCTGAACGCCGAGGGCAAGGACTGGATGGCGAAGGCCGAGTCCGAGTGCATCGGTCCGTTCGAGGAGTCGGTGCGCGGACTGGTACTGGGCTCGCTGTTCGCCAAGCCGCTGTCGTCGATCCCGAACGTGCACGGCCTGCTCACCGAGTACATGGGGATCCCCGAAACCGGGTACGACAAGCCGTTCTTCATCGGTCAGGGCCTCAAGGACACCGACATCATCATGCCGTCGACGCTGCTGCTCGGTAGCACCCTCGCGCGCAACGGGGAGCCGGTCACGTTCAAGACCTATCCGACCGACCACAGCGGCACCATGGCCGCGTCCCTGGCCGACACGGTGCCGTTCGTGCGGGCCCTCTTCGACGGCAAGACGCCAGCACCGTCGTTCGGCAGCTGACAGTACCGGCCGAAGGGGGCGAAACCCGGTCCGCCGGCTCGGTGTTCGGGTGATCAACACCGGGCCGGCGGACGAACGGCTTGGTCAGCTGGATGCTGGACAGACGAGCGTCACGGCTCGGCCAGCACGGGTTCCGGCGCGACCGGCTGTGCGGCCTTCCTGGCCCTGGTCCGAGCCGGCGGGTCCGCGACCGCGGACTTCTTCGGCTGCACCGCCTTCGGTTCCGCGGGCCTGGTGGTCGTCGCGCGTGCAGCGGTGGTGCCGCGACTGGCCTTGACGGTCGTTGCTGCCGACTTCTTCGCCCGGCTTCGCTTGGCCGGGGGAGTAGCGGGCTGCGTGTCCCCGGGAGCCGTCGCTGCGGGGATCTCGGGCACGGCCGGTGCATCGCCGGCCTGCCCTGTCCTCGGCAGCTCGGGCGGGGTCGCCTTGGCGTCGAAGTAGTCGCCACCCTTGCGGCGGACGTCGTCGGTACCCCAGTCGCGGTTGCGCGCCACCGGCGCCATCTGCGGAATGTGCTTGCGGCAGTGGATGTAGGCCTCCTCGACGTCCACCACCACCCAGCGCTCGGGGGTGCGGCCGGTCGCGTGGTCCTCCGGCAGGTCGGGCACTTGGGCGCGCAGGTCGAGGTCCTCGACGATCCGGGCAGTGCCGTTGACGTGCAAGCCGATCAGGTCGTGGACGAAGTCGATCATCAGGATCCCGACGTGCGGGTTCTCCCGGATGTTGCCGAGGCTGGCCATCACGCCGTTGCCGCGGTACTCGGGATACGCGAGCGTGTGCGGATCGATGACGTGCATGAAGCCGGGGCCGCCGGCCCGGAACGTCGAGTCGCACTCGCCGCGGGAGTCGGCGGTCGCGATGAATGCCATCTCCTGTCGGCCCGCGAACTCGATCATCGTCGGATTCAGGTGGGCGAGAACCTGATCTGAGTAGAACCGTGCCGCGCGCTCACCGGTTCCGTACTCGTTCTGCAGCTCATGTTCGCCGACACTCCCCACGGTGTCACGAATTGGCATGGGACTCCTCATAAGTTGGACACGCCCGCCGACGGCGGACGATGCTCGCCGGTAACGCTAGCCGGGCGAGCGATCGACCGCAGCCGATCCCCCCGCCGCCGCCGACCGACCGACCATGCCGGGACGGGCGGTGGGACGAATGCCTCGTCGCGGCCTACCATGTGCCTCCGTGACGAAGCGAGAGACGACAACCCGGCCCGCCGGGTTCGGGTGGGTACTGCACGGCAACGGCAAGACCATTGCCGACGGGGCGGTGGTGGCCCCGGAGGAACGGCTGAGCTGGCCCCGCACGGTCGGGATCGGCATGCAGCACGTGATCGCCATGTTCGGTGCCACCCTGCTGGTCCCCACCATCACCGGCTTCCCGGTCACCACCACCCTGCTGTTCTCGGGCATTGGAACGGTGCTGTTCCTCCTGATCACCCGCGGCCGGGTGCCCAGCTACCTCGGATCGTCGTTCGCGTTCATCGCCCCGCTCACCGCGTCCGCGGCGGACGGTCCGGCCGCGCAACTCGGGGCGGTGCTCTCGGTGGGCGTGGTCCTCATGCTCGTCGGCGTCGCGGTCAAGCTGGCCGGGGCCCGGGTGCTCGACGCGGTGATGCCGCCGGTGGTCACCGGCGCGGTGGTCATGCTGATCGGGCTGAATCTGGCTCCCGCGGCGGTGGGTTCGTTCGAGGCGCAGCCGCTGGTCGCCGCGGTGACCCTGGCCGCGATCCTGGTGGTGACGGCCGCGGGTCCCGGACTGTTCGGCCGCCTCGGCATCCTGGTCGGCGTGGTCGTCGGCTGGGTGTTCGCGGCCGTCACCGGGGGATTGGCCACCGAGCGCGTCGACGCGCTGCGCGAGGCCGCGTGGGTCGGTGTCCCGCACCTGCGCGGTCCGGAGTTCCAGTGGTCGGTGATCGCGCTCGCGCTGCCGGTCGTGATCGTGCTGATCGCCGAGAACGTCGGCCACGTCAAGGCCGTCGCCGCGATGACCGGGCGTTCGCTCGACGACGTCGCCGGCGACGCCCTGTTCGCGGACGGACTCGCGACCACGCTCGCCGGTGCGGGCGGCGGGTCGGGCACCACCACCTACGCGGAGAACATCGGCGTGATGGCGGCGACTCGCGTCTACTCGACCGCCGCGTACTGGGTGGCGGCCGCGACGGCGATCGTGCTGGCGTTCTCGCCGAAGTTCGGGGCGCTGGTGTTCACCGTGCCGGACGGCGTCATCGGCGGCGCGACCCTCGTGCTCTACGGCCTGATCGGCATTCTCGGCGTGCGGATCTGGTCCGAGGCGAAGGTCGACTTCACCGATCCGGTGAACCTGACGGTCGTCGCCGCCGCGATCGTGGCGGGCATCGGCAACCTGACGCTCTCGATCGGCTCCGTCGAACTGGGCGGGATTGCCTGGGGATCGGTCGGCGTCCTCGTCGGTTACCCGTTGATGCGGGCACTTGCCCGGCTGCGCAGGTGACCTGTGTCGGCAGGGGCGCCGCTGTGCGCCCCCGGTCACACTTTTCGCTCGTTCGGGTCATCGACCGCCCCGTGACAGCGGCCTAGCGTGGAATCCAGGTACGCGCCGAGCTTCGACCGTCCCGGCCTACGTAGATCACACAGGAGCATTGATGGAACGCACGATTTTCGAGCCCGAACACCTTCTCTTCCGTGAGTCCTACCGCAAGTTCCTCGAGCAGGAGGTCGCACCCAACCACGACAAGTGGGAAGAGGCGAACATCGTCGACCGCGAGGTCTGGAAGAAGGCCGGTGAGCAGGGCTTCCTCGGCATGGCCGTGCCGGAGGAGTACGGCGGAGGCGGAGTCGAGGACTTCCGCTACAACGCCATCGTCACCGAGGAGACCACCCGCGGCGGCTTCAGTGGCGTCGGGTTCATGCTGCACAACGACGTGGTCGCGCCGTACCTGATGAAGCTCTCGAACGACGAGCAGAAGCAGCGCTGGCTGCCCGGCTTCTGCTCCGGCGAGATCATCACCGCCATCGCGATGACAGAGCCCGGTACCGGCTCCGACCTGCAGAACATCAAGACCCGCGCGGTCAAGGACGGCGACGACTGGATTCTCAACGGCGCCAAGACCTTCATCACCAACGGCATCAACGCCGACCTGGTGGTCGTGGTGGCCTGCACCGACCCCGAGAAGGGTGCGCAGGGCTTCTCGCTGCTCGTCGTCGAGCGGGGCATGGAGGGCTTCGAACGTGGACGCAACCTCGACAAGATCGGCCTCAAGGCGCAGGACACGGCGGAGCTCAGCTTCACCGACGTCCGCGTACCCGGCAAGAACCTCCTCGGCGAGGAGGGCATGGGCTTCATCTACCTGATGCAGAACCTGCCGCAGGAGCGCTTGTCGATCGCCGTCGTCGCGGCCGCCGCGATGGAGTCCTGCCTGGACATGACGATCCAGTACTGCCGCGACCGCAAGGCGTTCGGCAAGTCGATCGGCAGCTTCCAGAACACCCGCTTCGTGCTCGCCGAGCTGGCGACCGAGACCACCGCGGTACGGATCATGGTGGACAAGTTCATCGAGCAGCTCAACGACGGCAAGCTCACCGTCCAGGAGGCCGCGATGGCCAAGTGGTGGACCACGGAGCAGCAGGTCAAGCTGATCGACCGGTGCCTGCAGCTGCACGGTGGCTACGGCTACATGCGCGAGTACCCGATCGCCAAGGCGTACATGGATTCTCGCGTCCAGACGATCTACGGCGGCACCACGGAGATCATGAAGGAGATCATCGGCCGGGGCCTGAACCTGGGCTGACCCCTCGATACCGAGAAGGCCCGCGACGGATTTCGTCGCGGGCCTTCTCGTGTCGACTGCCCGGATCGAGGGGCCTGGCTGGTGGTGTCAGATCTTGCGGATGACGGTGACGACCTTGCCGAGGATCGCTGCGTCGTTGCCGGGGATCGGCTCGAACAGCGGGTTGTGCGGCATCAGCCAGACCTGGTTCCTGGTGCGCTTGAAGGTCTTGACGGTCGCTTCGCCGTCGATCATGGCGGCCACGATGTCCCCGTTGTCGGCGACGCTCTGCTGGCGGACGACCACCCAGTCGCCGTCGCAGATGGCCGCTTCGATCATCGACTCCCCGACGACCTTGAGCAGGAACAGTGATCCCTCGCCGACGAGTTCGCGGGGGAGTGGGAAGACGTCCTCGACGGCCTCCTCTGCAAGGATCGGTCCGCCCGCCGCGATCCGCCCGAGCACCGGCACGAAGGTCGGCTTGGGAAGTTGCGTGTCGGTGGACTCGGCGCCTGCGGCCGCGGCCTGTTCGAAGCCGGCCTCGGTATCTGCTGCACCCACCCCGTCGTCGAGACCGCGGACGTCCACCGCGCGTGGACGATTCGCATCGCGACGCAGGAAGCCCTTCTTCTCGAGCGTGCGCAACTGGTGCGCCACCGACGAGGTGGACGTCAGACCGACTGCGTCGCCGATCTCGCGGATGCTCGGCGGGTAGCCGCGCTCGCTGACCGACGCGCGGATCACCTCCAGTACCCGGCGCTGTCGATCCGTGAGCCCCGCCGTGAGGTCGGCGGTCCCGCGGGGGGCTGCCGAGTCGTCGCTGGAGCTGTCGTCCTTCATGGGAGAGCCTCCTGAGGTTTTCGGAACGCTGCGTCTCGTCGAATGCCGCGTTGTCTTTTCAAGTGCCGCGTTGTCGTCAAGTGCGCTGTGTGGTTGCTGCCGGGGTTGTTCTGGTGCTGCTGGTGTGACTGGTGTGGCTTCTGCCACGAATCTAGCTCGAAAACCCGTGCGTATCAAACATCTGTTCGACGCGAGTTGTCGCAACACGAGACTTTGTCGGACCGGCGTGGTAGAAATCGAACATGCGTTCTTTCGAACGCCTGATCGAACACCCGGACTTGGCAAGGACCTGGGATCGAGAAAGCTCTCCGGAGCGTCGACTCCCAGGAACATCGAGGAGGTTCTGATGAGCGTTGCGATGGACAGTGGTTACACGTACTCGGGTGGTCGCGGGTACTCGGGTGGACACGGGTACTCCGGTGGTCACGGTTACCCGGGTGGTCACGGCGAGGCTGAGCGTGGGCACGTACCGGCACGCCGCGCGGGGGACGTGCGTCCGCTCCGCCGGACGGTCGCCGATCGCCGGCCCGGTGGCAGGCCGCTCGAGTACGGCCGGGTGCGGGTCCCGGTCTCGCGCGCCCCGCATGCCGTGGACCGGCGCGGAGTCGGTTTCGGATCGACGGTGGTGGGGGTGCTGCTCTCGGTGCTGGTCGTGGTCGGGTTGCTCGGCATCGCGCAGTTGCGGTCGAACCCCGGCGCGGTGCCCGGCCGCACGGAGGTCGTGCAGGTGCGCAGTGGGGAGTCGCTGAGCGAGATCGCGACCCGGGTCGCTCCGGACTTCCCCGTGAACCAGGTAGTCGAGCGGATCGTCGCCCTGAATGCGCTCGGTGGGTCCGGCCTGCATCCGGGCCAGTCACTCGTTGTGCCTGCAGGCTGAGCGGGGACACGCGCGATGACGCCGGGCGCGGCGGTATCCTCGAACCCTGTTGGCCCCACCACATCCAGTGGACAAGTCGGGCACCTCGGTTCAGACGAAGGACTCGCCATGCATTGCCCGTTCTGCCGGCATCCAGATTCGCGCGTCGTCGACTCCAGGGAGGCGGACGAGGGCCAGGCGATTCGCCGTCGGCGATCCTGCCCGGAATGCGGCCGTCGATTCACCACCGTCGAGACCGCCGTGCTGTCCGTCGTCAAGCGCAGCGGCGTCACCGAGCCGTTCAGTCGCGAGAAGGTCGTCCGTGGCGTACGGCGGGCCTGCCAGGGTCGGGCGGTGGACGACGACTCGCTCTACAAGCTCGCGCAGAAGGTCGAAGAAACAGTCCGGGCCGGCGGGTCCGCGGAGATCCCGAGCAACGAAGTGGGCCTGGCGATCCTGGGTCCGCTCCGCGATCTCGACGAGGTCGCGTACCTCCGCTTTGCGTCGGTGTACCGCTCGTTCAGCTCGGCCGAGGATTTCGAGCGTGAGATCAAGGACCTGCGCGTGCACCGCGAGGACGTCGCCGCCGCGGAGGCCCGGGGCGACAGTCCCGAGTGACGCGCCGCCGCGGGTCGCACGTGAGCCCGGACCAGCCTGAAGCTACCGGGTGATCGCCGCGATCGCCTTGCGGACCCGCTTGTCCGACACGGGATACGGAGTGCCGAGCGACTGGGCGAACAACCCGACCCGCAGCTCCTCGATCATCCACCGCACGGCGTCCACGTCGGCGTCGTGATGCCGCCGCTCGTCGAGGCGGGTGAGCAGTCGGCCGTAGTCGTCGTAGACGGTGTCGAGCACGGCCAGGGACTGCCGGTCACGGGTCGCCGAGCCGGGTAGCGCCTCGAGTCGCTTGACGGCGGCGTCGAGATAGCGCGGCAATTCGCGCAGACGCGTGGTGCCGGTGTCCGCCACGAAACCCGGGTACACCAACGAGTCCAGCTGCTCACGGACGTCGTCGGTGGCCTCGCCGCGGGTCTGGTCGAGCAGGACCCCCAGTTGCTGGGCGCGCGCCAGCACCGGGACCACCAGCCGCACCAGCACCGCGACCTGGCGGGGGAGGTCGCCGCGCACCGCGGCCTGCAGCTTCTCGTAGCCCTCGGGTGTGCGGGACGGTCCGCCGGCGGCATCCATCAGCTCGTCCACCGCGCACGCCCGGCAGTCCTCGACGAGGGCTTCGACGCTGCCGTGCGGATTCTGGCTCAGTGCCAACCGGTCCCGGGTTCCGAGCCCACCGACCGCGGACTTCGTGGGGGTCGGGATCGCGCGCAGCAGCAGCGCCCGGGTGCCCTCCCGCATCGCGCGGCGCTGCTGCGCCGGTGTGCTCAGCACCCGCACGGCGACGCCGTCCGCCTCCGCGACCAGGGCCGGGTAGCCGACGACCTTCTGGCCACCGAGGTCGCGGGAGACCGTCTCCGGCAGCGAGCCGAGGGTCTCGGAGGTCCACACGGTCGCGGCGGGACGTTCGGTGGTCGCGGCGGCCTTCGACACGGCGGCCGCGACGCGGGACGACTGCTGGGCGCGCAGGTCGTCGACACTCTTGCTGCGGCCGAGGACCTTTCCGCCGGGATCGACGGCGACGAAGGTCATCCGCAGGTGCTCGGGCAGAGCGGTGACGTCGAAGTCGGTGGGTGCGATGGGGGTGCCTGCCATCCGGGTGAGCTCGCGCGCCATCGCCACGGTGAGCGGTTCGGTGCGCGGCTTGACCGCCGACAGGGCCGCCTTCGCGAAGTCGGGCGCCGGGACCACGGTGCGCCGCAGCGGCTTCGGGAGTGACTTGATCAGCGCGGTGACGAGTTCCTCACGCATGCCGGGGACCAGCCAGTCGAACCCGACCGACCGGAGCTGGGCCAGGACCGCGACCGGAATCCGTGCGGTCACACCGTCGTCCTCGGTGCCCGGTTCGAACTGGTAGGTCAGCGGGAACGAGATGTCGCCCTGGCGCCAGGTGTTCGGGTAGTCCCCGCCCAGCACGCCGGCCGCGTCCGGGTTCACGACCTGTGCCGCGGTGAAGGTGAGCAGTTCCGGATCGGCCCGTCGTGCCTTCTTCCACCAGGTGTCGAAGTGCCTCGCGGACACCGCTTCTGCGCCGACGCGCTGGTCGTAGAACTCGAACAGGGCCTCGTCGTCGACCAGGATGTCGCGCCTGCGCGCCCTGGTCTCCATCTCCTCGACGTCGTCGAGCAGTGCGCGGTTGCGGTGGAAGAACTGGTGCTGGGTCTGCCACTCGCCCTGCACCAGGGCGTGCCGGATGAACAGCTCGCGGGAGGCCTCGGGGTCGATGGAACTGTAGGTGACCGCGCGCTTGGCGACGAGCGGGATGCCGTAGAGGGTCACCCGCTCGTAGGCCATCGCGCAGGCCCGCTTGGTGGACCAGTGCGGCTCCGAGTACGTCCGCTTGACCAGGTGCGGGGCAAGCTTCTCGGCCCATTCCGGCTCGATGCCGGCTGCCATCCGCCCCCAGAGCCGGGTGGTCTCGACCAGTTCGGCGGCCATCACCCAGCGCGGTGGCTTCTTGAACAGGGACGAGCCGGGGAACACCGCGAAGCGGGCGCCGCGCGCGCCGAGGAAGTCGCGCTTGTCTCCCTCACGCAGGCCGATGTGCGAGAGCAGGCCCGACAACAGCGCTTGGTGCACCGAGTCCGGCGAGGCGCCAGCCCCCTCGTTCGAGGTGGCGTCGGCCACGCTCCAGCCGAGTCCGCGGGTGATCTGCGAGAGCTGGCCGTGCAGGTCCTGCCATTCCCGGATCCGCAGCCAGTGCAGGAACTCGGCCTTGCACATCTTCCGGAACTGGTTCGACGACAGTTCTCGTCGTTGTTCGCGCAGGTAGTCCCAGAGCTTGAGATAGGCGAGGAAGTCCGAGCCCGCGACGTTGAACCGGGCGTGTTTCTCGTCGGCGGCCTGCTGGTGCTCGACGGGACGCTCGCGGACGTCCTGGATCGAGAGGGCGGAGACGATGACGAGCGTCTCGCGCAGGCAGCCGGTGGCGTGGGCGTGGGCGAGCATGCGGGCCATCCGCGGGTCCACGGGTAGCTGTGCGAGTTCCCGTCCGACCGGCGTCAGTTCGGCGACGCCGTCCTTGCCGGCCGGCTTGATCGCGCCGAGTTCCTCGAGCAGCGCGACGCCGTCACGCACGGCGCGGGGGTCGGGTGGCTGGACGAACGGGAACGCGGCGATGTCGCCGAGGCCGAGCGCGGTCATCTGCAGGACCACCGAGGCCAGGTTGGTGCGCAGGATCTCCGGTTCGGTGAACTCCGGACGGGACTCGAAGTCCTCCTCCGAGTACAGCCGGATGCAGATACCGTCCGCGACACGACCACAGCGGCCGGCGCGCTGGCGGGCCGAGGCCTGCGAGATCTCCTCGATCGGCAGGCGCTGCACCTTCGTCCGCACCGAGTAGCGGGAGATGCGGGCGGTGCCGGGGTCGACGACGTACCGGATGCCGGGCACCGTCAGCGAGGTCTCGGCGACGTTGGTGGACAGCACAACTCGGCGTCCGGTGTGTCTCTCGAACACCCGGTGCTGCTCGGCTGCGGACAGTCGCGCGTAGAGCGGCAGGACGTCGAGACCACGAATCTTGCGCTCGCGCAACGCTTCCGCGGTGTCGCGGATCTCACGTTCGCCGGACAGGAACACCAGCACGTCGCCGTCGCCCGCCGCGAGCAGTTCCTCGACCGCCTCGCCGACGGCATCGACGGGGTCGCGGTCGAAGGTCTGCTCACCGACGTGCACGGTCAGCGGCCGGTAACGCATCTCCACCGGGAAGGTACGGCCCGACACCTCGACGATCGGTGCGGGCACCCCGTCGACGGCGAAGTGCTCGGCGAACCGTTCGGGGTCGATGGTCGCCGAGGTGATGATCACCTTGAGGTCGGGCCGGCGGGGGAGCAGCTGCTTGAGGTAGCCGAGGATGAAGTCGATGTTGAGGCTGCGCTCGTGCGCCTCGTCGATGATCAGGGTGTCGTAGCGGCGCAGCAGCCGGTCGCGTTGGATCTCGGCGAGCAGGATGCCGTCGGTCATCAGCTTGACCAGGGTGCCGTCGGAGACCTGGTCGGTGAAGCGGACGGTGTAGCCGACGCTCTCGCCGAGTGGGGTGTCGAGTTCCTCGGCGATCCGCTCCGCGACGGTCCGGGCCGCGAGCCGCCGGGGCTGGGTGTGTCCGATCAGGCCGCGGATGCCGCGACCGAGGTCGAGACAGATCTTCGGGATCTGCGTGGTCTTGCCGGAACCGGTCTCGCCGGCGACGATCACCACCTGGTGCGATTCGATGGCGGCGGCGATGTCGTCGCGGCGGGCGCTGACCGGCAACGCCTCGGGGTAGCTGGTCTTCGGGACGTGTGCGCGGCGGGTGGCGACGCGCGCCTGCGCCTGCGTGACGTCCCGGCCGAGCGCGGCCAACGCCTCGGGGCTGCGAGCGCGGTCGAGCTTGCGGCGCAACCGATGCTCGTCGCGGAGGGTGAGGTCGGGCAGGAGTCGGCTGATCTCGCGCCGGTCGAGGCCTGGCTGCGCGGCGGGCGGTGTGGTGGACATGCTGCAGACAGCCTATCGAAGCCCACCGCGGCGGACCGGCCCGGCGCACGCGCGTCGAATCCCGCGCCGGTGCACGCGCGTCGAACCCGCGCCGGTGCCCTGCGCGTGCGACGATCTGCCGGTGAGCGACCTCGCCGAGAAGCCGGCCCATCCCCACACGCATCCACTCGTCCGTGTCCTGCGCCTGGCACTGGCGGTGCTGGGCGTCGTCGCCTTGATGTGGATTCCAGTGCACAGCGGGGACAGTCCCGGTTTCAGTTACTTCAACTACTTCAGCTACTTCACCGTCCTGAGCAACGTGCTGGCCGCGATCGTGCTCGTGGTGGGTGCCGTCACCGACCCCCAGGGCACACGGTGGCAACTGTTCCGGGGTGCAGTGACCGTCTACATGGTCATCACCGGCATCGTGTACGCGGTGCTGTTGGCGAACATCGACGTCGGCATGCAGGGCCAGTGGACGAACGAGGTCGTGCACCGGCTGCTGCCGCTGGTGCTGTTCCTGGACTGGGTGCTCAACCCGCCGCGGATGCGGATCAGCGACGCGCAGTCCCTCACCTGGCTGTGGTTTCCCTTCGTCTACGGCGTGTACACGCTCATCCGCGGTCCGATCGTGGACTGGTATCCCTACCCGTTCATCAACCCCACCGACCAGGGCTACCTGCAGATGTCCATCGGACTGGTCGTGCTGCTCATCGGATTCGTCCTCATCAGCCTCGCCGTCAACGTCGCCGGGCGGCTGGGTCGGCGCTGGCGATACGGTGAGGACACTCCCTCGGCGTCCGTCGGGGGAGTCGACAGGGAGGTCGAGTAATGAGTTCGAGCGGTTCACTCTGGCACGGGTTCGCCGACATGGGCGCGGTCCAGCGTGACGGCGCGTTCGTGGTCAGCCGCGGTGACGGCGCCTACATCTGGGACGACCGGGGCACCCGGTACCTCGACGCGACCGCCGGCCTGTGGTTCACCAACGTCGGGCACGGCCGCACCGAGATCGCGGACGCGGTGGCGAAGCAGCTGTCGACGGTCGCGCACTTCTCGAACTTCGGTGACTTCGCGCCCGAGACGACCATTGCCCTCGCCGAGCGGCTGGCCGCGATCGCCCCGGTGCCCGGGAGCAAGATCTTCTTCACCTCCGGCGGCTCGGACTCGGTGGACACCGCGGCGAAGCTCGCCCGGCGCTACTGGCACGAGATGGGCAGGCCCGGCAAGAAGATCGTCGTCGGTCGCCAGAAGGCCTACCACGGCATGCACGTCGCCGGCACCGCGCTCGCAGGCATCCCGGTCAACCGCGAGAACTACGGCGAACTGATGCCGGACGCGCGAACGGTGGAGTGGGACAACGCGAAGAGCCTGCTCGAGCTGATCGAGCGTGAGGGCGCCGACTCGATCGCGGCGTTCTTCTGCGAGCCGATCATCGGTGCCGGCGGCGTCTACCTGCCGCCGGAGGGCTACCTCGCCGAGGTCCGAGAGATCTGCCGCGACCACGACATCCTGTTCGTCGTCGACGAGGTGGTCACGGGGTTCGGCCGGATCGGCGGCGCCTGGTTCGCGTCGACCCGGTTCGACCTGCAGCCCGACATGGTGACCACGGCCAAGGGGCTGACGTCGGGTTACGTCCCGATGGGTGCGGTGTTCATCGCGCCGCGGGTCGCCGAGCCGTTCTTCGCCGGCGGCGTGTGGTGGCGGCACGGGTACACCTACGGTGGTCACGCCGGCGCGGCCGCCGCGGCGATGGCGAACCTGGACATCATCGAGCGCGAGAACCTGCTCGCCGAGTCCGCACGGCTGGAACGTTCGCTGCACGAGCACCTTTCGCCGCTGGCCGAGCATCCGCGAGTGCAGGAGGTGCGCAGCGGACTCGGTGCGGTGGCGGCGGTGCAACTGGCCGACCCGGCCGAGGCGTTGCCGTTCGTGAAGACGCTGCGCGAGCACGGCATCTCGGGGCGCGCCGCGGGCGTCGGTGCGATGCAGATCTCACCGTCGTTCGTGATGACCGACGACCAGGTCGCCGAGATGGCGTCGGGCATTCGCGCCGCGCTGGGTTAGGCGGCTCCGCCGCCTGTGCGCGCCGTTCACCCCGATCGGGGTGAACGGCGCGCACAGTTCGGGTCAGCGCCCGCGGCGAATCAATTGCGAGAGACGTTGGGCGAGGGTGGGTTTCACCGGTGTGAGATCCACCCTAGGCCGGTCGGCGGCCGTGGTGGCCTGCGCGAAGCGGGCGTGCAACCGGGACCGCACCTCGTCCGGCGTGTACGCCCGACGCTTGCGTTCTGACTGGACCGCGAACGCCCCGGTGGCGGCGACACCGACGACGCCGGCGAGTCCGACGAGCTTCCACAGGGCTCTGGCGTTGAGGCGCATGGCTTTAGGCTAGGGCCATGAGTCGGCGGATGCACGAATCGCAGGTGAGCCTGGACGTGGCCGTGGACGCCACCCGGACCGGGGACATCTGGATCTTCCGTGGGCAGTCCGGCGCCGATCGTGCCATCCAGACGCTGACCAACAGTCCCGTCAACCACGTGGGCATGTCCGTGGTCCTCGACGACCTGCCGCCGCTGATGTGGCACGCCGAGCTCGGCCACTCACTGCAGGACATGTGGACCGGCCGCTTCCAACGCGGGGTCCAACTGCACGACCTCCGGGCCGCGGTGCAGGTGTGGGGCGCGCGGTACGGCCAGCGAGGCTGGATCCGTCAACTCGACCGCCCGGTCACGAGGGCGCAGGAGGACGAGCTGATGCGCACCATCGCCCGACTGGACGGGACTCCGTTCCCGTCCACCGCGAAGCTCGCCTCGCGCTGGTTCGGGGGCAGGCTGCCGTCGCTGCATAGACGCCGCGACGACGAGAAGGCGGCGGGCCTGGAGAGCGCGTACTGCGCCGAGGTGGTCGCGCAGACCTACGAGTCGATGGGCCTGCTGACCGAGCGGAGGAAGACGAACTGGTACGACCCGGGTCGGTTCTGGAGCGGGGACCGCCTTCCGCTCGCCGACGGCGTCCGGTTGGGCGGCGAGGTCGAAGTGGTGCTCAGCGAGGCGGATCTGGTGGCAGGGCGCGCCCCGAGGGACTGATCTCCCGGCCCATCCAGTGACCGGCGCCACTTTTGTACGGTGTCCGTCGTCACATTTCCGACGCGAACCGCGAAGTCTGGTTCGTCTCGAATCGCCGTGGTGCGCTGGGGGGACTCCCCCGCTACGGCATTGGTAACGAATTGTCTCGGCGAATCGCCGCCCCGTGACCAACTCGTGACAATCACCTACGGTCATTCACAGCTCGAGACAACCGAGCTACCGCCGACCCGCTACCGCTCGATCCTGTCCCGCGGGCCGGACGCCACCAACTCCCCGGGACAGGAGTGCGACGGAGCCACGCTCGCCCTGCGCCCTGTAGGCGCCCGAGCCCCGTCCGCCAGCGGCAAGGAGAGGATCTACCCGAATGAACAGCTTCACCATCAAGCGCGCCGTCGGCGCCGTTGTCGCCACCGGCGCGCTCGTCGCCGTTCCCTTCGCGATGAGCACCGGTACCGCCTCTGCCGCCGGCCACAACTGGGACGGCGTCGCGAACTGCGAGAGCAGTGGCAACTGGTCCACCAACACCGGCAACGGCTTCTACGGTGGCCTGCAGTTCACCCAGAGCACCTGGAACGCCTACGGCGGCTCGGGCAGCGCCAGCAATGCCAGCAAGGCGGAGCAGATCCGTGTCGCGGAGAACGTGCTCGCGGGCCAGGGCGTCGGTGCGTGGCCGGTCTGCGGCCAGTACCTGACGTCGGGCGCCTCGGACGTGTCCGAGCCGGTCACCTACGAGGCCCCGGCCGCCAACCCGGTCCAGCAGGCTGCCTCGCAGATCGCCGAGTCCGCGCCGGTCCAGACCCTCGGTGCCTCCACCTATGTCGTCCAGCTCGGCGACACCCTCTCGAAGATCGCCGCCGACCACGGCGTCGACCTGTCGAAGCTGGCCACCCAGGTGCAGAACATCGACCTGATCTTCCCCGGTCAGACGCTTGCGCTCTGACCGAGTCTGATCAGCCCAGACGCTTGCGCTCTGATCGAGTCTGATCAGCCCAGACGCTTGCGCTCTGATCGAGTCTGATCAGTTCAGACGCCGTCTCCCTCAGGGGAGGCGGTGCCGAGGGGCCCCGATGGCGAGTTGTTCGCCGCCGGGGCCCCTCGTGCGTTGTCGACGGCGTGCTGCATGTCCGTCAGGAATCCGAGGATTGTCGCCATCTCTCGTGGGCTGTACCTGTCGAGGGCGGCCGTCGCGTGTGCGATCACCGGACCGAAGAACGACTGCCCGAGTGTGATCGCCGCGGGGGTGACCTCTATGTGCACCCGCCGGCGGTCCTGGGGGTCGCGCTCGCGTCGCACGTGTCCCGCCTTCTCGAGGCGGTCGATCAGTGCCGTGACGGACGCAGAGTTGAGGTGCAGTTCCCGCCCCAGCAGACCCGGGGTTGCGGGTCGGCGACTGCGTTCGGTGTCCAACAGGCAGATCAGGGCACGGATATCGGTGGGGTGCAGTCCGTGGGCGCGGGCGAATTCCGCCCCCAATAGATGCAGCTCGACCGTCAGTGTGCGAAGGCGATGCACTGCCTCGACGGATTCGTCCGCCGTCCGGTTCTCGGTTCCCACGGTGGTCTCCCGTTCCTCTTGACGCACACTCTACTGTCTCGATAGAACTATTATCTCGACCAATCGAGATAATAGAATCGAGGATCCGGATGGCCCACCCGTCGGTGCTTGACTTCACGACCACACCCTCCGGGGTCGACTTCTTTCGCAAGTACGACCGTGTGCTCGAGAAGTGGCCGATCGGCACGGTCGGGCTCGATCTCGACTCGGAGTACGGAACGACCCGTGTCAACGCGTGCGGTCCGGTGGACGCTCCACCGGTCCTGCTCCTCCCGGGTGCGGGCGCGACCTCCACGGTGTGGTTCGCGAACGCCGCCGCACTTGCGGAGCGGTACCGGGTTCTCGCGGTAGACCTGATGGGCGACGCCGGCCGCAGCGCCGCGAGTGGTCGGAGGATTCGGGGTGTCGACGACCTGCTCGGCTGGATCGACACGGTGGCGCAGGGGACGGGGCTCGACTCGTTCGCCGTGGTCGGTCATTCGTACGGGGCGATGATCGCGCTCGCGTACGCCCTCGGCCGCCCAGACAGGGTTCGGAAGATGGCGTTGCTCGACCCCAATTCCTGCTTCGCTGGCATGCGACCGGGATATCTGGCCCGCGCAGTTCCGCTACTGGTGCGGCCGACCGAGAAGCGCGAACGTCACTTCATCCGGTGGGAGACCGACCGGCGGGAGGTCGACGAGAGCTGGTTGGATCTGATCGCCTGCGGGACGGCCTCGTTCCCGAAGTCGAAGACGGTGGTCCCCAAGCGTCCGTCGCGGGAGGCCGTCTCCGCATTGACAGTCGATACGACAGTGATCCTCGCCGCGGAGAGCCGGGTGCACGACAGCAAGTCGGTGGCCGCGGCGATCGGGGCGTCGGCTCCGCGGCTGCGGACCTGCGTGATCGAGGGCGCCACGCACCACACGATGCCGATGAGTCCCGCGACCGCGGTGAGCGAGGCGATTCTCGCTGCGATCGACGGTCCGCGCTGAACCGCTACACCTGCCGGGTCTCCTGGGGGTAGACCCGGCCGCCGACCTCGATCCAGCCGTCGGGGGAGTAGTGGGTGAGCAGGTGCGAGCCGCGTCCCTGGGTGATGTGCAGGTTCCGGCGCAGGTGATCGGTGATCCGTACCGCGGCGGCGCCGGTCGCCTCGTCTTCAGGGACGCCGAGGCCGGGGGCGAACATGCGGGATCGGATCGCGCCCTCGCCCGCCCACGCCCACAGGTAGTGGTGGCCGCTGTCGAAGGCGGCGGCGCGGGCGCCCTGCACGGCCGTCGAGTCGGGGGCCGCGTGCAGGGTGAAGTCGGGTGCCCAGTCGGCTTTCGCGCGGACCCAGGTGATCGCGTTCTCGACGCGGGTGGTGACCGGGCCGGCGGGCACCTCGAGGGTGTCGACAGGCAGTCCGCGTCGACGCAGCCACCATGACAGCCCGACGGTCGGATGGCCGGCGAACGGGAGTTCGGTGGTGGGGGTGAAGATCTGCGCGGTGGCCACGGTCTCGCCGGGCTCGGGCAGGTCGACGAAGACGGTTTCGCTGTATCCGAGGTCGGCCGCGAGCTGCTGGCGTCCGGGCGGCGCCACCGACGCGGCGTCGACGATGGCGAGTGGATTGCCGTGTCGCCCATCGGGATCGGTGAACACCCGGACGACGTCTACCTCGATGCTCATGGATGAACGATACCGCTGTACACAACGATCGGACCCCCGAAACGACTGTGCGCGCCGTGCACCCCGGTTGGGGTACACGGCGCGCACGGGCGGCGCAGCCGCCTCGCTAGGCGAGCGTCTCGTTCGCGACGATCGCCTGGGCGACGCCCTGGAGCGTCGCGGCGACCTTGACGGACTCCCAGACCTGCTCCTTGGTGAGGCCCTCCTTGCGCACGACGGCGTCGTGCGCGGCGGTGCAGTCGTGGCAACCGTTGATGGTGGACACGGCCAGCGACCAGAGCTCGAAGTCGGCCTTCTCGACGCCGGGGCTGCCGATGATGTTCATCCGCAGGCCCATCCGCACCTGAGCGAACTCGTCGCCGAGGAAGCTCTTGGCGCGGTACGCGACGTTGTTCATGCCCATGATCGAGGCGGCGCCGAGGGCGGCGTTGTAGGCCTCCGCGGACAGCACGTCCGCGGCCTCCTCCGCGATCTCGCGCAGCACGGTCGCCGACTTGGTGGCGGCGGCGCAGGCGAGGAAGGTGCCCCACAGCTGCTGCTCGTTCAGCTCGGTCGAGCGAGCTAGCGAGCCCAGGTTGAGCTTGAGGTCCTTGGCGTACTCCGGAAGGGAGTTCTTCAGGTTCTCGACGGACATCGCTTAGACGCTTTCCTTGAGGAGCTCGCCGGCGTTGATCGTCGGGTCGCCCTTCTTCCAGTTGCAGGCGCACAGCTCGTCGGACTGCAGCGCGTCGAGGACACGCAGGACCTCGTCGACGTTGCGGCCCACGGAGCCCGCGGTGACGGACACGAACTGGATCTCGTTGTTCGGGTCGATGATGAAGGTGGCGCGGTCCGCGACACCGTCGGCGTTGAGGACGCCGGTGGCCTCGGCCAGCTCACGCTTGAGGTCCGAGAGCATCGGGAACGGGAGGGTCTTGAGGTCCTCGTGCTGTGCACGCCACTGGAAGTGCACGAACTCGTTGTCGACGGAGGCGCCGAGCACCTGCGCGTCGCGGTCCGCGAACTCGTCGTTGAGCTTGCCGAAGGCGGCGATCTCGGTGGGGCAGACGAAGGTGAAGTCCTTCGGCCAGAAGAAGACGATGCGCCACTTGCCGGCGTAGTCGTCGCTGGTGACCGTGGTGAAGTAGTCGTCGGGCTGCTGTGCGTCGACCTTGGTGAGGTCGCCGCCGATGACGGCCTTGAGGTTGTATGCCGGGAACTGGTCGCCGATGGTCAGCAGAGCCATGTGTTGTCGTCCTCCTAGTTGGTGACTTCGAACTTCTTCGCGCGCAGCGGCACCCGGTGGGTGGTCGCTGGATGTGTCGTAACACCGCCGAACGGGTCGTGCGGGTCTGGACTGAGCAGGTCCGCGACCGGCGTTCTTTGGTATGAGTCCATAGTGCCCGAAACCTTTCAAAAGGTAAAGGCGATAGATGCCACTACACTGATAAGCATGTCCGATCAGAGTTATCAGCCGACACTCTCGCAGCTGCGTGCCTTCGTCGCGGTGGCCGAGTATCGCCACTTCGGCACGGCCGCAGCACGTTTGAGTGTGAGCCAACCCACACTCTCGCAGGCGTTGGCGGCCCTCGAGAACGGTCTCGGGGTGCAGTTGATCGAGCGCAGCACCCGGCGAGTGCTCGTCACCCCGGCCGGGTCGGCGTTGCTCGCCCAGGCGAAGGTGATCCTCGACGCGGCCGACGGATTCGTCGCGACCGCGGCCGGCGTCGGTGACGCGCTCGCCGGAGCGCTACGCATCGGACTGATCCCCACGGTCGCTCCCTACGTGCTGCCCGCGCTACTGCCCGCGCTGCGTTCCGAACTTCCCGCGGTGACGCCGCAGGTGGTCGAGGACCAGACCGCCCGACTGCTGGAGGCGCTGCGCGGCGGGGCGCTCGACGTCGCGGTCCTCGCACTGCCCTCCGAGGCGCCCGGGATGGTCGAAATTCCGTTGTACACCGAGGAGTTCGTGGTCGTGGTGCCGACCGGGCACGCGCTGGCCGGTCGCGACGACCTGGCTCTCGACGTGCTCGACGAGTTGCCGCTGCTGCTGCTCGACGAGGGTCACTGCCTGCGGGACCAGACCCTCGACCTGTGCCGGTCGGTGGACGCGCACCCCGTCTCCGGTGACACCAGGGCCACCTCGCTCACCACCGTGGTGCAGTGCGTGGCGGGCGGTCTGGGCGTGACTCTGGTGCCGGCGTCGGCGGTCGCGGTGGAGACCGCCCGGGGCGACCTCGCGACGGCACGCTTCGCCGCGCCCGCGCCGGGGCGCACGATCGGGCTGGTCTTCCGGGCGTCGAGCGGTCGGGCGGAGAAGTTCGGCCAGCTCGCCGAGTTGGTGCGGTCGGTGGCGCCGGTCCTTCCTCTCGGGTAGAGCAAACCTCGCAAACCGCTCGAGAAGGACGGGCCGTTGATAGCGTCGCTCACCGATCTGAGTCGTCCTGCAAGATGGGGTGTGCGTTGAGTTCGAAGAGTCTCGTGTCCGCGATCGGCCGCCGTCGTCGCGGGTCGCGCCGGTTCGGCGTGGCGGTCGCGACCGCCACGGTGGTTGCGTTCACGGGCGGTGTCGCGCAGGCTGCCCCCGACCTGGGCAGTTCGGGCAGTTCGGACACCGGCAGTCTGGACGCGGGGAGCCTCGCGAGCGGGAGTGTCGGCGCCGGCTCGTCGATTCCGCCGGCCCTGCAGGAGGATCCCGGCCCGCCGCCGCCCGTCCGCGACGACATCACCACCGCGGCGATCGTCGCCGAGTCCTCGCCGACCGCGCAGACCCAGCGGCTGACCGTCGCCTCTCCCGCACTGCGGCGCGAGGTCACCCTCGACGTGCTGCTGCCCGCGGACCGCTCCACCGCGCGGCCGGTGCTCTACATGCTGGACGGCGTCAGCGCCCGAAACAACAAGAGCGGCTGGATGACTCACGGTGCGCCCGAGTTCTTCGCCGACAAGGACACCAACGTGGTGATGATCAACGGCGGCCGCGGGAGCGTGTACACGGACTGGGACCAGGCCGACCCGAAACTCGGCTGGAACAAGTGGGAGACCTTCATCGCCGAGGAGTTGCCGCCGCTGATCGACGCGAAGCTCGGCACCAACCGGGTTCGCGCGGTCGCCGGACTGTCGATGGGCGGGCAGGCGGCGATGATGCTCACCCATCGCCACCCCGACCTCTACCGCGGCGTCGCGGCGTTCAGCGGTTGCTTCACCACCGACGACACCCTCGGCCGGCTCACCATTCAGACGTCAGTGACCTCGCAGGGCGGCGACCCGACGAACATGTGGTCCTCGCCCAACGGCCCGCAGTGGTCCGAGCACGACTCGGTCAAGAATGCGGAGAAGCTGCGCGACAAGCAGATCTACCTGTCGGTCGGCAACGGGATCCCCGGCAAGTACGAGTCGAACACCGACCCGAAGACCCTTGCCGTCGGCGTCGCGCTCGAGGTCGGGTCCAAGATGTGCACCGAGAAGCTCGAGTCTCGCCTCGACGCGCTGAAGATCCCCGTGACCGTGCGCTACGAGTCTCAGGGCATCCATGCCTGGGGGTACTGGACCGAGCAGCTGCCGAAGGCGTGGCCCACGCTGCGGAAGGCGCTGGGGCTGTAGGTCAACGCCTGCCGCGGCCCCCGGACCGCTTGCCGCCCTTGGTGGTTCGGCGTTCGGGGGTAGCGGTCCGCCCGGCGCGCGCCTGCTTGGCCGCCGTCTTCTGTGCCGCGGTCAGCTTGGGTGCGGGCTCGTCCGCGCCGCGGCCCCGGGAGCTGTTCGCGGTGCGTCCGCGCACGATCCCGACGAACTCCTCGACCAGTTCGGTGGTCGCGTCCTCGGGCCAGGCCAGTGCGACCGGCGACTCCGGGGCGTCCGTCACCGTCCGATAGGTCAGGTCCTTGCGGTGGTGCAGCCGGGCCAGGGACTGGGGGACCACCAGGACGCCGATGCCGGCGGCGACGAGTTCGATCGCGTCGGCGGTGGTGGCGGGCCGTTGCGCCGCGGGGACGCCGGGCAACGCGTCCCAATCCAGCGCGTCGTCGAGGGGATGCAGCACCACTTCGGCAGCCAGGTCGGCGCGCGTCACCGCGTCCGCCGCGGTGACCAGGTGGTCCTTCGGCACCACGACCACCGGCGTCTCGGAGTACAGCGCGATCACATTCAGTCCGGTCCGGTCGATCGGCAGTCGCACCAGCCCGGCATCGGCGGCGCCGCCGCGCAGTACTCCCGCGGCGTCGGCCGCCGTGGTCGTGGTGAGTTCGAGCGGGACCTCCGGTAGCCGTTCCTTCCAGATCCGCACCCACTTCGACGGGGTCACGCCGGGGACGTACGCGAGCCGGAACGGGATCGGTGCGGTGGGCTCGGTCATTTCGGTGAGCCTACCGGGGCGCGGGCGCGTTGCCCCTGCTCGATAGGCTGACCCCCATGAGTTCGCAGAAGACACCCCAGACGATGAAGCCCGCGACGGCGGCCAAGAAGCTGGGCGTGTACCTCGAGGCCACCCCCGCCGAGTTTCAGGCCGGTGAAGTCTCCCGCGACGAACTCGCCGAGCTGCGCGACAACCCGCCGCAGTGGTTGGTGGCGTTGCGCGCCGACGGCCCGCACCCGCGCCCGGTGGTCGCGGACAAGCTCGGCGTCTCCATCGCGGGCCTCGCCCGCGGCGGCGTGACCGACGCGCTGACCACCGCGCAGATCGACGCGCTGCTCGCCGACCAGCCGGACTGGCTGCGGGCCGAGCGCGCGTCGCTGGTGGAGGTCCGCAAGGACGAGAAGCGGATCAAGGAGCAGCAGGCGGCCAAGCGTGAGCAGTCGAACCGGCGCGAGCGGTTCGCGAAGCCGATCCACCACCCGAACGAGGACTGACCCCCCCGCGGCCGTGATCGGGGTAACGCCACGAGACGTGCCGTCGATGAGGTTAGGTGTCGTGGGACTCGATCAGCGAGTCCGAGCGGACCAGCGATCAGGAGGCCCCACGCGTGTCGTACCCGGCTGACATGAGCTCCGAACCGACCGTCGTGATCCCTCGCGTGGAACCCGGGGTGAACCCCGACGAGGGCCAGGGACCGGATCCGAGTCCGGGTCCGCGGTCGCCGTGGCGCGGGCCTGTGGTGGCCGCTGGAGTGTCCGTCGCGGCACTGATCGTCGGCGCGTTCGGCGGATACATGTACGGATCGTCCGGATCACAGGCGTCGACCCCGGCCGTGGCGGCGACGACGCCCGCGCCCACCTCGGTCGCGCCGGTGCCGGCGCCCGGTCAGTTCCTGGCGACGACCGGCACGGTCGACTCGATCTCGGGCGGCTCGTTCGTCCTGGTCACCGCCGACCGCACGAGGGTGACGGTGCGGACCACCGCGACGACCCGGCTGATCACCCAGCGCGGAGCTGCGCTGACCGATCTGCGGGTGGGGGACCCGGCGGTGGCCTCCGGCACCCGGTCCGGATCCGACCTCACCGCCGACCTGGTGATCGCGGGCGCGCTGCCGGGCTTGGTGCCGACCACCACGCCCGCGGCCGCACCGGTCGCGACGCAGGCATCCGAACCGGCGGCGTCCACCCAGCAGTGGGTGCCGCAGCCCGAACCCACCACGACGGTCCCGGTGTCGCCGCCTTCGGTGGTCCAGCAGGCGCCGGCCGTGCCGCCCGCCCCGGCTCCCACCACCGAGATCGGTCCCAAACGCAGCGACTACGGACCCAAGCAGGACAGCTACGGACCGAAGGGCGACTACGGGCCCAAGGGCGACTACGGACCGAAGCAGGACAGCTACGGCCCCAACTGATGTGACACACGCCGGCGCGCCGCCCGAGCGGTCCCCGAGGGTGAGATTCACGACCCAGGGGAGCCGGTTGTCCCCGGGGATCTCCTCGCGACGTGTGAGGCTGTCCCGGGCGGGACGGGCGGGGATAATGGCGCAATGCGGTCACACGGGAAGATCCTGGACGCCACCCTGGGGTTGATCGGGAGCGGCGGATTCGAGGCGGTCTCCATCGCGTCGGCGGCGCACGCGGCCGGCGTTACTCGGCAGACCGTGTACAGCATCTTCGGCTCGCGCGAGGAGTTGGTCTCGCAAGCGATGGCGGGTCACATGACCGAGGTGGCGAGAGGACTCCAGGCCGGGCTCGCAGCCGCGCGTAATCCGTGCGAGTACGTGGTCGAACTGATCGTGGCGTGCCGGAGCAGCGTTCGCACCGATCCCGTGCTGATCACGTTGCTGCGGTCCGAGAGCAGCAACCCGCTGTTCGACTCGGGGGCGGTCGGCCGAGCGAAGGCGGTCGCGCGCACCCTGCTCGCGCCGCTCGTCGAGCTGTACCCGGAGGTCCGGCCGCGCTTCGACGACATCGTGGAAATCTCTGTGCACCTTGGCCTGTCGGCGGTTTTGTTCGACGACGACGCGCTCCGGAGCGACGACGACCTGCGCGCGTTCCTCACTCGGTGGCTCGCACCAGCGATGCCGCCGCTTCCGTGAGGGCAGTGGTCCCCGTCCTGGGCTCGGACTTTCCAGAAACTTCTTGACACTTTCTGCGAGAAGTGTCTAGTTTTAGCCGTCCTGGTGAACCGGGCACGGCAGTCGCCGTTCTTCGCTCTCCCGACTGCCCGCGGTTCCAGCGTGCTCACGCGCGTACGCCAGGGGTCACTCGTCGTGCACAACTGGGGGTAGCTGATGTCCGGGATCAACCGTCGTTCGTTCTTCACTGCCGCCGCCGCAGCGGGATTCGCGGTGGCCGGCGCCCCCGCGGCCCGAGCCGCGACCGGGATCGCCGCGCAGGTGCGGCGGGTCCCGCTCACGAGCGAGGACCGCCGGGTTGTCGTCGTCGGTTCCGGATTCGGTGGCGGCGTCGCGGCCTTGCGGCTGGCCGAAGCCGGGGTGCCGGTTCTGGTGTTGGAGCGCGGAATTCGGTGGCCGACGGGTCCGAACGCGCGGACCTTCCCGAATCCGACCGCGCCGGACAAGCGGGCGCTCTGGTACCGGTCGAGCCCTCAGCTGTTCGGGAAGCCGGTGGCGCTCGAGCCGTTCGCCGGCCTGGTGGAAGCGGTCGTCGGTGAGAACATGACTGCGCTCTGTGCGGCCGGGGTGGGTGGCGGATCGCTGGTCTACCAAGGGATGTCGCTGCAGCCGTCCGAGGCCGTGTTCAACACCTTCTTCCCGAACGAACTCGACTGGCAGACGATGAACCGGGTGCACTACCCCCGCGTGGCCAAGATGCTCCAGCTCGCGACCGCTCCCGACGCACTCGTCTCCAGTCCCAGCTACCGGGCGCCCCGGGTGTTCGCCGAGCACGTCACCCGCGCAGGCCTGCCGTTGTCGAAGATCCCGATGCCGATCGACTGGAACTTCGCGCTCGCCGAACTCCGCGGCGATATGACGCCCTCGTACACCGACGGGTCGGGCGCGCTCGGCGTCAACAACGGCGGCAAGCACTCCGTCGACGTCACCTACATCGCGGCTGCCGAGGCGACCGGGAAGGTCACCGTCGAGACGTTGCACGAGGTTACCGGAATCGAGCGCACAGGGGGCGGTCGGTGGCGGGTCCACGTCAATCGGATCGACACCGCCGGAACGGTTCTCGAGAACAAGGTTCTCACCACCGACGCGCTGGTCATGGCCGCGGGCAGCCTGAACACCACCAAGCTCCTCGTGCGCTCCGCGGCCACCGGGCAGATCCCGGACATGCCCGACGCACTCGGCGGCGGCTGGGGGACCAACGCCGATCGGATCTACGTGTGGACCAACCCCGTCGAGGAATTCGGCGCCACCCAGGGCGGGCCGGTCGTCTACGGCAGCCTGAACTGGGACGACCCGCGCAGTGCGCACACCGTCATCCAGGCGTCGATTCCGTCGATGTCGGTCGATGCTCGCAGCACGATGATGGTCGGGTTCGGGGTCAGCGAGGGACGCGGCCGGTTCGCGTACGACGCCGGCGCGGACGAGGCGAAGCTGCACTGGCCGAAGGACGGCGATGCGGTCATCCAGAACGGCAGCATCGGACCGACCGCGCACAAGATCGCCGGACCGGCCAGCTTCCTCACCGACACCAACGTCCTCTTCCCGTCCACCTGGCACGCGCTGGGCGGCGCGAGCATGGGTGCGGTCTGCGACCTCGACGGGCGCGTGCACGGTCAGCGTGGACTCTACGTCCTCGACGGTGCGCTGATGCCCGGCACGGCCGGGGCCTGCAACCCGTCCATGACCATCGCCGCCATCGCCGAACGGGCAGTGGACAACCTGGTCGCCCGCGACGTCGGCACGGTCATCTGACAGTTCGCGGGCCAATTCGGCAACTGTGAGCGCGAAGTACCCCGGCCGGGGTGAACGGCGCGCACAGGCGGCGCAGCCGCGCTTACCCCTCGACGACCTCGAACTCGTCGAAGACCACCTCGCCGGAGGCGTCGGACTCGGCGAGGTTCACCTCCCCGACCAGTGCCCAGCCGTGGTCGCCGTTCGGGTCGGCGAGGGTCTGACGCACCCGCCACAGTTCCGGCTCGACCGAGACGGTGAACAGTTGCGGGCCACGGGCATCCGGTCCGGTGCCGACCTCGTCGTACTCGTCGAAGTACAGCTCCATCAGGTCGGCCCAGTCGTCGGCGTCGAGTCCGTCGCCGAGGTCGGCGAGCAGGTCCCAGCGCCGGCGGGAGGCCAGTTCGACCCGCTTGAACATGGCGTTGCGGATCATCACCGTGAACGCGCGGGTGTTCGCCGAGACGGGGCGCGGGATGTCGGCGCCGAATGCGATCTGTTGGTCGTCGCCCTCCGCGCCCGGGTTGGTCAGCTGCTCCCACTCGTCGAGCAGCGACGAGTCGACCTGGCGGATCAGCTCGCCCAGCCACTCGGTGATGTCCTCGAGTTCCTCGGTGCGCGCCGAGTCGGGGACCGTCTGGCGCAGCGCCCGGTAGGCGTCGGCCAGGTAGCGCAGCACCAGGCCCTCCGACCGCGCGAGCCCGTAGTGGCTGACCAGTTCGGCGAAGGTCATCGCCTTCTCCACCATGTCGCGCACCACCGACTTCGGGGACAGCGCGAACTCCGCCACCCACGGGTGCCCGCCGCGGTACGTCTCGAACGCCGGGAAGAGCAATTCCTCCAACGGTTTCGGCCAGGTGACGTCCTCGAGCAGCTCCATCCGCTCCTCGTACTCGATGCCGTCGGCCTTCATCTGCTGCACGGCTTCGCCGCGCGCAGCGTGCTGCTGGGCCATCAGGATCTGCCGTGGGTCGTCGAGCGTGGATTCGATCACCGACACCACGTCGAGCGCGTACGTGACGGCGTCGGCGTCGAGCAGCTCGATCGCGGCCAGCGCGAACGGCGACAGCGGCTGGTTCAGCGCGAAGTTCTGCTGCAGGTCCATCGTCAGGCGGGCCCACGAGCCGTCCGCGTCGGGGGCGTCGAGCTGCTCGACGACACCCGCCTGGAGCAGTCCGCGGTACAGCGCGATCGCCCGCAGGATGTGCTTGCGCTGCTGCGGCCGCGACTCGTGCGAGTCCTCCAGCAGGTGCCGCATCGCGTCGAAGCAGTTGCCGGACCGGGCGATCACGTTGAGCAGCATCGAGTTCGACACCCGGAAGCGGGAGACCAGCTGTTCGGGTGAGGCGGCGACGAGGCGCTCGAACGTCGGCTCGCCCCAGGACACGAAGCCTTCCGGTGCCTTCTTGCGCTGAATCTTCTTGAGCTTCTTCGGGTCGTCGCCCGCCCTGGCGACCATGCGGTAGTTCTCGATCTCGTGCTCGGGCGCCTGCACCACCACCGTGCCCATGGTGTCGTAACCGGCGCGGCCCGCGCGGCCCGCGATCTGGTGGAACTCGCGCGCCCGCAGGTGCCGGGTGCGGGTGCCGTCGTACTTGGTCAGTCCGGTCAGCAGCACCGTGCGGATCGGCACGTTGATGCCGACGCCGAGGGTGTCGGTGCCGCAGATGACCTTGAGCAGGCCGTCCTGCGCGAGCTTCTCGATCAGTCGCCGGTACTTGGGCAGCATCCCGGCGTGGTGCACGCCGATCCCGTGACGGACCAAGCGGGAGAGCGTCTTTCCGAACCCGGTGGTGAACCGGAACCCGCCGAGTGCGTCGGCGATCGCGGCCTTCTCCTCCTTGGAGGACATGTTCACGCTGGTCAGCGCCTGCGCTCGCTCGAGCGCCGCGGCCTGGGTGAAGTGCACGACGTACACGGGGGCCTGGTTGGTGGTCGCGAGCTCCTCGATGGTCTCGCCGATCGGGGTCTTCGCGTACGAGAAGGTCAGCGGCACGGGCCTTTCCGTCCCGCCGACCACCGTCGTCGGCCTGCCGGTCCGGCGGGTCAGGTCCTCCTGGAAGAACGACACGTCCCCGAGGGTGGCCGACATCAGCAGGAACTGGGCATGCGGCAACTCGATCAGCGGGACCTGCCAGGCCCAGCCACGGTCCGGCTCCGAGTAGTAGTGGAACTCGTCCATCACGACCTGGCCGATGTCGGAGTCCGCGCCCTGGCGCAGCGCCAGGTTCGCCACGATCTCGGCGGTCGCGCAGACGATTGGGGCGGACGAGTTCACCGAGGCGTCGCCGGTCATCATCCCGACGTTCTCCGCGCCGAACACCTCGCACAGGGCGAAGAACTTCTCGCTCACCAGTGCCTTGATCGGGGCCGTGTAGAAGGTGCGCCGGCCCTGCGCGAGCGCGGCGAAGTGCGCGCCGATCGCGACCATCGACTTCCCGGACCCGGTGGGGGTCGACAGGATGACGTTGGCGCCGGAGACGACCTCGATCAGCGACTCCTCCTGAGCGGGGTACAGCGTCAGACCGCGGTCGCTCGCCCACCCCGCGAAGGCGTCGAAGAGCGAGTCGGCATCGGGGCTGGCGGGGACGAGGTCGGTGAGGAGCACTGATACAGGCTATCGGTCGTCGTCGGCGCCGCGTGTGCGGTCAGCCCGCGGCCGCTGCGCCCCGGTCCTGCCACCACAGGGGTGCGTCGACGAAGTGGTTGTCGTACTCGTCCTGCGCGGCCGCGAGTTCCGCGAGGGTCGCCTCGCCGGCCTGGATCCGGGCGAGCAGTCGGAAGTACCCGAACCGCTCGACTCCCGGGGTCAGCACGATGAGGACGCGGGCGGGCGAATCCGGGGTGGCGCCGAAGGCGTGCGGCATGAGCTTGGGCACCACCAGCGACCCACCCGCTCCGACGGTGGTGATCTCGTCGCCCGCCAGCACTCGTAGCTCGCCCTCGACGACGTAGAAGAGTTCGGAGGACCTGGTGTGGAAGTGCGGGGCGGCGCCGTTCGCGCCGACTCCGAGCCGGACCTCGAGCGAACTGAGCGCGCCGCCCGTCGAGGACGCGTCGAAGAGCAGGTGCATGGAGGCGTCGTCGTTCCCGACCACCTCGGCGTGTCCGGCGGGGACGGACACTGCATGTTCGCTGGAGTTCGTCATGTCGGTCATTGCTGTCTCCTCGGTGGGTGTCGGGTGCGGGTCATGCAGTGAGGTCATGCAGTGAGCAGTCCGGCGGCGACGAGCATCGCGAGTGCGGTTGCGCCGTGAATTGCGAACGCAGTCTTACGGTTTCCTCCATTGGTCAAGATGATGAGCATGTCGCCGATCGGAATGAGAGCGAGTACGAGGACCAGCAGTGCGAGCTGATCGCGTGCGGCGAAGGTGAAGACGATCAGCAGCAGGCCGGTGGTGACGTCGCGGATGCCCTTGACCTGCCACCAGCCCCGAGCGTCGGGGGCGGGACTGGTGGGCAGGCCGAACCCGGCGGCATTGCCGGCGTTCTTGGCGAGGTAGGCGAGGCCGATTCCGATGATGCCGAGCGCCCCGATCCAGGTGATGACGAGTCCGATCCAGTACAGCATGCGAATGCCTTTCGTTTGTAGGACTGCTATCGACGATAGGATATCTATGAACGAAAGTCTACCGGTGATAGAATTTGGATCATGGGTGTTCGAGAACGCAAGGAACGTGAGCGGCAGGACCGCGAGCGGATGATCGTCGACTGCGCTCGCCGCATCGCCGAGGACGAGGGCTGGCCGGCAGTGACGACACGTCGGCTGGCCGACGAGATCGAGTACAGCCCGCCCGTGCTCTACGGGCACTTCCCGGAAGGCCGGGACGGCATCGTCAGCGCCGTCGCGCTCGACGGGTTCCGCGACTTCGCGCGAGTCATGCAGGAGGCGACGGAGGGCGAGGCCGAGGGTGATCGGCTGGCGGTGTTCGTCGAGGCCTACCTGCGGTTCGCCGAAGAGAACCCGGCCACGTACGAGGCCATGTTCTCGATGCGGTTGGGCGTACGGTTCGCCGACGAGTCGACGCCGTCGGAGCTTCGCGAGGCGTTCGCGGTCCTGGTGTCGGCGGTCGGCGGAGAGGATGCGGGTAACGCCGGGACCAGGGCCGAGGTCTTCTGGAGTGCGCTACACGGGATGTGCGTGCTCACGCAGGGGCAGCGCCTGAGTCTGGACCGGGACAACAGGTCGGCGCGCATCGAGGTCCTGGCCGGGCTGTTCGGCTGAACGGCTCGAGAGGTCGAGCGGCCGGTCAGGTCGCGCTGCGCTCGTCCGCCCCCATCGCGCCGAGTACCGCCTCGCGGGTGTCGGTCGTTCCGGTGATCTGTGCCTCGCCGACGCCGTCGATGAGCATCTGTCGCCAGGCCGCCGCGTCGAACTCGATCGGGCTGGTGGAGGCGATGAACTCCTCGACCGCCCGCAGGAAGCGGATCGGGTCGTCGTGGAACGGGAAGTGGCCGCTGCCCTCGAAGATCTCGATTCGCGAGTCCGGCAGTGCCGAATGCGCGAGGTAGGCGTGGCTGACCGGGATCACCGCGTCGCGGTCGCCCCAGATGATCTGGACCGGCAGTCGGGCGGTCAGGTAACAGCGGTCCAGCATGGTGACCACCTGGCCCCGCCAGTCGACGACCGCCCGCAGGGTGCGCAGGAAGGCATCGCGCGCGGTCGGGTCGGGCAGGTCGCTGAGCACCCGCACCAGGTCGGGAGCGTCGTGGAAGATCGCGATCGACTTGAATGGGCCGCGGTACAGCTGGTCGACGACCTTGCCCGCCAGCCCCAGGGCGCTGGTACAGCCCGGGATCTGCAGCAGTCGCAGTGCCTGGTTGGCGATCGGCAGCGCGGCGAACCGCAGTGCCGGGTTGACGTCCTTGGTGACCCCGCCGGGCGCGACCAGGATCAGCCGCTCGATCATCTGCGGGAACTGGTAGGCGAACTGCAGTGCGACCCCGCCGCCGAGGGAGTGCCCGACCACCGTGGCCCGGTCGAATCCGAGGACGGTGAGCAGGTCCCGCATGCCGTTCGCGTAGGCGGCGATCGAGTAGTCGGCCCGCGGCTTGTCCGAGCGCCCGTGCCCCAGCAGGTCGGGGGCGATGACGGTGAAGTTCTTCGCGAGGTGCGGAATCACCTCGTTCCAGGTCGAGGAGTTGTCGCCGATCCCGTGGATGAGCAGCAGCGGAGGTCCGTCACCCGCGATGCGGACCGCCCTGCGGTAGCCGTGGATCGTCCGGAAGACGAGGCGGGGCTCGGTGTCGGGCACCGTGCGCAAGGTGCGCTTTCGTCCTGCACTCATGTCGACTCCTGTCGCCGGTCGGTCCGACTGTCCTCGGACCGACCCACCGAGCTAATGATTTGGACGATCGTATAGTTCGGGTCCCTGACGCGCGGGGTAACTGTAAAACGGAATCACAGCCCTCGCTCGGTGCCGCCGTCGCCGCCTTCCTGACCGAGCTCCGCGAGGAACTTCTCGAACTCGGCGCCCAGCTCGTCGCCGCTGGGGAGCTCCGCGTCACTGGCCAGCAGCGTGGACTGCCGCTCCTGCGCAGCGACGTAGGTGTCGTACTGCCGCTCGAGTGCCTGCACCACCGACTGGACCTCGTCGTTCCCGGTGATCTGTGCGTCGACCTGCTCGCGCACCCGCGCGGCGGCCTCGCCGAGCGCTGCCAGCGGCAACTGCAGGTCGGCGATCTCGCCGAGGCTCTCGAGCAGGGTCTCCGCCGCTGCCGGGTAGTCGGCCTGGGCGAGGTAGTGGGGCACGTGCACCGAGTAGCCCATCGACTCGTGCCCGTGCTGCGCCATCCGCAGCTCGAGCAGTGCGGAGGCGCTGCCGGGGATCTGCAGTTCGCCCGACCAGCTCTGGTTCTCCCCGATCAGGTCCTTGTTGGACGAGTGCGCGGTCACCCCGAGCGGCCGGGTGTGCGGCACGGCCATCGGGATGGCGCCGAGCGAGATGGTGCGGCGCACCCCGAGCTGCTCGGCGAGCAGCCGCACCGCGGTCGTGAACCGCTCCCACTTCAGGTCGGGCTCGAGCCCCGCGAGCAGCAGGAACGGCGTTCCGGCGGTGTCCTTGAGGGCGTAGAGGTTGAGCTCCGGCTCGTCGTAGTCGGAGAAGTGGTCGGCCTTGAAGGTCATCGACGGTCGACGCGAGCGGTAGTCGATCAGCTCGTCGACCGCGAACGAGGCCACCAGTTCGGACTCGAGGCTCTCGCGCAGGTGCGTGGTGGCCAGCTTGACGGCGTGACCGGCGTCGGAGAAACCTTCCAGCCCGTGCACGAGCACCGGGCCGCGGCCGTCGTGCGCAGAGACCTGCGGCGCCGGGAACTCCAGCTCGTACATCCTCGACTGATCGTCCATCGTGACCCCTTCACATCCTTCGTTCTCGTCCAGTGTCCCTCACCGGCCGAGGGGGGCGCGCACCCCGTCACACCCTTGTTCGTTACTGGGAAAACATGGTGTGCGGTGGCGTTCATTCCCGGCGCGCGATGATTGTGCCGACAGCGAAACGCACCGACCGGCGTGGAAGTTCCCGCGACGTCCGCCGACATCGCGACTCGGCCTGCGGCAGCCATGACCGGCGGGGTGGCACAGTGGACGGACACGCCCCGTCAGCACTGGAGGATTGACGTTGAATCGCCGCACCCTGGTCGCCGGTCTCGCCGCGCTCACCCTGTCGCTCGCGGGGTGCTCGTCGTCTGTGTCCGGTGTCGCGGAGCCCGCTGCCTCCGCCGACGGGACGGGCGGAGCGGGGCAGTCCACGACGACCGAACGGATCTCCGCGTCGCTGGACTCGATGCTGCTCACTCCCACCGACTTTCCGACTCCCTACCAGGCGATAGTGCTGGCACCCCAGGCCGTCGCGCAGGCCGCCGCGGACCTCGGCGGAATTCCCGCGGGCGCGAAGGTCGACCCGGCCGGCTGCAAGCCGCCCACCCAGGACTACGGGCCGGATTCCACCGCGATGATCGTCGGTACGGACAACGACAAGCGCGCCACCGTCACCGTCGAACTGACCCGGGTCGATCGCCCACTGGCCACCAGGACCGCGGAGATCGGTCAGTGCCTCGAGGTGGCCACCACCAAGGACGGCGCCACCGCACACGTCACCACCAAGATCCTGCCCGGCCCGCCGATCAACGCGGACGACACCATGGCGATGCGGCAGACGGTCACCTCCGGCGAGGCCGGCGCGACCGTGAAGCAGTCGATGCTCACACTCGTCGGGCAGGTCGCGGACGTGCGGATATCGGCCACCTACATGTCGTTCGGTGACGGGAAGCCGGACTCGGCCACCCTCGACCAGGTGTTCACCGAAGCGGTGCAGCGGGTCCACGCGGCCTGACATGTCCACCCCCACCGGAGATCTGTGGACTGAGTTCGGATTCATCCACAGGCACCCGGATCGGCCCAGGAGCGGCGCACCGGGGTGACGGTGGACCGCTGCAGTGTTCGGGCATGGCAACCATGCATTCGAACTCGCTCCCCGACGCGCACGGCCCAGTCCGGATCAGCGATCCCGGCGACCTGATCGCGGCGATTCCCGCCCTGCTCGGCTTCTGGCCGCGCCGCTCGCTGGTCGTCGTCTGCCTCGGCGGAGGCGACCCATCGCTCGTGCGCGCCGTCATGCGGCACGACCTACCGTCCGGCGGGGTCGGCTCGGCCGACCGGGACGCGCTGGACCGGATAGTGCACGTCTGCGGGCGCGAGGAGGTCGACTCGGTGGTCGCGGTAGTCGTCGACGAACGCGCCAACCGGCGCGGCACCCACAACGCGCTGGTCGACGAACTCGGCGCCGGCCTCGCCGAACACGGCATCCCGATGATCGGCGCGCACGTGCTCGCCCAGGTCACCGCGGGGCAGCGGTGGCGCGGCCTGCTCGGCGACATGCGACGTGGAGTGCTGCCCGATCCGGAGGCCTCGGAGGTGGCGCTCGCCCAGGTGCTCAGCGGCAGGGCGATCAGGGGCTCCCGGGAGGAACTCGAGGCGATCCTGGAACCGGACCCGGTCCGCGACCGGCAGCGCCTTGCCGTCCTGATCGGCCGCGCCCACGACAGGGCCGGCGCGCCCGCCGCGGCGACGCAGCGAGAGAGGCTCGAATTCGTGCTCGGCCGGATCGCGGACCTCGCCTCGTCGGTTGCACCCACCGACGACGACGTCGCCGATCTGGCCGTCGCACTGGCCGATGTCCGCGTTCGCGACTCCCTGCTCTGCCTCGCGGTCACCGACGAGGCCGACGCCGCCGAACAGTTGTGGATCCTGCTCGCCCGTGCGCTTCCGGACCGCGACCGCGCGGAGGCTGCTGCGCTGCTCGGGTTCAGCGCCTACGCGCGCGGGGACGGTCCGATGGCAGGGGTGGCCTTCGCGGCGGCGCTGGGCGCCGATCCGGACCACCGGCTCGCGGCCCTGCTCGACGACGCACTGCAGTCGGGAGTCCGGCCCGAGTCGGTGTGCGAGCTCGCGGCCACCGGGCGGGACGTCGCCGGGCAGATCGGCGTGCGGATGCCGCCGCCGGTGCGGTGCTGACTGTTGCGCCCCGCACGCGCAGATCAGCGGAAGTCGTTGTGCGCGATGATCTCCGCGACCAGGGCGGCGGTCGGGAAGTCGGTCATGACGACACCTGTGCGCCCGTCCGCTCCCGCCAGGTAGTCCACCGCCCGCGCGTTCATCCCGGTGACGCCGAGCGCGCCGTCGGCGATCGTGACGGGCAGCGCGCCGCTGACGATGGCGCCGGGATCCGGTACGCCCGTGGCGCTGAGGTGGTTGACGTACAGCGTGCTCGGCGAGCCGACCCCGGCGCGCTCGAACTGCGCGCGGGCCTCGTCCCACTTCCGCGGGACGTCGGCGAGGCCCGACAGCACGTAGTCGTCCTGGATGTCCATCCGGTTGCCGCCCCACTTCGGCCCGTAGGCGGTGGTCGCCGAGAAGTCCTGCAGGATGACGATCCTGCCGCGGGTCTGGCCGAGGGTCGGGATCGACCCGTCGTACCCGGCGGGCGGGGTCCACAGGTGCTCGCGCAACAGGTCGCGGGTGTCGGGATTGTCGTGGAGGTACCAGTTCAGGGTGTCCTGGTACGAGCGGGTGTTCTCGGCCTCGGTGTCCTCGCTCTTGAGTCGCATCAGTACGGTCTCGGTCGGATTCACGCGGAGGAAGTCGGCGACCTCGCGGACGACGTCGGTGAAGTTGGCGTGCAGGTATTCGGGGCCGTGGTGGATCGAGAACGCGTCCCGGAAGTGCCGGGTCCGGATGTCGAGGGCGCGCACCCCCGCATCCAACTGCGAGGGCAGGGAGGCGTCCTGGGTTTGCGAGACGATCGAGGCGCCGGCGGTCATGGTGTCGTGGGTGCCGGGGACGGACAGCGAGGCCAGGCTCGCGTCGTCGGGCAGTCGCCGCATCCAGTCCGGGTCGTGCGCGCCGGCGAGACGGTCGCCCGCCGAGGAGCCTGCCGACCCCGTCGAACCCGCGGACGCGGCCACGGCCTGCGGTGCGGCGAGCGACAGCGGGGCGAGCAGCAGTGCCGCGATCAGGATGGCGCGGCGCACGGGGGAGGGTGCCATGGAACGAACCTTTGCCGGAGAGGGACGCGGACAGTTCACCGAGCGGTCGGAACCTCGCTCGGTGAACGGTCCGCAGCATCCCATGCCACCCGCGGCCGGTGGCGCTTTTCGCTCGAAGTGCGGTCAGTCGCGGCGGACCGCGTGCGAGCGGTCACCGAGATCCTGCAGGAAGGTCCAGGCGTCGGCCACGATGACGTCCAGGTCGGTGCGCTGCGGCCGCCAGCCGAGTTCGGCGATCGCCTTCTCGCTCGACGCGACCAGTACGGCCGGGTCGCCCGCACGGCGGGGAGCGTCCTGCACCGAGATCGGCAGTCCGGTCACCCGCTGGCACGCCGAAATGACTTCGCGCACACTGAATCCGGCCCCGCTGCCCAGGTTGTAGATGCTGTGGACGCCGGCGGTGGCCTGCGTCAACGCCAGCAGGTGCGCCTCGGCCAGGTCGAGGACGTGGATGTAGTCGCGCACCGCGGTGCCGTCCGGGGTCGGCCAGTCGGTGCCGAACACCGAGATCTGCTCGCGCTGCCCGAGCGCCACCTGCAGCACCAACGGAATGAGATGTGTTTCCACGACACGGTTCTCGCCCGCGCCGCGGTAGGCGCCCGCGACGTTGAAGTACCGCAGGCTGGTCGCCGCCAGTCCGTAGGCGTTGGCGTACGAGGTGATGGCGTGGTCGATCGCGAGCTTGGTGGCCCCGTACGGATTGGTCGGCCGGGTCGGGTCGTCCTCGGTGATCGGGGTCCGCTCCGGTTCGCCGTACGTCGCCGCAGTCGAGGAGAACACCAGTCGAGGCGTGCCCGACGTCCGGATCGCCTCCAACAGGGCAAGTGTGGTGACGACATTTCCGCGCCAGTACTTTTCGGGCTCGACGACGGACTCGCCGACCAGCGACTGCGCCGCGAAATGCAGCACACCGTCGAAGCGGGGACCGGACGAGCCGTTCCCCAGTACGGATCCTGCCAGCTCGGCGACGTCGCCCTCGACGAACTCCGCGCCCGCCGGAACGGCATCCGCATTGCCCGTCGACAGGTCGTCCACGACGACGACCTCGTGGCCGCGCTCGATCAGCACGGTCGCACACACACTGCCCACATAACCGGCGCCGCCGGTGACCAGAAGTCGCACGAGCCGCTAGACCTGCTTGACCTGGACCGCGTGGGCCAGTTCCTCGGGCAGGTCGATTCCGCTGTGGCCGGAGGCGGTGATGGTCACCCAGCCCGGCTTCGTCTCGACCGTCACGCGCGCATCCGGAACGACGCCCGCGTCACGGAGTCGGCCGATGACGTCGGGATCGGACTGCACGTGTTCGGCCAGCCGGCGCACCACTACCGCGGTCGGCGTGCCCGAGGGCACGTCGGTGAGCCGGATCAGCGTCTCGCCGTTGTCCGTCGGGCGCTTGAGACCCAACTGCGCGAGCCCCGGAATCGGGTTGCCGTACGGCGAGGTCGTCGGGTTGTCGAGCACCTCGACCAGACGCCGCTCGACCTCCTCGCTCATCACGTGTTCCCAGCGGCACGCCTCGGCGTGCACCTGGTCCCAGTCGAGGCCGATCACGTCGACCAGCAGTCGCTCGGCGAGCCGGTGCTTGCGCATCACCGCGACCGCCAGGTCACGGCCCTTGTCCGTCAGCTCCAGGTGCCGGTCACCGGCGACCAGCAACAGTCCGTCGCGTTCCATCCGGGCCACCGTCTGGCTCACGGTCGGTCCGCTCTGCTCGAGTCGCTCGGCGATCCGAGCGCGCAGCGGAACAACGCCTTCTTCTTCAAGGTCGTAGATCGTCCGGAGGTACATCTCCGTGGTGTCGACCAGATCCTTCACGCTCACGCCCCTTCGTCTCGCATGATTCTACCTAGATACACAGCCGAATCGGCGCGGCACTCGCGCGACGACGCCTCACAACGCTCAACACCGTCCGCGGCTCGCGCGTTCCCCACCCCCGCCAGTAGCGTGAGTTCCATGGCCGTGATGTCCACTCCCGCCCCCGACGGTCTGCGCCGCCGCGCCGACGGAGTCGTCGTGTGGAGCCCCGAGTATCTCGACTACCGGTGGAGCGCCGACCATCCGATGAATCCCACCCGCCTCGACCTGACGATGTCGCTGGCACGCGGACTCGGACTGATCGAGGGTGCGGAGGTGGTTCGTCCCGACCCCGCGAGCGACACCGACCTGCTGCGCATCCACACCCCCGCCTACATCGCCGCGGTGAAGGCGGCCGGCAGCGGACCGGTGCAGGGCCTCGCCGACGCCCGCGCCGAGGGCGAGCAGGCCCCGCACGGACTCGGCAGCGAGGACAATCCGATCTTCCCGCGCATGCACGAGGCCAGCGCGATCCTCGCCGGCGGTTCACTGGCCGCGGCCAGGGAGATCGCCTCGGGCCGGGCCCGCCGGGCCGTCAGCATCGGCGGCGGGATGCACCACGCGATGGCGGACTGGGCCTCCGGGTTCTGCGTCTACAACGACGCCGCGATCGCCATTTCCTGGCTGCTGGACAACGGGTTCGACCGCATCGCCTACATCGACGTCGACGCCCACCACGGTGACGGCGTCCAGCACGCCTTCCTCGGCGACCCGCGGGTGCTCACCGTCTCGATCCACCAGCATCCCGCGACCCTGTGGCCGAACACCGGCTGGTCCAGCGAGGTCGGATCGGGGCGGGGGGAGGGCACCGCGGTCAACCTGCCGGTGCTGCCGGGGACGGTGGACTCGGTGTGGCTCAGGGCCTTTCACGCGGTAGTGCCCGGGGCGGTCGCGGCGTTCAAGCCGCAGATCGTGATCAGTCAGTGCGGCGTGGACAGTCACCGCGAGGATCCGCTCGCGGACCTGAGCCTGACCGTGGACGGCCAGCGGGCCGCCTTCCGTGCCATGCGCGATCTCGCCGACCGGTACGCCGAGGGCCGGTGGATCGCCGTCGGCGGCGGCGGGTACGGCCTGGTGCGGGTGGTGCCGCGGGCCTGGACCCACCTGATCGCGACTGCCCTCGACCGCGACCTCGACCCCGCGCAGCCGACCCCGGTGCAATGGCGGGACCGGGTCGCCGCGATGGCGCCGAATGTCGAGCTGCCCCTGACGATGAGCGACGGCGTCCAGCCGGACTACCTGCCCTGGGACGGTCCCGGCGGCACCCCCGAGACCGGCACGGAAACGCTCGACCGAGCGCTGGTGCGGGTCGACGCGGCGATCGTCGCGACCCGCCGCGCGTGCTACCCACTGCTCGGCATGGACCCGGAGGATCCCCGTGACTGACCCCGCCCGCGAGTCGTCGGCGCTGCCGCCGACCCGACAGTCCGGCCTGCGGCCGCCGTTTCCCGCGCACTGGCTCGCGGACGTGCTCGCCACCGACGGCGGCGTGGTGCACCTGCGGCCGATCCTGCCTGCGGACGCGGACAAGCTGATCGCGTTCCACGCCAAGCTGTCCGAACGCACCCGTTACCTGCGCTACTTCGGGCCGTACCCGACCATGTCCAACCGCGACGTGGTGCGGTTCACCACGGTCGACCACCACAACAGGGTGGCGTTCGTCGCGGAGCTCGGCGACGAGATCATCGCGGTGGGCCGGTACGAGCGACTGCTCGACGTCGGGGACGGCAATTCCGCGGAGGTCGCGTTCGTCGTCGCTGACGCGCACCAGGGCCGGGGCCTCGGCCCGATCCTGCTCGAGCACCTCGCGGGCGCGGCCGCCGAAAACGGTCTGACGATGTTCGTCGCGGAGGTGCTCGCCGAGAACCGCAACATGGTCAGTGTGTTCCGCGAGGCCGGCTACCAGGTCAGCCGCAGCTTCGACGGCGGCGTGCTGCGGCTCGAGTTCGCGATCGACCCCACCGAGGCGCTGCTGACGGTCCGCAACGCGCGGGAGCGGGCAGCGGAGGCTCGGAGCGTGCGCAACCTGCTCAGCCCACAGTCGGTCGCGGTGATCGGAGCGTCCACCGACAGCGCGAAGATCGGTAACGCGGTGCTGCGCAACCTGCTCGGTGCCGGCTTCGCCGGCGCGGTCTACCCGGTCAACGCCGAGCACCGTTCGGTGCGCGGGGTGCGCGCCTATCCGTCCGTGCACGAGATCCCCGACGACGTGGACCTGGCTGTGGTCGCGGTGCCCGCCGAGGCCATCGACGCCGTCCTCGACGACTGCCTGGCCAAGGGTGTGAAGGCGCTGGTCGTGGTGTCCGCCGGTTTCGGTGAGTCCGGCCCGGACGGGGTCAGTTCCGAACGGCGACTGGTCCACGCGGCGCGAGCACACGGCATGCGGCTGGTCGGGCCGAACGCGTTGGGGGTGGCCAACACCAACGGCGCGGTCCGCCTCAACGCCACGCTCGCGCCCGCACTGCCGCACGGCGGCCGCGTCGGGTTCTTCTGCCAGTCCGGCGCGCTGGGCATCGCGATCCTCGACGAGGCCGCACGCCGGCGGCTCGGGCTGTCCACCTTCGTCTCCGCAGGCAACCGCGCCGACGTCTCCGGCAACGACCTTCTGCAGTACTGGGATTCGGACCCGGAGACCGAGGTCGTGCTGCTGTACCTGGAGAGCTTCGGCAACCCCCGCAAGTTCTCCCGGATCGCGCGTCGCGTGGCGCGCAACAAGCCGATCGTCGCGGTCAAGTCGGGCAGGCACGCGGTGCCGCCCGCGCTCAAGGCCACCAGCGTGGAGATCGACGACTCCATCGTCGCCGCGCTGTTCGAACAGGCCGGGGTGGTGCAGGTCGGCTCGATCGACCAACTCTTCGACTGCGCCGTGCTTTTCGGCTACCAGCCGTTGCCCGCCGGCCCGCGCGTCGCGGTGGTCGGGAACTCGACCGCGCTCGGGGTGCTGGCCGCGGACGCGGCCCGCTCCGAGGGACTGACGGTCGCCGGTCCGGTCGACCTCCGCGCGCAGGCGAGCCCCGAGGAGTTCGCCGGTGCGGTGAGTGCGGCGATCGCCGACGAGGAGGTGGACTCGGTGATCGCGCTGTTCGTGCCGCCGGTGGCGATGGACGCCGAACCGTACGCGAAGGCCCTGCGTGACGCCGCTCGCGACACCGGCAAGCCGATCGTCACGACCTTCCTTGCCGCGGAAGGCATTCCGGATGTGCTGGCGGTACTCGGGCCGGACGGCAACCCGGTCCGCGGATCGGTGCCCTCGTACCCGGGCCCGGAGCGGGCGGTGCTCGCGCTGGCCAGGGCCTGGCGCTACGCCCAGTGGAAGGTGCGGCCGAGCTCGACCGTGGTGCGTCCGGACGGCATCGATGCCGACCGCGCGGCGAGGTTGGTGCAGTCGTGGCTGGGCGACGGGGAGGGACGTTGGCTCACCGACTTCGAGGCCGCCGAACTGCTCGCCTGTTACGGCATCCCGGTGGTGGACTTCGCCGCCGCGAACTCGGAGGACGAGGCCGTCGCCGCCGCGGAGGCACTGGGATTTCCGGTGGCGGTCAAGGCCACCGGCGAGCAGTGGCGGCACCGGCCGGACCTCGGCGGGGTGCGGCTCGACATCTACACCCCGGACGCGGTGCGCGCCGCCTACCGCGACCTCGCCGCCGCGTCCGGTGAGCCGTTGCTGCACGTGCAACGGATGGCGACCAAGGGAATCGGCTGCGTGATCGGTGTGCAGGACGACCCGTCGTTCGGCTCGCTGGTCTCGTTCGGTCTCGCCGGCGTCATCTCGGGTCTGCTCGGCGACCGCGCCTACCGCGTCCTGCCGGTGACCGAGGCCGAGGCCGCCGAGCTGATCGAGGCGCCCAAGGCGGCCCCGCTGCTGTCGGGCTACCGGAGCGCCCCGGTGGTGGACAAGGCCGCGCTGGTGGAGTTGGTGCAGCGGATCTCCGCGCTCGGCGACGATCTGCCGGAGGTCCGGGAACTGGTGTGCGAGCCGGTGCTCGCCAGTGCGGACGGCGCGAGGGTCACCGACTCACGAGTCCGGATCGGCCCCGAGTGGAGCCGAGCGGACTTCGGTCCCCGCCGGTTGCGGTAGCGGCGCACAGGGAACGTAGTCGCGCCGGTCGATCCGGCTCCTGAGGGGGGAGGAGCCTGGTGGATCGACCGGCGCGCTGGGTGGACTGCGGACAGGGGGAGTGACCGTCAGCCCACCGGTTCGGGGGGACGAGGGTCAGCTGGCGTAGGAACGCAGGCGGTCGGCCCGCTCGCCCTGACGCAGCTTGCCCATCACCTCACGCTCGATCTGGCGGACTCGTTCGCGGGAGAGGCCGAAGATCTTGCCGATCTGGTCGAGCGTGCGGGGCTGGCCGTCGTCGAGTCCGTAGCGCAACCGGATGACCTGCTGCTCGCGCTCGTCGAGCGTGGACAGCACGCTGCGGATGTCGCTGTGCAGCAGACCGGCGATGACCGCGCTCTCCGCGGACGTGGCCTCGGAGTCCTCGATGAAGTCGCCGAGCGGTGCCTCCTCGTCACTGCCGACCGGCATGTCCAGGCTCACCGGGTCGCGGCTGTGGTCGAGCAGGTCCGCGATCTTCGCGACCGGAATTCCCGACTCGCTCGAGAGTTCGTCGTCGGTGGCCTCGCGGCCGAGTTGCTGATGCAGCTCGCGCTTGATCCGTGCCAACTTGTTGACCTGCTCGACCAGGTGGACGGGCAGCCGGATGGTGCGCGACTGATCGGCCATGCCGCGGGTGATCGCCTGACGAATCCACCAGGTGGCGTAGGTCGAGAACTTGAAGCCCTTGGCGTAGTCGAACTTCTCCATCGCGCGGATCAGGCCCAGGTTGCCCTCCTGGATCAGGTCCAGCAACGGCATGCCGCGGCCGGTGTAGCGCTTGGCGAGCGACACCACCAGCCGCAGGTTGGCCTCGAGCAGGTGGCTGCGTGCCGACTGGCCCTCGCGCACGATCGTCGCCAGGTCCCGCTTCTTCGCTGCGGTCAGCCGCTTGCCGGTCTCGAGCACGTGCGTCGCATACAGGCCCGCTTCGATCCGCCTCGCGAGCTCGACCTCCTCCGCGGCGGTCAGCAGCGCGGTGCGGCCGATCCCGTTCAGGTAGACGCGAACCAGGTCCGCAGCCGGGCTCTGGGCGTCCAGGTCCTCGGCGGTGGGACGTGCTCGGTGGGTCGTGGTGGGGCTCGTCATGACCTGCCTCCTCATCGGTGGTGTCTCATATGGCTCAACGCCACACCACCGGCCAAAGTTCCCGGGCGACCTGCGTCACAACGCGTCTGACCTGCGTGTTTGCGAAACCGGTCCTGAGAAGTTACTGAGAAGACACCGAGCCGGGAACGGGGCCGTGACTACCCGGCGGGCGCGAGGTCCGCAGGCAGCACCAGCCCGTGCCGAACCAGGGAGTGCACCAGGGGCACGGAAGCCTCGACGAGCTGCTCGGCGCCCTCACCGTGGGCGGCCGCGAGCAGCTCGACCAGCTCGTTCAACACCAGACCGTCGGCGCGCATTCCGCCGAGCAGCGCCGCGGCAAGGTCGTCCACCTCGTGCTGCCAGGCGGGCCCGTCGCCGCGGTGCACCCGCGCGACCACCTGACGCCAGCCCTCGTCGCCCGGTAGGTAGACCCGCTCCAGCGCGGTCGACGGCGCCACGAGGAAACGGCTCTCGAGCACGTCGCGCTCGCGCAGCCACGCGACCCGGTCGAAGTAGCCGAGCGCCTCGTCGCCGAGCGGGTCGCTGTAGCCGTGCCGCAGGTCCTCGGCCAGCACGTCGCTGGCTTCGTCGGTGCGACGCAGGTAGACGAAGCCGAATCCGATGCCCTCGACGTCGTTGTCCGCGAAGTGCGCCAACCACGCCTCGGCCTGCGCGGCGGTCGCCGGATCGCGGGGGTCGAGTCCGGCGTCGCGCATCCAGGTGCCCACGTACAACGCGGGATCGGCGACGTCGCGCTGCACGATCCACGCGTCCACCCCGTGCGCGGGCAGCCACGACGCCACGCGGGAGCGCCAGTCCTCCCCGTCGACGTGCAACCAGGACGCCAGCATCGAGGCGGTGCCGCCCGGCTCGAGGTGGTCGATCGCCCGGGAGATCATCAGCTCGCTGGCGCCGTCGAGATCGAGGCCCGAATCGCGGTAGGTGTGCTCGACCCGTGCCCGGCCGACCACGAACGGGGGATTGGCGACCACCCGGTCGAAGCGGCGACCGGCGACAGGCTCGAACCACGACCCGGCGAGCAGGTCGACGTCCACCTCGTTGAGCGCGAACGTCGCCGCCGACAACTCGAGGGCGCGCAGGTTGATGTCGGTGGCGGTGACGGAGCGTGCGTACCCGGTCGCATGCAGGGCCTGGATTCCGCAGCCGGTACCGATGTCGAGCACCGACCCGGTCGCGGCGGTCGGCGTCCCGCGCAGCAGCGACAGCGAGGCGTGACCCACTCCGAGCACATGGTCGGGGCTCGTGGTCCGCGGTCGCATGCTGGCGTCGAGGTCGGAGAGCACCCAGTGGTTGCCCCCGCCCAGGTCCATCGGCCGCAGGTCCAGCGCGGCCCGCACCAGGGCGCCGTCGCGTTCGAGCAGGCCGGCGGCCACTGCCTGGTCGAGGTTCACCGGTGCGAGGGCGGACGCGACGTCGGTCGCGGCGCAGTCGTCGCCCAGCAGGAACAGTCGGGCCAGCAGTCCCAGTTCGCCCGCGTCGCGGGTGGCGCGACGAACCGGCACCGGCTCGCCACGGCCCAGGGCCGCGTGCGCGTCGTCGCCGAGCGCGTCGAGCAGGGCGTCGGCGGTGTACTCGGTTCGGTGCAGGGCCTCGCGCAGCGGGCCGCAGAGGGAGAGCAGTTCGCGGTTCACGCGGACAGTCTTGCAGGCGGGAAGGATTCAGCCCTCGATCGTGTGCTGCCCGGGTGATTCGATGGCGGGCCGCGGCGGCGGCTTGTGGTCGTAGCGTCGGGGCTCGTCCGGCCGGCGCGGCGGACGGTCGTTCGCGACCAGGACCGCGATCCACGGCAGCGGGATCGACGCACCGATGATCGCGAGGCTGATCAGTGCGTTGTGCCATTCGCCGTAGGCGATGGCGGCGAGCACGAGGGCGGGGATGCGGATCGCCATCAGGATCGTGTACTTGCGGATCCGGACGCGCTGCTGCTCCTCGAAGGACTGCGCCGCGTCGGTGATGAGAATCGGGTTCCGGGACGCGTCGTCAGACTCGTCCGCGTGATGGAATCCGGAACCTGGTGCCATATCTCTACCCTCCCACTTGTGTTCGCCGAATGCACTACCGGGTCTCGCCGGACCGGCCCGGAATGCGTCATCATGGACGGGTGAGCACTCAGACCAAGGAACGTCCCGACACCACCACCGACGAGTCGACCGACGACGACGCCCCGAAGTTCTTCCACTACGTGAAGAAGAACAAGATCGCCGAGAGCGCTGTCATGGGCACGCACGTCGTGGCCCTGTGCGGCGAGGTGTTCCCCGTGACCAAGTCCGCCAAGCCGGGCTCGCCGGTGTGCCCCGACTGCAAGAAGATCTACGAGGGGTTGCGTCCCGGCGAGTGAGCCGGCGCGGGGACCGGCGGTGACGGCACCGCCGCGTCGGCGCCCGTCTCCAGCACGTTCGCCGCAGCCTCGTCGGCTTCCGGTGCCTCGTGCCGACCCCGTTCGGGTCCTGCGATACGGATCGGCGCGGACGCCAGCTTGCGGGTGAGGTTCGTCACCGTGCCGATCGGCGCGGTGACGGGCGCCGCGGTCGCGGCCTGCGCGGCCAGCCATTCCCGCATCTGCTCGATCCGAGTGGCGCGGGCGGGCCAGAACTCCTGGATCGTCGCGTTGAACTGGGCGCCCAGAACCACCGCGAAGCCGAGGAAGAACGTGAACAGCAGGAACGCGATCGGGGTGGCCAACGCCCCGTACGTGTAGCCGGTCCCGGTCACCCAGGTCAGGTACCGGCGCAGGATCGCGCTCGCCGCCATGAAGAAGACGCCCGCGAGGAGCGACCCGCACAGCAGTCGGTGCCACGGCAGCGACTTGGGCAGGGCGACTTTGTAGAGCGTGGTCAACCCGACGATCAGCAGCAGTCCCACCGCCGGGTAGTAGAACGTGTCGACCGCCTGCGAACCCACGGCATGCCAGGACTCCGGCAACACCCGGCCGATGAGGGTCGGTCCCAGCGCGACGAGGGGCAGCACGAACACCGACACGACCAGGAACATCACGTAGAGCAGCAGTGCGAAGATCCGCTGCCAGACGGGATGGCGGGCGTCCTTCTGCCCGTGCGCCTCGACGATCGAGTCGACGAAGGTCGAGATCGCCGACGACCCCGCCCACAGCGACAGCAGGAAGCCCGCCGAGATGATCTCCGGCCTGCCGCGGCCGAGCACGTCGTTGACGGTCGGCTGAATGATCTGGTCGACGACGTTCTCGCTGAACGCGCTGCGACTGAACGTGATGATCTTCGACTCGATGATGTTCACCGTGTCCGGTCCGAACCAGCCGCCGACGTAGCCGATCGACCCGAGAAGTCCGAGCAGCAGTGGGGGAAGCGAGAGTGTCTGCCAGAACGCGGCAGTCGCGGCCTTGCCGAAGATCGAGTCGCCCCACGCCTTGGTCGCGGTGCGCGCGATCACCCGCCACGCCGTGTGCAGGGGACGGAATCCCCGCTCGCTCTCCGGCGCGGCTGGACAGGTGTCGCCGGCCTGCCCCTCGGGCGAAGCCTCGGGTTCACAGACAGACTCCTCGGGCGTTTCGCCCGCGTGCTGCCCCCGGATCGGCTCACTCATGATGGTTCCAGCATTCCTGACTGCCCGCGCGTCGGCACAACCGTGGTGTCCGTGTCGGCGAAATTGTGGCCCGGGCGACGCTGCGACACCGCTCACCGACGGGTCGTCGGATGCGGAGAAGGTCGGTCGGCCGCGTTAGGCTCGTCGACGGAGCGGAGCCAGTGGAGTGACCGGCACTTCGAGTGTCGGACGCCAGCCGGACCGGACATCATCGGGCCACGACTGCGGTCGAGTAAGGAGCGGAAGCGACAGTGCTCACGGGTAATTCCGAACAGACCACCCCCGCACCCGTCGCCACCCTCCGAGCGTGGCAGCGCCGCGCCCTCGCGAAGTACCTGGCCACCAAGCCGCGTGATTTCCTCGCGGTGGCCACCCCGGGTGCAGGTAAGACCACGTTCGCGCTGCGGGTCGCCGCGGAACTGCTCGGCGACCGCACGATCGACCAGGTGACGGTGGTTGCGCCGACCGAGCACCTCAAACACCAGTGGGCCGCGTCCGCCGCCCGCATCGGCATCGCGCTCGACTCGAACTTCTCGAACTCGACCGGCCAGACCTCCGCCGACTATCACGGCGTGGTCGTCACGTACGCCCAGGTGGCGTCGCATCCGGCCCGGCACCGGGTGCGCACCGAGAACCGGCGCACGTTGGTGATCCTCGACGAGATCCACCACGGTGGTGACGCCAAGAGCTGGGGCGACGCGATCCGGGAGGCCTACGACCCGGCGACCCGCAGGCTGGCGCTGACCGGAACCCCGTTCCGCAGCGACGACAGCGCCATCCCGTTCGTGCAGTACGAGCCCGACCGCGAGGGCCTGATGCGGTCGAAGGCCGACCACGCCTACGGCTACTCCGACGCGCTGGCCGACGGCGTGGTGCGGCCGGTGGTGTTCCTGGCGTACTCCGGTGAGGCGCGCTGGCGGACCAGCGCGGGCGAGGAGTTCAGCGCACGCCTCGGCGAACCGCTCAACGCCGAGCAGACCGCGCGGGCCTGGCGCACCGCGCTCGATCCGGGCGGCGACTGGATCCCCGCCGTGTTGGCCGCCGCGAACACCCGGCTCGCCCAGCTGCGCGCCGGCGGGATGCCGGACGCCGGCGGCCTGGTCATCGCGACCGACCAGACAGTGGCCCGGGCCTACGCGAAGATCCTCGAGACCATCACCGGGCGTCCGCCGACGGTCGTGCTGTCCGACGACCCGTCCGCCTCGAAGCGGATCGCCGAGTTCAGTGCGAACACCGACCCGTGGATGGTCGCGGTGCGGATGGTGTCCGAGGGCGTCGACGTCCCGCGCCTGGCGGTCGGGGTGTACGCGACCAGTGCGTCGACCCCGCTGTACTTCGCGCAGGCGATCGGCCGATTCGTGCGGTCGCGCGCGAAGGGCGAGACGGCCAGCGTCTTCGTGCCGTCGGTGCCGGTGCTGCTGGACCTCGCCAGCCAGCTCGAGGTGCAGCGCGACCACGTGCTCGGCAAGCCGCACCGGGAGAAGGACGGCCTCGACGACGAACTGCTCGTCGACGCGAACAAGCAGAAGGACGAGCCCGGCGAGGAGGAGAAGGCGTTCACCTCGCTCGGCGCCGACGCCGAGTTGGACCAGGTCATCTACGACGGTTCCTCGTTCGGCACCGCGACCTTCGCCGGCAGCGACGAGGAGGCCGACTACCTGGGCCTGCCGGGACTGCTCGACGCCGACCAGATGCGGGCGCTGCTGCGCGAGCGGCAGTCCAGCCAGCTCGAGAAGCAGGCCCCGCCGCCGGTGGCCGCGCCGGCCGCCGTCGCGGACCGGGTCGCCTCGGCCACCAAGCTCGCGGAACTGCGTAAGGAACTCAACGGGCTGGTCGCGATGACCCATCACCGCACCGGCAAGCCGCACGGCTGGATCCACGGCGAGCTGAGGCGGGTGTGCGGGGGACCGCCGACCGCCATCGCGACGGTCGACCAGCTCACCGAGCGGATCGCCACGCTGCGGCGGTGGTAGACGCGGACGGTGGTAGACGCGAGAGAGCCCGCACCGGAACGGTGCGGGCTCTCTCGTTGCTGTGGGGACCCGGTGGCCGGGTGCCCGGTACTGCTGACGGCCTAGATCGTCGCCTCGTCGATGGCGCCGGAAACGATGGTGGCGTTCATCGAACGGAGTCGATCCTCATGCTCGTTGGCGTGGTGCTGGCAGAAGAGGAGTTCTCCACCAGAGGTGAGCACCGCGCGCACGCGGGCTCCGGCACCGCACCGGTCGCACCGGTCGGCAGCGGTCAACGGGGGGCTGGTCAGTGTTCCGGGCATGACTCCTCCGTACTGGCTTCCGGTGTGACCCGGAGGCCTGGGGCCTGGTCCGCCGCGTCGGAATGGCGCGGTGGATTCACTCTGTCAGACGTTTGGCGTTCGAAGGTTGTTCCCGTCGGCGTTTCTTTGTGGTTTCACTAACAACGAACACGCGGAATCGAGTGGCGCAGGTCACAGTGGTGGCGTCGGGATAGTCTGCGCGGGTGAGCGATCCGATCCTGGTGCACATGTGCACGGCCGCGCAGTGGGAACGCGCGCAGTCGGCAGGCAGGCGTGTGCCCGAGACCTTCGAGGCCGACGGCTTCGTCCACCTGTCGACCACCGAGCAGGTGCACCTGCCGGCGAATCGACTGTTCGCCGGGCGCACCGACCTGGTCCTGCTGTACCTGGATGCCGACCGGCTGGGCTCGGAGCTGCGCTGGGAACCGGGCGTCCCCGGCGACCCGGACTCGATGCTCTTCCCGCACCTGTACGGCCCGCTGCCCGCGGCGTCGGTCACGGCCGTCCACGACTACCGGCCCGACGGGAACGGCGTGTTCGCCCGGCCGGAGGCGCACGGCGCTACCGTTGAGACATGAACGTGGAAGTGACTCCTCTTCCCGGTATCGGCATCCGCAAGGATTTCGAGCTGACCACCGGGCGACGCGTCGGCGTGGTCACGCATCGTGACGGCGGCACCGACCTCATCGTGTCGAAGAAGGACGACCCCGACGCCTGTATGGCCTCGATCCCGCTGACCGACGAGGAGGCGGCGGTGCTCGGGAACCTGCTCGGCGCACCGCAGCTGGTCGCGCAGTTGCGTGAGGAACACCGGGACCTGCCCGGTATCAACACCCGGCAGCTGCCGATCACCGAGGAGTCGCCGTTCGACGGCCGCACCCTCGGCGAGACGGCGCTGCGCACCCGCACCGGGGTGTCGGTGGTGGCGGTGATGCGCGCGGGCCACGTGTACCCTTCGCCGACACCGGATTTCAACCTCACCGAGGGTGACCTGCTGGTCGCCGTCGGTACCTCGGACGGGCTCGACGGCGCGACGAAAATACTCCATCACGGATGAGTAGTACCGCGCTCGCTCTGATCCAGCTCGGCGCGGTCTTCTTCACGCTCGGGATCCTGGGCCGCCTCGCCGGTCGGGTCGGTATGTCGCCGATCCCGCTGTACCTCATCGGTGGGCTCTGTTTCGGCGAGGGCGGTTTCTTCAAGCTCGGCGACATCGGCGAGTTCGGGCACCTGGCCAGCGAGATCGGCGTGGTGTTGCTGTTGTTGCTACTGGGCCTCGAGTACACCGCCTCCGAGTTGGTCACCGGGATGCGGAAGTCGTGGATGGGCGGTGTCCTCGACATCGTGCTCAACGCGACACCGGGCGCGGTGGTGGCGTTGGTGTTGGGGTGGGGTCCGATCGGGGCCCTCGCCCTCGGGGGCGTGACCTACATTTCCTCGTCCGGAATCGTCGCGAAGGTCCTCGGCGACCTGGGCCGGCTCGGCAACCGGGAAACCCCGGTGGTGCTCTCGATCCTGGTGTTCGAGGACCTCACCATGGCCGTCTACCTGCCCATCCTGACGGCACTGCTCGCCGGGGTCGGGTTCGTCGGCGGGCTGAAGGCCCTCGCGATCTCGCTGTGCGTGGTTGCCGCGGTGTTGGTGGTCGCGCTGCGGTACGGGCATTACGTCTCCGCGATTGTCGACAGCAAGGACCGGGAGGTGTTCCTGCTCAAGCTGCTCGGCGCCGCGCTGCTGGTGGCCGGCATCGCCTCGGCGCTGCAGGTGTCGGCGGCGGTGGGCGCCTTTCTGCTCGGTATCGCGATCTCCGGTTCGACCGCCCGCAACGCGGCCAAGGTGCTCGAGCCGCTGCGTGACCTGTTCGCGGCGATGTTCTTCGTGGTGTTCGGGCTCAACACGGACCCGACCACCATCCCGCCGGTACTGGGCTGGGCGGTGCTGCTGGCGGTCGTGACGACCGTGACGAAGCTGCTGACGGGGGTGTGGGCGGCTCGGCGGCAGGGTGTCGCCCGGATTGGTCAGGCGAGGGCGGGCGCCGCGCTGGTGGCGCGCGGGGAGTTCTCCATCGTCATCGCCGGCCTCGCCGTGTCGGCCGGAGCGGTCGAGGGGGAACTGGCCGCGCTGGCGACGGCCTACGTGCTGTTGATGGCGATACTCGGGCCGGTCGCGGCGCGGGTGGTCGAGCCGGTCGCTCGACTGGCTCTGCGGCTGGTTCCCCCGGCCGGCGGGCAGTCGCCGGTGCGGGCGCAGGAGTAGTCCGACCACGCGACGACGCTCCACACAACGGCGCCCCACTAACGCGACGATGCCCCGCCACCGGTAGCGGTGACGGGGCATCGGGGTCGGGGAGAACCGGGCGATTAGTCCAGGTAGTCCCGCAGCACCTGCGAGCGCGACGGGTGCCGCAGCTTCGACATGGTCTTCGACTCGATCTGGCGGATGCGCTCACGCGTGACGCCGTAGACCTGGCCGATCTCGTCTAAGGTGCGCGGCTGGCCGTCGGTGAGGCCGAAGCGCAGGCGGACCACGCCCGCTTCACGCTCGGAGAGCGTCTCGAGCACCGACTGCAACTGGTCCTGCAGCAGCGTGAAGCTCACCGCGTCGACGGCCACGACCGCCTCGGAGTCCTCGATGAAGTCACCGAGCTGGCTGTCGCCCTCGTCGCCGATGGTCTGGTCCAGCGAGATCGGCTCACGCGCGTACTGCTGGATCTCCAGCACCTTCTCGGGCGTGATGTCCATCTCCTTGGCGAGCTCCTCCGGAGTGGGCTCGCGGCCCAGGTCCTGGAGCAGTTCGCGCTGGATGCGGCCGAGCTTGTTGATGACCTCGACCATGTGCACCGGGATGCGGATGGTGCGGGCCTGGTCGGCCATGGCGCGGGTGATGGCCTGACGGATCCACCAGGTGGCGTACGTGGAGAACTTGTAGCCCTTGGTGTAGTCGAACTTCTCGACCGCGCGGATCAGGCCGAGGTTGCCCTCCTGGATGAGGTCGAGGAAGGCCATACCGCGGCCGGTGTAGCGCTTGGCCAGCGAGACCACCAGGCGCAGGTTGGCTTCGAGGAGGTGGTTCTTCGCCCGGTTGCCGTCGCGGCAGATCCAGTTCATGTCGCGGCGCTGCGCGACCGGGAGCTTCTCGCCCTTCTCGGCGTGCTCGGCCATCAGCTGCGTGGCGTACAGGCCCGCCTCGATGCGCTTGGCGAGTTCGACCTCCTCCTCGGCGTTGAGGAGGGCGACCTTGCCGATCTGCTTGAGGTACGCGCGGACGGAGTCGGCGGAGGCGGTGAGTTCGGCGTCCTTGCGGGCCTGGCGCAGCGCCTCGGACTCCTCCTCGTCCCACACGAAGTCGCCGGAGGCCTTGTCCTTCTCGGACGGCTCCTCGGCCGTGGTCTCCTCTTCGTCTTCACCGACGGCGACGACCTCGACGACCTCGTCGGTGAGATCGCCCTCGGGGACCTCGAGGTCCGCCATGTCGGCTTCGTCGACACCCTCGTCCATCACGTCCGGGTCGCCGGCCTTGCCGGCAGCCTTCTTCGCCGGGGCCTTCTTCACCGCGGCCTTCTTGGCGGGTGCCTTCTTGGCGGCGGCCTTCTTGGCAGGTGCCTTCTTGGCGGCAGCCTTCTTCGCGGGTGCCTTCTTGGCCGCGGCCTTCTTCGCGGGGGCGGTGCCGGTGGTCGCCGCGGCTGCAGCGGACGCCGATTCGGTGCTCGGTTCGGCGGTCTGACTTGTTTCGGTGGCGGCCACGTACGCCCTTTCGTGACGGAATCGTGCGGCGTCACGCCAGAGAAGTTTCCGGCGGAGAGGTCAGTTGAGTTTGGCCGGCTTGGACGTCGGCCTCACCATTGTAACTATCGTCGTGAGTGGTTATGTCCCGATGCTGGTCTCCGCGGCGAGTGCGGCGCCCACGATGCCCGCCGTGTTCAGCAACGATGCCGCCACGACCGGTGTCCGGTTGGTCAGGTGGGGGATCCATTTCTCGGCCTTGCGGCTGATTCCACCGCCGGCGACGAACAGGTCCGGCCACAGCAGGTCCTCGATCCGGGTGAGCACCCGGGACACCTCCTTCGACCACGCCTTGTACGACTGGTCGTGGCGTTCCTTCGCCGCGGACGACGCGCGGTGCTCGGCTTCCTTGCCGTCGACCTCCATGTGCCCGAACTCGGTGTTCGGCAGCAGCACCCCGTGGTTGAGGATCGCGGACCCGATGCCGGTACCGAAGGTCAGCAGCACCACGACGCCGTCGACGTCCTTGCCCGCCCCGTACCGGTCCTCCGCGATGCCCGCGGCGTCCGCGTCGTTGAGAACAGTGACGGGGCGGCCGCCGAGCGCGCCTGCGAACAGGGCGCGGGCGTCCGTGTCGATCCACGACTTGTCGATGTTGGCGGCGGTCCGGGCCACCCCGGCGGTCACCACCGCGGGCAGGGTGACGCCGACGGAGCCCTCCCAGGCCGCCGCGGCCACGATCTCCCGGACGGTCGCTGCGACGGCCTCCGGAGTCGACGGCTGCGGAGTCTCGATCTTGATCCGTTCGCCGATCAGCTGACCGGTCTCGAGGTCGACGACGCCGCCCTTGATGCCGCTGCCGCCGACGTCGACGCCGAAGCCCCGACGCGTCGAGCCGGAAGCCGCCGTGACCGCACTCGCCGATGACTGTTCAATCGTCGATTCCGCCATGCTCGTCACGATAGTGGCTGGGGGCGCTGCAGGCCGCGAACTTGTCAGGCACCATGGGGCGTGCCGCTTTTCGAGAACCATCCCGCCCTCAGCGACCTCGTCGACCCCGGCCCGGGCGTATCGGCGGACGATCCGCGCATCCTGCGGGCGGTGGCCGTCCGCGTCGCCGTCGCAGCGGCCCGGCACGTGGCCGGCCGTCGGCCCGAGGTCTTCGCCGCGGTCGGCGACTCGGTCCCGGACGGCGCGGCGGCCGGCGGGGCGGTCGCGACGAAGTCCACCCCGACCGATCCGGTGACCGTGGTGGACACCGAGACCGAGGACCTGATCCGGGACCTGCTCGGACAGTCGCGTCCCGACGACACCATCCTCGGCGAGGAGGGCGGTGGCGACGCGGGCGCGGCCGCCGGAGTGCGATGGATCGTCGATCCGATCGACGGCACCGTGAACTTTCTCTACGGGGTGCCCGCGTTCGCCGTCTCGGTGGCCGCCCAGGTCGACGGGGTGTCGGTAGCGGGTGCCGTGGTGGACGTCGCCGCGGCAGCGGTGTACTCGGCGGCACGGGGCCATGGCGCAATGCTGCACGAGGCGGGTGGGGAAGCACACCGGCTGCGTTGCAACACGGTCTCCGAGGTCTCGATGTCGTTGTTGGCCACCGGTTTCGGGTACAGCCGTGACCGCAGGTCGCGGCAGGGCGAGCTGATCGCCGGTGTGCTGCCGCGGGTGCGCGACATCCGGCGGATCGGGTCGGCCGCACTGGACCTGTGCATGGTCGCCTCGGGCCGCGTCGACGCGCACTTCGAGCACGGGCTCAGCCCGTGGGACTGGGCCGCCGGTTCGCTGATCGCGGCCGAGGCGGGCGCGGTGCTGCGGCTGCCGAGCCCGGACACGATGAGCGCGGCGGGCGCGGTGGTGGTCGCGGCGGCGCCGGGCATCGCGAAGGAACTCGACGCGATGTTCACCGAGCTGGGCGTGCTCGAGCCGATCCCCGACTGACGCGTTCCTCAGCAGCGAGCGGTCCGGGCCGCCTTGAGCAGGCTGATGTCGACCGGGGCGCCGCTGCCCGCACTGCCGGGTGCGGTGTTCTTGAGGGAGGCCAGCACCTCTTCGGCGTCGGTGTTGGGCCGCAGGTCGCTGAAGTAGGTGCCGAGGGCGAAGTCGACGGTGTCGTCGGTGCGTCCGTCCTGGATCAGTTCGGCGCACGGAGCGATGAGCCACACGGAGCTGGCCGCGGCGAGACCGTTGGCCCCGAACCGGATCTGGCCCTGGCACTGCATGTTCTGGTCGACGTAGACGGGGTCGTTGCCTGCCTGGACGTCGGGCGGCGACGCGAACCCGAAGTCGCGCAGCTGGGAGGCCACGTGCACGGCCTGGCCGCGTTCGCCGTTCGCGTTGAACACCCGGACCTTGGTCGCGGCGAGCGGGGCGGGCTCGACGTCGACCAGTTTGCTCGACGAGACCGGGCTGCCCAGCGGCTGCAGTGCGGGTGCGTTCGGGTCGACCGGCTTGGAGGTGGACGGCGCGTTGCAGTCGACCGGGGCCGACAGCTCGTCGGGCTTGGTCAGGACCTGGAACCAGACGACGGCGCCGAGCACCGCGAGCACACAGATCAACGCGACGACCGGCAGGGTGCGCCGGTGTGGGAACGGCCGACCCTTGTCGTCGGTGGAGCGACCCTCGGTGATCAGTGAAACCACGATTCGTCCTGACCTCTCGGTGTTCGGGATGGTCTGCGGGAGCAGATGCGCCCAGCGTAGAGAAGGACAGCCTAGAGACTGTGTGGTTGGACTCAGTCGGGGGATCGGCGCGTCGCGCGCTCGAACGCGGAAAATGGGGCCGACCGGCCCGGAATGTCTCGGTTGGCGCCGATGTTTGTGACGATTGTCAGACGGTTTTCGGGCCAAGGCGAATTCGACAGCGACATTTGCGCCGAGGTCGGCTATTGTCTGGCGGCCCCATCGTGACAGAACGGGTGAGCCGGAGGAGTCCAGGTTGCGGAGAATGTGGCATGGATCATATTTACCGTCGCTAACTTTCGGGCACTATTTCGCGTTCTGACACGTTGTGAAGCCACACGGCTGATGGGCGGCGCGCCCACTCGGGCGTGGGGACGGGGACAGTTGACGAGAGAGGACGAGGGGAAGACGAGATGGCAACCGACTACGACGCACCGAGGCGTTCGGAATCCGATGAGGTGTCGGAGGATTCGCTGGAGGAGTTGAAGGCGCGCCGCAACGAGGCGCAGTCCGCGGTCGTCGACGTTGACGAGTCGGATACCGCGGAGTCCTTCGAGCTGCCCGGTGCCGACCTGTCCGGCGAGGAACTGTCGGTGCGGGTCGTGCCGAAGCAGGCCGACGAGTTCACGTGCTCGAGCTGCTTCCTGGTGCATCACAGGAGCAGGCTCGCGAGCGACGCCAACGGCGTGATGATCTGTATGGACTGCGCCGCCTGACGGTAGCGACGACGAAACTCGAATCGCGGCTCGAACGGTTCACGGCCGGGTCCACCGGGGTCCGACCCGGCCGAACTGCGGCCGCGGCCCGGTGACCGGCCGTCCGTGATGCCAAGTGCCCGGCCTGTACGCAGGCCGGGCACTTGGCGTCACGCGTGCTCCCGGCGGCTACTTCTTTCCGAGTGCGGCGGCGAGTTCGGTCGGCCGACGGGTGCTGACCAGCCAGTACGGCGTCGGATCGTCAGGGTCGTCGAGCACGATCAGCACCATCGGCTTGATCCAGGTGCGGTGCTCGACGTACGCGGCGGGGTCGAGTTGGCGACCGAGCGCCGCCGACTTCGCGGTCCCGGGGACGATCGCGACCCGCGAGATCGCATCGAGGGGCAGGTGGGCGCGGCCGGCCCGCAGCTCGCCCGGCGCGCCACCGACACCGGCGAAGACCTCCACCCGCACTCGGCTGAGCCACACCAGTGCCCAGACGGGGAAGGGCAGCAGCAGTACGAACGGCAGCCACTTGATCAGGCTGCGTACGCCCATGTTGACCTCGACGGCGATCAGGACCGCGACGACGAAGCCGGCGGCCCACCACCACAGTGGCACCCACAGTCGCTCGGAGTAGCTCGGAGCAGCGGCGACGCGGTCGGTGCGCAGGGATGCAGGTTGGGGGTTCTCGGACACGCATCCAGAGTAGTCTCGGTGCACGTGAGCGATCTTCCTGCCATCGAGCTGCTGCGCCTCGATCCCGAGATACCGGTCCCGCAACGTGCCCACGAATCGGATGCGGGCGTGGACCTGTGTTCCACCGTGGACGTGACCATCGAGCCGGGCGAGCGGGTGCTCGTCGGGACGGGGATCGCCGTTGCGCTCCCGGTCGGCACGGTCGGCCTGATCCACCCGCGGTCCGGGCTCGCGGCCAAGTCGGGACTGTCGGTGGTGAACACCCCGGGCACGATCGACGCCGGATACCGCGGCGAGATCAAGGTCTGCCTGATCAATCACGACCTACGTACCCCGATCGACATCCGGCGCGGGGACCGCATCGCGCAGCTCCTGGTTCAGCGGATCGAACTGGTCTCGTTCGTCGAGGTCGAGTCGCTCGACGACACCAGCAGAGGTACCGGAGGCCACGGTTCCAGCGGTGGTCATGCGATCCTGCACGCAGTGTCGGCACTGCCCGAGGAAGAGGCGCAATGATTTTCGGACGTAAGAACAAGGACGAAGCGGCGGCCGACCACGAGCCGGACCGTTTCGAGGACCTGCGCGGCGACGCACCCGAGCCCGACGCGGACTCCGAGCGTGTCGAGGAGTTCGAGGTCACCGAGGAGCGGGGTCCCTACGACGCGAGCGAGTTCGACCCCGCGGACCTCGAGCAGGAGGCCGCCGCGCGGCTGGACCTCGGATCGGTGCTGGTCCCGCTTCCCGAGGGTGGGCAGATCCAGGTCGAGATGTCGCCGGACGGCAGTCCGCAGGCGGTCCACCTGGTCACCGAGCACGGCCGGATCACGGTGGCCGCGTACGCCGCACCGAAGTCCCCGGGCCAGTGGCGCGAGGTCGCCGGCGACCTCGCCGAGTCGCTGCGCACGGACAACGCCGGGGTCAGCGTCGAGAGCGGACCGTGGGGTCGCGAACTGCACGCGGTCACGCCCAACGCGGACCTGCGCTTCATCGGCATCGACGGCTACCGCTGGATGATTCGGTGCGTCGCCGCCGGTCCGACGGGGACCGCCGGCGTCGACTCGCCGCTCGCCGAGACCGCCCGCGAGGTACTGCGCGAGACCATCGTCAATCGCGGCGACGAGCCGAACCCGGTCCGCACCCCGCTGCCGGTCGTGCTCCCGCAGGTGCTGGCCGAGCAGCTGATCGCGGCCCAGCAGCAGCAGATGCAGGCCCAGCAGCAGCAGATGGAGTCCCAGCAGTTGCAGGCGCAGCAGCAGGCCGTCGCCGAGCAGCAGGCGGTCGTGACCGAGGCCGTGCTCGACCAGAGCGAACCGCCGGCGTCGCCGGAGGAGCGTCCAGGCGGGTCCGGCTCGGCGATGCAGCAGCTCGGTCGCTAGCGCGGCGCGCGCACCAGGGCGGCCAGGCAGCCGCGCCCGAGCGCTGCGGGATCGGCACCCACCTCGTCGAGGGTGACCGTCTCGAGCGCCGCGTGCGGCAGCAGGGCCGCCCACTGCGTGCCCACCGCCAGCGGATGGACCGGATCGTCGGTCGCCGCACAGATTCCCACCGGGACGGTGGTACCCGCCATCTCGTCCTCGTCGAGTCCGCGGTACCCCGCCGCCTCGTCCAGCGCCTGCGGCAGGTGCGGCCACTGAGAGCGCCAGGACCGTTCCAGTTCGCCGCCGAGCCAGGCCGGTGATGTCTCGATCATCGCGCCCGTGACGGCCTCGAGACCGTCGGCTCGCAGCCGGCTCGCCGTCAGCATGGCGCTCTGCGCCGCCGGGGCGTCGACGGGGTCACCGGTCCATGCGGGCAGCGCGGCCAGCACTCCGGCCGCCAGCGACTCGTGCCGCGCGGCCCACTGCAGCGCGACCGCCGCCCCGATCGAGATGCCGCCCGCGAGGATCGGCCCGTTCCGGTCGGCGGCCGCGGTGAGCGCGTCGAGGTAACTGCCGACGACCCTGCGCGGGTCGGGATCGACAGCGATGACATCGACTCCCACCTGCGACAATGCTGCGGTGAACGCCCGTGCGGCGAAGTGTGCGTCGGATCCGGTTCCGGGGAGGACCACGGCGACCCGCGGCAGGTTCAGTTCTGGCATATGTCGATACTGCACGGTGGCTGTGAGGGCCCCCACAGACGGTGTGGTTAGTGGTTCGGGTTGGGGCTACAGTGGCGATCACAGACGAACTACGAGCGGGGCGAGGCTCGCACCGCACATGCTCCAGGAGCGCACAAATGGCACTCGCGGCCAACGGTTACTTTCGCCGACTCACCCGTCGGCTGACCGAGGACATCGATCAGCTCGACGCCGAGGAGATGGCGAACTCGTCGCAGGCCTCGGGCGCGCAGCGCGCGTGCGACTGCTCCCGGGGCGAGGAAGTCACCATGCTGGGTCGGCTACGCAGCGTGGAGGCGTGTCCGAAGTCGTCGAACGCGAGCGTGGAGGCCGAGTTCTTCGACGGCACCGATGCGGTCACGCTGGTCTGGATCGGGAGGCGCCGGATCGCGGGCATTGAACCCGGCAAGAAGCTGAAGGTGCGTGGACGCCTCGGCGACCGCAACGGCCAGAAGGTCATCTACAACCCCTATTACGAGCTCAGCGGCGACGCCTAGCCGGCGCCCGCCTCCCGGCGTTGCCGCCTGGCACGTGTGGCAGTCTCGTGGAGTGAGCGACACGCAGCAGCAGTCCATCCTCGAACAGCTCGGCGGCATCAGCGGGCTGGTGTACTCGACGCTGCCCATCCTGGTGTTCGTGCCGGTCAACAGTCTGTTCGGGCTCACCGCCGCGATCTGGGCCGCGCTCGGGGTCGCTGCGGTCGTGCTGGTGTGGCGCCTCGTGGTGCGTGGCACCATCCAGCCGGCGATCTCCGGCTTCGTCGGAGTCGGCATCTGCGCGTTCATCGCGCACCGCACGGGCGACGCCAAGGGCTACTTCCTGTTCGGCATCTACACCTCGTTGCTGTACGCGGGGGTGTTCGTCGTCTCGATCCTGGTGCGTTGGCCGCTGGTCGGCGTGCTGTGGGGATTCCTGAACGGTCACGGCAACAGTTGGCGGCGGTCACGTCCGGCGCTGCGTGCCTATGACATCGCGACTGTCGCTTGGGCGCTGGTGTTCGCCGCGCGGTACCTGGTGCAGTCGCAGCTCTACGACACCGACCACACCGGCTGGCTCGCGGTCTCGCGAATCGCGATGGGGTGGCCGCTGACGGCGTTGGTGTTGCTGGCGACGGTCTGGGCGGTGAGGCGGGCCGACCGGATCGTGGACGAGACGGTCGTGGACGAGACGGTCGTGGGTGCGACAGAGGCGGAGGCCGAGTCGGAGCAGTCCGTTCTCGGGACGCCGGAGTCCGGCGAGTCCGGTGGGCCCGACCGCGACCGCCCCTGAGTCGAACGAATGAATGTCGTTCGTTCGAATCAATACGGGTGACAATTGTTATCGGAACGCGAGCATATTGTGATCTACCCCACCCCCTTTCGGGCGCGTTTCGATAAACAACCCGGTAGACGATCCGGTAATCGGAAGTGCCGGGAAATCGGCGGTTGACCGCACTCCGGGTCGAATTCGGCGACGGCCGCCCGTGTCACCCGACCGGCAGTCCGGCTTCGAGCAGTTCGAGGGCCCGGATCGGGTACCGGAGGTCCTCCGGCGCGGTGCCCGCCATGGCCAGTACCGCCCCGGTCATAGCGCCGACGAGCACCCGCAGTCCGGGGTCGTCCGGGTCCCGGTCGAGCCGCCTGGCGAGAATCTCGACGGCGAACTCGATGCTCCGGTAGAGCTCGTCGGCGAACGCGGCCCGCAGTGCGGGCACTCGGAACATCAGTCGGGACCTGGCCAGCTCGAGCTCGACCTGTTCCTCGGACATTCCGGCGAGAGTCGTCTCGAACGCCTGCCGGAACGCTGCCAGGGGAGGGACCTCGAGCGGGATCCGCTCGAGCGCGGCGATGGTCGGGTCGTCCAGGTCGTCGGCCATCACGACCCGCTCCTTGCTCGGGAAGTAGCGGAAGAAGGTGCTGGGGGACACCTCGGCGGCCTCGGCGATCTGCTCGATCGTGGTGGCCTCGTAGCCCTGAGTCTCGAACAGTCTCATGGCCTCAGTGCGGATCGCGGCCCTCGTCCTGAGCTTCTTGCGTTCGCGGAGTCCCAGTTGCTCAGGTCGCGGTGCCATGGGGCAAGCCTTCCGTACGTGCGGTCCGAGGTGCGTGAAGCGCGCCGTCGGCATCCTCGGCGGTCCCAGCCCCAGGCCCAGTACCAGCGTCGTCGTCCTGCGGCGGCGGCCGCAGCGGGAGGGCGATCGCGGCTGCGACCGCACACGCGGCCGAGACCGCGACGGTGACCCAGAGCACGGCCGACATGCCCGCGACGAACGACTCGCCGGCGACGCGAGCGAGTGCGGGTGTTCCCGACTGCTGCGCGATCGCAGCCGCGGCGGCGACGCCGTCACGGGCACGGTCGGCCAACGCGGGCGGGAGGGGTCCGGTGTCGAGATGGGCGCGGTACGTCGAGGCCAGTACCGTTCCGAGGACCGCGACGCCGATCGTGCCGCCCGCCTGGCGTAGTGCCTGGATCAGTGCGGATCCCGACCCGGACCGCTCCGCGGAGAGTGCGCCGACGGCGGCGGCCATTGCCACCGGCATCACCAGCCCCAAGCCGATTCCGGCGGCGGTCAGCCAGCACGCCACCACCGGGTAGCCCGTCGCGGCGGTGGTGAACGTGGCGAACAGTGCGGAGCCGCCGATGACCACGAATCCGAGTCCGATCACGGCGCCCGCACCGAGGCGAACGCCGAGCGCGGCACCGAGGCGGGTGCCGATCACCAGTCCGCCGATCAGGGGTAACAGCTTGAGTCCGGTGCCGAAGGCGTCGCTGCCCTGTACGGACTGGAACAGTTGCGGCAGTGAGAAGAACAGGCCGAACATTACGAAGGACACGGCGGTGGAAAGTGTTGCACCCCATGTGAACTCCCGGCTACGGAAGAGCGCGAGGTCGATCAGGGGGTAAGGGGTGCGGCGCTGACGGAGAACGAACGCGACCAGCGCCACGATCCCCGCCGACAGGCTCGCCAGGGTGGTCGGATCGCCCCACCCGCCGTCGCCGGCCGCGATGAAGCCGTACGTCAGCGCGAGCAGTCCGAGCGACGACAGCACGGCTCCCGGCAGGTCGAAGGGCAGGCGGTCGGTGGCGCGCGATTCCGGCACCAGCGCCACGATGGCGAGCAGGCCGACGCACACGAGAGGCACGTTGATCAGGAACACCGAGCCCCACCAGAAGTGCTGCAGCAGCCAACCGCCGACGATCGGTCCGAGCGGCAGCCCGATCGCGGTGGAGGTGACCCAGACGGCCAGTGCGCGAGCCTGGTCGCGCTTGTCGGGGAACATGACCGGCAGGACCGCCATCGACATCGGCATCATGACGGCGGCCGCGAGGCCGAGAACCGCTCGGGCGCCGATCAATTCGCCGGCGGTGCGGGCGTAGGCGCAGGCCACCGACGCGAGACCGAACAGCGTCATCGACACGACGAGCATCCGTTTGCGGCCGATCCGGTCGCCGAGAGTTCCCGCGGGCAGCAGTGCGCCGGCCAGGACCAATGTGTACGCGGTGCTGAACCACTGCAGTTGTGAGGTGTCGGCGTGCAGGTCCACCGCGAGGGTGGGCAGCGCGACGATCAGGACCGTGGTGTCGAGGCCGATCGTCAGCATGGCCACGGCGAGGGCGCCGAGTGCCCACCAGCGGTTCGTGGTGGTCGAGGGGGTGGCGACTGAAGTCATGACATCAACTCCGATATGGAAGTAGATAGAAACTGAATGTTACTCTCAGAATCTCGCCGGGCAAGAGGTTGACCTAGCTCGTACGGTCGACACATGAGCAATCTCGAGACGGCCCCGCGCGAGTCGACGTGCGGCGGGCTGGCAGGCACGTCAGCGACACCCGCACACGAGGTCTACGCCGGACGGGAGGTGATGCTCGGGGAGACGGTCGTGACCCGACTGCTGCCGAACCTGGGCCGCCGCCTGGTCGGGCCGTGGTGCTTCATCGACCACTACGGCCCGGACGACATCGAGAAGGAGCCGGGTATGTCGGTGCCGCCGCACCCGCACACCGGTCTGCAGACGGTCAGCTGGCTGCTCGACGGTGAGATCCGGCACCGGGACAGCATCGGCAGCGACCAGGAGTTCGGTCCGGGGCAGCTCGGACTGATGACCGCCGGTCGCGCCATCGCGCACGCCGAACACAGCCCCGCCCGGCACCCGCGCCTGCTGCACGGCGCCCAATTGTGGGTCGCGCTGCCCGAGGCGCACCGCCACGGCGCCCCCAGCTGGGAGCACCATGCCGACCTGCCGGTGCTGACCGGCCCGGGACATCGGACCACGGTGATCCTGGGGGAGTTGGCCGGTGCGCGCTCACCCGGGACCACCTACAGTCCGCTGGTCGGAGCCGACGTCGAGGTGACCAGCGGGACCACCGTGCTGCTGCCGCTCGAGCGCGACTTCGAGCACGCGGTGCTGGTGATGTCCGGGATCGTGGAGGTCGACGGGACCCGGATCGGGCCGGGGACGATGCTCTACCTCGGCTGTGCGCGAACCGAACTCGCCGTCAGCGCCGAGGTGAACTCGAAGCTGCTGTTACTGGGCGGCGAGCCGTTCGAGGAGCAGATCGTGATGTGGTGGAACTTCGTGGCCCGCAGCCACGAGGAGATCGTCGCGGCGCGGACCGAGTACATGGAGGGCTCCGAGTTCGGCGTGGTGCGCGCGTACGACGGCCCACAGTTGCCTGCGCCCGCGTTGCCGCCGGGACCGCTTCGGCCGGGCGGCGCGACCCGCTGACCGACCCCCCGTCAGCGCTTGACGCCGACCGCCTCGCGCAGTTCGTCCTCCACCTCGACCGAGGCTACGAACAGCAGTTCGTCGCCGCCCTCGATCGGGTCGTCCGGCTGCGGCACGATCACCCGTCCGCCGCGGATGATCGTCACCAGTGCGGCGTCGCGGGGCAGTTGCATCTTGCGCACCGGCTTGCCCGCCAGTGCGGTGTCCGCGGGCAGGGTGATCTCGACCAGGTTGGCCTGCCCCTGCCGAAAGGTCATGAGCCGCACCAGGTCCCCGACCGAGACGGCCTCCTCGACGAGCGAGGCGAGCATCCGGGGCGTCGAGACCGCGACGTCCACGCCCCAGGACTCGTCGAAGAGCCACTCGTTGCGCGGATCGTTGACCCGGGCCACCACCCGCTGGACGCCGAACTCGGTCTTGGCCAGCAGGCTGACCACGATGTTGACCTTGTCGTCGCCGGTCGCCGCGATCACCACGTCGTAGGACTCGAGCTTCGCGGACTCGAGCAGCCCCAGCTCGCAGGCGTCGGCGTGGACCCAGTGCGCGTCCGGGATCGCCTCGGGGTCGACGTGTTCGAGTTTGCGCTCGAGCAGCGTCACGTAGTGCTCGCCGCGAACGAGCTCGCGGGCGATGGAGCGGCCTACGGCGCCTGCTCCGGCGATTGCGACTCTCATCGGTGCCGTCCGATCGGGTTGGGGGGTGGGGCGGGCAGGTGGGCGGTCACGAGTCGCCCGGCGGCGGGGTGGCGGCCAGCGCGACGGCCTCGGCGACCGTCCCGGACACCGCGGCGATGTACACCTGGTCGTCGGCCTGGATCACCGTCTTGAGGTCCGGCAGCAGTCCGGTGCCGAACCTGATCAGGAACGCGACGCGGGACGTGGTGAACTCCTCGAGTTCGGTCACCTTGTGGCCCACCCAGTCCTCGTGCAGGTCCAGTTCGGCGACCGCCACGGTGCCGGACGGGTCGCGCCACTTGGTGGTGTGCGACTCGCGGGTCAGGTGGTGCAGGAACCGGTCCGTCGTCCACGGCACCGTCGCGACGGTCGGGATGCCGAGCCGCTCGTACACCGCCGCGCGCTTGGCGTCGTAGATGCGGGCGACGACGCGCCCGACGCCGAACGTCTCGCGGGCCACCCGTGCCGAGATGATGTTCGAGTTGTCCCCCGAGGAGACCGCCGCGAACGCCTCGGCCCGCTCGATGCCGGCCTTGAGCAGGACGTCGCGGTCGAACCCCATCCCGACGACGCGCTGACCCGTGAACTCGGGGTCGAGGCGTCGGAACGCCTCGGGGTCCCGGTCGATGATCGCGACCTCGTGACCGATCCGGTTCAGTCCGGCCGCGAGGGCCGATCCGACCCGGCCGCACCCCATCACGACTACGTACACCGCTGGCCTCCGCTCATCGGTTCCCCGACGTCGTCTCTCGCTCGCCGCGGCGCGGCGAAGTTGAATGAACACGAAACGGTACCGCTCCACGTTCGCAGGTTCCCGCGCACGTCGCCATTCGGGGTCCGGCGTGGCGGCGGCGCGGCCGCGATCGGCGCCGGATGGCACTGGATCGGTTCCGACGGCTTACGCTTTCCCGGTGTCAAAGCTGTCGACCGCGACCAAGCGGCTGTTGGTGGGTAGACCGTTCCGAAGCGACAAGTTGGGGCACACGCTGTTGCCCAAGCGAATCGCCCTGCCGGTCTTCGCCTCCGACGCAATGTCCTCCGTGGCCTACGCGCCCGAGGAGATCTTCCTCGTGTTGTCGGTCGCCGGGATCTCCGCCTACGCCTACACCCCGTGGATCGGCCTCGCCGTCTGTGTGGTGATGGCGGTCGTCGTCGCGAGCTACCGGCAGAACGTGCACGCCTACCCGTCGGGCGGCGGCGACTACGAGGTCGCGACCACCAACCTCGGGCCCACCGCGGGTCTGACCGTCGGTAGCGCGCTGATGGTCGACTACGTGCTGACCGTTGCCGTCTCGATCTCGTCGGCGGCCTCCAACATCGGCTCGGCGGTGCCGTTCGTGGCCACCCACAAGGTGCTGTTCGCGGTCGCCGCGATCGCCCTGCTGACGGCGATCAACCTGCGCGGTATCCGGGAGTCGGGCACGGCGTTCGCCATCCCGACCTACGCGTTCATCGTCGGCATGTTCCTGATGCTGGCGTGGGGGCTGTTCCGCATCTACGTGCTCGGCGACAACGTGCAGGCCGAGTCCGCGGGTTTCGTGCTCAAGGCTGAGGACCAGCACCTGTACGGCATCGCGTTCGCGTTCCTGATCGCTCGCGCGTTCTCCTCCGGCTGCGCCGCGCTGACCGGTGTCGAGGCGATCAGCAACGGCGTGCCCGCGTTCCGGAAGCCGAAGTCCCGCAACGCCGCGACCACCCTGCTCATGCTCGGCACCATCGCCATCGTGCTGTTGATGGGCATCATCATCCTGGCCCAGAAGATCGGCATCGTGTACGCACACGACCCCGCCACCCAGCTGTCCGGCGCGCCCGACGGATACCAGCAGAAGACGCTGATCGCGCAGCTGGCGGAGGCCGTGTTCAACGGGTTCCCGGTCGGCTTCTACTTCATCGCGATCGTGACGGCGCTGATCCTGGTGCTGGCCGCGAACACCGCGTTCAACGGGTTCCCGGTGCTGGGTTCGATTCTCGCGCAGGACCGCTACCTGCCGCGGCAGCTGCACACCCGCGGCGACCGGCTCGCGTTCAGCAACGGCATCCTGTTCCTCTCCGGTGCCGCGATCGCCTTCGTGGTGTTGTTCGGGGCCGAGGTCACCAAGCTGATCCAGCTCTACATCGTCGGGGTGTTCGTCTCGTTCGTGCTCAGCCAGACCGGCATGATCCGGCACTGGACCCGGCACCTGAGGTCCGAGACGGATCCCGTGCAGCGCCGGCACATGCAGCGCTCGCGGGTGATCAACTCCGTCGGACTGGTGATGACCGGCGCGGTGCTGATCATCGTGTTGATCACCAAGTTCGCCGCGGGTGCGTGGATCGCGATCGTGGCCATGGTGGCGATCTTCGTGGTGATGAAGATGATCCGCAGGCACTACGACAGCGTCGCCGCCGAGCTCGAGGAAGTGGAGTGGGACGGCGTGCTGCCGAGTCGCACGCACTCGATCGTGCTGGTGTCCAAACTGCACATGCCCACCCTGCGGGCGATCAACTACGCCAGGGCCACCCGTCCGGACACGCTCGAGGCGGTGACGGTCAACGTCGACGAACCCGACACCCGCGCCCTGGTGCGGGAGTGGGAACGCAGCGACATCACGGTGCCGCTCAAGGTGGTCGAGTCGCCCTACCGTGAGATCACCAAGCCGGTGCTCGACTATGTGCGGCGGGTCCGCCGGGACTCGCCGCGTGACGTGGTGACCGTGTTCATCCCCGAGTACGTGGTCGGGCACTGGTGGGAACAGATCCTGCACAACCAGAGCGCACTTCGGCTCAAGAGCCGGCTGCTGTTCCAGCCGGGCGTGATGGTCACCAGCGTGCCCTGGCAGCTGACCTCGTCGGAGAAGGCCCGCGATCGCGCGCGGCGGGTCGAGCCGTCGGCGGCGCCCGGCGCGACCCGCCGCGGTTTCGACGCCCCCGAGGGAAAGCAGTGAGCGAGAGCTGGTTCGGTCGGGACCTCGAGCTGCGGCTCGGCAATCCCGGTCACGGCGGGTTCTGCGTCGCGCGGCACGAGGGCCGGGTGGTGTTCGTCCGGCACGGACTGCCCGGCGAGCTGGTGCGGGCCCGTGTCACCGAGGACCGCGGCGGCTCGTTCTGCCGCGCGGACGCGCTCGAGATCGTGGAGGCCTCGGCCGACCGGATTCCGGCGCTGTGCCCGATCTCCGGTCCCGGCGGCGCCGGCTGCTGCGACTTCTCGCACGTCAGCCTGCCCGCGCAGCGCGCGATGAAGGCCTCGGTGGTCGCCGAGCAACTGCGGCGCCTGGCCGGGGTGGAGCGCGAGGTCGAGGTCGAGGACCTGCCCGGCACCGGCAACGGCACCGGCTGGCGCACCCGGCTGCGGCTGGCGGTCGACGAGCACGGACGGGCCGGGTTCCACGGCTACCGCAGCAACCGGGTGGTGACCGAATTGCTGTGTCCCCAGCCGGTTCTCGGGATGTACCAGTCGCTGGACGAGCGGGACTGGCGGCCCGGTGGCGAGATCCAGGTCACCGTCGACGCCGAGGGCACCCGGCACGTGGTGGAGATCGAGCCGGCGCGGGTGTCGCGCACCGGACGTCGCAGTCCCGGCAGGCGGGGAGCGACCGCGCGGCGGGCCGCGTCCGCGGGTCCGCGGCGCGAACACGTGGTGACGGGCAGCGGCCGGGCCGTCGAACGGGTCGGCGGCCGGGAATGGGAGCTGTCCGCGACCGGCTTCTGGCAGGCGCATCGCGGCGCCGCCGCGACCTACTCCGCCGTGGTGCGGCAGTGGTCGGGTCTGACGTCCGGACAGTCCGCCTGGGACCTCTACGGCGGAGTGGGGGTGTTCGCGGCGGAACTGGCCGGGCAGGTCGGCGCCGGCGGCGCGGTGGTGTCGGTGGAGTCCGCGCGCGGCGCGGTGGCCGACGGTCGGGCCGCGCTCGGCGACCTCGGCCAGGTGCGACTGCTCGCCGAACGCGTCGAGGCGGCGCTGGGAGAATCGGGGTCGGGGGAGTTGCCGGTGCCGGTCGACTCGGTCGTCCTCGACCCGCCACGGTCCGGGGCGGGCCGCGAGGTGGTCGAGGCGGTCGCGGCGGCGAACCCCGCGACGGTGATTCACATCGGCTGCGATCCGGCGGCGTTCGGTCGCGATGTCGGGTTGTACCTGGGGCAGGGGTACCGCCTCGAGCAGGTGCGCGCGTTCGACGCGTTCCCGCTGACCCATCACATGGAGTGCATCGCACTGCTCACACGCTAGATCCGGTGTCGTCCGGTCGAGGCGGAGTCTTCTGCGTCACAACAACTTGCTTGGGCAATACAAGCAATATATAGTTGCATACTGCAAGCATCATTGTTGTCTCTTTACTCAGGGGAAGCCGATGGCCATTCGCACCGCGACCGCGGAGGATCTCGTGGAGGAGGTCTTCCTGTTCGGGAGAGTTCTCCGCAACCTTCTCGTCGCAGCCGATGAGACCGGCCTGCCACCCGCGCTCATCGGCGTCATGCACGTCCTCGTCACTGCGGGACCGTGCCGGCAGAACGAACTGGCGAACAACCTGTGCGTCAGCCAGTCGTCGCTGAGCAGGCAGATCGCCGACCTCGTCGACGCGGGCTATGTCGAACGGCACCCCGACCCGGGGGACGGGCGGGCCTCGCTCGTCCAGCTCTCCGAGTCAGGTGCGCAGCTATTGAAGGAAAACAAGGAAGAACGGGCGGGTCGTCTCCACGACCTGCTCGCGGGATGGAGCCAGGACGAGGCCGACGCCGCCCTCGCCTCACTTCGTCTCCTCAAGCACACCTTTTCGACCCCGCCGGCCCGGAAATCCGTGGCCGCACACAATTCCGATCATCTGGGGGGACTTCGCCCATGACCACCACCCAACCCGCCGGGCAGGCCGCGCCGCCCGGCACCACGCAGCTGATGACGCACCGAGAGATCCTCGAGGTGCTCGCGGGCCTGCTCGCCGCACTGTTCACCGCGCTGATCAGCTCGACGATCGTCTCGACGGCGCTGCCCACCATCATCGGCGACCTGAACGGCACCCAGACCCAGTACGCCTGGGTCATCACCACCTCGCTGCTGGCGACCGCCGCCTCGACGCCGATCTGGGGCAAGCTCTCCGACCTCTACAACAAGAAGATCCTGGTCCAGGCCTCGATCGTGATCTTCGTCGTCGGCTCGGTGATCGCCGGAACCGCGCAGAACGTCCCGGTCCTTCTCGGCGCCCGCGTGATCCAGGGCATCGGCATGGGTGGTCTGACCGCCCTGGTCGTCGCGATCATCGGCACCATCATCCCGCCGCGTGAGCGTGGTCGGTACTCCGGTTACATGGGCGCAGTCATGGCCGTGGCGATGGCCGGCGGCCCCGTCCTGGGCGGCGTCGTCGCCGACAGCCTCGGCTGGCGCTGGTGCTTCTTCGTGTGCGTCCCGCTCGCCGTGATCGCGCTCTTCCTGCTGCAGAAGACGTTGCACATCGAGACCGAGCGCAAGGACGGCGTGTCCATCGACTGGCTCGGTGCCACCCTGCTGACCGCGGGTGTCTCCGTGCTGCTGGTGTGGGTCTCGTTCGCGGGCAAGGCCACCTACTACGACTGGATCTCCACGCAGTCCGCCGTCCTGGTCGGCCTCGGCGTGATCCTGCTCGTCGCCACCGTGCTCGTCGAGAGCAAGGTCAAGTCGCCGATCATCCCGCTCCCGATCATCCGTGAGCGGACCACCGCGCTGGCGATCATCTCCTCCGTCGCGGTCGGTGTCGGACTGTTCGGCGCCACGACCTTCCTCGGCCAGTACTTCCAGACCGCCCGCGGGCACACCCCGACCGAGGCCGGCCTGCTGACCATCCCGATGGTCTTCGGCATGCTCGTCGGCACCGTCGGCTCCGGGCAGCTGATCACCCGGTTCGGCAAGTGGAAGGGCTTCGTCGTTGCCGGCGCCGTCCTGCAGGTCGTCGGATTCGCCTTGCTCAGCACCATCGACCACGAGACCGCCATGTGGGTCATCGGCCTGATGATCGCTCTGCTGGGCCTGGGCACCGGCATGCTGATGCAGAACGTCGTGCTCGCGGTCCAGAACACCGTCAGCGTGCACAACATCGGCGCGGCGAGCAGTGTGGTCGCCTTCTTCCGGACCTTCGGCGGCGCCATCGGCGTCTCGGTGCTCGGCTCGGTGCTCGCGACCCGCGTCACCGACCTCACCGCCCAGGGCTTCGCGAAGCTCGGCATCGACACCCACACCCCGGGCGGCGGCGGAAACCTGAACCTCAAGACGCTGCCCGAACCGGTGCAGGAGGTCGTCCGCGCGTCCTACGGCGACGCGACCGGACGGATCTTCCTCATCGCGGCCGCGGTCGCGGTGGTCACGCTGATCGCGGTGGCCTTCCTGCCGAACAAGCCGCTGCGCACCACGATCGACCTGCAGCCGTCCGAGTCGGACAAGGAGTACGCGAAGGTCTGATTCGCAGGCGTCAACCGAACGGCCCGACCCCACCGCGGGGTCGGGCCGTTCGCGTGCGCGGGTGTCAGACCAGGCGCCAGCGGACCCGCACCGACGCGGACAGTTCGGTCTCGCCGCGCTCGATCGGCATCGCGTCGGCGGACATGCTCGCGGCCCGCAGCATCGGCCGCGGCGTCCCGAGCGGTTCGGCGCCCTCGGACACCTCGACCACCTTGCCGAGCTCACGTCCCGACAGCCGGGCGTACTGGGTCGCCTTCGCGAGGGCGTCGGCGAACGCCGCGTCCCGTGCCGCGCTCAGCAGCGCGGTCGGATCCGAGACGGCCAGTTCGAGCCCGCCGAGCCGGACGTCGTCGCCCCCGGCGGCGACGCACTCGCCGATGACCCGCCCGGGAGCGGACAGGTCGCGCAACGTCACCGCCAGCGAGGTGCTCGCGACGTACCCGACGACCTGCTGACCCGAGCCGTCCTTCCACACGGTATCCGCGTGCACGGACAGACCGGTGGTCGCGACGTCGGCGGGCGAGACCCCGGCAGAACGAAGGGCGGCGGACACGGCTCCGGCCGCCTCACCGGCCCGGTCGAACGCGCCGACCACGTCGGGTCGGCGCACCTCCACCGACACCGTGACGCGCATGACGTCGGGCGCAGTGGCGGACACCCCGTGGCCGACCACGGTGACGGACGATTTCATCGCGCTCCTCACTACTTCCGGTTGTACAGGCGCATGGTGATCGGGCTGAAGACCAGCACGAACCCGGCGCACCAGGCGAGCACGATGCCCAGCTGGGCGAAGTCGAGACTGCCGGCCATGAGCCCGCGGATCGAGGTGACCAGTGTGCTGATCGGGTTGACGTCCACGAACGCCCGCAGCCACCCGGGCATCGTCGACGGGTCGACGAAGATGTTGCTCGCGAAGGTGAGCGGGAACAGGATGAACATCGACACGCCCATCACCGCCTGCTCGGTGCGCATCAGCATCGCGAACATCGTCCAGATCCAGGACATGCTGAACGAGAACAGCAGCAGCAGTGCGATCGACGCGACCACGCCCACCACCCCGCCCTGCGGCCGGAAGCCCAGGATCAGGCCGAGGACCATCACGATCACCGATGCGATGGTGTAGCGGACGACATCGCCGAACAGCGCGCCGACCAGGGGAGCCGGTCGCCAGATCGGCAGCGACCGGAACCTGTCGAAGACACCCTTCTCGATGTCCTTGTTCAGCGTCAGCCCGGTGTACATGGTGATCATGACGACCGTCTGGACGAGGATGCCCGGAATCAGGAACTGCACGTACGCCTCGGTGGAGCCCGCGAGGGCGCCGCCGAACAGGTAGGTGAACATCAGCGTGAACATGATCGGGAACATGGTCACGTCGAACAGTTGCTCGGGGACGTGCTTGATCTTCAGCAGCGCACGCCAGCCGAAGGACAGCGCCGCGGTCAGCCCGCTGGGCCGGACGGGCCGGGGGCCGTCCAGCGCGAGGGCCTCGCCCACGGCGGTGGCGGTGGGGTCGGTGCGTTCGGCAGTGGAGGTCATGACGCGTTCTCCCTCGAGGTCTGCGATCCGTCGGTGTCGTCGGAATCGGCGGGGCGGCCCGTCAGCGCCAGGAATACCTCGTCGAGGCTCGGCTGGCCGAGTGCGAAGGTGGTGACGTCGATCCCCGCCTCGTGCAGCGCAGGCAGCGCCAGGGCCACCCGTCGGGGATCGTCGGTACGGGCGGTCAGCGCCGCCGGATCGGATTCCTCGGAGACCTCGACGCCGAGGATGTCGGTCAGCAGCTCGGCGGCCGCCGGACGCTTGGCCGGATCGGCGACCCGCACGTGCAGCGCTCCGGAACCCACGGAGGCCTTCAGTTCGCCGGTGGTGCCCTCCGCGATGACCCGGCCGTGGTCGATGACCGCGACCCGGTCGGCGAGCTGGTCGGCCTCGTCCAGGTACTGGGTGGTGAGGAGCACGGTGGTCCCGCCGGCGACGAGCGCCCGCACGATCTCCCAGACCTGGTTCCGGCTGCGCGGATCGAGGCCGGTGGTCGGCTCGTCGAGGAAGATCAGTTCGGGGGTGACGATGATGCTCGCCGCGATGTCGAGGCGTCGGCGCATGCCGCCCGAGAAGTTCTTCACCTGCCGGGACCCGGCCTCGCTCAGATCGAACGCGGCGAGCAACTGCTCGGCGCGGGACCGGGCTGCGGGACGGGAGAAGCCGTACAGCCGCGCCAGCAGCACCAGGTTCTCGGTTCCGGTCAGGTCCTCGTCGAGCGAGGCGAACTGGCCGGTCAGCGAGACCTTGCCTCGAACGGTGTCCGCCTCGCGGGTCACGTCGTGGCCGAGCACCCGTGCGGAGCCGCCGTCGATGTCGAGCAGGGTCGCGAGCATCCGGATCGTGGTGGTCTTGCCCGCACCGTTGGGGCCGAGAACGCCGTAGACGCCGCCGGTCGGTACGGCCAGGTCCACCCCGTCCACCGCGACGGTGGATCCGAATCTCTTGACCAGGCGTTCGGTGTGGATCGCGAGCTCGGTGTCGACAGGCATGGGGTCCACCCTGTCCGATTTCGGCGGTTCGGGCAACGGATTTACCCGATTCGCCGCGAGGTCAACGCGCGGGCGTCATCGGGGCGCCGTGGAGGCTCATCGAACGGATCGCGGTGTCGAGCTGCTCGTATGCGCCCTTCGCCAGGCGGTCGAGCAGGGCAAGTTTCAGGGCGGGCGCCTCCGCGGTCAGCGCGGCGAATCGCTCCGGCGGCAACACCGCGACGCGTACCTGGCCGTCGGTCCGGATGTCGCCGAGGAACTTTCGATCGACGAGCATCGGCATCTCGCCGAACGTCATGCCCGCGCCCAGCGTGGTGACCCGGTGCGTCGCACCGTCGGATCCGGTCAGCACCGTGCTGACCCGGCCGGCCAGGATCAGGAAGATGCCTGCCGGGTCGTCGCCGCGCCGCACGACCGTCTCGCCGCCCGCGATCTCGCGGATCTCGAGATCCTTCGTGAACCGCTCGAACTGCGGTCGGGTGAGCTCTGCCAGCAGTGGATGCTCGGCGAGCGGAATCTCCGCCGGCGTCCGGTCGGTGCCGCAGTGCAGGTCCAGCAGCACCGTCTCGCACCATTCGAGTGCGCTGTCCAGGTCGACGAACACACGACCACCGGGACCGATCGGCGCGATGGTGGACGTGGTGTAGCCGAGCAGTCCGGCGGGGTCGACGAACGCCGCCCGACAGCCCTGGGCGTCGAGGGTGTCGTGCAGGTCGGCGAGCATTCGGCGCGCCACCTCGCTCACCTCGTCGACCCGGCGCATGTCCACCACCAACGCCTCGAGCTCGTCAGCGCGGTCGCAGATCTCACGGACCGCGGTCTCGGCGCCCGCGAACAGTAGGTCGCCGTGCAGTTCGTAGATGCGGGCGAGGTTGCCGGTGCGCTCGAGGGTGGCCAGTTCCGGGCCGCTGCGGCGCTCACGCGAGGGTGCCTCACCGACGGTGTAGCTGGACCGGATCGCGGAGCGGGCCGCACGGGTGACGTGCAGGAAGTGCAGTTCCAGCCTGCGCGACAGTTCCCGGCAGGCCTGCACGCCGCGCACGCTGTTGCCGTGCGAGTCCAGACGTGGCGAGTGCACGGCGATGCCGATCTGTCCGGGCAGGACCGCGAGCACGCCCCCGCCCACCCCGCTCTTGGCGGGCAGGCCCACCTGGGTGATCCAGTCGCCCGCCGCGTCGTACATGCCGCACGAGGTCATCACGCTCAGCACACGCTCGACGAGCGCCGGGGCCAGGGCCTCCTCGCGGGTGAGCGGGTTGGTCCCGTTGTTGGCCAGCGTCGCGGCCATCAGTGCGAGGTCGCGACACGTCACGTTGACCGAGCACTGCCGGAAGTACAGGTCGACGGCCTCGTCCGGGTCGCCGGTGATGATGTCGAACGAGCGCAGCATGTGCCCGATGGCCCGGTTGCGGTGCCCGGTGCGCGCCTCCGAGGCGTACACGTCCGCGTTCATGGTCAGCTCGCGGCCGGCGTACGTCGAGTAGCAGCGTCGCAACCGTTCGAAGCGGTCCTCCGGGTTCTCGCCTGCGATCAGCGAGGCCGAAGTGATCGCGCCGGCGTTGATCATCGGGTTTCGCGGCCGCTCGGTCACCGGGTCCAGGCTGATCTCGTTGAACGGCTCGCCCGAGGGTTCGACGTCGATCTTCTCTGCGACGGCCTCCAGTCCACGGTCCGCGAGGGCGAGGCCGTAGGTGAGCGGTTTGGAGATCGACTGGATGGTGAACTCGGTGCCGGAACTGCCCGCCTCGTAGACGAATCCGTCGCTGGTGGCCAGGCACAGCGAGAACTCGTCGGCGGGGACCGCGGCGAGTTCGGGAATGTAGTCGGCCAGTGCGCCTGCGCGGTTGTCCCGGCACAGCGTGTACACCTCGCCGATGATCGCGTCCACCACGTTGCGCATGACGACAAGACTGGCACCCTTCGCGGTGGCCCGCGAGCTGTGAACTGACTCACCCCGTTCGGCATAATGGAGCAGGCAGCGCCGCTGCAGTGCGCCGCGTGTCGGCACGCCTGGCGTTCGGTGGGAATGGGCCTCCGTAGACTGGGTCGGTCAACCGGCTGGCGGTTGCTGTGTTCCTCGGAGGGAGCGATCTCGTTGGGTGTTCTTTCTCGAGTTCAGACGCCCGGTGATCTTCGCGGCCTGACCCTTCCCGAGATGCGGGAGCTCGCCGCCGAAGTGCGCGACTTCCTGGTGCACAAGGTCTCCGCGACCGGCGGCCACCTCGGCCCGAACCTCGGTGTCGTCGAGCTGACCCTCGCCGTGCACCGGACCTTCGACTCGCCCAACGACGCGATCATCTTCGACACAGGTCACCAGGCCTACGTCCACAAGATGGTCACCGGACGCATGGACCAGTTCGACACGCTGCGCACCAAGGGCGGCCTGTCCGGCTACCCGTGCCGCGCGGAGAGCGAACACGACTGGGTCGAGTCCTCGCACGCGTCCGCGGCGCTGTCCTACGCGGACGGTCTGGCGAAGGCATTCGAGCTGACCGGTCAGGACCGGCACGTGGTCGCGGTGGTCGGTGACGGTGCCCTGACCGGCGGCATGTGCTGGGAGGCTCTCAACAACATCGCCGCAGGAAGTGACCGGTCGGTGGTCATCGTCGTCAACGACAACGGCCGCTCCTACGCCCCGACCATCGGTGGTCTCGCCGACCATCTCGCGGCGCTGCGACTGCAGCCGGGCTACGAGAAGATCCTCGACAACAGCCGTCGGATCGTGAAGAAGATGCCGTGGGTCGGCCGCGCCGCGTACCAGTTGCTGCACGGTATGAAGGCGGGCATCAAGGACATGGTCAGCCCGCAGGTGATGTTCACCGATCTCGGCATCAAGTACCTCGGCCCGGTGGACGGCCACGACCAGGCCGCGCTCGAGTCGGCTCTGCGCCGCGCGAAGGACTTCGGCGGACCGGTGATCGTGCACGCCGTCACCCGCAAGGGGATGGGCTACGCGCCCGCCGAGAACCACAAGGCCGACCAGATGCACGCCATCAACCCGAAGGCGGGCTCCGCGATCGCCGCCCCCGCCCCCGCGTGGACCTCGGTGTTCTCCGACGAATTGATCGCGCACGCGGAGCAGCGTTCCGACGTCGTCGCGATCACCGCGGCGATGCCGGGACCGACCGGCCTCGCGCCGTTCGCCGACCGGTTCCCGGACAGGATGTTCGACGTCGGGATCGCCGAGCAGCACGCGGTGACCTCGGCGGCGGGCCTGGCACTCGGGGGCCTGCACCCGGTGGTCGCGGTGTACTCGACCTTCCTCAACCGTGCGTTCGACCAGTTGCTGATGGACGTCGCGTTGCTCGGTCAGCCGGTGACGCTGGTACTCGACCGTGCTGGTGTGACGGGTTCGGACGGCGCCAGCCACAATGGCATGTGGGACTTCTCCCTGCTCGGCATCGTGCCCGGCATGCGGGTCGCGGCGCCGCGCGACGCGGCCACCCTGCGGGAGGAACTCGGCGAGGCCCTCGCGGTCGACGACGGCCCGACCGCGCTGCGGTTCCCGAAGGGTTCGGTCGGCGACGACATCCCGGCGCTGGAGCGGATCGACGGGGTCCTCGACGTCCTGGCGATGCCTACCGACCGGCGCGGCGACGTGCTCATCGTGGCTGTCGGACCGTTCGCCGCGGTCGCGCTCGAGACGGCCGAGCGGCTCGCGCAGCAGGGCATCACGGCGGCCGTCGTGGACCCGCGCTGGGTGCTGCCGGTGCCGCAGTCGGTGGTCGACCTCGGCGCCGAGTTCGCCATGGTCGTCACGCTCGAGGACAGCGGCGTCCACGGAGGCATCGGGTCGAGCGTGTCCGCGGCGCTGCGTGCGGCCGGGGTGGACACTCCGGCGCGGGACGTCGGTGTGCCGCAGCGGTTCCTCGACCATGCCTCCCGCGGCGAGATTCTCGCCGAGATCGGCCTCACCGCACAGGATCTGGCCCGCCAGATCACCGGCTGGGTGTCCGGGATGCGCGCCACGGAGCAGGAGGCGTCCGGTCTCGGTACCGGCACGCCGGGCGTCGGATAGCGACGGCGTCCAGCAGCAGCGAGTGGGCTTTCAGCTGTAGCGAGTGGGCTTTCAGCCCGCGGCCTCGAGCGTGCGGCCGCGGGTCTCGCTGACGAACCGCCACACCACCACGAACGAGATCGCGGCCATCACCGCGTAGCCGCCGTAGGTGACCGAGAGGTTCCAATTGGCCAGCGCGGGGAAGGTCGACGAGACCAGGAAGTTCGCCACCCAGTTCGCCGCTGTCGCGATACCCACCGCCGCGGCCCGCACCCGGTTCGGGAACAGCTCGCTGATGAGCACCCACACCACCGGGCCCCAGGAGAACGCGAAGAAGAACACGAAGGCGTTCGCGGCGATCAGCGCGACGGTGCCGTTCGTGCCTTCGAGCGTGGCGACGGACTCGCCGATGTCGTTGGTCGTCACGACCGCCGAGTGGAAGCACACTGCCGCGGTGGCCAGCGAGACCGCCATGCCGACGGAACCGATGAGCAGCAACGGTTTACGGCCGATCCGATCGATCACCGCGATTGCCACGAAGGTGCCGACGATGTTGACGAGCGCGCTGACCACGCTGATGAACAGCGCGCGGTCCTCGCCGTAGCCGACGGCCTGCCACAGCGTGCTCGAGTAGTAGAAGATCACGTTGATCCCGACGAACTGCTGCAGGGCGGCGAGCGCAATGCCCACCCACACCAGCGGCGCGACCCCCAGCGGCTTGGAGAACAGTTCGCGGACTGAGGTTTTCGTTCGGTGCTCGCTGAGCGAGGCGCGGATCTCGTCCATCCGGGAGGTCACCGCGTCGTGGTCGCCGCCCTCGAGGCCGGAGATGATGGTGCGGGCCTCGTCGTCGCGGCCACGGGCGACGAGGAAGCGCGGCGACTCGGGAATCGTGAATGTCATCAGCAGGTAGAGCAGCGCGGGTACGGCCTCGAGTGCGAGCATCCACTGCCATGCCTCGACTCCGGCCAGGGTGCCGCGGGCACCACCCGCGTTGGAGGAGAGGGCGTAGTTCACCAGTTGCGAGATGGCGATGCCGAGCACGATCGCCAGCTGGTACATCGAGCCGAGCCGGCCACGGATCGCGGCGGGGGAGATCTCCGCGATGTAGGCGGGGGCGATCACGGAGGCGAAACCGACCGCGACGCCGCCGAGTACACGCCAGGCGGTCAGGTCGTAGACCGAGAACGGGAACGCGGAGCCGATCGCGCCGACGATGAACAGGACCGCGGCGATCCGCATGACCTTGATCCGGCCGAGCCGGTCCGCGAGGGAGCCCGCGATCCAGGCTCCCAACGCGGCGCCGAGCAGGGTCAGTGAGACGGTGAGACCCGTTCCGCCCGCACCGATGTCGTACTTGTCGCGGATGGCACCCACCGCGCCGTTGATGACGGCGGTGTCGTAGCCGAAGAGGAATCCGCCGAGTGCCGCCGCGGAGGCGAACATCACGGCGTGACCGATGTCCGCTCTCGCCGCACCGGATCCGGGGCCGCCGTAGACGGTGTCGCTGCTTGCCATGTCGACCCCTCGGGCCCCGCGGTCGACGCCCCTTTGCGTCGTGCAACACCCGGAGCTAACTGGACGCTACGCCGGATGCGCCGACAGCGCGCCGCGAAACACGCGAATGAAAGGCTTCGGATCGGTTGGGGGAGTGCGGTGCTGGCGCCAGGCGCCGAACGACGTCCAGGCCACGCCGCACAGGGCCATGAGACCAATCCGCGCCCCGGGCAGGTTGCCCGGGGCGCGGCAGTGGTGCCGTGCGAGTGCGCGGTGTCGAGCGCGGACTCAGCCGATGTGGTCCGACAGGTCGGGAATCATCCGGATGACCTGATCCTCCCAGTTCTTCCAGTTGTGCACACCGGTGGCGGGGTAGTCGTAGTGGACGTTGCCGGCGCCGAGGGTGGCCATCCGGACCTCGAAGGCGCGAGTGTTGATCAGCGCCAACGCCTCCAGCGGCACGGCCTGCACGATTCCGAGCGCATCGGTGACGTCCCCCGGGCCGGGGAGGGCGCTGCCGGACGAGATCCACAGGCGGGTGTTGTGGTCCTTCAGGAGTGGGGCGAACACGAACGGGTCCATCCGCAGCCACTGCGGCCCCCACGGCGGTGCCATCGCGTCGATGTTGAATCCGCCCGCGGATATCATCGCGACGCGCAGGGCCTCACGCATGCCGGGCGCCGAGTTGTTGAGGAAGCCGGAGAACGAGCCCGCGAAGCTGAACTGCTGCGGGTAGTACGCGGCCAGGGTCAGGGCAGCGCTGCCGCCCATCGACAGGCCGAACACGCCGTTTCCGTGCGGGCTGAAGCCGAGCCGGGCGCTCAGGGCATCGGGCAGCTGCCGGGTCAGGAACGTCTCCCACCTGTAGGTGTTCCGCTTTCCGGCCACACCTGTCGGGGCGATGGACGAACCTGCGGCCGACGAACCCGCCGAGCCTGTGCCCCCGTCCGAGCCGGTATCGAGTCCGACGAACGTGCTCGGCGCGTTCCAGTCTGCGTAGAAGCTGGACTGGCCGCCGACCGGCATCACGACGTTGATGTTCGCCCTGGTGAGGGCGCGGGCGACGTCGGTTTCGATTTCCCAGCCGTTCAGGTCGTCCCGGGCGCGCATCCCGTCGAGGGCGTACACCACGCGGTTGGTGTTGCCGTCCGCAGCCCGGAAGATACGGGACTTGATCCCGCCCATGTCGGAGTCGACCCAGAAGTCGAACCCGAAGTTCGGGTTGAAGGCGGCCGACGCGGTACCCACGGGACCTGCTACCGACACCCCGAGCGGTAGCAGCATCGCCAATGACACCAGAATCGACCGTTTGAGTCGCGAGGCGACTCTCCCGCCTCTCGGACGTCGTAATCGCATTTCTGTTTCGGCCTCTCGTCGTGCGGCCATGCGCGGCCGCGGTTCACGGGCTCGTGCACCCTAACGCGGTATCGGCGGTGCCAGCAGCACAAAACGTCGTGCTGGACACATTCGTAATGTCCCCGGAGGGTCCCCAAGTGCCGAGATCCCGCGATCACGGCAGGTCAGAGCCGTAGTCGCGGGGCCGAACACGCGAAACGGGCGCGGCACGGGAAGTCCCGTGTCGCGCCCGTTTCGTGACCTGGTGTGTTCTGGGCTAGACGCTCGCCACGCCCGGTGCCAGGAAACGCTTGCCGTTGACAGCCTCCGACGTGCCGGTCCGGTCCAGGTACGGGGTGATGCCGCCGTTCCAGAAGCCGAAGCCGCCGCCGAGGATCAGGCAGAGGTCGATGTCCTCGGCCGCCGCGACGACACCCTCGTCGAGCATGATCGCGATCTCCTGCGCGAACGCGCGCCGGGTGCGCTCGAGCACCTCCTCGGCGGTGGAGGCCTTGTCGCCCTGGGGCCACAGTGCGGCGACCTCGGGGTCGACGACCTGGCCCTCGGGACCGTAGGTCCAGACGCCGGGCTTGCGTGCCTCGACGAGGGCCTCGAGGCCGGGGGAGGACTTGAACCGCTCCGGGTACGAGGCCTGCAGGGTCTCACCGGTGTGCAGCGCGACCGCCGGGCCGACGAGGGCCAGCAGCGTGAACGGGCTCATCGGCATGCCGAGCTCGGCGATCGCGTTGTCCGCGACGTCGAACGGGGTGCCCTCGTCCACTGCCGACATGACCTCGCCGAGGGTGCGGGTGACGAGCCGGTTGAACACGAAGCCGGCCTTGTCGCCGCAGAGCACCGCGGACTTACGGAGCGACTTCGCGGTGGCGAACGCCGTCGCGAGGGTCGCGTCGTCGGTCTTGCTGCCGCGGATGATCTCGAGCAGCGGGAGCACGGCGACCGGGTTGAAGAAGTGGAACCCGACGACCCGCTCGGGGTGCTCGAGTTCGGACGCCATCTCGGTGATGGACAGCGAGGAGGTGTTGGTCGCGAGGATGGTCTCGGGCGCGATGAACTGCTCGAGCTCCGCGAAGACCTTCTTCTTGACGTCCATGTTCTCGAAGACGGCCTCGATGACGAAGTCGGTCTTGGCGAACGCGGCCTTGTCCAGCGAACCGGAGACCAACGCCTTGAGGCGGTTCGCGGCGTCCGGGGACAGCCGACCCTTGCCCTGCAGCTTGTCGATCTCGGCGTGCACGTAGCCCACGCCCTTGTCGATGCGCTCCTGGTCGATGTCGGTCAGGATCACCGGCACCTTGAGCTGCTTGACGAACAGCAGCGCGAGCTGGCTGGCCATCAGGCCGGCGCCGACGATGCCGACGCCGGAGACCTTGCGCGCCAACGACTTGTCCGGTGCGCCGGCGGGGCGCTTGGCCCGCCGGTTGACGAGGTCGAAGGCGTACAGCCCGGCGCGCAGTTCGTCGGTCATGAGCAGGTCGGCGAGAGCCTCGTCCTCGGCGGCGAAGCCGGCGTCCAGCGTCGCCGGGTCGGTGAGGTCGATGTTCCGGGCGGCCTCGAGCAGCGCGACGGTGCGCACTGCGCCGGGGGCGTTGTTCTTGGTCTTGCCGTCGACGATCGCCTTGGCTCGGGCGATGGCCTCGTCCCAGCCGGCGCCGCGGTCGATCTCCGGGCGGGCCGGGGTGACGGTGCCCGCGAGGACCTGTGCGGCCCAGGCGAGGGACTGCTCGATGAAGTCCGCGGAGCCGAGGACGACGTCGGCGATGCCGAGCGCGGCGGCCTGCTTGGCGCCGATGACCTTGCCGTTGTTGAGGGGGTTCTCGATCGCCACGGTGACAGCGTTCGACGGTCCGATCAGGTTCGGCAGCAACTGCGTTCCGCCCCAACCGGGGACGAGACCGAGCATCGCCTCGGGCAGGCCGAGGGCGCCGGCGTTGTCCGCGACGGTGCGGTAGTGGCAGTGCAGCCCGACCTCGAGGCCGCCGCCGAGCGCGACGCCGTTCACGAACGCGAACGTCGGGACCGACGACTCACGCAGGCGACGGAACACCTTGTGGCCCAGGCGACCGAGCTCGAGGCCCTGCTCGCGGCTGGTGATGGACGGCACGCCCTTGAGGTCCGCGCCTGCGGCGAAGATGAACGGCTTGCCGGTCACCGCGATCGCGGACGGGTTCGCGGCGAACGCCTCGTCGATGGCCGTGTCGAAGGCGAGCAGACCACGCGGGCCGAAGGAGTTCGGCTTGGTGTGGTCGAAGCCGTTGTCGAGGGTGATCAGAGCGACCGGGCCCTCGATACCGGGGACCGAGATGATCTTGGTGTATGCGTTCGTCACGACCTCGTCGGCGAAAGCACTTGCGATGTCAGTCATTACGCGACTCCGGCTTCGTAATCGGCGTGGAGGGGGTTCTCCCAGATGACGGTTCCGCCCATGCCGAGACCGATGCACATGGTGGTCAGGCCGTAGCGGACGTCGGGACGCTGGGCGAACTGGCGGGCGAGCTGGGTCATCAGGCGCACCCCGGAGGACGCGAGCGGGTGGCCGCACGCGATGGCGCCGCCCCACTGGTTCACGCGCGGGTCGTCGTCGGCGATGCCGAAGTGCTCGAGGAAGGCGAGCACCTGCACGGCGAACGCCTCGTTGATCTCGAACAGGCCGATGTCCTCGATCTTCAGACCGGTGCGGGCGAGCAGCTTCTCGGTCGCGGGCACCGGGCCGATGCCCATGACGGCGGGGTCGACGCCCTGGTAGGCGAAGCCGACCATGCGCATGGCGACCGGCAGACCGAGCTCCTTCGCGGTGTCCTCACCGGCGAGGATCGCGGCGGTGGCGCCGTCGTTGAGGCCCGCGGCGTTACCGGCGGTGATCCGGCCGGCCGGGCGGAACGGGGTCTTGAGTGCGGCGAGATCCTCGACGGTGGTGCCGGGGCGCGGCGGCTCGTCCTCGGTGGCCAGGCCCCAGCCCGCGGCGGAGCGGGTGGCGACCGGCACGAGGGTGTCGGCGATGAAGCCGGCCTTCTTGGCGGCCTCGTACTTGTTCTGCGACGCGACGGCGTAGGCGTCGGTGCGCTCCTTGGTGATGGTCGGGAACCGGTCGTGCAGGTTCTCGGCGGTGTTTCCCATCACCAGTGCGCTCGGGTCGACGAGCTTGTCGGCCAGGAACCGCGGGTTGGGGTCGGCGCCCTCGCCCATCGGGTGGCGGCCCATGTGCTCGACGCCGCCGGCGACGACGACGTCGTACTGGCCGAAGCCGATGCCGGACGCGGTCGTCGTGACTGCGGTCATCGCGCCGGCACACATGCGGTCGATGGCGAAGCCGGGGACGGTCTCGGGCAGGCCCGCGAGGATCGCGGAGGTGCGGCCGATGGTCAGGCCCTGGTCGCCGGTCTGGGTGGTGGCGGCGACGGCCACCTCGTCGATGCGCTCGGGCGGCAGCTGCGGGTTGCGGCGCAGCAGTTCGCGGATGGCCTTGACGACGAGGTCGTCGGCGCGGGTCTCGGCGTAGATGCCCTTGGCCCCGGCTTTGCCGAACGGGGTGCGGATGCCGTCGACGAAGACGACTCCGCGGCCCTGCTGAGTGGATGGAGACACGCTGTTCCTCCTGGTGGAGATGCTCACCGCCAACGTCCGGGGTGAGGCTCGGGTTGCCCTCGTAGCGCGCGGCCCGCGCTCGCTACCGGTCGGTAACTTACTCTACGTCAATACCGGCGGTACCGGCACTGGGGCGTCCTGCGGCAACCGGCATCCGGATGCGATGCGGCCGACCATCCGTACAGTCACGGTGTTCACGTCGTTCACGGTTTCGAGGAGGATGCTCGGGTGTTCACCAGGTACGTCGCGATCGGCGACAGTCAGAGCGAGGGACTGAACGACGGCGACGACCTCCGTGGTTATCGCGGTTGGGCGGATCGGCTGGCCGATCGGATCGCCGAGGTCAACCCCGACCTGCAGTACGCCAACCTCGCGATCCGGGGTCGGCTCGCCCGGCAGGTGCGCGAGGAGCAGTTGGCTCCCGCGCTGGCTATGGAACCGGACCTCGCGTCCGTCGTGGCCGGGGTGAACGACCTCCTGCGCCCGAAGTTCGATCCCGCGGTTGTCGCGGGGGAGCTCGAGACGATGTTCGCGGCGTTGACCGCATCGGGTGCCCGGGTGATCACGATGGCATTCCCGACTCTCGGGGCCGGGATGCCGGGCGGCGGTGCGATCATGGCGCGGATCTCGGCGCTGAACACGGAGATCCGCGCTGCCGCGGCCCGCCATGGAGTTGCGGTGATCGATCTCGAGGCGTACCCGGTGTCCACCGATCCGCGGCTGTGGAGCTGGGATCGGTTGCACCTCAACGCCGACGGACACGACCGGCTCTCCGCCGCGGCCGCCAGCGTGCTCGGGCTCCCGGACGCGGACCTGAGCTGGCAGGAGAGCTTGGGTCCGCTCCCCCCGACGACGCTGTCGGCGCGGGTGCGCGCGGATGTCGAATGGGTCGCGCGTTTCCTCGGGCCCTGGCTCGGGCGGCGGCTGCGGGGCACCTCGTCGGGAGCCGGCCGGACGGCGAAGCGGCCCGAACTGACCCCCGTGCGGTGACGGTGACGCCCGGACGGCACCGCGGTCCGTCCACTCGCCGGTCGGCATAGCCGGGACGGGCGCAGATTCTCGGCGGACACGAGTCATGGGGCCGCGAGCACGGCGGGCGGAATCCAGCGGCCGTCGAGCAGGGACTGTTCGGGCCAGTACATCCGCAGCAGCAGCGCGAAGTTGCCCGGTGGTGCGGGCAGCCAGTTGCAGAACTGTCCAGGCTGGGTGCTCGGATCCGGTTGGGCCGCTTGAATGTAGAACGTCAGTGATCCGTCCGGAGCGAAGCACGGGTCGTGGTTCTCGACCGTCGGAACCCCGAGCGCACCTCGGCCGACCGGATTCGCGAACAGCGTTCCGCCGGGCACGTTGTACAGGGTCACCGACCAGAACGCGCGGGGGTCGGCGGGCGGCATCGCACCTTTCGCGAAGTGCAGGGTGTAGTTGCGTGCTCCGCTCAGAGTCTGGCCCGTCACGTCGCTGAGGGCGCCGGCGTACACGGCGTCCGCGAAGTAGTTGGCTCCGTAGCCTCCGCGAGCGGTGGCCGCGCGGAGCAGGTACCGAGTGCCGTAGGAGCCCAGGTCGAGGGTCATGTTCCAGTTGGTGATCGTCGGGGACGTCCGCTTGGCCGCGGTGTCGACGAGTTGGTTGCCGGCCCGTGCGGCGTCCGTGAGTGCCTGGCGGGTGACGGGGTCGAGGCGGGTGATGTCGAACGGACTACCCGGGACGAGCCCGATCCGGGCGAACTCGGCAACCGCCGCGGCGTCGGCCGGCACCGGTGGATTCGACTGCCACTGCTGAGCGAACGTCGAGAAGAAAGTCCCGGCATCCATGGTGTCGATCTGCACGTAGGGCGCGGTCGTGTCCAGCCCCGGGTCGAATGCGACGTCGCTCGGCGGTCGGTAGGACGTGCCGTACTGGTGCAGCGGCGTCAATGTGTACCGGGACTGGATGTCCGCCACTGCGGCGAGGTCGGCCGGGGACCCGGTCGAGTAGGTGCGGCCGGCGATGAAGACCGTGTTGGTGGGGAAGCGGAAGACCTGGGTGAGCCCGGCCGGGAGCGGACCGGTCCAGTCCGGCCCGACGTAGGCGTAGTCGCCGGGTCCGGCGGCGGTGCGGGTGCCCGGCGAGTTCGCGATGACGTTCGTCCACGCGTCCATGGACTCCATCAGGAAGAAGCGTGAGCCCAGGTCGGGGAGGTGCAGGATGACCGGTTCTCGGCGCAGGTCGAGCCACGCGACCGAGTACGGCGTGTTCACGTTCGGCAGGACGATGTCGGTGGGGCCGGGGACCGGTACGCCGTTGTTCGAGAACTGATTGACCGGCGCACGGCCCTGCGTCGTCGTCGAGTTCGGCACGTTGGTCGCGACCCGTTCGGTCACACCCGTCATGACGAGGGGGTAGGCGTAGGTGTACGCCCGGATCCCGATCGCAAAGCAGGTGGCGTAGTCGCCGCACGGGGCTGCTGGTTGCGCTGTGGCGGGTGAGGCAGCCATGAGGAGTGCCACGACGCCGGATATCACCCAGGCGCCGTGCTGGAAGATTCGGTGGAGACCGTGCCTGTGATCCTGTGTGCCCATGTCGCCTCCAGGTCAACGGCACCCATTCTAGAACCAGGCACCACGCGACGGGTCGGCATTGTGAGGTGGAGAGCTCGTGAGCGCGAGGCGCGGTGACTCGGAACGGCCGTCGGCTCAGAACGGTGGCGGATCGTCGGCGTCTACAGGGGTGCCGGCGTCAGTGTTCGGCGCAGCGCGGGGTGGTCTGCGGTGGCTGGTGAGGGTCGGTGCGGGGGAGGCCGGGTCGGGGTGGCCGTGCGCGGTGGCGGGGAGAGTGACGGCGCGGGTGCCCGTAGTGGTGGAGGTCCAGAGCAGCGCGTGGCCGGTGGTCGCGGGGTTGCCGAGCGCGGTGGCGGTCCAGAAACCGAGGGTCTTGAGTTGGTGATGGAACGCGCAGAGGCATTGGAGGTTGGTGACGACGGTCCAGCCGCCGCGGATCGGGTCCCACTGGCGGAATTCGACGATGTGGTCGAGTTGGCATCCGGTCGCGGGTCGCTGGCAGCCCGGGAACCTGCAGTGGCCGTCGCGGGCGCGGACGAGTGCGGCGGTGGCGGCGTCGGGTCGGTAGGTCAGCGCGCCGGGGGGTGGTGTGAGAAGCCCGCCGTGTCCTTCGCGGATTCCGGTGACGAGCCCAGGGTCGGCATCGACGGCGGCGAGGATGGCGTCGGCGATGGTGCCGACGCTGGCCGGTACCGCGGATGTGACTGCGGCCGGCGGCGCCACGATGGGTGGGAGGTATCCGGCGCGGCGGCGACTGCCTCGGGTGAGGAACGCGCGCACGCTGAATTGCGGTCTCGAACTGGTCGCGGCGGCTGCCAACGCCGGGGTGTCCACGCGCGTGCTGTCGTTGTCGTGGTTGTCGTGGTTGTCATGGCGGTCGTTGGGGTCGACGGCCACGGTCGGTTCGGTGTCGCCTGCGTTGCCTCCTGCAGAGGCGTCGCTGTTGTTGATGAGGCCGAGGTGTTCTGCGAGCTCGAGGGTTTCGGTGAGCAGCATCTGCCAGGTGCCGTCGGCGGCGAGTCTGTGTGCGAGATCTGGGGTTATGGGCCCGTGGCCGTGGAGGTAAGCGGGTTCGGAGAGCAGGCCGAGCAGGGTTTCGACGGTGATGGTGATCTGGGTGAGGGGTGTGCGTCGACCGGGGATGCCGTCGGGCCCGGTGGCGGTGCAGTCGTCGCGGCCGCATCCGCAGGTGAGGTGGCGTTCGCCGTGGACGAGGGCGAGGACGGTGTCGACGAGGGCGGTCTGGCGGCCGCGGTGGTCATGGGGGCAGAGGGTGGCGGCAATTTCGGTCAGCACCTGCATGATCTGTTCGGCTTCGTCGGGAGAGAGGCCGACCTCGATGCTGGACCACGTGCCGCGGGAGCGTTTGACGACCTTGCGGGCTTGGCGGAGGTCTTCGTCGCGGGCGGCGGCGGCCTCGTCGGGGGCGCGGAGCGTGATCAGTCGGGTGATGTCGGCGGCGAGGGGCCCCGGGGTCAGGTGGCGGGCGGCGGCAACGACCTCGGGTTCGAGTTCGGCGAGGGTGCCTGGTGTCAGCGAAGTGGTTTCGCGGCAGATGACCCGGACCCGGGCGAGGTCGAGGTCGCCGGCCTCGAACCGGTGCCGTGTTTCGGGTAGGCGGAGCCTGAGGTCCATGCCGATCTCGGCGTAGGTCTGGGCCATCGTCCGGGAGCAGCCGAGGCGGACGGAAATCTCTGCGATGGCGCCGTTGCCGCAGTCGACGATGTCGCCGGAGCCGAGCCGGACGTCGCGTTCGATCCAGTTCTCCCAGAGACGCGCGGCCCAGATGATCTTGCGGGCGGCGGCGCGGTTCTCGTCGCGGGCGTACTCGCTGATCGCGGTGAGAGTGGTGGTGTCAGAGAGAATTTCGGCGACGGCGCCTTCGATCCGTGAGTCCATTTCGGCGATCGCGTGGTCGCTGTGGACAGTCGTACGGAGGGGGTCGGGGTCGATGGTCACGTCGGTGAACACACGCCAGGACGACCCCTGCCCGGCGCGGGCAGTGGTGGCGCCTCGACCACGTGACTCGAACATGTGTACGAGTTTAGGTGGTACCTCTGACAGATTTGGCGTTACGGGTGAAATCGGATCTGTCGGGCAGCAGGGACCGGCGTCGCGGTCCCGCTGCCCGACCGCCCTGTCAGACCAGCGCGCGACCGGTGCGGATGCGCCACCGCAGGTCGGCCATCAGGAAGTTGTACGGGAACTCGCGGAGAACGCTCGGCAAGCGCCGGTTGACGGTGGCGATCACCTTCGTCATCCGATCGAATCGGCGCTGATCCCGACTCGTCCAGGTGTAGTGCATCTGGTCCCGGAACTCCTGTGGCAGAAAGCCTTTCGTGATGAACAGGTTGAGTGGTCCGAGTAGCTTCGCGAGGACCGGGTGGGCGAAGCCGGCGCGGGCGATGATGTCGAGGTGCTCGCGAACGGCGTCGTCGATGGACACCTTCTTCATCGCGTCGGTCCAGTACTCCTCGAACGCGTCCCGGTTCTCGGGCCACATCTCCTGCTTGACCTGAAGGGTGGTGCCGAACACTGCGCCACGCTGGTAGTAGTACTCGCGCTCGGCGGGGCCGTACTCTCCGCGCAGAACGCGGTGGGTGTCCTCGAAGCCGCGGTAGATGCAGGCCGCGACCCACAGTTGGAGTTCCGGGTCGAACGCGTTGTACTGCACCGGGCTCTCGTCGGTGGAGCGGACCTGGGCGTGTGCGCGATTGACGCCGCGACGGAAGAGTCGCTTCTCCTCGTCGGTGCCCATCGCCGCGACCGCGAGGTAGGCGAGTGTGGTCCGGCTGCGTTTGATCGGGTGGTCGAACAGGCGACCGGACTCCACCTTGCTCTCCATGACTCCGTACCCGACGCCGGGCCACGAGAGCTGCATGATGACGTTCGCCGCGCCGGCCATCAGGGACACGCCGTCGACCTGGGCGAGCACGGGTCCGCCGTCGATTGCCCGCACTGTGCGGCTCCCGTTGGACGCGTCGCGATCGGATGTGGACTCGGTCGAATTGCTGTTCGTCGCGTCGCCGTCAGTCTGCGGTACCACCGACATCTGCCCCTCCGGATTCCTCGTTCTGCACTCCCCGGCTTATCTGAACACGACCGTACTCACATATATGTGCGCCGTCCAGGGGTCGGTGCGAGGATGTTTCCATGTCGTCGGAGCGGGTCTACGCGGGGATGGAGGGTGATCAGCGGCGCGCCGAGCGCCGGGCGCAGTTGATCGAGGCGGGCCTGGATCTGCTCGGTGACGGCTCCTCGGGCGCAGCCTCGGGTCATGGGCGCAGCGAGGTGAGCCTGTCGGTCCGCGGAGTCTGCAAGCACGCCGGACTGGCGACGCGCTACTTCTACGAGAACTTCGACGACCGCGATGCGTTGGTGGTCGCCGTGTACGACCATGCGGTCGAGCGGATCGCCGAGGGCACGCTCCGGGCGGTCGCGCAGGCGCCGCGGAGTGAACGTGAGGTGGTCCGCGCCGGCGTCGCCCACATCGTCCGCGCCGTCACCGAGGATCCGCGCCTCGGCCGGCTCGTCTTCTCCGGACCGGTGAATTCGGTACTGGCGCAGCGTCGTCTGGAGTCGGCCCGGATGTTCGCGGGGCTGACTACCGCCCAGGCGGCTGACTTCTACGAGCTGCCCGCGGGTCCGCACGTCGACGTGGTCGCGCACTTCGTCGTCGGCGGACTGGCCCAGGTGCTGACGGCCTGGCTGGACGGAACGGTCGACACCGAGGAGAGCGACCTCGTGGAGCGGTGCACCGAGCTGATGATCGCGGCCGCGGGCGTCCGCTAGGAATCGCCGGGCCGCCCGGTCACTTCGCGGCCAGGGCTCCCGCCAGGACCGTTCCGGTGAGCTGACGCTGCCACGGCCGGGCCCCGCCGTCGGCGAGGATGCGCTCGATCGCGGCGGCCAGCTCGGCCTCGCTCTCGCCGGCATGGTCGGCCGGGACGAAGTCCCAGCACAACCGGCGCACAAGGTCGGGGGTGAGCAGATTCTCCACCGGCACGTGCACCTCCTCGCTGAGTGTCGTCATCGCCGCCCGTGCGGCGGCCAGACGGTCGGCGGCCTCGGGGTGCCTGCGCGACCACCGGTTGATCGGCGGCGGGCCGGTGAACGGCTGGGTCAGCGGCGGCAGCTCCGAATCGGGCAGTGCGCGGGCGCGTTCGAGGGCGTCGAGCCATTGCCGGGAACTGCGACGCTGCCGCGGGCCGCCGAAGACGGGCAGCGCACGCAGGGCGTCGATCGACTTCGGGTCGGCGCTCGCTGCCGCGACGATCGCGGAGTCGGGCAGCACCCGGCCGGGCGCGATGTCGCGCTTGCGCGCCACGGCGTCGCGGGCCTGCCAGAGCTCGCGGACCGCGGCCAGGGCGCGGGGTGTCTTGAGTGAATGGATCTGAGAGGTGCGCCGCCAGCGGTCGGGCTTCGGCTTGGGCGGACCGGCAAGTCGAATGTGCTCGAATTCCTGTGCGGCCCAGTCGGTCTTGCCCTGCGACTCGAGTACATCCGCCATCGCGGCACGCAACTCCAGCAGCACCTCGACGTCGAGTGCCGCGTAGTTCAGCCAGGACTCGGGCAGCGGACGGCTCGACCAGTCGGCGGCGCCGTGGCCCTTCTTCAGCTCCAGGCCGAGCATCCGTTCGACGATCGCGGCCAGCCCGACCCGGTCGAAGCCGGCAAGTCGACCCGCGAGCTCGGTGTCGTAGAGCGCGGCCGGGCGCAGCCCGAGCTCGTCGAGCCCCGGCAGGTCCTGGTCGGCGGAGTGCAGTACCCACTCGAGCGGATTGATCACCTCGGCGAGCGGCGCGAGGTCGCCGGCGACCGGGATCGGGTCGATCAGGACGGTGCCCGCCCCGGCGCGGCGGAACTGCAGCAGGTACGCGCGGTTCGAGTACCGAAAGCCCGACGCGCGTTCGGCGTCGACGGCGAGGGGACCGGTGCCCCCGGCAAGTCGTTCGACCGCGTCGCCGAGCAGACGGCTGTTGTCGACGACCTCGGGCAGTCCGTCGGCCGGGGTGAGGAGCGGTTCGGCCGTGTGCGCGGGCACCTGGTCGCTGACGTCAGACATGAACAGTGACTTTACGGCTCGTGGCCGTCAGCGCGTCGCACCTCACGTCCGGCAGGCGCGCCGACGGCGGCCGGCGGCGGGTGGCGCGCACGTTCATGCACGCCGAAGGCCCGATTAGGGTAGAACGGGTTTCAGTTTTTTCGCTGTCGCTGCAGAGAGGAGGGTGTCCGTCGTGAAGCTTGCGACCGTGGCCCCAGTGGGGTCGGTGCCGCCCGGCTCGATGGTGGAGCTGCCCGGCCGCGGCAGCACCTACGTCATCGACACCGGACCCGTCCCGGCAGGGGTTCGGGGACAGCGGCCGACGCTTCTGCTCCTGCACGCGTTGGCCTGCACCGGCGCCCTGACCTGGTATCCGGCCATCGAGCAGCTCGCCGCCAAGGCCCGCGTCGTGGTCCTCGACCAGCGCTGGCACGGTCGCGGCATCCGCTCCGACCGGTTCACGCTGGAGGACTGCGCCGACGACGCGACGGCGCTCGCCGACGTGCTCGGCATCGACCGGTTCGTGGTGGTCGGCTACTCGATGGGCTCGCTGGTCGCCCAGCTCACCGCCCGCGCCCACCCGGACCGGGTCGCGGGGATGGTGCTGTGCGCGGGGACCACCAGCTTCCGCCGCGGGGCACGCGAGCGGATCGCGCTCGATGCGCTCAACGCGTCGATGGGCGCCCTCAAGCCCGGCGCCGGCCCGATGCCCGCCGACGCCGAGACCCGACCCGCACGCGACCGAACCGGGCCGGATGCGCGCAGCCGCACTGAGTCGGATGCGCGCAGCCGCGCTGAGTCGGATGCGCGCAGCCGCGCGTGGGCCCTCGGGCAGTTCCGCTCGACCGCTCCCGGCGCCGTCGGCCGGGCGGTCGCCGAGATCGGCAAGTTCGACTCGTCGTCGTGGATTGCCGATCTCGACGTGCCCACCTCGGTGGTGGTCACCACGAAGGACCTGATCATCCCGCCGCGGCGGCAGCGCTGGATGGCCCGGCAGATCGCCGGGGCCTCGACCTACGAGGTGGCGTCCGGGCACGCCTCCTGCGTGCTCGAGGCCGACACGTTCATTTCGGGTCTGCTGCCCGCGTGCGCTTCCGTGTCTTCGCGCGCGCTGCCTTGACCAGTTCGTCGAGCGCCGGGCCGAACGCGTCGGCGAGGTCCCACAATTCGGGCGCGAGCTCGCGGCAGGACACCAGACCGACGTTGAGCGTGCCGTCGAGCGACATCACTGTCACGTTGAGGCCGGCGCCGTGGAAGATCGGTCCCAGCGGGTACATGGCCTTGATCTGCGCGCCCAGGAAGTACAGCCGCACCGGCGGACCGGGCACGTTGGAGACCACCAGGTTGTGCACGACGGGGTGACGCTCGGCGAGCTTGAGCGACGAGTACAGCCGCATCGCGCCGCCGAACGCGGTGGGTGCGGCGAACTGCGACCAGTCCTGCAGCATGCTCGCGCCGAGGTCGGCGTTGTGCGACTTGACCATCGTGTTGTGTACGTTGGCCGCCATCAGCCGCTCGACCGGGTCCGCGATCTGGGTGCCGAGCTGGGTGAACATCCCCGAGATCTGGTTGGTGCCCGGGCGGTCGGAGGTCTCGTGCACGGACACCGGCACCATCGCCACCAGAGACGACTCCGGCAGTTCGTCGCGGTCGGCGAGGTAGCGGCGCAGCGCGCCGGCGACGGTCGCGAGGACCACGTCGTTGACCTTGACGTCGAAGGCGTTCTTGACCACCTTCACCTTCTCGAGGTCGAGTTGCGAGTAGGCGATGTTGCGGTGGCCGGTGATGGCGCCGTTGAGTGAGGTGCGCGGTGCCGTGAACGGGGCGGGCATCGCCTCACCGCGCCGGGCGCGGCGAATCCACTTGGGCAGCAACGCGACTCCGCTGGGGAGAATCTTGGCGACCTTGAGCGGTCGGGTGGCGAACCCGACCAGTCCGCCGAGAGCGAGGTCGAGGGTGTTGCCGCGGCCGACCTCGCGCTGGTCCGGGTCGGGATCCGGGCGCGGGGCGTCCGGGGTCAAGCTGCACAGCTGCGCCATCATGCTCGCGCCGGTGACGCCGTCGACATTGGCGTGGTGCATCTTCGACATGATCGCGACCGAGCCGTCGTCGAGGCCCTCGATCACCCACATCTCCCACAGCGGGATGGTGCGGTCCATCCGCTGGCTCGCGATGTGACCGCACAGCTCGGCGAGCTCCTTGCGTCCACCGGGGGCGGGCACCGCAATCCGGTGCAGGTGACGGTCGATGTCGAAGTCGGAGTCGTCCACCCAGACCGGATGGTCGAGGTTGAGTTTCGAGTCGAAGAGTTTGCGTCGGAAGCCCGGCATGCCGCGCACGCGGGCGGACAGTTCGGCCTCCAGGGCGGCGAAGTCGTACCCCCCGGGGATGGTGGAGACGTCCAGAACGATCAGCCCGCACACATGCAGCAACTGCGTCGGAGTCTCGAGGTAGAGGAACGTGGAATCCAGACCGCTTAGTCTCTCCATGGCAACAATGTTAGAACGTGTTCTAAATTGGAGGCAGCGGATTCGGGCCGCCGAATCCCGTTTCCCGTAGTGAGAGGCACCACATGTCGCAAGGATTCCTGGTCAGACAGGTGCTGAACGCCGCCCTCACCGCCAACGCGCTGCGCCCCGTGCCGGGTATGCCCGCTTCGGTCGCGGCCTTCTTCGCGGGCTGGCTCACCTCGGAGCTGGCGCCCCAGCAACTCGGGGCAACTGTCGTCGACGCCGCCGTCCACGTGGCCCGCCGCGGCGCCCGCACCCCGGCCGACCGGGTCGGGCTGGCGCTGGCCGCGGCCTCCGCCGCCGGTCTGACGGCAAACATCGTGGCGTCGCGGCGGGCGGGCAGCGAGGTGTCGGCCGCGCTCGCGGAGATCGGCGTGGACGATCCCGGCGCGGGCCGTCCGCTCGACTGGCGCTCGGCGGCGCGTCCCTTCCAGATGCGGCGGTCCGGGGTACGTCGTGTGCGCAACCTCGAGTACGCGCCCGGCGGCAAGCGGTTCTGGGTGGACGTCTACCACCACCGGGACACCCCGCCGAACGCGCCGATGCTGCTGCAGATCCACGGCGGGGGCTGGGTGGTCGGCAGCAAGGACCACCAGGGGCTGCCGCTGATGGTGGAGATGGCGGCCCGCGGTTGGGTGTGCGCGGCGGTCAACTACCCGCTCTCCCCGCGCGCGAAGTGGCCGGCGCACCTGGTCGCGATCAAGCGGGCTGTCGGCTGGATGCGGGAGAACGCGACGCGGTTCGGCGGCGATCCTGGCTTCCTCACGGTGACCGGCGGTTCGGCGGGCGGGCACCTCGCCGCGATGGTCGCGTTGACCGCGAACGACCCGGCACTGCAGCCGGGCTTCGAGGAGGTCGACACGGCGGTACAGGCCTGCGTCCCGTTCTACGGCGCTTACGACTTCACCGGCGAGTCCGAGATCAAGGCGGTGCGCCAGCGCATCGAGTCCGGACTGACGGAGATGATCTTCGGGAAGGACGCCACGGTCCCCGACGACTACCTGGCCGCGTCGCCGTTGGCGAAGCTGCGGGCGGACGCGCCGCCGTTCCTGGTGATCCACGGCACCAACGACACCCTCATTCCGGTCGCCGAGGCACGGGTGTTCGTCGAGCGGCTGCGGGCGGTGTCCGCGAATCCGGTCGCGTACGCGGAGCTGCGCGGCGCCCAGCACGCCTTCGACATCTTCCACTCGATCCGCAGCGACCAGGTGACCCGCGGCGTCGCCGCGTTCCTCGAGGCGGTGCGGGCCGGGACGGTCGGCGCGGCGGTGCGTCCGGTCAGCGACCCAGCGGAGTGATCCCGGCCGGCGGCAGGCCCGCCGCGTAGGCGAGTACCTCGCAGAACGCCTCCACGTGGCCCGCGAGGGCGGTGGTCTTGGCGGTCCACGACGCGCGCATCTCGAGCTGGTGGGCGCGCGGGGGACCGGCGATGTCGCCGTAGCGCACCGAGCTGGTCGCGGTGACGGTCCCGCCGAGCGCGGTCAGCGGTTCGTGATGCGCTTCGAGCGCGTCGACCAACCAGCTCCAGGCAACCTCCGGCAGCAGCGGGTCCGCGGCCAGGTCCTCGTCGAGGTCGGCCTGGATGTAGGCGACCAGTCGCATGGTGCCGTTCCAGGCCTCGTCGCCCGCCGGGTCGTAGAGCAGGATCAGCCGGCCGAACGCGTCGCCCTCGGACTCCTCGGAGACGACGTCGGTGTCGGCGTGACGGACTTCGGCACCGATCGCGTAGCTGTACGGCGCGAGGCGCTGCGGCGGACGGATCGGACCGATCTCGATCTGCGGGTGAACCGAGGCCGTGTGCATCGAATCGATGGCGCTGCGGAACGGCGCAGGTTCGGCGGAGGATCCCGACATGGTCACACCGCGGACGGTAGACCGGCGCCGATGGTCGTCGGTGGAGGCGCGCCGGTTCTAGCGGCACGTCCCGCCGACATCCGCGGTGACCGGGCCTTCTCGTGCATCGCTCTCGTCTTGGGCATCATGAACAGTGTGGACCAGCTGCTGCAGTTCCTGTCGCACTCGTGGTGGCTGATCTTTGTCTTCGGGGGCAGTATCGGCGGCGCGGTGAAGGCGATCAGCTCGGCCAACCAGCGGCGTGTCGAGCGGCGCCAGGAGCGCTACCGGCTCAAGCAGCAGACCAAGATCGCGGTGGCGCAAGCCAAGGCGCAACACCACACCGATGAACAGACGCAGCGCCGCGACATCGCCAAGACTGTCGACGAGCACGACCAGACCGATGCGCGGTGGTTCGGCTACGAGATGAGTCTCGTGGCTGCTCGACTTCCCGATGATGACCGATCTGCGCGAACCTCTGACGGTCGAGTTCCACCGGGCGAAGCGGCGTGCGGACCTGCTTCGGCCGGCGGATGCGGAATCGTTGGTGGGCGACCACGAGGCGCAGGTCGAGTACCGCGACGCGGTGCACGCCTACGCCATCGCCTTCGACGTCGCCGAAGCAGAAGCGAAGCGACGGCGCCGAAGCGGATTCACCGCCGTCGAGCAGGAGCGGCTGGTCCGTGCCCAGAGCTTGCTGCGGCTGGCGATGGACGCCGCGGCCACCCCGCAGGAGCGCCAGAGTGCCTATGCGAAGGCGCGCAAGGCCCTCGACGGTCTGATCGTGCTCCCGGCCGGCGCACGAGCGCAGCTCGAGCATCAGATCGCCGGTCAGATCGGTGCCTGAGGCACCGTGCGGCCGGTGCGCAGGCACCAGCCCCGCGGCGTTCCGTGGCCCGGCTACCGGACCGCCACGGCGGGCCGAGGCGGTGCGAGCCGGAATCGTCGCTGCCGAAGCCGCTCCTCGTTGAGGTCGTGCAGGCGCGCCTGGAGCAGCGACGCCGCGGTGACGAGGCCGACCGGCTCGCCGCCGTCGATCACCGGCGCCTCCGTCACCCCATGTTCGGCGAACACGTACGCCACGTGGCGCAGGGTGTCCCGCGGGTGCACGTACAGACCCGATTCTTGGGCCGAGTCGGCCAGCTCCCGTGCCGCGCGGGTGGCATCGGTGTCGGTGCACATCACCTCCTCGGCGAAGAAGGTCTCCAACGGGTCGGTCGAGTACTCGCGGGTCAGGTGCAGGCCCCGTCGTGCGATCTTCTCGGTGAGCAGCGATCGCTTGAGGGCCAGCACGGACAGCGCATACGCGGCCGTCGACGCAATCAGTAGCGGCAGCATCGCACCCCACACATGGGTGAGTTCGAGGGTGAAGACGACCCCGGTGAGCGGTGATCGCATCACTCCGCCGACGACCGCCGCCAGACCCAGCATGGCCCAGAAGCCCGGAATGACATCGGGGAAGATCATGCCTTCCAGGGCGCCGAGCGCGCCGCCGATCATGAAGATCGGCGCCAGCACGCCTCCGGAAGTGCCCGAGCCCAGGGACAGTGACCAGATCAGTGTCTTCACCACCAGGATGCCCAGAATCAGTCCGAGTGTTGCTTTGCCGGTGAGCAATTCGTCGATCACGTCGTAGCCGACGCCAAGGACACGTGGTTCGATCAGCCCTCCGATACCGATGATCGCGCCGCCGATCGCAGGCCACCACATCCAGTGGAACGGGAGTCGGGCGAATCCGTCCTCGGACTTGTAGACCAGCCAGGTCGCGACCAGGGCGAGGATTCCGCCGCTGACGCCGATGACGACGGCGAGCGCGGACACCGTGGGTGTGATGTGCAGACCGGTCGCGTCGACGGGGAAGACGGGGCCGGTCCCCAGGATGAATCCACGCACCACGGTGGCGACGGCCACCGCGGCCACCACCGGCACGAAACTGCGTGGACGGTATTCGAAGAGCAGCAGCTCGACGGCGAGAAGCACGGCGGCCATCGGCGAATTGAACGTCGCGGCCATGCCCGCCGCGGCACCGGAGACCAGCAGCGTCTTACGTTCGTCGGCCGTGACGTGGAGCGCCTGGCCCAGGATCGAGCCGATCGCTCCGCCGGTCATGATGATCGGTCCCTCGGCCCCGAACGGACCGCCGGTTCCGATGCTCACCGCGGCCGAAACGGGTTTGAGCACAGCAATTTTCGGTTGCACGATGCTGCCGCCGGTGAGGATGGACTCGATGGCCTCGGGCATGCCGTGGCCGCGGATCTTCTCCGACCCGAAGCGGGCCATCAGTCCGATGATCAGGCCGCCCGCGATCGGCGCGAACAGGATCAGCCACCACGGATCGTGGCCGCCGCTCGGGGTGACCAGCTGGGTGTCCCAGCGCTGGTAGAACACCAGGTTCGTCACGAGGCCGATCAGCATCAGCAGCAGCCAGGCGGCGAGGGCGCCGAGTCCACCGACCAGTGTCGCCCAACCGGCGATGACCAGCATCCGCGGTTCCACCGAGAAGTCCCCGAGCTCACGGCGACGGAGGGCGCCCTTCGTCGCGCTCACAGCGGCACCGGACCGTGCAGTTCGGCGGTGTACTGCTCACCGACGACGCGGTGGAACTGGGCCAGCCCGTCCACGGTGGCGGCTCGCTGGTCCGCGCCGAGACCGGCGAGGATCCGGGCCAGTTCGTGATGCCGCCACTCGAGGACCTTGTCCACGACACGGTGGCCGCGAGCGGTGAGCTCGAGGGTGACGACGCTGCGGCTACGTGGGTCGGTGCCGCGTTCGACGTGGCCGGAGCCGTGCAGTCGGTCCGCCAACCGGGTCACGGACGAATTGCTCGCGCCGAGGGCGTGCGCGACCTGCGACGAGGGGCTGCGGCCGAGGTCGTGCAACGAAAGCATCAGCCGGAACTGGGGGAGTGACACCTCGCCCTGGAGGATCTCGAGACTGTGCAGGGCAACTCCAATCAGGTCGCGGGTCGCGCGCTGGAACGCGTCGATTTCGCCCTGGGTGGGTGCCGTTGCTCCACGATCGGAAGTGTTCACGCCAGAAAGTATTGCAGTCGACAACTGTTGTCTACAACAATCTGAGGGGCGACGTGACCCGCGCCACGGCGGGTCGGGCTGTCCCGCGGCGGGGCGGTGGCGGGTCCTCGCGTCTGGCAGCATGACCGGTAGGACATGGCGGGCGACGAAGCGTTGGGACACATGAGCGACTTGGAAGACACGAATTCAGCGATGGCCACCGGGGCGCAGTACCCGTTCCGACGGCTGCTGCCCGACGCGCCGCTGCTCGCCGCGGCGACCGGACGCAGGCCGGCACACCGTCCGGTGTGGTTCATGCGTCAGGCCGGGCGCTCGCTGCCCGAGTACCGCGAGATCCGCGCCGGGATCGGGATGCTCGAATCCTGCTTCAACCCCGAACTGGTCTGCGAGATCACCGTCCAGCCGGTGCGCAGGCACAAGGTGGACGCGGCAATCCTGTTCTCGGACATCGTGGTTCCGCTCAAGGCGGCGGGCATCGACCTCGACATCGTGGCCGGCACCGGTCCGGTGGTGGCCAACCCGGTGCGCTCGGCGTCCGACGTCGCCGCGCTGCCTCGGCTGCGGCCCGAGGAGGTCGGCGCCGTCACCGACGCGATCGGCCTGCTCACCCGCGAGCTCGGCGACACCCCGCTGATCGGTTTCGCGGGAGCGCCGTTCACCCTCGCCTCGTACCTGGTCGAGGGCGGCCCGAGTCGCAACCACGAGCGCACCAAGGCGCTCATGCACTCCGACCCGCACACCTGGCACGCACTGCTCGGCGCGCTCGCCGACACCACCATCACTTTCCTCAAGGCCCAGTTGCACGCCGGCGTCGACGCCGTGCAGCTGTTCGACTCGTGGGCGGGTGCGCTCTCGCTGGCCGAGTACCGCCAGTTCGTGCTGCCGCACTCCGAGCGGGTGTTCGCGGAGGTCGCGGAGGCGAACGTGCCGCGGATCCACTTCGGCGTCGGCACCGGCGAGCTGCTCGGCGCGATGGGTGAGGCGGGCGCCGACGTCGTCGGGGTGGACTGGCGGATCCCGCTGCACGATGCGGCGCGACGGGTCGGACCCGGCAAGGCGCTGCAGGGCAACCTCGACCCGGCTGTGCTGTTCGCCGGCTGGGACGCCGTCGAGCGGGAGGTCCGGCGGATCGCCGAAGAGGGCGACCGCGCGATCGCCGCGGGCGCGGCCGGACACATCTTCAACCTGGGCCACGGCGTGCTGCCGGACACCGACCCGGCCGTGCTGACCGCGGTGGTGGAGCTGGTGCACTCGCTGTGACCACGATCGCCGTCGTCGGTGGGGGCATCTCGGGGCTGACCGCCGCGTACCGGCTGCGCGGAGCGCTCGGACCGGACGCGCGGATCGTCGTGCTCGAGGCGTCCGACCGGCTCGGCGGCAAGCTGCGCACCACCGAGCTGGCCGGGGGACCCGTCGACGTCGGCGCCGAGGCGTTCATCGAACGCAGGCCCGAGGTGCCCGCGCTGCTCGCCGAACTCGGACTGTCCGATCAGGTGGAGCACCCCTCGTCGGCGCGGCCGCTGATCTGGTCGGGTGGTCGCCTGCACCCGATGCCGACCGGAACGCTGATGGGCATTCCGGCGCGGGCCGACTCGTTGGACGGGCTCGTGGACGCCGACACCCTCGCTCGGGTCGCGGCCGAACCGACCGTGCCGCTGCACTGGGACCGCGGCGCCGACGTCTCGGTCGCGGAACTGGTCGGCTCGCGTTTCGGCGAGCAGGTGGTCCGGCGGTCGGTGGACCCGCTGCTCGGCGGCGTCTACTCCGGACTGTCGGACACGGCCGGCGTCCGGGCCACGGTGCCCACCCTGGCGGCGGCGCTCGACGCCGGCGCGACGAGCCTGACCGAGGCGGTCGGGCGGGCACTGCCGCCGGCGTCGGACGCCCCGGTGTTCGGTGCGCTGCACGACGGATACGGTGTGCTGCTGGATGCGCTGACGTCGGCATCCGGAGCCGAAATCATTTCTGCCACAGCTGGTTCCGGGATCAGGCGTTCCGGTGGGCGCTGGGCGGTCGACCCGGTGGGGGAGGTGGACGGGGTACTCCTCGCGGTCCCCGCCGACCGCGCCGCCGAACTGCTCGCCGGACCCGCGCCCGCGGCGGCCGCCCAGGCCGCGCGCATCCCGCTCGCGTCGTCGGTGGTGGTCGCGCTGGCCCTGCCGCACGACGCCGGGCTGCCGCCGAACTCGGGGATCCTCGTCGCGACCGGCGAGAACCTCGCGGCCAAGGCGTTCACCCTGTCCGGCCGCAAGTGGCCGCACCTGGCCCGGCGCGAGGTGCTGTTGGCGCGGGCCTCGTTCGGCCGCTTCGGCGACGCCGGGATCGTGGACGCCGACGACGAGCAGCTGATCACCCTCGCGCGCGCCGACCTGGCCACCGTCACGGGCGTCACCGACGCACCGGTGCAGGCGGTCGTGCAGCGCTGGCACGGCGGACTGCCGCAGTACCGGGCCGGGCACCTCGACGTCGTCGCAGCGCTGGACGCAGAGATCGCGCAGGTCGACGGGCTGGAGCTGGCCGGTTCGATGCTCCGCGGCGTCGGCGTCCCGGCCTGCGTGGCGTCGGCGACAGCGGCCGCGGCACGGCTCGCGGCGGCAGTGGCAGGATAGGGCCATGGCACGCCTCGACTATGACAAGCTCAACTCCACCCTGCGCTACGCGATGTTCTCGGTGTTTCAGGTTCAGCCGGGGGTCCTCGGTGAGGACCGCACCAAGGCGATCGCGGACGCGAAGGCGTTCTTCGAATCCTTCGACGACACCGACGTGATCGTTCGCGGCATCTACGACGTCTCCGGTCTGCGCGCCGACGCCGACTTCATGATCTGGTACCACGCCGAGCGGCTCGAAGACCTGCAGAAGCTGTACGCCGACTTCCGGCGCACCACCGACCTCGGTCAGGCCAGCGATCCGGTGTGGTCGAACGCCTGCCTGCACCGCCCCGCGGAGTTCAACAAGAGCCACCTGCCGGCGTTCGTCGCGGGTGAGGAGCCGGGCGCCTACGTCTGCGTCTACCCGTTCGTGCGGTCCTACGAGTGGTACCTGCTCCCGGACGCCGATCGTCGCAAGATGCTCGCCGACCACGGCAAGGAGGCCCGCGACTACCCGGACGTGCGGGCCAACACCGTCCCCGCGTTCGCGCTCGGCGACTACGAGTGGCTGCTGGCCTTCGAGGCGCCCGCGATGGACCGCATCGTCGACCTGATGCGCGACCTGCGGGCCACCGAGGCCCGGATGCACGTCCGCGAGGAGACGCCGTTCTTCTCCGGCCCGCGCGTCGACGTCGAGAAGCTGATCGCCGCCCTGCCCTGACAGCGGCTTCCGTCGCCGGAACGGGTGTGTCGTGGTGCGGTGAGCCCGCTGGCAGACTGGCAGTCATGAGTTCGGGATCGACGCGGCACCAGCACATGGCGCACTGGGGGATGTTCGAGGCCGAGACCGTGGGCGGCGAGGTCACCGCTGTGCACCCGTTCTCCGGCGATGCCGATCCCTCGCCGATCCTGGCCAACGCGGTCGGTTCGGTGCGGCACCGTTCGCGGATCGCCGGGCCGGCGGTCCGGCGCGGCTGGCTCGAGAACGGACCCGGACCGTCCGATGCCCGCGGCGCCGACGAGTTCGTCGCGGTCGGCTGGGACGAGCTGACCGGACTGCTGGCCACCGAACTGCGCCGTGTCGTCGACCGGCACGGCAACCGCGCGATCTACGGCGGCTCCTACGGGTGGTCCTCGCCGGGCCGTTTCCACCATGCGCAGAGCCAGGTGCACCGCTTCCTGAAGATGCTCGGCGGCTACACCCGCTCCGAACACAGCTACTCGCTCGGTGCGACCGGCGTGATCATGCCGCGGGTGGTGGGCACGCACTGGAAGATGTTCGCGCGCTCCACCAACTGGGACGTCATCGCGCGCGAGACGGACCTGATGGTGTGCTTCGGCGGGGTGCCGCTGAAGAACACCGCCGTCAACGACGGTGGTACCAGCAATCATCCGACCCGCGGGGCGCTGGACGCGTTGCGCACCCGCGGCGGCCGGATCGTGTCGATCAGCCCGCTCGCCGACGACCTGCACGGCGAGGCGGAGCGGCTCGCCCCGCGTCCGGGCACGGACGTGGCGATCATGCTGGCCTGCGGTTACGTGCTGGCCAGCGAGGGGCTCGCGGACCGCGCCTTCCTGGACCGCTACACCGCCGGCTACGACAAGTTCGAGGACTACCTGCTCGGCCGCGCTGACGGCGTCCCGAAGACACCGGCGTGGGCCGCGCAGCTGTCGGGACTGCCGGCGGAGACGATCGCGGACCTGGCCCGTCGAATGGCCAAGGGCCGCACCCTGATCACCGTCACCTGGTCACTGCAGCGGGTCCGGCACGGCGAACAGGCCCCGTGGGCGGGCATCACCCTGGCCGCGATGCTCGGCCAGATCGGGCTTCCGGGCGGCGGTTTCGGCCACGGCTACGGCTCGATGAACGAACCTGGCCTGGCGCCGGTGCCGTACCCGCTGCCGACCCTGTTCCAGGGACAGAACCCGGTGTCGGATTCCATTCCGGTGGCGGCGATCTCGGACCTGCTGCTGAATCCGGGGCAGCAGTACGACTTCGACGGCGAGCACCGCACCTTCCCCGACATCCGGCTGGTGTACTGGGCGGGCGGCAACCCCTTCCACCACCATCAGGACATCGGCAGACTGCGCAGGGCGCTGGGCAGGCCGGACACGATCGTCGTGCACGACCCGTACTGGACGCCGATGGCCAAGCACGCGGACATCGTGGTGCCGTCCACCACCTCGCTCGAACGCGACGACCTCTCGTGCACCCGCAACGACCCACTGCTGGTGGCGATGCACGCCGCCGCGCCCCGGTTCGCCGACGCCCGCCACGACTACGACACCTTCGCGGCCCTCGCGACCCGACTCGGGTTCGGTGAACTCTTCACCGAGGGTCGTACCGCGCGGCAGTGGCTCGAGCACATGTACGGGCAGTGGCGCGGTTTCGTCGAAGCCGACGGCGCGGACGTGCCCGAGTTCGAGGAGTTCTGGCGCCGGGGGCACCTGCGGATGCGCACCGAGGAGGGGTTGACCCTGTTCGAGGACTTCCGGGCCGACCCGGAGGCCAACGCGTTGCGTACACCGAGCGGGCGGATCGAGATCTTCTCCTCGGACATCGACGGTTTCGGCTACGACGACTGCGCGGGCCACCCCACCTGGTACGAGCCGGAGGAGTGGCTCGGGGGAGAGCGGGCACGCGAGTTCCCGCTGCATCTGATCGCGAACCAGCCGAAGACCCGACTGCACAGTCAACTCGACCACGGCGCGACGAGTCAGGCGTCGAAAGTGCAAGGCCGCGAACCGATCCGGCTCCACCCCGACGACGCGGCCGAACGCGGTCTCGCGGCGGGCCAGGTGGTGCGGGTGTTCAACGACCGCGGTGCCTGTCTGGCCGGGGTGGTCCTCGACGACGGTCTGCTGCCCGGTGTGGTGCAGCTCTCCACCGGCGCGTGGTACGACCCGCTCGACCCGTCCGACCCGAATTCCCTGTGTGTGCACGGCAATCCGAACGTGCTGACCGCCGACGTCGGCACCTCGAGCCTGGCACGCGGGTGCACCGGCCAGCACGTGCTGGTGCAGGTGGAACGGTTCGACGGAGAGCTGCCGCCGATCCGCGCCTACGACCCGCCGGTGGTGCGGCAGCGCTGACCGATCGGACGTTTCGGACCGTACGGGGCCGCGGCACGGCGTACGGTGAGCTGTCATGAACCGTACTGCGGGTGTATTTCGTGGTCGATACGTTCGTGCGGTGGGCGCCGCATTCGCCGTGACACTGATGGTCGGAGCCTGTTCGTCCGGCTCCGATTCCGGGTCCGGTCCGGGTTCCACCACCGCGTCTGTGCCGGTGGCCGCGATCGATGACGCGGCACTGCAGTCGACCGTCGTGGCGGCCGCGAAGGACCTCCAGCTACCCGGGGTGGTGGTGCTGCTGCGCACCCCGAAGGGCGAGCAGACCGTCACCTACGGCACCACCGAACGCGGCGGTGGCGCACCGGTCGGCCTCGACGACCACGTCCGGGTCGGGTCGAACACCAAGACGTGGACCGGCACGGTGATCCTGCAGCAGGTGCAGGAGGGCAAGATTGCCCTCACCGATCCGGTCTCGAAGTACCGCCCCGACGTGCCGGGCGGCGACGGCATCACCATCGAACAGCTGCTCGACATGCGCAGCGGCCTGTTCAACTACAGCGAGACGCTGGAACTGAACCAGACGATGGACCGGGAACCGCAGAAGGCGTGGACCCCCGACGAACTGCTCGCGTTGGCGTACGCCCATCCGCCGTACTTCCCGCCCGGCCAGGGCTACCACTACTCGAACACCAACTTCATCCTGCTCGGACTGATCGCCGAGAAGATCGACGGCAAGCCGCTCCCACAGATCTTCCAGGACCGGCTGTTCGGCCCGGTCGGGTTGAAGAACACCGTGTTCCCCGAGCTCACCTCCAACGCGATCCCCGTCCCGTACTCGCATGGCTACATGTTCGGCGACAACGTGCTCACCATGACCGACCCGGCGATTCCGGCGGACATGCAGGCCGCGGCGAAGGCGGGCACCCTGGCGCCGCACGACGTCACCGACGGCAACCCGTCCTGGGCCTGGGCGGCCGGATCGGGCATCTCGACCGCGCACGACCTCGCGACGTGGGCGGAGGCGCAGGCCGACGGCAAGGTCCTCGACCCCGAGATGCAGGCGAAACGGATGGCCGCATTCCAGCCGACCGACCCCAGCAAGCCCGGTGGCCCCGAGTACGGCCTCGCCATGGCGAAGTTGGGCCCGCTGTACGGGCACACCGGCGAGCTGCCGGGCTACAACTCGTTCATGGGCAGCGACCCCGCCAGCGGAGTGACGCTGGTGGTGTGGGCGAACCTCGCGCCCGCGGCGAACGGCCAGGACCCGGCGAGCAGCATCGCGAAGACGATCGTCGACGAGATGTTCCCGCCGACATCCGGTGCCTCGCAGACCGGTAGTCCCACGCCGACGAGCTAGCGGCGCTCAGGCCTTCGGGACCAGCCGCAGTGAGATCGAGTTGATGCAGTACCGCTGGTCGGTCGGCGTCGGGTAACCCTCGCCCTCGAAGACGTGGCCGAGGTGGCTGTGGCAGTTCGCGCACAGCACCTCGACCCGGCGCATGCCCAGGGTGTCGTCGCTGCGCAGGATCACGGCGTCGGAGTCGGCGGGATCGAAGAACGACGGCCAGCCGCAGTGCGACTCGAACTTCTCCGAACTGGTGAACAGCAGCGTGTCGCAGGCCCGGCAGTGGTATTCGCCGACCGTCGTGGTGTCGGTGTACTCGCCGACGAAGGGTCGTTCGGTCCCCGCCTGACGGAGCACGGCGTACTCCTCGGGCGTCAGTCGCTGCCGCCACTGCTCGTCGGTGAGCTGGAGGCCGGGCGTCGGATCTGCGTCGGAGCTCATGCCTCCACGCTAACCTTCTCCGGTTCCGGTTCGGGATAGACGGGGTCGATGCCGCGCTCGAGCCTGCCCTCCCGCTTGGCGGTGACGTAGCGGGCGACCAGGACGCCGCAGATCACCAGCAGCAGCAAGCTCCAGCCGAGGGTGGTCTTCATGTACTCCGCCGCGCGACCGGAGGCAGGGAACCTGCCGGACAGCCAGCTGTCGAAGGTCATGAAGCCGTAGACCGCCAGCCAGGCCGGCCAGTTGCGCATCACCGAGTTCCGCAGCACCACGCTCATCAGCAGCGGGAACAGCATCATCGAGTAGTACATCTGGCCCAGCGAACCGAGCAGGAACGACGCCGTCAGCAGTACACCCGTGGCAGTGGTGATGAAGAACAGCCGGTCCTCGCGGTAGTAGCGGTACAGCAGCCAGAGCGACACCAGCACCACCACGGCGAACGCCGCTCGCAGCGCGAGGATCAGCAGGTCCGGCAGGCCGTAGTACGCGCCGTTGCCGACGATTGCGCTGTTGAAGTAGTCGCGGGACTCCATCAGGTACGGCAGCGTCCGGTGCACGAAGTCCATCGGGTCGGCGGACAGCGGCCAGGCGACCGCGGTGAGGATCAACGGGATGCCGAGGGCGGTGACGAACACCTTCCACTGCTTGGTGACCAGGGGGAGCAGCAGCAGCGGCGCCAGGATCGGCTTGACCGCGAAGGTCAGTCCGATCGCCACGCCCGACCAGGCGTCCCGGCGGCGAAGCAGCAGGAGCAGGAAGGCGACCTCGCCGAGCAGGACCAGACCGTTGATGTTGGTGAAGATCAGGGTGTTGGTGACGGTCTCGCTGGAGAACATGCCCAGCAGCAGGATCGGCGCCGCGACGGACGAGATCGTCAGGTCGAACATTCGCAGCAACAGGTACCCGGCGACGATCACGGCGATCGCGTTGACGCCGATGAACAACCAGCGCGAGCGCTCGGGGTCGATGACGGCGATCGGGGCCATCAGCAGGGTGCCGCTCGGCGGGTAGAGGTAGTGCGGGTCCACCCAGTTGAAGTTCGCGGTGTAGACCGGCTTGTGGTTGAGGAACGCCAGCGCCGCCCGGTACACCGGGGTGAAGTCGTCGGTACGGGCCCCGTTGACCGCCTTGACCAGCACCCGATGCAGGACCGTCATGATCGCGAGCGGCCACAGCGCGAACTTCACCACCTCGGCGGTGGTGCGTGCGGTGCGCGGTTCGAGCTGTCGAAGGAACACCGTGGCACGGTACACCGGCGAGGTGTTCAGCCGGGGCAGGCGCCGCCGTCGGGCGGCAGGGTGCCCGTCCCGACGTACGTCACCACGGCCTGCTGCACGCACTCCGAGTGGCTGCTCGCGGGATGCCCGCGGCCCAGCCAGGCGAGGGTCGAGGAGGGCGCACCGGCGGCGGCGACCGCGCCGGACGCCGAGGCGGCCCCGTCGCCGGCGACCGGATCGGCCGCACCCGCGATCGTCAGCACGGGCACCGACAGTGCGGACGGCGTGGGCTGGGCAGCGGTGGTCGGCCAGGAGGCGCACAGCAGCAACGACAATGCGGCGTCGGGGCCGAACGCGGGGTACCGCTCACCCCAGTCCCGCTGCAGCTCGCGTACGCGGCCGGGAGTCGGCCACTGTTGACCGTCGGAGCACCGGGCCACGAACTGCCCGTCGGAGTCGGTCGCGGAAGCCGCCCGGCCGACGAGATCGGACAGGCCGGCGGTGTCACCGCGCCCGGCGGCGGCGAGGACGTCGGCGAACTCCCGGATCCGGGCCTGCTGGTCACCCCGCGGCGAGCCGAGGAAATCCGTCAGGGCGGCGCCGAGGGCGTTCGTCGAGATCGGGCGCAACTGGCCCGCCCCGGCCCGGTGAATCAGGTCGAGCACCGCCGCGTGGGGATCCGGGCCGAGCGCGCACGCCAGCGCCGCGCACTGCCTGGCGAACGCAGCGAGCGCGGCCTCCTGCCCGCGCACGCGGGTCTCGGCCACGGTGACGGCGTCTGCGCGGACGGTGGCGGGGGAGTCGAGGACCAGCCGTGCCACCGCCCCGGGATGCTTGGCCGCGAATGCCAGCGCGACATCTCCGCCGCTGCCGGTGGCGAGCAGTCCGAGCCGGTCGACGCCCCACGTGGTGCGCAGCTGTTCGAGGTCGTCGGCCGCGTGCGCGGCGTCGAAGGCGAGCTCCTGCGGCTGCAGGAAGTCGGTGCATTCGGTGGTCGCGTCGCGGCCGAGCGCCATCACGGTGTCGACGGCGTCGCCGCCCGCGACCGGTGGCGCCGTGAACTGACCGAGGTCGAACATCTGCTTGCCCAGGGTGGGATTCCCTCGGGGTGCGAGGCACTCGATCGGCGTGGACGTACCGATCCCGCGGCGATCGACCGCAACCAGCGGCCGGGCGGCGAGCAGCGGCGCCGCCGGTCCCGCGGCGAGCGCGGCCAGGGTGCTCGTCGACGACCGGTCGGCGCCGGACGTCAGCACCAGGGGCGCGGCGTCGGCCGGGGTCTGGGGCAGTCGGGCGCGCAGTGCACCGAGTGAGAAGGAACCGCGGATCCGGCCGCCCGCGTCGATGGGCGCGGCCAGTTCGGCGCACTCGAGGACCAGTCCGGCGGGCCCGGGTCCCAGGCCGAGGACGTCGAGGGTGGTGCGGGTGCAGTCCTGCCAGTTCAGGTCGTGCACCGGTGCGGCGAGTGCCGGCGGGCCCTGCGTCCCGGTGGGTTCGGCGGTCGCGCCGTCGCCGCGCTCGACCACCGCCACGTCCGGCCGCACGCTCGGTCCCGCTCCGCAGGCGGAGACGCAGAGCACGAGAACCGCTGCCGGCAACCACAATCTGCGCCGGGTGAGCGCAGCGACGGGGAATGGCATGGGCCACAGCCTGCCAGGTTGCTCACGCACCCCGCTCGCGCACCCATCGCGTCAGTACCGTGCCGTCGTCGTCGCCGAGCACGTGGGCGCGACGCATCGCGGTGGCGCCGGCGCGCGGGGACGAGGCGATCCGGCCGGACCCGCCGCCGACCAGCATCGGGGACGTGGTCAGGCACAGCTCGTCCACCGCGTCGTCGGCCAGCAACTGGCCGAACAGCGACGGCCCGCCCTCGCACAGCACCCGGTGCAGGCCGAGCTCGCCGAGGGTCGACACGATCGCGGCGGTCCCGACGGCCCCGTGCCCGATCTCGAGCACCCGCGCACCCGCGTCGGCGAGCGCACGCTTGCGGGCGGCGGGGGCCTCCGTGCACGTCAGGATCAGGGGAGCGACGTCGGTGTCGACGAGCAGTCGCGACGAGGGGTCGACGTGGGCTCCCGCGGTGACGACCGCGATCGGTGGGGTGTCCGACTGTCCGCGCGCACGACGCCGCGCGCGTTGGGTCGGGTCGGTGCGGGCGCCGCCGTAGTTCTCGGCCCGTACCGTCCCGGCACCGACGAGCACCACGTCGGCCAGTTCGCGCAGGATGGTGAACAGGCGGTGGTCGGCGGGAGTGCCGAGGCCGCCGGAGGTGCCGTCGGTGGAGACCGCGCCGTCGATGCTGGCCACGAAGTTCACCCGGATCCACGGCGCGGACGGGTTGTCGGGGTAGCGGTGCAGGTCGCGCAGCGCGTCGTCGTGGAGCGCTGTGAGGTAGGTCGCATTATCGAGATGGTGCACAGGAGTTATAACAGCACGTAGATACGCTGTTTACATGCACGCACGCCTCGTTGACCGTAGTCCGGTTCTCCAAGCAGACCAGTTGGTTGCACAGATGGTCCCGCCGGCGATGTTCAACGAGGTGAGTTTCGCGTCGTACATCCCCGATCCGAACGAGCCGAGCCAGGCTGCCGCGGTCCGCAAGGCCGAGGAGTTCGCCGGGAAGGTCGGCAAGATCCGCTCCGGCGGCCGACGCGGACTGTTCGGCAAGAAGGCCCAGGCCTCGGGCGCCGGCCTGTACCTCGACGGCGGCTTCGGTGTCGGCAAGACCCACCTGCTCGCGTCGATCTTCCACAGTGTGCCCAGCCCCAAGGCGTTCGGCACCTTCGTCGAGCTGACCCACGTGGTCGGCGCGCTGGGCTTCAACAACGCCGTCGAGCAGCTCTCGAACCACAGTGTGCTGTGCATCGACGAGTTCGAGCTCGACGATCCGGGCGACACCATGCTCGTCTCCCGGCTGCTGACCGAGCTGTCCGCCCGCGGGGTGTCGATCGTGGCCACCTCGAACACGCTGCCCGGACAGCTCGGCGAGGGCCGCTTCGCCGCCCAGGACTTCCTGCGCGAGATCAAGAAGCTCGGCTCGATCTTCGAGACCATCCGCGTCGACGGACCCGACTACCGTCACCGCGACCTGCCGCCCGCCCCCGAGCCGATCTCCGACGCCGAGCTCGCCGAGCTGGCCGACGCGACACCCGGTTCGACCCTGGACGACTTCGACGCGCTGTGCAAGCACCTGAGCACCCTGCACCCGTCGCGCTACAACAAGCTGATCGACGGCGTGTCCGCGGTGTTCCTGCGGGGCGTGCACCCGGCCCAGGACCAGTCGGTCGCGCTGCGCCTGGTGGTCCTCGCCGATCGCCTCTACGACGCCAGCATCCCGGTGACCGTCTCGGGCGCCAAGCTCGACGAGATCTTCACCCCGGAGATGCTCGCCGGCGGCTACCGCAAGAAGTACCTGCGCGCCACGTCGCGACTGCTGGCGCTCTCGCGCTTCGAGGTCCCGGCCTAGCCTGCTGTCCCACCTACCTCAGGGTGAGGGGAACCATCATTCGGTCTGACAGGGTGATGGTTCCCCTCACCCGTTTTGGGGGGTGGCGGTCAGAACCGGCGCTCGAGTACGAAGTCGTGGTGCAGTTGGTCCCCGACCCGGAACCGCTTGGTCCCGACCCTCTCGAATCCCTGCTTCGCGTAGAAGCGTTGCGCGCGAACGTTCTCCTGGTTGACGCCCAACCACACGCCGGCCGCGCCGCGGGCCCGCGCCCGCTCCAGGGCAACGGACATCAACAGGTGCGAGACGCCCTCACCGTGATGGTCGGGTAGCACGTACAGCTTGCTGATCTCGACGGTCGGCACGGCGGTGACCGCGGCCCGCACGTCCGGGTCGTCGACCACCCCGTCGACGAGCATCGCGTACCCGACGATGCCATCGGCGCCGACCGCCTTGAGCACCGCCCGGTCCGGGGCGGTCAGGTAGTCGGCGAACCGGTCCGCCGACAGCACGGTGGCGAGGAAGTCTGCGACGTCGGCCTCGGTGACCGAGGGTGGGCACGCGAGCGGGAACGTCACCGCGGCGACCTCCGCGAGTGCGGCGGCGTCGTCCGCCGCGGCGTCGACGACGGCCAGGGTCTCGGTCACAGGTTGTCCACCGTCTGCTTGGCCTCGCGCAGGCTCATGCCGGTCCGGTCGCGCAGCAACTTGATCGCCTTGATCGGCTCACCCGACTGCTTGAGCGCGCGCACCTCGGGCTCGAGCAGCGCCCACCCCGCGGGCGGTGGCGCGGTGTCCAGACCCGCTGAGGGCACCCATTCGCCGCGGGCGACAGCGTCGATCGCGGCCTTCGCCTCGGACAGTCCGAGCCCGGTCGCGTCGCGCAGGACCTTGATCGCGTGGATGTTCTTGTGGTCGGCCACGAGGCGTTCGATCCGCTCCCGGGTCTCGAGGTCGAGGCGACGGATGAAGGTGGCGCTGGTGTAGCCGGTGGCCGTACGCGGGCCGCCTCGTCTGGTCACCAACCACGCGGTCAGCACCGCGACGTCCACGAGTATCAGCACCACGATGAGCCAGCCCCAGTTCGGCATGGTGCCAGTCAACCACTACCCGACGTGGTCGACGGAAAGCGGTGCCGCGTCGGCGCGGGCGGGCCGGAACGCGGGCGCCAGCAGGATCAGGCCGACGGCGAAGACGAGCGGGATGGCGAACCCGATCCGCATGTTGGTCAGGTCGGCGACGGCGCCGACGATGCCGCCGCCGATCACCGTGCCCGCGTAGTTGAACAGGTTGAGGCGCGCGATCACCGCATCGGTCTGTTCGGGCGGGGCGAGCCGTCCGGCGGCACTGAAGCACAGCGGCGCCACGACGGGCGCGCCGAGTCCGACGATCAGGAACCCGGCGATCGCCATCGCGGGGCTCTGCGCGAACACCACGACCACCAGGCCGACCGAGGCGATTCCCGCGCCGACCCGGACCACCGCGATCTCGCCGTACTTGCGCACCCAGTAGTCGCCGGTGAGCCGGGAGACGAGCCCGGCACCCTGGTAGGCGGCTACCGCGAGTGCGGCTGTGCTCGCGCTGGCGAGCAGCAGGTCCTTGAGGTAGAGCGCGGACCAGTTGCCGACGCTGAAGTCGATGGCGAAGAACAGGGCCATCGCCGCGCCGAGCGCGAGGAACGGTCGCCACGGGATGACGAGTGGGGTGGCCGCCGAGGACGTGACTTCGGGTCCGGTGGCGAGCAGACGGGGACCGAGCGCGGCGGTACCGATCGCGACGACGACGGCGGCGACCAGGATCGACACCGGCAGGCTCACCTCGAGCGCCGACGACGCGGAGACGAACAGCGCGCCGATGATGGCGCCGATGCTCCACACGGCGTGGAACGACGACAGGATCGAGCGGCCGTACCGGTGCTGGATGGCGACGGCCTGCATGTTGGCGGCGGCGTCGACCATGCCGAGACCGATGCCGTACACCGCGAACCCGGCGAAGAACAGCGCAGTCGAGTTCGAGAGCCCGATGCCGATGCCCGCGACCGCGATGACCGCGAGTCCGGCGCGCAGGGTGGTCTTGCTGGTGGCGCGGGTGGCGACGTACTCGGCGAGCACGCTGCCGACGCCCGCGACCAGCGAGACCGTCACGACTGCGATGACGATGGTGGTGTCGTCGAAGCCGAACCGGTCCTTGAACTGGGGGAGTTGGGTGAGCAGTACCGCGAGGAAGAAGCCCTGCAACCCGAAGGCCACCGCGGTGGACACGCGGGCCGCGCGCTGCGCGGGCGTGGTCGGGGCCGCACCGCTGTCGGGGGTGGGAAGCGTCATGGGGGAGGGCTGCTTTCGCTTGGGCCCGTGCGGGCCGGTTGTTCACGAATTGAAACACCGGACTGGACGTGTGTCCAACAATTGGTCAGACTCGCTCCATGACTGCTGCCGAGACCAAACTGTCGTTCCCGCAGGACTTTCTGTGGGGAGTGGCTGCCGCTGCCTATCAGATCGAGGGCGCCGTCGACGTGGACGGCCGCGGCCGGTCGATCTGGGACGAGTTCTGTGAGCGTCCCGCCGCGGTGGTCGGCGGAGAGACCGGTGCGGTCGCGACCGACCACTACCACCGGTATCGCGAGGACGTCGCGTTGATGCGCGAGCTCGGTGTGGACTCCTACCGCCTGTCGGTGTCCTGGCCGCGCGTGCAGCCGACCGGCAGCGGTGCGGTGAACGAGGCGGGGCTGGACTTCTACGAGCGTCTCGTCGACGAGCTGTGCGCGGCGGGCATCAAGCCGGCCGTCACGCTGTTCCACTGGGACCTCCCACAGGTCTTGCAGGACGCGGGGGGATGGCTCAACCGAGACACCGCCCAGCGTCTCGCCGAGTACGCGGACATCGTAGGTCGTCGGCTCGGCGATCGGGTCCATATGTGGATGCCGCTCAACGAACCGGTGGTGCACACCCTCTACGGGCACGCACTCGGCGTGCACGCGCCGGGCCTCGAACTGGGCTTCGGGGCACTGCAGGCCGCCCACCACCAACTGCTCGGCCACGGGCTGTCGGTGCAGGCGTTGCGGGCCGCCGGCTGCGACAACATCGGCATCGCGTCGAATCACGCTCCGGTGCACGCGGCCAGCGAGTCGGAGGCCGACACCGAGGCTGCCGACATCTACGATCACATCGTGAACTGGACCTTCGCCGACCCGGTGCTGCGCGGCAGCTATCCGGCCGAGGAGCTGGCCGCGATCCTGCAGGGTCCGGTCGACGAGGACCTGAGAGTGATCTCGCAGCCGCTGGACTGGTTCGGGATCAACTACTACGAGCCGACGGTGATCGCGGCCCCGACCTCCGACGACGGCAGCACCGGGGTGCTCGAGGTGGATCTGCCGCCGGGGATGCCGTTCCAGCCGGTCGCACTCGAGGGGTACGAGCGGACCGACTTCGGATGGCCCATCGTGCCCGCCGGCCTGCGCGAGATCGTGTCGATCTTCGCCGACCGGTACGGCGATGCGCTGCCGCCGATCTACGTCACCGAGTCGGGCGCCTCGTTCCACGACCCCGATCCGGACGGCGACGGCCGGGTTCGGGACGACAAGCGCATCGGCTACCACCGCGACCACCTGGCGGCGCTCGGTCAGGCGATGGACGACGGCGTCGACGTGCGCGGCTACTTCGTGTGGTCGATCATGGACAACTTCGAGTGGGCGGCAGGCTACCGTGAGCGCTTCGGTCTGGTGCACGTTGATTACGAGACGCTCACGCGCACACCGAAGGACTCGTACTACTGGTACCGGGACCTGATCGCGGCGCAGCGAGCGGGAGGCTGATGGAGAGCCTGGCGAGCCGCGCGATCCGGCTCCGTTTCACGCTGCGCGGCGGCGGGCGCAGCGCCGCGGCCACCCGCCGCGCCATCGCCGCGCTCGCGCGGCAGCCGACGTCGTTCCGGCCGCCGCGGGGGCTGAGCCGGCGGGTGGACCTCCGGATGGAGACCTCGGCCGCGGGGTGGCCCGTCTACACAGTCACCCCGCGCGGTGCGCGGGCGGACCTGGACCGGGTGGTGTACGTGCACGGTGGGGCGTACTTCCGCGAAATTACCCGTCAGCACTGGACTTTCGTCGCCGGACTGGCTCGCCGCGCGGGCGTCGAGGTGGTGGTGCCGATCTATCCGCTCGCCCCGTGCACGACTGCGGACGTGATCGTGCCCGCGGCGGTGGACCTCGCGGAGGTGCTCGGCGCGGACGCCGGACCGGACCGCCTGACGATGATGGGTGACTCGGCGGGCGGGGGACTTGTCCTGGCGGTGGCCGCGCAACTGCGTGCGCGCACGGGAATCGCTCCGGCACACACGATCCTGATCTCCCCGTGGCTGGACGTGGCGGTCGACGACCCCGAGATCGCCTCGCTCGCTCCGCACGACCCGTGCCTGAGTCCGGACGGGTTGCGGGCCGCGGGTGACGCCTACCGTGGGCCGCTGTCGGCGCGCGACCCGTTGGTCAGTCCCCTCCGCGCCGACCTCGACGATCTCGGCCGGATCACCGTGTTCACCGGCACCCGCGACATCGTGCATGCCGACGCCCGTCGCCTGCGCGAGCGAATGACCGGCGCGGCAGCCGGATTCGAGTACCACGAGGCACCAGGCATGCTGCACGTCTACCCGCTGCTGCGCACGCCCGAGGGACGAGCCGCGCGACGGCAGCTGGCCGCGGCGGTGCGCTCCTCGGTCGCATCCCGGTCAGGGCGCTAGGCCCCGGGCAGAACAGCCAGGCACGAGGCGCATCCGGTCACGCGGTGACCGCGTCCGGATCCGACCGCCAGTCGTAGACCACTTCGGTACGCAGCAGGATGTCCTGTATCGAGCGTCTGCGCGGATCCACCGCGGCCCAGCCGAGGCCGACCGCGAAGAACACGCACAGCAGCGCTCGGAGCGCGGCGACCGGCCAACGGACCCGTCGGCCCCGGGTGGTCGTCACCCGCAGGCCCATCGCCAGGGACCCGACCGTCCGGCCCGTGGTCGCCCAGCAGACGGTGAGGTAGACCAGCGACGCCACGAGCCACGCCGTGACCGACAGCAGCACCGCGGGTGTGGGGAAGGTGAAGTTCTGCGGCGAGAACAGCAGTCGGACGAAGGTCATGCCCAGATAGCAGCCACCGAGCAGCGCCAGCACCACGCCCATGTCGACGGCCGCGGCGAGGCTGCGGGTCACGATGCCTGCCGGTCGCCGCTCCGGTAGGGGGTGGGGGTGCGTCACGGCGCCGTCTGCCCGTTCTCGTCGAGTTCGGTGTCGGCGGCCTCGTCTGCGGGTCCGCCGGTGGGCCGGTCTCGACCGAACAGGCGCCCGACGAACCCGGCGACCGCGTCGTCGGCCTGCATTCCTTGGCTGCGCACCCCGCGGACGGCCTCGGAGGACAGGGAGCCGGTGGAGTCACGGATGATCTGCGGCAGGTCGACGCCGTCGATGATCTGGTCGGCGAGGCCGAGCAGATCGATTCGGGCGATGATCGCGTCGATGTCGATGCGCGCGGCGATCGCGTCGATGTCCACCCGGTCGATCTGCCTGCCGAGGTCGACGGTGTCCACGAGGGCGTCGAGGTCGAGGCGGCGCACGATCGCACCCAGATCGATGCGTTCGGCGACCGCGTCCACGTCGATTCCCTCGGCGATCAGGTCGAGATCGACATGGTCACGGACGATTTTTGTCAGGTCCACTTCCACCAGCGCGGCCGCGACGACCTCGCGGATCGCGGTGCGCAGCGCGGTGCGCGCAAACTGAGTCGCCGCCTGCAGGGTTTCCTCGCCGCGTGACACGGCGGCGGCCGCGGCGGCGTCGAGACGACCGGCGATCCCCGGAACCGTCCGGGCGACGCCGACGGCGGTCCGGCCGGACCATCTGACCACGTCCAGGGTGCGCGCGGCGGCACCGATCATCAGGTACAGGGCCTCGTTACCCTCGCCGGACGCGGTAGTCATGGCGGCACCTCTCCCGTAGAACACCGTGCTTCCAGAAAAACTGTGTCTACCAGTAGATACCGTATCCGGCCGCAGGTGTCGCGTTCGGGTGAGCGGTAGGGGAATCGGGGAGAGTACGGACCCGCCGGACAGACAAGTCCGGCCCCCTCGAGAGGGGGCCGGACTTGTCGAATTCTGGTGCGCGATACTGGGATTGAACCAGTGACCTCTTCCGTGTCAGGGAAGCGCTCTCCCGCTGAGCTAATCGCGCAGGTTCACTGCGTGAGAGGTGGAGACGGGAATCGAACCCGTGTGCACGGCTTTGCAGGCCGTTGCCTCACCACTCGGCCACTCCACCGTAAGGTTGTACCCAACCTCTCGAGCGGACGACGGGATTCGAACCCGCGACCCCAACCTTGGCAAGGTTGTGCGCTACCAGCTGCGCCACGTCCGCATGCACCGGTCGAAGCGGCTGGGCCTCTTCGGTGGTGCGGATGAAACGATAGCCCACGAGGCGCGTCGATCACAATTCGCCGCTCTACCTGCGGCGGAAGCGTCACGATGGGGCCCGGAGGGTGCGGCGTCACCGCACCGGCACCGGCTTGACGACCCTGCCGGCCGCTGGTCGGCGACTGCGAGGTCGATGTCCTCGAAGGGTGCGTGGTCACGAGTTCTTCGATCGGGAAGCGGCCTGCGGCATGCATTTCGAGGAGTGTCGGGATGAATTGCGCTGCGAGACCGACACTTCCAGTGCCGAGTATCACCACATCTGCGGCGGGCCCAGGTCGCGAGCGCTGCCGTGACGCGAATGTCAGGCTCGTTCGAGCAGGAAGTAGTAGTGGCTACCGCCGTCGAGCACCAGTTTCGGCTTTCCGTTCATGATGCCCATGAGGGTGTCGGCGTCGACCCGTTTGAAGTGGTCGAAGATGGGGGCGCCGTCGTAGACCATCGTCGCGGTCACTTCGCCGCGAAACTCGACGTTCCAGAGGCTGGCCTCGCCGTTGCCTGCCTTGATGTCGGAGAACAGGTTTCCATCCTCGTCGCGGCAGATCAGCGGCTTGGCGTCGAGCACGGAGTCGAACTGCTTGCCGTACCACCGGCCGGCGACCAGTTTGTCGTGCAGTCGATGGCCGGTCGCGAAGTCGTCGCCCCTCCACGTGCCGAGGATCTCGGCTGCGCCGACCGTGTCGAGCGCGGCCCACACCGCGTCGAGGTCGGCGGGGGAGACGTCGGCTTGCTGGACGCGCAACTCGTGGAACCGGGCACGAGCCTGATCGATGTTCACTTCGCTCCTCGTCGGTTGGCGAACCAATTTCTTCGTGAACGGCGGACGCTACGCCGAACCGGATGGTTCGGGAGGAACTCTGCGCGGAGGTGACCGGGCGGTGGGTGGTCGAGACCACCGCGGTCGCGGATCGACGGGAGACCGTCGTGGATTCGGTTCGACGGCTGATCGGGGGGTACGGGAGCGCAGGAAGTCGGGATCGCACCCCGAAACGACGAAATCCGGTACACCCTCAGGGTGTACCGGATTTCGAATCGTGGTGCGCGATACTGGGATTGAACCAGTGACCTCTTCCGTGTCAGGGAAGCGCTCTCCCGCTGAGCTAATCGCGCAGGCTCACAACATGAGAGGTGGAGACGGGAATCGAACCCGTGTGCACGGCTTTGCAGGCCGTTGCCTCACCACTCGGCCACTCCACCGCAAGGTTGAGTCCAACCTCTCGAGCGGACGACGGGATTCGAACCCGCGACCCCAACCTTGGCAAGGTTGTGCGCTACCAGCTGCGCCACGTCCGCATCACACTTGACGAAGGCGTTGCTGCCTCCGTGGTGCGAGATGAAACACTAGCCGACGCCGTGGGCAGTAACAAATCCACTGGTCAGTACGCACGTTTGACGGCCGGCGGCCGGCGCAGCTGTGGCTTTGGGGGCGCCGGCCCGAGGCCGCGCCACTCAGTTGAGTGAGATCGAGGGAGAATGGGCCACCTGCCCCGCGTCGATGCGCCGGGAAGGCGGGTGACCTGCAGGTTTTCCTCCGGTCGCGGAGCGTGTTAATGTTCCTCCTCGTTCGGCCGCGAGAGTTTTGTGCGCGGCTCGGTCCCGTGGCTCAGTGGAAGAGCGTCCCGTTCACACCGGGAAGGTCGCTGGTTCGATCCCAGCCGGGACCACAGATCGACAAGGCCGCCGCCGAGGGTTCTCGGGGCGGCCTTTTTGTTGTCTAATGAAGCCCCATGACCGTTGTTCAGGGATTCCCCGCCGTGATCGACGACAAGGCGCAGACGCTCGTTCTCGGATCCATGCCGGGCGTCCCCTCGCTGGTCGCGGGCAAGTACTACGCCAATCCGCGCAACAGTTTCTGGCCGATCATGGGCGAGCTCTTCGACGCCGGACCGCCGCACCCGTACCGCGTCCGCGTGCACCGCCTGCAGTCCCGTGGCGTCGCGCTCTGGGACGTCCTCAAGCTCTGCCGGCGTCCCGGCAGCCTGGACTCGAGCATCGACCGGGCCACCGAGGTGCCGAACGACTTCGCGGCGCTGTTCGCAGGCCACCGCGGCATCCGACGGGTGTTCTTCAACGGGGCGAAGGCCGAGGAGGTCTACCGGCGCACCGTCGTGTCCGCAGGTCTGCACCCCGAAGGAGTCGATCTGACCAGGCTGCCGTCGACCAGTCCCGCGAACGCGGGTACGCCCGTGCCGGAGAAGGTCGAGGCGTGGCGGGTCCTCGTCCACGGATGACCGACACCGCCGCCACAGCATTCGGTGGCGCCGCACTAGCCGACCCGCGATGGCTCGCCGACCGGCTCGCCGACAGCCGACGGGCCTGGGCCAGCAACGACAACCGCGTCGCAGGCACCCTCTGGTGGTACGGAACCAGCTCGGCGCTGCTCGCGGCGCCGGTCACGGACCTGCTGGCCACCGGCACTGCGCCGGATCCGCGCCTGGGCTCGCTGACCTGCACTGTGCGGCCCGACGGTTCGGTCGACACGGTTCGAGCCGGCGCGACCGTCCGCGGGCCCGGTCCGCTGGCCGCCGGGTTGCGCGAATCGCTCGGCGCCATCATCGGTGCGCTCGCCGAACCGGCCGGGCCCAGTGCGGGGTCGCTGTGGGCCATCGCCGCGGACTCGCTCGCCAACCGTGCGCTCGACGCGGGAACCGCTCTCGGTAGCGCCACCGCGGGCAGCGCGCTCGCCGCGATGCTGGCCGACCTGATCGGCCCGCCGATGCCCAGGCCGCGCTTCGTCGACGTCGGCGCCCGCGGACCGGCCCCGGCGGCCGCGGACGCGACACCCGCGGTGGGTAGTAGGCGACTGGTGCGTCGATCCTCCTGCTGTCTGATCTATCTCGCGCCCGCGGTTGCAGCACCCGGCGACGCCGAGGCGGCCGAACGGGCCAAGTGCGTCAGCTGCCCCCGCCAGCGACCGGAGATCCGGTCGGCAAGGTTGGCGGCGCTGCTCGGGTGAGCGGGGAGAATCGATCGGGGTGCCGATAGCATGAGGGCTCATCGCCGCGCCGAACACCGGTCGGCACACACATCGAGGAGCACATCGCCGTGACCACGCCTGCATCAGTAGCCCCAGCCGCCCGCGTCCGGGTGCCTGCGGGGACTACCGCCGGCACGGCGGTTCGCGAGGCCGGGCTGACCGGCAAGGGCGCCGACGCGATCGTCGTCGTCCGCGACGCCGAGGGCAACCTCAAGGACCTGTCGTGGATTCCCGAGCAGGACGTGGAGGTGGAGGCCGTCGCGGCCGACACCGCGGACGGCCGCATGGTGATCCGGCACTCCTGTGCGCACGTGCTGGCGCAAGCCGTCCAGGCCGAGTTCCCGGCCGCCAAACTGGGCATCGGCCCGCCGATCAAGGACGGCTTCTACTACGACTTCCGGGTCGCCGAGCCGTTCACCCCGGAGGATCTGACCCGCCTCGAGAAGCGGATGAAGCAGATCGTCAAGGGCTCGCAACGCTTTTCGCGTCGCGTGGTGGAGAACATCGAGGACGCCCGCGTCGAACTGGCGAACGAGCCGTTCAAGCTCGAGCTGATCGACGACAAGTCCGGGATCGACGACCCCGAGGTGATGGAGGTCGGCGGCAACGAGCTGACCATCTACGACAACCTCGACCCGCGCACGGGCGAGCGGATCTGGGGCGATCTGTGCCGCGGCCCGCACATCCCCACCACCAAGCACATTCCCGCATTCAAGCTGACCCGCAGCTCGGCCGCCTACTGGCGCGGTGACCAGAATCGCGAGGACTTGCAGCGCATCTACGGCACCGCATGGGAGTCGTCGGAGGCGCTCGACAAGCACATGGAGCTGATCGCCGAGGCGGAGCGGCGCGACCACCGCAAGCTCGGCGCCGAACTGGACCTGTTCAGCTTCCCCGACGAGCTCGGCTCCGGCCTGCCCGTCTTCCATCCCAAGGGCGGCATCATCCGCCAGGAGATGGAGAACTACTCCCGGCAGCGGCACGTCGAGGAGGGCTACGAGTTCGTCAACACCCCGCACATCACCAAGGGTCACCTGTACGAGGTGTCCGGCCACCTCGACTGGTACCGGGACGGCATGTTCCCGGCGATGCACATCGACGAGGAGCTGAACGAGGACGGCACGGTGCGCAAGCCGGGCCAGGAGTACTTCCTCAAGCCGATGAACTGCCCGATGCACAACCTGATCTTCCGCACGCGCGGGCGTTCCTACCGCGAACTGCCGCTGCGACTGTTCGAGTTCGGCCAGGTCTACCGCTACGAGAAGTCCGGCGTCGTGCACGGCCTGACCCGGGTGCGCGGTATGACGCAGGACGACGCGCACATCTACTGCACCCGCGAGGAGATGCGCGACGAGTTGACCCGCACGCTGAACTTCGTGCTGGGCCTGCTCAAGGACTACGGCCTCGACGACTACTACCTCGAGCTGTCGACCAAGAACCCCGACAAGTACGTCGGCGACGACGCCACCTGGGAAGAGGCCACCAACACCCTGGCCGAGGTCGGCGAGGCCTCCGGACTGACCCTGGTGCCGGACCCGGGCGGGGCCGCGTTCTACGGCCCGAAGATCTCCGTCCAGGTGCAGGATGCGCTCGGGCGCAGCTGGCAGATGTCGACCATCCAGCTCGACTTCAACCAGCCCGAGCGGTTCGAACTCGAGTACACCGGCTCCGACGGTGCCAAGCACCAGCCGGTGATGATCCACCGCGCCCTGTTCGGCTCGATCGAGCGGTTCTTCGGCGTACTCACCGAGCACTACGCGGGCGCGTTCCCGGCCTGGCTGGCGCCGGTGCAGGTGGTCGGCATCCCGGTCGCCGAGGCATTCGAGGCGCACCTGTTCGACGTGGTCGGCAAGCTCAAGGCCGCGGGCGTACGCGCCGAGGTCGACATCAGCGACGACCGGATGCAGAAGAAGATCCGCACCCACACCACCCAGAAGGTGCCGTTCATGCTGCTCGCCGGCGAGCGGGACGTCGAGGCCGGCGCGGTGAGCTTCCGGTTCCGGGACGGCACTCAGGTCAACGGCATTCCCGTCGACACCGCGGTCGAAGCCGTCACCGGCTGGATCGCGCGCCGCGAGAACGCTTCTCCGACGGCGGAACTGCTCGGCGGTCTGCAATGACCGAAGACGCGACGCCACCTCGGGAGTCGTTGGTGGACACCGGGCCGGGCGACCCGGACCGGCTGCAACGGCTGTGGTCCCCGCACCGGATGTCGTACATCGCCGAGACGCCGAAGGCGGCCGCGACCGACGAGGGACCGTTCACCGCGATCCCGAAGATGAGCGACGAGGAAGGCCTGATCGTCGCCCGCGGCGAGCACGTCTACGCGGTGCTCAACCTGTACCCGTACAACCCGGGGCACATGATGGTGGTGCCCTATCGGCGCGTCGCGGCCCTCGAGGACCTCACGGCCGAGGAGTCGGGTGAGCTGATGGCCTTCACCCAGCAGGCCATCCGGGTGATCAAGCGGGTCTCGCGGCCGGACGGGTTCAACGTCGGCCTGAATCTCGGTGCGGCGGCGGGTGGTTCACTCGCGGAGCACCTGCACCAGCACATCGTGCCGCGGTGGGGTGGCGACGCGAACTTCATCACGGTGGTCGGCGGTGCCAAGGTGATGCCGCAGTTGCTGCGCGAGACTCGGGCGTTGCTGTCGGCCGCCTGGGAAGACGGGAGCCGGTAGGTGCTGAGCATTCTCGGGCGCGCTTCGGTGTCGAAGGCGACCGCGCCGCTGGGCCGGGCGCTCGTGAAGACCGGTCTGACCCCCGACGCGGTGACGGTGTTCGGCACCGTCGCCAGTGTCGCGGGTGCGGTCACGCTGTTCCCGTCCGGGCACCTGTTCTGGGGCACCATCCTCATCTGGTTCTTCGTCATGTTCGACATGCTCGACGGGGCGATGGCGCGGGCGCGCGGCGGCGGAACCCGCTACGGCGCGGTGCTCGACGCGACGTGCGACCGGATCGCCGACGGCGCGATCTTCGCCGGGCTCGCCTGGTGGGCGATCTACCACCAGGACAGCAAGTCGCTGCTCGTCGCGACGCTGATCTGCCTGGTCACCTCCCAGGTGATCTCGTACGCGAAGGCGCGAGCCGAGGCCAGTGGCCTGTCGGCCGACGGGGGACTGATCGAGCGGCCGGACCGGCTGATCATCGTCCTGGTCGGCGCCGGATTGACCGGTATCGCCGGGCATTTCGGTATCGGCTGGCTGGAATGGGCCGTCTACGTTGCGATGTGGATCCTCGCCGTGGCGAGCGTGATCACGGTCTTCCAGCGGGTGCTCGCGGTGCGCAACTCGGCCGGGGCGCGCGAGTTGTTGCCGATGGACAAACCCGCCGGAGAGGACCCGACTACGTGAGTCTCGCCGAACGCGCCACCGACCTCGGCTATGCGGCCGGATGGCGGTTGGTCCGAGCGCTGCCCGACCGGGTCGCAACCGGACTGTTCGACTTCGGAGCGGACCTCGCCGCCCGGCGGATGAATCGTGCGGCCCACCGCGAGGGGGGTGGCCCGGATCAGCTGCGTCGCAATCTCGCCCGCGTGCTCGACGTGCCGGCCGCACAGGTGCCCGACGACCTGATCCGGGCGTCGGTGCGCTCGTACGCCAGGTACTGGCGGGAGGCGTTCCGGCTGCCGTCGATGGACCAGGCCGAACTGGGCCGCCGCCTCGACTCGCGGGTGCTCGGCCAGGAGCACCTGGAGGCCGGCCTCGCCGCCGGGCGCGGTGTGGTGCTCGCGCTGCCGCACAGTGGGAACTGGGACATGGCCGGGGTGTGGCTGGTGCAGCGTCACGGCCAGTTCGCGACCGTCGCCGAGCGCCTGAAGCCGGAATCGCTGTACGAGCGGTTCGTCGAGTACCGGGAGAGCCTCGGCTTCGAGATCTTCCCGCTGAGCGGCGGCGAGGCGCCGCCGTTCGAGCAGCTGGCCGCGCGGTTGCGAGCCAACAAGGTGGTGTGCCTGCTCGGCGAGCGCGATCTCGCCAAACGTGGTGTGCCGGTGACGTTCTTCGGCGAGCCGACCCGGATGCCGGCCGGTCCCGCGAAGCTCGCGATCGACACCGGCGCCGCACTGCTGCCGGTGCACTGCTACTTCGACGGTGACGACTGGGGCTTCCAGGTCGATCCGCCGGTCGACACTTCGGCCGGGATCGGCGCCGCCACCCAGGCGCTGGCGGACCGATTCGCGGCGAACATCGCCGCGCACCCCGCCGACTGGCACATGCTGCAGCCCCTGTGGCTGGCCGACCTGTCGGAGGCTCGACTCGCCCGGATGGAGTCCCCGTGACGAAGGGCAGGGTGCAGTGAAGATCGGCATGGTCTGCCCGTACTCGTTCGACGTTCCGGGCGGTGTGCAGGCCCACGTCGTCGAGTTGGCGCAGGTGCTCATCGAACGCGGTCACCGGGTGAGTGTGCTGGCGCCCGCCTCGGACGGCACCGAGCTCCCGGAGTTCGTCGTCTCGGCCGGTCGAGCCGTGGCGATCCCCTACAACGGTTCGGTCGCGCGGCTGACCTTCGGGCCGGTGTCGTACTCCCGGGTGCGTCGGTGGATCGGTGAGAACGACTTCGACGTGCTGCACATCCACGAGCCGAACGCGCCGAGCCTGTCGATGCTGGCGATGAAGATCGCGCAGGGGCCGATCGTCGCCACCTTCCACACCTCGACGACGAAGTCGTTGGTGCTGAGCACCTTTCAAGGCGTGTTGCAGCCGTACCTGGAGAAGATCAGCGGTCGCATCGCGGTGTCGGAGCTGGCACGGCGCTGGCAGGTGGAGTCGCTCGGCTCGGACGCCGTCGAGATCCCGAACGGCGTCGACGTGCCTGCGTTCGCGAACGCCGCTGCGCTGGACGGCTATCCACGCGCGGGCGGCACCGTGCTCTTCCTCGGCCGCTACGACGAGCCACGCAAGGGGATGGCCGTGCTGCTCGACGCACTGCCCGCACTGACCTCGCGGCACCCCGACCTCGAGGTCCTGGTGGTCGGGCGCGGGGACGAGGACAAGCTGCGCAAGGATGCCGGCCGGTACGCGAAACACCTTCGCATGCTCGGCCAGGTCACCGACGCGGAGAAGGCGTCGGCGCTGCGCAGCGCCGACGTGTACTGCGCGCCGAACCTCGGCGGGGAGAGCTTCGGCATCGTGCTCGTCGAGGCGATGGCCGCCCGAACCCCGGTGGTCGCCAGTGAACTCGACGCGTTCCGGCGGGTGCTGCGTGACGGCACGGCGGGGATGCTGGTCCCGGTCGGCGACTCGGTGGCCCTCGCGGACGCCGTCGACGCCCTGCTGAGCGATCCCGACCGCAGGCGGGCACTGGTCGACACCGCGACCGAGGTGGTCTCCGAATACGACTGGCCGGTCGTGGCGGAACAGATTCTGCGCGTGTACGAGACCGTCACGGTCGGTGCGCAGGGCGTACGGGTGGAGGCGCGGTCGTGACCTTCTCCGCCACCACGATTCTGGTCCTCGCGCTCGTTGCCGCCGTGATCGTGACGATCGGCGTCTGGGCCTACGGCACCGCCAACCGGCTGGACCGGCTGCACGTGCGCTCGGACCTGTCGTGGCACTCGCTGGACGCGTCGCTGGGGCGGCGCGCAGTGGTCGCCCGCGCGGTCGCGGCGGCGATGGTGCCGACCGGGTACGCATTCGGGGCGCCGCCGATTCCACAGATGGACGGAAGACGCCTGGCCGCGTTGGCCGATCAGGCGGAGCGGGCGGACCGGGCGCACCGCGAGACCGCCGAGAACGCACTGTCCGCGGCGCTGAGCGCGGTGCCCTCGGAGGCGCTCGCGCCGCAGTTGGTCGCGGAGCTCGCCGACTCCGAGGCGCGGGTGCTGATCGCCCGCCGCTTCCACAACGACGCGGTGCGGGACACCCTTGCCCTGCGGACCCGTCGTCCGGTGCGCTGGCTGCACCTGGGCGGTACGGCGCCGCTGCCGACGTACTTCGAGATCGCCGAGCGCACCACCCCGTCCGCGGGGGCGGGGCTCGACGTCGACGAGATGCGGACGTCCTCGCGAGTTGTCCTGTTCGACGAACGCGGCCGGGTGCTGCTGCTGCGTGGGCACGACCCGCAGGTGCCCGAGGTGCACTTCTGGTTCACCATCGGCGGCGGGGTGGAGCGGGGGGAGAGTCTCCGTGACGCGGGGGTACGCGAGATCCGTGAGGAGACGGGCCTTTCCGTCGACCCGGCGGACCTGCGTGGCCCCATGTGGCGTCGGGTGGCGGTGTTTCCCTACGACGGCGACCTGATTCGGTCGGAGGAACTGTTCTTCGCCTTGCAGACCACCGGGTTCGTGCCGCAGCGCAACGGCTTCACCGAACTCGAACGCCGCGCGATCACCGGGCACCGCTGGTGCACGGCGGCGGACATGCGGGAGATCGCCGCGTCCGGCGAGGTGGTCTATCCCGAGGACCTGCCGGACCTGGTCGACGAGGCCAGGGTGGTCGTCGCGCGTCGCGTCGAGCCCGAGGTCCGATCCATACGCTGACTCGCTGACTCGCTGACTCGCTGACTCGCTGACCGGGCGACCGCCACCGCGGCGCCTGGTCCTAGAATTGAACGTGTTCCCCGTTACAGGTCACTACTGATGGAGTTTGCCGTGAGCACCCCTGATACCGCCCCGACCACCGGCACTGCCCGCGTCAAGAGGGGAATGGCCGAGATGCTCAAGGGCGGCGTCATCATGGACGTCGTCACCCCCGACCAGGCGAAGATCGCCGAGGACGCCGGCGCCGTCGCGGTCATGGCACTCGAGCGCGTCCCGGCAGACATCCGCGCCCAGGGCGGCGTCTCCCGGATGAGCGACCCGGACATGATCGACGGCATCATCGCCGCGGTGTCGATCCCGGTGATGGCCAAGGCCCGGATCGGTCACTTCGTGGAGGCGCAGATCCTGCAGTCCCTCGGCGTGGACTACGTCGACGAGTCCGAGGTGCTCACCCCGGCCGACTACGCCAACCACATCGACAAGTGGAAGTTCACCGTCCCGTTCGTGTGCGGTGCCACCAACCTCGGGGAGGCGCTGCGTCGAATCACCGAGGGCGCGGCCATGATCCGCTCCAAGGGCGAGGCCGGCACCGGCGACGTGTCGAACGCGACCACGCACATGCGCACCCTCGGTGCGGAGATCCGTCGCCTCGGGTCGATGAGCGAGGACGAGTTGTACGTCGCCGCGAAGGAACTGCAGGCGCCTTACGAGCTGGTCGTCGAGGTCGCCAAGGAGGGCAAGCTGCCGGTCACGCTGTTCACCGCGGGCGGCATCGCCACCCCCGCGGACGCCGCGATGATGATGCAGCTCGGCGCCGAGGGCGTGTTCGTCGGCTCCGGCATCTTCAAGTCGGGCAACCCGGCCGAGCGGGCCGCCGCGATCGTCAAGGCCACCACCTTCTTCGACGACCCGGACGTGCTCGCCAAGGTCTCCCGCGGACTCGGTGAGGCGATGGTCGGTATCAACGTCGACGAGATCCCGCAGCCGCATCGGCTCGCCGAGCGCGGTTGGTGAGCTGCCCGCACCGCGGGCCGAGTGCGGCCCGTGACGCGGCCGCACCGCCTCGCCGAGCGCGGCTGGTGAATCGAACGGCCTGACGAGAACGGGCGCCCCTGCTTCGGCGGTGGCGCCCGTTTTCGTTCCCGGACCCAACAGCTCTACTATCTACGTATGAATGCAGATAGTGGCGTGTGTCGGAGGCGGCTGCCCGACGACGAGGTGGACCTCGTCGTCGAGGTGTTCCGGATGCTGGCCGATGCGACCCGGGTGCAGGTGCTGTGGGCGCTGGTCGATCGCGAACTGTCGGTCAACGACCTCGCCGAACACGTCGGCAAGCCGGCGCCGTCGGTGTCCCAGCACCTGGCCAAGCTGCGGATGGCGCGGTTGGTCCGGACCCGGCGCGAGGGCACCCAGGTGTTCTACCGGCTCGAGAACGACCATGTCCGGCAACTGGTCACCGATGCGGTGTTCAACGCCGAGCACGCCGGTCCCGGGGTGCCCGGCCACCACCGCGAGCAGGGTGACCTGCGGGTGCTGCACGACGGTGCGTCCGTGGGGAAGCGCGGATGAGCGGTGAGCACGGCCACGGGCACGGGCACGGCTTCGTGCGGGAACTGTTCGTGCCGCACAGCCACGACGCCGCCGACAGTGTGGACGACGCGCTCGAGTCCAGCGCGATCGGCATCCGGGCGGTCAAGATCAGTCTCGTGGTGCTCGCGGCGACCGCGACCGTCCAGTTGGCGATCGTTGCCGTCTCGGGGTCGGTGGCGCTGTTCGCCGACACCGTGCACAACTTCTCGGACGCACTGACCGCGGTGCCGCTGTGGATCGCGTTCGCGCTCGGCCGGCGTCCGGCTTCGCGTCGCTATACCTACGGTTTCGGTCGGTCCGAGGATCTCGCGGGGCTGTTCGTGCTCGCGATGATCGCCGTCTCCGCGGCGGTCGCGGCGGTCGAGTCGGTGCGCAGGCTGGTCGAACCCGCGCCAGTCTCACACCTGGGCTGGGTCGCGGCCGCGGGGGTGGTGGGGTTCGTCGGCAACGAGGTGGTGGCGACGTACCGGATCAGGGTCGGTCGTCGGATCGGCTCGGCCGCACTCGTCGCCGACGGACTGCACGCGCGCACCGACGGGCTCACCTCCCTTGCGGTGGTGCTCGGCGCGGCCGGCGTGGCGGCCGGGTTCCCGCTGGCCGATCCCGTTGTCGGACTGGTCATCACGGCCGCGATCCTGGCCGTACTGTGGAGCGCGGCGCGAGAGGTGCTGCGCCGGTTGATGGACGGTGTCGACCCCGAGATCGTCGAGAGCGCTGAGAGTGCTCTGGCCGCCGAGCCGGGAGTTGTCCGGGTGCGGAGCCTGCGGATGCGCTGGATCGGACACCGGTTGTACGCCGACGCGGAGGTCGACGTGCCCGATGACATGAGTCTGGCGCAGGCGCACCGGATCGCCCACGATGCGAAGTCGACACTCGTTGCGGCCGTGCCCAAATTGGATTCCGCCCTCGTGCATGCGTATCCGGCGCACCCGGTGCCCGGCTGAGTCGCGGTGGCGGCCCGAACTGTTGCTAGCCTGACCGAGTCGGGTTGCCGGAAGAGGGAGCGCCATGTCGTCGATCGAAGAAATTCTGGAACTCGAGCGGCTGGAGAAGGACATCTTCCGCGGCATCGTCGCGGACACGATGCTGACGCGAACCTTCGGTGGACAGGTCGCGGGCCAGGCGCTGGTCTCGGCCGTCCGCACCGTCGAGGAGCAGTTCCGCGTGCACTCGTTGCACGGCTACTTCCTGCGTCCGGGAAACCCGACGATTCCGACGGTATTCCTCGTCGACCGGATTCGCGACGGACGCTCGTTCTGCACCCGCCGCGTGACCGGAGTCCAGGACGGTCAGGCGATCTTCACGATGTCCGCGTCGTTCCACATCGGTGACATCGGCATCGAGCACCAGGACCAGATTCCGCCGGTGCCGGATCCGGAAACCCTTCCGGACACCTCGGATTCGCGCGACGAGGAATTGTCGTGGGAGTTCCGGGAGTGGGCGGACTGGGACCTGCGGTTCGTCCCGCAGGAGGAGATAGTCCGGCGCCGGGGTGTGCCCGCGCAGCAACAGGTCTGGTTCCGGTACCGCGGGACCCTGCCCGATGCCCCGGTGTTCCACATCTGCACCCTCGCGTACATGAGCGACATGACGTTGCTCGGTTCGGCGCAGGTTCCGCATGCGGACGCGCAGATCCAGCAGGCCTCGCTCGATCACGCGCTGTGGTTCCTGCGTCCGTTCCGGGCCGACGAGTGGTTGCTCTACGACCAGTCCTCTCCGTCGGCGGGTTTCGGTCGCGCCCTGACCCAGGGCCGGATCTTCGACCGGGAGGGCAACCTGGTCGCGGCGGTCGTGCAGGAGGGACTGACCCGATTGCTGCGGACGGAGTGAGGACCGGTCGGGTGGGGGGCCGAACGGCACAGGGGCGGCGGCATTCTCGCCGAACAGAAGGGGGCGACGCGCTCCGTCAGCTGGACAGCGGCGGCATCGTCACGACCTGCCCGGCGTAAGCGAGGCCTGCCCCGAAACCCATCAACAGGGCGACGTCACCCGCCTTCGTCTCGCCGGAACGGAGCACCTGCTCCATCGCGAGCGGGATCGACGCGGCCGACGTGTTACCCGTCTCGGTGATGTCCTGGGCTACGACGACACCCTCCGGCATGTGCAGCGCGCGGGTCAGCGCCTGGGTTATCCGGATGTTGGCCTGGTGCGGGATGAAGACGTCCAGCTCGTCCATCGTGACACCGGCCCGGTCGAGCGCCGCGCGGCAGGCCTTCTCGATGAACGTTGCGGCCCAACGGAAGACGGCGGTTCCCTGCATGCGGATGTACGGCCGCTCGGAGGTGCCCCCGTCGGCTTCGGCCGCCGCGACCTCGGCGAAGTAGGTCTGGAAATCCTTGTCCTGCTGGATCGCAGCCGTTTGGCTGCCGTCGGATCCCCACGCGACAGGACCGATGCCTTCCGTGTCGGAAGGTCCGACCACCACGGCCCCGGCGCCGTCCGCGAAGATGAAGGCAGTGGACCGATCGGTGGGATCGAGGAGGTCGGTCAGCCGTTCCGCGCCGATCACCAGGACGTACTGTGCGGTGCCTGCACGAACCATGTCCGAGGCGGTCGCCAGGGCGTGGCAGAAGCCGGCGCATCCGGCGGAGACGTCGAAGGCGGGACAGTCCGACATGCCGAGCTCGGTGGCGACCACGGCCCCGGCAGACGGCCCGAGCACCATCATCGAGGACGTCGCGAGGACGACACAGCCGATCTGACTGGCCGTGAGGCCCGCCGCCGCGATCGCATCCCGGCTCGCCGCGACGCTCATGCTGACGATCGACTCGTCGTCGCCGGCGAACCGTCGCGTCTTGATGCCCGAGCGCGTCTGGATCCACTCGTCGCTCGAATCGATCGGTCCGATGATCTCCGAGTTCGGAACGACGCGTCGCGGACGGTAGGCGCCGATCCCGAGCATCCGGGTGTGCTTGACGCCGGCGGCGGTGTCGATTCGAGCAGGCATGTCTGGCTCCCTCTTTCCGTGGCAGAACGCTTGCCAGGCTATGCCTCGGGTCGTCGCTGCGTCCGGCGCTCCGCCGAGTTCGCCTGCACTGCGACGGAAATGCCGGTTGTGCCCAGATCACACGTCCCGGTGCGGGGCATGCTCCGGAGCGTGCAGGTGGGCGCGCTCCCCGTCGCGGTCGAGGATGGTGAGGATCTCCACGGGGCCCTCGTGCGCCCCGATGTGGTGCGGGACCATGGTCGAGAATTCGGCCGACTCTCCCGCTCCGACCAGGACGGTTCGCTCACCGAGCTGCAGCCGGACCGTGCCGGAGAGGACGGTGAACCACTCCCTGCCGGGGTGCACCCCCAACTGCTCGCCGCCGGTCGAGCGTTCGGGGGTGATGCGCATCTTCGCCACGACGGCGCCGCCCGGCGCGCCGTCACGGGAGAGCAGCCAGGTGGTCAGGCCGCGCGCGTGTTCGGGCTCCGGCCGGATCACCACGTCCTCGTTGTCGGCCGACTCGACGAGCTGATCGAGCGTGGTGCCGAGGGCGCGGGCGATGGGGACGAGTTGGTCGAGCGCGATCCTGCGGTGGCCGGTCTCGATCCGGCTCAACGTCGACGGGCTCAGAAAGCAGCGGGCGGCGAGGGCGTCGAGGGACCAGCCGCGGGCGATCCGAAGGCCCCGGATGCGCTGTCGGATCAGGGCGTCCATCGAGACTTCTTGCGTCATGAGCAAGAGTGTATGCCCATTACGCATACCGGTTCTACTGTGGAGGCATGACACAGCACTCCCGTCACGACACCCGTCAGCATCACGAACATGGTCATGGCCGTGGTCACGGCCATGGTCACGGTCACCACGACGAGGTCGGACTGGCCGAACTGCTCGACCTGGACGCAGAGGTACTCGGGTCGTACCTCGACGACATGGCCGAGTGGGTCGGGCAGCACGCCCTCGACCAGCCGCGCTCGATCGCCGACATCGGCGCGGGGACCGGACGCGGCAGCCTCGCACTCGCCCGGCAGTTCCCGGCTGCCGAGGTGATCGCGATCGACCGGTCCGCCGCGATGCTCGACCGGATCCGGGTGTCGGCCGACGAGGAGGGTGTGGCGGATCGGATGCGCGTCGTGCAGGCCGACCTCGACGTCGGCTGGCCCGCGGTCGGCGCGGTGGACGTCGCGTGGGCGGCCTCCTCGCTGCACGAGGTCGCCGATCCGGACCGACTGCTCGGTGACCTCCACGACGCGCTGAACCCCGGCGGCCTGCTGGTGGTCGTCGAGATGGACGGCCTGCCGCGCTTCCTTCCCGACGACCTCGGGCGCGGCCGGCCCGGTCTGGAGTTGCGGTGCCACGAGTTGCTGAACCGAGCGAACTGGAACGCACACCCGGACTGGCGCCCGCACCTGGAGCGGGCCGGTTTCGAGATTGCCGAGCAGCGCAGCATCACCGTGGACGCGAACCCGGTGCCGCCGAACGCCGGTCGCTACGCACGGGCGTACCTCAGTCGTATCCACGAATTCCTCGACGGGCAGCTGCCGGCCGAGGACCTGGACACCCTCGATCACCTCCTGACGGACGACAACCCCGACTCGCTCCTGCGCCGCCCCGACCTGACGGTCCGGGGCAGCCGGACCGCCTGGGCGGCCCGCCGCACCTGAGGGCGCCGGTCGGCCGCGTGGGTAACGCCGGGGAGGAACGCGACGAAAAGGACATGTCGGGCCGATTCGGGCGGGGCGGATGCGAGTGCGAGGGGTGCCGGTGAGCGAATGGGGCAGGCGCGGTGGAGTTCTCGTCGACGTCGCGGTGATTGCAGCGGTGGTGGCGGCCGGGACGGTCGTGGCCGGCGTGTTGCACGATCCCGGCGATGAGGCCACCGCGGCGACGGGAACCGGGGTGTCGGTGGTACGACCGCCGGTCGAGTACCCGACGGAGATTCCGGGGTGCGACCGGGTCGAACCGCCGTACAGCGGCGAGCGCATCGCCTTCGCCGGCGTCGGTAGCGGTGCGACCTACGACGACCCGAACTACCCGTGGTTCTCCGGACCCAAGGCCTCCGCGATGTCCGCGGCGCTGGTGGGTGCGCTGCCCGCCGCCGTGGACGTCGTGTTCGCCAGTCCGCAGCAGTCGTTCGTCTTCGAGCCCATGTGGACCTTCGGCGGTCCCGAGCAGCCGGAGGGGCCGCCCGTCGACCTGTTCGGTGGACGGACCACCGCGAGCGGCACGGTCACTCGCGGCCCGGCTGTGGGTTCGCTCACCGCCGACGTGCACAGGTCCGACGAACCGGTGCCGCCCTGCGTCGCCGGGGAGCTGACTCGTCGCACCACGCTCGCGGACGGGTCGGTGGTCGACTCGCAGGACACCTGGGTCGAGTACGACGGCGTTCGCAGGTTGGTCCGCAGCGCCGACGCATACCTGCCCGACGGCACCAGGATTCGGCTGAGCCTGGACGACCGGAAGTCGGGGGAGCTGCCGCTCACCGTGGACGAGCTCGCCGCGATTGCTCTCACGCCGGGTCTGCGAGCGAGCGCGCCCGTGCCGGCGGGTACCCCACCTCCGCCGGCGTCGTGTCACGCGGGAGAGGGCGACGGTGCATCGGCATCGTTGAACCGGGGCACCGTCGACCGGCTGAACCGGACGCTCGACGATCACTGGCAGCGGGAGACGACGAAACCGGGCTCACTGGATCGGCCGCTGGGCTCGCTGCAGCTGGCGGAGTCCGACTCCGGCAGCGTCTGCGAGGTGCTGACGGTGACGACCCCGGTCGGCGAGAGCGATCTGCGGGTGTCGATCACAGGTGGGCGTGTGCCCCACCTGCCGGAGCCCTCCCCGGACGGAGGGTTCTCGGGGGCGAGGCGGTCGGCGGAGAGGCTCGCGGACGGAACGGTCGTCGAGCGGGCCGAACACTCGTACGCGCTCGCCGGACGGGACGGCGCCGATCTCGGAGACGAGACGAGCAGGTCGGTGACGGTGACCCGGCCGTCGGGCACGCAGGTCCGGGTGACGTCCTCGGCGGCCGTGCCCGGCATCCCCCTCGCCGCGGACTGGCTCGAATCCGTCGCGACCGCGCCGGGGCTGGAGCTGTCGGGCTAGATCAGTCCGTATCCTTGCCCGGTGCGAACGAGACGAATACTCGAACTGGTGCTCGGCGTCGGTGCGTTGATCGCGGTGGTGGCCGCGGTCGGGATGTCGCTCGGCTCGTCCGGCGACACCGGCTCGCAGGGGAGCGACGCCCGCGACACGGTCACGGTGACCGGCGACGTCCTCTACCGCGAGCGGATCGCCTGGCCCGAGGGTGCCGTGGTGACCGTGCGCCTCGAGGACGTCTCGCGTGCCGACGCGCCGTCCACCGTGCTCGCCGAGCAGCGCATCACCGACGCGACCGGGGTGCCGGTTCCGTTCGAGCTCACTGCCGACCGCGCGTCGATCGAGCCGAACGCACGCGTGAACGTCAGCGCCCGGATCGAGGTGAACGGGGAGCTCCGCTGGATCTCCGACACCGCTCATCCCGTCCCCACCGCCGGGCCGGTGCCGCCGGTCCACCTTCTCCTGGTGGGTGTGCCGAACCGGTGAATGCTTCTGCCACAACACGTCCCACCGTCGGAGTGCTCGCCCTGCAGGGCGACGTCCGCGAACACCTCGCCGCGCTCGAGGCCTCCGGGGCCGACGGGGTGACCGTCCGCCGGCGCTCGGAACTCGAGGCCGTCGACGGTCTGGTGATCCCGGGCGGGGAGTCCACCACGATGAGCCGGCTGCTCACGGTGTTCGAGCTGCTCGAGCCGCTTCGCGAACGGCTGCGAAACGGACTGCCCGCCTACGGTTCCTGCGCCGGGATGATCCTGCTCGCCAGCGAGATCCTCGACACCCGCCCCGACGCACACTGCCTGTCCGGACTCGACATCACGGTGCGCCGCAACGCGTTCGGCAGGCAGGTCGACTCGTTCGAGGAGAACCTGGACTTCGTCGGCATCGAGGGTGAACCGATGCGTGCGGTGTTCATCCGGGCGCCGTGGGTCGAACGCGTCGGCGACGGCGTCGAGGTCCTGGCCACGGTGCCGGAGGGGCCCGCCGCCGGCCGCGTGGTGGCGGTTCGTCAGGGCAGTGTGCTCGCGACGTCGTTCCATCCGGAGGTGACCGGCGACAGGCGGGTTCATCAGCTCTTTGTCGACATGGTGCGCAAGGGAGCGCGCGCGCGCGGGTAAACTGGCGCTACTGTGTGATCCCCGCTGCAGTGCGAGCGCTGTCGCGTGTGGATCCACATCCGGGACCGGCATTGACGGGAAGAGGGAACTACGCATGAGCGGCCACTCCAAATGGGCCACCACCAAGCACAAGAAGGCTGCGATCGACGCCAAGCGTGGCAAGTCGTTCGCCAAACTTGTCAAGAACATCGAGGTGGCGGCGCGAACCGGTGGCGGCGACCCCGCGGGTAACCCCACCCTGTACGACGCGATCCAGAAGGCGAAGAAGTCGTCGGTCCCCAACGACAACATCGAGCGCGCGCGTAAGCGCGGCGCCGGTGAAGAGGCCGGCGGCGCCGACTGGCAGACCATCATGTACGAGGGTTACGGACCCAACGGCGTCGCACTGCTCGTCGAGTGCCTCACCGACAACCGCAACCGCGCGGCCGGCGAGGTGCGCACCGCGATGACCCGCAACGGCGGCAACCTCGCCGATCCCGGATCGGTCTCGTACCTGTTCAGCCGCAAGGGTGTCGTCCTCCTCGAGAAGGCCGGCCGCAGCGAGGACGAGATCCTCGAGGTGGTCCTCGAGGCGGGCGCCGAGGAGATCAACGATCTCGGTGACACCTTCGAAATCGTCTCGGAGGCAGCCGATCTCATCCCCGTGCGCACCGCGCTCGTGGATGCGGGTATCGACTACGAGTCCGCCGACCCGGACTTCCGCGCCTCCGTCGAGGTGCCGGTGGACGTGGACGGGGCCCGCAAGGTGTTCAAGCTCGTCGACGCCCTCGAGGACTCCGACGACGTGCAGAACGTCTACACCAACGTCGACCTGTCCGACGAGGTGCTCGCCGAACTCGACGCCTGACGCCGCCGCGGCGACCGGGCGCGTGTTGGTGCGCCCGGCTGTCGGCGGTGCGACCTATACTCTCGAACAGCTGTTCGTAGTGTCGAGAGGTGGGCTCAGTGCGTGTGTTCGGAGTGGACCCCGGCCTGACCCGGTGCGGGTTCGGGGTGGTCGACGCCGGGCGGGGTCGTGAGGTCCGGCCGGTCGCGGTCGACGTGATCCGCACACCTCCGGAGATGGACCTGGCGCACCGGCTCCTGGGAATCGCCGACGCGGCCGAGGAGTGGCTCGACCTGCACCGCCCGACCGTGGTCGCGGTCGAGCGGGTCTTCTCCCAGCACAACGTCCGTACCGCGATGGGTACCGCGCAGGCCGGTGGGGTGGTGGCCCTCGCGGCCGCCCGGCGCGGCATCGACGTCTGCTTCCACACCCCGAGCCAGGTCAAGTCCGCCGTCACCGGCAACGGGTCGGCGGACAAGAAGCAGGTCACCGCGATGGTCACGAAGATCCTCGGGTTGGAGACCGCTCCGAAGCCCGCCGACGCCGCCGACGCGCTCGCGCTCGCCATCTGTCACTGCTGGCGGGCGCCGATGCTGTCGAGAATGGCCGCGGCGGAACTTGCCGCCGCCGAGCAGAAGCGCCGCTACGAGGCGCGCCTCGCGGAAGTGTCCAGGTCCAGGCTCAAGAAGGCAGGTTCGTAGATGATCGCGTCCGTCCGCGGCGAGGTACTCGAGATCGCGCTCGACCACGTCGTGCTCGAGGCCGCGGGGGTGGGCTACCGGCTCAACGCCACCCCGGTGACCCTCGGCACGCTGCAGCGCGGCGCCGAGGTGCGCCTGGTCACCGCGATGATCGTCCGCGAGGACTCGATGACGCTGTACGGCTTCCACGACACCGAGTCCCGCGACCTGTTCGGTCTCCTGCAGACCGTCTCCGGAGTGGGTCCCCGGCTGGCGATGGCGACCCTCGCCGTGCTGGAACCGGAGGCGTTGCGCAAGGCGCTCGCCGAGGGCAACGTGACCGCTCTGACCCGGGTTCCCGGCATCGGCAAGCGCGGCGCCGAACGCATGGTCGTCGAGCTGCGCGACAAGGTCGAAGCGGTGCCGAGCGGATCCGGGCTGCCGTCGGACGGGTCGGCCGCGGCGATTGCCGGACTGGTCCGCGACCAGATCGTCGAGGCGCTGGTCGGCCTCGGGTTCGCGCTCAAACAGGCCGAGCAGGCCACGGAGTCCGTGCTGGCGGCGGACCCGGAGGCCGACACCTCCCGGGCGCTGCGCTCGGCCCTGGCACTGTTGGGTAAGACGCGGTGACTGCCGGCGCGGGGGAGGACGCCTTCGGGGACGACTCCTTCGGGGGCGACTCCGCGGTCACCGCCGAGTTCGTGGCAGGCGACGGCGACATCGAAGCGAGCCTGCGCCCCACCTCGCTGGACGACTTCATCGGACAACCGCGGGTGCGCGAACAGCTGCAACTGGTGCTGGCCGGGGCGAAGCTGCGGGGTGGCACCCCGGATCACGTGCTGCTGTCCGGACCGCCGGGTCTCGGCAAGACCAGCATGGCCATGATCATCGCGGCCGAACTCGGCACCGCCCTGCGGCTGACCTCCGGGCCCGCGCTCGAGCGCGCCGGCGACCTGGCCGCGATGCTGAGCAACCTCGTCGAGGGCGACGTGCTGTTCATCGACGAGATCCACCGGATCGCCCGGCCCGCCGAGGAGATGCTGTACCTGGCGATGGAGGACTTCCGCGTCGACGTCGTCGTCGGCAAGGGGCCCGGCGCCACGTCCATCCCGCTGGAGGTCGCCCCGTTCACTCTGGTCGGCGCCACCACCCGGTCGGGGGCGCTGACCGGGCCGCTGCGGGACCGATTCGGGTTCACCGCGCACATGGACTTCTACGACCCGCCGGAACTGCAGCGCATCCTGCTGCGCTCGGCAGGCATCCTCGGCGTGCAGCTCGGCGCCGAGGCGAGCAAGGAGATCGCGGGCCGCTCCCGCGGCACCCCGCGTATCGCGAACCGGCTTCTGCGTCGGGTGCGCGACTACGCCGACGTGCGCGCGGACGGGATCATCACGCGCGACATCGCGCGGGCCGCGCTCGCCGTGTACGACGTCGACCAGCTCGGCCTCGACCGTCTCGACCGTGCGGTGCTCAGCGCGTTGGTCCGCAGTTTCGGAGGCGGACCGGTCGGGGTGTCCACCCTTGCCGTCGCGGTCGGGGAGGAACCGAGCACCGTCGAGGAGGTGTGCGAGCCGTTCCTCGTGCGTGCGGGCATGATCGCGCGCACACCCCGTGGCCGCGTCGCCACCGCGGCGGCCTGGGAACAGCTCGGATTGACCGCCCCGCCCGAGGCCGCGGCAGGCGGCATCGAAGTCCGAGTCAACGAACCTCCGCAGGGTTCGTTCGACTAATGGCACACTTGGGTACTGCGCCGGTTCGACCTGGACCGACGGCATCGACAAACTTTTAGGACTGACTTCCACGATGGAACTGCTGTTTCCGCTCCTCATTCTCGCCCTGCTCGTGCCGATGTTCCTCGGCATCCGCCGCCAGAAGAAGGAAATGGCGAAGACCGCCGACCTGCAGGACTCCCTCTCCGTCGGTGACCGCGTGCTCACCACGTCCGGGCTGCACGCCACTGTCGTCGAGCTCGGTGACGGCACTGTCGAGCTCGAGATCGCTCCCGGCGTCGTCACCACCTGGTCGCGGCTGGTCGTGCGCGAGCTGATCACCGAGGACGAGGACGAGGACGGCACCGACCTCGACGACGAGGTCGACGAGCAGATCACCGAGGAGACCGCGGAGGAGACCGAGCGTCGCCTCGGCAAAGAGTGAGCCTCGGCAAGTAGTGGGTTAGACATCGCATCCGCTGCCGGGCGACCTCGCCCGGCAGCGGCTACGTCGGCGCCGACCGGCGGACCTCATACGCACCTCTAGGAGAACTACGGATCGTGGCACCTTCGTCTGGAGCCGTACGTCCAGCGCGCTCGCTCGTGATTTTCGGGCTGATCGTCGCTGCGCTGTACGCGCTCGTCTTCTTCACGGGGGACAAGTCCCCGACCCCGAAGCTCGGTATCGACTTGCAGGGCGGCACGCGTGTCACCCTGACCGCGCGGACCCCGGACGGCAGCAAGCCGAGCCAGGACTCGCTGCGGCGCGCGCAGGAGATCATCGAGACCCGTGTGAACGGTCTCGGTGTGTCCGGTTCCGAGGTCGTGATCGACGGCGACAACCTCGTGATCACGGTGCCCGGTGACGACAGTTCTCAGGCCCGCACGCTGGGCCAGACGGCGCGTCTGTACATCCGGCCGGTGACGTCCTCGGCGGCATCGTCGAACGCGCAGGCCGCGCAGGCGCCCACCGCCACGACGACGCCCGCACCCGCGACGCCCGCCCCCGCCCCCGCCCCCGCCCCCGCGCCGCAGAACCGCCCGTTCCCCGCGCAGGAGCCCGCGCCGGCGCCCACTCCGGCCCCGGCACCTGCACAGGCCCCCGGCGAGGCCACCCCCGCCGATCAGGCGGCCGCGGAGATCGCGGAGGCGAAGAAGACCCGGCAGAGCACCGATCCCGCGGTGCAGCAGCAGGCCATGGCCACCCTGAACTGCGATGCCAGCGACCCACTGCAGGGCAACGACGACCCGGCACTGCCGTTGGTCGCATGCTCGGTGGACGGCAAGGCCGTCTACCTGCTCGGCCCCAGCATCATCGACGGCCAGGAGATCGCGGACGCGTCCTCGGCCTTCAACTCGCAGCAGGCGCGCCACGAGGTGAGCCTGTCGTTCAAGTCCGGTGGCAGCAACACCTGGGCGCAGTTCACGTCGGCGAACATCGGCAAGCAGGCCGCGTTCACGCTCGACTCGCGTGTGGTCAGCGCCCCCGTCATCCAGGGTGCGACCCCGGCGGGCAGCGCCACCTCCATCACCGGTGACTTCACTGCGGCCACGGCCAAGGAGCTCGCCAACACCCTCAAGTACGGTTCGCTGCCGCTGTCGTTCCAGTCTTCCGAGGCGGAAACCGTGTCGGCCACACTCGGTCTGGCCTCGCTCAAGGCGGGTCTGATCGCCGGCGCGATCGGTCTGGTCCTGGTGCTGCTGTACTGCCTGATCTACTACCGCATGCTCGGCGTGCTCACCGCCCTCTCGCTGATCCTCTCCGGCGTGCTGGTGTACGCGATCATGGTTCTGCTGGGCCGGTACATCGGGTTCACCCTCGACCTTGCGGGCATCGCCGGTCTGATCATCGGTATCGGCATGACCGCCGACTCGTTCGTCGTGTACTTCGAACGCATCAAGGACGAGATGCGTGAGGGCCGCAGTTTCCGTTCGGCGGTGCCACGGGGCTGGGCGCGGGCGCGCCGGACCATCCTGTCCGGCAACGCGGTGAGCTTCATCGCTGCCGCGGTGCTGTACATCCTCGCGGTCGGTCAGGTGCGCGGGTTCGCGTTCACCCTCGGCCTGACCACCATCCTCGACGTGGTCGTCGTGTTCCTGGTGACGCATCCGCTGGTGCACCTCGCGTCGAAGTCCGAGTTCTGGTCGAAGCCCAGCGTGAACGGACTCGGCGCCGTGCAGCAGGTCGCCCGGGAACGCAAGACCGCCGCCGTCACCTCGCGCACCGCCGCGGCCGCGCAGGCGAAGGAGTCCTGACATGACGAACCCCACTGGCACCAACGCAGCCGCCGGGACCACCGAGGACCCGGCGCTCTCGGACGCCGACGCCGACCAGGCGAACTTGCCGCACCACAGCCTGCTCTCGCGGCTGTACACCGGCACCGGCGCGTTCGAGATCGTCAGCCGGCGCAAGCGCTGGTACGCGATCATCGGTGTGATCGTGTTGATCTCGATCGCCAGCATCCTGTTGCGAGGCTTCTCGCTGGGCATCGACTTCGAGGGCGGGTCACGGATCCAGTTCCCGGCCGCCTCGGGCGTGACCACGGAACACGTCGAGAAGGTCTACAGCGACACCCTCGGCTCGGCGCCCGTCTCGGTGCAGACGGTCGGCGCGGGTGACAGCGCGACCATCCAGATCCGGTCGGAGTCACTCGACGCCGGCCAGGTCACGTCGTTGCAGAATGCGCTCTTCGACGCCTTCCATCCGGAGGACAAGGACGGGGTGCCAAGCAAGAACGCGATCAGCGTGGCGGACGTGAGTGAGACCTGGGGCAGCCAGATCACCAAGAAGGCGATGATCGCGCTGCTGGTGTTCCTGGTGATCGTCAGTATCTACATCGCCATTCGCTTCGAACGGGACATGGCGATCGCGGCGATCGTCGCGCTGTTCTTCGACATGGTCGTCACGGCGGGTGTGTACTCGCTGGTCGGGCTGGAGGTCACACCGGCGACGGTGATCGGCTTCCTGACCATTCTCGGCTTCTCGCTCTACGACACCGTCGTCGTGTTCGACAAGGTGGAGGAGAACACCCGCGGTGTGCTGCACCTGACCCGGCGCACGTACGCCGAGCAGGCGAACCTCGCGGTGAACCAGACGCTGATGCGGTCGATCAACACGACCGTGATCTCGATCCTGCCGGTGATCGGCCTGCTGGTCGTCGCGGTGGGCCTGCTGGGCGTGGGCACCCTCAAGGACCTCGCCGTGGTCCAGTTGGTCGGCATCGTCGTCGGCGCGTTCTCGTCGATCTTCTTCGCCACCCCGTTGCTGGTGTCGATCAAGGAGCGCTGGGGACCCGTCTCCGCGCACACCAAGAAGGTCCTGGCGCGGCGGTCCGCGCTGTCCGGCGGGGCAACCGCGGCCGACGCCGCGACCCTGGCAGGCTCGGTACCGGAGGCCCGGCCGAGCGGGCGAGCGGCCGGCGCGCCGCGGCGTTCGGGCGGCGCTCCGCAGCCGGGTGCCCGGCCGACCGGAAAGCGTGACAAGAAGAGGCGGTGACATGCGCAGGGGTGCGAGTCGGGGAGACGGCGGGTACCGACGGACGGTGGCGGCGGGCGTCGCCGCGATCGCGGTGGTCGCGGCGGCGGCCGGGTGCTCCTCGAAGGAGGACCAGGTCCCGTCCATCGGCTACGCCGTCGACAACGTACTGACCACCTACAACGCGAACACCCTCGACGGAGCCGCGAGCGGCGCCCGACAGGCGTTCTCGCGGGTGCTCACCGGGATGAGCTACATCGGTCCCGAGGGCACCGCCCTGTCCGACGGGGACTTCGGCACCGCGGTACCGCAGCCGGGCGACTCGTTGACCATCGCGTACAAGATCAACCCCAACGCGGTCTACTCCGACGGGGTCCCGGTGACCTGCGACGACCTGGTCCTGGCGTGGGCGGCGGGCAGCGGGAAGTTCCCGCAGTTCGCGTCCGCGACCAGGGCCGGGTACGCCGACATCGACCGCGTCGACTGCCAGAGCGGCTCGAAGGACGCGACCGTGGTCTTCCGGCCCGGCCGGGCGTTCGCGGAGTGGCTGGGACTGTTCGGCGCGACCGACGTCATGCCCGCCCACGTGGCGGGCCGGGTCGCAGGCGTGCCGGACGTGGTCGGGGCGGTGCACTCGGGCGACGTCGACGCGCTGGGTCGCATCGCGGCGTTCTGGAACAACGGCTGGAACCTGACGCCCGGGGAGCAGCTCGACCCGGCACTGTTCCCGTCCTCGGGGCCGTATCGTGCGGATTCCTACACCGAGGACGGTGGGTTGGTACTGGTCGCCAACGACCGGTGGTGGGGAAACAAGCCGGCCACCGATCGAATCGTGGTGTGGCCGAAGAACTCGGACCTCGCGGCGAAGCTCGGGTCGGGCGACCTCGATGTCATCGACGTCGGCGCGAACGCGGTGGACGGACTCGACCCCGGTGACGGATACACCACCGTCACCGAACCGTCCCGCAGTTCCGAGCAACTGGTGCTCGGCACCGGCGGAGTGTTCGGATCCGCCGACGCGCGTAAGGCGTTCGCGTCCTGCGTTCCGCGGCAGCAACTGTTCGACGACCTCGGCCACCCCGGCTTCCAGAAGTCGGCCGGGCTGGGCTCGGGGGTGCTGAACTCGCGGATCGCGGCGCCCGACATGTTGATTTATCCCACCGTGTCCGGGGTGGCGGGGGACCGCTACCTGCATCCGGACGTGGGGGCGGCGGCCGCCGCGTTGGGTGGCAAGCCGATCACGGTCCGGGTCGGCTACCTCGGTCCGGACAAGCGGCGGGCCGACACCGTCGCCTCGATCGCCGCCGCCTGCGCGCCCGCCGGGATCACCGTGCAGGATGCGGGCGCACCGGGATTCGTGCCGAGCGGGCTCAGTACAGGTCAGGTCGATGCGGTGCTCGGCGGCACCGCATCCGCGCAGGGCGCGGCTGGTACCGATTCGCAGGTTCCTCCCGCGTATTCGCTGGCGGCAGGCAACGGGACGAATTACGGCCAGTACCACAACAATCGGGTCACAGAGATCGCCGACCAGTTGGCGGTCGACACGGCGCCCGGCAGTCGGTTGAACCTCTCGACCGAGGCCGAGAACATCCTGTGGGCGGAGATGCCGTCGATTCCCCTGTTCAACGAGCCGCGTACCACCGCCATCGCCAAGGGCATGCACGCGGCGGTGCCGAATCCGTCGGTCTCGGGCGCGGGCTGGAACATGGACAGGTGGATACTGCTTCGGTGACCACAGATAGCCGAAGCCGCGCCGCCGCCGACCTCACCCGGCTGACCCGATGGGTCGACGACTTCCCCGAACCCGGCGTGCAGTTCGCGGACGTGACGCCGGTGTTCGCGGATGCGAGCGCATTTCGTGACATCGTCGACGCGCTCGCCTCCATCGGCGAGGGCGCCGACCTGGTCGCGGGCATCGACGCCCGCGGATTCCTGCTCGGGGCCGGTGTCGCGCTCGAACTCGGAGCCGGTGTCCTGGCGGTCCGGAAGGCGGGCAAGCTTCCGCCGCCCGTGCTCGGACGCGAGTACTCGCTCGAGTACGGAACCGCGCGGCTGGAGATCCCCGCGGACGGTCTGGACCTGAGCGGACGCAAGGTGCTGGTGATCGACGACGTGCTCGCGACCGGCGGAACCCTCGGTGCGGCCGCGGAACTGCTCACCGACGCGGGGGCCGAGGTGCTCGGTGTGGCGGTGGTGCTCGAGATCGAGGCGCTCGGCGGCCGGGGCAGGCTGACGAAGTACCCGCTGACGTCGCTGCTGCGGGTCTGAGGACTAGTGTTGTCACGTGCGGCGTTGCGACGTGTGTACGCATTCGATTCGTCGGGAGGTGACGAAGGTTGACCCAGAACCTCGACAGGTCGCGGTCCGGAAGCGGGGAGTCGACGCCACCGGCTGAGAGCGCGCCGCCCCCGGTGCCCACCTCCGCTTCGCGCCGGGTCAGGGCGCGACTGGCGCGCCGGATCACGGCCCAGCGCAACGCGACCATCAAGCCGGTGCTCGAGCCGCTGGTCAGCCTGCACCGCGAGCTGTATCCGAAGGCGAATCTGGCGGTGCTCCAGCGCGCCTACGACGTCGCCGAGGAACGGCACGCCAGCCAGAAGCGCAAGTCCGGCGACCCGTACATCACCCATCCGCTGGCCGTTGCGAACATCCTGGCCGAACTCGGCATGGACACCACGACCCTGGTCGCGGCACTGCTGCACGACACGGTCGAGGACACCGGGTACAGCCTCGAACAGCTCACCGAGGATTTCGGCGAGGAGGTGGCGCACCTCGTCGACGGTGTGACGAAGCTGGACAAGGTGGTGCTCGGTACCGCCGCCGAGGGCGAGACCATCCGCAAGATGATCATCGCGATGGCGCGCGACCCCCGGGTGCTGGTGATCAAGGTGGCCGACCGGCTGCACAACATGCGCACCATGCGCTTCCTGCCGCCGGAGAAGCAGGCCCGCAAGGCCAAGGAGACCCTCGAAGTTATTGCGCCGCTTGCGCATCGGCTCGGCATGGCCACGGTCAAGTGGGAGCTCGAGGACCTCTCGTTCGCGATCCTGCACCCCAAGAAGTACGAGGAGATCGTGCGGCTGGTCGCGGACCGCGCGCCGTCACGGGACACCTATCTGGCGAAGGTGCGGGCCGAGATCAACGCGACGCTCGCCGCGTCCCGGATCAATGCCGTCGTCGAGGGCCGGCCCAAGCACTACTGGTCGATCTACCAGAAGATGATCGTCAAGGGCCGCGACTTCGACGACATCCATGACCTGGTCGGCGTGCGCATCCTGTGCGACGAGATCCGGGACTGTTACGCCGCGGTCGGTGTCGTGCACTCGCTGTGGCAGCCGATGGCGGGTCGGTTCAAGGACTACATCGCGCAGCCGCGGTACGGCGTGTACCAGTCGCTGCACACCACCGTCGTCGGTCCCGAGGGCAAGCCCCTGGAGGTGCAGATTCGCACCCGCGACATGCACCGCACCGCCGAGTTCGGCATCGCGGCGCACTGGCGCTACAAGGAGACCAAGGGCAAGCATTCCGGTGACGTCGCCGAGGTCGACGACATGGCGTGGATGCGTCAGTTGCTCGACTGGCAGCGGGAGGCGGCGGACCCGGGGGAGTTCCTCGAGTCGCTGCGCTACGACCTGGCGGTCAAGGAGATCTTCGTCTTCACGCCGAAGGGCGATGTGGTGACGCTGCCGGCGGGTTCGACGCCGGTGGACTTCGCGTACGCCGTGCACACGGAGGTCGGGCACCGGTGCATCGGGGCGCGCGTCAACGGCAGGCTGGTCGCGCTCGAGCGGACGCTCGAGAACGGCGAGGTGGTGGAGGTGTTCACCTCCAAGGCCCAGAATGCCGGTCCGAGCCGGGACTGGCAGGGCTTCGTCGTGTCGCCGCGTGCGAAGGCAAAGATCCGGCAGTGGTTCGCGAAGGAGCGCCGCGAGGAGGCGCTCGAGTCGGGCAAGGATGCGATCGCCAAGGAGGTCCGCCGCGGCGGGCTGCCGCTGCAGCGCCTGATGAACGCCGAGTCGATGTCCGCGATCGCACACGAACTGCGGTACGTGGACGTCTCGGCGCTGTACACGGCGGTCGGCGAGCACAACGTCTCGGCGCAGCACGTGGTGCAGCGACTGGTCGCGCATCTCGGCGGTGTCGGCGATGTCGAGGAGGAGTTGGCCGAGCGGTCGACCCCGTCGAACATCCCGACCCGGCCCCGCCGGACCACCGACTCCGGCGTGCTCGTGCCGGGAGCGGAGGGGACGGTCGCGAAGCTGGCCAAGTGCTGCACCCCGGTACCGGGCGACGAGATCATGGGCTTCGTGACCCGCGGCGGTGCGGTGAGCGTGCACCGCACCGATTGCACCAACGCCGGGTCCCTGCGCGAGCAGGAGGAGCGGATCATCGAGGTGCAGTGGGCGCCGTCCGCGTCCTCGGTGTTCCTGGTCGCGATCCAGATCGAGGCGCTGGACCGGCACCGGTTGCTCTCGGACGTCACGAAGGCGCTCGCGGACGAGAAGGTGAACATCCTGTCCGCGTCGGTCACCACCTCCGGCGACCGGGTCGCGATCAGCCGCTTCACCTTCGAGATGGGCGACCCGAAGCATCTCGGTCACGTGCTGAACGTGGTCCGCAACGTCGAGGGCGTGTACGACGTGTATCGCGTCACCAGCGCCGCCTAGTTTCTCCACGCAAGGGGCACCGTCCGGCGCCGCCCAGGTTGTGGGTGGTGTCGGGCGGTGCCCTGGTGTCGTCTCGGGTGCCTGGGTGTCAGGCGACGAAGGTGAGTTGGTTGCGCCGGTTGTGTGCCGGCACGGGTTGTCGGTGGGTGTCGATCCAGTGTGGTGGTCGGAACCACGGATGTCCGTCGTCGGCGATGAAGACTTCCCAGTCGCCTTTGTGGATGGCGGTGTGGTGGAAGCGGCAGAGCAGCACCAGGTTTGAGAGTTTCGTGTGGCCGCCGTTGGACCAGTGGATGATGGGGGTACCTCCCTGCACGAAGTGCTTGGGGGAGGGTGGCCGTCGGTCCAGGCGGCGGGGCGGCCGCAGCCGGGGAAGGCGCATCCGCAGTCGCGGGCAGTGAGGGCCTTGCGGAGTCTCTTGGAGATCAGGCGGGTGGTCTGGCCGACGTCGAGGGGGTTGCCGTGGTGGTCCATGACGATGGGGGTGATGTCGGCGTCGCAGGAGATGCGGGCTGCGACGTCGAGTGAGATCGGTCCGAGCCAGGGCATCCAAGCGGGTCCGCGGCGGCGTCCGGCGCGCCGCCGGGCGCGTTCCTGCGGCGCGGTCGTCGCTCCCGTGGAGGTGGTGGCGCTGCTGGTCCCAGCCTCAGCCTCAGCCCCAGCCCCAGCCCCAGTCCCGGTCGCGGTGGCTGCGGCGATGTCGGCGGCGTCGAAGAACACGCAGATGGGCGGTTTTTCACCGCCGTCGGACGGTGACTCTCCGGATTCGACGTAGGAGCGGACGATGTGTTCGAAGGCGTCGGCGCGCCGTTGGGCAGGGGTGCGTTGGTCCCGGCTGGTGGTGCCATCGCGGTTGTCGGCGCCGGGTCGTGGCTTCGAGAGTGTGGAGAGGGTGGCGAGCAGCATTTCTCCGGTGGCGGCGTCGAAGTGTCCTTTGACGTGGACGCGGCCGCCGAGGCTGGGGGAGGCGTAGAACTCGTTGAGTTCGGTGTTCTCGGAGTCGGGGGTCTTGTCGTCGTTGACGAGGAGCAGTTCGAGGGCTTTGGCGCGTTGGGCGAGGACGGTGGGGTTTTCGCCGCGGGCGGCGAACAGGAGGTAGCGGGTGCAGGCCTGGGCGCGGGTGTCGTCGGATTCGTCGACCTCGGCACCGTCGGGGTCGCCTTCGTTGTCCGTGTGGGGGTTGGCGGGGTCGTCGGGGTCGGGCACCTTTGCGAGCAGTCCGACGATGATGCGGATGTGGTCGTAGTCGGCTTCGCCGGCGTCGAACGCGGCGGCGACTTCGGGGTGCTGTGTCAGTTCGCGTCCGAGTGTGACGATCTTGTTGGCGCGGCCCGGGGTCATGGTGGTCACGCCCGCGAGCCAGGCTCCGGGGGAGGAGGCGCCGGCGAGGTTTTCGGCGATGCAGCGTTGGTCGATCTGGTGTACCAGGCGTACGCGGAGGGCGTCGAGTTGGCGCATCCGTTGTGACAGTTCGGGGACGATGCGTAGGAGGTCGGCGTCGGCGAGTTGCCAGGCGGCCACCGTTGGTGGCGCGGCGAGCATCTCGTCGAGTTCCATGTTCGAATGCTACTCGAACAACTGTTCGAGTAGGAAGGGTTGGCGGGGTCCCAGTTTGTCGGACCCGGCTCAATCGCCCGCGCGCAGGCGCCCTCTGTACGGGTGTGTTCGTGGCGCTCATGGGTTCTTTGCGATGAGCAGGGGGCCTTTCCGGCGGGCCGCTCGTCTGCCGGCGTGTAGACGGTTCCTACTGATCTTTCCGGGTATCCGTAGCTTGCGCACTGTACTGATAGCGTCCGAAACATGACTCGTCGCCTGGTGATGCAATGGCTCTGTGCGGCGGCACTTCTCGCGGTCGGGCTGTCTGGATGCGGTGCGCCGTCCCCTCCTTCCGAACCAGCTCCGGATCAGGTCGAGATCGGTGTCGCTTACGAGTACCGGATGTACACACATTGCGGCGCGGAGGAAGCGCGGTTCGCCGGGGAGTACTGGGAAGCCCTGAGGGCCGATCCTCAGCAGGGCAATTCGTCCTCGGGGTGGGATGACCCGTACCAGCTCGGCACCATGACTCGAGAGTCGGAGAGCACCGCTGCATTCGAGGCCGAGGGGCAGGTGAAGCGCTACCAATTGCGCCCGGGAGCCACATCGTTCCTGCAGACCTGCGCCTGAGTCGCACCCCGGCGGTTGAGTGCGAACCGAACTGGCTGACGTGGAAAGTCAGCTGGCGACTTGCATATCGGCAAACTGAGATGTCGTGTGTTCGTCAGGCGGGAGCGTGTTCTGTTCCGCCGCACCAGATGCGGGCGATGTTGCGGGTGGCGCGAATGTCGGCGAGAGGGTCGCCGTCGATCAGGATCAGGTCCGCGCGAAGGCCTGGGGCGATGGCGCCGCGGTCGGTGAGCCCGAAGTGTCGGGCGGGCAGGGAGGTGGCCGCCCGGAGGGCGTCGGTGGTGCTCAGTCCGGCGTCGACGAGGAGTTCGAGTTCGTGATGCAGGCTCTGGCCGTGCTTGACGTGGAACGGAACCCCGGGCAGGGCGTTGGCGTCGGTTCCTGCGACGATCGGCACTCCGGCTCGGTACAGGGCGGCGACGGTGCGCAAGGCTGCAGCGAACGCGGCGGCCTCGCCGAGTGCTGCTACCGCCTGCATCATGGTCAGGGTCGGCACGCAGACCTGGCCTCCTGCCGCGATCCTGCTCACCTGCTGCGGCTCCAGAACCCGGTCGAGAGGCACGTGCGTGAGGACGTCGACGCCAACGGCGACGGCCATACGGTAGGCGTCGACGGTGAGGGCATGTGCGACGACCTTGCGGCCATGCGCATGCGCGGCCGCGACCACGGCTTCGGCGGTGGCCTGGTCTTGGCCGCCCTGCTCGCCCGGACCCGCCGGCCCCAGCATGATCTTGATGTAGTCCGAGCCCTGGGCCACCCGCCACGCCACGCCGTCCTCGGCGTCGTCGGGGGAACCGATGATCGCCTCGCGCACCAGATCAGGGGGCACTCCCGGCACCGCGTCCGGGTCGACATCCCCGACAACCGGCGTGCCCGCGCTGCGGATGTCGGTCACCGCAGGAGTACCGCGCAGTTGCTCCACCAGTCGCGGCTGCCAGGTCGCCATGTCCAAGGCGGTCGTGACCCCGAAGGAACACAGCTGCTCCAGGTTGTCGCGGCTGTCCAGGTGGATGTGGGCGTCGATCAGGCCGGGCAGCAGCACCCCACCGTCCGCGTCGACCACCTCGGCGTCCGTGGCGTCGGTGCCGATCACGGCGCCGTCCATGACCACGGTGCGGGGCTCGGACAGGTTGCGGCCGTCGAAGACGCGGACATTGGTCAGGGCCGTCCGACCGCCCACGGACTTGCCTTCGGCGTTGCTGGGCTCGATCGTCATGAGCCTGTTCGCCTTTCCGTTCTCGCATCCGAAACTCGGTCACCGGCAGCACGTTCAGGGACTCGGCGAAATCGACCGCATGGGGAGGGTTGTGGTCTTCGTCGGTTTGCGGCCGGGTCGGCGGTGGTCCGGAGTGTTGGCGCGGATTTCCTCGGTGGCCGCGCGGAAGGCGGGTGCGGCATGGGCGAAGTAGTCGAACAACACCTCCCGCTGCGCGGGCGTGTAGCGGTCCAGCACCTCGGCGATGCGACGCCGAGCCGGTTCGACGGCCTTCTCGACGCCGGGGAAGGTGTCGGCCACGGCTTCGACCATGACGCGTCGCCGATCGGCTGAGTCTGCCGCACGGCGCACAAAGTTCCCCTGCTCGAGGCGGTCGATCAGTCGGGTTGTCGCGCCGGTGGTCAGTCCAGTGCGAGCGGCGAGTTCCCCGGAGGTGATGCGCCCCGCCAGGGTGATGATGCTCAGCGCATACCACTCCGTGGGTTGTAGACCAGCCGCTTGTGCACCGGCCATCCCGTGCAGACCGACTGCGTCCAGGTACTGGCGGAAGATCACGTGGGGGTCGGTCGGTGTGGTGTCTGTCATTGCCGTGAGCACCTTTGCGGCTGTTAATCTGTATGAATGCAGATAATGTGTCAAAACAGGTTCTGCTTCAGATTAACGAATAGGAGGCCGGTATGACCACCCAGGACGACACAACCGCACTCACCGAGGTGATGGAGCAGATGAGCGAGGCATGGGGTCGCAACGACGCCGACGCCTACGGTGCGTCGTTCACCGCCGACGCCACCTATGTCACATTCGTCGGCACCTACTACAGCGGCCGCGCCGACATCGTGGCCTGCCACCGCACGTTGTTCGCGAAGTTCCTGAAGAACACAAAACTGGCCAGCGAGATCACCGACATCCGCTTCTACGGACCCGACACCGCGGTGGTCACCAGCCGCGGCGACACTTACAAGGGCGCCACCCCGCCCAAGGCCTCGAAATTGTCGAAGGTGCAGTCCTGTACCTTCGTCCGCGAGGGCGACGGGCAGTGGCGCATCGCGGCCTTCCAGAACACCCAGCGCAAGCCGCTGATGGAGGCCATCTCGTTCAAGACAGCACCCGGCACGATCCCCGCCGCGCAGCGGCAGTAACTGCTCACCGCCGGCACCGCGGCAGCGCCGAGTGCGCCTGCGAAATCGCCGATGCTGGGCAGCGGTCGGACCCGGTGCGTCCGCGCGCGTTCATTCGCTCCCCGTTCACCAGGTGAATCGTCCTGTACGGGTTGGGCGTCGGAGCCTCACAACGGGATCCGCACCTGCCACAGGTGCATCCCCGGCTGCAGCAGCCACAACCGGCCGGCCATGATGTGGACTAGCCGAAGCGTGCCGACGACCAGGATCGCGGCCAGGGGGAGCTCGAAGAACACGGCCGTCGCGAGCGCGACCCAGACGTCGTCGGGGTCGGCGGTCATGATGTCGAACCAGGCATCGCAGATGAGCAGGATCCCGGTGGCGAAGCCTGTCAGCACGAGAAGAAGCCTGCGCTGCCAACCGAGTACGGCTGTGGCGGCCATCATCGTCACCAGCAGGACGTCGAAACCGACCCACGTGGCCGGCCAGTTGTGCGCGACGTACTGATTCGGGAGGGTGACCGCGAAGAACACGATCCACGGAATCAACCCGACCGATCCGCTGATGATCAGTCCGAGCCGCAGGCGCCGAATGCGTGCCACCGCACCTGGCGATGGCAGCAGGTCGGCGGCCGGTCGCTCGAGCCGCTCGATCAGCTCCCGACGTTGTGCAGCGGACATCGCTGCGATCTGCTGGTCGGTGATTCCCGGTGCGTTCATCCCGGCTCCTCGTCGGATCACCTGGCGGTTGCGCCGTACTCCCCGATCGGCTTGGGACCCGACGGCCGGCGCAACCGGCGGACTGGCTACAGGCCGTGTATCGCCGGGACGGTCTCCTCGTCCTCGTCGGGGCGTTCGGTTGCCGACAGGCGTCCTGTGGTGATCAGGGTGAACGCGACGACAGCGGACAGGACCAGCGCCGCCACGGCCCACCAGATGCCGACCGAGAAGCCGTGCACCATCGCCTCCATCTTCAATGCCTGTCCCGCCGCGGGGGAGGTCACCAGGCTCGAATGCGAGGTGACGTAGGCGGCGGTGGCGCTGGTTGCAATGGTGTTCAGCAGTGCGGTGCCGATCGCTCCGCCGATCTGCTGCGAGGTGTTCACCATCGCCGAGGCGACGCCCGCGTCACGGGGCTGCACGCCGTGCGTGGCGACGCTCATCGCCGGCATGAACGTGGTTCCCAGTCCGAGGCCGATCAGGAACAGCCCGGGCAGCACCACCGCCGCATATGGGCTGTCGACCTTCATCTGCGCCAGGATCGCCAGCCCGCACGCGCCGACCAGTAGACCCGGTGCCATCAGCAACCGTGGTGGGATGCGGACCGCGAGACGGGCGCCGATCTGGGTGGAGCCGATCATCATTCCGACCACCATCGGCAGGAACGCCACGCCGGCGACGACAGGGCTGTAGCCGAGCACGACCTGCAGGTAGAAGGTCAGGAACAAGAACATGCCGAACATCCCGATCACCGCGAGGCCCAACGACAGGTAGGCGCCGCCCCGGTTGCGGTTGGCGACCACCCGCAGCGGCAGCAGCGGCTCGCGCACACGCGCCTGCACCACTGCGAACGCAGCCAGCAGGACGACGGCAGCGACCAGGACCGCGATGGTCACCGAGTCGCTCCAGCCGTCGGTCGACGCGCGACTGAACCCGTACACGACCGCCGCCAGGCCCGAACTGGCCAGCAGTACTCCGGGGATGTCGAGGCGGCCCCGGTGGCGTGCACCTGCCGGTTCGCGAATCTCCCACACCGCACCCGCCAGCGCGATGGCCGCGAAGACGACGTTGATGTACAGCGTCCAACGCCAGTTCAGGTACTCGGTCAGGATGCCGCCGAGGATCAGTCCGATCGCCGCGCCGCCGCCGGAGATGGCGCCGTAGATGCCGAACGCCTTTGCGCGCTCCTTGGCCTCGCTGAAGGTGACCGTCAGCAGCGACAGTGCGGCCGGGGCCAGTAGCGCCGCGAACACGCCCTGCAGCGCGCGCGCCCCGATGAGCATCTCGGTGCTGACCGCCGCGCCGCCGAGCGCGGACGCCGCGGCGAACCCGACCAGTCCGACCATGAACGCGCGCCGACGGCCCCACATGTCGGAGATGCGGCCGCCGAGCAGCAGCAGCCCGCCGAAACCCAGTGCGTAGGCGGTGATCACCCACTGCCGATTGGCGTCGGAGAACCCCAGATCCGCCTGCGCGTGCGGCAGGGCGATGTTCACCACGGTGCCGTCGAGCACCACCATCAACTGCGCCAGGCAGATGAAGATGAGAGCCTTCCAGCGCCGCGGGTCCGGTTCCGGTTGTACATCGGAATGTGTCATTGCGGAGATCTCCTCATACTGGGAGTGGTTGGGCCTCGGGAACCGGATCGTGCGATACGAAACGGGCCGGATTCGTCAGTGTCGGTTGCGGATTCGGGCTTGGTCCGGTGCCGGGAGCCGCGTAGCCGGAATCACCGGCTGCGTTGACCACGTCGGAACGCGGGGGTCGGTTGGGCGAACTCCGCGACGAGCGTCTCGAACTCGGTGCGCTGCAGGGGCGCATCCGAAATGGGGTGTTGCGCGGGGGCGCGGAGCCCCTCCAGGAAGATCGCCAGGTGTCGGCGGACGGCATGGCCGGCCAGTTCCGACGCACCCCAACCGGCCCGCGCCAGGCTGATGGTCGCGATCAGAACGTCACTGGCCTCGGCGTCGGACCTGAGTTGCCCCTTGCGTTTTGCCGCATCGACCACATCGGCGAGAAGCTGATAGGAAGCCAGTCGCTGACGCTGTAACTCGGGTGTGCCGTTGATCCGGCCGCCCATGAACTGGGACAGGTAGCGCTTCCTGCTCGTTTCGGCGATGTGGTGGACCAATCGCTCGAGTCCCGTCCACGGGTCCGGTTCCTCGCTCGCCGTCAGCGCAGCCCGCTCGGCCCCTTGGAAGTGGTCCAACAGCAGCGCGTCGACGAGCGCCTCCTTGTTGGGGAAATGGCGATAGACGGTGCCCATTCCCAGCCCGGCGAGAGCCGCCACGTCGGTCATCTGAGCATCGACTCCCCGCTCGCCGAACGCCCGGTCGGCGGCACGCAGGATGGTCTCGCGGTTGCGTTGGGCGTCGGTCCGCGCCCCACGGCCACGGACGGGCACGCCGGAGGGATCGTCGGGACAGGTTGCACCACCCGCCGGTGAATAGCGGTGTCGCTGTTCGGGCGGTGCACACCGGGAGCGCCCTGTCTGGTGTGTGGGTGGGTGGGTGGGTGCTCACCCACCTCGCCTGGTGGTCCCGTCGCCTCCACGCTGCCGCGTCTTATCCGATGTGATCGAGAGCCGAACACCCTTGTACGCCACTGTGTACGGCACATCGTCGTCGTTGTCCGGGTCGCCGGATTCCGAAGGATCAGGTAGTTCCGCGATCTGTTCGATGACGATCTGTGCTCGCGCCGCACCGGGATCGAACATCTCTTGAAACGGCCCGACGAACGACCCCCCAAGCCCGCGATGCTTCGCCCGAACCGCCGCCCACCAGAGCAACGGCAACGGGCCGAACATGGCGAACAGCACCAACAGTCCCAGTGCCATGCCCGCGAGCGTACCGGTGAGACGCGCACCGCCCCGGTCTTTGACCGAGAGCCTTCGCACTGTCACCGCAGTTGACCCGGCGTCGCGTTTCGCCAATCCCCGCTGCATCCCGACCGGTACCACCTGGTGCTCTGCCACGCAGGACAAAGTGTGGGTGAACGGCATCGACCGCCTGCCGCCCCGAACCGCGGGGCAGGCAGACGGTCGATCGTGTCGCTAGCTGGCCGTGACGGTCTGGATCTGGACCGGGGTGTTCGGCTTCCCGCCGCCCGCGGACATCGAGCCGTCGTCGCCCGCCGCGGCGACCTTCTCGATGGTGGCGAGGCCGGCGTCGTCGATGGTGCCGAACACGGTGTACTGCGGCGGCAGTGGCGAGTCCTGGTAGACCAGGAAGAACTGGCTGCCGTTACTGCCGGGCTGGCCGGTGTTGGCCATCGCGATGGTCCCGCGCGGGTACACGACCGACTGCTGCCCGGCCGGGTCCGACGGCGCGAACTGGTTCGACGGGTACTCGTTGAGGTAGCCGTAGCCCGGCCCACCGCGACCGCTGCCCGACGGGTCGCCGCACTGCAGGATGTAGAGCCCGCTGGTGCTCAGCCGGTGGCAGGGGGTGTCGTTGTAGTAGCCCTGCCTGGCCAGGCTGACGAAGCTGTTGACCGTGCACGGCGCCTCGGCGCGGTTCAGGGTCAACCCGATCGGCCCCTGCGAGGTGGTCATGGCGATCGTGGCGGTTCCCGCCGTCGGCACGCCGTCCGCACTCGGCGGCGTCACCGGCTTGATCGGCTGGCCGCTCGCCGGGTACGAGCAGGCTGCCGTCGCGGACTCCTGGACGGGGGCGGCGGGCAGCTTCGGGTACGACGACAGGTCCGGCGCCGTGACGGTCGTCCGGTTCGCCGGGGTGAGCGACGTCGCCGACGAACTCGACGAGGTGTCGCTGCTCGAGCAGGCGGTCGCCGCGAGCAGCAGGCCGATGCCGGCCGCCGCGATGAGGGTCTTCTTCACGGTCACGATGCTCCTGACGGCGGGTGCGGCGCTCATGCCGCGACGGTCGCGGTGGTGATCTGGACGGGGGTGTTGGGCTTGCCGCCGCCCGCGGACATCGACCCGTCGTCACCCGCGGCCGCGATCTTCTCGATGGTGGCGAGGCCGGCGTCGTCGATGGTGCCGAACACGGTGTACATCGGCGGCAGTGGCGAGTCGTCGTAGACCAGGAAGAACTGGCTGCCGTTGCTGCCGGGCTGGCCGGTGTTGGCCATTGCGATGGTACCGCGGGGATAGGTGACCGGGCTGGAGAGCTTGGGGTCGTTCGGGTCGTACTGATCGGTCGGGAACTCGTTGTTGAAGCCGTAGCCGGGACCGCCGGTGCCCTGACCGCTCGGGTCGCCGCACTGCAGGATCTTCAGGCCCGTCGTGCTCAACCGGTGGCACGGGGTGTCGTTGAGGTAGCCCTGCTGGGCGAGGCTGACCATGCTGTTGACCGTGCACGGAGACTCCGCGCGGTCGAGCTTGAGGCCGATCGGGCCCGCGCTGGTGGCCAGGTTCACCGCGACCGTGCCTTCGGCGGCGACCGCGGTCGCGCTCGGCGCGTTGACGGGCTTGGCGGCGGCCTGACCGTCCGAGGGGTAGCTGCAGTCGACCGTCGCGGGCAGGGCCTGCGCGCGAGCGGTGGGCATCGCGGCAGCCGAGGGCTCCTGGGTGGTGCTCGCGGCCTCGGCGGACGTGTCCGAGCTGCCGTCGGACTTCGTGAGGGTGTAGACCACGGCGCCGGCGGCGACGACGAGTACGACGCCGAGAATCGACGCGCCGATCGTCATCTGCTTGCGCTTGCGGGACTGCTCCGCCCGGCGTTCGAGCTGCCGCTCCAGCTTGCGTTTCGCGGCCTGGCGACGCTGCTCATTGCTTGGCACTGCTGCATACCTCCGGGGAAACCGTCGAATTAGTCGCTGACAGAGTGTGCCATTAGAACCTGTGAAAAGGCTGGAGTGGCGGGCGCCTAGGCTGTCGGTCGAGAATCTTCCCCGCCACTTAGGAGCGATCGCCGTGCTCGTCACCGGATTCCCCGCCGGAGCATTTCAGACGAACTGCTACATCCTCGCGCAGGACGGGTCGAGCGAGTGCATCGTCGTCGACCCAGGTCAGGACGCGACCGAGCCGCTGGTGGAGTTCCTGGGCAAGTCGTCGCTGACCCCGGTCGCAGTGCTGTTGACGCACGGACACCTCGACCACACCTGGTCAGTGGAACCGGTCTGCGAGAAGTTCGGCATCCCCGCCTACATCCACCCCGACGACCGCTACATGCTGTCGGACCCGCTGCGGGGCACCGGGGCGGCGCTGTCCGCGATGATCGGCGACACCGAGTTCCGTGAGCCGTCCGAGGTGATCGAACTCGCCGACGGCGACGTGCTGGACCTCGCCGGCATCACCGTCACTGTCGACCACACGCCGGGCCACACGCAGGGCTCGGTGGTGCTGCGGACCACCGCCGACACCGATCAGGGCCCGGTGCCGATCGCGCTGACCGGCGACACGCTGTTCGCCGGGTCGATCGGGCGGACCGACCTTCCGGGCGGCAACCACGATCAGCTCCTCGCGTCGATCGCGGCGAAACTGTTGGTGCTCGACGACGCGACGGCGGTGCTCCCGGGCCATGGCGGCGCGACATCGATCGCGCAGGAGCGGGCGTCCAACCCGTTCCTGGTTGGACTGTCCGGGTCGCGGTAGGGAAAAGTAGACATCGTGAGCAAGCCCAGCAACAGCGCATTCTCGGCCCCCAAGGGCGTCCCCGACTACGTGCCGCCCGCGTCGGCGGAGTTCGTCGCCGTTCGTGACGGACTGACCCGCGCGGCGCGCCTCGCCGGCTACGGCCACATCGAGCTGCCGATCTTCGAGGACACCGGACTGTTCGCGCGCGGTGTCGGCGAGTCCACCGACGTGGTCAGCAAGGAGATGTACACCTTCGCCGACCGCGGCGACCGGTCGGTGACGCTGCGTCCCGAGGGCACCGCGGGTGTGATGCGCGCGGTCATCGAGCACGGGCTCGACCGCGGCCAGCTCCCCGTCAAGCTCAGCTACTCGGGCCCGTTCTTCCGGTACGAGCGTCCGCAGGCCGGCCGCTACCGGCAGCTGCAGCAGGTCGGTGTTGAGGCGATCGGCGTCGACGACCCGGCGCTCGATGCCGAGGTGATCGCGATCGCCGACGCCGGCTTCCGCAGCCTCGGCCTCGACGGGTTCCGGCTCGAGATCACCTCGCTCGGCGACGACACCTGCCGACCGCAGTACCGGGAGTTGTTGCAGGAGTTCCTGTTCACACTCGACCTCGACGAGGACACCCGCCGGCGCGCGGAGATCAACCCGCTGCGCGTGCTCGACGACAAGCGTCCGCACATCAAGGAGATGACCGCGAACGCCCCGCTGATGCTCGACCACCTGTCGGAGGAGGCGAAGGCCCACTTCGACGAGGTGCTCGCGCACCTCGACGCGCTCGGCGTGCCGTACACGATCAATCCGCGGATGGTGCGCGGCCTGGACTACTACACCAAGACCACCTTCGAGTTCGTCCACGACGGCCTCGGGGCGCAGTCGGGCATCGGTGGCGGCGGCCGCTACGACGGACTGATGGAACAGCTCGGCGGACAAGCCTTGTCCGGCATCGGGTTCGGGCTCGGTGTCGACCGCACGGTGCTCGCGCTCGAAGCGGAGGGCAAGGCGATCGCGGGTCCGGCGCGCTGCGAGGTGTTCGGGGTGCCGCTGGGCGACGAAGCCAAGGCGAAGCTCGTGGTCATCGCGGCACAGTTGCGGGCCGCGGGAATTCGCGTGGACATTGCGTACGGCGGCCGCGGTGTCAAGGGTGCGATGAAGGCGGCGGACAGGTCCGGTGCCCGACTGGCGCTGGTCCTCGGCGAGCGCGACCTCGCCGACGGCGTGATCGGCGTCAAGGACCTCTCGACCGGCGATCAGCGGCAGGTGCCGGTGGCATCGGTGGTCGCCGAGGTGGGTTCGGTCCTTGCCGGCGGGTGATAACGCGGGATCGGTTGCGCTGGACCTGATTCCGGCCGAGATGATCCGGCCGCGGCTGCGCGGGCTCGCGGTGGTGTCGGTGGTTCTCGGCGCGCTGGTCGCCGTCGTGGTCGGACTGTTCGCGCCCGTGACGGTGGCGGTCCTGGTCGGCGCGATCATCGCGGTGCCGACCGCGTTGTCCGCCCTGCTGGCGATGCGGCGCCGAATCTGGTTGTCCGGCACCACGGTGCACTCGTGCACCGGAATCCGGACCAAGTCGGTGAACCTGAGTCTCGCGCTGAGCGCCGAGCTGGTGGTGCGGGCAGCCCGGGTCAGCCAGGTGGCGCTGCGGGTCGGCGACAACACGCGCCGGGTGTCGGTCCCGCTGGCGCTCTACACCGCCGACGGTGGCCGCGAGCTCGAGGTGCTGGCTCTGCGCTCGCTCGCCGACGCGCTGGTGTCCGGCGACCTCGTGCCCGCCGTCGCGATGTCCGACGCGCTGATCGGCCAGTTGCGGGCGGAGGCGCGGGGCGCCGGACTCGAGGAGCGGCCGCTCTTCCGCGCAGTGCAGCTGGCACGCGAGGCGAGTCGGGTGCCGGAGACGGTACTGACCGACGACGAGGTCGTCCGGCTCGTCGGGTAGACGGCCGCGTCGGTGGACCCGTGGGCGACTATTCGACCTGGCCGCCTGCGGATGTCAGCTTCCTGTGTTCGGCACGCAGTGTGTCGAGCCGGCGTCGGTATCCGCGTTGATGCGAGGCGTTGAACGAGGTCACGGGCATCGACGTCACCGCGGCCGCACCGGCGGGTGAGAGTCCCAGAAGCTCCTGCACCGCGGTCAGTGTCTCGGCATTCGTCTCGGCACCCGACACCGCGTCGAAGAGGTCGTCACGTCGGTCCAGTGCCGCGGCGAGTGACGCGAGGACGTCGATCCTGCGCGCGAGGCTCGCCGCGCGCTCCGCGGCCGAGCCCGTCATCCCGATTCGCTGCCGTAGCGCTTCGCGGCTGAAATCGTTTCCGGGACTGTAGACCACGTGCAGGTCGCATCGTGGCTGTGCGACGTCCGACCAGAGCTGATCGAGGAGTTCGATCAGCTCCTCCGGACCCGTCAGGTCTTCGTGTTCCAGCATCAGTTCGGCATCGGCGACACAGATCACCAACCGCTCGACAGGTCGGCCGGGCCGGTCACCGAACTGGCTTCCGATTCCGCCGTCGGAGAGGTCGAGCAGGTCGCGGAAGCACTCGCTGAACGCATCGATGTTCCGACCGTAGTAGCGGGGGAATTCGAGCGCATCGCCCCACGTGCTGCAGAACTCGGACAGTGACCGGCACCGGGCGCCCTGGATGGTGACGACGTGGGTCGGCGGTTGGGTCGGGTCCGCGAGTACCGTCGCGATCGCGGAATGCAGTGCCGGCCTTCCCTGGTGGATGCGCAGCCACGGGAATCGTGGATCCGCGATACCCCGGCCGCGTGCGACGTCGTCCAGCCGATCCCAGAACGGTGGTGCGTCATCGTCGGCGATCTCGTGCGGGTCCACGCCGTCGATGCTCGCAGCGGCGTCCGCGGCTTCTCCGGTGCTCGTGGCGGCGTCCGAAGTCTCCTCGGCCGGGGCTCGCTCGTCATCCGTCTGCGGTGCGGGCAGCGAGAGCGCGTTGACAGCGTCGTTGATGTCCCTGACAGCGTCGACAATCCACTGATCGGCCGAGACATCGGATTCGACGTCGTCGAGACGCGGGATCGGGTCGCCCGTTGGAGTTTCCGAGTCGTCACTGGTGCGGTGACGTGGGGGCCGTACGGGTGACTCGTCGTCGGTGATGGTGGGCGTCTCGTCCATACCCCGACGATGCCACAGCGAAGCGGCGCTCAGCGAAGTGTGGTGGTGGTGAGGGCCGCTCGGGACGAGTGTCCGGTTCTCAGCCAAGTGCCGACCTGATCCGTGCGGCGTAGTCGGCGGACTCCGTCGCGTCGGCGTACCGGGTCCGCGGCCAGAAGAATCCGCGGAGCCCGTCGCCCTTGGTGCGCGGGACGATGTGCACGTGCAGGTGCGGGACACTCTGGGAGACCACGTTGTTCATCGCCACGAAGGACCCCTCGGCGCCGAGTCCGGCGACCACGGCGGCGGAAAGTCGTTGCGCGGCAGCGAAGACCGGCGTCACCAGGTCGGCCGGGAGGTCTGCGAGAGTCGCGACGTGCGTGCGCGGCACCAGGAGGGTGTGGCCCTTGAACACCGGTCGGCGGTCGAGGAAGGCGAGCGTGTCGGCGTCCTCGAACACGACGTCGGCACCCGCCGGGTCGGCGACCAGAGCGCAGAACCCGCAGTCGGTGCTCACGTTGCCGCGGCGGACAGCAGTTGCTCGGACGGCGCCCGCAGGGATTCGACGTCCGTCCAGCCCAGCACCCGCAGACCGGCATCGGCGAGCAGCGCCGGCGAGTCGACACCACCGGGCGCGGACCCTTCGGTCTCGGTGTCCCACACCGTTTCGGCATCACTGCGCTCGTTGATCACGGTCTCCACGATGCGGAACGGCAGGCCTGCGCGACCGGCTGCATCGCCGGCGCCGAGCTGATCGAGCACGGCCGCCGACAACGCCTCGTACTGCACACACAGGAGTTGGCGTTCGCGACGGAACCGGGCGAACCGCTCGGTGCGCAGCTCGGGCAGCAGGCAGAGGGCACCGAGGTTCCACCGGCCCGACATCAGCTGGCCGCTGTCGAACAGGATCAACGCATACAACCGGACCGCCGCCGACTCGTCGCGGCCGGCCAGCCGGTTCGCCAGCTCCAACGGTGCGGAGACCGTCTTCTCCAGCAGTGCGGCAAGGATGTGGTCCTTGGTCGAGAAGTGGTGGTAGAGCGAGGCCTGACGGACCCCGACCACCTCGGCGATCTGCCGCGTCGAGGTGGACGCGAACCCCCGGGTGGTGAACAGTTCCGCGGCGGCGTCGAGGATCTCGGCCTGCGCGGTCGGCCCCGGTCGTCGCTGCTTGGTCAGTCGGGGGCGTCCGGGGCCTGCGGTGGTCACCTGTCGATCCTGCCACCAGTGGGGCGCGATGGACGGCATCGTGTGGCGTCAGCCCTCGATTGCCGGCCAGGTCGGTGCAATGTTCCACGGGTACGCGGCCTCGAGCTGTGATGCGACCCGCAGCAACAGATCCTCCCGGCCGTGGGCCGCGACGAGCTGCGCGCCGAGCGGCAGGCCGTTCGAGTCCGTTCCCAGCGGCAGCGAGATCGCCGGCTGCCCTGTGCAGTTGAACGGGGAGGTCATCGCGGAGAAGTCGCCGGCGTGCTTCCACATGGCCTCGAGATCCATGCTGTCGAGCACTCCCAGCGGCGGCGTGGGTCGCCCCAGGGTCGGGGTGAGGAGAAGGTCGTACCCGGTGAAGAACTGCCCGATCTGCCGGCCCGCACGCTCGAGTTCGGTGTAGGCGAACGCGAGGTCGGTGGCGCTGGCCTGGCCCTTGCAGCGTTCGTACTGCACCCGTGCCATGGTCTCGAGATCGTCGTCCCGCAGCGGCCGTCCCAACTCGGCGAGCCGCTGATCGATCTCGACCGACATCGATGACGCCATCAGGTACTGAATCGCCGCGATCAACGCGTCGTACGGGAAGTCCGGCGCCGCGGTCTCGACGCGATGCCCCAACTTCTCGAGCATGATTCCGACGTCCGACGCGACAGCCGCACAGTCGGGGTGCACGGGATCCCCGGACGGCATCGTCGTGGTCAGTCCGATGCGCAGCGTGCCGGGATCGGCACCGACTTCCTCGGCGTAGGGGCGGGCCGGCGATGCGATGCCGAACGCGGCGCCCACCGCGGGCCCACACGTCAGGTCCAGCAGCAGTGCGGTGTCGCGGACGCTGCGGGTGAGTGCATGCTGCACCGCCATAGGGGAGGCCATCGGCGACGCGGACGGCATCCGACCACGGGACGGCTTGAGACCCACCAATCCGTTGGCCGACGACGGGATGCGGATCGAACCGCCACCGTCGCTGCCGTGGGCCGCCGGAGTGATGCCCACCGCGACCGCCGCACCCGCTCCACCCGACGACCCGCCCGCACTGTGGGTGAGGCGGTGCGGATTGCGTGTCGGACCGAACAGCACCGGTTCGGTGCTCGCGTTCTGGCCGAACTCTGGGGTGTTCGTCTTGCCGATCACGACGAGGCCCGCCCGCCGGTACCGGGAGACGAGTTTGCTGTCTTGCTGCGCGATCCGGCCCGCGAACATCCGGGAACCGTTGGTGGTCGGCAGTCCCGCCACGTCGGCCCCGAGGTCCTTGATCAGGAACGGGATTCCACGCAACGGACCGTCCGGCAGACCGTCGTCCACCTCGGCGAGCGCGGCCTCCCCACGCTCGCACACCACCGCGTTGACGGTGGGATTGCGTTCCTCGAGGCGGTGCAGCGCGAACTCGACGACCTCGCGGGCCGACACCTCGCCGTCGCGGATCGCGGCCGCGAGGCCCGTCATGTCCTGGTTGTCGAACAGGCTTTCCATGCAATCCTCCGTGTGGTCGTCCGACGGCGAGCGATTCCGCACGTGGACGTCAGGTCAGGCGTTGTGGCAAGCGAAGCGGTGGAGATCGGCGCCCCCGAGGAGCAGTTCTCGTCGGTACGCAACGTGGCGACCACAACGTAAGACATTCTTCTTTGTCGCGCAATACCCGAACTGAAGCCCAAATGGATTGCAGTACTGGAAGATAGCGGATCCGCATACCGCGGCGGTGATCACAATCGGCGCTCGCGTAGGGGGCGCATCCCGCTCGGTGGGACCGGTTGTTCGCCCCGTTCGAGCTGCTCGCACTGGTGCCGGAGCCGGATCTGGGCGAGCACGTCGAACGCCTCCACGAGTGTCGATGCGTCGTCGTCGGGCAGCACCCCGGCCGCGGCCGCCGCCCGCGGCCGCGCGGGGGTCGCTGCGTCCGCCAATCCGCCTCGGGCCGTGCGAACCTCGGCCGCGAGGCCAGTGCGCCCGGCTCGTTCTCGCTCGCCGAGCACGAGCGGTTCCTGGCCGACAATGCGGATTCGATTGCCGGGTTCCGCGCGACGCAGGTCGCGGCCTTCGCGGCCGAACGGGACGCCTGGGCGATGGCGGGTGAGTTCGCCAAGAGTGCGGGAAGCGAGGCGGCCTGACCGCCGCCGCGGCGGCAGGCCGGGATTGTCCGGGTTGCACGGGAGGGGTGAACGGGTGTTCACTCCCATGGGGTGAACGGCCGTTCACCCTGTGTTTCCCGTCTGCTCTCGGAGATGCCGCTTGTCCAGTCACTCGAAACCGTCGACCCGGGTGTCCACCGGGGTGCTCACCACGGTGCTGTGCATGTCCGGAACCCTCGTGGCACTGCAGCAGACACTGGTCATCCCGCTGCTCACCGAGTTCCCGGCGATCCTCCACATCGACTACGCGAGCGCATCCTGGCTGGTCACCATCACGCTGCTGACGGCGGCGGTCGCCACCCCGATCGTCTCTCGGCTGGCGGACATGTTCGGCAAGCGCCGCATGATGCTGGTGTCGCTGTCGACCATGGTCGTCGGGTCGGTGATCGCCGCGGTCGGCGGCACCTTCGTCACCGTCCTGATCGGCCGCGGCCTGCAAGGTCTTGCGTCCGCTCTGGTCCCGGTCGGCATCGGCATCCTGCGCGACGAACTCCCGAAGGCGAAGGTCGCCGGCGCGACGGCGATGATGAGCGCGACGCTCGGCATCGGTTCCGCACTCGGGTTGCCGCTGACCGGGTTGGTGTACCAGCACCTCGGCTGGGAAGCGGTCTTCTGGGTGTCCACGATCGCAGGCGTTGCGATGCTGGTCGCGGTGCTGGCCGTCGTCCCCGAATCGCCGGTCCGCACACCCGGCCGCTTCGACATCGGCGGCGCCGTGCTGCTGTCCGTCGCGCTGGCGGCACTGTTGCTGGCGATCTCGAAGGGCGGCACGTGGGGCTGGCTGAGCGAGCCGACGATCCTGGCGCTGGTCGTCGCGATCGTGGCCTTCGCGATCTGGTTCCCGTTCGAGCTGCGCGTCAACCAACCGATGGTGGACCTGCGCACGTCAGCGCGGAGGCCGGTCTTGCTGACCAACATCGCCGCGCTGCTCGTGGGAATCTCCATGTACGCCAACATGATGTCGACAACCCAGCAGTTGGAGATGACCGAGGCCACCGGCTACGGGCACGGGCTGTCGGTGCTCGTCGCGGGACTGTGCATGATGCCGGGCGGCCTGATGATGGTGGTCGTGGCACCGATCGCCGGACGGCTGACCGGACGGATCGGCGCGAAGTACACACTGCTGATCGGCACGATCGTGCTCGCCGCCGCATACACCGCGCGCATCTTCCTGACCGGCTCGGTGCCCCTGATCGTCCTCGGCTCGATGTTGGTGACCTCCGGCACCGCCATCGCCTACGCGACCATGCCGATGCTGATCATGGGCTCGGTGCCGATCACCGAGACCGCATCGGCGAACGGACTCAACGCCCTGCTGCGGTCGGTCGGCACATCCGTGTCCAGCGCGGTGATCTCGGCGATCCTGACCACGATCACGATGGACGTGGCGGGACACGAGCTGCCGTCGCTCGGCGCGTTCCAGGTCGTCTTCGGGATGGCGGCCATGGCCGCGCTCGCGGGCACCGTGGTCGCCGCGTACATCCCGCGCGCCACCGCTGCTGCTGCGTCCGCTGCACCGACGGTCCCGGTCACGCCCGCCGAGGAGGAGGTTCCCTCCGAACTCGTGGTCACCGGCTCGGTGCTGCGGGCCGACCTGGCGCCGATCCGGCAGGCGGTGATCACGGTACTGCGCACCACGGGGGAGCCGGTCGACTGGAGTCGGGCCGACAACACCGGGGAGTTCTCCGTGGTGCTGCCGGCGCCGGGTCCGTACCTGGTGGTCGCCAGTGCGGACGGATGGGCGTCGCAGTCGCAGGTGCTCGACTTCGACGGCTCCGACTCCCGGCAGTCCGTGGTCCTGGCGCAGCGGCTGAGGCTGACCGGCCGCGTGACGGAGTCGGGGGTGCCGTGCCCGGACGCGGTGGTCAGCCTGGTCCAGGCGACGGGGGAGTACGTGGCATCGACGGTCACCGGCAGGGATGGGCGCTACGAGCTCGCGCAGCCGCCGACCGGTCGCTACCTGATCACCGTGCTCGGCAGCGACCGGTGCACCGTGACGCGGCCGCTCCTCGTCCTCGCCCGGCCCGAAGAAGTCGACCTCGACCTGGCCGAGGACGTCGTGCCGGTCGCACACCATGTCGCCGCGCCGGTCGTGGCGAGGTGAGCTCGCCGTCCACCCGTGACGCCGTCATCGCCGCCGCCCGTGACCTGTTCGCGCGGCGGGGGTACACCGCGACGACGATCAAGGACATTGCCGCCGCGGCCGGATGTTCGCCGGCACTGGTGATGAAGCTGATGGGCAGCAAGGCGGGTCTTCTCGCCGCGGCGGACCCGTCGGAACCGACGATCACCGATGAGCTCGGTGCCCGGGAACCGGTGGGACACGGCCTGGTTCGCCGCCTCGTCGAACGTCGCGACACCGATGCGCCCGAGCCGCTGGCGACGGTGCTGCTGCTGATCCACGAGTCCGAGGACCGCGAGGCCGCGCGGGCGGACTATCACCAGCGTTACGTCGCCGCGATCGCAGACCGGATCGGCGACACCTCCGCGAGCAAGGTCCGTTCGCAGTTGGTCCTCGCCGTGCTGCTCGGCCTGGCGGGTGGCACGCGGACGATGGGTCTGCTCGGCACCGACGTCATCGAGCGAGAGGAGCTGATCGAACGGTACGGGGCGCTGGTGCAGGCGATCGTGGACGGCGCGGACGGGCCGTGAGCGCTGACGTGTGAACCGGTCAGGTGGGTGCCCGGGGATCGTCCGAGGTGTAGGCCAATTCGTCGATTCGTCGGGCAATGCGTTGTAGGTTCTGCCTCGGCACAGCGACGAGATTCCGCCCGGCAGAAGGAGAAACACCCGTGCAGATAGACGTCCAACTCGACGGTCGGCCGGAAGACGCGGCGCGCCGCGCACGCGAACTCGTCGAACTCGGAGTGGACGGCCTGTTCACCTTCGAGGGCGCGCACGATGTGTTCGTGCCGTTGGTCGCGGCGGCGGCCGCAGTGGACGTCGACCTGATGACGAACGTCGCGATCGCGTTGCCCCGCAGCCCGATGCACCTCGCCAACACCGCCTACGACTTGCAGACCCTCAGTCGCGGCCGCTTCCGGCTCGGACTCGGATCACAGATCCGCCCGCACATCGAGAAGCGGTACGGCGCGCAATGGTCGCGCCCGGCCGCCCGCATGCGTGAAACGGTCCTGGCGATCAAGTCGATCTTCGATGCGTGGGAGGGCAATTCGCGTCTGCGGTTCGAGGGTGAGTTCACCACGCACACGTTGATGCCACCGACCTTCGATCCGGGGCCGAACCCGTACGGTCCGCCGCCGATCTGTATGGGGGCGCTCGGGCCCGTCATGACCCGAACGGCGGCCGAGGTGGCCGACGGCCTGCTGGTGATGCCGTTCAACAGCGTCCGGCACTTCCGGGAGCGGACGCTGCCGGCGGTGAGGGAGGGGCTCGAACGCGGCGGTCGTACCGCCGCGGACCTCGCGATCTACCCGCAGGTGATCGTCGGGGTCGGCCGCACACCGGAGGAGCTCGAGGCGGCATCGCGTGGCGTGCGCAGTCTGCTCGCGTTCTACGGTTCGACTCCCGCATACCGGCCGGTCCTCGAGGTCGAGGGATGGGCCGACGCGCAGCCGAAGCTGAACGCGCTGTCCAAGCAGGGCGAGTACGCCGCGATGACAGATCTGATCGACGACAGGATGCTCGCCACCCTCGCCGTGCACGGCACCCCCGAGGAGTGTGCCGCCGAGATCGTCGCCCGCTTCGGGGACCACGCCGACCGGGTGTGCTGCTACTTCCCCGGCTACCAGGTGCAGGGGCAGCACATCGCGGAGCTCGTCACGGCAGTGAAGGGGCTGGCACCGTGAGCGACGTCCTGGCCGAGATCGACGGCGGAGTCGCGACCCTCACGCTGAACCGGTCGCGGCAGCGCAACGCCTTCAGCGGTGCCATGGGCAGGCGTCTCGGTGAGCTCTACCGAGACCTCGACGCAGCCGAGGGCGTCCGCGCGTACCTCGAACACCGAGACCCCCGCTGGACCGCGCGACTGTCGACAGAATGGAAGGAATTACCGTGGGAATGAACAGCTTCGGTCCGGAGACCACCACCGCGGCTGAGCGTTCCGGGACCGTGTCCCGGGTGGTGACGGTCTCGTCCGACGCGCACCGTGCCCACGCCGCCGACCACGCCGCCGATCCGGCGACCGCGCTGTGGGTGTAGTCCGAGCAACACGTCAGCCGCTGATCGGCCAGGAGCTGAGGAGTTCACCCGCATCGGTGGCCGCGACACAGCGGGCACCGTCGCGGCCACCGGGGAGATGGCCCAGCGGGCGCCCCCGATCTCCTTGGCGGTTATTGGCTGTCGACTCGACCGATCACCACGCGATGTTGATCGGTGCCGGGTTCCACGTGCCCGAACGTTCCACGGTCGCGGTGTCGAGCTGTGCGGGTTCAGCGTTCGGGTCGATTCGCGAGTACTGCTCGAGGCTGCCCCAGTCGCGGTCCCAGTCGCCGTCGAGGTAGGTCGGGAGGGTGCGTCCAGTTGCGGTGAGGTCGATCCACCCGAGTGGGCCGCCGCCGAAGTGGTCTTGCCACAGGCTCGTCATCACCGCACCGGGTCGGTCCGGGAGGATCCGGTACTCCGGGATCTCGGCGACGCCGAGACGATGGGCGAAGGGCTGCTGGCACGGGAACTGCAGTGCCACCTCCCAGTCGATCATGGTCGGTGTGGTCGAGCCGACCAGCTCGTTGAGGGTGGTCGTCCTCGGGACCCTCGGCGGTGTCACGGCGACCCACTGGTCGGGCCGCGTGTCGCTGTCGTCCACGACCACCCGTACGGCGTTCGCCTCCCTGGGAATCCGATCGCGCGGTATCCGAAGGTTTCGCCACGAGGGCGCGGGTCCGATGTCGATGGGAAGGGCACTGCCCAGCTTCTGAACGGCGCCGTCGCCGCCCCGGACACCGTAGTCGAGTTCGACGCGCGCACCGGGGGTGATGATGCCGTCGGCGTTCACCGAGTACACGCGGCCCGCGGCGGTGATCGACACCAGGTCGCCGCCCTCGGGCAATGCGTACCAGTCCGAGGTCAACGACGCCGGGCCGCCGGCGCCGTAGGTGCCGAGTACCGGGGTGGTCGCCGGGTCGAGCCCGAAGGGCAGGGCAACGCTGCTGCCGTTGATGCCGACGGAACCTTGGCCGCCTGCCGTGCCGGCCGCGTTGCTGGACTTGGCGTCGTCGTTGTCGAGTGACTTCGCCATACCCTCGGACGCGGCCTTCTCGTCGGACGTCAAGTCGCGGGCCACCCCGTTCGGGGTGAATCCGACGTTTTCTGCGCCGAGCGCGTTCGCCGGTGCGGCAGTCAGCGGCTGCAGCATCGACGCGTTGGGATCGGTTTCGACCAGCACATCCTCCGCCAGGCCGCAGGAGTGCCCGGCGAGGGCCCCGAAGTTCGACTTGGCCAACGAGAACGACGGGTACTGCGCGACGGCGCCCTTGGTCATCGAGAGCACGAAGAACACGACCATCGCACCGGCCACGACCGTCAGCGGTGGAATCGACCACAGCCGGCCCGGGCGAGTGGACTTGTCCTCGTGGGGTTCCCGGAAGAAGCACCACGCTGCGACGAGCAGCATCACCACCGTCAGACCGAGCAGGACGGTGCCCGCGCCGTGACCGGCGATCATCACCGGCTTGTCCCACCACGGGATGCCCCACGCCGAGATGTACCACCAACTGTTGCTGCTGGTGAACGCGAGCGCGAGAACGAACAGCATCGCCGCGGCGAACAGTGCCCGGTTGCGTCGCGACCGCAGCACCAGCGGGCCCACCGCGACTGCGGTCAGGACAGCGAGCGAACCGGTTAGGCCGGCGAACACCCCGAAATGGTGGGTCCACTTGGTGGGCGTGAACATCATCAGCGCCATCGCGGCGGCGGTGATGCCGATGATCCGGCGTGACGGGCCCGCCGCGGTGCCGGGGATCCGGCCGCCGCGTCGCAGCATCACCAGCAGGCTCGAGACGATCGAGAGCACCATCACGAACACCCCGAACCGGCGGGCCAGCGATCCGTCGGCGTTGATGTTGAACAGCCACTCGTAGCGCTTGTACTCCTCGAACCAGGCGTTCGTCGGTGGAATTGTGTGCACTCGTTGCATCTCGAGGACCGCGGCGAGGGTCTGGTCGGCGAACGCCGCGACCAGGACAACGAGACCTGCCGCGGCGATCGGGCCGAGGACGGCGAGGTAGCCGACGGTCTTGGCGCGTGCCGCGACGATCTGCAGCACCGGCCGGGCGCCCGCGACGAGCGCGCCGAAGCAGATGATCCCCGACGGTCCGACGGTCACGGTGAGCGCTGCGACGAGGATCGCGACGGCGGCGGGGAGCAGGCGCCGGGTCGCGATCGCGCGTTCGACCGAGCACCACGTCAGCAGCACCCCGGCGGCGACGATCGGCTCGGGACGCAGGCCGTTGTTGTACGGCAGCCAGAAGGCGAGGAACACCAGACCGCCGGTCCACAGGGCCACCCTGTTTCGGCGGACGGCGACGCCGAGACGCGGGGCCACTTCGCGGCTGATCACCAGCCAGCAGACGATGCCCGCGATCAGGGCGGGGAGTCGAATCCACGGACTGGCGACCGACACCTTCGTCATCCACGCGAGCAGGTCGTAGTACGGGGTCCCGAACGGCGCCTCCGGGACGCCGAACCACCGGAAGTAGTTGGCCATGTAGCCCGATTCGAGCGACGACCGCGCCATCGTGAACTGGTAGCCGTCGTCGGAGGTGCTCGCGCCGATGAAGTGCCACAACGCGAGGGTCCCGACCACAACCGCGTCGATCGGCGCGAACTTCCACCACCGCGCAGGCAGGAACCGCCGCGCCCGACGACCGTCGAGCGAGTCGATCCGGTGCAGCCCGACGAGGGCGACCACCGTCGCGAGGACGGCGACGATCATCGCGACGAGCTTGACCGCGGACGGCGTCGACGTGAACCGGGTGTCGAGATCGGCGGTCACCGACAGGCCAACGGGAGCAGCGCCGTGAAGATCAGTGAATACGCCGACCATCTGCGGACGGAAGTCGCCGGTGAGAGTGGCCCCGTCGCTGCCGTCGACCGTGGTGGTGGTCTGTTCCGCGGTCGACGTCACGGTCACCGCCCGCCCCGCGAGGTCGGCGACCGGGACCGAGAGCAGGTGCTGGTCGCGTTGAACGATCTCGAATTGTGCGGATCCGCCATCCGCGCCCGCGTTGATGCGGGCGACGAGCCCGTAGCGCGCCGCGTCCGCTGAGCCCACCGGGGCGGTCGAGACGACGACACCGCCCGCCGCGGCCAACTGTTGTACCGCGGCCGCGGGAATCTTCAGGTCGAGTTCGAGCGGCGCGTACGAGACCAGCGGAGCATCAACACTGGTGAGCGAACCCGCCTGCGGCCAGGACAGTTTCGCGGTCTCCTGCTGTACCGGCAGGAACGGCACCGACACGGCGGCCAGGATCGCGAGCACCGACGCGACGGCGGCGACGACCCGGACCCTGGTCACATCCCCACGGGACACCGGGGTCGGGTCCGGTCGGTCGGACTGCGTTCGGTCGGCCACGGCACTGTCGGTCACGACGATCGATGCTAGACGGGCGGATCCGGGAAAGGTCCCAGATGGTCTTTCGCCGTGGCTCCTTGCAACGAGTGTGGGACCGCCCATGCGACCCGCTCCGTGAGTCGGCCTGTGTCCAGGTCGGTGAGCTCGGCGGCGTGCTCACGCCGACGGTCTCGACGTCCGTATTCCAGCGGTCCAGGGTGGCGGCATGTTCGACTGGGTGCGGGGCGACCGGGACTCCGGGAGTCGAACGGCGATGAGTTTCGCCGTAATTTCCCGTCTGTATCCACAGACCTTGTCACTTGGACCCGAGGAGAGCGCCATGACCGCCACCTACACCTTCGACGTCTTTTCCAGCCTCGACGGCTTCGGCGGCGTCAGCGACGGGGACTGGGGCGGCTACTGGGGCAAGCAAGGCCCCGAACTGCTCGACCATCGCCTCGGTTTGTACGAGACGGAGCAGCGGATGGTCTTCGGGGCCAACACCTATCGGGCGTTCACACAGCTGCTGGCCTCGGACACAGAGGAGTCGGTGCGCGACCCATGGGTCTCCCGGATGAGGAGTCTGCCGGCGACGGTGGTGTCGACCACCCTGCACGGACCTCTCGACTGGCCGGACGCGACCGTCGTGAGCGGTGACGCCGTCGACGTCGTCGCCCGCCTCAAGCAGGAGTCCGAGGTGCCGTTGCGCTCACACGGCAGCCTGTCGATGAACCGGGCGCTGATGGCCGCCGGCCTGGTCGACCTCATCCAGGTGACGCTCTTCCCCGTGATCACCGGTCAGACCGGTGACGACCCGATCTTCCAGGGTGCGGCCGACTTCGACCTCGAACTGATCGAGAGCCGGACCCTCGACGGTCACATCCAGGAGCTCATCTACCGACCGACTCTTCATTGACCGCCCCTGTCGGCGGCAGGTGCGTCAGCCGATCTGCTCGAACAGGGACACGATGATCCCTTCAGGCCCACGCACGTAGGCCATCTGCACGCTGTTCTCGTACTCCCCGATGCCGCCGATGAGCCCGTACCCGTCCATCGCCAACTCGTCGACGACCGCCCGGAGGTTCCCGACCTCGAACGACACGTTGCGCAGACCGAGCTCGTTGGCCATCGCGGTGGGCGATCCGGGCCGGTGGTCGGGCGTGACGAAGCTCGAGAGCTCCAGCCGGGACCCACCGCCGGGCGGCCGCAGCATGGTGATCTGACAGTGCGCGCCCGGGATGCCGCAGACGGTCTCCACGAACTCGCCCTCCACCGATCCGGTGCCCTCGACCTCGAGACCCAGTCCGACGAAGAAGGCCGTGACCGAGGCAAGGTCTGCGACGGTGATGCCGATGTGGTCGAAACGGTGCACGTGTGCCATGGGATCTGTCCTCCAACAGTTGTCTTGAGTGTCGACGCTGAGACCTCGTCGAGACCGGCCGTGATCGCCGACCGGGTGGACCCCGCGGCGCTACTCAGGCGCGCGCCCAGGGGTCGTCCGAGGTCCGGTGCCACTCGGTCGGATCCCCGTCGACGACGATGTGGTCACCACGCAGCCAGAAGGTGGCGTCGGGGTTCCAGCCGCCCAGCACGGTGGCACCTGCATGGGCGGCGAGGGGGATCGCGATCCCGGGCGTGGTGAGGTAGCCGTGCACGGTCAGGTGCACGGCGTCGTAGTCCGCCGCTACCGCAAGCCAGTCCGGAATGAACCAGTCGTGGTGTTCTCCGGTGGTGGCGTACCAGTCGGAGCGACGTGACGCCGGTACCGGCAAGGGATACGTGTCGACAAGGTGCGCCCAGGCCGCCGGACTCGTGATCTCGTAGATGCGGGGCGTGCCGTCGATTCGTACCGGCCAGACACGTGCGTTCTTGCCATCCGAGATGTCGTCCTCTTCGAGCAGCAGTTCCAGGGCGCCGAGGCCGTCCCGCGCGCGGCTGGTGACGGGTGTCCCGCCGGTGATCGGGGTGGACCACCATTCGCCGCCGATCTGCCTGTCCGGATCGTCGATCAGATACTCCCGGAACCGGCGTTCGTTGGTGAGTGCGTCCGCTCGCCACCGTTCCAGGTGGCCGTCGACTCGGCGGATCCGCAGCGGCAACTCCGACCAGCCGTGGTGGGAGTAGCGCTTCTCCACCAACCGCTGGTTGCCGAGATCGACGGGGTCCGCCCACCAGTCGGTATGGGGTGAGGCCAGGGCTGCCTGGGCGATCGGCCGCAGGGCGGCAACGATTTCCGGGCGAGCGAACATCAGGTCTTCCCTGTCCGGTGGCTGCCAGTAGCGGGCAAAGTCGGTGGCCAGGGCCAACGCGTCGAGCAGCTCGATCTCCGTCAACCGGGCGACCGCGCGGACGTCGACGTTCGCGAGGACGTCGAGGACCTGGCCGGCCGATTGCACGAGCTCATTGGGGCGCGGCTTGCCGTTGTCGGCGGCATAGCCGACGTTCGAGCAGAAGTACCGGCCGCGCGGTGAGGCGACCAGTAGCGAGACCGTGTCCATGAAGTGGAAACTAATGCACTCCAACGCGCTACCCGCGGCTATCGCTCAGGGACGCGAGCACAGGACTGCCGCCAGGTGCTCGTCGAGGCCGTCGACGGTGATCGCGTCGCTGCGGTACCCGACGTAGCTGTCGGGCCGGATCAGGTAACCGCACAGCCCGTGCGGGCGGTAGCCGGCCGCGAAGTGTCCGGCGTTGTCGCGCAGGGTGATTCCCGACGCGTCGGGCAGCGCGGCCGCCGTGAGGATGTAGGCGCGGACCTCCGGGCCGTACCGCTCCTCGACCGCTGCGGCGACGTCGCGCTGTCGCATCCACGACGCCTGGTCTGTCGCCCACAGCAGCAGGGTGTGCCCCGGGTGGCGCAGCAGTTCGTGCAGTCGCGTCCCGAACGTGGCGGTGTCCTGGCCGAGTTCGGTTGCGTCCGGCGCCCGTTCGCCGGGGAGCGGACCACCGTCCAGCGAACCGCCGGCGACGTCCTCTCCGACCAGCGGGCTGTCCGGGTAGGCGACCAGCAATTGCGCCTCGCGGGCCATGACCGATGCTGGGTCGGTGTCGTCGGCGCCGATGCCACGGCGAGCCTGTCGCACCGTGCGCCCGACCACCTCCTCGCCGACCGGGTGACGCTCGAGGTGATAGCTCTCCAGCAGGTCCTCCGCGGCGCGTCCGCGCACCGCCAGGGCCAACTTCCACCCGAGGTTCACGGCATCCTGGATGCCGGTGTTCATGCCCTGCGCGCCGGTCGGCGGGTGGATGTGCGCGGCATCGCCGGCCAGGAACACCCGACCCGCGCTGTAGCGTTCGGCCAGCCGGTGGCTGATCCGGAACACCGAGGACCAGCGCATCGTGTGCGCCATTGTCGGCTGCGGCGAGAGTCGGTCCAGGACCGCCTGCACGTGCCGCAGTTCCGGTGCCCTGCCGCCCTCGAGTCCGTGCGCGACCTCGCCGGAACCCGTTGGCGCACTGGACAGTTCGTCGGGGACGAGCATCGAGATCCGGTAGCGGCGGTCGCCGGGCAGCGGGATGCACACCAGCAGGTCGTCGGTGACACCGTCGCTCTGGTGCATCGACCTGACCCCGAACCCGGTCGGCATGCTCCAGTCCACCTCGACGTCCGCGAGCATGTACTCCTCCGGGAAGGCGTCGCCCTCGAAGCCGACACCGAGGCCCTTCCGGACCGCGCTGTGCGCGCCGTCGCAGCCGACCAGGTAGCGGGACGCGATCGTCGACCGACCGTGCGGGCCGCGGATGGTCGAGACGACGTGGTCGTCGTGCTGGTCGAACCCGGCGAACTCGAGTTCGCGGCGCGCCGACACCCCGCGCTGCGCCAGCGCGTCCGCGAGGACCCGTTCGGTCTCGTACTGGGGCAGCGCGGCGAAGCGGTACGGCACCTGGTCCGGCAGCGACAGCTCCAGCGTCGCGGTCCGGACGCCGTTGACGTACACCAGTTGTCCGCGCATGGTGGTCGCCGCGTCGAGGGCCGGTCTCGCCACCCCCATGGCGTCCCACAGTTCCAGCGTGCGCGGCTGGATGCCGACCGCCTTCGCGTACGGCGCGCGCTCGGCGAGCTTGTCGACGACGATGACGTCGACGTCGCGGCGACGCAGTTCGAGGGCGAGTGTGAGCCCGACCGGTCCGGCACCGACGATCAGGACGTCGGTGCTCGTGTGCGGAACCTTCGGATCCACAGACGAAGTCATGTCCGGAATTGTCTCAGAGCCCGCCGAGCCTGGCCAGGACTTCGATGGCGCCGTCGGCGGTGGACCACAGCGCATTCATCTCGGCTTCGGCGCCTGGCGCGGTCTGTGGATTCTGCAGGGCGAAGCCGTTGGCCAAGGTCAGCGTGTTGTATCCGCTGTCGGCGGCCCGCAGTAGCAGCTCGGACCCGACGCCGGCGCCGGTGAGCCGGTCGAGGCCCTCGCCGAGGAAGTAGAAGCGCCACAGGGGCCCGAGGTCGGCGCCGTACACCGCCTTGGTCCGGGTGACGATCGCGTCGCCGTCGGTGGCGATGGAGTCGACGATCTTGTAGAAGTCGGGCACGTTCTGCGCGGTGGTGCCGGTTGCGGCGACCGACCGGGCCAGGTCGATCGTCAGGTGCGCGTTGTATCCGGTCATCGCGACCCGCGCCGGCGACTGGGCGCAGTCGTAGGCCAGGGTGAAATAGCGTTGCCAGTCGGGTTCGATTGGCGTGCCGGTGAATTCGGCGTGCACGTTCACCAGGTAGCGCCGCAGCAGGTCAGTGCTGATCGCATGCGCCCACGCGGGCGTGGCGAACGAGGCGGGGGAGCGTTGCAGCGGCATCACCGCGGCCTGCTCGACGGCATCGAGGCCGATGCCGAACAGTCCGCGCCGGTCGTGGTGTGCGACGAGGATCTCCGCGATCCGGTGCTGACGGTCGACCTGGTCCCCGAGGCGAGCCATCGGATCGCCGGCGGTGATCGTCGTGGTGTCCGACAGTGCCGCGACGGTGGCGATCTCGGCGTCGGTCAGGGCTGTGCCGCAGGCCGAGGCCGGGACTGTGGCGCTCGCGGCGGCGGTCGGCGTGACGGCGATCGAGGCGAGCAGGGGCAGGGCGGCGACGGCGGCGAGGCGGATCGCGACCGTGCGCACGGTGGAGCGGCGTCGTCTCATCGGCGGAGTGTAGCGAGGGTCGCGGCGTCGGTCGGGGCGGTCGTCGGCGCGCACGCTTGACTTAACGTAGAACAAGTGTTCGACTCTGTGTATGCGATGGCAGGGACAGACCCTCGACGCCGTGCAGTCCCAGATCGACGACGGTGCTCTCCCCGGCCTGGCGCGCGTCGGCCTCGTGCGCAGCGTACAGACTCCCGAGTTCGAGGGGATCACCTTCCACGAGGTGCTGTGCAAGTCGGCCCTGAACAAGGTGCCGGAGGAGTCGGCACTGCCGTTCCGCTTCACCGTCAACGCCTTTCGCGGTTGCTCGCACGCCTGTCGCTACTGCTTCGCTCGACCGACACACGAGTACCTCGAGCTGGATGCGGGCCGCGACTTCGACAGTCAGGTCGTGGTGAAGACCAACATCGCGGCGGTGCTGCGCCGCGAGCTGGCGAAGCGGTCCTGGAAGCGCGAACCGGTCGCGCTCGGCACCAACACCGACCCGTACCAACGGGCGGAGGGCCGATACCGGTTGATGCCCGGGATCATCGGTGCCCTCGCGGAATCCGGCACCCCGTTCTCCATCCTCACCAAGGGCACGCTGCTGCGACGCGACCTGCCGCTGCTGACCCTGGCCGCCCGGCAGGTCGACGTCGGGATCGGGGTGTCGCTCGCCATCCACGACCCGGACCTGCAGAAGGCAATCGAGCCCGGGACGCCGTCGCCGCGGGCTCGGCTCGAGCTGATCCGCGCGATCACCGACGCCGGTTTCGACTGCAATGTGATGGTGGCCCCGGTGATTCCGTACCTGACCGACTCGACGCGACACCTCGACGAGTTGCTCGGTGCGATTTCCGAGGCGGGCGCGACCGGGGTCACGGTGTTCCCGATGCACCTGCGCGGCAGTACCCGGGGCTGGTTCCTGAACTGGCTGGCCGAGGAGCATCCGGCACTGATCCGCCGGTACCGGCAGCTCTACGGCCGCGGCGCCTACGTGACACCCGAGTACAAGCAGTGGTTGCGCGGCCGGGTGGCGCCGCTGGTCGAGAAGTACGGCCTCGGTGGCAGTTCCGACCACCGGCACGAGGCCGCGCCTGCGCCGGTGCGCGAGCTCGTCGGCGCGGGCGCCGCCCCTGCACTCACCCTGTTCTGACGCAGGACTCCTCACGGCACCCGGACTGTTGCCGGGCGTTCATCGTGGCGGCCGATCATTCGGCGCGGCACAACGAACATTTCGCCCACACGAAGGAGTCTCGATCCGAATGTCCTCGTCGACCAATTCCCGCCGGGTCCTGGTGGCCGCGCTCGCGCTCACAGCGCTGGCGGCCGCCGGCTGCAGCAGCGGATCCGGTGACTCGCCGAAGTCCAACGGCGACACGGTCACCCGCGCGGCCGCAGGAGACGTGACGAGCAACGGCGGCGCCCGCCGCCTCGACTCCGAGCAGTCGCAGGCCCTCAAGGACGCGATCAACTCGTCCGGCGCGAAGAACGTCATCCTGCTGATCGGTGACGGGATGGGCGACTCCGAGATCACCGCGGCGCGCAACTACGCTGAGGGTGCGGGCGGCAGTTTCGCCGGCCTGGACGCTCTGCCGATCACCGGGCAGTACACGCACTACGCACTGACCAAGGACGGCAAGCCGGACTACGTGACCGACTCTGCCGCCAGCGGATCCGCCTGGGCCGCGGGAACCAAGACCTACAACGGCGCGATCTCCGTCGACATCAAGGGTCAGGCCCAGCGGACCGTCCTGGAGTTGGCGAAGGCGGCAGGCAAGGCCACCGGCAACGTCTCGACCGCCGAGATCCAGGACGCGACCCCCGCCGTCCTCGCCTCGCACGTCAGCAGCCGCAAGTGCTACGGCCCGGAGGTCACCAGCAAGACCTGTCCGGAGAACGCGCTCGAGAACGGCGGCGCGGGATCGATCAGCGAGCAGTTCCTCGGCACCCGCGCCGACGTCACCCTCGGCGGCGGCGCCAAGTCGTTCGGTGAGACAGCCAAGGCGGGCGAGTGGCAGGGCCGGACCCTCGCCGAGCAGGCGAAGGTTCGCGGCTACCAGATGGTCTCCACCGCAACGGAACTGGACAAGATCGACAAGGCGAACCAGGACGCCCCGGTGCTCGGACTGTTTGCCGACGGCAACATGCCGGTCCGCTGGCAGGGGTCGGTCGCCACCCGCGGCGGCTACCTGCAGCCCGCCGAGACCTGCATCGACAACCCCAAGCGGACCGCCGAGGTGCCCACCCTGGCCGCGATGACCCAGAAGGCCATTGACCTGCTCGCCCCCAACGACAACGGCTTCTTCCTGCAGGTCGAGGGCGCGTCCATCGACAAGCAGGACCACGCCGCCAACCCGTGCGGCCAGATCGGTGAGACCGTCGACCTCGACGAGGCCGTGCAGAAGGCACTCGCGTTCGCCAAGGCGGACGGGCAGACACTGGTCGTCGTCACCGCCGACCACGCGCACTCCAGCCAGATCGTCGGAAACATGACCGACGCCGACATCGCCTCCATCGCGACGGCGCAGAACCTTCCGTTCGAGCGGGCGCGGGACATCGTCTACCCGGGCCTGACCCGCCGACTCACCACCAAGGACGGCTCCGAGATGACGCTGAGCTACGGCACGTCCGAGGACCCGGCGGTCGAGTCCGAAGGACACACCGGCTCGCAGCTGAAGGTCGCGGCCTTCGGTCCCCGGGCGGCGAACGTCAGTGGCCTGACCGATCAGACCGATCTGTTCTTCACGATGACCGACGCACTCGGCCTGGACCGCACGAAGGGCGCGTCCAAGTAGTCAGGTAGTTGTCAGACAGTGCCGCAAGATGATTCGGCCGCCCATGCGTCGCGCATGGGCGGCCGTATCGCTGCAGGTTACGGCTTCAGCGCCGGCGGGTTGTTCAGGTCGCGGGCCGCGTAGGTGTTGCAGTCGGCCACCCGGCCGGTGCGGTAGCCGGTGAGGAACCACTTCTGCCGCTGTTCCGAGGAGCCGTGCGTCCAGCCCTCGGGATTGACCCGGCCGCTCGAGGCCCGCTGGATCCGGTCGTCACCCACCGACGACGCCGCCGAGAGCGCGTCCTTGATGTCCGCCTCGGTGAGGGTGTTGAGGAACGGCGGGCCGCCGTCGGGCCCGGGCTGGCTGTCGGCGAAGTGTGCCCAGATGCCCGCGTAGCAGTCGGCCTGCAGTTCGGTCCGTACCGCCGCGGACTGCGCGCCCTTCGGGTCGGTCTGGGCGCGGCCGATGTCGCCGAGCTGGTTCTGGATGTGGTGGCCGATCTCGTGCGCGACCACGTACTCCTGGGCGAGCGGGCCGCCACTGGAACCGAACCGGTCGACCAGCAGCTGGAAGAAGCTGGTGTCGAAGTAGGCGGTGGAGTCGGCGGGGCAGTAGAACGGCCCCACGTCGCTGGTGGCGTTGCCGCAGCCGGTGTTCACCGCACCCGAGAACAGCATGACGGCCGGCTGGACGTACGCGGTGCCGGTCTGCTGCTTGAGCTGCTGCTCCCACACCGAGTCGAGGCTCGCGGCGGTGAACGCGACCCGGCAGTTCACGTCGCGGTTCGCGTCGGCGCCGGTCTCGCAGCCCTCCAGGGTGTTCGCGGCGCCGGTGCCCACCTGGGCCGGGCCGCTGACCGCGCCGGACAGTCCGCCCAACAGCGACCCCGGGTTGCCGCCCATCAGCAGGGCGAGCACGAGCACGATCAGACCGCCGGCGCCGCCGCCGAGCGCGAACTTGCCGCCCCGACCGCCGCCCCCGCCGCCGCCGACCGAGACCCGTCCCGAATCCATCCGAGCGCCGTCGTTGAATGTCATCGTCACCACTTTCGTCGAGAGTCGACATGCCGTAGATGTCCACCTTTGCACGACAACGGCTCTGACCATTCGTCTAATGCGATGTGTCTTGTCGTGTCCGACCTCCGTAGGATCACTGCAACAACAAGTCCTGGAATTTTCTGAAAGGAAACCCGTGCTGCGCACCCATCTCGCCGGCTCGCTGCGAGCCGAGCACGCCGACCAGACCGTCACCCTCACCGGATGGGTGGCCCGGCGGCGCGATCACGGTGGGGTGATCTTCATCGATCTGCGCGACGCCTCGGGGGTCGCACAGGTGGTCTTCCGCGAGGGTGCGGCCGCCGAGCAGGCCCACCGCCTGCGCGCCGAGTACTGCGTCAAGGTCACCGGCACCGTCGAGGTCCGGCCCGAGGGCAACCAGAACTTCGAGATCCCCACCGGCGCGATCGAGGTCAACGTCACCGCGCTCGAGGTGCTCAACGAGAGCGCGCCGCTCCCGTTCCAGCTCGACGACAACGCCGGTGAGGAAGCGCGGCTGAAGTACCGCTACCTCGACCTGCGCCGCGAGGGACCGGGGCACGCGATCCGGCTGCGCTCGAAGGTCAACGCCGCCGCCCGTGAGGTGCTCGCGCACCACGAGTTCGTCGAGGTCGAGACCCCGACCCTGACCCGGTCCACCCCTGAGGGCGCCCGCGACTTCCTGGTCCCCGCCCGACTGCAGCCGGGCAGCTTCTACGCGCTGCCGCAGAGCCCGCAGCTGTTCAAGCAGCTGCTGATGGTGGGCGGCATCGAGCGCTACTACCAGATCGCGCGCTGCTACCGGGACGAGGACTTCCGCGCGGACCGCCAGCCCGAGTTCACCCAGCTCGACATCGAGATGAGCTTCGTCAACCAGGACGACGTCATCCTCCTCGCCGAGGAGATCCTGACCAACGTCTGGAAGCTGATCGGGCACGAGATCACCACGCCGATCGCGCGGATGACCTACGCCGAGGCGATGCGCCGCTACGGCTCCGACAAGCCCGACCTGCGGTTCGGCGTCGAGCTCGTGGAGTGCAAGGAGTTCTTCAAGGACACGACGTTCCGCGTCTTCCAGGCCGAGTACGTCGGCGCCGTGGTCATGCCCGGCGGGGCCGCGCAGCCGCGTCGCGAGCTCGACCGTTGGCAGGACTGGGCCAAGCAGCGCGGCGCGCCGGGCCTGGCCTACGTGCTCGTCGGCGAGGACGGCACGTTGACCGGTCCGGTGGCCAAGAACCTCACCGACACCGAGCGGGCGGGCCTCGCCGCGCACGTCGGTGCCAAGCCGGGCGACTGCATCTTCTTCGGCGCGGGCGCCACCAAGTCGTCGCGCGCGCTGCTCGGTGCCGCGCGCGGCGAGATCGCGCGCAAGCAGGACCTCATCGACCCGAACGAGTGGGCGTTCGTGTGGGTCGTCGACGCGCCGATGTTCGAGCCGACCGCCGACGCCACCGCGAGCGGCGACGTCGCCCTCGGCTACAGCGCCTGGACGGCCGTGCACCACGCGTTCACCTCGCCGAAGCCGGAGTCGATGGGCACCTTCGACACCGACCCGGGGGAGGCCCTGGCCTACGCCTACGACATCGTCTGCAACGGCAACGAGATCGGCGGCGGCTCGATCCGTATCCACCGCAAGGACATTCAGGAACGTGTCTTCAAGGTGATGGGCATCTCGCACGAGGAGGCGGAGGAGAAGTTCGGCTTCCTGCTCGACGCCTTCGCCTTCGGCGCCCCGCCGCACGGCGGCATCGCGTTCGGCTGGGACCGGATCACCGCGCTGCTCGCCGGGATGGACTCCATCCGCGAGGTCATCGCCTTCCCGAAGTCCGGTGGTGGCGTCGACCCGTTGACCGACGCCCCGGCGCCGATCACCGCGCAGCAGCGCAAGGAGTCCGGCATCGACGCCAAGCCCGAACCCAAGGGTGACGGTCCGGCCGCGTCCGCTGGCGGTGCCGCGGACCCGTCCGCTTCCTGACGGCCGGCAGTCCCCGGGGGAGGCTCCCGGGGACTGCCGCACCGTTGCTTCACGGCTTCGATCGTGACCGTGTCGAGACAAGGCGTACGAAGTGGTCTGTTTCGCCAGGTCGGCCCGAGAAACCCCGCGCGAGACCGTCGGAAGGTTCGACGAGGGTGCCCTGAAACCGTGCGTGACCGGGTAGGTTGGGTGGCGATGACTGCACTGTTGGCCGACCCTGTTTCAGAGGTGGTTGCCGCAGCCGAACGGCTGCTCGAGCGACGGACCGGAGCCCCGGTCACCCTCGTCGATCCCGTCGATCTCGGGGGGAGCGGCCGAACCATCGTTCTCCGGGTGCGGTGCGCCGAGAACCCCTTCTCGCTGCCGCGGACGCTGGTGATCAAGCAAGTCCGGGAACTGTCCGAGACCGCCGAGGCGCGCAGCGTCGCGGTGTACCACGAGGACACCTTCTCCGGCGGCGACGGACGACTGGTCTCCGGCGAGGTCGCCGACGCCGCGTTCCTGCGCGAAGCGGTGTCGTACCAGTTCGCGACGGCGCTCGCCACCGAGAACCGGCCGGGTCCGGCCCTGATCGCCTACGACCTGTCCGCCCGACTGCTGGTCCTCACCGACCTCGGCGACGCGATGCCGATCGCGGACCTGCTGGTGCGGGCCGACGAGTCCGCCGTGACCAATTCGTTGATGGCGCTGGCCCAGGCGATCGGGCGGATGCACGCCGCGACCGTCGGTCGCGAGGAGGATTTCACCGCCCTCCTCCGGCGTACCGGGGTCGCCGAACAGGGCAACCTGGTCGCCGAGCAGGTTGCCTCGCGCATCCCGAACGTGCCGGCGATGCTCGAACGCGAACTCGGAGTCGTCGTGGACCCGGAGGTGATCGAGCTCGCCGGGCGGGCGGTGCGGCTGTTCGACGGCGGTCGGTACCGGGCGTTCAGCCCGTCGGACCTGTGCCCGGACAACATCATCGTCAACGACGAGGGCGTCCGGTTCCTGGACTACGAGTGGGGCGGGTTCCGTGACGCCACGCTCGACATCGCGTACGCCCTCACCTCGTTCCCCGGCTGCCTGTGCAAGTTCGAGCTCACCGATGAGCGCTCGGCCGCCATGGTGGAAGCCTGGCAGGCCGAGGTCGTGGGAATGTGGCCGCAACTCGCGGACGACGACCTGCTCGCGACCAGGCTCGTCGAAGCGCAGTTGGCCTGGGTGTGGCTCTCGACCTACTGGTTCCTGCCCGAGGACCACGCCCGCATCGCCGCGGTCCGCGAGCACCAGCTGTCGGTGCCGCGGTCGAAGGCGTTGATCGGGCGGTGGAAGGCGCTGGCCAGGGCCGCCGCACGGGCGAACGCAACCGCCGTCGTCGCGCACGCGAACGAGACGGCCGCAGCCCTCGAGAACCTCTGGCAGTAGCCGTGGTGACCATCGCCGGCCGGCCGTCGGGTGCCTCGCCGCACAGGTCGGGTCGGGCGGTGGTGCTCGGAGCTGGTGGACCGGTGGGTGTCGCGTGGATGTCGGGCCTGGTCGCCGGGTTGCGGCGCGGGGGAGTCGACCTCGCCGCGGCCGACCTGATCGTCGGGACCTCGGCGGGCGCGATGGTCGGCGCGGTACTGGCGAGCGGGCAGGACACCGAGCGGCTCGCCGAACCGACCCGGCCGACCCCCGGCGAACCGGAACTGCCGCCGGTCGATCCCGACCGACAGAACGCGGTCTTCGCCTTGCTGCGTGACGGCAGTCTGGAGCCGGCGGAGGCGCGTCGGCGTATCGGTGCCCTCGCCGCCGGGATGGACGGCTCCCACCAGGAGATTCACCTCGATCGGATGGCCGCACTCGTCGGTGCGCGGGACTGGCCGCCGACCGCTTTGAAGGTTGCGGCGGTCGACATCGAGACCGGGGAACGGGTCGTCTTCGACCGCGAGAGCGGCGTCGCGCTGCTGCCTGCGGTGGTCGCGAGCCGCGCGCTCCCCGGAATCTTCCCGCCGGTCACCATCGACGGCCGGCGCTACATGGACGGAGGCATGCACTCCGCGACGAACGCCGACCTCGCCGCCGGTGCGCGGCTGATCGTGCTTGTCGATCCGATGGCGTCGGTTCTGCCCCGCGACCAGGTCGTGCGTGAGCTCGCCGAGGCGGACGCGGACACCGTCGTCGCCATCGCCCCCGACGAGGAATCGGCGGCGGCAATCGGTCCCGACCTGAGCGACCGCTCGGCCTGGGTGCCCGCCTACCGTGCCGGCGACCGTCAGGGCGAGGCGGCAGCGGAGAGCCTGCTCGGCAGTTGGGCGGGCGGTCAGCCCTAGGTTCCCAGCGCGGACGGAGCGGGCACGAGACGCTGCGCCCGGTCCGCGACCCGGAAGCTCGCCGCGTGGCGAACGCCGCTGCGCGGATCGGTCGGGTCGGTGAGGTAGTACCAGTCCATCTGTGCGCCCGCAGGCGCGAGTTCGAAGACGCCGTAGCCGTGCGAGTCGAGTTCGACGTAACGCACGTGCCGGTTGACCGCCTTGAACGCCTCCTCGATCGCGACCGTCGCGGTGCGCGGCGGCACCTTCAGCATGTCGTCGATGTTCGGCGAGGTCACCGACGGCACCACGAACTCCGCGCCGACGGTCGGGCCGGTCGGGTAGTTCGCCGCGTCTACCGGCAGGTCGCAGGCCCACGACGAATGGATGTCACCGGTGATGAACACCGTGTTGTCCACCCCGTGCCCCGCGATCGCGTCGAACAGGCGTCTGCGGTCGGCGGTGTAGCCGTCCCACTGGTCCGTGTTGTACGGGATTCCGCCCTGCGGCAGCCCGACCGTCTCGGTCAGCGCGGCGGTGCTGCGCGCGTCGAGAGGCGGGAACAGGCACGGCGCGATCATCACCGGGTTCCCGACCACCTTCCAGCGGGCGGGCGAGGACACGATTCCGTTTGTCAGCCAGTCCATCTGGGCCCGGCCGGTGATGGTCCGCTCCGGGGCGTCGACCCGGCGCCAGCCGGCGCCCGCGGTCGCCTGCTCGTCACGGTAGGTCCGCAAGTCGAGCATCGAGATCTCGGCGAGGGAACCGAACCGGAAGCGCCGGTACAGCGCGGCGTCGGAGCCGCTACTCGAAACGCGCACCGGCATCCACTCGAAGTACGCGCGTGCCGAGTTCGCCTTGCGCGCCGCCCAGTCGCCCTCGGTGGCGGGGGTGTGGTTCTCCGCGCCCGAGCGGTAGGAGTTGTCCGCGGACTCGTGGTCGTCCCAGGTCGCGATGAAGGGCACCCGCGCGTGCAGTGCCGTCAGGTCGGGGTCGGTCTTGTACTGCGCGTGTCGAATCCGGTAGTCGGCGAGGGAGACGATCTCGTGGGCCGGCTCGTGCAGTCGCACCGAGCCGTTGCGGCCGCCGTACTCGCCGCGGCCGTACTCGTAGATGTAGTCGCCGAGGTGGATGACGGCATCCAGGTCGTCGCGCAGTGCCAGGTGCCGGTACGCGCCGAAGTAGCCGGCTTCCCAGTTCGAGCACGACACCACGCCGAACCGCAGACGGTCGAGCTCGGCGTCCGTGGCGGGCGCGGTGCGGGTTCGTCCCGTCGGGGAGACCTGGCCCAGGGTGGTCGCGGTGAAGCGGTAGTGGTAGGTCGTCGCGGGCTCCAGGCCGGTGACGTCCACCTTGACGGTGTGGTCGGCATCGGCGGTCGCGGTGACGGTGCCACTGCGCATCACCGAGACGAACCCCGGGTCGGTCGACATCTCCCACCGCACCGGAACCCGCTCGCCCGCACCGGAACCCGGGGCCGCGGCGGTCGAGGGGGTGACCCTGGTCCAGATCACGACGCGGTCGGGCAGCGGATCCCCGGACGCGACCCCGTGGCCGAACGCGACGAGCGGTGCGGCCGCCGCCCGTCCGGTGACCGATGCGGCGAGGCCGGCCCCGGCCGCGATTACCGACCCCCGCAACAGTCCCCGCCTGCTCAGCCGGGGGTTCTCGCGGGAGGCGTCGGGCAGGTGAGATTCAGGCACCCCAGGATCAGACCCGGACCTGGACGCTCGCTCAATTCGAAACGAGGGTGTGCGCGCGGAGTTCATTCGATGTTCGCCGCCGCGTCCGAGTCCGGCCACGCGTCCGGGTGTGAACGGACAGTTCAGGCTCGCCACGGACATGAACGGTCCGTTCACACCAGGCGAGGGGCGGGAGGTTGGTTGCGGGGCGTACGCCGCGGTCGGGGGTCTTCAGTAACGTCGACGCCGTGAGTGACTGGCTGGGAGCGTCCGACGAACCGGACACGGGACTGTTCGCGTCGCCAGAATCCGACACCGAGCCGGGGCCGGCGAACGCGGCACTGCCGGCGGTCCGACCCGACGCCCCGCTCGCCGTCCGGATGCGACCGGCGACCCTCGGCGAGGTGGTCGGGCAGGGACACCTGCTCGGCCCGGGCGCACCGCTGCGACGACTGGTCGAGGGGTCGGGTGCCGCGTCGGTGATGCTGTACGGCCCGCCCGGCACCGGCAAGACGACCCTGGCCTCACTGATCTCCCAGGCGACGGGCCGACGGTTCGAGGCGCTGTCCGCGCTGTCGGCCGGAGTCAAGGACGTGCGGGCGGTCATCGACCTGGCCCGCCGCCGACTCACGGCAGGCGAACAGACCGTCCTCTTCATCGACGAGGTGCACCGCTTCTCGAAGACCCAGCAGGACGCCTTGCTCGCCGCGGTCGAGAACCGGATCGTGCTGCTCGTCGCCGCGACCACCGAGAACCCGTCGTTCTCGGTTGTCTCGCCGCTGCTGTCGCGGTCGCTGGTACTGCAGCTGCAGCCGTTGAGCGAGGCCGACATCCGGGAGCTGCTCGACCGGGCGGTGACCGATCGGCGCGGTCTCGGCGGCAGCGTGCGACTGACCGAGGAGGCGACCGCACACCTGGTGCGGCTCGCGGGTGGGGACGCGCGTCGGGCGCTGACCGCGCTCGAGGCCGCCGCGGGCACCGCACTCGACGCGGCGGCCACCGGCGAGCCCGCGGTCGTCGACCTCGAGACCGTCGAGTCCAGTGTCGACAAGGCCGCGGTCCGCTACGACCGCGACGGCGACCAGCACTACGACGTGATCAGTGCGTTCATCAAGTCGATCCGCGGGTCCGACGTCGACGCGGCGTTGCACTACCTGGCCCGGATGATCGTCGCGGGCGAGGACCCGCGCTTCATCGCCCGGCGGCTGGTGGTGCATGCCAGCGAGGACATCGGGATGGCCGACCCGACCGCGCTGCAGACCGCGACCGCTGCGGCGCAGGCGGTCCAACTGATCGGCATGCCCGAGGCACGACTGGCGCTGGCTCAGGCCACCATCCACCTGGCGACCGCGCCGAAGTCGGGCGCGGTGATCGCGGCGCTGGGCGCGGCGATGGCGGACGTGACCGCGGGCAGGGCGGGACTGGTGCCGCCGCACCTGCGCGACGGTCACTACGCGGGGGCCGAGAAGCTGGGCAACGCGGTCGGCTACCGGTACCCGCACGACACCGCGGACGGCGTTCTCGCGCAGCAGTACCCGCCGGACGAGCTGGTCGGCGTCGACTACTACGAGCCGACCACCCACGGCGCCGAACGCGAGATCGCCGCGCGGGTCGGCAAGTTGCGTCGGATCGTGAGGGGGTGACGCGGCCGTCGGCTTTCGGCAGCTTCGGCCCCGTTTCCCGGGGCCGAGGCTTCCCGAAAGCGCTCCTGCGGCGCGGCCGCCCGGCCGCCGTCGGAAACCGACCCGACTGGACCGTTAAGCTGGACACTGGTCGATTCGCCGCGCCCGCGGCGTGATCGGCGGCCGAACACTGTCATACGCGAAGGGCAACTCAGGTGCAGACCCACGAGATCCGCAGGCGATTCCTCGACCACTTCGTCAAGGCGGGTCACACCGAGGTGGCCAGCGCCTCCCTCATTCTCGACGACCCGAACCTGCTGTTCGTCAACGCGGGCATGGTGCAGTTCAAGCCGTACTTCCTGGGCCAGCAGACGCCGCCGTACGTCACCGCGACCAGTGTGCAGAAGTGCGTGCGCACGGGCGACATCGAGAACGTCGGCGTCACGACCCGGCACAACACCTTCTTCCAGATGGCCGGCAACTTCTCCTTCGGCGACTACTTCAAGCGCGGTGCGATCAAGCACGCGTGGGCGCTGTTGACGAACAGCGTCGACGACGGCGGCTACGGCTTCGACCCCGAGCGACTGTGGGTGACCGTCTACCTCGACGACGACGAGGCCCGCGAGATCTGGAAGCAGGAAGCCGGCATCCCGGACGAGCGCATCCAGCGCCGCGGCATGGCCGACAACTACTGGTCCATGGGCATCCCCGGCCCGTGCGGCCCGTGCTCGGAGATCTACTACGACCGCGGCCCCGAGTACGGCGCCCCGGGCGGCCCGGAGGCCGACGAGGACCGCTACCTCGAGATCTGGAACCTCGTCTTCATGCAGAACGAGCGTGGCGACGGCATCGGTAAGGACAACTTCGAGATCCTCGGCCCGCTGCCGAAGCAGAACATCGACACCGGCCTCGGTGTCGAGCGGGTCGCGTTCCTGCTGCAGAACGTCGACAACGTCTACGAGACCGACCTGGTGCGTCCCGTGATCACCAAGGCCGAGGAGCTGACCGGCGCCAGCTACGGCGTCGACAACGAGTCGGACGTCCGCTTCCGCGTCATCGCCGACCACGCCCGCACCGCGGTCATGTTGATCGCGGACGGCGTCAACCCCGGCAACGAGGGCCGGGGCTACGTGCTGCGCCGACTGCTGCGCCGCATCGTCCGCTCGGCGAAGCTGCTGGGAGCGGACCAGCCCAGCATGAGCGAGTTCGTCACCGTCGTGCGCGACACGATGGCCCCGTCGTACCCGGTCCTCGCGACGGACTTCGACCGCATTCTCGGTGTCGCGGTCGGCGAGGAGTCCGCGTTCCTGCGGACCCTGGCGTCCGGCTCGAAGATGTTCGAGGCAGAGGCCGACGACGTGAAGGCGGCGGGCAAGAAGGTTTTCGGTGGCAGCGAGGCGTTCGTCCTCCACGACACCTACGGCTTCCCGATCGACCTGACCCTCGAGATGGCGTCCGAGGCGGGCCTGACCGTCGACGAGGACGGCTTCCGGTCGCTGATGGCCGAGCAGCGCAAGCGCGCCAAGGAGGATGCGCAGTCCCGCAAGCACGCGCACGCGGACCTGAGCATCTACAAGGAGTTCGTCGACCGCGGCGAGACCGAGTTCACCGGCTTCGCCGAACTGACCACCGAGGCAACGGTTCTCGCGCTGATCTCCGGTGGCGTGCGGGTACCGACGGCGACCGCGGGGCAGGAGGTCGAGGTGATCCTCGACCGCACCCCGCTCTACGCGGAGGCCGGTGGGCAGATCGCCGACATCGGCACCATCACCGGACCCGGTCTCAAGATCCGGGTTCGGGACGTGCAGAAGATCGCGAAGAAGGTGTGGGTGCACAAGGTCACCGTCGAGGAGGGGCAGATCACCGAGGGTGACGCGATCCTCGCGCAGGTCGACCCGTCCTGGCGGTCCGGCGCCACGCAGGGCCACTCCGGCACGCACATGGTGCACGCCGCGCTGCGGCAGGTGCTCGGCCCGAACACCACCCAGAAGGGCTCGCTGAACAAGCCCGGCTACCTGCGGTTCGACTTTGCCGCGCAGAACCAACTCTCGGCGCAGCAGCTCGCCGACATCGAGGCCGTCGCCAACGAGGCGGTCGCCGCGAACCACACCGTCAACACGTTCGTCACCGACCTGGACAAGGCGAAGTCGATGGGCGCGATGGCGCTGTTCGGCGAGAACTACGGCGACGAGGTCCGGGTCGTCGAGATCGGCGGACGGTTCTCCATGGAGCTGTGCGGCGGCACTCACGTGCAGTCGTCGGCGCAGATCGGTCAGATCACGCTGCTCGGTGAGTCGTCCGTCGGCTCCGGAGCGCGCCGCGTCGAGGCGTTCGTCGGTCTCGACTCCTACCGGTACCTCGCCAAGGAACGCGCGCTGCTCGCCGGCGTCGCGACCGCGCTGAAGGTGCCGTCCGAGGAGGTGCCCGGCCGCGTCGAGCAGCTTGTCGAGCGGCTCAAGGTCGCGGAGAAGGAACTCGAGCAGACCAAGGCAGCTGCGGTGCTCGCCGCCGCCGGATCCTTCGTGGACAAGGCCGAAAGGGTGGGCGGACTGCTGCTCGTCGCCGAGGCCGCGCCCGACGGCGTCGGCGGAGGAGACCTGCGCACCCTCGCCACCGACATCCGTGGCCGCTTCGGCACCGAGCCCGCCGTCGTCGTGTTGCTGGGCAACGCCGACGGCAAGGTGCCGTTCGTGGTCAGCGCCAACAAGGCGGCCCAGGAACTCGGCGTGAAGGCCGGCGACCTGGTCGCCGCGTTCGGACCGAGCATCGGCGGCCGTGGTGGCGGAAAGCCCGAGATGGCTCAGGGGTCGGGCTCCGACGCCGCCGGTATCCCGGCAGCGTTGTCGGCGGTGCGCGCCCGCGTCGCCGAGATCGCCGGGTGAGCGAGTCCGACGATCCGGGTGTCGCCGACCCCGGTCGGGCCGACCAGCCGGGCGTCTCCGATCCCGGGCGGGGCAGGCGGATCGCCGTCGATGTCGGCAGCGTGCGCATCGGCGTCGCGGCCAGCGATCCCGACGGCATCCTCGCCACGCCGGTGGAGACGGTGCCGCGGTCGAAGTCCAAGGCGGATACCTCCGACCTCGCGCGACTCGCCGCGATAGTCGAGGAGTACGAGGCCGTAGAGGTTATCGTCGGTCTGCCGCAGACCCTTCGTGGGGAGCGGGGAACCGCCGCGGGGCTGGCGACGAGGTTCGCCGCGCAGCTCCGGGATCGGCTCGCGCCGGTGCCCGTGCGTATGACCGACGAGCGCTTCACCACGGTCACCGCGTCACGGGCGCTGCGGGAGAGCGGGGTCAAGGCCAAGGGTCAACGATCGGTCATCGACCAGGCCGCCGCCGTCGCGATCCTGCAGGGGTGGTTGGACCAGCGGAGCAGGTACCTGCGGACCCAGCAGGATCCGCACTCACACATGGAGGACGGTCTGTGACCGACGGATGGTCGCGCGAACCCCAGCGCGAACCCCAGCGTTATCTCAGCCGAGCCGAGGAACGGCGTCTGCGCGAGGCGGCCGAACGCAAGGGCAAAGGCAAGGGCCGGTTCGTCGTCGCACTCGCGGGACTGGTCGTGGTGGCGTTGATCTGCGGCGTCGGCTACATCGGCGCGAAGAAGTTCCTCGGCGACAACTCGCCCGCCGACTTCGCGAGCGGCGAGGCAGGCCCGGAGGTCGTCGTCGTCGTGCAGAGCGGTGACACCGCGACCCAGATCGGCGAGCAGATGGCCGAGAAGGGCGTGGTGGCGAGCAGCGCCGCGTTCTACAACGCCGCGGTCGGCAACAGTGCGATGAACTCGGTCCAGCCCGGGTACTACCACGTCCAGTCGAAGCTGCCTGCGGCCGACGCGGTCGCCGCGATCGTCGACCCGAACTCGCGGGTCGGCTCCGTGGTGATCTCGGAGGGCCGTCAGCTCCACGACACCCGCGACGTCACCACCGGCGCGACCAAGCGTGGTATCTACACCCTCATCTCGCAGGCCAGTTGTGTTCCCGCCGACGGGGGCGTGCCGAAGTGTGTCAGCGTCGCCGATCTCGACGCGGCGGGCGCCAGCCCCGACCTGGCCGGGCTCGGTGTCCCGGACTGGGCCGCCGCCCAGGTGGCAGGCGTGCCCGACCGCAAGCGGCAGCTCGAGGGTCTGATCGCGGCCGGCAGCTGGGACTTCGACCCGGCGGGAACGCCGACGGAGATTCTGCGGACCCTGGTCAGCGGCAGCGCCGCCAAGTACGAGGCCACCGGCATCCGGACCGCGGGCGCCGCAGTCGGCCTGTCGCCGTACCAGGTGCTGATCACGGCGTCGATGGTCGAGCGCGAGTCCCTGCCGAGCGACTTCGGCAAGGTCGCCCGGGTGATCATCAACCGGCTCGCGGTGCCGCAGCGTCTCGAGTTCGACTCGACGGTGAACTACGCCCTCGACGCCACCGAGGTGGCGACCACCGATGCGGACCGCGCGAGGGTGACGCCCTGGAACACCTACGCCAAGGACGGTCTGCCGGCCACCCCGATCTCCTCGCCGTCGATCACCGCGGTGCAGGCTGTGGAGGCCGCACCACCCGGCGACTGGCTGTACTTCGTCACCATCGACAAGCAGGGCACCACGCTGTTCACCAAGAGCTACGACGAGCACCTCCAGAACATCAAGAAGGCGCAGGGAAGCGGGATCCTCGACAGTGGCCGTTGACACACCGGGCATCCCGGGCCCGCGCAAGGCGGCGGTACTCGGCAAGCCGATCGAGCATTCCCGCTCGCCGCAACTGCACCTGGCCGCCTACCGGGCGCTCGGCCTGACCGACTGGACCTACGACCGCATCGAGTGCACCGGCGAACAGTTGCCGGGCCTCGTCGAAGGCCTGGGCCCGGAGTGGGTCGGGCTGTCGGTCACCATGCCCGGCAAGCTGGCCGCGCTCGAGTTCGCGACCGAGCGCACCGAACGGGCCGTGCAGATCGGGTCGGCCAACACGCTGGTCCGGATCGACGGCGGCTGGCGGGCCGACTGCACCGACGTCGACGGTGTCGCCGGTGCGCTCGCGGAGGTCGGCGTCGTGGACCTCACCGGCGCCGACGCCGTGGTGATCGGCGCAGGCGGTACCTCCCGGCCCGCGTTGCGTGCGCTCGCGGATCTCGGCGTCCATGGGGTGACGGTGGTTGCCCGTGACGCCGGTCGGGCCGCGGGATCGCTGGCGTGTGCGGCCGAGATGGGCCTGACGGCCCGGTACGCGGGCTTCGACGATCTGGCCGTCGCCTGCGGCGGCGCCGCGGTCGCGGTGAGCACCGTGCCCGCCGACGCCGTGGCACCGTTCGCGTCCGCCGTCGCGCAGGCTCCGGTCGTGTTCGACGCGATCTACGACCCCTGGCCCACTCCGCTGGCCTCCGCGGTACAGGCCGCGGGCGGGATCGTCGTCGACGGACTCCGGATGCTGCTGAACCAGGCGTTCGGTCAGGTCGAGCAGTTCACCGGTCGCCCCGCGCCGCGCGCCGCGATGGCCGACGCACTGAACCTGCGCTGACGCGCCGAGGAAGCCCCGTCGGACAGTTCCGGCTGTGAATTCGCCGAATGACCGGACACCCGTCCATATGGCTGTCTACTCTTGGCGCCGCAACCGGAAGGCCACGGCGGCCGCGGGTTCGACGGCGCGGTCGCATCACTGTTGACGACGAGAGCAGGGGTGTCATGAAGACCAAGGGTGCTTTGATCTGGGAATTCAATCAGCCGTGGGCCATCGAGGAGATCGAGATCGGCGACCCCCACAAGGGCGAGGTCAAGGTCCAGATGGAAGCGTCGGGCATGTGCCACTCCGACCACCATCTCGTCACCGGCGGCATCCCGATGGCCGGATTCCCCGTCCTCGGCGGCCACGAGGGTGCGGGCATCGTCACCGAGGTCGGTGAGGGGGTCGAGGACCTCGCACCGGGCGACCACGTCGTGCTGTCGTTCATCCCGTCGTGTGGCAAGTGTCCGTCGTGTCAGGCCGGTCTGCGGAACCTCTGCGATCTGGGCATGTACCTCCTCGGTGGGGCCTCGGTCAGCGACGGCTCGTTCCGGATCCAGGCCCGCGGCCAGAACGTCTACCCGATGACGCTGCTCGGCACGTTCTCGCCGTACATGGTGGTGCACCAGAGCTCGGTGGTGAAGATCGACCCGTCGATCCCGTTCGAGGTGGCCTGCCTGGTCGGCTGCGGCGTCACCACCGGCTACGGGTCGGCCACCCACACGGCCCAGATCCGGCCGGGCCAGGACGTCGCGGTCGTGGGACTCGGCGGTGTCGGCATCTCGGCCCTGCAGGGTGCGGTCAACTCCGGCGCCCGGTTCATCTTCGCGATCGATCCGGTGGAGTGGAAGCGTGAGCAGGCGCTGAAGTTCGGTGCCACCCACGTCTACGCGACGGTCGAGGAGGCGGCCGGCGCCATCGCCGAGATCACCGCGGGGGGCATGGCCAAGAAGACCATCGTCACCGTCGGTGAGGTGAACGGTGACGACGTCGACCTGTGGATGGGAATCACCGCGAAGGCGGGCACCGTCGTGTTGACCGCGATGGGCAGCCTCCTCGACAACAAGGTGACACTCAACCTGTCGATGCTGACGCTGTTGCAGAAGAACCTGCAGGGCAGCCTCTTCGGCGGCGCCAACCCGCACTACGACATCCCGCAGCTGCTGTCGATGTACAAGGCGGGCAAGCTCAACCTCGACGACATGGTCACGCGGCAGTACCGGCTCGAGCAGATCAACGACGGGTACCGGGACATGCTGGAGGGACGCAACATTCGCGGAATCATCCGCTACACCGACGCGGACCGCTGACCCCGGACGGTGCCGCCATGCGTCCGCTGCGCGTGGCGGCACCGACGAGGACGGCCGGGCCTGCCGCGGGCGGTTGTCCACAGGACGGGGTTGTCCACAGGACGGCGATCTCGGGCTGTCGGCGGGGGCCTGCCGAGTGAGAGTGTCGAGGCATGGTCACGGTTCTCGCCGCAGTCGTGGGTGTGCTCGTCGGGTTGGCGACCCGGCCGTTGCTGCGCCGGTTCCTCACGGATCCGCCGCTCTGGTGTGTCGGCGCGACCGCCGTGGGGTTCGCGGTCGCGGTAGTCGTGGCCGACGGTCCGCTCGTCGTGGCCGCCGTCTGCGCGTTGCTGTGGTGGTGCGTGTGCCTGACTGCCGTCGATGTGCGGGTTCGCCGGCTGCCGAACGCGCTGACGCTGCCCGGCGCCGCGGCGGTCCTCGTCGTCGGTGCCCTCGCCGGACGAGGGACGTCGGCGCTGGTGGGGGCCGCGCTGCTGGCGGGCCTGTACCTGGCTGTGCACCTGCTCGCACCGGCCGCGATGGGTGCGGGGGACGTGAAGTTGGCGCTCGGTCTCGGCGCGGCGGCGGGGATCGCGGGCGGTCGGGCGTGGCTGCTCGCTGCCGTCGGTGCGGTCGCCCTCACCGCCGTGGTCGGGGTGGCCGTTCTCGCTGCCGGCAGGCGCGGCGTCAGCCTGCCGCACGGCCCGTCGATGTGCGCCGCGACGGTGCTGGCAATGGTCGCCGCCGGGGGAGCGTAGCGGGGGACCGGCCGGTGTGCGGCCGGGTTGGGCTTTCGTGAAAGGATGGTCAGCGTGCTGCGCTGGATAACTGCCGGAGAATCCCACGGTCCCGCCCTGGTCGCCCTCCTCGACGGGATGGTCGCCGGGGTCGAGGTCACCTCGGACGAGATTTCTGCCCAATTGGCCCGCCGCCGCCTCGGTTACGGCCGCGGCGCGCGTATGGCCTTCGAGGCCGACAAGGTCACCGTGCTCGGCGGCGTCCGCCACGGCCGGACCATGGGCGGTCCCGTCGCCATCGAGGTCGGCAACACCGAGTGGCCCAAGTGGGAGACCGTCATGTCGGCCGACCCGGTCGACGAGGCGCTGCTCAAGGACCTCGCGCGCAACGCGCCGCTGACCCGTCCCCGACCCGGGCACGCCGACTACTCGGGCATGCTCAAGTACGGCTTCGACGACGCCCGTCCGGTCCTCGAGCGGGCCAGTGCCCGCGAGACCGCCGCCCGCGTCGCCGCCGGCACCGTGGCCCGCAACTTCCTGCGCCAGGTGTTCGGCGTCGAGGTCATCTCGCACGTGATCTCCATCGGCACTGCGGCGTCCGCGCCGGACAGCCCGCTGCCCACGGCCGACGATCTCGCCGCGATCGACGCCAGCCCGGTGCGTGCCTTCGGTGCAGAGGCGGAGGCCGCGATGATCGCCGAGATCGAGGCGGCCAAGAAGGAAGGCGACACCCTCGGCGGCATCGTCGAGGTCATCGTCGAGGGGCTGCCCGTCGGCCTCGGTTCGTTCATCAGCGGCGAGAACCGTCTCGACTCGCGACTTGCCGCCGCCCTGATGGGAATTCAGGCCATCAAGGGCGTCGAGGTCGGCGATGGCTTCGAGACCTCGCGTCGGCGCGGCAGTGCAGCGCACGACGAGATCAAGCCCGGCCCGGACGGCGTGCTGCGCTCGACCAACCGCGCGGGCGGCCTCGAGGGCGGCATGACCAACGGCGAGGCACTGAGGGTGCGGGCGGCGATGAAGCCGATCTCCACCGTCCCGCGCGCACTGGCGACCGTCGACATGGCGACCGGCGAGGAAGCCGTGGCCATCCATCAGCGCAGCGACGTGTGCGCGGTACCCGCTGCCGGCGTGGTCGCCGAGTCCATGGTCGCGCTCGTGGTCGCACAGGCGGCGCTGGAGAAGTTCGGTGGCGACTCGGCCGACGAGACCGCGCGCAACGTCGAGGGCTACCTGGCGGCAGTGCGGGAGCGACTGGCGAGGTGACGTCCCGATGACCCCGCGTGCGGTGCTCATCGGGCCGCCCGGCGCGGGTAAGTCCACCATCGGTCGCAGGCTGGCCCGGGCTCTGGACGTGGACATCTTCGACACCGACGTGGCGATCGAACGCGAGACCGGCCGGACCATCCCGGAGATCTTCGCGCATGACGGCGAACCGGCCTTCCGGACGATCGAGGAGGACGTGGTGCGGCGCGCCCTGCTCGAGCAGGACGGCATCGTCTCGCTCGGCGGCGGCTCGATCCTGTCCGAGGCCACCCGGGAGCGACTGGCCGGGCATACCGTGGTGTACCTGGAGATCAGCGTCGCGGAGGGCCTCAAGCGGACCGGTGCGAACGACTCGCGACCGCTGCTCGCGGGCGGCGACCCGCGGCAGAAGTACCGCGACCTGATGCGGCGCAGGCGGCCGCTGTACCGGAAGGTGTCGACCATCCGGGTGCGCACCGACGGTCGCAGCCCGGCGCGCGTCGTGCAGCAACTCGTCGCCAAACTGGAACCGTAGAAGTAGTCCGAGGGAAAGAAGCAGACTGTGACCGAACCCGTACGCGTCGAGGTGCAGACCGCCAGCCCCTACCCGGTGATCATCGGGCGCGGGCTGCTCGGCGAGCTCGTGGACGAGCTGATCGGCACCCGCACGGTGGCGATCTTCCACCAGCCGCCGCTGGCGCAGACCGCGGAGGCCGTGCGTGCCGCGCTCGCCGCGAAGGGCATCGACGCGCACCGCATCGAGATCCCCGACGCCGAGGACGGCAAGGATCTCGCGGTCGCGGGCTTCTGCTGGGAGGTGCTCGGCCGGATCGGCCTGACCCGCAGCGACGCCGTGGTCAGCCTGGGCGGCGGCGCCGCCACCGACCTGGCTGGCTTCGTGGCGGCGACCTGGATGCGCGGCGTGCGGATCGTGCACGTGCCCACCACGCTGCTGGCGATGGTCGACGCGGCGGTCGGCGGGAAGACCGGCATCAACACCGACGCGGGCAAGAACCTGGTCGGCTCGTTCCACGAGCCGTCCGCGGTGCTCGTCGACCTGGCGACCCTGGAGACGGTGCCGCGTAACGAGATCGTCGCGGGCATGGCCGAGGTCATCAAGACCGGCTTCATCGCGGACCCGGTGATCCTCGAACTGATCGAGCGCGACCCCGAGGCCGCACTCGATCCGACCGGCGAGGTGCTGCCCGAACTGATCCGCCGCTCGGTGGAGGTCAAGGCGAAGGTGGTGGCCGCCGACCTCAAGGAGTCGAACCTGCGCGAGATCCTCAACTACGGCCACACTCTCGGCCACGCGATCGAGCGCCGGGAGAAGTACCGCTGGCGGCACGGCGCGGCCGTGTCCGTCGGCCTGGTGTTCGCGGCCGAACTGGGCCGACTGGCCGGACGCCTCGACGACGCGACCGCCGACCGGCACCGCGCGATCCTGGCCAGCGTCGGACTGCCGACGAGCTACGACGCCGATGCGTTCGCCGACCTGGTCAAGGGCATGCAGACCGACAAGAAGAACCGGGCAGGCATGCTGCGGTTCGTGGTGCTCGACGGGCTCGCCAAGCCGGGTCGGCTCGAGGGTCCGGACCCGACACTGCTGGCGGCGGCATACTCGGCCGTAGCCCGCGAGAACGACGGCAACAAGGGGACGGTGCTGCTGTGAAGATCCAGGTGATCAACGGTCCGAACCTCGGCCGTCTGGGCAAGCGCCAGCCCGAGGTGTACGGCTCGACCACCTACGCCGACCTTGTCGTGCTGTGTGAGCGCGCTGCCGCCGAGCTGGGCGTCGAGGTGCAGGTCCGGCAGAGCGACCTCGAGGGCGAACTGATCGGCTGGATCCACGCCGCGGCCGACGCGAAGGAACCGGTGATCCTCAACGCCGGCGCCCTGACGCACACCTCGATCGCGCTGCGCGACGCCTGCAAGGAGCTCGACGCCGGGCTGATCGAGCTACACATCTCGAATGTGCATGCGCGCGAAGAGTTCCGGCACCATTCGTACCTGAGCGGCATCGCGACCGCCGTGATCGCGGGCCTCGGTGTGGCCGGCTACCCGCTCGCCCTGCGGTACTTCGCCGAGCGGTAAAAGCGGCTGCGCCGCCTGTGAGTCCTTCCGGTCCGTCAGAGGGCCAGAAGGACTCACAGGCGCGAAGCGCCCGTTACTCGGCTCGGTGCGAGCCCTGGGTTCCGGTCTGGTCCTCGGTGTGGGGGCGGACCGCCTCGAACACCTCGGTGGGTGCGTTCTCGTCGTAGTGTCCCGCTTCGTGCTGTGCCTGGTCGTGCTGAGGCTCGGAGTAGTCGCCGTCCGCGTACCCGGCGCCCTCGTCGCTGTACGGACCCTCCGCGAAGCCGTACGGGCTCTCGTCCTCGCTCTCGTGCGACCACGCCGACGTGTCCCCGACCGCTGCGCCCGCGGCGCCGACCCCGGCGCCCACGGCCACCGGAGCGGCGGACTTCGGGGCCTTCTTAGCGTCACGGCGCACGATGAGCCGGCCCACCGTGACCGCGGCCATCGCCGGCACGAAGACCAGCAGCACGGTGAACGCCGCACCGGAGGACAGTTCGAAGAAGAGGGAGTTCTCACCCAGGGCGATGTCGGAGACGGCGCCGATGAGCCAGGAGACCGCGCCGGCGAGCAGACCGGCGACCACGGCGGCCTTGAGCCACCGCATCGTCAGGTCCGCGCCCTCCTCTTCCTCACCGGGATGCGCACGCGCGTCCCGGATGCCGTCGAGTCCCGCCCAGATCAGTGCCGCGAGGATCACCACCGCCACGCCCAACCACCGCAGTGTCGAGCCGTGCAGGGGCCATTCGGTGACGGCTATGCCGAGCAGTACACGCGTCACCACGTGCACGAATGCCATACCGAGACCACGAAGAAGCCACGAGTTCATGCGGACAGCGTAGCTACCGCCTGAACTGGGCTGTGGTCTAACCCACATCGTGGGCAGCGTCACTGTCGCGGGGGCAGTAGGTTGGGACGATGCCCACCGCCGATCACGGGTCCCGCCGCGCCGCGCTGAGAGCAGTGCTTGCCGAGCGCGGTGTCGACGCGCTCCTGGTGACCGACCTGCTCAACATCAGATACCTGACCGGTTTCACCGGCTCGAACGCGGCGCTCGTCGTCGACGCCCGCGACGCGGAGGGCGCCGAGGACCGCACGGTGATCTGCACGGACGGTCGGTACGTGATCCAGGTCGGCGAACAGGTGCCGGACCTGCGCGCGCTCATCGACCGGTCGAGCGCTCCGGCATTGGTCCGCATGCTGACCGCGGACCCGGGCATCCGAGTCGGCTTCGAGAGTCACGTCGTGACCGTCGACGCACTGTCCGGCTGGCAGTCGGTCGCACCGGACCTCGACTTCGTCCGCACCCCTGGCTGCGTCGAACGACTGCGGATGGTCAAGGACGAGCACGAGGTGTCCCTGCTGCGTCGGGCCTGCGCGTCCGCCGACCTGGCGTTGGCCGTCCTCGTCGAGCGTGGGGGGCTGCGGCCCGGGCGCACCGAACGTGAGGTCGGACGGGAACTGGAGTTCCTGATGCTCGAGCACGGCGCGGACGGCATCTCCTTCGAGACGATCGTCGCGACGGGCGCGAACTCGGCGGTCCCGCACCACCGCCCGACCGACGCGGTGCTGGCGGCCGGCGACTTCGTCAAACTCGACTTCGGCGCGACGGTCGAGGGCTATCACTCGGACATGACCCGTACCTACGTCCTCGGCTCGGCGGCGGACTGGCAACGCGACGTCTACGACCTCGTGGCCCGGGCGCAGGCGGCGGGCCGGGCGGCGCTGGCGCCCGGCGTGGAGGTCGCCTCGGTGGACGCCGCGGCCCGGTCGGTGATCGAGGACGCGGGCTACGGCGAGCTGTTCGTGCACGGTCTCGGGCACGGCGTCGGCCTGGAAATCCACGAAGCACCGGGAATCGGCAAGCTCGGCACCGGTACACTGCTAGCCGGTGCGGCTGTAACTGTCGAGCCGGGTGTGTATTTCTCCGGGCGCGGAGGCGTCAGGATCGAGGACACTCTCGTGGTTCGCGAGCAGGAGCCGGAGCTCCTCACCCTCACCAGCAAGGATCTCGCAATCGTCTGAAGGAGACGCGAAGTAAGTGGCTGACACCAGTGATTTCAAGAACGGGCTCGTGCTGAAGATCGAGGGCCAGCTCTGGCAGATCATCGAGTTCCAGCACGTCAAGCCGGGCAAGGGCCCCGCCTTCGTGCGCACCAAGCTCAAGAACGTGCTCTCCGGCAAGAACGTGGACAAGACTTTCAACGCCGGCGTCAAGGTCGAGACCGCAACCGTCGACCGCCGCGACATGACCTACCTCTACCACGACGGTAGCGACTACGTCTTCATGGACGGCGACACCTACGACCAGATCTCCATCAGCCAGGAGACCGTCGGCGACGGCGCGCGTTTCCTGCTCGAGAACATGGCCGTGCAGGTCGCCACCCACGAGGACGCGCCGCTGTTCGTCGAGCTGCCCGTCACCGTCGAGCTGGTCGTGCAGCACACCGACCCGGGTCTGCAGGGCGACCGTTCGACCGGCGGCACCAAGCCCGCCACCCTCGAGACCGGCGCCGAGGTGCAGGTCCCGCTGTTCATCAACACCGGCGACAAGCTCAAGATCGACTCCCGTGACGGCAACTACCTGGGCCGCGTGAACTCGTAGCGTGTCCGGTAGTCACAAGAAGTTCGGGGCCCGGCACAAGGCCCGTAAGCGCGCGGTCGACTTCCTCTTCGAGGCGGAGGCCCGCGACCTGGATCCGGTGGACCTGGCGACCGAGCGAACCGAGCTCGCAACCAAGGACGACGCCGTCGCGCCGGTCAGCCCGTACACCGTCACGGTGGTGACCGGGGTCGCGGAGAACCTGGACCGGCTCGACCGGGTCATCGCCGACCACCTGCAGGACTGGACCCTGGACCGGCTGCCCGCCGTGGACCGGGCGATCCTGCGCATTGCGGTGTGGGAGTTGTTCCATGCCACGGACGTGCCGCCGGTGGTCGCGGTGGACGAGGCCGTCGAGCTCGCGAAGGAGCTGTCGACCGACGACTCGCCGGGGTTCGTCAACGGCGTACTCGGACAGGTCGTGCTGGTCGCCCCGCAGGTGCGGGCCGCGGCCGCAGCGACCTCCCAGCGCCCCGAGTCGGCCGAGCCGGCGCCGGGCGCCGCAGACGGTCACGACGACGCCTGACCTCATGGCGTGAACGGACGCCACGGACTGATTGCCGGTCCGTGGCGTTCGTCGTTCCGGGGGCGGCGAGTGTGGCTGAGCACACCCCGAACCGTTGCCGGTCACGGGCGGCCACGCTGATAGGCTCGGGGACGTCAGACATCCTTTAACGACCCGTCCCGAGAGGCGGAGAAGGAGGTCCAGCTTGCTCACGCCCGAGCCATCCTCCGCCGAGTCGTCGGCCCAGGATCACCCTGTCACCAGGGAGCTGCTCTCTGCTGCCGACGTCGGTCGGACGATCGCGCGCATCGCGCACCAGGTCATCGAGAAGACCGCGCTCGACGCCGAGACCGATCCGCCCCGCGTGGTGTTGATCGGAATCCCGACCCGCGGCACCACCCTCGCCACCCGGCTGGCGAGCAAGATCGAGGAGTTCTCGGGGGTTCGCCCGCCGACCGGCTCGCTCGACATCACCCTCTACCGCGACGACCTGCGGACCAAGCCGCACCGTCCGCTCGAGCGCACCTCGGTGCCCGACGGCGGCGTCGACAACGCGCTGGTCGTCCTCGTCGACGACGTGTTGTTCTCCGGACGCACCGTGCGCAGCGCCCTCGACGCCCTGCGCGACCTCGGCAGGCCGAAGGCCGTTCAGCTCGCCGTGCTGGTCGACCGCGGCCACCGCGAGTTGCCGCTGCGCGCGGACTACGTCGGCAAGAACGTCCCGACCGCGAGGTCCGAGGACGTCAAGGTGCTGCTGGTCGAACACGACGGAATCGACAGCGTGACTCTCGGTAGTGGAGTGGTGGACAAGTGAAGCATCTGCTCTCGGTCTCGGATCTCACCAAGGAGACCGCCACCGGACTGCTCGACGAGGCGGAGCGGTTCCAGCAGGCGCTGCTCGGCCGTGAGGTCCGCAAACTGCCGACCCTGCGCGGTCGCACGGTGATGACTGTCTTCTTCGAGAACTCCACCCGCACCCGCGTCTCGTTCGAGGTGGCCGGCAAGTGGATGAGCGCGGACGTGATCAACGTCAGTGCGTCGAGTTCCTCGGTCTCCAAGGGCGAGTCGCTGCGCGACACCGCGCTGACCCTGCACGCCGCCGGCGCCGACGCGCTGATCGTGCGGCACCCGGCTTCCGGTGCCGCGCACCGGATCGCGGAGTGGACCGGCGACGGCAACGGCGGGGGGCCGGCAGTGATCAACGCCGGCGACGGCACCCACGAGCACCCGACCCAGGCGCTGCTGGACGCGCTGACCCTGCGTCAGCGCCTCGGCGGCATCGAGGGCAAGCGGATTGCCATCGTCGGTGACATCCTGCACAGCCGGGTGGCTCGCTCGAACGCCTTCCTGCTCTCGATGCTGGGTGCGGAGGTGGTGCTGGTCGCGCCGCCGACGCTGCTGCCGGTGGGGGTGTCCACCTGGCCGGTCACCGTCTCGCACTCGCTGGACGCGGAACTGCCCGGCGCCGATGCGGTGCTGATGCTGCGGGTGCAGGCCGAGCGCATGAACGGCGGGTTCTTCCCGTCGCCGCGTGAGTACTCGATCACCTACGGACTGTCCGAGCGCCGGCTTGCGTTGCTGCCCGAGCATGCAGTGGTCCTGCATCCCGGCCCGATGCTGCGCGGCATGGAGATCGCGTCCGCAGTCGCAGATTCACCGAAAACTGCAGTGTTGCAACAGGTTACGAATGGAGTTCACGTCCGTATGGCGGTGTTGTTCGGATTGTTGGTCGGTACCGAGGAGGCGGCGGCGCTGTGAGTGAGACGAATGCCGTGCTGATCCGCGGTGCCCGCATCTACGGCGAGGGTGAGCCGCAGGACGTGCTGATCTCCGACGGTGAGATCCGTGAGATCGGCGCCGGCCTGACGGCCCCGGAGGGTGCCGACGTGATCGACGGCGGCGACCAGGTGCTGCTGCCCGGTTTCGTGGACATGCACACCCACCTGCGCGAGCCCGGCCGCGAGGACACCGAGACCATCGAGACCGGTTCGGCTGCGGCCGCGCTCGGCGGGTTCACCGCCGTGTTCGCGATGGCCAACACCAGCCCGGTCGCCGACTCGGTGGTCGTCACCGACCACGTGTGGCGGCGCGGGCAGGAGGTCGGCCTGGTCGACGTGCACCCCGTCGGCGCGGTCACGGTCGGCCTCGAGGGCAAGCAGCTCGCCGAGATGGCGACCATGGCCGCCGGTGTCGGCAAGGTCAGGATGTTCTCCGACGACGGCCACTGCGTCTACGACCCGCTGATCATGCGGCGCGCGCTCGAGTACTCCAGCGCGCTCGGCGTCCTGATCGCCCAGCATGCGGAGGAGCCGCGACTGACCGTCGGCGCCGTGGCGCACGAGGGTCCGACCGCTGCCCGGCTGGGACTCGGCGGCTGGCCGCGCGCGGCCGAGGAGTCGATCGTCGCCCGTGACGCGCTGCTGGCCCGGGATGCCGGCGCCCGCGTGCACATCTGCCACGCGTCCACTGCCGGCACCGTCGAGCTGCTGAAGTGGGCTCGCGGACAGGGCATTTCGATCACCGCCGAGGTCACGCCGCACCACCTGCTGCTCGACGACTCGCGGCTCGAGACCTACGACGGCGTCAACCGGGTCAACCCGCCGCTGCGGGAGGCCTCCGACGTCGCCGCGCTGCGGCAGGCCCTCGCCGACGGCGTCGTGGACTGCGTGGCCACCGACCATGCCCCGCACGCCGAACAGGACAAGTGCTGCGAGTTCTCGCAGGCCCGCCCCGGCATGCTCGGCCTGGAGACCTCGCTGGCGATCATCGCGCGGACGATGGTCGAGACCGGTCTGCTGGACTGGCGGGGCGTCGCGAAGGTGATGAGCGAACGGCCCGCCGAGATCGTCGGGCTGCCCGACCAGGGCCGACCGATCGCGGTGGGAGAGCCGGCGAACCTGACACTGGTCGATCCCGACCGGGAATGGACCGTGCACGGGCCGGATCTGGCGTCCGTCGCGAACAACACCCCGTACGAGGCGATGACCTTCGGTGCGCGGGTGACCACCACCCTGTTGCGCGGTCGGGTCACCGTCCGGGACGGGAAGGTGCAGGCATGAGTACCGACCGGATCCTGCTGACGCTCGGCTTCGTCGCGTTCTGGGCGCTGTTCGTCGGACTGATGTACTGGGGCTGGAAGGGTCGCGCCCGCCGCCAGCAGGGCGCGGTCGGCGAACTGCCGTCGGTCCCGACCGAACTCGGCAAGCAGCTGATCGAGCCCAGTTCCGGGCTGTACGTCGGCAGCACGTTGGCGCCGAGTTGGCAGGACCGGATCGCGGTCGGCGACATCGGCTTCCGCGCCACCGGCGACCTGAGCCGCTACGAGCGAGGGGTGCTGCTCGAACGGGACGGCGCCTCGGCGATCTGGATCCCGCAGGAGTCGATCCGCGCGATCCGCACCGAACGCGGCCTCGCGGGCAAGGTCATGAGCAAGGACGGAGTCCTGGTGATCCGGTGGGAATTGCCCACCGGGACGGAGATCGACACCGGATTCCGTGGAGACGACAAGAGTGTGTACCCAATGTGGGTGAACGGAGAGAACGCGTGAGCAACGGCTTTCAATCAGTGACCGGTACCGAAGCGGCCGCCCTGGTGCTCGAGGACGGCCGGATCTTCCGTGGCACCAGCTTCGGCGCCGTCGGCCAGACCCTCGGCGAGGCGGTCTTCAGCACCGGCATGACCGGCTACCAGGAGACGCTGACCGACCCCAGCTACCACCGCCAGATCGTGGTCGCGACCGCGCCGCAGATCGGCAACACAGGCTGGAACAGCGAGGACGGCGAGGCGCTCAGCGCGGGCCGCCAGGCATCCGGCGACTCCAACAAGATCTGGGTGGCCGGCTACGTGGTCCGCGACCCTGCACGACGGACCTCCAGCTGGCGCGCTACCGGGTCGCTGCAGGATGAGTTGGTGCGCCAGGGCGTCGTCGGCATCGCCGGCATCGACACCCGCGCGCTGGTCCGGCACCTGCGTACGCGCGGTTCGATGCGCGCGGGCGTCTTCTCCGGTCCCGCGCTGACCGACGACGCCGCGATGCTGCAGGCCGTCAAGGAGCAGCCGTCCATGCTCGGTGCCGACCTCGCACGCGAGGTGAGCACCGACAGCGGCTATGTCATCGAGCCGGTCGGCGGCGAAGCGCGGTTCACCGTCGCGGCCATCGACCTCGGTATCAAGACGAACACGCCGCGGATGTTCGCGCAGCGCGGCATCCGGGTGCACGTGCTGCCCTCGAACGCCAGCCTCGAGCAGATCCTCGACCTCGGCGCGGACGGGGTGTTCCTGTCCAACGGTCCCGGCGACCCGGCGACCGCCGACGGCGCGGTGCACCTGACCAAGGAGGTGCTCGGCCAGGGCCTGCCGCTGTTCGGCATCTGCTTCGGCAACCAGATCCTCGGCCGCGCGCTCGGCCTGGAGACCTACAAGATGAAGTTCGGTCACCGCGGCATCAACATCCCGGTGATCGAGCACGGCACCGGCCGGATCGCGATCACCGCGCAGAACCACGGGTTCGCGCTCGAGGGCGAGGCCGGTCAGGAGTTCGACACGCCGTTCGGCCGGGCCGTGATCAGCCACACCTGCGCCAACGACGGCGCCGTCGAGGGCGTCCGCCTGCTCGACAACTCGGCCTTCTCGGTGCAGTACCACCCGGAGGCCGCCGCCGGCCCGCACGACGCCGCGTACCTGTTCGACCGCTTCACCAGCCTGCTCGAGGGAGTCAAGAAGTAATGCCACGTCGCACAGATCTCAAGCACATCCTGGTGATCGGTTCCGGACCGATCGTCATCGGCCAGGCCTGCGAGTTCGACTACTCGGGCACCCAGGCGTGTCGCGTGCTGCGCGAGGAGGGCCTGCGCGTGAGCCTGGTCAACTCCAACCCGGCCACGATCATGACCGATCCGGAGTTCGCCGACGCCACCTACGTCGAGCCGATCACCGCCGAGTTCGTCGAGAAGGTCATTGCCCGCGAGGCGGCGCAGGGCCACAAGATCGACGCCGTGCTCGCCACCCTCGGTGGGCAGACCGCCCTGAACACCGCGGTCGCGCTGCACGAGCAGGGCATCCTGACCAAGTACGACGTCGAGCTGATCGGCGCCGACTTCGACGCCATCCAGCGCGGCGAGGACCGGCAGAAGTTCAAGGACATCGTCGCCAAGGTCGGCGGCGAGTCCGCTCGTTCGGCCGTCTGCTACACGATGGACGAGGTCAAGGCGACCGTCGCCGACCTCGGTTACCCGGTCGTCGTCCGCCCGTCGTTCACCATGGGTGGCCTCGGTTCCGGCATGGCCTACGACGAGGCCGACCTCGAGCGCATCGCCGGTGGCGGCCTGGCCGCGTCCCCGACCGCGAACGTGCTGATCGAGGAGTCCATCCTCGGTTGGAAGGAGTACGAGCTCGAGCTGATGCGCGACGGTCGCGACAACGTCGTGATCATCTGCTCGATCGAGAACGTCGACCCGGTCGGCGTGCACACCGGCGACTCGGTCACCGTGGCCCCGGCCATGACGCTGACCGACCGCGAGTACCAGAAGATGCGCGACCTCTCCATCGACATCCTGCGTGAGGTCGGCGTCGACACCGGCGGCTGCAACATCCAGTTCGCGATGGACCCGACCGACGGCCGCCTCGTCGTCATCGAGATGAACCCGCGGGTCTCGCGCTCGTCGGCGCTGGCGTCGAAGGCGACCGGTTACCCGATCGCGAAGATGGCCGCCAAGCTGGCGATCGGCTACACGCTCGACGAGATCATCAACGACATCACCGGCGAGACCCCGGCCTGCTTCGAGCCGACCCTCGACTACGTCGTGGTGAAGGCGCCGCGGTTCGCGTTCGAGAAGTTCCCGGGTGCGGACGGCACGCTGACCACGACGATGAAGTCGGTCGGCGAGGCGATGAGCATCGGCCGCAACTTCACCGAGGCCTTCGGCAAGGTGATGCGTTCGCTCGAGACCAAGCGCGCCGGCTGGTGGACGGGTGCCGAGGTCGAGGCGGACAGCCTGGACGCGCTGCTCGCCGACCTGAGCGTGCCGCAGGACGGCCGGATGTACGGCATCGAGAAGGCCTTCGCCCTCGGCGCCACCGTCGAGCAGCTGTTCGACGCCACCAAGATCGACCCGTGGTTCCTCGACCAGTTCCAGCAGATCCACGAGCTGGGGGAGCAGATCCGCGCGGCCGAGATCCTCGACGAGGCAACGCTGCGCCAGGCCAAGTACCACGGCCTGTCCGACCGCCAGATCGCGGCGCTGCGGCCGGGACTCGGCGGGGACAGCCAGGAGGGTGAGGACGCGGTCCGCACACTCCGCAGCGCGCTGAAGATCCGCCCGGTCTACAAGACCGTCGACACCTGCGCCGCGGAGTTCGAGGCGAAGACCCCGTACCACTACTCGACCTACGAGCTGGACCCGAACGCCGAGTCCGAGGTCACCCCGCAGACGGAGCGGCCGAAGGTCCTGATCCTGGGCTCGGGCCCGAACCGCATCGGTCAGGGCATCGAGTTCGACTACTCGTGTGTGCACGCTGCGCTGACGCTGTCCGAGGCCGGCTACGAGACCGTCATGGTCAACTGCAACCCGGAGACCGTCTCGACGGACTACGACACCGCAGACCGGCTGTACTTCGAGCCGCTGACCTTCGAGGACGTCCTCGAGGTCTACCGGGCGGAGTCGGCGTCCGGCACCGTCGCGGGCGTCATCGTCCAGCTCGGTGGCCAGACGCCGCTCGGCTTGGCGAAGCGTCTCAAGGCGGCCGGTGTGCCGATCGTGGGCACCAGCCCGGAGGCCATCGACCTGGCCGAGGACCGCGGCGAGTTCGGTCGGGTGCTCACCGAGGCCGGGCTGCCCGCGCCGAAGTTCGGTACCGCCACCACCTTCGACGGTGCCCGTGAGATCGCGTCGGGCATCGGCTACCCGGTGCTGGTGCGACCGTCGTACGTGCTCGGTGGGCGCGGCATGGAGATCGTCTACGACGAGAAGTCGTTGCAGGACTACATCTCTCGTGCCACCGAGATCTCCGACGACCGCCCCGTGCTGGTGGACCGGTTCCTGGAGGACGCCGTCGAGATCGACGTCGACGCCCTCTGCGACGGCACCGAGGTGTACCTCGGCGGCGTGATGGAGCACATCGAGGAAGCCGGCATCCACTCCGGTGACTCGGCCTGCGCGCTGCCGCCGATCACCCTCGGCAAGGCGGACCTGGAGAACGTGCGCCGCTCCACCGAGGCGCTGGCCAAGGGTATCGGCGTCAAGGGCCTGCTCAACGTGCAGTACGCGCTCAAGGACGACATCCTCTACGTCCTCGAGGCCAACCCGCGTGCGTCCCGGACGGTGCCGTTCGTGTCCAAGGCGACCGCCGTGCAGCTGGCGAAGGCGTGTGCCCGGGTGATGCTCGGCGAGTCCATCGCCGACCTGCGCGCGAGCGGGGTCCTGCCTGCCGTCGGCGACGGCGGCACCACCCCGGCGGGCGCGCCGATCGCGGTGAAGGAGGCGGTGCTCCCGTTCAACCGGTTCCGCCGCGCCGACGGTACCGGCGTCGACACGCTGCTCAGCCCGGAGATGAAGTCCACCGGTGAGGTCATGGGCATCGACGCGGACTTCGGGACCGCGTTCGCCAAGAGCCAGACCGCCGCGTACGGCTCGCTGCCGACCAGCGGTGCGGTGTTCGTCTCGGTGGCCAACAAGGACAAGCGGGCGCTGATCTTCCCGGTCAAGCGGCTCGCCGACCTCGGCTTCACCGTGCTCGCCACCGAGGGCACCGCGGACGTGTTGCGGCGCAACGGCATCTCCTGCGAGCAGGTCTACAAGCAGTCCGGTGAGGACGTGCCCGAGGGCGCCCGGACCATCGTCGACCAGATCCGGGCGGGCGAGGTCGCGATGGTGATCAACACCCCGTACGGCAACTCCGGACCGCGCGTGGACGGCTACGAGATCCGCAGTGCGGCCGTGTCGGCGAACATCCCGTGCGTGACCACCGTGCAGGGCGCCTCGGCCGCTGTGCAGGGCATCGAGGCGGTCATCCGCGGCGACATCGGCGTGCGGTCGCTGCAGGACCTGCACGCGACGCTGCGCGAGCCGGTCGGCCGGTGAGCCACGACCGCGGTGCGGTCCAGGGTCACAGTCCCAGCTGGGGCCACCGGCTGCGGTCGGCGATCGCGGCACGGGGCCGGCTGTGTGTCGGCATCGACCCCCACCCCTCCCTGCTGAGGGCGTGGGGGCTCCCGGAGTCCGCCGAGGGCGTCGAGGCGTTCGCGGAGATCTGCGTGGAGGCCTTCGTCGGTGACGTGGCGCTGGTGAAGCCTCAGGTGGCCTTCTTCGAGGCGTACGGCGCCGCCGGGTACGCGGTGCTCGAGCGGACAATCTCGGTGGTCAGGGACGCGGGCACGCTGGTGGTCGCGGACGCCAAGCGCGGCGACATCGGCTCGACCATGGCGGCGTACTCGCAGGCGTGGCTCGGTGACGGCTCACCGCTCGCCTCCGACGCGGTGACGGTCTCGCCGTACCTGGGCTTCGGTGCGCTCGAACCGGCCGTCACGCTGGCCACCGAGACCGGTCGCGGCCTGTTCGTGCTCGCCCGCACCTCCAACCCGGAGGGCGGCGAGCTGCAGGGTGCGCGGCTCTCGCCCGGATCACCCGGCGGGGTTTCCGCAGACCAGACGGCATCGGTGGCCCAGTCGACCCCTCGGGGTGCGTCGGTGGCCCAGTCGATCGTCGACGCGGCAATCGCGCAGAACCGTGACGGACGGGACACTGCCGGCCTGGTGATCGGTGCGACACGCGGACACGGATTGGATTTGTCGGAGTTTTCCGGCCCGATCCTGGCGCCGGGGCTGGGCGCCCAGGGCGCCACGGTGGCGGATTTGGCGGAGATCTTCGCGGATTCACGAGAGCTGTTGTTGCCCAACACTTCTCGTGACATTCTTCGGCACGGGCCGTCCGTCTCGGCGCTCCGCGAGGCAGCCGAGCGGGTCCGGGACGAGGTCGAGGCCGGACTCGCATAGCCGACCGGAATTCCGGCGGCACGCCAGGGGGTGGGTTAGCAATCGGCGCTCAGCGTGAGTACGGTCGCTATCGCTGCTGGTTATCCAGTGGATGAAGACCTATTTTGCACACGACGAGACGGAGGAACCGTGGCCCTTCCCCAGTTGACCGATGAGCAGCGCGCTGCTGCTTTGGAGAAGGCGGCTGCCGCCCGTAAGGCCCGGGCTGAGCTCAAGGAGCGCCTCAAGCGCGGCGGCACCGACCTGAAGCAGGTCCTCAAGGATGCCGAAGAGGACGAGATCCTCGGCAAGATGAAGGTGTCCGCCCTGCTCGAAGCCCTGCCCAAGGTGGGCAAGGTCAAGGCGCAGGAGATCATGACCGAACTGGAGATCGCTCCGACCCGCCGCCTGCGCGGCCTCGGCGACCGCCAGCGCAAGGCCCTGCTCACCAGGTTCGATTTCGAGGCCTGAGCAAAGAACGTGGTGGCTGACGCAAACAACGTGTCAGACAGCAAGACCACCCCGGCGCACGTGGCCGGGGACAGCACAGCGCGGAGGGGCCGGCTCGTAGTTTTGGCCGGCCCCTCCGCCGTGGGCAAGTCGAGCGTGGTGCGCAAGCTCCACGAACGGCTCCCGGACTTGGTCTTCAGCGTGTCTGCAACGACGAGAGACCCCCGCCCGGGCGAGGTCGACGGCAAGGACTACCAGTTCGTGTCGCGGACCGAGTTCCAGCGGATGATCGACGCCGGTGAACTGCTCGAATGGGCGGAGATCCACGGCGGGCTGCAACGGTCGGGAACCCCGGCCGCCCCGGTGCAGGCCGCCCTGGAAGCCGGACACCCCGTGCTCGTGGAGGTCGACCTGGCCGGCGCACGCGCCGTCCGGGAGGCGATGCCCGAGGCGATCCTGGTGTTCCTGGCCCCGCCGAGCTGGGAGGAACTGGTCTCCCGGCTCACCGGTCGCGGGACCGAATCCGAAGAGGTCGTCGCCCGCCGACTCGAGACCGCCAAGGTGGAACTGGCAGCCAAGGACGAGTTCGACACGGTCGTCGTGAACGTCGACGTCGACCGTGCGTGCGAAGAGTTGGTATCCTTGCTAGTCGGTAGTCCGCAGTAGCAGCACAGTGTCGGTCCCAAGGCACAGTGACTTAGCAGCACATCGGTCTTAGCAGTACATCGAACTTCAGGAGATTCGCCAGTGAGCGCCACTCAGACAGTCACGTCCGAAGCCGATCGCCACGGCGTGCCGGCCTACGACACCCCGCTGGGCATCACCAACCCCCCGATCGACGAGCTGCTCGCGCGCACCTCCTCGAAGTACGCCCTGGTGATCTACTCGGCCAAGCGCGCGCGGCAGATCAACGACTACTACAACCAGCTCGGTGACGGCATCCTCGAGTACGTCGGACCGCTGGTCGAGCCGGGCCTGCAGGAGAAGCCGCTCTCCATCGCCCTGCGCGAGATCCACTCCGACCTGCTCGAGCACACCGAAGGCGAGTGACTGCGTGACGGGTCGTTCCGCAGGCTCCACTCCTGGGGTGCCGGGTCGTTCCGCAGGCTCCACTCCTGGGGTGCCGGGTCGTTCCGCAGGCTCCACTCCTGGGGTGCCGGGTCGTTCCGCAGGCTCCCCGCAGTGACCGAGATCGAATCGGATTCCGCCGGTTCACCCCGACGCATCGTCGTCGGCGTGGGCGGCGGAATTGCGGCATACAAGGCCTGCTCGATCATCCGGAGCTTCACCGAGGCAGGCCACCACGTCCGCGTGATCCCGACGGAGTCCGCCCTGGAGTTCGTCGGCCGTGCGACGTTCGAGGCGCTCTCGGGCAACCCGGTGCAGACCGGTGTGTTCGCCGACGTCCCGCAGGTGCCGCACGTCCGCCTCGGTCAGGAAGCCGACCTGGTCGTCGTCGCACCCGCCACCGCGGACCTGATGGCACGGGCCGCGCACGGCCGGGCCGACGACCTGCTGACCGCGACGCTGCTGACCGCTCGCTGCCCGGTCGTGTTCGCTCCCGCGATGCACACCGAGATGTGGGAGCACCCCGCCACCGTCGCGAACGTGGCCACCCTGCGCTCGCGCGGGATCACCGTGATCGAGCCCGCGTCCGGCCGGTTGACCGGCAAGGACACCGGTGCGGGCCGGCTTCCGGAACCCGACGAGATCGTTGGCCTCGCCACCCTGCTCCTCGAGCGGTCCGACGCGCTGCCGCAGGATCTCGCGGGCCGCCGGATCCTGGTCTCGGCGGGCGGCACCCGCGAACCCCTCGACCCGGTGCGGTTCCTCGGCAACCGCAGTTCCGGCAAGCAGGGCTATGCGATCGCACGGCTCGCCGCGCAGCGCGGCGCGCAGGTCACCCTGGTGGCCGGGTACACCGCCGACCTGGTCGACCCGGCCGCCGTGACCGTGATTCGGGTGCGGACCGCGCAGGAGATGCGTGAGGCTGTCGACAAGGCCGCGATCGGCGCCGAAGCCGTGGTGATGGCCGCGGCCGTCGCCGACTTCCGGCCCGCTACCGTCGCGACCAGCAAGATCAAGAAGGGCGCTGACGAGCCCGACACGATCCCGCTGACCCGCAACGACGACATCCTGGCGGGGCTCGTGCAGTCCCGCCGCGACGGTGGTCTGCCGAACACCACGGCGATCGTCGGGTTCGCGGCGGAGACCGGCGACGCGCACGGCGACGTGCTCACCCACGCCCGGTCCAAGCTCACCCGCAAGGGCTGTGACCTGCTCGTGGTCAACGCCGTCGGGGAGGGCAAGGCCTTCGAAGTGGACAACAACGACGGTTGGCTGCTCGGCGCGGACGGTTCGGAGCGCGCCTTGGCGCACGGTTCGAAGGCGCTGATGGCAAGCCGCGTCCTCGACGCGGTGTCGGCGCTGCTGACCGCGGGAGGCTCGTCGGGGGTCAGCAGTGCCGGATGAATCCGGTGCTCGTAATGTGAATATCGATTGACCAGTTTCGTGATTTGAATTGTTCGTTCCGCCCCACCGCGCACGTAGGGTCCTCGAAGGGCGCAGGTCGTGCGCGACACACAACAGCCGTTGGCGAGAGGGAGATCTGTGAGCAAGTCCGGTAGTCGGCTATTCACCAGCGAGTCCGTGACCGAGGGACATCCGGACAAGATCTGTGACGCGATCAGTGACTCGATCCTCGACGCCCTGCTCGAGCAGGATCCGCGCAGCCGCGTCGCCGTCGAGACGTTGGTGACCACGGGTCAGGTCCACGTCGCCGGCGAGGTCACCACCTCTGCGTACGCCGACATCCCGAAGATCGTCCGTGACAAGGTCCTCGAGATCGGGTACGACTCCTCGGCCAAGGGCTTCGACGGCAACTCGTGCGGCGTGAACATCGCCATCGGTGCGCAGTCCCCGGAGATCGCGCAGGGCGTCGACCATTCGCACGAGGCCCGAGTCGACGGCGTCACCGACGACGAGATCGACCGTCAGGGCGCCGGCGACCAGGGTCTGATGTTCGGGTACGCCTGCACCGACACCCCCGAGCTCATGCCGCTGCCGATCGCGCTCGCCCACCGGCTCTCGCGGCGGCTCACCGAGGTCCGCAAGTCGGGTGTGCTGCCGTACCTGCGTCCGGACGGCAAGACCCAGGTCACCATCGAGTACGACGGCGACATGGCCGTCCGGCTCGACACCGTCGTCGTGTCCACCCAGCACGCCGCCGACATCGACCTCGACAACCTGTTGACCCCGGACATCCGCGAGAAGGTGCTGGGTTCGGTGCTCGCCGAGCTCGGCGTCGACACCCTTGACACCTCCGACGTGCGGCTGCTCGTCAACCCGACCGGCAAGTTCGTGCTCGGCGGCCCGATGGGCGACGCCGGCCTGACCGGCCGCAAGATCATCGTCGACACCTACGGCGGCATGGCCCGCCACGGCGGAGGCGCGTTCTCCGGCAAGGACCCGTCGAAGGTGGACCGCAGCGCGGCCTACGCGATGCGCTGGGTGGCCAAGAACGCGATCGCCGCGGGCCTGGCCGAGCGCATCGAGGTCCAGGTCGCGTACGCGATCGGCAAGGCCGCCCCGGTCGGGCTGTTCGTGGAGACGTTCGGCACCGAGAAGGTCGATCCCGCGCGGATCCAGTCGGCGATCACCGAGATCTTCGACCTGCGCCCGGGCGCGATCATCCGCGACCTGGACCTGCTGCGTCCGATCTATGCGCCGACCGCGGCGTACGGACACTTCGGTCGCACCGACATCGACCTGCCGTGGGAGCACACGGACCGCGCCGAGAAGCTGCGCGCGGCCGCCGGGCTCTAGATGCACGCTGCCGCGAGCCGCTCACCGATCGTGGTGGGCGGCTCGTGCGCTCTCGGGCGATGTTCTCTCGGGCGGAGCCTCGGGCGAGGTTTCAGCCTCGGGTCGTGTCACCGTCTCTGTGAGGGGATTCGGTGACGGCGACCCGTGAACCGGCCGAACTCCTGCCCGTCGCCCGGGTGCTGCCGATGCTGCCGCTCGCGCACCTGGACCGCGAGTTCGACTACCTGGTCCCGCGTGAGTTCGACGAGCAGGCCCAGCCGGGCGTCCGGGTCCGGGTCCGGTTCGCGGGACGACTCGTCGACGGCTTCCTCGTCGAGCGCATCGCGGTCAGTGACCATCCCGGCAAGCTCGGCTGGCTGGACCGGGTGGTCTCCGCCGAGCGGGTGTTGACACCCGAGGTCGCCGCGCTGGTCGACGCCGTCGCGGCCCGCTACGCCGGCACCAGGGCGGACGTGTTGCGGTTGGCGATCCCGCCCCGGCACGCGCGGGTCGAGGCAGAACAGATTCCCGAGGCCCCGCCCGAGGCGGTATCGCTGCCCGAGGCTTCGCCCGAGGCGGTATCGCTGCCCGAGGCTTCGCCCGAGAAGGAACCACCGCCCGCTCCGTCGCCCGGCCCAGTGGGTGTGAACGGACCGTTCAGGTCTACCGAGAGCCTGAACGGTCAGTTCACGCCGGACCAGGTGGCGGAGGTGGAGGTGGCGGCGTGGGCCGCGTACCAGCACGGCGCGGGGTTCGTCGCGGCGGTGGCCGACGGACGCGGACCGCGGGCGGTCTGGCAGGCGTTGCCGGGCGACGACTGGCCGCGGCGGCTCGCCGAACTTGCCGCGGTAGTGGCTCGGCGCGGACAGTCCGCTGTTCTCGTGGTGCCGGACCAGAAGGATCTCGACCGGGTCGCGGCGGCCTGCGTGGACGTCGCCGGGGACGACCTGGTCGTCCCGCTGGCCGCGGGCCTTGGCCCCGCGATGCGCTACCGCCGCTGGCTCGCGGCGCTGCGCGGTACCGCGCGGATCGTGGTCGGCACCCGCAGCGCGGTCTTCGCGCCGGTGCCGGACCTCGGGCTGGTCGCGGTCTGGGACGACGGCGACGACAGTCACGCCGAGCCCCGTGCCCCGTACCCGCACACCCGGGAGGTCGCGTTGCTGCGCGGGCACGGGACGGGGTGCGCGGTGGTGCTCGGCGGCCACGCGCGGACCGCGGAGGCGCAGGCACTGGTGGATTCCGGCTGGGCCCACGATCTCGTCGCGGCCCGGCCTCAGGTGCGGGCGCGGGCCCCGCAGGTCACCGCGCTCGCCGACAGTGACCAGGCGTTGGCGCGGGACCCGGGTGCGCGGGCCGCCCGACTGCCCGCGGTGGCGTTCGCGGCGGCTCGGGAGGCGTTGTCCGCGGGTGCGGGCGTCCTGGTGCAGGTCCCGCGGCGCGGGTACGTGCCGTCGCTGGCCTGCGGCAAGTGCCGGACGCCCGCTCGGTGCCGTCGCTGCAACGGGCCGCTGTCGCTGCCGTCGGCGGTCGGGCCGGACGGGGCGGGCACCCCGACCTGTCGCTGGTGCGGGGTCGCCGACGCGGCGCACCGCTGCCACGCGTGCGGTGCCCGGTCGTTGCGGGCGGTGCTGGTCGGCGCGGGCCGCACCGCGGAGGAACTCGGTCGAGCCTTCCCGGGTGTCCCGGTGCACACTTCTGGTGGCGACGCCGTGATCACTACTGTGAAATCCGGTGCAGCCCTGGTTGTTTCGACGGTCGGGGCCGAACCGGTGATGCCCGGCGGGTACGGGGCCGCGTTGCTGCTCGACGGCTGGGCCCTGCTCGGCCGGGCGGACCTGCGGGCGGAGGAGGAGACTCTGCGACGCTGGATGACGGCCGGCTCGCTGGTGCGGCCTGCGAGCGAGGGTGGTCGCGTTGTGGTGGTCGCGGACTCGGGACTGCCGACGGTCCAGGCGCTGGTGCGGTGGGATCCGGTCGGCGCCGCGCAGTCGCAGCTGGCGGAACGGGCGGAGGTCCGGTTTCCGCCCGCGGTGCACCTCGCGGCGGTCGACGGCACGCATGCGGCGATCGAGGACCTCCTCGCAGCGGCGAAACTCCCCGACGAGGTGGAGTTGCTCGGTCCGGTGCCGTTGCCGCCGGGGGCCCGACTGCCCTTCGCGGGCGACGGTCCGGAGCCCGCGGAGGTCGAGCGCATGCTCCTGCGGGCGCCGCGCGGGGCGGGCGGCGCGCTGGCGGCGGCGCTGGCGCAGGCGCAGGCTGTGCGCGGGGCCCGCCGGGAGCAGGGGTCGGTGCGGGTGCAGATGGACCCCGTCCGGATCGGCTGAAACCGTGGTGTGATCGAGTCGACCCTTGCAGTCGAGCTATTGCCGATATATCGTCGAATACGTAATCGACTGAACGGTGGCGCGGTCCGAGGATCGCGTCGGCCGACCGAGAAGGAGCACGACATGGAGAACATGCAACGACACAACGGGCGCGGACGGCGCCACCCCGGACACGTGGGCCGGGACCGTCGCGCCGACGGATTCGGTGCGGACTTCGGCTTCGGGCCGGACGCCGGCTTCGGGCCGGGACGGCGCGGGGCGCAACACGGCGGCGAGCGGCGCGGCGGCTTCGGCGGCGGACGCCACGACCACCGGGGTGGACCCGGCGGCGAGCACTTCGGCCGGGGTCGCGGGCGAGGCGGCCGGGGCAGGCGCGGAGACGTGCGGGCGGCGGTCTTGCTGCTGCTGGCGGAGTCGCCGATGCACGGCTACGAGCTGATCCAGCGGATCGCGGAACGCAGTGACGGACTGTGGAAGCCGAGCCCCGGCTCGGTCTACCCGGCGCTGGCCCAGCTCGAGGACGAGGGTCTGGTGCTGATCGAGAAGGTCGCCGGCCGCAAGACCGCCCGACTGACCGAGTCCGGCGTGACCTTCGTCGAGGAGAACAAGGGCGAACTCGGCGACCCCTGGGGTGAGGTGCGGGCCGGGGTCGGGCGCGAGGCGCGGGATCTGCGCGAGCTCGTCGGAGCACTGACCGGGGCCGTCCGGCAGGTCGCATCGGTGGGCACACCCGATCAGGCGCGGGCGGCGGGCGAGGTCCTCGTCGAGGCGCGGCGCGCGCTCTACCGCATCCTGGCCGACGAGCCGACCACGGTGGAGAGCCCGGACGAGAGCGATCCCGAGACCTCGCGTTGACCTGAACCCGGGGCAGCCCGTGCCGAGATCGTGACCGTGTCCGCGGTGGGCATCGACACAGCATCGGGCCATGATGGGCCTAGCGACTCGGCATCCTCAGGACGGGGGAGGACACGATGAGGCGAACGACGATGGCGTGCGCCGCAGCGTTGGCCGCGGCTCTCGGTGGCGGCTCGCCTGCGCTCGCAGCCGCGGTGCCGCCCGCGGTCGGGATCATGTCTGTCTCCGAGGTGCCGACGACCAGCGGCCCGCCGCAGCTCACCCACCTCGATGCCGCGAACTACTCCGACACCCATCCCGGCAGCGCACCCGCCGGCACCAACGACTTCTCCTGCCGCCCCACGTCCACGCACCCGTATCCGGTGATCCTCGCCCACGGTAGCGACGCCAGCGCCTACTCGGACTGGTCGGAGATCGCGCCCCGGTTGAAGGACCGTGGAATCTGCGTCTTCGCACTGAACTACGGCGGCAAGGCCGGCGGCCGCTCCTTCGGGACCGAGGACATGTATCTCAGCGCCGGGCAGGTCGCCGACTTCACCCACCGCGTGCTGGCCGCGACGGGAGCCGCGAAGGTCGACCTGGTCGGCTACTCGCAGGGCGCGACCGTCACCCGCTACTTCGTCAACCGGCTCGGCGGGTCCGCGGTCGTCGACCAGTGGGTCGGTCTGGCCTCACCCAGCTACGGCGGGGTGTTCTACGGGTTGGTGCCGCTGGTGGAATCGGTGCCGGGCGCCAAGGATGCGGTCGGGTTGGTCACCACTACCGCCGTCGCCCAGCAGATGCAGGGCTCGGACTTCCTGAACGGGCTGAACGCCGGCACGGACACCGTTCCCGGCGTGGGATACACCACAATCGGAACCCGGTTCGACGAGATGATCCAGCCGTTCTCGAATGTGTCGCTGCACGGTCCGGGCGCCGAGAACATCCTGATTCAGGACCGCTGCCCGCAGGACCAGACCGGGCACATGAACATGGTGTACGACCCGTTCACGGTGTCCCTCGTGGTTGCCGCACTCGACCCGTCTGCGCCGGTCGCGCCGTGCCAATCGGTGCCGCTGGGAACGGGAATGGCGGGAATGGTGGGGCGCTGACCCGGAATCAGCGCCGACCCGGAATGCAGGCTGACCCGGAAAACAGTTCGACACCGAATTCGCCCGACGCGACAGACGTCGGGCGAATTCGGTGTCGAAAGGGTGAGGCGGGGACTACTCGGCCAGCTTGGCGAACGCCTGAGCCCAGAGGAAGAACTTGTTGGTACCGAGGTCGCCGACGGTCTTGATGTTGAATGCCGCTGCCAGCTTCTCCGCGTCGCCGTCGCTCACGCCCTGCAGGGCCGTGACCGGGGCCTTGGCGATGTCCTCGATCGACTTGCCCTCCCAGGCCTTGATCAACTTGTTGTCAGTAGCGGCCATGTCAACCTCCATGTGAGTGCGCGACAATTCCAAGGGCCGGCGGACGCAATTCGACTTCCCGCGCACCGCCGGACCGAACAACACTGACAGTCAATACCGCTCGCGCCCGGTTGGGCACTATTACACGCGCCGTGTTCGCAAACATTTCGCGAATTGGTCGGTTGGTACATCTCGAATCCGGCCAATCGGTCACCGTGAGGCCGTGGCGGGCGCGGCGCCGCCTCGGACCGGTGTGGTTCGAACCGTTTCCCGGCTTCCCTAGACTGTTGCTACACCGGACCCGCTGCAACAGTGGGCGCACACACGTACACATTCGACAAGCCGGAGCAGCCTCGTGAGTATTCAGCCCGTCCGCCTGTTCGGCGATCCCGTCCTGCGGACACGCGCGGACGAGGTCGTCGACTTCGACCGGGAGTTGCACCAGCTGGTCGAGGACCTGACCGACACCATGCACGACCGCGGCGGCGCGGGCATCGCGGCACCGCAGATCGGCGTCGGCCTGCGGGTGTTCACCTACAACTGCGGCGGGCTGTCGGGGCACCTGGTGAACCCGACTTACGAGGTCCTCGGGTCGGGGGAGCAGGTCGGACCGGAGGGCTGCCTGTCGATCCCCGGGGTGCGCGCCGACTGCAGGCGCGCACTGACGGTGCGGGCCAAGGGCGTCACGATGCACGGCGAGCCGGTCAGCTTCGAGTGCGAGGGCATCATGGCGCGCTGCGTCCAGCACGAGACCGACCACCTCGACGGCGTCCTCTTCCTCGCGCGCCTCGAACCCGCCGACCGTAAGGACGCGATGCGGGTGATCCGGGAGTCGGACTGGTTCCGTGCGGGCATCACCGTCTCGACCGAGGCCGCGGCGCCGGCGGGGGGACGCTGACATGCGGATCGTCTTCGCCGGCACCCCGGAGCCCGCGGTCCCTTCGTTGGCCCGGTTGCTCGCCTCGTCGCGGCACGAGGTGGTGGCTGTGATCACCCGACCCGACGCGATCGCGGGCCGCGGACGGAAGGTGACCCGGTCGCCGGTCGGGCTGCTGGCCGACGAACACGGCATCGAGGTGCTCACCCCGGCGCGGGCATCCGATCCCGAGTTCCTCGCCCGGCTCACCGAACTCGCCCCCGACTGCGCTCCCGTGGTCGCGTATGGTGCGCTGCTGCCGCGACCGGTGCTCGACGTCCCGAAGCACGGTTGGGTGAACCTGCACTTCTCGCTGCTGCCGGCCTGGCGCGGCGCGGCGCCCGTGCAGGCGTCGATCGCGGCCGGCGACGACATGACCGGAGCCAGCGCGTTCCTGCTCGAGGAGGGTCTGGACACCGGGCCCGTCTTCGGTGTCATGACCGAGCGGATCCGCCCCGAGGACACCGCGGGCGAGCTGCTCGGCCGGCTCGCGGAAAGCGGTGCGGTGCTGCTGGATTCGGTGCTCGACGGCATCGAGGACGGAACGCTCCGGCCGATTCCGCAGCCCGAGGAGGGCGTCTCGCACGCGCCGAAGGTGACGGTGGAGTCCGCGCGGATCCGGTGGGACGGTCCGGCGCTCGCGGTGGACCGGCAGATCCGCGCCGTCACGCCGGCGCCCGGCGCGTGGACGCAGGTGGGGGAGCTCCGGCTCAAGGTCGGTCCGGTCACCCCGGTCGAGGCGGCACTGCTCGACGAATCGCTCGAACCCGGCCAGTTCCTGGTCCGCAAGGACGGCTGCTACGTCGGGACCGCGACGACCGCGGTCCGGCTGAGTCAGGTTCAGCCACAAGGCAAGAAGGCCATGGCGGCCGCCGACTGGGCGCGCGGAGCGCGCCTCGACCCCGAGGTGCGTGCACAGTGACCGAATCCCGCAGACCTTCCCGTGGAAACCGGGCGAATCCGTCGAAGAGCGGCGACGGCGGGGCCGGCAAGGCCAGGGCCGGCAAGGGCGGCCCGAACACCCGGCCGCGTCAGCCCCGCCGGCCGGACGACGCGGGAGTCGACCAGCCGCGGCTCGCGGCACGCGACGTGCTGCGCGCGGTCCGCGAACGCGACGCCTACGCGAACCTGGTACTCCCCGGCCTGCTCCGGGACCGGAAGATGGACGGCCGCGACGCCGCCCTCGCCACCGAACTTGCCTACGGCGCGAGCCGGGCCCGCGGACTGCTCGACGCCGTCATCGCGGCCGGCGCGGGCCGGTCGGTCGACGAGATCGACGGCCCGCTGCTCGACGTGCTGCGCCTGGGTGCCTACCAGCTGTTGCGCACCCGGATCGCCCCGCATGCGGCGGTCGCGACGTCGGTGGACCTGGTGCGTGGCGAATTCGGCGGCGGCAAGGCGGGATTCGTCAACGCGGTGCTGCGGCGGGTCGCCGAGAAGTCCGAGGACCAGTGGGTGGCCGAGCTCGCGCCGGACGCTGCGTCGGACCCGGTGGGGCATCTGGCGTTCGAGTACGCGCATCCGGTGTGGATCGCGCAGGCCTTCGCCGACGCGCTCGGTGCGGACGCGGCGGAGCTGGAAGCGGTGCTCGCCGCGGACGACGCCCGCCCGGTGGTGCACCTGGTGGCGCGGCCGGGGGAGATCTCGGCGGAGGAGCTGGCGCTGGTCACCGGCGGCGAGGTGGGACCGTACTCGCCGTACGCGGTGCATCTCGACGGCGGCGACCCGGGACAGCTCGACGCCGTGCGCGAGGGACTCGCCGGTGTCCAGGACGAGGGCAGCCAGCTCGTGGCGCGGGCGTTGACCCTGGCGCCGGTGGTCGGTGACGACGGTGGGCGCTGGCTCGACCTGTGTGCGGGCCCCGGCGGCAAGGCCGCGCTGCTCGGGGCGCTCGCCGACATCGAGGGTGCGCGGGTGGACGCGGTCGAGCCCGCCGAGCACCGCGCCGACCTGGTCCGCAAGACCACTCGCGGGCTGCCGGTGGACGTCCATGTCGCCGACGGCCGCGAGCCGGGACTCGCACCGGGGTACGACCGGGTGCTCGTGGACGCGCCGTGCACCGGTCTCGGCGCGCTGCGCCGGCGGCCCGAGGCGCGCTGGCGCCGCCAGCCCTCCGACGTCGCGGCGCTGGTGAAGCTCCAGCGCGAACTGCTCGCCTCGGCGATCTCGCTGGTCCGTCCCGGCGGGGTGGTGCTCTACTCGACCTGCTCGCCGCACCTGTCGGAGACGGTTGCGGTGGTCGCGGACGCCGTCCGCCGGCACGGGGTGGTCCCGCTGGACACCCGCGAGCTCGTTCCGGGCGTGCCCGACCTCGGCGAGGGCCCGGGGGTGCAGCTGTGGCCGCATCGGCACGGCACCGACGCGATGTTCATGGCTGCGCTGCGCAAGCCGGAGTAGCCATGACCGCGTTCCAGAGGTCGGTGGCCCGCGCCAACTGCCTGGCCAATCGTCTGGTCGTTCCGGCGCTCGGCGTGCCGCTCGTCGGCCGGACGCTGGGTCGCGGGATCGTGATGATCGGCTATACCGGACGCCGTTCGGGAACCCGCGTCGAACTGCCGGTCGCGTACCGGCGGCGGGGTGACCACGTGCTGATCCGCGTCGCGGTGCCGGACGGGAAGTCGTGGTGGCGCAACTTCACCGGCGCCGGCGGGCCGCTCGAGGTGCACTTGCCGGGCGGCACGAGAATCGGGCACGCCGTGAGCGGACGGGACGACGCCGGGGCAGTGACGGTGGTGGTCGCACTCGATCCGGTCGCTCCGGTGTGATCAGTCGTGGTGCGCGACGACGTTGACGACGGTCCCGTCCGGGGCCCGCACGAAGAACCGCCGCACACCCCACGATTCGGTGGTCAGCGGGTGCACGACCGCGTAGCCTGCCCGGACCGCCGCGTCATGGGCGGCGTCGACGTCGTCGACGTGCACGGAGATCGCCGAGTCCTCCGGCGCTGTGGCGTCGTGGGTGACGAGCTGAACGTGGGCGCCGGTCTCAGGAGAGGTGTAGCGGGCCACCCAGCCGAGGTTGAACTCCTCGGCGCTCAGGCCGAGGAAGTCGGTGTAGAAGACCTTGGCGGCGTCGATGTCGGCGACCGGCAGGTTGGTGGTGATTCTGGTGACGCGCATGCGGTTCTCCTGTCCGAAAGGGGTGAGGTCGATCATCGGACGGACTTCTCCGCATGTCGACCCGGAGTGATTCTGCGGCCTCGGTACCGGCCGGTTCCATGCCGATCGAATCAAGGCTGCTGTCGATCGTGTGGAGGGCAGTGGATTCGGTTGGTGGGCGGTCTGGTTGAATTCGCTGCGCGTAACGGGCATTGGTCGCATCCCCGACAGTGATCGCTGCCGGGGCCCGGTCGCCTACTGCGGTGCATTCGGTCATCGCGACGGAACTGCCCGCGACCGGGACCGGCGAACGCGGGTCAGGTTCGCCATGTCGACATCGGTGTGGCGACTGTGGCCCTTCCTGCGTCGTTCCGTCATGCCGCAATCCGGGACATTCCCAATCCCCGTGAAGCGGTGACGATCATCAACCGCGTCGCGCACGACGCGCGCCTCGCCGCGCACGACGCGCGCCTCGCCGCGCACGCCCTGGCGAACACGCGCCATCACCTGACCGGATCGTCGCAGCCCAGCGCGCCAACCCTCGAGAACGCCAGCGCAGGCGACCCGATGGAGCAGCTGGCGAAACTGGGGCAGCTCCGCGACGCAGGTGTGCTCACCGACGACGAGTTCGCAGCGAAGAAGGTCGAAATCCTCGCTCGCATGTGACGGACGGTCGAACGACCTGCGCCGCAGTCACTTTCACGACTCACCTCGAGCTTGCCGTCGGTCCGCTGCGTGAGATGTTGGCCATCCGCACCTCCCGACCAGACCCTCGACAAGCAGTCGGGCGCGCTCGACATCCGCCGCCTGCGCAGCAGTCGCTCCTCGTCGGCCGCCAGCCACGGCTTCACCCCGAACTCGGCTGCTGTGGGGATTCCGGGCGGTGCCGGTGGTGCTGGCAGTCTCCACCCCGATCGGGCCGTTGCTCGAACGTCGATAGGCTGCCCGGTATGCGTGGTGAGTACAAGGTACCCGGTGGCAAGCTCGTGGTAGTCGACGTCGAGGTCGAGGACGGTCGCCTGGCGCAGGTGTCGTTGTCGGGGGACTTCTTCCTCGAGCCGGACGAGGCACTCGACGACATCGTCGAGGCGGTGACCGACATGCCCGTTACCGCCGACGCCGCGCAGTTCGGTCAGGCCATCACCCGGGCACTCGGCGCCGAGGCGTCGATGATCGGTTTCACCCCCGAATCGGTCGGCATCGCGATCCGGCGTGCCCTCGGCCACGCGACGAGCTGGCACGACCACACCTTCGACGTGATCGCACCGGTGGTGCTCGACCCGGCGATGCACGTCGCACTCGACGAGGTGATCACCCGTGAGGTCGCCGCAGGCACCCGCCGCCCGACATTGCGGTTCTGGGACTGGGCTTCGCCACTGGTGGTGCTCGGCTCCTTCCAGTCGGTGCGCAACGAGGTGGATGAGGCGGCCGCCGCGCGGCACGGCATTGGTATCGTGCGGCGCATCTCCGGCGGCGGCGCGATGTTCATGGAACCGGGTAACTGCATCACCTACTCGCTGTCGGTGCCCACCTCGCTGGTCGACGGCCTGAGCTTCGAGCGCTCCTACGAGTTCCTGGATCAGTGGGTGATGGGCGCGCTCGCCGACGTCGGCATCAAGGCCCGCTACGTCCCGCTCAACGACATCGCCTCCGAACACGGCAAGATCGCCGGCGCCGCGCAGAAGCGGTTCGTCGCGGGCGCGGTGTTGCACCACGTGACCATGGCCTACGACATCGACGCCGACAAGATGACCGAGGTGCTGCGCATCGGCCGGGAGAAGATCTCCGACAAGGGCATCACCAGTTCCGGCAAGCGGGTCGACCCGATGTCGGCGCAGACCGGCATGGCCCGCGCCGACATCATCGCCGCCTTCGTCGCGCACTTCCGCGACCGCTACGACACCCGTGAATCCACCTACACCGACGCCGAACTGGCCGCCGCGCGGGAACTGGTCGAGGCCAAGTTCACCAACCCCGAATGGACGTACCGGGTGCCGTGACCGGTCAGCCCGTCCCAAGCTCGACCGCCTTCACGACCAGCAGGATTGCCCCGACGACGAGGTAGCCGCGCAGGGCGAGCATGCCGAGTTTGGTCCCCGACGACGAGACGGGTTCGAGTAACGACGGCCGGTCGTGCTACCGCGCAACCACGCCGGACGGCGCCGGCCGTGTACCAGGTTCCTGGGTTGGCATCCGGTTCGGCGGCACCGGGTACGGGGCGCCCTTGCCGAGGGTTCCCGTCGCCATGTTGGGTCCGCACTGCAGGACGGCGTTCCGCGTTCCCGCCGCCGGGTCGGACAGCGCCGGTTTGCCCGTGTCGGGTGGCGCGGCGAAGTTGAATGCCGACGTCATGTCCCCGACCGTTGAACGGCGCCACGGCGTGAGGTTCGGCACCGGCGCACCGAATCGTTTCTCCAGCAAACGCAGCTGGGAGGTGTGGTCGAACACCTCCGACGCGATCAGGCCGCCGCGGCTGTACGGCGAGACAACCAGGGCCGGCACGCGGTACCCGAGTCCGATCGGCCCGGCAACACCCTTCGCGGAGGACACCGAACTCAACGGAACGGTGAGGAACTCGCCGGGCGTGCCCGGCGGCGGGGTGGGCGGAGTGACGTGATCGAAGAAGCCGCCGTGCTCGTCGTACGAGATGATCAACGCGGTCTTGGCCCACACGTCGGGATTCGACGTGAGGATATCGAGTAGTTCGATGAAGCCTGCGGCGCCGAATGCCGGCGGCAGAGCAGGATGCTCGCAGTTGAGAAGGTTCGGAATGACCCAGGACACCGCCGGTAGCGTTCCGTTGGCGACGTCGCTGCGGAAATCATGGGGGTAGGTCGGATCGATTCCCTTGCGGGCCAGGGCGGAGTTGGGGTCTCGGGCCTGCTTGAAGCAGCCCATCATGCCGTCGAGAGCGACCGAGGAGACCGGACCGAAGTCCTTGTTGTTGTAAATCTTCCAGCTCACCCCCGCCTCTTCGAGGCTCTCCGGATACGTCTTCCAGGAGTACTGGAACTTCGGGATCAACGTCGGCGTCTCCACCAACGGCCCGCCCGCCAGTCCGTCGGGGTCGATGGTTCCGCTCATCCAGTACAGCCGGTTGGGGTCGGTCGGGCCGAGCACGGAGCAGTGGTAGTTGTCGCACAGGGTGAAGGCATCAGCGAGCTGGTAGTGGATCGGGATGTCTTCCCGGGTGTAGTAACCCATCGCGGCTGGGCCGTTGCCGACGCCGACCGAGGCAATGGACATGGGCATCCACTTGTCGTTGGCTCCGTTGTTCCACGCCTCGTGCGTGCCGGCCCACGAGTGGTCCGGATCGTTGATGCACTCACCGTCCAACGACGCACCCCGGGTCGTGTCCAACCGGAACGGGTTGATGAATCCCGTCGGGTCCACACCACGTTCGGGCGAGTAGCCGAACTGCTTCCACGCCGCGGACGGATCGTCGAATCCGCGTCCGCCCGAGAGTGTTCCGAAGTAGTGATCGTAAGAGCGATTCTCCTGCATCAACAGCACGAAGTGCTCGATGTCGTTGAGAGAGCCGTGGCCGATGTCGGACATGGTGTGTGCCCTGGCGATGATGGGACTCGCCCAGGAGTTGAGCATCGCCACCGAACCGACTGCGGTCGCCTTCGCGAGAAACTCCCGGCGAGACAGTCCCGCGAACGGGTTTCCATGCACCATATGGCGATGATTTCACCCGCAGTCACGACCCGCAAGCGGAGCCTCCGACGTAGCGAAGTTGGTGTGCCACAACGGGGTCGAAGAACGTGCCAGGTTGTGGGGCGATTGTCCGCTATGCCGTTTCGGTGGTCGTAGCTCAGGAGCCGAAACGACTGCGGGCGAGCCACTGCGACGGTTCCCGCTGAACCGGTCGTCCGTGGCTCGCCCGACGCTCGTCACCCGTCGGGTCAGCCCATCCCCAGCTCGACCGCCTTCACGACCAGCAGGATCGCCCCGACGACGAGGTAGCCGCGCAGGGCGAGCATGCCGAGTTTGGTCCCCGACGACCACGAGACGGGTTCGAGCAGGGCGAGCGGCGGCATCCGCCACTGCGACTTGTCGACCCCGTCGAACTCGACGGCCGGCGCCGGTGCGGCTGCACCCCGAAGCCGCTCGAGCACCTTCACTCCGAGCATCGCGGCGCAGGCCACGACGGTCATCGCGACCGCCAGGTCGATCGACACGCTCCGTACGTCGAGGTCGGGGAACAGGGTGGTGGCCATCAGGATTCCCGAGAGCAGCAGGAGGATCCCGACGATGAGACCGGCCACGATGTTGAGCCAGCGGCGGTTGGCCCAGGGCCCGAGCACCTGCCGGTCGTTGCACAGCAACAGCAGGAACACCGTGGCGCTGGGCAGCAGCAGTCCGGCGAGCGCCTGGACCGCGGTGGTGATCAACCCGAGCGGCGCCCCCGGGATCAGCGTGATGCCTGCGGCGAGGGCGATCATCGCGCTGTAGGAGAGGTAGAACTGCTTGGCGTCCTTGAACCCGCGGTGCAGCGAGTGCTTGACACCGAAGACGTCGCCGAACGCGTAGCTCGTCGACAGCGTGACGGCCGCCGCGCCGACGATCGACGCGTCGAGCAGCACGATCGCGAAGATCGACCCGAGCGTGCTGCTGCTCATGCCGAGCAGGTGTGCGACCTCACCCGCGTCGACGAAGTCACCGATGGTTCCGGTCGACCGCGCGGCGTAGTCGGCGGTCATCATCAGCGCGGCCGCGCCGATCACCACGACCACAGCACCGAGCACGGTGTCGGCCCGTTCGTAGCGGATGAAGCGCGGCGTGATCCGCTTGTCGATGATGTTCGACTGCTGGAAGAACAGCTGCCACGGCGCCACCGTGGTGCCGACGATCGCGATGATCAGCAGCACCGCGTCCGAGCTCACCCCGCCCTTGATCCCGGGGATCACGAAGTCGCGGGCGGCCTGACCCCAGTCCGGGTGGGAGAGCAGCAGCATCGGGATCTGTACGACGCTGATCGCGATGAAGACGAACATCGCCCGTTCCCACCGGCGGAAGCTGCCCGACGCCATGATCGCGATCAGGGCGACCGCCGCGGTCGGCACCACGATGTACCGCGAGATGCCGAAGTAGCTTGCCACCAAGGAGATTCCGATGAACTCGGTGACGATCGTGAGAAAGTTCAGGGCGAACAGGTCGCCCACGCTGAACCAGCCCCAGCCGCGACCGAAGCGCTCGTTGATCAGCCGCGCGTGGCCGACGCCGGTGACCGCCCCCAGGCGCACCACCATCTCCTGGTTGACGACCAGCACCGGGATCAGCAGCAGCAGTACCCACAGCAGGGAGTAGCCGTAGTTCTGGCCTGCCTGCGCATAGGTGGCCACGCCGCCGGCGTCGTTGTCGCCGACCATCACGATCAGGCCGGGACCGACGATCGCGGCCATCGTGAGCAGTCGGGTCTTGAGCGTGCGGCCGGTGTCGGGGTCGGTGACACTGATCCGGCCGAACGCGCCTTCGATGTCGCCGAGATGCGCGCTGTCGAGCACGGCGGTCCGGCGAGCCTCGGTTCGGGTGGGTTGTTCCGGTGCGGTGACGACGATCTGGTGCTCAGTCACGACGATCACCGCGCTCGCGTCCGGTCGCGGCGCCGGCCGCGGGTTCGGTGACGGGTCGTGGTGCGGGTTCGCGTCGCCGCCAGTCCTCGGGGATGGTCGCCTCGAGTACGTCGTCGACCGTCACCACGCCCAGGACCCGGTCGCTGTCGTCGACCACGGGAATGGTCGCCAGGTTGTAGTCGGCCATCAGCAGGGCGACATCGGTCAGGTCGGCGTCGGCCGACACCCGGACGGGGTCGGAGTCCATGAGTTCGGCGACGGGGACGGCCGGATCGGCCTGCAGGAGGCGGATCACCGAGACGACACCGACCAGTTGCCCCGTCCCGGTCACCACGTGCACCTTCAGCAATGCCTCGGACTGCATCGACTTTGCGCCGGCGATCACCGAAAGTCCTTGGGCGGCACTGTCGGTGACGCCGCACGACGCGACGTCCACGGTCATCAGACCGCCCGCGCTCGAGGGGTTGAACCCCATCAGCGTGACGACCTTGGTGCGCTGACCGGGGGGCATGAGCTCGAGCACCCGCCGGCGGCGGGACTGGCGGAGGTCCGCGACGGCGTCGGCCGCGTCGTCGGCCTGCATGCGGCCGAGCACGCCCGCCACCTCGGCGTCGGTCATCTCTTCGAGCAGCTTGGTGGCCTTGTCGGGGTCGAGCTCCTCGAAGACGTCGGCCTCGAGTTCGGGGTGGGTGTGGACGCGGTCGAGGATCTCGCCACCCTCACGCTTGGTGGCGTCCTCGAGCAGGTCGGCGATCTGGGCGGGCTTGAGCGTGCTCAGTCGTTCGCCCTCCTGCCGCACCTCGACCGACTGGTTGTGACCGATCAGCGGCTCGAACGCCTTCCAGTCGCGACTCGCCTGTCCGCCTTGGCTCTTGATCAGGCCGAACAGTCGGGCGGGTCGGCGGGTGTCGAGGCGGGCGAGCACCCAGCCTGCGCCGGAGTCCTCGATCTCGATGTCGTAGGCCTGGACCAGTTCGGCCGCCGGAACGTCGATGAGGCGGTGGTCGAGGAGGTCGGCGCCGAGCAGGACCTCACCCTCGCGCCGGGCGAATCCGCGCAGGTCCACCTTGTTCCTGGACAGGTTCACCAGGTCGGGGGTGAGGTCGCTGACCTGGTCGGTCGACAGGTACACCCGGCGTCCTCCCATGTCGACGACCAGGCCGGTGACGAGTGGATAGGCGTCGACGCCGCGGAGACGGACGACGACGTCGTCGACGCGACCGACGGTCTCGCCGGACAGGGCGACCACCGGCAGCCGGCGCAGGCGGGAAAAGTAGACAACCCGGGTACTGCCCGGCGGTGACGTCGACTCGTTCGAATCGAATGTGTTCATGGGAGGCTCTCTGGCTCGATCGGCGCCGCGACTCGGCGGCGCCGCGCGGCACGCCGCGGCCGGTCGAACCCGGGAACGGGTGCGGGGGGACGCGAGCGATCAGGCGGTGCGGTTGTGGCCGCGGAAGTGGAACGCGGATGGGTTCGGATCAGGATGCGGACTGTCGCCGGTACTCACGTCGTTCCTCACCTCCTCGCGGTCGGGACGCACGGGGGCGTCGTTCGTCGCACAGCGTCGTCACACGCAGGGGAGGGGCCCAGGCGAGCACGCCTGAGCGGGCACCCCTCTCGTCAGAGCTTCGGCACTGCACGGCGTATCCGCTGACCGTCCGGTCGCGAAAGCCACTTGGGCTCAACCCTTAATCCGGGAGGAGCTGTCCTGACCCGGGGCGTCTCTCGACGTTCGGGGTCAGTGGCCTGTGTCCGTGCAGACGCCTCGCCTAGCGAGGTGCTTGCAGGGGCAAGAGTGGACCCGGTATTCGACGATGTCAACCAAAAGCTTGGTAAACGCCAAGTGTTGCGATGAAAGATGTTCTGCACGTGGGTGATTCATTCACTCCGGGCCGGTGTCCTCGCCTGGTGTGAGATCCGGATCACGAGCGCAACCATTATGTAGTTGGCGAGTAGCGACGACCCGCCGTAGGACATGAACGGCGTCGTGATGCCGGTGAGGGGGATCAGCTTGGTGACGCCCCCGACCACCACGAACACCTGCCATCCGATCGAGAAGGACAGACCGGCCGCGAGCAGCTTGCCGAACGGGTCACCGACCGCGAGCGCGGCCTTGAACCCACGAAATGTGATGACCAGGAACAAGATCACCACGACGGTCAGTCCGATCAGACCGAGCTCCTCGCCGATCGTCGCAATGATGAAGTCGGTCTTCGCGAACGGGACGATCTGCGGTCGTCCGGCGCCGAGGCCGGTCCCGAACAGGCCTCCGGTGCCGAGGCCGAACAGGGACTGGGAGATCTGGTAGCCGGTGTCGTAGTACGTGGCGAACGGGTCCCTCCAGGTCTGCACCCGCACCCGAACGTGGCCGAACAGTTGGTAGGCGATCACGCAGCCGACCGCGAACACCGCCAGACCGATCAGCAGCCAGCTGACCCGGTTCGTCGCGATGTACACCATCGCCAGCACAGTTCCGAAGATCAGCAGCGAGAAGCCGAGGTTCTTCTCTACCACCAGCACGACCACCGCCAGGCCCGCGACCACGAGCAGCGGTCCGATGTCGCGAGGCCGGGGGAAGGTCATGCCGAGGAACCGGGTGCCTGAACTGGTGAACAGTTCGCGGTTCGCCACCAGATACGCCGCGACGAACACCAGCAGCGCGACCTTGGCGAACTCGCCCGGTTGCACGGAGAATCCGTGGAACATGATCCAGCTCTTGCCCCCGTTGACCTCGCTGAACCGGGCGGGCAGTACGGCGGGAATCAGTAGCAGCACCAGCCCGGCCAGGCCGGTGGTGTAGCTGTAGCGAGCGAGGACGCGATGATCGCGCAGCAGAGCCAGGACGCCGGCGAACAGCAGCACCCCGATCGCGGTCCAGATCATCTGGTTCGCGGCGTCCGCTGTCGGAGCGGGCATTCCGTGTGACCTCGCGTCGGTCGCCTCGGCGGCGTCCAGGCCGGAGATCAGGACGAGCCCGAGGCCGTTCAGCAGGGCGACGCAGGGCAGGATCAGCGGATCGGCCTCGGCGGCGAACCGCCGGACCGCCAGGTGGGCGACCAGGAACAGTGCGGCCAGTCCGGCCGCGTACCGCAGGATCGTGCCGTCGAGGGCGACGCCCTGGCCGGCGTCGGTGAGTAGCCACCCCGCAACGGTCACTGCCATCGCGAACCCGAGCAGAATCAGTTCCGTGCGCCGGGCGTGATCGTCACCGGGCCCTGCCGCGCGGTTCGTGCGGCCGCCCGGGCGCCGCGTCGGGATCGCCATGGCGGCAATTATCGACATGTCCTTCGGTGGTTGCGCGCGGGGGTGACCTGCAGGAACCCGATCCGGGACGATTCGGGCACGGCGGAGCGGCCCGAGAGGGCGGCGGCGCAGCGCACACAGTCGTCGACGGTGAAACGCACCCACTAAACTCGGCGTCTGTGGCTCACCCGATGATCGCTCCGTCCATCCTGTCCGCCGATTTCGCCCGACTCGCCGACGAGGCCGCCGCCGTGGCCGGCTCCGACTGGCTGCATGTCGACGTGATGGACGCGCATTTCGTGCCGAACCTCACCCTCGGCCTTCCGGTCGTGCAGTCGTTGCTCAAGGCGACCGACATTCCGCTCGACTGCCACCTGATGATCGACAACCCCGGCCGCTGGGCGCCGCCGTACGCCGAGGCCGGTGCGCACAACGTCACCTTCCACGCGGAGGCCACCGACGATCCGATCGCCGTCGCCCGCGACATCCGGGCGGCCGGGGCCAAGGCGGGCCTGTCCGTCAAGCCGGGCACCCCGATCGAGCCGTACCTCGAGATCCTCAAGGAGTTCGACACCCTCCTGGTGATGAGCGTCGAACCCGGCTTCGGCGGGCAGTCGTTCATGCCGGAGGTACTGAGCAAGGCCGCCGCCGTCCGCAAGCTGGTGGACTCGGGTGAGCTGACCCTGCTGGTGGAGATCGACGGCGGCATCAACGTAGACACAGTCGAGGCCGCCGCCGAGGCCGGCGTCGACTGCTTCGTCGCCGGGTCCGCGGTGTACGGCGCGGCGGATCCCGCCGCCGCGGTCCGCGGCCTGCGCGCCCAGGCGGCCGCCGCGTCCCCGCACCTGACGATCGTCCAGTAGTCGTGCCCGGCCCCGTCGAGGACGCGGTGCTCACCGCCCTGCGGGTGGCTGTCGACGCGTCCGAGCAGGTGCGCGGCACCACCAGCCCCAACCCGCCCGTCGGTGCGGTGATCCTCGACGCCCACGGGGTGATCGCCGGGGTCGGAGCCACCACGCCCGTCGGTGGCCCGCACGCGGAGGTGATGGCGTTGCGCGCCGCGGGTGCCCGCGCTCGCGGTGGCACCGCGGTCGTCACCCTCGAGCCCTGCAACCACCAGGGCCGGACCGGTCCCTGCGCGCTCGCCCTCGTCGAGGCCGGGATCTCGCGGGTGGTCTTCGCCGCGGCGGACCCCAGCCCGCAGGCGGCGGGCGGGGCGCAGACCCTGCTCGCGTCCGGAATTGAAGTTGTCGCCGGGGTGGGGGCGGACGAGGTCGAGCGCGGCCCACTGCGCGCCTGGTTGCACCGCCAGCGCACCGGCCGCTCGCACGTGACCTGGAAGTTCGCGGCCAGCCTCGACGGGCGCAGCGCCGCCGCGGACGGCACGAGCCAGTGGATCACCGGCGCGGAGTCGCGGGCCCGCGTGCATGCGCAGCGCGCGCGACTCGACGCGATCGTGGTGGGCACCGGGACGGTCCTCGCCGACGACCCCTGGCTGACCGCACGCGATCCCGACGGCGGCCTCGCCGCACACCAACCGCTGCGAGTCGTGGTGGGGGAGAGGGAGATTCCCGCTACGGCCCGGGTCCTCGACGACGCTGCACCGACCCTGCTGATGCGCACCCGCGACCCGCACGAGGTGCTGGCCGCACTCTCCGACCACCCCGACGTCCTGCTCGAGGGTGGCCCGCACCTTGCCGGGGCCTTCCTCCAGGCGGGACTGGTCGACCGGATCCTGGCGTTCCTCTCACCGGTACTGCTCGGTGCGGGCACGGCCGCGGTGGAGGATGCTGGGGTCGGCACCATCGCACAGGCACTGCGGTTCGAGCGGGAGTCGGTCGAGACGGTCGGCACGGACCTGCTGCTGAGCCTCACGCCCGGCGCTTGACGCAGTGATCTTCACCACAACAATGCAGTCACAAACAACAACGCGAGGAGCGGACTGAAGTGTTCACCGGGATCGTCGAAGAACTGGGCGAGATCGTCGCCAAGGAGGACCTCACCGACGCCGCACGATTCACCGTGCGCGGTCCGCTGGTCACCTCCGACGCGTCGCACGGGGACTCAATCGCGGTCAACGGCGTGTGCCTGACCGTCGTCGACGTTTTGGACGGGGACAGCTTCACCGCCGACGTGATGGCCGAGACCCTCAACCGGTCCAGCCTGGGGGCGCTCGAGGTCGGCAGCCGCGTCAACCTCGAACGGGCGGCGGCGCTGAACAGCCGACTCGGCGGACACCTGGTGCAGGGCCACGTCGACGCCACCGGCGAGATCGTCAGCCGGTCGCCCTCGGAGAACTGGGAGGTTGTGCGCATCTCGCTGCCCGCCTCGATCTCCCGCTACGTGGTGGAGAAGGGTTCGATCACCGTCGACGGCGTCTCGTTGACCGTCTCGGCGCTCGGCTCCGACGAGAACGGCGAGTACTTCGAGATCTCGCTGATCCCGACCACCCTGGAGTTGACGGTGCTGGGCAAGGCCGCGCCGGGCACCCCGGTCAACCTCGAGGTGGACGTCATCGCCAAGTACGTCGAACGACTGCAGACCGCCGGCCGGTAGGTCGCGTTTCGGTCCCCGTGCCCGGGGGTCGTACTGTTGAGGTGCACCTTTCCAGGGTGGACGAAGCATTCAAGACTGATGGAGCGCAGCACGTGACCAGGTTCGACAGTATCGAGCGCGCAGTTGCCGATATCGCCGCAGGCAAGGCCGTCGTCGTCGTCGACGACGAGGACCGCGAGAACGAGGGTGACCTCATCTTCGCCGCCGAGAAGGCGACCCCGGAACTGGTGGCCTTCATGGTCAGGTACACCTCCGGGTACCTCTGTGTGCCGCTGGACGGCGACGACTGCGACCGCCTCGGCCTCCCGCCGATGTACTCGTCCAACCAGGACAAGCACGGCACCGCGTACACCGTCACGGTGGACGCGAAGGAAGGCATCGGTACCGGTATCTCGGCGTCGGACCGCGCCGCCACCATGCGACTGCTGGCCGACCCGACCACCGGCGCCAACGACTTCACTCGGCCCGGCCACGTGGTGCCGCTGCGCGCCAAGGAGGGCGGCGTGCTGCGCAGGCCCGGCCACACCGAGGCCGCCGTCGACCTGGCCCGGATGGCCGACCTGCGGCCCGCCGGCGTGATCTGCGAGATCGTCAGCCAGAAGGACGAGGGCCACATGGCCCAGACCGACGAGCTGCGGGTGTTCGCCGACGACCACAACCTGGCGATGATCTCGATCGCCGACCTGATCGCGTGGCGCCGCAAGCACGAGAAGCACGTCGTGCGCATCGCCGAGGCACGCATCCCCACCACCCACGGCGAGTTCAAGGCCGTCGGCTACCAGAGCATCTACGACGAGGTCGAGCACGTGGCCCTGGTCAAGGGCGACATCAGCGAGGGCGACGGCGCCGACGTCCTGGTCCGTGTGCACTCCGAGTGCCTGACCGGCGACGTGTTCGGCTCGCTGCGCTGCGACTGCGGTCCGCAGCTCGACGCCGCGCTGGAGATGGTCGCGGCCGAGGGGCGCGGCGTGGTGCTCTACATGCGTGGGCACGAGGGCCGCGGCATCGGCCTGATGCACAAGCTGCAGGCCTACCAGCTGCAGGACGCCGGATCGGACACCGTCGACGCCAACCTCGAGCTCGGACTGCCCGCCGACGCCCGTGACTACGGCATCGGCGCGCAGATCCTGGTCGACCTCGGCATCAACTCGATGCGGCTGCTGACCAACAACCCGGCCAAGCGGGTCGGTCTCGACGGGTACGGCCTGCAGATCACCGAGCGGGTGCCGATGCCGTTGCGCGCCAACGCCGAGAACCTGACCTACCTCCGCACCAAGCGGGACCGGATGGGCCACGACCTGGTCGGGCTGGACGACTTCGAGAAGGGCGGTGCGGTGTGAGCGGAGAGGGACTGCCCACCCTGCAGTTGGGCGAGGCGAAGGACCTCAGGCTCGCAATCGTCGCCGGATCCTGGCACCCGGAGATCTCCGAGGCGCTGATCGCGGGTGCACGGCGGGTCGCCAAGCAGGCGCAGATCGAGGACGTGACACTGATCCGCGTCGCCGGCGCGATCGAACTGCCCGTCGTGGCGCAGGCGCTGGCCCGCACCCACGACGCAGTCGTCGCGCTGGGCGTGGTGATCCGCGGCGGCACCCCGCACTTCGAGTACGTCTGCGACGCCGTCACCGCCGGCCTGACCCGGGTCTCGCTGGACGAGAGCACCCCGGTCGGGAACGGCGTGCTCACCTGCGACACCGAGCAGCAGGCGCGGGACCGTTCCGGCCTGCCCGGCTCGGTCGAGGACAAGGGCGAGCAGGCGTGCTCGGCGGCGATCGACACCGCCGTCACGCTCAAGCACCTGCGCCGGCCGGGGACCGAACGGTCGGTCCGATGACGGGCTGGGACATGGACGTGCGATCGAGGAAGTCGGCCCGCGTCGCGATGGCCGTGGCCGCCTTCTTCGTGATCGTGTTCGTGGTGCTCGCGCTGTTGTTGCGCAACTCGGCGACCGGTGTGTACTTCCGGGCCGCCGACCAGCTCGCGATGATCGGCATCGGGCTGATCCTCGCCGGCGGTGCGCTGCTGCTGACCCGTCCCCGGCTGCGTGCGAACGCCGACGGCGTGGTCGTGCGCAACGCCTTCGGCGAGCGGTTCGTGGACTGGGACCTGGTGCGCGGCCTGTCGTTCCCGGACGGTGCCGCCTGGGCGCGTATCGACCTGCCCGACGACGAGTACATCCCGGTGATGGCGATCCAGTCGAACGACCGCGAGCTGGCCGTCTCGGCGGTGCGCTCGTTCCGTGCGTTGGAGGCGAAGTACGCGCCGCAGGGCGAGACCGACTAGGCACTCTCGCCCGCCGTCGCGGTGTCGGCGGGGGCGACTAGCCTGGATGACGTGCCCGATCCAGCCACCTACCGTCCCGCCGCCGGAACCATCCCGGTCGCGCCTGGTGTGTACAAGTTTCGCGATCCGCACGGCCGGGTCATCTACGTCGGCAAGGCGAAGAGCCTGCGCAGCAGGCTGAACTCGTACTTCGCGGACGTGGCCTCGCTGCACCCGCGGACCCGCCAGATGGTCACCACCGCGGGCTCCGTCGAGTGGACGGTGGTCGGCACCGAGGTCGAAGCGCTGCAGCTCGAGTACAACTGGATCAAGGAGTTCGACCCGCGGTTCAACGTCCGTTACCGCGACGACAAGACCTATCCGGTGCTCGCGGTGACGCTGAACGAGGAGTACCCGCGGCTGTTCGTCTACCGCGGACCGCGTCGTAAGGGTGTGCGGTACTTCGGGCCGTACTCCCACGCCTGGGCCATCCGCGAGACCCTCGACCTGCTGCTGCGGGTGTTCCCGGCACGCACCTGCTCGGCGGGAGTGTTCAAGCGGCACAACCAGATCGGCAGGCCCTGCCTGCTCGGTTACATCGACAAGTGCTCGGCGCCGTGCGTCGGACGGGTCAGTGCTGCCGAGCATCGCGGCATCGTCGAGGACTTCTGCGACTTCCTCGCGGGCCGCACCGACAAGCTGGTGCGCGAGCTGGAGTCGCGCATGCAGTCCGCCTCCGACGACCTCGACTTCGAGACCGCGGCCCGGCTCCGCGACGACCTGGGGGCGCTGCGGAAGGCCCTGGAGAAGCAGGCGGTGGTGTTCGGCGACGGCACCGACGCCGACGTCGTGGCGTTCGCCGCCGACGACCTCGAGGCGGCGGTCCAGGTGTTCCACGTCCGCGGCGGACGGGTGCGCGGGCAGCGCGGCTGGGTGGTCGAGCGCTCCGGCGACAGCAGCGACGGACAGGACGGCGGCACCGGCCAGGACAGCGGTCAGGACAGCGAATTGGGGGACCTCGTCGAGCAGTTCCTGACCCAGTTCTACGGTGAGCAGGCGGCCCTGACCGACCAGTCGGAGTTGCAGGCGGACAAGGCGACCGTCGTTCCGCGGGAGGTGCTGGTGCCGGTGCTCCCGCCCAACGCTCCGCAGCTGCAGGAGTGGCTCAGCGGTCTGCGCGGGTCCTCGGTGGCGTTGCGGGTTCCCCAGCGTGGTGACAAGAAGGCGCTCGCCGAGACGGTCGAGCGGAACGCGAAAGAAGCTCTGGCGCAACACAAGCTGCGGCGGGCGGGTGACCTCACCTCGCGGTCGGCGGCGCTGCAGGGTATTCAGGATGCGCTGGACCTGGACCAGGCGCCGTTGCGGATCGAGTGCATCGACATCAGCCACGTCCAGGGCACCGACGTCGTGGCCTCGCTGGTGGTGTTCGAGGACGGTTTGCCGCGCAAGTCCGACTACCGGCACTACTCGATCAAAGAGGCCGCGGGGGACGGGCGTTCGGACGACGTGGCGAGCATCGCCGAGGTCACTCGCCGCCGGTTCCTACGGCATTCCTCGGATGCCGCGCCGCTGGCTGTCGTTGCCGCGCCTGAGGATTCGGACGGCGGCGGCGGAGGTGACCTGGCGCCGGAAGCGGCACTGGACCCGCAGACCGGTCGCCCGCGCCGATTCGCCTACCCGCCCAACCTGTTCGTGGTGGACGGTGGGCAGCCGCAGGTGACCGCGGCCGCAGCCGTCCTCGACGAGTTGGGTGTCACCGACGTCGCAGTGGTCGGGCTCGCGAAGCGACTCGAGGAGGTGTGGGTGCCGGGCGAGCCCGATCCGGTGATCCTGCCGCGCACCAGCGAGGCGCTCTTCCTGCTGCAGCGGGTTCGGGACGAAGCGCATCGCTTCGCCATCACGTTCCATCGCAGCAAACGCTCGCGCCGGATGACCGCCTCGGCGCTGGATTCGGTGCGGGGGCTCGGTGAGGCCCGGCGCACCGCGCTGGTCACGCATTTCGGCTCCGTCGCCAAGCTCAAACAGGCGACCGTGGAGGAGATCACGGCGGTGCCGGGAGTCGGTGTCACGACCGCACGGGCGGTGCTCGCAGCCCTCGGTGGTGAAACGAAACCGGCCGGCGAAGGCGATGACACTGTGGCAGACCGCGCGGTAGGGAATGATGAGCGCAGCGCGAAGTCGGGCACATCGATCATCAGCGTGACGGATTGAGGGAGGGCGGGGGCGGAGTGAACGACCGAACCGACGAAGGCGAGACCGGCATCGACGTCGCCCTCGTCACGGGCCTGTCGGGCGCGGGTCGGGGGACCGCGGCGAAGGTGCTCGAGGACATGGGCTGGTACGTCGCAGACAATCTGCCGCCCGAACTGATCTCCCGGATGGTCGACCTCGGGCTCGACCCGGCCTCCCGGATACCGAAGCTCGCGGTGGTCGTCGACGTGCGCAGCCGACTGTTCAGCAACGAGCTCGTCTCGGTGATCAAGGAAGTGGCGGCCAAGACCACTCGGACGCGGGTGCTCTTCCTGGAGGCCACCGACCAGGTTCTGGTGCAGCGGTTCGAACACGTGCGGCGCAGTCATCCGCTGCAGGCCGACGGCGTCGACGGGACTCTCGTCGAGGGCATCGCGGACGAGCGTGCGCGGCTCGCCCCGGTCAAGGCTGACGCGGACCTGGTGATCGACACGTCCGCGCTGTCCGTGCACCAACTGCGCCAGAAGATCGAGTCCGCTTTCGGTGGCGGCTCGGCGCCGTCGGTCGCGGTCACCGTACAGTCGTTCGGATTCAAGTACGGACTGCCGATGGACGCCGACCTGGTGTGCGACGTCCGGTTCCTGCCCAACCCGCACTGGGTGCCGGAGCTGCGCGAGCACACCGGCCAGGAGGCGCCGGTGCGGGACTTCGTACTCGGGCAGGACGGTGCCGAGGACTACCTCGACACCTATCACCACGTGGTCGAGCTGACGACCAACGGATACCGTCGAGAGGGCAAGCGGTACATGACGATTGCGGTGGGATGCACCGGTGGCAAACATCGGAGCGTCGCGATGGCGGAGGCCCTCGCGGGCCGGCTCGCGGGCGACGAGTGCATCACGGTCAAGGTCGTGCACCGCGACCTGGGGCGCGAATGACGGCCGACGACAAGGCGGTCGCAGCGGGTGCGTCCAACGATCGGCAACAGCCGTCGATCGTGGCACTCGGCGGCGGTCACGGTCTCTACGCGACTCTCAGTGCGGCGCGCAGACTGAGCTCCGACGTCACCGCCGTCGTGACCGTCGCGGACGACGGCGGCTCGTCCGGCAGGCTGCGCTCCGAACTCGGCGTGATCCCGCCCGGCGATCTGCGTATGGCGCTCGCGGCGCTGTCCGGACACGAGCCCGCCCGGAGTGGAGCCGGCGGAACGACCCATCCAGACGTGCAGACGTGGACGAAGACCGTCCAGCACCGTTTCGGTGGCACCGGGGCGCTCGCGGGGCACTCGGTGGGCAACCTGATCCTCGCCGGCCTCACCGAGGTTCTCGGCGACACGGTGGCGGCCCTCGACGAGATGGGCCGGCTGCTGCGGATCGAGGGTCGGGTGCTGCCGATGTCCCCGATCGCCCTCGCGATCGAGGCGGACGTGGTGGGCCTCGAGGCGGACCCGAGGGTGAGCCGCTGCATCCGCGGACAGGTCGCGGTCGCGACCACACCGGGCAAGGTGCGTCGGGTGAGGCTGCTGCCGTCGAACCCGCCGGCCTGCGCCGAGGCCGTCGAAGCGATCGACCGAGCCGATCTCGTCCTGCTCGGTCCGGGCTCGTGGTTCACCAGTGTCATCCCGCACGTGTTGGTGCCGGACCTGCTGGCGGCCCTCACCGAGACGACCGCGCGGAAGGCACTGATCCTGAACCTGGCTCCCGAACCGGGGGAGACGGCGGGCTTCTCCGCCGAGCGGCACCTGCACGTGCTGTCCCAGCACGCGCCCGAACTGACCGTCGACGACGTCGTCGTGGATTCGGGGTCGGTCCCCGAGGGCGGTGAACGCGAACACCTGCACCGGGCGGCCCGACAACTGGGTGCCGAGGTCAGCTACGCCGACGTCGCGGAAAGCGGAACAGCCATCCATCACGCGGGCAAGTTGGCCGCGGCACTCGATCGAATCGTGTCCCTCGCAGCGGCGCGGGACCGACAGGCAACACCGGGAAGGGAGACCACTTCGTGGCAATGACAGCGGAGGTCAAGGACGAGCTGAGCAGGCTCGCCGTGACCCAGGTCTCTGCCCGCAAGGCCGAGGTATCGGCGTTGCTGAGGTTCGCGGGCGGACTGCACATCGTCGCCGGTCGGGTGGTGGTGGAGGCCGAGGTCGACCTCGGTTCCACCGCTCGACGGCTGCGCGGCGAGATCTTCGACCTGTACGGGTACGGATCGGACGTGCATGTGCTCGGCGCGGGCGGACTGCGCAAGACCGCCCGCTACATCGTGCGGGTGTCCAAGGAGGGCGAGGCGCTGGCGCGTCAGACCGGACTGCTCGACCTGCGCGGTCGACCGGTACGCGGGCTGCCCGCCCAGGTGGTCGGCGGCAGCGTCGTCGACTCGGAGGCGGCGTGGCGAGGCGCGTTCCTGGCACACGGGTCGCTCACCGAACCGGGCCGGTCGTCGGCGCTCGAGGTGAGTTGCCCGGGGCCGGAGGCCGCGCTGGCGTTGGTCGGCGCGGCGCGCCGACTCGGCGTGGCGGCCAAGGCCCGCGAGGTGCGTGGCAGCGACCGGGTGGTGGTGCGGGACGGCGAGGCCATCGGCGCGCTGCTGACGAGGATGGGCGCCCAGGACACCCGGCTGGTCTGGGAGGAGCGCCGGATGCGGCGTGAGGTCCGGGCCACCGCGAACCGGCTGGCGAACTTCGACGACGCGAACCTGCGGCGGTCGGCCCGGGCGGCGGTGGCCGCGGCAGCGCGGGTGGAGCGGGCACTCGAGATCCTCGGCGAGGACGTCCCCGACCACCTCGCTGCGGCGGGCAGTCTGCGCGTACAGCATCGGCAGGCCTCCCTCGAGGAGCTCGGTCAGCTGGCCGATCCGCCGATGACCAAGGACGCCGTCGCGGGCCGGATCCGTCGGCTGCTGTCCATGGCGGATCGAAAGGCGAAGGAAACGGGGATCCCGGACACGGAGTCCGCGGTGACCGCGGATCTGCTCGACGAGGCGTAGCGCGGGGAATCGGGAGATGTTCCCGCCGTGGGAGCTGGGTGAGGTGGGGTCAGCGCACTACGCTGTGACGCACATCCGAACGTGCACACGAGAACTGGTCGAAGGGAGCGAATTGTGACAGTCCGGGTAGGCGTGAACGGCTTCGGTCGTATCGGACGTAACTTCTTCAGGGCCGTCGATGCGCAGAAGGCGCTCGGCACCACCGACATCGAGATCGTGGCGGTCAATGACCTGACCGACAACGCAACCCTCGCTCACCTGCTCAAGTACGACTCGATCCTGGGCCGACTGCCGCACGACGTCTCGCTCGAGGGCGACGACACCATCGTCGTCGGCGAGCAGAAGATCAAGGCGCTGTCGCTGCGCGAGGGCCCGTCCGCGCTGCCCTGGGGAGACCTCGGTGTCGACGTGGTCGTCGAGTCCACCGGCATCTTCACCGACGCTGCCAAGGCCAAGGGTCACCTCGAGGCCGGCGCCAAGAAGGTCGTCATCTCCGCGCCCGCCAAGGGCGAGGACATCACCATCGTGATGGGCGTCAACGACGACAAGTACGACGGCAGCCAGAACATCATCTCCAACGCCTCGTGCACCACCAACTGCCTCGGCCCGATCGCCAAGGTGCTCGACGACGAGTTCGGCATCGTCAAGGGCCTGATGACCACGATCCACGCGTACACGCAGGACCAGAACCTGCAGGACGGCCCGCACAGCGACCTGCGTCGCGCCCGTGCCGCCGCGCTCAACGTCGTCCCGACCGGCACCGGCGCCGCCAAGGCCATCGGACTGGTCCTCCCGCAACTGCTCGGCAAGCTCGACGGCTACGCGCTGCGCGTGCCGATCCCGACGGGTTCGGTCACCGACCTCACCGCGAACCTGCGCAAGTCGGCCACCGTCGAGGAGATCAACGCCGCGATGAAAGCCGCCGCCGAGGGCCCACTCAAGGGAATCCTGAAGTACACCGAGGACCCCATCGTGTCCTCGGACATCGTCACCGATCCGCACTCGTCGATCTTCGATGCCGGCTTGACCAAGGTCATCGACGACCAGGCCAAGATCGTAGCCTGGTACGACAACGAGTGGGGCTACTCGAACCGCCTCGCCGACCTCATTGACCTCGTAGGAAAGTCGCTCTGATAACTGTGACAGTAAAGACACTCAAGGATCTGCTGGACGAGGGCGTCACGGGCCGCACCGTGCTGGTGCGCTCGGACCTCAACGTCCCGCTGGACAACGGCACGATCACCGATCCGGGCCGCATCATCGCGTCCGCGCCGACCATCCGTGCACTGGCCGAGGCCGGCGCCAAGGTGATCGTGATGGCGCACCTGGGCCGTCCCAAGGGGGAGGTCGTCGCGGCGCTCTCCCTGGCCCCGGTCGCCGCGAAGCTGGGCGAGGTGCTCGGACGCAACGTCCAGCTGGCGGGCGACGTCGTCGGTCAGGACGCGCTGGCGCGTTCGGAGGGTCTCACCGACGGCGACGTGCTCCTGCTGGAGAACATCCGTTTCGATCCGCGTGAGACCAGCAAGGACGACGCCGAGCGGCTCGCGTTGGCGAAGGCGCTCGTGGAGCTCACCGACATGAACGGTGCGTTCGTCTCCGACGGCTTCGGTGTGGTGCACCGCAAGCAGGCGTCGGTCTACGACGTCGCGACGCTGCTGCCGCACTACGCGGGCACCCTGGTCGCCACCGAGGTCGAGGTCCTGCAGAAGCTGACGCAGGAGTCGGAGCGGCCGTACGCGGTCGTGCTCGGCGGCTCGAAGGTCTCGGACAAGCTGGCCGTGATCGAGGCGTTGGCCACCAAGGCCGACACCCTGGTCATCGGCGGCGGCATGTTCTACACCTTCCTTGCCGCGCAGGGGATATCCGTCGGCAACTCGCTGTGCGAGGAGTCGATGATCGACACCTGCAAGGATCTGCTCGAGCGGTTCGCCGACGTCATCCACATCCCGCAGGATGTGGTGATCGCCGACTCGTTCTCCGCCGATGCGGAGTCCAGGACGGTCTCGGCGCTGGATATCCCGGACGGCTGGATGGGCCTCGACATCGGACCGGACTCGGTGGAGCGCTTCGCGGCGATCCTCGGGGCCGCGAAGACGGTGTTCTGGAACGGCCCGATGGGCGTGTTCGAGTTCGCGAAGTTCTCGGACGGCACCAAGGGTGTGGCCGAGGCGATCATCGGTGCGACCGCCAAGGGCGCGTTCAGCGTCGTCGGCGGCGGCGACTCCGCGGCCGCGGTCCGGCTGCTGGGCCTGCCCGAGGACGGCTTCTCGCACATCTCCACCGGCGGCGGCGCCTCCCTCGAGTACCTCGAGGGCAAGTCGCTCCCCGGCATCGAAGCGCTGGAGGCGTAGGCATGGCACGTAAGCCGCTCATCGCCGGCAACTGGAAGATGAACCTCAACCACCTCGAGGCCATCGCCCTGGTGCAGAAGATCGCATTCTCGTTGCCCGCGAAGTACTTCGACAAGGTCGACGTGACGGTGATTCCTCCGTTCACTGACATCCGCAGCGTGCAGACGCTGGTCGAGGGCGACAAGCTCCTGCTCACCTACGGTGCGCAGGACGTCTCGGCGCAGGACTCGGGTGCGTTCACCGGCGAGATCAGTGGTGCGATGCTGGCCAAGCTCGGCTGCACCTACGTCGTGGTCGGACACTCGGAGCGTCGCACGCTGCACGGGGAGACCGACGAGACGGTGCTCGCCAAGACCAAGGCGGCGCTGAAGAACGGGCTCACCCCGATCGTGTGCATCGGCGAGGGCCTCGACATCCGCGAGGTGGGCGAGCACGTGGCGTACAACGTCGCCCAGCTGCGGGGCTCGCTCGCCGGTCTGTCCGCGGACGAGATCTCGAAGATCGTCGTCGCGTACGAGCCGGTGTGGGCCATCGGCACCGGTCGCGTCGCCTCCGCGGCGGATGCGCAGGAGGTGTGCAAGGCGGTCCGCGACGAGCTGGTCGCGCTCGCCTCGGCTGAGGTCGCCGCCGGTGTCCGGGTGCTCTACGGCGGCTCGGTCAACGCGAAGAACGTCGGCGAACTGGTCGCGCAGCCCGACATCGACGGGGGACTGGTCGGCGGTGCCTCGCTCAAGGCCGACGAGTTCGCGACGCTGTCTGCCATCGCTGCGGGCGGTCCGCTGCCGTGATCTGACGATCGCAGAACGAATGCCGGTGGGCACGGGGACCTTTCGAGGATCCCGTGCCCACCGGCGTTTCACGCGGCCGGTGTTCGCGGTTCCCTACGTCGGTGTCGATGCCTCGAGGATCTGCTTCAGTCGGGACAGGTCCTTGACGTTCGCCGTCCGCATGGCCATCGCCATGACCGGTGCCGCAGGCGTCGAGAATTTCCGGGAGGAGTTCGGCGACCTCGTACGTGTCGGTCAGGGTGCGGCCGAGGAACCGCGCGGTGAAACGCGTGCGTGAGGTGGGTGGGGCGAAGGTGCTGACGCTCGACGCGTGATCAGCAGTCGAAGACGGACCAGCAGATGTCGTTCCGCCACCGCTGGTCGTCGAGTACGAGTTCGCGAATCGCCTCCGGGAGCTGGTCGCGCTGCCACTGGCACTCGAGTCGCCCTGCGGCGTCGCCCTCGCCTCCCGGCGCGGCAGCACGTGCCGCCTTGATCGCGTAGGCGGCCGCACCGAGCTCGTGCGCGGCGACGTGCGCGACGGCCCCGGCTTGGCCGGCGGCGTACGCGGCATGGCGCGGCGCCCCGGTCAGGTCTCTCGCCGCGCCCATCGCGTGGCCGCCCGCCGCACGAGCCTGGGTCATCGTGACCTCGCCACGCACCCACGCGCGGGCATGCTCGATCGCCTCACGCGGCCGTGGGTCCTCGGGCCGAGCCGACTCGAAGAGGTCGAGGACGTGCTCCGCGCAGGATGCCGCCCACAGCGCGAGGAGATGGTGGTCCGGATCGGTGAGGGTCCCACCGCGCCGGACCGTCACGAAGCGAGGGTCCCGGACCTTCGGAAGGATCATGGTTCGGCGCCTCTCCGTCGTGCATACGCCCGACAGGCGGGCGCGCGCGAACCAACCATGCCACCACCCTGTCGGGTTGACCAATGCCAGTCGGTCAGTGGCCGGAGGACGTCGGTTCAGTGGCACACGGGCGGTAGCGTGGTGTCCACGATTGCCGCCGATGAGGAGGACGCCACGTGAAGTTCGAGGAGAACCCCGTCGTGAAGAAGCTCGGTGTCGAGATGCTGCGTGCGCACCAGTGGATCTACGAGCGGACAGACGGCCGGATCGGACATCGCCTGCTCGGGGTGCCGTGCCTGCTGCTCGACACGGTCGGCGCGAAGACCGGTCAGGCCCGGGTCAACAGTCTGACCTACGTGCGCGACGGCGACGACTACGTGGTGGTGGCGTCCAACGGCGGTGCGCCGCGGTCGCCGGGGTGGTACTTCAACCTGCGCAAGCGACCCGAGGCCCGGATTCGGGTCGGTACCACGGGAATTGCGGTCACCGCCCGGACGCTCGGTCCCGAAGACGGGGACTACGCCCGACTGTTCGCCGCCGCCGACGCGAACAACGGCGACCGCTACACCGGCTATCAGCGGCACACCGCGCGGCCGATCCCGATTGTGGTGCTGACGCCCCGCTGATCTCGTGCGGTGTGGAGACCGCCTCGGATCACGGGACGTCCCCGTCGGTGTCCGAGCCGTGACTGTCTCTGTCGTTGTGGCCGCTGGATCGGTAGCCACTGAAAGTCGGGTCCCACTTCGCGCGCCATTCACGTAGCTCCGACTCTTCGCGAGCAGTGATGATCCCGTGCAGAATCCCGAACAACTCGTCCAGATGATGCCGGTGATTGACCCGCGGGGTGCGGGTGGGGTCTATGTGTGCCGGCGGGATCCACAGTGTCCGTCCCGCGTACTCCGAATCCGATGGCGCCACCTCGGTTTTCCAGCCACCGGGTCCGTCGTGGATCAGTGCATGGCAGTGGTCGCAGGCGAGGTCCTCGGAGTCGATGTCGGTGCGACCACCTGTGACCCAATCCCGAACATGGTGGACTGCAGTCATACTCGCAGGTGCATCACAGCCGGGGCGGGTGCAACCGCGGGACGCGGCAATGAGGGCAAGGCGCTGATCCGCAGAGGCGAGGCGTTTCTCCCGGCCCAGATGCAGTGGCCTTCCGTTGTGGTCGAAGAGGACGAGCACCGGATTGGCACGTTCGGCCAATCGGAGTGCGTCGGAGACGGGGACGATCCCGCCCGATGCAGTCGTCACCACCCCGGATGCTTGCTCCAACTGCTGCAGCGTCATCGTGATGATCGCAGTCACAGGCAGACCGCGATGACGGCCGAGGACACCGGAGCCGAGCAGGTGTCGGAGTCCGACCTTGAAGGCGTCGTGGTTGCGTTGCGCCGTCGTCCGCGTGTCCCGCGCGGCGGCATGGGCGAGGGCATCACGGTCGACGCGCTCGGATTCGCAGGTACCCGACGGAGAGGCCGGATCGTCGGGATTGTTCATCCCCGGTCGCGCCATCTTCGCCAGCAACGGTTCGAGTAGAGCCCGGGTCTCGGGATCGAGCATCCCGGAGATCGGCGTCATGAGGTCCGCCCGTTGGCGCCCGATGCGCAGGCCCCGTTGGCGTTTGCGGTCGCTTTCGGTGTAGTCGCCGTCAGGATTCAGATAGGCGAGCAGGTCGAGGCCGGCGCGGGTGACGTATTTCGGGTCCGCATGCCGCGCCAACAACGCCAGGATCTGCTCGGCGGCCTCGACTTTCGTGGCGTCGATGTGGGACGGGATCTGTCGCATGACGTCCCGGACCGCCTCGACGTGCGCCCATCCGATCGCCCCGTCGCGGAACGCCTGCGCGGTGTGCGGGTAGTCCGGGGACTGTTCCTCGCCATGGAAGGAATGCCACGTCCCGGTACGTTTCGCTGCGCGCAACCGGACCGTCGCGTCGCCTTCGGAGATCCGGACCGTCTTGACGAGGAACTCGACCGGTGTGATGTCGAACGAGCCAGGCAGGGACCGTTCCGCGGACTCGACGATCACCCGCTGATCGGCTGCGGCGAGCGTGCGCATCGAGGTTTCGATGCGCTGCAGCGCCTCGACGACGTCGTCGTTCGAGAGCCCGGTCAGCCGGTCGGTGAGCAGGGTCTCGACGGCAGCGTCGAGCGCAGTCAGGTGCTCACTCACCCGGCCCGCGTCGACACGGTTCGAAAACATGTTCGAACAATAGCGGAGGGGTCCGACAAGAATTCGTGGATGCGGATGGCTGTTCAGTTCGCGGGCGGGAGCTCGATCGATACATTAATGTATCGAACATGCCGAGGAGTCGAGCGCAGACGAGAGAGCGGCTGCTCGTCGCCGCCCTCGACGTGTTCGCCGACGAGGGATTCGGCCGCTCGACGGTGGAACAGGTCTGTGAGCGTGCGGGATTCAGTCGCGGTGCGTTCTACTCCAACTTCGACTCACTGGACGAACTGTTCTTGGCGATGTGGGAGCAGCGGTCGGCCGCGATGCTCGACGGGATCCGGAATGCGGTCACCACCGCGGAGTCCGACGCCGCCACCGAACCCTTCGATCTCGATCGTGCCGCCGCCCGCATCCTCGCCGCGATCCCCGTCGAGGACCGTTGGTATCGCGTCACCGCCGAGTTCACCGCGCACGCCCTGCGCAACCCGGAGCTGAAGCCTGTGATGGCGGCACGGGAGTCCGCCATCCAGGCGACGATCCTGCCGATCGTCGAGGCCGCCCTCGGTGGTGCAGGACGGGTCGTCACCGATGCGCAGGCACTCTGCCGTGCACTCGTCGCCGTCCACGACGGCACGTCCGTTCAGGTTCTGATGGAACCGGACGACCCCCGGATCACCCGTGCACGTGTCGACCTGTTCGTACACGTGCTCCGCAGTTACAGCGAGAACGATTGAGGTGCAGATGTCCGAGACAGTCGATGTCATCGTGGTCGGGGCCGGGCTCGCCGGTCTGGTCGCCACCTACGAACTGACCAGGGCGGGCAAGTCCGTCCTCGTCGTCGATCAGGAGAACGAGGCCAACCTCGGTGGCCAGGCATTCTGGTCGCTGGGCGGTCTGTTCCTGGTCGACAGTCCCGAGCAACGCCGCATGGGAATCAAGGACTCCTACGAGCTGGCCATGCAGGACTGGCTGGGCAGCGCCGGCTTCGACCGGGAGCGCGAGGACCACTGGGGCCGGCAGTGGGCTCGGGCCTACGTGCAGTTCGCGGCCGGGGAGAAGCGCGCCTACCTGCACGACCTCGGGCTCAAGGTGATGCCGAATGTCGGGTGGGCCGAACGTGGTTCGGGTACGGCCACCGGGCACGGCAACTCGGTGCCGCGTTTCCACATCACCTGGGGTACCGGCCCCGAGGTGGTCCGGGTGTTCCGCGAACCGGTCCTCGAGGCCGCCGGCCGCGGACTGGTCACCTTCAAGCACCGCCACCAGGTCGACGAACTGATCGTCGAGAACGGCGCCGCGGTCGGCGTGCGGGGCACGGTGCTCGAGCCGTCCACGGAGCCGCGCGGGGTCAAGTCGAACCGAAACCCGGCGGGGGAGTTCGAATTGCGCGCTCAGGCGGTGATCGTCACCTCCGGCGGCATCGGCGGAAACCCCGACCTGGTCAAGGCGAACTGGCCCTCCGAGCGCCTCGGCCGGGTTCCCGACCGGATGATCACCGGGGTGCCCGCGCACGTCGACGGCCGGATGCTCGGCATCACCGAATCGGCGGGCGGAAACATCGTCAACCGCGACCGGATGTGGCACTACACCGAGGGCATCGTCAACTGGGATCCGATCTGGCCCGACCACGCGATCCGCATCATCCCGGGCCCGTCGTCTCTGTGGCTCGACGCGACCGGTCAGCGGCTGCCGGTGCCGCTGTTCCCCGGCTTCGACACCCTCGCCACCCTCAAGCACATCCTGGGGACCGGGCACGACCACACCTGGTACATCCTGACGCAGTCGATCATCGAGAAGGAGTTCGCGCTGTCGGGCTCCGAGCAGAACCCGGACATGACGGGCAAGGACCTGAAACTGTTGCTCGGCCGCGTCAAGAAGGGCGCGACTGGCCCTGTGGAGGCGTTCAAGCAGCACGGCGAGGACTTCGTGGTGCGCGACAACTTGCGTGACCTCGTCGACGGGATGAACGCGATCAATCCGGGCCCGCCGCTGGACTTCGAGCAGGTCGAGCGGGAGGTGGTCGCTCGCGACCGCGAGGTGGACAACGCGTACTCCAAGGACATGCAGCTGATGGCGATCAAGAACGCGCGCGCCTACACCCCGGACAAGGTCATCCGGGTCGCCAAGCCGCACAAGCTGCAGGATCCCGCGCACGGCCCGATGATCGCGGTCCGGCTGAACCTGCTGACCCGCAAGACGCTCGGCGGTCTCGAGACGAACCTGGACTCCCAGGTGATACGTCCCGACGGCAGCGCGTTCGACGGCCTGTATGCGGCGGGCGAGGTCGCAGGCTTCGGCGGCGGCGGGGTGCACGGCTACAACGCGCTCGAGGGCACCTTCCTCGGCGGGTGCATCTTCTCCGGCCGTGCGGCCGGCCGTGCACTCGCCCGCGACCTGTAGCGCCTGCGGCAACTGTGCGCGCGGTTCACCCCAACTGGGGTGAACCGCGCGCACAGGCAGCGAAGCTGCTTCTACCCGAGCAGTTTGGCCTTCAGCGCAAGGATGGCCTGCGGGGACAGTTTGAGCCCTTCGGTGAGGTAGCGGTCGACCGTGCCGTAGTCGGCAGTGAGCTGGTCGATACCCGCCTGCAGGAAGCTCGGTTCGACCCCGACCAGCGGAGCCATGTTCGCCGCGGCGTCGCCGAAGATGCGATGCAAGGTCGCGAGACTCGCCGCAATCGAGTCCTTCGTGTACTCGTTGGTGAGCAGGTAGTCGTCCATGATCGTCTTCGAGTCGACCCCGGCGATGGACAGCAGCAGGTAGGACGTCCACCCCGTCCGATCCTTGCCTCCGGTGCAGTGGAAGACCACCGGTCCGGTCGCGGTGGCCATGTCGGTGAGCATCGTCCCGAACTGGGTGCGTACGTCCTCGCCCGTGACGAATTGTCGGTTCATCGCCTGCATGAAGGCACGCGAATCGTCAACAGACTTGATCTGGGACAGCACCGTGGTGTAATCGCCGGCCCCGATCGGCAGGCGGGTGTAGGTGACGCCGCCGGGCAGTACGTCGGGCTTCTTGGTGACCTCGTAGTCCGTGCGCAGATCGAAGACGGTGGAGAGCTTCAGGCCGGTGAGGGTGGCCAGGTCCGCGTCATTGGGCACGATCGCGTTCGCGCGGTAGAATAGTCCCTTGTTCACGTGCCGTCCGGCGAGCCCGGTGTATCCCGGGCCGGTGCCCGCGACGTCGCGAAAGTTGTCGATGCTGGCCAGCCGCGGGGCGTCCGGGGCGGGAGCCGAACTGCCGAGGGCGGCAGAGCCGGAGTCGAGTAGTGCCGTGACCGACGCCGGGAGGGTCGGGTCAGCCTGGGCGACGCCGATGCCACCGATGCTCGGGACCAACGCCGCGCTGGAGATGACGAGAACTCCGGCAGTTCTGGAACGATGAGACATACGTACTCTTTCCGATCGACGTGCTGGACGTGTGTACAAACCGGAATTGATACGGATTTCGTGACCTTCGTCATGCTCGTGTCTCGTTCAGCGGGAGGACCCAGTCGGCGAACGCCACGGCAACTGTGCGCGCGGTTCACCCCAACCGGGGTGAACCGCGCGCACAGGCAGCGAAGCTGCTACTACCCGACCAGCTTGGCCTTCAGCTTGCCGATGGTGGCGGGGCTCAGCCCCAGCCCCTCGGTCAGGTACTTGTCCATCGAGCCGTAAGTCGTCGCGACCTGGTCGAGTCCGGCCTGCAGGAAGCTCTGCTCGACGGTGACCAGCGGCAGGAAGTTGACGTAGGCGTCGCCGAACGCGCGCTTGAGGCCCTCGGTGTTCTTGGCGATCGAGTCCTTGGCGTACTCGTTGGTCAGCAGGTAGTCGTCCATGATGGTCTGGTTGGACACTCCGGCGATACTGAGCAGGACCGCAGAGGCCCAGCCGGTACGGTCCTTGCCTGCCGTGCAGTGGAAGACCTGGCCGCCGTCGGTGGTCGCCAGATCGGTGAGCAACTCGCGGAACTTCGCCTTCTCGACGTCGCCGGTCGCGAAGGACCGGTTCATGTCCTGCATCATCTTTCGCGCGTCGTCGGGCGACTTGATCTTGCCGAGCATCGCGTTGATGTTCCCGGACAGGATGGGGATGCGCTTGTAGGTGACGCCGGAGGGCAGGACGTCCTGCTTCTGGGCGACCTCGTCGTCGGTGCGCAGGTCGTACACCGTCGAGAGCTTCAGACCGGCGAGGGTTGCCATGTCGGCCTCGTTGGGCACGATCGCGTTGGCGCGGTAGAAGACGCCCTTGTTCACGTGGGTCCAGCCGGCGGCGTACCCGGCGCCGGTGCCGGCGACGTCACGGAAGTTGTCGATGCTGGCGAGGCGGGGCGCGTCTGCCGCGGGAGCCGAGCTGCCGAGGCCGGCGGATCCGGCGTCGAGCAGTGCGGTGACGGCGGGCGGGTTCGAGGGCTCGGCCTGCGCGAGGGCGCCGCCGACGCCCGAGAGCAGCGCCGCGCCGCTGACCACGAGTGCGCACGCGAAAGTGGAACCGTGTCGAGACATGAAGGACCTTCCGATCGGATGAGGGGCTTCGTGGACGTGGAACGAAGCCACGGTCGCCCGGCGAGGCCTCGAGGCGCGCCGGTCCCTCCCGCTCAGCGGTCAGGATTCGGTACTCGCGGGCATTCGCCGGTCCGATTGCCTCAGGCGACCACCCGTACCGGTAGGCTGGGGCGGCTTGTGGCCGTACCCGTCGCGTGAAGGGCAGAGAAGAGCCGAGATGAAACTGTTCCTGGACATCCTGCTGGTGATCACCAGCGTGCTGCTGATCGTGTTCGTGCTGTTGCACCGCGGTAAGGGCGGCGGCCTGTCCAGCCTGTTCGGCGGCGGCGTGCAGTCGAGCCTGTCCGGCTCCACTGTGGTCGAGAAGAACCTCGACCGCCTGACCCTGTTCACCGCCGCGGTCTGGCTGATCGCGATCCTCGGCATCGGCCTCGAGATCAAGTTCAGCTGACGGTGGCCGATCTGATCCGGTCGGCCGTCCTGCCCGACGCCGGGGCCGCACTGATCGATGCCCCGGAGTTCGCGACTCTCGCGACGATCGAGCCGTCCGGACAGCCGCAGTTGTCGGTGATCTGGGTGCAGCGCGACGGTGGCGACGTGCTGTTCTCGACCGTGCAGGGCAGGCGCAAGGCAGCCAACCTCGAACGCGACCCCCGGGCCACCCTGCTGGTGTACCCGGCGTCGCGACCGTACAGCTACCTCGAGGTGCGCGGCACGGTCACGTTCACCGAGGACCCGGACGGTTCGCTGATCCACGCCCTCGCGACGAAGTACACCGGCGCCCAGCGCTGGGAGTTCGACGCGCCCGGCACGCCGCGCGTGATCGGCAGGCTGACCCCCGACGCGGTGGTGTTCAAGGCCTGACGTTCGCGCTGCGGCGCGGCGTCCGCGCCCCGATACTGGGGCGATGACGACCTCGCAGCCCAGCCTCGACGCGTCCCGTGCGGCCACCGAGCCGCTGCGTGAGGACATCCGGTTGCTCGGTGGCATCCTCGGACAGACCGTCCGCGAGCAGGCCGGCGGCGACGTGTTCGACCTGGTCGAACGCGCTCGAGTCGAGTCCTTCCGGGTGCGGCGTTCCGAGGTGGATCGCGCGGAGCTCGCTGCGATGTTCGCCGATGTCCCCGTGGACCAGGCGATCCCGGTGATCCGCGCGTTCAGCCACTTCGCGCTGCTCGCGAACCTCGCCGAGGACCTGCACCGGGAACGTCGGCGCGCCCTCCATGTCCGCGCGGGGGAGCCGCCGCAGGACAGCAGCCTCGCCGCCACGTACGCGAAACTCGATGCCGCGCAGCTCGATTCGTCCGTGATGGCACGCGCGTTGGCCGGGGCGCAGGTGGTCCCGGTGATCACCGCGCATCCCACCGAGACCCGACGCCGCACCGTGTTCGAGACGCAGAACCGGATCACCGACCTGATGCGGTACCGGGACCGCACCGAACTCGACGCCGCCGAGACCGCCGAGGTGGAGCACGCGCTGCGCAGGCAGATCCTCACGCTGTGGCAGACCGCGTTGATCCGATTGTCCCGCCTGCGGATTCAGGACGAGATCGAGGTCGGGCTGCGGTACTACGACGCGGCGCTGTTCGAGGTGGTGCCGCGGATCAACGCCGCGCTGCGCCGGGAGCTGCGGCGGCGCTGGCCGGACGCCCATCTGCTGCCGGAACCGATGTTGCGCACCGGATCCTGGATCGGCGGCGACCGGGACGGCAACCCGAACGTCACCGCCGACGTCGTACACCGCGCCACCCACCGCGCCGCGGCGACCGCACTCGACCGGCACCTGCACGACGTCGAAACGCTGGAACAGGAACTGGCGATGTCGGCGCGCCTGGTCACGGTGTCGGCCGACCTGGATTCGCTCGCCGCGTCCTCCGGCGACAATGCGCCGTCCCGGGCCGACGAACCCTACCGGCGGGCGCTGCGCGGCATGCGGGCCAGGCTGACGGAGACCGCGATCGTGATCCTCGGCGCCGACCTCGCCCGCACCTCCTCGGCCGCGCTCGCCGACTCCGGTCTCGCGCCGTACGGCGGTCCGGCCGAGCTGCTCGCGGATCTGGCCGTCGTGGACGCCTCGCTGCGTGGACACGGCGACGACCTGATCGCCGACGACCGGCTGGCGACCGTCCGGGAATCGGTGGAGGCCTTCGGTTTCCATCTCGCGGGTCTCGACCTGCGGCAGAACTCCGAGGTGCACGAAGAGGTCATCGCTGAACTGTTCGCCTGGGCGGGGGTGCACCGGGACTACTCCTCGCTCGACGAGCCGCGGCGGGTGGCGCTGCTTGCGGCCGAACTGCGTACCCGGCGCCCGCTGACCCGACCCGGTGCGGTCTTCGGGGAACGGACCACCTCGGAACTGGCGATTCTCGCGGCGGCCGCCGACGCGGCCGCGACCCTCGGTCAGGGCGCGATCCCGAACTGCATCATCAGTATGTGTACTTCCGTCAGCGACATGCTCGAGGCCGCGGTGCTGCTCAAGGAGGTCGGACTGCTGGCGCCCGGCGACCCGGATCGACACGGCCCGAACGTCGTGCCGCTGTTCGAGACGATCGAGGACCTGCGCGGGGGAGCGGCGACACTGCGGGCGGCGCTTGCGGTGCCCGAGTACCGGGCGCTGGTCGACGCCCGCGGTGGTCTGCAGGAGGTGATGCTCGGCTACTCCGACTCGAACAAGGACGGCGGCTACCTGGCCGCCAACTGGGCGCTCTACCGTGCCGAACTCGAGCTGGTCGACGCCGCGCACGACACCGGAATCCGGTTGCGGCTCTTCCACGGTCGCGGCGGAACCGTCGGCCGTGGTGGCGGTCCCAGCTACGAGGCGATCCTGGCGCAGCCGCCCGGCGCGGTGTCCGGGTCGTTGCGGATCACCGAACAGGGTGAGGTGATCGCCGCGAAGTACGCGCAGCCGCCGATCGCGCACCGCAATCTCGAGACGCTGCTCGCGGCGACCCTCGAGTCGACCTTGCTCGACGTCGAGGGACTCGGCCCGGGCGCGGACGCCGCGTACGCGTTGCTCGACGACCTGGCCGAACGTGCCCGGGTCGCGTACGGCGAACTGGTCCACGAGACACCGGGTTTCGTGGAGTACTTCACCACCTCGACGCCGGTCGCGGAGATCGGCGACCTCAACATCGGTTCGCGTCCCACCTCCCGCAAGCCCACCCGCTCGATCGGCGACCTCCGAGCGATCCCGTGGGTGCTGTCGTGGAGCCAGTCGCGGGTGATGTTGCCCGGGTGGTACGGCAGCGGCACAGCGTTCGAATCGTGGGTGGGTGGCGACGCGCAGCGGCTGGCCCGGCTGACCGACCTGTACGAGCGGTGGCCGTTCTTCCGGACCGTGCTCTCGAACATGGCGATGGTGATGGCCAAGTCCGACATGGGACTTGCGGCCCGGTACGCCGAACTGGTCCCCGACACCGAACTGCGCGAACGGGTGTTCGGCATGATCACCGCCGAACACGCGCGCACGGTCGCGATGTACGAGGCGATCACCGGTAACGACTCGCTCACCGCCGACAACCCGGCACTGGAACGGTCGGTCTACAACCGCTTCCCGTATCTGGAACCGCTCAACCACCTGCAGGTGGAGTTGCTGCGCCGATACCGCGCCGGCGACGACAGCGACCTCGTCCGCCGCGGCATCCAGCTCACCATGAACGGGCTCGCGACCGCACTGCGCAACAGCGGCTAGCGTCGAACGCGGAACCGGATCGGCGGTGTGCGCGTCCAACTCACCAACAGCCGACAACCGGAAGGAGTCCCGCGATGACGCAGTGCACGGGTACGCAGGACTGGCGCGGCGGGGTGCGCCCACTGGCGCACACACGGGCGACACCCCGCGCCCACGCGTTGCTGCACGGCCGACGAGCGGGCCGGCCGGGGCCGCTGCCGGGTCCCCGGCCGCCCGTGCCGCGCGAGAAGAACCCGCACGCCGCGGGCGAGGGGCAGGAGCCGGACTGAGGTGTCAGGCCGTCGGCAGGTCCGCGGCGGCGGCCCGGTCGACGAACCAGACGGTCGACTCGGCGCCCAGCGCACCCGCGGCGGGAATGTCGTTGGGGTCGGCGCCCGCGACGGCCGCGGCGACGGCCTCCGCCTTGTCCGCGCCCGCCACGAGCAGCCACACCCGGCGCGCCCGCCGCACCGCGGGGAGGGTGAGGGTGACCCGCTCGGACGGGGGCTTGGGGGAGTCGGTGACGCCGACGACGAATCGCTTCGTCTCCTGCACGGCCTCGGTGTCCGGGAAAAGCGAATTGACGTGTCCCTCACCGCCCATGCCCAGCAGGTGTACGTCGAAGTCCGGGATCGGTCCGCCGTCCGCATGCGCGGCGAGCAGGTGCTCGTAGGCATGCGCGGCGGCGTCGGGGTCGCCCGCGTAGAGCCCGTCGCCGTACGGCATCGGATGCAGCCGCGCCGGATCGACCGGCACGTGGTCGAGCAGCGCCTCGTGTGCCTGAATCTCGTTGCGGTCCTTGTGGCCTGCGGGAAGGAACCGCTCGTCGCCCCAGAACACGTCGAGCATCGCCCAGTCGATTGCGCCCGGGTTCTCGCGGAGCTTGCGCAGCAGGCCGATCCCGTTGCCGCCTCCGGTGAGCACGATCGAGGCCGACCCGCGCTCCGCCTGCGCGCCGACGATCACCTCGACGAGTTCGGCGGCAGCTGCGGAAGTGAGGGCGTCGGCATCGTCGTAGGTCTGCACACGCACGTCAGTCATGGACACACATCATTCGTAGATGACGCGCGAAAGTCCAGCGAGTGCGGCGCGATATATTTCGTCGGGATCGAGCCGTCGCAGGTCCTCGGCCAGACAGTCGCGAGTCTCGCGGCGCGCCAACGACACCAACGCGTCCGGCATACCGGATCGGCTCAGTGTCGCGGTCTTGCCGGTCTGCGGCCTGCTCAACGACACCGAACCGGTCTCCCGTTCGAGGTCCACCTTCAAGATGCCGACGCGGCGACGCACCGGACCGTCGATCCGGCTGGCGAGCCAGCCCGCGATGAGGTCGACAGCGGGTTCCTCGGCCAGCCCCGACACCGTTGCCGAGAGCAGCCGTTCGTGCGGTGGCTGGTCCAGCGCGGAGGTGAGCAGGGCCCGCCACGGCGTGATCCGGCTCCACGCCAGGTCGGTGTCGCCCGCGGTGTACGAGTCGAGCCGCGACTTGATGGTGGCGCCCGGGTCCGGTGCGCCGGTGGCGTCGGTGATCCGCCGGATCGCCAACTGCCCCAACGGGTCACGCGCCGGCACCGGCGGGGCTTCGCCCGGCCACCAGGCCACCACCGGGGTGTCGGGCAGCAGGAAGGGGATCACCACGCTGCTCTCGTGTCCGGCCAGTTCGCCGAACAGCCGCAGCACCACCACCTCGGAGGCACCGGCGTCGCCGCCGACCCGGATCTGCGCGTCGAGGCGCGAGTCGCCGGCGCGATCGCCGCGGGTGACGACGATGACGCGGCAGGGGTGCTCGCGGCTGGCCTCGTTCGCGGCGTCGATGACCGACTCCGAGTTCGCGCCGTCCGCGCTGACCACCAGGGTCAGCACGCGGCCGAGGGTGACAGCGCCGCCGGTCTCACGGAGTTCGACGAGCTTCTTGTTGACGGTCTCGGTGGTGGTCTCGGGGAGGTCGATGATCACTGGAGGGTCTCCACATTCGTCACGGCCTTCTCCATTCACGTCCGGTGCGGCGCAGCATCTCCTGTGCGGACGGCGGACCCCAGGTGCCCGCCTCGTACGGTTCGGGACGGCCGCCCGCCGCCCAGTGCTCGAGTACCGGGTCCAGGATCTTCCAGGACAGTTCGACTTCCGCGTTCACCGGGAACAGGGACGGTTCGCCGAGGAGCATGTCCAGGATCAGGCGCTCGTACGCCTCGGGGGAGGACTCGGTGAACGCCTGCCCGTAGCTGAAGTCCATGTTGACGTCCCGGACCTCCATCGACGACCCGGGCACCTTCGACCCGAACCTCATGGTGACGCCCTCGTCCGGCTGCACCCGGATCACCAGGGCGTTCTGTCCCAGCTCCTCGGTCATGGTCGCGTCGAACGGCAGGTGCGGCGCCCGCTTGAACACGACTGCGATCTCGGTGACCCTGCGGCCCAGACGCTTTCCGGTGCGCAGGTAGAACGGCACGCCGGCCCAGCGGCGGGTGTTCACTTCCAGCGTGATCGCTGCGAAGGTCTCGGTGGTCGAGTCGGCGGCGAAACCCTCCTCGTCGAGGAGCCCGACCACCTGGCGGCCGCCCTGCCAGCCGCCCGCGTACTGGCCGCGGGCGGTGGTCTCGTCGAGCGGCTCGGCGAGCCGGGTCGCGGAGAGCACCTTGATCTTCTCCGCCTGCAGCTCGGACGGCTCGAAGCTGACCGGCTCCTCCATGGCGGTGAACGCGAGCAGCTGCAGCAGGTGGTTCTGGATGACGTCGCGGGCCGCACCGATGCCGTCGTAGTAGCCGGCGCGACCGCCGAGGCCGATGTCCTCGGCCATGGTGATCTGGACGTGGTCCACGTAGTGCGCGTTCCAGATCGGGTCGAACAGCTGGTTCGCGAAGCGCAGCGCCAGGATGTTCTGCACCGTCTCCTTGCCGAGGTAGTGGTCGATGCGGAACACCGAGTCCTCGGGGAAGACGGTGTTGACCACCTCGTTGAGTTCCTTGGCGCTGTCGAGGTCGTGGCCGAACGGCTTCTCGATGACCACGCGGCGCCACTGGTCGGCGGTCTGCTTGGCCAGCCCGGACTTCGAGAGCTGTTCGCACACCGTCGGGAACGCGGCCGGCGGGATCGCCAGGTAGAAGGCGTGATTGCCGCCGGTGCCGCGCTCCTCGTCGAGCGCGGCGAGCGTCGAGGTCAGTTCGGCGAAGGCGGCGTCGTCGTCGAAGCTGCCCTGCACGAACCGCAAGCCCTCGGCGAGCCGGTCCCACACGTCCTCACGGAACGGTGTGCGGGAGTGCCGTTTCACGGCGTCGTGCACGACCTGCCCGAAATCCTCGGTCGCCCAGTCCCTTCGGGCGAACCCGACCAGCGCGAAACCCGGTGGCAGCAAGCCGCGGTTGGCCAGGTCGTAGACCGCGGGCATCAGTTTCTTGCGCGCCAGGTCACCGGTGACCCCGAAGATCACCAGTGAGCACGGGCCCGCGATGCGGGGCAGTCTCTTGTCCCTCTCGTCTCGCAGCGGATTGACCCACTGCGGCGCGGCGCCCGTGCTCGCCATCGATCAGCCCTGGTGTGACACGGCCGTGAGCTGGCCGGAGATCGCCTCCAGCAGCTCGTTCCAGGACGCTTCGAACTTGTCCACGCCCTCCGTCTCGAGCTTGTCGAACACCTCCGGCAGTGACACCCCGACCGCGGTGAGCGCGTCGAAGACCTGCTGCGAGGCGGCCGCGGTGCCGGAGATGGTGTCGCCGGCGATGGTGCCGTGGTCGGCGACCGCGTCCATCGTCTTCTCCGGCATGGTGTTGACGGTGTTCGCTGCGACCAGCTCTGTCACGTAGAGCGTGTCGGGGTAGTCGGGGTTCTTGACGCCCGTCGACGCCCACAGCGGGCGCTGCACGCGGGCGCCGGCGGGCGCCAGTGCGGCGAACCGGGCACCGCCCTCGAACACCTCCTGGTACGCGGCGTAGGCCAGGCGCGCGTTGGCCAGACCGGCCTTGCCGCGCAGGGCCAGCGCCTCGTCGGAGCCGACGGCCTCGAGCCGGGCGTCGATCTCGGTGTCCACGCGGGAGACGAAGAAGGACGCGACGGAGTGGATCGTCGACAGGTCGTGCCCGGCGGCGGCCGCGGCTTCGAGACCCGCGAGGTAGGCGTCGATGACGGCCTTGTGCCGCTCGACCGAGAAGATCAGCGTCACGTTGACGCTGATGCCCTCGGCGATCACCCGGGTGATCGCGGGCAGGCCCGCGAGGGTGCCCGGGATCTTGATCAGCAGGTTGGGGCGGTCGACGATCTTCCAGAGTTCGATCGCCTGCGCGACGGTGTCGTCGGTGTCGTGCGCGAGCCGCGGGTCGACCTCGATCGAGACGCGGCCGTCGACGCCGTCGGTGGCCTCGTACTGCGGGGCCAGCAGGTCGCACGCGTTGCGGACGTCGTCGGTGGTCAGTGCGCGGACGGTGTCGTGGACGTCCGCTCCGCGCCCGGCGAGCTCGGCCAGCTGGCCGGCGTACTCGGCGCCCTTGAGTGCGGCCTGGAAGATCGACGGGTTGGTGGTGACCCCGACGACGCTCTTCTCGCGGACGAGCTCGGCCAGGTTGCCGGACTCGAGGCGGCTGCGGGACAGGTCGTCGAGCCACACCGAGACCCCGGCCGCGGACAGTGCGGCGAGGTTCTGATTCTGTGCCATCTGCGTCATCCGTTCACTCGGGCGAGGGTGCGATGTGCGGCCGCGGTGACGGCCTCGGCGGTGAAGCCGAACTCGCGGAACAGGGTCTTGTGGTCGGCGGAGGCGCCGAAGTGCTCGATCGACACGGCTTCACCGGCATCGCCGATGATCCGGTACCACGGCATCGCGATGCCGGCCTCGACCGAGACGCGGGCGCGGACCGCGGGCGGCAGCACCTCGTCGCGGTAGGCCTGGTCCTGCTGCTCGAACCAGTCGAGGCAGGGCACCGAGACGACCCGCGTGCCGATGCCCTCGGCCTCGAGTGCCTCGCGGGCCGCGGTCGCCAGGTGCAGCTCGGAGCCGCTGGCCAGCAGGATCACCTGCGGGGTGCCGGTGGACGCCTCGGCCAGGACGTACGCGCCGCGGGCGACACCGTCGACGGCCTTGTCCTTGGTTCCCTCGAGGACCGGGATGTCCTGACGGGTCAGTGCGAGTGCGGTCGGCCCGGTCTTGTTCTCCAGGGCGTTCTTCCAGGCGTGGGCGGTCTCGTTGGCGTCGCCCGGCCGGACCACGGCCAGGTTCGGGATCGCACGCAGTGCGGCCAGGTGCTCGATCGGCTGGTGCGTCGGGCCGTCCTCGCCGAGGCCGATGGAATCGTGCGTCCACACGTAGATGGCGGGCGTCTGCATCAGCGCGGCCAGTCGGACGGCCGGCCGCATGTAGTCGCTGAACACCATGAAGGTGCCGCCGTACGGGCGGGTCGGTCCGTGCAGCGCGATGCCGTTGAGGATCGAGCCCATCGCGTGCTCGCGAATGCCGAAGTGCAGCGTCCGGCCGTACGGCTGGGCCGTCCAGTCCTTCGTCGAGATCGACGGCGGGCCGAAGGAATCCGAGCCGTCGATGGTGGTGTTGTTGCTGCCCGCGAGATCGGCCGAGCCGCCCCACAGCTCGGGCAGGATCGGGCCGAGCGCGTTGAGCACCTTCGCCGACGCCTTGCGCGTCGCGGCGCCCTTGGCGTCCGGCTCCCAGGTCGGCAGCGTGTCGGTCCAGCCGGCCGGGAACTCGCCGGCGTGCAGGCGGTCGAAGAGGGCCTTGCGCTCCGGCTCGCGGGCGGCCCACGACTCGAAGCCGGCCTCCCACTGCTGACGGGCGGCCGCGCCGCGGGTCAGGGCCTCACGGGCGTGCGCCAGCACGGCCGGGTCCACGTCGAACGACTTCTCGGGATCGAAGCCGAGCGCCTTCTTCACGCCTGCGACCTCGTCGGCGCCCAGCGCCGCGCCGTGCACGTCGCCGGTGTTCATCTTGGTGGGGGCCGGGTAGCCGATGATGGTGCGCAGGATGATGATCGACGGCTTGTCGGTCACAGACTTGGCGTGTGCGACGGCGTCGAGGATCGCGGAGACGTTCTCGCCGCCCTCGACCCGCTGCACGTCCCAGCCGTACGCCTCGTACCGCTTGGCGACGTCCTCGCCGAACGCGATCGCGGTGTCGTGCTCGATGGAGATCTCGTTGTCGTCGTAGAAGACGATCAGGTTGCCCAGCTGCTGCACGCCCGCGATGGACGAGGCCTCGGAGGTGACGCCCTCCTGGAGGTCGCCGTCGGAGGCGATGACGTAGATGTCGTGGTCGAACGGGCTGTCACCGGCCGTGGCGTCGGGGTCGAACAGACCGCGCTCGCGGCGCGCCGCCATCGCCATGCCGACCGCGGAGGCCAGGCCCTGGCCGAGCGGCCCGGTGGTCATCTCCACGCCGACCGTGTGGCCGTACTCGGGGTGTCCGGGAGTCAGCGAGCCCCAGGTGCGCAGCGCCTCGATGTCGGCGAGCTCGAGGCCGTAGCCCGACAAGTACAGCTGCAGGTACAGGGTGAGGCTGCTGTGCCCACAGGACAGCACGAAGCGGTCGCGACCGACCCACTTGGCGTCCGACGGGTCGTGGCGCAGGATGCGCTGGAAGAGCGTGTAGGCGAGGGGAGCGAGGCTCATCGCGGTGCCGGGGTGGCCGTTGCCCACCTTCTGCACGGCGTCGGCCGCGAGGACACGGACGGTGTCGACGGCCTTGGTGTCCAGCTCCGACCAGTCGGAGGGGTGCACCGGCTGGGTGAGGACGCGGATCTCGTCTGTGATCGACACGAGCAGAAGTCTCCTGACATAGGTGAACGGCGACACATAGGTGAGGCGGCGCGATAAGCCCAAGCGTAGTTCCGTCACAACAGTAGTGCCCGAGTGCATCGCGGTCGATCAGGCTCGGTCGACCCCTGCAGTTCGGTTCTCGGCGCGCCGCCGTCTACCATCGGGTGTAGTAGTGCTCGGGTCTGACCGTCGTGTGGACCGCCGGAGCTGGTTGTCGTTCGCGCGGTTCGGTGCAGATTGAGGGCAGGAGAAATGGTGCGGATAGTGGAGCGTGGCGGACACGGTCTCGCTGGAGCCCCCAGCCCCACCCCCCCGAGCGGGTCCGACACGCTCTTGGGGCGGGCGCTCGGAAAGGTTCTCGCCTACCTGGCGTTGACCAAGCCGCGGGTGATCGAGCTGCTGCTGGTCGCGACCATCCCGGCGATGCTGCTCGCGGACCGCGGCACCATCGACTTCCCGCTCGTCCTGGCCACCCTGTTCGGTGGCTGGATGGGCGCCGCCAGCGCGAACACCCTCAACTGCGTCGTCGACGCGGACATCGACAAGGTGATGAAGCGCACCGCCCGGCGGCCGCTGGCCCGGATGGCCGTGCCGACCTCGCACGCGCTGATCTTCGGCCTGGTCCTCGGCGTGGGTTCGTTCGCCTGGTTGTGGTGGGCCGCGAACCTGCTCGCCGGCCTGCTGGTGGTCGCGACGATCGCCTTCTACGTTCTCGTCTACACGATGGTGCTCAAGCGCCGGACCTGGCAGAACGTCATCTGGGGCGGCGCGGCCGGCTGCATGCCCGTGCTCGTCGGCTGGGCCGCGGTCACCGGGACCCTGAGCTGGGAACCCGTCGTGCTGTTCCTGGTCATCTTCTTCTGGACGCCGCCGCACACGTGGGCCCTGGCCATGCGGTACAAGGAGGACTACAAGGCCGCGGGCGTGCCGATGCTGCCGGTGATCGCGACCGAGGAACGCGTCACCAAGCAGATCGTCGTCTACACCTGGCTGACCGTGCTCGCGACGCTCGCGCTGGTCCCGGCCGCGGGCGTGGTGTACGCCGCGATCGCGCTCGTCGCGGGAGCCTGGTTCCTGCTGATGGCGCACCAGCTGTACGCGGGTGTGCGCCGCGGTGAGTCGGTCAAGCCGCTGCGGCTGTTCCTGCAGTCGAACAACTACCTCGCGGTGGTGTTCCTCGGCCTCGCCGTCGACTCCGTGCTCGGCATGAGCACCATCGGGTCCTTCTTCAGCTGATCGCCCGTTTGCCTGTGCGCGGTCGGTGCCCTGAGCGGCGCTTGTCCGGAACCCAGTAGCCATGCAGGAAGACGAGCACGGTGGCGGTCGAGCCGGTGAGACTGGCGACGTCCGAGGGTGTGAAGGAGTGCGGGAACACCGAGACGACAACGGTCCAGACGATCGTGGCTACAGCGCCTGCCGTCGACGACCACGTGACCTTCGGCGAGATCGGGCGTCGGGTACGTCGCTTCGACTTCGCCGGCCGAACGGACTCGATTGCCACCATGATTGTTCCCCGCCTTGGTTGTCGAGCGGCCGAATGCTGCTCGGGTGGGAAATACTCTGGTCGACGTCTGTCTGCTGATCCAGCACCCCGAGGGGCGGTCGCAGCCGACCGCAGGGTGCGCGCTCGACACCCTGGGTGCGACCCGGCGACCGCTACGGGATCAGCACGATCGAGCCGGTCGTCGCGCGTCCCTGCAGGTCCCGGTGCGCCTGCGCGGCCTGCTCGAGCGGGTACTGCGCCCCGACCCTGATCTGCAGCGAACCGTCCGCGACGGCAGCGAACACCGCGCCCGACCGCCACAGCAGCTCGTCGCGGTCGCGGGTGTAGTGCGCGAGCGTCGGCCGCGTCAGGAACAGTGACCCGCCCGCGTTGAGGCGCTGCGGGTCGAACGGCGGTACCGGACCGCTCGCCGCACCGAACAGAGCGAGCGTGCCGCGGATGCGCAGCGACGCCAGGCTGGCCTCGAACGTGGACGCGCCGACGCCGTCGTACACGGCCGCCACGCCCTCGCCGTCGGTCAGCGCGCGCGCCTGGTCGGCGAGGTCGTCGCCGTAGCGCAGTATCTCCGCGGCTCCCGCCGCCCGCGACAGCTGCTCCTTCTCGTCGGTGGACACCGTCGTGATCACACGCACTCCGCGTGCGGCCGCGAGTTGGGTGAGCACCAGTCCGACCCCGCCCGCCCCGGCGTGCACGAGCACGGTGTCGCCGGGCTGCGCCGGGTACACCGAGTTGAGGAGGTAGTGCGCGGTCATGCCCTGCAGGAGCGTCGACGCAGCCACCGGACCGGAGACCCCGTCGGGGACGGGGACGGCCTTGGCGGCGGGGACCACGACCAGTTCGGCGTAGCTGCCGGGTGCGTCCGACCATGCCACCCGATCGCCGACCGTCAGATCGGACACCTGCGAGCCGACCGCCTCGACAACTCCGGCGCCCTCGCTGCCCGCGACGTACGGCAGCTCCACCGCGTAGGCGCCGGTGCGGAAGTAGGTGTCGATGAAGTTGACTCCGACGGCCTCGGTGCGGACCAGGACGTCGTGGTCGCCGGGGAGGGGGTCGGGCAGCTGGGCGACCTGCAGGACGTCGGGGCCGCCGAACTCGGTCACGGTGATTGCGCGCATGACCCTATTTCTACTCTCCCGTATTCTGTGGACCATGACTGTCGAGACCCAGGATTCCGGCGCGGCCGCCCCGGCTGCCGCGCTGCCGTCGCACATCGTCGCTTCGGTGCGCAAGTTCGTTGCCGAGCACGGCGATTCGGCGACCGCCGTCATCCAGCCGGTCGGCTACGCCGGCGTCCGGATCACCCTGGTCGGTGCGGACGGTGTCCTCGGTGACGAGGTCGTCGCCGACCTGGCCACCGCCAACGCCGTGGTCGCCGCGGTGGACAACGTCACCGTCGGGGAGTGGGAGCGCTCGGTCACCAGCATCGTGACCCCGCGCGTCGGGCACTGGCGCAAGATGGCCGGCTGGGTAGCGGGCCAGACGAGGTTCCCGAAGGCCCGCAACGGGCTCGGCTGACATCCGCCACGTAGACGACGTCGGGGCGGCTCACCACAGCGGTGAGCCGCCCCGACGTGTAGCGGTCAGCCGACGAGTTGCTTGAGCACCGCCAGGTTCGCCGCCATGCCCTTCCGCCACACCGACATCCGGTGGTCGAGTATGTTGGCCTCCTGGGCCGGGTGCTGATCGATGAAATCGGTGAGCGGGGACCGCCCGGTGCCGACCTTCGCCCATTGCCGGACGAGCGTGCCGTCACCGTCGGCGTCGACCTCGAAGCCCCACAGGGAGAACGGCGCCTCCGAGGTGCCCACCTGCCACACCCAGCGGCGGCCGTCCTCGACCTCGACGATCTCGGGTTCGGTGTGCCATTCACCCATCTGCTCACTGGCGTTGTAGCCGCGGAACCGGGCGCCCAGGGCGACCCCGGTGGCCCCGTCCAGCCACTCGGCCCGCTGCAGTTCGCCGTCGGCGCGGGTGGGCAGCTCGATGTCGGTGACCAGCGCCCAGGCGCGCTCCGGGCTGCAGGCCAGACGTTCGGTGACCTCGACGGTCGGGGTGTCGCGCAGACGCATGACGGCTCCTTCGGTGTTCAGTCGACGCTGACGCCCGCGGTCGCGGGCGTGACGGCAGTGGGTGCGGGTTCGCGGACCCGCCCGGCGGCGTAGAGCGCTGCGGTCGCGGCCGTGCAGGCGCCCGCGAGGGCGACGTGCACCGTGACCAGTGCGGCGGGGACATGGGTCCAGAACTGGACCAGCCCGACACAGGCCTGCGCGACGACGAGCGCGACCACGACCTTCAGTCGCAGCGTCACCGCGGCCCGCACACCGACCGCGTACAGGCCGAAGCCCAGACCGATCAGCAGTGCCAGGTACGCGACGAGCAGTTCGGCGTGCAGGTGGACCAGGTTCGTGATGTCGAGGTCGAGGCGTGCGACGGTGCGTTCCGGGTTCTTGTCGCCCGCGTGCGGGCCCGCGCCGGTCACCATGGTGCCTGCGACGAGCGTGCCCGCCATCGCGACGCCGGAGAGTGCGGTGAGCCAGCGCAGCTGCTTGGGCACCGTGATGGTCTCGACGCCGTCGTCGGGCTGGTCGATCTTGTGGAAGAGCACCACCGACAGCCACACCATCGCCATGGACACCAGCAGGTGCAGGGCAACCGTCCACCACAGCAGGCCGGTGAGCACCGTGATCCCGCCGAGGACCGCCTGCGCGACCGTCGACAGCGGCATCAGCCAGGCGTACGCGAGCACCTCGCGGCGTCGCCCCGCCCGGGTGACCGCGAGGACGACCGCGGCCGCGGTGGCGATGACGAGGAACGTGAGCATGCGGTTGCCGAACTCGATGCTCTGGTGGAACCAGGGCGCGGTCGACGACGACGTCGGGATGAAGCTGCCGGGATAGCACTGCGGCCAGGTGGTGCAGCCGAGGCCGGACGCGGTCACCCGGACCACCGCCCCGGTGACGGCGATGCCGCCCTGGGACAGGATCACCGCGAAGGCGATCCACTTCTGCACCGCCGACGAGGGGAGCGGTAGACGGTTGACCAGGCTCACAAACCCGCGATACAGCACGCCCCCGATGGTAGAGCCTCCTCAACTACACGCTGTCGTTGGGCGGTGCGCTCAGCTGCCGGAGCTGCCGGAGCTGCCTGCACTGCCCGTGCCACCGCCGGCCCGGACCCGCAGCATCCCGGTGATGGTGCCCTGCAGGTAGTCGCCCTTGGCGGTGATCAGCGCCGACATCTGGAGCGTGTCGTTCGCGGTGGTGCCGGGCAGTCCGGTCTTCTTCAGCACCGCACCGGTGGCCGGGTCGATCGCCGCGAACGAGTAGCCGTCCAGCGGCGAGGTGGTCGCGGCACCCTCACGCAGCACCGTGTACAGGTGTCCGTCCGCGGTCGACAGGTGCGGCACCGCCGAGCTGCGCAACGTGTTGTCCCACACCTGGTGGCAGCCGGCGCCGTCGAGGTCGACGCGGGTCATGCCGCCGGTGAACGGTGCCGATTCGGGCACCGCGGGACCGGCGCCCGCCGGGACGGTCGGGTAGGGATAGCCGTAGGTGCTCGCGACGAACACGGAGTTGCCGACGCCGATCGGGGAGTTCTCGCTGCCCGGACCGCCGGAGGTGAGGACAGGGATCTTGCAGACTTCCTGGCCGGTGTCGGTGCGGCGCACGAGCAGGTTCACCCGGGTGTCCGCATTGTCGACCATCGCGACGTATTCGTATCCGGTGGTCGGACCGAAGTACGTGGGCGTGGACCCGGTGCCCCAGCTGAGCTGTCCGGGCTTGCGGGCGGACCCGCGATCGTAGGTCTGTCGCCAGTCCACCTTCGGGGTGCCGTCCGCGGCGAGGCTCAGCTGGTACAGCGCATGGGTGGTCGCGACCGAGACTCCGGCGGGGGAACTGGAGATGCTGTTCTGCACCTGCTCGCCCTGCGGGACCTGCACGGTCCGGGCGGTGCCTGCCGCGTCGACCGAGCCGATCACGCCGCCGCCGGTGGCGAACCAGACGTTGCCCTGCCAGTCGGGAACCAGCCCGGTCACCGCATCTCCGGCCGGAACCGCGCCGGTGAGATCGACCGTCGAATCGATGAACAGACTGTTGCCGGTGTGACCGATCCGCTGCAGCTTGCGGTTTCCGTCGACCGCCACCAGGCGGTTGTGGTTGTCCAGGAATGCGTACACGCCGCCGAGCAGGCTGCCCTTGGCGAGTTCGAGCTTGGCGATCGATCCGCCGGTGGGGACGGCGGGCGCAGCGGGGTCGATCAGGTAGACGGTCGGGTTCTGGCCGAGGACCGAGGTGCACAGCGCGACGACGAGTCCGTCCGAGCCCTGCAGCGCCGTGGGGCAGGCGGCGAGCAGTGGGTACGAGGTGACGGAGACCGCACCTGCTCCGGGGCCGGCCAGCCGTGTGGCGTCCGAGGAACCGGCGTCGCCGTGCATGGTCGAGGTGCCGTCGGGACCCAGGTACGGGTTCGGTGCGGCGAGTGGGCCCCACGTCGGTTGCGCGGTCGCGCTCCCGGTCCCGAGGGCGAACGAGAGGGCGACAGCGGAGACGGCGGCTAGCGCGCGCAACGGTGTTTTCGGCACGACGTGCATGATGCCGCCTCACTATCTGGTGTGGGGTGAAAACCCGTATGTGAGTTCAAAAGACAAGGGTTTCGAAAGACAGGGGTTCGGCTCAGGTGAACTTGAACAGCCGCGTCGCCAGCCAGCCCGCGACCGAACCCCACAGCGCCAGCACGACGATCGCGAACACGTCCACCGAACCGGACACGGCGTGGTCGAGTGCCTCGGCGAGGGCGCCGGACGGGACCACGCGTGCGGCGGTGTGCAGGGGTCCGGGGATCGAGTCCGCGGACGCGAAGACGACCGAGCCGATGCCGGCCATCACGAACCACAGCACGTTGGCGAGGGCGAGCACGATCTCCGCGCGCAGGGACCCGCCGAGCAGCAGTCCGAGCGCGGCGAAGGTCGCGGTGCCGAGCGCGATCACGACCGCGCCGAGCAGCAGTCCCGCCGGGTCCGGTCGCCAGCCGAGCGCGAAACCGATGGCGCCCAGGACGATCGACTGCAACGCGACGACGATCACCACGGCGGCGCTCTTGCCCGCGATGATGCCCCAGCGGGGCAGTGGGGTCGCGCCGAGCCGCTTGAGGGCGCCGTAGCGCCGGTCGAACCCGACCGCGATGGCCTGCCCGGTGAACGCGGTCGACATGATCGCGACCATCATCACGGCGGGAACCACCTTGTCCACCCGCGGGTCGCCGAGATCGCCGACCGGCAGCAGGGACAGCCCGATCAGCAGGGTGATCGGGATGAACAGGGTCAGCAGCAACTGCTCGCCGTTGCGGAGCAGCAGGGTGAGTTCGAGCTTGGTCTGCGCGGCGAGCATCGCCAGCGGCGCATTGGGTTTCGGGTCGGGGGTGAAGGTCCCCGGCTCGAAGCGGTTGTCCGCGAGGCGGTCCTGGTAGGTCATGCTCAACCTCTCAACTCCTTGCCGGTGAGGTCGAGGAAGACGTCCTCGAGGCGGCGCTGGTCCACGCGCAGTTCGGTGGCCAGCACGGCCTGTTCCGCGCACCACGTGGTCACCGCGACGAGCACGGCGGGATCGATGTCGCCCTCGACGACGTACTTGCCCGGAGACGGTTCGCTGGGCGTGAAGCCGTCGGGTAGGGCGGCGGCCAGTCCGGCCAGGTCGAGGTGTTCGGGCGCGGTGAACTGCAGTTGGCCGGCGGCGCCGTGGCGGGTCAGCTCGCTCGGTGTGCCCTCCGCGACGATCCGGCCGTGGTCGATGATCACGAGTCGGTCGGCGAGGGCTTCGGCCTCGTCCATCAGGTGGGTCGTCAGCAGGACCGCGACGCCGTCGCGGCGCAGTGCCTCGATCAGTTCCCACACCATCAGCCGCGCCTGCGCGTCGAGCCCGGCGGTCGGCTCGTCGAGGAAGACCAGTTCGGGGCGCCCGACCAGTGCGCAGGCCAGGGCCAGCCGCTGCTGTTGCCCACCGGACAGCCTGCGGTACGGGGTCCGCGCGGCGTCGGTGAGTCCGAGGGTGCGCAGCAGCCAGTCGGGGTCGAGCGGTCGGGCGGAGTACGCGGCGACCAGGTCGAGCATCTCGCGGGCCTTCGAACCGGGGTAGGCGCCGCCGCCCTGCAGCATCACGCCGATCCGGGAGCGCACCTCGCCGGAGTCGGCGATCGGGTCGAGTCCGAACACCCGCACGGTGCCGGCGTCGGGGCGCAGGAACCCCTCGCACATCTCCACCGTGGTGGTCTTGCCTGCGCCGTTGGGGCCGAGAAGTGCCAGCACCTGGCCGCGTTCGAGGGACAGGTCCAAGCCGTCGACGGCGGTGACGTCACCGTAGGTCTTCACCACGCCGTCGAGGCGGAGAACGGGGTGCGTCGTGGTCGACGCCGAGGAGCTCACGGGGTCTCAGCGTAGGCGGCGGTGGTTCGCGGCCCGGCCGACGCCCCACCGTCGGACCGCCACGGCAGCCGGTTGCGGGTGACGAAGATGAGCGAACCGCAGACGAGAACGGTGACGATCGCGGCCTGCACGATGACGAACGGCTGGTACTCGCCGCCGTTCGGCATGACCATCAGGCTGACCACCGACGAGAACGCGATCGCCGGGATGCGGAACGAGGGCCGAGTCGCCCACGCGGCCAGTGGGATGACCGCCCACAGCAGGTACCAGGGCTGCACCACCGGGAACAGCAGGACCAGCACGCCGAGCGAGACGCCGAGCGCCCCGACCGGGTGGATCCGCCCGACCAGAACCGCGATCAGCATCCGCAGCGCGACGAACGCAGCGGCGAGCGAGGCGATCGGCCGGGTCAGGCTGAGCACTGCGGTGGTGTGGTCACCGAGGCCGAGAAACACCCCGGCGAGCCCGGTCCCGAGGCCCAGCAGTGTCGGCAGCGACATCCAGCTGCGCACCTCGTTGGCGGTGCCGAGGGTGCCGGGACTGAGCCAGCCGAATCCGAGTCCACTGGCCAGGCTGACGGCGAGCACGACCACCGAGGTCACGGCGAGCAGCAGGGCCGCCGCGGCGGCGACCGAACGAGCTCGGCCGCCCCAGCGTCTGGCGAGTGCCATGCCGAGGAATCCGAGCGCGAGCAGCGAGGGGATCTTCACCGACCCGGACAGCGCGATCAGTGCCACCCCGGACAGCAGGTTCAGCAGCGATCTGCCGCGGATCGGGTCGGCGCTCTCGACGGCACGCAGCGCGACTTCCATGCCCGCGAGCATCAGGCCGAGCATCAGCGCCTCGTTGTGGATGCCCGCGACCAGGTGGAACAGCAGCAGTGGGTTGGCGGCGCCGAGCCAGAGTGCGGTCACGCTGGCGACTCCGCAGCGCTTCGCCAGTCGTGGCAGCGCCCACACGATCAGGGCGACGCCGACCAGCGCGAGCAGTCGGTGCAGGAAGATGCCCGCGACGATGTTCTCCCCGGTCACAGCGGAAATGCCCTTGCCGATCCACAGGAACAGCGGGCCGTACGGGGCTGGGGTGTCGCGCCAGATGTTCGGCACGGTGCGGGTCAGTACGTGGTCGACGCCGAGCGCACCGGCGGGCCCGATCGCGTACGGGTCGAGCCCGCGGGCGGCGATCTCGCTCTGCGCGAGATAGGAGTAGACGTCCTTGCTGAACATCGGCGGGGCAACCGTGAGCGGAATCACCCACAGCAACAGGGTGCGGTCCATCTGGGACCGGGTCAGGCGCCGGATCGCGGTGCCCTCGCGGAAGTTGCCGATGGCGAACCGGCCCAGCAGCAGCCACGCCAGCACCACCATCGCGCTGCCGGTCAGGGTGATGGTCATCGCGACGCTCGGCATTCGCGCGGGCAGGCCGAGGATGCGCAGGCCCTGCACCGGGTTCTGCAGTACCGGTTGCGCGCCGGCGCCGAGCGCGCCGAGTGCCATGAGCAGGGCGCCTGTCGCGCCGAAGCGTCGGACGCCGCGCAGCTGGGCGGTCTCGCGCGGGTTGAGGCCGGGGGCTTCGGGTTCGTCGCCGTGCAGGCTGGACACCGCGAATCCGTGCTTGCGGCCGTCGATGCCGAGGGCGCGGCGCGCGAGCGTCAGTGCGCGACCGCGGAGGTCGTGGGGAGGATGGGTGCCGGGACCGGCGCCTGGGGTGTCACCGGCGTCCGGTGCGTCGTCGGTCTTCGGCACAGGGTGAAGAGTAGCGGTGTAATGCAGGGCACCCTTGGTGGACCAGGGTCGATAATTCCGTCACACTGGTGTTGTGAAAACGGCACCGACTCGCGACGCGCGGAGTGAAGGCGCAGGTAGTGCGCCTGTTTCCGGCGCGCGTGGTGCTGTGCCCACGCCCAGTGCGATGAGCCACGACGGCCACACGCGTGCGGCCGTCGTGCAGTTGCTGCTCGAGCAGGGTCCCATCACCGCCACCGAGATCGGTACCAACCTCGGCCTGAGCGCCGCCGGTGTGCGCCGTCATCTCGAGGCGCTCATCGACACCGGTGAGGCGCGTTCGACCACCTCCGCGAGCTGGCAGCAGAAGGGTCGCGGTCGGCCCGCCAAGCAGTTCCAGCTGACCGCCGCCGGACGGTCGCGGCTCGGGCACTCCTACGACGACCTGGCGGGAGCCGCGATGCGGCAGCTCCGTGAGGTCGGCGGCGAGGCCGCGATCGTCGAGTTCGCTCGGCGCCGCGTCCAGACCATCGTCGCGGACATCGACCCTGCGGCCGGGCACGACGTCGTCGAGGTCGAGGAGACCGCCGAGGCCATCGCCGACGCGTTCACCACCGCCGGGTTCGCCGCGACCACCCGGCCGGTCGGCAACGGCGTGCAGATCTGCCAGCACCACTGCCCGGTCTCGCATGTGGCCTCCGAGTTCCCGGAGCTGTGCGAGGCGGAGACGCAGGCGTTCGCCGAACTGCTCGGCACGCACGTGCAGCGCCTGGCGACCATCGCGAACGGGGACTGCGCGTGCACCACGCACGTCCCGCTCGTCCCACCGGCCGCCAAGCACCAGGAAGCGACCTGACCGCAACGCAGATCCCGCCCGACACTCTCGAAACGTCACATTCCATCGGTGCCCAGCCCGCACCGGTACGCAACAAGACTCCGGAAGGAGCTCGCATGACCGTCACCCAAGACCAGGCAGCCGGACAGCAAGCAGGCCTGACGCAGGACGAGGCCATCGCCTCGCTCGGCCATTACGGCTACGGCTGGTCCGACTCCGACGCCGCGGGCGCCAGCGCTCAGCGCGGTCTGTCCGAGGCCGTCGTGCGGGACATCTCCGCGAAGAAGAGCGAGCCCGAGTGGATGCTCGACATCCGACTCAAGGCACTCAAGACCTTCGACAAGAAGCCGATGCCGCACTGGGGCTCGAACCTCGAGGGCATCCACTTCGACAACATCAAGTACTTCGTCCGGTCGAGCGAGAAGCAGGCGGAGTCCTGGGAGGACCTGCCCGAGGACATCAAGAACACCTACGACAAGCTCGGCATCCCGGAGGCGGAGAAGCAGCGCCTCGTCGCCGGTGTCGCCGCGCAGTACGAGTCCGAGGTCGTCTACCACTCGATCCGTGAGGACCTCGAGAAGCAGGGCGTGATCTTCCTCGACACGGACACCGGGCTCAAGCAGCACCCGGAGCTGTTCAAGGAGTACTTCGGCTCGGTGATCCCGGCAGGAGACAACAAGTTCTCCGCGCTGAACACCGCCGTGTGGTCGGGTGGCTCGTTCATCTACGTGCCGCCGGGCGTGCACGTGGACATCCCGCTTCAGGCCTACTTCCGGATCAACACCGAGAACATGGGCCAGTTCGAGCGCACGCTGATCATCGTCGACGAGAACGCCTCCGTGCACTACGTCGAGGGCTGCACCGCGCCGATCTACAAGTCCGACTCGCTGCACTCCGCGGTCGTCGAGATCATCGTCAAGAAGGGCGGCCACTGCCGCTACACGACCATCCAGAACTGGTCGAACAACGTCTACAACCTGGTGACCAAGCGCACCAAGGTGGACGCGGGCGGCTCGATGGAGTGGATCGACGGCAACATCGGGTCGAAGGTCACCATGAAGTACCCGGCCGTCTGGATGATGGGCGAGCACGCCCGCGGCGAGGTGCTCTCGGTCGCGTTCGCCGGCGAGGGACAGCACCAGGACACCGGCGCGAAGATGCTGCACCTGGCGCCGCACACCTCCTCGACCATCGTCAGCAAGTCCGTGGCCCGTGGCGGCGGCCGTGCCTCCTACCGTGGTCTGGTCCAGGTCAACAAGGGCGCACACGGCTCGAAGGCGACTGTCAAGTGTGACGCGCTGCTGGTCGACCAGATCAGCCGCTCCGACACCTACCCGTACGTCGACATCCGCGAGGACGACGTGTCGATGGGTCACGAGGCGACCGTGTCGAAGGTGTCCGAGGACCAGTTGTTCTACCTGATGAGCCGCGGCCTCACCGAGGACGAGGCGATGGCCATGGTGGTGCGTGGGTTCGTCGAGCCCATCGCCAAGGAGCTGCCGATGGAGTACGCCCTCGAGCTCAACCGCCTGATCGAACTGCAGATGGAAGGGGCGGTTGGCTAGTGAGCAACCCCACAACAGGAGTGAAGGGCGCGGTCGCGGGGGAGAACCCCGCCGCCCCGGCAACGAACAGCACGGCCATTGCCACCAACAAGGGCGAGGTGTTCACCTCGTTCGACGTCAACGCCTTCGAGGTCCCCGCGGGCCGTGACGAGGCCTGGCGCTTCACCCCGCTGCGCCGCCTGCGCGGACTGCACGACGGCTCGGCCGTCGCGTCCGGCTCGGTCGCCGTGGAGATCGCACCCGTCGACGGCGTCACCGTCGAGACGGTCGGTCGTGACGACGCTCGCCTCGGGCAGGCCGGTGTGCCCGCCGATCGCGTTGCTGCGCAGGCGTACTCGAGCTTCGAGTCCGCGACCGTCGTGACGGTCGGCGCGGAGCAGGAGATCGCCGACGCGGTCAACATCGTGGTGACCGGACCCGGCGCCGACAAGGTCGCCTTCGGGCACCTGCAGGTGCGGTTGGAGGCCTTCGCGAAGGTCACCGTCGTCCTCGACCAGCGCGGCAGCGGAACCTACGCGGAGAACGTCGAGTTCGTCCTCGGTGACAGCGCCAAGCTGACCGTGGTCGCGGTGCAGGACTGGGCCGACGACGCCGTGCACGTCGCCGCGCACCACTCCCGCCTCGGCCGCGACGCCGTGCTCCGGTACACCTCGGTGTCCCTGGGTGGCGACCTCGTCCGGCTCACCCCGACCGTCAAGTACGACGGTCCGGGCGGCGACGCCGAACTGCTCGGCCTGTACTTCGCCGACGCCGGCCAGTTCTTCGAGCAGCGACTGCTGGTGGACCACTCGGCACCGCACTGCAAGTCGAACGTCGTCTACAAGGGTGCACTGCAGGGCGATCCGCACTCGGGCAAGCCGGACGCGCACACCGTGTGGGTCGGCGACGTACTGATCCGCGCGGAGGCCGAGGGCACCGACACCTTCGAGCTGAACCGGAACCTGGTGCTCACAGACGGTGCCCGCGCCGACTCGGTGCCGAACCTCGAGATCGAGACCGGCGAGATCGTCGGGGCCGGACACGCCAGTGCCACCGGACGTTTCGACGACGAGCAGCTGTTCTACCTGCGCTCGCGGGGTATCCCGGAAGACCAGGCCCGGCGCCTGGTGGTCCGCGGCTTCTTCCACGAGATCATCAACCGCATTGCCGTCCCGGAGGTGCGTGAGCGCCTCGAAGCCGCCATCGAGGTCGAGCTCGCCGCGGTCGGCGTCTGAGATCAGCCGCTGCTGAGATCGTCGCCGCCACCACACTTTTCGAAGGAATACTCAATGACCACCGCTGAAAACTGGGTTCTCGAGATCAAGGACCTCCACGTCAACGTCGCCACCACCGACGAGAACGCCGAGCCGATCAACATCCTCAAGGGTGTGAACCTCACCGTCCGCTCCGGCGAGACGCACGCCATCATGGGCCCGAACGGCTCCGGCAAGTCGACCCTGTCGTACGCGATCGCCGGCCACCCCAAGTACGTCGTGACCTCCGGTTCGATCACCCTCAACGGCGAGAACGTGCTCGAGATGAGCGTCGACGAGCGCGCCCGCGCCGGCCTGTTCCTGGCCATGCAGTACCCGGTCGAGGTGCCCGGCGTCTCGATGTCGAACTTCCTGCGCACCGCCGCCACCGCCGTCCGCGGCGAGGCCCCGAAGCTGCGGCACTGGGTCAAGGAGGCGAAGGAGGCCATGGTCGAGCTCGAGATCGACCCGACCTTCGCCGAGCGCAGCGTGAACGAGGGCTTCTCCGGCGGCGAGAAGAAGCGCCACGAGATCCTGCAGCTGAGCCTGCTCAAGCCGAAGATCGCGATCCTCGACGAGACCGACTCCGGCCTCGACGTCGACGCGCTGCGGATCGTCTCCGAGGGCGTCAACCGGTACCAGGAGCGCGAGCACGGCGGCGTCCTGCTCATCACCCACTACACCCGCATCCTGCGCTACATCAAGCCGCAGTTCGTGCACGTGTTCGTCGGCGGCCAGGTCGTCGAGTCGGGCGGCCCGGAGCTGGCCGACGAGCTCGAGGCCAACGGCTACATCCGGTTCACGCAGGCTGCAGCGGCAGGAGCCTAGTTCCATGACCAGCACGGCGGCTGCACTCGACGTCACCAGCATCCGGGCGGACTTCCCGATCCTGACCCGCACGGTGCGGGACGGGAAGCCGCTGGTGTACCTGGACTCCGGTGCGACCTCTCAGCGCCCGGTCCAGGTGCTCGACGCGGAGCGGGAGTTTCTCACCACCTGCAATGCGGCCGTGCACCGCGGCGCGCACCAGCTGGCCGAGGAGGCCACCGACGCCTACGAGGGCGCGCGGGCGGCGATCGCGGAGTTCGTCGGCGCCGACACCGACGAGTTGACGTTCACCAAGAACGCCACCGAGTCGCTGAACCTGGTGACCTACGTGCTCGGTGACGACCGCTTCGCCCGGCACGTGGGTCCGGGCGACGAGATCGTGATCACCGAGCTCGAGCACCACGCGAACCTCGTCCCGTGGCAGGAGCTGGCCCGGCGGACCGGCGCCACGCTGCGCTGGTACGGCGTCACCGACGACGGCCGCATCGACGTCGACTCGTTGACACTGTCCGACAACGTCAAGGTCGTCGCGTTCACCCACCAGTCCAACGTCACCGGCGCGGTCGCGCCGGTGGCCGAACTGGTCCGCCGGGCGCGGGCGGTCGGGGCGCTGGTCGTGCTCGACGCGTGCCAGTCGGTGCCGCACATGCCGGTGGACTTCCACGCGCTCGACGTGGACTTCGCGGCGTTCTCCGGGCACAAGATGCTCGGACCGTCCGGAGTGGGAGTGCTGTACGGCAAGCGGGACCTGCTCGCGGCGATGCCGCCGTTCATCACCGGCGGCTCGATGATCGAGACCGTCACGATGGAGGCCACCACCTACGCGGCTCCTCCGCAGCGGTTCGAGGCGGGCGTGCCGATGACCTCGCAGGTGGTCGCGCTGGGCGCCGCTGTGCGGTACCTGGACGAGATCGGCATGGACGCCGTCGCGGCGCACGAGCACGAGCTGACCGGGCTGGCGCTCGAGCTGCTCGGCGGCATCGACGGGGTGCGGATCGTCGGACCCCTGACCACCGAGAACCGTGGTGGCGCGGTGTCGTTCGTGGTGGACGGGATCCACGCGCACGACCTCGGCCAGATCCTCGACGACGAGGGCATCGCGATCCGCGTCGGCCACCACTGCGCGTGGCCGCTGCACAAGCATTTCGGTATCGCCGCGACCGCCCGGGCGTCGTTCGCGGTGTACAACACCGCGGACGAGGTGCGCGCCCTGGCGGCGGGTATCCGTCGCGCGCAGGAGTTCTTCGGAGTGACATCGGCCAGCGAGCCCGTTGTCGACGAGCCCGAGGCCGCACCGATCGACGGGGCGTCCTGACGTGCGTATGGAGCAGATGTACCAGGAAGTGATCCTGGACCACTACAAGCACCCGCACGGACGGGGCCTGCGGGAGCCGTTCGGCGCCGAGGTGCACCACGTGAACCCGACCTGTGGGGACGAGATCACCCTGCGGGTCGCGCTCACCGAGGACGGCCGTGTCGCGGACGTGTCGTACGACGGCCAGGGCTGCTCGATCAGTCAGGCCGCGACGTCGGTGCTCACCGACCAGGTCGTCGGGCTGGCGGTCGAGGACGCGCTCTCCACGGTGGCGGCGTTCGACGAGATGATCACCAGTCGTGGCGCCGTCGAGGGCGACGAGGACGTGATCGGCGACGGCATCGCGTTCGCGGGTGTCGCGAAGTACCCGGCCCGCGTCAAGTGCGCGCTGCTGGGGTGGATGGCATTCAAGGATGCCGTTGTTCGAATTGTTGACGGAGACGGCAGCGGCACCGCGGTGCCGGCGCAGACCGGAGGAGCTTCATCATGACCGACACCCAGGCCACCGAGCAGTCGCCGGAGCCGGCCGCCGAGCAGCAGACGCCGGTTGTCGAGCTGACCCCCGAGCAGCAGGCAGTGATCGACGACCTGGAGGAGGCGATGCGGGACGTCGTCGACCCGGAGCTCGGCATCAACGTCGTCGACCTCGGCCTGGTCTACGGCATCTCCGTGGACGACGAGTCCGTCGCCACCGTCGACATGACGCTGACGTCGGCGGCCTGCCCGCTGACCGACGTGATCGAGGAGCAGGCCCGAGGTGCGCTGGTCAAGAGCGGTCTGGTGGAGGACCTGAAGATCAACTGGGTCTGGATGCCGCCGTGGGGGCCGGACAAGATCACCGAGGACGGTCGCGAGCAGCTGCGGGCGCTCGGGTTCACCGTCTGACCCGAGGTTCAGCCCGTCTTGCGCGCGGGCGCGCGCTTGGCTGACTTCGACGGCTTCTCGGCGGTGGCGCCGTCCTTGCCGGAGCCGGACTTCGCGGCATCCACGCTGCGCTGCAGTGCCGCGACCAGATCCACGACCTCGGCGTCGGCCGCGTGCGCGGCCGCAGCGGGCACGCTCACCTTCTGTCCGCCGTTGGCGATCGCCTCGTCGAGCATCTTCTGCAGCTGGATCTGGTAGTCGTCGGTGTAGGTGTCGGGCTGGAAGTCCTCGGACATCGACTCCACCAGCATCTTCGCCATCGACAACTCCTTGTCCGACGGCGCCGCTGCGTCGACCAGCTTGTCGAAGTCTGCGGCCCGCACCTCGTCCGGCCACAACAGCGTCTGGATGACCAGGACACCGTCGCGCACCCGCAGCGCCGCCAACCGTGTGCGCTGGCGCAGGGTGAAATGCACGAGTGCGGTGCGGTCGCTCTCGGTCAGCGTGGACGCGAGCAGTTGATACGCCTTGGGGGAGGCCGAGTCCGGCTCCAGGAAGTAGCTCTTCTCGAACAGGATCGGATCGATCTGCTCCGACGGCACGAACTGCAGTACCGGGATCTCGTGCTTCTCGGCGGCGGGCAGCTTGTCGAAGTCCTCGTCGGTGAGGATCACCTGGGTGCCGTCCTCGGACAGGTAGGCCTTGTCGATGTCGGCGAACTGCACGACGTTGCCGCACTCGGAGCAGACACGGTTGTACTTGATGCGTCCGCCGTCCTTGCCGTGGACCTGGTGAAACTTGATGTCGTGGTCCTCGGTCGCGGTGTAGACCTTCACGGGGACGTTCACCAGACCGAACGCGATGGAGCCTTTCCATATCGACCGCATCCGTCCATGATGGTCCATACTGTGGGATCAGGCCAGGCAAAGGGCGGAAGATGAGTCACGACGCCGCGGTGGTCGTCGGCGGCAAGCGGCTGTCGCTGACCAATCTGGACAAGGTGCTCTATCCCGAGACCGGCACCACCAAGGCGGAAGTCCTGCAGTACTTCACGCAGGTCGGTGCGGTGATGGTGCCGCTGCTCGCGGGCAGGCCCGTCACCAGGAAGCGGTGGCCGGACGGGACCGCCGCGACGCCGTTCTTCCAGAAGAACGTCGATTCGGCCACGCCGGCGTGGGTCGAGCGGCGGACGATGACGCACGGGTCGAAGACGATCGCGTACCCGCTGGTGGACGACCTCGCCGCGCTGGTGTACTTCGCGCAGTCGGGGTCGCTGGAGTTCCACGTGCCGCAGTGGCGATTCGGGGCCGACGGCCAGCCGATGCACCCCGACCGGTTGGTGGTGGACCTGGACCCGGGGCCGGGCGTGAGCCTCGAGCAGTGCGCGGAGGTCGCGCTCCGGGTGCGTGAGCGACTGCAGCGGCACGGGCTCGACGCGCTGCCGGTCACCAGCGGCAGCAAGGGGATTCACCTGTACTCCGGGCTCGCCGAAGGCTGGACGTCGCAGCGCTGCGTCGAGTTCGCCAAGGCGATCGCCGTCGACCTCGAGCGCGAGACACCGAAGACGGTGATCTCCAAGATGACTCGCGCGCAGCGCGACGGGAAGGTGTTCGTCGACTGGAGTCAGAACTCGGCCTCGAAGACCACGGTGTCGCCGTACTCACTGCGCGGAACCGCGCGGCCGACGGTCGCGGCGCCGCGGACCTGGGCCGAACTCGCCGCAGCGGGGCTGCGGCAGTTGGACTTCGGTGAGGTGCTCGGTCGCCTCGAGTCGGGTGTCGCGCCCGCCGTGATCCCGGCGCAGGCGCCGAAGCCGCCCGCCGCGACCCGCCTCCCGCGTTCGACCGTGGACCTGCAGCCGATGCTGGCGTCCCGGTCCACCGCGGAAGAGTTTGCGCCGCGGGCCGATCCGACGGTGTGGGCCTTCGAGTACAAACTCGACGGCTACCGCGCCCTGGTGTACTTCGAGCACGACGCGGGATCGGGCCCCGGTTCGCTGCGGTTGGTCAGCCGCAACGGGCAGGACCTGACGCCGACCTTCCCCGAACTGGGCCAGGTCCCGGCCGGGTTGCGGGGCCACACGGGGGTGCTCGACGGGGAGATCGTGGTCTGCGACGAGGAAGGCGCGCCGAGCTTCGGACTGCTGCAGCAGCGGATCGGGCGCCGGGGCGGCCCCGGACCCGCCGCCAGGCTGTTGCTGTTCGACGTGCTCGAACTCGACGGGACGGACCTGGCGGCAAAACCGTTCCGGGATCGACGCACGGTCCTCGAGGCGATCCCACTCGATCCGGCGGACTCCTGGCACGTGCCCGACCTGGCGCCCGCCGACCTCGCCGAGGCGTTCGAGCGCAGCCGTGTCGACCGGATGGAGGGGCTGGTTGCCAAGCGTTGGGACTCGTCGTACCGGCCCGGGAGGTCGCCGTCCTGGGTCAAGCTCAAGCACTTTCGGGAGTGCGAGGTGGTGGTCGGTGGCTGGCAGCCGGGGGAGGGCGGCCGGGCGCGGGGCATCGGGTCGTTGCTACTCGGGGTGCCCGACGAGAATGGCGGTCTGCGCTACGTCGGCAAGGTGGGCAGCGGGTTCTCCGACGCGACCCTGACCGAACTCGGTGAACTGACCGGGCGACTGTCGAGCGAGCAGTCGCCGTTCCTGACGGACATCGACGTGCCCGGAGCGCGCTGGGTCAGGCCGGAACTCGTTGCGGAGGTCAGGTACTCGGAGCTGACTGGTGACGGCAAGCTGCGGCACCCCGTGTGGCGGGGGTTGCGGCGGGACAAGAATCCCGATCAGGTCGTGGGGGCGGGTTCGGGGTGAGTCAGATCCCTGCAGGATCGCGGTGCGGTCGGGACGGTCGGCGCGGATACTGGGACGACCTGCATGCGGCACCGACACGAAGGGATCCCGCAACCATGGCGAAGACCCAGAGCGGCTCTGTGAATGGCGTTGGAGACACTCCCTCCCTGCTGATCGACGCGAGAATCGAGGAGTTGGGCGACTGGCGCGGGGCGATGCTCGCGCAGGTCCGCGCTCTCGTCCTGCAGGCCGAACCCGACGTGGTCGAGGAGTGGAAGTGGAGAGGGGTTCCGGTGTGGTCGCACGTCGGAATGATCTGCACCGGTGAGACGTACAAGAACGCCGTGAAGGTCACCTTCGTGAAGGGCGCATCCTTGGCGGACCCCTCGGGTCTCTTCAACTCCAGCCTCGAAGGGAACACCAGGCGCGCCATCGATTTCCACGAGGACGACAAGATCGACGAGAAGGCGTTCACGGCGCTCGTTCGCGCCGCCGTGGAATTGAACACGTCACGGTGAACGGGAGTTGAAGAACGCGCCGGTGCTCCCGCCGGCGGATGGCTCCGACGACGCGGCCCTGCCCAGCTGGATCCACACCGGTTCGCTCGGCTCGTAATGTGTTTCCCCGCAACGCCGGACAGGTCGGCGTTGCGGGGGAGTCAGGGCCGCTCGTGTCGTACCGGGTTGGTACGTTGGGACGGTCGTGGGCGGCTCTCTTCGGGCACTGCTCGTCAGTCGTTCCGAAAGGCCTTCGCTTCCATGGTGATGGGTGCAACCCATGCTGTCTCCGGCGCCGTCGCCGGACTCGTTGCCGCACAGGCACTACCAGCGGACTGGGGTGGACCCACCTCCACCGCGGAATTGTTCACCTTCGCCGGGGTGTGCGCCGGGTCCGCTCTGCTGCCCGACCTGGACACCGCGCAGTCGACGGTGGCCCGCTCGTTCGGTCCGGTCAGCACCCTCGTGGCGCGGGGCGTCGACGAGCTGTCCCTGTGGTACTACCGGCTGACCCGGGGCCGTAGGGACCCGCGTCGCAACGGTGGACACCGGACCCTCACGCACACAGCGTTGTTCGCGATCCTGGTGAGCGTGGGCGTCTCGGCGCTGGTCACCGCGTTCGGCAGGACGGCGGTGGTCGGCGTCCTGTTCGTCACGCTCGGCCTCGCGCTGCGTGGGCTGGCGGGGGACTGGGCGAAACGCAACGGCTGGCCGGCGGTCACGGTCACCGCAGCCGTGCTCGCGGCGCTGACCTGGACCTGGTATCCCGACGAGGTGGGATCGCGCGCGCTCGGGGTGGCCGTGGGACTCGGCTGTGCGGTGCACTGCCTCGGTGACGCGATCACCAAGGAGGGCGTGCCGTTCCTGGCGCCCTTCGCGGCGTGGCGCGGTCGGCGCTGGCGCGAACTGCGACTGCCGGACCTGATCTCGATCAGGGCAGGCGGGGCGTTCGAGCGCGCGGTCCTTGGCCCGCTGCTGACGATTGTGGCTGTGGGACTGGCGCTGTGGGCTCTCGACGGCGTTCCCGAGGCAGTGACCGAAGCGGTGGGTTCGGTCCGGCGCTGACGGCGGAGTCGTGACAGGCCGCCGAGCGGAAGCGGTCAGCTGGGTGCCGGTCCCATCCCTCGTCTACCCAGTTCGGGTCCTGCAGTCGGCTGCCGTACGACGGGTCGTGTTCGCGGCGCAGTCGCACGCTGGCGTGCACGTTCACGCCGGGCGCGGGACGGCGGTGCCGCCAGATCAGCAGCGACCAGATCCAACCCGTCGGGTGTACCCGCGCCGTCGCGTCCGCAGGCTCGAGGGTCGGCAGCTCACGGAGCTCCTCCGTTCGCCGTAGCTGGACACCGTGTGTGCGGGCGCCGTCGAGCACCCACATGAGCGAGATGTCGGAGAGTTCGTGCTCCTCGAAGCCGCCGCCGACGTCCGAGTGCACCCCCGCGAACCACGCCTCCTCGATTCGGGGATTGCGGACGGGGTCCTGGCGGTAGGGCCGGCGCTTCTCGTCGATCGAGATGGCGTGCCGGCCGGCGAGCACATTGCTCAGGTGGTGGGTGTTCGGGAAGCTGAGATCGCGGCGGAAGATGCCCGGTGCGCTGACGGTGTCCCAGACGCCCAGGTAGTGCACTGGAATCGAGAAGCTGCCGTCGACAGCACGACACAGCGTGCTGGAGAACTCGGCGGCCTCGGCACGGTCCGCGTCGGTCCACTTGTGCCGCCGGGCGTAGGTCGCGATCGCATACTCGACGAGGTTGTCCGACGCCTGCCGCGGAATGCCGATCAGGTGCAGTAGGCCGGCGAGTGCCCGCGCGGTGTACGCGCCGCGGCTGAACCCGAAGATGAAGATCTGATCGCCGGGTTCCCAGTGGTTCATCAGGAATGTGTACGCGTCGGCCAGGTTGGTCTTGAGTCCGAGTCCGAACGCGAGCCCGAGCATCCGCGAGTACCAGCGACCGATCCTGGTGTGGGCACCCGCGGCGGAGAGCGTGCCGACCCCCGGGTCGTAGAACAGGATCTGTTCCCCGGCGGTGTTCTCGAGGGCACGGAACAGCCGGATCACATTGGTGTTCCGGGTCGCACGAATCTGATTCCCCGTGCCGTCGAAGCAGACGACGATGCGCTTCGGCGCGGGCGGTGGGGGAGTGGGTTGAGTGTCCGGCATGGTGTCGCCTCCAATGGCTACCGCTACTGGTCCCCTCGACGTTAGAGCGGCGGGCGACGGAGGTCACGAGTAGTGCACTACCCGGATCCGGACTTACCGTCGGCGTGCGGGCAGCGCGGCGGCCGCCATCGTCCGCCGGACGGGCGCCGGAACACGGCGAAACAGGGCCCACATGGTCGAGCTCACCGCGACCGGGTCCGCCCGCGCGGACAGGTAGTTGCGTTGGTCCTGGTCGGGCAGGGCGAAGAAGGTGTCGAAGAATACCGGCAGATAGCGCGGTTCGAGGCGCAGCAGGGCGCGCAGGCCCACGTCCCGCAACCCTCGGACCGCCCGTGCCCGGACCGGCCACAACGAGGACTCCACATCGGTGCCGTCGACCGTGGAACGCACGACGGAGTCCGCGGCCGACAGGGATGCGGCCACGCTGTACCCGGTGCCGGGGTGGATCAGGCCCGCCGCGGCGCCGAATCGCGGTGTCGCCGAAGCCGAGTTCGGCGCCTGCACCGGAAATCGGACCCGCTCGCGGTCGGCGTCGGCCGGAACCGGCACCCTGCGTGCGCGCAGTCGCTGGTGCAGCCGGTACTTCAGCACCGCCTGCGACAGTCCCGGCCGGCCGACCAGGCAGGTCTCCTCGAGCAGGTACCGCTCGTCGTCGAGCGGCACGGCGTAGAGGAACGAGGGGGGATCATCGCGACCGGCTCCGTTGTCGCGCCGCCAGTCCATGAACCAGGCCTGCGCACCGCCGAGCGCGGGGGCGGCCGCCGCGGCGGACACGACCAGTCCGTACGCGGTCTGCTCCGCGAGCGCGGGGTGGGCGCGCACGCCCCGGGCGTCGACCACCACCCGCGCCCGTACCTCGGTGCCGTCGGCGAGCACGATCGAGTGCGCCGACAGCCGGTCGGCCCGACCCGGGACGACCCGCACGGCGTCGAGGTCCAGAGTGCTCTGCAGTGCCTCGTTGTCGAACACGCCGTACGCCCGCTCGAGGCGCCGCTCGTGCAACGTCCACACCGACGGCCGCTCAACTCGCGAACCGAACACACTGGGGTCCAACCAGTCCGGCAGTTCGTCCACCCACGCGGCGTAGGTGGGGGACCACCGGCGGCGTGGATGCGGGTCGACCGCGACGACGTCGAGTCCCGCCGCGGCCGCCCGGTGCGCCAACGTCCGGCCCGCCGGACCCAGCCCGACGACGGCGAGGTCGGCGAACGAGCCGGGGTGGCTCACCGCAGCTCCGCCGCTAGAGCGAGCCGGTCGACAGGAGTCCGCCGTCGACCCGGACCGTCTCGCCGGTGATCCAGGCCGCGGCGTCCGAGACCAGGAAGCCGACCAGGCCGGCCACGTCCTCTGGGGTGCCGAGTCGCTTCATCGGGTAGATCGCCGAGGCCTGGTCCTCGCCGCCGGCGACGAGTGCTTCGGCGAACTTGGTCTTGACCACGCCGGGCGCGACCGCGTTGACGCGGATCTTCGGTCCCAGCTGCCAGGCGAGTTCCTCGGTGAGCCGGATCAGTGCCGCCTTGGACGCGCCGTAGGCGGCGATGACGCCGGTCGAACGCAGGCCCGCGACGCTCGCCAGGTTGACCACGGCGCCACCGTGCTCGCCCATCCACGCCTTGTGCGCCTGCTGGATGTAACCAAGGGCGGCAACCACATTGACGTCGAAGATCTTGCGGACCGCGTCCAGGTCGGCCTCCATCAACGAGCCGAACACGGGGTTGATGCCGGTGTTGTTGATCAGGATGTCGAGCGAGCCGAACTCGGCGACGGTGCGGGCGACCGTCTCGGCGCGGGAGTCCGCGTCGCCGGCGTTGCCCGCGATCGGCAGAACCTGCGCGCCGTCGACGTTCGCACGCAGTTCGGCGGCCGCCTCCTCGAGCGGTTCCGGCTTGCGGGCGGTGATCGCGACCTTGGCGCCGCGGGCCAGGAACTCGGCCGCGATGGCCTTGCCGATTCCCCGGCTCGCGCCCGTGACCAGCGCCGTACGTCCCTCGAGATCCCTGATTTCGCTCATGCGTCCGAAGGTTAGCGGAGTCACTCGGGGCGTGGCGTTCGGCGCCCGGAAACTCCGGTAAACTGGGCGGTCGTGATTACCGCCACCGACCTCGAAGTTCGTGCCGGTGTGCGGACACTTCTCACCGCGCCCGGTCCTGCCCTGCGTGTGCAGGCGGGCGACCGCATCGGCCTCGTCGGCCGCAACGGCGCCGGGAAGACCACCACACTGCGCATCCTCGCCGGCGAAGGCGAGCCGTACGCCGGCGCCGTCATCCGTACCGGCGAACTCGGCTACCTCCCACAGGATCCGAAGGAGGGCGACCTGAGTGTCCTCGCGAAGGACAGGGTGCTCTCGGCCCGCGGGCTCGACTCCATCCTGCGGGACATGGAGAAGCAGCAGACGCTGATGGCGGAGCTGGTCGACGGCGCGGACCTGGACAAGGCCGTCCGCAAGTACGGCACGCTCGAAGACCGGTTCTCGGCGCTCGGCGGGTACGTGGCCGAGTCGGAGGCCGCCCGGATCTGCAACAGCCTGGGCCTGGCCGACCGCATCCTCGCGCAGCCGCTTCGGACCCTGTCCGGCGGTCAGCGTCGTCGCGTGGAACTGGCCCGTATCCTGTTCGCGGCTTCGGACGGCAGCGGCGGACGTTCGGACACCACACTGCTGCTCGACGAGCCCACCAACCACCTCGACGCCGACTCCATCACCTGGCTGCGCGGGTTCCTGCAGAGCCACGAGGGTGGACTGATCGTGATCAGTCACGACGTGGAACTGCTCGGCGACGTGGTGAACCGGGTGTGGTTCCTCGACGCGGTCCGCGGCGAGGCCGACGTCTACAACATGAACTGGAAGAAGTACCTCGACGCCCGCGCGACCGACGAGCAGCGTCGCCGGCGCGAGCGCGCGAACGCGGAGAAGAAGGCGGGTGCGCTGCGCGTGCAGGCCGCCAAGCTCGGTGCCAAGGCGACGAAGGCGACCGCGGCGCAGAACATGGCGAAGCGGGCCGACAAGCTGATGGCCGCGCTCGACGAGGTGCGGGTGTCCGACAAGGTCGCGCACATCCGGTTCCCGGAACCCGCGGCGTGCGGCAAGACCCCGCTGATGGCGAAGAACCTGACCAAGATGTACGGCTCGCTGGAGATCTTCGCGGGCGTCGACCTGGCCATCGACCGTGGCAGTCGGGTCGTGGTGCTCGGCCTCAACGGTGCGGGCAAGACCACCCTGCTCCGCATCCTCGCGGGCACCGAGAAGGCCGACACCGGCGAGTTGGTGCCCGGCCACGGACTCAAGGTCGGCTACTTCGCGCAGGAGCACGACACCCTCGACGACAACGCCACCGTGTGGGAGAACATCCGGCACGCGGCGCCCGACACCGGTGAGCAGGAACTGCGTTCGCTGCTGGGTGCGTTCATGTTCACCGGACCGCAGCTCGAGCAGCCGGCGGGCACCCTGTCCGGCGGTGAGAAGACCCGCCTGGCGTTGGCAGGTCTGGTGTCGTCGGCGGCCAACGTGCTCCTGCTCGACGAGCCGACGAACAACCTGGACCCCATCTCGCGCGAGCAGGTGCTCGACGCACTGCGCAGCTACAAGGGCGCTGTCGTCCTCGTCACCCACGACCCGGGCGCGGCGGAGGCGTTGAATCCGGAGCGGGTCATCCTGCTGCCCGACGGCACCGAGGACCACTGGTCGCAGGAGTACCTGGAACTGATCCAGCTGGCCTGATCCGGTCGGTTCGTCCGCTTCTGAAGGATTCCTCCCGCTTTCCGGGAGGAATCCTTCAGAACTGGCGACGGTCCGCCGCGGGCCGACCCGGTTCGGCGGGCGCGGCGTGTACTAACCTGAACTGACCACTCAATGTGGTGTGCGTCACACTCCGGTTTGGAGGTTGTCGATGGCGGAACTCAGGTCGGTGCGAAAGGGCGCCCGGGTCACGGGCGGGGCGCGCGATGCGATGCAGACCGAGTTGAGAGATCGCTATCTGGGCGGTGCGAGCATCCGGAGCCTTGCCGATTCGACGGGCCGGTCCTACGGGTTCGTGCGGACGTTGCTGACCGAGGCCGGAGTCGCGTTGCGGGGTCGCGGGGGGCCGAACAGACGCAAGGCCGTGCCGGGACACTAGCCCGACCGTCGCACCGACTCCTCCACGAGATCGAGTACCGCAGAAAGATTCTCGCCGCCGTGACCCGACGCGATGCGGGCGATCAGGCCGTCCAGGACCAGGTCGAGGTAGCCGACCAGGACGTCGGTGGGGAGGTCGTCGCGGAGCCGGCCCGCGGACTTCTGCCGTTCCAGCCGGCTGACGGTGGCCGCGGTCAGTTCCGCACTGTGCTGGGTCCACTTCCGTGCGAACTCGGGGTCGGTGCGCAGGCGCCTGGCGATCTCGAGTCGGGTGCCGAGCCAGTCGAACTGCTCGGGCTGCGCGAGCATGTCGCGCATCACCTGCACCAGACCCTGACCGGCCGCGACATCGGCCATCCGGCGGGCGTCCTCTTGCGCGAGGGCGAGGAAGAGCCCGTCCTTGTCCTTGAAGTGGTGGAAGATCGCGCCGCGGGAGAGCCCGGTGGCCTCTTCGAGACGACGCACGGTCGCGCCCTCGTAGCCGTACTCGGCGAAGCACCGTCGGGCACCGTCGAGGATCTGGCTCCGACGAGCGGCGAGATGGTCCTCACTGACCTTGGGCACAGGCAAACCTCCTTCGTCTAGGCAACCTCCTGCGTCGGTCGCCCGTGAGTCTTTTCGGCACTTGGCGAGAAGACTCACCTAATGCACAAAGCGCTCACGACCACCGATGCGTCATCGTTGCCTTTCGGCGAAAAGTGGTCGTGAGCGCTTTGTGCCCGTTCATGGGCCGAAAAGACTCACGGGCGCGTAGCGCCTGTGGCGCCTACTGGCCGCGGATCATGTTCCGCAGCACGTACTGCAGGATGCCGCCGTTGCGGTAGTAGTCCGCCTCGCCGGGGGTGTCGATGCGCACGACGGCGTCGAACTCGACCTTGCTGCCGTCGCCCTTCGTGGCGGTGACGTGCACGGTCTCCGGGGTGACGCCCTCGTTGAGCTTGTCGATGCCCGTGAAGTCGAAGACCTCGGTGCCGTCGAGGCCCAGCGAAGCCGCGGACTCGCCCGCCGGGAACTGCAGCGGGATGACGCCCATGCCGATCAGGTTCGAGCGGTGGATGCGCTCGAAGGACTCGACGATGACGGCCTTGACGCCGAGCAGGCTGGTGCCCTTGGCCGCCCAGTCGCGCGACGAACCGGAGCCGTACTCCTTGCCGCCCAGCACGACCAGCGGGATGCCCGCGGCCTGGTAGTTCTGCGAGGCGTCGTAGATGAACGACTGCGGGCCGCCCTCGAGGGTGAAGTCGCGGGTGTAGCCGCCCGAGACGTCGTCGAGGAGCTGGTTGCGCAGGCGGATGTTCGCGAACGTGCCGCGGATCATCACCTCGTGGTTGCCGCGACGCGAGCCCAGGGAGTTGTAGTCCTTGCGCTCGACACCGTTGGCGTCCAGGTACTGCGCGGCCGGGGTGCCGGGCTTGATCGGGCCGGCGGGGCTGATGTGGTCGGTGGTGACCGAGTCGCCGAGCAGGGCGAGCACGCGAGCGCCGCTGATGTCGGTGACCGGGGTGGTCTCCATCGTCATGCCGTCGAAGTACGGCGCCTTGCGGACGTAGGTCGACTTCTCGTCCCACGCGAAGGTGTCGCCCTCCGGAGTGGCCAGGTTCTGCCAGCGCTCGTCGCCCGCGAAGACCGTGGCGTAGGACTTGCGGAACATGTCCTGGCTGATCGCCGACTTGATGGTGTCGTCGATCTCCTGCGCGGACGGCCAGATGTCCTTGAGGAAGACGTCGTTGCCGTCCTGGTCCTGGCCGAGGGCGTCGGTCTCGAAGTCGAAGTCCATCGTGCCGGCGATGGCGTACGCGATGACCAACGGCGGGGAGGCGAGGTAGTTCATCTTCACGTCGGGGGAGATGCGACCCTCGAAGTTGCGGTTACCGGACAGCACCGCGGTGACCGACAGGTCGTTGTCGTTGACGGCCTTGGAGATCTCCTCCGGCAGCGGACCGGTGTTGCCGATGCAGGTGGTGCAGCCGAATCCGCCGAGGTAGAAGCCGAGCTTCTCGAGGTACGGCCACAGGCCGGCCTTCTCGTAGTAGTCGGACACGACCTGCGAGCCCGGCGCCATGTTCGTCTTGACCCACGGCTTGGAGGACAGGCCCTTCTCGACAGCGTTGCGGGCCAGCAGCGCCGCACCGATCATCACCGAGGGGTTCGAGGTGTTGGTGCACGACGTGATGCCCGCGACCGCGACGGCGCCGTGGTCGAGGACGAAGTCGCCGCGCTCGGACTGCACCTTCACCGGCTTGCTCGGGCGTCCGTGCGAACCGTTGGCCGCCGACGGGAGTGCGACGGCGTCGTCGTTCGCGGTGGACGACTCGACCGGGTCGGACGCCGGGAAGGACTCCTCGACGGCCTCGTCCAGCGCGGAGTGCTGGGCGGCGGTGCCGTTGGTGACGTAGGTGTTGATGTCGCGACGGAACGCGGCCTTCGAGTCGGACAGCAGGATGCGGTCCTGGGGGCGCTTCGGGCCGGCGATGGACGGCACCACGGTGCCGAGGTCCAGCTCGAGGTACTCGGAGTACGCGGGCTCGTGTTCCGCGTCGTGCCACATGCCCTGCTCCTTGGCGTACGCCTCGACGAGCGCGAGCTGCTCGTCGCTGCGGCCGGTCAGGCGCAGGTAGTTGATGGTCTCGCCGTCGATCGGGAAGATCGCTGCGGTGGAACCGAATTCGGGGCTCATGTTGCCCAGGGTGGCGCGGTTCGCGAGCGGGACCTCGGCGACGCCCTTGCCGTAGAACTCGACGAACTTGCCGACGACGCCGTGCTTGCGGAGCATGTCGGTGACGGTGAGCACGACGTCGGTCGCGGTCACGCCGGGCTTGATCTCACCGGTCAGCTTGAAGCCGACGACGCGCGGGATGAGCATGGAGACCGGCTGGCCGAGCATCGCGGCCTCGGCCTCGATGCCGCCGACGCCCCAGCCCAGCACGCCCAGGCCGTTGACCATGGTGGTGTGCGAGTCGGTGCCGACGCAGGTGTCGGGGTACGCCTGGCCGTTACGGGTCATGACGGTGGGGGCCAGGTACTCGATGTTGACCTGGTGCACGATGCCCATGCCCGGGGGGACGACCTTGAAGTCGTCGAAGGCGCCCTGGCCCCAGCGCAGGAACTGGTAGCGCTCACCGTTGCGCTGGTACTCGAGGTCGACGTTGCGCTCGAGGGCGTCCGCCTGGCCGAAGACGTCGAGGATGACGGAGTGGTCGATGACCATGTCGGCGGGGGAGAGCGGGTTGACCTTGTTGGGGTCGCCGCCGAGGGTCGTGACGGCCTCACGCATGGTGGCGAGGTCGACGACGCAGGGGACGCCGGTGAAGTCCTGCATGATCACGCGGGCAGGCGTGAACTGGATCTCGACGCTCGGCTGGGCCGACGGATCCCAGTTCGCGATGGCGCGGATGTGGTCCGCGGTGATGTTCGCGCCGTCCTCGGTGCGCAGCAGGTTCTCGGCGAGAACCTTGAGGGCGTAGGGCAGCTTCTCGGTGCCGGGAACGGCCGAGAGTCGGAAGATCTCGTAGGAGTTGTCTCCGACCTCGAGGTTTCCCTTGGCGCCGAATGAATCAATACTGGTGCTCACGTCAGCTCCACTCGTCTTTGAGGTGCGCCGTCGACGGGGCTGTGCCGACGGCTGAAGCGAGGCTCGTCGGAGCGGCCCGGCACTGGACGAACCAGAAATCTGGGAGTGGGCCGGTTGCTCCGAAGGCGTCTCGCGGCAAGTCTAACAGTACGCTTGTCCTGTGAAGCTCGCGGGGCGAATCGCCACCCCCCGCGTTTCGCGCGGCGCGCACAGATCGATCCTTGCCGAGACCGGCTCGGGTCGCAACGCGTGCGGCTGTCCTCCACGATCGCGCGTACCCGTCACGTAATGTGCGGTGCGATTACCCGATAGTCCCGTCAGTGTTCGACGCCGAGGGTGTCTCGTCGCCCTGTCTCCTATACCGATCCGGATGAAAGATGCCTGCTGCCCTCACTGCGTTCCTCCCGGCTCCCGCCGACATCCCGCCCGAGGTGAACATCGACACGATCGTCGCCGATCTGGCGGACGACGGGGTGTCCGCGCCCGCAGGTGACGTGTCGGGACTCGAGGCCGTCGTCGACCGCGCGCGTGAGGACGGCATCAAGCTCTCGGTCGTCGTGCTGAAGGACAATCCCGGACGGGACTCGCAACTGCGCGACATCGCAACGGAGGTCGGCAAGCACGAGGGTGGGACCGTCCTGGTGCTGAGTCCGAACTGGGTGGGCACCTACAGCGACGCGCTGAGCCGCGTCTCCGTCGAGGACGCACAGGACAAGGCGTACACCGGCAATGCGGTCGATTCGGCCAACCAGTTCCTGGACGAGATCGGGCGCCCGGAGGCGCCCTACGGTCTGATCACCGTCGGCCTGGTGGTGGTGGTCGGCGGCGCAGCCGCGGCAACCTGGTTCGTGCGCGCGCGGCGAGGCGAACGCGACCGACAGTCCTGATGCGCGTGGCGGCAGTGTGCCGCCTGCCGGGAGTTATCGCCCGGCGAAATCTCGGCCCCGTAACTATCTTTCGCCTCCGGGCGTGTGCACTGGCCATTCCCCGTTCAGCGCTGTAATTACTGTGTTGTTCTTTGTGACTGGAGTTTCGTTAGTGGGCAAAGTGTCGTACGGTGCCATTGGCACTTTTTGGGGAAGAAGTGTCGCTATGGGCAGTGTGGCCATGGAAGTGGCGCACGGTTCGCGGTGCTCGCGGTGAATCACGCGCGGGCGGCGATGCATGCACGTCTTCCCCGAACGGGCGCAATCACGCGGAAGGTGCGGCCGGGCTCGAACGCAGCACAGGGCTCAGTTGCACGGCCGGTTTCGGCGTGGTGGCAGAACCGAGGGAGACACTTGTGAGGCCAGGGGCACCGCGCGGAACCCACCGCCGCCGATTCTCACGTGCGAGAACCCGCAGCGCGCAGCTACTCGTCGGACTTGCCGTCGTGACGTCCCTCGTCGCCGGGACGCCGGGGTTCTCGTCCGCGGTGCCGCCGCCACCACCGAATCCCAGTGACGCCGATCTGCAGCAGGCCACCGCAGGCGTGGATTCACGGCTCGGTCAGGTCGGTGCACTGGTCAACGAGGTGGCCGCGGCGGACCAGCAACTCAGTGCGCTCGACGACGCCGTCGCGATCAAGCGTGAGGGCGTCAACAAGGCGCTCGTCGACCTGCAGAACGCCCGGGACATCGCGGGCGCCGCGGCCGGCGCGGTCGGCAGTACGCTGCAGGCCCTGCGCGACGCCGGCGCCCAGATCGAACTGGCACAGACCAAGTTCGACGAGTTCGCCGCGAACACCTACCGGCAGGGCACGGGAGTCGCCTCGTTCGCCTCGTTCCTCGGGTCCCAGGGGCCGGGCGACGTGCTCGACCGCGCGCAGCTCATGAAGCTGCTTGCCACCAACCGCAGTTCGGTCCTCGACGGTCTGCAGCGCGCCCGGACGGCGGAGGCCAACAAGAACTCCACCGCCCGGCAGGCGAAGCAGCAGGCAGACGATGCGGCCTCGGCGGCCGAATCGCGAAAGGCCGACGCGGAGAACGCAATCCAGGTTGCGCGCACTGCGCTCGCCGAACAGGCGGGCAAGAAGGCGCAGGTCGAGGCGCAGAAGGCGGCGGCGGAAACCGCACTCGCGGCCGCCCGTGACAACGTCTCGGGCCTGCAGACGCAGCGTCAGGCCTTCGTCAACTGGGACACCCAGCGCGCGGCCGAAGCGGCGGCGGCCGCGGCCGCGGCAGAGGCAGCCAAACAGGCCGCGGCGCAGGCCGCAGCCCGGGTGGCGGCGAATCAAGCCGCGGCCGAACGGGCCCGGCAACTCGCCGAGGGGCAACGCTCGCACACCCAGATCGAGGACGACCCGGGCGCCGACACATCGGGCACGGACACGTCGGGGACGGACACATCGGGCACGGACAAGTCTGGGACCGACAAGTCCGGGACCGACGACTCCGACAGCGACACACCGAAACCGAGCCCCAGCAAGCCGTCGACGTCGAAGCCCTCGCCCGCCAAGCCCAAGCCCAAACCGTCGGTGACCGGCAGCGCGGCGGTGGAGACTGTCATCGACCGCGGCATGTCCCAACTGGGCGTGACGTACGCCTGGGGCGGCGGCAACGCGAACGGGCCCACCCTCGGCATCCGGGACGGCGGGGTGGCCGACAGCTACGGCGACTACAAGAAGGTCGGGTTCGACTGCTCGGGTCTGATGATCTACGCGTTCGCGGGGATCGGAGTCTCGCTGCCGCACTACACCGGCTACCAGTACACGGCAGGCGAGCAGCTCCCGACCTCGCAGATGAAACGCGGCGACATGATCTTCTACGGGCCCAATGCCAGCCAGCATGTCGCGCTGTACCTTGGCAACGGGGAGATGTTGGAGGCGCCGGAGTCCGGCGACGTGGTCAAGATCTCGCCGGTGCGCTGGGGTGGCATGACTCCCTACGTGGTCCGAATGGTTTCCTGACCCACCTGCTCCCGTGTCGGGAGCGCGGGCCGGGTCGGGAGTGGTCGAGATGAAAGCGGTGGATTCTTGGTGACGTCAGCGGACGGGGCCGGCGGCGCGTCGAGTGCGCAGCACGGTGTCGAGTCGGATGTGCAGCTGCTCGAGAAGGTGATCTACGAGGTCAAGCGCGTCATCGTCGGGCAGGACCGGCTGGTCGAACGCATCCTCGTCGGACTGCTCGCCAAGGGGCACGTACTGCTCGAGGGTGTACCGGGCGTCGCCAAGACCCTGGCCGTCGAGACCTTCGCGACCGTGGTCGGCGGATCCTTCTCCCGTGTCCAGTTCACCCCGGACCTCGTCCCCACCGACCTGGTGGGCACCCGGATCTACCGGCAGGGCCGCGAGGAGTTCGACACCGAGCTCGGTCCGGTCGTCGCGAACTTTGTGCTCGCCGACGAGATCAACCGCGCCCCGGCCAAGGTGCAGTCCGCACTGCTCGAGGTGATGGCCGAGCGGCACGTGACGATCGGTGGCAAGACCTTCCCGATGCCCGAGCCGTTCCTGGTGATGGCCACCCAGAACCCGATCGAGAACGAGGGCGTCTACCCGCTGCCCGAGGCGCAGCGCGACCGCTTCCTGTTCAAGGTCCTCGTCGACTACCCGACGGTCGAGGAGGAACGCGAGATCGTCTACCGGATGGGCGTCGCCGCCCCCGAACCCCGCGAGGTCCTCGGACCCGACGACTTGATCCGGCTGCAGAAGGCCGCGAGCGGGGTGTTCGTGCACCACGCACTCGTGGACTACGTCGTGCGCGTGATCGCGGCCACCCGCAAGCCGGCCGACCTGGGACTGACCGACGTCGCGGGCTGGATCTCCTACGGCGCCTCGCCCCGCGCGACCCTCGGCATCATCGCGGCCTCGCGGGCCCTGGCGTTGTTGCGCGGCCGCGACTACGTGGTTCCGCAGGACGTGCTCGAGGTGATTCCGGACGTGCTCCGGCACCGGCTGGTGCTCTCCTACGACGCGCTGGCGGACGAGGTCACGGCGGACGACGTCATCACCAAGGTGCTGCAGACCGTCGGGCTGCCGCAGGTCGCCGCGCAACCGGTCGCGCCGGCGGCGCCCGCCGCACCCGCGGTCGCGCAGCCCGCGTCGGTGGGTGGCCTGCAGCGGTGACCGCCCGGTCGGGCGGCAATGCGACGCTGCCCTCGTTCCGTGCCAGTGAGCTCCGCGACGCCGAGCTCACCGCGGCGCTGCGGACCCTCGAACTGACCGTCCGTCGGCGCCTGGACGGTGTTCTGCACGGCGAGCACCTCGGCCTGATTCCCGGGCCGGGCACCGAGCCCGGCGACGCTCGGATGTATCAGCCCGGCGACGACGTCCGCCAGATGGACTGGTCGGTCACCGCCCGCACCACCCACCCGCACGTCCGCCAGTCGGTCGCCGACCGCGAACTCGAGACCTGGTTGGTGGTCGACCTGTCCGCGAGCCTCGACTTCGGCACGGTCGGCGCCGAGAAGCGGGACCTCGCGGTGGCTGCCGCGGCGGCGGTCGCGCACCTGACCAGCGGCGGCGGCAACCGGATCGGCGCGGTCGTGGCGACCGGCGAACGCACGGTCCGGATCCCGGCACGGGGCGGTCGGTTGCACGCGCACGCCATGCTCCGCACGATCGCGGCGACCCCGCACGCCCCGGACGGCGTCCGCGGCGACCTGCGCGGCGCTATCGAGTCGCTGCGGCGACCGCAGCGCCGTCGCGGCCTCGCGGTCGTCATCAGCGACTTCCTGGGCCCGATCGACTGGGAACGTTCGCTGCGCGCGCTCTCGGGCAGGCACGACCTGCTCGGCGTCGAGGTGCTCGACCCGCGGGACCTCGAACTGCCCGATCTCGGCGACGTGGTTCTGCACGACCCCGAGTCGGGACGCACCCGGGAGTTCCACACCTCGCCGGGGCTGCGGGCAGACTTCGCGGCCGCCGCCCAGGCCCACCGCGACACCGTCGAGCAGACCCTGCGCGGATGCGGCGCACCGGTGTTGAGTTTGCGCACCGACCGGGATTGGATCGCCGACGTCGTTCGCTTCGTCGCCGCCCGCAGGCACAGTTATGGTGCTCGGGTGAATCGAGCGCCCCGCCAGTGAGTCTGACCGAATTCGCCTCACCGTGGTGGCTGGCCTTCGTTCTCGTGGTGGCCGCGCTGGCCGTCGGCTACGCGCTGGTGCAGCGCGGACGACGCAAGCGGATGCTGCGGTTCTCGAACCTGGAACTGCTGGAGAGGGTCGCTCCCACCCGCCAGAGTCCGCTCCGGCACGTGCCCACCGCACTGGTGCTGGTCGGCTTGCTGCTTCTCACCATCGCGCTGGCGGGGCCGACCTCCGACAAGCGGGTGCCGCGCAACCGCGCCACCGTCATGCTCGTGATCGACGTGTCGCTGTCGATGAAGTCGACCGACGTCAAGCCGAACCGGCTGGCCGCGGCGCAGGAGGCCGCGAAGGCCTTCGCGGACGGACTGACCCCCGGCATCAACCTCGGTCTGGTCGCGTTCGCGGGCACCGCTTCGGTGCTGGTCTCGCCGACGACCAACCGCGAGGAGACCAAGGCGGCGATCGACCACCTGACCCTCGCCGAGCGGACCGCGACCGGCGAGGCGATCTTCACGTCGCTGCAGTCGATCGAGACGCTCGGCGCGGTACTCGGCGGCGGTGAGCAGGTGCCACCCGCCCGGATCGTGCTGCTCTCGGACGGCAAACAGACGGTCCCCGACTTTCCGGACGACCCCCGCGGCGGATACACGGCCGCGCGGCAAGCGAAGGAGAAGGGGGTCCCGATCTCGACGATCTCCTTCGGCACCTCCTACGGAACCGTCGACATCGGGGACGAGCGGATCGCCGTGCCGGTGGACGATCCGTCGTTACGCGAGGTTGCGACACTCTCGGGCGGTACCTTCTTCACGGCGTCGAGCCTCGAGGAGCTACGCAACGTGTACGACACCCTCGAGGAGCAGATCGGTTTCGAGACCGTTCGCGGCGATGCCAGCCGCATGTGGCTGGTGCTCGGGGTACTGTGCACCGCCGCGGGTCTCGGGACCGCTCTGCTGCTGCGCCAACGACTGCCGTGACCCACATCCCCCAGACGAACACGAACAGATAGGTTGATCGAATGTCGAACTCCTCCACCCCGTCCCGTTCCGTGCTGGTGACCGGAGGCAACCGTGGCATCGGCCTCGCGGTGGCCCAGCGGCTCGCCGCGGACGGCCACAAGGTGGCGGTCACGCACCGCGGTTCCGGGGTGCCCGAGGGCCTGTTCGGTGTGAAGTGCGATGTCACGGACTCGGAGTCGGTGGACCGGGCGTTCTCCGAGGTCGAGGCCCACCAGGGCCCGGTCGAGGTGCTCGTCGCCAACGCGGGCATCACCGACGACGTCCTCCTCATGCGGATGAGCGAGGAGCAGTTCACCAACGTCATCGACGCCAACCTGACGGGTGCGTTCCGCTGTGCCAAGCGGGCGAACCGGGCGATGCTGCGGGCGCGCTGGGGCCGGATGATCTTCCTCGGTTCGGTGGTGGGCATGGCCGGTCAGGCCGGGCAGATCAACTACGCCGCCTCCAAGGCCGGCGTGATCGGTCTGGCGCGCTCGGTGACCCGTGAGCTGGGTTCGCGGTCGATCACCGCGAACGTGGTGGCGCCCGGCTTCATCGAGACCGACATGACCGCCGACCTGCCGGAGGACATGAAGGAGATGGCGAAGAAGTTCATCCCGCTGCAGCGAGTGGGCAAGGCCGAGGACGTCGCCGCCGTGGTCAGCTTCCTCGCGTCCGAGGACTCCGCCTACGTCTCCGGTGCGGTCATCCCGGTCGACGGCGGCATGGGCATGGGCCACTAGGTTCGCCCGAAACTTCACGCACCCACAGACTTTCACTCACAGGAGAACACCATGGGCGGACTGCTCGAAGGCAAGACCATCCTCGTCACCGGCATCATCACCGACGCGTCGATCGCGTTCCATGCCGCCGCAATGGCGCAGGAGCAGGGCGCGAAGGTCATCATCACCGGCTTCGACCGGCTGCGGCTGATCGACCGCATCGCGAAGCGCCTGCCCCAGGAGGTGCCGCCGGCGATCGAGCTCGACGCCACCAACGAGGAGCACCTGGCCGCGCTCGCCGATCGGGTCCGCGAGGTGGCGCCGGAGGGTGTCGACGGTGTGCTGCACTCCATCGCGTTCGCGCCGCGCACGCTCATGGGTCCCGACGCCAAGCCGTTCCTCGAGGGCCCCGGCCCCGACGTGGCGAAGGCATTCGAGATCTCGGCGTGGAGCTATGCCTCCCTCGCCCGCGCCGTGCTTCCCGTCATGAACGAGGGCGGTTCGATCGTCGGCATGGACTTCGATCCGCGCACCGCGATGCCGTACTACAACTGGATGGGCGTCGCGAAGGCGGCTCTCGAGTCGGTGAACCGCTACGTGGCTCGCGAGGTCGGCGAGGCCAAGAAGATCCGGTCGAATCTGGTTGCGGCCGGTCCGATCAAGACCCTCGCCGCGAAGGCGATCGCCGGCACCGCGACGGACGACGCCGCGAAGATGAACCAGCTCAACGAGTACTGGGATGCCGCCTCTCCGATCGGCTGGAACTTCAACGATCCGACGGCGGTCGCCAAGTCGGTCGTCGCGGTGCTGTCGGACTGGCTGCCCGCCACCACCGGCTCGATCATCTACGTCGACGGCGGTGCCAGCCACAACACCTGGTTGCCCGAGAACCTCTGACTCGTAGAGGAATGCCGAGTCGATGACCGCGTACGACGCGCTGCTGCTGCTCTCCTTCGGCGGGCCCGAGAAGCCCGAGGACGTCCGCCCGTTCCTGGAGAACGTGACCAGGGGCAGGGGAGTGCCACCGGAACGCCTGGACGAGGTCGTCGAGCACTACCTGCATTTCGGTGGGGTCTCGCCGATCAACCGGTTGAACCGGGACATCATCGCCGCGGTCGAATCCGAGTTCGCCTCTGCGGGTATCGAATTGCCGATCTATTTCGGCAACCGCAACTGGCACCCGATGGTCGAGGACACCGTCGCTCGCATGCGCGACGACGGTGTCCGCTCGGCGTTGGTGTTCCCGACGTCCGCGTGGGGCGGGTACTCGGGCTGCCGGCAGTACCACGAGGACGTGGCCCGGGCCCGCGAGTCGGTCGGCGAGGGCGCACCGACGCTGACGAAGTTGCGCCAGTACTACGACCACCCGCTGCTGATCGCGTCGTTCGCCGACGCGATCTCCGCGGCCCGCGAGCAGTTGCCCGACCACCAGCGCGCCGGCGCCCGGCTGGTGTTCACCGCGCACTCGGTGCCGGTGTCGGCTGACGTGTCGGCGGGTCCGCCCGGCGACGGTGGTCGGCTCTACAGTCGCCAGGTCGCCGAGGCTGCCAGGCTGTGCGCGGAGGCCGTCGGGGCAGCGGACCACGACCTGGTGTGGCAGTCCCGATCGGGGCCGCCGCAGGTGCCGTGGCTCGAACCGGACATCTGCGATCACCTGGGCGCGCTCGCGGCGTCCGGCACCGAAGCGGTCGTGGTGTGCCCGGTCGGTTTCGTCTCCGATCACCTCGAGGTGATCTGGGACCTCGACACCGAGGCCCGGGACCGGGCCGCCGAACTCGGTCTCGGCTATGTGCGGGTCGGCACACCCGGGACGGATCCGCGTTTCGCGCAACTGGTCTCGAGCCTGGTCGGCGAGCAGGTGCGGGGTGAGCCGCTGCGCAGGTTGGGATCCGAGCCGCTGTACGGCGCCGGCGTCGACGGGGCGCTGTGTGCCACGCGGTGCTGCGAGCCTGCTCGCCGTCCGGGGCGTTGACTCCGGAGACTTGAGTCGTTCCGATCTCGGGATTCTTTGCAGTTTCTCTGGTCCCGACGCCGGTTGGATGCGACGATGGTGTCATCGCCGGTGCGTGTGCGCACCGCGGGAGGCTGTCATGTTTCGTCGAATTCTCGCAGCGACATTTCTGGCCGCTGCCGCCATCACCTCGTCGCTCGGCGCCGTGTCCGTCGCGTTCGCCGCATCGCAGACGTACTACAGCAATCCGACGGACGACCCCAAGCAGCAGGCCTTCTGCAACGACCAGGCCGCGCTCGCGAACAATCTCGTGGCCAAGGGCGATCAGACGCGGGCCGACCAGGTCGTGTCGACCGCGAACATGGGCGGTTGCCGCATCTACACGTTCCAGTCCTCCCAGCCCGGTCGGTAGCGCCGGCCGACTGGCTACATCGTCCAGGCGAAACGGAGCCGCTGCGCGACTTCAGCGGGCGGCTTTCGGCCGTACTCGCTGAGTTCGTATCCCTTCACCGCAAGCAGCGCCTCCAGCAGGAGTGGCTCGAAGAGGTCCCCGGCCAGTGATGAGGCCTGCAGTCGGCCGAGCAGGTCCGCGGGCAGACTCGGCAGCAATGCGACACCCGCGGCAGTGCGCTCACCGTCCGGCAGTAGTGACGGGTTGACCGTGACCTCGGGCGGCAGCGGGAGTTCGCCGTCGATCCCGGCGAGCGCGGCGCCGAGCACCACGGCGCCCGCGAGGTACGGATTGGCGGACGGGTCGACTGGTTTGACCTCGATGTGTGCGCCGCGCGGATTCCCCGGTGTGTCCGCGCACAGGCGCACCGCGGCCTCGCGGTTCTCCAGACCCCAGCAGGTGTAGGCACCGCCCCACGTGTTCGGCTGCAGTCGCAGGTGCGAGAGCGCGGATCCGGCGAGCACGAGCACGAAGTCGGGAAGGGCGGCGAGGATCCCGGCCACCGCGTGCGCGCCCGCCACGGTCAGTGCGTGCGGTCCGGACCCGCCCGAGAACATCGGCTGGTCGCCGCGGTGCAGCGAGATGTGGTGATGCGCACCGTTCCCGGCGCCGCCCGCGACGGGAACAGGGGCGAACGAGGCGCGCAGGTCGTGCGTGCGTGCGACCCGGCTGACGAGAATCCGCGCGAGGACCGCGTTGTCGGCGGCGGCGATCGGGTCGTCGGGTCCGAGGGAGATTTCGTACTGGTTCAGCCCGTACTCGGCATGGACCTGCTCGATCGTCAGTCCCGCGGTCGCCGCGGCGTCCAGGAGGTCTCGAATGAAGGTCTCCTTGCGGAGGGCGGCGTTCAATCCGTAGGCAGACCACTCTTGCGGGTCGAGCGCGTCGAAGAGGGTGAACTCGACCTCGTGACCCACACGGGCCTCGATACCCGCGGCGGTCAGCCGTTGGGTGGTGCGGCGGAGAGTGTGTCGAGGGCAGGCAGGCCACGGCGACCCGTCCTGGTCGACGAGATCAGCGGGCGCCCAGTATGTTCCGCCGCCGAGGTCACGCAGGTCGGCGGCGTCGATCCGCAGGCGGAGGTCACCGACAACCGACAGCGTGGGGGTGAAGGCGATGTGGTCGTCGACGCAGAAGACGTTCCAGCACGGGGATGCGCCCGCACCGGATTCCACGAACGTCGACAGTCGCGCGACGGGCATCACCTTCGCCCGGGCGATCCCGGCCATGTCCACGACAGAGCCGACGACGGTCCCGCGCGGGTCGAGTTCGACCGGCGCCGTCTGCCACGGCACGGTCAGAACACCTCGCCGAACGCAGTGAGCTTCGCCAGCGCGTTCTGCTCGTCGAGCTGAATGTCGTTGTAGCGGTTCACCGCCTGAATGTAGGTGAGGTAGCGGGTCATCGAGGCGGCGCTCTGCTGCTGGTACGCCGGTGGCAGGGGAGCCGCGAGCTGACCGGGCAGGTACTGCGTCATCAGTTGCGCCGCCATGCCTTTCGCGCGCGGGTCGTCGTCGAAGGTGTTGTCGAGTTCGGCGCGACCGCCTTCGGTGGTGTAGTCGTAGAACTCGTACTGGAACGTGGACGGGTCGACCATCGAGGTGTCGCCGTACCACCCCGAGTACACCGCGACCTTCGCCTCGGGGGTGCGCATGACGTAGATGTGCTGCGGCGAGTTGTTCCAGATTGTTGCCTGCGGGGCGTGCTCGTTGGTGGCGAGGACGACGTGGTCGCGGCCCGATGCCGTCGAGCTGCGCAGCACCGGCATGAGGTCGAGGCGTTCGGCGTACGTGGCGGCGAGATCGCCCGACATCCAGCTCCGGTCGCCGTACCCGAGGCTCGCGAGCATCGGGAGCACGTCGACGCTGGAGGTGAGCTGGCTGCGGAGGGTGTCGGTGTCGCCCGTGAAGCGGCCGGTCGGGTCCGCGACGATCAGCGGGATGTGGAATGCCTCGTCGTAGGCCGTCGCGAGCTTGCCGGAGACGAGCCCGTGCGCGCCCGCGTACTCGCCGTGGTCGGAGGTCATCACGAAGACGGTGTTGCGGGCGACGTCCTCGGGCAGGGCGTGCAGCACCGTGCCGATGTGGTCGTCGACCATCGAGAGCACCTGGGTGTAGCTGTCGAGGGCGCGCTCCCAGTAGGTGTACGGGGCGTACGCGATGTTGCGTTTCGGGTCGGCCCCGTCCCCGTACGGGGCGAGGTAGAAGTTCGACCCGTTCGCGTGGTCGTCGGTGACCCCGCCCCACACCAGCGCCTGGAACTCGCGGGCGAAGACCTGCGTCGTCGGCTTGGACTTCAGCGCCGCCGCGGACTCCCAGTTCGGCGGGATCGACGGATAGCCGACGCGCGGGGGTTCGGCCTCGATCCCCGCGTCCGGTGGCCAGGCGACCGCCGGAGTCAGCGGGGGCTGGTGGTCCTGGAACAGCGCGGCGTAACGCTCGGCCTCCGTGCCGGCCCAGAAGAACTGCTTGTCATGCGGGTTGACGAAGCTGACGGTCAGACAGAACGGTTTCTGGTCGGGCCTGCGGCCGGCGAGCCAGGCGGCGCCCTGGCGGGCAATGGTGCCGTCGAAGTTGAGGCCGTCGCCGTTCATCCCGATGATGTCCGGCATGGTCAGGCCCTGGAAGCCGTACGCATCCAGGTAGCCCTCGCCGACGCCGGAGTCGGCGTCCGGGGAGGGTGAGAGATGCCATTTGCCGACGTAGGGGGTCTCGTAGCCGGCCTGCCGGAGGATCTTGCCGTAGGTGGGGAAGGCGCGGTCGAGCGCAGGCGACGGCACGGGGCTCGCACGGTTTCCGGTTCTGGTCTGCAACAACCACGTCTGCATCGGGTACAGGCCGGTGGCGAAGCACGCCCGGCCCGGGCTGCACGCTACGCCCGCGGTGAAGTGCTGACCGAACTTCACGCCGGGCGCCCACACGCTGTAGAGATTGGGCATGAAGCGCTTCAGGAATTCGCCTGGCGTGCTGATGCCCGCCGGGAAGACCTGCGGGAATCGCATCTCGTCGACCACGATGAACACGATGTTCGGCTGGTCGTAGCTGCCGCGGGCGGCCCCGGCCGGCCGTTCCGCGGCATCGGCGCGATTGTCGAACAATCCGGTCAGGACGGTGACGCCGCCCGCGACTGCCGCGGCGCCGGTGAGGAACTTTCGCCTGTCGATCTGGTGCTCGGTGTGCTCTGCGGACATTGAGTCACCTCTTCGGAGAGACCCCCGAGTTCGGTTTACGACACCCCGAATTCGGTTTACACCGTCAGTCGCGGCGGCACAGTGTTTCCGGAGAATCCGGTCGATACCGATGCGACCGTCACCGCGCCGGGGCGGTCAGGAGAACGGCGCTGGCGGCTCCCGCGTCGAGTCGGTACGCACCGTCGACGGCCGGAACGGATTCCGACGCGGCGGGGGTGAAGGCGCCGTCAGGTGTCACCGCGGCACCGGCGAACGTGGTCCCGATCGTGGACTCCGGTGCGCCGCCGGTGAGCCTTTGGGCGCTGGCCGTCCCGGACCCGCCCTTGACCTTGACCGTGACGGCGGCATCGGCGCCGCGGTCGAGGTTGTCGACCATGACCTTGACAGTGCCGTCGGGCATTCGGACCGCCAGTGCCGTCACACGCTTGCCGCCGGAATCGACGGTGGTGGGCAGGATCTGGCCGCCGACGAGCTTGCTGACGGCGAGGGCCGCGTAGTAGTTGGGGTTGGGGCGCGCCTGGCCGGCGGCGCGAGCGGCGTCGTCGGGGAAGCAGAAGACGGGGTAGCTCTCGCAGTCGTTCGGCTGTAGGTGCAGGTTGACCCCGGTGACGCCTTCGCGTGCGGCAGTCATCAGGTAGTCCACCGTCCAGAGCGCGCCGCCGAAGCTGTTCGTCACTCCGGGCAGGCCCTCCTTGGCGACGGAGTTGGTTTCCGTCAAGCGCGGCTGCAGACCCGCCTTCTCGGCCTTGGACACCAGGCTGCGGATGAACGCGGTCTGCCGGTCCGAGGTGTCCTGTGACAGCAGCTTGTCGACTGTCGGCTGGCCGCCGACGGCATCGGAGCTGCCCCCCGACAGTCCCAGGCGAGCCGTGTTGACGAAGGGGTAGTAGTGCTGGTTGAGGGATCGGCTTTCGGTGCCGAACCGTTCGATGTAGGAGTCCAGCCAGGGATCGACCAGCGCTGCCTTCATCCCGGCTTCCGCCAGCGGACTTCCCGTCCCGCCGGCCGCGGTGTCCGGTCCCTCGACGGCCACGCCGGGTGCGGCGGCGGCGATCGCGTCCCGGTACTTGTGGGCGTCGTCCGCGTAGCTCGCCGGCAGGTACGGCTTGCGCTGCCCTCCGCCGGTTACGGAAGCGAGGACGTAGAAGTTGGGTTCGTTGCCGATCTGCACCGACCGCAGGGCGGACCCGATGCGGTCTTCGGCGGCACGCGCCTGGTCCGCGGCGGCGGCCGGGTCGAAGTGTGCGAGGTTCACGCCCATGTCGACGCTCCACCCGGTGTCCCGGGCCAGGTTGCCGACCCGGGACAGGTCGTCCGGGGTCACCCGCTGGCCCTTGGCCCACGCCGGCAGCGGCGAGCTGGGGTCGGGCGTCCAGGCGGTGTTGTCGACCTGGTTCGCGCTGAACCGGAGATTGCCGTGGCCGAGGTTGGCGATCAGTTTCGAGACGTTCCCCGCGCCGGGCGCCAGCCACTGCTCGTGCATCAGGTTGGCTTCGAACGACAGGCCGAGGAAGTCGGCGGGAACGGTCCGGCCGGGCGCGGTGGTGTCGACCACGACGGTCACCGAGTTCGGGGATTGGGCGGACGCCGGAATCGTCGTGAGCGCCACCGGTACCGCTGCGGTGATCAGGACGACGGCCGTCCGACTGGGACGGAAACGGGAGCAGGACACCCGACCTGTGGTGGACACGATCCGCAGCCTAGCCAGCGGCTCCGATGAAGGAAGTGAAACGAGGCGCCGGGCGTAGGATCGGCTGAGCAGGTCAACCTCGATTGCGAGGCATCGTCGATGAAGCGAACTGACGGAGACAGCTGGGACATCGTCAGTAGCGTTGGCCGCACCGCGTTGGGTGTGGCGACGTTTCGGGCCCTCGAGTCGGACCGCCCACAGGCACTGATCGAGGACGAGTTCGCGCGGTGGTTCGTGGAAGCCGCCGGCGAATCGCATTTCACCGGATTGTTGGCGGACCCGTCGCCGCTCGAAGGTTCGCCGTTCTTCTTCCCCGGGTTCATGGGCGTCCGGACCAAGTTCTTCGACGATTTCTTCCTGTCGGCTGCGGCGGCCGGGGTGCCGCAGGCCGTGATCGTGGCCGCCGGCCTGGACGCTCGTGCGTACCGCCTCGACTGGCCGGCCGGCACGACGGTGTTCGAGGTCGATCAACCGAAGGTCCTGGACTTCAAGGCCGGGGTGCTCACTGAGCACGGTGCCCACGCGAAGGCCGACCGACGGCCGGTTGCCGCCGACCTGCGCGAGGACTGGCCCTCCGCACTGACCGCCGCGGGCTTCGACCCGGGCGCGCCGTCAGCCTGGTCGGCGGAGGGGCTGCTGCCGTACCTGCCCGGTGCGGCACACGACGCGCTCTTCGAACGGATCGACGGACTCGCTGCCTCGGGCAGCAGGCTCGCCGTGGACGGTTTCGGGAGCGGAGTCGACGTGCGACGCTTCGCCGCCATGAGGGAGAAGTACTTCCCCGGCAACCCGTTCGGCGACATGAACATCGTCGATCTGTTCTACGAGGACGACCGGACGGACCCGGTGCTGTGGCTGACCGAGCACGACTGGTCGGTGGAGCGCTTCACGCTGTTCGAACTCGCCGCCGACTACGGACTGCAGGTTCCGGAACTTCCGGACGACCTCGCCGATCTGTCGAAGCAGTCGGCCTACTTCACCGCGGTGAAGTAGCCGCCCGCACGCTGGCGCTCACCGCACCGAGCCGGGCCCGCCGCACTGCCGACCACAGAGGTCGAAGCGTCTCCTCCCGCGCCGCGGCGCCGGCCGCGGTCTGCGCCCGACCACCGGAATCCCCGGCGACCGTCAAGATGGCGGCCACCTGGTCAGCGGTGTCGAAGATCCGCAGGGCGCGGGCGGGGGTGGACTCGGGATAGCTGTGGTGGGAGAACTCGGCCATCGCCTCGGCGATGCGCGTCCGCGGATCGCCGGCGTCCGCGGCGTAGCCGCCCTGCATCGACGTCAACGCCTCCGCCGCTTCCGTCACGGTCCGGCGCAGCTCGAACTCGGCTTCGCCGAGGCCGATCTGTTCGCCCTGCAAGGGCGTGGACGGAACCGGAAAGACCGTCCACCGCAACACATCCGGACCATCGACCGTCGGAACCATGCCGAGACCGGGACGTCCCGCCGCGCCGACCAGGACGCCCTGCCCGGACTCGATCGCGGCACCGGCGAATGCGGTGCCGAGTGGCAGTCCGCGGACGTCGCCGGGGGCCGGCAGGACGAGCGCTACCGTGGCCTCCGGGTCCTCGGTGGCCAGACGTCGCAGTGCGCGTAGCAGCAGGACGGGACCGGCGTCCTCGGGGTCGGGCCAGGGGAGGTCCCACTGCACCGCGACCTCGGCGTCGACGGCGCCCACCAGGTGCATAGGCGCCCACGCCTGTACGGCGTCGATGACGTCGTCCGGCGAGCTGGAACCGGCGAGCCACGCGGCGACCCACATGACGAGGGTGGAACTGGGACAGGACACGGTATTCCAGCATAGGACGGCGTGGCGGAACCTGGCCAACGTCGCGGTGTCCTAGCGTTGACGGCCGTGAGTTCACGCGACATGTACGGCGGAAACATCTACGGCGGCCACGCCCGGAGCAGGCGGCCCGAGTACCCGAAGGTGCCCGCGGACAAGGGCCTGGTCGTCGAGGACGCAGGCACCGGGTACTGCGGCGCTGTCGTCGGCATGGAGAAGACCTACGACGGCGACTACGTCCGGCTCGAGGACGGGCGCGGGCAGACCCGCCTGTTCGCGATGCGGCAGGCCGCGTTCCTGATCGACGGCAAGACCGTCACCCTCGTCCGGCCGACCGCGACGAAGAAACCGGCCGCCACGACCCGGTCCGCGTCGGGTTCGACGCGGGTCGAGGGGTTGCGTGCGCGTACCGCGTTGCCGAGCCGGATCTGGGTCGAGGGCATTCACGACGCCGCGATCGTCGAACGGGTGTGGGGGCACGACCTGCGGGTCGAGGGTGTCGTCGTCGAGCACCTCGAGGGTCTCGACAACCTCGCGGACCGGCTCGCCGAGTTCGAGCCGGGACCGGGACGCAAGGTGGGCGTGCTCGCCGACCACCTCGTCGAGGGTTCCAAGGAGTCGCGGATGACCCAGAACCTCGGTCCCTACGTGATGGTCACCGGTCATCCCTACATCGACGTGTGGGAAGCGGTGCGGCCCAAGTCCGTTGGCATCGCGGCGTGGCCGAAGATCCCGCGCGGTGAGGACTGGAAGACCGGCATCTGCCGCGAGCTGGGATGGGGCACGCCGCAGGACGGGTGGCGACGCGTCTACGGTGCGGTGTCGAGTTTCCGGGACCTCGAGGCGCCCCTGATCGGTGCCGTCGAGCGGCTCGTGGATTTCGTCACCGTCGAGTGATCGCGAGTTCTGGTTAGATGGTGTGGTGGCAGCGATAATTTGGCTGGTAGCAGGGGTATTGCTCGCCGCCGCCGAGGCGTTGACGGGGGACTTCTTCCTGCTGATGCTTGCCGGCGGCGCGCTCGCCACCGCGGGTGTCACGGCGGTGACCGATCTGCCGGTGTGGATCGACGCGGTGATCTTCGCGGTCGTTTCGCTGGCGTTGATCTTGGGTGTTCGGCCCGCCCTGCTGCGACGGTTCTCGAAGCCGCCGTTGCTGCCCACCAACGTCGAGGCGCTGCCGGGTAAGCGTGCGCTGGTGCTCGAGGAGGTCGCCGAGCATGGCGGCCAGATCAAGCTCGACGGGCAGGTGTGGACGGCGCGGGCACTCGACGTGACCGAGGTCTACCCGCCCGGCACGACTGTGACCGTGATGGAGATCGACGGCGCGACCGCCGTCGTGTGGAAGGGGCCCTAGATGGCTGCACTGATTGTCCTTGCCGTGATCGTCGTGCTGGTGGTGATCGTGGTGGCGAAGTCGGTCACCCTGGTCCCGCAGGCCGAGGCCGCGGTCATCGAACGACTCGGCCGCTACGCCAAGACGGTGTCCGGGCAGCTGACGTTCCTGGTGCCGTTCGTGGACCGGGTCCGCGCGAAGGTCGACCTGCGTGAGCGGGTGGTCTCGTTCCCGCCGCAGCCGGTGATCACCCAGGACAACCTGACCGTGTCCATCGACACCGTCGTCTACTTCCAGGTGACCAATCCGCAGGCTGCGGTGTACGAGATCAACAACTACATCGTCGGCGTCGAGCAGCTCACCACCACCACGCTGCGCAACGTGGTCGGTGGCATGACGCTCGAGGAGACCCTCACCTCGCGCGACTCGATCAACGGCCAGCTGCGTGGTGTCCTCGACGAGGCGACCGGGCGTTGGGGTCTGCGGGTGGCCCGCGTCGAGCTCAAGAGCATCGACCCGCCGCCGTCGATCCAGGAGTCGATGGAGAAGCAGATGAAGGCGGACCGTGAGAAGCGGGCCACCATCCTGACCGCAGAGGGACATCGCGAGTCGGCGATCAAGACCGCGGAGGGCGACAAGCAGTCCCGGATCCTCGCGGCCGAGGGCGCCAAGCAGGCCGCCATCCTCACCGCTGAGGGCGAGCGGCAGGCGCGGATCCTGAGTGCGCAGGGTGAGCGAGCGGCGAAGTATCTGCAGGCGCAGGGCGACGCGAAGGCCATCGAAAAGACGTTTGCGGCGATCAGGGCCGGGAAGCCGACACCGGAAATGCTTGCGTACCAGTATCTTCAGACGCTTCCGCAGATGGCGCAGGGCGACGCGAACAAGGTGTGGCTGCTGCCCAGTGACTTCGGTGATGCGCTCAAGGGATTCGCGAAGACTCTGGGTGCGCCGGGCGACGACGGGGTGTTCCGCTACGAGCCGACCGCGGAGACCGCCTACGCGTCCGCGCCCGCGGACGATTCCGACGAGGTAGCGGAGTGGTTCGAGACCAAGACTGACCCGTCGGTCGCGCGGGCCGTTGCGGCCGCGGAAGCCGTTGCGCGCCAGCCCGTGGACACTTCGCTTGCGCCGGTGCACGCGGTCGAACCGACGCCGTCGCAGCATGCGCTGCCGCCGGAGCAGGAGCAGTAGTCTCGAGGCCATTGCTCAGCCATACCGTCGCCGGAGGATCGGCAGGGTGATGTCGTGCTGGCCGATGGTGTTGTGGGCGTGGATGACTGCGTCGGTGAGCATGTCGTAGTGCCAGTGTCCTGCGGTTTTGAGTTGGTGGTGCAGGACGCAGAGGCACTGGAGGTTGGTGGCGATGGTCCAGCCGCCGAGCCAGGGGCGGGTGTGGTCGAACGGGACGATGTGGTCGATCTGGCAGCGGTCGGCGGGGACGGTGCAGCCGGGGTGGCGGCAGTGGCCGTCGCGCAGTCGGATGGCTGCGGCGAGGGTGGTGTTCGGGCGGTAGGTGAGGGCGCCGGGTGGTGGTTCGGTGAATCCGCCGTGGCCGTCGGGGAAGAGGGCTCGGACCGAGTCGGGGTTTGTCGTGAGTTGGCGGCGGAGGGCGTCGAGGTGCGCGGCGCGTAGTCGTGGGGTGTGTAGCGGGTCGGGGCGTGATCGTCGGGGTTGGGCGCCGGCGGGCAGGACGCGGGAGCGGCAGACGGTGAGGCCGGAGTCGCGTTGGCGTGCAACGGTGTTGCTGTCGTCGCGCCTCGCTGCCTGGTAGTCCTCGCGGGCGTCCTCGTCTTCGTCGTGGTGGGTGCGGTAGTTGCCGTACTTGTTGTAGAGGTCTTCGAGGGTGTCGGTGGCGAAGTCGAGGAGCG
>NZ_VIGH01000009.1 GCF_006704125.1 Rhodococcus spelaei
GCCATAGCGGAGGGGAAACGCCCGGTCCCATTCCGAACCCGGAAGCTAAGCCCTCCAGCGCCGATGGTACTGCACTCGACAGGGTGTGGGAGAGTAGGACACCGCCGAACATCCGTTACCGAAGACCCCCAGCATTGTGCTGGGGGTCTTCGTGTTTTCCGGACAAGTTTCCCCGTGCCGGATTGCCGAGTCCGTCCCCGCCGCGGATACTGTCTGCACCGCCGACGGAGGGGGACGCACATGACACTGACGTCGCGATCCGACTCGAGTGCGCCGCCGCCGGCCCGAACCGCTACCCAGCGGACCTATCTCATGTGTCCACCGACCTACTTCGACGTCAACTACAGCATCAACGAGTGGATGGACCCCACCGAGTCGGTCGACACCACGCGCGCGAACGACCAGTGGCAGTCGCTGGTGGACACCTATCGGCGGCTCGGCCACCGGGTGCATCTCGTCGACCCCGTTCCGGGGCTGCCCGACATGGTCTTCGTGACCGACAGCGGGTTGGTCGTCGACGGGGTCGCGCTCGGCGCCCGGTACCGCAGCGACCACCGCGCGCCCGAGGCGGATCATGTCCTGAGGTGGTTCGTCGAGCACGACGTGCGACGCCCGACGCGGCCGGTGTACATCAACGAGGGCGAGGGTGATCTGCTGGTCGTCGGTGACATCATTTGTGCGGGAACGGGTTTCCGCACAGATGAGCGGGCGCATGCCGAGGTCGAGCGGCACCTGCGGCGGCGGGTGGTGACACTGCGTCTGGTCGATCCGCGGTACTACCACCTCAACACCGCACTCGGCGTCATCGACGACCGCACCATCGCGTACTTGCCCTCGGCCTTCGACGAGCGGAGCCGGCTGACGCTCCGAGCTCTCTTCCCCGACGCGATCCTCGCGGACGAGTCGGATGCGGCGTGGTTGGGACTGAACCTGGTCAGCGACGGGGCGAACGTCGTGATGGCCGGGCAGGCGACGTCCCTTGCGGCACAGCTACGCGAGCGCGGGTATCGCCCGGTGCCGGTCGACATGTCGGAGTTCCTCAAGTCCGGTGGCGGAATCAAGTGCTGCACAATGGAATTGCGCGGGTGGGTGGAGCCGGGGGAGCGGCCGTGACCGGACTGCCTGGGGTGCCGGTCACCGAGGCCACCCGGGTCGCGCTGTCCCGCGCCGACGCGCACAGTGCCCACAACTACGACCCGCTGCCGGTGGTTCTCGAATCCGCACACGGTGTGTGGGCGCGCGGGATCGACGGCGTCGACTATCTGGACCTGCTCGCCGGCTACTCCGCGCTGAACTTCGGTCACGCGCATCCGGGCCTCGTCGCTGTCGCCACGGACCAGTTGGCGCGACTGTCCCTCACCAGCCGGGCGTTCCAGCACTCGTTGTTCGGCGACTTCTGCGAAGCGGTGTCCCGGTTGTGTGGCAAGGACGCAGTGTTGCCGATGAACACCGGCGCCGAGGCGGTCGAGACGGCGTTGAAGCTCGCCCGCCGTTGGGGTTACGAGGTCAAGGGTGTGCCTGCCGACCGCGCCGAGATCATCACCTTCGCCGGCAACTTCCACGGCCGGACCATCGCGATCGTCGGGTTCTCCACGGATCCGGACGCGCACGACGGATTCGGCCCGTACCCGCCGGGGTTTCGGACCGTCGCCTACGGAGACATCGGCGCGCTGTCGGACGCGATCACCGAGAACACCGTTGCGGTGCTGGTCGAACCCATCCAGGGGGAGGCAGGGGTGCTCGTGCCGCCGGACGGCTACCTCGGAGCGGTTCGTCGTCTCTGTGATGACACGGGTGTGTTGATGTTGGCCGACGAGATCCAGAGTGGTCTCGGTCGCACCGGCGAGACATTCGCGTGCGATCACGAGGGCGTGGTGCCCGACGTCTACATACTCGGCAAGGCACTCGGCGGCGGGTTGGTCCCGGTGTCGGCGGTGGTCGCGAACTGGGCGGTGATGGGTGTGATCGGGCCCGGTCAACACGGCAGCACGTTCGGCGGGAATCCGCTCGCCTGCGCGGTCGCGACCGAGGTGGTCCGGATGCTCGAGACCGGCGAGTACCAGCAGCGCAGTCGTGAACTCGGCGCCTACCTGCATGAACTGCTCGGTCAACTGCCTCGTGACGGCGTCGCGCAGGTTCGCGGGCGTGGACTGTGGGCGGGGGTCGAACTCGCGTCCGGACAACCGCCTGCGCGGACGATCTGTGAGCGACTGCTGGCCCGTCGGGTACTGGCGAAGGACGCGCACGAGGGCACGATCCGGCTCGCGCCACCCCTCGTCGTCGAGCGGCACGAGCTCACCTGGGCGGTCGAACAGTTGGCCGACTCGCTGGTGGACTCACCCGACCCACTTTGACCTGGCTCTGACCTGCACGGTAAGGTTCAACGTCGGCGTGCGGTACGGCGCGGCACTCATGTGTCGGTCGTAGAGCGGGTTCCCGGGTCTCCACTGGCCGCCGGGAGTTCGATCACACCCGACTGGCCAGCAGCTACACGATATGACGAGGAAGTTCTGTGTCTACGTACACCCCGAAGGCCGGAGATGTGACCCACACGTGGCACGTCATCGACGCCACTGACGTGGTGCTCGGCCGCCTTGCCGTCCAGGCAGCGAACCTGCTGCGCGGCAAGCACAAGCCCACCTTTGCCCCGCACGTTGACGGCGGCGACTTCGTCGTCATCATCAACGCCGAGAAGGTTGCCATCAGCGGCAACAAGCGCGACGGCAAGCTCCTGTACAACCACTCCGGTTACCCGGGTGGCCTCAAGTCCCGCACCGTCGGCGAGGTCCTCGAGCGGACCCCTGATCGTCTGGTCGAGAAGGCCGTCACCGGCATGCTCCCCAAGAACAAGCTCGGCCGCGCAATCGCAGGCAAGCTGAAGGTCTACGCAGGCCCGAATCATCCCCACGCCGCGCAGCAGCCGGTTCCGTTCGAGATCAAGCAGGTGGCCCAGTGAGCGATCAGAACGAGACCCCCGAGATCGTCGAGGAGACCGTCGTGGAGGAGTTCGCTTCGGCGGACCAGCCCGAGATCGTCGAGGAGACCGTGGTCGAGGAGTTCGCCGCTCCCGCCCCGATCTACATCGACCGTCCGATCCAGACCGTCGGTCGCCGCAAGGAGGCGGTCGTTCGCGTCCGCATGATCCCCGGCACCGGTGAGTTCAAGCTCAACGGCCGCACCATGGAGGATTACTTCCCCAACAAGGTGCACCAGCAGCTCATCAAGGCCCCGCTGGTCACCGTGGAGCGCACCGAGTCCTTCGACATCGTTGCCCTCCTGCACGGTGGCGGACCGTCCGGCCAGGCCGGCGCGCTGCGTCTCGCCATCGCCCGCGCCCTGATCGAGGTCACCCCCGAGGATCGCCCCGCCCTCAAGAGCGCCGGCTTCCTCACCCGTGACGCCCGCGCCGTCGAGCGCAAGAAGTACGGCCTGAAGAAGGCCCGCAAGGCTTCGCAGTACTCGAAGCGCTGATGCGTCGCCGATGCCGGCCCGGTGGGTTGGCATCGGCACCTGTTCACCACCGAGAGCAGGCGTCCAGCAGTACCGGACGCCTGCTCTTGGCGTAGGAAAAGCGGAAACGCGGGAATCGTTGCAACGGCAAGGGGTCTGAATTCATGGGTCGGATGTTCGGGACGGATGGCGTGCGTGGCCTGGCCAACGCGGAACTCAGCGCTGAGTTGGCGCTGCGGATCGCGGGCGCGGCGGCGTCGGTGCTCGCACTGTCCGAGCGGGGCACCCCCAGACCCACCGCCGTGGTCGGACGCGACCCCCGCGCCAGCGGCGAGATGCTCGAAGCGGCGGTGACCGCCGGTCTCTGCGCAGCGGGCGTCGACGTGATCAGCGTCGGCGTGCTGCCGACCCCCGCGGTGGCATTCCTGACCGGCGCGTACGACGCCGCGCTGGGCGTGATGATCTCCGCCTCGCACAACCCCATGCCGGACAACGGCATCAAGATCTTCGCCGCGGGCGGGCACAAGCTCGACGACGAGTCCGAGGACCGCATCGAGGCCGCGATCGCCGACCACGACCAGATCCCGCGGCCCACGGGCGCCGCGATCGGTCGCGTCACCGTAGCCACAGATGCGGCCGAGCGCTACCTGGCTCAGCTGGCCCGCGCCACCACGCACCGCATCGAGGGTCTGTCCGTCGTGGTGGACTGCGCCAACGGGGCGGCTTCTGCCGTCGGGCCCGCGGCCTATCGTGCGGCGGGCGCCCGAGTCATCGAAATCCATTCCGAGCCCGACGGCCGCAACATCAACGACGGTTGCGGCTCGACCCATCTCGAGGACCTCCAGGCCGCGGTGCTCGAGCACGGTGCCGACCTCGGCATCGCGCACGACGGCGACGCCGACCGTTGCCTCGCTGTCGACGCGAGCGGTGCCGTCGTGGATGGGGACGCCATCATGTCGATCCTCGCCGTGGCGATGAACGAGGCCGGTGAGCTCGCCGGGAACACGCTGGTCGCCACCGTGATGAGCAACCTCGGACTGCACATCGCGATGCGCGGGGCAGGCATTGCGGTGCGTACCACCGCGGTCGGCGACCGCTACGTGCTCGAGGAACTGCGCAGCGGTTCGTTCAGCCTCGGCGGCGAGCAGTCCGGGCACGTGGTGCTGCCGGGATTCGGCACCACCGGCGACGGCATCCTGACCGCGCTGCGGCTGATGAGCCGGATGGCGCAGACTTCGCGTTCGCTCGCCGATCTGGCGGCCGTCATGGAGACGCTGCCGCAGGTCCTGGTCAATGTCCGGGTCTCCGACAAAGCTGCGGTCGCCACCGCTCCTGCAGTGCTGGCGGCGGTGGCCGAGGCCGAGCAGATCCTGGGGGAGGCCGGCCGCGTGCTGCTGCGTCCGTCGGGTACCGAGCAACTGGTTCGGGTGATGGTCGAGGCTACCGAGATCGAGGTCGCGCGCAAGCTCGCCGACGACCTCGCGGACCGCGTCGCCTCTGTCTAGCGCCGTTGTCGATGGGGCGGCCGTCGGCCACCCCGCGAGGCGACACTGTGTGCCCGCCGCACCCCGTCGGGAACGCGATCATCAACGGAACCACCACCTTTCGATCCGGTGCATCTGACACCGTGACGGGCATCTTCGAAGACAGGAGCCACGATGGGCGAGCAGTTTTGGCTGGACCTGGCGGCGTTGCAGGTCATCGCCGGCCGGCTCGTCGCGTCAGCGGGCGTACCGGAGGTCGAGGTGGACCGGCCCGTGGACCGCGGCCTGGACGCCCTCGCGCTCAGCGTCCGCGCCTGGTCGGAGGCGACCGCGGGCAATTCTCGACGGCTGGTTGCAACGACGCACCACTAGCGTCGTAGGACCTGGAGAACGGACACCTGGTGGAGCGTGCGGTCGCGGCAGGCGCCCCTGGTCGAGCCTGCACGGACCACGTCGGGCCGGCACGTTCACAGACGCGCTCCGAGACCTCGGGGTGTACCCCGAGCCGCGGGCACGGGTCCCGTAGTCCCCGAGAGTGAGGCTCGGGTCGGCGAATCAGCCCTGAGCGCGATGCGGCCCGCCGGTGTGGTCGACGACAGTGGAAGGCACAGCAGCAACAGCTGCTGACCGACTCCGAAGGGATCGACATGACCGCCTCGACCGCCAGCCGCCGCCTCACCCGGGCTCGCCGGGACAAGATGATCGGCGGCGTGTGTGCCGGCATCGCTGAGTTCTTCCACGTGACGCCGGCGCTGGTCCGGGTGCTGTTCGTGCTGTCCTGCCTACTGCCGGGCCCCCAGTTCCTGATCTACCTGGCGATGTGGATATTCGTCCCCGAGAGCGAGGCCTGAGGGAACCGAATCCGCTCCCGGCGCGTCTGAGTTCGTGACAGCGACACTCGGCGGGGGGATTCGTGGGCGAGCAACTGGAACTGGAGGTCGCCGCGGTGTTGGTCGCGGCGGCGGAACTCGCCGACTCGGCGCGGGCCCTCGACGTGGCCGCCCGCGACATCGAGTCGCACGCCCCGGCGGCGGGGCACGGCTACGGCGCGCTTGCCGCGAGCCTGCGGGCGTGGTCCCGTTCGGTGGCGCAGGACAGCGAGCACCTGGTGTCCACTGCCCGCGCGTACGAGCGTCGGGAGGCCGCACATGCGTCCGCACTCGGCGAGCTACGACCGTGACCGCGCATGCGCCCGGCGCCGACTCCGACCTGCGGTATTTCGCGGAGTTCGTGCCACGCGCGGCCGGCGTCTCGCCGCTACCGGTCGACTACGCGCACCTGGTGAACCGCTACGGCGGGCAGTCGGGCCTCGACCTCGACGGTCTGCGCAACGGCGCCGCGATGGTCGCCGACGTGGTCGTGACGATGCGGGCGCAGTGTTCGGCGCAGTCCAGAGCGTTGACGCGGGTGGCCGCGGCCTGGCACGGCGCCGCCGCCGATGTCGCGGTGTCCGGAATCGCGCGCCGCCTCGAGCGGGCATACGCCGACACGGACGCGATGTCCGGAGTGCAACGTGCGCTGGAGGAGGCGGCGTCGGTGATCGACGACGCGGTCCGGGCCAAGTCTGATCTGGTGGCCTCGGTCGACCCCTCCGCGATCGGCGGCCGCAGTGTCCGTGAGATCGACGGGATGCTCGCGGCGGCGCTCGGCGAGTCGCCCGATTCGACGGCCGAGTCGTGGTTGCGGGAGGTGCTGGTCCCGCAGGTGCGCGCGCACGTCGACGCGGTTCTCGATCTCTGTGCTGCCGTCGAGCGGGTCGTCCTGGGCGCGCACCGCATGGTCGACGATGCGATGGTTGCGGTGGACCCGGCGCCGTACCGCCGTACGACGGAACCGGAGTCGACGTTCGCGCCGGCCGATCCGGTGCAGGGCGCGTCGGTCCCTCCGGTCGGTGCGGATCCCGGTCAGTGCGGGTGCGACGGCGCCGGCGACACGCACAGCGGGATCGACAGTGACGTCGGGGCGGACGAGGCGGGCACCGGGGCCGAGTCGGTGCCGCCTGCCGACCCGGAGCAGGGGGCGACCGAGACGGCGGCACCCGCTCCGGTCGAGGAACAGGCGGCGCCCGGCGCGGAGGTCGTGGCGGAGGCGCCTGCCCCGCAGTCCGGGATGCTCGACTTCGGCCCGACCGGCGAGCCGGTGCGCCGCCGGGACGCCCCGCGTGAGCCGGACCGGACCGAACGGGAACCCGACTCCGGTGCCGAACTGGCCACGGCGGGCCCGCTGTGAGTGTCGCCGCCACCGCCGACGCACTACGGGACGAACTGCGAGTCGCCGTCGAACGGGCCGAGATCCGGATCGCGCAGGCGCGACTCGCCGCGCAGCGCCGGTCCGACGAATTGTCAACGCGGGCAAGGGAAGACGGGTCAGGTCCGCCCGTGCTCGGTTCGGACGAGGCCGCCTGGGACTATCCGGCAGACAGTTGGCTGGTGTGATCGTCCGCTGCCACCGGGTCGACCAGGGCGGTCCGCGGGATCTCGGCCTCCGGGGTGGCGAACTCCTCGTACTTCGTCTCGCCGAGCAGGTGGTAGAGCAGGTAGCCGGTCAGGAGGGCACGCGTGGTGCGTTGCGTCCCGCGTTCGGAGCCGCCGAGGCCGAGTGCGCCGAACAGTCGCCGTCCCTCGGCGAGACCGCCACCGGACCCGCCGTTGACGCTGCGCAGGATCGCCTGGCCGCCCCATGCCTGCGCGAGCGACTTCGCGTTGCAGTTCATCGAGTCGAGGTCGTCGGCCCCGGCGACGACGAGTCCCGGCCCGGCGATCTTCGCGGCGAAGCGTTCGGCGGGGGGCGAGGTCGGGGCGGGGAACAGGGCCGCGACCGCGGTCGGCGCACCGTGCCCGGCCGCGGCGATGACGGCCGCACCCGCGCCCATCGCGTGGCCGGCGAAGGCGATCCGCTCGGCGTCGACACTGATCTTGCCGGGGCCCAAGCGCACACCGGCGGCGATCTCGGCGGCACTGCGCAGGTCGGCTGCCAGGCCGAGATGCGACGCGACCGGCGAGCGCTGAGTGTCCGGCGCGGCGACGACCAGCCCCCAGGATGCGAGGTGGGTGAGGGTTTCCCGGTACCGGTCCACGCCGGTGAGCCAGCCGTGGCCGAACACCACAGCGGGAAGCCCGAAGCCCTCGGCAGGGGTGTACACCACGCCGGGCAGGCCGGCCAACGCGAGGTCGCCGCGCAGCACCTGGTGCGGGCCGCGCTTAGATAGTTGGGAGGCCAGGGTCTTCGGAGTCGGCGCCACGGAGATGACCGTAGCCGATCGACCGGATCGGGCACGGCAGCGAGCTAGGAGAACCCACGAAGTGTTTGGCATTCCGGTACCCGTCCCGCGCGACCTCCCGCGAGCGGTCGCGAACGTGCGGGCGCGACTCGGCTCGAACGGGCTGGCCGATCTGCGCCCGACGGATTCCGAGATCGTCGACACCAACGCCGACCGCACCGTCCGCCGGTTCCGTTCGACCGAACGCCCGGCAACCGGAGCGCCGCTGCTGCTGGTCACCCCGCTGGCCGCGACATCGGTCGCCTTCGACCTGCGCCGAGGGTGCAGCCTCGTCGAGTACCTCAAGGAGACCGGCAGGGACGTGTACGTCGTCGACTACGGCCCGGTGAACTTCGCGGACCGCGCTCGCGGGTTCGAGCACTGGGTGGACGACGTGATCCCGGACGCGGTCCGGGTGGTCAGCGCGGACGCGGGCGGGGCGAAGGTGCACCTGGCCGGTTGGTCGCTCGGCGGGATCTTCGCCGTCTATACCGCAGCCGCGCACCCGGAACTACCGCTGCGTTCGGTGACTCCGATCGCGAGCCCGTTCGACCTGCGGCAGGTCCCGCTGTTCGCCACCCTCCGCCCGCTCGACCGGCTGTTCGGTCCGTACACGGTCGCCCCGTTCTACAAGCTGCTCGGCACCGTTCCGGCGCCGCTGACCAGCCTCGGCTTCAAAGCCGCCAGCATCGACAAGTACCTGACTCGGCCCTGGACCGTGCTCGCCAACCTGGACGACCGCGACCACCTCGAGCAGATCGAGGCAGTGGACCGGTTCATGAGCAGCATGTACGCGTATCCGGGACGGACCTTCGGGCAGCTCTACCACGTGGTGATGCGGTCGAACGAGTTCGCGTCCGGGCACATGCAGATCGGCGGCAGGCGGGTCGACCTGGACGACATCGACGTGCCGGCGATGGTCGTCGCGGGCAGCGGTGACGGCCTCGCGCCCGAACCTGCTGTGCGGCATCTCACAGAACTGCTGAACGGTTCGCCGACGGTTCGCTACGGTGTCTTCCCCGGCGGCCATCTGGGCGTGCTGGCAGGTCGGGCCGCCCGCCGCACCATGTGGCCCGCGTTTGCCGAATTCCTCGCCGAGTTCGATCCGGCCTAGTGCGAGGGTCCGGTCGTGCGCCCCTCGCGGTCGGCGCGCCGGGGCGTTCCCAGTACCCTCAGTAACCATGTGCGGAATCGTGGGATACGTCGGCCACCGGGGGGCGTTGGACGTCGGCGTCGAGGCGTTGCGCCGGATGGAGTATCGCGGCTACGACTCCGCGGGGATCGCGGTCCTCGACGGTGCCGGTGGGCTCGCCGTCGAGCGCAAGGCGGGCAAGCTGGCCAACCTCGAGGCCGAACTCGCGGAGATCGGCGCCGACCGGTTCGTGGGCAGCACCGGCATCGGCCACACCCGGTGGGCCACCCACGGCCGCCCCACCGACCGCAATGCGCACCCGCACGTCGACGGGACCGGCAAGGTCGCCGTCGTGCACAACGGCATCATCGAGAACTTCGCCCCACTGCGGGCCGAGCTCGAGGCGGCCGGCGTCGAACTGCACAGCGACACCGACTCCGAGGTGGCCGTCCACCTCGTCTCGCGTGCGTATGCGGCGGGCGAGACCGCGGGCGACTTCGTCGCCAGCGCACAGGCCGTCGTGCGGCGCCTCGAGGGTGCATTCACCCTGGTGTTCGCGCATGCCGACCATCCCGACACCCTGGTGGCCGCCCGCCGCTCCACGCCGCTGGTCGTCGGCGTCGGCGAGGGCGAGATGTTCCTCGGCTCGGACGTCGCGGCGTTCATCGAGCACACCCGCGACGCCATCGAACTCGGGCAGGACCAGGTCGTGGTCATCACCGCCGGCGGCTACTCGATCACCGATTTCGCGGGTAACGAGGCGCAGGGCCGTCCGTTCCGTATCGACTGGGACCTCAAGGCCGCCGAGAAGGGCGGTCACGACTACTTCATGCTCAAGGAGATCGAGGAGCAGCCCGCCGCTGTCGCGGACACCCTGCTCGGTCACTTCGCAAACGGCAAGATCGTCCTCGACGAGCAGCGCCTGTCCGACCAGGAGCTCCGCGACGTCGACAAGGTCTTCGTCGTCGCGTGCGGCAGCGCCTACCACTCGGGACTGCTCGCCAAGTACGCGATCGAGCACTGGACGCGGCTGCCCGTCGAGGTCGAGCTGGCCAGCGAGTTCCGCTACCGCGACCCGGTTCTGGACCGCTCGACCCTGGTGGTGGCGATCTCGCAGTCCGGTGAGACCGCGGACACGCTCGAGGCCGTCAAGCACGCCAAGGACCAGAAGGCCAGGGTGCTCGCGATCTGCAACACCAACGGCGCCCAGATTCCCCGTGAGGCGGACGCGGTCCTCTACACCAGGGCGGGGCCGGAGATCGCGGTCGCCTCGACCAAGGCGTTCCTGGCGCAGGTGACCGCGAACTACCTGGTCGGGCTGGCGTTGGCGCAGGCCCGCGGCACCAAGTACCCGGACGAGGTCGGCCGCGAGTACGCGGACCTGGAGGCGATGCCCGACCTGGTGGCCCGGGTTCTGGAGAACGTCGAGCCGGTGCGCGCGTTGGCGCGCGAGTTCGCGGACTCGTCGACGGTGCTGTTCCTCGGACGGCACGTCGGCTACCCGGTGGCCCTCGAGGGTGCGCTCAAGCTCAAGGAGCTCGCGTACATGCACGCCGAGGGCTTCGCCGCCGGCGAGCTCAAGCACGGCCCGATCGCGCTGATCGAGGAGGGCCTGCCGGTCATCGTCGTGATGCCGTCGCCGAAGGGGCGTGCGGTGCTGCACTCGAAGCTGGTCTCCAACATTCAGGAGATCAAGGCTCGGGGTGCCCGGACCATCGTGATCGCCGAGGAAGGCGACGAGACGGTGCGCGCGCACGCCGATCACCTGATCGAGATTCCGGCCGCTCCCACGCTGCTGCAGCCGCTGCTGTCCACGGTGCCGCTGCAGGTGTTCGCGGCCGAGGTGGCGAAGGCTCGCGGCTACGACGTCGACAAGCCGCGCAACCTGGCGAAGTCCGTCACGGTCGAGTGAGGACGTGCGATCGGCGGCCCGATGGGCCGCCGATCGCACGTCCCGTCGGTCAGCTCACGATGACGGTGCCGGCCATGCTCGAGTGGATGGCGCAGGTGTACGCGTTGGTGCCCTTCTCGGTGAAGGTGAAGCTGTAGGTGCCCGAGGACAGGACGCCGCTGTCGAAGACCTGTTGGGCGCTCGGCTGGGAGACGACCTCGTGGTCGAGGCCCTGGTCGTTGAAGGCCCAGGTGACGGTGTCGCCGATGTGGACCCGGATGGTCGACGGGTGGAACATCATGTTCGAGATCGTCACGGTAGTGGTGCGGTTGACGACCAGCATGACCTCGGCTGACTGGGTGGGCTGTGCGCATCCCGCGATCACTGACGCGAACAGAAGCCCGGACGTCACGATGACCCCGCATGCACGCAATGATGGTGCTTGCATAATTCCACGCTAGACCTGTCCCGGCGCCGGTGGAACCCTTATGGGGATCCCACGGCCGCGTCCCTCGGGTTACGGTCGATCGATGCGTGACTACTTCACCGCCGACCAGGTGCGCGGGTACGAGGCGCCGATGCTCGCCGCGCTGCCGGACGGCGCACTGATGCGTCGGGCGGCCTACGGACTCGCTCGGGTGGCGGCCGACGAATTGCGTTCGCGCACAGGGGGTGTGGTCGGTCGAGGGGTAGCCCTGCTGGTGGGGTCCGGAGACAACGGGGGCGACGCGCTGTGGGCAGGAGCGATGCTGCGTGCCCGCGGCGTCGCGGTACGCGCGGTGCTGCTCGCACCGGATCGTGCGCACCCGGCCAGCCTCGCGGCGTTCCGGTCGGCGGGCGGACGGGTCGACACGGACCTGGGGGAACCGGACCTGGTGCTCGACGGCATCGTCGGGATCTCGGGTCGGGGGCCGTTGCGCCCGCCCGCCGCGGCGCTGGTGGCCACGATCACCGCGCCGATCGTCGCCGTCGACCTGCCGAGCGGGGTCGACCCCGACACCGGCGCAGTCTCGGGACCGGCGGTGACCGCGCAGGTCACGGTCGCCTTCGGGGCGCTCAAGCCGGTGCACGCGCTTGCCGCACCGCGCTGTGGACGGGTCGAGCTCGTCGACATCGGTCTCGGTGTGGGCGCGGCCGAGATCCGGGCGCTCACCGCGCCGGAGGTCGGCGCGGCCTGGCCGATCCCGGGCCCGGCCGACGACAAGTACACCCAGGGTGTGGTCGGGGTGGTCGCGGGCAGCGCACACTATCCCGGCGCCGGTGTGCTGTGTGCGGGCGGCGCGGTGGCCGCGACGTCCGGGATGGTGCGGTACGCGGGAACCGCTGCGCCGCAAGTGCTCTCGTGGTGGCCCGAGGTCGTGGCGGTCGACGGGTTCGCCGATGCCGGCCGGGTGCAGGCCTGGGTGGTGGGACCGGGCATCGGTACCGACGAGGCCGCCCGGGCGGTGCTGCGGGCCGCGCTCGCGACCGACCTACCGGTGCTCGTCGACGCGGACGGACTGACGATGCTGGCCGCGGACCCGGCGCTGGTCGCGGGCAGGCGGGCGCCGACGTTGCTGACCCCGCACGCGGGTGAGTTCGAGCGACTCACCGGACGCGATCCGGCCGAGGACAGGATCGGCAACACCCGTCGCCTCGCCGCAGAGTGGGGTGTGAGCGTGTTGCTCAAGGGCCGCTGCACCGTCATCGCGGACCCCGACGGACAGGTGCTGGTCAACGAGGCCGGGGGGTCCGCGGCCGCCACTGCGGGCGCCGGCGACGTCCTCGCGGGCATCGTCGGCGCCCTGATGGCCACCGGACTGGCGGCGTCGAGGGCGGCCGCGATGGGGGCCCGCGCCCACGCCTTGGCCGCCGCGCTGGCTGCGCGCAGTGGTTCCGATACTGAGTCCCCGACTTCCGCGGGACCGCTGTTGGGCCAGGTCAGGGACGCTGTGAGGGTTCTGCGCGCGCAGCGGGTTCTCAAACCGTGACCTGGGGAGTGACGGATGTCATTTGGGCAGAGAACTGAAAATGGCAGGATCGACGACACCATGACTACCGCTCCGCAGCTCGACCACGCGGCATCCGCTCCTCGGGCGGGTGCCGATTTGTCCGTACGGCACGGGGCAGGTGGCAACCCGCGCCCGGCAACCGACCCGGCGCCCCGGAGCGCACCGCAGGCAGAGGCCCTGATCGATCTCGATGCGGTCGCCGACAACGTGCGGCTGCTGTGCGAGCACGCGGGCGATGCCGCGCTGATGGCCGTGGTCAAGGCCGACGGGTACAACCACGGCGCGGTGCAGGTGGCCCGGACCGCGCTCGCCGCAGGTGCGGCGGAACTCGGCGTCACCACCGTCGACGAGGCCCTCGAACTGCGCGCGGCGGGTATCGACGCACCGGTGCTGTCCTGGCTGCACACCCCGGACGCCGACTTCGCGAGGGCGATCGCGGCGAATGTCGAGCTCGCCGTCTCCTCGCCACGTCACCTGCGTTCGGTGGTCGCCGCGGCCTGCGACCTCGGCACCACCGCGACCGTCACCATGAAGGTCGACACCGGGCTGAACCGCAACGGCGTCTCGCCGACCGAGCTGGACACGCTGCTCGACGACCTGGCCCGAGCCCAGGCAGAGGGTGCGATCCGGTTCCGCGGCATCTTCTCCCACCTCGCCCATGCCGACGAGCCGCACCATCCCGTCATCGACACCCAGGTCGAGGTGCTGCGACACGCAGTCGCCGAGGCCGCGCGCCGGGGTCTGCGTGCGGAGCGGGTGCACCTGTCGAACTCGGCGGCCACACTGACGCGTCCGGACCTGAGCTTCGACATGGTGCGGCCCGGCATCGCCCTCTACGGACTGTCCCCGGTGCCCGATCTCGGACAGTTCGGTCTGCGACCCGCGATGGTGCTGCGGGCTCGCGTGGCGCTGGTCAAGAAGGTCGCGGCGGGCGGTGGCGTGTCGTACGGGCACACCTGGATCGCCCCGCAGGACACCACCGTCGCGCTGCTCCCGGTCGGTTACGCCGACGGCATCCCGCGCGCCATCGGCGGCCGGTTCGAGGTGCAGATCGGCTCCAGACGGTACCCGCAGATCGGCCGGGTGTGTATGGACCAGGTGGTCGTCGACCTCGGGGCGGACCCCGGCCCGGTCACCGAGGGCGACGTGGCGATCCTGTTCGGCAGCGGAGACGGCGGCGAGCCCGTCGCGCAGGACTGGGCCGACGCTCTCGACACCATCCACTACGAGGTGGTGACCGGGGTACGCGGGCGCGTCGTGCGCACGTACACCGGCGGTGGGCAGGTCGCGCGGTGAAGCCGTTCGGAAAGGCCGGGCTCATCGGCGGCGCCGGCGTCGCCACCGTCGTCGGTGCCTTTGCCGGCGTCAGCGTCGCCCATCACCCCGCGCCGACCCGGCGCGGCAGGCGGGACCGGCACGCCCGCGAGGACTTCGGGCTGATGAACGCCGACCGCGGCAGCCTGGTCACCGCGGACGACGGCATCCCCCTCGCGGTGCGGGAGGTCGGGCCCGCCGACGCGCCGCTGACGGTCGTGTTCGTGCACGGCTACTGCCTGCGGATGGACTCCTGGCACTTCCAGCGCCGTCAGCTCGAACGGCGCTGGGGCAGCGCGGTGCGAATGGTCTTCTACGACCAGCGCGGCCACGGCCGGTCCGGCACCCCGAGCCCCGAGAGCTGCACCATCGGTCAGCTCGGCCGCGACCTCGACGCGGTGCTGCGCGCCGTCGCCCCGACCGGGCCGGTCGTGCTGGTCGGGCACTCGATGGGCGGGATGAGCATCCTGGCGATGGCCCGCCAGCTGCCCGAGCTGTTCGGTACCCGGGTGGTCGGGGTCGGTCTGGTCGCCACCGCGGCAGAGGGCCTCAACAAGACCGGGCTGAGCCGCAACCTGCGGAACCCGGTGATCGACGCCTTCCGGCTCGCGGTCCGCACCGCGCCGGGTGTGGTCCAGTTCGGTCGCGGCGCCGCCCGCGCGATCATCTCGCCGATACTGCGTGCCGCGTCGTACGGCACCGACGTGAGTCCGTCACTGACCAGGTTCTCGGAGAGCATGCTCAACGAGACGTCGGTGACGACCATCGTGAACTTCCTCAAGTCGCTCGAGCTGCACGACGAGTCGGAGGCGCTCCCGGTGATCGCGGACCTGCCCGTCCTGGTGCTCTGCGGTGACGCGGACATGGTCATCCCGTTCGGACAGTCGGAGGCGATGGCCGCGGTTCTGCCCCGCTCCGAACTGGTTCGGGTGGTCTCCGCCGGACACCTGGTACAGCTCGAGTTCCCGATTCGCGTCACGGATGCGATCGACCGGCTGGTGACAAGGGCGCTCGAGGGCGCCGAGTGCTCGGATCGGGTGGGTTTCGGTGGCTGAGTCGACGCACACGGTGATCGAGCTGCCGACCACCCAGGACACCGAGGCGTTCGGCAGGCGCCTCGCCCTCGAACTGAGCGCCGGCGACCTGGTGGTGCTCGACGGGCCGCTCGGTGCGGGTAAGACCGCCCTGGCGCGCGGGATCGCGGCCGGTCTCGGCGTCCGGGGCCGGGTCAGCTCGCCGACCTTCATCATCGCCCGCGAGCATCGGGCGGGGGAGCGACCCGGCGGAGGTCCCCCCGTCGCGATGGTGCACGTGGACGCGTACCGGCTCGGGATCGGTGCCGGGGAGTCCGGTCGCCACGACCGGACGTTCGACGAACTCGATGCGCTCGACCTCGACACCGACCTGGCCGGTGCGGTCGTGGTGGTCGAATGGGGCGAGGGCGTCGTCGAGCACCTGTCCGACCGGCACCTGCTGGTGCGGCTGCGCCGCGAACCCGAGTCCGACGTGCGGACCGCGCGGTGGGGCTGGGTCTCCGCCCACGGGTAACCTGGTCAATTGTGCTCGTACTCGCCGTCGATACCGCCACCCCGGCCGTCACCGCGGGGGTCGTCCGCCTCGAGGGCGACGAACCCCGGACGCTGTCCACCCGGGTCACCGTCAACGCCCGCGCGCACGCGGAGGTGCTGACGCCGCACATCCTCGAATGCCTCGCGGAGGCGGGACACACGCCGCCCGACCTGGACGCCGTCGTCGTAGGCTGCGGCCCCGGACCCTTCACGGGACTCCGGGTGGGGATGGCCACCGCGGCCGCGTTCGGTGATGCGCTCGGCATTCCCGTGTACGGGGTGTGCAGCCTCGACGCGATCGCCGTCGAGGCGGCACTGGGGCGAGACCTGTTGGTGGTCACCGACGCCCGGCGACGCGAGGTGTACTGGGCTCGGTACTCCCGGGGGGCCAGGGTGTCCGGACCCTCCGTCGACAAGCCCGCCGACGTGAATCCGCTGCCGTCGAACGCGGTGGCGGGCTCGCCCGCGCACGTGGACCTGTTCGACCTGCAGGTGGAGCCGGTCGAGACGCCGTCGCCCGCCGGGCTGGTCCGCGTCGCCCGGCAGGCGCTCGTGGACGGCGCCGAACCGGAACCGCTTGTCCCGCTGTATCTTCGGCGCCCCGACGCGGTCGAGATCGCGAACCGCACGAAATGAGTGCCGCCATCGTCGCGATGACGGCGGCCGACGCGGGTCGTTGTGCGGAGCTGGAGGCGATCCTGTTTCCCGGGGACGGGCCGTGGAGTGCGGAGGCCTTCCATTCGGAGCTCGCCCACGCGTACAACCACTACTTCGTGGCCCGGGACGAGTCTGGTACCGCCATCGGCTACGCGGGAATAGCGTTGCTGGGCGGGGGATCCGACCCCGAATCCGAGGTGCACACCATCGGCGTCGACCCCGTTCACCAGCGGCGCGGGCTCGGTTCGCGGCTGCTCGACGAATTGCTGCGGGTCGCCGAGACTCACGGTGGCCCGGTGTTTCTCGAGGTGCGCACCGACAACGAGTCGGCCATCGCCCTCTACCGCCGCGAGGGCTTCGAGATTCTCGGCACCCGCCGGAACTACTACCAGCCGAGCGGCGCCGACGCATACACCATGCGTCGGGAGCGCCGGGCGAGCGAAGCGACTGGGACTGTGACGAAGGAGCAGCCGGCATGATCGTGATGGGCATCGAGAGCTCCTGCGACGAAACAGGAGTCGGCATCGTCCGGTGGCGCGCCGACGGGACCTGTGAACTACTCGCCGACGAGGTCGCCTCGAGCGTCGACCAGCACGCCCGTTACGGCGGCGTGGTGCCGGAGGTCGCCTCGCGGGCCCACCTCGAGGCGATCGTCCCGACCATGCGCCGAGCGCTCGCGCAGGCGGGCATCGCGAAGCCGGACGCGTTGGCCGTCACCATCGGGCCGGGGCTCGCCGGTGCGCTGCTCGTCGGTGCCGCCGCGGCCAAGGCCTACGCGGCCGCCTGGGACGTGCCGTTCTACGCACTCAACCACCTCGCCGGGCACGTCGCGGTGGACACTCTCGAGCACGGGCCGATGCCGCCGTGTGTCGCGCTGCTCGTCTCCGGGGGGCACACCCACCTGCTGCACGTGCAGGACCTCGCACAGCCGATCGTCGAACTCGGGACCACCGTGGACGACGCGGCCGGTGAGGCCTTCGACAAGGTGGCGCGACTGCTCGGCCTCGGCTTTCCCGGAGGCCCGGCCCTGGACAGGGCAGCCCAGGACGGTGACCGCACCGCGATCGCCTTCCCGCGCGGCATGACCGGGCCGCGGGACGCGCGCAACGACTTCTCGTTCTCCGGTCTGAAGACGGCCGTCGCCCGCTACGTGGAGTCGAAAGAGCGGGCGGGCGAGCCGATTTCGATCCCGGACGTCGCGGCCAGCTTCCAGGAGGCGGTTGCCGACGTGCTGACCATGAAGGCGGTCCGGGCGGCCGCCGACGCGGGCGTGGACACCCTGGTGCTCGGCGGCGGGGCGACCGCGAACTCGCGGATCCGCGCGCTCGCGGAGGAGCGCTGCGGCGCGGCGGGTTTGAGGCTTCGCATCCCGAAACCACGGCTGTGCACGGACAATGGCGTGATGATCGCAGCATTGGGTGCGCACGTCATCGCCGGCGGTGCGCTGCCGTCGCCGCTGACCGTGGCCACCGATCCGGGTCTGTCGGTGACCGTCAGTCAGTCGCGGGACCCGGGCGATGCCCGCTGACGGTCTCGCCGGCCTGTCGAAGGCGGACCGGAACGCGCTGATCCGCCGGGCGCTCGTGCGACCGTCCTGCTCGGCGGCGCTCCTCGTGCTCGCGTACTTCCTGGTGCCGATGCGGAACCTGCATTCGGCCAGCGCGATCGGCGGTCTGGTGCTGGTCCTGGCGCTGGTCGGTGCGCTGTGTGGGTGGCAGATCTGGAAGATCGTGCACGCGCGGTACCCCGCTCTGCAGGCGGTCGAGGCGCTCGCGCTGTCGTTGCCGGCGTACCTGCTGGCGTTCGCGACGCTCTACCACGTGCTCTCGTCGGTGACGCCGTCGAGCTTCAGTGAGCCGCTCTCCAAACTCGACGCGCTGTACTTCACGCTGGTGTGCTTCTCCACTGTCGGTTTCGGCGACATCACCGCCGCCAGCGAGACCGCGCGCGCGATCGTGTCGGTGCAGATCGTCGCGAACCTGGCACTGCTCGCCGTCGGGGTGCGCATCATCACGGCCGCGGTGAAGGCAGGCAAGCGTCGCCGCGACTCCGACGACTAGTGGGACGGCTCAGATGGCCGCGGTGTCCGAGAGTGAGAGCAGGGTGACGGTGTTCGGCGCGGAGACCAGGTCGTCGACGGTGACGCCGTCGAGCGACGCGTAGAAGGCGTCCTGGGCGCGGCGCAGGGCCCCACGCAGTCGGCACGCGCTGCGCAGCGGACACGGAGTGGTGCCCTCACAGGTCACGACCTCGCCCTCGCCCTCGAGTTCGCGGGCAAGCCACCCGATCGACGTGGAGCGGGCGCGATCGGTGATCGTGAGCCCGCCGCCCCGACCGCGGCGGGCTTCGACCATGCCGAGTTCGCGTAGCCGCAACACGACCTTGGTCGTGTGCGTGTACGGAATCGCCATCTGATCCGCCACCTGACTCGTCGTCAGGCCGCCGCCTCCTGGGGAGACCGCAAGGCGCATCATGACGCGCAGCCCCAGGTCAGTGAATCGCGTCAGCTGCACGTCATCGACCGTATATTACTTGCATTTCGTATGCAATAAAAAGACTCCGGCATCGGCCCTGGTCAGGCGCGTGGTGAGGGCAGTAGGAGCTCGGTGTTGTGGTCGCCGGACACACCCATCAGCTTCGGGTCGGCGTGGATGTCGTTGAAGGACAGTTCCCGGTACAGCGACGCAAGCCCGGACTGTGAGAAGTCGCCGTGACTGGTCTGATACGGGCTGTCCGACTCGATCAGTGTCGTCAGTAGCGACACCGTGCCGTCGTGGTTGTCCGCGACCTCGATGATCCGCGCGTGCTGCGGAAAGTCGATGTGCGATGCGGTGTTGATCTCCCAGAAGCCCTGGACCGGCGTTGGACCGGTCCGAGCGGAGATCTTGTTCTCGTGGGTGTGGCCGTTGACCCAGGCCAGCACGTTCGGGAACCGGTGCAGCAGGGCGACCAGTTCGGCGCCGGAGTGGCGGCGATCGGCGGGATTCTCCGGATCCGGCACGAGGTTGGCCATGGTGTCGCTGGTGTGGTGGCTGAACAGCAGGAACCAGGTGTCCGCGCGGGACTGCGTCACCGCGCGGCCGCCGGTGTCGAAGTAACGGCTGCTGCCCGACTCCAGGGTTCGCTCGATCCACCGGAACTGGGCCTCGCCGAGGGATCCGTCGACGAAACCTGCGCGGTTGGTGGAGTCCATGCTGATGCCGATCACGCCGGGTGCGATCTCGAACGTGTAGTAGCCGATGCCGGTCTCGCCGGCGTCGGGGGCGAAGCCGTGACCGACCGGGCCGGGCCCGGTGTTCCTCGGGTCGAGGTGCGCGGCGATGAACTGGCGGGGCGTGAAGGGGGCCCGGTTGCCGTCAGGGGTGACGATGCGCGGCGGGGTGGTGACCGCGGCGAGCAGCGCGGGCAGCGCGGACGGGTCCGAGCTGGCGGCGCTGCCGATCGCGCGGGCCTGCTCGGAGTCCGGCCCCTCGATCTTGATCGACCCGGTGTACATGGCCTCGAGGGGCGGGATGCCGCTCGGGACGGTGCCTTCGACAGAGTCGTCGTGGTTGCCGAAGACGCAGTACCAGGGGGTGCGCAGGCCGGGGCTGGTGACCGGGGCGAGGGCCGCGCCGAGCAGTCCGGGGATCTCGGGGAAGCCGGCCTTCTTGTACATGTCGCGGATCGGCGACTCGGGGTTCCAGTACAGGTCCGAGCCGGAGTTCTGGACACCCTCGTAGCGGTCGAGGGCGCCGGTGTTCGGCCGGAAGGTGCCGCCGTTGAGGGTGGCCAGCAGCCAGCCCAGCTCGGCGTGCTCCTTGTTGTCGGTGTTGTCGCCGGTGGTCACGACCGCATCGAAGCGGCGCCGGGTGTGCGGGCCGCCCGCAAGGGAGTTGATGCGGGACACCAGCGAGGCGAGGCCGTGGGTGGTCAACGTCTCGTGGGGCCGGAATGCGGACCCGGTGAACGGGTGCAGGTACTCGAATCGCATCGGCGACTGGGCGTCGAGCACGTGCATGTCGGTCATTTGAACGAACGAAGCCAGCGCCGCGCGGCGTTCCTCGCGGCCGGACTTGGCCTCGGCGAGTTCACCGCGCACGATCACCGGCCAGCCGGGCCCGGCGGAGAGGGTGCGGTAGCCCGACGTCCCGACCGGAGTGGCAACGGCCTCGAGGGTCGTTCCCGCGAGGTGCTCGGGCAGCGCGTCGGCGGCGGCGTACCAGGTGCCCCACGGGGCGCGCCCGAAGGCGCCGACTCCCATTGCGCCCGCGGCGCCGAGGCCCGCGAGTCCGAGAAACGATCGTCGGTTCATGTTTGCCACGGCGACGACTGTAGGTCACCCGCGCGTCACCTGGAGTCCGAACCCGGTCGGTGTCGGACGATCGTCCAGGCTGCGGGGTCCGCGTCGGCACCCGCCGCTCTTGAGCGCTGGCACTCGCATGTATAGAGTGCTAGTTGGCGCTGACCCAGCTCCGGCACCCGCGACGACGGGGCTTGGCGAGGGGCCGCAAGCGTACTGAACCGAAAAGAAACCGCCCAGGGAACAGCCCGGGGCGGAACAACCCCTGAAAGTGGAGGGCTCATCGTGGCGAGCGTGAACATCAAGCCGCTCGAGGACAAGATCCTCGTCCAGGCCAACGAGGCCGAGACGACGACTGCCTCTGGCCTGGTCATCCCCGACACGGCCAAGGAGAAGCCCCAGGAGGGCACCGTCGTCGCCGTTGGCGAAGGCCGCGTGACCGACAAGGGCAATCGCATCCCGGTCGACGTCAAGGAAGGCGACACCGTCATCTACAGCAAGTACGGCGGAACCGAGATCAAGTACGCCGGCCAGGAGTACCTGATCCTGTCGGCACGCGACGTGCTGGCTGTCATCTCCAAGTAAGCCACTTGCGATCCGCCCCGGCGTCCCACCACTGGTGACCCGGGGCGGATCGCGTTTGCCGACCCTCCACATCCAGGAGCAGCTAAGCGATATGTCCAAGCAGATCGAATTCAACGAGACCGCCCGCCGGGCCCTCGAGCGCGGCGTCGACCAGCTCGCGGACGCGGTCAAGGTCACCCTCGGCCCCCGCGGCCGGCACGTCGTGCTCGCCAAGGCATTCGGCGGCCCGACCGTCACCAACGACGGCGTGAGCATCGCCCGCGAGATCGAGCTCGAAGACCCCTTCGAGAACCTCGGCGCCCAGCTCGTCAAGAGCGTCGCCACCAAGACCAACGACGTCGCGGGCGACGGCACCACCACCGCGACCGTGCTCGCCCAGGCGCTGGTGCGCGGCGGCCTGAAGAACGTCGCCGCGGGCGCCAACCCGATCGGGCTCGGCGTGGGCATCGCGCAGGCCGCCGACGCCGTGTCGGAGGCGCTGATCGCCGCCGCCACCCCGGTCCAGGGCAAGGACGCGATCGCGCAGGTCGCGACCGTCTCCTCGCGCGACGAGGAGATCGGCGCGCTGGTCGGCGAGGCCATGACCCGCGTCGGCGTCGACGGCGTCGTCACGGTCGAGGAGTCCTCGACGCTGGCGACCGAACTCGTCGTCACCGAGGGCGTGCAGTTCGACAAGGGCTACCTCTCGCCCTACTTCGTCACCGACATCGACGCCCAGCAGGCGGTGCTCGAGGACGCGCAGATCCTGCTCTACCGCGACAAGATCGGCTCGCTGCCGGACTTCCTGCCGCTGCTCGAGAAGATCGCCGAGTCCGGCAAGCCGGTGCTGATCATCGCCGAGGACGTCGAGGGCGAGGTGCTCTCCACACTGGTGGTGAACTCGATCCGCAAGACGATCAAGGCCGTGGCCGTGAAGGCGCCGTTCTTCGGCGACCGCCGCAAGGCGTTCCTCGACGACCTGGCCGTCGTGACCGCGGGCACCGTCGTCAACACCGACGTGGGCCTGACGCTCAAGGAGGCCGGACTGGACCTGCTCGGCAGCGCCCGTCGCGTCGTCGTCACCAAGGACGAGACCACCATCGTCGACGGTGCCGGCACCGAGGCCGACATCGCCACCCGCGTCGGGCAGCTGCGTCGCGAGATCGAGAACACCGACTCCGACTGGGACCGCGAGAAGCTCGAGGAGCGGCTCGCGAAGCTCTCCGGCGGCGTCGCGGTGATCAAGGTCGGCGCCGCCACCGAGACGGACCTCAAGGAGCGCAAGTTCCGCGTGGAGGACGCAGTCAACGCGGCCAAGGCCGCGGTCGAGGAGGGCATCGTGCCCGGCGGCGGTTCCGCGCTGGTCCAGGCCGGTCAGGTGCTCACCGCGCTGGCCGACTCGCTCTCCGGCGATGAGGCGACCGGCGTCGAGGTCGTGCGGGCCGCGCTCAACGCACCGCTGTTCTGGATCGCGAGCAATGCGGGTCTCGACGGTGCCGTCGTGGTCGCCAAGGTCGCGGACGCTCCCAAGGGACACGGCTTCAACGCCGCAACCCTCACCTACGGCGACCTGCTCGCCGACGGTGTGGTGGACCCGGTCAAGGTGACCCGCTCGGCGGTCGTCAACGCGGCCTCCGTCGCGCGGATGATCCTGACCACCGAGAGCGCCGTGGTCGAGAAGCCGGTCGACGCAGTCGACGAGGGCCACGGACACGGCCACAGCCACTAGGCACCCCGCCGCGACCCTCGGGTCGTAGGTACAGCGCAGGGCCCCGGACGAATTCGTCCGGGGCCCTGCGTCTTCCACGAACGATGCTCGGCCGCAGCGGGACAACGGTCGCTCGCGGGTCTGCGCACCCCTCAGCGGCCCGCGTCGATCACCGTGATCGGTCGCGCCGGCGCGGTGGCCGAATCCGTGAGGGTCGCGGCGCGGCCGGCCCTCACCCCGTTGGCGATGACGACGATCTCGGCGACCTCGTGGACGAGGACGACGGCGGCGAGGCCGAGTACGCCGAGCAGTGCGAGCGGCATGAGAACGGTGATGATCGCCAGCGACAGTCCGATGTTCTGCAACATGATCCGCCGGGATCGGCGGGCGTGCTGCAACAGTTGGGGCAGGTGGCGAAGGTCCTCACCCATGAGTGCGACATCGGCCGTCTCGATGGCGACGTCGGTGCCCATCGCGCCCATCGCGATGCCGATGTCGGCGGTGGCCAGGGCCGGTGCGTCGTTGACGCCGTCGCCGACCATGGCCGTCGGCCTTGCGCCGCGCAGGGATTCGACGATGCGGGCCTTGTCTTCGGGGCGCAGGTCGGCGTGCACCTCGTCGATGCCGACGTCGGCGGCCAGGCTGCGGGCGGTGCGGTCGTTGTCGCCGGTCAGCATCGCCAGGCGGTAGCCGTCGCGGCGCAGGCGGGCGATCACGCCCCGAGCCTCGGGGCGCAGTTCGTCGCGGACCGCGACCGCGCCGAGCAGACGGCGGTCGAGTTCGACGAGCACCGCGGTGGCCCCCGCGTGCTGCATCGCCTCGACGGCGGCGCCCAGTGGCCCGGGGTCGATCCAACCGGGTCGGCCGAGCCGGGCGGTGGCGCCGTCGATCCGTCCGACCACCCCGGCGCCGGTGACCGCAGCGACCGCCTCGGCGGGGACGGCGTCGTCGACCGCGGCGAGGATCGCTGCGGCGAGGGGATGTTCGCTGCGGGCCTCCAAGGAGGCGGCCACGGCCAGGACCTCGGCGGGGGAGGCGCCGTCGACGGTGGCGACGTCGATCACGGTGGGCCGGTTGCGAGTCAGGGTGCCGGTCTTGTCGAGCGCGATGCCGCGGATGCGACCGAGTGTCTCGAGCGCGGCACCACCTTTGACCAGGGCGCCGAGTTTGGAGGCCGCCCCGATCGCGGCAACCACGGTCACCGGAACGGCGATCGCCAGCGCGCACGGGGACGCTGCCACGAGCACGACGAGAGCGCGTTCGATCCAGATCCGCGGCTCGCCGAGCAGGCTGCCGACAGCCGCGATCACCATGGCGGCGGCCATGATCGCGGGGACGAGCGGTGTGGCGATCTTGTCGGCCAGGCGTTGGGCCTCGCCCTTGCGAGACTGCTCGGCCTCGACGATCCGCACGATCTTCGCGAGGGAGTTGTCCTCGGCGCGTGCGGTGACCTCGACCTCGAGAACGCCTGTGCCGTTGATGGATCCGGCGAACACCTCGTCGCCGGGCCCACCCTCGACCGGTACGGATTCGCCGGTGATCGCCGAGACGTCGAGGGCGGTGCGACCGTGGCGGACGACGCCGTCGGTGGCGATTCGCTCACCGGGTTTGACGACCATGACGTCGCCGAGACGAAGGTCGGACGGCGGAACGGCCTGCTCGCGGTCACCGCGGATCACGGTGGCGGTGTCGGGGACCAGCGACAGCAGTGCGCGTAGGCCACGGCGAGTCCGTGTGACCGCGAATTCTTCGAGGCCCTCGCTGATGGCGAACAGGAATGCCAGCATCGCGGCTTCGCCGACTTCCCCGAGGAGGACGGCGCCGACGGCGGCGATCGTCATCAGCGTGCCGACGCCGATCCTGCCTCTGGCCAGGCGTCTGAGGGTGTTCGGGACGAAGGTGCAGCCGGCGACGACCAGTGCGAGTGTTTCGAGGGCCAGTTCGACGGTGTGAGGTCCGTCGGTCCAGCCGACGATCAGCCCACCCAGCAGGAGCACGCCGGCGATCGCGGCGGCCCGGATCTCGGTGACCTGCCAGAACTTCTCGGGCTCGCGCTCCTGCGCGTCGTCGCCGACCGCAGGTTCGTCGTGGCCGCAGCCGCACGCATCGCTCACGCCGTCACTCCGCGCCGGTGCCGTAGTTCGGGCACAACGCAACCGCGCTACCCGTTGCGGTGAGCAGGGTTTCGGCCGAGGCGAGCAGATCGAGCAGTTCCGGTCGGCCGAGTGAGTAGAAGACCTGTCGACCCTGGGGCCTGCCGTCGACCAGGCCGCAGTCGCGCAGGCACGCCACGTGCGCCGACACGGTCGACTGAGCCAATCCGAGGTCGCCGACCAGGTCCGCGACCCGAGCCTCGCCATCGGCCAGCCGACGCACGATCGCCAACCGGGTGCCGTCGGCGAGGCTGCGGAACAGTGCCACCGCCGGATCGAGGCCCGACTCGGTGCAGGTCGACTCGCGGCGCCCAACCGCATCATTGATCGTCATCGGGCGATGATAGCGGGGAAAGGCGATGATTTGTCGCGCGCGGCCGCGAGGCGCCGGCCGGTTCGGGTGCATCCGGACCGGCTTCCGCGCCGCACTGGACATTTGCTTGTCACATCGGCGGACAGCAAGGCCCCATCATGCGACAGAGCCAGTCGCACATCATCTGCAGGGGATTCACGGTTCACCTCCTCTCGGTGGACGTCGTGGTCGTACTGGCCTGCGCAGCAAGACGCCACAGGAGCAGCACTGTCGGCATGACCGGGCGATGCGTCCCATTGTCAACCTTCCAGTACGGTGGAAGGTCAAGGAGTCGAGATGAGAATCGGTGAACTTGCAGATCAGAGCGGTGTCGCAACGAGGACTCTGCGCTTCTACGAGCAGAGTGGGCTACTTTCCGAGCCGGTCCGCACGGCAAGCGGCTACCGGGACTACGGGCCGGAATTCGTCGAGCGCCTTCACTTCATCCGTCGTGCACAGGCCGCCGGCCTGACCCTGCGTGAGGTTCGCGACGTCCTCACCATTCGCGATCGCGGGCAGGCGCCGTGCGGGCAGGTCGTGGACCTCCTCTCCGAGCACCTCGAGCAGGTTCGCGGCAAGATTCTGGAGTTGATCACCCTCGAATCCACGCTCGAATCCCTGCTCGACCGGGCGAAACTGGGCGGACCACACGACGCAGGCAGCGCAGGCGTCTGTTGGATCCTCGAATCCGACGACCCCGCGGCCGAGATTGCACGCTGATTCGACACCTGTCAATGTTTATGCATGTCGAATCAGGAATCGTCGAAGATCGGTGCTTGTTGTGCGCCGCTGGCGCGCGAGCCGCTGACCCAGGACTGACTTACGGCGCGTCGTCCGGCCAGGCGCTGGCCGGGGTGGTCGGTCCGCTGATCGAGGTCCCCGTCCTCGTCGGGCTGGTCTACGTCTCCCTGGCACTGCGCAAGCGCTTCGCGACATCGACAGGGGCCCTTCATGCCTGACAATCCCAGCGTGCTGTTCGTCTGCGTGCACAACGCCGGCCGCTCCCCAGATGGCCGCCGAATTCCTGTCGCACCTCGCCGGGGCATCGAAGCGGTCCGCCCGATCCGCGACCAGATGCGCGAGCGTGTCGAGGCGCTGATCGCGGAACTCGTTCCCGCGCACACGTGAGGCCGAACTGCTGACTGCCGCAACGCAGATCAGTGCAGCGCGAGTGAGGCGAACGCGGGGGCGGTCGGCTGCGGCGAGCCGCCTGCGGGTTCCACGGTGAAGGCCAGCAGGGTCGCGTCGTCGAGGCTGTCGACGACCGTCATGGTCGACGGTGACATCTGACCGGGTCCCATCATGCCCGCAGAGACCGGTGCACCGGCCCCCGGAACCAGCCACATCTGGTACACCGAGTCCGGCGGGGGCGGCGTGACGTCGTTCATCACGAGCACCGCAGCGTTCGCCTGTTTGGAGTACATCGCGGTCGCAGATCCGCCGCCCGGCACCTCGGTCGAGGACGAGCGCACGTCCGGCGCACCCATCACCTGCGATGCCGTCGATTCCGGCGCCGGCCCGGTGCGGAACTGCGCCCCCACGGTGATCCCGCCCGCGAGCACCACGACGGCAGCGGCAGCGGCAACGGCGACCCGCCGCCAGCGGCTGGTGCGGACGCGGCGGTCGGACAACGAGACGGGCGGCTCGGGGGCCGCTCGGCCGCGGTCGGTGGCACGCGGTTCGGCCGCGATCCGGGCCAGCAGTCCGGCACGCAGATCCGCGGACGGCTGCGCCTCGGTCACCGAGCTCGTCGCCGCCAGCGTCTCCCGGGTCGACCGCACCTCCGATTCGAACTCCGCGCGCAGACGGACGTCGGACCCGGACAGAATCAGCTCGGCGGCGCGCAGGTCGTCCTCGTCGAGAGCGTCGAGGGCGTAGCCGTGCGCCAGGTGGACTTGGTCGTCCTTCATCTCATGCCACCCCCAAACATCCTCTGAGCCTTGCCAATCCGTCCCGAATGCGGGTCTTCACCGTGGGTAGCGCCACGCCGAGGTCGGCCGCGACCTCGCGGTACGTGCGACCGCCGTAGTACGCCAGCGCGACCGATTCGCGCTGGGTGTCGGTGAGCACGTCGAGGCAGTCGATCACCGACTGCCGCTCGAACCGCCGCGTGACCTCCTCGCTCACCTCGTCGAACGTGCCGAGGTGGTTGCGCGCCTCGTAGGCCGCATCGCGGTCTGAACTCGACTGCTCCGAGCGAACCCGGTCCACGGCCCGGCGGTGCGCGAGCGTGAGCAACCAGCTCAGGGCCGATCCCCGAGCCGCGTCGAAGGTGTCAGCTGCGCGCCACACCTGGAGGTACACCTCCTGGGTGGTCTCCTCCGCGAAGCCCCGGTCGCGCAGGACTCGCAGCACCATGCCGTAGACGCGTGACGAGGTCCGGTCGTAGAGCTCGGCGAACGCGGTCGCGTCGCCTGCGGCGGACGCCGTCACCAGCGTCGCCAGTGCGCTGGACTCGGCTGCGCGGGCGGTCGCGGCCGGTCCTGCGTCCACCGGGCAGTCGGCCGGCGCGGCGGCATCCGACGCGGACCCGGGGCGGTCCCGCCCTGGCCCCGTCACAACAGCCTCGTCGCATGCATGGAGGAACACGCTATCGCGCACCCGACCTACCGCGGCAGCGCAGCCGAACGGGTGCGGTGATTCATGTCGTCCTCCGCCGTCGCTGTGGTGGAGGTGGATGGAGTGTCTCGGCTCATCGGTCTGCCGTCCTTCGTTCGTCAAGGGCCTGTCGGTCCTGCCGAGGAGGCATTCGGAGCCGCATGCGATGCGGATGGGTGGCCGGCCACCCCGGCGTGCGCGGGCGCGCGGGGTGGGCGGCGGACGAACCGTCTACGACGCGATGCGCTGGCGTCCGCGGCGGGCGAGCGACTCGCGCTCGGACTCGGACATCCCGCCCCAGATTCCGTACGGTTCGGACACGCTCAATGCGTGGCTGCGGCACTGGGCGAGTACCGGGCAGCGCCGGCACATCTCCTTGGCCCGCATCTCGCGCTGAGTCCGGGCGCGACCGCGTTCTCCGTCGGGGTGGAAGAACATCGAGGAGTCGACTCCGCGGCAGAGTCCGTTCATTTGCCAATCCCAGATATCGGCGTTCGGTCCGGGGAGGTGATTCGGCTGCGGCATGTCATCTCCTGACGTTTGCGGGACTCAGGTCCCGACCTGATGGTCGTCCAGGCGCGTACTTCAATTTCCGTTAGCCACGTTAGAGGTGTGCGGGAAATCGAGTCAATAGTTGTTCAAGTGGTGATTTACATACCGCGCCAGAAGGGAATTAACGCTGCGTTCATCGACATCGACACACAATTGACACACATTCGTGATTCTTTCCTTGGGGGCGAAAAGTGCGGCGTCCAGGGCGAATCGGGGCAACCGCGCACGTCAGCGGCGCCGCCGTCGATACGCCCGGGCTGACGTGACACACCTCGAATGCACATGTCGTGTGGAGGCCGCCGGCGCCAGCCCGGCCGAGGTTGCGTGATGCACGATTAACGCAACCGGTCGTTCGAGACATCCGTCACCACTAATGGGTTGAACGATTGGGTGGACGGGAATGTTAATGCGAGGAAAACTCTCGACAAACCCGAACTGAACGAGTAACGCAGCGCCTTCTCCCGTGAACCCGACCGCCGTGCGGCGGCTCCGATCCGGGGTCCTACTCTTACGCCGTGCAGTACCGGACAGCCCGCGGGCCACTACCCGATCGACCCCGATTCGACGCGTCAGAGCGGCGGTCGTGAGGTGACCCGTTCGGACCTGGAACGGGCCGCGTTCGGTGACACTCCGGGCGCTCGCGACCTGCCCGCGGCCGAGGACGCGCGCGATCACTGGCTCCGCGCGGTGACACTTGGTGGGCAGGGGCGATACGCCGCTGCCCGCGCCGAACTCGAACAACTGCACAGGCTCGACCCGGACCCCGTGCTCGCCTCCCTTGCGGCCAGCACGGAGGCGTCGCTGCTGCGGCAACTCGGCTGGCACGCACTTGCCTCCACTCATGACGGCCGCGCGTTGGCACTGCTCGGCGCGCCCGCTGTCGCCATCGCGGACGCGAGCGTCCAGGCACGCTGTGACGCGCTCACCGGGCTCGCCGCGGACGCGCTCGGGTGCGGCCGGTTCGCCCTCGGATTCCGGCTGCTCGAGCGCTGTGGCGCCCTGGCCGACCAACCCGACCCGGCAGTGTGGCGTCAGCGGATTCGGTGGAACTGGGTCAGCGCCGAGATGTCGCTCGCGTCCGGGGACGCGGCCGGTGGGCGCAGGCACGCCGCTGCCGCGCTCGACCTCGCCGCGGACTGCGAGTCGATCCGGCACCAGGTCAAGTCCGAGCTGCTGCTGGCCGCGGCCGAGAGCGCGGGCCCCGATCCGACCGCCGCGACCGGACCGGCCAGGCGGGTACTTGCTCGCTGCGCGGAGCATGGACTGGTGCCGCTGGAGTGGGCCGCGTCGATGCTGCTCGGCGGGGTGCAGCCGAGCGCGGAGGCGAACGACGTCCGGGACCGGTGCGAGAGCCGGATCGCCGCGTGGGGCGGGCGATTCAGGGAACTGTGAGCACCTGTCGCTATCCTTCAATCGTTCCACCGCCAGGTGGGAGCGCCCTGTGAGCGGGCGTCACTGTAACGCCGGGACATTCTCTGACGATGACTAGTACGAGCGAGGAGTTGGACTCAGCCGTCGCTGCGGCAGCGCAGGGCGATCGAGTTGCCTTGGCTCGGGTTCTCGAGAGTGTCCGACCCATGGTCGTGCGTTACTGCCGGTCACGGGTCGGAGCCGCGGAGAGGGGACAGCTCTCCGCGGACGACGTGGCGCAGGAGGTGTGCCTGGCTGTGATGACCGCTCTGCCGCGGTACCGGGATCAGGGTCGGCCCTTCATGGCGTTCGTGTACGGCATCGCCGCACACAAGGTCGCCGACGCTCATCGTAACGCCGGACGTAACAAGGCGGAGTCGATGGCCGAGGTACCGGATGTCGTCTCGACGGACGAGGGCCCGGAGAAGCTCGCGCTCGACTCGGAGACGAGCAGGCAGATGAACGCCCTGCTGGCGACGCTCTCCGACAAGCATCGAGAAATTGTCATCCTGCGGCTGGTGGTGGGTCTGTCCGCGGAGGAAACGGCAGTTGCTGTGGGGAGCACGGCCGGAGCAGTACGAGTGGCCCAACACCGGGCGCTCGCCAAGTTGAAGAACGAAGTAGCGAAAGCGGGTGAGATGTATGGCTAGGGGGAGCAAGCGCGGTGGACACGACAAGTGGACGCAACGCACAAACGCGTCCGATGCCGATCTCGCCCCGGCATCGCTGGAGCTGGACGAGGACACGGATTCGACGCCCTTCGACCTGGCGGCCGTGCAGCACGACGACGCGCTGATCGACGCCATCGCCGGTGGCGGCAAGGTCGCGACGGAGACTCCGGAGGAGTACCAGCTCGCGATGCTGCTGGCAGGGTGGCGGGCCGAGATCGTCACGCCCGCTCTGCCTGCCGAACCGAGCCTCGACGAGGTCGTGGCGGCCGTCAACGAGGAGATCGCTCCCGGCACCGGACGGTCCGCCCGGCTGCGCCTGCTGCGGCCGATCGCCGGCGCCGCCGCCGCGATCGCCGTCGTGATGGCGGGGGTGACGGTGTTCTCCTACAACGCTCAGCCCGGCGATCCGCTGTGGAAGGTCAAGGAGGTCGTGTTCAGTCAACGCGCCAACTCGACCGTTGCCGGCATCGACACCACGTCGAACCTGCAGGAGGCCGAGCGGCTGATCAAGGCAGGCGACACCCAGGGCGCCATGGCGGTCCTGCAGTCCGCGAGCAAACGGGTCGGCGACGTGAACGACTCGGGCAAACGTGACGAACTCAACGCCTGGCACGACCGACTGATGGCGGATGTCGCGAAGACCACGACCTCGACGACCACCGCCACCACCACGACCACCACGCCCGGTGAGTCCACCTCGGTGCCCGTCGTGCCCGGGGTGACCATCCCGGGGCTGCCCTCGACCAGTGTGCCGAGCATCCCCCCGAGCGAGCTGACCGTGGTCCCGATCGTGCCGACGGCCCCGTCGGTGACACCGCCGGTCGTCACGACGCCGAGCCAGGTCCCGACGACCACCGAACCGTCGCAGTCGCAGTCGCCGTCACCGTCGTCGACGACGACCAGTGCACCCGCGGCGTCGACGACGATCAAGATCGTCCCGCCGATCGAGACCCGGCAGTTGGTGCCCGCCCCGACGCCGTCGTAGACGGGTTCCCGATACCGAAAGAACGGCCCGGCAAGTGATCTTGCCGGGCCGTTCTCGTGTGTCTCGTGGTCGGGGTCAGGCGTCGAAGCCGTCCCCGTGCAGCGCCTCGTTCATCGACGCGTCCGCGTATCCGCGGCAGTAGTCCCACGTCACGTAGGCCTCGGGGACCGGGTCGTAGGCCGGCTCGTGAGGTCGCACGGTGCCGTCGACGAGGAGTTGCAGCAGGTTCGCCCGCAGCATGTCCCAGTCGTGGTAGTGGTCCTGCTGGCAGTCGTCACAGCAGACCACGAGGCCGCGGATGCCGCGGTGGCCCAGCAGCGCCTCGTAGACGGCGAGGTCCGCGAGGTCCTCTTCGACGGCTAGTCGCTCATGGGGATCCAGGGGCTGACCGGGCTCGATCGCGTCGAGCGCGGCGGAGGGGTCGGCGGGGTCACCGGCGAACGGGTCCGGCGGCAGACCGGGGGGCAGTTGATCTCGCACAGGTCCACGGTACGCAGCGCAGGCGGGTCTGCGCCAGCGGATCGGTCACCGCGTTCGCTCGCACGCTCGTCCAGCCGATACCATGGTGGGCGGGCTGAGGGAATAGTTCGCCCGCGATCGAGCATTCTTCCCACACCCGAAGCAATCACGACTTGACCGCGCCGCGGGGATACGACGCCCTGCACGGCGGCGCACCACAGTTCCAGGAAAGGGTCCCGAGCCGCATGAGTATTTCCGGAGGACACGTGCGTACCGGAGGGGACCGCCCCGACAAGGTTGCCATGCTGGGACTCACCTTCGACGACGTGCTGCTGCTGCCTGCGGCCTCGGACGTCGTTCCCAACCAGGTCGACACCTCCAGCCAGCTGACCCGCGAGATCCGGCTGAACGTGCCGCTGGTGAGCTCGGCGATGGACACCGTCACCGAGGCACGGATGGCGATCGCGATGGCGCGCGCCGGTGGCATGGGCGTGTTGCATCGCAACCTTTCGCTCGAGGCCCAGGCCGGCCAGGTCGAGACCGTCAAGCGGTCCGAAGCAGGCATGGTCACCGACCCGGTCACCTGCAAGCCGACCGACACCCTCGCCGAGGTCGACGCGACCTGCGGCCGCTTCCGGATCTCCGGGCTCCCGGTCACCGACGACGCCGGCCAGCTGGTCGGCATCATCACCAACCGAGACATGCGCTTCGAGGTCGACCAGAACCGCACGGTGTCCGAAGTGATGACCAAGGTTCCGCTGATCACCGCCCGCGAGGGCGTCACCGCGGAGGCCGCGCTCGGGCTGCTGCGCAGGCACAAGCTCGAAAAGCTGCCGATCGTCGACGGCCAGGGCAAGCTCACCGGCCTCATCACCGTCAAGGACTTCGTCAAGACCGAGCAGCACCCGAATGCCACCAAGGACCGCGACGGCCGGCTGCTGGTCGGCGCCGCCGTCGGCGTCGGTGACGATGCCTGGGCGCGCGCGATGGCACTGACCGACGCCGGAGCCGACGTGCTGGTGGTCGACAGTGCGCACGGCCATCAGATCAACATCTTGCAGATGATCGCGAAGCTCAAGGCGGAGATCGGCGATCGCGTCCAGCTCATCGGCGGCAACGTCGCGACCCGCGCTGGCGCGCTGGCGCTGGTCGAGGCGGGCGCGGACGGCGTCAAGGTCGGCGTCGGCCCCGGTTCGATCTGCACCACCCGCGTCATCGCCGGTGTCGGTGCACCGCAGATCACCGCGATCCTCGAGGCCACCGCGGCGTGCAAGCCGCTCGGCGTCCCGGTCATCGCCGACGGTGGTCTGCAGTTCTCCGGCGACGTCGCCAAGGCCCTCGCGGCCGGCGCGTCCACCGCGATGCTCGGTTCGTTGCTCGCCGGCACCGCCGAGTCCCCGGGCGAACTGATCCTGGTCGGCGGCAAGCAGTTCAAGAGCTACCGCGGCATGGGTTCGCTCGGCGCGATGCAGAGCCGCGGACAGGGCAAGTCCTTCTCCAAGGACCGCTACTTCCAGGACGACGTGCTCGCTGAGGACAAGCTGGTCCCCGAGGGCATCGAGGGTCGGGTGCCGTTCCGTGGCCCGCTCTCTCAGGTGATCCACCAGCTCACCGGCGGGCTGCGCGCGGCCATGGGCTACACCGGATCCGGGACGATCGAGGATCTGCAGGAGGCGCAGTTCGTGCAGATCACCGCGGCGGGTCTCAAGGAGAGCCACCCGCACGACATCACCATGACCGTGGAAGCGCCGAACTACGCCGCGCGGTAGCCGCGCGGGATAGTTTCCAGCGAACATCCAGGCAAGCATCAGCCACAACGAAGAAAGGGGCGCGCGTGCGCGACCTCGTTGAAATCGGCATGGGCCGGACAGCCCGACGCACCTACGAGCTGGACGACATCGACATCGTCCCCTCGCGCCGGACCCGGTCGTCGAAGGAGGTGTCGACGTCCTGGCAGTTGGACGCGTACCGCTTCGACATCCCGGTGCTGGCGCACCCGACCGACGCGCTCGTCTCGCCGTCGTTCGCGATCGAACTCGGCAAGCGCGGCGGCCTCGGCGTGATCAACGGTGAGGGCCTGTGGGGTCGCCACGCCGACGTCGACGCCAAGATCGCCGAGCTGATCCGGGTCGCCGAGTCGGACACCGACGCGGACGCACCGATCGCGAAGCTGCAGGAACTCCACGCGGCGCCGATCCAGCCGGACCTGCTCGCGGCCGCCGTGTCGCAGGTGCGTGACGCGGGTGTCACCACCGCGGTGCGGGTCAGCCCGCAGAACGCGCGGGCCCTGACGCCGGCACTGGTCAAGGCGGGCATCGACCTGCTGGTCATCCACGGCACCATCATCTCCGCCGAGCACGTCGCGCACGGCGACAGCGAGCCGCTGAACCTCAAGACGTTCATCTCGGAGCTGGACGTGCCGGTCGTCGCGGGCGGCGTCAGCGACCACCGCACCGCGCTGCACCTGATGCGCACCGGCGCGGCGGGCGTCATCGTCGGCTACGGCTCGACCGAGGGCGCCACCACCACCGGCGAGGTGCTCGGCATCGGCCTGCACATGGCCACGGCCATCGCGGACGCCGCGGCTGCTCGCCGGGACTACCTGGACGAGACCGGTGGCCGGTACGTGCACGTGATCGCGGACGGCGACATCCGCACCTCCGGTGACCTCGCCAAGGCCATCGCGTGCGGCGCCGACGCCGCCGTCCTCGGCGCGCCGCTGGCGGTTGCGGCGGAGGCCCCCGGGCACGGCTGGTACTGGCCGTCGGCGGCCGCGCACCCCTCGGTGCCCCGCGGCGCGCTGCTGCCGGTCTCCTTCGGCGAGGAGCGGCCGTCCCTCGACCGCGTGCTCACCGGTCCGTCGGACGATCCGTACGGCTCGCTCAACCTGGTCGGCGGCCTGCGCCGCTCGATGGCCAAGTCGGGCTACTCCGACCTCAAGGAGTTCCAGAAGGTCGGGCTGACGGTCCGCGCCTGATCGCAGCCCCCCGGCGTGAACGGACCGTTCAGGTTCTCCATGAACCTGAACGGTCCGTTCATACTTTCGGGTGGGCGGGCTTCCACCTCGGTTTCTGCTACTTGCCGTTACAGTTAGGTCACCCTTGTGGCATCAGTCACAGTCGCTGGGTGCATACTGGCGGGTAACTAACGGGTTCACGGTGGAGGTTTCCTGATGGGCAAGCGTGCAACGGATTTCGACGTCCTGATCATCGGGTCCGGATTCGGCGGCAGCGTCACCGCGCTGCGGCTGGTCGAGAAGGGCTACCGGGTCGGGGTGCTCGAGGCCGGGCGCCGGTACACCGACGCCGACTTCGCGAAGACGAGCTGGGACCTGAAGCGGTTCCTGTGGGCCCCGGCCCTCGGCTGCTACGGCATCCAGCGAGTGCACATGCTGCGCGACGTCCTGATCCTCGCCGGTGCCGGCGTCGGTGGTGGTTCGCTCAACTACGCGAACACGCTCTACAAGCCGCCGGCGCCGTTCTTCCAGGACCCGCAGTGGCGCGACATCACCGACTGGGACGCCGAACTCACCCCGCACTACGAGCAGGCGCGCAAGATGCTCGGCGTGGTGCAGAACCCGCACATGACTCCCGCCGACGACATCATCAAGTCGGTCGCGGACGACATGGGGGTCGGCGACACCTTCATCCAGACCCCGGTCGGCGTCTTCTTCGGTGAGCCGGGTCGGACGGTGAAGGACCCGTACTTCGGCGGTGTCGGACCGGATCGCAGCGGCTGCATCGAGTGCGGCGAGTGCATGACCGGCTGCCGCCACGGCGCCAAGAACACACTGGTCAAGAACTACCTCGGGTTGGCCGAGAGGGCGGGCGCGAAGGTCGTCTCGATGACCACGGTCACCGGACTGCACGAGGCCTCGGACGGCACCTGGGACGTCGTGACCCGGCGCACCGGCGCCAAGGTCCGCAAGAACCACAAGACCTACACCGCGCAGCACGTCGTCGTCGCGGCCGGCACCTGGGGCACCCAGCAGCTGCTGCACAAGATGAAGGACAGCGGCGCCTTGCCGAGGCTTTCGGACACTCTCGGCGAGCTGACCCGCACCAACTCGGAGGCGATCCTCGGCGCCGGCAAGGTGTCGGTGGACCCGGACCTCGACCTGACCCGCGGCGTCGCGATCACGTCCTCGTTCCATCCCTCGTCCGACACCCACATCGAGCCGGTCCGCTATGGCAAGGGCTCGAACGCGATGGGCTTGCTGCAGACCCTGATGACCGACGGTGGCGGCACCACGCCGCGCTGGGTCAAGCTCCTCAAGGTCATTGCGGCGAACCCGTCGCAGATGCTGCGGATGCTCTCGGTGAAGAACTGGAGCGAGCGCACGATCATCGCCCTGGTCATGCAGAACCTGGACAACTCGATCACCACCTACACCAAGCGCGGCATCCTCGGGCGTCGCAAGGTGACCAGCAAGCAGGGCCACGGCGAGCCGAACCCGACCTGGATTCCGGCGGGCAACGACGCGACCCGACGGATCGCGGAGAAGATCGACGGCATCGCCGGTGGCACCTGGGGCGAGGTCTTCAACGTCCCGCTGACCGCCCACTTCCTCGGCGGTTGCGTGATCGCCGCGGATCCGCAGCACGGCGTCATCGACCCCTACCACCGCGTGTACGGCTACCCGACGCTCAGCGTGGTCGACGGCGCGGCCGTGTCGGCGAACCTCGGTGTGAACCCCTCGCTGACGATTAGCGCCCAGGCCGAGCGTGCCGCGTCGCTGTGGCCGAACAAGGGCGAGCAGGACATCCGCCCGACGCAGGGATCGGACTATCAGCGGCTGAACGCGGTGGCGCCGAACAGTCCGGTGGTGCCCGCGGGCGCGCCGGCGGCACTGGTGCTGCCCATCGTCGAGATCCGCAGCGGCGCCCCCGCCGTGAAGAAGGGCGCAGCGACGAACGCCGAGAAGTCGGAGTCCGGCAGCGGCGTGGCCTGACGGCGACGGCTCACGGGGAGCATGATCGACCCCGTGGGCTTTCCGACGGGTGTGCGCGTGACCGGCACGGTCGCGGCGGTTCTGCTCGCCGCGACCGTGGCGGCAGCCGGTCCGCCGGTCGCCTCGGCGGGGCCGGCGGCCCACGCGGCCGACCCCGACCCGCGGGTCGGTGCGCTGTTCGTCGCGAACACCCCGATGCACTTCTGCAGCGGAGCGGTCCTCGACAGCGCGGGCGGCGACCTCGTGGTGACCGCCGCGCACTGCCTCGCGGGCACCGGCGCCGGGGTCAGCTTCGTGCCCGGCTTCGACCGCGGCGTCTCGCCGTTCGGCGAGTGGGCGGTGACGCAGGTGTACCTCGACCCGCGGTGGATCGCCACACAGGATCCCCGCAGCGACTACGCGGTGCTCCGGGTCCGACGCATCGACGCGACCTCCGTGGCCGGGGTGGCGACGGTGGTCGGGGGAGGGCTCCCGATGACGGTCGCGCCGGCTGTCGGCGCGGGCGTCACCGTGACCGGCTATCCCACCGGCGACGACCGGCCGGTCGCGTGTACCGGCGGGGTCACGTCGACCACAGGCTTCCCGACCCTGGCCTGCGACGGCCTGCGGGGCGGCACCAGCGGGGCGCCGTGGGTGGGTCCGGCGGGAGTCGGTGCGGTGGTCGGCGGCCTCGAACAGGGCGGCTGCACCGACTCGGTGTCCTACTCGTCCGAGTTCGGGGCCGATGCGCTGGCGCTGGTTCGACGGGCGGACGGCGGTGAGCCGGGGGACGTCGCGCCGGTCGCGTTAGCGGGTCTGTGCACCGGGTCGTGACGGCCGGTCCGCGGGCTGTGCGAGGCGCCGGAGCTGGGCAGATTAGACTGGTCGGGTGGCAGACACCCAGCATTCCGGCCCCTCGCAGCAAAATCCCGTCCTCGTCGTCGATTTCGGTGCGCAGTACGCGCAGCTGATCGCGCGCCGGGTGCGGGAGGCCAGCGTCTACTCGGAGGTGGTGCCGCACACGGCGACCGTCGAGGAGATCGTGGCTCGTAAGCCGGCGGCGGTGATCCTGTCCGGCGGGCCGTCCAGCGTGTACGCGGACGGCGCCCCGCAGCTCGACGCCCGACTGTTCGACCACGACATCCCGGTGTTCGGCATCTGCTACGGCTTCCAGGCGATGGCGGGGGCGCTCGGCGGCACCGTCACGCACACCGGCACCCGCGAGTACGGCCGCACTCAGCTCAGCGTGGACGGCGGCGTCCTGCATGAGGGTCTCCCGGCGACGCAGCCGGTGTGGATGAGCCACGGCGACGCCGTCACCGACGCCCCGCACGGCTTCGAGGTCACCGCGACCAGTGCGGGCGCGCCGGTCGCGGCGTTCGAGGACCGGGCCCGCCGGCTCGCGGGCGTCCAGTACCACCCGGAGGTGCTGCACTCCCCGCACGGCCAGCAGGTGCTGACCCGGTTCCTGCGCGAGATCGCCGGCATCGCCCCGACCTGGACCGCCGCGAACATCGCCGACGCGCTGATCGAGCAGGTCCGCGAGCAGGTGGGCGAGAAGGGTCAGGCGATCTGCGGTCTGTCCGGTGGTGTCGACTCCGCGGTCGCCGCGGCCCTGGTGCAGCGCGCCATCGGCGACCGGCTGACCTGTGTGTTCGTCGACCACGGCCTGCTTCGGGCGGGGGAGCGCGAGCAGGTCCAGCAGGACTTCGTCGCGTCGACCGGCGCCAAGCTGATCACCGTCGACGCGGTCGACACCTTCCTCGGCGAACTGGACGGTGTCTCCGACCCCGAGACCAAGCGCAAGATCATCGGACGTGAGTTCATCCGCAGCTTCGAGGGCGCGGTGTCCGAGGTGCTCGGTGAGTCCGCGGCGCACGGCGAGGCAGTCGAGTTCCTCGTCCAGGGCACGCTGTACCCGGACGTGGTCGAGTCGGGCGGCGGCACCGGAACCGCGAACATCAAGAGCCACCACAACGTCGGTGGCCTGCCCGAGGATCTGCAGTTCTCGCTCGTGGAGCCGCTGCGGCTGCTGTTCAAGGACGAGGTCCGCGCCGTCGGACGGGCGCTCGGGCTGCCCGAGGAAATCGTTGCGCGCCAGCCCTTCCCGGGGCCGGGCCTGGCGATCCGCATCGTCGGCAGCGTCAACCAGGAGCGTCTGACGCTGCTGCGTCAGGCGGACGCGATCGCCCGCGAGGAGCTCACCGCGGCCGGTCTCGACGGCCAGATCTGGCAGTGTCCCGTGGTGCTGCTCGCCGACGTGCGCAGCGTCGGCGTGCAGGGTGACGGCCGCACCTACGGCCACCCGATCGTGCTGCGTCCGGTCTCCTCCGAGGACGCGATGACCGCGGACTGGACCCGACTGCCCTACGACGTGCTGGAGCGGATCTCCACCCGCATCACCAACGAGGTGCCCGACGTCAACCGTGTCGTCCTCGACGTCACGAGCAAGCCGCCGGGAACCATCGAGTGGGAGTAGGGCGGGCGGTTTCGACCGTTATGTCCTGACGGCGGAGCGGTTGTCGGACATTCCCAGCAGATTCGCAGGAAGGCCCCAGGGTCACTGCCGGGGAGCGTGACTCAATGGCGGGGTGACCCAGACCCGCGAAGAGTTGACCGACCCGACGACCGCCGCCGTACCGGGGCCCGCCGATCGGATCGCCGCGCCCGCGGGCAGTCGACCGGCGACCCGCCCGGAGCGGATCGGGTTGGCGGCGCTGCTCGTCGGCACCGCGGTGGCCTACCTGTGGAACATCACCGTCAACGGCATGGGCAACTCCTTCTACGCCGCCGCGGCGCAGGCCGGTTCGCGGAGTTGGAAGGCACTACTGTTCGGTTCGCTCGACAGCGCCAACTTCATCACCGTCGACAAGCCGCCGGTCTCCCAGTGGGTGATGGGACTGTCCGGGCAGATCTTCGGCTTCAGCAGCGCCGGCATGCTGATCCCACAGGCCCTGATGGCGGTCGCGTCGGTCGCGCTGCTCTACTGCGCGGTCGGAAGGATCAGCGGTCGCGGTGCGGGCCTGCTGGCCGGAGCGGCGCTGGCGTTGACTCCGGTTGCGGCACTGATGTTCCGGTTCAACAACCCGGACGCGGTGATGGTGCTGCTGATGACGGCGGGCGCCTACTGTGCAGTCCGGTCACTGGACCGGGCGAGTGCGCGGTGGATCGCGTTGGCCGGTGTGGCGTTGGGTTTCGCCTTCCTCGCCAAGATGCTCGAGGGTCTGATGGTCATGCCGGCGTTGGCGCTCGCCTTCCTGGTCGCCGCGCCGACGTCGTTGCGCGCACGCCTGCTGCGTCTGCTCGGCGCGCTCGCGGCCTTTCTCGTCTCGTCCGGGTGGTTCGTCGTATTGACGTTGCTGTGGCCGGCGGGTTCGCGGCCGTATCTCGCCGGGTCGACCGACGACAACTTCATGAACCTGGTGCTGGGCTACAACGGTTTCGCGCGGGTTCTCGGCCGCAACCACCCCGGCGGCAGCCAGCCGGCCGATGCCGCGACTACCGGAACTGCCGGGCACGGCGGCGGATTCGGCGGGTTCGGCGGTCAGACGCGGGGCCTGGGCCGGTTGTTCGGCGGCGAGTTCGGTTACGAGATCGGGTGGCTGATCCCGGCCGCCCTGCTGGCGACGGTGCTGGTGATGGTGGCACGGTGGCGCGCCCCGCGCACCGACCTCGTCCGCGCGGGGGCGATCGTCTTTGGCGGCTGGCTGCTGGTGGACGGCCTCGTGTTGAGCTACATGAGCGGCACCATCCACCCGTACTACTGTCTCTCGCTCGCACCTGCGGTCGCGGGCATGTTCGCGATCGGTGTGCACGAGATGTGGACAAGGTGGACAACGTGGTTCGGCCGGTCGGGGCTCGCGGGCATCATCCTCGCGGCCGGGGTGTGGAGCTTCTGGATCCTGGGCCGCAACGCGCACTGGATGCCGGCGCTACGGTGGCTGATCCTGGTCGTCTCGGTCGCGTCGGCGGCGGCGGTGCTGACCGCGTGGACCGGGCGCAGCAGGCGCTTCGGTCTGTTCGCGGTCGCGGCGGGAATGATTGCGGCACTGGCCGGTTCGGGTGCGTACACGGTCGCCACCCTCGGGCAACCGCACACGGGTGGCAGTCCGACCGTCGGTCCCGCTGCCGCCCGGCAGTCCGGTGGATTCGGTGGGTTCGGCGGTGCGGGCCAAGCCAATCCGCAGCTGGACTCGATGCTCGCGACCACCGACACCACCTGGTCGGCCGCGGTCGACAGATCCTCGACGGCGGCGGGCCTCGAGTTGTCCAGCGACACGGCGGTGATGGCGATCGGAGGGTTCACCGGGTCGGATCCGACGCCCACCCTGGCCGAGTTCGTCAACTACGTCAAGGACCGCCAGGTGACCTACTACCTCGTGCAGAACCGCACCGGGGACGGCGGTCGTGACGCCGGCAAGCAGGGCCAGGAAGGTCAGGGGCCGGGTGGTCAGGCGCAGGCCGGTCGCGGTGGTGCACCGGGCGGGCGGGAGAGCGCCCACAAGGACGTCGCGGACTGGGTGGCGGCCCACTTCACCCCGGTCACCGTCGGATCGACGACCGTCTACGACCTCTCCGGATACCGGGGCTGAGTCGGCAACCCCCGATTCACAGCGAACTGTCAGCTCGGTCGGCTCTGGTCAGGAGTTGACTGGAGTCAGGCGTGGCGCACCGACGACGCGTGACGTCGACAACCGCAGAAGAGCCGTCGGAGTACGGAACTGGGCTCGGAGCGAACGGACTGCACCTGCGATCAGATGTAATTGACGACACTCCTCGCCGCAGTCACCTCGGCGGCACGAGGAAGGTGTGACGATGAACGAGAAATGCGGAATGCACGGTTCGCGCCGGGTGATTGTCAGGTTGGCCGTCGCGGGCGCGATCGTCGTGATCCCGATGGTGGCGGCTGTGGGTCCGGCGTTGGCTTCGACGGTGACGCCGGCGCCGCTGCCGGCGGTGCAGGTCGACGGGCACGGCGGGAACTGGAACAACAACTGGGGTCATGGCCGCGGCGACGATCGCGACGGGAACCGCGACGGGAACCGCAACTGGAACAACAACTGGAACAACAACTGGAACAACAACTGGAATCGGAACTGGAACAACAATCAGAACAACAACTACAACTACAACTACAACCAGAATCAGAACCCGTTCGGCGGGCTGTTCAGCCTGTTCGGCAGCTCGTAGTCTTCGGGCACGCACGTCCTCGCCGACATCCCAGGTCGGGATGACGGTGGTTACGCAGCCGCGCCCGGCACCCCGATCCTGGTGGCCAGCCACGGCAGGCCGTCGTTGAACGCCTGGGCGGCGAACTGCCAGGTGTGCCCGCCCGCTCCGGTGTGTACCGCGCAGCTCACCTGCTGGGCGGTCGCGGCCGCGCACAAGGCATCGGCGGCACCCTTCTCGTCGTTGTCCGGGGTGCCGTCGCGTCCGCCGTACCCGCTGCCCGCGGTGTCGGACGGGGGCGGTCGGTTGCCGGCCTGCCCCGGGTCGGCGGTGTGCGCCGCGTTGCCCCGCCGCGGTGAGGCCGAGGTGTCCTCGAACAGTCCGGATACCCCGGTGTAGGGGCCGTGCGCGGCCATGACGGTGGTCGGGTCGAACCTGGCCCACTGCGCGGAGTTTCCGCCGTACAGCCGGTCGACGGTCTGCTCCTTGGTCCCGGACGTCGGTCCGAGGTCGCCCGCGATGTCGACGAAGCTGCCGAACAGGTCCGGGTGCATCACCGTGAGGTCGACGGCGCAGGTGCCGCCCATCGACCAGCCGATGACGCCCCAGTTCGAGGGGCTCGCGGAGGCGCCGAAGGTCGACACCACGTACGGCCGGACGTCTGCGGTGAGATGGTCGGCCGAGTTTCCGCGGGGGCCGTCGACGCATTCGGTGTCGTTGTTGAAGCTGCCGCCTGCATCGACGAACACCAGGATCGGTGCCTGGCCGCCGTGGCTGTTCGCGTAGGCGTCCACCGTCGTCGTGATGTTGCCGCTGCGCATCCAGTCGGCGGGGGTGTTGAACTCGCCGGCGATCATCATCGCGGCGGGCAGGGTGGGCGGGGTTGGGCCGGCGAACCAGGAGGGCGGCAGGTAGACGTACTCGGTGCGGTGGGCGAAGCCGCTCGAGGTGTCCGGAATGTCCACGGGCACCACCTTTCCCGTGGACATCGAGGTGCCGCGCAGCCCCGGCAGTTCGTCGGCGGACACCTGATCCGGCAGTGGACCCGAGGTGACTGCGCCCCAGGCGGCCGCGACGGTCGGGTAGTAGCCGACCCACTGGTTGAGCACCAGTCCGACGCACAGCAGGCTCAGCGGTATCGCGATCACCGACAGGCCGCGGCGCCACCACCGACTGCCCCGCCAGCCGATCACCGCCAGCGCTACCGCGGCCACGAATACGGCCACCCAGATCCACAATGCGCCGGGGGCCGGATCGGAGGACAGGCCCTGCGAATCCATGTACCAGTGCGCGATCAGTGCGCCCAGCGTGCCGACCGCGACGCAGACCGGCACCCAGAGCAGCCGCCAGCGGGCGCTGCGCCAACCGACGACCGCGATCACGGCCGCGACGGTGACGATCTCGGCGGTCAGTGGCAGCCAACCGCCGAGCAGTGACACACCGTGGTGATAGCTTCCGGTGGCATTGAAATTCACGCGGCCAGTCTGCGGGCATTGCCTGTGAGGTCGCTGTGTGGATCGACAACTTTCTGCCAGCCGACGCCCAGGTTGGCGGAGTTCAATGAGTGACGAGTACCGATTCGACGAGATCGCGCGCGAGAGGAGGACGACGATGAGCCATGCGGTACGCACGGCGGCCGCCGACACAGCGCCCACCGACTACGACGAACTGGACGGCGCCGCAACCGCGGCGGCTGCCGGGGACCGGGACGCGACCGCCCGACTGGTCGCGCTCCTCCTGCCACTGGTGACGCGACTGTGCCGTGCCGAGTTCGGCCGGGGGAGCGGTTCGGACGACCTCGCCGCGGGCCTGTGCCCCGCGGTGGCGGCTGCCGTCGTGGCCGCTCGTGGGCCCAGGCGAGCGGAGCGACGGGGGATGTCACCGCTCCGCGTCGCCTACGAGGCGACCGTCCAGCACCTCCAGGGGTTACGCCCGGGTGCTTCGGATGTGCTGGACGGTATTTCGCGTCGTGGACGTGAGGTGTTGACGTTGCGCCTCGCGGTCGGGTTGAGCGTGGAGCAGACCGCCGTCGCGCTGGGAATCACCGCCGGACGGGTTCGAGTCGAGCAGCATCGTGCGGTCACGGCGCTCCGCGGCGACGCGGCCGGAACCACTCAGGGCGCGGACAACTCGGCGGGGTCCACCGCGTAGTCCTCGCGTCCGCACAACGCGCGGGCAACCCACAGCGAGCGGGCCGCGTCCCCGTGTGCGCCGTCCCCGAGATAGTCGAGGTAGTTCTCGACCTCACGGGCCACCGACCACCGTCGGGACAGGTCGCGGCTCAGTCCGGCGGAGTCGGCCAGCGCGTCGCAGCGGGCCCGCAACCCGCCCGCGCCGTGGCCGTCGAGTTCTGCCAGTCGATTCCAGAGCATCGGCGCGACCGCGAACTCGGGTACGGCCAGCATCGGTTTGGGGTCGATGGCCCGCCACCCGTCGCCGTGGGCCAGCACGTTCTCGTAGTGCAGATCCGTGTGCACCAACACCTGAGGTCCGGGGGGCAGGCGGCACACCGAGACGGCCTGCTCGATCAGCCATGAAGGACAAGGCTTTCCGAGTCGGCGCCACCGGTCGGGCAGCTCGTGCGTCCAGCGGCGCGCCAGCTCGGTGAGGGTGTCGAATGCGTGGTCGCCCACGGGAGCAGGCACCGACAGCTCCCGCATCAGTTCGCCCCACTCGTGGATCGCCTGAGCCACCCGCACGTCGGCCAGACTGCGGTCGGCGTCCAGGCGTTCGAGCAGTAGCACCTGGTGCTCCGTCGCCGACCGGAGCATTCGTACCGCGCCACGACCGTCCCACCTCGACAGGGCGGCGCGTTCTGTGGCGGATTCCGGTGCCGGATACGACATCTTGAGCGCCGCGGGGGTGCGGTCGGCGAGCCGGACCGCCAGCACCACCGCGACGTAGCCGTGCCTGAACTCGGCGCCGTCCACCGTCAGCTGCCACTCGTCGAGATAGCGGGAGGTCAGGTCCGGCAGCAGTCCCAGCCACTCGTCGGCATCCGGTGCGTAGGACCGGACTCGGGCCCGGTAGGACTCCGGGACGGCCGGTATCGGCAGCGGCGGCACTACTTTCGACGTCCGGGGGCGAACACCAGGATCACTCCGACCACTACTGCCACGATGACGAAGATCCACCGGAACTCGGCGCCGCCGAACGCGCTGAACCGGTCGGGCCCGATGATCGCCCAGGCGCTGATCAGCAGCGCGGTCAGTCCGCTGAGCAGCAGCAGCGCGGACGGGCGCCGGCTCGTCTTGTCGCCGAGGTCGTTGTTGTCAGCCACGATGCACCTGCATATCTCCGACCTTGCCGGTCATGTTGAGGGTCAGTACCGGTTTGTTCGCGCCGTCCGTACCCAGGCTGAGTCCGTCAGCCAGGCACGACACGTCGCCGATGGCAATCGAGCAGTGGTTCTCGACGTTCATGTTCGGCGGGACCAGGACCGTGAAACTGCCTACCCCCGAGGTGATGTCGACGGTCTTGTTCTCGGTGAGCTGCACCGAACGCAGGTCGAGGGTGAAGTCGCCGAGCTGCCCGGAGTAGGAGGACTGGAGTTCGGCGGCGCTGGCCGGCGCGAAGGTACGGCTTCCGACCTGCTGACTGTTCCAGTCCACCGGCCCGATCAGCGAGGCCAGCATGACGAATCCGATCAGCGGTCCGGTCACCACCAGGAGGCCGTAGCCGCGGCGCAGGAACGCCCCGACAATCAGTCCGATGCCGATCACCGCGAGCGCGACGGCCCCGATTCGGCCGGGGGACAACCATTGCGCACCACTCGCCGCACTGACCCCCCAGGTGGCGGCCGAGGCGATGATCGCGACGCCGAGCACGGTCGAGGTGAGCCGGGACTTCGGCCGCGCCACGATCGCGGGCACGGTCGCCGGCGCCGGCTCGGGCAGGTCCCAGGCGAAGGGGGCGACGCCCAGCGGATCCCACGACGGCGGCTGCGCAGCGGAATCGGTGGGCACGGGGTCGGTGGGCGCGGCGGCGTCCGAGACCGTGTCGGCGGACGGTGCCGCGGTCTGTGCGGTCACGGTCGGCGCCGGCTCGTAGGTCTTCGGCAGCGTCGCGTACACGCCGGGTGTGGTGAACCCGCCGTACTCGGCGGCCGGGGTGACCGTGCCCGGGTAGCCGGTCGGCTGGGTCGGATATGCGAAGCCGACGTCGACGCCGGCGGGCAGCGGGGGCGGCACCGGTCGGCGTTGATGCAGCAGCCACAGTCCGCCGAGCATCAACGCGAGACTGATCAGACCGGAGCCGCCGAGACCGACACCGACCGGGCCGAGGGTGCTCATCGCGATGACCAGCGCCACCGCCAGCACCACCTTCTTGGTGCCGGACTCGGAGCTGTGCCCGCGCCCGAACATCGATTCGGCGGCGGAAACCTGGTCGCCTGCCTGCGGCAGCAGCAGCCAGCAGGCGAGGTAGAGGACGATCCCCACACCGCCGAAGATCGTCGAGACCGCGAACGCGACCCGAACCAGCACCGGGTCGACGTCGTATCGATGGGCGATGCCCGCTGCGACGCCTGCCAGCGGCCCCCGGTGGGGCAACCGCACCGGCCTGGTGCGCCACAGCTCCTGCAGCTGATCGGGGAAGCTCGGATTGCTCATGCCACCATCGTGGCGGGCGTGGCCCGCCGCCACATCGGGACAAACCCTGATCTTTCCGAACCCCCGGTCGCCCGGGTGGATCAGGGTCTGCCCTGATGCGCGGCGACGTGCGCTCGTGCCACCATCGTGGTGTGCAGCCGGTCCCGCATGCCGTCCCCCCTCAGGTCAACAACACGGGGGAGGTGTCCCAGCCCCGTCTCGAACGCCGCGTCGGTGGTCGGGTGATCGGTGGTGTCGCCGGCGGCCTCGCCGACCACCTCGGTGTCGACGTGACCAAGGTGCGGGTGGCATTCGTGATCCTGTCGGCACTGACCGGCATCGGCATCGTGGCGTACGGACTGCTGTGGATCTTCACACCTCCCGGCTCCGACACCGCGCGGCCCAGCCCCGCCGAACGCCGACGAGCACTGGGACTGGCGGTGATCGGGCTCGCGCTGTCGACCGGACTGGCGTGGCTGGTGAGCGGCACGGCCGCCTCGGTGATCGCGCCGGTCATCGTGGTTGCGGTCGGGGCGGCGCTGGTGTGGCGGGAGTACGACGACGACGGCCCGCGCTCGGCGCTCGGGTTGCCGCAGCGACCCACCGTGCTGACCTGGGCCCGGGTGCTGGGCGGGGTGACGCTGATCGTGTTCGGCCTCGGTGTGGTCGTGCTGGCCCGGGTCGACCTCGAGGCACTGCGGTCATCGCTGCTCGCGGTGATCGTCACGCTGATCGGCGCCGGCCTGCTGACCGTGCCGCTGTGGCTCCGGATGTGGCGGGCCCTCGGCGAGGAACGCGCGGCGCGCATCCGCAACGACGAGCGCGAGGAGATCGCCTCGCACCTGCACGATTCGGTGTTGCAGACCCTGGCTCTGATCCAGAAGCAGGCCGACCGCCCGCAGGAGGTCGTGCGGTTGGCGCGCAGCCAGGAACGCGAACTGCGCAAGTGGCTCTTCGGCGGCGGGGACGCCGCGCACGCGAGCCTGGCGGAGGCGTTGCGCACCATCGCGGGCGAGGTCGAGGACCAGCACTGCATCACCGTGCGGCCGGTGACCGTCGGCGACGTGCGCCTCGACGAGCCGGACTGCGGGCTGTCCAAGGAGGCCTTCACCGCGCTGCTCGGCGCGACCCGCGAGGCCCTCGTCAACGCCGCGAAGCATTCGGGAGAGACGAACGTGGACCTGTTCGCCGAGGCGGACCCGCGGGAGGTGAACGTCTTCGTCCGGGACCGCGGCACGGGCTTCGACCTGGCCGCGGTGCCCGCGGACCGGCAGGGACTGGCCAAGTCGATCCGGGCCCGGGTCGAGCGCCGCGGCGGGCAGGTCGAGGTGCAGTCCGCGCCCGGACGCGGGACGGAGATCCGGATCCGGATACCGTTGGGCGGCAACGGTCACGGTGCAGACGAGGTCGCCGAACCCGAGAGCGAGTCCGAGTCGACCCGACCAGCGTCCGCCGAGCACCCAGCAGCCGAACCGAAGGAGCAGTCCAGGTGACAACGCCCGGAACCCCCGCGACGGGTCCCACCGCGTTTCGAGTCTTTCTCGTCGACGACCATGCCGTGTTCCGGTCGGGGGTGCGAGCCGAACTCGGTTCCGAACCCGACATCGAGGTGGTCGGCGAGGCGGGCGGGGTCGCCGACGCCATCGCGGGGATCAATGCGTCCACACCCGACGTCGTGCTCCTGGACGTGCACATGCCGGACGGCGGCGGCGTCGCGGTGCTCGGCGGGATCGAGCCGGGCCCGGTGTGCTTGGCGCTGAGCGTGTCCGACGCGGCGGAGGACGTCATCGCCGTGATCAGGGCGGGTGCGCGGGGCTACGTCACCAAGACCATCTCGGGGTCGGAACTGGCCGACGGGGTGCGGCGCGTCGCGGGCGGCGACGCCGTGTTCGGCCCGCGGCTGGCGGGTTTCGTGCTGGACTCGTTCACCGGTCGCTCCGCAGCCCCGGAACCGCCGCTCGATCCGGAACTGGACTCGTTGACCCCGCGCGAACTCGAGGTGCTCCGACTGCTCGCGCGCGGCTACACCTACCGGGAGATCGCGGAGAACCTGGTGATCTCGGTGAAGACGGTCGAGACGCACGCGTCGAACGTGCTGCGAAAGACCCAGCAGTCCAACCGGAATGCGTTGACCCGCTGGGCGCATCGACGTCAGATCGAGTGACGGTCCGCCGGGGCGGCAGCTCGAGAAGGCGCACGTCGACGCTCGGACCGGCTACGAATTACGTTGACACGGGGCGTGTTTCACGACGCGATCATGAGAACGACGACCACCACGACGGCGATCGCGACGAACAGCAGCACGATCGCGACGGCCAGTGGGACGGCCGAGTGCGGCGTGGGCGCAGGCCGCGGCTCGATCGGCGGGGCGACCGGGATCCGCGGTCCGGGCCGGGGCACGCTCTGCAGCGGGACACTGTTCTGTGCGGCGGGCAGGCCGGTGATCGTGCTGGTGGGCAACCGGTTCGCCCGCACCGGACCGCTGGTCGCGGAGCGGCGAGCCCAGAACGGGACGGTTCCGTCGGCGCCGCGCAGTGGGGTGTCGAGTACGTAACTGACGCTGCCGCCGGCCCCGGCGGCGACCTGGGCCAACAGGTCCCGGGCCTGCGCCATGGTCGGCCGACGCGCCGGATCCGGCTCGAGCAGGTGCAGCAGCACGTCGGTGAGGTCGCCGCTGTGCACCGGACGCATGATCTCCGCCTTGGCGACCTTGTGCAGCAGGGCGATGGTGTTCTCGTCGATGCCGAACGGCGGCTGGCCCTCGGTCGCGGTGTACAGCGTGGCGCCGAGGGAGAACACGTCCGAGGCCTCGGTGGGATCGTCGCCGCGGGCCACCTCCGGGGCGAAATATGCTGGGGTGCCGGTGATCACGCCGGTCCGGGTGAGCTGCGCGTCGCCCTTCGCGCGGGAGATGCCGAAGTCGCTGATCTTGACGGTCCCGGCGCCGCGTCCGCGGTCGGCGATCAGGATGTTGCCGGGCTTGATGTCGCGGTGCACGATGCCCGCGGCGTGCGCCTCCGAGAGTGCGTCGGCGACCTGCGCGCCGATCTGGGCGACCTGCAGTGGGGGCAGGGCCTCGGTGACGTTGAGGGCCTGGGCGAGGCTGCGTGAGGGCAGGTACTCCATGACCAGCCAGGGCTCGCCGCCCTCGAGTGCCACGTCGTACATGGCAATGGCGTGGTCGTGCGACAGTCGGGCCGCGATCCGCCCCTCGCGCATGGCCCGGGCGCGGATCTCCTGGGCGGCCTCCTCGGTGAGGCCCGCGGTGGAGACGACCTGCTTGATCGCGACCTCGCGGTCGAGCAGGGTGTCGTGGGCGAGCCAGACCGATCCCATGCCGCCGCCGCCGAGTTTGGAGCGCAGCCGATAGCGGCCCGCCACCAGGTAGTCCGGTCCGACGATTCGCTGCTCCTGCTCCGCCACACCGTGAGGGTAGTGGACGCACGTTCAGGCCCTTCTGGTGCGCCGTGCACTGCGATCGGCGACACCTTGACGAGGGTCCCGGCAGCGGCTTTACTGGAAAGAGTTCGAATATGTGTTCGAGTTCTGTTAGTCGTGCCGCGCCTTCCCCGCGGATGATCGACCGGCCACGTGCCGGGTGGAGGGAGGCCGTGGTGACGAGTGTCGCGCCCGAGGTCGTGGGCACAGATTTCGTGGGCACAGAAGCTGTGGGCACAGAAGGCGGTGGAGTCTCCCCGGATGCCGGCCTGGCCGGGCTGTCTCGGCAGGAGCGGCTCGACCAGCTCCGCCGCCGGATGGCGGCGGTGCCCGCCCGCGGCGAGGCGGTGGCGCCTCGCCCCGGCCCCGAGCCCGGTGGCGACTTGTCCGGAGACGGCAGACAGGTTCTCCCGGTGCCGCCCGCGCTGGCGTCGCTGCTGCCCCGCGGCGGGCTGGCGCGGGGCACTGTGGTCTCGGTGTCCGGTGCCGGCTCACTGCTGCTGGGTCTGCTCGCGTCGGTGACGGAGTCCGGCGGGCATGCGGCGGTGATCGGACTGCCCCGGCTCGGTCTGCTCTCGGCCATCGAGATGGGGGCCGAACTCGGCCGGCTGGCGCTGATCCCGGACCCGGGACCGGACCCGGTGGAGGTGGCGGCGGTCCTCCTCGACGGCATCGACATGGTGGTGCTGGGGCTCGGCGGGCTCGCGGTACCGCCTTCGCGGGCGCGGGCTGTGGTGGCGCGGGCCCGCAGCAAGGGGTCGACGCTGGTGGTGACGGACGGGCACTGGGGTGGCGCGGAGGTCAGGCTGGAGGCCGCGGTCCGGGACTACGACGGGCTGGGGTGCGGGCCGGAGCTGGGGCGTGGCCGGTTGCGTGGGCTGCGGCTCGCGGTCAGCGCAGAAGGCCGGGCGTTCCAGCGGCGCACTGCGCGGCTCGACGTGCGGCCGGTAGGCAGTCGTGTGGAGTGGCTGCCGGACATGCCCGCCCGGGATCTCGGGTCGGGCGAGCACGAGGGTGCGCTCGCCCGCAGCAGCGGTGTGGCATGACCGCCGGTCCGGCCTCGCGGGTGGTGGCGCTGTGGTGTCCCGACTGGCCCGCGATCGCGGCCGCGGCGGGTGCGGACCTGCCCCCGACCGAGCCGGTGGCGGTGACGTCGGGCAATCGGGTTGTCGCGTGTTCGGCGACCGCCCGAGCCGAAGGGGTGCGACGGGGACTGCGCAAGCGGGAGGCGCAGGGCCGATGCCCGCGACTGCGGGTCTTCGCCGCGGACCCCGCTCGCGACGCCCGGATGTTCGAGCCGGTGGCTGCGGCGATCGACGCGGTGGCTCCCGGGGTGGAGGTGCTGCGCCCCGGGCTGCTGGTGCTCGCCGCCAGGGGGGTCAGTCGCTACTTCGGTTCCGAGGAATCCGCCGCGGAACGCCTCGTCGACGAGGCCTCGGCGGCCGGGGTGGAATGTCAGGTCGGGGCGGCGGACGAGCTGTCCACCGCGGTGATCGCGGCCCGTCGAGCGGCGCTGGTCCCGCCCGGTGGCGGCGCCAGGTTCCTGGCTCCGCTGCCGGTGGCGGAACTGGCTGCCGAACCGAGCCTGGCAGCCGCCGAGCGCGTCGAACTGGTGGACCTGCTGCACCGGCTCGGGCTGCGCACCGTGGGAGACTTCGCGGCCCTGACCCCGGTGGCGGTGGCGTCCCGGTTCGGGACCGATGCCGTGGCGGCGCACCGCAGTGCCCGGGGCGAGCCGGAGCGACCGCCGTCGGCTCGGTCGCTGCCGCCGGATCTCGAGGTGCAGCAACGGTGTGACCCGCCGGTGGAGCGGGTGGACGCGGCAGCCTTCGCCGGACGGGCGCTCGCGGAGCGGTTGCACGTCAAGCTGTCCGCGGCCTCGGTCGCGTGCACTCGACTGCTGGTGCACGCCAGTACCGGGAACGGGGAACATCTTTCGCGTACCTGGCGGTGCGCGGAACCGCTCACCCCGGAGGGTACGGCGGACCGGGTGCGCTGGCAGTTGGACGGCTGGCTCAGTGGTCGCAGCGAGTCCCGGCCGACGGCGGGGATCGAGGTGCTGCGACTCGAGCCGGTGGAGGTGGTGGCGGCCGGGGCGTTGCAGTTGGGGCTGTGGGGCGGGGTCGGCGCAGAGGACGAGCGAGCCAGGCGGGCGCTGGTCCGGGTCCAGGGGCTGCTCGGCGGCGATGCGGTGCGCGTCGGCGTGCTCAGTGGGGGCAGGGGGCCGGGGGAGCGGGTCACCCTGCTGCCGCTCGGCGACGAACTGGTACCGGAGTCGGATCCGTCGGCGCCCTGGCCGGGCCGGCTGCCCGAGCCCGCTCCCTCGGCGGTGCTGCCCGGCCGGCCGCCGGTGACGCTCGAGGATGCGGCGGGTGCGGCGGTGGCGGTCACCGCCCGCGGTGCGTTCACGGCCCCGCCGGCGAGGCTGCGGTGGGGCACGAGGAGTTGGGAGCTGTCCGGCTGGGCGGGGCCATGGCCGGTGGACGAGCGGTGGTGGGATCCGGCGGAGGCGAGGCGGTCGGCGCGCGCCCAGGTGCTGCTCGCGCGGGGGCGTGATCGAGACCCCGGCGGCGTCGAGCCGCGAGCGCTGCTGCTGGTCTTCGGCGGGTCCGGGTGGAATGTCGAGGGAGTCTACGAGTGAGTCGCGGCGGTCCGGCAGCCGTTGCGACATACCCACTGGGGGTATACCCTCGGCTCATGACCTCCGAGCGAGGAACACGCACCGACCACCTCGACCATCGGCCCCGTGGCGGTGACTCGCAACTCGGGCCGCCGCACGGCGAGCATTCGGACCACGGCGAGATGCACCCCGCCGGCCACGAGCATCCCGGTCAGGATCATTCTGAGCATGCCGGCCACGGCGACCACGCCGCCCAGTTCCGGCGACTGTTCTGGATCATGCTCGCCGTCGCTGTGCCGGTGGTGCTCGCCAACGTGATGTTCGCCGACCTGGTCGGGTACACGCTGCCCCACGACGGTCCCGTCACCTGGATCTCCCCACTGCTCGGCACGGTGATGTACCTCTGGGGCGGCAGGCCCTTCCTCGCCGGTGCGGTCTCGGAGATCCGGGCCCGTCAGCCCGGCATGATGCTGCTCATCGCGTTGGCGATCACGGTCGCCTTCGTCTCGTCCTGGGGCGCGAGCCTCGGCATCCTCAGTCACGAACTCGACTTCTGGTGGGAGCTGGCACTTCTCGTCGTGATCATGCTGCTCGGGCACTGGATCGAGATGCGTTCGCTCGGCCAGGCATCCAGCGCGCTCGAGTCGCTGGCCGCGCTGCTACCGGACGAGGCCGAGCGGCTCGACGCCAGCGGTGGCACGGAAGATGCAGTGACCGTACCGATTTCGGACCTGGTGGCCGGCGACCTCGTCATCGTCCGGCCCGGTGGCCGCGTCCCCGCGGACGGCACCATCGTCGAGGGAGTCGCCGACGTCGACGAGTCGATGATCACCGGCGAGTCCCTGGCCGTGCGGCGGGCACCCGGCGACCGGGTGGTCGCGGGCACCGTCACCACCGACTCGGCGCTGCGGGTGCGGATCACCGCGGTCGGGGAGGACACCGCGCTCGCCGGGATCCGGCGTCTGGTCGCCGAGGCGCAGAACTCGTCCTCGCGCGCACAGGTTCTCGCCGACCGGGCCGCGGGCTGGCTGTTCTGGTTCGCCCTCGGCGCCGCCGTGCTGACGGCGCTCGCCTGGCTGCTCCTGGGCACCCCCGAGGACGCGGTCACCCGCACCATCACCGTGCTCGTCATCGCCTGCCCACACGCGCTCGGCCTGGCGATTCCCCTGGTGGTGTCCATCGCCACCGAACGCGCGGCCCGCGCCGGCGTGCTCGTCACCGACCGTCGTGCGCTCGAGACGATGCGCACCGTCGACGCCGTCCTGTTCGACAAGACCGGCACCCTGACCAAGGGTGAGCCGGCCGTCGTCGCGGTCGCGGCGACCACCGGGCACACCGAGGACGAGGTGGTCGCGCTGGCCGCCGCGGTCGAGGGTGACAGCGAGCATCCGCTCGGCAGGGCCGTCGTCGAGGCCGCCCGACATCGCGGGGCAGCCGTACCCACGGCCTCCGGCTTCCATGCCCTGGGCGGCGTCGGGGTGACCGCAGAGGTCGACGGGGCGCGGGTCAGTGTCGGCGGCCCGGGCATGCTCGCCGACCACCGGCTGACCGCGCTCGCGCAGACGGAGGACTGGGCCGGCCGAGGATCGACGGTGCTGCACGTGATCCGCGACGACCGGGTGGTCGGGGCGCTCGCCCTCGCCGACGAGATCCGGCCGGAGTCGAAGCAGGCGATCGACGCCCTGCATGCGCGCGGCGTCACCGTCGCGATGATCACCGGCGACGAGGAAGCCGTCGCACAGTCGGTCGCCCGCAGTCTCGGGATCGGGGCGAGCGGAGAGGTGGGGGAGGTGGCAGACGAGGTCTTCGCCGGAGTGTTGCCGCAGGACAAGGGCGCCAAGGTCAAGGCCCTGCAGTCCGCGGGCGCGGCGGTGGCCATGGTCGGCGACGGTGTCAACGACGCGCCCGCACTGGCCCAGGCCGACGTCGGCATCGCGATCGGCGCGGGCACCGACGTCGCGATCGCGTCGGCCGGGGTGGTCCTCGCCAGCGACGACCCCCGCTCGGTGCTGTCGGTGATCGAACTGTCCCGGGCCGCCTACCGGAAGATGGTGCAGAACCTCAGCTGGGCCGCCGGCTACAACGCCATCGCGGTGCCGCTCGCCGCGGGGGTCCTCGCGCCGTGGGGATTCACCCTCCCGATGGAGGTCGGCGCCCTGCTGATGTCCGCGTCCACCGTGGTGGTGGCCGTCAACGCCCAGTTGCTTCGGCGGCTCGACCTGCGGCCCGACGCGATCCTCGGGGGGTCGGGTGGCTAACCTGGCTGGCGGGAATGCGTAGGTCCCGAAGGACGGTTCTGGGTTGATGGCGACAACGACGGCCACCCTCGGCGGTATCGAGATCGCCTATCGAGACTCGGGCGGAACCGACCCGGTGCCGGTCGTGCTCGTACACGGCATGGGCGGTGACAGCCACACCTGGGATCGGTTCGCCCGGACCCTGATTCGTCGCGGACGCCGGGTCGTCTCGGTCGACCTGCGTGGTCACGGCCGGAGCGCGCACGCGCAGTCGTACCGGTTCGCCGAGTTCGGCGACGACCTGATCGCACTGTCCGACCACCTCGAGCTCGACCAGGCCGACCTGGTCGGACACTCGCTCGGCGGGCACGCGGTCTCGCTCGTCGCGCAGACGCGTCCGGACCTGGTCCGCAGGCTCGTACTCGAGGAGGCGCCGCTGCCGCTGCGGCCCGACGAGACGATGGGGTCGCTGTCGCGTCGGCTGCCGTCGCCGGTGGAGCTGTGGCACGCGGTGACCAGCATGGCCCGCAGTCCGCGGGCGGTGTTTGCGTTCGACCGGTCGATGACCCGTTCTGCGCTCGAGCAGTTCCACGCTGCGCACCCGGACTGGTGGGCGGGACTGCCGTCGATCAGTGCGCCGACCCTGGTGATCTCGGGCGGGCCCGCGGCATGGTCGACGCGGACAGGCTCGCCGCGGCGCTCGCCGCCATCCCCGACGTCCGTGCGGTGACCATCGAGGTCGGGCACAGCGTGCACCGCGACCGCCCGACCGAGTTCGAGGCCGAGGTCACGGCGTTCCTCGCCGGCTCGTAGTTTCGGGTCCCGTCACCAGCCGGCGCTGAAGGAGTACCAGGGTCCGCGCAGGTGCCAGACCTTGACGCCCTCGCCGACGGGGTCCGGCGTCGCCGGTTCGCCGTTCGGCAGGTAGGCGACGCCGTCGTCGTTCAGGAAACCGCTGTCGCGGACGATGAAGTAGATGTTGTCCTCGTGGGTGCGCGTGCCCCGCACCTCATAGCTGCCGATCCGGCGGTCCTGGGTGGACCCGTCCGCACCGGAATGGATCGTGTCGACCGCCGCCTCGAACTCCGACTGGGACAACTGCCAGCGCGACTGCCGCGGCGCGTCGAACACGAGCAGAGCGAGGCCGGTGAGGGCGACGAGCGGCACCGCGGCGATCCAGTTCGACCAGGCACCGTGACGCAGGAAATACGTGCCGGTCTTGAGCGTCCAGCCCACCGCGACGATCACCGCAGGCCAGAAGCAGCCGAGGATCAGGATCCAGCCGTTCGGCGTCGGATAGCTGTACGCCCACAATGCGGCCAGGCAGACCAGGACCGCCCAGGTCAGCAGGACCCCACGGGGAGGCTTGTCCCAGAACGCATTCCACCACCGCCGCACGGCAGCCCCCTCGCCCGTCAGCCCGACCCGCTCCGGAGCCTACCCGCCGAGCGGCTGCCCGCCGCCGAGCTGCCGGACGTAGGTCGCCGGTGGGGTCCCGACTGCCGCGGTGAAATCGCGGATCAGGTGGGCCTGGTCGCTGAACCCCAACTCGTCGGCCAGTTCCGCCCACGCGATCGGGGTCCCGCTGTGCGCCCGCTCGGCGGCGTCGAGCAGCCGGTGTCGCCGGATCACCCACTTCGGACCGATTCCGACGTACTCGGTGAACAGGCGTTGCAGGGTGCGGACGCTCAGTCCGGCGAGGGCGGCGACTTCGTCGACCCGGTGGATCGACGTGTCCTGCTCGATCCGGGTGACCAGTTCGGATACCCGGTCGACCGCCGGGTCCAGTTGGGGCGACAGCGATTCCAGGTAGTCCTCGACGGCGTCGGCCATCGCGTCGTTGTCGGTGGTGGCCAGGGCTGCCGCGGCCACCGGCCCGTCGTCCACGCCGACCAGGGGGCCGACCGGGAGCACGGCGCCGGCGAGATCGCCGACGCTCGACCGCAGGAACGGCCGGAATCCACCGGCCCGGAACGCAACCCCGATCACGTGCCCGGTGCCGGCGAGTCGACGGTGGAACGGATCGCGGTTGACCCCGTGGACGAGCAGTCGGCCGTCCTCGGTGGCGAGGTGAATCTTGGGCTGCGGCAACACCTGCTGGTCGCGAACGCCGTCCACCCGCCAGTGCACGATCCAGAGGTACTCGACGAACGCCCGCAACGAATCCCGCGGCAGCCGGCGCGACACCTCGATCGACTGCGCCGCCTCGTCGGGTCGCACGATCGCCTCGGGCACGCCGCGGGGTTCGGTCATGCCCCGATATTAGTGGCGCCGGCTTCTAGGATCGTCGTCATGGCACTGACAGCGCTCGACGTCAAACTCCTCGGCTGGTCCGCCGCCTACGTGGCGTCGCAGGCGAACATCGCTCGACTGCTGGGCCCGGCCGCACCGAAGCTCCTCGCGACCCAGACCGCGATGTCGGCGCGCTCCTACCGCGCCGTCCTCGACAGCATGGACGACGCGGAAACCGCGCGGTTCCGTAGCCATTTCGCGCCGGACATGGTGCATCCGGTGATTTACGCGGCCGCGCTGTGCACCGGTGCCAAGCGGCTCGGGCAACTCTCCGAACTGTCCCCGGCGACGCGGCGCGCGCTGTACGCGGCACCGGTCGTCGCGGCGGCCGCCGACTACGTGGAGAACGTGGTGGACCTGCATCTGCTCGACCACCGCGAGGCGATCACCGACACCCGGGTGCGAGCGATCTCGACCGTGAGCATCACCAAGTGGGTGCTGAGCATCGGCGCGCTCGCCTACCTGTCGCAGGGATTCGTGCGCGTGTGGGTGGGGATGGCGACCGGTCGCCGCCGCGGCTCGGGCGAAGCTTCGGGCAGAGTTTGAGTCGTCGCGTTTGTTCAAGCCCCGGCTGATCCCGGGCCATAGCGTGGGGGCATGGCAGTGGAACGGACCACGGAGTACTTCACCGACGCGTCGGCCTTCCGGGACTGGCTGGCCGGTCACCACGACAGTTCGCCCGGGATCTGGCTGAAGATCGCCAAGAAGGACCGGGGGAAGTCGAGCGTCAGCTACGACGAGGCGCTGGACGCCGCGCTCTGCTTCGGGTGGATCGACGGGCAGAAGCGCGCCCTCGACGACGACTTCTGGTTGCAGGGCTTCAGCGCGCGCAGGGCCCGCAGTCCGTGGTCCAAACGCAATCGGGACAAGGCGGAGCGGCTGCTCGCGGACGGCGTGATGCTCGAGCCGGGACTGGCCGAGGTCGAGGTAGCCAAGGCCGACGGTCGCTGGGACCGCGCCTACGAGGGGCAGTCGACGGCGACCGTGCCCCAGGACTTCCTCGACGCGTTGGCACAGGTCCCGGCCGCGGAGCAGTTCTTCGCGACGCTGAACAAGGTCAACCGGTATGCGGTGGCCTACCGGCTGCAGGACGCCAAGAAGCCCGAGACCCGGGCCCGCCGCATCGACAAGTTCGTGCAGATGTTCGCGGAGGGCAAGGCGATCCACGGGTGAGCTCACGGGGCAGAATGGGCCGGTGACCGACCCGACCCGCACCGACGTACGCGACCAGCCCGAGGCGGCGCTCGTCCCGTGGACGTGTTCCGCCCGCTCGGCCGTCGACGAGCCGCTGCCCGGCACCGCCGCCCAGGTCACCGGCTGGCTGTGCCTCGAACACCCGGGCGCCTGGGGGCGTGACGTGTTCTCCGGGGAGGCGTTCGGGCCGGAAGTCTCGACCGCCCTCGAACGGCGAATGGACGAGGCCGGACTTCGGTTGCTGCTGATCCGCCGCCCAGGCCGGGCGGTCGAGGCTCCGCGCCGCCGGACCGTGCTGCTGGCCCGATCCGATCCGTCCGGCACCTGGTGCGAGCAGCTGGAGGTGTCGGAGCCGGGCGACCTGCTCGATCTCGACCTGGCGCTGCCCGCGGCGCCGTCGGGCATCGGGCGGCGGGTCACCGATCCCGTGGTGCTGGTCTGCGCGCACGGCAAACGTGACCAGTGCTGCGCGGTGCTGGGCCGCCCCGTCGCCGCCGACCTGTCCGCCCGGTTCGGCGACGCGGTGTGGGAGTGCTCGCACACCGGTGGGCACCGTTTCGCACCGTCGATGATCGTGCTGCCCACCGGCTACACCTACGGCCGGTTGACCGCCGGACAGAGCGTCGAGGCGGTGCTGGCCGCCGGACGAGGCGAGGTGTACCCGCAGGGCCTGCGGGGGCGCAGCTGCTGGACGCCCGCCGGTCAGGTAGCAGAAGTTGCGGTGCGCCAACGAGTTCCGGCCGGTGCTGACGACCTCACTGTGGACGAATCCGGTGCGGTGCCGGTGGTCCGGCACCGGGACGGCCGGTCCTGGACGGTCGACGTGTCGAGCATCGGGCTCGAACCTCGGCCCGCGAGCTGCGGCGCGGTCTCCAAGCCGGTCGCGGCACTGGTCGCCGGGGCGGTCACCGCGCTGTAACTACCAGTGCGTGCCGGGCACCAGCCGGGCCAGTCGACGAACCACCCGACCGGTGACGGACCGTCGGTGCTGACCGACCGCGACCGCTCGGTCGGGGACAGCCGAATCGTCCTGCGGCGCAGGGGAGTGCCCCTTGGCGGCGGGTGAGTCGGGGAACGCCAGGTACATCTGGTGCAGGATGCGGTCGGTGGTACCCGGCGCGAACATGTGCCCGTACTCGCCGAGCGTGCCGAGTGGGACGTCGATCCGCTTGGGCCGCTCGATCAGGGCCCGTACCACCATGGCGGCGGCATGCTCGGGGCTGATCGCCCTGCCGACGTTCGCTCCTCCCGACGGCGTGATCATCGGGGTCTGTACGAGCGGCATGTGGATGGTGGTGAAGGTGATTGCGTCCGAGAGGGTTTCGGAGGCGACGGTGTCGGTGAACCCGTCCAGCGCGGACTTGCTCGCGATGTAGGCCGAGAACCGCGGCGAGCGGCCCTGCACTCCCGCGGTGCTGATGTTCACCACGTGCCCGAACCGCCGCTCGCGCATCTGGGGCAGCAGCGCGAGGATCAGTCGCACCGCACCGAAGTAGTTGACCGCCATGGTGCGCTCGTAGTCGTGGAAGCGGTCGGTCGAGGCGTACACGCCGCGGCGGATGGACCGGCCTGCGTTGTTCACCAGCATGTCGACATGGCCGTGCGCATCGAGAACGGTCTTGATCGTCTGGTCGACGGATTCACCGTCGGTGATGTCGCACGGGTAGCCGAACGCGGACCCGCCGGCTTCCCGGACCTGGGCGACCGTCGCCTCGAGTGCCTCGGCGCCGCGGGCGATCAGCAGCACCGTCGCGCCCTTCTCCGCGACCGCCAGTGCCGCGGCCCGGCCGATGCCCGACGATCCGCCCGTGATGAGTACCGTCCGCCCGACCAGCGGTCCGGCCGGGTCGGCGCGCCGGTACCGGTTCGGGTCGAGGTTCGCCTGCCAGTATCGCCACAGGACGTCGGCGTAGGAACCGAAGCGGGGCACCGTGATTCCGGTCCCGGCCAGTGCCCGCTCGGTCCGCGTCGAGTCGAAGGTGGTCGGCATGGTGAGGTGTTCGAGGATGATCGGCGGGATGCCCAGACGGCGCAGGGCGACGTCGCGGGCGGTCCTCGCGGCGCGGAGCGGCGGTCGCAGCACCGGCGCCGCGACGACGGCGGGCAGGTCGGCGACCGGACGCGGGGCGCCGGCGGCCGCCGCCAGCGCGGCGTAGATCTCGCGCATCGGCTGCGGCCGTGGATTGACCAGGTGGAACACCTCGCCGTCGCGACCGGGCGCCAGCATCAGTTCCACGATCGCCCGCGCCACGTAGTCGACGGGAACGATGTTGGTGGCGCCGAGATTCGGCACCGCGACCGGCAGGAGCGCGGGCAGTTTCGCCAGTCCCGCGATCGCCGGGAACAGGTAGTACGGGCCGTCGATCTTGTCCATCTCGCCGGTCGCCGAATCGCCGACCACCGCGGCGGGCCGGTAGATCCGCCAGGCAGGTCCGCCGCTCTCGCGGACCAGTCGCTCGGCCTCGAACTTGGTGCGGTGGTACGGCGTGGGGAAGGACTGTCCGAGGTCGAAGTCGGTCTCGGTGAAGGTGCCACGGTAGTCGCCCCCGACGGCAACCGAGGAGACGTGATGCAGTGTGGCGCCGAGCTTCTCGGTCAGAGCGATCACCGCGCGGGTGCCGTCGACATTGGTGGCGGCCTGCTCGTCGCCCGCCGTCATGTCGTAGATCGCGCCCAGGTGCAGGACGTGGTCGGCCGGGGGCGGCGTCGTGTCGAGCCCGAGTCCGGGCGCGGTGAGGTCGCCGATCAGCGGATGTATCCGCTCGCCGCCGTCCCAGCCCGCAGCGAGCCGCTCGAGTCGGGTCGCCGAACCCGGTCGGACCAGCACGTGGACCTGCGCGCCGGGCAGTCGCGCGAGCAGCAGTGGCAGTACGTTGCGGCCGAGGAATCCGGTCCCGCCGGTCACGATGAAGGTCGACATCCGTTCTCCTCCCACAGGGGCTACGGCTTCATCACCCGAGGCTTCGCCCGAGACCAGGTCATCCGAGAATGTCTGTAACTTACTCCAAAGTAAGAAGTCTGTGAACCCATTGCCCCGGCGCCTCGCGGCCGCTGTCGGTCAGTCGCTGCCGACGACGCGGACGCGGGCCCAGGAGTTGTTCACGTAGCCCTTGGGATTCCACAACAGCCGGGCAGACTCGGGTTGGCACGCGGCGGCGGTGTCCCACGCCCGAGCCGTGATCACGGTCGGACCGGCGGGCACTTCGAGCGTGGTCCGCCAGAGCCGCCACGCCCACGGCCCGGACGGTTCGTCGAGGTCGGCCTGGACCCAGCTTCTGCCGGAGTCGAGCGACACGTCCACCCGGGCGACGCCACGGTCGCCGGCGAACGCGTAACCGGTGACCTCCGTCGCGCCGACCGGAAGGGTTTGCCCCTCGACCGGTCGCAGGATGTCGGCGTTGACCGCGACCACCCCGAGCGACAGACCGTCGTAGGGGCCGGCCGTCGCGGGGTCGGAATCGGCGGCGTGCAGTCGGTACGCGGTGGCCTGGAAGTAGTTGTTCGACGGATGTCGCTGGGCGCTCACCCGCTGCACCCACTTGACGCTGCGCGCGCCGATGTAGCCGGGCACCACCACGCGGACCGGCGCGCCGTGTGCGGCCGGCAGTGGCTCACCGTTCATGCCCCAAGCCAGCAGCACCTCGCCCGCGAGGGCCTTGGTGACGGGGATGGACGCTCCGTACGGTTGGGACGGTTCGGCCAGCGTCGAGATGTCGGGCGCGGCGAACGCGACGTGCTCGGCGGCCGCCCCGAGCCCGGCCGCGGCGAGGACGTCGGCGAGGCGGACGCCGGTCCACTCCGCGGTGGAGATAGCTCCCGAGCCCCACGGCGCCTCGCCGGGGATGTCGCGGACCTCCATCAGTCCCGCCCGGCGATTTCCGGCGCACTGCAGCGTCGCCGTCAGCACCCGCGGCTCGAACCGCGACTGCAACTCCGCCAGGGACAGCGACAGTGCATGGTCGACCTCGCCGTCGACGCGCAGCCGCCACGTGTGGGGGTCGAGTTGGGGGATCGGTCCGTGATTGCGACTGTAGAAGGTGTCCAGTGCGGTCACTGCCCGGTCGGCGAGCGCGTCAGGCGGCGGTTCGGCGTTGTACGGCTCCGTCTGGTGCACGATCATGCCCTCGCGTTTGCCCCATCGGCTCATCGCGAATCCTCTCGCCGCTGTCAGCGTCCGTCTGGTCAGTGTCCCCGCGCTGTCAGTGCCCGATGCCGACCTTCTCGTACACCTTCCGCATCCAGGCCGGTGCCCACCAGTTGGCCTCACCCATCAGTTTGACCAGTGAGGGCACCAGCAGCATCCGCACCACGGTGGCATCGATGACCAGTGCCAGGATCATCCCGACGCCGAGGAACCGCATGATCGACAGGCCGGACAGGGTGAAGGCGCCGGTCACGACGATCAGCAGGGCCGCCGCCGTCGTCACGATCCGGCCGGTGCGGGCGGTACCGATCCGCACGGCCTCCTCGGTGCTCGCTCCGTTCGCCCGCGCCTCGACCATCCGGGACATCAGGAACACCTCGTAGTCGGTGGACAGTCCGAACACCACCGCGAGGATCAGCACCACGAACGTCGGTTCCAGTGGGTTGGGTGTGACACCGAGCAGGCTCGCACCGTGACCGTCCTGGAAGACCCAGGTGAGCACGCCGAAGGTCGCGGCCAGACTCAGCCCGGCCATCGCGACCGCCTTGACCGGCAGCACCACCGAGCCGAACGCCAGGAACAGCAGCACCAGGGTCGAGCCGACCATGATCGCGATCATCCACGGCAGGTGCGCGACGATCGAGGAGTTGGTGTCCTCGGTCAGTGCCACCCCGCCGCCGACCATCAGGTCGGTGCCGGCCGGCGGCTCGATCGCGCGCAGCGCGCGCACCGTGTCGGCCGGGTTCGAACCCTCGGCGTAGCTCGCGTTCAACACCGAGAAGTCGTCGGTCGACGCGACCAGTCGCACCTGCGCGACACCCTCGACAGCCCGCGCCTGCGCGGAGAACTCGCCGAGTTGCGCGGTGCTCGGCGGTGCGCCGTTCTCGCCGCGCAGCATCAGGCTGGCCGCGTCGCCGGTGCCGACGAAGTCCTCGGCGAGCGTCTGGGAAGCCGCGCGGGACGGATCGTTCGCCGGCAGTGCGGTGTAGGTGATCTCGCCGAGCGTGATACCGAGCAGCGGCGACGCGAGCACGAGCAGGCCGGCGACGATGGTCACCGCGAACGCGACCGGACGCCGCATCACCCGGGTGACCACTCGTCCCCAGAACCGGGCCGCCCGCTTCTCTCCGCGCTCGACCGCTCCGCGGCGCCAGGCCAGCGAGTTGATCCGGTGGCCGAGGATGGCCAGCAGTGCGGGCACGGCGGTCAGCGAGAGCACTGCCGCACTGGTGACGGCGGCGATCGCGCCGTAGCCGAGCGAGCGGATCACCGGCTGCGGGAAGATCAGCATGCCGCCGAACGCGCAGACCAGCAGCAGCCCGGAGAACATCACGGTTCGGCCGGCCGTGCAGACGGTACGGCGCACCGCCTGCGCGGGCTCGCTGCCGCCTGCCAGTTCCTCCCGGTACCGGCTGACGATGAACAGTCCGTAGTCGATCGCGAGGCCGAGGCCCAGCAGCGAGGCGACGTTGAGGGCGAACGAGCTCACCTCGGTGAACGTGGTGAGCAGTCGCAGGGTGGCGAGTGCGCTGAAGACGGTGAGCATGCCGACGAACACCGGGACCGCCGCGGCCACGACGGTGCCGAAGATCAGTACCAGCAGCACCAGCGTGATCGGCAGTGCGATTGCCTCGGCCTTGACCAGGTCCTGTTGCAGGTGCTGGTTGAACGAGTGCCCGATGATCGTGCCACCACCGAACTGCGCCTCGATGCCGGGCGGGCTCAGCGCGTGGGTCATCGAATCCAGGTCCGCGAGGGTCGGTCCGGCGTCCCAGTCGACGAAGACCGTCGCCAGTGCCTCGCGGCCGTCCTTGGACACCATCAGCTTCGCGGTCGACGGATCCACCGACCAGTAGGAGGTGACCGAGCGGGTGGGCCACTGCTCCCGGAACGCGGTCAACGTCTGCTGGACTTGCGGGCCGATGTCGGCGATCGTCTTGCCCTCGGGCGCGGTGTAGATCGCGACGATGTCCGGCGACTGTTGTCCGAGTTTGTCGTCGATGAGGATGCTGACCCGAGCGGACTCGCTGTTCGGGTCGAAGTACCCGCCCTGGCTGAGCTTGCCGAAGACGCCGAGCCCCCACAGTCCGCTGACGAGGACGGCGAGCACGGCGACGATCAGCACCCACCACTTCCGGGATGCGACGAACGAGGCCCAGCGCGTCATAGAGCAGCTCTCTTCAGGGTGTGAGGTCGGTGCGGCGCCACGACTCTACCGACGGCTGCGAGGGTTTCGGTGGCGTACGGGCGACCCTGGTGCAGGAACCGCGAAGGGCGCAGCATGGTCCCCATGGACATTTCGGCCGCGATGACGGGATGGCGGGTGCGTCGGCCCGGGCCGACGCGTGGCCGGCCGTTGGAATCGGTGTCGATGCCGGTCCCCGAGCCGGGGCCCGGCGAGCTGCTGGTGCGTGTTCGGGTGTGCGGTGTGTGCCGCACCGATCTCCACGTGGCCGAGGGCGACCTTCCCGTCCATCGGCAGTTCGTGGTGCCCGGCCACGAGGTGGTCGGTGAGGTGGTCGCGTGGGGCGACGCGGTGGGAGCCGGCTTCGGGCTCGGGGACCGGGTCGGTATCGGCTGGCTGCGCCAGACCTGTGGTGAGTGCCGGTACTGCCTGCGCGGGCGGGAAAACCTCTGCCCGGGTTCGCGATACACCGGATGGGACGAGGACGGCGGCTACGCCGAGTATGCGGTGGTGCCCGCCGCGTTCGCGCACCGGCTGCCCGACGGCTACCTGGACGAGGAGCTGGCGCCACTGCTGTGTGCGGGCATCATCGGCTATCGGGCGCTCGCGTGCGCGGACCTGCCCGAGGGTGGACGGCTCGGCATCTACGGGTTCGGCGGCAGTGCGCACCTGGCCGCTCAGGTGGCGATCGCCCGCGGTGCCGAAGTGCACGTGATGACCCGAGGCGACCATGCGCGGACACTGGCGCTCGAGCTCGGCGCCGCCTCGGTGCAGGGCGCGGCGGATCCGCCTCCGGTGCCGCTGGATTCGGCGATCCTCTTCGCCCCGGTGGGCACGCTCGTCCCACCCGCGCTCGAGGCGCTGGACCGTGGCGGGACCCTTGCCGTCGCGGGCATCCACCTATCCGACATCCCGCGGCTGAACTACCAGCGGCACCTCTTCGAGGAGAGACGGTTGCGCTCGGTCACCGCCAACACCCGCGCAGACGCCCACGAGTTCCTCGCCTTCGCGGGCGAGCATCGACTGCTGGTGACCGCGAAGGGGTACGCGCTGGACGAGGCCGACCGTGCGCTGACCGACCTGCGGGAGGGTCGGGTCACCGGGGCGGCCGTGCTGATCGTCGGCTGACGTGATCCCCGTGGCAGGTGAGGCAGGGCTCGGTCCGGGCGGGCACGGGGATCCTCGCGGACCAGGAGGGCCGAGATGACGACGGTGATTGCGGTGGATCGACTGACTCGTCGGTTCGGCCGTCGCAGGGGCGTCGAGGACGTCACATTCGAGGTCGCCGAGGGGGAGATCTTCGGGTTCCTCGGCCCCAACGGTGCGGGCAAGTCGACCACGATCCGCATGCTTCTCGGGCTCTACCGGCGCACGTCGGGGACCGCGACCGTGTTCGGTCTGGACGCGGCGACCCAGGCGGCGCGGATCCATGACCGGACCGGGTACCTGCCCGGTGAACTCACCCTCTTCCCGAAGCTCACCGGCCGCGAACATCTGGACAGGTTCGGCAAGCTCCAGGGCGCGCGGGACCGCCGCTACCGTGACGAACTGGTCGAACGATTCGGTGTCGAACTCGATCGGCCGGTGCGCATGCTGTCCAAGGGCAACGCACAGAAGATCGGGGTGGTGATGGCGTTCGGTCACCGTCCCGATCTGCTCGTGTTGGACGAGCCGACCTCCGGGCTCGACCCGCTGCTGCAGGACGAGTTCGTCAAGCTGGTCCGTGAGACGACGGCCGAGGGTCGGACGGTGTTCCTGTCGTCACACGATCTCGACGAGGTCCAGCGGCTCGCCGACCGGGTGTCGATCATCAAGGAGGGTCGGCTCGTGGTCACCGACACCGTGGCCGACCTGCGGCGCAGCGCGCCGAGCACGGTCGAGTTCCGTTTCGATCGCACGGTCGACGCGGGGAGCTTCGCAGACCTGGACGGGGTGCGCGTGGTGAGCGCCGCCGCGGACGGCGTGGTGCTGTCGGTGGCGGGCTCGGTGGCGCCGCTGTTGCGAGTCGCCGCCGAGCTCGAACCTGTCGAGATGAGCGCGCGGGGCGCCGATCTCGACGAACTGTTCCTCGGGTACTACCGGGATGACTCGTCGCAGGAGGATGCGCATGTCGATTGACCTGGCAGGCCTCGACCTTCGGCTGCGCCGGCGGTCCATCTTCTTCTATGCGCTGGGCATCGCCCTCTACGCGCTGATCATCGTGGTCCTGTACCCGTCGTTCAAGAACGACACCGGCCTCGACGAATTGTTCTCCGGCAATTTGACCTTCGGCGCACTGTTCGGCATAGCCGGTTCGCTGACCTCTCCCGCCGGGTGGTTGAACGCGAACCTGTACGCGAACTTCCTCCCGCTGATCGTGCTGATGGTGACGATCGGCTACGGGGCGTCCTGCATCGCCGGGCAGGACGAGGACGGGACGCTGGCGCTGATAGCGACATTGCCGGTCGAGCGCCGGTGGATTGCACTGCAGAAGGCCGCCGCCATGGTTGCGCTGAGCCTGGCGGTGCCGATCGTCACGGGGCTGTGCGTGCTGATCGGGCGCGGTTTCAGCCTGGACGTCGACCTGTGGAACCTGGTGGGCACCACCGTCGGCGTCGTGCTGCTGGGCCTGGCCTTCGGCATGTTGGCGATGGTCGTCGCCGCGGCCGGGGCGAGCCGGGGAGCGGCGATCGGCGTTGCCAGTGCGGTCGCCGCCGCGTCCTATCTGGTCAGTTCCCTTGCCACGACGATCGACTGGCTGCACTCGGCGAAGTATGCGTCGCTGTTCTATTACGCGGTTGGCGACAACCAACTCGAGGAGGGGCTGTCGTGGCCTTCCGTCACGGTGCTGCTCGCGACGACGGGGGTGTTCCTCGTCGCTACGTTGATCGCCTTCGACGGTCGCGACATTCGCTGACTCGCCTGGTCCCGCACGGGCGGTGACTGCTGCGCGGGGGACGGCCGGTGCGCCCGGTTCAGTAGGCTTGCGCCCATGAAGGACGACTCCGCCCGACTCCCGACCCTGGGCGAGATCATCCGGCAGCAGCGGGAGCTGGCGGCAGTTCCGATGCGCAAGTTCGCCGAGATGGTCGGGATCTCCAATCCCTACCTGTCCCAGATCGAACGCAATCTCCGCGAGCCGAGCGAACAGGTGCTCGAGGCCATCGCCGAGCACCTGCACACCTCGGCGGACATACTCTCCGCTCAGTCCAGCCGAGCCGATTCCGGGCAGTTGCCGGATGTGGTGGCCGCCATCCGTCGCGACGGCGACCTGACCAAGGCGCAGCGGGCGACCCTCGAGGAGATGTACGAGACCTTCCGGGAGGTGACGGTCGCGAAGCGGCGACGCGGGGGAACGGCGCCGAGTGACCGGGCGGCGTCCGCGGATTCGGAGCGCGACGCGGACTGAGTCACGGTTCGGACAGGTCCGCCACATCCCGCAGCACCGGCAGCCAATGTCGGCGGAGGACCTCCGGATCGACGACCATCCCGAGGTGGCCCGTTGCGACGACGCGACGGGTGATCAGGTTCCGTGGAGTCGACACGTGATCCGCCAGGGCCCACAACTGGCGGGCGGAAACGATGGGGTCGCGGGTGCCGGCGAGCAGGAACAGTGGACACGTGACGGCACCGAGATCGACTGTGCTGCCGTCGATCTCCAGCTCGCTGCGGACCAGTTCGTTGCGCAGGAACAGGTGTACCGCCGCCCAGCGGTAGAAGCCCGACGGGATGCCCTGCGGTGCATCGAGCCAGCTCTGCACGGCGACGTACGCGGCGACCCGGACGGGGTCACGGATGTGTGCCCACAGGTCCATCAGTCGGGCCCATTCCTCGGGCCACTCCGCCAGCCGGAGTGCGGCCGTCCGGGTGGCCGCGGGTGGCACTGTCGTGGCACCCGCGGGGGCCACGCCGGGTCGGCCGGACCGCACGGGGGTGAGGTCGGGGATACCGGGGCCGAAGTCGATCGGCGCCGCCGCGATGGTGAGCGTGTTGACCCGTCTCGGATGCACGGCGGCGTATCCGGCCGCCAGCCAACCACTCTGCGAGTAGGCGACCAGATTGGCGATGCCGCCGAGTTCCTCGATCGCCTCGGTGAGCACCGCCACGACGTCGTCGATGCCGGCCGCCGACGTAGCCGACGAGGGCGGTAGCCATTCCAGGCAGTGCACCCCGCGCAGTCCGGCGTCGCACGCGGTTCGCACCAGGCTGAGGTCGACGGTCAGGTCGAACAGGGTCGAGGCGTGTCCGGACAGCGGCGGCAGTACCAGGGTCGGGACGGTCCCGTCGGGGACGGTCGGCGAGAACTCCCGCAACCGGGCCAGCGGCCACACGCGCCTGACGGTGTTCGGATGCACGAATCGGGTCGGCGCGCGTCGCGTCGCGGCCTGCAAGAACTCGGTGCAGTCGAGCGCCACATCGAGCGGAGTGACTCCGCGTCGCGCAGCCGATCGCAGGTACCCGTTCCAGCCGGCAACTGTCGATGTCATCAGCTGCCGCGGGGTTTCTGCTGCAGCCCAGAACAATTCGCGAATAGTCCTCTGCACGGTCCTCCACCTCGAGATCCAGCGATGAACGCGGGTCGGCCCCCGGACGGCTCGTTCGAACCGGTCGGGGGCCGAGGGATCGTGCTGCCGGGCTACTTGAGAATCTCGCGTGCGGCAGTGGTGGCTGCGGTGCTGATGCCCTTGACCAGCGACGTCTGCGCGTCCACGACGGCGGTGAGCCAGTCCAGCTTGGTGGCGCCCGCGATCGACTTCTGGAAGTCGAGGACGGAGGTGACCGTCTTCTCGTAGGTGTCGAGCGACAAATTGCCGCTCAGCTTGGCGGCATCGACGAACTTCTCGTTGAGTCCCTGCACACGTTCGAGGTTCTCGTCGAAGGACTTGGTGATGGACTCGACGCCCTCGGCGACGACGTTCTTGGTGCCTGCGGTGGACGTTGTCTGTGCGGCCATGTGATGCCTCCTGGTGCGGTTCGGACTGCTGTTAGCAGGTTAGCATGTCGACTGCTAACGGTCCAGTGTCTTGCGGTCGGGTCAACTGAAAACGTATGTGCCGGGGGAATTTCCGATGACCGGGTATTCCGTGCTTCCCATCGGCGGCGGCGCCTGCAACTCGCCGGCCCGAGGCCCTGCCCATGCGGCCCAGTCCTCCCACCACGAGACGCTGCGGCGCTGTGCCGAGGTCCGCCAGCTTGTCGAATCCGTCGGCAACGCGGGGGCGGCCAGGTCCTCGGGCGCGCCGAGCGTCTCGACCCAGCTCTTCTTTCCCGGCGGATTGACGATGCCCGCGATGTGTCCGCCGTTCGAGAGGACGAAGCGCGCCTTGCCGCCGAACAGCAGGGCACCCGCGTACGACGACTCCCACGGCACGATGTGGTCGTCGATCGCGCCCACGATGTACACGTCACTGTCGACGTCGGACAACGAGATCTGTTGTCCGGCAATGGTGAACGTGCCCTGCGCCAACTGGTTCTCGCCGTAGAGCGTGCGCAGGTAGGTGCTGTGCATCGAGGCGGGCATCCGGGTCGAGTCCTCGTTCCACGCCAGCAGGTCGAATGCCTGAGGCGCCTCGCCCAGCATCCACCGGCTGACCCAGTACCTGAAGATCAGGTCGTTGGCCCGCAGCAGGTCGAAGGTCAGCGCCATGTCCGCGCCCGGAAGGTAGCCCTGCCTCGCCATCAGGACGTCCGCATTGGCCCGGGTCCCGGGATCGGTGAGCAGGCCGAGGACCCCGGGACTGCTGTAGTCGAGCAGCGTGTTGGCCAACGTCAACGTGCCCAGCCGGGAATCGTCCGTGCCGGACAGGTAGCCCGCCGCGATCGACGCCATCGCCCCGCCCAGGCACAGCCCCACGAGGTCGATCTTCGTGGCCCGGGTGATCTCCTCGACGACGTCCATCGCGGCTTTCACTCCGTCGACGAGGTAGTCGTCGAATCCGACCTCGCGCATCGACTCGTCGGGGTTGCGGTAGGAGATGAGGAACACGGTCCGGCGGTGCTGGAGCGCCCATTCGACGAAGCTGCGGCCCGGGGCGATGTCCATGATGTAGTACTTGTTGATCCACGGCGGGCATGCCAGCAGTGGCGTCGCGTGCACTTGATCGGTCTGGGGTGCGTACTGGATCAGCTCGATCAGATCGTTCCGGAAGACCACCTTGCCGGGGGTGGCGGCCATGTTCTCGCCGAGCGTGAAAGCGCTCTCGTCGATCCGCTGCGGTCGGCCACCGCGCTTGACGATGTCCTCGACCAGGTACGAGGCGCCCCGGGCCAGGTTCTTGCCGCCCGTCGTGATCGCGCGGGTCAACACCTCCGGGTTGGTGACGGGGTTGTTGGTCGGTGCGGCGGCATCGAGCAGAAGGTGGGCGAGCTGGCGGGCCTTGGCGGCCTTGAAGGCGTCGTCGGCACCCGCGTCGACCAGGCGATCGACGTACGACCGCGCGCACAGGTAGGAGCGGAGCACGGCGAAGTACGCCGGATTCTCCCGCCAGGCGGGGTTGCGGAACCGGACGTCGTCCGGGGCGGGCGGCTCGGTGTCCGCGCCGACGGCGACCCGGACGGTGTCGGACGGGATCTGCGCCAGCCCGATCGCGAGCTTGCCGGTGGCGGCCGCGACGGCCGCCGGATTGCGCGCCGCGCTCTTGGCGACGGAAGCACTCGCGGAGAACCAGCCGACCGGATCGACCTTGGCGGACAGTCGCCGTCTCGTCTGCTCAAGCACGGTTGCCTCCCACGGCGCTCGCGCCAGTGACGTCCCCGAGGTAGCGCAGGATCATCTGGGCCACGCACACCGGGCGGTCGACGCCCAGTGCGTCGAAGGTGAGGGTCACGGCGAGCTGGTAGCCGCCCGCGCACGGCTCGACCGCGGTCACCTCGGCGATCGCACCCACGGACGAGTTGACCGGCACGGGGGCAGGGAAGCGGACCTTGTCGAGTCCGTAGTTGATCAGCTGAGCGCAGTCGGTCACGTCCAGCAGGTGCGAGAAGAGTTCGACCGCGAGCGACAGGGTGAGATAGCCGTGCGCGATCGGTGCGCCGAACGGGCCGTCGGCGGCCCGGGCCGGATCGACGTGGATCCACTGGTGGTCATTGGTGGCGTCGGCGAACAGGTTGATCTGTTCCTGCGTGATCAGGACCCTGGACGACGTGCCGAGGGTCTTGCCTGCGAGTTCGGGCAGTTCGGCCATGGTGACCGTGCGTGCGGCGTTGCTGCCGGCTGTGGTGGTGGTCATCCCGTCCCCCTGGAAACGGATTCGAGCGCAGCTCGAATCTCTGACTGGTTGTCGTTATTTGTGTCGATCAATCGGTGGTCGGATCGCGATCGAATTCGTCGAGTAACTGTTACCCGCCTTCTCGTGAATGGTTCGACCCGCGTCGATCGGGCGGAGCATATAACGGGGTATTTATCGGTTCTGCGCGCACCCCAGGTGGGCAATGTTTGACATCTGTCCAGGTCAGCGTGGTGATATGTCCGTTTCGTGTCGCGTGGTGTCCGTAATGCCGAGGTTGCGCGAGTATTCCGGCAATTGCGATTGATGCGCTATCGGAATTGTTCGGGAAATCTACTTGCGGGTAGAAAATGTCTACTCTCGAGTAATGAATTCACGCTTACTTTGCGGTAAGAATTCGGGTCACACCAATTTGGCCGATCGAAATGTGGTGGGCGATGAACGGGCCCCGGGTCCGGATTCCGTCTCCGGAGGGCCGTGTCCGTGGCCGGCCGTTCGGCTCGGGTTGACATGGGAGGCCTCGCAGATGCACTGTAGAACACACGTTCGATGCGACTTCCCCGCTCGGGCAATCGCCGCCGGCTCCCCGGTGGCGGGTGCGACAGGGAAGGGTGCCGGGCAATGGGCTGGGGAAACGGGCCACCGACGTGGTCGGAGATGGAGCGGGTGCTCTCGGGGCGGCCCGGGCGGAACCCGCCGGAGGCGATGTATCCCGGCGACGGGAGCGACAGTCCGGCATGGTCCCGCAAGCGCGGCGAGTATCGCGCGGGACGCGTGGAACCGATCGAGGCTCCGGTCGTTCCTTACGCGGAACTGCACGCGCACTCGGCGTTCAGCTTCCTCGACGGTGCGTCCTCGCCCGAGGAGTTGGTCGAGGAGGCCGTCCGGCTCGGCCTCGAGGCGATCGCACTGACCGATCACGACGGACTCTACGGGGTGGTCCGGTTCGCGGAGGCCGCCAAGGAGTTGGCCATGCGCACCGTGTTCGGGGCCGAATTGTCCCTCGGTTCAACGGATTCGAGGGCGGGGGTGGCCGATCCGGACGGTACCCACCTGTTGGTGTTGGCCCGCGGGCACGAAGGCTACCGCCGGCTGTCCCGGCAGCTCGCGGCCGCGCACCTGGCAGGCGGGGAGAAGGGCAAGCCGCGCTACGACCTCGACTCGCTGACCGACGCTGCGGGCGGGCACTGGCAGATCCTCACCGGCTGCCGCAAGGGTCACGTGCGCGGCGCGCTGTCGACCGGGGGAGTCACGTCCGCGGAGGCCGAGTTGCGCGGTCTCGTCGAACGATTCGGCCCCGACCGGGTCACCGTCGAACTCACTCACCACGGGATCGCCGAGGACGACGAACGCAATGCCGCGCTGGCCGACCTCGCGTTCCGCTGCGGACTGCCCGTCGTCGCGACCACCGCCGCGCACTTCGCCGATCCGGGGCGGCGACGGCTGGCGATGGCGATGGCGGCTGTCCGGGCCAGGCAGAGCCTGGACGAGGCTGCCGGATGGCTGGCGCCGACCGGGGGAGCGCACCTGCGCTCGGGTGCGGAAATGTCACGACTGTTCGCCGCGCATCCCACCGCGGTGCCGTCCGCCGCGGACCTCGGCCGCGAGTGCGCCTTCGACCTGCGGTTGATCGCGCCGCAGTTGCCGCCCTTCGACGTCCCGGACGGGCACACCGAGGACAGTTGGCTGCGCGAGCTCACGATGATCGGCGCGCACCGCGGCTACGGCACCCCGGAGCAGCGGCCCGACGCCTACCGTCAGATCGAACACGAGCTGGCCATCGTTGCGCAGCTGAGCTTTCCGGGCTACTTCCTGGTGGTGCACGACATCGTGTCCTTCTGTCGGCGCAACGACATCCTCTGCCAGGGCAGGGGTTCGGCGGCCAACTCGGCGATCTGCTACGCCATCGGCATCACCAACGTGGACCCGGTCGGCAACAAGTTGCTGTTCGAGCGGTTCCTCTCACCCGAGCGGGACGGTCCGCCCGACATCGACGTGGACATCGAGTCCGACCGACGTGAGGAGGCGATCCAGTACGTCTACAACCGGTACGGCCGGGACTATGCCGCGCAGGTCGCGAACGTCATCACCTACCGCGGCAAGATGGCGGTCCGGGACATGGCCCGCGCGCTGGGCTACTCGCAGGGACAGCAGGACGCCTGGAGCAAGCAGGTCAGCCGGTGGACCGGCGTCAAGGACGAGACGGGGACGGACATTCCGCCCGCGGTGCTCGAGCTGGCCGGTGAGATCGAGGGATTCCCACGCCATCTCGGCATCCACTCCGGCGGCATGGTGATCTGCGACCGGCCCATCGCCGACGTGTGCCCGGTGGAGTGGGCGCGGATGGAGAACCGCAGCGTCCTGCAGTGGGACAAGGACGACTGTGCTGCGGTGGGCCTGGTCAAGTTCGACCTGCTCGGGCTCGGCATGCTCTCCGCACTGCACTACATGATCGACCTGGTCGCCGAGCACAAGGGCCTCGAGGTAGACCTGGCGCGGCTGGACCTGGCCGAGGCGGCGGTCTACGAGATGCTCTGTCGCGCAGACTCGGTCGGGGTGTTCCAGGTGGAGTCCCGCGCCCAGATGGCGACACTGCCACGGCTGAAGCCCCGTACGTTCTACGACCTGGTGGTCGAGGTCGCGCTGATCCGCCCCGGCCCCATCCAGGGCGGCTCGGTGCACCCGTACATCCGCCGCCGCAACAAGATCGAGCCCGTCACCTACGACCACCCCGCGCTGGAGAACTCCCTCGAACGCACTCTCGGGGTGCCGCTGTTCCAGGAGCAACTGATGCAGATGGCCGTGGACGTCGCCGGCTTCTCCGCGGCGGAGGCCGACCAGTTGCGCCGGGCGATGGGATCCAAGCGTTCGCCGGAGCGGATGGAGCGGCTGCGGGGCCGACTCTACGACGGTATGCGCGAGCTGCACGGCATCACCGGCGACGTCGCGGACCGGATCTACGAGAAGCTGTACGCCTTCGCGAATTTCGGCTTCCCCGAGAGTCATTCGCAGTCCTTCGCCTCGCTGGTGTTCTACTCGGCGTGGTTCAAGCTGCACCATCCCGCCGCCTTCTGCGCCGGTCTGCTGCGGGCCCAGCCGATGGGGTTCTACTCGCCGCAGTCGCTGGTCGCGGACGCCCGCAGGCACGGGGTGACCGTGCACGGGCCGGACGTGAACGCGAGCCTGGCCTACGCGAGCCTCGAATGCGGTGGCAGCGAGGTGCGACTCGGGCTCGGGGAGGTCCGGCACATCGGGGCGGCGCTGGCCGAGAAGATCGTCGCCGCGCGGTGTGCGGGTGGGCGGTTCGCTTCGCTGCTCGACCTGACCGGCCGGGTGGAGTTGACCACCGCGCAGGCGGAGTCGCTGGCCACCGCGGGCGCACTGGCCTGTTTCGCCGGTTCGCGACGGCAGGCCCTGTGGGCGGCGGGCGCCGCCGCGGGGGAGCGCCCGGACCGCCTGCCGGGCATGGGGACATCGGTGACCTCACCTACCCTGCCCGGGATGAGTGACGTGGAACTGGCCGCGGCCGACGTGTGGGCGACCGGGGTCTCCCCGGACTCGTATCCCACCCAGTTCCTGCGCCCGCAGCTCGACGCGCTCGGGGTGGTCCCGGCGTCCGGTCTGCTGGCGGTCCCCGACGGCGACCGGGTGCTCGTCGGTGGAGCGGTGACCCATCGGCAGCGTCCGGCCACCGCCGCCGGTGTCACCTTCATCAACCTCGAGGACGAGACGGGAATGGTGAACGTGGTCTGCTCGGTCGGGTTGTGGGCCCGCTACCGCACCCTCGCGCACACCGCACCGGCTCTGCTGGTCCGCGGGCGGGTACAGAACGCGGAGGGTGCGGTGACGGTGGTCGCGGACCGGTTGCAGCGGATGGACCTGCGGATGGCCGGGAAGTCGAGGGACTTCCGCTGACAGTAGGACCGCAACCCCACGGGCGAGGAGTACCGTCGAATCGGCGGGGGACGGTGGGCAGGGAGTGTCGAGTCGATGTTGCCTGGCACCCGCGGTAGATCCGGGAACCTTCCCCAGGACCTGACCAGTTTCGTCGGTCGCCAGCGCGAGGTGGCCGACATCCGGCGGCTGTTGTCCACGTCTCGGCTGGTGACGCTCACGGGAATCGGCGGTGTCGGCAAGACTCGGCTCGCGCTTCGGGCAGCAGGGGAGAGCCGGCGGGCGTTCGACGACCGTGTCTGGCTCGTGGCACTGGGGGAACTCGGGGATCCGATGCTGGTCGCGGACGCGACGGCGGCCGCGCTGGGTCTACGCGAGGTGTCGAGTCGCCCACCACTCGACATGGTCGTCGACTACTGCGCCGAGCGGGATCTACTGCTTGTGCTCGACGGTTGCGAACACCTGGTCGAGGCGGTCGCGGGGCTGGCCGATGCGTTGCTTCGGGCTTGCCCGGGGGTGCGGATCCTGGTCGCCAGCCGCGAACAGCTCGGTATTCCCGGGGAGGTGACCGTGCGGGTGCCGCCGCTCGAGGTGCCGGATCCCGACCGGCTTCCCCCGCCAGGCGGCATACCCCGGTACCCGGCCATGACCCTGTTCGCCGAGCGCGCGGTCGCGGCGCTGCCCGGGTTCGGCCTCACCGAGGAGAACACGCGGGCCGTCGCCCGGATCTGCCAGCAGCTGGACGGGCTGCCTTTGCCGATCGAGCTGGCCGCGGCGCGGCTGCGGGCCCTGTCCCCGCAGCAGATCCTGCAGCGGCTCACCGACAGGTATCGCCTGTTGACCATCGGTCACCGGGGTGCACCGCCGCGGCAGCAGACGCTGCGGATGTGCATCGACTGGAGTTACGAGCTGTGCACCGACCGGGAGCGGGAACTGTGGGCACACCTGTCGGTGTTCGCCGGGGGTTTCGAGCTCGACGCGGCGGAAGGAGTGCGCGCCGCGGACCCGGGGCCCGACGACGTCCTCGACGTGGTGGCCGCCCTGGTGGACAAGTCGATCCTGATTCGTGAGGACCACGGTGAGGTGGTTCGGTATCGGCTGCTCGAGACCCTGCGCGACTACGGCCTCGAGAAGCTGCGGAGCAGCGGCGAGCTCGACGCGCTGCGCCGGCGACACCGGGACTGGTACGAGCAGCTGGTACAGCGTGCGGAGGCGGAGTGGATCGGGCCGCGGCAGGTGCAGTGGATCCGCCGCCTCGACCGGGAACAAGCGAACGTGCGCGACGCGCTGGACTACTGCCTGTCCGATCCGGACGAGGCCGAGTCCGCCCTGCGGATCGCAGCGGCGATGTACCTGTCCTGGCTCGCCCGCGGGGTGCTCGGGGAGGGCCGGCGCTGGCTGGACCGCGCCCTGGCCTGCCAGAGCGAGTCGCCGACTGCGGCGCGAGTCGCCGCGCTGTACGCCGGCAGCGTGCTCGCCGTGATGCAGGGAGACGTCCCGGGTGGGACCGCGCTGAGCGCGCAGGCGCGGACAGCCGCCGCGGCGGTCGGCGGCGAGGAATGGACGGCGCTGGCCAGGTCGGCGAGTGGGTATGTGGCGATATTCGCCGGCGACCTACCCCGCGCGGTGCTGGATCTCGAGGCTGCGGTGCGCACGTTCGGCGTCACGGGGAACCCGCTGCGACGCGTCGCGAGCCTGCTCGGCCTGGCCCTGGCCAGCGGATTGCGGGGCGAGGGCAGGCGGTCGCTGGCCTGCCACGAGGAGATTCTCGCCATCACCGACGGCCGCGGTGAGTCCATGTTCCGGGCCTACTCGCTGTGCACCCTTGGGCTCGCAGTGGGGCAGCGGGGCGAATCGGCCCGGGCGACGGCGCTCCTCGAGGAGGGACTCCGGTTGACCCGCATGCTGGACGATCCGCTCACCTGCGCGACCTGCCTCGAGGCGCTGGCGTGGGTCGCCGCCGAACGGCAGGACTGCGAGCGGGCTGCGGTGCTGATGGGCGCCGCCGACGCCGTGGGGGAGGAGTCCGGAATCAAGAAGCTGGTCATCCCGGGCCTCGTCGGCTACCAGAAGCGGCGACGCAAGCAGGCGCGCGCCGCGCTCGGTCCGCGCGTCTTCGCCGCAGCGATGGAGCGCGGCCGCGACCTCGGTCTCGGCGATGCCGTCGCCTACGCGCTCGACGAGTTCGCACCGGCCCAGGCGTCCGAGTCGACATCCGTCCTGACGAAACGCGAACGGGAAGTCGCCGACCTGGTGGCGCAGGGCCTGACCAACAGGGAGATCGCGCAGCGGCTCGTGATCGCGCAGCGCACCGCCGAAGGGCACGTCGAGCACATCCTCACCAAGCTGGGCTTCGCCACCCGCGCGCAGATCGCGGCGTGGGTCGCCGCGGGGGCATCCGCTCGGGAACCGGACCGAGGGACCGGACGCGGGTAGGCGCGGGCACCAAACAGGTAGTTCTCCCGTGGCCGTGAGCCACACGCGTCGAGGACGCTGGTACCTGCCCAGAACCCCCGACCATCGAGGTGACCGATGCGTGATTCCATGACGAAGCACCGCCGCGCGGTGATGGACCCGACGGAAACCGGTTGGTCCGGTCTTCACGCTCTGGAGTGGGAGGAGCGGCTCGTGCACGAGCCGCTGACTGTTCGCGAGGCACTCGAGTGCTGCCGGACACAGCCTGGGGAAGGGGCGGCGTCCCTCCGGATGACGAGCGCACTGTTCCTTCGCAGGATCATGGGAGGGCTGCCGGGTGCGGGGCTCGACCCTGCCGACGAGAACGAGTGCGGGCGGGCGATCGAGGACCGCGTCACCACACTGTGCGTCGACGGCGTGCTGGCCGGATACGACGACGACCTCGCGGCCGCGGAGGCACTGGTGGACAAGGCCGGACACGCCGCGGCGCGCCTGGGTGACCCCACCCTGCTCGCGATCGTGGCCGAGGCCGCCGGATACCTGGCCGTGTTCGACTGTGACATGCGGGGCGCGGCGTACTGCTTCGAGGACTCACTCGACTCGTTCCGGGTGAGCGGGGGCGTCCCCGAGATCTCGACCCTGCTGGGCTCGGCGTTGGTCCACGGTCTGCTCGGTGACGAAGGGCGGTCCCATTCGCGCCGCGAGGAAGCTTTCCGTCTTGTTGCCGCGCACGGCGAGACCGGGTACCAGGCGCACGCGTAGTCCGGCCCCGAGGCAAGCGCTACCCTTACTTCGTAATTCGAGTGATGTGGCATCGCGGGGGGCCGCGACTTACGAAGGGACGTCGGCGATGTCGTCCGTGGCGCACGAGCGGATAGTAGGAAACCTCCCCCACGAACTCACCAGTTTCGTCGGCCGTCGCCACGAGATCGAGGGGGTCCGCGGACTGCTGTCCGACTTCCGCATCGTCACGGTGACGGGAATCGGGGGCGTCGGCAAGACTCGGCTGGCCCTGCGGGTCGGTGAGGGCTCGCGGCGGACCTACCCCGACGGAGTGTGGTTGGTCGAGCTCGGTGACCTACGCGAACCCAACCTGCTGGCGCAGACGGTCGCGACGGCGCTCGGGCTTCGGGAGCGACTGGCATACACCCCGCTCGACCTGCTCATCGACTTCCTGACCGACCGGCGTCTGCTGCTCGTCCTGGACAACTGCGAGCACCTGGTGGACGCGGTCGCCGAGTTCGTGACAGCACTGCTACGCGCCTGTCCCGAATTGCGGATACTGGCAACCAGCCGGGAGTCCCTGGGAGTCAGCGGCGAGGCGACCCTTCGCGTGCCGCCGATGACGGTCCCGGATTCGGACCGACCGACGTCGACCAACGGCCTGTCCCGGTACGAGGCGGTCAACCTGTTCACTGAACGGGCACGTGCCGTCCTGCCGGAGTTCAGTCTCACCGAGGACAACCAGCTCACCGTCGCGGAGATCTGCCAGCGGCTCGAGGGTCTGCCGTTGCTGATCGAGCTCGCCGCGGCCAGGTTGCGCGTGCTGTCCCCGCAGCAGATCCTGCACCGGCTCACGAATCGGTTCCAGCTGCTGACCGTGGTGCATCGCGGCGTACCGCCGCGGCACCAGACGTTGCGGTGGTGTGTCGACTGGAGCTACGAGTTGTGCACCTCCCAGGAGCAGAGATTGTGGCGTCGGCTCGCGGTGTTCGCGGGCGGCGTCGAGTTCGACGCCATCGAGGGGATCTGTGCGGGAGAACTGCAGTCGGGGGAGGTCTCCGAGGTCGTCGCGTCCCTGGTCGACAAGTCGATCCTGACCGTGGAGGAGGGCTCGGTTGACCGCTACCGGATGCTCGCGACCCTCCGCGAGTACGGGTTGGAGAAGCTGGCGGAGGCCGGTGAGGAGCCGATGCTCCGACGACGGCACCGCGACTGGTACGAGCGGCTGGCGGTGCAGGCGGGGGCCGAGTGGATCGGCCCTCGGCAGCTGGAGTGGATCGCCCGACTCGACCACGTGCACGCAGACCTGCGCGAGGCATTGGAGTTCAGCACCACCGAGCCGGGTGAGACGGACGCCGCGCTGCGCATCATCACCGGCTCCTACCCCTTCTGGGTCCTGCGGGGGTTGTACAGCGAGGGGCGGTACTGGATCGAGCGGGCGACGGCAGGTGATGCCGGCCCGCCCACCTCGATCCGGACCACCGTGCTGTGCTCAGGCGCCATGCTCGCCATGATGCAGGGCGACCTCGGCGCGGGGGCGGCGCTGACCGATACCGCGCGGCAACTCGCGGAGTCCCTGGGCGACGAATCCACGACCGCGTTCGTCGTCTCGGCCACCGGCTACCTCGCCACCTTCTCCGGCGAGTTCCCCCGTGCGACGGAGTGCTTCGAGTCGTGTCTCGAGGCACTCCGATCCGCGGGCGACCTCCTGCCCCGCGTCGGGACGCTGGCCGGGCTCGCGATGGCATCCGGGCTGAGTGGGGACCACCTGCGCGCGATCGCCTGCCACGAAGAGGTCATCGCGCTCACCGAGCCGCACGGCGAAGCCATGTACCGGTCTTACTCGTTGAGCATGCTGGCGTTGGCAGTCTGGGAGCAGGGCGATCCCGGGCGCGCGACCCACCTTGTCGAGGAGTCGTTGCGGCTCACCCGACTGGTGGACGATCCGCTCGGGTCCGCCATGTGTCTGGAGATTCTGGGCTGGGTCGCGGCCGAGGCGGACGACGCGGAGCGCGCCGCGGTATTGATGGGCGCATCGGCCTCGGTAGGCGAGGCCGCAGGCAGTCCCTCGATCGTGGTCCGGGACCTGTTCGGCCACCACGAGCGACTGGTGCAACGGTCCACCCAGGCCCTCGGCCGGCGATCGTTCGACGCCGCCTTCGAGCGCGGGCGCGACCTCGCCGTCGACGAGGCGGTCGCCTACGCGCTGCGCGACACGTCACCCACCAAGCCGAGGGCGCACAGAACCGGGGTGGACCTCACCCGGAGGGAACGGCAGATCGCCGAGCTCGTCGCGCAGGGACTGACCAACAAGGCGATCGCCGAGCAGTTGGTGATCTCTCAGCGCACCGCCGAGGGGCACGTGGAGAAGGTCCGCGCGAAGCTGAGCTTCACCACTCGGGCGCAGATCGCGGCGTGGGTCGTCGCCCAGAACGCGGTCTGAGACCGGATCGGTTGCGCGACATGCGTCACAGCAGGGAACACCACGTTCGGTGGGCCGGTTGACATACCCCAGGGGGTATAGTTTCGCCGAAACGGAGGGAGCCGACGTGAAGGTCGTCATCGTGGGAGGGGTCGCGGGCGGGATGTCCGCCGCGACCAGGTTGCGCCGACTGGACGAAACCGCGCACATCGTGGTCTTCGAGCGGGGCGGTCACGTCTCGTTCGCGAACTGTGGTCTGCCGTACTACGCGGGCGGGGTGATCGAGGACCGGGACGCGCTGCTGCTGCAGACGCCGGAGAGCCTCGCCGCCCGGTTCGGGCTGGACGTGCGTGTCCGCACCGAGGTGACCGCGATCGATCCCGTGGCCCGTACCGTCACCGCCCGCGACGTGCGAACCGGTGCCGAGTTCACCGAGCCGTACGACTCCCTGGTCCTGAGTCCCGGCGCCAGTCCGATCGTCCCCGACATCGAGGGTGTCGAGCGCGCCCTGGTGCTGCGCGACGTCGACGACGTGGACCGCCTCGTCGCCGCGGTGGGGGACTCGGCGACCTCGGCCGTCATCGTCGGCGCCGGGTTCATCGGCGTCGAGCTCGCCGAGAACCTGCGCCGCCGCAACCTCGACGTCTCGGTTGTCGAACTCGCCGACCAGGTGCTCGCCCCGCTCGACCCCGAGATGGCCGCGCCCGTCGCGGACGAGCTGCGAGCCAACGGGGTTCGGCTCGAGCTCGGCACCCAGGTCACCTCGATCGGCGCCGCGGACGTCACCCTCGCCGACGGCCGGGTCCTGCCCGCCGACGTCGTCGTGATGGCGATCGGGGTGCGACCCGAAGCCGGGCTCGCGGTCGCGGCGGGCATCGCGACCGGCCCGCGTGGTGGCATCGCCGTCGACGACCGGATGCGTACCTCCGCGGAGCACGTCTACGCGGTCGGAGACGCGGTGGAGAAGATCGACGCGATCTCCGGTCAACCCGGTCTCGTCCCGCTGGCCAACCCTGCGAACCGGCAGGGCCGGCTCGTCGCCGATGTCATCGCCGGACTGCCGGTGCGCCCGCGCCGCGTCGTCGGCACCGCGATCGTCGGCGTGTTCTCACTGATGGCGGCGGCGGTCGGCTGGAACGAGAAGCGCCTGCGCGCGGCAGGTCGGCCGTACCGGGCGATCCACACCCACCCGCAGTCGCACGCCGGGTACTACCCGGGCGCGGAGGGGATGTCGCTCAAGCTGCTGGTCGATCCGGAGACCGACGCGATCCTCGGCGCCCAGGGCGTCGGCGGTGACGGCGTCGACAAGCGGATCGACGTGATCGCGACCGCGATGGTCGGCGGCATCGCGGCCTCCGAACTGGCGGACCTCGAACTGGCCTACGCGCCGCAGTTCGGTTCCGCGAAGGACCCGGTGAACATGCTCGGCTACATCGCAGACAACCTGCGCGTGGGCACGGCCGCGACGGTGCAGTGGCACGAACTGCCCGACCTGCTCGCGGCGGGCGTGGTGCTCGTGGACGTCCGCACGCCGGACGAGTTCGCCGCCGGGTCCATCCCCGGCGCGGTGAACGTCGAGCTCGACGAGCTGCGGTCCCGGCTGCACGAGCTGCCGGACGGGGAGCTTGTGGTGCACTGCCAGGTCGGCCAGCGCGGGCATACCGCGGCCCGGCTGCTGGGTCAGCTCGGCCGGTCGGTCCGCAACCTCGACGGCGGGTACCGCACCTGGCAGTCGGCGCAGGTGCGGGTCGGTGAACCGGTGTAGTGGCCGGTCAGGCGTCCGTGTCGGGAGTGTCGGGCTCCGCGGGTCCCTGGTCCGGGTTCTCGTCGAGCACGCCCACGGTCACCCCGTAGGGCAGGAACCGCACGAGGCGACGCGGATCGGTGTTCGTCTTGTTGGCCCGCAGCGCGTCGAGTTCGCTCGCGTAGACCTGCTCGACGCGAGCGGCGCCCTGGTCGTCGACGAGGTAGATCGCCCAGACCCCGTCGCCGGTGTCGCCGGTGGTCGCGGGCCGCGCCGCCGGCCATACCCGGTGGGTCGTGGCCTCACCCATGCCGCTGGTCCACACGGTGCCGAGGCCGGCCTCGCCGAGGAAGCCGCCGACCTTTCCGAGGGCGTCCCGGAGGCCGTCGCCCACCTCCCTGGCCACGCGGTCGAGATCCTCCGGGTCGAAGCCGAAGGGCCCGTTCTCGCTCATGATGTCTCCTGCGTCGTGTCGGATGGTGGTCGGGGTGGACGTGGTCGAACTGGCCTTGCCTCCAGTGTGGCCGCGGTTCGGTACCGGCGCCAGGAGTGGACTCGCAAGATACCCCACGGGGTACCCTGAATTCGGGTCATTCGACGTGATCATCGAAAGAAAGAGGAGGTGTCGCCATGACCGGCGACGAGGAGAGCATCGCGCTGGTGCTGAACCGGCTCCGGCGCGCACAGGGTCAGTTGGCCGGGGTCATCTCGATGATCGAGAGCGGCCGCGACTGCAAGGACGTCGTCACCCAGCTCGCCGCGGTGTCGCGCGCCCTGGACCGGGCCGGCTTCAAGATCGTCGCCACCGGGCTTCGGGACTGCCTCGAGGGCAAGGACCGCGACAACCAGGCCCCCATGACCGAGGCGGAGCTCGAGAAGCTCTTCCTCACACTGGCGTGACGGGAATGGACGCGAGCGCCTGGGACGACCGGTACCGCGACCGGCCCGATCCGTGGGGGTCCGAACCCGCCGAGACCATCCGCGAGCGGCTGGTCGACGCGACGCCCGGCCGGGCCGTGGACCTGGCCTGCGGTGACGGCAGGCACGCCCGATGGCTCGACCGCGCCGGCTGGACCGTCACCGCCGTCGACTACTCGGCGGTCGCCATCGAGCAGGCCCGCGGGCGCGATCTTCAGCGGCAGATCGACTGGCAGGTCGGCGACGTCACCGCCTGGTCGCCGGACGGTCCGGTGGACCTGGTGCTGCTGAGCTTCCTGCACCTGCCGATCGAGGAACTGCAGGCCCAGATCGCCCGCGCGGCAGGCTGGCTCGCGCCCGGCGGCCGGCTGCTCTATCTGGGACACTCACTGGAGAACTTTCACCGTGGGGTCGGCGGCCCGCCGGATCCCGCGATCCTGCCCACCATCGCCGACCTTGCCGGGGCGGCGACGGGGCTGCGGGTCGACGCTCTCGAGCACGTGTGCCGGCCCGTCGACGGCGGCACTGCCGTCGACATCCTGCTCGACGCCGGGCCGTGGGAAATCGACCCGCACCGGTAACCGCACCGAACGCGAAACGGGGACGCAGATCATGGAACTCGGAATCACCACCGCACTGACCACAACCTTCGACGATGCGGTGGAACGTACCCGCGGAGCCCTGCAGCAGCAGGGCTTCGGTGTGCTCACCGAGATCGACATGCAGGCCACTCTGAAGGCGAAGCTCGACGAGGACATCGAGCGGTACCTGATTCTCGGCGCGTGCAACCCGCAACTCGCCCACCGCGCGGTCGGGCTGAACCGCCAGATCGGCCTGCTGCTGCCCTGCAACGTGGTGGTCCGGGCGGACGGCGACGAGGTGGTCGTGGAGGCGATGAACCCCCAGTTGATGGTCGAGGTGACCGACGACCCGGAGCTCGCGGTGGTCGCGGACGAGGCGGCGACGCGGCTGCGGACCGCGATCGAATCGCTCGCCGACTGAAACAACCCCGCGGTCCCCGGCGGGGCGTGGTGCGCGTGGGATCGTCGGCGTAGCAGTATGTAACCCGGCATCCTGCCGAACGATTCGCGTTCGGTCGGCGTGCGGTTTGCGAGCTGTTCGACACCGAATGGGGAACGTGCATGTCCGTGGGAATTGGGATCCGGATCGGCAGTCTGGTGTCCACCCTCGTGGTGGCATCGAACGAGCCGGGCACTCCCGACCCGATCGTCATCGTCCGCGACACCGTGCTCTACCTGTGTTCGGACGGTGAGGCGGTGCTCGGCGGCGGGGACTCGAGCGAGGATTCGGAGTTCATCAGCACGCTGTCGGGATTCGTTGCGCGAGTGGGTGATCCTGAAGGCGTGGCGACCAGTGACGGTACCCGTTACCGGGCCGAGGACGTGGTGGCCACCGCGATGCGGAGTCTGGTCCGTGAGTGCGAACCGCTGCCGACCTTCGGCGGCCGTGACGGCGGTGCACCCAAGGTGGTGGCCACGCATCCGTCGGCCTGGGACTCGGAGACGGTGTCGGAGCTGCGCAATTCGCTGAACTACTCCGGGCTCTCCGAGGTGTCGCTGGTCTCGGATGCCGAGGCGGCCTGCGCCTGGTTCGAGTCGGAGGTGGCCGAACAACCGGGTCAGTTGATCGGCAGCTACCACGTCGACGACGCCGGAGCGACGGTCACCCTGGTGCGCTCGGGCGTCTCCAGCGGGAGGTCGTTCCGGTTCGCCGCCGGACGCGGGTCCTCGCCGACGGCGCAGTTGTCCAGTGCGCTCGGCGCATTCGGGTGGCTGCCGTCGAACCTCGACGCAGTGGTGGTGACCGCGGACGGACTGGTCGCCCGGGATGCCGCCGCGCTGCGAGGTGTGGCGAACGCCCTCGCCGAGAAGTTCGGTGTGCACTGTGTGGTCGGACCGGGTCCGGAGCAGGCCGCAGCGCTCGGCGCGGCAATTCTCGCCGCGGGCTTCCGGACCGCGACTCACGTCAACAAGCCGATCGGGTTGCCGCCGTCCTACGACGTCACCGAGGTGCTCACCGCGATCGGGCGGATCCGGCCGGTTCCCGGTGCGGCGGCGGGGGCCGCGACCGAGTCTGTCAGCGCGGGTTCGACTCTCGTGACCGCGACACCCGACGACACCGAGTCCGTCGTGGAGGGTGAGGCGGTCGCGGTGCCGGCCGGGCACCGGCTGCGTAACGTGCTCGTCGCGCTGGCCGCCGTCGCGGCTTTGCTGGTCCTTATCGGTGTCGGGGCCGCGTTCCTGCTGCTCTGACGGCGCCGACCCTCACCTTCCCGCGATCGGATCGCCGCCGGGAGGCGCGCCGCGGTTGCCCGGCCACAAAGATTGATTGTGACGCGGCTAGGCTGGGGGCATGCCGATCTCGCCCCGCGTCCCCGAGCTCGCCGCCCTCGACGTGCTGGTCTCCGTCGCGCGGCTGGGCAGCATGGGCGCCGCCGGTCGCGAGCACGGACTCAGTCAGCAGGCGATCAGCGCCCGCGTGCGGTCCGCTGAACGTCAACTCGGCATCAAGGTGTTCGACCGCGCCACCACCGGCGTGACGCCGACCTACGAGGGCGGGCTCGTACTCGAATGGGCGGCCGGAACACTCACCGCGGCAGAGCATCTCGCGTCGGGAATCTCGGCGCTGCGAGGCGAGCGCGAGGCGAACCTCACGGTCGCGGCCAGCATGACCATCGCCGAGTACCTGGTCCCCGGCTGGACCGTCACCATGCGCCGCAAGCACCCGACCGTGGTCACGTCGGTTCGCCTGCTCAACTCCACCGACGTCGCCGCGCAGGTGCTCGCAGGAGACGCGGAACTCGGCTTCGTCGAGGGGCCGGAGGTGCCCGCCGGACTCGACGCGCGCGAGGTCGCCCGCGACGAACTGGTCGTGATCGTGCCGCCCGGCCACCCGTGGTCGCGGTCCGGTCCGATCGCCCCCGCCGAGCTCGCCCGAACCCCGTTGATCCAGCGTGAGTTCGGCTCCGGCACCAGGACCACGCTCGAGCAGGCCGTGCCCGGTTGCGTGGCGCCGCTGCTCGAGCTCACCTCCTGCACAGCGGTCAAGGCCGCGGTGGTCGCGGGCAACGCCCCCGCGGTGGTGTCCTCGCTGGCGGTGGCCGCGGACCTCGTCGACGGCCGCCTGGTGGCCGTCGAACTGCAGGGGCTGCGACTGCCACGTCGGCTGTTGGCGGTGTGGGAACGTGACCGCGGATTGCGTGGCTCGGCCCGCGAGTTCCTGGACATCGCCGCGGGGTGAGCCGACGACACCGCGCTGTGTCGCGTGTCAGTCGTGCGGTCGGCCTGGGAATCAACCGTCGTCCCCGGAAATCAATGCGCGCGCAGAAATGAAAAGGTACAGAACGCGCACTTTGTACAGAATGCACACTCTGTACAGATTCGGCGGTTCGTACAGATTCCGCGAGTTGTACCTTTTCGATCTCGTGTGCGGAGGTGCTTCCGAGCGTGCCGGTGGGTCCTGCCGTCGACGACAGTCGGGTTGACTGTGGCGCATGACCGGAACACGCGTCGTGGCCGCCCAGATCAAGCCGAACAGCAGGAAGGGCCCGCTCGTCGAGACCCTCGACGACGGCACTCTGCTGCTGTACGTGCGCGCGCCCGCGTCGGAGGGCAAGGCGAACAAGGCGGCCGAGGAACTGCTCGCCCGGCATTTCGGGGTGTCGAAGAGTTCCGTGCGGCTGACTTCCGGCTCAACCTCGCGCCACAAGCGCTTCGAGGTGCAGGATTGACAAATGTCCGACTGGAACGGTGAGGGCTACGCACAGGTGAGCGGGCTGCAGCGCACGCTCGCCGAGAAGTCGCTGTCCGGTCTCGCACTCGGCGGCGGTGAACGCCTGCTCGACGTCGGGTGCGGCGACGGGTTCGTCACCGCGCGGCTGGCTGCCCGGCTGCCGCGCGGCTCGGTGGTCGGAGTGGACGCGTCCCCGAGCATGATCGACACAGCGCGATCGCGGCCGCGGCCGGACGGAGCCCCGATCGAGTTCCTCGTCGCCGACGCCCGCGACCTCCCGTTCCGCGACGAGTTCGACGTCGTCGTCTCCTTCAACGCGCTGCACTGGGTGACCGAGCAGCACCGGGCGCTCGCCGGGATCGCGCGGGCGCTCCGCGACGGCGGCCGCGTGATCGTGCAGATGGTGTGCGCGAGCGAACGTCCGAGCCTCGAATCCGTCATCACGCGGGCGTGCCGGCGGCCGGAGTGGTCGGGCGACTTCGCGGGATTCGAGCCGCCGTTCCTGCATGTCGATCCGGCGGACTATCGCGATCTCGCGACGTCGGCGGGCCTGGCGGTCACCGACCTGCGCGTGGGCGACCTCGACTGGGACTTCGGCTCCCGCGAGGCGTTCGCGCGGTGGTGTGCGGTCGGGTCCACGGCCTGGACGAGCCGACTCGACGAGCGCCGCGCGACCGACTTCGTCGACCAGGTCGTCCGCGACTACGAGACGGTCGCGGGCAGACCGGGGCTGTTCCGGTTCACCCAGATGCGAGCGGAACTTGCCAAGTCATCGACGCAGTGACTACCGCCCACCCACGAAGCTGTGTCTACTGTCCGCCCGCGAACCCGTGTTGACGCCAGGCCTCGTAGACGGCCACCGCGGCCGCGTTCGACAAGTTCAGTGAACGCCGGCCGGGGATCATCGGAATCCGCACCTGTGCGGTGACATGTCGGTCCGCCAGGACCTCCGCGGACAGTCCGGTCGGCTCCGGTCCGAACAGGAGCACATCGCCCGGCTGGTAGGCGATGTCGGTGAACGAGGTGTCCGCGTGCGCGGTGAACGCGTACACCCGCTGTGGGGCCACCGCCGACCACGCCGCGGGCAGATCCTCGTGCACGGTCACCGACGCGAGGTCGTGGTAGTCGAGGCCCGCACGCCGCAGCTTCGGCTCGGACAGGTCGAACCCGAGCGGGCCGACCAGGTGCAGCTCGCATCCGGTGCCCGCGACCAGGCGGATCGCGTTGCCCGTGTTGGGAGGGATACGTGGCTCGTGGAACATCAGTCGGAACACACCGATCAGCTTGCCAGCACCGGGTAGCAGACCTGCCGTCGCCACCCGCGCGGTCCCCGTGGTCCGGACTGTCGGTGGGAGAGGGCAGGATCGAGGTATGGCTGAGGACGACATCCAGGAATTCATCGGCGAGGACTTCTCGGACGCGCGTCTGCCACGCCAGCAGTGGACCCACCGCCACTACACCGGGTGCTCGTTCCGTGACGCCGACCTGAGCGACCTGCACACCGAGCACGTGGTGTTCACCGACTGCGACTTCACCGGCGCCGACCTCACCGACTCGCGCCACCTGGTGACCGCGTTCCGCTCCTGCACGTTCACCAGGACCAGGCTGTGGCACAGCGTGTTCCGCAGTTCCAGCCTGCTCGGGTCCAGCTTCCAGGACTGCCGCCTACGCCCGATCGAGTTCGACGAGGTGGACTTCACCCTGGCCTCGCTCGGCAAGGCCGACCTGCGGGGGGTCAACTTCTCCGATTGCCGGCTACGTGAGGCGAACCTGGTCGGCGCGGACCTGCGCAACGCGGTGTTGCAGTCGGTCGACATGTTCGGTGCCCGGACCTCCGGACTGCGCCTCGAGGGTGCGGACCTGCGCGGCGCGCACGTGGACGCGGCGCTGTGGACCAGCGCCAAGCTCGACAAGGCGAAGATCGAGATGACGCAGGCTATCGCGATGGCCACCGCACACGGGTTGGTCGTCGAGCCCTGAGCCGGCGCCCCGGAGGTCAGCGCACGAGTTCGCGCGCCAGCAGGTCCATCAGCAGACCGTCCGCCCAGCTGCCGTCGTGGTTCAGCTCGTACTCGCGCATCACCCCGACGTCCTTGAAGCCGACCTTGCGGTAGCACGCGATCGCCGGGGCGTTCGCGACCTTCGGGTCGATGACGAGGCGGTGGAATCTGTGGTCGTCGATCAGGTGCGCGCACAGCACCCGCACCACCTCTGTGCCCAGTCCTCGACCCTGCGTCTGCGCGGACAGGAACAGGTCGAGGCCGGCGTGCCGGTACTCGGGGTCCGGTTCGAAGTACCACTGCGCGAACCCGACGACTTGATCGCCTTCGAGCACCGTGTACTTGGTGGTGTCGCGTTCCTCGACTTCCGGCCAGTCGTCGTCGGGCATCTGCCACCACTTGCGCACCTCGGGCTCGCGGTGGATCTCGCGCAGGCGGGCTCTGTGCTCGGGTCGCAGGGGGACCAGCAGCACTCGAGGACCGCGGAGTTCGGGTGCAAGTTCAGGAGTCGTTGCCATGGTTCCAGTCTGACCTGAAACAATGGCGGCCGTGACTGCAACGATCCTCGATGGCAAAGCGACCCGTGACGAGATCTTCACCGACCTGAAGGCTCGGGTGGACGCACTCAGGGCCAAGGGCATCACACCCGGACTGGGCACCGTCCTGGTCGGCGACGACCCCGGATCGGCCTCCTACGTGCGCGGCAAGCACAACGACTGCACCAAGGTCGGCATCACCTCGATCCGGCGCGACCTGCCCGCCGACATCACCCAGGCCGAACTCGAGGCCACCATCGACGAGCTCAATGCGAACCCCGCGTGCACCGGCTACATCGTGCAGCTGCCGCTGCCCAAGCACCTGGACGAGAACGCCGCACTCGAGCGCATCGATCCCGACAAGGACGCCGACGGGCTGCACCCGGTGAACCTGGGCCGGCTCGTACTCGGCAAGGAGGCCACCCTGCCGTGCACGCCCCGCGGGGTGGTGCACCTGCTGCGTCGCTACGACATCCCGATCGACGGCGCCCGCGTCACGGTGGTCGGCCGAGGCGTCACCATCGGTCGCCCGATCGGGTTGCTGCTGACCCGACGCTCCGAGAACGCCACGGTCACCCTCTGTCACACCGGCACCAAGGACCTGGCAGCGGAGGTGAGCCGCGCCGACATCGTGGTTGCCGCCGCCGGCGTCGCGGGTCTGATCACCGCGGACATGGTCAAGCCGGGCGCGGCCGTGATCGACGTGGGCGTGAGCCGCACCGCGGACGGACTGCGCGGCGACGTCGCCGACGACGTGCGTGAGGTCGCGGGATTCGTCTCACCCAACCCCGGCGGCGTCGGACCACTGACCCGCGCGTTCCTGCTGAGCAACGTCGTCGAGCGCGCCGAGCAGCTCGCCGCGGGCTCGGAATAGTCCCGGTGATGGTCGCCACCACGAACCGGTGGGCTCGGCTCGCCCGCCGGAACCTGCCGCTGCTGGCAGTGTCGGCGGTGGTCGTTGTCGCGGTGATCTTCGTGCTGGCCGAGCGGTGGCGTCGAGGTGCGTTCGTCTTCGGCCTCGCGACGCTGTTGGCGGCCGGGTTCCGGCTGTGCCTGCCGGACGAGCAGGTCGGGCTCCTCGCCGTGCGCGGCCAGGCCTTCGACGTGGCGGCCCTCACGGCGGTCGGCGCGGCGATCGTCTGGCTGGCCGTCTCCATCGACCCGCTCGGCACCGGCTAGTCAGAGATCGGTTTCGGTTCGGCCTCGATCGACGCAGGTTCGGTGCTGCTGCCCAGGTGGCGGCAGCACCGAAGTCCTACACGGCGACCGAACTCATCTGGCTCGCCCTGGCCAGGTCCAAGGCCTCACCGAGCAGTGAGGTCACCCACGGGACCTCGGTGAGGAAGCCGTCGTGACCGGCGGCGGAATGAATCACCCGCAGGGCTTCACAGCCCGGCAGCAGTTCGGCCATCTCCTCGAGGTGACGCAGCGGCATGATCCGGTCCGAGTCGATGGCACCGACGACCACGGGGACGCGGGTCGAGGTCAGCGCGGCCTCGAGTCCACCGCGCCCGCGGCCGACGTCATACAGGGTGACGGCCTCGCTGAGGGCCACGTAGCTGCCCGCGTCGAAGATCGACACCAGCTTGTTCGCGTGGTACTCGAGGTAGCTCTGCACGGCGAACCGGCCGCCGCGCCACAGGTCCTCGCCCTTCTGCGGGACGTTCTGGAACTGCGTGTCCAGGGCCACCTCCCCGCGGTAGGACAGATGCGCGAACCGACGGGCGATGCTCAGTCCGGTGTCCGGGCTCCTGCCGGTGCCGTAGTAGTCCCCACCCTGCCAGTTCGGATCGGCGGTGATGGCGTCGATCTGGGTCGTCTGGCCACCGATCTGGTCTGCGGTGGAGCGGGGTCCCACCGCCAGTGCGAGGGCCGACGCGACCCGATCCGGATGGCTGACCATCCATTCGAGGACGCGCATACCGCCCATCGAGCCGCCGACCACGGACGCGAACCGCGCGATGCCCAGTTTGTCGGCGACCGCAGCCTCCGCCTCGACCTGGTCGCGGATGGAGATCATCGGGAAGCGCGAGCCCCAGGGCTTGCCGTCGGGGGCCGGCGAGCTGGGGCCGGTGGTGCCGCGGCAGCCACCGAGGACATTGGTGGCCAGCACACACCACTCGTTGGTGTCGAGCGGCTCTCCCGGCCCGACCATGCCGTTCCACCAGCCTGGGGTGACGTGTTCGTCGTCCGCCGGGCCGGTGACGTGCGAGTCGCCCGTCAGTGCGTGTTCGACGAGCACGATGTTGTCCATCGCAGGGTTGGGGGTGCCCCAGCACTGCACGGCGACGGTGACGTCGGGCAGCACCTCGCCGCTCTCGAGTCGAAGTGCGCCGATGTCGATCTGGGTCAGCCGTCCGTCGGTCGGCGGAAACGCGTCGACCGTCCGCATGTACGACGCGGTCGTGATTTCCTGACGGGGAAGCTGCTCGTCAGCGGTCGTGGGGTGGTTCACAGTCGAACGCATGGCCAGGATGTTAGAGCGCGATGACACGGTCGCGGAGGTTAATCGAAAAGTTACCTATGCGCATCTCGTGACCCGGTTCGTTACCTTTCGTACCGATCGGTCGGAACCTGGGCACGGGTTCCCAGGACGTGGGACACGCACGATTCAACTCACGCGCCGCGGCGCCCGGACCTGGCCAAGGCCATCGTTTCGCCGAGCAGCGAGGTGACCCACGCGACCTCGGTGAGGAAGCCGTCGTGCCCGTCCGCGGAATGCACGAGCCGAAGGCCGTCACAGCCCGGCAGGTGGTGAGCCACCTCCTGGAGTTGGCGCAGCGGGAAGAGGCGGTCCGAGTCGATGCCGCCGACGATCGCCGGGACCGGGGTCGCCGCGAGCGCGGCGGCCACCCCGCCACGCTCGCGGCCGACGTCGTGCCGGTTGATGGCCTCGGTGAGGACCACGTAGGTCCCCGGATCGAAGCGCGCGGTCAGCTTGTCGGCCTGGTGCTCGAGGTAGCTCTGCACCGCGTAACGACCGCCCGACCGCGGATCCTCGCCGACCTGGGCGGCGTTCCGGAAGCTGGCGTCCAGGCCCGACTCGGCCCGATAGGACAGGTGCGCGATCCGTCGGGCGATGCGAAGCCCGCCGTCCGGCGACCTGCCGGTTCCGTGGTAGTCGCCGCCCTGCCAGTCCGGGTCGGTGGTGATGGCGGAGACCTGGGTCGTCTGGGCGCCGATCTGGTCCGCGGTCGCGCAGGCGCCGGCCGCCAGCACCAGGGCTGAGCCGACGCGGTCCGGGTGACCGACCATCCATTCGAGGGCGCGCATGCCGCCCATCGAGCCGCCGACCACGGATGCGAACCGCGCGATGCCGAACGCGTCGGCCAGGGCGACCTCCGCCTCGACCTGGTCGCGGACCGAGATGGCGGGGAAGCGTGAACCCCACGGTCGTCCGTCCGTGGTCGTGGAGGTGGGGCCGGTACTGCCGCTGCAGCCGCCGAGCACGTTGGCAGCCAGCACGCACCACTCGTCGGTGTCGAGGGGTGCGCCGGGGCCGACCATGCCGTTCCACCAGCCCGGAGAGATGTGTTCGCCGTCGACCGGGCCGGTGACGTGCGAGTCGCCCGTCAATGCGTGCTCGACGAGCACGATGTTGTCCGTCTCCGGGGTAGGGGTACCCCAGCACTGCACCGCGAGGGTGACGTCGGACAGGACGACACCGCTCTCGAGTCGCAACGAACCGATGTCGACGGAGGTCAGGCGGCCGTCTGTCGGGGGAAATGTGCTTCCCCCGACTGCCGGAGGCTCGGCCCGATCGCGTGTCGAAGCGGGTGTCGAGTCGGGGCGATTCGAGGGCGACGGCACGACATTGATGTTAGCGAGACTATGCGTTACCCGCCCGGGACGGTGCGCCCGGTGTAGTTCGTCAGGACCGGGGCCATTCCGCGGTGGTGCCGTCGCGACCGGCCCTGGCCAGTGCCATCGTCTCTTCGAGTAGGCCGGTCACCCACTCGGCCTCGGTGAGGAAGCCGTCGTGACCGTCCTTCGAGTGCACCACCCGTACCGGGCCGGAGCCCGCGAGATGGGTCGCCAACTCCTCCTGCTGCCACAGGGGATAGAGGCGGTCGGAGTCGACGCCGCCGACGATCACCGGGACGGGGGTCGATGCGAGGGCCGCCTCGACCCCGCCCCGCCCGCGACCGACGTCGTGCCGGTTCATCGCCTCGGTGAGCAGCACGTAGGTACTGGGATCGAAACGCGCCACCAGCTTGTCGGCCTGGTGCTCGAGGTAGCTCTCGACGGCGTACCGGCCGCCGCGCCAGGGGTCCTCTCCGCGTTGCGAGGAGTTCGCGAAGCGCGCGTCGAGTTCGCCCTCGGTGCGGTAGGTCAGGTGCGCGATCCGGCGGGCGATGGCCAATCCGGTCCGGGGCGCACGCCCGGTGCCGTGGTAGTCGCCGCCCTGCCAGTCCGGGTCGGCCTCGATCGCGGCGATTTGGGTGGTCTGGGTGCCGATCTGATCGGCCGTGGCCCGCGCGCCGACAGCCAGGATCAGTGCGGAGGCGACGCGGTCCGGATGCTCGACGATCCACTCGAGGGCACGCATGCCACCCATCGATCCGCCGATCACCGAGGCGATCCGCTCGATTCCGAGGGTGTCGGCCAGCGCGACCTCGGCGGTGACCTGGTCGCGGATGGAGATCTCGGGGAACCGGGAGCCCCAGGGGCGGCCCTCGGGGTCCAGGGACGCCGGCCCGGTGCTGCCGCGGCAGCCGCCGAGCACGTTGGTGGCCAGCACGCACCACTCGTTGGTGTCGATCGGAGCGCCCGGCCCGACCATCCCGTCCCACCAGCCGGGGGAGGGATGATCGCTGTCTGCGGGACCGGTGACGTGCGAGTCGCCGGTGAGCGCGTGCTCGACGAGCACGACATTGTCGCGGGTCGGGCTGAGCTTGCCCCAGGCCTGCACGGCGAGGACGACGTCCGGGAGGACGGCACCGCTCTCGAGCGTGACGGGGCCGACGGGAATACCCGTCAGTCGCCCGTCCGGCGTCGGGAATCCGTCAGGAGTCCCGGCCGGACGGGCGCCCGATACGGAGCTGACGGTCAAGACGCGGCCGCCGCGAAGCCGGTCTCGAGGTCGGCAAGGATGTCGTCGATTCCCTCGATGCCCACCGCGAGCCGGACGAGCCCGGGGGTGACGCCGGACGCCAGCTGCTCCTCGGGGGACAGCTGCGCGTGAGTGGTCGAAGCGGGATGGATCACGAGAGAACGCACATCGCCGATGTTAGCGACGTGACTGTGCAGGGTCAGCGCGTTGACGAACTTCTTTCCCGCCTCGGCGCCGCCCGCCAACTCGAAGGCCACGATCGCACCCGCACCCTTGGGTGCGAGCTGCCGCGCGCGCTCGTGCCAGGGGGAGCTCGGCAGGCCGGCGTAGGCCACCGAGGTGACGTCCGCACGTGCCTCGAGGAACTCGGCGACCCGCTGCGCGTTCGCGACGTGCCGCTCGATCCGCAGGCTCAGCGTTTCGATGCCCTGGCTGATCAGGAATGCGTTGAACGGGGACACCGCGGCGCCCACGTCTCGCAGCAGCTGCACGCGTGCCTTGAGCGCGTACGCGGGCGCGCCGAGGTCGGCGAACACCACACCGTGGTAGCTGGCGTCGGGGGTGGTGAAGCTCGGATGCCTGCCCTGCGTCCAGTCGAACGTCCCGCCGTCGACGATGACACCGGCGATCGCGGTGCCGTGGCCGCCGAGGTACTTGGTGGCCGAGTGCACCACGATGTCGGCTCCGTGCGCGAGCGGCTGGATCAGGTAGGGCGTCGCGACCGTGTTGTCCACGATCAGGGGGATGCCGTTCTCGTGTGCGACCGCCGAGATCCCGGGGAGGTCGAGGACGTCGTTGCGCGGGTTCGAGATGGTCTCGCCGAAGAATGCCTTGGTGTTCGGCTTGATCGCGGAGCGCCACTGCTCGAGGTCGTCCGGGTCCTCGACGAACTCGACGGTGATGCCGAGCTTGGGCAGCGTGTAATGGAAGAGGTTGTACGTGCCGCCATACAGACGCGGGCTCGCCACGATGTGGTCGCCCGCCTCGGCCAGGTTCAGGATCGCAAAGGTCGAGGCGGCCTGGCCGGAGGACAGCAGCAGCGCCGCGACGCCGCCCTCGAGCGCGGCGATCCGCTGCTCGACCGCGTCCTGAGTCGGGTTCATGATCCGGGTGTAGATGTTGCCCGGCTCGGCGAGACCGAACAGCGCTGCTGCGTGATCGGTGCTGTCGAAGGTGTAGGAGGTGGTCTGGTAGATCGGCAGGGCCCGAGCCCTGGTCGTCGCGTCCGAGGTTTGACCGGCATGGATCTGCTTGGTCTCGAAGCTCCAGTTCGAGGTCGGATCGGCCGAGGCGGGCGTGTTCTCGCTCATGGGTCGTCTACTCCAGGGAAATGTGGGGAGTGCGGCGCGGCGATCGCGCCGGATGGCAGGTGAGGCCTATCTGCGACAACAACACATGGTTAACCTCCGTTGGGTCGTGGCCCTGTTGGTGGGTCCGTCCCAGCGGACCCGCGCTTGTCATCCGAACTGCTACTCGGAAAACCAGGTCATCACCCGGGGCACCCCACCGCGGATGGAGGGTTGCCGGCCAGCGAGCCGGGGCTTGACGCTGACACTCATGACCTGGCGACGATCTTAGCGGCTCTGTCTGCGCCGCAGGAAAGCTGGTGCCGGGCCCGAACTGTGTCCGGTCGCCGAAACCCCGCTCGACCTCGGGTGACCTGCGTTACAGGACTATCCTGCTGGTCGAACGTGAACGATCAAGCATCTCCGGGGGACGCACAGTGAAAGACGCCGCCACGGCGCTGACCCGGGGTCTGACCGCCCGCCACATCCGATTCATCGCCCTCGGTTCGGCGATCGGCACCGGACTGTTCTACGGCTCGGCAGGGGCCATCGAGAAGGCCGGCCCCGCGGTCCTGCTGGCGTACCTGATCGGCGGCGCCGCGGTGTACCTCGTGTTGCGTTCGCTCGGCGAGATGGCCGTGAGCAATCCCGTGTCCGGTTCTTTCGGCGAGTACGCGGGCAAGCACCTCGGCCCGCTCGCAGGTTTCCTCACCGGCTGGACGTACACATTCGAGATGATCGTCGTGTGCCTCGCCGACGTCACCGCGTTCGGCGTCTACATGGGGTTCTGGTTCCCGGATGTGCCCCGGTGGATCTGGGTGCTGGCGATCGTGTTCTTCATCGGCGCATTGAATCTGCTCAGCGTCAAGGTGTTCGGTGAGCTGGAGTTCTGGTTCACGCTGGTGAAGGTGGCCGCGATCGTCGCGATGATCGCGGGTGGTGTCGCGATACTGATCTTCGGCTTCGGCGTGCACGAGACCTCCGAGGGCGTGAGCAACCTCTGGACCGGCGGCGGATTCTTCGCCACCGGCTTCGGCGGGTTCGTGGCCTGTTTCGCCATCGTGGTGTTCGCGTTCGGTGGCACCGAGATCATCGGCATCACCGCCGGCGAGGCGGAGGATCCGGCCCGGACGATCCCCCGCGCGGTGAACACCGTGCCGGTGCGGATCATGCTGTTCTACGTCGCCACTCTCGCGGTGATCATGGCGATCAATCCGTGGCAGAACATCGGCACCGACGGCAGTCCGTTCGTGCAGATCTTCGAGGGCCTCGGCATCGGTCCGGCTGCGTCCGTCCTCAACGTCGTCGTCATCACCGCGGCGTTGTCGGCGATCAACAGCGACATCTTCGGCGCGGGCCGGATGATGTACGGCATGGCCCAGCGCGGTCAGGCGCCGTCGGGGATGACGAAGGTCTCCCGTGCCGGCGTGCCGTGGATGACGGTGGTCGTGATGACGGTCGCGCTGCTGGTCGCAGTGGTACTCAACTACCTGATCCCGGAGAGCGTGTTCGTGGTCATCGCGTCAATCGCCACGTTCGCGACCATCTTCGTGTGGGTGATGATCCTGCTGTCGCAGTACCGGGCGCGACGCCGGATGGATGCCGCGCAGACCGCGGCGCTGGCGTTCCCGGTGCCGTGGTGGCCGTACGGGCAACTACTTGCCCTCGGGTTCCTCGGTTTCGTGATTGTCGTGCTCGCGTTCGGCTCGGACACGCGGGTGGCGCTGGTTGTCGGCGCGGTGTGGCTGGCGATCCTGACCCTCGCGTACCGACGTTTCGTCCGGCCCCGGCTTGCCGCGGAACCGGCGGCCGCGACCGCTGGTGGCCTAGGCTGGAACCCGTGAAGACTGCTGCCTGTGTGCTGCTTGCCGGAATCGTTGTGACCGCAGGCATTTCGGGGTGCAGTAGCGACAAGGTGAGCGACTCGACCGCCGCGCCCACCGGACCGGTGGTCGAGGTCGCGAACATGGCGTTCACGCCGAGCTCGATCACCGTGAACGTGGGGGAGACGGTGACGTGGAAGTTCGAGGACCGCGGCACCCCGCACGATGTGGTCGGTGTCGGCGACGCCAGGGCGGTGTTGCACAGCCCGCCGTTGCAGACCGGCACCTTCGCCTTCGCGTTCGCCGAGCCGGGTACCTACCAGTACACCTGCTCGTTCCATCCGGACATGCACGGGACGATCGTCGTGCGCTGAGTGTGTGACGTGACCGGGGCGATTCGGCGCGAAAGTTACCGGACAGTAGGATGTTCGACCCCCGGGGTACGCGTTGCGGCCCCGCGGGCTAGCAGTACGCTCGTCTTGTTTGGTGCGGAAACCCCGGGTTTGCGCGCGTTGTATATAAGTTATTGATTGAGTCGTTTGCGGTCCACCCACAAAGCGCGACCGCAAGCCGTGTGACCAGGGGAAACTTCCTAGGAGGACGCGAAGTACACATGTCCAAGATCAAGGTTGAGGGCACCGTCGTCGAACTCGACGGCGATGAGATGACACGCATTATCTGGCAGTTCATCAAGGACAAGCTGATCCATCCGTACCTCGATGTGAATCTCGAGTACTACGACCTCGGTATCGAATACCGCGACAAGACCGACGACCAGGTCACCATCGACGCCGCGAACGCCATCAAGCAGCACGGCGTCGGCGTCAAGTGCGCGACCATCACGCCGGACGAGGCCCGGGTCGAGGAATTCGGTCTGAAGAAGATGTGGCGGTCGCCCAACGGCACCATCCGCAACATCCTCGGCGGCACCATCTTCCGGGCACCGATCATCATCTCCAACGTTCCGCGACTGGTTCCGGGCTGGACCAAGCCGATCATCATCGGCCGTCACGCGTTCGGTGACCAGTACCGCGCCACCGACTTCAAGGTGCCCGGCCCCGGCAAGGTGATGATCACCTACACGCCCGAGGACGGCAGCGCCCCGATCGAGCACGAGCTGGTGAACTTCCCGGAGGGCGGCGGCGTCGTCCAGGGGCAGTACAACTTCACCAAGTCCATCGAGGACTTCGCGCGCGCCTCGCTCAACTACGGCCTGCAGCAGAACTACCCGGTGTACCTGTCCACCAAGAACACCATCCTCAAGGCGTACGACGGCGCGTTCAAGGACATCTTCCAGCACGTGTTCGAGACCGAGTTCAAGTCCGAGTTCGACGCGGCGGGCCTGACCTACGAGCACCGCCTCATCGACGACATGGTCGCCTCCGCACTCAAGTGGGAGGGTGGCTACGTCTGGGCCTGCAAGAACTACGACGGCGACGTCCAGTCGGACACCGTCGCGCAGGGCTTCGGCTCGCTCGGCCTGATGACGTCGGTGCTGCTGACCCCGGACGGACGGACCTGTGAGGCGGAGGCCGCGCACGGTACCGTCACCCGGCACTTCCGCCAGCACCAGCAGGGCAAGCCGACCTCGACGAACCCGATCGCGTCCATCTTCGCGTGGACCCGCGGTCTCGAGCACCGGGGCAAGCTGGACAACACCCCGGACGTCATCGCGTTCGCGCAGCAGCTCGAGGACGTCGTCATCAAGACCGTCGAGGGCGGCCAGATGACCAAGGACCTCGCACTGCTCGTCGGCGGCGACCAGGGCTACCTGACCACCGAGGAGTTCCTCGGCGCGCTCGACGAGAACCTGCAGAAGGCGCACGCGTCCAGGTAACACCGCACGGCTTCACCACGAGGAGGGGCGTCCCGGAGATCCGGGGCGTCCCTCTCCCTCGTCACGGGTGAGCGATCTCACCACCTCTCACTTGGAGTTTCAACGACCGGCGCGAGGAGAATCGACAGGTGGATTCGCCGACTCTCCCCGCCGTCGACCGCACGTCCGGGCGGACGCGCGGCGCTCGGCGACCCGCGATGCTCGCGCTCGCACTCGGCGGATTCGGGATCGGGACCACCGAATTCGTTGCGATGGGTCTGCTGCCCGAGATGGCGGGCAGCCTCGGAATCAGCGAACCGACCGCTGGCCATGTCATTTCCGCCTATGCGCTCGGCGTGGTCGTCGGCGCCCCCCTGATCGCGGCCGCAACAGCCCGGGTGCCGCGCCGGACTCTGCTGATCGCGCTCATGGTCGCGTTCACGATCGGCAACGCCGCCTCGGTGTTCGCGCCGTCCTACGCCGCGTTGACGGCGGCGAGATTCGTCGCGGGCCTGCCGCACGGCGCGTACTTCGGTGTTGCCGCGCTCGTCGCGGCACACCTGGCGGAACCGGGTCGGCGGGCCAAGGCCGTCTCCATGGTCATGATGGGTTTGTCGGTGGCCAATGTCGTCGGGGTGCCGGTGGCGGCATGGCTCGGTCAGACACTCGGCTGGCGCAGCGCGTTCGCGCTGGTCGCGGTCATCGGCGTGACGACCGTCGTCTCCCTGGTCGCCTGGATCCCGCCGCTCGACGCCATGCCGACGACCAATCCGGTCACCGAACTCGGCGCTCTGGGGCGGCTGCAGGTGTGGATGACGCTGATCATGGGCATGGTCGGCTTCGGCGGCATGTTCGCGGTGTACTCGTACATCAGCACCACGCTGACGGACCTGTCCGGGCTACCGCGGTCGTTCGTGCCGGTCGCGTTGATGTTGTACGGACTCGGCATGGTCGTGGGCAACTTCGTCGGCGGCCACCTCGCCGACCGCGCGTTGATGAAAGGTCTTGCCGTGTCGATGGCCGCGCTGGCGGCGATCCTGGCGCTGTTCGTCCTGGCCGTCCACAATCCGGTCACCGCGCTCGTGTTCGTCTTCCTGATCGGCGTCGCCGGGTCCGCGATGGTGCCGGCCCTGCAGACCCGGCTGATGGACGTCGCGGCCGATGCGCAGACCCTCGCTGCCTCGCTCAACCACGCGGCACTCAACATCGCCAACGCCTTCGGCGCGTGGATCGGCGGAGTCGTGATCGCCGCCGGCTTCGGGTACGCCGCACCGGCCGCGGTCGGAGCGATGCTGGCAGTCGCGGGCTTGGCCGTGTTGGCCGGCGCGGTGCTGCTGCCGCGCCGCGCGCGCTATGTCCGGGTAGAGCCGGGGGAGGCGTCCATCTGAACGCCCTCGCCGGGAGCTGTAACACGTTACTATTCCCGCACCCACCAGGCGAGGAGCGACGTTGACTTCGGCATTCCCCGTTTTCACCCGGCCGGTGTCACCGACCGAGCGGCTGTACCTGGCCATGCAGACCCTGGCGCCGCCGTTCGCGATTCAGTTGCTGGTCGAGGGGGTCGGCGCCATTGCCGAACTGGACCTCGCGGTTGCGGTCGCCGGTGCAGCGCAGGCCTGCCCGGGAGCGCGTCTCGTGCGCCGCGGCGACGACTGGGTGGACAGCGGGGTCGCGCCGCCGGTGCACGTGATCTCCGACGCGGGACTGTCCGGGGACAGCCTCGACGACCATCCGCTGCTCACTCGCCCACTCGATCCCGTCGATGGCCCGACGTGTGAGGTCCTGCTGCTGCCCGGGTCCCCGAATACCGTCGTGTTCAGGGCATTTCACGGCGTCATGGACGGCAAGGGCGTGCACCTGTGGGCGACCGAGGTGTTCCGGCTGCTGCGGGGGGAGCGTCCGGTCGGCGCCCGTGAGGCCGTCGCCGACCACACGCTCGTCGAGCGACTCGGTGGCGGTGGCAAGCCCACGGTGATGATTCCGAGGTCCCGGTCGCCGCTGGGGCGGACTAAATCGGTGTCCGGCGAACCCGAATTCCTGTGGCGCAGACGCACGGTCGGGTCGACCTCGCCCGCGGCGGTGGCGCGGATCGCCGAGGTGATCACCGCGGCGGTCGGCGGTCGGACCCGCATCATGGTTCCCGTCGACCTGCGCAGGCACGACCGTGACCTGCGGTCGACCGCCAACCTGTCGCTGCCGCTGTTCCTCGACTCGGTGCCGGGCGACGGGTGGCAGCGCATCCACGCCGGGCTGCTGCGCGGGATGGTGGAATCACGCGAGCTCGCCGAGATGAACAACGGCGGGCTGCAGAGGATGCCGACCGCCGCTGCCCGCGCGATCATCCGGGCCGGCATGTTCCTCGGCGCCCGCACCGGCAACAACCTGGTCTCGGCCATCGTGTCCCACACGGGGACGACCGATCTCGGTGAACTGAGCTGCCGCGGGTTCGCGGCGACCCGGGTCAGTGGGCTGCCCGTGCACACCGGCATGGTGCCGCTGACGATCGCGGTGATGGAGGCGGGGGGCAGCACAGAGCTCGGTGTGTCCTGCCGCAACGGCGCGGGCGTGGAGCCGCGTCTCGACTGGCTGCTCGACCGGATCGAGGCGGCGCTGGGCGCGACGAGAGTCGTTGCCGCACCGGTCGATCCGCAGGCCGACCGGACCCTCACCGGCCTCTTCCGCGACCACGTCCGGTCGGCGCCCGAGGCGCCCGCTGTTCTCGGTCCCGAGGGCGAGTTGAGCTACGCCGCCCTCGACGCGTGGTCCGACGCGATCGCCGGCGAACTGCGCGGGCGCGGGGTGCGACGCGGTGACGTGGTGGCCATCCTGGCCCGCCGGACCTTCGCCGCCGTCGCGGGCCAGATCGGGATCCTCAAGTCCGGAGCGGCCTTCCTGGCGCTCGACCCCCACCACCCCGACGAGCGCATCCGCGGCATCGTGGACGAGGCCGGCGTGGGGTGCGTCCTCACCGAACGCGAGTTCGCCGCGCGCGCCGGGCTCGGCGCGGTGGCAGCGGCAGTCCTCGAGGACATCCCGGTCCGGACCGGCGACGGGGAGGGTGCCGGAACCGATCTCGCGGAGCCCGGCGACGTGGCGTACGTGACCTACACCTCGGGGTCCACCGGCAGGCCGAAGGGCGTCCAGGTCGAGCACCGCGGCATCGTCAACCTGCTCCGCGCGGGCGCCGAACTGTACCGGCTCGGTCCGGAGACCCGATTCGCGTACTACCACACCCAGGCCGCCGACATGGCTTGCGCGGCCCTGCTTCTCCCGCTCACCAGCGGCGGCGCGGTGGTGCTCGTCCCAGGCGAGGTCAACCACCTCACGCTGACCGAGATCTTCGAAGGTTCCACGGTGAACACGGTCATGGTGACGCCGAGCCTGCTCGAGGTGGTGGTCCGGCTCGGACTCGAACCGGCAGCGATGCGCGCGGTGAGCATCGGGGGCGAGGCCCTGCACGAGCCGCTGGCCGCCGAGGCTCGTGCACTGTTCGGACCGGAGTGCAGGGTGCTCAACAGCTACGGCCCCGCAGAGATGTCGATCGTCTGCGCGGCGCACCGGATCGAGGCCGTCGACGGGAGCGGAGCGGCGCCGGTGCCTATCGGTCGGCCCACCGCCGGCACCACGGTTCACGTCCTCGACGCGGCCCGACGGCCGGTACTCGCGGGCGAGATCGGAGAACTGTACTTCGGCGGTCCACAGGTCGGGCGCGGGTACCTGAACCGACCGGACCTGACCGCGCAGCGATTCGTGACCCTTCCCGACGGCGAACGCGTATACCGCACCGGCGATCTCGGTCGGATCCTGCCCGGCGGCGAGCTGGAGTTCTCCGGTCGTGTCGACAGTCAGGTCAAGATCAGGGGGAACCGGGTGGAACCGGGGGAGGTCCAGTCGCGACTCGCGGCTCATCCTGCCGTCGCCCGAGCGGCAGTGGTCGCCGTCCGCCGCGCGGAGCGCGGCGACAATGTGCTCGTCGCGTACCTCGTCGCGTCCGCAGGCGAATCAGTACCGGAGGTGAGCACGCTGCGGGACCACCTGTCCCGATCCCTGCCGACGTACATGATTCCCGCCGAGTTCCACGTCGTCGCGGACATCCCGTTGACCTCCAACGGCAAACTCGACAGCGCGTCCCTCGGCACCGCGCGTGCGGACACCCCGACGGCGGTGCTGCCCGCCGACGACATCGCCGAGATCTGGGCCTGTGTCCTGCGGGTCGACGCCTCGACACTCGACGACGCGGCGGACTTCTTCGAACTCGGTGGCGATTCACTGGCGGCGGTGGAGATGCTCTCGCAGGTCTCGCGGCGGGTCGTCGGTCCGGGCAACGACGTCGGGTTCGTCGCCGACCTCGAGGACCTCGTGCATCGGTTGACGCTCGGCCGGGTCCGGCAGGCGGCGCACCGTGCCCGCGTGCCCGCGCACCGGTGATCAGCCCACCACGCGCACTTCGAACGAGCCACCGCGCTCACCCAACCGCCATGGCCGCATCGGCCTGCCGACCCAGAGAGACCACGATGACAAAGTCTCGGTTCGAATCGATAGGTACCTACCTGCCCAGCACGGTCCTGAGTACGAAGGAGTTGGTCGGCAGGCTCGCCACCGCGCCCCCCTTCGACCTCGAGGCCATCACCGGTGTCGTGGACCGGCGCGTCTCCGACACCCGAGCGGAGAGCTACGAGGACTCGTTCACGTTGGCGCTCAACGCGGCCCGGGACGCGCTGAGCCGGTCCCGCTACCGAGCCGACGAGATCGACGTGATCATCTCGACCTCGATCTCGCGCAGCAAGAACCGTGACACCATGTACCTCGAGCCGTCCTTCGCCTCGATGCTCGCGAAGGAACTGGGCGTCCGGGGCGGGGGCTCCGCTCCGATCACGTTCGACCTGTCCAACGCCTGCGCGGGCATGCTCAGCGGCGTCTACGTGCTGGACCGGATGATCCGATCGGGGGCGGTGCGCACCGGAATCGTGGTCAGCGGCGAGCACATCACCCCGATCTCGGAGACCGCGGTCTCCGAGATCTCGGAGAAGTACGACCTGCAGTTCGCGTCGCTGTCGGTGGGGGATTCGGGCGCGGCGGTGGTGCTGGACCGTGCCGTCGACGAGGACGACAAGATCGACTACATCGAGCTGATGACCGCCTCCGAGTACTCGAACCTGTGCCTGGGCATGCCGAGCGAGCAGACCCCCGGGATCGCCCTGTACACCGACAACCGCAGGATGCACAACGAGTCGCGCTTCCTGCTGTGGACGAACGCGCAGAAGGAGTTCCTCGCGGCGCGCGGGCGTACCTTCGCCGACGAGGACTTCGACTTCGTCATCCACCACCAGTTCGGTGCCTCGGCGGTATTGATGCTGAACGCGTTGGGGGAGCGAGAGTTCGAGACGCCGATGCCGCCGCCTCTCAATGTCGTCGAGAAGTACGGAAACACCTCGAGCACGTCCCACTTCGTCGTCCTGCACGACCACCTGAAGGACAAGGCGGTGCCGAGAGGGTCGAAGATCCTGATGGTCCCGGCTGCCTCCGGCATCGTCACCGGCTACGTGTCCGCCACGATTTCTTCCCTGGAGGTCTGACTCGTCATGGGTATCGCCATCAAGTCCACCGGCGTGAGCGTTCCCGCCGTGACGACCAGCGTCATCGAGCACTCGGCCCGCGCGGCGCGGGCCGCGATGGCCACCGCGGGCATCGAGGCGCAACAGGTCGGCGTGCTGGTCAACACCGGCATATACCGAGACTCGAACCTGTTCGAGCCGTCCATCGCGGCACTGATCCAGCGCGAGGCGGGCATCGGGCTCGAGTACCCGGAAGGCGTCGCGCGGTCGTTCTCCTTCGACCTGATGAACGGCGCCTGCGGTGTGCTCAATGCGGTGCAGGTTGCGACCGCACTCCTCGAAACCGACAGTGCCGAGCATGTTCTCGTGGTGTCCGGCGACACGCATCCGTCGCTGCAGCGGCGCCGGCCGTCCGCGGACTTCCCGTTCGTGACCGCGGGCGCGGCACTGTTGCTCGCGAAGACCGACGGCCCTGAGGGCTTCGGCCCGGTCGCGGTCGCGGAGTCCGACGGGTCGCCCGCCACCGAGGGTTTCGCGGACATGTCGACGATGGGCGTGCACGGCCGTTCCCTCGTCCACGTGGTGCGCGAGGAGGGTTTCGAGCACCGCCTGCTCGACGTGGCGACCTCTGCCGCGCTCGAGGCGCTGGAAGCGGACGCGGATCCGCGTCGGACCGCGTTGATCTGCTCGCGGCCCACGGACGGGTTCGGTTCGCTGCTCGCCGCGCGGCTCGGGTTGCCCGGCGACTCGGTGATCGGCAGCGGGCCGGTACAGGGCGACGCTCACACGGCGGCGCTCACCGTGGCGTACCACCATGCCGCCGAGACCTCGTTGCTCGCCGGCTACGACCAGGTCCTGTTCGTCGCCGCGGGCGCGGGTCCGAGCGCCGCCGCCGTCGTCTACCGGTTGGCGCCGGGGAAGTGACGACGGCAGCACCGCGCGCGCACTGCGGTTCCGTCGCGAGGCTCCGTGCGATCGCGGCCGAGCATCCGGGGCGCGAGGCAGTGATCCACGCGGACGGCGGAACCGACTCGGGTACACCGCGATACGCACGACTGACGTATCGCGAACTCGACGACTGGTCGGACCTGCTGGCGCAGCGTTTCGAGGCCTGCGGGATCGGACGCGGCATGCGCACGCTGCTGCTGGTGACGCCCGGTCCGGAGTTCTACGCGATCATGTTCGGCCTGCTCAAGGTGTCCGCCGTGCCGGTGGTGATCGATCCGGGGATGGGTCTGCGGCCGATGCTGCGGTGCCTGAAATCGGTGGCGCCGCAGGCGTTCGTGGGGATCTCGAAGGCGCACCTGCTGCGACTGGCGTTCCGCCGCACCTTCGCCACGGCGCGCGTGAGGGTGACGGTCGGCCGCCGGGCCTGGGGCGGGCACAGCCTGCGGTCGTGGGGGCGCACCCCGGATCGTCCGGTCGCGCCGACGCCCGCTGCGCCCGACGACGAGGTGATGATGATCGCCTTCACCACCGGTAGCACCGGCCCGGCGAAGGCCGTCAACCTCACGCACGGAAACCTCGCCGCCATGCTCGAGCAGGTCGACGAGGCGCGGGACCGCATTCCGCCGGGCACCTCGCTGATCACCCTGCCGATCTTCGGGGTGCTGGACCTGATGCTGGGGTCGCGGTGTGTGCTGCCGCCGATCAGGCCGGGCCGGGTCGGCGAGGTCGACCCGGCCCACGTGGTCGACGCGATCGACCGGTTCGAGGTGCGGACCCTGTTCGCGTCGCCCGCAGTGCTGGTGCCACTGGTGCGGTACGGCCGCGCGCACGGCGTCACGCTGTCGTCGGTGCGGTCGGTGTTCTCCGGCGGAGCGCCGGTGCCGCACGACGCCATCGCCGGCCTGCGGGAGATGCTGCCCGACGACGGTCAGGTGTCCGCAGGGTACGGCTCGACCGAGGCGTTGCCGATGTCGGCGATCGAATCTCGCGAGCTGCTCGGTGAATTCGTCGATCGCGCGCACGCGGGCGCCGGGACCTGCCTCGGCCGCCCGGCACACGGGGTGCACGCCCGGATCATCGCGATCACCGACGACGCCGTCCCGGACCGTGCCGCCGAGCGCGCCGCGGCTGCGGGCGGTATCGGCGAGATCGTGGTCGCCGGACCGAACGTGAGCACGAGCTACCACTGGCCGGTCGAGGCGAACGCGCTCGGGAAGATCCGCGACGGGGACCGGATCTGGCACCGCACCGGCGATCTCGGCTGGATCGACGAGGCGGGCCGGATCTGGTTCTGCGGACGCAAGAGTCAGCGGGTGCAGACGGCGGACGGACCGTTGTTCACGGTGCAGTGCGAACAGATCTTCAACGCTGTGCCCGACGTGGCGCGCACAGCTCTGGTCGGCGTCGGCAGTGTCGCCGACCGACGCCCCGTGCTGTGCGTCGAACTGCAGCCGGGCGTCGGCTCCGGCCAGCGGCCGCGGATCGAGGCGAAGTTGCGCGAGCTGGGCGCCCAGAGCCACGTCACCGCGCGCATCGAGCACTTCCTGTTCCACCCGGGATTCCCGGTGGACATTCGGCACAACGCGAAGATCGGGCGCGAGAAGTTGTCGGTGTGGGCGCAGCGACAGTTGGCGAAGGAGAGCAGATGACAGGCACGCGGGTGGTGGCACTGCGGGCGATACCGGTGCTGGGTTGGATGTTCCTGGCGGTCGGCCTGATTCGGCCGTTCCGGGGTCGGACGCTTCGCGCGCTGTGGTGGACCGACGTCGCACTGAGTGTCGGCGCGCACGCCGCGCAGGTCCCCATGGCACTCGAACACGGCCGCCGACTGGGGCATTCGGACGGCAGGATCGTCGCGATGACGATGCTGCTCGGCGCGACCTGGTGGAGGACGCAGCGTTGACGGGCGTGACACGGTGAGGGCATTGGTGACCGGTGCGAGCGGGTTCCTCGGCGGGGCACTGACGCGGCGCCTGCTCTCCGGCGGCGACATGGAGGTCTCGGTGCTGGTGCGCCGCACCAGCGACCTGCGCGACCTCGGCGACACGTCCCGTCTGACACTCGTCTACGGCGACCTCGCCGATCGGGAGTCGCTGCGGGCGGCGACCCGCGGCGTGGACGTGGTGTTCCACAGCGCCGCGCGGGTCGACGAGCGTGGTGTGCGTGAACAGTTCTGGGTCGAGAACGTGCAGGCGACGGTCGACCTGCTCGACGCGGCCCGGCGCAGCGGGGCGTCGCGATTCGTGTTCGTCTCCAGCCCGAGCGCGCTGATGGAGTACGACGGGGGCGACCAGATCGACGTCGACGAGTCGCTGCCGTACCCCGTGCGGTACCTGAACCTGTACTCCGAGACGAAGGCGGCCGCCGAGCGGCGGGTGCTCGCGGCGAACGGTCGGGACCTGACGACCTGCGCGCTGCGCCCGCGCGCGATCTGGGGCGCGGGAGACCGGTCCGGCCCGATCGTCCGGTTGCTGGCCAAGGCGTCGAGGGGCGCACTGCCGGACCTGTCCGGCGGGCGTGCGGTGTACACGTCGCTGTGTCACGTCGACAACATCGTCGACGCGTGCGTGCGGGCCGCGGCCGCGGACTCGGAGCGGGTCGGCGGCCGCGCGTACTACGTCGCCGACGCGGAGCGGACCGACGTGTGGCAGTTCGTCGGGGAGGTCTCGCGGCTGTTCGGCTTCGATCCGCCGAGCCGGCGGCCGAACCCCCGGGTGCTCGCCGCGGTGGTGGGCGTCACCGAGGCGATCTGGCGGATGCCGTGGGTCGCGACCAGGTGGTCGCCGCCCCTGTCGCGGTACGTGATCGCGCTGCTCACCCGCAGCGCGACCTTCGACATCGGCGCCGCCGAGCGCGACTTCGGCTATCGGCCGATCGTCAGCCGGGACGCCGGACTGAAGGAGTTCCAGGACTGGGTGGACGAGCAGGGCGGCGTCGCGGCACTGGCCAGGCCGTTGCGCTAGCGGAGGTTTGTCGGGCCGGTCGGTTACGGTTTCTTCCCGTGCCGCACATCATCACCACCGTCAATGTCAACGGGGTCCGCGCCGCCGCCAAGAAGGGGCTGCTCGAGTGGATCGACGCCACCGAGGCCGACGTGATCTGCCTGCAGGAGACCCGCGCCGACGACAAGCAGTTGCGGGCCACGCTCGCGCCCGCCCTCGACGCGGGCTGGCATGTCGCCTCGGCCGAGCCGTCCGCGAAGGGACGCAACGGCGTTGCCGTGCTCTCGCGCCGGCCCGCGGACGCGGTCCGCGTCGGTCACGGCGACGACGAGTTCGCCGAGGCGGGCCGGTACCTCGAGGCGGACTTCGACGAGTTGACCGTCGCGAGCCTGTACCTGCCGTCGGGCGAGGTCGGGACCGAGCGGCAGGACGAGAAGGAGCGCTTCCTCGACTCGTTCGGCCGGCACCTCGAGGCGACCGCTGCGGACGCGCTGGCCGCCGACCGGCACGTCGTGGTGTGCGGCGACTGGAACATCGCGCACACCGAACTGGACCTGAAGAACCACAAGGGCAACGTCAAGAACTCCGGCTTCCTGCCGTCCGAGCGGGAGTGGATGGGTTCGGTGTTCGGCGAGTTCGGCTGGGTGGACGTGGTGCGCGGGCTGCACCCGGACCTGCCCGGGCCGTACAGCTGGTGGTCGTACCGCGGCAAGGCGTTCGACAACGACTCCGGCTGGCGCATCGACTACCAGGTCGCCACCCCGGCGCTCGCCGAGCGGGCGAAGGAGGCGGTGACCGAGCGCGCCGCGTCCTACGACCAGCGCTGGTCCGACCACGCGCCGGTGACGGTGCAGTACCGGTGAGCCGGCTCGGGACGCGGTCGCGCGTCGTCGTCGGGGTGCTGCTGGCCGTCCTCGTGGTGGTCGCGGCCTTCGTCTTCACCGGCCGCGACGGGGACTCCTCATCGGATTCGTTTACGGTGTCGGAGTCGCTCGTCGAGACGTCGAGCCAGGCGCAAGCATTCCAGCCGTCGCCAACACCCAAGCGCATCGTGGTCCTTCCCGACGGCTCGGTGACCGAAACGCAGGCGCCGCCTCAGACCGCCGGACCGCGTGGCGTGGTTCCGGCGGCGGTCACCGCCGCCGCCGTCGCCACCCTGGCCAAGATCGACGCCGGCACCTGGCCGGACTCGGCGAACGCGCCGGGCACCAAGGGCGGCGACACCTGGCAGAACCGGGAGGGCAGGTTGCCGCGGACGGACTCGGCGGGGAAGTCGATCGCCTACCGGGAATGGGACGTGAACCCGAAGATCCGCGGCGAGACCCGCGATGCGGAGAGGATCATCACCGGTAGCGACGGATCGGCCTGGTACACCGCCGACCACTACACGAGTTTCGCGAGGATGCGCTGATGGTCACGCTCACCGAGTTCGTCACCGACCCGACCCTGCCGCCTGCCGGGGTGCTGCCCGATATCACCCGCAGCGCGGACAACGCGGCGTTGGCGCTGACCCGCGCAGGGTGGACGGTCCGGCTGGTGCGCGGTCCGAAGATGGCGACCGTGGCCGCGGTCTTCGACGAGTTCGCGGCCGCGTTGCAGTTCCCGTACTACTTCGGGGCCAACAAGGACGCCTTCGACGAGTGCCTGCGCGACTGCCCGGACTGGCTCGGGGACTCGCGCGGGTTGGTAGTGGTGGTCCGCGACGCCGACGCGCTGCTCGCCTCCGCACCCGCCGAACTGGCCTGGTTTGCCGACGCCCTCGACGACGCCGACGTCCGGCTGATCCTGCAGGCGGAGCCGGGTGCGGCCGCCGATCTGGCGCGACGCTGGCCGGGCACCCGCGGCGGTCCGGCGCACCTGGAGGCATGAAAGGATCGGACCCATGTCGAGTTCCGAATCGTCTGCACCTGGTTCCGCACCGTCCGCACCCGCCGCCCGGCACCGGGTGCTCTCCGGCATCCAGCCGACCGCGGACTCGTTCCACCTCGGCAACTACCTCGGCGCGCTGGCCCAGTGGGTGCCGCTGCAGGACGAGTTCGACGCCTTCTACTTCATCCCCGACCTGCACGCGATCACCGTCCCGCAGGACCCCAAGGAACTGCGCCGGCGCACCAAGGTGGCCGCGGCGCAGTTGCTGGCGCTGGGCATCGACCCGGCGAAGTCCACCCTGTTCGTGCAGAGCCAGGTGCCCGAGCACGCGCAGCTCGCGTGGGTGCTCAACTGCATCACCGGATTCGGCGAGGCCAGCCGGATGACGCAGTTCAAGGACAAGTCGGCCAAGCAGGGCACCGAGGCCGCGACCGTCGGACTGTTTACCTACCCCGTGCTGATGGCGGCCGACATCCTGCTCTACCGGCCGCAGCGGGTGCCGGTCGGCGAGGACCAGCGTCAGCACCTCGAGATGGCGCGAGATCTGGCGCAGCGGTTCAACTCCCGCTTCGGCAAGTCGTTCGTCATCCCGGAGGCGCAGATGATCAAGGGCACCTCCAAGATCTACGACCTGCAGGACCCGACGTCGAAGATGAGCAAGTCCGCGGCGTCGGAGGCCGGACTGATCAACCTGCTCGACGACCCGAAGGTCTCGGCGAAGCGCATCAAATCCGCGGTCACCGACAACGAGCGTGAGATCCGTTTCGACCGGGAGGCCAAGCCCGGCGTCAGCAACCTGCTCACCATCCAGTCGGCACTGTCCGGGCGCAGCGTCGACGACCTCGTGCGGGGCTACGAGGGCAAGGGCTACGGCGACCTCAAGTCCGACACCGCGGACGTGCTGGTCGACTTCGTGACCCCGCTCAAGGCGAAGGTCGACGGCTACCTCGCTGATCCGGCCGAGCTGGACCGGATCCTGGAGGCGGGGGCGGAGCGCGCCCGCGAGGTGTCCTCCCGGACGCTGGCCACCGTGTATGACAAGGTGGGATTCCTTCCCCAGAAGGCATGACGCAGAAGGGGTGAACCGTCGGTGCCGGACGTGAAGAGCTTTCTCGAGCGTCAACGTGCGGCGCGACCGTGGCTGGACCACCTGATCCGTGCCGGCGGGCGCTACCAGCAGCAGAAGGGCGACTACTTCGCCGCGGGGATCACCTACTTCAGCGTGTTCGCGCTGTTCCCGATGCTGATGGTCGCGTTCGCCGTCACCGGTTTCATCCTCGTCGGGCACCCGGAGTTGGTGACCTCGATCCACGACTCGGTCAGCAAGGCGATGCCCGGCGACCTGGGCACGCAGATCAACCAGCTCATCGACGCGGCGATCGACGCGCGAACGACGGTCGGCGTGCTCGGTCTGCTCGGTGCCGCCTACTCGGGTCTCGGGTGGATGGCGAACCTGCGCGAGGCACTGAGCGCGATGTGGGAACAGCGGCACCCGAAGTCGAGCTTCCTGCGCACCAAGCTGCTCGACCTGACCAAGCTGGTGGGACTGCTGTTGGCGGTGGTCCTGGCGGTCGGGCTGTCCGTGCTCGCAGACGGCGGCGTCATCCGCACGGTCCTGGAATGGCTCACCATCGACGACATCGCCTGGGTGCAGACCCTCGTGCAGGTCATGACCTCAGTGCTCGCGCTCGCGGCCACGTGGGCGGTGTTCGTATGGGTCATCGCGCGACTGCCACGCGAGCCGATCACGTTGCGCAGTGCCGCCCGCGCCGCGTTGTTCGCGGCGATCGGTTTCGCGGTGTTCACGCGGCTCGGCGCGATCTACCTCAGGGCCGTCACCGGCGGCCCGGCCGGTTCCACGTTCGGTCCGATCATCGGTCTGCTGGTGTTCATCTACTTCACCGCCCGCCTGATCCTGTTCTCCACTGCGTGGGCGGCGACGGCGCGGGAGAACATCAGCCGGGCCTACGTGCCGCCGCCCGATCCCGCGGTCATCGAGGTCGTCGCACCACCTCCGAAGGGGCCGAGCGTCGCGGAGGCCATCGCGCTGGTCGGTGCGGGTGCGGTCGCCGCGCTCGGTCTCGGCGGGATGTTCCGTCGTCGACGCGACCGACGCTAGCGTCGTCGCTGCAGCCGCCGCGCCGCCAGCAGGAGCACACCGATGACGATGCCGCCGACCAGCGCGACGGTCGTCCCGGGCACCCGGTTCGTGCCGTTCGAGTCTGCCCCGGACGCACTGACCGCGCTGGCCGTCGCCCGGTCCGAGTGCTCGCCCGGGGGTGCGGCGAGGGTTACCGGAGCGGCCGCGTCGCTGTCGGGTTCGACGAGTGTGCCGACCGAGGTCGACGCAGACAGCGCGAAGCCGTAGTCGAGCAGTCGGGCGGCCTGCTCCCACGGTCGGATCGGCAGGACGTCGGCCTTCATGAGCGTGACGACGAGCCGGCGCCCGTTCCGTTCCGCCGCTCCGGCGAAGGTCTGGCGGGCGTCGTCGGTGTAGCCGGTCTTGCCGCCGAGGGCGCCGTCGTAGTTGTAGAGCAGCTTGTTGTCGTTCGACAGCGTGAACGGGGGATGGTCCTTGTCGTCCGGTTTGGCCGGATCCTTGGGGAATCCCGGGAACTGCACGGTCTCGGTGTGGATCAGGTCCGCAAAGGTCTTGTTGCGCATGGCGGCCCGGAAAATGACCGCGAGATCGTAGGCGGAACTGGACATTCCGGGACCGTCCAGTCCGGACGGCGTCGCGGTCCGGGTGTCGAGAGCACCCAGAGCGCGGGCGCGCGCGTTCATCTTCGCGACGGCGGCGTCGACGCCGCCGAGTTGCATGGCGATAGCGTGGGCGGCGTCATTGCCCGACGCCATCACCAGCCCCTGGAAAAGCTGGCGATTGGTGTAGCGGCCGTTCTTGCCGAGTCCCACGGAGCTACCCTCGGCATTCGCGTCGTCGGCGGTGGCGACGACGGGCTTGTCGAGGTCCAGTTCGTCGAGGGCGACCAGCGCGAGCAGCATCTTGATGGTGCTCGCCGGCCGGTACCGGCCGTGCGGATCCTTGGCGGCGATGACCTTGCCTGAGTCGAGGTCGGCGAGCACCCAGCCGGTGGCGGAGATGTCGGCGGGCAGCGGGGGCGTGCCCTGGGCGGTGATTGCGCCGCACTCGCCGAGGCGGTTACCACCGACCGGGTCGGCCGGGACCGGCAGCGCGGACGGGGCCTGTTGGCCGGGCTCGGGCACCTCGGACAGGTCGATCGCCTTCGGCGGGGAGGTCCGCTGCGGACAGTTGTCGGTGTTCGGGGTGGTGAACGGGGCGCTGGTGGTGGTGCCGGCCGAAGGGGCCGGGGGCGCGGGTTGGGCCGCGACCGTCGGTGCACCGATCAGCGTGATCGCTGCGGCGGCGATCACGGCTTTTCGGGTTCGTCCACGTGCACTCATCGGGAGGCACGTTATCTCACGACGGACCTCAGGTGCCGGATTGACCGGGGGAGTTGTACGCGGCGCAGACCGCGCCGATCCATCGACGGTCGCTGACCGAGTCGGGTGCCGCAAGCCACGCGGGGTCGATCGGCTCGGCGTCACCCTGGTGCAGCCACCGGGCGATGGCCGCCGCGTGTTCGGGCAGGCCGGCGGGCGGCGGCGTCGGCTCCGGCGCGAACAGGCCGGCACCCGCGTGCAGGTAGAGCCCGTCGAGAATCTGGGCGATACGGTCACTGGCCGTGAGCGTGGCGGTGGCGGACCGGTAGTCGGTGTCGAGGAGTTCGGGGTGGGCGGTCGTCAACGCGGTCCACAGCCGGCGGGTCCGTCGTAGGTCGACTCGGGCGCGCAACCAGGCCTCGACCATGACCGACGAACACCCCGCGCTGATCGCGATGACGGCGACCGCCCACCACAGCCCCTCCGGCATCGCATGCTCAGCGGGCCGGACCGCCAGCGAGTGCAGGCCGATACCGGCGACGACCAGGCTGCCCGCGCAGAACAGCCCGATCGCCCGCCCGAGCGGGTTCCACCGCGCGTACCGGAGACCGGCGACCACCGCGAACGTCGCCGTCACGGTCAGGAACACGTCGGTGAGGCGGTGATGGTCGGGTCCGCGAAGCTCGTTCGCGATCACGGCCACCGCGGTCGCGGCGAAGGCGACCGGTAGCGGCCACTGCGGACCGCGGCTCAGCCGGGGTACGGAGGCCGCCGCGATCAGCGCAGTGGCCGCGCCGAACACGATCCAGCAGATCTCGAATCCGGTGGCGGCGGTGCCCGGTCCTGACGCGTCGAGCACCTCGGTCACGGTGCGGGTCCGGATCGTCGCCGCGGCGGTCACCGAGATGGCCGCCACCGCGATCGACACCCTGGCGAGCGAGGGTGGGCGTACGGTCAGCCGCCCGATCCGCGCTCCGACCGCGGTCGAGCAGACCAGGGCGATGAGCCAGGTGATCATCCGAGTGCCTCGTCGTAGCAGAGCAGTGGACGCCAGTTCTGGTCCCGTTCGAAATGCCCGAGCCGCTGCAACAGGCGCACCGCGAATGCCTCGGCCTCCCACTCCTGCAGCGCCTCGGCGGTCAGCGCAGCCGAGCTCGCGGCCCGCTGGCTGAGCATGTACGCGATCAGGTCGTCGTCGGCGGCGAGGGTGGTCTCGGCGATCGCGGTGCCGGGATGTCGGAAGACGATGTGCCCGATCTCGTGGGCGAGGGTGCGGTCGACACTGGGGAGGCTGCGTGCCAGCACGATCTGGTCGCGGTCGGGGAACTCCCGACGCTGACCCCACACGCCGGGTCCGAGGTCCGCGATCTCGATCTCGATGGGGCGACGGCGGGAGGAAGCGAGAGCCTGGGCGATGTCCTCGATGGTGACGGCGTGCGTCTGCGCGGCCAGGTCCAGGATCGCGTCGACCGCCGCGAGGACGCGCCGGTGCGAACGCACCGGACGCGACGTGGGATCTGTGGCAACCATCAGGAGGCAGGTCCGAGGAACTCGGCCCTGGCGAGATTGATCCGAGCGCGCGTCGCGCGTGCGCTGCGGAAGCTCGCGAATCCCGTTGCACCTGCGGCGAGGACGACTGCGCCCACCCCCGCCGACGCCGCGCCGAGGTCACCGCCGGTGCGGGTCGCCGAAGCCAGGTCCACGGTGTCGACTTTCTCTTCGCTGGTGAGGGAGGGAACCGCGGTAGGTGCGGCGGCTGTCGCACGGTCGCGCGGAACGTCCGCGGGGGCCGGTCCGAGAGATTCGAACGCTGTGGGACCGTCCGCCGAGGCACCGCCCGCTGTAGGACCGTCCCCGGCGGGACGAGCCGCGTCACCGGCCGGCCCGGTACCTCCGGCAGCGGGTGGGTCGGCAGGAGGTGCAAGCGGTGCGCCGGCGCTGGGCGCAGGCGGCGGAGTCTCCGGTGGCACTTCGGGTTTCGCGGGCGGCGCCGGCGGTGGGGCGGGTGGAAGAACGGGCGGCACGACCACGACACCCGCGGGCTTGGTCGTCGTGGTCGGCTTGGAAGTCGTGGTCGTCGGGGCCGCGGTGGTGGTCGGGGGCACGGTCGTCGTGGGAGCAGCGGTCGTCGTGGGAGCAACGGTGGTGGTCGGGGCCACAGTCGTCGTGGGGGCCGCGGTGGTGGTCGTGGGAGACACCGTGGTGGTCGGGGCCACAGTCGTCGTGGGGGCCGCGGTAGTGGTCGGGGCCACGGTCGTCGTCGGTACCCGGGTCGTCGTGGGCGCCGCCGTGGTGGTGGGATGGCCGCAGCCGTGTCGATCACGGTCGCCGTGGCCGCAATGATCGTCGTGCCCGCCGTGATCGCCGTGCTGGTCGCCCCGTTCGTCCAGTTCCATCGCGGGACGGTCGGCCGAATCCGGGTATGCGCCAGCGATTCCCGGTGTCAGCGCCATCGACCCGACGAAGGCGCCGGCCGCGAGGAGCCGCCAGCGCCCGGGCCGGTTCCCGTTCACCCCCACTCGTACTACTCGGTTGAATCGGGTGGCGTCGCGGGCAATCCTTCACTGCGACGAAGCTTCTCGGCCATCGCGGTGAGCAGTTCCTGCGATTCCGTCGAGAGGTCGAAGGCTCGGGCAGACAGGCGCCGCAGCCCGTATCCGCGAAGCTGGGCGAGCAGCTCCAGGTCGTGGTCGATGCGCGCGGCGTAGATGTCGTCGAAGAAGTAGTCGGACTTCACCTTGAAGAACTGGGCAAGTGCCGCAACGGTTTCCGGGGACGGATTGGTCCGCTGGCCGTTCCGGAGTTGCGAGATGTACGGCTTCGAGATCCGATGGCCGGCGGAGTTGAGGGCCTCTGCGACCTCGGTGTTCGTATGGGGCTTCCGGCCGGCGGGGTGCACGGTTTCGAAGAGCTTGTTCAGCCGAGAAGCGAAGTCTGGCTCCATTGACGTAGGTCCCGATCCCTTCGTGTTGTCTGACCCTCGTCAAACGAGGACCGCCCCCTGCGCGACTCATGGTAACGGATGAATAACCGAAGGGGGAGTGAAGTTCAGGAACCAAACATAATGAATTTCATAAACGCCGTCGAGTCCACGACAAAAGGCGCGAACCCCCGATGGGGTCCGCGCCATTGCCTACTTGCTGAGAGTTAGCGAGGTGTGGAGATCAGCTGCGCTACCGTGTGAACAGCAGCGCGCGCTTGACTTCCTGGATCGCCTTCGTCACCTGGATGCCACGGGGGCACGCGTCGGTGCAGTTGAACGTCGTGCGACAGCGCCACACACCGTCCTTGTCGTTGAGGATGTCGAGACGCTCGGCGGCACCCTCGTCACGGCTGTCGAAGATGAACCGGTGTGCGTTCACGATCGCGGCCGGGCCGAAGTAGCTGCCGTCGCTCCAGTACACCGGGCACGAGGTGGTGCAGCACGCGCACAGGATGCACTTGGTGGTGTCGTCGAATCGGGCGCGGTCGGCCTGCGACTGAATGCGCTCGCGGGTCGGCTCGTTGCCGCTGGTCATGAGGAACGGCTTGACCGCACGGAACGCGTCGAAGAACGGCTCCATGTCGACCACGAGGTCCTTCTCCACCGGCAGGCCCTTGATGGGCTCGACGGTGATGGTGACCGCCTTGCCGTCCTTGGGCAGCAGGTCCTTCATCAGGATCTTGCAGGCCAGGCGGTTGACACCGTTGATCCGCATGGCGTCCGAGCCGCACACACCGTGCGCGCACGAGCGGCGGAACGTCAGCGTGCCATCCAGGTAGCCCTTCACATACAGCAGCAGGTTCAGCATGCGGTCCGACGGCAGCGCCGGAACCTGGAAGCTCTCCCAGCGCTGGCCCTCGCCGTCCTCCGGGTTGAACCGGGCGATCTTGAGGGTGACCATGACGGCGCCCTCGGGCACGGGCGGCAGCGCGGGTGCGTCCTTGTCTACAGCAGGTGCGGACATCAGTACTTACGCTCCATCGGCTCGTAGCGGGTCTGGACTACCGGCTTGTAGTCGAGACGGATGTCGGAGAGCAGGCCGTCGCCCACCTTGTAGGCCATGGTGTGCTTCATGTACTCGGCGTCGTTGCGGTCCGGGAAGTCCTCGCGGGCGTGGCCGCCGCGGGACTCCTTGCGGTTGAGCGCACCGACGACGGTGACCTCGGCCATCTCCAGCAGGAAGCCGAGCTCGACGGCCTCGAGCAGGTCGCTGTTGTAGCGCTTGCCCTTGTCCTGCACGGTGATGTGGTTGTAGCGCTCCTTGAGCGCACGCACGTCGTTCAGCGCCTGGGTCAGCGTGGCCTCGGTGCGGAACACCGACGCGTTGTTGTCCATGGTCACCTGCAGTTCCGTGCGGATGTCCGCGACACGCTCGTGACCGTGGTCGGAGAGGATGACCGCGAGCCACTCCTCGACCATCTTGGCGGGCTCGTCGGGCAGCGGCACGAACTCGGAGTTGTTCGCGTGCTCGGCGGCCGCGATGCCGGCCCGACGGCCGAACACGTTGATGTCGAGCAGCGAGTTGGTGCCGAGGCGGTTGGCGCCGTGCACCGACACGCAGGCGCACTCGCCTGCGGCGTACAGGCCGGGGACGTGGTCCTCGTTGTTGCGCAGCACCTCACCGTTGATCTTGGTGGGGATGCCGCCCATCACGTAGTGGCAGGTCGGGTACACCGGCACCAGTTCGGTGACCGGGTCAACGCCCAGGTAGGTGCGGGCGAACTCGGTGATGTCGGGGAGCTTCTCCTCGAGCACCTCCTCGCCGAGGTGGGTCACGTCGATGTAGACGTAGTCCTTGTTCGGGCCGGCGCCGCGGCCCTCGAGCACCTCGAGAACCATCGAGCGGGCCACGATGTCGCGGGGCGCGAGGTCCTTGATGGTGGGGGCGTACCGCTCCATGAAGCGCTCGCCGTCGGCGTTGCGGAGGATGCCGCCCTCGCCGCGGACCGCCTCGGAGATGAGGATGCCCAGGCCCGCCAGTCCTGTCGGATGGAACTGGTGGAACTCCATGTCCTCGAGGGGCAGGCCCTTGCGGAAGATGATGCCCATGCCGTCACCGGTGAGGGTGTGCGCGTTGGACGTCGTCTTGTACATGCGTCCCGAGCCGCCGGTGGCGAACACGATGGACTTCGCGTGGAAGACGTGGATCTCGCCGGTGGAGAGCTCGTAGGCGATGACGCCGGTCGCGACCGGGCCGTCCTCGGTCTCGGTGAGGGAGATGTCGAGTGCGTAGTACTCGTTGAAGAACTCGACGTCGTGCTTGACGCAGTTCTGGTACAGCGTCTGCAGGATCATGTGGCCGGTGCGGTCCGCGGCGTAGCAGGCCCGGCGGACCGGGGCCTTGCCGTGGTCGCGGGTGTGGCCACCGAATCGACGCTGGTCGATCTTGCCCTCGGGGGTGCGGTTGAAGGGCAGACCCATCTTCTCCAGGTCGAGCACCGCGTCGATGGCCTCCTTGGCCATGATCTCGACGGCGTCCTGGTCGGCGAGGTAGTCGCCGCCCTTGACGGTGTCGAAGGTGTGCCACTCCCAGTTGTCTTCCTCCACGTTCGCCAGCGCGGCACACATGCCGCCCTGGGCCGCACCGGTGTGGCTGCGGGTGGGGTAGAGCTTGGTCAGGACCGCGGTGCGTGCGCGCGGGCCGGCCTCGATGGCTGCGCGCATCCCGGCGCCGCCTGCGCCGACGATGACCACGTCATAACGATGTTCCAGCATGAAGTTTCTGCTCCCCTATGCCGAGATGTTGGGGTCGAAGGTGAAGATGACATAGCTGCCGAGGCCCATGATCAGGATCATCGACACCACGAGGATCGTGTTCAGCCAGAACCGCGTGCGATCGTTGCGCGAGTAGTCCGCAATCACCGTGCGCAGGCCGTTACCGCCGTGCAACTGGGCGAGCCAGAGCATGGTCAGGTCCCAGAACTGCCAGAACGGGCTGGCCCACCGGCCGGCGACGAAGCCGAAGTTGATGCGGTGCACACCGTCGTCCATCATCAGCATGATGAACAGGTGGCCGAGCACCAGCACGATCAGCGCGAGACCGGACAGGCGCATGAACAACCACGCGTAGAGCTCGAAGTTGTTCTTGGCCTGGCGCCGCGGCGAACGCGGGTTGTCCAGGCTGGCGGGACGGTCGTAGGACGTTCCCAGGCTCTTCGCTTCAGTCATCAGTGCCCCGCAAACATGTTGTAGAAGATGCGGCCGGCGCCGGGAATCATCACGACGAACCAGATCGCCAGGATGATCCAGAGCATCGGGCGCTGGTACTGCGCACCCTTCGACCAGAAGTCCACGAGCATCACGCGGATGCCGTTGAGTGCGTGGTAGAGCACCATCGCGACCAGGGCGAGCTCCATGAGCCCGACGACCGGGTTCTTGTAGGTCTCGATGACCCGGTCATAGGTGTCCGGATTGACTCGCACCAGCGCGGTGTCGAGTACGTGGACGAAGAGAAAGAAGAATGTCGCGACTCCGGTGATCCGGTGTAGAACCCAGGACCACATTCCGGGGTCGCCCCGGTATAGCGACCGTGTGCGCTCCTTCGCCGGAGCGGCTTCAGTCGTGCTACTCATCGAGTGCTGTGCCTCCAACGTCTTTGGTGGACTGTCGCACCCCGAGCGGCTGTTTCTTCGGGGACGACCCTGGAGTATTCAGCCTTGGCGCGACGAGAACCTGAACCGACTTCCTGCACTGTAATCCTCGGGCAATCCGGGAACTAATTCGACAGGCGGTTCGTACGAGCGCTCGGCGGCCGTCTTAGGTTTGCCTGTCCAATGCAGGCGGCGACGTTCCCGGTGATCTTCTGCATCCATTCAGTGCTCGTGCTTGGATGGTCCACTGTGGTGGAAATTGACTGGAAGGCGTTGCGCGACAATGCGGATCGCGTCATGAGGCGCGCGTACGCGCCGTATTCGAGCTACCCGGTCGGGGCGGCGGCCCTAGTCGACGACGGGCGCATTGTCACCGGATGCAATGTGGAAAATGTCTCATACGGACTGACCCTGTGTGCCGAATGTGGACTCGTCAGTAACTTACACGCGACCGGCGGCGGTCGCCTGCTGGCGCTGTCCTGCCGAGACGCGAACAACCAGGCACTCATGCCCTGCGGACGGTGCAGGCAGTTGCTGTTCGAGCACGGTGGCGCCGAACTCCAGGTCGACACCGCGACCGGCGTCGTGCCACTCGGCGACCTGCTGCCGCTGGCTTTCGGCCCCGACGACCTGGCCCGGGTGAAGGGACAGCAGCGGTGATCGCGGACGCCGTCTCGCTCATCACCGCCAAACGCGACGGTCGCGAGCTGACCGATGATGAGATCGGCTGGCTGATCGCCTCGTACACCCGCGGCGAGGTCGCCGACGAACAGATGTCGGCGCTGGCGATGGCGATCGTCTTCCGTGGCATGACCCGCGCCGAGACCGCGGCGTGGACGCACGCGATGATCCGCACCGGCCGCCGGATGGACCTGAGCGCGTTGCCACGTCCGACCGTCGACAAGCACTCGACCGGCGGGGTCGGCGACAAGATCACTCTTCCGTTGGCGCCGCTCGTCGCGGCCTGCGGCGCGGCGGTCCCGCAGCTGTCCGGCCGCGGACTCGGGCACACCGGCGGCACCCTCGACAAACTCGAATCGGTGCCCGGCTGGCGCGCAGACCTGGCGCCGGCGGAGATCGACGCCATCCTGGCGGACCCGGCGGTCGGGGCGGTGGTGTGCGCCGCCGGCGCCGACCTGGCGCCCGCCGACCGCAAGCTCTACGCGCTGCGCGACGTCACCGGGACGGTCGAGTCCATCCCGCTGATCGCCAGCTCGATCATGAGCAAGAAGATTGCCGAGGGCGCGGGCGCCCTGGTGCTCGACGTCAAGGTGGGGTCGGGGGCGTTCATGAAGAACGTCGCCGACGCCCGCGAACTGGCTACCACGATGGTCGAACTGGGCGTCGATGCGGGTGTACGCACCGTCGCCCTGCTCACCGCGATGGACAGCCCGCTCGGTTACACGGCCGGCAACGCGCTCGAGGTCGCCGAGTCGGTCGAGGTGCTCGCCGGCGGCGGACCCGCCGACGTGGTGGAACTGACCCTGACGTTGGCCCGCGAAATGCTCTGCGCCGCAGGCCTCGACGGTCTCGATCCGGCCGAGGCGCTGCGCGACGGACGGGCGATGGACCGGTGGCGGGCCATGCTGCGCGCTCAGGGCGGCGATCCCACCGCGGCGTTGCCGACCGCCCGGGAGCGAGATGTGGTGACCGCGACCGAATCCGGCGTACTGACCCGCCTCGACGCGATGGCGGTCGGGGTGGCGGCCTCGCGGCTCGGCGCCGGTCGCGAGCGACAGGGCCAGCCAGTGCAGTCCGGGGCGGGGGTGACCTGGCACGCCCGGCCCGGTGACCTCGTCGTCGCGGGACAACCGTTGCTGACCCTGCACACCGACACCCCGGCCAGGTTCGCCGCCGCGCGGGCGGCGCTCGACGGAGCCTGGTCCGTGGGCGACACGCCACCGGAGGAGCCGCTCGTGATCGATCGCATCGGGCTCGTACAGGTTTAGCGTCGTGACATGAGCCCGGCACCTCTGGACCTCCCGACCGTGCGGACCGCGCCGAAGGCGCTGCTGCACGACCACCTCGACGGCGGGCTGCGTCCCGCGACCGTGCTCGAACTGGCCCGCGAGTGCGGTTACGACCGACTGCCCGCCGACAACGCGGACGACCTCGCCGCCTGGTTCGCGGACGCGGCAAGCAGCGGTTCGCTCGAGCGCTACCTCGAGACCTTCGAGCACACCGTCGCGGTCATGCAGACGCCCGAGGGGTTGGCGCGGGTGGCCCGCGAGTGCGCGCTCGACCTCGCGGCGGACACGGTGGTGTACGCCGAGGTCCGCTTCGCCCCCGAACAGCACCTCGAGCGCGGCCTGAGCCTGGACGAGGTGGTGCACCACACGCTGCTCGGGTTCGAGGAGGGCGTCGCGCTCGCGGCGGACCGGGGACAGCAGATCCGGATCGGCTGCCTGCTCACCGCGATGCGGCACGCCGCCCGCTCACTCGAGATCGCCGAGCTCGCGGTCCGGTTCCGGGACCGCGGGGTGGTCGGATTCGACATCGCGGGCGCGGAGGCCGGACACCCGCCGAGCAGGCATCTCGATGCGTTCGAGCATATGCGGGCGAACAACGCGCACTTCACGATTCACGCGGGTGAGGCGTTCGGGCTACCGTCCATCCACGAGGCCATCGCCTTCTGCGGCGCGGACCGGCTCGGCCACGGAGTCCGGATCACCGACGACATCACCGTCGGCAAGGCCGACCGGGCCGAGTTGGGCCGGCTCGCCGACTACGTGCGGGACAAGCGAATCCCGTTGGAGCTGTGCCCGAGTTCGAACGTGCAGACCGGGGCCGTCGCCAGCCTGGAGAAGCACCCCTTCGACCTCCTTGCCCGGCTGCGGTTCCGGGTCACCGTCAACACCGACAACCGTCTGATGAGCGCGACCAGCATGAGCGAGGAGATGGTCAAGCTCGCCACCACCTTCGGCTACGGGTGGAGCGACCTCGAGCGGTTCACGATCAACGCGATGAAGTCCGCGTTCATCCCGTTTCCGGACCGGCTCCGACTGATCGACGAGGTCGTCAAACCGGGTTACGCGGTGCTGATCGGCTGAGCGGTCCCGCTACTCCGGGCGCAGTCGCGTCTCGAATTCGTGCTCGAGCGCCCGCCAGGACTCGGACTCGTCGGTGAACGGTGCGCTCGGCGCCATCCGGTTCGGATCCGGGTCGAGCACGTAGGAGACGTACCAGCCGAGCGGAGTGGACGCCGCGAGCGCCTGCTCGGTGGACTCGTCGCGCGCGTACTCCGCGGCGTCGGTGAACAGTTCGACCGCCAGATCCAACTGGTCGGCGTCCACGGCCTTCGGGCCCGCGGCCAGATCGTCGGCCAATCCGGGCAGGACGTAGACGTTCTCCTCGGTGACCTCGACCTCCAGCGAGCCGTCGACCGCCGCGGCCTGCACGTCCCCGTACGTGCTGACCCGCGCGAGGTCGTGGTCGTGGTTGTCCGCGAGGTACCGGGCCAGCGCCCGCTCCGAGGTGAAGACCAGGATCCGGCCGGACTTGCCGAGGAAAACCGGGTCGTCGTCGAGGTAGCACCGCAGAGTGAAGTACGTGGCGGACGAGGTGATGATCTTGACCGGATCGATGCCGACCGAGGACCAGAACGAATCGTCTTCCGCGGCAAGGGCGATCGGGTCGACGGTGTCGTCGTCGAGGTCGAGGGTCATGAATTCGAGGTCGTCGGAGTCCTCGTCGGACTCCTCGGCCGCGTCGTCTGCGTCGACGACGTTCTCCTCCGCGGCGAGGATCTCCGCCTCGGCCACCGCGACCGCTGCCGCGTCGACCTCGGGCACCGCGACGATTCCGTCCACGGCGTCCAGCACGGCGTCCCAGCCGGACGCGACCGCGGCACCGACCTGGTCCCACAGTTCCTCGCCCTCGCGGCCGGCGAACGTGGCGACCCCGCTCGGCAATGCCCGCAGAATGGGATGCGAGCTGAAGAAGCGGATGACGACGTCGAGTTCGCAGACCTCGCCGATGGTGCGCACCATCTCGAGCGTCTCGTCGAGCTCGCTGAGGGTCTCCGCGTCCGGATCGCCCGCGGCCAGCTCGGGCACCCCGATCAGGTCGTAGGCGTGCGTCTCGTCCGGTTCGAACTCGTCCGCGGACAGCGCGGCCACCGTCGACCACGAGGGATGCTCGACCAGGTCGTGGTCGGTCTCGACCCGGATGAACGCGGTGAGGTCGGCCACCGACTCGAAGGCGTAGAGGTTCTCCTCGTGCCCGAGGAACGCCTCCCACTCGTCGTCCCCCTCACGCCACCGCGGGGCCCACAGGGTGACGAGGTCTCCGTCGGTGAGACCGAGTTGGATCGGGACGATGTCTCCAGCCATGGCGCGAAGCCTAATAGGTCAATGCGTCGTGAAGCGATGCCAGGATCTGATCCCGGCGCCCCGCGACTATTTCCGCAGCCTGTGCCGCGGCCTCGACCACGGCGCGGCCCAGCTCACGGGCATCGACCCGATCGAGTGCCTCGACGATCCACAGGCCGCACATGCCGCCCTGCTCGTCGACCTCCACGCTGACCAACCCGGACTCATGGGTGACGCGGGCGCGCAACGTGGTGAGCCCGTGCAACGCCTGCTCCAGATTCTCGACGCCCTGCGACGCCCGGGCGACCACCCGGTCCATCTCGCTCACAGTTCCAACGTTTCGCTCGCTCACAGTGTCAACGTTTCGCTCGCTCACAGCGGCCGCATCCAGCTCGTCGGGGCAGGCTCGTCCGACTCCTCGGCACGCTGCGCGCGGGCGAGTTCCGCACGGGTCGGCAGGCCCAGCCGGTCCAGCACGTCCGCGCGCACCCCCGCCCGCGCGAGATCCTCACGTCTGCGGACCTTCGCCTCGGCCGCGGACGCCCGGCACATCTCGAGGATCGCGGTGGCCAACCGGCCGCTGCCGTAGCGCAGTTCGCGTTGCTCGATCCGGACCTCCAGTGGTTGGCCGCGGTCGGTCGCGGTCACCGTGACCGTGCCGGGCCGGTTGCTCACCGTCGCCACGGCGACGTCGGGGACGTCGGCTGCGCCGGTGTCGAGGGGGGCGCTCACGCGGTGGGCCTGTAGAAACCGCGGAAGCCCATCCCGATGTTCTCGGTCCGGACTGCGCTGACGCTCACCGGGTCTCCGGCTTCGACCATCTGTCCGTTGCCGATCACCATCGCGACATGACCGTCCCAGACGGCGAGGTCGCCGGGCATGAGGTCGGACTGGTCGACCTGGCAGCCCACGCTCTGCTGATCCGCGAGCCGGGGCAGGTCGACCCCGGCTTCCCCGTACGCCCACTGGGTCAGGCCGGAGCAGTCCAGTCCCTGCCCCGGAGAGGTGCCGCCCCAGGAGTAGGGCACTCCCTGCTGGCTCAGCGCGTTGCGGACGGCGTCGGCGGCCTCCTGATTCGGTGCTATCGCGGTGCTGCCGTCGGGCAGCGAGACCAGCACGCCCGCACTGCTGCCGCGCGGGTCGACGCTGCCACCGCTGCGGGGATGAACGGAGCCCGGCGCCGGGTCACTACCCGAACCGTGCCCGAAGGTGCTGCTGCCCCCGGAGAATCCCGAGTACGTCTCACTCGAGACCGGGGACGCCGACTGCGCGAAGCTGCGGCCGAAACCGCTGAACGCGTCGCCGCCCTGCAGCGAGGACGTCCGCGACATGGTCGGTCCGGTGCCGGTGGGACGTACCGAGGCCTGCGCGACCGACGCATCGGCCTGGTCGAGGGACTTCTCCGGCGCGGTCAGTTCGGTCATCGCGGCGGTGTGTGCGGTCAGTTCGGCACGGACCCGGGCCACCACGGCGAGGCCGCGGGAGAGGTGGTCGATCGCGGCCGCGACGATCGCGATCTGGCCGGCCGGGGTGGCGAGGGCAGGCCCGGCGGCGACGGCGACCGAGATGAACGACTGGACGATCGCCTCGAGTTCTGCCATGCCGGCGTTGACGTCCCGCGACGCGGCGGTCAGCACGCCGGCGATGTCCTGCCCGCGATCGGACAGCGCGACGTGCTGGGCCTGGGCCTGCTCGGCCTTCACACTCGCGGCCTGGGCGGCGTTGCCGGTCCACACGGCGCCGAGTTCGGCGATGCCGAATTTGCCGACCGCGTAGGCGGAGTCGAGTGCGACGGAGGCGACCCTGAGCGCCTCCGCGGGGCCGCCGGAGGGCATGACGCCGGTGCCGAAGGTTTCGAGCAGTTCGACCAGGGGACGGGCGAGGAGGTCGATGCCGATCATGCTCATGCCTCCAGTCCGGCGCCGGACACGTCGAGTCCGCCCGCGGCGCCGAGGTCGGCGGTGTCGTAGGCCCGAGCGGAGGCGACGGCGGTCTCGCTCATGCTGCCGAGGGTGTCCGCGAGGTTGTGCAGCGCGGCGGCGTGGCCACCGTGCGCGGTCGCGAACGCGGCGAGGAAGTCGCCGCCGATCAGACCGAACACCGGCCCGAGCAGTGCGGGGCCCGAGGCCGCGGCCCCCACCGCAGCGGCGCGCACCTGGGCCGACATTGTCTCGGCGGTCACGCCGTAGGCGCGAATGCCGTCGGTCACCGCAGAAATCTGTGTCATCTCGGATTCCCCCCGGGTCGTCGGTCACCGATCGTGATCGGTGACAGTGTCCTGTCACGAGGTTGGACGCACCCCGCCGCCCTCCGGTTCCATCGGGGCGTCACCGGCGCATATCCTGTGGGCCATGGACACGCGAGTGGTGGATCACCCGTTGGCGGCTTCCCTGTTGACCACGATGCGTGACGCCCGCAGCGACAACCCGACCTTTCGGTCAGCGCTGCGCGAGCTGACCCAGATGCTGATCTACGAGGCGATCCGGGACGCCGAGGTCGAAGTGTTCGAGGTGCAGACGCCTGTCTCACCCGCACGCGGAGTCCGGTTGGCGCATCCGCCGCTGCTGGTACCGGTGCTGCGCGCCGGCCTGGGAATGGTGGAGCAGGCGAGTTCGCTGATCCCGCAGTCGCAGGTGGGATTCGTCGGGATGGCTCGCGACGAGCAGACCCATCAGCCGGTGGCGTACCTCGAGTCGCTGCCCGCCGATCTCTCCGCGGTCCCGGTCTACGTGCTCGACCCGATGCTGGCGACCGGTGGCTCGATGGTCCGCACGATCGAGCTGCTGGTCGACCGCGGCGCCACCGACATCACCGCGGTCTGTGTGGTCGCCGCCCCACAGGGGGTCGCCGCGCTGGACGAGTCCGGGTTCCCCGTTCGGCTTGTCACCGCCAGCGTCGACGAGGGACTCAACGAGGACGCGTACATCGTGCCCGGCCTCGGCGATGCGGGCGACCGGCAATTCGGCCCCCGCAACATCTGAATCCGTTCAGCGCGAAGCGAACTCGAGCATCGGCTCGCGGGCGAGCAGGGTGGTACCTCGGGTGATGACGAGGGAAACCGGCGAGAGCGAGTAGGACGTCGAGCCGTTCCGCACCACGAAGAGGTCGCCGACGCGCAGCGGGTCGCCGAGTTCGATCGTCGCGCCGTCGCTCAGTCGCACCGCTCGGTACGAGAGGCGCCCCGCGCCCGTCTGGCAGATCGTCACCAGTGACTGGGACGTACGGGCCACGGCCACCGCGGAATTGACGGAACTGCACCGGGCTCCGGAGTAGTTCACGAACCCGCGGGAGTCGGTACCGCCGACACCGAGCCCCGGCGCCCCTCGCGTTTCGACCGGTTCGGGCTCCGCGACCGCAACAGGCGGGGGCGCCACGGCCGGGGCGCTGGTCGGCGGTGGCGGCGTCGGCGCCGGGGGAGGGGGCGGTTCGACGGCGGGGGTCACGGTCACGACGACGGTGCTCGGCGCGGGAAGCACTGCCGGCACGGCGTCCTGTCCGGAGTCCCGGATCAGCACCAGCGCCGTCGCGATGATCGCCGTCGCCACCATCAGTCCGACCGCGAACGACCCGAGCAGGATCGGCAGCCGCCAGTGGTGTGGGTGCGCGTGGCCGCCCGGGGCGGGGGAATTCTGGGGGTACAGACCCGTTTCGGATTCCGGGTGTTGTGTCGGTGCGTACCGCGACGGGTCCTCGTTCATTGCCCGCAGTCTAAGAGACAGCTCACAGTCGGCGCGCGTGTTCGGTCACCGCTGCCAGTCGGGCGGCCGCCGCAGCGCGGGCCCGGGGCAGGTCGGAGTGGCCGAAGACCGGCTCGACGACCTCGAGGTAGCACTTGACCTTCGGCTCGGTTCCGGACGGGCGCACCACCATTCGCGTGCGCGTGCCCTGCAGCACCACCGCGTCGGTCCGCGCCTGCCCTCGCCGGTGTATGAGGTCGTCGGCGGTCACCGCGTCGCCGGCCAGTTCGGCCGGCGGTGCCGCCCGGAGGCGGCCCATCGTCTCGGTGATCTCCTCCAGTCGCTCGACCCGGTGCGAGACCTGCGCGGTGGCGTGCACCCCGAACTCCACGGCGAGTGCGTCCAACCGGTCGAGCATGGTGTGGCCCTGGGCTTTCCAGCCGGCCGCGAAGTCCGCGACGACCACGGCCGCGGAGATGCCGTCCTTGTCGCGCACCGCACCCGGGTCGACGCAGTGCCCGATCGCCTCCTCGTACGCGTACACCAGACCGGGCCCCGAGCGGACCAACCACTTGAAGCCCGTGAGCGTCTGGGCGAACCGTGCGCCGCGCGCGGCGGCGATCTTCGAGAGCAGTTGCGAGGACACGACGGTGGTGGCAACGAGGGGGTTCGACCCGGGGTCCTGGGCGCCTGTCAGGTACTCGCCCAGCAGAGCGCCGGTCTCGTCCCCGCTGAGCATCCGCCACCCGTCCGGGCCCGGCACTCCCACCGCGCAGCGGTCCGCGTCCGGGTCGAGCGCGATCGCCAGGTCCGCATCCACGCGCGCGGCCAGGGCGAGCAGCGCGTCGGTGGCGCCCGGCTCCTCGGGATTCGGGAACTCGACGGTCGGGAAGTTCGGGTCGGGCTCGAATTGTTCTGTGACGGTGTGCAGGTCGGTGAACCCGGCGGCAGTCAGTGCCGCGACCGCGGTCTCTCCGCCCACGCCGTGCAACGGCGTCAGAGCGATCCGCAGCTGCCGAGCGTCGCTGTGCCGGAGTGTCGCCACCCGGGCGAGGTACGCGGTGAGCAGTGTGTCGTCGGTGGGTTCGACCGGCAGGCGTGGCACCTCCGACGCGGGACCGATCGAGTCGACGGCGCGCTCGATCTCCCGGTCGGTCGGAGAGATCAGCTGGGCCCCGCCGTCGACGAACACCTTGTACCCGTTGTCGGTCGCCGGATTGTGCGAGGCGGTGATCTGCACGCCTGCCTGGGCGCCGAGCCGTCTGACCGCGAAGGCGAGCACCGGTGTCGGCAACGGCCGGGGCAGCGCGACGACGGAGAAGCCCGCCGCGGCAAGCACTTCGGCGGCCGCCTCGGCGAACTCGGCGGAGCCGTGTCGGGCGTCCCGACCGACCACGACCGTCGATCCGCCGAGGCCGCGGCCCTGCAGCCAGGCGGCAAGGCCAGCGGTGGTGCGGACGACTACGTCGAGGTTCATGCAGTCCGGTCCGTCGCCTAGCGGGCCGCGCAGGCCCGCCGTGCCGAAACGCAGACTCACAGCGCGGCGACCACGTCGCGGAGCAGGATGCCGATCCGGCCCGCGGAGGCCGCGCCGGCGGCGAGCACCTCGGCGTGGTCGAGTGGCTGTCCGGTCATTCCCGCGGCCAGGTTCGTGACCAGCGACAGTCCGAGGACCCGCGCGCCGACGGCCCGCGCGGCGATCGTCTCGTGCACGGTCGACATCCCGACCAGGTCCGCACCGAGGGTGCGCAGCATCCGGATCTCGGCGGGAGTCTCGTAGTGCGGCCCGGGCAGCGCGGCGTACACGCCCTCGCTGAGGTCGGGATCGATTCGCTGTGCGAGGGCGCGCAGTTCGGGGGAGTAGGCGTCGACAAGGTTGACGAACTCCGCACCGACGAGGGGTGACCGCGCAGTCAGGTTCAGGTGGTCGGAGATCAATACCGGCTGGCCGACGCGCAGGCCCTCTCGGATCCCGCCTGCCGCGTTGGTCAGGATCACTGTGTCCGCGCCCGCAGCGCAGGCGGTCCTGACGGGGTGCACCACCTGCGACAGGTCGTGACCCTCGTAGGCGTGGGTGCGGCCGAGCAGCAGCAGTACGCGGTGGTCGCCGACCCGGACGGACCTCAGTTCGCCGGCGTGTCCGGACGCGGTGGGGGCGGCGAAGCCGGGCAGTTCCGCCATCGGGACGGATCCGAGCGTCGGGCCGAAGGCGTCCGCGGCCTCCTGCCATCCGGAACCGAGGACGATCGCGATGTCGTGCTTCGGGGTGCCGGTGCGTTCGCCGAGGACTCGCGCGGCCTGGTGCTCGAGGTTGCCCATGACCGCACACAGTACTGAGGACGCGGGAAGTTACCGGTAGGTAGTATTCGGCCATGCCTTATCTCGAGCGCGACGGCGACGTCTTCATCCTCTACCTCGGCAACGAGGGTCAGACCGACAGCGAGAACCGCTTCCATCCGGACTGGATCGACGCGATCCACGCCGCGCTCGACGAGGTCGAGGCCCATGAGGGTCCCGCGGCGCTCGTCACGACGGCGACCGGCAAGTTCTTCACCAACGGACTCGACACCGACTGGCTGTTCGGGAACCTGGACAAGTCGCACTGGTATCTCGACCGCGTCCACACGGTGTTCGCGCGCCTGCTCACCTTCCCGATGACCACGGTGGCGGCCGTGCAGGGTCACGCGTTCGGTGCCGGCGCGATGCTCGCCACCTCCCACGACCTGCGGGTGATGCGCGCGGACCGTGGCTTCTACAGCCTGCCCGAGGCGGCGCTGAACATGCCCTTCACCATCGGCATGAACGCGCTGATGACGCTGCAGTTGCCGCGCCCGACCGCGGTCGAGGCGATGACGACCAGCCGTCGGTACGGCGGTGCTGACGCGCTCGCGGCCGGCATCGTCACGGACACGGCGGAAGGTGACGGCGTCCTCGCAGCGGCGGTGGCCCGCGCGGCCGCGACGACCAACCTCCGCGGTCCGAACCTCGCGGGCATCAAGCGCGGGATTCACGGCCCGATCCTGTCCGCGCTCGCCACGGCGACCGACGCGGGCAACCTCAACTTCGGGTGAGACACTGAAGCCGTGAACTCGGAAGTGGACGACGCGGTCGCCTCGGCGAAGGCCGACCTGATCGCGTTGTCCCATTCCATTCACGCCGAACCCGAGCTCGCGTTCGCGGAGTTTCGCAGCGCAGCGAAGACGGCGGAACTGCTCTCGCAGTACGGGTTCGAGGTCGAGACGGCGGTCGCGGACCTGCCGACGGCCTTCAGCGCGACGTACGGTAGCGGTGACCTGGCGATCGGGATCTGCGCCGAGTACGACGCGCTGCCGGAGATCGGTCACGCCTGCGGGCACAACATCATTGCGGCCGCGGCGGTCGGTGCCGGACTGGCGCTGGCGCCGCTGGCCGACCGGCTCGGCATCACCGTCCGCGTGCTGGGCACTCCGGCCGAGGAGAGCGGCGGCGGCAAGGTCCTGATGCTCGAGCGCGGTGCGTTCGACGGCCTGGGCGCGGCGCTGATGGTGCACCCGGGGCCGGAGGACATCGCGGGTGCCACGTCGCTGGCGATGGCGGACCTGGCGGTCACCTTCAGTGGGCGCGAGGCGCACGCGTCGGCTGCGCCGCAGTTCGGGCGCAACGCTGCCGACGCCGCGACGGTCGCCCAGGTGGGGCTCGGGCTGCTGCGGCAACATCTGTCCGCCGGGCAGCAGATGCACGGGATCGTCAGTGACGGCGGGATCGCCCCGAACATCGTCCCCGCGCGCACCGAGATGCTCTACTACTTGCGGGCGCAGACCTCCGAATCGCTCGCGGACCTGACCGAACGGGCACTGGCCTGCTTCGAGGCGGGTGCGCTGGCCGCCGGCTGCACTCACGAGATTCGCACGGTGTCACCGAATTACACGGAGCTGCGGCCCGACCCCTGGCTGGTGCGGGCCTACCGTGAACTGATCGAGAAGTCGGGGCGCAGGCCGCTGGCCCCGGAACGGGAAGGATCGCGTCCGTTGGGCAGTACCGACATGGGGAACGTCACACACGTGCTCCCGGGCATCCATCCGGTGATCGGCATCGAGTCGGCGGGCGCAGTAACCCATCAGCCGGAGTTCGCCGCTGCCTGCGTCACCGCCTCGGCGGACCGCGCGGTGCTCGACGGAGCCCGCGCGCTGGCGGGCACCGCGATCGCCGCCGCCACCGACCGCGGGCAGCGCGAGCGCCTGCTCAGCGGGGCGCAGCGACGCCGCGAGGAGCGTGCGCGAGGGGTGGCCGGCTCGTGACCGGATGGATCGACCGCTGGATCGCCGAGCACACCGATGACCTGTCGCGCTGGCGTCGGCACATCCATGCGCATCCCGAATTGGCGCGCCATGAGTTCGCCACCACCGAGTTCGTCGCGACGAGGCTGATCGCGGCCGGTCTCGAACCGCGAATCCTGCCCGGGGGGACCGGGTTGACCTGCGACATCGGCCCGGACGGTCCGCGGATCGCGTTGCGCGCGGACATGGACGCGCTGCCACTGCAGGAGGTCACCGGCGCCCCCTACGCCTCCACCGTCGCCGGGGTCTCGCACGCGTGCGGACACGATGCCCACACCACCGTCCTGCTCGGCACGGGCCTCGCGCTGGCTGCGGCGCCGGACCTGCCGGTGGGCGTGCGGTTGGTCTTTCAGCCGGCCGAGGAGGTCATGCCGGGCGGCGCGCTGGACGTCGTCGCCGCGGGTGCGATGGAGGGGGTGTCGAGAATCTTTGCCCTGCACTGCGATCCGCGCCTGGCTGCAGGCCAGGTCGGTGTGCGGCTCGGAGCGATCACGTCCGCGGCCGACACCGTCGAACTGGTACTCGACTCACCCGGCGGGCACACCTCACGACCACACCTGACCACCGACCTCGTCTACGCTCTCGGCACCGTCATCACCGGACTGCCCGGCATGCTCAGCCGCCGGATCGATCCGCGTACCAGCACCGTCATGGTGTGGGGTGCGGTCACCGCGGGGCAGGCCCCCAACGCGATCCCGCAGTCGGGGCGGCTGGTCGGCACGGTGCGGACCGGGGACCACGAGACCTGGGCGTTGCTCGAACCGCTGGTGCGCGAGATCGTCCACGGTCTGCTCGCGCCGACGGGGGTGCGTTACGAGTTGAACTACCGGCGCGGTGTGCCGCCGGTGGTCAACGACGAGGTCTCCACCCGGATGTTCGAGCGCGCGATCTCCGCGCTGGGTCCGGGTGCGCTGGCGGACACCCCGCAGTCGGGCGGCGGGGAGGACTTCTCCTGGTACCTCGAGGAGGTGCCGGGAGCGATGGCTCGGCTCGGCGTGTGGTCCGGCATCGGCGAGCAGCTCGACATTCACCAGCCGACCTTCGACCTGGACGAACGTGCCCTCGCGGTCGGGGTGCGGGTGCTGGTGAACCTCGCTCTCGGCGGCGTGCCGGGCGGCGCGTAGCTAGCTGGAGAAGCCCGACGTGCCGGGGCCGACGTTGCGGCTGTTGCGGGTGCGCAGGTCCCGGACGTAGTCGGCCGGTGCCCCGGCGATCTCGGCCGCATCGGCCATCACCCCGAGGTAGCGGGCCGAGGGTAGTCCGCCCTCGTAGGCGTCGAGTACGTACAGCCACGCCAGGACGGGCTCGCCGTCGGTGTCGACGCGCAGCCGGATCTTGCGGTGGATGCCGAGTTCGGACCCCTCCCAGCGGTCGAGGCTGGCCTCGTCCTCGTCCGGGACGTCGTAGAGCACCACGAAGACGCGGGAGTAGGGGTCCTCGACCACCGTCGCGAGCGCGCCCTCCCAGCCGATGTCGCCGCCGCTGAAGGTCAACCGCCAGCCGCTCAGCCAGCCCGTTCCCGCCATCGGGGAGTGCGGGCAGCGTTCGAGCATCTGCTCCGGGTGCATGTTGGATCCGTAGGCGGCGTAAATCGGCACGGCGAAAGCCTAAACCGTGCCGACGGTGGTGCGAACCGCACACAGCATTTTCGGACCCTTTGGTCGAATGGAACATGTGCCAGCGTGCGAGCGGACACGCCGGTGGAATAGCGTGGACACACCGAGATGAGCGTGCCGCTGCCGAACCATGGAGGACGGATGACCCGGATCGTGATCATTGGTGGCGGCCCCGCGGGGTACGAAGCCGCCCTGGTTGCCGCGCAGCACGGTGCGACCGTGTCGCTCGTCGATTCGGACGGCGTCGGCGGGGCTTGCGTGCTGTGGGACTGCGTGCCGTCCAAGACGTTCATCGCCTCGACCGGGCTGCGGACCGACATGCGCAAGGCCAGCGATCTCGGGATCAGTTTCGACCTCTCGCAGGCCACCGTCTCCCTGCCGCAGATCAACTCCCGCGTCAAGAGCCTCGCGCAGGCGCAGTCCGCCGACATCCGGGACAAGCTGGCGACCGCGGGCGTCGAGCTGATCTCCGGGACCGCCGAACTGATCGACTCCGTGATCGGCATGGCCGCCCACCAGGTGCGGGCGAACGTCGTGGACGGGTCCGAGCGGGTTCTGGACGCGGACGTGGTGCTCATCGCGACCGGTGCGTCGCCGCGCATCCTGCCGGGCGCACAGCCCGACGGCGAGCGGATCCTCAACTGGCGCCAGCTCTACGACCTCACCGAGCTGCCCGAGCATCTGGTGGTGGTCGGATCCGGCGTCACCGGTGCCGAGTTCGTCTCCGCCTACACAGAGATGGGCGTGCAGGTCACGATGGTGTCGAGCCGCGACCGGGTGCTGCCGCACGAGGACGCGGACGCGGCGCTGGTGCTCGAGGAAGCGCTGTCCGAGCGAGGCGTCAACCTGGTCAAGCACGCCCGCGCCGACGCGGTCGAGCGCACTGCCGACGGCATCGTGGTCCGGCTGGCCGACGGCCGAACGGTGACCGGTACGCACGCGCTGATGACCGTCGGTTCGACGCCGAACACCTCGGGCCTGGGGCTCGAGAAGGTCGGCATCGAGCTCGACAGGGGTGGCTACCTGCGGGTCGACAGGGTGTCCCGGACGGCGGTGTCGGGCATCTACGCGGCGGGCGACTGCACCGGACTGTTGCCGCTGGCCTCGGTCGCGGCCATGCAGGGGCGTATTGCGATGTACCACGCGCTCGGTGAGGGCGTGAGTCCGATCAAGCTCAAGACGGTGGCCTCGGCCGTGTTCACCCGGCCGGAGATCGCGACGGTGGGGGTGAGCCAGGAGTCGATCGACGAGGGTGAGGTGCCCGCCCGCACGGTGATGCTGCCGCTGAACACGAATCCGCGCGCCAAGATGTCGGGGCTTCGGCGGGGCTTCGTGAAGATCTTCTGCCGTCCCGCGACCGGCGTGGTCATCGGTGGCGTCGTGGTCGCGCCGACGGCGTCCGAGTTGATCCTGCCGATCGCGATCGCGGTGCAGAACAACCTCTCGGTCAACGACCTGGCACAGACCTTCTCGGTGTACCCCTCGCTCACCGGCTCGATCACCGAGGCCGCGCGTCAGTTGATGCGGCACGACGACCTCGACTGAGCCTGTCTCGACATGTGAGAAGCGCGGTTCACCCAGTGGGCGATCTCGTGCGATAGTCGAAGGGGCCGGTCACCTCCGGCTCCTTCGACGCCTCCCGCCCCGCGGATCCGCCGGCGACCAGGTGCCCTCACCTCGTCCGTTCCGCTGCCTCCCGGGAGGTCTCATGTCTCTCACTCTCGCCCGCAGGATGGGTGCACTACGTAGCTCCGCCATCCGTGACCTGCTCACCGTCACTGCCCGCCCCGATGTCCTCAGCCTTGCCGGAGGTCTGCCGGATCCCGAACTCGTTCCGCACGAACGGATTCGACAGGAGGTGGATCGGGTACTCGGTTCGCCGGATGCACTGCAGTACACCGAGACGGCGGGCTGGTTCGGCCTGCGTGAGGTGGTCGCCGCACGGGAGACCGGGCAGGTTGCTCCGGACGAGGTGGTGATCACCCACGGCTCCCAGCAGGCCTTGAGTCTGCTCGCCCAGGTGCTGCTCGATCCGGGAGCGAGCGTCGTGGTCGAGGAGCCCGCGTACCCCGGTGCGCTGCAGGTCTTCCGGGCCGCGGAGTCCCGGGTGCTCACCGTGCCGCTGGACGTCGACGGCATGCGCACCGACCGGCTCGAGGCGTTGCTCGACTCCGGAGAGCGCCCCGTGCTGGTGCACACCGTCAGCAACTTCCACAACCCGCGCGGTGCGACCATGACCGCCGCGCGGCGTGCCCACCTGGCCGGGTTGGCCGAGCGCTTCGGCTTCTGGGTGCTCGAGGACGACCCCTACGGCGAGCTGTACTACGACGGTCCACCGCCGGAACCCGTTGCCACGCACTCGGACCGGGTGATCCGTCTGTCGAGCGCGTCGAAGATCCTCGCGCCTGCACTGAGGGTCGGCTGGTTGCGAGGCCCGCGGGAGGTGTGCGCGGCGGTCGAACTGGTCAAGCAGGGCGCCGACCTGTGCGGGTCGAGCCTGATCCACCAGGTCGCGACCGGACTGTTGACGGACGGGCCGTGGCTCGACGCACACCTGACCGCGATCCGTGCCCAGTACGGCGCGCGGGCCACGGCGCTGCATTCCGCGCTCGTCGGCGAGTTCGGTGACGCGGTGGAGGTCACCGCGGCCGCCGGCGGCATGTTCGGTTGGGTGGAGTTCCGCGACGGCACCGACACCGACGCGCTGCTGCGAGCGGCGGTCGAGCGGCGGGTGGCCTTCGTGCCCGGCTCGGCCTTCGCGGTCGACGGCGGACATCGGCACGGGGCGCGAGTGTGTTTCACGACGAACACCGCGGCGACGCTGGAGGTGGCGGTCGAGCGCCTCGCGGAGGCGCATCGCACTCTCGTCGTCACTACCTGACTCCCGCGTCCGCTCCGAAACCACCACTCGACCGCAAATTCAAAAGGTACAGATTCGGCGAGTTGTACAGATTCCGCGAGTTGTACCTTTTCGATTCGCATCGGGATGGGTGTTCTCGGTCGCCCGGCTGGGACGAGGTTGTCGGTGGTCATCTCTACCCTTCCGACATGACGACGACGACAGTTCCATTCGGGGCGGTACGGGCGCAATTGCGCGAACTGGTGTCACGGGTCGCCTACGGGGGCGAGCGGATCACCATCACCCGCAACGGCTCTCCTGCGGCAGCGTTGGTCTCGCTGGACGACCTCCGGCTACTCGAAGCGTTGGCCGAGGGGGCCCCACCGGAGTCGGCGGACCCCGACGAGAGTATTGCGATTCACGCCACGCTCCGCGACGTCTGGACCGCGTTGACCAAGCCCGGTCCGCGCGCCAGGTGGTGGCCGGGATTCCTCCTCGACGGGTACCCGGACGGTGACGCGGAGATCGACTGGGACAAGCGCCGAGGCAAGGTGCTCGAATGCGTCGAGGGCGAGACCGTTCTGATGGTCTGGGGCTGGCGGGCGGAGGACACGATGCCGCGCATCGAGGTCCGCATCGACTTCGCGGTGGACGGCGAGGTGGTCACTGTGCGGATCCGGCAGGAGGGGCCGGGGCAGAAGCCGGAGTACTGGCGTGAACGCCTCGAAGCCTGGCGAGTGCATGTCGAGGCCGAGCAGGACGCTCCCGCGAGACCCGCGGCGTAGGAGCCGCTCAGTCGACCCAGTCGTAGGTCCGCTCGACCGCCTTGTTCCACTCCCGGAACAGCCGATCGCGTTCGGCGGCAGGCATGTTCGGAGTCCAGGTCTGTCCGACTTCCCAGTTCGCCCGGATGTCCTGCTCGCCCGACCAGAAGCCCACCGCCAGGCCGGCGGCGTAGGCCGCGCCGAGCGCGGTGGTCTCGTTGACGACCGGCCGGATCACCGGGACGTCGAGGATGTCGGACTGGAACTGCATCAGCGTCTGGTTGAGCACCATGCCGCCGTCGACCTTGAGGGAGGTAAGGGCGACGCCGGAGTCGGCGGCCGCGGCCTCGATCACCTCGCGGGTCTGGAACGCCGTGGCCTCGAGCGCGGCTCGCGCCAGATGTCCCTTGTTCACGAACCGGGTCAGGCCGACGATCGCGCCACGGGCGTCCGGGCGCCAGCGCGGGGCGAACAGTCCGGAGAACGCGGGCACGAAGTAGGCGCCGCCGTTGTCCGGTACCGCCGCCGCGAGCAACTCGACCTCCTTTGCGGAGCTGATGATCCCGAGGTTGTCGCGCAGCCATTGCACCAGCGATCCGGTGACCGCGACCGAACCCTCGAGCGCGTACACCACCGGGGCGTCGCCGATGCGGTAGCAGACCGTGGTGAGCAGGCCGTGCCGGCTGTGCACCGGGGTCGTCCCGGTGTTGAGCAGCAGGAAGTTGCCGGTGCCGTAGGTGTTCTTGGCCTCGCCCGGACTTAGGCACGCCTGGCCGAAAGTGGCCGCCTGCTGGTCGCCGAGGATGCCGGCGATCGGTACCCCGGCGAGCGTTCCCCGCTCGCGTACCTGGCCGTACCGTTCGGAGGAGCTGCGGATCTGCGGCAGCACCGACATCGGGATGTCCATGTCGGCGCAGATCTGCTCGTCCCACTCGAGGGTGCGCAGGTCCATCAGCATCGTCCGCGACGCGTTCGTCACGTCGGTGACGTGCAGGCCGCTGTCCGGTCCGCCGGTGAGATTCCACAGGATCCAGCTGTCCATGGTGCCGAAGCACAGCTCGCCGTTCTCGGCTCGGGCGCGGGCGCCCTCGACGTTGTCGAGGATCCAGCGCACCTTCGGTCCGGAGAAGTAGGTCGACAGGGGGAGGCCGGTGGTCTCGCGGTACCGGTCGGGTCCCTCGTCGCCGCCGAGTTCGGTGCACAGCCCGTCGGTCCGGGTGTCCTGCCAGACGATGGCGTTGTAGACGGGCTTACCGGTGCCACGGTCCCAGACGACCGTCGTTTCGCGTTGGTTGGTAATGCCCACCGCGACAATGTCGTCCCGGGTCAGGTCCTTGCCGGCGAGTGCCTTCGCGGTGACCTCGCGGGTGGCTCGCCAGATCTCGAGCGGGTCGTGCTCGACCCAGCCTGCACGGGGAAAGATCTGCTGGTGTTCCTGCTGCGCGACGGCGACCACGCGCCCACCGTGGTCGAAGATCATGCAGCGGGTGGACGTGGTGCCCTGGTCGATCGCGGCGACATACACGGCTCGAAACTACTAGGGCGGGCCTGGTAATTCAGTCAACCGGTCGGCACGTCCTGCCCCGGTGTCGGCTGTCCGGGAAGACGAACGACACCCAGTTGCTGCAACATGGCGAGCACGTCCTTGTCGGACCACTTCTCGACGATCCGGCCGTCTTCGATCCGGTGAACGACGGTCGCGGTCATCTCCATGGCGTTACCCGTTGCCGGGATTCCGGGGAGGTCGCCCTTCTGGGTTCCGCTGCAGAGCAGACGGGTGACCACCTTGTCGCCCTCGGCCACCTGGTCCTCCACTGTGTGGCGTCCCGGTGTGGCATCCCAGAACATCCGGAACGCCTGCTTGAGGCCCTCGCGTCCGGGCGCGTCGAGACCGGGGAACGGCGCCGGCGAATGGTCGAGGTAGTCCTCGGCGACGAGTTCGTCGAGCGCGTCGATGTTTCCGGCGTCGATCTCGTCGTAGAAGCGCCGGATCAGGGCCTTGTTGGATTCCGATGACATGGTCGTCAACTCTCTTTCTCGGGGAAGTCGAGTCCAATCCATTGTCTGTCCGGCGACTGATCCTGTACATGCCCTAGCCTGGACGAGAATCCGTCGACAACTCACGGGAGTTCACGTTGGCCAAGCATCAGGAAGCTCAGTTCCTCGGCCCGCAGCAGCGCGCGGACGCCTGGGACCACCTGCAATCCGAGCAGTTCGACGTGGTCGTGATCGGCGGTGGGGTGGTCGGTGCGGGGGTTGCGCTCGACGCGGCGACCAGGGGCCTGCGGGTCGCACTCGTCGAGGCGCGGGACTTCGCCTCGGGCACCTCGTCGAGGTCGTCGAAGATGTTCCACGGTGGTCTGCGGTACCTCGAACAACTCGAGTTCGGTCTGGTGGCAGAGGCGTTGCACGAACGTGAGCTGTCGATGTCCACGTTGGCGCCGCATCTGGTCAAGCCGCTGAAGTTCCTGTTCCCGCTGACACACCGAGTCTGGGAGCGGCCGTACATGGCCGCCGGGTTCCTGCTCTACGACCAGATGGGCGGCGCCAAGTCGGTGCCCCACCAGAAGCATCTGACCCGATCCGGTGCGCTGCGAATGTCGCCGGGGCTCAAGCGAAACGCGCTGATCGGCGGTATCCGCTACTACGACACGGTGGTCGACGACGCCCGGCACACCATGACGGTCGCCCGCACCGCGGCGCACTACGGCGCGGTGGTCCGCACCTCGACGCAGGTCGTCGGATTCATGCGTGAGGCGGATCGAGTTTCCGGTGTGCGCGTACGTGATTCGGAGGACGGCAGCACTGCGGAGGTGCGTGGCCATGTGGTGATCAACGCGACCGGAGTGTGGACGGACGAGATCCAGTCACTCTCGCACCAGCGTGGCCGGTTCCGGGTCCGCGCCAGCAAGGGCGTGCACATCGTGGTGCCCCGCGACCGCGTGGTCAGCGAGGCCGCGATCATCCTGCGCACCGAGAAGTCGGTGCTGTTCGTGATTCCGTGGGGCGGTCACTGGATCATCGGAACCACGGACACCGACTGGAATCTCGATCTCGCGCACCCGGCCGCGACCAAGGCCGACATCGACTACATCCTCGGCCAGGTGAACAAGGTGCTGGTCACCCCGCTCACCCACGCGGACATCGACGGGGTCTACGCGGGCCTGCGGCCGCTGCTGGCGGGGGAGAGCGACGAGACCTCGAAGCTCTCCCGCGAGCACGCGGTCGCCAGGGTCGCGCCGGGACTGGTCGCGATCGCGGGCGGGAAGTACACGACCTACCGGGTGATGGCGCAGGACGCCGTCGATGCTGCGTCCGAGGACATCCCCGCGCGCGTCGCACCGTCGATCACCGAGAAGGTTCCGCTCGTCGGTGCGGACGGGTACTTCGCGCTGATCAACCAGACCGTGCAGGTGGGCCAGAGCTACGGACTGCACCCCTACCGGGTCAAGCACCTGCTCGACCGGTACGGCTCGCTGATCCACGAGGTGCTCGACCTCGGCGCGGCATCGCCGGAGTTGCTGCAGCCGATCACCGACGCCCCCGACTACCTGCAGGTGGAGGCCGTCTACGCGGCGGCGGCCGAGGGGGCGCTGCACCTGGAAGACATCCTCGCCCGGCGCACCCGCATCGCCATCGAGTACCCCCATCGGGGGGTGAACTGCGCTGAGCAGGTGGCGCAGTTGGTGGCACCGGTCCTCGGCTGGGACGCGGCCACCGTGGACCGGGAGGTCGAGACGTATCGGGCGCGGGTCGTCGCAGAGGTCGAGTCGCAGGCCCAACCCGACGACGCGTCCGCGGACGCGTTGCGTGCCGCCGCACCCGAGGCGCGCGCGGAAATCCTGGAGCCGGTGCCGATTTCGCGTTGACTCCGCTGGCAGCGTCGGGAGCCGGTGCGGCCGGGAGTCAGTGCGTGAGGAGCAGTTTGATCGCGACGATTGCGACGGCGACCGCCGCCAGCGCGATCGAGGCGATCAGGGTGCCGCGGTTCGGGCGTTCCCCGCGCATCCGGGTGATCACGTACGTGATGCCCGCGATGCGGGTGACGACCCAGATCTCGGCGAGCAGGAGCGCGATGTCCAGGTCGATCCATCCGAGGCCGCCCATGCCCACCACCGCGGCCGGGATCAGTCCCGAGGTCAGTACCGGGACGGAGTCGCGCAGCTCCTGGATCCGTTCGACCGTCGTGAGCGCGCGCCCGGCGCGGGCGCTACGGCCGACGGACTCGGCGAACGCATGCGCGACGAAGGTCGAGATCGAGGTGCCGATGACCACGAGACCTGCGTGCGCGACGCTCGTGTTGTTCAGCGGGAGAAGCGCCGCAAGTACCAGGATGTTGCCGTACACGTACGCGCTGATCCGGCTGGCGTAGTTCTCGGGATCGATGGCGGTCCGCTTCATGGGTCAGAGCTTGCCACGGCGGACCGGTGCGGCTTCGTTCAGTGCAGGCGCGCCACGGACCTCGGGACCGACCGGGCGGCGATCCCGGAGAACGCCATGACGAGCAGGGTCACGATGGCAACGGGTGCGATGATCATGCACTCGATGATTCCGCCCGCGGCCGAGACGCACATCGACGCGAGGTGTGAAATCGCTGTGAACCGGCTAGTCCGGAAGTCGTACCCGCGGTCATCCTGCAGACGGACCCAGCCCGGCGGTGAGGGTTCGGATGCAGCGGACCGCGATGTCTGCGGGACTGGTTCCCGGGGTATCGGCGGTAGCGGGGTCGGCCCAGGTCCGGATCGCCATCCGCATCGCGGTGTTGCCTGCGACGGCGGCCAGTCGCACGTCCAGTGAGTCGGCGTCGGGCCCCATCAGGTCGCCGAGCACCGCCACCAGCGACTCTTCCGTCTCGTTCACGATCCGGAACCACACCGATTCGAGGGCGGGATCGGTGGGGACGGCGCGCATCAGCCCGCGGCTCAGGCGCAGCGACTCCACCCCGGTCCGGTCGGACCGTGACAGCGCCCGCCGGGCGGAGGCTTCGAGTGCCTCCACCACGGGAGTGCCGCGGGGGGTGCGCGCGAGGTCGTCGATCCAGTCGCTCACCCCACCTGCCAGCAGCGGGGTGACGGCGTCCTCCTTGGTGCGGAAGTACCGGTAGAAGGTCCGCAGTCCGATGCCGGCGGCGGTCGCGATGTCTTCGGCGGTGACAGCGTTCGCTCCGCGCTCGGAGAACAGTTCGGCCGCGCAGCGCGCGATCTCGAGTTGGGTCTGGGCCTTGCGTCGCTCGGTCAGCGAACGGGGGGCTTGTGGAGTCGGATCCGACATGATCCCATCATGGCACGTTGTGCCATCCCGGCGTAGCGTGCAAGTCAGTGGGGTCACACAGTAAGGAGTGCAACTGATGAATCGCTTTGACGGACGCAAGGTGCTCGTCACCGGTGCGGGTTCGGGAATCGGGCAGGCGACGGTCGCGCGGATCCTGTCCGAGGGCGGCGTCGTCGCCGCGGCGGACCTGTCGGCGGACGGCCTCGAGGTCACCCGTCAGCGCGCCGAGGCGGCGGGCGTGGGCGACCGGCTCAGCACCGTCGTCGCGGACATCTCGAGTGAGCCCTCGGTGCACGATGCGCTCGGCGGCGCGATCGGTGCGCTCGGCGGCCTCGACGTGCTGGTCAACGCGGCCGGGATCCTGCGGTCCTCGCACACTGCCGAGACCTCGCTCGAGTTCTGGAACACCATGATCGGCGTCAACCTCACCGGCACCTTCCTGGTCACCCGCGAGGCACTGCCCGCGCTGCTCGAGTCGGGTCGCGGCGTCGTGGTGAACTTCAGTTCCACCTCCGCCTCGTTCGCGCACCCGTACATGGCGGCCTACGCGGCGACGAAGGGTGGCATCCGGTCCTTCACACACGCGATCGCCCTCGAGTACGCCAAGCAGGGCCTGCGCGCCGTCGCCGTCGAGCCCGGTTCCATCGCGTCGGGTATGACCAGCAACCCGGGATTCCCGACCGAGGGCGTGGACCCGAGCCTGATCGGCAAGCTCTACCCGTGGATCGGCGAGGGTTTCGCGCCGCCCGAGGACGTGGCCGGCGTGATCGCCATGCTCGCCTCCGACGACGGAAAGTTCGTCACCGGTACCGAGATTCGCATCGACGGCGGCACCCACATGTGACCGCTGTCCGACACATAGAATCCGATGCGATGAGCATCGACCGCCCCGACCTCGACCAGCGCCGCGTCCAACGTCGGACGCGCCTGCTCGAGGTCGGGGTGGACCTGCTCGGGGCCGAGTCCGGTACGACGGTCAGTGTGCGCGCGGCCTGCCGGGCGGCGGGGATCACCGAACGCTACTTCTACGAGAGCTTCACCGACCGGGACACCTTCGTGCGAGCGGTGTACGCCGAGGTCGGTGAGCGTGCCCGGGCGGCACTCGTCGCCGCCGTCTCGGACGCCGACGGACCCACCGCGACCGCGGAACTCGCGGTCCGTGCGTTCGTGGAACTGGTCCTCGACCATCCAGCGGTGGGGCGGGTGCTGCTGCTGGCGCCGCTGCGCGAGCCGGCGCTCGGTGGCCGAGGACTCGAGCTGGCGCCGAGTTTCGTTGCGCTGGTGCAGGATCAGCTCGGCGTCCTCGACGACCCGGACGAGCGGGCGCTGCGCGCCCTCGGTCTCGTCGGCGCGCTCACGAGCCTTTTCATCGGCTACCTCGACGGCACCGTCGCGGTCACGCGGGAACGACTGGTCCGGCACTGCCTGGATCTGCTCGACCGCGCGAGCCGCCGGTAGCTCAGCTCGATGGCCTGAAGGGCTGACAACCCGGGCACCAGAAGATCTGCCGCGTTACGTCGGTGGTGCCGTCGCCGAGTGCGCCCGATTCGACCAGGGTGCCGCAGCGCAGGCACGGCCGCCCGGCGCGGCCGTACACCCAGGTGGTGCGCCCGCGCCGACGGTCGCCGGTGGTGACGCGGACGACGCGATCGCGGTTCGCGTCCAGGAGCCGATGCGCGAGGCCCGCCCAGGCGAGCGGGTCCCCGGCCGCCGAGACCGGCGTCGCCGGGTGCACGCCCCGCAGGAAGCACACCTCGCTGCGGTACTCGTTGCCGATACCCGCCATCACCCGCTGGTCGAGCAGTGCCAGTCCGACCGGGCGGTCGGGGGCGGCGGCGAGGTTCGCGGCCGCGAGCACCGGATCCCAGTCGGGGCCGAGCGGGTCGGGCCCGAGATGCCCGACCGCCAGGTGCTCCTGCTCACGCGCGAGCACCTCCACGGCCCCGAGTTCGAAGCCGACGGCCAGATGTCGCTCGGTCCCGAGCAGGATGCGGGCCTGCCAGACAGGCCGGCGCCACCGCGATCCCGGCCGGTACACCTGCCACACGCCCTCCATCTTCAGGTGGGTGTGCACCGTGCGGTCGCCGATCCGGATGAGCAGGTGCTTGCCGTGGCTGACTACCTCGTCCACCGGGGCCGGCGTCAGGTCCACCGTCGCGTAGCGCGGAACGCGTATGTCGCACACCGTCAGTGGCGCCCCGACCAGTGCGTCGCGCAGCAACCCGGCGGTCCGCCAGACGGTGTCACCTTCGGGCACGGTCAGCTCCGCGCATACGAGGCTCGTTTCCGGAGTCCGCGCGGGGTCGCCGCGAAGCCCGCCTCCACCAGCACGGGCGAGAGGGCACTGCCGTGCACGGACTCGCCGTCGACCTTCTCGACCACGATCTTGTCGGCACCGCCGCCGTCGACCAGGTTCACCAGGGCGCCGGCAGCCGAGCGCAGCGCCGCGTCGTCCTCGGTGAAGGTGAGCATGGTCTTGCCGCCGCGTTCGACGTACAGCACCAGTTCGCCGCCGACGAGGACCACCACCGCCCCGGCCTTACGCCCCGGCCGGTGGCCGCCGTCCAGCGAGGGCCACGGCAGGGCGGCACCGTACGGATTCGCGGGATCGGTCGCGGCAAGCGCAACGGCACCGGGGTTGCGGTCGGTTTCCGATCCGTCACCGTAGCCGCGCAGTCGGTCCACCACATCGGAGGTCGAGAACTGTGCGGCGCCAAGCGTGTTCACGAAATAGCCGCGTCGGCACCGGCCGCTGTCCTCGAATCCGCGCAGCACCTTGTACATCAGCGCGAAGCCGCCGGGCACGGACTCGGCCACCACAGAGCCGCGCGTCAGCACCCCGTACCGGTCGAGCAGTACGTCCGCTCGCGCATGCGCCCGGACGGTCGGGTCGGCCTCGAGTTCCGGCAGGATCGACCAGCGTCCGCCGACCGACGGCGGGCCGGTCCGGCTGGGCAGGGCAGGCCGCGCGAGCGCGCGGTACGGCCGGGCCCGGGGAGCGCGGCGGGGCGTGCGATGGCTGGGTGTGGACCGGGTGGTGCCCGACAGCAGCGCGCGCAGCGGGGCGAACGAGTCGCCCGTCAGGTGACCCGACCACACCAGCTCCCACAGCGAGGCGACGAGGGACTCGTCGTCGGTGGACCCGATCCGGTCGGACAGGTTCCGGAAGAAGAATGCGCCGCCTGACCCGAGCACCTCGAGGATGGCGTGACCCTCTTCGGACAGCTGCGTGGCGTCCGGCGGCGCCAATGTCACCGGCGCCGCGTCGGCCGGGTGCAGGCACACCCAGCCGTCGCTGCCCGATATCCGACCCGCTCCCGACCACAGCACCTCACCGGTGGTGGTGAGCTCGTCGAGCATCGCCGGCTGGTAGTCGCGCACCCGCGACCGCAGCACCATCGACTCCCAGGCTGAGGCCGGAATCGGGACGCCCGCAAGCTGTTCGATCACCGCGGCCACGCCGTCGATGCCGCGCAGACCGCCGCCCACGTGCTGCCAGTCCGGCAGGAACCGGCCGAGGGCCGCCGGCTCGACGGGCTCGACATCCCGGCGGGCGGCGGCCAGGGAGCGGCGTCGTAGCCGGCGCAGGACCTCGGCGTCACACCATTCGGTACCGGACTCGGCGGGCCGGAACTCGCCCTCGACCACCCGCTTGTCGACGGCGAGGCGCCGCAGCACGTCCCGGACCACGGAGGTGCCGAGGCCGAACCGCGCGGCGGCGTCGGCGAGCGCGAACGGGCCGTGACTGCGCGCGTACCGGCCGATCAGGTCGCCGAGCGGGTCCAGGGCCGGCTCGATGAACGCGGCGGGGGTCCCGATCGGCAGCGGCACGCCGAGCGCGTCGCGCATCCGGCTGGCGTCCTCGATGGCCACCCACCACCGGTTGCCCGCATAGGCGACCCGCATGGCGCGCTTGTGGGCTTCGAGCTGTGCCAACCACTCTCGCGGGTCGGCGAGAGACCGCGCCGCGACCTCCTCGTCGGTCAGCGGCCCGAGCAGTCGCAACAAGTCGGCGACGCCCTCGGCGTCCTTCGCCTTGCGGTCGGGCACGAGGCGCTGGAGTTCACGTTCGGTGAGGTCGATGACGTCGGTGTCGAGCAGTTCGCGCAACTCCACCCGGCCGAGCAGTTCGGCGAGGAGGGCCGAGTCGAGGGACAGTGCGGCTGCGCGGCGTTCGGCGAGCGGGCTGTCGCCCTCGTACATGAACGCCCCGACGTAGTCGAACAGCAGCGCCCCGGCGAACGGCGACGGTGCCGCGGTGTCGACCTCGACCAGCCGGACCTGCTTGCGGCCGATCCGCTCGAACAGCCTTGTCAGGGAGGGCAGGTCATACACGTCCTGCAGGCATTCGCGTACCGTCTCGAGCAGGATCGGGAAGGTCGGGAACTTGCGGGCCACGTCGAGCAGCTGCGCCGACCGCTGCCGCTGCTGCCACAGCGGGGCCCGTCTGCCCGGGTTGCGTCGCGGCAGCAGCAGCGCGCGGGCGGCGCACTCGCGGAACCGGGAGGCGAACAGCGCCGAGTGCCCGACCTGTTCGGTGACGATGTCCTCGATCTCACCGGCTTCGAAGACGAACAGGTCCACGCCGGGCGCGGCGTCCTCGGTGTCGGGCAGTCGGACGATGATGCCGTCGTCGGATGCCGTTGGCGCCGAGTCGATCCCGTACCGCTCCTGCAACCTGGCGCCGACCGCCAGTGCCCACGGAGCGTGCACGGGCAGTCCGTACGGCGAATGCAGCACCAGCCGCCAGTCGCCGAGTTCGTCGCGGAACCGCTCCAGCATCAGGGTGCGGTCGGTGGGCACCTGGCCGGTCGCCGCGGCCTGTTCCTCGACGAGCGCGAGCAGGTTCTGCGTCGCGTTGGCGTCGAGCCCCTGTCCGGCAAGGCGGGTGCGCAGCTGTGTGGCCTCGCCGAGGGACATCTCGCGCAGGAACTCGCCGAGCGCGGCGCCGAGTTCGGCGGGCCGGCCGAGACCGTCCCCGTGCCAGAACGGCAGCCGTCCGGGCAGTCCGTACGCGGGGGACACGAGTACCCGGTCGTGGGTGATCTCCTCGATCCGCCAACTGGTCGCGCCGAGCGCGAAGACGTCGCCGACCCGTGACTCGTAGACCATCTCCTCGTCGAGTTCGCCCACGCGCGAAGCTTTCTCGCCCACCATGTACACGGTGAACAGACCGCGATCGGGGATGGCGCCGCCCGAGGTCACCGCCAGCCGCTGCGCGCCGGGCCTTCCGGTGAGCACGTCCGCATCGCGGTCCCACACGAGCCGTGGGCGCAGCTCGGCAAACTCGTCGGACGGGTAGCGCCCTGCGAGCAGGTCGAGGGTCGCGTCGAAGGCCGACCGCGGCAGGGCTGCAAAGCTGCCGGTACGGCGGACCGCCTCGAACCAGGCCGCCGCATCGAGCGGGTCGAGGGCGCAGGCGGCGACGGTGTGCTGGGCGAGGATGTCGAGCGGGTTGGCGGGTACCGCGAGGGCTTCGATCTTGCCCGCCGTCATCCGTTCCACGGTGACAGCGCAGTGGATCAGATCGGTGCGGTGCTTGGGGAACAGCACGCCGCGGGAGATCTCGCCGACCTGGTGCCCGGCCCGGCCGACCCGCTGCAGTCCGCTGGCCACCGAGGGTGGCGCCTCGACCTGTACGACAAGGTCCACCGCGCCCATGTCGATGCCCAGTTCGAGGCTGCTGGTCGCGACCACGCAGCGCAGCCGGCCCGACTTGAGGTCGTCCTCGATGATCGCGCGTTGGTCCTTGCTCACCGACCCGTGGTGGGCGCGTGCGAGCAGGGGATCGGCGCCGTGCGCGACTTCGGTGGGTGTGCCGATCTGGGAAGCGGGCTTGTGGACGGTGTCGACGGGAGCGCCGAGCCGCTCGGCGTACACCTCGTTCAGTCGGGCGGTGAGCCGCTCGGCCAGTCGTCGGGAGTTGGCGAACACGATCGACGACGAGTGCTCGAGGACCAGGTCGACGATCTGTTCCTCGACGTGCGGCCAGATCGATCCCTGTTGCGGCGCAGGTGAACTGGAATCTTCGTCCGGTGTCGTAACCCCGAGTTCGGTCATGTCCTCGACCGGCACCCGCACGGTCAGGTCGAAGGTCTTCGGCACGGGCGGACAGACGATGTGCACCGGCGCGGAGCCGGCGAGGAAGCGGGCGACCTCCTCGTGCGGCCGGACGGTGGCCGAGAGCCCGATCCGCTGAGCCGGCCGCTCGAGCAGCATGTCGAGGCGTTCGAGTGAGAGCGCCAGGTGCGCGCCCCGTTTGGTAGCGGCGACGGCGTGCACCTCGTCCACGATCACGGTGCGCACCGTGGCGAGGGACTCGCGGGCAGCAGAGGTGAGCATCAGGAACAGCGACTCGGGAGTGGTGATGAGGATGTCCGGAGGGGTGCGGACCAGGGCGCGGCGGTCCGCCAGCGTCGTGTCCCCGGAGCGGACGCCGACGGTGATGTCCGGCGGGGTCAGACCCAGTCGCTTCGCGGTCTGGGTGATTCCGACCAGCGGGGCGCGCAGGTTGCGCTCGACGTCCACGGCCAGGGCCTTGAGTGGCGAGATGTAGAGCACCGTGGTGCCCGGCGGACGCTTCTCGTCGTGCGGTCGGGTGGCCAGCTGGTCGAGCGCCCACAGGAAAGCGGAGAGGGTCTTGCCGGACCCGGTCGGGGCGACGACCAGGGCGTGCGAGCCGTCCGCGATGGCCTCCCAGGCCCCCAGCTGGGCGGGGGTCGGCGCGGGGAAGGCGCCGGTGAACCACTCCCGGGTGGGGGCGGAGAACCTGCCGAGCACCGTGTCCATGGTGTCCATACTGCCCCGCGACACCGACACGGCGGGAAGGGTGCAAAAGCCCGATTCTGGGTGTTCGGCGTCCTACCGTGGGGGAATGGACAGGAGCGAGACTCCGTACCGGAGGGTGGGCAGCGGCGAACCGGTGCTGCTGATCCACCCCTTCGCCCTCTCTCACCACGTCTGGCATGCGACCGCGGACCTGCTCTCCGCCGACCACGACGTCCTCGCGGCGTCGATGCCCGGCCATTGGTGCGGCGAACGGATCCGTGCGAGGGAGGTGAGTGTCGCGGCCTACGCGGACGGGCTGGAACGGGTCCTCGACGGCGTCGGATGGGAAACCTGCCACGTGGTCGGGAACTCGCTCGGCGGGTGGTTGGCCTTCGAACTCGAACGACGCGGGCGCGCGAGGTCGGTGACCGCGATCGCGCCGGCGGGTGGTTGGGCGAACCCGTCCTGGGACGAACTTCGGCTGGGCGCGATCTTCCTGGGATTGGCGCCACTGATCGGCCTCGGCCGGGTGCTCGGCGACCCGGCGACCCGGATCCCGCTGGTGCGCAGGCAGTCACTGCGCCTGCTCAGCCGCGACGTCGACGCAGTGTCCGAACGTGACTTCCGGACCGTCGTGCGGGCCGCCACCCACTGCAGTGCCTACCTCCCGACCGAGTGGATGGGACTGCGCGACGGCGGAATTCGCGGACTCGGTGCGGTGCAGGCGCCGACCCGGCTGGTGCTGTGCGAGCACGACGTGCTGCTGCCCGTCGACCGGTACGCTCGCCGGTTCCTGGACGAGTTGCCGTCGTGGGCGCGACGCACCGTGTTGCCGGGTGTCGGGCACGTACCGATGCTGGAGGACCCGCAACTGGTGGCGGACACGATCCGCGAGCACGTCGGCGAGGTGGTCGCCGGTAAGTCGCGGGGGCACGTCAGGTAGCTCAGGCACCGCCGCCGAGTCGGTCCAGCAAGGCCGCCCGGATCTGCGGTCGTGACGCCGCGACCAGGGTCAGCGTCGCCTCACGGACGAGCCGTTCCGCGGTGCTGCCGCCCAGCGACGCGGCACTGCCGGTGGCCGTGACCAGGGCGGCCGCCGACCGCAGCGCGAGCTCGGATGCTTGGGCCCGCGCGGTGAAGAGGTCGCCGCGACCTGACAGCGCGGCGTCGAGGTTCGCGCGCACCCCCGACGTCTCGTCCGCCAACCTGGTCGTGTCGCAACCCGTCTCGGCGAGCTCGGTCAGGCAACGCCGCGTCACGCCGGTCGCCATGCATCCGTTGAACCACGACCCGAAGGTCTGTCCGGCCCGGAACTGATCTGGAGACACCACGTTCGCGACGCGGTCGTCGGGCACCTCGTAGCCGTCGAAGCGCATCCGGACGGTGTTGCTGCCGCGGGCCGCGATCAGCGGAAGGTCCTCGACCGACACCCCGCCGGCCGCGGTGGCATCGACCACCGCGTGCACGATCGAGTCGTCGAACTCGTCGCGGGCGCTCAGTTGCAGGACGTCGACGATGCCCCAGCCGGTGACGAAGGGCGCGACCCCGTCGAGGACGTAACCACCCTCCACCCGGCGCGCGTACAGCAGTGGCGGCTGCGGGATCGCTCCGGCGAACGCGACGCCGGCGCGGACCGAGCCGGCGAGCAGATCGTCCCAGTACCGTTCGCGCAGCGCCTGATTCGGGCTGCCGGCGAGTCCGGCGACGACACCGTGATGCTGCATCCAGGTGAAGCCGGTGGCCAGGCAGCCGCCGCAGAGTGTCTCGACGACGGCGACCAGGTCGTCGAGTCCGAGTGTGGGACCGCCCATCTCCGGTGGCGCGGCCAGCCCGTAGAAGCCCGCCTCGGCCAGCGCCTCGAAGTGGCTCACCGGGATCTCACCGTCGGCGTCGACGCTGCCCGCGGCCGGGAACAGCACGTCCTCGGCGATGTCGCGGGCGAGCGCGGGCCAGACGGTCACGGAACAAGCGTAGGCGCGGGGAGCCCGAACGCCCGTGATTTCAGCCCTGTGGCGGGCGGGGATCGGCTAGGTTCAGTTCCTATGACTTCGGGTGACAGACATCTTCGCCGGGGCTTGGTGATCGGCTGCGGCGGCACGCTGGGTGCGGCCTGGACCGTCGCCGCGCTCGCGGCGGTCCGCGACGAACTGGACTGGGATCCACGCGAAGCCGACGTGCTGGTCGGCACGTCGGCGGGTGCCGAACTGGTGACCATGCTCGGCAGCGGCGTCGGCGTCGACGACATGCTGGCGATGCAATTGGGGGAGCAGGTCACTCGGCCGGCGCTGCAGACGCACGTCGCCGACGCACCCGGCCGGTTCCCGCCACTGCCGCGGATCGGGCTCGGCTCACTCCCGTTGGTGCGGCGCGGTGTCCGGCGCGAGGTCGGAACCGTCACCGCCCTGAGCGGACTGCTACCGCCTGGCGGCGGTGACGCGTCCTGGCTGGATCGGCTCGCGACCGGACTCAACCCCGGACGGACCTGGGTACCGCACCCGGCGACCTGGCTGGTCGCGATGGACTACGCGACCGGAGACCGCGTCGCATTCGGTTCACCCGGCGCGCCGGAAGCGACGCTCTCGCAGGCGTTGCGCGCGTCCTGGGCAATCCCCGGTTGGATGCCACCGGTGCGGATCGGCGGCCGCCGGTACGTGGACGGTGGAGCCGCGTCGACCGCCTCGGCCGACCTGGTCGCCCCACTCGAACTCGATGAGCTCGTGGTCCTCGCGCCGATGGCCTCCACCAGGGCGGTGCCCGCCCGCGGCACCGCCCGCGCGGAACGACTGATCCTGCGCGGCTGGATGAGTGCCGGCCTGGACGCGGAGATCGCCGCGGTCGCGGCGGCGGGTACCCGGGTCATCCGGCTCGACGCCACCGCCGAGGACCTGGCCGTGATGGGCCCGAACTTCATGGACGACCGGCGCCGGCTCGCGACGCTCGAGTCCTCCCTGCGCACCACACGGAAGGTACTGGCATGACACAGACGGAACACTTCGAGGTCGTCGTCGTAGGCGCGGGCATCTCCGGCATCGGTGCCGCGATCACCTTGCGGCGGATGGGGATCACCGACTTCGCGATTCTCGAGAAGGGCGACTCGCTCGGCGGAACCTGGCGCGACAACGACTATCCCGGGTGCGCCTGCGACGTCCCGTCCGGCCTGTACTCGTTCTCGTTCGCGCCGAATCCGGAGTGGACCCGGCTGTTCGCTGGTCAGGACGAGATCCGCCGCTACATCGACCGGACCGCCGCCGACCACGGGGTCGGCCCGCACGTGCGTTTCGGTACCGAGCTGGTCCGCGCGGACTGGGACGAGTCGGCCCACCGCTGGCAGCTGCAGACCACGAAGGGCACGTTTACCGCGAACTCCGTGGTCGCGGCCGTCGGACCCTGGAACGAGCCGCTCGTGCCGTCGATCCCCGGCCTGGACACCTTCGGTGGCAAGGTCTTCCACTCCTCGCGCTGGGATCACGACTACGACCTCACCGGTAAGCGCGTGGCTGTGGTCGGCACCGGCGCCTCCGCGGCGCAGTTCGTGCCCGCGATCGCGCCGAGCGTGGGGGAGCTGCACCTCTACCAGCGCACGGCCCAATGGGTGCTACCGAAGCCGGACCACCACGTGCCCGAGGCCGAACGCTGGGTGATGCGCCGGATACCCGGCGCCCACCGCGCACTGCGCGCGATCGAGTACTCGATCATGGAGGCACTCGGGCTCGGGTTCCGGCACCCGTGGATCCTGCGGATCGTGCAGCAGATCGGCAAGGCGCAGTTGCGCGCCCAGGTCCGCGACCCCGAGTTGCGTCGAGCGCTCACCCCCGACTACACCCTCGGCTGCAAGCGTCTGCTGCTGTCGAACACCTATTACCCGGCGCTGACCCGGCCCAACGTCGAGGTGCACGCCAACGCGGTCGCGTCCGTCCGGGGCAACACCGTGATCGGGGCCGACGGCGCCGAGCGGGAGGTCGACGCGATCATCCTCGGCACCGGCTTCCACATCCTCGACATGCCGATCGGCGGCAAGATCTTCGACGGCGAGGGTCGTAGCCTCGACGAGCACTGGAAGGGCAGCCCGCAGGCCTACCTCGGCACCACGATCGCCGGCTTCCCCAATGCCTATGTGCTGCTGGGTCCGGCGCTCGGCACCGGCCACACCTCGGCGTTCATGATCCTCGAGGCGCAACTGGGCTACCTGGCGAAGGCGATCGCCGCGGCCAGGGACGGCAACTGGACCCGGATGGAGACCCGGCCTGAGGTGCAGGCGGCCTTCAACGCCGAGGTGCAGCAGGCGTTGGCCACCACCGTCTACAACGCCGGTGGATGCCAGAGCTACTTCCTGGACGTCAACGGACGCAACAGCTTCAACTGGCCGTGGTCCACCGCACGGATGCAAGCCCGGCTCGACGAATTCGACGAGCGCGCCTACGAGATGGAGAAACTGTGAGCTACCCGGGAATCGAACTGAGAAACGCAGTCGTGCTCGTCACCGGGGCCGGCCGCGGCATCGGTCGGGCGACCGCAGTGGCGATGGCCGCACGCGGGGCGAAGGTTGCCTGCGCAGACCTCGATCGCGCCGCGGCCGACGACGTCGCCGGCGGGATCGGTTCGGCGGCAAGGCCGTACACGCTGGACGTGCGCACCCGGGCGTCCTGGGACGAGTGCGTGGCGGCGGTGGTCGCAGACCTCGGCCCGATCGACGTGCTGGTCGGCAACGCCGGGGTGATGCCGGTCGCGCCGTTCCTCGACGAGTCGGACGAGATCGGCGAGGCCACGATCGACGTGAACGTATGGGGACTGATTCACGGCATGCGTGCGGTGGCGCCGGCGATGATCGAACGGCGCCGCGGCCACATCGTCAACGTCGCCTCGCTCGCGGGCAAGATCGCCATCCCCGGTCTGGCCGTCTACAACGCGAGCAAGTTCGCCGCCGTCGGGCTCTCGTCGACCGCCAGGCTCGAGTTCGCCGAACACGGCGTGAGTGTGTCCACCGTGCTGCCCAGTGCGGTGCGCACCACGCTCACCTCCGGGCTTCCCCTCGGCAAGGGACTGCCGACCGTGGACCCCGAGGACATCGCGGCGGCCGTGGTCCGGACCTGCCGCACCCGTCGCGCGCAGACCCCGGTCCCCGGTTACCTCGCCGCGCTCGACCTCGGCCTTGCCGTCGCGCCGGAACCGCTCCTCACCTTGATTCGCAAGCTCGTCGGCGGCAACCGCGCCGTCGACTCGGTGGACACGACGGCGCGTGCCGACTACGACGAGCGGCTCCGCCGCCTGTGAGTCCTTCTGGCCCCCACCGGGACCAGAAGGACTCACAGGGCGCGTCAGCCCCCGAACTTCACACCCTGGGCGAGGGGCAGCTGGTCGGAGTAGTTGACGGTGTTGGTGGCGCGCCGCATGTAGGCCTTCCACGAATCGGATCCCGACTCGCGACCGCCGCCGGTCTCCTTCTCGCCCCCGAACGCGCCGCCGATCTCCGCCCCGGAGGTGCCGATGTTCACGTTGGCGATGCCGCAGTCGGAACCGTCCGCCGCCAGGAACCGCTCGGCCTCGCGCTGGTCGAGGGTGAACACGGCCGAGGAGAGTCCCTGGGGCACGTCGTTGTGCAGCGCTATCGCCTCGTCGAGGGTGTCGTAGCCGAGCACGTAGAGGACGGGCGCGAACGTCTCCTCCCGCACCACCTCGGTCTGTGCCGGCATCCGGACCAGCGCCGGCGTGACGTACACCCCGGCTCGGTCGAGCCGCTCGCCGCCACACACCACAGTCCCGCCGTCGGCGCGGGCCCGCTCCAGCGCGGACGCCATCGCCGCCCAGGACTGTTCGCGGATCAGCGGGCCGACCAGCACGCCGTCCTCGGTGGGGTCCCCGACCCGCAGCTGTCGGTACGCGTCGGCGAGCCGGTCGACCACGGTGTCGACGATCGAGGCGTGCACGATCAGTCGGCGCAGGCTCGTGCACCGCTGGCCGGCGGTCCCGGCTGCGGAGAACACGACGGCGCGCACGGCCAGGTCGAGGTCTGCCGTCGGTGCCACCACCGCGGCATTGTTTCCGCCCAACTCCAGCAGGCACCGACCGAACCGTGCCGCGACGCGCGGCCCCACAGTCCGGCCCATGCGCACCGATCCGGTCGCGCTGACCAGCGCGACGCGGGGGTCGTCGACCAGCTGTTCGCCGACCGGTCCGGGTCCGAGCACCAGGCGGTGCACGCCGTCCGGTGCACCGACATCGCGAGCGGCCCTGCGCAGCAACGCGTCACACGCGATCGCCGTCAGCGGCGTCAGTTCGGACGGCTTCCACACCACGGTGTCCCCGCAGACCAGGGCGAGGGCGGTGTTCCAGGACCACACGGCGACGGGGAAGTTGAATGCGGAGATCACGCCGACCACGCCGAGCGGGTGCCAGGTCTCCATCAGCCGGTGACCGGGGCGCTCGGAGGCCATCGTGCGGCCGTACAGCTGCCGGGACAGCCCGACCGCGAACTCGCAGATGTCGATCATCTCCTGCACCTCGCCGAGCGCCTCGGAGGTGACCTTCCCCGCCTCGAGGGTGACCAGGTCCGCGAGGTCGGCCTTGTGCTCGGTCAGCAGTTCACCGAGCCGGCGGACCAACACACCGCGCTGCGGCGCGGGCACCGTGCGCCACCGCGAGAACGCCTGGTGCGCTTGGTCGATCGCGTCGGAGACCTGCTCCGGATTGCTGGGGTTCAGCCTGCACAGGACGGATCCGTCGAGCGGGGTCCGGGCGATCAGTTCCCCGTCGGCGGCGGGATGGTCGTCGGCGGCGCCGCACGCGCGCAGCGCCTGTTCGGCTCGGGCGCGAAGGCTGCTGGTCATCGGAGAGTCCTCTCGAGCGCATGGTCGGGGCCGGCTGGGTTAGCCTGCCCCCATGTCGGAGCCATTGGACGAGGTCGACACGCTGCTCGTGCGTGAACTGGTCGACGACGGTCGTGCGACGTTGGCGACGCTGGCGCAGAAGGCCGGACTGTCGGTCTCCGCGGTCCAGACGCGGGTGCGCCGGCTCGAGACGCGCGGGGTGATCCGGGGGTACACCGCTCGGGTCGACCCGGCGGCGTTGGGTGAGGAGTTGTCGGCATTTGTCGCGATCACCCCGTTCGATCCGTCGAGCCCGGACGACGCCCCGGCCCGGCTCGCACACATTCCGGCAATCCGATCGTGCCACTCGGTCGCGGGAGAGGAGAGCTACATGCTGGTGGTGCGGGTGGCGTCGCCGCGCGAGCTGGAGCAACTGCTGCAGCAGATCCGGACGACCGCGAACGTGAGAACGCGCAGCACCATCGTTCTGCAAACATTTTACGACCGTGACGTCCAATAGTGGCAAATTTACTGTTTGGCGTGCCAAGTTCAGGATGTTTGACATAACCTGAACGTATGAGTGGCGCGATCGGTCGCCGCGACGACGGTGCGGACCTGGGCGCCGAGCAGGTGCTCGGCGTGTTGTCGGCGAACATGCTCGTCGACGGATTCGACCTGGTCCTCGACCTCGAGAACTCCCGCGGCCGGTGCCTGGTCGACCTGCGGGACGGCACCGAGTACCTGGACATGTTCGGCTTCTTCGCCTCCTCCGCGCTCGGTATGAACCACCCCGACCTGGCCGGTGATCCAGGTTTCCTGGCCGAACTGGCCGAGGTCGCGCTCAACAAGCCCAGCAACTCGGACGTCTACACCGTGCCGATGGCGCGGTTCGTGCGGACGTTCGAACGGGTGCTCGGCGACCCGCGACTGCCGCACCTCTTCCTCGTCGACGGCGGCGCACTGGCAGTCGAGAACGCGCTCAAGGTCGCGTTCGACTGGAAGAGCAGGCACAACGAGGCGCACGGGCGCGACCCCGCGCTCGGGACGAGGGTGCTGCACCTGACCCACGCCTTCCACGGCCGCAGCGGCTACACGATGTCGCTGACGAACACCGAGCCGATCAAGGTCGCCCGGTTCCCCACGTTCGACTGGCCGCGGATCGACGCGCCGTTCATCGCGGCCGGCCACGACGTGGTCGTGGACGAAGCCCGGGCACTGACCCAGGCGCGCCGGGCGTTCGACGAGAACCCGGACGACATCGCCTGTTTCATCGCCGAACCGATCCAGGGCGAGGGCGGCGACAACCACTTCCGACCGGAGTTCCTGCGGGCGATGGCCGCACTGTGCCGGGAGTACGACGCGCTGTTCGTCCTCGACGAGGTGCAGACCGGGGTCGGTATGACCGGAACCGCCTGGGCGTACCAGCAACTCGGCCTCGAACCGGACGTGGTCGCGTTCGGCAAGAAGGCCCAGGTCTGCGGGATCATGGCGGGCGGGCGGGTGGACGAGGTGCCGGACAACGTTTTTCGGGTGAGTTCGCGGATCAACTCGACCTGGGGCGGCAACCTCACCGACATGGTGCGGGCCCGGCGGATCCTCGAGGTGATCGAGCGGGACCGGCTGATCGACCGGGCGCGGCTGCTCGGATCCCAGCTCCTGGCCGGGCTTGCCGCCCTCGCCGCGCGACACCCGTGCGTCACCGATCCCCGCGGTCGCGGGCTGATGTGCGCGGTGACGCTGGACTCGGCCGGGCGCCGGGACGCGGTACTCACGCGGCTCCGCGAGGACGAGCACGTGCTCATGCTCGGGACGGGGGAGCGGGGACTTCGATTCCGTCCCCCGCTGACCGTCACCGCCACTGAACTCGATGCGGCGGTCAACGCGCTCGACCGGGCGCTGTCGGGCTGACCGTCGCGAACCGTGCGCGGTGGATTACCGTGCAGGACATGAGCAACTCGCCCGCGGTCGGCGCCAGCATCCCCATTTCCTCCGTGCCCAACCTGCGCGACGCGGGCGGCTACCGCACCGCCGACGGATCCCGGGTCCGCACGGGGCTGGTCTACCGGTCCACCGACCTCGGCCGGGTTGTCGACGAGGACGTCGCGGCCCTCGACGCGCTCGGCATCACCACGGTCTTCGACCTCCGGACGGTCGCCGAACGCGAGATGCTCCCGGACCGCGCGCCGACCGGCGCCAAGGAGGTCCCGCTCGACGTGCTGGCCGATCGCGACCCGTCCGCCGCGCCCGCGATGATGCAGAAGATCCTGACCGATCCTGCGCTCGCCGAGCAGCTCCTCGGCACCGGGGACACCAACGAACACCTGCTCGGGAGCTACCGCGAATTCGTCTCGCTGCCCTCGGCGGTCGCCTCGTACCGGGCCCTGTTCACCGACCTCGCCCGCCACGACGACACCCCGGTACTGATCCACTGCACCACCGGCAAGGACCGCACCGGTTGGGCGGTCGCCGCGCTGCTGCTCTTCCTGGGTGTCGACGAGGACACGGTCTTCACCGAGTACCTGCTGACCAACGAGCAGTTGCTGCCGTCGTTCACCCCGGTCTTCGACAAGTTCCGCGCCGCGGGCGGCAACCCGGACATCCTGCTGCCGATCCTCGGCGTGCGCCGCGCCTACCTCGAGGCCGCGCTCGACCAGGTGCGCACCGACTTCGGCGACGTCGAGACCTACCTGTCGAAGGGACTCGAGCTCGACGCCGGCGACCTGCGGGCCTTGCAGGAGAGGCTGCTCAGCCGGGACTGACCGTCAGGTCCAGGGCTCCCTCGGCGAAGCGGGTGATCGCCTCGCGTGCGGCGGCAAGGGCGGACTCGTGCCCCGGGCGCGCCCACCCGGTCAGGGTGGCGCTCGTACCGGTCGGGGTGAGCGCGACCTCGGCGAGCAGTTCGCCGGTGTTCGGTTGGCACACCGCCCACGAGTAGTGCTCGTCGGTGGCCCACTGCGCGGTCCGGGTGGCGACGTAGTCCGGGTCGTCGACACCGCCGTCGGCGAGCGCGGGCCGGTCGTCGACCCGGTCGTCTGCGCGCAGTGCGCGTAGGTACCAGGCGCCGGCGTTGACCTCGACGGGTTCCACTAGTCGCCGCCCCGACGGTCGCGCTTGCGGGTGCGCTTGCGGCGCTCACGGTCGCCGCCGTAGAGCACCGCACCGGCGATGGGCACCGCGAGGAACCACAGCCACGAGTGGGTGACGAAGAACAGCACCAGCGCGATCAGTGGGACGACGGCCATCACCCGACCGGCCCAGTCCGGCGGGGAGTCGCGTTCGGCGGGCGCGGACGTCGCCTTCGCGGGGGCGGTCGCGGGGGTGCCGGGCTCGGCGGGCAGATCGGCGAAGACCTGTACGAGCTCCCCACGCGTGGTCGCGGCCGTGATCGCGCCGCTGCGTTCGTCGAACTCGGCGACGGTCAGTCTGCCGTCGCTGAAATGCTTGCCGAGCTGTTCGAGGGCTTGCTCACGCTCGGCGGTGCCGATCCGGATCTCGGGGGGTTCAGCCATGGCCACAGCCTAGTGCTGCGGACCACGACCGCACACACGCAAACGCCCCCCGGCCGCGTGAGCGGCCAGGGGGCGCAAGGGAACTGCGGAAACTTACTTGAGCTCGGCGAGGACGGTGCCCTGGGTGATGGCGGCGCCGGGCTCGACGGCCAGACCGGTCACGATGCCGGCCTTGTGCGCGTTGACCGGGTTCTCCATCTTCATGGCCTCGAGCACGGCGATCAGGTCGCCCTCGGCGACCTCCTGGCCCTCCTCGACGGCGACCTTGACGACGGTGCCCTGCATCGGCGCAGTGACGGCGTCGCCGGACGCGGCGCCCGCGCCCGCACCGCCACGCTTGCGCGACTTCGGCTTCTTCCGGATGGCTCCGTTGCCGGCGCCACCGCCGTTACCGAGGGAGAACTGACCGGGCAGCGAGACCTCGACGCGACGGCCGCCGACCTCGACGACCACGGACTGACGCGGCAGCGCCTCGTCCTCGTCGGGAGCGGCACCGGCACCCGCGTACGGCTCGATGGTGTTGTCCCACTCGTTCTCGATCCACTTGGTGTAGACCTCGAAGCCGTTGCCGTCGCCGACGAACGCCGGGTTGGTGACGATGTGGCGGTGGAACGGGATGACCGTGGCCAGTCCGTCGACGTGGAACTCGGCCAGGGCGCGGGAGGCGCGCTGCAGGGCCTGCTCGCGGTTCTCGCCCGTGACGATCAGCTTGGCGAGCATCGAGTCGAACTGGCCGCCGATGACGTCGCCCTCGATGACGCCGGAGTCGACGCGCACGCCCGGGCCCGACGGTTCGCGGTAGGTGCTGATCGGGCCGGGCGCGGGCAGGAAGCCGCGGCCGGCGTCCTCGCCGTTGATACGGAACTCGAACGAGTGACCGCGCGGGGTGGGGTCCTCGGTGATCTCGAGCGCCTCGCCGTTGGCGATGCGGAACTGCTGGCGGACCAGGTCGATGCCCGCGGTCTCCTCGGTGACCGGGTGCTCGACCTGCAGGCGGGTGTTGACCTCGAGGAACGAGACGGTGTCGCCCTGGACGAGGTACTCGACAGTGCCGGCGCCGTAGTAGCCCGCCTCACGGCAGATGGCCTTGGCGGAGTTGTGGATGCGCGAGCGCTGGTCGTCGGTCAGGAACGGCGCGGGCGCCTCCTCGACGAGCTTCTGGAAGCGGCGCTGCAGCGAGCAGTCGCGGGTGCCGGCGACCACGACGTTGCCGTGCATGTCGGCGATGACCTGGGCCTCGACGTGGCGGGCCTTGTCGAGGTACTGCTCGACGAAGCACTCACCGCGACCGAACGCGGCGATCGCCTCGCGGGTCGCGGACTCGAACAGCTCCGGGATCTCCTCGATGGTGTGGGCGACCTTCATGCCGCGGCCACCGCCACCGAAGGCGGCCTTGATCGCGACCGGGACGCCGTACTCCTTCGCGAACGCGACGACCTCGTCGGCGTTCTTGACCGGGTCCTTGGTGCCTGCGGCCATCGGGGCCTTGGCACGCTCGGCGATGTGCCGGGCGGTGACCTTGTCGCCGAGGTCGCGGATCGACTGCGGGGAGGGACCGATCCAGATCAGCCCGGCGTCGATGACGGCCTGGGCGAAGTCGGCGTTCTCCGAAAGGAAGCCGTAGCCGGGGTGAATCGAGTCGGCGCCGGACTTCTTGGCCGCGTCGAGGATCTTGTCGAAGACCAGGTACGACTCGGCGGAGGTCTGGCCGCCGAGGGCGAACGCCTCGTCGGCGAGCTTGACGAACTGCGCATCCGCGTCCGGCTCGGCGTAGACGGCGACGCTGCCGTAACCGGCGTCCTTCGCGGCCCTGATCACCCGCACAGCGATCTCGCCGCGGTTGGCGACGAGCACCTTGGTGATGTGCGCGCTGGCATGACTGGGCACTGAGCCTCCTGTTGGTCGCAAGGGGTAGCCGCTGATGGATCCCCTGCCGGGGGTCGTACCCGGCTGGTTGTTTTCGGGCATTGCTTCGGAGTGTATGCACCGGTTCACACCGCGATGTAATCGGCTAGCGAATTAGCCCCTTGGAGGCCACCCGCCCGGCAAACCCTACTGATCAGTAGTTCATCGCAGGTGCGTTTTGATGCGCGCCAGCATCGCGGACATCCCGCGCAGGCGCAGCGGGCTGACCGCCTCGGCCAGGCCCAGTGCGGAGTAGAAGTCGCCAGGCACGTTCAGGATCGTCGCGGCGCTCTGTCCGTCCAGTCCCTGATGCAGGATCGACGCGAAGCCGCGGGTCGTCGGCGCCTCCGGGGGAGCACTGAAGTGCAGCCGGACGTGCTCGCGGTCGCCCGCGTCCACAGCGAGGAACAGTGGTGACTGGCACTCCGGCACCGGCTCCATCGCGGCCTGCTCGAGTTCGGCCGGGAGGTCGGGCAGTTCCCGGCTGAACTCGAGCAGCAGTTGCAGCTTCTCCTGGGGGCCGACGGCAGCGAAGTCGTCGACGATCTCGGCGAGCGGCTCGGGCAGGCTCATGCGGTGGCCGGGACCTCTCCGGGCTCCTCGCCGCGCACGATCGGCACGCGGACTGCGTTGCCCCACTCGGTCCACGAGCCGTCGTAGTTGCGGACCTTGTCGAAGCCGAGCAGGTGGGTGAGCACGAACCAGGTGTGGCTCGAGCGCTCGCCGATCCGGCAGTAGGCGACAACGTCGTCGGTCGGGGCGAACGCGCCGTAGATCTCCTCGAGCTCGGCACGGGAGCGGAACCTGCTGTCGGGCGCCGCGGCCCTGGCCCACGGGATCGACACCGCGCTGGGGATGTGACCGCCGCGCAGCGCACCCTCCTCGGGGTAGTCCGGCATGTGGGTGCGCTCGCCGGTGTACTCCTGCGGGGAGCGCACGTCGATCAGCGGACCGCCGCCCAGGTGGCCGAGCACGTCGTCCTTGAAGGCGCGGATCGGCGCGTCGACCCGCGTCACGACCGGGTAGTCCGTCGGCTCGCTCTCGGGCACGTCGAGGGTGGTCTCGCGGTTCTCCGCGATCCACGCGTCGCGGCCCCCGTCGAGCAGCCGCACGTCCTCGTGACCGAACAGGGTGAACACCCACAACGCGTAGGCGGCCCACCAGTTGCTCTTGTCGCCGTAGATCACCACGGTGTCGTCCCGGCTGATGCCCTTACGGCTCATCAGCTTCGCGAACGCCTCACCGTCGATGTAGTCGCGGGTGACCGGGTCGTTGAGGTCCAGGTGCCAGTCGACCTTCACCGCGCCCGGGATGTGTCCGACGTCGTAGAGCAGGACGTCCTCGTCCGACTCGACGATCTTGATGTGCGGCGCGCCGAGATGCGCACCGAGCCACTCCGAGGTCACCAGCCGCTCCGGATGGGCGTACGCCGCGAACGACGGGTTGGGATCGGGCGCTACAGGCACTTGCGGACTCCTGACGGACGGCGGACGAGGTCGACCCCGATTCTAGGCGGACGGAGCCGAGCGCGCCGATCCCTACCGGTTGCGCGTCCGGTGTGCGGCGATTCGCCGACGGCCGGATGTCGGCACCGTGACCAGCAAGTATCCTTGGTCGCCTCCGATGTTCGAGTCGATCGACCCGAACTGGACAATTGAACGATTCCCGCCCGGAACGTCGTAGTGTCTCGTACTGTCGCGCACGGATACGTGCCGATCCGCGTGCCCGCTCCGCGTGCCCCATTCTCGCCGTTGGCCATGAATGTTCGCCTGCGCAAAACCACACATCGCCCCCGCAAGCTGGACGCTTGTGTAAAACGCAAAGTCTCCTCGGGGGCTCAGCACTTTAGTCTCGAGAGGTTCTACCCGTGGTTACTGCACGTGACTCCGTCCGCGAGTCCGCCGATCTTTCCGCGACTTCCCAGGCGAACGTGGACAGCGGTTCCGAGGCGTTCCCGCTGTCTGCCGCGCAGCGTGGAATCTGGTTCGCGCAACACCTCCTCCCTGATGTGCCGATCACGATCGCGCAGTGTGTCGAGGTAGTCGGCGACCTCGATGTCGAGTCCCTGCAGGCCGCGGGGGCCCTGGGCTCTCGCGAGATGGGCACCGGGATGTTGCGGATCGTCGAACGCGACGGCGAGCCCGCCCAGGTCGTCGACGAGACGCTCAACGACCAGATGAAGTTCGTCGACCTGCGGTCCGCTGTCGACCCGGCCGGGGCGGCCGAGGACTGGATGCGTGCCGAGTACAGCGCTCCGATCGACCTGCTGACGGACCGGTTGATCGAGTCCGCGGTCCTGCGGATCGGGGAGAACCACTACTACTGGTACGCCCGCATCCACCACATCGCGCTCGACGGGTTCGGCGCGATGACGTACATGAACCGCGTGGCCGAGCTGTACACGGCGGCGGCGGAGGGCAGGCCCGCAGCCGAGCATGTGGCCAGTCACGTCCGTGAGATCTGCGAGGACGAGACGAGCTACCGGGAGTCCACCCGGTTCGCCAAGGACCGCGAGTACTGGATGGAGCGGACCCGCGACCTTCCCGAGCCGATCAGCCTCGCTGCCAGCACCGCGGCGGTCGGCGGCTTCTCGCTGGTGGCGGGCGGGCCGATGGCCGCGGCGACCGAGGCCGCCATGGCGGGACAGGACACCCAGTTCACACCGACGGCCATCGCCGCGTTCGCGGGCTTCCTCTCCCGGCTGACCGGCGAGAGTGATGTCGCGCTGAGCCTGCCGGTCTCGGCCCGGACGACGGCCCGGATGCGCCGATCCGGCGGCATGGTCTCGAACGTGATCCCACTGCGGGTTCAGGTCGGCAACGAGTCGACGATCTCGGACCTCGTCTCCCAGGTGCAGTTGGAACTGACCGGGGCGCTGCGACACCAGCGATACCGCCACGAGGACATCAGGCGCGGACTCGGCTCCGGTGCCGGGCAGCGTGGGTTCTTCGGTCCCGCGATCAACATCATGATGTTCCACAGCGAGATCCGCCTCGGGGCACTGACCGGGCGGATGCGGGTCCTGACGACCGGCCCCGTCGAGGACCTGTCCGTCAACATCTATCCGAGCGTCGCCGGGAGCCGGCCTCGCATCGACTTCGAGGCGAACCCGAACCTCTACACCGCCGAGGACCTGCAGGGCTACCACGCGCGTTTCCTGGAATACCTCACGCAGTTCGCCGCGGCGGACAGCGCAGCGGTGGCGTCCGGTCTCGACGTGCTGCACGACGACGAACGCGCGGAGTTGGTGCCGCTGCGCGGGCCCGCGGCCGCCGTTCCGCGGCTGCTGCCGGACCTGTTCGCGGACGGTGCGATCGCGAACCCGGACGGCATCGCGATCATCGCCGGCGACGACCGGGTCACCTACCGGGAGCTCGATGCCCGGTCCAACCAGCTCGCGCGGCTGCTGATCGACCGCGGCGTCGGCCCGGAGTCGTTCGTCGCCCTCTCGTTCGCCCGTTCGGTCGAGGCGTTGGTCGCGGTGTGGGCGGTGGCGAAGTCCGGTGCCGCCTTCCTGCCCATCGACCCCGAACTGCCGGCCGACCGCAAGCTGCACATGGTCACCGACTCGGGGGTGCTGGTCGGTCTCACCACGGCGGCGCAGCGCGCTGTGCTGCCCTCCTCGGTCGACTGGCTGGTGACCGACGACACGGCGACGATCGCCCGGTTCTCCAGTCTGTCAACGGATCCGGTCACCGATGCGGACCGGCGTCACGACATCGCGGTCGGCAACCCGGCGTTCGTCATCTACACCTCGGGATCGACGGGTCTGCCGAAGGGCGTGGTGGTCACCCACGCCGGTCTGGTCAACTTCGCGGCCGCGGAGCGGCAGGAACTGGGCATCACCTCCGCCTCTCGGGTGCTGCGTTTCTCGTCGGCCAGCTTCGACGCCTCGGTCTTCGAGATGCTGCAGGCCTTCACCGCCGGCGCCGCGATGGTGGTCGCCCCGCCCGAGGTGTACGGCGGCGACGAACTCGTGGACCTGCTGCGGTCGCAGCGGGTCACGCACATCCTGTCTGCGCCGACCGTGCTCGGGTCGGTCGATCCGAAGGGGCTCGTCGACCTGCAGGCGGTGGTCGTGGGTGGCGATGTCTGCACCCCCGACCTGGTCGGGAAATTCGCCGACGTCTGCCGGTTCACCAACAGCTACGGGCCGACCGAGACGACGATCGTCATCACGACCGGGCGACCGCTGTCGTCAGGCGACCGGATCACCATCGGGGCGCCGATCCAGGGTGCGAGCGCGCTGGTGCTCGACCGTCGCCTGCGCCCGGTACCGGTGGGGGCAGTCGGTGAGCTGTACCTCGCCGGGCCCGCGCTCGCTCGCGGCTACCACGACCGGCGTGGCCTGACCTCCGAGCGATTCGTCGCGAATCCCTTCGAGGAGCCGGGATCCCGGATGTACCGGACCGGCGACGAGGTCAGGTGGACACCCGATCACGAGTTGATGTTCGTGGGTCGGGCCGACCACCAGGTCAAGATCCGCGGATTCCGAATCGAGCTCGGGGAGATCGACGCGGCGTTGACGTCGCAGGACGGGATCGACTTCGCCGTCACGATCGCGCACGAGCGCAGCAACGGTGCGATCGCGCTCGTGTCGTACGTCCGCCCCCGGACCGGACACGCAGTGGACCCCGCGGCGGTCATCGCCCGGGCCGGGGAATTCCTGCCCGGTCACATGCTGCCGTCCGTGGTGATGGTGATCGACAGTGTCCCGCTGACCACCGCGGGCAAGCTGGATCGGCGCGCGCTGCCGATCCCGGTGTTCGGTGCGGCCGCCGAGGAATACCGCGAACCGGTCACCGACGCCGAGAAGTTGATCGCGGAGGTCGTGGCGGAACTGCTCGGTACCCATCGCGTCGGTGTCGACGACTCCTTCTTCGCGCTCGGCGGGGACAGCATCATCGCCATCCAGTTGGTCGCGCGTGCGAAGGACCGTGGGCTGCGCTTCTCTGCCCGTGACGTCTTCGAACGCAAGACCGTCGCCGAGATCGCGAAGATTGCGGCTCCGGTGCAGGATTCGGACACCGTGGCGCTCGAGGAGCTCGACGGCGGGGGCATCGGAACGGTGCCGTTGACGCCGATCGTGCACTCGATGCTCGACCGCGGTGGCCCCGACGCGTTCTTCCAGGCGATCGCCCTCACCCTTCCCGACGGGGTCGCCCACGACTCGCTGACCGCTGCCGTCTCCGCGCTGACCGATCGTCACGACGCGCTGCGCGCCCGGTTCGTGCCCGCCGGCGACGGCTGGGTGTTCGAGACCCGGGCCGATTCGCTCGACCCGGCCCAACTGTTGCGCCGCGTGACCGTGGACCCGGCCGACGTCGCGGAGGCTTTGCGGGTCGAGTGCGAGGCGGCCGCGGGACGGCTCGACCCGGCCGACGGGATCATGATCCAGTTCGTGTGGCTGGCAACGGAATCGGCGAGCACAGGGCATACGACGACAGGGCACGCAGACCGGCTCCTGATGGTCGCCCACCATCTGGTCGTCGACGGGGTGTCGTGGCGCACCATCGTGCCCGACCTCGCGCAGGCGTGGATGCAGGCGGACGCGGGCGCGGTGCCGGAACTCGCGCCGGTCGGGACATCGCTGCGGCGGTGGGCCCACGGCGTCGCCGAGTCGGCCGCCGCGAAGACGTTCGCCGGCGAGATGGACTACTGGACAGGAGTTCTCGCGGGGCCGGACCCGTCGCTCGGCACCCGGGACATCGACCCGGTTCTCGACACGGTCAAGACCGCCGACCGGGTGCGGGTGGAATTGACCACAGAGGTCACCGAATCCCTGTTGACCACCCTGCCCGGTGCTTTCCGGTGCGGGGTCAGCGAGGGACTGGTTGCGGCACTCGCGGTGGCGGTGTCTGTGTGGCGCAGCGGCCGTGGGCACGAGACGCCCTCGGTCCTGCTGAACCTCGAGGGCCACGGCCGTGAGGACGACGCCGTCGCCGGCGCGGACCTGTCGAGGACGGTGGGCTGGTTCACCAGCCTGTTCCCGGTGCGACTGGACCTGACCGGGGTGGATCTCGGCAGCGCCGTCGTCGGTGGCGACGCGGCGGGTGCGGTGATGAAGGCCGTCAAGGAGCAACTGCACGCGGTTCCGAACCGCGGTGTCGGGTTCGGCGTGCTCCGGTACCTCGACGGCGACACCGCTCCGGTTCTCGCGGCACTGCCCGCGCCGCAGGTCAGTTTCAACTACCTGGGCCGCACCGGCGCGGCCCAGGTTCCCGAGTCGATGCGAGGCCTGGGCTGGATCCCGGACCCGGATGCGCCGGATCTCAACGCCGCCAGCGGCCGCGACCTCACCGTCGGGGCGGTGGTGGACGTGAACGCGGTGGTCGACGACGGAGTCGAGGGGCCGCGGCTGTCGGCCACGTTCGCGTTCCCCACCGGACTGTTGACCGCTGACGAGGTCGGCGAGCTCGCCGGCCTGTGGCAGCGTGCCCTCGAGGGCCTCGCGGCGCACGCCGAGCAGCCCGCGGCCGGCGGGTTCACCCCGTCGGACTTCCCGCTGGTCGAGGTGGGCCAGACCGAGATCGAGCGCTGGGAGAGCCGGTACCCGCTGCTGTCCGACGTGTGGCCGCTCTCGCCGCTGCAGCGCGGTCTGCTCTTCCACGCCGAACTCGCGGAGCAGACGGTGGACGTCTACACCGCGCAGCTGAGACTGACATTGGCCGGCGCCGTGGATTCGAGCCGACTGCGCAGCGCCGCAACGGATCTGGTTCGACGTCACGAGAACTTGCGGACCGCGTTCGGCTACACCGAGGACGGGGCGGCCGTGCAGGTCGTGCTCGACGACGTCGACCTGCCGTGGCGGGAGGTGGACCTTCGGGGGCTGCCTCCGCACGAGCAGGATGTGCGCTTGCAGAAGCTGCTCGAAGACGCGCGGACCGACCGGTTCCCGATGGACAGCCCGCCGCTGCTCCGGATCCTGCTCGTCCGCACCGAGCCCGAGCGGTACCTGCTCGCGATCACCAACCATCACATCGTCCTCGACGGCTGGTCGATGCCGCTGATGGTGCGCGAACTGCTGGTCTCGTACGCCACGGGAGCCGGTACCGCCGGCGTCGACGCGGTCGCGTCGGCCCGCCCGCGCTCGTACCGGGACTACCTGGCGTGGCTGGCCGAATGCGACGACGACGCGGCGCACGCCGCCTGGGCGCGGGCACTCGACGGCGTGACCGAGCCGACGTTGATCGCCCCGACCCGCGCACCCGGTGAGCAGGGTATGCCCGAGGAGTTGGTGGTCGACCTGCCCGACGATCTGGTGGAGGGGATCGGACGCACCGCCCGCGCCTGTGGCGTCACCGTCAACACCGTCGTCCAGGGCGCGTGGGGGCTGCTGCTGTCCCGGTTGCTCTCGCGCGGCGACGTCACCTTCGGCGCCACCGTGTCCGGGCGCCCGCCCCAGCTGGCCGGCGTGGAGTCCATGCTGGGACTGTTCATCAACACCGTTCCCGTCCGGGTGCGGGTGAACCCCGACGAGCCGGTGGCGGCGTTCCTGTCGCGACTGCAGGGCGACCAGGCGGACCTGCTCGACCACCATCACATCGGCCTGGGCGAGATCCAGGCCGCGGCCGGTGTGGGCGAGCTCTTCGACACCCTGACGGTGTTCGAGTCCTACCCGGTGGACAAGTCCGGGTTCGGCGAGAACACCGACATCGGCGGCATGCGGGTCCTCGACCTGGATGCGCAGGACGCGACCCACTTCGCGCTGACGTTGACCTCGATCCTCGACCCGACCCTGCGGCTGAGCCTGCGGTATGCGCCCGCGTCGTTCGACGAGGACGCCGTGACGCTGCTGACCGCGCGACTGATCCGGATCCTCGACGCGATGGCGTCGCAGCCGGACCTCGCTGTCGGCGAGATCGACCTGTTCACCCCGGGCGAGCAGGCGCGGGTGCTCGGGTGGTCGCGCGGCGACCGGCTGCCCGCCGAAGTCCGTTCCCCCGTGGCCCTGTTCGGGTCGCAGGTGGACCGTGGCCCCGACGTCGCGGCGGTGGTGGCGGGCGATCAGTCCCTCACCTACGCCGAACTCGACGAGCAGTCGACGGCGCTGGCCGGCGAACTGTCCCGGCTCGGGGTCGGCGCCGACGACGTGGTGGCGTTGGTGCTCCCGCGGTCGGTGTCGTGGGTCGTCGCGATGCTCGCGGTGTGGAAGTCGGGGGCGGCGTACGCACCGATCGACCCGGCGTACCCGGCCGAGCGGATCGAGTCGATCCTCGAGAACACCGGCGCGCGTTGCGTGGTGAGTGAGTCGGCGAGGCAGCTCCCCGTCGCGGTGGTGGCGCTCGACGAGTTTGCCGCGCCGGAAAGCGATCTCGTGCGACCGGTCGATCGTTGGCGGGAGCCGGGTGCGGGCGCGCGGTTGGGCTACGTGATCTCCACCTCGGGGTCGACGGGCTCGCCCAAGCCGACGTTGGTGCCGATGGCAGGCATCGAGAACACCCTCGCCTGGTACCGGCGTCTGCTGCCGGCCGAGGGCGGGCTTCTGGTGGCGTCGTCGCCGAGTTTCGACCTGACCCAGAAGAACGTGTGGGCCGCCCTCGCCGAGGGCCGCACCATTCACCTGGCGGCGGACGGCTTCGATCCGTGGGACATCCTGCGGGTGGTCGGCGCAGGCAACGTGACGGTGGCGAACCTGTCGCCGAGCGCGTTCGACGCGGTCGTCGACGCCGACGCCGACGGTGTGCTGGCCGGCCTGGACCTGGTGGTCCTCGGCGGCGAGGCGGTCCGGATCGGCAAGATCGCGGCGCTGATGAACTCGGACCTGCGGGTGGTCAACAGCTACGGGCCGACGGAGGCGTCGGACGTGGTGTCGTCACACGTGGCGGCTGTCTCCGACGTGGCGGGTGTGCCGATCGGATCTCCCGTCGGCGGCGTCGACCTGTTCGTGCTCGACGACCGGCTGCGGCTCGTCCCGCCCGGCGTGGGCGGCGAGCTCTACATCGGCGGTGTCGGTGTGGGCCGCGGCTATGGGGGACGCTTCGGACTGACGGCGGACCGTTTCGTCGCGAACCCGTTCTCGGAGTCCGGTGCGCGGATGTATCGGACCGGCGACCTGGTGTGGTGGAACGGCAACGGCGATCTCGAGTACATCGGGCGGTCGGACTTCCAGGTGAAGTTGCGCGGTCAGCGCATCGAACTCGGTGAGATCGAGTCGGCGCTCACCCGTGCCGACGCGGTCGGGCAGGCCGCAGTGCTCTTGCGCGGCGGCGTGGGCGGGGACTACCTCGCCGGATACGTGGTGCCCGAGCCGGGGACGGAGATCGACCGAGCGGGCCTGCTCGAGGCCGTCCGGCGTGAACTGCCGGCCTATATGGTGCCGTCGGTTCTCGTTGTGCTCGACGAGATCCCGTTGAACGCGAACGGCAAGCTGGACCGGAAGGCACTGCCGGAACCGGAGTTCGTGGGTGCCGAGTTCGCCCCACCCGTCACGGCGACCGAAGTCGTGGTCGCACGGATCGGTGCGGAGCTGCTCGGGAAGCCGCGGATCGGGCTGTCCGACAACTTCTTCGACCTCGGCGGCAACTCGCTGCTCGCGACTCGGCTGCTCGCACGCCTCGACGCGGAACTCGGCGTCCGGATCGGCGTACGGGAACTGTTCGAGTCGCCGACGGTGGGGGCACTGGCCGCGACGCTCGACGCCGCCGCCGGAACGGGCACCCGGCGACCACTGGTCCGCGCCGACCGTCCCGCGCGAATCCCGTTGTCGCCGGCGCAGTCCCGGATGTGGTTCCTCAACCAGTTCGACACCGGCTCGGGCGCCTACAACGTGGCGGTCGCGCTGCGACTGAGCGGCACCCTCGACGTCGACGCATTGCGGGACGCGGTCGCGGACGTGGTGGTCCGGCACGAGTCGCTGCGCACCCGCTACCCGGATTCGGTGGACGGCCCCAGCCAGGTGATTCTCACCGCGCGCGACGCCGTCGTCGGTCTTCCGATCGAGGCGGTGGAGGCGGATCGCCTGACGGAGGTGCTCCGCGGGGAGATGGCCGGCGGGTTCGACGTCACGACCGCGCCGCCGGTTCGGCTGCGCCTGTTCAGGGTTTCCCCCGACGAGCACGTGCTGTCGATGGTCGTGCACCACATCAGCATCGACGCGTGGTCGATGCAGGCGCTGGCCCGCGACGTGATGGTCGCCTTCGGGGCGCGTGCGCACGGGGTGGAGCCGAGCTGGGAGCCGCTGGAAGTCCAGTACGCCGACTACGCGCTGTGGAGCCAGGAGGTCCTCGGATCGGAATCGGACCCGCAGTCGCTCCTGGCCCGACAGCTCGGGTACTGGTCTCAGCGACTGGCGGGTCTGCCGGACCTGCTCGCGCTGCCGCACGACCACCGTCGCCCGCCCACACCGAGCTATCGCGGCGCCGCGGTGCCCTTCACGATCGACGCGGACGTCTACCGCGGGGTCCGTGAGATCGCGCGGCGCGCCGGCGCCACCCCGTTCATGGTGTTGCACGCGGCGCTGGCGGTGCTGCTCGCCCGGTTGAGCGAGTCGGCCGACATCGCGATCGGCACCCCGGTCGCCGGCCGCGGCGAGTCCGCGCTCGACGATGTGGTGGGCATGTTCGTCAACACGTTGGTGCTGCGCACCGAGATCGACGGTGCGCGCTCGTTCGACGAGTTGGTCCGCGACGTCCGTGCGGTGGACCTCGCGGCGTTCGGCCACGCGGACGTGGCATTCGAGCGTCTGGTCGACGTCGTCGCGCCGGCGCGCTCCACCGCGCATCACCCGCTGTTCCAGGTGGTGCTGGCCTTCGAGGACCTGCCGGTCGACGGGTTCGCCCTGCCCGGACTGCAGATCGGGCGCGAGCCGATCGACGTCGAGGTCGCCAAGTTCGACCTGCAGCTGACGGTCAGTGAGTTGCTGGACGCCGAGGGTGCCGCAGCCGAGTTCGTCTATGCCGCAGATCTGTTCGAAGAGGACACCGTGGTGGCGTTCGCCACCCGGTTCCTGCGGATCCTCACCGCCGCGGTGGGCGCGTCCGCGGCTCCGGTGGGCGACATCGAGATCCTCGACGCGGCCGAGCGGTCGTCGTTGCGGGCGCTGGGCACCGCGCTGTCGGGGCCCGAGGCGGTCGCGTCGACCCTGGAGTCGCTGCTGGCCGACGCGGTCGCGGCCAACCCGGACGGGCACGCGCTGGTGTTCGAGGGGACAGCTCTGTCCTACGCCGAGCTGGATGCACACTCGAATCGTGTTGCGCGCGAGCTGATCGACATGGGTGTCGGTCCCGAGTCGTGCGTGGCGGTGGCCCTCGAGCGGTCGATCGAGTCCGTCACCGCGGTGTGGGCGGTGGCCAAGACCGGCGCCGCGTTCCTGCCGGTGGATCCGACCTATCCGGCGGAGCGGATCGAGCACATGCTCTCCGATTCGGGTGCGGCGGCCGGCGTCACCGTCGCGCGGAATCTGCCCGCGTTAGGCGGCTCCGCGGCCTGGTTGGTGCTCGACGACGACGCCGCGGCCTCGCGCGTGGCGGCCAGGACGGCGTCGCCGATCGAGGCCGGTGAGCGACTCGGTGTGCTGCGGCCGGAGAACCCGGCATACATGATCTACACGTCGGGGTCCACCGGCGTGCCGAAGGGCGTCGTGGTCAGCCACGGCGGACTGCGTGCCTTCGCGGACGATCAGCGCGCCCGGTACGGTGTCCGGACCGATTCCCGCACACTGCATTTCGCGTCGCCGAGCTTCGACGCATCCGTTCTGGAGCTGATGCTCGCTGTGGGCGGCGCGGCCACGATGGTGGTGGCGCCGACGCACGTGTACGGCGGCGAAGCCCTGGCCGACCTGCTGCGCGAGCAGCGGGTGACGCACGCGTTCGTGACCCCCGCGGCCCTCGCGACGGTCGATCCGTCCGGTCTGGAGCACCTCGAGGTGGTCGTCGTCGGTGGTGACGCCTGCGAGGCCTCGCTGGTCGAGCGCTGGGCGCCGGGCCGCCGGATGTTCAACGCGTACGGACCGACCGAGTCGACCGTTGTCGCGGTGCACTCGGATGCGATGGTCGCCGGTCGCCCGGTCGCACTCGGCGGCCCGGTTGTCGGTACCGAGGTCGTGGTCCTCGACGCCCGCCTGCATCCGGTTCCGGTCGGTGTCGCGGGTGAGCTGTACCTGTCGGGCGTCGGCCTGGCGCGCGGCTACCACGCCCGGCTGCCGCTGACCGCGGAGCGTTTCGTGGCGAACCCGTTCGGTGGCGTGGGGTCACGCCTGTACCGGACCGGTGACCTGGTGCGGTGGACGAAGCAGCGGACTCTCGAGTACCTCGGCCGGACGGACGCGCAGGTGAAGATTCGGGGTCACCGGATCGAACTGGGCGAGATCGACGCAGTGCTGTCGGCACACCCGGACGTCGACTTCGCCGTGACGGTCGGATTCGACGGTCCCGGTGGGGTGCGGTCACTGGTCTCGTACGTGTTGCCGCGCACGGGAATCGACCTCGACGTGGCCGACTTCGATGTCGCCGCGCTGGTGGCGTCCGTGCGCGAGCGACTGCCGGAGTACATGGTGCCGGCGTCGGTGACGGTGCTCGCCGAGGTGCCGTTGACGCCCGGCGGCAAGGTGGACCGCCGTGCCCTCCCGGCGCCCGTGTTCGCGGTCCGGGAGTACCAGCCGCCGCGCACGGCGTCCGAGCAGCTGGTCGCGGACGTCTACGCCGAGGTGCTCGGGACCGACCGGGTCGGCGCGGACGACGACTTCTTCGCGCTGGGCGGCAACTCGCTCAGCGCCACCCAGGTAGTTGCCCGGCTCAACGCGACCGCGGGCACGGGTCTTCGCGTCCGGGAGATCTTCGGCAGCTCGACCGTGGCGGATCTCGCGGTGCTGGTCGACGCGCACGAGGGATCGGACCGGATCGCGCTGTCGGCGCGGCCGCGGCCCGAGGCGATTCCGCTGTCCCTGGCGCAGCAGCGGATGTGGTTCCTCAACCGCTACGACCCCGCCGCCGCGGTGTACAACATCCCGCTCGCGGTGCGACTGACCGGCGCGCTCGACACGGCGGCCCTCGCGGCCGCGGTGCACGACGTGATCGCCCGGCACGAGTCCCTGCGCACGCTGTTCCCGGACTCGGAGCACGGTCCGCGGCAGGAGATCCTGTCCGCAGCCGAGGTGACGATCCCCCTGGTCCCGGTGGACGTCGAGGGTGAGGATGCCCTGCAGGTCGCGATCGGCGAACTGGTGTCTGTCGGGTTCGACGTCACCACCGCGGTTCCGCTGCGCGGCGGCATCTTCCGGCTCGATACCGACGACCACGTCCTGGTGCTGGTGGTCCATCACATCAGTGCCGACGGGTTCTCGACGCTGCCGCTGGCCCGGGACCTGCTGACCGCCTACACCGCCCGGACGGGCGGGGCGAGCCCGGACTGGGCGCCGTTGGCCGTGCAGTACGCGGACTACGCGCTCTGGCAGCGCGAGGTGCTCGGGTCGGAAGACGACTCCGCCTCACAGGCATCGGTCCAGCTCGCGTACTGGGCCGACCGGCTGGCCGGTGCGCCGGGAGTGCTCGACCTGCCTGCGGACCGTCCCCGTCCGGCGGTGGCCTCGTACCGGGGCGCCCGCGTGGACTTCTCGCTCGACGCGGACCTGACCGCCGGCCTGCGCGCGGTCGCCCTCGACCAGGGCGCAACCCTGTTCATGGTGCTGCACGCGGCATTGGCGGCGACGCTGTCCCGACTGTCCGGGTCCACGGACATCTCGGTCGGCAGCCCGATCGCCGGCCGCGGCGAGGCCGCGTTGGACGACGTGGTCGGTATGTTCGTCAACACCCTGGTGCTGCGCACCGAAGTGGACCCGGCTGTCACCTTCGGTGAACTGCTGGCCCGCACCCGCGCGACCGACCTCGCCGCGTACTCGCACTCCGATGTGCCGTTCGAGCGCGTCGTCGAGGTCGCGAATCCGCCTCGGTCACAGGCATACTCGCCGCTGTTCCAGGTGTCGCTCTCGCTGCAGAGCCAGGGCGTCGGAACTCTCGAACTGCCCGACGTGCAGGTGTCGATGCTCGATCCGGGCATCGACGTCGCGAAGTTCGATCTGGAACTGACCTTCCGCGAGAGCGACGAGGGCATGTCCGCCTCACTGATCTACGCGACGGATCTGTTCGACGAGGCGACGGTTGTCTCGTTCACTGGGCGGTTGCGGCGGTTGCTGTGCGCGATGGTCACGGATCAGTCGGTGGCGGTGGGCGATGTCGATGTCGTCGACGAGGCCGAGCGTGTCCGGGTGCTCGAGTGGTCCCGGGGCCGGCGGGTGTCCGCCGACGACTCGTCGCCGGTGTCGCTGTTCGGGGCCCACGCGGACCGACATCCCCATGCGCCCGCCGTGGTGGCTGGCGACGCGGCGATGACCTACGCCGAGCTCGACGAGCGGTCGACGGCTCTGTCGCTCGAATTGATGCGCGTCGGTGTCCGGGCGGACGACGTGGTGGCGCTCCTGCTGCCGAGGTCGGTGGAGTGGGTTGTCGCGATGTTGGCGGCCTGGAAGGCCGGCGCGGCCTACGCACCGATCGATCCGACCTACCCGGACGAGCGGATCGAGTCGATTCTCGAGAACACCGGTGCGCGGTGCGCGGTGAGCGGGTCGGCGAGGCCGCTGGCGGTCCCGGTCGTCGCGTTGGATGAGTTCGCAGCACCGGAAGGCGATGTCGCGCGCCCCGTCGATCGTTGGCGGGAGCCGGGTGCGGGTCAGCGTGTCGGCTACGTGATTTCGACGTCGGGGTCGACGGGCAAGCCGAAGCCGACTCTGGTGCCGATGGCGGGCATCGAGAACACCCTCGCCTGGTACCGCCGCGAACTGCCTGCGGACGGGGGAGTGCTGATCGCGTCGTCGCCGAGTTTCGACCTGACCCAGAAGAACGCCTGGGCGGCGCTGAGCGAGGGTCGCGCGATTCACCTGGCGCCCGAGGGGTTCGATCCGCGGGACATCCTGCGGGTCGTCGGGTGCGGCGGCGTGACTGTGGCGAACATGTCGCCGAGCGCGTTCGAGGCGGTCGTCGACGGTGATACCGACGGTGCGCTCTCCGGGCTCGAGGTGGTGTTCCTCGGCGGTGAGCCGATCAAGGTGGGCAAGCTGACTGCGTTGATGAAAGCCGGTCTGCGCGTGGTGAACAGCTACGGGCCGACGGAGGCGTCGGACGTGGTCTCCTTCCTGGACGCGAAGGTCGCGGACGTGACGGGAGTTCCGATCGGCCGTCCGATCACCAACATCGACCTGTACGTGCTCGATCGTCGGATGCGGCTGGTTCCGCCCGGCGTGGAGGGTGAGCTCTACGTCGGCGGTGTCGGCGTCGGCAGGGGCTACGGGGGACGGTTCGACCTGACCGCGGACCGCTTCGTGGCGAACCCGCTCGGTGGCCCCGGCGAGCGCATGTACCGCACCGGCGACCTGGTTCGGTGGAACGGCGACGGGAATCTGGAGTACATCGGGCGGTCCGACTTCCAGGTCAAGCTGCGCGGGCAGCGGATCGAGCTCGGTGAGATCGAGGCTGCGCTGCTCGAGCAGGGTTCGGTTGGGCAGTCCGTCGTCGTCCTCCACAGTGACCCGCACACCGGTGACCGGCTGGTCGGCTACGTGGTGGCGGTGCCGGGGACGACCGTCTCGGTGGACGAGCTGAGGTCGGCGCTGGCGCAGCGGTTGCCCGCGTACATGGTGCCGTCGTCGGTGACGGTCCTCGAGCGGATGCCGCTCAGCGCCAACGGCAAGGTGGACCGGAAGGCGTTGCCGACCCCGGTGTTCGAGGTGCGAGAGTTCCGGGCGCCGTCGACGCCGATCGAGGAGATCGTCGCCGGTGTCTTTGCCGAAGTGCTCGGTGCCCCGCGCGTCGGTGTCGACGACGACTTCTTCGCGCTCGGGGGCAACTCGCTGATCGCGACGCAGGTGGTCTCGCGTCTGGGGGTTGCGCTCGACGCGCAGCTGTCGGTGCGAGTGCTGTTCGAGGCGCCGACCGTGGGTGCCCTCGCGGTCGCGGTGGAACGGCACGCGGGTTCGGGTGGGCGCCGCGCGTTGGTGGCCGGTCCTCGCCCCGAACGGATTCCGTTGTCGCTGGCGCAGCAGCGGATGTGGTTCCTCAACCAGTTCGATCCGGGCTCGGCGGCGTACAACGTCCCGATCGCCTTGCGACTGTCGGGGCAGTTGGACGGCTCGGCGCTGCAGGCAGCGGTCCTGGACGTGCTCGCGCGGCACGAGTCGCTGCGGACCGTCTTCCCCAACTCCGACGACGGCCCGTACCAGGAGATCCTGGACGTGGACGAGACCGGACTCGAGCTCGATCACCAGCGGATGTCGCCGGACGCTCTGATGCCCGCAATCGCCGACTTCGTGTCACGCGGATTCGACGTCTCCACCGGTGTTCCCTTGAGGGCGAGGCTGTTCGAACTCTCGGACGTCGAGCATGTCTTCGTCGTGGTCGTGCACCACATCGCGGCAGACGGATTCTCCATGGGTCCGTTGGGGCGTGACGTGATGGTGGCCTACGCGGCGCGGGCCGAGGGCCGAGCGCCGGACTGGGAGCCGCTGGCGGTGCAGTACGCGGACTTCGCGCTGTGGCAGCGCGAGGTGTTGGGCGCTGACGCCGACCCGACGTCGGTGCTCTCCCGTCAGCTGGCCTACTGGACGGACGCGTTGGCCGGACTGCCGGATCTGCTGGAACTGCCGACGGACCGGCCGCGCCCTGCCGTGGCCTCCCAGGTGGGCGGCGAGGTCAAGTTCGAGATCGAGAGCACTGTCGTCGCTCGTCTGGCGGCCATCGCCCAGGAGCAGGGTGCGACCCTGTTCATGGCGATGCACGCGGCCTTCTCCGTGTTGCTGGCGCGACTGAGCGGCCGCGAGGACATCGCGGTCGGTACGCCGATCGCCGGTCGTGGCGAGGCTGCGGTGGACGACGTGGTCGGCATGTTCGTCAACACCCTCGCCCTCCGGCTGCAGGTCGACGGCGCTGCCGGATTCGGCGATCTCGTCGAGCAGGCCCGGACCCGCGACGTTGCGGCGTTCGGTCACGCGGACGTGCCGTTCGAACGGGTTGTCGAGGCAGTCAACCCGACCCGGACGACCGCGCACCACCCGATCTTCCAGGTGGGATTCTCGTTCCAGAACCTGCAGCACGGCGAGTTCGAGCTGGCGGGCCTGCAGGTTGCGCCGGTGGACTGGGACCTCCAGGTCACGCAGTTCGACCTGCACCTGGTCGTCTATCCCACCGCGGAATCGGGTTCCGGCGACGCGCCGATGTCCGCGGTCTTCACCTATGCGGACAGCCTGTTCGACGAGCAGTCGGTCCGCGGCATGGTGGATCGGTTCACGCGGATCCTCGACGAGATCACCACGCACCCGACCCGGCCGGTCGGGGACGTGCAGATCCTCGCCCGGGAGGAGCTGGAGCGGGTTCTGACGCAATGGAACTCGACGGACAGTCCGATCGAGTCGGCGACCCTGGTCGACCTGTTCGACCGGCAGGTGGCGACGACCCCCGACGCGAGTGCGCTGGTGTTCGGCGATCGCACGCTCTCGTACGCCGAATTCGACGCCGAAGCGAATCGCCTGGCCCGGCACCTGATCTCCCTCGGCGTGGGTCCCGCCGCGTTGGTCGGCGTCGGCATCCGGCGTTCGTTCGAGCTGATGGTGGCCGTCTACGCGATCGTCAAGGCCGGTGGCGCGTACGTGCCGCTGGACCCGGACCACCCGGCCGACCGGACGGCCTACGTGCTGGCCGCCGCCGCGCCGGTGTGCGTGCTCAGTACGTCCGGCGAGCAGCTGGCGCTGGAGGCCGGAACCGCTCGGGTCGACATCGACACTCTCGAGTTGTCCGCGTTGTCGGGCGCGCCGATCACCGTGGCCGAACGCGCGCGCCCCCTGCACGACGACGATCTGGCATACGTGATCTACACGTCGGGCTCGACGGGCCGGCCGAAGGGCGTCGGTGTCCCGCACCGGGGCATCGTGAACCGACTGCTGTGGATGCAGGACACGTACCGACTCGGTGCCGAGGATTCGGTGCTGCAGAAGACCCCGGTGACGTTCGACGTGTCGGTGTGGGAACTGTTCTGGCCGTTGCAGACCGGTGCGCGCTTGGTGATTGCCGAGCCGGACGGGCATCGTGACCCGGCGTACCTCGAGCGGATCATCCGGGACGAGCGGATCACAGCGCTGCACTTCGTGCCGTCGATGCTCGAGTTGTTCCTCGGTGATGCAGACATCTCTGCGTGCGAGTCCCTCCGGCACGTGTTCGCGAGCGGGGAGGCGCTGTCGCCGAGTGCGGTGTCCGATTTCCACCGCGGCAGCCGGGCCCGCCTGCACAACCTGTACGGCCCGACCGAAGCATCCGTCGATGTCACGTTCCACGAGACGCGGCGTGGCGAAACGGTGGTTCCGATCGGTGCACCGGTGTGGAACACCCAGACCTACGTGCTCGATGCGCGGCTGCGTCCGCTACCGGTCGGTGTCGCGGGAGAGCTCTATCTCGCGGGTGTCCAATTGGCACGTGGATACGTGGGGCGCCCCGACCTGACGGCGGATCGCTTCGTGGCGGACCCCTATGGCAGCGCGGGCTCGCGGATGTACCGAACCGGTGACCTGGCGAAGTGGAACGCGGACGGCGAGCTGGAGTACCTCGGCCGCACCGACTTCCAGGTGAAGCTGCGAGGACTGCGGATCGAGCTCGGCGAGATCGAGGCCGCACTGATGCGGGACGACTCCGTGAGCCAGGCAGTTGTTCTGTTGCGAGGCACCGGTGGTGGTGAGTACCTCGCCGGCTACGTAGTTCCGTCGCCGGGCACCGCGATCGATCGATCGGCACTGCTGGAGTCCGTGGGGCGTGCGGTACCGCAGTACATGGTTCCTGCTGCGCTCGTCGTGGTCGATGCGATGCCGCTGAGTGCGAACGGCAAGCTGGACCGAAAGGCGCTGCCGGACCCGGAGTTCGAGGCCGCCGAGTACGAAGCGCCGGCAACGGCAACCGAAGTCGTGGTGGCAGCGGTCTTCGCGGAGCTGTTGGATGCGCCGCAGGTGGGACGGGCCGACAGCTTCTTCGACCTCGGCGGCAATTCCCTGCTGGCCACGCGATTGCTTGCGCGGGTGGAATCACAGGTTGGGATGCGGGCCAGCGTGCGGGACCTGTTCGAGGCGCCGACCGTTGCGGCGTTGGCGGCCAGGCTCGACTCCGCCGGTTCCGCGGAGCGACGTGTGGCGTTGGTTGCGGGTCCGCGACCCGAGCGAATTCCACTCTCCCCGGCGCAGTCCCGGATGTGGTTCATCAACCAATTCGACACCGCCTCACCGGCCTACAACATTCCGGTTGCGGTCCGGTTGTCGGGCGAACTCGACGCCGTGGCCCTGCGGGCGGCTGTCGGTGACGTCCTCGGACGGCACGAGTCGCTGCGAACGGTGTTCCCCAACTCTGCGGACGGCCCGTCGCAGGTGGTCGTCGGCATCGACGACGCCCGGGTGGACCTTGACGAGGTGGAGGTGGCGTCGGACGGACTGATGGCGGCGTTCACCGCCTTCGCGCTGCGGGGTTTCGACGTGTCGACGCAGATCCCGTTGCGGGCAAGCCTGTTCCGCGCTTCCGAGCACGATCATGTCTTCGCGTTCGTCGTCCACCACATCTCGTCGGACGGATTCTCGGCGGGGCCGCTGGCACGGGACCTGATGGTGGCGTACTTGGCCCGGACCGAGGGCCATGCGCCCGCGTGGGCTCCGCTGCCGGTGCAGTACGCGGACTACGCGCTGTGGCAACGGGAGGTCCTCGGGTCGGAGGACGACCCGGACTCGCTGGCCTCGGTGCAGCTCGGCTACTGGGTCGAGCAGCTGTCCGGTGCGCCGGCGCTGCTGGAACTGCCCACGGACCGGCCGCGCCCGCAAGTCGCGTCGGTGCGTGGTGCGCGAACCGACTTCACCCTCGACGCGGACCTGGTGGAGAAGCTGACCGGTCTGGCGCGGGAGCGTCAGGCCACGTTGTTCATGGTTCTGCACGCTGCGCTCGCGGTGCAGCTGGCCCGGCTGAGCGGGTCCACCGACATCACCGTCGGCAGCCCGATCGCCGGTCGCGGCGAGGCAGCACTCGACGACATCGTCGGCATGTTCGTCAACACCCTGGTGCTGCGCACCGAGGTGGACCCGACGCAGACCTTCGCCGAGTTCTTGGCGCAGACCCGCGCGGTGGACCTGGCAGCGTTCGGCAACGCCGACGTGCCGTTCGAGCGGGTGGTCGAGGTGGTGAATCCGCCTCGGTCGCAGGCACATTCACCGCTGGCGCAGGTGGCCCTCTCACTGCAGAATCAGGGGTTGGCGACCTTCGAGCTGCCCGGCATCGAGGTCTCCGTACTGGAAGCGGACGCCGCCGTCGCGAAGATGGACCTCGAGCTGACGTTCCGGGACAGCGAGGACGGTCTCGCCGGTTCGCTCGTGTACGCGGCGGACCTGTTCGACGAGTTCACCGCCCACGAGTTCACCGAGCGGCTCGTCCGCCTGTTGGAAGCCCTGGTGGACAACCCCGCGGTGGTGGTCGGCGAGCTCGACCTCCTCGACGACGCGGAGCGGGCCACGATCGGTGCCCGCGCGAGCGCGACGCCGTTGCCTGCGCTGCTGCTGCCCGAGATTCTCGGCGCGGGCGCCGCGCTGGACCCGAACGCGGTGGCATTGACCGCGGAGGGTGTCGAGATGTCGTACGCCGAGCTCGATGCGGCGTCGAACCGGCTTGCGCGGCTTCTCATCTCGCGGGGTGCGGGTCCGGAGTCCTTCGTGGCGTTGGCGTTCCCGCGGTCGGTCGAGTCGGTGGTCGCGATGTGGGCGGTCGCGAAGGCGGGTGCGGCGTTCGTGCCGGTGGACCCGGCGTTGCCGGCTGCTCGGATCGAGCACATCCTCACCGATTCCGGTGCGGCACTGGGCTTGACGGTGGCGCGGGTGCGGGATCTGCTGCCGGGTACGAGTGAGTGGATCGAGCTCGACGGCGAACTGGCGCCGGGCCTGTCGGATGCGCCGGTCACCGACCGGGACCGGACCGCGGCACTGTCCGCGACCAACGTCGCCTACATGATCTACACGTCGGGTTCCACGGGCATGCCGAAGGGCGTGGTGGTCACCCACACCGGGCTGGCCGCGTTCACCGTGGACTCGCACCGGGAACTCGGCGTCACCGCGCAGTCACGGGTGCTGCGACTGGCGTCGGCGAGCTTCGACGCGTCGATGTTCGAGATGCTGACCTCCTTCAGCGCCGGCGCCACGATGGTGGTCGCGCCGCCCGAGGTCGTCGGCGGCGACGAGCTCGCCGGCCTGGTCCGCGACGAGCGGGTGAGCCACCTGATGAGCGCACCCGCAGCGATGGGGACCATGCGCGGCGAGAACCTGCCCGACCTCCGGATGATCGGTGTGGGCGGCGACGTCTGCCCGCCGGAACTGGTGGCCAGGCTCGCGCCAGGCCGACTGTTCTTCAACGGTTACGGCCCCACCGAGACCACCATCGTCGTCACCCGGACCGGATCGCTGGCCGCCGGTGACCCGATCACCATCGGCGCACCGATCGCCGGTGTCGGCGCGGTGGTCCTCGACACGCGCCTGCGGCCGGTGCCGCTCGGTGTCGTGGGTGAGCTGTACCTGTCGGGCGCCGGACTGGCCCGCGGGTACCACGACCGTGCGGCGTTGACCGCGAGCAAGTTCGTCGCCAACCCGTTCGGTGAGGCGGGGGAGCGGATGTACGCCACCGGCGACCTGGTGCGCTGGACCGGCGAGGGTGAGTTCGACTTCGTCGGACGCGCCGACTCGCAGGTGAAGCTGCGTGGTCTGCGGATCGAGCTCGGCGAGATCGAGTCCGCACTCCTCGCCTGCGCCGGAGTGTCGCAGTCCGTGGTGACGGTGCACGAGAGCGCGCACACCGGACAGCGCCTGCTCGGGTACGTCGTCGGTGACCTGGATGTCGCGCTCGACCCGCAGGAACTGCGCAGTGAGCTGTCGGCGTCGCTGCCGGTGTACATGGTGCCCGCGCAGATCGTCGTGCTCGACGCGCTGCCGATGATGGTCAACGGCAAGCTCGACCGCAAGGCACTGCCGGTGCCGGAGTTCGAGGCGGTCGCGTTCCGGGCACCCTCGACCCCGATCGAGGAGATCGTGGCCGGGGTGTTCGCCGACGTGCTCGGCGTCGAACGCGTCGGTGCGGACGACGACTTCTTCGCGCTCGGCGGCAACTCGCTGATCGCCACCCAGGTGATCTCCCGCCTCGGCGCCGCGCTGGACTCCCAGGTGCCGGTGCGGGTGCTGTTCGAGGCGTCGACCGTCAGTGGTCTCGCCGTCGCCGTGGAACGTCACGTGGGCGAGGGCGGGCGCGTGGCCCTGGTCGCCGGTCCGCGACCGGAGCGCATCCCGCTCTCGCTGGCGCAGTCCCGCATGTGGTTCATCAACCAGTTCGACACGGCGTCACCGGCATACAACATTCCGCTGGCGATCCGACTGACCGGAGACCTCGACGTCGCGGCGTTGCGCGCGGCGGTCGGCGACGTGCTCGACCGGCACGAGTCGCTGCGCACCGTGTTCCCCAACTCGGCGGACGGCCCGTCGCAGGTGGTCGTCGGTGTCGGCGAGATCGACTCGGACCTCCAGGAGGTCGAGGTGGCCGAGGACGCACTGGCCGCCGCGCTGGTCGAGTACGTCGGCCGCGGATTCGACGTCTCCACCGAGATCCCGCTGCGCGCCAGCCTGTTCCGGACGGGCGCGCGCGAGCACGTCCTCGCCGTCGTCGTGCACCACATCTCCGCGGACGGCTTCTCCGTCGGACCGCTGGCACGCGATGTGATGGTGGCGTACCTGGCGCGGACCGGTGGCGAGGCGCCGGCGTGGGCGCCGCTGCCGGTGCAGTACGCGGACTTCGCGCTCTGGCAGCGGGAGGTGCTCGGGTCGGAGGACGATCCGGAGTCGTTGGCGTCGGTGCAGCTCGGGTACTGGGCCGAGCAATTGGCGGGGGCTCCGGCGTTGCTGGAGTTGCCGACGGACCGTCCGCGGCCGCCGGTGGCGTCGATGCGCGGCGCCCGCACCGAATTCGTCGTCGACGCCGAACTCGCGGGACGACTGCGGGAGCTGGCGCTGACGACGCAGTCCACCCTCTTCATGGTGCTGCACGCCGCACTGGCCGCGACCCTGTCGCGCCTGAGCGGCTCCACGGACATCACCGTCGGCAGCCCGATCGCCGGTCGCGGTGAGGCCGAGCTCGACGACCTGGTCGGTATGTTCGTCAACACGCTGTCCCTGCGCACCGAGGTGGATCCCGACCGGGGCTTCGTGGAGTTGCTCGCGTCGGCCCGCGCGGTGGACCTGGCTGCATTCGGCAATGCCGACGTGCCGTTCGAGCGGGTGGTCGAGGTGGTGAATCCGCCTCGGTCGCAGGCGCATTCGCCGCTGTTCCAGGTGGCCCTGTCACTGCAGAACCTGGGAACCGCGTCGTTCGAGCTGCCGGGCATCGAGGTGTCGGCTCTCGACGCGGACCTCGTCGTCGCGAAGCTCGATCTCGAGTTCACCTTCCGCGATTCCGTCGACGGGATCATGGGCGCACTGACGTACGCGGCGGACCTGTTCGACGAGTCGAGCGCGCACGGCATCACCGAACGTCTCGTCCGACTGCTCGACGCCGTCGCGACCGCCCCGACCGTCCCGGTCGGCGAACTCGACCTGCTCGACGGCGCGGAGCGGACGACGATCGTCGAAAGGGCGCTCGTGTCGGCAGTGCCGGTGCGGCTGCTGCCGGACATGCTGACCACCGGTGCGGCCAAGAATCCGAACGCGGTCGCGTTGACCGCGCAGGGTGTCGAGATGTCGTACGCCGAGCTCGATGCGGCGTCGAACCGGCTTGCGCGGCTTCTCATCTCGCATGGCGCCGGTCCGGAGTCCTTCGTGGCGTTGGCGTTCCCGCGGTCGGTCGAGTCGGTGGTCGCGATGTGGGCGGTCGCGAAGACGGGTGCGGCGTTCGTGCCGGTGGACCCGGCGTTGCCGGCTGCTCGGATCGAGCACATCCTCACCGATTCCGGTGCGGCACTGGGCTTGACGGTGGCGCGGGTGCGCGATCTGCTGCCGGGGACGAGTGAGTGGATCGAGCTCGACGGCGCCGTCGCCACGGGACTGTCGGACACGGACGAGGCCCTCTCCGATGCCCCGGTCACCGACCGGGACCGGACCGCGGCGCTGTCCCCGGGCAATGCGGCGTACATGATCTACACGTCTGGTTCGACGGGCATGCCGAAGGGCGTGCTGGTCACCCACACCGGACTGGTCGCCTTCAGCGCGGACGCCCACCAGGAGATGGACATCACCGCCTCGGCGCGGGTGCTGCGGATGTCCTCCGCCAGCTTCGACGCGTCACTGTTCGAGATGCTGACCTCCTTCAGCGCGGGCGCCACGATGGTGGTCGCGCCGCCCGAGGTCGTCGGCGGCGACGAGTTGGCGGCACTGCTGCGGGAGGAGCGGGTGAGCCATCTGATGAGCGCACCCGCGGCGCTCGGCGCCCTGCGCGGCGAGGACCTGCCCGACCTCCGGATGATCGGTGTGGGCGGCGACGTCTGCCCGCCGGAACTGGTGGCGCGGCTGGCACCCGGCCGACTGTTCTTCAACGGCTACGGCCCCACCGAGACCACGATCGTCGTCACCTTGACGAGCGCGCTGGCCGCCGGTGGCCGGATCACCATCGGCTCGCCCCTTCCGGGCGTGGGCGCGGTGGTCCTCGATACGCGGCTGCGGCCGGTGCCGCTCGGTGTCGTGGGTGAGCTGTACGTGTCGGGCGCCGGACTGGCTCGCGGGTACCACGACCGTGCGGCGTTGACCGCGAGCAAGTTCGTCGCCAACCCGTTCGGTGAGGCGGGCGACCGGATGTACGCGACCGGCGACCTGGTGCGCTGGACGGGCGAGGGTGAGTTCGACTTCGTCGGACGCGCCGACTCGCAGGTGAAGCTGCGTGGTCTGCGGATCGAGCTCGGTGAGATCGAGGCTGCGCTGATCGGCTGCAACGGGGTGTCGCAGGCCGTGGTGACGGTGCACCGGGACCCGCACACCGGGGAACGGCTGCTGGGCTACGTGGTCGGTGACCCGCAGTCCGCACCCGACCCGCAGGAGCTGCGCAGCGAGCTGACCGGCGGGTTGCCGGCGTACATGGTGCCCGCGCAGATCGTCGTGCTCGACGCACTGCCGTTGACCGTGAACGGGAAGCTGGACGTGAAGGCACTGCCCGTGCCCGCATTCGAGGCACGGGCCTACCGGGCACCGTCGACGCCGATCGAGGAGATCGTGGCCGGGGTGTTCGCCGAGGTGCTCGGCGTCGAACGGGTCGGTGTCGACGACGACTTCTTCGAGCTCGGCGGCAACTCGCTGATCGCCACCCAGGTGATCTCCCGCCTCGGCGCGGCGCTGGACGCGCAGGTGCCGGTGCGGGTGCTGTTCGAGGCGTCGACCGTCGGTGGTCTCGCCGTCGCCGTGGAACGTCACGTGGGTGAGGGCGGGCGACCCGCCCTGGTGGCAGGTCCGCGGCCGGAGCGGATTCCGCTCTCGCACGCGCAGCAGCGGATGTGGTTCTTCAACCAGTTCGACACCGGTTCCGCCGCATTCAACATCCCGTTCGTGGTGCGCCTGACCGGCTCGCTGGACACCGATGCGCTGCGCGCGGCGGTGGCCGACGTGGTGCAGCGTCACGAGGCTCTGCGCACGGTGTTCCCGGACTCGGTGGACGGACCGCAGCAGGTGATCCTGCCCGCAGCGGATGTCGTGCCGGCGCTCGAGCCGGAACGGGTCGACGAGGACACGATGTGGGCGCGGGTGCTCGGGATCGTGGGCGGCGGATTCGACGTCGCCGAGGCGGTCCCGTTGCGGGCGGGCCTGTTCCAGCTCGGCGACGACGAGTACGTGCTCGCGCTCGTCCTGCACCACATCTCCGCGGACGGTGGCTCGATGGCCCCGATGTCCCGAGACATCCTGGTCGCATACGAGGCGCGGCGGACGGGACTCGAGCCCGGATGGGCGCCGCTGGCCGTGCAGTATGCGGACTACGCACTGTGGCAGCGAACGCTGCTCGGCGACCCGGACGACCCGGAAAGCCTGTCCGCCAAGCAACTCGGCTACTGGAAGCAGGCCCTCGCCGGGGTTCCCGAACTGTTGGAGCTCCCGACCGACCGGCCGCGACCGGCAGTCGCGACGAACCGGGGCGCGAATGTGAACTTCACCCTGCCCGCGGATCTCGCCGACCGCGTCGATCAACTAGCGCGGGACCACAACTCGACATTCTTCATGGTGGCGCACACCGCGCTGGCGGTCCTGCTGTCCCGGCTCGCCGGCACCGACGACATCGTGATCGGGGTACAGGTCGCCGGCCGCGGTGAGGAGGCGCTCGACGACCTGATCGGCATGTTCGGCAACACCCTGGTGATGCGCAACAGCGTCGAGCCCGCGGCCGAGTTCGCCGATCTGCTGTCCCGGGTGCGGGCAACAGACCTCGAGGGTTTCGCGCACTCCGACACCCAGATCGAGCAGTTGATCGACGCGCTGAACCCGACCAGGTCGACGGCCTACTCGGCACTGTTCCAGGTGCTGCTGGTGGTGCAGAACTTCGCCCGGTCGGAACTGGCGCTGCCCGGACTGACCGTCGCACCGGTCGAACCGGAGGGCGCCGGCGCGAAGCTGGACCTGCAGTTGACGCTGTCGGAGGAGTACGGACAGGACCTGCGCCGCGCCGGGATCCACGGGACGTTCACCTACGCCACCGACCTCTTCGACGAGGCAACCGTCGTCGGCTTCGCGGACAAGTTCACCGCGATCCTCGAGGCCGTCACCGGCAATGCCCGGCTCGCTGTCGGTGCCATCGAATTGCGCAGCGACGCCGAACGATCCGCGGTGGTCGCATGGAACGACACCGACGTCGTGGTGCCGGGGACGACCCTGGTCGATGCCTTCGACGCCCAGGTCGCGCGGACCCCGGACGCCACCGCGCTGGTCTTCGACGACATGGTGCTGACCTACCGGGAGTTCGACCGCAGGGTGAACCGACTGGCCCGCTACCTCGTCTCGATCGGGGTTGGACCCGAGAGCCTCGTCGGAATCGGGATGTACCGCTCGGTGGACCTGCTGGTGGCCGTCTACGCCGTCCTCAAGGCCGGTGGCGGTTACCTGCCGCTCGACCCGGAACATCCGGACGAGCGCACCGAGTACGTCGTGTCGACCGCCGAACCCGTTGTGGTGCTGTCGCGTTCGGGGGATGCGCTCGACCTGCCGGCGTCGGTCACCGCGGTGGAGGTGGACGGGCTCGACCTGTCCGGCTTCGCCGACACGACGCTGACGGACGCCGACCGGGTGCGGCCTCTGCGGCCGGCGAACGTCGCGTACTCCATCTTCACGTCGGGGTCCACCGGACGGCCGAAGGGTGTGACTGTCGCGCACGGCTCGGTGGTCAACCAGATCGCGTGGATGCAGGGCCAGTACCCGCTGGGCCCTGCCGACACCGTGCTGCAGAAGGCGCCGATCACCTTCGACGTGTCGGTGTGGGAGTTGTTCCTGCCCTTGCAGGTCGGCGCGCGCATGGTCGTCGCGAAGCCGGGCGGCCACCGAGATCCCGAGTACCTGGTGGCAGTCTCGGACAAGTGGTCGGTGACGATCCTGGAGTTCGTGCCGTCCATGCTCGACGTCTTCCTCGCGGATCCGCAGCTGCAGCTGCCGTCGTCGCTGCGGTACGTCCTCGCCGGCGGTGAGGAACTCCCGGCGGACCTGGCGCGGCGTTTCGCGGCCCGGTCCACCGCAGTCCTCGACAACACCTACGGCCCCACCGAGGTCACCGTCACGTCGACCGCACACCGGATCGGACCGGACGTGGACGGGGTGGTGCCGATCGGTGGCGGCGTCTGGAACACCCGGGCGCACGTGCTCGACGCGCGCCTGAACGAGATGCCGGTGGGTGTGCCGGGCGAGCTCTACCTGGCGGGCCTGCAGCTGGCCCGCGGGTACCACGATCGCCCGGACCTGACCGCGGAGCGGTTCGTCGCGGATCCGTTCGGCGGTCCCGGCGAGCGGTTGTACCGCACCGGCGACCTGGTCCGCTGGAACTCGAACGGCGAGCTGGAGTTCTTGGGCCGCACCGACTTCCAGGTGAAGCTGCGCGGTCTGCGCATCGAACTCGGCGAGATCGAGACCGCCTTGGCGGCCGACGCGGCGGTCCGGGCGGCCGTGGTGCTCGTGCATACGGGATCCGCCGGGCAGCAGCTGATCGGCTACGTCGTCCCCGAGGGTGACGTCGAGATCGACACCGCCGAGCTTCGCCGGGGGATGTCGTCGACTCTGCCTGCGTACATGGTTCCGGAGACGATCATGGTGCTCGACGAGTTCCCGCTCAGCGCGAACGGAAAGCTGGAGCGTCGGGCCTTGCCGGTGCCGGAGGTGGCGGCGCGCGAGTACCGGGCTCCGGTCACCGACGTGGAACAGACGATCGCAGCGGTGTTCGCGGACATGCTCGGCGTGGAGCGAGTCGGGTTGGACGACAACTTCTTCGAGCTCGGCGGTAACTCACTGATCGGGATGCGGGTGGTCGGGCGGCTGCGGGTCGAACTCGATGCTGTCGTGCAGCTTCCGTGGCTGTTCTCCGACCCCACGCCCGAGGCGCTGGCCCGACAGGTCGAACACGGCGCCGACGACGTCACCGAGCATGCCTTCGACATGCTGTTGCCGATCCGCGAGCGCGGGAGGCTTGCGCCGGTGTTCTGCGTGCACCCGATCATCGGGTTGGCATGGTGCTACACGGGATTGACGCAGTACGTCGACCCGGCGAGGCCGATCTACGGACTGCAGACGCCGGCGGCGCAGGGCGACGGTGAGCTGCCCGGTTCGATCGAGGATGTCGCGGAGCTCTACCTCCGCGAGATCCGTAGGGTGCAGCCGTCCGGCCCGTACCACCTCCTCGGGTGGTCGCTCGGCGGCACGATCAGCCATGCGATCGCGGTGCAGCTGCAGGAGCAGGGCGAAGAGGTGGAACTACTGGCGATGCTCGACAGCTTCACCGCGGAGACCCTGCCGACCACGCCGAACGGCGAGGTCACCATGGCCGAGGTCCTCAGCGGCATGGGCATGGACGGAGTCGGCGACCAGCTGGTCTCGGACGTCACAGAGGCGCAGGCCGTGGCCGTGTTCAGCCAGCTCACCGGGCAGGGCGCGGAGCAGGCCGCCGATGTCGTCGGTCGCCTGCTCGCGGCCGCCGAGCACAATTCGGGCCTCACCGCGATGTACCGGCCCGGGGTGTTCGACGGCGATGTGCTGTTCTTCACCGCGGTCGGGGACGACCCGAGCGGAGAGCGCGCGGCGACGGGTTGGCAGCGGCACGTCAGCGGCACGGTTCACAACCACGGCGTGGCGGACACGCACTGGGGAATGACCTCGCCGTCCGCGCTGGCCGTGGTCGGTCCAGTCGTGCGTGAACACCTGTCCGCGCCGAGCGTGCAGTGAGCGAGCGCCGGTTCCGTCACCGAGGACTGCGTCCCTCGGTGACGGGGCCGGCGGGTCAGTCGGGGCGGTTGACCGTCCACAGTTCGGAGATGCCGACCCCGACCTCGCCGAGCAGGCGGCGGACCAGAGGCAGGCCGATGCCGATGACGCTGGACGGGTCGCCCTCGATCCGATCGATGAACCACCCACCGAGCCCGTCGAGGGTGAATGCGCCCGCGACCTGCATCGGTTCGCCGGAGTCGAGGTAGGCCTCGAGATCGTCGCCGGAGGGCGTGCCGAAGTGGACGACGGTCGCGCTGTCCGCCGCGGTCTCGCCGGTGACGCTGCCGTCGCGCACCCGGAGCACGCAGTGCCCGGTCAGCAGGGTGCCGCTACGGCCGGCCATCGAGCGCCAGCGGGCTCGGGCGACATCCGCGGTGTGCGGTTTGCCCTGGAGTTCGCCGTCGATCAGCAGCATCGAGTCGCAGCCGATGACCACGGCGTCGGCAAGGACCTCGGCGGGCAGGTCCGGTAGGACCGCCGACGCCTTGGCCCGGGCCAGCTCCGTCACGACGTGCGCAGGAGTGGCCCGGGGTCCGAGCGAGTCTTGGATCGCGTCCTCGTCGACGCCCGAGACGTGTACGTGCGGCTCGATCCCCGCCTTGCGCAACACGGTGCGTCGCGCAGGCGAGGCCGAGGCGAGGACGAGCCGGGTCACGCCCGGTTCTGGAACGAGTACGGGGAGAACGGTGCGCGCGCCCGGTGCATCTTCACCGGGTCGCCCCAGTGCTCGGCCGGCGTGGTGTCGACCGGAGCCTCACCCGAGGAGGAGGCGGCGGCGAACACGGCGACCAGGGCCGCCACCTCGACGTCGGTCGGCGAGCCCTTGACCACCTTGATGACCGGCAATTGCGCACCTTCGGTTGAAGCCGCCGCGGCAGCGTCGACGGTCGCGGCGGCTTCGGAGAGCACCTCGACGTCCTCGAGTGTCGTGTCGCGAGTCGTAGCCGTCACAGCGGAATGTTCCCATGCTTCTTGGGGGGAAGGGTAACCATCTTGCGCTCGAGCAGGCGCAGGGCGGCCACGATCTGTCCGCGGGTGTGGCTCGGCGGGATGACCGCGTCGACGTAACCGCGCTCGGCGGCGACGTACGGGTTGACGAGGGTGTCCTCGTACTCGTTCTGCAGCTCGAGGCGCAGCGCGTCGACGTCGGCGCCGGAAGCGGCGGCATCCTTGAGCTGCTTGCGGTAGACGAACCCGACGGCACCCGAGGCGCCCATGACGGCGATCTGGGCGGTCGGCCAGGCCAGGTTGACGTCGGCGCCCATGTGCTTGGAGCCCATCACGTCGTACGCTCCGCCGTAGGCCTTGCGGGTGATGACGGTGATCTTGCCGACGGTGGCCTCGCCGTACGCGTAGAGCAGCTTGGCGCCGCGCCGGATGATGCCGTTGTACTCCTGCTCGGTGCCGGGCAGGAAGCCCGGCACGTCGACCAGGGTGATGATCGGGACGTTGAACGCGTCGCAGGTCCGCACGAAGCGGGCGGCCTTCTCGGAGGCGTCGATGTCGAGGCAGCCGGCGAACTGCATCGGCTGGTTGGCGACGATGCCGACGCTGCGGCCGTCCACGCGGCCGAAGCCGACGATGATGTTCGCGGCGCGCTCGGCCTGGACCTCGAGGAACTCGTCGTCGTCGAGCAGGCGACGGATCACCTCGTGCATGTCGTACGGCTGGTTCGCCGAGTCCGGGATCAGGGTGTCGAGTTCGAGGTCCTCGGCGGTGAGCGAGTCCTCGATCGAACCGACGATCGGGTCGGACGGCGCCAGGCGCGGTGCGGCGGCCTGGTTGTTCGACGGCAGGTACGAGAGCAGGTCCTTGACGTAGTCGAGGGCGTCCTGCTCGCCGGAGGCGACGTAGTGCGCGACACCGGACTTGACCATGTGGGTGTGGGCGCCGCCCAGGTCCTCCATGGTGACGTCCTCGCCGGTGACGGTCTTGATGACGTCGGGGCCGGTGACGAACATCTGCGAGGTCTGGTCGACCATCACGACGAAGTCGGTCAGCGCGGGGGAGTAGACGTGGCCGCCGGCGGCCGGGCCCATGATCAGCGAGATCTGCGGGATCACGCCGGACGCCTGGACGTTGCGGTGGAAGATCTCGCCGTACAGGCCGAGCGAGACCACACCCTCCTGGATGCGGGCGCCGGCGCCCTCGTTGATGCCGACGAGCGGACGGCCCGTCTTGAGGGCGAGGTCCATGACCTTGACGATCTTCTCGCCGTAGATCTCGCCGAGGCTGCCGCCGAAGACGGTGGCGTCCTGGGAGAACACGCAGACGTCGCGGCCGTCGATGGTGCCGTAGCCGGTGACGACGCCGTCGCCCGCGGGACGGTTCTCGGCGAGACCGAAGTTGACGCTGCGGTGGCGGGCGAGTGCGTCGAGCTCGACGAAGGAGCCCTCGTCGAGCAGTGCGGTGATCCGCTCGCGGGCGGTCAGCTTGCCCTTCGCGTGCACCTTCTCCACTGCGGCTTCGCCGCTCGGGAACTTGGCTTCGTCCTGACGTCTCTGCAGGTCAGCAAGCTTTCCTGCGGTCGTGTGGATATCAGGGGTGTGCGTCGCCTCTTGCGCAGTGGGCTCCTGGACACTCGTCATGGGGACAGAGCTTATCGACTGCCCTTCGGGGCCGGTATACCGAGGGCCGCTTGCGTTCAATCATTCAACTCAAGCTACCGGCGGGTATCCAGATCGCGCCCCGTCGCGGGGGGTGGGACGGCCTCGCCACGACGGCTGTCGGAGCCATACGCTCTCGAGCATGTACACCGACCTGAACCGGCCGCCTCTCGGCGCCGTCGCACTGCGCCGGGCGCTCGTGACCACGGACGACTCGAGTGGCTTCTACTCGAGTCTCGACGTGGTCGCCGAGACCGGCTCGACGAACGCCGACCTGCTCGCCCGGGCCGCGGATTCCGCCCTCGACCGCGCCGTGCTGATCGCCGAGTACCAGGACCACGGTCGTGGCAGGCACGCCCGCAGCTTCGTGGCGCCGCCACGCTCGTCGATCTCGGTGTCGGTGCTGCTCCGGATGCCGGGGCTGCCGCTGGACCGGATGGGGTGGCTGCCGCTGCTGACCGGGGTCGCCGTGGTCAACGCGCTGCGTTCGGTCGCCGAGGTCGATGCCGTGCTCAAGTGGCCCAACGACGTGCAGATCGACGGCAGGAAGGTCGCGGGCATCCTCGCCGAGGTCGCGGCGACCGCGCCGGTGCCGTCGGTGGTGATCGGGGTCGGGCTCAACGTCACGCTCACCGAGGAGGAGTTGCCGGTCCCGACGGCGACCTCGCTGCAGCTCGCGGACGCCGCGACCACCGACCGGGACACCCTCGCTCGGGCGGTGCTGCGCGAGCTGGCCGCGCAGTGGTCGGCCTGGCGCGACGACGACTGGCGCACGGACGCGCTGGCCGCGGACTACCGGGCGCGTTGCGGCACCCTGGGCCAGCGCGTCCGGGTCGAGCTGCCCGCCGACCGGGAACTGCTCGGGCTCGCGTCGGACGTCGACGACCAGGGCCGGATCGTGGTGCGGCCGGACGGCGGCGGCGAGCCGGTGGCCGTCTCGGCCGGCGACGTCACGCACTTGCGGCCTCAGGTCTGATCGAATCACGAACGGGGCGTGGACCATCCGGTCCACGCCCCGTTCGCACACCCGTGCCCGAGCGGATCAGACGCGATCGGTGTCCCAGGTCGTGACGGCCCAGATCACCACGACGTCGAGCGCGATGATCAGGATCGACCAGAGCGGGTAGTACGGCAGCCACAGGAAGTTGGCGATGATCGAGAGCGCGGCGAGGAAGATCGCCGTGATCCGTGCCCACGTCGCGCCGCTGAGCAGGCCGAAGCCGGTCAGTGCGATCAGGATGCCGACGACGATGTGGATCCAGCCCCAGGTCGTGATGTTGAACTGGTAGGTGTACTCGGGTCCGAACACCAGGACGTTGTCCTTGGCGACCGCCGAGATGCCCTGGAAGATCTGCAGGATGCCGACGGTCAGCAGCAGTACCGCCGCCGCGATGGAGGTGCCTACCGCAAAACCCTGCTTGACGCTGTCGTCCTTGTGGTTCGCGACCGAGTGATCCGTCATGGCCGTTCCTCTCCTGTCGAATGTCTCGAGCATGCTCGACAGCAGTGTCCGGTCTGCGAGCTGTGCGCACCTCATCCGTGGTGGGTGACTTTTCGGTCCGGCGGATTCGGGGGTCGTGAGTCATCCGTCGCGGGTGATGCAGCCGGGAACGCCCGCTGCGACTGTCGGTACGACGCCTGCAGCAGGCATGAAAGGGGTGACGCGATGACGAGCTATCCGGGCGGTGCCGCCGGTCAGGGGGGACCGATCGCGCGAGAGAGGGGAGTCGCCGCCGGAAAGTTCTGGGCCGGCGCGGTCGCCGCGGCTCTGGTCACCGCGCTGTCCGCACTGGTCGTCACCCTGATCGTCAGGGCGTTCGACCTGATGCCGATCGCGCCGCCGTGGCTGCTCGACACCACCGTTGCCGTCCGCTTCGCGATCCTCGGCTTCATCGCCGCGCTCGTCGCCGCCGCGCTGCTGTACCTGCTGCTGGCGACCACTCCGGGTGGGGACTCGTTCTTCGGGTGGATCGTGGGCCTGCTGACCCTCGCGGCGGTGGTGCTGCCGTTCGTGTACGACGCGAGCACCGGCGACAGGATCGCGACGAGCCTGGTGCACCTGTCGATCGGTCTGCCGATCCTCGGGATGCTGCCGGGAGTGGGTGACCGAGCCGCGGTGTGGAAGTGAAGTCCCGCGCCGCGCCCCCGTTCCCGCCCGTGGCCCCCTCGGTGTTGCCGCGCGGACTGATCGTGCTGCTGGGAATGGCGGGCGCCGTGGTCGCGGTGGCCGGGATCCGGGCATTCTCGGGTGTGGTGGGTCCGGTCTTCCTGGCGTTGATGCTCACCGTCGCTGTGCAGCCGTTGGGAAACTGGTTGCAGCGCAAGGGCGCACCCAGATCTATCGCGGTGGTCGCGACGCTGACGACGGTCAATCTGGTGCTCCTCGGCCTGGTCGCGGCGTTGGTGCTCTCGATCGGCCAGCTCGCCACCCTGCTCCCGGACTACGCGGACAAGGCCGACCAGTTGGTCGCCGACGTCCAGTCCTGGCTCGGCGGGCTGAACATCGGGTCCGACCAGGTGAACACGGCACTGTCCAACATCGATCTGGGCAAGGCCGTGGGATTGCTCGACGACATCCTGCGCGGACTGCTGGGTGTGTTCTCCAACCTCTTCTTCATCGTTGCGTTGTTGCTCTTCATGGCAGTCGACGCGAGTTCGTTCGGCGAACGGATGCGGGCGGTTGCCTACGCGCGCCCCGACATGGCCTACGCCTTCTCCTCGTTCGCCAGCGGTACCCGCAGCTACCTGATCGTGTCGACGGTCTTCGGGCTGATCGTTGCCGTCATCGACGCGGGGGCGTTGTGGGCCATGGGGATTCCGCTGCCCATCCTGTGGGGCCTGCTCTCGTTCATCACCAACTACATCCCGAACATCGGTTTCGTGGTGGGCCTGATCCCGCCCGCCCTGATCGCCCTCCTGCAGGGTGGGCCGATGCTGATGCTCTGGGTGATCGTGGTCTACAGCGTGATCAACGTGATCATCCAGTCGGTGATCCAACCCAAGTTCGTCGGTGACGCGGTGGGCCTGTCGGTGACACTCACCTTTCTGTCTCTCGTGTTCTGGGGTTGGGTGCTCGGAGCCCTCGGCGCGTTGCTGGCCATACCGATGACGTTGTTGGTCAAGGCCCTGCTGCTCGACATCGACCCGACCACCCGGTGGGCGAACGCGTTGATATCCGGGTCGCCGCCGACCGCCGAGGACCTCGCCACCGCGGAGCAGGAGGCTGCAGAGCGGGCCGCTGCCCTGCACGAGGAGGCCGAGTCCGAGGTCGAGGACGCTGCGGAGGATGCATCGCCGACGTCCGGGTAGGTGGCAGAATTTCCCGAATGGGATACCCGGAGGACGCGCTCGCCGCGGACGAAGAGCTACTGCTGCACCGGCATCCGCATTGGAAGATGCTGCTGCTACCCGCCGTCACCTTCATCGTGGCGACGGCGGTCGCCGGCTTCGCGGGCGGGCTCGCGCAGGCTCGGCTGGACGGATCCGCGCGGACCGTGGTCCTGCTGGTGATCCTGGCGGCCTGGCTGGCGGTCGTCGGGTGGCGTTGCCTGGGGCCGTTGCTCAGCTGGAAGTCCACCCATTTCATCGTCACCGACCGTCGGGTGCTGATTCGGCACGGGGTCTTCACACACACCGGGATCGACATTCCGATGGGCCGGATCAGCAACGTGCAGTTCCGACACGGCCTCGTCGACCGGATGCTGCGAACCGGCACCCTGGTGATCGGCTCGGCGGCCGACGATCCGCTCGAATTCGACGACATCCCGGACGTCCAGCGCGTCCACTCACTGCTCTACCACCAGGTCTTCGATGCCATGAACCTGCACCGTGACGAGCGCGGCGCGGTCGACTTCGGCGGGGTGGATCCGGACCATTCGGATATCGACGACACCGGAAGTCGGCGGGCGCGGCGCGGCTGGCGGCGCTGAACCGCGGCAATGAGGTGAAATCCGCACCGCGCTCCGTACTGTGGTGTCGTGACTGCTGTACTTCTTGCCGAAGACGATGAGGCGATCGCCGCGCCGCTCTCCCGCGCGCTCGGCCGCGAAGGCTACGACGTGACGGTCGAACAGACCGGCCCCGAGACACTCGAACTGGCCCTGAAGGGTTCGTTCGACCTGCTGATCCTCGATCTCGGGCTGCCCGGCATGGACGGGCTCGAGGTGTGCCGGCAGCTGCGGGGGGCCGGATCGGACCTGGCCGTCCTGATGCTCACCGCGCGCACCGACGAGGTCGACTTCGTGGTGGGCCTCGACGCGGGCGCAGACGACTACGTGGGCAAGCCGTTCCGCCTCGCCGAGCTGATGGCCCGGGTCCGGGCCCTGATGCGTCGGCGCGGGGGCGGCGACGACTCGGTGGTCGAGGTCGGCGACATCCGGCTCGAGCCCGCGGCCCGCCGCGTCATGGTCGGCGGCGCCGAGATCGCCCTGGCCAACAAGGAGTACGAGCTGCTCAAGGTGCTGCTCGACCGGGCCGGCGAGGTGGTCTCCCGGGACGTCATCCTGCAGGAAGTGTGGGGCGACGCGGATCTGCGCGGATCCAAGACCCTGGACATGCACATGTCGTGGCTGCGGCGGAAGATCGGCGACGAGGGGCCGGTCGCCGAGCGCCGCATCGCCACCGTGCGCGGGGTCGGGTTCCGCCTCAACAACGACTAGCCGCCGCGGACCGACATGCGCCGCCGCATCCTGCAATCCATCCTCGCCGTCGTCCTGGTGACCGGACTGCTGCTCGGACTGCCGCTGATGTACACGGCCTGGCTGTGGGTGGAGGACTTCAGCCGTAGCGACCTGCAGGCCCGGCTGAACCGGCTGTCGTCCGAGATCATCTCCCAGGAGGGACAGACCGGACTGGTCGTCGGCGAACTGGACGTGGGTTCGCTCCGGTTGGCCGTGCCCGAGGGCGGCAAGCTGTCCGTGACGTACCCCACCCCGACGGACCCCAGCGCGCGGATCGACATCGGCGCGGCGACCGTCGAGTCACCGCTGATCGAATCGATCTCCATGGGCAGGTCGGGTTCGCTGCGGCTCGAGGCGCCGTCGGAGTCGATGCGCACCCTGCAACGCCAGGCGGTCGGGGCGGTGGCCCTGGTGGTGCTGGCCTCGCTCGCCGCGGGCACGGCGGTCGCGAGCGTAACCGCGAGGAGGCTGGCCGACCCGCTGCAGGACGTCGCGGACCGTGCTGCGCGGCTCGCGAAGGGCGACTTCCGCAAGGACTCACGGCGGTACGGGATCGCCGAACTCGACCGGGTGTCCGACGTCCTGGACGCGGTCACCGTCGACATCGCGAGCCGGCTCCAGAGCGAGCGCGCCCTGGTCGGTGACGTGTCGCATCAGCTGCGCAGCCGGCTCACCGCGGTGCGGCTGCGCCTGGACGAGCTGTCCGTGCACCCGGATCCGGCGGTCGTCGACGAGGCCAACGAGGCGATGGCCCAGGTCGACCGGCTCACTCTGGCTATCGACGAACTGGTCCGCTCGTCCCGCGATGCGGGCCGCCCTCAGGAGTCGGTGTCCGTGGTCGGTGAGCTGGCCACCGTGGTCTCGGAGTGGCAGCGTCAGTACCAGCAGGTCGGACGCTCCCTGGTGCTGCGCGGCGAGCGGGCCGTGCGGTCGTCGGCCACCCCGTCCCGGTTGCGCGAGGCCGTGTCGGTGCTCGTGGACAACGCGCTCATTCACGGCGGCGGGACCTGCACGGTGTCGGTGCGCATGGTGCCCGGTGCGTCCCCGCGGCACGAGGCGATGGTGCGCGTCGAGGTCGCCGATCAGGGGGTGGGCATCAGCGACAAGTTGGCGCCGCACATCTTCGACCGTGGATTCTCCGGTGCCGGGTCCACCGGGGTCGGGCTCGCGCTGGCGCGGGCGCTGGTCGAGGCCGACGGCGGCCGATTGGACCTGCAGCGCCGACGCCCCGCGATCTTCGCGGTGTTCCTGCCGACCGAGCCGAACGGGGAGCCGACGCTGCCGGTCGAACCTCGTTAGCTCAGCTGTCTCGAGGGCCGACTCGCATGCTCGTCAGCTGTGCCCCAACTCTTCCTCGGCCAGCTCCTCCGGCGTCGGGTCGAAGTCGGGCGAGGCGGCCCGCGCGTTCTCCTCCGGGAACGCGAATCGCCGCAGCGCCCAGAATCGGAAGACCATCTGCAGCAGGTTGCCGATGATGTAGTTCAGGACGAAGTCGATGATCACGACCTTGGACACGTTGCCCTGGTCGGCTCGGATCTCGAACATGTTGTTCGCGATCCACATCGGTGCGGCGGCGAGCACGACACCGACGGCACTGATGGTGAAGAACAGCAGGGCCTCGTGGTGCCGCTCGCGTCCGCCACGGTTCTTGAAGGACCATTCGCGGTTGAGGATGTAGCTGAGGATGGTCGCCATCACGCCGGAGATGATCTTGGCGACGGTCGGCTTCTCGTCCAGGACCGTGAAGATCAACGAGTAGAAGATGGCGAGGTCGAAAATCATGGTCGTGCCGCCGACGATCGCGAACTTGACGAGTTCGTGATGACGCAGCACGACGTCCCGTAACGGCGTGGGAACGCGGCTCAACGTCCGATCGACAAAAGACACAACGGTTGACTCTACGAAAGTCTCGCCCGACTCTGTTAACTGACACCCCGGATCACAGGTTGCTCTCAGGTGCGGGCCTCGGCTTTCTCGTGTCGACGCCGACGTGACACCATGGTGAGCCGTGAGCGTCGATCCCGGATCCCAGCACCGCCCCAGCAGCCCGCGCGACCCGAATGCCGGCCTGCCGGTGGTAGCGATGATCGGCGGCGGGCAGTTGGCCCGGATGACCCACCAGGCCGCGATCGAACTCGGTCAGTGCCTCCGGGTGCTCTCCGGCGGTCCGGACGAGCCCGCGGCCCAGGTCAGCGCGAACGTCGTCCTCGGCAGTCACACAGACCTCGACGCGCTGCGCGAGGTCGCGGTCGGTTCCGACGCGCTGACCTTCGACCACGAGCACGTCCCGACCGAGCACCTCGAGGTGCTGGTCGCCGAGGGCGTCAACGTGCAGCCACCGCCGCACGCCCTGATCTTCGCGCAGGACAAGCTGGCGATGCGTCGCCGACTGTCCGAGCTCGGTGTGCCTGTGCCCGCGTTCGCGGAGGTCACCTGGGCCGGTGACGTGGAGCGGTTCGGCAACGAGCACGACTGGCAGATCGTGCTCAAGGCGGTCCGCGGCGGCTACGACGGTCGCGGCGTGTGGATGCCCACCGACGCCGAGGAGGCGGAGGAGATCGTCACCGAGCAGCTCGACATGGGCGTGCGGCTGATGGTCGAGCAGAAGGTCGCGATGCGCCGCGAGCTGTCCGCGATGGTGGCCCGCTCGCCGTTCGGTCAGGGCGCGACCTGGCCGGTCGTCGAGACCGTCCAGCGCGAGGGACAGTGCGCGGTCGTCGTCGCGCCCGCCCCTGAGCTGTCGGACCACCTCGCCGCACAGGCCGAGCAGCTGGCGCTGCGGATCTCCGCCGAGCTCGGCGCCGTCGGGGCGATGGCCGTCGAACTGTTCGAGACCACCGACGGCACGCTGGTCGTGAACGAACTCGCGATGCGGCCGCACAACTCCGGGCACTGGACCCAGGACGGCGCACGGACCTCGCAGTTCGAGCAGCACCTGCGGGCCGTGCTCGACTACCCGCTCGGCGACCCGTCGCCGGTCGCCCCGGTGACGGTGATGGCCAACGTGCTCGGCGCGCCGACCGCGCCGGCGATGAGCATGGACGAGCGACTGCACCACCTGTTCGCCCGGATGCCCGACGCGAAGGTGCACATGTACGGCAAGGGTGAGCGCAAGGACCGCAAGATCGGCCACGTCAACGTGGTCGGCGGGTACGACGGATCGCTGAGCGACCCGGCCTACGTGGCGGCCGTGCGCGAGCGCGCCGAGCGGGCCGCGCACTGGCTCTCGCACGGGGAGTGGACCGACGGATGGGATGTACACGGTGAGTGATTCGACGAACGGGCCGCTGGTCGGCCTGATCATGGGCAGCGACTCGGACTGGCCGACGATGGAGGCTGCCGCCGAGGCGCTGGCCGAGTTCGGGATCCGCTTCGAGGTCGGCGTGGTCTCCGCGCATCGCACGCCGCAGCGGATGCTGGACTACGCCCGCGAGGCGGCCGGTCGCGGACTGAAGGTGATCATCGCCGGTGCGGGCGGTGCCGCCCACCTGCCCGGCATGGTGGCCTCCGCGACGGCACTGCCGGTGATCGGAGTTCCGGTGCCGCTGAAGTACCTCGACGGGATGGACTCGCTGCTCTCGATCGTGCAGATGCCGGCGGGTGTGCCGGTCGCGACGGTGTCGATCGGCGGGGCGCGCAACGCGGGACTGCTGGCGGCCAGGATCCTCGGCGCGTCCGATCCCGCGCTGCGCGAGGCGATGGAACGGTTCCAGGCCGGGCTCGAGTCGATGGTGCTGGAGAAGGACGCGGCGCTGCGCGCGAAGTTGTTGGGCTGATTGGTCGTTTCGGGTCCGGGGCGGCCCCGTGCGGGTTAGATTCGGCGACGTCGGATTTACGTTCATCGTTGCCACGAATTGAACCCGGGAGTGCTTCATGCCTGCACCGCTCGACGAGTACCCGATCCACCAGACCCCGCTGCCGATGTCGCGGGTTGTCTCCTCGGACAAGAACTTCTACGACCGCTCCTATTTCAACGCGCTCGACACCGAGGGTGATCTCTTCCTCGTCACCGGTTTCGGGGTCTACCCGAATCTCGGCGTCACCGACGCGTTCGCGACGGTCCGTAAGGGCGATCGGCAGTGGGCGGTCCGGTTCTCCGACGCGTTGGAGGAGCGTTCACTGGACCTGGCGGTGGGCGGCTACCGGATCGAGGTGCTCGAGCCGCTGCGCAAGCTGCGGGTGGTCTGCGAGGGCGACGACGCCGGCGGCCTCGGTTTCGACCTCACGTGGGAAGGGACCTGTCCCGCGGTGCAGGAGCAGCCGCACCTGCTGACGAACGGCCTGCGGCCGCAGTTGGAGTCGAGCAGGTTCGCCCAGACCGGCGTGTGGTCGGGGGTGCTGTCGGTCGACGGCGAGGACCTGGTGGTCGAGCCGGACCGGTGGATGGGCACCAGGGACCGGTCCTGGGGCATCCGTCCGGTCGGCGATCCGGACCCGGCGGGCCGGCTCGTCGAGCAGCCGTCCGAGGGGTTCTGGTGGCTGTACGTCCCGCTGCGGTTCGCGGAGTTCTCGGTGATCGTGATCATCCAGGAGAGCCCGGACGGGTTCCGCACGCTCAACGACGCCACCCGGGTGTGGAACGACGGTCGGGTCGAGCAGTTGGGCTGGCCGCGGGTCGAGTTGAAATACCACCCCGGCACCCGCCGGGCCTTCGCTGCGACGCTGCACCTGACGGCCGCAGACGGCAGTCCCGTCACGATCGAGGTGACCCCCCGCACCGGCATCGCGCTGCACGTCGGCGGCGGCTACGGCGGTGACCCGGAGTGGACGCACGGGCAGTGGAAGGGGCGGAACTGGGTCTCGCGCTCCGTCTACGACCTCACCGATCCGGCGATCGCGGGCCGAATTCCCTTCGGCGTCAGCGACTTCTCCGCCAGCGCCACCTGCAACGGGGCGCCGGGCGCCGGGATGTTCGAGCATGCGAGCCTCGGCAGGCACGACCCGACCGGCTTCGCGGACTGGTCCTCGGTCGCGCAGTAGGCGGCGCGCAGCGCCTACGCTGGCGCCATGCCCGATGACACAGACAGGTTCAGGCTCCAGGTGGTGTCGGAGGCCCTGCGACTGTTCGCGGAGAAGGGCTACGAGGCGACCACCGTCGACGAGATCGCCGAGGCCGCGGGCATCTCGCGGCGCACGTTCTTCCGTCAGTTCCGGGCGAAGGAGGACGTGGTCTTCGCGGACCACGAGATCCTGCTCGAGCAGGCGGCGGCATTCCTGGACGCCGAACACGAGGACCCGTGGGCGGCGGTGTGCGAGGCCGCGATGATCGTCTTCGAGCGGTTCTCGCACTGGCGTGACGTGGCAAGCCGCCGGTACGCGGTGGTGCACGAGGTGCCCGCGTTGCGCGACCGCGAGATCGTCACCGGCTTCCGGTACGAGCGCCTGTTCGTCGACTACCTGCGCGCAAGGCTGCCGGACGAACAGGATCTGACGATGGTCCAGTTCGCGGCCGCGGTCACCGCGACGCACAACTACCTGCTGCGGCGGATGGTCCGTGACGGAGCCGCGACGACCTCGACCGAACTGCGGTCAGCGCTGGCGGCCTTGCGCCGGGACATCGACCGTCGGGGCGGGCGCGACGGGGCCGGCGACGACATGGTGGTCGCGGTGTTTCCGCGCGGTACCGCGCCGCGGCAGGTGGCGGACCTGCTGCAGCGACGGCTGGAACTCGGCGGCCTCTGAGCAAGTTGGCACTCGGTGCCGCTGTGGTGGCACGTCGTACCCGGCCACGTCTCAGCAGGTGGGGTATGATGACCCAAGAATGGCACTGAGTGCCGCGCCCCACGACTCTGCACGAGGAGCAACCAGATGGCTGGAAATCCCGACTTCGACCTGTTCAAGCTCGCCGACGAGCACAACGAACTGCGCTCGGCGATCCGCGCGCTCTCCGAGAAGGAGATCGCGCCCTACGCCAAGGATGTCGACGGGAACTCCCGGTTCCCCGAGGAGGCGCTGACCGCGCTGGTGAACTCGGGCTTCAACGCCATCCACGTGCCCGAGGCCTACGACGGCCAGGGCGCCGACTCCGTCGCCACCTGCATCGTGATCGAGGAGGTCGCCCGCGTCTGTGGTTCCTCGTCGCTGATCCCCGCCGTCAACAAGCTCGGCACCATGGGCCTGATCCTCAACGGCTCCGAGGAGCTCAAGCAGCAGGTGCTGCCGACGCTCGCGTCCGGCGAGGCGATGGCGTCCTACGCGCTGTCCGAGCGCGAGGCGGGATCCGACGCCGCCTCCATGCGCACCCGCGCCAAGCAGGACGGCGACGACTGGATCCTCAACGGCGGCAAGTGCTGGATCACCAACGGCGGCAAGTCCACCTGGTACACCGTCATGGCCGTGACCGACCCCGACAAGGGCGCCAACGGCATCAGCTCGTTCATCGTCCACAAGGACGACCCGGGCTTCTCGGTCACCGGCTACGAGCACAAGCTCGGCATCAAGGGTTCGCCCACCGCCGAGCTCGCGTTCGAGAACTGCCGCATCCCCGGCGACCGCATCATCGGTGAGCCCGGCACCGGCTTCAAGACCGCACTGCAGACCCTCGACCACACCCGCCCGACCATCGGCGCACAGGCCGTCGGCCTGGCCCAGGGTGCGTTCGATGCCGCGCTGGCGTACACCAAGGACCGCAAGCAGTTCGGTAAGGCGATCGCGGACAATCAGGCCGTGCAGTTCATGCTCGCGGACATGGCGATGAAGATCGAAGCCGCGCGTCTGATGGTCTACACCTCCGCCGCCCGCGCCGAACGTGGCGAGAAGAACCTCGGTTTCATCTCCGCCGCCGCCAAGTGCTTCGCCTCGGACGTCGCGATGGAGGTCACCACCGACGCCGTGCAGCTGTTCGGCGGCGCCGGCTACACCACCGACTTCCCGGTCGAGCGGATGATGCGCGACGCCAAGATCACCCAGATCTACGAGGGCACCAACCAGATTCAGCGCGTCGTGATGTCGCGCGCACTGCTCAAGTGAGCTGACGCCCGACGACTGGTGGCCGGTGAGTTCGCTCACCGGCCACCGGTGTCTGTCGGGTTCGGGTGTCTACGCTGGGTCCATGTCCCGATTCCCGCTGAGTGAGCGCTGGTACCGCTGGAGCGGTGAGCACGTCGCGGGGATCGACCGGGTGATCGCATCGGTGCTGTCCGTGCTGTGCGCGGTCGCGGCACTGGCCTCGGACGCCGGGATCGTCGGGACGGTCGTCTCGCTCGGAATGACCGTCCCGCTGGCGTGGCGTCGAACGCGGGTCGCGGCATCGGGTTTCACCATCGCGGCCTTCGCCGCCGTGCATGTCGTGGTCATTCCGGACCAGTTGCTCGCCTCCGCGATTGCGGTCCCGATCGCGCTGTACGCGCTCGCCGCCTACGGGCCACGCAGGGCCAGTGGATGGGGCCTCGGCATTGCGATTCTCGGTGCGGTCGCCGCCGGCGCTCGCTACTTCCGGGGCGAGGGGATCTCCTGGCAGGAGCAGGTCTTCGCGACGGCCTTCCTGGTCCTGTTCGTCGTCTCGGTGTGGGCGTTCGGCGACCTGCGCCGGGTCCGCAACCAGGAACTCGCGGGCCTGACGGAACGGGCTCGACTGCTCGAACTCGAGCGCGCGCAGGAGGCAGAACTCGCCGCCGTCAACGAGCGCACCCGGATCGCCCGCGAGATGCACGACATCGTGGCCCACTCGTTGACCGTGGTGATCGCCCAGGCGGACGGCGGCCGGTACAGCGCGAAGGCCGACCCCGAGGCGGCGATCGCGGCACTGACCACGATCTCGGACACCGGTCGGCAGGCGCTGACGGACATGCGCGCACTGCTGTCGGTGCTGCGGGAGGACCGGCCCCGCGACTACGCGTCCACCCCAGGGGTTTCCGACATGGATGCACTGATCGAGGAGATCCGCGCCGGGGGCCTGGCAGTCGAGCACACGTCGGTGGGGGAGCGTCGGGCCTTGTCGACGGGCGCCGAGTTGACGGCCTACCGGATCGCGCAGGAATCGTTGACGAACGTGCTCAAGCACGCAGGCCGCGCCGCCCGCGTCCAGGTCCGCGAGCACTGGACCGACAGTGCGCTGGAGTTGACGATCGAGGACGACGGCGGCGGGGCGTACGGCGCCCTGGTCGAACCGAGTGCGGGCGGTCAGGGCGTGATCGGGATGCGCGAACGCGTCGAACTGTACGGCGGGCGCTTCAGTGCGGCACCGGCGGTCGGCGGCGGATTCCGCGTGCACGCCGAGTTGCCTTACGAGAGAGGGGAATGACGGGTGTCCGAGACGTTCGGGGAGCGTGGGACGGCCGGGGCGGAAGGCCCGATCCGGATTGCTCTGGTCGACGACCAGCAACTGGTGCGGGCCGGGTTCCGGATGGTGATCGACTCGCAGTCGGACCTACAGGTGGCGGTCGAGGCCTCGGACGGCGAGCAGGCGCTGCGGGAGCTCGCGCGCACCCCGGTCGACGTGGTGCTGATGGACGTGCAGATGCCGAACATGGACGGCATCGAGGCGACGCGTCGGCTGACCGCGCTGGAATCCGCTCCGAAGGTGGTGGTGCTCACCACCTTCGACAACGACGAGTACGTGGTCGGCGCGATCTCCGCCGGCGCCAGTGGTTTCCTGCTCAAGGACGCCCAGCCGGAGGAACTGCTCGGCGCGTTGCGCACCGTGTACCGCGGCGACGCGGTGATCGCCGCCCGTTCGACCCGGCGGCTGCTCCAGCATGTGGGACCGCTGCTGACCGGTTCGTCGGCCGTCGTCAGACCGCAGTTGCCGGACGATCTGACGCCGAGGGAATCGGAGGTGCTCGAGGCGATGGCACACGGCTTGTCGAACGCCGAGATCGCGCAGAAGTTCTTCGTCTCCGAGGCCACAGTGAAAACTCACGTGGGGCGGGTGCTCTCGAAGACCGGATCCCGCGACCGCGTGCAGGCGGTGGTGTTCGCCTATCAGACCGGACTGGTGCAGCCGGAGGATCTGCTCGGCGGCTAGACCGGAGTGGGCACACATTCCGTGGTATCGGCGGCGGTTTTCGCGCATCCGGGTCGCAGAATGTGAGAAGACTCCGGTGGATCACCTCCTCGTTCTCCTCCTCTTTCGCACCACCCGCACTGCCTCGTCCGCGATCTCGTCCAGGTGTTGGTACACGTCGTACGCCGCGTATCGCAGGATCAGCCAACCGTCGAGCAGAAGCCAGTTCTGACGCCGACGGTCCTTGCGGAACACCTCGGGTTCGCTGTGGAACTCGCGGCCGTCGATCTCCACGATCGTTCGGGAGCGCTCGTCGACGAAGTCGCAGAAGTACGTTCCCACAGGATGGTTCGGTTCGAGCTTGCAGCGCCGGGCGGCCAACGCACGACCGAAGATTCGCTCGGGTTCCGACGCTGCCCAGCCGGCCGCGGCATACAGCTGCCTGCGTTGTTCGCGGACGCCGACCCGGCCGGCGTCCAACTCGCACATCAGATGCAGCTTCCTGGCGTTCACCTTCGTCCGGATGTGGTCGTCGACCATGGCGTCCGCCTCGTGCCGCGGCAGGACGGCGACCGAATCCAGCATGGCGCGTTCGGGATCGGCGGTCGGCAAACCCCATGCCGAGGTGACGTTCTCGGCGGAGATCTCACGCCGGTACAGCTTGAGCCAACTCGGTGGCCGGACGCTGGTGCCGGCGGGGACGGAGGCTTCGATCATCGTCGGGGCAGGCAGCATGTTCCACAGCCAGGCGGCGGTCCGGTGACTGAGCACGGCGTCGGGTTGCCAGAGGACGGCGGCCGAGCAGTGTGCGTGCGGGGTGGGCTCGACAATGCAGTAGATGCCCGGAAGCAGGCGCGTGTACCTGCCGCTGCGGCATCGGTCGTGGATGGTGCTGCTGCTGACACCCGACGCGAGTAGTTCGTCGCGGGTACGTACTCCGAATGGATTCATGCCGAGACCATCGCGCGGCGGGGCGGATGACATCTCGAGTCGTCCTGGGGAAACGTCGTGGCCTGTGGATGAAATCAGGACCTGTGGACAACCCGGAGTGGGCGCACATTCCGTGGTACCTGCGGCGGTTTTCGCGTATCCGGGTCACGGAGTGTGAGAAGACTCCGGGCACTCGTCGCCCGTCGCGTTTGTGCACTCGGTGTCGCGTCCGCGCGATCCCGCCGTGCGCGGCGGGGAGCAGGCGTTCAATGGTTGCCAGTAGTCGAACGGCTCTGGCAACCGGAGGAGTGAAGACCTATGGGTTCGATCACGATGGACGTCGTCCAGGACCTGATGAAACTTGTCATGGACCTGATGGCGGGCATGCAGAACGGCCAGGGTGGCGGGACGGGGAAGGGTGGCGGCGGCACCAGCCCGCTCGGCGCGCTGGGTGGGCTCGGCAGTATGAGCTAGGCCCGCCGGGCGGTGACCTTCTCGCTCTCGATCCGCCGTTCGATTCGCGTCTCGTCCAGGTTGTCCACCTGAACCAGGGACGCTCCGACCGACAGCACGGCGAGCAGGCCGTCGGTCAAGTCCCGGGCGTTCGACCACTGCGAGGTGGACAGCACCCTGTCGGTTCCGGAAAACCCTTGCGCGGCAGCGGAATCGCGGGCCGCCTGCAGGACGTGCCCGACCGACTGTCCGTCCAGTGCGGCCGCGGACGGATCCGCCCGGTCCGGCCGGAACTGGTCGCCGTGCACGCGCACGGACGTGGCGTAGTCGGTGACCCCGACCGGCAGGTTCTCCACGGGCCGGCCGAACGCGTCCAGGGACAGCGCCGCCACCTCGGCGACGTCGGCCACGTCGTCGAGTCGGTCCGCGGTCACCAGTGCGAGATCGGCGTCGAGGTCCGCGGCGAGCACGACTTCCAGACCCGCCCACCAGCAACCGAGCAACACCGCCGCCGACTGCCAGTGCGCAGGCAGCAGCACGGACACGCGCGCGCCGGGGGCGAGGCCGAACTCGTCACGCACCAGGTTCGCGGTCTTGGCCGCCCAGTTCGCGAGCGTCAACGCGGACAACTCGATGCGTGCACCGGTTGCGTCGTCGTAGTAGGTGATGCGCGGGGTCGCCGGATCCTGCCGCAGGATCGGGTCGAGCAGGTCGCCGGTGAGGTTGCCGGTCGAGCTGTTCTGGTCTGCCACGTTGTCGCCGTTCTCTAGTTGACGCACTTGGCGCCCTTGCTGCTCGCGTCGATCGCCGGGCCTGGTGGCGCCGGGGTCGGGCTGGTGCCCGGGTCGAGGATGCCAGACGTGGGGTCGGCGGACGTGCTCGCCGACCCCGACCCGGGGCCGGTGTAGTCGGCGGCGATGACGACCCGGACCGTGCCCGAGGGCAGCGAACTGTCGCCGACCACCTGCACGCCGCCGAGCGCCGCGGCCACGGACTTGGCGGCGGCCGAGTCGGCGTCGGCGGCCAGGACGCGACTGGTGCTGACCGAGGTGCCGGTGTTGTTGCCGACCACTCCGTGCCCGTAGCCCTCGGCGGACAGTGTCTCCGACACCCGGGCGGCCAGGCCACCGATCCCGCTGTCGTTGGAGACGTCGACGGTGACGGTCGACGGGTCGACGGTCGGAGTCGACGAACCGGTGTCCGGTTCCTCGCCTGCAAGGGACGCGACGTACTTGTGGACCGCCTTCGGGTCGACCTGGACGATGGACTCGCCGTAGTCGGTCGTGGCGTTGATGTCGATGACCGGGATGGTCTCGAACTTGACCTGACCGCCGGCGACGTTCTGCAGTTGCCGGGCGAATCCGATGATGTCCCAGTCCTCGTCGAGGACCACGGACCGTTGGACCGCCGCGCTGAGTTGGTTGAGCTTGCCGGGGTTGCTCAAGGTCTTCGCGCTGAGTACCTGATGCACCAGCGAGGCCATGAACACCTGCTGGCGCACGATCCGGTCGAGGTCGCCGCGCTGCAGGTCGTGCCGCTGCCGGACGAACGAGAGGGCGTTGGACCCGGTGAGGGTCTGCTCGCCGGCTGGGAACTTCGCCCCGGACATCGGCTCGTCGACCGCATTGTTCAGACACACGTCGACGCCGCCGACCGCGTCGGTGAGCAGCACGAAGCCGAGCAGGCCGATCTCGGCGTAGTGATCGACGGTGATGCCGGTCAGGTCCGCGACCGACTTGATCAACGCCTCGCGACCGGCCTGGGTGGCCTGCCGGTCGGCGTCGGCCTCCGGCGTGCCCTCGTTGAGCAACTTCTGTTTCTCGGTCGCCTTGGTGGCCCCGAACGCGGCGTTGATCTTCGACATCCCGATCCCGGGCACCTTGACGTAGGAGTCGCGGGGGATGGAGATCGCGGTCGCGGAGTCGCCGTTGCTCGGGATCCGCACGAGGACGATGGTGTCGGTGTTGTCGGCCTCCGCGTCACCGGCGTGCAGGGAGGCGAGTTCCTCACGCGAGAGCGGGTTTCCGTGCGCGTCGGTGCGACTGTCGGTGCCGACCATCAGGATGTCGACGGCGCCGTCCTTGACGCCGCCGAGACCCAGTCGGGTGGTGGCGAGGTTCGACTCGAGGGAGTCCACGCTGCGCCAGGCGAAGCCGGTGATCACCAGTACCAGGACGGAGAGAGTGGCGATCGCGAGTTGGACGGGCCGTGCGGTGAGCCGTCGAGTTCCCGACGCGGCCACCGACCCGTCGTCGCGTGGCCTCCCGCCTCCCGACCCGGTCCTGCCCGATGCTGTCCGGTCCGGCACCTTCTTGTCCGGCAAACGCTGCCCCTCCGTCGATGTGCTGTGGTCCGACCCGCGTTCCAGGCTACTGGCGAACAGCCAGCATCCCGGTGACCTCGTTCCGGCGTGCCAGACTCTGCGCTGTGAGAAGGATCCTTGTGACCGGTGCCCGCGGACAGCTCGGGACAGCGCTGCTGCGACGCGGTGCCGAGGCCCGGCTGGACATGGTCGGGCTGTCGTCGGGCGAGCTCGACATCGCTGACGCGGGTGCGGTGCGTGACGCCGTCGAACCCGGCTCGGTGGTGCTCAACTGCGCCGCATACACCGCCGTCGACGCCGCCGAGACCGACGAGGCGGACGCGCAGCGGGTCAACGTCGACGGGGCGCGCAACCTCGCACGGGCGTGCGCACGGGTCGGAGCGCAGTTGGTCCACGTGTCCACCGACTACGTGTTCGCCGGCGACGCGGGCGTTCCCTACGAGCCGGATGCGCCGACAGGCCCGCGAACCGTCTACGGGCGCACCAAACTCGCGGGCGAGCGGGCGGTCCTCGAGGCCGATCCGGGCGCGGTGGTGGTGCGCACGGCGTGGGTGTACAGCGGGGTCGGAACGGACTTCGTCGCGACCATGCTGCGGCTGCAACGCGACCGCGAGACCGTCGACGTCGTGGACGATCAGGTCGGGTCGCCGACATACGCCGGCGACCTCGCGGCGGGACTGCTCGAACTGGCCGGCCGTGAGGACGTCGCGGGTGGGGTGCTGCACGCCACGAATTCCGGGCAGGCCAGTTGGTTCGAGCTCGCCCGGGCCGTCTTCTCCGGGGTGGGTGCCGACCCGGCCCGAGTGCACCCGTGCAGCAGTGCGCAGTTCCCGCGCCCGGCGCCCCGGCCTGCGTATTCGGTGCTGTCCCCGGCGTCCTGGGCGGCCGCCGGGCTGACCCCGCTGCGGCCCTGGCCCGAGGCGCTGGAGGCGGCCTTGGCGATGGCGTCCCCCGCCAGCGACTAGTCTTGCCCGCGTGAGTTCGCAGCTGGCCGTGGTGACGGTGACGTATTCGCCCGGCAGACATCTCCAGGAATTCCTGGACAGTCTCGAGGACGCAACCCGGTTGTCGACGCATGTCGTGATGGCCGACAACGGGTCCACCGACGGAGCGCCGGAAGCCGCCGCCGAGACGAATTCGAACGTGCGACTGCTGCGGACCGGCGGGAACATCGGCTACGGCGGTGCGATCAACCGCGCGGTCGCCGAGCTGGACCCCGCGTGCGAGTTCGTGATGATCGCCAACCCCGACATCCGCTGGGGCGCCGGTTCGATCGACGCGTTGCTCGACGCCGCGGCGCGGTGGCCGCGGGCGGGTGCGTTGGGACCGCTGGTTCTCGAGCCGGACGGCAGCGTGTATCCGTCGGCTCGGCACGTACCGGGACTGGTCTCCGGTGCCGGGCACGCAGTGCTCGGCACGGTGTGGCCGTCGAACCCGTGGACCAAGCGGTACCGCCAGGAGGACGAGCAGATCTCCGAGCGGTCGGTCGGGTGGCTGTCCGGATCCTGCCTTCTGGTGCGGCGGGCCGCGTTCGACTCGATCAACGGGTTCGACTCGCGGTACTTCATGTACATGGAGGACGTGGACCTCGGCGACCGGCTCGGCCGGGCCGGCTGGCACAACGTGTTCGTACCGACCGCGGAGGTCACGCACGCGAAGGGGCACGCGGCGGGACGGCATCCGGAACTGATGCTGCCCGCACATCACCAGAGCGCGTACCGATTCCAGGCGGATCGGCATCCGCACTGGTGGCAAGCGCCGTTGCGCTGGGCACTCAAGGGGGGGCTCGCGGTGCGATCGAAGGTGGCCGTTGCGGCGGCCGTACGGAGCAGGGCGAAAAACGAGGGGATGACCGACGATGGCAAGTGACACGCCCGTGGACGCGGTGGTGCTGGTCGGCGGGAAGGGCACCCGGCTGCGGCCGCTGACCCTCTCCGCACCGAAGCCGATGTTGCCGACGGCCGGGGTGCCGTTCCTGACGCACCTGCTGGCGCGGATCAAGGCGGCCGGGATCACGCACGTGGTGCTCGGCACCTCCTTCAAGGCCGAGGTCTTCGAGGAGTACTTCGGCGACGGGTCCGACCTGGGCCTCGAGATCGAGTACGTCACCGAGACCGAGCCGCTCGGCACCGGTGGCGGTATCCGCAACGTGCTGCCGAAACTGCGCGCCGACAACGTCATCGTCTTCAACGGCGACGTGCTCGGCGGGATGGACCTGCGCGACGTGCTGGCCAGCCATACCGAGCACGAAGCGGACGTGACGCTGCACCTGGTGCGGGTCGGCGATCCGCGCGCGTTCGGCTGTGTGACCACCGACGGCGACGGCCGGGTCGCCGACTTCCTGGAGAAGACCCAGGATCCGCCGACCGACCAGATCAATGCCGGCTGCTACGTCTTCAAGCGCGAGATCATCGAGAAGATCCCGGCCGGGCGTCCGGTGTCGGTGGAGCGTGAGGTGTTCCCCAGCCTGCTCGCCGACGGGCGCCGGGTGTTCGGGTTCGTGGACAACTCGTACTGGCGCGACATGGGGACCCCCGAGGATTTCGTGCACGGTTCCGCCGACCTCGTTCGCGGTGTCGCGCAGTCGCCCGCCCTGGACGGACAGCGCGGGGAGTCGCTGGTGCATCCCGGCGCGGGCATCGCGCCGGGTGCGGTGCTGATCGGTGGCACCGTGGTCGGCCGCGGCGCCGAGGTCGGCGCGGGTGCGCGCCTGGACGGGGCGATCCTGTTCGACGGCGCAGTAGTCGAGGCGGGCGCGACGGTGGAGCGTTCCATCGTCGGTTTCGGTGCCCGGATCGGCCCGCGCGCACTGGTGCGCGACGCGGTGATCGGGGACGGTGCCGACATCGGAGCGCGCTGCGAGCTGCTTCGCGGCGCTCGGGTGTGGCCGGGTGTCGCGCTGCCCGACGGCGGGGTGCGGTTCTCCACCGACGTGTGAGTTCTGTTGCCGACTGCAACCCCCAGCTCGGTGTGACCGGGCGCACGCTGGCAAGATCGATCGGGTGAACTCGCCGGAACCTGTTTTTCATCGCTACGTCGCGCTCGGGGACTCGTTCACCGAGGGACTCGGGGACCCTGCGCCGTCGCGGCCGAACGGGCTCCGGGGCTGGGCCGACCGGGTCGCAGAGCAGCTCGCCACCCGCACCGACGAGTTCGGGTACGCCAATCTGGCTGTGCGCGGAAAGCTCCTCGACCAGGTTCTCGACGATCAGTTGGATGCGGCCGTCGCGCTCGAGCCGGATCTGGTCACGGTGTACGCGGGCGGCAACGACATGATGCGGCCGTCGGTGGACATCGACGGCCTGGTCGAGCGCTACGACGCCGCGATCGGCAAGCTCACCGCGACCGGTGCGAGAGTCGCGGTGTGGACCGCGTACGACGCCGGCTGGAACGCGATCTTCAAGGCGATGCGCGGCCGCACCGCCGTCTACAACGAGCTCGTCCGCGAGGTGGTCGAGCGGCACGGCGCGACCCTGGTCGACTTCTGGCGGTTCGACGGCTACGACGACGAGCGGATGTGGGACTGGGACCGCCTGCACATGGCGACCCCGGGGCACGAGCGGATGGCGGTCGAGGTGCTCGACGCGCTCGGCGTGCCGCACGAGCTGGACGCGCCCGATCTCGGGCCGGTCCCGGTCCAGACCACGGCGGAGCGGCGCCGGGTGAACTACACCTGGACCAAGGACTTCCTCGGCCCGTGGATCGGTCGACGCCTCACCGGCAGGTCGTCGGGCGACACCGTCACCGCGAGAAGGCCAGAGCTGGGCCCGATCTCGGTCCAGGACTGACTGGCCGCGTCGCCCGGCCGCGAGAAACACACAATGCGTCACAAATCCAATCTGTACAGATCGCCCCAATCTGTACAGATTGGATTTGATGCAAGTTGGTGTTTTCTGAGCTGCGCCGAGCTGAGTCGCGTCGGGCGGTGTCCTGTGAGTGGCGCGGTCAGCGCACTGGGTTCAGTCAGGGCTTGCCGTCGATGCCTCGTGTTGGTCTGTGAGGAGCGCGACTGCGCCGAGGAGCAGAGCCGCCAGGGCGATCAGGAGCGGCGCGGCGAGCAAGGCTCCCCACGTTGCCGCCACCGACGCGAGGGCGGCGACGACGCAGGCGACCGCAAGAAGCCGGCGGCTGCGTGAGCGGGCGACCAGAACCAGCGCGCCCGCGCAGGCCAGCGCGCCGCCGCCCCACGCCGCGCTCGCGCCGTAGGCGCCGCTGAGCCCGGCGGGCACCGAGGCGATCGCCTGCAGCACGAGCGCGGCCGCTGCCGCCGTCGCCAGGCGCCGTGCAGAGGCGAGGCGGACATCGGGGTCGGCGTCGCGACAGGCCGAGCGGATGCCGATGACGAGCGTGACGGCGCCGACGGTGGCAGCGAACATCAATCCCGGTATGGCGTAAGCGATTCCGTCGGGACAGATCCACCCCGTCATGCCGTCGATTCGGGTCGACGTGCACCCGAGGTGAAGTCCGTCCCGGAACAGCGACACCAGTGGGCCGGCGGCGATGATGCTGACGACGAGCGCGACCGCCGCGCTGAGTGCGAACAGGCGCAGCAGTCTCATCGGCGGCGTCATGCGCCCGACAGTAGCCGCCGACGGGTCGATCAGTCGGCCGTCTGGATTCCGTCGGTGCGCAGGCGGGCCAGGGTGACGAGGTGATCGATGGTCTCGCGCTCCGCGGTGTCCGGCAGCGCGTCGACCGGCCACCACCTCAGGTCGGTGGACTCGTCGGATCGCACGATCGGCGCGTCGGTCGGCGCCCACACCAGGAACCGCAGATCCAGATGCCGGGTGGGCTGCCCGAGAGAGCAGGTGATCGGGTGGGTGTGCGCGGACAACAACGCCGGATCGATCCGCAGACCCTCGACACCGGACTCCTCGGTGGCCTCGCGCAGCGCCGCGTCGACGACCGTCGCGTCGCCCGGCTCGCAGTGTCCGCCGAGCTGGATCCACCGCCCGACCCGCGGATGCAGGGTCAGTAGCACCTGTCGCCGATCCTCGCTGAGCACCAGTGACGAGGCGGTGATGTGTCCGGGGGCGTGCTCGCGCAGGCACCCGAGCGGCGCCGAGTCGAGGAACGCGAGCATGGTGTGCCGCAGCGACTCGTCGGCGGCGTCCGGAGTCCGCCAGTCCACCAACGCCTCTCGCGCGGAGCGATGGAGGGACTGCGCGCTCACATCTCCACCAGTAGCTCGCCCGGCGCCACCGGCGGGCGCGGCGTGGGCGGCTCGACAGGGTTGCCGATCGCGATCGCGCCGAGCGCCTGCCAGTCGGCCCGCAGTCCGAGTTCGTCCCGCACCAGGTCCGCGGCGAAGATCGTGGACCCGATCCAGCAACTGCCGATTCCCTTGGTGGCCAACGACACCAGCAGACCCTGCACCGCGGCACCCGCGGCGACGGTGAACATGGTCTGCTCGGCGCGGGTGCGACCGTCGTCCGGGTACGAGTGCGCCCCGTCGGGCACGCAGAAGGGGATCACCAGCTCGGGCGACTCGAAGAGGATGTTGCCGCGGTCGAGCCGTTTGGCGATCGCGGCCTCGCTCAGTCCGTCGGCGGTGAGGTCCGCCCGCCACTGCTCGCGCATCGCATTGAGCAGTCGGAGCCGGGTGGCGGCAGTCCTGATCCAGACGAACCGCACCGGGCGGGTGTGGTGCGGCGCGGGTGCGGTCAACGCTTCCGCGATCGCGTCCCGCACCGCATGTGGGTCGACGGATTCGGAGGAGAACTCGCGGATCGACCGGCGCAGCAGGAGCGCCTCGCCGCGGCCCTGGGCGAGCGCCTCGTTGGTGCCGAGCCAGAACAGGTCTTCCTCGCCGCGTCGGAGCAGGTCTTTCGCCCCGGATCCGTCGTCCTCGAGCGATATTCCGCGCACCACCGCGACGGGGAGGCTGCCGACCTTGCCCTTGACGAGGTCGCCGGCCGCGGCCAGCTCGTCCGCAATCGCCACGGAGGTGACGAACAGTTCGTTGCCTTGCGCATCCACCGAGCCGGCGTAACCGTGCAGCACCGGCAGGCCCGCGGAGCCGATCGCGGCGTCGGTCTGGCCGTGCCGCCAGGCCCGGCCCATCGTGTCGGTGACCACGACTGCCACGGTGACTCCGAGCAGCTGCGTGATCCGCTCTCGCAGGGCCCGCGCGCTGGCGTCGGGATCCTCCGGCAGCAGGGCCAGTTCGGCGGGGTGGACGTTCGAACCGTCGATCCCCGAGGCGGCCTGGACGATGCCGAGGCGATTCTCGGTGATCAGGGTGCGGCCCTTGCGGGCGACCACCCGTACTGCCTCCTGGTCGACGAGAACCCTTCGGGCGGCGTCCCTTTCGTCGGGGTCGGTCGGGGACTGAACGATCCGGCCCTCGACCTTGGAGACGATCTTGCTGGTCACGACCAGTACGTCGCCGTCGGCGAGCCACGGCGCGGCCGCGGCGATCGCGGCGGCGAGGTCGTCGCCGGGCCGGAACTCCGGCAGTCCGGGGACGGGCAGGATCTCCACGGCGCCGCCGGCGCCGTGGTCGGCGACGGCGCTCACACACTCACCCCGGCCAGCCGCAGCGCGGCGCGAGCCATCTCGGCGGTGGTCTCGGGATCGGTCATCAGCAACGGGACCGACTCGACGGCGACCCCGGGCACGTCCGCGGTGTCGGTCTCGTGAACGAGCCAGCCGTCGAGGATCCCGGTCTCGGACCGGGATCCGTAGTAGCGGCCGATCGCCTCGGCGGACGTCTGCACGCCGATCACCTCGAGGCATTCGTCGGCCATGCCGCGCAACGGTTTACCGTCGATCACTGGAGACAGTCCGACCACCTTCGCCCGGCCGGTCCGCAGGGCGCCGCGGATCCCCGGAACCGCCAGGATCGCGCCGACGCTCACCACCGGGTTCGACGGGGCGAGCAGGACCGCGTCCGCGTTCTCGAGAGCCTCGAGCACGCCGGGGGCGGGGGTGGCCTTGTCGGCGCCGACGTGGGCAAAGCTGTGCGTCGGTACCTGGGCGCGGTAGCGCACCCACCACTCCTGGAAATGGATGGCACGTTGCTCGTCGTCGGTGGGATCGGTGATGACGACGTGGGTTTCGCTGCGATCGTCGGTCACCGGGATCAGCCTGACCCCCGGCTGCCAGCGGTTGCACAGCGCCTCGGTCACCGCGGACAGCGGATACCCGGTGCGGAGCATCTGCGAGCGGATCAGGTGGGTCGCGATGTCGCGGTCGCCGAGGCCGAACCAGTCGGGCTTCGCGCCGTAGGCCGCGAGTTCCTCCTTGGCGTTCCAGGTTTCGCCGACGTGACCCCAGCCGCGCTCGGGATCGATGCCCCCACCGAGGGTGTACATGCAGGTGTCGAGGTCCGGACAGATGCGAAGACCGTGCATCCACACGTCGTCGCCGACGTTGACGATCGCGGTGATCTCGTCCGATTCCGTGAGCAGGCTTCGCACACCCTGCAGAAAACGCGCCCCGCCGACTCCGCCGACCAATACAGTGACTCTCACAGGCCAACAGCCTAGGCGGCCTGTCGTTACTCGGTGGAGCGGCACCGTGCCCACCGGCGTGGCCGATGCGACACGCGGATGACGCGCACGAATGCGGCGACGGCATGGAATCGGTCTCCGTGGTGGTAGGGGAATTCTCCCGACGGCTTGACCCGCCACTGCAGTCCGTGTCTAATCACAGGTATGTCATTCCGAGGTCGTCACCCGAGATGGTTTGCGGTGGGCCTTGATTCGAACGCTCGTTCCCACGGGAATGGCATATCCGGGGATTCAATCATTCAGGAGATTCTGCGCTATCAAAGGTGAGGAGGCGGAACGGATGTCCACTCTGCACGAGGAGTCTTTTACTCATCTCAGCGAGCTTGGCAACGAACCGCAGACCGATTCCAGGGCGGGCGCATCGGGGGATGGCCGCCGAATTCAGGGCGACGCGATCAGTGATCGTCCACAACTCAGCCTGATCGTCAACGGATTCGACGACATGTTCGAGTCGATCGAGGATCAGTGGCAGGAGCGCGCGCTGTGCGCGCAGACCGATCCCGAGGCGTTCTTCCCTGAGAAGGGTGGCTCGACGCGGGAGGCCAAGCGCATCTGCCTCGGCTGCGAGGTTCGCGACGAGTGCCTCGAGTATGCGCTGGCGAACGACGAACGATTCGGGATCTGGGGTGGCCTCTCCGAGCGCGAGCGCCGGCGCCTCAAGCGCGGCATCGTCTGAACGACTGAAAACCGTTGGTGCTCAATCGCACCAACGGTTTTTCATTCGTCAGGGTCGTCGGTGAGGTCGGGATCGATCACTTCGGGATCCACCCCGAGGTAGGTCGCGACCTGACGCACCAGGACCTCGTTGAGCAGATCGACCAGGTCGTCCTGGCGTTTGGCGCGCAGTTCGAGCGGCCTGCGGAACAGCACCAGGCGCGCCCGCGTTGCGGTGCCGTGTCGATCGACGCCGGCCGGGACCAGTCGCGACAGCGGCACGGGTCCCTCCGCCACGACCTCCGGCGGCCAGGTCACGGAATCCGGGTCCAGCGCACGGATTTTCGGCACTTCGTCGACGGCGATGTCGAGTTTGGTGATGCGGTCGTGCCAACGTGCGTCGATCGGTGCGAACGCCTCGAGCACCAGCATGTCGAACTTCTCCGCGCGGCTGCGCCAGGCGGGCACGTGCTCCGGAAAGACCGGTCCACGGATGCCCCGGCCTCGCCGAGCCACCGAACGGGAACTCAGTGGACGTCCGTGTCGGGCTCTGCGCATGAGGGTCAATCCTACCGACACCCAAACCCTTCCGGTGTGTCCGAGTAGGCGTCGCAGAGGTGGAGGGCTACCCTCACAGACGTGAGAGCACTGCGTCGATGCTGCCGGCCTGGGTGTAAGAACCCCGCCGTTGCGACGCTGACGTATGTCTACTCGGACTCGACCGCCGTGGTCGGTCCGCTGGCGACCGTCGACGAACCGCATTCCTGGGACCTGTGCGATTCCCACGCGTCCCGGATCACCGCCCCCAAGGGGTGGGAGCTGGTGCGCTACGAGGGCGGATTCGCCAGCCCCACGCCCGACGAGGACGACCTGACGGCGTTGGCCGAGGCGGTCCGGGAGGCGGGCCGCGGCGAGCGCGGAACGTCGGAAGGTCGGTCGGAGGACGCGCTGAGCCAGGTCAACACCAGGACCGGCCGCCGAGGTCATCTGCGGGTACTTCCCGACCCGACCAGCTAGTCGCGCCGGGCGCTGTCCGGCCGTGCGGGGCACTAGGCTGTCCGATACAGCGCGCGATCAAGACCGTCCCCGAACGCAGGAGTAATGCAGTGGCCCGTACCGCCGAATCCGTCCATGCCGTCGTCAAGGCATACGACATTCGCGGCGTCGTCGGTGAGCAGTTGGACGTCGACTTCGTCCGGGACGTCGCAGGTGCGTTCGCCCGACTCGTCCGCGACGATCAGGCCCGGCCCGCGGCTCGTGTCGTGATCGGGCACGACATGCGTGCCTCGTCTCCGGAGTTGGCCGCTGCCTTCGCTGACGGAGTCACCTCGCAGGGGCTGGACGTGGTCCTGATCGGGCTGGCCTCCACCGACGAGCTGTACTTCGCGTCCGGCCTGCTCGACTGCCCGGGCGCCATGTTCACCGCCAGCCACAATCCCGCCCGCTACAACGGGATCAAGCTGTGCCGCGCCGGTGCCAAGCCGGTCGGCCAGGACACCGGTCTGGCGACCGTCGCGGCCGAGCTGATCGAGGGCGTGCCCGCGAGCGACCGCGAGCGCGGCTCGGTCACCGAGCGTGACGTGCTCGACGAGTACGCCTCCTTCCTGCGCGGTCTGGTCGATCTGTCCGCGATGCGGCCGCTGACCGTGGCCGCCGACGCGGGCAACGGGATGGGCGGCCACACGGTGCCCGCCGTGCTCGGCCCGCTGCCGCTGACGACCCTGCCGCTGTACTTCGAGCTCGACGGCTCGTTCCCCAATCACGAGGCCAACCCGCTCGACCCGAAGAACCTGGTGGACCTGCAGGCGTACGTGCGCAGCACGGGTGCGGACATCGGGCTGGCGTTCGACGGCGACGCGGACCGCTGCTTCGTGGTGGACGAGCTCGGTCAGCCGGTCTCGCCGTCGGCCGTGACTGCGCTGGTCGCCGAACGTGAACTGGCCAAGGAGCCGGGGGCGACGATCATCCACAACTTGATCACCTCCCGTGCGGTCCCCGAACTCGTGACCGAACTCGGTGGCGTCCCGGTGCGCACCCGTGTCGGGCACTCGTTCATCAAGCAGCAGATGGCCGAGACCGGCGCCGTTTTCGGCGGCGAGCACTCGGCGCACTACTACTTCCGTGACTTCTGGGGCGCCGACTCGGGGATGCTGGCGGCACTGCACGTGCTGGCCGCGCTGGGCGAGCAGGACCGTCCGCTCTCGGAGCTGATGAGCAAGTACGACCGGTACGCGGCGTCCGGCGAGATCAACTCGACCGTCGCCGACGCCGCCGAGCGGACGGCGGCCGTACTGGATGCGTTCGCGGACCGGTCGCAGTCGGTGGACCGGCTCGACGGCGTGACCGTGAACCTGGCCGACGGCGCCTGGTTCAACCTGCGGGCGTCGAACACCGAGCCGCTGCTGCGACTGAACGTGGAGGCCCGGACCACCGACGAGGTCGATGGGCTCGTTGCTGAGATACTGGCAGTGGTGCGCGCCTGAGGGGGCGCACAGTGTTGAGGAATCGAGTGAAAGGAAGGTTGCCATGACGGCTCCGTCACCCCTTCTGGATCTCGATGACGCCGCGAGCGTCGCCGCCGCCGATTCCGAGGGCGTGATGCGCTCGGCAGCGCTGGGCGGGGCGCAGGTCCGGGCCACTGCAGCGGCCGTCACCGAGGGCGCGCTCGACCGGATCAAGGACATGCGGCCGCGCAGTGTGGTCATGGTGACCGGCGGCGGCAGGGCCGGTCGCGCCGCGACCGTGCTCATCGCGACGGCCGGGCCGAAGGTGGGGATCCCGATCCTGCACCTGCCTGCGGTGCCGCCGTGGGTCGGTCCGCTGGACGTGGTGGTCGTCGCTGGTGACGACGCCGGCGACAACCGACTGCTCGACGCCGCGGACTCCGCGATGCGCCGGGGCGCGGAGGTCGTCCTGGTGGCGCCCGACGAGGGACCGTTGCGCGCGGTCGGCGCGGGCCGCGCGATGGCGCTGCCGCCGCGCGTTCGGGTGCCCGACCGGAACGGCTTCCTGCGTTATCTCGCGGCGGGGCTCGCGGTCGTCGCGACGCTCGAATCGGGCCGGACCGCAGGTCTTTTCCCGGATCTGGCGGAGCTCGCGGACGAACTCGACGCCGAGGCGGTGCGCGACCGTCCCGACAACGAGGTGTTCCACAATCCGGCCAAGTCGCTCGCCGTGCGGATGCGCGGGCGTCGCGTGGTGCTGGCCGGCGACGGGCCGTCCACGACGGCGCTCGCCCGGCACGGCGCGGAGGTTCTGTTGCGCACCGCGGGTGTGGTGGCCGCGGCAGCCGACCTGGGTGAGGTGGTGGCCGCGAGCGATCGGATCGCCCGCGGCGGTGGCGCGTCCGGCGGGGACTACGACCCGATCTTCCACGACGAGGAACTCGACGGTCCCGCGCCGAGCGCGCCGGTGCGGGTCCTCGTGCTGGCGACCGCGGCGTCCCGGCAGCTGACGGCGCGCCGCATCGCGGTGTTGCCGGACGCGGACCTGGTGACGATGGGGGACGAGGATTCGATCGAGATGGGGGACGGCGAGATGAGGGGCCCGCAGAGCAGGGAGCGCACCGAGGTCGAGCAGTTGGCGGTGACGGCGGTGCGCCTGGAGATGGCGGCCGCGTACCTGCACCTGATCGGTGGCAGCTAGTGCAGCTGCTGCAGGGCGCGCTGCGCACCTATGCCTGGGGTTCCCGCACGGCGATCGCCGAACTGTGCGGTCGTCCCGTGCCGTCGAACCACCCCGAAGCCGAACTGTGGCTCGGCGCCCACCCGGCAGACCCGGCGAGGCTTCTGATCGGCGACCGGTCGGTGTCGCTGTTGGATGCGATCACCGCGGACCCGGCGGGCCAGCTCGGTGAGCGGGCGCGGGCCGGATTCGGTGACCGGTTGCCGTTCCTGCTCAAGCTGCTCGCGGCGGAGGAGGCGCTCTCGCTGCAGGCGCATCCGAGCGCCGAGCAGGCGAAGGAGGGCTTCGCACGGGAGGAGGCCGCCGGGATCCCGCTGGACTCGCCGGTGCGCAACTACCGCGACGACAGCCACAAGCCCGAACTGGTCGTGGCGCTCACCAGGTTCGAGGTGCTGGCCGGCTTCCGCGATCCGCACCGTACGGTCGAACTGCTTCGGGCACTTGACGTCCCTGCCTTGGACAACTACATCGGACTGCTTGCCGGGCAAGCCGATTCGTCCGGGCTGCGGGCGCTGTTCACCACCTGGATCACGCTGCCGCCGCCCGCGCTGAGTGCGTTGCTGCCGCAGATCCTCGAGGGGTGCGTGCGTTACCTGTCGGGCCCGGCCACCGAGCGCAGGTACGCCCGCGAGGTCCAGACCGTGCTGGGCCTCGGCGAGTCCTACCCGGGTGACGCCGGGGTGCTGGCCTCGCTGCTGCTCAACCGGGTGACCCTGGAACCGGGCGAGGGCCTGTACCTGGCCGCCGGAAACCTGCACGCCTACTTGCACGGCCTCGCGGTCGAGGTGATGGCCAACTCCGACAACGTGCTGCGCGGCGGCCTGACACCCAAGCACGTCGACGTCCCGGAACTGTTGCGGGTACTGGACTTCGAACCGCTGACCGGGCCCGTCCGGATGCCCGCCGCACTGTCCGGGTCGCCGGTACTCGTCTACGACACTCCCGCACCGGAGTTCTCGTTGTCCCGGATCGACCTGTCCGACGGCGGGCAGTCGCACCCGGTGAGCGTCGATTTCGAACTCGCTGGACCACGGATCCTGCTGTGCACTGCCGGATCTGTCACACTTCGCAGCGGCGACGCCACCCTGGCACTCGAACGCGGCGACGCGGCCTGGATCGCCGCCGCGGACCCCGCGGTGACGGCGGCGGCCCGCTCGGCGACCGCGCAACTGTTCAGCGCCGCGGTCGGCTGAGCGACACGGACAACCCGAGACGACGAGGAGAACAGCAGTGTCAGCCAATGGGGGCAAGAAGGCGATCGTCGCGGCGTTGACCGCGAACGCCGGGATCGCGGTCGCGAAGTTCGCGGGCTTCCTGATCACCGGGTCGTCGTCGATGCTCGCCGAGTCGGTGCACTCGGTCGCCGACACCTCGAATCAGGGTCTGCTCCTGTTCGGTCAGGCCAGGGCGAACCGCAAGGCCACCCGCTTGCATCCGTTCGGGTACGGCCGCAACCGCTACTTCTACTCGTTCGTCGTTGCGCTCGTCCTGTTCACCCTCGGCTCGATGTTTGCCATCTACGAGGGCATCCACAAGATCCAGCACCCCGAGGACCTCTCCTCGCCGATGGTGGCCGTGGTGATCCTGGTGATCGCGATCGGCCTGGAGGGCTACAGCTTCCTGACGGCGGCGAAGGAGTCCCGCCCCTTGAAGGGCGACGCGAGTTGGTGGCGGTTCATCCGTACCTCGCGCAGTCCCGAACTGCCGGTGGTGCTGCTCGAGGACACCGGGGCTCTGGTCGGCCTCGTGCTGGCGCTGTGCGGCGTCGGCCTGACCACGATTACCGGTAACCCCGTGTGGGACGGCATCGGAACGCTGTGCATCGGCGTCCTGCTCGGCATCATCGCCGTCATCCTCATCGTCGAGATGAAGAGTCTGCTCATCGGCGAGGGCGCGACAGAGGACGAGGAGGAGCGGATTCTCCAGGCGCTGGTCGACGGTGTGGCAATCGACCGCGTCATCCACTGCAAGACCCAGTACCTGGGTCCGGAGGAACTGCTGGTGGCCGCCAAGGTCGCGGTGGCGCCCGGCTCCGACATCGCGGCCATCGCCGCCGCGATCGACGAGGCCGAGGTTCGGGTTCGGGCTGCCGTGCCCGCAGCGCGGATCATCTACCTCGAACCCGATCTGTACCGGGTGCCCACACCGTGACGGCGCAATAGGCTCGACGGAAGACCCCGCATGAGGAGGCAGCGATGGCACGCACCGGAATCTTCCGGACGAAATCGGTGGAGCAGTCCATCGCCGACACCGACGAGCCCGAGAGCAAACTGCGCAAGGACCTCACCGCGTGGGACCTGACGGTGTTCGGTGTCGCCGTGGTCGTCGGCGCCGGCATCTTCACCCTCACCGCGCGCACCGCGGGCAACGTCGCCGGCCCGTCCGTCTCGCTCGCCTTCGTCCTCGCCGCGATCGCCTGCGGACTCGCCGCGCTGTGCTACGCAGAGTTCGCGTCGACGGTCCCGGTCGCCGGCAGCGCGTACACCTTCTCGTATGCGACGTTCGGCGAATTCGTCGCCTGGATCATCGGCTGGGACCTGACCCTCGAGTTCGCGCTCGCCTCCTCGGTGGTCGCCAAGGGATGGTCGCTGTACCTGGGCAACGTGATCGGGGCGGAGGGTTCGACGGTCGTCTCCCTCGGTGGCGTGGACTTCGACTGGGGCTCGGTGCTCCTGATTGCCGTGCTCACCGTGATCCTGGCGACCGGGACCAAGTTGTCCTCGCGGGTGTCCCAGGTGGTCACGGGAATCAAGGTCGCGGTCGTGCTCCTGGTGATCGTGGTCGGCGCGTTCTACATCAGCAAGGACAACTACTCGCCGTACATTCCGCCGTCAGCGCCGAAGAGCACCGGTGAGGGCATCCACCAGTCCCTGTTCTCGTTCCTCACCGGGGCGGGAGGCAGCACGTACGGCTGGTACGGACTGCTCGCAGCAGCGTCCCTGGTGTTCTTCGCGTTCATCGGATTCGACGTCGTCGCGACCACCGCCGAGGAGACGAAGAACCCGCAGAAGGCGCTGCCGCGCGGCATTCTCGGCTCGCTCGCGATCGTCACGGTGCTGTACGTCGCGGTCACCCTGGTGCTGACCGGGATGGTCAAGTACACCACGCTCGCGACCGAGAACTCGACGCTTGCAACGGCGTTCGAGTACCACGGCATCACGTGGGCGCAGTGGGTGATCAACCTCGGCGCACTGGCCGGCCTGACGACGGTCGTGATGGTGATGCTCCTCGGCCAGACCCGGGTGCTGTTCGCGATGTCGCGGGACGGGCTGATGCCGCGACAGCTCGCGCACACCGGACGCCACGGCACCCCGGTGCGGATCACCGTGATCGTCGGCCTCGTCTCCGCCGTGCTCGCCGGATTCTTCCCGATGGGCACCCTGGAGGAGATGGTGAACATCGGCACGCTGTTCGCCTTCGTGCTCGTGTGCCTCGGCGTGATCGTCCTGCGGCGCACCCGCCCCGACCTGCCCCGGGGGTTCCGGGTGCCGTGGGTGCCGCTGGTCCCGGTCCTGGCGGTGCTGGCCTGCGGGTGGCTGATGCTGAACCTGTCCGTGGAGACCTGGATCCGGTTCGTGGTCTGGATGGCGATCGGCATCGTCGTGTACTTCGGCTACGGCTACCGGCACTCGCTGGTGGGCAAGCGGATGCGGCCGCCGCCCGGTCTCGCAGCCGAGGCGCTCGACCATCTGGGTGGACCGGACGAGCCGACGCACCTGGGGCGGTAAGTCCGGTTCCGAACGGGAACGAGGCTGAGTCCTCGTCGTCCGTCGAGATGCTGCACCCCGCCGCGGCACACACTTCACCCATTCATTTTGGTAATCCTCACCTTGGTTACCCGCGCTTTGGATCCGACTGCGCCCGGGTTGGTTTACAAAAGGCGATATTTGTATAGACGGGCGACAGAATGCGGTCTATCGTCTAGTTCCTAGTGGTCCACTTCACAGGTTGGTGGCCGTCGGACGGGAGGCAGTCGTGAGCATGCGAATCGGAGCGGGGGAGCAGGCGCCCGGCCAGTGGCGTGACAGGAAACGCCACCTCTGGTTGTTGGGACTGATTCCGCCGACCGCCGTCTTCATCGCGGCGGGTCTGGTGTGGGGATTCAACGAACTGGGCTGGAATGCGGTCTCGCCGGTGTGGTGGTGGATCGGCCCGATCCTCGTCTACGTCCTGCTCCCGATCCTGGACGTCTTCTTCGGCCCGGACGGACAGAACCCGCCCGAGGAGGTCATGGAGCAGCTCGAGAACGACAGGTACTACCGTTACTGCACGTACGTCTACATTCCGTTCCAGCTCGCGAGCCTGGTGTTCGCCTGCTACCTGTGGACGTCGGACAACCTGAGCTGGCTCGGCATCGACGGCGGGCTCGGCTTGGCGTCGAAGGTCGGTCTGGCGCTGAGCATCGGCGTGATGGGCGGTATCGGCATCAACACCGCGCACGAACTCGGCCACAAGAAGGACGATCTCGAGCGGTGGCTGTCGAAGATCACCCTCGCCCAGACCTGCTACGGGCACTTCTACATCGAGCACAACCGCGGCCACCACGTCCGCGTGTCCACCCCCGAGGATCCGGCGAGCGCACGCTTCGGCGAGAGCTTCTGGACCTTCCTGCCGCGCAGTGTCTGGGGCAGCCTGAAGTCCTCGTGGGAACTGGAGAAGGTACGACTGCAGCGACTCGGCAAGGGGCCGTGGAACATTCGCAACGACGTCCTGAATGCCTGGCTGATGTCGGTCGCGCTGTGGGTGGCGCTGGTAGCGGGCTTCGGCTGGCAGGTGTTGCCGTTCCTGGTGATTCAGGCCGTGTACGGGTTCTCGCTGCTCGAGACCGTGAACTACCTCGAGCACTACGGTCTGCTGCGGCAGAAGACGGCGACCGGCCGCTACGAGCGTTGCACTCCCGCGCACAGCTGGAACTCCGACCACATCTGCACGAACATCTTCCTGTACCACCTGCAACGGCACAGTGACCACCATGCCAACCCGACCCGGCGGTACCAGACGCTGCGCAGCATGGACGGCGCACCGAACCTGCCCAGTGGCTACGCCAGCATGATCACCCTGGCCTACATTCCGCCGGTCTGGCGCAAGGTGATGGACCACCGCGTGCTCGACCACTACGACGGTGACATCACCCAGGTGAACGTGCAGCCGTCCAAGCGGGAGCGCATCTACGCCCGGCTCGGGGTGGCGTGATGGCCGCGTATCGGTGTCCGGTGTGTGAGTACACGTACGAGGAAGCGAAAGGTGCTCCACGGGAAGGATTTCCGGCGGGGACCCTCTGGGACGAGATCCCGGATCAGTGGTGCTGCCCGGACTGCGGTGTGCGGGAGAAGATCGATTTCGAGGAGGCCCTGTGATGAAGCTCTACCGGTGCGTGCAGTGCGGGTTCGAGTACGACGAGGAGCTCGGCTGGCCCGAGGACGGCATCGCCCCCGGGACCCGCTGGGACGAGATCCCGGACGACTGGAGCTGCCCCGACTGCGGGGCGGCGAAGGCGGACTTCTACATGGAGGAGGTCGCGCGGCCGTGACGGCGGCATGCGCCGCGGTTTGACGCGTCGCGGCGCCGGTGTCAGTGTCCCCTCATGACCAACCGAGTCCCGTACCAGCAGGCAACCCGAACGCTGCTGCGGGAGTCGGTCCTCGGGGCGATGCGCGACCTGCTCGCGGACAAGGACTGGTCCGAGGTCACCATGACCGACGTCGCGGCGGGCGCGGGGGTGAGCCGACAGACCGTCTACAACGAGTTCAAGTCGCGGCAGGGGCTGGCCCAGGCCTATGCCCTGCAGTTGGCGGACCGCTTCGTCGGTGCGGTCGAGGACGCCGTCTACGCCAATGTCGGCGCGCCGCACACGGCTCTGGTGGCGGCGTTCACCACATTCTTCCGCCAGAGCGCAGCCGATCCGCTCGTGCACTCGCTGCTCACCGGGGAGGCCAAGCCCGACCTGTTGCGACTGATCACGACCGACAGTGCCCCGCTGCTGGAGCGGGCCTCGTCTCGGCTCGCGGCGACGCTCGAGCGCAGCTGGATACAGGCCACACCGTCCGAGGCGGGCCTGCTCGGCCGGGGAATCGTCCGACTGGCGATCAGCTACATCTCGATGCCGCCGGACTCGGACGAGGGTGTGGCCGAGGACCTGGCCAGGCTCTTCGTGCCGTTCATCGAGGCCATCGCCCCGGCCGCCACCGAACCGATAGCCTTACCTTCGATATTGCCAACCAGGAGAGGCAGATGACGACCAGCGTGTCTGAGAACAAGATCGTGGCGAACAACCTCGTGGCGGACAGCCGCAACGGTATCGACTTCAAGGTGGCGGACCTTTCGCTCGCCGAGTTCGGTCGCAAGGAGATCCGCCTCGCGGAGCACGAGATGCCGGGCCTGATGGCGCTGCGCCGCGAATACGCCGAGGTGCTGCCGCTCAAGGGCGCGCGCATCTCCGGCTCGCTGCACATGACGATCCAGACCGCGGTGCTGATCGAGACGCTGAGCGCGCTCGGTGCCGAGGTCCGCTGGGCGTCGTGCAACATCTTCTCCACCCAGGACCACGCGGCCGCCGCGATCGTCGTGGGCCCGCACGGCACCCCGGAGGAGCCCAAGGGCATTCCCGTGTTCGCCTGGAAGGGTGAGACGCTCGAGGAGTACTGGTGGGCGGCCGAGCAGATGCTCACGTGGCCGGGTGAGCCCGCGAACATGATCCTCGACGACGGCGGCGACGCCACCATGCTGGTGCTCAAGGGCGCGCAGTTCGAGAAGGCCGGCGTCGTGCCGCCGACCGACGAGGAGCAGGACTCCGACGAGTACAAGGTCTTCCTCGCGCTGCTGCGTCAGTCCCTCGAGGCCGACAAGTCCAAGTGGACGGCCGTCGCGGAGTCCGTCAAGGGCGTCACCGAGGAGACCACCACCGGCGTGCTGCGTCTCTACCAGGTGGCTGCGGCGGGTGAGCTGGTGTTCCCGGCGATCAACGTCAACGACTCGGTCACCAAGAGCAAGTTCGACAACAAGTACGGCACCCGGCACTCGCTGCTCGACGGCATCAACCGTGGCACCGACGTGCTGATCGGTGGCAAGGCCGCGCTGGTGTGCGGCTACGGCGACGTCGGCAAGGGCTGCGCCGAGGCCCTGCGCGGCCAGGGCGCACGCGTCGCGGTCACCGAGATCGACCCCATCAACGCCCTGCAGGCCCTGATGGACGGCTTCGAGGTCAAGACGGTCGAGGAGGCGATCGGCTGGGCCGACATCGTCGTCACCTCCACCGGCAACAAGGACATCATCACCTTCGAGCACATGAAGCAGATGAAGCACCAGGCGATCCTGGGCAACATCGGCCACTTCGACAACGAGATCGACATGGCCGGCCTCGAGCGGGCCGCGGACGTCACCCGGGTCAACATCAAGCCGCAGGTCGACGAGTTCACCTTCGCCGACGGTCACTCGATCATCGTGCTGTCCGAGGGCCGTCTGCTGAACCTCGGCAACGCCACCGGGCACCCCTCGTTCGTGATGAGCAACAGCTTCTCGAACCAGGTCATCGCGCAGATCGAGCTGTGGACCAAGCCGGACGAGTACGACAACGAGGTCTACCGGCTGCCCAAGCACCTGGACGAGAAGGTCGCCAAGATTCACGTCGAGGCGCTCGGCGGCTCGCTGACCAAGCTGACCAAGGACCAGGCCGAGTACATCGGCGTGGACGTCGAGGGTCCGTACAAGCCGGAGCACTACCGCTACTAGGCGGCCGCACAACCTGATCGGTGCCGCCTAGACTTTCCCGCCGTGGGCACACTCATTGCGCTGGAAGGTCTGGACGGCGCCGGTAAGCGGACGCTCGTCGACAAGCTCGTCACCGAGCTCGAGTCGGCGGGCGTCCGCATCGCCGTGCGCGCGTTTCCCCGCTACGGCAACTCGATTCACGCGGACCTCGCCGCCGAGGCCTTGAAGGGATCCCACGGGGACCTCGCCGATTCGGTGTACGGGATGGCGTCGATGTTCGCGTTGGATCGTGGATTCGCGGCCGAGGATCTGCGGGAGTTGCTGTCCGTCAACGACATCGTGCTCCTGGACCGGTACGTCGCCTCCAATGCGGCCTACGGCGCGGCGCGAATGCGGCAGGGCGCCGGCGGGGACTTCGTGCACTGGGTCCGCGCGCTCGAGTTCGACCGGCTGGGGGTGCCGCGACCCGGGCTGCAGATGCTGCTCGACGTCCCGGTGGAACTCGCCCGGGCGCGGGCGCAGTCCCGTGAGATCCAGGACGCGAGCCGCGAACTCGACGCCTTCGAGCGCGACTCGGACCTGCAGACGCGCACCGGCGAGGTGTACCGCGAACTGGCTCGAACCAGCTGGATGTCGCCGTGGCGGGTACTGGCGCCGGACGTGGATCCGGCAGCCCTGGCCGCTGATCTGGCACAGTGGAAGTGATCGCGACGACCGCGACACGCCACCGGAGCGCCCTGGAACGACGGGTTCCGGGGTCCGAGGATGACACGATAGGGACATGAAGCCACGCATTCTGGTTGTCGATGACGACACGGCGCTCGCCGAGATGCTCACCATCGTGCTCCGCGGCGAGGGATTCGAGCCCTTCGTCGTGGGCGACGGCACCCAGGCACTCACCGCGGTCCGTGAGATCCGCCCGGATCTGGTGCTGCTCGATCTGATGCTGCCCGGGATGAACGGCATCGACGTCTGCCGGGTGCTGCGCGCGGATTCCGGCGTGCCGATCGTGATGCTCACCGCCAAGACGGACACCGTCGACGTGGTGCTCGGACTCGAGTCCGGCGCCGACGACTACGTGATGAAGCCGTTCAAGCCGAAGGAACTCGTCGCCCGCGTGCGCGCTCGCCTGCGCCGCACCGAGGACGAGCCCGCCGAACTGCTGTCCATTGCCGACATCGTCATCGACGTGCCCGCGCACAAGGTCACCCGGGACGGGCAGCTGATCTCGCTGACCCCGCTCGAGTTCGACCTGTTGGTCGCCCTCGCCCGCAAGCCCCGACAGGTGTTCACCCGAGAGGTGCTGCTCGAACAGGTGTGGGGCTACCGGCACGCCGCCGACACCCGACCGGTCAACGTGCACGTCCAGCGACTGCGCGCCAAGGTGGAAACTGACCCGGAGAATCCCCAAGTGGTACTCACGGTCAGGGGGGTCGGCTACAAGGCCGGACCGCCGTGATCCGTTCCACCCGTATGCGGCGCAGGATCAACGGGACGTTCACGCCGCTCCTGCGTCGCTTCCGGAACCTGAGCCGTGCACTCGCGCACCTGTGGCGCCGTTCGCTTCAGCTCCGAGTGGTCGTCTCGACGCTGACGCTCTCGCTCGTGGTCATCACCATCCTCGGTGTGGTGCTGACCAGCCAGATCACCGACCGTCTGCTCGAGGCGAAGATCAGCGCCGCCACCGAGGAGATGGACCGCGCCCGCGGCACCGTGCAGAGCGAGCTCGCCGGGTCCGACGACAGCACCTCGCTGAGCACCCGCCTCGACGGTGCCCGGGCGTCGCTGACCAATCGCGGTGTCGACGCCGGCCCCGCCTCGGGCGCGGCCGGAACCTTCGACTCCGTCCTCGTCGTGAAGGGCGACCCACCGCGGGGACAGGCGCAGGCAGGTCCGATCGACCAGATTCCGCAGAACCTGCGTGACTTCGTCCAGCGTGGCCAGGTGAGCTACCAGTTCTCCACCGTCTCGGACCCGGACGGCTACACCGGTCCCGCGTTGATTGTCGGCAGCCCGACCTCCGCGGAGGTGCCCGACCTCGAGCTGTACCTGGTGTTCCCGCTCGCGAGCGAGGACCGCAGCCTGTCGCTGATGCGCAGCACCCTGCTGATCGGCGGAGCGGTGCTGTTGGTGCTGCTCGCCGCGATCTCGGTGGTCGTCGCGCGGCAGGTGGTCCTGCCGATCCGCTCGGCCTCCCGGATCGCGGAGCGCTTCGCCGAGGGCAAACTCCGCGAACGCATGCCGGTGCGCGGCGAGGACGACATGGCCAGGCTGGCGATGTCCTTCAACGACATGGCCGAGTCGCTGTCCAAACAGATCGCCCAGCTCGAGGAGTTCGGCAACCTGCAGAAACGGTTCACCTCCGACGTGAGCCACGAGCTGCGCACGCCCCTGACCACCGTCCGGATGGCCGCCGACCTCATTCACGACGGCAGCGCGGAGCTGGATCCCGCCATGCGGCGGTCGTCGGAACTGCTGGTGGCGGAGCTGGACAGGTTCGAGACGCTGCTCGCGGACCTGCTCGAGATCAGCCGCCACGACGCCGGCGTCGCCGAGCTCGCGGCCGAGAAGCTGGACCTGCGGATGAGTGCCAGGGCGGCGGTCTCGACGATCCGGCACCTGGCCCGCGAGTCCGGCACCGAGCTGATCCTGGACCTGCCCGAAGAACCGGTGATGGCGACCGTCGACCCGCGCCGGGTGGAGCGGATCCTGCGAAACCTGCTGGCCAACGCGATCGACCACGGCGAGGGCAAACCGGTCCTGCTTCGGTTGCGCTCCGACGAGGATGCCGCTGCGTTCATCGTCCGCGACCAGGGCATCGGCTTGCGTCCGGGCGAGGAGAAGCTGGTGTTCAACAGGTTCTGGCGGTCGGATCCGTCGCGGGTGCGGCGCTCCGGCGGCACCGGACTCGGTCTCGCGATCAGCGTGGAGGACGCCCGACTGCACGACGGCAGGCTCGACGCCTGGGGTGAGCCCGGCGAGGGTGCCTGCTTCCGGTTGACGTTGCCGCTGGTGCGCGGCCACAAGGTGACGAGCAGTCCGCTGCCGCTGCGTCCGCCGAGCGTCAAGCACGTGCAGGGCAGGCCGTTGCCGGGCGCGGAACGCCCACACAGCGGGCACGGCGAGCAGAGCGAGGCGCTCGACCCGGACGAGACCGGCAGCGTGCCGATACTGCGGGAGCGTCGACCGTGAGGCGGCGACACATGGTTGCCGCGCTCGTGACGGGCGCGGCAGTGCTGCTGGGTGGGTGCGCGAGCCTGCCGGAGTCGTCGACTCCGCAGGCGATCGGCACCATCGCCAAGGAACCGGCGGTGACCAGCGTCCCGGCGCCGACGCCGGGACGCGAACCCGACCTGCTGCTGCGCGACTTCTTCGGCGCGAGTACCGACCCGGGCGGCAGGCACGCCGCGGCTCGCCAGTTCCTCACCCAGCGCGCCTCGAACAGCTGGGACGACACGGCGAGCACCACGATCGTCGACAAGGTCGACGTGCTGCCCGAGTCCCGCAGCGGCGACCAGGCCACTTACACGATCCGAGCCAACCGGGTCGGCCAACTCGAGCCCGGCGGTGTCTACCAGGCTGTCGAGGGCAACTTCGAAGCCAAGGTGCGACTGACCAGGGTCGACGGCCAGTGGCGGATCGACGAGTTGCCGGCCGGGGTCATCATGGACCGCCCGCAGTTCCTCAAGACCTACCAGCGCAAGGCCTTGTACTTCCTCGACCCGTCGGGCAGCACGGTCGTGCCCGACCTGCGCTGGATCTCCGCCGCACAACAGGACATGACCGCGCAGCTGATCGACATGCTGATCGCCGGGCCCAAGCAGTCGCTGGCGGGCGCTGTCCTCAACCAGGCCGGCAAGGTCTCGGTGAAGGGTCCGATCACCAAGGCGGACGGCCGCAGTGCAGGCGTCGGGATCGGGTTCGGCGGGCTGCGCGTCGACTTCCAGGGTGCGTCGGCGCTCGATCAGCCGGCCAAGGACCAGTTGGCTGCGCAGGTCGTGTGGACACTGGCGAACGCGGAGATATCCGGACCGTACGTGCTGCTCGGTGACGGCAAACCGCTCGACGACCGGCTGCCCAACGGGTGGACGACGGCCGATGTGTCCTCGACCAACCCGATGGCGAGCGCGACCTCCATGGTCGGACTGCACGCGCTCAGCAACGGCGCACTCGTCGCCGTCACCGACACCGGAGTGAGTCCGATGCCCGGCTACTTCGGGACCGGGCCGGGGATCCGGTCGATCGCGCTGTCGCGGGACGGCAAGCTGGCGGCCGCGGTGGCAGACACCGGCAGGACGGCACCGGACCCGGCGAGCGCGCTGATGGTCGGTCCGATCGAGGGATTCGCCAGCCCGGTCGTCGAGGGGGCCACGATGACCCGGCCGACGTGGTCGCTCGGCGACAATTCGGTATGGACCGTCGTGGACGGTTCGAGGGTGATCCGCGCGGCGCGCGACCTCAACACGGGTCAGCTGGTCACGGCGCCGGTCGACACCACGGAGATCGGCTCGCTCGGCGCGACCGTCTCCGAGCTCCGGTTGTCCCGCGACGGCGTGCGGGCCGCGTTGATCGTGGACGGGAAGGTGTACGTGGCGACCGTCCGGCACCGTCCGGACGGCACCTATGCGCTGGGCAGCGCGCGGCCCGTCGCGGTCGGGCTCGGCAGTCCTGCGGTCTCGCTCGACTGGAGTAGCGGCGATGCGATCATCGTGGCGCGCGCGGCCTCGGACATTCCGGTGGTGACGGTCGCGGTGGACGGCTCGCGGATGGACGCGTTGCCCAGTCGCAACCTCACGCCGCCGGTGACGTCGGTCGACGCCTCCGCCACGACCGCGTTCGTCGCCGATTCCCGCGCGGTGTTCCAACTCAACAACAACGATCCGGCAGGCGACCGGTACTGGCGCGAGGTGCCCGGCCTGACCGGTGTGAAGGCGATTCCGGTCCTGCCCGGCTGAGCCGTGTCGGTGCCCCGGTGCACACTGCCGGGATGGGGGTAGTGCAGGCGCTGACGGACCTGGTGTTGCCGCGCGAATGCGGCGGCTGTGCGGCACCGGGGACCCTCTGGTGCCCGCGCTGCCGAGCCGAGTTGTCGGGCGATCCGGTGCCGATCTCGCCCCGGGTGGACTCCGGGACGCGGGCGTGGGCGATCGGTGGGTACTCGGGAGCCCGCCGAGCCGCGGTGATCGCTGCCAAGGAACGCGGCAGACGCGACCTCGCGCGGCCCCTGGGGGAGGCGCTGGCGCTCGCGTTGACCAGATTGCGCGATCTGGGCGAGATCGACCCCGCGGAGCTGGCGCTGCTGACGCTGGTAGCCGCGCCGACGCGGGCCAGGGCGGCCCGCTCGCGCGGGGGCGACCCGGTGGCGCGGGCCGTGGGCGTCGCCGCACGGGTCCTGGCGCCCGAGTCGGTCCGCGTGGATCCGTTGCTGAAATATGCTCGAGGAGTGCGAGATTCGGTGGGCTTGTCGGCGCGCGCCCGGGTCGAGAACCTGGCGGGAGGGATCCTGGTCGGACCGACGGAGGGTACCGGCCGGTCCGATTGTGTCGTGTTGATCGACGACGTACTCACCACCGGAGCCACCGCGGCGGAATCGGTTCGGGCGCTCGCGGGCCGGGGCGTCCGGGTCGACGCGGTGCTTGTGATCGCCGCCGCATGAAGCAATCGGCACGAACGCTGGCACTCGCGTCGAACTCGTACTAGCGTCGCCAACAAGCCGACGAACTGGGTGGGAGGTGATAGTTCCGAACCCTGACGCCGGGCGGTCCCCTTCCCGGCGTAGCTCATCCGCCGCAAGTCATTTCTAGTGGCTCGGCCGTAACCGGGAGGTACGCGTGACGACCCCTTCAACAGCCTCTGTTTTCATCGAAGACGCTGCAGAAACCACCGGACAATCTGACGCCCCACGTTCCGAGATCGTGGTGAAGGGCCGCAATGTCGAGGTGCCCGACCATTTTCGGGTGTATGTAGCCGAGAAACTCGCTCGGCTCGAGCGATTCGATCCCACGATCTACCACTTCGATGTCGAACTCACGCACGAGCGCAACCGGCGCCAGGCGAAGAACTGCCAGTGCGTGGAGATCACCGCGAGGGGCAAGGGCCCCGTGGTGCGGGCAGAGGCCGCCGCCGACAGTTTCTACGCCGCGTTCGAGAGTGTCACCTCGAAGCTCGAGAGCAGACTGCGTCGCACCAAGGATCGGCGGCGAGTGCACTACGGCGACAAGACGCCGGTATCCGTGGCCGAGGCGACCGCCGCGTTGGCCGAGGACGACTCGCTCGGCATCTCGCCCGACATCTCGCTCGAGCCCGAGTACGACGAGGGCCCCGGCCGGATCGTGCGGACCAAGGTCCACTCGGCCGCACCGATGAGCGTCGACGACGCCCTGTACGAGATGGAACTGGTGGGACACGACTTCTTCCTGTTCCAGGACAAGGAGACGGACCGTCCGTCCGTCGTGTACCGGAGGCACGCCTTCGACTACGGCCTCATCCGCCTGGCATGAGCCGCCAGGTCGTCTGATACAAGTTTGGGCCGGTCGATCTACTCGGTAGATCGACGCAACGCCTACCATGGGATCCGGCCGGGGGATAACCTCCCTCGGCCGGATCTACTGTGAATGCAGCCGGATCTACCGTGAAGTCACCTGCCCGCCGAGATTGAGGACGTTCAAGCCCGTGCCGTCGCTGTCACTGTCCAAGCTGCTCCGTGTTGGTGAAGGTCGCATGGTCAAGCGGCTCAAAAACATCGCCGAGCACGTCGATACCCTCTCGCCCGAGTACGAGGCACTGACCGACCAGCAGCTCCACGCGAAGACGACCGAGTTCAAGGAGCGCTACGCGGGCGGCGAGTCGCTCGACGAACTGCTGCCCGAGGCGTTCGCGGTGGCCCGCGAGGCGTCCTGGCGAGTTCTCGGTCAGAAGCACTACATCGTGCAGATCATGGGCGGCGCGGCCCTGCACTTCGGCAACGTGGCGGAGATGAAGACCGGTGAGGGCAAGACCCTGACCTGTGTCCTGCCCGCCTACCTCAACGCCATCGCCGGCGACGGCGTGCACGTGGTGACGGTCAACGACTACCTGGCCAAGCGCGACTCCGAGTGGATGGGCCGTGTGCACCGCTTCCTCGGACTCGACACCAGCGTGATCCTGTCGGGGCAGACGCCCGCCGAGCGTCGCGTCGCCTACGCCGCCGACATCACCTACGGCACGAACAACGAGTTCGGCTTCGACTACCTGCGCGACAACATGACGCATTCGCTGGACGACCTGGTGCAGCGCGGGCACGCCTTCGCGATCGTCGACGAGGTCGACTCGATCCTCATCGACGAGGCCCGGACCCCGCTGATCATCTCCGGCCCCGCCGACGCCTCGTCCAAGTGGTACGGCGAGTTCGCCCGGATCGCGCCGCTGCTCAAGCGCGATGTGCACTACGAGGTCGACATCAAGAAGCGCACGGTCGGCGTGCACGAGGCCGGCGTCGAGCTGGTCGAGGATCAGCTCGGCATCGACAACCTCTACGAGGCCGCCAACTCGCCGCTGGTCAGCTACCTGAACAACGCAGTCAAGGCCAAGGAGCTCTACCAGCGCGACAAGGACTACATCGTCCGCGACGGCGAGGTCATCATCGTCGACGAGTTCACCGGCCGCATCCTGGTCGGCCGGCGCTACAACGAGGGCATGCACCAGGCGATCGAGGCCAAGGAGAAGGTCGAGATCAAGGCCGAGAACCAGACCCTCGCCACGATCACCCTGCAGAACTACTTCCGCCTCTACGAGAAGCTTTCGGGCATGACCGGTACCGCCGAGACCGAGGCCGCCGAGCTGCACCAGACCTACAACCTGGGCGTCATCCCGATCCCGACGAACCGGCCGATGGTCCGCGTCGACCAGGGCGACCTGATCTACAAGACCGAGGAGGCCAAGTTCGACGCCGTCGTGGACGACGTCGTCGAACGGCACGCCAAGGGCCAGCCGGTGCTCATCGGTACCACCAGCGTCGAGCGGTCCGAATACCTGTCCAAGCAGTTCACGAAGCGCGGCGTCGCACACAACGTGCTCAACGCCAAGTACCACGAGCAGGAGGCCACCATCGTGGCCGAGGCGGGCCGCACCGGCGCCGTCACCGTGGCGACCAACATGGCCGGTCGTGGCACCGACGTCGTGCTCGGCGGCAACCCGGACATCCTCGCCGACCTGCACCTGCGCAAGCAGGGCCTGGACCCGGTCGAGACCCCGGACGAGTACGAGGCCGCCTGGGAGCCCGCCCTCGACGAGGTCAAGGCGCAGTCCAAGGCCGACGCGGACAACGTCCGGGAGGCGGGCGGCCTGTACGTCCTCGGTACCGAGCGGCACGAGTCCCGGCGCATCGACAACCAGCTGCGTGGTCGCTCCGGTCGCCAGGGCGACCCCGGTGAGTCCCGCTTCTACCTCTCCCTCGGCGACGAGTTGATGCGCCGCTTCAACGGCGCGGCGCTGGAGTCGATCATGACCCGGCTCAACCTGCCGGACGACGTGCCGATCGAGGCGAAGATGGTCTCCAAGGCCATCAAGAGCGCGCAGACGCAGGTCGAGCAGCAGAACTTCGAAATCCGCAAGAACGTCCTCAAGTACGACGAGGTGATGAACCAGCAGCGCACGGTCATCTACGCCGAGCGCCGCCAGATCCTCGCGGGCGAGGACATGGAGGGCCAGGTCGAGAAGATGATCACCGACGTGGTCACCGCCTACGTCGACGGTGCGACCGCCGAGGGCTACGTGGAGGACTGGGACCTCGACCAGCTGTGGACGGCGTTGAAGACGCTGTACCCGGTCGGAATCACGCACCAGGAGCTGACCGGCGAGACCGAGGACGGCGAGCGCGGCGACATCTCCCGCGACGACCTGCGCGAGGCGCTGCTCGCGGACGTCCGTTCCGCCTACGCAGCCCGTGAGGAGCAGATCGACGCGATCGCCGGCGAGAACGGCATGCGCGAACTCGAGCGGCGCGTGCTGCTGTCCGTGCTGGACCGCAAGTGGCGCGAGCACCTCTACGAGATGGACTACCTCAAGGAGGGCATCGGCCTGCGCGCGATGGCGCAGCGCGACCCGCTGGTCGAGTACCAGCGCGAGGGCTTCGACATGTTCGCGGCGATGCTCGAGGGCCTCAAGGAGGAGTCGGTCGGCTTCCTGTTCAACCTGCAGGTCGAGGCCGCGCCGGAGCCCGCGCCCGAGCAGTCGGGCTGGACCGCGGCCGCGGCGGCGGCCCGCACCGCCCCGGCGGCGCTGCCCACCGAGCAGGCAGCCGCGGAGGCGGCCCGTACGGCCGCGCCGAATGCGTTGCGCGCGAAGGGGCTCGACCAGAAGGACGAGACGCGGCTGACGTTCTCCGGACCGAACGAGGACGGCAATGCCGCGGTGCGCCGCAGCGAGGCGGCCGCGGGCGACGGCGCAGGCAGCCGGCGCGAGCGCAGGGCCAAGCGCAAGCGCTGAGTCGCGCTCAGCCCACCTGCAGCGACGTGATCAGCCAGCCGTCCCGGTTTCGTCCCGGGGCGGCTGGTCTGCGTTCGACCCGGCCCGCTATCGCGAACGTCCGGTCACCGCGCGCGTAGGTGCCGAACACCTCGGCCACATCGGGTCCGGTCGAGCGCAGGTGCACCCGTTGCAGTTGCGCTACGCCGAGTCGCCCCGCCGGTGACCCGGCGCGGGCGAGCGCGGCGACGAGGTCGGCCGGTGCCGGTGCCAGCAGCCGCCGCAGTTGCAGGGGCTGGCGCCGCCGGTCGAGGACCTCGAGGGTCAGTCGCAGTGCCGTCTCGGTGAATCGCTGCGCCTCGGGGTCGACGGGGGTCACCGGCGTGGCCGGGCGAGGGGACCGCCCGTCGTGTCCGGAGCGGCGGGACGCGCGCAGCGTCGGCGGTCCGGCATGCCGCGGCGCGGGGGGAGTGTCCGGCTGCGGTTCGGCGGGCGGTGCGCCCGTCACGAACAGCCCGCCGCGGTAGGGAAGTGGTCCGGTCATACGTTCTCTCCCGTGCTCGATCGACTGCGGTCGCGGTTTCCGGGGAGAGGCCGGACGTTGCGGATGAGGATTGCACGAATTCTCCGTTCTCGCACCAATTTCGGCAGGCTCGTCTCGCGTCTGCCGGGGCCGCGCCCTAGGGTGAGCGCATGCGCGGCTTGGTGATGGACTTCGGCGGCGTACTGGCCGGTCCGGGATCCGGTGGACAGTTGCTGTCCGGGATCATCGCGGACCTGCGCGGTCGCGGCGTGCGGACCGCGATCCTGAGCAACGACCCGGGTGGGTCGGCCGGGATCGCGTTGCGCGGGTTCGGCGGCGGGCGGTTGGTGGACGAGGTGGTGCTTTCCGGCGACGTCGGACTGGCCAAGCCGGATCCGCGGATCTTCCGGCTGACCGCGCATCGCCTCGGGCTGTCGCCGGAGGACTGCGTGTTCGTCGACGATCTGGCGGCGAACGTCCGGGGCGCGGTCGATGCAGGGATGGTCGGCGTGCGTCATGTCGATCCGCAGACCACGGCGGGGGAGCTGTGCATTCTTTTCGATCTGGAGCAATCGGGCACGGGGGGCATGAACTGACATGGCGACGAGGCTGACCACGCAGGACGCATCGTTCTACTTTCTCGAGGCGAGCACCACTCCGATGCACCTCGGATCGCTGGCGATCCTCGAGGCGCCGGAGGGTGGCCTCGACTACGAGGACCTGCTCAGCCACGTCGAGCGCCGGCTGCCGTTGGTGCCGCGCTACCGGCAACGGGTGCGCGAAGTGGCGTTCGGCCTGGCAAGGCCGGTCTGGGTGGACGACCGTGACTTCGACATCACCTACCACGTGCGACGTTCGGCGCTACCCAAGCCGGGCTCGGACGAGCAGCTGCACGACCTGGTGGCGCGGCTGACGTCACGACCGCTGGACCGGACCCGGCCGCTGTGGGAGATGTACCTCGTCGAGGGGCTCGCGGACAATCGGATCGCGATCTTCACCAAATCGCATTCTTCGCTCGTGGACGGAGCGAACGCACTCGAGATCAACCAGGTGATCCTCGATCCGACCCTCGAGCCGCGTGAGGTGGCGGAGGAGTTGTGGATGCCGAGCCGCGAACCCCGCGAGGCCGAACTGGTGCTGGACGCGGTGGCGGAGATGATCGCCCGGCCGAGCGAGGGCGCCGCGACCATCCGGATGGTGCTCGGCGACCTGGTGGGCGAGGCGACCAAGGCGATCGGGAACGTGGCAGCCGTGGTCCGGACCGCCGCCACCACCGCGCCCTCGACCCCGCTCAACGCGACCATTTCGCGTAACCGCCGGTTCGCGACGGTCACGACCGACCTCGACGACTACCGGACGATCCGGGGCAAGTTCGGGTGCACCGTCAACGACGCCATCCTCGCGGTGCTCACCGGTGCGCTGCGCAACTGGCTGCTCTCGCGCGGCGAGCCGGTCACCGCGTTCTCGTCGGTGCGGGCCCTGGTCCCGATCGCCGTCTACGTCACGGGGGAGGGCGCGGCCGAGGCGGTCGACCCGGAGGTGGATCCGGCGGAGCGGGACACGCTGCGGGAGAGTGCCGAGCGCCGGGTCTTCTCGTGGCTGATCGACCTGCCGGTGGGAGAGCCCAACCCGGTGGTGCGGCTCTCGCATATCGCGCACGCCTCGGAGGCGCACGCGAAGCAGAGTCGCACGGTGAACGCTCAGACACTCGTCCGGATGTCGGGCACGGCACCCGCGACACTGCACGCGATGGGTCTGCGGGTGGCGAGCGGACTCTCGCAGCGGATGTTCAACCTCGTCATCACGAACGCACCGGGACCGCGGACCCCGCTCTACCTGGACAACGCGAAGCTGCTGGAGATGTATCCGGTCTCGCCGCTGCTGCGTAATCAGGCGCTCAGCGTGGGGCTGACGTCCTACGACGGCCACGTCTACTACGGTTTGAACGGAGACCGGGACGCGATGTCCGATGTCGACGTGGTCGCGGCGTTGCTGTACGAGGCGCTCGAGGAACTGTTGGATGCCAGTAGGTAAGGGGTGTGCATGAGGGTCTACGTGCCCGCGACGATCGCGATGCTGCAGCGGTTGGTGGAGGACGAGCAGCTGGATCCTGTCAGCCGCACCGCTTTTGCGGTCACACCTGCGTTGCGTGAGGCGTACGCCTCGGGTGACGACGACGAGTTGGCCGAGGTCGCGATGACGGAGGCGGCGCGCGCGTCGTTGCGACTGCTGGCGGCGGAGGCCGAAGAGGGCGAGGGTGACAAGCCGCTGTTCCGGCGTGCGGTGATCGCGGCCGACGTCGAGGACGTCAAGCTGCGCCCCGACCTCGACGACGCGGTGGTGCGGCTGTCGGCTCCGCTCGAGCTGTCCGCGGTCGCCTCGGTGCACGTGGATCTCGCGGAGGCGGAGGAGTCGATCGAGCGCGCGGCCAAGGTGATCGACGCTGCCGATCTGGGCGACGCCGATGCCGAGTTCGTCCTCGGCGACGCCGAGGACCACGAGCTCGCCTGGTACGCAACGCAAGAACTTCCCTTCCTGCTGGAACTGCTCTGAAGTTCTCTCGCCGTCCGCGTGACAGCTCGGCGTCCCTGCGGGTAACCTACGGTCCCGTAACCTAGGCGAGTGGACGGAAATCTGATGGGCTTGAGGAAGTGGCTCGAGGCGCCGGCGGCGAATGTGTCGGCACCACGGCGTCCGAGTTTGAACATGCTGCGCGGGGCGGTGACCCGGGTGACCACCCCGCTGTTGCCCGACGACTTCCTGCATCTGGCGAATCCGCTGTGGTCGGCGCGCGAGCTGCGCGGCAAGGTCGTCGAGGTCCGCAAGGAGACCTCCGACTCCGCGACGCTGGTGATCAAGCCGGGCTGGGGCTTCGACTTCGACTACCAGCCGGGCCAGTACATCGGCATCGGCCTGCTCGTCGACGGCCGCTTCCACTGGCGCTCGTACTCGCTGACCTCCCCGCCGAGCCGGGAGAACAAGCTGATCACGATCGCGGTCAAGGCGATGCCGGAAGGCCAGCTGTCCAGTCACCTGATCAACGGCGTCCCCTCGGGGACGGTCGTTCGTCTCGCCGCGCCGCAGGGCAACTTCTCGCTGCCGGAACCGCCGCCGGCGAAGATCCTGTTCATCACCGCCGGCAGCGGCATCACCCCGGTGATGGCGATGCTGCGGGCGATGGTGCGTCGCGACGAGTTGCCGGACGTGGTGCACGTGCACTCCGCGCCGACCGCGCACGACGTGATGTTCGGCGACGAGCTCGTCGCACTGCACGACAAGCATCCGAACTTCGTCTCGCACGTACAGCACACCCGTACCGGCGGCCGGTTCAAGCTGGCCGACCTCGACGAGCTTTACCCGGACTGGCGCGAGCGGCAGACGTGGGCGTGCGGTCCCGCGGAGATGCTCGACGAGGTCGAGCGGGTGTGGGCCGACGCGGGTATTGCCGATCGGCTGCACACCGAGCGGTTCTCCATCGCGCGCGCGGACACCTCCGGGCAGGGCGGCACGGTGACCTTCGCGAAGTCGGGTCGGTCGGTCGAGATCGACGGCGCGACCACCGTGCTCGAGGCGGGCGAGAAGCTGGGTGTTCAGATGCCCTTCGGCTGCCGGATGGGCATCTGCCAGACGTGCGTCGTGCCGCTGGTGTCCGGACACATCCGCGATCTGCGCTCTGGTCGAGAGCACGCCGAGGGCGAGCGCGTGCAGACCTGCATCTCCTCGGCTGCCGGTGACTGCACCTTCGACCTCTGATCGACGGCCCACCGCCACCCGGCGAAATTCGTCTATCGTTGTTTCCACGCGCCGCGGTGTCCTCCCCGGTGATCTGATCTAGCCCCTGACGGAGGGCCGCCCCTGATGGCCATTACGGACATCAAAGAGTTTTCTCATCTCACCGAGTCGGACATCGACATGCTCGGCCGCGAACTCGACGAGATTCGGCGCGATGTCGAGGAATCCCGCGGTGCGCGTGACGCGCGGTACATCCGCGGGGTCATCCGGTTCCAGCGCGCACTCGAGTTCGGCGGCAGGGTCACGCTGTTCGGCAGCAAGTACCGTCCCGCCTGGCTTGCCGGCACGACCATGCTCGCCCTGTCCAAGTGCATCGAGAACATGGAACTCGGCCACAACGTCGTGCACGGCCAGTGGGACTGGATGAACGATCCGGAGATCCACTCCACCACGTGGGAGTGGGACATGACAGGCCCGTCCGCGCAGTGGAAGCGGGCCCACAACTACTCGCACCACACCTACACGAACATCGTCGGGATGGACGAGGACGTTCAGTTCGGCATCATCAGGATGACGCGGGACGTGCCGTGGCGGCCGGTCAACCTGCTCCAGCCCGCGGCCAACCTCGTGCTGGCCGCCGGGTTCGAGTGGGGCATCGCCCTGCACGACTGGAAGATCACCCAGGACGCCGCACGCGAGCGCGGCGCCGACCAACTGGCGGAGGTCAACCGGGACTTCAAGCGCAAGATCGCGCGGCAGGTGATCAAGGACTACGTCCTGTTCCCGGTGCTGACCGGGCCCGCGTGGCGCAGCACCCTGACCGCGAACGCGACCGCGAACCTGGCCCGCAACCTGTGGGCCTACACGGTGATCTTCTGTGGGCACTTCCCGGACGGCGCGGAGAAGTTCACCGTCGAGCAGTACCGGCACGAGACCAAGCCCGAGTGGTACCTGCGGCAGATGCTGGGCTCGGCCAACTTCAAGTCGGGCCGGGTGATGGGGTTCATGAGTGGCAACCTCAGCTACCAGATCGAGCACCACCTGTTCCCGGACCTGCCGAGCAACCGGCTGCGGGAGGTCTCGGTCCGGGTCCGTGCGCTGTGCGACAAGTACGACCTGCCCTACACGACGGGATCGCTGGGCAAGCAGTACCTGTTGGCGCTGCGGACGATCCACAAGCTGTCGCTGCCGGACCGATTTCTGAAGGCGACCTCCGATGACGCCCCGGAAACCTCGTCGGAGCGTAAGTTCCTCATCGGTGACTCTCCGGTGAACCCGCTTCGGGTGGATCCGTCCACCGGGCGCCGGATCGGCCTCCGATCGGCGCTGCGCCAGATGCGGAAGCGCGGCCGCCGCCTCATGGTGTGAGCTGCCTCACATTGCTTCGAACGTAACCTACGGGTGCGTAACCTACGGTACGGTAGGTCCCGTAAGGGAACGTCTAGGTCCGGGAGAGTCATGGCAATCGCCGACATCAAGGAGTACGCCCACCTCACCGAGGCGGACATCGAGGCCCTCGGCCGAGAGCTCGACGCGATCCGCCGGGATGTCGAGGACTCGCGCGGCGAACGCGACGCGAAGTACCTGCGCAACACCATTCGGCTGCAGCGCTCACTCGAGGTCGCAGGCCGGGCCGCACTCTTCGGTAGCCGCAAGCGCCCCCTGTGGCTGCTCGGCGCCGGCCTGCTCGGCACCGCGAAGATCGTCGAGAACATGGAACTCGGCCACAACGTCATGCACGGCCAGTGGGATTGGATGAACGACCCCGAGGTGCACTCGAGCACCTGGGAGTGGGACGTCAACGGCCCGTCCGCGCACTGGAAGCAGACCCACAACTACATCCACCACAAGTACACCAACGTCCTCGGCATGGACGACGACGTGGGATACGGCCTGCTGCGCGTGACGCGCGACCAGCGTTGGAAGCCGTTCAACATGGCGAACGTGCCGTTGAACGTGCTGCTCGCGCTGTTCTTCGAGTGGGGCATCGCCGCGCAGCACCTCGAGCTCGGCAAGGTCGCCAAGGGCCGCGTCGACATGGCGGAGTTCAAGGTCAAGCGCGCCGAGGTGCTGGAGAAGATCGGCAAGCAGGCCCTCAAGGACTACGTGGTGTTCCCGGCGCTGACCGGCAAGGCCTGGAAGAGCACGCTGACCGCGAACTTCACCGCGAACATCATTCGCAACGTGTGGACCAACGCGGTCATCTTCTGCGGGCACTTCCCGGACGGCGCGGAGAAGTTCACGAAGGCGGACATCGACACCGAGACGCACGAGCAGTGGTATCTGCGGCAGATGCTGGGAAGCGCGAACATCAGCGGTGGCCGCGTCATGGACTTCATGACCGGCAACCTGAGCTACCAGATCGAGCACCACATCTTTCCCGACCTGCCGTCGAACCGCTACGCCGAGATCGCGGTGAAGGTGCGGGCCCTGTGTGACAAGTACGACCTGCCGTACACCACCGGTCCGCTGCTGGTGCAGTACGGCAAGTCCTGGCGCACCATCGCGAAGTTGTCGCTGCCGAACAAGTACCTGCGCGACACCGCCGACGACGCACCCGAGACTGCGTCGGAGCGTAAGTGGGGGGGCAGCGCCGCGGTGCTCACGGTGGATCCCGTGACCGGCCGCAGTCGTGGCCTGCGGACCGCGATCCGTGAGGCGAAGAAGCGTCGTGGCCTGCGCGGACTGTTCGCCCGCTGACCAGATTCAGCCGCTCAGGTGAGTGCCCCACCCCCGACGGGTGGGGCACTCACCGTCGCGTCACTTGTCGGTGGACCCGATGATGGACGAGCCGGTGCCGATGATCGTCTTGAAGATGCTCATGATGTCGCCGAGGACGGACGATCCAGCGCCGATGATTGTTTCTACACTCATCTGAACTCCTTGTGTCTTGACGGTGAGATGTCGTGTGAATCTCGAGATGTCTTGACCTGTGAGCTGATTCGAATCAGATCGAGCTCGTACAGTGTAAACACGGGTTGCGAACCGGTGTCGCGCGAATTCGGCAATAGTCCGAATCGTGACCTGACTGCCAGGTACCTACCAGGATTCGTTCGAACCCAGTGCGACAAGTAGCAACCGGATGGCCGCGACCCGTCGCGCCGCCTCGCCTTCGAGCCGGTCGAGGGCACATTCCGGGTCCGCGGGTGGGCCGAGATGGGTGCAGCCGCGCGGGCAGTCCTCGATGGCCGCCGCGAGATCGGTGAACGCACCCATCACGTCGTCCGGCGAGATGTGTGCGAGACCGAACGACCTGATGCCGGGCGTGTCGACCACCCAGCCGCGCGGCAGGTCCGCGGACTGGCCGGGCAGTGCCGGCAGCGGCAGCGCGACCGACTGGGTGGACGTGTGCCTGCCCTTGCCCACCCCCGACACCACGCCGGTGGCCCGAAACGCGTCGGGCACAAGGCGATTGACCAGCGTCGACTTCCCGACACCGGAGTGGCCGATCAGCGCGGTGACGGTGCCGGCCAGGATGGACTGCACGGCGTCGAGGGGGTCGTCCTGGCCGGCGAGCACCACCGGCACGTCCAGGTCGGCGAACGCGGCGGCGAACTCCTGGTGGTCGGCGAGGTCGCCCTTGGTCAGGCAGAGGATCGGCTTCAGCCCGCCGACGTAGGCGGCGACCAGCGCCCGCTCGACGAAGCCGGTGCGCGGCGGCGGGTCGGCGAGGGCGACGACGATCAGCAGCTGCGAGGCGTTGGCGACCACGATCCGCTCGTACGGGTCGGTGTCGTCGGCGGTGCGGCGCAGCACCGTGCTGCGGTCCTCGACCCGCACGATCCGGGCCAGGGTGTCGGTGCGGCCGGAGACGTCGCCCACCACGCCGACCCGGTCGCCGACGACGATCGGGGTGCGGCCCAGTTCGCGGGCCCGCATGGCCACCACCGGGCGGTCCGGGTCGCCGCCCAGCACGCACCCCCATCGGCCGCGGTCCACCGAGACCACCATCGCGGACTCGGCGGTCTTGTGCTCCGGTCGGGTCTTGGTGCGCGGACGCGAGCCCTTGCCCGGGCGCACCCGGACGTCGGACTCGTCGTACCGGCGGGCGGTCAGGAGGGCGCCCCGATCGGGCCGAGCATTGTCTCCCACAGCTTTTCGAAACCGGGCAGCGTCTTGGCGGTGGTCCCGACGTCGTCGATGTCGACGCCCGGCACGACCAGACCGAGGATCGCGCCCGCGGTGGCCATCCGGTGGTCCGCGTAGGAACGCCAGGTGCCGGCATGCAACCGTCGCGGTTCGATCCGCAGGCCGTCCTCGGTCTCGGTGACGGCGCCGCCCAGTCCGTTGATCTCCGCGGAAAGTGCTGCCAGCCGGTCTGTTTCGTGGCCTCGCAGATGCGCGATTCCGCGCAGGGTCGACGGGGAGTCGGCGAGGGCGGCGAGGGCGGCGACGGTCGGGGTCAGCTCGCCGACGTCGTGCAGGTCCACGTCGATGCCCCGCAATGTCGTCGGCCCCGTGACCGTGAGGAGTGAATCATGAAGGGAGACAGTACATCCCATCTCGGTCAGGATTCCCCGGATGGCATCGCCCGGCTGCGTCGTGCTCGACGGCCACAGCGGCACACTCACCGTGCCCGCGGTGACGGCGGCGGCGGAGAGGAAGGGCGTTGCGTTCGACAGGTCGGGCTCGACCACCCAGTCCACCGCGGTCACCGGTCCGGCCCACACCCGCCAGGTGTTCGCCTCCCCGTCGGCGGGCGTCTGCACGCGCACGCCCGCCGCGCGCAGCATCTCCACCGTCATGTCGATGTGCGGCATCGACGGCACCGACGTGCCGTCGTGGTGCACGGTGACGCCGCGCTCGAACCTGGCGGCCGAGAGCAGCAGGCCGGAGACGAACTGGGACGAACCGGAGGCGTCGATGGTCACCTCCCCGCCCGCGACCGCTCCGTGGCCGGTCACGGCGAACGGGAGTCCGTCGCCGTCGATCGACACACCGAGCCCGCGCAGCGCCTCCAAGATGGTCCCGAGGGGCCGCGTGCGGGCCTGTTCGTCGCCGTCGAACGACACCAGTCCGTCGGCGAGCGCGGCGACCGGCGGCAGGAAGCGCATCACGGTGCCCGCGAGTCCGCAGTCCACGGTCGCCGCGCCGAGCGGTCCCGGGGTCACCCGCAGTGTGGTCGGCGAGCCGTCGACCTCGTCGATCCCGACGCCGAGTGCTCGCAGTGCATCGATCATGAGGTCGGTGTCGCGGCTGCGCAGCGCCCCGGTCACCGTGGAGGGTCCCGCGGCGATGGCGGCGAGGATCAGGGCCCGGTTGGTGATCGACTTCGAGCCCGGCAGGGTCACGGTCGCGTGCACGGGCGATTCGGCGAGGGGCGCTCTCCACAGACTCACGCGCACAATGGTCCCATGTGCGGCAGATATGCGACCACGGTGGACCCGGCCCTGTTGGCGGTGGAACTGGACGCGATCGACGAGACGGGCTCCGGTTCGCGCGAGCCGACCGAGAACTACAACGTCGCGCCCACCGACCCGGTGCTGGCCGTGGTGAGCAGGCATTCGCGCGAACACCCCGACGACGCGCCCGCACGCCGGATCCGGCAGATGCGCTGGGGACTGGTACCGCCGTGGACCAAGGCGGGCACACCCGGCCTGCCCGCGAAGGGGGCGCCCCTGTTCAACGCCCGCGCCGACACCGCCGCGACCAAGCCCGCGTTCCGGACCGCGCTGAGGACCAAGCGCGCGCTGGTACCGATGGACGGCTGGTACGAGTGGGTGACCGAGCCGGCCGGGGCAGGGAAGGCGGCGAAGGTCCCGTACTTCATGACCCCGGCCGACGGCTCCCGGCTGTACATGGCGGGGTTGTGGTCGGTGTGGCGGGACAGGGAGTCGGAGGGCACTCCACTGCTCAGCGTCACGATCCTCACCACGGACTCGGTCGGCGAGCTGCAGTCGATCCACGACCGGATGCCGCTGATCCTGACGCCCAGGCACTGGGACCGCTGGCTCGACCCGGACGCGGACGCCCCGGCCGACCTGCTGGCGGAGGTCGCCGCCGAGGTGGCCGCCGGGATCGAGATCCGGCGGGTGTCGGACCGGGTGAACAGCGTCCGCAACGACGGCCCGGACCTGATCGCCCCGGCAGGCCCGGTGGGATCGGCCGTCGGGGAGCAGATCAGCCTGCTGTGACGTTCGCGAGGTCGTAGGCGTCGGCGACGAGTTCGAGCGACCTCAGCCACGCCGCGCGTTCGGTCGCCGACGAGGCCACGATCAGCTCGTCCACACCGGTACGTTCGGCGAACGCGTCGAGATAGTCGCGCACCTGGTCCGGGGTGCCGACGGCGGAGTACTTCATCATCTGCAGCACCTGCCGGCCGGCGGGGGACTCGAGCACCATGTCGGTTTCCTCCGACGTGAACGTCCGGCCGCGGCCGACGAACAGCGCGACTCTCTTGCGTTTGGTCTCGGTGAACAGCCGCTGCGCCTCGTCCTCGGTGTCGGCGGCGATCACGTTGGCGGCCGCGATCACGTACGGCTCGGACAGCTGTGCGGACGGCCGGAACTCGCGGCGGTAGATCGCGATCGCGTCGTGCAGGGCGTTCGGTGCGAAGTGCGAGGCGAACGCGTACGGCAGTCCCAGCATCGCGGCGAGTTTCGCCCCGAACAGCGAGGAACCGAGGATGTACAGCGGGACGTCGGTGCCCTTGCCCGGGGTCGCCTCGATACCGGGGATGCGGGACGGGCCGGTGAGGTAGCCCTGTAGTTCGAGAACGTCCTGCGGGAAGGACTCCGCCGAACTGGGGTCGCGGCGCAGTGCGCGCATCGTCTGCTGGTCGCTGCCGGGCGCGCGACCGAGCCCGAGGTCGATCCGGCCGGGATGCAACTCCGCGAGGGTGCCGAACTGTTCGGCGATGGTGAGCGGGGAGTGGTTAGGCAGCATCACGCCGCCGGAGCCGAGTCGGATGGACTCGGTGTTCGCGGCGACGTGGGCGATCAGCACACTCGTCGCGGATGATGCGATCGACGGCATGTTGTGGTGCTCTGCGTACCAGATCCGTCGGTAGCCCTGCCGTTCCGCGGCCTGTGCCATGGTCACGCTCGCGCGGAAACTGTCGCGGGCGGTCTCGCCTTCGCCGATCTGGGCCAAATCGAGGATGGAGAGGGGGACCGTCACGGTGCACCGGCTTTCGTTCGTCGAGACAAGTTGTTGTGACGTGCAACAGTCGGCAGTCGGAAAGTAATTCCCTGCGCACGGATCTCCGTGCTCAGCCGGCGGTGATCGGCGCGAGCACCGCCGCGGTCAACCGGACCAGGTCGGCCGGGGCCAGGTCGATCTCCAGGCCGCGGCGGCCCGCACTGCACAGCACCCGGTCCCAGTTCGCGGCCGAGGAGTCGATCACTGTCGGCAGCTTCTTGCGCTGACCGAGCGGAGAGATACCGCCGAGGACGTAGCCGGTTGATCGCTGGGCCTCGGCCTGATCGGCCATCACCGCCTTGCCCGCACCGAGGGCCGCCGCGGCCGCCTTGAGGGAGAGCTTCTCCGGGACCGGCAGCACCGCGACCGCCAGCTTGCCGTCGGCGGTCTTGATGACCAGCGTCTTGAGGATCTGCGCGGGATCGAGCCCGAGGCCGGCGGCCAGCGCGTCCACCGCCTCGGTGCCGTAGGAGGCGCTCGAGGGGTCGTGCTCGTAGCTGTGCACGCGGTGCGCGATCCTGCCCTTGACGAGTGCCTGCGTTGCCGGGGTTGCGGAGCCTGCCATGGCACAGACTCTAGATTCGAGGGAACACCGGGCGGCGAAGTGGCGTTGCACCGAGCACGTTGGTCCATCCCCGAAAGGAGTCGTAGGTGTCGGTGCAGTGCCTCGAGCGCCCCGCTGACCGCATCCCCGTCGAACGGGTGGCGGTAGCCTTGATCCCTACGGCGACTGAAGGGATCAGCGTGCCTAACGACCGGCGTGAGCCAGAAGACCAGCAGCCAGCGGAGTCGGCGGCCGAGCTGACCGCGCGCTTCGAGCGCGATGCGCTGCCGATGCTCGACCAGCTGTACGGCGCAGCTCTGCGGATGACCCGCAATCCCGCGGATGCGGAGGACTTGGTCCAGGAGACCTACATCAAGGCCTACTCGGCGTTCCGGTCCTTCAAGGAGGGCACGAACCTCAAGGCCTGGCTGTACCGGATCCTGACCAACACGTACATCAACTCGTACCGCAAGAAGCAGCGTCAGCCCGCGCAGTACCCGACCGACGAGATCACCGACTGGCAGCTCGCTGCGACGGCCGAGCACACCTCGCAGGGTCTGCGGTCGGCCGAGGTCGAGGCCCTCGACGCGCTGCCCGACGACGACATCAAGGCCGCGTTGCAGGAGCTGCCCGAGGAGTTCCGGATGGCGGTGTACTACGCGGACGTCGAGGGCTTCCCGTACAAGGAGATCGCCGAGATCATGGGTACCCCGATCGGCACCGTGATGTCGCGGCTGCACCGCGGCCGCAAGCAGCTACGGGGCCTGCTGGCCGACGTGGCCCGGGAACGGGGATTCAACCGGAGCGCCGCCGCGGCGCCCACCGCTGCGCAGCAGGAGGCCTCCCGGTGAGCGAGCAGAACGAGTTCGAGCAGTTGGACTGCTCCGCGGTGATCGCGGACGTCTGGTTGATGCTCGACAACGAGTGCGACGACGCGACCCGGGCGCGGCTCAAGCGGCACATCGAGGACTGCGGTTCCTGCTTCGAGGCCTACGGCATCGAGGAGAAGGTCAAGTCGCTGGTCAGTCGAAAGTGCGGCGGCGAGCACGCGCCGGACGGACTGCGCGAGCGGCTCAAGATCCAGCTGCGCAGCACCACGATCATCACGAGGATCGAGTCGGAGTAGAAGACCCACGTACGACGAGGGCCGGGACACCCTGTGGTGTCCCGGCCCTCGTGTGTTGCTATTTACGGCGCGTCAGCTGTTGGGACGCTTGCCGTGGTTGGCCTTGTTGCCCTTGCGGCTGCGCTTCTTGCGACCACGCTTACCCATGGTTGTCTCCTTCCCTCAGATCTCGCTCGGGGACATTCTTCCATGTGTGGTTGGCTGTACTTCCATTGGCAGGTCAACACAAGCGAGGTGCTCGATGGCAGAAGACGTGCGTGCCGAGATGGTTTCCACCGTCTTCCAGGTGATTGTCGCCGAAGGTGACGAGGTCAAGGAGGGTGACACCCTGGTCATCCTGGAGTCGATGAAGATGGAGATTCCGGTCCTGGCCGAGGTGCCCGGCACGGTGACCTCGGTCGGCGTCACGGTCGGTGACGTCATCCAGCAGGGTGACCTGATCGCCGTCATCTCCTGACCCGCAGGCACTGAACTCATGTCCACCCTGAGCGATCTGCTGGCCGAGTACACCGACCTGCCCGGTGACGCCGTCGACCATCTGCAGCGGGTGGTCGGGGAGTGGCAGTTGCTCGCGGACCTGTCCTTCGCGGACGTGCTGCTGTGGGTGAGCGCGGACGTCGGCCGGCTCGACATCGGCGGCCCCGGCGACCTGGTGTGCGTCGCCCAGTGCAGACCGACCACCGCGCCGACCGCCTTCGCCGAGGACGCCGTCGGCTGGGTGGCCTCGGACGTCGAGCATCCGCACGTGCGGCAGGCCATGGCCGAATGGCGGATCGTGCGGGTGCCGGACGGACCACCCGGTGACGGCACACCGGTCCGACGTGAGGCGATCCCGGTCCGGTGCGCCGGCGAGGTGATCGCGGTGCTCAGCCGGGACACCAACCCGACTCAGAAGCGGCAGTCGAGTCCCCTCGAAGTTGCCTACCTCGACTGCGCGGGCGAGTTGTGCCAGATGATCAGCGAAGGGACCTTCCCGACGCCGGAGGAGCACAGCGAGATCCTCTCCAGCCCCCGGGCGGGCGACGGCTTCATCCGGCTCGACTCGGACGGCACCGTCGTCTACGCCAGCCCGAATGCGCTGTCGGCGTATCACCGGATGGGGCTGACCACCACCACGCTCAAGGGGCGCGATCTCTCCTCGGTGACCCGGACGCTGGTCACCGATCCGTTCGACGCGCAGGACGTCGCGAACGACATCCGGACAGCGCTCGCGGGCAAGGCGGGCAAGCGGGTGGAGGTCGAGGCACGCGGGGCGATCGTGCTCTTGCGCACGCTGGTGTTGCGGCCGGGGGGCCAGCCCTCCGGTGCGGTGGTGCTGATCCGCGACGTCACCGAGGTCAAGCGGCGGGACCGAGCGCTGCTGAGCAAGGACGCGACGATCCGGGAGATCCACCACCGGGTGAAGAACAACCTGCAGACGGTGGCCGCGCTGCTGCGCCTGCAGGCGCGGCGAACGGGCAACGACGAGGCGCGGCAGGCGCTGAGCGAGTCGGTGCGGCGAGTCACCTCGATCGCATTGGTGCACGACATCCTGTCGATGTCCGTGGACGAGGAGGTCAACCTCGACGAGGTGGTCGACCGGTTGGTGCCGATCATGGCCGACGTCGCGGTGGTCAACAGCAGCGTCCAGATCCGGCGCGAGGGCAGCCTCGGGGTGTTTCCCGCCGAACGGGCGACTCCGTTGGTGATGGTGCTGACGGAGCTGGTGCAGAACGCCATCGAGCACGGTTTCGAGCCGGGTGCCCCCGGCACGGTGACACTGCAGGCACGGCGCTCGGCCCGGTGGCTCGACGTGGTGATCCACGACGACGGGAACGGACTGCCCCCCGGATTCAGCCTCGAGCGCTCGGATCGACTGGGTCTGCAGATCGTGCGGACGCTGGTCTCCGCGGAGTTGGGTGGCTCGCTGGGCCTGCATCCGGGCCCGGACGGTGGCACCGACGCGGCGCTGCGGGTGCCGTTGGGTCGCCGACGCCCCTGAGACGACAAAGGCCCGGCACCAAAAGGTGCCGGGCCCATTCGTATGCTGGGCGGTGACTAGACCGCGCTGCGGGCGCGAGTGCGCGCGTTGCGGCGCTTGAGCGCGCGACGCTCGTCCTCGCTCATGCCGCCCCACACGCCTGCGTCCTGTCCGGACTCGAGTGCCCAGGACAGGCAGTCGGCGGTGACGGGGCAGCGGTTGCAGACCAGCTTGGCGTCCGCGATCTGCGCAATGGCCGGACCGCTGTTGCCCACGGGGAAGAACAACTCCGGGTCTTCGTCCCGACAGATTGCCTTGTGGCGCCAGTCCATCCTTCTGCTCCTTTACCGGGTGCGAGTCGCACCGTTTCGTATCGCGTCATTCATGCGCGTTCAGTTGATTGTTTCCGCGCTGTTGCTTGTGAATGCTTTCACGAACGCGCAGGAAGTCAATAGAAATTGGCCCGTCCGTGGGGTAACTCACTTTGACGGTCACCCCGATGTGGTCTGCATTACTTTGTACCCCGACTCGGGTGGTTTTGCAGTATGAGCGTAGACTTTTTCCGAACTTTCTCCGTGGGGTGCGGAGCGGTCATGCTCTGCTCGGGGCGATCACGGTCAGTGCGTCGGGCACCGACACGAACTCCACCTCGCTGCGCATGCCGATGTAGTCGCCGTCCATCTGCAGGCCGATCGGCACCCGGGACCGGATTCGTACCCGTGGCACGTCGTCCATGCGAAAAAGCTTGCGCGACTTGGGTTGTGAGCCAGGGGTGAGCAGTTGGCGGACTACCCGCAGACTCGGCGTGACTGCCATCGTCCTCATCGCGAACACCCCGAGTCCGCTGTCGAACGTGGTCTCCGGATTGACCCGGACCGGCCGCTCGTCCAGATACGTCCACGGACTCGAGTTGGACACGAAGGCATAGTGCACGCCCTCGACCGGATCGTGACCGGGAACCTCGATGGTGAGCGCAGGCTCGAGGGACTTGTTGCGGAAGAAGGTTCGGATCGCGGTGCGGACGTACCGGGCGGGCGTCGCCGCATGGCCGTTGCTGCGGCTCGCGTCGATGGCCTCGCACACCTGCGCGTCCAGTCCCAGCCCCGCGTTGAAAGTGAACCAGCGGCCGTCGCAGTGCCCGAGTCCGACGCGGCGGCGCTCGCGCAGGGTCAGCAGTTCGATCAGTTGGTTGGTCGCGACCACCGGGTCCGGGTTGATGCCGAGCGAGCGGGCGAACACGTTCGCCGAGCCGCCGGGCACGACCGCGACGGGCGGGATCGGCCCGATGGTGACCCCGCGCATCGACCCGGGTTCGGGGGCGCCGAGCAGGCCGTTGACGATCTCGTTCACCGTGCCGTCGCCGCCGTGCACGATGATCAGCCCGACGCCCTCCAGTGCGGCCCGGCGGGCCACTTCGGCGGCGTGGCCGCGGTGCGTGGTCTGCACCACCCGGACCTGCACCTGGCTCGACAGTGCGTGCGCGAGCAGGTCGCGGGCCGCCGGGGTCGTGGAGGTGGCATTGGGGTTGACGATCAGCAGCGCGCGCACGGGGCATCAGCCTAGCCGGGTCGCGGCGTTCTATAGGCTGGCGCAGTGTCCGAGCCCTCCGCACCGTCCACCCCGCCCACCACAGTCCGAGCGGCGGGTGCGTTGGTCGCCCTCGAGGGCGCCGTCGCCCTCGTCGTCGCGGTGGTCCTGGTGATCCGCGGCCTCCTCGGCCACGACCAGAGTGCGGCCAGTGGCTACGGCACGGCGGGCTGGCTGGTGATTCTCGGTGGCGCGGTGCTCGCTGCCGGCGTCGCGCTGTTCGTGGGCAAGAGGTGGGGACGGGCGATCGCAGTGGTCGCGCAGTTGCTGCTGCTCCCGTTCGTGTGGTCGTTGTTGACCGATTCGCACCAACCCGCACTCGGGATCGCGTTCGGCGTCGTCGTGGTGCCGGCACTGGTGCTGCTCTTCAGTGCCCCGACGTCGCGATGGATGGCCCAGGAGTACGGCGAGGTCGAGGACTAGGCGCCGAGCCGGGCCAGTGCGTCGCCGGACAGTCGGTAGGTGGTCCACTCGTCCTGCGCGTTCGCGTCGAGCGACTCGTAGAACGCGATCGACGGGGCGTTCCAGTCCAGTACCGACCAGCTCAGTCGGGAGTACCCCTTGGAGGTGCACTCGCGTGCCAGCGCGGTCAGCAGCGCCTTGCCGTGGCCACCGCCGCGGAACTCCGGCTTGACGTACAGGTCCTCGAGGTAGATCCCGTGGACCCCGTCCCAGGTCGAGAAATTGAGAAACCACAGCGCTGTCCCGACTACCTCGCCGTCCTGCTCGGCGACGTGGCCGAACACCGACGGGTGATCGCCGAACAGCGCGGTCGCCATCTGCGTCACGGTGACCGTGCACTCGTGGCGGGCCTTCTCGTACTCGGCGAGTTCGTACACGAGGCCGGTGACGGCGGCGACGTCGTCGGGGGTGACCCGTCGGATCATGGGTTCCTTCTTTCGTTGGGCGACTTCACTACTGGACGTTCAGCGTGACGATCTGGTGGGTGCCGTGCTCGAAGCCGAGCACGGACACGCTGCCGGGGGAGACGGCGAACCGCCTGCCCTCGTGCACGGGCAGGCCGGCCCAGCGGGCGAGCAGCGCACGCGAGAAGTGCCCGTGCCCGACCAGGACGACGTCCCGCTCGTCCAGACGCGATTCGGCGATCGCGAGCACCATGTCGGCCCGGGCCTGCACGGACTCCGCGCTCTCCCCGCCGGGACACGGGTGGGTGAACACAGTCCACCCGGGGACGCGCTCGCGGATCTCGGGGGTCGTCAGCCCCTCGTAGTCGCCGTAGTCCCACTCCGCCAGCGCGTCCCACCGCACGGCGGTCAGTCCCGCCAGTTCGGCCGTGCGGGTCCCACGCAGGCGAGGGCTGGTCAGCACCACGGGATCGCGCAGGGCCAGAGAGGCGACCTGCGCACCGGCCGCCCGGGCCTGCTGCTCGCCGTTCGCGGTCAGTGGTACGTCGGTGTGGCTGGTGTGCCTGCCGGTACGCGCCCATTCGGTCTCGCCGTGCCGAAGCAGCACGATTCGGGCATCAGCGGTGGTCACCGTTCCATCATGGCAGCACCCGGGGGCGGCCAGTACTCGCCATGGCGGCCGAAGTACGCAAAGATCACTGCCGTGACAACTGTTCTCGCTGTGGCGAATCAAAAGGGTGGGGTCGCCAAGACCACGACGGTGGCCTCGCTCGCGGCCGCGCTCTCCGGACTGGGGCGCAAGGTGCTGGTGGTGGACCTGGATCCGCAGGGCTGCCTGACGTTCTCACTGGGCCACAATCCGGACCGGTTGGAATCCTCGGTGCACGAGGTGCTGACCGGCCAGGTTCCGATGCGCGAGGTGATCCTCGAGACGGACGAGGGCATCTCGCTGGTCCCGGCGACCATCGATCTCGCGGGCGCCGAGGCGGTGCTGTTGATGAGGCCCGGCCGCGAGTTCAGCCTCAAACGCGCGCTGGCCACTCTCGACAACGACTTCGACGTCGTGCTGATCGACTGCCCGCCCTCGCTCGGAGTGCTCACCCTCAACGGACTCACCGCCGCGGACGCAGTGCTGGTGCCGCTGCAGTGCGAGACGCTCGCGCACCGCGGCGTCGGGCAGCTGCTGCGGACCGTCTCCGAGGTCCGGGACATCACCAACCCGGACCTGCGCCTGCTCGGCGCGCTGCCGACGCTCTACGACGCACGCACCACGCACAGCCGGGACGTGCTCGCCGACGTCGCAGACCGCTACGACCTGCCGGTGCTCGCGCCCGCGATCCCGCGCACGGTGCGCTTCGCGGAGGCCAGTGCCTCGGGGTCGACGGTGCTCGCCGGCCGGCGCAGCAAGGGTGGGCAGGCCTACCGCGAACTCGCGGAAAACCTGGTGGCGCACTGGGATTCGGATGCCGAACTGAAGACGTTCAGTACGAGCTGAACGCAACTAGCGCAGCGCGACCAGGTCGTCGCCGCGCTGTTCGAGCAGCACCCCACCGAGTGCGGCGCTGGTGATCGGCGCGCCGCCGAGGGTGGCGGGCGTAGGTCCGGCCCGGTCCACCGGGACGCGCCGCACCTCGGCTCCGGTGGTCGGGTCGACCACCGCGACCGCACCGTCCACCGGCACCAGGAACTGGCCGGCCATCGCGGTGCCGGGACCGAGGGCGCCGTCGACAGTCCAGCCCGGCGTGAAATCGGTTGCGCGGAGGCTGATCACGCGAGATCCGGTCCACCATGCGAAGATCGGACCGGACCGCACCACCCGGGCGGTGGGGGAGACGTCGCCGCTGACCGGGAACTGGTTGACCAGCGAACCGGAGCCGTCGTAGACGGCGATCCGGGCGCCACCGCCCACGCCCGGCGGTGCGTACACCGCGGTGCGGTCGCCGGACACGGCGAGCACCGCCGCGCCGGTGACGTCCTTTCCGGCGTCGTCGAGCAGGGTCGAGCCGTACTCCTCGGGCTTCGAATTGTCCTTGGGGGCCGGATTGAGGATGCTGATCCGATCCGCGGACTCGCCGGGGCAGCGCTCGAGCACCGCGAGCCGGCTGCTGCTGGACGCGGACGAGAGCAGCGTGCAGCCGGAGCGGGGTTGGGCGCCCGGGTTCACCGGCGCGTCGACGCGGCCGAACTCGAGGGTGCGCACCAGGTCCGAGCGCCACACCTCGAGTCGGGACGATCCGCGGGAGGTCAGGTAGGTACCGTCCTCGGACAGCGTCACCGACTCGTCGGCGTCGCTGTTGCGCTGGGCCTGCCGCGCACCGGTCGAGCCGTCGAGTTGCGTGACCTGGCCGCAGCCGAGCCGGTCACGATAGACCGCCACGACGGTGTGCCAGGCGTCGACCGCGCCGCACAGCGGCATGTCGCGCTGGTAGCGCCACAGTTCGGTACCGGTGGCAGGGTCGCGCCCGAGCACGGTGCCGTCGTCCGCGGTGACGACGGCACCCCCCGCGACCAGCGGGAACGCGGTCTCCCGACTCGAGGCGCGCCACGCTTCGGTGAGGGTCTCCGGGACGGACAGCGCCGTCTCGGCGGGCGCGGCCGGGTGCTCCGCGGTGACCGAGACGGTGCCCCTGGCGTCACTGCGCAGCCAGATCACGCCGGCGGCGACGAGCACGACCACCGCGATGGCGCAGGCGGCGACGACGTCGACGCGCGTGCGCCGCTCGGGTGCGACCATGCGGCCGGTTACTCCGCGGGGGTGGCGACGGCGGCCGAGGCGCCCGCGGCGGCGGGCTTGCGACGGCGACGGCGACGGCGTGCGGGTGCGGCGTCCGCGGACGGTGCGGTGGTCTCCGCCGCCGATGCGTCGGCGCCCGCCGTCGAGGCCGCGGGGGCCTCACCGGCGTGACCGCCGCGGGTGCGCTTGCGGGTGCGCGTGCGGCGCGGACGATCCGCCTTCTCGGCGTCGCCGGTCTCGGTTGCCCGCTCGGTGGACGAATCCTCCTGGGGCCGTTCGGCCTTCGGTCGGCGGATGGTGCCCTTGGCGTCGGTCGGAATGCTCAGCTCGGCGTAGAGGTGGTCCGAGCTCGAGTAGGTCTCCACCGGATCGGGGATACCGAGGCCGAGGGCCTTGTCGATGAGCTGCCAGCGCGGGATGTCGTCCCAGTCGACGAGGGTGATCGCGATGCCGGTGCGGCCGGCGCGACCGGTGCGACCGATGCGGTGCACGTAGGTCTTCTCGTCCTCGGGGCACTGGTAGTTGATGACGTGCGTGACGTCGTCGATGTCGATGCCGCGGGCGGCGACGTCGGTCGCGACCAGGACGTCGACCTTGCCGGTGCGGAACGCCTTGAGCGCCTTCTCGCGGGCGATCTGACCGAGGTCGCCGTGCACGGCGCCGACCGTGAAGCCGCGTTCGTTCAGCTCGTCCGCGACCTTCTGCGCGGTCCGCTTGGTGCGGGTGAAGATCATCGTCGCGCCGCGGCCCTCGGCCTGCAGCACCCGGGCGACCATCTCCGCCTTGTCGAGCGCGTGCGCGCGGTAGATGTGCTGGGTGGTCCGGTCGTGCACGGCGGAGTCGTCCGCCTGCTCGGCCCGGATGTGCGTCGGCTGGGTGAGGAACGTGCGGGCGAGGGTGATGATCGGACCGGGCATGGTGGCCGAGAACAGCATCGTCTGCCGCTTGTCGGGAACCATCCCGAGGATGCGCTCGATGTCGGGCAGGAAGCCGAGGTCGAGCATCTCGTCGGCCTCGTCGAGGACCAGGACGCCGACCTTGCCGAGGATCAGGTGGCCCTGCTTGGCGAGGTCGAGGAGGCGGCCCGGGGTGCCGACGACGACGTCGACGCCCTTCTGGAGGGCCGCGATCTGGGTCTCGTAGGGGCGGCCGCCGTAGATGGAGAGCACCTCGAGCTTGCGGTCGCCGGCCTCGAGGTACTTGCCCGCGTTGACCAGGTCCTCGGTGACCTGGATGCAGAGTTCGCGGGTCGGCACGATGATCAGCGCGCGCGGGGTGCCGTCGAGCACGGTCGTGCCGGAGTCGGCAGTGGCGATGCGGTGCAGCAGCGGGACACCGAAACCGAACGTCTTGCCCATGCCGGTGCGGGCCTGGCCGATCAGGTCGTCGCCGGCGAGGGCCAGCGGCAGGGTCAGTTCCTGGATGGCGAAGGTGCGGTCGATACCGATCTCAGCGAGGGCCCGGACGATCTCGTCGCGGACACCGAGTTCGGCGAACGTGGGGGCGGTGTGGGTCTCGTCGAGCTGGGCGGACAATGTCGTTTCGCTCGCATCGTCTTCATGGTCGATCGTGATCTTGCTCAGTGCTCTGGCCTTCCTCGTTGGCACGCGCGCACGAGCTGGGGCCAGGCCGGGAGTCGGCCGATGTCGGTGCCCTCGTCCGTGAGTCGCGCTTCCTGCTGCCCGGCGTGGAGATCGCGATGATCTCGACGCGGCGCGGGAAGGGACCTCGAATCAGGTGCGCGCACATTATCTGCGGGGTGCCGCGCCACAATCGCGTGCCCATATGCTCGGGCAACGGGCGGCTCCCCGCGTCAATGGTAACTTGCGCGGCCGTGTTCGCAGGTAAGGCCATGGGAAATGTCACGTCGGAGGCGTGGCGACCGCGCGGTCTAGGCTAGCCGCATGGCAGCCAATTCCGCGGATTCCCTGACCCCAGCAATCGCCGCCGACCACCCCGGTGTGGGCGAGTTGTTCGCCGTTCTGGCCTACGGCGAGATCTCGGCGTTCTATCGCCTCGCCGAGGATGCGCAGATGGCCCCCACACTGCCGGGCAAGGTCGCGCTGGCCAGCATGGCTGCCGCGGAGATGAACCACTTCGAGACCCTCCACGCGGCGCTCACCGCCCGCGGCCAGGAGATCTACGCCGCGATGGCCCCGTTCGTGAAGCCACTCGACGATTACCACGCCTCCACTCGGCCCTCGACCTGGCTCGAGTCGCTGGTCAAGGCGCACGTCGGCGACGGCATCGCCGCCGACTTCTACCTGGAGATCGCCGACGCCCTCGATCCGTCGGTCGCGGCGGTGGTGCGCGAGGTGCTCGCCGAGACCGGCCACTCGGAGTTCGTGGTCCACGAGGTCAGTGCGGCCGTGGCGGCGAGCAAGCGGGACAAGGATCGACTGATGCTGTGGGGCCGCCGACTGCTCGGCGAGGCGATCACCCAGGCGCAGTTCGTGATGGCGCAGCGGGAGGCGCTGACGGAACTGGTGATCACCGCGACCGGCGACCTCAACAGCATCGCGGCGCTCTTCGACCGCATGCAGGAGCGGCACGCGGAGCGGATGGCGGTCCTCGGCCTCGTGTGAGTGCGAGGTGTTCGCTATCAGCACACCGTCGAGTGCGGCAGAGGCTCACTCGGCTGCACTAGCCTGAGGCCAGGTAGTTGACGGCACGAGATTTCGGAGGTTGGCCGTGGAGGTCAAGATCGGCGTTTCTGACAGCCCGCGCGAGCTGATCGTGAACAGCGCGCAGACCCCGGAGGAGGTCGAGGCGCTCGTCGCCGCCGCGTTCAGCGGCGACTCGGCCGGAGTCCTCGCCCTCACCGACGACAAGGGCCGCAAGTTCCTGATCCAGGCCGGCAAGGTGGCCTACGTCGAGATCGGGCCCTCGGACAGTCGCAAGGTCGGCTTCGCAAGCTGACAGGTCGCAGACACGACGATGGGGCGCGGATCTCGATCCGCGCCCCATCGTCGTTGTCGTTCAGGACTGCAGCGGTACGTGCGACAGACCACCCCAGGCGAGCACGACGGTGGTGTCGACAGCCTCCTCCTTGGGAATCGGCCGGTTCGCCTGCAGCCAGTATCGGGCGGTGAACTGGCTGGTGCCGACCAGTCCGACCGCGAGGATGCGGGCCCGGTACGGGTCGAGTCCGGAGTCGTGGGCGACGAGGTCGAAGACGGCGTCCACGCAGGCCTCGGTGGCCCGGTCGACGCGGGCGAGAACCTGCGGATCGCCCATCAGGTCGGATTCGAAGACCAACCGGTAGCCCTGGCTCTCGTTGTCGACGAAGTCGAAGAACGCCTGCACCGCGGCGCGCACACGCTGTCGGTTGTCGGTGGTCGAGCGCAGCGCCTGCCGCACTCCGGAGATCAGGCTGTCCACGTAGCTCTGCAGGACCGCGAGGTAGAGGTCGAGCTTGCCGGGGAAGTGCTGGTAGAGGACGGGCTTGCTGACGCCCGCGCACTCGGCGATCTCGTCCATGCCTGCCGAGTGGTAGCCGCGGCTGACGAAGACCTCGCTGGCGGCCTGCAGCAGTTGCAGTCGACGTTCGTCCCGGGGCAGGCGGGTGCTGCGCTTGGTCGGTCGCCCTGCCGGTGTTGCGGAACGATCGGACGAGGTCCGGTCAGCGAGTTCTGTCATCGTGCTCCCAATCTGCGTAACCACCATCGCGGGCCTCGTGCGACGTGGGTGAGGGTGCTCACTGCACTGGGTGCACAAAGTAGTCGAACGATACCGGACTGTTCCCGGGCTGTTCCGCGTAATGGCGAGTGCTGTGCGGACCAGTATTCCAGGTACGGCAACCCGTGTCGGTGAGCAGTCTCGCTGAGCGGCTCGACAGTGAGTGGCATCACCGTCGGCGCCACTCGCGATCGGCGCGCCGAACGTAGGTGGCTCGGGACTGTGAGATTCTGGCTTGGTGACGGATCGAGGTGGACCGCGTCTGCGCGGCGAGAACCCCAGGGTTCCCGGCGACCGCGCCCACTCCGACGACACCTTTTCGGACGAGCGCGAGCGGCGGGTCGGATCGCACCAGCCGTTGCGCGCACAGTGGGACCCGATCGGTGGGGAATCCGGCCGGCCCCGAACTCCCCGTCCGGAACGCACCGCGCGCAAGCAGAGCAAGCTGGGCAGGTTCGTCGCCATGTACGGCTGGCGCGCCTACGCGATCCCGATCCTGCTGGTCGTCACCGTACTGGTCGTCGTGGACGCCGTACGCGGTGGCGGCGGCACCTCGGATCAGGGCGCGACGGCCGACCCGGGTTTCGGCACCCGCAGCACCGGCACCGACGGCACCGGCGTGGTCGGTGCGCCGCCGAAGGGTGACGGTGCCTTCGCCGCGTCGGTCCCGTCCGCCGCGCTCCCCGACGGTGGTGCGTTCACCGCGACCGGCGCCGGGACCTGGCGAGTGATCGGCGGCGCCACCCCGAAGACCGGTGAGGGCAAGGAGCAGGTGTTCACCTACACCGTCGAGGTCGAGGACGGGGTCGACACGGCGGGCTTCGGCGGCGACGAGTCCTTCGGGCGGATGGTCGACCAGACGCTGGCCAACCCGAAGAGTTGGACCAACGACCACCGATTCGCCTTCGAACGGATCGACAAGGGCGAACCGAGCTTCCGTATCTCGCTGACGTCGCAGATGACCACCCGGCAGGCCTGCGGGTACGACATCCCGGTCGACAGTTCGTGCTACAACCCCGGCATCGACCGGGTCGTGCTCAACGAGGCGCGCTGGGTGCGCGGGGCGATCGCCTTCCAGGGCGACATCGGGTCCTATCGGCAGTACCAGATAAACCACGAGGTCGGGCACGCCATCGGCTACCAGCAGCACCAGCCGTGCGAGGTGGACGGCGGACTGGCACCGGTGATGATGCAGCAGTCCTTCGGCATCTCGAACAACGACATCGCCAGGCTCGACCCCGAGGGCGTGGTCCCGATGGACGGCAAGACCTGCCGGTTCAATCCCTGGCCGTACCCGCGGGGGTAGACGGCCCGCGCCGGGGGACAATGGGATCTGTGTCGTCCAATCCCTCGTCCAGCACCTCCCTGCCGCCGCTGGTGGAACCCGCCGCCGAGCTGAGCCGGGCGGAGGTGGCGCGGTACAGCAGGCACCTGATCATTCCGGACGTCGGGATGGTCGGGCAGAAGCGGCTCAAGAACGCCCGGGTGCTCGTCATCGGGGCCGGCGGACTGGGCTCGCCCGCGCTGCTCTACCTCGCCGCCGCGGGGGTCGGCACGCTCGGCATCGTCGAGTTCGACGACGTGGAGGTGTCGAATCTGCAGCGGCAGGTGATCCACGGTCGGTCGGACGTCGGCAGGCCCAAGGCGCACAGTGCGCGCGACTCGATCATCGAGATCAACGACAACGTCGACGTGCGACTGCACGAGTTCCGGCTCGAACGGGGCAACGCCGTCGACCTCTTCGCGCAGTACGACCTGATCCTCGACGGCACCGACAACTTCGCGACCCGCTACCTCGTCAACGACGCCGCCGTGCTGGCGGGCAAGCCGTACGTGTGGGGTTCGATCTACCGCTTCGAGGGTCAGGCGTCGGTGTTCTGGGAGGCTGCTCCCGACGGACGCGGTCTGAACTATCGCGACCTCTACCCGGAGGCCCCACCGCCGGGGATGGTCCCGTCCTGCGCGGAGGGTGGGGTGCTCGGCGTGCTGTGTGCGTCCGTCGGCTCGATCATGGCGACCGAGGCGATCAAGCTGATCACCGGTATCGGTGAGTCGCTCCTGGGCCGGTTGATGATCTACGACGCGCTGCAGATGAGCTACCGGACCATTCGGCTGCGCCGCGATCCCGCACGCGAACCGGTCACCGAGCTGATCGACTACGACGCGTTCTGCGGCGTGGTCTCCGACGACGCCGTCGCGGCGGCGGCCGGGTCGACGATCACCGCGCCCGAGCTCGCGGCAATGCTGGACGCGGGCAAGGAGATCGAGCTGATCGACGTCCGGGAACCCGTGGAGTGGGACATCGTGCACCTGCCGGGGGCGGTCCTGATTCCCAAGGATCGCATCCTGTCCGGTGAGGCCCTGTCGGAGTTGCCACAGGACAAGCCGATCGTGTTGCACTGCAAGACCGGGATCCGGTCGGCCGAGGTCCTGGCCGCGCTGAAGCAGGCGGGATTCGCGGATGCGACGCACCTGCAGGGCGGAATCGCTGCCTGGGCCCAGCAGGTCGACACGACGCTGCCGGTCTACTGAGCGGCGGCGCGTCAGGCTCGACGCGCCGCGTCACGGCGGTAGCGTTGGGGACGTGAGCTCCGTCGAACCACCCTCGCATGTGCGGTCCACCTTCGGCCTTCGTGAGGTCGAGCCGATCCCGCTCGGCGCCGACTGGGAAGGCGGCTGGCGCTGCGACGACGTGGTGCTCTCGCCGGTCGCCGATCACGCCCGCGCGGCCTGGTCGGCGAAGGTGCGCGAGACGCTGAACCCGGACGGGGTTCGGTTGGCACGGCCGGTGCGCGCGACGGACGGTCGCTACGTGGTGTCCGGTTGGCGCGCAGACACGTTCATCGAGGGTTCGCCCGAGCCCCGGCACGACGAGGTGGTCTCACTCTCGATGCGGCTGCATGCGGCGACCGCGCCGCTCGAGCGCCCGCGGTTCCTGGTGCAGCCGCCGGTCGCGCCGTGGGCTGACGTCGACGTGTTCGTGGCGGCGGATCGGGCCGCGTGGGAGCAGGTACCGCTGCGAGGCGTCAAGGGACAGTTCGAGGCCACCTCGGCCGACGGTCGCACCAGCGTCGAGTTGATCGGTCAGTTGGCCACGCTGCGCAAGCCGGTGCACAGCCCCGACCAGTTGGTGCACGGGGACCTGTTCGGGACGGTCCTGTTCTCGGGGTCCGAAGCGCCCGGCATCGCCGACATCACCCCGTACTGGCGGCCCGCGGGGTGGGCGGCCGGCGTCGCCGTCGTCGATGCGTTGTCCTGGGGTGGCGCGGACGAGGAGCTCATCGGGCGCTGGGAAGACCTGCCCGAGTGGCCGCAGATGTTGTTGCGCGCGTTGATGTTCCGCCTTGCGGTGCATGCCCTGCATCCGCGGTCGACGGCAGAGGCGCTGCCCGGGCTGGTGCGGACAGCGGACCTGATCCGGCTGATGCTCTGAGCGCCTACGGCGCGTCCACCCGCCCGTCCGGGTGCTTGGCGAACCGGCTGGCGTCGGCCGCGTGCACCGGACCGTCCGAAGGCCACGGCCAGCCCCCGAACCGGGTGCGGCGGTAGTCGTCGAAGGCCTGCTCGAGCCCGGCCTGGTCGTTGAGGACGAAGGGTCCGTGCTGCGCCACGGGTTCGCCGATCGGCCGCCCCTGCAGAAGCAGGATCTTGATGCCGACGTCGCCCGCGGTCAGCGTCACCGGTGCGGTGGCGTCGACGAGCGCGCCCGACCCGGTGTCGACGCGGGTCTCGCCGATCCGCACCGACGAACCCTCGTACACGTACAGCACCCGGTGTGTGTCGGGTCCGGACGCGGCGGGGAGGTCGATCCGCGCGCCGGGTGCCAGGTCGAGGTGCCAGATCGCCAGGTCTGAGTTCGCCTCCGAGGCCCACGACTCGGGTGGGGGAGCGAGCGGGTCGACGCCGTCGAGACGTCCGGCGATCACGGTCACCTCGGTGGCCCGGCCTGCCTCGTCGGTGCGGGTCACACGCGGGGTCTGCTCGTTCCAGAACATGGAGAAGTGCGGGTCGGCGGTCTTCGACGCGGCCGGCAGGTTCAACCAGATCTGGAACAGCTCGAGCGGATTGGGGCGGTCCTGGTTCAGGAGCGGGAACATCTCCGAGTGCGAGACGCCGCGGCCGGTGGTCAACCACTGGGTGTCGCCGTCGCCGTACCGGGCGGTGGCGCCCATGGAGTCGGCGTGGTCGACGCTGCCCTGTCGCACGTGGGTGACGGTTTCGAAGCCGCGGTGCGGATGCTGGGGGAAGCCCGGGACGGTGTGTCCGTGGTACATGTTCCAGCCCGCGGGATTGCCGAAGTCCTGGCCGAGGGGCCGTCCGTCGAGTGAGGCATTCGGCCCGAGGTCGGCGGTCGCCTCCGGGTACTGGTCGTGGTGGTAGGCGACGAACAGGAAGGGATCGACGGCCTGCCAGGGCGTACCGAGGCGGAATTGCTGGAGGACGGGATCGGAGGTCGGCACGGGTCAGCCCTCGGCGCGCTTCTCGATGAGTTCGGTGAGGAACAGGCGCGCGACCGTCGCGGCGCGCTCGCCGTCGCCGTCGACCACGGCCTGCACGAGTTCGGCGTGCTCGGCCTCGTAGGAGTGCGGGGGGTCGACCGGCTGTTCCGTGATGGTTGCCGTGATTGCGGGCAGCAGGGAATCGTAGAACTCGAGGTAGACCTCGTTGTGGCTGGCGGCGACGATCGCCCGGTGCAGGGCCACGTCGGCCGCCACCGCGGCCGCAGTGTCGTTCTCGGTGGCGTCGTCTGCGTTGCGCCACAACAGGTTCCGCGTTTCGAGGAGTCGGCGCAGGTTCTCGATGTCGGCGGAGTCGCGTCGACGGGCGGCGAGGGCGGCGGCGGTGACGTCGAGGGTCTGGCGCAGTTCGAGGACGTCCCGGGCGTGAGCCGAGGCGAAGTACTTCGCCAGCGTGCCGCACAGGTCACTGGTGGCGATCACATACGTGCCCGACCCCTGCCTGCGCTCGAGCATTCCGGCGTGCACCAGTGCCTGCACGGCCTCGCGGACGGTGTTGCGTCCGGTTCCGGTCAGCTCGGCGAGCTCGGGTTCGGTGGGGATCCGCTCGCCGACGGGCCACCTCCCGGCCGCGATCTCGGCGCGGAGTTGGTCCGTGACCTGGGCGATGAGACTGGTTCGGCGTACGGGTTGCACGAACCGCATCATAGTCGGTTGCATCGGATCATCCAGTCATCCTATGATTTCTCGGTCCGGAGTCGGGCGAAATTCGAGAGTGCGCGAGGTGAATGGTGACGGTACAGACGGCCCGACCGCAGGACCAGGGGATGTCGCGGCGCTCGCTCGCGGCGGGTCGGCTGATCGTCCTCGTCGCCATCGTGCTGTCCGCGCTCACGCTCCGGACGGCGGTCACCTCCATCACCCCGCTGCTCGACGAGATCGGCGCGGAGATCGGCTTCAACTCGACCGTGACCGGGGTCTTCGGCATGCTGCCGACGGCGATGTTCGCGGTGTTCGGCATCCTCACCCCGCGATTCGCGCTGCGTTTCGGGCTGGAGCGGGTGGCGCTGGCGGCGATGGTGATGACCGCGATCGGCATCGCAACCCGCTCGGCCATGTCCGGCACGCTCGGGCTGCTGCTGTTCTCGGCGCTGGCGCTCGGCGGCATGGGTATCGGCAACGTGGTGATCCCGCCGCTGGTCAAGCGCTACTTCTCGGACCGGTTGGCCGTGGTGAGCACCGTGTACATCACGTGCGTCCAGATCGGAACCATGCTGCCGGCGCTGGTCGCGGTGCCGCTCGCCGACGCCTTCGGCTGGCGGACCTCGCTCGGGGTCTGGGCGTTGTTGCCCGTCGCTGCCGCACTTCCGTGGATCGGGGTGATCGCCAGTCGCCGCGGTCGGGACCGGTCCGATGTCACCGCGGAGGAGACCGCCGCATCGGGCGAGCCCGTCGGGCAGGCCTGGCGGTCGCCGGTCGCCTGGGGCATGGCGGGCATGTTCGGCATGACGTCGCTGATCACCTATTCGATGTTCACCTGGATTCCCAAGATCCTCACCGAGGCCGGGGCCAGCACCGGGTTCGGTGGCACGATGGTCGCGCTGTTCTCCGCCGTCGGGTTCATCGCCGCGATCGGCGCGCCCTCACTGTGCACCCGGATCGCGAACCCGTTCCCGGTGGTGCTCGGCTGCGTGGTCTGCTACCTGGTCGGGTTCGGCGGGCTGCTGTTCGCCCCGATGGCCGCGCCGGTCGCCTGGATCATCGCGATCGGGCTCGGCCCGAGCACGTTCCCGATGTCCCTGACCCTGATCAACCTGCGCACCAGGACCGGCGCGGGCTCGGCGGCGCTGTCCGGCTTCACCCAGGGCCTCGGCTACGCGGTGGCCTGCATCGGACCGCTGCTCTTCGGCGTGCTGCACGACGCGACTGACGGGTGGACCTGGCCGTTCGCGCTCCTGCTGGTTGCCGTGGCGGTGATGACCGTCGGCGCCTACCAGGCCTGCAAACCCCGCTACCTCGAGGATTCCTGGGGCGCGCGTCACACCGGGTAACACGGCGTTTACCTGGGCAAACGCCCTCACCGACCCGGGTCGGCGATGGTGAGCGCAAGTTCACTGCAGGGTCACTGACCGCAGCGCCCAGGCAACATCCGACTCGTAGTTTTGGGTTTCCCACACAACGAGGAGGCCCGGTGACCACACGTTCGGACGACGCCACGGCAGTAGCCGGCGCAGCCGAGGCAACCGCCTCGCCGCGCCCGCACTACATCGAGCACTGGGACGCGGAGGACGTGGCGGCCTGGGAGGCCGGCGGCAAGCAGATCGCGCGGCGCAACCTGATCTGGTCGGTCATCGCAGAGCACGTCGGTTTCTCGGTGTGGTCGATCTGGTCGGTGATGGTGCTGTTCATGCCGGTCGGGGTCTACGGCATCGACGCTGGTGGCAAGTTCTTCCTCGTTGCGGTCCCGACCCTGGTCGGTGCCATCTTGCGGATCCCGTACACCGTGGCCACCGCACGATTCGGCGGGCGCAACTGGACCGTCTTCAGCGCCCTGGTGCTGTTCGTGCCGCTGCTGGCGACGCTCTACCTGATGCTCAACCCCGGCTTCTCCTACACCACGTTCCTGCTGGTGGCGGCGCTGGCGGGTGTCGGCGGCGGCAACTTCGCGTCGTCGATGACCAACATCAACGCCTTCTACCCGCAACGACTCAAGGGCTGGGCGCTCGGCCTGAACGCGGGCGGCGGCAACATCGGCGTCCCGGTGATCCAGCTTGTCGGCCTGCTCGTCATCGCGACCGCCGGCAACACCAAGGCCTGGATCGTCTGCGCCGTCTACCTCGTCCTCGTCGGCGCCGCGGCAGTCGGCGCGTCGTTGTTCATGGACAACCTCGGCAACCAGAAGGCCGACCTACGGGCCATGGGCGCGGCCCTGAAGTACCGCGACTCCTGGGTCATCGCCTTCCTGTACATCGGTACGTTCGGCTCCTTCATCGGGTACAGCTTCGCGTTCGGTCAGGTCATGCAGATCAACTACCTCGCCGGCGGCGACACCCCGGTGCAGGCGGCGCTGCACACCGCGCAGATCGCCTTCATCGGCCCGCTGCTCGGTTCGATCGCGCGTCCGATCGGCGGCAAGCTCGCCGACCGCATCGGCGGCGGCAAGATCACCCTGTACACCTTCGTGGCGATGGCCTTGGCGGCGGCGGTGCTGGTCACCGCGAGCACCAACGGTTCGACGACCGCGCTGGTGCTCGGGTTCACCGCCCTGTTCCTGCTCTCGGGCCTCGGCAACGGCTCGGTCTACAAGATCATCCCGTCCATCTTCGAGGCCAAGGCGCAAGGCATGGACGAGCTCGGTGCGTCCGAGAAGGCGGCCTGGTCGCGCAGCATGTCCGGTGCCCTGATCGGGTTCGCGGGCGCAATCGGTGGTCTCGGCGGCGTCGGCATCAACCTGGTGCTCCGCGCCTCCTACAACAGCCCCGCGAAGTCGGCGACGATGGCCTTCTGGATCTTCCTCGCCTTCTACCTGGTGTGCGTGGTGGTGACCTGGGCGGTGTTCCTGCGCCGTCCGGCCGAGCGCGGCGTCGCCGACGACAGCCAGACATCCGTGCTGGCCTGAACTGCAGTCCAGAACAACGGCATTCGAATGATCTATCGAGGAAGAGGCGCGGCATGAGCGACAAGTCGGTAGTGGTCGTGGGCCACGGAATGGTCGGACACCGGTTCGTCGAGGCGCTGCGGGCGCGCGACGAGGCGGGCGCGTGGCGGGTCACCGTCCTGTGCGAGGAGGCGCTGCCCGCCTACGACCGGGTGGGACTGTCCTCGTACGTCGGTTCCTGGGACGCAAAGGAACTCGCCCTCGCGGGTAATGACTACGCCGGTGACTCCCTGGTCGACCTGCGCACCGGCATCCGTGCCGAGAGCATCGACCGCGCCGGACGCACCGTCACCACGTCGGCAGGCGAGAGCCTCGACTACGACGCCCTGGTGATGGCGACGGGCTCGTACGCCTTCGTGCCGCCGGTCCCCGGACACGACCGCCCCGAGTGCTTCGTCTACCGGACGCTCGACGACCTCGACGGCATCCGGGCCCGCGCCGAGGCGGCCGGTCCCGGCGCTGTCGGCGTCGTGGTCGGCGGCGGCCTGCTCGGCCTCGAGGCGGCGAACGCCCTGCGGCTCATGGGGATGACCCCGCACGTGGTGGAGTTCGCGCCGCGCCTGATGCCGCTTCAGGTCGACGAGGGCGGTGGCGCGCTGCTCGCCCGGCTGGTCACCGAACTCGGCGTCACCGTGCACGCGGGCGTCGGAACCGCCGGCATCACCGAGGGCCCCGACGGCGTGACCGTCGAACTCTCGGACGGCTCGGTCATCGAGGCGGCGCTGCTGGTGTTCTCGGCGGGCGTGCGACCGCAGGACCAGTTGGCTCGCGACGCCGGCCTGGAGGTCGGCCAGCGCGGCGGCATCGTCACCGACCTCGGTTGCCGCACTTCGGACGAGGCGATCTACGCGGTCGGCGAGTGCGCCGCGGTGGAGGGCACCTGCTACGGACTGGTCGCGCCCGGCTACACGACAGCGGAGATCGTCGCGGACCGGTTGCTCGGTGGCGCCGCCGAGTTCCCCGGCGCGGACCTGTCCACCAAGCTCAAGTTGATGGGCGTGGACGTCGCCAGTTTCGGTGACGCGCACGCGACGACGCCCGGCGCGCTCGAGGTGGTGCTCTCCGACGCGGCCAAGGGGACCTACGCCAAGCTGGTCGTCTCGGACGACGCCAAGATCCTGCTCGGCGGCATCCTGGTCGGCGACGCGACGCCGTACGCCTCGCTGCGCCCCCTGGTCGGCCGCGAGCTGCCGGGCGATCCCGCCACCCTGATCTCGCCGGCGGGGGAGAAGCCGGGGGTCGGGTCGCTGCCCGACGACGCCGAGGTGTGCTCGTGCAACGGCGTCACCAAGGGCACGATCTGCGGCGCCATCGCCGACGGCGCGTGCGACATCGCGTCGGTCAAGTCCTGCACCAACGCCGGAACCACGTGCGGCGGTTGCCTGCCCACGATCAAGCAGTTGCTCGCGTCGTCCGGTGTGGTGATGAGCAAGGCCCTGTGCGAGCACTTCGAGCAGTCCCGCGCCGAGCTGTTCGAGATCATCCGGGCGACCGGCACCCGCACGTTCTCCGCGCTGATCACCAAGTACGGCAAGGGCACCGGCTGCGACATCTGCAAGCCGGTGGTGGCCTCGATCCTCGCCTCGACCGACTCCGATCACATCCTGCACCGCCAGCAGGCCTCGCTGCAGGACACCAACGACCACTTCCTGGCCAACATCCAGAAGAACGGCACCTACTCGGTGGTGCCGCGGATGCCGGGCGGCGAGTGCACCCCGGAGCAGCTGATCGTGATCGGCGAGGTGGCACGCGATTTCGGTCTCTACACCAAGGTCACCGGCGGCCAACGGATCGATCTGTTCGGCGCCCGCGTCGAACAGCTCCCCGCGATCTGGAAGCGACTGGTCGACGCGGGCATGGAATCCGGTCAGGCGTACGGCAAGTCGCTGCGCACGGTGAAGAGCTGCGTCGGGTCCACCTGGTGCCGCTACGGCGTCCAGGACTCCGTCGGCATGGCCGTGGGACTCGAGAACCGTTACCGCGGACTGCGTTCCCCGCACAAGATCAAGTTCGGCGTCTCCGGGTGCGCGCGTGAGTGTGCGGAGGCCCGGGGCAAGGACGTCGGCGTCATCGCGACCGAGCACGGTTGGAACCTGTACGTCGGTGGCAACGGCGGACAGTCGCCCAAGCACGCGCAGTTGCTGGCCGGCGGTCTGGACGACGAGACGCTCGTCCGCTACATCGACCGGTACCTGATGTTCTACATCCGCACCGCGGACCGGCTGCAGCGCACCGCGCCGTGGGTGGAGGCGATGGAGGGTGGACTCGACCACCTCAAGGAGGTGGTCTGCGAGGACAGCCTCGGCATCGCGGACGAGCTCGAGTCGGAGATGGCCAAGCACGTGGAGGGTTACCAGGACGAGTGGGCGGGCGTGCTGGAGGACCCCGAGAAGCTCTCGCGGTTCGTCTCGTTCGTCAACGCCCCGGAGGAGGCCGACCCGACCGTGGTGTTCGACGAGTCCGGTGCCCGCAAGGTTCCGGTCCTGATGGGCATGCCGACTGTGCGGTAGCGGCCTGCTTACGCTCCGGGAATCGTGCCTTAACGCCCAGGTAACACCGGAAACGTAGAAAGTAAGCCAGCACGAAGGAGGGGTCGTGATGACCGTTATCGAAACGAGGGCCCACAACGTGACCGGACACGGACGCGAGAGCGTCAACGACGGAAAGCTCGAGTGGACCTCGGCCTGCCCGCTCAGTCACCTGATCCCCGGACGGGGAGTGGCGGTGCTCATCCGCGGTGTCGAGCAGGCCGCGCTGTTCCTGCTCGAGGACGGTTCGCTCTACGCGGTCGGGAACATCGACCCGTTCGGCCGGGCCGCGGTGATGTCGCGAGGGCTGGTCGGGGACCGGGCAGGCGAACCCATCGTGGTCTCGCCCCTGCTCAAGCAGGTCTTCTCCCTCGCCGACGGCCGCTGCCTCGACGACGAGTCGGTACGGCTGCCGGTCTACGACGTGCGCGTGTGGGCCGGCGTGGTGCAGGTGCACAGCGGCTCTGCCGCGCATTCTGCCGACGGCTCCGACGCGCAGATTGCCAGCGCGTGAGCGAGACGGGGGCGGTGCCCCGGATCGGTGAACCGTTGCTCGGTTTCACGGTCGGGGTGACCGCGGCCCGGCGGTCGGAGGAGTTCAGCACCCTGCTGACCCGGCGCGGGGCGACGGTCGTCGCGGCGGCCGCGATCCGGATCATTCCGCTCGTCGACGATGCGGAGTTGGAACGGGTCACCAGGGAGTTGATCGACTCGCCCGCGGAGATCACGGTGGCCACCACCGGCATCGGCTTCCGGGGCTGGATGGAGGCCGCGGACGGCTGGGGCCTCGCCGAGGGCCTGACGTCCGCACTGTCCGGGTCCAGGATCCTCGCGCGCGGTCCCAAGGCCAAGGGCGCCATCCGGGCGGCCGACCTCCGCGAGGAGTGGTCGCCGCCGTCGGAGTCGTCGGCCGAGGTGATCGACCACCTGCTGGCAGAGGGCGTGGAGGGCAAGCGGATCGCGGTGCAGTTGCACGGCGCCACCACCGAATGGGAACCGCTGCCCGACTTCTGCGAGGTACTGCGGCTGGCGGGTGCGGAGGTGGTTCCCGTACCGGTGTACCGGTGGACGCCGCCGGAGGACCAGACCGGCATGGATCGGATGATCGAGGCGACCGTCGGTGGTGCGCTGGACGCGGTCAGCTTCACCAGCGCGCCCGCGGTCGCGTCGATGTTGATGCGTGCCAAGGAGATCGGACTGGTCGACCCGCTGCTGCACTCGTTGCGCACTCGGGTCCTCGCGGTCTGCGTCGGACCGGTGACCGCGGCGCCGCTCGAGGCGCTCGGCGTCCCCACCACCATCCCGTCCCGGGCCCGGCTCGGGTCGCTGGCCCGGCACATCGCCGAGGAGCTCCCGCGGCGGTCGGTGCGGCTGCGGGTGGCCGGTCACGACCTGAGCGTGCGTGGCGGGTGTGTGGTCGTCGACGGCGAGGTTCGCCAGTTGGCCCCCGCCGCCATGGCATTGATGCGCACGTTGGCGCACCGGCCGGGACGAGTGGTCTCGCGCGAGGAACTGCTGGCGGTGCTGCCCGGCGGCGGCGGAGACACCCACGCCGTGGAGACGGCGATCGCCCGCCTGCGGGCCTGCCTCGGCGCGCCGAAGATCGTGCAGACCGTGGTCAAGCGCGGCTACCGGTTGGCCCTCGACCCGGTGGATTGCGGGGACGAGCCGGTCACGGGGAGAGACGATGACTAGGCCGACACTGGTGCTGGTCGCCCACGGCACCCGAAGCACCCGGGGCGTGGACATGGTCGCCGCGCTGGCCGACCGGGTGTCCGCGCAGGTGGGCACCACGCGGGTCGCGTTCGTCGACGTGCTCGGCCCGTCGCCGGCGGAGGTCCTGCGGGACCTTCCAGGTTCGGCGGTCGTGGTGCCGGCCTTCCTGGCCTCCGGCTATCACGTGCACACCGACGTCCCGCGCGAGGTCGCGGACTCGGCGCATCCGCAGGTGCACGTCACCCCGGCGCTGGGCCCCGACCCGGTGCTGGCGCGGGTGCTGCTCGAGCGACTGCGCGAGGCAGGCTGGCGCGACGGCGACGCGGTGGTGCTCGCCGCCGCCGGGTCCTCGGATCGTCGGGCGCTGGCGGACGTGCGCCGGGCGGCCGCGATGCTGGCCGAGCTGACCGGCGACCGAGTGGAGATCGGGTACGTGGCCACGGCGGAGCCTCGCGTGCCGGACGTGGTCCGGAGGATACGCGAGACCGGCGGTCGTCGGGTGTTCGTGGCGTCGTACCTGTTGGCGCACGGTCTGTTTCACCGGCGCCTCGAGGAGTCGGGTGCGGACGGCGTGGCCGAGCCGCTCGGAGTGCACCCGGACCTGGTGGGACTGCTCGTCGAGCGCTACCGCAGCGGAAGTAGTTCCGCGATGCCGTCGTCGGGCGTTGCCGGTTCGATGACCGCGAGGGCCTGAGCTCCGACGAGCGCGGCCAGGTGGGCGGTACGCACGTGGCCCGCCGCGTGCCAGCGACCGTCGGGCATGCGGGTGACCGGGACGATCCGCGGGAAATCCGAGCTCGCCTGAGCGGCGTTCGCGACGACGCCGGTCGTCGGGACAGGGCTCGGTTCTCCGGTGAGGGCCGCGACGACGGCGGGCGCCGTCAGCAGCAGCGTCGCGACCGCGGCATACGGATTTCCGGGCAGTCCCAAGACGATTCGGCCGTCCGGTAGCGACGCAACGACCTGGGATCCGCCCGGACGCACCTGCACCCGCCCGACTATCGTCCGTGCGCCCCGTCGCTGCAGCGCCAGGCGCATGTGGTCGGCCGCCCCGCCGCCGGTGGCGCCGACGATCACGATCAGCTCGGCGTCCGCCCCGGTCGCCGCGGCAGGCTGCCCGAGCAGTTCGTCGAATCCGCCTGCGGTGTCGCGCAGGTGCGACTCGGTGGCTGTACGTACCCCGCACCACGACAGGAATTGCGGCAGCAGCGGACCGACCGAGTCGCGGGTCTGTCCCTCGCGCAACGGGCCGTCCCGGCGGATCTCGTCCCCGGTGACCACGACGTGAGCGCGGACCGGACCGCGGACCGTCAACGCCGCGACCTCGCCGCTGAGCGCGACGGAGGCGACCGCGGGGGTGACACGGGCGCCCGCAGTCGCCAGCAGGGCGCCGGGCCGCCAGTCTTCGCCGCTGCGCCGGGTGTCGTCGCGGACCGGTACGTCGGGTCGCCGACTGACGGTGGTTCCGGCGAGTTCGACGTGCTCGTCGCGCACCACCGAGGTCGAGCCCGGCGGCACGTGCGCCCCGGTCGCGATCCGCACCGCGTGTCCGGGCGTGAGCGTGAGGTCCTCCTCGGACCCCGCGTACCTGATCGCGGTGTCGAGTTGCCATGGCCCGGAACCGGACACGGCATAGCCATCCATCGCGGAGACGTCGAACCGGGGAAAAGGAGCGGCGGCGATCAGCGACTCCGCGAGCACCGAGTCGAGAGCGAGTGTCGGCGGCAGGACGCGCGTGGCCAGGGGAGGGATGTCATCGCGGATCGCCCGCCGGGCCTGCGTGATCGTCATCGGCGCGGCGGCGGTGCGGGCCCGGGCGGCCGCGACGTCCGCCTCGGTGTCGCAGTCGGAGATTCCCGACATCTGGACGGTGACATGGTTTTTCGGAACCAGTGACTTCATGGCGCGGTTGACGAGCCCGTCCGGCTCGAGTGCGTCGAGTCGGGCCGTGAGCGCTCCGGTTCGCCACAGTCCGAGCAGGAACTGCACCCGGCCGGTCTCGTCAGTCGCGAACGCGGCGTCGGCGGCGGGTTCGGCCGCGAGCGCGGCGAGCAGGCGTTCGATGGTCGACGGCGTGAGGAACGGAAGGTCGGCGGCCAACGTGACGACCAGGTCGGCGCTGACCTCCCGCAGTCCGGCGGCGAGCGCCGAGACCGGGCCCGCACCGTGCGGTGACTCCTGGGTCTGGCGGATGGTCGGGTCCAGGTCGTCGCGATGCGGCCCGACGACCACGACTCGGTCTGCGGCGGCGACGGCGTCGAGCGCGGTGTGGAGCATCGAGCGCCCGCCGACCTCGATGGACGGCTTGTCGACGCCGCCCATGCGGCTGGCCGAGCCGCCGGCCAGGACGATGGCGTCGAATGGTGTGTGGGCGCTCATCGGTTCATCGTTCCATGTCGGGAGGGGCGATGTCCCTCGCCGCGCGAACCCCTACCCACGCGCCCGCCGCCACGAACCCGCCGAGCAGGATCGCGCCGCACAGCGACACGGCCGTGCGTGCGGATTCCGACACGGGGAACAGGGTGGCGATCCCGGCGGCCGCCAGGCACCAACCGCCGATCTCGGCGAGGCGGCCACCCGCCCGGTGCGCGGCCGCCCACGCCTCGTCGCTGGCCATCGTCGTCGGCGTCCGGAAGCCGACGAACCCGTTGCGGCGCAGCCGGCCACGTGCGCCGGCCCGCGCCACCCAGATGACGACTGCCCCGCCGCCGGTCAGTGACAGGAAAATCAGGGCGTGCGTGGCGAGCGACTCCATGCGGCCGAGGCTACCCGGGATACCAGTGTCCGAACAGCGGCTCGAGGACGGTCCGCACCGGTCGGGTAAGGGTCTGGCCGTACCGGGAGAACAAGTCGTCGCGAGAATCGAAACTGCCCAGCGACTGAACGACGAAGCCGGACAAGTCGAGGCAGCTGGATGATGTCGTGCCTGCGCTCCAACTGATGGGATTGCGAGCCGCGGCGTCGAACAGGGTCTCCTCGCCACTGTTGGCGAAAGGCTCAGGCGCCGTGCAGCTTTCCCCGACGAATGCGGCTGATGCATCGATCCATTCGCCGTCGACGAGGAAGCTCGGCCAGGCGAGGAGTACACGGTCGGGGACGAATGGTCGCAGGTAGCGGAACCGCGGATACCAGAACTCGCCGCGCAGGACCAGACCCTCGACGCGGGTGCTGATTCCGTTGCGTCTTGCCAGCGCCTCGACTACCGCGAGCCGTTGGCTGCACGAGCCGCGCCCGCGCGCGACGGTCACCGATGCCGGTTGCGTGTCGTCGAGGGCGTACACGGCGCGGATGTGCTGTTGGACCCAGCGGTGGGTCGACCGCAGGAAGTCGTCGGTGGTCGCGGGCGTGGTCTCGAGGTGGTCCCAGTCGAGAATCGGGGTCGCGTCGACTCCGCCCTCGGACTCGCCGGTGGTGGGTACGAGCTCACGTCCGCGCCAGCTGGTCATCAGTGTGCACGTCATGGCGCAACGCTAGTCGTATCTCCGTCGGACGATCGGCTGGGTGATGTCGTGTTGACCGATGGTGTTGTGGGCGTGGATGACTGCGTCGGTGAGCATGTCGTAGTGCCATAGTCCTGCGGTTTTGAGTTGGTGGTGCAGGACGCAGAGGCACTGGAGGTTGGTGGCGATGGTCCAGCCGCCGAGCCAGGGGCGGGTGTGGTCGAAGGGGACGATGTGGTCGATCTGGCAGCGGTCGGCGGGGACGGTGCACCCGGGGTGGCGGCAGTGGCCGTCGCGCAGTCGGATGGCCGCGGCGAGGGCGGCGTTCGGGCGGTAGGTGAGGGCGCCGGGTGGTGGGTCGGTGAATCCGCCGTGGCCGTCGGGGAAGAGGGCTCGGACCGAGTCGGGGTCTGTCGTGAGTTGGCGGCGGAGGGCGTCGAGGTGGGCGGCGCGCTGTCGTGGGGTGTGTAGGGGGTCGGGGCGTGTTCGTCGGGGTTGGGTGCCGGCGGGCAGGATGTGGGAGCGGCAGACGGTGAGGCCCGAGTTGCGTTGGCGTGCAATGGTGTCGGGGTCTGGTGGGCTGGCCGGCTCCGGCTCCGGCTCGGGCTCCGGCGCTGGTGCCGCCGTGTAGGTGTCGTCGCGCCTCGCTGCCTGGTAGTCCTCGCGGGCGTCCTCGTCTTCGTCGTGGTGGGTGCGGTAGTTGCCGTACTTGTTGTAGAGGTCTTCGAGGGTGTCGGTGGCGAAGTCGAGGAGCG